>CAVVFB010000021.1:0-24178 GCA_963747365.1 uncultured Bacteroidota bacterium | reverse complement strand
CAAACGGGAACATAAATATGGATCTTCACTGTACCCTTCTTCATTCCTGCCCATTCTGGGATCTCTGTTAGGTTCAATGACAAGGGTATACAGCTGATGGATACCAACCGACCTTGCTTCTTTCGCAACAATTGTATAAATATTCCTCACCAGATCCATATTCCATGTACTTCCGATGGAGGGACCTTCAGGGAAGATTGTGCCACCTGAACACATCAACCCATGTGTCCCTTCTTCTGTTTGGAGAAGAGGGATTCCCAGGCGTGTCTGCATCATAGCCAGCTCCTGGAGTTCGTTAAAATAGTTGGCCTGCTGCCCGGGCCCTTCTGGTAAAATATTATCTGCGAGTGTAAAAAATCCTCCTATGGGCCCAATCCCCTCCATAAAATCCCCCGAAGCAAGTTTTTTGCAGCCTGCAGACTTTTCCTCTATATCCTCCCCAAGAAATGAGCCATAAACACAGGGCATATTCATTTGTCCTATTTTTTCCTCCAGGGTCATTCTGGAAAGCAGATCCTTAACTCTTTTTTCAATTGTGAAGGTTGGATTTTTATAAATGGGAGCAGTGGCAAAAGGGAGTTCTCCCCTTTCTGTTTTTATATAGGATGCAACCGTATGAATTTGATCAATCCAAATGCCATTGGATGCATCAGTAGCATACATGCATAATGAATCAATGGTAGACAATAATGAGGTCTGTCTGCCCTCCAGATTCATCTCATGTCCAACAAAAACCAACCATTGGCCTTTGCTTTTTGCAGATTCAATGATCTTCTTCACATCACTGAAAGATTTACCATCCAATTCTATTCCCGCGAGCTGGGCCATGTCAAAAAAGGCCGGGTCATTGGGCGCTTCGTCCATCCATCCTCTTCCTGTTTCGAAAAGGGCGGATACTACAGGAACATAGCTTTTAACATTCACCCCCCTGCCAACATACTTTTGCCCGCACGGGTATGCAAAAGAAACCGGTTCAATCCCCAGGGCTTCTTTTATAAAATCATTGGCAGTTCTCAGTTCTTTTTCCATCATGGGCAGGGAAAAATCTTCCAGGGCATTGTTTTTCGAAAAATGGAAGTTCCCCGTACATGGGTGAACCATTGAATGGTTGCCAATTTCGTGTCCATTGTCAATGGCAACTTTCCATTCATTGATTCGCTCCAGTAAACTGTTTGGTGAAACATAAAATGTTCCTTTCACATCATATTTATCGAGCAGGGGAATTCCTTTATCAATTTGTGAAAGCCGTGCATCATCAAAAGTGAGACTGATTGCCATTTTCTTACCCTCCGGCCACTTGAAAAAATCCGCTGTTTGTTGTGCGGACAGTATATTGCCAAATAAGATGATGGCAGGAATTACAAAAAACCTGGCGAATGCTGTTGTACTGTTTTCAAATTTTTCCATCTTTCAATTTTCTATAGTATCTTTTCATTTTCGGCATCCCATTCAACTACTCTTTTTTCAAGATAAGCCAGGTTTGACATATAGAATGTAGTGGTCTCTTCAAATCCTCTTTCAGCATTGCAACTTGGCTGAATTCCGTTTCGAATACAATGCAACCACTCTTTTGCATGTAAATATGTACCGTCAATTGGTTTACCATCATAATAGGTATAGCCAAACCCCCGGTCGTGATAATACTTTTCCGTTGCAGAAGTTACCGCATCAATGGCATTCGATTTAGGATTGTAGGTGAATAAAGGGGCATCTGGTTTGAGACCGTATTCCTTATATTTTTCCGATGCAGCATCGGGGAATACAACAACCCCGACGTCAACTTCCATGGATGCATCTTTCCCAAGAAAGGTTATATTTCTCTTCCTGCTGCATAATAAGGAACAATCATAAGTGAGCGATAATCCTCTGTCCGGGTATTCAAAAACAACGTTAAGTACATCAGGGATATCGCGAGGATCTTTAAAAAAGTAATTTCCTCCTGCGGCAAATACTCGTTTTGGAATACCTAATTTGAAGATCTGGTTTACACAATCATAGGAATGGGTAAACTGGTTACCTGCAGGGCCTGTACCGAATTCAAACCATTTTTGCCAGTTAAAATACCTGTCCAAGTCAAGTTCACGCCATGGTTTGCCACCCAGAAACTCTTGCCAATTCAGGTTGGAGGCATTTGCATGTTCCGGAATTTCTCTGTTCCACGCTCCATTATCACTGTTCAGGTTTGAATAGGTTTCTATCGATGATACCGTCCCGAGAATCCCTTTATCAATAATTTCTTCGGCCATAATATAACTGGCCTGCTGCCTGTTTTGATGACCGACCTGTAAAATTACCCCTGTCTCCCTGATCACATCTCTTAATGCTTTGGCTTCCTCAGCAGTCTGACACATCGGCTTTTCGAGATACACATGTTTCCCTGCAAGTGCGGCATCAATTGCCATTTTAGAATGCCAATGGTCGGGAGTCATGATAACAATGGCATCAAGGTTATCATCGGCCAGCATTTCTCTGTAGGTAGGATAAATTTCAGGCCTTTCCGATTGTTTTGCCCCTCCCGAACGAAATGGGCTTGATGCAATATCTGCTGCTTCTTCAGCACGGGGTGCATAAGTATCGCAGACTCCTGTTATGATTACATTAAAATCATCCTGATTTAGGATACTCCTGAGCCTTGAATTTGGAATCCCATTTTCGATTTTTTCTTCTGCCCACTCTTTTTCAGCATATCCCAGGGCCCTTAATACCTGGGGACCACGAAATCCATTTCCTACAATGCCGAGACGTAATCTTTCTCCTTTGGAGGAATATCTGGTTGCCGGTATCTGAATAGAAGAATCTGCTATACCCAGATTTAATCTGCTTAAATCAGGTTTATTCAGATCATTTACGAATTTCACATGGACCCTGTTGGCAAAAAAGCCTAGCACAGGCAGTGTTGCCAAAGCCTTCAAAATGTCCCTTCGGTTTATTTTACTTGATTTCCTGCCTTCCATAGAATTCTTGTCTGAAAAAATGAAGATCTCGTACCAGATGCTTATATATTTTTTTTGGTGGCATGGATGGATTTGTATTTCCAATCTCAGAACCGCCCAGGTCATATTCACAATGTATCGTTATTGGTACGGAGTACAGTATTGGTCCAAGTTCCGTGAAGTATTTTTTAAAATCTACCATGCCTTCTCCCAATGGGACATATTTTGGTTGCCATCTTTTCTCTCCCTTTTCCCATACAAAATCTTTTATAGCCAGACTATTGATCCAGGGGGCAATTTGTTTAAAAGCTATTGCCCAGGTATAGCCCCCCTCTGCAGTTGCATGCATAATATCGTATTGTATCCCAATGTATTCAGGATCAATATCTTTTAGCATAAAATGTAAATCCCAAACAGCACCGCCTACCATTCCCCAGGGGCCGGAATGATTCTGGTAACCACCCTTGATAACATATTTTCGATTTAATATCTCAAGCTTTTTCAGCTTTTGTTTATAGTTATCAAGATTTTCAAAAACAGATAATTTATCATTGTAGTAATACTTCCCCATCCGATAATATTTTATACCCTGGTCAGCTGCGGTTCCTAAAATATCATTGGTTAGATGATGGTCAGCATCGTTGATTTCCGTAACAATCATGGGAACATCAATTCCTGCTTTTCGCATTGCTTTAACTGCCTTTGGCAAATCAATTTTTACATTCTCCGGAAGTACATGTCTTCCTTTGGCTACAATTAATTCTGCCCCATCGAATCCTAAATCTGCAATAACTTCACCCAAATCATCATAACTTAAAAACTGCAAACACAAAGAGAAAATAGACAAAGGAGGAGTATTGCAATAATCCATTTTTAATTCTTTATAATAAAAGTAACCTGGCACTACCAGGTTACTTTTAACCCAAACTAACTATATAACCAAACCTATATTATATCCTCTTATATTACGATTGATTCCTTATTTACCCTTATATGGATTTCATTATTTTTACGGAACCAGAAAGCCGGAAAGCTTTTCTCTCAATGTTTTAATGGCTCTCGATATTTGTGTTTCTACTGTTTTAACAGAGATGTTCAGTTCTTCAGCAATCTGGCTGTACTTCAGACCATCATATCTGCTTAGTTCGAATATCGCTTTGCATTTATCAGGCAGACTTTCGATAGCTTCCCGAATGGCATTCTCCAACTCTTCAGTAACCAATCCGTCCAAAGGATCATCAATTGTTTTGCTCAATATATTACCGGATTCCTGGAATTCCTTCATCCGCATTTTTTCAAATTCATTTTCAATTTTCAGATGCTTCAAATAATCTAAACACTTATTGCGAACAGCGGCATATAAATAGGTTTTTAATGAAATGTCCACAGACAGGGAGTCCCTTTTCTCCCAGATGCGAACGAAAACAAATTGAACAATCTCTCTTGAAGTATCCTGATCAAAAACGAACCTTTGGGCGTAATAACACAAGGACTTATACTGTTCATTATAAAGCATTTCGAATGCTTTAATATCTCCTTTCCTCAGTCTGCTCTGTACGTAGCCCCGTGAAGAGTTCATTTAAATAGTTAATTTTTGGAAGGTATTTTTTATTCCCGACATCTCCAAAATAATTGACCTCAGCTCACCCCAGCTCAGGACCGCAAATCAGGTACTGGTATTCAATGAAACCGGGGTGTGGATTGTTGTAAAGATACATCCTGTCGAAGGATCGCTGTGAAGTAAAACCATACCCTTCAAGCCACCGGATCATACCTGTCCGGGTTGCATGGATATCTACAACCACCGATTTTCCTGCAATGGTGTTGATGGCAGCGCGGATCAGCGATTTTGCAACCTTTTCAGATGATCCGTAAACCGGACCGATCTGGGTGAATTTCACCCCCCTTCGTCCAAGGCAAAAGCCAACCACCTGGTTGTTTTCCCTGATGAGCCAGGCTAATTCGGGCTGGTTTTTATACAGATGATGAATCAGCTGGGTCCGGTCGGCCCCAAATACTCTCCTGTCAAATTCGCCTAAATCAGGCAGATCCCCGGGCATTACCTGAACTGCTTCAATAAATCCCTCCCGGTGAGATTTTTGAAACAGAAGGATGAGTCATCCTGTGCAGGGTATATTCATCCTGGAACCCCAGCTTCAGGTAGACCGGCCTTCCTGCAGGTGTTGCATCCAGTTTGACGGATTCACACAGAGCCAGTTTGCGAATGGTTTCACTGAGCAAAAGTTTGCTGATTCCCCGGCCCCTGAAATCTTTGTCAACCAGCATCATGCCAATCCATGCCACAGCGTGGGCATAATTGATAGCGGTAACCGTTCCGATGATCCTGTCATCCTGAACTGCCACAAGGTTTACACTTTCGGGATAATGAATGAGAAATTCCCAGTCTTTTTCGGTCTGGTTCCAACCTTCGGCATCCTTCATCCGCATCAGGCTTTTCATATCGGAAAGCTCCATTTTCCTGAGTTCAACCGGATGATCCGGTCCGGAACTGATATTTTTCAGGAGATCCACCTGTGAAGATTTTCAGTTACAAAGTCATCATCATTCAGACCGGGATATGCCTGGTACACCCGGTCAATCTCCTTTTTCTGCCCCGGGGTCAGCAGCTCGTTCTCGTTCAGGGTCCAGAGACCTTCCAGCAAGCCCTGGCGCCGCAGTACTTCATGAAGGCCTACGATGCATCCCTTAAACTGGTGGGCCGCATCAAAAAACGCGGCATTGCTGTCAGTAATTTGCATTCCCAGGTTTAACTGTTGTTGTGTATTCCCTTCAAGGCTTCCGCTGTGAATGCGCTCCAGCAGCGTAACGGCCGAACGGGTCCATACGGCCCAGTGACCCAGCAGTCCTCCCACAATCCGCTTTTTGATAATCTCGCTACCCGACCTGAATTCGAATTCGGTAAGCAGGTCAACCAGGATATTGTCATCATTTCCGGTGTACAGAGCAATTTCGTCCGAACGTCCCGATTCAATCACACCCCTTACCACGTCCAGGGTCTGGTAGCGGTTAAACGGTGCCATTTTGATGGCGATCACAGATTCAATTTTTGCAAATTCCCTCCAGAAATTCACATCCAGTACCCGCCCGCCCACTGCGGGCTGAAGGTAAAATCCAACGAGGGGAATGATCCCTGCAAGGGTCCTGCAATGGTCCAGGATGGTCTCATTTGAAGCATCCGGGAAAGCGGCAAGGCTCAGCAACCCGGCATGGTAACCGTGCGAGAGTGCCAGCCGGGCTTCCTTTGAGGCCTGGTCTGTTTTTCCGATGATCCCGGCAATCCTGATCACAGGCTTGCCGGTTTGCGCTACAAAGCGATCGAACTCTTCCCTGGCAATTCCTAAAACCGGTTCATAGAGTTTTATCTCCGGATGACGGATTTCAAATTGGGTAGTATGGACCGCAACGGCTACTCCGCCGGCACCTGCATCCAGGTAGTACCTCATGAGTGCCCGCTGCCTTCTCTCATCCAGCTTCCGGTTTTGATCCAGGGCAAGGGGCAGGGCCGGTATCACGACTCCCCGGTGAAGGGATTTCAGGATTTCTTCCGGTAATTCATTCATATTCATTTTCAGATAGATTTTAATATTTGCCGTCTCTTACTTCATAGTGGGTGGGTTTACCCAGGGTTTCCCGTCCCTCACCGATCCAGCCGGCGATCCACCTGATGATCTGCCCGGTGGATACCTTCGGACGGCCAAACAACTGAAAGGCCTGTTCAGCGTTGTTGAGCAGGGCAGTTTTCGCTTCTTCATGAACAAATCCGGGTGTCACATTGAATAATTTTCCAAACTCAAGGGCAACCTCCTGGACGGATAATATTTCCTCCCCTGTGATGTTCAGGATTTTTGCGGGCGTATCACATAATTCCAGTGACCTGAGCACCACATCGTTCACATCACCCTGCCAGATCACATTGAAGTATCCCATGGAGAGGTCAATGGGTTCCCGGTTTTTCACTTTGGTCGCAATATCAACCAATACCCCATAACGCAATTCGACAGCATAGTTCAGGCGGATCAGGCAAACCTTTGTCTGATATTTTTTACTTCCATATTCAAACATCCGCTCCCTTCCCAGGCAGGACTGTGCGTACTCTCCGACCGGTACAGGCGGATCGGTTTCCAGGGATCCGCCTGATTCCACCGCAACCAGTGGATAGACACATCCGGTTGAAAAGGCGACGATTCTGGAATCTTTAAAATGGTCGGCAACCAGCGCCGGCAGATAAGAGTTCACGGCCCAGGTCAGGGATATGTTTTCCTCTGAGCCAAACTTCATCCCTGCCAGGAAAAACACATTCCCTGTTTTTGGCAGGCTTTTAATGAAGGCAGTGTCCAGCAGATCGCCATGAATGGTCTCAATTCCCATATCCCCGATCTGTTTGCGATGCTGATCCGATTCGAACAGTGATACTCCATAGATCTTTTTCTTAACACCTGCCTGGTCACATGCCCTTTTTGCCATCCTTGCCAGGGTAGGTCCGATTTTACCACCGATTCCAAGGAACATGATGTCGCCTTCAATTTCTGAAAACATTTTGACCGCCGCCTGGGTGGGCAGGGATAGCAGATCTTCAAGCTGGGCTTTGTCGGTTATTTTATCCGGATAATGATTCATTTTAGTTTCTCCTTATTTAAGATGATGTTTTTATAGATAGATACAGATTGAATGATATTCCCGATGAAGCAATATTCATCGGTCTGATGGGCCATACCAGGTTCTCCGGGCCCGAGTATAATGGTGGGTACACCTCCGTAAAAGGGCTGTAATACAGATCCGTCGGTGACATAGGGCAATGATCTTGGCCACGACTCTTCCAGCCTGTCTACCCCGCAAACATCATATACCAGCTGTACGAAGGGATCTGACTCCAGGGTGCTGACCGGATTAAGATCCACAAGGGTTTCCAGCGCAATATCATCTCCAAGTTCATAGATAAGCCTTTGCAGAATGGAAGGATGGCTGATCATGGTGGTGGAGCGGATATCGATGGTAAACTCGGCATGGTCGGGCACGGAGTTTAAATTCAGTCCACCTTGAATCTTCCCGACATTGATGGTCGGAAGCCCCAGCAGGGGGTCACTGGCTGAATGAAAACGGAATGCTTCGATCCTGGAAACAGATCTTGCCGCTTTATAGATGGCATTGACTCCCAGTTCGGGCATGGAGGAGTGGGCCGTTTTTCCTTTAGCCACCGCATTTAAATAGAGGGCTCCCTTGGTTCCGATGGCAGGGATGTTGGCCGTGGGTTCGCCAACAATGATCGCGCCTGCATTCCCCAATCCTTTATAGGTATCGGTAAGTTGACGGACACCCTGGCAACCAAGTTCTTCTCCGGCTGAAAAAATAAGCCTGACGCCTCCTTCCGGTGCAGATGCAGAGGTAGCTTCAATGGCTGCAGCGGTCATGGCAGCCACCCCGCTTTTCATATCGCTGGAACCCCGGCCGAAGATTTTATCTCCCTCGGTAATTCCCGAAAAAGGATCCCTCTTCCAGGGTTTTTCTCCCAGGGGAACTGTATCCAGGTGACCCGAAAGCACCAGCGGTGGAACAGAAGCGGAAAGGCCCTTTTCTGCCACAAGATGCAGCCGGTTCCTGTCATACCCTGGCAAGGTTACTGTAAACCCGTGGTCTTTGAGAAGCTTCCCAAGCTTATCAGCCAAAACCGCCTCATTTCCAGGGGGATTAATGGTGTCATGGGAGATCAGTTCCCGCGTAAGTGATATCACGTCGATTTGAGTCAAATCAGAATTTTTAGGTGTTTCGGATAGAGGTTACCATATTTTGGTACATGAAATAGACCATCAGGATAATGACAATAAAACCTGCCACTGCGATGATATTTTGCAGCAGGTTGTTTTTGTATTTCCCCATTACTTTCTTATTGTTCAGCATCAGGAACAGTCCCACGGCAATAAGCGGAACAGCCAGCATGGAGGAGGCCTGTGCCATAATGAGTGCATAAATCACATTTCCCCTGAAGAAAACGGCCACAACCATCCCGATCAGTAAGATGGCCGTGATAAATATTTTTGTACTCCGGTCGTTCATGGAACGACCCAGACCCAATCCGTCTGCCAGCAGTCCCCCTCCAATCACCGAGTTCACCATCAAGGAGGAAAACGCTGCTGCACAAAGTCCCACGCTGAAAATAACCTTGGCTGAACCCCCGAACAAGGCTTCCATCTGAAGGGCCATATCGGCCGCCGAGTTTACAACGATACCCCTGGGATGCAAAGCTGCTGCAGAGGTGATGAGCAAGGTGGCAGTGATCAGGCCCAGCATCAGGATCCCTGCATAGGTATCCTTGAGACTGCTTTTCAAATTCTCTATTTTCCAGCCTTTATCCTGGGCTAAATAGGATTGATAAAGTGCGGCCGCCAAAGCAAAGGAGGTGGCCATCATGGCAGCAAGAATATTCAGGCTGTCGGGTGAAATCCTGGAAGGAACAAAACCCCGGGCCAGCTGGGTAATTTCCGGCCTTGTGAGAACCAAATTGATAAAAAAAGCAGCAATCATGATCATCACCAGGATCTTCATCAGGTTTTCAAGAACCTTATAGAGGTTTTTCGCCCAGAAAATAAGGATGATTCCAAGCGGAGTAAAGATGACGGGCCATATCCTTTCATTAACCCCCGTGATCCCCTCCATGCCAATTCCTATCCCCAGGTTATTACCAAACTGGAAGCTGGATGTGGAGAGAAAAGCCGAAATTCCGATGATAACGGCAAACCACCTGCCATAATGGTCTGCGATGGACTGAAGGAAGGATTTGCTGTTCATAACGCCAAAGCGGGTTCCCATGGAGGTGTAGGTAATCATGAAAACTACGGCCAGGACAATGACCCATAGGAAAGCATACCCGTATTCCGATCCGATTCTCGAGGCTACGGTAATACTTCCGGGGCCCAGCACAACCGAAGCGATAATAAAACCGGGACCTAACGATTTGAAAATGTTCTTGATTCTTCGAAGCATCTGTTTTTTATTTTAGGGCTTACCACCAACCCTGCGGCATGTTTTCAATATCGTCATTTTCCTCTTGAGTCCCTTCTGCCGGGCCATAAAAAACACTACCGCCATAGGTCGAGAGGAATAACATCCCGGGATGATTTACATCGGGTATCGCTTTCTGTCCCCATTTAAATCGGTATCCTTCCAGCCTGTACCATGATTCCCCCGAATCGTCACTCCGGTATGCCGCATTCTGAAAAGTATTGATAAAAATGGTCTCCGGCCTCTCCGGATCCATCCCTGCAGAATTGACCCGGACCCTCTCATCAAAAACATTCCTCCAGCTCTTTCCGCCGTCTTCGGTTTTGATCACCCCGCCATTGGTATCACTGCCACTGTCACTCCGGGGCCAGCAGCATACATACATGATTTCGGGTTGTCCGGGGTCAATGAGCAGGTCGTGCGGTCCGTTCACATCCTCGGGTAACTGAAGCTTGTTCCATGTTCCGGCATTGTCATCGCTGTAATAAATGACTCCATCCACTTTTTCTTCCGTGCGACTACCCCTAGCGCTAAGCAGGAACAGCCGGCCATCGGGATTTTGCAGAATCTGCCAGGCAAAGAGATTATCGCCCAGTCCCTGGTTGGCTAATTTCCAGTTTTCTCCTCCATCCACCGATTTATATACGCCCTGGTCAAAGACCGCTACATACAGGGTCCGGGAGTGAACGGGTGATTGGGCATCCAGCAGGATATTCGTACAAATTGCATTTTCCGGCAAGCCCTTGTTGCTTACCGTCCAGTTGAGTCCCCCGTCTTCAGATACCGCAACCCCGCCTTCAAAATGATCAAAGCCTCTTCCTCCAAACATTTTGGTTCTGGGCAGGTCGTGGGCATTGGCCCATACCGACCAGACCTTACCCTTTACTGAGGGATCAAAAGTGAGGTCATAGCATGTGTTTTGCCAGGGCCTCGGGATATTTGTGATGGACTGGAACCAGCTGTCACCCCCGTTAAAGGAGTGGAAAAGACCGATATCTGTATAGCAGATGAAATAGTGCTGCTTATCGAATGGGTCTGCATGAACGCCGTAACAGGTGGTTACATCCAGTCCTCCGCTGGCGAATGAACCATCCGGACGATTGTGGCTGTATACCTGTTTCCAGGTTTTTCCGCCATCCGTCGTTTTGTAACCACGGCCATTATCCCCTGCATAACAGATGTCGGGATTATTGGGGGCAACTCCTAAATCGATGGGGCTTCCTCCCCAGCCCGGATCAAATTTTTCCTCCATCCAGGAACCTTCAAAGTTTTCGGTGATATACCCGCCGGGAGTTGAGGAAAGGAAAACCGGGTTCCATTCAGCCCCTCCGTCTACCGTTTTAAATATGCAATAAACCGCGGTTAAGCCTTCTGCATCCCGGGTCGGATTGATGGTCGAAATATAGGCCACTCCCGCCTGTGATTCACACACGGCCAGGCCCTGCCTGAAATAGGGAACCATGCCTTCAGGAACATCCTTGAAAATCCCGTTATTGATGCTTGTCCAGCTTTTACCCAGGTCCCTGCTGAGGTACATTCCGCCTTTTGTATTTTCCTTTTCATGCTCATACTTTGACTGGATGTAAATCAATGCGTCTTCTCCTTCCAGGCCTCCTTCAACGGCAATGATGCGTTCCACAGGGATGGGCAGAGGGGTGATTTTCCCCGAAT
This sequence comes from uncultured Bacteroidota bacterium, assembly GCA_963747365.1. Classification (GTDB taxonomy): domain Bacteria; phylum Bacteroidota; class Bacteroidia; order Bacteroidales. The sequence goes on along the minus strand of CAVVFB010000021.1, from coordinate 12,557 downwards.
TTTCGTTCAACCGGATAGAGGCGATTTCAGTGAAAATAAGGACCTCATCCGGACTGCCATATCCGCTGCAGGGGAAGATTGCTTTCACATTTTTACCGGGGAGCTTTGCCACCAGTTTCCAATCCTGACCCCCGTTTTCAGAGAGGACCAGCATGGCGGAATCCACAACATTCTGATCATCTGCCCCAATGTAAAACTTTAAAGGAGCAAGGCCCAGGTAGATTTTCCGGTTGTCGGCGGGATCAATTGAGACTTTATCAATCGTGCCATCCAGGGCGCCTTCAATGATCTCCGAGGGAAGCAAATCATGGTTTTGAAGCCGGTCCATATCCTTTGCCTTATCGATATCAGGATAAACGATTCTCCAGCTCTCTCCCCTGTTTACCGACTTATAGAGTATACTTAACCCGGAACCCCTGTCCTCACTGTGACGATAACCCCTGGTAGCCACATAAATGGTGGACGGATCTGCCGGATCAAACTCAAAATCCTCCGGCACGGTCCACAGATTCTTCATTTTCCAGTTTTCACCACCATCCTGCGACAGGTAGGCTGCTGTCATGTCGCAGTGTGTCAGAACGATCTGCTCATCGAACGGACTGATGGTTGGTTTCATTACACCCCCTCCGCCACCCGGGCCGATGACCCTCCACTGATCCTGACCGGCACTTTTAAGAAAGACAGGTGTTTCTGCCGGCCTGTTCAGGCAACCTGTCATGAGCATTGCTGCCAGAAGAATCTGACTTTTCTTTAGAACCATCTTTTCATCTAATATTGGATCATTGTTCAACAAAAAGTAAAAATAAAATTTATATTTGTTTATAGAAACTAAATGAAAGTTTATATATTTCTTTTTAATAGAATATCCCATGAAAAACAGACATGCAGCTTACGATAACTTTGCAATGACAGCCCTAAAAATGAGGATATTTTTTTTGATTTCAATGGGACTTGCGGGACTAAACGGATTTGCCCAGAACCACACAATTCCGGGCGAGGTAACCACGCCCTTTCCCACCCTCATCAATCTTTCGGTGGAATGGAACATCCGGGGCGATGACAATCTTAATGGTGTGGTTTCGGTAAGCTACAGGGAGAAGGGAGCACAAAACTGGAAGGATGGGATGCCCTTGCGCCGGGTGCCCGCCGGAAAGAACATTGGTTTTAAATGGACCAATAGACAAGCAGGTTCTATTTTTGATTTACTGCCGGGCACCAGCTATGAGATAAAACTCAATCTGGAGGATCCGGATGGGGGATCGGCTGAGGCTTTTGTGGAAGCGGCAACCAGGCCCATACCTGAGTACGGCGAGTATGCTGAAATAATCGAATTGCAGGCCGGGCAGCATGATACGCTGCAAACCCGCGATGGTACCGAAGACAAACCCGTTGTTTACCGTTGCAGCAGCGGAGAGGCCATATATACGCATATCGATCTCAACAACCGGAAGTGGGTTTTTATAGAGGGAGTGACCGTTTCCAATCCAAATGAAGACGGGATAGGGATTCGGTTTATCGGGGCCCGGAATTGCGTGATCAGGAAGTGCAATGTCAATGCAGTATACGGTATTGTAGCCTATCTGCCCGGCGCAGAGAATTGCTATATTGCTGATAATGTGGTGACCGGCGTATGCCCATGGACCAATGAGGCCATGGGTGCACACGGTGCCAATATCGGGGAGGGGATTCAGTTTACCGGTCCCGGAAACGTTATTTGCTATAACCGGGTGACCGGATTCCGGGACTGTATCTCAACCATGGAGGACAGGCATGTGTTGAATCAATCGTGCATCGATATCTATAATAATGATATTTACAGCGGAGTGGACGATGCCATAGAGGCGGATTTTTGTTTTTCAAATTGCAGGATATTCCGCAACCGTATCACCAATTGTTATGTGGGCTTAAGTTCCCAGCCGGGAATGGGCGGACCCACTTATTTCTACCGCAATGTGATGTACAACGTGGTACATGCAGCCTTCAAGCTGAAACGTTTCAGCCAGGGCGATGTGGTGCTTCATAATACGGTTGTAAAGGTTGGCACGGGACTGGGCGGCAACAGTGCCATGGATTATGCATATTTCAGGAACAACCTGGCGATCGGGGGACCTACGGGGGGTGTGAACTGGGGGGATTATGGAGCCGGGAATCCCTATGCTGCAGATGTCATTGATCCCGGCAACCACAGCAGTTTCGATTATGACGCTGTGGGTACTTTTGAGGTTCCCTACATCGCCAGGATTGGGAAAAGAGATTTTTCTGAAGTGGAATTGCACGGGACTGAGCAAATCACCCTTCAGGAAACCTTTGCCAATACAGACTTTCCAAATCCCCCGGTTCCGGAAAGGGAAGTGCCGGACCTCAGGCCGAAAGCAGGTTCCAGGGTCATAGATGCGGGAGTTTTCATACCCGGTATAAATGATGATTTCAGAGGGGATGCCCCCGATTGCGGGGCTTATGAAGAGGGTCAGGAACTTCCCCATTACGGTCCCCGCCCGGGAAAATTGAAAAGTCCGGTAAAGTGATATGAAACCTATACAGATATGATACTAACAAAACCTCACCTCAAACTGATCGCCGTCCTTCTTGGCATCACCCTGCTTTTGCTCCCCGATGCATGCATCGGGCAGTACCGTCCTTCCCTGTTCTTCCGGGAAGATTGGAAGGAAACCCCGCCGGAAATTCCGGTGACCCAGCAGCATGTTGCGAATCCCGACCTGAAACTCGGACTTTACGGGGCGGCCATCGACAGCATGAGAAAAAGCAACCATGACCATCCCGTGGATGATCCCTTTTATGTATGGTCGGGACAATGCACGGGGAATTGGGCATTAACCCTGAAAAATCCTGGTTCATTTGTTGATCTGAGTGAGTTTTCAATCATCCGGTGGAGGGCAAAACAGAGCGGATTCAGGTGTCTGCATATCATCGTGAAACTGGAAGATGGCAGCTGGCTGGTCAGCGACCTGAGCGACTGCAGTTCCAGTGACTGGCGAATCGTGGAATTTGTTGTGGCAGATATCCAATGGTACAGCCTGGATATGGGAACCATCACGGAGAAAGCACCCGTTCAAAACCCGGATCTTTCAAGAGTTGATGAAATCGGGATTACCGACCTGATGGCAGGGGGCAGCAGCATTGCCTGTTCAAGGTTGGATTGGATCGAGGTCTACGGAAAAGCTGTAGCCAGGTAATGAAAATGAGAAAAGTTTTTCAGGTGAATGATCATCCATCAGACCTAAACCAATGAAAATGAGAATTAAAATGAAAATGGCCTCCATCGTTTTCCTGTCGTTTTTGACGGTATCCCTGTTTTCCCAGGTGCGTGTGTACCAGGAATCAGTTACATTTCCAACCTATGGTGTCAGGGAGCCTGAGATCATGCCTAATTGGGGAACTTACCAATATCCCTATACGATGCTGGACAGGTTGACCAATGAAAAAGGAAGCCGGACCTATAACGGCCTTTATGTGGAGAATGAATATGTGAAAGCCCTGGTACTTCCTGAACTCGGGGGGAGGCTGCACGGGGCACAGGATAAAACCAACGGGTACCAGTTTTTATACGATCAGAAGGTCATTAAGCCGGGATTGATCAGTATGACGGGTGCCTGGATATCGGGGGGTGTGGAGTGGAACTTCCCCATTGGTCACCGTCCGAGCGGATTCAGGGAGACTGACTGGACCCTGACTGAAAACCAGGATGGTTCAAAAACGGCCTGGGTGGGTGAAATAGAAAAACTCAAAGGGATGAGGTGGTCTGTCGGAACGACAGTTCATCCCGGCAGGAACTGGGTTGAAACCCGGGTCAGGCTGGAGAATTGTACCCCTTTTGTACAGAGTTTCCAGTACTGGGCAACCAGTGCGGTCAGGGCCACCCCGGAATACCAGGCTGTGATTCCCGGGGAAATCATGACCGGACACAACAGACAGGAGTTCTTCCGTTGGCCGGTGGATAAGGGTGTGGATATCAGCTACTGGAAGAATACACCCGGGGCATCCAGTTATTTTGCAGTGGAATCAACCTCCGATTATTTCGGCGGATACAGCCCGGAAGAGGATGCAGGAATGGTTCATGTGGCCGATCATCACATCGTAAGGGGAAAGAAACTCTGGACCTGGGGAACTGCCCCCGCTGGACGCATCTGGGAAAAAATTCTGACCGACGGGGACCTGCCCTATTTCGAGCCGCAGGCAGGAGCCTATTCGGATAACCAGCCCAGCCTGTTCTGGATCATGCCCGGAGAAACCAAGATTTTCAGCCATTTCTGGTTCCCGGTTAAGGAGATCGGAGTCTTCGATTTTGCCAATCTGGAAGGCTCGTTAAATTTGGAAGTACGTGCAGGGAAAGCAATATTCGGATGGTCACCCACCGGGATGAACCAGGATGCTGAAATTGTGGTGTATAATGACGGGGAACAGATTTTTCGTAAAACAACGGATGCCGATCCTGCGAATCCGTTTCTTGGAGAAGTTGCGGTTTCCGGAATGCCGGACCTCTACAAGCTGAAAATGGTTGTACTTTCATCTGTTGGAGATACCCTGTTGGCTTTCAGTCACCCTGAGCCTGTGATGCCCCCCCTGCCGGAGGCCGATAGGGTTCCCCCTGAGCCCCCTGCGGTCACCTCACAGGATCTGCTTTTTATTTACGGGGACAGGTTTTACAGGTATGATGAACCGGAAAAGGCGGTAGCGTATTTCAGGGAGGCCATCCGGAGGGACCCGGGCGATGTCCGCTCCAACACCTCCATGGGTGAAATGGCGCTTAAAAACGGATTATATGAGCAGGCCCTGGACTATTTCAATACCTCCCTGGAGCGTGACGACTCATACTTCAAGGCCTGGTATTACAAGGGATTGACGAAAATGCGCCTCGGGGATTTGCAGGAGGCTGAAAACTGCCTTGCCCGGTCTGCTTACAGCCTGGAGTGGTACGCCACCGCCCACCTGGAACTGGCACAGCTTGCAGCCTCCCGGAACCGGATGAACATGGCCCTGGAGCATATTCGCAACAGCATCAGGAGCAATGGCAATTATTCACTGGCCCATGCAGTGGAAGCGCTCATTTTAATTGAACTGGGACAACCTGATAAGGCCCGGGAAATACTCCTGGAGAATCAGGTTTCTGATCCCCTGGATCTTTTCTCGAAGCGATTGCTCTGGAAAGCAGCCGTTTCTTCAGGAGAGGACCAGGAAAAAACAGGGAAGCTGGAGGCCGAATTCATGGAGTTGAGCCGCGGGGATCCGGATAACCACATTGACCTGGCCATCCGCTTTGCCCGTTGCGGGAATTATGAAGATGCCCTTTCGGTACTTGAGCTGGCTGAAGGCAGGGCTGAAAAATCGGCCCCTTCACCACTGGTTCTATATTACAAGGCTTATTACAACGCCCTGTTGGGGAATTCTGAAAAATCAAACCTGTTGCTGTCAAAAGCTTCCAATGCAGATGCCAGGTACTGTTTCCCCTACCGCCTGGAAACCTTCCCCATCCTGGAATGGGCATTGTCCCAGGATCCCAATGATGCGCTGGCACACCATCTCATGGGGAGTCTGCTGATGAAAAGCGGGCGGTATGAGGAAGCCATCTGCTCAATGGGAAAGTTCGGTAGCCCTGGATCCGTCCAACGCAGTTGCATTCAGGAACCTGGGGCTGGCATATCAGGAACAGGGCGAGTCTCAGAAGGCAAGAGAGGCCTATGAGGCTGCCATTCGGGCAAATCCTGCTGCAGGCCAGGCCATTACAGAGCTGGGAACAATCAACCGGGAGATGGAGCTGCCCATTGAGGAACAGATCAGACTTTTTGAATCACATCTGGATGGGATATCCACCTATAATCCTGCGCTGTACCAGTTGGTTGAACTTTATGTGATGGCCGGGAAAAACCAGGATGCACTGAAATATCTGAACCAGACACGCTTCAATTCATGGGAAGGCAGGTATGGCATCCACCAGCTTTGGATAGAGGCCAATATCAAGCAGGGGGATGCTGAGTTTGAAAAGGGCAACCTTGAGAAAGCGCTCGGGTATTATCAACAATCATTGCGTTATCCGGATCATCTTGAGGTTGCGGAACAACCCAATACCATCCATGCCCGCAAGAATTACCTGATCGGAAAAACCCTGGTTGCCATGGGAGAAAAACGAAAGGCACAGGCCTATTTTGAAGCGGTTATTGCCGACCGGGTAGATCCTGTGAATGCTTACCAGTATTTTCGTGGCAGGGCCATGGAAGCTACGGGAAAAACAAAAGAAGCCCGGGGGGTATATGAAAATATGCTTGCAGCCCTGGGAGAATCTGAACCCCCGGGTGGGCAAAAACCCGGGGATGACCTGAAGGAGCAGTCTGTCTGGTGGTACACACGGGGTCTTGCCCTGGAAGGTCTTGGGAATGCGAAGGAGGCTGAATCCTGCTTCAATCGTGCTTTGAGCCTTAATCCCCAGGTTGAACTGAGCACATTCGTTCCTCCCGGATCCGGATTTTAAATGTTTAAATACAGGAAAGATGAATCGATTTACAAGGTTGTTGAGTATTGCAGTTTTATGTTTTGTTGCAATGGGAATGGAAGGGTACGCGGCAGGGCCCTTCAGGGTTCTTGTAGTCATCGGCGACCAGTGGAAGGATCCTGCCGGGTTCATGGTTGAAAGGGCTGCGCCCACCGGTGAATTTTCAGGATATTTCATGTATCCAGAGGTGTACAGCGGGAATGATTTTCATCAGCTGATGATTCTCCTTAAATCGTGGGGGATCCCGTTTGATATCGTCCGCCTGGATCAGCAATTCCTCGATCCCCATATGTTTACAGATATGAATGGAGATCCTATGTATGGGACCATCCTCTGGGATGTGAACCAGAGCGATCAATTGCTGCACCCCGATTATTCCATCGTGCAGAGAATGGTGAAGGAGAAGGGGATCGGTTTGATAGCCTTGTCCGATCGCATTTCTCAGCCTGAAATACAGGATCTTCTGGGTGTGAAATACATTGGAGCCTGGGAGAGCAACCAGGTGATGAAACCGGCTAAAGAGCATTTCCTTACAGAGGGACTCTCCCCTTCATTTAAATTGGATGTGGAAGAGGCAACCGACCCGTTTTATGGTGTTCACATGAAACGGCAGAAAGTTGAGGTTCTCGATGGTGCTGAAGTCCTGGTGAACCAGGGGGATTGGCCACAGGTCACCGCAAAGACCTATCCTTCGGGGGGCCGTGCGGTCTGGATCGGGAATGATTTTAACAGCCTGTTCGATTACCAGGATATACGTACCCTGCTGAGGCGCTCGATTACATGGACAACCGGGTATAGTCTCTTTAAAACCTGGGAGAATGAGATTATTATGATGATGGACGATCCGGGCGGTGCGCAGAACACTTACCTGGAACACTGGCAGTATCCGACCCTGACCGAAGATCAGATTCTGAAACACCTGATCAAACCCTTGCAGGAACACCAGGCAGTGCTCAACATTAATTTCGTCCCGGGCTTTGTCAATGATGAAAAAGGGACCATCGAACCGGCCTGGACACAGGATTTCACCGATGCATTCGGCGCAAGGCAGGATTATATTTCAGGCAAACGCGGATATGACAAAGGGATCGAGCTGGGTGTTATTGAAGTGATGTGCCATGGCCTGACCCATATGCAGCCCGACCTGGTTTCAGCCCCGACCTGGTATGGCGCTCCGATTGATATGGAGAAGTCCGAGGTGGGCTGGTACCGCGAATTCGGGGACACCCGAAGGCAAAAGGAGATCCCTGCCGCAGAGCAGCTGTGGCGCATGAAAACAGCCAGACAATGGCTTATCAACCAGTTTGGAGTGGTTCCGCTGGAATTTTGTGCGGGTGGTAATGGTGCGTCGACCTCCTATTATAACAATACATTTAAACTGGCGGCACAGGCTGGTTTCGGATGGTGCGGCTGGACACAGGGCTATTGCGGTACAGATATGGTGATCATTGACTGGGATTTTCTGGGAACCGCCGATTCTCCATTGATCGTGGAGGCTCCCCCCGATGCACATGATTTTGGAATCGTAACAGCCCCCGAAGAGTTTGCGAAAGTATTTGACCAGCACCCCGGTGGTCGCTTCATGAGTATCAATGAATTTATAGGTTACCTGCATGCAGGTAACTCGGGGAGCTGGAACCCGAAAGAGGGAAAGCTCATCTTCAATGTGGATTATGATCCGCATTATTGCCGGTACTTTACGACCCGGCCCTCATCCTGGACCCTGGAGGTAGCCGACTGGTTGGAAAACGAGTCCGGCAGGATTTCTGCAATTAAAGTGGATGGGAAAGCCATTCCAAATCCTGCATCGGGCGGGATCATCCCGGTTCCATCAGGATCGGGTCAGCATCAGATTGAAATTGAATTTTAATAAAGTTTAAGAAGTCATGAAACGTAGAAAATTCTTTAAACTGGCCACTACCGGTGCTGCCGGAATTACATTGGCCGGCTCCTGCACAGGCGGTGGCAGCGAAGCTGTGACTGCAGGTAACACCTTGGTTGAGCCCGGGATAGTTCCTGCCTACAGGAAAAGCATTGTCCCCTCTTTTGCAACGGGGACTCAGAAAAGTGCCAATGACAGAATAGTGGTGGCCCTGATCGGTGCGGGTGGTCATGGGATCACAGTCATTCTCCAGGCGGCAAACCTGGGTGAGAATGTATTTGTGAAGTATGTCTGTGATGTGGATGATACCCGTGGCGGATATGGAATTACCGAACTTGAGAAGATCCAGGGAACTGCACCCATCCGGGTCAGGGATATGCGTACGGTTCTCGATGACAAGGAGGTTGATGCTGTGTTCATTGCCACCCCCGAACACTGGCACGGACTGGCTACCGTGTGGGCATGCCAGGCTGGCAAGGATGTCTATGTGGAGAAATGTATTTCCCATAACATCAACGAGGGCCAGAAGATGATTGAAGCTGCCATGAAATACGAGCGGATTGTCCAGTGTGGCACCCAGAACCGGAGTTCGGCATATGCAAAGTCGGCACGGGAGTTCATTCAGCGGGGCGACCTGGGTGGAATTATGGCAGTACATATCAAGGAGATGTTAAGTGGTCCTATACCTTTTGTGGAAAAAGAGGAAACCAGGGCCCCCGATACAATCGACTGGGATATGTGGCTGGGGCCGGCGCCCATGGTACCCTACAGTGTATCAAGGAATAAATCATGGTCATATTATTGGGACTATGCAGGAGGTAATTCCATGTCGGGCGGGATCATACATCAGCTTGACCTGGCAAGGCTGGTGCTCGGCGATCCGGGATTTCCACAGTCGGTATACTGTGCTGGAGGAAGATATTTCTTTGACGATAAAAGGGATGTGCCCGATTACCAGATGGCCACCTTCGATTATGGAAAGTATGTGCTGACCCTGGAAGCAGGTGAGTGCACTCCCTATTTGAAGAAATCCGGTCCTGATGTCCGTTTCTCGGAAAAGTTTCCCGAATGGATGCAAAATGCCACCCGGATCGAGATCCTCGGGACAAAGGGGATGATGTATGTAGGACGCATGGGAGGTGGCTGGCAGGCTTTTGGCGAAGATAAGCAGATTATTGGACAGGAGCCAGGCTACTATCCCCTGGAGGCTCACATCAGGAATTTTATTCACTGCTTGCGAAACAGGGAACAACCCAACGGGAACATTGTGGAGGGGCATCACAGTGCGGTCCTGATCCACCTTGCAAACCTCTCTTATCGTGCAGGCAACAAGCAACTGTTATTTTCACCTGAATATGAAACCATTACCAACTCGCCTGAAGCGGCAAAGATGATCGTCAGGGACTATCGGACAGGATATGAGATCAATGTTTAAACCACGAATTATTAAACGGGGAGCAGCGGGTGTGCTGGCCCTGGTAGCGATCCTGGTGGTATATGCCTTTGTGGGGACCCTGAAAAAGACCGAACTGGAGTTTCTGATCCATATCAACGAGGAGCTGGTACAGCAATCGGTATACGGGGAGTCGCCAACCTTTGCCATCTGGCTGGAGGATCCGGGCACCGGTGAAACCCATACGGTATTTGCAACCCGGAGGGTGGCTACAGGTGATTGGGAAGGGAAGAAGGATGTACCTGTGGCACTTCCCGTTTGGTCAGGGGTCAACCAGGCCGGGCTCCTTATAAAATCGCAAAAGGCTGAAGCAGTAAATGATGACCTGATCTCTACCGGGGCGACTCCTTTGCCCGGATATTTCAGAAGCCGGGTCAGAATTACCCCTGAATCCAAATGGATCTGCTGGATAGAGATGAACCTGGCCGGAGATTTCAATGAAACCTATCCCCGGTATGATCCTGAAACCAGGATCGAGGATGAGTACTCAACCGGTCAGCCGTCAATCCTCTACAGAGTGGAGATAGAGGCCCGGATCGACAAGACCGTAATCCCCGGGGTGCAGGGCATGGTCCTTGTCGATGACGCAGGTGGGACTGTCGTTGAGCCCCTGCAGGGTATTACCACAGCCACCGGGGTTTTTGATGAGATCTCCATCCGGGTGGTCAGGCCCAAACCCAGGATTATCGAAAAGAAAATCTTGAAATTATGAAAATAGTTGTTGCTGTTGTTTTACTGAGTTTCGTTCCAATCATTGGCTTTTCTCAGGAAAAGCGTGACATTTTATATAAGGAGGCCGGTGAAACAGGGTTGGAGAACGCCCTGATCAAAGAGTTTCCGGAGATGGGGTTGCCCACCTACAGGGATCGGGATTTCTGGGATAACATACCCGAAAACCTCAGGAGTCAGTACATCAGTGAAGCTGTGGAAAAACTCGGTTACGAGTGGAAGGTAGTAAAAGCAACCGATTACCTCGAGATCATTCGTTCCGGCGATCGCAGGCAGGGTGTTTATGAGGCACCCCGCTCTGCTTTGATGGCCCTGGTGATGGGAGAATTGGTGGAAGGCAAAGGGCGGTTTATGGATCAGATAATCAATGGCGTCTGGTACTATTGCGAACAAACCTGGTGGGGTTGGTCTGCCCACCTTCCTGCCCCTTCGGGACTCCCGGATATCGACAACCCCTCCATCGATCTGGGAGTTGGGGAGATAGCCAATATTCTTTCATGGACCTGGTACCTTTTTCATGATGAATTTGATGAAATCCATCCCCTGATATCAAAGCGACTGAAGGACGAGATCATGCATAAAGCCATCCATCCTTATTATGAGCGTGAGGATTTCTGGTGGATGGGATTTGACGGAAGCAGAACAGTGAACAACTGGAATCCCTGGACCAATCATAACATGCTCACGGCCATTCTCATTATGGAAGATGATCAGGAGAAAAAAATCAAAGGCGTCCAGAAAGTAATACGCTCCCTGGATGTTTTTCTGAACCAGTATCCGGCGGATGGCGGTTGTGATGAAGGGCCCTCTTACTGGGGCCGGGCAGGCGCTTCGTTGTACCAGAATCTCGATCTGCTCCATCTGGCCACACATGGACAATTTAATGTCTTCGATAACCCGCTTATAAGAAATATGGGAACCTATATCTATAAAGCCTACATCTCTTATCCCTACTTCATCAATTTTGCTGATGCAGATGCCACCACGGGCAGCCGGCCGCAAATCATTTACAGTTATGGAAAGGATATTCAGGATCCGGTGATGCAGAAATTTGGTGCCTATCTGGCGAAAAAGCAAGATTGGGGAGAAAAGGTTCCCGATGGAAAAATTGATGAACAGCTCATGCAACTGCTGTTACTGGATGAAATAGAAAAGGCCCCTGCTGAAAATGCACTTATTGGTGATTTTTGGTTGCCGGATACCGAAATAGCCGGTGCCAGGGATCAGGCCGGTTCTGAAAAGGGCTTCTTTTTTGCTGCCAAAGGGGGCCATAACGATGAGAGTCACAATCACAACGATTTAGGTACCTGTGTTTTATATTACAACGGGAAACCATGCCTGATCGATATCGGGCGGGAGAATTATACGGCCAAAACCTTCAGCAGCAGGAGATATGAAATTTGGACCATGCAATCCCAGTATCATAATCTTCCAAAAATAAACGGCATGGACCAGAAGGAGGGACGGCAATATGTGGCAAAAAACACCACGTTTAGTGCCGATGCAGGCAAAGCTGTTTTTTCAACCGATATTTCAAAGGCCTATACAGAAGAGGCAGGCGTTGAAGAGTGGGTGAGGAGCTACCGGCTCGACCGGGGAAAAAAATTCACCGTTTCAGATCATTATGTACTTCGCACAACCGGAAGTGATCCAACCACCCTTAATTTTATAACCTCCGGCAAAGTTACAGAGGTGGCTCCGGGCAAACTGGGACTGAAGGGAGACGGATATTACCTGGAGATGAAATATAACCCGAAAAGTGTTTCACCGCTCCTTGAATGGTTGGAGGTGACAGATACCACACTGAAAAGGTATTGGCCGGAAGGCCTCACTCGGATTGTATTTACAATTCTCAATCCAGGCCTGAAAGGGAACAATCAAATAGAAATTACCGGGGGTAAATAGGATCAGTGCAATTATCGACTTGCTTGCTCTTTTTTTTATAACTTGAGGTTGCACTTGCCCAGGTAAATTAAATTTCCTGGGAG
>CAVVFB010000020.1:0-967389 GCA_963747365.1 uncultured Bacteroidota bacterium | reverse complement strand
CCAGCAGGTTTATTCTGAGAAATTCCACATAGGGATTCTATTATAGTGACTTTTCACCATTTATTGGTTCTTTTTTTGTAAATTGTAAGTGCAACCACATCAGGTACGTTAAAACCAAATCATTTGTAAAAATGGATGGAAGTTTTAGCCATAGATCAAATCATCTTTTCAAGATTACATTTTTTTCGTTGTCCTTTTTCGCTGTATTTGCAGGAGGATTGATTTACATTTTATTTCGGCCGGCGGAACCTGTTTTTTTTAACTGGTTTTATGCAGCTGGATTTGAAAACTGGCTTTATGCGGTCAGAGAACAATCACTTTCCATCGGCTCTTTTCTTCCGCAATGGATTGTTTACTCGCTGCCAAATGGTTTGTGGGTATTTGCTTATACAACCATTGTTTTAAGTATATGGACAGGAAGCAATTCATTTTTGAAATATTTCTGGTTTTTAAGCATACCGGTTCTTGTATTTGGATTTGAGCTGCTTCAGCTAACCGGAAAACTGCAAGGCACTTTTTGTTTGTCTGACATCCTCTGGAGTGCAATAGGAATCACGATCGGGTGTATCACCGGGTATATTAAAAGATCGAATCGTAAACACGTCAAAATATAATAAGATGAAAAGAAAAGCTTTCAAAAAATCGTTTTGGCAGTCTTTGCTGTCTGCAATTGCATTAGTTGTATTTGCATATTTCGCAATCGCAAGTTTTGGTGGAACGAGTCAACAAAAGATTAAACTACCTGATGGCCGGTATGAGGTTTCAAAACAATTTGCAAGTGGAAATAGCGAGACCACCAGGGCACTCGTGGATGAGAATGGCTTGTGGGATGGTCCGGCAGAAATTATTTATGAGAATGAAGAAAATGATGAGACACAAACGGAAAATGTCAATATGAAGGAAGGGAAGCGGCATGGTGTTTCTGTAGTTACTTATCCTGACGGACACAAAGTTTCTTGTTGTTACCAGCACGGCAAACGGGTAGAAATGGAAAATTGTGAAGAATCTGACTTGAAAAGTGCTGTGGACAATTCTGCATACCACATATTCAGTTATGAACTTCCATGGTTCGTATTCAAATTAGATGCCTGCGGGTATGACTCCAGTTATGTGAAAGCTTATATGGATACACTGGAATTAGTATTGTACTCCAGTGCATTTGGTGAAGATGAATTTGACGATTTCTACGACGATGTGATTTCTAATCTGGAGGAGACAGCCTATGATAGCATTATTCAACTGAATAATGAACTGTTCCTTAATTATGGCATCGATCTGATTTTAAGTCATGAATTTCGACTGGCCACACTTTACAGTTTTGGAAGAGGTGACAGCAATACCTATCCTGTAATTGAATCGATCTACCCTAATTATTTGCTCTATCTGAATGCTTTGGAGGTTACCGATGCTGATTTTGAAGGATTTTGCAGCGAATATGATGCCCTGATGAGCAGTTATGATCCGATTGCCCTTGATGATCCTTTCCTGATCGACAGCCTGGATGCACGCATGTACAGAACACTGGATTCTATCTATTCCAGCGATGAAGCCGCTGCAGTTGCATCACATTTGCTGAAAAGTGCAGTTTTATCGGATAATATCAAGACCATTCGGACCTTGAAGAGGAATTACTTCTCACAAAACAGACCCCGGATTTTAAATAAAACACCTCACGAGGTTGCAGAGGTTGTCCTCTTAAGCATATTAGTGAAATTAATTGATGGAGATGTGGTTAAAAGTGCAGTACGGGAAGCGTATGACATCAACAATGGGATTGTAAGATTGCCTACTGTAATCACCAATTTCTCAGGTAATATTTCACCTACAAGTGTTCACATAAATGGAAATGTGATTGAGGATGGAGGAGGGGAGATCACTTCAAGAGGGATAGCGTGGGGAACAATCTATAATCCAACTCTTGATAACCAGGTGTCAACCGGTGGTTCAGGAACAGGAGATTTTGTCGCAATCTTAACGGAGCTTACCGAGGGCGAAACGTATTATGCCAGGGCTTTTGCCACAAACAGTGCAGGTACAGCTTACGGGAATTGTATAAGTTTTATCGCCAGCAGTACCATAGGGATTGATGCACGCGAATTAAGTAACCTGGATTTTAACCTCTATCCAAATCCGGCTTCGGACCATATTACTATAACTTTCCAGGCAAAGGATTCAAGGGCGATGGTTCTCACTTTTTTTGATCTGAATGGAAAAGTTGCTTTTCAAAAGGAATTGGCAGGCATGGTTCAGGGAGAGAATAGGATTAGCGTTGACATATCTGAGATTATGGGTGGATTGTATACATGTCAAATAAAGGGAGGTGAAAATATGGTTGCAACACAAAAACTTTTTATCAATCGCTAAACAAAAATGGCTTCCAAAGATTATTTTTCACTGTTAATTATCCTCTTCCAAAGTATTTTCATTGCTGCAGGTCTTAGCGGTCAGGCACTCATTAAACAAAATTCTGTTTCGGAGCATAGCGAATGGTGTGATTATGCATCAGGGACCAGGTTTGGAGACGTGGTTAAGTTGGGGGACTTAAACAATGATCGATTATGATGATCTGGTGGTTTTAGCCAAGGGCTCTAATAAGATTCACGTTTATTACGGATTTGTGAATGGTTATTTAAACCTGGACGCAGAAATAGAGAAAGTTGGCGGTACGATTGCCGTGGAAGACATCAACGGGGATGAATACGATGACCTGATCGTAGGAGATTACGGAAAGGTAATTTATTATTTTGGGGGTCCTGACAAAGGTGATTTTGGCAACAATTCGTACTCTTTCCTGATCAGTGAGAGCCGAACAATGACCTATGTTGCCGCCGCAGGTGATTACGATGGTGATGGCTTCAATGATGTGATGATAGATGTGCCTGCGGTTAGTACTTCCTATGTGGTGTTTGGATTCCCATCCGGGACAGCAATTCCTGAAAAAGATCCCCGGGTTGTAAGCAGGAATGAATTCCTGATTGCCCAGGGGACCCTTGGTGATGTCAATAAAGACGGATACAATGATGTTATTTTTCGATTGGATTATCTACCCTTGCAACCCAGGGAGGTAGTTATATCTCTGGGACCCAATCCGGATCTGCAGAATCCGGATTGGTCGATTAAAGGGACTGAAGCAGGATCGTCATCAAGTTTTGGCAATGCATTCGGAACTGCGGGGGACATCAATGGAGACGGGTACATTGATATATTCATTGGAGATCCCCTTTACAATCCCACTCCCTCTGACCCATCTCACCTGGGTAACTGGGGAAAGGTATACATCTGGTTTGGAGGACCTGCAACAGCCAATGACCCAACAGGATTTGGCGAAAATCCGCTTCTTGCGGATGCTGATTTTACCATTAACGGCAATTTTGCCTCCGGGAGTTTCGGTTATGCCGTTGCTTCTGGAGATATAAACGGGGATCACTACAGCGATCTGGCAGTAGGTGACCCGAGAGCAGCTAGCTACTGTTTTGATCCAGAGACAGAATTACAGGATTACACCGAAACCGGAGTGGTCACGCCCTACTTTTCAGGCCTGGCTCCCCCGGACCATGATAAAGACGGAATTCCGGATAATGCGGATAATTGCCTGAATCTTTTTAATCCCGGCCAGGCGAATGCGGATATGGATGAGCACGGGGACGAATGCGATAACTGCATCTTCATTAAAAACAATGATCAGGATGACAGTGATCATGATCAAACGGGGGACCTGTGCGATGAATGCACCAGGGATCCCGGGAATGACGTTGATCATGATGGTTATTGCGCGGGGATTGGATACATGTCACCAAAGACGGGAGATCAGGATAATTGTCCGGACACTTATAATCCAGATCAACTGGATCAGGATAACGACGGTTTAGGGGATCTGTGTGATGAAGATGATGATGGCGATGAGGTAAATGACCTCGTGGATAACTGTCCCATTGCATTCAATCCTTCGCAGGCTGACATGGATATGGACGGGTTGGGTGATGCATGTGACGACATCGATGGAGATGGGATTACAGATGCGATGGACAACTGCCCCTTTCAGGAAAATTCAGATCAGGCGGATCTCGATGAGGATGGATTTGGAGATATTTGTGATAATTGCCCAGACATTCCGAACAGTCCGTCAAGGGGTACTTGTTCAAAATCAGGTAATATATGCGTTACCGATGCAGCATGCGGTTATAACGGCACATGTATCATGACCCAGATTGACAGCGATTTGGACGGATTGGGAGATGCCTGTGATTCAGATGATGACAGTGACGGAATTCCTGATTCTAAGGACAATTGCCGGATCAATCCAAATCCGGATCAAGAAGATACGGACGGGGATGGTACAGGGGATGCATGCAATGACGCTTTTGACCAGGACGGGGATGATTGGGCCGACAACCTGGATAATTGCCCGGAAATGAAAAATCGGGCCCAGACGGATAATAACAATAACGGAATTGGTGACAGCTGCGAATTTGATTTAACCGTATCAAGAATAGAGATTACCCAGGCTATTCAAGACCATAACAATAGTGTGCCACTTATTTCCGGGAAAGATACATGGATACGAGTATATTTTGATGTAGGTCAGGCCGGGTATCCTCTGGGACCGGTATCCGGGACGATTCGGTTCAAGTACGAAAATAACCTGCCAATGTATACCTATGTAAATGGCAGGGCGAAAGACATGACCGTGTATTCTGAAAGTAACATCATTGCTGTTCCAAAGCCTGATCCTGCCAATGTGGGACATACGTTAAATTTCAAAATACCAAAGAACTGGCAATGGGACGCAGTGCCCTATTTGCATTTTTCCTTTGCAAACCATGATACATTGAATGAAATCGATCCGTGGAATTATTATCCTAAACCAGTTCCTTTAAAATTCAATTCAGTACGTGACCTGAATATCATGTTTGTTCCGGTTACCTTGTATTATCCCAATTTTGTAGCACAAAGGTGCTCAACTCCAACAGATCAGGACTTCTGGAATCTTGTTGCCTGGATTGAAAAGGTTTATCCGGTTTCAAAAATAAATGCCAGAAAAGAACATTATTCATACCCGGCAGATCCAACAGCAAAAGATCTTGGTGCAGGTTTTCAGGGTGCAGGTTTATGGATCGATCTATACTGGTTAAATTTCTTTACAAATGATCCATATGACAATATGAAATATTATGGCCTTGTATGTTCCGAAATAGATCCTTGCAGCAGTTTAAGCCTTCCCCTTGAATGCAGAATAGGGGGCATGGGAATGGGGGATCAGGCATGGGGGGTATGTTATTCTAATACGTTAAAAGGGGCCAATATGCCACATGAACTTGGGCACACATTCCTTGGAATAAGTCATGTTGAAGATAATTGTGGTTCAATGAAACCCTATTTTGACGACTATACAGGGTCTCCAAAAGGTAAATTGGAACCTGATGTCTTTGGTTTCGATGGAAACACAGTTTATCCCTGGAATCAACATTATGATATGATGACCTATTGTGATCCGCAGTGGATTTCAACTTATACTTATAAGAAGCTATTCAATGAATTCAATAATTCCAATAAGAGCTCAGCTCCTGAACCTGCCTTGCTGAGTGATAATCAGGAATACCTGATTCTTTCCGGTATTTTGACTTCGACCGGTACGATTGAAAAACTAAAGATCCATCGTGAGATCTTAATCGATTCTCAACCCCCCGAACAACCGGAAACAAGTCATTATACCATAGAATTGCAAAATTCCAGGAATGAAACCCTTCTGGAACAGACTTTAAATGTGCAGGATATATTTCAAGGTTCCGATCTTAAAATATTCTTTGATGTGATACCATTCAATCCAGGCACCAATCTTATCCTTATAAAATTGGATCAGCTTGTTATACATACAATCAGGATCAGTCCCAACAATCCTCAGGTTGAAATTATCTATCCAAACGGGGGTGAATTCCTAAGCGGAACAACAACCATTACATGGACAGCAGAGGATATTGACAATGATTCTCTTGTGTTTGATGTATTGTATAGCACAGACAATGGTATCAATTGGTCAGTTCTGGCATTAAATATTAAATCAAATGAATTTGTGTGGGACACTGATCAAAGTCCTGGAAGTGAGGATGCAAAAATCAGAGTAATGGTATCCGATGGGGTCAATTCTGCGCATGATGATTCTGATTCCCCGTTCAACCTGGAAAAAAAGGGACCGACTTCCCTGGTACGTTCTCCGGAAAATAATTCAAACTTTTATCTGAATAAACTTATAACATTTGAAGGGATTGGCTATGATCTGGAAGATGGGCCCATAAATGACAGCCTGTTCTGGACCTCCAGTATCGATGGGTTCATTGGATCGGGTGAAATCATTACAGGAGACAGCCTTTCGCCAGGAATGCATCAAATCACACTGACTGTGAAAGATTCTGAGGGAGAGACCGGCTCCAGTACCCTCTCAATTCTTGTACGATCCGTCGAAGATAGGGATGGCGATAAAATCGGAGATGATGTTGATAATTGCCCCGATGTTTATAATCCGGATCAAAATGATGCAGATGATGATGGGGCTGGAGATGTTTGTGACAATGGTGATGAAGATCTTGATGGATATCCCGACAACCGGGATAATTGCCCTGGCATCGATAATGCGGATCAAAATGATGCCGACGGGGATGGCATTGGTGATGCATGTGATGATTGCGCCTTCACGCCATATATTGGTGATATTATTGCTGGTGAAGATAACCCTGCAACAGGTTCTCTTCAGGTATACACAGTAAATAGTGAAAATTCCGCAAGTTATATCTGGAGTCTGCCGGAGGACTGGTTGGGTCAAAGTGACAGCAGTTCTATCTCAGTTATTGTAGGCAACAGGAGTGGGATAATTACTGTTTTACCCTTTAATGAATGCGGAGCAGGTTCCCGGCTTTCAAAATCAGTTCAGGTACTCTCCACTTCAACAAGGCAGATTTTCAATGAAAATCAAATATCTGATGCTGATCATTTCCTGGTCTACCCCAATCCGGCACATAATGTTCTTAATATATACCGGAAACCTGATAAAGAAAGTACTGTTTTTATCACGATTTTTGACATACTGGGCAAGCAAATGTATAATACAACAATTAACTACTTTACAACCTCATCATCGATCGATATATCCAACTTAAATCCAGGTATTTATAACATTACAATCAGAGATTCTCACATCCAGTCAAGATTGAAATTTATAAAATTAAAATAATAGTACCTTAGGGATTGGCCAAACCAGCCAGTTCAACCTGGATATTGTATTATAACTGATCTATTTAAAATCTTTCTATGGCAAAAAAGACTTCAAAAATCATTGATCCACGTGCCAGCATGGATGTGAATTCACTGAAACAGGCGGTTATTGAACATCTGTTTTACCAGCAGGGCCGAAACATTGCGAATACTTCACTCAATGACCTCTACATGGCTGTTTCCTATACCGTGCGCGACCGGCTCAAACAGCGCGAGCACAGGACCATGAATGCTGTGTTTGACAATAAGGATGTACGGCTGGTCAGTTATCTGTCGGCCGAGTTTCTTCTGGGGCCCCAGTTGGGGGTGAACCTCATTGCCCTGAATATTTTTGATGAGATGAAACAGGCTGTTGAAGAGCTTGGTTTTAATTTCGGTGAAATTATGGCGCAGGAAGAGGAGCCCGGGCTGGGCAACGGGGGACTGGGGCGCCTGGCAGCCTGTTATATTGACTCGCTGGCATCACAACAAATACCTGCCATTGGCTATGGCATTCGCTACGAGTTCGGCATTTTCGATCAGGAGATTCGTGATGGCTGGCAGGTGGAAAAAACCGATAAATGGCTGCGTTATCGGAAATCCCTGGGAGATGGCCAGACCTGAACTTGCGGTGAGTGTCAATTTCGGGGGACATACCGAGTCATACCTGGACCCGGAGGGAAATCATCGCATCCGTTGGAAGCCCGATTACCTGGTAAGGGGAATACCCCACGACACCCCGGTAATGGGATACAAGGTACCCTCGTGTAACTTTCTCCGCCTCTGGAGGTCTGAAGCCGAGGAGTCCTTTGACTTTTCATCCTTCAACCAGGGTGATTACTATATGGCGGTAGACAATAAGGTGAAGTCGGAAAACATCAGCAAAGTATTGTATCCCAATGATGAAACGCTGGCCGGGAAAAAGCTGCGTCTTAAACAACAGTACTTCTTTGTATCATGCTCGCTTCAGGATATGATGAATATCCACCTGAGATTCGAGGGCAGGCCGGCGGAATTTCATAAAAGATGGGCTGTACAGCTGAATGATACGCATCCTTCCGTGTCGGTGGCCGAACTCATGCGCATACTCGTGGATCAATATCACATTGACTGGGACACGGCGTGGGATACCACCTGCAGGACGTTCAGCTATACCAATCATACCCTGCTCCCTGAAGCCCTTGAGAAATGGTCAGTGGGCCTCTTTGCATACCTGATGCCACGGGTGCTGGAGATTATCTATGAAATTAATTTCCGCTTTCTGAATGAGGTAAGCAGGCGTTTCCCGGGTGATGAAGGAAAACTTTCGCGAATGTCTGTCATTGACGAAAGCGGGGGAAAATATATCCGCATGGCCAACCTTGCCTGTGCAGGCAGCGGTGCAATCAACGG
This sequence comes from uncultured Bacteroidota bacterium, assembly GCA_963747365.1. Lineage (GTDB taxonomy): Bacteria > Bacteroidota > Bacteroidia > Bacteroidales. Next base: position 958,752 of record CAVVFB010000020.1, on the reverse strand, counting down.
GGTGGCGGCACTGCACACAGAGCTTCTCAAGCAGCAGGTGTTGCCCGACTGGGTAGAAATGTTCCCGGAACGTTTCCATAATGTAACCAACGGAGTTACACCGCGTCGTTTTATTGTTTTGAGCAATCCGGGCCTGAGCAAACTCATCACAGAATCCATTGGTGATCAATGGCCCGGCAGGCTGGATGATCTGCGTAAGCTGGAACCCCTTTCCGCTGATGCTGCCTTCAGAGAAAAATTCAGGAGGGTAAAACTGGAAAATAAAAATAACCTGGCAAAAATCATTAAGGAGAGGACGGGCATTGTGGTTGATCCCTCTTCCATGTTTGACATACAGGTAAAGCGCATTCACGAGTACAAGCGGCAACATCTGAATGTGCTGAATATCATCACGCGATACCTGCGGATCAAGCAAAACCCCGGCATTGATATTGCTCCCCGCACATTCATTTTCGGCGGCAAGGCAGCTCCGGGATATCATACCGCCAAACTGATCATCAAGCTGATTAATTCGGTGGGTGATGTGGTGAACAGCGACCCTGATGTGAAGGAGAGGCTCAGGGTGGTTTTCTTCCCTGATTTTAACGTAACCAATGCACAGCCTGTCTACCCGGCTGCCGACCTTTCGGAGCAGATTTCAACAGCGGGCAAGGAGGCCAGCGGCACAGGCAATATGAAGTTTTCCATGAATGGTGCCCTCACCATCGGGACCCTGGACGGGGCCAATCTCGAGATCCGGGAAGAGGTGGGGGAGGACAATTTCTTCCTGTTTGGCCTCACTGCTGCCCAGGTTGAAGAATCCAAACGGACTGGGTACGACCCTCATTTTATTTATGATTATAACGATGAGTTACGCGAAGTGATCAACACCATCAATTCCGGCATGTTCTCCGGAGGCGATTGCAACCTGTTCAGACCCATCACCGATAACCTGTTGTGGCATGATCCGTTTATGCTGATGGCCGATTATCCGTTGTATGTTGCCTGCCAGGACCTGGTCGCAAATACCTGGAAAAACAGCGCTGAATGGAACAGGATGGCGATCATGAACGTGGCCAGGATGGGCAAATTCTCATCCGACCGCTCCATCCAGGAGTACTGCGGGAAGATATGGAAAGTGAAACCCTTCAGGATAAAGTAACTTAGGTTTAAGAACACCAGCCATTGAAGGAATAAACCTTTACGTGCGTACTTCGGAGTATTTGTACGCCTTTCAGGAATAGTTCCGGGCAAATGAACCGATATTTCCCGGAAGCCGGATTTAAATTCACATCTTTGGTGTTTTTAAGATTGAATGAGGAATTTATTATTCGGTGTGATATTTGGTTTCATTGTAACGGGAAACTTACAATCTCAGATCGGTAATCCAGGGATTGATGAGGTTTTCAGACCTGGTGAACTGGGCCGCATTGATATTACCCTGTCTGCTTCTGACAAGAAATTATTGGTTGAAGGAGATCAGAACAGTGACTTCTATTATTCTGTCAGCTTAAGGTTTAGAAACACCTTGCTGGATACCACAGTGGCGAATGTTGGAATCAGGATCAGGGGCCGGTCCTCACGATGGCACCCAAAACGTTCATACAAAATTGATTTCAAAGAATTTGGGGGAGAAAAATTTTTCAATTACAAAAAATTTGATCTTGAGCCTAATATCAATGATCCCAGTTTGGCACGGGAACCGCTCAGTTGTATCCTGTACAGGGAGATGGGAGTCCCTGCCATGCGTTATCATTTTCATACGCTTTATATGAATAATGAATACATGGGGGTATATCTTAACATTGAGCATATCGATGATGAATTTGTTGACCGGCGCTTTGGTTCTGAATCGGGCAACCTTTATAAAAGCTCCTATTCCGTGGGATTAACGCCTGAGACTGATATTTATAATGATGAAATTCTGGAATTAAAAACGAACGAGGATATTAATGACAGGTCTGGAGTTGAGCGTCTGATTCATATTTTGGCAACAGTTCATGGTAATGCATTTACAGATTCAATAGAATCTGTTTTTAATGTGGATAATTATTTAAGGCAGCTGGCGGTTGAAACACTGATCGGGCATTGGGATGGATATTCCTATATGGGCAGTAACTATTACCTCTACGAAAATCCGAAAACCCGTAAAATCGAATATATTCCCTATGACCTGGATAATACCTGGGGCATCGATTGGATCGGCAGAGATTGGGAAAGCAGGGATTTGTTCAACTGGGCCCATGAAAATGGTGGCAGACCCTTAACGCAAAGGATACTGGAGGTGAATGAATATAAGCTCAGGTATACGGAATATTTGAAGGAGTTATTGGACAAGCACTTTACTGAGACTGACATTCAGTCTCAGTTTGACCAGATCTCCAGCCTGATTTATGAACCTTTATGTGACGATGTGTATTACTCGCATGAAGATGGTTATGGCTTTACCCCAGGGGATTTTACACGTTCCATATCAGAGTCAGGGCCTGCCTGGCAGGTAAAATTTGGAATCCTGGAATATCTTGGAATAAGAAGGTCAACCGCCCTGGATCAGCTGGACTTAATTTTAGGGAGCGGGTCAGATGTCAATAGTGACCAAAATATCAGGTTATTTCCAAATCCTGTTAAGGATATATTGAATATTGAAGTCAGGGATTCGGAATTATACCAGGTTCAATTAATTTCCGGTAATGGGCGGGTCCTATTTGTCAAAGACGGACCAGAGAGCTCTCAGCTGGATATGTCAGCCTGTCCGCAGGGTATGTACGTGATAAAAATATCCACAACAAAAGGGATTATTGTGAGAAAGGTTTACAAAGAATAGAACCTACCGAACAACTACCTTGAATATTTCTGTTGTCGCATCAGAAGATATTTTTATCAGAAGTAATCCGGATGTATTCAGACTTTCCAGGTTAATGCTTGTGTGCAATCCTTTCTGCTCATCCTGATATAACAGCCTGCCTGTCGGAGAATAAATGGTTATCAGCAAGGAGGTTTCTACCGGGGAGGTAATATTCACCTGACCGGATGCCGGGTTGGGGAAAACTGAAAATTCATGTCGCTTTTCTTTTTCAGAAAAATCTGCAGAGGACACTGCAGATTCAATGCTGATGGATCTGTTTTTTAAATCAATTGAAATCAGGTAATCACCTTCTTCACCAGCAGTCACAATCCATTTATTATCCGGTCCGTCACATCCATTTGTAATGATATAATCTGAGGTACCGAGGGCCTGGCCGGGTTGAGAGGCATTGATCCATTCACCGTCACACCAGTCCCCCGTATAAGTGGAAAATTTTAATTCTCCGGCCTTTAATGGCCCTTCCCAGGTAAATAAATAGGGATTTGTCTCATCTTTCACCATTGGGATCGGTGATTTTATATTCCATCCTGCCGGTGTGGCATCTCCCAGCAGAAATATATGGTCATATTCGGGTTCACCCATTGGTACAATGTGGATGGATTCATTTTCCACATCAACCATAATCCTGTATTCACCGGCATCGGTTGTGCTGACCAGCCACTTGTTATCGGGGCCTTCGCAGCCAAAAGTTGTGATATAGTGATGCTCGGTTAAGGTTTGATTTGGTCTTGAAGCGTTTATCCAGACACCATCACACCAGTCCCCCGTAAATGTGGGCATTTTAAACTCCCCGGCAATTAATTCACCTTCCCATTCCCACAGATATGGATTTGATTCATTTTGAGTCATTTTTAGCGGCGATCCGATGTTCCATCCCACAGGTGTGGCATCTCCTAAAATGTAGAGATTTTCAAAGGGCTGGATTGAGTCTGTTGCATAAAAGACGACAGGTACCGGAATAGCTGCACCAAAGACCCCGTTGCCGGGCTGACTGGCAGTTACCAGTATTTCTCCTGTTCCTCCTGTAAATATTAATTTGTCTTCAACTGCTTCCGCCGGTCCGTATATAACCTTATAGCTTACAGGCAGTCCTGAACTTGCGACTGCTGTTAAAGGAATCGGAGGTGTTGTAATGGTATTTTCCACATCATCAATACTTTGAAATTCAATGGTTTGATTCTGGAGGAGATTATCTCCGGGGACTAACCTGAAGATGATGCAACCATGGGGAGGGATTTGAGCAGTTATGGAATTCATGGTACCCAAATCGGTATGCGCCCACAAATCCCGCACTTTTACAGGCCCTTCGATACCAAGTGTACCAAAATCCAGTTGGCGGTTCTCGATTTTATCCTCCCGGTTAAACAGACCTATGATCCAGTCTCCGCTGGACATCTGCCCTTTCCAGATCTGGCTTGATTCATCCACAGGGTTATTGGACAATGGTTCACCCACAAATCCATCCTGATTCAGTGCAAGCATTTCGGTGTTTTGGTATAGCCATAAGTCATTTCCGATGGTGCTGTACTGGTCGGCAACAGATAGTGGACCTCCTGCCATTAAATGTAATGATATGACCGTTTTCTTTTCCTCATCATTGGCCATTGAATGGATCCGGATGAAGTCACCATCCAGTATCATTTTGTTTCTTCCCGACAGGTGTGACCAGTAGGTATATCCGTCAAATGCATTGTGATACTGTGACCATCCCGGATAGCGAATTCCCCTGTCCATATTACTGAATCTTGTCCATGTTCCATTGGCTACATCTTCATTGATTCTGACCATGTGTCCAAATTGAATTTCGGTAGCCGCTTCATCATTGAGATTAGGCATCACAAGACTCAGAAACATTCCGTTGGCATCACATGCTTCCCTCATCCATCTTAACGCTGTTACATAATATTCGTGGGGTCGATCCGGTCCAACAATGGTCCCCTTGTCCACTCCGCTTTCAAACCAGGATAAAAAATCTACCCGCAGGTACCTGACTCCCATGTCGGCATAGTATTGGATGTATCCCTTTACATACTCTTCTGCTCCGGGACGATCTAACTGTACCCAGGTAAACCAGAGTGCATCTTCTGATTCATCTATCAGACTTGAGAGTGGAATGTCTGTTCCTTCTATTTTTATTCCTGATTTTGCAGCATTCCTGTTTATCCAGAGAGGATTATAGTAAATACCCAGGGTCATCCCCCTGCTTTGAAGTTCAGCGGACCACCAGGCATAATCATGTGTCCATTCAGCGGAATGTTTTTCCCTGTAGCCGAACTGATTATATTGATTGTCATCTCCCCACCCATCGATGCAAATCATGTTATAGCCAAATGATTTCAGATTTTGATCTACCCAGTCAATATTTGCCAGCCATTCACTTTCCGGTATTGCTCCATCTGCCGTATAGCAATATTCATATACACTCCAGTACAAGGGAGCCTTGAACGGATTGGCCTGTCCCAAAACAAAAGCGGAAGCGGCACAATTTATAAAGCAGATTAATATATAGCGCAGATACTTATTCAAATGATTATTTTTAGCAAATTTAGTCACTTTAAGTTGAGAATACAGAATACATTCATGACAATGAGAATCAGTCTGTTGCTTCCAATGCTGCTCCTTCAGATGACCTGTCAGGGCCAAATCCCTGACGAAAGTGTGTTAATGAGATTAGAGGAGGTAATTGAAAACAGGGACTATTTTGTTGAACTGAAGCAATCCAGAATTGATGGAATTACAAAGGATTTTCTTGCCAATTCCGATCAGAAGAGCTTAACGGACCTTTATGATTATTACCATGAATTAAGCAGGGAATATCTGACCTTTAAATTTGATTCTGCATTTTATTACTCACTTCATTTGCTTGAGACGGCTTATTTGTCGGAAGATAAAAACAGAATTGCACACGCGAAAACTGAATTCGCAAATATTCTCATCTCTGCCGGAATATTCAGTGAGGCCATGGATACTTTAAGATCAATTGATTTATCGAACACCGATGACTTGATCAAAGCCGAGTACTATTCAATTTTAAGCAGGGGCTATTTTGATATGGAGAGTTTTTCTCAAAGTCAGTATTACTCTGCATTATATCGTGAAAAAGGGATGATCTATTTCGATTCGGCATTAAATTATTATCCGGCCGGATCGTGGGAGTATCACTCTCTGAATGCCCATAAAAATATCAAATTAAACCTTTGCAGCGCAGCCATTGACACTTTAACGCAGATCATAAACACCTATGATCTTAGTAACGACGAGTTGGCAATTCAGCTGATGTGGCTGTCATTTGCATACGGGATTCTCGGCGACGAGGAGAATGAACTAAAGTATATGGTAGAGGCTTCTGTTGCCGACCTGATGGGTGCAAAAAAAGAGGCGGTTGCACTGTTCTTTGTGGCTGGCTATCTCTTTGACCATGGAGAGGTCCTGAGGGCAAGCAGATATATTAATGTCGCGTTGGATGAGACCCGTTTCTATGGTTCCAATTTCAGGCTCTGGCAAATTTCACAATACCTGCCGGTTATAAAATCGGAGCACATTGTTACCATTGAGGAACAAAAGCAGAAATTGTGGAATTACCTGATTATCGTTTCAATCCTGTCGTTCGTTATCATCCTCTCCCTCATTATTATTTTCAGACAGATCGATAAATTGAAGAGGGTAAAGAAAATGCTTGAGACTACCAACCGGAAGCTTGAAACGATTAATGAAGAGTTACAGTTGGCGAATAAGATAAAGGAGGAATATGTCGGATACTATTTCTCGGTCAGTTCCCAGATGATTGAGAAACTTGAAAAATTCAAAAACAGTATATACAGGAAGGTCTCCCGGAGACAATTCGACGATATTGCCATAGAGCTTGATCAGGTCAATATTTACAAGGAGAAATTATTTCTGTATAGTAAGTTTGATCAGGTGTTTTTGCAAATCTTCCCGGACTTTGTGTCGAAACTGAACGCACTTCTAAAGGATGAAGAGCAGTTCAAGCTTAAAGAGGGACATTTGTTGAATACTGAACTGAGAATATTTGCACTGATCAGACTGGGGATTACCGACAACGAAAAAATTGCCGAAATTCTTGATTATTCTGTGAACACGGTATACTCCTATAAGACCAGGGTGAGAAACATGGCCAGGATCCCAAAGGATGAATTTGATAAGGAGGTAATGAAGATTAAACGATTCTGAAAGGTACCTTTGGATCGAAAATCATCTATATTTTCTTCGCTGTATAAATATTTTAAGTGCTTGTAAAAGAGGCGTATAATTGCCTGATCTGCCTTTTATTTTCTATATTTTTCTCATACTTTTTGTCCCGGGCAGGTCTATAAAATACATTTACCAAAGTAAACCTAAGCATCGTAATTATGAGTCGATATATTTTCAAATTAGTCTACGTCAGTTTACTGGGCTTTGTTTTTTGTTGTAACAACAATGCTTTTGCCGGTTCCGGGGTTCAACAACAGGAGGGGCGGGTCATCACCGGGAATGTGACTGATTCAAATGGAGATCCGGTTCCCGGTGTTACAATCATTGTTAAGGGTACATCCATTGGAACCACTGCCAATGCCGACGGGAGTTACGAGCTGCAGAATGTCTCTGATGATGCTGTATTGGTTTTCAGCTTCATCGGGATGCGAACGGTTGAAGAGGTTGTGACCGGTAAGACCATCATTCATGTGGTTCTTGAGGAAGATGTAGTTGGTCTGGAGGAGGTCGTTGCAATCGGTTATGGTTCCCTTAAGAAAAAGGATCTGACAGGATCGGTGGCAAGTGTCAGTACTGAGGATGTCGGATCTCTGCCGCTTGCCAGCATCGGGGATGCCATGCAGGGAAAAGCAGCCGGAGTTCAGGTCATTACAAGCGGCACCCCGGGAAATGACCCGGTATTCCGTATCAGGGGAACTGGTACCATTAATGATAATAATCCACTTCTCGTTATTGACGGGGTTCCGACTTCTTCAGGATTGAACCAGATCAATTCGGATGATGTGGAAACGATACAGATTCTAAAAGATGCATCTGCAACCGCCATTTATGGGGCCAGGGGTGCAAACGGGGTGATTATTATCACCACCAGGAACGGAAGTTCAGGAAAAGGTCAGATAAATTTCAATGCATTTTATGGCGTCCAGGAGGCAACAGGGATGGTTGATGTCCTGAACGCCGGAGAATTTGCGGCACTTCACAACGACATGATGCTCAACGGCGGAATGGAGTTGAATCCTGCAAATGCGGATCCGGAAGCCCTGGGCGAAGGGACAGACTGGCTGGGAGCCTTGTTCAGAACTGCCCCGATGCAAAATTATTCTCTTTCCTATTCCGGAGGTAGTGATAAAACCAGTTATTACGTTTCGGGGAACTATTTTGACCAGCAGGGTATAGTTGACAACACCGGGTTCAAACGAATATCTTTTAAGTTCAATTCGCAAAGTCAGGTGACCGACAGGGTTAAGTTTGGTAACATGATTACCCTTAACCACGATAATAAGTACAGTGGATCGTACAACATTCTTAACACTTTAAGAGCCCTCCCCACGCAAGCCATATACAATCCGGACGGAACATTTGCGGGCCCTGAGGAAAGGCCGGCATGGGACGGCGACATTACCAACCCGATCGGCCAGGCTGAGATCATTGAGAATTCCACATTGGGTTATAACCTGATCGGATCCATTTATACGGAAATTGAAATTATTGAAGGATTGGTTTTCAGAACAACCGGAGGGCTGCAGACTAATTTCTGGCAAGACCGGACCTGGTCTCCGAAGTATGACTGGAAACCCACGCCCCAGGAGCAATCATACCTGGGCCAGTCATCCTATACATCCATTACCTGGAACTGGGACAACACCCTTACCTACCAGGCTTCCTTTAATGATGTCCACCGGCTCACCGTACTGGCGGGTACAAGCGCACAGGAGAATAATTATTCATTTATAGATGGTTCCATCCAGGAATTTGCCAGTGACCTGACTCAGCAACTGGATAACGGCCTTAGTCAAAAAGAGGTTGGAGGTAACGGAAGTGCATGGGCCCTGATGTCTTATATGGGACGTGCGAATTACGCTTACCGGGATAAATACCTGGTGACTGCCACCATCCGGCGTGATGGTTCTTCCAGATTTGGAACCAATAATAAGTGGGGAACCTTTCCGTCGGGTTCTGTTGCATGGAGGATCTCCGAGGAGGATTTCTTTCAGGGGGTTGGTTTCATTGATTATCTGAAAGTCAGAGCAGGGTACGGAGTTACCGGGAACCAGCAGATCGGGAATTACTCTTTTGCTTCCGCACTGACCACCATTAAATACAATTTCAACAACAATCCGGTCAATGCCGTGGTCCCGTATATCATGCCCAATCCAAACGTGCAGTGGGAATCTCAGAAACAGTTTAATATTGGTTTTGATGCGACCCTTCTCAGCCAGGTCATCAACCTGACCGTCGATCTGTATCATAAAAACACGGAGGATATGCTTGTTCCCATGTCGGTACCCATTCTGACCGGTTACTCGGATGTATATGTTCCCTATATCAATGCAGGTGAAGTTGTGAACAAGGGAATTGAGATAACCGTTACCAGCCATAATTTTAAAGGCAGCTTTAACTGGGATACTGATTTCAATATTTCCATAAACAGAAATGAGGTGACCAGTCTGAATGACACCATACCCCTGCCCAGGGGAAGTGTCGGGTTTAATCAAAACCTGGCACGCATCGAGCCCGGTTACCCCGTGGATGTATTTTACGGATTTGTTACCGATGGACTTTTCCAGGACCAGGAAGAGGTGGAGGCACATGCTTTGCAGGTTCCCGGGGAGGATCCTTATAACCGGACTTCTGCAGGTGATATTCGCTTTGTCGATTTGAACAGCGATGGTATTATCGATGATTCCGACCGCACCTACATCGGAAATCCGAATCCGGATTTTATTTTCTCATTGAACAACCGATTCGGCTACAGGGGGTTTGACCTGAATATTTTCCTTCAGGGTGTGGTTGGCAACGATATTTACAATGCCAACCGCATCTGGAATGAAGGGATGGCAGTGGCCTATAACCAGACCACCGGGACCCTGGACAGGTGGACCTCAACCGGTTCGGAAACTTCTGTTCCGCGGGCAGTTTTTAACGATCCTAACAAAAACACCAGGCCATCCAACCGCTTCATTGAGGACGGGTCTTACCTGAGAATCAAGAATATCATATTTGGTTACAGCCTGCCCGGATCACTCCTGGGGAAGATCAGGATCAGTTCGGCAAGAATCTATATTTCAGGGACCAATTTGTGGACATTTACCAAATACAAGGGCTTTGATCCTGAAGTGGGGGTGGACGGTATTGATCTCAGCATTTACCCTGTGACACGAACCATAAGCATGGGTGTAAACATCGGTTTCTAATACAAACATTACAGCAATGAAAAGATATATTTTATCACTTTTGGTATTCGTTCTGCTCACGGTTTCATGCAGCGAGGATTTCCTGGAAAAGGCTCCGCTTGATTCGATCAACACCGAAAACTTCTACCAGACAGAGGATGATGCAATTGCTGCCATCAATGGCGCTTATCAACCGCTTCAGTGGCCCAAACTGTATAACATGAGAATGTGGACGTCGGATATTATGGCGGGAAACAGTATGGTGGGAGCCGGCGGCGGAGATGACGGGAGGGAAACCCAGGATATGGCCAATTTTGTGACGGCAACCGATAACTCCGGCGTTCTCGACCTGTTTCGCGGACCTCCTCCCGGTATCCTGAGATGCAACGTGGTTTTGCAGGAAGTACCCGGAATGGCTATTGATGAGGGGATAAAAAACAGGGTGCTTGGGGAAGCTTATTTTCTGAGAGGTTTGTACCACTTTATACTGGTCCGCTACTTTGGAGATATTCCGCTGATCCTTAAGCCCCTGGCACCCGGAGACAATCTGCGTCCGTTCAGAACCGATAAGTCAGTCGTTTACGGGCAGATCATTGAAGATTTGACCATGGCAATGAATCTTTTACCCGCCAAATCGACCTATTCCTCAGGTGATCTTGGAAGAGCCTCCAAAGGATCTGCAACAGGATTACTGGCCAAAGTATATCTGACCCTGGGGGATTGGGATCAGGTAGTTACTTTAGCTGATGAAGTTGCCGCCCTGGGGTATGCCCTGAATCCAAATTATGGAGACAACTTTGATATTCTGAATAAAAACTCTGTGGAGTCGTTGTTTGAAATTCAGTATATCAGTGATGCAGGTGAAGATTTCTGGTCAAATGAGAACCAGGCCTCCTGGTTAAGCACCTTTACGGGTCCGAGAAATGCCGACATGGTGGCCGGAGGCTGGGGATGGAATCAGCCTTACCAGGAATTTGTGGATGCCTATGAAGAGGGTGACCTGAGAAAGGATGTTACCATTTTATATGAAGGATGCCCCCAGTTTGATGGACAGGATTATGATCCTGCTTACTCAACAACCGGATATAACCTGCGAAAATTCCTGGTTACCAAATCGGTATCAGCAACCTCCGACAACAGCCCGATGAATTTTCCGGTGTTGCGTTATGCCGATGTGTTGCTGATGAAAGCAGAGGCTTTGAATAATCTCAACAGGACCTCCGAAGCTGAAGTTCCACTGAATGTTGTCAGGAAAAGAGCCGGGCTCCCTGAGGTCACCGGACTTACACAAAGCGAATTCAGAGAAAAAGTATTACATGAACGAAGGATGGAACTGGCCTTTGAGGGGCAACGCTGGTTTGACCTGATTCGTATCGATGGAGGACAATGGGGTCTTGATTTTCTGCACTCCATTGGAAAACTGAATGCATCCGAAAAACATTTGCTTTTCCCCATACCCCTGAAAGAAAGAGAGTCCAATCCAAATCTGGTTCAAAATCCGGGTTATTAGCGTTCGACCTGGTGAACAGATTACAGAAACTGGTTAATAAACAGATGAAAATGAAAAATAATATCCTACAATTTTGTACAGGAGTGCTGCTACCAGCCTTGCTGCTGTTTTCAGGCATTTCTCTGAATTCCTGTCAGGATCCTTTTGAAATCCTTGTTTCGGAGGGGAAACCAGTGTCGCTTTCAGTTTCAGAAGCCGATCTGGTTCTGAATCAAAAGACATCCGCAAACACAGCTCTCAGCTTCAATTGGACAAGGGGTAGCAATAAGGCAACCGGAAGCTCCATCTATTATACACTGGAGATTGATCAGGCTGAAAAAAACTTTTCTACTTCCCTGATTTTTGAAAAGGGAAAGGGTGTGTTCGAACAAAGTTTTACAGGCAAAGACCTGAATGATCTGATCGTTGAAACCTGGGATATTGATGCTGGATCTGCTGTCAACCTGGAAGCACGGATTATCGCAAAAACAAGTAATGAAACGGTGGAAGATGATATTTCCGATGTGATAGGCTTCACCGTAACAACCTATAAACCTGTTTCCAGTACCCTTTATATTATGGGTAACGCTGCTCCAAACGGATGGGATGCCAGTAAAGCGACCCCGATGATCCCCGATCCGGATGATCCAACCACTTTCAGGTACCAGGGAGATCTGAACCCCGGTCAGCTTAAATTTATAACAATGCTGGGCACGTTTTTACCCTCCTATCAAAAAGGTGAGGATGAAAACAGCCTGATCTATTGCACAGATGACTCCCAACCGAGTGTGAATTTTGAGATAGCTGAGAAGGGTAAGTATAATATTACCATGAACCTTGTGGATTTAACGATTCGCATCGAGCTGGTAACAGGACCCGGATATGATGTGCTGTATATCTTCGGAACGGCAAATCCCGAAGGTCCGGATATTGAGAATGCACTTGAAATGATGCCAAATCCGGATAATCTTTTCAAATTCAATTTCGATGGAGTGTTGAAACCGGGTGAATTCACCATTGCCGTAAATAAGAATGCTGATCTGGGACAGGATATGTTCATGAGAGATCCTGATGATTCCTCAAAAGTCTATTTACATACAGGTGGCGATCCGGATCATAGCAGCTGGATGATCTATGAAGAGAACCTGCATAGCCTGAAACTTAATTTATCCAATTATACCATTTCCATTGAACCTTTGAAATTATATATAATCGGTTCTGCAACTTCGGTTGGATGGAACATAGGAGATGCCATTGAGCTTGAACAGGATCCCACAGACTGGTACATATGGCGATTCAAAGGTCCCCTTACCGCCGGTGAGTTTAAGTTTCCGGTAAACCGGCAGTTTGACTGGGCCCAGGATATGTACATGAAAGATCCCGGCGATCCGTCAAAAATGTACAGACATACCGGGGGAGAGGAAGATGATGAGAAATGGGTATTTACCGAAGCAGATGCCGGGAATTACCTGCTCACCCTGAATGTAATGGATTTGACAATCGATATTCAAAAGCAATAAAAAATTTGATTTCAAAATATCAATCACAATTGATCTAAACTAAATAATTAAATCATGAAGAAAACTAGACAACTATTAAGTTTTTTGGGACTTGCACTGTTGACGGCTTCGTCGATGTTTGCACAGGCACCCGACTCCCTGTTTATAGTAGGGAGCGCTACACCCATCGGGTGGAGCATTGATAAGGCCATTGAGCTGAGAATTAATCCTGATAATCCGGATCAATTCATTTACGACGGGCCCCTCTATCCGGGTGAATTTAAGTTCCCGGTTAACCGCAATACCGATTGGGGACAGGACATGTATATGAAAGATGAGGCCAATGAAGGGTATTTTTACCTTCACATCGGGGGCGAAGATGATGACATAAAATGGGAAATTGCCGAGGGTGAAGAGTCCAGGTATCACATTGTGCTTGATTTCTCTGATTTGTCCATTGAAATCACTAAAATTATCACACCTCCGGCCCCTGAAGCATTGTTTATTGTAGGTGATGCATCACCCAATGGCTGGGACATCAGTCAGGCCGTTGAGCTGACGAAAAATCCCGAAAATGCCGAACAGTATATTTATGAGGGTCCCTTAAGTCCCGGGGATTTCAAATTTCCGGTGAACCGCAATACCGATTGGGCACAGGACATGTATATGAGGGATACTTTAATAGAGGGTTCCTTTTACCATCACATCGGCGGCGCGCCTGATGATTATAAATGGACCATAGGTGCCGATGAGGGAGGTACCTATAAGATCGTACTTGATTTTAAAACCCTGGCGATCAGCATTAAAAAAATAGTTGAAACATCGGCCCCGGAATCCCTGTTTATTGTTGGATCTGCCACACCCATTGGTTGGAGCATCGATCAGGCCATCGAGCTGACTATAGATCCCGACAATTCAAACATTTTTACTTATCTCGGTATTCTGGTACCAGGACAATTCAAATTTCCGGTAAACCGCAATACCGACTGGCAACAGGACATGTTCATGAAGGACACTGTAAATGAAGGTCATTTTTATCATCACATCGGAGGTGAACCGGATGATGTATCATGGGAAATCCTGGAAGGAGACAGCGGCAAATACTATATCGTGCTGGATTTTGTGACCATGACCATTGAAATTACAAAACTTGGGGCAACCCCGGATGCCCTGTATATCTTTGGGAGTGCAACAGTAGTGGGCTGGAAAGTAGATCAATCCATTGAACTGACCAGGAACCCGGAAAATCCCAACCAGTTTATTTTTGACGGGAAACTGATTGCAGGCGAATTCAAATTCCCTGTAAACCGCCAGTCCGACTTTGGACAGGATATGATGATGAAAGATACTTTAAATGAAGGTCATTTTTACCATCACATCGGAGGTGAAGCGGATGATGTTAAATGGGTCATTGCAGAGGGAGAGGAAGGTTTGTATCATATCGTGCTTGATTTCACAGACATGACCATTGAAATCACCGCGGTCAGCGGGGTACCAGAGGCATTATTTATCGTAGGAAGCGCTACTCCCATTGGATGGAATATTGGTCAGGCCATTGAGCTGTCTGTGAATCCGGATAATGCCTACCAGTTTATTTATAACGGCACATTGGTACCCGGAGAATTCAAATTCCCGGTCAACCGCAACAGCGACTGGGCTCAGGACATGTATATGAAAGATACCATCAGTGAGGGCAAGTTTTATCTTCATACGGGTGGCGAGGCTGATGATCATAAGTGGGTCATTGCTGAAGGAGAGGGTGGCACATATCGTGTGGTGCTTGATTTCAGTAACTATACAATTGAAATCTCAAACCTGACTTCCAACGAATCTATGCTTACCGGAAATTCCGGATTCACTGTATATCCTAATCCGGCTGCTGAATTTATAACCATTGATCTGGGCGAACTGGAAACAGCAAATGTGGTAATCTATTCCGTGGATGGCAGAAAAGTGTACCAGGCAATCCTGGAAAGCAGTACAACCACGATTGACCTCAACCAGGTAGATGCATCAGGATTATTATTACTTCAAATATCAAGCGGTCAGAATTCAGAAATAGTCAGAGTTTTAGTCAGGTAGTTAGACAAAATGGGATAGCAGGGCACCGGTTCTGCTATCCTGTTTTTAATTTTTTCAGATGAAGTATCTACTCTTCGTATGGTTATTTTTTGTCTTCTTCTCTGTTCTTGCAGAAACTCCTGCCAGAAGTGTTCCCGGGGTTTGCAAGTCGTTTGAGGTGGTTGGGAATAAGGTCATTTTTATTTGCGAGGACAGCATCAAAGTGCAGTTGGAAGAGGCAGGGGAGGGTATATTGAAAATATGGTATGATCAGGAGGATTTTATTGCTGACAATGAATCATTTGCAGTAATAAATAGAGTGGATCAATCAGAATCACTTCATATCACCGAGCAGCCACAGGGATATACGATCTATACCGGTAATCTGATCGTTCGAATCAGCAAATCGCCCTTTCAGATCAGGATTTTCGACAAGTACCAGAAATTATTGATGGAAGATTTTAAGGACCAGGGATTTGTCTCTGATTCGGTCAGAATGACCAGCCATAAAACCCTGAAGCCCGGGGAAAGGATCTACGGCCTGGGAGAGAAGAACGGATCCATTAACAGGCTTGGAGATACATTCAAAATGTGGAACAGCGACAGGCCCTGTTACACGCTACATGAAGATCCTCTGTACAAAAGTATCCCTTTTTTTATGAGCAGTGAGGGGTACGGGATCTATTTTGATAATAGTTATAAGACCCGGTTTGATTTCGGGGCGGAATCTGAAGGACAATACTCCTTTTCAACTTCAGGTGGTGAAATGATTTATTATTTCATATACGGGCCCTCCTTCAAACAAATATTGACGCGTTATACCGGGTTGACAGGAAAAGCGATCATGCCACCGGACTGGGCTTTTGGATTTTCCCAGAGCCGGGGTCTGCTCACCAATGAAAAACTTACCCGGGAAATAGCTGCCGGATACCGGATGCGGCAAATCCCCTGTGATATCATATACCAGGATATTGGGTGGACCCGGCAATTGCAGGATTTTGAATGGCGGGAGGAGAACTACGATGATCCGGTAAAAATGCTGAATGATCTGAAACGGGACGGATTCAAGGTCATTGTTTCCCAGGACCCCGTGATCTCACAGTCCAATGAAAAACAGTGGAGAGAAGCTGATTCCCTTGGATATTTTACCACCGACTTAAGAAATGGCAAAAGCTATGATATGCCCTGGCCCTGGGGCGGAAATTGTGGTGTTGTGGATTTTACAAATCCGCAGGTGGCCGATTGGTGGGGGGCATACCAGCAAAAACCCGTGGATGACGGGGTCAGGGGATTCTGGACCGACATGGGAGAGCCGGCCTGGAGTAATGAAGAGGATACGGACCGGTTGTTTATGAAGCACTATGGTGGCTTACATGAGGAGATTCATAATGTGTATGGGCTTACCTGGGACAAGGTGGTTAGCGAACAGTTCGAAAAGAGAAATCCCAATACCAGGGTCTTCCAGATGACCCGCTCCGGATTTGCGGGTATGCAGCGCTATACCTTCGGCTGGTCGGGGGATGCCGGGAACGGGAACCATGTGTCGGACGGATGGGATCAGCTGGCTGCTCAGATCCCACTTTCCATGTCGGCAGGGATGGGTCTGATTCCATTCTGGAGCTGTGATATCAGCGGTTATTGCGGCGATATTGAAGATTATCAGGCCTTAAGTGAACTCTATATACGCTGGCTTCAGTTCGGGGCGTTTAATCCGCTCAGCCGAATCCACCACGAAGGGAATAATGCGGTGGAGCCATGGTTATTCGGAGAAGAGGCCGGGGAAATCTGCAAATCGGCTATTGAGGGCAAATACCGTTTGTTTCCCTACATCTATACCTATGCCCGGGAAGCATATGATAAAGGTTGGCCATTGATCAGGGCGCTGGTTCTGGAATATCCCGATGACCCGGAAGTGTTTGACCTGAATGAGCAGTTTCTTTTCGGTGAAGAGTTTCTTGTGGCACCGGTAGCGGAGGAGGGGGCAGCCATCCGGAGGATTTACCTTCCGGAAGGAGAGTGGATTGATTTTAATGACAAGAAAACACGCGTCCAGGGTAAACAATGGATCAATTATGAAGTGACACTCGGGCATATCCCTCAGTTTGTAAGGAAGGGATCCATCATTCCTCAAATGCCTGTGATGCAATTTATTAATGAACATCCCGGTTACCCGTTGATTCTCGAAGTATTTGTGGCCTCAACCAACAGGAATGCGCGTTTTGTGGTTTATGAAGACAACGGAGAGACAAACGACTATAAAAACGACCTGTATGTAAAAAGGGAGTTTCTGTGTTCCAGTAAACCGGACCGTTATGAAATAAGTTATCAGGAAGTTGCAGCGAATCATTTTCAACCCATTTCAAGAGATCTGACATATAAATTGTTTTTGGACGAAAAACCTTCAGCAGTAAGGCTTTCAGGTAAAAAGCTAAAAACATTCAAATTGAATCATTTGGATGAGCCGGTTAACGAGCCGGTCATGAAAGCAGAATGGACCTGGGATCAAAACATGAATCAATGTGTGATCAGAATTCCTTCAACTGCTGCAACCGAGGCAATTGTAATAGAGAAATAAGACTGTAGATGAATAAATTTATTGGGCTGATATTGCTTGTTTTTACAGGATACGCCTGTAATCAGAAACCGGTTGTCCTTTATCAATCTGATGCGTTTTCTGTCTACGCGGATAAAGTCATTCAGGGGGATCATGTGGCGAATGTAAAATCGCCAACCCATATGGTTTCAAACTATAGAAGTACCGCTAATCAGAATTTTTCAAAACTTATTATATTCAAATTCAGCTTGAATGAAAAGGATAATGAGCTGACTTCAGGGGCAGACCGCTGGATCATTATTGACAATGAGCACATTTCTCCAATCATTCCATTTGGAGAAACACCCGATCCGATACCTGCGGATCCCGGTGGCAAGCTTCCTGTAAATTATAATTATACTTTCAGACTGGACATGACCCCGGTACTGTCTCAAATGGAGGAAAAGGGTTATTATGAAGCTTTCGATGGAAGCAGGGTGGCCAGGGAAGATTTTAAAGCCGTTTATATTGCAGGAGGTTCGGAACCCCTTACATGGGATTTCTTTAATCTCGATGAAAGCAACCTTGAATTGAAAGATCCCGACGGAAATGGCATCTATGAAATTTCTCTGGTACTGAATCCCTCCGATGAAGAAACAGAGAAAATGAGTACATGGATCCTGTCGGAAAATATATTTGCAAAGCCAGGCTACCATTCAAACCAGAAGATTGTAAATGCTCTTTTTAACCTCTCCCTGGAGGAGGCATTAATAAATATTGAGTCCGACAGTACCCTGAGAACAGGTGCAAAATGGGGAGGTGTCTGGACAAGGGATGTCAGTTACAGCACCTTGCTGGCATTTGCCTACCATGAACCGGAAGTGGCCATGATCAGCCTGATGAAAAAAGTGAAACGGGACAGGATCATACAGGATACCGGTTCCGGGGGAGCCTGGCCAGTCTCCTCGGATCGTACTACATGGTGCCTGGCAGCATGGGAAATTTTTAAAGTGACAGGAGATATGGAGTGGTTGCGTAATTCCTACCACATTGTTAAGAACACTCTTGAGGATGACTACAGGACCTTGCATTCTGACTCTACGGGGATGTTCAGGGGCGAATCCTCATTCCTTGACTGGCGTGAACAGACTTATCCAAGGTGGATGTCGAATGCGGACCTGTTTGTTTCTGAGAACCTGGGAACCAATGCAGTCCATTACCAGGCACATATGATTGCGGCTGAAATGGCCAGGTTGTTGGGAGAACCATTTGAAATATACCTGGAAAGGGCAGCAGAAATCAAAAAAGGGATCAATAAATACCTCTGGATGGAGGAAAAAGGGTATTACGGACAATACCTCTATGGCAGAACCTATATGAATATTTCTCCCCGGTTCGAGGCCCTCGGCGGGGCATTAGCCATCCTGTTTGATATTGCCGATCCCGAACAGGCAAGATCAATCGTTTCCCACTCACCTGTTACCACTTTTGGAACCACCTGCATTTACCCCCAGATCCCGGGTATTCCTCCCTACCATAATAACGGGATATGGCCCTTTGTGCAATCATTCTGGAATCTTGCAGCGGGTCAGGCAGGAAATGAAGCGGCCCTGGAACACGGATTGGCTTCAATTTACAGGGCCGGCGGGCTGTTTCTTACAAACTATGAAAACTTCGTGGCAGAAACAGGTGATTACGTCGGGACTGAAATCAACTCACCCCGCATGCTTTGGAGCATGGCAGGAAATCTGGCCATGGTCCACCGTTTGTTTATGGGTCTTTCCTTTGAAGTTGACGGAATTCAATTTCAACCGGTTATTCCTGAAGTCTATGGAGGGACAAAAACGCTTTCTAACTTTAAATACCGGAATGCAGTTTTGGATATAACCGTCATTGGACACGGGAATGAAATTGCGAAAATCACACTTGACGGAGACCAGCTCGAAAATGCTTTCCTGCCCGGATCCATATCAGGGAAACACAACATTGAAATTGTGATGAGAAATAACAATTTCACTGAAAAGAAGATTAACCTGGTTCCCAATAAATTCTCATTGCCCAGTCCGCATACTCAATTGAAGGATTCGAAAATTATATGGGAGCCAGTTCCCGAAGCAGCCTTTTACCAGATCATCAGGAACGGGAAATTGATAAGCTCAGACAGTAGTAATTTTTTTGACATCAGTGAGGATATTTTTGGTGAATACAAAGTCATTGCAGTGGACCATGAGGGTATGGAATCGTTTTCAAGCGAGCCCATCCCTGTATACCCCGAATCAGGTCAGATGATCCTGGAAATGGAGGCCTTTCTCCCCCGTTCAACCAGGCCATGCACCAACTATTCAGGGGAGGGCTTTGCAGAGATAAGTGCCGCCAGGAACAGGGAAATAGCGATTCCTGTGAGTGTTACCTCTGAAGGAAAGTACCTGATTGATTTCCGGTATTCTAACGGAACCGGTCCCTGGAATACGGATAACAACTGTGCCGTGAGAAGTTTTTATGTGAACAACGATTATAAAGGAGTGCTGGTTTTTCCCCAAAGGGGAACGGATGAATGGTCGGATTGGGGATTTTCAAATGGGGTTATTGTATCTCTGAAAGAGGGGAAAAACGAACTCCGGATTGAATTCAATGACTGGAACATCAACATGGATGGTGAGATTAACGATGCCATGCTGGATTATCTGCGCATCATAAGGGTATTCTGATCAAAATCAGGTTAACAGTGTGATACCGGTTAAATCTGCTTTCCCGTTTTTCAGGAATGCGTAAGTCATCCGATCTGATTGACAGTCAATAAACCGGATCCGTTTCAAACTTTTGTTTTTATTTCTTCGACAAAGCAAAGATATGCGGATTCACTTCCAGAACTGGTAAAAATATGGAATCCATTAGTTGTAATAAAGCTATAAATGGTTGCTAACTAACAACCAATAGTAGTAATATGCCGGAATTAAAGGATGATGCGATTAACGATGCAATGCTGGATTATCTTCGCATCATTCGTGCCTTCTGATCAAAATCAGGAAGTTACCGGTGGCCGCTCTGAAATCAAACCGGGGGGATCCGGATGGGTTATTTCTTAATGAAGATGAAATCGCCTCCCTGATCATCCACATTCTGTATGGTGCCGTACTGAGGTGAATTGGGACTATTGTTTGATACCGGGAATTCAAGGCTTCTGTACAGTTCACCTGCTGACATGAACCTGGACTGGTTTGTGGCAAGAACGGACATGAGGTATTTGAAGAAGATGCTTTCGTTGGGAACATTTTCTACCACTCCGCTGGTTATAGCTTTCCGGCTTCTCAATTCATATTTTTTCTGATAGGCCACAGGTGCAGCAGTCAGACTCCTGGATTTGAATATGCTTCCGCTGAAGCATGCATCGGATATGAGCAAGGTGTGTCTGGAATGAATCCTTTTCAGATTGGCGACCAGAACATCATTATAGATCCAGTCTGCAGTAAATTCTGATTCCGCATCTGCAGGAAGCCAGTATCCCAGGTTTGTCTCCGGATCATAGTATCCATGTCCGGCAAAGAATATCAGAAGATTGTCAACTTCTGTAATTGTCTTGCTCAGGAAGTCGAAGGATTTAAGGATCTCAACCCGTTTCGGATTAAGCAGGAGGTACATATTTTCCTCCTCGAAAAGGTATTTATCCATAAGGATTTTACTCAACATTTTTGCATCATTGGAAGGATGCTCATCAAGGTCAGGGATCATCGGATCCTGGTATTCACTTATGCCGATAATCAGCGCATAATACTTGTCGCTGCCTCCAAGAATCTCTGGCTGATTAGCCTGAATATCGGTATCTTCCCTGATGATCACAAAGCTTTGGGCGACATAATTGGATTCCAGGTCTGTTGCACGGACTGTAATATTGTTTTCTCCCACTCTCAGTAAAACTTCCCCACTAAATTTACCATCGGCGGAAATAACTGCATCCCTGCCATTGATCAGAACTTCATATACACCTGACAAGTCTGTAACATTTCCGGATACAATAGCACTTTTCTGGGTGTTTGAGACACTTGCCAGTTTCACGTGAGGATCCATTTCCGGGTTATCGATTTGGATTACCGGAGGTTCAGTATCCCTTGATACCACGGCATTCACCGTCTTAACCGGTATATTGCGTTCAATTGTGTAGGAGATTGATCTGGTGTTATTATGAATATCGGCAGCCGTGATATTTATCGGATTGGTACCGCTGTTAAGTTCAATATCTGATGAGAATTTCCCCTGTTCGTCCAGCACGGCGTTTTGATAATTTACCGTTAGTCTGCTGATCTGACTTATATCTTTAACCACCCCGGTGATACGTATGGAATTCACCTCATCAGGAACCGCCTCAAATGAGGTCTCACCTGTGAGAGCGGGCGAAACAATAACCACTTCAGGGGCCTGAAAATCTTTTTCATTTTCGGCCGGATATTGTTTTGTTGCATCAATGGTTTCGACCTTGCCCGGTAGAGGCTCAAACTGTGCTACCGGCACCTTCTCCTTTGAATTACCTGTTTCAAGTACCTGGTTCTCAGTATGAAGTTTCCGGAAATTTCTACCATAATAGATAAGGTCATCCTTCTGGATAATATTCATCATCGTCATCTTATTCATT
Source organism: uncultured Bacteroidota bacterium (assembly GCA_963747365.1). GTDB lineage: Bacteria > Bacteroidota > Bacteroidia > Bacteroidales. The sequence continues at coordinate 936,313 of CAVVFB010000020.1, read as the reverse complement.
TGGAACGAATATTTGACAGAAGACAGGCTTTCCGATTCTATATTGCAGAGAAGGACACTCTTGTTTCTGGTAACAATGAAATCGTTGTATATGGACTTTTCAAGCTCAACATGTCCCTCGAGGGCATCCAGGAAATCGTGGCCGTGATAAAGAACTTTTCTCTTTTCGATGATCTGATAATCAGCAAACCCCTCCTTAGGAATATAATATTCAATGGTATTTGGTCCTACATTATTAATAAAGCAATAAATGACTGTTCCTGTTTCGGTAATGACAATATCTGTGTATTCACCGACACCCGGGGTTATGATGATCCGTTCCGGGGATTCGCCCTTGTAGTCCTTTACCAGATAATACACCTCTTTTTTGTTGACCGTATTCTCCATGACCATGTTGTTCAGGAAGAATGAATAATAAATATTATTGGTACCTATCTCGTCGACGGAACATACAAATTCATCACTTTTAATGGTTACAATCAGATCCTTGCTTGCCTGGATGCTGTCTTGCCAGTTGGTATTCCTTCCAGGTTCAGGAAGGCTTTTTGTCAGTTCGCTGATGAACCCCAGAGAATTATAATAGTCAGAGCTCTCCTGAACAATGTCAACTTTTTGCCTGAAGGACTTTCTGTAAAACGCTACTTCTTTCTTGCTGATAATATTCTTCCCCTCCCTATTCTCCACTAAAAAAGCATATTCAATGGATGAGGATGCAACATAATTGGTGATCTTGCATGTCATCAAATCTCCATCCTTGGTAATAATCAGGTCGTTCTGGTATTCGTTCACGATGTTGGCTGAGTCATTCCGGATGAAATTCTCGCCATGATAGGCGACCATTTCTTTCGAAATCGTATCCCGATAGATTTGCCCGTTAAAAAGGAAAGAATATGGAATGGAGTGGTCGCTTATTTCACCAATATCACACTGGAATAGTTGTCCCTGCTTCGTAATTATAATTTTCTGGGCTTCAAGCTGACTGCAAAAGTTCAGAACAGCAAGGGTGGTAAATATTAATAAAACTTGCTTCATTGACTCTATGCTACAGGCATTAATTCAGAAAGGTATTAAAATAAAGCTATTGATTGTTTAAAATCAACAGGAATTCGCTTACAACAAAACGCTTTATTTTTTTGTGTAATTCCCGTTCATTTCTGTTAAGTAAGGCATCCCTTTCCTCTTCATTAATGACAAGATCATCATAGGCCCATTCAGCAAATTCCCCGAAGTGATCATTTAAAATATTTGATATATCGACCGTCTCACAGGTTTCGTCGTAGTAACATTCTATGTAGTCCATGAATGTTTCAATAATCACATCAATTTTCTCTTTTCTCATCAATGTTGTATTAGTGTTGTACCTGTAATTATTACGGCACGGGTACCAATTGGGTTGCAAAAAGGAGAATTTTGTTGATAATGAACCCATAGATACGGATGAAACCGGATAAATACCGGACTAAATTCTTCTGCTCAGGTCTTTTTCCAGAGGCAGGTGAGGTCCGTGTTTTTCAATGATGCCCAGCGGAATCACACTGGGTCCAAATCATCCATTTTTTCATAACGGTGCGTGTTTAGCTGTTGGTTCAACGATAATTACCACCTTACCTGAAAGTACCCCTGACTTATATATTCGATGGCCTCTTCACCCTTCTCAAAAGGATAGGTACGGTCGATAGCTGGCCTGATCCTGCCATTTACAAAAAGGCCGGAAAGGAAATCCAGTTCCTTTTTATTTGCCTTTGCAGCAACGGATTTCATCTTTCTTGAACCCAGGGAGAGTAATTTTCCAATATATGGACTGTGCCCAGTGATCTGATTTGTTCCATATGCTTTGGACTGCATTCTCCGGTTATCTCTGCCTCCTCAAATGATATTCCTGATGGTTTGAATCCCATGGCTCTTTCCGGTACGGAAACATATTCCGCAAGACCCCCGAAGCCAATACTACCGAGATCCGCCAGAACCTCGTCACCGGTTTTATACAGCGTAATATTTTTACCGGCTGCTTCGATATGTCCTGCAATATCGGCACCAAATTTTTTTCCTTTTGGAATGATTCCCATTTTCATGGAACGATAGTCCGCCGCTTTTAATGATACTACACGTACTTCTAGCAGAACCTTTTTTTGTTGTAAACAATTGCTTTCACTATTCCGTGTTTAGGATCTTACACAGGTGTAACCGTTCATAAAATTATTTTTATTCCAAAGGGATTTATGGGAAAATGCATAATATTGCATCTTTAATTATAGCATTTGCGATGTCAAAATTTTCAGGCCTTAGATTGCTGATACTTGCCGGAATGATCAGCCAGTCACCATTCCCAGGATATGGTGCTGAATTTGTCATACTCAATGATACGATTGAGTATCCGAACAACACGGACAACAATGGGTTTTATTTCTTCTATTATAATCCCTCCATGCCTGCCAACTGGACTTCACCTGTTGACTATGTGCATGGCGAAGTTTACACGCGGTATGAGATCATATCCCAGGCTTCCTCCGAACCGGTTGGACTGCAGTTCGGAATCTGGCAGAAACTGCCACCCGAAACGGAAAACCTTTATGAGAATATGGAATTTGTGAGGATATTAAGCGGACCGGGAAGCTATGTGGCAAGCCACAGCAGTCCGGCTGACTGGTGGAAATACAACGGGGGTGTCGATTTTACGAAAATGGACCTGGTATGGCATTTTGGGATCAATCCCTATAAGGTTGTTCCGACCCAGCTGCAAATCCGGCAGGAAAATCCTACGGTTTGGAATGAACGGTTTATCTATTGGTTTCCCATGAAGGTAAGGGTTACCGTGGTTGCAGTATCGGCCGGGAGTCAGTTTTCCGGTTGGGATGACTACCTGAAATTTCCTGCTCCGGCGTATACCATCAATTACAGTGGTGAAAAGACCAACCAGGTCATGCCGGCCACGGACGAGTATTCCTTTTCTCCTTCCATGTCTCCTGCTTTCCCGGGTACCGGGCTACCCCTGGATCTTGAACCGGGACAAACCGTATACATACGGACCAGGGCAAGAGACCTTACTCCGCAATCGGATATCCAGATATTGACAGTCCCTGGCAGGCCTTCGACTCCCTCATTCGGGATTGATTTTATTTCGGAACAGACATCAGCCATCATCAGCAGTGAATACGAGTATTCGACAAACAGTGATATGAGCGGGGCGTCTCCGGGTCCGGGAACGGAAGTCCCGCTTGAGCCCGGAACCGATATGTATATCAGGGTAAAAGCCACCATGGGATCATTTGCATCGGACATTCAGACCTTGATTGTGCCCGGAAGGCCTTCAACACCTTCATTTGAGATCGATTACCTGAATGAGGAGACGTCGGCTGAAGTTGGCAGCGAATATGAATATTCAACTGAACTCAGCATGAGCGATCCGGTTACCGGTTCGGGAACCCCGGTTAAAATTGAAGCTGAGAGCACCCTCTACTTCAGGGTAAAGGCTGTCCCCGGTGCTTTTGTATCTGATATACAGACCTTAAATGCTCCTTCAAGACTTCCCTCACCCAGTTACGGGATTGATTTTATAAATGAAAAAACCTCTGCTCCTGTAAGCACCGCGGTTGATTATTCTCAGAACCCGGACCTGAGTGGTGCTGCTCCGGGAACCGGAACGGCGATTACCCTTTCGCCCGGCAGTAAAATGTATTTCAGAACCCGAGCCACATCTGAATACTATGCATCAGAAATATTCCAGCTATCCATGCCCCCCAGGCCGGTAATCCTGAGCCCCGAATCGGGTTCAACGGATAAAAATCCATTCATTATCACTGTTGAATTTTTCCAGAATGCTGATCAATTCACCACAGAGGACCTTGAGATCCAAAATGCAGTGATTGACAGTTTCATGACTGCATCGGCACATGAACAGGGTTTTATCGGGATGGCCCTGGTCACTCCCCTGATTACGGGAAGGATCAGTATCAGGGTACCCGTCAATTCGATGCCTCAGGGGAACTTCAGATCGGACCTGTTTGAAATTGATTTCACAGGCATCATTTCCGGTTCAGAGGAATTCCATAACCGGGATGGATATATGATCCTTTCTCCCAACCCGACAAGCGGGATGTTGCGGATCAGCTCCCCGGTTTTAGACCAGAGCGAAGTAACCCTCAGCATTTATGCCATCTCCGGAAGAGAGATCTTGACACAACAGGTTTTTGAGAAGGATGAAACAGGAGTCGATTTATCCTTTTTAAGCAACGGGGTCTATGTACTGAAACTCTCCTCTGCGCGTGGAAGTATTATTCAAAAATTTGTTTTTCAATCTAAATAAAATTCACCGGTAAGAGCCTTAAATTGATTGGAATAGACATGTCTCCCCCCGGTTTCGATGGTCAGGTCCTCTTCCTTTTCTTTCCCGGGATTGAAAGAGAATTCCAGTAATACCCGTTTAGCCGGCTTTCCGGGTGCCGGTATAACCAGGGTTTTCCGGTTGCAGTACATCCTGTATTCCCTGACCAGGTCAAGCGCATTATCTTCCTTTTGAACCGGCAGGATCAGGCTTATAACAGCTGTTTCTTTCATCAGTGAAAAGGAGCCTCTGAAAATTTACTTCAGGCCCAGGTTGTCGTCTTGCCTTGCAAGATTTTTCTCCTTCGAGGGTGTTTTCTGAGATCCTGAGAAACATGTTTCAATAATCACATCAATTTTCTCTTTTCTCATCAATGTTGTATTAGTGTTGTACCTGAAGTTATTACGGCTTGAGCAATAAATGGGTTGCAATAATGACAGTTTAGTTGATGATAAAACAATTATTGAGGATGAAGCTGACTAAATTACAGACTAATTTTTTCTGATAATATCAGTATTTCCCTTTATTTGGTAAAATACGCCTCTGTTTTGTTGTATGGTCTCTATTTTATTTTCTGCATCTAAAACATCAAGATATTTATTCACCTCGTTCACATGTAATCCTAATATTTTGGTAAGATCAACAAGTGTACAGGGACGCCTGGCAATCGTTTCTATAATTGCATTTTCAATATCTTTCCGGTAGGATTTTATGTTTTCCCGTTCGGGAGCAGCAGCAATTATTTCAACCCTGTCAAGGTTCCAATCATCTTTGATCTTTTGTAATTCCCTTCTTGTTGCAGCTCTTAAATCAGGTACTGTTCCCGGGCGATCAAGCGTGTTTAACTGAACGGAATCCGGATTTATTTTTAATATGGTTTTCTTAAGTTCATTAAGTTCTTCCATGCTGTCGTTATAATCTGGAAGAATGAGTATCTCGAGCCAGATTTGTCCTTTAAATTCTTTTCTGAAGTCAATTAGTCCCTGAATATATTTTTCGATTTTTAAATCCGAAGGGGGACGGTTTATTTTATTAAAATTCTTTTCGGTTGCAGCATCCAGCGACGGAAGAACAACATCGGCATCTTTGATGGCATCTCTTACATTTTTATCCCACAATAAAGTTCCATTGGTCAAAACAGCAGTTGGAACCTGGGGCTTGTTTTGTTTCACAAATTGCAGAATATCGCCGATGCAAATATTTAAAGTGGGTTCGCCTGATCCGGAAAAAGTAATATAATCGGGATCGGGATTATTTTTAAAATAATGAGTGAGCTCCTCTTTAATTTTTTGCGCTTTGATGTATTCCTTCCGCACAAGGGTAAGTTTTGTGGTTTTGCCAACTTCACAATAGACACAATCGAGTGAACAAACCTTTCTGGGAACTAAATCAATGCCCAGCGACATTCCAAGTCTTCTTGACGGGACAGGTCCAAAGATATATTTATACATTGTCCATTCCTTTTATCATAATAGCCCGGATTAAATTTGGAAATTACAAATTTCAGAAGATAAATCTGTAGCGATGTTAATAAAATCAGGGAGGGTGGAGGTCCCATTTGAGGCTCTTACCCCACATTTTTCGTTATTTTGCCTTACGGACAGCAATTGTTGAAAAAGAAGCAGTAGAATACTGGTTTATGCTATACCCATATGGAATTTGCAATACTTAAGGATATTGTAATCATATTTGCCCTTTCAACACTGGTTAATCTGGTTTTCACAAGAATAAAGATACCAACAGCTGTAGGTTATCTTTTAACAGGAATTCTTGCGGGTCCTCATTTATTTTCAATAGTACATGGTGAACATCAAATTGAGACTTTAGCTGAAATAGGTGTTATTTTATTGCTTTTTACAATTGGAATGGAATTCTCCTTAAAGCATCTGCTCAAGATCAGAAGAATTGTCTTTTTTGGAGGTATGTTACAGGTTACAATCACAGCAGGCGTATTTTATTTTGTTTCAAAATTCTATGGCCTCGACAGGCAAACCGCTGTTTTTATTGGTTTTCTTACTGCATTAAGCAGTTCGGCACTTGTATTAAAACTTTTACAGGAACGTTCTGAACTTACTTCAAATTATGGCAGGACAATTTTAGGAATTTTAATTTTCCAGGACATATTATTGGTTCCGTTAATATTATTTTCAAATCTGCTAGGAAACAGCGATGTTGACATAGCTAAAGAAGTTATCCTTCTCGTACTAAAGGCCTTCCTGATTATTGGTCTTGTATATGCCGGTAACAAATGGCTGTTGCCTAAACTTTTACATCTGATAGCCCTGACCAAAAACCAGGAGTTGTTTATGATGAGTATTTTCCTGATTTGTTTGGCAATAGCGCTATTAACTTCGGAATTAGGAATGTCGTTGGCATTTGGCGCATTTTTGGGTGGATTAATGATTTCCGATTCTCAATATAGTCATAATGCTTTTTCAAACCTTATTCCGATTAAAGATACTTTTGCCAGTTTCTTTTTTGTCTCAATTGGTATGCTGCTGGATATGGATTTTGTTATCAGCAACTATAAGCTCGTAATTTTAAGCATCCTATTAGTCATTTCCCTGAAAGCAATAATTGCCGGAGGTACAGGATTTGTCCTTGGACATACTTTCAAGGGCACTGTATTAGTCGGGCTAGCTTTAAGCCAGGTAGGGGAATTCTCTTTTATTTTGGCAAAAATCGGTCTTGATAACTCAATCTTAAATAATTATTATTATCAGTTATTTCTGGCAGTAGCTGTTATTTCCATGGCATTATCGCCATTTTTGATGAAAGTATCTTCACCCTTAGCCAATACTTTATTAAAATTGCCACTTCCGAAATTTATGATAAATGGATTATTCCCATTAAAGGAGATAGAATTGCCTGATTTTAAAAACCATCTTGTCATCATTGGAAAAGACAGCAGTGCACTGAAATTATCAAAGATGGCTACATTAAACGGTATCCATCATATCTCTGTTATATTCGACCCGTTAATCGCAAAGGAAAAGATTGATAACAATGAATTGGTGGTTTATGGTGACGCTGTGAATGAACCTGTATTGTTAAAAGCCCATGTTGATACTGCCGATATTGTTTCAATATCTGTTGGAAGCCTGATACCTTCAATGGCAATAATTGAGAAAGTCCGGCGCCTGAATAAAAAAGCATATATCATTGCCAGAGCAAAAAATATCAAAGATGTAGAACAATTATATAAGCTTGGAGCTGACCAGGTTTTGCCTGAGAAACTGGAAATAGCTATAGATTTATTTAATCGGGTATTGGTTCAGAAATTGTATCCACAAAAAGAGATTAATCGCATATTAACTCATCTCAGGAATTTGAATTTAGGTGAATTCTCTGAAAAGGATACTATAAATCAACCAAACATATTTGATGAAATTCGGAATATGAATATATCTGCAATAAAAGTAGAACCCAGGTCAAAGGCTGAAGGTCATTCATTGTCAGAAATCCAGTTAAGAACAAAAACAGGCGTTACTCTGCTTGCTGTAAAAAGAGGCTCTGAAATCATTGAACATCCTGCTCCTGAAACATCCTTCGTATCGAATGATATTGTCTATGTATTGGGTAATCCTGAACAGGTGAACCTGGCATTTGAAATTTTCACCCAATAAATTCATCGGATTAGTCTCTCTGTTGCACGGTGTCGGCTCTGCTTGTATTTATACGCTGCGATGTGGTATATTTATTTTCAAGATATCTAATTATCTGGTGCATTCCTCCGATTGTTTCTCCGTTCCCGGCATTAAGCATTATTAAAATCACAATTTTTGGCTCCTTAATAATGATTGCTCTTGCCATAAAGTTTCCAGCACTTCCACTATGACTATAATAGTGATTATCCTTTACAATATCATTTCCCCAACCCATTGAATATTCTTTCGCTCCGTTAAAAATGAAATCATAAGTTGATGCTTGTAAATAATTGCTTTGACCAACCAATCCATTTAAATTTAATTGAAGATATTTTAAATAGTCAATGATTGAGATACTATGATGTCCTGAAGGTATATTGTAAAATAGAAAATCTTCACCCCAATCAGTGAACCTGTCTCCATTTATAACTTCAAGGTTACCACTCTCACCCCAACCTGATTCAGAGGGAATTAAATGTCCACTTGGTTGATTTTTATTAAAATCCTGAGGCCAACCAATGATGAAGTTTATACCTAAATCTTTATTCGTTTTTTCCAACAATTCAGAATAAGTTAGTCCGGTCGCTTTTTGTATCATCAGATTGGCCAGCACATATCCCATACTCGTATAATTATAAAATTGTCCTGAATCATATTTTACAGGTTCAAGTGTTAATGCATATTCAGCAAAATTGTAATATGAAAATCTGTCATTCTTGTATTTTTCATTATACCCGTCAATGGTTTGTTTTACGCTCCAGTCATTTAAGCTTCTAAGTGTTGTCCTCATGGATAATAAATCCTTCAATTCTAAGTCGTGATATTCATTTCTTGATTTTTCTTTCAACTCTGGAAACAAATCAAAAAACCTGGTATTCCACGTTATTTTGCCTTCATCCACAAGTTTTCCAATCATAAATGAGGTCAATCCTTTTCCTAATGAGGCAATATGAAAATAGTCGTATATTTTCACAGAATCAGTCGTATTGATCTCCCTTATCCCTAAACCACCTGCGATTATTAAACTATCACAATTCGCTACTCCAAATGTAAGTCCTGGTATATGAAATGCTTTTCTTATACTATCAATATCATCAATAACTGTTTGGTTTTCACTTGGTATCTGGGTATTACAGTTTATCAGAATGCCGAAAATGATTAACAGGAATAGAATTGATTTTTTCATTTTTTGGGATACGATTCATGAGAGGATTAAGGGACAAATCTCATATATTTTTTCACTAAATTCACGTTCTCAATATTTGTTAGCATTTCCAGCAATTTAAATGCGACATCTAATCCGGTAGCAGGTCCGGTTGATGTAATTATGTTTTTATCTATTACGATTCTTTCATCCTGAACATTTGAACCAAAATCCGCAAGTTGTTTCCTCCTTAAACCATCCAGTAAGTCGTATGTGGTTGCATTCCTGTTTTTTAATACTCCGGATTTCCCTATTGGCATAGCTCCGACGCATACCGAAGCTATAATTTTTTGTTCATTATCAAATTTACGAATCAGGTCTAAGAACCTTTCATCGTAGGCATCTTCATAAAATCCGGCTTTTTCAAATCCCCCTGGTATTGCTAATGCATTAAAATCACTAATTTTAATTTTATCAAAATCTATTTCAGGTCGTACAATAAGATTCCACGTACATTTTATTTCCGGTCTCAATCCAGTCGTACTTAATTCAACCGGTTCTGTCCCATAAATTTTACTCCAACCTATCACATCAGTAAACACGCTGGCTTCAAATTCTTCAAATCCCTGAGCAAGAAATAATAATACTTTTTTATTCATATCAGTGACTGTTTGTTTTATTACAATATTACTCCCCATTCAACTACATAGAAGCCCTCCCTTATGAAATCGCTATAAATGGATGGCTCTGGGATAGGATTACCTGGAATTACATCGGATCCGGCAATAAAATAGAATAGCCTCTGAACATGATCAGGTTTCAATGAAAAAAAAAGTTCAATTAAGGGGTCGATTTCATCGTTGGTTTGCGGGTATATCACGTAATATTTTTGATTCCTGAGTCTTGGAATCCAATAGTTTATGAAATCGTCTATTTCGGGTTCAGAAAAATAATATTTGGCCAGATTCTCTTTGAAAAATGAACTCAGGTTTTCTTGTTCAACTACCCATCCATATTTTCGCTGCCATCTATCTGGCTGGCTGCTCTCATAGAAGAGATAATGATAAGTGTCATTAATCAATCCTGATGTGTCAACAAAGATATCCCAGTATTCTCCATATTCAGGGATTGATGAGACTACTCCTCCACCTTGCGGAAAATCCAGGAATACCTGGAGATTCATATTCTTTTCCGGATGGATATAAATATTGGGCTTGTAGACAAGTCTTTCTTCCTCTTTTGGTTCGCAGCCAGAAGATAAGATTATGACTGTGAAAACGAAGAGGGCAATTATTGGGGTGTTCAGGTATTGTACTCCTTTCATGAGATGGTTGATTGAGGTATTATTCATCATTTACACAGCGTTCATTTTTCACGGAACTACTGTTATTTAGAACCGGGGATGCTGATTCAGCATCTAATGTATGGAATTGAAGTGTCAAAAATTCTGTTTTCCGAAATGTCGTTTATATCAATATTCAGCTCTACAGGTCTAAATTTACATTTTTACATGTTTAAGTATCCAGTCAGAAATCATATTGAGTGCCAAAGGTGATATGGTTTCCTCAATCCGGATATATTCATATTCTGAGCCTGTTTCGGCAGTTTGAAAAAGATGGTTAAGTCCGGGAAGTTTTTTAACCACGAAATCCTTATTACCTCCTTCTTTCAGTGCTTCTTCAATAACCGGGATATTTTTATCAGGAATTACCTGTTGATCTAATTCACCATAGATAGCCAGAACAGGACACTTTACATTCATAAGAATAGTTCTGTTATCCATGCTCAAAATATAACGCCACCAAGGATTTAACACTTGTTTAATTTGAGCATCCTGTCTTCCTTTGGGCCAATTGAGTCTTGCCACTTCCTTTTCAGATAACTTATTATAAATATCCCAAAGGTTTTTTGCTGCAGTGGCAGAATCTGTATTTTCCTTAGCCAGACCATATATTTGTTTGCGCCAATTATACTCCAATTCAATATCTTCATTTTCTTTACCTTGTAGTTTCAATTGATTCACGATTTGATCAAGTACTACATCTTCAAAATTGGTAAAAGCTCCTGCCATTGACACGATAAATGCAACATCAGAGGACTTTGAAGCTGCCAATGCTGACACCGTTCCTCCTTCACTATGACCGATGATTCCAATTTTCTTTGGATCTATCTCTTTTCTGCTTTTTAGAAATGTTATTCCTGCTAATACATCTTCAGCAAAATCACCAGTTGTTGATTGACTGAAAATCCCGGTTGAACCACCAATTCCCCTGTCATCAACACGTAAAACAGCTATCCCATTGCGAGTCAAATAATCAGCAATAATCCAAAAAGGTTTATGTTTTCCAAATTCTTCATTGCGGTCTTGTTGCCCTGAACCGGTGACGAGAATTACTGCAGGAATCTTGTTTCTTGATTTTGGGAATGTTAAGGTTCCGGCAAGTTTAATACCCGCTTTTTTGTTTTCATAGACAACATTTTCTTCAGTATAGGGTAAAGGTCCTGTTGGCTCCTGGGGTCTTGATAATACAGGCAGTTTGTCGACGCGATTGAAAAGAATCGGAAATATTCCCCCACGTTGTCTAAATTCACTCATTATTTTATTCTGTTCCGTATCTATTATCCCGGCGACTTCAATCCCTAAACCATTAATTCTAATGATAACAGAATCATTTTTATGAATAACCTCATCACAAGGAATATTTCCAGTTGCCTGGTCTATTATGTTTAGAACGGCCTTATAAGAACCATCAATGGTTTTCGAAATGGTTATCCCCATTCTCAGTTTGGCAGTGTTGGGTATTTCAAGTTCGCCCAACCACGAACCTGTTATCGTATCCTGGAATATATACTCAGTAGAGCCTGAAAAAACAGTATTGGATTCAAGTATAAATCCAAAAATTATTGAAAAGAGGATTATAGATTTTGATAATGGTTTCATACTTTTTTGTTTTGCTTAGTTCGTTTCTGTGCCTTTGACGATCCTGGCATCGCTTAAGTTACATAATATCATTGGTTTTTTAGGTTAGGCCTTCGTTAGCTGTACCGGAATTGTCAAAATGAAAAATCCCCTCATCCAAAACAATTAGATGAGGGGATGACTAATAGAGCAAGCCCAATAACTACTATATCGGTTTTTATACTTCTGGAGGTGATGGTAACTTTTTAACGAATTTTCCATCTTCGCTATAAACAAGAGTCTCGGTTTCGGTACCATTAACAATAACAACTTCATAGGTAAGTACGTTATCTGTTTTAGTGGACGATGCATCCTTAACAGTGAAATCTGCATAGTCTTTAGCAACGTTGTCTGTAATTGCTTTTGGAAGATCAGCAATCTTAACAACAGTTTTAGCGGGAGTTGCTTGGGTGGTCGTGGCTTGGGTTTGTGCATTGACAACCATCACAGCCATAAATAATGCAAGAACGAATAATACTTTTTTCATAAATAATAAATTATATGGTTTAAAAACAACAAAATACTCAACGATTTATATGACAAATGTAAGTCTGCTCATTCCCGAAAGCATTACACTATTCCGGATAAAAGTTGTATTATTCTCACACCCCTAAAATCTGAAGGCTTATTTATAAATTAAATCTTTTAATAATAGGTCAGCTTGTGAGCACCAATTCAATATAATACGGGTTTACCTGAGCCGCAAGTTTATCCCCGGTTACAAAGCTGGAGGCAACCCGTGAATTGCAGTTCGTGGGAGTTGTAAAGGAGCTGTTTGTTTTAACAAAATGAATATCTTAATTTAGTCATATCCTTGTGTGTCATAAAATCGGAGCCTGTTTTTGAGTTTAATAATCTCATTCTGCAGGTTTTCTATTCGCTGTAATAAATAGGATATAGTCTCAATCCCTTCCAGGTTAATATCCAGTTCATAATAGAAACGGACAAATTTTTCAAGTTGAGGAAGCTGCTCTTTTTTAACAAAATACTTTGACTCAATGGTGCTGATTTCAATTAATCCGGTTTGTTGCAACAGATTTACAAATGAAATCTCGATATTGTGATTGACACAGAATTCATTTACGGCTATTAAATCATCTATTCTCTTTGCTTCCATAATAAAAAATATTATGATTTTGATAATTCAGTAAATAAGCTTTTTTGCCTTTCGGTTAAATTGGTTGGGATCTTAACAGTATAAGTTATGTATAGGTCTCCGAACTGCCCATCGTTTTTATAAACAGGAAATCCTTTCCCCTTGAGTTTTACCTTACTTCCATTTTGCGTTTCGGGCATTACCTTAAGCTTCACTTTTCCACTCAGGGTATCGATGGTAATTTCACCTCCCAATACTGCTGTGTATAATTCTAAGTCGACTTTCAAATATAAATCATTACCCAGTCTTTTGATTTTAGGATGATTGGCTATTGAAAATGTAATGTACAAATCACCGTTCGGTCCGCCATTTATTCCCGGCCCCCCATGTCCTGTTATTTTAATGGTTTGTCCGTTTTCAATTCCGGCAGGAATTGTTATTCTTATATTCCTTCCATTTACAGTAAGCGTTTGTTTGTGTGTTTTATAAGCATCTGTAAGGTTGAGTTGTAATTGTGCGTTATAATCCTCGCCTCTGAATTTTGCCTGTCTGCTTCTGCCGGCATTTGCTGAACCACCAAACATGGTTTCGAAGAAATCCGAAAAATCCCCTTCGGATTGTTCCCGGGAGTATTTTTGCCTGCGAAAATCTGATGATTGTTCCTGAGATTTGGTTGCATTATCAAACTGTTCAGCATGTTGCCAGTCTTTCCCGTATTTATCGTATTTTTTTCGTTTTTCAGGGTCACTAAGAACTTCATTCGCTTCATTGATTTGCTGAAAGTTCTTATTCGCCTCTGCATCGTTAGGATTCAAATCAGGGTGATATTTTCTGGCTAGTTTTCGGTAGGCACTCTTAATGTTGCCTACTGTGGCCTTTTTATCTACTCCTAAAATTTTGTAATAATCGATGAAAGCCATTGTATTCAATATTAAAAACCTATTTCATGCCCACTCCAAATAAATACCCTATCAACGCTGACATTACCATCGCAATCGTACCTAAGGTAGATATTCTCAATACAGATTTGCCGATTTTAGATACTCCGGCTTTTGCTGCAAGAGAATTGAAAGCTGTAAGTTGTTTTGCAACTTCTATTACCAATTCGCTTGAAAACCCTCTGGTTTCATATATTTCAGAAAGTTCATTTAATTCAATATCCGGTGTACTGGCAAGTTCATTATATTCCCTTTTCAAATCGGCGGTTTCAACGTCTGACTGCGAACTTACAGAAACATATTCACCTGCAGCCATGGACAAAGCTCCCGTAACCACTCCTGCCACACATGGGACTGCAACACCAATGGCCCGGCTGGTGGTAGAAAGAATACCATCATTGGCTCCTGTTACGGAAGCTCTAAGCCATCCGCCTCTTTTTACAAAATGATATTCACTTTCCACTCTGCTAATGTATTTTTAATTCACCGTGATCTCCTTTATCCATTTTGGTTCTACATCATCATTTTCGTAAACAAAGATATTGGTTTTATTTGACCAGGTGCTGTCTTGAAAGCTTCAAACAATATCTCAAAATCTATTTCACCAGTCCCTGTGGCTGAAAATATCCGGGAATTGTCCGTATTATTCCAATCCGAATGCCCCCAACCTGTATTATCCTGGAATGCTGGATAAAACCAATTTTATCCACTTATCTTAATTTTTTTCATGTCAAGTATATTTGTTCCATGTTTACCTGTTTCAGGATATTCAATATAACCTGTAAATTCAAAATATGAACTGTTAATAAATTGATTTACAAATTTTTCAAAATCAGGAATAGTAATATTTAATTCAAGCTCCTCGATCTGCTTTCGAAGTTATTCCTAATTGATTCTAATTTAATCGTTTTAGCATTGTTTATCTTAGTCGAGCCTAATGAGTGACTATTTAATTGTCCATCTCGTATCACATAATATCATTGGTTTTTTAGGTTAGGCCTTTCGTTAGCTGTACCGAAATTGACATACAGTTTTGATAGTTCCTAAGGGAGAGGTATGCCCGGAAGCTGGAAATTATGTTTCGAAGACTCAGAAGATCTTGTACCTGATCCCTACTTCGAATAGACCTAAATTGCCCTCCTGCAAATTGGTATGGTAACCCACACATGCTATCCGGAAATTCCCTCCTGCTGGCATTTCAAGACCCCAGCGAAGTGTGTTTTTCTGAAAGACATTCCCTTCGCAGTAAAACAGATATCCGATAAAGACTTTTGTATCTCTTAAGAAATAGAAATTATTGTGAGGTTTTTTAAAGCTGAAGAAGACATCTGCAAAATAGTTGTATTGCACATTATAAGCTTCATTGGGATCGATATTCGCAAAACATTCAGAGGATATTCCAATCGTTTTTCTTGTCTCGCTTTTTGGCTCAAATACATATCCAACTGATGCTGATACATTGGCAAGAAAACGATCGTAGATATAGCTAATACCAAAACTCGCGCCAGGGGATATTACAGACGCCCGACTCTTGAGGATATCAGCGCTGGCTAAATCTATCATGTTGTTTTCTATTTTGTATGAACAGGTTTTTATTTTTCGAGCAGGTATTTTTCTCACGGAAATGTCCGACTTTGCTTGTTGTACTATTTCGGTGAATGCAATATCGTTCAGGCAGCTTAACTTAGACAATTCATTTGTATATAGGATTAGTCTGTTGCTTTTCCCTATGCTGCATTCTATCGTGTAATTGCGGAAACCATTATCAATAGTATCGGAATTATCATTAATAATATATTCAACCTTGGTTCCGCTATTTGCTGCAACCTCCAGTTTTCTGCTGTTCTTGTCATTGATGCAATAGGAAATTGTTAGAGGTACGCTCAACTTAGATAATGAATATTGAACCTTGTCAATATCTGCTAACAGGTTTCTAAAGATGGTATCTTGTTCTTTATCCGCCGGGATTTTAAGAATCTCATTCGATTCGATAACCATTTTTACTTCATTGTCAAAGAGTAATGTAAGTTTTTCAGAAAGATGCTCCCTTGCATTCTGGGCGTAAATACCTGAAAAGAGAAATGTGAGAAGAAGAAGGAAAGCGGATTTGGCCAGTATTTTCATTTGTTTGTTACACTCGATTGTTCTTTTACCTTTTTCTGCAAAAGGTGTGACAGTTAAAATGGCGTATACATAATTACCTAACGTAATTATTTTGAAAAATTATAATTAAAAAGCCCTAATAGCACGTACATAAATGTCACCACCCTTCATAACAATAATCTGGGCTCCAGTTTCGAAAAACGGGCTGTCATCCCAGAAATTTTGAGACCAAACTTCATCTTCATCAACTTGCGAGGAACTCCAGTAAAGGAAATTTGAAAAATCACCTAGACCTTGCACATGCAGATTTTCATACATCAAGTTCAATTCATCTTTTGATGGCAGAAACCAATCGCTAAATCCGTTCAATTCCAGTTGGTCACATAAACGTGCTGCTATTCCAGCAGTGGGGCAACCATTAACTATAGCAGTTGTATTTGCTTGACCCGTACCAATGGCATTACTCGTTCCTGATATAAAAGTGCCTTCGCAACCCCACGCTATATTTTCAGAACTTGTTTGGTTACTTGGTGCGGCTATTAAACCATGTTTATCAGTATCATCAAGGTAAAAGATAATACCTCCACCATGGTATTCACCAGTTGAAAAAGTCAGGTTGTCGTCATTATCATCTTCATCTTTCTTGCAACTGTCTGCAAATACTATTAAAATACCCATAATTATTAATGGGTAAATCCGAATTCTGCTTTTCTTTCTCATAATAATAAATTTTAAAAGGAAATAAATATTTGTTAATTTATTCTTTTTATTATGCTGGGTAATGAAGCGCTAAACGATGTTCTGCACTGAAGGCGGAGTCTGCATAGCCTGCTTGGCGGACTTAGAAGCCCGCAAGTGCGAATCCAAAGTGCGTTTAACTTCATGTTCTGGGACGTTCTCAGTTTCGGTAAAGTAAGTTACGGCAAAATTCGGGAAATTTCCAGCAATCGAAACGTAATTTATTTTAGAGCCTCATTCTGGCACATCCTTTTGGATGCGTGAGCTGCGAAGCAGCGGGTCCCAAATAATTTGCTCACTCAAGAAATCATCCAAGTTCTTTCGGTCATTAAAATCCTTCCAGAAGTCTTTGGGAATGTAAAGTTTCTTTTCATTGCAATTTTAGGGGAACACGGTTCAACTTACAGTAATTCTTGCAAAACAATTATATAACCAAGAGCATGATCTTAAGCCGGCGAAGCTTGGAGACCCTTAGCACTTTATCGTGGTCCGGTTTCTTTGGAGGACGTCAATCTCCTCAACTTAGCATCAATTTCCTTTGCATCAATAAATAGTGTAAGTTTATCTATCCTCCCATTTTTATTTTTGTTGAAAGAAATTTGCGCGTTATCGTCTTTCATAAAAAAATTGTCTTCTGATTCTGGTAATAATTCTGTTTTGAAGCCACCCTCAATGAATTCAAGAATTAGGTGTTCACCCTGGTAAAAAATTTGTAATGTTTGCTTTTTTCTATCATCGTCAACAAAAATATATTTACCAGTGTATTGAGTAAATAATGTTTGATCTACCCTAATGCCTGTTCGTTCAACAGGAACTGCATCAATAGGTAATGGATTATTGCAATCAAAACTTTCGTTATCAATTTCTCTTTCAAGTGAAATGCATGAACCACAAAGAATCCTCTTTATGAAGCAACTCGTTTCTGCTGCAATGTAATATTTCGACATAAGTTCACCATGTCCTGCTCCAGTTTTTGTGTGAAGCTGATAGCACCCACCAAGATTTTTAAATCTTTTTGAAATTTGAACAGATTTTATATATGGGCTTAAAGAACTGTCAGCAGTACCATGAAACATAATTATTGGAATGTTATTGGCCTCTTCAATGGAAATAAATGATGTATCCGGAATCTGTCCCCACATGTCTATGACACCTCTAATAGTAAACCTTGTAGTCAGATCATTCGTTGCATTATCCATACTGCCAATTGACTTAGTTACATCCGGGTAACGATTATCAAAATCCTGTTGAACCATATATGCTAGTGCTGTACTGGTTAATGCTCCTGCACTTTGTCCACCAGCGAATACTGCGTTAGTGTCTATTTCGTATTTGTTAGCATTATAAATTAAGAATCTCAGAGCGGCATGAGCATCTTGAAGTGTTTGATATGCTCCTTTTAAACTTGAAATCTCATCCTTATTTATTTGGGTTCTACAAGAAATTGTTGCAACAACAAATCCTCTTTCTGCAAACAAGGGACAATACTTATACATCGATGTTTTATTTCCACCACCTCCGTGAACTAACATAATTAGTGGTTTTTTCCCTGTACTGTCAACAGATTTTTTTGGATAAAAAATATCTAAATCAAGGATTTTAATATTTCCCTTATAATCTACTGCCTTCCCATATACAATGTCTTTATCGTGTTGAATGTCCTTACTTCTAAAATAATAACTATCGGTAAATCTTTGAGGGATGCAATAATTTTGAGCAAATATTTGTGCACCAATCATAGATAAGGATGCAAAAATGAGTGTTTTTTTCTTATTCATAATCATATTTCAGGAAGGTTGCTAACAACCGCGTGTATGAGCCGTTGCGTTGCATGAAAGCTTTGTAGGAAGAATCTATTCAGGATATTTTTCGATTGCGAGGTAACCTTTCCCATCATTGCCAAGTTGAATTCTCGAGTCATCTGTTATGGTACCATCACTATCCAGGGACAAAATTATAAAATGTTGTGATAAGTCTATATTTATTGTATGGTCTTGAAGCAAAGAAATGTCCCCTAAGTCTATTTCTGTTTCAATCTCATCAAATGAAGTTCCACTGATATTTATATCAACATTTCCAATATTTTTTATCTCTATACTATCTGAAGTAGCTCTGTAATAACGGAGAGTCCCATGATTACCGAACATTCCAACACTAGTCGGGTTAAGTAGATTAATTTCTTGTCCATTGCTATATAAACTAATATCCATTATTTTTGCATTGACTTTAAAACCAAAACTTGATTCTAAGTCAATGGTGTCACCATCTTCAATAGTTTTACCTGTTAAGGTTAATATTGCAGAATTTTCGCCTTTGGATAATAGGTCAGTATAACCAACTCCGTTTAATTGAGTCCCATGCAAAATCCCCAGAGAAATTAAAGGAATAATATTATCATTGCCAACTGAATTACTTCCAGCAAGCATGCTTATATTCTCAGGAGTAACGGCAAACTGAATATGATCTGTTCTTAAATTTATATTATAAATAGGATTTTCTCCACCATTTGAAATTAAAAAATAGAATTCCTTACTGGCTCTTAAATCACCAAGTGAAAACTCAGTTCTTATAGGTTCATCATAAATTGTCTGAGTACTTTTTAGATTGGGATTTCTAATTTCAGTTAGTATAAAATAACCTGATTTGGGTTTTTCCTCATCTTTTTTGCATCCGGAAAATGTAAAAAGAATTAAGCCAAAATAAATTAATGTCCGTTTCATATCTTAATATTGTCAGTTTTTAACTTATACACACCTTGTGTTCAGTTGTTATTTCAATTTTTCTCAAATTCAATTAATTCAATCGGGGCTCCGTTATGTTCAATCATTGCAACCCTTATCCCCTCGTCAGGAGAATTAGGTGGAGTTAGAATATTGAAGTTGAATCTGGCAAGTTCCAAATCCAGATCATCGACTTCAAAGGCTATATGAGGAACCATCTTAATAAGATCATGAATGGGACTGTCTTTGTCAAACCGCATCCATTCAATTCCGTAAGGACTTGTATTAAAACCGGAAACATAAAATTTAAATTGTGGAATATACTTCTCTCCCTCAACAACCTTTTCTGTGGGTATTCCTAAATGATGATATCTCCAGCCCCATTCTGACGTCGCCAATGGGGGTTCACTTTCCTGTCTTTTTAGATTCATGTTTAGGTGTGTTCTGTTGCGTTTTGCTCAATGCCGACCATCGGTTGGGATATGAAAGTTAAGCAATTTAGTTAAGCATGTTATCGAACTGTTAAAAGTATTCACCAACCCATATCCTTCCTTGATCCTGTTCAATTTCGAATAAATCATAACTACAAAGGTCGAGGTTTCCAAATCTAAAATCCAGGTTATATGCACCAGATGTGTGTAAAGAGCCATATTTGATCTCAAATGAATAAGAAATATGACTATTACTCTCTAGTATTGTCATATCATCAATATCAAGATAATTCCAATCTGCGGTTGAGTTTTCATATCGCGGTGGAATAAACTCATCAGACATGGTGTTTTGTAGGTAAATCCTACTTGTGTAATAACTAAATCGCTCATCACCTATTTTTTCAGGATCTGGCAAGTAGTAATTAATATTATCACAATTTTTGATTGTTGTAAAAAAAATTACTGAGGAATCATTGTTTATAGATAGTCTGATTGAATCGATGTTGCTAGCAAGACCATTACGAAGTAGTTGGTTCTTACCTAAATAATCTATCAAGTCCAGATTATTTCTAGTATCATTTGCATTAGTATTAAAGTCTACAAACTTTATTACTAACACGTTACTCTCGAACTCAGGATAATTGCAAGATGGTATATAAATCGGAACAGGAGACATCATTGATACAAGAGCATTCCATATTATTCCATCATAAATAATCTCTTCATTTAATTGCAGTTTAGATTATGTTAATTCAGAATCATTTGAGCCCGTTGAGTATTCTAGACTAAGATTCCTTTTGAGGAAAAATATACAAGTAGAACTATCATAAAACTCTACATCGTGCTCCTCAATCTGGTTACCATCAGAGAACACTATTTTGAAACCAGTATTCTCTTTAGATTCACATGATAACATGATCAAAATACTTATCAAAAGGTCGAAGTAAGAATGATTTTCTTAGTCATGATGTGTTATTTAGCATTATGTTCTTTTGCGTTTTGCTCAATGCCAACCATCTGTCGGGTTACGAAATGTAAGTTAAACAATTTAGTTTAGCTAGGCATTCAGTCGTATTCTTAAAATGCCGGTAGCAGATACTGTCAAGATATCTAAAATTCCAGGTATAAGAGATGAAGTTGTCCAGCTGGAGTAAAATTGTCCGGTTTTCAAAATCATAATGTGTGGTTTACCGTGAGTTTCTTTGTTATTATGAATAAATATTTTACCTGGCAAATGCTTGAATTTCATCAATTAGTCCTTGTTGGAATGCCTTTTTAACAATTACCCAATCTCCTCTTCGATTAAAGAACAAACTAGCATAATTACGTTGAATCTGTGTCCCGTTAAATAGGTAGTACTCAATATGACTGATGCCAAGTTCATTATGAACTTGAGTTAAAGCGAAATCAACATAACGAGTCATGGGAAGAGGTGATTCATTTGTTAAATTGCTCATTATAAAATCAATATCAACCGGATATCCTGACTCTGCCTTTTTTATCAGCCTCCCTAAAAACCCAGTGAACTTATTGTTTGTCATTATGTTTGTGTTTCAAAAAATCATTGGCTTAGACAAACTTGTTCGGTTAAAATAAACAGGCAATTTCAGTTATGCCTGGGCTTCTTAAAATTAGTCAATTAAACCAGGTTGATCAATAATTGTATATTTGGACATACCCCAATAATTCCCTTTGATTTCTCTGCTTTGTAGGCTGGGCTTGGAGCACAGAGTTTTCTGAAGTGATAAGCAATAAAAAATGGGGATACTTTTATTTCTATAGTAAAAAAGTATCCTCCTGTTTATATTTGTAATACCACTCACAAACACAGGAGGATACAAAATGAACTTCAGCCATATAGCTAACAAGCTCAGAAGCAAAATTACAAGATTTTCGGGGATACTTTCTCAGGATTTAGATAAAACTGCTCAACGATTTGTTAGAGAAGCGGTCTATGGCATCATGGCATCGCAATCGGTGATGCTTACAGAGATCGGCAGGCAGCATGAGAGTCGAGTATCGTTAAAAAAGATAGAAGAGCGCTTCAGCCGCCAGTTAATTAAGCCAGAGATATGGGGTTGTTTACATCGACGTATTCTTTCGATGGCGAGTAATAGGGTAAAGGACAATACCTTGCTGATACTGGATTTAAGTGATGTGAAAAAGAAGTATGCTGAGAAGATGGAGTATTTGGCCGGGGTACATGACGGGAGTGATCAAGGAGAGATCGTTAATGGCTATTGGACCAACCAGGTAATCGCTTCAGAAGTAGGGAGTAATGAGATTACACCTTTGTATTATTCCCTGTATTCTCAAGCATCTCCGGATTTTACCAGTGAAAATGATCAGATCTTGCAGGCCATGGATCAGGTAGGTTGTGCCGTTCAGAACCGGGGTATCTGGGTCGTTGACCGGGGAGGTGACAGAGATGCACTCTATGAGCCTTTGCTGAAGAACAAGAGGGACTTTATCATCCGTCTTGTAGGCTCCAGGGACCTGATACACAAAGGACATCAAGGAAGAGCTCTCTGGCTGGCTGTGGCTTGCAGGCTGACCTGTCAACGAAGCATCGTGAGAATAATCCATGGCGAAGAACACCGGTTCAATCTCAGGATTGGATCTGTACCGGTAAAATTACCGGGCATGGAAGCTCCTTTAAACATGGTAGTGGTTGCTGGTATAAGCAGAAACCCCATGATGCTACTTACCTCTCTGAAGATAAGACCAGGTGAAAAAGACTTATGGTTTATTATCCAGGCCTATATGAAGCGATGGAGCATCGAGGAGACCATACGGTTCATCAAGCAAACCTATGATCTGGAGAATATTAGAGTCTTAAAATACGCCCGCATGCAAAACATGATGGCCCTCTTATTGGCCGTATTTTACTTTGTAGCCGTAGTCCTGGACCAGACACAGAAGCTAACCATCATGGCCGGTCATATCCTAAAATGTGCTAAAAGAGTCTTTGGAATACCTGATTTTAAATACTACGCCCTTGGAGATGGTCTCAGCAATATCTTTTCACGTTTTCCAGGGCAGTTACAAAAACAGGTGGAGATACCTCAAACTCAGCTTAGTTTTGGATTTGGCTAAATTTTGGGGTATGTCCAATTGTATATCTGGTGTTAATAACTCTCGTCTTTCATTTCAGGGAAGAAAATTTTGTTGAACAAAGGAAAACATAAAGCGTTTTCTTATTTATCTTCAATTCTTTAACAAGAGAATGACAACTCTTACAAAAAAGCCCTTTATGGATCATTATTTCATTGGACGTGAAGAGGAATTGGTGTTTCTTTTAAAATCGATGGCTGAATTTAAAAATTCAGATACCTCTTTGCTTCTGGTTGAGGGACAAGCAGGTATTGGTAAAACAACCTTAATCCATAAGCTTCTATTCGATTATAAAAAGCTGAAATGCTTCAAATTATATGGAAAATACAGCAATCAGCCCAGGCAGATTCCATACCATGCGATGAAAGAGGCGATGAAGGGATGGATGAATCAGATTCTTGTTTTATCGGAAGAAGAACTTAACAAACTAAAGGAAAATGCTGTCTCAGCTCTGCAAAATAATATTGGTACCGTAACTTCTGTTTTTGAAGAGCTGAAACCGTTCTTTGGCAGAAATCAGTTCAATATTCTGCCACCCGATAAAACAGAAGCACATCAGATTAAGTCAAAATTCTACTATTTTTTAAATAAATTTCTAAAATCAATTACCCGTACCGGATATCAAATCATACTTTTTCTGGATGATTTGCAATGGGCAGACAATGCTTCGTGGACTTTAATTGAGGAACTTATAAACCGTAATGCTGTACCTGATTTAATCATTATCGGTGCTTACCGTCCGCTTGAAGACAAACCCGATTTACAATTAAAAATCGACAATTTAAAAAAACATAACCCAGGTAAAACGCTTACCTATTCCATAAATCCACTGGAACCACGCTATATTAATTTACTTATTCCTACCCAATGGAAGTTCAACCAACAAGAGTCAGATGCATTCAATAAGTACATGGAATATGAAAGTGAAGGCAATCCGTTTAAAGTCAAAGAAATAATTAAAGTCATTGAAAATGAGCACTTAATTCAAAATAGAACCAACCACGATTCCTACTTCTGGAAAAATCTTCCAAGGTTCGATCGTGCAAAAAGTTCGGTTAATTTCGTTCAGCAACAACTTAAAATGTTGCCTCCTCAACAAATGCATCTTTTTTCTGCGGCTTCCTGTATTGGGTTCCATTTT
Source organism: uncultured Bacteroidota bacterium (assembly GCA_963747365.1). Taxonomy (GTDB): domain Bacteria; phylum Bacteroidota; class Bacteroidia; order Bacteroidales. Next base: position 911,962 of record CAVVFB010000020.1, on the reverse strand, counting down.
GAAGCAGATTTATTAAAACAAATCGTCAGGTTGTCTACAGAAGAAATTGACCAGATTCTTTTACAAATGACGAATGATGAGTTACTGATCAAAAAGGACTCCAATTATATTTTTGCACACGACAATATATTTTCTGCTGCCAATGAATTAATAACCGATCATCAGAAATTCGTACTTCATCAGAAGATCGGTCGTATAATCTTGTCAGGGCTGGAGAATTACGATCAAAATGATTTTTTTCAGGCTATCAATCATCTCAATGCCGGCTGGGAAAAGGAAAAAACGAAATGTGGATTTACTCCCAGACATATCCTTTTAAATATTCAGGCAGCACGGTTAGCCATTAAAAAATCTGCATTTGAAAGGGCCTGGAAGTATTATTCGTTCGCTGATCAATTGCTAAAATGCCATCCACCTGCTGGAATAGTTGTCAACGATCAAAAGCTGCTGGATTTGTTTGAAAATAGGGAAATAAGCAATGATGATCTGGAATTTTTCATTCAGTTTGGATATGCCGAAACCATGTTCCTGATGCAAAAATTCGATCAGGCATTATTTTACTCGAACGAAGTTTTGAAATTAAAAATAACCAGGCATCAGAAGATTTTAGCAACCCTGATCAAGATAAGGGTCTGTTCAGCATTGATTTACAAAAATGATGTACAGGAAATTTTGGTGGATGGGCTCAACAGCCTGGAGTCGGTGTTGAATGATTTTGGTATTTCCTTTCCTGATCGGCCGGATGAGATATTGCAACAAGCTGCCGCCGATTCATACGAAATCAACCAGTTTGCAGCCGGAATAACTGAAGATACCAATTTTAATCTCCTGATAAATCCCGATCAGGAATATCAGGATTTGATGAAGCTGGTAATGAATTCCATGACTTTTGTCTATTATATGGATGTCCGGAAAAATCTTTTCATGGGAATTAAATTTTTATTGATGAGTTTTACAAATGGATTCACACCCATGACTCCGGTTTTATTTTCAGTTAGTTTTTTATCTGCATCTATTAGCAAATCATATGTGTCAATGGCATTTCTGTTGGGGAAAATTTCACTCCGGATGATCGGGCAACCTCCATTTAACAGTTATGCACATATCGTCTATTATATTGCAACTCTAAACTTTTTTGCATGGGAAAACCACTATAAAGTATGTGTGAAAAAGCTGAAGGAATCGGTTCAGTTGGCGAGAGAAGCAGGAGATCATCATTACGCCTCATTTTGCGCCACAAATATCAGGTTATTGAATATTTACCGAGGGAAAAATCTCAAAGAGCATATTTCATATTCCAAAAAGTTAGAAAGCAAAAATCAGCATATTTTCTTTATCAGCAGCAGTGATTCCGATCTGAGCGCTTACCTTGTCGGGACTAAACCGGGTTTTCAGGAAAGCAAATTTGATTTCTCAGAAGATTTAATCAAAGAGGCAGAATATAACCTCAGTGGCAGGTATCATTTAAACCTGGCCTTACAAAAGCTTTATTACTTTTCGGGTAATTATTCGAGGGCTTTGGATGCTGGGTATGCCTGCGAGAACCTTGAAAACGTTTATCGTGGTTTCCAGATTAAACTTGAGCACTATTTATTTTTTAGCTTAAGCCTGTTACAATCGGCTTACAGGAACCCTCTATTATTGAAAGAGGTTTTGGAAAAGATTACTCCAAAGCTGGAAGAATTCCGGAGGCTGTCAGCCTTTGGATCGGGCAACTATTTTCACAAAGCATTATTAATTGAAGCTGAAATAGCCAAGTGCAAAGGTGAATTTGAAATCGCCACAATGTTATTCGATCAGGCGATTCAGGAAGCGAAGGCACATAAATTTATTCATCATGCCGCCATTGCTGCAGAATTGACAGGAGAATATTATTTCAGCAAAAGCAGGCATCATTTAGCCGGCATTTATCTGAAGGATGCATTAAAATCATATTCAAAGTGGGGAGCCGATGCCAAGGTTGAGTGGATGAAACAAAATTATCCATTTATAATAGAAAGTAACGTTTCTTTCAAGCCATCATTATTCCCAGATTATCAACGGATTAGAAACATCATTAATAAAACAGCCTTAAGTCAGAAAATGAATTTGGCAAAACTTGGAGAATTATTATTATCAAACCTGGTGGAACAAAGCAAAGCCCGGGTCGGTATTATATTGATTCAGCAGAACAACATCTGGAAAGTTCTTTTAACGAACAGGCCGGAATGGTCTGGTTTGGAGAATATGCCCCTAAGTGAGATTGAATCCAGCCTGCCCAGCAAAGTATTAAATTTTGCCATCAATAAGGCCGAAAAAGTTATGCTGGAAGATGTCAGAAAGATAACCCATTTTGCAGATGATCCATATTTTATTCAATCCAATCCTGCCAATGTATTATGTTATCCCATTTTGTCTGGTATGGAAACAGAAGGTCTGATTTATCTTGAAGACATAAATTCAGAGAATACTGAAAAGGATGATTTGTTTTCATTAATGATCGAGTACGCTTCTATTGCTTTGGCAAATGCCATTTATAACGAAAATTTGAACCGGCTGAATCAGGAATTACAAATTCAGGAACAGAAAAAAATGGAGGCAGTAATCGAATCTCAGGAGAAAGAAAGGAAACGGATTGCCGAAGAATTGCATGACAGTGTGGGGCAAATGCTTGCTTTGGTCAAATTAAATTTATCGGGGATTGAGTCAACGGATCAACTTATACAAAAAACTTCACAGTTGCTTGATGAAAGTATTGATGAAATCAGAACAATTTCGCACAACCTTATGCCTCCGGATCTTAAAAGCAAAAGTTTAACTGAAATTGCTGAAAATTTATTAAAGAGAAACGGATTAAAGTATTATTTTCAGACTTATGGCTTAGCTGACAATTTATCAGAAGCCATTAAATTTACCTTGTACCGTATTATACAGGAAATCATTCATAATATCATCAAACATGCTTCAGCAAATCAAATTAACATGAGTATTACCCAAACCGACGACGGTATTAACTTAATGGTTGAAGATGATGGAGTCGGATTTAATACAAGCCTGGTAAATTCGGGTTTGGGATTAAAAAATATCCACTCAAGGGTGAAACTTATAAATGGTTATTTTGATGTTGATTCATCTTTGAACCGGGGAACAATTTATAATGTTACTATTCCTTTAAATAACTGACGGATGGATAAAATTAAAATCTTATTGGCCGATGATCACCAGATGTTTTTGGACGGATTGCAAGCTTTGCTTACGCAGATCGCTTATGTAGAAATAGTTGCATCCGTGAATAATGGTGCGCAGCTATTAGAAAAACTGAAAACAATAAAAGGAGATCTTGTGATTGTAGATCTTCACATGCCTGATATAGATGGACTGGAAGCCACCAAAATAATCCGGGAAATTTATCCTTCGGTAAAAGTACTTGGACTGACCATGGACAATGAATTGGAGTCGATTCAGGCGATGCTGGAGGCAGGTGCTTCAGGTTATATCCTGAAAAATACCGGCAAAGCGGAACTCGAATTAGCCATACTTCAGGTAATGAAGGGAGAGAATTATTTGAGTCAGTCAATAAGCACCCGGTTGGCACAAAGTCTATTTCTAAAGAAAAAGGAAGTCAAAGAAGAAATAAGTGAATTGGATATGCTCACAGAAAGAGAAACTGAAATTCTAAAGATGGTCGCTTTGGAAAATTCAAATATTGAAATTGCCGAAAAATTATTCATTAGTATTAAAACGGTAGAAACGCACCGTAAAAATTTAATGAAGAAAATAGGCGTGAGAAATTCACTTGGTATTTACAAATTTGCACTAAAGCATAAACTGATTAATTAGGTTCCAGTCAAAAAAATACCGTCTGCATGGTAGTTGAATTCCTGTCGATCAGGTATTTCACATCCTACTGATTCGTGTCAATTTTGTATCATAAAATATAATCATACAAAAGACATGAAAAAAGTATTAATCGTATTGTTCGCAGTTTCATTACTTTTCACTTCATGTGAAGAGGAAGTAATAGAAAATCCTCCAATTAACACATTGGAAGCAAACGCAGGAAATGACCAGCAAGTAATCATAAATCAATCGCTTGTTCTCGACGGGTCCTACTCCATAGATGAGAATGATAAAGCATTACAGTATCTCTGGAACATCAAAAGTAAACCAGAGAACAGTACTGCAACTTTGACAGATGCAACCACTGTTTCGCCAACGTTCACTGCAGATAAGGCAGGAAATTATGTGGTTGAGTTGAGAATACAAAACAATTTTTTTACTGATACCGATGATATCAACATTAAAGTAAACGGGGAAACGAATTCTCCGGACAATGGGACGGTCATTATCAGTCAGGATATTCAGGACGACAGGATCCTTACAAACCTAATCGATGATCCCACAATTCCTGATTATATGATCACTGAAGATGTCCATGTGACAGGATTACTTACGATAGGACCCTCGGTGACCATCGCCTTTGAAGCCGATAAAGCCATGTATCTTGAATTTCAGGGAATCATTCGTGCCGAAGGGTGGGTTGACCAGGAAGTGATTTTCACCGGAAAGGAAAAAACACCCGGGTACTGGAAGGGATTGATCATTAATTCGCCCAGCGAACTGAATCTCCTCAAATATGTGATCATCGAATACGGGGGAAGTAATTCTGCCATCGGAATCGATTACGCAGCCAATCTTGCGCTCGACAGTGAATCACATGCAAAGCTGACGCTTTCGACATCAACCCTTCAGTATAGTAAGTCTTATGGTCTTGTAGTTGAATCAGCAACCAGTTTAACGGTTAATACCTCTGATGTTTTCCTGATAAACAACCACCGACCTGCTTTGATTCCGGCATCACAAATCAATTCTTCTATTGGTTACATTTTCGACAATGAAGTAAATGTGATTGATGTACTGGGGGACAATGTAAGCGGGCTGGAAGAAATATTTTGGTCGCGGGCCATTGACAATCACACTCCTGCACTTACAGTGCCGTACCGTATTATGGGCAAAGTGCATGTATCCGGTGGGTTGAGAATTCTACACGGGACTCATTTTTTATTTGATGCCGGAGCAGAATTTATTGTCGGGTACAATGGCTATATTATCGCCCAGGGTACCGGAGCTGATCCCATAAAGTTCCACGGAGCTGAACCAAATGAAACCGGATACTGGAAAGGTATTAGCATTCAGTCAGCTAATGAAAATAATGAATTGAAGTATGTTGAGGTATATGGTGCCGGTAGCCAACCCATAGATGGCTTTGAACAAAGTGCCGCGATCATACTGGATGGCGAGCGTAAGGCAAAACTCAACATTAACAATTCAAAGATCGGATGGAGTGGGGGTTATGGCCTGTATGTCGAAAATCAGGCTGGTTTATCAACCTTTACGTTCAATCAGCTAAGCTACAATACTAAAGCGGCAATAGCATTGCCTGCTAATGAAGTATGGAAAGCCAACAATATGGTTGCCATAGAATTCATTGGCAACGGACACAATGGAATTGAAATAATTGCTTCGGTTTTATTACGAACCAACCACGAAGAATCGGTGTGGCCTAATTTGAATTTTGGGGCAACGTACCTGGTAAGTGGAAACCTGGGCATACAATCCGGATTAAAGCTGTTGCCCGGGGCCGTATTAAAATTTGCCGACGGAAAAGGAATCAAAATCAACGGTAACGGCTATCTGAATGCACAGGGAACAGATGAGTTGAAAATTGTTTTTACGGGACTTTCCGAAACAAAAGGATTCTGGAATGGAATTCATTTTCAGTCCAACAGCGATCATAATATCCTTGATAATACCGTCATTGAATATGCGGGAAAAATTGACCAGTCCTGCGTTCCGACCGCAAACTTATATGTAGGTGAAAACGTCGTATCGAAACTTAATATCACCCGATCAAGAATTGCGCATGGTGCAGGTTACGGCATAGCCATTGGGCCAAACCTGGGGAGTATTAATAGCGATTTCGAGTCGGTGAATGAGTTTGAAGACCTGAGTTCAGGGAATGTACTTCAAAACGCAAGCTGGTAGATTGTTTTTTTGTTACCATTGAAGCGAAAATATTCCATTGTGTTTTGTGGAAGTCCGGCAATCATTGTCATATAACACTTTGTTGTCCGGAGACTGTAATTGCGGATCTGCATCTCGCAGATCCGCAATTCACGTAAGCCCTGAGCCGCAGGGCGAACTTCATATCCGCTGGTTACTCCCCTAGGACTGTTCAAAAAATGTTTTTCATTTATTTCTTGTTCCTGTGGAACATCAGTTTTAACAGTTAGAGCAGTAACACCATCTATTTCGGTGAGGAAATAACTCTCAGTTCCACCAGACCACTCTTTTTCGCGTTCCTGCTTTTCACTCTCTTTTGTATCTGCACTGTGCCTGAACATTACAAACTCATTTTGTCCAGACTTTTTCATATCCTTATGCTGCGCTTATCGATCGGGTTTCCAATCTGCTTTTTCAATCCGAAAAATATTCACTGGCATTTCTTTAAAGACTGTTTGTTTTGTCTTAGACATACCATTTTTTTGGGCTACTTTCTCTGATTTAATATTCTCAATATGTATAATAGATATCAGTGTATCGGTGTAGGAATTGGAAAAGGCAAAATCACGGCATTTTTTTGCTGCTTCAGTAGCGTATCCCATGTTCCAAAATTTTGGTAAAATAGAGTATCCAATCTCCATTTCTTTAACTCCATCTACTTCTTGAATTAATAATCCACATTGTCCAACTAATTGATTTGATGACTTATCAATCAATACATTCATGCCTCCAAGGTCATTTTTGTATCTATTTTCACATATTTCAAACCATTTTTCGCATTGCTCTTGTGGTGTTGAAAGATTAGCCATCCCCAGAAATTCACCCACAGTTTTATCCTTGAATAAATCTATCCACGTGTTGAAATCATTTTGGGTTAGTAATCGAAATTTTAATCGCTTGGTTTTCTGACTGGTTAACAAATATTTCATTTTTACTCGTTTTTCTCAATACATCGTTACGCTCAAAGAACTGTTGAGGCATACCGAGATTACCACTACCATGATCTATCTCTATGTGGTACTGTGCGATACAACCATAACAGTTGTGGCGACAGGCATTGCCCCAAATGCCAGGCTGCAAAACAAGCATCATGGATCGAAGACCTGCTGCAAAACACCCTGCCTGTAAAGCAATCCCACATTGCTTTTAGGGTACCACACCTGCTAAATGACATTTACCAGCACAACCAACGGATCTGTTACGAACTGCTATTTGCAGCAGTATGGAACACCTTAAGGGCATTCGAATACTCTCATTATGGTGTTGAAAGCTGGGTAGTGGCTGTGAATCCTATTTATTAGCAACCGGTTCTATTTTTTAATTCATTCTCGATAAATTTAATTGTCAATTCTAATCCATTTGAATTTTGAAGTTTCTTTGAAATCTCCAAGGCATTCTTTCTGTAGCTATCATTAGTAACACATTCATTAATTGAAGTGATTAAAACATCTGCCGATATTTTTTTGAAATCACAGGCATTTGGTCCTAATCCTAATTTTACAATTTGTTTGCGATTCTCAAACTGGTCTGCCATAAATGGTAATGCTACCTGCGGAATTCCTGCTCTTGCTGCTGATGCCATTGTTCCAGTACCGCCATGATAAACAATTGCTGCTAAACGAGGGAAAAGTAATTCAAATGGCATTTCATCAACGTATAAAACATCGGAAGTATTATTCTCGGGCAAATCTGCCCAGCCTTTCGAAACTACTAATCGTTGATTTGTAGCTTTCGAAACCTCATCAAAAACCTGACTAAATTTTTCTGGACGTGAAACAGGGTTACTACCAAATCCAATATATACAGGAGGTTTTCCCGAATTAAGAAACTTTTCTACATTCTCTGGTAATTTACTTTGCGAAGGAAGCAACATATAACCAGTTTGAGTAAAATTGAATGAAACGCCTTCAAGAGCTGTATTTAACTCTTTATCACAAGCAACAATAACATGGTCTCCCATCCAGTTAGCCCAAACATCTTTGATTGGTTGTAATCCAACCGAGGCTCGTTTTTTATTAATAAAACTTTTCATCACCATATTTGTCATTGACTTACCAAACCCAAATAGTACACGATTAATGAAAGGGTCTGTTTTGCTTGTCCCTAAAAGTATTGGATAAAAAATAACAAATCTGTAAGGAACATTTAATATATCAGCAACCGTATGAACACCTAAAACAAATCCTACGCCTAATACTAAATCAGACCCTTTAAGTAATTCAGGGAGTAAATCTATCTGGTTTTCAGTCTCCTTTTTCATCTCCTTGGGAGAAGGTGCTTTGGTTGCACCACCTTTCATTTGAGTATTTTTCTTAAACAGTTCTTTATAATTCGGGCCAAATGGCACAAACTGTATATTGTATCTTTTTACGAGTTCTTCATTTTCGGGTGGTGCACAACAAACTATTTCGTGTCCATTTTTAATTAGACCTATTGCCAAGGCAAGCATAGGTTGAATATCACCTCTTGTACCGTTAACTACTATTGATATTTTCATGGTCGCTGATTTCTTAAACTGGTGGCTAATGTCTCGCTAAACGAAGTTCCGATCTGAGGGCGGAGTCTGAAGAGCTAGCTCTATCAGACTGTAAAGCCCGCAAGAGCGGATCCAAATTGCGTTTTGCATTTTGTTCTGTTGCGTTTTGCTCAATGCCGACCATCGGTCGAATTAAGATATGTAAGTTAAGCAATTTGGTATAGCTGTTACCGCCAGTTATTTTTCATCTTAATTTCACTCCATTCTGATTTCAAAATGCTATAATATATGGTATCTCGCCGTCGATTATGTGTCATCAACGTATGACTCCGCAAAACGCCTTCTTCTTTCGCACCAATTCGTAGTAAGGCTCTTCTTGCAGGCATATTTAATAGATCAGTCTTAAATTCAACTCGTTCAAAATCTAATGTTTCTATGAGAAACTTGACCATCAAATATTTTATCTGATTGTTAATGCCTGTACCTTGAAAATCCTTTGCGATCCATGTCCAGCCAATTTCCGCTCTTTTGTCTTTGAACGAAATATTCCCAATGCTTGTCGACCCAATTGGATTGCCTGTTGATGTATCAATTATCGTTAATGCTAATCGGATTTTATTTTTGATATCCACAATTGCATTATTTATCCATTCCATTAATGCAGCTTTTTCTGATAAATCACTTGTAAAATAAATCCACATAGCTTTATCCTCAGTTAATTTATCAAATGATTTGTAGTCACCTGGAATTAATGGACGTAAAACAACTCCATCTGTTTGCAAAATCAAATCAAAATCTATCATATCATTCATTGTAGCGATTTTTTATAATTGGCGGTAATGCCTCGCTAAACGAAGTTCCGATCTGAGGGCGGAGGCTGCCGAACTTGCCCGAGCAGACTGTAAAGCCCGCAAGGGTGGATCCAAATTGTGTTTAGCATCTTGTTCTGTTGCGTTTTGCTCATTGCTGACTTTCGGTCAGGTTACCATTTGTAAGTTACGCAATTTGGTTTAGCTGTTAGCGGCTGGCGTTATTCATTTTTATTCTCAATTTGTTTCCATTTATCCCTAATATTCTTTTCTCCATCGAAATATCCAGCTTGTGAGTCTTTATTAAAAATCTCAAATGATGGAGCCAAAAGTATTTTATCCGAGTCTGGATATTCAGCTATATCATAACCAAAATAAGTTCTTATGTCCAAATAAATACAAATCTCAGTCGTGTGATTATATAGTTGATGTGCCCCTGTTTCCCCTTTTTCAAAAAATATCAAATCACCAATATTTGCGATCTCTATTCCATTTGGAGTTCTCAATTTGGCTGACCCATAGATAATTATAAAAAGTTCTTCTGCATATCGATGAAAATGGTATGGAGCAGAATACTGGTCAGGATTTAATTGTCTTAAATCAAAGTTAAGGTTCTCAGGATTAAGTCCCCTTTTAATTCTTGATATATCTGTGAATATTCGGTAATTGTCAATCTTATTAGGACTCTCTTGAAATTCTCTTTGGTCAGATTTTAAAATCGTTGCCATAATCAAATATTCTTTAATCAAAAATAATCAAATCTATCGAGTGGTCTGTCGTTTTCTCACACTTGGCGCTAATGTTTGACAATATGAAACGGTTGGGTTTTCGGAGCGAGTCTTTATCCACCGATGGAAAAAGTTGGAGCGAGAACCGAACCCTCGCAAACTACTGAACCCCAACTGTTTTATATTGTGTGTTGTGGTGCGTTTATCTTTATTTTTGTCAATATTTCCTGCTTGTTTTTTCTCTCTTCTTCGATATCATAGTCATCTTGAAGTCCAAGCCAAAATTTTGCAGTCGTACCGAAATATGATGAAAATCTTAGCGCTGTATCGGCAGTGATTCTCCGTTTACCCTTAATTATCTGTGAAATACGGGTCTGCGGCATCTCTGTGTCCTTTGATAATCTGTACGCAGTAATCTCAAGAGGTTGTAAAAACTCTTCTTGTAAAATCTCTCCTGGATGTATGTTTGCTAATCTGTCCATTTTTACTCCTCCAATTTTTAATGATAATCAACTATCTCAACATCATGTGCATTATTATCAATCCACCTAAATACAATTCTCCATTGGTCATTAATCCTGAAACTATAAAAATCAGAACCTTTTAATTTCTCAAGTCTATTGGATGGAGGGATTCTCAAATCAGACCAATTTTGGGAGTTATTAATCATCCTCAGCTTTCTCCGTCCAATTTGTTGAATCTCAATTGGAATCTTTTTTACTCGTTCTCCATTCCATATTTTCTCGGTATCTTTTGAACCAAATGAAACAATCATACTGTCGTTTTACATTACTAACGCCAAAGGTAGTTGCTTTATTTCTATTTGCCAAATTGTTGTCGGCTAACAGAAACTTAGTATTCTCTCAATCTTCGTAACTTGTTAACAGACAATATAGTTGTTAATAATAGGCATAAATTAACGTAGTGTCCAATTTTGACATTTGACAATCCATTATTTATTATTCCTGAAATAATCCAAATGAGTAATGAAATAAAAATGATAATCATAAATATGAGTAATATTTCCTTTAAATGTTTCCATTTTTTGAAAAGTCCGATTATAATTAAAACTATAAAAAAGCCATCTGGGTGACTTATATTACCAGTACTTGAAACAAACATCTCTTTATTAATTATTGGTAAAATTGTCAAAGTCACCAAACAAATGGATACGATAATTTTTAAAGTCTTTGTTTTTTCCATAATGTGTTATCTGCTTTTGGAATAATCATTAATTTTCCTTGGTAGCTCAATAGTTGAGGTTTTTCCTGCACCGGTTCACTCTACATGTGTTGCCTGCCCGGTTCGTGAAAATCAGACGCTATGGCATATACAATCATACTGCTAAAAGAAACCTTGAACTGCAGTTCGTGCCGGTAGAAAAACCCACTATTGATACCCTGATCAGGCGCCAGGAACCCCTTGAAACAAACCTGCAACGCTTTCAGCGACTCACCTGTATCAATACATGTCTGTGCCCCGTGTGCAGGTCCGGACGAATGATGGTAATAAAGGAACTGCCTAGGATCAGATCCCCAGATTGGCGTCCTGTACCAAATTTATAATCCTGTTTATATTGCGTACTGACGCAACCAGGAAAAGTATTGCCCGTTAACCAACAAAAACCTTAAAAACACAGAGTCTCATGATAATGCTATCCCGGCAAAATGCCTCGAAAGCATAAAAACCTTCAATAGTTCAAAGAACGACATTTCATTTTTTCTTTCAACATCATCTAAAACCCTCATTAAGCAAATAGCCCAAGGTACGGCGGGTGTAGTTCAACACCGACTCCTCGCTGGGCCATGTAGGCCGCTCAGTGTACTACTTATAGGCAATAGTTAATTTTCAAGTTCTGTAATCCATATGCTTGTTCCGTCAGAATCATCAGGATCTCCTCCATATGATTCAAATGCAAGTTTGCTGCCATCTGATGAAATAGAAGGAGCTCCATCATATCCCTCATAATTTGTTAATCTTTCAGGGCTTCCACCTTCAATTGAGATCTTATAGATATTGGCAAATTCTAAATCAGAATCACAACTATAAATAATATACTTACCATCATTTGTAAAACAAGCATCCGTTTTATCTCCTTCACCGGAGGTTATCATTCTTTTATTACTACCATCTGGTTTCATAATCCAAATATCCCATTCTCTATGCTCATATTTTTGAAATAAAATATAATTTCCCGAAGGCGACCAGTTTGGTTGTCTGCAATCATCGTCGTCATCTGTTAATGCATCATAGTTTAAACTATTATCCATTTTATATTTCATTATTACACCTTTATTTTCTACATCCACAGGATGAGATTCAAAAACAATCCATTGTCCATCCGGAGAAAACGTTGGCTCATATGCCATATAATCTGACCTGTCAGTTATTTGTTGTTCATCACCTGGTTTTCCATTATCACCTATTATAAATATCTCATCATGCGGATCTCTTGAAGATGAAAATACTATGCTTTCATTTATTGAATTCCAGCTTGAACCTGGAAGGTTAACATTTGCACTCCCATCCATTACTAATGTATCAACCGTACTTTCTGCTAAATGAAAAATAAAAATATCTGCTGGTTCTTGATTATATCCATTTCTAAATCTTGTAAAGACAATTGCGGTTCCATCCGGTGAAAATGCTGGATTTTGCAAACTTCCAGATATTGGAATATTTAATTTACTTGCATTATCATGTCTCAGATATGATTCAGGGTCAATTTTCTCACAACTTGTAAGAAAAATTCCCAAAATAATAAAACTGTAAATTGAATTATACTTTGTCAAAAGATTATGTTTTAAACTAATTATTGCCAATGACTCGCTAAACGAAGTTCCGGACTGAGGGCGGAGACTGCCGAGCTTGCTCGAGCAGACTGTAAAGCCCGCAAGGGCGGGACTAAATTACGTTTAGCATAATGTTCTGTTGCGTTTTGCTCAATACCGACCATCGGTCGGGATACGATATGTAAGTTACACAATTTTGTTTAGCGAGTCATTCACTCGCATTCCTAAAATACCGGGAGTGCGGAGCACGAAGGGATTTTAGTCGACCGAATGGCAGAGCCGAAGGCCAGCTTGCTGGACGAGCTCAGAGGAGCTAATGCGACTGATCGGCCAGCAATATGGGGAGGTTGTGTTACCCGACCTAAGCACCGGGCAGGGTCCTGATACTTTAGCCACAAAGCTGTCACGGTGCAAGGAGGGTATGGCGCGTGTTTTTGCCGTCCGGGTACAAATTTTATAGAGCATTAGCGTGTCGCGGTAAAAATTTAATCAGAGCCGGTAAGCTATCACGGTACAGGATTTTTGTTGGTGGCACTGGCGCAATGTCGCGGTACAAGCTGTCTCGGTGTCAGAAAACTGTCACGGTGCAGGATTTTAATTGCGGGCAGATGCGTGTGTCCGGATGCCAGAACCATTACAAATTTGTCTAAGGTGCAGGCGTAAAAGCAAAAACCGTGACAAACAACTTACCCATATTGTCCGTGTTATGGGTTGGTTTTATTTTTATTTTCTTCTTCTGCTTTCTTCTTTTTTGCTTGTGCAAACATCAGCAGAGCAAAGAATAAGCACACAATTCCATTGGTAATTAAATAGATATCAATATCCCCCAAACTCCAAATTTTACTAGCTAAGATGTACCCAAAGGATAAGCATGCAATAAATATAAAGAGCAATCCTACATTTCTTAAAACTTTTGCACTGGTTTTCATATTAATCCCATTTAGTTTGAATTATTAACGCAGATATGTCAGAAAAAAATATTCAGGTCTAAATCTTTCATTTATATATTGATAGAGTTACAAGTTATTAATGATTAAAACATGAGTTTTTCGAGTTTCCCTAATTCCCGAACGGCTCAAACTTACCCATATTGTCCGTGTTATAGGCTGCCCTTATTTTTTTATATTAAAAGATCAATATTTTCCAAAAGCATAGAGAGCCTTTTCAGTACGAAGATATATTTTGTTGTCTACGATGGCAGGGGAAGCAGTAATTAGCTCACTCAGATTATTTTGAGATATAATATTCAGACTATCTCCAGCACCAAATACTGTTACAATCCCGTTGCGTGAAGCGATATAAATCCTTCCTTTTACCGCAATTGGTGATGAAAAATATGCGCCTGGTGCGTTTAACTTTCCTCGGTATAGTTCTTTGCCACTTTCAGATTGAAAACAGGATATGATTCCTCCGTCTCTGATCATGTAAATATGGTTATTATAATAAAGAGGGGACGATATGTGTGAAATCTGATCCGGATTACCCCACAGAAAATTATTAATACTTATATCACCTTGTCCGTCGAGTTTGATCGCTTTTAATCCCTGTTTTGTATAAAGTGATGCTAAATTTCCAATTATTGCTTTCCATTCAGCACTGTCAATAAGTTCATTTTTATTTTTATCAAAAGTTCCAAAATGATTTACTATATAGGTTTTTGTAGATATATCGGGCATCTCAGGATATGTAAGAATCTGAAAATCCTTGATTTCATCTTTATTAATCATTAAATCCCCATTCTTATCATATTTGGATGTTAGTCTTTTATAATCAGGAAATTGAGCAACTGCATCAGGATTACTTTTAGTGCTGTATGCAACCATATAAAGGATATCATTCTTTATAACAGGTGTTCCGATAGCATCAGTACCACCAATTGCAAACCTCCAGATAAGATCCCCGTTTTTTAAATTATAACCTGCAACATCAGCACTCCTGTAGACAATTGCTTGATCTTTGTAAATAATAGGTGTGGCAGAACTATTTCCACTATATCCTTCTTTGTTTGGCAAAGAGTATTTCCATAAGATTTTACCATCGTATTTGTTGAAAGCTATAAGACCCGGATCATTCATATACCCAAAACAGTTAAGGATTACCATATCTCCGGTAATGACAGGGGAGGTTCCGATTCCATTATCGTTATATGACTTTGGGAGAGACATGGGAAATTTCCATTGTAGTTTTCCATCAAAATCAAAACAAATCATGCCGAAGGAACAGAAGTAAAAGTATACTCTTTCTCCATCGGTAGTCGGGGTGGAAGTAGCCGGATTGCTTACAGTGTTGAACTTTTCAAATGCTTCCACATGAATGTTTTCTTCCCATATAGTTTTTCCGTTTTTCCTGTTAATGCAAAGCATTTTTAATAATTTTCCTTCTTCCTTATATCCGGAAATAAAAATGCAATCTCCCCAGATACAAGGAGAAGAATGTCCTCCGGGAAGGGCTATCTTCCAGAGAACATTTTTATTTGGACCAAAAACTGTTGGTGGATCCTGATCAGGAGATGCAATCCCTGAACAATTTGTTCCTCTGAAGTTTGGCCATTTATTGATATCTGCCTTCTGTGAGAAAACTGGAAGATTGTTTAGTGTTCCTACTAATGGCAGGAGACAAAAAATGTAATTCATAGCTTTCATAAGAAGACAGTTTTTAGTACTTGTTGAATAAAGAGAAAAAACTCTAGAGAGTCCAATAAATAAAATCAAGCAATTTTAGATATAACCAAAATTAGGTAACTATGAATTACAAGTCAAGTTTTTCTTCTCTGAAGGAGTTATTCCTATTATAAATCTAATTATCATAGGGTTGCCGAGGGTTGCCTATAACGTTCGCGTTTATGATCATTTGCGTTGCCAATGAGATTCTGTTTCTAGATACACCAGTGCAACATAAAGTGATAATGCTTGCAACTTGATGCCAAGCAATTGATTATACATGCTGTTGTAAGCAGTTTTATTTAATTAGCCGTTGAAGTTTTGTTTTGAGTGTAGTAAGGTCAGTTTCGATCGTTGCCCAAATAATTTCATCCTTAATCTCATAGTATCCATGTACTAAGATATGTCGCATCCCAATTAAGTCATTCCATTGAATTGAATCGTTGCTGCTCTTAAAGTCCTTAGTTAGCAAATAGACGGCTTCACCGATAATTTCCAAATTTTTAATTATAGCAAACCTTAAAATTTTATCTTTCTTATATGAATCGAAGGTTTTATCAGCCACGAATTCAAATATGTTATCTATGGCCTCAAGCATATGAAGAAGCCTTTCGTTATCCTTTGGCTTTTCTCTCATAGATTAAGACCTTTTCATTATCGATACTTTTTTCAGCAAACTTCTTTAACTGGCCATCCTCAACAAGATCTATTTTTTTGCCGGTCAAAGTTTGGAGCTCATTGACCATATGAACATACCTAAATAAAGTAATCTTTTCTCCTGGAACAAAGTTTACCAATATATCGATATCACTTTTTGAATCCTCTTCGGAACGGGCATAAGAACCAAATATCCAAGCCTTATCAATTGGTTGGGTATGAAAATATTGAGATATCTTATTTATTATTGCCCTATTCATTTTCAAATCTTTATGCAAATTTAGTTATTTCTATGTAACTGTGTTCCTGTGTATAAAAATTGCTTACAACGTTTGCGTGTATGATCATTTGCGCTAACAAAGTGATTCTGTATCTAGATACACCAATATAAACCAAGGTGATAGTGCTTGCAACTTGATGCCAAGCAATTGATTATACACGCTGTTGGGCACAGTTTATTCAATATTTTTCAATATATAATTTTGCCATTCTGTAGCTATTATTTGGAGTTCCAAATTATAAATATCTTTAAAACCCTCCGTTATGTCAGTATATTGATAAAATCTCTTTAACTTATCGATACCATATTTATCAATCAGAAATTTTACAAAAAGGCCGGATATCGGATATGATAAACATTGTCCATTTTTATATGGGCCCTTCCAAAATTCAGTTTTTCCAGTTATTATATCTATTATTTCTAAATTATCTTGAATTAATTTACAATCACTCGTAATCCGCTCAGGATGTTGAAATAATGCAAACGACGAAGGAATGCCTTCGTTAAAAAAGGAATTTGGACTCCTCAAATTATAATTGAAAATAAAATGAACACCTTCATGTGATAACAATTCTTTATCCATTCCTACTGTATGAATTAAACTGTCAATTACTAATCCTCCAGTAGAACCAGGTTTTGGGTCACCACTGACCATATTAATTTCTAATTGATCGTAATGAATAAAGAATTTCAGTTTTTGAGCTGGTTTCTTTACTTTATAAATCCTGCAAAAATTATTAAACGAATCTATTAAAGTATCAATTGAACTTTGAAACTGACTAATAGTTTTATATTTGCAAGAAAAACAGGCTTCTACATAATTATTATCAATTTTGCGAGAATAGTTTACATTTCGAATGAGTTCTAAATCCACTATACTATCGGATATAAATTTATTTTCCTTTAAATTACCCAAGTAGCTCATTTTGTTATTTTTGAGAATATAATAATCATATAATCCCATAAAACGTCCAAATGATATATTTCGTAAAGCTGCATATGAATTACCAATTACAGCTGAACATCGTGCCTTTTCGTTAATTATTGTTATTGCATCATCATAATCAGTAAGTTCAATTGTTCCAAGGGTACATTTGTTATTGTTAATGTTTATGGGCAAATCAAAAATCGACAAATCTTTTTGTTTATTAATTAACCCAATAATCAGATAATGGCAATTCTCCTCTAACTTGTCAACATCGTTAACATTTACTATGTAGATTTTGGAGTCCTGATTTATGAACCATTGCGATAGATGAGTTATAATATCTTTGTTGGATAAAGTATCAAAACCATCCATTAAAACTATCTTAAATAATCTATTCTGTCCAAATTTGTTTAATTGAATCATATTAATATCTGGTTGTGCCAATGAATGCAAATCAATTTTGCATTCCTGAGCAGCAATCACTCCAGAAATAAGAATCATCATAGAAATAAATGAATTTTTCATGATATTTTGAATTAGTGAACTTTATATCATTATTGTGCCCAATGGCTCGCTAAACGAAGTGCCGCCACTGAGGGTGGAGGCTGCCGAGCCTGCTCGAGCAGACTGTAAAGCCCGCAAGGGCGGATCCAAATTGCGTTTAGCATTTGTTCTGTTGCGTTTTGCTCAATGCCGACCATCGGTCGAAATATGATATGAAAGATAAGTAATTTGGTTTAGCGAGCCATTCAGTCGCATTACTAAAATGCCGGGAGTGCGAAGCACGGAGGAATTTTAGTCGACCGTATGGGAGAACCGAAGGCCAGCTTGCTGGACGAGCTCAGCGCAGCTAATGCGACTGAACGGCCTGGTGGTATGGGGAGTTGCCGTCTGTGTCGGGGTTGGCATGTGTTTTTGCAAAGACCGGATAGATGGACGAGAGTTTTCTTGTCCAGATGGAACTGTCTTGACGGCCGAGTCCCGATAGATTGGCAGTATTTGTCCTGTCACGATAAAACTGTCTAAGTGGCATTGCAAAAACCATGACAACTGCGCGATGGCCAGCAGCCCTATTGACTTTGTCTCGGCAGCAGGAGCAGTCATGGTACCGAAATTTTGATAAGTGGAAATGATATTGATCGCATAGACTTATGGAGCTGATTACCAAGCTGTCCGGACTGCTGAAGGCAATTACCTATACCATCCGTGTTAGCGTTAGCTTTTTTTTAAATTTCTTTTGTTGAAATATCTTATTAATTGTGTTTCCGCTGTTTTTATCGAAAGCTGAATTTCGATCAAGGATTCTGAGTTAGATGCATTTTCTTATATCAGCTCATTGCCACAATTATGCTAGTTATCAGTTGGACTAAGGCAACAGGTGCCCAGATCCGTTCTATCTTACTTGGTGTAATGGAATTCAAAACTGTTGCTATACTAAAATAAACTACAATGAACCAAATGCCTATTCTTGAAATTTCACTGAGTTGTGGAAGTATAAATCCCACCCGTGATATTACTATCAGTGCAATAACCCCCAATATTATAATGTTTATGATTGCAACTACCCTCATTTTAGGTGGATATTTTCCCGGATATTTTCCCCCCATAGAAGCTTCTCCCCAAGGCATTCCTGCTTGCAAATCACCCCCAAATCTCCCACGGAACCGTACGAGATAGTCTCCTATCATAGGATTCTTTATTTAGTTTAGCTTTTTATTAAACTGCCCAGCTATTCGAATAATAATCTATTCTTTGACTTCATGTTTTTAACTTTATCAGTCCAGAGATTGCTTGAGACTATCTCCATCCTTTAACTGACTTTTTTAATTCTCGAGCATCAATGACTTTGCTTTTTTTTACGTCATTCACAGATTCGTCTATCATTTTATTGAATTTGGTCTTGCTTATTGGTTTTAGATTAGTCTTAAACTCTTTGGCTTTCTCTTCTTGAAGAATCTTCTCGAGTTTCCCAACGAGTTTTGTATCTGTCAATCTCAAGAATTCCTGAACAAAGAATATTTTTCTTGTCTGAATGTTCATTTCCGATTGTGTTTGTTTTATAAAGGTAGCATTCAGTTGAACAGGAACATTCCGAAAAAAATTATCTGGATTGCAGGAAGCTTTAAGCAATTTGGTTTAGCGATGTTAGGCACTGGCGGCTTATTTTCACGATCTGTTTATCTATCAAATTTGCACTGTCACCCAATTCAGTGTAGGGGCGAGACTTGCTGGAAGGCTCTTCACGCGAACTTTGATTGTGAGATGACTTGTGAGGTTTGCGGGTACTATCTGGTCTTCTTAAAATTTAACTATTTTGTTTGGCTGTTTCACGTCTTATAAACAGAATAAATAATAACACTACAAAAGCAATATCTATTAATCCAAAAAAAAGGACGCCTTGTTCGCTGATAACATTAATGGCTGATAATACTGTAAGCAAAATAGAAAACAGCAGACCAACAATACATATAGCTATATTCTCAACAAATACTTTTAAATGTACTTGGTTAAGGTTGTTAATAAATGCTCCGCATTTCGGGCAATTTTTCATTTTACCTTCCTTCCATCCTATACCTTCAATCTCACTTTTACATACCGGACAATAATAATGTGTAATTGTAGCCATATACTTTATTTTTTAGGACTCCACCCCGAACCATTAATTTTCGAAATCAATGAAATCAACCGTTTGTTGTACTTAAACCTGAGAATCGAAACAGGCCTGCCGCGATGCTCTCCAAACTCAATAACGACTTCTGGTAAGTGATCCATGGCTTGACTAAAGTGGCTGAACTTTCGTATGCCGGGAGTAATTTTGCCAGGGTTTGTGATTTGTAAAAGAGTCTTTCTATTTTGATATGGAATAGCTTATAATCAGCTACATAGCATACATCGAAAATAGCGGTGCATGCTTTCGGAAATATAACAAGCTTGAAAGCATTGACTTTTCATTAAATATTGCTTAAATTTGTTTATTATTATAAGAGAATAATTCTCTTTAGAAAAATATTAGTTATGAGCGCAGGAGAAATTAGTAATAAGCTAATTGAGAAAGGCCTTAAAGTAACCCCACAACGGATTGCTATTTTAGAAGCCATTATAAAACTCAACAATCATCCAACTGCAGATAATATTATTGGGTATATACGGAAGAATCATCCCAATATAGCAACAGCAACAGTTTACAAAGTTCTTGATGCTTTAGTTTCAAACGGATTAATAAAAAAAGTAGAAACGGAAAAAGACATTATGAGATACGATGCAATTATGGAAAGTCATCATCATTTATATTGTTCAGAATCCGACAGGATTGAGGATTACTACGATGCAGGGTTAAACGAAATGCTTAAAAAGTATTTTAAAAAAAAGGGAATACCAGATTTTAGAATTGAAGATATCAAACTTCAAATAATCGGAAAGTTTGATAAAACGAAATAATAGTGCAATGAAAAATCTATGAAGAGAATTTGCAAATAATTTGAAAACTTAATACACGAAGAATATGGAAAATAAAATGGAAAAAATCAGTAAATGCCCGGTAACGGGTGCAGTAAGCAAGCATAGTGTTGGAGCAGTCGGTACAAAAAGCATTAACTGGTGGCCAAATCAGTTAAAATTAAACATATTGCGCCAACATTCCTGTAAATCTAACCCTATGGACAAGGGGTTTAACTATGCAGAAGAATTTAAGAGTCTCGATTTGAAAGCAATCAAAAATGACCTTCACAAGTTAATGACCGACTCTCAGGAATGGTGGCCTGCCGATTTCGGTCAT
Source organism: uncultured Bacteroidota bacterium (assembly GCA_963747365.1). Lineage (GTDB taxonomy): Bacteria > Bacteroidota > Bacteroidia > Bacteroidales. The sequence continues at coordinate 890,815 of CAVVFB010000020.1, read as the reverse complement.
TATGGCCCGTTTTTCATTCGTATGGCATGGCATAGTGCAGGTACATATCGTACAGGCGATGGGCGTGGCGGTGCCGGAGGCGGACAACAACGATTTGCCCCGCTCAATAGTTGGCCGGACAACGTTAATCTTGATAAAGCCCGCAGATTGCTTTGGCCCATCAAGCAAAAATATGGTAAAAAAATTTCGTGGGCTGACCTGATGATCCTTGCAGGTAATGTTGCCTTAGAATCAATGGGGTTCAAAACCTTCGGTTTTGCCGGTGGGCGTGAAGATGTGTGGGAACCTGAGGAAGATGTGTATTGGGGTTCTGAGACCAAATGGCTGGATAATGATGATCGTAAACTCGATATTACCGAGGTGGATAATCCGCTTGCAGCCATTCAAATGGGGCTTATTTATGTTAATCCTGAAGGCCCAAACGGGAATCACGATCCACTTTCAGCGGCAACAGATATACGCAACACTTTTGCCCGTATGGCCATGAATGATGAGGAAACTGTTGCCCTGATAGCAGGCGGACATACTTTTGGTAAATGCCATGGTGCAGGTGATGCCGCTAATTTGGGAGCAGAACCCGAAGCAGCAGATATTGAGGAACAGGGTCTTGGTTGGAAAAACAAGTTTGGCAAGGGGAAAGGTGGTGATACAATTACCAGTGGACTGGAAGTAACATGGACACAAACCCCAGCCAAGTGGAGTTATTATTTCTTTGAAAATCTTTTTAAGTGCGATTGGGAACTTACAAAAAGCCCTGCCGGAGCGTATCAATGGGTAGCCAAAAATTACGGAGAAGTTATTCCTGATGCACATGATGCATCTAAAAAGCATGCTCCAACCATGCTTACAACTGACCTCTCTTTACGTTTCGATCCTGTTTATGAGAAGATTTCAAGACGTTTTTACGAACATCCTCTCGAATTTGCAGATGCCTTTGCCCGTGCATGGTTTAAATTAACTCACAGGGATATGGGTCCAGTCACACGTTATTTAGGTTCCGAAGTACCAAAAGAAGAACTTATATGGCAAGACCCGATTCCGGCGGTTCATCATCCTCTGGTTGATGATAAGGAGATTGCCGAATTGAAAGCCAGAATATTAATTTCCGGATTGTCTGTTTCTCAATTGGTATCAACCGCATGGGCATCGGCTTCTACATTTCGTGGTTCTGATAAACGTGGTGGAGCCAACGGCGCACGAATTCGTCTTGCACCGCAGAAAAACTGGGTGGTAAATAATCCATCGAAACTGGCAAAGGTTTTGGTAAAGCTGGAAGCTATTCAAAAGGAATTCAATACCGTTTCAGATAACGGGAAAAAGATTTCACTTGCCGATCTTATTGTTTTGGCAGGATGTGCTGGTGTTGAGAAAGCTGCAAAAGATGCTGGAATCAGTATTACTGTTCCTTTCACTCCGGGGCGAATGGATGCCTCACAAGAACAAACCGACGTTGAATCATTCAGCGTATTGGAACCTGTTGCCGATGGGTTCCGTAATTATTTAAAAACAAAATATAAAGTATCAACAGAAGAATTGTTGATCGACAAAGCACAATTGCTGACATTAACGGCTCCTGAAATGACTGTGCTTATTGGAGGTATGCGTGTGTTGAACACCAACTTTGACAACTCCAAACATGGTGTTTTCACAAAAAAACCGGAAGTTCTTACCAACGATTTCTTTGTAAACCTGCTCGACATGAGTACGGCATGGATGCCGGCAACTGAGGACAAAGAGATTTTTAACGGACGTGACCGTAAAACAGGAGCAATAAATTGGACTGCTAGCCGTGCCGACCTTATTTTTGGTTCAAATTCCGAATTAAGGGCACTTGCAGAGGTATATGGAAGTGCAGATGCACAGGAAAAATTTGTAAACGATTTTGTAGCAGTCTGGGTTAAAATTATGAATCTCGACCGTTTTGATTTAAATTAGTGAGATCAGTTATTTAATTACAAAACTAAGTATCATGAAAGAAAAAAGTATTGAATTATTAAACAGGGCTGTCGCCGATGAATTAAGTGCGGTTCACCAGTATATGTATTTCCATTTTCATTGCGATGATTTGGGCTACGATTTACTATCGAACCTTTTCAAACGTACAGCTATTGAGGAAATGTTGCATGTTGAAAACCTTGCAGAACGTATTTTATTTCTAAAAGGCGAGGTGGAAATGAAGGTATTACACGAGGTCCGGAAAATACATGATGTTAAAAAGATGCTCGAAATGGCAGCCGGAATGGAAACAGGCAGCATTAAGGATTACAACGAATGGGCAAACGAATGTTCAAAAAATGCCGATTCTGCTTCCAAAAAAATATTCGAAGCTTTAGTTGACGATGAAGAACGCCACTTTGACCAGTTCGATAAGGAAATGGAGAACCTTATAAAATTTGGTGATAATTATTTGGCTTTACAATCTATTGAGCGAAGTAAAAGTGTTGCAGCCGGGCGGCCAACTGAATAAAATATACTACTTCTGGTAAAAATAGAAACGATGCCTCATTATGAGGTGTCGTTTTTATTTGTCATTCATATCCAATTTATCAATCAGATTATATTTTACCTGTCGTGTCTCCCATCTGTCTCGGGCAAATTTCTGCATATCGGTTATTGTATCTTTCTCGTCAACTATTTCCAATCCAAGAAGAGTCTCAATGATATCTTCCATTGTTACAATCCCGTCCAATCCACCATATTCGTCAACTATCAGGGCTATATGCTCCTTTTTTTCTAACAGTTTTTCCCATAACGAGAACAGCACCATTGTGTCCGGAACAATTACAATCTCCCGTTTTATTTCTTTTAGTTTTAGATGATTGTTGTTTTCAGCCAAATTTTCGAATATTTTCTGTCTGAACACATACCCGGTAATGTTTTCATCGTTCCCCGAGTATATTGGAATTCTTGAAAATTTTAAGTAATCCTTATTTTTCAGAAAGTCATTCAAAGTTAAATTCTCATCAGCTACGGCCACAACAACTCTCGGTGTCATAATCTCGGTTACTTTAACATTTTTCAGTTTAAGTATATTTTGAATTATTTTATTCTCCTTGTCTGAAAACAAACCTTCATCCATACCGATGCTCGCTAAAGCAGCAATTTCCTCTCTGCTGGTAGTTTGTTCATTTTTTTGTTTTGAAAAAACTTTGGTAATTACAGATGACAATACAACTAAAGGATACGTAATAAAAATCATTGATTTAATTGTAAAATACGCAGCCCTAGTTAAATTCTTCCAATATCTGGCCCCAATCGTTTTTGGAATGATTTCTGTAAGTATTAAAATAAGAATAGTCAGAATGGCAGATGCGATCCCGAAATATGCTTCGCCAAATACCTTTACAGCCTGCGCTCCAACACCAGCGGCTCCAATTGTATGAGCAACAGTGTTTAAAGATAATATTGCCGATAAAGGTTTATCTATATGAATTTTCAAATCAATGAAAGACTTTGCCCAGTGATGTCCTTTATTTTGCTTTACAATCAGAAAAGTCAGAGGAGTTGAAAGAAGCACTGATTCCATTATAGAACAAAGGAATGAAACAAATAAAGCAAGGAATAAATATAAAAATAGTGTTATCATTTTTTCTTCAAATATACAATCGTGTTTCTTTTAAGTTTTTATTTGTCCATTATATACCACCTAACGTGTATTTACCAGGATATTAATTTAGCCGGGAAAGCGTGATTAAATAAATAAAACTCATCCGTCAGGTTTTTATATTGATCGGAATAGATATGTCTCCCTCCGGTTTCGATGGTCAGATCATCTTCCCGGAATTCCCCCGGAAGGAAAGAAAATTCAAGTAATACCCTGTTGGCCGGCTTACCGGGTGACGGGATAACCTTGGTTTTCCGGTTGCAGTACATCCGATGTTCCAGGATCAGATCAGGCAATTGGGCCTCTTTATAAACCGGCAGGATCAGACTGATAACAGCCGTTTCCTTCATAAGTGAAACGGAGCTTCTGAAAATATCCCCGAGGCTCAGGCTGTCGTCGTGCCTGGCGAGATTTTTCTCTTTCGAGGATGTTTTCTGAGATCCTGAGAAAAAAGGCGGATTACAGATAATCAGGTCATACCGGTATTGGCATCGGGAAGAATAATCCTGGAACGAGGAATGAATGGAGTTTAACCTTCCTTTCCATGGCGAATTCTGAAAATTTTCTTTGGCCTGGCTGGCAGATGAAGGCTCTATTTCCAGGGCATCCACCATTACTTCCCTGGTTCGCTGGGCAATCATAAGGGCGATCAGCCCGGTACCGGTCCCGACATCCAGAACCCTGCAACCTGGTACGGGAACCGATGCCCAGGCACCCAGGAGAACGCCGTCGGTCCCCACTTTCATGGCGGCCTTCTCCTGCTGTATTGTAAACTGTTTGAATTTAAACCAGGTATTGGGCATTTCACAAAATAATTACTCTGTTTTTTCAAAAATGAATGTATAGACACGCAGTGATGCATCGTCTTCCAGTTTTTTGCGCAGGGTAATCGTATTCAGTTCTTCGGTAATTTCAATTTCGCCTGCATATATTGTTTTGCTTTCATTGGAGGGTATTTCTGTTTTTGTGGGGATCCATTCTGATATTTGTTTCGAACGCTGCCATATGCTAAAAGGTTTGCCATTGTCGGTTTCGCCGTATTCAATATATAGCTTGTACCGGCCATGGTCCAATCCTGTGAGAGAGACCTGCACGATGGGAATAGCTTCCATGTCAATGGTTGCATACCATTCATCCGATTTGTTCAGGCCAAAAACGATGACAGGGTCCTGAAAATCGGCAGTTGCGTTCCAATAGAGTATAAATGACATTCCCCGCGGGTATAATTTGTCCAGGTGAGAAACTTTGGGTACCCTGTCATCGATCCGAATTTCTGTCCTTTCAAATTGTGGTTTTTCCGCATAAAACAATCCAATGGATGTATAGTCTGTTTTCACCTTCTCTGCCTCTTCGGGCTGATGCTCAATGGTCAGTTTAAAGGAATCATCAAAATTCAGTTTATCCGAAAGGTAAAAACGATATCCTCCTGTGCGGGAGGTCATTTGATCGTACAGAAGCGACCCGTGTACCGGCAGACTGAATCCTGCGTCCCATTTGTCGAGTACCGCATAGTAACCTCCGTTGAAATAGTCTTCAGAACCGGTACCATGCAATTTCATCTCCCCGTCAATTGTAGCGATATCATCACCTTCAAAAAAGCGGGTATTGCCACCTTCCAGTCCCTGAGCGGTCAGAATTGTACCTATAAAATGGCCTTTCCCGGTTACATCGGCAATGGGATGCGGAATACCATTCTCTCCGTTATAGACCCTTCCGGACTGGGCATATAATTTGCCTTCGGTATTTTGATCCCGTGGGTTCTCCGTATAATATATTGTTCCCGAAATCAATAATTCTTCAGGGTCATTTGCACTCAGATGGTCGTATTTCAATTGTACTTCTGCTGAGCGATCAAAAGGCATAGGCAGATAGGAATAGAGCTTTGTCTGGTTGGAACCCAGCATAAGCGATTGCATGGCAGGTTTGCCGAAGGCAAAACCAAAAAAGTCATGCAGCGGCAGATCCAGTGCTTTTTTAGCCTCATCATCCCATCGGGCAGAAAGCATTACTTTCCGATATGCCTGCAACAGGTCGCTTCCGGCACCCATCTCAATCCCAACGATTCGCCCTCCATTTTTGAGTTCAAAAATGTGCGCTTCGATCCCGGATTGTAATCTGAGGTTGATCTTTTTTGCTTTCAGACCGGTTCCGTATGAGTCGAGCGGTGAGATTTGTCTGCTCCAGACATCCCCGATTTTTTTGAATATATCCTTATAGTTGTCGGGCATGCTGAGGGAGAATGATCTCATTTTCTCCTTTTCTGAAAGGCTTCGGTACTGGATTTGAAAAAACCGGATGTTTTTACCCTTAAACACAATCTTCAATGACTTTTCGTAGGGCAGCGGAAGGTAACAATAATATCCTCCTACCGCATTGCCGCATAGGGGAGAAACAAACGGATAGCTATTCCCTGTGAACAACTCTATGAACGGAATGCTGATCCTTGGAGTTTTTTCCCCATCGAAATAGAATTCTATGTGGTCCTCTGACGGAGTAGGCGTCCAAATGCGATTGATAACACCTGGTCCCTTCAGTTCGGCAATAACCAATCCTCCTGCTTCCTCTCTTATGAATGAATATTTACCGGAAAATCCATCATCATTCCCACCGGTTCTGTCATAACTGGAAATCTGTTCAATTTCACCGGAAGGGTATAAGGGCAGTCTTGAAATGTCGGCAAGGTTTTGCAACTCCTGTAGATAGAGATCAGTCTGAGCCGCTGAATGCACACCGGCACAAAAAAGAAAAACCAGCCATACCATATATTTCATCATCTTTTCCCTTTCTGAATGTGGGAAATTTAAACCCTTAGCGAGCCACGGAATGCCCGTGCAGCATAGTAAGAGGGTGCACCGTTGTGATAGATGAAGACATGGCCGTAGCGGAAATCGGCAAAGAGGGCTCCACCAAGTTTTCTGATCTCAGAGGGTGTTTTCACCCAGCTCGATGTTTTCGAATCGAAAATTCCAAGCTCCTGCAATGCACGGTATTGCGCTTCGGTTAAAAGTTCAATGCCCATTTCAGCAGCCATATCAACCGCGTTATTTTCCGGTTTAAATTCTTTCCTTGATTCCTGCCCTTCACGGTCGTAACAAACACTTCTGCGGCCTCTGGGGCTTTCTGCTGAACAATCACACAGTATGAATTCGCCCGTCTTTTGATCATAACCTGTCACATCTGGTTCACCACCGGTTCTCTCCATTTCATTGAGCGACCACATCTTTTCAGCATGAGCTTCCAGCCTTGCCTGAACTTTATCCCATTCGAGACCTTTATGCCGGTTCATGTTCTTCTCAAAACGGTCTTTTAATGTCCTGATCAGTGCTTCACGATGTTCCGAAGACAACTCCTTTTTATTTGCCATTTATCCATTCATTATTTTTTCTATCCACGTCGGGTAAGAGATTTTCAGGATCCAGTATTACTTTATCAATTCTGGCTGAAGAAGCATATTTAAAAGTCCAGCTCCCACCACGTTGCCATATTTCCACAGGTAATTGAACCGTCTCCGTTTGTCCGTTGCTCTGAATAATTTTAACGATAGCCGGCATAATCATTTTCCCGTTGTTACTGATGCTGATCACCGCGCCTTTGGATGGATCATTGTCCACATAGCTGACAGAGGCTATTGTCTGATCCAGTTTCCATGTTGTAAAAAACCATTCATTCCAGAACCAGTTCAGGTCCTCGCCGGCGGTGTTATTGATGCAATGAAAAAAGTCATAGGGTGTGGGATGCTTAAATGCCCAGGCTTCGGTATATTTTCTGAATGCATGGTCAAAACGTTCCTTACCCACAACCACGGTCCGCAGCAAGTTCAGTCCATAGGCAGTTTTACCATAGAACTGGTAATGCTGTTCTTTATCCATGGCATCGGAAACAGTCATTAGCGGATCTTTATACTGCATGAACTGGATATAATCACGGGATCCGAAAAATTCTTTTTTAAAGTAGGCGGGGTCTGTCTGATATTCTCCATAATTAAAGATATCGTTGGCTATGTAATTTATATAGGTATTCAGGCCTTCATCCAGCCACATATATCTCCGTTCATTGGAGCCCACGATCATCGGGTACCAGTTATGCCCGATCTCATGTGATATCAGGAACCATAACCGGGCTTTGGTCTCTTTGTAGTTATTGAAGATCATTCCGGGATATTCCATACCACCGGTGATTCCGGCACTGCTGACGGCCACATTCCAGGGGTACTCAAAAAAGTCTGCAGAATAAATTTCAATACTTGCCTTCAAATACTCGGTTGACCTGGACCAGGCAATATTACCCATACTTTCAACCGGGTACGAAGACATGGCGAGTGCTTTCCTGCCTGAAGGCAAATTGATCTTCGCCGCATCCCATATCAATCCCTTGGATGCGGCAAAGGCAACATCTCTCGTATTCTTCATTGTGAAATGCCAGGTCAGGGTTCCTTTGGAAACCGGGCGCAAGGAAGGCTTACCGAGTTCATCAGCACCGATAATGGTAATGGTTTTATCACTGTTGGCAGCTTCCGCAAGTCTTTCTATTTGTTCGGCTGTCAGAACTTCCGATGCATTCTGAAGGTCTCCCGAACCATACACGATCATCTCTGCAGGTGCGGTAATGTAATAATCGTAATCACCGTAATCGCAATAAAACTCGCCCAGGCCCAGATATGGAAGTGTGTTCCAGCCTTCCACGTCATCGTACACACACATACGCGGGTACCATTGTGCTATTTGGTAAATCACACCATTTTTAGTGTATTGCATTCCAAAACGGCCTGCACCATCCACCGGGATTGTAAAGCTGAAATCCATTTTTACAGAGATTGTGTCACCCCCGGGTTGCATCGGTGCAGGCAGGCGAATCTGCATCCTTGTATCCGTAATAACGGGTTGCACGGCATAAGTATTTCCACCATCACTTACGGTTACATCCTTAATGTCGAAACCTCCGTTTATTTTCCCCAAAACGCTGAAATAATCACCGAGATAAGAGGTGGCTGCAACCGATCTTGAAGAAGGTTCAAAAATGTTCTGATCCAGCTGTAACCATAAATAGTCCAGCCGGTCGGGACTGTTGTTGATGTAAGTAATGGTGACATCACCGGTTAAGGAAGTATCCTTTTCGCTCAGGGTTGCATGTATCAGATAGCTGGAACTGTTCTGCCAGTAAAGGGGGCCCGGTGTCCCACTGGCTGAACGGTAGGCATTACCTGGGGGTGGATTAAAGTCCTGTGAAAACAGATGATGGGGATTATAGGATTCTGCGTCTCCATTTTGATTCTGTGCAAATAAAGAGGAAACTGCCAATAATTGAAAGAACAGGAATAATATTTTTTTCATTACGGTATTTTAAGATGATCAATTAAAAACTTACCAGACCCCTAAAATAAATCCAATTACAAAAGAGAAAAAGGTCATTACAATCACCGGTACCCAATGAATATTTGAAATCAAAACGTTTAAATTCATATTTATTCTGTTTTATGATTAATATGATGCAAACTTTTCCCGGTTAAACCTCATTTAATCCTTTGAGAATTTGAAGCATACATTTTTCAACCCTTGACTCCCGTGTTTTGGATTGTTTGGGTTCAGAAAAATAAATATTATATGCTCGTTGCCTTCCCGGCGTCAAAGCATCAAATGCAGTCTTCAAGGCGGGATTCTCAGCTAATTTAATTTGAAATTCTTCAGGCAAAGTGAGTTCTGTGTTCTTTTTAAGGTTCACATTTAAACCGGCTTTTCCCACTTCAACAGCTTCATAAATATAGGCTTTCAGGATGGGTTCCATCTCAACTATTTCCCGGACATTGGAGAACCTGATCTGGCGTGCCGCATGCACATTCTCCGTTTGTTGGATTAAGATACCATTAGCATCATTTAGCAAGGCACCTTTGAAAAATAAAAGCGCACAATACTCTTTAAATCCGTGTATTAAAACTATGTTTCGCTTCTGAATCGTATAACAAGGACAACCCCACTTCAATTCTTCGGTCAGCTGACAATCAAGAATGATCATTCTCAATCTCTCAAATTCTTCATGCCACTTTTCGGCTTCGCTAAAATAGAAATCGACCTTTGGATTCATTCTATTATAATTTTATACCTGAAATAGCTATTTTCTAAAGAGATAATAAGCAGGTAGGCTCCTGCGGATATGCCCGAAATATCCAGAGTTCTGATTCCAGGGATGGGTTGCTGGAATCTTTCAGCATATACTAATTTCCCTGATAAATTGATTACTTCCAGTTTGGCATTAGGCAGTGCTTTTTGAAAATCCAATTCAATTGCGCCTTTCGATGGATTTGGAAATACATTAACACCATTTATATCTTCAACCGAGAAAAGTAAAGTGGCGGCAGGTTGCCAGGTTAGATTTATGGCAGAATAATTGGAGGTTCCTTCGGGAGTAAGTTGCTGATCAGAAGGACCCTTTGTAAATGTGAACGGTTTGGTGACATGATTTTTAGCTTTATCCTTGCCCCATCCCATTTCGATATACACGGAATAATCGCCATCCATAACCACATTATGCGATGCATCGGTGCCATCCCATTCCACAGACAGGGTGCCGTATGACGAGAGTGTGGAACCGGTAACAGCATCCACTAAATTGCTACCCGATATGGCAGTCCATGAGGTCAGGTGATCATCCTGATATCCGTATTTTGCATTGGTTTTAATAAAAACTGAAGGATTTTCGTTATTCTGTATCCATATGGCAGCAACATGTTTGTTGCCCCAGTCGCCCGATGGCGCATATGTGGTGCATGTAAAACTAAGTTTCCCTGTGGTTTGGGCAAAAATAGGATAAGTCAAACCAAGGCAGAGTATGCATGTTAATACTGTTTTTGAGATTTTCATTTTGACATAAATTAAATTACGCAATTTCAATCCATTCAAGCTGAAAATAGAATAACAAATAGTTTCCGTATTAGTTTAACATACCTCGCTACAACCCTTAAATATGGTTCAACCCGAATCAGATTTATTAATTCTGAAGTGAATGCAGCGATCACCATTAACACTCTGGAAGGGGCCGGTGTTCTCCTCACCCGCCAGCCTCTTTATTTCGAGGAGACCGGCTTGAGACAGGAGTGAGAAGCAATGCCCATGAATATCATGCAAATTTTATATATTTTTAGGGAAGTGTTGTTGGATTTATTTTATAGGTTTCAACGTTTACAAATTAAATGATATATCCTGTTCATGATTGGTTTGGCAAATGCATCGGCCTTTTTTTTGAAACATTTCTTCAGGAGGATCTGGCAATTGTTACGGGTGGTTTACTGGTTGTCAAGAATGAATTACCCCTTTTACTTGTCGCCATTAGCCTGTTTACAGGGATCCTTAGCGGAGATTTGATTATATACAGCATGGGTATGGCAGCCAGGAAAATTCCCTGGATCCGGAACCGTTTCGTTAACAGCAGGGTGGAGAATGCCAGAAAAAATCTTGAAAACAATCTGATTTCCTCAATCGCACTTGTACGGATTTTACCTGGACTTCTTTTCCCGACTTATCTTGCGTGCGGTTTCATAGGGGTCTCCTTTACGCAGTTTTTTTTTACCACACTCGCTGCCAGTGCCATATACTCAACGATTCTTCTAACCCTTGTGATTAAACTTGGTGAATTTGTATTTCCAGCCATTGGTCTCTGGGGCTGGATTGTCATGTTGATTCTTGTCATTCTGCTGATAACCTATAAATCGATCAAGCCGCTCCGGCTCAGATTGTCCAATAACCTGGTTGTTGAGACACTCCCTTTCCCGGATATTCGTCAAAACCGGGGAACTTTTCTGGGAATGCCCTCTCTCCATTTCCTGAACCGAAAGGTATCAGCATCAGAAAAAATCCCGCCTATGATTTTTTATACACCGCTTGTTCTGCGATGGCTAATACTGGGCATCTGGTACAGGAATATGACACTTCCAACGATCGCCAATCCCTTCATTGAAGTCGGCGGCCTTTGGGGTGAATCAAAAAGCAGGCTGATGTGCCAGGTATCCGGCGGACAGGACAAGTGGATTGCCCCTTTTGTAACCTTTACCCTTGACGATCGTATTTCAAAGGAAAGTTTGTTAAATAAAGCCCTGAAGGAACTCGCCTCTGCTTCACTGGACTTTCCACTCGTTGTAAAACCTGATATTGGCTGGCAGGGCTATGGTGTCAGGATCATTAAGAATAAAGCAGAACTTCTGGAGTATTTCACGGAATATCCCAAGAACAACACCGTAATCATACAGAAGCTTATCCCCTATGAGGGTGAAGCAGGGGTATTTTATATGCGATATCCCGGTGAATCTCAAGGAAGGGTGATTTCACTTACATTCCGGTATTATCCTCATGTAATCGGCGATGGTGAAACTTCATTACTGGAATTAATCAAACGGGACAAAAGAACCAATTTCAAGTCGCGTTTTTATCTTGGAAAAGATGCTTTGCATCAGGGCATCTCTTCCGATGATCTCGAATCAGTGCCCCGGCGGGACGAGATTGTGCAACTTGCATTCATTGGCAGCATTCGCGTTGGAGGGCTCTACAGAAACGGGGAGAATTATATCACACCTGCGCTGAGCCGGCGGTTTGATGAGATTGCAAGCAGTATGCCTGAATTCTATTTTGGCCGTTTTGATATAAAATTCAAAGCGGTAAATCATTTAAAGGAAGCAACAGATTTTCAAATATTTGAAATTAACGGTGCTGGTGCGGAAGCAATTCACGTATGGGATACCGATACGTCATTATTTAAAGCTTACAAAGAGTTATTCAAATATCAGTCACTGCTATTCAGAATCAGTGACATGAACCTGAAAAATGGTTATAAACCAATGGGGATGAGAGAATTTTACGCATTTTCCAAACAATACAATAAACTTACCAATTCATACCCGCTATCTCATTGATTTTAAATTATTTACCTGTTGACAGCTGATTTACGGCTGTGGAAAGCAGGATGTAGTCGGCGCAACCCCCTACCGTAACCTCATTTTCGCCCCACAGGAACGGCCAGTCCTCCTTGTTTTCAGGAAAGTCGGGTTTTATCAGTAAAATACCGGGAACAATACCCCCGGCAATAAAGCTGAAATCGGCCCTGTTATTGCCATAGGTTATTTTTTTCGAGCGTGTACCCACTGATGAAACGAAAGAGATATTTGAATAAGGATGGCAGCCAAAAATGTAGTTCAGTCCTTTATAAACATATTCGGGACCAACCATTTCGGGGTAGTATTTATGTGCATAATAGTTCGTAATTGCCCAGTTTACAACTCCGCCACTTCCGCCCCAACCACCGGCGGCGATCGGTACGCCATAAGGGTTCTGTCCGGTTACATCATCAAGTGATTTTTTGTATCTGACCACATAATCTTTCATTTTTTCCTGGTATTCCTGATCCATATACGGATAGGCCTGAAGCGCCGCTTTCATACCGTACATCACTGACCGGTCAAGCGTGGGCCAGATTGCCTCCGTGAACCGACGGGCATACTTTTCCTCTTTGGTTGTGATGTATAACTGCAGTGCTGAGGACATCGTCATGCTCCTTCTGAAAGCAGAGGCGAATCGGGAAGTATCATTTTCCATGGGACGATCATTTTCATCCCATAGTTGCCGGGCGTAATATAAACACTGGACAGCCAGGGTATCGTTATACCCTTTTAAAGCCCGGTGGGCTGCTGCCAGTGCTGCGGAGGTGTGATGATCCAGGAAGGCACTCCGGGTGGTAAAAGCCCACCTGTCATCCGGGGTCCCGCTTGATTTTCCATCCGATTCATAGGGTTTCAGATCCGGATTATAGGGAAGATTATCTGTTTCCGTGGAAGCGTCGCCAAGGTGATGGTATTGGTGAAGATTTGAAACCACGATGCCCCTGACCGGATGTCCGATGTTTTTTACCTGTGCAACCAGGTTCAGGGCGCCATGCTCTATTTGCTGCAAAATATCGGACTGGCCATCGGGCCGGTGAATGTCCACATAACGGGTGGCCTGATCCACAAAAGTTACATCGCGATCAATCCTGAAATTTTCCCATGCATCCACAAGACTGAGAATGGCATTGCAATGCGATCCGGTCTGAATATCAAAATCACCGGCATCAAACCAGCCTCCAATATTCAAACCGGGAATTCTTTCCAATGGTTTATATTTTGTATCTGTGGTGTCGCCCATGTTGTAACCGTCAAAGTGTTGAAAATTGAGGGGCGCCTGCAGGGCATCATCCAAAAACGGAACACCATGCCAGAGGCGGTAGGCTTCATTTACCTCCATGTGATCCATCTGCACCGGAAACCACACATCCAGGGTCGGATGCCATATATCCCTGTACACATCCGGTGCAATGGGAAACGCATCTGTTTTTTGATCGCCGTATTGAATGAAGTACAATCCGGGCTCGTTCACGGCGCTGAAATCGAACTTCACATAATTGTAGCGCATATAGGTTCCCCAGGGGCTCAGGTCGCCTTTCAGTTTTTCCACATAAATTCCCTCCTGGGTTACCTGGAACAGGGAGGCTGTTTTTAAGGGGGTATCATTTTTATCAAGTTCAATCACGGAGACTTTTTCCTGGCCGGGCAGGTAACCGACCTGTGAAAACCCGATCACGGGCAACCTTTTCCAATCCGGGATGGCATTTGGCTCCAGGTACCAGGTTAATACTTGTCCGGTCTTTTTGGCAGGAAGCAGGCCACGCACGATAAACCATCCGTTTTGTGCCAGGTTACGCCCGTCAAACAGCATGATTTCCCCATCTTCCGACCGGATGGTTACAAAATGCTGAGGATCCTCGGGAGCCATGGCAATTGTCTTTCCTGAGGCCAGAGGTTCCGGATTGATATATTCGCCTTTTCCCCGGTCATCGAAGGTGGTATAGCCTTCAAATTGAGAGATCTTCTCCGATATGGGTTCGATGCTTGTATTGCCGGAGGGATAAAGGGGAAAAATACCCGGTTTCCCGTCCATCAGGTAAGTTCTTTCGATATAGGCTGAAGGAATGAATTCCAGATTAAACCCTGCCCGCCCTTCAAGTTTTTCAGGAATCGGCTGATCAAGATATACGCTTATTTCAACGCCCTTATCTTTAGCAATAACAGTTACCCTCGAATCAAAATCAAACTCCTTGTAACGTAACAGCACTTCGATGAGATGGGTCTCCCTGTTGACCTTCCGGTCGGCCAGAACCGGGATCAGATCCCATTGTTCGGGGGTGTTCTGCAATCTGACTGCACCGCCCGTGGAGGTTCTGACTCCATGTTGTATGATTTCAATACCGGCTGTTTTCTCGTCGAAAAACATGCCATTGTACTGACTGCTGAAAACCAATACATTAGCACCGGGTGTCTCAAAATACTCAAGGTCATTTAACTGTAACTTCTGACCATAGGCATCCACTGTTATGGTGATAAAACTTACGATTGAAAGGAGAACGGTAAGCGATAATATCCTGTTCATTGAACCTCGTTTTAAATGATTAAATAGTTGTTATCAATTTTTAAAGGAAACCTGTTCGCTGATCCGGAAAAAATCAAAATCGGCGAACCCGCCTGGATTTTTTGTTGCATAATTGAACAAACCAAAGCGATAACCCATAAAATGGGGCAGTGTATATTCCATCCTGATCTGTTTCCCAATCGGAGACCATGAGGTCCCATCGATGCTGTAGAAGAAATAGGCAATATCGGTACGCTCCCTGAAATCGCATTCAGCTTTTAGAAATACGGTGCCCTGGTTTAACGGAACACTTTGTAATTCGACGGGATCGGTGGATTCACCGCTGACCATGACGACGGAGCTGATCCCGTTTTCAATTTTGACCCCGACCTGTCCGAATTTCTTTTGCAGAAGGGCAAGTCCGGCAAAATCACCCTCCTTCATATTTGATACATCCAGACAGGTTGACCCGGAACATACAGGCCCGAAGGTACGCTGTGTCAATGTGTTTTTTGCCATCACGAAAGATGTATCCATCCGGCCGGTGGTAAGACGAAGATAACCTTCCCGCCGGGTAACCGACCAAAGTGTATTGTCGGGATGATGATTCCACTGCCAAACCAACGGCAGCTCAGGTTCATTTTTTTGACGGTCGAACTCATCACAGGCCACAATACCGGGGATTAAACCTTTGCTGGCCGGCAGGTCCAGGGAATCGGGTACTTTGCCGCCGACTCCAAGGACAGGCCAGCCATCTTCCCATTTTACAGGAACCAGGTAGGGGATGCGGCCCACCGATCCAAAATCGCGGAACAGATAAGCATACCATCGGCCATCAGGGGTATCGATCAACCCGCCCTGGGCAACGCCTTTATCCATCAGGGCAACACGTCCTTCGTAAGGACCGGTGATGTGATCGGCCCTGTGAATGATCACGGTACGCATTCCGCCTCTGGGCCAGGTAATATTGAAGAGATAATATTTACCATTGATTTTGAAGAGCTGAGAGCCTTCGGAAGGGAGACCGGCACGGGCCCCGGCAGGTTCACTTGCATTTTCGATGAGTACATGGTCGCTTCCTTCCTTTATACCGGAGAGGTCTTCTTTAAGTTCAACGATCCTTAGTTTTCCGGCGCCGTAAATCATGTAAACAGGTCCGTCATCCTCGAAAAACAAGGTATTGTCATGATAGGCAGGTGTGAAAGCCGACACTTTCCAGGGCCCATTTTCTATATCCTTTGTTGAAAAAATATAGCTCTTTCCGGTTGTTGATGCAAAGGTGGAAACATACCAGCTTCCCTTGTGGTAACGCAGGCTGCTGGCCCAGGAACCTTTCCCATAGGCACTCTTCCCATTTTCAAGATTCAATTCATCCACATCTTCATCTATATCGCAGGCATAATTTACGATCTGCCAGTTTACAAGGTCAACAGATTTCATAATGGGTACACCGGGACTCATGTGCATGGTGGTGCTGCTCATGTAATATGTATCGCCCGCACGAACCATCGACATGTCGGGAACATCGGCAAAGATTACAGGATTCACGGCACCATTTCCCTGTGAAAACGCCACATTGCAAAACAGGATCATAAAAAGAAAGATGGCTCCTGTTCGCGGGCGGGTGATAAAGCTGTCGGGAAGGTTATACATAGGCTTATTCGGGTTGGGCATCGTTTGCAAAAGTTGCGTATAATCCCAGTAAACAACCTGTGAATCCTCCCGCCACATCCGTTGAAAGTATATCACCGGAAACCGTTCCGCCCAGGTTCACAAAGTCTGTTCCATTTGTTGAATAATTGAATTCATAGTCATCACCTTTTGCTTTCACCTGCAGCCGGACAGGTTTAGTGATTTTAATTTCAGTACTTGCAATAATTTTGGAATCCATACTCTCCATTCTTCTGGTTTTCTGATTTCTTTGCAGCAAAAGGTAATAATCATCCCCTTTCTTCGTAATACCGAATACATAATTGGAATTTTCGCTTTGCAGGGCCACAATTCCTGCCAGGTCTTTTTCTGATCCGGGTTGGTAGTCCATGGTCGCCGTAAACGAAAAACTATTGTGTTGTTGACGGTAGAATAGGGTAGAGGTAGGTTTAACCTCCTTGATGTTCGTCCCGAAAGGATGAATCTGCAAACCCTCTTTCGTGACAGAAATAAAATCTTCCCGGGGGCCTCTTAAACCAATCCAGCGATAATCCGGAATTTCTGAAGAAAAATCATCGGTGAAGGTAAAGTTGCCATTTGGTAAAAAACCCTCCTTCCCTGTTTTATTTTCTGTTACCCCGACGGGCATCTTCAGTTTAGGCTCCAAAGGGATGAGTCCGTTTTCAAAGACCGGGAATTCACCAGACCAATCTACGGGCAATATGAAAGTTTCACGCCCGGTATTTACCCTCTCCTTTTCGTTTGGACGCACCGCAAGGAACACCCCGTAATATTTTTCACCGGGTCCCATGACAAGATCGGCATGACCGGCCCAATCGACTTTATTGGTTCTTTCCTTTGAAAAATATCTTTGGGTAAGTATCGGATTGCCTGGTGCCGGCCTGTAGGGTCCTTTTGGGTTGTCGCTCACAAAAATGACTTCGCTGTGCCATCCTCCCGTACCTCCCTCGGCACACATTAAAAAATAGCGATTGTCCTTTTTGTAGATATGGGGAGCCTCAATCCAAATTGGTTTTTTCGACAGGTCAACACCGCCATCCACAATGACCAGATCGGTTCCCGGTATAATTTTGTCGTTGGTCACATCATATTCCCAGATTTTGATAACACGGTGTCCGCTATAAAGTTCTTTTCCTCTTTCGGGTGCATCGTTGTGTACCACATAAGCCTTTCCATTATCGTCAAAGAAAAGAGAAGGGTCAATCCCGTTAAATTCAAGCTTAACAGGGTCGCTCCAGCCTTCCAGGGGATCTTTCGTTTTCACAACGATATTTCCAAACCCCCCGGCAAATTCGGTGGTGATCATATAGAACGTCCCGTTATAGGGGTTATAGATGATCTGAGGTGCATATACACCCGCACTAATGCCCGTATCGTGTACTTTCAACTGGGAAGTCCGGTCCAGCACATGACCAATCTGTGTCCAGTTTACAAGGTCTTTTGAATGAAAAATGGGAACCCCGGGGAACATTGCGAAGGAGGAACATACCAGGTAATAATCGTCGCCCTTCCTGGTAATACTGGGGTCGGGATAGCAGCCCTGAAGGATGGGGTTATAAAATTCACCTGGTTCCAGGGGATGATCCTTATATACCTGGTCATCGCCCTGGTAAACAAAATTGGAAAAGACCGGTGAATTCGTAACCTTCCTTTCCTGGCCGCTGAGTCCGGCCCATGTAAACTGCAGGATTAAAACAGTCAGGAAGACCTGGCTCTTTCGAAGTATGAATACGGAGTTCGTTTTTTTCATTGCAAATGATATTTATGGATTCAGAAATCAAATTTGAGTAACATGATGGAATAGGACGGCACCTCAATGGTGTTCTTTTTCATCGTGAAGGCGGATTCCCTGATGCTTACTTCAGGATCTTCCCCGGGTATATTGTATGCTTCCGGGTCTTCATGATGGATGGTCCATGCCTGAACCTTATCAGGCATGTTATCTCCACCTGTATCCAGCCTAAATACCTTCGGCTGATCATCCGAATTTACAATGGAAACGGTGAGCGTATGTTTGTCTTCGGAAATGGCGGCTGCCACATCCAACATTGGAATGGAATGGTTTACCTGAACAGGAATGGATTCAAAATGCTTGCGATACAGGATCAGGGGCATGGCAGTTGTGGCAAATCCTGCAGTGGTTGCCGTGGTTTTAATACACCCGATTACATTTACGGTCTGGGCATAATTTGCCATGAAAAAAAGATCCGAATTCCTGAAATACTCATGTAATCCCTTTGCGATGCCAAGTGCGTCTTTGTGATGGTACCTCACTCCCAGTTCACCATAGATATAATCACCATACCAGTAATTCCATTCATCCATGGCTATCCGGATCTCCTTTTCTGCCAGGCCTTTGATCTCGGAACGGTACTTTCTGTGTGCATCGGCCACCTGTTTCACGGAATTTGCGATCTGGTCAATATGTGCACTGACAGAATCAAGTTCACGGCAATAAATATGCTCGCTGATCAGGTTCATTTTATCGGCCGATTCGGTAAGCATGGTCCGGCTCCATTCTCCGGCAGCACCCACACCAATTAGCCGGGCTTCAGGATCCACCTCCCAAATGGCCTCTGCAATACTGTTATGCTTTCTGACGTAATCGCTCAGCGGCATATGCCCCAGCTGCCAGGATCCGAACATCTCATTCCCCACTGCCCACCATTTCACTGCATAGGGTTCAGGATGCCCGTTTTCTCCGCGGATCTTTCCCCATTTCGAATCTGCAGGGCCATTTACATATTCGATCTCCTGGACGACTTCTTCCAGGGTGCCAAGGCCCGTATTCACTGCAATGAAAGCCTCCGCATCAAGTATTTCCATAAGTTCCATATACTCATGGATGCCCACATCATTGGATTCAACCCCTTTCCAGGCAGGATTTTTCCTCGGAGGTCTCTGATCACGTTCTCCAATGCCGTCCAGCCAGTTGTATCCGCTCACAAAATTTCCTCCCGGCCATCTGTAAACCGGGCTCTCCAGTTCTTTCATCAATGCGATCACATCTTTTCTCCAGCCCCTGATATTGTCGGCCGGCATGACGGAGAGGGTACCAATCGTGAAAGAACCCTCGCCATGACTGAAAATTTCAAGTATTGCACTGTCAGAAGAAAAGGGGGAGTTGAATTCAAATGTCGAGGTTTGAAATTCCGGATGAATATCCTCTACGGGCAGATCTATACTTTTATCTCCCGCCCTGAGACGGATCACAAGGGGCATGGACGAAGGCTCCCCGGAAAGGATAATCCTTCCCGTATAGGTCTTACCCTCCACCAACCCCAGGCCATACTGACGTATCCCTGCAGCGCTGCCATCACCGGGTACCTGAATGCTTACGGAGTGTTCCCCTGTATAGGGTTTTCGCGTTTCCATGCGCACATTCTCCCCCTTTCCTATGATCTCCCATGGAGATGCATTCAGGAACTCGTAAGGACCGGTCCCCCAGAACTTGTCTGAAGCGGTATCAAACGGGTTAAAATTCTCTGTTACGGGATAATAAAATTTACGGTCCTCAACCATCTCTGCCCAGATCCCCCCATATATGCATTTCCCCAGGTGTTCAATGAATTGACCGTAGATATACTTCTCAATAGGAGGACCTGTATCTGCGATATCAATGGACACCTGATCCATTTCTTTGGAACTGCAGGCGGAAATTGTAAGGGATAAAAGGGCAGTGATTGCGGTAAGGACCAGGAACTGTTTCATGGTGAGAAAGTCTAATTTGGTGATTAAAAGCCTTTGTATTCAAAATAGTCAAAGAATGCAGGTTCAGCACATTGCTTCCCGTTTCCCGTTGCATACATCCCTGCATACACTCCGGTAAACCAGCCGACAGTTTCCGTGCTCAGGAACCGCGAATCGACGGTTTCAAGATCCACATAGGCACCACCCTGGGAATAGGAGAATATAAATGAAGATCCCTGGCCTTTGATCCTCAGGTTAACAGGACCGTCCTTAAGTGTAATTTCTTTGGAAGTATGGCTGATGTTGCCAAACTGCAGTTTCACAAATACCACTCTCTGCTCACCTTTGCGACTGACCAGGATATCAAAATGCTGAAGGTTGTTGAGAAGGATGATTCCCGCTTCTTCATTTTCGCCCTGTGGATCAAATTCAACAAGTGTGGTAGCCTCAAATTCCAAATTCTGAAGCCTTCTGCCCATAAAGGTGGGGGATCCTCCTTCACCGATTCGTTTTGCAGATCCCAATAAACCCAGCCTACCCTCCTTAATCTTATAAAACAGCTCATTGTTTTCCGGTACCTGGAGGTAATTCCACTCAAATCCCGGATCTGTACTTTCGAATTCGTCCCTTTCCGGTTTCTCCGGAAAAGGCAAAAGGGGCAGGGTCTGGCAGGTCATATTTATAGTGGTGGTTCCATTTCCATTCACAACCGGCCACCCGTTCCGGGGCCAGGAAACCGGCGCCAGGCAGGTTTCCCTTCCCAGTGTATGATGAACCGGATATCCTGTGGATTTTCGATAGCCATGAAATACCATCCACCAGGAACCATCATGAGCCTGCATGATATCCGCGTGTCCCACCCCCTGAATCAGGCTGTTCTGCCCGGCTGCATTTGCATGCGCCAGGATCGGGTTAGCCGGATTTTCAGATATAGGGCCCCCAGATGGTATTGCTTCTTGCGATGGTTTCAGAATGGGCTTCTTCCGTGCCCCCTTCTGCAGCCATCAGGTAATAGTACCCGTCTTTCTTATAGATATGAGGTCCCTCGGCATATCGTCCTCCGGTTCCAAACCAGACTTTCTTCCCCTGGGTAAGCAGTTCACCGCTCCTGAGATCAATTTCATACAGAATAAAAGGTGAAGATATTACATATGTTTTTCCGTTATCATCAAAGAAAAGGTCCGGATCAATACCCGGGACATTGATCCAAACCGGGTCGGACCAGGGACCTGCAGGATCAGTGGCTGTCATGTAAAAATTTCCACCCCTGCCCACATTGGTTGTAATCATATAAAAGGTTCCCTTATGGTACCTGATCGTAGATGCGAAAATATTCATGCCCTCCGGTAGCTGATCTTCACGATCTATGCAGTGACCAATCTGTTCCCAGTTGACAAGGTCTTTGCTGTGAAAGACCGGAACCCCCGGAAAATACTCGAATGTACTTGTTACAAGGTAATAATCTTCTCCAACCCTGCAGACGCTTGGATCGCTGTAAAAACCCGGCAGGACCGGATTTCTGTAAGTCACCCGTTCATCAGGATCCGGACTGACAGCAAAGGGATTGTCATGAACCTGTGCAGTTATGCCGGAACCCTTGAAAATCAGATTTACAAACAGGTAGAGGCTCTCTTTCCAAACCTTGAAATCATGAGCTCCGCCAGGGATTACATGATAAATGTGAGGAACTTCATTGGCGACCAGGTAGTCGTGGGTACGCTTGCTGAAATTGATCAGTCCATCCTGATCACCGCAGGAAATCCAGAGCAGGTTTAGCTGCTGCGTTGCTTTTACAGGATCGGGAATCAATTCCTGTGGCATTTTGGTATTGGGGGCTGAAGAAAATCCACCCACCCAGGCAAACTTGTCAAGATTTCCCAAACCGAAGTTGAGAGATTGTCCGCCGCCCATTGACAAGCCTGCAATGGCACGGTGTTCAGGGTCCGTAAAAACCGGGTAGGTCTTCTCCACAAAGGGGATCAGGTCCGTAAGCAGATCTTTTTCAAATGTTGCAAAGGCCTGTACTTTTTCAGCATCAAAAACATTGCCGGTTGCCCGGTCGTCTTTCATGGCACGGCCATTGGGCATCACGACAATCATGGGTTCAATCTTGTTTTCTGCATAAAGGTTATCCAGGATCACTTCCGGATGACCCCCATTCAGCCATTCTTTTTCATCTCCTCCTATCCCGTGTAATAAATAGAGTACGGGGTATTTTTTGTCTTTTGAATAACCAGGTGGGGTATAAATCATTGCCTGCCGGCTGGTCCCGACAGTTTTTGATTCATAGGTCACTGAATCGATGATACCCTGTGGGTATACCCGTATGTACAATATCATACCCCTGGGGAGCCTCTCTGACCATATTTTGTGAATGAACACCGGGGCTGATTGCCCATAACAGGAAAATTGAGAATCGCAGATGCTTCATGACAGTATTATAACTTTGTGAGTTCAGTTACCTCTCCCGGATTTGTTGCCAGGTCATACTCATACACTTTTTTAATTCCGGGAGTATCATAAACGGAGTCTGTGTTTTGACCTTTCACCTCTTTCAGACCTTTGCCTTTTAGCGGAATATAGGAACGTATCCGGCAATTTCCTCCAATGGTTGATTGTATGGTTGCCCCGGTCAATTCGCTGTTTTCCCATTGTATATCCACTTCAAAACCTCCCCTGGCTTTCAGTCCTTTTATACTGCCCGTCTTCCATGCATCGGGCAGCGCCGGCAACAGTTGAATGGCTCCGTCATGGCTTTGTATCAGCATTTCGGCAATGCCGGAGGTGCAGCCGAAATTACCGTCAATCTGGAAGGGTGGGTGGGCATCGAAAAGGTTTGGATAGGTACCCCCGCTTCCGTTCCACCTTTCCTGAGGAGCCGGTTTTAACTGGTCCGTAATGAGTTTAAAAGCATGATTTCCATCGAGCAGCCTGGCCCATAAATTAACTTTCCAGCCCATCGACCATCCTGTGGATTCATCACCACGGGCGTTCAGGGATATCCTTGCGGCAGAAAATAATCCGGGCGTATGATAGGGAGAAATCTGATTGGACGGGTAGAGACCATATAAATGGGAAACATGGCGATGGCGGTCGTCCGGATTGTCCCAGTCGGACATCCATTCCTGCAATTGTCCCCATTTCCCTACCTGCATGGGAGGCAACCGTTTTATGGTTTCCTGAATTTTTATAACCAGCTCCTCATCCATGCTTAGAATTTCTGCTGCCTTTATAGTAATTGAAAACAGATCAGATACCAGCTGGTTGTCCATGGTGGTACCTGCCGAAATGGAAGATCCGGGGTGAACGGAGGGTGCGTTTTCAGGTGAAACAGATGGGCAGACCACCAGCCACTGATGTTCCGGTTCTTCGACAAGGAAATCAAGGTAAAACAGGGAGGCTTCTTTCAGGACAGGGTATACCGACTTCAGATATTCCCTGTCTCCGTTAAACTGGTATTTCTCAAATAAATGTTGGGAAAGCCATGCCCCACCCATGGGCCACATGCCCCAGAATGCCCCGTCAACGGGTCCGTTGATCCTCCAGAGGTCAGTGTTATGGTGCAATACCCATCCCTGTGCCCCGTACATATCTTTAGCCGTTTGTTTACCGGTTTGTGCTAGTTCACGGACCATCTGGATCAGTGGCTCATTCATTTCGGTAAGGTTGGTGATTTCGGAGGGCCAGTAATTCATTTCCGTGTTTATGTTCACGGTATATTTGCTGTCCCAGGGTGGTGCGAGCTGATCGTTCCATATTCCCTGCAGGTTTGCAGGCTGGCCACCGGGCCGTGAGGCAGAAATCAACAGGTAACGCCCAAACTGAAAATAGAGTGAAACCAGTTGCGGATCATTTCCACCGGCAAATTGCTCAAGACGCATGTCGGTAGGATTCCTGACCGAACCGGTTACTCCCAGATCGATACTTACCCGCTTGAAATAGGTTTGATAATCAGCAATATGCTCCTTTAATGCCTGGTCGTAACTCTTTTTCAGGGCATTCTGAAGGTATGCATTTGCCTTTTCATTTGCATCGGCGCTCAGATCATTGTAATTTTTAAAATTGGTTGCGACGGAAATGTAGATGGTTGCAACATCGGCATCAGAAACATTCAGCGCCGTATCATTGGCGGAAATCGCTCCACCCTTAGTGACTATCTTCGCGATAGCCTCAAACTGAACTTTACTCTGTATCGATTCAAAATCACCTGGTACGCCCGTTAGAAAAAGTTCATCTTTCCCATGGGTGGTGAGGTTGACTTCCGAGGGTCTGTCCATGGTAGCGGAAAAGCTTATTGAACCCGGCCTGTCAGCCGAAATACGAACGATGATGACCTGGTCCGGAAAGGATGAAAATACCCTGGTGCTGTAATTTACCCCGTTGCAGCGATAGTGGGTAGATACAGTTGCGTTTTCAATATCCAGTTCACGATAATAGTTGGAAAAATTTTCATGCCCCGGGAACAGAAGCTTAAGATTCCCAACCATCTGATAGGGCATCCCATGTGAGGTTTTACTGATGAATTTCTGATTGATCAGATCCTGGGCTTCATTGTATTTGCCTTCAAAAATCAGTTTTCTAACCTCAGGCAAAGCATCTTTTGCATCAGGATTATCGTTTCGGTTTGGCTGTCCGGCCCAAACCGTTGTTTCATTCAGTTGAATGATTTCCTTAAAGGGATTGCCATAAACCATGGCACCCAATCTTCCGTTTCCGACAGGCAGTGCTTCAACCCACTCTCCTGCGGGTTGATTGTACCAGAGTTTTAAAAGGCTGTCGCTTTGTGCACTTCCCTTGCTGATTATTCCAAACAGAACACAGGTAATAAATATCCCTTTCATCATTGGCCTCGTGATTTTAACCTTTAGCCAGTAAGATACAGAACATTTCCTGATGGGACAAAAAGAGAGCTTTCATAGTATTCCTTCACCACGTTCAATATACTGCGTCAAATCATTTAAGAATTTAACCATGGGTGCACCATCCATCACATCATGGTCGCATAATATGGTCATATTCAATATATCCCTGACTTTGATCTGATTGTCAATTACCACCGGTTTTTTTAATATTGAACCAATCCCAAAGGATAGCGGATGTATCGATTTATGGATGAACCAGCCATTGATTTTACCCATCATTCCTACAGAGGTTATAACCACATTCCCCATTTTCTGAAAAGCGAATCCGGGATTATTCAGCATCAGTCTCCAAACAGCTCTCCTGAGAAATCCAGGCAAATAATAATAGACATTTTCGGTTCGGTTCGTCTTCTTTTTCAAGACGATATCTTTTGAAGTCAGCAATTGATCTTTTGCCCTTTCTATTTCCGAGTTTATCTCAAGAGCGCTTTTTTCGTTCGTTTTTTCAATGACCAGGGGAATCGGGACTTTTTGGCCATCCAGCTTCTTCTCAATTAAGATTGAAATATTTACATCGTCGAATATCATCAGCTTTTTCCTGTTATAAAGGTAGGCTGCGGCTTCCTTATGCTGCACCACAACCATGCTTATCATTTTAATCAGCCAGGCATTAAAAGAAATATCTGTACCATTTCTTCTCAGTATCTGTAATTTTCTTCTGCTTTCAGTCACATCAAATTCCAGGATTGCGCTTACATGATGTTTTGACAATCCAATCGAGAAGGTATCAAAAGTTGCGATCCTGGAACGAGGGATCTTCTGAAAGGTATATGCCTGTTGCATGATTTCTTGTTATTGTTTCATTGCCGTACCTGGTAAACGTAGTGAAGATCGCCTTAAAATGCAATGGTATGGCCGCAAGGGATTGCAGCAGTGACTGAACGCCTGTCCCCGGGACTATTTCAACCTGCCGAAAAGAAAACTGCTTTCGATTCCGAAAGTGGTTTTATACCTGTTCAGGTTAAACCCGAAGGCAATTTCCATCCCCACATGATCCGAGAACATGAAATCAGCTTTCACCCGTCCGGAGAGTCCGATCGTGTGAAAGACAAGGTTGTCCCTGAGATATTTATCCAAATACCACCACCCGTAATCGGGATTCGGAGTCTCCACCTCCTTTCTGAAATTTACATAGGAAGGGCCGATTTCAATGCCCACCCATGCATTCCCGTTTTCATCAGGGTTTCCCCCGAAAACGCCCCTGAAAGAGACCGCATACATGTTGTCATGCCTGAAAAAGCCGGTGTAATCCTCGGGCAGGTCCTTTGCACGGTCCCAGAGTGCACTCATGGAGATGCTCATTCCGACCACATGATACATATGGGTGAATCCACTTGAACAAAAAAACCCGGTTCCGTAACCCACACCCACGGAACCAAAATTGAGATTTTTGGTTGCATTGGGGTTGTAATAATCCTGACCTGTTTTCTCCGGATCGATCCCCTTAAGCCCGGGTACCAGGCAAATCAATAGTACAGAAGCCAGGATGAACTTTGTTTGCATCGTAGGCATTAATAATCTATGAAAATTAAGTCAATCCGGCAAGAAAGTCAAGCCACCGGCTTTGAATTATCTCCTATCTTAATACTCTCCTGGTTGCATAGTCTCCCCAAGCATAGGAACGAACCTGACCGGATAGAGCTTCTCAGTGATAATCCTGCCCTTACTGTTTTTTTTAACCACCACCAGGTACTGGGTCTCATAGGGATTTCCAACGGGGATGACAATGCGCCCTTCCGGAGCCAGCTGCTCTAAAAGGGTTTCAGGAATATCATCGGGAGCACAGGTTACGATCATGCGGTCAAAGGGAGCGTGCTCCGGCCATCCCTCATAACCGTTCCCGATCCGGAACCGGATCTGATCATATCCCAGATCCCTGAGCACCATTGCTGCCCTTTCACCCAGCGCGGGGATGATCTCTATGGTGTACACTGATTTGCATAATTCGGCCAGTACGGCTGCCTGGTATCCGCTGCCGGTACCAATCTCCAGCACCTTATGTGCAGCCTCAATCTCCAGCAATTCGGTCATGTGTGCAACAATAGCGGGTTGGGAAATCGTCTGATTATAACCGATAGGAAGCGGACGGTTCTCATATGCAAACTCCCGGAGTTCTTCGGGAACAAAAACATGCCTGGGAACCCGGCGCATTGCCTCCAGTACAGCTCCATTTTCCATGGGCATGTGGGGGTCTTTCTCAATATATTTACTCACCATGAGCTGGCGTTCGTTCACCCGCTCCTTAAAAGCAGGATGCTGTTCAGCACCGGCGATAAAAATGAAAGCAAGAATCAGTGAATAAAGCGGGCGCATATTTCAGAAATACTGGTTATGCTGATATTCCAGGATAAATTTACAACCTTCAGGGTTTAAAGTCAATAAATGGTAATTCCCGGACATTTATTATCTTGTTGAGCCAGGTCTCTGCTTTGCTGCGCATCAGGTTCAACGGATGATTCAAAAATATAAAAGATGAAATTAACCCCCTTACTGCTTTTCCTGTTCCTTTTGGGTTGTACCGGCCGGGAGGACAAACGTCAGGTAATCACTCTTAACGGCTCCTGGGAGCTGGCAAAAAGCGGTGTTTCTATGGGAATACCGTCGGAGTTCCCGGGAAGAGTGCAGGTGCCCGGACTTGTGGATATGTCTGTGCCGGCCCTGGATGAGCAGGACACTACCTATGAAAATTCTGTTTACTGGTACAGAAGAACCTTCTCCGTGGAGCAGAAGGCCACCCCTGTGGCACTGTTCAAAATCAACAAGGCCAGGTACCATACCCGGGTCTACCTGAATGGCAGCTTCGTGGGAGAGAATACCCGCAATTTTACCCCATCTTGGCTGGATGTGAAACCGTTCCTGAAGTTCGGGGGCGAAGTGAATGAGCTGATTATTGCAGTGGGATGCAAAAACAACCTTCCCGATACGGTGACCCATGGGGAGGATTTTGAAAAGATCAGGTATATCCCCGGGATTTACGACGATGTATCGCTGATCCTTACAGGTAATCCCTTTATCTCCAACATCCAGACGGTCCCTCTGGTTGAAAGCAGCGAGCTGCGGGTGGTGGCCGAGGTGGTTTCCGGTGTGGATACCCGGTGGAAGGGAATGTCCTATGCCATCACCGAGCTGGCCTCTGGAAAGCTGGTGGCAAGGGGATCGGTAAAGAAGAGTCCGGGACCGGGTGGAATGGTGAAGGTCGATTTTACGGCTGTCATTCCAAATGCCCGGCTCTGGTCGCCTGAGGACCCTTTTTTATACCGGGTGGATCTCTCCACTTCAGGGGATAATGCCGGAACCCGTTTTGGCATGCGGTCATTCGCCACAGACCCGGAACGTGGACTGGTAATTCTCAATGGCCGGGCTTATTACATGCGGGGGACCAACGTGTGCATCTTCCGGTTTTTTGAAGACCCCGTTCGAAACGGTCTTCCCTGGAATGAGACCTGGGCCGTAGCCCTCCACAACAAGTTCAGGGAGATGAACTGGAACAGCATCAGGTATTGCATTGGGTTCCCGCCCGAGCGGTGGTACGAGATTGCAGACAGTCTCGGTTTCCTGATCCAGGATGAGTATCCCATATGGACCGGGACTGAAGGCGGGTATGAAATGCAGCTCAATGGGGTCACCTCCTCCCACCTTGCCGGTGAGTATGAAGCATGGATGCGCGAAAGGTGGAATCATCCCTGCGTGGTGATTTGGGATGCAAACAACGAATCGGTCAATGACACCACCGGAAAAGCCCTGGAGATGGTGCGGAGGATGGATCTGTCGAACCGGCCATGGGATAACGGCTGGGCGGCTCCCGTGAGGGTCACCGATGTGATCGAAACACACCCTTATATCTATGTGGACTACGCCCGGACGGGATACCCTTCCGAAAGAGGGCTCCTCAAGGATACCCTGAAGCCCGGAATGCTTTCAGGGAACGGTCCCAATGAACGTGATCCCCTTCCAGATGGGCAGAATTATGGAAATGCAACCATCATTAATGAATATTGTTGGTTGTGGCTCAACCGGGATGGGTCTCCCACACGCCTCACACAGAGGCTTTATGCAGATCTCTTTCCGGAGGCGGATACTTCCGATAAACGGTATGAGGTTTACGCCAAAGAGCTGGCCAAACAGACTGAATTCTGGCGGGCCAACGGCACCTGTGCGGGAGTGCTTCACTTCTGCGGACTTGGTTACTCACGGACGGAGGGACCACTGGGATTCACCAGTGATAATTTTGTGGATGTAGAAAACCTCATCTTTGCTCCCTATTTTGAAGAGTACACCAGGCAGTCATTCAGCCCGGTAGGGGTGACCATCGAACTGTGGGATCTGAAACTCAAAGCCAAAGAAGGGATCTCATTCCCCATTCATGTACTCAACGATACCTATGAACCGGTGGAGGGTCAGGTCGGGCTGACCCTGACCCATGAGGGAAACACCACCCTGGTTTCCACATTCGATTACAAACTGGAAGCTCTTCAAAGGAAAGTGTTCCGGGCAGATCTGATCATTCCCGCCCAGGCAGGACTGAACATTCTTGAGGCCTCCATTGAATACCGTGGAGAAAGAATCCGGAGCTCCAGGGAGTTTATGGTAGATTAATGAGTAAAATGATTTTCTTTGATTGAACCAATTTTGCCTATGAGGAAATTACTTATTGCAGTTGCCCTGTGTATGACCGGAGTCATATCTTTTGGTCAGACTGCCCGGGTGGTCGGATACCTGCCGGCGTACCGGTTCTCTTCAAGCAGTCAGATCGAATATTGCAAACTGACTCATCTGAACCTTTGCTTTGCAAATCCCGACAGTGCCGGGAACATCGTGATGCCGGCCATTGATGCAGTTATTTCAGATGCCTTAAGCGGTAATCCGAATATCATGATCTGTATCTCATTTGCAGGTGCAGGACTAACCGCACAGCAGGTAAGTGACTGGTCCGGATTAATCGACATCCCCGCCAACAGGCCTGCTTTTATCGCTAAAATTGTAGATTATGTGCTGGCAAATCACCTGGATGGAGTGGATATAGACCTGGAATGGGACAATGTTACTTCGGGCTATAGTGGTTTTGTCATAGAATTGGCAACCGCTTTAAAACCTCATGATAAAATATTGTCAGCAGCATTTCCAAATCAAACCTTATTCGGCAATGTTTCCAAAGTCGCATTGGAAGCATTTGACTTTATCAATATCATGTCCTATGATGCCACGGGACCATGGAGTCCGGCATCTCCCGGGCAGCACAGTTCATACAGCTATTCCACCAAGGGAATTAACTTTTGGAAAAATAATGTCGGTATCCCGGGAGATAAACTTAATCTTGGCGTTCCCTTTTATGGATATGATTTCATCGACCCATCCACCGTGAATGCTGTGACCTATGGCAGCATGGTTGCCCTGGACGAGAGTTATGCAGAGTTGGATCAGGTGGGAACAGCCTATTATAACGGGAGGCCGACCATTGAAGCTAAGGTTGATCTCGCCAGCAATGAAGTGGGAGGAATCATGATCTGGGAAATCGGGCAGGACTCCTATGATGAATACTCCCTTCTCAAAACCATTCATGGCAAATATACGAATCT
Organism: uncultured Bacteroidota bacterium; assembly: GCA_963747365.1. GTDB lineage: Bacteria > Bacteroidota > Bacteroidia > Bacteroidales. The sequence continues at coordinate 859,932 of CAVVFB010000020.1, read as the reverse complement.
GAATATTTTCACAACAGGTCTGTGTGGCAATGATGTTTCACTATCCATCTCCGAATCCGGTATCCTCGATCAAGCAAATTTATATCCCAATCCTGCCTCAGATTTACTTCATATCAGGCATGCATCTTCCGGGCAACCGGAGGTAATCATCACCAGTACTTCAGGACAGATCATCCGGACCGGACCGGTCATCAGAAACCATCATGAATTGTGCATGGACCTGGGTGATTTTAAAAGCGGACTATACCTTATCACCATCCTGAGCCATGACCAAAGGCCCATAACTCATAAATTAATCGTGAATTAGGCAGATGGAATTTTGATATACAAGCATTCATGGCTACAGCTCCAATTCAATTATTAAACCCGTGACGGGCAAAAGAACCGGCAAAATAGAGGGGTAAGAAGATGATGTTTTCCTCAGGCAGATTACCGGCTGGTCCGGAATGAAACACAACGGAGTAAGGTGGAATATAGGCATTCCTGTAAAGATGCAGGCTTCTTAACTTACCTGATGGACCATCTTTCACCTCCACAGGAATAAAGCTACCTTCCTGTAGAATTAAGAAATCAACTTCAGCACTGCTATTCTTTGCATCCCTCGACCAATAATAAAGCTGGTTATTTAATGCAACAACAAATTCCTGTCCGACAAATTGCTCTGCCAGCTGACCACGATAGATAGCCAGCAAGTTATGATGATCTAAAGTTTCATTATAATCGATTCCCATAATCCGATTCATCATTCCGATATCAAGAAATACATTTTTGAATTTTCTGTCAGAAGCATTTACCTCCAATGGAATTCTGGGTGAACTTACCGATTTTACCTTCCTGGCTATTCGGGCCATTATCAGGCTTTCATGTGCCTTTTTTATTGTGGGAATGGAAGCATCTTTCGAAAGGCCGGTATATTTGATCTGTTTTCCCACACTGGCAGCAATCCCTGAAAAGACTGTGGTTAAGCAATTTACATCCGTTCTTGGTTTGTATTTTCCAAAATCCATCAGGTAGGTGTCCCTAATCTCATCCTGAACAACTGTTGCTTTTTTAATTGATTTTGTTTTTACATATTCTTTTATGCATTCGGGCATTCCCCCGACTAACCAATAAATCCGAAGCTGTTCGATCAGGAATTCATGGGTAGCTAAAGAAACTTCAGAAATTGGTCCGTTACAAATTTCTGCTGCTTTCTTAAAATTGGAGGCTAAAAGAAATTCTGAAAAATTCATTGGATGAACTTCCATAGATTGAATACGTCCCACGGGAAACGAAATGTCGCCCAATATAAATTCCAAAAGTGAGCCAGCTGCAATTACATGAAGGTCAGGCATCTTCTCATAAAAATACCTGAGTGCCATGATTGCTCTCGGACATATTTGAATTTCATCAATAAAGAGCAAAGTCTTTCCGGCAATCATATCGATGCCCGTTCTCAATTCAAGCTCCGAGCATATTTTTTGGGGATTCAAATCTCCTTCAAATAAAGAAACCCATCCGGGATCTTCTTCAAAATCGATTTTCAGGAAGAATTTAAACGCCTCCTTCCCCAGTTTCTCCACCAGCCAGGTTTTGCCGACTTGTCTGGCACCTCTTAACAACAATGGCTTTCTCCTTTCCTGACTTTCCCAGTTTTTCAGGTCAGAATAAATATACCTGTCCATGATTGTTTAGTATTCCAATCCAAATGTACAGAATTAGATTTAGTTATCCAATGCAAATAGGAACCAGAAAATTTAGTTTTCCAGCCTTGGTTTGAAGTGCCAATCGGCTGGCGTTTTAATCCTTATGTTTCTTCACCATCAATTTCCCTGATGTCCGCGACTCCCTAATCAGAATATAAGTATTCTATTTAAGGATCTCCGAGGCCGGTGCAGTCCGGTAGGTGTTCAGCAAATCGCTGAAGATGGAATCGCCCAAAAGCTGATCCCACGATTCGATAAGCTCCTCAAATGGCTCATCCTCAAGGCGGCAGCAATTCAGGTATTCCCTGATAAACCCGGTTAGCTTCTGTCCGTACTCATGGGTAAGTTGTCTGTCTATTAGCATAAAGTAGCTTGCACCTCCCCAGTACATATCGGCGTACCGGTTTCTGCTTTTAAGTTCACCGGCCACTGTGACAAAATCCGCTTCCCGGTCATATGAAGGTTTCACCCTCTCAATCTTTTGCGCATAAATTGCCGTTACCTGGTCCGGCGTAAGTATACCCATCGTTTGCATAATCTGGTATTGCATATAACTCGCATATCCTTCGGCAAACCAGGCATATTCGCTGCCCAGGAATGGAATGGACAGGTGGCTGATTTCGTGAGGAGCTGTCCAGTCCTCAATGAACGATTTCAGCGGATAGGAGGGATCGATATGAAAATCAACTCCCTGTAGAGGGTGGCGGCGTGTACTGGCCCATGGAACCGGCTCTCGGGATCCGTCGCGCCGGTGAATATAGAAATGCAGATCGAAAGGATAGACGCCGATGGTTTCCTCGGCAGCAACGGTCACACGGGTTAACCACTCCTTCACTTTAAGTTGCTCCCCGGCATTGAATTCATCCTCCCAGTGCCAGACAATCCTGTGAACCGGTGCTCCTCAGAATTTGAAGTACTGAAAGAGAGTAACGAATAAAACGGAGAGAAACAGCATCGGTCCCGGGTATGATTGTTATCCTGTAAAACAGTTATCAGATTGGAATGGTTGACGATATTGGTCTGCAAACAATCCTTTTAACGCCGGGTTAACATCTGGTGCCGTTCAAAGCCTATTTTAATTAAATTTGGTATCTTCATCAGCATTGAAAACCCGTAAAAAGTATACCCATCCCTATGAAAATATTTACAAAATCAACCTTAACATTATTCCTTGTACTATCTCTCTCAACCCTGGTGATGGCACAAACCCGTTTTAAAACGCTGAACTACCTGTATGATATTTCAGGAACAAAGATCCTTTCCGGGCAGCATAACGACTTAAAAGCCTTTCATGGAAATCCGACCGGACCAAGTTACTGGACAGATGAAGTTTATAAGGTGACAGGAAAATACCCGGCCCTGTTTGGTGTTGATTTCGGGTTTCACGGTGAGAGTTCGCTTCGCTGGGCTGTCACATACGAAGCCGAAAAGCAATGGAACAAGGGAGCCGTTGTGAATTTCATGTGGCACGCCTGCCCCCCGACACAACAGGAACCCTGTAACTGGGACGGAGGTGTAAAAAGTTCATTAACAGCCTCCCAGTGGACCGACCTGCTTACCGATGGGGGAGCTTTAAATATTGTATGGAAAAACAGGATTGATGTGGTAGTGGCTCCTTACCTGCAATACCTGGAAGATAAGAGGGTCGAGGTATTATGGAGGCCTTTCCATGAGCAGAATCAAACTGTATTCTGGTGGAATTCCGGTGGCGCTGAAAATACAAAAGCGCTCTGGAGGTTAACCTACGACTATATGATGAATGAATTGGGGCTGACCAACCTCATCTGGACCTGGGATGTTCAGGACATCCATTCGAGTTACCAGCAGTACAATCCGGGGGATGAATATTTTGACATGGCCGCTCTTGATATATACAGTGGTGGATTTACCGATTTAAGCTATTATAATGCATTGGTAGCGCAGGCAGGCGGAAAACCGCTGGGCATTGGTGAGAGTTTTAAGGTCCCAACAGAAACGGTCATCAATAACCAGCCCAAGATGTCATTCTTTATGATCTGGGCCTATGGCCTGTATGAAAATGAAAGTGGCGGAACGACAAATACGGTTCAACAAATAGTGGATACATATAATAATCCCAAAGTGATCACACTCGATGAAATGCCCGGCTGGCAGTCGTTTTGTGCCTATGACGGAATTGTTTCATCCGGTACCGGGCAGGATCGATGCTGAGAATTTTGGCATTTGCGGCGAAGGTATCTCTTACTCGGATTCTGACACCTTGAATATACCGGGATATTACAGGAAGGATACCGGGGTTGATATTGATACGACGGATGCGGGGGGGTATTGTATTTCTGATGTCGCTGCCGGAGAATGGACCGAGTATCCTGTTCATATTGATACCACAGGTACCTATACGCTCGAAGTGGCCGTTGCTTCGGATATGGATGATAAAAAATTCCATATTGAAATGAACGGAACCGCTATCACCGGGGCGGTTGATGTTCCCAACACAGGCGGGATGCAGGTGTGGGATACCCTGCGTATTCCTATTGATCTCCTGACAAGCGGGCCTGAGACACTTCGCCTTTGGATGGATACGGACGGGTTCCGTATCGATTATATGCAATTCATCATGGGGAACAAGTCTCCCCAGGCAGCAATCACCGCTCCGGAAAATGATGCTGTGTATGTGGATTCATCCGATATAACCATTTCAGTGGAAGCAGGTGATCCGGATGGAGAGATAACCCTGGTGGAGTTTTTTAACGGGTCGGCCAAATTAGGGGAGCTTACTTCTGAACCATTTGAATTTATCTGGGAAAAAGTTCCTGTCGGCCAGTATTCCATTGCGGCTGTGGTTACCGATAATGATGGTCTTAGATTTTGTAACAGATACCGTAAAAATCTCCGTCCGCAAACCACAGGGTCCATTCCTTGGCACTCCGTACGCCATTCCGGGAAAAATTGAATGTGAGGATTATGATTTCGGAGGCGAGGGAGTTTCCTTTCACGAATTAACACCGGGAAATAAATTCCTTGTAACCTATCATGGTGATGATCCGGTTGATGTCGGACCGTGCGGTGATGAGGGCGGCGGATATAACATAGGTGATTTCCAGGATGGTGAATGGGTGAATTATACTGTTAATGTTGCGGCAACCGGTCTGTACGATATTGAATTCCGCTATGGAACAGCCATGAACGGATCGAGTCTTTCGTTGTCGGTTGACGGCAACCCTTTTACCGGAACGGTACCCACTCCCAATACCAATAACTGGGACAGCTTTGTATCGATTTTTTTGAAAGGACAATCCCTCACCGAAGGGGAACACATTTTAACAATGCATTGCGTGAAGGGCTATCAGAATGTCAACTGGATCAGTTTTACCGAATCCGTTGTTGGTATTGATTATGAGCAGGCAGATGGTTCCGGGGTATTTAAACTTTACCAGAACTATCCAAATCCATTCACACTTTCAACAACCTTCAGATACCAGTTACCAGAAAACTGTGAAGTGAAACTGAATATATTTGACCTTATGGGCAAACCAGGTTAAAAATCTGGTCGACCGGGAGCAGAATGCTGGCTTCCACCAGATACCCTTCGATGCAGAAGCATTGTCCCCCGGGGTTTACATTTATCGACTGGAAGCAGGTCAGCATATTTACCAGAAACAGATGCTGCTTATGAAGTAAATCCGGTCCTAGGTAAGCATCAGTGCTTCTTCCGCAGTTCTGACTGGCAACGGATAAATTCATCACAGGGCTTCAAGACACAAACAAAATGGTCTGCTGACATTAATTTGCTAAATTGGCCAGAGCCAGCTAAAAAAGATATATCAACATTACACGGCAACTCTCAAAATGAAAATATGAATAAGGCAAAAATATCCATACGTTTTTTTGACGACCGCGAAGTGCGTGCCGTCTGGGACGAAGAAAACGCCAAATGGTGGTTTTCGGTATTGGATATTGTTGCCTTGCTAATTAGCCAAGACGACTATACCAAAACTCGCAACTATTGGAAATACCTTAAAGCCAAGTTGAAGAAAGAAAACAGCCAAGTGGTTAGTGCTACTACCCAGTTGAAATTCCCTTCACCGGACGGTAAAAAGCGTTTAGCCGATATGTTGGATTACAACGGTATTATTGCATTGGGCAAAGAGTTTCCGAGTAAACAAGCAAATCGTTTTATTGAATGGTTTACTATACAATGATGAAAGCATAGACGGAAAAAGTAAAACAAAAGCGTATGCCTTGTTTGAAAGTTCGTTTATCAACGGCATTGAAGTTGGTACAACTAAAGGCTTGCAACAAATTCATGCTTATTTGTTTGGTGGCTTGTATGATTATGCAGGACAAATCAGGCAAAAAAACATTTCAAAAGGAGGATTTCAATTTGCTGTATCACGCTTTTTGGGCGAAACTTTGAAGCAAATAGAAGCAATGCCCGAAACTACATTTGATGAAATCGTAAATAAATATGTAGAAATGAACATTGCACACCCGTTTATGGAAGGTAACGGCAGAAGCACCCGAATATGGTTGGATTTGATTTTGAAAAAACGCCTGAGAATATGCGTAGATTGGAGTGAAATAGGCAAAAGAGATTATATGAACGCAATGATGCAAAGCCCAACAAACAGTCTCATTCTAAAAAGACTGTTGGAAAACGCTTTAACCAACAAAATCAACGACCGCGAAATGTTTATGAAAGGAATTGACTACTCATATTACTATGAAGAAAATGAATAAGACAGAATGTGGTTTGCAATAACAGTACAACAGAGCTTATTCGATAAGTATCTCCGATAACGCGCTTCAGCACATTGACGATATCACCGGCTAAATCGCTTACATCAAGCATCAACCGACCAACAAAAGACCATAAGGGACCAGAAGCCTGAGAAAAATCAAATATCAGAAAGAACTCCGGTGAAAGAGACGAAGTTAAACCCTCGATAGATGTGATCATTCGCATTGCCGATGCCCTTAGCGTATCTATTGATTATCTGGTAGGGAAAACCTCCTTTGAGACAAACCAGGATATGTTAAACCGGTTTCAGGAAGTTTCAGCTCTTCCGGAAAGTGCAAAAAAACAGATTTACATGGTCATCGATGCGCTGATCCGGGATTTTAAGACCGGACAGGCTTATGCAACAAACTGAGAACAACCGACATGAACCTGCAATACATATCCGATAGCAAGGGAAAGACCACCGGCGTATTCATCCCCATCCAGGAATGGGAGGACCTTAAATTAAAATACAAGGGCCTCGGCGATAAAGAAGTTGATATCCCCGACTGGCACAAGGACCTGGTAAGAAAACGCCTGGATCAATACCATAAAGATCCAGATACTGCATTGGACTTTGATGCCGCAATGGATGACATTGAAAAAGAACTTTGATGTATAAATCCCGCATCCTACCCCTGGCCAAAGAAGATATCCGGGATGCAGCCCGGTGGTACAATAAACAAAGCCAGGGGATGGGAAAGAGATTTACCAGTGAAGTCCGCGATAACGTCCGATTCATCAAACAAAACCCAACGCAACCCCATTAGCAATAGCACCCAAAAAATGACGCTTATGAGGTTCGCATTACTACGAGCTAATTCTCGATCTACTTTGGACAAAATCAAATGGGGAGGGTAGAAACACTTTTTTTGAATGCCAAGAACTCCCCATCGGGATCAGTCTAGATCAGGGGGTTATTCAGGGCATATGTATACCAGAAAAGCCAAAACCCGTAAACTCTCCATCATTACAAGATCACAGACAATATAGTTGCATATCTACATTTCCATCATTCGATGCTTTCTTGCATATTGCAATCATTTGCGTCGTAGTATCCCACTTTGGACTCCTGCAAACATATTCGGCAATTGCTGTTCGCATTCATTACTCATCGTAATCGCCAACTTATCGTATGATTCATTATCAACTTTAAAATATATACAGCAATCATCCTTTTTATATTCATATACATCAACAAAATAGCTAAATCCCTCCTCGTCTTCTATTAAATCGGTAGTTTCATTCCCTAATTTAAAGGCGATTCCTTCATGTAGATAGCGCTTACCCTGGACATTTACAATCACTTCAAAAACCATTGTATCAGTTAATGTAACATTTGCAATGATCTCTTCATTTTTCCATTGAGAATAAAATGTAACGATGTCTTTATTCTTATTTTCTACAACAAGATTACGAGACTGTGATTGACAACATAAACCACTTACTAAGCTTGCAGATTTTATTGTTGAATATGGGGGTAAGTACTTGTAGAATGAAATGTAAATCAGACCTGCTACGATGATTACCGAAATGATTATAACTGTTCGTTTCATGAGACAAGTCCTAAACGCTTTACAAATCTGTTCTGGGATAGCGATCGAACTTGAAAGTAGTCAGCTGTGGATTCTTTTTCCAAGCCATTCTTTGCATCAGGATTAATTTTCACCATCCACGTAGCCACATTGTATCTGTCTTTCCAATCTGTCAATGGAACAATAATCTTTAGTGGTAGTTTCCCTAAATTATTATCATTCACAACGATCGCTGGGCGAATTTTCCTGATCTCTGCACCGATGGTAGGTTCAAGATTTATCAACCAAATCTCACCTTGTTTCATAGAAATCTTCGAAATCAATACCGGTAAAGGCAGTCAACTCCTTGTCATTTCTATAATCATTGGCTAGATGATCAGCAGCTTTTGTCATCTGATTTGCGTCTTCCTGTTGTCTGATGGATTGAATAGTTTTTTTAATTATATAAATCTGTTTATTCACAGGAAGGCGACGCAATTCTTTAATTATATCTGTTGTCCTCATAACTATCATTTTAATTTTGCAAGTTACCAAATTTTGCCATCTGCATTATTGTCTACCGCTCTCGCATGAGAAAACAAAGGCTCACCATACAGTGGATCATGCGAACATTGGAACACTCTAAGGCTAATCTTTGGACCTCCACCGGAAAGATGCTCTGCGAATAAATGCTGCTTATGAAGTAAATCCGGTCCTAAGTAAGCATCAACACTTCTTCCCAGTTCTGACTGGCAACGGATTTCTCCAGGGCTTCAAGTACGGAGACACAATTCAATATGCTTTGGTGGGAGCGGGGTTCCTTACCGGTCCGGAACATTTCCACCATATCGGTATAATTCTTTGCCGGGTCACTCTCCTCCACCCGGGATTTGAGTTCAATCAAACCCTCTTTCGTCTCCACAAAGGTTTCCCAGCCAGAGGCAATATTCTTGAAAATCAGGGTAGCAAACAGGCCATTTTTATATACAAGGGTTGCGATGCCATTCTGACCGTTTCTTGTTACCCTCACCCTGCCGATATCTTCACCAAACATGTACATCAGGGGCTGTACAATGTGTACACCATAAAAGAACACTCCGCCATATTGCGAATCCATATCGACAGGTCCGGTTCTTATGACCTGGTTAATGATTCCCATGGATCCGACCTGCTCTTTTATATCAAAGGTGGAATTACTGTGTGCGACGGAGCTGTAGGAGGTCACCGGTGCTCCATGTTTCCGGGCCAGTTCCAGGAATTCCTTCCCCTCTGCAGCCCTGTAGCAGAATGGCTTGTCGATGAAAGTTGGAACACCCTCCTTCACAAAGGGGATTGCAGGCTCGAGGTGATATTTCGGATGGCGGTGATCGACAATCAGCGCATCAATTTCACCCAGCATCTCCTCGGGATCCTTTACAATATTTGGGATATTCCCTTCTGCTGCGGCATTTCTGTGCAAACGCATCGGTTTCACCCCAGACATATTTAACTTCCACCCCGGGGAATTTTTTCTCAACGTTGAACATTTTCCCAAACCCGATCGTGTGTGAATTTTCAGCACCTATAATTCCGATCCTTATATTCTTTAAATCCCGGTCAGGTTCGGTCAGCAACCGGGATGCCATGGCATTTCCTGAAGGGAAAGCCAAAGCTGACAGGGCGGCTCCTTTGCCCACGGTTTTAATAAATGATCTTCTGGTTATGTTCTATTTCATTTCCCATCCTTTCTCATAGCTGCGTGACCAGTACTTCAATGCCTCTTTATCATTTAAAATATGTCCGTTTTCAGGATCAATTTCAAGGGAATGCCCCACCCGCTGAGCAATGTTGCCCAACTGTACGAGCAGGGTGCTTTTATGTCCGGATTCTATATCTGCATTGAGCTTGCTGCTGCCCCCGCGGATCCCGTCAAAGAAATTATGAATATGAAAGGCATCCAGATTGTCATAGGGGCTAACCAGGTTTCCTGTATCCGCTATTTGTTCCGGCTGAACCTCTTTCATGATATGGTTATCAAGATCGTAAATGGTATAGTTATTGCCTCCGGGGAATAATCATACTGCCTTTTTCTCCATAAAAGATCACACCGGCTCCACTTCCTTCAACGGGCTTCCCGTTGCAACTCCTTCCTTCCCAGGTCATGGAGACGCCCTCTTTAAAATCCAGGTTGATCACCTGGGTATCGGGTGTCTCCCAATCATCCTGGTAACGGTACCGTCCCCCGTTTGAACTCACCCTGACCGGATAATCCACGTTTAGTCCCCAGCGTAACATATCAATCATATGCGTCCCGTTATTCAGTGCTTCGCCTGTCCCCCAATGCCAGAACCAGTGCCAGTTATAATGAACCACGTTGTCTTTGTATGCCTTCCGGGGAGCAGGACCCTGCCAGAGATCCCAGTCGAGCCATTCAGGCACAGCGGTTTCTTTCCCGGTTCCGATGGGACCCGCGGTTGTTGGCGTACCAGCCTTTCCCAAAATAGGGACGGCCAATCACTCCATCCTTCAACTCCTGTATACCCTGTATGACAATGGGGAATGACCGGCGCTGGTTGCCCAATTGTAAAGCCTTCCCATACCGGGTGGCAGCCTTAATGAGAATCTCTCCTTCATTGGGATTATGACTGCTGGGTTTCTCAAGATAGACATGTTTCCCGGCCTGCATGGCCAACAGTGCTGCAGGAGCATGCCAGTGATCGGGGGTGGCAATGACCATCGCATCGATATTCTTTATCCTGCAACGATTCCCTGAAATCACGGAATCCCCTGGTTTTAATCTCCTGTGATGTTTCCAATTCTTTTTGACAGGCTGACAACGCCCTGCTATCCACGTCGCATATGTGGACTACATCACAATCTGTCTGCCGTGCAAAATTTAAGGCCAGCGCTTTTCCTCTTGAATTCACACCCATCACAGATACCATGATCCTTTCATTGGAACCCATGATGCGGCCATAGCTTCTTGCGCTGAAGGCGGGTAGAATTCCTCCAAAGGAGAGCGCTGCTGAAGCAGCGGTTGTTTTTTTTATGAAGTTTCTTCTTGAGTCTGATGCCATAGCAGATATTTTTTATTGATAAGTAGCTTATTCAATGGAGGGTTCACCCCATTGCGTACGCTAGTTTAAGGATTTTTTCTATTAAACCCTCATTTTATAAGCATTTTGTAAAACCGAAAAAGTAGTAGTTTTATATTGCGTAATTTAGAAAGCTAATTTGTAGACGATGAATCGAAAGTACAGGGTCTCGGTCATACAGCTTAACCTGAATAATACCCCTGAAAACAACCTCAGGAAATGTCTGAGTAAGGTGAGGGAGGCTGCTGAAATGGGAGCAGAGGTTATTTCGTTGCCGGAACTTTATGGCAGCCATTATTTCTGCCAGAGTGAAGATGTGGATAATTTTAATCTTGCGGAACCACTCTACAGTACATCTTTCAAGGCTTTCAGTGCCCTGGCAAGGGAACTGGGTGTTGTGATCATTGTTCCCTTTTTCGAAAAAAGGATGTCAGGAATTTACCATAACAGTGCATATATCATCGATACCGACGGATCGGAAGCCGGATTGTACAGGAAAATGCACATTCCGGATGATCCGCATTTTTATGAAAAGTTTTACTTCACCCCGGGTGACCTGGGATTCAAAGCCATTCCCACTCAGAAAGGAAGGGTTGGTACATTGATTTGCTGGGACCAGTGGTATCCTGAAGCTGCAAGGATCACGGCACTGAAGGGAGCTGAAATCCTGATTTATCCAACTGCCATAGGCTGGGCCCCGCATGAGGTTGAGGAATTCGGGGAAAAGCAGCTGGGGGCATGGATGAATGTAATGAAGGGTCATGCCGTGGCCAATGGTATTTATGTGGCCGCTGCCAACCGGATCGGACTGGAAAAATATGTACCCGGTACAAATGGTATTATTTTCTGGGGGGGGTCATTCATTGCTGGTCCGCAGGGCGAAATACTGGCGCAGGCATCGAATGACCGGGAAGAGATACTGATTGCCGAGGTGGACCTCGATTTGCTGGAGAATGTCAGGCAGAACTGGCCTTTCTTCAGAGACCGGCGAATTGACACCTATGGAGAGATCACCCAAAGAGCCATTGATAACCGATGAGCGCAGAAAACAGAAGATTCCCGGCTGAATGGGAAAAGCAACAGGGCATCCTGCTCTGTTTTCCCCATGATGGAAAGGATTGGCCAGGTAAATACGGGGCGATCCAGTGGGCACTTGTTGATTTCATAAAGAAAATTGCAGCCATCGAACAGGTGATCATCCTGGTGGCAGATGAAACGCTTCAATGGAGGGTAACCGAAATGCTTATGCGGGCCCATGTCCATCTTCCGAACATTGATTTTATCATACACAAAACCAACCGGAGCTGGATGAGGGATTCGGGCCCCATCATTGTTAAAAATGGTGCGGAATCAAGGGAAGCACTGGATTTCAACTTCAACGGGTGGGCTAAATACAGAAACTTTTACCTGGACAGGAGCGTCCCCCGGAAAGTGGCCTCTTTTCTGAATGTTCCTTTGACAAAGGCTGTCTATAAAGGGAAACCTGTTGTTCTTGAAGGCGGAGCCATCGATACCAATGGCAAAGGCACCCTGATCACCTCCGAGGAGTGTTTGTTGGATCCTGAAATCCAGGTCAGGAATCCGGGGTTTACCAAATCTGATTATGAGGCCGTTTTTGCCGAATACCTGGGTATAACCCATACCATCTGGATCGGGGAGGGGATCAGGGGAGACGATACCCACGGACACATCGATGATCTGTGCAGGTTCGTGAATGAAAACACCATCCTGTCGGTCGTTGAACCCGACCACAGGGACGAAAATTACAGGCCTTTGCAGGAGAACCTTACAAGGTTAAAAAATGCCACCCTGGAGAATGGGAAATCACCCGTTGTAGTGGAGATCCCCATGCCGCAAAAACTGCTCTTCGAGGGGATACGGATTCCTGCCAGTTACGCCAATTTCTTAATTTTGAACCAATGTGTGCTTGTACCGACTTTCAATGATCCCAACGACAGGATTGCTTTAAATATCCTGGCCGGTTGCTTCCCCGGCAGGGAGGTAACGGGTATTAGCGCGATTGACCTGATCTGGGGTTTTGGAACCTTGCACTGTTTAAGCCAACAACTGCCTGAATAGAGATGGCAGTAATAATTATCCATATAAAATCCGGGGTTATGAAATTGAACAAGCCTGCTCTTCCGAGTGCATTTTTTGTAATGTTTTTTCTTACTGCAGCAGTTGCCTGGAGCCAAACCGCTAAAAGCACCATTCCCAGGATTGTTGAAAAGGATGGCCGTCACGCCCTGCTGGTGGATGGAGAACCTTTCTTAATCCTGGCCGGCCAGGCCCACAACTCCAGCGCCTGGCCCGGCATGCTGCCCCGCGTGTGGTCTGCCATCGAGACACTGAACGCCAACACCCTCGAAGTCCCGGTTTACTGGGAGCAAATTGAATCACAGCCGGGGAAGTACGATTTTTCACTGGTTGATACGTTACTCAATCAGGCCAGGGAGCGGGACAAGTATCTTGTACTTCTGTGGTTTGCCACCTGGAAAAATGGCAGCAACCATTATATGCCCGGATGGATGAAAGAGGATGCCGTAAAGTATCCAAACCTCACAGGGAAGGAGGGACATCCGGTCGATTCCCCCTCACCGCATTCAAAGGCAGCGATGGAGTCCGATGCAAGGGCTTTCAAAGCTTTCATGAATTATTTGAAGGAGAACGACCCCAGGCATACCGTGCTGATGGTCCAGGTACAGAATGAACCCGGGTCCTGGGGAAGTGTGCGGGATTATTCCCCGGTTGCCCAGAAACTGTTTGAGGGGCAGGTTCCTGCTGAACTGCTCAAACCGGGGGTACTTGATGCACTAAACAAACCTGTGGTTTCCGGGGGAACATGGCAGGAGGTCTTTGGAAATGATGCGGATGAATATTTCCACGCCTGGTCGGTGGCCAGTTATATTGAATATGTTGCTGCGGCCGGCAAGGCGGTAAATTCACTGCCCTTGTATGTCAATGCAGCTTTGCGCGATCCTCTTTCAAATCCGAGTGCATCGACTTATGAAAGCGGAGGTCCCACCGACAATGTGATTCCCATCTGGAAGGTGGCAGCACCCTCTGTCGATCTGGTGGCTCCGGATATATACCTGTCGGAAGTGAGCGGGTATTAAAGGTTTTGGAGTTATACGATCGCCCCGACAATGCCCTGTTCGTTCCCGAGATCCACCCCAGCACGGAAAACTGCAAAATACCTCTATGCAGTTAATCGCCCGCGGTGGTATTGGATATTCACCATTTGGGATCGATGACAATGGACGGGACGAGACCGTGGATGAAACCGCTGCACGCCTTGGGACGCTTTCAGGGGAATACGCAATGGCCGCTCCCATGATGAGGGAGCTGGCAAGGTGGGGTTTTGAAGGCAGGATAAAAGCCGTGGTTGAACGTGAAGATCATGCGGAGCAAACGATCGATCTGGGTGGCTGGCAGGCCATAATAAAATTCAGCGCCACGGGCGGGCGCACGGAACAGGCAAATGCACAGCCGATCGGTAAAGCGATGGTGGTTCAGCTGGGAGAGAACGAGTTTGTGCTTGTGGGCACATACTGCCGTTTTACCTTCCGGCCGCTTGGCGCCAATGCAGGTAGGGCCTGGCAATACCTGAGAGTTGAAGAGGGCACGTATGAAAACGGCACTTTTAAACTGCTTCGCATACGTAACGGGGATGAAACGGATTGGGGCGGTCCGTATATCGGGGATGTCCCTGCCGTGTTGCACACCACCCTGGTTGTAAGGTAAGCCTTATAAAGTCGTCCGCAGGAGGAGTTCATCAATCTCCCTTCTTTCGGGTGCGGAGGGCTGGGCGCCCATCCGGGTCACACAGATTGCCGAAGCGGCAGTGGCAAAGCGCAGCGATTCGGTTAGGGTTTTCCCTTCTATCCGGGCAACGGCAAAACTTCCGCAAAATACATCGCCTGCCGAGGTGGTATCGATGGCCTTTACAGGGAGTGCCGGTAGTGATACTTTTTCATGGGCCGAAAGCGCAAATACACCCCTGTCGCCCAGGGTAATGATAACCAGTCTGGCACCCATATCCAACAGTTTCAATGCGGCATTTTCAACTTCCCGGTCCGTTTCAACAGTTAATCCGGATAAAAAGGCAGCTTCGGTTTCGTTGACCACCAGGATGTCTGTCTTTCCGATATAGGAGAGGTCGAATGGCCGGGCCGGGGCGAAATTCCATAGTACAGGTACCGATCGGACTTCAGCAATTTTGAAAACATATTGAATGGTTTCGGCCGGAATTTCATATTGCATAATGATCATTGCTGCTTCGTCGATCACCGGCAGGACCCTGTCAATAAGCCCGGGGGTTAACCTGTAATTGGCCCCCGGGGATACGGAAAGGTAGTTGCTCCCATCTCCGCCGATCATCACCAGTGCATGTCCGCTGGCTATCCCCGTTTCCCGGAAAACATACCTGATGTCCAGTCCGTCATTTCGGAAGTTCTCCAGCATCCGCGGGGTGTATGCATCATCACCCACGCAGTTTACAAAAGCCACGTTACCGCCTGCCCTGACCGCAGCAACGGCCTGGTTTGCGCCCTTCCCTCCGTAAACCTGGAGAAACCCGGCATCAGTAACGGTTTCGCCTTTCCCGGGAAGGCGATCCATTTTCATGATCAGATCGACATTGGAACTGCCGATCACCACGATTTTGTTTTTCATCGTCCGTTAGTTTAACCGTGCCACAATGATCAGGCCAAGGCCAATGATAAAAATGGCGAACATGGACCCCAGGTATTTATTCACCGACCTGGGGGCCCCAGCAAATTCCCTGAACACAAAAACACCCCACGCTGCTCCGATCATGGTTGCCCCCTGTCCCAGGCCGTATGAGATGGCCGGACCGGCTTTTTCCGAGGCGATGAGGTTAAAGAGGAAGCCCGTATTGAAGATCAGCCCCCCGAGTATACCGATCAGGTGCTGCCTGGCAGTCCCGTTCGTAAAATATTGCCTGTAGGAAGTGCGCGTTCCCGTGATGGGCCTGTACATAAAGAAGCTGTTCCAGATGAAATTGGAGAGAAACACCCCCACTGAAAATACAAGGACGGCCGAATAGGGTGTCAGTTTCCCAATTTCGGGATGTGTGAAGTCGGTTGTCATTCCTTCAGCCACAAAACGGTAGAAGAAGGACATGATCACACCTGAAATGATGGAAATAACGATTCCCCTGGTGGAAGTCTTTCCTTTTGATGCCGAAGCTTTCCGTGAGGCAATTGCATTGAGCACCATGGCGGCAACCACCAGTGTTACGCCAAAAAAAAGGATGGCCGGATTGCCTGCGGGAGTTTTGATGTAATTGATCAAAACACCCAGAACCAGGGCGAGACCCACTGCAATGGGGAAGGCTACCGAAATTCCGGCTATTGAGATCGCGGCCACAACCAGCAGGTTTGAGAGGTTGAATATGGCTCCTCCCAGCAGAGCAAATCCCATGGAAGCAGGATCGGCCTGGACCAGGTCGGCCATCATTCCCCGTCCCGCTTCCCCTGAACTGCCCATGGTCAGGCCATAAAACAGGGCCATCAGGATTAATCCGATGGAATAGTCCCAGTAAAACAGGGGGAACTGCCATTTTGTGGTTGTACATTTGGACGAGTTGGCCCATGAACCCCAGCATAACATTGTAATAAAGCAAAACAATACAGCAACGGGGTAAGAGTTGACTATGAACATGATCTGGGCTTTGTTAATTTCCGAACCGTTTGATGGCCTCCTCCAGCATTACAGCGGTTGCAGTTGCCCCGCTCCGGGTGCAACCGGCTGCCTGAACTGCAATCAGCTGATCGAGTGTGCGGACACCTCCCGCTGCTTTCACCTTCACATTCGGACCGGCACTTTTTTTCATGAGTTTCAAGACCGGGATTGTTGCCCCCACGTAGTTGTAATCTCCGTTGGGCTGTTTCACAAAACCGAATCCTGAAGAGGTTTTTACAAAATCGGCGCCCACCTCTGTGCAGATCTTACAGAGTTTTACAATGTCGGCCTCCCGGGTGATATAGTCGGTTTCGAAAATCACCTTCACAATGGCGCCGTGCGCATGGCATGCATCGGACACTGCACTGATTTCCCTCGAAATGTAATCCCAGTCGCCCTGTAATGCTTTGCCAATGTTGATTACCATATCGATTTCAACCGCCCCCTCCCTGCAGGCGTTGTCGGCCTCAAAAACTTTGACGGAGATGGCAGAATTTCCGGCAGGAAAGCCAATGACACAGCCGGTCAGGACATCGGTACCTTTCAAATATTCAATGGCCGATCTGACCATATAGGGTTTTACACATACCGAAGCCACATCATATTTTTTTGCCACTTCACATTCTCTTTTCAGATCTTTATCGGTGAGGGTGGGGTGCAGGATCGAATGATCGATCATCTTTGCCAGTTTGTAAACGGTTTCATTCATGGAATTTTGTTTTTTGGTTGATATGAATCTTTTTATTAATGATCGTTATCCTGTAATCTCATTAAACCGGTCAGCCATGCGGCACTGTGGGGTATCCAGTCTTCGTCGGTAAGCGAATGGGGTCCGTCTCTGATCCTTTCAGGCCTGGTGTCATAAACAAACTGTTTCCCTGTTGAGAATCCGTTGCAGATGACTCCGCGGGTCTGGAACCAGGTGCCGGCCCAGCGTTCTCCGATGTGGCAGACCATGCTGGCTGGAAGGGCCATGCCCTCAGGAACATCGGCGCTGAAAACCACGCAGCCTGCTTCCAGGTTTTCGCGGGTAATCCCTGCGTTCAGTCCGGCAATCCACTGAAGGTTACCATAGGCAATGGCCTTCAGTTTGGGCTCGTTAAAGAGTTTTTCAAGTTCGAGTGCAAGTGCTGCAGTATACCCGTAAATGGCATTGGTGCCGTGAAAGGTTCCACAGAACCAGGTAGGCCCTTCGTTGCCCAAAATAAGCTGTGGGACCAGTAAAAACGGATTGGCCTCACACCCGGGAATCAGGTAACCATAGGTAAAATTGTGCAGAGACTGCCTCCAGTTTCCGGCCTCTTCGTGTTCGGGAAAAAGTTTCAGTAACCGGATGATGGGGAGCAGGTAGTTGGGATAAATTCCTCCCAGGTCGGCCCCGAATTCGATCCCCTTCTTCCCTGGTACAATGCCATGAATCCATGATGGCTCGGAGTGTTCCATGCTTTCGAATTCCCTGAAATGACCGTAGAAACCGGATTGGGCCTGTTCACCGGGGATTTGACGGGCCATAACTTTCCGGGCATAATCAAACGCCTGCTGCCTGGCCCCATGATCTCCTGTTTGATGCATTTCCAGAGCGACCTGGCACATCATCAGAAGATCGCGGGTCAGCCATTCCTCCTTTGGAATCTTCGTATCTTCCGGAATTCCCCGCTGCATCCTCACATAGCCATAATCACCCATGGGTTCGGCTTCGGTGAGTAACCACCTGTAGGCCAGTTTTGTTGATTCGAGGTAGTCTTCCTTCTTTTCACGGAACGAATCGGGGAGGAGCCGGGCAGACTTGCAAAGGGCGACCACTGCTTTCATGGCATCGGCAGGTAAAATATCCTTTTCATGACCGTGTAAATCGTGACAGAAGGCTCCTTCGGGGAATCCCATTTCGAAGGCTTTTTTCTGGGTCATTACCAGGTAATCGGCACCCACTGCAATCTGCTTATATATTCGCTCTTTAAAAAACTTATCGAATCGCCCTGGAGTATTTTCAAGCAATTCGGCAAGGGCAATCACCATTGCACTCTGGGCCGGACTTTCAACCCACAGGGTGCCCGCATCCTGCCAGCCGGCTCCGACCTTTGTAAAGTGAACCCTTCTCTCGAGCATATCGACCGACGACCACTGTATGGTGGAATTCCAAAGGATGTTTTTACCGACCCTGAGTCCCCTGTCGGCGAAAACGGTTTTGTTTTCATTCCATACCTCAATGTCCCAAACACCCTCCTGGTCAATGATCCCGAAATCGGCTACCCACCAGTGACTGCTCCAGATTTCTCCCCAGTGTATCAAATGAGCCTGGTAGCTTTTCTCCCCATGCACAGGGAGCAGTTTGCAAGCGGGATTTCCCGGGAGCAGCTCTTTTTTTGGCAGCCGGACGATGATGCGAACAGGAAATCCCAGTTCATATCCGATTTGTGAAAACAGCAAACCGGAAACGCCGTCGCCGGCCTGGTATCCTTTTATAAAGTGGAGGGGAAAATCGGTTTGTTTTCTCCCGGAGTCCGAATGACCGGAGCAGGCAGAAAGGGCAGAGGCACCCAGCAAAGCAGAGGAGGCAACTGCCGTTGATTTCATGAAATTCCTGCGCGAAATGTGGGTTTTTTGGGCCATGGATCAGGGTTTTAAATATGATAGCTGTTCCCGATGGGGTATTTCATCGTGTTGCAATAGAGTTCGCTGTAAATATTCAGACCGGGGTGACTGGTATGGAATTTAATTGAAATGTGAAGTAAGGGCGATCCTGTTTCAATTTTCAGTAGTGATGCCGTTCGTTCACCGGCATGTTCGGACCGGAGTTCCTGTTCGGAACCTGTAATCTCGATCAGGTATACCTGGCTCAATGTTTTAAAGAACGAACCGGCAACAAATTCCTGATTTGTGAAATCTTTCAATGCCTGGTCGGCAAACCAGTTGTTTTCCAGCATTACAGGGTGATCGCCCACGCAACGAAGTCGCTCAAAATGCAGACATCCGGACTTAAGTTCAGATTCCCCCGGATGAAAAACAATCGCTGGATTCCAAAAACGGATGGCCGGTTCCTGTAAAAAGATTGTATTCACATTCTGGCCCACTGCCTCCGAAAATCCTTTCACGTTCAGCAGGCCAAAGGAGTGGTGGCGTTCCCTCACCCGGCTGCCTTTTCCGTGTTGTTTCTCGATAAATCTCTCTTTCAACAGGTTATCCAGGGCTTTGCGCACTGTGGTCCGGGTAACTGAAAAGCGGGTACACAACTCATTTTCTGAAGGCAAATAGTCACCCACCTGGAAAACTCCATACTGGATTTTCTCCTTCAGCATAAATTCTAGCTCCTGGTAACGTGTTTTTTTCATCCTTCCTGGTTGTACAAATATAGTTTTTTCACTTGTACGTACAAGAGGAGATATTCCCGATTTATGGATCAGTCAAACTCAAGTATATTATGTTGCCGGGTCGTTTTTTGAGTGAGTTCTGCCAGTATCGTTGCAACCGAAGGTTCGGCATTGATAAAACGAATTTTACACCGGCGGGCATCGGCTATGTTTTTCAATTCATGCAAAATATGAATTCCCGCACTGGCGATTGATTTTATTCCCTTCACATTGACGGTGATTTCGTGATGGGCTTTCAGAATGGTCATGAGTTCCTTCTTCATCAAATGACACTCATTTCTTCCCAGTTCCTCTTTTTCTCCTGTCAGGGTGGCCAGGTAATAGCCTTCGCCTGTCTTTTTTATTGCCAGCATATTCGTAGAGTTTTAGTTTCCTTTCAATAGCGTTGCATTATAAAAGTTGGTTTGGATCTCCAGGTTCCGGTCACATGGTATGGTACATTATATGATAAAGACGGAATTAATGGATTTAGTAACGACGCAGCTACCACCCATTTGCCCTGAAAGCCGCCAGGATTTCCCGTGTGACAGATCCGGGTGTGCCGTTACCGATCCTTTTACCATCCACTGATACTACCGGGGTCACATCCCTGGAGGTGGAGGTAAGGAATATTTCATCAAAATCGTAGAGGCGGCCGGCCTCGATATCCTCCACGCTGATTTCTCCGAACATGGAGAGTACCTGCTTTCGGGTGATCCCTTTCAGAATATCGCTTACGGGGGTATAAACATGCCCTCCTTTTACGAAAAAGAGGTTAGCACGCGAGGTTTCGGAGATCATGTTGGTGTGAAACATGACATCCACGGCACCGTACTCCCTGAGCTTCTTCTGTAACCTCAGTGTATTGAAGTAATAGAGCGTTTTGACCTCCGGGTTGGGCCTCACGAATCTGTCGCTGATGAGGTGTACACCCTTCTTAAAATCCTCTTCCGGAGGTTTATTCCAGTTGAGGTTAAGGATTACCATGTTTGCAGTTCCGGTTACCGATTCCAGGTTTTCTGAATACCCCCCGGTTACGATGACCTTGAAGGCGCCGTTGACCAGATCGTTCTTTTGAAGTAAACCATGGATGATGGATTCGAACTGTCCCCTGTCCAAATCGACCTTTATACCTGAAAGCTCCAGGGAGTTAAAGAGTCTTTCCTGGTAATCCTTCAGCCAGGGAATGGTTCCGTTCCTGCTGCGGAAAAAGTCAAATACCCCGAATCCCCTCTGGAACAAAAGGTCTGAAATATGAAGATTTACATCTTTATACCTGACCAGGTCACCGTTGAAGTAGCAAAAATTTGATAGGTTCATTTTTTTATGGGTCAGTTCAATGATAGGGTAAATGTTATAAAATTTTCGGAACTTTCATAAACCAATCCATACTTATCAAAATGAGAAAATGTTCACTCCTTCTGTTTGCTTTCATGACCATGATCTTTTTAGGGGTCATCCCGGGGTGCAGCCCCGGAAATATGCAATCGCCCGATCCGGACGGATTCCTTGATCCTCCTGCCGTTCATGGTGTCCACACCTGGTGGCACTGGCTTGATAATGCAATTACCAGGGAGGGGATCACGGCCGATCTCGAGGCGATGAAACGTGCGGGGATATCGACTGCCACCATACTGAATGTAAGTCTCCACGAAGAAAGGGATCTTGGAGTTGAACCGGTACTGTTTGACACACCCGAATGGTACGGGATGTTCAGGTGGGCACTGGAGGAGGCCGACAGGCTCGGGATCACCATCGGGGTGCACAACTGCGACGGGTGGAGCACCAGTGGCGGCCCCTGGATCACTCCCGAACAATCAATGAAGCAATGTGTGTGGAGCAAGCGTTTGGTTAGCGGACCGGGAAATGTTTCGTTACAGCTGACTGAACCTGCGTCAAACCATGATTTCTACAGGGATATTGCTGTACTGGCGTTTCCCTCCCGGCAAAGCGATCATCCTGTTCCCTCTTCCCCTGCAGGGATCAGTGTGAATGGCCTTCCGTCAGGGGATATCCTTTCTGACGGGAATCCATTCAGCATGATATCACTTTCCGGACCAGCCTCCATCGATATTACATTCCCCTCACCGGTGACGGTTTCCACGCTTGCCATCCATCCGCGCAAGGATTTTGAGTGGGGTTCATTGCAGGATATCCGCTTTACGATCACGTTGCAGAAAGCAGATGCCAGCTTCGGGTTCAGGACCATTACAGAATTTGAAAGCCATGGAATCAATCAGACCGTAATGATTCCTTTCCCTGAAACAACGGCAGCTAAATTCAGGGTTTTGATTGGCAAGACCGGGGATAGCGAACGTTTTTACGATTTCGGGATCTCGGAGCTGGAACTTCTGGCGGAGAATGAATTGCCGGTCTATTTTACAGAAATTCCCCATCATCTTGAAAAGACCGTCACCACCCAGGCCGATCCGCTCAGTGACCTGTTTGCCACAGGTGACTCTGGGGTATGGTCTGTTGATCCGGCGCGGGTGACCGACCTCACCTCTCTGTTGGGGGAGGACGGAATCCTTCGATGGGATGCCCCGGAAGGTGACTGGACCATCCTCAGGATCGGTTATACCACCACGGGTGTGGTGAATGGTCCGGCTACCACGGCAGGACGGGGGCTGGAGTGCGATAAGATGGATACTTCAGCACTGAATGCCCACTTCACCGGGTTCGCTGAAAAGCTGGCTGAAACCGCAGGGGAATTTACCGGTAACACTTTTGAATACCTTTTTATCGATAGCTGGGAATGCAAATACCAGAACTGGACGCAGAATTTCCCGGATGAATTTGCCCGGTTGAGGGGTTACAGCATCATCCCATGGCTCCCCGTGATTTCCGGGGAGGTGGTCGGGAACACGGAAGAGACCGAAAGATTCCTGCACGATTACCGCATGACGATCGCTGAACTGATCGAGCATAACTACTATGAACATTACAACACCCTCTGTCACCGTATGGGCGTGGAGTCGCATGCAGAGGTGATTTACGGGGGTGCCGGTTATCCCCCGCTGGATGTACTCCGATCCAACAGGTATATCGATGTGCCCATGTTTGAATTCTGGGCCGGACTGGAGAGTGAAAGCGGACTGATCAAATATGGTCCGGTCCAAAGGGCAGACTCTGACCTGCCCATGCAGGCTGCAACTCTTTACGGCAAGCAGGTCGTCCCTGCTGAGGCTTATACCGGTTATGCCAATTACTCGGAAACACCCTGGGACCTGAAGCTGTTCGGAGACAGGGCTTTCTGCAGCGGGGTGAACCAGATGGTGCTCCATAGTTATGTACATCAGCCCGGTGAACGCAAGCCGGGGATCACGCTGGGTACTTTCGGTCAGTCCTTTAACCGCCATAATCCTTGGTGGCCTTACGCCTCCCAATGGTTTGATTATCACCGTAGAATTCAGTACCTGCTGCAGGAGGGTACCGTCAAGGCCGATCTGCTTTGTTTTGTGGGTGACCGGTTATACGATCCGTGGAGTCCGCAGTGGGTACAAAACCTCCCGTCCGGTTTCAGGGTTCAAAAATGCAATTCGGATATCCTCGTGGGAGCAAGCCTGAAGGATGGCTCGGTTGTGTTGGAGAATGGAATGAGTTACCGGATAATCCTGCTTCCCGATGATCCGGGGATGGAGCTTTCAACCCTGCATATCATTGAAGCGCTGGTGAAACAGGGGGCCATTATTTCCGGACCAAAACCGGTTCATACGCTTTCACTTAAGAATGCCGGTGACAACGACAGGAAGCTCAGGGCACTGACGGATCAGCTGTGGGGTCCGGACAACGGTTCCGGAAAATACCTGAATACCTATGGAAAGGGCAGGGTATACGGCGGTTACTCCCTGGAAGAGGTGATCGCATCGGAAAAATTTAAGCCTGATTTTTCCACGGCCGAACAGGCAGATACGCCGCTGATCTACATTCATAAGAAATCGGGTGGTGCCGACATATGGTTCCTCGTGAACCAGGAGGAGAAGGAAGTTACCCGAACCTGCCGTTTCCTGGCTGACGGATCCATTCCACAGGTGTGGGACCCGCAGTATGGCGCCATATATAATGTGAATGAGTACAGTTCTTCGGATGGTATCACCGGGTTCAGCCTCACCTTTCCCCCGAAGGGTTCACTGTTTGTACTTTTCGGCATTCCCGAAAACAGGTCGCTGCCCGTCCGGTCGGAACCAGTTCATTCATTTACCATTGGGGAACTGAGCGGGACCATTACCTTTGAGGAATTCCGGGACAGGGCCCCGGTGACCATTTCAACCTTTAAATTCTACCCGGAGTACGGGGATCCTGAGATTATCTATTATTCCGGCGACGCATCCTACAGCGTTCAGTTTGAGGTGCCGGACTCGGTGGCCGGAATGGAACCGCTCTATCTTTCACTGGGTGCCGTGGCAGACGGTTACTCGGTATTGCTGAACGGACATTCGCTTGGATCCGCCGTTTTTCCGGGTTACAGGTTTACCGCCACTGCGCTTGCGGTTCCGGGATCGAACACCCTGGAAGTGAAGGTTGGGAATTGCTACAGGAACAGGATCATAGGTGAGATGACCCGGGAAGGTGAATTGAAAACCCTCTGGACCACCTCGCCGATCCGGCAGTATCTGGATCCCGGAAAGCCCCTGAAAGAAGCAGGGATTGCAGGACCGGTACAATTTTTATGGTAATTTCTTACTTTCCGATTCAGTGATATTGTTCAGTGAAAATTATTACTGGTGAATCTTTCGTTAAAATAGGGTGCTTTATGAAACAAATGTATAAGTCAATGGCAGTTATCATCACGGTGATGCTTTGGTGCGCAACCATCTTTTCGCAACCTGGGATTGAAGATCAGATTGTAACACAGGAAATCCTCAGGTTTGAGAAGGTTGAATTTGATGTGGTGATTCATTCTGAATTTGAAAATCCTTTTGATTCCAGGGATATTCAACTTGATATGATCATCAGATCTCCATCCGGTGTAGAACTTGTATTGCCGTGCTATTTTGAAAACCAATTGAATTCAGGGTCTCTATGGAAAGCAAGGTATGCCCCGGCTGAGACTGGAAAATATGCATATCATTTCAGGGTCATCAAACAAGGGAAGGTCGTTGAAAATTCGCCGGAGAAAAGCTTCATAAGCGAAGTTTCTTCCAGTGATGGATTTCTGAGGACCAATCATTACTGGACTTTAAAGTTTGATTCAGGAAAACCATTCCGTGGAATTGGTGAGAACATTTGCTGGGATCCGAGAGGTGATCAAACGAAGTACACCTATGACTACCTTCTTCCCAAAATATCCTCGAACGGAGCAAACTTCATGCGGGTATGGATGCACCAGGGGAGTCTTCCGGAGGAATGGACGCTGCCCAGGGAGAGAAAAAATGAAACAGTTCCGGCCGAACCGGGATCTATAAACAGATTTGATGAAATTGTTGAGCTGGCTAAAGAGAACGGAATCTACATCATGCTTGCCATGGATGTCCATGGCATGTATTTGGAAGAAAGCAGCTGGGACAGGCAGGCATTTAATTCGAAGAACGGGGGCCCGGCAAAAACACCCACCGAGTTTTTTACCCTGGAAGAATCAAGAATAAAATATAAAAACAAATTGCGGTATTTTGTGGCAAGATGGGGATATTCGACAAATATCGCATTCTGGGAATTTTTCAACGAGGTGGATAATGCAACTTTTACGCGTTCCCCGCGTGACAGTGTTCTTATTCCTCTCGATAAGGTTGCCGAATGGCATGACGTGATGAGTGCATACCTGAAAAGTATAGATCCATATCAACATCTTGTGACCACAAGCGTATCCCACCGGGAAATTCCGGGGATGTGGGATCTGGAACATATGGATCTGAACCAGAAACACATCTATAAGCGTACCACAAGCATGCGGCCGGAGACCATTGAAGCTGCGTATAAGCACAAAAAACCTTTTGTAATTGGCGAATTCGGTTATGAGTGGGACTGGAACCTGAATTTTTCAACCATGGCCATTGAAAAAGTGTACGATTACAAACGGGGCCTGTGGTATGGAATGTTTACCCCCACACCCATTCTGCCTATGTCATGGTGGTGGGAATTTTTTGATGACAGGGGGATCACCCCCTACTTTAACGGCGTAAGGGATATTAACGATCAGATGCTTGCTGCCGGGAATGGTAATTTTGACACAGTTTCGGTAAGGGCTGACGTGGTTGAAGCCTATGCGGTAAAATGCGGTGAAAATTATTACGTGTACCTCCTTAATGACAGTAACTGCGATGTGATGACAGACATTGACCTGGTTGACTTAACAGGTAATGATCTTGATTATACTGTTAAAACTTACATACCGGAGATATTTATCTATAACGATATTGGGACCATTGCAATTGAAGAGGGTCAGTTGAAGGTTCAAGATATTTACCTGAGATCGAAAGATGAGATGGTACTGATTATCTCCCGGACTGAAAAGAGGTAGTTCTTATTTCGGGACGCCGGCGGCGACATCACTCTTGACCAGTTTCCCGGTTACCACACTTTGGCCAGTAACCATTTCATAGAGGTATATTCCTTCCGGCAGTGGGTTTGTATCCAGGGTATAGAGCCCGGTTTCATCCATTCCTATTCTTCGATGAATGCAGGTCCGGCCCTGTAAATCAATAATTTTCAAGTCCGTTTTCCCGGTCCCGGCGGGGATGTTCCTGAACGAGATGTGATCATCGAACGGATTTGGAAATACCTCCATCACCTGATTTGCAGAAATATTCCCTGCATAAGTGGGGTCCCTTTCATTGATCTTCAAGGTGATCCCTCCTTTTAGCCCCATATGGTTTGCTGAAATTACCGCCGAACCGGCTTCCGAACTTGTGAAGAAAACCGAGTTGTCCATCGGACTAAAAAGGGTTCCTTTCCCGAGGCTGATGCTCCACTGAAGCTCCGGCACTGTATCATTCAAAGGGTATCCGTATTGATCCTTGTATCCGGCAGTAATGGAAACAGTGTCTTCGGTATAAAACGTTTTTGCAGTCGCCAATAGTGTCATCTTGTCGATCACCGGGGTATACCGAACGAATGTATAGATTGCGGTATCGGTATATTTTTCACCCCCGGCAATCAGGATGTGCGTGGTACCCTGTTGATGATCCACCTCCCGGCTGCCGTTGAATTCAACTTCCGTTCCGTCCAGGTAAACGGCACTGGCATTGATGGTATTCCAGCTCAGTAACCCCAAAGTGTCTCCGGGAGTGATATACAGCCTGTCGCTCTCAATATTCATGATAAAGGTCACTCCCTTTTCAGCCTGCCGGATGATGTCGGTCTCCATGAACTTATCATACACGATCCCGGCCATTGCAGCCGACCCTTGTAAATTCGGGTGAATATGGTCGGGGAAAAGGTGAGTACTGTCTTTCAGCGAGTTATAAAAATCGATCAATCCGGCACCGGTTTCAACCACCAGTTGGTCCACAACCGGGATCACCCCGTTCAAGATCACAGAATCCCTGATATTCCAGACAATCTCGAATGCAGGAGGCGGGTAACAGACAAAAATCTCCGCAAAAGGGTTTACTTGTTTAAATGTGTCGACCATCGAAAGGTAATCATCATGGAATTCGCCTCCGAATGTGTCCCAGTTCTGATTTTTCGAATCGTTTGTTCCCAGGGCAATGACCACGATGTTTGGCCTGAAGGCCAGGGCCTGGTCAAATTCCGGTTCAATCCAGATTGGAAAATCGCCATTTTTAAGCATCGTCCTTGAAGAAATGCCGAAATTACCAATCACACAGGTATCGCCGAATACCTCCTTCAAAAGATCCCCAACCTGGGCGGGGTAACTCTGGATCGCAGGATTCTGGAGCCCGGCCCCGTAGGTGATACTATTGCCGATAAAGGCAATCCTGACTCCGTAATCCTGTGCGTGCATGAGTACTGTGGTCAGGAATAAGAGGATTGTAAGCCCTTTTTTCATAGTTCCAAAAATAGACTTTAAGTAACACAATTTAATCTGAATGGTTATTATTCCCTAATTTAGACGATCATTCATCCTTTGCATATGCCTATAAAAATTGCGCTTATACTGTCAATTATACTTCAGTTTGCTGCTGCGATCATTGCCTTGTCACTGGTTAAAAGAACCCGGACCAATATAGCCTGGTGGCTGATATCGGGCGGATTTTTATTAATGGCTTTCAGACGGGTGTTTGAAATTTTACAGTTTTACGATTCAGGCAGCAAATTGTTATCCGGGTTGTTAAGCACCTGGACCGGAGTTTTAATTTCGGTTATAATGCTTCTGAGCCTGGTATTTATCAAACGGATCTTTAATATTCAAAAACGGATCGAAGAACTGAGGAAGCAAAATGAAAGCAGGATTTTGTCAGCGATTCTTAAAACAGAGGAAAAGGAGAGGCAGCACTTCAGTAAGGAACTTCATGATGGCCTCGGGCCGCTGTTATCTTCGGTTAAAATGGCAATTTCAGCCGTGGGTCAGGAAAGGGAAATCAATCATGTGATTCTGTTGAATGCAGAGAAACTGATCGACGAATCAATTGAAACAATCAAAGAGATCTCAAATAAACTGAGTCCCCACGTACTAACGAATTTTGGCCTTTACCGTGCTCTGAAATCCTTTATTCAAAAGCTCAAGGTTTCTGAAGGTCCTTCTGTACATTTCAACTGTAATCTTGAAAGCAGGCGGTATTCCTTCAATATTGAAGTTGTTTTGTACCGGGTGGTCTGTGAGTTAATTTCAAATTCGTTAAACCATGCCAGTGCAAAAAATATCTATATTGAAATCCTGCAGGATGATCCGTTCATCTCGCTGAAGTATATGGATGACGGAATCGGGTTTAATGAACAAAAGGTTAAAGAGGGGCTCAGTGGATTGGGATATTCGAATATTCGTTCCCGCATCAATTCATTGGAAGGCACTTTTGATTTTTATTCCGAACCGGGTGAAGGTGTTCATATTGTATCAAGAATCAGAATAAACTAACATGGAAAACATATCCATACTCATATCGGACGACCATCAGTTATTCAGGGAGGGGATGAAACTCATTTTAAACAATCTTTCCTATGTGGATGAAATTTACGAGGTTGGAAATGGCAGGGATTGTGTCACATTTTTCAGGGAAGGAGGCACGGCGGATATTGTCTTTATGGATATTGAAATGCCCGGAATGAATGGTATCGAAGCCACCATTGAGGTATTGAAGATAAAGCCCGGCCTGAATGTCGTTGCCCTGTCTATGTATTCCGATGAGGATTATTATACCAAAATGATTGATGCCGGTGCAAAAGGTTTCATCCTGAAGAATTCAGGTATCAAAGAGGTGGAAGAAGCCATTGAGCATGTCCTGTCCGGAAGAAATTATTTTTCCCAGGAAATCCTGTCAGGCTTTATCAAGAGCATCAGCCGTAAAAAAGAACCGGAATATCCAATTAAATTATCAGAACGGGAAGCTGAAGTATTATTCCTGATCTGTAAAGGACATTCCAATCATGAAATAGCCGACGCCCTCCACATAAGCAAACGAACGGTTGATAAGCACCGGGAGAACCTGTTGCATAAAACCGGTTCAAAAAACACTGCGGGCCTTGTCATTTATGCCATTAAAAACAGCATTGTCGAAGTTGACCTTTAGCGGAGGGTTTAAGGAGTTTCGCAATGTATAATGAGGTATTCCCAAAATACGCGATAAATAGCTGTTTAAATTGCCTGCTGGTTTTTGAATTATTTCATTAAATTCGGCTTGGCATAAAGGTGAACAAGTCTGATGAAGCAAACATTCCCAATAAGAATTGCAGGTGTTTTTGGATTCATTCTTACACTGACCTGTCTGTTCTTTTTTCTCAAAAGGGTGGATGTCTCCCTGATCTATTACTGGCAGCAGAGCATCCCCTTACCTATAGGGGAATCCCTGCGCTACCCCGGCGGTATTTCTGATCACCTGGGGGACTGGTTCATTGAATTCATGACCCTGCCCTTCGGTGGATCCATTGCTGTGGCGTTGCTGGTGTCCATCGTTTTCTTTTCCCTGCAGCTGTTATTCAGAAGGGCAAAAAGCAATCTCCTTTTTCACCCACTGGTCCTGGCAGCGCTGATCCCATTCATTATGCTTTTTGCATATTACAGGTTACCGGCCGGACTGACAATGGGTATTGCGACGGGCATTTTTGTTGGAGCGGTTCAAAGTCTATATTCGCCGGGGAACCTGGTGGTCAGGACCCTCTATCATTTCTTAACTGGTATTGTGGTTTACATGGTTACCGGAGCAGCTGGACTTGCCGTGCTGTTCCAGGCGATCCTCGTTCAGACCCTCCTTGAACAGAGAACCCGGGCACTGGTTTCGGCCCTGCCCCTGCTGGCCATACCCTTGTTGTATCTGCCATTCAATGTGGCATATACGCTGAAAATCGCATACCTGGGTTCATTTCTGGTATCAAGGTATGATATATTACCGACTATTTTCTATTTCAGCCTTTCTTCCCCACTCCTGCTGCTCATACTTATTACAGTATTGAATAAGCTGATCTCGCGGCTCTCCGTGAAATGGCATTTCCCGCTCTCAGGAATCGGTATCATCCTGGTCCTGGCTGTTCTGGCCTATTCATCAAGGGCCAGCATCAATGATGATGAAAGGGATATTTACAGGATCCTACAAGCCAGTTTCGAGAGAGACTGGCAAAAGGTTCTTGAGCTCACGAACAAACATTTCTACTCCAATCAACTGGTGCAGTATGAGATCAACAGGGCTCTTTTCCAGACCGGGAGCTTGCTGGACAACCTTTACTATTATCCCCAGCAATTCGGGGAGAAAGGCCTGTTCCTGGAAAGTAACTCCTCCAGCCATGTGGCCATTCATATGATCGATTTCTATTATGACCTCGGATTTGTCAACGAGACCAGGCACTGGGCCACGGAAGCACAAATGGTCCTGATGAGGCATCCCGTCGTGCTGAAAAACCTGGTCATTTCTTACATTGCCCTGGACAATGATAAAGCTGCAGAAAAATATCTGCGTATTCTTGCACGATCAAGATTGTACAGAGATTGGTGCGGAACGATCCTCGGGATGATTGAAAACAAAAGTGCGGGTGATCTCGAAGCGGTAAAGTATTTCCGCCTCAATAATCCCGTACACGACTTTTTCGCAGAGACCAGCAATCCCACCAGGAAACTACTGAACTTCTACACCAATAACCAGAACAATAAAATGGCATTTGAGTTCCTGATCGCCAGCTACCTGATGCAGCACAAGATCGGGAGTGTGATTTACCATATTGGGGACTTCAAGAGGTTCGGGTATGAAGGGCTTCCCAGGGCCGTTGAAGAGGCGGCTCTGATCTACATGTCAAGCAAAGAGGCTGATGCTGCCCTGTTAGCCGATTATTCGGTCAGTGTGAAGACCCTGGAAGAATTCAGGGAATTTGGAACCCTTATGGCCAATGCAACCAGCAAGGTCCAGCAAATGGAAAAGACAGCAAAATACAGA
Source organism: uncultured Bacteroidota bacterium (assembly GCA_963747365.1). Lineage (GTDB taxonomy): Bacteria > Bacteroidota > Bacteroidia > Bacteroidales. The sequence goes on along the minus strand of CAVVFB010000020.1, from coordinate 828,370 downwards.
AATACCTATTGGTTTTACCTTATGTTCACCAGCCCCAATGCTACGAAAAATTAGGACACGGATTATGCTCATACTGTCCATCATCTCCCTGGTGGCGGCCTGCAATCACTCCCCCGGGAAAATGGAAGTATCGGGTGAAACACTTGATATTTATCCCGATTATGCATCGGTCGTTATCCCGCCGAACATCGCACCGCTTAATTTCCAGATCCTGAATGAGGGCAAGGCGTTCCTTGCCGAGATATCCAACAGCAAGGAGATGAGCATCAGGATCAGGAGCAGGAAAGGAACCATTGAGATTCCTGCCCGGGCATGGAAAAAACTTCTGGAGGAGGACAGGGGAGGCAGCCTGGTCATATCGGTCTGCAAAAAGAGCCTGGAAAATCAATGGGAGAAGCTTGCCCCGGTGAAAAATGAGATATCCACTGATGAGATTGATCCCTATATCGCCTTCAGAAAAATTCCGACCGCCAACATACTATGGAAAAACATGGGGATATACCAGCGTTCACTTGAGAACTTCAAAGAAACCCCGATTATGGTCAACGAACTGACAGACGAGAACTGCATGAACTGCCATTCCTTCAACAGAGGTGACCCGGAACAGATGTTGTTCCATATGCGGGGGCCATTCGGGGGGACCATTCTGACAGACCACCAGGGAGTCCACTTTGTCAATACAAACAGCGAACATACACGCAGTGCCGGAGCGTATCCCTCATGGCATCCGGGCGGAGAACTGATCGCCTTTTCTGTCAACATGATCAACCAGGGATTCCATTCCCGGATCGGGAAGTCCATTTTCGTCGTGGATAAGTTTTCCGATATCATCCTCTACGATATGAAGGACAATCGCATCACACGGCCGGCAGAACTGGCAACCGACAGGCTTGAGAATTTCCCGGTCTGGTCGAACGATGGCAGGAAGCTTTATTATATATGTACTGACATGTACGACGATACAAAGCCGAGGGAGACCATCTGGTACAACCTGATGCAGATTGGATTTGATGTTGAAACAAGAAAATTCGGTGAATATGATACGCTGATCAGCGCGAAGGATTTCGGCAAGAGCATCACTTATCCGAGGGAATCCTCCTCAAAGGGGCTGGTCTCCTTCATTGGTGTAGATTACGGATATTTTTCCATATACAACCAGGAGGCCGATGTCTATTTTTACCACACGCAAACCGGGGAGATTTCCAGGCCGGAGATCAATTCGGAATTTACCGAAAGCTACCCCAGCTGGTCGGGAAATGGTTCATGGCTGATGTTTGTAAGCAAGCGAGATGACGGGATCCTCTCACAGCCCTGGTTCAGCCATATCGATGAAAACGGTAATGCTGCCAAACCGTTTGTCCTGCCCCAGAGGCATCCTGATTTTTACAGTGATTACCTCTACAATTACAACCGGCCTGAATTCATCACCGGGAAGGTGAAGCTGAACCCTAGGAAAGTGCTTTCAGTAGCGAAAAGAGATCCTGATCAAAGTGGCTTCAACCAGGAAGCGAGTGTGAGCGTTACAACCGGGGCCACTGTAATTACAGGTAAACCGGAGACCGTATTCTACAATCACGACTGAGCCGTTCCGGGATCAGGCGGATGTCCAAAATCGGCCCCTTTTTAAATACATACGGGCCTTGTCGTTTATGCCCTTAAAAATAACATAATCGAAGTTGACCTTTAATGGAAGGGTTTTACGATTCCTGGTACGTCTAAAGACGTAATCCAAAAATACGCTTTATCGCTGTTTCCGTTAATTTTAGGTTTTTGCATCTTTGCATTCAAAGCCATCCATGCTGCAAACTACCCTTTATCAGAAATTGAAAAATGATGTTCGGCTTTCTGAAGGGCTGCATGCATGCATGAACTGCGGAATCTGTACAGCAGTCTGTCCTGCAGCCGAGTATTTTGAGTATGACCCCCGCACAATAGCCATCACCGTACAATCTGGAAATGAAGAACAAATTGCATCGTTGCTCGAAAGTGAAACCATCTGGTATTGCGGGCAATGCATGTCATGTAAGCCACGATGCCCCCGGAACAACTGCCCTGGATTAATTATAAGTGTACTTCGGAAGATTTCGCAGGAAAGCGGCGCTTTTACCAGAAGCAGAATGGGCCGGCAACAATATATCATACAGAAAACCATCGGAGCAAATATTTTCCGCTTCGGGTATTGTGTCCACCCAACCAGTGTGGTCCCCGAAACGCATCCCGAACAGGGACCTGTCTGGAAATGGGTTTATGAAAATATGAAAAGTGTATACGATGCGGTTGGTGCAAACCTGGACGGAGATGGCGAGGGGGCCATGAGAAAAATTGCCGATGAGGATTTGAAAGAAATACACCGGATTTTTAAGTTCAGCGGAGGATTGGAACTCCATCAGAAGGTGGAAGAATTCAGCAGACGGAAGGCCATTGAACTGGGAATAGTAAAAAGCAGCGGAGAAGCCGATATGGATCGATATATGGGATTTCTCCTTAATGATGAGAAAGAGTGACCATGGAAAACGGGATCAGGTCCAAAAGGAACGGGGCCGGTAAGGAAATAGCTGATAACGACTATTACTATCTTCGTAGCTGTATACGCCAGAACTTTTTTCCCGGGGCCGAAGTGGTGTTTCTGGATATCCTTCGTAACAAGCTAGGAAAGAACATATTAGACGATAAACATCATACAACCTGTTCAGGCATAGGCTACCATTCGGATATTGTCCCCTATGATACTTTCCAGGTGATGGTGGCTAGGCAGTTTTCCCTGATGACCCAAAAAGGCTATAAAAATTTGGCCGTATCATGTATCACCTCTTTTGGAGGGTACCATGAGGTGATTGAAACGTGGAAAGAATTTCCGAAAGAGGAGGAGAAAGCCCGTGCAAACCTGAAAAGATCAACCGGCAGGGAATTTGAACTTCCCAGGAATATAGCCCATTCATGCGATATAATATACAAATTCAGAAAAGAAATCGCTCACTTGGCTCCGTACCGTCTGCTGGATAGAAGGACGGGACAACCTTTGAGGATTGCTGACCATATTGGCTGTCATTATGCCAAATCGTTTCCTGATAAAGGTGTGGGGGGCGCTGAATATTCGACTGTTTTAACCGGAATGATCGAGGCCTGGGGAGGAGAAACTGTCGATTATCCCGAAAGGAGACACTGCTGCGGCTTTGGCTTTCGCCATTACCTGGTAAAGAATAACCGGAGCTATTCCATTTCAAATGCCAGGAAAAAATTTGAGAGCATGGAACCTTACCGGCCCGATGCCATTTTAACCAATTGTCCTGGATGTAACATGTTCCTCGACAGGTGGCAGTTTGCGCTGGGCCAGATTGAAGGCAAAACCTACGGGGGAGAAGCCAATGGTATCCCGGTGCTGACCTATGAAGAAATGGCCGGTATTATTCTGGGATACGACCCATGGAAATTGGGATTACAAATGCACCAGGTGGATGTGGAACCTTTGCTGATTAAAATGGGTGTTGACTACAATCCGGAAGATAAGTACAAAGATGTAAATGGTGATTTACTCAGTAACCCCCTGTTTACAGGTTGTATAAATGTATAGGAATCAATCATGGAAAAGAAAAGGCATGTTGCCATTATAGGTGCAGGAATTGCAGGACTGGAAACTGCCTCCATACTGGCAATACAAAACCACAACGTCACCATCATTGAAAAACAGGACAAACCGGGAGGGAAGCTTAATGACTGGAGCCACCTGTTCCCTGATTTCTCGGATCCCGGCCACATCCTTACCAGCCTGAGGAGGAAATCGGAACACCCCAACATCAATATTATTTATAACACAGAGATCTCTTCCATAAAAAAACCCAACGAAAGGCTAACCCTGTCAGACAGGAAAAATGTGAAGTTCTATGCCGATGCGGTAGTTCTGGCTCCCGGATTTCATTTGTTCGATGCCACATTAAAAGAAGAATATGGCTATGGATTGTTTGACAATGTAATCACATCAGTGGATTTCGAAAAACTGAATAAAGCCGGGAAAGGTCTTAAAACAAAGCAGGGTAAACCTCCTGGACGTGTTGCAATCATTCATTGTGTGGGTTCGCGCGATGCAAAAATCGGTAATACCTACTGTTCCAAGGTTTGCTGCATTACAGGAATAAAACAGGCCATTGAAATCAACAAAGCATTGCCCGATTGTGAGGTCTACAACTTTTATATGGATCTGCGTCTTTACGGATCAAAGTTTGACAGCCTGTATCTTACGGCACAAAAGCAACACAAGATCCAGTTTATTCGCGGACGTCTCTCTGAAGTATCCCAAAGGCAGGATTACAGCCTGCAGATAAAGGCAGAAGACACACTTTCCGGCCGGCCCCTGCGAATGAATGTGGATATGGTCATCCTTTTGATTGGTATGGAACCCTGTAAATTGGCGGAGAGCCTGATGGAGGGAAATCAAATTGATCTTGACGAAAACGGCTTTTTTAAATCAGTGGATATCCATGAATACCGGAATAACACCACACAGGAGGGTGTTTTTATGGCCGGAGCATGTATTTGTCCCATGTCGGTGAATGAAACCATTGAGAATGCACGTTCGGCAGCAATTTCAGTACATAACTATTTATCCGGCAAGCTTCATGAATGATTTAAGTTTTCTGAAACCCAGGTCAAGACAGATCGATTTTGGAAATTTTGACGATCGGTTACTGGTTTATGTTCTGGAGCATGAGCCTTCATTCCTTACGTGTTTGTCCTGTGGCGGTTGCACCGCAACATGCAGTGCCGGAAACCTGGTTAGTTTTAATGTGAGAAAGATTGGACTGTCCCTGCGCAGGGGTGAAACTCAAAACCTCTCCGATGAAATACAGAAATGTATGTTCTGCGGGAAATGCACACTGGTTTGTCCCCGCGATATCAATATCCGGAATGTAATACTTCTGATAAAAAAGAGGATTAGCAATGGATAAGATTATCATTTTTCCGTTTCTGGCAGGTTTTACATACCTGATGGTCATCCTGGTTATCAGGGGAGTGAGATGGATCAATGGTCTGTCGAGGCTTGATAAGCTGCGACTTTTTAAAGCAATACCCAGCCGCAGGACCCTGGCGTCACTGAAGGAAGTTTTTATGGAGGGTCTGATCCACCGAAAAATCTTCCTCAAAAATCCCATACTGGGATACATGCACATGAGCCTTGCTTTCGGTTGGTTTTTGCTCATCGCGGTTGGACATATTGAAGCTATGGTGACCGAACGGGCATTTGCTGTATCCATTTATAAACCAGTGTTCTTCCGTTTCTTCGAAAGGAGTAACGATTTCTTTCTTTCGGGTCTGTTTACATTTGTTATGGATCTGCTGTTGCTTTTTGTACTGACCGGACTCGGCCTGGCAATCATAAAACGGTTTCGAAAACGGTTGTTCGGGCTGCGTAAAACCACCCGGTTGAAAACCGGGGACCTCATCGCGCTTACTTCATTGTGGCTGATATTTCCTTTGAGGTTACTGGCGGAGAGCAATGCAGCAGCTCTCTACGGAAACGGAGGTTTCCTGACAACTTTTACCGGGAATGCCATAGGTGTAGTGCTTAAACCTGAGATTTTCAATCTGCCCTTATGGTTTGCATATTCCTTCGCACTGGGCTTTTTTTTCGTGGCTTTGCCAAATTCGAGGTATATGCACATACCTTCCGAAATATTGCTCATTTTCCTGCGCAATGCCGGGATCCGGTTGAAAAAGCATAACAATACATTCACCGAGGTCCAGGTCTATTCATGTTCCCGATGCGGCATTTGTCTGGACAGATGTCAACTGTCGGTTGCCGGAATTGATGACAGCCAGTCGGTCTACATGTTAAAAAGTATCCGTAATAAACGACTGGGTGATGAACAGTTATTCAACTGCCTGATGTGCGGCAAATGCCAGACAGACTGTCCGGTAGGAATCGATACGATCGATTTGCGTATCACCCAGCGCATTGAATCGACCCTGCAGTATAATTCTTCCTATGCCTACCTTGAAACATCACCTGTCCATCGGACAGACATGATCTATTTTGCCGGTTGCATGACCCATCTTACGCCGGGGATCATCGCTTCAATGAAAACCATTTTTAATACAGTTGGAGATGATGTCTGGTTCATGGATGAAGAAAAAGCTCCATGTTGTGGCCGCCCGTTAATGCTTGCCGGTCAATATAATGCCGCGTCGAAACTGATTGAGAATAATTCCAGGCAGATCCTTGATTCGGGTGCCCGCACCCTGATCGTTTCATGCCCTATTTGCTACAAAGTGTTTAAAGAGGATTATTCCCTGGGCAATGTGGAGGTTCTATTTCATGCCGATTACATCATGCGCCAGTTAAACCAGAAATCGCTTCTTCTGGATCAATCAGACAAGAGGTTTTTGTACCATGATCCATGCGAGCTGGGAAGAGGGATGGGCATGTACGATATACCCCGTGAAGTATTGAACACAATCGGAAATGTGGTTTCAATCAAAAATGAAAAGGAAAAGGCACATTGTTGCGGAGGGAGCCTTGGAAATCTGAAGATCACCCAGAAAGAGAGAAATATTTTACGCGATCAGGCAATGCTTGAATACAAATCCTATCATCCCGATTTTCTGGTCACGGCCTGTCCGAAATGCAAAAAGACCTTTGCGGGCAGCAGGCAGCTGGTGGTAAGGGATATTTCGGAAGTTGTAGCCGAAGTACTTCATGACAATGATACCAGGTACCTGGAAAATATGGCCCATTTTCAACCTTCAGGTTTTGCTGAGCTCCTGAAAGGCTGAAACCAGATTGAAAAATTGAACCAATTTATCGAGTGGGTTGTTTATCGGATGTAAATTTATCAGATTGCAATTATGGAAACAGGGGTAAATTATTGGGCTGTTGTATCAGGTGCTGTTCTGTCAATGGTGATTGGGGCAATTTGGTATGGTCCCGTTTTTGGTAAGAAATGGATGGAAATTCAGGGGGTCAATCCAGCCGATTCAGAGGCCATAAAAAAAATGCAAAAGACGGCCGGACCACTTTACGCTGTGCAGTTCCTGCTCACGCTTTTCCAGGTTTTGGTTCTGGCGCACCTGGTGGCTGATACAAAAATTGCCGGAGGGATTGAGAGGTCGCTCTGGATATGGGCAGCATTTGTTATTCCAACCCTGGCGGGAGCAGTGATGTGGACCAATGACACCGGTAAACTTAAATGGACCCGTTTTCTCATCCAGGGCGGATATCAGCTGGTTATTTTTATTGTGTTTGGTACCCTCTTGCAGTTTTGGAAGTAAAGCACAGGTGCACGCTCAGATCCAAACCCTGATTACTCTATGATCACGGGACATGCATCCATTGCAAATACATCATTGATCTCGCAATAGCTGAACGGATTATTTGGAATAGAGTCGGGTGCCCGTCCACTGAGGGAAGAGGCGTTTACCCACCATAATACATTTGCCCCTTCATCGAATTCCCTGGTTGCAAGATTCCCATTTGCGGTGAGCAGATCTCCAACAGATATTTCCGTTCCTGAATCATCACCTGGAGTTTGGGCATCACTGGCAGCTTTTGCTATATAACCGCCGGCAATTGCACCTGCCAGAGCTGCTGCTGCTGCAATAAGTGCAGCAACCAAAATCGCCAGCAGACACAGTACCACAGTTGAGCAGCCAACGACAATCACGGCGATGATGGCTCCCACAACCACCCCGATCGCTCCGCCTACACCCGCTCCTATCAAGGCTCCGGTTGCCACATTACAAACACGGGGAGTAAAGTAGTAACATCGCATTATCTCCGATTTCCGGAAAGCTCCTTCTGCCTCTTCAGTACAAAATACTTTCACCGCATTGTTCTCCACTATATCCCAGTAGTTCGATTTTACGATCAGATCCACCCTGTCGTGCATGGCAGTGAAGGGGAAGATGGTCTCCAGTATACCATTAAAATCCTGGACGATTTGATGGACTACACCGGCCACGCAAACAACCGGAGTATCAACCTCTGTGCACCGGTCCTTCCAGTACATAAATACAACCGTAAAAACAATGGCAGCGCCTATAATTCCGGCGATAACGGCTCCGACTGCAATCCCTCCGATTGCACCCACCACAGTACTTACGAAAGTAGCAATTGCCTCATACTTCAGTAAGGAGGCAATGATTCCAATGATTGTAAACAACAAGCTTACCCAGCCTGCAAATTCATTGATCGGTTCTTCGGTAACCTCTATTTCGCCACATCGGGGCACTCTTGGAATACAAGCCATTTCTATTCTTATTTCTCCAGTAAATAATTAAGTCTGCAAAGGATTATTCCAATGATCAAACCGATGACCATTCCCAGCAACCAGGCCAATGAGAATGCGCCCAGTAACCTGGACAAAAATACGGTAGCGAAAGCAGTCAACAGGCAATTCAAAAGGGTGGGGAAGGTAACGGAACTAAAACTGTATCGAAATGCCAACCCAAGGAGAAAAACAATCAAAAGCCAGGAAAATACAGCCATTGCCAGTGAGACATAAACAGCTTCCGGTGTGCTTAGGACCAGGCCTTGCTTGAATAAATCCATGATCGTCAGCGCGATACCGGTTAAACCCCCGGCCATAAGGCCAACCTTTGCACAAATTCCCAGTTTACTGAAAAACTTAGCCAGATATGTAATCATTCTTCTCTGTTTTTATAAAGCAGCCCATCAGTTATCAACCCGGATCAGCCGCGTCACTCCTCCGATCAACTCCCCGCCTGATAACCGGCCTACCACGGTGACAGCCCGGCTCAGGTAGTTACCAGCTGTTCCGCTCAGCTGACCAGGAACCTGGATGTCAAGGCTTAGGATTTTTTGTTCAAGTGGTAAAAAGGAATGTGACCCCGCGGATAAACTGGCCACTATATCGGTGGGCATGATGCTGTAAAATATCTGTCTGGGAAAATTGGATTTGTTAAATACAGGAATCTGAATCGTGAAATTTCTCCCATCTTCCGAGGTATATCCCCCGTCGTGAACCTGGGATCCTTTATTGTTGATCATGACCGGATCATGAGGGTGCTCGATAAGGATATGTACACCAACCCTCGGATCTCCTTTCAAAGTCTCCTGATCGAGTGGAAAAACCAATTCGATTTCGGATCCAGGAGCGATGTTCACACTTTTACTGAGCCGGAGCTGCTGACTGGTCCCGATGCCGAAAGGTGATGTAGAATAATGAATTATCGCGTTAATCGCGGGAACGGTTTGTGAAAGGTTTCTGATCTTTACGTTTGCTTCATTCCTTAACCTGAACGGCCGCCAGTCATTGGTAACGATGTCCGGACTGTCCCAACTGGGAGGATTCCCCCCGGCCATCTTTTCGATTTGGCTGTAAATGGCAAGGTCGGGCTTTCCCACAGGGTCATCCGTATGAATGTTCCTGCATCTCCGACTTCCGCTGGTGGCCTTTCTTGCCCCGCATTTACATCCGCCCCGGATCCTCCGGCTTTGCCTTTGAGAAATTGCCTGCTTAGTTGAATTATTTTTCATTTGATATTTTTCAAATTTCAGGGACCTATGAGTTGATTCTCAGAAATCCGAAAAGCTCCCATTCATTGTCATCACCAGCGATCATCGTCTGAAAATCTGTATCCTCAAGACTGGTGTGATCAAAGGTTTGAAGATCAAAACCGATGTTGTCGTCAGGGCCGCCGATCCAATAAAACAAACCGGCTACCAGGAGTGCCATGCCAAGAAATATATTTACCACCGAAGCCAGGATTACAGCACCGATGGATAATCCCAGTTTTAATCCAAGTGACGGCAGCAGGGCACCGATAATCTGGCTGGTTATTTCATCCTGATCCGCATCCTCTGCCGAGGTATCGGGGATCGGATTTACCCTGGTGATTGAATTAACAGTGTCATTGATCACCTTACCAATTTCCTCCCGGATAGTATCCTGGATGGTCTGAACTTCACTCTCGGTGAAATTATCCTGCTCCATGACTGCAAAGGCACCTCCTATTGTTCCGGGAATCAGGCAATTGAATTGAGCCTCGATATAATTCAGGAATTCATCCGAATCAATACTATCCGACGGGCATGTTTCGATCCTTTCATTCAATCCGAACAGATCAGACAATGCTGCATTGATACCGGCAAGTGTGGTATTGAGGGCGCTTATTCCTTCATCTAAAATCACAATTTCCCTGAGGCTTTCCAGGATGTCCCCGAGATTGACCAGACCAAACAGATTGATCCGGAACGGGATTGGTTGCAAATCGGTGGTGAAAGAGATGTCGGAGAGATCCACTTCGTCTCCGGAATCAAAACTTCCCCTTCCTGTAATGTTACCGGCAGGGGTGAAAAGAAAAGGGTTGTCTTCCGTGGGGATAGAATTGACCGCGAAATGAATTTCCGTCGTTTCAGTCACCTCGGTGGTTCCCTCTCTTGGCGGAGGAGTATCGAAAAAGCTCAGAACCGCCTCATACCTCTCACCGTCTATTTTAAAAAAAACAGGGATCACATAGGGTTCTACACTGGAAAAGTACCTGTCCGAATGTTCGTGGATGACCATTCTTTCAAGAGCGAGTGTGACGTTTTTGGTTTCAAAAAGGGCCATTATTATTGTTTTATAAGTTCAACATCATCAAAAACGATCAGTGGCTTTTCAACGGTTCCACCCAGATTAATCCTTTTTAATCTGCCGACCAGTTCGCTTCCCCTGATCGAAACAAGTGAACCTTCCACTGCGATGGGTCCACCCCAGGTAGGCAGGCTGTTTTTCCTGAAGGTGATCACCTTGTCGCCGAGTGGAAACAGAAACCGCCTTCCGGTTTTAACATACTTACCGTTGTTGACCTTGTAGACTGGCTGAACCAGGCTTTTCGACAGACCAATCTTCACCTGGTTGCCAAAAAGACTAAAAGAGTGTAAACGATTCCCATTGTTCACTATGATACGAAGATTCAGATCACAGTTATTCTGCGGTTTTTGAGGGCCTTTCGGCCTGTCAGCTTTCGTAATCCTGGTTTCCCTGATCCTGGAAATGTGCCCGTCTTTAGAACGTATGGTTTTTTCACTTGTATCGACATTAAAGCTGACTAGGGGCGGAACCCTTGATGACACGAGATCCGTTACTTTGCCCGGACGCTTGCGTTCAGCAGGTTCGAAGGTGATCAGCGTATCGAAAGGATTATCTACAATAAATCCCACCCGCCGGTCTGTATTAAATCCTATGTCATATATATATTGTTGGGCTCCCCGGGTGGGATGAGCGTTCAGTGCACTGGAAGTGAAGTTTCCAAGATATATTCCTTCAAGGAAATCTTTGAGACTGCCTTCAAAAGTATTGCCGGTTTTCCCCGGATAGGCGACCAGTTCTCTTCCTGACAGGTCAGCAACCCCGGCTCTGAGATCCCGGCGTACATTAGTCCCGGTTGCGTTTGCCCCCGAATGGAAGGCCATTACATGGCTCATCACTGCATTCAGCAAATTCGGATTGGCAGCAACGTGATCAATGGTCAACGCCTTTGGATCTAAAAATCCGCTCAAAGAATATCCCTTAAAATCAGGGTAACTCTGTACTTTTTTATTAACCTTTTTCATCAGCAGGAGGTGTTCGGGTTTAAGAATCCAAATGGAATAATACTTAGATTGCAAAACCGGGGTTGTGGAACTTCATGTCTCTTCACGTGACCAACCAGTCTGTCATCTTTTGGAAATCCTGACGGATGTCCATCTCCGTCAAAAGGGTCGTCCGGAACATTTTGTCTGAGATGTTCTGACCAAAGATTTTTACGGTAGGCCCTGGCCAATTCTCCTACCTCCTGTTGAGTTCCTTTGATGGATGAACTCACGGAAGTTTTATCCACCACCGCTGCACCGAGTTCAGTATCGGTTTTCATACTTCTCCTGTTCAGATTTCCAGATCCGATGACGAAATAGCGGTCATCCACAATCATGGTCTTCGAATGCACATATATCTGTTCCCGGGTCTGGCTTCCCGGGTTTACGGCAGATTGCTCCAGGTGGTAGACAAACACCAGGTTTTGTTCTCCCTGCAAAGTCACCATTTTTTCAATAGCCATGTTCCTCAGGAAATTATGGTATGGAGTGATGCCCGGGGTATCGTAGTCCCTGGCAAGCACCAGGATAACGGCTATTCCACGCGAAACAGCATCGGCGAGGGCATCAGTTATATCTCCGGGCCAGAAATACTGGTCCTCTATATAAATATAGTGCTCGGCTGTTTCAATTGCTTTGATCAGTGCGTTTTGATAGTCGTATTTTCCTCCGACCGCAAAGGGATAGGATGATTGTCCCCCCTCTCCGTCATTGCTTCTGCACGCATAGGTTCTCAGGAGCTGGACGCTGTGGTTGCCTGCGGAATCAGTGATAGCCGGAATTTCCGAATCATCGAGCGGCGGAGGGACTTCACCTCCGGCGGTTGGATAATCATGAGGTTTCCTTGTGTCATTCCATCTTTCCTGAAAGCAACGGAACGCTTCTGTAACCACCGGTCCCTCGAGTTTCACCTGGATATCATGCCAGGCTTTGAAATATTCTTCCATCCGTGGCACCGAATTATCGTGATCCGGAGTATCAAGCCTGTCCGGGGCAATATCGATGCCTCCGATGAAAGCAGCTTTTGTGCTGTCTCCATCTATCACCATATATTTCTGGTGGTGCGAAGCGAATCTTCCATCGGGCAGCCGGTTATCCATGATGGCCCTTCCCCCGTTATCGATAATAAACTCAGTGAAAGCAATATTCTCGGGACCATGAATTGCTCCGAAATCACCGATGGATCCAGGAACGTACCAGAGCATGGATTTTATTTTTGAAAAATCATTGACCCGACCCGAAAGCAACCCTTCGAAGGTTAAACCGTCACTGTTATCAATGATGGTATCCTTTCTTAACCTCCACCCTGAAATCAGGATATTGGAAAAACCGGAATTCGCACTGACCGTATCTTTCAGATTCTTGTAATAGGCTGCCCCGTCAATTAAGGGATTTACAAGGTTGCCGTCGGTGTAGGGAACATTGGGTAAAAACCAATCCGCGGGATTCGTAGTCGAAGCCATATTAATAGGGTTGAACAGATAAAATAAACCTCATTCATCAAATTATGCAATGTAAATTATGCTAATTGATGGACATTGCAACCTCAGGATCAGGATTTAACAGGAATTTGTGATATTGAACACCAGATGCTTAAGGGCAACAGGCTGCTCTTAAATGTTTATAACAATAAAGGTATTTTGAGGCAAGGCCCTGTATACAGCCCGCAGTTCATCAGCAGGCATTTTAATGGTGATGGTCGGATGATACTCCTGTTTCCTGAATCGGACAGAATTGGACAGGGATTGAATTGAACGCTTTATTCTGAGCCTGTTATAAAAGCCGAACCTCTTCCATTTGTCCCTTATGGCGGGATTGACTTCCTGTTCAAAGATTAAATGGATGCCATACTCTGCAGAAAGGATCAGAAAAGCAGGATCTTGAAAAAGTGTATCCGGTTGCCATGCATTTTGCTCAGCTTCAAGGGTATCCTTCGGAGCCTGGCGTATCACGATTGGTTCTTTCACAATGGTTGCAAACTGAGATTGAACAAGCAGGGGCTGTGAGAATACTTTAACCTGTTGATTCAGTGGCATTTTGCCGAATATCTTGTCCCTTTCAAATGATCTTACTTTTGTCTGGTGTATGACTACCCCTTTGATGGAAAGGTTCACCGTACTATCGGACAGGTTCATCACCAACTGGATGGAATCAGATCCTGCCAGTTTAAGAAGTGCTTCCTTATATGCCTTTTCTTTTACCAGCAATCTCATTTCCGGGTGATTATAAATGGGGTCCCATTTTTCTAAAAACAGGGAATCTGCATTTACCAGGTTTTCAAATTCCCTCATTTTGTGCAAAGGAGCAAACGCCAGGTTAATTAAAAAGACGAAAAACAGCGTTAAAGAGAAGTAGAGTGCTATTTTTTTAAATTCCTGCATTTGTATTCTTTTTAATAAATGTAAACCTTTGAACCTACCTGAAGTGAACTGTATACAAGTTCAAGGTTTTCATCATTCAGCCTGATGCAACCATGTGTAACGGGCAAGCCCAGGAAACGCTGATAGAGTGTACCGTGAATCAGGTATCCATCGCCAAGGTTAAGGGCATAATCGCCTAAAACACCATATTCAAAACGGGAATAGTGGTTCACTGTTGGAACCGGGAGACCTTCCTCAACAAATGCCCAGTCGGGTTTTTTCCAGACAGGCGAGGTAGTCTTCCCCTGTATCCTGAATTCGCCTTTCGGGGTTTTAAACATCCATTGCTGTTGCTCCCCATTCTTTAAAAGGGTATAACTTCCCGTTGAACATTTGTCCTTTTTAATCAATTGATCACCCTTAAAAAGGCTGAATTCGTTTGAAGCGCTGTTAATAACCAGGTAATATGATTTTGGTTTTTTGGCAATTAGTTTTTTATTGAGGGCAGAAATTTCCCCTTCAAGTTTTTGTTGTGCCCATTTAAATTTCTCATCATTTACAGCTGAAGTATTATACTTCGGTTTGTGTAGTTGCCAGACACTGATCCTTATGAACAATGGGATTGTCAAAATCAGCACAATTACCGGAAGTATCATATAATCGGCCAGGAATTTCCTGGCTGTTATAAGCCTCTTATTGATCTGAAAGTTCATTGAATGATTTTGTTGATCCGACAATTGTAACCCAAGTTCCAACCCGGCATAATTTGAAAACCACGTCCAAATCCTCATCCTTCAGGGCAATGCATCCATCAGTCCAGTCCGTTCCCTTCCCTCCCTGTCCATGAATCTCAATGAGGTTTCCAATGTGTGCATCCGGTTTGATCACACCATCCTTTTTATTCTGAAGAAATCGGTTTTTATCCTCCTCATTAGGGTAATCCAACATCAAGGCTTTATAAAATTTGGTTTGGCCATTGGATTTTTTATCGATGACCTTGTACAGACCTTCCGGTGTGCTTTTATCGCCCTGCTGATTTTTATCGCCGATCCAGTTCATACCCAGTTCCACCACATACCTGTGCTGAACCTTCCCGTCTTTGTATAGCACACATTGCCTGGCAAGTTTGTCAACCACAATGCAATAGGTCCTGTTTTTTTTGGAATATGCGATGGTTTTATCAACCATCGCCGACCATATGGGATATTCATTCAAATAGGAATTATACTTCTCCTCATACAATTCAAATACCCTGTTCATGGAACTTTCCGCTGAATCAAGTTTTGATTTGCAGATGATATAGTTCTTATCTTTGAATGCCCGTACACACTCTGAATATTGTAATTTGCTTTTTGAAAATTCTTTCTGGTGCTTACTGTTCATCGGGAAACTGCCATATTTTTCCTCAAAGGTTTTCATTCTTTCAGCCAGGGCGATTAACCGAAACTCCAGTAACTCTTCTGCTTTCAGGATGTTTTTCTTAGAACTTGCAGTTGCATGGGCTGAACTTTCAGCAGATTTGTGAGCCAGTTCACCTGTTCTCTGATAATTCCGGAAGAGTATAAATCTTTCATTCTCCCGGCTCCACTCGACCATTGCAGAATCATAATATCCAACAGCCTTCAGGTATTGTTCTTTTGCATATCTGGACGAATTCATCAATTCGGCTTCAGCGAGCTTTTTTCGGGCAAGCGTCATCTCACCCTCCGGGGGTTCATTTGATTTTACTCTGATGATGGCTGTACCTGCTGCAATACCAAATACCAAGAATGGGATAAGTATTATTCCTTTTTTCATTTTCTACCGGGAAGAATCTGTAAAAACCCCGGTCCCGACAGATCGGAACCGGGGTAAACCCTATGTATATTTTTTAAGGTCTTTAACTTCTTTTACTTCACTTTTCCTTTATACTTGGCAATGACATCAGTCAATTCGGTGTTGATGGCAACGGCTTGTTCCTTAGCTGCCATGGCCTTGTCGAGGGAAGCCAGGTATTCACCATTTTCAAACATTGTGGTGGTCTCGTTGATGGCAGTTTCAATGGCATCCAATTCCCCTTTAATGGCTTCCAATGCCGATGCTCCTTCTTTCCCTTTAGGGGCTTCAAGGACCAACTGCCTGTTGGTTTCAATTAAAGATTTAACCTCGGCTATGGTGTTCACAACCTGTACCTTAATTTCTTCTTTCCGGGCTTCAGCCTGTTGCTGCACTTCTCCGGCCAATTGGGTTACAGCGGTCAATTGTTCTTTTACGGTTGAGTAATTTTTGATAAACTTCGATTTCTGGGTCTCGATATTTACCATTACACTGTTCATAGAATCCTGAAGGGCAACATAATTTTCATTCACATAAAGTTCTGCTTCAGCAGTTTTAGCCTGTTCAATCGCAGCATTAGCGGCATCAATTTCAGCCTGAGGCAGTGGTGAACAGCTTGTTAACAAAAGGGTTACTATTCCTAAAGTTGTAATTCCTGCAAAAAATTTATTTTTCATTTTTTTCTTTTGATTTTTGTTGTTTGTTTTATAGGTTTATTAAGGTACTTCTCCCGAAGTGAAATCTCTGTGTTGCCGTTTTTACTACATCTCTATGCTATTTTTAAGATTATGACGGATATTTATGATTAGGTAACGAAAAAAAACAATATTTTTAATTAACAGGTTAAAAATGCATGATAGGTTTAGAATGATACATCATTCCAAATGGGTGAAAGTATAGAGCAGCTTAAGGATGAAGAAATCATCCAGAAGATTAAAAATGATCCCCCTTCGAAATACTTTGAGGTATTATATATCCGATACCATTCAAAGGTATTGGATAAATGTTATTCGTTTGTGAAGAGCAGATCGATTGCTGAAGAGCTTACCGAAGATATCTTTTCGAAAGTTTTCGAAAAACTTCCAACCATGAAGAAGCTATCTTCATTTTCTTCATGGTTGTACGCCATCACTTATAATCATTGCATTGATTACCTGCGGGAAAAGAAGAAACTTCACTACCCGAGGTGGAACCGTGAAAATGAATTACCTGAAATAGTTGATGATACAGAGGAAATCATTGAAGAGATCAATTATGAGAATTTAATGGTCGTTTTTGAACTTATTCATACGGAAGAAAAAGCATTATTGTTAATGAAGTATATGGATCATTTGTCCATGAAACAGATAGCGGCGTCATTAAGAATAAGTGAAGATGCTGCAAAAATGCGTTTAAAAAGAGCCAGAACCCGTGTATTGTTCTTATACACCCAAAAGTTCCTGCATAGTTAAATAGTGTTACCTGGTTAATTGTTTACGTCATAAGGAAAACAACAATAGAATGAACAATTTCTTAAAGCGAATGGTGGAAGGAAATGGTGTAACTCCATCGGAAGTATGCCTGAAGTCATTGAATCAGAATTTTGAAGATGCCATCAATGTAGAGTGGTTTAAAAAAGACAATTGCTTTGAAGCCATTTTTTATAGAAATAATCGCGAACACATTGCAATATTCAGTTCTTCTGGCATTTTAAACGAATATCGGTTAAACATACCGCCTGATTACCTACCGGAAATCATAAAGAAATTTGTCTCAACCAGGGGCGAGATTATGAATTCAGTGATCAGAAACAAAGGTAATATGATTGAATACGAAGTCATTTTCAGGGACAAGGAATTGAACAGACACCTGATCAATCTTTCAGATATTGGAAGAATCATTGAAGAGAAGAAACTTTAATTTTTAATAATAAATCTCAATAGACTATGAAAAACAAGGTAACTACAGGGCTAGTCCTGTTTTATTTGATGTTATTGGCAATTGCCTGTAATTCACCGAAACCAGCACCCGCAGAAGCGGTTGTGGATATAGAACAGATTAAAAAGGAAATTCAGTCCAAGGAAGATGAATTTGCAGAGATTTACAATTCAGGAGAGTTGAAGAATATTGGCTATTATGCAGATGATGCAATGACCTTTGCCCAAAACAAGGCTCCAATCGTTGGCAAAGATGCAATTATCGAATATTTAACTGTTGATCTGGAGTCCAATACCGATAAGATATCCTTTACAACCAGGGAGGTTTTCGTGTCAAATGATGCCAATATGGTAGTTGAGATCGGGTATTATCAGGTAGTTGACTCCACGAATACCCCTATCAATACCGGAAATTATATTTCTCTTTTTGAAAAAAGGGATGGCAGGTATTATTGCGTGAGAGACATGAGTGCTTCCGATATGCCCATTCAGGAAATGGAGTAAGTTACCGTCTTCTTCCACCACCTCCCATCGACCTGGAGGGGGAGGCTCCCATCGACCTGGACGGGGATGCTCCCATAGATCTGGATGGGGATGCGGAACCTGTCGAGGGTCTTGCCTGGCTTGTGGACGGACCCGCCGAGGGGCGCGCTGCGGAACCTGTCGAGGGTTTTGCCTGGCTGGTGGACGGACCTGCTGAAGGACGTGCTGCGGAACCTGTCGAGGGTTTTGCCTGGCCGGTGGATGGACCTGCAGAAGGACGTGCTGCAGAGCCTGAAGATGGCCTTGCCTGGCTGGTGGACGGACCTGCAGACGGACGGGTTGACGCGGAAGCCCGGTTGTTATAATTGCCATTGGCTTTATTGTGGTTCACCGTATTCGAACTGTTCCTGGAATTATTATAGTTATTATAATTATTGGTGTTATGAACCACAACTGTGTTGTTCCCGTAACCACCATGATAACCATAATGATGATAATAGTTATTATGATGATATATACCCACTGCCATTACTGTAAACGCTGCAAAATAGGGTGGATAAACCGCATAGTGATAAGGGGGATAATAGGGCACATAAACGGGTGAATAGACGTATTGTACAATGGGTGCCGATTCCACAACCACAACCGTCGTCGTTGCCTCAGTGGCGGTAACAGGGTCCGCACCGGTATAAGCGGGATTGGGAGTGACCGCCGGAGCTGCAGGTTTCGGTTCAATCACATAATTTTCACCATACAAATCGATATCCCCCACGATTTGCATAGTGACTTTTTCCTTCTCGTCCCTGGATACTAAAATTACTGCAACGTCCTGAATCTCGGTTTCACTCACGTCGACCTGAAGTACAAACGTAAAATTATTCCCTTCCTGTTTTGTCACAATCTTTATGAAATCAACTTTACTATCCAGGTCCAGGTCCAGATTATTGATTCCTGTCTCTTCCAGATTTAAGGATTTCTCAAAATCTTCTATGGTCTTGGATTTTTGAAAAAGGTTCAGTACCGCATAGAGATCAAGGTTATCTCCCGGTAAACCCAGTAAGGTAGTATCGCTGTCTGCCTGGGAAAAAGCCGGAAGGCTTAATAAACTCATTCCCAGTACTAAATATGATAAAAAATGGTTTTTCATGGTTTTATGATTTCTCCTGAATCAGTTCAGCTCAAATTTAATAAAATTGCACCTAAATTGAAATTATTGTAAATATCAGATTTATAGAGATTTGCGTGGATCCCAATGTGCGGAGGATTTGTGCTTTCTCTTATTGCGGCGATGACAGGAGACCGGAAGGGGAATGTATCATCAGATGATTGAAAGCCTGTAGGCCACCATCTCCCGTGTGTTTCTGACCAGCAGAATCTCTCCGGCCAGTACCGGGTGGTTCCAGGTTTTCCCTTCAATGGCGGGAAACCGGGCAATTTCGATGAACTGATCCGGAATGGCCTTTACAAGTGCCAGCTCACCTTTTTCACTCAGTATGACCAGCAGGTCCTGGTCGGCGAGCAGGATGACCTGGCCACCGTAGCGGCCCGATTTCCACATCCGGTTTCCATCTGTCAGGTCCATGCATGCCAGGCTGACTCCGTCAAAACCGAAAGCATAACCATTATGGATCACGAAATCGTTGAAATTGGGTTTTAATTTATTGGAGGACCATTGCTCCCGGATCGACCAGGAATCCTGATGATGCTGCAGGTCGAGACATTGCACAGCCGTCCCCATCCTGGTACTTATCAGCAGTTGACCGCCGGGGGTGACCGAGGGTTGGACGATACGCTCCTCCTTGTTTTCATATTCCCAGATCACATGACCATTGGAAGGTTCGAAACTGGTGATCCCATTTTCATTCAGCATCACTACCTGGTTGATTCCGTCAATGGTAAAGAGTTGGGGAGAGCTGTACCCTTTGCCTCCCTTTGGCCCTGTCCAGCGGGGTTCCCCGTTTTCAATGTCATAGGCAATGATTGTACCGCCCAGAGCGACGATCACCAGATCATCCACTACCAGCGGGGAACCGGAGAATCCCCACCCGGGGAGCTCCACTTTCAATTCATCAGCTGGGTTCCGTGACCAAAGAAGGCTGCCCTTTTTTGCATCAAGTACATTTAACAAGCCGGTAGCCCCCAGGGTATAAACACATCCCCTGTTCAGGGTGGGGGTTGACCTTGGACCGGCTCCTGCATGCGAATCCCAGAAGCGTGCTTCGTACTGATAAATCCATACCGGTTCGCCATTACTCATCCGGTAACAACAAACGGCTTCATTATTTTCCCGTTGTTCCTGGGTGTAAAGAAAATCTCCCTGCACCGCAAATGATGAGCAGGCAGGCCCCACCATCCGGCGCCATAATTCTTCCGGAGGATTAGACGTCCAGTCGGTATCAACCTGCAGGCCATGAACAACCCCGTCACGGTTGGGTCCGCGGAAACCTGGCCACTGGGCCTTCTCATCCGCTGCCGGTTCAGCATTAACGAAGGCATACCCATCGCCTTTCCTCTGTTCATTGAATCTTTCCTCGTATGTTTTCGACCATCTCCATGCCAATTCAGCCCCTCCGCTGCCGGTTATTCCCTCTGACCGGAAAAGGGTCCAGATGCCACATGCCACCAGTATGCTGGCGATAAGTGTCAGGCGCCTGGCCAGTAGAGAGAGTTTCTGGCTGAATGTTGCCCAGAGGACCAGTGCGAGACTCAGAAAGGGAATTATATAATTAAAGATCATCATTCCCTGGTAACTTGTCGTGATGGAAGGATCAGCAAGTCGTGTTACCGCATAAGTTGAAAGAATCATCAGGAAAAAAGCAACCCAGCGGCAGCGCAGGGGAACCCGGCTGAAGAAAAGCCACCAGATCAGCACTGCAAGTCCGCCTGCAAAGCCTCCAAATACCCTGATCATGGTAGTGGTGTCGCCCGGGATCAACACCGGGATGATTAACCAGAGCATCCATTGAACGGATACGATGATGATTGCGGGGCGAATGCGAAAATTCACGGGATCAGGATGATCATGGGTCTTTACCGGAGGCTTGGATTCCATTTCGATTTGAGTTTGGTTTTTTATCAATGATATGACGATGATCTGTCATACAAGTTACAAAGGAAATTCTCATCCGGGAAGCCTGCCGGTGAACCTATTTATCAGACATGCGTTTAAGTTAAGTAGAATGTTTCTAAATAATAATTTTTAAATTGTAATTTGATGGATACAAAAAAAATAATTGCAGTGGTTGGCGCTACCGGAGCGCAGGGAGGCGGACTGGTAAGGGCAATTTTAAGCGATCCGGACCGTGAGTTTCATGTACGTGCCATTACACGTGATGTAAACTCTGATAAAGCGAAGGAACTTGTTAAAATGGGAGCGGAAGTGGTTGCTGCCAACGTGGATGATGTTGAAAGCCTGAAAAAGGCATTTCAGGGAGCCTATGGAACCTATTGTGTTACTTTCTTCTGGGACCATTTTTCCCCGGAAAAGGAGAATGAACAGGCCAGGGCAATGGCCGAGGCCTCAAAATTTGCAGGGGTGAAGCATGTGATTTGGTCAACCCTTGACGATACACGAAAATTCATTCCCCTGGATGACGATCGCATGCCAACGTTGCAGGGAAAATATAAAGTTCCTCATTTTGATGCAAAAGGCGAATCAAATCATTACTTTACAGATCTTGGATTGCCTGTTACACTGCTTAATACAGTGTTTTACTGGGATAACTATATACATTTCGGAGTGGGACCGAAGAGGGGAGCTGATGGTAAACTGGCGATCACCATGCCGATGGGTGAGGGGAAACTTCCTGGGATAGCTGCTGAGGATATTGGAAAATGTGCACTGGGTGTTTTCAAAGCAGGAAAAACCTATATAGGAAAGACCATAGGGATATCCGGCGAGCAACTGACCATGAAACAGACGGCGGCCGCATTTAGTAAAGTGGTTGGCCAGGAGGTGGTATACAATGAAGTTTCTCCTGAGGTCTATCGCAGTTTTGGTTTTCCAGGAGCCGACGATATGGGGAATATGTTCCAGTTTAAGAGGGATTTTGAAAAGGAATACTGTGAATCAAGGGATCAGGAATTAAGTCGCAGGCTAAATCCTTCTCTGCTCAGTTTCAAAGAGTGGCTGGTTAAAAACAAAGATCTGATCACCGTGGAGTAGATGCAAGCATCGGCACGCCAGTTGTTGCCGGAGGCCTCCCATTTATAAATTTTTATAATGGGAGGTTTTTTTTTAAATTGACAGGATCACAATCGAGATTTAAAATATCAACCTAATCCTGAAAATAATGCATCCGAAATTTCACTTTCTGCGACCAATCATTTCAATTTTAAGCCTGACCGGATTAATATTCTTAAATGTCAATGTCCTTAAAGCCCAGGTAAAATTAACCGAAGAGAACTGGGTTATTCCGACATACCCGGTACTTACACCTGATAAAAACCCCGTCTTTTTTAAAAATGAAGTTTACCAGGGAGCCTCAAAATACATTTATCCCTATGCGCTGAACGATCGGTTTTCAAACGAGAAAGAGGACCGTGCATGGAAAGCCTTAATTCTTGAAAACGAATATATTAAATTGTGTGTGACTCCGGAAATTGGTGGTAAACTTTACTATGGCACCGATAAAACAAACGGGTATCATTTCATTTATAAAAACAGTGTGATTAAGCCGGCCCATATCGGGATGACCGGGGCATGGGTTTCCGGCGGAATCGAATGGTGCGTGATCCATCACCATCGTGCATCAACAATGCTTCCCGTAGACTATGAGCTCGCCGATAATACAGATGGCAGTAAAACCATCTGGATTGGCGAAACAGAACCCCGGCATCGCATGCGATGGACGATCGGGATAACCGCATTCCCGGGTAAATCGTATTACATGGCAGAAGTGAAAATCCACAACCCAACCCCCTATACCCATACTTTTTTATACTGGGCCAATGTGGCTGCGCATACGAACAAGGATTACCAGGTGATCTTTCCTCCCAGTGTGAACCAGGTGACCTACCATGCCAAAAACAGCTTTTCCAACTGGCCGGTCTCAACAGAGGTTTATAACAAAGAGGATTTTACAAAAGGAGTTGACCTGAGCTGGTGGAAAAATTCGGAACATCAGAATTCATACTTTGCTTATGACCTGAAGGAAGACTTCATGGGAGGTTATGATCATGGAAAGGAGACCGGTACGGTTCATATTGGTGATCATCATGTGGTAAAAGGTGCCAAATTGTGGGAATGGGGTTCAGGTGAACTTGGCCAGGCCACCGAGGGTCTGCTGACTGAAAATGATGGTCCGTATGTTGAAATCATGGTGGGTGCATTTTCCGATAATCAGCCTGATTATAGCTGGATCAGGCCCTATGAGGTAAAAACGTTTAAGCAATACTGGTACCCGGTTAAGGATATTCAGGGATTTAAGAATGCAAATCTTAACGGAGCTGTAAATCTTGAAGACAAGGGCGACAACACGGTTTTCCTGGGATATTATTCCACGCAAAAAATAAGCAGAGCCAAAATTATCCTTAAAAGGAAAAACAGGGTCATTTTCGAAAAAACAGTTGAAATCTCTCCCGAAACTGCCTTTACCTCATCCGTTCATATTGAAGGATCATTTGATCTGACGGAACTTTATACCGAAATGGTCAACCTGGAGAATGGCGAAGTATTGGTTTCATATCAACCGCTTGAGAAAAAGGCAGCCGGAAAACTACCGGAAGAGGTGAGGAAACCGGCCCTTCCAAAAGATATCTCCACCGTTGAAGAATTGTACCTGGCCGGTAGCCGGATCCTTCAGTTTTATAACCCGACGCTGAATGCCATGGACTACTTCGGGGAGGCACTTAAACGCGATCCGGATGATATCCGGACCAATGTGGCTGTTGGGAATATGCACCTTAAAAACGGGGAGTACACCCTCGCCAGAAGCTACTTCGGAACTGCAATCAAAAGACTGACTAAAGATTATACCCGTCCATCAGATTGTGAAGCACTCTATCTTCAGGGTATAACCCTCAAAGCCCTGGGGTTGTTTGATGAAGCGGTGGATACGCTTTACCGTGCAACCTGGGACTATGCTTTCCATTCAGCGGCCTACCTGCAACTGGCACAGATTTCCTGTTTAAAGGGCGATTTACAAAAAGCGTTGGAGCAGGTCAATCAATCGCTTACAACCAATGCCCTCAACAACAGTGCGGTCTGTCTGAAGGCATCCATCCAGAGAATTCTGGGCGATTTGGAGGGTGCAGCAGCAACCATCGCAGGGATCTCTGAAAAAGATCCACTCGATTTTCGGGCTGGAAATGAGATGTATCTTCTGGCAAAGGCATCTGGTAACTCTCCTGAAAGTGAAGAATTACTGGTCTCCCTGAACCGGAAAATGCGGGATTTGGATCAAAACTATCTTGAACTTGCCATCGGGTACCTGAATGACGGCCTGTATTCTGAATCGGAAGATATCCTTCGCCGCTTTAAAGGAAAGAACCAGATGATCAGTTACTACCTGGGGTATCTTTCGGATCATAATGAAAACAGACCTGAGGCTGAAAGATATTTCAAAGAGGCATCCGCTCAGCCGGTTGATTATGGATTTCCTTTCCGGCTGGAGGATGTGAAAGTGCTGAACATGGCTTCAGAATATCTTCCGGATGATGCAAAACCATTCTATTACCTCGGTAATTTACTTTACGACAAGCAGCCTCAAAAAGCCATTGACAATTGGGAATTGGCAGTCAAACTGGATCCGGGTCTGGCAATTGCATGGAGAAACCTGGGATGGGGATATTTCTACCATTCTCAGGATATTCCCAAAGCAATCAATGCCTATGAAGAAGCATTTGCGCTTAAAAAAGATGAGCCGGTTTATTACACTGAATTGGATGTGCTCTATGAAAAGATGAATGTGCCCATTGAAAAACGGGCCAGACTTTTTGAATCGAGGCATGAAATTGTAAAACAGCGTGATGATGCTTTAGTGCGCGAAATCATGGTTTTGAACCTCTCCGGCCAACCTGAGAAATCTGTGGAGTACCTGGGGGAGAGTAATTTTCATTTTCGTGAAGGCAGTTCAAGGGTAAGAGATATCACCGTGGATGCACACCTGCTACTGGGGAAGCAATACTTTGCCGGGCAGAAATACGACAAAGCACTTGAGCAGTTCCTTCAAGCTTTGGGCGATAGCAGGAGTGCTCAAATCTGTTATTT
This sequence comes from uncultured Bacteroidota bacterium, assembly GCA_963747365.1. GTDB lineage: Bacteria > Bacteroidota > Bacteroidia > Bacteroidales. The sequence continues at coordinate 803,017 of CAVVFB010000020.1, read as the reverse complement.
TATCGGTGCAGCCTTTGAAGCCCTGGGTGATCAGTCAAAAGCCGATAAAAATTATAATCTGTCTACCGAAGAGGTGCTCAAAGGAGACAATTATACAAGATACTACCAGGGTCTTTCATACCTGAAGGTTGGTAATAAAAATAAGGCCAACGAATATTTCAATGCGCTTATCGAGGAGGGGAAGAAGGTAATTGACCAGGGTTCAGAGGTAGACTTCTTTGCCAAATTCGGTGAACTTGAGAGCGAAAATGTTCAATTGTCAAACGCCTATCTGAATATAGGACTGGGCTACAAGGGTTTGGGAGACCATAAATTGGCGGATGACAATCTCAGGAAATCGGTTGAGTTATCAGCTAGTAACCTCTGGGCGAATATTGAATGGAGAGAGAATTAGGTTTATAACCCGGGCCATGGTTTGTTTGGGGGAAAGAAACTTTGTTTAAATTGCATCCTATGAAAAAACCAGCAATTATTTTTTGTTTGTTGTGTGCGGGTATTGCTTCTGCATTGGCCCAGCACCAGCTGAAATCTCCAAATGGAAAGATTGAAGTCAACATTGATCTCAGTGAAGGAATCCGTTTTTCTGTTGCACTGAATAAGCAGTTATTTATTGAGAATGCACGGGTTGACCTTCACTTCAACGGGGAGGCACTCGGTGGCGGTGCAAAATATAAGAAAGCAACTACTAGGACCGAAAACAGCAATGTTTCACCGGTTGTTTCCCTGAAGGAGCAGGTTATTGAGAACCATTATAACCAGCTGACACTCTTTTTTACCAATAAATTTTCGGTTGAGTTCCGGGCTTTCGATAATGGGGTGGCCTACCGGTTTGTCACCGCGATCAAAGGTGAGGTGGAGGTCAATGAGACAGCGGATTTTGAATTTGCGGATAACTTCAAAATGTGGTCATCACCCATCGATGCCTATGTGAGCAGCTATGAAGTTAACTATGAACAGGGAAAAATAGCCGATTTTGCACCGGGAAAGAATACCTATTTGCCCCTGCTCATTGAACATACCCAGGGGTATAAAATGTTGCTGACCGAGGCTGATATTTTTGACTACCCGCACATGTTCTTAAAGAAGGCAAAAGGGAATATGCTTGAAGCGACTTTCCCTCCCTTCCCCCTTGAAACCGAATTGATTGGTGATCGCGGGAGCAAAGTGACCAGCGAAGCCGGTTACATTGCCCGGACAGAAGGAAATCGTTCATTCCCCTGGCGCCTGTTGATGATGACCGAAACCGATGCAGGACTGGTTGAATCAAACCTGGTATATTTACTGGCCAGGGATAGTGAAATTGAGGAGACCGGCTGGATTAAACCGGGACGTGTTTCATGGGAATGGTGGAACGCATCCAATTTATACGGAGTTGACTTTGAGGCTGGTTTAAATACAGATACTTACAAATACTACATCGATTTCGCTTCCAAAAACGGGTTGGAATACATTCTGCTTGATGAGGGCTGGTCGTTATCCACCATGGATATCACCAAGCCCAATCCTGTACTGGACCTTTTTGAAATTATCCGCTATGGGAAAGAAAAAAATGTAAGGATCATTCTGTGGGCCAGCTGGAGAGCCATAGAGAGCCAGTTTTTTGTGCTTGAAACTTATAAGGAGTGGGGAGTGGCAGGTATCAAGGTGGACTTTATGGACAGATCCGACCAGTGGATGGTGAACTTTTACGAAAAAATTGCCCGTGAGGCTGCCCGGAATAATCTGCTGGTTGATTTTCATGGTGCCTTCAAACCCAATGGATTGCACCGTGCCTTCCCCAATGTTATTTCCTACGAAGGTGCACAGGGACTGGAGTACTGTAAATGGTCAAAGTCCGTGACGCCGGAACATAATCTTACGCTCCCCTTTATCCGGATGGTATGCGGCCCGATGGATTATACACCCGGGGCGATGCGTAATTTCCACACGGAGGAATTCCAGCCAAACTTCAGCCGTCCCGGCAGTCAGGGTACACGATGCCATCAGTTGGCACTATTTGTGGTTTTTGAAAGCGGGATTCAAATGCTTGCGGATAGTCCCTCCAATTATGAAAGAGAGCAGGAATCGACCGAATTCCTGGCCAGCGTGCCCAATACCTGGGATGAACTTAAGGTGCTGGAGGCCAGGGTGGGAGAATATCTTGTGGTGGCTCGCCGAAAAGGATCCACCTGGTTCATTGGTGCGTTAAACAACCAAACTGAAAGGGAATTCTCCATCGATTTATCTTTCCTTTCAGATGGAGAGAAATCAGCCGTGATCATGCAGGATGGAGTCAACACCGATCATTTTGCCGAGGATTATACACGGATCGAAACAACGGTCAGCAACCAAACGAAGCTGAACCTGAAGCTGGCCAAAGGGGGTGGGTATGCAGCCCGGATCTCCAGCCTTTGAATTCCGGTCAGACTAATTCATCCCACTGATGGAGGCGAAGGTCCTGGTAATCCCTTTTCTATAGATTTGTGATTGTAAAACCGGATGGAATTTCAAACTTACCGGCCGGTATAGCCGGATTTTCTTCGAACTTTTCTCCCACCAGTATCATTTTCATGGTTCCCATATCGGTATCGATCTTTAACGGGACCCCTTTATAAACCAGGAAATTCCCTTTCATGTTCATTTTTGTATAATCGATACTCATGTTGTCGCAGTTTTTCCCCAGGAATGTTTCTGTCCCATTTTTTTTAAGATTCATATCCTGGACCATTTCGTCTGAAAGGTTTTCGAAATCGATATTTGGAGAATTTCCACTGATTTTGGTGCCCGTTTTATTCTCCATATCGAAGGTGTATATATAGCCATCTCTCATCAGGGTGACCGTATGAATTTTTATTCCCATCATTTCCATTGTTGTTTCAATGACCTCCAGATTTCCAAAATCATCGAAAGTTGAAGTTTGCTTACCCGCCATACCCATCACTTCCGTTTTATATTCCACTATTCCTGATTTAATTGCATATCTGCCCTTGGGGACCTCCTTTACCGCATCAGGGGTTGTTTTACTGTGGCATGAGAGGGAACACAAGACAACAAACAGCATGGAAGAAATAACTTTTTTCATAGAAGATTTTTTTATAGTTGCAATCGAAGCTACAAATTTGCAGCGACACTTCACCATGAAATTTGGATTAGAATCAGCCGGAGCGATTTATTCGGTCATGAATTGACATCGTTGAAAGGTTTCGGGTTCCATGTTGAAAATTCAGTGGCCCGGTTTTACGAAATATTCATACTTTGCGGGAAATCAATTAAGCCATGATGATCAACAGGATATTCTCCATAGTAGTGATAGCCATCGCCATTTCAGGGTGCAGCAGGTATGGGTATGTGCAACTGAATTATCCCTCGGCCCCTGCAGCATACCTGCCCGATGAGGTGCATGCCATTGCAGTAATAAACCGTTCTCTTACCAGCGAGGAGGATGAGCATGATAAACGGGTTGAGGCCATCACCACAGGTGAGGTGGCGGGTTCCGATCTCCTGGCCTCAGATGCCTGTGTGAAAGGTGTTTTTGACGGGTTCAGAGATTTTGGTCAGGCCGAGCTGATCATACCGCGGCAGGTAAGGATGGATGGAACAGGGACACGTGAATTGCCCGAATTGCTGGATTGGGAGCTGGTGGCAGAAATTTGTGCATCGGAAGGTACGGATGCCCTGCTGGTCCTGGAAACATTTGATTCCAACAGTGACCTCCTCATATCGACAGCCACACAACAGGTTGCTGCAATCCTTTCCACAGGGTCTCCAAAACCTGTTGTACCCGAGCAGGTCAGGGTGAATGTAGTCTGTTACTGGAGGTTATATGATCCTGAGAATAAAAAGGTGATCGATCAGTACCAGTACAATAGTTACCTGACCTTTGACCTCAGGGAAGGGATGCCGCCGCCCCATGCACTTGCTGAAACCGCTTATAATGCCGGGGTCTCCTATGTCCGGCGGTTCCTGCCGGGATATTATACGGTGAAAAGAGAACTATATAAAAGGACCAGTGGTTCGGCCAGGCAACAGTTCATTGCCGGTTACCGGAGAACCGAGGTGGCGAACTGGCAGGGCGCCATTGAGATCTGGGATGAACTGACGGACTATGGGAAACATAAGACAGCGGGTCGGGCCTGCCTGAATGTTGCAGTGGCCAATGAGGTTCTCGGCAATACAGAAACTGCCCTGGAATGGGCTCAGAAATCTTACGAATATCATAACGATAAGCTGGGCAGAAGCTACTCCAAAATCCTTCTGAAAAGGAGAAATATTGAGAATGATCATCCTTGACCAGATTACCTAGAAACAATGGTTTAGAGCAGACCGCCACCATGAATAACAGGGACCTTCCAGCTCCTCTATGGAGGGGAAGGGATAAAAAAGATAATCTTCATGAGTTCCGACGAAGAATCCATTTTTTATGGTTCGATAGGAAAGCTCTCCCTTAAACTGACGGATTACTGTTTTCGTCAGACGTTGATCGGAAGCCATCAGTTTGGAGAGACAATCCCTAAGATGATCGGGGTTTGGATAGGGAAGGTCGTGTAAAGGGGCATCCGGATCTCTCGCCAGTCTGTTCAGTTTCAATTCAGCCATAAAAATCGATGGCGCTGAAACCGGTTTTTTAAGATCAGTCAGGAAATCGATGAACTCGGGCGGGGAAAGTTTACTGGCCACCCTTGTGCTGATAGGATTGAACTGTTGGTAAAGGTGGATTTCATCCCGCTCCTCGGGCTCAAATGTTCCCGATTTCAACTCCAGTACTTTCCCATCGTCGGTGACCAGGTACAGGTTCTTCATGGCTTCCAGCGGGGTATTCTCCAGCACCCTGTAAATGGATAAATAGAGAGAACGCTTTGGTTCCCCATTCTCATAGGGAACAAGTCGTTCATTTAGATATTGAATGGGGAGGTTCTTCATTTTCTTGGTATCCAATTCCAGGAAGATGGCCTGTCCCCGTAACCTTTTTCTGGTTCCAATGGCCAGATAGTTACCGAAATCAACCGGTGGAAGATGTGATGCCACCAGTGATTCGGGTGTAACAGACAGGTATACGAACTGTTTCATGATGTTGGGTTTTGGTTTGAATAGTTTTTTCAATAAGCACCTATTAAATAGATATGCGAGATGGGAATTTGTTTACATGGAAACCATATTTTTAAAAACACGAAATGGTTATGAACGGAGGATGGTAAGGAAAAATTTGAGAAAAAATGGAAGAATCGGGTTTTTTGTGTATGTTTGGAACGGCAGCTTATTTAAAATTATAACCCATATTATTATGAAAATGAGAATTTTAGGTTTTATAGTCCTGCTTACGGCAAGTGCAATTGCTGTAAATGGCATTTCAGTTCAGAAGGCAAGCTTCAAGGTGTCGGGCAAGTGTGGCATGTGTGAGACCAGAATTGAAAATGCCGCATTTTCTGTTAAAGGTGTTGAATATGCTCAGTGGGATAAGGAATCCGGAATGATTGAGGTTGGATACGACGCAACAAAGGCTGATTTGGATAAGATCCAGAAAGCCATTGCAACGGCCGGTCACGATACCGAACTATATGCTGCCAACGACAAGGTATATCAGAAGCTGCCCGGGTGTTGCAAATATGTAAGGGTAGAAGCCAAAACAACTGGTTGTTGCCCCAGCAGCCCTTCAGTACCATGCTGTCCATCCATGGCATCTTGCCCTTCTGCAAAAGGGACCACTACACCAAAGCAATAAATTTAAGGGGTATCAGCGATTAGTATTCTTTCCCAAATTCCCGTATCACATCCGATTCCACAATCTGGGTTTTATATCCTGATTTTGCCAGGCAGATCATTGCGGAGGCAACGCAATCGGCTTCGATGGCCCGAATAGTTTTCTATTGGCCCTGGTCTCACTGTGGGCCTGGCCCAATATAAGCCAAAGACTTGATAATCTTCTTTTTTAGTTGTAATTTATTAAATTCAATAAGTTATAAATAATTAGGTTTATTAGCGCGTTCATGACAGTAAATACCAATGAGGAACAAGCTTTTTTGAACCGGCTTACCGAAATTATAGAAGCCAATCTGAACAATGGCCAGTTTGGGGTTACCAAACTGGCCAGTAAAATGGGCATTAGCCGCTCATATTTGTATCGCCGTTTAAAAGCCCAAACCTCTCAGTCGATCAGTCAATTTATTTGTACGGTTCGCTTGAAAGAAGCCATGAAAATGCTTCAGCAAAAGGAAGCATCTGTAGCTCAAATTGCCTATGAGGTAGGATTTAGCAGTCCTGCCTATTTTAACCGTTGTTTTCATGATTACTATGGTTTCCCACCGGGGGAGGTCAAGAAGCGATTCTCTCAGGATGGAGCTGAAGGAAAAAAGGTAAGAGAAAAAAAGAAAACTGGTTACAAGGCTTATTTATTAACTGTGATTGCTCTGGTAGTGGCTGCCCTTGCATGGTTTATTTATAGACTTGTGATTAGCAATAATGATAAGGATATATCGATTATTGTGCTTCCATTTAAAAATCTAAGCGATAATCCTAATAATCAATATATTGCTGATGGCATTACGGAAGATATTCTAAATAATCTGTACTGGATCACTTCACTCAGGGTTGTATCACGAACTTCGGGTGAGAAGTTTCGTCAAAGCACTCTTTCAGCTCACGAAATTGCCAGGAAGATGAATGTAAAATATGTGCTTGAAGGAAGCTTGCGCATCTATGATGAAAAGCTCAGGCTTAGTGTTCAGATAATCGATGCGCATCGGGAAGATCATTTATGGGCCTCCTATTTCGATAGGACAATGGAGGATATATATGGGGTTCAGGACGAGATAGCCTTGCAGGTTGCATCTAAAGTGAATGCTGTCCTTCCTGAGTCTGAGATCAGGCAGATTAAGAAAATTCATACCCAAAACTCCAGTGCATACAAATACTATTTGCAGGCCCGTTTTTTACTTCATAGGGCAAACAGTGATCAGCGTTCCGATTTTGACAAAGATGGATTGAACAACTGTATTCAGTATTATGAAAAGGCAATTGTTGAAGATTCAACCTTTGCGGAAGCTTACGCGGGTTTGGCCAACGCGTGGTTTAATTTATCTGCGTGGGGGGTATTAGGGACAAATGAAGGATTTCTAAAAGCCAGAAGTTTGTGCCTGAAGGCGCTTGAGATCGATCCCGATTGTGCGGCTGCACATGCGGTCCTTGGAGCTTTCCTGGTTTGGGGAGAGCGTAATTTTGAAGATGGAGGAAAGGAATTGGAAACTTCGATCCAGTTAAATCCGAATTTCGCCACCTCACGGCAATGGTATGCACAATATTTAATGATTACCGGCCCAATCAGGGAGGCCCGCAGGCAGCTTGATAGGGCTCTTGACCTGGAACCCTATTTTTGGGTGGTGCAGAATTTGAACGCATGGATATATTATTTCGAAGGAAAATTCGACAAGGCAATAGATGCCTGTCTAGTTGCGCGTGATCTCAAACCTGATTTTATTACAAACGAATGGTTGTTCTTTCTCAATTATGCAAAATTGGGTAAAGGAAAAGAAGCAATGCATATGCTACAAACCATCTCCAAACATTATCAGGGTGAGGTTCAATATTCGGAGGAGATTGGTGATGCCTACGACAAAGGGGGCATAGACGGATTATTTACCTGGCTGATTGATATGAATACGAACAGACCCATCCCAATTAGCGGGATGTCTGGTCATCCTTTTTTTATAGCCTGGTGGAACGCACTTATTGGAAATGCAGAAGAATCGATATATTGGTTACAAAATACCATGGAATCCCCAAATCGACCATATGCGTACTTTAACCTTATTGCCACAAATCCCGATTTTGATTTACTCCGCGACGATCCACGCTTTATTAAAATTGTGGATGAAATTGGATTAAGCCATTACCACCATCTAAAATCAAAATAATTCGTTCTCCCGCATTGTTTGTGTCTTCTGCAACATAATTGCAATTACCACACTAAAATTGAAAGTGTTCGCAACATAGCTGCTATGTGCCGTCTGGTGCTTTTTCGGAAATTGTATGTTAAACCAAAGATTAACAGCTATGAAAAAAGTTTATTTTCTGATTGCGTTTGTTTGCTGTGCTTTTTCCCTTCAGGCACAGCTGGTCCACATCCCAGCGGATTATTCTACCATTCAGGCCGGAATCGAGGCAGCCTCTCCAGGTGATACTATTCTTGTGGATGAGGGAATCTACCACGAGAATATAAATTTTAAAGGCAAGGCTATTACGGTGGCCAGCCAGTTCATACTTGACCGTGATACGGCCCATATTTCCAGGACAATTATTGACGGGAGCCAGGCAACTAATCCGGATGCTGCATCGGTAGTCAGTTTCAAATCAGGAGAAGACTCGGCTTCGCATATTACAGGATTTACCATTACAGGCGGATCAGGAACGAAGACAAGTCAGATTTTTGAATATGACCCAGATGCGGTGTGCATGGTAGGAGGGGGCATCTTTTTCAGGTGGTCCGGCGGTAAAGCCACCTTCAATATCATTGAAGGTAATCATTTCCTGGGTCGAAGTGGTATTTGGAATTATTTGGGTGGTGGGGTGATGGCCCGCGGAGGTGATGGCCAGGTCGTCGTATTAAGGAATAATATGATCAAAAAGAATTCCATAATCACTGGGAGTAGTTCATATGCCGGAGGAGTGGCCCTGATTGGCGGAGCTTTCCTGTTTGAAAATAACACAATTCAGCAAAACTCACTGCAATCGTCGGAATACAGCGAAGGAGGAGGAATGTTTATCACCCTTTTGCCCCATTCTAACCAGATTGGCTTATTCCGAAACAATATCATTACAGATAATAATGCGCTCTCTATAGCCAATGAAGGATATGGAGGCGGTATTATAATTATTAGCTCATTTGAGAGCTCCAGGGTACAGTTTCTGAATAATGTCATTGCAGGGAATATTGTAGAGGGTTTTGGTGGAGGAATGTTTTTCCTAGGCAAAGGAATTGACATGATCAACAATACCCTCATGGACAATGCCGCGGAATTGAATGGAAACAGCCTGGGCTTTTACGAGGGCGCCAGCGATATAGTTTTGGTGAACAACATCTTATGGTCGGATGCTGAGGATGAGAAGCGGAACGTCCTCTTCCAGGGCGAGACCACTTCCCATACCGGATTGATCCTCTGCCAGAATATTCTTGATCAGGCCCTGTTGGTGGGAGATCCTGCTTCTGCATTTGACAATACCTATATGAAACCGGTTTTTGAGGCAGGATCCTATTCCCAGTCCGAATCAAGTCCGGGTATAGGACGTGGCATAGATTCGGTCATGATCGGTGATATGATGTATATTGCCCCTGCCCTGGATTTTTCAGGTAATCCCAGGCCACATGTCTCTGATGAATGGATTGATATCGGAGCGCTTGAATCAAGCTGGCCGCTTCCCCTTTTCCCGGAGGCAGCCCTCGCCAATATCTATTTCGGGCCCCGTGCCGCAGAACCCGCGTTTCAAAGTGAGGTTTTAAACTATGAGATTGGCATCCCCGATACGAGTACTTCGATAGCTGCCCTGATACTTGTACCGGTTGACCCACTTGCCGAAGTTCTGGTTGAGGATCCGGTCGATCTTTCATCTGAACTGGAGGTGGAAAGAACTAGCACCATTACCGTGCATTCTTCGGACCAGTCAACACAGAAAAGCTATTCTGTCCTGTTTCAATTACTTTCCCTCGATGCAAACCTGAGTAGCCTGGAGGAAAGCACCGGCAAGATGGTACCTTCTTTCGATCCCCAGGTACTGAGCTATGTGGATACCCTGCCTTTCGGAACCACGGCAACGCCCGATGTCACCTATACAACTTCGAATGAGAATGCCAGTGTTATCGTGTTCCCTGCCATGAATGTGAATGGTTTTCTCCGCCCCCAAAGAATCACACAGGTCGCTGTTACCGCTGAATTTGGTGCACCTTCTCAAATCTATGAAGTTGAATTTGTTGTGGACCCTACCGATCCGGCAGTGGCCATCCCGGGTGCAGATACGCCAACCGAGGTGAACCTTTATCCCAATCCATTCAGAAGTTATACAACTCTTGAAATCATCAGAGGTGAGAAGATCAATGGAATACAGTTGTTGAATATGCTGGGACAGATGGTCAGGCAAATCAACTACACGGAAGGAGAAACCACAATCATTGAGCGCAACGGACTACCTGCAGGGCTCTATTTTCTTAGGATTCAAGCTAATCACACTATCATTAAGAAGGTTTTGGTGGAGTAAGTGAACCAAAAATCTGTATCACATCCGATTCCACAACCTGGGTTTTATATCCTGATTTTGCCAGGTGGATCATTGCGGAGGCAACGCAATCGGCTTCGATACCCCTGTATTTTTTTAACCTTCCAACCAGCAGGGCATCTGTTAGTTTCATGACGATTGCGCCGATGCTCTCACCAAGCCGCCTTTCATTTCTGTCTCCCAGGATCAGCGATGGACGGAGGATGAAAGTATTTGGGATTTTCTGATTGAGAACAGCTTGCTCCATCTCTCCTTTGGTCCTGCTATAGAATATTTTGCTCTTTTGATTGGCTCCCATGGACGAAATTACCAGATAGGTAGGGATGTTGTTTTTCCTGGACAGTACGGCTGCGGCAAGAGGGATCCCGAAATCAATGGCCTTGTAAACGGTTCTGTCTTTGGTTTTAACTGAAGTGGTTCCAACGCAGCAAAACACTTCATCTGCTGTGAAATCATTTTTAAAGTGCTCCAGATGAAGTACATCACCGATATACTCTTTTATTTTAGGAGATCTGTTTCCTGAGGGTCGCCTGGAAAAGAGTTTGATGGTTGTATAGCTCTCATCGGCAATTAACCTTTTCAAAAGCAAGCTTCCGGTTAAACCTGTGCCTCCCAGTAGTATTGCTGTTTTTTGATTCATGATGGCTGAGTGGATATTTAGAAACCGTAACCCACATGGATTCCAACACTGATATGATAATCTTCAGGGTCATAGGCAAATTCAATGGCTGGTCCGACGTGGAAATTCTTAATTTCAAATTCGTAGGAGGTTTCAAGGTGCAAAGCAAAACTTATTGTGCTGTTTCCGTCTTCAAAGGTCAGACCAGGCGATACATTAAGATTTAAACCTTCAAGCGGACTAAATGTTCCCACTATTCCGAAGGTGTTATGTTTGTGTTCGCCGAATATTCGCTCATAGCCAACTCCCATCCCAAATCTTGATTTTGGAATGAACCTGATGTAATGAGCATGAAGTCCGTAAGCCAGTGTTTTTTCCTTGACGAACCAGACTGCCGAATTAGCGACTCCAAGTTCGTTTTTGTGGTGATCGTGATGGCCGCTATGGTTGTCCGGGCTTTCTACGGATTGTCCCAAAAGGGTTGAAGCGAAAATTGATGTCAGAAATATCAGGAATACTTTCAATGCTTTACTGTTTCAGATGTTGAGCAATTTTGATTTAAAAACAATTCAATAAAAGAAAAGTTGCAGATACCAGTTATAATCCGTGTTACTTTTCATTTAATTAGATCAGGGAGTGTCTGCATTGAACTCCCGGAATATACGTCGAATTTATATCTTAGGGAAATATTTATCCACTGCCAACCTCGTTCAAATGTCTCTGAATTTTAAAATAACCCTCCGGTTCAACTTCATAGCATTGGCTTTGTTGTGGTTGTCCACAGAAAAGGGGATTTCGCAACAGGCCGGGTTTACTGACGACTTTGAAAACGGCACACTTGAATTTGTTTACCGGCGTGCCCAGGCCAACCGTCCTCCCTATAAGATTTGGAGAACAGTTACTCCGGGAACCTATGCATTATCAGAAGCAGATGGCGTGTTTAAGATTGACTATTCAAGGAGAGAGGGATCAGGGGCGTTTGACAGGTTTACATTCAGGCCGTTTCGTGCCATCAATGTGCAATCAAATCCAAGGATCCAGGTAGAAGTGCGGTCGGACGTGGAGACTAAACTTACCGTAAGTCCCACCTATTCCATGGAGCCGCCAACCTTTGAATTCCTCGAAAAGGAGATTCCCGGTGATCATAGCTGGCATACCTATACTTTTGATCTGACGCGAGCCTATTTTAGTAAATCCGGGAGTGTGGCGGCAGTTGATTTTTACCTGGACAGAGACTCTTCGTTGGAGTCATTGGGTCACCTTGAAATGGATAATTTTAAGATGGCCTGGTACCTGATCAGTGTAACGGACCTGGAGGTAAGTGTTTCGGGTGGAAATAATATAAACCTGGGCTGGAAAACAACGGATCAGGAGAGGACCGGAAAATATCTTGTGTACAGGGGATCTTCTCCTGAATTTGAAGCCGGTGAACATACCCTGATTGCGGAGGTCACCACAACGGGTTATCAGGATAAAAACCTGGAACCTTTCAGGCACTATTTCTACAAGGTAGTCCCGGTTCATACCAGCGGGGAGATATTTTTTGAATCGGACCCGGGTCATGGAGAAACCTTTGCTTTGGGAGAATCCCCGGTGATAACCATTACCGGTACCAATGCAACAACCGTTAAGAAATATGAGAAGTATGAGGTTTTGCTCGGTCTTGAAAATGTGGGAATTGAAAACCCCTATGATCCGGCTGATATTGATGTATATGCCCTGTTTACAACCCCTTCAGGTAAAATCATAAAGATTAACGGTTTTTATGATAATTACGAAAATGCCAATCAATGGAAGGTCCGTTTTTCACCCGGTGAAACAGGAGAGTATTCCTGCCGGTTGTTTGTGAATGATGCGGGGGGTACCGGAGAATCGGCGGTCGCATTATTCAATGTGATCGACTCGGAACATCGGGGCTGGATAAAGCCCTCTACCGTAAATCCGCACTATTTTGTCCACGATGACGGAACATCCTTTTATGGGGTGGGCGTATATTCTCCCTGGAGGAATGATATGCAACGGTTCGACAATTTTGCCGATCATCATGCCAACTTTTTGGCCATCTGGGATATCAACTATGGCGGATTTGTGAACGGAACAGGCCTGATAGAGGAGGAGCCCGGCAGATACAACCAGTTGAAACTGGGAAGGATTGATTCATTGCTGGTCATTCTGGAAGAGAGGGATATCCAGCTGATGTATGCCATCTGGCCACATGACCTCTTTTCCAAAACCGTCTGGTCAGCTCAATGGCACCAGAATCCTTACAGCCAGCTGATTGATGCAGACGAAGTTTACAGTGACTCACTGGTATGGGAATACCAGAAAATGAAATACCGCTATATGATTGCGCGGTTTGCCCACAGCCGCAGTATGGGTATCTGGGAAATCATCAACGAAATGAATGGTACCGACGGTTGGGCACATGGAAGACAACAGGAATGTTACGACTGGGTGGAAAAATGCGATCGGTATTTTGAAGAAAACGACCCCTATAATCATCCGGTTACAGCATCCTTCAGCGGAGGATTCGGCGAATACCGTGAGGAGTTATACGAGCGAACTGATATTCCAAATATCCATATCTATCCTGCCCAGGGATGGGAGATGAAATACCCCGGCGACACAATGCGCAGCGCCATGTATAATTATGCCTGGGCCAGCAGGCGGTTCTGGGACGGCTTCGAAAAACCAGCCATTTTCGGTGAGGCAGGTGCAAACCTTGCTTATTATCAGCCGGATGATGCAAATTATCATATTTCATATCATAACCAGATTTGGGCATCGCTCACAAATGGACTGGCAGCAACACCCATCTGGTGGGATTACCCTGTTTTGACTGAAGAAGACTGGGACCAGCTGAAGTTCCTGTCCGGATTTGTGGCAGATATTGACCTGGCAAACCAGCTTTTCAAACCGCTTGAGGTTGCTGCGGAAGGAGCAGACCTTTATGTGATGGGAACTTCGAAAGATGCGTTTGGATGGGGCAGGTCATATGAGCAGGATGATATCAGCGGTAAGGAGTTCAATATTCATGGTTTGGATGATCATGCCTATTCCATATTGTGGTATGATGCCTGGAGCGGTGAAATACTGAAATCAAACCCTGGACAATCTCAGAACGGGAACCTGGTTTTAAAGGTTCCGCAAATGAAAGAAGCTCATCCCGATGTGGCATTTAAAATCAGGAAGAAGTAAGACTGTGAATGATTATTAACCTCTCTAATTAATACTAAACATCATGAATAAAAAAGGTCTGTTATTTATTTGCATGCTTTGGTTAGCCGGTTGCTTAACCCTTTTTTCGCAGGAGAAGTTTAAGGTCCTGGTCTATACCAGCCCCGATTTCTACCATAACCCTGTAATACCCACTGCAATTACTGAATTCAAAAAAATGGCTGAAATGCATTTTTTTGATATGGAATGGACCCAGCAGCCCTCAAATTTTAATGATGAAAACCTTGAGAAATATAATGTGGTTGTTTTCCTGCAGGACAATGGTGGTTCTTTAAATGAAGAGCAAATGCTGAGCCTGAAGAATTTTGTGCAGCAGGGAGGGGGATTTGTGGGAATTCATGCAACCTCTGTAACACAGGATCAGAACGAATGGTTCCAAAAACTGGTTGGACGTACTTTTACCGGGCATCCCGAGAAACAGACGGCAGTACTGAATGTAATTGACAGGAATTTTCCGGCATGTATGCACCTGTCAGATCAGTGGCTGTGGACTGATGAATGGTATGAATTTGGAGAGCCACTGACAGATAACCTGCAGGTATTATTATGTGTTGATGAGACTACTTACGTGGTTAAAAGAATGAATGATGGAACAGAAATCAGTGGAATGGGCGGCTTCCATCCCATTGCATGGTATCAGGAGTATGATGGAGGCAGATCTTTTTATACTGCATTGGGTCACCTGGAAATTCACTATACAGATACCAGGTTTTTAGAACATATTTACGGGGGGATCTACTGGGCTGCCACCGGGAAAGGAGTTTCCGGAAGCACGAAGTGAGCAGGAGACGCTTTTCAGTAACTGAACATTTTACAAATCCCGGATAAAATTATATCTGAACTTATGAAAAAAGAGAGTCCGAATTTCAATCGCAGAAAATTTTTAAAAGGATTGGGAACATTTGGTGCCGGAGCCATGGTTCCCCTCAACCAGTTTTGCAGCAATCCGGACAGCAAGCGAGCCAATGAATTATCATCCATCAGGATTCCCACCAGGAAATTCGGGAATACAGGCGTTGAAATACCTGTATTAATACTTGGTGCGGCCAGGGAAATGGGTAAAAAACATCCGTTCCTGAGCACCTGTCTCAACTATGGGGTTAATTACTGGGATACCTCAGTAATGTACAGCGGCGGGCTGGCCGAAAAGGGTTTGGGGGAATATTTTGTGAAAAATCCCGGTTCAAGAGAAAACATATTTATCGTAACAAAAGCCGATGATATCTGGGATAATATGCCAGATACCAAACGCATTGACAATGAATTAAATACTTCGTTGGAACGCATTGGTGTGAACCAACTGGATGCATATTGCCCGCTGCATGCCGTGGAATTTCCGGAACAAATTACCCCGGAACTGGGAGCCTGGGCAAAAAGGAAGAAGAGTGAGGGAAAATTTCGCCTGGTGGGACTAAGTACCCATAACAATATGGCAGCGATCCTTAAGAAGGCGGCTGAAACAGATTGGGTGGATTTTGTGTATACCAAGTATAATTTTGAATTGCTCTCCGATGAAGATATGCAACGTTCGCTTGACGCATGCTATCATGCCGGAAAAGGAATTGTTGCGATCAAAACACAACGGACCCTTTCAAAACAATTGGATCTGGAAGGCCCGTTTGAGACAGCGGCAGTGGAGGATATGGCCAGGCACTTTCTCGACCAGGGCTTCACGGAAGGACAGGCGAAACTTAAACTTGTACTGCAGGATGAAAGAATAAGCGGAGCATCGGTAGGAATGGAAGAGACCGGCATCCTGATGCAGAATGTGGCTGCCACACTTGACCACACCAGGCTTTCAGAGGCCGATGTGGCCATTTTAAATTCATATGGGAAAGCAACATCACATTTATCATGCCTGGGATGCTCAGATATATGTAAAAAGGCTATGCCGGAAATGCCCTACGTTGCAGACATATTGAGGTTTATGGTCTATTATAACGGTCATTGTCATTTCGATATGGCAAAACAGAATTATGCCAGGTTGCCTGTCATGATCAGGGAAAACATAAAGAATTTTGACTACTCCAAGGCCGAATACCTCTGTCCTCAAAAAATAGCCATTGGTGACATTATTCGCGAAGCCTCCGATCTCATGTCATAAATCCGATCATCCAAACTTAAATCGGCAATCTTTATCATCCAAACTCCTTTCCCCTATGAATATCAAACTGAATTTACCTGGCAGAATAGCCATTACTGCCCTGCGAATGGTTGTGGGAGGGCACCTGTTTTTCAATGGCCTGATAAAAATCATTCATCCAAATTGGTCGGCAATACCATTTCTTGAAGGATCCTATGGTGTTTTTAAATGGATGGCCTCTCAAAAAAACCTGATGGGTGTCATTGACAACCTGAATATGTGGACCCTCTTCCTGGCAGGGATTGTTCTGGTTCTGGGTGTTTTTGAAAGAGCTGCAGCCATAGCAGGGATCGTATTGCTGGGCTTATACTATGCAGCTTATCCGCCCTTTGACATTTTAAACCAGGCCGTTGGAACCGGACCCGCATTTATTGCGAATGCGCTTCTGATTGAAATGATTGCCCTGATGGTCATCTTTGCTTTTCCGACAGGGAAGTACTTTGGGTTGGGCAGACTGGCTTACCTGTCAAAATCCAAAAAAAGCGATTCACTGCCGGACGGACCGCTAACCGGCGGGCAGAACAGAAGAAGGGAGGTATTGCGCTCACTGGCCTCCATCCCATTTCTGGCTGCATTCTCAGTTCCTTTTTTTCAGAGCAGAACCTATGCAAAAGTGGATGCAGTAACAGCTGCAACTTCCCTTGGCAACCAGGATGTATTTACCCGTGAGGTGGAGAGACTGAAGAAAATGGACCTGAAAAATGACCGGGAGGTCATTCAAAACATCCATACCATGCCATATGAGAAGATCGGGAACCTGAAGGTGAGCCGTTTAATAGCCGGCAACAGCATTATTTCAGGCAATTACGGATGCAGGGATTTATGGTATGTAAACAGGCTGGCAAACAACTATAATTCTGAGGAAAGAATTCTGATGACCCTGAAATTGATGGATTCACAGGGCATCAATACCATTGTTTTAAATTTCAAAAATTTTATGGATTACAAACTTCAGGACTACTGGAAAGAGGAGTGGGGTGGACAGATGCAATGGATTTCAGAAATTTACACCTACGATATCAATAAATTTGAACACCTTGTGGAACGAAACCTGATGATCGGAGCATCGGCCATTTTTATTTCGGGGGAGATTGCGGATCAATGCATTGCAAATGAAGATTATGACTACATTCCCAGGGCCATCGAAATTATCAGAAAATTTAATGTACCCTCCGGAATAGGGGCCTATTACAATGAAACCATCGCATTCGCAATCAAAGAGAACCTGAAACCGGATTTTATCTTTAAGTCGTTCCATAAAGATACTTACTGGTCGGCACACTCTGCAGATCGCAGGGAGTACATGGAACTCTATAAAGAGAAGTCGAAAAAGCCTAACACATTCTTTGATAACCTGTGGTGTGATAAACCGCAGGAATTTGCGGATTTAATGAAAAACTCAGGTATTCCCTGGATTGCATTTAAAACCTCAGCCGCTGGAGCAATCCCCTTTCAGGAAGGTTTTGAATATGCCCTTCAGAACGGTGCCTCGTTTGTGTGCAGCAGTTTGTTTGACTTTCAGGTAGGCGATTGTGTAAGATCTTTAAAAAGAGCATTTTATAGTTAAGTCCAAACCATCAAATGAAGTTATTGATGAAAAAAAATGAAATTTCACAGGTTTTATATCCTTTGATTATTCTGGCGGGATTGATTCTAAGCCTTTTACCCTTATCTGCCCAAACGGGTAAGAACACCTTTCAAACCATTGACTGGTGGGGTCCCCCACAGCCAAAATTCTCGCCTGTTGTTCACGGGGATCATTCGATCACCTTCAGGATTGAGGCTCCTCTTGCCAGCAATGTTGAGGTGTGGTTTGATGAATGGTTTGTTACCCGGAAGGTGATGGAAAAAGATGAGAACGGTGTATGGAGCGCCACACTGGGTCCGGTAGCCCCCGGCTTTTATGGATATTTTTTTATGGTGGATGGTTTAAAAGTACTTGATCTGAAGAATCCGGATGTAAAATCAGGAACAGAGGTGTATTCAAGCATGGTCGATGTACCAGGTCTTGCGGCGCCCCGGTTTGATGAATTTCAGGAGGTGCCGCATGGTGAGACCCACATCATTACTTATCATTCAAAAGTATTAGGCCTTTCAAGGAAACTGGATATATTTCTGCCCCCACTGTATCATGAACAATTGGACGAAAGCTTTCCGGTATTGTACCTCCGCCATGGCGGTGGTGATACCGAGGCAAGCTGGTTATCCGACGGGAGGGCCGGAATCATTCTGGAAAACCTGCTGGCAAAAGATGAAGCCATTCCGATGATTATGGTCATGATGAATGGTTTTACGGATGGTACCTGGGCCGGTGGAAGTACCAAAGAGGGCATGGGCATTCTTGAAAATGAGCTTTTAACGGAAATTATACCTTTGATAAACCAGAAATACAGAACCAAACCTGAAAGGGAGAATACGGCCATTGCAGGACTTTCAATGGGCGGCGGACAGGCATTTGTATTGGGCCTGAACAATTTGAATACCTTTGATTGGGTTGGTCAATTTAGTTCCGGATTATTGGCATCGGTTGAATTTGACATTAATGACCGTATTCCCGGGTTCAGCGGGAGAATTGATGAAATCAATGAGCTGAGCCTGCTGTATTTAGCCTGTGGTGAAAACGATTCCCGCTACCAGGGACATCTGGATCTGGTGGATTTTCTTGAAGAAAACCATGTGAAACATGTCTGGCATCATATGCCCGGGGGCCACCAGTGGATCGTGTGGCGCACAGAACTTTATGAATTTATGAAAATTCTGTTCAGGTAACCCTATTCATTCCAGAGATCAGGAATGGCACCGTGGCCGCGTGCCTTCACAGGTGCCTGGTCGAACGGGGGAAGGGTGCCGGAATGAACCTCATAAAGTCTTCCGGCAGTCTCCGAAACAGCTTCTACCAGAAAAGGGTAGGGGCGGTCCGTCACATCCACCAGTCCGCAGTTATAATTCTCCCCGTCGCCGCCACGCCCTGTGAGTTCCTGGTCGCACCACTGGAAATATGAAGTGCCTACAAGTGATGGGTGTGAAAAGCCTCTTTCGGTATAATAGCGATAAGCGACTCCTCTCTCCTCCTGCGAATTTACCTGCCACAGTGACTGGGCCATGCCCCGGTCAACCGTTCCGAAGTGATACTCCCCGATAAACAGGGGTTTACCGGTAACCTCCATGAACCTGTCCAACATCTCCTGCCCGGGGTAAAGATCATAACAATTAAAGCTGAAGACGTCGAAGACATCCTTGCATAATTCAAGGATCTCATCTTCTGCCCCCTGGCCAAACCGGATGCCAAGGGAAAGATGGTTGGGATCGTGCTTTTCCAGTGCCCGGTCAACAGTTTCAATGAAGATCCGGAACGTATTGTATATGAACTCCTTCCTGATCTCCGGGGTATCACTTCCTTCGAGATATTCCTGGAGAGCTGTTTTAATGTACCGTTCTTTTCCTTCAAGGATCAGATCACAGAGTTTCTGCTCACGACCGGGGAAAGAGGGTTCATTGAATGTGAAATAGCCCAACAACCAGGGGTTGTCGCGGTAGGGTTCCACGGTAGACCTTACAGCCTTATCGATCTTTGCCCTGAAACCGGGATCATACACATCGGCCAGACCCATCAGTTCGCCTTCAATACCAATGTCCCGCATCTGAAGGGTAAAAGGCTTCTGGTTCCTGTTATAAACATCGCTTCTTGACCAGTTGGCAATTGTATTGAGCCCCCACCGGTCCATCCGCGTGATGATATTGTCAATCGATTTCTCCATGTAATCCTCCCCATACCGGCGCGAGAGGTTCCATGTGCCGTAGGACGGTGCACGAAACCTGCCGGCTGCCTCTCCCGTTTCCGCCGGTGGAATTTCCTTGTAGAGGTTCTTCCGTTGTTCGAGACGGTAAACGCCTCCGCCGCCCCCCGGTCCCACACAATTCACGCCGTGGGAGAGGAACAGATAGCCCTCCGGATCCACAAACCACCACCGGCCGTCAATCTTTTCCGTTCTGAAGAAACCGGTCCCTTCGTCCACGCGGGCGTCCAGGTAGCCTCCAAATTTTGAGTATCCATAGGGTGTACTGTCTGCCTGCTGCTGGTCTTCTGCAATCCACTCCTTCTGAAGCTGATCAAGTGAATGGATTTTGCCTTCCCAGTCGCCCAGATTATACTGTCCGAATTCATCCACCACGGGGAGTTCACCCAGGTATTGATCCCCCGGATCCTCTTTGGCCAGGCTGACTGACCGGAGTTTCATAACCGGGTTACCGATGGGAGCCTGCATCCTGATGCCTATCGTGTCGACTCCCCTGAGCGGGGTTCTGTGTCCGGTGAGGTTGATCCACCCGGTGTACCTGGGCTGGTTATAGGTTGCTGCAAGGTCGCTGCGGGCAGCCGGCAGTTCGCGGAAAAAGCTGAGGGGGATGGCCAGCCTGTTCCATCCGTTCGCAGTATAACTCATGACCCTTACTTCATTGTATCCTTCATCGGTGGTGAAACCCACCTGGAACCGCTGGGGGGTGGAAATCATAAACTCAAGGACAACAAATTCATATCCATCCCAGTCGGAAGGCAAAAAGGGTGAAATTTCCTCCAGTGAGATCTTCATCCCTGAAACCTCCTTATCACTGTCAAACTGGATTGTAACATGATCCTTTTTGCATGAGATGAAAGTGAGCAGGAGAAGAAATATAAATCCCCTGAAACCGATATGGACTGGAAATTGCATGGGACGATAGATTATTTGTATCAGGTGTCTAAAAATCACTATTTGCAAAGTAAAGGCTCTCTGAATTATATAGCAAAAGAATTACATCGAATCTTTGAACATTTTTATTATTCTATTCCCTCATTGTGGTAATCAGATTTCATTCCGGAACCAAAATGTCATCCGGGTTGACTTTTATGCTCCTGTTGACTAACTTGTATGATCGAGAAATCACAATGTTTCACCAATAATAAAAAAGGGATCATGAAAAACAAACTTCTGAATCTTACTGTCCTTTGCTTTGCACTGCTTCTTGTCAATTGCGGATGTACCAAAGAACCTGTGACTGCGGCGACCTCAGCTGACGGAGTAGAGATTTCTTTCATCAACCAGGGCAAGGGCGATGCATGCATCCTCCTGGTCCACGGGTGGACCAACAACAATACCATTTGGGATCTTCAGGTACCCGTTCTCTCAGAAAAGTACCAGGTAGTAGCCATAGACCTGGCAGGTCATGGTAAATCAGGAAATAACCGTAACGAATGGTCCATGTCGGCATTTGGTGAGGATATTGCAGCAGTGGTTCATGCCGCGAAACTCGAAAATGTCATTTTAGTGGGATTCTCAATGGGGGGAGCTGCCATTCTTGAGGCCGCAAAATTACTGCCTGACCAGGTAGCAGGCCTGATCCTGGCAGAAGCCATTAATAATCCGGAGGAACAATATCCCACTCCCATGTTTAACTGGGTGGACAGTACTTTCATGGATCTGATTGAGAACCCAACGGCCGAAAAAGCAGTAAGGCTCGGATTCATTGTTAAGAATCCTGAAGAAGCCATTATAAAAGTTGAATCCATGCTCGATAGGGACAAGACCGGCTGGCGGGAAATGTTGTTTGAGAATTTCAGGTGGTCCAATGAAGATTGCATCGGATCACTGGAAGCGCTGAAGGTTCCGCTGATATGTATCAATGCAGATAATATGCCCACTGCAGTGGATGTTTTTCAGAAATATGTTCCCTCATTCAAGGCTAAGATTCTTTCAGGTACCGGCCATGTGATGATGTGGGATATTCCAGATGATTTCAATCGTGCCCTGGAAGAAAGCATTCAGGAGATTCTGTCGGCACCATCGCTAAAATAGGTGATTCTAATTTTTATTATAATCCATTATTTCCTTTGTTTCTCCTCACTTTAACATAGCCTTTCCGAAATAGGGATTTGCAATCTCCTTTTGGTTGTTTCTGAAGGAGTGGGGATAAGGAACTTTTTTATCCTCAATGAGTTTTTCTTTTTCGATAACCCGGAAGTCCTTATGCGGGATCCCTCTCATTCAAGATATATTCAGATCTGTAATTGATCAGGTTCTCCTTAATTCCCGAGTCTGGTATGATTGTCGGCATTAGCAAAAAGGAGCTTTCATCCAGTGAAGGCAAAAACTCTTTTCCCAGCCCGGGGCTGGTTGACTCGAACTTCTGGTATATTTTATAAATGTTCCAAGTCGAGGTGCTATTTACCTAGATATCAATATTTTTATTTAGAATCATTTAAAATAAACCCGTTTCAAACCACACAAATTGACCCGGGAAACCGGATGACTTATCCTCCAGAGAAACCTTCATCCCTGAAACCTCCTTATCAATGTCAAACTGGATGGTAACATGATCCTTTTTGCATGAGATAAAAGTGAGAAGCATCAGGAAGATGATTGTCCCATTTTCTATTTCTTGCGTTCCGGGCAAGAGGGAACAAAGCCTTAAATCCCGCGAAAATCGTCAAAAGGATAAATTTGGTTGCCAACTGCGGATTCCGGCAGGGAGTATACATCAACCTGCTCCCTGAGGCCGTCTTTTCCATCTCCGGTTTGTTTAAAAACCAAAAGCTTCCTTTTACCATTGGAGTCCACAATTTTCATATCCCTGCTGTTCTCAGACTCCATCACAGTTTTGCCTTCTTCATTCACCACAAAAAGTGTGTAAACTTCATCCACATAATTTGTGGTACTTTCCAGGTTATTGCTTGTCCGGTATTCAATGCAGGTATATGCCAGTTCGACCAGCCTGTCGGTGTTGAATACCTTTGATGATATGGATTTTAATTCATCAAAATAGAAATTTGCGGGTATATTTAAAGGGAAAGATTTCCATTCGGAAAAATCTTCATTGTAAACGCGCATGATTTTTTCCGATTTATGATAACTGGCATATTTTGTTTCACCATTCTCCAGGAGAACAGCGTTTAAACCCCTGTCCAGAGTTCCTTCATAAGAAATCTGGCCATATCCTGAAATATACAGCATGGCGAACGCGGGAACGAGCAGCAGACCTTTCAACTTCATGATCGTATATTTTTAAAAATCAGTACAGTATAAACAAAATCAGGATCACAAGGTTCAATTCTGTTTGTACCCTGACTTGTTAATTTTTTACTAAAAAGAACGGATCAGCCGGCTATCTGTTTAAATTTCAATATCTTTAATTAGAATAAATAAAAATAAGATTGATGAAAAAATTTGTCATGGTGAAATTTTCCGCCCTGATAGTTGCAGGAATCTTCAATACGCTTTATTCGCAGGAGCCTCCTCTTAAACCCACCGGATTATTTGATCGTTCGGAAGTGATCATGGTGTGGGATGAAGGAACCACAAACGGCGCCAAAATTCTGGAAGAAAACCTGAAACTGAAGTTCAATTACCAGGGGATGGATTTTGGCGACCGGCTGCTGGGAGCAGGGAAAGTGGTCAGTGATACCACCCTGAGTTACTCCTGGAGGCAGATCGATCTCATCACAGGGGATTTTAACGGGGATAATATGGCTGATTATTTATACTCGGTTACCGGCAAAGCAGATAGTCTGCTCGTGGTACTGGCCAGGCGCGGCAGGACCCTTAATTACACGGGAAAGTATATTTATAAATTCAACGGGAGGATACTGCGCGGTAAAAACCTGATTCTTGGCGATCTGGATGGGGACGGCCTCAATGAGTTTGTAGTGGGCTATCGTCCTTTTGACCAGGAGCTGGCCCATGTGGCCGTGTTTGGGTTTGATGATGATTTTAAAATCGAACTGTTGAATACCATCGAGATCCAGGTGGCTGTGGATGATTTTGTTATTGATCTTGCTGACCTGGATGGAAACGGGGATGATGAGCTGGTCATGGGTTATTATGATTACCAGGGCTCAAACGAATATTTTCTAAGGGTTTATGATTTCGATGAAGATTTGCATCCGGTTGAAAAGGATGAGCTCAGCCTGGATCTTAAATTCGGCGCACAGGAATATGGGAGCGCTGCCCTGACCGGGGCTGATTTTGACAATGATGGCCTTGATGAACTTGTGGTAGCCTTTACCAAGAATGAGCATGATTCACCCAATAATCCGGATACCTACCTCTACACGGCTGCGCTGATGGATGATCCCTCCACCGGAGCGGAGGACCCCCTGGAAATGATCCATTTCTATAGCGATACGTATATCACGGGGACCTTCAATTATAACGGAGTGTGGCAGATCCTTCTGAAGTCAGGCGATCTGAACGGTGATGGGAAGCCCGAGGTTTTACTGGGTTGCTACTCAGGGGTAAGGATCTTCACGGGAAAAGAGGACAATCAAATTGAATACCATGGGCAATCAAGTGTTAACGGTTTTTCCGAAGATCTTCCCTCTATTAATTATTTTGACGTTGCGGATGTCACGGGCGATGACAGGGACGATATTGTTGCATTGGACCACTTTTTCAGTAATGAACCTGTGGGAGACCAGAATTTCAGCCTCAGCATGTACCAGTTCGACAGTACTTTTTTAAGCACAAGGATAGAGTTGGCCAACCAGATGAATGTGATCGGTAACGGGGGAGGCGGAGGCATGCATGAGACACATTATGCAGTGGCCCTGAGCGATTTTGACGGTGATTTGTTCCGGATCGGCGATTTCACAAGTCTGGGCTGCTTTACAAATGTGATCAAGCCCATGACGGTGCTGAATACACCTCCGGTCCATATTGATTATCTCAACGGTGTATTGCATGATGTGAACGAATGTTTTGGGCAGAACGATTGTCTGAGCAGTGTCCGCAAAGCGACCGAACAGTTCAGCCAGAATGAGTTCTCCCTAGAAAGCTCCAGTACGGGAGACTGGGGATTTCAAACGAGTGTCACATTGGGAATTGATCAGAATTTTGCTGATATCGGAGGTGTCTATATGGCCCCTTTTGAATTAACTACCTTGTTTGGAGATAATCTGGAGGAGGTGGCCTACGATAAAACCACCACCTCCATTGGAAAAAGCACCAGCACTTCTTATTTCCAGACGGCATCGATGGATAAGCGCTTCAGTCGCGATGATGCCATCCTGACCATTGTAAGTGATTATGAGCGGTGGGAATACCCGGTCTTTAATGACCAGGATGAATTGCTCGGAGAGATTGTCATCCTGATCCCCCGGACCACCAACCAGGAAAACTGGCTGAGGGGACGGCAGTCGCTTGAAGTGGCCGGGATGGTGCAGTTTCATGAGCCTGGGAACCTGCTTTCCTACCGTAAATTTGTCAGCACTCCTGAGGAACTGATGGAAAGTAATCCGGATATCAGGGAGATCATTTCAATTGCCAACGAGCATAAACTGGATCTGGGTTCTACCTTCACGGAAAGCATTACCTGGGGAAGTGAGTTTGAAAATTCAAATGTAAGCGTTGAAAATACGGTGGAGACCCAACCTGGCGGCGGATTAAACATTCTGGGCTTTCAGCTCAGGGCCCAGGATAAGTCTGTAGCCAAAGAGGAGCTCATTACCTCCCATGTCTATAAAGTTGGTAAAAACCTGGGTATTGAAGTGTTTGGCAGCTCTCTGGCCGCCAACTCATATGAATATAAGGTGAAGCCCTACTATTACTGGTCAAAAAGCGGGGCCCTTGTGGTGGATTATATGATCGACCTGAGCCAGGGTTCCTTCTGGCAGGAGAATTACTCTATTCAGGATCCGGGCTTTATCCTTCCCAACCGGCTCGATTCTCTGAAGGCTAAGAATGAGATAGACAAAATCACAGACCTGGATGAATATTTGAAAACACCCTCCATTCTTTTTGAACCGGCGATTCCGGTAAACGGGGATACAGTGGTTGTAACCACTATTGTGCATAACCTGAGCCTGTCACCCACAAGTGATCCCGTGGAGGTCTCCTTCTACCTGGGTGATCCCGATCAGGGCGGTACCCTGATCTCTGATGTGGAGGGCCGGACCGTATTTACTACCGAAGATGTTATTGAGGACCAGGATTATGCCATCTTTGATTTCAAATGGAAGGCAAAATTTGAACGATTCGACCGGATGTATGCCGTGATCGACCCCGGCGGCAAGCTTTCTGAAAACAAGCTTGACAACAATAAGGCCTGGGCCCCGGTGCAGCGTTTTGGTGCCTGTGGAGATCCGGTCTCTTCGCAACAAATACCATTTCAGGCCATTACACTGGAAGACCGGTTCAGCATCCATCCAAACCCGGCCCATGGTTTTGTAAACCTGGAATATACGGGCCCTGACATCACAGGTGTTGTGGTCACGATCACCGATCTGGATGGTAAAAACCATCTGATCAGTGCCATTGGCTTTAATGAACTGTTCTACGGCTCCACCCTCGATATCAGCATGCTTGAAAGCGGATTATATATCATTGGGTTAACGACAGGCAATTACCAGCAGTATACCAAGCTGCTGATCGAGTAAGGCTGACTCAGGTCCCCATCGGAGGCCTGTTCAGAAACCTGCGCTGATACCCACACTGTAAAAAGGAGTCCATTGCCGGTAGGGTGACTTATCACTGTTCAGCACATCAAACAGCACCTGAGCATTCAGGGCGGCTCTTCCACCCAGGGGTTGCCGGAAACCGGCTCCAAGGAAAAGGAAGGGTACCCAAATCCGCTCCTCATTATCTGTTCCACTATAGTTTTGATAATTGTATTCCGCATATTCGGCATGAAGGTAGAGTTGCTTGATAACACTCAGCCTTGTAAAAAGACTTCCACCATAATTGGAGTAGGAGTAGGTTTCCGCATAGCGTTTGTCCTGGATATAATCGTACCTGATCTTTAGCCCGAGTGAGAGACGGGGGATAATTTTATATCCCACCATGGGCTCAATGCCGATGGAGGTGTATGTCCCCAGGGAGAAGTTCACGTATCCTCCATAATATATTTTTTGCTTCCATGCTCCATTTCCGGATTGCTTTTCCGGCCGGGCCTGGGCTGCCTGATCAGCTGATGCCTGGGTTACGGGTACAGTATCCTGGGCAGGGATAGCGGGTATTGTATCCTGGGCCATCAGGGCCGGGTAAAGGAGACAGATTGCGATGGTTGTGAGAATCAATTTCATGATGTTGTATTTTATAAATTCTGTTCAATCAAACAAATTGGATTTATTTTAGTTTCGGGACAAATGGTTTTTTTCTTTCGCAGATCTAAAACTGTTATTATAAACCGGTAACAGGTTAAATAAGATTGTTTCAGAATTTTTTCCAGGTGAAAAGGGGCAGAGGCCTTACCCGGTTCAGCATCTATCCAAACCCGACCTTTGGTTTTGTGAACCTGTAATATTCGGGTCCCGCCATTGAAGATGTGGTAGTCACAATGATCCTTAATCCCGCTCCACGCTGAACTCCACGGGCTCTCCCGGTACAAACTGTTTTCCGCCGCCGAAGTCCGTTTGGCCGTATCCTTCCAGAGAGAAGGACCTGAGGGTCAATGGTCCGTTGATCGTTTCCATGGTTACCTGCCTGGTTCCTCCTTTTTTCCTGATCTCCACGGTCCCATACTGCGAGCCGGTTGACCAGAAATGCCGGCCCGCCAGGTCGCCAAAGCGCATGCTTCCCTCCACAGCCGAAAAGTGGAAGCCGGTCAGCGCGGGCACGGCCGACCAACTTGCCATGGCCCTGCCGTAGTGGTGGCCCCATTCTGCCTCGTCAAAGGGATTCCTTTTAAATCCGTCATACCGGTCACGGATGTTCCGGATGCACTGCAGCCCTTCCTCTACCATCCCCTCATAGAGCATCCCGATTGCGGCCGTATATTCGAACCCGGTCATCACCTCGGTAAAATAGGGGAAAGGGTTCACGGGACGGTCACCGGGATAATCGGCCATCAGCAGTGCGGCCTCATCGCCCAGTGCATAGGAACGCATGCAGTTGAAATGATCATTGAGGTTGTCCCGGTAATTATACTTCATGATGGAGGCAAGGGTGGTCCGGATGTTACCCGGATCGGCCAGGTAGCCCAGTCCGCAGATGTGCGCCACGTACTGACCTGCCAGCTGGTCGACAAGGCACCCCTCACCCAGCTGGTAATCGGGGTTAAGCTGGTCATCCCCACCCATCCCGACCACCAGTCCCGGATTGATTTCGGAAACATCCCGGGGAGGCTGCACCAGTTGGATATAATACTCCCCGTTGAAGAGATGCTCATCCAGCCACCTGCTGCCATTTTTAAAAAGCTCGCGGCACAGGATGGAAAATTCATCATCTCCAAGGTAACCGGCCATCTCTTCCACGGCGCGGAGGGCACCCAGGTACCAGAAGCCCATCTGGGGATTGGGGCCGTAGTATTCCACGTCCATCGTATTGTGCTGGGCCCCTTCCATAACCCCGTCCCTGTCGGCGTCCCAACTTCCTTCCTCCCAGCAGAACTCCATGGCCCGGCGGACATGCGGATATAACCGTCGAAGCATTTCGTCATCGCCGGAAAGCTGCCAGTCGCGGTACATCTTCATGATAGCCCCCATCTGTCCGTCGGCCGCCGCCCTCCTGAAATTGGGTATGCTGTCAAGCGGAAGGCGAACCCGGAAGCTCATCAGCCCGTCATCGCCGGTGGCCCGGCCGAACTCGATCTCCCGTTTCAGACAGGCAAGTTCACCGAACAGGAAGCCCGTTGCATGCTCGTAATTATAGACATGCGTGCAGGATCCCCAGGAGGAGCCCGCCCGGTCGTGGTAACCTTCCCAGGAGAAAAAGTAGCCATCGGAGGTGCGGAAACAGGTCTGGGTACGCAGGGTGCTGATATTGAACAGGGCTGCCTCCTTCACCACTGCGGGCAGGTCGGACCCGTTAAATGCATTGACGAAATCCAGCGTTTCCTCTTCCAGCGATCCCAGGGCGGGTACAGTCCTCTCAGCCACATCCCAGGCATCGTTGTAACGCGTCGTGTAATAATTCTGCAGGATGGAATAGGACCATGCCTTCCGGTTCGGGAAGTGCCAGGTGATGTAGAATGGAATCTCCCTGGTCTCGCCGGGCGCCAGGCTGACCTTCACCGCCAGGGAGGCCATTGGCTTTTCCTCACCGGAAGGCTGGCGTTCCTCCAGCAGCCCGTCGGCGCTGAAATCATCCCAGAAATCGAGCAGCGAGGCGCCCCAGTCCACCTTCCTCCAGCCGGTCCGCTGCGTGACCTCCCCGTCCTGCGAGGTGGTCACGGCCATGGTGCCCCATTGCTCGCTGCCGGGGTCCACCCCCAGGGAGCTGAAAAAGATCCCCCTAAGGCCGGCCCCGGGTCCGGACCCTACGGGGATCGGTGACTCCCTGTATTCATTGACATTGTCCCGGGCGGTCCCGGCCGTGCCATCCTCTCCGATGAAATTCTGCATGGAAAAGCAGACCGAAGCCTCCACTACCCTGCTGGTGACATTCTCCAGATCAATGGTCAGGACAGCGATGGGAATGCCGCTTTTATCGGCGTCGGCGGGTACCAGGGGATTGAATCCCCTGATCCGGGCCCTGACCGGCAGATCCTCATGGAGCAGGTTCACCTGTCCGAACGGATAGGCCGCATCGAAGGTTGTTGCCTCAAACCGCGGCATGCCGTGATTGGAAATATTGTCGACCCCGCGGCTTCCTTCGTATTCATAGACGGGTACGGGTCCCTCGAGTAAACGGGTGTCCATCCTGTCGCCGTCATCTGTATGAAGCACGAAAAAAGGGGCGATTTCAAACCTGGGGCCCGGGTTATACCCTTTGGCCGGACGGTTCATGATCTCCCAGTCCTGCAGGTTCCCCCTGCCGCCCAGTGAGACGGTCCCCGTTCCGATCCCTCCCAGGGGAAGCGCGATCCGGTCCACATGGTCGTGGTCGTAATGTTTCACCACCGGCCATCCGGGGAATGAAAGGGCAGTTTCCCGGGGTCCCCAGCTGCAACCCGGAGCAAGGATCAATAACAGGGCGGGCAGCAGGAACAACGCGGTGAAGAACAGGATCAGGGAGCATCGCTTTTCCGGGCGGACCCGGTTATCAGGTTTATTTATTGCTGGTATCATGGGTACGATGGTTTGTATTACAGGGCAATTGCCGTTCCTCAAAATAAGAAAACTAATAGGTTTTATTTTAGTTTGGGCACAAATGATTTTTTATCTTTAGCAGATTTAAATCTGATATCATAAACCGGCATGATGCTAAATAAGATTGTTGCAGCGTTTTTTCCTGGTGAAAAAGTGGCTGAGGTAGCTCCCTATGGAAACGGGCATATAAACGACACCTATAAAGTTGAATTCGAAGGGGATGCAGCGCCCTGCATTTTGCAGAAGATTAATATTGCCGTCTTTACCAATCCCGGCGGATTGGTTGACAACCATATTAAAATCCAGAAATTCATGGAGTCGGGTGAGTGGGAACTGGAGATTCCCTCACTCTACCCGGTCACTTCCGGTGGATACCTGCACATTGATAAAGCAGGGGGGGTATGGAGGATGATGAATTTTATCCCCGAATCCTATTCAATCGGCATAGTGAAGGAGGAGTGGCAGGCCAGCCAGGCAGGAAATGGTTATGGTTGGTTTGCAAACAGTTGTGCCAGTCTGGATGCTTCCGGTTTTGTGGAGGCCATCAAGGATTTCCACAGGCTGTCCTTCCGGGTATGGCAGCTGGATGAGGCTATAAAGGGAGACAGGGCCGGCAGACTGGCTGATGTGAAGGAACTGGTCGGTTTTTACAAAGCGCGTCAGGAAAAACTGATGGTGATCGAACGGATGGTTGATGCGGGAGAGATCCCCATGAGGGTCGTTCATAACGATACCAAGATCGATAACCTCCTTTTCAGGGGTGAGAAAGCGTGCGCCGTGATTGACCTTGATACGGTGGGACCGGGGATCCTCTACTACGATTTTGGGGACTCCATCCGGACCATCTCCAATACGGCTGCGGAAGATGAAAAGGATCTTGACAAGGTGGAGTTTAATGCCATTGCCTTCCGGGAGTTTGCCAGGGGGTACCTCTCAAAGGTAAAATCCATCACCACACCGGGTGAGGCGGGCTATTATTACCTGGCCCCTGTTTTGATGACCTTTATTATGGGAATCCGCTTCCTGGCCGACTACCTCAATGGGGATGTTTATTATAAGACCCATTACCCCGATCACAACCTGGTCCGGAGCCGTGTTCAGCGAAGGCTGATCGAGGGCATGGAGAAGCAGGAGAACTATATGAAAGAGGTCATAGCAGGGATCTTGTAAAACGAATTGGTCTGGAAATTTGAACCTTAAATAATATTGAGATGAAAAGAACCGCTGTATCGATTTTTCACATTTGGATCATTGCCTTGTTGATAGGCCTGGCAAGCTGCACACAATCAACCACACAAACCGAATCTGTGGCCACCGGTCCGGTTGACCTGTTTCCAACACCTGAACGTCCGGCAGGTCAGGAGGATGTGATAGAACTGAGGTGTGAACCCATCGAAACGGTGCGTATGGCGATCATCGGACTGGGGATGAGGGGTTCAGATGCGGTTTACCGTTATACATTTATGGAAGGGGTTGAGATTAAGGCCCTTTGCGACCTGGAACCATTCAATACCGAAAGGGCCCAGAAGATTCTTACTGACAAGGGTTGGCCCGAAGCGGATCTTTATAACGGGGCGGAGGATTATAAAACCATCTGTGAGCGCGACGATATCGACCTGGTCTATATCTGTACCGACTGGGGCATGCATACACCCATCGCGGTTTATGCCATGGAGCACGGAAAACATGTGGCCACCGAGGTGCCGGCAGCAATCACCATCGATCAGTGCTGGCAACTGGTGAATACGGCCGAGAAAACCCGCCGGCACTGCATGCAGCTGGAGAACTGTAACTACGACTTTTTTGAAATGGCTACACTGAACATGGCCCAGCAGGGGTTATTCGGAGAGATCCTCCATGGTGAAGGAGCCTATATCCATGACCTGCGGTTCCTTAATTTTGCCGAGTACGAGCCAGGTACAGAGTCTTATCTTGATATGTGGCGCCTGAAGGAGAATGAGACACGTAATGGCAATCTTTATCCCACACACGGGTTTGGTCCCATTTGCCACATCATGAACATTCACCGGGGCGATCGCATGACTCACCTTGTATCAATGTCAAGCCGGCAGGAAGGAATGAGCCTTTATGCTGCTGAGAAGTTTGGGGAGGATTCCGATTTTGCCAAACGTGATTATAAAAGAGGGGATATGAATACCTCGCTGGTGCAGACCGAGAACGGTAAAACGATGATGATTCAGCATGATGTAACCAGCCCGAGACCCTACAGCAGGATTCACCTGATCAGTGGCACCAAGGGTATTGCACGGAAGTGGCCCGTCATGGGACTGGCTTTTGACCCGAATGCACATGAATACATGCCGGAGGAGGAGATGGAGGCCATGCTGAAGGAGTATGAGCATCCCATTACCAAAGAGGTGGGAGAGAAGGCCCGGGAGGTGGGTGGCCACGGCGGTATGGACTTTATCATGGACTACCGGCTGATCTATTGCCTCCATAATGGGTTGCCCCTCGACGAGGATGTTTATGACGCCGCCGAATGGTCTTCCATTTCGGAACTGTCAGAGAAGTCGTTAGAATTGGGAAGCATGCCCGTGAAGGTGCCCGATTTTACACGCGGGGCCTATAAGAAGGTAGACAAAGTGACCTATTATCATAACTAGGGCTCGTATCGACCCGTTAGCATATTTCTTGAAGAATTTCCAAACAATCTACCATCACTTTGAAACTCGATTACGATAATATCTGAATCTGACTCTTGATTAGTCTGTGTAGCGTCTACTATAATTGAAACCACTTCCCATTCCCCGAGAATAGTCTCTGCAGAGATTGAGTCATTCTTATCACGCATGTAGACAGAAATCAGTGATAAAATGGCGATTGAAAGTAAGATTTTCATATGTTTCATTTTTCTGTTAAGATTATTTGACTCGATCCAATGTTATATCCATATGAGATCAATGGATACGTATACATTCCAGGCTGGAACTCTCCTCCGTATATGTTGATTTCCCCTTTACCTAAACGATGCAACTTATATGCCTTTAGTCGCTTCCTGGTCGGTTTAGCCTATAAAGTAAATTATCTATTTTCTGAATTCAGAGAACCCCTATATTTTTGCCCGCAAATGGGGGCTTAGCTCAGCTGGTTCGAATCCAGCAGTCCCCACCTCAAAATCAACCCGACCGGATTTCCGGCCGGGTTTTGTGTTATATGGCTCTGCCTGGCTTGATTTTGCATATTCACCCGTTGTTCCTGAATCAGAGAAAAAAGGGGTTCTGATGCCCACAGGTCCACATCTAACAGTATGAAAGAATCTCGCTTGTATGTATCTGATAATTAATTTAATAAAAAAATGAGGGAGGGAAAATTAGGTTTTTAGAGAACCACACAATATTTTTGATTTAAACAAGGGCACCAAAAATAGTTGGTAGAGTTGCCCATATTTTATTTCAGAAATATCCATTAAATAATCCATCATGTTTAATAAATCTTCATTATCAAGACGCCATTTTATTAGCATGATTCCCGCAACTGCAGTTGCACTTAATTCATGCAGTGTAGATGACAAAAGAGTTCAAATTCCTACACCAGATTTTACAATTCCTGAAAGTGGTTTCCATGGAAAGGATGAGAACAAGCGTGACTGGAGTGGTGATAATCGTTCTGGCAGGGTTATCTTTCTCTCCCATTGTATGCTTAACCAGAACGCCCGTATTGTTCATGAGGGGGACTTCCCTGCAATGTTTGAACCCCTTATTGAATACCTGAAAAAAAAGCAGGTGGGTTTGATTCAGATGCCCTGTATAGAACTCTACTGCTTAGGCCTTGGCCGTTTTGACGTGCGGGTGGGTATGGAAAGCCCTGCAGGCAGGCAGCGGCTTGAGCGCCTGATCGACGACCAGATCTTCACAATGCTGGAGTATCTTTTCCAGGGTTTCGAGATTGTAGGCATCCTGGGTAAACAGGGAAGTCCGGCTTGTGGAGTGACTCGCACCTGGCTTGATAATCTCCAGCAGGATGGTCAGGGTGTGTGGATCAGGGAGTTGAAAAAGCGCCTTATCAAGGAGAAATTAGATATTCCTGTACATGGAGTTGCTGACTATAAACAGGAGGATTCAATTAAATGGTTGGAGGAAAGGCTTAAAAAACCATATGATAAGAGACGTTTTACGGTTTCAGTTTAATTTTTTCAACATTGGTTAAATGAAATGACCTCCTCCACT
Organism: uncultured Bacteroidota bacterium; assembly: GCA_963747365.1. Classification (GTDB taxonomy): domain Bacteria; phylum Bacteroidota; class Bacteroidia; order Bacteroidales. Next base: position 768,596 of record CAVVFB010000020.1, on the reverse strand, counting down.
GGTTAATATTTGGTAATTTGTCTATCATACTGAAAATGAGTACTTTATAAAGTTTTTGTTCCCTGGTGATCATAACACCATACCTGGACAGCATTAAGGTCTTTAAAGCCGACAACAAATCAATTAAAAAATATCATCTTAAACATAACTACTTCATTTCTCCTGGGTTAATCCCAGTTCAGTATCACTTTACCGCAGTTTCCCTCTTCCATCACATCGAATCCCTTCTGGAACTCATCGATGGAGAAGCGGTGTGTAATGATGGGGGAGAGGTCGAGTCCCGACATCAGCATCTGCTCCATCTGATACCATGTTTCGTACATCTCGCGCCCGTAAATGCCTTTCATGGTCAGGCCCTTGAATATGATGCGGTTCCAGTCCACCTGGGTGGAGGAGGGGAGAATCCCCAGAAGGGATATCTTCCCGGAGTTGTACATGTGATCTACAAGTTGGTTGAATGCGGCAGGGGATCCCGAACACTCCAGTCCGATATCGAACCCGATCATCCCCATTTCGTCCATAACCGCTCTGAGGTTCTCCTTCAGGGGATTTACAACCCGGTCAGCTCCCATTTGCTTAGCAAGGTTTGCCCTGTAATCACTGGTTTCGGTTGCCACCACATAACGGGCACCTGCGAACCTGGCCACGGCTACGGCCATGCTCCCGATAAGACCCGCACCGGTTACCAGGACATCCTCGCCGATCATAGGGAACGAGAGTGCAGTGTGGGTGGCATTTCCCAGGGGATCCATAATGGAGAGGATTTCGTCAGGAATCTGGGCATTGATCCTCATTACATTACTGGAAGGGACCTTCACATACTGGGCAAATGAGCCGTTGATGTTTACCCCGATGCCGATGGTGGTCTCACAGATATGCTGCCGGCCGCGCCGGCAATTCCTGCAGTGCCCGCAGGAGATATGCCCTTCACCGGTAACCCGTTCCCCTTCCTTAAACTCGCTGACTTCGCTTCCCACCTGCGCCACGTGACCGGCATACTCGTGCCCGATGGTCAGCCCCACAGGGATTGTTTTCCGGGCCCACTCATCCCAGTTGTAAATGTGGAGGTCGGTCCCGCAAATGGACGACTTTGATACCTTGATCAATACATCATTGGGGCCAACGATCGGAATGGGAACATCTTCCATCCAGATTCCCTTTTCTGCTTTGGATTTTACCAGTGCTTTCATGATGGGAAAATTAACAAATAAAAAGGCCCCCTGCAATATAAAAACCTAAATCAGAACCGGTGAAACGATGAATTTTTCCCAAAGAAGGTTATATTTGGAATTGTCTGAAATTTCGCACAAAACAAAAAAAATGGAAACAAGAAGATCCTTTATCAAGAAAACCGCTGTGGCCGGATCAGCAATCATCGTAGCCCCAACCATTATTCCCGCAAAGGCCTTTGGCGCAAATGACCGAATCAATGCTGCTGTTCTTGGCCTGAATGGCCGGGGAAAGGCCCACGTCCAGGGCCTGATGGTCCAGGACAACGTTCAGGTTACCACCCTGTGCGACCCGGATAGGAATGTTCTGAACAGAAGCCTGCAGGAGTTTAAAAAGAGCTATAACCAGGAGGTGGCCCTTGAGCAGGATCTTCGCCGGGTCATGGACAACAAAGACATTGATGTGGTCAGTATTGCATCCCCTAACCACTGGCACGCGCTTTCGGTTATCTGGGCCTGCCAGGCGGGTAAGGATGTTTATGTGGAGAAACCGGGCTCGCATAATATCTGGGAAGGCAGAAAAATGGTGGAGGCTGTACAGAAATATGACCGCATCGTTCAGCATGGTGTGCAATTGAGAAGTTCGCCCGCGGTAAATGAGGCCATCGGATTGTTAAGGGAGGGATATATCGGAAGGGTGTACATGGCCCGTGGCCTTGTGTTCCGCTGGAGAGGCGATATCGGAAACAAAGGATTTTCCCCAGTACCCGAAGGGCTCGATTATGACCTGTGGACCGGTCCGGCTCCCAAACGGCCCTTTACGGAGAACCTTGTTCATTACAACTGGCACTGGCACTGGGATTATGGAAATGGCGATGTGGGCAACCAGGGGATTCACGAAACCGACCTTTGCATGTGGGGCCTGGATGTGGGGCTCCCCACCAGGATCACATCCATGGGAGGTAAATTCCTGTGGGATGACTGCAAAGAGGTCCCTGAGGTGCTGACTTCGGTTTATAACTATCCTGAAGAGAATAAGATCATTCAATTTGAGGTTCGCCCCTGGTGTACAAACACTGAAGAGGGTGCCACGGTGGGTAATATCTTTTATGGTGATAAGGGGATCCTGGTGGTGGACGGATATGATAAGTACAAGACCTATTTAGGGCAGAACAGGGAACCGGGTAAATCAGGAGACGACGGCGTTGATTCAGGAACCGGAATGGAACGGGGTGCTGGTGGTACAGATGGCCATTTTACAAATTTCATTGAAGCGGTCCGCAAGCATGACAGCTCACTGTTAAATGCTCCGGTGGAAACGGCCCACCTGGCATCAGGATTGGCCCACCTTGGGAACATCGCATACCGGTTGGACCGTGTTCTGACATTCAATCCCGATTCTGAGACCTTTGTGAACGATCCGGAAGCGGATAAGATGCTGACCCGAAACTATCGCGAAGGCTTTGTGGTTCCGGAAAAGGTGTAAAGTGAATGGCTTACAGCTTATGATTAAACAAATAATTCTATCATGAAATACAAAGTAATATGGTTTCTCACGATTCTGATGGGCAGCATGCCTCTGTTGAGTCAATGCACCACCAATCAGGTCGTTGAACTGAAAGCTAATGATGCAGAAAAAAAGGTGGAGGTGTTCATTGACGGCAGGCTTTTCACCTCTTACATCTACCCGGATGTGATCAAGAAGCCGGTATTGTGGCCGGTAATCTCTCCGGCAGGAAATATGCTTACCCGCAGTTTCCCATTGGTCATTAAAGAGGGGGATCGCAGTGACCACCCTCATCACGTGGGTGTGTGGTTAAATTACGGGGATGTGAACGGCCTGGATTTCTGGAATAATTCAGAAGCCATTGCTCCTGAAAACAGAGGCGGTTATGGTACCATTATTCACCGTTCGGTTGACAAAGCTGAGAGCGGAATGGGGTCGGCCCTGCTGGTGACCAGTTCCGACTGGGAATCTCCGGATCACACAAAATTGCTGGAGGAGCAAACCAGCTTCAATTTCCTTATTCTGGAGAATATGCGCATCATCGATCGCACCACCACCCTGAAAGCGGTGGTTGACGAAGTGAAATTCACCGACAACAAGGAGGGGATGTTTGCCATTCGGGTAGCACGTGAACTGGAACTGCCAACGGAAGGCCCGACAGAGCTTGTGGACTCCCATGGTGTGGCTACCAGGGTTGAAAAAATGGACAACACCTATGTGAAAGGGAACTACAGAAGTGCAGAGGGAGTTGAGGGAAAAGAGGTTTGGAGCACACGTTGCCGCTGGATGAAACTCTCGGGTGAAATAAAAGGAGAGCAGGTAGCATTGGTAATCATAGACCACCCGTCCAATGTTGGCTATCCAACCTATTGGCATGCAAGGGATTATGGATTATTCGCTTCCAATACACTGGGTCAGAAAATATTTTCTGAGGGTAAGAATGAACTGAACTTCAGTTTGAAAAAGGGTGAATCTGTCACCTTCAAATACAGGCTGGTTGTAGCATCTGAAAATTTATCCGACACTCAAATTAACAAACTGGCTGACGAATATGCCAAAAAATAGATGATCATGGGGTACAATCTTTCGCGTCGCAAATTTCTGCAGAAAAGCCTGGTGGCCGGGGCTGCTCTCTCTCTTTTTGACCCGTTTCCGGCACTGGCGATGATGAAAAAATCAGGCATGAAACTTGGTCTTGTCACCTACCAGTGGGGAAGAGACTGGGATCTGCCCACTTTGATCGCAAACTGTGAAAAAACAGGACTGCTGGGACTTGAGTTACGGACCGGGCATGCCCATGGGGTTGAGACCACGCTTTCTGCCAGTCAGCGGGCCGAGGTGAAAAAGCGCTTTGCCGACAGTCCGGTTACCTGCCTGGGTTACGGTTCAAATTTCGAATATCACCTGGCAGATCCGGCGGCAGTCCGGATGAATATCGAGGGTACCATGGAGTATCTGAAATTATGCAAAGAGATCGGGGCCAGCGGAATAAAAGTTAAACCCAATGGATTCCCGGAAGAGGTATCAAGGGAAAAAACAATCGCCCAGATAGCTGCCTCCCTCAATGAAGTCGGGCAATACGCCAGTGACCTCGGACAGGTGGTCAGGGTGGAGGTTCATGGTGAAAAAACCCAGGAAATTCCCAACATGAAAGCCATCTTCGAACAGGTGACCGAAAAAAGTGTAAAAATATGCTGGAATTGCAACGACCAGGATCTGCTGCCCCCCGGGCTAGAGGCAAATTTCCACTCTGTGAAGAAGTGGTTTGGTGATACGGTTCATATCCGTGAACTGAATGTGGGTGATTATCCCTACCAGCAACTGATGAATTTATTCACTGAAGCAAATTACAAGGGCTGGATCCTGCTGGAGGCCCGTACCGAGCCCGAAGACAGAATCGCTGCAATGAAGGAGCAACTGGAGGTGTTTAATGCAATGATCTCCTGAAAATTCAATCTGTTATGCTTATCCTGACTTGTTCTGAAACTTTGAAAATGAGACGAATTTTTATCCTGTTTACGACCCTCTTTCTCAACCTGGTTGTGCTTTTAGATGCCCAGATCACCCCGGCTGAAGCTGTTTCACAGATGGGAAGAGGGATTAACCTGGGAAACACACTGGAGCCACCCCTGGAGGGCGACTGGAACAATCCAAAGGCACAGGAGTCCTATTTTGATGCCTATGTGGAGGCGGGATTTAAAACCGTTCGCATCCCTGTCACCTGGGATAAACACACAGGAACCGTGGCTCCTTATACTGTCGATGCCGCCTGGCTCAACCGGGTGGAGGAGGTGGTTGACTGGGCCCTTAGCCGGGATATGTTCGTGATCATCAACGCTCATCATGAGGACTGGCTGAAGGAGGATTTCGGGAACCCTGCTGTGAGGGAGAGGTTCGACAGCATATGGAGCCAGGTATCCATACATTTCAGGGGAAAATCAGAGCAGCTCTTTTTCGAGATGCTGAACGAACCCCGGACAAGTGATCATGAGGGACTGACACAGCTCCAGATTGATGAGGCCAACACGCGCCTGCTGGGGATCATCCGGAAGGATCATCCCACCAGGATCGTGGTCTATTCGGGCAAGGGATGGGCAGGTTCGGGTGATATGATGGCAGCGGCGGTCCCCGATGATCCCTACATCATGGCCTATTTCCACTCCTACGATCCATGGAATTTTGCCGGTGAAAGCCAGGGGACCTGGGGGACCACCGCTGACCGTAATGCCATATACTCGAAGTTCGCACAGGTCCGCAGCTGGGCCGACCAGAACCAGGTGGAGGTGTTGCTGGGTGAGTTTGGTGCCATGTGGGATTGTGATTATAACTCGCGGATGCTGCACTATGCCACCTACGTGAGGGGATGCCTTGAGAACCATTTTGCATTTACCGTATGGGATGACGGGGGTTGGTTCGAGGTTCTTCACAGAAGCGATCATACCTGGCAGGACTCCAAGGATATACTGATACACACCACGCTGCAAAGTCCCGATAACCTGGTGCTTACCGTGGTGAATGACACCTCTGTTCAGATCCGCTGGAAACCCGGAACAGAGCCCTGTGATACCATTCTCATCGAGCGCAGGGTCAACAATGGTGCTTTTATACCCCTTGCAGGGACCCATCCCGATGCCACCACCTACCTGGATACCTTAACCGAAAACATGACCGACTACACCTACCGGGTGATTGCGGTTACAGATACAATTTCATCTTACTCCTACCCGTCAAAAATATCGTTGCAGTTCAGCATCAAGGCACCTTTCAGTGGCAGTTTCATAAAGTTGCCAGGCACCGTTGAAGCGGAGGATTTTGACTTTGGGGGTGAGGGGCTCTCCTATCACGAGACCAGTGTGGAAAATATTACCGGGGCTTATCGTCCCGACGAAGGGGTCGATATTGAAGCGGGTGCCGGGGGTTTTCAGGTGACCAGCTTTGAGCCGGGCGAGTGGATGGAGTACAGTGTGGATGTGGCCGAGGCGGGTACCTACGAGATCACCACATCCCTGGCATCATTTGATGGCGGAGGACAATTCAGGTTCCTGTTCGATGGGAAGGTCGCATCGACGGTAACCTCACCCAAAACAGGCGGCTGGAGTACCATGACAGATGTTTCCTTCAGGGCAGAACTGCAGGCGGGGGAGCAGATCATGCGTGTTCTGATGCTCAAAAGACCTCCCTTTAACCTGGATAAGTTTGTCATCTCCAACGTTACGTCGATGCAGCAGCATGAGGCGGGAGGAGTAAGGCTCTATCCCAATCCGGCAGGGGACAGGCTCTCCATTGATTCGGACCTCTCTTTTTCCGGCGCCAACTTCTCCATTTTCAACGCCGGAGGCACCCTGGTGAAAAAGTGGGAACATCCTTCGCCCGAAGCAGGGTTGGATGTGAGCGACCTGGCAGGCGGACTCTATCTTCTGAAGATATCTGGTCAGCAGGGCGAATTGAACCTTCGCTTTATCAAGGATTAACGCCCGGGTATTGCCCCATAGATTTCAAACCATCCGTTTATCAATCCAGCGACGAAACAGAACGTCATATATTCCATAATAAGGTATTCCATCCTGATTACTTTCACGATGGACAAGTTCCATTTTTTGAAGCGATTTTATGGATCGCATAACAGTGGATGCGTTTCCAAGGGCATATCCCGAAATGAAATCGGCCGAGGTTGGCTGATATACAAGACCCTCTCCTGCAATTGCTTTAAGCAGGTCCCATTGAGGCTTGGTAAGCATCTCGCGATACCTGAAAAAGACAAATTCCTGCTCTTTAAGAATCCGGTTTGCCTCCTCCTTCCATAGATCTGAATCCACCCGACGGCCGGAAGTAAGGAAAGTCCTGTTGCACAGCAGCTGGACGTAGTAGGTGTGATGATCAGCCCATTCCAGCATTTCCTCTGCAACCTCCAAAGAGAGCGATTTACCATACTCTCTGAATTTTTGAATGATGAAATCACGATAGATTTCCCCGGGGATTTTTCCGATCTTAAGGAACTGAGTGCTTCTGAAAAAAGGCCTGCCCGGGTTGGTGAATATCTCCTGCATCAGGTGTTGCTGACTCCCTGAAAAGAGGAAATTTACATTGTTCAGTTTTTGTATGATGCTCCTCAGCCAGGCATCGGCCTGCTTTTCGGGATAGCTCAGGATTTGTTGAAATTCATCGATTGCAATGACAACAGGCCTGTTATGACTTTCCAGAATGGAAAACAGCTCATTGATGGATTGCATGCTCTGATCGGGTGAAGACCTGACGCTAATGATGGGTGTTCCCTGGAGTGCATCATAGCTGATGGTTGGCCGAAGGGAGCGTATGAATTTCCATATTTTTTTTCCGAAATTACTATGCTCTGTCATGGCTGACCCGATGGCGGTGGTGAATTGATTCAGCAGGTCGTTTATGGATTCAGTGGGCAGGATGTCCAGATATATGGTATGAATATCAGATTCAAGGTGGTGGAAAAGATGCCTGATCAAGGCTGTTTTTCCCATTCGCCTTAATGCGATCAGCGTGGTGGAATTCCCACCTTTTATGTTCCTGATTAGGGTGGAAAGCTCTGTTTCACGATCGCAAAAATAGTCAGGTCCTGCGTACCCGGTGGTCGGGAAAGGTGTGTTTGGTCTTTTCATCAGCAAAATGGTTTCAATCAAAGGTATGTTGCAAAATGCAATATACAAAATGCAATATACAAAAAGTATAATACAAAATGTAGTTTTAAGATCATCTTTTATTGTGTTTATGATTCATTATCTTTGTTGATCCAACAAAAAAACCAATGATGAAACCTGCGTATTCTATCCTAATCCTGATGACAATGCTTGCATGTAATCAAACTCCCGGCTCCCGGAACGGCGCTGAAGGGAATCCCTTTTTTAATAAGCTGAATGAGCCTGTCATGTATGGCGAGGTTACAGCTGAGCATATTACACGGTATGCTGATATTACCCTGAAGGAGATTGAGGATGCGCTGGAAGGTATCAGGGAAGTTGAGTCACCCGGGTTTGAAAATGTATTTGTGGCCTTTGACAATATAATCAATGATCTGAGTAAGGCCAGTTCAACCTGTTTTATGTTCTACTGGGTATCACCCGACTCCTTGTCGAGAGAAAAGGGCCTGGAGGCCTATATGCTGCTCGATTCACTTTCCAACAGTCTCACCTCCGATGCCGGTGTGTACAAACAGATGGTTGCCTTTTCACAAACCGGGGAGTATGGGAAGCTGGAGGGGCACCGAAAGGTCTTCGTGGATGATGTGATGCTGTCGTTCAGGCATGCAGGTGTGAACCTGGATCCTGAAAAGCTTGCAAAATTTAAAGCGCTGAAAGCCGAAATCAGTGACCTGTCATCCCGGTACTCCATCCAAATGAATACAGCCAATGAGGTGCTGAAGCTGGATGAGGCCGGCGCTGAGGGGCTACCTGAAAATTTCAAGGCCAGTTATCTATCGGATGGGGGCGGTTATGAAATCCCTGTGATACCGGCCACCCGGAATCCTGTGATGAATAACGCTAAAAGCGAACAGACCCGGAAGGACTACCTGATGAAGTACTATAACAGGGGGTGGGAAACGAATATTGAGATCCTTGAACAGCTCGTTCGCAATCGTCATGAACTGGCCCTTCTGATGGATTATCAATCCTATGCCGCCTATACCACATCCATGAAGATGTCGAAGAATCCCGAAGCGGTCTGGAATTTTATTAATGATCTGATCGACCGTTCGGGTGAAAAGGCCCTGTGCGGATATGGAGACCCTGAAGGATTACCGGAACCAGGTTGCAGGCTGCAATTGCGATGATCCTGTAAATCCGTGGGACAGGTCTTACTACAGGAACCAGCTGCTTATTTCAAAATACCAGGTGGACCAGGAATTGATCAGGGAGTATCTTCCCATGGATCAGTCTCTTTCCGGAATGCTCAGCATTTTCGAGGAGTGCCTGGGAGTAAAGTACCGGAAAGTGGAGAACCCATCGGTATGGCATGAAGATGTCACTCCTATACGAGGTGCTCGAGGATGGTGCAGTTACAGGTCGCTTCTACCTGGATCTCTATCCCAGGCCCAATAAGGAGTCTTGGTTCTACGGGGTGGAGATTACACCCGGAAAACTTACTGAAGGCGGACAGGAGATCCCAACCTGCCTGCTCCTGGCAAATTTCCCGGCTCCCACAGAGACACTTCCTTCGATGATCAGCCATAGTGAACTGAGTACCCTCTTCCATGAATTCGGGCACATCATGGACAACATGTCCTATAGCGGGGAGTTTGCCTGGCAGGCAGGCTCAAAGGAAGATTTTGGTGAAGCGATGTCCCAGATATTTGAGAACTGGATATGGGATTATGAGATGCTCAGCAGGTTTGCACGGCACTATGAGACCGGGGAGCTCCTTCCCAGGGAGCTGTTCGATAATATGCTCAAAGCCAAGAATGTCACTTCGGGTCTGGATGCGCTGGGTTCCTTGCGGAATTGCGTATACGACATGATGCTTTATGATGAATTTGATCCCACCCGCGAGTTGGATACGGATGAATTATGGAGGGAGATCGACCGGAAAATGGGGATCCCCATGTATGTGGAGGGCACACACCCGCAGGCCAACTGGATCCATATCAATACACATCCCACCTACTATTACGGATACCTTTGGGCTGAAGTCTATGCACAGGATATGTTTACCGTGTTTAAGAAGAACGGTCTTACCGATTCGGAAACAGGGATGCGTTACCGTGAACTGATCCTTAAAAACGGTACACAGAGGGATATTGATGAAGCGGTAGAGGAGTTCCTGGGAAGGCCATCCAACAACGAAGCTTATATCAGGAGCCTGGGATTAAACCAGGATTGATTCCGTGCACCTGATCAGCCGCTTTGAAGGTCGCAGTCAAGGGATCAGGGAGCCCTTCAAGCTCCCCCTTTTATACCTGCTTCTTACCGGTGCCTTTGCCAGCTGGCAATCCTTTTTCAACCTGCACCTCGACAGGATCGGGTTCAGCAGCATGCAGATCGGGGCGCTGAACGCAGTGTTCATATCCACTTCGGCGCTGGTGGTTCCCTTCTGGGGAATGCTGGCGGATAAATTCGGAAATTACAGGGTTTTGTTATTGCTTACCTCGGTATGTGGGGTGATGGTCTTTCTGATCGGCCAGACACTTACTTTTTACTGGATGCTGGTTTTTGTGGCCATGATCTCTGTTTTTCATCAACCTTCAGGGGCGGTAGTGGATGGAATGACAATGGGTTTTGTGAGGAGCAACAGCCGGTATACCTATGCCCAGTTCAGGCTCTGGGGATCGGCAGGATACGCCGTTTCATCGCTGGTGGTGGGCTATTTTGCACAGCAAAATACAAGCGTGATTTTCAACATCGCACCATTCCTGTTTTTATTGCTTTCCCTGTTCAATCTCCTTTCCCTTCCGTTAAGGCCGGTGACGGGCAGAAGTCTGGTTACATTCAAAAGTTTAAGTGTGTTTTTTAAAAACCGGCGTCTTCTTTTGTTCCTTGTAATGATCCTCCTTTACGGGATCTCGGTTTCACCACTTTACCAGTTTCTGAATCTCTATTATAAGGATATCGGAGCCCCTACCTCCTTAATTGGGTGGGTTTTTTTCATCCAGGCCATGTTTGAGGTTCCTGCCTTCCTGGTGGGGGCCAGGCTGATCAAACAAAGGAAACCAGATAAAGTCATCCTTTTTTCCATGTTTGTTTCCTTAATCAGAATGGTACTCTATGGACTGATCCGTGATCCGCATTTGGCCATTCTTCTGAGCGTGTTCCACGGGATAACCATTGCCTTCTTTCTGATCGGGGTTGTGGAGTATGTGCAGTCCCGTACTCCGGATCACCTGAGAACCACCGGTCAGGCCCTGTTCTGGGCCTTTCATTCCGGGGCCGGGGTCACCCTGGGAAACCTGTTGTTGGGTTACCTTCGCGATCATGTGGGTATGTTAAGGGCCATGCATATCCATGCGGGTATTGCCCTGCTGGTACTTCTGGGGGCAGCTGTTTTTTTCAGATTATCCCGGCACAGTGAAGCAACCAATGGCCCTGTATTTTCATCCTGACAGAAACTCCAGCTTTATCGTTATGAAATATCGCAATCCTTTTTATCTTTTGACTGCAGCACTGTTAGTTGTCCTTCCAGCCTGTGAGAAAAACGATCCCGATCCTGACCCGGGACAGCCCGGAGTGCTGGTCCTGACCGAAAAATCCGCCAAAGTCCTGGATGCCGGTCAGCAATTTTCATTTGAGCTCTTCAAAGAGGTTTATGCACTTTCGGGCCGGGATAATATGATGATCTCTTCCCTCAGTACTTCGTATGCACTGGGGATGACCTACAACGGGTCGGACGGCAGCACCCGGGATGCTTTCCGCGATGTACTTCATTTCGGGGATCTTGATGATGCAGCTGTGAATGAGAGTTACAGGGACCTGATGGGGCAGATTGTTAAGATGGACAAGCAGGTGGAGTTCTCCATAGCCAACAGCATTTGGTACAGGCTGGGATTCCCGGTTCTGGAGGACTTTATCAAAACAAACCAGGATTTTTTTGATGCTGCCGTGGAGGAGCTGGACTTCTCGGATCCGGGTGCAAAAGATAGGATCAATGGATGGATCGAGGATAAAACCAATGACAAAATCAAGGACATGCTCGATAACATCCCTTCCGATGCGGTCATGTACCTTATAAATGCCATCTATTTTAATGCCAAATGGAAATATCAGTTCGATGCAGAAGATACTTCTCCTGGTGATTTTCATCTGCATGACGGATCTGTTTCACAGGCCGAATTCATGAAAGTCAATGGCGCATTCAACTACCTGGTGGGAGAGGGTTTTTCGGCTGTGGAACTGCCCTATGGTGACAGCTCCTTCAGCATGATACTGATGCTGCCGGATTGGAACAGTACCCTGGATGAACTTGTGGAGGGTCTGGATGAGGAGGGCTGGGAAAGCATGCTGGCCACCCCGGGGGTTCAGAATATTCAGATTGAAATTCCCAAGTTCAAATATGGATTTAAAAGCCTGCTAAATGATCCGCTGATGAACCTGGGACTTGGAGTGGCATTCGGGGGCGGAGCTGATTTTTCACGTATCACACCTGGTGGCGGAATCTATATTTCACGAGTGATTCACCAGACCTTTATCGATGTGCAGGAGGAGGGTACTGAAGCTGCGGCTGCCACCATTGTTGAAATTCGCGAAACCTCCGGACCGGGTAACGATTTCTTTCGGGCCGACCGGCCTTTTCTGTATGTGATCAAGGAAAACTCCACCTCGGCCATACTCTTTATGGGAAAGGTGGACAGGCCCGAATACCGGTAGGCGGCTCAGTTTACCACTATTTTCCTGAACTGGGTTTGGTCATCGATTTTCAATCTGACAAGATAAATGGCCGGAGGGAGTCCGGAGATATCTGCAGTGGTATTGGAAGTGAATGAACCATTTGCCACCTCCCTGCCCGAAGCAGTGAAGATCATATAGTGGGCAGGTGTCTGTGGGGAGCATTGAATATGCAGGATGTCATGCGCCGGATTGGGCCAGATATGAATGGAAGCACCGGCCGAAAATAGCGGGGAGGAGTCCGTACTGCCCTCGGTAATCTCCATCCAGTTTATGTTGAACTGGCTTGATTTTGCAAGTATGCGAAGGGTCTGTTTTCCTGCCGGGAGGGTTGCTGTATCCCCGGTGGTTGTCCACTCCTGGTATCCTCCCGTGGGGCCGAAGGATACGGTATGCAGCGTGGACCATTTGCTTCCCTCCCTGATTTGCAGGCTAAGTGATTTCCCGGCACTCTCCGATGCCACCCTGTATGTGATTGTGTGGACACCCGCATTTGCAATCTCTGCCTTGTATACCATGTAGTCGCCCGGTTCAATATACCCCACATTTAACCCGCCCCCCGTATCGTTACAGATTTCGGTCCGGATTCCCGACATGGAGTAGTAGTTTTCGGCTTCAATCCTTCCGGGAACTGCATGGTAGTCGATCAGGTTATTAAGGACCCTGATACTGAAAGATTCTGAAATGCTTCCATCCTCAGCAGTGATTCCTCCGTTCGAACTAATAAAAAGAAGATCTGTGGAGGAGAACTCCCGGTCGCAGGTGATCAGGAACGTGTTGCTGTCACCCTCCTTGATCTCAACCATCTCCACAACCGCAGGCAGATTATTTACGGTCAGATCGAACATGGAAGCGGGAGCCAGCTTCATGGGTTTGTCAAAGGTGAGCTCTATCCTGGATTCATCGGGGGCAATGGCTGCCGAGAGGACCCCCGGAGCCAGGGTGACCGGCGGAAGTGCAAAGGTGTCGATCCCGAAACCATAGGGGAGAAAGGGTTCATATGCCTCATCGCCGACGTTGACGGGGATCTGATCCATGCTGGCAGGCCATGTGCAGGAGAGCTTACCCGTGGGCATATAATCCCCGAACAGGATATCTGTAACTCCTCCCCCTTCTGTACCGGGCAGCCAGGCTGCAATCACGGCATCGGAATAGTGCCAGAGCTGCTCCATGAGAAGAGGGCGGCCCGAGATCAGGATTGTGATCACCTTTATCCCTTTATCATAAAGTGATTTTATAATCTGAACCTGATCGGGGTCGGGTTGCAGATCCTCCCTGTCGCCGGCTCCCTCCGCATAAGGGGATTCCCCGATCACAACGATGGCCACTGTTGCCCCTTCTGCATCTTCTGAATACCCTGTTTGAGTGAAACTGACCTGCCCTGTGGCCACTGACTCAATGGCCTCCAGTATGGTGGTCCCCGTGGTAATGTCGCCACTTCCTCCCTGCCAGGATATGGTCCAGCCGCCACACTGGTTTCCCAGGTTATCGGCAGAGTTCCCGGCCACATGGATATGTCCGGTATTTTTTGCCAGGGGAAGGATCCTGTTTTTGTTTTTTAAAAGAACCAGTGATTCCCGAACGCACTGTCGGGCAAGCTCCCTGTGCGCATCATTACCAACCAGGTCTGCCAGTGAACGGGCGGGCCAGGGATTCTCAAAAAGTCCAAGTTTAAATTTTTGAGACAGGATCCTGCGGTTGGCATCATCGATCCGGTCCCATGATATTTTTCCATCCAGGACCAGTCCGGTAAGTCCGTTATGGAATGCGGTATACTGGTTGGGAACCATCACCATATCGATGCCGGCATTAATGGAAGTCTCAATATCGGAAAGGTAATCCCCGGGAAGCTGATCGATCGCTGACCAGTCGGAAACGATGAATCCGTCAAAGCCAAGTTCTTCCTTTAATACGGTGGTAAGAAGGTACTCATTCCCATGAATTTTGGAGCCGTTCCAGCTGTTGTAGCTGGCCATTACCGAGCCCACGTTCTCCCGGATGGCATCCACATAAGGAGCCAGGTGGATGCGTCTGAGTTCATCCTCACTTAGGAGGGTATTTCCCTGGTCATTTCCATCCTGTGTACCCCCGTCACCCATGTAGTGTTTCGCGCAGGCCAGGATTCTTGAAGAATCCGAAAGGGTTGCCCCCTGGAATCCCCGGATGGCTGCAGCACCCATTTTTGCCACCAGATCCGGATTTTCAGAGAATCCTTCATAGGTTCTGCCCCAGCGCTCATCCCTGGGAACTGCAATGCAGGGAGCAAAGGTCCACCCCACACCGCATGCTGCCGCTTCCAGGGCTGTGATTCGGGCCGCCTCCTCCACGAGGCTTTCGTTCCGTGTGCATCCCATTCCAATGTTGTGGGGGAAGATCACTGCTCCCTTCAGGTTATTGTGACCATGGACCGCATCGGTCCCGTACAGCATGGGGATTTTTAAACGGGTTTTCATGGCTTCTTCCTGGAAGAGCTGAATCATGTCGGCCCAGCCCTGGGGTGAATTATTGGGCGGGGCATCGCCACCCCCGTTGAGCAGCGACCCCAGATTGTAGGCTGCCAGGTTGGACACCGGCTTTACCGCTCTCCAGCTGGCCTGAGTCATCTGTCCCACTTTTTCGGATAGGAGCATTTTGCCCAGCAGGTCCTCCACACGCTCCCCGGTGGAGGAAGTGGTGTCAAGGTATATTTGCGGAGCATACGGACCAAGGGTATGGAAAGGAGGAGGATACTTTAAAACCGAATCACCGGGAAGCGAAATCATGTTGAAGGATCTCCACTCCTCGGTCACAAATCGGAAACGGCCTATACCCATGTCCCAGTTGGTGGTCCAGTTGTCCCACACGGCAGTGAGCGACTCCCACCAGTCTCCACCCACACCCATGACGTAGCGGGCCATGGGACGGTCATCCACCCCTTCCGGGTCATCCAGGATCAGTCTGGCTCTTACCGATATGTAGGACCCCATCACATCATTCTTCGGATAGTTGATCCGCCCATCCCTGGGCCAGAAATGGAAATTGTATCCCTCTCCACAGGTAACCGATACGGAACCATCCTCCTCCAAACGCATGTTGGCAGGTTTATTCACATCTCCTGCAAAATCTTCTACGTAGGATGCACCATCCACCCGAACTGCAGATTGAAGCAGGTGCCACTGATGGTCGTGTTTACTCAGGTAATACATCTCAAGGTCCCTGATCTGTACCCTCGAGTTGGTGGCAGGATTCCCCTCAATCCATTCGTAAAGCTGGCCCCACGCAATGGCCGCATCCCAGGTTTCCGGGGGTGCCTCTGCTCCGGGTCTGGGCCCCATGGACCAATCAAACTGGTCCGGAACGCCGTGCGGTCTCCCCTCATGGGACAGGGTCATGTCATTGATAATCTCTTCCAGTGTGGTCTGACCGTAAGCCGGCCATGACATGGAAGATAATACCAGGAGGAATGGAAGAATGAGGAGGTGCTTTATTTGCATGTTACGAAAAAATATCAGCATTTTGAAATTTGGTGAACATTATAAAATTAGCAAATAGTCGATGATTGTCTTCAACGAGCCAAAGGTTACCTGCAGCTTGCTGGAGAGAATCAAACTAAGATATAAAAAAATGAAATATGTATTAAGCAATTGAACCATAATGTTTTAATTCGGAGGTGTTGTAAAATACAGCAGCTGATGAATAATACAACACACAACGCAAGTCTCACACGGATAGCCAGTTCACACTTAAAGAGGATTTATGGTGTTGAAAAATACAGCAGTATTACCGGATCTCATTATAGCTCAAATATTCTTAAAGATTTGTAAAACAGTAAGATAGGACTGTGTGGCATCATCTTTGATAACAGGATTCTGAGGCGATAGTCGTATTTTGTTTCAACAATTAATAATTAGAAATAATGAAATCGGGCAAAAAAGTGATCATTACAATGGTTGTTTTGTTTTCGGCAATATCAGCCATTTATGCGGTGCAGGAGAAAGTGGCAACTGACACGAAGGCATCGATACAGCTTCGGTACATTGATCAATACGCAGAGTTGGCCAATGAACTGACCGGACAATACCAGCAGGAGTACAAGGGTGTAGAGATTAGCCTGGCCACAATCCCCGAGAGCAACCTTGATGAGTTTCTCCGTTCCGGCGGAATTGTGCTGGCTAATAAAGATTGCCTTTCTGCCAATACCTGGGAACAGGGGTTAAATGTGGCTGTTGGGCGCGATGTGATTGTCCCGGTGATGAGCGGAAACAATCCTCAGAAGGATTACATCATCAAAAATGGAATGTCTCCACAGCAGTTTGCCTCCATCTATAAATCGGGCGGGAATTTAACCTGGGGGCAGCTTCTTGGTTCAAATGACCCCCGACCGGTAAAGGCTTATGTTCCCGGAAACCATTCATCCAGGGAGTACCTGGCTGAATTTGTTGGAACAACTCCAGGGGAGATCAGCGCAACAGAAGTGAACAGCCACATTGAAATGATCGGTATGATTGATTCCGATCCCAATGCTATTGGGTTCTGTACACTGGCCTGCCTGGCTGAAATGGAGAAGAGCGGCGTGAAGACTGGTATCAGCCTGGTTCCGATTGATATGGACGGAGATGGCACCCTTGACCGTTTTGAGAATATCTACGGGAGTTATGCCGAACTCTCACACGGGATCTTTGTGGGAAAATACCCAAGGCAGCTCTATGGAAAAATATTTGCGGTGACCGGTGGCCATCAGGCCTCAGAGGAAGAGATTGCTTTCCTGGAATGGATGATAACAGGCGGCCAGGAGTCGGTTGCCTCTGCCGGTATTTTGACAATTGATTACAGTGAGAAGTCGTCCGGCCTGAGGGCGATCCATCCGGCGGCTAAGGTTACTTCAGAACTTCCTGTAAAGTCGACCACAGGAAGGACCCTGATGTTGCTCCTTGCAGGACTGGTCTTCCTGTCTATCCTGGTATGGCTGATCAGCGGCCGGGTCGGGAAGCGCCACCCGGTTCTTGGAGAGAGGCATTCAACGGAACCCGGTCCGTTCGGAACAAATGCTGATACTTATCCTGAAGGACTGTTTTACGATCGCTCTCACACGTGGGCTTTTATGGAAATGACGGGGAATGTGAGGATCGGGATTGATCATTTTATACCAAATGTGACCGGTACCCTGACCCGGGTAGCGATGAAGTCGCCCGGTGAAAAAATATCCAGGGGAGAAACACTTTTTACAATTGTTCAACAGGGTAAAAAAATTGAGATCAAATCGCCTTTATCGGGAGTCGTGCTTCAGCATAATGAGGCCCTGGTCGATGATGCCTCCCTGCTGAACAGCGATCCCTTTACCGCAGGTTGGGTCTACATGCTGAAGCCTTTGAACTGGAAAGCCGAAATGAACTCCTTTTTCATGGGTGAACCTTATGGCATCTGGTTGAAGGCTGAGATGGCCCGGCTGAAAGATTTTTTTGCTACCGGATTGAAATTCAAGGGTTCTCAAATACTGGTTCCAGTACTGCAGGACGGTGGTGAAATCAGGGATGGGGTATTGAAGAATTTCGGTCCGGAGGTCTGGGAAGAGTTTCAGTCCGGCTTTATCAACCGTAAATAGAGATCTAAATCAAACCTTAGTCTATCTATTCAAACCATAGTCTATTTATTCAAACCATAGTCTATTTATTCAAACTATTATGGGAATTAACAGAAGAAATTTTTTCAGGGCACTGGGTGTTTCCGGGGTTGCCCTTGGTACCGGCAAAAAGCTGAATGCTGTTCCTGAAAAAGGCGATGATATTGAGTTTTATGGAATCCTCTACGATTCAACCCGGTGTGTGGGTTGTCAGAGCTGCGAGGTAGCCTGCGCACTGGCCCATGGACTTCCCGAACCCGATCCGGAGGATTATCCCACTCCTGGAACCATCCGGAAAACCAATGAGAAACGGCGCACGGTGATCAATGCCTTTAAGCACGGGGAGTTGGGGGAAATCTATGTGAAAAGCCAGTGCATGCACTGCAATCAGCCGGCTTGCGCAGCAGCCTGTCTTACCCAGGCCATGCATAAAACCGAGGAGGGACCTGTCATATGGCGTGATCGCAAATGCATGGGTTGCCGATACTGTATGGTCTCCTGTCCCTTCGATGTTCCCAAATTCGAATATCACAGTGCGAACCCTGATATTGTGAAGTGCGACATGTGTTTCGATCGCCTGAAGGAAGGCAGTCTTCCTGCATGTGTCGGAGATTGTCCGGCCGAGGCACTCACATTCGGGCCCCGCAGGGAGCTGATCAAGGAGGCCCGGCGCCGGATTTTTGAGAATCCGGATTTATACCATGATGGCATTTATGGCGAACAGGAAGCAGGCGGAACCGGGTATCTCTACATTTCACCCGTTCCCTTTGAAGATCTGGGTTTCAATACGAAGCTTCAGAAGAAATCCTATCCCGAGCTGACCAAAGGCTTTCTGTACAGTGTGCCCTCCATATTCATCCTATGGCCTGCCATCCTGCTGGGAATTCATAATTCTACCAAGAACAACCATAAATCCTCTGACGACCATGAGTAAGTACATTCAAACACCCAAAGACAATGATGGCCAGCCGGTTTTTAAATTCTGGCTGAACTCCCTGAAGCCTCATGGGAAAATATTTACCCCGTTTAACATGATCTCGGTTCCCATTGTGATGTTGGGGGTAGTGCTTATCGTGATCCGTTTTGTGAAGGGAATCGGGGCGGTTACCAACCTGAGTCAGGAGGTCCCCTGGGGATTGTGGATCGGATTTGATGTGGTCACCGGCGTTGCCTTTGCAGGGGGCGCCTATGTGGTTACCTTCATGGTTTACATCCTGAATATCCAAAAATATAAACCCATTGTCAGGGTGACAGTTCTGAATGGATTCCTGGCTTATGTTTTTTACGCCGGGGCTCTGCTGCTCGATTTGGGTAAGCCTTGGAACGTGATCAATCCGATTATCGGGAACAGCTTCGGTGTCAGTTCAGTACTCTTTCTCGTGGCGTGGCACTTCCTGCTCTACATGATTGCCCAATTGATCGAGTTCTCGCCGGCCATTGCCGAATGGATAGGTGCCAGGAAGGCCCGTAAAATTCTGTCGGGAATGACCATAGGAGCGGTGATTTTCGGGATCACGCTCTCTACACTTCACCAATCGGGACTGGGTGCGCTTTATCTCATGGCCAGGGAGAAGATCCATCCGCTTTGGTATTCGGAGTTTATACCCATTCTCTTTTTTGTTTCAAGTATTTTTGCCGGCCTCTCCATGGTCATCTTTGAAGGTTCCATCAGTCAGAGGGTTTTCTCCGATCAGGTCAGTGAATCTAATCATAGGGCCCATAAAGGGATTTTGCTGGGTTTGTCCAAGATCTGTGCCTTTACGATGCTGGTGTACTTTTTCCTTCAGATTGTGGTATTTGTCCACGGAAAATATTGGAACTACCTGGATTCCCGCATGGGAATGTGGTACCTAACCGAGGTAATCGGTTTTGTGATCACACCCATGATTCTCTGGTTTACGGCTTATCGCAAAAGTAATATCCCGCTGGTGAAGGTGGCTTCCCTGGTGACCATGGTGGGCATTATTATCAACAGGCTTAATATTACGGTAATCGGGTTTAAATGGGATGCAGTCAACCACTATGTTCCCTCATGGATGGAGATCGTGGTGACCCTGACGGTCCTTTCCATTGAAATATGGATCTTCCGCTGGATCATCAGGCGGATGCCGGTCCTTCGCGAATCGCCATCCTGGGTACCAGAACATTGAGTGCTAAGTGCACAGTGGATAGTGCTCAGTGCTTAGTAAATAATTAACAATTACAATATCATGGAACAATTTACATATTCAGACATATTCGATACCAAGGGTATTGAGTATATCATCGTGATTTTCTTTCTGCTGCTGATCATTCCTTTATGGAGGGTACTCAACAGGCCGGTGAAACAGGCTGCAGGCGAACGTGCATCGATAAAGGCGATTACCCTGCAGTCCCTGAGGATACCGCAGGGACTGTTTTTCAACAAAAACCATACCTGGAGTCACCTGGAGAGATCGGGTCTGGCCAGTGTGGGGATGGACGATCTGCTGCTTCATCTTACCGGCGGGGTTGAACTGAAATTTCTTAAGGATCAACAGGATCGGGTCTATCGTGGAGAGCCAATTGCAAGGATTACCCAAAAAGGGAAGGAGCTGGTGATTACCTCTCCCATATCGGGGGAGATCAGGAGGGTAAACACCTCCCTTCAGGATAATGCCAGCGCCATCGCTAATGATCCATACAGTTCC
The DNA here is from genome assembly GCA_963747365.1 of uncultured Bacteroidota bacterium. GTDB lineage: Bacteria > Bacteroidota > Bacteroidia > Bacteroidales. The sequence continues at coordinate 747,813 of CAVVFB010000020.1, read as the reverse complement.
TGGCTCTACCGGATCAGGCCTGAGAAATGGCAAAAGGAGACCAGCAGCGCACATCTGGCCGACCGGGCTTCGGAGTGGGTTGAGAAGGAGCTGGCGAGGTTCAAGGACTATATGGCTGAAGCATTGTCTGAGTCATCCGACACAGGGGTGATCCTTCAGGAGGGCGGTGAACTGAACGATCACCCCCTGATGGAGATGGACCAGAAGGTGTGGAACGGATTCCAGGAGAAGTTTCTGAATGTGACAGGGTGAAGATCCGCCTCTTTTTCGTAAATTCATAGCTTCATGCATAAAACGGAGAAGAGCACCAGGGTGGTCCGGAATTTTATCCGGTTCAGATCCTCCATTTACGGAAGGGTGGTTTTCATCATTACCGGTTCGCTTATCGTTGTTTTTGTCCTGTTCAATATTCTGTTCAGGTCGGTTTACATGGATTTTTTTAACCGGACCATCAGTCAGAACGGTGACAATATCGGCTCCATTATTGAAGGATCGCTCTATTACTCGATGCTGGAGAATGACAAGGCGATGCTCCAGCGAACCATGGATGTGATTGGAACCATGGCAGGTATCGATGAAGTGAATCTTTATAATGACAGTGATCAGTTGGTCTATTCCTCGGTGCACAAGGAGGAGAACTGCCATTGCAATCCCAATTGTATCTCCTGCCATGATGACCTTGACTCCCGTTTTTCAAGCACCGAGCGCTCCTACGTGGTGGTAGGGGATGTTCCTGAATGTGGTATTCATCAGCAAATACCGGGCATCAGACACTTGCTGGTACGGCAGCCCATTCTCAATGAACCTTCCTGCTCTACTGCAGAATGCCATGCCCATGAACAAGGCGATAAAGTACTTGGTTCCCTGCTGGTGAGCCTGCCTCTGGACGACCTGGATACCTTCTCGGTGGAGTCCTCAGCCGACTTTATGCTTTTGGCCTTACTGATCATTGTGCTGCTGGTGACCTTCCTGGTGGTCTTTACCCGGAAACGGATCAAGGATCCGCTCAATGCCATTATTAAGGCGAGCGAGGCTGTTTCTTCGGGGGACAACAACATCCGCCTGGAGATTAAACCCCAGCTGCTGGATGATATGCGGATGGTGTCGGTGGCATTCAACAATATGCTCGACAATATGGATGATGCCACCAGGGAGCTTCAGAACTGGTCCCAGCAACTGGAGTACAAAGTTCAGAAGAAATCCGAGGAGCTTTCGGAGGCACAGAACGAGCTGATTCATGTGGAGCGGATTGCCTCACTGGGGAAGCTTTCCTCATCGGTGGCTCACGAAATTAACAATCCTCTCTCCGGGATACTGGTTTACAATAAGTTGATTTATAAGCAGCTTAACAGTGCGGAATTTTACCATCCCAAGAAGGAATCGATCCTTAAGAACCTGAAACTGATCGAGTCTGAGACAAAGCGGTGTGGGGATATCGTGAAGGGGCTGCTCGATTTTTCCAGGAAGGACGGGGAAGATTTTGAGCCGGTTCAACTTCACGGTCTGCTGGATGAAACCTATCGTTTGCTGACTCATTCCATCAGAATGGCAGATTGCAGCTTTAAGACGGATTATAGAGCAACTTCCGACCATGTGTTATGCAGTCCTAACCAGATCAAACAGGCCTGCGTGGCCCTGGTGGTGAATGCATCGGAGGCGGTTCAGGATAATGGCGAAATCGTGATCCGGACCTATAATCCAGCTCCGGGCCAGATCAGTGTAGCCATTTCGGATAACGGATCGGGGATTTCGAAGGAGGACATGCCCCATATTTTTGAACCTTTCTTTTCCACCAAACACAATGCCAGCGGCATTGGCCTCGGGCTATCCATCGTGCATGGCATTGTGGAAAATCACAAAGGAAAAATAGAGGTGGAGTCGGAGCCCAACCAGGGAACCACCATTACATTTACACTCCCGTTGACGGGATTTTAAAACAGAAGATCATGCCCAACCGTGTTTCTATTCTGATCGTGGATGACGAAGATTCCGTGAGGGATTCGCTCTACAACTGGTTTATCGATGATGGATATCGTGTCGATTGTGCTGAAAATGCTAAGAAAGCACTTTCGCTTCTGAATGATAATGAGTATGATATTGTCCTGGCTGATATAAAAATGCCAGGTATGGACGGAATGGAGATGCACAGGCGGATTAAGGCACTTCCGCATGTCCCGATTGTGATAATCATGACCGCTTTTGCCTCGGTGGATACCGCGGTTCAGGCCCTTAAGGAGGGAGCTTTCGATTATGTGACCAAGCCTTTCGATCCCGACGACCTGTCGCACCTGATCCGCAATGCTGCCACACAGGTGGCTCTGAAGGCCGAGAACGAAAATCTCAGGGAGAAGATTACCACCCTGGTGGATGTGGAGGACATTGTGGGGGAGAGTGAATCGCTGAAAAAGGTGCTGAAGGAGGTGGAAAAGGTTGCTCCGGCCGACTCATCGGTGATCATCACAGGTGAGAGCGGAACAGGTAAGGAACTTGTGGCCCGGGCCATTCACTCCAATTCACCCAGGAAGTACTTCCCGCTCATAAGCGTCCATTGCGGGGCCCTGTCGGAGAGCCTTCTTGAAAGCGAGTTGTTCGGACATGAGAAGGGAGCCTTTACGGGTGCCGCTTTTAACCGGAAAGGGAGGTTTGAGATGGCAGACGGGGGCACCATTTTCCTGGATGAGATCGGAACCATTTCCCCGAAGATGCAGGTAGAGTTACTTCGGGTGCTGGAGTCCAAAAGTTTCGTAAGGGTGGGAGGGAACAAGGAAATATCCTCCGACTTCAGGGTGATCTGCGCCACCAACCGGGATCTGAAAGAGATGGTGAAAAGCGGCACATTCCGTGAGGATTTATACTACCGTCTGAACGTTGTAAATATCAGGATTCCTCCGCTTCGCGAGAGGCCTGGTGATATACCCATGCTGGTGAATCACTTTATAAAAAAATACTGCACATCCATGAGCAGGGACATGATTTCCATTGATCCTTCGGCAATGAAACACCTTGAGTCGTTCGAGTATCCTGGCAATGTAAGGGAACTGGAGAACATGATTGAACGCGCCATCGTGGTGGGTAGTGGCAAAGTGATTACCCTGAAGGATCTTCCCATGGGCCGGGAGGTGATAAGCAGCTCCATTGAGAGCCTGGAGGAGCTGGAGAAAAAGCATATTGCCCGGATCCTGGAAAAGTACAACTGGAACATTTCCCATGGGGCCAGGGCCCTTGGTGTGGACCGTGCCACTCTTTACAACAAGATCAGGAAATATAAACTTAAACAGGAATAATCCGATTGGGGGGGCAGTCCATTATACTGGTATCATGCGGACTATTTGAAAGGAAACTGACAGGAAAGGTTGCCAAAGATGTATCCGGAGCGTTTGCTTATCCTGTGGTGCTGAAGGAGTGCAACCTTGATATCAACCAATTCTATAATCCTGATCGTCGCCAGTATGATGCCAACAGGTTGCTCCAGGTCATCTCTGAGATGGCTCCCGCCAATGAAATTAAGGTGATGGGGATGTTGCGCGTTGATCTCTACATCCCTATACTTACCTATATTTTCGGACAGGCAAAGCTGAACGGCTACACGGGGGTTGCTTCCCTCTATCGCCTGCGCAATGAACATTATGGTCTGGAGGCGAATTATGACCTGCTCATTGACCGGTTCGGCAAGGTAATCATCCACGAGCTGGGGCACACCTTTGGCCTGATTCACTGCAGCAACCCGGTATGCGTCATGCGCTCCAGCACCTATGTGGAGGACCTTGACCAGAAGGAAAAAAAGTTTTGTTACAGGTGCCGGACCGAACTGAACCGGGTTAAAGATCTTGAGTAGCTAATTACCTGGAAGAGACAAACAGATTCACGAATGGGTTATTCATTTTCATCAGGCAGTTAATTGTTTGATCCGACTGGACTGAAAGAGAACAGAATTGACTAATTTGACCTCTTTCAAAGCAAAGAAGCAGGGTTAATTTTAACTAACTATATATCATTATGAAGCGATTAAATACTTTTCTGGTAGCGCTTGTTTCATTATCTCTTGGCTTATATGGCCAGGGACACATCGAAGATTTTGAAGATGGCGATTTAAGCGGCTGGGGAGGCCAGGCCGATTATAAGTTAAGCAATACGGGGAGCGAACTTCAGGTGATTGCCCGTAAAACTTCGGACTGGAACAGTTTTGAGTACAACTTCACACCCACGGATATCACCGCTAATCCTTATGTTAGCATCAGGGTGAAAAGCAATGTGGATTTCAACCTGGACTTTTCTGTTTGGGATCATGGCGGGGTAAACTATTCCTATTCCGTAAATGACAGCTACCAAACCATTGTCCATTCCGATGGTTATGCAAACTATACATTTGATTTCCGCAATGTTGCAGGAGTTGATCTTACATTAATCAGCAAATTGAATTTTGTGTTTAATCCGGGGGGAGCGAATGGTTGTAATGCCACCGTATTTTTTGATGATATACGTATTGGAGACCAGGCAATGGTTGCTCCGGCTATGGCAAAGATTGAGGACCAGTTTCATGGGTTAAATGCTCCTGAAGTAAATATACGCCTCTGGGGAATCAAAGACAGGGCAACCGGGGGGGTGCCATTGACGATTTCCGCAGTGAGTTCGAATCCTGGTCTTATCCCGGATCCGGTTATAAGCTATACATCCGGGGATGATTTCGGCTGGTTAAGCTACACCCCGGTCACTGACCAGTCAGGTACCTCAGTTATTTCGGTAAGCCTCAGTGGCAACGCAAGGGATGAAAACAAGGTTGAATTTACCGTGACTGTTGAGCCAAATTCAGCCCCAAGAATTGAACAGGTTGAAACCCGGAACATCCGGAATGACCGGTCCACAGGTATTTTGCTTACAGGCCTGGATGATGGTGATCCGAATGACTATCAGATCCTGACACTGTCTGCAGTCAGCTCAGATCCGTCTATCCTGCCCGATCCGCTCATTGAATATAAACCGGGAGATTTTGAAGCCACCCTTTCGGTAACTCCCGTGGAAACACAAACCGGGAGTGTCACAATGACGATTACTGTAATGGATGATGGAGGAACCATTGCCGGAGGGGTCGATACAGCAACGATGGAATTCGAAGTTCGGGTTTATCCCGATGTTAACAATCCACCGGTCATGAATCAGCTGATCGATGTGTCGATCCTCCAGGATGAACCGGAACAACTGATTCCCCTGCGGGGCATTTCCGACGGAGATGAGGATAAAGATCAGAACCTATTCATAACAGCCGTTAGTTCAAACCAGGGAATCATTCCCGATCCGCAGGTGACCTATATCCAGGGTTCTCCAGGCGGATCACTGTCATTTACTTCTGTACCCGGTCAAACCGGCACATCTGTGATTACCGTTACGATAACAGATGATGGCGGAACTGCTGAAAATAACGGAGATGAAACGGTTACTTACACGTTTGAGGCAGAGGTACGCGTTAAACCTATTGTCGGATGGGAAGACGAATTTAATGATGGTGTGCTGGGACCGGAATGGCCGGCTGCCTGGGGCGATCCCGGCGAAGATACACATCTCTGTACGGAGCAGGACGGGGCCATGAGGATACAGGTGGACAAAACACGGACCAATAATATGTGGGCCGGACTCTGGTTTTCAATTCCTGAAGAGCTGGATCTTTCTGGAAATCCTTATATCAGCATCACCATGAGGACCGATGAAGCACCCAAGGATATGTTGATCTTTCTCTGGGATGCATATGATCACTACAACACTGCAAAGACAGTACGGCATACGGTAAGTGGTGCGTTTACAGAATACTACTTCGATTATTCTGATCCCAGCTTTCAACTCCAGGGTGATGGTACGGTGGTCGATATTTCAAGAATTAAAGCGCTTCTGATAAATTTCGATCCGGGTGGAAATACCCCGCTTTACGTCGGAAGTTTCTACTTTGATGATTTCAGGGTCGGAGACAAAGCACACAAAGCCTATGTTGCTCCCACAGTACGTATGAATGATATTCCTGACTATGCTATCGTGAAAGATGCAGGCGGGCAATCCATCACCATATCAGGGATCTCCGATGGGGCAGGGGATTTAAATGAAGTGAACATCCTTGCCACCAGCAGCAATTCAGGGCTTATTCCTGACCCGGTAGCTGACCCGGTAACCGGAGGTTCGGCAAAGTTGAAATTCACCCCGGTTACGGGAGCAACAGGTAAAGCTACGGTTACTGTGGAGGCCAGTGCAAACGGATCTGCATCAATCACAAAGACCTTTGTCATTTCTGTTTCATCACTTGAGGCTTCGACAGCTGCAGATGTGATCATTGATCTCTCTGTCACCTACCAGGAAATAGACGGTTTTGGAGCATTTATGGGTTCAGGAGAAACCTCACCGGACACCATTATCACACTGGCGGAGGATATTGGTATGTCAATGGCAAGGTTCGGGCTGATCGGCAATGGATTTGAAGTGGTAAATGATAACAGCGATCCCAATATTCTGAACCTGGATGCATTTAACCCTGATGCTTTATCCATTTCAAACATGCAGCGAATTGCACCATTTGTGGATAAATTCATATTAACGGTCTGGAGTCCGGCCGGATGGATGAAATTCAACAAATGGGAAGATGGTGTGTCATCCTGGGCTACGGATAATAAGCTGGATCCACAATATTATGCGGAATATGCAGAGGAAATTGTTGCGCTGATCAAAATAGTAAAAAGAGAAACCGGCAAAGATATCTATGGCATAGGTTTGCAGAACGAACCGCAGTTCAATGAGCCCTATCCCTCCTGCCAGGTGAATCCTGAGGAGTTCAGGGACATTATAAAGGTTGTAGGCCCGAGGTTGGAGGCTGAAGGCTATGGTGATGTGAAGCTTTTCTGGGCAGAGGCACTGCCGGCTCAGAATTCCATTGATCAATATATTAACGCTGTAAAGACTGATCCTGAGGCTGCAAAATATGCCGATATTGTAGCCATCCATAATTATGATTCGGATGGCATCAGTGTGGGTGGTGCAGGTTGTAATTACTGGAGTACGATCTTTAACTGGGCACAGGCAGGTGCAAATCCTTATAAAACATGGATGACTGAGACCTCCGGTCACCCAGACACCTGGAATGGAGCCATGACACTGGCCGGCAATATTTTCAATGCCCTTCACTGCGGACAGGCAAGTGCCTGGGTCTTCTGGAGCTTCTCTGTATCCGAAGGATCGCCGGAGTACGGACTGGTGGTCAGCAACCGGCCATCCTCCAGGTATTTTGTTTCCAAACAGTACTATAAATTTATCAGGCCCGGGGCTGTCAGGGTTGAAGCCACATCTGAAGGCATACCGGTCCTGGCATTCAGTGATGCACAGAATAAAACTGTATCAGTCATCCTGTTTAACAATACCAGCGAAGCACAAAGTCTTGAGATAAAGGGTGCCGGGCTGCCATCCCAGTGGGATGTCTATACCACCTCTGAATCAAGGAACTGTGAATTGCAGGAGAAGGTAGGTCCCGACGGTCTTATTCTTATTCCCCCCAGCAGCCTGGTTACCCTGGTGGGTGATCATTCCAATCCGGCACCTACCCTGGATGACATACCCGATCAGTATGTGGATGAAAATTCCGGTACTCATATGGTCAGTTTATCCGGAATAAGTGACGGGGTAGGTTTTGACCAGGAACTTGCTTTTACAGCAGTAAGCAGCAACCCTGCATTAATTGCTGATCCTGTTGTTTCATATTCGCAGGGAGAAGCTGAGGCGTCGCTTTCCTTTACGCCTGAAGCCGACCAGAGCGGGGAAGTTGTAATTACGATAAACCTTAGTGATAACGGAGAGCCCCTCGGGGTTAAAGTTACCAGTTTCAGGATTTTTGTATCCGGGGAAACTTCCGCACCTGCTCCTGGTTTCTTCAAGGATGCTCTTAAGGTTTATCCTAATCCTGCCAGTGGGGTATTATTCATTGAATTCACTCCGGTTGAATCTGCAGTTCTGAATATAATGGATGTATCAGGGAGAGTGGTCTATCATTCTGCCATAGGCCCGAATGAAAGAAAACTTGAGGTGGATATTTCGGAATTTGCTCCTGGTGTATATATGATTCAACTCATTCATAACAAAACCACAGAAAAAGCAAGGTTTATGGTAGAGTAAACCGATGTCATCTATTAGTGGATTTTAAAATGAACCCGGGGATTCCCATGTTGTTATTATAAAAGAATCATTCTTTTATATAGAACATTCATGAATTCCCACCTGAAAGAAATACAGGAAATCCTCGGGAAACCTTACCAGGACCTTGAGTTCCTGCTGGAGTGTTTTTCCGAGGTCCTGGAAGAGAACAACGAGTACGCCCTGGCCAGTCAGATTCCGTGGATATCCCAATCGGAACCTGTATTCACTCCCGTCAAGCTGCGAGACCAGTTTCACCTCTATTCCATTTGCTTTCAGCTTTTAAATTTGTGTGAGGTAAACGGTGCGGTGCAGAACCGAAGACGCAGACAGGAGGTCGACGGGTATGGCAGTGTGAACGGACTGTGGGGTAATGTTTTGCAAAATCTTAAGAGCAGCGGGATCGATGAGAGGAGGATCCTGGAACAATTCCGGAACGTGGAGGTGGAGCCTGTACTCACTGCCCATCCCACCGAAGCAAAAAGGCCGGTTGTACTTGGATTCTACCGGCAGTTGTACCTGCTCATGGTAAAACTTGAGAACTCCATGTACAATACCTACGAGAGAGCTGAAGTGAAGCATGATATCAAGAGAATAATACATAAGCTCTGGTTTATCGGGGAGATTTTTATTGAAAAGCCCGCCATCGAATCGGAGTTGGAAAATGTGCTTCACTATTTCTACAAAGTATTTCCGGAGGTTTTGCCTTTCCTTGACTTTAGGTTAAAACAGGCATGGAAAGAGTCGGGTTTTGATCCCTTGCTGGTTGAGGATTCCGGGAGTTTTCCTTCTGTCACATTTGGAAACTGGGTGGGGGGTGACAGGGATGGTCATCCGCTAGTAACAGCCAGGGTAACGGAAAAGACCCTGAAGGCTTTCCGGATGCATGCATTCAGACTTGTGATTGACCAGCTGGATGAACTGGCCGATAAATTGAGTATCTATTGTCATGAGGATCAACTTATTTCTGAATTCAGAAAACGACTTGGAGAGTTGCAAAAGGAGACCGGGGCCTCCGGTTCCAATGAACCCTTCAAGCTATTTGTGACGATCCTCAAACGGAAACTGCCGGTGGAGGAAAGATCGGGCGGCGGCATTTTTCTCAGGGATAGTGCGCTTTCTTACAGAAACTCGGGAGCGCTGACCGGGGATCTGAGACTGTTGAAAAGGGCACTGATCGAATTCGGGGCATGGTCGCTGGCAGAATACGATGTTCAGAAGGTATTAAGACACCTGGATATATTCGGGTTTCACCTGGCCCGTCTCGACATCCGGCAGAACAGTCAGTATTACGAAGAGGCATTGCTGGACATTGTAAAAACCAGCATGCCGGCTATCCATGCGGGCCTTGCCGGGGACAGGGAAGTATTCAGACAATTTATCCTGGATGAACTTACCCACAACCGCCCGTTTGTAACCAGGCCTGACCTCCTGGAGTCGGAACAGGCCCGGGAAGCAGTGGATACATTCCTTGTTGTGACCAGTCACATCCGGAGCTACTCGGAGCGGGCTCTTGGAAACTTCATCGTGAGCATGACCCGAAACCCCTGGGATCTTTTTATGGTCTACCTTTTAATGAGGGAAGCCGGCCTCTGCAGAAAAACAGCCGGTGGCATGGTCTATCCGCTGCCGGTGGTACCGCTCTTCGAGACCATTGAAGATCTCCGGAAGAGTCCTGAAATTCTCGATGTTTTCCTTTCTCACCCGGTGACAAAAAGCAGCCTGGAGTATTTAAGAGTCAGTCGCAACCGGGCTCTCCCGGTCCAGGATGTGATGATCGGTTACTCCGACAGTAACAAAGACGGCGGAATCCTGGCTAGTACATGGTACCTCTATGAAGCGCAGGTCGAATTGTCCGAGGTGGGAAGAAAACATGGTGTGGATATCCGTTTCTTTCATGGAAAGGGAGGTACCATCAGTCGCGGGGCCGGACCCACCCACTGGTTCCTCAAGTCGCTTCCCGACTCCACCCAGAACGGATTGATCAGGGTCACGGAACAGGGGGAAACCATCGAGCGCAAGTATGCCAATAAGGGAAATGCAGCTTATAACCTGGAGTTGCTGCTGGCCGGGACAACCCAGCGGGCTGTGCTTACTAAATATAAACCCCGGAAATCAGATACCCTTCAAACAGCGTTATTTAGTTATATGGCCGAGGAGAGTTACAGCGTATTCAAGGCACTGACTGGCCATCCATCCTTCATCCGTTTTTATGAGCAGGCCACACCCATCGATGTGATCGAATCCAGCAAGATCGGATCGCGCCCATCGCGCAGAGGGGGCAAAAGAACACTGGAGGACCTTAGGGCAATCCCCTGGGTCTTCAGCTGGACCCAGTCGCGTATGCACATCTCCAGCTGGTATGGTGTGGGAACCACCCTGGAGAAGATGAAGGGGGAGCATCCCGGCATGTATGCCCACCTCAAGGAACAGGCAAAAGGGGAGGAGTTTGTCCGGTATGTGCTTACCAACGTGGATACCAGCCTGGCCGCCACCGATGAAGGGGTAATGCGCATGTATGCCAGCCTGGTGGAAGACGAAGTGGTGAGAACGGACATTCTTGCCATGCTGCTCAATGAATTGTCACTGACCCGGAAGATGATGCTGGATCTGCTGGGGAGTCCCATTGCACAACGGCGGTTGAACCACCACTATTCCACACAGTTAAGGGCCCTGGCATTGCTCCCGCTGCACAAGGAGCAGGTTCGTTTGCTGCGAACCTGGAGGAACTTAGTGAAAACCGGTAAATCAGCAAAAGCAGAGGAGGTGCTGCAGAATCTGCTTCGCAGTGTGAATGCCATTGCCAATGCAATGGGTACAACAGGGTAAAAAATCCATTAACTTAGCGTGAATTAACTTCATTCCATGGAAAATTTCAATGTACCGGTTACCCTTGGCCGGACCCGCCTTAAAGTTGGCAGGTTAGGGATCTCTTCCAGTTACGGTGCCCCGGCAGAGGCTTTTGAAGAGGCCTTTGAAAGGGGGTGCAACTACTTTGTCTTGGGCACTTTCCTGAAAGGGAGATCCGATGAAATGATAAAAGCGATCCGTAATATTGTCAAAAAGGGAGCGCGCGATAAACTGGTGGTATGCCTGATGGAGTATACTCACTCCTATCTCCTGGGGAGACCCCATTTTTACAAAGGTTTAAAAAAGGCTGGACTGGAGTATGCGGATGTGCTGATGATGGGTTATTACCCTTCAGCTCCTCCAAGGTATATGATGGCGCTGGGTCGTCAACTCAAAAAGACAGGAATGGTGCATCACCTGGCCCTTTCGGGTCATAACCGGAAACTCTTCCCCAAGCTGGCTGACAGTGAGTTTGATATCCTGCAGGTAAGGTATAATGCTGTAAACAATGGTGCAGAAACAGATGTATTCCCCTTTTGCGGGGGAGAGAACCGGCCCGGGATGATCTCCTTTACTGCCACCCGTTGGGGGCAACTTCTGAAGCAAAGTAAAATGCCTCCGGGCGAAACGCCCCTGACCGCCAAGGATTGTTACCGGTTCGTCCTGACCAATCCGGCTGTGGACATATGCATGACCGGAGCACGAACCATGGAAATGATGCGGGAGAACCTGGGGACCCTGGAGACTGGGCCACTCAGTGGTGAAGGAGATGGAACGGATCCGAAGGATTGGCGATCATCTTTACGGGAAACCACGCTCCTGACTTTTCCGCGGGCTATGTATTTAAGGTTGTAATACGATGACCCTCAATGGTCCTGTATTCTTTCATCAGGTTGGCGGTCAGGCAGGAGTGAACCGGCAGAAAGTGAAGAAGATCTCCAATGCGGGTACGGTCAAAGATGGTGCCGCACTCTTCCAGAATACCATGCTCCTGTGAGAGCCCGGTGAGGTAAATATTTTCCACCGGGATGCTCCATCCATTTCCTTTGGCTGTCACCCATTGCCCATAAACGGGATTTCCGCCAATCTGCACGAACTCTTTGGAGAAGTGTATGCCTCCTCCATGAATGAGAAGCTGTTTCCGGGCAGGATATTTTCCGGCAACCGGGCATACCAAAGCCACAGCCACATCTTCGGGGGTGCACGATCCCAGCCAGACCTGGGTCAGATCATAAAAGATAAAATTGCCAGGGGTGATCTCATCCATCCCCGAGAAATCCTCCTGGGTGCTGCAGCCGGGCGTATCCCCATACAGGGCAAGTGGTTCAAACCGGTCAAACCGGCTTTTCAGTGAGGCCAGGTCGCCGATGGCTTTCCGATGGATTTCCTGCCTGAATTTCGGATCTTTGCTCTTGTATGAATGTCCGGCGTGACAGTAGAATCCCATGAAATGGAGCCTTTTATTGGACAGGCTTGCGGAAAGCAGCTTTTCAATTTCATCAAAATCTTCTGATCTAATCCCGGTGCGACCGTACCCCGTGTCAATATCTATATAGAAGGGGGTGGGTTGTTCCAGTGAATGGAGAAAAGCAAGGGTATCGGGATGATCCAGCAGGATGGAGATCCTGGAAGATTTTGAGAGTTCATTGAGCTGCCGGAGGTCATGGGGATTAAAGGGGAAGGCCACCAGGATATCATTCCAGCCGGACTCAGCGAAATACCGGGCCATGCGAAATGAGGAGACTGTGATTCGGGTAACTCCGAAATCCCGGAACCAGCTGCCGATTTCGGCCGACTGATGGGTCTTGAAATGGGGCCGGAACGAAAGTTTATGCTCCCCGGCCTTATGAGACATCTTTTCAATGTTGCGGAGACACTTATTTTTATCCAGAAGCAGGGCAGGCATCGCAGACATTTTTTTTCTTCGTTTTCATTGATTGTCAGATTTCTGTTTTCTTGTCAGTATCTCGGAAAGGATCAGACTTGAAATCACAAAGCTGAGGAAGAGGTAGAAACCACCCAGGAGTTTTGTGCCGTTGGTAGTGAAAATCTCAACGGCTTCGGTCGACTGTCGCAGGCTGTCCAACTGGTTTCCAACAATACCATTGAAGCCGATGTAGGCCATGAAAATGGCCACCACCATCACATCAGCCATGGACCATTTGCCCGATTTTATTACAAAGAACCGGATCACTTTATTCTGGTTCAGCCGCTCTTTGCCAAGCGACCACAGGAAGGAGGAGATCAGTTTCAGGGTGGGGAAGATGATGGAAAAGGTGAATATCAGGATACCCACAAGGATCATTTCAAAGGAGCCCTCCCTGATCAGAATCTCCACCAGGTCGGTGATGCTTTTGCTTTGAAAGAAGATGATGTTATCGGTGAAAACCACCTCCTCACCGATGAGTTGAAAACGAAGCAGGTCGATCATTGCCTCCAGGTCGATCATGGGGGTGGTAATGCCGCCAATCAACAGGCAGAGCGAGCCGAATATAAGCATCTGGGACCTGAGCCAGGACTTCGAATAGGCAGTGAGGGTATTCAAAAGGAAGAGCAGCAGGACCGCTGCCAGGATCATCATCACCCTCTGGTTGATGGCTCCGGTTTTTTCAGCTACCTCACTTTCCAGGTAGTCATGGCATTCAGTTTTACTGGCAGCTTCGTACTTGACAAGCACATCCAGAAAAACTTTCATACTGTCGAGGTTATGGGTTTCCATGGAGAGATTTCCCATTTTATCGGAGAGGTAGGTCTGGATACCCTTCTTAGTCTCAGGTTTGTTGATCTCATTAAGCACCCTTTCGGCATAGGAGGGTACACTGTCCCTGAGCTGGTTCACATCCAGGACCATTCCGGCAATCATTCGTTTCATGGAAGAGAACTGGCCTGATGTCCGTTCTTTAATAATGATCTCCAGGTCGTCCAGTAATCCGTACATGATTATCTCCAGGCTGTGTTTAAGCTCTGTACGGTTTTCCGGTGACAGGTCCATCTCCACGATCTTTTTCCCGAGGATCAGTGTGACCTGATCCCTCCATTCATCGGCATTCAGCAATCCGTAGCGGACATGGTTTATCTCGGCCAGGTCTGTTTTCATCTCCTGGTTCTCTTTTGCCAGGATAATCATCTGGATGGTGAGTACCGAAGCGATCCCAAGCAAACCCAGGCTGATCCATATGATGATGTACTTCATTATTTCGGTTTGTAAACTGCTTAAGTTAGTAAAAACATGATTTATCTGTTAAATTTAGGGCTTCTTAAATCAATTAAACCCTGTCTAAATGAAAATCCGTCTCTTATTTGCATTGGCTTCAAGTCTCTTTTTCCACCACTTTGTATATGCCCAAACCGATCTGGTCATGCAAAAAATCGTTGAGACGGGCCGGACTGATAATCGAACCATGGATCATCTTGACATCCTCTGCAACCGCTTTGGCGGAAGGCTGATTGGTTCGGATGCCTACGAAAATGCTGCGCTTTGGGCCGCCAGCAAGTTTGAGGAGTGGGGCATGGAGGTAATAATGGATGAGACAGGTGAATTGCCGGTGGGTTTTAACCGGGGTCCCTGGTTTGGGAAGTTGCTGTCTGAGGAGGGGATGACCCTGCATTTTGCCACACCTTCCTATACTTCGGGGACAAAAGGGGTGCAACGCGGTCATGTATTGATTGAACCTGAAACTGAAGCTGAATATGAAAGAATGAAGGGTGCGTTGAAGGGCGCCTGGGTGTTGATCGGCGGTGAGAACAAAGGCTGGCCCATCGATTTTTCGGCAGCCGCAGATCAAAGGAGGGACTCCATCAAGTTGGTCAATGCCGAAATTGAGAAACAGAATAATCAGATCAGACGTGAAAACTGGGGCAACAGGCACTCCAATCTACCTGATAAGGAGCTTCTGCCCATGACCGGTGAGCCGGCCCTTTTCTACCGGGAGATGGTGGAGGCCGGCATCCTTGGGATCATCCAGTCCTCCCCGGTTCCGATCCGGGTTCTGTATGACCGACAGAATATTGACAGTATGACCTTTGAGACCCTGCCCGCGGTTCCGGATATTAAACTGGATGAGCACCAGTACAAGAAAATCTGCCAGATGGCAAAGGAGCGCCGTTACTTCCAGCTGGAGTTTGACATCCGCAACCACTGGAAAATGGGACCGGTTAAATACCACAATGTGATCGGGGTGATTCGGGGAACCGAATTTCCCGGTGAGTATGTGATCATGAGCGGCCACCTGGATGCCTTCGATGTGGCCACCGGTGGTGTGGATGACGGATCGGGAGTGACACCAACCATGGAGGCAGCAAGGCTGATCATGGAGGCGGGCGGAAAACCAAAACGGACCATCCTGGCCATTCTCTGGGCAGGTGAAGAGTTCGGCCTTTATGGATCCACCAGCTGGGTGGAAAGGCACGAGGCGGAGCTGGAGAATATCTCCAATATGGTAAATCGTGACGGCGGTCCGGAGGTTCCTGTTGCCTTGAGCGTATCGGCTGCGCAAATGGATGATCTGAAAGAAATTGTCGAGGTAATCAATTCCATTAATCCCGAATTCCCGGTTGAGCTTAAGGAACGCAGCCCAAGACCTAAACCGGAAAGGGCATGGGGCACTGACAGCGGGCCCTTTGCGGTGAAGGGGGTGCTCACCGTCGGGTTTGACCTGGGTGATCCCAAAGGGTACAATTTCAGCTACGACGAGATCTGGCATACCGAGAGGGATCTCTATAACAAGAGTATTGCTGAATACCAGGAGCAGGCTGCCACTGCTACTGCGGTACTAGTTTACGGAATCGCCAGCCTGGATCACAAGCTTTCAACCGAAGGGTATTACCTGGAAAAAGAACCGGAGATCCCGGAACCGGAGAAGGGGAGAAATAGAAAAAATGGCCGATGATAATGATGCCCTGTTCTATTTGGGTTTCACCGGAAATTTCTTCATGATGATCGCGACTTTTCCGGGAATTGTTTTATCACGCTTTTCCGGATTTTCGGTCACGGTACCGGTTGCAATAGCCTGCCATACCTGATTATTGCTCTTCCCGTCATACACATTCATGATCAGTGTACCCACAAGTTTAGACTGCTGTTTATAGGTGTTGCCGGAATAGCCATAACCCCAGCCTCCCCCGTAGTGGTTGTATCCGACATTTCTGCCTCCGACATAATCAGTATACCCGGAGAAAGCGGTCTCATCACTGGTTACTAAATAGAGAGAAACCTGCATGTCACCTTTGTTATTCACCGGGCTGAGACCCCGACGCTTAAACTCACTGATAAATGCTTCCCGCATTAACTTCTTGTCATGTGCACTGAAGGTCTCATCATTGACATCCTGCCAGCCCTCGAAACTGTAAGTCTTATACCCGGAAAAATCGGCGTTTTTTTCCTGATCCACGACCACTTTTACGGGTGAACAGGAGATCGTGGCGATTGCAAGGGTCAGTATTGAAATTGTTTTTAAATTCGTCATCGTATTTGTTTTTGTCTTGGATTTTTGAAAATGCCTGCCTAATTCAGCGGACCAATCAGCTCAATGAAGGTCCCGTCGGGATCCTGGACCAGCACAAAATGGTTCTCATCGTCCAGTAGGACAGGGGTTTCACCCAGCAGTTTCACATTGTGTTTTTTTATGCGCTTTATAAAGGGAGCCAGGCTGTTCACCATAATGGTGATATATTGCATCCCGTTATCGTCCTGGATGAAAGCGGGCATTGGGTGGGCGGCATCTTTCCTGAAGCTCATCAGTTTCCACTGGTTGGCATCAGGACTCTCTTCCAGCATCAGAACATCCACATGGAAAGGAACACCATCTGAAAGTCCCGATGTTTTTGCAAAACCGGCATCCACATCGAATTCGCCTGTTTTTTTCATCCCGATTACATTGAGATAAAAATCAAGTGATTTATCGATATCCTTCACGACCACCCCCACACCAATCATATTGCTTGAAAATTCACCTTGTGCCATGATATTTGTTGTTAATAGGGTGGCAATTGCCACCATCAGAATCGTTAGTTTCTTCATTACAGGATCAATTAGGGTTATAATCTGATGGAATCGTAAACCTGAACCTTTCTCCAAAGTGCAGAGGCATTTTCAATGAAGTCCTTATGCAGCAGATGCTCCTGGTAGAGGTCCTGTTCTTTCTTGGAATCAAAGGAGAGGATCAGGCTGTAGCTCCAGCTGGAGTCTATGACTTCCCTGTTTGTATCTGCAGGTGTTCCGATGTGTTTTGTTTTCATCAGGTCCACGTTGTCTATGAATTTCCTGAGCTCTTTCAGAAACTTCTCCCGGGTTTCTTCCGCATCATCCACCAGCCAGAAAAAGACCACGTGCAGAAAGCTGCCTTCCTTCTCTTTTTTTTCACCTGTCCGGGCCCTTCCGGGTGAACTCAGGGCCAGCAATGCCGCCAGGCCTCCCGCTTTTTTGATAAATTGTCTCCTTTGTTTCATTCTTTTTATTTTGCAAAAAATGTGGTTACACTTCCGGCCGGGGAATCGATTACAACCATTCCGTCCCTGACTTTGAAGTCACCAAGATAAACATATTTTTCAGCGATCTCATCCAGTCCTGACCCTGGAATTTTGGTGGTACGGTAAGCTTCAAAGGATTTTGCAATCGAGCCGACTACATGGACGGCGATTTTATGGGCTGAATTGTTGATGTTTGTCACGATAAACGCATCGGGATTCCCGGTTCCGTTGGAGGCAAAAGCGATAAGCGCAGTTCCGGAATCCATGGCAGATGTCTCGGCAACTTTCATCCCGGGCTGACCTGCCCGGGATATCTGCTTATAAAAATAGTAGCCCGGTCTGACCTTGTAATCACCCTCCTCGCTAACCGTAAAGGCTGAACCAGGATTGGGATCACCGCCAACCCAGTGGGGGGGACGCTGGATACCGGCCCAGGGAATGATGGCGTTGACCTTGGCGGTATAGATGTTGCCGTGCATCTCCTTGATGTTGAAGGCATCCATTTTGCTCCAGCTGGTGGAGGTCACCCAGGCATGCAGTTCGGGCCTTACTTCTCGAAGCCGATCAATTCCTGCACTTTTATGTTCACCGAACCACCGTCCGTAATTCCCGCTGTAAAAGCCATGACTGGTGATCAGGTCCAGCTCCTTCATTGCCACCGTATCCAGCAAAAAAGCCTCCACATATCCCCAGGTCCCGAACCGGTACCAATTGCTTGTTTCACCTGGAGTTATACCTACATCTCCAATACCTGCCGCTTCCAGTTTTGCGGGCATGAGTCTCACAAAATCTGTCACCTGATCAGGAGGCCAATACATATTATAATCATGTCCGCTCTCTTCGGTGTAGCCCTCCTGGTTCCATCTCTTCCAGTCCTCTCCCTCGTTGTGCAGAGACAGGTATTTCACCGGGAATTTCTCCACATCCTTAAGGTATTTCACCCAATCAACCATATAATCGGCCACAGCATCCCTGTACTCAGGATCCAGGTCGCGGCCCCTGTGTACCTTTTGTTTGGTGGTATAACCAGGAGGTCCGTACAGTGTGGTAATTATTTCCAGATCACGACCGTTTTTCCGGGTAAGTTCAAGGCCTTCCCTAACGAAGTACCGCATGTTTACGGTGGTATACTGATGATCGAAAGGACCATGGGGTTCGCTCTGGTGCAGAGATCCAAGGAACATTTTGATCAATCCGACTTTAAGGCCATCTTCACCAAAAACCATCGAGATAATTTCCTGCTTCTCATTTTCATCCAGGAGGCTGAAACCTCCATACTCCTGGTTAAAAACCTTCATATCCGGGGTATGGGCGGTCTCAACATAGTTAAATCCAAACCCGTCCCAATCCTGGAGGGTCCGCGAAAAATCAACAGTTGCCTGCACGGCTGTAAATTCGAGGGCCTGTGAAAATGCTGCCAGGCAAAAAGTCATATAAAGGATAATTACCGAACCTGTCTTTCTCATTTTCATTTCCTTGTGTTAATTAATCTTTCAAAATATAGTTAAAAAATAAGGATTACCAGCCCTGTCCGGATTCAATCCCTTGATGCTCTTTTGAAATGGAATAATTCTTACATTAGAGAGATGAAAGCACTTGTACTTGAAGAATATAATAAACTGGTATTTAGGGATTTTCCGGATCCAAAAGTTTCTGATGATGAGGTTCTTGTGAAGGTGAAAGCGGTGGGGATATGCGGATCGGATGTGCATGGAATGGATGGTAGCACCGGACGGAGGATACCACCCATTGTCATGGGGCATGAGGCTGCGGGAGTGATCACCTCCCTGGGCAGGGATGTAACCGGCTGGTCGGTGGGAGACCGGGTTACCTTTGACTCCACCATCTATAGGCTGGATGACTGGTATACAAGGAAGGGATTTTATAACCTGAGTGATGACCGCATGGTGCTGGGCGTGTCGCCCGGTGAATACAGAAGACACGGCGCGTTTGCAGAGTATGTGAATGTACCGCAGCATATTTTATATAAAATTCCGGAAGGGGTAAGCTTCACACAGGCCGCCATGGTGGAACCGGTTGCCGTGGCGGCCCATGCAGTCGGGCTCACTCCGGTTTCATTGAATGACACAGCTTTGGTGGTGGGAAGCGGTATGATTGGTTTATTTGTGATCCAGGTGCTGAGAGCCAGAGGGTGCGGGACCATTATTGCGGTTGATTTGGATGATGACAGGTTGTTGCTTGCCAGAAAACTGGGTGCCGATCTCGGACTTAACCCCCAAAAGGAAGATATCAGGAAAGAAGTGGAGGCACTGACGCAGGGAAGAGGTGCCGATGTGGCTTTTGAGGTTGTAGGGATCTCCGATACGGTGAAAACCGCCATATCTGCAGTCCGAAAGGGAGCCACCGTGATCCTGGTGGGCAACCTGAGCCCCGGAGTGGAGATTCCGCTTCAGGCCGTTGTCACACGGCAACTCAGGTTGCAGGGAAGCTGTGCAATATGCGGAGAGTATCCGGAAGTATTGGATATGATTGACCGGAAGGCAGTGGACGTGGATGCCATTCTGAGTGCAGAGGCTCCGCTGTCGGAAGGGGCTGAATGGTTTAAACGGTTATATGATAAGGAAGCAGGACTGATCAAGGTAGTCCTGAAACCCTGAAACCCTGAAAGTCACAAAGCATAAAGTCAAAGCTGATAATACAATGTCGAAGGATATGAGCGTTAAACTGAAAACTGCGATTGTGGGTGTGGGAAAGGTAACCGATCTCCATGCCGCCGCCCTTGTAAATCTTCCCGAGTCTGAATTCACAGCTGTATGCGGAAGAAACAGGGAGAAGACTGAAAACTATGCCTCCAGGTTTGGGATCAGGGCCTATACAGATGTATCTGAAATGGTTTCCGAAGAGAAGATCGATGTGGTCATCATATGCACACCCCATCCCAACCACAGGGAACCCACCATTGCTGCACTGGAAGCGGGAGCCCATGTTTTGATCGAAAAACCCCTGGCCTCTTCTCTCGGGGATTGCGATGCCATGATCGAGGCTTCAAGGAGGTGTGGAAGGCAGATCGGACTCATCTGTCAGAGAAGATGGTATATGCCAGTTCAGCGGGTTAAACAGGCCATCGTGGACGGAAAGATCGGGAAGCCGGTTTTCGCGACTGTCAATATGCTGGGATGGAGGGACAAAGCTTACTATGAGAGCGATCCCTGGCGTGGCACCTGGAAGGCCGAAGGGGGAGGTGTCCTGGTGAACCAGGCTCCCCACCAACTGGATCTGCTGCAGTGGTACATGGGTGAGATTGAGGAGTGCTACGGCCTCTGGTCAAACCTGAACCATCCCTATATAGAGGTGGAGGATACGGCCAATGCCATCCTGAAATTCAGGAATGGGGGAGTGGCCAACATCATAGTCTCCAATTCACAGAAGCCGGGGATCTATTGCAAGGTGCATGTGCACGGCGAGAACGGTGCATCGGTGGGTGTTCAGACAGACGGAGGTGCTATGTTTGTTGCAGGCATGTCAACCATCCTTGAACCGCCTGTTATTGATATCTGGACCGTTCCGGGGGAAGAGGCCATGTTGCCGGTCTGGGTGAAAGAGGAATCGGACTTCTTCAACCAGCTACCCAACCAGATGGAGTACTATCATGAACGCAACATAGAGGACTTTCTTCAGGCTGTCATTGAGGGTCGTAAACCCATGATTACCGGTGAAGAGGGCCGGGTGACGGTCGAGATCTTCACTGCCATCTATCGCTCTGCACGGGATGGCAAACCGGTAAGGTGGCCCCTGAAACCCGAGTCCAGGGGTGATTATGACGGGCGGTTTTTTGTATCTTTTTGATTCTTTTCTAACCATTATAAATCTATAGATCATGGGAAATTCACTCTCTCGCAGAAGCTTCTTCCGCAAGTCCACTGCTGCAACCGCAGTTGTGGGATTTGGCGGATTTCTAATGAATTCGGACCTGGAAGCCATTTCAGGCCATGTGAATACAAATTCGCAACCTTCTGATCTGAAAATTACTGACATGCGAACCATAACCATTCATGGTAGGCATATCATCCGGCTGGATACCAACCAGGGGATCTATGGTTATGGCGAAGTCCGGGATGGGGGCAGCAAGACCTATGCGCTGATGCTTAAAAAGCGCATTCTAGGCATGAATCCTTGCAACGTGGACTTTATATTCCGTGAGATCAAACAGTTTGGTTTCCATGCCAGGCAGGCAGGGGGAGTCTGTGCCGTGGAGATGGCTTGCTGGGATCTTGCCGGTAAAGCTTGGGGCGTTCCCTGCTGGCAAATGCTGGGGGGAAAGTTCAGGGACAAAATCCGGGTCTATTCCGACACTCCCTTTACGAAAGACCCCGTGGAACAGGGCCGTCGTTTGAAGGAACGGATGGAACGTGGATTTACCTATCTGAAAATGGACATACCCATTACCTTGCTGGAAGGTACGACAGGGGCACTAACCTGGCCCAAAGGGGATATCGATCCCTTTAAGCAATGGAGGGGAAGCCACAATTCCGTGAATCTGGAACATCCGTTTACAGGTATCAGGATTACGGAGAAAGGGCTTGATATATTTGAGGAGTATGTCGCTGCGGTCCGTGAGGTTATCGGATGGGAAATACCACTGGCTTCCGATCATTATGGCCATTTTGGGATAGAGGATGGTATCAAACTCGCACAGCGCCTCGACAAATATAACCTTGCATGGCTGGAGGATATGGTCCCCTGGATGTACACTGAACAGTATGTACGACTGAAGAATGCCTGTACAACTCCTATTCTTACAGGTGAAGACATCTATCTCAAGGAGGAATTCCTGAAATTGTTTGAGGCGCAAGCCATCTCCATTTGCCATCCCGACCTGGCCACTTCGGGTGGTTTGCTCGAAACCAAAAAAATCGGTGACCTGGCCATGGAGCATGGGATCGCCATGGCTATGCACATGGCAGGCAATCCTGTGACCCTCTTTTCCAATATTCACTGTGCTGCGGCAACTGAAAATTTCCTGGTCATGGAGCATCACAATGTGGATGATGACTGGTATGAAACGCTGATCGATGGTGTTTCCAAACCATTGGTGAGTTCCGATGGGTACATTGAGGTTCCCAATGGCCCGGGGTTGGGGATTGAACTGAATGAAGCGGCCGTTAAAGAGCAAATCTCCGGGGGTGGCTATTTTGAACCTACACCCGAATGGGACAATGAGCGTTCTTCGGACAGGCTTTGGAGTATTCCATAGGACTTTTTCATATCTGTAAAAGTAATCATGATGCGCGCTATTAAAATGGCAGGAATCGTATTCCTGATGATACCAGGGGTTTTATTCAATTTCTCGTGTTCCATGAAAGTGGGGGATAAAACGGATGGGGCTGTAAGGCCCAACATCCTGCTCCTCTTTACGGATGAGTTGCAGTTCGAGGACCTGGGTTTTGCCGGGGGGTCCATCCCCACGCCGAACCTGGATAAGCTGGCTGCAGAGGGGCTCTATTTTGAAAATACCTTTACCCCGGCTCCCATGTGCACCCCCAGCAGGTTTTCTTTGCTGTCGGGCCGTTACCCGGGCAGGTGCAGCGACGAAGTTTTCTTGAAGAGTTATCCGGTTTCAGCGCCCTATAACATTGGATGGAACACCTTTCTGGATACAACCGTTCTGACCATTCCCAGGATCCTTTCCGCTTCGGGTTATTTTACGGGTATGGCAGGAAAGTGGCATATCAGCGGAGAAGGGGCGGGTTTTACCCAGGGATTGCTCCGGGGGGATGATTCGCCCACAGATCCCGGGGTCAATGAGAAGCTTGCCAAATACCAGCAGGCTGTCTCCGAAAGGGTCCGGCATGATGCCGGCTTTGATGTGGCAAACAGCGTGTTGTATGGCAATTACGACGGATTCCCGGTGAAAGCGCTCCAGTTTCATAATTTCCCGTGGTTCACCATGGGTGCGGTTGATTTTATTGAAGAAAGTGCCAGGCGCGGCCAGCCTTTTTTTCTCTATCTGACACCCACTTCGCTTCACGGACCTCATCACGCCGAAGGATTGGTAAGGGATTATACCTATACGCCGGAGGGAAAAGCAGAAGGGGTTGCCAAATACAACCTGGACGTCGGGAAGCTGAAGTCGGAAATTGAAAGCATGACCTCTCCAAAAAGCCATCGCTATACGGGTATGTCATTCCTGGATCACCAGGTGGGGGTCATCATGGATAAGCTTGAAGCAATGGGAATGACACAGAATACCATCGTCATCTTTCTGCCCGACCACAATACGGAACCTGCCAAAGCCTCATGCTATGAGAAAGGAATACGGATCCCAATGATTATCAAATGGCCAGGCAGGATCACTCCCTCCAGCAAGACCCAGGCGAGGGTTCAGACCATCGATCTTCTTCCAACCATCCTGGAAATGGCCGGCGCAGCAATCCCGGAAGGTTATGAAATAGACGGGGAGAGTTTCATGCCGGTGATTGAGAACAATGACCGGCCATTCAAGAAATATATATTTGCTGAATCGGGTTATACCCGGTCGGTAAGTGACGGGGAATTTAAATATATAGCCTTCAGGTACCCTGAGGATGTACTGGAGAATATGAAGAACGGCACACTCGGTTATGCCCCTAATTATTTGAATACAAAGGGTGGGGGAATCCCGGTGATTTCGATTAAATTCTATCCTTCATACTTTGATGCGGATCAGCTTTTCGACCTGACCAGTGATCCCTACGAGCAAAGAAACCTGGCTTACGATCCGCTTTATGAAGAGAAACTCGCGGAGCTTCAGGAGGTATTGAAGAAGCATTTGTCCACTTTCCGACACCCGTTTGATCTTTCTGTGGACCCCTTTGTGAGATCAGACCCCTACCGGGCTCTTGTGAAAGAAAGCAAAAAGGCGAGCGTTTACGATATTCCCTGGTATGTCAGGGACTGGGGTGAGGTGGTGTGGCCGCCGGTGAATTAATCAGGACACAGGTGCAATGTTCCTGTCCATAAATGATAAAGACGATGATCAACCTCAGATTCGCTGTTGTTTTAACTGCATTACTTACCCTGATTCATTCCTGCAGTGACCGGGAAAATATAGTGAGACCAAACATCCTCTTCATCCTGGCCGATGACCTGGGATATCACGATCTGAGCTGCACGGGCAGTGTTTATTATGAGACCCCGAATATCGACCGCATTGCCCTCGAGGGAACCCAGTTTACCAACGGCTATGCCAACTGCCAGGTTTGCAGCCCCTCACGGGCCAGCATCCTGTCAGGAAGATTTCCTGCACGGCACGGGATTACCGACTGGATCGGGGCGAAAACTGGTGAGGAGTGGAGAAAGGCCGGGCGTTTCAGCAAACTCCTTCCGCCCGAATATGTACACCAGCTGCCCCATGAATTTGTGACCCTTCCTGAGGCCTTGAAGGAGGCTGGCTATAAAACCTTTTTTGCGGGCAAATGGCACCTGGGTGAAAAGGGTTCGTGGCCAGAGGATCACGGATTCGACATCAACAGGGGAGGTTATGAAGCTGGCAGTCCAAACGGTGGTTACTTTTCACCATGGACCAATCCCAACCTGGAAAACCATGAAAAGGGGGAGAATCTTACCATGCGGCTGGCCTTGGAAACCGTTGAGTTTCTGAGGGAAAACAGGGATAGCGCTTTCTTTGCCTATCTCTCTTTTTACGCAGTGCATGGACCCATTCAGACCACACGGGAAAAGTGGGCCAAATACAGGGAAAAGGCGGAGATGAATGGCATCGCTGAACGAGGATTTGAAATGGGTCATTTCCTTCCAATCAGGCAGGTTCAGGACAACCCGGTATACGGAGGGCTTGTGGAATCCATGGATGATGCTGTGGGGGTTGTATTAAAAGCCCTGGAGGAACTGAACCTGGAAAAAAATACCATTGTGATTTTCACCTCAGACAATGGCGGGGTGGCTGCCGGGGACAATTATTCTACCTCCAACCTCCCGCTGCGTGCCGGAAAAGGCTACCAGTTTGAGGGTGGAATAAGAGAGCCCTATTTCATTAAAGTTCCCTGGATGAAAAATGCAGGTAAAATCAACGATCCGGTTACGGGAACCGATTTCTATCCCACCCTTCTGGAATTGGCAGGGATCGGTTTGAAACCGGAAGAACATCTGGACGGAGTGAGCCTTGTCCCGCTATTGGAAGGCGGAACTATTCCCGGGCGCCCTTTAATATGGCATTATCCTCATTACGGGAACCAGGGGGGGGAGCCTTCTTCCATCGTCAGGCATGGCCAGTGGAAGCTGATCCACTATTATGAGGACGGCAGGGATGAGCTTTATAACCTGGATGCTGACCGGTCAGAGGGAAATGATCTTTCCGGACAATTTCCTGAAAAGGTGAGGGAGTTGAAAAATGAACTGTTCGATTACCTGGACGAAGTCGGAGCCATGTATCCCCGGGAGGACCCTGAATACAGTGAGGAAGCGGAGATGCTCCACCTTGATAAAATCAGGAATGAGTTGTTGCCCTGGCTGGAGAAGCAAAGGATGGACTATCTCTCCGAAGATTTTGATCCGGGGAACAATTGGTGGGACAGTGAGGTGACCATTAATGAATGAAAGAAATCCCAAATTCTCTGACTACCCGCTGCAGAGATTTGTCATTTGTCCAGACAAGGAGATGATGAATCAATGCCGATGCCAGAATATGAACATCAATAAATCCCAAGCCTTTTCCATAAAGCTTTCTGTCTTCAATAAACGCAAATACCTGCTCATCAAGCGCTGCATCAATTCTCGGGAGTGCTCCAAAAAGTGAAAGGACTTCATTCCGGTTGGAGATATTCCCGCAGGATAATTCACCCAGGATATATGGATGGATACACACCTGATTCGAAAGCAGCAATTCCTTTAAACCCTCATTTCCATTATGAAGATGATCAATCCAGACAGAAGTATCGACCAGAATCATCAGGTTATCGATTTTCTCCTGGGAATGCTTTTCACCCTCTTTTCACTGCCGCCTAACGCTGCAAGCTGTTTAGCACTTTCCTGGGCTATCAACGCTTCCAATCCACGCCTGACCAGGGCCGTTTTTTCTGAAATACCTGTAAGCCTGGATGCTTTTTTAAGAATCTGATCGTCGATATTCAATGTTGTTTTCATACCACAAATATGTATAAATTATATGTATTTGTCAATACAATTGAGCAATATCCCAACGGATTTTTGTCGGGGCAAGCACAAGATCCAGGGAAAAATACTCAATCGGGGAGTTCTAATATTGGCAGGAACGTTTCCGGTTCGCTGGCAGGGGAGTGAAGATTTTCATAACTTGTGTCTGATAAAAACTGAAAAAATGGCAAAACAAATCAGATCAGGACACATCGGTATCCTCACCTCAGGCGGAGATACTCCTGGCTTAAATGCGGCCATCAGGGGAATCGGGAAGAGAGCTTCGGGTAATGGCGGAATGCAAGTCATTGGATTCAGGGATGGCTTCAGAGGTTTGATGGAGAACCGTTCCGTACGGCTGGACAACACTATGCTTTCCGGGATACTGACCATGGGAGGAACCATTCTCGGAACCAGCAGGGATAAACCCCATAAAATGCCCATGGGCGGGAAATTTGTGGATATGACCGATGTGATTGTTGAAAACTACCATAAGAATCACCTGGATGTGCTGGTTTGCCTTGGAGGGGGAGGAACCCTGAAGAATGCCTACAGGCTTTCACAGGCGGGTTGTAATGTCATTACCCTGCCCAAAACCATTGACAATGATATTGTGGGTACTGATGTGACCTTCGGATTTGACACAGCCCTGGGCATTGCGGTGGATGCCATCGACCGTCTGCACAGTACGGCTTCCAGCCATCACAGGATTATCATCGTGGAGATCATGGGACACAGGGTTGGATGGCTGGCCCTGGGTGCAGGTATGGCCGGCGGTGCCGATGCCATCCTGATCCCGGAAATACCCTATACCATCGATAAACTGGCGGACAGTATCCTGGAGAGGGTAAGCCGTGGAAAACGATTCAGCATTGTTGCGGTGGCCGAAGGTGCCATAACTGTGGAGGGGGCCAGGAAGATCAGGGCAGCTGAGAAAAAACTGGAACTGGCAGAAGGAGATGATCGGACCAGGCTGAAGGAACAACTTTCGGCCCTGGATAAGGAGTACCGGGGTTCCACCATGGCAATGGCCGAGGAGTTGCAAAACATGACCGGGCTGGAGACCCGCGTAACCATTTTAGGGCATTTGCAGCGGGGAGGGACCCCGTCAGCGCTGGACCGTATGCTGGCCACGAGGCTGGGAACATCAGCCATCGATTATATAAAAGATGAGCAGTTCGGGATCATGGTGGCTGTGGACGGAGAACATACCAGGGCAGTTCCCATGAAAGATGTGGTCGGAAAGATCAATTATGTGCCCCCTGATCATCCCTGGGTGATTGCGGCCAGGAACCTCGCCACCAGTTTTGGTGATTGAGTTCCCCCGGTGGTCAGATCCGCTTATTCAGGATTGAAGGATGGATGTCTCGGGCCCTGACCGAGGTAGGGAACTGCATCGAAGTCAAAGTCTTCAATGGATGCTGACCTTGGATCTGCAGTGCGTTCGAGTTGCTCCATAAGTTGTTCCTCAAGTTTCGCCCTTACCTCTTCGTAAGCCGGATTTTCAGCCAAATTCACCATTTGTCCTGGATCCTTCCTGCAGTCGTATAACTCTTCTGCCGGTCGCTTCCCGAATGAGAGGTCATAAAGCCTGGCGTGGTGCCCGTCCCTGTCCCTATTTTCAACCATATAGCTTTTTGTAGGTCCGTTGTCACAATCGCCCAGCCAGCAGTAGGGGATCGCGGCCTTCAGGTAATCAGGCGTTCCGCCGGGCCAGCGTTCCGGCTTCAAAATTGCGGATATAGAGAAAATCATGGTTGCGTATGGCGCGCACAGGATAGCCACCCATATTCTCTTCCTGGCCCGGGACATGCCGTTCCTTTCCATGGAGCACAAAGCTCCGGTTTTCCGGGTCTACAAAACCCTCTTCTGCACTTCTCAGCAGATTGGCAAAACTTTTTCCGCTCATTACTTCAGGAACCTTTACTCCTGCCAGCTGAAGGAAGGTGGGTGCAAAATCGGTGAAACTGATAAAATCATCAACTACCCGGCCAGGGTTTCTGATGCCTGATCCCCACCTTATTGCCAGGGGCATCCTGACCCCTGTATCATAGTTATTGGCCTTGCACCTGGGGAAAGGCATACCATTGTCGCCTGTGACCACGATGATCGTGTTTTCCAGCTCCCCGTATTGCTCAAGGATGGTTATGGCGCTTGCCACCAGGGTATCAAAACGTTGCACCTCGTAATAGTAATCGGCCACATCGCTTCTGACGATTTCATTGTCGGGGAAGCATTCAAACAGGCGGATCCTGTCCGGGTCCATCCCGCTCTGAAGCCCTGTACCCTCTTCGTAGGGCCGGTGGGGATCCCAGGCGCCCAGCCAGAAGCAGAAAGGCTGGTCATCCATCCTTTCTGCCATAAAGGTCGCAAAACCGGTCTCCGTGTAATCTGGTCCGGCCGGATGGCGTTCCCAGTTGGAAATATCACCGGGTCCCCAGCTTTTCCGGTAATACCCGATTTTATACCCGGCCTTTTCCAGCAACAGTGGGTAAACGGGTATGGACGGATCCAGAGTGCTCCAAAGGTTGGCACCGGGTCCCAGCCTCCAGTGATACTGGCCGGTCAGGATGGCATTCCGGGAAGGAGTACATGATGGTGAGGAGACGTAGGCATGGTTAAAGAGGACGCCCTCCCGGGCCACCCGGTCAAAAGTTGGTGTTAGCACCGCCGGGTCGCCGTAAACGCCTGCATGGGGCCATCCCCAGTCATCGGCAATGGCAAACAGGATATTGGGTTTCTGAAGTGCTTCCTGACGGCAGGCCGGGAAAACCAGGACAATATTCAACAGGGCCAGTAGAAAAAGGGAACTTGGTCTTTGAATCGCTTTCATGACGTTTAAGTACAGTTATTTCTTTTTCCCCGGGAAAGTGAATCGCAGGAACTTTTAGTAAAAATAATGGAATAACTTAGATGCTGGAATTGTTATTTTTCCACAAAAGTTGAAATTATGACCAGGAATATGCAATTAAGAAGAGAGATCGCGATGACCATACTGGCAGTTATGGCTTTCAGCTTTTCACTTTTTGGATCATATGTGAAAGAGGTTTTGCCCTTAACCGACAGGATCATCCTGGTTACCTTTGACGATGGAAGTGTGAACTACCCCAATGATCTGCAGGTCGACCGGCTCAACCTGGTGCTGGCAGCTGATCCGGACTCCTACCTGATTTCCAGTTCCGATGATCCGGATTTTACTTCAGGCAGGCATCCGGCGGAGATTGGCCGCAAGTCCAAAGGAACTGAATTTGTAAAGGATGCGCCCTGGGGAGGCAGCTCCTTTGATCCTCGCAGTAAGCCATGGGCCTCGGAGCACTATCTCTATCTTTTCCTGGATAAACCCCTTAAGCCGGGGATGAGCTATACATTGAATATGCCTGACCTTGCCTGGAATGGAACCGATTGGATGTTCACTTTCGGGCAGATTACCCTTCGAAGTGAAGCGGTTCATGTAAATACCATCGGGTACGCTGCCGATGCTCCCAAATATGGATATGTATACCAGTGGATGGGTGATAAGGGCGGCCTGGATCTCTCGGGCTATGCGGGAGGCGCATTCCACGTCTATTCGGAGGGGAGCGAAACCCCTGTCTATTCGGGTGTCCTGGTGAAGCGCAAGTCGGCCACCAATCCGGAGACTTCTCAATCGCTGGATACTCCTGACGGGAATTTCCTGGGTGCTGAGGTTTATGAGTGTGATTTCACCGAAGTTACCGCCGATGGTGTTTATACCCTTATGGTGGAGGGTATCGGCGCATCCTATCCATTTAAAATCGGTGAGGATGCCCTGTGGGAGGCATACTACAACTGCGGGAGGGCACTCTATCACCAGCGAAGCGGGATCAGGCTTGCCCCCCCTTATACTGCAGAGGGATATATAAGGCCGGTGAACCAGAATCCCATGGTAACCAGTGATGACGGCAGCGGGTATGCCGGGATGTTGCTCTATTCCAATTACCCTTTCATGAGTTGGGATGAAAGCGACGGGGGTGGATCCAGTAAGGCAGTGATCCGTGACTCATCCATAGGGAAACCCCTGGATGTGGCAGGATGGTATCACGATGCGGGTGACTGGGACGGGTATTATACCCACCAGCGGATCCCCATCCTGCTGATGACTACTTTTGAATACACCCCGGAGAGGTATGCTGATAATGACCTGAATATTCCTGAGAGCGGGAACGGCATCCCCGATATCGTGGATGAGGCCTCCTGGCTGATTAAATTCAACTACAGGCTACGCAAGGAGCTCCTGAATAAAGGATATAGCGATGGTGGTGTGGGAGGAGCCCGTATCTGTGCAGATGTATTCACAGAGGTGGATGGAAGTGCAGAGAGTGATGTTCCTTCGTGGAAGGAGTACCGCCGAACCGTCGTCACCCAGGCAGATGCTTTTATGACCTACCTCTATGCGGGTCAGGCTGCCCAGTTTGCTGTGATTCTGAAAAAGCTTGGGAAAGATCCGCACAATTTCCCCGTGGAGATGCTCGATCACGTGGATCCGGAATCCATGACAAGGGATCTGGTCGACTGGGAGAAGGAGGCACGGGAGGCCTATGAATGGGCATCCGATCCTGGGAATCAGCCTGCCAGCGCTGACAATTATGGAGGCACTGCGTTGAATGATTATAAAATGTATGCTGCAGCCAACCTCTACAGGCTTACCAATGATGAGGCCTATCATAATGACGCCATCTCCATTCTGAATGGATTTAAAACAGCAGGCAGTCTGAGCGAGGACGAGCGATGGGGTATTTACGCTTACCTGCTTGCCGATAATTACGGAACCGATCCCGTTCTGAAGGGTGCCTTGAAAAATGTGGCCATTAATGCTGCAAAAAGTGCCAACACAAACGCCATTAAGGAGAGGGCCTGTCGCTGGGGCGGAAATTTTTCCATGCCGATGCTGGTGGGACAGGGCACCACTCCCTGGATGTTTGAATCGGTGATAGCCTATGGCCTGACCGGGGATAGATTCTTTTCAGACGCAATCCATACCACGGCCGATTATTTCCTGGGCAGTAATCCCATGCATACCACCTGGACCACCGGTTTGGGTCCCCGGCCGGCCCTGGTGGGATTTCACCTGGACAGCCGTTACAACAACAACTGGGTCCTCTACCCCGGCTTTGTTCCCTATGGACCGTGGTCCATGGAATACGGCTATGTGCCCTATACCTACACAATCGACGGGGTGGTCATGGAGGGAGGGCACGGGCCGTGGAACAAGGACTGGGCAAACTTTTCACAGTATCCCGCGATGGACCAGTGGCCGGGGCATGAGCGCTGGAACAGCAATATTCATGCGCCCATGTCCTCCGAGAACACCGTGCATCAGAACGCGGTCTATGTGGCCCTCACCTACGGGTTTGTCAATGCAAGGCACAATACCAATGCCTCTTCCGCCAACCCTGTAGGCACCATCACACTCGATAAATCCTCTCTGACCCTTACCCAGCCGGGAGAGGGCGATACGCTGATTGCAGTCACGGACATTGGGAATGCCGGGTTTGGCATGCTAAGATGGAGTTCGGATGACAGCCGGATCGCCCATGTGGACGGGATGGGCCGGGTCAACGGTGTGACCAGCGGGAATTGTACCATTTCCTGTTCCACCCTGGACGGAAGCGTAAAAGGCAGCTGTGAAGTAACCTGCAACTGGATTGAAACTGCTGTGGATTCCATTATGATTCAACCGGACAGTCTCAGCCTGGTGGAGGGACAAACTGCACAACTGGATGTTTTTTTTTATCCCGATGAGGTCACCAACCGTTTTGTGGACTGGACCTACAGCCAGGAGGGAATTGTTAAGGTGGACGATTTGGGGTTACTGACTGCACTCTCACCGGGGAGTGTGAAGGTTTACGCCACCTCCCTGAACGGGGGGAAGATCGACAGCTCCTTTGTTGAGGTGGACGAAGCGGTGGATTACGTGATTGCCGACTTTGACCTGGTAGTTCCGGTGAAAACCGAACCCCGTCCCGATTCGGCCCAGATCTACACTCCCAACGGGGGTAGCTGCGACATCGAGGCTCCGAATCCGATGACCGGGCTCTCGAATCCGAGTGAAAAGGTGGTTCAATACTTAAAGCCAGAGGGTGACTGGACGCTACTGGGGATGGTACTGCCCACCGGTGAGTTCCAGGAGCTGGAGCGTTATGCCCAGTTTCAGTTCAAGTATTTCGGAAGGGAGATTAAGGATTTCTTTATCCAGGTTATTTCTGATTCGGACGATAAAATTGAAATAACTGTTCCCGTGGAGTCCGATGATGGATGGAGAATGTTTGCCCTGGACCTGGATACAGATTTTACAATGAAACAGTTTAATGTATTTGTGAATCCCCAGGGGAAACCTGCGGCTCTGACCTGCTATTTTGATGATTTCATCCTCTCGGGGAAACCTGCAGAGTGGTATGACGGATTAACCATCAGTGATTACCAGCTGGATCTGGCTTCCGGGGATGAGGTGGTGATTACCGCCGATGCCCAGGGGAATGCATTCAGCTGGATATCCACAAATCCGGATGTGGCGACGGTCGATCCGGATGGGAAGGTAAAAGCCATTTCAAAGGGAGATGCAATTATCAAAGCCATTCCGCTTTACGGGGATGCAAGGGAGTGCGAGGTAAGGATAGATGGGGGTGGGGATCCCACTGTCGCTGTGACAGGGATTTCCATAGGGGGACCCGGGGAGATTCAGATGGAGGTGGGCCAAACCCTTCAGCTGATTGCTGTTGTTGAACCCGATAGTGCCTCCAATAAGGAAGTGACCTGGAGTTCGGATACCCCCGGCATTGTTTCGGTTTCGGAAAGCGGCCTGATTTCTGCTGAAGTTCCGGGAGTTGCCACGGTTTCTGTAACTTCAGATGCCGACCCTGCCAAAGTGGCTTCAGTGACGGTCACCGTCAGTGTGACCCCCGGCATTGCAGGCGTGGAAAAGGCAAGTGTGGTTCTGTATCCAAACCCGATATCGGAAACCATGGTTGTTCTCTCTGCTGATCCCATCGAAAGGGTGGAGATTTTTAACATTGCCGGTGAAAGGGTCGGCGATACCCCGGGTAAGGGCCTTACCCGCATGGAGATCAAAGGCCTGAACCTTGAAGCGGACCTCTACCTGGTCAGAATCAGTACCTCTGCAGGAGGAGTCCTGTATAAGAAGATTATGGTTATCCATTAAAACAATTCTATGCGTATGAAAATTTTTGCCACAGTTGTTCTTCTCTGCCTGTTTGCCTGGCTGCCCGGGCAGGGATATGTAACCATTGGGGAGGATGAGATTACTCTCCGGAACGGTGAGCTGACCAGGATCCTCCGTTTCGATGACGGAACTTTCATCTCATCGGGCATGTTCCTGGCGGGCAATCCAAAGGGTTATATCGGGGAGAGTGCTGATTTTTCCTGCCTTGTGAATGGGGAATTGGTAAATGGTTATTCCGCATGGACGCTTACAGAGTCTGAACTAATCAAGGATGAACAAGCGGGTGAAGGCATCAGGATCACCCTGGAGGGCGGAGAGCAGCTCGGAGGACTCCATCTGGAGCTTAACTACATGCTCTATCCGGATTTGCCGTTGGTGCGAAAGTGGATTACTTTCAGCAACACAGGCTCGGGCGACCTGAAGATTGAATCGGTCAATGTGGAGGACCTGGAGACTCAACTCTCCTATATACATAGTGTGGTTCTTCATAACTATGCCCGGATGAAACAGATAGGTCAGTTTATAGGCGACTGGGACGACCCGGTGGTGGTGGTTCACGACAATACCCTTCGGATGGGAATGGCCATCGGCAATGAGGCACCGGGGATTTTAAAACGCACTGCCTATCATACAAGTAACAACAAAGTGGAGGCCGGACTGACCCATCCCGGCCAGGATTTCCCCTTCAGGAGGTGGCTGGCACCCGGAGAATCGTGGGAAAGCCCTAAGACATTCATCTGTCTGTATGATGGTACAGACGACGGCTTTGCTGTTGTGGATGGTGCGGTGAATGATTTTATGCGAAGGTACATGGTGCCCCAGATTGTACGCCGGGAGGAGAAACCGGTTTTTGTCTATAATACATGGAACCCGTTCCGTACTTTTGTTTCGGATTCGCTCGTCAGGGAGGTGGCTCAGGCTGCGGCCGACTGCGGGGTGATGGAGTTTATTGTCGACGATGGCTGGCAGGTAAATTCAGACGGAGGGAGTTCGGCTGAGGCCTGGGGTAATAATTATGGTGACTGGCTGGTGGATGAGGAGAAATTCCCGGGCGGGTTAAAACCCACCTTTGACTATATCCGGTCACTGGGAATGAAGCCGGGGCTGTGGATGAGCATCGGTTCGGCAACCGATGACGCTGCAGTGTACCGCAATCACCCCGAATGGTTTGTGAAGAATGCAAATATGGAGCCCGGGAACCTGCACACCACTGAAGATGCTGACTTTCATACCAGCTGTTTCGGAACGCTTTGGGTGGAGTATATCCGGGATGTGGTAAACCGCCTTTGCAACGAATACGGACTGGCTTATACCAAACTTGATTTTGCCATTGCAGCCAGCGCTTATGTAACCGATCCTTCCATTTCGGGTTGTTATGCCACCGACCATCCCTTTCACCGTGACAGGGAGGAGTCATATCTGATTATCTATGAGCGCCTGATGGATCTGTTCGATCAGCTTCATAAGCTCAATCCGGCACTGTTTATAGACTGTACCTTTGAAACAGCCGGGAAACTTCAGCTGATGGATTATGCAATAGCCAACCATGCTGACGGGAACTGGCTTTCCAATTTCGAGGAGCCTTCCCCCACGGGTCCATTGCGTATCCGGCAGATGGCATGGTGGCGATCCCCTGCAGTTCCGGCCGGTTCGCTTGTAATTGGAAACAGCGCCATGGATGACCCTGAATTTGAATTTGCCCTGAAATCCCTTATTGGAACCCTGCCCATCGTATTGGGCGATCCCCGGAAGATCCCGGCGGAGGGTCGGTCCAGGATCAGGGAGTGGTCGGTCTGGATGCAGTCGATGCAGGCGAAATATGACTACATGTCGTTTCGCCGCGATTTGCCTGGTTTTGGTGAGCCCCGTGAGGGCGCATGGGACGGCTGGATGAGGATCAACAATGATACAAGAGCGGGAGGCATTTTCGGGGTGTTCCGGCAGGGGGCCCTGGAGAACGGAAGAAAGGTATTCATGGCAGGGATCGATCCGGAAAGAGAGTACGTAATCCTGATGGCCCCGGAAGGGGAGGAGATTCACCGCGCGTCGGGCCGATCGCTCATGGAAACGGGATTCAGGGTAGAGATCCCCGGACTGTATGATGGGAATATCTACGAGATCAGGGCATTGTAGACTCTACAATCAGTCCCGCAAAACTATAATTTGCAGGGCTCTATATCAGAGGCCGCTTTGTTCAGCTCCAGTACAATCACCGTTGCTGCCTCATCCGGTAAACTGAGAGGTAGCTTAAGTGTGATGTTTTCTGTTTCCCGTCTGAATTTCACAGCTGTATGATCACCGAGGAGATAGGCTTTTTTTAGCCTGATCTCATTTGCAAGCGTGAATTTCAGTTCCTCTCCCGGATTCTCCAGTAGGAAAAGATATATTTTTTTGTCCCTGTGGGTACTTACCACCTGAGGAGTTGGAAGGAAGGGCCCTCCGCGGGTTCCATAGACAGCCTCCTGGTTCCTTGAAACCCACCGGCCCATCTCCTCAAGAATGTCGAGCTGCCTTTGTTCCATGCGCCCGTCGGGCATGGGGCCCACATTAAACAGCAAATTCCCATCGCCCCCGATGGTCTGTGCCAGGGTATGGATGCACTCTTTTGCTGATTTCAGTTTGTCGTTGGGTTTCCATGACCATTGTTCCCCGATTGTCATGCAGGTTTCCCAGGCAAATTTATTGTCGAAGGCCCCGATTTGCTGTTCCGGGGTAGCGAAATCACCAGCATAAATGGGGTTCCTGGACTTGTCAGCCATCCCCTGCCTGCCTTTGTCAACCCGGTTATTGATCAGGAGTTCCGGCTTCAGCCCCCTCAGGTAGGCATAGGTCTTCATTCCCAGTTCATGGCTCCATGCCCACTCCCAATCGCAGTCAAACCACAGAATAGAGGTATTGAACTCATCGATGAGTTCCTGCACCTGGTTGATCATGAAGCCCAGGTATTGGTTAAACAGCGCCTGGGTGGCGGAATCCATAGTGCCTTCGGGCATGATGTTGTAGTCAGGACCGGGATATTTCACGGGGTAGTCGGGCCGGTACCAGTCACAGAGGGAATAGTAAGTTCCAAACATGATCCCCTGTTTGCGGCACTCATCCGACAACGCTTTCAGGATCCCTTTCCCATAAGGGGTTGAGCCCATGTCATATTCGGTAAACTGACTGTCCCAAAGGCTGAAGCCATCACAGTGCCTTGCAGTGATCACCAGGTATTTCATTCCGGCCATTCTGGCCGCTCCCACCCATTCGGCTGCGTTGAACTGCTCCGGGTTAAACTCCTTATAAAGCATGTCATACTCCGCAATGGGAATTTCCCTGCCCCTCGACAAGGAGATCTCTTCCCCCCGCAGGGATACCGGGCCCCAGTGTATAAACATGCCGAAGCGCATCTCCATGAATTTATCAAGCGACTCCTTGTTGGTTTTAAGACCGGGATAGGCTTCACCACCGCCGGAGTATTGTCCGTTTAAGTTGCAAACAAGTAAAAGAGAAAGGGTGATCAGGCTTATGTTTTTCATTTTTGCGTGGATATATTTCATCTCTTAAAGGTCGAGCCACTCTTTAAATGTGGAGAGCCGGTCGCGGCTGATGTAAATCTGGTCATCGTCCGAATGAAGCAATCGTACCTTGAGCTTGCTCCCCGAGAGTGTAATCAATTCGGAGATGGCCTTATGTGTGGCAATATATTGCCGGTTCATACGGGTAAATACATTGGGATCAAGGAACCCTGTCAGTTTATCAAGTGTATAATCGATGGCGTAGTTCCGGTTATCGGCCGTATGGAGGAAGGTCCCCTTCTGCTGGCTGTAGAAATAGAGGATATCCTCCACTTCCACCGACCTGATATGATCGCCCACCCTGATCATAAAGCGCGATTTGAAGGGTTTGCTGATCATCTCTCTGATGCTTCGGATCAGATCTGTACCAATTTCGGGTGCACTTATTTCATATTTGAAGTAACGCTGGTATTTGGCCAGGGCTGAGCGAAGCGCCTCCTCTGAAACAGGTTTGAGCAGATAATCCACGCTGTTGACTTTGAAGGCCCTGATGGCATACTCCTGGTAGGCGGTAATAAAGACCACCGGCGATTCGATCTTTACAAGGTCGAAAATATCGAACGAAAGTCCGTCTGCCAGCTGGATATCCATAAATACCAGGTCTGGTTTTTCATTCCTGCTGAACCACTCACAGGCCCTTTTCACCGTATCGATGCTGCATAGAACCGTGATCCGGGGATCGATCTGTTGAAGCAGGTCGGTGATCCTTTGGGCGATCAGGTGTTCATCTTCAATGACAACAACTTTCATGGGGCAGGGTTTTATATGGAGAATGTGGGGATGGTTACCATGAATGACCCTCCCTCTTCCCGGACCAGGAGCTTATCGTCAGAGAAGAAGGCAATCTGTTTCTTCAGGTTCTCAAGGCCCATACCCAGTGAAGTTTCCGATACCTCCTTCCTCTGGAGGTTGTTCTTCACCACAACCTGGTTCTGACCTGTGGCATGAATTTCAATGAGCAGCGGGCGTTCCAGGGAGATTTCATTGTGCTTGATGGCATTCTCAACCAGCATCTGAAGAGAAAGGGGAATGACCATCCTGTTCCTATCCGTCTCTATGCTGATTTCCACCTTCAGGTTGTCACCAAAACGGATCTTCTGCAGGAAGATGTAGTCCTCCAGGAATTTAAGGTCTTCTTTAAACGGAACAAGCTCGTTGTCACGCT
Source organism: uncultured Bacteroidota bacterium (assembly GCA_963747365.1). Lineage (GTDB taxonomy): Bacteria > Bacteroidota > Bacteroidia > Bacteroidales. Next base: position 709,310 of record CAVVFB010000020.1, on the reverse strand, counting down.
GTTCCAGCACATAACGGTACACATCCGAAAGCTTATGCACAAAAAGGATTGCTTTTTCAGCATCGGAATGGATCAGGGTAGTCAGCGAACTGAGGCTGTTGAAAAGGAAGTGGGGTCTGATCTGATCCTTGAGGGACTGGAATTGCAGGGCAAGGTGGGCCCTTTTCAACTCCTCCTGCTGAACGGCAGCCTCCTTCCAGTTTTTGAAAAAAAGTATTGTATTTCCCATCAGTAGAGAGAGGAAAATAAAGGTATATACCACCTTCAGGCTGGGAAGACCATTTTTCAGGACCGTCATAAAATCATATCCACCGCTGACCATGTTCCACAGGAAGAAGCCCAGGAATATAATAGCCGCTGAAAAGAGGGTCAGGGCCAGCACCTGGTAAACCAATCTTTTTATTGGTGATTCCAGCCAGGGGAAACGCTTCTCAAGAAATTTCGTAATCCATTCCATACCCTTCATCGCTGGGTAACCTATACCGACGGAAAACATGCAGTTGGTGAGCACGATTTTCATTGACCAAAACGCCCAAGGATAGATGAAGAGGGCGAGAATGTTACCCAGAAGACTGAGAAACAGCAGATCCCTGAGCAGGATCAGCAGGATTCTGGATACCTTTTTACGTTTCATTGGTCCGCTCCTTTATGGATAACAAGATACTTAATAGATTCGAACTATTGAAGTTTCTCCAGTTCGGTGCGGGTGGCATCTTCTCCCCATTGCGGCCAGAGGGGATCCGGATTACTGAATGATTCAAACAGGGCAAGGGCCTTTTCCATGATCGGCTTTGCAACTTCAGCTCCGCCACCCATCTCAGCCGGGATGTTCAGTTTAAAGTTTCCCTCCAGGTAATAGATCCTCGGATTTTCCGGATTCAGGGTTTTAGCATACTCCAGCGATCCGAACGTCTTCTCCAGATAGATCATCCCGCGCCCCATGGGATCCACCATGATCCTGGACGGATAGATAAATGCCTGTAAAACATACAGCTCCGATTCGCCGGGTTCAATAGCCAGGGCCTGATCCAGCAACTCCTGGGCCCTGTCAAGTACCAGGTCTCTTTTCTCTGAGTCACCCTCCTGGAAACTCATCAGTGCGAGGGACTGGCAGGCATAGTAGTAGGGTATCCACCTGGTTTTTTCTGCCAGTGCGATACGCTCGAACCGGTTGGCACACTCCAGGTACTGTTCCGGATCCGATGCCTGGTCCATCTGATGTTGTGCGCTTTTCATGGCATTGTAGTAACGATCTTCCTGTCCGGATAAACTTAAAGTGTAAAGGGTAATGGCTAGAATTAAAAGACTTGTTTTCATGATATCTGGTGTTAAAGTGAAAGCATAAACATAAGTATGGCCTGGGTACCGGTTGTCGGAACGATGGCCTGTGAGGGAAACTCACCGTTTTCATCGGGGGTTGCGGCGTAGCGGTAGCCAAATACATTGTCAAATCCGAACAAATTGGTGATATTCAGGTGTATGATGCAGTCTTTGCCGAACAGTCCGGTTACATAGGTGAGGTTCAGGCTTATGTCGTTATAAGGTTTTGTCCGCCCATCCATGAAGCCCGGCATGTTCTTGTCGTTGTAAGGCCTGGCGCTGGCAAAAGAGTAAGTGATCCCGCCAAAGGTTTTCAGACGGGCAAAGAAATGTTTGTAAACCACAGAAAGGTTATGTGCCGATGCAAAGGAGGGCATCACACTTTCGGGGTAATCGTGGTAATCCCTGGAGGTATCCAAAAAGCTGTACGAAATCCAGTAATCGGAACCTTTCAGGCTCTCACTATCCCTCCAGAACAGGTCTACCCCCCGGGCAGTTCCAAATCCCCGGTTGCTGTAATCTGCTGCAACCGGACTGTACCAGGAGCTGTATTTTACCAGCTGGTCGTATTGTTTCACGTAGCCCTCGATCCGGAAGGTTCTTTTCTGTCTCCTGTACTGGAAATTCAGGATATAGTGATCGGCTTTTTCATGGGAAAGTTGCGGTGCAAACTGCAGAATTTCATTCTCCGGTTTTTGCCGGTACCTGCCCCAGGCAAAGGAGACCTGGCTGAAGGTTCCTGTTTTATATGCTGCCGATACCCGGGGCAGCAATCCGGGCTCCTGCAACAGGGTGGTGTATTCGGCTCTCAGCCCGGTCCGCAGGGCCAGCTTATCTGATATTTTAAGATCAGTCTCCAGGAAAAGGGAGGGTGAAATGTCGTTCAGCTCCCGGATGAAAGTATCATCGTTGGTCACCGAATAATTGTACCAGCCCCAGTTGATATCTCCACCGAATCGTGTTTTCAGCCTTTGTGAGGTCAGGTGGGTCAGAGCCAGTTTAAAAGTGGCTCCAGTGTGGAGGGTTGACATTGGAATCCCGCTGTAGTTGATCTTCTCACTGTCGCGGCTGTAGGCAACCCCGGTGCGGATCAGCCACTTTTCGGCCAGCTGACCGGTATAGCCGGTGTTTGCATAGAGGTTGAGGTTGTTCATCTGCATGGCATCCATGGTTCCGGCTTCGAAATTATCATAATTCATGGCCATGTTCATGGCGTTGAAAGAGCAAAACGACTTCAACAGTCCGCTCTCCCCGATCTGCTTGGCGATACATGATCATCCCATCGCCAAGTTCGGGATCTTTGGTCCAATCCACATTTTGTTTGAACAACCTGTGGTGAAGGGCATTGTTGGCATACAAGCCGGTTGCAGCCAGTGAACTCCGTTCCCACCGTTTTGCCCAGGATGCGTTGGCCCCCACGGTCATCACGGCTACACTGGCCTTATCACCCGGTTCCAGTCCATTGGTGGTCAGGTCCACTATGGAGGAGAGGGCGTGACCATATTCGGCCGAATATCCCCCTGTGCTGAAGAGGGTCTCCGAGAAAAGCAGGGGTGAAAAGCGCCCCCTGGTGGGAATATCCGGCATGCTGGAGAAGTAGGGCGACTGAACCATCATTCCGTCCATGTAGGTTTTTGTCTCGTAGCTTTCACCGCCCCGAACGAAGAGCATACCCTCTTCTCCCACCTTCTGCGATCCGGGCATGGTGGCATAGGCACCGTAGATATCACCCACCGCACTGGCCGTAGTGGCTATGTCAAAGGAGCTCAGGGTTGCCGATTTTTTCTTGTCACTGGCACTGAAAACCCCTGCCGTAATGGATACCTCGTTGAGTTCGTTGACCTTTTCCCTCAGCACCACTGTAATGGTGGTATCATTTCCGCTGAGTCGAAGCGAACGGGAGTACTTTTCATAACCAATAAAGCTGGCTGTAAACATCTGCTCTCCCGAAAGATCCGTGGTCAGCCGGAACCGGCCTGCCGAATCAGAAATGGTTCCGTCATAGGAACCTTCAAAATAGATATTGGCACTCATCACAGGTACTCCCTTTTTATCGGTAATGCGCCCGGAGACGGTTTGCTGTGCACCGGCATGGACGGTGATCACTAAAAACAACAGGATGCTGATCTGTTTCATCGGTCTGAGATTTATCTGATGTAAAATTATGGAGGCAGAAAAGCCTGGGAAAATGAATATTGTCCCAACCTGCAAATCCAGGGGATAAACGGTTCAATGGAGAGATAAACCGGAAAAAACGTAACTTGATCCCACCTATGAAGATCTTTATCAACTTACTCGTTATAGCCGGATTCGGACTGGCACTTTTAGTCACCACCAGGATATTCGTGATGACAAACCAGGAGTTTCATGACGATCCGGAACTTTTCCTGTATGAACGGGGGAGTGCTCCTTCCGGAGTCCGGGCAGAGATTCTTGAACAGCTGGAATATTTCCGGGAGGGATATTTACAGAGGGATACATCCATTCTGGATTCCTATATGGAACAGCTTTTTTCAACGGAGAACATCCTTGTCCTGGGAACCATGCCCGGGGAGATATATTCCGGTTATACCGAGGCTGCAGAGCTGGTCAGTTCTGACTGGCTCTACTGGGGGGATGTGAACCTGCTGGTAGAAAGTTCAAATATCTCGGCCACGGATAGTGTGGCCTGGTTCTCCATGATCGGGAATGTGAAGTTTGACCTCTCCAGCCTGTTGGATCTGCCACTGAGGGTTTCAGGAGTCATGGTTCGTACCGGCGGTAGCTGGAAATTCCAGCAACTCCAGTTTCAATTTGACCTCGATACCCAATGGGTATTTATACTTATTGTCCTATCTGGCTCTGTTTTTACTGGTGAGTATCATCAGGCTGATTTTCGTAATCGTCCGTGCCAGGGTCCGGAAACGAATGTAGGCTGAAAGCCACCGTGGCCTATTTCCCCCTCTTCTGCAGCAATACCTGAACCGGCTCCAGAGTGACCAGGCATCCTTTGGGCATGGAAAGGAGCTCCGTTTCAATCTCCTTGTAAAAGCTCTTCAGTTTCAGGGTTTCATCCACCATTTCGATGACTACCGGAAGTTTCTCGGTCAGCTCCCAGAACCTCGAGGAGCTGATCCGGCTGCTGGAGCCATACCCCATGATCCCCCGGAATACGGTGGCCCCGGTAATCCCCTTCTCCCTGGCCAGTTCAACAATGTACTGGTAGAACAGCACGGAGCCGATTCTGTCTGTGGTACTGGCATGGATCCTGAGTATGCCCTGTTCCGGATTCTTCATGGTAACCATTGGATATTAGTTTAAAAGCCTGGTGGAGATATAGCCAAGATAAACTGCGGTAAAACCCAGCAGGATGCTGAGCCCGGTATAGAGAAAAAGCGCAAGGAACTGGCCGTTTCGCATGAGTGTCAGGTTCTCCCCGGCAAATGTTGAAAAGGTGGTGAATCCGCCGCAGAGCCCCACCATCAGGAACATGCGCAGCTCCACGGTCAGCAGGGGACTCTTCTCCGCGATGCCCATAAGAAACCCGATCACAAGGCTTCCCAGGACGTTCACCGCCAGGGTTCCAACTGGAACGGCAAGCCAGTCCACGTGTGTGTTCAGTCTTGAGACCAGGTACCGGGCCACACTCCCGATAAATCCGCCCGTTCCTATTAACAGAAGGTTTTTTAACATGCTGCTACTGCTCCTTTAGCCACTGGTCGAGCCATCCTTTAAACTCCCTCTGCCACAGGATCCCGTTCTGGGGCTTAAGCACCCAGTGGGTTTCGGAGGGAAAAAATAACATCCGGCTCGGTATCCCCATCATCTGTGCAGTATTAAAGGCTGCCATTCCCTGGGTATAGGGGATCCGGTAGTCGTGTTCCCCCTGGATCACCATGATGGGGGTATCCCAGTTCTTTACGAAATGATGGGGCGATCCGGCATAGGATTTCATGGCCACCGGGTTATCGGTCTCCCATGGTGCACCCCCTTTTTCCCAGTGGTCGAAGAATAGCTCCTCGGTGGTCACGTACATCATCTCGGCGTTGAATACACCGCAGTGTGAAATAAAGGCCTTAAACCGTCCCTGGTGGTTTCCGGCAAGCCAGTAGACTGAAGAACCGCCGAAACTGGCGCCAATGGCACCCAGTCTCTCTTTATCTATAAAAGGCTCCTCCTTCATTACATCAATTCCCCGGAGCAAATCCAGCATCGCCTGCCCGCTGTTGTCCCTGCTGATCTGGTCGGTCCACTCCTGTCCGTGGGTAGTAACACCCCTTCGGTTGGGTGCCACCACGATATAACCATTGGATGCCATCTGGCTGAAGTTCCAGCGGTAACTCCAGAACTGGCTCAGGGGGGATTGCGGACCGCCTTCACAATAGAGCAGTGCCGGGTATTTCCCGGAGGGGTCGAAGTGGGGCGGGTAGATCACCCAGGTGAGCATCTGCTTGTTGTCGGTGGTGGTGATCCAGCGCTTTTCCACAGTGGGCATACTCAGCTGGTCGAGCAGGTGCTTGTTCTCGAAGGAGAGCTCTGTGGCTTCTCCGGTGGAGGGATCGATGCTGTAGATCTCTTCCGGTTTGGTCATATCGACCCTGGTGGCAATCAGTTTTTCTCCGGCAACCGCCACCGAATGGTAGTCATAATCACCCGAGGTGATGGCCGTGATCTCGAGGGAAGCCACATTCATTTTGAAGAGTTGGAAGGTTGATTCCACCCCGGCTACGAAAAGGAGGCTCTCCCCGTTGTCGGTCCAGACCGCACCGGACGGACTGTAGTCGAAATGCTCTGTCAGGTATCTTTTCTGTCCGGTGGCCAGCTCCATCTCAAAGAGCCGCTCCTTGTCCGCTTCAAAGGTAGCCCGCCTCATGCTGAGCCAGTAGATCTTCTTCCCGTCGGGAGAGAAAAAAGGAGCTTTATCATACCCGGGCATCCCATCGGTCAGGTTGACGGTTGTCCCCGATTCAAGATCGTAAAGGTAGATCTCAGAATCGGTGCTGAATGCGTACTCCTTTCCGGAGAGTTTCTTGCAGGTGTAGGCGATTATTTTTCCCGTCGGGTGACCATGCCACCTCTTCCATGCCCCCGAAGGGCATCATCGGAGAATCAAAAGGTTCTCCCGGCATGATATCATTTCCGGTGGTAAATTTCCCACCCTCAAAACCGGCGATGAAAAGGTGGCTGTATGCCCCGTCTTCCCAGGTGTCCCAATGCCGGTACATCAGGTCGTTTATAACCCGTCCGTCGGATTTCGGCAGGTCGGGGTAGAGATCCCGGGTGGTTTTATCAATCTGCACCTCTTTCGTATACAACACCCTGTCGCCCGACGGTGAAAAGAGAAGGCTGCTGATCCCGCCCTCCACATCGGAGATTTTCTGTTTCCCGGTTCCGTCTGCATTCATCACCCATGCCTGTACCTCACCCGAGGCGGAAGAGAGGTAAACGATCCTGTTTCCGTCGGGGTGCCAGACGGCGTTGTACTCATTTTCAGGTGTTTCTGTTAGCTGTATCTTTCCCGATCCGTCGCTGTTCATCACGAAAAGTTCCCGGTTTCCCCGGTTTTGAGCTATGCTGTAATAGGTTACCCCATAGAGGATCTTCTCTCCCGAAGGGGAGACCTGCACATCACCAAGCCGTCCGAATGACCATAACACCTCGGGGGTCATGATATCGGAGGTGAGCTCCATCTGGTTCCTGGTGATCAGGGGTTCCTCGGCTGCCTTTTCAACGGGTGACTCACAGGCGAAGAGCAAAACGGCAAGAAATGAAAGGATCAGAAACTTTTTCATGAAATCTCTTTTTTATTTAAAATTAGAAAATTTTTGAAGCAGTTTCATCCAGGTATTGATATCCTGGCCAAACTGTTCTTTCATTTGATGGTTGACCGTATTCCTCATCTCTTCAGGGAATACATCCTTTCCGTGAATGGCCCCCAGGATGGCCCCCATTACCTGTGCGTAGGAGTCTGTATCGTGACCAAACTCCATGATGATCTGCATGGAGGCCAGGGGGTGGTAGTGGGCAACTTCCGCCACTGCAAAGACCACAACGATCGGAACCCATGCCTCCCACCAGTATGTGGTCTGGAGTTCATTTTCCAGGATTGAGAAGAGGCTGGCAATATTTCCCCCGGACCTTCCTGCGAACTCATGCGCCAGGTCCAGCCATTTTGTTAACTCCCGGTTCACGTAGAGGGTCTGGTTATAACCATAGGGATCAATGGTTCTCATGGCCTCCTCCATATTTTCCCAGGATCCGTCGGGCTGAAGAGCCCTTGCCAGTCCGGCTACCAGTGCCGAGTTAATATCCTTCGCCACACCGATATCGAAGTACCCCAGTTCATAGGTGAGGAGGTAACACCAGCTGGGATCCTCAGGGTGAAGGGCTGCTATGGGCAGGAAGGGCATCTGGCCCTCCATGGTGGGGATCCCTCCCCAGATTCGCTCCACCGGGTAGGCATTCTCCCTTTCGCCCAGGGCCCAGCGGGTCGCATATTCGATCTCGGGAATCCACCTGTCGTAGTCGTCCCGGTATTTTTCAGGCAGTTCGGCCCTGAAATCCAGTACCGACCTGGCAAATGCTTGTTGGTTCAGGTTGCCGGGGTTGTTTTTCAGGGCATTGAAAAAGATGATTTTAAAGCGCGTATCGTCGGTGATGGTTCCTGCAGGTCCGTAGGATTCCCATTGTGCAAAAGGTTCAGCCTCCTTTGGATACTCCTTTAGTTGAAACAGTGCTGCCAGTTCCTCCAGTGCTTCAAGGGATACGGCTTCCTTTGTGGTGGTCCATTGACTGCGCCGCGGCGGATGGACAAATTCCACCGGTCCCCCGGCTGCATCGCCAATGGCCGATCCGATCAGCATCCCTTCGATCTTATCCTTCAGGGTCGGAGTCTGCTGTTGTCCGCAGAGCATGACAGAGAAGAGCAGCAGTACGAATATGAATAAGTGCGTTTTCATCCTGACAGGGAACCAAAGTTAGGAAAAAAGGGTTGGTATACCTGATATTTCAGGGAACAAAAGGCCTTCGCACCGGTGCTGTTGGTTTTTTTATATCTTTATTTCGGTCAACTTAACCAACTATCCAAATCTTCTATGAAAAAATTATTCATTTTATTGCTGGCCGCGGGCATGAGCCTCACCCTTTCGGCCCAGGAAACTCTTGATATTCTTCAACTCTCCGGAAGGTATGGGATTCCGAAGGAATACAAGGATGCAGCTTATGACGGGAAGGCCACGGAATGGGGTTCGATAAACTCCCTTACCGCCGGTGTAAAACTGGGAAGCCGCTCCATGCTGGCCATCAATGTGAACCACTTCTATTTCAACCTGCAGGGTGCTCCAGACCCGGAATTCCCCAATACGATTGCCAACCCGGTAAAGGTCAACGGGATTATTCTGAGAACCGGACTTCTGCAGGACCTTGGAGAGGGGAGAACCCTTCAGATCCTGGTGGCACCAAGGCTTATGTCTGATTTTCAGAACCTCGACGGGAACAGTTTTTTAATGGGGGGTGTGCTCTCCTACAAGAAGAAATTCAGGGATGAACTTGCCATTGGAGGCGGTGTCATCTACAGTACCGAATTTTTTGGGCCCTACCTGGTCCCTTTCCTGGATATTAACTGGCAGTTTGCCCCTAAATGGCGGCTGAAGGGAATGATCCCCATCACCGCAAGGGTGGAGTATACGGTTAACGAGAACCTGCAGTTCGGATTTAACCATTTCGGACTGATCACCAGTTACTACCTTGGTAATGATGCCTATTCGGGGGATTACATGGAGCGGCAGAGCATCGACCTTTCACTGTTTGCCAGGCAGCGTCTTTTTGGCAACATCTTCATGGAGGGGATGGTTGGACGCACCGTGGGCAGGAGATACCGTCAGTATGAGGGGGATCAGAAGGTCGATTTCGCCATCCCGCTGGTCACCTTTGGCGATGACCGCGTGATCAAGAATGAGTATGCATCTTTTAATGACGGACTGATCCTTACCCTTAAACTGATCTACAGTATACCCATGCCTGAGTAAAACACCCCGGGGATGACCTGTGAATCCATCAAATTGAACTGGGAGCTGGGGTATCCTGCTCCCGGCGGATCGGGCCGGTTGAAATGGACCGGTGCGAAGGTTCCCGGTGCCGTTCAGCTGGATGTGGCAGAAGCAGAAGGTTATGGTCCCTGGTTTTATGCGGAAAACTGGAGGGATTACCTATGGATGGAAGATTGCAGTTTTATTTACCGCTGCACATTTGGACACCCGGAACTGAAGGCGGGGGAGAGGGTCATCTTTTTCTCAAAAGGGATCGATTATACTTTTGAGATCAGTATCAATGGTCATGAGTTACACCGCCATGAGGGCATGTTTACCCCGGTGCAGCTCGATCTGACAGGACACCTCAAGCAAGAGAATGAACTGCTCGTAAGAATTCTTCCTGTTCCAAAGAAGAAAGCTGCACAGGAGGGCCGCTGGCAGGCAGCCTCCAGTGTGAAACCGGCGGTCAGTTACGGATGGGACTTTCATCCCAGGCTGATCCCATCAGGAATCTGGGATGAGACCACACTGGAGATCAGACCGGCATCATTTATGGAGGATGTTTCGTTTCATTATATCCTTAATGAATCGCTGACCCGGGCTGAGGTGGTTGTGACGGTGAGTGGAAGGGAATTGGAAGGCTGCATGCTGACCTTCGGGCTGATGGATGGTGAGGAGTCTTGTGATTCATTCGGATTCTGCCCTGGCCGGCAGTGATGTGGTGCGGTTCAGTTTTAGCCTGGATAATCCACACCTCTGGTGGCCTCACGATCATGGTTCTCCATATCTCTATCGATATGCAGTGGAACTGACCGGCCAAAACGGGAATCTGCTTCAGACCTTAAGTGGGAGAAGCGGTTTTCGCAGGGTGAAACTGGTCATGAATAAGGGTGGATGGGACGAGCCCCGGAAATTTCCCAAGACCCGCAGCGTTGCTCCGATACAGCTGGAGATCAATGGCCGGCAGGTTTTCTGTAAGGGAACAAACTGGGTTAATCCTGAAATTTTTCCGGGGACAATTACCCCGGAGAGGTATGATGACCTTACCAACAGGGCGCTTGAAGCAAATTTTAACCTCCTGAGGATCTGGGGTGGGGGAATTGTCAACAAACAGGTTTTTTATGACCAGTGTGATGAAAAGGGGATTATGGTCTGGCAGGAATTTCCCCTGGCGTGCAATAACTATGAGGACAACCCTGAATACCTGGCGATACTGAGGCAGGAGTCGGGCTCAATCATCCGAAGGATCCGAAAGCATCCCTCACTGGCAATCTGGTCCGGGGGGAATGAGCTGTTCAACTCCTGGAGCGGGATGACCGACCAGTCCCTGGCGATCCGTCTGCTCAACAGCCAGTGCCTGGCCCTGGACCCTGATACCCCTTTTATCTCTACCTCCCCGCTTTACGGAATGGGTCACGGGCACTATGTTTTCCGGGATCCCGAATCGGGGCAGGAGGTATTCTCCACCATGAATTCGGCCAGGAATACGGCCTATACTGAATTCGGGATTCCCTCACCCTCTTCAGTGGAGATACTCAAAAGGATCATTCCTGAGGAGGAGTTGTGGCCTCCTGAGCCCGGTGCCTCCTGGGAGAGTCACCATGCATTCAATGCATGGGAAGGCAATACCTGGCTTATGAAAGAGGTGATCGGGGATTATTTCGGTGAATCCCTGAACCTGGAGGAGATGGTGGACCGGGGACAACTGCTCCAAAGCGAAGGTTATAAGGCGATTTATGAAGAGTCACGGAGACAGAAACCTTACTGTTCAATGGCGCTGAACTGGTGCTTCAATGAACCCTGGCCTTCGGCAGCCGGCAATCCTATCATCAGCTATCCCGATCTTCCCAAACCCGCCTTCCGGTCGGTAAGCCTTGCCTGCAGACCGGTGATGGCCAGTGCAAGAAATTTCAGGTTTATCTGGAAGGAGGGGGAGATCTTCAGCACGGAATTATGGTTGCTGAATGACTCTTTCCATGCGCTGGAGGCCGGGGTGATCAGGGCGCGACTGGTGGCCGGAAAGGAAATTGTAGAGCTGGGAAAATGGGGCTTTCAGACCGTGGAGGGGAATACCAACCTGAGGGGACCCGGGTTAAGTGCGGTATTGCCTGCCTCGGATTCGGATCGGTTTACCCTTGAGTTGGAGGTGGAGGAATTCCCCGGATACAACTCTTCCTACACCTTCCTCTTCCGGCACTCCCCATGAGATTTACAGTGGTCATACTGATTGGGTTTCTCTCCTTTTCCCTGTCTGCTCAAAAATGGGAAAAGCTCGATCAGAGGTTCCGGAAACATTTCGATGCGCAGGAATACCCGGTGGCAGGGAAGTTCGCTGAAAAGGAGATTCATTACTCGTTGAAAAGACTGGATTCCACCGATATCCGTTACATGCGCTCCTACCACAACATGGCAAAGGTATATTTTTCAATGGATGAGCCTGAACTTGCAAGGAGATACGTTGGAATTGCCTACAGACTGATGGTTCCGTTTTATGATTACGGGGCTGATCTTGGAGAGGTGTATGAACTTTCCGGCAGGATCGAATTGCAACTGGGCTATCATGAAAGGGCCGCTTCCTTTCTTACCTACGCCAGGGATGTAAATGCCGAGGTATTCGGAGCCGGGAGCCGTGAGTATCTGCAATCTCTTTACTACATCGCTGAACTGGAGATGGCCAGGTCGAAATGGCAGGAGATGGCAGCTGTTCTGGAGGAGGCGCTTGGGATCCACCAGCAGCACTTTCCCAAAGACCATGATTATGTGCGTTTTGCCAACTACCTGGGCCTGATCTACCTGAACAACGGGGTTAATGACCAGGCTGAAGCCTGGTTCAGAAGTGCCATATCAGCCTATGATGAGACCGGTATCGAAAAGGACTTACCCTTCGGGCATGCCAATAATAACCTGGCCCTTGCCTGTTACTACCTGTCGGACTTCGAAAATGCTTCCATCCATTTCCAAAGGGCCGATTCCATCTACCGAATCCTGGTGACGGGGTACTCGGAAAATTACATGATGCTTCTAAATAACCTTGCGTCCCTCTATTACAGCTGGGATAAACCGGACCTTGCAGGAAAAGCCTACCGGGAGCTGGAGCTTTACCTGGAAAAATATCCTGATGGTTCGGATCTCAATTATATTCAGGGGGTTGAGAACCTGGCCCACTATTATGCCGAGGCTGGCGATCCGGGGAAGGCTGAGAAATACTACCAGAAAGCCATCGGACTCCGGCGTTCAGTGATCCCTGCCGACCAGGAGTGACTTGCAGGGGGACTGATCCAGCTGGCCTATTTCTACAGGGAGGAGTCAAAGATCCAGCTGGCAGCTGAGACGGCCATCGAAGCATACAACATACTGCTGAAGATTCGTCCGCCGGCCGATCCGCTCCTGGTAGGGGTGCTCACCTTCCTGGGTGAATCATATGATGAGCTTCACCAGGATCAAAGGTCTCTCGATTATTACCTGCTGGCACGTGAGCAGATCGAGCTGGCCCCGGGGGTGGAATTTCCGGAAGCCTGGTCTGTGTATAACCAGCTGGGCATCTTATACCTCCGGCAGAACAACCTTGTGGAGGCCTTGCAATCTTTTATAAAAGCTCATCAACTGGATCCCTCGGGAGGTGGGGATTGATTCATTGAGTACAACAATGTCCGGCTGTATGACTCCATTGCCCAGATGATAGAACTTAGGTTGATGAGCTTCCAGGCTAAGCATCAGAAAAACAATAAAAAACCGTTCTATATAAAACCCCATAAATTAGAACTATGAGAAAACTCGCACTTATCTTTATTTTAAGTCTATCAACCCAAATTGTTATAATTGGTCAAAATGCATATACCCAAATAGAGATATCCCAGGGTTTTTCCTCTTTTATACCTAATCACGGAACTTTCCTGCCAAAATATGCCTATCAGTACGGTGTTACAACAGGGATGGATATTTCAAAGTATCTCGACGCTAGTGTTGGAATAGTCTACCAAAATGCCGGAGCGGCACAATATATTTGGGAAGCAAATTCACCAGATGGAGCGAGTCCTGATGTGCGTCAGACATTTGTTTCAACATTTCTTAAAATTCCCGTGGATATAAATTTGAAATTTGGAAAACGGAATACCTTCTCGATTGGTCTCGGAGCTTACTACAGTTTCAACTTGACGGCATCCTATGGGACAGAATCTCCTATTGGTACTCTCTTCCCTATGATTAACCCAGAAGAACTAGGTCAAAATGACTATGGATTAAGATTCAAGCCAAGTATTTTACTTCCTCTTAACGAAATATTCCTTGTTCAATTGGGAATCCTGCAGGAATTTGGATTAAATGTATTTTGGAGTGATGTAGTTCATTATAGTACATGCGCTTTTGCGGCTTTGAGATTTAAATATTAGAATAGAACGTATGATTATATGTACAATAATCATTCTGTCAAATTCAATGTATCAACAGTTTTCGGTTCAGCAACTCTAAAAGTAGTTTCCTTGATTATTTTAAGTTCTTCTTGATTGGGATCCGTTTTCGCCATAGACTTTCCTCCATAAATAACGGGATCCTTGCATTCCTCATCAGAGCATCCTTCCAGTGTTCCAGTCATTGACATTAACGTCCTAATCTCTTTATATAGAGAAGGACTACAACAATTTAATCAAGGAGAAATGCGTTGAATATTAGATTAAAAGTATTCCTTTTTCCATTCTGTTTGAAAACAAAGAGTTTGAAACTGCATTTAACACCTATCGAGTCGATTTAGCCGATATTGAATCGTCTTGGGCAGAGTTTTATGAAAGCAATAATGGGCATCTTAAAATTTGGAGAGTTGACTAAAAACAATTAAAGGCCATGAGAAGGTTATTTTTATTGTTAGGGATTTTAGTTTCAACTGCTAGTATTGCTCAAAACGGACTGCTTTTGGGGTACAATGATACACATATTGGAAAAAATGTGGCTTTTGAGTATCTGAGGTCGTTCAACAATTTCCAAATAGAGATTGGATTAAAGTATCATATTTTCAATTCCCACTATGATAATCAAAGTAATCTATTAAAAGACAGGGTCTACCCAAAAACCTTTATACAGCATATAGGACCAATTTTGGGTGTCAATAGAAAGTTTCCTGTCCGCAATACCACATTTCAGCCTGAGGTTTTCTTCCAATCACAATTGACATATGCAGGACTCCATGGTTCGATTTATTCACCATATGGTTATGCCCCTTATCCTGATGGTAGGCAATTGTACACATATCATACTGTCATATTCGAAGAGCAAATTAACATAGAAAATATCCTGGGTATTGGTTTTGATTTATCGATCACACCAAAATTGCGCTATTATAACAGATTCGGACTAATATATGGCCTATTTTTCGGGATGGATGACCAAATTGCATTGAGTAGAAGATGGGTTGTAACTGAATTAGGACTATTCTTTTCAATGGGATTGAGTTACATTTTTTAATCTCAACAGGTTAATTCTACTTTGACAAATTGTAGCACAGCCAATCCGTAATATCACGTGCCGACAACAGCGGAAAATCCTTGAAACAGAACAACTTCTCCTTAAGCATATAGCACATGGTCATGATATTCAACGCAATCTTATGGTGTCATGCCAACCATTTACGTGTCTGAAACTGGTCCATACACAGGATATATTTTAACTCCTTGATACAATGTTCAATGGCAGGGGATTAGCCTCGGAATCTTCCGGGGCTTTTTATCTGTAAATATCCTTTCTGTTGCCGATGTCCAGGACAATGATGATGAGTTGGTCATCATGGATTTCATAGATCACCCGAAAATCTCGCTGGCGGATGCGCCAACCGGGACGGCCCTTAAGTTTTTTGGATCCCGGAGGTCTGGGATTCTGGGCAAGATCCAG
Source organism: uncultured Bacteroidota bacterium (assembly GCA_963747365.1). Lineage (GTDB taxonomy): Bacteria > Bacteroidota > Bacteroidia > Bacteroidales. The sequence goes on along the minus strand of CAVVFB010000020.1, from coordinate 694,104 downwards.
GATGGCTTGTTTTACTTTTTTGTATTCGCTGGACGGGATCTTGGCCAGTTGTTTTTGAGCTTTACGGAGTATCGAAATCTTATAGGTCATCGCGTTCCTCTTCAATCTCCCTTACAGCCTGGTCAAAGGGGATGACTTCATCCTCTTCGGCTTTGGCAGCATCATATGCTCGGATATCGTTGATCTCTTCCAACTGCTCCAGCATCTTGTTGTACTGATCAATGGGCAACAGGACAGCGATTCTTTTGCCCTGGTTGTCCTCTATGAACTGTTGCCTTACTGCTCCCATTTTTTTTCCTGATTAGTATCTGGCTGCAATAATTACAGCGCAGCAATATTTTTATTAAAGAAATCCTTGAATTTCTTTTTGGAAATCATTGTACCGATCATCCAGAAGATGACATGCTTATCTTCTCCATCAAAATCCTGGATTACCTGCTCCATTTTGGTTTATGTTAGCCCCTATATCCATTAGGATGGATTTTGCTGTAAAATTAGTCTATACGTCAATTATTAACAAATAGTTGGCAACATCCTTTTCCTTTTTTGTCCGTAGCCTGGCCACCAGGCCGAAGCAGGTCATCGAATATCTGGCGTCCCGCTCCCTATTATCAAAAACTCTCCGTTGGGTATGATGCCTGGATCAGAAGCAGGAAAAGCAGGGGCATCATTATCTGGAGGGTGATCAAAGGGGATGATGCGAAAGCCGGGAACTGCGATCGGTAACAAGCGGTTTTGCCGGTGAGGATATCTACATCGATTCGGAATATGATGCTCCACGAAATCAAACAACGCCTATCGATCAACACAGTATTAAAGCACTACGGCCTGCAGTGCGACCGAAACCATCGCCTTCGCTGCCCCTTAGACCGAAGGCTCACATTCTTCCCGGGGCTTCTTATTTATGTTTATTCAAGAGCTCAATATATACGTTAAGGTCAAGCTGCAGGTCTTCCCGAATTATTTTTCGAAGCAAGCCTTTTGGAAGGTAAGTTAAACTTCAGCATTTTTAATTGACACCTGCATTTCCCTGAAACCTACGAAACGGTTGATGTATGTAGCTTTCTCTTGCTCCTCCTCAATACACATATCAATTACCTCCTTAATATTACTCAAAGCCTCGTCAATTGTAGCCCCATAAGAATGACATCCTTTAAAAACCGGACAGCTCACGATATAGAAATTATCCTCGTCCTGTTCAACCAGGATAGGAAGATGTAATGTCTTGGTTTTTTCTTTTTTCATAATGCAAAGGTATTAAATCATATAGCTTACCACCAGGATCCGGAGATCTGGCTCAGCTGTGCATGGGGTAACTGAAGAGCGGGGTTGCTTTCATCGCCTTCTCTTTGATCGCGTTGATCTCCTTCTCATCCATGGGCTGGAAATCTTTGGCCAGCTCAAGGGCCATGGAGAAAAGATCCTCATGTCCCGGTGGAATGGCGGCTGTAACCGGGTGTGAAAGGGTAAATCTCAGCCCCTGGCCGGCCTCCTCCCTTGTGGGCAGAGGCTTATACCATGTCTTTTCATTACTTCTCTCTTCTCCTTCCTCCCAGGGTCGCCATGCCATTGCTTTCAATGCCAGGATTCCCATCTCCTTCTCTTTTGCCCTTGCCATCACCTGCGGACCGAAATTCCCCGCATACCAGGTTGCAAAGTTGAAAGGGAAAAGGATGGTGTCAAAATCGAAGCCATCCATCAGGGCGAGGGCTGCTTCCACCGAATGGGCCGAAAATCCGATATAGCGTATCTTCCCCTCTTCCCTGGCCTCCAGGAAAGTCTCCATGGCTCCACCGGGACCCAGGATGGTCTCCACATCTTCCAGGGTGGTGACCGCATGAAGCTGGTAGAGATCAAAGTGATCGGTCTCCAGGTGTTTCAGTGATTGCTCCAGCTCCCTGCGGGCCCCCTCTTTTTCCCGTTCTCCGGTTTTACAGGCAAGGAAAACATCCTTCCGGTAGGGTTTCAGTGCCGGTCCCAGCATCTCTTCCGCGTTTCCGTATGAGGGTGCAACATCAAAATAGTTGATGCCATGGTCGATGGCTTCCTTAACCCTGGATGCAGCCTCTTCCGTGGTGGCTTTGTCAACGACAATTCCCCCGAAACCGATCATGGATAGTTTCACCCCGGTTTTCCCAAGGGCACGTTTTTCAATTTTTTGCTTCATCTGTTCGCGTTCAATGGAGGTAAGGCAGGCCGGGAAGATGCCGATCATGGGCACCGACAAGGCCGAAACACTTATGAATTTCCTTCTTTTCATGATGGGATTTATTCAAAGGTTTTATAAAAATCCGTGATAATCTCTTCCCTGTTAAAGTATTCCCATACCAGGATTTTCCTGGAGTTGCCGGGCTGTTCCAGCCACTTTTCATCCTGGTAGGCCGGAGAGGGGATTTCGGTTGCAGTTGCCCAGGAGGCATTTTTCACAATGGCCACAGCCGCCATGTCGAAGAGGGACCTGGATTTATTCTCGTCATAAAAATCGATGTGTCTGAAGAGATCCACCGAGTAGTCCCCAAACCTGGTGAAGCTTCCGCCGTGCCGGCCGGTAACCGCTTCTTTTGCTTCGGGACCCAGCCCGGGCATCTTTTCAAAAACCTCCTCCTGCGTGACTGTCACTGCGGATGTACCTGAAGGTAAACCATATCGCACGGTCACGATTTCGAAGGGGACCTCTGTCTCCAGTATATAATTCATGGATGCAATGTCATTGTCCAGGTTGTACTCGCCCGGATCGGGATAGTTGGAACCAAGCCAGACCACCCTGACTCTTTCTGCAATGGCCGGTTCTTTTTCCAGGGCCAGGGCAATATTGGTGAGTTTACCAACAGGGATCAGCACCAGTTTCTCTTTTCTTTTCTTCATAGCCTCCCTGACGATGAAATCGACTGCCTCCTGGCCGTCGAATCCCTCCTCATTCAGATGGGTCCTGATTTCGGCGAAGTTTTTGTTTGCCCCTGCGAACAATGGAACATCTTCAGTGCGGTTGCACAGGCTAAGCACCCGTTGGGCCTCCATTACATGTTCACCGATTTCACCCCCGCTGCGGGTGGCATTCACTGTAATCCCGACAGTGTTAAATACCTCATCATTGAGCAGCAGGTATGCCATGGCGTGCTGGTCGTCAAGCTCATTATTGGCATCGGTGTCCAGGATTACCGGGATGCGGTTATCGCCATTGGTACTGGAGCCGGGAGAGGAACTGCATGCACTCCATGTGAGCAGGATGAACAGGATTCCGTAAAAGCTGAAAGGTTTTCTTTTCATGTCTAGTTTTGATGGAAAGTGTCGGTTACAAAAGAGAGGACCTCGGGCAGGGACGTCCGCCAGTATGTCCAGGAATGAATTCCGTCCCGGATGCGGAACTCATGGGGGATCTCCTTTTTACGCATGGCGATATGAACCAGTGAATTGCCTTCGAAGAGAAAGTCATCATCCCCGCAGTCGATATACCACTTGATCGCTTCCCTCTGGTCATCGGGCATATTCTTGACCAGCTCCAGGGCGCTGTGTTGCTGGTACCACGCTTCCATTTGCTCCCTGGTTCCGGATTTCTGGCCCCTTCTTTCCATCTGCTCAATCATCTCTTCCAGGCTCAGGGGTCCGCAACTGGCACTCAGCGGGCACGCCGAGGAGAAGAGTTCGGGGTGGTGCAGTGCGTACATGAAAGTGCCTCCTCCTCCCATGGAGAGACCTGCAATGGCACGGTATCTTTTTTCTCCCCTGATCCGGTAGCTGGACTCCACGAAGGGAAGGAACTCCTGGAAGAAAAAATCTTCATACCTCCATTCATTTTCAGGATCGTTGAAATAACCGCGCTGACCGGTATTGGCATCGGGCATTACGATGATCATCGGAGTGGCGGTTCCCTCTTTGATGGCTTTGTCGGCAATGTGCATCACCTCCCCGAACTGCACCCAGCCGGTCTGGTCATCTCCGCCTCCGTGCAGCAGGTAGAGGACCGGGTAGCTCCGCTGGGAAGATTCATAATCCGGGGGAAGGTAAATTGCAAATTTGCGTTCCATTTTCAGGATCTCACTTTTCATGGAAAGGTTGTCGAACACTTTCCCGTACTGGGCTGTCACCAGGGGGGAGAAGATCGACAAAAACAGTAGAGTTACCAGGGTTAATGATTTTGTTTTGCTCATTGGGGTTTGGTTTGAGGATTAGACAATTTCATATAAAGGTAAAAGCAAATTCCGTTTTTTCACAGGCTGAAAATGGTTTATTTAACCGGTGCCCGTCATTTCCAGTCGAATGGTGTGACCTGGTATACATAATAGTTGAGCCAGTTGGAGAAGAGAAGGCTGGCATGTGCCCTCCACCTGATGATGGGCTCTGTGGTGGGATCATCACCGGGAAAGTAGTTTTGAGGAATTGCAGTCTCCAGTCCCCTGGCTCGGTCCCGCTCATACTCATTCCGGAGTGTGTGCGGATTGTATTCCAGGTGACCGGATATGAAAATCTGCCGGTTGTCTTTGGACAGGACGATGTTGGATCCAACCTGTGCGGACCATGCCAGGGGAACCAGCTCCGGGTGATTTTTAATATCCTCCAGGCGGTTCTCGGTATACCTGGAGTGAGGGGCCGGGAAGAGGTCGTCAAAGCCGCGGACCAGGGGATGTTTCCGGTCGGTGATCTGGTGATCGAAAATGCCAAATGCCTTGGCAGGCAAAGGGTACTTCTGAATTCCATAATGATAGTACAATCCGGCCTGTGCTCCCCAGCAGATATGCATGGTGCTGCTGACAAAGGTTTTGCTCCACTCCATCACTTCACAAAGTTTATCCCAGTAATCGACCTGTTCAAACTCAAGGAGCTCCACCGGCGCTCCGGTGATGATCAATCCGTCGTAGCGCTGATGTTTGATCATATCAAAGGTTTTATAAAAGACCTCCATATGTTCCCGTGGGGTGTTCTTTGATTCATGCTGATCCATATGGATCAGGTCAAGTTCCACCTGCAGCGGGGTATTGGAAAGGGCGCGGAGCAGATCGGTTTCTGTAACCTCCTTAACGGGCATCAGGTTCAGAAGGGCAATGCGCAAGGGGCGGATATCCTGTTCCCTTGCCCTTTGCTCCTCCATGATGAATATATTCTCCTTTTTCAGCTCATTTACAGCCGGGAGGTTGGTGGGTACATTGATTGGCATGACTGATTATTTCTTTTTATAACCTCAAAGAAAGGGGAATTGTTTGAAAAAGCTGTATTTTCCTTCCGATGGGCTTCAGTCTGATTTGAAAATCAGCTGAAATTCACTGCCCTTTCCCGGGATGGATTGAACATGGATGCGTCCGCCGTGCAGCCGCATGATATGCTGGGCGAAGCTCAGTCCTACTCCGCTGCCTTCCGCCCGGGTAGAATAGAAAGGAATGAAAATATGGTCCAGCTGGTCGGCCGGGATGCCCGTTCCGTTATCACTCACTGCCAGGATGGCTGCGCTGGTTTCCTGCCATGCTGAAAACTTCATGACCGGCTGCATCGTGCCGGTGAGTGCTTCAAGGGCATTTTTAGCCAGGTTGATGAGCACCTGCTCCATGAGTTGTTCATCCATCGGGATCATCATCTCTTTTGGATTGCAATCCATTGTCACATCCACACCCTGTTTGGTGAATGACTCATGGAAAAGGGTGGAAACCCTCTGTAACAGGGCCGACACCGGGATGTTCCTGATCGTAAGTTCCGGAACCCTGTAGAGATTGGAATAGGCATCCATAAACCGGGAAAGGCCCGTAGCCCTGCGGTGTATGGTCTCAAGGCCGGATTTCATTTCGAGTCTCTCCTTATCATTCATATCGGAACTGAGTAATGCTGTGATGCTGCCGGCCAGCAGCCTGATGGGCGTCAACGAATTAAGAATCTCGTGCCGGAGCACACGCATCAGTTTTTGCCAGGCTTCCAGTTCATTCTGGTCGATTTCCCTGCTGATGTCCCGCACCGATACAAGGGTCACCTCCCTGCCAAGAATCTTCATTTGTGATGCGAGAAAGATGAGCTGGCAGGGTATGTCCTTCACCCGGACCATCCTGAGCAATTCTTCGCCATGCGTAAGGCCCTTCATCCACCCGGCGAGTCCAGGGGATACTACCTCCAGGGTATGGATCTGTTCGATCTTCTCCAGGTGAAAAAGCTGAAGGAAAGAGCGGTTGGTCAATTTCACATCTCCACTGCCTTCAAAAGCAATAATTCCGAACTGAATATGGTTGATGGTGGCCTCGAAGAACTTCCGTTCCGCCTCCCTGTCGAGCCTTACCAATCTGAAATCCCGGATGATTTCATTAAACCCCCGGTGAATTGCACTGAAATAAGGGTCCTTCCCCTGCTTTGAAAAGCGAAGGGTGGGATCTTCGTTTCGTAAGGCCAGAACCAGCCTGAGCAGGTCGCGCCGAATCCTGGTCACGTACCAGATTAAAAGCACGGTCTCCAGGATCAGGATGAGACCCAGCAATGATACGGTGACAGGGTAGCCCGGATTCTGAAGGTAATAGCCCAGGAATACCGCCGTTGCAGTGATTGCAATGATTCCTCCTGTAATGGACCATATATAACGGCTAAAGACCATATTTTTTCATCTTCTGGTAAAGGGTCGAGCGATTGATGCCCAGCTTTTTGGAGGTTGAGGCGATATTCCCGCTTTCGTGGCGAAGTGCCCTTTCGATGATCTCCCTCTCGTTTTCCTCCAGGTTGAAGGAGTGGATCGGGGTGGTCCCTTTTACCGGGGCACTCCGGGGGAACAGGTGTTCTGATCCGATCTCTCTTTTACCGGAAAGAATGACCCCCTTCTCAATTGTGTGTTCCAGCTCCCGGATGTTCCCGGGCCAGTGGTGCTGCATCAGCCCGGCAATGGCCTTTTCGGAAAGTTCAAGGAAAGGTTTGTTGTAGTGGTCGCGGTATTTGCGGAGAAAGAAAGCTGCAAGCAACGGGATATCCTCTTTTCTCTCCCGAAGTGGAGGGATCTCAAGCTGTATGGCATTGACGCGGTAATAGAGATCCTCCCTGAAGGTATTCTGGCTGATCATCTCCTGCAGGGGGAGGTTGGTGGCAGTGATGATCCTTACATCAATGGGGATGGGCCTGGAAGAGCCAACCGGGAACACCTCCCTGTTCTGAATGGCCGAAAGCAGTTTGCTCTGAAGGGAGAGCGGCAGGTTTCCCAATTCATCCAGGAAGAGGGTTCCCCCGGATGCAATGACGAACCGGCCGGCCCGCTCCTCCCTGGCATCGGTAAAAGCTCCTCTGGTGTGTCCGAACAGCTCACTTTCGAAAAGGGTTTCCGGGATGGCTCCCAGGTCCACTTTGACAAAGATCTCATGGTTTCGTTCCGAGTTCCGGTGAATCTCCCGTGCCACTACCTCCTTGCCTGTCCCGTTTTCCCCGAGAATGAGAACACTGGCATCCGAGGAGGCGATTTTTTTCACAACCTGGTTGATTTCATCCATGGCTTTTGACCGGCACTGGCAAATGGAAAATTGATTCCTGATCTCCCCCGACAGGTGGGCCTGTTTCTTTTTCAGGAGGGAGACCTCCAGTTTGCTTTTCCGCAGTTCGTAGGCTGCATGAAGGGTGGATAGGATTTTCTGTTCATCCCACGATTTCATGATGAAATCGGCGGCACCTTCTTTCATGGATTTTACAGCCAGTTCAACATCTCCGTAGGCAGTGATAAATACTACGGTGGCCAGGGGTTCCTTTTCAAGGATCTGGTGCAGCCAGAAGATCCCTTCATTTCCTGTGGCAATCCCTGCTTTGAAATTCATATCAAGCAGGATTACATCATAGTACTGTTTCTCGAGGGCAGAGAGGATCAGGTTGGGATTTTTAAGGGTATCGATCCTTTCAAATTGCCTGGAAAGGAAAAGCTTCAGCGCCATGAGCAGGTCGTTGTTGTCGTCCACAATCAGTATGGAGCCCTCTTTCCTTGACATCCGAACCAGGTTTTGGTTAAATTTACGTTATTGTGGGATAAAACCACATGGAGTGTAGGAATTTCAAACATAACAGAGGGTAATAGAATTTGATAAAGATCAGAAAATGAACAGAATATCGTTTGTGGCATGGTATTTTAACTGTAAGGATTAAAAATGATCCATGATCCGTAACTATTTCATCATCGCCTTGCGTACGCTCTGGAGGAACAAACTGATCACCGGGATCAACCTGGTAGGTATGGCCATGGGATTCGGGATATTCCTTTCGATATGGAGCTGGATACGGTTTGATCTCAGTTTTGATCAATTCCATGAGGATTTTCAGCAGATGTATGTCCTGAATGTAAGAATGGATATGAATGGTTCGCAGTACAGTTCACCCAGGACCGGAGGACTTTATTATACAGTTCTTCGGGATGTCTTTCCGCAGGTGACAGGCAGTTGCCGGGTAGCAGAACCAATGGAGTTTGAGCTGGGTGTCCCGGTTTCCGACAGCACTTCCGCAGAGGGTATTTCAATGAAGTACTATCATGAAGATGAAGTGGTTGCGGTCGACAGTGTCTTTTTCAGTTTTTTTTCTTTTAAGCTTGTGAAGGGGGATAAGGATCATGTCTTTAAAGAGCTGAACCATCTGGTGATCACCGAAAGCCTGGCTTTGAAACTTTTTGGGGACAAAGATCCCATGGGACAGGAGGTGAGGATGGGTGAAGGAGGATGGTTCAGGGTTGCCGGTGTTGTGGAGGATCCCCCTGAAGAATCCTCCTATCAGTTTGATGCCCTTCTGGGATTCCATGTCATGGAAGAGCTGGGTTACCCCATCAACGGGCACAGTGGAACCATGTTCTACAATAATTTCAAATTACTTCCTGAAACCGATATCCCCTCACTGAATGAGTCCATCAATGCATACATGGCTGCAAATTACAAAATGGACCTGGATGCAACTTTCTTTATGGAGCGGCTTACCAGGATGCATCTTTACGGAGAGACCAGGGGAATCCAGGGGGTTTACCTCAATATCGTCATCGCCGTGGTGATCCTCTTGATTGCCTGTATCAATTTTATCAATTTAACCACCGCCTATGCATCGGAGCGTGTGAAGGAGATTGCCATACGTAAAAGTGCAGGAGCCGGTAAAAGGCAGTTGATTCTTCAGTTCATGGGCGAGACCTACCTGGTGTTATTGCTGGCACTCTACCTGGGTCTGTTCCTGGCCGAACACCTGGTCCCAAATATATCCAGGACTTTCGGGATCGATTTTCATGCAGATTTTTCCGGGGCAACCTTCTGGGGAGAGCTGTTGCTGGTTTTCCTGCTGACCGGTCTTCTGGCCGGACTATATCCTGCTTTGAAAATTGCGGGAATTAAGGTACCTGCCTTTCTGTCACGGAAAGGCAACGGGAGTGCAAGGGCCGGGAACAACTCCAGGAAGGTACTGATCGTGTTGCAGTTCACCTTCTCCATCATTTTTGTCATTGTTTCAGTTTTCATGATCCGGCAATTCAACCATATGGGTAAGGCCGATCTGGGATTTAACAGGGAAGATGTGATCTATATCCGCACCACGGGCAGGGTTTGGGATCGTTATCCACAGATAAAAAGTGAACTATCGGAGCTTCACTTTGTAAAAGGAGTGACCACGGGATCGAGTATCCCTGTGATGCTCACCAGCGGTGAAATCGATTGGGGGGAGAGAGAGGGAGATCATAATAAGATCGCGGTGATGCTCTGGACCGATGCTGATTTTCTCTCCACCTTCGAGATCAAACTTTCGGACGGGAGGTTCTTTTACCCCGATTCGGATTCACTCAATCAAAATTACGTGGTGGTGAACCGGGCTCTGATTGACCTCCTTGGATGGGAGGACCCGGTGGGCAGGACTTTCTATCTTTCCGGAAGGGATTTTACAATCCTCGGGGTTACCGGGAACATCGACTTCTTCCCTTTCAACCTGGAGGTGTTTGATGATAAGGCTTTGATAATCAGATATGAAAAGGTGCGGGAGTATGTTTTTATCAGAACAGGCAGGGATCTGTCGCCGGAAAACCTTGCCCGGATTGAAGATATCTTTCATCACTACAATCCGGGATATGAATTTTCATGTGAATATGTGAGTGATTATAAATATGAAGTGCTTGAAAATGCCGCCGGGATGAAATTTGTCTTCAGGCTATTTTCGGGTGTGGCCATTTTCATTGCTGTTATGGGCATTATCGGGCTTTCTGTTTTCAATCATAACCGAAGGACCAAGGAGGTTGGAATCCGGAAAGCCCTGGGTGCACAAAACAGGTTCATCATGACCCTCCTGCTTTCAGATTTCGTCAGGCTTGTCGTGCTCTCCAACATGATCGGCATCACGGCTTCCTATTTCATTGTCAGGCGGATGCTGCAAATCTTCAGTTACAGTGTGGATATGAAAGCTTCCGTATTTATACTGGTTTTTCTTGTTTCATTGCTTATTTCACTGATCACCGTTTCTCTGCTTGCTATAAAAACCCTGCGCTCCAACCCGGTGGATAGCCTGCGTTACGAATAGAAAATCTCCCGGATTGCAGCCGTGCATTTATTCCCTCCATGAGTTTGCAGGGCATGAAATTATTCCTATATTCGCTGCAAATAGCACTATTGCGTAAAAACGTAACACGATGTCGGTAGTCCGTTTTGGAGTGTCATTCGAGAAGGAGGTGCTTGATGCACTGGATGAGTATGTCCTGGAAAATAAATTTTCCAACCGGTCCCAGGCCCTCAGGCAACTGGTGAACCGCCATATCGTCGAGAAAAAGTGGCATTGCAATAACCGGGTAGCAGGGGCGGTAACCCTGGTATATGACCACCATAAACGTGACATTGCCAACCACCTGGCTGAGATTCAGCTGGAGTATTCTGAGGAGATCCTGGCTGTGCAGCGTTTTATGCTGACCGGGACACACAGTATGGAGGTAATATCCCTGAATGGTGTCTCGGCCCGTCTCACCGAATTATCCGATAAGCTGATTTCGGAGAAGGGGATTCAGCATGGCAGGCTGACAATGACCAGGTTTGATTAGTGCTCAGTACAGATGAAAGAGAATGGAGGAAGATTATGGAAGCATTTAAGAAGGAGACCAGGATTAAGCTGGATATACTTGAAAAGTGGTTCACGAAACGCACCGGATCGATCATCGCCTTTTCAGGAGGGATCGACTCTACCCTGGTGCTCTACCTGGCCAGGAAATGGCAGGGAAGAGAAAGGGCCATTGGTGTCATTTCCAAATCTGAGAGCCTGAAAACAAAGGATTTTGAATTTGCACTGTCGTTCAGTGAACAGTTTGATATTCAAATGGAGGTGATCGAAACCAGGGAACTTGACGATGAGAGGTACAGCAGTAATCCCATCGACCGGTGTTTCTTTTGCAAGGATCATCTTTACAATGATCTGCAGGTGATTCGGGACAGGTTTCCTGGTTTTGAAGTGTTAAACGGAACCAATACCGATGATTACACCGATTACAGGCCCGGGATGAAAGCGGCCGACAAGTATGACGTGTTTTCACCCCTGGCATTGTGCCGCATTACCAAGGAGGAGATCAGGGAGATTTCCAGGCACTTCGGATTACCCAACTGGGATAAACCGGCCAGTCCCTGCCTCAGTTCCCGCATTCCATACGCCCACCCGATCACTAAGAAGAAACTGGTTGAGGTGGAGCGTGCCGAGAACCTGCTCAATGCGTTTGGTTTTAAGGATGTTCGGGTAAGACACTATGGAGATCATGGCAGGGTGGAAGTGCCGGCCGAAGACGTTCCAAGGCTGATGGAGATAAAGGATCGGGTGATCATGGAGATCAAGGAGGTTGGATTCAGGGATGTGGTGATTGATGAAGAGGGATTGGTTTCCGGGAAAATGAATAGGGTTATAAAGTCTGTAAAATCGCTCAAGTGAAAAAGATACTGTATTATGATTGTTTTGCCGGGATCAGTGGTGACATGAACCTTGGAGCCCTGGTGGACCTGGGAGTGGATGCTGAATTCCTCAGGCAGGAGCTGGGGAAACTGAATATTGAAGGATTTCGTCTCGAGGTGGAACCAGGTATCCGGAAGGGAATCAGCGGCACGAAGGTAACCGTGGTGGTTGAAAGCCCCGAGAATGAGAAACACCGCCACCTGAGGCATATCGAGGAGCTGATCAATAAAAGCAGCCTTTCTCAAAGGATTAAAGAGAAGTCGCTTGCCATCTTCAACAGGATCGCCGATGCAGAGGCCGGTGTACACAACATTTCAAAGGAGAAGGTTCATTTTCATGAGGTGGGTGCACTCGATTCCATTGCCGATATCGTAGGTGCGGCAATTTGTCAGGAGGCACTGGAAGTGGATGAGATCCATTCCTCACCGGTTCAGCTGGGGGGCGGGTTTGTGAAGTGTGCCCACGGGATGATGCCGGTTCCGGCACCAGCCACTGCAGAGATCATCAGGGATATGCCAGTGAAGACCGGCCTGGTGGAATACGAAGCAACCACACCCACCGGTGCCGCAATCCTGGCAGCCACCGTGGACCATTTTGGCATCTCCATGGATATGAAGGTTTTAAAGACCGGATATGGGATCGGGCAGCGTGACGGAGATATTCCCAATGTGCTCAGGGTTTACCTGGCAGAGGCTTCCGGTAACGAGCACGGGGATTTTATAACGGAGGAGGCTATCATGCTGGAGTGCAACATCGATGACATGAAGCCGGAGTGGTTTACCCATGTGCAGGCCCTCTTGTTTGATGCAGGAGCTTCTGATGTTTTCATTACCCCCATTGTAATGAAGAAATCAAGACCGGCCAGCATGCTCAGCGTTTTGTGCAACGGGGAGTTGGCCAGCGGGCTCAGGGAGATCATTCTTACCGAAACATCCTCCATCGGATTGAGGGAGTACCCGGTAGCCAAACATATGTTACCGCGGGAGGTTAAAACCGTACATACCCGGTTTGGAGATGTGGAGGTGAAGTGCAGCTATTATGGCGGCCGTGTGGTAAATGAGAAGCCCGAATTTGAGCAGTGTCGTCAGCTGGCATTAAAGCATAAGGTTACCCTGGAGGAGATACAGAAAGAGGTATATAAGCATCTGTAATGGAGAAGCGGGAAATTATAAAACTGCTGGAATCGCTCAGGAATGGGAAGACTCAGTCAGGATGAGGTGGCTGAACAGCTCAGCAGCCAGGGCATGGATTCGCTGGGCTACGCGGTCATCGACACCGACCGGCAGAAGCGGACCGGCATTCCCGAGGTGATCTATGCATCGGGGAAAACCCCAAAACAGGTAGCAGAGATTTCGGCACGAATGAATGAACGGGGAATCCCGGTACTCGCCACGCGGGCCGATCAGGAAATTTATAAAGCCGTCAGGGAGAAGTTACCCGGAGCGGTATACCATGAAATGGCCAGGATCATCATGTATCAGCCCCAAAAGCCGGAGGTTGCAAAGGGTTATATTGCCGTGGTTTCGGCAGGTACTTCTGATATGCCTGTTTCGGAGGAGGCTGCAATTACTGCCGAATTCCTTGGCAACCGCGTGGAACGTATCTACGATGTTGGGGTGGCCGGGATTCACCGGTTGTTTCACCGGATCGAATTGATCCGAGGGGCCAGTGTGGTCATTGTTGCAGCCGGAATGGAAGGTGCCCTTGCCAGTGTGATTGGCGGGATGGTGGATATACCGGTAATCGGAATTCCTTGCAGTACCGGGTACGGTGCCAATTTTGGAGGAGTCTCCGCCCTTCTTTCCATGCTCAACAGCTGTGCTGCCGGGGTAAGTGTGGTGAATATTGATAACGGATTTGGTGCTGCCTGCCAGGCCCATCTTATCAATAAGTCTAAAAGTTTTAAATCTGAAAGTCTGCCATGAATGAGATGAGCGTATTGTTAATGTCGGCAATGACCCTGGGTATGATCCATACCCTGCTGGGCCCCGACCACTATCTTCCCTTTATTGTTTTAAGCAAGGCGCGCAACTGGTCACAACGCAAAACCATGTGGATTACCTTTATTGCAGGGGTGGGTCATGTGAGCGGATCTGTTATTCTGGGAGTGATCGGAATTGCCATGGGTATCAGCCTGAGCAGGCTGGAGGCATTTGAGGCCAACCGGGGTAGCCTTGTCGGCTGGATGCTGATCGCATTCGGACTCCTCTATACAGCATATGGAATTTACAAATATGTGAAAAGGGGTGCTCATGTGCATCTTCCGGCATTCCTTCGTCCCAAGTCCCTTAGAAACAAACATCTGCATTTGGATTTGCATGAGCTTGAAGAGGAAGATACGGCCGGTAAACTGACCCCGTGGATCCTTTTCCTGATCTTTGTTTTTGGTCCCTGCGAGGTGCTGATTCCCATGCTGATCTTTCCGGCAGCCAACCATAGTGCAATGGGGGTTTTCCTGGTGGCGCTTGTTTTTGGAATTGCAACCATCAGTACCATGCTGGCGGTGGTCTTCCTGGGTTACAGGGGCTTCTCCCTCCTCAAATTCAAGGGCAGGGAATACCAGTTCCACCTGCTGGCAGGTATGGTCATCCTTCTGGCTGGAGCCGGGATGCAGTTCATGGGTTGGTGATCTCAGCGACTGGCGACTTTATAAAGGAAATTGCTGGTGCGTATGATGATCGCACCACCGGCAATGGCCGGAGTGGCCCATATTTCACCATCCAGTTTATTTTCGGATAAAACATGCAGTGTTCTGCCCGCTTTAACCACGTAGGTGTATCCCCTGGTTGAGCTGAAGTAAAGATGTCCATCGGCATAGACGGGAGAGGAGTGGAACTTGCCTTTCATTCCCTCTGACCATACGGTTGTCCCGTCAGAAGCATCGAGGCAAAACATATCTCCGCCGGAATCAACCGTATAGAGCAGTCCATCCTTCACAAGGGGTGACAGCAGTTGAAGCACAGGCGTTTCAACGCTCCACAGGATATTGGTATTCTGAATATCACCGGTACCACGGGGATCCACAGCCAGCAGTTTCGTACGCTTTTCACCCGTGGAATCGGTTTCGAAACTTGTGTAGAAATATATAACGCCATCACTTTCGGTAGGCATGGCAATGGTGGAGTCCTCCCCGAATACGATCCGCCAGACCTCCTCCCCGGTTTCAGGATCATAGGCGATACAGGCAGCCGATCCGTTACTGATCATCAAATCGCGACCATCCACCCTGATGATGATGGGGGTGATGTATGCTTTTTTACCTATGTATTCAAGCGGGTCGTAAAGTTCCTTCGGACGTTCTGTTTTCCACAGGGTCTCACCCGTTTTTTTATCAAGGGCCACAATATACTGGATATCGGATCCCTCCATGTGTAAGATCAGTTTGTCTTTATATATGATCAGGGAGGAGCCTGGTCCCTGGATATGTTCCACCTGCATGTCCCTTCTTTCCCAGATGGTCTCGCCGCTGTTGGTATCCAGACAGGCAGTACCGTAGCGGCCAAAGTGCAGGTATACCCTACCCGGTTCTATGGCGCCTGTGGGGGTAGCGTAAGAGTTAACGGCATGGATCCGGTAGAGGCTGTCGGGGTTGAACACCATCCGGTTGTGTAGGATCTCTCCACTATTAAAATCAAGACATACAGCCCTCATCTCTTTTCCGCCACCTGTGGCAGTGGTGAGCCAAACCTGGTCATCCAGAACAATTGGAGAGGACCATCCCTTTCCGTCAATGGGAGTTTTCCAGGCAATATTTAAAGAGTCATTCCATGTAACCGGAAGACCTTTTTCGCCGGAGATCCCATCAAGGTGATTGCCCCTGAAATGAGTCCAGGAAGGAACCGTTTTCTGCCCGGAGAGTGCATAAATAGCAGCAAATAGTATGAAAAAAGAAAAGGAAACCAGTCGGAACTTTTGCATATGAATGGGGCTGTTGCGTTTTACTCTACTCTTCAAAAGCAGCATCGAAATTGATTTCCGACGGTGGGAAATCGATCATCTTTACGAAATCGGCTGCTTCAGCAGCTCCATGCTCCCGGTCCATCCCGCTGTCCTCCCACTCTACGGAAAGCGGACCCCGGTATCCGATGCGGTTCAGTGCACGGATGATCTCCTCAAAGTCGATCTTTCCCCTGCCCAGGGATCTGAAATCCCAGAAGCGTCCGGGAGATCCGAATTCTGTGTGTCCCCCGAATACCCCTGCCTCGGTGGGTACATCCGACCATCCCACATCCTTCATGTGCACATGGAAAATTTTATCACTGAAGGTGTTGATGAAAGCGACATAATCCACCCCCTGGTAACCAAAATGAGAGGGGTCGAAATTGAATCCAAAGGCGGGATGATGGTCAAGGGCCTTCAGGGCCCTCCTTGCGGAGGCAATATCGAAGGCAATTTCGGTGGGATGAACCTCCAGGGCATATCGTACACCCAATTTCTGGTATGCATCCAGGATCGGCTTCCATTGAGAGGCAAACTTCCTGAATCCATCTTCGATCAGGGTTGAGGGGGTGGGTGGAAAGCTATAGAGCATGTGCCAGATGGGGCTTCCTGTAAAACCGTTTACCACCGAAACTCCCAGTCGTGCTGCCGCTTCCCCTGTTTTAATGATCTCCCGGGCAGCACGCTTATTCACCTCTTCAGGGTTGCCGTCGCCCCAGACATAACCGGGAAGAATGCTTTTGTGCCGTTCATCGATCCGGTCCGAAACGGCCTGTCCCACCAGGTGGGTGGAGATGGAATATACTTTCAATCCATACCGCCCCAGCAGGGCCAGCTTCTCCTTGCAATAGTTTTCGTCTGCTTTATCCACTTCAAAGTGGTCGCCCCAGCATGCCAGTTCAAGGCCATCATATCCAAAGGATTTTGCTTTTTTACAAAGGGTTTCCAGGGGCAGGTCGGCCCACTGGCCGGTAAACAGTGTAACAGGACGTGTCATGTTGAAAAAGTTTATAGGATATTGTTTTAATGGGTTATTAAGTTAGTTTTTTTTGCCAAAAACTGAGCCCTGAGCACTGTCCCCTGTTCCCTGTCCCCTGTCCCCTGTCCCCTGAGTACTGAGTACTGAGTACTGAGCACTATAACTCCCTGATCCATATGTTGCGATAGGAGACCGGGTTTCCATGAACCTGCAGGGATAAAGGCATCTTATCGGGATGCACTTTATACAAAGGTTTGCCGATAAACTCGGTGGGGCCCTTCAGCGCCACATGATTCTGGATCAGCACACCGTTGTGAAGTACAGTCATATAGGCAGGACTTTCAAGCAATCCCTCCGCATTGAATTCGGGGGCGGTGAAAATCACGTCATAGGATTGCCATGTTCCCGGAGGACGACAGGCATTAACCAGCGGAATATGTTGTTTATAGATACTCCCGGCCTGTCCATTATAGTAGGTCTCATTTTCGTAAGAGTCCAGTACCTGGAGCTCATATAAACCCATTAGGAAAATACCGCTGTTCCCACGGCCCTGGCCATCGCCAACAACCTCTATGGGTGTTCTCCACTCAATGTGCAGTTGCACGTCGCCGAAGGCCTGCTTTGTTCGAATCCCGGGGACTTTAGGTACAACGGTTAGGTTTTCATCAGCAAGCCATTTGATTGGGCTGCCATCATCACCCTCCCAAAGGGATACATCGCCTGAATGGCCATATAATACAATGGCATCAGATGGAGGCAGGGTTCCTTTTCCCGGGGTGACCACCTGTGGTTTTCTGGTCCAGTCCTCAGTCTCTTCGGGCTTTTGGGCCTTCAGGGTGATAAACAGGGAGGAGAGAAGCAAGAGGCAGATTATTTTTTTCATGTGAGTTCCTGGTAAGTTTTATAATTAGTATTTCGCTAATTTAAAAAAGATTGCCCATTATCCTCAATGAATCTCCAAGGGATTTCTTATTATATTTGAAAGGGGCTGTAACCTCATTAAAAAAATGGGATGAATACATTCAGGATCACTTTGATTTGTACGGGATTCTTGCTCTTCAATACAATCACCCTTGATGCTCAGGGGGTGGGGGATGCCCCAACCTGTGAAGATACCCTGGAGGTGTATGACGATCTTTTTGACCTGGAGGAACCACTGAGCCTTACCCTGATATCAGATTTTCGTACCATCCGGAAAACCCGGAGCAAGGAAATGCATATTCCGGCCCAAATGATCTGCCATTTAACCGACTCGGTTCAGGTGACTCATCCTGTCCGGTTGAAGGCCAGGGGTATATATCGCAAGGAGAATTGTACCATCCCCCCCTTATGGCTGAATATCCGTTACTCGGGAATTGAAACTGAGGAGCTTTCGGGGGTACGGCGAATGAAGATGGTAATTTGCTGCAGATCCGGAGAGCAATACTCGGATTATTTGCTTCGGGAGTACCTGGTTTATAAGATTTACAATCTGGTGACGCCCCATAGCTACAGGGTCAGACTGATCCATTTGAAAATGGTGGACACGGGCAGGGATAACCGGGAATCGTATAGCTGGGCCTTTCTGGTCGAGCCGGACGAAATGCTAGCCTCCAGGCTTGGGGCCCTGGAGACCAAGAACGATAAGCTCTCCATGCGGACTGTTAACCCCGAGGCGATGGACAGGCTTGCCATGTTCCAGTACATGATCGGGAATCCGGATTATTCGGTTACCGGCAGGCACAACCTGAGGATCTTCGACCTGCAAACCTCTGACCCCTCCGGTTTAATCCCGGTACCCTATGATTTTGATTTCACCGGATTTGTAAATGCCCATTACGCCACTCCCAATGAGAACCTGGAGATCCATTCGGTCAGGGAGAGACGTTTTGTGGGTCCCTGCAGGGACAACCCGGGTTACGAGGCTGCCATCGGTACGCTTGAGGCGGTCAGGGATGAAATTGAGGCCACCTTGTGGGCTTTTGATTACCTGGATGAGGAGAACAGGTTTGATATGATCGGATTCATTGAAAGCTTTTTCAATACCGCCAGGAATGTAAGATTTATCGACCGGGAGATATCCACAACCTGCAGGTGATACCTCAGGATGAACCAAATGGGGTCCGGCTTGGTTATCTAATTGATAAACTGGCGCGTTAATTGTATTAGAAAGTGTATGAAGATAAAAAGGATGGCAAAAAGCATGGAGGTTGCCCTGTTGATCATGTTGACAGGAGCGGGTATCCAGGCACAATCTGTGGAGGAAGGGTTCTCAGGGGAGCGGCCAAAGAATGTGATTCTGATGATTGGCGACGGTATGGGGTTATCGCAGGTCTCATCACCCTATTTTTTCAGTGATGAACCTCCCGCCTTCAACAGGTTTAAGGCTATTGGTTTGTCCAGGACCTCTTCTGCGGAGGCACCCATCACCCAGTCTCCCGCGGCAGCCACTGCCATGGCTACGGGTTATAAAACCTACAATTTTGCAATTGGTGTTGACTCCGACACGGTTCCGAGGGATAATATCGTGGAGATATTATCAAAAAAGGGATTTATGACCGGTGTGATTGCAACCTCTTCCATTACCGATGCCACTCCGGCCGGGTTCTATGCCCACCAGGAGGATCGTTACATGCAATACGAGATAGCCATGGACCTGGTCCGGTCGGAGATCGACTTTTTTGCCGGCGGGGGAATTAAATATTTTGTGGACAGTACGGGGATCGATCATTTTGCCGAAAATGGCATAGAGGTTAATTTTACAAGACTAAAAAAGATAAAGAATCCCCAGCCTGGAAGCAGGTATGGATTTTTACTTGCTGCCGACCGGATGCCCACCATGCCGGAGGGCCGGAAAACGTTTTTAAGGGATGCAACAGCCATCGGAACCGAATTCCTTTCCACGGGTAGTGAGGGCTACTTTTTAATGGTGGAAGGATCTCAAATTGACTGGGCCGGCCATGGGAACCAGGTCAATTACATGATAGCCGAAATGAATGATTTTAATCAGGTGATCAATTGGGTGCTTGATATGGCCGAGAGTGACGGCGAGACCCTGGTCATTGTTACAGCCGATCATGAAACCGGTGGTTTCACCCTTGGGGCATCCGGAACAAACGGATATGATGCAGACTATTCCATAATCAAACCCACCTTTGCCACCACCAACCATTCAGCAACCATGGTGCCCGTTTTCTCATTTGGACCTGGTGCAGAGAAATTCACGGGTGTCTTTGAAAATACAGAGATTTTCCAGAAAATTGCAGCCCTGTTAGATGCCAGATAATGAATAAGGAAGATCGTGAACTCGTCATCAAAATGGTAACAGAAGCTTTCGAGCAGAATCCCCGGGCCATGGCGATGATAAAAAAGAAGAACCCGGCCCGAAGTTTACGTTTAATGACAGAGTACGCCTACCAGCTGGTGGAGAAATTTGACGGTATATACCTTTCGGAGGATAAAACCACGGTGCTGTTCTATTACCGGAAAAGCCAGTATCACCGCACCCTGTCTGATACCCTGAAATATGCAAAAATGTTTCTTGGGGCCATCAGACCTTTTCAGCTGATCCCCACACTCAGGAGGGAGAAGTACATTGCAGGTCTCAGGCCTGCCTACGGGGATTACATCTATGTGTGGATCCTGGGAAGCATCTCCGGGCGGACGAGCATCAGGGGGCTTGCCGATATACGCGATCACCTCTTCCGGATGTCTGAAAGGCTTCAGCTTCCCATCCTCATTGAAACCACGATTGAGAAGCTTCTCAAACTTTACAATTACGTTGGTTTTGAGATCTATCATCAATGGCACGATCAGAAGGCAGGTATCAACGTCTGGTTCCTGCAGAGGGAACTGGACAAGGTTAAAAAGTCCAGGGATGCAAAGAAGTCTGTCCAGAGTATCTAAACCTGTCTGGACTAACATGGCCTACCTGGGATTCCCGGTCCTGACAGCTTTCTGTTAAAGATTGCGGGCCAGCCAGTCGCCCACTTCAGAGGTTCTGTATGCCTTCTTATCGGCAATATCCTCGGTTACCACCCCTTCTGTCATCGATTTTTCGACCACCCTTCGGATTGCTTTCGCCTCGTCGGTAAGGTCCAGGGCAAGTTCCAGCAACATGGCAGCTGAAAGTACGGTGGCCAGGGGGTTGGCAATGTCTTTTCCGGCTGCCTGGGGGTAGGAGCCGTGAATGGGTTCAAAAACCGAGGTGTGAATTCCGACAGATGCCGATGGCAGCAATCCGAGTGAACCGGTGATTACGCTGGCCTCGTCCGAAAGGATATCCCCGAACATATTCTCGGTTACCATCACATCGAATTTCCTGGGCCATTGAATAATCTGCATTGCCGCGTTATCCACGAACATGTAATCCACCTGGATATCGGGGTGTGCCGGGGCCATCTCCTGGGCAATTTCCCGCCACAATCTGGAAGTGGCCAGCACATTGGCTTTGTCCACCACGGTGAGACGTTTGTCCCTTTTGGCTGCATATTCAAATCCCAGTTCCAGGATTCGCTCCACCTCCGGCCTTGTATATACGCAATTGTCGAAGGCCATATTCAGGTCCTCGGACCGGCCTTTTTCTCCAAAGTAAATGCCTCCGGTGAGCTCGCGTATCACGACAAAATCGGCACCCTCCACCAGGTCGCGGCGAAGAGGTGATTTGTGAATCAGGGAGGGGAAGGTGGTAACGGGGCGGATGTTGGCATAAAGCCCGAGTTTCTTTCGCATGGCCAGCAGTCCCTGCTCGGGTCTTACCTTGGCCTTGGGGTCGTTGTCATATTTCGGATCGCCAATGGCCCCGAAAAGTACTGCATCGGAGGCCATGCAGAGTTGAAAGGTCTCTTCGGGAAAAGGGTTTCCCACCTTGTCGATGGCTGTTGCTCCCACCAGGGCTTCGGTAAAGGCGAAGTTGTGGTTAAATTTTTCTCCTACCGCCTTTAATACTTTTATGGCCTGGTCGACAATCTCGGGACCGATCCCGTCACCTTTCAATACTGCAATTTTAAAATCCATATGTTTCGATTATGTTTAGCATTCTGCGTGTACATTCAATGGCGGCCACCGTCTGGTCGGGATCCAATGCCCTGGTTTTAATCAGGTTGCCCTCATAATTCCAGGTGATCATACACTCCACGAGTGCATCGGTTTTTCCACCCGGGGGTATTGAAACCACGTAATCGGCGAGGGTGGGCAACTTCTTCTTCAGCCTGGTGTAGATTTTCCGGATCGCCTTCATGAAGGCATCATACTGTCCGTCACCCGATGCGGTCTCCTCGTGGACGACACAGTCAATCTCGATGGAAACGGTAGCCACCGATCTCAGTCCGCGTGCCACGGAGAGCTGGTAATTCCTGATTTTTATGGTCTCTTGAACACGCTTGCTCCGAAGCACATCGGAGATGATATAGGGAAGGTCCTCCTTTGTGATGATCTCCTTCTTATCGCCCAGTGTAATAACCCGTTCGGTGACAAGTTTCATGTCCTCTTTGGAAAGCTCAATACCCAGCTCCTCCAGGTTTTTCTGGATGCTGGCCTTGCCTGACATTTTTCCAAGGGCATAGGTCCTTTTTCTTCCAAATCTTTCGGGAAGCAGCTCGTTGAAATAGAGGTCATCTTTCTGATCCCCGTCTGCATGAATCCCACTGGTTTGCGTGAAAACATTCTCACCAATAAGCGGTTTATTGAGCGGAATCCTGATCCCGGAGAATGATTCGATCATCTTACTGGCATTATAAAGCCGATCTTCACGTACATTCATTTGATACCTGAAATGATCTTTCACGATGCCGATGACACTTGAGAGAGGAACGTTTCCGGCTCTTTCCCCCAATCCGTTTACCGTGGTGTGAATCCCTGTGATTCCGGCTTTGATGGCAGAGTAAGTGTTGGCGGTGGCCAGGTCGTAATCGTTATGGGCATGAAAATCGAATTTCAGTCCGGGATAACGGGTGATCATATCCAGGCAAAAATCATATGCCTCCTGCTGGTTCAGAATTCCAAGCGTATCGGGCAGCATAAAACGTTCGATGCTCTCATCTTTCAATGCATCAAGTACCTGGTACATATACCCGGGTGAGTTGCGCATGCCATTGGACCAATCTTCGAAATAGATATTCATCCGGATGCCCATATTCCTTGCAAGGGCAAGCACTTCTTTCACATCTGCGATGTGCTCCTCCGGTGTTTTTCTGAGCTGGGTCGTACAATGCTTCAATGATCCTTTCATAAGCAGGTTGTTCACCTTTCCGCCTGCATTGCTGATCCATTTAAGGGAAATGTCACCGTCAATGAAACCCAGGACCTCAATTTTTTCAATATATCCATTTTTCCTGGCCCAGTCAAAGATCAGTTTGGCACCCTGGAATTCACCCTCCGATACCCTGGCTGAGGCCACTTCAATCCGATCAACATTCAGGTCTGTTAGCAGAATTTTGGCTATATTGAGTTTTTCGGTTGCTGTGAAAGTTACCCCGGAGGTCTGTTCCCCATCCCTCAGGGTGGTATCCATGATAGTAATTTGCATGATCTTGCAGAATTAGATTTGTGACTGCTCGAATTCGGCTATCTTCTCTTTGATGCTCAAAAGGTAATCGATGTCATCATACCCGTTCAGGAGGCACTCCTTTTTATACGGGTTGATGTCGAAGGACTCTTTTTCGCCGGTGGCCTCAATGATTATTTCCTGTTTTGTGAGGTCAACCCTGAGGATGGTGGAGGGATCACGTTCAATGGAGTTGAATATCTGTACAAGGAATTGGCCGGAGACCTGTACCGGCAGCAAACCATTGTTCAGCGCATTATTCTTGAAAATATCTGCAAAAAAACTGGAAACCACCACTTTGAAACCGTAATCATGGAGGGCCCATGCTGCATGTTCGCGGCTCGATCCGCTTCCAAAGTTCTTTCCACCCACCAGGATCGTTCCGCTATATACGGGGTTGTTCAGTATGAAACCGGCCCTGGGCTGACCGTTTTTGTCATACCGCCAGTCCCTGAAAAGGTTCTCCCCGAAGCCTTCCCTGGTGGTGGCCTTCAAAAAGCGCGCAGGAATGATCTGGTCCGTATCGATGTTTTCGATGGGAAGCGGTATAGCGCTGGATTGTATGGTTATAAATTTATCGATCGGCATAATGGAAATCTTTTTAAGTTATTTCTTGAATTGTTAAAGCAGGGTGCGGGGATCGGTTACAACGCCGGATACTGCCGCTGCTGCCGCTGCGAGCGGACTGGCCAGCATGGTGCGTGATCCGGGACCCTGACGTCCCTCAAAATTCCGGTTGGAAGTGGAAACGGCCAGTTTCCCTTCGGGTACCTTATCGTCGTTCATGGCCAGGCAGGCTGAGCAACCCGGTTGCCTGAGCCTGAATCCGGCTGCTTCCAGGATCTTTGTAATTCCCTCTGATATGGCCTGTTTTTCAACCTGTTTGGAACCTGGAACGATCCAGGCTGTCACATGTTTCGCCTTTTGCCTGCCTTTCACAAATTCAGCTACCTCCCGGAGATCTTCAATTCTTCCATTTGTGCAGCTTCCCACGAAAACATAATCCACGCTGGTTCCAGCAATAGGCGAACCGGCTTCAAAACCCATATATGCAAGAGATTTTTTAAATGAATCCCGGGTATTCTCATCAATCTCCTCTAAGTTGGGTATGCGACCGCTGATTTTTGTTCCCATTCCCGGGTTGGTACCATAGGTAATCATGGGCTCGATGTCGGCAGCATCGAAAAAGAGCTCCCTGTCGAATTTTGCATCGAGGTCACTTCTCAGCTGATTCCACTTCCCGACCATCCGGTCAAATTCAGCTCCCGCGGGAGCGAATTCTCTTCCCCGTATATATTCAAAAGTAGTCTCATCGGGTGCGATCAATCCGCCCCTTGCACCACTCTCAATGCTCATGTTGCAGACGGTCATTCTTCCCTCCATTGAGAGGCCCCGGATGGCCGAACCGGCGAATTCAATGAAATACCCGGTACCGCCGCTGGCCGAGATCCGGGAAATGATATAAAGTACAACATCTTTTGCGGTAACACCCCGGCCCAGCTCTCCATCAACAGTGATGCGCATTTTCTTCGGTTTGGGCTGAAGGATGCACTGCGTGGCCAGAACCATTTCCACCTCCGAGGTCCCGATACCAAATGCCACACTGCCAAATGCACCGTGGGTGGAGGTGTGACTGTCCCCGCAGACCATGGTCATTCCGGGCTGGGTGATTCCCAGTTCCGGTCCGATGACGTGTACAATCCCCTGGTAGGGGTGATTCAGGCCATAAAGAGTGATTCCGTGTCTATTACAGTTTTCCGTCAGCTTGTCAACCTGGAACCTGGATAGTTCATCCCTGATGGCCAGGTGCTGATCCACCGTGGGCACATTGTGGTCGGGCGTGGCAACGGTATTTTGCGGACGAAAGACCTTGATCCCCCTCTTGTCGATTCCCGCAAATGCCTGCGGACTTGTGACTTCGTGGATCAGGTGTTTGTCAATATAGAGTACCGAAGGTCCTCCTTTAATCTGATCTACCACATGGGCATCCCATATCTTGTCAAATAGTGTTTTTCCAGCCAAAACTTATTTTGTTTAATGAATCCGCAAAGTTAACAAACTTATGTATCATTTTGATCAAAAAAGGAGGCGTGAACCTGTTAAATTGTTACGTTTTGCGTTAGAAGGATAACAATTAATCGGGGGCTTCAGGTTGCATGGGTATTATTTTTATACATTTGGATAAGCAACCTGTATACACATATGAAACGCTATTTTATCCTTGTTTGTCTGTCGGTCTTTTCCCAGTTCATCCTCCTTGCCCAGGAGGAACCCGAGGTGGCTGACCTTGGAGATACAATCCGTACCAATGCCGATTTGTTCGAGGGATCAGAACCTCTTGAGATGACCCTCACTTTTGATGTGAAAAGGTATCTGCGGGAAAAAAATTCGGATGAGTATCTCCCTGTGGAGCTGTTACTTCATTTTAATGACACCATCGATATCGGGAAAAGCGTCAGGATCAAATCGAGGGGAGAGTTCAGGAAAAACACCTGCTATTTCGTTCCCTTCTGGCTCAACATCCGCAAGGCCGACGTGGAGAACAAATACCTGAAGGAGGTTACTAAAATGAAAGTGGTGACCCACTGCCGGGTCGGCGATGCATATGAGGATTATGTTCTACTGGAGTACCTTGCCTATAAAATTTACAACCTCCTTTCGCCGGTCAGTTTCAGGGTCAGGCTGATTAAAATGAAGTATGTGGATACGGGTCGGAATAACAAGGTAACGGAGAGTTGGGCATTTTTAATCGAGCCTGAAGAGATGCTGGCGGAGAGGAGCGGCGGGCTTGTGATCGAAAATGATGGGGTTGGGATGGTTCACACGAGGCGCGAGGAGATGCTTCGGGCCGCCCTGTTTCAATACATGATCGGGAATTGTGATTATTCCATTCCCGGAAGGCATAATATGAAGTTGCTGGGGCTTCCCGGATTTGGTTCTCAAGGTTATACCCCTGTTCCCTATGATTTTGATTATGCCGGTATTGTGAACGCATCCTATGCAGTACCGGGTGAAAATCTTGGCATCAGTTCGGTTACCCAGCGTTATTACCTTGGTCCGTGCCGGGAGGATGCCGAGTACCTGTCTGCCATACAGTACATGGAAGATCACAGGGAAGAGATACTGGAGCTGATTCAGGGATTCCCTTACCTGGGGGAAAAGGCCAGGAACAGTGCCATAGGCTATATTGAAAGTTATTTCACGGAGGCTTCTGATCCTCGTTTCATGGAAAAGAAGCTCTCCCCAACCTGCCGGTAGTTCCGGTCAGTCTTCGAGTACCTGTTCCGTATCCGCCACAAACATCCTTGTGCTGGTGGAATACTCACCACCATTGGGATCACTGTATACAAGATCGACGTAAAATGCACGGAATCCCGATTCGGGAAAATCAACCATTAATTGAATCTCACCGCCGGAATTGCCGTTTAGGTCGCTGCTGACAAAAGTGGCATCTCGAAAATCACGATCCTCCGAATCAGCCATCCAGAGGAGTGTTTTCAGGAGCTCGTCAGCAGATGCTTTCACTTCAAGCATGACTCCGTTCTCCGATGGTGTGACACTCCATTTGCATAAGGGATAGGGGCCCCCGGTCAGAGATCTTCCGAAGAATGCGCTCAGGGCTGACAGAGCCTGCTGTTTATAACCCAGATCATGGCCTGCATTTGGGACATAATGTATGAAATTCTCACCGGGAATATCATCCAGGTAATGTTTGATGGCATCCACCGGCCAGTATTCATCATTTGTCCCGATAAAGATCATCTTGGGCATGGTAAGGTTTTTCCTGTATGCATAGGGATCGATCATCGTGGTGAGGGCTCGTCCCGTTTCTGAATGCGCCGACTGCGGAATACCCAGATTGACATAGTCCTGGATCTGAATGCTGTAATTGCCCCAGACCTTCAACTGGTAATCCAGGTTCACAGGCATATTGAGAATATCGATCGACACAGGGGCAATGGCGCTCACCCGCTCATCCTGTGATGCTGTGAGCCAGGTCGTCCATCCCCGTTTGGATGCGCCAGAGACTATAAAACTCTTTATCGGGTGGTTCAGTTGTTCTGAGGAGAACTCCTGGACCGCATCCATGGCCCTGGAAACAGATTTAACCATGGGAAATAAAAGGGGCCAGGTATAATCTCCATCCTCCCTGAAATTATTGAGGGTGTATGAGATAAGTGCATCCTCGGTCAGGTCATTGAATAGAGGCTGGTTTGGGACCTGCCAGAGAACCGCAACGATCGCTTTGTTTTTTACGGCCAGAAGGGAGAAGATCATGTTGAAAAATTCATCACCTGAACCTGCCACAGGATTCTCATTTTCATTCAGTCCGCCGTTGATAAAAAGCAATGCGCCATCATGCTGATTTTCATGGGGCACCAGTATCGTAAGCGTATGCTTCCAGGTATACTCACGCCATTGCTGAGAGGTCAGCAGAAGGGAGTATGCCGTACAGTCTTCATATTCCACAGTTCCGGTAAGTTCCCATTGGTAGGCACCATCATCGGTCCTCATATACGCTTCAAGTGCCGATTCAGGTGTGACAACAGCAGGCTCAGACTCACAGGATAGAGCCAGCAAAAGGGGGATTATTACTCCTGCAAGTGAGGTGAAATGACGGAAATAGGAGATGACAGGTTTCATGGTTTTTTAATAAGTTGCTGATAAAGGTTATTGCACTAACATCAAAAAATGAGATTTGTTGTGCAAAAGCTGGCATCAGAATCATTCAGGCTAAATCTTATTGATCCTTCTCACAACCATTCTTTGCTTTTTTGCTTTCCTCTCCGGTTTCTCGGGGTAAGGGCATTCCCCACCTTTGGGAAGAAAACCGTAGGATTGTTCCTGTAACCTCTCCTTTTTGTTCCGGGGGCATCCAAGCATCAGGTTTATACCTGCCCTGAGGTTGAGGGTACGGGTATCGAAGGGGAAGAAAAACCCAAGCAGGTTGTCGGTTACCACATGGAATTGAATGCCCTTCCCATGCAGGGCGATCCCCACTCCAACATTTAAAAGGCTGTTATTCAGGTAGGACCAGCTGAGCGAACCTGTGAATTTTTTTGCAAGTACAGCCTGTGCCGAAAGGGTGAACGAGGAGTGAAGCTTGCTGCGGTAGATCACATTCCGGTTCACCAAACCAAAGGATATTTTTTCACTGTAGCGGTAAGAACCTGCCAGGAAGATCTGGGTTGGGAGGAGATAGGTATAGGGATTTGTGGTGCTTGTAAAGTCTATTGAATTTATTAAAGAGTCAACCATTTCATTCACAAGATCCCCGGCATTGATTACCTGGCTGAAGTCGGTTCCGGCATATTCAAACACTCCTTCACCCCGCACATTGTTCAGGTCGGTTTTCCACCTTACAAGGGCCAGGTCGAGCACACTGGCCGAAAGGGTTATCTCATCACTGTATTTGTAGATCAAACCGAAATCGAGTCCCAATCCCACATTCCCCCTGTTCATCAGGTATTCCACCGGGTCGATTTCATGTACATCGATCCCCGTGATATTACCCTCATCGTCCTTGAGGATGGTCATGGGGAATGAACTATTAAGCGTATAGTCGGCCTCCGTAAGAAGTGCAAAGTTATCCTCCTGTGTGTTTACCCGGATCGTGGAAGGACCTGAGCTCAGATTGGCCTTGCCAAACAGCAGCCTGGCACGGATTCCGGCCGTAAGATAGGGTCCGAAAATCCTGGAGACGCCCAAAGCGTAGTGCCTTGTGTGATACCCTCCCGGCCTGAATCCGTCAAAACGGGCGGTCTCTCCCACAAAGGGACCGTTTCCATTTACTGCCATTTGTGCCATTTCGCCCGGGATGGTCTGGTATACCTGGGCTCTTTCTGTCAGGTTAAATGTAAAGTAGAGGGACTTACGCCTGTATCCAAAAGCAAGAAGGTTCAACTCAGCCTCTCCGGTATAGAGGTCTTTGTGGTGCATCTGTTTACTGACCCCCCCGATGTTCCATGTGTTGGTGGAGGCTAAATCGTTGTAGGTAAATGCGGTGTTGGAATAATTAAAATATAGAGAGGATAGGACAGGGATTCCCACGTAGTACCTGCATTGGATCTGAACGGCAGGATTAAGCAGGTTGGACTGGGGAACAT
The DNA here is from genome assembly GCA_963747365.1 of uncultured Bacteroidota bacterium. GTDB lineage: Bacteria > Bacteroidota > Bacteroidia > Bacteroidales. Next base: position 664,688 of record CAVVFB010000020.1, on the reverse strand, counting down.
CGTGCATCAGGTAAAGGGTGTTGGCCTGCTGGGCCTCAAGGAGCGCTCCTCCCCAGGTTATCAGAGCGATCCATATGAGAGGGATTCTATAAATTGCACCTATTCTCAAAACTCGATGGTAAAGTCAGTCATCATTCCTATTTCCATTTCGATCGAGTAATTGGGATAAAAGGGAACCAGGAGGGTATCTACCAGCGGATGTGCGATCACGGCCCTTAGAAGAATCGCTGTGGCATACTCCAGCGGAGCAATCCGCTCTGCAACAAAGAGAGCATCTTTCCTTACCAACGTTGGATGAATGGTCTCACCATTTCCTACCGGGATTCCTGCAGGAACCGGTAAGGCTCCCCCGGAAAATATGGAGTCGATGGGATTGTTTGATGCATCCATGAAGTAACCCTGGGCCAGAACTTCATTGGGAAATCCATTCATTATACCGATGCGGAAGAGAATCTGGTGGATGGAGTCGATGTGTTCATTCACCAGGGAGAGATCGAAATCAATTTTTCTCTCAAGAACTGTAACACTATTTTCCACCCATTTTGGTAAATCAGTGATCGTATCCAGTTTAAAAAGGGAAGTATCGAAACCGCTCTCTGTGTTCAGGCCCAGGCGATCTGATCCAAGAGGCAGGGCCAGCTCCGGATTCCATACCAGATTTTCAGGGAGGGCTTCTGGTTTATCCTTCATGCACGCGCTCATCAGGCCCATGAACATGAGCAGGCTTATTAAGGAAATCGTTCTCATTGGTTATAAAGTTAGAACAATCGGGAAAAGAAGCTGTTCTTAGTTTAAACGTTTATAAGAATTGAATTATTTTTGTCGGATTATTATTATAACACCATTATATGCTTTCGGTTCATAAGATAGGCGGCACCTCCATGTCGAAATTTGGGGATGTTTTAAACAATATTATCATCAGGCAGGCCGCGGGAGATCATCCCTATCACAGGATTTTTGTGGTTTCGGCTTACAATCATGTAACCAACTGGCTTCTGGAGCATAAAAAGAGTGGTGAGCCCGGGGTTTACGATCTTTTTGAGAAGGGTCTTGACTATGGTGCTGCGCTCAACGAGGTGCTGGAGAGGCTGATTTCCATCAATCATGGAATGGAGGAGATCGGCCTGGATCTTGAAAAGGCAGACCGGTTTATTACACAACGGGTCCGGCAGTCAGGGAATTACCTGGTCAGTCTTCACGAGGTGTTGTCCTCCGGTTATGTGAGTAAACAAAACATATTACTGGCAGCCAGGGAGATCCTGGCTTCCATTGGAGAGGCCCATTCGGCATGGAATTCGGTGAATATCATCCGGAAGAACGGGTTTAAATCCACTTTTGTGGACCTTTGCGGGTTTAACGATACCGAGTATCTGACAATTGATGAGCGGATTCATAAGGCATTTATGGATATTGACTGATCGGGTACCATCCCTGTGGTTACAGGCTATACAAAAGGTACAGAAGGGATCATGAGAGAGTTTGACAGGGGGTATTCGGAAGTCACTTTCAGCAAAATTGCGGTGGAGGTAAAGGCAATGGAGGCGGTCATCCACAAAGAGTACCACCTCTCCAGCGCCGATCCGGCCATCGTGGGGTTGGAATGGTCAAGACCGGTGGGAAATACCAATTTCAATGTGGCCGACCAGCTGGCCGACATCGGCATGGAGGCGATCCATCCCAAGGCATCCAAGCCTTTGGAGGTGGCGGGGATCAACATCCGCATTAAAAACACCTTTGAGCCGGATCATCCCGGAACCCTTATCTCCCGTGATTATAAGGGAGAAGAGTCGAAGGTCGAGATTATCTCAGGAACAGACCGGGTGACGGCCATTGAGGTGCATGATCCGTTTATGGTGGGACAGGTGGGATATGACCTGAACCTGATGAAGGTGATTCAGCGGCACGGATTATCCTATATCCTGAAGTCCACAAATGCAAACAGCATCACCATGGTCTTCTGGGAAAAAGATGTGACCCCTGCCTTGCTGATGGAACTCAAGGGTCTCTATTATGAGGTCACACACCGGGTGGTCGCACTGGTTTGCGCGCTGGGGACAAACATTGCCCGGCCCGGATCACTGGCCAGAGCCACTGCCGCCCTGTTTGAAAATGGCATCAATGTGGAGGCTGTTTCGCAATCACTCAGGCAGGTGAATATGCAGTTTGTAATATGCAGGGATGATTACCGGAAAGCCATCGTGGCTCTTAACCGGGCCCTCTGTTTTCATGAATAACCCCGGTTCCTTAACCTCCGGCTGCGATCACATTCCCAACGCCGCTGATATCAGAAATAACCTCCGGGGTTCCCTTGTAGAAAACATTTCCAACCCCTGAAACGGTCACCTGGAGAGTCCGGATTACGTTAACTTCGCAATTTCCCGAACCGGTGATGTTGATGTAACACCCTTCTACCTCCATATCAAAGGCCTGAACGTTTCCTGCCCCCGTAATTTGTATGTCGAGCCTCGGCTGTCCGGCCCCGCTGATCGTAAAATCACCTGCCCCGGTAACACTTACAAAATTGAGGGAGGGGACCACAATATTCGCAGAGATCTCCTCGCTGGTCTGCACATTATAGTCGGGATCAAATCCAATCCGGAGTATCCCGCTGTGTACCCTGCAGGTCATCACCTCCAGCACCTGTGGTTGTGCCTGCAGCGTTACACTGAAAATCTCCCCGGTGGTTATATTTACATTGCAGGTACCGGTCACGGTAACCCCGGTAAACCCGGTCACCCCAATCTCTTCAGTTTCGATATCTCCGTAGCCAATGACAGTCCGGGTGGCATGCCAGTCACAGGAGGAAAAAAGTGTTGAAATCAATAGAAAAACGGGTAAAAATCTGAATCCTTTCATCACGGATGGTTTACCCTAATGATGGGATTTAATTCCAAAAGTTGCATGGGGAACCCTAAAAATGCATTGACCGCAGCTATATATTTTTTGTACATTGCCTCTCCAATCGCCGATCCAGATGAAACGAAACATCCTTCTAATTACCTCTGCTGCTGCTTTTCTTAGCTTCACTCTTTACAGTTGCAACCGTTCCGTTAAAGGAAAAGAGGGAAACCCTGCCTCAGAAAAGATTACTGCGGGATCCTCTGAATCTGAGGGGGTCTCCTCCCAGGGATTGGTCGCGCAGCTGCATGAAGCTGCCCTGGCGGGTGATCTGGCGGGTGTGGAAAAGGCCCTTGAGTCGGGTGCCGATGTGAACGGGAGGGAGGAGGAGGGAAGAACGGCGCTGATGCTGGCCGCTTTTAACGGTCACTCCAAGGTAGTATTGACATTGCTGGATGCAGGTGCCGCTATCGACAGAAGGGATTTGGAGGGAAGGACCGCCCTGCTTTACGCTGCCACAGGTCCGTTTCCGGAAACGGTCACCATATTGCTGGAAAAGGGCGCGGAGCCCAATGTTGTGGACTCCGGCGAACATTTCTCTCCCCTGATGCATGCCGCAGCAGAGGGGAACCTGGAGGTGGTAAAAATACTCCTGGAGGGCGGTTCAGATCCGGCCCTGAAAGATGTAGACGGTGACAATGCAGCCTCCTTTGCTGCGAAGGCTGGTCATACCGAAGTGGCCAGATACCTGGACTCCCTCTGATCGGTTTTGTCCTATCGCTCTGTTTTCACAAACCTGAAGGAGTGGGTTCCGGAGGTGGTTTCAATCACCAGGATATACATGGCTCCAGGCAGGGCCGAAACGTCGATTCGGTCGTTCAGGACTCCTCCCCATGCCGATTTCTGTTCACTCAGGATTCTGCGTCCGGTGAGATCACAGATGTGCAGAACCATATGTTCCAGGTTTCCGTCAGGAGTACTGATGCTGATATTCAACTGGTCACGGACCGGGTTGGGGAAGAGCATCACCTCCAATATCTGGTGCGGCTGAACCGAAACGATGGCCGCCACATTTTTTGAACCGGGGGTGTGGTCCAGTTTGACCCAACTGCCGGTACCGTCGGGGAAATACCCGGTGGATACATTGGCATACTGCCGGGTGAAGGATATGGAGTCGATCCAGACCACATTGGTTCCCGAAAGGTAGGAGATTCCAACCGACTCCCCGCTGTTGCTCAGTTTGAAGTCCAGGTGGCGGGGGCCAAGCATGGGGTTTTCATCGGCGAAGAAGACCAGGTATCCATTGGCATCGATGGAGGTCTTTGTGGGAGAACCTCCGGGAATTCTCCACTTGGTGGGATTCTCCAGGTCGTCGGTCAGGTAGAGTCCGGCCATATCCACAATGGTTTCCCCCTTGTTGTAGATCTCGATCCAATCGCTGTCGTTGCCGTATTCATCCAGAACAGCCCCGATATTGTCGGCCATGATCTCGTTGATCCGCAGATCGAGCTCAAGTTGTTCAACCTCCGCCACCGCCCTGATGGTGATGTCGGTTCCCGGATTCAGGTTGAGCGGGTTATCCATGTATTCAGAGAGCCTGGATTCTTCATTGATGCGGGCATTCACATCAAGGTCGAACTTCAGATCGGAGCTGGTGACACTGTTCTGATGGACCTCCACGGCAATGAGGTTGACCCCGGAGTTAAAATGGCTTTTCTCCACCGGGAAGGTAAAATAGGTGGTCTCGTCCTGATCCCCTGCGAATGTCACTGCAAACGTATCGTGGCCGATGGCTCCCAAGGGCATGTTATCGCGGATCACCTCAACGCCGTTGATATATACCACCGCACCATCGTCCCTCAGAAGTCCGATTTCGAATGAATCATAGAGGGAGATATCCGATATCTCAAAGTTTTTTCTGAAATAATAGGTGGTGGTTTTATTCTGATCATCCGGACCAAAATCCAGGAGGGTTGATTCATTCCCGTCGCCGTACCCCAGTATGCCATTACCGGATGGCCATGAAGCATCATCATAGGAGGAGGCCGTCCACTGGGTCCCGGGCCAGGTACCCGAATCGTTGAACCTCCAGACGGAACCTTTTGCCAGGAGTGTGGAGGCGGAGATGTTCCCGGAATTGATCTCCCAATGGCTGAACCGGTAACCCGGATTGTGGATCAAAGCGGAGTTCCAGTTTCGATCCCGCTGCGTACTTACCGGTAAAACCCTCTGCCGGAATATTCACCGTGTTGGCATTAATATGTCCTGTTGCCCCGGTGGGTTCCACCTGCAGGGTTACAATTTCACCCAGCGAGAAAAAATTCCTCATGTTGTTCCACACATGGTCGGGCCGCTCCCTTGCAAACTGTCTCAGCTCCTCCACCTGGCTTTCCCAGCCGGCCATGGATTGATGTCTCCACCTGGCGAGATGTTCAGGAAAGGCATTGTAAATATGGTTCTGAATGGAGTCGATGATGCCTATGACCCTTTCAGGGGCAAAGGTGGTATTCAGGTGCATCATATACTTGGCCAGGAATTGTTCCCGGAACCCCTGGTTTTCAAACAGTCGCCTGATCATCAGGGTGGCCCAGTGCGGGGTTGGGCCAATCATTCCCGATCGCATTGGTGGCAAATGTGAACATATCCAGTGCAGGATTGAAATCGTAAATACCGAAACTGAACTCCAGGTCGAACAGGATATATCGCCATTTCGAACCGGTCACATGATCTCTCCAGTATTTTTGATTGTTTCCCGGCCAGTCGCGGTTGGCAATGAAGAGCTGGGTGATCAGGTAATCCTGGTAGGAATTGATATCCAGCTGACTCTCTACCACGCTGTATGGAGCTCCCAGCACAAGGTGATTATTTTCAAGGTAACGGGTCAGCTCATCCCATGCGTCGCGGGTTCCGGCAAACACCTCCCAGTCGTTTTTGATAAAATCAAGGTTCTCAGCAGGGATGCCATAGTTGGAGGTGATCCAGTGCTCGTTTACCTTCTCCCGCAGGTTGTGGATTCCCCAGTACTCACCATTCAGGTAAACATGCACCGGTTCGTAAGCCTGGTAATCCAGATCCATAGCCGGATGAACGGTGGCCTGGATTACCGCATCCCTGATGAATGAATACTGGAAGTCGTTTCCTCCATTACGCAGAATCAGACCTTTGAATTCATCCAGCTCCTTCTCCCTGAAAAAGGGGTAGTTCATGATGCTCTGTCCATATTCACTCCTGGCAAAGATTCCCAGTGACTTCATTGGCAAATCCCCTGCTGCAACCCCCATGAATCTTCATTCCCGCATCGATTTGCAATCCCATTTGTCCATCCGACATCGAAGTACTCCATGCTCACTGGCCTTTCCCAGTCCTGTTCCAGTTCCGGGGTATTTCGCTGCAATTGCCTGTGACTCCGTTGGTCCCGGTTACATAGATCCCATTCTGGTCGCTCCAGAGACCATCCGGCTCAGTGGCCAGGGAGATGACCGGCAGGTCAAAGTCCTCATGGACGATGTAGCTTGCAGTGGAGATATCACCCGGTTCGGCACCCTCGGTCCAAAGACGGGCCCTGACCACCATGCTATGGTCGGCGATCAGACCACCCCTGAATTCAGGGTCATTCTCACCCGGTTCAGAACCATCGAGGGTATATCGGATGATCCCCCTTGTCCCGCTGGCCCCCATAGAAATCGAAACTCCTGTTGAATAGATACCTGCAGGGGGGCTGATCACCACATTACCGGATACAAGGAATTCCCCGGCATTGAAGTTTGATGCGCCGGGAGTGGGTTTCCGGAAAAACATATACTCCCCTTCGGAGTTCAGCCCGTAAGAAACATCCTCATACATTCTGGGAAAGGTGATGGAGTCAATAAACTCCCTTTTGGCTGAAAAGAGCACCAGTGATTCCCCTGCTACATCCAGTTTGAAATTGGCATGCAGGCCACTGATGGTATCCCCGGTTCCATCGGTCCACACAAGTACATATCCATCGGCGGGAACGGAGGTGTTTTCCGGGAACCTCCACATGAAGGGAGTCTCGGGCCTGTCGGACAGGTAGTAGTGACTGATGTCAATAGCGGCAGATCCCGGGTTATGGATCTCGATCCAGTCGCCCGGAACACCCGTGAGCGGGTTTACAACTCCCCTATTGTTCAGGGCAATGATTTCTGTGAATTGCAACCGGGCTTCCAGGTCAGGGCTGAAACCTAAACCTGCCAGTAAAAGAATGAAGAGGATTCCTTGCATGTGCTGCCATTATTCTTTTACAGGGGCAAATATAGATATTCTCTCGCCGAATCAATCAAATGCCTAACTTTAGGAGCTCAAAAACAGTGCCATGTCGCAGCTGCAATCAAATTTTCCTCTGCATGATTTTTATGCAGAGATTTATTCCACCTACGATCGTGTGAACAGGATCTTTACCTTCGGGAGGGACCGCTCCTGGCGTAAAAAGGCCGTTTTGGCATGTTTGCAAAATCACCCTGCAAGTGTTCTGGATGTATGCACCGGTACAGGGGATTTCATTTTGGAGGTGGCTTCCATGTCGGATTACGCGATCTCCCTTACCGGGTACGATTTCAGCAAGGAAATGTTGCATGTGGCTCGCCAGAAACAGGCGCATCTGGCAGGTGGTAATCTGCCACTGATCAATTTCGTGGAAGGTGAAGTGGCACAGATGCCCTTTCATGAGAACAGCTTCGATGCTGTGGGCATTACCTTCGGAATCCGCAACCTGGTCTATGAAAATTCCGGGGCATCCAGGCACCTTCAGGAACTTTTCAGGGTGCTCAAACCCGGAGGCCGTTTGGTGGTTCTTGAAAGCAGCAAGCCCGTGAACAAGGCATGGAGGGTGCTGAATAACATCTATCTTCGCATGATCCTGCCTTACCTTGGCGGGATCATCTCGGGCAACCTGAAGGCCTATCGATACCTGGCGAAATCGTCACAGAACTATTACACAATCAATGAGATGGAGAATTTTCTTCAGGCTGCAGGTTTCAGGATTGTCAGTGGAGAATCGCTTTTTCTCGGTTCTGTTATGCTGGTGGTGGCCGAGAAATAAACGGCCGAATGTTTATATTTGGATTTGAAATATTTCCAAATGACCGTTGAAGAGATCAATAACATTTGCAGGGGGACCTTTATAGATCTTCTGAAAATTAAGTTCACAGCGTATTCTGAAAGCCAGGTTGATGCGGAGATGAAGATCACCCCTGAGCTTTACCAGCCCGGAGGTTCAGTGCATGGAGGTGCACTTATCTCACTGGCAGAAACCGTGGGCAGCGCAGGTTCTTTCCTGATTGTGGATCCCGATAAATTTGAGGTTTTTGGATCGGTGGTCAACAGCCAGCATCTTCATCCCGCGCGAAAGGGGAGCCTCCATGCATCTGCCAGGATCGTTGCAAAGGCTGATTTTAAACATATATGGGATGTGGAAATAAAGGATGATGTCGGAAAACTTATTTCCATCAGCCGTGTTACCAATAGTGTTAAACCTAAACAGGAAAAGGCGGTTCCGCCAGACTCATACCATGAATGAAGGTCTACACCACATCCAACATCTCTGTCTCTCTAAAAATCTCTCTTTTGTAACCTTCAGGCTTCCCCAGCAGGACCACTCCACCACCTATATTCAGACCACCCATAGCAAGGTCCGCGCAAGTGATGTCCATGTTCTTTCAGAGGAAACCGGCTTCATTATGGCACCATTTGATACACGGAACGGTCATCCCTACCTGATGATCCCGCCCGACCTGGTGATGGAGAGTAACCAGGTCAGCCGGAGCCTGATCAGGCAGGTTGAGGAGATGGAAAACGGGCCGGCGGTCTCATGGAACGATCCCGAACCGTTTGTGACCGGGGAAGAGCGCTATATGGAGCAGGTAAATGAGATCAGATCCTCCATCTCCAACGGGGCTTTTCAGAAAGCGGTGCTGTCGAGGATCCGGGTCATACGGGGGAACTATTTTTCCATGGCTCCAAAGCTATTTCAGGCCATGTGCAGGAAGCATCCAAATGCGTTTGTTTACCTTTTCAAAAGTGAGGATGAATGCTGGATGGGAGCTTCACCCGAACCACTGCTCAGGTTGAGGGAGAACAGGGTTTCAACGGTTTCACTCGCCGGGACGAGGCCCTTTGCTGAAAAACACATGAATATCGAAAAGTGGACCGTCAAGGAGGTGCTTGAACAGGAATATGTAACCCGTTACATTCATGATGTGTTTCATTCGTTTGGGATCAGGGATTACAGGGTTTCATCCCCCTATGTGAAGAAGGCCGGTAACCTGTTGCACCTTCGTACTGACTTTTCGCTGTCATTACAGATGATCAGCGGGAGGCTTTGGGAGCTGGTGGAAGCGCTCCATCCAACCCCTGCGGTGGCCGGTCAGCCCAAGGATGAAGCCATTCGTTACATTAAGGAGCTGGAACCTCACGACCGGGAATACTATACCGGATTCCTGGGTCCGGTCACAAAGGATCGTGAAATGGACCTTTTTGTGAACCTGAGATGCATGAAAGTCACTCCTGAATTTCTTGCCCTCTATGTAGGAGGAGGTATTACCCTTGATTCTGATCCAGCAGATGAGTGGGAAGAGACCCGGCTAAAAGCAGAATCGCTGCTTCAGATTCTTCGGACCTATATCAAGAACATCGAGCTGCATCATGAAGCGCCATCAACACATCACTGAGCTCGGGCCCCTGTTGCAGAGTTTTGGAATCAGGCAGGTGATCATCTGTCCGGGTAGCAGGAATGCACCTCTTATGCAGCTTTTCACCTCACAACCCTGGTTTCGTTGCACAAGTATCGTGGATGAGCGTTCGGCGGGTTATGTGGCCCTTGGAATGGCCCGTCAGCTTCAGGAGCCGGTTGTTGTGCTGACCACCTCGGGAACAGCGGTGCTCAACCTTGCCCCGGCGATGGCTGAGGCTTATCACCAGCAGATTCCGCTGATTGTAATCACGGCCGATCGTCCGCCCGAAAAGATCCCCCAGTTCAACAACCAGTGGATTGACCAGGAGGCGCCATTCTTTGCTTATTCAAAGGGGTTTTACCAGCTCCCCCTGCCTGTGACGGAACCGGATGTTCTCACCCAGGTGATCAGGATGACGGAGAGCCTGGTCCATTCGGCCATTTCTCTTCCTGCCGGTCCGGTTCATATGAACATTCCCCTGGAGGAGCCACTCTATGAACCGCTTCCCCCTGTTCTGGAGGGCAATGATCACCAGAATCATCCTCCGGAAGCGATGGAGCCTGTTCCCGGTTTTGAAGTCCTGGGGGCAAATACAAAAATAATGATCCTTGCAGGGATGGGACAGCACGGGAAAGACTTAACTGAAAGGCTCTTAAAACTGCTTAGGGAGTGCCAGTCCGTGGTGATTGCCGAGAACATTGCAAATCTTCCCTGCGATGGATTTTATCTCCCAGCCGGAACTTTTGCTGGCGGGGGTTGAGGAGGATGAGACCACGGGATTGATCCCGGATCTCCTGATCTCTTTCGGGGGACAGGTGGTTTCAAAACGGCTTAAGATATTTCTTCAGAAGCTGCCCGATCTTGTGCATGTGGAGATTGACGGTCACGTGGAGGCCTCGCTCGACGCAGCTTGCGGAACGTATCTCCCTGGTCCATCATCCCCGGCACGGTGAACCGGTATCTGGAGGCATGGAAACTGTTTCAGGAGAGGGCCAGGGTGATCGTGAAGGGAAAACTGCAGACCCTTGAATTCGGAAACCTCTGGGTCATCCATGCCCTGCTTGCCGCCGCACCCCCGGGATCGGTAATCCACCTGGGAAACAGTTCCACCATCCGCTATTCACAGGTTCTACCCCACAGAAAGGATCTTTCCTATTATTCAAACAGGGGCACATCGGGTATCGACGGGAGTGTCTCGGCGGCAGTGGGGGCAGCCATGGTATCAGACAGGATGCACATCCTGCTGGTGGGGGACCTTAGTTTTGTTTATGATTCGAACGCCATGTGGAACAGGAATTTCCCGGAGAATCTGAAGATCGTGGTGCTGAACGACGATGGGGGAGGGATCTTTCGTTTGCTGAAGGGACCTTCGGAAATGAAATTCTTCGAGGAGTTTTTGGTCACCCACCATCCCGTTTTCCCTGAATTGCTTGCGAAATCCTTTGGCAGGCAGGCAGCACATGTGGGGAACATGGAGGAACTAAAGGGTGCGATCGATGTACTTTTCAATCCCGGAAGCACCCTTTCGGTGCTGGATGTGGATACATCGAAGCAGGAAAATAGTCTTATTTTTAAGGAGTTTATAAATTTGAACCACTAACAGATGATGTCAAAAAGAGAGTGGAAAACGCTCAAAGCGTTTGAGGAGATCAGATTTGAATCTTTCGGGGGTATTGCAAAGATAACCATCAACAGACCCAGGTATTATAACGCCTTTACGCCCGATACCACCCGGGAGATGAGCGAAGCACTGGTGATGTGCCGTGAGATGGCCGATGTTCGCGTGGTGATCCTCACCGGTGAGGGGGATAAGGCGTTTTGCAGTGGCGGGGATCAGAATGTGAAGGGTTTTGCCGGCTACGTGGGTAAGGATGGGGTGCCCAGGCTGAACGTGCTGGATGTACAGCGCCAGATCCGAAGCCTTCCCAAACCTGTCATCGCCATGGTTAACGGCTATGCCATCGGCGGGGGACATGTACTGCATGTGGTGTGCGACCTTACCATTGCTTCGGAGAATGCCCGGTTTGGCCAGACCGGACCAAAGGTTGGCAGTTTCGATGCCGGCTTCGGCTCCTCTTACCTGGCAAGGCACGTGGGACAGAAAAAAGCAAGGGAGATCTGGTTCTTATGTGAGCAGTATACTGCAGCCGAAGCCCTTGAAATGGGACTGGTGAACAAGGTGGTTCCCCTGGAGGAGCTGGAGGATGTCACCGTGGAGTGGTGTAACAAGATCATGCAACACAGTCCCATTGCCCTGAGAATGATCAAAGCCGGACTGAATGCCGAACTGGACGGTCAGGCCGGGATCCAGGAGCTTGCCGGGAATGCCACAATGCTGTATTATATGACCGAAGAGGCCCGGGAGGGAAAAAATGCCTTCCTGGAGAAGCGGAAACCCGACTGGGACCAATTCCCCAGGTTACCCTGACCCATATACAAAAGAAAATCGTAATTTTGCTCCATGACTGCCACTGCCATCTGGATTAAGGCCTTTCGGCTGCGAACCCTGCCGCTGTCACTCTCGGCCACCATACTGGGTAGTTTCCTGGGTTTTGCCGAAGAAAGATTCAAGTGGGGAGTCTTCCTGTTTGGGACTCTTACCACCCTTTTTCTGCAAATACTCTCCAACCTGGCAAACGACTACGGGGATGCAGTGAAGGGTACCGACAATGAAGGGCGGCTCGGACCATTGCGGGTGACCCAGTCGGGACTGGTTACCATGCACCAGATGCGCTGGATGATCGCTCTTTTTGTACTATCTGAGCTTGGTTTCCGGATCGCTTTTGATCTGGTCCGGGCTTCGTGACGGGAATCTGCTGGGATATGCCGTCTTCTTTCTGCTCGGATTCTCGGCCATTTTTGCAGCCATCAAATATACAATCGGCAGGCGACCTTACGGGTATGTGGGATTTGGCGACCTGATGGTCTTCATCTATTTCGGGATCCTGGGCGTGGCCGGAACCTATTTCCTGCATACAGGTTCCTTTCATCCCTCCATTTTGCTTCCCGCCTCATCGGTGGGATTGCTGAGCGTGGGCGTACTGAACCTGAACAACCTGAGAGACCATGAGAATGATGCTGAAAACGGGAAGCATACCCTGGTGGTGCGCATGGGTGTTGCCTGGGCAAAGGCCTACCATGTGATTCTGCTGGCAACAGCCTTTCTATTTGCACTGACCTATACAATCATTCATTTCGAGTCTTATCTGCAGCTGTTGCTGCTGATCCCGGTACCCATCCTGGTGTCCGATGTAAAAAAGGTGATCGACAACACCGTACCCGTTGAGTTGAATGCCGAATTAAAAAAACTGGCAGTGGCCACCCTGCTCTTTTCTCTGTCGTTCGGACTTGGACTTGTACTTTAAATGGTACAGGCGCAATATATCTCACGCCCCTTGCATTTTATCCGTCCCGCGGGCACATCCCGGGGCGTTCTGTATCAAAAACCCTGCTGGTATATAAAACTGACCAATGAGAACGGATGTTCCGGATTAGGGGAGGTCTCGCTTGTACCCGGACTGAGCATCGATGATCCCCTGGAGATGGAGATCAGACTGGATCACATCTGCAAGCTGATTGACAGGGGTGAGATGGATCCCGCACAATTCCTTCCCTCGCAGCCCGGTGTCCGGTTTGCCCTGGAGACTGCCCTGAAGGACCTGGAGTCAGGGGGTCATAGGGTACTTCATCCCTCCGGATTTACCGGGGGAAGTTCAGGAATACGAACCAACGGGCTGATCTGGATGGGAGACAGGAACAACATGCTTGAGCAGATACGTGACAAGCTGCATAAGGGTTTCAGGGTGTTGAAGATGAAGGTGGGAGCGCTGGATTTCAGCCAGGAGACCGGGGTGCTCGGACGGATCAGGGCTGAATATGGTACCGGGGATCTGGAGATCCGTCTCGATGCCAATGGCGCATGGAGCTACGAAGATGCAAGGAATTACATGGAAATTCTTTCCTCTTACGGGATTCATTCCATCGAACAGCCCATTGCCCCGGGACAGGCAGGGGCCATGGCAGACCTTTGTCGCGAAGCGCCCATCCCGGTGGCCCTGGACGAGGAGCTCATTGGAATCCACGGCATGGAGGCGCGCAGGGAACTTTTGGTGCAGATCAATCCTCGATACATCATTCTGAAACCCGGACTGCTGGGTGGAACCTCAACTGCAGAAGAGTGGATCCGGCTTGCGGACGGGCAAGGTATCGGGTGGTGGATCACATCCGCGCTGGAATCCAACATCGGGCTCAATGCCATCGCCCAGTGGACCGCCCGGCTGGGAACAACCATTCCACAGGGATTGGGAACCGGGTCGCTCTACAGCAACAACATACCCTCCCCCCTGGAGATGGAGGGAGATTCCCTTTGGTACAGACCCCGTTATCCCTGGGATTTGGATGTGATTCAATTCTGACCGATGACTGGCACTTTTCATACCGGATTGTTCCGCATCGATGGCAACAGTTTCTCAACGGAGGATCTGAGGGCCCATTGCCACATGATGGTTCACGATTGTAAAAATCCCGATTGGTACCGGAAGGTATTTCAATTCATAGAGAGATTCCTGGATCCGTCATCCGGACCAATCCTTCAGCGATCAAGTGGTACAACGGGCGATCCGGGGGAGTATGAACTGGTCCGGGAGGCCATGGAAACCAGCGCCGTTAAAACCCTTTCGTATTTCAACCTTGAACCGGGCGACCGGGTCCTTCTCTGTTTGCCGGTGGATTATATCGCGGGTAAGATGATGGTGGTCCGTGCACTTCTGGGCGGACTGGAACTGGTGCTCACCGAGCCCTCATCCAGGCCACTCCGGTCGGTTGAGGGGAACTTTAGTTTTGTACCGATGGTCCCACTTCAGGTGGCCGAATCGTTCAGGGCCGGGGATGATCTCTCCCGGGTGGGCAAACTTTTAATCGGAGGGGGGGAGCTCCCGGCCTCCCTTAAAACCCTGTTGATGGAGTTTTCCATGCCACAGGTATACGAATCTTTCGGAATGACCGAAACATATACCCATTTTGCAATCAGGCGCATCAACGGGCCAAATCCCGATAGATCCTTTAGGTTGCTGGAAGGGGCAGTGATCCAAACTGATACACGGGGTTGCCTGGTGGTGGATCTGCCTGGGATCACATCCGGTGTGGTGGTGACCAATGACCTGGTTGAGATCGAAAAGGGGGGTGACATGTTTAAATGGCTCGGGCGCTTTGATAATGTGATCAAAACAGGTGGGATCAAGGTGATCCCGGAGATCCTTGAAGAGCGAATCGGAAGTTTACTGGGGACCGCCGTTCTGTTGCTGCCTGTGGCAGATGAGAAGTTGGGAGAGAAGTTGGTCCTGCTGGTGGAGGATGACATGCTGAACAATGCATCCCATTCAGTCGAAAAGATAGCCCAATGGAGGAGCAAGCTGACAAGTTCCCTTGCTCCTCACGAGGTCCCGAAACTCATTATTCCTGTTTCCGAAATACCCCGTAATGCCTCCTTTAAACCTGACCGGAAAGCTGCCAGGATTCTGATTAAGTGAACACATTGACGTGCCTGAAGATGTGAATCAATAAAGTTTTTTTAACTTTTTAAATTAGCTCATTACTAATATTTTACCACTGAATTACTGTAATTCCGGGAATTTCTGAAATACCAGTTAATCATTTTTTAATTGATTATTAAGGATGCCGGACTTTTTTTGCCGCCAGGTAATTTACAAAAGGTATTACATTCATGAGACTAAAAGGTCCTCTTTTCATTGTGACTGCAATCGCGCTTATCATTGTTGCCTGCGGTGGTCCCCTTCTTCAAAATAAAAACCATTCGGCCCTTGTCAGTTTTGTGGATCCTTTTATCGGAACGGATGATCACGGACATACTTTTCCGGGTGCCACGGTTCCCTTTGGATCAGTTCAGTTAAGTCCTGACACCCGTCTAATTGGATGGGATGCCTGTTCCGGCTATCATTACTCGGATTCTTCTATTATCGGTTTTAGTCACACGCACCTGAGCGGAACGGGGATAGGGGATTACGGAGATATTCTGTTCATGCCTTTTACCGGGGATGTTCCGCTGGATTCGGGTGAGGTCGGAGATATTGATACGGGCTACAGATCAAGATTTAACAGGGAGACCGAGAATGCCCGGCCCGGGTACTACCATGTCGATCTGACCGACTATAATATTGAAGTGGAGTTAACGGCAACAGCCCGTACAGGCTTTCACAGGTATACTTTTCCGGAGGCGGAGCAGGCCGGGATACTGATCGATCTTGTACCAACGATCCATGGACATGAAAACCCGCTCCACGAGATCAGGGTACTTAATAACCAGGAGATCCAGGGCCTGAAAGTAACCTCAGGCTGGGCAAAGAACCACTATGTATATTTTACAGCTAAATTTTCCAGACCTTTTGAGGCCGAGCTGTTCCTTGATAACCAGTTGCAGGAGCAGGTAAGTGAGGTGTCGGGTAAAAATGCCAAGGTGAAGCTGAATTTTCAGACCGAAAATGGGGAAGAGGTATTGGTAAAAGTCGGAATTAGTGCAGTCGGTTACGAAGGATCCGCCAAGAATCTGAATCAGGAAGTTTCAGGATGGGACTTTGATGGCATATGTAAGAAGGCAGAGGAGGCCTGGGAAACGCAATTGTCAAAAATCCGGATTGAGACCAAAGATATCAGCGAAAAGCGGACATTTTATACAGCTCTCTATCACAGTATGATTTACCCCGGAATCTATTCTGATGTGGATGGCACCTACCGGGCTATGGACCAGCAGATTCATCACTCCGAAAGTCCCAACTATACCGTCTTTTCACTTTGGGATACCCACAGGGCACTGCACCCACTCTTTACAATCATTCAGCCCGACTATAACCAGGAGCTGATCAGGGCGCTCCTGAGAAAATATGATGAAGGTGGTATTCTTCCCATGTGGGAACTTGCCTCCAACTATACGGGAACAATGATAGGATCACATGCCGTATCAGTAATTGTTGATGCCTATATGAAGGGGCACCGGAACTTTGATACAGAGAAGGCCCTGGAAGCAATAATCCATTCAGTGGCCTATGATACTGTTAAGAAGATATCTTATCCTTCAGAAAAGGCCTGGGGAAACCTGATGCCGAAAGCAAAACTTTACGAGGAGATTTATGGTTTTGTCCCATGTGACCTGGAAAGGGCATCGGTATCCAAAGCGCTTGAATTTGCCTACAATTACTGGGCCATTGCCACCATGGCCCTGGACATGGGTGAAAAGGAGATCGCGGAGTCGTTTTTTGAAAAATCACAACGCTACCACACCTATTTTGATGCGGAATCGGGGTTTATGCGGGGAAAAAGATTGGATGGAAGCTGGGATGAGCCTTTTCATCCCCGGTATTCAGCTCATTGGAATACACCCTATGTGGAGGGGAATGCCTGGCAGTGGACCTGGTATGTTCCTCATGATGTGAACGGCCTGATCGATCTGATGGGTGGACGGGACTCTTTTTCCCTTAAACTTGACTCGCTTTTTACGACCTCCTCCGAGGTTCTGGGAGAAGATGCCTCTGCCGATATCACCGGCCTTATCGGTCAGTATGCACATGGAAATGAACCTAGCCATCATATCGCATATTTATTCAATTCTGTTGAAAAACCCTGGAGAGCACAGGAGGTTGTTTCGGAAATTCTGGATCAGTTCTATACCGATCAACCCGACGGACTTTGTGGTAACGAGGATTGTGGCCAGATGTCTGCCTGGTACCTGCTGAGTTCAATGGGATTCTATCCCGTTTGTCCGGGCGATGTCCGCTATTCGATCGGACGACCCTCGTTTGATAAGGTGGAAATTGATGTGACTGAAGGAAACGTTTTTACAGTAATCGCTGAGAATCGATCGGTCGAAAATCCCTATGTTCAGGAGGTCCTGCTCAATGGTACGAAACTCTCTGAGCCTTTTATCAGTCACGCTGACATTGAGGCCGGATCCACCCTGACTTTTGTGATGGGAAGTGAGAAAAAAGTTTTTTGGAAATAGTAAAACCAAATAGTAATAGTTCTGAATAGTAGTAGTTTTAGTTGGAAGACCGGGTTAGTGATTCATTAACCCGGTTTTTTTAACCCCCTTCAGGGAGATGTTTTTCATCGATAACCTGGTTGAAACTTAAGCCATAATCCTCATCATAAAGTTGCCTGTACTCTTTGCAGAATTTTGAATAGGAGCTTTTAGCGAGACTATGCTTTCCCTGTTTTATCAAAAGTCTGCACTGAACCTTAAGCGCCTCCTCACTGACCGCGTCAAATAGAAAGATGCAGTTTGTAAGATGCAGCAGGAATTCAGGATCATCCATCGACTTACTGATGTATCTGATTAGCGTATCGATGATTTCATTTGAAATTTCAGACTTGAACGGATCGAGCCAATCGGCCTGTGTATTATTCAGGAAAGGTTTATTTTCAATAATGGACAGCAACTCGATGATTTCCTCCTTGGTCAGTTCATTATCCAGGCGAATGATCTTCAGGTATTGGAAATAGTCAATGTAAACCTGGCCCGGGTCAAAATCGAACTTCCAGTACCCGGTATCCTTCGAAAGGTTTACAGAATCAAGGTTATCGAGCAGGGATTTGAGTTTTACAATATTCACGGCCCTGTTGTTTCTGGCACTTTCCACCGATTTATCAAACCAGAATGTCTCGTATAATGTACTGGAGGAGACACCTTTGTTGTTTCTTAATGAATGAAGCAGGATAAACAAAAACAATTTTTTTGGCAGGGGGGTAAACTGACCCGTAATATCAATCCCTTTCCGGTCAATCACCTGGAATCCACCGAAGAGGATGATGGAGTTCGCCCTGCTCCTTGGAGAGGATTTTTCCCTGTGAATTACAACCGGATTTTTAACTGAAACATTGTGACTCCATTTTCTTTTGTATAATAGCCAGGCTGAAATACTTAAGAGTGCAGCAGCTATAATATAGAGAAGCAAACGGAGATTGCTTTTTTCCGGGGCAGCCTCCGCGATGCTATTTTTTTGCGGTGGGAATGAAATGGTATGAACCGATACCATTGTTTGCTCATCCGAAGTATAGGATGAGACGGCCACCAGGGAATTGTTTCCCTTGCTGTAGAAAAGATCGGCATAAGAGTTTACATCCAGGAAGCTGTAATCAATCGGATCGCCTACCTCAATGATTTCCGGGTTGTTTAATGGAATCTTAATCAGCTGGAGCCTGTTGTTGAATTCATATTTGGGAAAATAGAGGGCATACAGGTTGTTGGATTCATCGAATACCACTGAATTAGCAAAGCAAAAACCAGCCTGTATATCCTTGAATTCAAATACATTTGAAAATAAGCTATCCTTCAGGGAAAAACTGAGAATGGAATAATAGTAATCGGGGCTCTCGGATTGTTTCCCACTTTTACTTCCATAACCTCCGATGATGTAATAAAGGCTGTCAGATGGATTGAATCCAGATCCGGCCAGGTACCTTGGATGAAAATCTCCTTTGCAGGCAAGCGTTTCAAAACGCTCCTCTTCCGGATTCCATTTAAGCACTGAATTTTTATACCAGAAATAGCCATAGCCGCCCAGTGTAACAATGGAGCCATCGGGCGCAATGAACCGATTGTGGTGCCAGTACCGGGTCAGGGAGTCACTGCCCTGAATATGTGGGGGCCAATTCCCCGTATTCAGATCCAGTGTGGTGATGTAGTTGTAGTCAAGGGAGTATCGAACCAGGCTATTGGTCACGTGGTTGTAAATGAGCTCGATTGCCCCTTCTTTACCAAAGGGGGTATATTGTGCCATGCTTCTTAGTGAATGTTCAGGCACATTGAATATGTAAAGTGAGTCCTCTGCCAGGATATACAGATCATCATTTCGGGTGTCGAATGCGGTCTTAACCTTTCCGGTAATGACCATGCTTATGCTGCTGTTCCATGTATTATGGTCCTTCAGTAACCAGTTTGGGTTTACGGCAACCCCATTATATCCTGAAGGAACAGAGTGTGCGATGCTTCCTTCAGTCTCATCCAGCGGCCAGCTATAATGATCACGATCACTTCCCATTACCTCAATATCCCTGAGGATCATGGCCGGAACATCGGTGGATGAGAAGTTCCCAAAGGAGTGGGCCCCGAACATTAACCTGATTCCGTTTTTTTCATTAAAGCCCACCAATTCATCCTCAAGCAGCGTATCGTTGACCTGACAGGAAATCTTTTGATTCCTGAAATCGATCTCGAATCTGAGTTTTACCCAGTCGTGGATTAAATGTTCAACCGGTATATTGAAAGCTATTTTACTGGTCTTTTCCCCAATGATCAATTCAAAATTATTGGGATTTTCGGGGACAATACCATGGATTAAATCAACGTTTTTGTCTCCTGCAATAACCCTGAAAATATAGCCAAAATAGGATTCATGCTCCGGGTCAAACCGGAGAAAGAACTGCAGATCAAGTTTGTCGTTTACGGGTAGTGCCTCATCGGGCGTTAAATTCAGACTGGATCTTTGATCAAGTGAAAACTCATGGGCGGAAAACTGCATTCCATAGTACTGGCCGGAAACATTTGTGAAAGCAACAAATGAAACGATCGAAGAGATCAAAAGAAACCTCGCTATCATAGAGCTCTTTCGTGCAAAATGGCAAGTCACTTTTGGTATATTTCTTTAATACAGGTAAAGTTATTCTCCATGCTTGAAAGGTGCTAAGTTGGTTGATTTTTATAAGAAATACAACATAGCTGTTATACAATAGTACGATCCTGCAGATTTTAAGAATTAATTAATGATTTTTTTCGGCCGATGAACTATATTGGGCTGATTTTAGAACCAAACAGGTATCAATAACCACAATGACAAAAAACATTTACCTTAAATCGACCCCCATATTCCTGGCATTCCTGGTGATGGGCTTTGGAGATGTATCCGGACCACTCACCAGTCAGTTGCAATCCGATTTCAGCCTGAATAATTTTCAGGCGGGTATGGTCACTTTCATGGCTTTCATAATGTTTGGACTGCTGTCTGTTCCATTGGGTCTTTACCAGGACCGAAAGGGAAGAAAGCATGTTCTGATGCTTGGACTGCTGGCAGCCCTGATCGGGATGGTCCTGCCCATACTCGGACATTATGAGTCATTTATCCTGATTTTGGGAGGATTACTCTTCCTGGGCACCGGGGTCACAATGTTACAGGTTGCAGGGAACCCCATCATGAGAGATGTATCTCCGGAAGGAAAATACTCCAGGAACCTCTCTTTCGGACAATTTGTGAAAGCGATCGGGTCGCTTTCGGGATCCCTGATCCCAATTGTTGCGGCAAGGTATTGGGGCCTGGACTGGAAAATTCTTTTTCCGATTTACGGGGGAGTGATGATGGTCGTATTGCTCATTCTTCTGGTAACCAGGATTGAGGAGCATGCTGAAAAGGAGAAACCAGCCACATTGAAATCATGTTTCGGACTCCTCAGGAATCCCTATGTTCTGATGATGGTCGTCGGCATATTTTTATATGTAGGTGCCGAGGTGAGCATGAGCGCGAAGCTCCCAAACTTCCTCGAGGCAAAATTTGACTACAACATCAAGGAAAAAGGGCTGTTTGGAACCCTGTTCTTTTTTATCTCATTAATGACCGGGCGCTTTCTGGGCGCGGTGATCCTGAACTGGATCTCTCCGAGAAAATTCCTGATTATTACCAGTATCCTTTCCCTTGCTGGCATTGCAGGACTCTTTTTTGCTTCGAGCCAGGTATTGGCCTTTGTATTTATTTTCACCATCGGACTCGGATTTGCCAATATATTCCCGCTTATCTTTTCTATCACTGTGGATGCGTTGCCTGAAAGAAGTAATGAGATCTCAGGATTAATGATCACAGCCATTATCGGTGCGGCAATTGTCCCCGTTCTCTTTGGGGTACTGGCCGACCTGTTTGGAATCATGGCAGGGTTTGTCGTGCCGGGCCTCTGTGTGGTATATATACTTTATATCGCTTCGCGAACCTCAAAAGCTTAGGCATATGGACATCTATGGTGACCATCGGATTGTGCTGACACTGGATGCCGGCGGGACAAATTTTGAATTTAATGCGTTCCAGGGAGGGGAAGCCATCACAAAAGGAATTCGAAAAGATGCCAATGCCGACAACCTGGAACGCTGCCTTGCCACCTTGAAAGAAGGGTTCAGAGAGGTAATGGAAAAGATCGGGGGAAGCCCTGTTGCCATCAGCTTTGCCTTTCCCGGTCCGGCCGATTATGCAAACGGGATCATTGATAATTCCAATAATCTGCCTGCCTTTAAAGGGGGGGTACCCCTGAAAAGCATCCTGGAGGAGGAGTTCGGTTTACCTGTTTTCATCAACAATGACGGGGATCTTTTTGCCTATGGCGAAGCGCTGGGTGGTATACTGCCCGAAATTAATGCAAGACTGGAAGCATCGGGAAGTCCCAAAAGATACGGGAACCTGGTGGGTTTTACCCTGGGCACGGGGTTTGGTGGTGGATTTGTTTCAAACGGCAGGCTCATCACGGGAGATAATGTTACTGCCGCTGAAGTCTGGCTTTTCAGCAACAGGCACTATCCCACCGTCAATACGGAGGATGTGGTCAGCATCCGTTCCGTCCAGCGCTTTTATGCAGCTGAAGCAGGCATCGGTTACCCCAATGATTTGGAACCCAGGGATATCTATGAGATTGCAAAAGGAAAGCGAGAAGGAAACATGGAAGCGGCATTGAGTGCTTATGAGAGGACTGGCCGTGCCCTGGGGGATGCAGTGGCAAATGTGCTTACTTTTACGGATGGTATCGCTGTGATCGGCGGAGGAATCACCGGGGCCAGTGAACTCTATATGCCGGCAGTAATGGAAGAACTCAACTTCAAGTTCAGGCCTTCTAACGCCCAGGAGTTGCCCAGGCTGGTGCAAAAGGTATTCAACCTGGACGATGAAAAGGAGCGCATCGATTTCTTCAGGGATTATTCCAGAACACTGCCCATACCCGGTACAGACAGGACCATATCCTACGATCCCATACCCAGGCTGGCCATTGCGACAAGTAAAATGGGAGCCAGTGCGTCCATCTCACTGGGAGCTTACGCCTTTGCGCTGCAGAATATAGATTCCCTATAGCGCATGAAAGCCATCCGTTTTTTTTTAATTGCCTCCATCATTGCATCTCTGGCTTCAAGTGAAATGGATGGTCAGGATGCTCTGTTTCATTTTGGTGAAGAGGGTATTTCGCCTGAAGTACTGGGGTCCTATCTGGATCGTTCCGTTACAATGGCCTTCTTCCTTGTTCCGAATCATCCGGAGGGCAGACGTACTTACCCCTATCATGAGGATGATATACGGCTGATTAAAAACATCGGTGCCAAATTTATCGGACGGGCCATTTATCGCTGGGGTGGTGAAAGCCGGTTAAATGATGCTGTTTTCTGGAGCGAAGCAAAAGCTTTGATTGATACACTCCACGGTTTTGATCCGGATATTGTCTTCCAGGGCTGTTTGTTCGAGATCATCAGTGAGGAGGTAAATGAGGTGAAAATTCCTGTCTGGGTATTTGAGGATTTTGGCCTGCCCGTTGAAGAGCGCAATTTCTCTTATGATGCCATGTTGAATGACCAGGGCATTTATTTGAATCACTGGCGGGAAGGAAGCAGCGTGCCTGATATCAGTAAAATGGAATCGCAGCTCTGGTTCTACTACCTGGCAGGATCCTATATCAATCTGGGGATTGAAGCCTTTCACCTTGGGCAGGTAGAACTCATTGGAATGAACGACCCTGACAGAAAAAACTGGGCCGGACTGCTGACAATGATCCGGGAATTTGCAGGGAAGCATGCCCGTCGGAAATGGGTAATACTTGATGCCCATGTGCCCAAAGGGGATATGATTAAAGACGGGACCAGCCTCATTGATTTTAACTCCTTTCCCCTGCGAATAAAGGAAATCCCTGAGAAACCCTACCAATGTGAGCTGGAAGTGGACTACCTGGATGCACTGTTTAAAAAAAGTAAGGGGTGTATTTCCCCCAGTGGCTGGAGCTGCGAAAGTCTTCCTTACCTGGTTGAATTTGACAACTACGGGAGAAATTCTAATCCCAATGTGGCTGACACCACCTCCATTTTTGTCTGGGGCTGGGACGAAATTTCATGGTTCGCTCAACAACCGGAGCCCTGCCGCAACAACTGGTTGAGATATGCATTCAACTGGATTCGGGAAACGGATCCCAATGGACACCTGCAAATGCCAGTGAGCCGGATGATATCCTGTCCAAATGAAACCATGGGTAGTTACAGGGCAAATACCCCGGGTCCGGAATGCCCCATTGGATATGGTCAGGAGGAAACCATCAAGGAGATTTGGAACAAATTGATGATTTCACCGCTTTAGATAGTGTTCACCCGCTCCTAGATCATCCTTTGGGAATCTTACTTCTGAAGGTTGAATTCCACTATTAAGAATTAATCAATGAGTTCTTTTCCCCTTGTGTTATATTACAGACAACGTGAATTTTCATCTTATCAGTTTCGAAATAATGAGCAAACCTCGATTTTGCAAAGGCATATTTATTATTCCTGTACTTTGCAGCATCATCTTTTTTCCCTGCAGCTCTCAAAGTTGTGAACGCAGTAACTATTCCAATCCTGTGATTCCGGGAGAGATCCCTGATCCCAGCATTATTCGGGTAGGGGAGACTTATTATGCTGCCGGCACCAGTTTTGATTTCGCCCCCAACTATCCCGTTTACCTGTCTGATGACCTGGTAAACTGGCTTAGGATTTCTTCAGTATTCAGTAAGCCTCCCGCATGGTCATCCGATGATTTCTGGGCCCCGGAATTATTCTACAAGAATGGAACCTTCTATGTCTACTATACCACGAAACGAAAGGATACCCGAATTGCCTGCATTGGAGTGGCCACCACTAGGGACATTAGCAAAGGATTTACTGACCATGGCATTATCATTGAATGGGGTGAGGAAGCCATTGATGCTTTTGTCTTTCAGGATGATGATGGAAAGTTGTATATCACCTGGAAAGCCTATGGACTGACTGAGGGGAAGGATGTAGAAATTCTGGCCTCGGAACTAAGCGAAGATGGTTTGAACCTTGTGGGTGAGTATTTCTCCCTTACCGACAGGACAAGGGGCTGGCAGGGTGATGCGGGCGAAGGACAATGCCTGGTGAAACGTAACCAATATTATTATCTGTTCTATTCTGTTGGAGGGTGCTGTGATAATCGTTGTGATTACCGGATAAGGGTAGCCCGAACGAAAGACCTTCACTCTGAATGGGAGCAATTCCCTAAGTCCATTTTGCAGGGAGGGGAGGTATGGCGTTGCACCGGTCATGGTACTCTGGCGCAGTCCCCGGATGATCGGTACTTTTATCTGTATCATGCCTACAATCTCACAGATTTTGAGCATATTGGCAGGCAGGGCATGCTGGATGAAATGTTCTGGGACCCCGGGACCGACTGGCCCTATTTCAAAAATGGCACTCCTTCTGAAAGTGCTGAAACCCCCTTTGAGAACACCGTACAAATCAGGGACAGCATCTGGATGGACGATTTCTCCTCGGATCAGAACCTGGCTTTCTGGGAATGGGATGTAAATAATAACAAACCTGGATACGAAGTTACAGGGGGTGAAATGAACATAAGTCCAACAACTGAAGGTATTGCTTTTCTGGGTCTGCGACCTCAAACCGGGACCTGTAAAATGGCAACAGAGCTTATTCCTGCTGAGGGATGGAGTGGGATAGGATCCTACAGCAATGAGGCTAACTTTTTAAGCCTGATGGTGAATCAATTGGAAATCCGGATTTTGCAGGTAAACAAGGGAGAAAGGACGATCCTGGCCTCTACCCCGATACGAGCTATGGGATCGGTCCACCTGAAATATGAGGTTCTTGAGGGCAGGTATTTCCAGTTTTTCTGGTCGGAGAATGGGACTGACTGGATTCCGGTGCAAGTTGGAAATGAATATACGGTCGATGGGACCTTTATTGCACAGTGGGGGTATTCGCCCCGTGCGGGGTTTTTAGTGGAAGGCGAGGCGGGCAGTGTCCACCGTTTTTCGGAACTAAGCATGGAATATGACTTTTCAGCAGCCCTTAAGCAAAGACTGAATTCGTTTACTTACCAAAATCCCATTGTTAGTGAGGATATTCCGGCCATCCGTGATCCTCAGATCCTTCCCTGCGAAGGGGCTTATTTCCTGATTGGCAGTTCACCGCCATTCTGGGGTTCAATGAATGGAGACGGGCCGTCGCCGGGAGTAAAAATGTGGCGTTCCACCGAGCTGTACTGAGCAGACTGTTATCTGGTAATTTTGTGCCAGTATATCTAAATAATAAATAGCTTACAATGCAAAAAATCCGATTATTTCTGTCCCTGCTGCTTTTAGGATGCTCTTCATCTTTCCTGAGCGGACAGGGTGTTCATTTTGGCCGTGATATGGCACCTGCAGAGGGAATCGTAAAGCCCCAGGAGGATGGTTTCAGAGAGGAGATCTGCATCAATGGGACCTGGGATTTTCAGGTAATATCTGTGCCGGCAGATTGGGATGTGGATAAAGGCAAGCCGCCAGAATTAGCCCTGCCTGATGCTTCAAACTGGGAAGTAGCTCCCATAAAAATACCATCTCCATGGAATGTTAATTCCATATTGCATGATAAAAGTGGAGGAGGGATGGATAGTCGTACCTTCCCAAGTTATCCGGAGCATTGGAATCAGGCAAAAATGGGGTGGCTGCGAAAGAAGGTAGTGATTCCTGCGTCATGGAAGGACAAAGAGGTTTTTATTCACTTGAAGGCTGTTGCCGGAGATTGTCGTATCCTGGTAAATCGGGAAGAAATTGTTTTACATTTTGATAATGCCTTGCCGGGGGAGTATAATATTACAGAGGCCATAGAGTGGGGGGAGGAGAATGAGCTTCTCCTTGGAATCAGAGATGCCAAATTATACGCTGATCAGGGCAAATATGGAAAATATACCTATCCCACTGGAAGTTTCTGGTTGGAGAATGCCATTGGAGTCTGGCAGGATCTCTTTCTATTGGCGAAGCCCAAAGTTCATATTCGGGATGTATTTGTTCAGGCAAATGTTCAGGATGATTTATTAGTGGCCGAAGTTGAACTGGTAAACAACACGAACAAAAAGCAGAAAGTAGAGCTACAGATGCCTGTTTTTCAATGGATCAATCAAACGGATCTTTCAGAGCAAAACGTGCTTAAAGCCCCGGAAATTTCATGGACCCTTGGGGCGGAAGTTTTGCAATTGAAATCTTCAAAAATTGTTTTGGAAGCGGGACAGAAAAGGATCGTTTCTCTGAAAGGGGAGGTAAAGGGCAGTCTGAAAAAATGGGAGGTATGGAGTCGGGGCGAGCCGAATCTTTATGCTGGTATCGCAGAGCTTTCATCCGGGAAAAAAGCCATAGACAAAAAATATCAACGTTTCGGGTGGAGGGATGTTGAGATAAAAAATGGTGATTTCTTTTTAAACGGAGAGCGTCTTGAACTGATGAACGAGGGTTGGCATTTTACAGGTGTTCCCTGTATGACTCGTCGCTATGCCTGGGGATGGTACACCCTGTCAAAGGCAGCCCATGTGAATCTGGTGAGACCACATGCCATGCCTTATCCCGATTACTTTTACGATATGGCCGATGAAATGGGCATGCTCATCATGGACGAGACTGGAATATTTGGCAGCCATGTGAATTTCAATTATGAGTCACCTGAGTTTTGGGAGAGAAATCAAAAACACATCGAGAGCCTGGTACGGAGAGACAGGAATCATCCTTCCATTATCGGATGGAGTGTAGCCAATGAGGTTCGGGCTGTTCTGATCTGGCAGGCAGTTGATGACCTGGAATTTCAGCAGCAAATTTATGATAGCTTGTCTAATCTTACGGAGATAGCCCATTCTCTTGATCCCACAAGGCAGTGGCTGCAGAGTGATGGGGATAAGGATCTGGACAGAAGGCTGGATGTATATACCATACACACGGGTGATCAGCTGATGGAAAAGATTCCCGAAAACAAGCTTTGGGGTGTCACAGAGGGTGGTTCTTCCTATTACGGTAAGCCAGGCTATTATGAGAAATATGTGGGCGACAGGACCTATCGCAGTTTTCACGACCGCATGGATGCGCTTGCCATGGAAGACTATAATCTGATTAAGACCCTGCGCGCCCATGATGCAGATATTTCCAATACCTGGAATCTGGTCTGGCATGGATTAAAGCCCCTAGCTGTTGGTTTAGAAGATTCTTCGGTCAAGGAATTGCTTTTATCAGATGGTGTATTTTTTGGACCTTATGTGGAGGGGAAACCCGGAATACAGCCTGAACGTTTGGCTCCTTTTTCACTCACAGTGAATCCCGGGTATGATCCAAACCTGCCCCTCTATTATCCCTACCCGCTTTATAGTGCCATCCAGGCAGCAAATCACCCCGATGGTCCGCAAGCCTGTGAATGGGACCATTTTGATGTGCCTGCTTTCGAAATTCGGTCGCCGGAAACTGAAACTCTCTTCCATAAGGTTCTGTTTGTGGGTGATGAAAAGGGTCATCTTTATAAGAATCTGGAAATCATAGGAGTGCCCTTTACGGATCAGACAGACATGGCAAGTTTCCTGATTATTGAAGTGGCTGCCATTGAGCCCGATCAAATCGAGGATCTTAAAACTCTGGCGGAATCCATTATTAGTAAAGATGGGACCGTATTTCTGACAGGTTTGAGCGAAGTTCGGATAAACACTCTAAATGACATTTTACCCGCTTCTATAAATTGTGTCCCTGATGAAGCTTCTTCCTTGCTGCCCAGCGAAAGCGACCCCAGAACTGCCTCTATTTCCCTGGGAGATTTGTATTTTGCTGAGAATTCAGTGAATAAGCTTATTAGCAGCTACTCTTTGGGAGGAGATTTTGTTGAAAAGGGGAACACCCTTATTTATCGAAATAATACGGATTGGCGGAGGTGGTTCAGTGGAGGTGAGAGTTCAAAGACCATCAGTATCTATCGGTCAGAACTGGAGAACCAAAAAACTCCTGTTTTAGTGGAATATTCAGAAGGAAAAGGAAGCTACCTGGTTTCCACCATTGAACTTGAAAGCATGAGCGATGCACATATTGAATTGTTTCGCTTGCTGCTAAATAATCTGGGAATTAAGTTAAATGACTCCCGGAAAATAAGCTTTGCATCTTTTGAAGGCTCCTCACTTACCAGGGCACTTACATTGGGGCGCTTTGGGGCAAAAGACCTGGATGCCGGAATGGATTCCCTTTACCTGGCAGAGTCTTCTGTAGATCCCGTGGAAAGGGGCAGAAATGCGGGCCTGAATTGGATCATGGCTGAGAGCGACGGGGATCAGATTTTATTAAAGAACCATAATCAATCCGGCCCTCAGGAGGTTTTCGTGTGCTATTTCTCCTACTGGATTTTTAGTCCCCTGGATTTGAGTGATCTTTTAAACTCGGGTCCGGATATGCCCAGCCTGAGTCATGAGCTTACGGTCTCGCGTGCCGCCAGGTTATTTTTGAATGGACAAGTCATTGGACCATCAGACACTGAGAAAGTGGACTATCGGATCAGACAGAATTATAGAAGCATTCCCCTTAAACAGGGTTGGAACCACTTTTTGATAAAGGTGGTCACCGATGCCTTTGACAGACCGGAGCAGGGGACCATTGGGGTACGAATGGAAAGTAATAATAAGTCCTTTGAAGAGCAGTTAAAAACGGCCATACAAAGGCCTCAAAGCAAGTAAGTAAAAAACAGAAAATGAAAGCCTCCCTTATCATCATCATAATCCTTATAATCTTGATTTCAAGTGCTGTCAATGCCCGGGAAATCCATGTGGCTAAAAACGGAAATGACGGAAATTCCGGAAGTCAGGCCTTGCCCTTGCTCACCATATCAAAAGCTGTCGAACTGGCCGAAGCCGGAGATGTGATTACGGTACATGCCGGATCAAGGTATCAAATGATTAATAGAGTGTAATGATGATGTCTCGAATAAACAGGTGGCTGGTAATCCTGCTGCTGCTCTTTTCGGTTTCCTGTAATATTAGCAGGAACAAACCTTTCTCCTTTGTCCAGATGTGTGATCCTCAATTGGGAATGGGGGGCTACGAACATGATTTGGAAACACTGAAGCAGGCTGTTAAGCAAATCAATGCTCTGGATTGTGATTTTGTGCTGATCTGCGGAGACCTGGTACATGATGCCGGCGACAGTAGCTATGCTGACTTCCTGGATATTACAGAAGGGTTATTAGTGCCTGTCTACCTGCTTGCAGGCAACCACGATGTAGGGAACCTTCCAAATGACACTACACTGAAATACTTCCGTGATAAAATCGGGCAGGATTATTATGCCTTTGAACACAAGGGGCATGCATTTATTATTACAAACACCCAGTTATGGAAAAACCATGTGGGCGAGGAGTCAGAGCTACATGATCGGTGGTTCAAAGAGACCCTGGATAAAATGAAAGGAGAGCAGCTTTCGGTATTTGTTGTAGGACATCATCCCTTTTTTATCAAAGATGTGGAGGAAGACGAGGAATACTCCAACCTGCCGCGAGAGATAAGGCGGGAGCTGCTTGAGCTCTTTGATAACAATAATGTTGTAGCCTACCTGTCCGGTCACAGGCACGAAACTTTGGTGAATAACTATAAGAATGTTCAGCTGATAAGCGGCGAGACCACCTCAAAAAACTTTGACGGGAGAGCCCTTGGATTCAGGCTCTGGGATGTATCTCATGACACCATCATGCAGCACATTGTTCCACTGGAAGTCATGGAGCATATCCCTGCAGGAATACAGGATTAATGTTTAATTAAAGTTCCTTTAATCCTCTTTTCCTATAATTATCAAAAATCCTATATTTCATGATCGTAAAGCTGCCGAGAGGGTTTCGAAGATGGGTCATTACTGCATTAGCAGCAGGAGTAGTTTCTGCGGGAGTTTTTGCCCAGCAGAAGAAAAACCTCCTGTTCATCATGACAGATCAGCAGCGTTATGATGCCCTGAGCAAAACCGGGAATAAAGTTCTGGAGACTCCCAATCTCGACCTGCTTGCAGAGCAGGGTGTTTACTTTCAAAATGCCTATACCCCCTGTGCAGTATGTGCGCCTGCGCGATCCTCCATTCTGACTGGTCATACTGTGGAGCATACAGGCATGAAAACAAATGAAAGGGCATACTTCTATAAGGAGGAGGGACTGATGAGCTTGCCTACCTTTGATGAAATCCTGACTGAACAGGGCTACCACTGCGAATACTATGGGAAATGGCACAGTCAGACTTCTCACACCGGGATATATAAAAATCCCAGGCTGAATTCCGATGATGGCCATTCGGTGTTCGCCCCCGGAGGGCAGCGATATGTTCACCTGGATTACCTTGACCAGTATGTTCCCATCCGGAAATTGAAGAAGGGGGAACTTTACGATACCATGACCAGGCGTCCCTACCGTACCGATCCGTTGGATAAACACAACGGAATGACGGATGCTGAACTTAAGGCCAGCAACGAGAAGTTTCCCCAGTGTGATATGCATGGCGAGTTACTGATACCCAGCGAGTATACCCTGACAGCCTACCAGGCTCTTGAGACCATAAATGCCATTGAGCGCCTGAAGGACTCGGTCTTCAGCATTACCTGCTCTTTTCATTTCCCGCATGCTCCGATGCTTCCACCCGAGCCTTACTACAGCATGTATCCGGCGGCGGAAATGGTGCCTCCCCCGAGTATTGCCGATGACATGGAGAATTCGCCATACAAAACTGCCAATGGAAGGGAAGAAAACCCTGAGTATTCAGACCCGGAGAAGATAAGATACATGATTTCCAACTATTATGGCCTGGTAAAGGAGATTGACCACTGGGTAGGTAAAATCATGGAAAAGCTGGATGAACATGGGCTAAAAGAAAATACCCTGGTCATATTTACAAGTGATCATGGCGAAATGCTGGGAGCTCACGGAATGCGGGAAAAGAATGTATTTTACGAGGAGTCGGCTCATATCCCGCTCATCATTCGTTTCCCGGGAGCCATCGATATGCATTCAAGGGCGGAGGGCTACGTTTCCACACTTGATTTATTCCCTACCATACTGGACTACCTTGAAGTGGGTGAGCGCGAGTGTGATGGGAAAAGTCTTCGGGGTCTCATTGAGGGAACTGACATTGAACACGGTGAATACGTGGTAACGGAATGGGATTACCGGGGAGATATCGAACCCAACTATATGGTAATAAAGGGGGGATGGAAACTGATCATTCCCTATTCCGAAAGTTCAACGGTGCTTAATGCCCTCTTTGATCTGGAAACTGACCCCTATGAAATGAATAATCTATTGGGTTCCAATCCGAACAGGGCCGGATATAAAGAGAAAGCCGAAGAGCTCAGGTCCTGCCTCCTGGAGTGGTTGAAGAAGAATGAATCGACACACGTTAAGGGTGTCAGAGAACGCATGCTGATTTAAAACTGATGAGATTCAACAGAGGGAAATATATCGCTATAGCTCTGGGTCTGGCATCGCTTCCTGGATTTACGGACTGCTCCAAAGGGGAAAAGCTGCCAAACATTGTGATCATCCTGGTGGATGATATGGGTTACGGCGATCCGACCTGCTACAACCCCGAATCGAAAATACCAACCCCAACCATAGACGGGATTGCCCTTGAGGGGATGCGCTTCACGGATGCACATGCAGCCGGAACCCTCTGCCATCCCTCCAGGTATGGATTGATGACCGGCCGTTATCCTTTTCGTACCGATCTTTCGGTCTGGCCCACGCAACCGACCATTGAAAAGGAGAGGATGACCCTTGCCTCCATGTTAAAATCCAGGGGATACCATACGGCCATGGTGGGGAAATGGCACCTGGGATTTCTGGAAGAAGGCTATGAAAATCCCCTTTATGGCGGTCCTGTGGATCTTGGATTTGACAGCTTTTTCGGGATACGTGCCTCTACCGATATTCCGCCTTATTTCTATATCAGGGATAACAGGGCTGTGGATCCTCCCGGCGATACAATAGGCGCATCCGGTTCCGAAGGATGGTCTCCCATCCAGGGAGCCTTCTGGCGGGCGGGCGGCATTGCCCCCGGGATGGAACTTAAAGATGTTCTGCCCCGCTTCACGGACGAGGCCATCACGCTTATTAAATCCCATTCGCAAGAGGAAAGGGGTACTCCCCTGATGCTCTACCTGGCCTATCCGGCTCCTCATACGCCCTGGCTTCCCTCCCCTGAGTTTGTGGGGAAGAGCGGTGCCGGAATGTATGGAGATTTCCTGATGATGGTGGATGCGCAAATCCGTAGGGTGCTTGAAGTACTGGATGAAGCCGGGATGTATGAAAACACACTGCTGATATTTTCATCGGACAATGGTCCGGTCTGGTATGATGAAGATGCAGTCCGGCTCGGGCATGATGCTTCGGGTGGACTGAGGGGAATGAAGGGGGATGCCTGGGAAGGCGGGCACCGCATGCCCTTCATTGTTCGCTGGCCGGGCCACGTGGTACCCGGCTCACTGAGCGACAGGACTATTTGTTTTACAGATGTACTTGCAACCTTATCGGATGTTACGGGAGTTCCGCTGCCGGAAGGTGCGGGTCCTGACAGTTATAGTTTCCTGCCTGAACTCCTTGGTGTCCCTTCTGTGGATCAGCCAAAAAGGCCTCCCCTGGTCCTGAGTTCGGGAAACGGAA
This sequence comes from uncultured Bacteroidota bacterium, assembly GCA_963747365.1. Classification (GTDB taxonomy): domain Bacteria; phylum Bacteroidota; class Bacteroidia; order Bacteroidales. The sequence goes on along the minus strand of CAVVFB010000020.1, from coordinate 631,456 downwards.
CCATGGTGATACGGTCGGGAGAATGGAAACTGATTGAAGGACTTGGTTCCGGTGGTTTCTCCAAACCTGAACATGTGGAGCCAGGTCCGGGTGATCCTGCAGGTCAGCTTTACAATCTGGATGAAGATACGGGTGAGACCCATAACCTCTATTCCCTGCGACCCGAGATCGTTGTCCGGCTTCACTCTGAGATGAACCAGATTGTGAAACAAGTGGATAACAAAACTTTAACCAAATGACAGTCCAATCTGTACGATACCTTATACTAACCATTCTGATAGGCGGCCATTGCCCCTCTTTTTCCCAATCCATAGAACATTGGGAAACCATCATACGTGTCGGTGACAGTTGCAGGTATAAGGTACCTGACCGAGATATTGGTACAGAGTGGCCGCAAAAGAATTTTGACGACAGTGACTGGGAACTGGGTCAGTCGGGTTTCGGTTATGGTGACGGGGATGACAATACCCTGATTCCTGTGGGATCGCAGTCTGTTTATATGCGATTTGAGTTCAACGTTCAAAATAAATCTGATATCGCAGATTTATATCTTGATATGGACTTTGACGCCGGATTTGTTGCCTACTTAAATGGAACTGAGGTGGCTCGTGATAATGTGGAGGACCCCATCACCTGGAACATGGAACTTGAATATTTTCGGGAAGCAATCATGTACACAGGAGTGAACCCGGAAAGATGGGAGATTGGTAAGTTCATTGCTTCTGATCTGGATAGTGGTAAGAATGTGCTGGCAGTGGAGGTTCACAGCTACAGGGCTAACTCCAACGATTTTACCGCAAATGTATTCCTACATGCACTGATAACGGTCGCTGACTCGCTGTATGGTCCGGTCACGGAGTGGTTTGGAGATACGGTCTCTTTTTCAGAGTTTAATCTTCCTTTAATGCTTATCAATACGCATGGACGGAACATACCCCGTGAACCCCGGATTGTGGCAGAAATGGGATTGATATACAACGGTGAAGGCGCCATCAACTCGGTTGATGATCCCTGGAATGAATATTCCGGATTGATCAGCGTTGAACTTCGTGGTGAATCTTCCGCCGAATTTGCTAAAAAATCCTTCAGCCTTGAGCTTCAGAATGCCGATGGTTCAAATAACAATGTATCCCTGCTTGGTTTGCCGGAAGAGAACGATTTTATAATCTATGGGCCCTTCAGCGATCAGACCCTGGTAAAGAATGTATTGAGCTACGAACTATTCAGAAGAACAGGCCGTTGGGCACCCCGCACAAGATATATTGAAGTAGTAATTAATGGCGATTACGAGGGTGTATATGTATTCATTGAAAAACTGAAGCGTGACGAAAAAAGGGTGGATATTGATAAGCTCACCAGCGAGGATGTTTCACCCCCCGAAATTTCAGGCGGATACATCCTGAGAAAGGATAAGACTGACAATTTATTTGCCGAAGAGTGGTGGAAGTCAACTGTGAAACAACCCTATCATTCACAAATGTGGTATGAATACTACGACCCCGAATATGCGGATCTTACGACGGATCAGACTTTCTATATCCGTAACTGGATGCAAAATTTTGATGAGGTCCTGTCAGGCTCCGGTTTTAGGGATCCGGAAAACGGATACCGTAAATACATAAAAACAAAGTCCTTTATCGATATGATGTTTCTGAATGAGATATCAAAAGGAATTGACAACTATGTATTCAGCAATTATTTTTATAAAGAAAATGATGATGACGGAGGACAACTGGTTGCCGGGCCACCCTGGGACTATAACCTGGGATATGGAAATTTGGATTATGGAGAAAGCTGGGATGCGAAAGAGACTTATGGATGGTGTTATCAACAGTCAGGCCGGATATACTGGTATGAGCGACTGATGGAGGATTCTTACTATGCGAACAAGGCTTATTGCAGGTGGACAGAACACCGGGACAGTATTTACAGTGATGAGCGTGTATTGGCTATTATTGACAGCTGTGTGAATCTATTAGGGTCTGCTGTTGAACGCAATTTTGCCAGGTTCCCGACACTTGGTAACTATGTCTGGCCTGCCGTCAAACCCTATCCCGGGACCTATGAGGGAGAAATAGATAAGCTGAAAACCTGGTTGATAGCCCGCCTGGCATGGATGGATGATCAATGGCTGAATATGGGAAATTGTAATGCACAAGCTCCTTCGGATATCATCCTTTCAAATAATGTTATTCCCGAAAATGAGTCCAGTGGCACAATCATAGGGGTCTTAAGCACCAAGGATCCTGACAGTGAATCCTTTAAATACGCTCTTGTGCCGGGAGAGGGAGATAGCGACAATGCAAAATTCGCTATATTTAATAGCTTTCTCCTAAGCAACATGGTATTTGATTACCAGACTCAAAATACCTTCTCATTAAGAATTGCAAGTAGTGATGAGAACTATGAGAGCGTTGAAAAAGTATTCGAGGTTCATGTTTCGAGTACAGTTTCTGCAGAAAGGATGAGGGTGGATGCCGGTACTTTTGCGCTTTATCCAAACCCAAGTTCAGATCATGTACAAATTGCTTCCACGGCTATTGGCAATTGCTCTGTTAAATTACAGCTTATAGATATGTCGGGGAAAGTACTCGGTATTTATGAAGGTCAGCTGCAGGAAATTAATTTGAGCCTGGCAGATGACTCAGGAGCGCTTGGCAGAGGGGTATATTTTATAAGTATTGAGGCAGCAGGACAAAGCGTCACTAAAAAATTCGTAAAACTCTAAATTGTAGTTAAGATAAGTAGCTATGAAAAAGAACTTTACAAAGCATTTGGTCGCAATCGCATTATTGATCTCTGCAACGGCTTGTTTCAATAAAATGGCCTGGGGACAAAACCTGAAACTGATGACTTATAATCTGAAGTTTGCCAGTCCCACCTTTGAGCCCTCCTGGGAAGTAAGGCGTGATATGCAAATCGACATGATCCGAAAATATGATCCTGATATTATTGGGACCCAGGAAGGATTAAAAGAGCAAATCGATTATTTAGCAGATCACCTGATCGAATATGTGGTGGTGGGTGAAGGCAGGAAGGGAGGTGATGATGATGAGCACATGGCGATCTTCTATAAGCGGGATAAGTTTCGCCTGCGGGAAATGCAAAGTTTTCAGCTGTCGAATACACCCGAAATAATCGGCAGCGGTCCGGAAATAAATCCCAGGATGGTCAGCTGGGCCCGGTTTGCCCTGATTGACATTGAAGCTGAAGGAGAAGCGGGTCCTTACCCTTCGGACTATCGTGGACACTGGGAGAATAACCAGGAGTTTTATGTGTTTAATACGCATTTCTTTAATGGCCCTTATGAGACCCTTGGCAGGTTGAATGCATCCAAACTCATCAAGGAAAGAATCTCCGAACTGAATCGCTTTGGTGGATGGACCGCCGAACGCCCTGTTTTTCTTATGGGTGATTTTAATTGCCGTCCCGGCAGTCCACCTTACAATGTGCTGGTGGGGGATGGTGAATCGAATGATTCGGATTTACTTAAAAACACCTTTGTGGATGAAAAGAAAATTGACTGGATCCTGTATAAGGGTGCTGTGAGGGTTCTTAAATATGAGGAAGTTGACTACAATGTGGAAGGTGCCTACCCATCTGACCATAAGCCCATATATGTCGAAGTTGAAATTCTGCCTGAGTAACTAACAAACCTGACCATCTTGTCTTCACAAACATAAAAATGCAGACATGAAATATAGTGCACAGTTCAGATGGTTCATTTTGATTCTCCTTTTCCTGGCAACTACCATTCTTTATATCGACCGGTCTGCCCTGGGGATCCTGGCTCCCGATCTCCAAAAATCCATTGGCTGGAGTGAGGAACAATACGGCTATATTAATACAGCTTTTATGATTGCTTATGCAATTTGTTTCCTGGTGATGGGTTCCATTATCGATCGTTTTGGTACCAGAAAAGGTTATGTGCTGTCCATTGGTATATGGAGCCTGGCAACTGCAGCCCATGCCCTGGCAGGGCGCTGGATTGGTTTCGCTATTGCAAGGTTTAGCCTGGCGGTCGGACAATCGGGCAATTTTCCATCGGCCATTAAAGCGGTGGCAGAGTGGTTTCCAAAGAAGGAACGGGCCCTGGCAGTTGGAATTTTTAACGGAGGAGCCAATATGGGGACCATCCTGGCTCCTTTGATTATTCCAGGATTGGTTTTGATGGCTGGAACCTGGCGTGTTGCCTTTCTATGGACCCTGCCCATCAGCTTCCTCTGGATTGTACTCTGGTTGTTTTCTTACAGGAGTCCCGAGCTACATAGACGGGTTTCGAAGGAAGAGCTGGCCTATATCAACAGCGATTCTGAGGAAAATGAAAAGGGAGAAAGAGTGCCCTGGAGGGTCATCTTACCCCACAGGGGAACCTGGGCCATCGCCTTCGCTAAATTTATGGCCGATCCCATCTGGTGGTTTTATCTTTTTTGGGGAGCCAAATTCCTGAATGAAAAGTTCGGTGTAAACCTGAAGGAGATCGGGCTCCCATTCTTTACCATCTACCTTGTCTCGTGGGGAATGGGTGTGTTGCTGGGGGGATTTTCCTCACGCTTATTAAAGAAAGGATTGGGCCTTAACCGGGGGAGGAAGCTGGGGATGCTGGCCTGTGGCATTTGCGCCATTCCGGTCGTCTTTGTGCCCCATACGAATTCCCTCTGGCTGGCTGTTGCACTGATCTCGCTGGCTGCAGGAGGGCATTGTGGATGGTCTGCCAATGTATTCAGTCTGATGTCAGATATTTTCCCCAAAAAGGCCACTGCCTCAGTTGCAGGATTCGGAGGATTTTGCGGAGCATTAGGCGGGGCCATTGTGGCCTTTGGGGTCGGCAAGATTTTACAAAACACTGGCACCGATGGGTATGCCCTTCCCTTCCTGGTGGCTGGTCTGGGATACCTTGTGGCATTGGGGGTCATTCAGCTCATCGTGCCAAAGATCGAACCCTTAAAACTATAGAACAAAAGTGATGACAAGCAGAGAGAGAGTAGCCTTAGCGTTGAAGCATGAGGAAGCCGACCGGATCCCCTACGACCTTGGTGGCACCACGGTTACAAGCATTACAAGAAATGCCTATCAGGCTGCCATGAAAGCCAGGGGAATGAGCACTGAGTATGATGTGAATGAAGTGGATCCCATCTCTCAGATCGTTACTCCTATCGAAGAGAACCTGGTGGCCCTGAAATCTGATACGCGCCGAATTGGCGCCATGCGCATACCAGAATATCATAAAAGAAAAATCGCAGACGGAAAGTTTACCAGGGTGACAGATTATTACGGATGTGACTGGGAAATGCAGGAAGGGCATGACCTTTACTTTAATCAGAAGACCTGCCCCCTGGAGAATTTTTCATCCATATCAGATGGACTACCCCATCTTCCCAGGCCCGATCTGGTAGAATTTCACAGCATACTACGAAAGGATCTGGATCGGCAGATCGGGCAAATGGGTGAGTATGCTTGTGTGGCAGACCGCCATGTGGCCGGATTTACAGAAAATTCTGTACGAATACGGGGATATGAGAACTGGTATATGGACACGGTGATGGATCCTGATGGCGTGGATCGCTTGATCTCCATTGTCCTGGAAGACAAACTAACCTATTGGGATGAATTGATTGACTGGGCCATAGAGAACGGACAGGCAGAGCGGATCCAGATCATCGCCGAATGTGACGACCTCGGAACGCAGAGCTCCACCATTCTCGATCCCGATGTTTTGAGGACCCTTGTGATCCCCAGGCTTAAAACCCTTTTCACCCATGTGAAGAAAAGGCTGCCGCATGTGAAGGTTTTTATGCATACCTGTGGATCAGTCCGTGAGTTGCTTCCCGATCTGATTGAAGCCGGTATGGATATACTGAATCCGGTGCAGTTCACAGCGGCCCATATGGACCTGGCGGGATTGAAAAGAGATTTTGGAAAGGACCTCACTTTCTGGGGCGGGGGCGTGGATACACAATCCGTCCTGAACAACGGAAGCCCCGAAGAGGTGTCCAACCAGGTGAAGAGAATCATTGATATCCTTGCCCCTGGAGGGGGCTTTGTCTTTGCCCCGGTGCATAACGTCCAGGATGATGTGAGCCCGGACAATTTCTGGGCGATGTGGGATGCCTTGCAGGAATATGGGAAATATTAAGCCAAAAAATATAATTATGATTCGTACAATTCTACTTCTGCAGATCATTATGATGATTGCTGTGATTAAAATTTTTGCAGGGAATAAAACCGGAATGGACAGACCTGAATTTAGTAACCCGGTTTTCGCATTCAATAACTCCTTTTTCAAAAATGGGGAAACAATAAGATCCTATGATACACAGGCAAAATTATTGAAGGAATATGGCTTTGACGGCATTGAGCATCGTGAAACAAAAGGAATCCTGGAGCTTAAGGAAGCTTTGGACAAAGAAGGACTTAATATTTATGCAGACTATCTGGCCATTGATATTGATAACGACCAACCTTATCTGGCTGAATGGAAGGAAATGATTCCGAAGCTGGCAGGCACGGGAATCATTTTATGGGTTCATATTCATAGTGAAAAGTTTGCCCCGTCTGATGAAAATGCAGATGAACTGATTGTTCCAATACTGCAGGAACTGGCAGACCTGGCAAACCCTTACGGTGTGCGAATTGCAATTTACCATCACGTTAATCTTGTGGCAGAGAAGGTGGAGGATTCCTTCAGATTAGCCAAAAAAGCAAACCGGGAGAATGTGGGTTCTGTTTTTAATTTATGTCATTTCTTAAAGACAGATTCAGAAGAAAACCTGAAAAAGGTGATCGACCTGACAATTCCAAAGCTTTTTGCAGTATCTGTGTGTGGTGCTGATTATGGTAACACCCAAAAAATGGGCTGGGACCAATTAATTCAACCTTTGGGAGAAGGTACTTTTGATGTTTACCGTCTCATGGAGTATCTTGTTGAAAGCGGTTTCGACGGACCGGTGGGAGTTCAGTGTTACTTAATTCCCGGTGAGCCGGAGGAATACCTTGCAAAAAGCGGAAAGGCATGGGCCCATTTTAAGCAACGATATGGGCAAAAGACTAATTCACTTTCCAGGGAAGAAAAAAAGGATGGATGGGAACTGCTATTCGATGGCAAATCAGCTGATGGGTGGAGAGGGATTAACCAAAAATATTTTCCTGAAAGTGGATGGAAAATTGAGAAGGGTGCCCTGGTAACATGCGCTGCTGACGGGGCGGAGTCCGGGAATGGTGGTGATATTATTTCTAAGCAAGTATATGAAAATTTCATTTTGAAATGGGAATGGAAAATGGACAGCAAAGGAGGTAATAGTGGTTTGAAGTATTACGTTCGGGAGGGGATAGGAGAAAATAGCAAATACGGGTATGGGTTGGAATACCAAATTCTGGATGACAATAATCATGCCTGGATGTTAAGTGGAGAAATGAAACCAAATGATTATCATACAGTTGGTTCGATGTATGAACTTTATCCTGCTTCAGAGAATAAAAGGGCAAATCCTCTCGGACTTTGGAATCAGAGCATAATCGTGTGTAATAAAAACAGGATTGAGCATTGGCTGAATGGGGCCAGGATCCTTGAATGCGATCGGAGCAGTGAGGACTTTAAGGAAAGGATTGCTGCCAGCAAATTTAAAGATGTAGATGGATTTGGACTTCTTCCTGAAGGACATATTTTATTACAGGATCACGGTAGTATTGTTCATTTCAGGAACATAATTATTAAAGAACTTTAAAACAACGATAATGGAAAGAAGAACATTTATAAAAAAAGCAGCGGCCGGCAGCCTTGCTGTTGGAACTGCACCCTATATTCTCACAGGCCAGGGCCGGAAAGGGGCCAATGACAGGGTCAGAGTGGCTGTAATTGGCATCCATGGAATGGGGCAGAACCACATCCAGCAATACCAGGCCCTGAACAACGTGGAGGTGGCCGCTCTCTGTGATGTGGATAGTAATTTATTTGACGAAGTAATTCATAAGCATTTTACGGAAAAAGGACTTAAAAAGCCAAAGACTTATACCGATCTAAGAAAATTGTACGAAGACAAGGATATCGATGCGGTTTCCATAGTAACTCCAAATCATTGGCATACCCTCGCAGCTATCTGGGCCATTCAGGCAGGGAAACATGTGTCGGTCGAAAAGCCCTGCTGCCATACATTCTGGGAAGGGCAAAAACTTGTTGAAGCTGCCAATAAGTACAATGTAATTGTTCAGGACGGAGCCGAACAAAGGAGCAACCCCTGCGCTCAATCCATGACTGCCTATTTACAAACCGGAAATTTGGGGGAAGTGTATTTAGCAAAGGGCTATTGCTATAAATGGCGTGATACGATAGGTAAGGCTGCAGTCGAACCCGTTCCTCAGGGTGTGGATTACGATCTGTGGATGGGACCTGCCCCGAAAAAACCTTTTACAAAAAACAGATTTCACTACAATTGGCACTGGCAATGGGATTATGGCAATGGAGACATTGGAAATCAAGGGGTTCACGAAGTTGATATTGCCCGAATGGGTTTGGGAGTTACTTTGCCAACCAGGGTGTCTGCCATGGGTGGTCATTTTATGTTTGCTGACGATCAGGAAACACCAAATACAATGATGGCGACCTTTGAATTTCCGAATGAAAAAGGTCTTGGGGATAAAATGAAAATGATGCAGTTTGAAGTCAGGCACTGGATTTCAGATCGGGGAGGATTAGACTTCAGGACTGAAGATACCAGCAATACCTACATGACAAGTTCTGATAATACTGTAGGAAACACGTTCTACGGGTCTAAAGGATTCATGAAAAAGAATGTTGTAGAATGGAAAAGCTATTTAGGTAAAGATCAAGAACCCGGAGCCAGTGGGAATGGAGAAGGGAACCACTATCAAAATTTTATCGATTGCATCAGGGCAAACGATAAGGGTCTGAATAATGCTCCCATTAAAGAAGGGTTCTATTCCTGCGCACTCATACATCTGGCGAATATTTCATATCGATTGGGACGTACTTTGGATTTTGATCCTGTAGCCATGAATTTTTTTGGTGATAAGGAGGCAAATGCCATGCTTACCAAAGAATACAGAAATGGTTTTGAGGTGCCTGATAAGGTATAACGCAGACTACTGGTAAAAATGAAAAGAAGAGAATTCACAAAAATGGCTGGAATAGGTGCGCTGGCAATGCAAACCTTCCCATTTAACAGTTCTGCGATGCTAGTTGGGAATGCGTCAGCAGGTTTTCCAAAGGTACCTTTGGGACTTTGTAACCATTCACTGAGGGGAATGAATTTGAATGCTAAAGAACTAATTGAATATGCCATTGAACACCAGCTGGACTCTGTCCAGTTCAATACCCTTACAGTTTTTGAGAGTCTGGAAACAAAACATCTTGCGGAGTTGCGTAATAAGGCCGTAGCCAATAATATCAGTATTTATGTGGGCGCCGGAAGCATTTGTGAGAAATCTTCAAGTTTTTCAGACCAGTATGGGGATGCCAGAGCACTTTTAAGGGAGGGGATTCGCGTCGCCTCAGCCGTGAACTCACCCATTGTGGGAGTCCGCATAGGGAACCTCGATGATCGATATGGTGAGGGTGGCATAAAACCCAAAATTGAAGAAGTGGTTGAGGTGATGAAATCCATGCGTGAACCTGCCCTGGATGCAGGCATTAAATTTGCATTTGAAAATCATGCAGGCGACCTGCGATCCCATGAGCTTATTGACCTTATCAATGAAACGGGAAGCGATATATGTGGTGCTTTTTATGATCCCGGGAATGCGATATGGGCCATGGAGGATCCAATGCGTGCCCTGGAGGTGTTGGGCAAGCAAATACTCTGCACCAGTGTCCGTGATGTGATGGTCTGGGCTTCGGAAGATGGGGCTATATATCAGTGGACAGCGATTGGGGAGGGGATGATGGATTATAAATACTATACCAGCTACCTGGGTGAAAACTGTCCGGGCGTACCTCTTCATGTGGAATCCATTTCAAATTCCCAACGTCCAATTCCATTTTTAACTCCTGATTTCTGGGATGGATTTCCTGACCTTCACGCCTCAGATATAGTTGATTTCCTGAAGCTGGTCAGACTCGGAAATCCCCTGGAGATAGAAGAAGCTCCCCAGGGAACAGATAAAAAATCATTCGATATCAAACACCAGGAACATGAATTCCTGAAAAGTGTTAAATATCTTCGCGATGAATGCGGGGCAGGGCTGAAAGTTTAATACCCCGGGCAGCCCCGGATATGATGAGCTAAAGTGATTTGGCTACCAGGTCCGGATTGCCCCGGATCAATCGACTTTTTCCAATTCCATCCAAAATGGGAATATGCTTTTTGAGTCAATGGAGTAGAATGTGATCAGGTCGCAATCCATATCCGGAAAATATACCCGCTTCATTTCGATGATATCTGCATCCTCCTTCTCATTTAGCATCTGATTTACCAGAGTATTAGCTTCAAGATACATTCTCCCATTGGCTTCTACCGGCTTAATGAACTTAAATTTTATATTGTAATAGCCCTCCCCGATACTTACGCGCCACTTGCCATAAATCTCTTCCTGGTCCCAGATTCCCCTTTCTCCTCCGGCATCATTCCGGTTTAATATGACGGGATTTTCGAATTCGCTACCGATAATGATACGGGGTTGATTAATGAGGTTTTCTGAGCTTATAAGTTCATAATAAATTTTATCAAGCTCTTCCCTGAGATCTTTTGCAATGGTTTCGTTCTCCAAAATGATGTTCTTTTGTTCGTGTGAATCTTTTTCAAGATTGAACAGGTCAAAATCTTCGGTTTTGGCATCGTAGTCTGTATTCCCAACCAGTTTAAATGGCCCTTTTCTAAAAGCCATATTATAATAAAGCTCGGGATAGCGTCTTGTCCAGTAAAAGAACATGGGTCTGTTTTCCCAACCAGGCTCTTTCCCGGTGATAAGTGGAACCAGGCTTTTCCCATCAATGATCCGGTCCTCCGGCAACCGGGCATTGCATAACTGAGCCAGTGTGGGCAGAATATCAATATGAGCTGCAAGTGATTCAATATCTTTGTCCTTTTTAAATAGAGCCGGGTACTTCATATAAAATGGTACCCTTACCCCACCTTCATAGACACTTCCTTTCAGGCCCCGCATGCCACCCGTATACCTCATTTGCTCAGGTCCGTTATCAGTCATGAATATCACGATTGTATTTTCCACAATATCCAGCTCTTCCAGTTTTTGAAACAGTTTACCAAGGTTATCATCTATGTTTGTGACCATGGCATAGACTTTTCTGGCATCTTCCTTATCCTTCTCCGACATCTTCCCGGAAGGTTTCCTGTCATTCTCAAAACCTGATTCGGGATCGATGTCTTTATATTTCATATAATACTCTTCCGGGACTTGCAGCGGAGTATGCGGAGCGTTAAAAGCGAGATAACAGAAAAATGGAACTTCTCTATTTTGTTCAATAAAGTGGATGGCCTGTTCTGCAAAAATATTTGAACAGTATCCTTCATAGGCCTGCTGCTTATTGTTATGCCATAATACCGGATTAAAGTAGGAGCTGTCTCCCTGAAAATAGGTTGTGAAATCACCCACCTGTCCCATTCCACCTGAAAGATGGATCAATGATTCATCAAAACCCTGGTCACCTGGCCTGGAGGGATAATTATCCCCCAAATGCCATTTCCCAAAAATCCCGGTTTTATAATCTGCCTGCCTGAGCATTTCAGCGATGGTAACTTCATTGGAAGCCATTGTGGCCCCGCCATTGTATGTGTCTCTTACCCCTGTGCGCAAAGAGTAGCGCCCGGTCATCAGACTGGAGCGGGTCGGGGCACAAACGGGCGAAACATGAAAGTTGTTGAAACGAATACTCTCACGGGCAAATTTATCGATCACGGGTGTCTGAACATGTGGATTTCCTGTTATTCCCAGGTCTCCATATCCCTGGTCATCTGTAATGACGATGATGACATTCGGATGAGTTTCTTCCTTGGCGGAACTCAAAGCAGAAAACAAGGTCAAACAGGAGAATAGTATCAGGATTTTATAAATGCGTCTGACAAAAATATTTGGTACGGCCATTTCCATAGAATTTCTGATTTTACTGGGTTGCTTCATCGTGCTAAGATAAATAATTGACATTTAAGCTTTAATTAATTTTCTGTTAACGACACATTGTTACTTTTAAATAGAAACACAAGGAAGATGAAGCAATCCATTCCATTCACAAAAAGCTGTACGGATCAAGGATCAGAGGTAAAGTTGTCAAAAAAAAAAGCAGAAATGAAAGCTCTGTTTCTCTCAGTATTAATCTTTAGTGTGGTATTATTTTCATCGGCCGGACAAAACCCGGTTCGAATTGGGATTGCAGGTTTGTCGCATTCACATGTTATTCCTTTGCTGAGAAATATGGAACGGAAGGATATTCAAATCGTGGGAATCGCAGAAAGTAATCAGGGATCTGTCGCAACGATATGCCGAAGAATTCGGTATCAACCAGGATCTTTTATTCGATTCGCTGGATGAAATGCTGGAGCAGACCAGGCCAGAGGGTGTGATTACCTTCACTTCAATTTTCGATCATCTGCACGTTGTGGAAGCTTGTGCGCCTAGAGGGATCCATGTGATGGTCGAAAAACCCCTTGCAGTATCAACGGATCATGCAAAAACCATTTCAAAACTTGCAGAAAAGTATGGAATAATGGTTCTAACCAATTATGAAACATCCTGGTATCCGTCCAATTATCATGGCTATGAAATGATTGCCGCTGGAGAACTTGGTGAATTGAGAAAGGTCATTGTCTATGACGGACACAAAGGCCCAGAGGAGATTCAGGTAAACCCTGAATTTTTAGATTGGCTTACGGATCCGGTGTTAAATGGGGGAGGAGCCGTGACCGACTTTGGATGCTATGGAGCCGACCTGATTACCTGGATTTTGAAAGGGGAGAAACCAGTAAGCGTTTTTGCAGAATTAAAGCAATATAAACCAGATGTTTACCCCGATGTGGATGATGATGCTACGCTTGTTCTGGCATATCCGGGAATGGAAGGAGTGATTCATGCCTCCTGGAACTGGCCTTTTAACCGGAAGGACATGCACATTTACGGTACAAAGGGTTATATCTATATAGACAATGCCGAAACAATAAGATACCGGCTGGATGAACAAGCAGAGGAGAAAGTCAGAGAGATCCCATTAAGTGATGCTCCTTTTAGTGACCCTTTCGCATTTTTTGCTGCAGCGATAAAAGGAGATTGTGAAGTTGGGCCGGAAGATTTATCCTCTACTCGAAATAAACCTGACTGTCGTTGAAATACTTGAAGCTGCACGCAAAAGCAGCCAAACCGGAAAAAAAGTAAAACTAACAAGGTAAGACCATATGTTCTTGATATGAAAAGGATTTTGATACTGGTTTTATTTGTGGCATTGTTGGTTTCTTTTGCAATTGCGCAAAAAAGCAGCCTCATTGTCCTCGGGGACTTACATTACGATCTTTTGGGGGATCATGACATGGAGTGGCTCAGCTGCCAAGCCGGGAGATTTAAGGCAGGTAACAGAAGAATATTCTGTAAATACAGAAGAGAACTGGAGCGATTTTATGTCTCAGCTCAGATCCAGAGCAGAGGTGGTCCGCCCTCCTGTAAAATGCATCATCCAGCTGGGTGATTTATCGGAAGGCCTGGCAGGTTCTGAAGAATTGGCCCTGCAGATGGCTTCCAATACAATGAAAGCGATCGAGGTGGCAGGGGTACCCGTACCGTGGATCCTGGCCAAAGGGAATCATGATATCACCGGGCCAGGCGCAGAAGAGGCATTTCAGAAGTATTATGTCCCTATGATCCGGGAGCAAACCCGTAATCCTGAAATTACTGGTGCAAGCTACTCGTACAGCTACGATAATGTACTTATTACCTGCCTTGATCCCTGGGATAGGGGCAGAGATATGGTTGCTTTCCTGGATCAGGAACTATCTCAGTCGAATGCGAAATTTAAATTTGTGGCCATTCACGAACCGGTAATTCCGGTAACTGAACGGTGCTGGTACACCTTAAGAAATGATGAGGAAGAGCGGGAAAAGTTACTTCATGTGATTGCCAAAAATAAGGCCATCGTATTATGTGGACACCTTCACCGCTATTCGGTGGTACGTCGAAATACACCTTCCGGGCCCATTGTGCAGGTAATGGTTGTAAGTGTTGTGAAGGACAGATCCTATCAGACCCCTTCAGAAGTGATTACAGAATACGGACCTTCCCTGGCTGCAAACCTTCCGGACTGGCAACCGGAAACTCTTGATGCAAGAATTGCCATCTTATCGGAAGAGGCCAGGCATGTCAGCTATTACAAACAATCAGATTTGCCGGGTTACGCAGTGATTAAATTGGATGAAGAGAAAGAGACCATCATGTTGGAATATTACGCAGCTTTTGGAGATAAGCCATACGATACAATTGATTTGACAAAGTTGCTAAAACCATAACTCAATGAGGAGATATACAATGATTGCTTTAGGTTTGACGGGGCTGCTCGCTTTTGCCTGCAGCACCACCGGAGATAAGAGTGCAGCCGGTGAAATGCAGCCTGTTGATTATGTCAACCCCTATATGGGGAATATCAGTCATCTGCTGGTACCCACATTCCCAACAGTCCACCTGCCCAACAGTATGTTACGAATGGTTCCTCAACGCGGGGATTTCACCGGGGTCAGCTTACATGGCCTGCCTTTGATACTTACCAGTCACAGGGGCAGTACTGCCTTTAACCTTAGCCCGTTTCAGGGGAACGAAGAGGACATAATGCCAGTCATTGATTATAGTTATGACCTTGAAAAACTGACTCCCTATTCCTACTCGGTCTACCTGGACGAGCTTCAGATAGAGGTGGATTTTGGCTTGTCGCATCAGTCAGCAGCTTACGAACTGACATTTGAACAGGATGCGCCGGCATACCTGGTCCTGAATTCCTCCAGTGGAGAGATGAACTGGGATGGGGAGGCCATCCGTGGTCACCAGACCCTGGAAAACGATACCCGGGTTTATTTGTATCTGCTTCCTGCCGAAAAACCGGAAGAGGTTTCGAACCTGAAAGAGGGAAAACTTACGATTTCGGATGCAGCTGAGGGTCAGGATGCCTGCCTGGTTTTAAAATATTCACAGGGGATTAAGGTTTTAGGTTTGAAATATGGAGTCTCTTTTCTGAGTGAAGAGCAGGCTAAGAGAAATATGGAGCGTGAGGTGGCCGGAAAAACAGTTGCCCAGCTACAGTCCGCAGGACGTGATATCTGGAATCAGGCACTTGGGAAAATCAAAGTTAGTGGTGGAACTGCTGACCAAAAAGTTGTTTTTTATACCTCCCTGTACCGGACCTATGAGCGACAGATTTGCATTTCGGAAGATGGCCAATACTGGAGTCCCTTCGATAAAACGGTACATGAAGATCAGGGCCGGAAGTTTTATACCGATGACTGGATCTGGGATTCCTACCGGGCACACCACCCCCTGCGCATACTGATTGATGCAGAAATGGAAGGGGATATTCTGAATTCTTTCATCTTAATGGCCGATCAGGATGAGAAACCCTGGATGCCAACTTTCCCTGGAATTACCGGTGATGGTCACGCGATGAACTCCAATCACGGGGTTGCAACCGTTTTGGATGCCTATCGAAAAGGAGTGAGGAACTTTGATCTGGAGAAAGCTTATCTGGCCTCCAAAGGAGCAATTACCGGGAAAACGCTGGCTCCCTGGTCGGGCATGCCCGCCGGGGAACTTGACAGGTTTTATATGGAGAATGGCTATTTTCCTGCCTTGCGGGAAGACCAGGTGGAGAGTGTTCCTGAGGTACATATTTTTGAACGACGACAGCCGGTGGCTGTTACCCTGGGCACCTCCTATGATCAGTGGTGCCTGTCGCAAATAGCTGAGGAGTTGGGGAAAACTGATGAAGCAGAATATTTTGCAA
The DNA here is from genome assembly GCA_963747365.1 of uncultured Bacteroidota bacterium. Lineage (GTDB taxonomy): Bacteria > Bacteroidota > Bacteroidia > Bacteroidales. The sequence goes on along the minus strand of CAVVFB010000020.1, from coordinate 615,516 downwards.
AAGCCTCCTTTAACTACCGGAACCTGTTTCACCCTGAATCAAAATTCTTTCATCCCAGGGATGATCAGGGAAACTTCATTGAGCCCTTCGACTATGTGTTTGGAGGTGGGATGGGAGCAAGAGCCTACTACGATGAGAACAATGGCTGGGTATACCGTTGGGATGTTCAACATAATATTCCGGACCTGATTGAACTGATGGGTGGTAATGAAGCCTTTGTGAGTAACCTGGATGCCATGTTTAGCGAACCCCTTGGCCGGAGCAAATTTGAGTTTTATGCGCAACTTCCCGACCACACCGGAAATGTAGGCCAGTTCTCAATGGCCAACGAACCATCCCTGCACATTCCCTATCTTTATAACTATGCCGGTCAGCCCTGGAAAACACAAAAGTGTATTCGCAAGCTGCTGGATGAGTGGTTTCGCAACGACCTGATGGGTGTTCCGGGCGATGAAGACGGGGGAGGGATGTCCGCTTTTGTTGTATTCTCCTCCATGGGTTTTTACCCGGTTACTCCGGGCAAACCGGAATATTCCATCGGAAGTCCTGTTTTTGAGCATGTTTCAATAGCCCTGAGTAATGGAAATACTTTTGAAATTGAAGCTCACAATGTTTCAAAGGAAAATAAGTATATTCAGTCGGCCACACTGAATGGTGAAACCCTTGACAAAGCCTGGATCAGCCATGAATCCGTGGCGGATGGCGGGAAACTGGTTTTTGAAATGGGGCCAAAGGCCAATAAAACCTGGGGCATTGAATAAGAATATGAAGGTGTACATGATCTTGTTCGGAACGTTGGTATTGCTGGTAAGCTGTATTCGAACTGTAGCCGGTTCAGAAGAAAAACAGTCACCCAATGTGGTCATCATTTTAACGGATGACCTTGGATATGGGGATATTTCATGTTATGGACAGGACAAATACCTTACGCCAAACATCGACTTGCTGGCAGAGAAGGGTGTAAGTTGTTCTGATTTTTATGTACCTACACCCTATTGTGCTCCCTCCAGGGCAACCTTGCTCACCGGCAGGTTCCCGCTTCGTCACGGGATGATCAAGAATCCTACCCCGGATGCAGGTATTAACGATATTGGTATTTCGGCTGATGAGATAACGCTCGGAGAAGTTTTCCAGGAAGCCGGATATCATACAAAGTGTATAGGCAAGTGGCACCTGGGGCATAAGGAGGAGTTCTTTCCCGTGAAACATGGTTTCGATGAGTATTTTGGAATACTTTATTCCAATGATATGCGTCCTGTTCAACTGATTGAGAATATGGATACAATCGAATATCCTGTGGATCAGAACTTTTTGACCAAAAGATACACCGATCAGGCCACCAGTTTTATCAGGCAGAATAAGGATGCCTCCTTCTTCCTTCATTTATGCCACGCCATGCCTCACAAACCCCTGGCTGTAGGAGATAATTTTTATACCCCGGATACACCCGGTGATCTTTATGCCGATGTGATTCGTGAACTAGACTGGTCGGTCGGAGAGATATACCAGACACTGGAGGAGTTGGGAATTCTTGATAATACAATTTTGATTTTTATGTCAGACAACGGACCCTGGTATGGCGGAAGCACAGGCGGACTGAAGGGTATGAAGGCTACCACCTGGGAAGGAGGAATCCGGGTTCCCTTTATCGTCCATTATCCGAAAGTCTTCCCGGCTGCAACCCGCATCGACGTGCCCTGCTGGTCGCCCGATATTTTCCCAACCCTGCTCTCACTTTGCGGGATTGCCCCGGCGAGTGAAAATGTAATGGATGGAGCCGATATCACGGAAATCTTAATGGGGAAACAGAGAGAGCATGCTCCGGTATTCAGCCTGCATAACGAAAACATTATGTCGGTGCGAAAGGGAGACTGGAAGCTATTTGTAAGAAAACCAAGATATTATCAGGAGATAGACCTGTCGACCTGGTCCGATCCGCGTGCCCAGGACGGGATCAGCATAATTGCACGTGCAGAGGGTCAGGCCACACCGGCTCAGTATCCGGGACTTAGACCTGAAGAACCCGCAAATAAAATTCAACTTTTTAACCTGAAAACCGATCCGGGCGAATCTTTTGACCTGGCCAGCAAAGAACCAGAAAAGGTAAAGGAATTATTGCAACACTATAATCGATTTGAGGAATCGCTATCTCACTAATACCTATCTGACAATCAGCTGCCTCATCTCAATCAGAACTTCCTTGTATTCGGGGTCGGCTGCCAGGTCGTGATACTCACCCGGGTCATTCTCCTGGTCATATAATTCGACGCCTTTTTCGCCATCTGCCCATTCAATGTAACGCCATTTTGAATTCTTTACAGTCCGGCCGATCATCTCTCCCCGGTTGATAATGGCATTTACCTCGGAGCGGAAATCTGCTTCGGGATTGTCAAGAATATTTGCAAAACTTTTTCCCTGGAGATCTTCGGGAACAGAATCCAGGTTGCAAAGCGCAGCGAGGGTGGGGTAAAGGTCCACAAATTCGATCATGGCCTCTGTCTCCCGGCCTTTGGGTTCTGCCTCCGGGTCAATCATGATCATGGGGGCCTGATGCCCTTTCTGGTAAACGGTGACCTTGTTCCACCAATTGTGTTCACCCAGGTGGTATCCGTGATCGCCCAGGAAAACAATCAGGGTATGATCCATCATGCCACTCTCTTCCAGTGCACCTATGACCTTTCCGACCTGTGCATCCATAAAAGAGGTACAGGCGTAATAGGATCTTAGAAACTCGCGCTTGTCGTTCTCTGAAAACTTATTAAACACTGCCGTTTCTTCGGGGAGACTGTGGGGAAAGGAGGGAGCCCAGCCATCGGGCAGAACTGGCGGATTACAATCTTCGATGGGGTAGAGGTCATAATAATTTTTCGGAGCATGAAAGGGATCATGCGGCTTTGCAAATCCAACTGCGAGAAAGAAGGGCTTTTCATGCTTTGACTTAATAAACTCCACCGCTTTACGCGCGGTTTGTCCATCCTCCTGGTCCTCGTCGGTTCCCTCGGCACTTAACCAGTTGCACCATTTTAAGACCCCGTCGGTCATATTCCGGCCCTCTCCCGTTTTCCCCAGTTCTGTTGCCCTGAATTTGTATTCCTCATCCCAGGCAAGCGGATCATTGTGCTCGCTGTCACCGTGAAATATTTTTCCGATGCTCATTGTGTAATAGCCGTTTTTCCGGAAAAGCTGTGGCAACGTAACTTTGCTGCCGAGCACACTGTTCAATGCAATCCTGTTGTCCAGGACACCTATGGTTTCAGGCCTGAGCCCGGTTAAAAATGAGGACCGGCTTGGATTGCATACTGCATAATTACAGTAAGCCTGGTTGAATTTTATTCCCTGCCTGGCAAGCTTGTCGATATTTGGCGTAAGCACTTTCTCATTCCCAAAACAGGCAAGGGTATTATTCAGGTCATCGACCACGATGAAAAGAACATTCATCTGCCGGGGATCCTGCTTTTGATTGCAGGCTGTTAAAAAAAGGCACGAGATAACAATTAAGGTCAGGATGCGTTTCATATGGGTCTGGTTTACTTTTTGCCAAAGTAGTTTCCCGGGATTAATTAAGTATTAATAATTGCTTAGGCGGGCAGGTGTGGATGACTTGAACTTTAACAGCCTTAAAAATATTTTCATATCATTAATTATCCTAAATATCAGAAAATCAGATAAATTAATGGAAGGATAACCGTTCTTGTGTCTTTAGAAATATTCCATTAATAAAGGATTAATAAGTTTTTAATTCTTTTTTAAGCCTGGGGCCATACATTGGTTCAATCAAACTAAACTGGATTGGCTGTAAAGCAAAACGATTAACACTAAAAGCTACAGAATGAAAAGAATTTTACTTTTTGCCCTCCTTATTTTTCTGAGTGTACAAGTGAGTCTTGTTACAGTTGCTCAGGTTGGAGGCAACGCCAGGATCGTTGGTAAAGTAATTGATGCGACTACCCGGGAGGCGCTTATCGGAACGAATATCGCCATTGAAGGTACCAGCCTCGGGACCTCCACCGATCTGAATGGTGAATATATGATTCCCAATGTCCCTGCAGGAACACACACTGTTGTATTCAGGTACATTGGATATAAGAATATAGATCTTCCAAATACTCAGTTTGTAGCTGGTGAGACCATTGAACTGGATATGGAGTTGAGTCCAGAGGCAATCATGGGTGAGGAGGTCGTCATTACCATTCAGGCCAAGGGTCAGCGTGCTGCGATCAATCAACAACTCGCATCCAATGCGATCACAAACATTGTTTCGTCAGATAAGATCAGGGATGTGCCTGATGTGAATGCCGCCGAATCGATCGGGCGTTTACCGGGAGTTTCCCTTCTCCGATCGGGAGGAGAGGGTGAAAAGGTTGTGATACGGGGACTTTCACCAAAATACAGTGTGATCGAGATTGATGGTGTCAGGATGTCAGGAGCTTCAGGAGACAGGAGTGTGGGACTGAGTACGGTTTCTTCTGAAATGCTCGACGGGATTGAATTGTCAAAAAGTCTGACAGCAGACAAGGATGCAGATGCCATTGGAGGTATTGTAAACCTGCGAACACGTGTGGCTGCGGAGGGTTTTCATTTTAATGTTTACGGGACAGGTACCTATAACAACCTGCATAACAGTATTAATAATTACAAATTCTCAGGTAGTCTGGGGAACCGCTTTTTCGATAACCGGTTTGGTGTGCTGGTAAGTGGCGGCCTGGAGCAGGTGGACCGGTCAGCCGATCAGTTTTCAGCCGGCTATCAAAAACTGATTACCGAGGAAGAGGATCTGATCAGGACCATGAACGCCGAACTCAGAGAAATAAAGCGGATGCGTGAGCGAGCCAACGGAAGTCTTGTGCTGGACTATAAGACCGATTTCATGAGTCTAAAGTTCAATAATATTTTTAGCCAGAGAACCGACAACGTGGAAGGCCGTACCTCCAGGTACCTTTTTGATGCCAATAATTATGAATATGACATCATGGATGAATACCCTGAAGAAAGCTTCCAGATGCATGCATTGAGCAGTGAATTTAAACTGGGGAATACAGTACTCGATGTGGATTATTCCTATAGCAGGTCGAAATCCAACAGGGACAGGGACCTTTATCATTTTGAAGATAGCGAATCGCTCAGTGCGTCTCCGATTGATCCTCAGAAACTGATTTTTGCCCAGCCTGCCGATCTGATCCGGGATTATTATAATGATGCCGTTCAAATCGAAAAGTCGGTTATCAGGTGGAACGAAAAAGAGAACGAGATTCGGGATGATGTAACGAACACATTGAATGCAAATTGGAAGGTTCCTTACCGTGTGGGTGATATTTCCGGTTTCCTGAAGACAGGAATCAGGTATAAAAAGAAAGTCCGGAGCAGTGACCAGACCACAAGCTGGACCTATTTTCACGGGGGTATAGGCGATGGCAGAATGTCTTTGTTCTATAACAGCATATATCCTGATTTCATCAGACCCGAGGACGTGGGAAGCACGAATGGAGATGGACTCTCTGCTGTCAATTTTGAGGACCCGGATTATGATTATGGCGACTTCCTTGACGGGAGGTACAATTTTCAGTGGGCAGCCGACCTCGATTACTTAAAGGAGGTATTTGACAATACTTACGATTATGTCAGGAATGATCCGGATCTGAATATTGAAGATTTTCATCAGCTCAGGGGGCCGCTGTCCAACAGCAGCGATTATGAGACCACGGAAGAGCTTATGGCCGGATATGTGATGGCTGAGATCAATATCGGGAAAAGACTCATGATTTTGCCGGGTATCCGTTTGGAGAATATCCAGACCGAGTACACCAGTAATTTCGTTCAGGAAAATTATTTTGACAACTTCGGACTGGAGAGCGGATATCCGATACCTGTAACCGCGAACCGGGAAAATTCCCACTGGTTCCCCAGTGTGAATATGAAATACGAGCTGACTGAATGGATGGATGTTCGCGGGGCCTACTATAAGAGCGCTTCCCGGCCCGATTTTGCCCTGTTGTCACCTTCCCTGGTCCGCGATCAGGATCTGATGAACATCAGCTCTTACAATCCTTATTTGAGACCGGCCCTTGCGCATAATTTTGATTTAGGGGTTTCTTTCTATACAAATAAACTGGGGTTGTTTACCATCAATGGATTCTACAAAGAGATCAGTGACCTGGTTTACAATATTCCCACCTACAAGCCTTCTTACCTGGCTGATCTGAAAGAGAGCGGAGCTCCCGAATCGCTGATTGAATCCCTGGAAGCGCCCGAAAGCCTGTATGACTCTATTTTGTATACACCCAACACCACCAACAATAATAAGCCCGTTAATAACCCAAACCAATCCTCGTATTACGGATTTGAGGTGAGCTGGCAAAGTAATTTCTGGTACCTTCCCGGTCTCCTGAGCGGCCTTGTACTCGACCTGAATTACTCCATGATCTGGTCCTCCACAGAGCTTCCCTATGTGGCTTTCAGGGAATCCATAGATTCCTCGGGCTTTTTCCCCATTACTACCTATAAAGCCGTTTATGACGCCCGGGAATCACGTATGCTCGACCAGCCTGCCATGCTATTTAATGCAAGAATCGGATGGGATTACAAAGGATTCTCAACCCGCCTGTCGTTCCGTTACCAGGCTTCCACCATCACCAGTTTGGATCCCATTCACAGCCTGCTGGACGAGTATAATCAATCCCAGTTTCGTATGGATCTTAATGTAAAACAGATGATTACCCCCAGACTGGCTGTATCTCTTGATATTGCCAATCTGAATAATTATATCGACGACCGCGTTGTGGATGCCCTGGGGAATATTTTTCCCAGGAACTCGGAATATTATGGGATGAATGTTATTCTGGGTATACGATACGACTTTTAATTACAAATGCACAATGATTGTTTAACTAAATTTTAATTTATTATGAGAAGATTTACCAAATTGATTTCATGCGCAGCCGCCATGATCTTATTTACTGCTGTTTCGGCTTTTGGTCAGATTCCGCCCGAGCAGAAAGTGGTAGTGATTGAACCCTCAGGGCCAGGCATCATTGAAGCCACCATCAACGGTGACACCCTTGCCGGCGGAGTCCGGGCCAATCCTACCAGGATTTATGAGTTGCAGGCAGGTAAACTATATACCATGACCTCGCCTATTCTCTTCGGTGGATCAAGTGACTCGACTTCAACACTTATTATTGTAGGACAGGAAGGAGCTAAAAAGCCTTTTATCCTGACCACTCCAAAAGATGGTGGAGACATGTTCACCAACCTGATCACAGGTTCGCTTAAATTGAAGAACCTCTACTGGCCAACCATGGCTACAAACTCAACAGGTAATGTACTTTTCCGTCTGCAGGGTACCAACCAGAGGTTGGAAATTGAGGATTTCATTCATGAGAACCAGGTGAGGGGTGATGTGGTCTCCCTTGGCGGAGTGAAGGGCGAAGCGGATATCTTCCTGAAGAACTGCTACTTCCGTGACATGACTCAATTTCAGAATCCCTGGAACTATGCCATTTTCACCCGTGGAGATAAAAACGGCATTGATACCCTTTGGATGGAGAATGTGACTGTTGCAAATGGTGGATTGCTGGTGATGAACAAGTATTGCCCTGTTAATTTTGCCTTCTTCAATCACAACACCATTCAGAATATTCCAAGGTACTGGAATTTCATGGAGCAGTGGAAAGAGGCCTATTTTACAAATAACGTATTTATCAATTGCCTCTGGATGGGTGAGATGACTGAAACGATGCTGAGCCAGCTACAGAGCCAGACTGAATACGGACCTGTTGAGGTGGGACTTGTGAACCTGATGCATCCTGATAAGGGAATCTGGGAGCTTGCTTTCCCCGGTAAGACTGCACCAACCATTGACGATGTGAAATTCATGGCATCCAATAACCTGAATTTTACAAGTCCTTACCTTGACAAGTATTACAGTGGCGGGTTAAATGAACCCGATACCACAGGATTATCCTATCCCATCTCGAAAGTAGACTGGGGCTTCTCAGCCGCTGCAGGATTGCCTTTGCCTCCGCATCAGGTTGTGAATATTCCTGCAAGGTTTACCAGCAACATGACGGATACGATTGCTGAAAACCATGACAATGTGAAACTCATGGATAACCATATCCAGGTTGATCCAATGATGGCAACCAATATGATTGAGGACCAGGCTGAAGGTGATATGTATGGAATGTGGGCGAAGGCCAATTTCAACCTGGGATACACGGTACCGGATAGGCTCGAATTCACAATTGGTGATTATGATCCAACCACGATACCCGGTCCTGAAGGTGAAAATGGTTCAGGAATGAAAACTGTGTTGGATCTTCCTGAAGATTTCACTTACTCCGAGGCTATTTATTCAAAGATCGACGGGCTGAAACTGGGTGCCCAGGAGTGGTATGGAATCCTTGAGGCATGGGATAGTGAAGCCCAGCTTGCTGCGGTTAAGAAGTATTATGCGGACGGTATTGCAATTGGTATTAAAGAAGCCGCAGCTCTTGAGGCTGATGCAATCTCCATCTATCCCAATCCATCCAATAGTGTTCTTAACATCAGCAGTGCATCAGAGCTGAACAGCGTCAGGTTCTATGATGTGACGGGTCGTATGGTTAAGAAAGTGGAGCTGAATGGTGAATTCAGCAGGGCCATGGATGTGGCTGATTTGAATAATGGAATTTATATTCTTCAGGTTGAAATGGTTGGTGGAGGTTCCACTTCCTCAAAGTTTATCAAGAAGTAGTTTTTTTCATGGTCGTTTTTAATGGGGAGAGTGCCTTTCACAGGCACTCTCTTTTTTTCTATCTTTCGGTATGACAAAAGTCACCAGAAACGCAAAGGGAAGGAACAAGCGAGAGGTCTATTTTAAAATAGTGTCCATTCTGTTTTCCATCCTTTTGGTATTTTTACTTGAAGGAGCCCTGCGGCTGTTCCATTACGGGAATAGTATGCACCTTGTGGTCAATCACAGTCATGCAGCTTACAAGGATTTCCATAGGATCAATCCCCATGTGGGAGAAAAGTATTTTTCCCGACTGGAGGCCACATCCACAAACAATGATATTTTTTTAAAACAAAAGCCGGAAAACGGGTTCAGGATTTTCGTGATGGGAAGTTCGACCGTCTATGGTTATCCATATGACAATAACCTGATGGCCAGTCGCATCCTCCACCAGAGACTCGAGGATGCCTATCCTGACCGGCAAATCGAAGTTGTTAATACGGCCCTTACGGCCATCAACAGTATTACCCTGAAGGATTTTACCGGGCAGATTTTAAAGTATGAGCCGGATGCAATTCTTATCTATGCGGGACACAACGAGTACTATGGCGCTTTTGGCATCGGGTCCAACGAAACCATGAGCAAAAGTGCCTTCTTAAGGTCTCTCAACTTCGGGATTATGAATCTCAGGATCGCTCAGCTGGTGAAATCAGGAATAGGCGGGATTTCAAATCAGCTGAATAAAAACCCGGAGGGTAGTGATCCCAAAGGAACCCTGATGAAGCGCATTGTTAAGGATAAGGATATTATTTATGGAAGCAAGGAATACAGGATTGGGATCGATCAATTCAGAGATAACCTGGGCTACATACTTGAGAAGGCCGCAAAAAAGGAGGTGCCCGTTTTCTTAAGCGACCTTGTCAGTAATGTCAGGGACCTTGCTCCCTTTGGTGACCCTGAAGGGACTGGAATGTCTGCACATTCGGCTTACCGGAATGCAGTAAACCGCCTTACAGGCGGAGATACCCTGGGGGCTAAAGCAGCCTTTTACCGGGCGAAAGATCTCGACCCTGTGCGCTTTAGGGCTTCGGAAGAGATCAATCATATTATTGACAGTCTGGCCCGGCAGAATGGGGTGGTGTTTATCCCCTCGAAAAAATGGTTTTCAGATGCATCAGAGGGAGGCCTGATTGGAAACGCTTTGCTTTCCGAGCATGTTCATCCAAATCTGGAGGGCCAGTTCGTTCTGGCTGATGCTTTCTATACCGCAATTGTCGGATCAGCATTAATAAAGCCCGGCCCAAATCCATATACCGTACATACAAAGGAGTATTACAGACGTAACTGGGGATATACCGCCCTGGACAGCCTGGTGGGTGCCTTTAAAATCGAGCAGCTAAAATCTCACTGGCCCTTTACCTCACTGGATGGTGAATATACCTTCAGGGATACTTTTAAGACAAGTGGATTAATCGATTCCCTGGCATTCACGGTTCTTCTGGATCCCAAGGCAAATCTTTTGACTCTTCATGATTTTCTGGGAGGATATTATGAAGCGAATCAGCAGGTTGAGCTTGCCTGCAGGGAGTATATGTCCATGGTCAGGATCAATCCTTACAGCTCCTCTTACTATAACAAGGCTGCGAATTGCCTGCTGAAATTAAATGATTTGCATGCTGCTGAGATTTACCTTGAGAAATCCCTTGAATTTGCAGAGTCCTTTTATGCCTGTACCATGTTGGCAGAGATAGAAAATATCAAGCACAATTATCCGGGTGTTGTGGAGGCTTATACTTCTGCCCTTCGTTTTGTGGATAAGGATATGGCCAGGGAAGAGGAGGACGTCCGGAACGAACTGGAGAAAGCCAGACAAAGAGCCAGCAACCGGAACCCGGCTGCTGCGTTTGAATATCCCATGTATGTTCCCTCCGACATTATTCCCCTTTACAATTTGGGTCTCCTTCAAATGGATTCTGATCCGGATACATCACTTTATTACTTTTCCCGCTGCCTTGAAATAAATGACTGTCCGCTGGTGAACTGGAGGATGGGTAATATCCTGATGCAAAAACAGGATAAAAAGGTATTGTTTTACTATACAAAGGCCTACGCAGGATTCAGCAAAGATCCCCAGTTTTTGGTAAACCTGATCGTCGCCAATCTTGTGAATGACCTTCAGAGTGATGCCAGGCTCATCCTCAATGAATTGGTGGCTATTGATCCGGGTAACAGCAGTATCGCCAGGCTGCAGGCGGCCCTACGATAATTAAATTGAATCGATTTTTGCTGCCATGATGAAATCGTTTTTTGATAATCCACCGATATTGTGGGTGCTTAACTCCGGGAGGAGTTATTCATCAGATTCGACTTCATTTATCTCTATTGCAACTGCCTTGTCTGTTGGAATAATCCGTTGCCCTTGCATTTCCGCATATTGTTGTGTCATCTCTGCCCCGAAATAAAAAATAATTGCGGAATAGTAAACCCATATGAGGATAAGCACCAGGGACCCCGCCGCACCATACATGATCCCGACATTACTTTTCCCAATAGCCAGTCCGATGAGAAGTTTTCCTATGGTAAAAAGCAGAGCTGTCATCAATGCACCCACCCAGGTTAATTTCCATTTGATATGGGCATCCGGTAAGAATTTGTAGATCATTGCGAAAACGACTGTGGTAATACCCAGGGAAAAGATGTAGTTTCCAATCTCGATGAGTACAACCGTTAAATTGGGAAGCAATACCTCCAGGTATTCCTTGAAAAATGATATAGCCGCATCAATTAACAGAAATACGAGCAATATTAATCCCAGAATCAGTATGAGGATGAAGGATAAGGCGCGGTCCCTGATTGATTTTACAAAACCCGAGGAGGGTTTTGCTCTGACTCTCCAGATAAAATTCAATGAGTTTTGCATTACCATAAAGAAGGTAGTAGATGTAAAAATGAGGATGATAATGCCCACAATGGTCCCAATGATGTTCTTTTCGGTTGAGTGATAATTGGTTACAAGGTCCCGTATGTATTGTGTGCCCTGATCTCCAAGGAGCCGGTTAAGTTCTGAAAAGACCTTTTCCTGGATTTTTTCCTCTCCAATTATGAAGCCGGTTACCGAAACGATAATGAGGATGATCGGAGCCAGAGCAAAAACAGTAAAATATGCAGTTGTCCCGGCCAGCCTGACCGGATCGTCCTTCTTATACTTCCTTACAGACCTTTTAATTAATGTGAATACCTTATTAAGGGCCTTAATCATTCAGGATTGTCTGTTTCGTTCTCCCAAAATAGGTGATCTTTGTTGTTTTTCAAAATGTTCCTGACGAAGATGCGTTTTCTGCGCAGGTAACTAAGGACCATTAAAAGCAGACTGAAGCCTGTAACTTTCCATAGCTTCACCCTGGCTGCCAGTTGTGACTGAATACCTCGCTAAACTAAATTGCTTAACTTACGTTAAATGCATTGATTATATGAAAACTATATTGATTTTAACTGGACTAATTTTGATGATAATTGGCTGTAACAGGACACAGCGGGATGACAAGGCATCTGGCGATACTGAGAAAAGTGACCCATATGAAGCAATATGGATCTATGACTATAACCAACAGACTGAAGAATTTGAAGTAAAGCAATTACGTTTGGTTGACAGAGACACTTTAGCGGGTGAGACTTTGGAGAAAATAATAAATATGTCATGGCCGAGAGTACAGATAAAGTTTATCAGAACTTCAAATGACACGGCATTTATATCTATTCCGGACAGTGAAGTATTGACACAACAAATGGGGTCTGCCGGAGCGGAGAGTTTTATGATTTCAACGACATTTTCTCTTACTGAATTAAAAGGAATAAATTACGTTTCGTTTGATTTTGAAGAAGGAGACCACGCTATACCGGGTGTTTACAACCGGAATTCATGGGACAAGAATAAAAACCAATAAAAAAAGGTGAAACATGTGGTTTTCCAAATCAGCAGAAGCTGTTTTAAAAGAATTAAGTGCTGATCCGGCTTATGGCCTTTCTGACGAAGAAGCTTTAACCAGATTGAAGAATTCCGGTGCGAATAAGTTACAGTCTAAAAAAAGGAAAAGCATATTCCGGATGTATTTTGCACAGTTAAAAAACTGGCTGATTTATATCCTGCTGGGAGCGGTGGTAATAACCATTTTTATGGGAGAGTATGTTGATGCAATTATAATTATTCTGGTTATAAATATTAATGCTTTTCTGGGTGTTTTTCAGGAAGTCAAAGCGGGGAAAGCGATTGAAGCCCTTCAGAAACTGACATTCCCCAAAGCTCTCGTTCGAAGAAACGGTATTGTTATGGAGATTGATTCTGAAAAAGTCGTTCCCGGGGACATTCTTATCCTCGATGCCGGAAGAATCATTTCCGCAGATGTTCGCCTGGTTGAAACTATTAATCTTCAGGTCGATGAATCATCATTAACAGGCGAATCAGTTCCATCAGAAAAAGACGCTTCCCTTATTTCATCTGACCTGAAAACCGCCTTGGGAGACCGGTTAAATTTAGGTTTTATGTCGACGATCGTTACCAGCGGAAGGGGATTCGGGGTGGTAGTGGGAACAGGCATGAATACCGAAATTGGTAAAATCGCTTCCATCATTAATACGGAGATCAAGTCGAAAACCCCATTGGAAATCCGTTTAAATAAACTGGGAAAATACTTAGGTATCATTGCAATTGTAATTTGTGTATTGATTTTCATCATTGCAATGTTTCAGGGAAGGGATTTGTCTGAAATGTTCCTGATGTCGGTTTCCCTCGCTGTAGCAGCCATTCCAGAGGGACTAGCCGCTATCGTGGCAGTCGTGCTGGCTATAGGCGTAACCAATCTTTCGAAAAAAAATGCCATCATCAAACAACTATCCGCTGTAGAAACCCTGGGTTCCCTGAATATTATATGCTCCGACAAAACAGGCACCTTAACCCAAAATAAGATGACGGTAACAAGCTGCTTCACCCTTAAAGGTGGTCTCTTGAACGTTGGAATGGAGGATACGACTTCAGAAGAATTAAAATTTCTGGCAAAATCCATGATCCTTTGCTCGGATGCAAGCTACGACAATGGGGAAGGGACCGGAGATCCAACCGAAATAGCCTTGCTCGTCATGGGCGACAAGCTGGGGATTGACCGGAAAACATTACAACAAAGAAGCAGGCGTATCGATGAATCAGCATTTGATTCTGACCGTAAATTAATGTCAACTCTGGTTGATGAAAACGGGAAATTTATAGTTTATACGAAAGGCGCCATCGGAAACCTGATTGAAATCTGTACTCAGATTTCAGACGGAGGAAAAGCGATCTCCCTAACCGGGGCTCATAAAAAGAGATACATCGACGCAGCTGTTGATATGTCTGACCAGGCTCTGCGTACCCTGGGGGCAGCATATAAGCCGGTAATGGGGAAAATTGACCCCTCTGATATGGAAAAAGACCTTATTCTTGTTGGTTTAGTGGGAATGATCGACCCACCGAGGGCGGAAGTTAAGGACTCCATTCTAAAAGCAAAAAGTGCAGGTGTCGAAACGCTTATGATTACCGGCGATCATAAAAATACGGCCTTTGCCATTGCCTTTCAGCTGGGAATCGCAGAGAAAATTGAGCAAACAATTACCGGGAAGGAGATCGATGAACTTTCCGATCAGGAATTCGCAGAGCAGATTTCCAATTATGATGTTTTTGCACGTGTATCCCCCGAACACAAAGTAAAAATTGTACGGGCCCTGAAATCCCAGGGCAACATCGTTTCCATGACCGGTGACGGGGTCAACGATGCCCCTTCCTTAAACACTGCCGATATTGGAGTTGCGATGGGCATAACAGGTACCGATGTTGCCAAAGGAGCTTCGGATATGATCCTTACTGATGATAACTTTTCAACCATTGTTTCAGCCATTGAGCAGGGAAGGAATATTTACAATAACATTAAAAAGTCGGTAATTTTTCTGATCACCTGTAACCTGGGTGAAGTGATTACCATTTTCGTGGCACTGATTCTGGGCTGGAAAACTCCATTGATTGCCACACAGCTCCTGTGGATAAACCTGATCACCGATTCTCTCCCTGCGATAGCGCTGGGGATGGATCCGGGAAACCCGGATGTAATGAAAGAAAAGCCACGACCTGCAAAGGAGAGTTTCTTTGCAAACGGCGCTGGTATTAGTGTTTTGCTCGGGGGCGTTCTAATCGGAGCATTAACAATCTCCGCTTACTTTTTTGGGTATTATGAGCATGGTTACTCCCCGTTTGAAAAGCAGGTACCGCAAAACACAATAGAATATTCGCGTACCATGGCTTTCATGGTGTTGGTGGTTTGTCAGCTGGTATATTCACTGGCTTTGAGGGATCAACGGAAATCTATTTTCACGATTGGAATCTTTTCGAATAAATACCTTGTGGGAGCAATTCTGGCAGGCTTGGCGCTTCAACTGGTTGTGGTTGGAATTCCGGCAATAAAAAATGCATTTCATTTACAGATGCCTGATTTCAGGGCCTGGGGAATTATTCTTGCACTTGGACTTACTCCCTTGGTTTTGAATGAGTTTGTTAAGCTATTTATCAGGGCTTCAAAAAAAATGGGTGACCGAAAATCATGAAACAACTTTATAGAATTGTGTAAATCCATTGGCTGAATGTTTATCACCTTTGTGAAGTAATCATCCGTCAAAATGAGAAAAACCATCTCTATTAAAGAAGTATTGCTTCAGGTAACTTTTGTCACCACTATATTCCTTATTACCTCATGCAACAATCACAATGACAATGATGCAGCGTACAATAACAACAAAAAGGAAAGAGACGTAAAGTTTCTTGTCAACGCTGCCGAAATTAACCTGGAACAAATTAAGCTGGGAAAACTGGCACAGAAAATCGGAAGAACAACGCATGTTAAGGAATTGGGAAAAATGATGGAAGATGCCCACACTAAATCACGGAATGATTTAACAGTGCTTGCCAGAAGTAAAAGGATAACCATTCCAATCTCACCAACCCACGATGTAAAGGATGTTTACAAAATATTAAATGAAAAAGGTGATGATTTTGATAAAGCGTATGCCGATTGGATGGTAAGCATTTACCAGGATGCAATTGAAGCTTTCGAAATAGCATCTGTAGAGAGCTTCAATCCAGGTATTAAAAACTGGGCAATAGTTTCGCTGCCAGATTTGCGTACACATCTTGATCAATCAATTGACTGTCAGAAGAAATGTGATATTAGGTAGGTGTAATACTACTGCTAACTGCAATACCCAAGCAAAAGCCGGATAGCTTTACACAATTCCAGATGTGTGAACAATGCAAATTTTTTATAAAGTTATATAACACTCATCCGGTCCTGTATAATTATTATTGGGGTTGATAATTGTCAGATAGAACATTTTCTGCTTCATGAAGAAAGTACCTTCCATCATAAACGAATCGTTATACCTCATAAAATCCCATCTCTGGGAAAAAGACCTCTCAAAAAAATATGCCGGCGGAGAGCCTCCACTGCGTTCGGAACTATTCAGTAGCGAACAGATGGAGCAGTATGGCAGGGTATTGGCAGGACAGCATCTCCTGGGGCCAAAAGTTGAGCCCGACCAGCATCTTCTTTCCCGTCTTACAGAAAACGAAGCTGTACTCCTTGAAGTACATGATCTCATATCAGAAGCAATAAAGGCCAGCCGGCAAATTACACCTGCAGGTGAATGGTTGCTTGATAATTTTTATTTAATTGAAGAACAAATACGGACAGGAAGAAGACATTTGCCGAAGGGATATAGCAAAGAGCTTCCACGTTTACTCAATGGTCCGTCTGCCGGACTTCCCCGCGTTTACGATATTGCAAAGGAAATCATATCTCATGGAGAGGGACATATTGATCCGGAAAGCCTTCGTCGTTTTGTAGCTGCATATCAAACAATCAATCCTCTGAAACTAGGCGAATTGTGGGCTATTCCCATCATGTTGCGGTTGGCTCTCATTGAGAACCTGCGACGCGTCGCAGTGAGAGTGGCTGCCGGCAGATTAGACAGAGATCTGGCTGATTCCTGGGCAGATAAAATGATAGAAACAGCTGAAAAGGATCCAAAGAGTCTGATCCTTATCATTGCTGATATGGCAAGGTCAGATCCTCCAATGTCGACACCTTTTGTCTCAGAATTTGTCAGACGCTTACAGGGGCAAAGTCCGGCCCTTGCTTTTCCATTGACATGGATTGAACAACGTCTCTCTGAATCAAATCAGACAACAGTGCAGCTGATTCAGTATGGAAGCCAGCAACAGGCTGCAGATCAGGTTTCGATCAGTAACAGCATAGGCAGCCTTCGCTTCCTGAGCTCATTGGACTGGCGTGAATTCGTTGAATCGATGAGTCACGTAGAACAAGTCCTGCGAGGTGACCCGATCGATGCATACGCATTTATGGATTTTAAGACGAGAGATCATTATCGCCATATTATAGAAAAGGTTGCAAAAAAAAGTAGTTTTTCTGAAATTGAAGTGGCCCAGAAAGCCATAGACCTGGCAAAAAAAAGAGTTGAGTTGAATGGTCTTCTGGACCGTAAAGCTCATGTAGGATTTTATCTGATTGGCAAAGGTCTCACACAGCTTGAACACCTTTCAAAATCAAAAAAGACCATTAAATCCATCATTATAAATCTGATTGCCAGGGTTCCTCTCTTAATCTATCTGGGTTCGATTATTTTACTAACAGTGATCTTCTGCTGGAGCCTTTTGGAAAAAGCTCAAAGTGATGGAATGGAGAGCTGGCATCTCTGGTCCCTTGGTTTTCTGCTGGCATTTTGTGCCAGTTATCTGTCAATTGCTATTGTGAACTGGTTGTCGACCCTGCTGGTTAATCCTTTTCCATTGCCACGAATGGATTATTCAAAAGGTATACCACCGGAATCCAGATCCATTGTTATTATTCCTTCTATGCTTTTAAGCAGTCAGAATATTGAAGATCTGACAGAAGCTTTGGAGGTTCGTTTCCTGGCAAATCGGGACAAATACCTCCATTTTGGGCTTCTGACAGATTTTAAAGATTCAGCACATGAGAAACTTGATGAAGATGATCATCTTATCCAATTGATCATTACGAAAATCATAGAACTTAACGAAAAATATCCGGGAGAAAACGGTGATACATTTTTTCTCTTTCATCGTCCGCGAAAGTGGAATCCAAATGACCGGATATGGATGGGTTATGAACGAAAGAGGGGAAAACTTTCAGAATTGAATTCTCTGCTGCGCGGAGGCCCAGAAGAAATGTTTTCGGTTATCGTTGGGAATACCCGGTTCCTTAGAGAAATCAAATATGTGATTACACTTGACACTGATACGCAATTGCCCCGTGATTCAGCAAGACAGTTTATCGGGGCAATGTCGCATCCGCTGAACAAACCGGAATACAATGTAAAAAAACACCGTGTTACAGAAGGTTACACGATACTTCAACCACGGGTTGCTGTCAGTTTACCCGGAACAAACCTTTCAAAATATGCAAAGCTTTTTGGAAATGAGCCAGGAATAGATCCTTATACCCGGGCTATATCAGACGTCTACCAGGATCTTTTTGCTGAAGGGTCCTTCATTGGTAAAGGGATATACGATGTCGACTCATTTGAACAAACTCTCAAGGACCGGTTTCCGGAAAACAGAATACTGAGCCATGACCTTCTTGAAGGTTGTTATGCACGATCTGGTTTGCTTAGCGATGTTCTCCTGTTTGAAGAGTATCCTTCAAGCTACAAGACAGACGTAGCCCGCAGATCGCGCTGGATAAGGGGAGACTGGCAATTAATTCCCTGGTTATTTCCAATTTTACCCAGGATGAATGGCTCCAACCGAAAAAATCCGCTTTCGCTGTTATCGTGGTGGAAAATTCTGGATAACCTCAGGAGAAGCCTTATTCCCTTAGCATTGACCTTACTTTTATTATCAGGCTGGACTATTTTGGGCTCAGCATGGTTCTGGACACTGGTTGTGATCGGAATTATATTTATTCCTTCAATCATTACTTATGTCGTTTACCTGTTTCAAAAGCCGGAGGAGGTTAACCTGGCACAACATCTTAAAGGATCCGGACAATTGGCGATCCGGCAAATATCCCAGTCTGTATATTTTCTTATGAGCCTTCCTTATGAAGCATTTTACAGTATGAAGGCTATCCTGGTAACATGCTGGAGATTGATGATCTCAAAGAAACGACTTCTCGAATGGAATCCAATATCAAGTGGTGAATCCCATTTCAGGTTTGAACTGCTTGAATCATTCCGAAACATGTGGATATCGCCATTTCTGGCTATCATTTCAGCCATTCTGCTTAAGATTTTATTTCCTCTCACACTTTTATTGGTTTGGCCAATTTTAGGATTATGGATTCTTTTTCCGGGTATTGCCTGGTGGATCAGCAGACCGATTATATCACGTGAGGCAAAACTGACAGAAAAACAATTCAGTTTTCTTAGAGGGTTATCCCGTAAGACCTGGTCCTTTTTCGAGACTTTTGCAGGGCCTGATGATAACTGGCTTCCACCCGATAACTACCAGGAAAATCCAATTTCAGTAATTGCCCACCGGACCTCTCCAACGAATATCGGACTTTCTCTTCTTGCGAACCTTTCGGCTTATGATTTTGGTTACATACTTACCGGCGAACTTATTGCAAGAACCTCAAGTGCATTCAACTCAATGAATAGATTGGCAAGGTATCGGGGCCATTTCTTTAACTGGTACGATACCCAAAATCTTGAACCACTCAGACCACTTTACATTTCATCAGTAGACAGCGGAAACCTCGCTGCTCACTTAATGACACTGCGACAGGGATTGCTCTCTCTTGCGGATCGATCCATACACGGACCAAGGCTATTTGAAGGAATTTTTGATACCTTTCAAATTCTCCTTGAGCATTCGGGAAAATCAATACCGGTTCAGCTTACCCCATTCCGACAGTATCTGAAAGGGATTTTAAATGAACCGCCGGTTACACTTGCTTATTTGAGAAAATGTATTGAGAAGCTTACAGAATCGTCATCTGAAATCTTAAATATCTTAATCGTCAATTCAGATGAACAATACAGCATCTGGGCAAATAAGCTGTTACAACAATGTAAGTCCGCTCTTGATGAATTAACATACCTGGTTCCCTGGATCTTTCATCCGGGCTTCCCTGAAATACTTAAAAATCATCCTGAAATTAATAAAATCCCAACACTTCGGGAAATAGCCAACTCTCATTTACAGGGGTCTGACAATGCAAAGAAAAGGATTGAGCTGATCGAATCACTGGCCAGTAAATCGGTAGAATTTGCACAAATGGAGTATGGTTTCCTGTATGATCATTCAAGTCACCTTCAATCAATAGGGTTTAATGTGGAAGACCTGCGGCGTGATTCAAGTTATTATGACTTATTGGCTTCAGAGTCAAGACTATCAAGTTTTATGGCTATTGCCCAGGACCAGCTGCCACAGGAGAGCTGGTTTGCATTGGGGCGTCTTCTGACCACCATTAATGGGGAACCAGTACTTCTTTCGTGGAGTGGTTCAATGTTTGAATACCTCATGCCTTTGCTGGTTATGCCATCATATGAAAATAGTCTTTTATATCAGACCTGCAGAGCTGCAGTCCTCCGACAAATAGAATATGGTAAGCAACGGGGAGTGCCATGGGGGATTTCTGAGTCAGGTTATAACCGGGTTGATGTCCTGTTAAATTATCAGTATCGTGCATTTGGAGTTCCAGGTTTAGGGTTCAAAAGAGGGCTCGCTGAAGATCTGGTAATTGCTCCCTACGCAACAGCCCTTGCCCTTATGGTAATGCCCGAAGAGGCTTGTGCTAATCTTGAACGCCTTGCTGAGGAAGGATTTATGGGGATCTATGGTTTTTTTGAGGCTATTGATTATACCCCACTTCGTGTACCACGGGGACAATCAAAGGTTATTGTACGTTCATTTATGGCGCATCATGAAGGAATGAGCCTGCTTTCACTGGCCTGTATTCTATTGGACCAGCCGATGCAAAAGCGCTTTGAATCCGATCCATTGTTTCAGGCAACACTTTTGTTACTTCAGGAAAGGATCCCAAGGGCTACTTCATTTTTTACACTTACTGCAAGTGTCACAGATGTTCGCACTGCTAATAGTAATAAGGAAATGCCTCTTCGCATCTTTAATACCCCTGACACACCTTTTCCTGAAGTCAAATTATTATCAAACGGAGGCCTGTACAGGGTAATCATTACAAATTCAGGCGGAGGATACAGTCTTTGGAAAGATCTGGCGGTAACGAGGTGGAGAGAGGATATTACCAGAGACAACTGGGGTTCTTTTTGTTATCTGCGTGATGCTGAAAATGGAAATTTCTGGTCAAGCACATTTCAACCAACCCTTAAGCAAGCTGAGAAATACGAAGTAATATTTTCTGAAGGCCGTGCAGAATTTCGTCGGCGTGATTATAATATCGACACGCACACAGAAGTAGTAGTTTCTCCGGAAGATGACATTGAACTGAGAAGGGTCAGGCTGACAAACCGGACTAGAACAAAAAGGATTATTGATATAACCAGTTATGCTGAGGTTGTTCTGGCGTCAAATGGATCTGATTTGGCACATCCGGCATTCAGTAATCTTTTTGTACAGACAGAAATCATTCATCAGCGCCAGGCTATTCTCTGCACCAGAAGGCCAAGAGCAGAAGAAGAAAATCCGCCCTGGATGTTTCACCTTATGGCAGTGCATGGCACCGAAATCAAAAATATTACCTTCGAAACAGACCGTATGAGATTCATCGGAAGAGGTAACACTCTTGAATCACCACAAGCGATGACAAATCCCGGACCCCTGTCAGGGAGTCAGGGTTCAGTACTTGATCCGGTGGTTGCCATACAGTATCAGATCATACTGTTACCCGAAAGATCAGTTACAATTGATATGGTGACTGGAATCAGTGCATCACGCGAGGAAACATTAACACTGGTTGAAAAATACCAGGACAAGCAAATAGCAGATCGTGTTTTTGAACTTGCGTGGACACACAGCCAGGTTGTATTAAGACAGATCAATGCCAACGAAACGGATGCACAATTATATGGTCGTCTGGCCAGTTCTATAATTTATGCAAATTCGCTTTTGCGGGCAGATCCCGGAATACTGATTAAAAACCGTCGCGGACAATCCGGGCTGTGGGGGTATTCCATCTCAGGCGATTTACCTATTGTCCTTCTACAGATTGAAGATCCTGCCAATATAAACCTGGTGCGTCAACTGGTTCAGGCTCATGCATATTGGAGATTAAAAGGATTGGCAGTCGATCTTGTAATCTGGAATGAAGATCACGCCGGCTATCGTCAGTTACTTCAGGATCAAATATTTGGGCTAATTGCAGCTGGAATTGAAGCCAATACCATCGACCGGCCCGGGGGAATATTTGTACGCTCCGCAGAACAGGTATCAAACGAAGAACGTATTCTTTTCCAAACAGTTGCCCGTGTTGTAATCAGCGATAAAAGAGGAACCCTTGAGGATCAGGTAAACAAGCGCGGATATGTGGGATTATCAGGTTCACTTTTCAAACCGACCCGAGCATATAAACCTATACCTCAGTCGGTTGAGGTATTACCCCGAATGGATCTTAAATTCTATAATGGTATCGGAGGATTTACATCAGATGGCCGGGAATATGTAATTACTACATCGAAAGGCAAAATTACTCCGGTACCATGGGTAAATGTCCTGGCAAACCAACAATTCGGGACTGTAATTTCTGAGAATGGTATGGCATATACCTGGGCTGAAAATTCCCATGAGTTTCGTCTTACACCCTGGAATAACGATCCTGTAACCGATTCCAGCGGAGAAGCGATGTATATCCGCGACGAAGAGACCGGACACTTCTGGTCTCCATCACCACTTACCAGGAGCGAATCATCATTATACCTGTGCCGTCACGGATTCGGTTATAGTGTATTCGAACATAATGAGGGAGGAATAATTACAGAACTATGGGTTTATGTGGCAACGGATGCATCAGTGAAGTTTTCGGTACTGAAAGTGAAGAATAAGTCGGGTCGTCCGTGCAAATTATCAGCTACAAGTTATGTGGAATGGGTATTGGGTGATTTGAGGAACAAAACTTTATTGCATGTAAATACAAGTGTCGACTTCAATAATAGCGTGATATTTGCAACAAATCCATATAACCGGGAATTTGCTGACAGGGTGGCTTTTTTGCAGACCGATGATACATCTATCTCCGTTACCTGCGATCGGACAGAGTTTATTGGACGCAACGGTACCTTGAAAAATCCGGATGCAATGTTGCGATCACGTCTGTCAGGGAAAAATGGAGTAGCTCTTGACCCTTGCGCAGCAATTCAGGTACCTTTTGATCTTGCTCCCGGACAGGAACGGGAAATAATATTCAGGCTTGGCACAGGGAGCCATATGGAGGATGCGAACAACCTGATACGCCGTTTCCGTGGATCAGGTCCTTCTTATTCAGCCCTGGAAGCAGTATGGCATTATTGGAGTCAGACACTAGGTGCCGTGCAGGTAGAAACACCGGACCAGACACTGAATATACTGGCTAACGGATGGCTTCTATACCAAAATCTGTCATGCCGGGTCTGGGCACGCACAGGATATTATCAATCAGGCGGAGCATATGGCTTTCGCGACCAGTTGCAGGATGTAATGGCATTAATTTATACCAGACCAGATATTCTGAGGGAGCATCTGCTTCTTTTTGCCAGCCGGCAATTTTCCGAAGGAGATGTTCAGCACTGGTGGCATCCACCAGTCGGAAGAGGAGTTCGTACCCGTTGTTCAGACGATTATCTGTGGTTACCATTAGCAACAAGCCGGTACATATCAGCTACCGGTGATACAGGAATCCTTAATGAACTGGTTTACTTTCTTGAAGGACGCCCTGTAAATCCGGAAGACGATTCGTATTACGACCTTCCGGCACGGTCTGAAGACAGGTTTTCATTATACGAACATTGTAAACGATCTATACTTCATGGGCTCAGGTTTGGCGATCATGGTCTCCCGCTGATGGGTACCTGCGACTGGAATGACGGGATGAATCTGGTTGGGAACAAGGGCAAAGGGGAGAGCGTCTGGCTTGGCTTTTTTCTTTTTGATATTCTGAATCAATTTACTAAAGTAGCAATATCAAGAGATGATTATGAATTTGCCGAACGATGCAGGATTGAAGCTGAGGGAATACAGTATCATATTGAAAATAATGCATGGGATGGAGAGTGGTACAGGCGGGCATATTTCGATAATGGATTACCTCTTGGGTCGACAGATAACGATGAATGCAAAATTGATTCCATCTCTCAAAGCTGGGCTGTACTTTCAGGTGCAGGTAGTCCTGAACGGCTGAAAATGGCAATGGAATCAGTTTATAACAGACTTGTAAGGAATGAAGATTCACTGGTTCAATTACTGGATCCTCCTTTTGACAAATCAGATTTAAATCCGGGGTATATTAAAGGTTATGTACCGGGAGTAAGAGAAAATGGAGGACAGTACACTCATGCTGCCATATGGGTAGCAATGGCATTCTCAAAACTTGGAGACAATAAAAGAGCATGGGAAATTTTCAGCATGATCAACCCGGTGAATCATGCCAGGTCACCTGAAGAAGTTGCCAGGTACAAAGTTGAACCATACGTGGTAGCTGCTGATGTTTATGCCCTTTCGCCACATACTGGCAGGGGCGGATGGACCTGGTATACAGGTTCAGCAGGATGGATGTACCGGCTGATCATTGAATCGTTGCTCGGGTTAAGACTTGATACAGACAAATTATATATTGAACCCTGTATTCCTTCTGATTGGGATTCTTATAAAATATATTACAGATACAGGAACACCGTATATCAGATTATGGTAACCCAAATTCATAAAGCAATTACAAAATCAAAAATAATACTTGACGGGGTTGAATGTCAGGGTAATTTTATCCTCTTGAAGGACGACCACCAGAAGCATTATGCAGAAGTAAAGTATTACCCTACTTAATGAAAATTTGTCTCTTCGAACCTCAAATCGCAAGAACAATTCGTTTAATTTCCCGGGCAATATCCTCTGGTGAAAGAACAAAATCTATGCACCCGCTTGCTATGGCACTTTCAGGCATCTTTGTGTGGCGTGGGAGTATCTCGTGTAACAAGGTAGCTACTGTCCTCAGGTGATTAACGATAACAATGGCTGCTACAAGGTCATCTGGCAAATTTTGGAGTAACCTGATATGGGAGTCAAGACCGCCTGCCGATCCACCCACGCAAACGATGGGAAATTCCCTAACGATGCTCTGAGTTTTCATCTCTTTCACTTTACCCGGTTTTTCTCTGTATTAAATTAGCTGCAATACCCAAGCAAAAGCCAGATTATTATAAAAACCACTATAGTTCCTATACAACCACCTCCTAGTTTTTTTGCTCCGTAACCTGCAATTAATGCTTTGAAAATATTGTTCATGGTGCAGTTTTAGATAGTGATACAACTTTTGTTAAACCTATTACATGTATAATCCGTTCCGGTATACATTCATGGTCAAAGTAAGTAATTTTCTCCCTCAGAATGAAGTCTTCTAAGAGTGAAGCGCCTCGTTCTCCGGCTTTGAGAGAATTCATGTTGTCGTTTATTTTAGATTTTGATAATTGGTTAGTTTTTTTTCTTCCTTTGCCATTTGGAGTAGATTCTAATTATTTGATTAATAAAAGGTAACATTACAAATTGAAAATATTATTTATTAATAAAACTTGATTACGATGAAATCGACATTGGTAATTTTTATTTCATTTATCTCCTTTTATCAATTATACGGGCAGACATTGGGGGACATGTTCCAAAAATCAATTGATTCGATTTATCAGGCAAATCCTGGATCAAATGGAATAATGGTACATGTGGAATCGCCGGATTATAATGTCTCCTGGAGTGGTGCAGCAGGCTATTCTGATAAAAATATCAAAACGAGATTAGAGCCAGACCAACCTGCATTAATTGCAAGCTGTACCAAAACCTACGTTTCAGCTTCTATATTAAGGCTGGTAGAAGAAGAGAAAATTGGCATTAACCAGTCAATAAAAGAACTCATCTCAACTAAATCCAGAAAGCTTTTTGAGTCTGATGGATATATTTTAGACTCGATAACCATTGCACAGCTCTTGTCTCATACAGGCGGTATTGTAGATTTTGCCGACCAAGAATATTTAGAGTATTGTATAAATAATCCAAAACACCGATGGACAAGAGATGAGCAATTAGAACGGGCAATAAAAGTTGGAGATCCTCTGGCTAAACCCGGAAAAACTTACAAATATGCAGATACTAATTATCTTCTGTTGACTGAAATCATTGAAAACTTAACTGGTAAACCGTTTTATGCTGCAATGCGGGAACTTCTGCGCTATGAACTACTGAAACTAAACAACACTTGGTTTCTTTCACTCGAAGATGAACCAACCGGAATAAAACAGATGGTTCAGCAAAATTTTGGTGATTTTAATTCTTTGCAATTCGATGCTTCCGTTGATTTATATGGAGGGGGCGGAATTGCTTGTACTACAAAAGATTTGGCTCTCTTTTCTTACAATCTGTTTAATGCTAAAATAGTTAGAGACCCAGCTGTTTTGAATTTAATTTTTACTCATGATTCTATACAAATCCAGAATATTGATTCGATACGAAATAAGTACTATTTAGGCCTAATGTCTGAAGAATATCGTGGATTAGTGGCATATGGTCACCTTGGTTATTGGGGAACTGCGTTTTTTCATTTACCGGAGCTAAATACTTCAGTTTCTATTTTTGTCCTGGAAAGGAGTAAAAGAATACTGAGAGAAGATATAATTAATCAGATCATAGGAATATTGACTGATTGAAAACAAAACAGATGCTTTCTGCGTAAAAGCTTTAAAACCTCAACAGTAATTCAAAGTATTATGAAAAAGCAAATCCTTCTTGTTATTATAGCAGCAACATTGGCAGGTTGTAATAATGATATCCAGTCAGACACGGGCGTTGTAATAAAGGGTACTATCAGCGGCAATGTCACAGAAAGAACTGGGTTTAAGTCAACCTCAGGTTTAGCTGATGCTACAAAAGTTTTAGTATTTAACAGCAGCGGGGGTTATAATCTTTTCAATATCAATGACAGCTCATTTGCAGCAAATGCACTTTCAGGCACGGCTACAGCAATTGCATTTCTCAGGGAGGATAATAGCTATATAGGTTGTTTAACCACAGGAGGACTGAATGTTTTACCACTTGTAAATTTAAGGGACGGGGAGAATACCCTTATTGATTTGAGCACCTTAACACTCGACGGAACCAGCGTTATTCCCGCAAATAATCCTATTGGTGATGAAATAGGTCTTAGTCAGGAAGAGATCGAACGATTTCAGCAATTCGGAGCGTTTTTTGGTTCCTTATCCGAGAACATAGATTCCGATAGCGATGGTGAACCAGATATATTGAGCAATAAAGCAATTTATATTAGTACCATATTTGACATTTATTGCGGAAAATGGGGACTCGACAATACTCCCCCTCAGATTAATGATCCGGCCGGTTTTTATGTCAATTACTGGATGAGGATCTCTGGAGGCAAAGCCTTAATTTCTTCAGATCAGTCAATTACTCTTTCCGGACCTGCAGGCAACCCATATTCTGATATTATGCAGGCATATTATACTGTTGCTCCGGACTGCTTTATAGCGTTTTTCCGTCGCGAAACACAGGCACCTCAGGGATATCCGTTCGGTTCGGCATTTTTACCTTTCGATAACGGGAAATATACTGTAACGTTAAACAATAAAAATTACTCACTGAATTATTCAAATGTTGATGTGGAATACTTCTTTCTACTAGCTGTGCCCACAATTCATACCAACGCTAATAACGAAGTGGTTTCTGTTACTGTTGAATACCGCTATATGAACGGAGAATTGGTCGACCCTGAAAATTTTGTTTACCAAACGATGGTTCAGTTAAATGGGAGTAATGCCAGTCAGATATGTCAAATCGGTACTTTATGGGAAAGTCCGGAAGCAAAATCAAATACCGAACTTTACAATTTTGAAGTGCAAAATCCTTTTCCGGTATCACAGTTAAGCAGTGTAACAGTATGCTACCTTGATTTGGTAGGTAACGCATACAACATCGGATATATTAAGTAAATTTTACTCCATCCACTTTGACCACTTTTAGGGGATATTTATTCCATAAACCGATAACCTATCCCCGATTCGGTAATCAATAAAGCTGGTTTGGATGGATTATCTTCAATCTTTTTTCTTAATTGTGCAACAAACACCCTTAAGTATTGGGTCTGCTCAGTGTAACCATATCCCCATACTTCTTTCAGGATGTATTGATGTGTAAGTACACGGCCACGATTTTTTACCAGAAGAGAAAGAAGCGAAAATTCAGTAGCAGTCAGTTTAAGAGTCTCATTATTCTTTTTCACAATAAAGTTGACCATGTCAATGCTTAATGCACCTAATTCCAAAACTGAAGTATCTGATTTAGCCTCTGTTGCTCGTAACGCTGCACGGATACGGGCCAGCAGCTCGCCTGTCCTGAATGGTTTGGTAAGATAATCATTTGCCCCGTTGTCCAGGGCTTTTATGATATCATCTTCTGAATTTCGAACCGACAAAATAATTACTGGTTTTGAAAACCACTCCCTTAGTTTTCTCAGTATCTCCTGCCCATCAATATCAGGCAAACCTAAGTCAAGGATAATCAGTGAAGGGTGATGGGTGGCAGCATCAACCAGCCCTTCTTTGCCGTTTGCCGACTGGATAATCTTGTAACCATTTGCAGAAAGGGTTATTTCAAGTAAGCGACGAATCTGAAGCTCATCATCAATGATCAGTATGGTTTCATGGTCATTCATAATATTTATGGCTAAATATTTCTTATTTCCGGTCTTTCAGTTGGGATTTTGATTGTAAACATTGCCCCGCCATCTGGTACATTTTCAACTGAAATATGTCCCTGGTGTGCTTCAACAAAACCTTTGGCAATGGACAATCCCAATCCCAATCCACCTGTTTTACGACCGTCTACCCTGTAAAACTTTTTAAATACATTTTTTATCTCAGCTACCGGGAAACCTGGCCCTTTATCAACAATTCAATAATCAGGTTATTGTTTTTGTGAGTTATATTCAGGAAAATTTCCGATGCTGCCAATGCATATTGGGTTGAATTGAATATCAAATTGTATAGAACCTGTTCCATCAGCCCAAAATCAATTTTAACCAATGGTGTTTCATTGGATATGTTCATTCTAAATGTAAAAGGTTTCAGTTCATCCTTCAAATCTTCAACTACTTTGTTAACAAGGTCATTTATATCATACCAGTCAAGTCGTACCGAAATATAACCGCTTTCCAGCCGGGATATATTTAAGAGGTTTTCTATTAACCTGTTTAGCCGGAGTGATGCAGTGAAAATTTCCTGGCATAATGCTTTTTGTATATTCTCAGGATTTGAAGAATTTATTATAGAATCGGATGCCCCCATAATTGTAGCAACCGGAATGCGGAGTTCATGTGAGATGGAATTGAACAATGTTTTATACAACCTGTCCGACTCGTCTAAAAACCTTACTTTTTGTGCCATCTCTCCAAGAAATTCCCTTTCCAGGGCATTGGAAATTTGAGCAATGAAAGTATGCCAATAGGATTTATCATTATTCAGAAATAAATCTGCCTGTTTTACTGCAATAACTCCCGGATTTAACCGTGTTCCCTTTAAAGGAAAAAAAGTGTAATCAACCGCAAAAGTATTTTCAGTATAGGCGCCCGCTATTTGCAAATGTTTAAAAACCCATTCAGCAACGTTATATTCAGCAGGCAACAGTTTTTTATCATTTTGCAAACGACTGGTTGGATTCAGTATGTCATTGCCGTCCTGTAAAATAAATAATGGGGTAACATTAAAATTATGGTTTATTTCTTCAATAGATGCCTTTAATACATCATCAATACCACTGGCTTTTGAAAGTTCCTTTGGTTAACTGGAACAGGGCATTTGTACGCTTTTCGCGCTCACGGGCAATTTTTTCCTGCCGGCGTACCCGGGTTGTTAAAATCCCGTTTACAAGGGCAATAATAAAAAACAAACCAAATATGAGAATATCTTCAGTTTTATCGATATGAAAAGTGTGATGGGGCGGTATATAAAAAAAGTTCCATACAAGAGCGCTTAATGTAGAAGCAAGCAAAACAGGGCCTATTCCCATAAAAGTTGACAGAATTGAAACAACAAAAAGCAGGATATATGAAACTACATGATAATTCTGTGTATTGGCAAGGGGTGAGCAAATCACGGCAGTTCCACCAATGACTATAATTGAAAGGATATAATTAAGATTATGTAGTTTTCTGTTGGTTCTCATACTAAAATAAAATGATTTAAAAGTACAACCAATTTTAATATTTTAATTCCTCCAGAAATGTCTGGAAAACAAAATTATAACGGTATATATTTCTAATCTTCCGACAAGCATTAAAAAAGAAAGGATTATTTTAGCTGAACCGGGTAAATGGGCAAAATTGCTGACCGGGCCTATTGTACCAATTCCCGGTCCAATACTTGCCATGCAAGTGGCGACAGAACTAAATGCCGTTTTCCCATCAATTCCAATCAGCGCTAAAACTAAACTTCCTGCCAGAAATACAGCAAAGTAAATTGATACAAAAGTGAGTATTGAAGCATTAGTTTCTTCACTCAATGCATGATTATTTAACCGTACCGGAATAATGGCATTTCGGGTAAACCGACTGTCTGAATATTCTGTCAATGTTTTTAAAAACAATTAAATGTCTTGCCATTTTTATACCTCCTGCTGTTGAACCGGTGCTGCCCCCTAAAAACATAGCAAATAAGATGATGATCCATGCATATTCCGGCCATAAAAGATAATCAGCAGAGGCAAAACCTGTACAGGTAATAATTGAAATAACCTGAAAGAAACCTTCCCTGAAAGATTCTTCGAAGGGTTTGTTCATTTTAAAAAATAGAATTGATGTAATAACCAATCCAATCAACAACACTACAAAAAAATAAAATTTGAATTCTTCATTCACTTTTATTTTATGAAAATCTCTTTTTATAAGGTAATAATGAATCACAAAGTTTGTCCCGGATAACAGCATGAAAACCATAATAACATATTGAATATAAGCCGAATAATCTGCAATACTGGTGTTTTTAGGTGAAAATCCACCTGTTGATATGGTGCCGAAAGCATGGCATACACTTTCAAAAAGGTTCATGCCCCCTAATTTCAACAGGACAATTTCAATAAATGTCAGACCTATATATATCAATAATAAGCGATTACCAACGGCCTTTATTTTTGGTTGTATTTTTTCCTGTAACGATGATTCAAGGGTAAAAAGATGATACCCCCCGATTTGCAGGGTTGGCATTACAATAATAACAAGTACAATAATTCCGATTCCGCCTATCCAATGGGTCATGCTTCGCCAAAGCAATATTGATTTAGGTAATGCTTCAATATCGGTTAGTATAGATGCACCTGTTGTAGTGAATCCTGAGACGGACTCAAAAAATGCATTAATAAATGAAGGTATTGCACCTGAAAAAATGTAAGGTAAACTTCCAATTAGACTTATAAATAACCACGATAATGTTACTGTAAGGTACGCGTCTTTTCTATGTAGTGAATTATTATTGCTTTTACCTTCAGTTAATATAAATAGGAAAATTCCAACAACAAAAGCGATGATTGAAGAAAATATAAAAGGTAAATACCTTTCAGAATAAAAAATAGCTTAAAAGGGCACAAATCAATAGTGTGCCAGAAAGTATGAAAAGGGTTCTGCTGATTATTTTAAATACAGCTTTAAAATTGAGTATTCCTTTCATTTATATCTCCGTTAATACTTTATAAGCAATCGAATTACGAATGGTCAGAACAAAAATGCCTTGTATTTTATAAAGAATGCATTAAATTTATTTGATACATATAAAGATTTTATAAAGAAAGCATATTGACTATTTATATGAGAAAGAAGATTACAATTATTGGCGGTGGAGTTGCAGGATTATCTGCAGGAATATATGCTGCAATGAATGGATTTGATACTGAAATAATCGAAATGCACTCAGTGGCGGGTGGACAATGTACCGCCTGGGAACGAAAAAAATACCGCTTCGATTACTGTTTACATTGGTTGGTAGGAACTTCAAAAGGTGCATTCCACGATATTTGGAAAGAAACCAATGTAATAAATATTGAGACTGAGATTATTGACCATGAGATTCATTCTAAAATATTTGATAAGGATAGAAATGAATTTATTATTTATTCGAATATTGACCGATGGGAAAAATACCTCATTGAAATTGCTCCGGAAGATACCAGGACCATTAAACGAATGTGTAATGATATGCGAAAAAGTGTTTTACTGGAACCTTTTGCTCTTCCGCCCGAATTGCGTAAGCCACTCGATAACATAAGAATTATTCCAGTGATGCTGCCAGTTTTTAATTTGGTCAGGAAATTTGGCCGTTTAACATGCCAAGAGTATTTTAACAAACTTGGATTCAAAAGTGAAAAAATAAAATCGGTTCTAAATGCAATGTATGGGGAAAGGAATTTTTCAGCTTTGGCGTTCATTTTCATGTTAGGTTTTTTCAATCAGAAAAATGCAGGTTATATAAAAGGCGGTTCATTCCCTCTGGCACAAAGAATGGTTGAAAAATTTAAAAAACTTGGGGGGAAAATTCTATACAAAACAAAAGTTGAAAAGATAATTGTTGAAGACAACGCTGCAAAAGGGATCCTCCTGTCGGATGGAACACAAATTCTATCAGATTATGTAATTAGTGCAGCCGATGGTTACACTACAATTTATAAAATGCTGGACGGGAAATATGTTTCAAAAAAAGTTGATTATGCCTATAAGAATTGGGATTTGTTTACACCACTTGTACAAGTCTCCTTCGGAATAAAGAAAATTGTCAGATCCGAAGCACCCGTCATTATTAATACTTTAAAAGGTTTGAAAATTGGGAGAACAAAACTGGAGTACGGATATTCTGTAATGAATTACTCGTATGATCATACGATGGCTCCGGAAGGAAAAACTTCAATCGTGATGCGATATGATAGTCCCTGGAAATTGTGGGAGGATTTGGAGGGAGATGATTATGATAATGAAAAGCTACAAATTGAAAAAGATGCCATTTCATGTTTAGAAACTGAATTTCCCGGTATTTCTGAGTTTATTGAAGTTGTTGATGTTGCAACACCAAAAACCGACGTTCGTTACACAGGTGTTAAAGACGGTGCCTATGAAGGTTTTATGCCAACAAAAGAAAACATGATGAAATCCCTGGATATGACACTTCCAAAACTGCAAAACTTTTATATGGCAGGACAATGGTTATTCCCTGGTGGTGGTCTCCCTCCTTCAGCTCAAACCGGCAAATGGGTAGTTCAACTGATTTGCAAGAAAGAAAAGCAAAAATTTGTCTCAGATAAATAGTCAAAGATATTTTATAACATTATGAGAAACAATGTCTTATTGATAACCGCGGGCCTTTTCCTGGCCCTCCAAAGCGCTGCACCCCAGGCAACTTTCGATGATGGTGCCGGGTTATACAATACCCTTTTGAACGATCTCAAAACTAACCTCTATACAAACTCGCGCCTGGAGAAGGTGACCCTCGACGGAAAGGAGCGGTTGATGTTTGTGAGCTGGGTGCGCGACCATATTCATACCATGAAAGCCTATAAGTACTGGGAGAAGGACCTGGGAAGCTTTATGGAGTTTTTCATGGAGCACCAGACTGCAAAAGGGATGTATTTCGACTACTGCGAATCATATAAGGAGAGGAATGTGGGTCAGCTCTATTTCACCAACTGTTTCGACCGTCAGTTTTACTTTGTGGATGTCCTCCAGCAGAACTTTTTTTTCCGGATGCCTATGGAAGCTGATCTCGAGTACATTATGGTGGAAGGAGTCTATACACTATGGCAGGCTACGAACGATCAGGCATACGTCAGGAAATGGCTTCCGGCCCTGGTGAAGGGAATGCAATACCTGATGAACGATCCCCTGCGTTGGTCGGGAAAATATATGCTTGTGAAACGTCCCTACACCATTGATACCTGGGATTTCACCTCGCAACCCGACAGCCTGACGGGGGAGGAACGTCTCCTGGGGCATATCGACAATACCGAACAGACACCCAAAGGGATCATGCATGGTGATAACAGCGGAATGTACCAGGCCTGTAAGCAGCTGGCGGTCCTTTTCGAGGCTGCAGGCCAGCCGGCTGAGGCTAAGGAATGGGATCTTCAGGGTGACCTCTTCCTCCACCGCCTGAACCATATATGCTGGAACGGGAAACACTATGCGCATTTCATCCCTGAAGATCCGGTGCCCGGTCACCTCCGGACCGATCCCCTGAACTCGATCGGCCTCTCCAATACCTACTCCATGAACCGGGGAACCACTACACCTCAGATGGCTGCCTCGATAATCCGGACCTATCAGGAGATCGCCCTGGCGACAAGTGACACCTGCCTGGCACCATGGTTTGGTATCTATCCGTTTATTCCTCCCCATTTCGGCAATTACGCGGTGGGTGAATACGTGAATGGAGCAATCCTGCCCCTGGTAGGAGGTGAGCTGGCAAAGGCGGCTTTCCAGAACGGTTTTGAGAAATACGGGGTGGAGCAATTAATGCTCCTCGACCAGATCATGGAAAAGAACGGCAGGCGCCTTCCCGGATGTGCAAATCACGATGGAACAGCACAAACGGAGGCCATCCCCGATGAGTGGGGCCAGGCCGCCTTTGTGAGTGCATTGGTGGAGGGCCTGGCCGGAGTGGTGGACCGAAGCCAGCTGTTCCGCGAGGTGGAGATCAGCCCGCGCTGGTATTTTGCAGGCATTGAAAGTACCGAAGTGACCGTTGGTTATGGTGGGGATGGGGAGCAGGTGACCTACCGCTATTCCTTTGACCCCGTCAAAAGCCAGGCCGAGATAGAACTGAAAGGCAGTTTCGACCGGTACACCCTGAGAGTACCCTTTCCCGAAAAGGCCAGGCATGCCAGTGCCACTATCGATGGAAAGGAAGTTCCCATCACAGTGGAAGCAGTCAACCAGTCAGGCTATGCCGTTATTGAGGGAACCGGAACTACAGACCTGGTAGTGGTTAAATTCAACTAATTTAATCTTAGAATCAAAAAGTATCCGTTAAATCAGCGATTCTGAAAAGTTCAAGGTGGCGTTGTACAACAATTTTCCGGCCTTTTTTGCTGATTAAACCTTCGCGTGAAAAGTCTGCTAAAATCCTGACCAGTGTTTCAACGGCAATACCCACAATATTGGCAAAATCTTCGCGTGTTAATTCTATTTCAGTTTCGTTGTAACTATTTATATTTTGCCTGAAATTTTCGTTAAGAATCAAGAGGGTAAGGGCTACCCTTTCCCGGACACTTTTCTTGGTAAAGGTGGCAATAAAATTAACCATCACACCAAACTCATGAGCCAGTTTTTTTACCAATAGTTTTGATAATTCCTGGTGCCTGTCCAGCAAACGGACTAATTTGTCTTTTGAAATAAAACCAATGGATGAATCGGTAATGGTTGCTGCGGAATCATGATACCTTTCTTCACCAAGAAAGGCAGCATAACCTATCATTTCACCTTCGCTGCATATGTAAATAATCTGCTCTTTCCCGGTGTTCATTGTTTTAAATTTTTTGATTTTCCCGGCTTTAACAAAAAAAATCCCGGAAGGGAATGCTCCTTCGTAAAATATGGTTTGTCCCCGCTTAAATCGCTTCACAACCATTTGTTTGTTAAAATCTTCCTTTACATAATCGGGTAAACTCTCAAAATCGAATTCCCTTTTCAAATGAAAACGCTCACGTATTTTAATTAATGAATCATCCATACTTTTCAATTTGGCTCAAAAATATTAAAAATTGATTATAATCAATTTTATAATTGATCTCAATTAGTAATTTTAGATTGCATCCAATATAAATTTGCATCATTTTAAGACTATCATTAAAATGAGTATTGAACTGGTATTTATATTGACAATAGTTGTTTTGTTATCAGGTGTGACCGGAATAGCGGTTATACCTGAAAAATACAGGGCGACATGGGTTATTTTAATGGTGTTGATAAATGCATTGCTTACGGCCATTCCTTCAATTGAAGCAATCACCGGGAGTGTTCAATCGGGCAGTTTTTTACTCCCTCACATCCCGGGAAAGGAAATAATAATACGGGTTGACCGATTATCGGCCTGGTTTATTTTGATTATCAATTTCACTTCTGTAAACGGTATTCTTTTTGGAAAAGGTTATTTAGAATCCTATAAACATTTGACTACTAACCTGAACCTGCACTGGATTTTTTATATGCTTTTTCATATTTCAATGGTTTGGGTATGTATGATTGACCATGGGATTGCTTTTCTGGTAGCATGGGAATTAATGTCTGTTTCATCGCTGTTTCTGGTGATTTTTGAGTACCAGAATAACGAAACCCTTAAAGCAGGTTTAAATTATATGGTCCAAATGCACCTGAGTGTTGTTCTTCTTACAGCAGGCATATTATGGATGTATGCTGAAAGCGGTTCTTTTTCCCTGTCATCGTTAAGTTCATTAGAAGCCGGTGGCGATTCCCTATGGATTATGATTTTGTTATTTGTAGGTTTTGCTATTAAAGCCGGGTTCCTTCCGTTCCACACCTGGCTGCCGCATGCCCATTCGGCAGCGCCTTCACATGTATCGGGGGTAATGTCGGGTGTAATTGTAAAACTTGGAATTTATGGTATTTTCAGAATTATTGTTGGATTGAATCTAAACTGGTTGATTATTGGAGAAATCCTGTTAAGCATTTCAATAATTTCTGCATTGTTTGGAATAATGAATGCCTCCGTAAAGTACGATTTCAAACGCAGCCTTGCCTTTTGTACGGTTGAAAATATAGGAATTATTGGTTTGGCTATGGGACTGGGATTAATCGGGATTGGATTACAAAATGCTTCGTTAATATTGCTTGGTTTCAGCGGGGCACTGCTGCATGTTTTAAATCACTCGTTATTTAAGTCACTTCTGTTTTTTGGTGCAGGTAGCGTTTACCAGCAAACCCATACCCGAAATATAGATAAGCTTGGCGGGCTTATTAAATATATGCCTGTTACAGCGGTGCTGTTTTTAATTGGAGCATTGGCAATTGGTGGTTTACCGCCATTTAATGGGTTTGTTTCCGAATTTATAATTTATAAAGGGCTATTAACCGGAATGTCATCAGTCAAAGGCATTTCAGATATTATTTTGCTTGTTCTTTCTACAATTGGACTGGTTCTGGTTGGAGGTATATCCATTCTGACTTTCACAAAAATGTTTGGTGTGATATTCCTGGGAAACAGCAGGTCTGAATTCAATCATAAACCAGAAGAAAGCAGTTTTATCATGCTTCTGCCACAAATTTTGATTGTAACCGTGATGTTTTCAATAGGAATCTTTCCGCAATTGTACGTTTCTGTGGTCACACAAATTGTACATGACTTATATCCTTTACAGCAATTTCCTGCATATTCTGTAAGCAGCATTGGCCGGGTAAGTGTATTGTTCATTTTATTGATTGGTGTTGTTTTTCTTGCAAGGTACCTGATAACCAGAAATCGTAAAACTGTTAAATATGAAACCTGGGGTTGCGGCTACGTACAACCAATTTCCA
This sequence comes from uncultured Bacteroidota bacterium, assembly GCA_963747365.1. GTDB lineage: Bacteria > Bacteroidota > Bacteroidia > Bacteroidales. Next base: position 578,022 of record CAVVFB010000020.1, on the reverse strand, counting down.
AAGCTCAATACACAGGGCGTTCATACGCACGAACTTTTGGAAAACTGATGGGTACAATGCTTAAAGAGAAAAAGAACTATAACAAAATTGAACAAAACCAGTTATACCCGGAGGTTAGGAAATTTTCAACATATTATTTCGATGTTGTTGAAAAATACATGGTTATGCCATTGGTTAAAAGGTATAATCACGTATTGAATTATTTTCAGTTTATTCAAAATGGAAAAATACAATCGTATGTGATTTATGGCCTGTTTTTCATTTTGGTAATATTTTTAGGAAGCCTGTTAAATTTTATAGAGTGAACAAATGGATATAAAACTGTTTGAGATATTCAATTACTTAGCCATCGTTTTAATGGGCATTATTCCATTTTTAAGTTTAAAACAATTGGCAAGAATAAGTCTGTCAGTTATTTCATTGCAGGTTATCATTGCATTCTCATTGGTTTTTTTTGTATTCAGGAATGAAACATCATCCTTTCAATATTCAGGGTCAACCATAACGGGTGTCCTCAATTTTAAAGCTGATTATTTATCGGCATGGTTTATAGCAGTAATAAGTTTCACTTTTTTAACCGGTGCTTTTTACGGGGTAAAGTACCTTGAGAAATACAAGGAAGATAGAATAAAACTAAAAATCCACGCCATCTCATTTGTATTGGTTTACACGGCATTAATTGATTTGTGTGTAATCCAAAACGCCATTTTGTTCCTTGTCGCCTGGGAAGTTATGGCGTTAGCTGCTTTTATGACCGTTATTTTTGAGTGGGAAAAGAAAGAGACACTGAAGGCCGGTATCAACTATTTAATCCAGTCGCACATTGGCATTCTTCTGTTAACAATTGGGTTTATCTGGGTGAAAATTAAAACCGGTTCGTTTGATTTCTCGGTGATCACTTCCTATACGGCCAATCATCCGGTATTAGGAATCGGGTTGTTCATGGTTTTCTTTACGGGCTTTGCCATAAAAGCAGGTTTTGTCCCATTTCATACCTGGTTACCGCTGGCACATCCGGCAGCCCCTGCTCACATATCGGGGATTATGTCGGGGGTAATCATTAAAATAGGGATTTTTGGTATTCTTCGCATGGTGACCCTTATTCAAACCGATTATACCTTTATCGGCTATTTTATACTTGCAGTTTCAGTAATAACCGGGGTTTACGGTGTAATGCTGGCCATTATTCAGCACAACCTGAAACGACTCCTGGCCTATCACTCTATCGAAAACATTGGGATCATTGGAATGGGGATTGGTTTGGGATGTCTTGGAATTGGGTTGCAAAACCATGCATTATTTCTCCTTGGTTTCAGCGGGGCGCTTCTGCATACACTTAACCACTCCCTGTTTAAATCATTGCTGTTCTTTGCCGCAGGAAACGTTTATCAGAGCACCCATACCATGAATATCGAAGCCCTTGGTGGTTTGATTAAAAAGGTTCCCCATACCGCATATTTATTTCTTATTGCCTCGTTGGCCATCTGTGGGTTGCCCCCTTTTAACGGATTTGTTTCAGAGTTTTTAATCTACAAAGGCCTTTTTGCGGGACTGGAAACAAACCATTTCTTATTTACGCTGGCCATGCTGTTTTCTATTTTAGGACTGGTACTCATTGGCGGACTGGCACTCATCTGTTTTACAAAAGCTTTTGGGGTGGTTTTCCTGGGAAACAACCGTGGCAACATGAAAACGGAAAAAATAGAAAAACCTCTCAATATGGTTCCTTTATACCTCATTGCTTTAACCATAGTGATGATTGGGGTAATGCCATTCCTTTTTTCAAACCCACTGTTGCAAATCACAACGTTGTTCAGTAAAAGCCATCTGATGAGCCCTATAAGCGATATAGCCCCTGCTTTGCGAAACATCTCGGTTGCAGGAGGTGTATCGTTCGGTTTTATTCTCATCATATTATTACTCTTTTATTTAAGGCGGAAGATTACAGAAAATAAGGTATTTAGCCTTGTATGAAACCTGGGGGTGTGGTTATACCGGCAGCATACCCAAAGCCCAATATACTGCCTCATCGTTTATAAGAACTTACAGGAAGCTGGCTGAGCCTATTCTCTTTGTTAAAAAAGAAAAAAAGCTGTCCGGCACGCTTTATCCCGTTGAAATCAGTCAGTCCACACATCCTTTTGACAAAGTTGAATTTTTGCTGATCGATAAACCGGTTTACTGGTATAAAAAATTGTTAAACCGGTTTGTATTCCTGCAGAATGGCAACATACAATATTATATACTTTATGGGTTTTTATTCATCACTTCAGTTTTTGTATTTCCATTAATTATTTCAAAGGTTTTAGAAATTATCAATTTATTCAAATCTCTGTAATATGGTGAGTTTAATTATCATCCTGTCAGTAAGTCTTGTTTTTATGGGTATTCTGGTGCGCACCAAGAGCCTGGTTTCGGGGCGAAAAGGGCCGGGTATTTTGCAACCTGTAAAGGATATTTTCAGGTTACTGCGCAAGGGGTCGGTGTTTAGCACCACCACAAGCCACATCTTCAGGATTGCGCCTACAGTATATCTTGCTTCAATCCTGATGGCTGTAATGATCTTGCCGCACGGAAATTTACCGGGGCTGATATCCTTTGAAGGGGATTTTGTAATGTTTGCCTATATTTTAGGACTTGGCAAGTTCCTGATGATCATTGCTGCATTGGATACAGGCAGCAGCTTCGAAGGTATGGGCGCAAGTCGTGAAGCATTGTTTTCCATGCTCATTGAACCGGCTTTTTTTATTGTAATGGGTTCGCTTGCCCTGTTCACAGGACATACTTCGTTTTATGATATTTTCAGTTCACTGCATTTTGGCAGTCACATCTCCTATTTAATTGGGGCATTGGCTGCTTTTGTGCTGTTATTTGTTGCGATGATAGAGAACAGCCGTATGCCTGTCGACGACCCCAAAACCCACCTGGAACTTACAATGATCCATGAGGTGATGGTATTGGATAACAGCGGCTTTGATTTGGGGATGATTATGTACGCAATACCTTTAAAATTTGCCATGTACGGGGCTCTCATCGCCAATTTTTTTATTGGCGGGCTTCCATTGCAATGGTCTATACCTGTTTTCCTTTTGGTACAGGTAGTATTTGCTGTTGCCATTGGATTAATCGAGTCATTCATGGCAAGGTTCAGGATGGGTCATAACCCCCAGTTTATTTTTATTTTAACATCGGTTTCACTGTTGATATTTTTTGGGGTGTTGCTTGTATTAGGAAAATTTATTTAAACAAAAAACAATGAGCGATATTTTATTAATCATATTTGCCATCAGCCTGCTCTTCATGAGCATTGCAAACAGGATATTCACGTATCTGAATATTCTGATATTGCAGGGGTTTATTCTTTTTGGGGTCACCTTACTTACCCTATCGGAAATAAATGCAATAAACCTTGCTTTTATCTTATTGGAAACCATTGTTTTCAAGGCAATAGCTGTTCCGTTTTTTTTAAAGAACATTGTAAGGCGAAATAAGATTACCCGGGAGACCGAGCCTTTTTTACCCAATTTTGTTTCGCTGATCATTGTAACCCTGATTATTGTGGTAACCATCATGTTCTCCAGTCAGATTAAAGACCCAAATCTGGACAAGACCATTTTTGTAGTTTCGCTTTCCAATCTTTTCGTGGGACTATACCTGATTGTATCGAGGAAAAAAATTATCACGCATGTAATCGCTTACCTGGTTATTGAAAATGGTGTTTTTATTCTTTCGCTGGCAGTCGGAAACGAGATGCCCATGCTGGTAAACCTTGGTATTATGCTCGACATTTTCGCAAGTGTGCTTATACTTGGGATTTTCTTAAATAAAATAGGGGATGTACTTAACGACCCCGATGTTTCACAATTGCGAAACCTTAAAGATTGATTTATATGATTGGAATATTTTTAACCGGAACGCTCATCATAGGCTTATTGCTTTATTTTAATAAGAATACATTTTTTCATTATGCTTTGGTTGTGGTTTATGCCCTATTATTAAGCGTCTTTGGGATTTATGAATTCATTCATATCAATCAAACAGAATATTTGTTTTTCAAACCCGATGCGCTATCTGTTTTGATGTTGGTTGCCCTTTGTATCATTAGCCTGCCTGCTTTTTACCATGCATACAGATATATGGTTACCCATGATGAAACACCCCGCTCCAGAGGGCTGTTTTTTACTGCGATGATTGCTTTGATTTCAGCCATTTGTATGGCTTACGTATCCAATAATCTTGCTGTGATGTGGATTTTTGTTGAAGTGACCACACTTAGTGCATCGGCGCTTATTTATCATCATCGCAATATCAGGGCGCTGGAAGGGGTTTGGAAATATGTATTTATTTGTGCGATCAGCATCACTTTTATTTATATAGGAATCCTTTTTCTCAGCCTTGCCATGAAAAATGCAGGCATCGACACTTTTACTTTTGATGCACTCATGGAACATGCAGCCGCGCTCGATCCATTCTGGCTCAAACTGGCCTTCTTGTTCATTTTTACCGGTTTCACAGCGAAAATGGGACTTGTACCCATGTATACTGCCGGTATTGATGCCAAGGACAAAGCCCCTGCACCTGCCGGAGCGCTGCTATCCAGTATCCTTATGAATATGGGATTTGTTGGTGTTTACAGGGTTTATGCCATTATCAGTAAAACCGAAATACAGCATTGGGCATCCACAGTAATGATCGTATCGGCAATACTCTCAATTTTCGTGGCAACGGTTTACATGACCCACATTAAAAATATTAAACGGATGTTTGCCTATTCCAGTATTGAACATATGGGCATTGTCATATTAGGCCTGTCAGTTGGCGGCATCGGTATTTATGCTGCCATCCTGCACATCATTCTCCATACATTTGTTAAACCTGCCCTGTTTTTCCAATTTAACCAGGTATACAGGGTTTATCAAAGTAAAACCATTTACGATACGGGACATTATTTCAAATACAATAAGGCCGGGGCTTTGGTTTTGCTGCTTGGATTTATATCCGCTACTGCCATGCCGCCCTCCGGTTTATTTATCAGCGAGTTTCTTATCTTTCAATCACTGTTTGCAGCCCACCGGTTTATATTGCTGGTTGTGGTTTTGATATTGCTTACCACGATAATCTGGGGTTTTGGATCCAATATATTCAGGTTACTGTTCACACCACCGCTGAACATAAACGAAAAACAGATTCCCCGGATTAGTCCATGGGATTCTTTTTCGCAATATACTTTGCTGGCACTGGCTGTATATCTTGCCTATAACCCGCCAACAGCATTTGTTCAACTCATCAATGATGCAGTAAAACTTATACAATAACAGCCATGCGATATTTTAAAATATATAATAATCAAACCGTCGATATAAAAGACATTCCTGTTTTAAAATACCAGGAATTCCTTGACGATAATTTAATCTTATTAAAAAATCATGCAGAGCGTCATTGTGTTCATTATTTTGGTGTGGAAGAAAATCATTTCGTTAAGTTGTATTGTTGTATTGCAGATGATACCACGCATGAAATATATCTTAATGCTTCGGTAATCAGTCCGAAGGATCGGTTACCATCGCTGACATTCCAAAATCACAATTTTGAGAAATTTGAACGCGAAATTGCCGAAAATTTTGGTATCGGATATACTGACCATCCCTGGTTAAAGCCCATGCGATACAGCCACAAAAGGGCTGATAAGCAACAACAAATTGCCAATTACCCTTTTTACCGGTCAGAAAGTGAAGAGTTGCATGAAGTAGGTGTTGGCCCCATTCACGCAGGTATTATTGAACCCGGTCATTTCCGGTTTATTTGCAATGGTGAACAAATCCTTCATCTTGAAATCCAATTGGGATACCAGCACAGGGGAATTGAACAGTTGTTTCTTCAAAAAGGTGAGCTATTACAACGGGCTACTCTCGCCGAAAATATTGCTGGTGATACAACCGTTGGTCATGCTACTGCTTTTGCTAACCTTTGGGAAAGCCTTTGTAATGTAAAAACGCATGAATCGTTGCATTTCTCACGCACCCTGGCATTGGAACTTGAAAGAATTGCCATCCATACCGGAGACCTTGCAGCCATTTGTGCCGATATTGCCTACCAATTGGGAAATTCGGTGTATGGCAGGTTGCGTACGCCTATCGTCAATTTTTTTCAGGAGTGGGGTGGAAATCGTTTGGCGAAAGGCTTAATCAGGCCGGGTAAAATAAACTACCCCTTTTCAATAGAATTACGCAGAAGGCTGTTGGACGTTTTTAGTGCTTATGAACGTGATTTTAATGAGATGTCGGGGCTGTTCTTTCAGCTCCCGAGTGTTTTGGCAAGGCTGGAACGTACGGGTATTGTGAATTATGAACAGGTACTTGAAGTTGGAACTGTGGGCATGTCTGCCCGGATGAGCGGTCTGGAAAGGGACATCCGTAAATCACATCCTTTTAATATGTATCAGGCAGCTATCCGGCACGAACCGCTATTAAAGTCTACCGGCGATGTTTTTTCCAGGACAAACATCCGAAGTGAGGAGATTTCTCAGTCTTTAGCTTATTGCAAGCTATTGCTCGAAAGTATCCCGCAATTTAATAAGCCTGACAATATTGGATTTACCCCGGGAAAGGAAAAATTTACCTTATCGTTGGTTGAAGGCTGGCGTGGCGAAATTTGCCATTGTGCCATAACAGATGAAAATAGAAAACTCATATCCTACAAAATAAAGGACCCATCCCACCATAACTGGATGGCATTGGCCCAGGCAGTGCGGAATAACGAAATCTCAGATTTTCCTGTGTGTAATAAAAGTTTTAACCTTTCTTATTGCGGTCACGACCTGTAACCCGGGACAACATGGAAACAAAATTAAATAAAGAAGCTTTATACAATCAAAGTCATATCCGGCCTGCTTTAGCCTGTTCGCCTTGTGTTGCGGAAACTTGCCGTAAAATTGCCCAAACCCCTTCCGATGTTTACAAATACACCATTAAAGGAAACCTTGTAGCCATTATATCAAATGGAACTGCTATTCCTGGCCTGGGCGATCTGGGGGCGCTGGCATCAAAACCGGTTATGGAAGGGAAAGCAATGCTGATGAAGAAATATGCCGATATTGACGCGTTTGATATCGAGCTTAACACTGCGGATACAGATGTTTTCGTAAGGACAGTAATTACCATGTCACCCACCTTTGGGGCCATCAGCCTTGAAGATATTAAAGCGCCTGAATGTTTTGAAATAGAGAAACGCCTCGAAGATGCACTTGATATTCCTGTAATGCACGACAACCAGCATGGCACAGCTATTGTTTCAGCAGCGGGATTGCTTAATGCCTGTGAAATTGCCGGGAAAAAGCCGGAAAATTTGAAACTCGTGGTTCATGGAGCTGGTGCAGCTGCCATGGCATGTGCCGAAATGTATATCTCCCTGGGGATTAAGAAAGATCATATGATCATGCTCGACAGCAAAGGGGTAATCTCCACAAACCGTATCGACCTGGATAAGTATAAGCAAATCTTTGCTATAAATTCTAACCTGAAAACACTCGAACAGGCCCTGGAAGGTGCCGATGTTTTTATTGGTTTGTCGAAAAACAGCATGATGACCCCTGAAATGTTACTATCAATGGCCGAAAACCCTATTGTGTTTGCCCTGGCAAACCCAAACCCTGAATTTGATTATAGCGATGCCATCAAAGCAAAATCAGGCATGATCTATGCCACAGGGCGCAGCGATATTCCAAACCAGGTTAATAATGTACTGTGTTTCCCATATATTTTCAGGGCAGCTCTTGACGTAAGGGCCACAAAAATAAATACAGAAATGAAAAGGGCCGCTGTTTATGCCCTCGCATCGCTGGCGAAAGAATCATCAAGTTTTGGCAGGGATTATTTTATCCCGGAACCTTCTGATACCAGATTAATGAGAACCATTGCTCCGGCTGTTGCAAAAGCAGCTATTAAAAGCGGGGTGGCAAAACAGACTATTGATGATTTCGGAGCTTACGCGAACGATTTAGATAAACTCATTTTCAAATAAAGCACCATGTTTAATAATATTAAAGTACTATGGCATCAGGGAAAGCAGTTTATTCCCGATGTAACGAAAGCAGAAGTACCAGGCATCTTTCGCGGGCGTCCGGTTATTTCAACAAACAGGGTGGATGAAAAAGCATTGGAAGCGCTTTGCCCGACAGGTGCAATTAAAACGGCCCCATTTTGTATCGACCTTGGCAAATGTACTTTTTGTGGCGAATGTGCCATTCAGTTTCCTGAGAAGGTGTCCTTTACAAAAGATTATAAGTTATCTACGAATGACAGGGACCGGCTGTTGATATACGAAGGTGTTGATAAACCCGTTCTGCTCGACCCTGAGAAAATAAGGAAAGAAATAAGAGTGATTTTTGGACAATCGTTAAAATTAAGGCAGGTGTCTGCCGGTGGTGATAACAGCTGTGAATGGGAATTAACAGCGAGCAACAATGTACAGTTTGATATGAGCCGTTTCGGTATTGATTTTGTTGCTTCACCCCGCCATGCAGATGGTATTGTGATCACCGGCCCCATTTCAGAAAATATGGCCGAACCCCTTGAGCGGTGCTATCATGCAGTACCCGACCCGAAAATCATTATCCTGGCAGGAACCGATGCGATCAGTGGGGGAATCTTTGCCGATAGCCCGGCTATTGACCGGAGTTTTATTTCTAAATATAAAATCGACTTATATATTGCCGGAAACCCCGTTCATCCGCTCACTTTTATAAACGGGGTACTTGAATTAACCCGTAAAAAATACATGAGGAGCTGAGAAAGCTTTTCCCGGTTAAGGATTAATTAATGATCTCTTAGTCCCCTGGTGTTATTTTGTAAGGAGTTTTTGGATTTTACAAAAATCACGAAATGAAGAGATCAATTTCAAATCTACTCCTTATCGTTGTTCTGGTATGGAGCAGTTTCATAACCATGGCTCAGGAATCCGGCCATCCCAACATTATTGTCATCCTGGCAGACGATTTTGGCTACGCCAGTCTTAATTGTTATGGCGCTGATAAAAACCTTGTTCGCACTCCTCATATCGACAGGATAGCGGAAAAGGGTATGCGCTTCAGCTCTGCCTATTCCGCAGCTTCAGTTTGTACACCCACCAGGTATAGCTTTATCATGGGACGCTACCCCTGGCGTTCTGAATTAAAATATGGAACGCTGGGTGTGGAAGATCCGTTATTGCCTGATCCTGAAAAATTTACTATCGCCGATTTGCTGAAAGACCAGGGATACCATACGGCTGCAATCGGCAAGTGGCACCTTGGTTATGGCAAGACCGGGAAAATTGAGGAATACACCGGGACTTTAAAGCCAGGGCCCCTGGACCTGGGATTTGACTATCATTTTGGGGTTCCACAGAATCATGGTGATAAAATGGGCGTTTTTATTGAGAATGATCATATATATGGAATACGAAGCAGTAAGATCGAAGCCTATTCGCGGACTTTTTACGGTCCGCAATATTATGGTTTTGATGCTCCGCAACGGGTGAATACAGAGTGCATGGAAGTGCTGACCGATAAAACTATTGAGTGGTTATCCAGTCAAAGCAGTGAAACGCCTTTTTTTCTCTACTTTGCCCCGGTGGCAGTGCATCATCCTATCACTCCATCCGATTATATACGGGGGATGAGTGATTGCGGACCCTATGGTGATTTTATCCAGGACCTGGACTGGAGTGTGGGGCGCATTATCCAAACCCTGGAATACAAGGGGTTACTTGAGAATTCTATTATCATATTTACCAGCGACAACGGTGGGGAGATTCCTTGGGACAAGCCGGAGGAGCCTGAAATTCAGGCCATCCACGCAGGATTAAAAATTAATGGAGATTTCAGGGGCGATAAACATACAATTTGGGAAGGCGGAACACGGGTCCCCTTTATTGTTTCCTGGCCCGGCCATGTAAAGGAAGGTGCTGTTTCTGATGATATCATCGCCGTGATGGATCTGTTTGCCACAATTGCTGATATCATTGGTATGGGTTTGCCTGAAGATAAAAATGTGGCTCCCGACAGTTACAGTTTTTTTTCATCGCTTACAGGACAGACGAATAAAGTTGCAAGGAGTTCATTGGTTACAGCTGATATGCACGGGATGCAGGCCATACGGATGGGAGAATGGAAATACATTGATAATAAACTTCCCGATGAGTTGACCGGGAGTAGAAGGAAGCTTATTGAATTGCCGCTTGAGCCGCTCTTATACAATCTGGAGGAAGATCCCGCTGAAAGTAATAATCTGTATGACAACTATCCGGATATTGTGAAAAATCTCAGCGAAGAATTAATCAGGATCCGGGCTCAGGAATCAACAAGATAACGGGTAAAAAACCAGTCCATTCATATGAAAAACAGATTTTTTATAAGCATAGCCCTGGTGGTGTTTTTATCATATTTTCCACTCCTGGCCCAGGTGGTTATTCAGCGCTGTGATGTAACCACGGGATGGGAAGGAAGTCAGGTCCTGAGCATTGATTCAAATGATAAAAAGGAGGGGAGGGGATCCCTTAAAATGGAAGCCCAGAGCGGGGAGTTCACATGGTTTTCAAAATCATTTTCCCAGACCAGTGCCGGCATAGATGACTCCGGCTACCTGAGTTTATGGCTGTATGTTTCCGATGCCTCAAAGTTGGAAGGGGGACTCATCGGGATTTCAAGTTCAGGAGGTCCGGATACCGGGGAATCCACCTGGCCATTGGATAAAAACCATGTTGTGGACGGATGGAATCAATTGTGGTTGCCCGTTAGTTCGGCAAACCTGGCCGGCGGGGGTGCGAGTCTGGACCGAATTAATTTTTTCCGCATCTCCCAGAACCTTTCGGGTCCCATTACAGTGAAAATTGATTTCATCAGGTTTGCCCCTGAGCCGGGAGAACCTTCCTGGCCCGCTCTGGATGTGCCGGAAGTGGATCATAATTCCCTGGACGGAAAGGTCATGTTCGGCTACCAGGGCTGGTTCAATCATCCCGATGATGGGGCTGGACTGGGCTGGATTCACTGGGGTAACTTTTACGAACCCATAACTTCAACCGTGGATATGTTTCCCGATATACGGGAATATGGAATGGACGAGCTTTACGACACCGACCTGACCTTTCCGGATGGCAGAATGGCCCCGGTCTTTTCTTCTTATCACAGAAGTACCGTGGTGAGGCATATGAAATGGGTACGGGACTATAACCTCGACGGGGTATTTGTACAACGGTTTATTTCTTCGGCTTATGATGGTCCAAAAATGGATCATAAGGATACCATTACACGTCATGTAATGGAAGGTTGTGAAAAATACGGAAGGGTTTTTGCCATGATGTACGACGGGATCGCAAAGCGGGTGGAAGAGATCAAAGCAGACTGGATGCACCTGGTTGACGACATCGGGGTTACCGGAAGCGACCGTTACCTGAATCACCGGGAATTACCACTCGTGGCACTCTGGGGATATACCGTGAGAGAGGAAGCCACCCTTGAAGAGCTCGTGGCGCTCATCGATTGGTTTAAGAATAATCCGGAACCCAAATACCGGGCATCCCTGCTTCTGGGTGTGGCATGGAACTGGTACGACCAGGGTCCCAATTGGATGAGTGCCTTCCAGGATGTAGAGGTAATCAGTCCATGGTTTTCGGGAAGTACAGACTATAACCGGGGACAAGCGTGGTGTGATGCGAACAATGTCGATTTTTTACCGGTGGTCCATCCAGGATTTTCATGGTATAATTTAATTGGTGGTCCGAAAAACGCCGATCCCCGAGAGGGTGGAAACTACTTTTGGAATGAAGTTAATGAGGTAGTATCAAAGAATGCAAAAAGTGTGTACATCGCCATGTTCGATGAAGTGGATGAAGGAACAGCGATGTTTAAACTGGCAGAAAACAAAGCGATGATACCCAAAGAGGGCTATTGGCTGACTCTGGATGCAGACGGATATACACTCCCCAGTGACTGGTACCTGCGAATTGCAGGATTGGCCACGGAGGTGGTGAGGGGATATGAAGACAATCACGGGTCGCTTGTCACTCCTCCTGAAGGCATTATGACCCTCCGGATCATCCATGAAGTGAATGGCAATGACCAGGGTGGTATGAAATTTATTTTCCCTGATTTTCCGGATGAAACCACCATTGAGATCAGCATAGACAGCGGGTCAACATATGCGTATGATACACCCGACGATGCCGGCAGTTTCACAATATCGCCCCTGACTGAGGGACGCTACCAGGTTTTTGTAAGGCATGGAGCAGGTGTAGCCGAGGTTTATATGGGTGAAGTTATGATTGGAAACTCCATTGAACTCGCTCCCACCGTGGCCTCAGATCCCTATCCTGCAGATGGGGAAGTTGATGCCAGAACTGAATTGACGCTGGGATGGAAAGAGGGCGAATACGTTCATTCTCATATCATCTATTTTGGAACCGTTAATCCCCCGGACTCGCTGGGCAGTCAGGCTTCGGCTACTTTTAAAGCAGGCGATCTGGAGCCAAATACCACCTATTACTGGCGCATTGATGAAGTGAATGCCTTTGGCCGGGCAGAAGGCCCGGTCTGGAGCTTTACGACGGGTTCTGAAAGTTCCGGCGATGTGGTGGTCCTTGATTATTGCGATTCTTATGCAGGCTGGAATTCCAGTAACGGGATCAACACCGATACGGAGGAAAAAATAGAGGGCTATGCCAGTCTGATCAGCCAGGGTGCCGGTACTGACTGGTTTAGCAGAAAATTTAATATACCCGTAAACAGCTTTTGTGATACAAGCTCTTACCTTGACCTGTGGCTTTATGTTTCTGATGTAAGCAAGTTTAATGGGGGTGGACAGCTCGAAATAACCAGCGCCGGCCGGCCTGATGAGAATGAATACTCCTGGTCCGTAGGCAGTTTAAACCTTAGCAACGGGTGGAACGAATTGCACCTGCAAATTGGCAGTGCCAGTAAAATGGGCAATCCCGATTTGAGTGCCATCAACTATTTTCGCCTGTATCAATTTGTAAGTGAAGAGGTGCTCTCACGAATCGATTTCATCAGGTTCTCCGGCCTGGTCTATGAGCCTTTGTCGGCACCTGCCAACTTAAATGCAACCGCAGGAGATGCATCCGTGAGCCTTGACTGGGATGAAAATACCGAAGCAAGTGTGGTGGGTTATAATATCTACCGGGCAGTGATCAAGGGTTTGTCCTATACCAGGCTTAACACAACCCCTCTTCCGGATTCGGATTATACAGATCAACAGGTGAGCAATGGGAGTACCTATTATTACATGGTCAGGGCACAGGATAAGGGCGGAAACGAAAGTGAAAACAGTGTTGAGGTAGCCGCCACACCGTCCGGAAGTACTTCAGCCCCGACTCTCAGCGATGAGGGATTAAAAGTATATCCCAATCCTGTGGATGATCTGCTTCATATCCGTTCGGAAAACGGTCTCTCTGCTCAACTATTGGATTTATCAGGAAGATTGCTTAAATCTGTTTCCCTTGAAAAGCCGGAATCCACTATTGATGTAAACGACCTGGAAGCCGGGATTTATGTCGTTGAGCTTCGGGGGAAGCTGGGTACAGAAGTATTTAAGCTGATTAAGAGATAGTGAAAAGCTCTTAAGTCTATTCATTGATATTTCCAATAATTCCCATATCAATATCATTCAGCTTATGGCATGGGCACGCAACGGCTGTTTTCAATATAGATCACTTCAATATTGTCATCGCCCGATTCAAAGGGTGCAGTCATCCAGTTTTCAAGAGCCAATTCCTCCTCAACGCTTGTTTCAAACGAAGTAAACATCCAGTTTTCAAGAGTTAGTTCCTCCTCAAAACTTATCATCTCATCTTTTTCTGATGCCAGTGCATTAAATGATATGGCAGAAAAAATGATTATTGCTGCGTATGTTCTAATTTGCTTTACTGAAAGCTTCTTAAAATTCCTGGTAAACCTTTTCATGATTATATTGTTTAATGTTTATGTTTGAGAGTTAAACAGTTTATCATTGATATTGTTTAATAAATTTTCATTTATTTTAAACAAAAAATTATATTAACCTGATTAATAGTAATTTAGAATCAAAATATTTTTAGATATGAAACGTAAGATCCATAAACTATTTTTCCAAGCAGTACTGATTTTTCTATTTGCGGCTCCCGGTATTTCCCAGGAGAGCGGATTAAAGATATACGGCTCAAACGGAGACACTGTTAATTGTGGAGTATACTTGTCGGGGTACAGGGAGTTTTTTAAGATCAAGCTCTATGATCTTGCCAGGGAACCCTGGACGAAAGCCTTCGACAATTGCCCGGCATCCAGTGAAAGGATGTACCTGGACGGAGTCACTCTCTACCGCAGCTTCATAGAAGAAGCTCCGGATGGGCCGGCCAGGGAAGGTATGATCGACACATTGATGCTCATATACGACCGACGGATGGAGAATTTCGGAGATGAAGGAAATGTACTGGGGCGCAAGGGAAATGATCTGCTTTCCTATCGGGGCGAAGATATTGAAGAGGTAGAGAAAGCTTATGGAATGCTTAAAAAGAGTATCGAAATTGAAGGTAGCAAGTCACAGGAATCGGTAATGCTCCTCTGTATATCGGCAGGTATTGCACTGAATAAAGAAGATAAATTAGATGATAATCAGGTTATTGAGGACTATATCATGCTAAGCGGGATGCTGGAGCAACTTCAGAAAAGCAGCTCTCGCTGGGAGCGTACCATGGCTAAAGTGGATGAGATTGTGTTCAGGGAAGGGATTCTTTCCTGTGAATCACTGAACCGTTTTTATGAAACACAGTTTGAGCAGAACAAGAGCGATCGGAACTACCTTGAAAAGCTGGTCACCCTCTATAAAACATCAGAATGCAACCGGTCGGATATCTACGTGGCTGCTTCGGAAAATTTGTACAGGATTGATCCCAATCCGGAACTGGCCCACGAGCTGGGCATATTATTTATCTCAGGGAACAATTACGAGAAAGCTTCAGTATACCTGGGAGAGGCCGTACAGGGAGAGAATATCGACGCAGAAACCAGGGCCGAATGGTATTATGAACTCGCCCTGGTAAGCCTGGCCCTTGAGGAGAACTGCGAAGCCATCGCCTATGCCCGTGAGGCAATCAGGCTCAGGAATGATTTCAGTGCTGCCATCATCCTGCTGGGTGATGCCTTCATTGCATCGCGGACCAACCTGGGTGATGATTTCCAGCAGCGTACTGCATACTGGGCAGCGGCTGATCAATACCGGGAGGCCGCCCGGGTGGATCCCTCCGTTGAAGAAGAGACCAGGCAAAAACTGGATGAAAGCTCTGGCCGGTATCCTGACTCTGAAGAGACATTCTTCCGCGATTTAAAGGAGGGTTCAACCTACCAGTTGGGGGGATGCATCAATGTGAATACAACTGTGCGATCAAGGAAATAGCCTTTTGTTAAGAACAAGGTGTCATACAACAGTTCCTCAATAGTAACATTCTGATCAAAAAACCGTTTAAGCATTATACCCAGTATAAAAAAGCTTCACCATGTTGGAACATCAGATCATTGTCCTCCGGGGTGTCAGTCATGATAAATCCCTTTTCAGAAAGGAACTTCTCAAATCCATGTCCTGGCTCAACGCCGAGGACCAGAACAACCTTCTTCGCTGGGTCTGCGAAAACTACCAGGCCCATCATCCCGAAATTTTAAAGGAGGTGATCCACCAGCTCAGGAAGAAGATGGACTAAAACTATGCTTCCGCATTTACTCTTTCAAGAAGTCCCTTCATATAACCAATGGAGAATGCGGTACCGGTGTGCTTTCCATGAACCATTTCGGGTATGTGGTCTGCAATAAGCACACCATCGAAATCAACCTCCTTCAGGGTTTTCATGATTTTATACATATCTGCATAGCCATTATCGAGAAAAGTTTCGACAAAATAGGGCAGGGGTTGCGTGACATTCCGGAAATGCACTTTAAATATCTTCTTTCTTTCCCCAAAATATTTAATGGTATCAAAAACATCCTTCCCCATCAGATCGCCACCTTCGAGCCAGCACCCCACGCAAAGACAAATTCCCACATTCGGACTGTCAGCTATTTCAAGAGCACGCCTGTAACCCTCAAAACTGCTGAATATGCACCGTGGTATGCCACCCAGTTCAGGAACAGGGGGGTCATCAGGGTGGATGCCAATTCGAACATTTGATTCTTCTGCAATCGGAACAACCTGCCTGATGAAATATTCAAAGTTGGCCCATAATTCATCCTGGGAGTATTCTCTCCCATGGGTCAGGGGGGCCTTATACTCTATTCCATTCCAGTGGCCCTTATCAGCAGTCTCCAAATTGAACGCACGTGCAGATGCGCCACCCCGGGCTGTTTCGCGCTCTGTACTCCAGATCCCATTGGCCATGTGCGCATAGGTGGTATATTGAATGCCTGCCTTCCCCAGGTTGCGAATATGGTCTTTATATTCTTCTATTTTTTCATCTCTTCCGGGAAGGTTCAGGGTAATTTTATCCTGATTGTGAACATCGCGATTCCCAAATCCGAAGACTTTTATCCCGGCGTTCTCGTATATTTTGCGCCTGCTGGAGTAGTACTCATAACCTGCATTTTCAGCACCGGTCCACAATACGACCTGGTCAATGCCCAGTTGCTGAACAAACTTCAGGTCGTCTTCTTCTGGCTCCGGAGTGGCCTGTAAGGCGATTTTCATAAGGGTTTTGCTCCGGGTGGTCTCTTTGTCTGAGTCTGCCCGTGCACAGGAAACAACTCCATGGCTCGCTGTAAATAGTGCAGCCGAGCTAAGACCGAGCATTTTAACAGCATTACGCCTGCCAATCATTATTTTTTTTTCTTTCATAAGGGAATAGATGATGTATGGTACATAGATAGGAATTTGGCATTAACAAAGAATTAATTGAAAATTAATTGCTGTGGAATATATTACGAAAAAATCAATGTTAAAACTCATTTTTGTAACCATTTTCGGAGTCCTGATCATCCTTGTAAGCTGTAAAGCCGGGAAAACACAGCAGGATGAGATGCAGGCAAAAATTCAATCCAACGAATATTTCAAATTCACAAAAGAGAAGGCCCTTGAAGTCGTGAAGGCCGGCTTCAGTGCCGGGGAGGGATATGATGAGGTCTGGATCAGGGATTATAATACTTTCATAGAGCTGTCGGCTGAAGTTTTTGAGCCGGAAGTGCTGAGGGAAAACCTGCTTGTATTCTTCAGGATGCAGGGCGAGGATGGTAACATTATCGATGGTTTTATTCCAAGGGAGCAGGCCGAGGAACTGGCATACGATTATATATACATGGATGCCGAACCCCGTTATGCCGGTCATAAAAATACCGTGGAGACCGACCAGGAGACCTCGCTTGTGCAGGCCGTCTATAAATATGTTAACGCTACCGGTGACCGGGCCATATTGAGTGAGCTTGTAGAGGGGAAAACCGTATCGGAGAGGCTCGAATGGGCCATGGTATTTTTAATGAATCACCGCTTTAATGAAGAATATGGCCTGATCTGGGGAGCTACCACTGCCGACTGGGGAGATGTGCAGCCCGAGCATGACTGGGGTGTGTTTCTGACCGAAGATACCCACTATGCCCTGGATATTTATGACAATGCCATGTTCCTCATTGCCCTGGACAATTTAATGGAACTCCTCCCCGTAACCAGGCAGAGATGGGGCGCAATCCGGGATCAGATCGCAAAGGATGTCCGCCTCCATTTATGGGATGAGGAAAGGCAGAAATTTATTCCGCATATTTATCTGAATGGTTCTCCCTTCCCGGAGGATTTTGATGAGGAAAGCGTCTTTTATCACGGGGGAACGGCCGTGGCCATTGAAGCCGGCTTACTCACAAAAAAAGAGATCAGGGTTTCTCTGGAGAAAATGTTAGAAAATGCAGAGGCCTGTGGCGCAGGATCAATAGGTCTGACACTTTATCCGCCCTATCCCGAAGGGTCCTTTAAAAACCCCAGCATGTATCCATACGGATACCAGAACGGGGGTGACTGGACCTGGTTCGGGGGCCGGATGATTCAGCAGCTTATCCGTTATGGTTTTACTGAGGAGGCTTATGAACACATTCAGCCCATGGTAAAGCGGGTAATGGATAACGATGGTTTTTATGAATGGTATACGGTGGATAACAAGCCAAAAGGATCAGGGACCTTCAGGGGTTCTGCCGGGGTCCTTTATAAGGCCATCTTGATGTTGGAGTAAATAATTCCATATATATTTAAAGGTTTCAAAAAACAGGATATGAACCGACGTGAATTTTCTAAAACCACCGGACTGATCGGTCTGGGACTTGCCACGGGAACATCTGTTACTGCAAAAGAAGCCATGATCGCAGATGATCTGGGCTACTACAAAGAGGCTGCGAAGAAGTTACCGGCCCGGAATTTTGATGTGGTTGTTGCAGGTGCAGGAACCGCAGGTGTCATTGCAGCCATTGCCTCGGCCCGCTCGGGCGCAAAGACGGTACTGGTGGAGGCGAAAGGTTATCCCGGAGGAGTTGCCGTGGAAGGTGGTACGGCCCTTCATAGTTTCTACAATCTCTGGAAAGCTTTTCCCGGCGTGGAGAAGAAACAACTGGTACGGGGAATTCCCGCTGAGATGTTGGATCGCCTGACCGAAAGGGGAGGGGCCACCGGCTATGCCGAGATGATGAAGCACTATGAGTATGACTCGGTTTGCACCGCCATTGATACAGAGAAATATAAGCTGAATGCCTTTGAGATGCTGGATGAAGCAGGGGTCTATATCTGCGTCAATACCTTGTTGGCCGGAGTAGTAAAGGAAAAGGATGTTGTGAAGGGAGTCATCCTTGAAAGCCGGTCGGGCAGGGAGGTTATTTTTGCCAAATCCTTTGTGGATTGCACCGGCTATGGCGACCTGGCAGGTTATGCAGGGGCGGAATATACAGAGCCCAATGATTATGCAGTGGTGAATAGCATGGGCCTTGCCAATGTGGATATTGAAAGGTATTATCACTTTCTGAACGCTTCCGATTCGGTCGGTCAGCTGGCATACGGAGTACGCAGCGGGGTTCCCGGGCAGATCATCAGGCTCGGATCAGAAGTTTCCGGTGGATATCCTGAAGGTTTTGTAAAAGCGGCTCAGCAAATTGGTATGTCGGCCATCAGCACCACCGTGCATGACGATTACCTGATGTTTATCAAGATCAACCTGAAGCTTTCCCAGAGTCCGACCGATCGCGACACAGTGGCAAAGGCTGAATTGGAATTGAGGAAAAGGATGCAGGCAGGAGCAGAACTTTTTAATAAGTACATTCCCGGGTTTGAACGGGCATTTATATCCAGGACCAGTCCCAACCTGGTGATCCGCAGGGGAAGGCTCATTAGCTGCGACTATGATATTACCCATGAGGACGTTATCGATGGCCGCCACTTTGAGGATGATGTTTTTGTTTATGGCTTCCATGACATGGCCCCAAAATTCCAGATTAAAGAGGGTGGCAGCTACGGAATTCCATATCGTGCACTTTGCGTGAAGAATATCAGCAACCTCTATGTCTCGGGCATGATGATCACATCCGATCACCGGGCACATATGTCCACCCGGAACACGGTAAGTTGCATGGGACAGGGTCAGGCCAGTGGCACCGCTGCAGCTTTGTGTGCACTGAATGACTATGGAAGCAGGCAGCTACCCTACCAGGTCTTAAGAGATGAACTGGAAAAGAATGGGGTGTATTTTGAGTCCAACGGGTAGATCCTATTCATATACGCTTTCCCATTTATATTTAATTAATCAAATTTTAATCACCCCGGCCTATATTGAGGATGACCAACAGTGGTTTTCTTAAAAAAAATATAGGATGAAAAAGGGATTAATAGTAATTGCAGGCCTTGCGTTTTTATGCATCGCTGCGGATGGGCAGAAACATGCCCGGACCACCATGTATCCATCATATAAGGGGCTGGTTATGGCCGGTTACCAGGGATGGTTCAATTTGCCAAAGGAGGGGGTGATGTACCCGGATGAAAGCAAGGTCCGGATCGATATGTGGCCCGATGTTTCAGAGTATAAGAAGACCTATCCCACGGGACTGAAACTGGCCGATGGCAGCACGGCACGGTTTTTCTATTCAGGCGATCAAAGCACCATTGACACCCATTTCAGGTGGATGCAGGAATATGGATTAGACGGGGTTTTTATGCAGCGGTTCTTCGGAGCGGCCCGATCGAGGTCACAACACAATGTGAATGTATTCAAATATGCCTTTGAAGCTGCTTCAAAATACGAGCGTTCCATTGCAGTAATGTATGACCTTTCAGGACTAAAGGCGACTGGTGAAGATTGTTCGGCTTTGATCGAGGACTGGAAATTTCTTGTTGATTCGCTGGGTGTAACCAATCAGAAGGGAGCAAAAACCTATTTACATCATAAAGAAAAACCCCTGGTAGCCATCTGGGGAGTTGGTTTTCCCGACCGTGAATACAATATCCGCAACATCGGGCTTCAGCGGTTTATCGATTTTCTCAAAAATGATCCCGTTTATGGTGGTTGCAGCGTTATGTTGGGGGTTCCCACATTCTGGCGTGATTTAAATGCCGACTGCAATCCCGATCCTTACCTTCATGAGCTGATCAGGCAGGTTGATATCGTGATGCCGTGGATGGTACAACGGTTTTCCCCGTTGCTGCACAGCGATATGGATCGTTACAGGGATGTGATACTGGACGATATTTCCTGGTGCAGGGCAAATAACGTAGACTATGCTCCCGTGTGTATGTCCCGGTTTCAGCTGGCATAACCTGAGCAGGCAGTCTGAAAAACTGGCTCCAAAACCTGTAAACAGCATTCCCAGACAGGGCGGTAAGTTTTACTGGGATCAACTATCCACTGCCATTGTTTCGGGTGCTGAAATGATTTACATTGCAATGTTTGACGAGGTAAATGAAGGAACAGCCATTTTCAAGGTTTCCGACAATCCACCGGTGAGTAATATCGCAAAGTTTGTTGGCAACGATGGATTACCCTCTGATCATTACCTTTGGTTAACAGGTGAGGCAGCCCGGATGTTACGTAAGGAGAAGCCACTTAGCCTTAGCATTCCGGAACGATGATAAATCATCAGAATCCGCACCTTTCCTGGATAATTAATGGATTATTAACTATCTTTTAATGGTTCGTAATTAATTTGATCAAAACCGATTATTTTATTTAATCATATTCAAAATGGATTCAAGAAGAGAGTTTATAAAGAAGGCCAGCGCTGCAGCAGCATTGACCTTTATGATGGATTGGGCCATGGGAAGGAGTGAATCAGACAGGCTGGGAGAAGTTTTACCCCAGCGCCAGTTGATCAGAAACGGAGAAAAGGTGACCGCTTTTTGCCTGGGGGGCTATCACCTGGGCCTGACCGAAGAACCCAGTGAAGCCCAGGAGATGATTGAACGGGCCCTGGAACTGGGCATACGTTTTTTCGATAATGCCCGTGGATATAACAATGGAAGGTCAGAAGAGTATATGGGACAATTCCTGACTCCCAAATACCGCAAGGATGTGTTCCTGATGACAAAGGCACCGGCAAAAACAGGTGACGGTGTGCGAAAAATGCTGGATGAATCTCTGAAGGCGCTGAATACAGATTATCTGGATCTGTGGCAGATTCATGCCCTGGGAAGTCCCCAGGATGTGGATGAGCGGATCAATGCAGGCGTGCTGGATGCTTTCCTGGAGGCCAGGGAAAAGGGGAAGGCCAGGTACATTGGTTTCACGGGTCATCAAAATCCTGTTACCCACCTGCATTTACTTGATTTCCTGGAAAAAAGGGGACTCGAGCTGGATACCTGCCAGATGCCATTGAACGTGTGTGATCCAAGTTTTGAATCCTTCGAAAAGAATGTACTTCCGGTACTTTTGGAGAGAGAGTATGGTGTGATTGCCATGAAAACCATGGCAGGAGGAAGCATGATGGGGGGACGTATTGATACAACGCCCCAGGATATCGAGACCAAAGATATACCCGATGTGGTGGGCTTGAGTGATCTGACCCTGGCCAATTTGCATCAGTATGTCTATTCACTTCCGGTATCATCCCTTTGCAGTGGTTGCAGATTCCTTTATGAACTGGATGAAAATGTTGCCGTTCTGAATAATCTTAAAAAACTTTCTGCATCGGATAAGGAAAAGTTGGTTGCAATGGCCAAACCCTATGCCGGTATGATCGTTGAAAATTATAAACGAATATTCTCTTAATTGCAAATTCAATGGGAAATCGAAGAGATCTATTAAAAACCATGGCCCTGCTTCCCCTTGCGGCCTGTACTTCGGATCTTAATATCAGGGGAGATGAGGAAGTTCAGAAAATGGCAGCTGTACCGGCAGGATGGAAGCCTGCGGGGGGTGAACTGAACCTTCAAAAAGTAAAGATTACAAAAGTCAGGGCCATCACAACCGCTCCATACGGGACTGGACTGGTGATTGTGAAGGTTGAAACCGATCAGCCCGGGCTTTATGGAATCGGGTGTGCCACCTTTACCCAGAGGATATCACCCGTAGTAGCAGCGATAAACGACTACCTGGATGAATTTTGCAGGGGTAAGGATGCCACGCAAATCGAGGATATCTGGCAGACTGCCTATCAGAGTTCCTACTGGAGGAACGGCCCGGTACTGAACAATGCACTCAGCGGACTGGACCAGGCCCTTTGGGATATCAAGGGGAAGCTGGCCGGAATGCCGGTTTATCAGCTGCTTGGCGGAAAAACCCGGTTTGCGGTAGATTGTTACAGCCACGCTTCAGGGCCAACTCCCGGGAAGGTGATGGACCATGTGGAAAGACTCAGGGATGAGGGATTCCGAAACATCAGGATTCAGCTTGGAGGATACGGATCCACTCACCTGACGGAGGCCCCGGCATATAAAAGGTATGGGTTCGGGAAAGAGAATGATAACACGATGAATGCCCAGGCTTATAAGAATGGGACCATTGAAATATTCAAAATGGCCCGGAAGAGATTCGGAGATGATGTCGAGTTTTTACATGACGTGCATGAACGCCTGGAACCCATGGATGTCATTGATATGATCAAGCGCCTGGAAGAATACCGGCCCTATTTTATTGAAGATCCGTTTTCACCTGAGAACATGGGGTGGTTCCCCATGTTGAGGGAACAATGTGCAGTCCCCATTGCCATGGGCGAATTACTAAATAGCCGCCACGAATGGGTTGAACCCATGGCCAATCGCTGGTATGATTTCATTCGCATTCATATTTCGCAGATCGGTGGTATCACCCCTGCCATGAAGGTTGCCCGGCTGGGTGAGTGGTTCAATGTGAGAACCGCCTGGCACGGCCCTGGCGATACATCACCTGTGGGACATGCGGCCAATGCACATATTGACCTGGCAGTTTGGAATTTTGGTGTTCAGGAAAGCCAGCATTTCAGTGAGCTTACCCATGAAGTTTTCCCGGGTACCCCAACCATTGAAAATGGCTATATGTTTGTCAATGAAGCACCTGGATTGGGGATCGATATTGATGAGGAGAAGGCTGCCAGGTATCCGCTGAAGGATTATAATTACAATTGGACCCAGGTTCGCAAGCCCGACGGGACTCCGGTGCGACCCTAGATATTTACTTTCCGATATGAGAAGCAGAATCTCCAGGATCACTGGCTGGTGGAGTAACTATAGGCTACCAGCCAGATTTATATTCATTGTTACAGGCGTACTTTCCACTGCCTGGTTTTTAGTCAGGGTCATTCCAAAGCCTTCCCGTGCGAGCTACCCCTGTATGAGGATCGCGGCGCCGGTAATGTCGGGTTTTGTAGTTTACCTGCTTACTATGGCAGGGTTTGCCGTGATGATCCGGAAGGCGGGGGGGCACTTTTTGCGAGCCAGGTATACTTCAGCCGGATTCCTTGTGATAGCCGCCTTTATTGTGATGGCTTTTTTCATGGGCCGGAATTCTCCTGATTCCTTCGCTTCACAACTGGAGAGAACGGGACCTGATGATGGCCCCAATCAGGCCATCGGGACCGGCCAGGGTGTTCATCCGGGTCGTGTGGTCTGGGTTTGGGATCCCAGGGCAACCAATGAAAACTGTATAAATGTTTTTGATTTTCCCAAACCCGAAAACACAAATCAGGGCATTGTGAACAGGATGGTGGTTGAGGGAATCCGGAATCTGGGCGGCAATAAAGATTTATCTGAATCATGGGATGCCATTTTCCGCTCGTTCAATTACAAAAAGAGCGGGACTGAAAGAACTTATTCCAGGGGAGAAAAGATTTTTATTAAAATTAACCAGGGTACCTCCATTCACATGCTGAAGACGATCGATGAGAAAACCGGATTCGATGTTCCAAAAAAGTACAGTGAAAGCAAAGGGGCGGAAGAGGGGAAATACGGTGCCTGTGAAACCTTTCCGGCTGTTGCACTGGAGATCTTACGTGAACTGGTTTACGTGGTTGGAGTGGATGAAAAGGATATTGCCATCGGCGATCCCATCGGGCACATTTTTGATTACAATTATCAGGCGTGGTTCAGTGAATTCCCGGAGGTGGTCTATTTGGATAAAGTATCAGAACTTTATGGAAGGACCCTGATCACTCCGACCGAAAAAGAGCTGGTTTTTTATTCCGATAAAACACAGGGTGACCGATTATTTGATGTCATCGAGAATGCCGATTACCTGATAAATCTGGCCAACCTTAAACCCCATGGCAGTGCGGGAGTGTCTCTGACAGCGAAAAATCATTTTGGATCACAGGCCCGAAAAACGGCTGCTCATCTGCACTATTCCCTCATCGCACCTTTTTCGCAGGGAAATCCGACCAACGCCGGTTACCATAAATACAGGGTGCTGGTTGATCTGATGGGGAGCAAATACCTCGGTCAGAATACTTTGCTTTATCTGGTGGACGGATTGTACGGCGGAGGATCGATCGAGACAAAAGTTCCGGTTAAATATTTTATGCCCCCCTTTAACAACGACTGGAGCAATTCGATCTTTTTGTCGCAGGACCAGGTTGCACTGGAATCGGTTTGTTATGACTTTCTACGTACAGAATGGAACGGCACTTATGTACATAATCCGGCCAATAATTCACTCGAGTCCATGGTGAATGCAAACGGGGTGGATGACTATCTTCACCAGGCAGCCGATCCGTCCAACTGGCCGGATGGTATCCTTTACGATCCGGACCGGTCGGGTACCGCCCTGGCCAGTCTTGGTACGCATGAACACTGGAACAATGCTGCAAAAAAACAGTATTCCAGGAATCTCGGACGGTCAGAGGGTATTGAACTCATTTCTGTTCCGGATACCCTGGTCGGGGGAGACGGGCCTGAAATTACCACCAGCGGGCAGTGGCATAAGTCCACGCAGGTTCCTGAAGAAATCCTGAGCGAACCCGTGGATGTTCCGGAAAAAGAAACTGTCAGCCCTTCAGTCTCACCTGGCTCAGAAAAATTTGTGGTAAGGTCGGTGATTCCCCTTACTTTCGAAGGGGCTTTTACAGCCAGGCAGTTCTATTCAGTGGTGGTGGACAATGACAATGTGAAATGGTTTCTGTCCGATGCCGGCATTGTGAGTTTTGACGGGGTACAGTGGAGCATTCACAATGAAAACAGGAAAATTCCGAACGCTGATTTGAAAGGGATGGCCTTCGATTCGTCTGAGTTTGGAAATGAATTGTGGCTGGCCTCACCCCTGGGAGCCACAGTTGCATCGATTCCGGTGGATGCAAGGTCCGGGGCTACGACATACTATTCGGAGAATTCGGCAATTTCCAGTGAGAATGTTCTCTCCGTTGCGGTGGGAAAGGGCTCCCTGCGATGGTTTGGGACCGATAAAGGGATATCCGCTTTTTACGGCGATCTGTGGCTCACACCCGCTTACCAGAGAAAATATCCGGAATACATGTTCCAGGACTTCCCGATCACCTCGATGGCAACCAGCCCTGATGGTGAATTATTGTATGTCGCCACAAAAGGGGCCGGAGTGACAAGGGTTTTCCGCAATGATGTGGATGCCATTTCCGGAGCTTCAGAATATGCACAATGGGGTCCCATTGAAATTCCCTCCGACAACATTAACTGCATATTTATCGCGCCTGACGGGACACAGTGGTTTGGTACCGATAAGGGAGTGGCCAGGCATGTGGGGAATGAGACTCTTGATAACTGGCTGGCTTTGGATAGTGAGGATGGATTGGTAGATAATTTTGTCCAGGCCATTGCGATGGATCACCAGGGGAACGTCTGGATCGGAACCAGGGGTGGCGTGAGCATTTATGACAACCATACACTGAGATCGATGACCTGGGAAGATGGTTTAACAAGCAACAATGTGTTGTGTATTTCGGTGGATAAGGAAGGGGTTGTTTGGCTGGGGACCGACAGGGGAGTGACCAGCTACAGTGCGGAAGAAGTTTCAAGATATACCAATTAAATGAAAATGATTCATCCGGGCAAAATTCTTTCAATTACAGGCCTGTTTTTAATATGCTCCCTTAGCAGCAGTGCCCAGAACATTGCGGCCATCAAGGCTGGGTCCGTTCGACCCCTCACTGAGTGAGACAGAAAACCAGTATCTTGATAACCAGGCAGAGGCGATGCTCAGCTTTGCTGAACAAGTGTTTTCCGACCACCCGCCCGACCGGATCGAACCAGAGATCAGGCGCAGTGCACTTTTGCTGCTGGACGGCGTTTTCCACGATGCATATGCTCCTTACCGCAAACCGGTCCAGGAATTCCTGAAAACACGCTTCGCATGCGCCGTTGATGAAATCGAAAGGACTGAAGTATCGGAAGGTGCGCGCATCTGGAAATTATATAACCACGGATTCGTTGTCCGTACCCGAACGGTCACCATTGCATTTGATATCATCAGCATGAAGGAGGCAGGAATTGAAGGTTTTTCTGTGGAGGATGAGGATATGTCCAGGCTGATTGATCTATGTGATGTGTTGTTTATCAGCCACTATCACAGCGATCACGCAGAGGAGCCGGTGGCCCGTGCTTTTATCGGCCAGGGGAAACCGGTTGTCGCTCCTGCCGGGGTTTGGATAGATAAATCCATTTACCGGCAGATTACTCACCTGGAGAGAGAGGCCCATACAATCCAATCCCTTCCTGTGAAGCACGGGGAGCAGAATTTAAGTGTTGTGGTCTACCCCGGTCATCAGGGTCCGGATATAGAGAACAATGTGATACTGGTGATCACCCCCGAGGGGCTCTCCTTCTCACAAACGGGAGATCAGTCCAACGATGATGACTTTCAGTGGATCGATGAGGTTGGAAGTCACCACAGGGTGGACGTACTGATGCCCAATTGCTGGACCACGGATATTGTCAGGATGGCCAGGGGCTTTCACCCGGCCCTGATCATTACAGGCCACGAAAATGAGATGGGTCATACAATTGATCACCGCGAACCCTACTGGCTGACCTACCAGAGAAGAGTAGGATCAGAAAGATTTGGCGGATCCAGGGAGGTTGGCTATGAGACCCCTTTGATCCTGATGACATGGGGAGAGTCGTTTCATTATAAAGGAATTGATATTCAATAGGATGGGAAGGCCTTAAAATGAGACATCAAAATGTAAATTTCCAGTTCGTTGAGAAATAGAAGTTTCACACCGGATTACACCCAGATTGAGGCTGTTTTACATAACAGGCGACCTGAACGTTTGCCCCTGTATGAACATCACATTGATGCTCCTTTTATAGAAAAGGCAACCGGTAAGACGATTTCCATTGAAGGCAATTCTTCACGGGATTTTGAAAACTATTATTCCCGGATTGTCTCATTCTGGAAAGAGATGACTTACGATGCAATTGACTATGAGGCAGCCGTGTGTGATCTGTATCCGGGGCATGGAGCCATTAGCGGTGGAATGTTGGGACCCATCCAGTCCCGTGATGATTTTAATAAATATCCCTTTGATGAAATTCCCGGAATATTCTGGGACACTTATACCCCACACCTGGAGGCGATCCGGAAAGTATTGCCACCGGGGATGAAAGCCTTTGGTGGATGTGGATACGGGATATTCGAGTCGGCTGAAGATCTGGTGGGTTATGAAAGCCTGGCCGTTCTGCAATATACAGACCCGGGGTTGTTTACGGATTTGTTTATAAGGATCGGGGACCTTTATGTGGAACTCTGGAGCGAAATGACCAGAAAATATGGGGACATATTCGTGTTTTTCAGAATGGGGGATGATCTGGGATTCAAGACATCCACCCTGCTGGAACCGGATACGATTCGCCAACATATCCTGCCCCAATATAAGCGTATCATTGACGTGGTACACCGGTCAGGTAAAAAGTTCCTGCTGCACAGTTGCGGGAAAATCTTTGAAGTCATGGAGGAGATCATCCTCACCGGAATTGACGCAAAACACTCCAATGAAGATGAAATAGCACCCTTTGAGGAGTGGATAATAAAGTACAATGACCGCATCGGCCTTTTTGGCGGGATTGATCTGAATACGATTTGTCTGAAACCTTACGATGAGGTGTACAGGGAAGTTTTGGAAAAAGGAATAAGGTACAGAAATATGGCCCGTGGCTATGGTCTGGGTTCCGGGAATTCCATTGCATCATATGTTCCCGTGGATGGCTTCCTGGCCATGGTGGAGGCTGTAAAAGAGATCCGGGAAAAGAAATATTAAATTCAAGGGGGATTATGTAAATTACCTCCGGCAGAATAACCCGGTACCCTCATGAAAAAATTCCTATCCAGATCCATCAGAACAATCCTCTTCCCCTTTTTTTTATCAGTCATGTTTTCATGCATTTCCGGGAAACAGGAATCAATCTCCCCGAATCCTGAAGTGTTGAACAAACCGACGGAGAAGGAGATCATCTCACTGAATTCGGGAGAGAATTCCCCGTGGATCCTTTATTTCGGAGTTCAGGATGAAAAGGCACCCCGTTCACCCCGCGGGCTGAAACGATCGGGCTTTTCAAGGATACCTGCCACCGTGCCCGGCAATGTGGAAATTGATTTGCAAAGCGCCGGAATCATTGAGGATCCGATGATTGGTGACCATGTGTACGACATGCGAAAGTATGAAACCTATCAGTGGTGGTATCACCGTTCATTTGGCAAACCCGATGTAGCTCAGGGAGAACGCATTGAACTCAGTCTGGAGGGAATCGACTGCATAGCCGATGTCTGGTTGAATGATGTGAAGATTGCACGGGTTGAAAACATGTTCGTGGAGCACCATTTTGACATTACGGACCTGGTCGGGGAAAATAACGAGCTTTATATCTGTATCCACTCCACAGTGCTGGAGGCCAGGAAACACTTGCGTAATAATTTTGGGGTGAGATATGATGCCCTGGCCGAGGCTGTAAGTGTCCGGAAAGCCCCGCATATGTTTGGATGGGATATCATGCCAAGGCTGGTCAGTGCCGGCCTGTGGCGTGAAGTGAACCTGGAGATCATCCCTGCGACCCATTGGAAAAGCGTTTACTGGGTCACTAAAAATGTGGATGTGGAGGGCAGGAAAGCCAGTCTTTACGTGGACTGGGAGTTCGGAACTGACAGGCTGGATATTGACAATCTGGTGATGGAAATCAGGCTGGAACGGGAGGGCAGGATTGCCTACCGGAAATCCGTAAAAATCTATACCACCGTTTCCAGGGAGCGAATCGACGGATTGGAGAATATGGAATTCTGGTGGCCCAGGGGATCCGGGGATCCGGCCCTCTATGAAGCGTCACTTGTTCTCATGGATGACCAGGGGAGAGTACTGTGTGAAAACCGCCAGCAGATCGGGGTCCGGACGGTTGAACTGGTTCGTTCGGAGATGAATACCCCGGAGAATCCGGGAGAGTTTGTCTTTGTGGTGAACGGGGAGAAGGTTTTTATCAAGGGAACCAACTGGGTACCGCTGGATGCATTGCACAGCAGGGATATACAGCATGTGGATGGTGCGATGGATATGCTGGCGGATCTGAATTGTAACATGGTCAGGCTCTGGGGCGGTAATGTGTACGAAAGCGACAGATTCTATGACCTTTGCGATCGCAACGGGATCATGGTCTGGCAGGACTTTACCATGGGATGCACCACCTATCCCCAGGACCTGGAATTTGCTGAGAAGGTGAGGGTTGAGGCTGAAAAAGCCATCCGCCGGCTGAGGAACCACCCTGCCATTGTACTTTGGGCCGGGAACAATGAAAATGATGTCTCCCTGAACTGGTCCGATGACCAGTCGCACATGGACCCCAATACCGATATCATCAGCCGGCGGGTTTTACCACTGGCCGTTCGCGAATACGATCCCAAAACGCCCTATCTTCCCAGTTCACCATTTATCAGTTCGGAGGTATTCAGGCTCAGCAACCGGATTGACCCAGATGCCTCACCGGAGATGCATCTGTGGGGCCCGAGGGGTTACTACAAGGCTCCGTTTTATACCGCCAACAGGGCTAAGTTTGTGAGTGAGATTGGCTATCACGGATGTCCTTCACGCGAAAGCCTGGAGAGAATGATGGAGCCCGGTTTCGTGTATCCCTGGAAGGAAGGTTTCCAGTGGAACAAGCAGTGGCAGGCCAAGGCTGTCATGTCTCACCCTTATGCTGAAACCAGTCGTGATCGCAACAACTTAATGATCAACCAGGTGAAAGAATTATTTGGGGAGGTTCCCACCGACCTGGACACCTTTATAGCCGCATCCCAGGTGGTTCAGGCAGAGGCCATGAAATATTTCATAGAGTTCTGGCGGATGAATAAGTTTGACCGCAACGGGATCCTCTGGTGGAACCTGCGGGACGGATGGCCCGTCATCTCCGATGCCATTGTGGATTATTACGGGAATAAAAAGCTGGCATACCGGTACATCAAAAAGGTCCAGACCGATGTCTGCGTGATGATCGGGGATGAACAACTGGTGAAGGATGCCCCGGGTACCGGGCACCCCATCGTGGTGGTCAATGATACCCGGGAACCGGTATCAGGAAAACTGACCATCAGGGATGCAGAGTCAGAGAAGTTGGTTTTCAGTGGTTCTTTTCAAGTGGAGAAAAACGGGAAGTTGGTAAAGGGATACCTGCCCAATCCGGCTAAAACCACGCTGTGGCTTATTGAATGGGAGCTCAACGGTGAGGTTTACTCCAATCACTACCTGGCTTTTACCCCACCGGTCGACCTTGAGCAGTATTTGAATTATAAGATTAACTAAATCAAAACGGAAACAGAGCATGTTTAAAATTGGAATAGACCTGGGGGGCACCAAAACAGAAGCGGTGATCCTGGATGAGCTGGGGACCATTGTCAAAAGAGAACGGGTGGCCACCAGACAGGAGAATGGCTATGAGCATGTGGTCAGGGTAGTTTCTGATCTGTATAAATACATGCGTGACAGCATAAACGATCAGGAACATAGCATCGGCATCGGTACACCTGGCCATACCGACAGTCAGGGGATGATCCAAAACTCCAGCTTGCTTTGTCTGAACCATAAGCCGCTGATCGGTGACTTTGAAAAGCTGACAGGAAGAAAAACCCTGACGGAAAATGATGCCAACTGTTTTGCAGTGGCCGAGGCTTTATTGGGCGCCGGAAAGGGGAAGGATATCGTATTCGGGGTGATCATGGGCACCGGTTGTGGTGGTGGCATTGTGGTCAACAACCGGCTGATCCGCGGACATCAGCACATGGGTGGGGAGATCGGTCATGCCATACTGCATCCGGGAGGCAGGGAGTGCTTTTGCGGGAAGAGGGGGTGCGTTGAGCGTTACATCTCAGGAAACGGGATTGAGGAAGGTTACCTTGAAAAGTCGGGCGTTAAAAAGAGACTGCAGGATATCCTGGATGATTACAGGAAAGGGGAGAGCATGGCGATCGGGATCATCAATCTTTTCTTTGAAGATTTCGGGATGACCATGTCCACAATCATCAACATCATCGACCCTGACCTCATCGTGCTGGGGGGAGGGCTTTCGAATATCGAAGAACTCTATACCGTGGGGATCGGGAAAGTAGGGAAATATGTGTTTACGGAGGATCCTGAAATTTTGATTACCAAAAATATGCATGGCGATTCTGCCGGGGTGATCGGGGCGGCACTGCTTCACGATTTGTCAATTCATTAGTCCAGCTTGTCCAGGACCCGGGCCTATTGACCCGTATCAGTTGATTGCTTATTTTTACAAATTCTAAATACAGATATAATCCTTTAAAAACATGAAAGCATTAAAAATTATCGGGATCATATTCGGTGTACTGGTAGCAGCTATCCTGATTGTTCCCCTGTTTGTCTCTTCCCCGGCTGTCGTTTCCGCCACCATTGAAATTGCCCTGGAGCCGGAGCAGATTTTTCCTTCGGTGGCCTCTTATGAAAACCGAGAGGCATGGGACCCCTGGCTGACCTCCGATAGTACGGCTGTGGCAACTATAAATCCAAAGCCGGGATATGTGGGTTCAACATACAGCTGGGAGGGAGAGATGCTTGGAAACGGGCGGATGGAGGTCTTTTCGGTGGAGGAGAATGCCTATATTCAGTCGAACCTCTGGTTTGGTGATGCAACGGAACCTGCAAAAATTGAGTGGACCTTCCAGCAGGTCGATGGCGGAACGCAGGTTGTGTGGTCTTTCACACAGGATACAAAGTATCCCATTGAAAGGCTGGGGATGATCTTTGGAAAGATGTTCCTGGAAAAGAGTTTTCAGACCGGCCTGGAACAACTGAAAGAGCTGATGGAGTCGAATCCTCCAAAGGTGACCTGCCTTGGCCCCATAAGCGTTGAGGATCAGGCTGCATTTGAGGCCATGGTGACCGATGGAGCAGGAACCATGGAAGAGATCAGTTCGGCATTGGGCGAACTTTTCGGGTTGGTTTATGGAGAGGTCGGTAAACAGAATCTTCAGGTGAACGGCCCGGCTTTTGTCCTTTACCTCGATTATGATGAAGCCACGGGATTTTCCAACTACCTGGCAGGTGTGCCGGTTGCAAAATCAGGTTCCGTTTCGGACAAGGTCAGACCGCTCTCCTATCCCCAGATGAAGGTGGTCAGTGCGGTTCATACAGGACCCTACGAAAAATTCATGGAATCTTATGAAACCATGGGAGCATATTTCCAGGAAAACGGAATTGAGATCAGTGGTGAGGCTTTTGAATTCTATACAGTCAATGGGCAGGATGAACCTGATCCGGACAGGTGGCAAACCGTGATCGCTTTCCCGGTGAAATAGGATGGACTCCAGGGCGATCGGAAAGATCTTTTACCGGGATGGTTACAGGCTCGCCAACCAGTACCTGGGAAAAGGTGTAACCGTCGGCAAACTGAAAGAGGCCATCTCGGCGGTGTATGAAGCGGTGGACGGATTGCTGGATGCTTTCATCCAGAGAACTGCCACCGACGGGAAACCGGTTCATTGCAGGAGGGGATGTTCCTATTGCTGTTACCAGCCGGTGTTTGCCGTCTCCCACGAGATGCTTTACCTTAAGGATTATATCGGCCAGAGGCTTCCTGCAGAAAAACAGAACAACTATATCGAACGTTCCCGGGATAAATCCCTGCTTACCCTCAATAAGCCGCTGGAGGTGCAGCAACAGATATCCTTCCCCTGTCCTTTCCTGGAGAATCACTCCTGTTCGGTCTATCCTGCCCGACCCATGGCATGCCGCATCTATCTCTCCTCCTCGGTAAACTCCTGCAAACGGGAGTATGAGGAGCCGGGAACAGGTGGCCATAAACCCGAACTTTATGAGTTTCCCCTGAATGCAGGACGAATGCTCAATGAAGGCTTTGTCTCCTGCCTGAAACAGATGGGGTTGCAGTCGGTTGAGCTGCCCCTGGAGCAGGGATATGCCTCCCTGGTTACATTGAAACAGGATTTCCGGTCATGGATCGGGTAGGATTTTGTTATATTCGTAAACATGAATAGACTGATCCTTGGATTGGTCCGCGAGACCAAGAATCCACCCGATAAAAGGGTCCCCCTGACCCCCCGGCAGTGCCGGCAGCTTTCTGACCAACACCAGAATTTAAAGATTGTGGTTCAACCCTCGGATGATCGCTGCTACAGCGATCAGGAGTACAAACGGGCCGGGATTACCATCATGGAGGATCTCTCCGGCTGTGACTTGCTGGCAGGAGTGAAGGAGGTGAAACAGGATGCATTGATTGAAGGAAAAACCTACCTCTTTTTTTCCCACACCGCAAAGAAACAACTCCATAACAGAAGCCTGTTACAGGGTTTGGTGAAGAAGGGAATCCGCCTGATCGACTATGAGTTCCTGACCGGTGACAACGGTCAGCGGGTTGTGGCCTTCGGGAAGTGGGCCGGAATTGTCGGAGCCTACAACGGGCTGAGGGCACTCGGGAAGCGTTCCGGGCGGTTTGAACTACCCATGGCCAGCCATTTCCGGAGTTTGGATGAGCTTAAAACGGCACTTGAAGGAGTAGATGCAGGGAAAACCCGTATGGTCATTACCGGCGGAGGTCGTGTGGCCGGGGGTGCTGTTGAGATATTAAAAGCTGCCGGGATCCGGCAGGTGGAACCTGAGGCCTATCTTGCCCGGTCATTTGAAGAAGCGGTGTTTACAAGGCTCGATCCATGGCACTACACGATCAACAGGTTTGGGGAACAATTCGATTTTGACCATTTCACAACCAATCCCCACCTCTACGAGAATTGTTTTTTTCCCTATGCCAGGAGATCGGATATCTATTTCGCCTGCCACTTCTGGGATCCCCGCTCACCCATGCTGCTTACACGAAAGGAGCTGATGGGCGGGAAGATACCCATCAGGATTATTGCCGACATCAGCTGTGATATCGGCGGACCGATTGCAAGTACCATCAGGGCCTCCACGATTGCT
Source organism: uncultured Bacteroidota bacterium (assembly GCA_963747365.1). GTDB lineage: Bacteria > Bacteroidota > Bacteroidia > Bacteroidales. The sequence continues at coordinate 543,200 of CAVVFB010000020.1, read as the reverse complement.
GATCCTTTTTACGGGTTTGATCCCATTATGGATAAAGAGTCGGAGCCGTTTTTAAACAACTCCATTACTGTAATGGCGGTGGACAATCTGCCGGCTGAGCTCCCAAGGGAAGCTTCCGATAGTTTTGGGGATGCTTTGTCCGAATTTGTGATTCCCGAAATACTCAAACCCGGTGGCAGCGGGATGCTGCAAAAGGCTACCATTACCGAGGGGGGGCGACTCGGGAAAGAATTTCTCTATCTGAAGGATTTTCTTGAAGGCTTCATCAATTGAAATGCCTGGGTGGGTTCTGGTCCTCCCTGTCGTCCCATTTGTCCTTGTTGGAGAGGCTCCAGATCATTCCAATCCCCCCGACTCCAAGCAGCACATAACCAAGCGGCCTGATCATTGCAAGGTTGATTGTGAGGACAATCCCGATGACCAGTAAAATGAGACTCAGCAGCCAGAGGTTCTTATAGTTGCGGGGCTTTTTCTGCGTGTACATAACGTGGGTATCAGATTTTTGCGTTCTTTAGATTTTGTATGACCTGTACAGGATTGGCGGACGAAAAGATCGTGTTCCCCACCACAAATACATCCACTCCGGCCCTGATAAGACCGGTGATATTCTCCTGGGTGACCCCTCCGTCGATCTGGATCAGGGTTTCATAACCCCCGTCGGCGATCATCTTTTTCAGCTTCCGGATCTTCTCATAAGAGGCCTGGATAAATTTTTGTCCTCCGAACCCGGGGTTGACTGTCATCACAAGCACCATGTTCAGATCCCCCAGTACAGGTCCCAGGAGGGAGACATCGGTATGTGGATTAATCGAAACGGCCGGCTTCATCCCGAGTTCTGTGATCCTCTGGATGGTCCGGTGGAGATGAGGACAGGTTTCGTAGTGTACCGTAAGCCAGTCGGCCCCTGCATCCCGGTAATCCTCCAGGTAGCGGTCGGGGTCAATAATCATCAGGTGAACATCAAGCGGTTTTTTTGCCACCGATTTGATCTGCCTGATCACTGGAAATCCGAAGGTGAGGTTGGGTACAAAGACCCCGTCCATGATATCCAGGTGCAACAGGTCGGCTTCGGAGGAGTTGACCATTTCAATTGCCCTTTCCAGGTGAAGAAAATCTGCCGTGAGGATTGAAGGTGAAATAAGGTGGCTTTTCATGAAATCTAATTTAGACAAAAATAGTTTTACAATCGCTACCTTTATCCAAGAGGATTATTGATTCAATTTAAATCCAGTAAATGATCATATTTGAAGAAATCATCTCCCGGAGGTTGAACATTCCCCTCAGGCAGGTGAAAAATACAGTGGAGTTGCTCGAGGAGGGAGCTACGATACCCTTTATCAGCCGTTACCGGAAAGAACATACAGGGAGCCTGGATGAGGTTAAGATCACCGGGATCCGGGATGAGCTCAATAAGCTGAAGGAGCTGCAGAAAAGGCAGGCGTATATCCTGAAGACCATTGATGAACAGGAACTGCTCACCCCCGAGTTGAGACAAAAGATTGAAGAATGCCTCGATCCGGTACTCCTGGAGGATATCTACCTGCCCTATAAACCCAAGCGGAAGACCAGGGCCACCGTAGCCAGGGAGAGGGGACTGGAACCGCTTGCGAAGATTCTAATGAATCAGCAGGAGATGCAGGTTCAAAAGGCGGCTTCCAGGTTTCTTTCAGAGGAGGTAAAGAGTGAACAGGAGGCGTTACAGGGTGCCCGGGATATCATTGCCGAATGGGTGAATGAGAACCAGCGGGCGAGAAAAACGGTGCGGTATCATTTTGACCGGAGCGCGGTCATCTACTCCAAAGTCCAAAAGGGTAAGGAGGAGGAGGCCGAGAAGTACAGGGACTATTTTGAGTTCAGCGAACCATTGAAAAGGTGCCCGGGTCACAGGATCCTTGCCATGCGGCGGGGTGAACAGGAGGGATTCCTGAAACTGATGGTGGAGCCTGATACACCCGGGGTGATGAAAGACCTGGAGGAGCAGTTCGTAAAGAATCCATATGAGGTGGGTCAGCAGGTGGCCGAAGCGGTGAAGGATTCATATAAGAGGCTGATGCAACCTTCTATCGAGAATGAGTTCAAGGCTTTGTTTAAGGAGAAGGCGGACCTGGAAGCCATCCGGGTATTCGCCGAAAACCTCAGGCAACTGCTGCTGGCATCGCCCCTGGGACAGAAGAGGGTACTGGCGCTGGATCCCGGTTTCCGGAGCGGCTGCAAACTGGTCTGCCTGGATGAGTATGGGAACCTGGTTCACAACGCCACCATCTTTCCACATCCTCCCCAGCAGGACAGGGCAGGAGCCACCAGAAAAGTCTCTTCGCTGGTGGAGCAGTATAAAATCCAGGCCATTGCCATTGGGAATGGAACAGCCAGCAGGGAGACCGAGCGGTTTATCCGGATGATCAGATTCCCCCACGATCTTGAAGTATATGTGGTGAACGAATCGGGGGCATCCATATACTCTGCCTCCAAAATTGCCAGGGATGAGTTTCCCGATTACGATGTGACTGTGAGGGGAGCGGTCTCCATCGGCCGACGGCTTATGGACCCTCTGGCCGAGCTGGTGAAAATCGATCCCAAGAGTATCGGTGTGGGACAGTACCAGCATGATGTGGACCAGGCGAACCTGAAAAAGAGCCTGGACGAAGTGGTGGAAAGCTGTGTAAACCTTGTGGGTGTCAACCTGAACACCTCCAGTAAACACCTGCTCACCTATGTGTCGGGTTTGGGCCCGGTACTGGCACAGAATGTGGTGGATTACCGCCAGGAGATCGGGGGATTCACCTCGCGCAGGCAGCTTATGAAGGTTCCCAGGATGGGTGCCAAGGCATTTGAGCAGTGCGCCGGATTTTTACGGATCACCGGGGCAAAGAATCCCCTGGATAATTCGGCAGTTCATCCCGAGAGTTATCACATTGTGGAGAAGATGGCTGCGGACCTGAATGTGGAACTGGATCAGCTGGTCCATGACGAATCGCTGGTAAAAAAGATTGAAATTGAAAAGTATGTGGAGGGGGATGTGGGACTCCCGACGCTGAAGGATATTCTAAAAGAGTTGGAGAAACCGGGACGCGATCCGCGGGAACAGATCGCGGTATTTGAATTTGACCAGTCGGTTTACAGCGTTGAGGACCTGAAGCCGGGTATGGAGCTGCCGGGAATTGTTACCAATATCACCAAGTTCGGGGCGTTTGTGGATGTGGGAGTGAAACAGGACGGACTGGTGCATATTTCACACCTTGCCGATCGTTTTGTGAAGGATCCCAACGAGGTTGTGAAAATTCACCAGCATGTGAAGGTAAGGGTACTGGAGGTGGATGTGCAGCGCAAAAGGATTCAGCTCTCCATGAAAGGGATTTAGCAGGTCATTTCGGCTGAACAAGTTGGCGGGCAATCTGTTATTTTATTTATGCTCATCAAATCCATCCTTCCCAGGATATACCGGTCTGAAGTTTACCAGGGTAAGAAAAGGCCTGTCAACTATTTTGAAGGCTGGTATATGAAATTGGTGGATGGTGCGGGTGACCAGGTCTGGGCATTTATTCCCGGGGTCTCCTATTCGGCCGACACCCATTGCTTTATCCAGGTCATTCATGCCAATTCGGGGAAGACATGGTACCTGAGATTTCCTGTACAGGATTTTAAATCAAGCAGGCGGATATTCCATACAGCCATAGGTTTTAATCAATTTTCTTCAAACGGCTTGAACCTCGATCTGAGTCTTCCTGATCTGAAAGTCAAAGGTGAGCTGGTTTTTGAAAACCCCCTGCCGTTTCCGGCCACCCTCTTCTCCCCCGGAATCATGGGTTGGTACAGTTATGCTCCCATGATGGAGTGTTACCACGGAGTGGTATCCATGGGGCACAGGCTCTCCGGTGCGCTAGAGATCAACGGGGCTGAAATCAGCTTTCAAGGAGGGAAAGGTTATATTGAAAAAGACTGGGGCAGTTCCATGCCCTCCGACTGGATATGGATACAGTCCAACCATTTTGAAGGCGATCCGGGGGCATCCTTTATGCTATCCCTGGCAAGGATTCCCTGGATGGGTGGATTCTTTCCCGGATTTCTCTCTTTTTTTATGACCGGCGGCCGGCTTCACCGGTTTGCCACCTACAACCGTTCGAGTGTCAGGCGGATCGAAGTAAAAGATGATGCAGTGCACATTGAGCTTCAAAACGGAACCCATTCACTGACATTAAGTGTAAAGCGAAAATCCGGTGGAATTCTGAAGGCTCCCAGGCACGGAAATATGGAAAGAGAGATACAGGAGAGTATTGTTTCAAGCCTGAACCTCGAGTTGAAGGACAAAAGGGGTATCCTGATTTTTAAACAGAAAGGAATGCATGCCGGACTTGAGATTGTGGGTGATGTGGCTAAATACTTTCAGAATAATCACTAAATTCAGGTTTTTAATACACACCATAATGAAAACCAGCATTAAGGTGGTCCTGGCGGCTTTAGCCCTGATCACCCTTCAATCATGTAAAAAGGAAGAGAAAATGGAAGCGCCTGTTGCAGCGAAGAAACCTAAGGAACTGACCATTCACGGGGATACCAGGGTGGACAATTACTACTGGCTAAGGGAACGGGAGAACCCGGAGGTCATCGCCTATCTTGAGGCTGAGAATGCTTACAGGGAAAATGTAATGAAGGGATCTGAGAATCTCCAGGAGTCATTGTACCAGGAGATTATTGGCCGGATTAAACAAACCGATGAGAGCGTACCGTACAAGGAGAACGGGTATTTCTATTATGTGAGGTACGAAGAGGGTAAAGAGTATCCCATCTATTGCCGTAAAAAGGGTTCACTTGAAGCCGAAGAAGAGGTGATAGCCGATGTCAACGAGATGGCCCGGGGACATTCCTATTATGATATGGGTGGTGTAAGCATAAGTCCCGACAACCGTTACGCGGTGATGGGAATCGACACGGTGAGCCGGAGAAATTATACACTGATGGTTAAGGACCTGGTGACAGGTACCATGCTCGATGATATAATTCCCGCGACCACGGGTAGTGCCTCCTGGGCAAATGATAACCGAACGATATTTTATGCAAGAAAAGATGAAATGACCCTGAGAAGCATGGCCATATACAGGCATACCCTGGGTACGAATGCTCACAGTGATATCCCGGTTTTTGAGGAGAAGGATGAGACCTTCAGCACCTATGTATACAAGTCAAAATCCCGGGAGTTCATGATCATTGGCAGCTCCAGTACCATAACCAATGAATACAGGGTTTTGCCGGCAAACGACCCGGACGGGGAATTCAGGGTGGTACAGCCAAGGGAGCGCGGACTGGAATATGACATTGCCCATTTTGGTGACTATTTCTATATCATCACAAACCTGGATGCGGTCAATTTCAGACTGATGAAAACACCCGTTTCAAAGGGAGGAAAGGAATACTGGGAAGAGGTGATTGCCCACCGGGAGGACGTTTTCCTGGAGGGGATTGAAATTTTCAGCGATTTTCTGGTGGTGAACGAGCGAAAAGAGGGTTTGAACCAGTTGAGGGTCATCCGGTGGAACGACGGCTCGGAACACTATGTGGAGATGGGAGAGGAGGTCTATACAGCCTGGATCTCCACCAACCTGGATTTTGACAGTAAAATGCTGAGATACGGGTATTCATCCCTTACCACACCTGTATCCACATATGATTACAATCTTGATTCAAAAGAGAAAACACTACTCAAACAGCAGGAGGTTGTGGGCGACTTCAATCCGTCAGACTATGAAGCCAAAAGAGTCTATGCTGTGGCAGGGGACGGGAAGAAGATCCCCATGAGCATTGTATACCGGAAAGGAATTGTGCTGGATGGAAGCAATCCGACTCTGATCTACGGTTACGGATCGTATGGCATCACAATGGATCCCACCTTCAGCTCCCAAAGGCTGACTTTGCTGGACAGGGGTTTTGTATTCGCCCTTGCCCACATCCGGGGAAGCCAGATCTATGGCAGACCCTGGTATGAAGAGGGGAAATTGCTGAAGAAGATGAACACCTTCACCGATTTCAACGATTGTGCCGAATTCCTGATCAGCGAGAAATATACCTCTCCTGGTAAACTCTATGCCATGGGCGGAAGTGCCGGCGGATTGCTCATGGGCGCGGTAATCAATCTTAAGCCGGAACTTTACCATGGTGTCATCGCTCAGGTGCCCTTTGTGGATGTGGTGACCACCATGCTGGATGAGGATATCCCGCTTACCACCGGCGAATATGACGAGTGGGGGAATCCAAATGAGGAGGTCTACTACCGTTACATGCTAAGCTATTCGCCGTACGACAATGTGGAGAAGAAAGACTATCCCAATATGCTGGTTACCACCGGTTTGCATGACAGCCAGGTGCAATACTGGGAACCGGCCAAGTGGGTGGCCAAACTGCGCGACATGAAAACCGACGATAACCTGCTGCTTATGTATTGCAACATGGATACCGGTCACGGGGGTGCATCGGGAAGGTTTGAGAGGTATAAAGAGATAGCCATGGAGTACACTTTCCTTTTGAAACTGGAAGGGATAGATAAATAGTGCTCAGTGCTCAGTATTCAGTGCTCAGTGCGGGGTTAATAGCTAAATGAGTTAGGAAGAAAGATATGAAGCCGGTTTCCGGAAGCGTGCAATACAGGGTGATCTATGCAGATACCGACCAGATGGGAGTGGTCTATTATGGAAATTACGGGAGGTTTTACGAGATCGGACGTGCCGGTTTGGTACGCAGTATGGGGTTTCCATATATTGAACTGGAAAAGAGGGGTGTTGTCATGCCGGTTTACTCGGTGGAGTCCAGGTACCGGAACCCAATTACCTATGATGAGCTGATTACCATCGAAACCACGGTGAAGGAGCTGCCTGCTGCCAGAATTAAGTTTTATCACCGCATCTTTAAAGAGGATGGAACCCTTGCACACGAGGCAACAGTGGTGCTGGTGTTCATGGACATGAAGACCAAAAAACTGGTCCGGGCACCCGAATTGCTCATTGATGTTTTTAGAAATGCTTAACCTCAAATGTATGGGAAGGAAAATTTCACAACCATCAGGCCTTTTATCAGGTTTGGTGTTGGCTTTTACGGTATTTTCTGTGGCCAATGGCCAGTTGATATCCGATTCGGATTACCAGCTGATAGCCCCACTCCCCAATCTGCTCCTGACAAATGCCAACATGGCCGTTGAGAGTGCTGAAGGATGGGAAAATATCCGCCGTGAAGAGGTGCTTGAGCTGTTCGAATCGAATGTGTACGGGCGCGGGCCCCAATCAGAAATTTCCCTGGATTACCAGGTGAAATTTCAGGACAACGGGGCCCTGGATGGAAGTGCCGTGATGAAGGAGGTAGAGGTGAGTGTAAGCAGGGGAGGAAAGAAACTTGATTTTACAATACTGATTTTTTTACCTTCAGGTGCCCGGGGAGCCGTCCCACTTTTCCTGGGTCTGAATTTCAACGGGAACCATACCGTCCATCCCTGCCGTGATATCAGTATCACCGGTAACTGGGTGCCGAATAGGCCGGAGACAGGTGTTACGGAGAACAGGGCCGTGGAACAGTCAAGGGGGAGCGCATCCAGCCGGTGGCCGGTGGAGATGATCCTTTCACGGGGATACGGAGTGGCAACCATATACTGCGGAGATATTGACCCCGATTTTGATGATGGATTTATGAATGGCATCCATGGCCTGGTTCAGGAAAATGGCGGGGACCGCACTCCCGATTCATGGGGAACCCTGGCAGCATGGGCATGGGGATTGTCAAGGGCCATGGACTATCTGGAGACCGATCCTGCAATTGATCATGACAGGGTGGCTGTAATCGGGCATTCCAGGTTGGGGAAGGCTGCTCTCTGGGCCGGTGCCCGGGATCAAAGATTTGCCATGGTGGTCTCCAATAACTCGGGATGCGGGGGTGCTGCCCTGTCCCGAAGACCGTTCGGGGAGCGGCTGAGCGATATCAATGGATCCTTTCCCCACTGGTTTGCATCTAAATTTCATGAATACAACGATAATGAGGCTGCCTGTCCGGTCGACCAGCATATGCTGCTGGCTTTGATCGCGCCCAGGCCCCTCTATGTGGCCAGTGCCGTTGAGGATGAGTGGGCCGATCCGCGGGGCGAGTATCTTTCACTGCTGAGTTCGGGTGATGTATACAGGCTATACGGTGAGAATGTTTTGACTGAGGAGCATTCCCCGGAAGTGAATCAACCCAGGTGGGCCGGAAAACAGGGGTATCACATCCGGAGCGGCAGTCACGGTATCACCACCTATGACTGGGAAAAGTATCTTGACTTTGCGGATCTCCATCTGGGCAGTCATTCCGGGACCATCAAGGAAAACCCGGTAAGCATGGAGTGGATCCGTGATCACATCCGGAGCGGGAATCCCAGGTTGATTCTGAACCCCGAACTGGAGTCCAGGGTAATTGAGAAGCTGACCTCGGGCGACAGCATCACAACCATGGGATTCAGGTTACTGGAACAGAGCGCGAAGGCGATGCTGGAACTGGAACCTCTTACCTATGAAAAGCAGGGGAGAAGGTTGTTGGGTGTATCCAGGGAGGCGGTCAGACGGATCACAACCCTGGCGATGGCCTACCGTTTTAATAAGGATCCCGGCTACCTGGAACATCTTGAGCGCGAGATGGAGGCTGTCTGCAAATTCAGGGACTGGAATCCGGACCATTTTCTGGATGTGGCAGAAATGGCAACCGCGGTGGCACTTGGACTGGACTGGGCAGGTGAATTTCTCTCGCCGGAGGTATCGGCGCTGGCCAGAAGTGCTCTTGTTGACAAAGCACTGAAGCCCGGGATTGCGGCATCTGGTAATAATTTCTGGAAATCAGTGGACCACAACTGGAACCTGGTATGTAACGGTGGATTGGCCCTGGCGGCCCTGGTGGTATTTGAGGATGAGCCCGAGATCGCTTCAGCCATTCTTTACCAGGCTGTTGAGACGATTCCACTGGCACTGAGACCTTATGCGCCCAATGGTGTCTATCCTGAAGGGGCCTCCTACTGGTTTTATGCCACCACCTATCTGACGGTTGCAATCTCCGGGTTTGAAAGTGCCCTGGGAACAGATTTCGGATTTTCAACCTCTCCCGGGTTGCGGGAGAGTGCCATTTTCAGCATGGTGACTGCCGGACCCTCCGGAGATTATTATAACTTTTTTGATGCAAGCCTGGAAGGATTTCAGGATATAACCCATTTCGGATTACTGGCATGGTTCTCGAATCATCAGGGAGAGGGAGTGGACCTTGGGGCCGCTCAGCAGCTTTTGAAGGAGGGTTTAAGTAATCCCCGGATCATCCGGGGATCCCGTTTCTTCGGCATCCATTTATTGAATCTATCCATGATGGACATGAACAGAAGTGCGCAGTTTACCTGGCCCGAAACCTGGTGGGGAAGCGGATTGGAACCCGTCGCAGTTTTAAGGGACCGGAACAATGATCCGGATGCTTTCTTCTTCGCAGCCAAAGGGGGAATGGCGGGCGATAACCACGGGAATATGGATGCCGGCTCCTTTATTTTTGAACTGGATGGAATCCGTTGGTCGGAAGACCCGGGAAACCAGGATTACAACTCCCTGGAGCAAATATTGGGAAACGGACTCTGGAATACGCAGCAGAACTCGGAGCGTTGGACGCTGCTGACCAAGAGTAATTTTGGTCACAGTACACTCACGGTGAATGGAAAACAACACCTTGTGAATGGCAGGGTGCCTTTGGTTCGCTCCGATGTTCGTGCCAACGGGGCCTTTTACACATTTGATTTGTCACCCCTTTTCGGGGATCATATCCAGTCGGCCTTCAGGACTTTTTCCCGGGAAGGTCGTTGTTTAATCATCAGGGATGTACTGGTTCCTTCCGGATTAACCGAAAGTGTTACCTGGCAGATGATAACCAGGGCCTCTGTGGATGTAGAAGATGACAGGATTGTTTTACGACAGGAGGGTAAGGAGCTTAACCTGGTACTGAAAACGGACCTTCCTTTTCAGGCAAGGGTGGTCGGTCTTTCACCTCCTCCGCTCACCTATGACAAAGATATTCCCGGTTTGAAGAGAATCGAATTTAATTTCGGCGGGGAGGCTCTGACCGATTCCTGCACCATCCTTGTTGAATTGAGAGAACCGCAGCCCTAAAAACATTACTTTTGCGGATGATTCCATTTAAAGAATATATTCAGGATAACCTGGTACTGATGGATGGTGCCATGGGTTCGCTAATTTACGAGAAGGGTGTCTTTATCGACAAGTGTTACGATGAGCTGAATTTGTCCAGGCCCGAACTGATCAGATCCATTCATGAGGATTACATCAGGGCGGGCGCCAGGGTGATCGAGACCAATACATACGGGGCCAACCGTTATAAGCTAAAATCACACAACCTGCTGGAGCAGATAGAGGATATCAACCGCCGGGGAGTTGAGCTGGCACGGGAGGCTGCAGGTGAGAATGTGTATGTGGCCGGAAGTATGGGTCCGGTGGGAGAGGAGCTTGAACCGTGGGGGGAGATCTCTCTGGAAAAGGTATTTGATGCATTCAAAGAACAGGCAGGATATTTGAATCAGGCCGGAGTTGATCTTTTTATCATTGAGACGATTCAGGATATCAGGGAGATGGAGCAGGCCATCAAGGCGATCAGGAGCATCTCCGACCTGCCGGTGGTGGCCATGATGACCGTTGGTGAGGATGGGAAGACCCGGTATGGACTAGACCTGGAGGATATTACAGGGAAACTGCTCAGAAGCGAAGCCACCGTGATCGGGCTGAATTGTACGGTGGGGCCAAAACCGATGCTCGATTTCGTGGAACATATGATCCAGGTGTCGGATAAGCCCATCTGTATCATGCCCAATGCAGGCCGGCCTCAGTATACCGATGGCAGGATGATCTACCTCAGTACCCCTGAATACTTTTCGGTCTACACCAAGCGCTTTATCGATAAAGGTGTCAGAATGTTGGGAGGGTGTTGCGGAACCACTCCGGAACACATCAGCAAAATGGCCAATGCCCTGGCCATGAAGCAGACCCGGATTCAACATTCCATCCATATCGGGGTGAGGCCGGTTACCCAGGAGCCGCTTCCCGAACCGGTTCCCCAGGCAATGAAATCAAACCTTGCCAGGAAACTTTCTTCCGGTGAGCAGGTGGTACTGGTGGAGATGGTCCCCCCCAGAAGTACGGATACAACAAAATTGGTGGAGGGAGCTATATTATTGAAAGAGAGCAGGGTGGATGCCATAAATATCCCCGACGGACCCAGGGCGTCTGCACGGATGACCGGATTGGCGCTGTCGGTACTGCTGGATCAGAAGGTGGGCATCGAGACAGTGATCCATTACACCTGCAGGGACCGGAACCTGCTGGGTATGCAATCCGATCTCCTGGGTGCGTCGGTTCTGGGTGCAAAAAATATCCTCGCCATTACAGGAGATCCGCCGATGATTGGCGATTACCCCCAGGCCACGGCCGTATTTGACATTGATTCCATTGGGCTGGTACACCTGATCAATAACCTGAACCATGGTATCGATGTGGGAGAGAAACGGATTGGCGATCCCACTGCCTTTTTTGCAGGGGTGGGCGTAGATCCCAACAGTGTGAACCTGGCCAATGAGATCAAGCGTTTACGGTTGAAGAAGGAGGCAGGCGCCGAGTATGTCATTACCCAGCCTGTTTTTGATTTCAATTCACTGAACGCTTTCCTGGAGAAGGCCGACCTGTGCAACCTTTACCTGATCGTAGGAATATGGCCCCTGGTAAGCCTCCGGAATGCAGAGTTCATGAAAAACGAGGTGCCGGGTGTATTTGTCCCCGATTCGGTAATCGCATCTATAGGCAGGTACGATAACAAGGAGGATCAGCTCAAAGCAGGAATCGAGATCGCCAGGTCCATGGTGGATAAGGTCCAATCGTTTGTCAACGGAATACAGGTAAGTGCCCCCTTTGGGAGATATCCTCTTGCCGTTCAGGTTGCTGAGAAGATGCTTAAATAGAAGGGGAGGTGTTTAAATAAGCTTCAGGATCACCGGCACAAATACCGCCATGTATGTGATCGTTGAGAGTCCTGCCGTAACGGTTAATATGGCATTTCCCATTGACTTTATCCTGCTCACGTGGAAAGGCGAAAGGGTGGGATCATGATTGATCTGAATCAAGGCGGCGGTCCGCACCATACAGGCCCCGAGGTAGAGCAGGGTTACAAAACCAACCAGGAACCACTGAACCACGTTCAGGTGGAGAAGAATTCCGCCGAAAATTACAGGCAGGGTCAACAGGAGCTGAAGAATCTGGCTGGGATCGTTTCGAAATATCGATCTGAAGGCTGATCCGGTTTTCCGGAGGGTTGCAGGAGGGGCCTGTAGGGTTATCTGAGATGTAGTGTAATTCATGGCTGGGTCATAAATTTGACCAAACATACAAAAAATTACACTAAATGTTAAAAAAAAGTGATAAAATGTTAATTTTTTAATATTAGTATTCCAAAATGAATCATTTATTTGGAGTTTGCTTAACCAATTTTGTAATCATGAAAAAACTGGTCCTGTTCCTGATGACCTTATTAAATCTTTCGTATTCACTCGCGGTCCGGGCGGGGGATGAAAAGCGAATTTTGATCTATACAAAAAACGGGGAAGGTTACGTGCACGAAAATATAGCCGCCAGCGTGGCTGCCCTTGAGAAGATTTGTGCCGGGGAGGGAATCCTGACCGACGTGACGGATCTTCCTGCTGTATTTACCAGCGAGAATCTTGAAAAGTATGACGCCATTGTGTTTTCAAATACCAACAACGAAGGATTTGATACCGGGGAACAGCGAGAGGCTTTCCAGGAATTTATCAGGAGCGGGGGAGGATTTGCAGCCATCCACTCCTCCAATGCCACGGAGAGGGATTGGCCCTGGTACTGGGCCATGGTGGGAGGAAAGTTTATCCGCCATGCTCCCCACCAGGGATTTGATGTGCTGGTAACCGATCCCCGCCATCCCTCCACTTCCCACCTTCCGGCCAGGTGGACCATTGAGGACGAGTGTTATTACTCCTGCCAGCTGAATCCTGATATCCATGTGCTTCTCTCGGCCGATATGACTACCGTGGAAGATGAGGGCAAGGGTGCCTATCCCGGCGAAACTTTCGGACAGCAGTTTCCCCTTTGCTGGTGTCATCAATTCGAGGGAGGAAGGCAGTGGTACACCGCCCTGGGGCATGATCCGTGGTTCTACGAAGATCCCCTTTTCATAGGGCACCTCAGGGGTGGAATTCTTTGGGTCCTGTCAAAGGAGTGAGCACCGGGTACCTTGCACTACCTTTTTCTCTCCCCAGAAATTCCCCCTGCCAGGATGTATTTCACAAGTCCCTCCTCCCTGGCCAGGAAGATCTCCGTTACGGTTTTATCAGTCCAGGATTCGTTGAAATCATTGAAGGTGAAATGCAATACTTCATCATAGCGGGTATAGGGTGTAACCAGCGAGTCAAGGATTTCGACCTTTGATTGGATCTCATCGGGCACTTCATAACCTTTGTCGGTCATCAGCATGGATTTGTACCCGAAGGGCGTATCCAGCCTGGATACGATGGCAAAATCGAAGTCATAGGCAAAGCCTACACCATTGAGGGTTACATAAAGGTCATCACCGAAAGGGGGACGGCCTGCGGTGAGGGAGATTGAGTGGGATATCCCGAAGCTGGAGGTGTAGTACTGGTATTGATATTCAGTATAGGTCATGATGGTATTAACCCCCAGGAAACTGCTCCAGCTTTTATTGAGATAATAGCTGTTACCGGTCATTGTAAAACTCTGACTGATGCCATTGTTGTCGGTCATCACAAATGAATCTCCTATGGAATCAAGGGTAATCCAACCTGCATGGTATTCGTTGAAATAGAAGGTTTCCTTTTTCAGGGCATTCTCCTCCCCGCCGCAGGAGGTGCAAAGGATAAAAACCATCATCCCCTGCCAAACCGGACATAGCCGGTATTTACTGAAGGATCTCAAAATACTCTCCACCGGTCATTGTGAATTTAAGGATGCCAAAATCGGTATTAAACCATAAGGTATCAGCCAGGATCTCTCCCTGGGGTTGATAGTCTGAATTGAGAGGGACCACCCTGTAAACATCCCTGAACCATTTTCCGTTCACCATTACAGAGTCGAGAACCGTACAGGAACCAGGATCGCATTCATGGGTCAGGGGAAGAATAAAAGATGAGGTCCCAATGGTGGCCTGATGCATGACATGAGTGGAATCAACTTTGTAAATCCAGATACCCATATCAAAGAGCGGGTAATCAGGCATCATTATAGTGCGGTCCGAGCCGTAGGTGACCTGGGTACACTCCTCCCAGTAGTCCGTTATTACAGAAGTTTGCCTATCCACAAGAAAGTATACCTCCTGGCCTGCCGAGTGCCGGAACCCATAGGAAGCCCCATGAATATATGGAACCATTTCAAGTACCTCCGGTGAAAGTTCCCCGAAATTTAGGGATATCAAATCACAGCGTGGAGGACAAGCGGTCAGAACCGCACACATCCCTATCCCCAACAAGTATTTCCCGATTTTTTCCACCCATCAATCCGTAATCTGTTTTAAATATTTTTCCAGCCACTGATCCTGCTCCCAAAGCATGTGCAGGATGCTCTCTCTTGCCGCATAACCATGGCTCTCTTTGGGGAGAATAACCAGCCTGACAGTGGCGCCCAGACCCTTCAGTGCATTGAAATAGCGTGTACTCTGAAGGGGAAAGGTCCCTGAATTGTTGTCAGCCTCTCCATGGATCAGCAAAAGGGGCGTTTTCATTTTATCGGCGTGCATAAAAGGGGACATCTCATAGTAGATCCCGGGGGCTTCCCAGTAGGTGCGTTCCTCACTCTGGAACCCGAATGGTGTCAGGGTCCGGTTGTAAGCCCCGCTTCTGGCAATCCCAGCTGCAAAGAGGTCGGAGTGGGAGAGCAGGTTGGCCACCATAAATGCGCCGTAACTGTGTCCACCCACGGCCACCTTCGTGCGGTCGATATAACCCAGGTTGTCCACTGCATCGATGGCGGCTTTTGCATTGGCCACCAACTGTTCAATGTAAGTGTCGTTGGGTTCCTCATCCCCTTCGCCAACAATAGGGAATGCCGCTTCATCCAGAACCACATACCCCTTGGCCACCCAGTAGATAGCCGATCCGTAATACGGGTAGGTGAACTGATTGGGATTTGAGGTATTCTGCCCTGCACTGGATTTGTCCTTGAACTCCTGGGGGTATGCCCAGAGAATCATGGGCGCCTTTACCTTACGCTCTATATCGTACCCCACCGGCAGGTACAACGTACCGGAAAGTTCCAGTCCGTCGTCCCTCTGGTAGGTGATCACCTCCTTATGCACATCCCGGATACTCCTGAAGGGGTTCTCAAATGCAGTGATCTGTATGAGCTTATTCTTTTTCAAATCCCTGAAAAAATAGTTGGGAAATTCAGTGGGCGATTCAATGCGCACCAGCAACTGTTTTTTGGCTGCATCATAATCAATGAGACTCTCCAGTTGGTCTGTATATTCCGATTGGTACAGTCTCTTTGTCTGTTTAGTGGCGAGATTGAATTCATCGAGAAAGGGGAACTGTCCCTTTTCGGTGAATCCCTCCCCAACCAGGTAGGCCCGTGTTCCGTCGAGACTGAGCACCTCACTTCCCCACAGATTCCTTTGGGTTACAAAATTACCGGGGTCACCATAACGGTCCTGGTAATTCAGATCAAAAAGGATCACGGGTTCCTGGTCCGGGTCAGACGGATTAAAAAGATAGACCTTGGTATTCCGGTTGTTCCACCAGTAATCTGTAACCACGGCAATCTGATCGTTTCCCCACCGGATCCCCGAATAACGGTTGATGGTCTTCGTAAGGGAAACCGGAGTCCCGCTGAAAGGGGCATCCAGTTGGAAGAGCTCATCACGGAAGGCAGTCTCATTTTCCGGATCACCTCCATCCAGGGCCTCTGCAAATACCAGGGTGGCAGGCCTGTCACTGCGCCAGCTCATATCTCTTCTGCCCGTCCTTACGGCCATGAAACCCTGTGGAAGGTCTTCAACCAGTGGCACCGCAAGAACGGTCTCCACCCTTTCGGCTTCTTTTGTATACACGGTGCTTTTTGAGGGGAACCGCTCGTAGGGTACCAGGTAGGAGAAGGGTTTTTCAATGGTCCCGACCAAAACATAGTTACCGTCGGGAGAGAAGCTGATACCGGTGTACATGTCGCTCTCCAACCACACTTCCCGCGTTCCGTCAAGAGATATTTTTACAATTTCGGAAAGGATAAGCTGCTCGAAATTGTGTTCGTCGTTTTTATTTTGCAACAGGTCCTGGTAGGTCATGTTTTGCGCCTTTTTCCCGTCGGCCACCGAGATGGTGGGACCGGAAGGTACGCTATGTGCCACATCAATAAGAGGCTCCCTTTCTGGTGAGATCATCTTCACCAGGATGGCATCACTTCCCTCGAACCAGTTGATCACCTCATCAGTGCTGGCATTCACGGTGGCCCCGGATAGCCGCATCGCTTCTGCCCTTACAATATCCAAAACCCAAAGCTCAACACCAGTTGCAGTGGTTTGGGTAAAAGCCATATTTTTTTGGTCGGGAGACCAGGTAAAATTTGCCATCAACGGCTTTTCAGGCAAACCGGCAACTGCGTTCTCGGCTGCAGTTTTATCCGTTATGTTTTTGATCCCGATGTTATTGTAATACCGGGTCCTGCTCCCGATATGGGTAACCGGATCGATCCGGAGTCCGCCGAGCCTCATCTCCTCCCTGGAGAGCTCTTCGATGGATTTAAACGCATCACGGTACATCAGCACCATATATTCTTTTTGATCGTCAATCCTTACTATCGGGGCCGTGGGTACATCCACCAGGGTGAGAATCTCCTGTGAAGGTTTCTGATAAGGGAGGTTTTCCTGAGCCTGAACCGGAGTAACCGACATGAACAACGCTGCCAGTATCGCAGAATGGAATAATGTTTTCATGTTATTAAATATAGGGATTATAATGGTAGCGAAAGAAGATCCCATTCATCCTGCCACTCCAGTACAATCTTATGGCCGGAAGATCTCACGGGTAGCCAGATGTATTTCCCATCAATGGGGTTTTCAGGTGTCCATCGGTCCGCCATAAAAATAAAGGCATCTTTTTTGCCCTGAACGGGCAGAATAAATGTTCCCTGGGAGTTAAATGTAGTGGACGAATCAATTCCCCGGCATGGATTTCCAAGTTCCGTCCATGGTCCGAATATGTGATCCGCCACAGCCGACCTGGCCGCATTCGGACTCCATCCGGTGCAATCGGAGCCAATAAAATAGTATTTCCCGTTGCCAGTTTTAAAAATTGCCGGAGCTTCCATGTACCGGTCCGGAAAAGCCCGCGCATAGTTACCCGAATAGGAGAGATAGTCATCGGTAAGTTCTGAAATATGAAGGGTGCTGTTTTCCTCGGATGCATAAAGATGATAGGCTTTCCCATTGTCATCGACGAATAACGTCATATCCCTGGCCATCTGCCCCCCGGAATAATCCCTGCCCAGGATATTCATGCTATCCACATGTGCCGGAAGGCAACCCTTTCCTCCGCAATATTTTTCTTTTACAGTGTCAGCAACGGGTAACCGGTGAAATTCCTGAACGTTGACGGGCCAGGATCCGGCATTTGGTCTGAATGAATGCAGGAATTTAAAGGGACCTGCAGGGTGATCGGAAACAGCAACTCCTGACCGGGCTGCATCATAACCCATCCCCTTCAGTTCCAGGTGAAACCACATCACATATTTCCCGGTATTTTCATTGTAAATTACCTTCGGCCTTTCAAGGATACATCCCCTGGCAATATCAGATGCAGCATCGGGTTCATCTACTTTTAAGGCAATCCCTTCATCTTTCCAGTTGTATAAATCTTCAGATGAGTAAACATGAACCCCGACCTGGGCGGTGTTGCCAGTTTCTCCCTCCACCTTGTGCTCTCCATACCAGTAATATCTGTTCTGGTAAAACATGATTCCACCACCGTGTGCGTTGATGGGAATTCCGTTGTTATCCAACCATTCCTGTCCGGGGTGAAATGATTTCAATGCTTCCTTATCAGTGTTACAACTGATTAGCATTGCAAATATGAAGAGGGTGACAGGGTGCTTCAGTTTTTTCATTCTCATAGCGAATCGTTGGGTTTTTCTTGATTTAGATAAGGATTATTTAGAATGGGCATGGTATTCAGATCAAACTGGTTTATATTATTTACAACGAAAAGCTGAATAGCCAAAAGAATGAGTGTCCCAAGTGTAATGCATGCACAGGCTTCCATCATATCAGAAAAATAGCGGCCAATGATTAATTCCGTTGAAAAAACATTGAGTACGATAGAGAGCCAGAAGAGACTCTTAAGTTGAATCAACTGCTTTTTTCTTAATTGGTTAGTGGCCCTGAATAATATCGAATATAGAAGGAAATAGGGGATCCAGAGGAAAATGAAATATGCTTTCCAGGCGACAGGTGACAAAATTGGAGTCATCGTAAAAATAAATGAATATTCAAAAATTGATCTGATGCCTTTTTTATCTATGAGTTTCTTCCTAAACAGATATGCAGGATATACAGAAGCCAAAGCAATTGCTCCAAATGTGATAAGTTTGACGGTTTGAGATTTGATATCGAAAAGATTGACATGCATACTGATTCCAATGTCATCACTTGTAAAAAATCGCAGGAATAAGCTATAAATTGATTGATTTTTATAATCGGCCAGATAAACAAGAGGCGGGGCTGTAGTCACATAATGTCGATAATACGCCAGTCCCTGGTCAAAGCCATAAACAAGGAGTGGAATTGCATTAAAAACAGCAATAAACAGAAGCGTCCAAACCACAGGTTTAAATTCGCGTTTGAATAAAAAATAAAGCAGGAAAAAAATGGTATAAACTTTAAGAGAAATCGTTAAACCAAGCAAGAGGCCAACCCAGATGTATTTCTTTTTTGTAAAAAAAACAATCGCTAACAGCGTACATAAGAGTAAATAAATATTGATCTGGATATTGGCTAAATTATCCATTACAAAACGTAATATGATCAAAACAGGTAGCATTACTATAGGTTCCTGGATAAGGATACCATTGCGATTTCCTTTAAGCGTGAGTGGTTTGTTATATACCATTTTAACAGCCAGGAAAACAATATAATACATGGCAATAATATTCCCCGTGTTCCATAAAAACCGAATAAGAAAACTACTCCATCTGTCGCCAATCGCAAGGACAACACTAAAAACTGAAAAGAATGGGGGCCAGGTATTCAGATATTCGGAATAGATGTTTTTACCGGAGAGCACTAAGTTTCCTGTTTTGACATATCCTATAAAATCACCGGTTTTAGAGGAGTCGCGGATCAATTCGAATATGAAAACTATTCCGATGATAATCAGCAGTGTACTATAGGTCCAATATTGTCTTCTGGTCATCTATAAGTTAAATACTGCAAAAAGGGTACAATAGATGCAGCGGATTTCGAATAATCAGAACTCAACCCAGGCCTTTTTCTCCGAGCTCTCCACCGCTTTGTCCACAAACCTCATTCCCCTTAGTCCCTCGTAGATGGTTGGGAAGTCCAGGGCCTCCAGGGGAGGTTCGGTTCCTTCGAGCATGTGCTGAATGCATGTGGCTGCATTGCGGTAGATGTTGGCGAATGCCTCGATATAACCTTCGGGATGTCCGGCGGGGACACGGGTGTTGTAGGCTGCGATGCCACTTACAAATCCGGTACCGGTGCGCCTTACCTCAATCGGCTTGTCGAGCCACCTGATGACCAGGGTGTTGGGCTCCATCTGGTTAAATTCCAAGTCCGCCCTTTTCACCATAGATCCTCAGTTTGACAGCATTCTCCTCACCTGCGGATATCTGGCTGGCGTAGAGGACGCCCCGGGCACCACCTGCAAATTGCAGCAGCATGTTTGCATCGTCGTCCAGCAACCTTCCGGGGACATGCGTACTCAAATCGGCCATCAGCCGTTCGGTTTGCAAACCGCTTACCATCTCGGCCAGGTGAAATGCATGGGTTCCTATGTCTCCGACACAACAGGTTTTTCCTGAGCGTTTTGGATCACTGCGCCACGATGCCTGAACATGATCGGACTTTTCAAGGGGTGTGCTGAGCCATCCCTGGGGATACTCCACAACCACCTTGCGGATCTTCCCAAGCTCCCCGTCCTGCACAATTTTCCGGGCCTCCTTCACCATGGGGTAACCCGAGTAGGTATGGGTCAATGCAAAGAGCAACCCGGTCTCTTCCTTAAGCCGCACCATCACCTCCGCTTCATCCGAGTCCAGCGCAAGGGGTTTGTCACACACCACATGAAAACCATGCTCCATGGCCAGTTTAGCCGGTTCGAAATGGAGGTGGTTAGGGGTTACGATACAGACAAAATCCATCCTGACCCCCTCCGGGAGTTTGGCCTCCTTTGTGATCATCTCCTGGTAGGTAGCATAGATCCGGTCGGGCGGAAGGTAGTATTCTGCCCCTGTAATTTTCGACTTTCCCGGACTGGAACTGAACGAGCCGCAAACCAGTTGGATCTGTCCGTCGAGGATTGCTGCCATGTAGTGGACACGTCCTATAAATGAACCGGGTCCTCCGCCCACCATACCCATGTTTATTTTCCGTTTTGCCATTGGTGTAATTCTATTTGAGGTTGATCCTATAAAGCTAACTCTTTTTTTTATTTTTGTCTGACCTAACACCAGCTGCAAATCATGGATAAAATTAGATGGGGAGTGCTGAGTACTGCTAAAATCGGACTCAAAAGTGTCATCCCTGCATTGCAAACAGGGAGATATTCTGAAGTTACCGCCATCGCTTCCAGGTCGCTGCCGAAAGCCGACGTGGCGGCATCGAGCCTTGGGATAACCAGGGCATATGGTTCTTACGAGGCACTGCTCGCCGACGCGGATGTGGATGCGGTCTACAATCCGCTTCCCAACAGCATGCATTTTGAATGGAACCTTAAAATCATGGAGGCCGGAAAGCACCTTCTGTGTGAAAAGCCACTGGGATTAAGTGTGGCCGAGGTGGAAAAGATGATTCAGGTGCGCGACAAATACGGAGTAAAAGCCGGTGAGGCTTTTATGGTGAAGTCTCATCCCCAGTGGATTGAAACCAGGGAACGGATCCATCGTGGGGAGATCGGGAATCCATCTCTGGTGCAGGGCGCATTTGCCTATTATAATGTGGATCCCCGAAACATCAGGAACATTCCCTGCCTGGGTGGAGGAGCCATGTGGGATATTGGTTGCTACTGCATCACCATGTCGAGATACATATTTGAGGAGGAACCCAAAAGGGTAGTGGCCAGCCTGGTGACGGATCAGGAGTTTGGCACAGACAGGCTTGGAAGTGTGATCCTGGAGTTCCCTTCCGGACAGGCACAATTCGGTGTAAGCACCCAGGCCGCACTGTTTCAAAGGATGCAGATCGTGGGAGACAAAGGGCACCTGGAGGTCCGCATCCCTTTCACACCTCCCCCTGACCAGGCAACCTTTATCGACCAGGACAATGGCAACATTCTCCCTCATGGGATGACCCGTCACGAATATCCTGCGGTAAACCAGTATACCCTTATGGGAGACGATTTTTCAAGGGCAATCCTGGAGGATACTCAGGTGCCTGTTACCCTGGAGGATGCATTGGAAAACACCAGGGTTTTAACGGCTGTTTTCAGATCGGCCGAAACGGGACAGTGGGTTGCAATATAATTGAGAAAGCAGGAAAAAAATTGATATATCCCGAACAATTTGAAGCGAAAATCGGATTCGACCGCATCCGTGAAATGGTGAAATCCCACTGCCTCTTTGAGCCGGGTCGGGAGAGGGTGGAGCAGATGGGCTTTATGACCGATTGCAGTTCAATTGTCAGGGAACTGGATCTTACAGATGAATTTAAAAGGCTCAGCAAGGAGGAGGAGGATTTTCCCCTGCAGCATTTCATAGACAATCGCCAGGCTCTGAAAAAAGCCGAGTTGGAAGGAGCCTTCCTGCTGGAGGAAGAAGCATTTGGATTACTCCGAAGCCTCGATTCGGTAAGGGCCATTCTTAATTTTTTCAAATCGGATGAAGAGGAGAAGTATCCGGCACTGAAGAGGTTGTGTGAACCGGTAAAGGTTTTTCCTTTTGTCATGGATCGCATCGGAAAAGTATTGAATAAACATGGAAAGATCCGTGACAATGCCTCCCCGCAACTGCAGCATATCAGGCGCACCCAGTCCGAGAAACAGGGGGAAGTCACTAAAAAGCTGAGCCAGATCCTTAGCAAGGCTCAGCGTGAAGGGTGGGTTGATGCAGATGCAGCACCCACCTACCGGAACGAAAGGCCGGTGATCCCGGTGATGGCTGGTAACAAAAGAAAGCTCGGCGGCCTGGTACACGATGAGTCGGCCAGCGGGAAAACAGTCTTCATTGAACCGGCCGAAGTTGTGGAACTCTCCAATCAGATCAGGGAGCTGGAGTATGCCGAACGGAGGGAAATCATCCAGATCCTGATTGCCCTGACCACCGACCTGAGGCCCTATATCCCCGACCTGTTCTCCACCCAGGAGTTTCTCTCCACAATCGATTTCATCAGGGCCAGGGCCCTTTTTGCACGAAGGATTGATGCCGGCAGACCAAAGTTGGAGGATAACAGGCAATTTGACTGGAGGGATGCCCGGCATCCCCTGCTTTACCTGGCCCACCATGCCGAGCAGAAGGAGGTGGTTCCCCTTTCGTTTCGTCTAACGGAAAACAGCAGAATCCTTTTGATATCGGGTCCCAACGCCGGTGGCAAATCGGTATGCCTGAAGACCATCGGATTGTTGCAGTACATGGTTCAGTGCGGATTACTGGTACCCTGTAACCCGGAATCGGTGTTCGGAATGTTTGAGGGTATCTTCATCGACATAGGGGATGAACAGTCTATCGACAACGACCTGAGCACCTACAGTTCCCACCTGCTCAATATGAAGCATTTTTTGAAGAATGCCTCAGCAGATACACTGATCCTAATCGATGAGTTTGGTACGGGGACGGAGCCCATGCTGGGGGGAGCCATTGCCGAGTCAATCCTTGAACAGCTCAATCAATCGGGGACCAGCGGGATTATCACCACCCACTACACCAATCTGAAGCATTATGCCACTTCGGCAGAGGGAATTATTAATGGCGCCATGTTGTTTGACAACCAGAGAATGCAACCCCTTTACCAGTTGCAGGTTGGGAATCCCGGGAGCTCCTTTGCCTTTGAAATTGCCCGGAAAATAGGACTGCCCGAGGAGGTGCTGGAAAGGGCCTCCGAAAAGGTCGGCAAGGATCACATCGACTTTGATAAACACCTGAGGGAGATTCTGAGGGATAAGAAATACTGGGAAAACAAGCGGCTTAAGATCCGTCAGTCGGAAAAGAAACTCGAAGAGCTGATGGGTCGGTATGAGAAGGAACTTCAGGAGAGTGAAAAGCAGCGGAAAGTGATCGTCAGGGAGGCCAAATTGCAGGCAGATGCCATGCTTTCGGGAGCCAATAAAAAGATTGAACAGACCATTCGTGAGATCAGGGAAGCAGAAGCAGAAAAGGAGAAAACAAAGGAGGTGAGGAAAGAGCTGGAAAGTTTCAGGGAAAATATGGAGGTTGAAAAGGGGATAGAGGAGAAGCTCGTTGAGAATCGGCTGGAGGAGATCCGCAGGCGGGGAATAGAGCTGGAATCAAGGCGTCCCGATCTGAAACAGCGATCAAAGAAGATCGTTGTGCCTAAGCAGGAGACTGAGGACCCCGGGATTAAGGTGGGCGATATGGTCAGGGTAAAGGGCCAGGAGGCTGCAGGTGAGGTGATCGGCTTAAAAGGGAATCATGTCATTGTGGCTTTTGGGATCCTGAAGAGTACCGCCAAAGCGGACCAGCTGGAGAAGATTCACGGGGAGGAGGCCGGAAAGCTGAGGATTAAAGCTAAATCGACGGTAAAACTCGGGGATTGGGATGTTTCAACCCGCCGTGTAAACTTCCGCCCCGATATCGACCTGCGGGGAAAAAGGGCTGATGAGGCCATGGAGCAGGTAGTGGAATTCATTGATGAGGCCATCATGGTGGGTGCCCGGGAGCTGAGGATTCTTCATGGGAAGGGCAATGGTGTTCTTCGTCAGCTGATCAGGGAGTACCTGCATACCATGGATCTGGTGGAGTGGTACGGCGATGCACACATTGAACAGGGCGGAGCTGGGATTACGGTGGTCAAATTGGAAGTGTAAATGATAAAATTTCTGGATAGAAAGGAGATTGATTCCGGAAGGTGGGACAGCGTGATTGCAGGATCGCCTGCCGAGGCCATTTACGGGTATTCATGGTACCTCGACCAGGTGGCTGAAAACTGGTCGGCCCTGGTGGTGGATGATTACAGGTTTGTAATGCCTCTGGTCTGGAAAAAGAAGGTGGGCATAAAATATGTTTATCAACCCTTCTATACTCAGCAGCTGGGTGTTTTCGGCAGGGAAGAGGCGGATCCGGCACTGATCCGTGAAATGTTGATGATCATTTACAGGAAATTCAGGTTTGCCGGGCTCAATCTGAACACCCATAACCTGGTGGGGGAAGTGGCGCCCTTTGAAGTGACCGATAAATCCAACTATGTATTGCCCCTGAACCGTGAATACAACCACCTCTACGCCTCTTACAAAACGAATACAAAAAGGAACATCCGTAAGTCCCTGGAACTTTCCGACCTGGTGGATAAAACCATTTCGGTGGATGAACTGGTCAGACTCAAGAGAGAGAACGATGTGATCAAACGGTCGGAGGAAGATTATGTATGGCTGAAAAGCCTGCTGGATGCCATCATGGAGAAAGGGGCCGGAAAGATTTATTCCACCCGGACCGAGGAGGAGGTAACATCTGCAGCCTGCTTTGCCTTCAGCGAACACAGGGCCATCTACCTGGTATCTGCCTCCAGCCAGACTGGAAAGGACCGTAGGGGCATGTTCAGAATTGTTGATACTTTTATCAGGGATCATGCCTCATCCGGAAAGATCCTCGATTTTGAAGGATCAAATATTCCCTCTGTGGCCCGGTTTTTTATTGGTTTTGGAGCACGGGCGGAAATATACCAGGGCATAAGTTTCAGTCGCCTGCCATCCATGCTTCACAAAATGCGTTAAGATGAGGGAACGGATTACCAGACAGATTGCCAGAGTGGCTCGTTCAACAGACCTTGGCCGGTTGATAAAATGGTCAAAGGAACCAATTGTTTTCCCATTCTATCATGCCGTATCACCGGCACAGATTCCTCACATCAGCCACCTCTACAGGATTCGCACAACCATTGAGTTTGAAAATGACCTGGATGTGCTGTTGAAGTGGTTTGAACCGATGGGTATGGCAGATTATCTGGAGTATAGGCCTCAGGGAAGAGGCAAAAGAGCAATGGTGATAAGCTTCGACGATGGTCTGAAAGAGTGTTACGACGTGATCGCACCCCTTTTGCGCAAAAAGGGGATTCCTGCAGTTTTCTTTCTGAACAACCGGTTCATAGATAACCACGGACTCTTTTACCGGTATAAGTCAAGTCTTCTCATTCACCAGGTAAGAGAGGATTGCAGGATCATGGAGAGGGTATCTGCCTTTTTGAAGATTCCCCAGGTACATGTTGAGAAATCGATCCGGATGATCGGTCCGCACCAGAATTCACTTCTGGAGAGTCTGGCCAGGGAGGCGGAAATCAGTTTTTCTGAATACCTGAAGGATCACCCGGTTTACATGGGTGATGAGGAGGTGAGGGAGCTGCTGAAATGGGGTTTTGAGATTGGTGGCCACTCCATGGATCATCTCAGTTTTACATCACTGGAACCGGATGAAATGACCGGACAGGTCGGGATGAGTATTGAGGATCTGATCAGTCGGTTCGGTGTGACTACCCGCTATTTCTCTTTTCCCTTTACCAGCGATGGAGTGCCTGCAAAGGTGATCAACAGCCTCCTGGACAAGGGGACTGCCACTGCCCTGCTGGGCACCGCAGGGTTAAAGCGGACCGGGAGGCGTGATTATATCCAGCGAATTCCCATGGAGGGTTCCGCGGCATCGGCGCTGGAGACTCTTCAAACAGAATACCTTTACTACCTGTTGAAAAAACCAATTGGAAAAAACCGGCTCAGGTATTGATTATCCGGTGAACATTACATCTCCGTCGCCATCGTGGATCAGGGAGACCCGGGGGACCGATGCAGCCAGGTCACTGTGTGCAAAGATCAGCTGCGGCATCTTTTTTGAATAGAGAAAAATGTTTCTGTACTCCACCAGGTGGGTATTCAGTCCAGGATGCCTGATTGTAGTGTGGGTGCAACCGCGACCGATCATGGTTTGAAGGAGTGTCAGGGCCATTTCCCTGGTTAGCCGGTTGTCTTCCGCAAAAAGGTAGGGAACTGAGATTGCACGGTTATGGATCATCAGCCAGAGCATCCCCCGGGCGCCTGTTTCGCTGCAGGTGTATTCAGTGAATATGTTATCGAATTTTTTTGAATGGTAGGAGAAGGGGTAGGGCAGGGGTGCCCTCTCCCTGTCGGTCACCCACGGATTCCGAATGGCCCACCTGAAGAGATCCGCATCTCTTCGGAAAAGTGAATTTTGCTGAAGCCGGGAGATTACCTGCTCCATTTCTGAAGAGGGTTCCGATCGGGGTTCCGCATTACACGAACCTTGCACCGGAAACCTGAGGCCCTTCAGCTTTTGTTCCCTGATCCGGTTTACTGCCCGGTCTGACCATCTGAGAAGCCCGGGCATATTTACCCTGCTTCCAAGCAGCTCTTCACCATTGGATCTGAGATAGTACCTCCGGCCCGGGCGGCTTGCAATAACCCTGAAACGGCTTGTATGGTCATAAAGAGCCTTGGAGTCGGGAGCGTAATTGGTGTACATCAGCCTGCCGTCCCACTTTTTTTCGGCTTCCTGTAATAACCTAGTGGAGATTCCCTTTCTTCTCATTTGGGGATGGACCCAGTTTCCACTCAGCCATGCAAATCGCTGAGGGACCCCATCCCGGTCATAAAAAAGGTCAGGCAGCAGGGTTCTGAATCCCACCAATTGATTGTCATGGTGCATTTCGAACAACACAACATCCCCCTTGTCCCCCCTTGGATTATCAAGATAGGATTGCAGGCGCAGAGGGCTGAGGGAGAGTGCGGATCCGGGATTTACAAATAAAGGAGACAGATACTCCTCCAGCTCTTCCAATGAATAGGTTCTGAGATCCATTTGGCGGGCTAATCGTTCTGAATCAGCCGGTCGATATCGGTTTCGCTCAGGTTGGCCGGCAGGAGTTTCTCATTTTCGCATTTCAATGTTCTGGAGGGGAATTTTTTGATCAGCTGGTAGTTGTGGGTGGCCATCATCACAGCCCTTCCGCTGGCTGAAATATCAAGAAGAATCTGCATGATCTCATCGGATGTAGCAGGATCAAGATTGCCGCTGGGTTCGTCGGCCAGGATCACTTCGGGATCATTAAGTAGTGCACGGGCAATGACCACACGCTGTTGTTCCCCGCCCGATAACTGGTGTGGCATCTTATAACCCTTGTAACCCAGATCCACCTTTTCCAGCACCTCTGCGATCCGATCCCTGATCTCCTCATTGTTATTCCATCCGGTGGCTCTCAGGACAAACTCAAGATTACTCTCCACATCGCGATCCGACAGCAGCTGGAAGTCCTGGAAAACGATTCCCAATTTCCTTCGCAGAAAAGGGACCTCCCTGCGCTTTATCTTTTCAAGCTGGAAGCCGGCGACATTTCCGGTGCCCTCAATTAGCGGCAATTCGGCATTGAGCGTCTTAATGAGACTGGTCTTGCCACTGCCCACCCTGCCGATCACGAAGACAAACTCGCTCTTTCCTACCGAGAGGTTTACATCGGTCAAAACAATGTGCTCGTTGATACCAATTACTGCGTTTTCCAGGGTGATGACATTATCCAGGGACATAAAATCTTGAGTTTCCGTCAAAAATAAGAATTTAAACCATACTAAAAGTTAACATCAGACTGTTAATTAAAAAGAGATATCGCCCAAAGAGCCGTGAGTTATATTCGTACTTTTACTCAGTTAATACTTACCCTATGGTACGACAAGTGAAGCTGTATATCACCATCCTGATTTTTCTGTTGCCATTATCAATGTTCAGTCAGAAGACTCCGGCCTATGCCTATGGAGATAATGTGTATTTGAAGGGACTTCAGTTTTACGAAAAAGAGAAGTACGGAGCAGCCAGGCAGGTTTTTGACGGTCTGATCGCTGAAAATCCCGGGTCCGGGTCGGAAATTTTGTCCGAAGCATATTTTTACAGGGCTATGTCGGCTGTAGAACTTCGCAACGACGATTCCGAATTCCTGGTATACGAATTTATTGCCAGGTTCCCTGAAAGTTCTCATGTGAATGAGGCGTCGTTCAGGTTGGCCGATTACTTTTATGACAAGAATAACTGGCCGGACTGTATCTCCTGGTACAACAGGGTGGACCGGTTCAAACTATCTGCGGAGGAGCTGTCTGAATACCACTTTAAAAAGGGGTACGCTTACTACATGCGTAAGGATTATGAATCGGCCCGTGTGGAATTCTACGAGATCCTGGAGGTTAAATCCTCCTATACTGCCCCTGCAACTTACTACTACTCTCATATCCATTATGAGGATCAGAATTATGAAACTGCCTTAATGGGTTTCAGGGCAATTGATGATGATCCGCTGTTTTCGGATATCGCACCCTATTACATTTCACAGATCCTTTACCTGCAAAAGAAATATGATGAGGTGATCGAATATGCCCCCGATCTGATGGATTCGGTTTCTGACCGGAGGTTGGGAGAGATGGCAAAGATCATCGGTGAATCTTACTTTATGCTGGAGCAGTTCCAGAACGCCATTCCCTATCTGGAAACCTACGAGGCCCACACCAAGACCTACACCATTCATGACCGGTACCAGCTTGCCTTTGCTTACTATCGGAACGGGGAGTATGAAAATGCGATGAAGCTGTTTGAACAGATCAGCTACAGGGACTCGGAGATTGCCCAGAGTGCGCACTATCACCTGGCCGATTGTTATATGAAGCTGGGCCTTTTGGGAAAGGCAAGGGCTTCATTTTCCAGGGCTGCGGAGATGAATTTCGACCCCAGGATCCAGCAGGATGCCCTCTTCCATTTTGCCAAGGTGACCTTCCAGATGTCCATGAACCCCTTTAATGAGGCGATCAGGGCCTTCGAGTTGTATATCCGGACTTACCCCGCTGCAGATAATGTGGATGAGGCCTATAACTACCTGGTTATGGCTTACCTGGGAACAAGGAATTACAGTATGGCCATGACCTCCATTTCAAAGATTAAGAAGAGGGATGAGAACATCGACCGGGCGCACCAGAAAGTGGCATTTTACAGGGGGCTTGAACTTTATAAAAACCTCAGGTTCGAAGAGGCAGTGGATGCACTGGAGATCTCACTGGAATATGCGGTTTACGATCCGGTGATTGCCTCACGTACCTATTTCTGGCTGGGTGAGGCTGCCTACCGGACAGGTGACCGGCGAACGGCCCTGATGTACTATAATGAGTTTTTAAAGAACGATATGTCTCCCCAGCAGCAGGAGTATGCCATGTGCCACTATAGCCTGGGCTATCTTCATTTTGATGAGAAGCAGTATGATGCCTCCCAGGAGTGGTTTGAGAAATACCTCCGGCTCGAGTCGGGAAAGAACTCGGCCAATATCTCAGATGCTTACAATCGCGTGGCCGATTGCTACTTCATGGAGACAAATTATACCCAGGCCATTGGGTATTATGAGCAATGCATTGCCTCGGGTAATGCCGATGTGGACTATGCCATGTTCCAGAAAGGATTTACCCTGGGCCTGCTCGACAGAACCCTGGAAAAGGTGGAGGTGCTCAGCGATCTGATCAGGGAACAGGCCCAATCCAATTTCGTGGATGATGCGCTGTTTGAGATTGCCAGGAGCTATGTGGCCCTGGGCCGTCAGGAGGAGGCCCTGCGTTACTACCAGCAGGTAGTCAGCGAGCATCCCAATTCGAGTTATACAAATAAGGCACTGAACCAGCTTGGTTTGGTCTATTATAACAGGGGTGAATATGACAGGGCGCTGGACTATTATGAGCTGGTGGCCACCAACTACCCCGGGACCCCCGAAGCGGACAATGCACTTACCAGTATTAAAAATATTTACGTCAGGAAGGATCAGGTGGATGGGTACCTTACTTTTGTAAGAAGCATAGGTCAGGATATCTCCCTGAGCGAACAGGACTCCCTCTCCTATTCAGCTGCTGAAATAGTCTACACACAGGGTGATTGTGAGCAGACGGTCCGTGCATTTAAGGATTACCTGGATGCGTTTCCCAACGGGAGGTTCCTGTTGAATGCCCATTTCTACAAAGGCGATTGCCAGCTGAAGCTCGAACAGAACGAGGAGGCACTGGAATCATTGGATTTCATCATTTCACAGCCCCGTAACATGTTTACCGAACCAGCACTGGTGGCGGCTTCCAAAATCAATTACCGGACCGGTAACTATCACCGGGCTGCCGATAACTACCGGATCATGATTGAAGTCGGAGAACAGAAAGGTAATATTTTCGATGCGCAGGTCGGACTGATGCGTTGCTACTTTGAGCTGGCCGAATACAGCAATACCATTGATGCAGCCCGGCAGGTGTTGCAGCTCGATAAAGTGCAGGAGGAGTATATCCGTGAGGCCAACTATAAGATTGCCAGGTCGTTTCACCTTTTAAACGAGATTGATTTTGCCTATGACTTCTACAAAAAGGTAGCCTATGAGGTGAATAGCAAAGAGGGCGCGGAATCCAAATTCAGGGTGATCGAGATCCTTTTTGAGAGAAACAAACTTGATGAGGCAGAGAAGGAGGTATTCGGATTTATTGAGATGAATACCCCCCATCAGTACTGGATGGGAATGGCTTTCCTGACCCTCGCGGATATCTATGTGGCGCGGGAGGATGAATTTTCAGCAATTAATACCCTGCAGAGCCTGATCGACTACTACACG
Organism: uncultured Bacteroidota bacterium; assembly: GCA_963747365.1. GTDB lineage: Bacteria > Bacteroidota > Bacteroidia > Bacteroidales. The sequence continues at coordinate 512,129 of CAVVFB010000020.1, read as the reverse complement.
CTGCCCGATGACGGCATCATCGCCAATGCCACACAGCGCAGAAATGTTTTGAGGGATAAGGCGGAGCAGGATATTTCACCCGCAAATGAACCGGTTCAATAAAGTACCCATGAAAAGATATATACTGATCATTCTGACAGCATCCGTAATGACCATTTCAATCCGTGCTCAAAAGACCGAAGAGGTAAGGGTGGTGAAGCCCTATTCACCGACCCTTTCCGGAGCGGAAAAAATCCAGATGCTTCCAAACCTCGGGGATGACATTTCATTTACCCCGCCCGAGTTTACATACCAGCTCTATCCCAAAAGATATCCCAGTGAGTTCATGGTTGAACCCATCAAGGCAGCCCGGATGGTGAAGCCTCCCCTCAAGAGGCTCTACAAAAGCGAGCTTACCCTGGGTTTTGGTAACTACCTCACCCCTCTGGCCGAGCTGAATATAAACCAGCTCCGATCCCGAAACGGGACATTCGGGGTGGCACTAAAACACCACTCTATGAACGGGAAGCTCAAACTGAATGATGACCTGAAGGTACCTGCCGGGTTCAGTGAGAATAATCTAAGGGTTTATGGTGACAGGTTTATCAAAAAGTCTGTATTGGAATACAAATTGGCAACCGGATATAACACCTATGTGCACTACGGAGTCGACACCACCGAGGTAACGGAAGATCTGGAGAGAGACAGTCTGAAGCACTCCTATTTTTTGGCTGAGGCGGGGCTTCAGTTACACTCGGCCCATGCCGACTCCTTTCATTTTAATTATAATGCGGACCTGGATTATTATTACTTCACCCACCAGTTTAACGAGGCGGAACACGGTGCCCGGCTTGATTTCGATTTCAATAAAAAGCTGAGGGTACTGGATATCGGCGGTGAGGTTGGGAGTGCCTTTTATGGTCATTATCCCGATTGGGATCATACGGTGGGCAATCACACAATGGTATGGATCAATCCTTACATTGCAAAGAATGCGAAAGAATGGAGGTTTACGGCTGGCTTTAATACCTACATGTCCTTTGCAAGTGACTCTTCGGCAGGCGACATACAGCCTTTCCACTTCTACCCAAAAGCCTCTTTTGAATTTAATGTGGTTAAGGAGATCATTGTTCCCTATTTCGGGGTTAACGGGTACCTGGAGTCCAATAACTACCGCAGGACCGTGGAGGAGAATCCCTATGTGATACCCACTCTTTCTGTAAAACCTACCAGCCACAAGCTCATCGCCTATGCCGGTATCAAAGGTAGGGTTACCGAAGCCCTGGCCTATAACTTCAAGGGAAGCTACTCGATCATTGATGACCAGTACTTTTTTGTAAATGACACCTCACAATTATTTAAGAACCAGTTTTCGGTGGTCTATTCAGACATCACCCAGCTCAACCTTCAGGGTGAAATCGTTGTCCGTCCTTCAGATGCCTGGAAGATTTTCCTGAAGGCCAACTACTACAGCTATACACTGTCAACCATGAAGCTGGCTGACGGAACAAGCCGGAACCTTCGTGATGACGATCATCCCTGGAACAGGCCCGCATTCGATCTTTCCCTCCAGGCCCGTTACAATATGGGTGACAAAATACTGGTCAGCATGGGAGTTTACACCATAGGGAAACGTTATTTCGAGGATTTCGATCCTCTTGCCGAGGAGACCCTTCCCCTGGCAGTGGATGCCAACCTGGGACTCGAATATCGCTATACCAGGATGCTCTCATTCTGGGTCAGGTTTAATAACATCGCAGCACAGAGGTATTATCTCTACAACCAATATCCCTCATTCAGGTTCAGGGCGATGATCGGGTTCACTTATGCCTTATAAAACTAAAAAATAAAAATATGGGAAAACAAGGGATTAAAATCTCATCCGTTGATGTAGATGAACTTTTGAAAATGTTAAATGCAGCACTTTCTGAAGAATGGCTTGCATATTATCAGTACTGGATTGGGGCAAGACTGATGGAAGGTCCAATGAGAAGCGAAATAGAACCTGAATTATTACTGCATGCTGACCAGGAATTAGGACACGCTATTTTGGTGGTTAATAGAATTATTCAATTAGGTGGTACACCAGTGATCAATCCTGCCGAATGGACAAAACTGGCCCGGTGTTCTTATGACGAACCTTCAGACCCCTATATAGAAGTAATTTTAGAACAAAATCTGAAAGGGGAAAGATGTGCAATTCAAAGATACCAGGAAATTGCAGATTTTACAGCAGGGAAAGACCATTCAACGCATCAAATGGTTGTTCAGATCCTCAATGAAGAACTTGAACACGAAAACGACATCGAGGATTGGATAAACGACATTGCCCGGATGAAAGAAGAATGGAGAAAAATCAGAATGTAAAACCTTTTACCATGACTTAATTATAATACGGCTTCCTTAACGGAAGGGTCAACACAAAAAAAATATAATAAATGCTGAATTTGAAATAGACTGGGCATCGAACAACTGTTACAAGGTTGGATGGAGGAATACTGCAATGGGTGAAATCGGATTCAAATTTTAATTTAACAATTAACCAAAACATTTAATTATGAGAAAAACACTTCTATTCATTTTTCTTTTCCCTGCAATGCTATGTTCAGCTCAGGTCGATAAAGATCAGCTTGCTTTAGCCATTAATAAAGCGGATGAGGCCAATACAGAAAAACTTAAAGAGTTTATATGGAAACGCAAATCAGATGTTTCAGTTGATGGGACACACAAACTTACTACAATAACGGAATTCAGTTATGATGCAGCAGGAAAACTTCAGGCAAAGATTGTGGATGCTGAAAGTTCTGTAAATAAGAAGCCTGGCGTTCGGGGAGCTATTCAGAAAAATGCAGCAGAAGATAAAGTGGATTATGTTGAGAAAGCGCTTGATCTGGCTTTGTCATATACTTTTATGACCAAAGGACAGTTGCTCGACTTTTTCGGGAAAGCAACGGTCACTGAAAAAAACGGGATCATTGAAGCTACAGCGGAAAATGTTTATCTCAATGGAGATATGCTGACTATTCAGGTTGAAGCTGCAACAAATCTTTACCTGAATAAGAAATTTTCCAGCCTGCTTGGCACAGATCCGGTTGATGGTGAAATTAAATATGAGAAATTCAGCTCAGGTGTGAATCATGGATCTTCGACCATTTTAAACATGCCGGCACAAAAAATGAAAATTGATGCTATAAATCAGGACTATTCCCAAAGGATAAAGTAGTATTTTTTAATTTTGTTTAACTGTTTGAACGTGTAAAATTGTGTTGAACCAAAAACCATGAGTATGCCTGAATTTGAAAGAAAAATTAAAATATATATCCTGTCATTCCTGCTGATATTGCCGGCAACCCTTAATGGTCAGGTCCTGATATCAATTTTGTTGGGGGATGCATTAAATACAGATAAAATAGAATTCGGGATTGTTGGAGGGTATAATCGTTCATACATCAATACAATCAGCGATTCTGAAGGACTTAATAATTTTGATCTGGGATTTTATTTTCATTTTCTGCTTAAAAACAGTTCCTTCCTTAGCACGGGTGTTCTTGTAAAATCAAATGTCGGTGCTACAGGGATGCCGGTATATTCACTTGGTGATCCGGATTTTGATGCTGTTTACCAGGATGGGACACTTACAAAAAAAATACCCGTTTTTCAAGTCCCGATTCTTTTCCACCAGAGGTTCAATAACCGTTGGTATATTGAAGCCGGACCCCAATTGGGACTCATCCATAAGTCAGTAGATATTTTTGAGGCATCCAAACTTGACGGCGATCTTAAGTTTACTCTTGAAGTTCAGGATCAGTATAAACATATTGATGCGGGATTTTTGGGAGGAATCGGGTATAAATTCAAGAAAGAAATAAAAAGTATGGCAGTAGGTATTAATTATTATTACGGACTGGTGAATGTAAGCGCCGATCCTGATATTAAAATAAAGAACTCGGCCTTTTATGTCTACATGAAAATTCCAATCGGTGTAGAAAAATCGAGTGACTAGATATACAACTCAGCCCATTTTTTATTGTAATCATCATTGACTTCCTTACTTCGAAACCGTAGTTATCTGCAGGTGTACCCTCCATCAATAACTAATTCACTTCCGGTAACAAACTTCGATTCGTCGGATACGAGATAAAGTATTCCAAAGGCAATATCTATTGCTTCGCCAACGTGTCCAATTGGATGCAGACCTTCAAGTTTTTTTCGGAAACTGCTATCATTTTTTCCCAATTCTTCAACCAGGGGAGTCCAGATAAAACCCGGATGAACAGAGTTCACTCTTATATGATCTTTTGCATAAATTAAGGCATCATTTTTTGACATCAATCTTACTGCACCTTTAGATGCATGATAGGGTGGTATATCTCCGGCACCAATTAAGCCATATATTGAAGAAAGGTTAATGATGCTTCCGCCGCCTCCTTTTTTCATATGAGGAATTGCATATTTTGTACAGAAAAAAACTCCTTTAACGTTCACATTCATAACAGTATCCCACTCTTCTTCAGATAATTCATGAGTTGGCTTATCAGCACCTGCAATTCCTGCATTATTTACGGTCGCATCAAGTTTTCCAAATTCCTTAACGACTTCATTATACACTTCTCGAACTTCTTTTTCCACTGATACATCAAGATGCCAGAATTTTGCCACTCCTCCTGATTGATTAATTTCTTCAATCAGTTCCCGGCCTTTATCGTCAAGTATGTCCGCAACAGCGACTTTCGCACCTTCATTTGCCAATAAAAGAGATGTTTCGCGTCCGATTCCTAATGCGCCACCGGTCACTATTACAACTTTGCCTTCTGTTCTTCTCATGAAAATTCCATTAAGGATTTTGTGCAATCCTTTTGCCCAACTTAATTTGCAGTTTGCCATAGAATTCCTCTTCTCTGCCTTCTTCAAACATCAGGTCATTTTCTATGAGGAATGCAAATTTTTGTTTGAGTTTACCTTTTTGCTCATTCCAGATTCCAATTAGTCCGGTTTTGTTCATGGGGATATTTCAGAATGGTTCCGTCTATTGGTCAGATAAAAATGGTTTTTTAAAGTCCATCTATAATTTTGTGCAGTTCTTCTTTGGTTTTTCCCAACTTAATCTGCAGTCTGCCATACATTTCTTCTTTTCTACCTTCTTCAAACATCAGGTCATTTTCTGTGAGGAATGCAAATTTTTGTTTGAGTTTACCTTTTTGCTCATTCCAGTTTCCTTTTAATTCAGTTTTGTTCATGACTTTAGATTTTAATATTTCACATTACAAAGTTTAGGTTTTGAATAAAAAAGCCATTACATAATTCTGATTATTAGTTACATCATTCCCACCTATCGCAAGTATGAATCTTGAAAAATCCACGGATTTTGGATTTATGGTTCATTCAATTTAGAAATCAGCCTAACATCACTAACTTTACGAGCATCACTAACTTCATGAACATTTTCCAATGTATTTACAGCATTTCTCATTTCGCGAAAACGCCGGACAGAAGATTGAATGGCTCATCGATCATGTTAAGCTGGAAGAAATCAACCTGGTGGTTGGAAAAAACTCAAGCGGAAAGACCAGGACCCTGAATGCGATTACTGATCTCGTAAGTATGCTCATGGGCCGGGGAGCCCGGGCTACGGGACCGGTATCCTATGATCTGACCTTCAGGAACAAGGAGTATGCTATGAGGTATGTACTGAAATTTGACCCGGAGACCATCCATATGGAGCGACTTTATGTGGGAGAGGAGCTTTTGCTGGACAGGGGAGAGGGTGGTCGCGGAGTGATCAAGTATGAGTCGACGCCCGGTGCCCTGTTCCTGGAGTTCGAAATTCCTCATGATCAGCTGGCCTGTCATACCAAACGCGACAGGCTGCAACATCCTTTTATTGAAATTATCTATGGGTGGGCCATGAGTCTCAGGCGGTTTGATTTCAGCAGTGACCTGGGGAAAAGCCGTTATGCCCTGAAGTCTATCTTCGATGCCAGGGAGCTCGATATGAGTATCACCAACACCTCCCTGGTGCCGGTAATATCGGTGGCTGTGGAGACCTTCCCCGAATTTAAAGGGTTGGTGCTTGAGGAGATGAATGGGATTGGTTACGAATTGCTCGATTTCGGAATTATTCATTTTTCAGAGCGATTCAGTCAGGCTGATCAGGACCGGTATGCGGTCTATACCACCGAAGCCGGACTGGAGAAGCAGGTTACCCAGAGGGACATGTCCCAGGGGATGTACAGGGCATTTTCGGTTCTTGTGCAGCTTAATTACTATATTCTTTCAAAACACAAGGGATTAGTGATCATTGATGATATCGGGGAGGGACTCGATTTCTCAAGGGCGAAGTTACTGGTGGCCCTTCTGATTCGTAAGGCTGGTAGTGCGGGGATCCAGCTGATCATGTCCACCAACGATTCGTTTATTATGAACGCAGTGGATATCAAACACTGGGCGGTGATCATGCGTGAAGGGAATAAGATCAGTCTTTTCAACTATGAGAATTCCAGGGAGATCTTCGAGGAGTTTAAGTTCACAGGCTTAAATAATTTTGATTTTTATGCCAGCGAGTTTTTCAAGTCGGGCTTTACAGAGGGGAGCATGGATGAAGGACCGGATAAAGGGAATGAACCTGACGAATGAGGAAACTGGCCATATTTGTGGAGGGGCTGACCGAACAGATCCTTGTGAGGCAGATGCTTCAGGCTGTGCTTGACCGGAACAGGATCGCGATTCAGTCTGTTAAAATTTCCGGAGGTCACAATGTGAGAATGTCCTTTACGGTAATGATAGCGGCGCATGTGAATAACATGACCGATTATTATGTGCTGATCTATGATTGCGGGGGTGAAACCAACGTGAAAAGCTATTTGCTGGCCCACAGGCAAAACCTGGTTTCCAGTGGTTATCAGATGATACTCGGGCTCAGGGATGTTTACCCCAATTTTGAGCGGAAGGATGTGGCGAAACTGCAGAGGGGTATCAATTTCAAACTTCCGCAGAAGGGGGCAAGGACACGCATCCATCTGGCCATCATGGAGACAGAGGCCTGGTTCCTGGGTGAATACCATCACCTGAAGCGTGTTTCCAGGATACTTACCCCGGAGTTCGTGGAGAAGCATCTGGGTTTTAATCCCCAATATGATGATATCGAAGAACGGGACCATCCTGCCGATGATCTGTGGGCTGTCTACCACCTGGCCGGTCATGATTATACCAAGAAAAAGGACCGGCTTAATTCGGTGGTTAGCAAGATCGATTTTCAGTATTTTACGCATGGACTTTGCCTGCGTATGCCAAGCCTGGATCGGTTTGTAACAGATCTGGAAAACTTCTTCAGGCAGGAGTTTTAACCGGTAAACATTCTGAATATGGAGTATAAGACCATCACGATTGAGATTATCGAAACCCTGCAGGAGATGAGTACACCTGAGAGGGAGGAATTGTCAAAACACTATTTCACTACTTCGCAACAGGTGCTCGGAGTAACCACTCCGCAAATCAGGGAGGTGATCAACGCGGTCAGGGGGCGTTTTAATACATGGAATGAGAAGCAGTGGATCGCGCTATGCAAGGCTTTGGTTTTGAAAGATATTTTTGAGTGCCAGGTCATTGCCTATGAGATGATCGGCAGGGACAGAAAGCTGCTGAATGCCCTTGGTGAAGAGGATCTGGGTGCCCTCTGGCGTAACCTGGACAACTGGGCCTCGGTGGATCACTTTTCGGTGGGAATTTACGGGGTGTTATGGGGGAAGGGTGTGGTGAAGGACGACCATATCGAGCAGCTGCTGAGGTCGGAAAATTACTGGGACCGGAGGGTTGCCCTGGTTTCCACTGTGGCGCTTAACCTGAAATCCAGGGGAGGGAATGGGGATTCGCCCCGTACCCTTTGGGTTTGCGAAAGGGTGGTTGATGAGCGCCATCCCATGATCTGGAAGGCTCTTTCATGGGCCCTCAGGGAGCTGTCAAAAAGAGACCCTGATGCGGTGTGGGATTTCCTTGAAAAATATGAGTCCCGTATGTCAAAACAGGCGGTACGGGAAATCACCCATAAACTGGAATTCGGGACCAAGAATTAATCGTGTTTTTCACCCCATTTCTGTTAATAACTTGACTGGTTTTCAAAAGGTTCAGAAATGAAAAAATCCGGATTTTTTTGCTACTTTTACCCGAACCATCGTTGAGCTGAGAATTGATTTTTAACTATTTGAAAACGAGCTATTTAAAAATAGCAAATTGTGCGGGGAAATCAGTGGGGGATTTAAGCTTTGACGATTTTTTCGCAGGAAACAAAATCACAGATTTTTACAAAGGGAAAATCAGCGGCTTTCAAGCGCTTAAGATGGTGGATATTTAACCCGGAGTAGTAATAAGGATTAAACAACGTATGATGATCGAAGAAAAAAATAAACAGAATTATTCGGCCGACAGTATACAGGTTCTCGAGGGGCTGGAAGCGGTAAGAAAGCGTCCGGCCATGTTTATTGGGGATGTGAGTGAAAAAGGGCTCCATCACCTGGTTTATGAGGTGGTGGATAACTCCATTGATGAGGCACTTGCAGGGCACTGTAGTCAGATTGATGTGACCATCAATGAGGATAACTCCGTTACCGTTGTGGATGACGGCAGGGGCATCCCCATTGACATGCATGAAAAAGAGGGCAAATCAGCCCTGGAGGTGGTCATGACCGTACTTCATGCCGGAGGTAAATTTGATAAGGAATCCTATAAGGTGTCAGGAGGTCTTCATGGTGTAGGGGTTTCCTGTGTAAATGGGCTTTCCGAGACGCTGAGGGCCGAGGTACACAGGAACGGGAAGGCCTATGTTCAAACCTATCAGCGTGGCATTCCCGACGGGGATGTTAAAGTGGTTGGAACTTCGGAGAAAACCGGGACCATCATTACTTTCAAACCTGATAATACAATCTTCACCGTAACCGAGTTCAAGTATGAAATCCTGGCATCCCGCCTGAGGGAGCTGGCTTTTCTGAATAAAGGGATCCGGCTCAATATCATAGATCTTCGTGAAAAGGAGGAGAATGGGAATGGAAATGGTGAATCAAATGGCGAGAATGGTTTTCGCCACGATGAGTTCTACTCCGAGGAAGGGCTGAAGGAATTTGTAGCCTTCCTGGATGCCAACCGTGAATCGCTAATCGAGGATTCAGTTCATATCGAAACTGAGAAGAGTGGCGTTCCGGTTGAGATAGCGCTTCAGTACAACACCTCATTTTCAGAAAACGTTCACTCATATGTGAACAATATCAATACCATCGAAGGGGGTACGCACCTTTCGGGATTCCGCAGGGGACTTACCCGTACTTTGAAGACCTATGCAGAAAAATCAGGGATGCTGTCCAAATTGAAATTCGACATTAATGGGGATGACTTCCGGGAGGGACTGACTGCCATTATCTCGGTTAAGGTTGCGGAACCTCAGTTTGAAGGGCAGACAAAAACCAAACTTGGGAATTCGGATATCATGGGTGTGGTGGACCAGGCAGTTAGTGGCTCACTGGCACACTACCTCGAGGAGCATCCCAGGGATGCCCGGCAGATTGTTTCCAAAGTGATCCTGGCTGCCACGGCACGGCATGCGGCGCGAAAGGCGAGGGAGCTTGTTCAACGCAAAAATGTGCTTTCCGGGGCCGGATTACCCGGTAAACTGGCCGACTGTTCTGAAAAAGATCCTGCACTTACGGAGATCTACCTGGTGGAGGGTGACTCGGCAGGGGGTACTGCCAAGCAGGGCAGGGACAGGGCCTTCCAGGCCATTATGCCGCTCAGGGGTAAGATCCTGAATGTGGAGAAAGCCATGATGCACAAGATCTACGAGAATGAGGAGATCAAGAACATTTTTACAGCACTGGGAGTCAGGATGGGGACCGAAGAGGATTCCAAGGCGCTTGACCTGTCAGGATTGCGCTACCATAAGGTAATCATCATGACGGATGCGGATGTGGACGGGTCTCACATCGCCACACTGATCATGACCTTCTTTTTCAGGTACATGAATGATCTGATTAAGAACGGGCACCTCTACATTGCCACTCCGCCGCTCTACCTTGTGAGAAAGGGGAAGAATGAGAGGTATTGCTGGACTGAAGAGGAACGGGAAGCCTTTATTGAAGAGATAGGCGGCGGCAAGGACTCAGGCATCCATGTTCAGCGTTATAAGGGTCTTGGTGAAATGAATGCCGAGCAGCTGTGGGAAACCACCATGAATCCGCAGAACCGGACACTGAGGCAGGTTACGATCGACAGTGCCGCCGAGGCCGACCGTATCTTCTCCATGCTGATGGGTGATGAGGTTCCTCCCCGGAGGGAGTTCATCGAGAAGCACGCGAAGTATGCCAGGATAGACGCCTAGTTGAGGTATTTATTGCTTATGCTCAATTGAATATATTTTCACCTGTGAATCGAGGGCAATCACGAGGCTATTCTCCATAAAGCACATGGGAATTCTGTGGTTATTGTCTATAAATCCCTGCTGCAGAAAGTCTACCTCTGCAACACCAATATGTTTTCCCGCATTATTCACAATTGCGATCTCATGGTGCCAGTTATTGATGATCCAGATCTCATTTTCTCTCGCTGCTACTCCTTTTTCACCGCTGTAACCAATCACCTGAAACGGGGTTATAAACTGATTTGAAATGTTGCCGTTTACAGGATTCAGGATGATCACCTTATTCCAGATATCAAGTAAGATCAGATTTTCACCGTTCCAGGCCAGATCAACTGTACCTTCGCCTGCATAATATTTTTTTCCCAGTGTTTCATGATCAATATCAACCGATTGTATATAATTGCCAAAACTGATCCAGACGTTTTCACCGTCCCATGCAATTCCGGCTGGAAAATAGTTTGAATCATCAAAAATCAGTGTGTCCAGCGACCTTCCCAGCAGGTAATCGAATTTCACAAGGGTAATGCGATTAGGATCATAAAATCCGCCCAGTTCTTCGAAATAGAGCATCCAGAAATATTCACCATCCCATGCAATGCCGGTCAGTTCGCCCTGTGCCGCAAAAGAGGTTTGAAGTTTTATGGAATAATTGCTGGTAAACTCATCTGCATGATCCCATAAACTGGTTTTTGCCGCCATCAGGTTGCTCCCCGATAATCTGCCATAGGAATTCATTACAAATACCCGGAAATAATAAATTGTATTGGGTGCCAGTGTTGAACCGGCCCACCAGAAGTCACCTGCATTTATTGTAAGAACCGTATCATTTGCATTGGTTGCAATATGTAATAAAGTACCCGTACTTTCATCAAGTGCACCCGAGCTGTGTATGTAAATTTTATATTCCCTGAAATCAGAAGCATTACATTTATTCCAGGTTAAGGTAAGGGAACTGGAGGTTACCCCGGTTGGATCCAGTAATCTGATTGGAACAGGCAGCAAAAGACTTTCAAGATCAAGGTCACCATCCTTTAAATCAATATCCATTTCGGTCTCTGCATATCCCGAGCTGTCTGAATGAGTCGCTTTCAACGTGTATCTCCCTGCATCTATATCATTTAATATAAAATCACCATCGCTATCCGTCGTGGTTTTCAGCTCGTTATTGAGAAATATCTGCGAGGTCCCTGCAATTTGCCCGTTATCAAATTTAATTTTTCCTTTGACTGCATAAACACCGGTATACTCATCCCCGGTCTGGCAGGAAACGATCCATACCAACATGAGGCAGATTGTGAGGGATTTCATGATCTGGCAGAGGTTATTTGGGGAACCTGTTTTTGTAAAGTTAGGTGATCGTTTTTGATTATCCAACCTTTCAGGACAATCCGGCATCGTTGATGATCCTGGGAACGATGGTTTCCCAACCCACTGACATCAGGTGAATTCCATTAATTCCTCTTTTTGTTTTAAGCTTTTCAATGATCTCCAATGCGATCCCGACTCCGAGTTCTTCGTAATCATCCTCCCGGGCATCACTAAACCGTGCCAGGATCCATTCAGGGACTGTTACACCGGGGATGTTACGGTGCAGGTACTGTGCCATCCGGTTGCTTCTGATGAGTGATACTCCCGCCAGGATATAAACTTTGTCCAGGATATTACGGGCATCCAGGGCCTCCAGCCACCGGTCCAGGCCATCGGGATCGAAGATCAGGTTGGTCTGGAAGAATTGTGCACCGGCGTTAATTTTTTTCTCCTCCCTCAATGCCTGGAATTCAGGTTCCGATGCGAACGGAGATGCGGCGGCACCCAGGAAAAGTTTTGGAGGGGATTTCATCTTTCTTCCATCAAGGTAGATCCCTTCATCCCTCATGCGGCGGAGGATCCACAGCATCTGAACCGCATCAAAATCAAGGATATTTGTGTTGCTGGTGGGAGTGGGCCCGATGCGGGCATTGTCGCCTGTAATGCACAGTACATTATGAACACCCATCACGTTGGAGCCCACGACGTCTGACTGCAAACCACTCCGGGTTTTATCCCTTGCCGCGATCTGCAGAACCGGGTCCGCTCCAAGCTCAGCGGCAACCTTGCAGCAGGCCATGCTTGACATGCGCGGACTGGCCGAAGCGCTGTCGGTGAAATTCACTGCAGCCACAAGATCCATGACCATTGCGATATCGCGCTTCAGTTTGTCAGTGGCAGCACTAAGTGGAGGGGCCACCTCGGTGGTAACCACGAATTTCCCTTTTCGCAATTCGCGTTCAAGTTTTGAGAATGGTTCTTCATAGGCGGGTGCATGATATACTGTGTCACCTCTCCACCATTCGGGTTGCCTGACGGGTTTAAACACATCCTCCCACGCTTGCGCTTTATCTCTTCTATCGCGGGTAAACCGGCTTTTGATAAAGCTGGAAGTACCAAATTTTTGTATGGATCGAACCACATCACCCCAGGTTTCGGTTCCGACCTTGTCCCAGTCCAGTGGAGGAAGGACCTCAAGCAGCCTCTCTTCCCTTCCCATTTTAAAGGCTCGTTCATAGATCTTGTACCAGATGCAGGGTCGTGTCTCATCCACGTAGCATTTCTCCCTGGTCGATCCGCCGCAGGGGCCATTTCTCATCCCCTTCGGGCACTCCATGGGGCAGATGAAAGCGGTTTCCTGGAGCAGGCAGTTCCCGCACATCCGACAGCCAAAGAGGGGTCCTTTGACCCACCGCTCGGTTTTTCGCAATACCCTTTTACCAAATGGCTCCTTCTTAAAAGGAAGGAACGGTGGCTGCCATCTTCTGCCCGGTGTAAACAGCGACATATACTTTTTTTATCAGGTAAGCATCCTAACCTTTCAGATTCTCCTGGATTTGAAAGTGATCCGTAAACCGCATGGCATAATCATCCTTTGCCCTGACCAGGTCGGTGGCTCTGACTATGGTGGTGATCTTTTCGGGATTGGCAATGGGACAGGTTAGTCCGTTCCAGATGGAAAGCACCAGGTGAGCCATGTTCAATGCTTCCCGGTTTGGCAGACCAAAAGAGATGTTGCTGGCACCCTGGGTAATATTCAATCCAAGCCGGTCGTGAACCAGTTTGATGGTTTCCAGGGTCACCAGGCAGGCATTGGGATCTGCACTCACTGCCATGGCCAAAGGATCAATCACCACATCCTCCTGTCTGATACCCGTTTTGAGGGCCCTCTCCAGGATTTTTTCGGCTATTTTAAATCGCATTTCAGGATCATGGGTGATGCCGTTATCATCCATAACCAGTCCGATCACAGCGGCGTCATACTCTTTTGCAAGGGGCAGAATGGCTGCAAGTGATTTCTCTTCTCCGTTTACCGAATTGATCAAACACCGGCCTTCAATGACCTTCAGTGCCGATTCGATTGCTTTTGGATTTGGTGAATCAATGCATAGCGGCACATCCACGGCATTCTGAATAGCCAGCACGGTTTCCGGAAGGAGTTTTTCATCATTAACACCCGGATAACCCACATTTACATCCAGGATATCAGCACCACTTTCAATCTGGGATTTTGCCAGCGCAATCGCAAGTTCAAAGTTACCTTCTGAAAGGGTGGCAACCAGTTTTTTCCTGCGAGTGGGATTGATACTTTCTCCAATAATAATTACCGGTCCGTCTGTATCAATGACCACCTCACGGGTTTTTGTTCTTAAGATTGTCCTCATAGGGTATTCAAATGGCTTTAAGATGAAATTTACATTAATCCGGTAATATTTCCTTCATTGTCGACACTGATATTTTCCGACTGTGGATGGGCCGGCAAACCCGGCATTCGCATGATATCACCGGTGATGGGGATCAGGAAGCCTGCGCCCGAGGCGATTTCAATCTCCCTTACGGTGATAATGAAATCTTTAGGCCGGCCCAGGAGAGCCGGATTATCGGAGAGCGATTTTTGTGTCTTGGCTATACAGATGGGCATCTGGGCCAGACCCAGCTCTGAAATGGTTTTCAGATTTGCTTTGGCTTTAGCCGTGTACTCCACATGTTCTGCTCCGTATATTTTGGTGGCCAGGGTTTCAATTTTCTTTTCTACGCTCCATCCCCAGTCATACATGGGATCAAAAACAGGTGGATTGGTCTCGGCTACTTCGATCACTTTTCGGGCAAGATCAATGGCGCCCTCCCCGCCTTTGGCCCAAAGATCGGCCACTGCACATCTCACCCCAAGCTCCTTTGCTCTATCCAGGATGAGCTGCAGCTCCTCCCCTGAATCGGAACTGAACCGGTTGATGGCAACAACAGGGGTTACATTGAACTGTCTGATATTCTCCAGGTGCTTTTCAAGATTGGGCAATCCTTTTTTGAGAGTCTCTGTATCGGGGTTGATCAGGGATTTCAGATCGGCACCCCCATGGTATTTCAGGGCCCTGACCGTTGCGGTCAGAACAACCGCTTTTGGTGAGAGGCCTGCACTCTGGCACTTGATATCAAAGAACTTTTCCGCGCCAAGATCAAATCCGAAACCGGCCTCGGTTACAGTATAGTCCGAATAGGTCATACCCATGCGTGTGGCAATGACCGAATTGGTTCCCTGTGCAATATTTGCAAACGGTCCGCCATGGATGATGGCCGGATTTCCTTCAATGGTCTGGACCAGGTTGGGTTTGATGGCATCTTTCAAAAGGGCAGCCATGGCACCTCCGGCCTTCAGATCGCGTGCATAAATGGGCTCCTTATTAAAAGTGAATCCGATGAAAATACTTCCCAGCCTGATCTTTAAATCGTGCAGATCTGCAGCAAGGCAAAGGATGGCCATAATCTCCGAAGCCGCAGTAATATCAAAACCGGTTTCCCGCGGGATTCCGGAGGAGGTACCCCCAAGTCCGACAATGATCCGTCTCAGGGAGCGGTCATTCATATCGATGACACGTTTCCAGGAGATTGTGCGCGGATCGAGATTCAGTCCGTTGGATTTACTCTGGATATTATTATCGATGACCGCCGCCAGCAGGTTATGGGCTTTTTCAATGGCCGAGAAGTCACCCGTGAAGTGCATGTTAATGTCTTCCATTGGAAGCACCTGGGAATAGCCTCCTCCCGTTGCCCCGCCCTTGATGCCGAAAACAGGACCCAGGGAGGGCTCTCTCAACACTACGGTGGTCTTCTTTCCTATTCTGTTCAACCCTTCCGAAAGCCCGATACTGACCGTGGTTTTTCCCTCTCCGGCTGGGGTGGGGGAGATTGCCGAAACCAGGATGAGGTTGCTTTTTGCAGCTCGCTTTTCATCTATGAAGGAGAGCGGGATTTTGGCTTTGTACTTGCCATACATTTCAATTGCATCCGGGTCTACTCCAAATTTCTGCGCAATTTCGGTGATGGGGTGAAGTTTTACTTTTCTTGCAATGTCAAGATCATTCATAATCGCCTATTTTTCAGATTGAGAGATTCCTTACAGGTATAAATGTATAGTTGTTTTTTTTAAAACATACCCTCCCTTTTACCCATACATGATGCAATATTTGCAAATATTCTGAAATGAGTTTATCTGGAATCACGTAATTTGCGAAATTGCGTTGGAGTAGCCCCGGTAAATCTCCTGAATTGCTTGTTGAAATGGCTCAGGTTATTAAATCCGCAATCATAACTGATCTCAAGAATACTCCGGTCTGTATTTAGAAGAAGCTGACAGGAATAGTCGATTTTGATCTTGTTCAGGTACTCAAAGATGGTCAGGCCCGTTGAATTTTTGAAGAATCTGCAAACCGAAGCGGGAGCCATGTGTGCGATTTCGGCAATCTCCCTGAGATCAATATCGCCCTGGTAATTCTTCATCAAAAACTCATGAATCCTGTTTACCCTTGAATGAGTTGGTTCAAACCTTGTTTTAATATAGTCAGCACTGGCCAGGTAGGAGAAGGAATCACTCCTGCCAATCAGGTCCATGATTTCGTAAAACATCATCAGCCTTTTCATCTGACTCATGTATGGAAGTTGCAACATAATCCTGCTCACCTCGTTCAATGTATCTCCGATGATTCTTACTCCCCTTTCGGAAAGGAGAATGGCCTTTCTGATGTATTTGAATTCCGGCAGGGAGGTAATTGCATCTGGTAAAATATCCTGGTTGAACAGCAAATATACCGATTCGAGGGTCCTTCCGGAATGCTGCTGCCTGTGAGTCTCTTCAGGGAACCAGACATGGGGGATACGGGGACCAATGAAGATCAGGTCACCGGGATGGAACTCCTCTATGGAGTCTCCAACAATTCTTCGTCCCGAGCCCTCCGTAATAAAGCTTAGTTCGAATTCCTGGTGGTAATGCCAGTGGCTTTTATCGATGTGGTCCTGGAAAATGCCAATATAGAAGGATTCTTCAGGATTTAGTTTGATCTCCTCCAGCAACCCCTTCATCTAATTTAATTTTGCGTTAAATTAATAAATAGGTCAAAATAGCATTATAAATTGTGAATGAAATATCAGATTGATGATCAGCAATGTCTATTTTTACAACTTCATGTTCTTTTTATCTTAAACTAAATCTTGAATTCATGGATTCTATCTTAACAAATTTGGGAGAGGCAGTTGAATTTGGCAAAGTGGATAAAAACTCACCATACCCGCCGAATATGAAGGGACTCGATGGTGCAGACGAACTTGCCAGGCAGGCGCTTGAAAAAGGTGTATCTCCCGGCAGCATCCTTAATGATGCATTGGTACCCGCTATGGACAGGGTCGGAAAAAAATTCTCCGAAAATAAGATTTTTGTTCCCCAGATGCTCATGTCCGCCAAAGCGATGGGTGCCGCCATGGCGCATTTAAAGCCTTTTTTTAAGTCCGGGGATGTGAAGACCAAAGGGACATTTATTATCGGAACCGTAAAAGGTGACCTGCACGATATAGGTAAAAACCTGGTTGCAATGATGGTGGAGGGTGGCGGATGGTCGATCGTTGACCTGGGGGTTGATGTGAATGAAGATACCTTTAACAATACCCTTGCTGAGCATCCCGGAGCCATAGTGGGACTTTCTGCATTGCTGACCACCACCATGGCCAATATGGAGGGGATCGTTAAAAAAATCAAGGAGGTACATCCCGGAACCAGGGTGATCATCGGTGGCGCTCCCCTTAATGATGATTTCAGGGCAAAAATTGGAGCTGACTTTTATGCTCCGGATCCAAGGGGTGCTGTGGAGTATCTGAACTCCTGCGTGGCTTAAGGGTTGAAAACATTTATCGTTAAACTCGTTCCGGTTGGGAAGGAGATCCGGGTAAAAGAGGGGACTCCGTTACTTGACGTGCTGAATGAGTTTGGTGTTGAATTCCCCTGTGGCGGAAAGGGAAGTTGCGGACAATGTAAAATAAAGCTGCTGGAGGGAACGATTCCGGCAGACCCCGTTCATCTGAAGAGACTTGCTGAACTGAAACTGGACAGCAGCTGGCGTCTTGGATGTCTGAGCGAATGTCATTCAGATCTCTCCTTGGAAATAGGCCAGTTCGAAACCATCATCCAGGCTGACCAAACCTCCTTTGATTTTACACCGGGAGTTGGGCTGGGAGTAGCCTTCGACCTGGGAACAACCACCCTGGTCGGACAGCTTATCGATCTTTCCACCGGAAAAATCCTGGCTGTGGAAACCGCGATGAATCCCCAGGGAAAATTCGGCAGTGACCTGATAACCAGGCTTGAATGGGCCATTCGTAATGGAAGCGGGGAGATGACCCGTTTGATCAGGCAGAAAGCCGGGGAGATGGTGAAAAAAATGATGGTTGGTCATGGGAATACCCTGGATAGGATGGTGATGGTTGGTAACACCGTCATGCACCATCTCTTTTGTGGTTATGATATTACATCCCTTTCCTATTATCCGTTTGAAACACCACATCTGGGAATGAAGGAATTCTCCTCCGGGGAGCTGGGGTGGAAACATCTGAATTGCAGGACGGTGGTATTTTACCCATCCATTGGAAGCTTTGTGGGAAGTGATATCCTTGCCGGTATCGTGGCAACGGGAATGTATTTGAAGGAATCCTGCTCGGTGCTGATCGATCTGGGGACCAATGGTGAAATTGTGGTGGGAAACAACAAACGATTGCTCTGTGCCTCTACTGCAGCCGGACCGGCATTTGAGGGGGCTAAAATCAGCCAGGGTATGCAGGCCACATCCGGGGCCATCTCTTCCATTGATGCGGAGCAGGATAAATGGAGATGCCATGTGATTGGCAATACCCGGTCCAGGGGAATCTGCGGAAGCGGACTGATTGATGCGATTCAACTGTTCATTAGCCGGGGACTTGTGGGTTCGTTTGGAGAGATCATTTCGGGTGAGAAGGAGATTGCCCTGGATGCGCAGGTAAGCCTTACCCAGAAAGACATCCAGGAATTTCAGCTGGCTAAGGCAGCCATTGCAACCGGTATCACGATTCTATTGCGAAAAATGGGTATCGGCCACCTGGAGGCAGAGCACATTTATATTGCAGGAGGATTTGGTACCTACATCAACCTGGGAAATGTGACAAGGCTTGGAATGCTGGAATTTCCGGAGGAACGAATGCATAAGATGGGTAATTCGGCGCTGCTGGGAGGAAAAATGTTCCTTTTTGAAGATCCTGATTTCGCTGATGAAATCCTTCGGATTGCAAGGCATGTGAGCCTGGAAGCGGAACCGGATTTTCAGGATATTTTCGTAAATGAGCTGATTTTTCGGGAATAGTAGTTCAATAAAGGTACAGAAATGAAGAACCAAATCAATATGCCGTTTCTCATTGTCATTACCATGGTTTCAGCCATGGGGGGACTCCTTTTTGGGTATGATTGGGTGGTGATAGGCGGGGCAAAGCCTTTCTATGAAGCTTTCTTCCAAATTACCAATGCAACGGGTGTCCAGGGTTGGGTTATGAGCAGCGCGCTCGTGGGATGCCTGGCTGGTGCCCTGGTATCAGGTACATTGTCCGACCGGTTTGGCAGAAAGAAGTTGCTTATTCTCTCAGCGATCCTCTTTACAATTTCAGCCCTGGGAACAGGCGGAGCCAACCAATTAAACACGTTTGTAATTTACCGGATTGTGGGTGGACTGGGGATAGGGATGGCTTCAGTACTATCTCCCATTTACATCGCAGAAATGGCTCCTGCCCATCTTCGCGGCCGTTTTGTTTCCATCAATCAGCTCACAATAGTGATTGGGATTCTGCTTGCCCAGGTGATTAATTTCATGGTTGCAAAACCGGTCCCCGAAGGATACACAGATGCCATGATCCTTACCTCATGGAACGGACAGATGGGCTGGCGGTGGATGTTCTGGGCAGAGACATTCTTTTCGGTGATCTTCCTGGTTCTGGCTTTCTTTATCCCGGAAAGTCCGCGCTGGCTTTACAAGGCCAATAAAGGTTCAGAAGGACAAAAAATCATTTCCCGCCTGGGAGGAGCTGAATATGCTGCACGCGTGGAAGCGGAGATCATGGAGACTCTTGCCAATGATACCGCCCGGGTGGATTTCAGGGATTTGAAAAAACCTGGTGTTGCAAGGATCATATTGATCGGAGCTGCCATTGCCATTCTACAGCAATGGTGTGGAATAAATACCGTATTTAATTATGCAGATGAGATTTTTACAGCGGCTGGATACGGGGTGAGCCAAATGCTTTTAAACGTGGTTCTGGTTGGGAGTGTAAACCTGGTTTTCACCCTGGTGGCCATGCAGCTGATTGACCGGATCGGCCGGCGCTTTCTGCTGCTGCTTGGTTATGGGGGACTTACTGTGATATTTGCTTTTTTCGGTGGTTTTTACCAGGCTGGATTAACAGGGATAGTCATGCTGATATCTGTGATGATGGCCACTGCCTTATATGCCATGACCCTTGCGCCGACAACCTGGGTGGTTCTCTCGGAAATCTTCCCCAACAGGGTCAGGGGTGTGGCCATGTCCATCGCTACTTTTGCACTCTGGTCAGCCTGCTTTATATTAACTTACACTTTCCCGGCATTGAATGAGGGCCTGGGAGCTTCCGGGACCTTCTGGCTTTACGGGGGCATTTGCCTGCTGGGCTTCTTTTTCATCCGTAAATTCCTGGCTGAGACCAAAGGAAAATCACTGGAGGAGATTGAATCAATTTAGTGGTACAGAATCAGTGCTGTGTAGGGTGAAGAGGTCTCGAAGCTGAAGCGTCCGGCTTCCGCTGTTTTCCTGTCCACCACCTGCATATTCCATGTATCCAGGATCTCCAGGGAATATGGCGAGGTACCGGCAAGGTCAAGTTCAATTAGCCTTCCCGAATCTGCCACATAGGCCATGTAATATTCACCTTCTTTCCTCAGTGCGTAAACATTGGATTCCAGGTTTTGGGGATCTCCCGTGCTCACGATCCCAGGGTTCATTTCATGGACCGGGGCCTGCTCCATGTATGACCGGAACCATTCAATCCTCTCAGGGCTTTCTCCGACAAGCCCGCCGCCCTTGCCCCACCACCTTACTTCGGTGGAATCGGAATGGTTTGCATAGGTTTCACCATGGGTAGGGTAAGCTCCGCTGAGTCCGGCCATCCAGAAGTAACTGGCCATCTCCTCACCGCTGAGGTTTCCCCATCCGGCAGTTATATCGCCTTCATAACGCATTTCGTCGAAGAGCAGGGGTTTCTGATATTTTTCTCTCCAACGGATGGCATTGTAAAACTGGGAGGTCTGCGTGCAGGTGTGGGTGATCCATGGCCGGCTGTGGTCATAAAAATGATCTTCAGAATTATACCAGTTATGGATCCCCCGGAAACGATTGTGGGGATCCTCCCGCTGAAGCAGGCCTCCGATTCCTTCCCAGTCAATAGCCTCCTTAAATCCCGGTATATCCCATTCGTTGGCCAGTGACCACCAGACGTTCCGATAGGCCGAGATCCGGGCAATCATATAGCGCACATAGCGCTCGTTCATCTCTTCTCCCATCCTGCAGTAACCCCATTTATCGTAGGGGTGAAACAGGATCACATCTGCCTGGATGTTCATCTCCTTCAGCTGGGCGATTCTCATATCGAAGTTCTGGAAGAAGGCATAGAGGGGATGGGTATAATCACGCCCTTCTTCCGTGGATGCAAAAGGGTGCATCCAGGGTTCCGTTTCATTTCCAAAAAGATAATGTTTCGGGAAAACGCACATCCTGATCTTATTAAAGGGTGCCCCCTCCAGCGTTTCCAGCGTTTGTTCCTGGATGGACTGTTTCACACTGGTCCATTGGTAAGCCGTGGTTCCCACTGCGTAGTAGGGTGTCCCGTCGGCATATTGAAAATAAAAGGTGTTCACAATTTGCAAGGGGCCGTGGTTCTCTGCTCCCGGTGAAATGCATTTGAAAGTGCCCTTCCTGTCCGAAAGCTGCCCGGCATTGCTTTCAGTGAGATAGGTCCACTTACCCAGGGTACCCGGCGAGAAACGGATGCGATACACGCCTTCACCATCATAAAATCCCGGAACCTTCACCTGATCCTCCCCCTTGCTGAAGGTGGCACTCAGATCAACTTCCAAATAGGGATTCCCCGTTTCAGGTCCGTTAAGAATGACTTCAAACACATCCCACTGCTCCACTACTTCACTCCCTTTTTGTGAATCACAGGATGATAGCAGGATCAGAAGCAAAATTCCGGTTAAATAACTTAATTTCATGGTGGTAATTTTTTATTCTTTAAACGCATGCCTGTTGATTTTCAATATTAAGAAAACTCTGCGTAAGTTAGGCCTGTGGAATTCCTTAAAATCTGGTAAGTATGGAAAGTTCAAGAGAAAGGGTAATAGCCGCCTTAAACCATTTTCAACCTGACAGGATCGCCCTTGATTTTGGAGGTCATCGCTCAAGTGGTATTGCGGCCATTGCCTATGCAAAGCTGAAAAAGGCCATGGGGATTTCCACAGGCGATATTTATGTCCATGATATCATTCAGCAACTGGCTATTGTGGAACCTGATGTACTGGATGCTGTCGGGGCCGATGTGGTGGAACTTGGACGAGGATTCTTACTGAACGATTCGGAATGGGTGGATTGGGAGCTGCCCGATGGAACACCCTGTAAAATTCCGGGTTTTCTCAATCTGGAAAAAAGGGGCGAGGATTGGGTCCTGTTATCGGACGAAGGCATCGGTCTGGGGATTATGAAAAAGGGTTGTCTCTATTTTGAGCAGATTTACTGGCCCTGGGCAGGCAGGAATCCGGATAAGCAGGATTTCTCAGATATTGAACTGGCATTTAAACAAAGCATGTGGACGAATACTCCAAGTCCCGGCGGACATCTTTCCCTTACTGACGAAGGCTGCCGGCAACTGACCGAGGGTGCAAAGCATCTCAGGGAGTCCACCGACCGGGCCATCATCGGACTCTTTGGGGGGAATCTTTATGAGGTCCCCCAGATGCTTTATGGAATGGAAAACTATTTCATGCATATGGCCATGTATCCTGAAGCGTGCAAAAGATTGTCGCAGGCCCTGGTCGATTTTTACATGCCCCGTCTGGAAAAATGGCTGGATGCAGTGGGGCCTTACATCGATGTGATTCTCTTTGGCGATGACCTGGGATCCCAGGGCGGGCCACAGATGGCCCCTGAGATGTACCGGGAATATTATAAACCCTGGCACAACAAGCTTTGGAAGAGGGTAAAAGAGCTTGCGCCTCATGTAAATGTTCATCTGCACTGTTGTGGGGGAATCGAACCTCTTCTGGAGGATCTCATTGAAGCCGGTCTGGACTCTTCAAATCCGGTACAGATCAGCTGTGCGGGAATGGATCCAAAACATTTAAAAAGCGTTTTTGGCGAGCGTTTTACGTTCTGGGGGGGCGGATGTGATACCGGTCATGTATTGCCTTTGGGTTCAACGGATGAGGTCAGGCAAAATGTCAGGGAACTGGTTTCTGTCTTTGCCCCCGGTGGAGGCTTTGTATTTCAACAGGTCCACAACATCATGGCGGATGTTCCACCTGAAAACATCATAGCCATGTTCGACGAGTTGAACAAGATCAGGAAAACAATCAAATATTCATTATATTAGGCTCAAGTAATTTGAATGATTATGCCTGATGAGAGATCCTCCGGGAAGATAGAACTTCAGAAAAACGAGATTGAAGATATGCTGGGCCGGGTTCCCAGATGGATCACCCGCAACGGGATGATCCTTTTTCTTTTTCTTCTTTCACTGCTGATCTTTGGCAGCTGGGTGTTTAAATATCCCGATATCAAAAGGGCCAGGATCCTGGTTACCTCGATCAATCCCGCGGCAGATATCCAGGCGCGCACCAGCGGAAAGATAACCGGCCTGTATGTAAATGATAACGATATGGTTGCAGCAGGAGAGGTACTGGCGATGATCGAGAATCCAGCCTCCTATGAGGATATTTTGAAGTTGAAATCAGGAGTCCTGTTCATAGATTCAATTCCCATAGAAGAACTTAAAGGAGATCTTCCGGAGCTAAGGAATGCCCAGCTGGGTAGTGTCCAGACCGACTATTCCATCTTTCTGAAGGCATACCGGGATTACATCGAATTCAGGCGTCTGGATTACCATCAGCGAAGGATTACGCTGTTGCGTTCCGAACTGGATCGTCAGAGGGAGTTTTCAAAGAGTCTTTCAGAAAGGGCAAGGATTGCAGAGGAGGAGTACAATCTTGCCCAGCGGCAGGCCAACCGTGATGCGGATCTCTTCATCGAGTCGGTGGTTTCGCAGAGTGATATGGAGAAGTCCCATTCAGAAATGCTTGGCAAACGCAACAAATGGCAGGAAATTGTGAGCCTGATCGCCGAGAATAACATCAGTGTGGGCAGAATTGAGGAGCAGATCGTGGACCTGCAAATGAAACAACGGGAAGAGCAATCGGGATATATTAACATCCTGGAGGAGGCGCTGAATAACCTGAATGCCTCTGTAGCATCATGGGAGCAGACTTACCTGCTGGTGGCACCAGTCAGCGGGGCGGTCACATTTACCCGCTTCTGGAGCGTAAACCAGAACGTGGAAGCCGGAGAAAAGGTGCTTACCATTGTTCCAGCCGAATCGGGATCCATGTTGGGGAAAATAAGTCTGCCCACCGAAGGGGCCGGTAAGGTGAAGCCGGGACACCAGGTGAATATACGCTTCGATAATTATCCCTACCTGCAATACGGAATGGTAAAGGGTTATGTAAGTAATATATCCAAGGTACCCGACGATGATTTTTACATGGTGGAGGTTGAACTGCCCTCAGGTCTTCATACCTATTATAATATTGACATTCCATTCAGCCAGAACATGCAGGGCCAGGCCGAAATACTCACTGACAAGATGCGAATACTGGAACGGGTTCTGAACCCGATCCGATCGGCAATTTCAAAGCAGCTGGCCATGTAAAACTAAAGCACCCATATTCAATCTCAAAATGTCCAGAATTCGAAACGGTATATATATCGGAATCCCCCTATTACTGATGGCTGCCATCGTTGTGGTGGTTTTTCTTCCATTTAACTCGGATACATCTCATCATCAGGATATACAGGTAGCCAGTGTGGATGTTGGAAGGGTCATCAGATCCTTCCCGGGTGAGGGGGTTGTGGAACCCAAAAGTGAGGTGATCATACTTAGCCCGGCTTCGAGTATTATAAAAGAAATATTAAAAGAGGTTGGAAGCCACGTGAATGAAGGGGAACCCATCATCATTCTTAATCCTGCACCCATTCAGACAGAGGTTGACAATATTAAGGATCAGCTTGAAGTGAAGTACAACTCCCTTCTGAAAAATGCATTAAACGCCAAAAGTGCCAAGGTCGATCTGGAGTATAATGTTCAGGTCAAGAACCTCAGGATTGCATCTCTGAAAGCCGAACTGGCTGACCAGGAACAGTTGCTGGAAGTGGGAGGGATCTCACCTGCAAAGTTTGAGCAGACCAAACAGGAACTTGAACTTGCACAGCAGGATCTTCTGATGCTGAAGGAGAAGAATACCATAAAACTTGAGCAGATGGAGGCGGATGAGGAGGGACTGAGATTGCAGATTGAGATGCAGGAGAAGGAGCTGGCAGCCAAAGTGGATGCACTCAGTAAGATGATTATCCGGGCTCCTTCAGCCGGAATTATTCTCTCCATCCAGGGGAAGGTTGGAGAGAAGGTCAATACCGACCGTCTGCTTATTGAGATGTCAGATCTCACCAGTTTCAAGATTATCGGTACAGTGGATGACGATTTTGCCGAGAGTGTTAAGACGGGAACTAAAGTCTATGCCAAAATAGATGACCAGGAGCTGACCGGTTTTATAGGGAGTGTAAACCCGGTGATCAGGGATCGCCAGATTGATTTTGATGTAAACCTGCAGGAGAGCAACCATTATAAACTGCGACCCAACCGGACCGTGGTCCTTGAGATTGTAAGGGCCGAAAGAGACAGTGTGCTGAGGGTTCCAAACGGACCGGTATTTGCCAGGGGGGGTGAGTACGAATTGTATGTGTTAACTCCGGGCGGTGCGCAGGTGTCAAAGGTGGTGACCGGTCTTAAAACCCCTGATTATGTGGAGATCACTGAGGGACTTGAGGAGGGTGACCGGGTTGTGCTTTCCGTAATATCCTCCGTAGAGGATTTAAAGGAGATGGAGATCAAGTGAAGAAATGCAAGTCATGATCAGATTTATCTTTTCAATCTTTCTGATGATCGGGACGGGTACCCTGTTGGCCCAGGATTCCGTTGTCTATTCGCTGAGTCTGACCAATGTAGTGGACCTGGCCATCTCCCAGTCCTCCGCCATAAGATATGTGCAGAACCAGGATGTAAACTTTTACTGGCGCTGGAAAAACCACCAGACGAGGTTCAGACCACAATTGACCCTTTCAGGTGTCCTTCCCGATTTTGAGAACCAGACCAAACCCATTGTCCAGCCCGACGGGAGTATCATCTTTAACCAGGTTACGCAACTGGAAACCTCTGCCCAGCTGGCCATTAATCAGCCCATTCCCCAACTGGGTGCGACTGTTTATGCAGCCACAGGAGTCACACGTCTTCAGGACTTTAACAACAGCACGGTGGGTTTCTCGGGATACCCTGTCAGCGTGGGGATCAATCAGCCACTATTTGCATATAACTGGATGAAATGGACCCGGATGACCGAACCCCTGGTCTATGAGGAGGCTCAGAAAAGGTTTATTGAGAGCATCGAAGAGATATCCTTCAATGCTGCTTCATTGTTTTTTAGCTACCTGAGGATCCAGACTGACTTTGCATTGGCCGAAAGCAATCTTAAAAACAGCCGGGACAACCTGAAGATTGCCCAGGTGAAGCGGGAGCTGGGCAATATATCCGAGAATGACTTTTCAAGGATCCAGCTTTCGGTGTTTAATGCCCAGAAAGCGCTGAATAATGCAAGAATCAACCTGAAAAATGCTGACTATGAACTTAAAAAGTACATCGGTCTTGATCCGGAACAGACGATCTCACTGACAATTCCTCTTGATATGATTCTCTGGGAGGTGGATGCGGATAAAGCACTTGAGGAGTCGTTGGAGAACCGCAAAGAGACCCCCTCGTTTGAACGAAGGCTGATCCAGGCAGACAGGGATCTCATCCAGGCCAAACGGAATGCGGGTGTGAATGCGTCACTGAATATGAGCTACGGGGTATCCAACAGCGCCGACGCTTTTGGTGGCATCTATGAAAACCCCGAGCAGCAGCAAAACGTGAGGCTTGCGCTTAGTGTTCCCATCCTTGACTGGGGCCGTGCCGAATCGCAGGTGAAGCTGGCAGAATCACAACGGGAGCTGGTCCTCTCTGATGTGGATCAGGACCGCCAGGATTTCGAAAGGCGTGTGATTGTGCAGGTGGAGCAGTTCAACCTGATTAAATCTCAGATCGAGACCGCGGAAGCAGCCGATAAGGTGGCAGCGGAGGGATACCTCATTGCCCTGAAGAAATTCCAGAACGGGGAGATCAGCATCACCGACCTGAACATCTCCCTGGCCGAACGAGAGGGAGCGAAAAGGGACTATATCCGGTCCATTGAGAACTACTGGGAATCATATTACCTTTTGAGGGAGGTGACGCTGTACGATTTCGAGTTCCAGCAGAAAATCTATTATACCAATCCAATGCTTACGACTCAATGAGTGCGCAGAACGAAGTGCTCAGTGGACAGTGAACAGTGGACTGTGCAAAGAAAAGAGAGCGAAGAATAAATTAAGAACGAAACATAAATAATTTATTATGAGGAGAATAATTACACTAACCATGGTGTTATCGGCTGCAACCTGTACATTGATTGCACAGGAGTGGGTGGATTTGTTTAACGGAAAGAATTTAAAGGGCTGGGAACAACTGGATGGATCTGCTGAATTCCGGGCCGGGAATGGGATGGTGATCGGAACCTCCGAAGTGGGTACTCCCAACTCCTTCCTGGCGACGAAAAAGGTATATGGCGATTTTATCCTTGAGTATGAAATGAAGATGGACCGCGGGCTCAATTCCGGTGTTCAGTTCCGGAGTGCTGCGCTAAAGCCCGATGGGACCGAACGCGTCAATGGTTACCAGGTGGAGTGCGATGACAGTGACCAGAGGCCGTGGGCCGGAGGGATTTATGAAGAGGCCTCCCGTGGATGGCTCTATCCCATGTCCTATAATCCCCTGGCGGCAAGCAACAACAATCGGGGAGAATGGAATAAGGTTCGCATTGAGGCAGTGGGAAGTGTGATCCGTACCTATATAAACGGGGTGAACTTTGCCAACCTGGTTGATGATCAGCGAAAGGAGGGTTTTATTGCCTTGCAGGTGCATTCAATAGGAGATGCCGCGCTCAATGGAAAAGAGATCAGCTGGAGAAATATCAGGATCATTACTAGTGAGCCCGGGAAATATATGAAATCGGATGTGGAACTGGCTCCGGAGGTCAGTTACCTTGACAACGCACTTACCCCTGTTCAAATGGACCAGGGGTGGAAGCTTCTCTGGGACGGAAAGAGCTCCGAAGGATGGAGGGGTGCCAAACTGGAGGAGTTCCCTTCGGATGGCTGGAATATAGAGAATGGGATTCTGTCAGTTGAACAACAGGACGAAGAAGAATCCTCCAAGGGGGGCGATATCGTAACCATTAAAAAGTATGCCGATTTTATCCTGGAGGTTGATTTTATGATCAGTGAGGGAGCCAACAGCGGGATCAAATATTTCGTGGATCCTGACCAGAATACCGGTGCCGGATCGGACATTGGTTGCGAATACCAGATTCTGGATGACCTGAATCACCCCGATGCAAAAAACGGTATTGCCGGAAACCGGACCCTGGGATCGCTCTATGACCTGATCGCCGCCGATGCACTGCTGTTCGGTGAGGATGAGAGGCCGATCCGTTTCAACGGGGTGGGAACATGGAACCGTGCCAGGATTGAAGTACGCGGCTCTAAAGTATCCCACCATCTGAACGGGGTGAAAATCATTGAATATGAGAGGGGAACACAGATTTGGAAAGCGCTGGTTGCCTATAGCAAATTTAAGGACTGGCCGGACTTTGGTGAGGCTGAATCGGGGCACATCCTTCTTCAGGATCATGAAAGTGCCGTGAGTTTTAAAAACATTAAGATTCTTGAGCTGAAGGACTGAAAATCTCAGTGCGAATCTATTCCAGACAACATCCTCATGGAGTGTTCAATGGTCGGGGTAATTTCAGCAAGGTACTCGCTGACTGCCTTTACGCTTCCAGGCAGAACATACACAAGGGTTTTTCCAATCACACCGGCAATGCTCCGGCTGATTAATGCATTGGGTTTTTCTTTTCCATATTTGGTGCGGATATGTTCCATGATACCCGGCAACTCTTTATCCAGCATGGGTTTTATCACATCAGGAGCAATATCCCTGGGCCCGATCCCGGTGCCCCCGGTGGTGAGGATGATGTCGGACTCCTCCTGCAGGCAGCGATTCATGGCATCCTGGATCATCCCGCGGTTGTCGGGCAGCACTGAACGGATCATGGAGTAGTGCCTTCCGCTCTCCTTAAAAAAATCAGCCATGATCTCCTGGGCACAGGGACCGCTCCGGTCGGTGTATTCTCCTGCGAATGCCCGGTCGCTCAGGGTGATGATGCTGACCTTAATCTCCCTTGGGTGATGGTTGAATATCATTCCGTTTTTAAGAATGCCACCCCTGATCACCCTGCAGAAAATTCCCTCCAGGGGCATGACACAGTTTCCGGTTTTCTGCTGGATCTCGCAACCGCTGTGGCATTTTTTCCCTATCTGGGTGATCTCCAGGATTACCTTTTCATGCTCCAGTCGGTCAAATACCTTTGCCTCGTGCAGGATCATCCCTTCGGTGGTGATATTCTCTGCGAATGAGCCATACTTCAGTTTCAATTTACTCTGCTCTGCAACCTTCCGGTAACTTTCTGTACCCAGCAGGCTGATCTGCCTGTGCCAGTTTCCGGCATGGGAATCACCTGCCATGCCGTTCAGGGTGATCTCCGCCTGGCCGACCGGTAGCTTAACGGTCCCTTTCTCTTGGGAACTGTTGATTGATATAATTTTAAAAGATTCCCTTTTTTTCAAATTCATTGTTTTGTTTTTTCCACAAGTTGAATGCGTTCCATGACCATCTGCTTATCCACTGCCTTGCACATGTCATAAATGGTAAGCAGCGTGATATGAACTGCCGTAAGGGCTTCCATCTCCACACCGGTTTTCCCAATGCAAGCGACGGTCGCGGTAACCTGTATTCCTGTGGTTACCAGTCCCAGCTCCACCTCTATTTTGGAGATGGGCAGGGGGTGACAGAGCGGAATAAGCAGGTGGGTTTGTTTGGCTGCCATGATCCCGGCGATCCTTGCTGTGGCAAGTACATCCCCTTTTTTGATGGTGTTTTCAGTGACCTGTCGAATGGTTTCAGGCTGAAGGGTAATGTACCCTTCGGCCCTGGCGGTCCTGATTTGATCAGGCTTTCCGGAAACGTCCACCATGTTGGCCTTCCCATCCTGGTTTACATGCGTCAGTTCCATACTCTCTATCCTCCTATATTATAAAATTTGTGGGTTACACCGGCTTCTCCTTTAAGGGGTTTATGGTCAAGGGCAAGCTGAAATGCTTTTTCAATTCCCAACTCCCTGATACTGAATCCCTGGTTTCCAAACAGGCAGGGTTTGATGTTTCCATTGGACATGAGGCGCAACCTGTTGCATAGAGCACAATTTCCGCTGTTTCCTCCCTCTATTTTCGAAAAAGAACCGGTTTCAAGGTTCATTTGACGGATGTAGCGGATCTCAAGATCATTGCTCCTGCAATATTCCCTCAACGCATCCAACTCTTCAGGATCGGTGTATTCAGTTTTAACCACATTTATTTTAACAGGTGTCAGACCGGCACTCCTGGCTGCTTTGATCCCCTCTTTCACTTTCTCCACGTCACCCCCCCTGGTTATGGCTCTGAATTTCACGGGTGACAGGGTGTCTAAACTGATATTCACCCGTTTTAATCCAGCCTTTTTCAAAGCTGTAGCATAGTCAGCAAGCAGGATTCCATTGGTGGTCATGGCGGTTTCTTCTATCCCCTCCAGGGAGCTTACCTGTTCGACCAGCTCCACAATGCCTTTTCTCACCAGGGGCTCACCTCCGGTGAACCGGATT
Organism: uncultured Bacteroidota bacterium; assembly: GCA_963747365.1. Classification (GTDB taxonomy): domain Bacteria; phylum Bacteroidota; class Bacteroidia; order Bacteroidales. The sequence continues at coordinate 481,203 of CAVVFB010000020.1, read as the reverse complement.
TTGCGTATGCCAAATTTTGAAGCTCCGGTCCTGACCACCTCCACAATCTCCTCCAGGGAGAGGATATCACGCTTATCAACGAGTTCAACGCCCGTTTCAGGCATGCAGTAGGTGCAGCGCAGGTTGCACCGGTCGGTGACTGAAATCCTCAGGTATTGAATATTCCTGCTAAAGGGATCTAACATGGACAGTCTCTCCTTTATTTATTTCATATATACCGATGGGTATTTCAATCAGACAATTGGCATGACTGAGAGAATCAATATGGCCTGAACCGTGAAATTCCAGTGGCAAAGCCTCATTTTTCTGATTCAAAAGGGCCGGTATAAATTTCAGCCGGTCGGCCTTTGTCCTGTAAAGGGGATCAACAAGTGTTGCATCCTTTACCGGTGGCTGGTAGTGATATCCCATAAGGCTGTAAATAAAGGGTCTGACATACAGTTCAAACTGAACAAACGAAGAGACGGGATTCCCTGAAAGCCCAAAACAGTATTGATGGCCCTTCCTGGCAAAAATAATGGGTTTACCCGGCTGAATGGCACTTTTGCTCAGGATCATCTCAAAGCCAAGAATCTCCAGCACATAGGGCACGAAGTCCGAATCCCCTGCTGATACTCCACCTGTAAGCAGGAGCAGGTTGGAGTAACGGAATGCTTCGGCCAATCTCTTTTCCGTTAGAGCCTTATCATCCCTGATGATTCCAAGGTAATCACCCCCGATCCCCATATCGCTGAGCTGGGCAATCATCTGGTACGCATTGGAATTCCTGATCTGATGGGGAAGAGGTTTAATTCCGGGCTCAACCAGCTCCGACCCTGTGGCAAATAATGAAACAGCGGGACGACAATATACCAATGGTGAAACCACTCCTGCCCCCGCGAGCAGGGGAATGTGCCTGGATGTGATCAGGGTGTGTTTTTTCACCGCAAGTTCTCCCTTTTTTGCATCCTCACCCTCATAAGAGATATTGCACTCGGTTTCCATGCGGGTACAAATCACCTTGTTTGCAGCGTTAAGTTCGGCATCTTCTACCATAAATACACAATCTGCCCCATCAGGAACCACGGCCCCTGTCATGATTTTCGCACATTCATTGACACCGATTTTATGAGTCGGTTTACTGCCTGCAAAAATGGTCTCCAGGATGATTAATTCATTCCCAATATCAGCCCTGCGGCAGGCGTAGCCATCCATGGCGGACCTGTTAAAGGGGGGTATGCTGGAGTCATAGCAGGCATCTTCAGCCAGAATTCGCTTATGGGCGCCGGCCAGGTCAACCTTTTCGATGCTTCCCGGGAGCGCATATGACCTGATCAGGTCAAGGGCTTCATGGTATTGAATCATTCTGCAAAAATAGGAGTTCTTTTGAGGTGTTTTTCCGAATTGGACCTAATTAACTATATTTATTGCCATTTTCAATTTCCAGGATTGCCGATACTATGGTTGAACAGATAATTGTGAACAGCAGTGAGGGATTAACAGCCGGGTTGGCAATCGGGTCTATTAAACCCACCGCAGGAAATTCCTTTGAAAAACAGGTTGAAAGCTGCATCCAGCAACTCTCAGGATATATTTTTCCCCAGGGTGAAGCCAGGTATTTCATTACCCAGCAGACCTTCTTTATCGCATCAAAGTCAAGGGAAGAGTATGAAGCGCGTGCTTCACTGATCAGGGAGAAAGTTTCTGAGGCTTGCGGCATCATGCATCCTGCCATGAGCATTGTGGCCCAGAGTCCGGCCCGGGGCAGTGAGGTTGTGCTGGAACTGATCAGTTCCAAGGCAGCCCCTGGTAAGGAGATCGTTTATAAGTCAGCAGGAGGATTCAGTTATACCGTTGTGAACTACGGTTCTTTCAAAGTGGTCCATGCAACAGGATTAACCGGGGAGCCAGGGGACCCCATCCGGGAGTCGGCCGAAAAGGCGTTTAAAAGTGCCATAGAGATCCTGGGTATCGAGGGCCTTACAATGAATCAAATCATCAGGCAATGGAACTACGTGGAGGATATCGCACACGTTCAGGATCCGATGCGCAGCACGCAGAATTACCAGATCTTTAATGATGTAAGGGCTAAATATTACAGTCAGGCAACCTTCCCCGGCGGATACCCGGCAGCCACAGGAATCGGGATGACTACCGGCGGGGTAATCATCGGCTTTATTGCTGTTTCTGATTCAGACCGTGTTAAGATCAAAGCAATCAGGAATCCAAGGCAGATTGATGCTCATCAATATTCAGACCGGGTCCTTGTGGGCAAAAACACGGGAATCATGGGCCAGAGGTGTACTCCAAAATTCGAGAGGGGAAAAATGGTGGTCCTGGACGGCACTAAGAATATGTATGTTTCAGGAACCGCCTCCATCGTGGGTGAGCACACCCTTTATCCCGATGATGTGAAGAAGCAGACCCTCACAACCATTGAGAATATTTTCGGACTCTTCTCCAAGGAAAACCAGAAGGAGCTTGGTGTTCATTTTGATGTGAGCCAGATAGTGTTTTCCCATTTAAGAATTTATGTGAAATTCCAGGAGGATTTCCCGGCAGTTGAAACCATTTGCAGGTCGATGCTGAAATCCAAATCCTTTCTTTTCCTGGAGTCGGATATCTGCAGGGAGAACCTGCTGGTGGAGATCGAGGGTATATTTAACATCGAATAAGCCCCGGTCATATGGAATTATCAGAAATGAATCCGGTTTTTGGGGAGATTTACGGGAAGGACCCTGCACTCCTCCGAAAGCAGCTCAACAGGTATGAAGCGTTGGCCAGTCATTTCCGGGAGCGGTTCGGAAAACAGGAAGCGCATTTTTTCAGTACGCCCGGCCGGACCGAGATCGGGGGGAACCATACGGACCATAATTATGGCCGTGTTCTGGCCGGGAGCATTAGCCTCGACTCCGTTGCCATGGCTTCGGTGAACGGATCGGACCGGGTATGTGTGCATTCCATTGGTTATCCCGATCCTTTTGAAGTCGACCTGGACAGGCTGGTTCCGGAGAAGAAGGAATACGGGACCACATCTTCACTGATCCGGGGCATCGCTTCACGTTTGAAGGAACTTGGCTATTCCATAGGTGGATTTAATGCCTGTATCACCAGCGATGTACTTCCCGGATCGGGTCTGAGTTCATCGGCCTCTATCGAAGTGTTGATCGGAAATATCTTCAGCTCCCTTTTCAATGATGACCGGATTGCTCCTGAAGTCCTGGCCATGACCGGTCAGTATGCAGAGAACCACTTTTTTGGCAAACCCTGCGGCCTGATGGACCAGGTGGCCTGCGCCATGGGGGGTATTGTGACCATCGATTTCAGGGACCCGAAGGTTCCGCAGATCAGGAAGGTGGAGTTTGATTTTGGAGCCCAGGATTACTCCCTGATTGTGGTGGATACAGGAGGGACCCATTCCGACCTTACGGATGATTATGCCTCGGTTCCCGCCGAGATGAAATCAGTGGCCCGGGCCATGGGGAGTTTAGTTTGCCGGGAGATCGGATTAAGCGGGCTTATGAAAAATTTGAGTGAAATCCGAAAAAAAACAGGCGACAGGGCCGTACTGAGGGCGCTTCATTTCCTTGGGGACAATGAGCGGGTCACCAGACAGGTTGCAGCGCTTGAGAATAATGATTTCAGCTCCTTTCTTAAAATGATCACCGAATCGGGAAACTCTTCCTACAAACGCCTTCAGAATATCTATTCACCCGGCAACGTGGCAGAACAGGGTGTTGCCCTGGCCCTGGCACTTACCGAAAACTTCCTGGAAGAGATAGGGGAAGGGGCCTGCAGGGTACACGGGGGGGGCTTCGCGGGAACCATCCAGATCTTTCTGCCTAACAGGGCCGTAGAGGCCTATGGGGCCCTGATGAAACCTGTTTTTGGTGATCAGGCTATGCACGTCCTTAAAATCAGGTCAATGGGTACCCTGCACCTGAATAAATTTAATCCTCCACCTCCAGCTGAACGAAAATGAAAAAAGTATGTTCAAAGCCGGAAGTGATATTCGCCTTGCTGCTTGGGTTGCTCCTGATGATGAATTGTTGTTCTTCCCGGGATAAAAAGATCCGCATCTCAGCCGATACGAACAGTCCTGAAGTTGCTTTCGCGCTTGAAGAGTTAAATGAAGCGCTCCGGGAAAAAGGATTAAAGGTGCTGAAAAGTAACAGCAGTCAGGCAGATATCCTTTTTTCCATTGAGAATGTGAATGGCCTCCTGAAGGCTGAGGGATTCAGCATCAGCAAGGAGTCGGGTCGTATGCATGTGAAGGGGGCTGATCCGGCCGGGGCCATGTACGGCGGGCTTGAACTGGCCGAACAGGTAAGGCTTTACGGACCCGGCGGGGTGAAGGAGTGTTTACAGAATCCTTACATGGAACTCCGGGGGACAAAGTTTAACATTCCCCTTGATGCACGTAATCCCAGTTACACCGATGTATGCGATGCCGCCCAGAAGAACATTCCTGAAATGTGGAACATGGATTTCTGGAAGGAGTATATTGATAACCTGGCACGCTACAGGTATAACTACATCTCAATCTGGAACCTGCACCCCTTCCCTTCCATGGTGAAGGTACCCGGCTACGAGGATGTGGCCCTGGAAGATGTGCACCGTTCCACGGCAGTTTGGAAGGAGTTTTACAGCCTGGGCGGACTTGGTTTCACAGATCCGGAGATCCTGGCTGACCCGGAGATCGTTAAGAAGATCTCCATGGATGAGAAAATTGAATTCTGGAGGGAGGTAATGGCCTATGCCAAAGGAAGGAACGTTGATTTCTACATCGTTACCTGGAATATATTCGTGGGTGGAGCCGAGGGTAAATACGGGATCACCGATGATATTGCCAATCCGGTAACCCGGGATTATTTCAGGAAATCTGTGAAACAGATGTTTGTCACCTATCCCGACCTTGCGGGGATCGGCCTGACCACCGGGGAAAATATGCCGGAATCGGGGTTTGAGGAGAAGGAAGAGTGGGCCTTTGAAACCTATGCCCTGGGTGTTCTGGATGCTGCACAGGAGATGCCCGATCGTAAATTTGCCTTTATCCACCGGCAGCATATGACAGGTGCACTGGATATAGCTGAAAGGTTCAAACCCCTGATTGATCATCCCAACATCGAGTTTCTTTTCAGTTTCAAGTATGCCCAGGCGCATGTCATGAGTGCCACTACCCAGCCCTTCCACGAGCAGTTCGTAAAGGATATCCAGGGGATGAAAACCATCTGGACCCTGCGAAACGATGATAACTACATCTACCGCTGGGGGGCTCCCGATTTTGTGCGCGAGTTTATTCATCAAATACCCCATGAGGTAAGCCGGGGTTTTTACTATGGATCCGATCAGTGGGTGTGGGGAAGGGAATTCCTGATGAAGGATCCGGAATTGCCCAGGCAGATAGAGATTGTGAAGCACTGGTATCACTGGATGATGTGGGGGAGGCTGGGGTACAACCCGGAGATGGATAATGATCGTTTCAAGGCCATTCTGCAGGATCATTTCCCCGGGAGTGACGGGGCGAAACTTTTCACGGCCTGGCAGGATGCATCCATGATCTACCCGATCACCACTGGGTTTCACTGGGGAGCACTCGATTTCCAGTGGTACATTGAAGGGTGCAAGAGCACTCCCGGTTATGCACAGAACGAGACTGGCTTTCACGATGTGAACCGCTTCATCAACCTTCCTCCCCACGATAGATCCGGTTTTCAGTCCATTCCCGGTTACGTGAAAATGGAACAAACCGGGGGAGTGTCTGATCTTGCCACTCCCTTTGAAGTGGCTGGTATGCTGCATGATCGTGCTGACCGGGCCCTTGAAGCCCTTGATTCAATGAATCCGGGCCAACAGCGTGAACTGGCTGTTACCCTGCATGACATACGGACCATGGCCCTGCTGGGCAAGTATTATGCCCATAAAATTGCAGGTTCCACCAACCTGGCCCTCTATAGGGAGAGCCTGAACAGGAAGTACCGGGATGAAGCCGTATCGGAACTTACCCTGGCCCTGGATTTCTGGAAACAATATACTGCAAGCTCGATGGAGATTAATATCAATCCGCTCTGGATGAACAGGGTCGGAAATGTGGACTGGGAGAAGCTCAATCAATGGGTTGAGGATGATATCCGGATTGCAAGTGAAGATACCGGTAAAAGGGAATAGGTCTCATTCATATACTTTGCAATCATGGAATACCCATCCAAACGAAGCTATACCTCATATAAGCGTTATTGCAAAACCCTCACACTGGAGGATGATCCCCGGCTCATTGAGGATTATAAAAATGTACATGCTGCAGGTGCAACCTGGCCCGAGATTACACAGGGAATGATCGAAGTGGGAATTATTGACATGGAGATCTACCTTTCAGGTACAAATCTCTTCATGATCATGGATACGGTCCCGGAATTCGATCATGATACTGCCATGGCCGAACTGGCTGTAAAACCCAGGCAGTCAGAGTGGGAAGCATACGTTTCCAGGTTCCAGAGAACTACTGCAGAAGCTTCGGCCGGTGAGAAGTGGCAAGGGATTGAACGCATCTACAAACTGGGTGAATAGGATGATCCTTGACGCGCACCATCATCTCTGGAGATTCAATAAGACCGATTACGGTTGGATGGATGATTCCATGGAGGTATTGAAACAGGATTACCTCCCTTCTGACCTGGAAAAGGAGATCGGGAATGCAGGTGTTTCAGGAACCGTGGTGGTCCAGGCCAGGCAGATACTTGATGAGACCAGGTGGCTTCTTGAGCTGGCAGAGCAGAACTATTTTATCAAAGGAGTGGTGGGATGGGTGGACCTGTGTTCAACCCGGTTGGACCGGCAGCTGGAGGAGTTTGCCGGGAATCCTAAACTCGTTGGGGTCAGGCACGTGATCCACGATGAGCCCGACGATGATTTTATGCTTTCAGATGCCTTTATAAAAGGGATGGAGAAGCTTCAGGGTTATGGTCTCACCTACGACCTTCTTCTGTTTCCCAAACACCTTGGGCGGGCCGTTCAACTGGTACGCATGTTTCCCGGACAGCCCTTTGTGCTTGATCATATCTCGAAGCCTTTCATTAAGTCGGGGATCATCCAGCCCTGGAAGGATGACATTGAGGCCCTTGCGTTTCACCCTAATGTTTGGTGCAAGATTTCCGGTATGGTGACTGAAGCAAGCCTTGATTTATGGAAGTATGAGGATTTTGTCCCCTATATGAAAGTAATTGTTGATGCATTCGGAACAGGCAGGCTCATGCTGGGCAGCGATTGGCCGGTTTGCCGGCTGGCAGGAGAGTACCAGGAGGTGATGAAAATCCCGGTTGGGTACCTGGGATACCTCCCGGAGCGTGAAAGAAAGAAAATATTTTACCAGAACGCAATAGATTTTTATCAACTTAAAATGGACTGACAGACATGGGAAAGCAAAAGACTAAAATTCTTGAAAAGCAATACCTGGTTCCCTTTATCCTGATCACCTCCTGCTTTGCATTCTGGGGATTTGCCAATGACATTACCAACCCGATGGTGAAAGCCTTCTCAAAGATCTTCCTGATGAACCCGGTACAGGGATCCCTGGTGCAGGTGGCCTTCTACGGCGGCTATTTTGCCATGGCTTTTCCGGCTGCCATTTTTATTCGCCGTTTTAGCTATAAAGCAGGCATCCTTGTGGGACTGGGCCTCTATGCCACGGGTGCCCTGCTATTTATCCCGGCCAGTGCCATCGGGGTTTATGCACCCTTTCTGATTGCATACTTTATTCTTACCTGTGGTTTGTCTTTCCTGGAGACCAGTGCTAATCCCTATATTCTTTCCATGGGCAGCGATGAGTCCTCCACCCGTAGGCTCAACCTGGCCCAGTCTTTTAATCCAATGGGTTCTCTTACAGGCATGTTTGTAGCCAAAACCTTTATCCAGGCAAGGCTCGATCCCATGGATACGGCACAAAGAACACTCCTTAGCCCAGGGGAGTTTGAAAAAGTAAAAATGAGTGACCTGCATATTCTCAGTTCACCTTATATTGTGATTGGAATGGTGATCCTGGTGATGTTGGTGCTGATTGCACTGGTCAGGATGCCAAAAAACGCCGATTCAAACCGCGCCATCGATTTTATCCCCACACTGAAAAGGATTTTTGCCCTTCCAAGGTACCGGGAGGGAGTTATTGCCCAGTTTTTCTATGTAGGGGCACAGATCATGTGCTGGACCTTTATCGTGCACTACGGTACCCGCTATTTCATGAGCCAGGGGATGGGTGAACAGGAGGCGGAGGTTCTCTCCCAGCAGTACAATATTGTGGCCATGGGCATTTTTCTGGTAAGCCGTTTTATCAGCACCTTTTTGATGAGGTATGTACGTCCCGGACGTTTACTTATGTTTTTTGCAATGGGCGGATTTGTAATGGTAGCCGGAGTAATTATTTTCCAGGGCATTTTTGGATTGTATTGCCTGGTTGGCGTATCTGCTTTTATGTCGCTGATGTTCCCGACCATTTACGGGATTGCACTCAGGGGATTGGGTGAAGATGCCAAGTTCGGCGCGGCCGGACTGATTATGGCCATTCTGGGAGGTTCCGTCATGCCTCCCCTCCAGGGAGCCATCATCAAACAGGGAACCATGATGTCCATGCCTGCCGAGAATTTTTCATTTGTCATACCTTTGATCTGTTTCGTGGTGGTAGCCATTTACGGATACAGAACAAGGACTTTTGCCCATTAAACTGAAGGCGTTAACCTATGAAGCTTACATCAAAGCGACCCCTGGGGAGAACAGGACTCGAAGTGCCACAAGTGATTTATGGTACCAGCTACCTGGGGAACCTTTATCGGGCACTACCCTATGAGAATAAGCTGGAACTGATGCGGAAATGGTTCCAGTGCACCGAAAAGCCTGTGGTCATTGATACGGCTGGTAAATATGGAGCCGGACTGGCGCTGGAGATGATTGGGAAGGGACTGGCCGATTTGGGTATCCATCCCGGCGATATCGTGATCAGCAATAAGCTGGGCTGGTACAGGGTACCGCTCACTACCGCGGAACCGACCTTTGAGCCGGGTGCCTGGGTGAATCTTGAGTACGATTGCATCCAGAGGTTCGGGTATGAAGGGATCATGAAATGTTTTGAGCAGGGGAATGAGTTGCTCGGAGGCAACTACAGGTCAGAGGTAGTGTCTGTCCACGATCCCGATGAATACCTCAATGCTTCTGAGTCTGCAAAAGCAAAAGACCAAAGGTTCCTTGAAATCCTGGAATCCTATCGTGCCCTTTTTGATCTGAAAAACGAGGGAAAGGTAAAAGCAGTGGGGATCGGTTCCAAGGACTGGAGGATCATCCGCGAGCTTTATGACCATGTACCCTTCGATTGGGTGATGTTCGCCAACAGCTTCACCATCTTCAGTCATCCAAAAGAGTTGCTCTCATTCATGGACAGGCTGCATGAAGATGGTGTCGGTATTGTGAATTCGGCCCTGTTCCATGGAGGCTTTCTTACGGGCGGTAATAAGTTTGATTACCGGGATTTGGATCCCGGATCGGATGAAGGAATGCTCCTTTACCGATGGAGAGATGCCTTTCTTGCCGTGTGTGAAAAGCACCATGTGGATCCGGGGGATGCATGTATCCATTTCGGGATTTCTCATCCGGCCATTGTCAGTATTGCCCTGAACACCAGCAAGCCTGAGAAAATGGACCGGAATGCGGAGACCCTTCTGCGGAAGATCCCGGATATGTTCTGGAAGGCACTGAAGGAGAAGAGAATCATCGATCCCGATTATTCATATATTAAAAACATTATACTATGACAAAGATGAAAGCGGCAGTGTTAAGTGAATATAACCTGGTGGAATGGAAAGATATGGATAAGCCAAAGTGTGGATCCGGAGAGGCAATCATCCGGGTTAGCTTTGGATGCATTTGCGGAAGCGATCAGCATATTTATAAAGGTGAGTTTCATCCACGTACCCATACTCCCATGATTATGGGACATGAGTTTGCCGGAGACATCATTGAGGTGGGCAGTGGTGTGGATGATTTCAAGGTGGGTGATAAGGTTGCCCCGGACCCTATTATCTGGTGCGGGAAGTGTCCGGCATGCCTGAGAGGGCACTATCCTGCCTGCACCAGCCTGAAGCTTATCGGCGTCGATTTGAATGGAGGCTTTGTTCAGTATATTTCCCTCCCCACATCCATGTTGTACAAAGTCCCCCCGGGAATCCGTGATGAACATGCAGCATTGATTGAAGTACTCAGCATAGGTTTTCATGCCAAAAACAAGGCAGGAGTGAAAAAGGAAGATGTAATTGCCATCTGGGGATCGGGTAAGGTTGGTTTGTGTATCCTGGAGGCTGTCAGAACAGTGACAGACCAACCTGTTTACATGGTGGATATTTTGGAAGAACGCCTGGCTATTGGGCCAAAGCATTATGAAAAGGTGATTCCAGTCAATGCCATGAAAGAGGACCCGGTGGCCCGGATATTCAGGGAAACCGAAGGAAAGGGGGTAGATATTGCTTTTGAGGCAGTGGGACACGCTGTCGGGCCTGACCGCCTGATCAACCCGGTCAGGGGATGTGTGCAGAGCATCCGAGGAGGAGGTACGGTTTGTGTCCTGGGACTGGGCAATGAACCAGCCCCCATTGTCTTTAAGGAATTAATCTGGAAGGAGGGCCGGATCATATCCTCCCGTGTGAGTCATGGTGAGTTTGCCGAGACCATCACCAACCTGGAAAAGGGAACCCTGAAACCGGAGGCATTGATTTCCAGGATCATGCCTGGGTCTCAAACCCAGGAAGCGTTTGCGATTCTGGAGGAGAATCCGGCTCAAAACATTAAGATCCTTCTTGATTTCAGAGCGAAGATCCTGTAAAATTATTTATATAAAATGCTAATTTTGTGTGTGTGCGCAATCGATTACACAAAAGAAAGTTAATTTATCAATTAAATATTTAAATGGGGAAACTTATAATCAGGAAGCCTGAAGCTTGTAAATATGCCTGTGTATCTCTTGGCGAAGTGATGCTTCGACTTGACCCGGGTGAAGGCAGGATAAGTACCACCCGGCAATTCAGGGCCTGGGAAGGTGGTGGTGAATACAATGTGGCCAGGGGATTACGGAAGTGTTTCAGGCTTCCAACAGCAGTGGTTACGGCCTTTGCTGACAACGCGGTGGGACGGTTGGTTGAAGATTTTATCATGCAGGGCGGTGTGGATGTGGAACATATTCAGTGGGTACCCTTTGATGGTATTGGCAGAACAGTGCGCAACGGACTCAATTTTACGGAAAGGGGCTTTGGGATCCGGGGTGCCCTCGGGGTGAGCGACCGCGGAATTACGGCCGCCAGCCAGATGAAAAAGGGTGATGTGGACTGGGAGCATATTTTTGGTACGCTGGGTTCCCAATGGTTTCATACAGGTGGGATATTTGCAGCCCTTTCAGATACTACGGCCGATGTGATCGAGGAGGCCATGATTGCAGCCAAAAAACACGGCACCATTATCTCTTACGACTTAAACTACAGGCCCTCACTGTGGAAGAGTATCGGAGGCATTGAAAAGGCCCGGGAGGTGAACAGCCGTCTTGCAAGATATGTGGATGTAATGATCGGCAACGAGGAGGATTTTACCGCAAGTTTAGGTTTCAGGGTTGAGGGGGTGGACGACAACCTTTCCAACCTGGAAACGGATGGTTTTAAGAATATGATTCTGAATGTGGTACAGGCTTACCCTAATTTCAAGGTAGTGGCCACCACCCTCAGAACGGTAAAATCAGCCACGGTCAATTCATGGGGTGGCATTTGTTATTATATGGGTAAATTCCACGAAGCAAAACATCGTTCCGACCTGGAGATTCTCGACCGCGTAGGGGGTGGCGACAGTTTTGCATCTGGTCTGATCTACGGCTTTATGACAACCGGTGACGGACAGGAAGCCGTTGAGTATGGTGCTGCCCACGGGGCACTGGCCATGACCACTCCTGGCGATACCTCCATGGCCACGCTGGCGGAGGTGGAGAAGCTAAAGGGCGGCGGATCGGCGAGGGTGGATCGATAATCAGAAAAGAAAGAGAGATGGAATTACGAAAAGATGCAAAGTATGCAATGATCATCCCCACCAGCATGGGAATCAGGATTACACCCGTTAACGGTCAGCCGGTCCACAGCAGTGACCTGTTTAAAATGACCGCCTCCAGCGCCGAGTCAAACGTGGGAAGTACAGCTTCCTACCTGGGTCTCCCGGTGAAGATCCTAACCACCTTTGTAAAGGGGAGTCCCATTGCAAGGCTGATCAAGGATAACCTGGCCAGCCGTCATATGGAGTATGAGGGTCCTGAGGTTGAACAGGGCAACCCCTGGGGCTACCGGCACCAGATTAACATTGCCGACGCCGGTTACGGATCACGCGGACCCAGGGTGCATAATGACCGTGCCGGGGAGGTGGGCCGTACGCTCAATGTGAAGGACTTCGACCTGGACCGCATCTTTGGCAGGGAGGGAGCGCGGATCGTACACCTTTCAGGATTAATTGCAGCGCTCTCAAAGGAAACCAGCCAGTTCTGCCTGGAGATAGCCAGGGCCGCGAAAAAGTATGGCACCCGGATCTCCTTTGACCTCAATCACAGGGCCTCCTTCTGGGTAGGCCGTGAAGAGGAACTGCACCGGATTTTCAAAGAAATTGCCTCGATCTCAGACATCCTGATCGGTAACGAGGAGGACTTCCAGCTCTGCCTGGGTATCCAGGGTCCCGAAGCGGGAGGCAGGGGACTTGGGGCAAAAATTGAGGGTTTCAAGGGAATGATCAACCGGGTCAGGGAGGCTTTTCCCGATGTTTCTGTATACGCGACCACACTGCGCGAGGTAATCAGCACCAACCAGCATATGTGGGGAGCAATCATATTCGAAAACAGTAACTGGCACATTGTGGAACCCCGTGATATCTATGTTTACGATCGCATTGGCGGTGGGGATGGATTTGTGAGCGGAATGCTCTATGCCATCCTGAAAGGCTGGGAACCCGAGAAATGGATCCGGTTTGGCTGGGCCACCGGGGCCCTGGTGACCACCCTTGAAACCGACTATGCCAATCCGGCCGATGAGGAGCAGGTTTGGAGCATCTGGCAGGGCAATGCAAGGGTAAAACGTTAATTATGAATAAAATTTTGATTTTACTCCTGGTAGTCTTCTGTGCCTGTGATTCCATTGACAAAAGAGCAGGGGTGTCGGATAAACCGCGTGTGATTGTCACAAGCGATGGAGAGATTGATGACGAGTGTTCCATGGTCCGTTTCCTGCTCTATGCCAATGAATGGGATATCGAGGGAATTATCACCTCGAGTTCACAATACCACTGGCATGGTCACAACTGGGCCGGTGATGACTGGGCCATGCCATATCTGGAGGCCTACGCAAAGGTCTATCCCAACCTGGTTAAACATGACAGAGAATATCCGACACCGGAGTACCTGATAGCGCGCACGTTCCTCGGTAACGTGGAAACCGAGGGTGAGATGGATTCGATTACTGCCGGCTCCCAACATATTGTAAAGGTCCTTTTGGACGAATCGGACGACCGTCCCATCTGGCTGCAGGCATGGGGTGGAATGAACACCATTGCCCGGGCTCTGAAGACCATTGAAGAAGAGCATCCGGAAAGGATTACAGAGGTGGCAAACAAGATACGCTTCTTCTTTATATGGGAGCAGGATTCGACTTACCAGGCCTACATTCGTCCCCACTGGGGGAAGTATAACATCACGACGATCATTTCAGACCAGTTTGAGGCGATTGCCTACCGGTGGGATCGGGCCCAGCCCCAGGAGATGCAGAACTATTTCGAAGGGGCATGGATGAAGGAGAATATACTTGAAAATCACGGGCCGCTGTGTTCGCTTTACAAGGCTAAAGAGAATGGGGATTTCCGGTCGGAGGGAGATTCGCCGGCGTTTCTTCACACCATCGTGACGGGATTACGAAACCTCGAGTCCCCTGACTGGGGCGGATGGGGCGGACGATATGTACGGGTGAGGGATAACACATGGCTTGATGATGTACCAGTGGAAGGTTATACCTATCCGGAAGGGCGCTGGTATGGGAGTACCGGGTGGGGAATAACCAGCTTAAGGGAAGGATCTGAGACTACAATGGCGCAGCGGCTGGAGTATTTCAAACCCATGTGGCAGTGGTCAGAAGCACTGCAAAACGATTTCGCTTCGCGGGCCGATTGGTGTGTGATGTCGTATGAAGAGGCAAATCATCCTCCTGTGGTTGTTCTGGGTCATTTGGCTGACCTGAAAGAGTTTCCAGGGGCAAGGGTAAAACTGAGTGCAAAAGGAACGAGCGATCCGGACGGGGATGAAATGGAGTATCATTGGTGGCAATACCGGGAAGCCGGATCCTATGGCGGAACCATTGAAATTCAGGATATAGACCATCGGGATGCCACTTTCATGGTGCCGGATGATGCCGGTAAAGGGGAAACCATTCATATTATCTGCGAAGTGAGCGACAAGGGCAAACCGGAACTCACAAGATATCAGAGAGTGGTGGTTGAGATTGCACATTAGCACAATCTGTATAAAACAGAAGTTGCATATTTCAAGGACATGATAATGCTAAAACACACCGTCCAAGTTTCCCCGAATAGATTTTGGGGTCATTCTTTACTTATCCTCCGTATTCTTAAAGGATGCTGGCTGGTGTTGAAAATATCGGATATGAGTAGGTACTTGTCTGTTACTTCGTAAACGATCTTGTATCGCCACTTGGATACCGAACGGTAATTCCTCGGCTCATCGACCAGGTATTCTTCTTTGGAGTATTTTTCCGGGAAGTGTCCGAGGCTTTTAGCCAGTTGAGCCAAAGACTTCTTAACATGCCTGGCAGCACTTACTGAGTCTTCAGCTATAAAATCGTAGATACCATCAAGGCTCTCCTTAGCTCTGGGGTCCCAATAAACTGGAAGCTTTTTCTTCATTACCAGCCTTCCATCTCCTTTTCCACTTCCTCCTGGGTGATGTAATTTCCGGCTTCAGCACGTTCAGAAGCTGCTCTGACTCGTTTTTTCAGGTCTTCCTGCATAATGGGAGAACCATCAACCTCATATCCTACAACCTCAGATCCTTCATATTCCTTTCTCATGGCATCAACCATCCTGAGGAACCTTTCGTCCGTCTTATCAATATAGCTACGAACCTTTTTTCTTAACTCTGCTGTTTCCATACTGCACTGGTTTTCTACAAATTTACGGATTAATCTCCACTTCCGGCAACAGAGTTGTTACTAAAGCATGTGGCCTCTGAGATCGGCATAGGGATTTCTCACTACAATAAAGCCGAAAACGGACAGCGGGATTCTTTCGTTAAGAATCTGGATAAACTGGCCAGAACTTTTTCAAAAAAAACATTACTACCCTGTAAGCAAATAGGCCGTACCTTTTGATACAGCCTCGAGTCAATTATTGCGAATTATTTCGGTGAGAAAATCCTGTTTAGTTTTTTTAAATTGATTACTATTGATTTTTTAAGAATATGAATAATATCAGACAAAGTGATCCCTACCGGCTGGACTCATCCTCAATCACACCTGCTCCGGGAAACTTCAGGCAGAAGTTGAAATATCTGGGACCTGGCTTTATCCTGTCTGCATCGGTGGTGGGTTCCGGTGAATTGATTGCCACCACCGCATTGGGAGCGAAGGCCGGTTTTGTCACCCTATGGGTGATTCTTGTGAGTTGCCTGGTAAAGGTGGTGCTCCAGCTTGAGTTCGGCCGGCAATCCATCACCAGGGGCATATCGGCCATGAGCCTGATGAACGAGCTTCCCGGTCCACGTTTTGGAAAGCAAAAGGTGAGTTGGGCAGCTTGGTCATGGCTGGTTCTGTGGCTCCCTAAACCCCTTCAGATGGGGGGTATTATTGGCGGGGTTGCAATCATCCTTAACATGGCATTCCCATCGCTCTCCATCCTGGTGTGGACCATCATCACGGCGTTGGTGGTGATTTCAGTCATGCTGTTTGGGTTCTACAATGTGGTGGAGAAAATATCCCTTGTTTTCATGTTTTTTTTTACCGTATTTACCCTACTGGCACTATTCATGGTTCAGAAAACAGGATTTGCAATCAGCTGGTCCGATATTTCTGAGGGTCTCTCCTTTAAACTACCCCGTGCAACAGTTGGATTTGCATTGGCAGCATTCGGACTTACCGGGGTGGGTGGGGATGAGATTCTCTCCTATAACTACTGGTGCATTGAGAAGGGATATGCGCGCTTCGCCGGTCCACGTGAAGATTCACCAGCCTGGAGAGAACGCACCAGGGGATGGATCCGTATCATGTATATGGATGCCTTTCTGTCGATGATTGTTTATACCATTGTTACGGCTGCATTCTTTGTACTGGGGGCTTCAATCCTTTACCAGCGGGGCGAGGTACCTGAGGGTTACGGGATGATCGAGACCATCTCCCGCATCTATACCGATTCAGTAGGACCCACTGCAAAGAACATTTTCCTGCTGGGATCTTTTGCAGTTCTCTTCTCAACCCTGTTTGCTGCTCTGGCCATCCGGACCCGGGTCTTCTCAGATCTGTTCGGGGTGTTGAAGTGGATCGATTTCAAAAACCTGAAAATACGGTTGCGCACCATCCGTATACTGGCAATTGTCTTCCCGGTTTTATGGACCATTGCTTTCCTGTTGATCAGATTACCGGTACTCATGATTACAATTGGAGGGATCGCCACCTTTATGATGCTGATCATCATCGTGATTACAGGCCTGTGGTTCAGATTCAGGTCCGACCAGCAGAATCTTGCACCGGGAAACTTCTATAAGTTGGCATTAATTGTTAGCTGCCTGGCAATAATTATGGTTGGAGTCTATGGAGTATTAAAGTTGTTCTGATACCCGCCCTATTCTCAATGGTCTGGGAATAAATCAATCCACAAACAGGATACAGGTTGGTTCCGGAACAGAAATTTTTGTTCCGGTGCTTTCCAGCTTTCCGTTTTCAATGTCAAGCTTAAAAAGCTCCACTTCATTAGCCCTGGCACCTGCCACCAGCAAAAACTTTCCGTCGGGTGTGATGTTAAAGTCCCTGGGCCAGTGGGGTATATCTTCCACAATTTGAATAAGTTCAATTCCCCCGTCATCCTTTTTACGGAAAACTGCCAGGTTATCAGTGTCATCGCGATTGGAAGCATAAATGAATTTCCCGTTGGGGTGAACCCTCACTGCTGCTGCTCCCTTCCCGCCTGTAAATCCATCCTTCACGATACTGGCGGAGTTGATGATGCTTAAAACGCCGCTTTCACCATCAAAGCTACAGGCTGTAACAGTAGCACTCATCTCGCTTAACACGTAGATAAGTTCCCCGGAAGGGTGAAATGCCAGGTGCCTGGGACCTGCACCGGGAGGCATTTCAAGCCAGGCCTGTTCCGGGTTGGGGGTGAGTTCCCCTGTTTTTCTATCGAAAACATAATTCATTATCTTATCGGTTCCAAGGTCAGGCACCAGCAGGAAAGTCCCTGAAGGATCAAGCATCACCTGGTGTGCATGTGGACCCTCCTGGCGTCCCTTATCCGGACCACCTCCCTCTCCGGTCACTATCGAAGTGGAAGTCCCCACCTGGCCATCCGGCTTTATGGCGAAGGCTGCAGCATGACCACTATTGTAGTTAGCAACAAATACATATCCCTCAGCAGCATAAACATGGCAGGGACCCCTGCCTCCGCTGGCCTGGCTGTTCAAAAACTCGAGTGACAGATCGTCCCGGTTGATTTGGAAAGCATTGACTGATTGCATCTTCTTCTGAGGATCAATACTCCTGTTGTCAACCGAATAAAGGCTGGTTCCATCCGGGGAGATAGCCAGGTAGGAGGGACCCACTGCCCCTGCAAAGGAGTCCAGTACGGTTAAGGCACCAGCTACGGGATCCAGTTCACACAAATAAATGGAGTATTCAATTTTTCCATCGGAAGATCCAACATAGAATCGGATGGGCGATTCTGATTTTCCGGATTCACCAGGATCACAGGCGGATAATATTGCCGGAAAAAGAAGACCCAACAGGACGTGCATCAATTTTCTTGTTTTCATATCTCTTGGTTAATTTGTAAAATGCACAGTGCTCAGTGCATAGTCCCAAGATACGAACTTCTGCGCACTGAGCACTGTTTCCTGAGCACTGTTTCCTATGTACTGTGTACTATCTTTTCTTCCAGATC
Organism: uncultured Bacteroidota bacterium; assembly: GCA_963747365.1. Lineage (GTDB taxonomy): Bacteria > Bacteroidota > Bacteroidia > Bacteroidales. Next base: position 463,020 of record CAVVFB010000020.1, on the reverse strand, counting down.
TTCTCCAGATCCTCAAGGGTCCTTCCCTTGGTTTCCGGTACCAGTTTAATGATAAACCAGGCTGCCAGGAATCCCATGACCCCGTAAATCCAGTAGGAGAAGCCGTGGTTGAACATTTTCGTAAGCAGCGTACTTTCGTTCATCATGGGGAAGGTCCATGAAACGAGCAGGTTGGCGACCCACTGTGAGGCTACTGCAATAGACATGGCACCCTTAATGCTGTTGGGGAAGATCTCCGAAAGCAATACCCAGGTAACCGGTCCCCAGCTCATGGCAAAGGCAGCGGTATAGGTAAGCATGAAAATCAGGGTCAGCAAGCCCATCTTATCCAGGTAAAAGGAGAGGCCCAGGGCAATCATACTTATCCCCATGGCAATCCCCCCGAATACCATCAGAGGTTTGCGCCCAAACTTGTCCACTGTCAGGATGGCAACCACCGTGAAGGTCAGGTTCACACTGCCCACGATAATTGTTTGCAAAAGAGAGGAATCATTTCCAGCCCCAATGCTTCTGAAAATATCACCCGCATAATAGAGCACCACATTGATGCCCACAAATTGCTGGAAGACTGAAAGCAGGATCCCTATTATGATGATCAGACCGCCAAAGGACAACCATGGAGCCCTTTTTTCTTTCAGGGAAAGCATCACTTCGGAAAATACCTGGTCGGCAGTGCCCGGATTGATCCTTTTCAGGAGAGCCAGGGCCTTGTTTTCCTGCTTTTTCAATACCAGGAACCTGGGCGATTCAGGCACAAAAAAGAGCAGGATCAGGAATATGGCTGCAGGGATGGTTTCAGACCCGAACATCCATCTCCAGCCTGTGGCGTTGATCCAGGCTTCAGCCTGACCCCTGGCAATGAAATAGTTCACAAAATAGACCACCAGCATACCAAAAATAATGGCAAACTGGTTCCATGAAACCAATTTGCCGCGTACCCCTGCAGGGGCGATTTCGGCAATGTACATTGGCGAAAGCATGGAAGCCAGTCCAACACCAATACCACCCAATACCCTGTAAAAGATGAAGGAGCTGATGGTAGCCAGACCCATGAAATTGAGTTTCTCGGGCAGGGCCGATCCCAGCGCGGATATCACAAAAAGTATGGCAGCCAGGATCAGTCCCTTTTTCCTCCCGATGCTCTGACTGATATATCCGCCCAAGGATCCCCCGATGATGCAACCGACCAGGGCACTGGAAATGGTAAATCCCTTGATGGAGTTACCCAGGCTCTCTGTGAGTACATTTTCGCCCCTTAAAAAGGATAAATAGAGCACTATGATGCCCACAGCCCACAAAACTCCGCTGAGCAGCCATCCTTTTTTCTTTCCAAACAGCTTTATGATAAAACTGGTAATCAGTGCAACCACGATGATAAGGCAGAAGGTCACGATTCCTTTGAACTGGATAATGGTGGATGTCGCCAGCTCCGGATTTCCCTCAAGTGGCGTAATAAAAAACTGCCTGAGGGCATTGGTTGCGCCATTGATCACAGCTGTATCATATCCAAAAAGTAAACCCCCCAGTGCGGCAACCAGTGTTAACGCGAAAATTACCGGGGTGATGGAGCGGGTTTTTGTGGGTTGGGACATGGGGTTCTATTTTATATACTGGTTAATAATGGCTTCGTATAATTCCTGCTTTCCTGAGATCTGCCTTGGCTCTCCATTGACTTTGGCCAGTGCTGCAAGTTGTTCAAGGTTCATTTTACCCTGTTCAAAACTTGCACCCTGTCCCGAGTCGAAAGATGCATACCTGTCACGCTTCATTTTCTTGTATGCAGAGTTCTTCAGCAGGTCCATGGTGATTTCAAATGCCCTTGCAAATGTATCCATTCCGGCGATATGGGCGATGAAAATATCTTCCATATCAGTGGAGTTCCGGCGTGTTTTTGCATCGAAATTGATTCCGCCTGTTTTGAATCCGCCGGCCTCAATGATGGGGAACATGGATTCGATCAGTTCATACAGGTTGATGGGGAACTGGTCAGTATCCCAACCGTTCTGGTAATCACCCCGGTTGGCATCGATGGAGCCGAACATTCCGTTGTCGACGGCCACCTGGAGCTCATGCTGAAAGGTATGGCCGGCCAGGGTGGCATGGTTCACCTCAATGTTCATTTTAAAGTCATCTGCCAGGCCGTATTTATTCAGGAAGCCAATGACAGTTGCCGTATCAAAATCGTATTGGTGCTTGGTGGGCTCCATAGGCTTTGGTTCGATCAGGAAAGGACCGGTAAATCCTTTGCTGCGGGCATAGTCCCTGGCCATGGTGAAGAAACGGGCAATGTGTTCCTGCTCCCGCTTCATATCTGTATTCAGTAGGGACATGTATCCTTCACGACCCCCCCAGAAGACATAATTCTGACCGCCCAGGGCGATAGTGGCATCCAGGGCGTTCTTCACCTGGGTGGCTGCCCAGGGAAGTACATTAAAGTCGGGATTGCTGGCAGCACCGTTCATATAACGGGGATTGGAAAATACATTGGCAGTTCCCCAAAGAAGCTTCACACCTGAGTCGGCCTGCTTCTTCTTTGCGTATTCCACCATGGATGCCATATTGGATTCATATTCAGAAATAGAGTTTCCTTCAACTGCTGCATCGATATCATGAAAACAGTAAAAAGGCGCACCGATTTTGGTAATAAATTCGAATGCTGCATCCATTTTGTTCTTCATTCTTTCCACAGCATTTTTCCCATTGGCCCAGGGGAAGATCTGGGTGCCCGGTCCGAAGGGGTCTTCCCCGGTTCCGCAGAAAGTATGCCAGTATGCGATGGCAAAACGCATGTGTTCCTTCATGGTCTTGCCTGCAACTACCTTCTTCTCGTCATAGAATTTGAAAGCAAGCGGATTGTCCGATTCCCTGCCTTCGAATTTGATCTTCCCGATTCCGGGGAAATACGATTTATTTCCTAATAGAACTTCCATTGGTTTTGTTTTATAAGTTAACTTTCTAAACTATTTTTAAGACAAATATCAAGGGCCCACTTCCAGGCCTCGTAGGATTGTTTGTACTCGTCATTTTTGCTCCCTTCAGGCTCAATAACCACCATCTTATTGAGGTTTTCGAAAGCCTCCCGGAACGATCCGAATGTTCCGGATCCGATTCCGGCACCATTGGCTGCACCAATGGACCCATCTGTGTCATAGAGTTCAATGGTGGCCCCGGAAATTTCAGCCAGGGTATCCCTGAAAATCGGGCTCAGGAACATATTGGCCAATCCGGCCCTGATTACGGTTGGATGTATACCGATCTCGCGCATGATTTCAATCCCGTATTGCATGGAGAAGGCCACACCTTCCTGGGCAGCCCTTACCAGGTGAGCTTCGTTGTGAATGTTGAAATTGATATTCTTCATGGTTGCACCCACATTCCGGTTGCCCAGCATTCTCTCTGCTCCGTTTCCAAAAGGCAGCATCAACAATCCCTCCGAACCGATGGGAGCTGTCATAGCCAGGTCATTTAACCCGGGATAGTTTTTGTCCCTCTGGGCCAGGTTCTGTTTGAGCCAGGAATACTGAATCCCGGTACCATTGATGCAGAGTAAAACTCCCAGCCGGGTTAATTCCGGACTGTGGTTTACGTGGGCAAATGTATTTACCCTGCTGCGGGAGTCATATTTGATTTCGTCACTGACCCCGTATACAACCCCGGAAGTGCCCGCGGTCGCAGCAATTTCACCCGGATTAAGCACATTCAGCGAAAACGCGTTGTTGGGCTGGTCACCGGCACGGTAGGCAATCTGGATTCCGGGAACCAGGCCCAGCTCCTCCGCAGCTGCTGTGGATAATCTTCCCTGTTCAGAAAAGGTGGGGACAATATCCGGGATCAGGTGTTTATGGATACCGTAGTGCTCCAGCAGAAAACCGGCAATGGAGTTCTCCTTAAAATCCCACAGGATTCCCTCTGATAAACCTGAGATGGTCGTATTGATCTCGCCGGTCAGTTTCATGGCGATGTAATCACCCGGCAGCATGAATTTGTATGCCTTTTCGTAAACATCAGGTTCATGCTCTATGACCCAGCTAAGCTTGGAGGCAGTAAAATTTCCGGGAGAGTTTAGCAGGTGGGAGAGACACTTTTCATTGCCGATTTCATTCATGGCCTTCTCTCCGAGGGATACTGCCCTTGAGTCGCACCAGATGATGGAGGAGCGAAGCAATTTATGGTTCTTATCCACAAGGACCAGTCCGTGCATCTGGTAGGCAATCCCGATAGCCCCGACTGAAGAGGGGTCGATCTCCGCACTCTGTAAAACATCATTGGTGGCAAGGATCAGGTTGGCCCACCAAAGTTCCGGGTCCTGTTCGGCCCAGTCTGCCATGGGAGCTGAAATTTTCATCTCTTTTTTCGGATAAAAGGCCGAGGCAACACAGCGACCCGATTCAGCATTGATCAGGCTGGCTTTTACCGATGAGCTTCCGATATCATATCCTAACAGGTTCATGGGAATTGGAGATTAGTAAATGGGGAAATGGGTAACATCATCATTGATTTCATGGGTTAGAAGTTGAATCCAAGAGAGTTCTTTTTGTTATGGTCGTATGTGATTTTATCAAAGCTGTAGAAGTAGGCCGGTTTATGGGCCACCCCTTCCTGTTTCTCATCCAGTTGAACCAGGTATTTTGCCTTCAGGATCTTCTTTCTGAAATTCCTGTTGTCAAGTTTACAGTTCAGGATCACCTGGTAAAGGGTTTGCAGTTTCCGGATGGTGAACTTTTCAGGAAGCAATTCAAATCCTATGGGCTCGTTTCTCAGGGCGTTCTGCAGGTGATGCAATCCCTTTTCCATAATCTCCCGGTGGTCGAAGGCCAGTTCCGGCACCCGGTTCACATCAATCCATGAAGCTTTGTTATTAAGGGCATAATTGCGATCGCTTTCAGAAATGTTGATCAGGGCAAAGTAGGCCGTGGTAACCACCCGGTGAATTTCGGTACCGGTTGTCGCTTTGAGCCAGTTCAGGTCCGCTTTCCTTGAGATTCTGTCGGGTTTTCCAAAAACCGCAAACTGTTTGAGGAATATATTCTGCAGTCCAGTCAGTTCATTCAGGGTTCGTGCGGCGGCATGGTCCAGATCCTCCCTGGTGGTGATGAAATCCCCCGGCAGTTTATAATCCTTCACCGGGATACCCTCTTCATTTATATAGTCGCGCTGGATCAGTAGTACCTTCAGCTGACTGGTGCTGAATCCAAAGATGACACAATCAACCGAAATATGAGGATTGATCGATCTGACCACTTTTTCCATGGATCTAAAGTAGGAAACAAAATGATCAAAACCAAGGTTAACGTAAAAAATACGCTAACTAACAATAAAGAAACTTATTCATCAAGGTTGACAACCTTCATCTTTCCTGCGATCAGATTAAACAGCGACCATGCTATTATATAGGCTGATCCGGCTACAATGAAAAGAGTAGCATATCCGCCGTCAATATTTCCTTTCTTTTCCCAGGAGTCAAGCACGGTTCCTGCAAAGCTTGCAATCAGTATTCCTCCCACTGCTCCTGCCATGCCACCGATCCCGGTGACGGATGCCACCGCTTTCTTCGGAAACATATCCGACACAGTTGTGAATATATTCGCCGACCAGGCCTGGTGAGAAGCTGCTGCCAAACTGATCAGTGCAATCGCGGACCAGAGTCCTATCCCTGAGGTTTGTGCGAAAACGATGGGTATCACCAGGATGGCGAAGAGCAACATCGAATATCGGCGGCCCTGATAGACCTGAAATCCTCTCTTGATCAGGAAGCCTGAAAGCCATCCGCCGAAAATACTGCCAATGGTGGTTGCCGTATAAATTACCACCAGCGGCAATCCAAATCCTCCCCCCTTGATATCAAGTCCGCGCACATCTGCCAGCCAGCCGGGAATCCAGAAAAGATAGAACCACCAGATGGGATCCGTAAGAAATTTACCAACCACAAATGCCCAGGTCTGGCGATATTTAAACAGTTTGATCCAGGGCACCTTCTCGCCTTTCTCATCCTCATGATCACTTAAGATGTATTCCAGCTCAGGTTGCTTTAATCTTTTTTGTTTCTTCGGAATTTCATAATAGATAAACCAGAATATAAGCCAGGTAAATCCAATCGCACCGGTGGCAATAAAAGCCATCTGCCAGCCGTATGTTCGGGCCAGCCATGGTACCACAAGCGGCGCGATGATGGCTCCCACATTGGTGCCTGAATTAAAAATTCCGAGTGCCAGGGCACGTTCCTTTTTTGGAAACCATTCGGCCGTTGCTTTTACTGCAGCCGGAAAGTTCCCGGCTTCCCCTAACCCGAGTCCTGCACGGGCGATCCCAAATCCAAGGGGTCCCCTGGCAAATGCATGCGCAACTGCTGCAAAGCTCCAGAGCACAAGGGAAAGGGCATAGCCTATTTTTGTACCGATTTTATCAATGATTCTTCCTGCCAGTACCATACCTACGGCATATGCAAACTGGAAAGCCATCACGATATAGCTGTATTCAAGCTCGCCGATGCCCAGATCATCTTTCAGAACAGGCTTAAGTATACCTATCACCTGGCGGTCCAGGTAATTGATGGTTGTCGCAAAAAAGATCAATGCACAGATCGTCCACCGGTAGTTACCTACTTTCTCATTTATTTTATTTACAACTGCAGTCATTTGAAACAGATTAAATAGGATATTATTTCTTCAGCTTCCTGATAATTTCAATTGATTCGGCTGCGATTTCAGTTAGTTCACTGAAAAGTTTCTTATCAATAATCTCTTTTGAAATCAACTGTGATCCCATTCCCACACAGAATGATCCTGCATCGAACCACTCTTTGAGGTTTTCCATCGTGGGGGAGACTCCCCCTGAGGGCATGATGTTTGACCAGGGGCATGGTCCGAGGTAGGCTTTCATGAATTTAGCTCCTCCCACGGTAGGACCAGGAAACAGCTTGACCACTTCGGCACCCAGTTCCTCAGCTTTGCTTATTTCTGAAGCAGTGGCGCATCCCGGGATCCAGAGAACCTTACGCCGGTTGCAGACACGGGCCATCTCCTCATTAAGCAATGGTGAAACGATAAATTTGGCTCCAAGCTGGATGTATAGAGAACAGGTTCCTGCATCAACCACTGTCCCCACACCCAGGACAAGGTCGGGCATGGCTTTTTTTCCCCATTTAACCAGACCGGCAAAGATTTCATGAGCAAAATCGCCACGATTGGTAAATTCAAAGATCTTCATTCCTCCCTTATAACAGGCCGAAATTACCTCCTTGCAAATTTCGATATCGGGATTATAATAGAGGGGAATAGCACCTATTTCCCTCATTTTCAAAGCTACATCAAGTCTCTTCATGGCATAGTACAATCGATTGCGCACCCGAATATAAAAATAAATTGGTGAAGATAAAAATGAGTGGGCTAACGGATGTCAGAATTGTTATAAAACCAACAGTTAATTCAATACTCTGTAAGCTACGGACTGGGTCCACCGGGCCGCTTCCTCTTCGAGGAACTCAATCACCTTTTCAAGGGAGGTCCACCTGGGATCCTCTTTCTCCCAGAGTGCATAGAACCTGTATGGAACCGGATCGCCCTGGCGGGCCTCAAGAATTGCAAAGTAGGTCTGTGTAATTCCTTCTCCCGCCTCTTTCGCTTCCCCATGTCCAAGGAGGTACTGGTTGGGTACCATCAGTACCATGGCCAAAAGGGTGGTGTCTTCGGATTGCAGGTCATGTGTGATCAGTGCAGTATGATTTCCCCCAAGTTTAACCACGTGAAGTTCACTGCTCTTCATATTCACGATCCCGGCAACCAGGTCCATTTCCAAATCAGCACCCGAAAAGCTTACCGTACTCTGATAATAGTGTTTCCCTGCAGAAATTTCAATCTGCTGAAGCACATCGAGCTCATTTCCGTCGACACTCCAGTTGTTGAAAGAAAGGTTGAACCGGCTTCGCTGACTTCCTTCGAAAACGACCTGGTAGTTGCCCGAACCGTTGTCGCCCACCCTGTAGAGTGAGTCCCTGTACATGTATCCGATACCACCTGCTCCCAGGCTGGTGCCCACCTTTAATATATCCATACCCCATGAATCGGGTTCATGGTAGCTGGGTCCGCCGGCAATGCCCGCACTATCGAGGACCATCTCACCGGTAAGTTTACCAAAGATGTCCATCCCGTTGCGCTGGTCCAGATAGTTCCTGAACCCGACATTGTCATTTTCCCAGGCAACTCCTTCCATCTGGTAGGCTGCACCTGTCACCTGGTCGTAATTGTGAAAGGAGATTCCCTCCAACCGGCTGGCATTTTTCAGTTCAGGATAACCAGGCCTGGTGGCATCTCCCAGGCGAAGGTTGGTCCTTATCCGGAATTCCGGGTAACCGGCCGGTTTTACAAAACCCAGGGTCACTTTCTTCTGCTCATTTGGGGCCATATCAATGGGTGCAAAGAGTTCGTCCCACTCCCCGTCACCATCAACATCGTCAGCCTGGCATGGAAGGGATTCACCTTTTCGGTTCCGCAGAACCGGAAGTGCTTCACCGGGAATATCAGTCCAGTTGGAGATTTCACTCCTGGTAAACAGGATGGAGGCATCATCCCTTTGCTGGTCACTCAGATTGATCACCTCGATCAGAACTTTACTCCTGGAACCGCAGGATGCAGTAAAAAGAGCCATTAAAATGAAAGGGAAAAGGTTGAATTTCATAGGAGCAGATTATTTTGGTTTATTCTTCGTTGGATGGTTTGCCAATGGTGGCAAGAATGCCTCCATCGACGTAAAGCACTATTCCATTCACAAAATCGGATGCTTTTGATGCCAGGAATATTGCTGCCCCTGCCAGGTCTTCCGGATTACCCCAGCGGGCGGCGGGTGTACGACTGATGATGAAATCATTGAAAGGATGGCCGTCCACACGGATGGGAGCCGTCTGGCTGGTGGCAAAATAGCCTGGTCCGATCCCGTTGGCCTGGATGTTGTATCTTGCCCACTCGGTGGCCATGCTTTTGGTGAGCATTTTAAGTCCTCCTTTTGCTGAAGCATAAGCAGAAACTGTATTCCTCCCCAGTTCGCTCATCATGGAACACATGTTGATGATCTTTCCCCCGCCGCGTGCGACCATCCCCCTGGCCACTGCCTTTGCCATGATGAATGGACCCGTCAGATCAACATCTATGACCTGCCTGAATTCCTCGGCTTTCATCTCCAGGATCGGGATCCTTTTGATGATCCCGGCATTGTTCACCAGGATATCGATGGGGCCCACCTCATTTTCCATTTTCGGAATGGTTTTATCTACTTCCTCTTCATTGGTGACATCCATTACAAAGGTGTGGATGTTGATTCCAAGTTTTGCATACTCCACTTTTGAAGCCTCAAGCTTATCTGCGAACACATCGTTAATAATGATCCTGGCACCTGCCCGGGCAAGGCCGGTGGCTATGGCCATCCCAAGACCGTGTGTTCCACCGGTTACCAAAGCGGTTTTTCCGGTCAGATCAAATAGTTTTATGGACATCTTTCGAAGTTATTTGATATTTTATAAAAATTCTTTTCGCAAAGGGGTGAAGGAATCGATGATCCGGACCACGGGTGAAAGAGTTTGTACGGTATGGGGCATGCCTCCCGGGATGGCAAACAGATCGCCCTTTTGGAGTTTTTTTTCTCCTATTCCCTTGATAAAGAGTATCAATTCACCTTCAGCAACATATGAAACCTGTTCGTGGGGATGTTCGTGAAACGGATCAGCCACCTCAGCTGGTCCATTGGTAAATTCCACTACAACCAGCATCAGGTTATCCGTGTGAATCAGCTTTCTTCTAAGCCCTGTGGCCAATTGGGTCCAGGGGGTCTTTTTCTCGGTTTTCACATGTTTTTCCATTATCTTCAGAGCGATTAGCGAAGTTCATTAGGCTGAAATACATCCATGTCGGCATAGTTAAGATTCTCCCCGGCCATACCCCAGATAAAGACATAGTTGCTGGTCCCGGCCGCCGAGTGGATCGACCAGGGGGGAGAGATCACCGCTTGCTCGTTCTGCATCCAGATGTGCCTGGTCTCTTTGGGATCGCCCATAAAGTGGCATATCGCCTGTCCTTCGGGTACTTCAAAGTAAAAGTAGGCTTCCATACGCCGGTCGTGCAGGTGGGGTGGCATGGTGTTCCATACACTCCCGGCTTTAAGCTCGGTCATCCCCATCTGCAACTGGCAGGTCTCCACCACCGAATTTACAAGCAGTTTATTGATTTTCCGGGCATTGGATTGCTCCAGAGCACCCATCTCCACAACATCGGCATCATCGAGGGTGACCCTTTTGCATGGATATGGATGGTGGGCCGGAGCCGAATTAAAATAGAGGTGTGCAGGGTCAGCCGGATCAAGGCTGACCATTGTGATCTTTTTTGAACCGGCACCCACATAGAGGGCATCCTTGTAGCCCAGTTTATATACTTCTGCATCTACCCTGATGGTGGCAGCGCCTCCCACGTTGATCATTCCCAGTTCGCGCCGGTCGCAAAAGTACTCCGATTTAAGGGGGGGGATCGTGGTGAGTTCCAGTTCGGGATCAGGCACCGCTCCTCCTACGATATACCTGTCATTCATCGAGTAGACCATGTTGATCTCCCCGGTTACCATTAAGGTCTCCACCAGGAATTCTTTACGCAGTCTGTCTGTTCCGTACTTTATAGCGTCTTCAGGATGGTTTGAGAACCTTACTTCATAATGGATTGACATATTGTCGTTATTTTAATGTTAATGATCTATCTGTTTGGAAGAGAACTATTTCTGATTATCAATCGGGGTTCCAGTACCGTTTTTTTGCAATCCAGGGATTCTCTGTCGTTTTCATTGCAATCCATGAACATCTCTGCGACGATCCTCCCCATCTCATTGCCACGTTGGTCGACAGTGGTCAGGGAGGGATTCAAAAAAGCAGTAAAAGGTTCATTAGCAAAACCTGTGATCCCGAGGTCGTCAGGAATCCGAATCCCTTTTTTGAGGGCAGCCTGCATGAGTCCCAGTGCCGCAAAATCACCGGCACAGAAAAAGGCTTCCGGTTTCTGTTTCAGTCTCATGGCATCCTGAAAGGCCGATTCCCCACCCTCCAGTACCAATGGTTTTTCCATGATCCATTGGGGTTTGATATCTATCCCGGCTTCGTTCATGGCATCCAGGTATCCTTTTTTGCGTGCGCGGTAAATATTGATCTGATCTGTTCCTCCTATGTGGACGATTTTCCGGTAACCCTTTTCAAGTAAATGTGTTACACTTTGGTAGGCTCCAAGCCTGTCGTCAATCATCACCGATCCCACATGGACCGATTCAAGGATCCGGTCAAAGAAGAATAACCGGATCCCTTTGTCCCGGAGGGATGAGAGGTGGTCAGCCCCGGTTGTCTCCAGGGAAACCGATAGCAGGATTGCATCTACCCGGGCATTTACAAGGGTCTGAATCGCAGCTTTCTCGTTCTTCAGTTTTTCATGGGTCTGGCAGATCATCAGGTGGTAACCCGAGGAGGCCAGTACCTCCTCCACTCCTCCGATCACATTGGCAAAGAAATTCCTGTTGATCCGGGGCACCACCACACCCACAGTTTTGCTGCGACCCTGCCTGAGTGAAGAGGCAACCACGTTCGGCTGGTAACTGTATTTCTCAGCCAATTCCCGTACTGCATCCCTGGTGGACTGACTGATCCTTGGATGGTTGTGCAGGGCGCGGGAGACGGTGGAGGCTGAAATATTCAGCTCCCTTGCAATGTCGTGGATAGTAATGTGCGTCTTATTCATGGTCCGGTAACAAATTTAGTAAAGTTTGTACAATCGATTGCGCAAATCTTTGAAAAATTCATTACACTGCCATTTCAGCTCCTCCTATATTGGTTCCACATGAATGGTGGCCTCTAATTGCATCTCTTTCCGCAGACGATCTTCGATCTGATTGGCAATTTCGTGACCTGTATGGATATCAAGTGAACCCGGAAGTTTGATGTGAAATGTGAGTTCCTTATGGTCACCATAGGTATGAAGGTGAAAGTGATGGGGATAGATCTCCAGGTCCGAAACCCTTTTGATGAGCTGTTCAATCTCCATGACCAGTTTTTCATTGGGTTGTTCTCCAAGAAGTTTATTTGTGGAGGTACTGATAATCTCAAAAACTGCATAGAAAAGTATCAGACTGATGGCAAAGCCCAAAACACTGTCGATCCACCAGAACTGTTTTCCCAAAAAAATTCCCAGAAGCACAACCAGGGATGAAAGTGCATCACTCCGGTGGTGCCAGCCATCTGCCTTTAGCGTTTCAAAACCTTCCGATAGGTGTAATAAGCATACTGTGCCATAGCCTCTTTAGACACGATGGAGAGGATCGTCACCCCAATGGCCAGGGTGCCAAATTGAGCGGATTCCTGAGCTTTGAACTTTTCAATTGATCCGGTGAAAAACTCCCAGGCCACAATGCCCAGCAGGAAGGCGATAAAGATAGAGGCAATCTGCTGGTATCTGCCGTGGCCGAAAGGATGCCGTTCATCCGCCCTTCGGGAGGAGATTCTTTCACTTCCGACTACTACCACCGAGCTGGCCGAATCCGAAAGGGTGTGCCATGCATCTGCGATAAGTGCCAGCGATCCCGACATGATTCCTACCCAGTACTTCAAACCAAAAAGCAGGAGGTTACCCACAATACTCAGGGTGCCTTCAATATAGCCGTACCGGTTCTTTTTCCACTGTTGTTCCATTTGGATGATAAAAGTAGCGAATACTTTTATACATTCATTTTTCTATATTTACGAATTAAACTACCGACCTATGAATAAACGCACCTCACTTGTTTTGCATCTTTTACTGCTGATGATAGTTGTGGTAGAACTTACAGGCAGGTTCACAGACAACATCGCCCTGGAGTACCCGGTCAAACCGCTGATCATGATTTGGATGGCGGTTTATTTCCTCATATTCAGTAAGAAGAAGAGCTTTACGGTTCCCGTACTGCTGGCATTTTTCTTCTCCTGGGTAGGAGATATTCTACTGATGCTCTCGGGGAGAGACGAGCTCTTCTTTTTTGCAGGGGTAGGGGGCTTCTTCCTTGCACAGGTTACCTATATCTTCATCTTTGCACGTTACTCAGAGGAGAAGAGGAAAGGGTACCTGAGAAAAAATCCGTTGATCATTGCACTCTTCCTGCTTTACGTGGGAGGGATTTATTACCTGTTGTTACCCGGACTGGAGGGAATCATGAAGCCGGTGATCCTGTTATATGCGATTTCCCTCATCGCGATGTCGATGATGGCCCTGAACCGGAGGGGCCGGGTGAATCCCTCCAGTTTTCGATTTGTATTTACCGGATCCATTCTCTTCCTGGTATCGGACAGCATGATCGCCATCAATAAATTTACCACGGAGATTCCACTGGCCGGTTTCTGGATCATGATCACTTATATCCTGGCCCAGTACCTGATCATGCGGGGACTGGTGTTGGAGAAATCATGATATGCTGATGATGGAGGGGATCAGCGGTGCGAATGGTTGCGTATCGCTTCCATCGCCTCGTCAGTTCCCTTCAAAAAGCCTGCAAAGGTCTGGGAAACATGGAGGTCCGGCGTAATGGCCTGGGGGTCATCTTCCAGGAGGTTGAAGTATTTTGTAGAGTAGCTTATCACCAGGTTGGAGGTGGTAAGCACAAATCTTTTTATCTCCCCGAAATGGTTAGGCTTTCCACCTGTGTCTTCTCCCACAACCACAGGAGTAAAGGCCCTGATCACATCAACGGCATTTATGATGGCTGAGGAGAATGTCTTTCTTCCAACCATCAGGTAGATTTCTGCCCGGTCACCGATCCCGGATTTTTGAAGTTTTTCAACAAAACCGGTTCCCTGCAAGGGGGTTCCCCCGCTGTTAAAACGCAGGTCTATGACCAGTTTTTCAATCTCCTGTTTCCTGATGGTCTTCAGGACTTTTTTTTCAAACTCCTTAAATGAGGGCATGAAAAGTGCGTTGGCACCGGATCCAAAATCAACTTCAGCCTCCCTGCTCCAGCACTTGTTATACTGGATATAATAGAGGTTCTCATCGGGGAAATACTGATCTTTGAAAAAAGCGTTTCTATCCTGCCATCCAAGGGGGAGCGGATCGGGTCCAACAGTGATGTGTGCACTCTCCGGGGAGGGAAGGCGGATGATCTCCCTGGTATGATTTCCAGACTGATCTTCCAGTGTGATCTCAACTTCAGGAAGTTCTGCGAAACCAAAATATTCCAGCAGCTGGACCCAAATGATCATCATGGGAACGGCATACCTGACCAGGGAGGGGTTGGCCCCGCTGATCAGTGTGGAGAGGGAGTCGATCACCTGCCGGATCGGGTAGTTGTTGATGGAGACAATCAGTTTCCCTTCCATTTTTTCATAATCCTTCCGGTAACCGGACACATATAGTCCCTCCTGGAACCAGTAACATTCGAAAGGCAGGATCAGGTTGTTATCAATTAGGAAGTTATAATTGACCTGGGTATGGGCATCGCCCAGTCTTGCCACCACCTGCTGCAGCATTACTGCCACCTCCAGCTCAGTTTTCCCGGTGGCCCTTTCAGCTACACCTTCCAGCCCTCTGTTAAAAGAGACAGAATCAGTGTAGAAGAAAAGATCCGGGTGCCTTGCGGTAAGTTCCCTTCTCAGCCCTTCAATCTCCTCCTTCCAGTTAATCTCCTTATTCTCATCAGCCAGGAGCTCAGATCCCGAAAGCAGGAGTAAGGGGAGAAAAAAGAATGGCAGTGTTTTGATCATGCTGTATGATGATTCTCAAAGATAGATAAAATCCATTTTCCCTTTGTCGCTCAGGGAATCCTGAATCTCAAACCGGCATAAAATTTTCTACCGAAAACAGGGCCCCAGATCAGCGAGCTGTCAAAATAGGGTCCAAAAGGGTCTTCGCTGGCAATGATGGGATTCTCCTGTGTATATCCAAACAGGTTTTCAATCCCCACGTAAATATTAAGCCTGTCCATCAGCGTTTTTCCCACCTGCATATTCACCAGGGAAAATGCAGGAGACTGCGCTGCAACCCGATAAGCCTCCGGGTTGGTTTGGGTTCCGGGTATACGTTTACTGTCCTGCCAGTTCCATGTTATATCGAATGTCCACTTCCCCAGGGTTTCATATGCCATGTTTACAAAAGCACGGTTCCTTGAACTCAGCGGCACGGGAAGAAGATCATCTCCGTAGGTGCTTTTCACATCATTGAAGCGGTAGGCAAGCCTTATGTCGTAACGTTCTACCGGCTCCAGATCCATCTGTACCTGGATGCTGTTGGAGTAGGAATTTCCATCCAGGTTATAGAAGTGAATCTCCTGGGGACTTCTGTCATAATCCACCACGATCTGATTGCTGAAACGGGTATAGTAGTAATCTGCCTTGAAGACAGCTTCTCCTGAGCCCAGGTTGAAGCCCTGGGCCATGTTCAGCCCATAACTCCAGGCCACTTCCGCATCCAGGCCATAGGGTTTTGAGCTTCCATCCCCTGCAATGTTAATGGACCTGGAGGATGCAAATATCCCGATATTCTCGGCAAAAATGCTGGCTGTTTTTTGTCCTCTTCCTGCCGAAGCCCTGAATACCGTTCTGGGTATGGGCTCATACCTGATGTGTAAACGGGGTGTTACAAAGGTTCCGAAGTTGCTGTGATAATCAGCCCGGATTCCTGCCACTGCCGTGAATATATCAAGGTAGTTAAATGTATATTCAAGGAAGGCCCCTGGTACCAGCTCTTTTCTGTTATACATGTCAGAACGGATCTTTTCCTCATAGTTGTCGGCCTGGAAACTGATCCCGGTTCTGTACTGGTGATTGGTGGACCCAAGGATGGATTGGTAGATCAGGTTGGAATAGAGTGATTGCTGATCCGCATCATAATCAGTGAGGCCAAAAAATGATTGCTGGCGATGGATCACTCCTGAAAGCTGAAAACCGATGCTGCTGTAGGGGCGATTTTCAAAAATCTTCCCGGCCTTTCCCCATGCTTCAACTCTTTTTGTATTGATTCCGGAACCCCAGTAGGCTTGTGTTTCCGGCGCTTTATCCGGATTAAAGCCTGTCTGTCCCCCGAGAACATCAGTATAGACCACCCTGGCACCGATCTGGCTTTCAAATCCATTCTCACCGCTGTATTTAAATCTTTGCATGGCTACCAGGTTTTCACCCGTGGGGTGGTCCGAGAACCCGTCCATGTTGTGATCCAGTTTAAAGGGTCTGTAATTTCCGTGCAGAGAAGTTGAGCCGCTCCATTTTTCCCCCATTTTATATGCACTCATCAGATTAGCCTCCATGGCTCCATCGATGTTGCCATAAAGATTCACAAAAAGCCTGTCGCTGTTTTCTGGCTTACGCAGTTCCACATTGATCTGCCCGGTAATGCTCTCATATCCGTTTACCACAGATCCTGCACCGGTATTAAGTTGAATTCCCTCAATCCAGGTCCCGGGTATATAGATGAGGCCATAAAGCGAGGAGAGTCCCCTCACATCGGGCATATTTTCCCTTGTAATCTGTACATAGGGTCCGGCCAGTCCCAGCATCTCGATCTTGCGCGTACCGGTTACCGCATCGGTCAATGAAGCATCTACCGTGGGATTGGTTTCAAAGCTTTCTGACAGGTTGCAGCAAGCAGCTTTGGTCAGCTCCTTCTCACTGATATTCTGGATATTATAGGCGCTGGTAAAAGAGATCGATGTGGCTTTGATTTTGTGGACAACCCTGACCTCCTCCAGGGCTGTTGCTTTGGAAAATCCAATCTCCACTTCCGAGGGGGCCTCAAGGTGGAGTGTATCGCTCCCATAGCCCACAAAACTGACAATGAGCATGTGCGAGCCTTCTTTCATTTCAATAAAAAACTGACCGTCCTCCCCTGTGATCGTTCCCGATGTGGTTCCCATCCAATATACATTTGCGCCAGCCAGGGGAAGTGTTTCACCACTTTCGCCAGCCTCGGAAACATAGCCTGTGATCCCGTCACCCCTGGAGCCGGTGGCTTCATCATGAGTGGTGTAATCTCTGTATTTGCAGCAGCCGGGAAGTGATTTATATACCGGGTCCGGAGCCAGTAACTGTTCCGTGTCGTGACCTGCACTGGCTACCTGATAGTGAAGTTTGTTTTCCCTGAAACGGCTTGGGTCGGTAATCACAGTGAGCATTTTGCTTTCAGTTTCCCAGGTGGCCTGAGTCACCCCTTTGGTCTGGAGGGCTGCCTTTTCAATGCGGGTCTTACACATTCCGCATAACCCTTCAACCCGGATCACCAAGGTGTCGGTTTCCGGGCTATTTTGTGCCTTAAGCGGCATGTTGCCTGCCATAAAAAGGACAAGCAACAACAATCTTATCTTTGTTTTCATGATTGGTGTATTGGTTAACGAAAAGAGTCTGTCTCTTGTTGATTCGCTAAACCATACGGGGGGGCTGGAAGTGGGGGGGAAGGTACTGGCTCTGGTAGTGCTCGTTATTAACGCCGTAAACGAACATATGCGGAGATAATTCAACAGGGCTTTGGATAGGTGTCCCTATTGCTACAATCTGAATGGAGGGTGCGCAGTCACATGCAGCCTGACATTGATTCCCGTTTCCCGTCTCATGATCAGGTTTCTGGTCCTCCTCGCCATGCGGATCACAACAGCAACACCCGTCTTGGCCGCCGCAGCAATCCATGGAGCATGACAGCTCTGCCTGAGGGGCCAACCATTCAAACGCTGACATGAAGCGGTTCAGGCCCAGGAAACCCATGCTCACAATCAATATGAATGCAATGATTTTCATTTCCGCTGTAAAGTTAAAAAAAACGCACTAGGTTATGGCCCGGGAAGTGATTTTTAACACGAATTAACTATATTCATGTCCGGATAAATAATCAGTTGCTGAAGACGATCACTTCAGTCTGGGACTTCATCCTGGCTATGATTTTCAGAATTGCTAAAGTCATGTTCTCTTTTCTGCTCAATTGCCAAATAGGAAAAGATTTTAGATATTGACCAGGCTAAATAATTGTCATATGATCTTGTACGACCAGATCTTCCAGAACAACCGGAAATGGGTTGAGGAGAAAAAAGCCGGTGATGCAGATTTTTTCAACCATCTGGCAGAGGGACAAAATCCGGAAATTCTGTACATCGGATGCAGCGATAGCAGGGTAACTGCGGAAGAGATGACGGGTATCCGGCCTGGTGAAATGTTTGTACACCGGAATGTGGCCAACCTTGTACCCAACAACGACAACAGTTCAGCCTCTGTCATTGAATATGCGGTTGAACACCTGATGGTAAAGCACATTGTGGTGTGTGGACACTATTACTGTGGTGGGGTGAAAGCCGCTATGCAATCGGCCGACCTGGGTATATTAAACCCATGGCTTAGAAATATCAGGGATGTTTACCGCCTGCACAAGAAAACTTTAAATGCCATTGCCGATGAAACTGAAAGATACCATAAACTGGTCGAACTGAATGTTCAGGAGCAATGTGTCAACGTGATTAAAATGGCCGTTTGGCAAAAACACTATTTGTCCCGGGGATTTCCGACAGTCCACGGGTGGGTGTTTGATGTGAAATCAGGCAAACTGTATGATCTTGAAATCAATTTCTCTGAAATATTAAGTTCCATCAGGGAAATCTATGACCTGGGTAACGAAATCTATAAACAGATATGAAAAATGAACTTAAATCCGTTGATGAATACCTGCTGACTTTCCCTGAGGAGATTCAGTCCATTTTGGTTAAAATTCGTTCCATCATCAGGGAGAAGGCACCTGAAGCCGTCGAAAACATCTCTTATGGAATGCCTGCATATCAAACATATGGAAAACCACTGGTATATTTCGCAGGATATAAAAATCATATTGGATTCTATGCAACGCCAACCGGGCATTCGGAATTCAAAAACGAACTGGCAAAATATAAACAGGGGAAAGGCTCCGTTCAGTTTTCCCTGAAAGAACCTGTACCTTTCGATTTGATCGGACAAATCGTTGAATTCAGGGTAATTGAAAACAGAATCAAATACATGACAAAATGAAATCTCATCCATTTATCATTCTGCTGCTTATTGCTTCAGGTTCATGCCATCCGGTCAAGACTGAATATAAGCCGGATATCTCCACCTATAAATCACCCGCTGGCACAGAAGTTTTCACGCCCGACTCGGCATCCATTGCCCTGAATTACCAGATACCCGAGTGGTTTAAGGATGCCAAGTTCGGGGTTTTTATCCATTGGGGAGTCTATTCTGTTCCTGCCTTTGGCAATGAGTGGTATCCCCGGAATATGTACAGGGAAGGCAGTGATGAATACAGGCACCATATTGAAACCTATGGTGCACTTACCGATTTTGGATATAAAGATTTTATTCCCCTGTTCAGGGCTGAGAAATTTAATGCCGATGAATGGGTTTCTCTTTTCGAGGAGTCGGGGATTAAGTACATTGTTCCGGTGGCGGAACACCATGATGGGTTCTCCATGTACCACAGCGTTGGAAATAAGTGGAATTCCGTAAATATGGGCCCCGGGCGGGATATCATCGGGGAGCTTAAGAAAGCCTCCATGGAACATGGACTCCATTTTGGGCTTTCATCGCATCGTGCCGAAAATGCGTGGTTTTATAATGCGGGTAAAAAAATTCCATCCGATGTTCAGGATACAGCATACCGGTCTCTTTATGGCCAGTGTCTTGAGGAACCGGGCGGACAGAGCCTTGAATGTGCGGAAGGCGCAGGTTTTAATGAAGAATCAAAGGCGAATTGGCTCGCACACACTTATGAATTAATTGATAAGTACCAGCCAGAATTGATGTGGTTTGACTGGACCGTGGGAAAATATCCCTTTCAATCCACTTTCTATCAATACATGGCTTACTATTATAACAATGCAATCGATTGGGGGAAAGGGGTGGTCGTCAATACCAAGCTTGGGTATGGAAATAATATCCAGGTATTTGATATCGAAAGAGGCAAATCAGATTCGATCTTAAAATTTCCCTGGCAGACCGACACTTCCATCGGGAAAAAGTCCTGGGGCTATATTAACGGGGAGGAGAATAAGACACCCAATCATATCATCGATGACCTGGTGGATATTGTTGCCAAGAATGGCAACCTGCTGCTCAATATTGGTCCAAAGCCTGACGGAACAATCACTCAGGAGCAACAGGAGGTATTGCGCAGTATCGGCGGTTGGCTGAATATCAACGGTGAGGCTATCTATGGCACCCGTCCCTGGAAAATAGCTGCCGAAGGAAGCGTAAAAAGCACCGCAGGCGCGTTTACGGATAACGAAGAGTCGATGTATAAAGCGGAGGATATCCGATTTACCACAAAGGGGGATTTTCTCTATGCCATCTCTTTAAACTGGAGCGATGATGAGATTATGGTTCGTTCCATCGATCAGAGTAAGGAGGTAGCAGAGGTAACCATGCTTGGCTCAGAGGAGGCACTTGCATGGACCCAGACAGATGAAGGATTGAGGGTGCGGTTCCCAAAGGAGAAACCGTCGGAGTATGCCCATTCACTTAAAATTACCTTTAAGTAATTTCCG
Organism: uncultured Bacteroidota bacterium; assembly: GCA_963747365.1. Taxonomy (GTDB): domain Bacteria; phylum Bacteroidota; class Bacteroidia; order Bacteroidales. The sequence goes on along the minus strand of CAVVFB010000020.1, from coordinate 442,497 downwards.
TTCCCATAAAAATGCACTGAACAGTTTTTTGGAATACCGGTATCTAGAACCTGAAGTTCAGCCGGAAGGTTACGCCATTGTATCCCCAATCCCCGGGCGACTCAATTTTCTCCCGGAATCCCACGTATACCCCAATGTCGGCCATGAAAAAGATCTCCTCAAGGCGATATCCAACCTGCAGGTAATTGGGTGTTCCCGGGGTGTAGAGGTAGGCTAAATCGAGCGACTCTTTCCATAGTCGCTCACTGAACCATGGGAGGTATTTGATCAACAGGTAGGAGGAGGTAAGGGTGGTGTGAAGGTTGACCCAGTACCGGTTCGTGCTTGCCTGGTAATAATCTGAAAACATGAGTGCACGGTCGAGTCCGGCCATGTCAATGTAAAGCGGGTTGGATTTAAAGTGTTTGTAATCGGAGAAGTGGATGGATGTTGTATCGGTAAAGGCGCCGGCTGCAACGGACCAGTTCAGGCGGGACAACAGTCCCACTTCGAAAGTGTGTTCGATTTTGGCCTCCGCCATACTGTAATCGGACCATCCGCTTTGTTCAACAGGGAATGCCTTCCGGTAGGCCAGGGAAAAAGTAGGCCATTTAGAGTCCTGGTAATTTTTCCTGTAGTTCCTGATGAAATAATACCTTTTGGGAGTGTATTCCAACTCAATGTGGGCCACTAGCCTTTTGTGATCCAGAATCTCCGGTGCGGTGGTTTCTCTTCCTGAAGGAGTATTTGCTGTAAACTCCTTTTCAGGGTCGTTCCTGTAGAAAAATGAGAAGTCGGCGTTGTTTTGCAACTGGTTTTGTAGCCCGAAGGTGGCATAGGTGGTAACCACGAATCCGTTAAACGGGTCAATCCGGTTATAAAGTGTGGCATCCATCTGTTCATGCATCTTCAGGTGGTTTTGCCTTATGAAGAGCGTATACAGAAGGTTTGTCGTTTGGGGAATACCACTCCCTGTGTTGAAGTCGACTGATCGGTAATTCAGATAGAGAGCCACTTTACCCCGGGCCAGGGGGGCGTACAGCAGATCTGAATTCCACCGGATCAAAGGTGCATTCCGGTTAAATGCGTAACCTATATTGAGGTTTGACCTGACCTCATGGAGACTGTCGGCTCTCCATTCAATACTGAACCCCTGGCCAAAATAAAAACCGTCCACCGTATTATACCCGGTGTTCACCGGGTCAATCAATCCGTCATGGGTAAAGCGGACTTTGCCCCTGTTATAGATGTAGGTTCGACCATACACCAGGTTATTGAAGGTGACTTTCTTTCTGCCTCTTTTCCGGGTTGTGTCTGCGGGAGTCTCAGGAGTCTGAATGCCGATGATGCTGTCCCGTGTTTTCAGGGTGAGGTGCTCTTCCGGGGTGAGGGGAATGGGCCTCATTTTATTCCAGTAAAGCGAGTCGTTTTTCACGGCATCCTCGGCCACAGTGATTGAAGTGCCGGTTTGGTTCAGCTCCTCCCCGGTTTCCACCTCCTCCTCCATACTGCTCTCCTTTTCCATCAGTTTGGAAAGTTTTGCAACATCCCGGTTGTTCAGCTCCTCTTTCGCAAGCAACTCGTTGATCTTCACCTGTTCTTCTGACAGTGGTTCATCTTCCGGCTCCTTCGTTTCGCCGGCCTTTTCCGTTGAAATAAAATATGCATCAGGGAGATTGGGATTGAGGATCACATTGCTGTACTTGAGAGAGGAGACATAGGTAGCCGTCCCGAGAACTCCCACTATATCGATCTCCGCCTGGATTTTATGACTTACCGGCAGCCAGGCATCCATGATCACATTCGCATAAAGTTGCTGGAGAGACAGTGTGCCGGCAATGGTATTCAGGGTCAGGTCTGAAGAGTGAAGGCACCACAGATCCTCCACCACATAAAGGTACCCCTCCACCAGCTGCTGGCTCTTTCTTTTCGGGATTACCCTGATCTTGTTCACAATGTGGGTTCCCTCCAGGAAGGTGCTTATGAATTCAAATTTGTAGTATGTGAAGGCATTACGCGCCAGTGGAGAGATTACTCCTTCGATCTCCTGCTGGTAGAGACTCGCGTTCACATAGTCCATGGGATTTACATTATCGGCATAGCCGGGCAGCGTGTTCTGGGAGGCAATCACCCGTAAGGTATATTTGTCGGGAGCCTTAAAGCTGACTTCATTCAGTGACTCGAGCATGTATGCCTCATCCTCTTTGACCTGGAAGTCGTTCATCTCGATCCTTTTTGCGATGGCCCTGGGCAGTTTCTCAAGGATGGCAGCTCCCTTGATGTAGATTTCGGCCTGATAGCTGGATACTTCATTGAGGTGGTAGTTAGCCAGTCCGATTGTTTTTCGCATGATCCAGTAAGCGGGATCCTCCCCGGTGGCACTGATCCTCACTTCAGGAATCATATAAGTTTGAGGAGGAAGCTGAATCACCAGGTTTATAAAACCATTTCCCACGGTAACGTTCCTGGTTACTTCAGTATATCCCAGGCTCCTGAAATAAATGGTATAATTACCTTCCGGCAAGGGCAGGGAATACATCCCCAGTGCATTGCAGGTGGTTCCCCTGGTCAGCTCTTTAATAAAGATCGCGGCATAAGGAACCGGATCTCCGTTTGTATCCCTGACCTCCCCCTGTATTCCCTGTGCGTGCAGATTTGCGGACAGGCCGGCAATGAACAGGATTATGAGGATGGAGCTTCGCATGGATGGTCGGTTCTTCACAATAAAAATACAAATATAAGAAACTGAACGGGAGGTGAGGACAATAAAAAACTGCAGGGGACACTGAAATCCACCTGCAGTCTTCCGTCTAACTAAAACTACTAACTAAAACTACTATACAGGTCGAAATAATTTTTTGCATTATAATAACAGATGTTCTCAATGAGTGGTTTAAGCAAACCTTCATCGAAGGGGATTTCACCTTTCTCCACATCGGTTCCCACCAGATTACAGAGTATCCTTCTGAAATACTCATGCCTGGGATAGGAGAGAAAACTTCTGGAATCGGTAAGCATACCCACAAAACGGCTTAACAGACCCAGGGATGAGAGGGTGTTCAGCTGGTCGATCATGCCAAATTTCTGATCCAGGAACCACCAGCCCGATCCAAACTGCATCTTCCCGGGGATTTTTCCGTCACAGAAATTGTAGGCCATTGTCATCAGCATCTCATTGTCACCCGGGTTAAGGTTATAAAGGATGGTTTTTGCCAGCTGGTCACGGCTGTCCAGTTTATCCAGGAAACGGGATGCGGCCCGGGCCATGGATAAATCGCCGATGGAATCGTAGCCTGTATCTGGTCCAAGTTCATGCAGGCGCTGGGAGTTGTTGTTCCTGAGGGCACCCAGGTGGAACTGCTGGGCCCAGCCTTTTTCATGATCCATCACTGCCAGTTCGATGAGTATGGCGGATTTAAATTTAAGGATCTCCTCCGAGTTGAGTTTCCGGCCGGACCTGATTTTCAGGAATATACGTTCAATCTCCTGATGGTCAAAATCTTCTGCGTAAAATGTCTCCAGCCCGTGATCCGATATCCGGCATCCCTGTTCGTGGAAGAAGTCGTGTCGTTCATTCAGTGCAGTCAGGAAGTCCATATAGATTGAAATGGACCGCCCGGAGGCCTCCTCCAGTCTAAGAAGATATTGGTTATAGGATTCGGGATCCTCAACAGCCATGGCTTTGTCGGCCCGCCAGGCAGGGAAAACACGGGTCTCAAATCCATCCTCCCGTATTTTCTGATGGAATTCCAATGAATCCACCGGATCATCTGTGGTGCAGATCACCTCCACGTTCATTTTTCGGATCATCGAACGGACACTGAAACGGTCAGATGCAAGCATCTCATTCGCCTTTTCATAAATCTTTTCGGCTGTGTCAGGTCCCAACAGTTCCCCGATCCCGAAATAGCGCTGAAGTTCCAGGTGGGTCCAGTGGTACAGGGGATTACGAAGGGTATCGGGAACCGTTTCGGCCCATTTCAGGAATTTCTCCCGGTCGCTTGCATCACCGGTAATAAATTTTTCATTCACCCCGTTGGCCCGCATCGCCCTCCATTTATAATGATCTCCTGCCAGCCACGCCTGGGTAAGATTTTCAAATTTCACATCCCCGGCGATCTGCTTCGGGTTCAGGTGACAATGGTAGTCAATGATGGGCATGTGACTGGCATAATCGTGATAGAGCTTTTCGGCTACAGGATTTTCCAGCATGAAATTCCTGTCAAGAAACTTTTTCATCGGCTACAGTTTAAAAAGTCGGCAAAGGTGCCTGTCGTAAATATTGGTCATTACCTGCTCTCCAATTACCTTGCTGTGGACTCTGACCATGGTGAGGTATGCTTCGCCCATCTCAGCTGCAACTTTATACCCCACATGGATCAGCTGTCTGAATCCGGAATGGTACTCAGGATGACCTGGAATATTCCGGAGTGTGGATGCAAATTTCTCAGCATCCCAGTGTGCTACCTCAGCAGGCAGGGGCAGGGTATCCGGGTCGATATCAATTACCGTTGAGTAGGGTCCGCAAAGTTCTTCCTGGCGATGAAAGGCAATGGAATAGATCCGTTTTGCCATCTCGAGTGCCTCACCCCCCGACATGGCCAACCCGATCACCTCTTCCAGCCAGGTGGTCCCTGCGGTCTTCACGTGAATTCCTTTATCATATTTTCGGATGAGTTCACCCATGATCGGGTAGATGGTGAATTTATCACTTCCCGAATGAACGCTCAGTTTCAGATTGGCGGGGAGATGGAATGTTCTAATGGCATGATCGATCACCAGCAGATCCTGTTCAAACTCTTTTCGGAACTGCTCAGCATCCCCTGCATAATCCACACCCTTATTAAATCTCCCGGTGAATTTCGGAGCAATGGTCTGGGCAGGAATTCCGTAATAGCTTATCATCTGAAGAATGAAGAAGAGCTCAACCGGTGTCTGCGGGTTTTCCACCTCATCCATGGAGACCTCAGCGATGAAGTTTCCTGCTCCCTTCGCTGCGGCAATGTGTTTGTATATGGCAGAGGCCTCCTTCACCGCTCCTAAAAATTTCCCTGCAATTCTTACCAGCTCCTCCCTTGTGATGTGAAAGGGTTCATCAATTCCGGGAATTACAAGCTCCCCGGCCAGGGGTGTGCTGATTGCAAGGAAATTGTCGATCTCTTTCGAGGAGACTTCCTTTCCGATAGATTCTGCCACATCGAGTGTAAAGAAATCGGAGTGCCCGATAAATGCATCAACGGTTTTCAGATTGATGTGGTCGGCATCCACGTAATATGCGTCCTTCCAGTGAAGGGCCTTGGTTGCCTGGTCAGCCTCGCGCCTGGTGTCGGCCGGTGAGGAGTGGATGATCTGGTGCTCCCGGTTTGATTTATTCCATACCGGAACAAAAGAGACCCCCTTGTTTTTGGCCTTTATGATCGCTTTTAATTGTGCTTCTCCCTGCTGGGCGAACCTGTCGCCAACACCGAATGAATATTTTTCTAATTGCATGGCTGCTTCGCTTTCCGTGTACGAACACGAAATTAGACAATTTTTGGAGAATTGCCAATTATTTTGTTTAGTTTTGTTAACAGTATAATTATGAGAAAGGTAAGGATCAAGGATATTGCTGAGATCGCCAATGTCTCCATTGGTACAGTGGATCGGGTGATTCATAACAGGGGAGAGGTATCTCCATCCACCCGGGTGAAGATACAGAAATTACTGGACGAGTACCATTATCAACCCGACATGATTGCCAGCTCGCTGGCCCTGAAACGGCAGGTACGTTTGGCTGTAGTGATGCCTGGTTCCGTTAACGGTCACGCTTTCTGGGAACTGCCCGTGAAAGGGGTGGATCGCGCCCTTGAAGCACTCTCCGGATACAACATTTCTGTTGATTACTTTTATTTCGACCAGTTCAGCAGAGATGACTTTGTAAGCCGGATGAAGAATTTTCCTTATCATGAGATACACGGTGTTCTTTTCGCCCCGGTTTTCCATGAGGATTCCAAGGAATTTGTCAGGCAGTGTAAACTTGAAAATGTGCCCGTCGTTTTGTTCAACTCCCTTTTGGAGGATACTCCTTACCATAGTTATGTGGGGCAGGATGCATATCAGAGCGGTTATGTGGCTGCAAAGCTGATCAGCTACGGATTGGAGCATTGTCGGGATGTGGCCATCATAAATATGTCTTCGCGTACAGATCATTATGCTCACCTGATTAACCGGGAGAGGGGTTTCAGGGCATTTTTTGAACTTCACAGCAAAAGGCTGGATAACCTGGTTACGATCGATTTGAACGGTGTGGATGACGGACGATTGAAAATGAGCATGGATGAGACATTCGGGAGATACAAAATCGGTGGACTCTTTGTTACCAATTCAAGAGTCTATAAAGTTGCTGAATACCTTGCCGGAAGAGGGTCCATGGGGGTTCGTCTGGTGGGTTATGACCTGCTGCCCGAAAGTGTTGCCTATTTAAAGAGGGATTACATCGATTTTCTCATTTCCCAGAAACCGGAAGAACAGGCATTCAAAGGATTGTCATCGCTCTTCAGCCTGGTTGCCTTTCACCGGGAACCAGAGCGGGAACAATACATGCCCATCGATATAATTATCAGGGAGAACCTGCATTATTATCAATTATAATTATAAACAGATAGAAAACATGGCATTAAAAGATCTTCAGAACAAGGTGTGTGTCATTACAGGGGGTGGAGGTGTACTGGGCAATTCAATGGCTAGGGGACTGGCCTCAGCCGGTGTGATCCCTGTGATTCTTGATATCAATGAGGCAGCGGCTCGGCAGACTGCCCTTGAAATTGCTGAAGAGACCGGGACAAAGAGTTTCGGATACACGGCAAATGTCCTGGATAAGGTATCGCTGGAGGAGGTCCGGAAACAGATTATTTCCGATGTCGGTGAAATCGATATGCTCATTAACGGTGCAGGGGGAAATTCACCCAAAGCCACCACCAGGCTGGAGCAGCTTACCGAAGATGATCTGGATAACCTGGACAGTGGATTCTTTGGTTTGGAACTGGAGGGGTTTCAGAAGGTATTTGACCTTAACTTCACAGGCACCCTGCTTCCCTCCATGGTTTTTACAAGGAGCATGGTAATGAGGCAGAAGGGAGTGGTGCTGAATGTCTCCTCCATGAATGCCTATAAGCCATTGACGAAAATTCCGGCATATTCGGCTGCCAAATCTTCCATCAACAACTTTACCGCATGGCTGGCGGTTCATTTTGCCAAAGTGGGTGTCCGGGTCAATGCCATTGCTCCCGGTTTTTTCCTGACCAATCAGAACCGTTTTCTGCTCACCGATGAGAAAACAGGAAAGCTTACCCCAAGGGGAGAGAAAATCATTACCAACACCCCCATGGGGGTATTTGGTGAACCCACTGACCTGAACGGAACGGTGCTTTTCCTGATGTCCGATATGAGCAGGTTCATTACCGGGATCTGTATTCCGGTGGATGGAGGTTACAGCGCGTATGGAGGGGTATAGAAGAAATTAGATGATATGATCTACTTTGAAGCAGGAGGTCCGCAACTGGAGCTCTCCCACAACGACCTGAACTCGGGAATCAAGAAGGCACTGGACAGGCTTGGAACCCGAAAGAGGGTGCTGGCAATTCCTCCCGATATTACCAGGTATTACAGTCAGGCTGGATTACTGACCCAATTCGTGTATGACTATTACGGGGATAGACTTACCGATGTTCTGCCTGCCCTGGGAACCCATGCCCCGATGAGCACACCTGAAATTGAAAGAATGTTCGGCCCTGTTCCCCTTTCCCGGTTCAGGGTGCATGATTGGAGAAAAGATGTGGTCACCCTGGGTGAGGTTCCGGCCGCTTTCGTGGAGTCTGTTTCAGAAGGGAAGGTCTCATTTTCGTGGCCTGCACAGGTGAACAGGCTCCTGACAGAAGGGGGACATGACCTGATTCTCTCCATCGGACAGGTTGTCCCCCACGAAGTGATCGGAATGGCCAACTACAATAAAAATATTTTTGTGGGAACCGGGGGTCCCGAGGGTATCAACAAGAGTCACTTTCTTGGAGCAGCTTATGGAATGGAAAGGATGATGGGAAGGGCCGATACTCCGGTCCGGCGCATTCTGAATTACGCTTCGGACCATTTTGCAAAGGGGCTCCCCATCGTTTATATTCTGACTGTGATTGGGCGTAACGGGGCGGGCAGACTTGTGGTCAGGGGACTTTATATCGGGGATGATGAGTCCTGTTTCCTGAAGGCATCGGAACTCTCATTGCAGGTAAATTTTCAGATGCTGGAGCATCCTCTAAAAAAGGTGGTGGTCTACCTTGAGCCAGAGGAGTTTAAAAGTACCTGGCTGGGGAACAAGAGTATCTATCGCACCCGGATGGCTATTGCCGATGAGGGGGAGCTGATTGTACTGGCACCCGGACTGAAAGAGTTTGGCGAGGATGGGGAGATCGACAGGCTGATCCGCAAATATGGCTACCGAACCACCCCAGAGATTCTGAAGGCTGTAGAGAACAACAGTGACATCAGGCAAAACCTCAGTGCGGCTGCTCACCTGATCCACGGGTCAACCGAAGGTCGTTTCTCGGTGACCTACTGTCCCGGACATATCTCCAGGAAGGAGATTGAGTCGGTGAACTACAACTATGCAGATCCTGGTAAGATGATGAAGCTGTATGATCCTGCAAAGCTTTCAGACGGGTATAACACCCTGGCGGACGGGGAAGAGGTCTACTATATCTCCAATCCGGCCCTTGGTTTATGGTCCTGGAAGGAAAAATTCAAGAAAAACAGCTAGTGATCAGGATTGTCGCAGACCATAAGATCCCATTTCTGAAGGGAGCCCTGGAAGGGGTGGCGAAGGTGGTTTACCTTCCCGGGGGGGAGATCACCCGGGAGGATCTTATGGATGCTGATGCACTGATCACCCGGACACGTACCAGGTGCGATCGCCCGCTTCTTGAGGGAACCAGGGTCCGCATGATTGCTTCAGCTACCATCGGTTATGACCATATCGATACCGCGTATTGCAGGGAGGCAGGGATCCAATGGGCCAATGCACCCGGGTGTAATGCATCGTCGGTCCGGCAGTACGTGGTATCCACCCTGTTGTTCCTGGCCTCCGGGAAGGGATTAAGCCTGAGGGATCTCACCCTGGGCGTGGTGGGTGTTGGAAATGTAGGGAGCAAAGTGGCAAAAGCCGCCGGGGCGCTTGGAATGAAAGTATTGCTGAATGATCCTCCCAGGGCAAGGAAGGAGGGGGATGCCGGATTTGTGTCTCTTGAGGAGTTGCAGATGCAATCGGACGTGATTACCATGCATGTGCCTTTGAATCGCGGGGGGCAGGACGATACATTCAAAATGGTGAACCGGGAGTTTATCGAAAGGATTAAACCCGGTACCATTCTGGTGAACAGTTCCAGGGGCGGTGTGGTATGTGAAGCCGATCTTCTGGAGGGCATCAGGAGCGGTAAGCTGGCCGGGGTCATCCTCGATGTATTTGAGGGGGAACCTGTCATTAATCCTGAACTGCTTTCCATGGTCACCCTGGCTACCCCTCACATTGCAGGATATTCCCTGGATGGCAAGGCAAATGGGACCGGTATGGCCGTTCGGGCTATCAGCAAACATTTTGGATTGGGTCTTAACCAGTGGGAACCTGAAGATATTCCCGGGCCCCGGCAGAGTCAGATTTTGGCAGATGCAGCTTCATGTGAGTTTTATGATTTGCTATGGGGAATTTTCCGGAATACCTATGATGTAACCGCCGATGATGCGCGGCTGAGGGCGCATCCCGAGGCTTTTGAATCGCAGCGTGGTGACTATCCTTTCAGGAGGGAGCCCCATGCCTATTCAGTTCGCCTGTTTCAGGGGGATGAGGTGGTTGTGGAAATCCTGGAGGCACTCGGTTTTTCAAACGTAAAGAGTAACCAACTATAAATATTAAAATTTAAAAATGAAAACAAAAGCTGATATTGGCCTTATTGGTCTGGCAGTTATGGGGGAAAACCTGGTGCTGAACATGGAAAGAAATGGCTATACGGTAGCCGTTTACAACCGTTCGGTTGATAAAGTGGATAAATTTATTAGTGGAAGGGGAAATGGTAAGAAATTTATCGGTGCCAGGACGATTGAGGATTTTGTTTCCTCCATGCAACGTCCCAGGAAGGTAATGATGCTGGTCAAAGCGGGCAAGCCGGTGGACGATTTTATTGAATTGTTGCTTCCGCTCCTGGAGAAGGGAGATATAATCATTGATGGTGGAAATTCCCATTTCCCGGATACAATCCGAAGAACCAGGTATGTGGAGAGCAAGGGAATGCTCTTTATCGGTACCGGCGTTTCAGGCGGCGAAGAGGGAGCTTTGATGGGCCCTTCCATCATGCCGGGAGGATCGGCCGCTGCATGGCCGCACGTGAAAAAAATTTTCCAGGATATTTCAGCCAAAGTTGAAGAAGGTACACCCTGCTGCGACTGGGTGGGCGCTGACGGAGCCGGTCATTTCGTGAAGATGGTCCATAATGGCATCGAATATGGCGATATGCAGCTGATCAGTGAGGCCTATCATGTGATGAAGAACCTGCTTGGGATGAGTGCAGATGAGATGCATGAGGTTTTTGCTCAGTGGAACAAGGGTGAGCTGGACAGTTACCTCGTGGAAATCACCAGCGATATCCTTGCATACAAGGATGAGGATGGTGTGGCATTGGTGGAGAAGATCCTTGATTCTGCGGGTCAAAAAGGGACCGGGAAGTGGACCGGTATTGAAGCCCTGAACCTGGGTATTCCTCTAACCCTGATCGGGGAGTCGGTCTTTGCCAGGTGTCTCTCCTCCCTAAAAGATGAAAGAGTCGCTGCCTCAGAACTCCTTTCCGGCCCGGTTCCTTCTTTTCAAGGTGAAAGGAAGCAGTTTCTGGATGATATCCAAAGTGCCCTGTATGCCTCCAAGATTGTCTCATACGCCCAGGGGTATACCCTGTTGAAAGAGGCGGCTAAAGAGTATAACTGGGAGCTGAACTATGGCAATATCGCTCTTCTGTGGAGGGGTGGTTGTATTATCCGATCGGCATTTCTTGCAAAAATCAAGGAGGCCTTTGACAGCAATCCGACCCTGGCCAATCTGTTGCTTGATCCCTTCTTCAAGGAGAAAGTTGAAGCCGCCCAGTCAGGATGGAGAAGGGTGGTTACAACCGCTTTGTTAAACGGTATTCCAGTACCCGCGTTTACGACAGCGCTCAACTATTTCGACGGATATCGGTCTGCGCGCCTGCCGGCAAATATGCTGCAGGCACAGCGGGACTATTTCGGAGCCCACACCTATGAAAGGGTTGATAGGCCGCGCGGTGAATTTTTTCATACAAACTGGACGGGCCGGGGCGGAGATACCAGTTCATCCACCTATTCAGTCTGATCCGGGTAGTTTTCCCAACCGCTGAAGCTATATCCATCGGCAATGGCCAAAACGAACCTTTGGTTCTGCGTTCCAAAGGACCAGGCCAATCCTGTAAAGATCCCCGGGCCTGCTGAAATCAACAGGTTTGTCCGGTTTTAGCTGCCACCAGGAGGCCGGACTGCCAAGGTCTGATTCCATCCTCGAGCCGGCCCCGTTTTCCAACCGGAAACGGCCGGAGATGGCCTCTGAATGTCCGCTCTCCCCCGGGATATTCTGCCAGAATCCAAGCTGGATGAAAAAAGGTTGATCTGTGGGTTGCACGAGGATTTCAAACCGGAGATAAAAATGGCCATGTTCAAAATCATAGGGTTTCTCCCAGCAATCGGTGGGCATTTCGCCCAGGTTGACTACCCCCGGATCCGTGTTGTGCCACCAGTAGAAACTGTTTCCGCCATAGAACTCTCCCAATTCCCAACCCCAGTCAATGGTCTCTGAAAACATCAGAACCTCCGGTGATCCCGTGTTTTTCTTCTGGCAGGAAAGAACTGTAATGATAAGGAAGATTAAAAAAAGAAAAACGACTGGCTTTTTCATGGAAGCGCATCCTATGCACTGAGCACTGAGCACTGAGCACTGTTCACTGAGCACTGTCCACTTTCCCTGAGCACTCTTTTTATCCGTTAAAGCCACCTACACGGCTGTAGCTATCCTGGGCATTGATGTAAAAAGCCTTGTACTTGATATAGTGGTTTCCTTTTTTGAACTCCCAGTGTACATTCTTGGCTTTGAATATTTTACCGATACAAGCTTCGAAAATCAGTGTGTAGTTGATACCGGTGACCTGCTCAGCCTCGATAATATTTTTGAACTCGACACTTCTGTCTGCAAAATGTCCGATGACCGGGAGATGGTATTTTTTTTGCATCCTCTTCTTCATGGCACCATCGTTGATGATGGGATATCTCCTTGGTATGGCTGGGGTTTCCGACATATGTAATGTTTTTCTGTAATACGTAAATGTATATCAAAATGTTATGTCACCCGTAAAATTAGTAAAAAAATAGATTACAATTGAATTGGTTTTATAAACAGAAGTGTATTTTTGAGCTGTGCCAAAAACATTGATTGCATATTCCACAACGCTGGGCTGTACCGAACAGTGTGCCTCCAAGCTGAAGGATGATCTCGGCGAGGGAGTGGAGATGATCAGGATATCCAGGCGCCGGCGGTTCAATCTGAAGAACTACGATACGATTATTATCGGAGGCTCCATTCATGAGGGGATGATCCAGAGATCGGTTCATAAATTCTGTGAATCAAACCTGGATGAACTGCTAAAGAAAGCGATCGGGCTTTTTGTCTGTTGCATGGATCCCAATGCCAACGAGCAGGAGCTCATTCAGAGGGCATTCCCTGAAGCTTTGCTGAAACATGCGCTGGCCAGCGGTTTTTTTGGTGGTGAGTTGAACATCAAGAAGATGAACCTGCTCCAGAAAATTATGACGCGAAAAGCCGCCAGGTTGCTGAAAGAACCTGATATTGACTTTCAGAAAATCCTTGAATTTGCCCGAAAGTTGCAGGATCTTTAATCAGGGTTTTACACGAAAGGTTCCGTCGAACACCCTAACTGCTGGTCCGGTCAGGTGAATATCGGTGAACTGTGTATGATGCATCGCCCGGAATGATACATTAAGATTTCCCCCAGGGGTATGCACGTGATAGGAATAAATGTCGGACTTGTGATGATAGTAGGAACATATGGCAGCCGCTGTAACACCTGTCCCACAAGAGAAAGTTTCATTCTCAACGCCTCTTTCATAGGTTCGAACCGAGATTTTATTAGCACTTCCTCCATCCTCCACAAAATTGACATTGACCCCCTTCCTTCCAAACCTGGACTGGTTCCTTATTTTCCGACCCTCCTGCTCCACATTCAGATCTTCCAGCATGGATACGAATTTGACAAAATGGGGTGAGCCGGTATCCAGCAAGTAGCCATCTTCCATCCAGCTGATACCCTCCACATCCTTTAGTCTCAGCCTGATCTCATCATTGGGTAAAAGGGTGGCCGAATGGATGCCATCGATACCTTCGAAGGTAGTCTCAAGGGTGATAATCCCCAGGTCCTTTGCAAAGGCGGTAATGCAACGGCCCCCGTTTCCGCACATGCTCCCCTGATGACCATCTGAGTTATAATAACTCATTTTAAAATCGACTGTTTCACTTTTAAGGAGAACGATCAGCCCATCCCCACCAATTCCAAACCTTCGGTGACATAAGGACCGGATCATGCGGTGGTCCAGAAAAGAGATTTCCTGTTCCCTTCCATCGATCATGATAAAATCATTTCCGGTACCGTGATATTTTGAAAATTGAACAATCATCCCAGTTGTCCGTTAAAAAAGGTTAAAACGGAGTTGTTGCTTCAAAAAAATATAAAAACCTGGAACTATCATCGTAAATTGTGATCCAGTTGGAATACACAAAGTTAATTAATAAAAGGAAACAGTTATGAAAGCAAGGAGGATCTTAGGTTTATTCACAGTTGCCCTGGGGGGTGCCCTGATTGCTGTTGCAATTTATGCCGGTTTTATCAGTCCTGAGTCAACGATTGTAGAGGTACCGGTAGAGAGCAAGGTCCGATATGTGAACCTTCCGGGTTCAGAGCCGGAAGGCTCTCTTGATTTTACGCAGGCGGTAGCAATGTCCATCGATGCAGTCGTCCATGTGAAGACAAAGGTTTTCAGGGAGTATGCCGTCAATCCACTTTATGAATTCTTTTTTGGCGAGCAGGAGCAATCAACTCCTCCGCCCATCCTGGGATTTGGGAGTGGAGTGATTATTTCAAAGCAAGGATATATTGTAACCAATAACCATGTCATTGAAGGTTCGGATGAAATAGTGGTTGTTCTCAACGATAAGAGGGAGTTCGCTGCCAAACTGGTAGGTGCGGATCCCACCACCGACATTGCGCTATTGAAAGTGGATCAGAAGGATCTCACTTTCCTGAATTTTGGGAACTCGGAGGCTCTTCGTCTGGGAGAATGGGTGCTGGCAATCGGGAATCCATACAACCTTACAAGTACGGTAACTGCTGGAATTGTCAGCGCCAAAGCCAGGAATATTAATATACTTGCCTCGCAGGAGTTCAGCATTGAATCCTTTATCCAGACCGATGCAGCAGTGAATCCCGGGAACAGCGGGGGGGCCCTGATTAATACCAAAGGTGAACTGGTTGGGATGAATACGGCTATCGCATCCCGTACAGGAGCATTTACCGGTTACTCTTTTGCGATCCCGGTGACTATTGTGCAGAAGGTTGTGAAGGATTTGATGGAATACGGGGCCGTTCAGCGAGCGATTCTGGGGGTCACCATTCAGGATGTGACGGCAGAGCTTGCGGCCGCCAATGAACTTGACGTGCTCAAAGGTGTCTATGTAAATACCGTTCGTGAAGGTGGTGCAGCCAAGGAGGCAGGCATTAAATCCGGGGACGTCATTCTATCCATTGATGGTGTCGAAGTCAACAGCAGTGCCGCATTGCAGGAGCAGGTCTCCAAACACAGTCCGGGAGAAACGGTAACCGTTGAATTAAACAGAAAAGGGACATTGAAACATTTGGAGGTTGTTTTACGTAATCTTGAAGGCAGCACTGAAATTGTGAAGCGTGAAGAGGTCATGGAAGTTCTGGGTGCAACTTTTGAACCGTTATCTGATAAGGAGAAGCGTGAATTGGGAATCAGGAACGGCGTGAAAGTGGTCTCTGTAAAATCGGGAAAATTTGCGCAGGTGGGAATTCAGGAGGGTTTTATTCTGACTTCCGTAAACAAAACTCCGGTGAACAGTGTTAAGGAAGTGTCAGAGATACTTAAAAACTCCGAGGGGGGGGTCATTATTGAAGGTGTGGACAGGAGCGGATCTAAGTCGTATTACGCATTTGGGATATAAACACCCTGTTCAAATATAATCTCATATTTCAAAGAGGACTTTTCAGGTTCTTCTTTGACTATTTTCAGACTTTACCTTATTTAGTTTGATTAAAGATTAAATTGAAGGTAAATTTGCAGGGAATTATTAATAATTATTAGATTTTGAGGAGAAGTAAATGAGACAGCTAAAGATCACCAAATCTATTACCAACAGAGAAAGTGCTTCGTTAGACAAGTATTTACAGGAGATTGGTAAAGAAGAGTTGATCACTGTTGAGGAAGAGGTAGAATTGGCTCAACGGATCAAGAAGGGCGACAGGCTTGCCCTTGAAAAACTCACACGAGCAAATCTGAGGTTTGTCGTTTCAGTTGCCAAACAGTATCAAAACCAGGGGCTTAGCCTTCCGGACCTTATTAACGAAGGGAACCTGGGATTGATCAAGGCAGCAGAAAAATTTGATGAAACCAGGGGTTTTAAATTCATCTCCTATGCCGTTTGGTGGATCAGGCAATCGATCCTTCAGGCACTGGCAGAGCAATCAAGGATCGTACGCCTTCCATTGAACCAGGTCGGTTCACTAAACAAAATTAACAAGGCGTTCTCCAAGTTTGAACAGGAGTATGAAAGGACACCCACACCAGAGGAGCTTGCAGAGGCACTTGACCTGCCCAAGGAGAAAGTGGCTGACACACTCCGTGTTTCGGGAAGGCATGTATCTGTTGATGCACCCTTTGTCGATGGTGAAGACAACAGTCTTCTGGATGTATTGGTGAATAACGATTCACCGGATGCTGACAACACACTGATTAATGAGTCCCTTTCAAAGGAGGTGGACAGGGCTTTGGCCACACTCACCGAGCGGGAGCGGGATATCATTAAATTATTCTTCGGAATAAGTACCCAGGAGATGACCCTGGAGGAGATTGGCGAGAAATTCGGACTGACACGCGAGCGCGTACGTCAGATCAAGGAAAAAGCGATACGCAGACTGCGCCATACTTCCAGGAGTAAATTGCTCAAAACATACCTGGGCTAGCGGACCATATTTTTAATCGTAAAACGGGGTTGCCAAAAGCAGCCCCGTTTTTTTATTGCTCTCCTTTCAATCCATTGAGAAGTTGTTGGTAGGCATACATCTCATCCCTGAATCGCGCTGCTTCGATGAAATCCAGTTCTTTTGCCGCCTTCTCCATCTGTTTTTTGGCTTTGTCGATCGCCTTTTCCAATCCCTCTTTTCCCATATACCTGACCACAGGGTCGGCAGCAATATCAGCCTTTGCCTGACCGCCATAGGCATCATTTTGGTAAAACTCATCCCTGTTCAGGTCAAAAAGGGATACAGTCGAACGGATGATCTGTTTGGGTGTGATGTGATGCTCCTGGTTGTAATCCAGTTGCTTAATTCTTCTCCGGTTGGTTTCATCCACGGTGCGCTGCATGGAGCCTGTCATTTTGTCGGCATACATGATCACCTTCCCGTTCAGGTTTCTTGCAGCCCTTCCTGCCGTCTGGGTGAGGGCCCTGTCCGAACGAAGAAAACCCTCCTTATCCGCATCCAGTATTGCCACCAGTGATACCTCCGGAAGGTCCAGTCCCTCCCTGAGCAGGTTGATCCCCACCAGGACATCAAAGTCACCCTTGCGCAGTCCTTCCAGGATCTCAACGCGTTCCATGGTAATCACATCCGAGTGAATATACCTCGTCTTAATGTTCAGTTTAATCAGGTAGCTGGTGAGCTCTTCAGCCATCCTTTTGGTCAGCGTAGTGACCAGCACCCGTTCCCTTTTACTCACCCTCTTATTGATCTCCCCGATAAGGTGGTCGATCTGGTTCAGGCTGGACTGAATCTCAATGACCGGATCCACCAGCCCGGTGGGCCGGATCACCTGCTCCACAATTACTCCCCCGCTTTTCCCCAGTTCATAATCTGCCGGTGTGGCACTTACAAAGAGTGTTTGTCCGATTATATTTTCAAACTCATCGAATTTAAGCGGACGGTTGTCCACTGCAGCAGGCAGTCTGAATCCATAATCCACCAGGTTCCTCTTCCTAGAGAAATCACCGCCGTACATGGCATGCACCTGGGGAAGTGTAACATGACTCTCATCAATTACGGTGATGAAATCTTCAGGAAAATAGTCCAGCAGGCAGAAGGGTCTTGTTCCCGGAGATCTTCCATCGAAATAACGGGAATAATTTTCAATGCCGGGACAATATCCCAGCTCCCGTATCATCTCCAGGTCATATTCCACCCTTTCCTGGATTCGCTGTGCTTCGATCAGTTTCATTTCTGATTTGAAGAAGGCCACCTGTTTGACCATATCATCCTGGATCTCTTCAATGGCTGCCTTGGTGCGTGCCTTTGAGGTGATGAATATATTGGCCGGAAAAATGACAATCTCTTCCAATGTTTCAATGGTATGGCCCGCAACCGGGTGGATCGATTTAAGGTTGTCGATTTCATCTCCCCAGAATTCTACCCTGTATCCCTGGTCCGAGTAGGCAAGGCGGATATCCACCGTGTCCCCTCTGACCCTGAAAGTACCCGTCTTGAAGTCAACTTCATTCCTGGAGTACAGCGCATCCACAAGTTTTCTTAAGAATACATTTCTGCTCAGGGTCTCTCCCTTTCGGACCCTGATGGTGGAGTTGTGAAAATCGGCCGGGTTTCCTATGCCATACAGGCATGATACCGATGATACCACCACCACATCGCGCCGTCCTGAGAGGAGGGAGGAGGTGGCCGAGAGTCTCAGCTTTTCAATTTCGTCGTTGATCGAGAGATCCTTTTCAATATAGGTATCGGTTACGGGCAGATAGGCTTCCGGCTGGTAGTAGTCGTAATAACTGACAAAATACTCCACGGCGTTCTCAGGAAAGAACTGCTTAAATTCACTGTACAGTTGAGCTGCCAGTGTCTTGTTGTGGCTGAGTACAAGCACAGGTCTTTTCAGTTCACTGATCACATTGGCCACCGTGAATGTTTTGCCCGAGCCGGTTACCCCCAGCAGCGTCTGAAAACTTTCTCCTGCATTGAAACCTTCAACAAGTTGCCTGATCGCATCAGGCTGATCTCCCGTAGGACTGAACTCCGATGTGAGCTTAAAATCCATATCAGTAGGTAAATACCACGTATACCGGGAGGTGATCGGCGGGTCCTCCAAAATATTCGGTTCCTCCGTAAGTTGCCGACGGGAGCATTTCACCATATTTTTCGCTCAGGAAAAGCATCCACTCCTGTTTCAGTATCGCCCCTCCATTGTAAGTTGTGGAAAGCCCCTTTTCCTGATTCAGAAGGTTGAAAGAGATAATTACCTGGTCCAGCATGTTCCATTGTCCCTTGAAGTTGTAACTCCCCTGGTTTTCCAGGTTATGCATATCATAAAAAAGGTTGTAGTGATCTCCGAGATTGATGTTTTTTCGTTTTCCCGAAGCTGATAAACCATTTGTAATGCTCCGGTTGGTGGGTTCATCATTGAAATCACCCATAACGATTACCTTATATCCGGACTCCCGGGAGAGCAGCATATCCAGCTGTTTGCGCAGGGTAATGGCAGTGAACATCCGCTGCTTTTCGGTCTCCTGGGTCCCCTCACTCCTTGATTTCCAGTGGTTCATAAAGAGGTGAAGGGTTGAGCCGTCGGCAGCAATGCCCTGTACATGAAGGATACCCCTGTAAAGATAGTCCGGATTTGAAGGGTCTTCCACCGGAATGTACTCATGAGATTTGTACCTGAACAGATCGGGCCTGTAGAGCATGGCGCATTCAATGCCTCTCGGATCGATTCCATCCTCATGGATGATCTCATAATTGACCCGGCGCAATCCCCTGTTGTCAACCAACTCCTCAAGTACGGTCCGGTTCTCCACCTCGGCAAGTCCGATCAGGGCAGGCAACTCTTTCTCAGGGATGGAGGATATAACCCGTGCGAGGTCATCCAATTTCTTTTCATACCGGTCCCATGTCCAGTTTTTTACCCCACCAGGGGTGAACTCTTCATCACTGGTCAGGGGTGCATCAACCGTGTCAAAAAGATTTTCAACATTGTATGACATCACCACGAAGGTGTTCCCTTTTTTCTGAGCATGAGTCTTTATCAAAAAGAGACAAATCAGGAGGATTACGGGTATGAGTTTTTTCATGGTGATTCTATTTAAAACAAAGTAAAGATATCAAAACAAAAAAAAAGGATTTCTCCGAAAAAGGATATAATTTTAGTGGATATGGGACAGCAACAGGATGAGCTTTTAAAAAGGATTCAGAAACTGGCAAAACAGAACCAGGAGCTGATTGGTAGGAATGAGAAACTCCAGAAGGCTGTTACAGAACTTTCCGGGCAAATTGAGATGATGAAACTCCGCCTGAAGGAATCCGGAACGGAGTCAAAAGCTGACCTTCCCGGCGAGGGAGAGGAACGGTTGAAGAAATATAAGATGGCCACGGTGTTGTTCGCCTATATCGGCGGATTTAAACACCTTACCGATGCGGTCGATTCAGAAGTGATTATGGATCAGCTGGATGAAGTGCTCATTGAATTTGACCGGATCCTGAAAAAATATAAAATCCATAAGATCAAGACCATCGGT
Organism: uncultured Bacteroidota bacterium; assembly: GCA_963747365.1. Taxonomy (GTDB): domain Bacteria; phylum Bacteroidota; class Bacteroidia; order Bacteroidales. The sequence continues at coordinate 422,618 of CAVVFB010000020.1, read as the reverse complement.
GATACCTACATGGCTGCAGGCGGAATCCCGGATAAGAATATCACCAATCCGATCGATGTGGTCATGGCAGCCCTGGAGATGAACCTCTACCTTGACCAGCTTCGGCGGATTGACGGGAAACGTTACTGGAACCTGAGTCTGGGTATTCATACCGGGCCGGTCACTGCAAACGTCTCAGGAAAGAAGAAAATTTCATACGACATTAAAGGTGATACGGTTAATATTGCCCACCGCATGCAGGGTGTTGGCGACAGCGGCCGGATCCTCATATCGGTTATGACCTATGAGATGATCAAAGAGTTTTTTATTTGCGAGTATTATGGGAAGATGCCAGTGAAGTATAAAGATGACCTGGAGATGTTTGTGGTAAATGGAATCAGGCCCGAGTTTTCAATGAAAGGAAGGGGAGTAATGCCCAACGCCCTTTTTGATACCAAGTTTAAGCTGATCCAGTTCACCGACATCCAGGAGTTGATCCTTGATAAACTGGAGAACGAACTACCGGTTTATCTATACTACCACAATGTAAAGCATACCGTTGATGTGGTAACCGAGGTAGAGCTGATTGGATGGGCAGAGGGACTCGATGATGACGGGATCCTGCTGTTAAAGACAGCTGCCCTCTTCCATGATGCCGGTCACACAATCTCCTACGATGATCATGAGTACCAGGGTACCCTGCTCGCAAGGGAGTACCTCCCCGGATATGGCTATTCCGGAGAGCAGATTGAAAAGATCTGCAACATCATACTGGCAACAAAACTTCCGCCGCAGCCCAATGATATTTACCAGGAGATCATCTGTGACGCCGACCTGGATTACCTGGGCAGAAGTGACATGATACCCGTCTCCAATACACTCTATAAGGAGCTGAAAGAGCAGGAGAAGATCGGGACTTTCAATGATTGGAATCGAATGCAGGTGCAGTTCATTTCAGGACACTCCTATTTTACCAAAACAGCCCGGAGCCTTCGGGAGGTGAATAAGCAAAAACAGATCGAACGCATAAAAAGACTTATTACTGAGGATTAACACTATCTTGCACACCAAAATGTTGTGCAAACTAATGATATCGTTCCTGATCCTGGGTTCCTCCCTGCTATCCCTCTCTTCGCAGGAGATCAGGACCAGGAGTCATGAAGAGGAGGATTGGGACCGAACAAGGATGATTTTGGATTGTGCCCCCAGGCTGGTGGACAAAAGGGACCTGGTGGAAGATAATTTCAGCCATCGGTATGTAACAAATAATCCGAGGGACATTGAGGTGGGCTATTTTTCTGTGGAGCCCATCACCTATATGGAGGAGGGAAGGCGTTTCTGTGAAGCAAGTCTTCCGGCCGCCGGAGTAAGTGAGTCCTATTTCAGGGGCTGTTATGTGACCACCTATAAGCTTCCCGGAAATGGGATATACCAGGTTGAAATAGAATCCAGGGCCCTGGTTTACTACAACGAATTGCTGATCATCAATGCCCAGCATTCACAGGGTGATATTGACGCTTCTCACAGGCTGGAAATAGAGCTGGATACCGTCCTGAATCCGGGATCACCTTCGGATATTACCTACCTCAGCAACCCGGTATTCAAGTGGGAGGTAGAGATCGATCAATCGGGTAAGTGGCATGGAGAATTAATGCCGGGGAGCATTGAACTGATCGATTCGGAGCTGCCCGCAGGGATATCAACCCTGGAGATCAAAAGGAGGGTAAAAGGGCCGGGTACCATAACGATCAGGGAATCGTTGGTTTTTACTGTGAATTCAATTTCTGCTTTCAAATACGATCCCATCTTTCAGGCTGATTGTCTTTTCAGTCTCGATCCGCTTGGGATTACCACCAGGGTATTCCCCTGCGAGTAGGAACGCTTTCTAGATAGGCATTCCGAATCCGAAAAAGAATCCGTGGCTATTGATGTTTGTCAGTACATATTCAAACCGAAGGACCATATCGTAATAGGTTACAAAATCAACACCTAATCCCCAGGAGTAGAGCATCTTATTATTGTATGGATTATAGGCACCATAGAAATTGTCAGCCATATAACCCACATCTGCTATCAGGTTGAGGTAGAAAGCATAGGGAACACTCCTGAATTTACTATCCTGGTGCTTCTCTTTCCTGGGCTTCTTTACTGCCGGTTTGATCAGATTGTACTTCAGGTTGCTTCTGAAGTAGTACATATTATCACCACGCAGGGCATAGTAATCATATCCCCTGATGAAATCGTCTCCCGAGGTCAGATTCTGTTTGAAGTAGTAAGGGATGTTTTCGCTGGATGAGGTGAGCAATTTAAACATCTCGGCGGTAAACCAGCGATCACCAATCTGTTGGTAGAAGTGCAGATCAACCCCGTAGTTAAAGTAGTTCACATCATGGGAAAGTATCCCCAGACCCTGCTTGTTTACAAACCCCATCAGGTAAGATCCGTATAGGGGATAGGCATGGTTGTTTCTGGAATCATACTTGTATTCAATGTATAGGGACAGGTAGTTGATTTTCTGCATTCCCTCGGGAAGGAAGCTGGCAATTGATTCGTCGAGTGTAAGATTATACAAACTGTCCGAGATGCTGATGTTATGTGCAGATAGCCTCACTTTGCTGTAATTGTACAATCCGGGCCTGAAAGAGAGGGTACCCACGAAAGAGTAGTTTTTCATTGATCCCTTATCGTAAATCATCTGCCTCTGGTTATCCAGGGAGCCATACTCAACCACCGAGGAGTTGCGGTAGCCACCTCCCAACAGCAATCCTGTCTTTTGTCCCTTTCCGATCCAGGGAATATAATACCCCAGCCCAATTCCCTGGGAAGAACCGAAATAACCCTTAAAGGAGGCCTGGTGTCCAAGCCCCCAAAGGTTATTATGACTCATGAATAAACCCTGCGTAAACTGAGAAAAATCGGGATGCTGCAGCCAGTCATTAAAATTGGGATAATCAAGCTGGATGATTGGAAACACCCAGAAATACCAACGCTCCTTCACATTAATCCTGAGTTTGTAATGCTCTCCCTCGATCTGTTCAAGATAGAGATCCACCTCCAGGAAGAGTTTTGTATTGATGATATTTTCCCTGCTGTAATTCATTCGCACAGCCACCTCGCTGGAATCTGCCCGTGCAAATCTTTTTTGCCCGATCTGCAGGGAGTATGCTGACTTATCGTTCATGGCAGCAAGGCTGTCTCCCGGAGTAAAATCAAGCTCCCGGATGATAATTCTCTCTTTTGTCAGTTTGTTACCTGTAACCTCAATTCTGGAGATCTTCACATAGGGATCGGAGAAATAATCCGGTAAATGGACCTCTCCATCTTTGGTCTGGCCATGAAGCGTGGAAGACACAAGGACGATGATCAGTATCATTAACCCCGTAATGGCGGTTCTTTTGGATCCAGAGTTCAGTTTCATGCAATAAATGTAAGAAAAAGTGTCTACAAGGGCTGCAGCCTTATATTTTTCCACCTCACCTGGTACGGGGTTGAATCGTTGCCCACATCGTGGACCTGGAGTCCGATGATCCCACTCAGGCTCAGGGCATCCCTGAAATCGGTAATCACCATCCCGTTTATAATGGTCCGGATAGAATCACCCCTGCACTCGATGCGGTAGGAATTCCATTTTCCATCCAGAAATACTTTTCCCTCTTTGGAGTCTTTCCCTGGCCACCACGGCATCATGGCCCGACGGGCCTCATCATATACCCCGCCGGCACCACCGGCCTGCTGCGCGGCTATCTCCACCTGGTATCCGTATACCCGGTCAGCCGGGATGGTGTTGGTCTTGTATTTTCCCTCCTCGTCCCGGAACCAGAATGCAAGCTCCTGTTGGGCGATCTGACTTCTGAACTGGACTCCCGAGTTGAGCTCAGGATCCTCCAGCAGCACCTCAAACTCGAGAATAAAATCACCAAACTCCCGGTCGGTGCAGAGAAAACTATTGGGACTTCCCTTTACAGCCTGCCCCACGATGGTGCCCTCCTCCACCCGGTATTTGGCAAATCCGCTGTGGACCGTCCACCCGTTCAGGCTCTCTCCGTCGAATAAATGAATCCAATTCTCCTTCTGTGCCTCTGCCTGGCAGGTACATATCAGGATTGTTCCAAGGGCAATGGTTCTGAAAATAGTTGTTCTCATTGTCTTAATATATGGTTTGACCCACTAAAATTATGAATTATTCTCACCTTTCAATAAACTTCTCCCACTTACCGGCTTGCCAGATTGACAATTTGTGTAGTTTTATCACTCTGAAAATTATATTTCATCAATAAATAAAATCAACAAGATGAGTGAGAACAGAAGAGATTTCATAAAGAAAGTTACTGCAGGATCAGCAATTATGGCGATCGGCGGTTCCGCAATGGGAATGTCTGCGCACAGTTACCGCAGGATCATTGGAGCAAATGACCGGATCAATATCGCCATTGCCGGACTGGGTCGTAGATTGGGTGCCTATATCGAGCCCATTGCCGAGGTGAAGAATAATGTGGAGCTGATCTATTTGTGCGACGTGATGAAAAGTCAGAGGGAGAAGGCCGCCGAGGTTTTTTCCGGACAAATTAAGAATCAACCGAAACTGGAGAATGATATCCGCAGAGTAATTGCCGATGCGGAGGTGGATTTGCTGATCAATGCCACCCCTGACCACTGGCATACACCTGGTGCCATCCTGGCTGTTGCAGGAGGAAAACATGTCTATGTGGAAAAGCCGGCTTCCCACAATATGAGGGAGAATGAATGGATTGTCGCTGCACAGCAGAAATACAACCGCTTGGTGCAGATGGGTACCCAGCAGCGTTCTTCCGCTCACACCATTGAAATCATCGGGGAAATTCATAACGGAATCATCGGGAATCCATATAAAGCGGTGGCTTTTTATACAGCCAGCAGGGGAGTAGTCCCGGTTCAAAAAAGCGTTCCGGTGCCTGAGGGACTGGATTGGGATCTGTTTCAGGGACCTGCGCCGCGAAGGGAATATACCCAGGAGACGTGGGATTATAACTGGCACTGGTATGGCTGGGATTATGGAACTGCCGAGTCGGGGAATAACGGTACCCACGAGTTCGATGTAGCCCGCTGGGCACTGCAGGTCGACTATCCCAACCGGGTCGATTTGGAAGCCGGTAAGCGGCATTTTGTTGAGGACGGATGGGAGATGTACGACGATATGGAGGTAACCTTCCGGTTTGCCGGCAATAAGGTGATCGAGTGGGACGGAAAGAGCCGGAACGGCTACAAGACCTATGGTTCGGATCGTGGAACCATTATTTATGGAAGCGAAGGTGCGGTTTACATCGACCGGGAGAAATATATCCTCTACGATCGAATGGGAAAAGTGGTGAAGGAGAGCGGTTCGGTTTCAAATGAAGCAGGGACCGCATTGGGCGGTGGGGGGGATATGTCCACCGCACATGTGGTCAACCTCTTTGACGCCATCCGTGGCAAAGGGGAGCTCACTGCACCTATCTCCATTGGTGTCATCACCATGGCCATGGTTCACTACTCCAATATTGCCTACCGGATTGGGAAAGGTTTCGATATTGACGATGTCTCGGGAAGAATGTTCGACCGGGATGCCATGAAACTCTGGGGTCGTGAATACGAGCCCGGGTGGGAACCTGTGATATAGTACCTGAAACCACCTGATTTGATTGTCTATTCACATGGGTTTTTTGCCATGCATACCCGTTTTGACATGGTTATTCCCGGGATCAGGAAAGAGAGGGGGGATCAACTGTCCAGGCGGGTGGAGAATATTGTTGAGGATTGGGAACAGTGTCTCTCTTTGTTTCGTTCGGGTGCTGAACTTCAGATCATCAATGAACTGGCTTCGAAACGGGCAGTCAGGGAATCAGTGTCCATGACCCGGGTCCTGGATATCTGTGACCTCTACAACATGATGACGGATGGGTTGTTTGATCCTGCGGTGAACCAGGCCAGGAGCCGATGGATTGATGTGATCCGGGACCGGAACGAGGGAACCATTAAATTCGCCAATCCCGGCGCTAAACTTGATATGGGTGGCATCGGGAAGGGTATTGCCCTGGAGGATGTGGTTGTTTATCTGAAATCGGAGGGTGTGACCGATGCATTTATCAGCTTTGGTGAGAGTTCCCTTGCGGGGATGGGAAAACATCCCCATGGGAACGGATGGCTTGTGGGTACCGGGGAGCAATTCCTGTTAAGGGATGAGTTCGTCTCTGTTTCGGGTCTTCAGGATCTGCATGGCCGTGGGGAGGCTGAGAGAGTAGCCCATATTTATCACCCCGTTAAACGGGAACTGATCCGTGCAGACCGGAGCGTTATGGTGAAGTGTGAATCTCCCGTGGAGGCCGAAGTACTTTCAACCTGTGGTTATATGGCAGATGAAAGAGAATTTGAACGGCTAAAGATCCAATTTCCAAATGCACAGTGGCGTATAGAGGCTCATCTATGATTCTGGCCGGACCAGATTTCACTCAGATTCCCACGTCGTATTGAGAGTGGGTGGACGGACGGATCATCCTTTTGATGTGATCTGCTGAACCGGGTTTGCCTTTCAATAAACTTTCAAACCATTCAACGGTGGATAATCGGTCCGTCGCAACCCTTGTACCTTTACTGATGTCCCTTAAATCGATGAGAAATCCTGAGAACAGGTCCGGTATGTCAGTTACGATATCCGTATTCAGGTAATTGAATTCATGATAAATCCGGTGGTAGTTACCCTCTGATTTTTCGATCAGCAGGGTGCCCTTTCCTGGATTGTGTAAGGATGCGGATTTATGACAGGATGGGACACACTCCTGATCAACTTGCTGCTTTTCACACCCGGTTACCTGGTGAAACAGGCACTGCCGGCTGATCATCAGTTCAATGGGATGATAGATGCTGTAATAGAGTTTGAAATTTTCAGCTCTTTTTACCCCCTGAATCTGCTGCCGGTTCATCTCGTTTGAAAGAAAAGCCCCTGAACAGTTGAAATTCTCAACCAGGCACAACAGGCTGTAGGAGTTGACAATGTTCATGCGGGGGCCGGCAATCCATGGGATCCCCATTTTATCTGCCTCATAAGCGATTCCGCTATTTTCGGTTACGATTTGTTCAGGATGAACCTCCTGCAGAAATCTGATCGCAGCATTGAAATCCTTTCCAATGATCACCGGGGGGAACCAGGGGAAGATTCTTCGGTTCTTCACAAAGAGGGTGATCAGATCAGAGATCCTGTTTCCGGGAGAGTCCGGGAGCTGATAGAAGAGCTGGGAAGATGTATCATTGAAAAGTTTCAGGTCACCCGGAGAGGAAATCAAAACCAAAAGGGCGGGGGCCCCGGATCGGCGATCCGGCCTTTTCAGGCGGGGTATTTTTACCGGGGTAACATGCTCTTTTGAATCCCGCAGGATGAAAAGGATCCGGTTTTTCAATGAAGTGAGTTCACTGAACGGGATAAAAAGACCCGGCTGAAGATCTTTTAATTCCATATGTTCAATGAAGTATTCAGTATCATTGATCGCTTTGAGTCTTTTGGTGATCTCTCCCAGGTCGAGTGTCAGCTCGTCCCTTATTTCCAGATTCATTTCCGAGGCGACAGCAAAAGAGGAACCGGGAGTCCTTATGGCAATCACCAGAGGCTCACCGGCACTCCCTGTCACGGTGATGGCAAGAGGGGCTTTCCCGGTCACAATCGGATCGATCAGACTTTTCACATAGGTTCTGATTTCACCCCTTTGATCATAAAGTCCGGTGGTGCCGTCAGACCGTTCAGCCAGGTACGGTGTCGAATGGTCCCTGGGATTATCTGTAAACATATCCCTGCTGATGTCTCCCTTTAAAAAACCGTTGGAGAAATCGCGGTTAAATACCTTATGGAGGCTCCCGTTGTCAATACCTTTATTGTAGGACTCAACCACGGTATATACGTAATGAAACTTCTTGATTCTACCCTCTATTTTAAAAGAGTCAACTCCCGCTTCAGAAAGCTCCTTCAGATCAAAAAAGGCGGAGTTGTCTTTGAGGTTCAGCGGGAAATTGTTGCCCTCGGGGGTAACCGCATATCGCTCCCTGCACGGTTGACTGCACCGGCCACGATTCCCTGAGTTTCCGCCGAAAAGAGAACTCATGAAGCATAATCCGGAAAAGGAGATGCAGTAGGATCCGTGGACAAATACTTCGGATAACATCCCGTTTTGATGTGCAACCGTGGTTAAAGTTTTTACCTCCTGCATATTCAATTCCCGGGAAAGATTCACCCGGGTGGCATTCAGTTTGTTTAAAAACCTGATCTGACCCTCATTATGGGTTGTGAGCTGGGTTGAAGCATGAATTTTAAGCCCTTTAAAATATCTGGAGAGCAGATAAAATAGTCCCAGGTCCTGAATAATGACTCCGTCGATGCTTGTATTTACAAGCTTATTGAGTAAACGGATGAGGTCGGGGATCTCATTCTCAACGACTACAATATTGAGGGTAAGGAAAAGTTTACAATGATTGCTGTGAACCCATCTTAAAATCCCGTTCAAATCCCCGAATGACAGGTTCGTGGCACGGTTTCGGGCATTGAATTTATGGACTCCGCAATAAACTGCATTGGCTCCCGCAATAATTGCAGCTTTTATTGAATCCAGATCTCCCCCCGGTGCCAGCAGCTCTGTACTTCTCATTATTTTTCAACCCATTATCAAGGATCCGCAATTTAGAAAATAATGCCAAAATGACACCATCTGTAAAATGGCTCAGGATTTGTTCTGAAATCAGGGCGTAAAGCAAAACTAAAAATGATAATCCAATGGACCTGAATAAATTTACAATAAAGGCTCAGGAGGCAGTTCAAAGGGCACAGCAACTTGCTTTAGAGAATGAAAACCAGGCTATTGAATGCGGACATATTCTGAAAGGTGTGCTGCTGGTGGATGAAAATGTTGTACCACACCTGTTCCAGAAATTATCGGCCAATTTGAAGATTTTCACAGTTGCACTTGATCAGCATATAAAGAGCTATCCTGTGGTAACAGGAGGAAAGCATTATTTATCCGACAATGCTGAGAGGGCATTGAATCATGCGCTGACAAGCAGGAAAGAATTTGATGATGAATATGTTACCCTGGAACACGTGTTACTTGGGGTCCTTGCCACAAAAGATGCTGCCAGTCAGCTGCTCAAAGATGCAGGCATCACGGAGAAGGAGTTGAAAAGAGCGATTCATGAGTTTCGCAAAGGCGCAAAGGCACAGAGCCAGTCGGCCGAGGAGACCTACCATGCACTGGAGAGATATGCCATACACCTGAATAAGCAGGCGGAAAACGGAAAACTTGATCCGGTCATCGGGAGGGATGAGGAGATTCGGCGTGTGCTGCAGATCCTCTCAAGAAGAACCAAGAATAATCCGATCCTGGTGGGTGAACCCGGAGTGGGTAAAACTGCCATTGCAGAAGGTATTGCTTTTCGGATCGCAGGTGGTGATGTTCCGGATGACCTGCTCAGCAAGGAGATTTATTCACTGGATATGGGGGCTTTGATTGCCGGTGCAAAATATAAGGGTGAATTCGAGGAGAGACTGAAATCTGTGGTCAACGAGGTAATCGGATCGGAAGGACGCATCATCCTTTTCATCGATGAAATCCATACCCTGGTGGGTGCCGGAGGAGGCGGAGAGAGCGCAATGGATGCTGCCAATATTTTAAAACCCGCACTTTCCCGTGGCGATTTGCGCGCCATTGGAGCCACGACACTGAACGAATTCCAAAAATACTTCGAAAAGGATAAAGCACTGGAAAGGCGTTTTCAGAAAGTAATGGTGGATGAGCCCTCAGAGGAGGATGCAATCTCCATATTAAGGGGGATCAAGGAGAGGTATGAGAATTTCCACAAAATACGGATCCGGGATGAAGCCATCATCAGCGCCGTTCAGCTTTCCATCAGGTATATCAATGACCGGTTCCTGCCCGATAAAGCCATTGACCTCATCGATGAAGCATCGGCGCACCTCAGATTGGAGATGAATTCAAAGCCTGAAGCGATTGATGCGCTTGACCGCAAAATTCAGCAACTTGAGATTGAAAGGGAGGCTTTTAAGCGTGAGAAGGATCACAACAGGGTGGAGCAGATCGGCAAACAACTTTCCGTCCTGGAGGAGGAGCAAAAGCAGCTCTCGGCCCAGTGGCAGAGTGAGAAGAGAATGGTTTCAGATATCCAGAATACCAAGCAGGAGATCAAAGAACTCACCTTCAAGGCAGAAAAGGCCGAGAAGGAGGGTGATCTGGCCCGGGTTGCTGAAATCCGTTACGGTCAGTTGCCCCAGGCGGAAGCGAAACTGGCAAAATTCATTGGAGCGTTGAATCAGGACCATTCAAATGGGAAACGGCTCCTGAGGGAGGAGATTACCGCTGAAGATATTGCAGAGGTGGTCTCGAAGTGGACGGGTATTCCTGTAACCAGGATGCTCCAAAGTGACAGGGAGAAACTGCTGCACATCGAAAATGAATTGCATCACCGCGTGGTTGGACAGGAGGAGGCTATTCATGCAGTTGCATCTTCCATCCGGAGGAGCAGGGCAGGACTTTCCGATGAAAAAAGGCCGGTGGGTTCCTTTCTCTTCCTGGGTACGACAGGTGTAGGCAAAACCGAGCTTGCGAAGGCCCTGGCCGAATACCTTTTTAATGACGAATCGCTGTTAACGCGCATCGACATGAGCGAATACCAGGAAAAGCATGCAGTCTCACGCCTGGTTGGAGCTCCTCCGGGATATGTGGGTTACGAAGAGGGTGGACAGCTAACCGAGGCTGTCCGCAGAAAACCCTATTCGGTGATTTTGCTTGATGAGATCGAAAAGGCCCATCCTGATACATTTAACATTCTGCTGCAGGTACTCGAGGATGGTCGCCTTACCGACAATAAGGGCAGGATGGCCAACTTTAAAAACACGATTATCATCATGACCTCAAATATTGGATCTGAAATCATTCGTGATAATTTCGAGTTGATGAATGAATCCAATATGGAGCGGGTAATGGAATCCACAAAAAACCAGGTATTCGAATTACTGAGGCGTAGTTTCCGGCCTGAATTCCTCAATCGTATTGATGAATTGGTGATGTTCAAACCGTTGACCAAGAATAACATGGAGGGAATAATCCGGATCCAGGTCAACAATCTACGGGGACAGCTTTCCAAACAGAATATTACCATCGAGCTCACCGATGGTTGCAGGGATTACCTGATCAATGAAGGCTTTGATATGCAGTTTGGAGCAAGGCCGTTGAAGAGACTGATTCAGAAAAAAGTACTTGATGGGATGTCCATTGCCCTGCTCGATGGGAGCGTTCTGCCCGGGATGCATGTGATCGTGGATGAGAAGGATGGGAAGATTTTGTTTCAATCGGAAATCCGAAATTCCTGACTCTCAAAATTTAATATAGCTTTGAAACATAAGATGAACGTAACCTTATTGTTTTGCGACTGAATTTACGAAATGATCTGTTTTTTCTTCTGGGGGTGATTCTCTTCTTTCTCCCTTTTTTTATCTCCAGGGAGGTTTTCGACGCCTATTATCAGTTTAATTTGGAGCATGGCCTGGTAATGAGCTTTATCAAGTTCTCCATCCTGGCCACTCTTGGTGAGGTCATCGGCCTCAGGATCAAGACCGGCAAATATCATCAAAAGGGATTTGGCCTGCTCCCCCGGGCCATTGTATGGGGATTTCTTGGAGTCTCTATTTATATGGCATTTGCGATTTTCGCTACAGGGACGCCTCTCCTTCTTGAGAAGGTTGGCTTTGAGAATGCGAGCCATCTATTGCATTCGGACCTGAGCTGGAAGAAAGTTCTTGTTTCATTCAGCATTGGTACAGCACTGAATCTTTTTTATGCTCCGGTGATGATGACTTTCCACAAAATTACCGATATCCATATCCTTGAAAATGGAGGAACCTTAAGGGGATTTTTTAAACCCATAGCTTTCGCCCGGCTGTTCAGGGAGATTAACTGGGATGTGCAATGGAATTTCGTGTTTAAAAAGACCATTCCTTTTTTCTGGATCCCTGCACAAACGATCACTTTCCTTTTACCTGAAGAGTACAGGGTATTGTTTGCTGCCTTCCTTGGAATCATCCTGGGAGTGCTTCTTGCCATAGCGTCATTAATGGATAGAAAAACATGAAGCTATTAATTGTTGAAGATGAAACCGGTCTGCTGGAATCGTTACTTTCCTATCTAACAGCGGAAGGGTATAGCTGTGAGTCTGCCACCACTTTGAACGAAGCGGAGGAGAAGAATTCGCTCTACCTGTATGATTGCCTGCTTATCGATGTGAACCTGCCTGATGGAAGTGGGTTAGATTTGATCGAACCGGTAAAAAAGCGCAATGCCAACGCCGGGATCATTATTGTTTCTGCAAAGGAGACCCTCGATGATCGCATTAAGGGCCTGAATCTTGGAGCCGATGATTACATTGTAAAACCCTTTCACCTTTCCGAACTAAATGCCAGAATCCAATCGTTGCTCAGGAGAATCAGGTTTGACGGCGATGATCATATCATTTTTAATGAAATAATGATCAATCCTGTGGAGCGGCAGGTTACCATTCATAACGAACCCCTGAAACTGACCAGAAAGGAGTTTGATCTGCTGCTCTATATCATTTCGAATAAGGACAGGATTCTGACCAAGGAGTCCATATGCGAATATTTGTGGGGCGATTATGCTGACAATGCCGATTCCCTTGATTTTGTCTATACCCACATCAAGAACCTGAGGAAAAAAATCACCGATCTTGGTGGAGAAGATTACATTCATACCGTGTACGGGGTTGGATATAAATTTGTCTCAAAGTGAAACTTCTGAACCGGACCATATACATTTTCATAACCACGATGCTGTTTGTCTTCTTCATTGGCAGCATGGTCTTTTATGGAATCCTTAAATCCACCACCGAGAAAGAGATCAGTGCTGAGCTTCTTTCCAGAATGGAGTTCATTACCGAAGAGATTAAAAACAAGCCGGAGAATTATCTCAATCTTTCAATTCCGGCCTACATAACTGTTGAAGTGGTAGCGCCCGAAGACAAATTACCTGCAGTTTTCATGGACACCGTTCTTCTCAGTCCTGATGAAAATTCCTATAAACTGCACAGAACACTCCGGTTTGATGTGGAAACCCCGGCTGAAATTTACCGTGTTGTTATTTACAAATCTCTCATAGAATCCAATGAATTGATTGAAAGAATTGTTCTGATCGTTACCCTCATTGTCATCCTTTTCATTCTTTTCTTATACCTGATCAACCGCTTCATGTTTGGACGGATCTGGTCAGATTTTTTTAAGACGGTCGAAAAATTGAAAGCCTATGATGTAAACACGGTAAAGAACATAGAATTCGGAGCATCTGAAATTACAGAGTTCAAATTATTGAATTCCACATTGAATCAGATGATAGCGAAAATACGGTTGGATTATGAAAATGTCAAGGAATTTACGGGGAATATCTCCCATGAGATTCAAACGCCACTCTCCATTATCAGGCTTAAATGTGATCTGCTCCTTCAGACTTCACCCCTGAACAGTGAACAGGCTAACCTGATCAGGGATATCCAGAAAACCAATTCCCGGCTATCGAAACTGAACAAAACACTTGTTTTGTTTACTAAAATTGAGAATAATCAATTTACAAATAGGGAGAAAATTTCATTGTTTGAGGTAGTGGACAGGCACCTGGAGAATTTCACCTCCATTGCGGAAGCAAAAGGTATATCCATCCAATATATGAAGTCTGATGATTTTATAGTGGAGGCGGATCCCATGTTGATTGATGTTTTAATGGTGAATCTGATAAAGAATGCCATCGGGCATAATATTGAAAATGGCATTGTAAACATTGAAATTAAGAAGAGGGAAATTCTCATCTCAAACAGCGGACACAATGCTGACCTTTCGGGCCAGGAGATCTTTGAACGGTATAAAAAAATAGGTAAAAACGACGGGACCTTTGGATTGGGATTGTCGCTCTCAAAAAATATTTGTGATCTCTATAATTTAAAATTAGTCTATCATTACGCAGACAGGCTACATCATTTCACATTGTCCTTTTCCTAGATAAACCGGTCCAAGTATCTCTTATGTTGTGATTTAGAGAAAATTTCCAGCTATTTTTCCTGTGAATTTACAATCTGAATTACAAGGATTCCGGCGTTATAAATCCCATCTGTAGATTTGCATCCTGTTTTCTACAGATTTACTACAGATTTGTTGATTAGCCTTGCGCCATGTATGATATCGTTATCAAATTCCATTATGTGATCAGTGCCATTTTTATCATTCTTGCACTAATAACCACTGTATGGGCCCTGATCGGATGGATCAAAGACATTCCGTGTCCCCGTTCATTTCTTAGATTGTCCTGGGTATTTATTCATTTCCTTTACATCCAGCTGTTTACCGGAATTTCCCTCTACTTCTTTCTTAAGCCCGAGGTGGATGCAAACAACATTTCGATGGAGGAGGCTCTTCAACAAAATTCCCTCAGGTTCTGGGCAATTGAACACGTTTCGCTCATGCTCTTTGCCTTAATTTTTTCTCAGGTGGGAAGGCTGATCATTAAACAGATATCATCCGATCGAAAGAAATACCGTGCAGCCACTTTTTACTACGGGATCTCTTTTCTGGTTGTAATGAGTTCCGCCTTCATGGCAATATTTAGAAATTTTTAAACTTAAATAATGAATTAAAATGAAAAATCTGATCCACCTCTTTCTGGCAATCTTTATACTCACATCATGTGATGAAACAGTCGAACCCGATCCGCAGGTAAAGCTTTGCCGATTCCATCAGCATGGGCGCCGGGTATGCCAATGAAATTTACTACAGTCTGGAGAACGGGGTTGTCGGTTCAGTGTCGCGCTCCTCCTGGGATATCGCATTTTCCACGAACCCCATGAGCTCCACCATATTGATCAATGAAGGCTATGGCAGTTGAACTGTATGCCTATCCGCTTGGAGATAAGAATGCGTGGGATGCTGTCGACACTTCCCAGATGGCAGGTTGGCCTGCACTGTACAATTCGGATACTACCTGGCTGAATGGTGCATTCGACCGGAATGCAACGGGTCATCCGGATTATGGCTGGGGGGTTTATAACAGCCAGACTCATGATGTGATCGGAGACTCGCTCTTTATCATCAAGCTGAATGACGGTACTTTAAAAAAGATATTTATCGAGAAGCGGGCCGCCATGACCAATTCATTTACCATTAAATACGGTGATATCGAGGGAGCTGGTGAAACAAAAGAGATCAGCTGCAACCCATACACAGGTAAGAACTTTATCTATTTCTCGCTTTCCTCCGGTGAGGTTCTGGACAATGAGCCGGAATCAGATTCATGGGATATTGTTTTTACAAAGTACTATGATGAGTCCATTCCCTACATTGTTACAGGTGTACTTTCCAATATGGAGGTGGAAACAGCCGAGGTAAGAGATACCGATACCGATCTGGCTGACCCCTCCACGGCCATTTTCTCGGAATACATCTCGGTGATTGGCTCTGACTGGAAAACATTCGATATGGGTAGTTACACTTACCAGGTGGAGCCGGACCTTTGTTACTTCGTGAGAAGAGGTGAAAATACCTATAAAATTGTTTTTACAGCAACCGACGGCAGTGTATCCGGCAAAGTGGTTTTCAATGTTGAGAAGCAGGATTAAATAGAATATTCAGGTCTCACAGGCATGTGGAAGAGGGTTCTATTAAGTCTATTACTGACAGGGATATTCGGTTATGGAGTGATGTTCTCACAATCATCCATTGTCATCATCGACAAGGAGACGGGGAGCACTCTTCCGAATGCACACCTTTGCTTTGAAAGCCTTGACAAACAGAATACCTCATATTCGCTTTCCGATAAAAATGGTGCCCTGGCAAATGAACATCCGGAAAAGATCCCTGATTTCTGTCTCCTTCATAGGTTACCAGACACTGATCGATACAATTGATCCGGGGGAGTCAGTGACCCTGTATCTTATTCCTTCAATGTACAACGTAGAAGAAGTGGTTGTAACTGCCCAGTTTTCTCCAAAAAGAGTCGACCAGTCTATTTACAAGGTAAAGGTTCTGGACAATAGTGCAGTGGAGAAAAAAGGGGCAACCAACCTCTCTGAACTGATCTCTAATGAGTTGAATTTCAGTCCGGTCAGGGATGCTGCCCTTGGCTCCTCCGTAAGGATTCAGGGACTCGGGGGTGAGCATGTGAAGATCCTGGTGGATGGTGTTCCCATGGTTGGAAGGCAGAACGGGATACTGGACTTGTCACAAATCAATGTATCCTCCATTGATCACATTGAAATCGTGGAGGGACCCATGTCGGTGGTCTATGGAAGCAATGCCATGGCGGGTGTGATCAATATCATTACGAAGGAGAATCAACGGCAGAGTTTGACGGCCGGGGTCGAGGCCTATTACGAAACGGTAGGTGTTTATGATTTTGATGGAAATTTTTCTTTAAACAGGGGTAAAAACAGCGTGGGATTATCGGCGGGACGCTATTTCTTCGACGGGTATTCGGAAGTGGATACCTCCAGGGCAATGGAGTGGAATCCAAAACTTCAGTATAATCTGGATGGGTACTATGCGCTCAATACCGGCACCTGGAAAGCCAAATTATCATCCAGCTATTTCACGGAAGAACTTAGAGACAACGGAAATCTGAATCCTGATCTGAATTACGAGGGAGCATTTGATTATTACCATTTTACCGACAGGTGGGCCACAACACTGGATCTCAATAAGCAATTTGGAGATAAGCAGAACCTCAAGGTTACGGGAGCCTACTCCTTGTACAGGAAAACTAAACTTACCTATATAAATGACCTCGTAAACCTGGAGAAAACCGTTGTTCCTGCCCAATCGGCCAATGACACCACCACTTTTCATAACCTCTTCAGCCGGGGGACTTACAGTAATGAGGAATCGGACAAGATCAGTTACCAGGGAGGATATGAGATGAATTATGAAACTGCCATCAGTGACCGTTTGGAAGGGACCGAGCAGATGGGGGATATTTCCGCCTTTTTAAGCCTGAATTTAACACCTCTCGAAAAACTTGATATTCAACCCGGAGTGAGGTATATCTATAATTTCAAGTACAAAGCCCCCCTGGTCTATTCCTTTAACATTAAATGGGATGCTTTCCAATTTTTGAGTTTAAGAGGTTCGTATGCGAAAGGGTTCCGGGCTCCCTCCATTAAAGAGCTCTACCTGGATTTCCAGGATATTAATCACAATATCAAAGGGAATCCGGACCTGGATGCGGAAACCGGTAATAACTTCAACTTCTGGCTGGATCTTTATCTTGGGAAAGGCAGTAGTAAATTCCAGATATCCAATAATGTCTATTACAACAAAATTGAAAATAAGATCGAATTGCTCTATGATCAGGATGATCCCACCGCGGCAGTCTATTTTAATGTACCGGCTGGTGCGATGATCTCCAAAGGTTTTTCATCAGATATCACCTATAAGCTTCATCCGAGGCTCACCCTTAACGCAGGAGTATTTCACAATGAATTGTCAAGTATCATCAATGCCAGTGAATTTACCACAAGTACAGATTATGTATCAAACTTCAGGTACAAGAATATTAAATACAGGTTCGAGGTATCACTTTTTTACAAATATACCGACCTGTATACCAGGTATGTGGGTTCTATGGATATGGAGACCGGTGAGATTTATGATGTCTCATTAAGCTACCTGGACCCTTACCATAACATGGACGCAACATTCAGCATTCCTGTTTTCAATGAGACTGTGAGATTAACAACCGGGGTGAAAAATATTTTCGATAACAAATCCATCGGCTCATCCGGAGGCGGAGCGGTTCATTCCGGAGGTTCAGGAGAAAGTACCCTTTTGAACTGGGGGCGCACCTATTTTCTGAAAGTAAGCTATCTGTTTCATAAATTTAAAAAGCAGTGAAGATGAAGTTGGGGCCTCCGGCAATATTGATGTTCATGGGTTTACTCCTGGTTTCATGTTTTGAGGAGGACCAGCCCGTGCCACCCTATATTCAGCCCGCGAACGTGGAATCGGTATCTGTTCAAAGCTCCATCTATACCAGCCAGACCTATTTCGATTTCAGTTCGGGAAATATTGTGGCAGAGAACAAAAACAGTGCGTGGGTATTGGGATTTGAATGTGCTGATAGCGGGTTTCATATTCGAATAAACTCCTCGGACCTTTGGGGAATAGCTCATACCGGCTCTACTGAATGGAGTGCTGATTATAGTGGCAAGGGAGCCTATACGTACATCTCCGACAAAGCGGATGGGAATCCTGATTCCACGGCAGTTGGTGATTGGGTAAGTTTCCAGGGCGGAGAGACTGATTATACAAATGAGGTAATGTTACTGGGTCAATATGACGGTATTGTTTATAAGGTAAAGAAGAAGGTGCAGTTCATCCGCGTAGATGAAGTTTCATATAAATTCCTTGTTGGTGAGCCTCAGGGGAGCATCCCTGACACAGTCGAAATTTTAAAGAATGAAACTTTCAATTATGTGCATTATTCCATTGAAAACAATGAGGTTAAGCAATTGGAGCCCGCAAAAGGGGAGTGGGACCTGCTGTTTACCCAGTATTATACAATTCTTTTAACCGACGACGGGATACCGACACCCTATTACGTCAGGGGAGTCATGCTCAATCCAAACCGGGTTGAATCGGCCCTGGACACCACCACCAATTTTTTGGATGTAAACGCCTCCACCGCGCTTTCCCTGGATTTTTCCTCGGCCCAGGATGCCATTGGTCATGACTGGAAATCAGTGGAGGTTGATGAGTCCACCAATGCGGCAGAATACAAGGTCAGGCCTGGCTACACCTATATCGTCCGGGACACGGATGAAAGTTTGTTTAAATTTCGATTCAAAAGTTATTTTAGTCCATCCGGGGAAAAGGGATTCCCCACCTTTGAATATCAAAAAATCAATCCATGAAGCCACTCGCAATTTTTGCCGCCTCTGTTGTCACAATCGCATTAATATCCTACTCCATTGCAATCATCACCGAGCAGAAAAAGAGGCTTGTGATCAACCGGGTCCTTGTTTTTTTAACCCTGGGAGTGGTGCTGGATATTTCCTCCACCCTGATGATGATCATTGTTTCCGAGAACAGTCCTTTTACCCTGCACGGTATTTTAGGTTATTCCTCCCTCACATTGATGGTCATCGATGCAATACTGCTATGGAGATTCCGTATCCGGCAGGGAGCAGCTGAAAACGTATCCCGCCCTGTTCACCTCTACTCCAGGATTGCATACATCTGGTGGGTAACGGCGTACATAACAGGTGGTCTGATGGTCATGCTGAAATAGAACGAACAGGTATCATTTCAACTATCAACAATGGGCTACAAGGCCATACAAATAAAGGTGTCCACTGATTATTCCGGGGAGCAGCTCAGAAGTGCTATTGAAAAGCAGGTTGGAATAAAGGATTTCACCTTCCAGATTGAGAAGAAGAGCCTGGATGCCAGGAAGAAAAATGACATTCACTGGTTACTTGGAATTGTTGTTTTTTCAGAAAGCATTAAGGGTGATGCATTCAATTCTCCTGAACCACTGGAAATTCCGTATAAAAAGCGGTCCGAAAAAATTGTGGTGGTGGGGAGCGGACCGGCTGGTTTTTTTGCAGCTCATGTTTTGCAATCCGCCGGTTACCAGGTGACCATTATTGAACGTGGGTCTGAGGTGGATAAGCGCTCTGTGGCAATCCAGGTGTTGGAAAAAAGGGGAGTATTCAACGAACAGAATAATTATGCTTTTGGAGAGGGGGGGGCCGGTACCTTTTCAGACGGGAAGCTCACCTCCCGGTCCAAGCACATTTCCAGGGAGCGTGGTTTTATCCTTTCCGAGTATGTGAAAGCCGGGGCGCCCGGAGAAATACTCTACATGACCCACCCTCATGTCGGAACCGACAATCTTAAGGTCATTGTGGCGAATCTGCGTCAGAGGTTTCTTGATAACGGAGGATCATTCCTGTTTGAGACACAACTTACAGACCTGATTCTGAAAGGAAACAAGGCAATGGGTATCGTTTCCGGTAAAGGGGATCTTGAAGCCGATCATATCATACTCGCTACAGGCCATTCTGCTTATGACACCTACCGCATGCTCATTAAAAGAGGGGTTGGTTTTGGTACCAAGAATTTCGCCATAGGTCACCGGATCGAACATCCCCAAACGCTTATAAACCTGGCGCAGTGGGGCAGGGAAGCTTTGCCCGGGGTTAAAGCTGCAGAATACCGTTTAAGCACAAAGTCGAAATCCGGACTGGGTGTTTATACCTTTTGCATGTGTCCTGGTGGAATGGTGGTGCCGGCCGCAGCCTATCAGGAAAAAAGTGTCGTCAATGGAATGAGCCATTACCAGCGCAATGGTCCTTTCGCCAATGCAGGTTGCGTGGCGGGGGTTCATCCTGACCAGTTACTGGGACATGCGTGCTCGCCGGCTGAGATACTGGACTGGATGGACCAGTTGGAGGGAGACTTCTTTGCCTTTTCCGACAGCTATACAATACCCGCGAACAGGGCAGCGGATTATATGAGAATGAGCGAATCGAAGAGCGTATCCAAGAGCAGCTACCCTCTTGGACTCCAACCGGCGCCACTGTTCAATCTGGTTCCAAGAATGGTAAGCCAGGCTATTGCCGATGGATTAAGGGATTTTAGCAGGAAACTGCATGGGTTTGACCAGGGTCTCCTGATGGGACTGGAAAGCAAAACCTCTTCTCCCATCCAGGTTGCACGCGACAAAGACGGGAAATGCACCGGTTTTGATAATCTCTATTTCGTGGGTGAAGGCAGTGGATTTGCAGGTGGAATCATCTCCAGCGCAGCCGACGGCGTCAAATGCGCCCTGACCCTGCTTTCATAGCATTCATTACCGCATCAGAGGTTTTCAAGGTGATTGCTGCTCATGTAGATATTTTCAAAAACAATCATGCCCTCTTTATCAAAATCGTGGGATATCATAAATGGAAATTCATACATCTTCCCCTCCTTATTCACAACCATCTTCCACCAGGAGTAAACGATATAATTATCACTCTTTTCATAGTAAATGCAGTCAGGATAGCCTACCTGTTCAACCTTGAATTTCAGATCATCCCTGAAAAACATTTTCGACATGGCCGCTTTATATTCCTCCAGGCTCTGTGATTCATCCGGCTGCATGGACAGATTGCTAAATAGGGCCTTTGGTGAGTAGAAGCTTAACCATTTCTCCATATCTTTTTCCACGAAAGCATTCATAGCCTTTCGAACGGTAACTATGTATGGGTGATTAATAAATAACTTTCCATTTTCCCTGGTGGTCTGGCTGTTGGCTATTTCTTCAAATACATCATTCTCGAAATAGCTTATCATGGCGGTGATTTTCCCCTCCTGATTAAATTGGTAGAGGTTATGTATGGGCAAATTCAGGATTACCCCGGTTTTTTTATGGACTCCGGTCAGCAGGAGCCAATCCTGAACCCAGGTTCCGCCTTCTTTGTATTCCATGGCATCGGGATAGGCTGGCAGTTGATCCTCAACCTTGAAATGCTCATAATTACCTGCCCATGTTGCCACACTTTTACCAATTTGCGCATGGGCCGTTTTTGGAGCAGGTTTGCCGTTGTTTATCAGATAAGCACTGTCTGCAAAAAAACTACTGTATTTTTCAGCATCACCGCTTGCGAAGGCTTTCCAGAGTTCTTTTGTTTTGTCAATGGATTCATGCTCAGAGAAGATGGTACCGCTTTTCTTTTGAGAAAAGGAATTCAATCCTAAAAACAGGAGCAGGATGAATAATGTTGTAATTTTCCGCATCACGCTAATTTTTTAGTTAAAAATCTGATTTTTTTGCCTTAAGGGGCTTGTCAAGCGAGAGGTATGGTTCAGAATATATTATTAAAAATACAAACTATTATATTGAAAGTCAAGTCCCCTGATCTTCCAGGATATAGGTCATGCTGAACGTATTGAGAAATTCAACCAGCTCATGCGGATTGAACATGCACTTGGCAGTGCTTCTGAGTTTGCAGGCAAGAAGGCATTTAAAAACGCATAGAAATTCTGAATTTTATTGATTCCTAAGAAAGCTTGATTTAAATCCTGACAGGAGTGATCGCCAGCAGTAATGAATAATGTATCGTTCAGGATCTCTTTCAAAATCAATAATTCCCACCCGCACCTCTTTGCCAGGTAACGGATTTGAATCCAGTAATTTATAATTGACAAATAGTGATACAAGCCTCTCTCTGAAGTCTGTTGTATCAGTCGTTATATGATTCTGAAGGGCAATATCCACACCATGATAAAGGATGGTCATTTCACCGGTTGCTTTGGTGTCATCAGCCTTAAAACGGAAATTCATTAAGTCAATTTTACCGGATGATACATAAACAAAAGCACTTTTTTCCAATATTGGATTTAATTCATCTGCATAGAGATCAGAGAGAGAACCATCCACTGAAAATGTATTGAGGCGATCGTAAATTTTGCTTTTTAATAAAATAGACATCTTCCCTATTCCCATCAGGAATGCATCAGCTTTTAGTTCCATGCAGGCGCTTTCTGTTTTGTAGATCGTGTCATTGGATAACTTGTAGATTTTTGCATTGATCTCGTTGAAGCTTATCATTCCCTTCTCGTTTGCCTTCTCTCCATGTTCAATATAAATGACATTCGCATTCACAAAACCGATTGAATCAATATGAATCATGCCGGGATAGTTATAAATCATTTTCTGGAACACGGGTTGGTTCACATGATGGATTTCTTTTCGCTTATCACGAAAAACTTTCATATCCATTTTACCTATTTCAATCCAGGAGCTTATCAGGTCCCCTGAACTTAAATAATCTGCAGCATAAAAATCGTATAAGTAAATATTGCTGAAACTGGATTCAATGCGATTCGTTTGATATTTGTACCGTGATGTGAAATCATAATCGGTGTAATTCGGATGAACCAGAAAACTATCTATTGCCAACGTGTTTGAATTTGAGGAATAGATTATACCTCTGCCTGAAAACGAATACATGCTGTCAGATGAAACTGAAAGAAGTTTGTCTGCCTCGAAATCAAATAACTTAATGTTCCCGAGGGATAAGGTATCCAGTTTTTTAACCTGTAATTCGTACAGTTTTAGAGCGCCTTCTTTCACCGAATAAGCCAGAGCGTTTGAGGTGTTTTCAATTGCTATGTCAATTGTATCAAAAAGTAATCTGCTTATCTTCAGGTTCAAAGGCATCACTATTGGAGGCATTGCTTCCTTTGAAAGCGGAATCTTAGCTTTAATACTAATGTTGGATACAATGACTTCATTGATGGAAATGTCTTTTTTGAATATGGCTTTTGCAAGTTTGATTCCATTGATTTTCACAAATGCAATATCTCCGTTTAAATCCTGCTCACCTTCAGGTATCCCCCTTGAATACAGCTTAATATTTTCAAGTTCTATCCCTGATCTGATGATCCGGATATGAACCTTATCTATTTCAACAATGTAATCTCTTTTCTCTTCATTCAATTCTGCATTTATTCTTTCCCTTACCCATGGCTCAACGAAGAATACCATCGATAATTTTATCAATAGCACAAGAATAACGATCCCTAGTAATATTTTTAAACCCAATTTATACATCTGCCCTTGCTGTTTTTTCTCGGTCACTAATGCTTATTTCTTTTTCCGCTTTACCGGAACAAGCTTTATTTTAAATATTGGTGGCATCGTATCCCCAAGTAAAAATCCCCAGGGTTTTAAAGATTCGATATTGTCGCAAATTAGTTTTACAATGGCAAGGGCCGGTATGGAAAGAAACATTCCGGGAATTCCCCACAAGGCATTCCCTACAAATACAACCAAAATGGCAAACAGTGCATTTATTTTTACCTTCGAGGCCACTATTTTAGGAACGATATAGTGATTGTCAGCGAATTGTATAATGGTGTATATGATTGCAACGTAAAGTAAATAAACCGGGGATTTGGTTAATAGCGTAACTGTTATGATTAGAAGAAATCCGAGAAATCCTCCGATATAGGGAATTACATTAAGCAATGCACTCATCACACCAAGCAGTATAGCATATTCAATTCCAAGTATTAAAAGAGTAACAGAATTCAGGATTGCCATTAATGCAGCTTCGATGACCAGGCCAATCAGATAGCGTTGAATAACACTTTTGGTCTGGGTAACTATTGAACTCACCTGGCTATCGTTGCTTATGCCAAAGATCCTGTGAATGAACTCAATTAGAATCGGGTGATAAAATAATAGCATAAAGATGTAAACGGGAACTAAAAACAATACCACGATCAGGCCGCCTACATTGACAAGAGTTTTTCCCACTGACGCACTGCCGGTACTGATAAGTGAGTCTTTGAAATTGGTAAACCATTCATGAATTTTTTGTGCATTTATATCGAAATAACCGGAAGCCCAGGTGATGGTCTGGTTGAATATTACGGTAATTTTATCGATCAGAATCGGCAACGATTCGGTAAAACGGTTTGCCTGAGATAGGAGTAGAACGCAAACCCCACCAATGACAATTAAGGTAAGGATTAAAGCTATAATAATAGCTATTACCCTGTTTACTTTTTTATCTACAATGAAATTTACAACAGGGTGTAGTACAATGGCAAAAATGGTAGCGAAAACAAGAGGAATTAAAATGCTCTTAGCGATATACAATATCGATAGGAAAGCAATCAGACCAACGATAATGATGGTAGTCTTTGCGTAAGATGGTAATTTTATTTTTTCACCCGTCACGGTCTTTTTCAGTTCGTTGTTTTTTGTTGAAGAAAAGCTTAAATGCATTCTGGCCAACTGATTTAATAATGTCATGATGCTGGGCAACAAAATTCGCAACACCAAACTGTAAAATACTGCCTAGAATATTTCTGAATTTACTGCCAGATACTCCAATGAATATTTTTTTTGAAAGGAAACCGGCAGTCAAATCCAACAGGGTGCCAAAAATGTTATCGATCAGAAATGGCGATGAAGCTACATCATCCAAAGTGTTCCTGAGCAGGTTAACAGGTTTTAAACTTTCAAAAGTCAGAAAGAATTGCTCTTTTAGCTGTTGTCCCTTTTCAGAATGCTCTTCTTCTAATCGTTGAATCGCATTCTTAAGCTCTGCAGCGGTAGTTATATCTTGCATATGATTTTATTTTAGCACATGTTTAATGATATAATTTGAGACAAGCCTTTTAAACCATCTATATAAAAAGAGACGGACTACAATCCCTATAAAGCCATAAAAAGCTGCTACCACCAGGAACCCATAATAGGTTTTGCCAAGAAAATCGCCGAGCCAGAAGGCTAATCCCAGATTTAAAAAAAGCATAAATATGGCAATCAGGACAAAGACAAAAGAATGAGGTATCAAGGTGGATACGACCTCCGAAGTCTTTTCGAGGGCTTTAAGTTTTACCAGCTCAAAGGTTGTTTTGCCGTAATCAGCCGCTTTTTCCAGCAGTGACTCGATCATTTTCTCATTCTCTTCCATGGATTTAGCCTTTGGCAGATTTTACGTCTTTCTTCACTGATTCTGCCGTGGCCTTGGTCTTTTCAGCAAAGTCGGTAGCTTCTTCTTTAACTTTTTCAAACTTTTCGGAGATGTCGTTAAGAAATTCATTAAATTTTTCTTTCAATCCATCCCCATAGTCTTCCGCTTTTTTTGACATTTTGTTTCTGGTAGTAGAACCTTTTTCAGGGGCAAACAAGATCCCAAGCACCGCACCTGCAGCCAATCCGGCCAGTACACCTAAAAATACTTTTCCTGAGCTCATAATTGAATTTTTTAAAGTTTGTTATAGTGATAATAATAAAGGTAACTAAAGTTAACTAAAGTTAATCTTATCAAAGGTATGTCTCTCTTTTTTTGAAATCTTTACAAAATATTGTGAATTGATTATATGATTCACACTTTTCCTGAAACTTGACTACTGATCGATAATGACGTAACTTCGGTCCATATTCCTGAAATCCGCACATCATGAAACGAATTGGACTCATCCTGATGGCCATTGTTTTAATGGAACTTCCATCATTAGCTCAAAATGTGAATATACCTGATTCATACTTCTTGGCTGCCCTTATTGAAGAAGGTGTTGATACGAATGAGGATGGGCAGATTAGTTATGCAGAGGCGGAAGCAATTGATTCCCTCAATGTTTCAGGAAAAAATATTAATTATATGACTGGAATAGAGGCATTTGCAAATATTATATACTTGAATTGCGAATCAACCGGATTAAATAGTCTGGATGTTTCAAGTAATACTTCTCTAACTGAATTGTATTGCAAAGAAAACCACCTTGAAAATCTGGATATAACAAATAACACTGAGTTAAGGATATTGAATTGCGTTGTAAATACAATTACTAGTCTGGATATTTCCAATAACATCGTTTTAGAACAACTAAACTGTGGAGTAAACTTTTTAAACGCTCTGGACCTTTC
Source organism: uncultured Bacteroidota bacterium (assembly GCA_963747365.1). GTDB lineage: Bacteria > Bacteroidota > Bacteroidia > Bacteroidales. The sequence continues at coordinate 396,150 of CAVVFB010000020.1, read as the reverse complement.
TAATAATCCTGCATTAACTGAATTGAATTGCGAATCAACCGGATTAAACAGTCTGGATGTTTCCAACAACGTTGCATTGGTAAGATTGAATTGCTATGCAAATAATTTGAACAGTCTGGATGTGTCAAAAAATAGAATGTTGGAATACTTGAATTGTGCCCTTAATCCTTTATCCAGTCTGGATTTATCAAATAATACTTCGCTGATCAGTTTATACTGTATTAAGAATGAATTAACAAATTTGGACCTTTCAAATAATACTGCTTTAACTTCTGTAATTTGTCATGATAATCAATTAGTAAGTATAGATGTTTCCAATATCACAACATTAACTAGGTTGAATTGCAGTACTAATCAACTCAGCAGTCTGGATATTTCAACGAATATTTATTTAGAGGGATTAGATTGTTGTGATAATTATTTGGATAACCTTGACATATCTAATAATATTCTTTTGGGCCAGGGAGAGGAAGATTGGCAGGAAATTAAGATTTGCAATAATCCCACACTTTCTGAAGTTTGCGTGTGGACGATGCCCTTTCCTCCTCCGAATGTTAATATTCACCTTCAGGGCAGTCCCAATGTTGAATTTACAATGGAATGCACTATAGGAATCGAAGAAAGTAGTGCTTCAGGTATAACCATCTACCCTAACCCAACCTACTCACTCTTCACAATCAATCTAAACCAAACTGATCAATATACGATAGAAATCTTCTCACTGAGCGGTCAGCTGAGTTTTAGTACCCAAGTTGAAGGAACCGCCCATCAAATCGACCTCACATCCTTCCAGAAGGGTATATATTTCATCACCATCAGGTCAAAGGACTTTGTAACAACAAGGAAGATAATCAAGCTATAATTGTAACATTTGACCATAGGAGAAGCTGCGGTTTACGCTGGAAGATTATCTGATTACAATAACGTTACAGGAAGCTAAAACTTCAACTGAAATTGAAAATATTTTCACCACTGAAGACGAATTGTATAAAGCAGTTTTGGATAATAAAAGTGAAGAAAAAGCAGATTTGGCTGCAAAAGAAATTCTAAGATATAGAGAAGCACTTTGGGCTGGATACCATGCCATGAAAGAAACTAAAACTTTAAATCTTCAATCAGTACTTTCGATCTTTCGTCAGATAAAGAATACCTCCTCAGGGATACGACCTCCTCAGGCTAATGTTGTTATCAAGATAATCCTGGCCGGTTCATAATTGGTGCTATGAGATACAAGAATTATGAAGGAAGAAAAATAATAATTCCCACATTTGGGTTTTAATCAAAACCTGAAAACAATGCAAAGTGCATCCACAACAATTAAAGTATCGGACGATTCAAATTCAAGTGAGATCCTTGTCTTTACTTCCCTGTGTAATGTTTATAAAGTTAAGAAAAATGAACTTAAGGAAAAGTATCAGGCTCTGCAGAAAATTGATCTTGAAACCGGTGAAAAACCAATCTATCTGACAGGTGAAAAGCGCTATAAAGGGTTTCTGATTGTTGCATTTGAAAATGGCAAAATCGGAAAAATTTCTATGGAAAGTTATCAGACCGAGTATGCAAGGAAAAAACTCAGGAATGCTTTCAGTAACGAATCACGTCTGATCTATATTGAACTCATTGAACATGATATTGATCTGGTTACCATGAGCAGCATAAAGAAGGTTGTCTTGTTCAACACATCTCAGATCAATGCTGTGGGAAGCAGGTCAACAAAAGGGGTTCAGGTTATGAAACAGAAGGATGGCAGTTCTATGATCAGAGTTAAACGGCTGGAAAATACAAAACTAACTGAACCTGAATATTACCGTAAGAGTGAATCTCTTAATGCAATCGGATTTTATTTGAAACCAGGTGATGAAATCTAATTCCTGGCACACCACCTTAGGTTTATCATACCGGATAGGTTCTTCAATGAATAAATTTTGTACCACTTTTTCTACTTCAAAGAAAAATGCCGTTGTAACATATTGATTTACAACGGCATTCAGATAAACTCAGTCGGGGTGAGAAGACTCGAACTTCCGACCCCTTGCACCCCATGCAAGTGCGCTAGCCAACTGCGCCACACCCCGATTAATGGTGGTGCAAAAGTAACAATTCATTTCATATTCTCAAATTCTGCCTGAATAATTGGATGGAAGGTTTATATGTCATCCCGTCATTATATGGAGGTCCCATCCATATCCTGACTGCAAGATTGTCCGAATGTGCTTCATATGAAGTTGAAAAATTGATTTGGCATCTGTTTTGACAAGCTCCTTTATGAGACTATCACATTTACCTGGATATTATGGACCTGTTTAAACCAATGGACAAAAAAGAGGAGAGCTCCTCCTCAATCGAGAAAATGCAAGTGAAAGAACATATAAAGTGCCTGATCCTCGGATCGGGACCTGCAGGTTATACGGCTGCAATTTATGCAGCACGTGCCAACCTGAGCCCGGTCCTGTACACCGGTATGCAGATGGGCGGGCAGCTGACCACCACTACTGAAGTGGATAACTTTCCCGGTTACCCGAATGGTACCGATGGAACAGCAATGATGGAGGATCTGAAAAAGCAGGCTGAACGTTTTGGTACCCAGGTACGATTTGGAATGGCCACCAAAGTGGATTTCTCGGGGAAGGTGAAAAAGGTGGTGATCGATGAGAATATACTCCTGGAAGCTGACTCGGTGATCCTGGCCACAGGGGCTACTGCCAAATACCTTGGTCTGGAATCCGAGGAGAAGTTTAAAGGGTATGGAGTTTCAGCCTGTGCCACCTGTGACGGATTCTTTTATAAGAACAAAGTTGTGGCTGTTGTGGGTGGGGGAGATACGGCTGCGGAAGAGGCCACCTACCTGGCCGGAATATGCAGTAAGGTCTACCTGATCGTGCGCAGGGACGAGCTGAGGGCTTCCAAGGCGATGCAGAAAAGGGTTTTCAATACAAAGAATATTGAAGTGCTTTGGAGACACCAGGCCAAGGAGGTGACTGGTGACCAGGTGGTGACTGGACTTGAATTATATAAGAACAGGGGTGAGGAAGGGGAGGAGATCGTGAAGATTGACATAGACGGTTTCTTCCTGGCCATCGGCCATACACCCAATTCAGAGGTCTTTAAGGACTTTCTGGATACCGACAAGGTGGGTTATGTTAAAACAGTTCCCGGTTCGGCAAAAACAAATGTTCCCGGGATATTTGCCTGCGGCGATCTGCAGGACAATACTTACCGCCAGGCAGTTACAGCAGCCGGATCGGGCTGCATGGCAGCTCTTGACGCAGAGCGCTACCTCGGAGAGATGGAGTAAGCCTCTTAGGGATGCTTAGGAAGTAACCTGGCATTTTTTACGCAGTAAATAAGCACGTTACGAATAAGCATCCCTAAGAAAACTATTCTAGGTTATGATTACTGAGCCCTGCAGGCGTTCTAAAGCGCAAAAGTACTCAGGTCAGTAAATTCTGCTTTATTGTATGCACCGGCTTCAAGCTTGGTACGGCACTCGGTGAAAGCAGCGATGGTTTCCCTGACATCCTCCAGTGTATGTATAGCTGTAGGGATCAGTCTCAGGAGGATATCTCCCTTGGGTACAACAGGATATATCACCATGGAACAGAAGATGCCGTAGTTCTCACGCAGATCAAGGATCAGGTGGGTTGCCTCAATGACCCCGCCATGCATGTATACAGGTGTAACGGGTGACTGGGTTTTTCCGATATCAAACCCTGCCTCCTTAAGACCCTTCTGAAGTGCATTTACCACGCTCCAGAGGTTATCCCTCAGCTGGGGCATTGTTTTAATCATCTCCAGACGCTTGAGAGCCCCGATCACCATGGGCATTGGAAGTGACTTGGCATAGGTCTGAGACCTCATGTTGTAACGCAGATAGTCCACTACCTCTTTGTTACTGGCAACAAATCCTCCTATACCGGCCATTGCCTTGGCAAATGTGGAGAAATAGAGGTCAATCTTATCCTGAACGCCGAAATGTTCTCCCGTACCCATCCCGGTTGGACCCATGGTCCCAAATCCGTGGGCGTCATCTACCAGAAGGCGGAAATCATACTTATCCTTATAATCGCAGATGACCTTCAGGTTACCCAGGTCTCCGGCCATTCCAAATACTCCCTCCGAGATAACCAGAACACCACCACCTTGCTGATCAGCCCGTTTGGTGGCGCGCTTTAACTGTATTTCGAGGTTCTCCATATCGTTATGAGGGAATACAAACCTTTTGGCCAGTGACATTCTCATTCCGTCCAGAATACAGGCGTGGGCTTCAGAATCATATACAATCACATCGTTCCTGGTGGTCACAGAATCAATGATTGAAGCCATTCCCTGGTATCCATAGTTCAGCAGGAAGGCATCCTCTTTATGAACAAACGATGCCAGAGCCCTTTCAAGCTCTTCATGCTTCTTTGTTTGACCGGACATCATCCGGGCCCCCATGGGGTATGCCATTCCATATTCAACACCTGCGTCTCCATCTGCTTTTCTCACATCAGGGTGGTTCCCCAGTCCCAGGTAGTTGTTGAGGCTCCAGGTGAGTACCTTTTTTCCTCGAAATTTCATATGTGCTGAAATCTCGCCCTCCAGCTTGGGAAAGGTAAAATAACCATGGCCCGCTTTTTGGTATTGACCAATGGGACCCCTGTTTTTGGTAATTCTTTCAAAAATGTCCACAGAAATTGTTTTTAATTGTTTATCGGCTGCAAATTTAAACTTTTTTTAATGCGTGACAAAGAATCGACGATTTATAGGTATTATGCTGATAGGTTACGCTGATATTTTACTGCTGAAACAATAAACAGGTATGGTTTTTGTTAGTAACATTAGGATTTAATATCCCAATCCTTTTATTATTAACTCAATAAATTGTAATTTCGCACGATGTTTAAAAACAGGCTCATATTAGGTTTGGCAATTACGGTTTCAATTGCCCTGCTCAGCGGATGCGGGGAGTATGAGAAGTTGCTGAAAAGCAGGGACTTCGTGAAGAAGTACGAGACTGCAGTTAAACTTTATGAGGAGGGGGAATTCGTGAAAGCGGGAACCCTGTTCGATCAGGTGGCAAATGTCTACCGTGGAACCACAAAGGCCGACACTGTAAAGTATTACCAGGCAAAAAGTTATTATGGACAGCGGGATTATTTAATGGCCGGGCACTATTTCAATGAACTTTCAGTCACTTATACCAGTAGTGTTTACAAGGAGGAGTCTGATTTTATGATTGGGTACTGTTATTACAAACAGTCACCCCGACCCGAGCTCGATCAGACAAATACCTATATGACGATTAATGCATTGCAAATGTTTATGGTGAAGTATCCCGGTTCGGAACGATTGAACCAATGCCAGGAGATCATTGTTGAAATGGGTGACAAACTGGTGGAGAAATCCTATATCAGTGCAAAATTATATTTTGATCTCGGGTACTATAAATCGGCTATTATCGCTTTGCGTAACAGTTTGATAGAGTACCCTGATACCAAATACAGGGAAGAGTTAATGTTCATGATCCTGAAATCCTCCTTCCTGCTGGCCGATAACAGTGTGCCCGGCAAACAAAGGGAACGTTTTCAGGCGGCTTTAGATGAGTATTACAGCTTTATAGGGGAGTTTCCGGAAGGTCCGCACAGCAAAGAGGCCACCAAAATTTACGAGAATTCCAATAATTATTTAGAAAGAAAAAACAATAAATCATCATAAAATGGATTATAAGAAAACCAAAGCACCACTTTCCACGATTACCAGAGATCTGAACGACCTCGATGGTGACACGCAGAACATCTATCAGACCGTGAAAATCGCAGCCAAAAGAGCCAACCAGATTAGTGTGGAGATGAAACAGGAACTGAACCGGAAGCTGGAAGAGTTTGCCTCATATACTGATAATCTGGAGGAGGTTTTCGAGAATCCGGAACAGATAGAGATCTCAAGGTTTTTCGAGCGTCTGCCCAAGCCCTCTCTGATCTCTTTGCAGGAGTTAACCGAAGGCCAGATCTATTACAGGATCAACGAAGCTCCTGAAATAGAGGAACAGTAGTCAACTCCTTCCTGATGAACCTGACAGGAAAAAAGGTAATCCTTGGTGTAACAGGCAGTATTGCCGCATATAAGGCTGTCTACCTGCTCAGGTTACTTAAAAAGGAAGGTGCTCACGTCCAGGTTATCATGACCCCTGCTGCCAGGGAGTTTGTGGGTTCGGTCACATTTTCAGCCCTCTCCGGGAATAGTGTGCTTTCCGATTTTTTCAGGGAAGAAGGAGGAGACTGGAACAGCCATGTGGACATGGGGGTCTCTGCAGATTTGATGCTGATTGCACCGCTAACGGCTACAACACTTGGGAAAATGGCCGGAGGCATCGCCGATAACCTCCTTGTAACAACTTACCTCTCAGCCAGGTGTCCGGTTGTATTGGCACCCGCCATGGATACGGACATGTACAACCATCCGACTACCCGAAGGAATCTGGAAATGCTCAGAAGTTTTGGAAACCGTGTGATCGAACCGGGTACGGGTGAGCTCGCAAGCGGACTTGAGGGAAGAGGGAGAATGGAGGAGCCCGAAGCGATCATGGATTATATCAGGAACCTTGAGGAGCCCGTAAAAAAAAAACTCCTGAATAAAAGGGTACTTATTACCGCCGGTCCCACGCAAGAAAGCATAGATCCCGTACGTTATATTGGCAACCACTCTTCGGGGAAAATGGGTTTTTCCATTGCTGAGACATTTGCTGAGATGGGTGCCAGTGTTACTCTTATCACCGGACCAGTCTCCCTCACACTGGTGCATCCCGCGGTGGAAATAGTTCATGTCACAACGGCCAGTGAAATGTTTCGTGAAACAGACCTGAGGATAGCGGAGACGGATGTGGCCATTTTCAGTGCCGCTGTGGCAGATTTCGCCCCGGTGGAATCTCTTCCCGGAAAAATGAAAAGGGGAACGAAGGAGTGGAGCATTAGACTGAAGCCAACGAAGGACATCGCTGCAGAGATGGGAAAAAGGAAAAAGAGCGGACAGATTTTTGTAGGTTTTGCGCTTGAAAGTGACCATGGATTGGAGCATGCGAAACGAAAGCTGGCCGCAAAGAATCTGGATCTTATACTCCTGAATCTTGCAGGAGAGCAAGGGGCGGGATTCGGAACCGAAACCAACCGGGTGACCATGATTGATAGCAGTCTGAATGTGAAAGAGTATGAACTGAAACCAAAGCGCCAGGTGGCAGCCGACCTGGCTGAAAGGGTTGTAAAGATGTTACAGGATGCGTAAATCACTGATTTCAATTTTCATTCTTGTTATTCCGGTCATGATTACTGCCCAGGAACTCAGGTGTAACGTTCAGGTGGTTAGTCAACAGATCCAGGGCACCAATAAGCAGGTTTTTCAAACCCTTCAGAATTCCATTTATGAATTTATGAATAACCGGGTTTGGACCAACCGTGTTTATTCCATGGAAGAACGGATCGAGTGCAACCTTATGATTAATATCACAGAACAGCCCTCCGCCGATGAGTTCAAAGGCACCCTTTCGGTTCAGGCCAGTCGGCCCGTTTTTAATACCAACTATACTTCTACTACCCTGAACTTTATTGACAACGACATTCAATTCAGATATGTGGAGTTCGCTCCGCTTGAGTTTGACCTCAATTCTCACCTCTCGAATCTGACCTCGATCCTTGCCTTCTATGCCTATTTTATAATTGCGCTGGATGATGACTCCTTTCAACTGACAGGAGGCTCCACTTTTTTCTCCAATGCGGAACGCGTTGTACTGAATGCCGGAAATGCACCTGAACCAGGCTGGAAACCGCTGGATAACCTTGCACATAAAAGCAGGTACTGGCTGGTAAAGGACATGCTGGATAGTGAGTATGAAGGTGTAAGGGAATTCAATTACCGTTATTACAGGTTGGGTCTGGATATTATGGACGAGAAGGTTGCCGAGGGAAGAGCCGAGATTACCAATGCTCTCGAGCTTTTACAAAAGGTATACCGAAGCCGCCCCGATCCATATTTGTATCCCCTCAGTCTCATCTTCAGCTCAAAGGCAGATGAGTTGGTGGGTGTCTATTCAGAGTCTTTCCCTGAAGAGAGAAACCGGGCACATGCCATTCTCGTGGAGGTCGATAAAGCCAATACCAACAAATATAAAGAGATCCTCGAACAGAACTAGGCAGACTGCGCATGATTCAATCCCTTTATATCAGGAACTATGTGCTGATTGATGAACTGGAGATGCAGTTTTCAGAAGGTTTTACAACCATCACCGGTGAAACCGGGGCTGGTAAATCCATCCTGATGGGTGCACTCGCCCTTATTCTTGGACAAAGGGTCGATTCCTCGGTTCTGAAATTGAAAGATTCCAAATGTATTGTGGAAGGGGTTTTTCAGATCGGGGAGCTCCTGGGGGAGGTTTTCAAATCAAACGACCTTGATTTTGAGCCGGTTTCCATCATTCGCAGGGAGATTTATCCGGGGGGGAAATCCAGGGCTTTTGTAAATGATACGCCGGTAAATTTGCCCGTTCTCAAAGAGCTTGGCAGCAGGCTGGTGGATATCCATTCGCAGCATCAGAATCTGCAACTTAGCGAGCACCAGTACCAGCTGGATGTGGTGGACTATCTGGCCATGACAGGTAAAGAACTGTCTGAGTACAGGGCAGCCTACGGGGCTTTCAGGGAAGCTGACCGTGAACTTGTAAAGGTCCGGGAAGAGATCACCAGGCTGAAAGATGACCTGGATTATATGCAATTCCAGTTTGATGAGCTTCACTCTGCCAAATTAAAGCCGGGTGAGCTGGAGACCCTTGAGTCCGAATTCCAGAGGGCAGAACATTCCGAAGAGATCGGACAGGCACTGGCACAGTCGGCTGCCCTGCTGTTACAGGAATCCACCGGGATATTGGATCAGCTAGGGGATGCCCTGACCCAGCTCAGAAAGATATCCCCATTCTTCACCCCGGCCGGGGAGCTGTTGGTGCGCATGGAATCAGCATCTATTGAACTGAAGGACCTCTCCTCTGAATTGGAGATCCAGGCCGGGAAGAGTGAACTGGATCCGGGAAAACTTGCGCATTTGCAGGAGCGGATCGACCTTCTTTTCAGCCTGATGCAAAAGCACCGGGTTCGTAATATGGGTGAATTGATTGACCTCAGGGAGGAGCTGAGCGGAAAGATTGAGGCGATCACTTTTTCAGATGAAAGAATCGGGCTTTTGGAAAGAATTCGTGCCGGTCATCTGCAAGCAATGGAACTTTTATCGGGACAGCTTCACACGAAGCGTTCGGCAGCAGCCGGCGAGATGGAGAAAAAGTTGGAGACCCATTTGAAAGAGCTGGGTATTGCCCATGCAAAATTTCATGTGGAGGTGGCAAAAAAAGAGGAATTTGATCCATTCGGATCCGACGAGGTACGGTTTCTCTTTTCGGCAAACAAGCAGGTTGAGATGGAGGAGGTTTCCCGGATCGCATCGGGAGGAGAGATCTCCCGCCTGATGCTCTGCATCAAGGCACTGGTTTCGGATCGGGAGGGGATGCCGACCCTGATCTTTGATGAAATTGATACAGGTGTGAGTGGTGAGATTGCTGAAAAGGTTGGTTCCATCATGAAACGGCTCTCGGTCGACCGTCAGGTGATATCGATCACCCACCTCCCCCAGGTGGCTTCAATGGGGGAGGATCATTTTTCTGTATATAAGGAGGATACTGTGAATGCTTCCTACACCCGGATCCGTAAACTGAACCGTGAGGAGCGTATTATTGAAATTGCAGGGATGCTCTCGGGCGAATCAGTTACAGAAGCAGCCCTTTCTAATGCCCGTGTTCTGCTTCGTATTTAAATTTTTCGCACAATCCATCCATTTATTTGTTATTACCGCAGAAACCAACAATGCTAATCAATCAGTTATGGCTTATAATTTACTCAAAGGAAAAAAGGGAATCATATTTGGAGCGCTCAATGAGCAGTCCATTGCCTGGAAAGTCGCTGAGCGAGCTCATGAGGAGGGTGCTGAGATCGTACTCACCAATGCACCCATTGCACTGAGGATGGGAACCATCCATGTACTTGCCGAAAAGACCGCATCAAAGGTTATTTCGGCAGATGCCACTTCACTTGAGGATCTGGAAAGCCTTTTCACCGAGTCCATGGAGATTCTGGGTGGAAAGGTTGATTTTGTCCTGCACTCCATCGGGATGTCTCCCAACGTGAGAAAAGGACTTGAGTACGACGCCCTGAATTACGGTTACTACCATAAGACACTGGACGTTTCTGCTTTCTCCCTGCATAAAGTATTAAGTACAGCCCGGAAACTGGATGCCATCAACGAGTGGGGATCCGTTGTGGCACTATCGTACGTTGCTGCCCAGCGAACCTTTGCCGGCTACAATGATATGGCCGATGCCAAAGCGATCCTGGAATCCATTGCCAGAAGCTTTGGATATATGTACGGAAGATCCAGGCGGATCCGCATCAACACAGTTTCACAATCTCCGACACCCACCACGGCAGGAAGCGGGGTGAGCGGATTTGATAAGCTGGAGGACTTCTCAGACCGGATGTCTCCGCTTGGTAATGCAACAGCCGCTGAATGTGCAGATTACTGTGTCACCCTTTTCTCCGACCTGACCCGTAAAGTGACCATGCAGAACCTTTTCCATGATGGGGGATTTTCAAGTATGGGCATGAGCTACAGGGCAATCGAACAGTACGAAAAGAGCTTCAGGGATTGCCCATAGTGTACTTTCGACTTTTTGATTATCTTTCGGAATTACCATTCAGAAAGGCCCCATGGGTACTGTCATCATTGTAAGCTACTTCCTGATCCCAGCATTTCTTCTGTTCTACAGTACCAAAATGTCGATCATCAATAAGATTGGCATTGTGGTATTCTGTTATGGAATCGGATTGATAATGGGCAACATCAATATTATTCCGGAATCCATTTCAGGGACCCAGGGCGACCTCATGGGAGTGACCATTTTGCTGGGGATTCCACTGGTTCTTTTCTCTGAGAATGTTGTAAAGTGGGCGAAAATGGCCAGAACCACCTTTCTCTCCCTTTTACTCGGAGTGGTTTCGGTGGTTGTGCTGGTTATAGTGGGTTACTACGCGTTCCGGAATTCCATTCCCGAAATCTGGAAGATCTCGGGTATGATGATCGGGGTATACACTGGTGGGACGCCAAACCTGGCGGCTATTGCCAGGGGACTTGGTGTGAACGAGGACCTCTACATCCTCACCCACACTGCGGAGCTGGTGATTGGTGCCCTTATTCTGCTCTTCTTTATTACGGGCGCCAAGCCGCTTTTCGGGAAATTTCTGAGACCCTATAAACCGGGCGAAGGAAACAGGAACATGCCCGAGCTTGACGTTTCCGATTTTGAGAGTTACGAGGGTTTTTTTAAAAAGGAAAATTTCGTGGGCATCCTGAAAGCATTCGGGATTGCATTGGTGATCTTTGGAATCGGATTTGGAATGACCCGGCTTTTTGAGGGGGATGCCAAAGATACTGCAGCAGTGCTTACAGTGACCACCCTTGGGCTGCTGGCCTCCCTGGTACCGGGAATCAACCGGATTAAAAGTTCCTTCCAGCTGGGGATGTATTTTATCTATGTTTTTTGTGTCATCGTTGCTTCAAAAGCCAACCTGCTGGCCCTGTTTAATGTGGAAAATGTAAACCTGATGGTGAACCTTCTGCTTTACATTTCTACGGTGATGGTGGGATCGCTGTTACTTCATTCCCTTCTATCCAGGATATTTAAAATCAGTGTGGATGAATTTATCATCACCTCCACGGCGCTGGCAGATTCGCCCCCCTTTGTACCCTTGGTTGCTGCTGCCTTAAGGAACAAGGAGGTGGTGGTTCCAGGAATGATTATCGGCGTGATCGGTTATGCGATCGGTAACTACCTGGGGGTAGCCATTGCCTACCTGCTCAAATAGGATTCCATGAGACTGGTATTAAAAAATATTGCCAGTTTACTGATGGCTGAGAATGAACCCGATGCATTTGTGGCAGGAGCCCAAATGGAAAAGGTGCGGAACATAAGCCATGCATGGCTTGCCATTGAAAACGGGCTGATTGCCTGTTTTGGCCAGGGTGAGGTGATTCCCTTTTCAGATGACGAGGTGATTGATTGTAAAGGGGGAATGGTCATGCCGGCATTTTGCGATTCCCATACACACCTTGTGTACGCCGGAAGCAGGGAAAGGGAGTATGAGGATAAAATCCGGGGACTGACCTACGAGGAGATTGCAGCAAGGGGCGGGGGTATCCTTAACTCTGCAGCCTTACTTTCAAAAACCACGGAAGAGGCTCTGTTTCAACAATCGCTCCTGCGCATCCATGAGATCATCAGGTCGGGGACAGGTGCTGTGGAGATTAAAAGCGGATACGGACTGAATACGAAGGATGAGCTGAAGATTTTACATGTGATTCACAGGCTTAAGCAGGAGACCGAACTTACAATTAAATCGACCTTTTTAGGTGCCCATGCAGTACCGGCTGCCTTCAAATCGGATCCGGATAAGTACGTAGACCTGGTGATCGGAGAGATGTTACCGGCAGTGGCATCCGAGCAGCTTGCTGAATACATCGATGTTTTTTGCGACCGGGGTTTCTTCACCGTGAAGCAGACCGAAAGGTTGCTTGAGGCTGGTGCAAAGTACGGCATGATTCCAAAAATCCATGCCAATGAGCTGGATTTCTCGGGAGGAATCCAGGTGGGAGTAAAACATGGTGCCCTGTCGGTGGATCACCTTGAATGTACGGGTGAGGCAGAACTGGAGGCTTTGAAAGAGAGTTCCACAATGCCTACGCTGCTCCCCGGAGCTTCTCTTTTCCTGGGAATCCCCTTTGCCCCGGCACGCCGTATCATCGATGCGGGTTTGCCACTGGCCCTGGCTTCCGATTACAATCCCGGTTCTTCACCTTCGGGAAACATGGAACTGATCATGTCGCTCGGCATGATGCAGCTCAGGATGCTGCCCTACGAAGTACTCAATGCCGTTACCATCAATGGTGCCTATGCCATGGGTTTGGAGAAGACACACGGCACCATTACTCCCGGTAAAGCAGCCAACCTGCTCATTACTCATCCCATGCCAGGGTTTGGATTCATGCCCTATGCATACGGGTCCAGCCAGATCAGCAAGGTAATATTAAACGGAAATATTCAATCTTAAGATGACACAACAGATCATAGAGTGTGTACCCAACTTTAGCGAGGGCAGGGATATGGGTGTGATCAGGCAGATCACTGACATAATTGAGGCGGTTGAAGGGGTAAAACTTCTGGATGTGGATCCGGGAAAAGCTACCAACCGCACCGTGGTAACCTTTGTGGGAGCTCCCGGGCCGGTGGTGGAGGCTGCCTTTCGGGCGGTCAGGCTGGCCTCGGAGATCATTGACATGTCAAAACACAGGGGTGAGCATCCCCGTTTTGGAGCCACCGATGTCTGTCCCCTGGTCCCGGTATCGGGCATCACGATGGAAGAGACAGTTGAATACGCCCGTAAGCTTGCCGGCAGGATTGGAGCGGAGATCGGAATCCCCGTATACTGCTATGAGAATGCCGCTTTTACCCAGGAGCGCAGGAACCTGGCCACGGTGCGGTCCGGTGAATACGAAGGACTGAAGGAGAAGCTTTCAAATCCCGGGTGGAAGCCCGACTTCGGGCCTGCGACCTTTATTGCCCGGACCGGTGCAGTGGCTGTAGGTGCCAGGGATTTCCTGGTGGCATACAACATCAACCTGAATACAACCTCCACCCGCAGGGCCAATTCTATTGCATTTGATGTCCGTGAAAGGGGGCGTGTAAAAAGGGAGGGAGATCCCATAACCGGCAGGATTGTAACGGATGGTAACGGAATACCGGTGATGATTCCCGGGAGCCTGAAGGCCGTGAAAGCCATTGGATGGTTTATTGAAGAGTATGGTATTGCACAGATTTCCATGAACCTGACAAATATTTCTGTCACCCCGCTCCATATTGCCTTTGATGAGGTCTGCAGAAGTGCCGGCTCCAGGGGAATCAGGGTGACCGGCTCGGAACTGGTCGGACTTGTTCCGCTGAAGGCCATGCTCGATGCAGGGCGGTATTTTTTAAAAAAACAAAAACGTTCGTCGGGTGTGCCGGACCGGGAAATCATCAGAATCGCAGTGAAATCTATGGGACTGGATGAACTGGCTCCCTTTATCCCTGAAGAGAAGATCATCGAGTACCGCTTAAAAGAGGATTCAGATCATAAGCTGCAGGGGATGACCCTGCGGGATTTCATGGAGGAAACTGCATCTGAATCCGTAGCTCCGGGAGGCGGATCGGTCAGCGCTTATATGGGCTCCCTGGGTGCTGCCCTGGTAACCATGGTGGCCAACCTCTCTTCCCATAAAAGGGGTTGGGATGACCGCTGGGAGGAGTTTTCAGACCATGCGGTGAAAGGAAAGGCCATTCAGGAAGAGCTTCTGATCCTTGTGGATGAGGATACCCGGGCTTTTAACGGAATCATGGATGCATTCGGATTGCCGAAAAACAGCCCCCAGGAGAAAGCGGCCAGGAAGGCGGCCATCACCTCTGCAACGCTTTATGCCATCCGGATCCCATTCCGGGTAATGAATAATGCCTTCCGCGGGTTTGAACTTGCTGAGGAAATGGTCCTTAATGGCAATCCCAACAGTATTTCAGATGCCGGTGTGGGGGCCCTGGCTTTGCATGCATGCATAGAGGGTGCTTGGTTGAATGTACAGATAAATGCTTCTGAACTGAAGGACAATCCGGAGGTTGCGGAGATTTTAAAAGATGGGGCCGGACTGGTCCTCAACTCCCGTTCTGCACTGGATAAAATATTGAAAATGGTAAACAAAACCCTGGTTTCATAACAATTGGGCTCCAGGGGCGTTTCTATAAATTGGATGTGCTAAATTCGCCCTTTATGAAGCGCCTGTTTATAATGCTCTCTTTGATGGCCTCCTTATGGGGAGTAAGCGCACAGGAGCGTTTGACCCGGTGAAGGGTCATTTCCCTTGCGACGGGAGGAAATTCAGGCTATTGAGGTAAATCCGGAGAGAATCAGGACCCTTCAAAGGGCGGTGGAACTGGGGATTCCCCGGCACATCCAATATCCTGACGGCCGGATAGTGGCCATCCGGCGCATCGGTTTCAATGATAAACCTCAATACCTCACTACTTCAAATTTGAATGCTGCATGGACCATTTCCACAAACCGGGTATGGAAAAACGGGGGAGCCGGACTGGATCTGACCGGTGAGGGTCTGGTGGTGGGAGTATGGGATGCCGGGGTGTTTCGCTCTTCCCACCGGGAGTTTGGGGAGAGGGGAAGGTTGATGAATACAGAGGCTGAAGAGTTAAGTCACCCTACCCATGTGAGCGGTACCATAGGCGCCCGGGGCTTCAATGGTGATGCACAAGGGATGGCCAGCAAGGTGATCCTCGAAGCATACGATTGGGAAAATGACCTGCAGGAAATGGATGCTGCTGCGGCAGACGGACTCCTGCTTTCCAACCATTCATACGGTTACATTGTCGGATTTGATTATAACGGTGACGAGCAGCGATGGGAGTGGTGGGGGGATACCGAGATCAGTCAGGAGGAGGACTACCTGTTCGGTTTCTATCACGAAGAAGCCCGGGCCTTCGACAAGGTTGCTTATGACCATCCCGATTACCTCATCGTAAAATCAGCGGGCAACGACAGGGGAGAGGGTCCGGTACCAGGCTCTGAACACTATGTATGGGAGGATGGGGAATGGATCTCCTCCAGAGAGGTTCGGCAGGTGGACGGGGGTGAAGATGGTTATGGAACCATGGACCCAATTTCCACCGCCAAAAATATCCTTGTGGTCGGGGCCGTTGAAGATCTTCCCGCCGGTTTTATTAACCCTTCCGGGGTGGTTATCACGGATTATTCAGCATTGGGCCCCACCGACGATGGAAGGGTTAAGCCCGATGTGGTTACAAACGGTGATGCACTCTATTCCACAAATTCGACAAATGATTCCGCTTACCGTTTCATGTCAGGCACCTCCATGTCAGCTCCCGGTGCAACAGGATCAATGGCCCTTTTACAGGAGTATCATTTTAAAAGAGTTGGCCATTACCTGAATGCTGCATCTCTGAAGGGAGTGGTTCTCCATACAGCTGACGATGCCGGGAACCCGGGTCCCGACTACACCTATGGCTGGGGAGTGATGAATACGAGAAAGGCCGCAGAAGTAATCGGTGATTCAACCCGGAAAAGGATCAATGAGTATATACTGGCAGATCAGGATCAGGTGAGGATCTCCTTTTTCTGCGAAGGTTCAGAACCGGTAAAAGTCACACTTTGCTGGACCGACCCGGCAGGAGAAGTTCCGGCTCCCTCCCTGAACCCCACTGACCGGATTCTGGTGAATGACCTGGACCTGAGGGTAATCCGTAATTTAGATGAGCAAAAATATATGCCCTTTGTACTGGACCCAGTTCAGCCGTCAAATCCTGCATCCCCGGGTGACAATATCCTTGATAATGTGGAGCAGGTGGTTTTGGGTGCACCGAGAAAAGGTTTTTATGAGGTTGTGGTCAGCCACAAGGGAGTATTAAAAGATGGCAATCAGCCCTTCTCTCTGATCATATCGGGACTTACAGATGATTTTTATGCATCAGGGGTATATCATTTAACCGGTAACAACGGTGGGTTCTATCTCACCTCAGCCAGTGAATACAAGCCCGGTATGAATGCAGGATGGCTGATTACACCGGAAAATATGCTGCCGGTTTCACTTAACTTCAACTTTTTAGAAACCGAGGAGAACCGCGATGTAGTCAGAATTTATGACGGGCAGGATGGCAATGCTCCCCTTCTGGCAGAATTTTCAGGGATCCTTCCCGACACAGATACGCTGGTGACAGCCACCGGTGGCACCATGTGGGTCCATTTTACTTCAGATGAGCAAAACCAGGAAGTGGGATTTTCTGCTGCCTATTGCACAATCCCCCCTGAAGGTAAATTTGATCTGGAGGGAGAACCTTATCCCTGTTTCGGATCTGAACAGATCTACCTGGTAACCGGAGAGGCGGGTACCCTTTTCAGGTGGACACCCCCCGAAGGATGGGAAGTTCTGGAAAAAGGCGAAATATTCGCGAAACTTCTGACCGGCTCCGGAAACGGTTCCCTGGAGGTTACCCCCTATAACAGGTGCGGTGAGTCCGGGAAAACGGATATGGAATTGGAACCGCTCTTTTTGGCCCCTGAGCTCAACAGCTTTAGCGGGGATACGGTTTTCTGTTCAGGGGAACAGGGAACCCTTGGGGTGGATAGTCTCCCGGGTGCCACTTACCTCTGGCAGCTTCCTTTGAACTGGCAGGGGAGCAGTGACTCCCACGAAATATATTTCATTCCCTCACTAAACCAGGGTGAAGTCCTTGTAAGTGCACTTAACTCCTGCAACCGGGGAGATACATTGATCATCCCCACCCTTGTGAAGAGCTACCCTCGTGAGAGCGAAATCCATTCGGTATCAGATAAGATCTGCCAGCACTCCTTTAATCAATTCTATCTTTTTGCAGAGAAGGGGGTAGAATATCAATGGAGTGTGAATCCTGATTGGGTGATAAGCGGGGATGCAAATGGAGATTCGGTGGAAGTAATGGTTGGCACAGACCCTGGCTCCGTTTACCTGACCGCCTCCAATGAATGCGGGCTGAGAAATTCCGACAGGTTCTTCATTCTTACCGGTCAGCCTGCCGTTCCGCTTTTAATGGAGTCGGGCAGTATATATAACGACCTAAGGGAGATTGAGGTACAGAATGCTACCTCCTTTACCCTGATTCAATGGTACCTCAATGGCATTTTGATCGACAGCCCCCTGGCAACAGGCCCCAGTTATGTAGCCTATGTTCCCGGAATATATTCAGTGGGCGTATCCAACCGGGACGGTTGCAGACGCCTGCAGGAACCGGGGGAGGGGATCAGCATATCAGGTGAGAATAACCTCTACTCGGTCTATGCCGGGGCCGGGGGTGTGCTGGTTATTTATAATTCCACGGAAGATCCGGCCACTGTAAATGTCTACAACCTGCAGGGACAGCTTCAGATTATTCTGGAGGTTGATCCCGGGTACAATGAGGTTCCAACCACCCTACATGGCGTTCAGCTGGTTTCGGTCATAGGCTCGGGGAACTTACAGGTTTTCAGAATTTTCATCCGTTAATCAGCATCATCTATAAGTTAATTTTACTGCCTCAAATTCTGGTTTTCTCTGTATTTACGGGTTACCTAAATGTTAAAAGTTGTGAAATATTAACTATTTTTTATTTACATTCGCTGATTCTAGAGTCAAGTGATCTGATATTTAATATTAAACCTAAAACCTTAATCTATGAAAAGATTATCAATTCTTTTTGCACTCCTTATGTTTGTGAGTTTCGGACTTCAGGCACAGGGGACAGAGATTACTGGTAGCGTGGTCAGTGCAGCGGACGGAGCAGCATTGCCAGGGGTGACCGTAATCGTAAAAGGAACGACTGTGGGTGCCGTGACGGATTTTGAGGGAAAATACTCCATTGGAGTGCCCGACGGGAAAGGCAGCCTTTTATTTTCATTTGTAGGAATGCAGACCCAGGAGATTGCCATTGGTAATTCCACCATAATCAATGTGAGCATGGAGGTCGATGCAGTTAATATGGATGAAGTGGTGGTCGTTGGTTATGGCCGTGCAACCAGGGAGGCATCTACAGGATCGGTTTCCGTGGTAAAGAGCGACCAGTTACAGGATGTGCCTGAACTGAGTTTTGACAAAATGCTGACGGGTAAAGTGGCCGGGGTACAGGTTACCGCCACATCCGGACAGCCTGGTGCAGCTTCACAGGTCAGGATCAGGGGTACAAGCTCCTTGAATGCCGGAAATGAACCACTCTATGTGGTGGATGGAATTCCTGTGATGGAGGGTAATCAGACCTACTTTACAAATACGGGTAATGCCCTTACGATGATCAATCCCAATGACATTGAGTCCATTACCATCCTGAAAGATGCAGCTGCAGCTTCCATATACGGATCCAGGGCAGCCAACGGGGTGATCCTGATCACCACCAAATCCGGTAAAAGCGGAAAATCCAATGTCAATTTCAGGGCCTCGTACGGGGTTTCAAGCCTGGCCAATGATAATCACTTCGACATCATGACTCCCGAGCAGAATGTGGAGTATAACCGTGCTGCGGCCGTCAATGCCGGTGCCGATCCGGACGATCCAAGCAGTCCTTACTACTATCCCATGAGTCTGCTGGAACAACCCATGAACAACTGGCTGAAGGCTTCCACCAGGCTGGGGAACCTGCAGAATTATGAACTCTCGGTGAGTGGCGGAACCGAAAAAACAAGTCACTATACCTCCGGTTCCTATTCCAATTCCGAAGGGGTATTTCATGGAATTGATTTCAAAAAATACCAGCTGCGTTCCAACATTGACCACTCCATTTCCGACAGGCTGAAAATGGGTGTGAAGCTGAACGCTTTCCATTCCGAGTCCAATGATGTGGCCATGCAGGCCATGTATTACGTGAATCCGCTGTTTGCAGGGATGTTCCTGCAACCCTGGACCCCCATCTACAATGAAGATGGCACCTATAATATGGATATTCCCGAATGGGGAAATACCAACCCCAGGGCCACCCAGGAGTATGATGATCAGTATGAATTGCAGAACAGGCTCCAGGGAACGGTTTACGTGGAATGGGAACCTGTAACCGGATTGAAATTTAAAACAAACAACGCCGTTGAATATACCGACGGGGAGGGCCGCAGGTACTGGTCTGCCGAGGCTGATGCACAGGGAAATGCCACCCTCCAGGTGTCCAATTCCAAGTATGCCCAGATTACCTCTTCAAATACGGTTTCATACGGAAAGTACTTCAACGATCACAACTTCAACATCCTGGGTGGATTTGAGGCCATAGATAACAGCTACAACAGTTACTATATCTACTCGGTCGATGTGGATCCGGCTATTCCCTATCCAAATACAGGGACCGCTGAAACGGACGATGGAGATTACGCATGAAACCCGGTATACAATGGCATCCTTTTTCGGGATTCTCGATTATAACTTTGCCAGCAAATACTACTTCCGCGCCAGTGTAAGGACCGATGGAAGCTCCCGTTTCGGCGAAAACAACCGCTGGGGAACATTCTACTCCTTCGGAGCAAGCTGGAACCTTCACAATGAGGCATTCCTGGAGAATGTAAGTGCCATTGATGCATTGAAATTGCGCCTGAGCTACGGGGTGAACGGTAACGACCGCATCGGGGATTATGAGCACTGGGGCATTTATGGTCCTGTGTCCTACAATGCAAGGACAGGTATGGCACCGTCGCAACCGGCCAATCCGGATCTAACCTGGGAAACCAGCACTTCCTATAACATCGGGATCGATTTTGGATTCCTGCAGCGCATTTCCGGTACCCTGGAGTTTTATAACCGGAAAACCAGCGACATGCTGCTCGACATTCCGCTTTCAATGACCACTGGGTTTAGCAGCCTTCGGCAAAACGTTGGAGAGATGAAGAACATGGGTGTGGAAGCGCTGATTGATGTAACCATCGTGGACGGACCCCTTTTCTGGAGTGTCGGTTTTAATATGGCTGCCAACCGGAGCGAGATCCTGAACCTGGGGGACCAGGAAGAGATCATCGATTCACGGATTATCCACAGGGTTGGAGAGAGTCTTTACAATTATTATCTCTACAACTACGCAGGTGTGAACCCGCTTAACGGGGAAGCGCTCTGGTATAATGCGGATAATCAGCTGACCAACCTTTACAGCGAGGCCAACAAGATCATTGCCGGGTCACCTGAGCCCAGGTTCCTGGGAGGATTCAATACCCAGCTCTCATGGATGGGATTTGACCTGAACATCAATTTTGAATATAAGCTTGGGAACCAGGTCCTTGTTGAAGAGTTGCACTATGCAGCCTCCGACGGATTCTGGTGGGGCGTAAACCAGTCGAATATTGTGATGGACTACTGGAAAGAGCCGGGTGATATTACCAAAACACCAAAACCAATCGCCAATAATACGACCAATTCCAATGGTTACTTCAATCCGCGCTGGATGTATGATGGCGATTACCTGAGGGTGAAAAACATTACGCTGGCATACACACTCCCATCCAGGTTGACCCAGAATATGAAAATCAGTCAGCTGAGGATCTATGGAAGCGCCGTCAATGCCTATACTTTCCACAGTGTTGATTTCTGGGATCCGGAGAGGGGTGTTGAAGGTGGTGGATTCGGTATCTACCCGATGACCAAAAGTTTTGTGATTGGTCTTGATCTCACATTTTAACGTATAAATAACTGAACGATGAATATTCAAAAAACATTAGTTGTCGGGTTGTTGGCACTCCTGGTTTTTACGACCGCGTGTGAGGATTTCTTGTACCAGGAGCCCAGACTCAGTCAGACAAATGAACTCACCCTTTCAACATTTGAAGGGTTGCAGAACGCTACTTTAGGAGTTTACACTCCGCTTTACTCTTCCGACTGGTATGGCAGGGACTTTGTGGTTACTGCCGATCTTAAAGGTGGTAACGCCAAAAAAGGACCCATCAGTTCGGGACGCTTTTTTACTGAATATCTTTGGAACAATACCCCGGATGCAACGAGCTGGCCTGTGGACAAGGGCTTATGATTTGATCGGCAGGGCAAACAATGTACTGGAGGTGATTGACGGAGGGTTTGAAGAGGCCGGGAGTCGAACAGGCCGATATTGATCAGCTTGCCGCTGAGTGTAAGTTTTTACGCGGACTGGCTTACTTTGACCTGGCACGCATGTTTTGCCAGCCCATTGCCCAGGGAAGCGGAGCAAGCCAGCTGGGTGTTCCGGTGGTACTGACCTACGAATTGGGTCAGCCGGCACGTAATACGCTTGGAGAGGTATATGCCCAGATCGAATCTGATCTTCTCGGATGCGGAGGCCGCACTGGCTGAAGTATCTCCCAACGGGGGAACGGATGCCAGAGGATGGGCTACCAAATCTGCCGCACAGGCCCTGCTGGCTCGTTTCTACCTTTACACCGAGCAATGGCAGGATGCAGCCAACTATGCAGGCATGGTCATTAACAGCGGGGAGTTTCCACTTTATACACCAGATGAATATACCACCTGGGATAATGGTGGGGTCTGGGGAACCGATGGCGGTTCCGAGGTTATTTTCGAAGTATACGGAGCAGAGGGCAACTCCTCTCACAGTAACTGGGATGTGATCTCCTACATCATGTCCCCCCTGGGTTACGGAGATATCAATGCTTCGCTGGATGTATATAACCTTTATGAAGATGGTGATGTGCGTAAAGGATTGTTCAGAAATTATGAACCCAATTATGTAAACGACCTGTGGTCGTTGAAGTACCCGGGTAAAGCCCCTGACGGAAACCTCCGGGAGGATAATATTCCCGTACTCCGTATTTCAGAGATGTACCTGATCCGGGCTGAAGCCATTCTTAATGGAGCTTCAGCAGCCGGAGCCACTGCTAGCGGGGATTTGAATGCGATCCGTGAAAATCGCGGGGCATCCTTGCTTGATGCAGGCAATACCACGCTGAATTCGGTATATCTTGAAAGAAGGATGGAACTCTGTTACGAAGGACATGAACTGTTTGACCTTGCCCGGACAGGAAGGGGACTGACCCGGAACGACTATTCAGGTGCGGTGAATCAGAATATTCCATTCCCGGATTATCGCTGGGCTATGCCGATTCCGCAGGAAGAGCTGAATGCCAATGAAAACATGGAACAGAATCCTTATTAAATTTAATTCTAAAAATCTGAAACGATGAAAAAAATAATAAATAGGATCACATTCGTTTTAGCAGCTGTTGCCCTGTTGGTCTCGTGCGAAGCAGATTACATCATGTTCGACAGCTCGAAAAATTTTGTGGCCTTCCCGGCAAAAACAACCTCTATACCTGAACAGGGTGGACAGGTAGCCATTCCCGTATATGTGGTTGCCCTCGAAGGATCTCCTTCGGTCAGTGTGACATTTGATTTTGATGCCACCGGAATCGCAGCTCCAGCAGTGGAGGGAGTGGATTTCACCCTTGTGAACTCCGGCAAAACCCTCGATTTCCCGGATGGAACGGGTTATGCTTCGATTTTAATTCAACCCATTGATAATGATTTATTTACCGGTAATAAGGCGATCAATATTGTGCTTACCGGCAATTCACAGGATTATCAATTCGGGGCAAATTCCACCAATGCAGTTACCCTTGTGGATAATGAGCATCCATTGAAAGCATGGATCGGCTCCTATTCAGTGGAGGCCTTAAGTTATGGCAATCCGGGTGGCTGGGACGAGTCCTGGACCGTTGAAATTTCTGCGGTGGAAGGTGAACTTGAAAAGCTGCAGGTTCTCATCAATACCGGGAACGGAGGCGGAGAACCCTTCCTTGCAGCCTTTGATTCTGAGGCCATGACGATTTCAATTGATCCTGGTACAGTGGTCGGGGATGTATATGGGTACGGACCCACTGCCGTGTATGTGGGTGACTATGCCACCCTCGATACCGAGGCTACCATTGTGGGTTCCATTGAAGAGGATGGTACCATAAAGATAGACCACCTGACCATGATACTTACGGATTATGGTTTTGTGGGTGGTCTGTGGGATGCATTTAATACCACCTGGACCAAAACAGGGAAGAAGTCAGCCGCTGCCAGTATGGACTTTTCCTCCAAGGCAGCCAGATTTAAATAGTCTAATTTTAATAAGATAGAACTATGAAAATAGCAAATAAATATTTTAAGGGCGCAGGTCTTCTGACACTGATGACCCTGCTGGTTTTTTCCTGTACCGAATTTGTGGAATTCGAGAGCACCACATTGGGGCCGGGACCTACCATCACGTTGTCATTGGTTTCTACCCAGGATTCAACCTTTACGGTATCTGTTACCAGCAATGCCGACGGTTATGCATCCGTTATCCTGTTACCGGGCTCGGGAAATGTTGTTCCTGATGATCCTGAGGATCTTCTTACCGGGAACATTGCATCCCTTGCCTACCAGACACAAATGGTAACTGCCAACCAGGCTGCGAATTTCACATTTGAAGGGTTGGTGCAATGGGCGTTATACGAGGTACAATCGGCTGCAAATAACGGGGATGGTAAAATAAGTGAGGTGAAAACACTTACTATTGGAACCGATGACAATCACGGACCTGTTTTATCAGCTACAGATCCGGGCATTGGATATGCTCCTTCATTGTTGATCGGAGGACCTGTGACCCTGGTTTTCGATGAGATGGTTGTATACGATGACAGCAAGGATCTTACATTTACAGAGTTTTATGATGGTCAGGATGTCGTTGCAGCCTCCGTTGAAGTGGATGGAAATATGGTTACAATTACCCCGGGAGAAGAATTCTCCTATTATGACTATGTGATGCTCTCCTATCCCGAAGGAGCCTTTACCGACTATGCAGGCAATGCCACTTCCGCGGTAGCCAGTTACTTTGATGCAGACGCGGGTGAACTGATCGGTCTCTTCTGGGGTGTTGAATCGCATCTTTACGAAGCTGCATCCATCACTCCTGAAGCCGACAGTGTGGCCTCATCACGTTTTAATATCGTGGTAACGTTCGATGATGCAGTGGATGCCAGTGGTGTGGAAGATGGAATGATTACCCTCACCTATGATGATGGGATTGATATTTTCACCAAAGGGGTCCTTGCTTCAGAGGTTAACGCTTTGGAAAATACCCTGACCATTACCCAGACCCGGCTGGGACTTCCCGGCTCGGTGGTTACACTGCTCATTCCGGAAGAAATTCTCGAAATCGGTTACGGAAATCCCAATGCTGAGATTACAGCCAGCTGGGCTATCAAGTAAATATCTGCAAGATCTCTGAATCATTTTCAAGGGGATGTCTCAAAAGGGCATCCCTTTTTTTTCTTTATCTTTGAACAATGAAATTATCTGCATTGTTTAATATGTTTAGGGATCACAGGAGGGGTTAGATGAATTTCAGGGTTTATATCATCACTATCGTATGGCTGCTGCTGGTTGTCAGCGGGTACGGAAAACCGGTCACGAAAGCGGAGGTTTCGAAGGCTGTATACGGGCTGTTGGTTCAATGGAACCGGCCCGGGGATGCGACCATTGAAAAAATGGAGGCCCAATACCTCCCGGATGGGTCTGTGGCCTGCTACCTGGTGGATTTGGGAAAGGATGGATGGGTTGTAGTCAGCGGAGATGATGTGGTACAACCTGTTCTTGCCTTTTCCTTTGAAAACAGGTTAAGCACCCTGGATAAATGGGCGGATGCAGCTGCCTACCTGCTGAACATCTACAGGGAGGAGATCCTGATGGCGGCAAAGGATCCCCGCCTGAACAGGGATATTAGGTGGGACAGGGAGCAGCTGCCCACACAGAAAAGCACAACAGAGGATATTTACATAGATCCCATTATTGAAGTTACCTGGAACCAGAGCGCCGGGTGGAATATGTTCTGCCCCTATGATGAAGAGGGGCCGGGTGATCATGCCTATGTGGGGTGTGTGGCGGTGGCCATGGCGCAGGCCATGTCGGTTTATGGGTATCCCGCCTCCCCGGTGGGGAAAAAGAGTTATCTGCATGATACCTATGGTTCCATTACTGTAAATTATGATATGGCCGATCCCTACAGGTGGAACCAGATGGGTTCAAGCTCTTACGATTCATCCAATGCGATGCTGCTGTATCACTGCGCCGTAGCCGTGGAGATGGATTTTGGGGCAGATGGTTCGGGGGCATTTGTCCAGACTGCTGCCTCGGCCATGAAGCAGTATTTCAGCTACTCAAAGAACCTGAGTTTTTTGGAACGGTTGGAAGATGAGGACCAGTGGGAATCTCTTTTGTTGAATGAAATTCAATCCGGCAGACCCGTTGTATACCGGGGTGAACCCGGTGATGGTACAGCCGGTCATGCCTGGAATGTGGATGGCTACGGTGCCGGCTATTTTCATATGAATTTCGGATGGTCCGGAAGTCAGAATGGATATTACACACTCAACCTGATCAATCCTGGCACCAACGATTTCTCTATAAACCAGGGAGCCATTATCGGCATCGCCCCCCCGGTTAGTGCACCTACGGATTTGAGTTTATCGGCCGGATCGGTGGACGAGGGTTTGCCAACAGGTTCACTGGTTGCCACTGTGAGTGTTGAAGATGAAGACCCAAATAATACCTACACTTATACATGCAAGGGGAAGTATAATATTCTGATCAGGGATTATGAGCCCTCCTCCTTCTATATTGAAGAGGGCAGGCTGCTTACAGGGGAGGTATTCACTTACAATGAAGAGAGACCGGATCTCAACTCCGAATTTCTGCTGATCATCGTGGAGGACCAGTTTGAAAACCAGTACCAGGAGGAGTTCCGGATCGATATTCGGAAAGCATATAAAGGTCCGACAGGAATTGCACTGAGTGACAGTAGTGTAAAGGAAATGCAACCTGTAGGGACCGCTGTGGGCTGTTTGATGGTGGAGGATGAGGACCTTGATAATAGTTATACCTATACCCTTTCAGGCCCCTATAATCCAGCGGTGCCAGGTTTTGATCCTGCCTCATTTTATGTAGAGGGAGATACTTTAAGAACCAGCGTGATCTTCGATCTTGAGCAATCGGACACTGCCTATGTGCTTGTGGAACTGGTGGATTCTTATGGTTTTCAGCTGAGCAGGGCATTTACAATAAACATAAAAAGCGATCAATCAAGTTCCACGGGCATTTCACCTGTTTCCCTTGAGAATGACCTGGTTTTTCCAAATCCGGCCGGCGAATTCATCAATTTGAGGAATCCTCAGCAGATCTCATCTTTTGAAATGTTTGAGGTATCCTCCGGCCGGATGGTGATCAGTGAAGAAAAGGTTGAAGACAGGATGGATGTTTCCGGATTACCAGAAGGGCTCTACCTGGTAGTCATCCGCAGTGAAGGTGAAATGCATGCACAGAAACTGATGATCAGCCGTTAGAGCGAATCAAAGTAGACCATCAGTTTCACAATCGATTCATCCTGTTTAAGATCCAGTTTTTCCTCTCTGATAAAGGAGGATATCTCATTTTCCTTTTCAGGAAAGAGTGAGATCATGTACTTTTTCGAGTTCTTCGCCTTGTAGAGTGTATTCTCACCCTGTTTCATAAAGAGGATATCGTACTTATCCACAAACTCGTCAAATTTCCGGTCCGCGCTGTAGCCTCCCTCATAATTTGCCTTGAGAAACTCTTTTTGATGGACTTTATAAACCTTGCTGGCCGCATCGTAAAGGATCCGGACAAAAACCGGTTCCGCATCCTCCCCGAGTTTAACAGGCACAAAGGTCAGGCTCTGACCCGAAACGTTGATCTGGAAGAAATCGACCGTATACCGGTTTACTAACCTGATTACCTCCGATCCAGGTTCTTTGTAAGCGATTTCGTTCTCGAAACAGTTATAATTCAGTTGAGAAATCGCCACTTTCTTCTTATTGTTCAGGAATACCTCTCCGGGATACCACGTTTCGAATACATAGGGAGTTCCCTTAACCCCTTCGTACCGGTTGTCAAAGGTCTTTACATTTCCGGTACCATCTGTGGAACCCAGCTCCCGCAGGTTCTCTTTTGCCTCATATTCCCCTTGAATACCGGCATTTTGCGCCATGGTTGCGGCAGTAATGGCGATTCCCAGGCAGGTGATTGCTATTTTCATCGTCTCCTTTTTAAGATAATATTCAAAGATAGTAAAGCTGCTCCCAAATCACGAAAGGGTTCTGTGAAAAATGCAGAATCAATCCAAACAAGAGAATTTTCCCTTCGGCGGATGAGGTGATCACACCATTCGCTCGGAATCTATTTAAATAATCTAAAATACAAGCAGATAACAGATTAGTTTGCGGATCCTTATTTAAGGGGTTATCCGGAACCAGTTCACCGGTGTCTTTTAGGTACACCCTTCTGGAAGCCGCGCCGATATTGAGATCGCTAATGTTTTGTGTTTGCTATTCTTTTTATATATTTGGCCCCATAGAGTCAAGTGCAATTACTTATTAAACCTAAAACTTTAATCTATGAAGCGATTTGTTTTCGTATTGTCACTCCTGTGTTTGGTAGGATTTAATCTATTACAGGGACAGGGTGTGCAAGTCACGGGTAATGTGACCAGTGCCGATGATGGTACTGCGTTGCCCGGTGTATCGGTTGTTGTACGAGGTACAACGATTGGTGCAGTCACAGATTTTGAAGGGAATTATTCAATCACTGCTCCGGATGCATCAGCTACCCTGATGTTCAGTTTCGTGGGTATGCTTACCCAGGAAATTGCATTAAACGGACAGACAGTGGTTGATGCAGTTCTCGAATCAACCTCCACGGAACTGGACGAGGTAGTGGTTACTGCCCTTGGTGTATCCAGGGAAAAGAAATCACTGGGTTATTCGGTCCAGGAAGTGGATGGAGATGCAGTGAGCGGATCAGCTCAGTCGAACTTTGCATCTTCACTCTCCGGTAAAGTAGCCGGTGTCCAGATCAAGGGTGCAAATACCATGGGTGGATCATCCAACGTACTGATCCGTGGTAGTACCTCCATCAACGGTAACAACCAGCCCCTTTATGTAATCGATGGTGTTCCGGTTGACAACAGCAACTATTCCACCGGTGCCGATGGCTGGGGAGGTTATGACTATGGAAACCTTGCCCAGGACATTAACCCCAATGATGTGGAGTCCATCTCCATTCTGAAGGGTGCAGCTGCATCAGCGCTTTACGGATCACCGCGCTGCCAACGGAGTAATCCTGGTAACCACCAAGAAAGGCGGAACCAAAAAAGGTATTGGTGTCAGCGTAAGCTCCAATTTTATGGTGGGTCAGGTTGACAAGTCAACCCTTCCGCAACAGCAATTTGAATATGGCGGAGGTTACGGACCATTCTACGAGGACGAAACAGGTTACTTCTTCTTTGGAGATGTGGATGGTGACGGAACGAATGACTTGATCACTCCGACTTCGGAGGATGCTTCCTGGGGAGCCAAGTTTGATCCAAACCTGATGGTGGTTCAATGGGAAGCATTGGATCCTGCAGCTGCTCAATTTTGGAGAGAAAACACCATGGATGGCCCCGCCTGAGGGTCACCGCATGCCCTCTTTCTTTGAGAATAATACCAAGTGGGTGAACACCGTTGCTTTTGACGGTGGAAACAAGGATGGCCGTTTCAGGGTGTCCTATACCAACTATAGTGAGAACGGGATTCTCCCCAACAGTGAGCTGAATAAAAATACTTTGAACTTCTCAGGTAACTACAACTTTGGTAAAAGACTGACCGTTAGCGCCAATGTTACCTATAACCACCAGAAGACCCTCGGCCGGATGGGTACCGGTTATGACGGCGTAAACGTGATGCAGTCCTTTGGACAGTGGTTCCAGACCAACGTTGACTTCGAGAACCTGAAAGAGTATGAGTCCCCAGCCGGATTACACAGGACCTGGAACTACTCCTACTGGGATGATCTTTCCCCGATTTTCTTCGACAATCCCTACTGGGTTCGTTACAAGAACTACGAGGATGACTATCGCGACAGGGTACTCGGATATGTATCGGCTGATTATAAACTCACAGAATGGCTGACCTTTACCGCCAGGACTGCTGTGGATACCTATCATGATGTTCAGAATGAGCGCACTGCCATTGGTAGTACCGCTACATCAGGCTTCACAACCCGCCAGAGAAATATGATCGAATCCAATACCGACCTGATGTTGAAATTCAACAAGAATTTCAACCAGATCTCCGTGAACGGACTTGTCGGAGCCAACTACAGATTCCGTCAGCAGCAGAGAATAACTGCCAACACTGTGGGCGGACTGGTGGTTCCGAACTCTACACGGTTTCCAACTCGGTTTCTCCCATGGGTGTTACTGAATTCCTTGGAATTCGGCGAGAGCAGAGTCTGTATGGTAACCTCTCCGTTGGATATGGTGGATTTGTATATATTGAAGGTACAGCCAGAATGGATCAGTCTTCCACACTGAAGGGTCTTAATCCCGGAGCTGATTACACCTATTTCTATCCCTCCATTGCCGGTACCTTGCTTGATTCACGAACTGGGTGGAATGAAGGACTAGCGTGGATGAACTATCTGAAAGTAAGGGCTGAACTATGCAAAAGTGGGTGCTGCTACAGATCCTTACAGTACAATTTCCACCTACGACCAGAATACCAACTGGGGAACACTGTCACTGTTTTCTCTGTGGCCAGCATACTTCGAAGCAATCCGAATCTGAGACCCGAGTTCACCAACAGCATTGAACTTGGTCTTGGAGGCCTTCTTCTTCGACAGCAGGGTAGGACTTGACCTGGCTGTATATAAGACCAACTCCTTTGACCAGATCTTCAATGTTCCCGTTACCCGGGCCTCCGGCTACGAATCAATGTATGTAAACGGCGGTGAGATGGAGAATAAGGGACTTGAAGTTGCCCTCCACCTGGTTCCCGTAAAGAGCAATGATTTTACATGGAACCTGGATGTGAACTGGTTTGCCAACCGCAACACGGTAATATCACTGGCAGAAGGTACGTCCAGCCTTGAGCTCTTCTCTGCATGGGACGTGAAAGTCACTGCCGATGAAGGTGAACCCTACGGAACGATCAAGGGTACCGACTATGTATGGACCGACGGAAAGAGGACTGTACTGGACAATGGTTACCTGATGATTGGTGATGATCCGCTGGCAGTACTGGGTGATATTCAGCCCGACTGGAACATGGGTATCGGAAACCGTTTAACCTGGAAGGGAGTCTCTCTCTACGCATTAATTGACATCCAGAAAGGTGGCGACATCTACTCTGTAAATACCAAGTACGGACAGGCTACCGGTGTATATGCCGAGACTGCAGGGAACAACCCGAAAGGCAATCCCATGCGTGACTTTGTTGCAGACGGCGGTGGTAATATTTTCGGAGATGCAGTATTTGCCGATGGAACTCCCAACGATGTTTATGTCGAAGCATACCGCTGGGGTCGCTACTGGTACTACACAAACTCACCCACAGCCCGTTACGTGTTTGATGCATCCTATGTGAAGCTTCGTGAACTTTCGCTCTCCTATTCACTGCCAAAATCTGTCCTGGGTGATTCATTCATCCGCGGGGTGGATATTGCCCTGGTAGGACGCAACCTGTGGATCATCAGCAAAAATGTTGAACACTTCGATCCTGAATATATCCTCACTTCCGGAAACGGACAGGGTGTGGAGCAGGGTGCCTACCCGTCGGTTAAGTCATACGGTGTGAACGTGAAGCTCAATTTCTAAGTGTTATAAAATTAAATCAATAGATATGAAAATAAAGAATATATATCTGATGGTACTGGTGCTAGGTTTGCTGGTATCATCCTGCGAGCTTTCGGATAACATCGATCCGAAAGCCGCTCCAACGGTACCTGAAGAGGTGCTGTTGACAGCTGCCCTCAGGAGATGGTCTGGCCCATATCGATAACATGAGCCAGAATGTGAATATGGGTCGTTTTCTGTGTCAGTACTCATCACAGGTGCAGTATACCGATCCCAGTCGTTATTCATTTTCTGACCGCCAGATTCCCGACGGATACTGGAATACTTCTTACCTTGTATTGCGCGATCTGACGGAAGTACGGGGTCTCCTGGATGCTTATCCGGCAGGATCGGACGACTTCAACCTGCAAATTGGCAATCAAGAAGGCCATCGTGGATGTGATGGAAGTGTTATGTACCAGAACCTGGTGGACTTACTTTGGAGATGTGCCTTACTCTGAGGCTCTCGGAGGGTTTGATAACAAAACTCCGGCCTATGATGATGCAGAACCATCTATGATGACCTTCAGACTCGCTTGACCGCCGACTACGCTACACTGAATGCAAGTGCCGGCAGCCGGCTGCTGGGGTGATGAGGACCTCATTTTGGAGGAGATACTGACATGTGGATAAAGGCTTTTGCAGCTTCACTAAACTTCGCATGGTATGCGTCTGGTTGAGGTGGATCGCGCTAATGCCCAGTCCGAGTTGCAATGCCATTGCAGTCGGTGCTCTGGACTCGGGTGAGTCTGTGCAACTTCCCTGGACGGGTGTTACTCCATACGTGAACACCATTTACCAGGTATTCGTGGTGGATAACAGGAATGACTATTGCCCATTCAAAGACCATCGTCGACATCTGATGGACCTGAACGATGCCAGGATGGCTGCCTACTTCACCCAGTGGATACCTCCACTGAAGTTGGAGTGGCGAAATGGGTATACAATGGTCTTCCTTACGGTTTGGTGGCCAACAGCGGGTATTCGCAGATCAGTCACTTCAGTGACGCGATGTTTCAGCCCGACTTCCCGGCAACTTTTGCCTGTAATGACGAGGTGGAGTTTCTGCTTGCAGAAGCTGCAGCCCGTGGGTTGACTGTGGATGGCAAAGTGCCCAGGAGCACTATGAGGCAGGGATAGCCGAAAGCCATGCTTTATGGGGTGTGGAGATGGATCCCGCATACCTGGCAAAGTCGAGACGTTGCATGGGATGCTGCCCGCGCTAAAGAGCTGATCGGTACCCAGAAATGGCTGGCACTCTACAACAGGGGTAATGAAGGATATGCCACCTGGCGTATGTTCGACTGGCCTGTGTTGGCTGAGGCAGAGGAACTGACCTATGCGGACATTCCCATGCGTATGCCTTTCCCATATAATGAGCCGAGCCGGAACTTTGACAGCTACACCGCTGCAGCTGCAGCCATTGGCGGAGATAACGTTCGCACGCTGCTCTTCTGGGATGCAGCCATCAGCACCCAGACTCCCTCACCCGGATTCTAAGTTTTAGATTAAATATTTCTCTCAGGAGTGCCCCGCGAGGGGCACTCTTTTTTTATTATCTTTGTCCACATCTTTTTTTTAGGATTTAAGTTTGTTTTATGAGCGATTATTCCATCACCCATTTACGTGAGTTAGAGGCAGAAGCGATCTATGTGATCAGGGAGGTAGGGGCGCAGTTTGAGAAACCTACACTGCTTTTTTCGGGAGGGAAAGACTCCATTGTGATGTACCACCTGGCACGCAAGGCATTCTGGCCCCAGATCGTACCTTTTCCCTGCCTTCATATCGATACGGGGCACAATTTTCCCGAAACCCTTGAATTCAGGGATCAGATGATGGAATCCACCGGCGGACGTGTCATCGTGCGGCTGGTACAGGATTCCATTGATGCGGGTAAGGCAGTGGAGGAGACCGGTGTGAATGCCAGCCGGAATGTGCTACAAACGGTAACCCTGCTGGAT
The DNA here is from genome assembly GCA_963747365.1 of uncultured Bacteroidota bacterium. Lineage (GTDB taxonomy): Bacteria > Bacteroidota > Bacteroidia > Bacteroidales. Next base: position 362,856 of record CAVVFB010000020.1, on the reverse strand, counting down.
GCCATTGAAGAGTTCAAGTTCGATGCTGCCCTGGGCGGGGGAAGACGCGACGAGGAGAAGGCGAGGGCGAAGGAGCGTTTCTTTTCACACCGGGATGACTTCGGACAGTGGGATCCTAAAAATCAGCGGCCTGAACTCTGGAATATATTTAACGGCAAGAAACACATGGGAGAACATTTCCGGGTCTTTCCGCTGAGTAACTGGACCGAAATGGATGTCTGGCAATACATCTATCTTGAAAATATTGATATTCCCAACCTCTATTTTACCCACAAGCGGGAGGTGTTTAACCGGGAGGGTACCTGGCTTGCAAAAGCCCCCTTCATGCAACTGAAAGAGAGCGAATGTTATGAGCTGAAGGATGTTCGCTGCCGCACAATTGGCGACATCAGCTGCACGGGTCTTACCCTTTCCACAGCCAATTCTCTTGAAGATATCATCAGGGAGGTGGCTGCAGCCCGCTCCACCGAAAGGGGAGGCAGGTACGACGATAAACGCTCTGAAGCTGCCATGGAAGACCGGAAGAAAGAGGGCTATTTTTAAGTCAGTAAAGTCTATAGAATATGAGTTACAAAGAGAATCCTGCTCCGGGATATTTGGATATGGAACTGCTGCGGTTTACCACGGCAGGAAGTGTGGATGATGGCAAGAGTACGTTAATAGGCAGATTGTTATATGATTCAAAAGCCATTTTTGAGGACCAGATGGAACAGCTTGAGCTGGCCAGTGAACGCCGGGGAGAGGAGCAGGTAAACCTGGCGCTTCTCACTGATGGCCTGAGGGCCGAACGGGAGCAGGGCATAACCATCGATGTGGCCTACCGCTATTTCGCCACCCCCAAAAGGAAATTTATCATTGCCGATACACCCGGCCATGTGCAATATACCCGGAATATGGTTACCGGTGCTTCCACGGCAAACCTTGCCATTATCCTTGTGGATGCCCGTCATGGTGTGCTTGAACAGACCATCCGTCACTCCTATATTGCCTCGTTACTGGGGATCGCCCACATTCTGATCTGCGTGAACAAGATGGACCTGGTGAATTTCAGTGAGACGGTGTTTGAGGATATTCAGCGCCAGTTTGATCCTTTCAGGAAAACCCTGAACCTGGGAGACGTGCGGTTTATCCCCATCAGTGCCCTGAAAGGGGACAACGTAGTGGAGAGGGGATCAAATACTCTCTGGTACAAGGGCCGGACCCTGCTTGAAGAACTCGAGACCATCGACATTCGCAGTGATGCTGATTTTGTGAACCGCCGGTTCCCTGTGCAGTATGTGATCCGTCCCCAGCGAGAGGAGTTCCATGACTACAGGGGGTATGCCGGACGTGTGGCAGGAGGGGTATGGAAGCCAGGTGAAAAAGTCGCGGTTTTGCCCAGTGGTATTGAATCCACCCTGGTGTCGATCGACACGATGACAGGATCGCTGGAGATGGCATTCCCCCCCCAGTCCGTTACATTCCGTCTGGCCGATGATATAGATATCAGCAGGGGTGATATGATCGTTCCTGCACAGCAGAAGCCCAAAATTGGCCAGGAGATCGACTTGATTGTCTGCTGGCTTGGAGAAAAACCGATGGTGGTCGGAGGGAAATATGTCATCAGGCATACCACCTCCGAATTGCGGGGGATTATCCGGGAGGTTCAATATAAAATGGACATCAACACCCTCGAAGAGAACCGCGAAGATCAATCGGTAGCCCTGAACGAAATCGCACGTATCTCCATCAGGACTTCAAAACCGGTATTTTATGATTCGTACAGGCAGAACCGTATTACCGGAAGCATCATCATTATTGATGAGGCCACCAACAACACCGTTGGCGCCGGGATGATCATTTAGGGTGAATGGAGGTTTGTAACGTTGAAGTCTGCATAGACTTTACGATGCGGAGGCGATGGGTATACTCCCCCTTCTCAACACAATAGATTCCCTGTTGATCCAGCCGGTCCATTCGTACCTGGTCAGCGGCATGAATGATCTTTCCTTCATCAAGGACCATTCCCACATGGGTGAACTGATCATCTGTGTCGTGGAAAAATGCCAGGTCGCCTTTTCGTGCTTCATGAATAAAATGGATGATTGAACCGGCAGCGGCCTGACCGGTGATGGAGTGCGGAAGGGAGATACCCATGGCCCTGCAAAGCAGCTGTACAAGTCCGGGTGCATCCATTCCGAATCCACAACGGCCTCCACTCAGACCGGGGATGGAAAGAAGTCCTCTTCCAACCTTTTCAGGGTCAATATTCGCCCCCGGGACAATCCACCCCTCATCAGATTGTTTTAAAAACCGTTCTCTCTCCTGTTTGGTGGCTCCCGGGCCGGAGCGCTTTAAAACCGAACCTGCCGGAAGGAGAAGCGGCCGGTCATGCTTGGTATCCATCACCTTCACACAGGGATGAACCACCATCCATTCATCTGGTTGAGCCTCCTTTTTACTCTCGTCTGCCTCCTTTGCGGGTTGAATGCCTCTCCGGTCCACCCAACCTTCAATACTGTCCGTATCGGTCGTGATGAGCAGCCAGGCACCCTCCGTTTTCAAAAGGGTGAAGTGCTCGCCGAATAAAACTTGTGAAACCATCCCGGCCCGGGGGGAAGGTTCCCTCCTGACTGGCAGAAATCCCTGGTATGATATACCTCTATGCATCATTTTATAACGGATGGACAAATGGCATATTGATATGCCGATGTTGAACAAAAATACAATGTTAGGGTTAAAAGTAAAAAAGAACTCCTATTTTCACTTCATGAATCGAATGAAAAGCTTAATCAGGTTCTGGAAATCGATCCGGATCATCCTGCTGTACCTGGTAAGCATCCTCCTTGTTTACTTCATGTTCCCCCGTGAAGGTAAATTCCAGTTTGAGTATTCAAAGAACAAACCCTGGATGCATGAGACCCTTGTAGCTCCTTTTAATTTTCCAATCTACAAACCTGAACAACAGTTACAATTGGAACGGGACAGCCTACTGAGGAATGTACACCTCTATTTTTTTTACGATTCACTGGTGGGAAACAACATGGTCTCTGCCTTTGAGACTGATTTCAACCAATCGGTTTTCTCGTTGGGAACCGGAATGCCCGTTTCAGGTTCCTGGGCGGCAACGGGAAGCATGATTTCGGAAATTCTTAACGAGATTTATAACCGGGGGGTGATCGAGCGACACCCTGTACTGGAGGGGAGAGAGAATGATTTACTGCCTTTAATGGTTGTCCGGAATACCATGGCGGTGGAGCAAAGGTCCCGTGATTTTTACACCGAGCGTACTGCCTATGAGCACCTGATCAGTGAGATTGGAAAAATGAAAGGGGTATCACTGGCTGCCCTCAACAACCTGACCATGCACAACTATCTGCAGCCCAATCTCTTTTATGATGAGCAGAGGACCGCCCTGGTCAGGCAGTCGGGCCTGGAGGGTCAGACCATGACACAGGGAATGGTACAGGCGGGCCAGCGCATTATTTCCCAGGGTGAGCTGGTATCCAATGAAAGATTTCAGGAGATTGAATCACTTCGCAGGGAGTATGAGTCCAACCCAAATGTGGGGAAAAATTACCTGGTTGTCTATCTTTCCCAGTTTCTTCTGATCACCATGATCTTCATGTCACTTTACTGGTTTATCTTTTTCTTCAGGAAGGACATTTATTCCAGCTTTCGTCATTCTTTATTTACACTGGCGCTGATAGTACTCATGGTCGGACTTACCATGGCGGCCTCAACCAACGATGCTGTAAGTGTTTATGTGATTCCATTTGTGCTTGTTCCGATCTTCCTTAAGACCTTTTTTGATATCAGGTATGCACTCTTCGTGCACATGATCACGCTGCTGCTGGCCGGCTTCTGGGTTCCCAACAGTTACCAGTTTATACTGATGAATTTTCTCGCCGGACTGATTGGGTTGTTCAGTATGCGATCCTATTATAAGCGGGGCATTCTTTTTTACACGGCTACCTTTATTTTCGCAACCTACGCACTTGTATATATCCTTCTCTCCCTTATGCAGGAGGGTGATATAACCAAGATCAACTGGGTCAATGTATTGTGGCTCGGGGGGAACGGTTTTCTGGTTCTGACCAGTTATCCGCTGGTATTTCTGCTGGAGCGGATCTTCGGATTTCTTTCTGATGCAACCCTTTTCGAGCTTTCAGATACCAATCAGCCTCTGCTGAGGGAGCTTGCCGAAAAAGCCCCCGGTACTTTCCAGCACTCCATGCAGGTGGCCTCTCTTGCAGAGGAGGCCATCCTGAAAGTGGGCGGTGATTCTTTACTGGTAAGGGCAGGGGCTTTGTATCACGACATTGGAAAAATGGAGAGTCCTGAATATTTTATTGAGAACCAGCATGGGGGTATCAACCCCCACAATGAACTGGACTTCAGGTCAAGCGCACATATCATCATTGATCATGTGATCAAGGGGGTAGAGCTGGGTAAGAAAAATAAACTACCGGAGAAGATCATCGATTTTATCCGCACGCACCATGGAACCGGCACGGTTCAGTATTTCTACCGATCGATGATTAATTCCAATCCCGGCGAATTGGTTGATATTACCGAGTTTACCTACCCGGGGCCCAAACCCTATTCAAAGGAGACCTCCATTCTGATGATGGCCGATTCTGTGGAGGCAGCTTCCAGGACCCTGAAAACCTATACTCCTGAAACCATTTCCGACCTTGTGGAGGGGATTGTGGCACACCAGATCGCCGAAGAGCAGTTCTCTGAATCAAACATCACTTATGGTGATATAGCTGCTGTAAAGACGATCCTTAAGAAACGACTTTCCAACATTTACCACTCCAGGATTGAGTATCCCGGGTAAAGAAGCTCAATCCAGCAGTTCGATCACCTCCGTGTCAGGGTATGCCAGCTGGTCGAATCGGAACGTGGAATCATCCAGGCTCTGATTCCCTGTAATCGATGTGAGAATCATGGTGTAGTTGATCCCCTCCTTGTGTTTCAGGACAAATGCCTCCAGTTTCATTGTTTTGGGTTGGATAAAGAGCTTCAGCATGGAGTAGGGACCATTGATATCCAATGGGTAGAGCTGAATCTCAACCCGCTGCCTGCCCATAAAGTTTTTTTCACCCATATACTGGTATTTGAACTCCTGCTGGTAAGCCTTGATGGCCCGGATTGGTACTGCCTGCAGGTATCCGGGATCATCCGGGTCGGGAGTACTGATATAGACCTCTTCCGTATCGGTATTCTGGGAGTAGAGTTTCCCGCCGTCGAAGTAAACGATATACTCATCCACGATAATTTTATACCTGACCCCTTTCATCCAGATAGTACCCTCTCCCTCACTGGTGCTCCCCTGCATGATGTCTTCACGGATGTAATCCATCTGGATTTCGTAACCCTCATCCGTTTTAAACTGGTCCGAAACTCCCTTCATGTAGGGGTGAACCCTTTCATCCTGAGCAGAAACCTTCACCTGGAAGCAAAGTCCCGCAATAAGCATGATCAATGTAACCGGCAGTTTCATTCGCATGGATTTAAACGATTCAGGGTAACTCTTTCAAAATCTGTTCCAAACTGAATTCATCCTGGATCAGAACCTGCCTTGCCTTGCTTCCTTCGAAGGGGCCAAGGATACCGGCAGCCTCGAGCTGATCAACGATCCGGCCGGCCCGGTTATAACCCAGCGAGAGTTTTCTCTGGATCAGGGAGGTGGATCCCTGCTGGTGTTGAATCACCAGCCTGGCGGCGTCTTCAAACTTTTCGTCCCGCTTGTCAAGCTCCACAACCGGACCGCTGCCACTCTCCTCTTCAACAGGGGTTAAGAGCATGGCACTGGGGTAACCGCGTTGTTCACCGATATAGTCCGTAACCGCCTCTATTTCAGGTGTGTCGATATATGCACATTGGATCCGAATGGGCTCATTTCCGCTTAAAAACAGCATATCCCCCCGTCCGATCAGCTGATCCGCTCCGGGACCGTCAAGGATGGTCCTGGAATCGATCCCTGAGGCCACCCGGAATGCGATCCTCGCTGGGAAATTGGCCTTGATAACCCCTGTAATAATGTTAGTTGTGGGTCGCTGGGTTGCAATGATCAGGTGGATCCCGATGGCCCGAGCCAGCTGTGCCAGCCTTGCAATGGGATGCTCCACCTCCCGCCCCGCTGTCATAATCAGATCTGCAAATTCGTCGATGATCACCACAATAAAGGGGAGATACCGGTGTCCTTTATGGGGATTGAGGTTCCGGTTGATGAATTTGGCGTTATACTCTTTTATGTTCCTGACCTGTGCCTTTTTTAGCAGGTCGTAGCGTAAATCCATCTCACCGCAAAGACTGTTCAGGGTATGTATAACCAGTTGCGTATCGGTGATAATCGCCTCCTCAGACTCGGGAAGTTTGGCCAGGTAATGTCTTTCTATTTTGCTATAGAGTGAGAGCTCCACTTTTTTTGGATCGATCATCACAAACTTGAGCTGGGAAGGATGCTTCTTAAAAAGCAGGGATGCGATAATGGCGTTCAGTCCTACCGATTTCCCCTGCCCTGTGGCCCCGGCAACAAGAAGGTGGGGCATCTTTGTCAGGTCAAATACAAAAGTCTCGTTGGATATGGTCTTACCCATTGCAATGGCCAGTTCCATTTCCGCTTCCTGGAACTTCTTGGATGCAAGGATCGATTTCATGGACACCATCCTTGGGGTCTGGTTTGGTACTTCAATCCCGATGGTGCCTTTCCCCGGAATCGGGGCTATAATCCTGATTCCCAGTGCGGAAAGGCTAAGGGCAATGTCATCCTCCAGGCTTTTGATCTTTGAGATGCGTATCCCCGGTGCCGGAACGATTTCGTAAAGGGTAACCGTTGGTCCGATGGTTGCTTTTATCTTATCGATCTTGATATTATAATTCCCCAGGGTTTCGACGATACGGTTCTTATTTGAAATCAGTTCCTCATTGGTAACGGTGCTATCCCCCTGGTCGTAATCCGCCAGCAGGCTCAGGGGAGGGAAACGGAATTTTGCCAGGTCCAGTGTGGGGTCATACTCTCCAACGGCACCGTCACCCGGATTGATCTCATCGGGATTGATTCCTGAAACATCCTCCACCATCATCTCCACGTCACTTTTTTCAGGATCATCCTTCGGGCTGTTTTCCGTTACAGTTTCATCCTGAAGCTTATCCCTCTGCTCCTCCTGTCGGGTCGAAACCACAAATGGCTCATCCTCCGTAATATCTGTCTCTTCCGGGTACTCCTCGTCACTGTAAACGGAACCATCCATTTCCCCTTCCCCTTCCCCTTCGTCTTCCGCTTCCGGACCACTCCCTTTGAATAGACCGAAGGGAAGGGTGATGCCTCTGTTTTTCATCCACTCCAGGAATTCTGTAGTGAACAGGATCAGGGCCGAATAGATGATCAGAAGAAGGAAGATGGTACCCACATAACCAATGCTGGAAATGAGCCATCTGCTGATGAAAAAACCATGTGCTCCGCCCGGACCGCTTCCGAGAAAACCGTTTCCGTCCCCGAACAGCAACCCAAAGGTAACAGAGAGCAGGATGACCAGGATCAGGCTGTTTCTTATGGCCTTCCAGGTTTTAAGGATATTAATCCTGTAAAGTGCCAATGCCAGGATTGAAAGTATCACCGGAAATAGAAAGCTGGCCAGTCCGAACCACTTGTTAATGAAAAGATTGGCAAGCCATGCTCCCATTTTCCCGCCCTGGTTCTCCACCTTGATTTCCGCTTCGGAGAGAACCCTGGTCCATTCAAAATCCTGATCAGTTCTCCAGTTGAACAGGTAGGAGAGAAATGAAATAAGCATGAACAGTGCTACAAGCAGGAATACAATTCCCATTGCATACCTGAACCGGTCATCGCGGAAAAAGGATACTATGGAACTGAGGAAGCCGACTACTCCGTTACTTTTTTTCTTTTTAGTTACCATTTTTTAAGGTTCGTACTGCTGACTAATGTAACCATAACGGGATTTCAGAGGCTAATCTTTTGTAAACAGATTGTTAATAATATCTTCCATGGCTTCCCTGCTAACAGGCTTGTACATCTCAGATATTTTAAACATTTCGGAATCAACCGGTTTGGATTCCGAATTCTTGCAGGTAAGGTGCATTTTCAAATGGCTGAGCTGAATCCTGAATGCAGTCAGGGGGTGGTTTACCGTCTGGTATGGGGTGCTGATATTGGGATGTCGTACCCTGATCTCCCGGGTGCAGAAAATATCATACTGCTCCTCCGCTGTTTCTACTTCGATCCTTTCAGAGAGATATCCGCCGATGGTAGCCGTGTCGTCCGTGAATCTCAGCACCAGCTGATGCGGTTCATTTATTCCGGCTGGTAGTTCTCCAGGTTTGCCGGTATAGCTCACATGGGTTCCGAAAAAATCGAGCAGGGTGGTGACCTGATTTCGTTTTAAATCAGCGATCTGCACGAGGGTGAACTGACTAAAAAAACCATCGATTCGGGTATAGACATATTGCCTTGAAAAGAATGCATCCATTGTTTTAGGAAGAATCTTTGTGGGTATTTCACCAGCCATCTCCTCCAGGTATTTAATCTCATACTGAAGGTGATAGGTGTCGACCATCTCTGATGGCTTTGCACCGCGGTGGCACCCGGATGCAATCAATGTCAGAAGGAAAAGGCAGAAGGGCAGGTATGTCCGGAACACAATAAAAGCAGATCTTAATATTAGTGAACGAATATACAAAATCTCTATTCAAACCTATTATATAACACAATCAATCATGTTTTAAAGATTTTTAGATTTGTATCTTATTTTCTAAGACCGGACCCATGAACAAACTGGCAGTAGTTGCACTTGGTGGAAATGCTTTGTTGAGAGACAATCAACAGGGAACCATCGATGAACAGGAGCAGAATACCACTGATACCCTGGAGAACCTGGTATTCCTTTTGAAGGAAGGTTACAACCTGGTAATAACCCATGGGAATGGTCCGCAGGTGGGTAATATCCTGATGCGGAATGACGCGGGAGAAAGTGTATATCAGATCCCCCAGATGCCCCTCGATATCTGTGTGGCCGACTCCCAGGGAGGGATCGGATATATGATCGAAAGAATGCTGCGGAATGTACTTCACAAGCACAACCTGGAGAGGAATATTGTCACCCTGGTAACCATGGTCCTGGTTCGGGAAGATGACCCGGCACTCAACATGCCCACCAAGGCGGTAGGTAAGATCTATACCCGGGAGGAGGCTGATCGCATTGCTTCTCAGAAGAACTGGATATTCAAAGAGTCCAGGAAAAGGGAGGGCGGGTATCGCCGGGTGGTTCCCTCGCCGGTTCCCATTGAAATTATGAATGAAAGGGTTGTGGAATCACTGGCACGGCAGGGAACGGTTGTAATCGCTTCAGGTGGAGGGGGTATTCCGGTTTACCGTGACAAGGAGGGACGAATCAGGCCTTCGGAGTCGGTCATTGATAAGGATCTGGCCTCAGCACTGCTGGGGGCACGGATCGGCGCGGATGAATTCTACATTCTCACCGATGTGCCCTTTGTATACCTTAACTACAACCAACCCAATCAGGAGGTGAAGGAGTTTCTCAATTATGCTGACACGCTATCTTACCTTGAGCAGGGTATGTTTGGTGAGGGTGACATGGCCCCTAAGATCAGGGCATGTCTTCAGTTTATAAAGCAGGGCGGAGAGAAAAGTGTGATCACGGAGGCCTTTAAACTTGAAGACCGCAGCTTCGGCACAAAAATCACCATGGAATACGACTAATAAGTTAATGTACTAACTTTGCCTGGCTAATCATCACAATAGAATGGAATATGGCATTGAATCTTAAAAACCGCAATTTCCTTAAACTGCTCGATTTCACTCCCGAAGAAATCCGTTTCTTGCTTGACCTCAGTTTCTCCCTGAAACAAGCCAAGTATGCCGGGACTGAACAACAGAAACTGAAAGGTAAGAATATAGCCCTGATATTTGAGAAAACCTCCACCCGTACGCGCTGTGCCTTTGAGGTGGCAGCAATAGATCAGGGTGCAGGGGTGACCTATCTTGGACCTTCGGGCAGCCAGATCGGGCATAAAGAGTCCATGAAGGATACTGCAAGGGTCCTTGGTCGAATGTACGACGGGATAGAGTACCGGGGATTTGGGCAGTCGGTTGTGGAAGAGCTGGGAGCTTTTGCTGGTGTTCCGGTGTGGAACGGACTTACCACAGAGTTTCATCCCACTCAGATTCTTGCGGATTTCATGACCATGATGGAGCATTCGGATAAGCCACTGAACCAGATGAAGTTCTGTTACCTTGGTGATGCCCGTAACAATATGGGGAATTCATTGATGGTGGGTGCAGCAAAGATGGGAATGGATTTCAGGGCTGCTGCACCGGTCTCGGTTCAGCCCGAGACCGCCCTTGTGAAGAGGTGCCTTGAGATCGCTGCCGCAACCGGTGCAAAAATTACAATAACCGGGGATGTGGCCGAAGCGGTGGCGGGTGTCGATTTCCTTTATACGGATGTATGGGTCTCCATGGGAGAGGCACCGGAGGTATGGGATGAAAGAATCAGACTGCTCCGGCCTTACCAGGTGAACCGGAGGGTCCTTGACCTGACCGGCAATCCCAATGTAAAATTTCTTCATTGCCTGCCAGCATTCCATAACCGTGAGACCAGGATGGGGGAGGAGATCTACCAGAAATTCGGACTCGACGGACTGGAGGTGACCGAGGAGGTATTTGAATCGAAACATTCCATCGTTTTCGACGAAGCTGAGAACCGCCTGCACACCATTAAGGCGGTGATGGTTGCAACGCTGGGGTAAAGGTTTCTCTTTGAAATCAAAAGAACAAAAACCTGATATGGAAGAAGAGGATGGCACCACAGGTCATCAGTTTTAAACCGACTCCCAGCAGAAAGCCGACAAAGGATCCCCAGGCTGCTCTTAAGGCCTCACGATCTTTTTTCCCGGTAGAAATTTCTCCAAGGTATGCACCAATGAAGGGTCCCAGGATGATGCCTAAGGGGCCAAAGAAAAGTCCTGCCACCACTCCCAGTGTAGCACCCAGCACTCCTCTTTTGGATCCTCCGTATTTTTTGGTTCCCAGGATGGGAACAACATAGTCGAGGATGGTAACCAGGATCACAAAAAATAGCATGATCCAGAGCACATTCTGGTAACCCGCTTGATTTTCACTGATATAGCTGGTCCACTTAAGTAAAAGCAATCCGACCCAGCTGATGGGAGGCCCCGGGATAATAGGCAGGATACTTCCAAGAAAGCCGACTAGTACTAAAACCGATCCTAATATGGCAAGTGTTAAATCCATGTTATTCAGGGTATACCAATGATGTCGTCAAATACAGCGTAGATTACACAGGTTGAAAAGGGAATGGTGACCAGCAAGCCAACCCCCCCCGCAAGCCCTCCAAGTACATTGATTCCCAATATGATAAGCCAAATCCACAAAATCTGCATGAAATGACCCGAAACCATTTTTCTGCTCAGGGCAATCGCTTCACTCGGGGATACATCATAGAACCAGACTAACAAAGGAGCAAACAGGTAACTGATTGAGAAATAAATTCCCGGCACGATCAGGATCAGAAAGCCGAGCAGGATGACCAAAGTCATAAGCAGGTTCAGGATAAGAAGTGAAGTGAATTTTTGAAGGCTGTTAAAAAAAAGGCTGAATTCTGCCTCTCCACCTGACTGAAGATGCCGGGTAACGAGGTAAAATCCAACCAGTAAGGGCCCCCCCAGGATCAGCCCGGTGACCGGGAAGGAAATGGCAATCAAAAAGATGACGGTATAGAGAATGAATGTTCCAGGTGCCCTTCTGAAATGGTTAAATCCCATTTGGAGTGCACTCTCGATGGAGATATTAAATCCGGCAGAAGCCTCTTCAACTCTTCCATATATGGGATTGACTCTTTCCAAGAGTGGAATTTACCGAAAATTAATAAAAAATCGTACATTTAATTGATAAGCAAGTGAGATGGAGGAACATGAGAACCTGTATGAAAGGATTCAGGAAATCCTGGGCGGGGCGCAAGGGAATTTCAAAGTACTTGAACATCAGATCGATATGGATCTGCAGGTGGAGTATTATGAGTGTTCGATGAAATTGAGAGAAGAGGTGGAAGAGGATTGGGCATTTGAAAATGCCAAATACCTTCTTGAACCAGGATACTCACAGCAGGTGAAGAGGGAGATTCTTGCCCGGCTGGCTTCCATCGACCGGGTGGAGTGCTATCGGTATATTGAGGCTTTCCTGGAAAGTGCCGAAGAGAATCTTCACGATTGGGCCGTGCTTGCACTAAATGAGAACAGGTTGTTACTGGAGAGCAGGTTGTTGGATGAAAGTCAGGTTTTTATCTCAACCGGTCTCGGCGGCAAGGAAGATAAACTAAGGTATTTTTTAGTTCTGCTGTCAAGGTGCGACCAGGAACTGGATGATACTCAGAAAATGGTGATTAACAACGAGTTCCATTTTACTTTGAAAAAATTCAGTGCTGAAGTGGAGGAGATTTCATTCTCCGGGCACATCGCAACAATCCTGTTGCTTATGCCCATGAATCTCTCGCTGAGAAATGTTATCCAGGAAGCCATTCAGGAGTGCAATACTTATGGTCATTTTCTAAATGAGGACTTCATAATCACCAATGTAAAAACGCTCTCCTTTAAAGAGATCAAAAATTTTCTGAAAAGCAAAAAGGGGCAGGACTAGGAGTGTTCCTCGCCCAGATCTTCAAACTCCACGCTAGTGAAATCTTTTTCCGCCCGGATCCTTTCATGAACCGTTTCATTTTCATCGAATCCATCGTCAATCTCCAATGAATCTTCTAATTCAATGGGTTGAGGATTTGCCTGGCGGATGTATTCAATAATCTCATTCAGGTTTTCAGCAAACTTGTCGAAATCCTCCTTGTAGAGGAAGAGTTTATGTTTCTCATAAAAATATTTCCCATCGCGGTTAAATCGCTTCTTGCTCTCTGTGATGGTCAGATAGTAGTCATTCCGCCTCGTTGCCTTTACATCGAAAAAGTAGGTCCTTTTTCCAGCCCTGACGGCTTTTGAATGGATCTCTTCCCGTCCCGTTGTATCATGAACAAGCTCTTCCGATTTAACATTTCCTTCATCAATCATTACATCAGATTTAGTTAGGGATATGGTGATCTTCTTCAAAAATGTAAAATATTTTAAACATATTCAAATTTTAGCTCATTTTCATCTTCCGTTAAACTTGCTGTCGAACAGATGTTTTATAGATGAAAATTTAATGTAAATTTGCAGGGTTTAACGATTGATGTGTCCAGTTCTTTAATAAATGATTAGCAGAAGACTATTACGGATTAAGGCGCTGCAAACTCTATATGCATATTATAAAGCCGGCAGGGAAGAGATGGGCCGATCTGAAAAAGAGTTGCATTTTAATATTGATAAGGCCTTTGAATTATACCATTATCTGCTCTTGCTGATCATTGATGTTGTTCTGTATGCCGAGTCAAGGATAGAAATTGCCCGGAATAAGCGGATCCCTACCAGCAAGGACCTGAATCCCAATAACCGGTTCATTGAAAACCGTCTGGTTGAACAGTTACGAAACAACGATGCCCTGCTGCGGTTTATCGATCAGCACAAGCTGAACTGGAGCAATTACCCGGAATTGATCAAGGAGATCTACTCGAAAGTGTTGGAAAGTGAGGAATATGCCCTCTACATGGAAGCTGATCAGAGCAGCTATGCTGAAGATAAAAAACTGATCACACATATATTTACCCATATTATATACCCCAACGAATTGCTATCCTATATCCTGGAGGAGCAGAGTATCTATTGGAACGATGACCTGGAGTTTATTACAAGCATGATCGTGAAGACCTTCAGGAAGTTCAAAGAGAGTGACACTCCGGAGAGAGGCCTGATGGATTTGTATAAAAATAGTGAGGATAGGGATTATGTGGTAAAACTGTTCAGGCAAACCATTCTTAACAGGGATGAGTATGTCGAATATATTAAGCTCAATACCCGGAACTGGGATCTGGAACGCATTGCCTTTATGGATATATTGATCATGCAGATGGCCATCACAGAGTTAGTTGCTTTCCCTTCAATTCCAACAAAGGTGACCCTGAATGAGTACCTTGAAATATCAAAGTTTTACAGTACATCGAAGAGTAATATCTTTATTAACGGGGTACTGGATAAAGTAATGCTGCAATTGAAAGAGGATAAGAAAGTTCAAAAAGCCGGGAGGGGACTGATTGGTGAAGGGGAGTGAGAGGTGGATGTTTTGGAGGGGGCTGGTTGTTTCGCTGATCCTTGCACTCCTTTTTTCCTGTTCAGGACAGAATGGCAGGAATGTGACAAATCCGGCCGTTGAACTGGACGACATGCAAAGCGCTTCCTTGCAGGCAGATATATCATTTGATAAACTTTCTCACGATTTTGGAACAATCATTGAAGGGGAAATGGTGGTTTGTTATTTTGAATATGAGAATATTGGCAATGGTGATCTTATCATCACTTCGGTGGAAGCCACCTGTGGTTGCACTACACCTGACTGGGACAAAGAACCATTGAAACCAGGGGAGCGGGAGCAGCTTAAGGTTGTTTTTGATTCCAATGGAAGGTCCGGATCTCAGTTAAAGGGGGTAACCGTGAGCTCCCATTCACTGACCCCGGAGGTACGGCTTACTTTGAAAGCAAATGTGACAAATAATAAGTAGTTTTAATTATCATTTAATTTTTTTAAAGATGAATTTTTTATTTCAAATTTTAACTGCCGCAGCGCCGGCAAGACCAGGTGGAGCGGGTATGCAATCACTGATCTTTTTGCTTCTGATCATTGTTGTGTTCTATTTCTTTATGATCCGGCCCCAGATGAAAAAACAGAAGGAGTCAACCAATTTCAGAAACTCCCTTAAAAAGGGTGATAAGGTTACAACCACTGGCGGAATCTACGGAAGGATTACGGATGTGAAGGATACCACCATCACCCTTGAGATTGCTGACAAGGTAATTGTTAAGGTTGATAAAAGTGCTGTTATGGCAGATCCTGGTGATCAGCCCGTGCCTGCAAAAAAATAGACCAATACCACTGACGTGGAATACGGTTTTCTTCAGAAATGGCCAAGGATGCCTGAGGGACAGAAATTGCAGTTCAGGAAGAAAATCCTTTTGTTTTCTATCTTCCTGATGATTTCATTCTTTATCTGGTTTATGAATGCCCTTGGCAAGAATTATACCGCGCAGATAGAATTTCCGCTGGTTTATACTGATATCCCTGAAGAGAGGGTTTTCCTGGGTGATCTGCCGGAGAACCTCGATTTGAGGATCAATGCAGTGGGTTATGCACTGCTTCGGTATAAGGTTTTGATGAAGCCAGTTCCCATCAGTTTCAAAGTCTCGGCCTTTACCATGAACAGGCTCGGGCAGGACTCTTCCAGGGCCTATATTCTGACCCGTTACCTGAAAGACCAGATATCCAGTCAACTGCCCGGTGAACTTGAGTTACTGGAGATCAAACCGGATACCCTTCACTTCCAGTTTGCCCGCCGGATTACCAGGATGGTACCTGTCAGGCCTGATTTGATTTTTCAACTTGATAACCAGTTTACCACCAGGGATGGTATTCAGCTTAAACCCGATTCTGTGCAGGTGACAGGTCCGAATGTGATTCTTGATACACTCAGGTATATTCCCACCGAAAAGGTAAACCTGGGACTGGTGACCAGAAATTACAATGATAAGGCGAGGCTGGAGAAGATCAAAGGTGTGGAATACAATGTTTCCAGGGTGGATTGCACAATTGAACTGGAGAAATATACCGAGGTTCAGCTATCCATACCCATAGAGGTTCTCAATCTTCCTGACACGATTTTGATGCAGACTTTCCCCTCCAGGATCAAGTTTACATGCAACGTGGGACTCAGTAAATACGACTGGGTGATGAATCATCCTTTCAGGGCCGTGGTAGATTATGCTTCCATGAATGATCAGCAAAAAGAACTGGGTGTAGCCATCCAGAAAATGCCCTCTTTTCTGCTCAATTCTGATTACTACCCGAAAACTGTGGAGTTTCTTATCTCAAGGAAGTGATGTACAGGGTGGGTATAACCGGTGGAATCGGAAGCGGAAAATCTCTTGTTTGCAGTGTGCTTGAAAAATTTGGTATTCCAGTGTATTATGCCGACACAGAAGCACGCAGACTGATGAATACGGATCAGGAACTTCAACGGGCCATCGAGGAAACTTTTGGAACGGAGGCTTACAAAGATGGAGAACTGGACAGGAAATGGGTGGGGAGAAGGGTGTTTGGAGATCCGCAGTTACTGAAAAAACTCAATCAGCTGGTACATCCGGTAGTGAAAAGGGATTTTGAGAATTGGAGCAAAGGATGGATGGATGTACCATACCTGGTTGAGGAGGCCGCTATCCTTTTTGAAAGCGGAGCATCCCGATCCATGAATATGACCGTTCTCATTTATGCGCCCGGTCCGTTGAGGATCAAAAGGGTGATGGAGCGGGACGGGGTAAGTCGTGCCGAGGTTGAACGGAGGATGCTTCACCAGATGGATGATGAAAAGAAGAAGGAACTTGCAGACAGGGTGATTTTCAATGATGAACGAAGCCTTTTGCTTCCACAGATCGTAAGGTTGCATGAGGAAATATTAACAAGAATTTAGCTATGGCGAAATTTGGAAAGTGGGTTGGACTTGGACTGGGATGGGCGCTGGGTGGTCCCATCGGAATGGTCCTTGGTTTTACAGTGGGTTCAATATTTGATGCCGGTGAACAGACAGGAATCCTTAAGAAAGGAGGCGTTCGTGGTCAGACCCTGAGGGGTGATTATGCTGCCTCACTGATCGTTCTGGTGGCCGCGGTGATGAAAGCCGATGGCAGGGTGATGAAGAGTGAACTTGAATATGTGAGACGTTTTTTTGTGACCCGTTTCGGAGAGGATACGGCCTCGGAAGCCGTGGTGATGCTAAGGGATATTCTGAAGCAGGAGATCCCCGTGAGAGATGTGACCCGTCAGCTTTCAGAGCAACTGGCGTACTCCTACAGGCTCGAGATGGTGCACTTTCTTTTCGGGATTGCAACTTCTGATGGCAGGGTAACTGAATCCGAGAACCAGGTTATCGGGAGGATTGCAGGTTTTATGAACATTACTGACTCCGATTTTCAGAGCATCAGGGCCATGTTTATGAGTGAAACCGATTCGGCTTACAAAATCCTTGAGATTGAATCCACGGCATCTGACGAAGAGGTTAAGAAGGCATTCCGGAACATGGCCATGAAATACCATCCTGATAAGGTGGGGCACCTGGGTGAGGATTTTAAAAAAGTAGCCAATGAAAAGTTCAGGAAGGTGCAGGAGGCATACGACAAAATCAGAAAGGAACGGGGTATCAAATAGAAGTGCTATATTTACAACACTTTTTTTCACCATATGAAGACGATCAAGTTAAAAGACATTCTTTCAATTTCCGGTAAGGGAGGGTTATTTAAGTTAATTGCCCAGGCCCGTAATGGGGTTGTAGTTGAGTCAATGGAGGATCATAAGAGACATGTGGCGCCAGCCACTGCCCGGGTCAGCTCTCTGGATGACATTGCCATTTTTACCAGGGAAGAGGAGGTTCCTCTGTCGGATATTTTTATGAGGATCTATGATCATACCGGGGGAAAGGAGACCATTTCACATAAATCATCGGGTGATCAGCTGAAGAGAGCTTTTATGGAACTGGTTCCGGACTATGATGACCAGCGTGTCTATTTATCAGATATTAAGAAGGTTTATCAGTGGTACAATCAGCTTCAGGCCAACGGTTTGCTGGAAGTGATTGAAAAAGAGGAGGAATCTTCTGAACAACAAGAGTCACAGGAGCAGGATCTAGCTCCGGAACAGGATCTAACTCCGGAACAGGAGGAGACTATATAGACTTTGCCTCCTGCCAGATGACCTCCATCTCTTCCAGGCTCATCTCTTTTAAGGATCTGCCCAGTTCATGGGCTCTCTTTTCCAGGTATTTGAACCTCTTTATGAATTTACGGTTGGTGCGTTCCAGGGCAGTCTCGGGCTCAATATCATAAAGCCTTGCTGCATTAATGATTGAAAAAAGCAGATCGCCTATTTCATTTTCGGTTTTTGACTTATCCTGACCGTTCATCAACTCATACTTCACTTCATTGATCTCTTCGGTTACCTTATCCCAAACCTGATCTCTGTGATCCCAGTCAAAACCGACCGCTCTTACCTTGTCCTGGATCCTGTGGGATTTGATCATGGCCGGAAGGGAAACGGGAACCCCTTCAAGTACACTTCGGTTTCCCTCCTTCATTTTCAGTTCTTCCCAGTTTTCAAGGACCTCTCCCGAATTTTTCACCTGAACATCACCAAAAACATGGGGGTGTCGGAAGATGAGTTTGTCGCAGATACCGTTCATTACATCGGCGATATCAAACACGCCTTCTTCCGTGCCGATTTTTGAGTAGAATACAATATGTAACATCAGGTCTCCCAGCTCTTTGCGAACCTCCTCCAGGTCATGATCCATAATGGCATCAGCCAATTCGTAGGTCTCCTCTATGGTCAGGTTTCTCAAACTCTCCAGGGTTTGCTCCCGGTCCCATGGGCACTTCTCCCTCAACTCATCCATGATCTTTAAAAGCCTTTTGAAAGCTTTCAGTTTCTCTTCAGTGCTATGCATTCTCTTTCTCTTTAAAATCTATCCGGATGGTTGAGTCGGTTGTTAATTTCAAAAGGCCTGCCGCATTGCCGTTTCTTATGGCAATCTCCAGAAGACCAAGTGAATTGAAGATGGCCAACAGTTCTCCATCGGGAGTTTCGTTGTACCTTTTATTAATTTTCTCAAGCATATAATGCTTGCTCTGAACAAAGATCTGAAAGGGCCTTCCCTTGCCTGTCCTGTCAAAAAATTCTTTGGATATGTTGGTGATGGCATTCTGGTAGGTATCCAGGTAAATTACCCTGCCTGTTATGGTATTCTCTCCAAGGGTAGGCTTAATGGAAACCGGTTTTTCATATTTATCCGTGGCCAAACCCAGTTTTTCCAGGGGGGTTCCTTCGTTCAGGCTGCAAGCCACATCAGCAAAGAGATGAAGGGCGATAAAAGTGGTATGCGGGTGATCCATGATCTCAGGAATGACCACCACCTGATCAGGTTCAGATTCGCCCAGCATCCCCAGTATTCCATTATCTGCACAGATGAAATAGTGACCAGCAATATGGGCTGCAAGCAGCTGCCTGTCCCTTTCTGGTTCCGTATTTACAGCAATGATATGGATGGTCCCTTCGGGGAAGAATCTGAAGCTGTTTCGCACCAGAAAAGCAGCCTGTGCAGATTTAAAAGGCTTTACATTATGACTGATATCCACAATGGTTGTACCCGGACATCTGGAGAGAAGTTTCCCTTTAAGTGATGCGACGTAATAGTCATTATTGTTCCAATCGGAAGTCAGCGTGATCATGTGCATGGGTTTCCAGCGGGGAATTTCTTATTGGAATGTTGAAAAAAACAGCTTAATTTGCACATCCAAAAGTAGTGATTATAATTTAATTTATGGCTGAAAAGCTGATCTATTTGGAAGGTGTGGATCCGGTTGATTTTTACGGTGTAAACAACGTCCGCTTTGAGAAATTCACTGAACTTTTTGATGATCTTATCATTGTATCCCGCGGTAATAAGATCAAGGCTTCAGGAAGTGAAAAGAGGCTGGAGGAATTTGAAGAGAAGGTTGAATTGGTGGTGCGTTACCTTCGTAAATTCAATACAGTGAACCTTACAGATTTCGAGGAGTTGATTGGCGGTAAGTCTGACCATAAAATGGAAATCTCCGGTCCCGATGACGGGGTTTTGCTGCATGGGGAACGGGGACGGAAGATCAGAGCCGTTACCGCCAACCAGAAGAAACTTGTGGAGGAGGGGAAAAGCAATGATCTTCTGTTGGCAATCGGTCCGGCCGGGACCGGTAAAACATACACAGCCATTGCAATGGCTGTAAGAGCTTTGAAGGAAAGGGAGGTGAAAAGGATTGTACTTACCCGTCCTGCCGTTGAAGCCGGAGAGAAACTGGGCTTCCTGCCGGGCGATTTTAAGGAGAAACTGGATCCCTATCTCCAACCTTTGTTTGATGCACTCAGGGATATGATCCCTGCAAAAAAGCTTATACAGTTCATGGAGGATGGAACCATTCAGATTGCACCGCTGGCCTATATGCGGGGACGGACCCTTGATCATGCTTTTGTGATCCTGGATGAAGCACAGAATGCCACAAAAAGCCAGTTTAAGATGTTTTTAACCAGGATGGGGCCCGATGCCAGGTTCATTGTAACCGGTGATGATACTCAGGTGGATCTGCCCAGGCGGGAAGATTCAGGTTTGATTCAGGCCATAAAGATACTTGAAGGAATCAAAGGGATCTCACTGATCAGGTTCGATGAAAGTGATATTCTCAGGCACAGGCTGGTTAAATCCATAGTTGCAGCCTACAACATTGAATCAAAATCTAAAAGTTGATATAAAATGGGCAATGCATTAAAAGGTACCCGGTTTAACCTGAAGGGGCAGAAAAGCCTGTACACAGGGAAAGTCAGAGATGTATATAACATCAATGATGATTATCTGATCATGGTAGTCTCGGACAGGATCTCTGCTTTCGATGTGGTTATGCCCAAAGGAATTCCCTATAAAGGACAGGTTCTTAACCAGATTGCTTCTAAATTCCTGGATGCAACATCTGATATTGTTCCAAACTGGAAGATCTCCACTCCCGATCCAAATGTAACGGTTGGCCACATGGCTGTACCCTACAGGGTAGAGATGGTGATCAGGGGTTACCTGACCGGGCATGCATGGCGTGAGTACAGGGAAGGCAAAAGGGAGTTGTGCGGAGTTCGCATGCCGGAGGGACTGAAGGAGCATGACCGTTTTCCAGACCCTATGATTACACCCACCACCAAAGCTTCCCATGGGCATGATGAAGATATCTCCCGGCAGTCTATCCTGGCAACCGGACTGGTGCCTGAAACGGAGTACATTCAGCTCGAGGATTTTACAAGAAAGCTATTCCAAAGGGGTACCGAAATTGCTGCAGAAATGGGGTTGATCCTGGTGGATACCAAATATGAGTTTGGGATGAAGGATGGAAAGATTTTACTCATAGATGAGATCCATACACCCGATTCATCCAGGTATTTTTATGCAGATGGATACCAGGAGCGGCAGGCGAGGGGAGAACAACAGAAGCAGCTCTCCAAGGAGTTTGTCAGGCAATGGCTCATCGCGAATGGATTCCAGGGGAAAGAGGGACAGAAGGTTCCGGATATGCCGGATTCCTTTGTTGAAGAGGTCAGTGAAAGGTATATTGAGCTATTTGAAAACATCACCGGCGAGACTTTTGTCAAAGCAGATACCACCAGCATCGAACAACGAATTCTTAAAAATATCAATGATTTTATTTCCAGGTAGAGGGCTACTCATACTGCTGCTGGGGCTCCTTTGCAGCTTTTCAGCCTACTCTCAGCAGGAGGTTGTGATAAATCGTTCAGTTAATAAGGTCTTACTTGAAGGAAAGGTTTATTACATTCATGTGGTAGAACCGGGGCAAACACTTTACTCCATCTCCAGGGCCTACAATATCTCTCAGAAAGAGATTTCAATTGAAAACCCAGGGGCTCAATCCGGGATCAGGGTCGGGCAGACTCTCAAAATTCCTGTTGTAACCTCCACAGAGGGGCAAATAGATACCTCTGAACAGCAGGATTTGCAGGACAAGAACACCCATAAAGTTAAAAGGGGTGAAACCTTTTATGGCATTTCAAAACAATATGGCATTTCGCAGAAGGCGCTTCAGGAAGCAAACCCGTCGGTCAGGTTTGATGATCTGAAACCGGGTCAGCATCTGATCATACCGGTTACCTCCACTGCCAGGGAGGAGCCGTTGCAAGCTTACGACGAGGAGGGATTCGTTTATCATAAAGTCAAACGGAAGGAGACACTCTACTCTATTTCCAGTTATTACAATGTGTCCATTCAGGATATCAGAAATGCCAATCCTGAACTTGGATGGGGGGGGCCGAACGCAGGCCAGGTTATCACTATTCCGCTTCCACAGGTTATAGATCAGCCGGAATCGGCAAGGGATACATTACCGGCAGACGCATTTTTATATGGTCCCAAGGATTCAACAGTTGAGGCATATCTCTATGATGAGTTACTGGAGCCACCTGATAACCCCAACCGGACTTACCGGGTAGCCTTCTTCATCCCATTTGACTTTCAGAAGCCCCCACCCCTGGACTCCCTGATTAAGGATGTGGAGTCAGTGACTCGCCGGAACCGGATTATTGACCGCTACATGATGGAGGAAAAGGTACCGCAATCGGTTCCTTTCCTGGAGTTTTTCCAGGGAACACTTCTTGCGCTCGATTCAATGAACCAGTCAGGCATGAAGCTTGATGTAAGGTATTATGATACCCGTAAGAGTGCGGCACGAATGCGTGAAATACTGGCAGAACCGGGAATGGAGAAGACCGATCTGTTCATCGGACCGTTCTTTTATTATAACCTTGAGATCGCTTCCGAATTTGCCAAAAAGCATAAAATTCCCATTGTAACACCATTCTATAATGAAATGACCTACCTGCGGGACAATCCGTACCTTTTTCAGATCACCCCTTCCATTGACCGCAGTTACATCGATCTGGCAAAACTGGTGGCAAGTAAACACGATTACAATATTGTATATGTCAGGGAAAGGGATACGCTGGACCGGGAGAAAAACGTTTTATTGCAGGAGTTGATTTTCGACGGATTTGACGATTACCGCCCGGTGGAACCAGTGGTTTTCAAAGAGTTGGTGCTTACCCTTGAACACACCGATGAGATCATCCAATCCCTGTCGAAGGACAGGAAGAATCTTATTGTTGTTCCATCCAGTAACGAAGCGCTTGCCAGCAGGGTGGTATCTTCGCTTGTCTTCAGGCTGAATGAATTCGATATAGAGCTGGTTTGTACCCCATACTGGACAGAATTCTCCAGTATCGACTACAGGTATTATCACCAAATTGGATTGATGTTCTATAGTCCGTTCTGGATGAATTATCTTGATCCCAAAGTGGATGCATGCCTGGAGAGCTACAGGGATCATTTTTTTGCTGAACCTCGATCCAGGACCCGGCAGGGGATCAACTACGGATTGGTCGGTTATGATATCACCTTCTATTTTTTAAATGCCTTAAGGCAGTACGGTCCGCGATTCATCCTCTCACTGGATAAGTATAACCCGCAGCTGGTGCTTGATACCTACCATTTTTACAGGGTAGGTCCTGCCGGGGGTTATGAGAATAGTAAGATCAGCTTTTATCAGTTCAGGGCCGATATGTCCATCCTCGAAATTGAAGTTCCGGAACTCCCCCGGAGAAACAATTTTTTCAGTCCCATGGATAACCAGAAGAGAGAGTACCTTGACCTCACCCCGAAATAGATCAGGCAGACCATGAAATGGTTTAAATCCGGATGGTCATGGCTAGTGGTTTTGCCATTGCTTTTCTCCTGCAATCAAAAAGAGGATATTCGCATTGATTCATATGTGGTAATGGTCTCATTTGACGGGTTCAGGTGGGATTATACAGATCTCTGTCATACACCCAATTTTGATGCCATGAGTAAAGCCGGGGTAAAGGCTGAGAGAATGATCCCCTCCTTTCCCACCAAAACGTTTCCAAACCATTATGCCATTGCCACAGGCCTTTACCCTGATCATAACGGAATCATTAACAATAGTTTCTATGCTGAGGATTTGAATGGTATTTTCCGCATGGGGGATCGGGGTATGGTAAAGAATCCAAAAGCCTATTTTGGCGAGCCCATTTGGGTTACCGCCGAGAGGCAGGGGGTTAAGAGCGCCTGTTTCTTCTGGGTGGGAAGTGAGGCCCCCATTGAAGGAGTCTATCCCACTTACTGGAAGGAGTATGATGAAAGTATTCCCTATATGAGCAGGGTTGATCAGGTAATCAAGTGGTTGAGTATGCCCCTGCGCAGGCGCCCAGGCCTTATTACACTCTACTTTGATGAACCGGATGCCACCGGAAATGATGCTGGACCTGAACACCCCGCAACCGCCCGGGTGGTCGAATCGCTTGACTCCATACTTGGTGCCCTGAGAAAAGGTATATCCAACCTGGATATTGCTGACAAGGTTAATCTGATTATCCTCTCGGATCATGGAATGGGGCCCATCTCCCCTGAAAAATATGTGAATATTATGGAATTTATACCCAGCGAGTGGTCGGATCATATAACCGGCGGAAATCCCGTCTACCTGATCGATCCGGCAGAGGGATATGAAGATTCAGTGACGCTCACACTGGATGCCCTGGAGGGTGTGACAGCCTGGCAAAAGGATGAGATCCCTGCCCGTCTGAACTATGGAACCAGCCCAAGATTCCCGGGTGTCCTGGTGGTGGCAGACAGTCTATGGAGCATCGGTATAAAACCAGATCCGTCCGGTTACACTGGTGGGGCTCATGGCTATGATCATGCATTTACCGATATGCACACCATATTCCTGGGAGAAGGTCCGGCTTTCAGAAAGGGGTATGTTTCACACGCTTTCTCAAATGTGGAGGTTTACGGTATCATCGCACACATCCTGGGACTGGATCCCGCTCAAACCGACGGCGACCTTTCCAACGTAGCAGACCTCTTTTCCGGGTTTTAAGTCCGGATTTAAATACGGGTTTGTAGTCTCAGACTACTATTTTGTCGCACGTTCCAGCCGTTTCAGGATGGAGAAGATAAAGGCAGCTGAGAGCAGACAGGTTACAACGAAGATGGCCCAAAGTTGCCAAAGCTGAATTTTTTCCCAGAAGAAACTTCCTATGAATAACAGCTTGTTTCCCACAGCAGTGGCAAGCAGCCAGCCTCCCTGCATAACGCCCTGGAACCTGGTAGGAGCTACTTTCGAAACAAAAGAGAGGCCCATGGGACTCAGGAAAAGCTCTGCAAAAGTAAGAACAAGGTAGGTGGTTATCAGCCAGTAAGGCATAATCCTGGAGGAGTCCGGAACCGGGTTAACCTTTACCACCTCACCCGCATCATTGAGCACCTGAAGGTCAACCGGCGAGATTAGCTTAAGGGATCCTATGACCATCACCACAAAACCAAGGGCTGCTATGATCATACCGATTCCAATCTTCTTTGGAGTGGAGGGTTCCATTCCCTTCTGATTGAGCCAGGCAAAGGCCGCCATCACCACAAAGGTGAGGGAGACGATGAACAGCGGATTGAATGATTGAAACACCTCCGGGGAGATGGGATTGCTTGTCTCACCCTGTGCGTATAACCAGTATCCCACAGATCCGCCCACCACGGTCATTACGGCACCTATGATCCTTTTGCTCAGCAATGATTTCTTCCCGAGAAGCAATACGATGCCGGCAATAAACACAATTACCGAGAGAATCCTGTTGAGGGTGAAGAACATGAAGGTACCCGGGCCCACTGCTTTTAAAGTATAATCCCTGGCAAAAAAGGTCAGGGTAAGCCCGTTCTGGTGAAATCCCATCCAGAAGAAGATGACTACAAAAAATACCAGCAAAAGGGAGACAACGCGTTGTTTTTCCTCCTTTGTGGCGATCATCACGATCCAGGTGACAAAGGCTACAAAGAGACCAATGGCAGCTCCGGTCTTCAGGTCCTTAACAAAGCTGATCAATACAGCTGAAATGGCTCCGGCCACCAGGGCCAGGGGAATAGCCAGGGGCTTTTCCCTCAGGGTGATGGTCCTTTCTCCGGCAGCTTTCTCTCTTTTGGGCAGGTGCTTGTTGAAGATCAGGTAAGCCATCAGTGAGATCACCATGGCAATGGCGGCAATCCCAAACGCGAAATTATATCCCCTGGAGAAAACTTCAATATATTGATTGGCAAATTCACCGAGATCAGTTACCGGTCCGTTCAGACTCACGGCGTCGGCCAGTTGTTGGAGTACTGCTATATCCTGGAGGGTCCCGTCCTTATAATGGTGACAAAGGGCCGGTATGCTGCCGTCGTGCAGAAAACCATTTGTTTTCAGCCACCAGTTCCGGACACCCATCGCTGCAAAGGGTGCAAAAAATGCACCCACATTGATTCCCATATAAAAGATCAGGAAGGCGTTATCACGTACCTTATTATATTTGGGATCAT
Source organism: uncultured Bacteroidota bacterium (assembly GCA_963747365.1). Lineage (GTDB taxonomy): Bacteria > Bacteroidota > Bacteroidia > Bacteroidales. The sequence continues at coordinate 336,688 of CAVVFB010000020.1, read as the reverse complement.
CATATAATTGGCCCACCACCGCCTGCAGGTTCCCCTTAAAGAAACCATTACCAATGGCGATGGTAAAGAGACTGACCACCGTGACAGAGAGCGGCATTCCGGGGATTGCCATCATCACATATCCGATAAACATGATCACCTGTCCCATCGAAATGACTGCATTATATTTTTTAGTGGCATCGGCCAGGATTCCGCCAACCAGTGCCAGGGCATAAATGGCAAAATAGAACCAGCTGTAAATATCACCTGCTTTCTCTGCTGCAAGTCCGAATTTTGCCTGCAGGAACAGCACAAGGATGGCCATCATTGTATAGAAGCCAAAACGTTCCCCCATGTTTGCAAAGAAGGCCACATAAAGTCCTTTTGGATGTCCTTTTAACATTGAGATTGGTTTTTATGAATAATCTGATTTATCTGATTTATCTGATGGTGACAAATATAGAAATAGTTTTTTCTTAAATTTGATTCAAACAGCATGTTATGAAAATTTTCAGGGCGGAGCAGGTAAGGGAAATAGATGCTTATACCATCAAAAATGAGCCTGTTGCTTCCATCGATCTTATGGAACGTGCTGCCAGGCGTCTTACAGGATGGTATGTACGCCACTATCACATCGATCGGAAAGTACTCATTTTTGCAGGACCCGGTAACAACGGCGGGGATGCACTCGCCATGGCCAGACAGCTTGCCGAAAGGCAATACCGGGTCGTATGCTGGTTGCTCCGTTTCGGGAGTTTATCTGCAGATTGTGCCATCAATAAGCAACGGCTGAAGGACCAGGGGCTGGTTCAAATCTATGAAATAGGGGAGGGAGATCCGCTTCCTTCACCGGATGAGAAAGATGTTGTGGTGGACGGAATATTTGGATCGGGTCTCACCAGGCAGGTGTCAGGGTTTCCGGCAAGGGTAATAGGCCTGATCAACCGCCATAAAGGGGTAGTGGTATCCATTGATATTCCCTCCGGACTTTTCGGGGAGGATAATTCCGGTAATGATGATCATCTGGTCATAAAGGCCACTCATACCCTCACCTTCCAATTCCCGTTTCTCTCCTTCTTCTTCCAGGAGAACGATCCTTTTGTGGGCCGGTGGAGGGTCCATGACATCAGGCTTCATTCGGGTGCGATCGAGAAGTTGTTCACCCCATACCAGACCATTGAGAAGGAGCTGATCTGCAAATTATTGCCCCATAGGGACAAGTTTGCCCATAAGGGTACTTTTGGTCATGGACTGGTTATCTCGGGAAGCTACGGGATGATGGGAGCTGCCTTACTGGCAGGGGAGGCATGTCTGAGGGGTGGTGCCGGACTGGTCACACTGCATGTCCCCAGGGTTGGTTATGGTATTATTCAGACCGCACTGCCCGAAGCACTTATAAGCATGGATCAGTCTGATATTCTTTTCAGCGAACCTCCCCCCCTGGAGCCATTCAACGCCATAGGGATCGGACCCGGTCTGGGTTGTAAACCCAATACGGGAAAGGGATTGAAATTGGTTCTGGAAAAGGTGAATGTTCCCCTGGTTATGGATGCCGACGGGCTCAATATCCTCTCCCAGCATCCGGAGTGGATTGAACTGCTGCCGGAGGGCACCATCCTCACTCCTCATCCCAGGGAGTTTGATCGCCTGGCAGGAGAGAGCGGCGGGGGATTTGAACGGCATCTTAAGCAGCGTGCCTTCGCAGAGAAATATGGAGTGATCGTGGTGCTGAAAGGAGCTTATACAGGCATTGCATCACCCGATGGGAGGTACTGGTTCAATACCACAGGAAATCCCGGCATGGCCACCGGCGGAAGCGGGGATGTGCTCACCGGCCTGATCACCGGATTACTGGCGCAGGGTATGAAACCTCTGGATGCGGCACTTACCGGTGTATATCTTCATGGTCTGGCCGGTGATCTCGCTGCAGCCGCGTCCAGTCAGGAGTCATTGATTGCAGGGGACATCATAAAATTCATGGGTGCTGCTTTTACCGAAACCAAAGGTTGACCGGTCGATGAACATGGTTTGATATGTTTTTTTGTATTGCATGGTATGAAGTGCTAATTTCGTGCTGTATCATAATGAAATTTTTTATGAAAAAGACAATGACAATTGCAGCTGTGGCTCTCCTGTTGGCTGGCTGTGCTGCTCCTGCCGGAATGGAGGTCAGGGTTGTCCCGCTGGGCGAGCAGGTGCCGGAATCGACCGAACTTGGGGTCTATATTCTGCCACAGACAGTACTGAAGGTGGAGATGATATTTCAGGAGGAAAAAAGTGTAACCGGTCCATTCAGGGATTATGCTGAAAAATACCTGGGCATCAAAGAGGTAATCCGTCAGAATTCCAGTCAGTGGCAGATCCTTGACGTCGAGGTGACTCCTCACCAGGAGATGGATCCACAGATGGCATTTCAGCTGCATCTGATTGATGGAGCGTTTAATCCGGAGCGGTTCAGAGTATTGATTGAAAAGGGGGCAGTGATGGATGGAACCGGTCTTGTGCAGGAGGGGTTCAAAAGCCCTGCCATGGGTATCTCCGTAAAAAAGGAGTATATACAGTACATGGATCTTGGGATCGATTCGAATTTTGATGAGAGGGTTGAAACCATGTATAAAACCATTGTAACCGACACTTCCTTCGTGGAGGTTCCGGTGAACCGGACCATTACGGAACAGAAATCCATCTCTGTGAAGGCCCAGGAGGCGGCCGATTTTATCCTCGAATTACGTACCCGGAGATTCGAATTGCTTACAGGCGAGTATGATGGATTTCCCGAGGGAGTAGCCATGAAAGCGGCCCTGGATAAACTGGATGATCTGGAGGCCTCCTATCTCTCCCTGTTTACGGGAAAAACACTGGTTCTTCAGGAAAAAAAGTGCTGGTTCATCGTTCCTGAATCGGGACCGGAATCCTCGACCTATTCCCTGGGGGTGTTCTCGGAGCAACTGGGTTTTGTACCTGAGGAGATGATGGAAGGTTCACCTTTGAAGATTGTATTTTCACCCACCGGAGAAACAAGGAACCTGGATGCCTACTATTCGGGACAGAAGACCGGCGATGAAGCAAATGTGCTCTATTACAGAATCCCGGACGTTGTGGAGATGAGGGTTATGCTAGGCAATACTGAACAGGCTATTCAGAGAATCTCAGTTTACCAGTCGGGTGCCCTTATTAAAGGTCCTTTGTGATACTCACTTTTTATAACAAATAGGTAAATTCTATTTTGAGGGGATGTTGGCCAGAACCGCCACAAGGTAGTCCCAGAATTTTTTCACGCTCTTAATCTCCACCTTCTCATCGGGTGAATGGGGAAAACGGATGGTTGGACCGAAAGAGATCATATCCAGGTTGGGATAGACACCTCCCAGCAGTCCACACTCAAGTCCGGCGTGAATGGCTTTGATCTCAGGGATCTTCCCGAACTCTTTCTGATATACTTCCTGGCATACTTTAAGAATGGGAGAGTCCATGTTTGGTTTCCATCCCGGGTAAGCCCCCGTGAGCTCAACCCTGGCATCAATCAGGTGAAAGACCGCCGCGATCTTCCATGCGGTGGCATCCTTGGCGGAGTCCACCGAGGAACGGGTCAGGTTCAAAGCGATGAATTCACCATCTTTCACTTTGACAATAGCCAGGTTGTTGGAGGTTTCAACCAGCCCTTTCATCGACTGGCTCATCCGTTGTACGCCGTTTGGACATGCAAACACTGCCCGGATGAATTTTCGCTGATCTTCCACAGGCACCACTTTAGCAGGGAGATCGGTTTTTTTACAGGTAAATTCAAGATGGGGTTCAGTTTCTTTAAACTCCCGCCGATAAATGGACTGGTAATCTGTCACCATCTTCTCGAATGCACCGGCAGAGACTGCAGGGACCGTTACTACAGCCAACGATTCCCTGGGGATGGCGTTGCGAAGGTCACCTCCCTCGGCTGAGGCAAGTCTGATTTTAAGATCCCACTCGGCCTGCATCAGGAAACGGAACAATACCTTATTGGAATTGGCCCTTCCAAGGGGAATGTCCATTCCGGAGTGACCACCTTTCAATCCTTTTACATGGACCTGGTACGCCACATGGTCCGCCGGGGCAGCCTCTGGAGTATATTTCTTTGTTGCGGACACATCAATACCACCGGCACAACCCACGTAAAGTTCACCCTCATCTTCCGAATCCATATTGAGAAGGATATCGGCACTCAGAAGCCCTGGTTTAAGTCCAAAAGCCCCGGTCATACCTGTTTCTTCATCAATTGTAAAAAGTGCCTCAACCGGTCCGTGAACCAGCTCTTTTGATTCCAGAACGGCCATGGCTGCTGCCACACCGATTCCGTTGTCAGCTCCCAGTGTAGTGCCGTCGGCGGTGACCCAGTCACCATTGATCAGGGTCTCAATGGGGTCCTTTCCGAAATCAAATTGCTTGTCGCTGTTTTTCTGTGGGACCATATCCAGGTGTCCCTGCATGACCACCGTTTTACGGTTTTCCATACCCGGAGTGGCAGGTTTCTTAATAATCACGTTGCCCACTTCATCCACAATGGTTTCAAGCCTGAGCCCCTCCCCGAATTTTTTCATATAGGCAATCACTTCAGCTTCATTTTTTGAAGGCCTTGGAATTTGGGTGAGGGCATGGAAGTGATTCCATACCACCATGGGTTCCAGTTTTTTTATATCACTCATCGCTTAAATGGTTTAGGATTTTTCACTTTTCACATAATTGGGCTGTTCAAGCCCGTATCCTTTTCGGTTGCTTTCTGCCCTGAGCAGTGTGGCGAAAACGAGGGCCAGGATTCCAAAGCTGGTAAAGATCATCATGGGCAGGGTGTAGTTATAGGTGGCTACCTCTACTCCTTCCTTCAGCACATACCCGGTGATGCAATATTTCTGAAGCACCCAGCCGATCAGGGCAGGCACCCCCATCAGGCCCCAGTTCTGAACCCAGAAAATCAAAGAGAACGATGTACCCAGGTACCGGTCCGGAATAATTTTTGGAACCGAAGGCCACATGGCCGATGGAACCAGGGAGAAACCAATACCCAGGACAATGATCAAAAAGATAGCGACATACCATTGGTCCAGTGCCGGGATGGAGAAAAGGGTGTGCACAAAAATCAACAGTACCGATCCGATGATCATAATGGTCGCACCTTTCCCCTTTTTATCATAAATTCCTCCGAAAAGAGGGGTAAGCAGGATGGTCCCAAAGGGAAGCAGGGCAGGAATGGTACCTGCCAGTTTTTCCGGAACATCAAATTTCATGACCATCAGGTCGGCAGCGTATTTCAGGAAGGGAAATACAGCTGAATAGAAAAGCACGCAAAGAATGGCCAGGTACCACCATCCCCTGTTGCTGATGATAAACCAGATGTCTGATATTTTGAATGATTCTGCCGGTCCGGCATTGGCATCGGCCATAGCAGCCTCGGAGGCATCCAGCTTTTTATCCATGAAGGTGTAGATAATGAAGGTGATCAGTCCGATACAGAGAAGGATCAGTCCGAGCAGGATGGGCTTGGATACATGTCCCAGGCCCAGTGCTATGGGGGAGGCTACTCCCAATGCAAGGGCTGTGCCCAGGCGGGCAACTGCAACCTGCAGTCCCATGGCAAGTGCCAGTTCGTAACCTTTGAACCATTTTACAATGATTTTTGAAACGGTGATTCCAGCCACCTCGACACCCACACCAAAAATGGCAAAGCCAATCGCAGCCATAAATACCTGGGCCTTTGTGTCGAACCAGAGGATGTGCCACATTACGCCGTCAAGTGTGGTAGTGGATACGGCCCAGAATTTTAGAGCAGTACCAAGAACCATAATGGAAGCTGCCATTACGCCTGTGAATCTTACGCCCATTTTATCCAGGATAATTCCACCAACGATAAGCATCAGCAGGAAAACATTAAACCAGCCATAGGCGCTGGTAAAGAATCCGTATTCGGCTGAATTCCACGTTAGTTGTTGCTCAAGCAGACCCTTCAGAGGAGCCATTACATCGGTGATGTAGTATCCGCAGAGCATTGTAAAGGCCACAATGGCCAGAGCCGTCCAGCGGGCCGCTTTAGAGTCTCTCAGGCTTTTTTTAATCGCTTCCATAAATTGCTATTTGGTTAAGAAGTTTAAAAATAGAAAAAATATGAGGCTCCCACCTGTTTTAATGAACATAATAAGCGCGGATGCGTCAGATTTGTGAGAAATACATATTTTCGCATAAATAAGCAGGATGAATAGCAGAAATATAATCTTCACACTGATCACTCTTTTCTCCTTAAGCCGTGTATACGGACAGGAGAGTGTAAAGTGGTATTCCATCGGGGAGGCGCTGGAGTTAACTGCCAAAGACCCAAGGATACTGGTAATCGATGTCTACACCGACTGGTGCGGATGGTGTAAGAGAATGGATGCATCCACCTTTTCCGATCCGGATGTAATTGCTGCCCTGAACAGGGATTTTTACCCTGTGAAGCTCAATGCAGAAGGGAAGGAGGATATCGTCATCGGCGACCACACCTACAAGTTTGTGGATAATGGAAGCAGGGGTTATCATGAGCTTGCTGCCATCGTAACCAAAGGACGACTTTCGTACCCCACCATCTCGTGCGTGGATGAAAAGGGGAGGGTTCTCAATGCATATCCCGGTTATAAAGATGCTGACCAGTTTAAGTTCTTTCTGGCCTATTTCAGTGGAGATGCTTATAAAACCCAGAGTTGGGAGGAGTACCGGGATGCAAACAGGGAGGTAACCATCCCGGATATATAGTGCCAGATTATTTGTATTTCCCGATCATCTGCTGCAGTTCCTCCAGGAGCTCAGCCCTGAGCGAAACAGGCTCCAGTACTTCCCCGTCTTTTCCCAGGCTCAGAACCAATGATTTAAATTCATAGGTGGGGTGGAGGCGGAAACTGAAGATCACCCGATCCTCATCCTCTTTTTCGATATTCTGAGAATCGTGCCAGGGTTGTGTAATCAGGTACTGAGCCTGGGTTTTTTGCACCGAGAGCCTGATCAGTGAAGGTGCACCGGGAGGTGAAATAATGCCCATGGCATATTTAAAGTATTCCGATGCATTGAAATCGGGGGCCCTGTATGCAATCGTATCGATCTCCTCAAGGTTGCGGATCCTGTCCAGGGCATAGGTGCGTAAATGGTTTTTAAACTGGTTCCATCCGACCAGGTACCACCGGAAGCCATGTTCCTTCAGAAGGTAAGGGTGAACCTCGTTAAAATAGGGCTTATCCTCATAAAATGGAAGGTAAGTAATGCGCAGAACCTTTCGGTTCTCAATGGCATGTATCATGGGTTCAAGGTACTGGGTTCCCCTGATTTCCGGTGCCTGTTTAAAATGAATATACCCCTTCTCCCTGTAACGTTCGTAAAGTCCTGCGATCAGGGAGTGAACTTCAAGGTTGTTTTTTGAGTAGGCCATGTCTGTTCTTTGCGGTTCAATCAAATGTAGTAAATCCCTTTCGAATGGTTCATGATGCAATGGCCTAATCCATCAGCGAATCAGGTGGAAAAATAGTATATTCGGAACATAATCTTTTCCGGAACTTAAAAACCGAAAATCATGAAAGGCATCCTGTTATCGTCTGTTCTGTTCCTCCTTACCGCAGCTCTTCATTCTCAATCCATGGATATGGAATACCTCACCGGCATGAAAGCCAGGAATATTGGTCCAGGCGGAATGAGCGGCAGGGTAACAGCCATCGATGCAGAGGCAGGCAATCCTTCGGTTTTTTATGTGGGAACAGCATCAGGGGGAATCTGGAAAACTTCCAATGGCGGGATCAATTTCACACCTGTTTTTGATGAACAGGAGGTGGCCAATATCGGATCTCTGGCGGTGGATCCGTCCAACAGGGATATCATATGGGCCGGAACGGGAGAGGGTAACCCCCGCAACAGTCTGAACGGCGGTATGGGTATTTACAAAAGCCTGGATGGGGGCCGGAGCTGGAAGCGGATGGGACTTGAGGATACACGTCATATACACCGGATCATCATTCACCCGGACCATTCAAATGTGGTTTATGTGGGAGCCATTGGGAGTCCCTGGGGGCCTCATCCTGAACGAGGAGTCTACCGGACCACCGACGGAGGAAAGAGCTGGGAGCAGATCCTGTTTGTAAATGATGCCACCGGGGTGGCTGATATGGTCATGGATCCGGATAATCCGCTGAAGCTTTTTGTTGCCATGTGGGAGCACCAGCGGTGGCCCTGGTTCTTTAAATCCGGGGGCCCCGGTTCCGGGCTGCATATGACCGTTGATGGTGGCGAGACATGGACAAAGGTTACGGAGGGACTTCCCGGGGGGGAGCTGGGCCGGATAGGACTTGCCATTGCACGGGGAAATTCAAAATATGTATATGCACTGGTTGAGTCAGATAAAAACGCCATCTTCCGTTCCACCGATGGTGGTTATACCTGGGAAAAACGGGGAGATAAGAACATTGGAAACAGGCCCTTTTACTATGCGGATATTTTTGTGGATCCGTCTAATGAAAACAGACTGTACACGCTCTTCAGCATGGTAAATGTAAGTGAGGATGGAGGAAAAAGTTTTTCAACCCTGATCCGTGACAACATCCACCTGGACCATCACGCATGGTGGATAAATCCTTCCGACCCCTCCTTCATGATCGACGGAAATGACGGCGGATTGGCCATCACGCATGACCAGGGTAAAAGCTGGCGCCATGTTACCAACCTGCCGGTATCTCAATTTTACCATATCGGTGTCGATATGGAATTGCCATACAATGTTTACGGGGGTATGCAGGATAACGGATCCTGGCGAGGGCCCGGTTACACATGGAGTAATGGCGGGATCATCAATACGTACTGGGATTTTCTGATGGGAGGGGATGGATTTGATGTGGTTCCTGTGCCCGGGGATCCCCGATTTTGCTACGCCATGTCGCAACAGGGAAATGTGAGCCGGATTGATCTTGAAACAGGTGGAGAGGTGGATATCAAACCAGCAAAAACAGGCGAAACGGAGCTTCGGTTCCACTGGAATGCAGCGATAGCCCAGGATCCATTTAAAAGGGATGTGATCTATTTCGGAAGCCAGTTTGTACACCGGAGCGAAGACAGGGGAAACTCCTGGAGAACGATTTCACCCGATCTGACTACCAACGATACCTCCAAACAGAAATACAACCAGAGCGGGGGCCTTACCTACGATGTAACCGGGGCAGAGAATCATACCTGCATTCTGACAATTGCACCCAGTCCGGTGGAAAATGGTTTGATATGGGCCGGGACTGATGATGGAAATATCCAGATTACAATCGATGGGGGTAAAAACTGGGACAACTGTTCACCCCGGATCAGGGAGCTTCCTGCGGGAGCCTGGGTCCCGCAAATTGTCCCCTCCTCCGTGAGGGGAGGTGAGGCTTTTGTGGTCGTCAACAACTACAGGCAAAACGACTATGCACCCTACCTCTTTCACACCACCGATTATGGAAGGAAGTGGAGCAGGGTGGTCGATCAGTCGGATGTGCCCGGATATGTTTTATCCTTTGCCCAGGACCCTGAAGAATCAAGACTGCAGTTCCTGGGGACCGAATACGGGCTCTATGTGAGTATAGACGGGGGTATGGAATGGACTAAATGGACCAATGGATTTCCAACGGTTTCTACAATGGACCTGGTGATCCATCCCAGGGAACCGGACCTGGTGATCGGAACCTTTGGAAGATCAGCCTTCATCCTGGATGACATCAGGCCTCTAAGGGCTCTGGCAGGGGATTATGATGCGGTCACCTCATCCCAAATCTACCCGGTTACACCACCTGAAGCTTACCTGGTTGATTTCCGGAATGCCCCGGGGTACTACTTTACGGGAGATGCCTATTTTGAAGGTGAAAATCGCTCATTCGGGAGTCATATCAGCTATTTCGTCCGGGTGGAGGAGACTGAAAAGGAGGCCAGGAAAGACAGTGTTGTAATCGAGATACTGGATGGTGAGATGAAACCAGTACGGACCCTTAAAAGTGTGCCGGTGAATGGTCTCAACCGGACCCCCTGGAGGCTGGACCGAAAAGGAGTGAGAGTTAGTTTCAGTGCTGAGGAGCCAGACTCAGGGGGCAATGAAAGTGGAGGCGGGGGAATGGTGCTGCCCGGAACCTACCAGGTACGAATGAGTTTCAAGGGGGATACCGTATGGACTTCTATGGTGGTGAAACCTGACCCAAGGAGCTCTTACGATGCTTCCGGGATGGCAGCCAAACAGGAGAAGGCGGACCAACTTCTGGGGAAAATGAAGGAGCTGAACGGGAGTCTTACAAGGATCCGTAAGTGCCGGGAGGGGTTCGATCTGGTACAAAAACTGGCAGGCAGGGAGTCATCAGACACACTTAAAGCCATTTCAGAGCGGATGGAGGAGCAGATGAACATCCTGGAAAAATCGCTCTTCATCGATGAGACCATACAGGGAATCTATTTCCCCGGGGATGCCATTTACGTTCAGTTTTCAGAAGCATACGGAATCCTGGGGGCTACCAGGCCACTCACTGAAAATCAACTGGCAAAGCATGCCCTGTTAATCTCCCTGGCGGATGATGCCATTGAACGGGTCAACCGGTTTATGGAAGGGGTGTGGGCAGAATACCGGGATGCGGTTACCAGGGAGGATATCCCACTGCTGGGAGAATAATCAGGGCAACTTCTTTTTCACTGTTTCCGGGATTTTCTTTAACTTAACTGAGAATTAGGTGGAAAAAGCCATATCACCAATGGTTTGCTAACAAAACAGCCTCTCGCATGGAAGGGAATTGTATCCTGGTTATACATAATCGTTCCGGTAGCAGATTAAACCTGGTTATTCACGGGACGGAAGTTAATATGGTGAGGGCCATGACCATAAGACGGTTTAAGCGCCTTAAACTAATCAAGGGAACCTATGTGCTGGAGGCATGGCTGACTGCCGGCAGGATTGTGATCGATGCTTTTCATATTCCCCACATCAGTATTGAGAAGATTACCTCCAGAAAAGATGTTTCATTCAGGGGAAGGAAAATTGTGGCCGATTTCGTGAATGAGCGTGCCAGGCTGGAAATTGATAGTGAACCTACAGCAGGAGAACTGATTCAGAATATTTAGTAGTTCAGGTTGGATGCCAGGAGGCTCTCCACGCGGGAAACCGATAATCCCTTTCGTTTTGCATAATCTTCCACTTGGTCCATCCCGATTTTTCCCACGAAAAAATATTTCGATTGCGGATTGGCAAAAACTAATCCGCTTACGGATGCTGCAGGAACCATGGAGAATGATTCGGTGAGGCGGATGCCATATTTTTCAGCCTCCAGAAGTTTGAATAACACCTCCTTTTCGGAGTGTTCAGGGCAGGCCGGGTAGCCATGAGCAGGCCTGATTCCGGAATATTTTTCAAGAAACAGTTCCTCATTGGAGAGCGCTTCATAAGGGGCGTAGCCCCAGTAGGTTTTGCGGATCTCCAGGTGAACCAGTTCGGTGAAAGCCTCAGCCAGCCTGTCGGCCAAAGCCTTCAGCATGATGGCCGAGTAGTCGTCGTGGTTTGCCTCAAACTCCCTGATCTTCTCCTCGATCGCGATCCCTGCGGTAACCGCAAACGCACCCACATAATCAGGCAGTCCCGATTCAACTGGTGCCACAAAATCTGACAGGCAGAGGTTGGGCAGGTTCTCTTTCAGGGTTTGGTTGCGCAGGTTCGTGAAACGGCCTATTACCTCACTTCGTGAGTCATCCCGGTAAAGCAGCAGGTCGTCACCAGATGCATTGGAGGGGAAAATCCCTATAACCCCATTGGCTGTGAGCCATTTCTCGCTGATGATCCGCTCCAGCATTTCACGTGCATCGTCATAAAGTTTTCTTGCCTCGTCTCCATACCTGGGATCATCCAGGATATCAGGAAATTTCCCCCGAAGTTCCCAGGTTAAAAAGAAAAAAATCCAGTTGATATACTCCGCAACCCTCTCCAGCGGGAAGTTGAGCAGGGTGTGCAATCCAGGTTTTTTAGGGATGCGGATGGTGGCCTTTCTCCAATCCACCGGAAGTCCATTTTTTCTTGCTGCGGCCAGGCTAACATAATCCACACGCTTTGCAGCACCCGCATAATCGGATCTCAATGCCTCATAATCCTTTTTCATCTCCTCCATGTATTCCAGGCTATTTTCGGTGGAGAGAAGGGCACTGACCACTGCCACGCTTTTGGAGGCATCCTTTACATGGATAACAGGCTTACTGTATCGTGGTTCGATTTTCACGGCGGTGTGGATTTTAGAGGTGGTGGCACCGCCGATCAAAAGGGGTTGCTTCATATTCCGGCGTTCCATTTCGGCTGCCACATGGATCATCTCCTCCAGCGAGGGAGTGATTAATCCGGAAAGTCCGACGATATCCACTTTCAGGCGTTCAGCTTCATCCAGGATCCTGTCGGTGGGGACCATCACTCCAAGGTCGATTACTTCATAATTGTTGCAACCGAGCACCACTCCAACGATATTCTTCCCGATGTCGTGAACGTCCCCTTTCACGGTTGCCATCAATATCTTTCCTGCCGTCTGGCTCTCCCCGCTTTTCCCGCTTGCTTTCTCCTCTTCAATAAAAGGGAGAAGGACGGCAACCGCGCGTTTCATCACCCGCGCGCTCTTCACCACCTGCGGAAGGAACATCTTTCCCTCCCCGAACAGGTCTCCCACCACATTCATTCCATCCATAAGGGGACCTTCGATCACCTTTAGCCCCAGGCCATAAATTCCGTGAGCCTCAAGTGCATCAGATTCGATATACTCGGTTATCCCCTTCACAAGGGAGTGCTTCAATCGCTCCTCCACAGGCTGTTCCCTCCAGGCATCCCTTATTTTTTCACTTTTCACACCCTCCTCGAGGGTGGCAGAGAATTCGATCAGCCGCTCGGTGGCATCACTCCTTCTGTTCAGCACCAGGTCTTCGGTCAGGATCAGGAGCCCGGCGGGAATCTCATCATACACCTGGAGCAGTCCCGGGTTAACAATACCCATGTCAAGTCCCGCTCTGATCGCGTGGTACAGGAAAACAGAGTGGATGGCCTCTCTTACCATGTCGTTACCCCTGAAGGAGAAGGAGAGGTTGCTGATTCCCCCGCTTACCCTGGTGTGTGGCAGGTTCTCTTTAATCCAGCGTGTGGCGTTGATAAAATCCACAGCATAATTATTGTGCTCATCGATCCCGGTTCCGATGGAGAGGACGTTGGGATCGAAGATAATATCACCGGGCGGGTAATTGAGTTTTCCTGTAAGCAGGTTAAATGCCCTCTGGCAGATCTCTGTGCGTCTTTCAAAGCTGTCAGCCTGTCCCTTTTCATCAAAGGCCATCACCACGACGGCCGCTCCGTATCCACGAATTTTCCGTGCATGTTCGAGGAAAACCTCTTCACCCTCCTTCATGCTGATGGAGTTGACTACGGCCTTTCCCTGTATACACTTTAAACCAGCCTCGATGACTGAGAATTTTGAGGAGTCGACCATCAGGGGAACCTTCGAAATATCCGGTTCTGCAAGAAGCAGGTTCAGAAATTTCACCATCTCATATTCTGCATCCAGCATGGCATCGTCCAGGTTGATGTCCAGAATTTGTGCTCCTTCCTCCACCTGAAGTCGTGCAATTTGAAGCGCCTCATCATATTTTTTATCCCTGATCAGCCTGGCAAATTTCCTGCTTCCGGCCACATTGCACCGTTCACCCACATTGATGAAGTTGGAGCCTTCAAAGGCTGTCAGGGCCTCCAGTCCGCTTAGTTTCAGGCCCGGTAAAGGTTTTGCCGGATGACGTATTTTCCCATGTTCTGTCAGTTCAGAGAAGGCACGGATGTGCTCCGGTGTAGTGCCGCAGCATCCTCCGACGATATTGACGAAACCCGAATCAATAAACTCTTTAATCATCAGCGACATCTGCCGCGGAGTTTCATCATACTCGCCAAACTGGTTTGGAAGACCTGCATTGGGGTGAACCGAAACAAAATGGGCTGACTTATCTGACATCTCCTGTAAATAAGGCCTGATCTCCTTTGCCCCGAGCGAACAGTTCAGACCCATGGATAGCAGCTCCACATGATCCAGTGAAAGCATAAATGCTTCGAGTGTCTGCCCGGAAAGGGTCCGCCCACTGGCATCGGTGATGGTTCCGGAGACCATAACAGGCAGGCGGATCTCCCTGCCTGCCAGGAACTCTTCAATGCCCATCAGTGCTGCCTTTGCATTGAGGGTGTCAAAAATGGTTTCCACCATTAAAAGATCAGCTCCACCCTCCACCAGACCCTCCACCTGTGCAGCATAGGCCTCCTTCATCTCATCGAAGGAGGTAGCCCTGTAACCGGGGTCGTTCACATCCGGGGAGAGTGAGGTTGTTTTATTGGTGGGCCCAATGGACCCCGCCACAAACCTGGGTTTTGAGGGATTTAAAGCGGTGAACTTTTCTGCCGCTTCGGAAGCGATCCTGGCCGACTGGAAATTGATGTCGTACACAGCCGATTCGGTATGATAGTCAGCCTGGGAGATAGATGTGGCATTAAAGGTGTTGGTTTCAATAATGTCCGAACCTGCCTCCAGATAGGCCTCATGGATCTCTCTGATTACCTCTGGTTTGGTGATGGAAAGCAGATCATTATTTCCCTTCAGGTCACTGGGGTGATTTTTAAACTTCTCACCCCGGTAATCCTCCTCACTGAGGTTGTAACGCTGGATCATGGTTCCCATGGCACCATCAAGCAGCAGCAAGCGCTCTTTGAGGATCTCCCGAATATCAGGTTTCTTATTTTTCAATAGAAATAGTTTCAATTATTCAACCAAAGATAATCAACTCCCGGGATTCCGTTGTCAGGCAATCTTATTTAAGGCCTGCTGAAAATCGGCAATGATATCATCGATATGCTCCAGTCCCACCGATACCCTGAGCAGGGTGGGCGTTACCCCCGCGGTCAGCTGTTCTTCCTGGGATAGTTGCTGGTGGGTGGTGGCCGCAGGTTGGATAATCAGTGTCCGCACATCTCCCACATTGGCAAGGTGGCTGACCAGTTCAAGATTATCCACCAGACGGATTGCCTGCTCTTTCTCGCCCTTCAGCGTGAATGATAAAACTCCGCCTGCTCCCCTTGGCAGGTATTTTTTGGCATTGGCATGCTGCGGACTGCTCTCCAGACCCGGATAAATGACCTGTTCAATCGCAGGTTGCTTCTCCAGCCATTTTGCCAGGGCAAGGGTATTTTCCACATGCCGGTCCATCCTTAAGGAGAGGGTTTCCAGACCCTGGATCAGAAGGAATGAGTTGAACGGACTTTGACTTGCACCCACGTCCCTTAGTCCTTCCACCCTTGCTTTTATAATGAACGCGATGTTCCCCATGGGGGAATCAGATCCAAAAGTATCCCAGAATTTCAGACCGTGGTAACCTTCCGAAGGTTCGGTGAATTGAGGGAACTTGCCGTTTCCCCAGTTGTAATTTCCCCCATCCACAATCACCCCTCCGATGGATGTCCCATGTCCCCCGATCCACTTGGTGGCAGATTCCACCACGATGTTGGCACCATGTTCCAGGGGTTTGAAAAGGTATCCTGCCGCTGCAAAGGTATTATCAACGATCAGCGGTATGTCATACTTACGGGCCAGTGCGCTGAACTGGTCAAAATCGGGGATATTGAAACCCGGATTTCCGATGGTCTCCAAATAGATGGCTTTTGTTTTTCCATCGATCAGTTTTTCAAAATCCTTTGCTTTAAGTGTTGGTGAGAACCGGGCTTCCCATCCCAGGTTCTTAAAAGTAACCTTGAACTGGTTGAAGGTTCCGCCATAAAGGAATGGACTGCTGATGATATTGTCTCCCTGAGACAGAATGGTGTTGAATGTAAGGAACTGGGCCGCATGACCCGATGAAACTGCAAGTGCGGCCACACCACCCTCCAGTGCAGCGATGCGTTGTTCAAATACATCGTTGGTTGGATTCATGATCCGCGTGTAGATATTCCCGAACTCTTTTAAGGCAAAGAGATTGGCTCCGTGTTCCGAATTTTTGAAAGTGTAGGAGGTCGTCTGGTAAATGGGAACCGCCCTGGCATTGGTGGTTGCATCGGGTTTGTGTCCTGCGTGGATCTGAAGTGTTTCGAAATTTTTATATGTGTTGCTCATGGGTTAATGTTTAAATTTGTAGATGGGAAAATTTGTAAATGTGTAAATGGAAGGTGTTTTGGAAAAAAAATCCCCAATAGGTTGGGGTCCATATCTCTGCACCTGTTTAAAACCGCGATTTGGAACTTGTGTTGCGGATTAAACGGGCCCGGCCATGGACATAGGCAGCTGAGGCATGATAAACCTCCTGCACGATACAGGATCGTTTACCCGATCCCAGATTCCAAGAGAAAAACTTTTCATTGCTTCTAATTTTGTTATTATCTCCCTTTCGGGTTAGGTTTTGGCACCTTCGCCTGAAGGCGGGTTGCCAGGGGATCACAGAGCCTAATCTCTTACCCCTTCTCAATAACATATGCACTCATGTGCAGTATTGATGGTACAAATATAGGATGCAAATAGACCTTTTGCAAATACCGTAATGTTCAATCCCGGGTTCTTATTTAGAATCCGGGATTGCAGTAACCAGTATATCAGTCTTTTAACCGGGTTTTCAATTTTTTGAAAACATATAGGTCAGACCCAGTCCAAAAAGTTCCTTGAACTGAATTTTAGGCTCTCCCGGGGCCGGACCGAATTTAATATCGTAGTCGTAGATCAGCTGCGTCATCAGGGTTGCCGAAATAAACTCATTTACCTTGAAAGTGAGTAAAAGGTCCCAGTTCACATCCACATATTGCGGATTATCAATGTAATTGGAAAATAGGTCGATTTTGGTATCAAGCAAAACATTCTTAAGGATCTCTCTCTTATATGCAATCTTAATATATCCTCCGAATTCTCCCCTTACAGATTCACCTGGGGAAACTCCATAGAAACCTGCATTTGAAAGGGAATCATCCAGCACAAATGTCATTTTTGAGGATAAGGGAGCGATAAAAAGACTAAAGCCATCCGTGGGTTTATAGTCCATACCCAGGGAGAAGTTCAGATATCCGGGTGCCATGAAACCCGAAATTTTTGTGTCCAGATCATCAGGATCGGCATACCCGTCTGCAAATTGAGTTTTGAAACTGAGCAGGGCAGTGTAGGACCAGTTTTTTGAGGCCCTGTATCCAATTTTGGAAGATAGCTCAATCTGGTCATCACTCTTTTGCGCATTTCTGTCACCTTGTTTTAAAAGTCCGAATCCCAGCGTAAGGTCATTGTCCCAGTTGAGGGTGTCGTTGTCATAATCGGGTGATATTTTGATTAATGCATTTCCCGAGATACTGTTCTCACCCCCTGCGGCCCAGTTTGTGAGTGAGAGCTGTGAAAGGTTCAGAGAGGTTACCCCGGTTACTTTCCACAATGTATCCCCGTCTGCAGGGTCCTGGGCAATGGTTAAGGCCGCAAAGAGGAGCAAACCAAGCGTCAGTTTGATTTTTTTCATATTCAGATTATTTAGGTTGTTTTATTAGTTTCTGTTCGGCAAATACCTTGAAACGTTCCATGTTAAGCTGTGTGTTGGAAGTAAAGGCAGATTTTAAAAAAGGAGACATCAGTGCCATCATGCCCTTGAATGTGAACCAATTGATTATTCTCCAATGGGTGTGACCGGGTTCAGATTCTGAAAAATAGTTAATCACTTTGTTATCAACTCCCTTTGACTTACAGGTGACACTGTATTCATCCGGGAAGTTTCGTTTTGTAATGGTTTCTGTGATCACAAGGTCACTTTTCCTGCCGGCATAAACCATCCTGGAAATACTTCCTTCTTCTCCATACTTACCTTCCAGGTGATCAAGACTTTTAAGTCCCTTCTGCCATTTAAAAAGATTTTCACTATTGTCAAAAACCCTGATAACCTCTGCCCGGGGAAGGTTTATGATTATTTCGTTGGCGTATCTCATCCGGTAATAAAACGTTTCAACTTTTTCGGATCCAAACCAGTTAACAGCTGTGTCAGGAGATTGTTTACCCGAAATTAGTTCATTCCAATGGTATCTCCATGGTTTTTTAGTAGATTAGATCAGAAACATTGATCAATCATAATACCGGATGGGATCTAAAACAATCATCATTGGAGGGGGAGTGGCAGGACTATCGGCCGGTATTTACGGAAGATTGAACGGTTATGAGACCGAAATTATTGAAATGCATGGCGCACCTGGCGGACAATGTACCTCATGGAGAAGAGAGGGGTATACCTTTGATTACTGTATTCACTGGCTGGTAGGTTCCTCGCATGGTCCATTTCACACCATATGGAAGGAGACAGGAGTGCTGGATGAAACGGTGGCGGTGATCGATCCGGTCACCTATGGAACCATCCGGACTGCAGAGGGAGATCTGGTTATTTATACCGACATTAACCGGTGGGAAGAATCACTCATTAAGAAATCGCCCGGGGATGAAACCCCTGTGAGGAAGCTCTGTGATGATTTAAGAAAAGTGGCCACCCTGAAAATGATTGACAAGTATCCTGCAGATCGCACCATCCTTGATAATCTGGGATTTCTTTTATCCAATATCCGTATTTTGAGTGTGTTTGCAAAGCATGGAAGGGAAAGTGTGTCATCCTATTTTGAACAGCTCGGATTTACTGATGATCTGCTTAAAAAGGAATTTGAGGCTTTTGCTGATACCATGAAGGGCTTCTCCTCATTGGCATTACTGATGACCCTGGCCTGGTTTTCAAATAAAAATGCGGGCTATCCCCTGGGAGGATCGTTGCCACTGACCATGCGAATGATGGATCGATACAGATCGCTGGGTGGAAAATTCAGGGGAGGAGTACGCGTAGAGAAAATCCTCACAGAAGGGAATAAGGCCATCGGGGTGAAACTGGCCGATGGCACAGAGATATTTGCAGATATCATCATAGGGGCTGCCGATCTGCAAACCATGATCCATGGGATGCTTGATGGAAAGTTCACCACTCCTGAACTGGAGAAGGCTTTTAACAGTTGGCCCACCTTTAGCCCTATTGTCCAGGTATCGTTTGGGATCGATTGTCCCATCGAGTGCAACGATCACACTTATAAAGTGGTCAGAAAGGGTGATCAGATTGGAAGTACACAACTCACCTCGGGATTTGGGGTTACAAATTACAACCACGACCCTTTGATTACTCCTGAGGGCAAATGTGTAATGAAGCTCACTTTCGACAGCCCCCTGGAACTCTGGGCAGGGATGGATGCGAAGGAATATGGATTGGAGAAGGCAAGGATCCGGGCTGATGCCATTTCACGATTGGAGGAGATGTTTCCCGGAGTAAAGGGCCATGTGGATGTGGCCGATGTGGCTACTCCCCTTACCAACATCCGGTATACGGGGGTTTGGAAGGGATCTTATGAGGGTTTTCTGCCCGGTGTTCAGAATATAGGGAAATCAATTAAGCAGACCATCAGGGGATTGGAGAATTTCTACCTGGCCGGTCAGTGGCTTCACCCGGGGGGTGGCCTTCCACCCTCGGCCCAGTCGGGGAAGTGGGTTTTTCAGTTAATATGCCGGAGGGATAAAAAGAAGTTTAAAGTTGATTAAATTTGGGAATGGAGATTGCCGAACTTTACCAAAATCTGAAAGCGGCTTACACCGTTGAAAACCTGAATCTGATCTCCGGCAGGATCATCCAGATGTTTCAGGTGCACCAGTATGATGGATTACGGGCGATACAAAAAGTGGTAAACGAGTATACCCCCTGCAATGAAGAGAAGATAAACAGGGTTTTTTCACGCCTGATTATGTTCTATCATCCCGACCGGCTGAGCCAGTCACTTGAACAACTGGAAACAGCTTATAAGACCGGTGATTTCGAGGTACTCTTCTCCCTGTCCCATATCCTGCATGTGAAGAATCTGGAGCCAGGTCAGGTTTCAGTCACCTCCATCCTTACCGATGAAGACCTTGCCGAGGAGTTTGGATGGGACGCAGAGGAGGATGGTTACTCCTATTTCATGGATACGCAGGAGGATCCCGATCCTGAGGAAGAGATGGAGTACACCAGCCGCAGCTTCCTGACTGCCCTTAAATGGAGAATTTACGGAAACCTGGATGTGGACTTCCCTGTATACCTGCTGGAGGACCTGGAGGAGATTGAAATGGCCGATTATGATCTGGAGTCGCTCGACGGAATTGAAGCCTGCGGATATGCAAAGGTGGTGGATCTGACCAATAATAACCTGACGGACCTGACTGAACTGGGGAGTTTAAGGCATGTGGAAAGGCTGTATCTGGCCAATAACCACATAGAGATGATTGATGCCCTGAGTAACCTGACCGGCTTACAGGTACTCGATATCTCCTTTAATGATGTGGATGACCTTTCACCACTTTTTGATCTCAACAACCTGGAGTATCTGAATGTGATGGGTAACCGGGTTCCCGCCTGGCAGCTGGAAAAACTTCAGCTCATGGGAGTAACATTGGTTCACTGATTCAGTGCCTGATCCAGGTCCTGCTTCAGGTCCTCCACATCCTCGATGCCCACCGAAAGCCTGATCAGCTCCTCGGCAATACCCGCATTCCTCCTTCCCTCGACCCCAAGGTGCCTGTGGGAAGTGTGTGCAGGAGAGGAGCAGATGCTCTCCAATCCACCCAGGCTCATGGAGGGTTTGATCAGTTTGAGACCTTTCTGGAAACGAATCCCGTCCTGGCCGGCTACTTCGAATGATAACATTCCCCCGAATCCCCTCATTTGCCGTGAAGCCAGTTCATAATCGGGGTGAACCGGCAATCCGGGATAGTTCACTTTACTTACTTGGGGATGGGAATCCAGGAAGAGGGCTACCTCCAGGGCATTGTTGTTGATCCGTTCCATTCTCACATCCAATGTTTTCATGCTTCTTTCCAGCAGGTACAGGGTATTGGCATTGAGACTTCCCCCGAGGTTCAGCCCCGTTTCATAGATCTGCTCCATCCATTTCCGGCTTGTAGCCACCGCTCCTGCCAGGATGTCGGAGTGACCGCCAAGGTATTTGGTGGCACTGTGAACCACAATATCGATGCCCATGTTGGCCGGTTGCTGGTTTACCGGAGAAGCAAAGGTATTGTCGATTACGGTGAGTATCCCCACTTCTCTGGCCATCATGGAAACGCCCTCGATATCAGTGATATTAAGCAGCGGATTTGAAGGTGTCTCGATGTAGATGAGACGGGTATTCTCCCTGATGGCTGCTTTAAGATCGGTGACCAGCTGACTTGCAGCCACAGTGAACTGGATGCCGAAGCGATCAAACTCCCGTTCCATGAAATGTGAAGTGCCCCCGTAGAGACCTTTCTGAAAAACTACATGATCGCCACTGCCCAGGAAGGTCAGGAGAACCGTACTGATGGCTGCCATCCCCGAACTGAACACAAGTGCACTTTCGGTGTTCTCAAGGGAGGCGATCTTTTCGGCCACCGCCTTCTCGTTGGGCGTATTCAGATAACGGGGATAAACCGTATCGGTTTGATCGATATATTCGAAAGAGGTTGAGGTATAGATCGGGGAGTTAATTCCTTTTTTAACTTCATCTTTAATGGTACCGGCATGCACGCATCTTGTGGAAAACCTTCTCATGATTTACGGGATCTATTTTGCAAGCACCTGTTTCATCGCCTGAATATTACGGGAATTATTCACATTTTTTGACTCCGGTGAATAGAGGAAATCAAACAGCTCTTTGTATTGCTCCTCCACTTTGGGTCTGATTACCTTGTAGGTGGGGTTCATCAACTTGTTTTCCAATGTGAAACCCTCCTCAAGGATTCCGATCGTAGCGGGAATCCAACGCTGAGGGAACATATCGCCGTATCTGCCATTTCGCCGGTATTGCCTTATCTCGTTGTCAAGCAAAGCAAGACATGCTTCGGCCGCCTCGTCGGAATCAGTACTTAATCCTTTCTCTCTGAGGAATCTTTTCAGTGCTGTGGGATCCGGGTGAACAAGCGCCACGGTATATGGATTCTGATTATTATGGAGCAGGGCCTGGCTGATGTAATCCGACTGGTCGGTAAAAGCCTCCTCGATCCCTTCCGGACTGTATTTCTCACCGTCATCAGCTATGAGCAGGCTTTTGTAGCGACCCAGCACGTAGAGAAAACCGTCCGGATCCATGTATCCCATATCTCCGGTAAAGAGCCAGCCCTCCCGGATGGTGTCGGCTGTAGCTTTCTCATTTCTCCAGTAGCCTTTCATTACATTCTCTCCCCTGATCACAATCTCACCTTTTTCACCCGGGGTAAGTTCAATTCCTTCATCATTACATATCCGGATCTCCAGGTTTTCAGGGATTAACCCTGAGGAGCCCATTTTATATGCTTTTTCACCGTTTGCACTGATAATCGGACTGGCTTCAGTCAGTCCGTATCCCTGGTAGATGGGGATTCCGATGGCATAAAAGAAGCGCTGTAATTCGATGTCAAGCAGTGCCCCGCCACCAAAGAAATACTTCATATTACCCCCGAGGCCATCCCTGACCTTTTTAAAGATCACTGCATCAAACAGTGCGTAGATAGGTTTTAACAGCACTTTGAATCCTTTCCCCTTATCCCAGGCAATGCCGTTGTAGCGGTAGGCAATCTTCAAACCGGCCCTGAAAAGTGACCAGGTTATCTTTCCTTTGGCCCTGACACCGCTTTCAATGTTGTTACGGAAATTCTTGGAAATGGTAGGAACACTGAACATCATGTCCGGTTTGATCTCCCTGATGTTTTTCCCAATGTTCTTTGTCGTTTCAATGGTACTCTTCCCCATCTCAAGGGCAGCGATGCTGGCACCCACCCCCATGATTGTAAACAGACCGGCAGTGTGGGCAAAGCTGTGATCCCATGGCAGGAAAAGAAACATCTTGAAATATTCAGGAACAGTCAGAATGGAGAGTGCCTGTTCTGTATTAGCGGTGTAATTTCGCTGGCTCAGCATGATCCCCTTGGGATCAGCTGTGGTACCTGATGTATAGCATATGTTCGCTACATCGTCCGGACTTACCGATTCGTAAACCTTTTTAAACGCATCAAAATCTTTCAACAACAGCTCTTTGCCCCTCTCCATGATGTCGCCCATGTAAAGTTCGTCTGTACCGTAACTCTCTTTTGGGTCCATCAGGATGACCTTTTCCAGGTCCGGGAGTTCATTTTTAATGGCATCGATTTTTCTGGCCTGACTTCCGGAAACGATCACCATTTTCGACTGGGAGTGTTTGATCCGGAAGATCAAATCGGCCGGTTCATTCAACTGGATGGAGATGGGAACATCAATGGCACTGAGATAGAACATACTCATTTCGGCCACCACCCACCAGGTGCGACCCTCGGCGAGCAGGGTGATCCGGTCCCCTTTTTTGATCCCGATCGTGATCAGTCCGGCTGCAAACTGATATACCTGATCACGCATCTCGGAATAAGTGGTAGCACGAAACACTCCATCCCTCTTTTCCCACATGTACGGGTTGTTCTTAAACTTGTCGACATTCTCCTCGAAAAACTGAACCAAAGATTTCATAGCAATAAATGAGTGAGGTTATAACCGATAGTGAAGTAAGTATTGTTGATTCAAAGATGAAAGATAAGAAAAATGACTAGATTTATTAAGTTTCGATTTCAATTCAAAGATGGAAGGCCTTAAAGCCAAAGTTCAGATGTAAAATGAATTATCAGGAGATTTTAAATGATATTTTCAGGGAGATTAAGGATGGCGATAACCCTGGTCGGGTGGCATCTTATATTCCTGAACTGGCAAAAATAGATCCGGAAAATTTTGGGATTCATCTGACCACGGTTCAAAACAAGGAGTTTGGAATAGGGGAGTATCGCACCAAATTCTCTATTCAAAGTATCGCCAAAGTATTTGCTTTAAGCCAGGCCTATCAGTTGGTTGGTGATCAGATTTGGGATAGAATCGATGTTGAACCTTCCGGAACTCCCTTTAATTCCCTGGTTCAACTGGAGAGTGATAACGGGATTCCCCGAAATCCATTTATGAATGCCGGTGCCATGGTGGTGTGTGATATTCTCATCAGTCAACTTGAGAATCCGGAGGATCGGTTTTTATCCTTCATCAGGGAGTTGGCTCCCCATGAGGCTATTCACTATTCCGAAACCATTGCAAAAAGTGAAAAGGCGGTGGGCTATCGGAATATCGCACTTGGAAATTTTCTGAAGTCCTTTGGAAATATGGAGAATGATCCCGGGCGGGTCCTTGACTTTTATTTTAATATCTGTTCCATTGAGATGAGTTGCCAGCAGCTTTCTCATGCATTCCTCTATCTGGCAAATGATGATTTCCGAACCTCGGAAAACAGGCAGGTATTGAGTATGAGCCAGGCCAAAAGGGTGAATGCCATCATGCAGACCTGTGGGTTTTACGATGAATCGGGGGAGTTCGCCTTCAAGGTTGGACTCCCGGGCAAAAGTGGTGTGGGTGGAGGAATTATGGCCATTCACCCGGATAAATATTGCATCGCGGTATGGAGTCCACCTCTGAATGAAAAAGGGAATTCATACCGGGGCATGCGATTCCTGGAACTTTTTACTACCCGGACAGAATCGTCAATATTCTGAAATTACATCACAATAATCTGTTCCCGGTCGGGACCTACGGAAACGTATTTGACGGGTACCTTCAGCTCCTTTTCAAGGAACCGGATATAGTCGTTAAGCTCCGGAGGGAACTGGTCTTTGGAGCGTACCCCGGTAAGATCGGTCTTCCACCCCGGTAATTCGGTATAGACCGGTTTAATTTCAGCCTCCATGTCATAGGGAACCTTATCGGTAAGTTCGCCGTAAATGGAGTAGGCAGTGGCCACCCTGATGGTTTCAAAGGTATCGAGCACATCGGTTTTGGTCATAATCAACTGTGTGACCCCATTGAGCATAATACTGTATTTAAGTGCAACCAGGTCGAGCCAACCGCATCTGCGGGGTCTGCCTGTGGTTGACCCGAACTCTTTCCCCAATTCACGAAGATGTTCGCCCTCCTTGCCTTGAAGCTCAGATGGAAAGGGTCCGCTTCCGACCCGTGTGCAGTAGGCTTTAAATATCCCGAACACCTCACCAATGGCTGATGGGGCAACGCCCATTCCGGTACATGCACCTGCGCAAATGGTGTTGGACGAAGTTACATATGGGTAGGAACCAAAGTCGATGTCAAGCAGGGTCCCCTGAGCACCTTCAGCAAGGATGCTTTTCCCCTCCTCCAGGTATCGGTTGACTTCATATTCAGTATCAACCCTGTTGAATTTGCGGATCACCCCGATCCCTTCGAAAAAGAGTTTCTCCTCCGAAAGGTCATATTCGAAATCATAGATGGTCAGGAGCTGTTTATGTTTTGCCTTCAGGGCTTCATATTTCTTTTCAAAATTCAGGTCAAGGTCTCCCACCCTGAGACCGTTTCGTCCAGTCTTATCCATGTAGGTGGGCCCGATCCCTTTCAATGTGGACCCTATCTTGGATTTTCCTTTGGCCGCTTCAGAGGCAGCATCAAGAATCCTGTGGGTGGGTATGATCAGGTGGGCTTTTTTTGAGATCCAGAGGTTTTTAGTAAGGTCGATGCCCATGGTTTCAAGGGAGTCTATCTCTCTTTTGAATACGATGGGATCAAGTACCACACCGTTGGTAATGATGTTCAGCTTATCTTCCCTGAAAATTCCCGAGGGGATGTTGTGAAGGATGTGTTTGTGGTTATTGAATTCAAGGGTATGACCTGCATTGGGCCCTCCCTGAAAACGGGCGATCATGTCATATCTGGGGGTCAGAACATCCACAATTTTCCCCTTCCCTTCATCTCCCCACTGGAGACCTAAAAGAACATCAACTTTCATTCTATATATTTGTGAGTTTATTTATCCCCTTCGCCTTCACTCCTGCTTCGTCCGTAAATGTACAAGGAGTGATGACTGGGTCTGAAATTATTTAGCTCGCAGGCGGTTTTAATAATTTCTTCGATCCTGGGATCACAGAATTCAATTACATTGCCTGAACCCATGTCAATCAGGTGATCATGTTGCATGCAGTGATAGGCTTTTTCAAACTGAGCGATGTTTTTACCAAACTGGTGTTTCACCACAAGGCTGCAATCCAGCAGGAGTTCGATCGTATTGTAAAGCGTGGCCCTGCTAACCCTGTAATTTTTATTTTTCATAAAGATATAGAGCGACTCTATATCAAAGTGTCCTTCCCGCGAATAGATCTCATCAAGAATGGCGTAACGCTCGGGTGTTTTGCGATGTCCTTTCTTCTCCAGATAACCTGTAAAAATCTGTTTTACAGTATCTTTGGTTTCATCATGGACCATAATCAGACTAAGTAATAATGACTTGGCAAAGATAGCAATAATTTTTATTTAGAACGGATAAGGTTTAAAAATTACTCACCCGTTTCGATCCGGTGGACCGAATCCACACCCTTAATTTTCATCAGGTTCAGAATCAGATTATTCAGGTCGCTGGTGTTGTGCACATAAAGGTCTATGGTTCCGTTGAAGATCCCGTCATGTCCATGGAGGTTGATGGTCCGCATACTGATATTTAACTCCTTTGTGATCGTATTGGTGATGGCATTGTAGACCCCAAAACGGTCCCATCCGTTCAGCTGAATCCTTGCCAGGTATGAGAGGACCTTGTGTTGCGTCCATTTTGCTGCAACCAGTTTGTTACCATGGTTTGCCATTATTTTCAACGCAATTCTGCAGTCGGTCCGGTGAACAAGGGTGGATTCATTCTCCTGCCTGACGGCTACGACCTCATCACCGGGAATTGGGTTGCAGCATTTGGCCAGGTTGTAGGAACCCTCTTCTCCTTCCATTTTCTCTCTCAGGATCAGGGTACCTTTAGAATCGTACTCCTCCAGACTAACAGACTTCTTCGGAGTACTACGTCCCAGAGACAGATTCCATACCCTTACCCATTTGCTCTTTGTGTTCTTGCTCAGAACATCCTTAAGGTCATCAAGGGAGATAATACCGGTTCCGATTTTTGAGTAGAGCTCATCTTTGTGGGTGGAATTGTAGGCAGGTACCAGTTTCTTAAGGATCCTGGAGCTGGGGGTCAGGTTCTGCTCTTTAAGCTTATCGATAAGGATCTGTTTTCCAACTTCGGTCCGGTTTTTGGTCTCAGCCTTTAAAGCATTTTTTATGGCCGACTTGGCTTTGAGGGTGCTCACAAACTGGTACCATTCCAGCGTCGGTTTCTGAACATCCGAGGTAAGGATCTCCACCTGGTCACCGCTGCTCAGTGTGTGATTCAAGGGAACCAGTCTGTAATTCACTTTAGCCCCGATGGCCTTATTTCCGATTTCGGTATGGATATCATACGCGAAATCAAGGGCGGTGGCATCCTTGGGAAGGGTAATGATATGGCCCTTTGGTGTAAAGACCATGATCTCCGAAGAAAAGAGGTTCAGTTTGAAGTCATCCAGGAACTCCATCGCGTTCTCGGAAGGAGATTCCAAAGTCTCCCGGATCCTCTTGATCCACTTGTCAAGTTCTGTTTCCGGTGAGGTTTTATCTTTGTATTTCCAGTGAGCCGCAAATCCCCTCTCAGCAATTTCATTCATCCGGGTGGAGCGGATCTGTACCTCCATCCATTTTCCGTTGGGACCCATTACCGTTGTATGTAAGGCTTCGTAACCATTTGCTTTCGGGGTTGAAACCCAGTCCCGGATCCGTTCAGGTTTTGGCTGATAGATATCGGTGATAATGGAGTAGATATTCCAGCACTGTGTTTTTTCAGGAATCCCCGGTATTGGTTCAAAAACAATCCGTATGGCAAAGAGATCATAAATCTCTTCAAAAGTCACATTTTTCTGATGCATCTTTTGCCAGATGGAGTAGATTGATTTGGGCCTTCCGGAAATATTAAACGTGAATTTGTTTGCACTCAGGGCATCAATGATCGGCAGGGAAAAATGGTTGATCAAATGAAGCCTTCGCTCTTCGGTCAGCTTGATCTTCTCTGCAATCTCGCTGTAGACCTCCGGATACCGGTATTTCAGGCTAAGGTCCTCCAGTTCGGTTTTCAGGCTGTAAAGCCCCATCCGATGAGCCAGGGGGGCATACAGATAGATGGTTTCACCGGCAATCTTGATTTGCTTATGACGTGGCATGGAGTCAAGGGTCCTCATATTGTGAAGTCTGTCGGCCAGCTTTACAAAAATAACCCTCACATCATCGGACAGGGTCAGGAGCATCTTCCGGAAATTTTCTGCCTGAAGTGAGTTGGATTCCTTGTCAAAAACTCCGGAGATTTTGGTAAGCCCGTCGATGATCGAAGCAATTTTCTGTCCAAATGCATTCTCTATGTCCTCAATGGTCAGTTCGGTATCCTCAACCACATCATGAAGTATGGCGCATACGGTACTGGTTATACCCAGTCCGATCTCCTGGCTGACAATGAGTGCCACTTCAAGGGGATGCATGATGTAGGGATCACCCGATTTTCTGCGCATGCCCTTATGGGCCTCATTGGCCATTTTAAAGGCTTTTCTGATAAGGTTTTCATGCTCTGCTGTTTTGCAATAGGCGCAGTTCTTGATCAGTTTTTCAAGCAGCGAGTTGATTTTTTGTTCTTCGGTGATAACTTCAGGCTCCATCACTGCAAAACTAATGATTCCTGAACAAGTCTGTGGATGGAAA
Organism: uncultured Bacteroidota bacterium; assembly: GCA_963747365.1. Taxonomy (GTDB): domain Bacteria; phylum Bacteroidota; class Bacteroidia; order Bacteroidales. Next base: position 308,038 of record CAVVFB010000020.1, on the reverse strand, counting down.
GAGGGTTTTTTAATACCCGGGCGGATAGATTACCGTAACATTTCCGGAAATGGATCTTGAAAGCCCTGTATAGTCGGTGTACTGAATGAAATAAACATAGACCCCTTCCATTGCATAACCACCCCCGCCATAGGTGCCATCCCAGCCCTGTGAGGGATCATCGGTTTCGAATAGTTTCCTTCCTCCACGGTCATAGATGATCATTTTGTATTTACTGGGGGCAAAGTCGATGACAGGATTGAACAGGTAATTGGTAGTTCTGCCGGGAGTAAATGCGTTGGGTACCTGCATGCTGGTTTCCATGAATACACTTACAATATTGGAAACACTGATACCGGTATCAGTCCCCTCCACCTGGTAGCTCAGTGCCAGTACCTTATATTGTACTTCGCCGGGCTGATACCCGTTAATAACCGATTCAACAGACTCCTGCCAGCTGGTGGTCTCAGCTCCAACGGAAGCCACATCAATGAACTCACCGTTTCCGGTTTTTCGTTGAATAATATATCCCGAAAGACCGGTTGAGTAGGATTCATATGGGGTCCATGTGAGATGTGCTACCTGCCCTTCCAGATTGCTTTCCAGGAGAATGCTGGTTCCGACATTGGATTGCGAGAGTGTGATGGGTTGTACGCACGATTCGGGCTGATAGATAGATTGAACAAGATACTCATACCTGTTGTTTTGAGCGAATACATGATCCAGGAAGTCCATATTGGAATGACCTGAATTCCAGATGGTTCCCACCACTGAAAAAGGTGAGTCCATGTCGTTTCTGCGCAGGATCCTGAAATTGTTCACCAATCCCTCCACATCTGCTGTAAACCGCACTTCAATAGAATTGTTATCTATCACTGAAACCTCATCGATCCTCAGCAGTTCGGGGGCTTCCGGCAAGGCTGTCCGGATTTCCTCAATGGGTGAGAGGGAGGTTATTGTATCGGGAGTATGAACTGCCTCAATATAATAGTTGTAGGATGTATCGAAACTGATGCCTTTATGAGTCCAGGTGCGGGTGTTGGGATGAACAAAGGTGAGCATTTCCATTTCATCGCCTTTCAATCCCCCGTAGATCCTGTAACCCGAGGTATTCCCTTCCCATCCCACATAGCCGCTCCAGTTGATGATATTGGAAGATGTGCATGGGTCAAATTCCAGTGAAACCGCAACGGCCCTGTGTTCATTGTCCCCGAGCAGACTTTCACGACTACCACTTCCGTCAAGGGTATCTTCTGCAGTCACGGAATAGGCCAGGTTCTCCAGGCCACTGGTCATATGGTAATATTCAAAGGTTTCAGAGCCGAATGAGAAAATCTTCGTCCCGGTACCGTTATTCATTCTGTAAATGTGGTAGAGATCAATACCAGGGTCCTCGCTGGCTTCCCACTCGATCAGAACATAGTTTGTGGCATGATCCACAGTGACCAGGATCATGTCAGGCGTATCGGGAATCTCTCCCTGAGCAGATGAATAAGTTGAAAGGAGGGGTAATACCAACAGGATTAGTATCAGGTTCCGGGCAGCTCTTCTATTTTTCTGAATACCTCTCATTTTTTCATCATCGCCGGATGCAATTCATATTACCTTTCTGCGGCAAAGATAGAACATTCTATTTTCACTTAGGTTTTTGAACTGCAGGGTAAAATGCTATTTTTGTCATGCAATGCCGGGAAAAGATTTCATATCAAGGCTTAATAATTTCAAAATCAGGTATTTGAAGGGTCACAGCTTTCTCTACATCCTGGCGGTGATTGTGGGCCTGGGTGTGGGACTGGCGGCAGTGATTATCAAGAACCTGGTGCACTTTATACGAGTAGTCCTTTCAAATGGTTTCCAGGGTGAATATTCCAGGTACTATATTTTCATATTACCCATTGTGGGTGTGGCGCTGACGGTGGTTTATATTAAGTACATCAATAAGCGACCGGTGGGTCATGGAATACCGGGGGTTTTATTCGCAATTTCAAAGAATAACGGGATCATCCGTTCTCACAACCTCTACTCGAGTATCATCACCAGTGCACTGACTGTGGGTTTCGGGGGGTCAGTAGGACTGGAGGGCCCTACAGTGGCCACAGGCGGCGCGGTTGGCTCAAACCTGGGAAGAGTTTTGAAACTCACTTATAAGGAGATCACATTGCTGATCGCATGCGCCTGTGCAGGCGCCCTTTCAGCCATCTTCAAGGCACCCATTGCGGGAATTGTTTTTGCCATTGAGGTGATCATGCTCGATATGACCATGTGGGCAGTGATTCCACTGCTGATTTCTTCTGCCGCAGCCGCACTTACATCCTATCTTTTTCTGGGTCAGAACGTATTGTACTCATTCCAGGTTACCGAAGCATTCAAAATGGGACAGATCCACTGGTACCTGATCCTGGGTGTGGCGGTGGGCCTGTTATCCGTATATTTCACCCGAAGCTATATCTACATCATGGGCCTCTTTGAAAGGTTCAGGAGTTCCTGGAAAAAGATCCTGATTGCAGGGGGAGTCCTGGGTGTGATGATTCTCTTTTTTCCGGCACTTTACGGGGAGGGTTACGAGGTGGTAAACCTGGGACTCAGGGGGGAGTATTACCACCTTCTGGAAGATACTTTTTTTGAGGGATGGGAGGATACATTCATTCTGACGGCATTTTATATCATGCTGGTGATCGGGATCAAGGCGATTGCCACAACCCTCACTTTCGCAGCGGGAGGGATCGGGGGGATCTTTGCACCCTCGCTGTTCATGGGGGCAAATACAGGTCTTCTGTTTGGTTTACTTCTGAACCAGATGGGAATTGATGTATCGGTGAGTAATATGGCACTTGTGGGCATGGCCAGCATGATTGCAGGTGTAATCCACGCACCCCTGACTGCCATCTTCCTGATCGCTGAGATCACAGGAGGATATGAGCTCTTTTTCCCGCTTATGCTGGCCTCAACCATTTCATACGGGACCACCCGGACCTTTGTAAAGAACTCTGTTTATACCGTTCAGCTTGCCAAACGGGGAGAGCTGATGACCCACCATAAGGATAGGAACATCCTTCTGATGATGAAGGTATCTGAGCTGATAGAAACCGATTTTATACCGGTTCGGTCCGACAGCACATTGCGCGACCTGGTTCAGGTGATTACCAAATCTCACCGCAATATCTTCCCTGTACTTGATGAAAAGAATTATCTGGAGGGGATTGTGAAGTTGGATGATATCCGGAATATTATGTTTAACCAGGAGATGTATGACACCACAAAGATCAGAGATCTGATGATTACACCCGAATGGACCATCCAGACAACTGACCAGATGGAGGAGGTGGCGCGGCAATTCTCCGAAAGCGGCCGTTACAATCTACCTGTGCTTAAGGAGGGTCAGTACCTTGGATTCATCTCCCGTGCACGGGTCTTCTCCTCGTACCGCGACATGCTGAAACTTTTTTCGGATGATTGAGACTGAAAGGGAAATTCCGATTTTAAAAGCATTCTAAATTTCCTGCTGTTCATGTTTTTAACAGGTGGTCCCCGGAATATTTAATTATGTTTGTGCGAACACAAACCATAGCTGACTATGCCGAGTTTTGTAATTACCGAAAAGTGCGACGGCTGTAAAGCGCAGGATAAAACAGCATGCCAGTACATCTGTCCCAACGACCTTATGGTACTGGATAAAGTGAAGAACAAAGCATACAACCGGGCCGTGGATATGTGCTGGGAGTGCTACAGCTGCGTGAAGATTTGTCCGACACAGGCGATCGAGATCCGCGGCTATGCCGATTTCATGCCACTGGGAGGTGTGGTTCAGCCACTGAGAAGCACCGATGCCATCATGTGGTCTGTGAAGTTTCGCAACAAGCAGGTGAAACGATTCAAATTTCCAATTCGGACAAAACCCGAAGGAAGCATTGAACCCGATGCAGGTTTCTCTACCGGGTCGGACGATCTGAAATCAACGGTACTGAGAACCGAACCCGGATCCCTTTAATCTAAAATTTTAGTAATGAACGCAGATAGTTTTGAAACGGTCATCGTGGAAACCGACCTGTTGATCCTGGGTGGCGGTATGGCGGCCTGCGGGGCGGCTTATGAAGCTTCCTTCTGGGCTAAAAAAAATAACCAGCGGGTGACTCTGGTGGATAAGGCGGCCATGGAGCGAAGCGGTGCTGTAGCCATGGGGTTGTCGGCCATCAACCTGTACCTCGGGTTAAGTAAAGGGAACAATACGGTGGAAGACTATGTCTCCTATGTGAAGAATGACCTGATGGGAATCGCCCGTAAAGACCTGGTTGCCAATATTGCACGCCACGTCGACTCGACCGTTCACCTGTTTGAAAAGTGGGGATTGCCCATTTGGAAAGACGACCAGGGAAACTATGTGAACGAAGGTCGCTGGCAGATCATGATCCACGGAGAGTCTTATAAAAACATTGTTTCCGAAGCAGCCAAAAGTGCCCTGAAGGAGCTTGGGGATAAGGGAAGCTATTACGAGCGTGTCTTTATTACCGAACCGGTGATCAGTGGGGACCGGTGTGTCGGAGCGGTTGGCTTTAGCGTGCGTGAGAATAAATTCTATGTTTTCAGGGCCAGGGCAGTACTGGATGTGATGGGTGGTGCTGTCCACGTTTTCAGACCCCGTTCTGTGGGAGAGGGACTGGGAAGGTCCTGGTACCCTCCATTTAACAGTGGTGCCAGTACCTATTTCACTTTGAAGGCGGGTGCCGAGATGACCTGCCAGGAGGTACGATTTGTTCCGGTTCGCTTTAAGGACTCATACGGACCTGTGGGAGCATGGTTCCTGCTATTCAAGTCAAAAGCCACCAATGCCAAGGGGGAGGATTACATGGTGACCCGGGCCGCTGAGTTGGAGAAATGGGCACCCTTTGGATTGGCCAGACCTACCCCTGCCAATCTCAGGAATTACCTGATGCTGCTTGAACTGGAAGAGGGAAATGGTCCGATCTATATGCGAACCGATGATGCCATCAGGGAGCTGGTAGCGCAGATTCCTGACGAGAAAGAGGCAAAACGGAAAATGAAGGAACTGGAGTCGGAGGCGTGGGAGGATTTTCTGGATATGACAATTAGCCAGGCACTCAACTGGGCTTCACACAATATCATGCCGGAGGAGACTCCTTCAGAGGTTTCGGCATGCGAACCCTATTTTATAAGTTCCCATTCCGGTGCTTCCGGTGCCTGGATAAGCGGACCGAAGGATCTTGCTCCGGATGAACACCACTGGGGATACGATAATATGACCACAGTGAAAGGTCTTTTCGCTGCCGGCGATGCCTCAGGCGCCTCATCTCATAAGTTCTCCTCGGGCTCTTTTACGGAAGGCCGGATTGCAGGGAAGGCGGCCATTGCATTCTGTGTGGATTCTCCTCTGCCGGTCGAAATCAGTGATGAACAGATCGCAGCCCTTAAAGAAAAGGTGCTTCAGCCCTTGAGAACTTTTGAAGCGCACCATCACTATTCCAATGATGAGGATGTGAATCCCAATTTCATCAAACCGAGAATGTTTATGTTCCGTCTTCAGAAAATCATGGATGAGTATGCCGGAGGAGCTTCAGTGGGTTTTAAAACATCGGAAGCGCTGCTGACAAAAGGATTGGAATACCTGGAATATATGAAGGAGGATTCAGAGAAGCTGGCGGCCAGTGATCTTAACGAGTTGATGCGGTGCTGGGAAAATGTGCACCGGATGTGGCAGGCCGAATCGCATATCCGTACCCTGTTATTCAGGGAGGAGACCCGTTGGCCGGGTTATTATTTCCGGACCGATTTTCCATCTATGAAGGCTGATTGGGAGGCGTTTGCCAATTGCAGGTGGGATCCGGAATCCGGAGAGTGGACCATGATCAAACGCGATATTCTTTAGTCTTTTCAGACTTTGACTTTATGGAATTCAAAGACTTTCAGACCTTAGTGATCGGGGGAGGGATCGCCGGCATTACCGCTGCTGTGGAGCTTGCGGAAACGGGCATTCGTGTGGCCCTGGTGGAGAAAGAGCCATACCTGGGAGGTAACGTTTCAAAGCTCAACAACTATTTCCCCAAGCTTTGCCCTCCATCCTGCGGCCTGGAGATCAATTATCGCAGAATTCGTTCCAATCCGAGAATCACCTGCTTTACGGGTGCCGAGGCAACCAGCATTGTTGGAAGCGACGGAGATTTCAGAGTGATGGTCAGCCTTGCCCCCGCGTTGATCAACACAAACTGTACTGCCTGCGGAAAGTGTGCGGAGGTGTGTCCCTCGGAACAGCCACCGGAACCGGGATCTGCCATTACAAAGAGGTCGGCCTATATCAGGGATTCTTTGCCGTTTCCGTTTAAGTATACCATTGATCCTGAAACTTGCCTGGGAGAGGTGTGCGGTAAATGTATTGAGGCATGTGAATTTGATGCCATAAACCTGGGCGCCAAGGCCTCACAGATTGAGCTTAAAGCCCGAAATGTAATTGTCTCGACCGGTTGGGAATCTTACGATGCAACCCGTATAGAGAACTACTGCTATGCCGGGGAGCCCGATGTGGTGACCAACATGGAGTTTGAGAAGTTGATGTCAACCTGTACAAAAGAGGGGAAGAGGCTGGGTAGACCCTCGGATGGGAAATTCCCTGAAAGCATTGCATTTGTGCAGTGTGCGGGTTCCAGGGACGTAAAATACCTTTCCTACTGTTCGGCGGTATGTTGCACTGCATCCGTAAAGCATGCACTTACACTTGCAGAAGCTTACCCGGATCTGAAATCGGAGATTTTCTACATAGATCTCCGGTTGCAGGGCAGGAATGAAAAATTATTGAGCAAAGCTGAAGAGACTCCTTCCATTACCCTGACCAAGGGAAAGGTTGGCCGTATTGAGAAGAGTGGCAATGAAGTTGTTTTGGAGGTGGAGGATATCCTGGCAGGAAGAAAGCGGATGGAGTCTTTCCATATGGTGGTACTGGCCACCGGGATGGTACCTTCAAAGGTGTTGCCTGATCTCTCCGTGAATCAGGAGGGCTTTCTGAACGCTGTACAAAAAAGGGGAATCTATCCAACTTCCAGCTGTAAAAGGCCGATGGATGTTACCTCCTCGGTGAAAGATGCAACTGCAACTGTCTTAAAGAGCATGAGAAGAGACCATGAGTGAAGTCAGCGTAAACAGATTACTGGCCATCTGCAGCGGCTGCGGTATTGAGAATTCCCTTGATGTGGAAAAACTGATGCATACCATTACCAGGGAGAGGCCAGAAGTTCATTGTTTGCACCACCATGCACTCTGTTCAGAAGAGGGAATCCAAATGATTCTCAGGCAGATTGAAGAAACCGGCTCCGGCCGAGTGGCAATAGCCGCCTGCTCACCCAGGGTGAAGAGTGAACAATTTATCCTCGAAGGAACCTATGTGGAGCGGATCAACCTTCGCGAACAGGTCTCATGGGTGATGGAGCCCAAACATGAAGACACACAGGCCTGTGCGGAGGATCAGGTGAGGATGGCCCTTGCCAAACTTGAAGCCATTAAGGATAACAAGCCCTATATTCCTGAAAAGGTGAGCACCTCCTTTTTGGTTGTCGGAGGGGGATTTTCTGGTATGCATGCCGCCCTTGCTGGGGCTGAGGCCGGCTATACCATTCACCTTGTGGAAAAGGGAAGCAGGCTGGGAGGTTATGCAGGACGGATCCATAAGTTGCTTCCCCTGGCGGGTAACAATCAGCAACTCAGAGAACCCGATGTGAAAACCCTGGTCGCCCGGGTGGAATCCCATCCCTTCATTAAGGTTCACCTGGAGAGCACCATCGCAAGGATTGGGGGAGAGCCGGGGAATTTCACTGTAATTCTTGAAAATGGAGATAGGACCACCCTTTCCATAGGTGCGGTTGTGCTCTCGACGGGATGGAAACCTTACGATCCCGGCCATCTGGATCATCTGGGCTACGGTTTGCCCGGGGTTAAAACCCTTGAGGAGTTTGAGCGACATGTTGCCGGGGGAGAGGTGCCTGACCGGGTGATGTTCATCCTGTGCGCAGGATCCCGGGAGAAGGATCACTTGCCTTACTGTTCCACATACTGCTGTACTGCAGCACTGAAACAGGCACTCTATGTACGGGAAAAAAATCCCAATGCTCAGGTCTACCTGGTCTACAGGGATATCCGAACCACAGGATTTCATGAGGATTTTTATAAACAGGTTCAGGCGGATGATGCCATATTTCTTACAAGGGGCTCAGTGGGTTCCGTGGTTTCAACCGGAGAGGTTTTGCAAATCTCCCTGAAGGAGTGTTTGCTGGATGAGCAGGTTATCATCGAGTCCGATATGGTGGTGCTTGCCACCGGAATGGTCCCTAATAACACACAGGAGCTGCAGCTGCAGTACCGGCAGGGCCCGGGAATTCCCCTGCTGGAGTATGATTTTTCCGATTCACATTTCATCTGTTTCCCCTACGAAACCCGGCGTACCGGTATCTATGCCTCGGGAACAGTGAGGGCGCCAATGGATTTGGAATCCAGTGCAGAAGACGGGGCCGGGGCGATGCTCAAGGCGATCCAGTGTGTGGAGTGTGTGAAACGGGGAGAGGCAGTACATCCCCGTTCAGGGGATATGACCTGGCCTGAACTATACATGGAGAGGTGTACCGATTGCAAGCGATGTACCGAGGAGTGTCCTTTCGGTAGCTATGATGAGACTGAGAAAGGGACCCCGCTGCCCAACCCGGCACGCTGTCGCCGATGCGGGATCTGCGTGGGATCATGCCCCGAACGGGTCATAGGTTTTTCCGATTACTCCATTCACAGCGTTTCGGCAGCCATCAAGGCCGTGAGCATGCCCGACGAATTTGAAGAGAAACCCCGGGTACTGGTTTTTGTATGTGAAAATGATGCCTATCCTGCCCTGGATTTGGCCGGACTCCACAAACTGAAGATTAGTCCGTTTGTCAGGATTATCCCGGTCCGGTGCCTGGGTTCGGTGAATAAAGTGTGGATCTCAGATGCGCTTTCACACGGGTATGACGGGATCCTTCAGATTGGGTGCAAGCCCGGAGATGACTACCAGTGTCATTTTATTCATGGAAGTGAACTGACGGGCCAGCGGGGAGAAAATATGAAAGAGACCTTGGAAACCATGATGCTTGAACCTCAACGAATTCAGACCAGTTTCGTGGAGATTACCGATCATCACCTGATCACCAAGCTGATGAATGATTTTCTGGCAGAGCTGGACCTAATCGGTCCTAATCCGTTTAAAAGTATGTGAACAAAGTGAGTATTATTAAACCCGATATAGCCTTTAAAAGGGATCTTTCCCGGATCAGCGGATCGCAGTTGAACCAGTGTATGCAGTGTGGAACTTGTTCTGCAGTTTGTTCACTGGCACCGGCTGAACGGCCCTTTCCCCGAAAAGAGATGATCTGGTCGGGCTGGGGGATGAAGGAGAAGCTGTTGGGGAATGTGGATATCTGGCTGTGCCACCAATGTGGCGACTGCAGCAGTTATTGTCCAAGGGATGTGAAACCGGCCAGTGTGATCGCAGCCATCAGGCTGAAGACCTATGAACATTTTACAAAGCCCCGCTTTCTATTTAAAATGGTTAGTAAACCGGCCCTTCTGCCTGTTGCACTGGGTATCCCGGTGGTGGTTATTGTATTCATTCTCAGTATGGCCGGGACTTTTAAAATCCCTCAGGGAGCGGTGGACTACTCTGCATTTTTCCCACATGCCTTGCTGAATTCCACCTTTTCGGCGATCACCCTGCTCTTTTACGGTCTGGCTTACCGGGGTATGAGATCCTTCTGGAAGGAGATGAAGCGAAATACCCCGGCAGCCAGGGGAGAAGGGGGCAGGATACCTGTTTTTCGGGTTGTCCGGGAGATTCTTTCCCATTCAAATTTCACAGGATGCGGGACTCAAAAAATCAGGAAATGGGCCCACATGCTGGTGTTCTTTGGGTTTGGTTTACTGATCCTGGTCACTCTGTATGCCATCTGGGCATCCATTACCCACAACTATCCCCTTGCCCTTTCCAACCCATTTAAGATTGCAGGAAATTTAGCATCATTGATGATCTATACGGGAATAGCTCTTTTGTTCCTGAACAGGATCATCAACAGAAGTGTTTTAGGAAAAAGCGGGTATTCCGACTGGTTGCTTCTGATCGCCATAGGTGTGCTTACCCTTTCGGGAACACTTGTAGAGATGGCCCGGTTCGGGAACTGGGCCATTGCATATCACCTCTATTTCTTTCACCTGGTTGTGGTCTGGTTCGTGATCATGTATCTTCCCTTTACCAAACTTGGACATGTTTTCTACCGGACCGCAGCCCTGCTTTATTCCAGGTCCATCACCAGCACCGCAGGATTTCTCAGAAATGCCTGAAAACATTTCCTCTTTTCATCTGTTAAGGATGGAACAGATTGGAGGAATGAGTAAAAAGCTTTGCAAAGAGGACCCTGATCTTTCAAAGAAGATAAAAGGTAACGAGAAGCATTATATTTGCACTTCATGCAAAAGAAAATCACCCAAAGAGAAGTGGTGCTGCAAACCGGAGGGGATAAGGCCATGATCCTGGCGGCGGGTCTCGGGACAAGACTCGGGCCGCTTACCGAACATAAACCCAAGGCGCTGGTGGAGTGGAAGGGGGTTCCCCTGATCGGTCATGTCATCCGGAAGCTGAAAAATTCGGGGTTCACGGAGATCATCATCAACGTGCATCACCAGGCGGAGATGATCATGGAATATGTGGAAAGTATGGGCCATTTCGGGATCCGGATTGCATTTTCGCACGAGAAGGATGAGTTACTTGATACAGGCGGAGGAATTGCCCATGCAGCCTGGTTTTTTGATGACAGGCCCTTTCTTGTTTACAATGTGGATATCCTGAGCACCATCGATCTGATTGCCCTTATGAATGCCCACCGTCACAGTGGAGCCATCGCAACCCTGGCCGTTAAAGAGAGGGTGACTTCAAGGAGCCTTTTGATAAGCGGATCGGGAAAATTAAAGGGATGGAGGGATAACAAAACAGGGGAGATGATCATGGCTGAAGGCACCGAGACCGGACTGGTTCCCATTGCTTTTAGTGCAATCCATGTGATGGATCCGAAAATTTTTAAACTTTTTCCAACTGTGAAGCGTTTCCCAATTATGCCATTTTATCTGGAGCTGGCACGGACGGAATTCATTGATACATTCCGTCACGATTCGGATGAGTGGATGGATATGGGGAAATTGGAGAGCTATTCCAATTGTTGAGAGATATGGAACTTACTGAGGAGTTAAAATCACAAATAGAAGAGTGGAATGCTTCGCTGAAAGGCAGGAGCGCAAAGGAGGTAATTGGCTTTTTCCTGGACCATTTCGGAACTCGAATCATCCTCTCGACAAGCCTTGGGCTTGAGGACCAGGTACTCACAGAGATGGTTTTAAGTCAGAATCCAAATGTGGATGTATTTACACTGGACACAGGGAGACTTTTTCCCGAGACCTATGACCTTATTGCCAGGACCAACAAACATTTTGGGATCCGCATGAAAACTTTTTTTCCTGATGCCGGGAAGGTAGAGAAGATGGTGGCAGGTCACGGTATTAACCTGTTCTATGACGGGGTGGAGAAGCGCAAGATGTGTTGCGGGATCCGAAAAGTAGCTCAACTTCCGAGGGCATTTCAAGGAATGGAAGCATGGATCTGCGGCCTCAGAAAGGACCAGTCTGTTTCGCGCTTTTTCAACCACCTGGTTGAGTGGGATGAGAACAATAAACTGGTGAAGATCAATCCGCTCATCAACTGGACCGAGAAGGCAGTCTGGGACTACATCCGGAAACAGAATATTCCCTATAACCTTTTACACGACAGGGGTTTTCCAAGCATTGGTTGTGAGCCCTGTACCAGGGCCATTGAACCTGGTGAAGATATACGTGCGGGTAGATGGTGGTGGGAGAATGAGCTTCACAAAGAGTGCGGACTTCACAAAAGATAGTTACTGGTTAATTACACCCGACCCCAGTAACTCAGTACCCTCGTACCACGCCGCAAATTGTCCCGGAGCAACCCCGCGCTGAGCTTCATCAAAGGTCATGTACATTCCTTTTTCGGTCATATGCAGGGTAGCCTTTTGTAAGGGCTGCCTGTAACGGATCCTGACCAGGTACCTTCGTACTTCGCCCGGTTTCATGACAAGGTCCTGACGAATCCAGTGGATCTCCTCACTCCTGATCTTCAGTCCCGGCCTGAAGAGACCCGGGTGGGTCTGTCCCTGTCCGACGTATATCCGGTTGTTTGTTACGTCTGTTGCAATAACGAACAGGGGCTCTGCTTTCCCTCCCACATTCAGACCCTTACGCTGACCAACAGTAAAGAAATGGGCCCCCTGATGTTTTCCCACCCATTGGCCCTCCTCCCTGGTATATTTCCATGGAGCAGATAGCGCTTCAAGATCCTTCGTATCCCTCTTTTCGCGGGTGTATTGTTCAAGGTCCCGTGGAATCTCGAAGATATTGCCTTCCATGGCTTTCAGTTTTTGCTGAAGGAATACAGGGAGATGTACCCTGCCCACGAAGCAGATTCCCTGTGAGTCCTTTTTATCGGCCGATGCCAGCCCCTGCTTCCTGGCAATTTCACGAATCTTTGTCTTGTGAAGGTGCCCGATGGGGAAGAGGGTACGCGCCAGCTGCTGCTGCGAAAGCTGACAAAGAAAATAGCTCTGATCTTTTCCCGGATCGTCGCCTGCAAGCAGGTGGTGGACCAGGACTCCGTTTACCTCGCTGATTGTTTTTTTGCAATAGTGGCCGGTTGCCACGTAGTCAGGATTATAATCTTCGGCAGCTTTAAGAAAAGAATCGAATTTGATCTCCCTGTTGCACAGCACATCCGGGTTGGGAGTGCGCCCCTTTTGGTATTCGGAGAACATATAGTCGATTACACGCTCCCGGTATGGCTCACTCAGATCCACCACATGGAAGTCGATCTCCAGTTTCCTGGCAACCAGCCGGGCAAAAACCACATCCTCATCCCACGGGCAATCGGCATCGATGACACCCGTTTTATCATGCCAGTTGATCATAAAAAGCCCGGTTACATGGTACCCCTGTTCCTTGAGCAGGAACGCAGCCACACTGGAGTCAACTCCTCCGGATAATCCGACTACCACTCTTTTTCCCATTGCGCTCATGATGGTGCAAAATTATCAATTTTATTGGCAATCGAACCCATGGGATGGAGATAGAAAAAGCTATATTTACCCGATGTGCCCCCTGAAAATATATAAAGCTTCAGCCGGTTCCGGGAAAACATTCGCGTTGACCCTGGAATACCTTACCCTGTTGTTTCGTTACCCGGAAGCCCATCGGCATATCCTGGCAGTTACCTTTACCAACAAGGCAGCAGGGGAGATGAAAGGCCGGATACTGAAAAGCCTTTACGCCATCTCGAAGAGTTCCGTCAACAATCAGGGAGATGAAATGAAGTTTCTGATCAGCGAGACGGGTTTAGAACCGGACCAGATGATCCGGCAGGCAGGTTACCTGTTGAATACAATCCTTAATGACTATTCCAGCTTCTCGGTGGGGACCATCGACAAGTTTTTTCAGTCGGTGATAAGGGCATTTACAAGGGAGATTGGAATTCAGCCGGGGTATAACCTGGAACTGGATACCAAAAGGGTACTCTCCCTTGGAGTGGACCAGTTGTTTAATGATATTTCAAACCACCCAACCTTGCAAAGGTGGTTAATCCGTTACGCAGAGGAGCGAATGGATGAGTCACGCTCCTGGAATTTCAGAAGTGACATCATTGAACTTGGTATGCAGCTTTTCAGAGAGTCGTTTCAGGAGAGGTTTTCCGACTCCGATCTTTCGCACCTGAACAGGGAAAACCTGGAGAATTTCCAGGTCGATCTGGACAGTAGCGAACGGGATTTCCAAAAGGAGATGAAATCCCTTGGAAGATTGGCGCTTGCACACCTTGCAGATCACAATCTGAAGGTGGAAAGTTTTAAAGGGGCCGGACGATCTCCGGCCCAATTGTTCAACGAAGCTGCCAGTGAGGGGGTTGTAGTTTTTACCGATCCTAAACTGGAAGCAATGGAGCTTTCGGATAAGTGGCTTAAAAAGGATTCCGGCCCCGGGATGATTACTCTGACCGAACAGGTATTGATGCCTTTGCTTACCGAAATATACCGAAAACAGGTCTTGCTCAATACCATAAAAGCCATCAGGCAGAATTTTTATAACCTGGGAATCCTTGGTGATCTCAGGGAGAAGGTGCAGGATTACCTGAAGGAGCATAACCTTTTTTTAATTGCCGATTCGAGCCGTTTTCTTCACGGGATCATCGGGGGCGGACAGGTTCCGTTTATCTATGAAAGGACCGGTAACAGGTTCAGCCACATCATGCTGGATGAATTCCAGGATACCTCGGTTTTCCAGTACGATAACTTCAGGCCTTTGCTGGATAATTCATTGGCTTCAGGGTTCGACAACCTGGTGGTTGGCGATGTGAAACAGGCCATCTACCGCTGGCGCAACTCTGACTGGAAGATCCTGGCTTCAGATCTGGAAAGGGATTTCGCCCACCAGGTGATTGAAAAGAGGAGACTGAAGCATAACTTCAGGAGCCGGGAGCAGGTGATCCGTTTCAATAACACGGTGTTTCAACTGGCCCCCCGGTTGCTGTCAGAGGTGGTGGGTTCTGAACTGGATAAGGCCGGGACGAACAGGGTGGCTGCTGAGGAGGCCGTGATTCGGTTTCGCAATGCCTATTCAGATGCCGTACAGCAGTTTCCCCCGGGAAAGGAGAGTAGCGGGGGAATGGTCAGGATTGATTTTTTCACCGGGGAGCCCGATCACCCCTTCCGGGAACAGGTGCTGACCGCACTTCCTGCCTGGATAGAAAATATCCAGCAGTCAGGGATTGAACCGGGTGAGATCGCCATACTTGTCAGGACCAAGAGGGAGGGGGTGCTGGTTGCCGAGAGGCTGCTTGAACATGCAAGGGTTTCCGGTGAGTCTCATAAGTTCAGGCTGATCTCAAGTGAGTCACTTCTTCTGGCACACAATGATGCGGTCATGCTGCTGATTTCTGCGCTCTATTACCTGGTCTACCCCGCCGATCCACTGAATAATGCCCTGCTTAAATACAGGTGCAGGCAAGCAGGCGCTGGTCAGGCTGGTTCTGCCGGCGGACTTTTTGATGCCTCGTTGCCGGTCGATCCCTGGTTGCCTCCGGAGTTTGTGTCGGGGATTCCCCTTTTTCGGCAGATGCCCCTGTTCGAACTTGTTGAAACGCTGATCTCCATTTTTGGTCTGCATGATCAGGCCTTTGACCTGCCCTATATTCAGGCTTTTCAGGAGCAGGTAATTGACTTTCAGCGAAAGGAATCAAAGGGGATTTCAGATTTCCTCCAATTCTGGGAGCAGCAGGGTTCACAAAAGGGAATCCAGGTTTCAGAAAGCTCAAATGCCATCAGGATCCTTACCATTCACCGGTCCAAAGGTTTGGAATTCAAGGCTGTACTGGTTCCATTCTGTAATTGGGAGATCACCACCGACCAGCGAAAGTCTAACATTCTCTGGTGTGAAACAGCCGGGACACCCTTCGACAGGGTTCCTGTGGTTCCCATAAAGTTCTCGGGTGATATGAAGCATACCCTTTTTTCGGAATATTATTACCAGGAGAGGATGAAAGGTTATCTCGATAGTCTGAACCTCATGTATGTGGCCTTTACAAGGGCCAGGGATTTGCTCTGGCTTGGAGTGCCTGAACGGGAAGAGAAGAAGCTGAAGAATATGGGCGATTTGTTGATGGAGATCATGGAGAAGATTCCCGAATCGACTCCGGCACTTGAACCGTTATCCACCTACAGGGTGGGGGATGAACTGACCATTGGAGCGCTTCCCGGATATGAAAAACAAAAACGGGAGATGAATCCGTGGCAGTTTAAAACCTATGATACCAATACCGGGAACAGAATGCTCCGTTTACGTATGAGAAGTGATTCCTATTTCGCAGACCAGGAGGGCGTTTTCAGGGATGACCGCTTATTCGGAAATATGATGCATATGGTCTTCTCCAACCTGGAATATCATGATGATCTCGAAAGGGTGCTGACAGGACTGCTCAGGGAGGGAGTCCTCTCCATCAGGGACAAGCCGGTGATCCGGGAGAAGATTCTTGAGATGATATCCAAAGAGGTGGTCCGGGAGTGGTTCCTCAGAGCAAAGGGAAGAGAGGTCTACAATGAACGAAGTATCATGGATGGACTGGGTTCGGTGGTCAGGCCCGACCGTGTCATTGTGGATCACGACCATGTTACGGTTGTGGATTTTAAATTCGGGAAGATCGAAAGTGAAAAGTATCATAATCAGGTTCAACAGTATATGAATCTTTTAAAAATGATGGGTTATATCAGGGTCGAGGGGTTTCTCTGGTATGCTTCGCTGGATAAAATCATTCAAATGAAGCAGGCATGATCTATCCCTGGGGTACCGAGAGGAGGCTGAACACATACAGTGACTATTTCCGGAAGGAATTTGGGAACCGTGTCCAGAAAATCACCATTGATGCCGGATTCACATGTCCAAACCGTGATGGCTCCTGCGGAACCGGGGGATGCACCTTTTGTAATAACAAGGCTTTTTCCCCCTCCTATAATGAGTCTGACAAATCGATCCGGGAACAGATCGAAAAGGGTATGGAGTTTCACCGCACAAGGTATAGAAAGGCCTCAAAATACCTGGCCTATTTTCAGTCCTACTCCAATACTTATGCCGATCTCGAACGGCTAAAGTCCATCTACCAGGAGGCGCTTGAAATTCCGGGCATTGCCGGCATTGTAGTGGGTACACGCCCCGACTGCGTGGATATGGAGAAGCTGGACTATTTCCAGGAGCTGTCGCGAAAATGCTATGTAACCATTGAGTATGGAATTGAGTCGGTTTTAAACCGGACCCTCGAACGGGTTAACCGCGGACATGATTTGGAGCAGAGTGCCTGGGCAATTCGGGAGACCGCAGCAAGGGGGATTCGAGTCGGTGGGCATATGATCCTCGGGTTACCCGGTGAGCGCAGGGAGGACTTTTTAGCTTCTGCCGTCCTCCTCTCACAATGGCCATTGAATAATATTAAATTTCACCAGTTACAGGTCATTCATGGCACATCCATGGCCAGGGAATACAAGGAGAATCCTGAGGATTTCATGGAGTTTAGCCTTGAAGGGTACCTTCAGCTGATGATGGAAATTTTGGAAAGACTCAACCCTGAATTCGTAGTGGAAAGGGTTGCCGGCGAGGTTACCCCCGGGATGGCTCTCCGGGAGGGTTGGGGCGTCCGTTACGATGTCGTTTTACGCCGCTTTGAAGAGCTCCTGGAAGAGCACGATAGCTGGCAGGGTAAGTATTATATACCGGAAGATTGATGCAACCCATACTTGAATCACTGGCCAGGTACCTGGCCAAAACTACAGGAGAGGAATCAGCCGGAACGCGGATTATATTACCAAACCGGCGTGCAGGCCTTTTCTTGCAAAGAAACCTTTCCAGGTTCAACGCTTCAGTGGCCTGGGCCCCCGCCATCTGCGCCATCAGCGATTTCATCAGTGAGATGAGTCAGCTTGAATTATGCGATCCGGCAGAGACCCTTTTTTTGCTTTATGATCTCCACAAAGGTTTGAAGGAGAATGCCGAACCAGTGGATGAGTTCTATCATTGGGGTGAGATCATGCTGCGTGACTTTGATGAATTGGACAAATACCTTGTTGATCCCCAGATGCTCTTCCGTAATATCTCGGATTTGAAGGAAATCGAGGAGCCATTTGCCGGTCTGGAGCCTGTGCAGCTAAGCTTTATCAGGCAGTTCTGGGAGGGATTTTATGATGGTAAAGACACTCCTGAAAAGGAGAATTTCCTGGAAATGTGGAAGATTCTTCCTGCGCTTTACAGCAGTCTGCGCAATGAACTCCGCAGCAGGGGAGAGGGTTACCAGGGTATGCTTTACAGGGAAATTGCCGAACGGATTGATCAGAATATGATTACTCCTCCGGGGGGAAGGATCATCGTGGCCGGGTTTAATGCGCTTAATGGATGTGAAAAGCGGATTTTCAAATGGCTTCAGAAACACGGGGCAGAGTTTTTCTGGGATTTTGATCACAGCTATACCGATGACCCAACCAGTGAGGCGGGAAGGTTTATGAGGGAAAACCTGGTCAGCTTCCCGCCCGCCATCGATCTTGAACCGTTCGATTCAATAAAAATGACCAAGGATATCAGGATCTTTGAACTGCCGACCGATTTATTGCAAGCCAAAACGGTTCACCGGATCCTGGAGGAACGCGAGCTTCCCGTTGATGCGGACTGTACCGATACTGCGGTAATATTATGCGATGAGGAGCTTCTGATGCCCCTGTTGATGTCTGTTCCCCAGTCCACCGGTGAGATCAATGTGACAATGGGGTACCCCATGAAGAGCACCCCTGTGGCCGGTTTCACCGAAGCATTAATCAGGTTACAACATAACAGTCGAAGGGCGAAGGAAGGAGCGATAAGTTTCTATTACAAAGATGTTCAGTCTCTCCTGCTCCATCCATATATGGAGAGGGGTGAGACCCTGCCGGGAAGCAGTTTGCTGGACGAAATTTCCGAAAGGAACCTGATCCGGGTGGACCAGGGTCTCTTTAGAACCGGCTTTGAGAAGATGATCTTCAGGCAGGTTGAAGGTACGGATAACCTGGTGCTCTATCTGAGGGAGATATTTTTACATATTTTGGATATTATTGCTGAGGATGAGCAGAAACTATTCCCTGAACTGCACCGTGAGTTTATTTTACAGATACTGATCCATCTTAACAGGCTGGAGACTCTTCTTTCCGTTCGCCCGGAAATCCCCATGTCAGTATTTGGACGCCTTTTTCGGAAAGTGTTGTCGATGATCCGGATTCCCTTCGAGGGAGAGCCGCTGTCCGGTTTACAGGTGATGGGCATACTGGAGACCCGGATGCTCGATTTCCGGCATGTGATCATGCTCTCCATGAATGAGGAGGTGATGCCGGCCTCTCCATTCAGACACTCCTATATACCCTATGCACTGCGACTTGCCTTTGGAATGCCCTCAAGGGAGGATATGGATGGCATCTATGCCTATTACTTCAACCGGCTGCTCCAGCGGGCCGAGCGGGTGGATCTTCTCTTTAACAGCGGTTCAGAAGGGGTTCGTACCGGTGAAATGAGCCGCTATCTGCATCAATTGCTTTATAACCGGGGGATTGAAATCAGACGTCCAGGGGTGGAGGTAATGGCCAGGGAGCGTGTACCTGTGGTGGTAAAGCATACCCCTGAAATTGATCTGAAACTGAAGAGATTCAACATCGAATCGGAAGGGGGTAAATTTCTCTCTCCCTCTGCCATCAATGCATATATCGACTGTTCGTTGAAGTTTTACCTCCGTTATATTGCCCGGATTGGAGAGCGGGAGGAGGTTGAGGAGGAGATCAGTGCTGCCGGATTTGGGACCGTTGTGCATGAAACCATCCGGGTGTTGTACGAAGAAATTGCAGCCGGGGCGAAGGGTATGATTGGAAAGGAAGCCCTTGAGAAATTGAAACAATCAGAAAAGGTTGAATCGAAACTGACGCGGATCTTTATGGAGCACCACTGCAGGGGAGGGAGAAATGCCCTTCCGGAGGGAAGAAATATTATTATTCTGAAGGTAATGCTTCGCTACCTGAAAAAGATCATTGAGACCGATCTTAAAGTTGCACCTTTCGAGCTGGTTTCGGCCGAGCAAACCTACGTGAGAGATCTGGATATTTCCTCTGGAACTGAATCGAGGATCATCCGGATCGGAGGCCTTATTGACAGGGTGGACCGAATCGGGGAGGTTTACCGGGTCATTGACTATAAAACCGGTGATGCAAGGACAGGGTTTTCCGGTGTGGATGCACTTTTCGATCACTCACTCTCCACCAGGAACGGGGCTGCATTGCAAACACTTCTATACGCGTGGCTGGTTTTGGATGAACATCCCGGGGAGCAGGTTACTCCGGGCCTCTATATAATGAAATCACTGTATGATGCGGAATTTGATCCAAGGCTTGTTATGGGCAGTTTCAGCAAGAGGGAGGTGATCGAATCTTTTGCGAAGGTGGAGGAGCCGTTCTTGCTGCTTTTGGAGCAGACCCTGGGGAGTCTGTTCAATCCGGCTATCGATTTTGTACAAACTGACCATGAAGCCATTTGTGTATATTGTGATTTTTCGAAGATCTGCAACCGACAAACCATTGAGTAGGTTTTACTATATTTATATTTCACAAATCATGAACTGAATGATACCCGCTCACAGGGAATACACCTTAGAGATCAAGAGATTGAAGTTTGAATCGGACAGTGGAATTCGTTATCCCCATACCGCACTGATCCATTTTTATTTCCATGAAAAAGAGCTGCCCCGGGTCGAATTGATGGGGCACCTGGAGGAGAAGGAAATCTATGAGATCATCGACCGGGGAGAACCCTTGAACCTGGACCACTGCTATGTGGATAAATTAAGTCTCAGGGATTATCGTCTTACAAGGAACCTGGATGCCCGTGAGCCTGTATCGATTAAAGGATTTACGGCAAGAAACGCTCTTTTTGGCGGGCTCTCATCCCTCGATTTCTCTCATGCTATATTTGAGGGTGAGGAGTTTAGTCTGGAAGGTTCATGGATCAGTAAGGGGGATGTTAGTTTTGAATCGGCACAATTCATGACCCGGCGCTCCATTTTCTACGATACCCATTTCCCGGAAGGTTACCTGAATTTCAAAAATGTAAAATTCAGATCGACCGAAGTTTCCTTCAAGAACTGTCATTTTGGAAAGGGGGAAAAGGATTTTCAATACCTGCAAATGGAAAGTGGAGATCTCAGTTTTACCAATACGGATTTCTCAGACGGAAATGTGAATTTTATAAACTCTGAATTCGGAAAAGCAGATGTCTCCTTTAAAGTTGCAAGGTTTGGACCGGGTAAAGTCGATTTTCATTTTGCTACTTTTAAAGGAGGGATCATCAGTTTCGAACGGACTGAATTTGGGGATGGAAGAGTCGATTTCAGAACCGTTGAGTTTGGAACCGGTCGTGTAAATTTCAACCGCGCCGTATTTGGCAGCGGGGAGGTGAATTTTGATGAATGCACAATGGATTCAGGAAAATTCAGTTTCAAAAGAGCAAATTTCGGAAAGGGTGATATCAGTTTCGAAGAAGTTGGATTTGCAGATATTGATATAAGTTTTGAGAGGACCATTTTCGGTGGAGGAAAGGTGAGTTTTTATAAATCGTGGTTTAACTCGCTTTCTCTGAACTTCTGTCACCTGGACGGATATGTTGATCTCAGGGTGGGTCAGTGCCATACCCTTGACCTCTCCAACACAGTGGTCAGGGATATTATCGATTTCAATCCCCATGAATTCAATTCCAATGTGAAGACCATCATCCTGGCAGGAATGCGTTTAATCGGAGTGATCTACCTTGATTGGAACATTTCAGGGGTGAAACGAATGATTTATTCTCAGAAAGAAAGCAGCCACCGGATCAAAGCAGAACAGTTCAGAATTATCAAGGAGAATTTTCAAAAACTGGGACATTATAGCAATGAAGACAAAGCATACGTTGAGTTTAAAAGGAACGAAGCAAAAGCTGAACGGACCGAATCCATCCGCATAAGCAGGTGGAACGGGCTATACCAATATCCCCTCTACTGGTTCAAACTGCTCCTTTTTGACCGGGCGGGTCTTTACGCCACAAGTCCTGTGAGGGTATTTATCACCATGCTTGCTTTTTTCGTGCTTTTCAGTGTAATTTATATGCTTCTTATTGTCTTTACCGACGCTGATATCATCTCGGCGGTGGATGACCACTTGGGAATTGGAGCCCGCTCGTTTTACCATAGTGCCATCACATTTCTGACAATCGGTTATGGTGACCATTTCCCATACGGCTCCATTCGATGGGTTTCATCCCTGGAAGGTTTTTTCGGACTGTTCCTGATGTCCTACTTCACCGTTGCTTTTGTGAGAAAGGTACTCCGCTGACCTATTCGCCCGGTTCCTTAAGCAGATCCGGCCTTTTTTCACGTGTCCTTTGGAGTGACTGTTCATGCTTCCACTCCTCAATTTTCGCTGCATGTCCCGAAAGCAGGATTTCGGGTACCGCCCAACCTTTATAAACGGCCGGTCTTGTGTAGACCGGAGGTGCCAGAAGTCCGTCCTGAAAGGAGTCGGTCAGAGCTGAAGTTTCATCCGTCATAGCTCCTGGCAGCAGTCTTACCACACCATCTGTAATTACTGCCGCGGCCAGTTCTCCTCCTGTCAGGACATAATCACCGATAGAGATTTCCAATGTGATCAGGTGGTCCCTGATTCTTTGGTCAATGCCCTTGTAATGACCGCAAAGAATGATTATTTTTTCCTTAAGGGCCAGCCTGTTAGCCTCCGGCTGATTAAACAGTTTTCCGTCTGGAGAGGTATAGATGATTTCATCGTAGTCTCGCTCACCGGTAAGGTGGTGGATGGCTCTTTCGATGGGTTCAACCATCATCACCATTCCAGCATCCCCGCCAAATGCATAATCGTCCACCCTGTGGTGCCTGTCGGTGGAGAAATCTCTCAGATCATGCACATAAATCTCCACAACGCCGTTAACACGGGCTCTTTTAATGATAGAATGGTCCAGGGGACCTGCCAGTAATCCGGGCAATACGGTGATGATATCAATACGCATGATCGATTTTATAATGAGGCTAAGATAAAACAGTTTTTTCCCGAAAAAATAAACTTATATTCGAAAAATGAGTAATTTGTAAGTTATAGCTACCCATTAACCCTCTACCTGTCATGAAAAATAGAGACATATCTGACCCTCTGAACGAACAACAATCTGAAGACCGCATAGAAGAAAAGAATCAGACAGAGCCTATAGGAACAGAGTCTGGAAGAGATTCTATCCAGGAACCGGTGAAGGATTCACCAAAGGAACCGGAGACTTTAGCTCACTCTCCGGTTGTTCTTGTGGATGATCATGAAGAGCAGAAAAATAATGATTCATATGATGATCTGGATCATGAGGATGACCTGCATCTGCAGGCAGAAATGGAATTAGAGGCAGAAGCTATTGAGAAGGTTGATAAGGAGACAGAGGCTGAGTCGGAAGATGAACTGGAAAGGGTCAATTTTGCTCTTTTAAGTAAGGAAGACCTGGTAAAACTGATGGCAGAAAAGCTCAATCATCCTTCAAAAGGAAACATTCGGAAAGCGGTTGAGGAGATCAGACAGGTTTTTTCTGAAAAGCAGAATGCTGCGTTGGAGGAAAAAAAGGCTCACTTCCTTGAGGAAGGGGGAACAATGGAGGATTTCAAACCGGCTGAGGATCCGGCCGATTCAGAGATGAAGGAACTGATCGGTAAGTACCGGAATCTGAAAGCTGAATATACCCGTGACCTTGAGAAAACCAAAAATGAAAACCTGGCAAAAAGACAGCATATCCTGGAGGAACTCAGGATATTGATGGAAGGTCAGGATACTTTTGAGGTCACATTCAGAAAGTTCAAGGAGCTTCAGAGGCAGTGGTTTGCTGCAGGCATTGTGCCACAGCAGAATCTGAAGGATCTTTGGGACTCCTACAACTACTTTGTAGAAAAATTCAATGATTATGTGCGCATCAACCGCGATTTGCGCACCCTTGACCTGAAGAAAAACCTCGAACTGAAAATTCAGCTGTGCGAACGAACCGAAGAGTTGGATAAGGAGCCCAATATTATTCAGGCATTCAGGATACTGCAAAAGTATCATGGCCGCTGGCGTGAAATTGGTCCGGTTCCCAGGGAAAACAGGGATGAAGTATGGGACAGGTTCAAGCAGGCCACCTCATTGATAAACCGAAAGCACCAGGATTATCACTCCAGGTTAAAGGATTCACTTCAGGAAAATCTTGAGAAGAAAGAGGAGTTGTGTAAAAGGGTGGAGATGCTCGCAAACGAGAAGTATGATACGCACAGTGCCTGGACTGAAAATACCAATGTCGTGCTTGAGATTCAAAAGGCCTGGAAAACCATAGGATATGCTCCCAAAAAGGAGAATAATGCCATTTATGCCAGGTTCAGGAAAGCCTGTGACCGCTTCTTTGGAAATAAAGCCCTGTTCTATTCGTCGGTATTTGATGAACAAAAGGAAAACCTGAAGTTGAAGAACACCATCGTTGAACGGGCTGAATTCCTGAGCAACAGCCAGGATTGGAAGACAACCACAACCGAGTTAATTAAACTTCAGAAGCAGTGGAAGGAGATTGGACCTGTTCCCCGTCGGGACTCGGATAAGCTATGGAGGCGTTTCAGGGCTGCATGCGATGCTTTTTTCAGCAATAAGACTACCTATTTTGATGACACCGACTCTTCGTTTGACGATAATCTGAAAGCCAAGCTGGATTTGATAGCGGAGATGGAAGCATTTAAACCCGCAACAGACCGAAAGAGCAATCTGAATGCTTTGACCGATTTTCAGACCCGGTTTGATCAAATCGGATTTGTCCCGTCTGAAAAAAAGGAGTGGATCAAAGAGGAGTTTCGTAAGTCCCAGGACAGGCTTCTTGAAAAGATTGGCCTGGATGAATCCGAACGCTCCCTGCTCAGGTTCAGGAGCCGCATAAAGGGGATCATGCAAACCCCCCGGGCTGATATGAAATTGAATTTTGAAAGAGATAAACTGGTTAGCAAACTACAGCAATTGCAAAGTGATATCAGTGTGTGGGAGAATAATATTGGTTTTTTCAAACTCTCCCAAAGCTCGGAAGAGACCCTGCAGGGATTCCGTGAAAAGATCGATTCGGCTCATGAGAGGATCAGGTCGCTGGAAATGAAGATCCGCCTGCTTGATGATATGGAAAATGCGAATTAAATTTTTACTTTTACGCCTTAAATAAATCAGAATCTTTTGGGTAAGACAAAGTACGTATTTGTGACGGGAGGTGTTACCTCTTCCCTGGGAAAGGGTATTATTTCAGCATCACTTGGGCGATTGCTTCTGGCACGGGGCCTGAGGGTTACCATACAGAAACTGGACCCTTATATCAATGTGGACCCGGGTACACTTAACCCCTACGAACACGGCGAATGCTACGTCACTGATGATGGGGCGGAAACAGACCTTGACCTGGGCCATTACGAGCGTTTCCTGGACAGCCAGACCTCACAGGCAAACAATGTAACAACCGGACGGATCTACCAGTCGGTTATCAATAAGGAGCGAAGAGGGGATTACCTTGGGAAAACGGTTCAGGTGATTCCTCATATCACTGATGAGATTAAACGCAGAATTACCCTTTTAGGCCGTACTGGTGAATATGACATTATCATCACCGAAATCGGGGGAACCGTCGGGGATATAGAATCGTTACCTTATATTGAAGCAGTTCGACAGTTACGGTGGGACCTGGGTGTTGAAAATACGGTCTTTATACACCTGACCCTGGTCCCATATTTGTCTGCCTCAGGAGAACTTAAAACAAAGCCCACACAACACTCGGTAAAAGTTTTACTTGAAAACGGGATTCAACCTGATGTTCTGGTACTCAGGTCAGAGCATGAGCTTACCAAAGATATACGCAGAAAGGTGGCACTGTTTTGTAACGTTGAACTCAACGCGGTAATCCAGTCCATTGATGTCTCCACCATCTACGAAGTTCCCCTGTTAATGCAGGATGAAGGCCTTGATGTGATCATATTGAAGAAGCTTAAGATCAGGAATGAAGGCCGGCCGGAGATGAAGGAGTGGAGAGAGTTTGTAAATAAGCTGAAGAGTTCAGAACTGGAGATCCGGATCGCACTGGTGGGAAAATATGTGGAGTTGTACGACTCCTATAAATCGATTATTGAATCATTGACCCACGCAGGAGCCACGAACGGCGTAAAGGTTAAGGTTAGCTGTTTACACTCCGAGATGGTCAAGGAGGATAATGTTTCCGAAATGCTTTCCGGATATGATGGGATCGTTGTAGCACCCGGATTTGGCGACCGGGGAATTGATGGAAAAATCTTCACGGTAAAATATGCAAGGGAGCACAAAGTCCCTTTCTTAGGAATTTGCCTGGGGCTGCAGTGTGCGGTTATTGAGTTCGCCAGGAATATACTTGGCTACAAAGATGCACATTCAACCGAAATGACCAATATGACAAAACACCCGGTAATCGACCTGATGGAAGCGCAAAAAGGAGTTACTGAAAAGGGAGGAACCATGAGGCTTGGAGGTTATACCTGTGCACTGAAGAAAGGTTCAAGAGTGCACAATGCATACCAGACAGATGTTGTTCGCGAGCGCCATCGCCACCGCTATGAATTTAACAATGACTACCTGGAGGAGTTTGGAAAGAACGGGATGATTTCCACCGGAGTCAATCCTGAAAGCGGACTGGTGGAGATCATGGAACAGAAAGATCATCCCTGGTTCGTAGGTACCCAGTTTCACCCTGAATACAGGAGCACTGTACTGAATCCGCATCCACTCTTTATAGCCTTTATTAAGGCTGCACTTGAGAATAAGAAATAGGTTCACTGGCGGATCACTTTTTATTTCACCTAAAACTCATCGATTTAAATGGAATTAATTATTATATATAGGCTAAACAATTACTTTTGTGGCTGAATTAAAAGCTTGATATGGATAGAAATACAATCATAGGTCTTGCATTGATCGGACTAATCCTGGTGGGTTACAGCATTTTCACCAAACCAGTCAGAGAGGCGCAGATGGAAGAGACAAGGCGCAGAGACTCCATTGCAAGAGTTGAACAGATAAGGGCTTTGGAGACTGCCCGTCAGCAATCCATTCCGGCTGAAACCCTGTTGGAACCCGGTATGAACAGGGATTCAGCAGATATGCAACAACTCTCCAATGAGCTTGGCGATTTTGCTTCCAGTGCGATAGGAGAAGCCGAAGAGGTTGTTTTAGAAAATGAACAGCTGAGGCTGACTTTTACCACCAGGGGAGGACGGCCTTACACTGTGGACCTGAAAAAGTATCAAACCTTTGATTCGCTTCCCCTGCTTTTGTTTGACGGAGATTCAACCCTTTTTGCGCTCAATTTTTTCGCTGAAAACCGGAGTATCAATACCGGTGAACTCTTCTTCAAGCCCTCGGTTGAGAATGGCACTGATGAGAATGGGAGGGTGTATCAGCAGCTCTCCATGACCCTGGATGTATCTGATAACGCTGCTGTTACATACATATACAAGTTGTTTGATGGTGATTATATGCTTGATTTTGATATTCGTCTGAAAGGTCTGGATGCTTATAAAACCGACAGGATGGAATTCAATTTCGACTTCTATGCACCCTCACAGGAGAAAGGGTTCCAGAATGAGTCCATGTACACCACGCTTTATTACAAATTTCATGGAGGAGATGTGGAGAGTTTTAAATCCCGTTCTAAAAAGGAGTTTGAGGATGCCACAGAGACCACCCGGATTCAGTGGATTGCCTTCAGTCATCAGTTCTTTTCCACGATTCTTATTGCAGATGAATACTTTAACGGCGCTTACCTGAATCAACACCGTTATAGTAATCCCGGAAAATATGTAAGGCGTTATGGTGCAACCATCGATATGCCCTATGACCGGACCTCGGATCAGACCATTGGTATGCAGCTCTACATGGGGCCCAATAACTTTTCTTCATTGAAGGGTTATGGAGACCTTGGATTGCAGAGTGTGGTAACCGTGGGAGGACCCATGATCCGATGGATCAACGCATTTGTGGTAATTCCCATCTTCAACTGGCTTAGCCGGTCCATTACCAATTACGGGATCATTATCCTTTTGCTTACCCTGATCATCAAAACTGCCCTTTTCCCCCTCACATACAGATCCTATAAATCACAGGCTGTGATGCGGGTATTGAAACCCCAGGTGGATGAACTCAATGAAAAGTTCCCCAAAAAGGAGGATGCCATGAAGAAGCAGCAGGCCACCATGGACCTGTATAAAAGGGCAGGAGCAAATCCAATGGGGGGATGTCTTCCCATGTTACTTCAGTTCCCGATCCTCTATGCAATGTTCAGGTTCTTTCCCACTTCCATTGAACTGCGGCAGCAGGGTTTCCTGTGGGCACATGACCTTTCCACCTACGACTCCATTCTTGATTTGCCCTTTACCATCCCAATGTATGGGGATCACGTGAGTCTTTTTACCATCCTGATGACAGTGACCACACTGCTGTCAATGCGCATGAGCAACCAGACCATGGCCACCAATAGTGCCATGCCTGGTATGAAGACGATGATGTATATCATGCCTGTGATGTTTATGCTCTTTTTGAATAATTTCTCGGCCGGCTTAACCTATTACTACTTTCTGGCCAACGTGATTACCCTGGGACAGAACATGATTTTCAAACAGTTTACAGATGAAGAGGCGATCATGAGAAAGATCAATGCCAGGAAGAATAAGCCTGTTAAAAAATCGAGGTTTGCGCAGCGGCTGGAAGATCTCCAGAAACAACAACAAAGAGGAGGTAAACAACTTCCGCCAAAGAAGTCCCGCTAGAAATTCAGTTCAGGATTACGACAACCTGAGCTTTGCCATTTTTAGTGCAGTGATCGCTGCCTCATCCCCTTTATTGCCATGTTTTCCTCCTGAACGATCCTCTGCCTGTTGAAGGTTCAGGGTAGTGAGTACGCCGAAGATGAAGGGTATATCGTAATCAAGGTTCAATTCGCCGATCCCGTGGGAAACCCCCTGGCAGATATAATCGAAATGCGGGGTTTCTCCCTGGATCACGCAACCCAGACAGATTACCGCATGAGGAGAGTTTTGTTCGGCTACAATACGGGCACCGTAGGGAAGCTCAAAACTTCCCGGAACGGTCCGGATAATGATGTTTTCTCTTTTAACCCCGTGTTTTTGAAGTGTATTTATGGTTCCTTCGAGAAGAGCCGAGGTAATTGCCTCGTTCCATTCAGAAACGACAATGCCGAATTTCATGAATGATCCATCCGGGATTGCTGCCGGATCATAATCCGACAGGTTTTTCAAATTTGTAGCCATGGTGTCAGAGACTCAATTTGGACTCTACCCGACCAATGTATTTTTTAATCTCCCTGCCTTCCGGGGATTCTGGATAATTCAATTCAATAGACTCATATGCCTGTAAGGCACCCTCTAGTTTTCCCTGCTCTTCGTAAACAATTCCCAGTTTTTTCAACAAAATGGGGGAGGAGAAGTTGTTTTTGTATTTCTCAATTCCGGTTTTATAGGCTGAAGAAGCTTTGTTCAGATCACCCATCTCCACATAGGCGTCACCCATGGTGCTGTATTTGGCTGCTCCGACCAGCAGATCATCGGTCCTGAATTTGCCCAGGTAATTTATGGCTTCCTGGTAGTCCCCCAGATGCTGGTAACAAACTCCTGCATAATAACGGGCCAATTTTGCCGATTTGCTCATCCCGTAATCATCTATGATATTCAGAAAACCGGGATAGGTTCCATAGCCGTTCAGAGCAAGGTTGAATGAGTCTGATTCGAAGAAACGTTCTGCATAAAACATTTCCGATGCTGCCTCTTCATTAAGGGGTTTCAGATAAAAGCGATTTCCTCCAATCACAACCAGAAGGACAACAATCAATGTAACAAGCACATAGGTAAGCACTTTCTGGTTATCCTCAATGAACTGCTCAGACCGTGTTAACGCATGCTCAATCCCTTCCAGGTTCTTCTCTGCCTGCTTTTCGTTTTTCTTTTTTGACATCAGGTTCTTTGTTGGTTTCAGTAATCCCTGAAGACAAGTTTCAAGGATTACCAGTTTCAAAAACTTCCGCAAAAGTAATCCTTTTTTGGATATTGTACAAACTCAATTATCAAGACTACCGAAAACCTTTTTTAGCAAAGGGGTGACGCGGGCAGAGATATTTTGCCTGATCTTTTTCTCCTCCTCCTGGACTTTCAGGAACATGCCGTCCAGTGCTTTATTGGTAAGGTAATCATCCAGGTCGGTGTTCACGGGTGTGAATCCTGCCAATTTCCCGGTCACGGAGTTGGCGAACATGTTCCATTTTCCTGTAAGGGCATCCCAGGATTCCCTTGCAGAAACTCCTCCTAAAATTTCCCTCCCGGTGGATTGGCTGATCTTTGGCTGATACAGGTTGTACAGCTCTGTGCGGCTGGTTTTGACGAGGTATTGAGTGGCCGCATTGTCAGCCCCCTTCAGAATTCCAAAAGCATCATGGATGGTCATCTGCTTAATACTGTTGATGAAAATGGGAGATACCTCTTTGGCGGCATCCTCAGCTGCCCGGTTGATACTGAGGATTACATCCTCCACCAGTTTTTCTCCTCCGGGGATCTTCGATAGATTATCGATGATTACCGTTGCCTCGACAGCGAAAGCAGGGCTGAAGCATTTCTGGAACCTGTAATCAGGGCTTCTTTCAATCCTTCGGCTACCTCTGTTTCGGAAAGCGGAACATTGGCGGGAACTGACTGAACCAGTGAGTTTAGCTCTGCACATCCGGTAAACAAAATGAAAGAAAGGACAAACGCAAAAAGTTGTCTTTTTATCAATGGATTGAATTTTTATTAAAAATAGTAATTTTGAATATGCATTTGAAATCCCTTTCACTGGTCAATTTCAAGAATTATGAACAGGTGGACATTCCGCTCTCGGCAAAGATTAACTGTTTTGTAGGAGAGAACGGCGTTGGGAAGACCAATGTTCTGGATGCAGTTCATTACCTTGCCCTTTGTAAAAGCAACCTGAACCCCGTTGATACCCAGAATATCAGGTATGATCAGGAATTTTGCGTGGTTCAGGGAGTTTTTCAAAGGTTTAACAGGGAAGAGAATATTTTCTGTGGCATCCGGAAACAGAAAAAGAAGCAATTCAAGAGAAATCAGAAAGAGTATCAGAAACTATCTGAGCACATTGGTCTGATCCCCCTGGTAATGGTTTCACCCATCGACAGCCTTCTGATTAACGGGGGCAGCGAGGAGAGACGAAATTTTATAAATGGGGTTATTGCCCAGTACAGCAGGCTATATCTGGATCAGATCATCCAGTACAATCATGCATTGACACAGCGCAACCGGTTGCTAAAGGATTTTACATCTTCCCGAAGTCTGAACAGAGAGATGCTGGAAGTATGGGACCAACAACTGATACGGTACGGGGAGCCAATCTTTGAGGAGCGAAAACGATTTGTGAAAGAACTATTGCCTGTTTTTGGAGCCTTTTACGAACATGTCTCAGGTGACCGGGAGAAGGTTTCCCTCAGCTACCAGACCCAGTTGGATGATGTCGGTTTTGGAGAAGGCCTGATTGCTTCGGTGGAGAAAGACAGGATCCTTCAGTATACCACCTTCGGTATTCATAAGGATGACCTGGATATGAAGCTTGGAGATTACAGCCTGAAGAAAAGCGGATCGCAGGGGCAGCAAAAGACCTTTCTTGTAGCCTTGAAGCTTGCAGAATTCGAATTTATAAGGAGGCTTACTGAAATCCCCCCGATCCTTTTGCTGGATGATATTTTTGATAAGTTTGACGCAAACAGGGTGAAACATATCATCAGCCTGGTGGCACAGAACAATTTTGGACAAATTTTCATTACCGATACCAATGAATCCCGGTTACTGGGAATCCTTAAAGAACTCCCGGCCGAACACAGGATTTATGGAATCGATCATGATGGCCATATTAAACTTTTGGACGAACAGAATGGAGCGAAAGGAGATTAAGCGGATCGATTCACTGCTTCACCAGTTTCTTAAGTCCAATAAACTGGAGAAGGGGTTTGCCGAATACAGGCTTATCAAATCATGGAAGGATTTATTGGGAGTCACTGTGGCAAAGAAGACCAGGGATTTGAAGATCTACAACCGGACCCTCTTTGTTACCCTTCACTCTTCAGTGGTGAGAAATGAACTGGAAATGATTAAGGAAACACTCATCCCCCGCCTGAATGAGGCAGCCGGAATGAATGTTATCGATGAGATTGTGTTCCGTTAATCAGAATCTTTCCGACGAGGGAAAGAAAAAGGTAGATTCAGTTTCAGCATTTTCGTCCGAATCGGAACCATGTACCGCGTTTGCCTGTATGGACTCGGCGTACATTTTACGAATTGTGCCTTTTTCTGCTTTTGCAGGATCGGTCGATCCGATCAGCTTTCGATACGCCTCGACCGCATTCTCTTTTTGAAGTACGCATACCACAATGGGTCCCGAGATCATAAAATCCACCAGGTCGTTGTAGAACGGACGTCCGGCATGCACTTCATAGAATCGTTGGGCTTCTCTGCGGGTAAGTTGCAGCATTTTCAGCGCGGTAATTTTAAATCCGGACTCTGAAATTTTATTCAGGATCGGACCAATGAAACCCTTCGCTACTGCCTCAGGCTTTATTATTGTAAAGGTATATTGTCCAGTCATAATTTGATCGTTTAACGATGCATATTAACAAATTAAACCCGGCTTTGTTATACCACCTTCAATATTTTTTATCTTTGTCTCCCCCTTTCTAAAGATTACTAATGCTGAACGAAAGCAATAAAAATATCATTCACAGCTGGTTGCAGGATAGCAGCAAGATCGCCATACTCACACACACCAACCCGGACGGGGATGCCATAGGATCGAGCATTGCCCTTGCACTTGCCCTGAGAAAAAAGGGCTTCGATGCGCAGATCGTAATTCCCGATGGACTGCCTGATTTTTTACGGTGGCTCCCGGGAATTGAACTGTCCACCACTTTTGCCTACAAAAAGGAGAAAGCTACCGGGATTATTCATTCTGCAGATCTGATCTTCTGTCTCGATTTTAATGATCCCAGGCGCCTGAATGGTATTGAGGAGCTGCTCAAAGTATCCAAAGCAAAGAAAATTCTCATGGATCATCATCAGGACCCTATTGTTTTTACCGATCTGACCATTTCGGAAACGTGGCGGGGTTCGGTCGGTGAAATGGTTTACCTTTTTCTGGGCGAGATGTTTAATGGGGAGGTCCTGGATCGGGATATTGCCACCTGCCTGTACGTGGCTATTATGACCGATACCGGGAACTTCACTTATGCCAGCAGCTACCCTGAAATCTTTCATGTGGCAGGAGAATTGATGAAATATGGGATTGAGAAGGATCGTATCTATAGCAAGGTCTACGACGCGTTCTCTGAAGACCGGATGAGGCTTCAGGGTTACTGCATGCAGGAAAAAATGGTGGTGCTGCCCCAATACCACACAGCCTATATCAGTCTTACCGACGAGGAGCTTCGCCGGTTCAATCACCGTAAAGGTGATACGGAAGGTTTTGTAAATATTCCCTTTGGTATAAAAGGAGTATTGTTCTCCGCATTGTTCATCGAGAAGAAGGATCTGATCCGGGTCTCATTCAGGTCAAGGGGTAGTTTCCCGGTGAATAAAGTTGCAGCCGAACACTATCGGGGGGGGGGCCACATCAATGCCTCAGGTGGGGATTCGCTGCGTTCCATGGAAGATACCCTGGCAGAATTTGAATCGCTGCTTCCGGGTTACAAAAAATTTCTGACTGATGATTAAGGTTGTACCTGTAATGATGGTATTTCTTTTATTAAGTTGTGATCCACCGGTTCAGGAGCAGCAGGTTCCGCAGGAAGATCCGTACAAGGAGCAGTTTATCAAAACCAACCGGTATATGCAAAGAAGGCACCGGGATCAAATCGCCGCTTTTGTGGAGAGGGTAGGCTGGAATGCACTGGAAACACCTTCGGGTCTCTGGATTGTGATTGAAAAAAGTGGGAACGGACCCACAATCCTGGAGAATGATATTGTAACCTTCACCTTCCACTCATCCTTGCTGGATGGAACACCCTGTTACGAGGCAACAAGTCAGAGTCCCAAACTGATCATTGTTGGAAAGGGTAGTGTTGAGTCGGGGGTTGAGGAGGGTTTGAAGCATCTCAACCCGGGTGCCCGGGCCATCTTTCTGATTCCGCCTTATCTTGCACATGGAAATTTCGGTGACAGGAACAGAATCCCCGGCAATTCTGTGCTCATATACAGAATCGAGGTAAATGAGGTTAACCCGGGAAGATAATATATCCGGCTCACCGGCTAATAAATCCCGGATGGATTGAAGATTCCTTGTGGTGCAGTTGTCAGGCGCTTCAATTATGTTATTTTTGCACAATAAATTAAGGTGTGATCAGTTTGAAATGATGATGAAATTTAATTTTACAAAGAGAGTTTCTGTTCTGTTTTCACTCATGGCTTTATTCCTTCTCCATGGTTGTTCAGATAATAATCAGGACGTAGACACGGAACTTGTGCAGGAAGAGCGCTATTTTGATCTTTACATGGGGGCGACCTTTAAGGATACAATCGCTCCTCCAACCGAAAGCGGACTATTTTATATTAATGTTAAAGAGGGTACAGGGGATTCCCCCGGGGAAGAGGATTGGGTGATGATGAACCATGTGGCATATACCATTCCCGATGAAACTGTGGTTGATTCATACATCAAAAATGTTGCAGAAACAAGCGGACTTCCAACCGGTGTTGCCCTGTTTGGTCCTTTCAAATTTCAGAACGGGACCGGGGCCAAAGGATTAACAGAGGGTCTTGGCATGATGCATGAAGGTGGAGGTGCAATTATGTGCTTTACCAGTGAACTGGGTTTCGGACCAAAGGGTACCAGCCTGATGAGGAATGTGGGAGGTTACAAATCCATAAAATATGAGGTGGAGCTCCTTGAGGTGATAGGCAATGATATTGTGGGTTATGAGCAGAACAGGATAGTGGCTTATGTGGATACCATCCCCGGCGTGGATACCATCTATGATTCAGCAACAGAAACTGTGATGTACTTTGTGGTAGATGAACCCAACGAGGAAGGAAGTACGATCGGAAACGATTCGGTTGTGGAGATATCATACCGGGGTTACCTGATCGATGGACGCGAATTCGATGCGAGTGTTGAGGGTTCACCCTATAAATTCAAAGTGAATGATTACGAAGCTGAAACCTCACCCATTTCAGGATGGCACCTGGGTGTTACCCGTTTCAGAGAGGGGGAGAAGGGCAGACTGATTATTCCTTACCCGCTGGCCTATGGAGAGAAAGGCAGAGTCCAGGATAACACGGTTGCCATTCCGCAGTATGAAACCCTTATATTTGATATTAAAATTGATTCGGTCGGGAGCCAAATCGATACTGAAAATCCCGATATTTAACAATTAACCAAGCAGGAATATCGCAGGTTTTTTGTGAAACGAAGGCCTGGTTTCTCTTTTCCACTCCCCAATGGATTTTGTCCGGATGAATTCCGAATCCATTGTAATATCTGCAGCTATACACAGCAGGGTTGACGCTTCACACGTGTCGATGATATCTGAAATCAGTCCGTCATTACGGTATGGAGCCTCGATAAAGATCTGAGTCTCCTTGGTGCGCTTAGCAACCTTTTCAATTTCCCTGATCTTTTTTACCCGATCCGGATGTTTTACAGGGAGATA
Source organism: uncultured Bacteroidota bacterium (assembly GCA_963747365.1). GTDB lineage: Bacteria > Bacteroidota > Bacteroidia > Bacteroidales. Next base: position 272,599 of record CAVVFB010000020.1, on the reverse strand, counting down.
GCCATGAAAGGTAAATGCCTGTCCGTTCAGTCCCGATGCCATTAAAGAGAGGAAGATCGATGAGGGGCCGGTCAGTGGGACCACCCTGATCCCTTTCTGATGGGCCACTGCAACAACCAGGGCTCCCGGATCGGCCACCCCGGGCAAACCTGCCTCCGAGAGTATGGCAGCATCAGCTCCCTCCAGTACCTCCTTAAGGAAACCCGGGATTTCTTCAGAAGTGGTGTGTTCGTTGAGTTCATGAAACAGGAGCTGGTCAATATCGATACTCCTGTCGAGGCTTTTGAGGTACCTTATGGCATTTCTAATGTTTTCAACAATAAATACCCTGATTCCCCGGGTTAGTTCGGGAACACCTGAAGGTATGGTTTTGCTGGAAACGGGATTCCCAAGGGTGTTGGGAACCAGGTAAAGGACTCCTGCCATCGGTTTTTTTATAAAAATAATGATAACTTCGTGAACATTGTTACGCAAATCCTGATCAATTGAAAATTACTTTTCTGGGTACAGGAACATCACAGGGTGTGCCGGTTATCGGCTGCAGGTGTCCTGGCTGCACATCGGATGATGAAAATGATAAAAGGCTGCGTTCTTCCATCCTGGTTGAACAAGATCATACGGTTATCGTGATCGATACAGGTCCCGATTTCAGACAACAGATGCTTAGGGCAGGTGTCAGCAAGCTTGATGCTGTTATTTATACCCATGAACACAGGGATCATATAGGAGGGCTTGATGACATCAGGGCTTACAATTTTCTCCAGAAAAGTTCCATGGATATCTATGCCGAGGATAGGGTGATCAGGGCCCTTGACAGCACCTTCCCATATGTTTTTGCAGAGAAGAAGTACCCCGGTGTTCCACAGGTTATCATACATATAATTTCCACGGAATCCTTCACAATCGGTCCTCTCAAAATCATTCCCATCAGAATGATGCACTACCGGTTACCGGTACTGGGATTCAGGATAGGAGATTTTGCCTACCTGACCGATGCCAATTTCATCTCCGAGCACGAGAAAGAGAAGCTCTTCGGGGTGAAGGATTTGGTGGTAAATGCCCTGAGGCGTGAAACACATATCTCTCATTTTACCCTGTCCCAGGCAGTGGGACTCATCGAAGAGCTTAGTCCCCGGAATGCTTATCTGACCCATATCTCACACCAGATGGGCCCCTCCCGGCTGGTTCATGATGAATTGCCTCCCCATATAAGGCTCGCTTACGATGGACTGGTCCTCGACCTGTAGGAGGTGATCTGGTTTATCTCCTTTCCCGTGGCCAGGAAAAGAATGGCAGTCAGAATACTTAGAACCAGGAAAATGATCCCTGCAAGGGTCAACGCCTCCTGCAGAGAATAGAGGTCTTTGATCCAACCCAGCATCGGTCCGGTGACGGCAAACAGTAGCCTGATGATAAAATTTCTCACAGACAGAACAGTAGCACGGATGTGAGATTCGGTTATCCGGTTGATGTAATCTTTCAGGACAGGAGTTGCATACCCCCTGACAAGGTAGAAAAGGTAGAGGATTATTAACCCTGAGGAGAGATGGAACCGCCCCAGGGCCAGGTAACCCAACGGGATCAGAAGGGCAATGATCAGAATGGACCACTTCTGACCCAGTTTTGATTCCAGGCGGTGTGCAGTGTAGGAGGTAAGGGCGACGGTGAGGTTCAGCGTGGTCCATAAAATCCCATAAAATCCGATTTTGATTTTGGTAAATTCAAAAAAAGGCTGTGCAAACCATGCCATTGTAAGTGTAGCCGTTCCAATGATAGCGCTGAACAGAATATTACGCCTTAGCGACCGGTCCCCGAAGAGCGCAAACCTGCCGATATGCACAATCTCCATGATTCCGCCCTTCATAAGAGGTACCTTGCGAGTGGGTTCAACCAGGGTTATGGCTGCCGGAAGTGCTATGAATGCAATAAACGATTGGGCAATATAGGGGGTTCTGAGTGTTATTCCTGCCAGCAATCCTCCTATAATCCCTGCTGCTGCCTCTGCCATATTTCCAAGCGAAATAACCCGCCCTTCATACCTGGAATATTTTTTTTCCTCCCCTCGTTCGAGTAAAGAATCATAGAGCATAGCCGAATCTGCACCCGAGATGCAACTTTGTCCGATACCCAGGATTATTTCAGCTATCAAAAATCCAAGGAAACCATAACTGAAACTGTATGTGGCAAATCCCAGGATTCCAAACAGAGCCCCGAGAATGAGTGTTTTTCTTCGTCCGATCACATCTGCCAGGTAGCCGGAGGGAATTTCAAGCACCACGATGGCAATGGAGTATACTCCCTGCAATATCATGATGTCCTTCATTGCGAGACCGTTACTCTCATAAAAGGGTACTACAATGGGCATGTACAGCATGAACCACTTGGCAATCTTGATCAGGTATAGCCTGTATATATTTGGATGGATACTTTTGATAGGGCTGAATTGAATTGTATAAAACTATGAAAACAGTTTGATCCCACTTTGATGTTTTAGAAAATATTTATGTAATGGGCTTTGTCGCTATATTTAATCCAGAAAATTTTTGAAATGGGAATGACTGTTATTGAGAAGATCCTGGCTGCCCATTCGGGTCGTGATGTTGTGGTGCCCAATGATATCGTGGATGTGGAAATTGATGCCCGGGTTGCACGTGATTTTGGCGGTGCCAATGTGGTCAGGCATATGGTGGATCATCGCCTCACCATTAAGGATACCTCCAGAACCTTTTTCACCTTTGATTGTAATCCAACCGGATCGGACCAGAAGTATGCCACTAACCAGCATATTTGCCGGCAATACGCCCGGGAGAATGGGATCAGGGTTTATGATATCGATAAGGGTATCGGAACTCATGTTCTGATGGAAGAGGGTCTGGCCTGGCCCGGTTCAACTGCTGTTTCCACCGATTCCCATGCAAATATCCTTGGTGCCATTGGAGCATTCGGACAGGGGATGGGGGACAGAGATATTGCAGCCTCCTGGCACAACGGGACCACATGGTTCAAGGTGCCGCCTTCGGTAAAGATTGTGTTGGAAGGGGTACCTGCAAAAGGGATCACAGCCAAAGATATGGTCCTGAACCTTCTTCATCACTTCGGTGCCAGCAAACTGCTGGGTTATTCGATCGAAATGAACGGAGATATGGTCGATTCACTTTCGCTGGATCAGCGGATAACCATCTCTTCCATGGCCACCGAAATGGGGGCGATCACTATTTTTTTCCCCCCAAACCTGGAGGTGTTAAGGTATTGTGAATCCAGGGTCGGACGAAAGATTGTTCCGGTTTTCGCTGACCCGGATGCAAATTATGAGATGAGTTTCACCCTGGATGCGACTCGTTTCACCCCGAAAATTTCCCTTCCCGGTAAACCACACGGCACCTCTGCGATACCCGACCAGAAAATCTGGATCGATTCCGCCTTTATCGGCAGTTGCACCAATGGACGAATGGAAGATCTGAGAAATGCAGCTTCGGTACTTAAAGGAAGAAAAGTTGCGCATGGAGTGGTTCTGAAGATTGTACCTGCCACCGACCGGGTATGGCAACAATGTCTCGAAGAAGGACTCTTAGAGGTGTTTAAGGAGTCGGGGGCACTCGTATCCAATGCAGGTTGTGCCGGCTGTGCAGCCGGACAGGTGGGCCAAAACGGTCCAGGCGAGATTACCATCAGCACCGGAAACAGGAATTTTCCGGGAAAGCAGGGAAAAGGGGAGGTCTACCTGGCATCGCCAGAGGTGGTTGCAGCCTCCGCTGTTACAGGTTTTATTGTAGCTCCAGGGAACATTCCTGAGTATCCACCCCCGAGGCCTGCAACATTCAGATCATTTGAAAAGGTGGCGGAGGCAGTTCAATCTGTTTCGAAAGACAAACCGGAAAATGTCACCGGCAGGGCCTGGATTATCCCACGGGACAACATTGATACGGACATGATCTATCATAACAGGTATCTCGCAATTACCGAAATTGCTCAAATGGGGCAATACACCTTCGATAACCTGGAGGGGTATGAAGATTTCGCGACCCGGGTTGCCCCGGGGGATATTGTCTTTACCGGGAAGAATTTTGGGTCAGGCAGCTCACGGCAACAGGCAGTGGACTGTTTTAAATCTCTGGGTGTACAGTGCCTGGTTGCAGAATCATTTGGTTCCATCTATGAGCGGAATGCCATTAACGCGGCATTCCCTATCATAACTTTTCAAAAGATATCCGGGCTCAGGCTGGAAGATGGCGATGAAGTCTATGTGAATTTCAAAACAGGTGAGATCCGCAACATTACAAAAAAGATATCCCTGAAATCATCTCCTTTTTCAGATGTTCAGATGGAGATCTATCAGAAAAATGGTTTGTTTTAAAGGATTAAAACGATGAGATTGATTATTCCAGAGGGGTACAAACCCCTTATCAATTTGAAAGAGACAGAGAAAGCCATTGAAATGATGAAAGATCATTTTGAAAAAGGCCTTGCTTCGGATCTTCGCCTGAGAAGGGTGACAGCACCTCTGTTTATGCTGAAGGGAACAGGTTTGAATGATGACCTTCACGGTATTGAACGACCCATCAGCTTCCGGATTAAGGATATGCGCAATGAAGAAGCTGAGGTGGTTATGTCACTTGCCAAATGGAAAAGAATGATGCTGAGGGATTATGATATCCAGACAGGTCATGGGATCTATACCGATATGAATGCACTCAGACCCGATGAGGAGCTGGATAATTTGCATTCAGTTTATGTGGATCAATGGGATTGGGAGAAGGCTATTTTACCTCAGGAACGCACCCTCGAAACACTGAAGAAGGCCGTTGGAAAAGTCTGGGACAATGTGAAGAGAAGCGAATATTTGTTGCACACCTTCTATCCCAATGTGGTACCCGATCTGCCCGAGGAGATCAGCTTCATACATGCAGAACAACTTTATGAGAAATACCCCGGTCTCTCCCCGAAAGAGCGTGAGGACAATATAGCTGAAGAACGGGGAGCTGTTTTTATAATCGGGATCGGATCGGATTTGCCCGATGGAAAGCCCCACGACCGGCGTGCACCTGACTATGATGACTGGAGCACCGAAACAGTGGAGGGCTTTAAAGGCCTGAATGGGGATATCATCGTATGGAATAATGTGCTGAAATGTGCAGCTGAACTCACTTCAATGGGGATCAGGGTGGATAAGGATGAGATGATGAAGCAGCTCGAAATCACCGGAAACCAGGAACGATCCGATCTTTTATTTCACCGGCGGTTACTCAATGATGAGCTTCCCTCATCCATCGGGGGTGGAATAGGGCAATCGCGGACGGCCATGCAATTGCTGAAAAAGGCGCATATTGGAGAGATTCAGTCGGCCATCTGGCCTGGCGAAATGGTGAATCACTGCCGGCGTAGTAATATTAATCTTATTTAGTATGCCACGAACATTTATAGAGAAGGTGTTTGATGCCCCGGAAGGAGCCATCGTGTTCCGGAAACCCGATCTGGTGCTTTCCCATGATAATTCATCCAGCATACGAAGTACCTTTGAGCAGATGGGTGGCAAAAAACTATTTGACCCTGAACGGCTTGTTGTTGTCCTGGATCATAATGCGCCACCCACCACTTCGGCCCTTGCCAACAGTTATCAAACCATCAGGGAGTTTGTGCAGGAGCAGGGAGTGAAGAAATTTCATGATGTGGGTGAGGGGATATGCCATCAGTTGATGGCTCAATATGTTAAACCGGGAATGTTGGTCGTCGGGAGTGACAGCCATACCTGTACTGCGGGTGCATTTAACGCCATGGCTGCCGGGATTGACCGCACCGAAACAGCCGGACTTTGGCTCAGGGGAGAGACTTGGTTCCTTGTACCCGGATCGCTGAAAATTATCCTTACCGGGGCACTGCGAAAGGGTGTATTTGCAAAGGATCTCAGCCTCTGGATCATTGGAATGATCGGGTCAGACGGCGCAAACTATCTCTCCATTGAATATCATGGCGATGGGGTAGGGACACTCACCATTTCGGACCGGATGACTCTGGCCAACCTGGCTTCAGAGATGGGAGCCAAGAATGCAGTTTTCCCACCCGACGAAATATTATTTCAGTACCTGGGTACTAAAACTAAGGGAGTCTGGGCCGATGAAGGGGCAAAGTATCAGAGGGAGATATCAATCGATCTGGGTAAGATCTATCCTCTGGTTGCAGCACCCCATCATGTGGATCATGTAATGGCTCTGGCCGAGGTGTCAGATCTTGAGATTCACCAGGGCCTGATAGGTACATGTACCAACGGAAGGATTGAGGATTTGCGGGAGGCGGCATCCATCCTCAAAGGAAACAAGGTGAAACCCGGGGTACAGCTCCTGGTCATACCGGCATCCAGGAAAATCTATCTGCAGGCCATTGAAGAGGGACTGATCACAACGTTTCTTGAGTCGGGGGCAAATGTGTTGAGCGCCTCCTGCGGTCCCTGCCTGGGGACCGGTCAGGGCATTCCTGCCGACGGCCACCGGGTTATCTCATCGGCAAACAGAAATTTCCTGGGCCGGATGGGCAATAAGAATGCAGAGATTTACCTCGCTTCACCTGCCGCAGTGGCCCTGAGTTCCATCCATGGAAAGATTAAGGATCCCCGGAACATCAGAACCACCGAGAAATTTCCTTTCAGGAAGGTTTCATCGGGTTCGGTCGCCATCGAAAACAATGAGCGAAGAAGAGAACAGGGCGTATGGGACTATTCCGATTGCGATAACCTGAATACCGACCAGATGTTTGCCGGAAACCTGACCTATAAGGTCCAGAGTACTGAGCCGGCTGAGATCCTTCCACACCTCTTCCAGGGCTTTGACCCCCGCTTCTCCGGCGAAGTGAAACCGGGAGATGTGATCCTGGGTGGTGAAAACTTCGGATGCGGAAGCTCCAGGGAGCACCCCGCAGTCGGATTGGCTCATGCAGGTGTTAAGGCTGTGGTTGTAAAGTCTGTAAACCGGATATTTTACCGCTCGGCCATCAATCAGGGATTGCCTGTAATGGTTCTTCCCGATGCAGTCAATGCCTATCAGACAGGAGAAAAGGTTGAAGTTGACCTTGGCGGCGGAACTGTTACAATCGGTGAAAAAACAATCCCCTTTGAACCCCTTCCCCCCAAGCTTTTGGAGGTTCTTGAAAGCAAGGGATTGGTGAACTGGATACTGGGGCAATAAATTTTCTTTTTTTCTTATCTTTGCATCGCTTAATCGAAAAAAAATTATTCGGTTACTCAAAAGCTTCGCTTTTTCGGTTACTCGAAGCCTAAAGGCTCCTCGTGAGCTCGAAAGCTTTGCTTTCTCGGTTCTCGGTTCCGTAGCTCAGTTGGACAGAGCAACAGCCTTCTAAGCTGTGGGTCGCGCGTTCGAATCGCGCCGGAATCACAACCCTCCCAGAACCTCAGTCAATCCGGCTGGGGTTTTTTTATGCCTTGACACTACCCGATATTTTAGGAGGAAGGGTTCAGCCACCAGCTCGAGCCCTTGGCTAATATCGTTCTGTAGCCCTTGTGAGAGTAGTGGAATTCAGCAATTGAGGGGCGAAAAGTAGCTTGTCTGAAGGAGTAGGTAATGCAGTCGGCTCACAAGCATTCAGACCGTAACTACTTCCACCCTAAAAGCACTTGCATTTCTGTTTTATTGCTGAATTGCGTACACAATATGCAGCACAATTATTTGACCTGCATACACAAATTATAAGTAATCACATAATCAAAGAAAAGACTTCCGACAGGGGGCTTCTCTTTATTTAGGCAGGCGAATAATCGCGCCAGAACCGAGGCTGCCAAGGACTGAATTTCTTTTGCCGTATTATGTGAATAAAGTGCTAATTTTATTGAATTGATGAAAAATTCTCGAATAGTTTAGTAATTACTAAACTTTATGTCTAAATTTGCTCTAAAGAAAATCAACTCTATTGTTGGTAAGCAGTCAATTGAGAAACTGGTTGTCGATGATTATTGTCAATATGATAATTTCATTGCGGAATTAAAAAAGACAAGAAAGGGGGCCTCTAAGGTAGCCTCACTATATGCCATTATTAAAGATTATGCAGATTGCAAAAGCTTACCTGATACTAAATTCAGATTTTTACATTCCTCAGCGAATGAGAAGGTAAAAGAAATCGAGTTCAAAAAGGATGACATAAGGATTTACGGAGTCAAGAAAGACAATGGAGCAATTTTAATTCTTGGAGGTTACAAAAACAGGCAAAAGAAGGATCTCCGGACTTTCCGATCGTTAAAAGAGAAATACATAGCAAGTTTATAAAATGGAAATTAGAGAACTTTACAGTAATGAAGGGTATTGGACTACCAAGATTCAGATGGATCTTTACAGGTCTCTGATCGGGTACATGGAGAAACAAAAACTCTCCCGTACTCAGCTGGCTAGAAAGCTGGGGGTTACTAAGGGGTATATCTCACAAATACTTAATGGAGATTTTAATCACAAGCTATCTAAGCTTGTAGAGATCTCATTGGCTATAGGATTAGTTCCTGACATTAGTTTTAAAAAACTTGAGGAATTAATCATTAGGTCTGAGAATAATTTCCGTACCGTTTCTTGGGAAATTGAGGTAAATAATGACCCCGTGGATATACCTATTTTGATTGATAAAAATAGTCAACCTTTAGAAAATGTCGGATAGCAAAAAGGCCATTCTTATCTCTATTAAGAGCTTAAGGGAATTAGAATATTCATATAAGGACATTGATGAGTTTTATCCTGATTTAAAGGCGGAAGGGATTAAAACAGAGATGGAATTACAAATGAGGTACTCCTGGAATCTTGATAAGGAGGCGATTGCAATTTACACCAAATTCTTAATTTATATTCTAAAGGACGAGAATAGGACAGATGTGCTTGAATACCTGTGTGCGACGGATTTTCAAGTTGTTGATTTAAAAGCCTTGTTAATTGAGAAGGAGGGTGAAGAATATGAGATCGACAGGGGGCTTGAAGAATCTTTAGCTAAGATGGCTATTGCTCATGGTCGTGGAATGTTTTTTCAAAAAACGTGTCATACCCGGTTTAAGGGAGTAGTCTATCCATTAATTAATTTGGATAAAATATTACTTTCGAATCATCCAGGCGGGCTTAAATTGAAGAAAAGCTAAATACTCAGAAGAAGTAATCACAAAACCGATCAGCTTTTCTTTAGAAGAGCCATTGCGATGTATTCCCACTCTTCGGCCAGTGACAGTTCAGGAATACTCTTTCCTGCGCTTCTGTACCAGAAACCGGCATTGCCTGTATCTCCCTCTACCCTGTGAAGGTAGGCATGCACCCAGGATCCATCCCTTCCGGGTTCATTCTGAGCAATCCGGTGGGCACTCTCCCAGTCCCCGGCAGCTTCCAGCAGGAGTGCCTGGAGAAGTGGGGGGATATCCTCATGAAAAGATCCGTGGTCTTTCATCTCCAGGAATTCTTCAATTGTGATCATAACTTGAATTTTTTACCTGTTTCGGCTTCGCGTCTTACAAGTTAAAAAAAAGGTTGACACCTGAGAGCTGTTCCAGCGATAACAATTTTTCTATATTTACGGAAAGATACATTCTGATGATCGATTCCTTTCAATTTTTTCCATTACCGGAAATCCATTTTGGAAAAGGTAAGCGGCTTGAGCTTATCTCAGCTGTGCAGGTGTATGGCAAAAATGCATTGCTGCTGAGTGGTGCCTCCTCATTTCATAGTTCTGGTCACGGTGACGAGATTATTTCAGGATTGAGGCGTTCAGGGGTAACTTTACACCACGAGATGATCTCACATGAACCCTCTGCCACTGTAATTGATGGAATTGTAGGGCAGTACAAGGATCACAAAATTGATGTAGTCATTGCTGTGGGGGGAGGCAGTGTCATGGACGCGGGGAAAGCAGTATCGGCCATGATCCCCGTGGAGGGGAGCATTACTCAATACTTAGAAGGGATAGGGGACCGGGAGCATCCGGGAACTAAAATTCCATTTATTGCTATGCCGACCACCTCGGGTACGGGGAGTGAAATGACAAAAAACGCAGTGATATCGGAAGTTGGAGAGCACGGCTATAAAAAATCACTGAGGCACAATAATTTTATTCCAGAGATGGCAATCATTGATCCCGAGATGATGCTCTCCTGTCCTGCCGGATTGACTGCCGCATCGGGGATGGACGCCTTTACACAGTTACTCGAATCATATGTTTCCCGCCAGGCTAATCCAATGACGGATGCCCTTGCGCTGCAAGGGCTTAAGAAAGTTAAACAATATCTTCTCCGGGCATTCCTCGAAGGGGATAACAATCTTGAAGCTCGATCGGGTATGGCGCTGGCGGCAATGTTTTCCGGGATCACCCTTGCGCATGCCGGACTCGGCCTGGTACATGGGTTCGCCTCCCCTCTGGGTGCCTATTTTGACATTCCTCATGGTGTGGTATGTGGTACCTTGATGGCTCCGGTTTTTGCATTTACAATAGAAAACCTGATTGATCAGCCTGATCATCCTGCCATTCAGAAGCTTGTGATAATCAGTAAAGTGTTTGCCGATTTTAAATATAAGACCGATACAGAGTATCTCCAGTCTTTTAAGGAGAAACTGATTCATATTACCAACCTGCTTGAGGTTCCAAAGCTTTCGGATTTTGGGTTTAAGGAAGATTCAATCCCCTTGATAGTGAAGAATACATCTCACAAATCTCATCCCACAACCTTATCGGAATTTCAATTGGAGGAGACCTTACGAAGCAGGATCTGAATCAATGAATGTGTAATCGGACAGTGAAATAATACTGCTAAGTTCTATGCTGAAGTAGTGTTCATAAATCTGTTTTTCTTCAAGACTTTGATTGGATTTCCCTGGTAAATGACGCTGAAAGGAACGTGTAATCCAGACTTCAGGATTTATAAAGGGATTCAGTGCGGGGTCGTAATTAATTGTAGACCCGTCACTATAGAACTTCACAGGGTCATCCTCATGATCTCTAACGTAGATGATCAGGCTGTCATAATAGACTGAAAAATATTCGTAGCCATTCAGGTTATTAATGCCGATGGAATAGAATTCATCAATTACCCCTGGCTGGATCCAATTTCCATCAGAAAAATCGGAAGAGTAAGAGATCGCATAAATGGGAATTGGTGTTTCGTTGCAAATGGAGATAAAGGATAACTCATCATTGCTGCACCCCACAATAACGGATAATATGATTAATAGGGATGTTATTCTCATTTACATGCTTTTTGAAACTTCAATTCCCAAATTCGACATGAATAGTTTGACCGCAATTGCCAGGAGAATAATTCCAAAGAATTTTTTGACGATATGTAATCCGCTGGGGCCAAGAAAACGCTCAAAAGAAGTTGTAAGACGGAGGACAAGATAGACAATTATCATATTCAATGAAAGTGCAATAAGAATATTTATGGAATGATATTCTGCCCTTAGGGAAAGTAGTGTAGTAATGGACCCTGCACCTGCAATAAGCGGGAATGCAATGGGAACAATTGCACCTCCTCCACCCCCATCATGTTTGAATAGTGTAAGCCCCATCACCATTTCAAGTCCCATCAGGAAAAGTATAACCGATCCGGCTATGGCAAAGGAAGAGATATCCACCCCAAAAACATTTAGCAGCGGCTCACCGATGAAATGAAACAGCAGCATGATAGCAAATGCAACCAGTGTAGTTTTTCCGGGAAGTAAAGCCCCTGTTTTAGCTTTTACATCGAGAATAATCGGAATGGAGCCAAGAATATCGATAATCGCGAACAGCACCATGAATGCTGCCAGAATTTCCATGATGTTGAGATGCATCTTCTGATCTGTTCAATTGTGGGATCAAAGATGCGATTTTTAATCTGAATTATTAGTCTTTTGCCTTTATAGTACATCCAATGGCTTTGGTAGTATTGGGATCGGGAGGATTACCGGCCTGTACGGCTGCGATGGCCTTTTCAAGGTATCGGTTGGTAACTGCTGCCGCGTTCATGGCGTTGTCGTCTATGGATCCGATATATGCAACCTTGAATTTTCCTCCGCTTTTTTCCAAAAGATAGATATGCGGAGTACGTGTTGCTCCATAGGCCCTGAAAATATCCTGTGTTTCATCTTTTAGATAAGGGAAAGGGTAGTCTTTCTCTGAAGCACGTGCTTTCATTTTCTCCATTGAGTCTTCAGGTGATAACGTCTCATCATTGGGATTGATAGCCACTACGGGAAACCCCTTTCCGGCATATTTGTGATGCAGCTGGATGATCCTCTCCTCATAGGCGTTGGCGAATGGACATGGATTACAGGTAAATACAATGATTACCCCTTTCTGGTCCAGATAATCGGAAAGAGAAACCTCACTATCGTCCACATTCTTCAATGTAAACTCTTTCGCAATATCCCCCGGGTTTAAACCGGCTTGAAGCATAACCAGGGCCATCATGGTTAAGACTCCTGTCAAAAAAATCTTTTTCATTTAATTTGATATTTGGTTTACATATTCAAATAACTCCTCCCTGGAAAGCTCCTGTTCGAGGAAGATTCTATGTTCTCTATTGTAAATGAGTGTGGCCGGGATTGCTCCGGACCATGAAGGATCCACCTGGTCGATCCAGCTGTTGTAATCGAGATCGGTCATCAACATTACCGGTGCAGTTATGGATCTCTCCTTTAGAAAGGGAAGGAGTTGCCTGTCCACACGGTCCTGAAAATCGAGGCTGATCAGGAATACTTTCACTTTACTTTCCTGGTGAGCCAGGAATAACTCTTCAAAGTAGCCAATCTCTTTCACACATGGAGAGCACCAGGTAGCCCAGAAATTTATCACATAGGTGGTGTCACTTTCCTGCGAAGTTACTTCCAATAAATGCTCCCTGCCGATCTCAGTAAAAACTTGTCCTTCAAGTTTCAGGGAAACCGTAAGTAAGAGAAGTATGAAAAAGTTCGCGTGTTTCATTGAAAAGTATAACATATTAATCCTGTTTTTTGTTCCAATTAAGATGCATTTTAAACAATTTCTCATTTTAATTGTATATCATTTACTTACTTGAATATTTACTTAATTTCTCATATACTCATGTCATTTACATTAGAGATAGGGGCGAAAGCGCCCGGGTTCAATCTCCCCGCAACAGATGGAAACAACTATTCGATTTCCGATTTTAAAGAAGAGTTTTTAGTGATCTTCTTTACCTGTAACCATTGTCCATATGTAATTGGATCCGATGAGGTCACCCGAAGGAGTGCCGAAAAGTTTCAGAAAAAAGGGGTGAGGTTCGTCGGGATTAATTCTAATAGTGCAAACACCTACGAATCAGACGATTTCCCGCATATGGTTCAAAGGATGGCAGAGCACCGGTTTCCGTGGATTTATCTTCATGATAAAAGCCAGGATGTGGCCCTGGCCTACGGGGCATTGAGGACCCCACACTTTTTTGTATTTAACGGGGAGAGGAAACTGGTCTATACCGGCAGGGCGGTAGATCAGCCCAGGAACGCTTCTGCAATTACTGTCAATGACCTGGATATTGCCCTTGCGGCTCTAACTGACGGGAAAAAGGTCCGTGTTCCGGTTACCAATCCCATTGGCTGTAATGTGAAGTGGGAGGGCAGGGATCCGCACTGGATGCCGGCTGATGCATGTGATCTGGTCTGATCAGGCAGTATATATCTTAAGTATCCGCTTCTTGCCCAGGTGAATTCTGCTTTTTACGGTTCCAATGGGAATTTCCATATGTTGTGCAATTTCCTTGTAGGAATATCCCGATAACATCATATTGATCGGCTTTTCATATGAGCCGGGAAGCCTATTGATCTGTTCCCTCAACTCTTTCCTTTGAAGCAAGATATCGGGTGGAGGGATCCCATTCTCTTTTACGGTATTGGAAACCTGGTCAACCTCCTCTGAATTGTATGTCATATGCTTGATATGACTGCTTCTCAGGTAATTAATGTAGGTATTCTTGAGGATGGTATAAAGCCAAGCCCTGATATGTTCACTGTTCTGAAGGCGTTTTCTGTTTTTCAGGGCCTTGTAACTGGTTTCCTGGACCAGGTCGCGGGCATATTCCCGGTCATCGGTTAGTTGAAGCGCATAGTAGTAAAGCTGCTTTTGCATCCCCACCAGGTCAACTGCGAAAGGATCCCCCGAGCCGAATTTTGAACCGGTAAGCATAGGTTCTTGGTTACTAATTGTGTGTAATTTAGTAAATAATCAAACACAATTCAAGTTGTGATGCGCTGTATCCTCCTCTGTCAAACAAAATATTTTATCTCGGATATAATTCATAATTTGTATTGAGATGGATGGCCTGTGGTAGTTGATATTGCTCAATTAACAGCATCAGGATGGTTGCAATATTATCATTGAACAGCCGGTACATCAGCAGGGGGGGCTTCGCTTTTCATTATACTGGGCCTGCTTTTTTCAAGCTACATCGCATTCAGCCAACCCGAAAATTGGGATATTACCTATTTTTCAACCTAAGATGGCCTCTCTTCCAATCATGTGAATACTGTCATGAAGGACAGCAGAGGCTTCATAAAAAGGGTATCCAAAGAGAAAATCGAGCTTAACACTGTCCTGATTGAGAAAAGAAGACTCTTGCTGGGAATTAAGGGATATTGCACTAAATTGCCGGAACCTCAACTCTCTGCACAAGAAGCTATTGAAAGATATCATCACCTGTGGAGTGTGGAACATTACTGAATCTCATATACATGACAGCGCAACCGGAGAAACTTTCAAATTTACTTCACCTTCTAAAGAATTAATGGATAGCCAGTTAGCACCATTGGTGAAAAGGTGGGAACTTCTACCGCACTAATTGTTACAAGTCAGGAAGGGAAAGGAAAGCAGGGTTACCCTAAAGGTTATCAAGCGGCAATAGGTCCGGAAAAACAGTAAGTGTTTTCTTCAGTGGTAAATAATACGTTTCAGGCAACGCCGGTTCCTATGCTCACCAATCCCTGTCGGAGCTGGTGACCACCTCCTGCGAGACCTGTTTCCCCAGGTAACGGTCGATCAGGTAGTGCACGAGATAGATCAGCGGGGTGAGCAGGATGGCAAGGCCCACCTTGTAGAGATACTGCACGAGTCCTACATCGAAAACCTGCTGCAGGGTCCAGTTACCCAGGAGGTTGAATGCGATAAAAAGGATCAGGAAACTGTCAATCAGCTGGGAGATAACTGTTGAACCGGTTGCCCGGAGCCATAACAACCTGTGTTCCGTAATGCGGCGCAGGTAATGGAAAACATAGACATCCACCAGCTGGCTTACCAGGAAGGCTGTTACCGAACCGATGACGATACCGATCCCCTGGATGAAGATCACATTGTACGCCAGGTTAATATCGAAATTACCTCCGCTGCTGTTGGAAAGGTTGGCATTAATCCAGAAGGGAGCCGGAGGCATCCGGGTGGCCCAGAAGGTGATGACTGAAGAATAAAGGATCACACCGGCGCTGATGAAACTGATGCGGCGAACCCCCTTCTTCCCGAAATATTCATTCAGGATATCGGAGGTGAGAAAGACCAGCGGCCAGATGATCACGCCGATGCTCATGTCAATACTGGACCGCCCGTTCCCGGTCGAACCGAAGAGCTGGCCGACACTGAAGATCTTAACCCCAATGAACTGAGCCAGGATCGCATTGCCCAGGAAGAAAGCACTCAGTCCCAAGTAAAGCAGGAAGAGTTTTTGCGATACGGCGTTTCCCGGTTGTTTCATCCCGACAATGGAGGTATTAATAAAGCAATCAACAAATGATTCCGGAAATTGTTTGAGAATGTTTAAATGCCTTCTGCTGAAAGGTAATCAAAAAAACGGCCTGAACATGAAGCCAATTTATCTGTTCTGCAGGACTTCTCCTCCCTGGAGTTATTCTCCAAAAAGGATTTGGCCGGGGATTCAAAGGATTTACCCTCTCGCACAATGTGGGGAGTGAAGTAGAGGTCGATGTGGTTTAAGCCGTCGGTCTAGTACACCCCATGCATGCCAAGAGTTCACCAGAATTCTGAAGACAAATAGCATTTGGTTATCAAACAATAAAAGAATTTGATAGAAATAATTATATTTTTAAAAACGGTGTTTATCGAAGCAGTTCCTGCTCTTTATGAGGTCCGCTCTCCTTTTGGAATATGGCGATATTCCTGGAGATCTTTTCGACCAGGAGTTCGCGTGACTCCTTTGAAGCCCAGGCCATATGGGGGGTGATCAGAATCTTCCCCTTGTCATACAGCCTTAGTAAAGGGTTATCAGCATTGATGGGCTCCTGTTCCATTACATCAATCCCGGCAGCACTTATCACATTGTCGTTCAGAGCCCTGGCCAGGTCAGCCTCGTTGATTATGCCACCTCTGCCAAGGTTAAGCAGTATCGCGCAGGGTCTCATGAGTTTGATCTTTTCATAGGTGATCAGGTATCTCGTATAATCATTCAGGGGAGCATGAATGGAGACCACGTCTGAACTTTTAAGCAAATCGTCCAGATCAAATCGTTTGAAGTTAACATGATTATTTCTGCCGGTGGTGGAGTAGAATACCACCTCCATACCAAATGATTCTGCAATTCGCGCAACCTGCCTGCCAATGGTGCCAAGCCCGATAATCCCCATGCGCTTCCCCTTCAATTCCCAGAAAGGTTCATTATGATGTGTAAAAGAGTCGCTTCTGGAGTAAGCACCACTTTTCACAAATGTGTCGTAATAGTAAGGTTTGTTAACCAGGTAGAGCAGCATGGTAAAGGTAAGCTGGGCTACGGAATCTGTGGAGTATCCTGTTACATTCCTGACCTGGATGCCGTTCTTCTCAGCATAGTTCAGATCCACATTGTTTACTCCGGTGGCTGCCACACAGACCAGTCTCAGATCAGGAAGTTGTTTCAACACTTCAGCTGTCAACTGAACCTTATTGACAATTACGATTTCCTTGCCCCGACACCGCTCCACAACTTGCTCAGGGGTGGTGCTTTCAAACACCTCAAGTTTGCCCAATTTTGAGAGCAGTTTCATATTGTCAACCTTCCCAATGGTTTTGGTATCGAGAAATACAATGTGATCCATGTGATAATAAAATTATTCTTGTAACCGGAATCTACCTGTAAACACCCGACCGGTTAATTGGTTCATGGATATCCTGTATACAAGCGATGGTTAAGGATTGTTAAAAGTAATTTTCCTTTGGGAAATATTGGATACTTTTATTCTATGTACGCCTGGAAGACCTTCATGACCGCTATAATGATGCTGTTTATGACTGGTTCCATCTTTTCCCAGGATACCGATTCGAGCTTCAGCTTCACCGGCATTATTTACGATGATGCCTTTTCTCCGGTTGCTGCAACTCATGTGATCAATATGAATTCCCATGCAGGTGAAGTATCCGACAGTCTGGGAATCTTCAGGCTGCCTGTGCGAAGGGGAGATACTCTTCTTTTCAAAAATATAGCCTATTGTGAAGCACTGATCCCGGTGGAGGGGATCCTTGAGGACCGGTATGTTATCTTAAGAAGGATTTTCTATCCACTTCAGGAGGCTAAGGTATTCCAATGGGGCTCAAGCTACGATGATTTTTCCAGGGCTGTCGTTGCAACACCTGCTCCAGAAACCCTGGGTGAATCTCTCGGACTCCCGAGACAGGACCCCGACTACATTCCCTTTGACATGGACGGATCAAAACTAAAGAGCACCGGATTTCTTCTTTCCTCGCCCATTTCCTATCTGTATTACAACCTGAACAGAAAGGAAAAGAACAGGCGTGCGATTTACTGGAGTGAGAAAAACAGGGAGCTTAATGAGAGATTTGAAGCAATTGTCTCCCCTGAGAATCTGTCAGATATAACCGGACTGACCGGCGATCAGCTGCTCGGGTTTATGGCCTATCTGTTCCAAAGGATGGTTTGCGATTACAAATGTATTGAGCTCAAAATCTATTCTGAAATCTATGCACACTGGGAAGTATACCGGCAACTTCACCCCGAATCTGTGCACTGAGCACTGTTCCCTGTCCCCTTTGCACTATATTACTTCCTGCTTCTCTTTGTCCCAGAAAACAGTCCTTTTCTCCCGGGTAGCCATGGTAGCCATCGCCGCGGTAATCCCCTCCTCAAAAGCCTGGTCGATATTGCAGCTGGGTTGCTTCCCTTCGCGGATTGATTCGATCCACTCGGCAATGTGAAGGTGGGTGGTATCGACCCTGCGGCCGTTCCGGTAGGTGTAGAGAAGTCCGCGGCTGGCAAAGTACTGTTCAGTGGCAGTTGCCACCGAGTCGACATTTTTACGCCCGGGGATGTAGGTGTAGATTGGGACACCCGGGTCGATAAGCCCGTTTTGAATCTTCTCTTTATACCTTGTGCTCTCGGCGCAGGCATATATGCTCAGGTTATTTCCCAGCTCCATGGAAGCATCGTGACCCATAATCATCTTTCCCCGGTCCTGGTTGTTGGCCAAAGAGGCGCTGTACATGAGTGTGAAATCGAGGTGGGGATACTCCAAAACCGTGTTCCATACATCGGGGACCTCCCTGATTTCATCAACGTAATGTTCTTTTCCTTTATAGAAGTAGACACCACCGGAGGCTACTGCCGTTTCCGGGATTCCCATGCCAAGGATCTGGTTTACTGCATCATATTCATGGGTTAGCAGATCGCCCGAAAGACCGGTCCCATAGTCCCACCAGCATCTCCAACGGAAGAAACGTTCAGGGCTCCATGGATGTTTTGCTTCACAGGGATCTTCAAAGGTGGCCCAATCCACTGTTCGTTCATTCGCTTGCGGATGGATGTCATATACCCAGGCCCCGTTAGGTGAGTTTCTGTTTGTGCAGACTTCCACCAGGTTGATTTTTCCAAGGAGGTTTTTATCCACCGCCTCTTTGGCTTTAATATAACTTTCGGTTTGTCTGCCCTGGTGACCCAGTTGGTAAACAATTCCGCTTTTTCTGACTTCATCCTTGACGGCATAAACCTCATCTAAAGTACGGGTAAACCCTTTTTCAGCATAGACATGTTTACCGGCTTTGGCTGCATCGATGGTCATCCTTGCATGCCAGTGGTCCGGAGCGGCAATGATTACGGCATCAATATCATCCGAGGCAAGCATTTCCTGGTACGTTTTGTATCTTTTTACAGGATTTTCCATTGTACCTCCAGTCCCCTCCCTGCCTTTGTTTCCCGCTGCAGAGAGTGCCCGTTCGGCATGCACATCAAACAGATCGCATACACCGGTAATCTTCACGTTCAGGTCATCCTGTTCCAGGAATTCTTCATATCTCTTATTCCGGGAATCTTTGACCGCTTCATCCTTCCACTGCTGGATTGTTTCGGGCTGAACAAAACCCGCTCCCTTCATAAGCTGGGTTCCCCTGATGCCAAAACCGATCATCCCTATCCTGATCGCATCTCCGTCATGTTTATAACGGCTGAATTCCAGGTTTTGGCTGCTCATATTAAGTTCGCTGGCCAGCTTGTGGTTTTTAATATGATCCTGTTTCCGTTTTCTCCAGGTTCCATAGGCCATTGCACCCAGAACAGGTACAGTTGCCAATCCTTTCAACAGATCCCTTCTATTCATAAATTTTTTTAAGCTTATGATGGTTCAATTTTTAAATACAAATCTGTCCAGGCCCACCGATTTCCAGGTTGGGAATAAAAGTATTACCCAGAGCGCAAACATCTCGATCAGATTTTTATTGACCCAGAGGTAGGCTCCTTCGCTGGGTATTGCATAGTTAGCGCCAATGATAGCCGGGTGCGAGAGGTAATAGAATGCCAGCAATACAATCCCTGAGATGAGTGCGGTCCGGGTGAAGAGTCCCACGATCAGTCCTGTGCCGATCCCTATCAATCCCCATACATTCAGGAAGTCCATCACATTTAATGCGCCGGCGTTTGCTGCAAGTGATTGGAATACACCTTCAAAAAGTCCTTTGGAATCCATGAGGTAGCCCAGGGAAGACCAGTCGGGGTTGAAAAGTTTGGTAAGGCCCTCATAAAGGAAGTGCCATCCGATGGCAACCCTGAGGATTACCAATGCCCAAACCTGTGTAATTGTGTAATTGTTCAGTTTCATTTGATTTCACTCTTTACCGGAAGGTTAAATTGAGAATTTATAAAACTAATAATTTAGTCTTAAATTCCTTATTATTTTTGCTTCTGGGTGTTCAGGAATTTGCCAATGATGAGTGCAATGACGATCACAAGGTAGAGCTGACCTCCGACAGCAACAAAGATGGCCAGTGAACGGGCCAGGGGAGCAGTTGGCGTGATATCACCATAACCTACTGTAGACAGGGTGACAAATCCGAAATAGATATAACTGCTAAGGTTCTCAGATCCGGCTTCAAGGGTGATGAAGCTTTCGGGAACAAACAGGTCAAGGCTGATAAAAAGGATTGAGGCGGTCAGTCCCATCAGCAGATAACTGTTGATGGCACAGAGAACAGTTGACTTTTCAACAGATTTGGCCCGGCTCACATGTGCAATGAGGGCGATTGTTGAGAACATCAAAGAAATGGTTGTCAACAGAAAAGAGATGATATCGAGTGCTTTGCTTCCGGGGAAAATGTATGATGAAGCCATACTGATCAGAGTAAGGAATCCCAGGGAGAAAAGCAATTTGAAAATTTGTTTTTGATAATCTGCTGCAAATATACCCGAGATCACCACCAGGATCAAGGCAGAATGGGTAACGATTTTGCCGAATTGGCCCAATAATGGGGCGATAAAGATCAGGATGAATAAGGATAAAAGGAGGATGATATTATTTCGCCAGAGTTTTTTTCGATGTCCGGTGGAAACACTTATGAAACGGTTTGATTGCGAAGTTGGTAAAATCATGGCTGTTCTTTTTCGGGTATGCTGCGGATTATTTTATGAATGGTCAGAGTGTTCCTGTGCTCCTCCCTGATGTAATGCACGGAGTCAGAAAAGGCTCTGATCAGTGAGAGACCCATACTTCCATCATCGGCAGACACCGGATCGGTACCATGACCGGAGTTGTATTCAAGCGGATTAAAAGGGGTTCCGTTATCGCTCATTTCGATTTTAATTTCCCTATCGGTTTTTGAAATGAAGATGTCCAGCAGGTGCTGATCATCCACAAAGGCGAATCGAATAATCTTCGAGAATAGCTCCTCCACAATCATGGTGATCTGTTTGAGTTCGGGTGTGGGGATCCCCTGGATTTTCGCAAATGCCTCCAGATCACTTCGGATGGATGCAATGGACTGGATCGTGGTCCGGTATTGAAATTGCTCCTTCATCACTGCTCCTTGATAAATTCAACCGGATTAATCCGGGCAAGTCTGATTGCATGATAAAAAACTGCAATCCAGCTAAATATGATCAACACCACGATACATACCGGGAAAATCCAGACCGGCAACTCTGTGCGGTAGATAAAATTCCTCAACCATCGCTCCATGAGTAAAAGAGATGCAGGAATTGAAATGGCCGAGGAGATCAGTACAAGCCACAGGTAATGAATTAATTCAGGCAGGATAATCTGGTATACTTTTGCCCCGTTAATCTTGCGCAATGCTGCCGCCTTCACTTTCTTCTGCATAAAAAATCCGCTCAGGGCAAAAAGGCCCATTCCCGCAATGATAATTGAAATTACGCTGAATACCCTCATGATCCTGATTTGGTCAAGTTCACTTTCATACAATTTTTCGATCAGGGAAGATGAAAAATGGTACTCCAGGGGAAAGTCAGGGTACAGCTCCTCCCATACGACCTTCAGGTGCTCGATTACAGGGGCCGCATTACCAGCGGGCAAAATCGAAAAGCAGAATAACCAGGTATATTTTGGAAAGATAACCATTGGTGAAATCTCATAATCCAGACCGGAAAGGTGAAAGTCTTCCACAATACCGGTGATAGACCCGGGCCAGATGAAACCGGGGTAAGCGAATTGAAGAGAGAGATTTTTTCCGATAAGCGATTCAGGATAATCGGATATCATCTTAGCCGCTGTTTCATTAAGGAAGAAGTACTCCGCCGAATCTCCCGGGTTGTAAACCGATGGCATGTCATTACCATACAGCACTTTAATATTATAAAACTTTAGAAAGTCCTGGTCCACAGGGAAGAGGAAAAGCTGTTTCTCGCCCTCATCCACACCGTCAATCTCAAATTTGCAAGCATCCATTGCCTGTCCGGTAGGCTCCTCCATGCTTGCAGTAACCAGGGCAATATTTGGATTCTCCATCATTCTTTCTTTGAACAACCCAAAGCGGTCCACGATTGAACGGTGAAGGCTGTAAAGGTGAATGGCCTCATTCTGCGAAGCAGCAAGCTGGTTACTCATCGCAAAATGAGTTTGCCTGGTGATCATAATCAGATTTGATACCAGAACAAAAGTGATTATAAATTCAAGGATGATAATCGACCGGATGAACAGACTTTTTCCAGTTTCGTCCGGCGGACTACCGATTTTGGTGGAATGGAATTTATGAAGCAAGCGCCTGTATAACAGTTTAGTTGAAAGGATGGCGGTTACGTTGGCGCTCAAAACAATCAATATCAGGAGGAGTGATATTGAAAAGAGGAATATTCCGGAATCACGGGTGGAGGCTGTATCTCCAAGTCGATGAATGGAGGGAGAGAGCAACAGGGTAAGTACGATCCCTGTCAGATATGAAACCAATCCAACAAAAAGATTGTCAACCAGAAATTGCCTGAAAAAAACTGCTTTCCCGGCCCCCATCTGCCACTGAATTATAAATTTTCGGATCTGCATCTGGTTCTGACTGACCGAGAGCAATGTGAAATTGATCCACGAAAGCAGGAACACCATCATTCCGGTAATGATCAGTATCAGGACTGTTCTGTAACGAACATTTGGCTGAATCTCCCTGGCCTTATGTGATTTCAGGTGAATATCTGACAGCGGCTGGAGTCTCGGTTGGATTAAGTTCGTATAGGAATAATCGAAGTTGGTTTCGATGAATGTTTTAAGCTCCTTTTCATACTCTATGGGATCGGTGCCGTGTTTCAGTTTCAAATAGGCCCAGGCCGTACCCTCAAAGGTCAGCGGATCGTCGAAGGAGGTGAGAACAGAAATTTTCAGATGTGAATTTTCAGGAAAATCCTTCACTACTGCCATCACAGTGAAAATGGTGGGATTCACTTCGAACTGATGCATCATGCTAAATGTTTTTCCAACAGGATTATCTGTTCCAAAAAACCTTATGGCAGTGGATTGTGTAAGGATAGCACTTTTGGGAACGGTTAGCAGGTTTTCCCTCTCACCCATGATTACCTCCGGAGTAAATATTTCCAGGAATTGAGCATCGCAGGTGAATGCAAATTCCTCGTAAAAGGTCTCTTCCCCAATCTTAAACGCGGCCCTGCGGAAAGGGGCCAGGCGGCTCATTTTTTCAATTCCCGGGACCTCTGAAAAGATAAGCCGGTTCAGTACGCTCCCGTGCAGGATCCTGGCCGTATGACGATGGAATCCTTCATTGGTTTCCTCAAAAGTAAGCCGGTAGACAGACTCCTTTTCTGAGAAGTTCCGGTCGAAAGAGAGGTGCCAGGCTGACCATTGAATGGTTGAGAGAAATGTGGTTATTCCAATGGCGAGTCCTGCTATGACAAATAGTGCATATAGCAGGTTTTTCCGAAGGCTTCTTATGACACTAAGCAGATGCTTCCCGATCATGGTTGATTTCCTGGCAGCTGTAAATATAGTGATTCAGGATTTATTCCTTGGAAAAGTTTCAGACATCTGAGATTGCCATAAGCCGGCTGGTGGTTCGGAATAACATCATTCCGGGAATGATAGCGGGTGTAACCAATGAAACTTCACCCAGTGAAATCGTTTTTAGCAGGCTGTATTCTGGTCCGCTCTGAACAATATACAATTCCCCGTATTCTGATACGATGTAAATTTTCCCATCTGCAGCCACAGGAGATGCGATAAAACTGGAGGGATTCACCGTCTGCTGGTAAATTTCTTTTCCACTTCGCGCATCATAACAAGTCAGATTACCATTCCAGCGGAGCATGTACAAAAGCGAGTCATAAACCAGTACGGATGACATATAAGAACCCCCGCGATCGTAAAACCATTCCATCCCCTTCACCTTCATGGAGTCGTTTTCCGGATAATCGACCACCCCCTCAGCGTTGTTCTTTACCGCCATCAGGGGTGCATGCCTTCCGTGGGCACTATTAAAGTAAATCAGGTCTTTCCACACAATGGGTGTCGGTATAGGTATATCACCTCCGCCAGACATCCTCCATATCTCTTCACCCGTTTCCAGATTATACCCTCCCCGGTGTCTGAATCCATTGACCGCCACGCATGCATCAGTTCCGTTAAAATATAGAGCAGGGGTGCACCATCCGGAGATCTCATCCCGGTCTTTCTTCCAGATGGTCTCACCGGTGGAAAGATCCAGGACTGTTATAAAAGCCGTATTTAATGCATCGGCCTGCAGGATCAGAAGGTCCCGGAAGATGACCGGGGAGCTGCTGAATTCCCATTCGGCAGATTCTACAACATTCCAGGCCGAGTTAATCAGGCCAAAATCCCGCTTCCATTCCAACACCCCCTGCATGTCATAACAGTAGAGCCCTTCCGAACCAAAAAAGGCAACCACATGTCTTCCGTCGGTTGCAATGGTCGTGTTGGCATGGGAAGATTTGGGATGCCTTTTCACCCGTGGAATGCCCCGGCAGGCCTCCCTCTCCCAAATGATTCTTCCACTATTCTTGTCGATGCAATATACCATCCATCGGTGTTCGGATGAATCCGGAACCGGTTCAATATCACCGAATAGTCCTGCCTGGTAGCCCCGTTTGTCTGTTTCACTGATTGCAGTGGTCAGGTATACCCTATCGTCCCATATGGCCGGACAGGAGAGCCCCAAACCTGGAATTTCTATGTTCCATTTCACATGATATCCGGTTTCAATATTGAATGAATCGGGCAGTGATGCATTGTTCATATAACCGCAGGCATGAAAGCCCCTGTAGGAGGGCCATTGTCGGTTTGTTTCCATGGCCGTGAAAAGTGTCTCCTCTGAGTAAATTTTCAGAGTACTGCGCTTATGGTTATTGGAACATGTTAGTAATGAGAGTAATAAAATAATGTGAAGTGAAGCAATCCGTTTCATGTTCTTCTATATTGTGGATCTCCTGCATGTCAGAATACAATAATAACGATTACATTTGACTGTGTTCCTGAAATTCATGAATACTCTCAAGGCTTTTATTAACTTGTATAAAAAAAAGGAGGTAGCGATGGAAAGATCAGAACATGCAAAAGAGCTGTTTCTAGAGGGTAACAATTGCGCCCAATCATTACTTCTCTCATTCGCAAAAGACTATGGTTACAGCAAGGAGCTGGCACTTAAGGTCTCGGCCGGATTCGGGGGAGGAATGGGACGTTTACAGGGTACCTGTGGTGCCGTGACCGGAGCGATCATGGTGCTAGGAATATTACAAGGTGAGAAGTCCTCTGATAATAAGGAGCTTAAGACAGGGACCTACGGTTTAGTAAGGGAATTCATTAAAAGATTTACCAATGATTTTCAGACCATTAGTTGCAGGGAACTGACCGGATGTGATTTCAACTCAGACTCGGGAACTGATAAGTTCAAGGATGAGGAAGTGATGGAAAAGATATGTGCGCCTTGCGTAAAACGAGCGGTTGAGATTGTGGAATCAATATCCTGATTAAATGATGGATTGGAAGGGTTTTGAAACGCTTCAGGAGTATGCCACCGCACGTATTGCGGAATTTAAGCTGATCCCTGAGGAGAGAAGGACGAGACTTAAAGGGTTAGCGGAGGTTATCGCTTCAGGTGAGTCAGATGTGGTGAACCTCATATTTATTTGTACGCATAATTCCAGGAGAAGCCACCTGGCACAGATTTGGGCATTACTTGGGTCGGGTCTTTTTGGCTTGAAAGGGGTGGCCTGTTATTCAGGTGGAACAGAAGTGTCAGCTTTTAATCCATTGGCCGTAAAAGCAATCAGAAGTGCAGGATTCAGAATTTCCACGAAAATTCCCGGAGCAAATCCTGTCTATCTGGTAGACTTTCCTGGTGCAAATGGGGGGGTGAGGGTATTTTCGAAGAAGTATACAGATCCACCCAATCCAACCAGGGATTTTCACGCTGTGATGACCTGCCCGGATGCCGATAAGGCTTGTCCGGTGGTAACCGGAGCTGTAACCCGGCATGCCATTACCTACGATGATCCTAAGATTTTTGAAGGTACACCACAGGCAGTTGAGGGTTATGCTGAGCGGTGTCGTCAGATTGCCAGGGAGATGCTTTTTCTTTTCTCGGTTACCAGGTGACTGCTTCAACCGGGATGTGAGGTGCATCGGACCAGTCGTTAAGGGCATTGATCAGCTTCAGACTTTTGAACCCGGAGAGATCTTCAATCCTGATTCCGGCTTTTTTAATGATACCCTTTCCCAGCAGAAAGGCCCGCATGGTTCCCTCCAGGAGAGGAACCTCCGGGGTAACCCAATTTGAACCATCCCAAAATACCACATTGGCAAAATAGCTGTCGGTAATTCGTCCATCTTTAAGAATCAGTATGTCGTCGCACGAATCACGCTGATCATACAGGGCAGTCAGGGCCGACCGGTCGGAGGATTTGTAGGGATAGCTAACCTGGCTGCCGTCAATCAGTTTAAGAGATCTGATTACAGCTCTTTCGTATGGTTGAAACTCCACACCGGTTACCTGATGATCGTACAGGATGCGACATTTGAAGAGTCCGTTTTTCGCATAGGAGGGAATGATGATCTCCTTCGAAAGTGCCGGATGGCTCGTCAGGCCCAGCATTTCATTGCGGGTTCGGTTGAACCTGGCCTGGTGAAAGGGAAGATTTTTTACCTCCCCGTTCCATATTTTTATGGTTTCAATAAATGGGAACATAAACCTTATTTACCATTTCATCATACTCCTGTTCGCAAGAACTCTGAAAAGTGATACCCCCGCCGCTTTTAAAGGTGAGCTTTTCACCACTTTTTTCAATGTACCGGATGGCTACAGCCGAATCCAGAATTGAGCCGTCCCAATAGCCAAAAATCCCGGTATAGTAGCCACGCTCATAACCCTCTGCTTTGAGGATGATCTCAATGGTACTCTTTTTTGGTGCACCACAGATCGAGCCTGCCGGCAAAAGGCTGAAGAGCAAGCGTCCCAGCCTGGACCCGTAATCCACAGGAAGTGTTCCTGTAATCTCCGAACTCATCTGGAGCAGTTCACCCTGGTGAGTTCTGATCCGGTCGATGTATTTAAAACGTTTAACCTTTACATTTGAAGCGATGATACTCAGGTCATTCCTGATAAGGTCTACAATGGTATTGTGTTCAGCATCCTCCTTCAAATCGGAGGTGAGCCTTCCCCGGGCCCCGGGAATGTTTGCATCAATGGTCCCCTTCATGGGATTGGATGTAATGTTATTCCCCTTTATCCTGACAAATCTCTCGGGGCTGAATACGACGAGTTCATCCTCCAGATAAAGTTTGAATGGTGCCCTGCTTCCCCTGAAGATCTCCTCCAGTGTGTAATTGCATTTCACCCGGGTGGGAAAGGTGAGGTTCAGCAGGAATGAGTTGCCGTAGAGAATCTGGTCTTTTACCATGGAAAATGCTTTCCTGTACCTTTGAGGATCAACAGGCAGCTTGGTGAAAGTGATGGGTTCCCGGGCAACAGCTCCCAGGTTGTGATTTACAGCCCCCGGCATCTCAAGGTAAAGACCCCCGGAGGCAGCTTCGCTGATGGGAACCACGATATTGTTCTCACCTGAAAAGCTGATCAGGAACGCAAAAGGAGTACCGTCGCTGCCGAACCGGTTCATCAGGATCATACTCTCCTCCCTGGAATACCTCTGCAGATTCATGCCGGCAAATATACAACAAGGTCCTGAAAACTCAGATGATCAACCCAGCCTTGCCCCGTTCTGAACCTGGCGGTCGGGTACCGCCAGCACAACCTCTCCACGCTCGTTGTATAGCCCCGTGACAAGGCATTCAGATATAAAAGGACCAACCTGTTTGGCTGGAAAATTGACCACGCAGATCACCTGTTTATGGAGGAGCTCCTCTGCCCTGTAAAGATCCTTGATCTGGGCGCTTGACCGCTTCAATTTTTTCAAAATCATTCCAGTTGATGTTGTTCATTGGCTGCCATTTTTTTGTGGTACCACAGATCCGGAAAGAACCATATAAGAATGGAGAAAAGATAGTTCAATATTCCGTAGACCGAGGTGTAGAAAGATATTTTCACTCCTCCAGCGAAAGAGCCTCTTTGGCATTTAGTTTGGCCAGCTTTATCACCTTCTCCCTGGTAACTGTATTCAGTGAAAGCACCAGGATACAGATCACAAAAAGAACCATTTGCTTCCCATCCTTCAACAGGATCAAACCCACAATAGAAAACAGGGCAACCCCCTCGATCATGGCCCACCGGATAATCATGGCCGACTGGAATTGCTCAAATTTCCTGGCAAAGGGATCTCCCGCCATAATGGCTGCCAATTTCCGGTTTGAAATAAGGTTGCCTAAAGGAATCATGGTCAGCAGAAGCACATTCACAATGGTAAGAGTATCAACATTATCCTTGAATCCGGGGATTACCATATCATTCAGGTAGATTCCCACGAAAAAAAAGAGCAGTAATCCTGTATTCAGTGCGTAATAAATTAGCTTTAATGCCCTGAATGCCTGTTTTGGATGTAGATGGTTTCCATGCATGGACCCTGTTTTGTGTTTTTAAATATAACGAAATTGTTGCAGCGATATTAAAGCATCTCAATTAATCAACAGAAGGAATTGAGTCTGACATGTTTTGATAGACCTCATATTTTGCATAAAGAGCTTCAATGATGGTATATAAGTCGGTTTTATAAAGGTAATCATCACTAAAATTGCATAAAGCAATAAATTCGGTAAGTTTATCTTCCTCTAATTGTGTGATATCCCTAACCAGCTCCCTGTTAAACTTTTCATTAATGATTTGTTCTCTCTTTTTAAGATTACTAATTTTTTCAATTATTTCCTTTTCACGGCTTATCCCTCCACTTAAAGGTATGGCATATCCAAATCCATTCATATGATCCTCAATAGCTCTTTCTCTGTCAGCTTCCATGGCAGCAGTCGCAGCTGATGCCCTGATATATTCTCTCAAATAATCTGTTCTGGTATTAGGTAGATCAAGATGAATAACCTGATATTTAAAAGAC
The DNA here is from genome assembly GCA_963747365.1 of uncultured Bacteroidota bacterium. Taxonomy (GTDB): domain Bacteria; phylum Bacteroidota; class Bacteroidia; order Bacteroidales. Next base: position 243,426 of record CAVVFB010000020.1, on the reverse strand, counting down.
TCATAATTCCCAAATCTTCTTACAATAACTTCTTCAATTTCATATTTTTTCGGTTTTAAGCGAACTACCAGATTCTGAATCATTACAGAATTTGAAACAACCAATATATGATCAGAATATCCTAATGCACTAAAAATTAAGGTGTCATGGTTGCCAGCATGAATACTGAATTCGCCGGATTCATTTGAAATGGTACCCCTTTGGGTACCCTCATTCCAGAGATGGACAAGTGGAAGGATATACCCCAAAGAGTCATCCACAATTATTCCTCTTAGAACCTTAGTGTTTGTACTATCTGTCTGACTAGCAAGTTTTTGTGAGATTATTAATAGTAGGGAAAGTACAAGGATAACATGCCGAAACATTGATTAACAGGTTTTGTTTCCAAAGTTCCCTATAATAAAATATAATTATTGTTTATTGACCCTTAAAGATTGTTAATGAATTGACCTATAAATACTAAAGTATGTTAAATTTTCTGTATTATTGTTTATGAGAATATTTGCTTTGTTTCTGGCATTCATATGTTTCAATTCTTTGATAGCCGGAAATCTTGTAAAAAATCCCGGATTTGAGGATTCTGAAATTTTCCCGAAAAAGTGGATTGTTTCCGGACCGGTAAAATCAATGGAGCCTGAAACAGGCATTGATTTGAAAATAAGTTACAGTGGCAGCTCTTCCCTTAAAATGGAAAGTGTTAATCCGGATTGCCATGGCAGGGCATTTCAGATCATTGAGATACAACCTGGTCAAAGCTATCTCTTCAATGCCCGGTTTTTAGCAAAAGATATAATTTCCCTGGATAAATCTGTAATGATCCGGATTAAGTGGTTCCATGGGAAAGAAAACCTGGGATACAACTATATTTATGACATTGTTTATGAACCGGAAGGATGGTATCTGGCTTCCGATATAATCAAAGCAGTGCCAGGAGCTGATTCGGCTGAAATATCCCTTGAATTCAGGTGGTCTTTGGGAACGGTATGGTGGGATGACATCTCCCTTGAAGCTTGTCAGGATGAGCCTGCCAGAATGCTAAAGGCAGGAACTGTATACTGCAGGCCTCCGGGTCCGACTGTGGAAGAAAATATCAGTATTATGGGATCCCTGCTGGATGAAGCCGGTGCCAAAGCTTGTGATATTGTTTGTCTGCCCGAAGGATGGGCAACCTGTAATACAGGCCTGGGAATGACAAAAACCGAAGTGAATTCTTTGAATGGAAGTGCCTCAGTTATGATGGCCGGAAAAGCAAGAAAATATGGAATGTACATTGTATCCGGTTTATATAACTGGAGTGGAGATACACTGAATAATATTGCAGTTCTTTATAACAGACAGGGTGAAATTCAGAATGTTTATAAGAAGGTGCAATTACCAGATAGTGAAGCTGAACAAGGAGCCGTACCAGGGAATGAATTGCCTGTATTCACGACCGATTTCGGAAAAATAGGAATGCTCATCTGTTGGGATTATGCTTTTCCTGAGGTAGCAAGAATCCTTGCTCTCAAGGGTGCAGAATTGCTCTTATGTCCAATCTGGGGCGACACCCGGGGCAATGAAAATGATGTTTACAGAATTCTTGCCAGAAGCCGGGCAATTGACAATGGAGTGTTTTTTATTACTTCCATATATGATGGCCAAAGCCTTATTATAAATCCCTCTGGTGAAATCCTTCAGGAAAGCAGCACTCAGAATTCCTTAATAACAGCTGATATTGATCTTAATTTCAGTCCATCATGGGAGTGGATCGGGAATGCCGGTAAAGGAGACTGGAAAGGGGTTTGGCGCAAAGACAGGAGGTCTGATATATTCAGTGGTTATTAGTAATATTGAAAGAGCAATAACAGAAATATAAGTATGAGAAATTTTAAGATTACTGCCTGCATGTTTGGTTTTCTTCTGGTAATCTCGGCATGCAACCAGAATTTGCAAGACAAATTACCCTCCCCCTTTGAAATCATTCCAAAACCGCAGAAGGTAGAGATCACTCGAGGTGAAAGTTTAAAATACCAGGATTTGGTCAGCCTGGAAATGACCGGACTTACAGAACGGCCGCTCATGGGAGAAATCCTCTCCCGGCTGGTTGAAGCCAAATCCGGTGAAGCCCGGTTATCACTTGTTGTGGACCCGGCTCTTCAGGAAACAGACAACCCTGAAGGTTATGTTCTTCTGATCGGGGATGGCCATGTTGAGATAAGATCTGCCGGAGAAGCAGGGATTTTTTACGGATGCCAGACTTTGGAGCAGCTGCTGGAGGACGCACGCGATTTTGATAAAGCAATACCCGCCTGTAAAATTACAGATTACCCGGCTTTGTCATACCGTGCAGTGCATTTTGATGTAAAGCACCACCTTGACCATATGGATTATTATTATAAAAGCATCGACCGGTTGGCCAGGTATAAGATTAATGCGGTAATTTTTGAATTTGAGGATAAACTGCAATATGTGAAACAGCCGCTTGTCGGAGGACCTCAGGCCATCAGCATAGATGAAATGGCAGATCTGACAAAATATGCTGCTGCCAGACACATCGAAATTTCACCCCTTGTTCAGGGACTTGGTCATGCCACTTTCATATTGAAACATGAACAGTATGCCCATTTAAGGGAAATTCCGGGAAAATGTTGGGTATTCTGCCCAGCTGATGAAGGCACTTATGATGTTTTATTCGATTTGTACAGCGACGCAATGGATGCTACCCCGGGTTCAAAATACCTGCATATAGGCGGTGATGAAATTGGCGATATCGGAATCTGCCCCCGTTGCAAGCCTATTGCTGACAAAGAGGGCATGATGAGTTTAAACCTGTACTGGTTAAACAGGGTGTGCGATTTTATTGTAGAGAAGGGCCGGACACCAATCTTCTGGGACGATATGCCTCTTAAACAGGCAGGTGTTTACGAGAGTACCTGGAATATCGAGGTTAACGCCGATCAGGCAGCAGAAGTTTGGGAGACCGGTGAAGCAAAACTTGAAAATCTGATTCAGAAATTCCCAAAGCAGTGTGTATACATGAGATGGAATTACGAATTGGGCAGGATCCCGGGTAACATCAAGGCACTTAACTGGTACAAAGAAAATGGCCTGCCGGTCATGGTCGCTACTGCAGCACAGACAGGCGGGCTCCTTTTTCCAAAAGATAATAGAACCGGAAGCATGTCGGATGGCGGCATTGTTGCAATTCAAAGCTTTTTGCAGCTTGCTGACGAATTAGAGGTTGATGGCATGTTATGCACAGCCTGGGATGACGATTCACCACATTTCGAAACATACTGGCGAGGACTGATTGCTTCGGCAGAATACAGCTGGGCTCCTGAAGGACGTACTCTTGAAGAGTTTGACAATGCATTTCTGCAAAGAGAATTCGGCACATCGGCACCTGATTACACTGCACTTTACAATATGTTAACCGAAACAGCAACGTTTTGGAGTACAGCTTTGTTGAGAAATGGTTCACGGAATGACATAAGCAATGCACTGACTAATCTTCAGGGACTTGCACACTGGATTCCGGAAGAGGAAAAAGAAAAGCAACAGAAAAGAACTGATTTTACCGACCTGGTCATTGAACTTCCGGATGCAAATAATCCAGGGGCATGGACAACACTTTATGAAGAAAGATTGAAAGATGCCGAAGAAATTATTGAAAACTATGCGGTTACCTCTGAAGGCATTGATGAATTGTATGACCGGTCCACAAGAAACCGTTACCATTGGGAAATATTTAAAGTATTGAATGACTTTCAAATAACAACCCCTGAATTATTGCTTGCATTAAGACAATGTGATACAAACGATGAAGCTCTTCGGAACCAGGGAAAAGAAGAAGTTAGAGTTGCCATTGAGAAGTTTAAACAGTCGTGGGAAAATTTAAAAGACTCTTATTCAAAAACGCGCTTTATTGCATATCCAGATAATTTTAAGGCCGACAGGTATTTCCATTATGCCAGTCAACGCGAAGATCTAAGCTGGATGATCCAGGCGGAGGAACTTATTCACGCCATGATTTCTGATTGGATGAAAGAATAGGGATCAGGATAAACCAGTTGCTTCGGAGATCAATCCAGTCTTTTCGCCAGTTCGTCAACACTCCACTCTAAACTGTCCAAATGAGCCCCGACATAAACCAGCTAGGGGTGTTTTGCCAAAACATTATCTCGTGCCTGAATATGCTCCTCTTAAGATGGACTATCAGGGTGAAAATACATGTGGTAGGCTGGTTTTTTCATACATGCCAATATTTTTCCAGACTTTAACGCCAACCGCTCCATTAGCGAAGAAATGCTCATAGCTAATTGTCTTGATATACATATCGTAATCCTTTCATATTTCCTTGTCCCAACATATTATTTCAATTCAAACAGCAGTGAAACATTTAAATTATGCTTATTATTCAGATATTTCAAAAAAATTGCGTTTGCAATATAATTTTATCAAAATATCGAGCATATGAAAAACTCATTTTTATTTATATTCCTGACAGCTATTCTTCTTGTCTCGTGTGGCACAAAATCAGGAAATCAATTTCAGAAAAATCAAGGTCCAAAGATAGAACTCATTGACAAAACCTCAGACAAAAGGATTGATATAATGATTGATGGGAAACTTTTTACTTCCTACTGTTGGCCTGATAATGTGTATAAACCGATACTTTATCCTGTACTCACCGCAGCCGGAACTGAAATTACACGTGGATTTCCAATAAAATCCAGAACTGGAGAGCGAGCCGACCATCCGCACCAGACAGGTATGTGGTTAACATATGGCAATGTAAACGGTACTGATTTTTGGGGTAACGGTTCTGAAGGATTGGGAATAGAGAATGAGAATGGTGGCGTAATTAAGCACCTAAAGGTTGAGAATCTATCCGGAGGTATTGGTGCGGGGTTTATGGTTACTGTTGAAAGTTGGACAGATAAATCAGGGAAGGAACTACTGGCAGAAAGAACAGAATATTACTTCAGTGTCAGCGGATCAACCCGAATTATTGACAGGATTACAACTTTAACAGCCAGCAATGAAGAAATTTCGATGCCTGACACCAAAGAAGGTATGTTTGGTATTCGTGTGGCCCGACAACTCGAATTACCTTCGGAAGGTGAGATTACTCTGTATAGTGCCGACGGGCCTTCAATCATTGTATCGGAGATGTCAAATGAAGGTATTTCCGGAAATTACAGGAGTAGTGAAGGAGCTGCCGGACTGGATGTATGGGGTACTCGTGCTGAATGGATGCATCTGTATGGAAATATAGGTGATGAAAAAATTTCACTGGTTATTTGTGATCACCCTGAAAACCCAAATTATCCAACCTATTGGCATGCCCGCGGATACGGATTGTTTTCAGCCAATCCGTTGGGTTCGAACGATTTCACCAAAGGTGCAGAACGATTTGATTTTAGAATTCCAACCGGGCAATCTGTAACTTTCAGATACAGGGTAATTCTGAGTTCCGGGATCCACCTGGATGATACGGATATTAATGCTTATGCAGATGATTTCGCCAGAGTGTATTAATCAACAGGGATCGCCTTGCCCCCTGAAATCCTGATGATCCTGACTGCATCTTCCCGGTTTCCAAGTTCATCAAAAGAAATGGGCCCGGTGACCCCATTCTCAAACCGGATGCCCTGAAGGTATTTTCGGATGGCTTCCGGGTCTTTTCCCACCCTTAAAATGGACTCAAGGATCAACCGCATCCCATCATATGCATAAGCCGCTGCTACTCCAGGGGAGTAGCCGTATTCCTCCATGAAACTCGTGGCGAACAGCTCTCCTTGCTCTGACAGCGGGAGTGTGGTTGAGACCAGGTAAATACCTTCCTGGGATTGCCAGTGAGGATCCGTGAGCCGGGAGGCTGCAAAAAAGGCGTGGGTTCCGTAAATATTCAGGTCAGGCATCTGCTCCAGCAAAGAAGGGATCAGGTTATCCATGCCCGGTGAATTGAAAGGGATGACAAGGTGTTTGACCTCTTTCCCGCGGATCATTTCGGACAACTCTGCGTCCACACTCTCTTCTGGGTTGATCTCAAGGATCACCGGGCTGCTTTTACACTCCCTGGCCATGATCTTTATAAAGCTGTGAGCCGCCATCCTGGAATCATATTCCCCGGTACAGAGTATGGCCGATTTTCCACCCCCTTTTCTCTGGATCAGTTTCACTATTGCCGCGGCTTGCTGGTCGTCACCGGGAGTGCACCTCAGGAACCAGGGGACGAAAGCCTGGGTGAGGGTGGGGTCCGTTGCCCCGGTTTCGATGCAGGCCACATGGGTTTTTGCTGCCACCTGTTCGGCCAGGTGGGCGTTTCTTCCATCCAGCGCACATAAAAGGGCCACTACACTATCCTCGTATATCAGACTTACCGAGGCTTTGGACCCTGCCCCCCAGGGACCTTCCGTTGTTCGAACCACCATCTCCACCTCGATATTATGCTGGTTCTTCAAAGTGCCAGCCTGCAGAATAGCCAGGTTACAGGCATGAAGGATCTCATGGATCGAAGAATCGGGGATCAGCACCCCCACCTTGGTGATGGATTCCTGCGCTGACAGGAGCATTGGTGCCATTATAATCAGGGTGAGAAGAGTTCTCAGCATCAGGCCTGGCTTATTTTATTTCCATTGCGCAGGAGTAAAGTAAAAATCGCCCTCCCTGATCTCGGTCATCCAGATCTGGCCCACGTCGTTCCATGTGGCATCGAAAACAATTTCACCTGTGATTCCCCGGTAGGTTCCTATACTGGTCAGTTCGTCCCTGATCAGTGCCCTGTTCATTCCCACTTTACGAATTGCATTAACCGTCATATTCATGCCATCATATGCATGTGCGGCAAATACATCGGGCTCCGTACCAAATCGATTTTTATAATTCCTTTGAAACGCCTTTAATTCGGGAATATCTGCTTTCGGGTTGTACTGGCAGGTGGAGACAACACCATTTGCATTCTTACCGGCAGTTTCGATAAAGAGGGGATTGACTCCACGGTCGGAAACAAATACAGGGTAGTCCATCCCCAGCTCCCGCATCCTGTTCAGGATTAGTCCCATCTCCCGGGCGTTCCCCCATAGCAACACTGCATCTGGATTGGAATTCTTCACCCTGTCAAGCTGCATATCAAAATCTGTCTCCCCATCCTCAAAGCGCACCTCCAGAACAATGGGTTTTCCAATTCTGGTGGCTACATCGCGAAACTCCATAACACCTACCCTGCCATAGCGGTTGTTGACCCTAAGGACGGCTACCCTCTCCAGTTTCTTCTTATTATAGATGTAATTTGCAAGCCCATAACTGCTCTGACGGTCATCTGCAATGCATCTTATCACCCAGGGGATGTTGGTTTCCGTAAAGGTCGGGTCAGGATCACTGGGATTGACCCAGGGAATTTCCAGCTTAAGAGCCACCCTGATCCCCACATGGGAATTGATATCATCTATGGTTCCAAGGATGGTCCAAACCCCTTCATCTCCCATCTTTACTACTTCATTGGCTGCTGCACCCCACAAACCCACATCGTTGTGTGGAAGAATGCGAAAGGGCAATCCCTTGTAGCCCCCTTTGGCATTGGCCTCCTCCATGGCAAGGGTGGCACCCTGCAATAACTGCTTCCCCTGCGGGACAAGCACGTTTCCTTCCAGGGGAGCAAGGACACCAATGCGTACCTCGGTCAGTCCGGTGGGTTCGGGCTTTTCGCGGCCTGCACCATAAAATTTCATTTCTTTTTGAAAATGAGACACATAGGCTTCCTGGTAATTTGCATAGGGTGTTTGTTTTTCGGGGGTATTCCCGTAGCTCTTTTCCTTGTACTGAGCATCAGCTTGCTGGAGTGACAAAAAGGTGATCAGTGCGGTCAGGACAAGAAGAATCGTTGCTTTCTTATGTGATGCTTTCATCATCTTGAAGGACTTTAAGTTTTCTAGTTAATGCGTGTACCGCGGCTCAGTCCGTAGGAAGTTGCCACCCAGATGTGCTCGTCCTGGAGGTCCACACCAATGATGAAGTTGTGTGAGATGCCTGTTGGGTCCGGTTTGGATGAGGCTACTCCATCCTTCCAGTAGAGCCTTTCTCCGCCCTTCTCTGTTTTCTTATAGGTGACCCACTCCTTACTGTTGAAACTGCTTAGTCCCTGGTCGGAGCAAATATATACCACATCACCGGAGGCGCGTATAAAGTTGATAAAGTTGCTGGCCAGTCCGCTGTCGTGATCAAAATAGCCATTCCAGTGGTTTCCGTCATAGCGGCTCAAACCGAAATAGGTGGATACCCACAGGATATCATTGGAATAGGAAACGGCAGTGGTAATGTCATGTACCAACCCGTCGTCTGGAAAAAGATCGATCTCCATTTCACCGTCCGGGTCCTTATAATCCCTGAAAGTCTTTGTCTCTTTTTTATACTCGATTACCCCGCCCCCCCATGCGGCAATGAAAATTTTATTGTCGCCTGCGCAGACATTGTAGGTCCATGGTTCGTGCATGGGTGCATTTCGTTCGGTATAGATCTCCCACTCCTCGGTGTAAATGTCAAAATGACTGGCCCCGCCTCCTGTGGCACACCAGACATCCTTCCCATCGCAAATCACCGCATAGACCAGATCATTTGCAAGTCCGCTGTTGAACTGGGTAAAGGTTTCAAACTCTCCACCCGAATAGCGGTTAAGGCCACTCAGCGTTCCGATCCATACATCACCGGTGAGTTCACTTACATCAACGGAAAGCACTCCCGGGTGTGCCAGTCCATCCTCAATGGTGAAGATTTTGAATTTCTCATTTTCGTAAAGTGCCAGTCCGTTGCTGGTTCCGATCCAGACCCGATCATCATCCGCCCGCACACAATAGATTTTATTGGAGGGCAGTCCGTCTTCAGTTGTGAAATTCTCCCATTTCCCATACTCAGGCATGGTGTTATTGCTTCCCTCCGGTTCAGAGGCTTCCAGGCAAATGGAGATAAGCAGGCTAAGTCCAAGGATGATCGATGATTTTTTCATTTCGTTTTATTTTTTTTTGAAAGGGATGCCTGACGGACCTCTTCCTGATCATAATACTTCGCATCACTGATCGATTTCAGGTACTCCACCAGGTCATTGAGCTGACTTTTCATCATATCGTTGGCCACTCCGTGCTGGTCGTGAGCATTAAATTTGGTCCATATCTCCTCAAGTGTGGCCGCCTTCCCGTCATGAAGATAGGGGGCCGATTCGTAAACATTATTCAGCTGGGGAGTATCGAACAGCATGGGGTCGTCAGAATCAGAAAGGGTTCCAACATCATTCATTAGTTTATCGGTAAAGTACGGGGGCGGGTGACATGTGTAACAACGGTTTCTTATGGGGATCTCGTTCCCGAAATTGTCAAAATCGCGATAGAAGATCTCCTTACCCCTCTGCTGCGCCTCGGTTAATTCCCCTGTGGGATTGAACCTCAGGTTGGGCGGATTTTTTATTCCGGTCACAATGAATGCCACCAGGGCATCCAGTTCTTTGTGGCTGAATGACTCGGTCCTGGTCAGTATAGTTGAAAAGCGCATTCCGTCCTGTTTGTAAATGGTCTGGTTCTTCCCGTTCCATTTATAGGGAGGTGTGTCGCCAATGTCCCTTAAGGTCTGGACATTGGCCAGGTTACGTCCCATATTCTTTCCTTCCATGTTATAGACAAGCCCGTCCTCATGGGTATCGGGGTGACAGGTATAACAGGCATATTGGTTCTGAAATGTGTGGCCCGCATTATTTAAAAGCTGTCGGCCATGCCGGGCAACAGTAAGGTGTCCGGGCCCCTCCAGCTCTATGCTCCTCTCTTTAACAAGGCTTTGGGTATTGATTACCGCGATCCTGTCGTCCAGTCTTTCTGATACATAGAGCATAGCTCCGTCGGGTGACAGCACCATTCCTTTGGGATTGGCTCCGACAGGTATCCTTGCAACCACATACCTGCTGCTGATCCCCAGGTGGTTTGCGTAGGATTGAAGCTGTTCGTCGGTCGACTCCTCCAGTAAATGCCTGATCTCATCCAGGTCGATGACCGAGATGACGTTAACTCCTGAATGTGATACATAAGCCCTTTTTCCATCGGGGGAGATCACAATATCGAATGGATCGGGGAAGAATGCATTGGGCTCGTCCAACAGCAACTGAACCATTCTGCCGTTCTCTTTGCGTTCAATTATACCGATTCCGTAGGTCATCATCCATCCCCGTTCAATCTGGACAGCCGGAATCAGGTTTTTGGGCCGGATCAATGTGGAAATGGCCATGTCCCCGGAGGGGGTAACCGTCACGTTCTCCATGATATAGGCATCCTTCCAGCGTAAACGCCGGGTTACCCGCTGATGTTCCGTACCGGTAACCGTCATCTCGGTCATGGGCGAGGTCATGTGTTCCACCGGGACCGACCTTCGGCTGGAGACATATACCTCACTTCCGTCGGGAGTTATGGCTATGGAAACCGGGTTGTTTCCCGCCTTCAGTCTTTTGGTTTCCTCACCCGACCCTATGTCGTAGATGGAGATGTCGGAGGAGTAGGAGTTGACACAATAGAGATATTTCCCGCCGGGAGTGATCAACATGTCGGCCGGACCGGCACCACCCAGCAGGGTATCCACAACCTGCCACTGGTCCAGGTCGATTTTGTAGATGTTGTCGGCCCACTGGTTGGTCACATATGCAGTGTGACCGTCTCCCGTCAGGGTCACCGTATGAGGCCTTTCTCCCACCTGGATATGCTCTGTAACCTTGCCCTTTTGAAGATTCACCAGCAGCAGCTGGCTGGATTCCTGCCCAACCACATATAGTTTCTCCCCGTCGCCGGAGATGGAGAGTTTATAGGGAGAAACATAGGTCTTGTGAAGCATCCTTGCTATGATATTGTCCTGTTGGGTATAGATATGACAGGACCAGCAGGCGAGGGGATGATCTTCAACAGCGGTGATGTAGTTTACATGTACCCTGGCGGCCTTCTTCCCGATAACCAATCCGAATGCCACCACCAGCACCATGGAACCATAAATGAGTATGCGGATCACAATCTTCATCACTTCTTCTTTTCGGACAATAACACGGGGAGCTCCTTCACTGCCAGTGGCTGGATATTCTTCGGTGCCAGTTCCGGATCAGCATGACAACCGGTACAGGCGCGCCTTTCACTGGGTCGAAGATAAATCCAGGCAGAGGGTCCCCTGACGGTTTCACCCTGTTTGTTCAGTGTTTCAAAACGAAAGGGGGTGTCTGCATCTATCTCAAGGTAGACGGAACCATCGTTTTTCACCTCTACAACAGCCAACTCACCATCTGTTCCGGAAACCCTGATACGGGTGGCTGTTGAATCATCACCTGCACCCGGATTTGCAGGCAACATGGAGTAGTTGATGTCCTGGGACATAATCAGCCCTGTGGGTTCCCCGGCTACCACCTCGGTGGGTAGAATCCTGGGCCGTTCATTCAGGGCTCTTACCAGCAGGGGGCTTGTAATGTGCTTTTCTCCCTGGTGAACCAGGACCGGTGGGTTTTTCGTGTGGGTATCGAATTTGAAAATGGCAGCGGGCTTCTCTGGCGAACTTTGCCAGGAGACCAGGCATTCACTCCCTTCCAGAGCCGTCACTGCAGCAAAGATACCTCCCGCCTCAGGGGCAATTTTTTCAGCTGTATGAAGGGGGCGCCTGTGCAGTATCCGCATCAAAGTGCCGTCATTGTTGACGAAGTAGATATATCCCTCTCCTGATTCAGATCCCCTTGAAACCGGGTAGACCGCATTACTTCCCCTGTGGTATATTTCCGATTTTGTCCCGTCGGGTCTCATGATCATCAGGTCGGGTGTCGGGATTTCAGAATATTGCTGACTGCTGATAAACAGAACTCTTCCTTCGCCCAATACACTTGGATGGATATTATTTCCCAGGTTAAATGTGACCCGGGTGAGTCCGGATCCGTCGTTGTTGCACCTGTAAAGGGCGGTGTATTGATGACCATTGGACGGGAGATCTCTGCTGAAGATTACCGTGCCATCGGGTAATGAAGCAGGATTTGTACAGTTTTCAGGAAGATCGGTAACCAACCGGAATTTTTTTGTATGCAGATCCATCATCCATATCTGCCACTTTTCGTCACTCTTCTTTTTTCCCTGGAAGAGGAGGTAACGGGCATCATATGACAAATCAGGAGAACAGGCACTCTCAAACTCCCCGGAGATGATGGAGCCCTTTTTATTGGGGTGTCCGGGATCAATTGCGATCAGTGAGGCACCGTCAAAGGATCCGTTTACATCGCCCTCGATCTCTACAGCGATAATATCTCCTTCAAAGGAGTTTCGGCTGCAGGAGAGGCCTGAAAGTATTATCCCTGCAACAAGGAGAAAAGTTCTTATAGCCGCTCCGCTCATTCTTCTGTGACGGTTATAAATTGATTGACCGGAAGTTTTTCCAGTTTTGAAATCTTCCCGGAGGGCCATTTGATCTCCACCGATTCCACCCCGGTGGCTTTGGCCAGTCCAAAATGAATGCGGGGGTCATTCTGGGAAAGATATCCGGTGGTGCTTCTCCGTATGGCCATCTGTTGTTTGCCTCCGGCAATGATTGATACACTTGCCCCGATGGCATCGCGGTTGCTCTCCGTACCAACCAGGAGAAAGGAGATCCAGTTGTTTTCATTTCCCCTGTTGTTGCGCAGAAGGACCCCGTGGTCATCCAGGTTCACAATATATCCATCCAGGTCACCGTCATTGTCATAATCTCCAAAACAGGCACCCCTTCCAACCAGCTCTTCCTGGAAATAGGCTCCCAGATCTACCGATGCATCCCTGAATTTCTCTCCGTCCAGATTCTCGAAAACCTGGTCCTCCTGTCCGTACAGATGCTTCAGTTCACCGTTGGCCTTGAAGATGTCCACATCACCGTCGTTATCATAGTCGATGAAGGAGGAGGACCATCCCACGAACTGACCTGCTGCAATGGATATTCCCGAGGGGTACGCCATGTCGGTAAATACCCCTCCGCCCTGGTTCTGATAAAGTGAGCAGTAGGTGTCGTCAGATATGAATACATCGAGCAGTCCGTCGTTGTTATAGTCGGCAAAATCGACCGACATACTGATGGTGGCCTCTCCGGCCTGATTAAAAGCCATGCCGGTCCGGGTTCCATAATCGGTAAACCCTTTTCCCTGGTCATTGTGATATACGTTGTTGACCATGTGATCGTTGGCTACAAAAATATCGGTATAGCCGTCATCATCAAAATCGGCTGCCCCAACACCCATGGCACGTCCGTCGGGATTGATTATCCCCATCGCTTTGGTGACATCCTCGAAGGTACCGTCGCCCCGGTTGTGATAGAGGCGGTCCTGCTGGCCGTCATAGGCCATGGGCCCCGGGAACCCGTCAGGTGCGTAAAAATAGCCGTATTCAGGATCGTATTTGATGTAGTTGCCCACATAGAGATCCAGGTAAGAGTCCCTGTCATAATCCAGCCAGACTGCCCCTACACTGCACTGATCTCCTTCCACCCCTGCACTTTTACTCACGTCGGTGAATGTTCCGTCTCCATTATTGTGGTATAAAACATTGGGTCCGTAGCAGGTAATATAAATGTCGGGATATCCGTCATTGTCAAAATCTCCTACGGTAAGCCCCATTCCATATCCCCCATGTCCTACGCCGGCCTTTTTGGTTACATCCTCAAAGGTGCCATTCCGGAGGTTTCTGTACAGGCGGTTCACCTGCTCCCCTTCGGGAACCTCGCCTTCACTGAGCTTCTCTGTGAAAGAACCGCTGGTCATATAGAGATCCATATGCCCGTCCTGGTCAAAATCCAGAAAGGCGGCCCCGCCACCCACTGTCTCCACCAGGTTGTCCAAATGGCCGTCGCCAATGGAGTGTTTGAATGTAATGCCTGTTTGTGGAGATACCTTCTGGAAAAAGTCCCCGTTTGACTCCGGGACGAATCTTTCGGCCCCACCGCCGGTCAAACCTTTATTCCCGCCTGACTGACAAGCTCCCAGCAGAAGGAGGGAGGCTGCTATTGTGATAAGGTATGGCGATTTCATAGTAGATGTGAATCAATACTTAGAAGGGATAAATATAGCAAAAGAGCCTGAAAGTTTTCCCGGTGAGCAGTTACAGCCAACCGGGGGAGGGATTTCCTGGGTCAGGTTCATGTGGTCGATCCGGTTTTTCCGCACCTCAAAACAGTGTTCACAGTGCGAGAACCTTTGCAGGTCCCAGGTATCGGCAAAGACCAGGCCTTTCCCAAGGCCAATCCCTGCTTCCTGGACCGATTCCAGAGAAGCGATTTCGGGAGGATGAAAGTGGCCCTCACTTTGCAGACGATCCATGGCCCCGTTTCCTGCCCTTGTGGGTATAATTGTGCAACAGTTTGTTTCTGAATCGAATGCGAACTTCATAGTCTCGATTGCCCAGTGAATGCCCTCCTGTTCATTAAGAAATGGTGGTCTGAGCATTATGAATGCCCGGGAATCGATTCCGTTTTTCTTCAGAAACCCGGCCGCTCTGCGAAAATCCCCGGGTGTCATCCTTTTATTCAGTTGTTTTAGTCCGCCCGGGTGAATTGATTCCAGTCCCATAGCCACCTGGAGTCTGGGCTTAATCATCCGGGCAAACAGGAGCACCCTCTCACCGGTAAGGTTGGGATGGTTCTCAACGATTACTGTTTCATAACTTTCCACTAATTCAGCAATCCTCTCGTAGTCGGCCACTGGGATGGAGCGGGGATCAAAGAAACTGGAACTGTTGTAAAGCTTGATTGAATGGGCAGGGGGCATCTGTTCAAGGGCCCATTCAATCTGCTTGGGAATGGCTCCGGCGGGGGTCCTGCTGTCGGTGGTTTTTTTCCAAAGATCGCACATCAGGCATTTAAACCTGCACTCCATGTTGGTAAGTAAGATGGTGTTGACCTTCTCAGGCCTCCCTTCCGGGGTTGGTTCCTCCTCAGTAAAAAAAGCACCGGGACGAAAGGGATCAACAAGTTTCTTATTGCCCCTTAATTCCAGGATCCACCGGTCATTGATTTCAGGACGGTCTTGCTCACTCATAGATCCGCTGAAACTCCTGCCTGTAAACCAGGTCCCTATCGGGGAAGATCTCACCAAAGGTTGTTCCTGAAACTGCTCCATGCTGGAACCTTCTCTTTGGAAAGACCGGCATATCCATTCCCGTTAGTGATTTAATCCCCAGGCGAACAAGTTCACCCTTCAGACTATATAGTTTATCATGATTCCACTCAGTTAAATCGATAAAGGGTATACCCTCGGCAACCTCAATCACATTGGGCAGGGTATAGGGACTTAAAGTCTCAAACTCCAAAGAATCGGCGGGGGCGTAGGTCCTCATAAACCCACGACTCAATCCCCCGCTGTATGTGAGCGAGTGTTTCATCCGGTCGACTCCCCACCCTTCATGGTATAACATCAGGTTGTTCAGGACGCTTCGGATTGTCAGTTCGGGGTTCTCCTCGATGGGGTAGTCCTTCAGGTTTTCGTCTCCGCCGTCACCATCCAGTATATATCTCCATTGGGGGTACCTGGAACGGATGCCCTCGAGCAGGGCCAGATTCATGGTGGCCGACTGAATGTCAAGGGGCTTATAATCCTCCACTATCCTGATGCTCTTTTTCCAGTCCAGCTTTGAAGCCTCCAGTTCAATGGGTTCCAGGAAGAGTTCGAGTCCCACCGATTCCAGGAAGCTTCTCGCCTGCAACAGATCCTCCCCGCCACCATCCACACTCAGGGTAAAGGCTTTCAGCCTGGAGGGGCTCTCACCCAGTTCACGCAAAGCTTGGTAAGTAAGCAGGAAAACCGATCCGCTATCGATTCCTGCCGAGAAACTCACACCCACCGGTCCGCGAGAGGCCTTGGTCTGCAACCATTTTTTTATTTCAGCATAGAGGGCTTTCATGTAAGCGTTTCCAATCTCCTCCAGGCCCATTCCCCGCAGCTTGTTCCTCTGGGGATTGAAAAATCTTTCATAGACCGGGTTTGGATCCGGGCATCCAAGCAGTTCAATTTTTGTGATATAGTGAGCAGGGACCATCCGTGTATAGGATGGATGAAACTGGTCGTCCAGTCCTTCAGATACCAGATATTCTTTGATGGCATCAATCCTTTCCCCAACTACAAGACATGGACCTTCTGCCAGCTTGGCAATGAAATAACGCAGGGGACGTCCGATGGACCTGGCCATGTGAACTGTTTTTCCTTCCACCGAAACCAGTGAAAACTGACCATCGATGGTGCGAATTTTTGCTGCATCAGCCGACCGGACGATCTCTACCGCCTCGTGGTGACTCAAATTGTAAATGACGTTCTTCTCCGGGTGGGTCAGATCCACCACACGGCTGATATGTTGATAATGATCCATTTTTACCTGTTTTTGATTTTATGGTTTTTATTTTTTATTGGGAACCACTCGCACAGGATCGCTGTTTTTTACTGCAACCAGGGTTCCGGTTCCCTGCTTCAGGGTCATGTAACGATCTGTTTCGGGTCCGGGAAACAGCTCCGTAGTTCCGTCCGACCAGTGAATTTCAATCCGGTCCACCAGATTGTTTTTGCCCAGGCCCATAAGCAGTCTCGGATCGCTGTTGCTGAGGTAGGTGTTGGTCCACTGGTTGATATACACACGGGTCCGTTCTTCCTGGTGCAGGACAACCCTGGCACCGATGGCTGCTGCGGCTCCGTCAATCCCCTCCAGGGTAAGGCCTAACCAATGGTTGTTGTTATTGCAGTCATTTCTCAGCAATACGGGGGAGGCCTCCAGGTCCACATGAGAGACGATCACATCCAGGTCCCCGTCATTGTCATAGTCCCATGTTGCAGCTGCCCGTCCCGACCGTTTCTTCCCAAAGTAGGGATGCAGCCCCCGGCCCACATCTGTGAAGTTTCCTTTACCGTCGTTTTCAAGGAGCAACGGATACTGCAGGATAAGCTCCTCGGCGGTGCCATTGGCCGAAAAGATATCCAGGTCCCCATCATTGTCATAGTCAAAAAGGGCGGAGGCCCATTGTCCCTTTCCCGAGAAGGTGGTTGCAATGCCGCTCCGCTCTGTGATATCCTGGAAGGTGCCATTTCCCAGGTTCCTGTAAAGGGCTCCGTAACTCAGGTCGGGAACCAGCAGGTCGATGAGACCATCACCGTCCACATCACCGATGGCGCCATGCATGGAACCGGTGGTTATACCCATGCTGTTCACAGCTACCCCGGTCGCTACACCCACTTCGGTAAACACCCCGTCATCGTTCCGGAACATGAAGTTGGCCTGGTGGTCGTTTCCCTGGAACAGATCCGGGTCACCATCCAGATCATAATCGAAAACGGTAAGTCCCATGCATTTGGAGTCAGGGTAGTAGAGCCCTGCCTCACGGGTGACCTCCCTGAAGGATCCGTCGGGTTTTTGCTGATAGAGCATGGATGCCTGCCCGGCATACTCTGAAGGGTGGGGCATCATGCCGGGCATGGTGGGAGAGATGTACTGTGGATCGAAGGCCAGGAAATTGCCGACGAAAGCATCCAGCAGTCCGTCGCGGTTGTAATCCCAGAAAGATACTCCCACACTCCACTTTGGATAACCATTGAGAGAATCGGGTCCCGCCAGTCCCAACAGGTCGGTTATATCAGTGAAGGTGCCGTCACCATTATTCTCATAAAATACATTGGGACCGTAGTTGAGCAGGTAGAGGTCCATGTCTCCGTCGTTATCGTAGTCTACTGCCCCTGCAGCCATGCTCCAGTGGGTGTCATTCAAACCTGCAGCTTTACCAACCTCCCTGAAATGACCGTTTCCAAGGTTCCTGTATAGCTTGTTGGGGGTATTGATGAAATCCCGGCACTCTGCATCGGAGATCCCCTCCAGCCAGGTGCCGTTCATCATGTAAAGATCCATGTTACCATCGTCATCATAGTCAAAGATTGTAATCCCCGATCCGCTGCTCTCCATAATATTTTCGTAGGTGTAATCCCCGAAGTTAAGCTTGAAATCGATGCCTGCTTCCGTGGTCACATCGGTAAATCCCGACTCCTGCCGGGCACAGGAGATGATCATAAGCATCACTCCGGTCCATAACACTACTTTTTTGTTGGGATAGATAATCATTGCATCTCAAAAATTGCACGGCTGAAAGCCCGGTCAGTCACCTCCCTTGTATTGTACATTTTATGGTAATTGTAAAGCTCCTGGCTATTGGGATAGGAGTCAGGAGCATAGGGATAGCTGCTCATTCCATGGAAGGGAAGTGGCTCCACACGGTTTCCCTCCGCCGTATTCATATCTCCGTCTTTCACCCACCCTACCGAATAGAGCAAAAAGTCCCGGCTCCAGCCCTCAGGCAGGTCACCCGCATCTTCCGCATTAAAACAAATTGTCGTTTCATCACCTGCGTTTGCGATGATGTATTTGTTGTCGGGAGCAATCAAGAGCTCCCGTACATCTCCATACCTGGTATAGAATCCCTGCAGGTCGCGCCATTTTGGACCGGTAGTGACCGATGAATAGTCGAACCAGTGGGGCCCGTTGCCATGATCCTTTCTGTACATGCGGGAGAATCCCCTGTAATGGTGATCGGCCTCTGAAGGATCCATGCGGGTAAGCTTCAAAGGGATATCGCCGGCGGGCCTGGCAAAGAAAACCTGGTCCCAGTGTATCTCCATGTTGGTACAGATCCGGATGCGATGATCATCCGAGAGGAACACTCCTTCCAGTGGGACAATAACGGTCTTGTTTTTTCCCTGGGGGAAGCCGATATTCTCAATTACGGTTTCCCACTCTCCCTTCCAGTTGATCACCTGCAGCTTTGGAGGCATTACCTGTTCATTCTCTCCCTGAGAGAGTGCCAGGTTGATACTGGCATCGGTCGGAAAGATCCATCCGCTGAGGAAGAGGGAAAGGTTCCCGGTGGGGGTGTGCTGACCAGGATCAATCACCAGGGTGCTGGTACCGGTGATTCCCTGGTACCTCTGGTTTTCAGGCAGCGGGAGGTACCGGTCATCCTTTTCCAGGAGCAGTTCAAGGAGGTTGTTCCCCGAACCGTCTGTGGCTGAAACCGGTTGGATCTTCCTGGTCAACGTATAGATTGACAGGGGAGGATAGGGGGGAGGAACGAACTGTTCGTCTACGAAAACCTCGCAGGAATCCGGATGATCAATGGCCAGAAGTTGCACCTGGTCGAGATAGATGGTCTCCCAGAGCTCTTCGGTAAACTGTATGGTATATTTTCCACCCTTCTGCTTCAGCATCTCACCCGGAATCCTGTGGTAATCCTCCGAGGCGTCTGCGAAGGCATAGGTCTGCTCCTTTCCCATAATCCCCATGGGCATTCCCAGTGCGCTTCTCCACATCACGTCCTTAACAAATTCGTAGCTCACCCCGTTCCAGGTATATAGAAAGGGGCATGAACCCTTGAGTTGCTGCTCCTCGACGAGGTTCTGTTCAATGTCCGGGGCAAAAATATTTTGTGATGTCCCGTTGGTCCAGAGAATCCTTACCACATCCACTTCGGACCGTTCTGCCAGTCCGAAATAGACATTGGGAGTTGTCACCACCTGCATCTGGTAGTGATTGCCTGCTCTTAACTCGATCTTTGCACCGATCCCGTAATGGTTGTTTTTACCACTGCCGGTCCTGATACCAAGTAACCTGACCTTCAGGTGGTGGTTCAGATTTCCCCCGTCGTTGCGAAGAAGTTTAACTCCACCATGCAATCCGGCCAGGAAGATATCCAGATCCCCATCCTCGTTGAAGTCCCCAAATGCAATCTCCCGGGCACCTTCGAAATCAGGGGGAAGCAGGTGAGTGCTGTTCTCAAACACCCCCTGTCCGTTGTTGCGTAAAAGAATGCCTCCTGCCGATCCCTCCCCACCTGGATCACCGGTGATCAGCAGATCGAGGGATCCGTCGTTGTCAAAATCAAAAAAAGCTGCATCATACAGATGAAATGCTTTTACCTGGTTAAACTGGCTGTCTGAAGCGTAATCCGGAATGAAGCTTCCATTGCCAGTGTTCAGGTACCACGACCATGTTTCAGGGCTTGATCCGGCCACAAAGAGGTCCAGGTAGCCATCGTTGTTATAGTCGGCTGTGGCCACGTCAGTTGCTGCCCGGATATCTGCCAGCCCGGCGTCCATGGTTACATCCCGGAACTTTCCTTCACGGATGCTTGAGTAGAGCAGGCAGGTTCCGTTGCGGTTCACGATGAACAGATCCATATCCCCGTCGTCATCGAAGTCACCGAAACAGGCCTCATGGCTTCCTCCCGGATCCCCTTCCACTCCTGCGGTGGAGGTAAAATCGGTGAAAGTACCATCCCCGTTGTTCCTCATCAGCTTATTGGCTCCATTTCCCAAAAACAACAGATCCAGGTCCCCCTCATGGTCCATATCAAAATAGAGGGCACGGGAGACATCCTTGATCCTGTTTGCAAAGGCGGGTCTTGAGACATCTTCATAGACACCCTTGTCGATACTTTTTTTCAGGACCGGGACTCCCTGGCTGATGACCAGGAGATCGAACCATCCGTCGTTGTCGTAGTCGGTGAACGAGGCATAGGACTCCTCCCTGCCCTGCTTCAGATCATACGTTGCGGCCTCGTCACTGAATTTTCCCAGGTCAGATTTCAACATAAATGAACGGTAACTTCCCGACCCGGGCATGTAGGTGCCCAGGTAAATATCATCGCTGCCGTCGTGATTGAAATCACCCAGTGCAATGTGGGTGGCTGAGGCCTGGGCCCCGGAAAGCTTTTGAGAGCCATCTCCATCCAGCAGATCGAGTCCCGCCGAGGAGGTAATATCCGTAAACCGGATCAATTCCACGATCGATTTGCCATCCATTCCCTGTGACCAGATGGATTTGCTGAAAGTGAAAGTCGGGACCCCTGCCAAACTCCCTTCCAATCCTTTAAGTTCGATGACACCATTCTGGTAGGGATTGGTCAGCTTCAGGTAATTATGAAACATAAGCAGTGCGGTAAGTGCCTCCTGGTTGTCTCCTTCCAACATGGCATCGTAGGCCCTGAAATATTGCTCCAGCGCTTCGTTGGAAAACTCGGGGAAGACCCGCCTTACTTTCTGGAGATTGGCAAAGGCCTGGTCAGTTGAGTCCATTCGTAGAAGTACTTCAGTCAGGTAAAGGCGGGGTACG
The DNA here is from genome assembly GCA_963747365.1 of uncultured Bacteroidota bacterium. Classification (GTDB taxonomy): domain Bacteria; phylum Bacteroidota; class Bacteroidia; order Bacteroidales. Next base: position 222,301 of record CAVVFB010000020.1, on the reverse strand, counting down.
ATATTGGAAGGTGAGGCATCGACGGTTTTAACCAGGTATTGTTCTCTTAGTCGCAGCGAGGCCGGGTCGTTTGAGCCGCTGTATGATTCTGATAGCCGGTAGATCGATTGTATATGACCCGGATTGATCTCTATGTTTTTCTTCAGCTCATCAATGAAAAGTTCCTGTTGGTTCAGGTATTTGTAAACAGTTGCCAGGTTCAAACGGATGTTGGGATCTTCAGGGCTCAGATCCAGCGCTTTCAGCAGGTTCTTTTTCGCCAGGTCGTATTCGCCTGTTCTAAGGTAGACAAGCCCCAGGTTTGCATAACCAATAGCCTCGTCCGGAGCCAGGGAAACCAGTTTCCTGAATTCGGTTTCTGCCCCTTCAAAGTTGTTATCCTCCATCATGGCCAATCCCAGGGTCCGGGCGGTAACGATTGCCTCTGTTTTTGATTGCCGGCGTGCTTCGGATCGTTCCGAGGTGCTGCTGCACTGTGAGATCACCATGCTTCCCGGAATAAGGAGCGGGATTACCAACCGGCGTAGAAAATCCGTTCTCATGACCTGCGTTTTAAAAGAGGGTTCAATGGATAACAAAAATAGGGCTTACTTTTCATTAACGATTACACGGATCGTTACTTCTTTCATCACACCACTGATCACTTCTGTCAGCTGAATTTTCCAGAGACCGGGCTGATCGTTTAAAGCAGTATTGAAATGATGGGTACCGGAACCATTGATTACTTCACAATTATCGCTGTAATAAAGTGTATTTACTCCCTCCGGATTAAACACATTCACACGGACAACTGATTTCAAATCAGTTGCTCCTTCACCCACGATTTTAAAGTCAAGCGTAACGGTCTCTCCCCGGTTCAAGGTGGATGGAGCTTCTACCTCAATATCATCAATTGTACCCTGAACCAGGCCAAAGAATCCGGGAACAGAGCTTTTAATCCTGATTTTAAAATCATTTCCTTCACCCAGGTATTTTTTATTCCGGATATCATACAAATGTACAGATTGATTGATATGAAGATTGATCTCCTGATCTGCACCTGTTTTTCCCGGAAGTATTCCCAATAACCTGGTAGAACCACTCTGCTGTGAGAAAGAATATTTTTCAATATTATTTACAGGATCTCCGGTGGATGTGGTAAAAAGAGTACCGGATTCAAGGTTTTCCCTTGCAAACAGTTTCCTGATCTTCTGGAGTGAAAATTCATGATTGTTATTCAACTTTTCCTCAGGATAATCATCCATAAAATAATTCAACAAGTAGGCAGATCCCTTCCCATAGTTATGATACAGAATTCCAGGTACACTCTCCTCGTTTTGCAGAATAACTGCTTCTTTCACTTTCAATTCCGATTCACCTGCCGGTGTGATTAACTCTTCCCGGGTATAGGATCGGGCTTTGATTCCAAAAACATCAGACAATGCCCGTTTTGACCTGATTTTTGTATGATCATCCATAATTCCCGGAAGTGCGTCTGCAATAAGAATTCCGCCTTGCTTAACAAATGCTTCTATTTGCAGAACTTCGCTGTCACTCAATGCATAACTCATTGGAAGGATAAGTACCTTATAACCTTTGGCCAGCAAGTTTCCATATTCAATACTGCTGTAGGAGATAAAATCAAATCCAAGTCCGGCGTCATGCAATAATTTCACCCATCCGTCGCGGTTCCTGTTAAATTGCTTCAATGTTTCACTATTATTATCTCCGGTCCCGGGAACAATTTTCCCATCAACAATCCAGGCCCCGTGAATGCTGGGATACGAAAAATGTATTGCAATTTTTAGTTCATTATCAGGTTCATAAGAACTCACAAGCCTGCCAATGCCTCGTTTCAGTAATTCATCAAAACCTTCTTTCAAATCCAGACCACTTTGACAAATTCTCAGATCGGGATTCAGACAGGATACCTGCCAGAAGACATAGGATCCACCGGTCTCCTTTAAAAACAGGTGATTGTAGTAATCATAAAGAACACCTTTACCCAGTGCCCCGTATCCGGCCTGTCCTGATATTTTCAGCTCAGGGTTAAAGTTATGATGATATTCTAGCTGATTGTCAATATCATATGGATTCATCTGACCCACATACTGGTTCAGGCGACTGTAATCATATCCGTTGTGAGAACTCGCTGCCTGAGTTCCGGAGAGTTGGACAAGACCGCCCGGATCAAGTTCATTTACGATGTCCCGGACAAATTTGAACTGGTCGGCCCAGCATATTTCCATAAATGTCCGGTGGTCACCCCAGGAGGAGTAATTTCCTCTTTCTATGGCTTCAGGTGAATCATCGGGTACAACATCCTCCCACCTGGAAAAGTCAGTACCCCATTGCTTATTCAGCGCCGTTAAGCTCACATACTCCTCTTTGAGCCATTCACGCATGGCTGACAAAGTGCTTTCCCTGAAGCAGAGATCCAGGGCGTCATCATACCGTGTTACGGAAGGTTCTTCATAGATATAATAAGCGGAAGGGGAGAACTTTTTCCATCTGCCTATCATCGACGCAAGATCATCATGAACAGAATTTAAATAAACGGTATCCTTTAATCCGTACTTTCTTTGCAGTATGCTTTTGTCATTTGTTTCCAGATACTTTCTTTTCATCTCCTTATAATAATCCAGATCCGGACCACTGTCGGGAGATTCAACACCCTTAATCCGGGTCTGAGCCTGAATTTTGTAGTTTGCATGCCAGCTGTGAGTAAGTGTATAAGCAGCCATGGTAGTCACATTTAATTCTTTTAGCTGGCGATCAGTTGCAAGCCATGTTCCGGGTACCGGATTCGGTCCGAAATGATACATGGTAACATCATAATCATCCCAGCTTCTGGGTTGCAGGAAGAAGTGTTCTTTGACCTGATGATCTGTTTGATGATCCTCAATAGACAGGAAATACTCCGACCGGCCCAGATGCGTCAGAATACCTTTCGAGTTTAATATCGTACCAACTATTTTTTCTCCCGCAAAGGATACCTCCTGCAACTGTTCATCAACCAGACGATCGAAGTTGTCATATAGTCGGGCAGTAAGTATGCCCTTCACCAAATGATCCGATCTTAAGACAATGGTGGATATCACATTTTCCCCGACAGGGATCTCAAGGTCCTTATTTTCAACAGAGATGATTTCAGCAGCTCTTTTGGTTTGAAACATCAGGGAAAACCAGTCATAGACACCTTGTTTTCCTTTCAATTGGATGTTGACCATGTGATTTCCGCCGTTCAGTTCACTTTTTATTGGAATATCCACCTGGGTTTGTTTCTCACTCACCTGGGTGTTTATTTCCTGTTCGATGATCCCGAATTCATCAATGATCTGAACAGCGACAACTGCTTCATTACTCACATTGTTTAATTGCATATGGAGACCATCAGGAGTGCGGGAGACATCCTGAATGAAGGTGCCAGGCTCTTTATCTGAGGCCCATATTACCGATCGTGCCACCAGTGACCACATATACTCCCAATATGGATAATGAAGTCCGGTTTCCCATGGATCATCCACCCTGGGCAATAATCCCCTTTCAGGATAGGACATAGCCACAATCCGGCCCTTCCCATAATTTTTTACTGCCAGTACAGGATTTCCCTTGCCGGTTTCCAACAATACTTCGCCCTGGTTATTCTGGTAAGGGTAAATACCCATATGGTCCCACGGGAAAGCTTCAAATGCAACACCCCTGGTAATATAATGTTGTTTCGTCCTGGACCATCCCGACAGATCAAGTTGATCGGGCCATGACCATATTTCGCTGTCTTTTATTTCGTTCTGTGCCTTGCCGGCCTCTGTGCTTTTTAAAGGTGAGATATCCCAGAGGTCGGAATTGTCCTTGTCGCTTATTGGAAAGAGTAAAAGCAATCCAGTACCACTTTTCACCCTCTTAAAGATCGCATCTCTTATGGGTTGGGGATAGGAATCCCAATTATGTAATCCCGGCCATATAATGACATCAAATTCCGGACTGTAAAGCAGGTCTTCAGCAATATAACTGTGTGCAAGATTGAAAGTGGTGCTATCTCCTTCATATCCGGGACTACGGCGCATATAAAAATCCCCGTATCCATATTTCTCTGCTCCACTGCTTCGCCCAATGGTTGTAACCTTCATATCTAAGTCAAGCCTTTCAACCAATTCAACAATTCCCCGTCCGTCAAAAACAGGCGATATGGAATAAGATTTTATGGTTCCGTTTGCCAGATCAGAACCCCATTCGTAATGAGAGGATTGTATATCGGTATTGTACTCGACGTCCCAGCGTCCAAGTTTAGCCAAAACTGGTTGATACTGATCCAAAGCAACATAATCAAAATAAAAAACATGCTTTTCATTTGTGCGGATGCCAATCGATTTTAGTCGCTTCAAATCAAAGGTTTCTGCTTCGGACAAACGTAGCTGAACGTGGTTAGCGCCTTGCTTAAGAGTGTATTGCCTCGTAAAAGTTTTGTTTAAAGAATCTTCAAGAATCAGACTGATTTGGGCAGTCTCGTTTGTCCAGATAAAATAGAGGAGCGCTTCGCTTTGGTTCAAGGCGCTATTCTCAATGTTTCTCAGGGTTGAGGTTTGAATGTTTTTCAGGCTGAACGTTCCTCCATTTTCAGGAAAAACTGCTTTGCAGGAATAAGCCCCCAGTGCCGGAAAGTCGGCAGAAAGAGAAATATCAACTCCTGTGGTAGAGAAGGTATTTTGCAATTCCTCCTGATTTTCAAATGAAGCAATGATGGTCTGTGAAAAGCTTTTCAAAGGCAGGAATAGAGCACCTAGTAATAATAGCTGTATTAGTTTCTTCATATTCAGTTTATTTTATCAGTTTTATCGCCCTTGCCAGAATACCAAACTTACTTTTGGGTTGATTTTCCATGATTTCCTCTTCAAGTTGTCTGGCCTTCTCTTCTTCATGATTATATTTTGCAAAAACCCATTGAACTTCAGGGGATGATGAACCTTTCCCTATCTTCCAGTCCCTTAAATAATTCTGCTCTTCTTCCCAATTCATCATATATGCAGCCGCCTCTTCTGATTTCCCTTGCGCAATAAAAGTTGCAGTTGTAATATAGTTATTGAAAAGATCGCCTTTTGCGTTCCAATGATTTCGTGAGTAATCAATGATTTGCTGAAGGTATTGATCTGCTGCCTCATGATTTCCCAATTCAGAATCACAATATGCCAACAGGTAATCCTGTAACCGGTTATCTGGCTCGTAAGGCTCTCCTGAACCAAGATTTTCAGGCCATTTTTTCGAATGATTGATATGCTCTTTAGCCGGCTTAATTTGTCCCCCTTCCAGCATCTCCAAAGCGATATATAGATGAGCCTTTTCATAAATACCACGGCCTGCATTGGCAAATTCAGCAGGAAGTATATTCACATCGGAAAGCACTTTCAGGCACTCCTTGTTCAAGCCTGAATTCAAAAGGGACTGTGCATGAGATATACCAACAACCGGGTTATCCGGGAAATGTGCAAACATCTGTTCTGAAATTTCAAGCTGCCTGTCAAAAGCTCCCCTGATTTGATAATAAGTACCGAGATAATACCAGGTTCGCCACTCACCAGGATCCAGTTCAAGGGCTCGTCTGAAGTCATCACCTGCCCTTTCATCTCCAAATTTATTGTTTTGAAACAGAAGAGCTCTGGAAATATAAAAAGGTGCAAAATCAGGAGCATTCCCGCACTTTTCGAAATGCTCTTTTGCCTTTTCAGGGCGCAGGATATTCCAATATATTAATCCCAGATAGTAATTGGTTTTCCATGATGGGTATTGCTCCTGTGCCCAGCTAAGGACAGGAATGGTTTCTAATCTGAATGGGAATACCATCCGGGGCGACATTTCCACAGCCTTCATCAGGTATTGTTCGCTTTGCCCTGGACTTTTTGTCCGGTACAGGTAGGCGAGCCAGTAATAGACTGTGGGATAGGCAGGGGATTGTTGCAATACCTGGATGGCTTCATCCGTAAGTCCCCGGTTTGCATATTCCAGTGCAAGTTCCAGATAGGTTTCAAATGGCAATTCATTTCTAATTGCTGAGCAAAAGGCCGATAAAGATTCCGGCACAGGGTTTAGCAGGTATTGCTCAAAACGGGCATAATGGTTAAGCGGATCTATTTCTAAAAGAGATTCAAGATTCTTCCCGGCTTCAGAAAGCTTGTTTTGCTTCCGGAGAGCTGTTGTCAGATATTCGTAAGCTGTCACATTATACCGGTTATAATCCAATGCCTTCACTGCGTATACTTCTGCATTTCTGAAATCCTGCTTCTGTAAGTGCAATCCGGCGATTTGCACGTATGCCGCCGATCGAAATTCCATGGACCTTACGGCGACGCTGAAAGCTTCCTCTGCCTGGGTCAGGTTTCCCAAAGCACTTTGAATAACCCCGTAAATAAAATTGGCTTCCGGATCATAGGTATTATTTTCCAATACCCTGCCGGCAAAGGCCAGTCCTTCATTGTACAGGGCTTTCCGGTAATGAAGCTCTGCCACCTTTGATAAAGCCCTGCTATGTGTGGGTTCCCTTTCTAAACAGCTTAGATAAGTTGTTAATGCATCATTATAACTCCTCATGCTGTACATATCTTCTGCCTGTCTGAAAAGATGCTCTGCAGAATGAAAATCCTGTCCCGGTGGAGTCGCAACCGGCCTGTCAATCCTTTTTTCATTGTTGTTGGTAGTGTAGCTTAACAGGCCTTGTCCGATCGTTACTTTAAGATCCTTAGCAGCACCTTCAGGCAATGGAATTGATTTTTTAAACACCTGCATCGGGTTCAACTGAATAAGTTCCTTATATATAATGGTTTGATCCCAGCTCACGATGATGCTATCCTGAATTGGAATGTTTGGACAAAATGTTATCTCCAGCTCCTCTTTGGATGAATTCAGATTCAGCGTTCCCGCAGGAGAAGCTTCAACAATTCCCCCGGTTTCTTTCACGGGAAACCAGTATTCAGATTTTGTTTCTGAATAAAGGGGGCGCATAAACAACTGGTTAAAAGGGGTGTTAAATCCACTTTGCGGTGATGCCTGATTAAATTTAACTCCTGACTGTGCTTCAATATATTGTCCGTCCGTATCGGTTAATAATCCTTCCCAGATAGCACCCGAACGTGCCAGTGACCAGATCCAGATCTTTTTCCCGGGGGCATCACTGTATGGGGCCCAATGTCCGGTTCCAAACTCAGTGTCGTGATAATATCCGCCATACCAATTCGGGTAATAACCAAATACATGGTATGATTTATTGTCTCCGAAATCATTCTCCCTGTAAATGGAGAGGTTGCGACCCTCTTTATCAAAGGGCCACGGACTTATATCTCCATCATGTCCAATATGGTGGGTGCCTGGAAAATAAAATTGCAGATCCTCTGTTGCCTTATAGGCAGCATTTTCCCAGGAGAGATAGGAACCATGCAAAGGAGTCGGATTATACCACAAGCTTCGCGTTTCGAAGAAGGCTTTATCCTTTGGCAGGCGAATGTTTACCCTCCACTGTGTGCGGGAAGCCAGGTCAAGTCCGCCCACTATGCAACTCACACTGCCATCGGGATTTTCTTTCAACACATAATCGACTTCCGAGGCGGTCCATGGAGCATGCCCCAGGTCTAATCCAAAGTTATGTTCTATTCCTCCGCTGGTCCACGGACCACGGATTCCAATGGCACGGAATTTCAGGACATGATTCAGATAAATGAATTCCTCTCCTGTTGATTTTTCAATTGCCCCCATTACTTTTCCACCCACCTCAGGCAGCACGGTCACCTCTATATAATCATTCTCCAGTGTGACCACTTTCCATGCTTTATTTATACCCTTATCAGTGTAGTTATCAAAAGTAAAATAGGGATAGAAAACAGACGACTGAGCATCAGTTGCCAAGGATGGAACCGGATTGGGATCAGAATATGGATATGTTTTTATGGTTTTGAGCTCCTCTGTAACAGAAATATTCTGTCCTGAAGCCAAATCTGAGAAAAGGAAACCGGAAAGGATGAAAATTATTTCCGGAAGAACTTTTTGAAGGGATGTATGCATTGCTGAAATTTTATTTTACAGTAACCTGTTCTTTCTTTGCCAAGATATGAAAGATCGAATTAAATAAAGGTAACGAAAGAATGATTCTATTTAACTATCGTTCTTTCATAAACTTTTGATGATTTCTAAATTAATATATACATTTAATGGTTCTATGAAATTGAATAAACATTGACCACGTAGTGAAAACGTCTGTTAAACTAATTAAACTAACCCAAATCCAACTGCAATGATGGAAAATTACTTCTCAGAAAATCTATTGAAATTTTCGAGGTTCAACTTTCTTTTTATTGGCATCCTGATGTTATTCAGTGGGACGCTGATTGCAAGTGATGATAAAGATCAACTTGCCGGCCTTGATAAAAATTCAAATCTGCCTCTTCAGGAGATCGTGGTCTCCGGTGTGGTAACCGATGAAAGTAACACGGCTATGCCAGGTGTAAACATTCTTGTTAAAGGCACTTTAACAGGAGTAATTACCGATGTTGAAGGTGCCTATAAGATCAATGTGCCGAATGCTGCGGCTGTACTGGTCTTTAGCTATATCGGTTATGCTCCCCAGGAAATTGTTGTAGGAAACCAAACTACAATTAACATCACTCTTGTCCCTGATTTGACCGCCCTTGATGAAGTGGTGGTGATCGGATATGGGGAGACCTCCAGAAAGGTTGTTACTGGTGCCATCACCACACTAAAATCAGATGAAATGACCCAGGGAGCTGCCACAAGCTCGATTTCATCCATGCTCCAAGGGCGTGCAGCGGGCGTTGAAGTATCAAGCAATGATGGATTGCCCGGACAGGCATTAAATATCGTCATCAGGGGTAGCACCTCCATTTCCAACAGCAACGAACCCCTCTATGTAATTGATGGTTTTCCAGTCCCTGCAGGGGTTTCAATTTCACCTGATGATATTGAATCCATCGACATATTGAAGGATGCCGCCTCGGCAGCCATCTACGGATCAAGAGCTTCGTCCGGAGTTGTTTTAATCACCACCAAAAGGGGAAGTGCCGGAAAAAGCGAGATCAGTCTTGATGGTTATTACGGTGTGCAATCGATGATCGGGGAAGTTGAACGTTTGGACTGGTCGGAAGTTGCAAGGATTACAAATGAACAATATGCAATGGGGGTGAATGACGGAAATCCATGGTATAATGCAGAGGACATTGCTTTGCCATACAATACAAACTGGCTTCAGGAGGCAACCCGGCAGGCCCCGGTTCAAAATTATACGCTTCGGGCATCCGGCGGAGATAATGTATCCCATTTCGCGCTGTCTGGTAATTATTTCAATCAACAAGGTATTTTCCTTAAAAGTGACTTTGAGCGTTTATCATTTCGTTTGAACGCGGACCGTAAAATTGGGAAGAAGGCCAAAGTAGGGATGAATGTTTATTCATCCAGGATTACTTCCGATGGCACGGACAGAAGGCCCGGTTCCCGCACCGATAATCCTTTGTACGCCATTTTGCGTACAGCTCCCGGAAGGGCAGCTTATAATGATGACGGCACTTTGGCCACAACTGCTTTTTCAAGAGATACACAGCCATTTAAGAACCCGATTGGAATGTTTACAGAGCGTGAGAATGATGTTCTCACCTGGAGAAACTATGGGAATGTATTTATCGATTACAACATACTGGATAATTTTGTGGCAAGGCTAAATGCAGGATTTGACCACAATACGGGTACGCATTCTCAGTATCAGACACCTGATTATTCAATTTATGGGACGAATATGGACTGGGGTAGCATAGCGGAATCTAAAAGCACAAACTACCTGCTGGAAGGTACCCTTAACTACAGGTTTAAGCTTTTACCGGATGCGCATTCATTAAGTATACTGGCAGGAGGTTCAACGCAGTATGATAATTCATATGGGTTCAGCCTGGATGGCTGGAGTTTTCCAACAACCAAAACCCTCTATTATAATATGGGTTCTGCAGAAACCAAGGATATCAGCAGTTGGAGGTCGGATCAAACCATCATCTCTTTCTTCGGAAGGGTCAGTTACGATTACCAGCAAAAAATATTGTTGAACCTGACCTTGCGGGCAGACGGGGCATCCCAATTTGGAGAAAATGAGAAATGGGGTACCTTCCCGTCTGTTTCAGCAGCATGGAGGATTTCAGAAGAGGATTTTATGCAGGGTGCTGGTTTCCTGAATGATCTGAAATTAAGGGTATCATACGGGGTAACCGGTAACAATGGTTTTTCACCCTATACCTCACTGGCAAGGGTTGGTGCAACGGGAACCTATACCTTTGATGGAACTACATCAACGCCAGGTCTGGGATCTGACGGTATATTTGCTCCCAATCCTGATCTGAAATGGGAATCCACAAAGATGTTCAATGTTGGATTGGATTTTGCATTTTTCCAGGGCAGGTTATTCGGAGCTGTCGAGGTATATAATTCAAATACGGATGATCTGATCATCGACAAGCCCATATCCGGCCCTTCAACAGGCTTTTCCAAGATTCGGGCCAATGTGGGTTCAATGAACAACAAAGGGATTGAAATCACTCTGGGAGGCAATATTGTTACGGGAGAGAACTTCAGGTGGACCATCAATGGTAACTTCTCATCAAACGTAAATGAGATTACGCAGCTGGATGGTGACAATCCCATTATGGTATATGTTGCAAGACAGCCTTATGGTGAAATTGGTGAACAACCTTACCGGCAGCTGATCGAAGGCGGAAGTATGGGAGACTTTTATGGATACACCTTCAGGGGTGTTTTGCAACCGGGAGAGGTTTATTCACCCCAGCCCAATACAACAAAAGCAGGAAGTGCATTGTATGAGGATATCAGTGGCCCGGATGGAGTTCCCGACGGTATCATTAACGGTGAGGACAGAGGCGTCATAGGCAATGCAAATCCCGATTTTATTTGGGGTATTAACAACCATTTTGAATTTCATGGATTATACCTCGATATGTTCTGGCAGGGGGTTGTTGGCAACGATCTTTTCAATTTTAAAGCCATTGCACATGACCAGGCCCTTACTACAAGGGCACTTGACCGGTACAGCCCGACCAACCCTACTGGTACCAGGCCGGGTGTCGACTGGTTTGCCAACGAGTATGGCTCTTATGTAAATACCGAATTCATCGAGGATGCTACCTATTTAAAACTTAGAAATCTAACTTTGGGTTATAATTTTAACCTGAAGAAAGCCTCATGGATCAAAAACCTTAACATTTATGTACAGGGTCAAAACCTCATAACGATTACAGATTATACGGGTTATGATCCTGATGCAAGTTATAACTACGGTGAAGGAATGTGGAATGATGGCTCGCAGAATAGTGTGAACAGGGGAGTTGATGATTTTGGCTACCCTACATACAAAACCTATACAGCCGGTATTAAGGTAACATTTTAACGACACTTATAAATTATAATCATATGAAAAGAATCAATATCGTTTTATTGTCATTTTTAGTACTGGTCGCATCGATGCTATCTTGCAGCAAGCAGCTTGAAGAAACTGTATATTCCGAACTGCTTGCCAGTAACGCTTACGAGACAGAAGAGGATGCTGAAGTACTGATCATAGCTGCATATGCAGCAATGGCAGGAACCGACTGGGGGACATACTATAATTATGATTACCTGATGATCAGTGAATCGGGTACGGATATTTACGGACAGGATGAACTGGGAACCGGGAACCCAGGATGCAGAAATGGGAACCTGGGATAACAATTATGATTTCATTGTTAATCTATGGGATGGTGCCTATAAAGTTGCCGCAGCTGCCAATTTTGCCATCGATGTTTTAGAAGACATGCCCATTGATGAAGACAAGAAAGCAGCCTATATTGGAGAAGCCAAATTCCTAAGAGGTTTGGCATATTATGACCTCGGATTTAACTTTGGGGATGTCATTTTAAATTTAGGCGGAAGTTCAGGAGATTTACCCCTGAGCCCGCAGTCCGAAGTGATTGCCCAGGTGATTGCCGATTTTACGGATGCCGCCGCAGTATTGGGACCTGCAACCACTCCCGGCAGAGCCTGTAAAGGTTCAGCACTGGGAATGAGGGCAAAAACCCATCTGAATGCAAAAAACTGGCAGGCGGCTGCAGACGATGCACTGGCCGTCATGCAACTTGGTGACTATGAGTTATTGCCAAGTGTTCAGGAGTTATTTGATGTTGCGAACAAGGGCGCCAATGAATGGATTTTCTGCTATATGTCTGCACAGGATGGAGAAGGGACCAATTCAAATATCCCCTGGTTTGCACTGATGGGCAGTTATTTGAACGGAGGATGGGGAAGGCTGACCATTGCAGAGGATTTCTATAAATCATTTGAAATGACTGATGAAAGAAGAAGTTTAATTGGAAATGGTTATCAGGAAGGAGGTCAAGGAATGGAAGGTGATCTATACAGATGGTATGCGGTACCCGGCACACCTGAACATGATACTCTGGCTGCCGATCCTGCCGTATTTCTTGTAGATCTGGTACCGAGCGAAATTGGTGCGATTAAATACGGGATCGGAAATGACCGGTTCGTATATACGGATGTTTCTTATTATGGAGTTAATTATCCCATCCTTCGGTATGCCGACATATTACTGACCAGGGCAGAAGCATTAAATGAACTTGGTTCAGGGGATCCTCTTGCTTTGGTGAATGAAGTAAGAGCAAGATCGAATGCCACGCCTCTGGGAGCCATGAACCAGGCCGAAATGCGTGATGCTATTTTAAGAGAGAGGGCCCTGGAGTTATACCAGGAAGGCCACAGAAGGCTGGATTTGATCAGAAGCGGAAAATATGTTGAATTGTGGAAAGCCAATCTGGAGCGTAAATATCCAGGTGAAAGTTTCAATTATCTTGATCAGAAGATCTATTTCCCGATTCCGCAAAAAGAGATTGATGCCAATGATCTGATTGATTAGTGTTTTCGCAATCATTTAAGACTGTGAAAAAGGCAGTTAGGATTTTTATTTCTAATTGCCTTTTTTCTTTATAACTTCATTGTCACAGCACATGAAGGTCTCATTTCACCATACAGCCATTGGTCTTGCGTTGGTATTTGCCGGCCTGGTGCTTCTGTTATCTGCATGTAAACCGGGGAATAAAGGCAAGATTCCCATGCTTGAGCTTCTGAGTCCGGAATATACAGGGATAGATTTCAGAAACGATGTGGAGGAGAGCCTGAATAATAATATATATCTATTTACAAATTTTTACAATGGCGCCGGTGTGGCTGTAGGTGATATTAACAATGACGGACTGACAGACATCTATTTGAGTGCAAATGCAATTACAGGTAAACTTTATCTCAACCAGGGGGATTTTAAATTCAAGGATGTTACAATAGGCTCGGGTTTGGATACCATACCGGGTTGGAAAACCGGGGTAACCATGGTTGATATTAATCAGGATGGATTTCTCGATATCTATATTTGCCGTTCGGGCCAGGTCAGGCCCAGGTTAAGAAGCAACTTACTGTTCGTGAACAACGGAGACCTTACCTTTACTGAACAGGGTGCAGTTTATGGTCTGGATGACTGGAGCATATCAGTTCAGGCTGCATTTTTTGATTATGATCTGGACGGCGATCTGGATATGTACCTGATGAATAATTCTTCCAATCCTGAAAGAATGATTTTTAAAAACTTCCATGATCAGGATATCAGCCGCTATACAGGTGATAAAATCTTCAATAACAGGAATGGCTATTTTACAGAGGTTGAAGAATTTATCGGTATCAACAGGTCTAAGCTCGGCGATGGCCTCGGTATTGCTGTCGCTGATTTAAATAACGATCTGTATCCTGATATCTATATATCGAACGATTTTGCAGGTCGGGATTATCTCTATTTCAACAATGGAGACGGCACGTTCCGTGAAAGTGCACTTCAATCCATGGAACACATTTCCTATTCATCCATGGGCAATAATGCCGCCGATATCGATAACGACGGGTGGCAGGACCTGTTTGAACTTGATATGCGCAATTCAACCCATTATGGCCGGAAAACAAATATGACAGCCATAAATCCCGGGGCATTTAACTTGTTGATCGAATATGATGCCCATTACCAGTATATGCGTAATACCCTGCAATTGAACAATGGCAATGAGACATTTTCAGATATAGCTCCCATGGCTGGAGTTACCGAAACAGATTGGAGCTGGTCACCCCTCCTGGCAGATCTGGACAACGACGGATACAAGGATCTTTTCATTTCAAATGGAATGCGTAAAAACACCAATAACAATGACTACATAGCCTATAAGGATTACCGTATCGAAGAGGAAGCAAAAAAAGCAAATCCGGATGTTGAATCCCTGGTTTCTGATATTTTGAATTCGTTACCTACGGAAAAGGCTGTTAATCTGGTCTTTAAGAATATGAATGGCCTTATTTTCGAGAATTACAATAAAATTTGGGGGGTGACAGAGGCTTCATATTCCAATGGTGCAGCCTATGCTGATTTTGACAATGACGGGAATCTGGATTTTATTTTTAACAACATTGACCAGGAAGCACATCTTTACCGGAATAATGCATCCCGGATCAATGGAAATCATTTCCTGAGAGTGAAACTTAACGGGCAGCTCCACCAATCTGGATGGAATCGGTGCCAAAGTAATGTTACAGACAGGGGATGAAAAACAATATCTGGAGCAGCACGTAAGCAGGGGATACCAATCCAGTGTGGACTATATTTTGCACTTTGGTCTGGGTCAGCGCGAGGTGATTGATCTGCTTCAGGTGACCTGGCCCGACGGCAGGGTGAGTGAGCTGACCAACGTTGCAGTGGACCAATTATTAAGTGTTCATTATGATGGTGCGGTGAGCCCTTCACCCGCAGAGGAAAATCGGCAGATGCTTTTTTCCGACGGCACTTCGGCTTATGGATTAAACCACAAACATGTTGAAAATGAGTTTAATGACTTTAAAAGAGAAGTTCTGTTACCTCATAAAATGTCCACCTCGGGACCGGCCCTTTCGGTAGGTGATATCAATCAGGACGGGCTGGATGATTTTTTTATCGGCGGGGCCATGGGTTTTGAAGGAGCAGTATATACCCAGCAACCAGGCGGGTTTTTCACCAGAACACAACAGAAAGATATTGTTTTGGACAAATGGCATGAAGATACGGATGCCCAGTTTTTTGATGCGGATGGGGACGGGGACCTGGATTTATATGTTGTAAGCGGCGGGAATGAATTCCCTGCAGGGGATGAATATTATCAGGACAGGTTGTACTTCAATGATGGGGAAGGTCACTTTTATAAGTCAGCGGATGCCTTGCCCATTCTAAAATCAAGTGGGGGCGTGGTCCGGTCCGGAGACTTTGACGGAGACGGCGATCTGGATCTGTTTATTGGCGGCAGACAGCTGCCCGGTCAGTATCCGAGAGCTGGCCGAAGTTATCTGCTGGAAAATGTAAATGGCAAGTTTAAGGATGTGACAGTTGACCATTCAAAAGAGCTGGAGTACCCCGGTATGGTAACGGATGCCCTTTGGTCAGATTATGATGGAGATGGATTAAAGGACCTGATCCTGGTTGGGGAATGGATGCCGGTTGCCCTATTCAGGAACCACATGGGGAAGCTTACAAAATCTGGAGGTGATTCCACGTTAGACAACAGCAATGGATGGTGGTTTAGTATTGCTGAAGGGGATGTAAACAGGGATGGAAAGATGGATTACATCCTTGGCAATCTGGGGGAAAATTATCAGTATAAAGCAATTCCTGATGCCCCGTTCAGTCTGTTTTCCAACGACTTTGATAACAATGGGTCCCTGGATATAGTACTCGGTTACTATGAGAATGACACCCTTTACCCGGTCCATAACAGGGAGAACACTTTAATGCAGATCCCCGGCCTTGGGAACAGGTTTAAGGATTACAATTCATTTGGCCTGGCAACCTTAGAGGAAATATATGGTGCTGACAATTTGAAAGCATCTGATTTATTGGAGACTAAAACATTTTCCAACAGTATTCTGATCAATTCAGGAACGGGTTTCAAGCTTGTAAAACTTCCCCAGTTTGCCCAGATATCAGCAGTTTTTGGAATTATATATGATGATTTCGACAGGGATGGACTGGATGACCTGATCATAGCAGGAAACCTGTACAATACAGAAATGGAGACTCCCCGTAATGATGCCGGAAAGGGTCTGTTTCTTAAGGGAGATGGAAAGGGTGAATTTCAGGCTATACGTGGCTATGATTCAGGGCTATTTATTCCCGGCGACGTCAAAAAACTTAAAGCCCTGCAGCTGGGTGAGGGACCTTCTGCAAGGAAAGGGGTCATTGCCGGGATTAATAATAATTTTTTAAGGTTGATAATTACACAATGATCCGATGAATATCAGATATAAATTTCAAATGGTTGTTGTTATTGCCGTTGCAGTTCTTGTTGTTTCCTGCAATACGGGCTCAAACAATCAATCAGATGTAGGCCTGGATGCCACTGTGAATCCGAATGGCAGAAACGATGCATGGGATTTCTTGGGGCCGGGCGGTGGAGGTGCCATGCCATTTATACCGGCAGTCAACCCTTCTGATCCGGCCAACGTCTTTGTAAGTTGCGATATGACAGGTTCATATGTGACCTACGACGGTGGAAATAAATGGCGGATGTTTAACCTCAGAGGTGTAACTAAATTCTATGCTTTTGATAGAAATGACTCTGCTGTTGTTTATGCGGGGACCTCCAATATGTTATTTAAAAGCACGGATAAGGGGGTAAGCTGGGCTACGATATACCCGACACCTTCCGATATTGTTGCCATACATGCCCAGGGAGATCACGCAGAGGAAATGGTTGTTACAATTGATAGTACAGTTTCAGAGATTGAACAATTAGCAGTTGACCCAATTGTTCCGCAAAGGTTATTCTTACTTGTGCGACAGAGAAAAGTTGATTTTTGGCCTCCTGCCGAAGGTAAGAATTCAAGGTTTTACATGGCTGTTATGATTTCTGAAGATGGTGGCGGTCATTGGGAATTACTGGATAAATTGAGGTTTGATCTGGATGATATTTTTATTGATCCGACTTCGCCTGTTGACAACCGCACGATTTATGTGTCTGGCAAAGATGGATTGGGAGCAAAGGAAAATGGCATTTGGCGCAAGGTAAATGTCCCTTATAAAGCGGAACCTTTTCTGCAGTTTGTGGATGGCGTTGATACCACTGCAAATCTGCATATTATTTATGCCATGTCAGGCACGTTTCCCTACGGGGCAGAGGATCGGAGGAATGTTTCCAGGATATATAAAACCGATAACGGGGGACGAACCTGGGAAAGTGTGGCTTCCGGATTGTTAAATAAGAAAACCGACGGGGCCGATGATCCTGAGTTTGCCAGTATGGCCACCTCCTATTATCACCCTGAAAACATCTATGTATCTTATTCAGAACTTCATTTTCACAAGGATTCCGTTGGTTTTGGAGTGGCTAAAAGTTCTGATTATGGGACCAGCTGGGAACTTTCATGGAACGACAGGCAGAATACAAGGGAAAAATATTCAAAGACTGAGGCATCACCCAACAGGGAATCTTCCTGGATCGATGAACGATTCGGACCAAGCTGGGGAGAAAATCCTTTTTACATCAAGGTGTCAGATCAGGATCCGGATATTTGTTACGCAACGGACTGGGGCCGGGTATTTAAGACTTCCGATGGGGGAGAGACCTGGAAGCAAGTTTATACCAACAAGGTTTCTGAGGGTTTCTGGAAATCCAGGGGGATTCAGGTGACTACAGGATATATGGTGGCTGCCGACCCTTTCGATTCACTGGTACTGTTTATGGCGGAAACCGACATCGGTTTGATGAAAAGCCTGGATGGGGGGAATAGCTGGACCAGTACTACCAAAAATAACGGTATTCCAAAAGGTTGGGATCACAATACATATTGTATTGTGTTTGACAAAGCCATAAAAGGTAAAATGTGGGCAGCCATGAGCGAAATTCATGACCTGCCGAGACCAAAAATGTGGCGAAATGCTGATATGGCTGAATATACCGGTGGTATAGTGGTGAGTGAAGACGGAGGATTGACCTGGAAATCAATCAGTCAGGATATGGGAGAATCAGCAGTAACGCACATACTTTTGGATCCAGGTAGCAAGGCGAATAACCGCACCCTCTATGTTTGTGCTTTTGGAAAGGGTGTATATAAGTCAAGTGATGATGGTGCTTCATGGCAACAGAAAAACAGTGGTATTGAGGAGAATCAACCGGCAGCATGGCGGATCACACGCAGAAGCGATGGTGAATTATTTTTGGTTGTTTCCAGAAAAAGCGATGACGGTTCCATTGGTAATGATCAGGATGGTGCATTATACCGCACTTCCAACGGAGCAGAATCATGGGAAAGAATGAAAATGCCCGAAGGCGTGAACGGACCTACCAGTTTACTTGTTGATCCCAATAATACGAGCCGTATGTTCCTTTCTGCCTGGGGCAGGTACGGAGAGACTGAATTTTCACCCAACCGGGGCGGAGGAATCTACCTTTCTGAAGACGATGGGGTATCCTGGAGGGCTATATTAACAAGTGACCAGCATATCTATGATCTTACAGTTGATGAAAGAAATGGTGTGTTTTATGCCGCGGGATTCAATTCTTCTGTTTACCGCTCTGAAGACAATGGCCTGAACTGGGACCGCATAAAAGGCTTTAATTTTAAATGGGCCAAGACAGTGATTCCCGATCATGTGACTCCTGACAAAGTCTATATCATCACTTTCGGAGGAGGTGTGTGGCATGGTCCTGCCCAAGGTGACAAAAATGCATTGGAAGATATCATTACAAAGCAAACAACTTACCGGTAATTTCTTATATATATGAGACTCACTGAATACTTCCTGATCCCCTGCCTTATAACTTTTCTGTCCACAGGGTCAATATCAGCTCAAAACACAGTTGGTTTGCTGTTAAATAAAGGAAATGCAATTGACGGATATACGCTCTTCAGCGTACACAATAAGACCTACCTGATCAACAATGATGGTAAAATTGTAAACCAATGGAGTAGCAACTACAGTGTTGGGCAATCGGTTTACCTTTTAGAAAACGGAGATCTATTAAGAGCTGCAGAAGTCCCCACCAAGAGTCGTTTTACAATGCCGAGTGTCGGGGGAAGAGCCGAGCTATTTGACTGGGACGGAAATTTAATCTGGGAATACAATTATTCAACAACTACTGCAACACAACACCATGATGTCTATCCCATGCCCAATGGTAATATTCTGATCCTGGCTATAGAAGTGATCAATGGAGCCGAAGCCACTCAAATGGGAAGAAAACTTTTAACCCCTCCGTTTAAGCAATTGTATAATGAACAAATACTGGAACTAAAACCCAAAAATTCAAATGATGCCGATATCGTTTGGGAATGGAATGTGAAAGATCATCTGATTCAGGATTATGACAAAACGAAAGATCATTTCGGAGTGATAAGCGATAATCCACAGCGTCTGGATATCAATTATTTAGGATCTTCTCCAGGAGGAGCTAACTGGATCCATTTTAATGCAGTGCAATACAATGCGGAATTGGATCAAATTGTGTTAACCAGCAAACATATGGGTGAGTTTTATATCATTGATCATTCAACAACAACCAAAGAAGCTGCAACAAGTACCGGAGGAATCTATAAGAAAGGGGGCGATTTCCTTTACAGGTGGGGAAATCCTGCTGCTTATAAGCAAGGGGAAATTGAGGATCAGCAGCTGTTTGGGGCGCACTACGCGCATTGGATCGGGCAAGGATTGGAAGGGGCTGGTGGAATTATTGTATTTAATAATGGGGAGCACAGAGATCCGGAATATTCTGAAGTTCTCATCATTACACCTCCCGCAAGTGCGCCTGGAGTCTACCGCTATGAAGCTAATTCCGCTTATGGTCCGGTAAAACCTGATTATATCTATACTGCGCCGGTAATTACCGATTTTTATTCTCCTTTCAAATCAAGTGCCCAGAGATTGCCTAAGGGACATATGTTTATTTGTGAAGGGGAATCGGGTCATATCTTTGAATTGGATGAGAATGAAAATATCATTTGGGAATATGTCAGTCCGGTAGGGAAATCAAAAGTTTTAAATCAGGGCGACGATCCGTCAAACGAAAGCAATATTGTATACAGGGCAATTAAGTATACGGCAGATTATAAGGCATTTGACGGCAAGGATTTAAAACCCGGACTTCCCATTGAGAAGCCCCGTCTATAAGTGATGGAACACATTATTAGTAATGAAATTTATTCAATTCATAGGCACACAACGGTCGGGGTCAAACCTTCTGAGGATCATGTTGAACCAATTGCCGGAAATAACGGCACCACATCCACCGCATATCCTGGAGACTTTCGAACACATTTTGCCAATATATAACGACCTGAATGACAATGCCAATTTTGAATCACTGGTGCATGATGTCTGTTTATGGGTTGAATTGAATCCTGTGAAGTGGCAAATCCCGAAATTTGACAGGGCCACAATCAGGGATCGTTGTAAAGAAAACACGCTGATTACCCTTTTTTATGAGATATACTCCTATTATGCCGAGTTACAAAACTGCGAATTCACCTGTTGTAAAAGCATGAGCAATGTCCATCGGTACAGGGATCTGGAAGCTGCGGGTCTGAATCCCTGGTATATCTATTTACACAGGGATGGCCGTGATGTTGCCTGCTCCTTTAAGAAGGCTATCGTTGGAGAAAAGCATGTGTATCATATTGCCAGGCAATGGAAGAGTGACCAGGAAAAATCGCTGGAAGTAGAACAAAACATTCCTTCCGACCGGGTTATCAATGTAAAATACCGTGACCTGATCACTGATCCTGAAACGGTACTGAAAAAAATTTGTTACTTTTTGAAGGTTCCATTTAACCCAACTATGTTGGATTATTTCCATGCAAAAGAGTCTCTTGAGACAGCAAGGAGCGGAAAAATGTGGCAAAATCTGAGTCAGCCGATCATGGCGGGAAATTATAATAAATACCTGAAAGAACTCACACCGGAGGAGATTGGAATATTTGAAAAAGTTGCAGGGGACACCCTGGAGAAATTAGGCTACGCTGTTACATCAGATTACAAAAACGGGGCTGAAATAGAGGCGCATGCCATAAAGGAATACGCTTTACAAAACAGCAAAATGAAAAAGGAGGCTGTTTTAATGGCAGACCCACATGATATCGAGGCCAGATATCCTCAAAAAGAGATGTTGGAAAGGCTTCATCGAAGATTATGCCTAAAGGGAATTTGAATATATCAAAATACCTGGCAATCAATTTTTTAAAAATTGGTGCAACCTCTTTTGGAGGGTTTCTCGCAATGGTTTCGGTGGTTCAGGACCAAATGGTCACCAGAGACAAAACCATAAGAAATGAACTAATGCTTGACGGAATAAGCCTGGCATCAGTTATGCCTGGCCCACTGGCAGTAAATGTAGTAACCTATATCGGGTATCATCTGAATGGAATAAGGGGGGCCCTGATAAGCATGATTGCGGTTATTCTGCCTTCCTTTCTCCTGGTGCTTGCTTTGTCCTGGTCATACTTCGAATACGGGACCCTGCCGCTTGTTGATAATATTTTTTCGGGTATCATGCCTGCTGTGGTTGCCATCATCATCATTGTTGCAAT
Source organism: uncultured Bacteroidota bacterium (assembly GCA_963747365.1). Lineage (GTDB taxonomy): Bacteria > Bacteroidota > Bacteroidia > Bacteroidales. Next base: position 200,638 of record CAVVFB010000020.1, on the reverse strand, counting down.
CAGAATGGCAAAAAAATCTGTAACCGACTATAAACAATGGATCATCTGTATATTATCGGGTCTGTTGTTAATTTGGGTCGGAGGTTTTTTTATGACCCTTGGCTTGATTATAACCGGAGGTCTGGCAGGTTTTATACTATATTATAAATCTCTCTCTCCAAAGGAATTTACAGAAATTTTACCCGCCAAAGAGAAGATAAAATTCCCGTATTTATTTTTATCCATTCTGGGCACTTTCATCCTCATTATTTTAATCCTTCCCCATTTCTCTTCACCCGGAATGCAACCGTTTTTTACAGACATGAGAAAACTCATGGTGGTATTCAGCGGAATGAGTTTAACCTTATTTGGTGGCGGGTATGTCTTTATCCCTGCCATTCAGGAAGCAGTCGTTGAAAATCTGCATTGGCTCAGTGTCAAAGAGTTTACGGATGGTATCGCCATTGGTCAGATTACACCGGGCCCCATTCTGATTAGCGCAACTTTTATTGGATACAAAGTTGCCGGTTTCTGGGGTGCTTTCATTGCAACAATTGCCATATTCTTACCTTCCGGGTTATTGATGATTGCAGGGGCTCATTTTCTGGAGAAATTCAAGAGGTCCAATCTTGTAACCTCCATTTTCATGGGATTGAGACCGGCAGTGATCGGGATGATTTTTGCAGCTTCCTTTACAATCGGCCGGAACATTGAAATCAACTGGCAGGCCATAGTCATTTTCTTAGTTATCTTTATCATTCACTTTAAATATAAAGTCAATGCCGCCATTCTAATCCCTGTTTCCGGCATACTGGGGATCATATTGTATAATATTTCAACTTAATCCTTCAGCAGATGAAATATACTTTGAAATTATCAGGCACATTAAAATTTGGTTTTTTCCTATTGATTCTTGCACTTAGTTCCCTTAAAATGGTTGGCCAGATCGTCGATGCATGGGCTGTGGGCGATGGTGAAAAAATTTTCAGATACGATACAGATCATGTTGCCAAAGCGGGAAACAGTATTTGGGATGGCCAGGGGATCAATCTTCGGGGGCTGTATAATGAGGTGCTTGGATTCCAGGTCATCATAGAGGTAGACAGCACCGGTGCCAGTGGACTGGAAATATCAATGACCCCGCCTGTTCATTCGAAATCAGGTATTGTTTTCGGGGGAAGCGGGGCAATCAGGTATGGTGAACAGGGAACTATTGAATTTTTCAGCCAGCATTATCTCCAGGTCAAAAATCCCACACTACCGAACTGGTTCTATGGTTCGGAAAACAGTGCGCCATCAAGAATGACCGGATGGATCCCGGATGCACTGATACCTTCAGATGCCCTTCAGGGGAAGGGCGGCTTTCCGCTGACAGTACCCCCCACACAAGAGCAGGTATACAGACATCAGAATATAGTGGAAATAATACCCAGAAAAGCAAGTCAGAACCAGGGTTTTTGGGTAGACCTTTACCTGCCCAGAGACAGAAAATATCCTGCAGGCACCTATACCTCCGATGTTTTTATATGGGTTAATGGCAAAGTATTCTCAAAAATTCCTGTACAGATCGAAATTGTCAATGCCTATCTGCCAGATGAAAATCACTCCAATGTCTGGGTATATAGTTCAGGGATGGATGAACTTGGTGCTTACTTTCCCGGATTGAATCAGAACGAGATCCAGCATATCATCAAGGGTGAGGCACACCGCCACAGAATAGAACTGGTTGGCGGGTTTAATGCACATCAATCCGCCTTTAATGAAGCAATTCTGGAAGATTACAAACCCTACCTGGATGGATCGGCTTACACCCCTGCATTCGGGTATCATGGGCCGGGAGAAGGGATGAAAGAAAAACTGTTTCCCATAGGTATGTATGGAAGTGAGGTTCTCGGGACTACGAAAGAGGAGTTTCAGGAGGAATCCGATAAATGGGCGCTGTGGTTCGAGAAAAATGCCCCTGGTGTCAATTATTTCAAATATATGATCGATGAGCCCGGACCTTCACAATACGCATTTATCAATGAACAGGCCGGATGGATTAAATCCAATCCGGGTCCGGGCAAAAAGATGAAAATACAGGTGACTACCGGTTATGTGGAAGATCTTAAAGATGCAGTGGATATCTGGGATGCCTATGACGGTGTGGAATTAGGCAGGATGGAGGAATTGAAAAAGGAAGGCAAGGATTACTGGTTCTATAATGGCAACAGGCCCAGATATGGATCAATGATCCTTGAGGGAGCTGCCGTAGATTTAAGGGTAAACGGATGGATCAAATACCTTTACGGAATCAATACTTGGTTTGTCTGGCACAGTACGCACTGGACCCATAATTCACAGGGGCCAAAAGGCAGATTGCAGCAAAGGATCTTTAATGAACCCCTTACCTTCATTAATGAACATCTGGAATGGGGGAACGGGGACGGGGTAATCTTCTATCCGGGCAGGATGCCATTCCAGAGTGAAGAAGATCGTGGTCTAAACCGGATTATGCCTTCCATCAGGTTGAAGAATATTCGCCGCGGGCAGCAGGATTTTGAATTGCTTTGGCTCGCGGAAAACAAAGCGGGACGCGATAAAATAGAGGCATTGGCCAGGGAATTGGTGGTGAAAGCGATGGATGAAGTTGATATGAATGATAAGGTATACTGGCCCCAGAACGGGGATGCCTATGATGGGATGCGGGATAGATTACTGGATATAATAGGGGGATCAGAATAGTCCATATGTATCCTGAATCGGGTGCAAAACATTAAACCGTTCTATGCGGAATTTTCTGGCTATAAAGTTAACAGCATTTACTGTTTTTCTGATGCTGATCCCTGTTTCGGTATTCCCATTTACCGACGAGAGCCACTTTAGCACAACTTTTGGCATCGCAAGATTTTTCAGGGTATTTACACCACCAGGTTATGATCCCCGTGACTCTGTAAAAAGATACCCGGTCATATACTACTTCCATGGATGCGGGGGAAGCTACAGGAGCAGCGGCACTTACAGTTACGCCGACCATGGGTTAACCGCACCGGTAGCCATGGGCAGAGATTATAACCCGGACTACGAATATCCGAATAATGCAGATTTTGAAAATATTGCGTATCAGAGGGAGGTAATTATTGTCTGTGTCGACGGAAAAATACCTGACCTTCCGGAATGTGGTGTCTATTTTCCCTCACAATCTGTTTCCTGGAACGGGAACTATTATAATTTTTCAACCTATATCAGGGAATTGATCGAAGTAGTCGATTCGAGGTACAACACCAGGAGAGGCCCGCAATACCGGGCTGTCTCCGGACTTTCCATGGGAGGACATACGGCCATCTGGGTGGCTGCTGCAAATCCCCATCTTTTCAGCAGCGCTTCTGAGTTTTGCCATTCACCTCAATATTATGATGTTGGGGAACCCTCCTACATGACCACCATAGATGTACTGCAACTGTGGAGAAATTTAAGGGGGCTCCCTTTCAGACATTCAACAACTGACAGGGATTATCTCATGTATTATACAAACCAGATGCATGAAACCTTTTCAGGAGCGGGCTTTGAAAACGAATACTATCTGGCTGATTTTTGCAAGCACGGGGCAGCACGGGCTGATCTGCAATTTGATTTTCATATAAAACAGTTTGATTCAGCCTTGAAAGCTGTGGCATGTTTCTCCTATATGAACCTCTATCCCTCGTTTGAGATCCGGGGTTACGACATATCAAGCCTGAAAAAGGGAAATGGCTGGATCTATCTTCGTGATGTGACAAAAAATGGATTTGGAATCTATACAAGGGAAAGGCTTCCATGGGGTAAACCACTGTCAAATTTTGATATCGCATTGACCACACCTCCCGTCTATGTTCCAAACGAACCGTATACAGTTTCCCGGTACTCATACCAGGAAAACTCTTTTGACAGTCAGCACATCATTGCAGATCCGACAGGCAGGTTAACGATTACCTCATCCGGCGGCATGGGGGAGGAGATAGGCATTACCGGCAGAGACCTACAACCCCCGGTGATTGTTCTGGTTGACACCATCAACGAAAATATCTTCCTGGATCACAATACGGAAACCGCTCTGTCTTTTGATGTAGTTAACCTGTCTGCATCAGACCAAACCATAGATTTTACAGTCTCAACGGAGGATAGTGAGAACCTTTTAATCACAAGTGGATCCAGAAGTGTGGAAATACCCCCGCAAAGTAAAATCAGCATAGATTCACTGGTTGTATGCAAAGGAATTTTTTTGCCTTTGTTTAAGAACATTGGCTATATCAGAATTACATCCTCCATCAATGGAACCATTCTGGAAAAGGAGCATATTATTCAGGTTACCGTTAGAGATCAGGTCCAATACCCGGATCCTTCCTGTATAAAAATTTTTGACGGAAGATCGGAAGAACTCTTACTGTTTAAATATGATTGGAACCAGTGGAATGACCCGCTTTCTTCAGGTGTCATTTCTGAAGGATCAGGGAACGGTAACGGAAAGGCTGAAATGGGAGAGACTTTTTCAATCTGGATTAATCCTCCTTATGCATTTGATTCCCTGGATACCCGGACCTGGCATCCTTCGATCCCGGCTATTGAAAGAGGCAATACTGATATTGTTGTGGAAAAGATAACCAGCCATTCATTTAATACCGGAAGGCCCCTCCTTTCTGCTCAAATCAGACTTAACAGAAAACCTGAAAAAAACAACCCTGTAAGAATTCTGATGCAGTCAGAATTCCTGAAAGTCCAGCCTCTTGTGAATGATTGCCACAGGAATACAGCGGATAACTTTGAATATTCCTATTATGAGATTCTTCTTTGCGAAGATGGGTCTGTGGAGATATCCAACCACAATTAAGAAGCTTAGTTCGCATAAAATTTATTTATTGGGCACCAATTATTACTAAACAATGAAGGCAACCAAAGAACATCCTGTCAACCTTTCAAGAACAGGTTTAACTGTAATCCGTGTATTGGTCGGGTGGCACTTTTTATATGAGGGGCTATCAAAACTCGCCTCTCCCGGTTGGTCAAGCGCTTCCTATTTAATGGAATCCAAATGGCTTTTATCAGGATTCTTTCACTGGATTATTTCCAGTTCTACAGCCCTGGCCATAACTGATTTCATAAATATATGGGGATTAATATTGATTGGATTAGGACTGTTTATAGGCCTGTTTACAAGGCTGGCCAGTATCTCGGGAATCCTGATCCTGCTATTATATTATATCGCTAATCCTCCGTTTGCAGAATCAACAATGCCCGGGTATGGACACTTTTACATTGTCAACATCAACATCATAGAGGCTGTCATATTGCTTGTATTTGTTTTTTTGAGGAGAGATTACCTTTGGAGCATTGACCGGCTCGTCGTAGGTATATTCCAACGCAGGAAAGAGCAGATGTTTCCTCCAGATGAGAACCTTTCGCCGGAAACAAATACACGGAGAGAGCTGATTAAAAACCTGGCTTCCCTGCCTGTATTGGGGATTGTTTTTTTCGGAATGGCAAAAAACAGCCGATGGTTAAGCTTTGAGGAGAACCAATTGGGAAAGCCGGATGCCACAACCAGCGCCACGCAAATGCAGGCGAAATTGTGGAATATCAGTGAACTGAAAGAGAAAGTTCCAATGGGTAAAATCAAACACGTGGAAATGAGCAGAATCCTGCCAGGCGGGAACCTGGTGGCCGGTTTTGCCCATGCCCGTGACCTGATCTATGTATCAGACATGATCAAGAATTACTTTACAGATGAAAAAGTGATTGAAACCCTTTGGCTGTATGAAGCATGTGGTATAAACACAATCGTTTTCAGAACGGATGAACAAACCCTTAGAATACTGGAAAAGTACCGAAAAAGAGGTGGAAAGATTCAGTGGCTGGCACAGACCTATCCGAAAGATGATGACTTTACAAACATTCAGATGGCGATTGATGCCGGGGCTGTCGGGGCATTTGTAATGGGTGGCATTGCAGATAAACTGGTTTATGAAAATCGTTTGGAGCTACTCGCAAAGCCTATCGAATTTATCAGAAGTCAGGGTTTAATAGCCGGAACAGCGGGTCATGCAATCCAGGTCCCGATGGCATGTGTGGAAAACGGGATTGAAGCTGATTTTTTCATGAAAACTTTTCATCACGACAAATATTGGTCAGCCCATCCATCTGAAAACAGAAATGAATTTATGCATGACCTTAATTATAACAGTCTGGACCGAAATCAGTTTCATGATAATAGCTGGTGCCCGTCACCCGGGGATGTGACTGCTTTTTTTAAAAAATGCAAGACGCCCTGGATTGGCTACAAAGTGCTGGCCGCAGGAGCCATTAATCCTGAAGAGGGATTTAAATACGCCTTTGAAAACGGTGCAGACTTCATTTGTGTTGGAATGTTTGATTTCCAGATCATTCCTAATGCCAATATAGTCAGCAGCTTATTAAATTCCAACCTGAACAGGGAAAGGAGCTGGTATGCTTAAGATTCAATTGAGCCGCATATTGATCACCTCTGCACTATTTTTATCCATCCTTTTCACTGTGACGGCTCAGGATGATATTTCACAATTTAATTACTGGCAATATTATTCGGATATTGAAAACTCACTCTACAAACATTTCTGTTCAGTTGCCCATGATCAGCTGGAATCAAGGAAAACAGAGGTCGGCAGTTTAGTTACCAGAACGGACTGGCTGGAAAGGCAATCGCTGGTCCGGGAAAAATTGTCCCGGATCATAGGGCAGTTCCCTGATAAAACTCCTCTGAATGCACAAATTACAGGAATTTCACATCAGGACGGATACAGGATTGAAAAGACGATCTATGAATCCATCCCGGGTTATTATGTTACGGGTGCATTGTATATTCCCGACGGGATAAAGAAAAAAGCTCCGGCTGTTTTTTATGCGTGCGGACACAGTGTGGACGGATTCAGGGTCCCTATATATCAACATATCATTGTCAATCTCGTAAAAAAAGGCTTTATAGTTTTTACAATAGACCCCATGGGCCAGGGGGAGCGTTACGAATACTGGGATTTACAAAAGGAGAAACCAGGATTTCCCATCCCGGATCATGAACACTCCTATGCAGGAGCCCAGTGCCTGATTTCGGGATATTCAACTGCCAGGTATTTTATCTGGGATGTGATCCGGGGTATTGATTACATGCTTACCCGTGAAGAGATAGATCCGGACCGGATTGGTATGACCGGCAGGTCCGGAGGGGGGAACATGACGGCTTATTTAGGAGCCCTGGACGATCGCATCCTTGCAACAGCTCCGGAGTGTTACATCACCAGCTATGAATACATTTACAGATCAATAGGGCCTCAGTGTGCAGAACAGAATCTTTACAAAATGATTGGTGAAGGACTTGATCACGCTGATTTCATTGAAGCAAGGGCACCCAAACCCACCATGATCATCGGCACCACCCGTGACTTTTTCAGCATACAGGGTACCAGGGAGGCTTATATGGAAGCCAGAAGGATCTTTGAAACCCTGGATGCAGGGGAAAAACTGATCCTCACCGAAGATGACACTGTACACGCATCAACCAAAAAAAACAGGGAAGCGATGTATGCGTTTTTTCAGAAATACCTGGAGAATCCGGGTAGCCCGGAGGATCTGCAGGTGAATGTACCGGGCCCTGAAGAATTACAAATAACCAAAACCGGGCAGCTGGTTACCTCCTTTAACGGTCAATCCGTATTTTCACTGAACAGCGCTGTAGTCCGGAAGCAAATGGAATCTCTGGAACGATCCCGGGACGATCATTCCGGGCATATTGAAACGATCGTCTCCCGTGCGGTCAGGCACTCGGCGTTTGAATATCCGGATCATTTCGGAAACCCCGTATTTTCAGGACGTTATGTAAATCCCGGTTATACGCTGGAGAAGTATCTGGTTCCCGGCAGTGGTGATTACATGATTCCCGCGGTCTTACTTTTGCCTTCGGAACCATCCACAAAAGAGATCATTTTAATACTGGATACCGAAGGTATGGAGCATGCTGTCAATCAGGATACCCTGGTACACGCCCTTGTTAGAAAAGGCTATTCCGTATTGCTGGCGGATCTTCCTGGTATCGGAAGCATGGGACCAGGTTATCTTAAGGGTGATTCCTACATTGACAGCACTTCCTATAACCAGTGGTTTGCTGCAGTCCTGGCCGGAAAAACAAATGTGGGTCTCAGGGCCGAAGACATTGTCAGGGTTGTCCGTTTCATCAGGACGGGTCTCAAAGAATATTCGGGTATTACAGCGCTTTCCATCGGTCCGCTTGGCAGTGAGTTGCTGCATGCTGCTGTGCTGGACCCCGATATTAAAAACATAGGCCTGATCAGACCATTTCTAAGTTATGCAGATATCGCTACTACCCGGAACTATAAAGCGGCTTACATTCCTTTTACCGTTCCGGGAGCCATCGGTGAATATGATCTGCCTGACCTGATAGCCGGAATATGCCCGCGGAAAGTGGTTGTTATGGAGCCGCTGTCGGGTGACGGGTCGGTTGCTGATGAAGCAAAGGTTAAAAGCATAATGCGCTTCCCGCTCAGCGTCTATTCAGAAAGAGGTGTTCCCGGGTATTTTAATCTGGTCAGTGGGGCAGATGATCTGTTTGAAAATTATTTTCTAAAAGCTATAAGAAATGAATAAGCAACTAACCACCTCACGAAGGAAGTTTATTAAATCTGCTGCTGCATTGGGAACGCTTCCCTTTCTTCCAAATCCGTTTTCCGGGTTCCTGGAACCTGCGGATCCACAACAGAGTATTATCGGCCATTATGGTCCCTGGGCAGCCTCATTGGTCGATGACCCTGCATCCTTATCATTCAGAAGGGATGAATGGTCTGATGTGGATAAGTGGAGAGAAACGGCCGGAAACAAACTACTTGAACTGGTGGCGGTACCGGAGACTGGAAGTGTACCCGAGGTTTTTATCAATGCAAAGTATGTATATGACGGCCTTGATATAGAGGAAATCAGCTGGCAGTTACCTTACGGACGAGCCACTGAAGCCATCCTGTTGAAACCACAAGGGGCAAAAGGGCCATTACCGGCAATCCTTGCGCTTCATGACCACGGGGGTAATAAATACCTTGGAAAACGAAAGATCACACGTGTTTCTGATGATATTCCTGATTATGTAACTGCACATCAGGAGCAATCCTATGAAGGCATGGCCTGGGCTAATGAAATTGCCAAACGGGGTTATGCAGTGCTGGTACACGATGCATTCGCTTTTGGAAGCCGAAGAGTACTTTACAAGGATGTGACCGGTATTGAATGGGGAGCGTGTGATGTGAATGGAAAGTCAGACGCTGATCCGGATAATCCGGTAAATATTGATGCTTATAATACCTGGGCCGGTGAACATGAACATATTTTATCAAAATCCCTCTTCTGCGGAGGTACCACCTGGCCCGGCGTATTTTTAGCTGAAGATATGAAAGCATTGGATGTGCTCAGCAACCGGAAGGATGTAGACCCTGACCGGATTGGATGCGGAGGGCTTTCAGGCGGAGGATTACGGACTGTCTATCTGGGTGGTATGGACCCCCGTATTAAATGTGCCGTATGTGTAGGTTTTATGTCTACCTGGAATGACTTTCTTTTGAATAAATCGTTTACACATACCTGGATGACCTATACCCCGTTATTGCCCAGATACCTTGATTTTCCAGAAATACTTGGAATGCGTGTACCTTTACCTGCAATGATCCTGAATAATACCCACGATGAGCTGTATACCCTGCCTGAAATGAACAGAGCCGACCAAATCTTAAAGGAAATATATGGTAAGGCCGGGGCCGGTGATCATTACAAAAGTGGATTTTATCCCGGTCCTCATAAATTTGACGCCCAAATGCAGCATGATGCTTTTGATTGGTTTGACAGGTGGTTGAAAAACTGATTGCTTCAGTAAACCCTGATTAGAATTTCAAAATATCGCGTGGATCGCTAAAAACAGCCTCTTTAGTAACCAGTTTTGGTTCAGATCCATCAGAATCCAGTTTCAGGTATTGCATCTTTCCTTTCACAGGGAGATCCATTGTAAAAGGTTTGCAATCCGGGATGGCTTCCATTGCTTTTCTGGCTCCTTCGTAAAGCGCTTTCCGGGTCTCCTCAAAAGGGTAAAGTATAGCGGCTTCACGGGAAATACCTTTTTTTACTGCAACTGTTACACAAGCATTACCCAGGAATCGTTTGGCTTCCCTGCAAACGGCTTCATCTCCTGTCACCAAAATAGTCGGAATTCCATAATATCCGGCAATGGTTGCGCATTGGACCACCTCCCCAACTTCAATGCCATTATACCAATACTTGTTCTCAGACTTTGATGACATGGTGTGGTGTAACACCCCGTCTTCGGTGCCATTCATTGCATGGGCGCCAAACTGGACCATGCCAACCCATGAGCTATCCAGTCCCCAATATGTATTGGGTCTTGGCACACCGGTCAGGTATTTTACTCCAGGCTCCATCATATGGGGAATGACACATTGATTTCCGTGCCCGTCGATCACCAGTATATCAGTGGCTCCACCCTCCTTCAAACCTCTGATCACCGCAGAAAGATCGTCCATAAAATACTCACATGCCTTGATATTCAAAGGTGTATCCTTCTCACGGGTCTGGGCAAACTTATACACACCACTCACTCCTTCCAGGTCCGTTAAAATATAAATCTTCTTTTGCGCCGACAGAGGATTTGCTACGATGAATATCAAAAACAAAACAGCCAGCTGAAACCGGAATTTCATGGATAGTGCAGGTACCATTTCTATTAAAAGTTAAAAGATGATGCAACCAAATCAAATCAATCGCCCAAAGGTGTCGCGTTTAAACCTTCAACCACCGCACCATGTGTTTTGGCATAATGACGGATTTCACCCATCAATTGGTTTTGCCACTTCTCTGTTTCCATTCTTTCGAAAGGTGCCAGCATGTGTTCCAGACCGGTTCTGCGGTCGGCAAAATGATCTTTGACATCATCCAGTACATGTACGAAATCTTTGCCATCGAGGCTTTGGCATTTTTCGAACTGGCTCTTTTCCCAAACAGACTTAAGTTCCTCTCCGGCTGCCTGCTCACCTTTCCGTATTTCATCAGCCAGTTTATAAGCTTCAACCAACCTGTTAATCACTACGGAATGATCCTCTTCGGCCTGATATGCTTCAATCAGGATTTCCTCTATTTTGACCCAATTCAATAAAGTATTGATTGTATACTGTTCAAGGGTTGCAATAGAAAGCATTACCTCTATGTTATACCGGTTGCGATCAACACCTGATAAACCATCCATAAGAAGGTTGATCAGTTTTTCGTTGTCCCGCTTGGCTAAAGCAGCCTTTGCAATTTTTGAAGCATATCTTGTAGAAAAAGCAGCCTCGTTGCTTATTCCGGGAGTTGGAAGAATCTCAAATGCAGGATCATAGCGTTCAGTACCGATCCCCTTTCCGTAGGAATTTCCATAACCCGGCCCTCTTTCTTCTGAAATCAGATTGTCCCATAAATCCTCATAAAAACGGGCACCATCTTCAAGCAGGCGATAAGCTTCTACCAGATCCGGGCTGTTATAACCGTAGAAAGAATCCATAAAATCAGCGATGCTTTGTTCAAGTGAAGGTTTACCTAAACTCCATGAATACTGAATCCCTGTTGCCCAACCCAGCCAAAAAAGTTCATTGTGCAAGCCGGCATCATCCCATGCTGCGGTAAATGAACCCATCAGGGTTGCACCAAGATTTATGACATTAAGACCAGACACAGAAGTGCTGCGTAAATTCCCCTCTGTAGGTGCATTCCGGTAAGTAGTGGGAAAATAGTTAGGGAAGAGATACTCTTCGCCCTGGATTGAATTATAGTTTAATTGCCTGATTCCAGCCTTATTCTCTTCAGTCATCCATATCTGATCTTTCCCGTCACTCATTACCCCGTCAATCATCGATGAGGGTAATTTATGAATGTCTTCAGTCAATAAAGGGTATTCGATCCATGAAATCATCTTCCTTCCACGTTCTGACATGAATTCATTCGCACGGAGTACAAAATCGACCCACGCCTGGCTCCGGCTTTGATCGTTGTATTCCTGCTCACACTTGTTACAAATTCCTGCATAATATATTTCATCGGTTGATACCAGAAAATAATCCACCCCCGGAGTAGCGTCAATCATATCCTGGTACATATCGAAAATAAGCTGTATGGCCTCCTCATCACACATGCATACCTGGTAATTATTTCCATCTGATTTCAAATGGGCAAATTCTTCATGCTTTAACACGTAGGCCATATGCGCCGGTGCCTGAACATCCGGGATCAATTGTATAAACCGTTCCCTGGCATAGGCAGTGAGCTCCTGCATCTCCGCTTTGGTAAATGCACCCGGCGCACCTATAACCGGGTGACGGGGATATTCATATTTATCCTCGATCTCAAAAGCGACTGCATTCGCCTTATAATAAGCTGACTGATCCAGAAAGCGTTTCAGGGTTTCGATCCTGTCCTGGTGGTGCTTGGTATCCCAGTGTAAAACGCGCAACTCCAGGTCAGGCCAGTCGGTAATTGTTCCTTCAGGTAAAGAGAGCACTCCGCCATTCACAGGCTTGAGTAATTGCAACAGACTTTGAACACCATAAAATAAACCAGCCTCGGCATTACCCGAGATCTTTACCTGGCCCGGTTTTATTTCCAGACGATAAGCCTGCCCGGCAAGTTCCGGAGAGACAGTATTATCTACAATGCCCGGTTTTATTTCAAGAATGATTTTGCCCTCACCCTTTCCTGTAAAACCAATTCCATGATGTTCCATGGCAACGGTTTGAAGCGTTTTCAAAACAATACTACCGGCAGGGAGGTTAGAATCAATGGTCCAACTGTTGTCAATAAAAACCGCTTGTCCTGTCAGCTCCGTGTTTTGTGGGGCAGGAATCAGGCTAAATCCAATGCTGCGGAGATCATTAACAAATCCATTGCCAAGAGCACCTCGCATCATCAGTAAAAAAGTGAAAAAGAGTATTGATCTCATACGATTGCTTATTCAACTTCCGGTATCCCGTGCCAAACACTGGACCCAAAGGTGGTGATGTATATTTTTTCAGGATCATTCTGGTCAATAACAATCCTGTGTCCCCAATGAAAATCATAGCCTTTTATCTTTTCCCATGTATTCCCGTAATCATCGCTGCGATAGGCTGCTTTATTAAAGGTACAGCAATAGACTCTCCCGGGATGGTAGGGATCGACAGTGATATCATAAACAAATTGGTCTTTATCAAAGATAGAAGTCCATGTATTGCCACCATCTTCTGATAAAAAAATGCCGCCTTCCATATCAATCAATTCATTTCCACCTGTGGCTTTTGCGACTTCTCCTCCTATGAGGTCACTTAAATCAATGTCGGCCCAGCAAGCCAGATAGATACGGTTTGGGTTTTGACGGTCATAATCTATCCCGTTGGGGAAGATTGGTTCTTTTGAAATATTTAATTTTGTCCATGTTTCAGCCCCATCTGTTGATTTATAAACTGCCCCGGAATAAAAATCTCTTCCCTCTTTCCCATTTTTATGCATCGGTGAGGCGCTAACCGTAAGATACAAATCTCCATTCTCCAAAATCGTCAATTCAAATGCATTTGTATTTTCTCCAATGCCATTGTTTTTTATTTCCCACGTTTTTCCATCATCGGTCGATTTAAACACTCCTTTATTGTAAACGCTGGCATAAAGTGTCCGGCTTCCAGGTCCTGATCTTTTATCTAATACCACCGAGGTTGTGGGTGAATCGTATCCCATTCCCTGATCGCTTGGCAACCATGTTTTTCCACCATCTTCCGATACACAGATGCCACCCTTCCCGGATTCTTTCCAATTGGGGTTTCTTGTCATTTTTCCTCGCGGGAAATCGTGCATGCCCGACCATGCTGACCATATTTTGCCTTTTATATCCGGGTCGAATACAACCCAGTAGCAGGTGTTTATCCATTCAGCGGGAACACCATCGGCCGACCTGTCCCAGCTTGTCCCACCATTAAATGAATGATGGTACCCAATATCGGTGTAGCTTATTGCAATATGGCTACTGTCAAATGGATCGAAGTGCACACCATAGGTGGTGGTAACATCCATTCCCCTGCTAATAAATGTACCGTCAGCTTGCTTTTCGCTGTAAATTTCAATCCAGTTTTTTCCTCCATCTGTCGTCTTCATCGTACGGTACCAGTCGGTTACCACAGCGATATTCCCATCAAAAGGAGAAACGCCAGCATCAATCAGCATAATAAATTCACCTCCAAAGGCTTTGTGCACCCAGGCATCGGTAAGATTTTCCGCATCAACTGCATCCTGTACGCCATACTGACCGGTGCCGCCCCCACCTTTCCAAACCCAATCCCAGGTTTCCCCCCCATCGCCTGTTTTTAAAGCACCGTACCAAATCAGCATCGTGTTATCGCTTCTTTTTTCCTCGTACCGGTGGCAGACCGCATAGGCATGTGTTGCATCGAACTCTGAACAAATAATACTTGACAAGCTTGGTTTTATATCTGAAGATTGGTTGACAATCACTGAATCATTGGATTTAGTCCAGCTTATACCATGATCCACAGAGGTCCACACTTCGCAATGATTTTCAGCAAAAGGATCTTCGTTTTGAACCAGGCTGTGAAGTGCATAAAAAATAACCTGATCCGTATTTTTCACTTCTCCGGCCGAAAACGAGAAGGCAGGAGACATTGCTTCCGGAATTTCGAGACGATGGATCGTTTTTGATGCCTTATCGAAAATAGAAATTGACCCGGCAGAGAAAATGTAAATTTGATCTTTTAATGCATTTTTATTTGTGTACAAATAATCTATCTTCTGCTGAATATCTTTCTTTTCCCAGATTTCCCCTGAATTGAAAGAATAGAAGAAATCCGAACCTTTTGCAAAATATAAAGCATTGCTGTCCAGAGGGTCAACCCGGACAGAGCTGATTTCATCGGCTCCGGTATACAATGTGCTGTCAAAAGTTTCAATTTCCAGAGCGGCATGGTCGCCGGTAAACCGTTCACTTTTAATTTCATTTTTGGAAGGGAAAATCCGTTCCCATGTTTTTCCTCCGTCGTTCGACCGGTTCAAAGTTGATGAAGCGACGTAGATTGTCTCCGGATCATTCGGGTCAAATGCATAACAAGATGCAGCTCCAACAAAATTTATTTGCTTGTACGAATTGCCTCCATCTTTGGTCAGGTATGATCCGGTCATGTCACACCGCACAAGAAAAACATCGGGATCAGCGTAAGAAAACGTCGGGAAAAAAGTAGATCCACCACCTCCGGGTCCAATTAGTTCCCATTGAGGAACCGCTTGTTTTTGATTGGTTTCCCGTGAGCCTGACTGGCATCCTGAACATATAAAAATCAAAAAGCACAAAATGGTAATCAATCCGTTAAAGTTGGTTCTCATCAGACTGCGTATTTGTTTCTAAAGTAAAAAAATCAACGCTCTTTCACAATGATTGAACAGTATTTACTTATTTGTTATAGTCAAGCCATATATTCTTTCCGTTATTAAATTATATTTCATATCATTGCAGTCAGGTTTATCCTGACAATTATACTATGAATAATAAATACATTTCAACACAATCCAGTGAACTACTTGCTTGGTTCAGGGAAAGGGACATGAATTGTTTTGATTATAAAGATGCCTTTAAAGCTCTTCCCGGTTCTAAAGAGAGCGCAGTCAGAGAATTACTGAGTGATATGACAAAAAGAGGACTGCTTATGAGATTAAAAGAAAGTAAATATTTTATCATTCCGTATGAACAGGATTCAGGTTCATTCATGCCTGACTGGCATCTGGCAGCTGAGTGCCTCGTAAGCGGCACCAATTATTATATCGGATATTTTTCAGCGTTGCAAATTCTGGACCTTATAACACAACCATCTCTTAAAGAACAGATTGTTGTCCCGAAGCAAATAAGACCATCGGTTCTAAACATAAAAAGTGTTCCATTTCAATTTATTTACCATAATGAGAATCATTTCTTTGGCTTCAGAAAAACATGGATTGACAGTTATAATACAGTAATTTGTTCGGATATTGAAAAAACAATAATCGATTGCCTGTTTAATCCCGGTTACGCAGGTGGTATCGTTGAGATTGCCAGGGCTATTTATGTTTCGAAAGATCAAATCAATTTTAAAAGATTAATAGAGTATATAAAGAGATTCAAATCTCAGGCTGTAATAAAAAGAGTGGGGTTTCTTCTCGAATTACTTGAGATAAAGAATAATATCTTAATTGAGCTTCAACAATTGAAAACAGCTTCCTATGTTTTACTTGATACCGAACTTCCAAAAACCGGGAAGATGATCAGCAGGTGGAGTATTCAACAGAATCTGGAAGCTGAGACTATTAAATCGGCTATATATACATGATCAGACCTGGAGAAATACAACAAAAAGCAAGAGAAACCGGAGTCCGTGACCAGCAGATAGAAAAAGATTATGTTTTATCATGGATACTGAACCATCTGATTATTAACATGTTGTTCTGAGCCTGATATTCCTGAAGTTTGCTACCAACAAATTTGAAGAACGCAAACGGGAGCTTATTTCATAAGGCAATAACAAGTGAATTGTCTTTCCTGATTTTTGTTCTACCTTTAGGAAAGGTGTTCCCGAGATATCAAATTACCTTAACCTTAAACCTTGAAAAGAATATGAAGATTATTATTCTGGCCGGAGGATTGTTTACACTCCTTACAACAGGTTTCTGTCAGGACTATAGAGATGTAGAAGCAGTTCTTGTCAGACCGTTTGAAATTCAGGATGTACTGACCAACCCGGGAATAGGGTTTACTACTTTTCAACGTTTTAACGGAGATACTTTGAATGCGGGCCTGGGTTGGACCGAGGGATTGCCCATCGTTTACCAGGATTTTGACGGGAATCTGTCAAACAAGGGTTATCCTCAAACTTCCATAGCCTATTTTCGGGTTAACTGGCGTTTTTTGGAAACTGAACCGGGAGTATATAACTGGGATATGATCGATAAAGCGCTGAGAACTGCTGCCGAAAGAGGGCAGACCGTAATGTTGCGGATATCGCCCTATGAAGCGGATGATGAGAAGGATGTCCCCGATTGGTACCGCAGGATGGTGGGGCCGGATACTCAGTCAGGATCCGGGAAACATTGGAGGGTTGATCCGGAAGATCCAAGGTATGTCCAGTATTTCGGGGGGATGATCAAGGCCCTTGGAAATCGCTATGATGGCCACCCTGACCTGGAATCGGTGGATATCTCCATCATCGGGTACTGGGGTGAAGGCAGTGGGAGCCATTTGCTTACAGATCAAACCAGGATCGCCCTGATCAATGCATACCTGGATCATTTCAAGAAAACACACCTTATTTTTCAGCCACTGAACGGAGATGCTCCTGATCCGGGTGTGCTGGTGAAGGGCTTGCCCATTGCTGCTTTCTGGCCTGATGGGAAAACCAACGGAACAGGACCGGAGATGCGTCACCTGGGATGGCGGCTGGACTGCCTGGGCGATATGGACTTTTGGCCCGAATGGGGCTGGAACCACATGACTGACGTTTACCCTCAGGATATTGTAAGAAGCGGCATGAGTGAGGCATGGAAAAAGGCCCCTGTCACTTTGGAGATATGCGGTACTTTTCAAAGATGGATGGAACAACAGAATTATACTGAAGAGAATGTGAGGTATATTTTTGACCAGGCCCTGAAATGGCATGTATCGTCTTTCAATGCAAAGAGTTCAGCTGTTCCTGAAAAGTACCAGCCGCTGGTTGAGGAATGGTTGAACAAAATGGGTTACCGTTACGTTTTGCGAAAGTTTACTTTTCCAGCAGTAGTACAACCGCATGGAGGTCTTACATTTACCAGCTGGTGGGAAAACAAAGGGGTTGCTCCGGTTTATAGAAATTACAGGTTCGCCTTGCGGTTAAAGAACCAGGAAAAGACAGAAGTGTTGGTTACCAATGCCAATCTGCTTACCTGGCTGCCTGGGGACATCGTTTATAATGATAAAGTTTTTCTGCCACGTGATTTACCGGAGGGTACCTATGAACTGGAGTTAGCGATCATCGCGCCAACCACCCTTGAACCCAAAGTGAAGCTGGCAATAAAAGGTGTGAATGAGGAGGGTTGGTATCCGATGGGCAAAATTCTTGTTCAAATGAAAAAATAGTTGCTATGAAACATCTACCAGGAAAAATGAAGATGGGTTTAATGATGCTTTGCATCGCTTCAGTTGGATTCTGCCAGGTGCCCACCTCGCAAAAGCTTGATTCAAACATGGCCCTGAATACTGCGGATCAGGATGGGATTGTCTGGTTAGATCCCAGAGATGCACCCTTTGACCTTGATGGGTTTGAATGGATTGAGAAGGAAGGGGTGTACAGGAGACTGCCGGTTCAACCTGACTGGGAAATCAGGGATGAAGTGGATCAGCTGGCCAATCATACTGCAGGAGGCCAGATCAGATTCAGCACCAACAGCCGGAAATTACTGATCAAAGTAAAACTCATGGAGAGATCAGGCATGTATCACATGCCGGCCACCGGGCAGAGCGGGTTTGACCTCTATATGCTAGAGGGGAAGACCAAGAGGTATGTAAGCACCACCCGCTTCCCCCATGATACCATTCAATACCAGGTGGAGTTGTTAAATGTCAACGATCAGGAAATGAGGTCTTTTATACTTAATTTCCCACTCTACAACGGAGTGACCTCGGTGTCTGTAGGGATTGAGAAGGAATCCGAAATAAAAGAACCCCCACCACTAAGTTTTGTGGGTAAAATTGTTATTTATGGTACCTCAATCACACAGGGTGGCTGTGTAGCCCGTCCTGGCATGGCATACTCCAATATTTTAAGCCGCAGGCTGGATGCTGAGTTTGTAAACCTTGGGTTCTCAGGAAATGGAAGGGGAGAGCCTGCTCTGGCCCATCTCATAAATCAAATCTCCGGTTTATCCTTTGTCATACTGGATTACGAAGCCAATGCCAACGAAACCATAGTAAATTCCCTGGGACCATTTGTAGATATACTCAGGGAAAAACACCCGGACACACCCATCCTGATTATGTCTAAGATCCGCTATACCAGTGCAACTGCCGGCAGTCCGAAATATAAATTATTGATGGAAAACAGAGATTTTCAGAGAGCCCTTGTCGAAAAAAGAAATTCGGCAGGCGATAAGAACATCTTCTTTCTGGACGGATCCACAATTCTGGGTGAGGACTATTCTGAATGCACCGTTGATGGTTCTCATCCCACAGATTTGGGATCAATTAGAATAGCAGATGCTTTAACAGATGCCATCCACAACATCCTGTCCCATCAATAATATGACTACATACTTCGCAGATGGATCCATTATTGATTTCAGCAGCACAGTTCGAAAACAGAAGCGGGGACAAAACATACAACCTTTCTGTTATTGAAAAACTTGCGCAAAAAGCATCCCGTGAAGGTTCTGATATCATCGCCTTTCATGAATGTTCAGTAACCGGGTACACTTTTGCCAGGCATCTTTCAAAAGATCAGATGCTCGGACTGGCAGAATTAATTCCTGGAGGAGAAACCCTCCAGAACCTGACAAGAATCGCGGAACAGAATGATATTGTGATCCTGGCAGGACTATTTGAGAAGGACGAATATGATCGTCTTTTCAATACATACGTCTGTGTCAATAAAAATGGATTGGTGGCAAGGCACCGGAAACTGCACCCATTTATCAATAAGTTCCTGTCAGCCGGAGAGAGTTACTGTGTTTTTGAAATATCCGGATGGAAGTGCGGGATTTTAACCTGTTATGACAATAACATTATTGAAAATGTGAGGGCTACCACACTTTTGGGCGCAGACATCATTTTTATGCCCCACGTCACCATGTGTACACCCTCTACCCGGCCGGGAGCAGGCTTTGTTGACCCGTTGCTGTGGCAAAACCGTAAAACGGATCCCAATACATTGAGATTGGAATTTGATGGAATGAAGGGGAGAGAGTGGCTGATGAAATGGTTACCGGCAAGAGCTTACGACAATGCCGTTTATGCTGTTTTTTCAAATCCCGTTGGTATGGATGATGATCAGCTGAAAAACGGATGCTCCATGATCATTGATCCCTTTGGAGAGATTCTGGCCGAATGCCGTTCTTTTGAGGATAGCTTTGTTACAGCAGCTGTAATACCTGAAAAACTTATACAGGCGGGCGGATACCGTTATAAAAAAGCCAGACGGCCTGAATTGTACAGGGATATCATCGGACAAAGCCATCTTTCAGAAATAAAGGTAGCCTGGCTCGGGAATGCTGAAAAATAGTCTTTCCGAACACAAGTTCAGTCAAGACAGGAATATTTTTTCTCAGGGTCCATGGCGTGTCCCCAGCCCAGGATCGCTTCATTCTGCAGGTTTTCATTAATCTCCAGGGTTCCGGCTTCTACAAGCCCGCCTACATGGAAATACACAGCATCCATATCTGAAATGGATTCCTCCGGGAAATGAGTGAATCCCCCGTCAGGTTTCCGGCACCGCAGTATCCAGTCTGCTGCCTTTTGATTGGCATTTTTAATCCGGGGATCATTCTGGTCTCCCAGTTGTTTTAGGATGAATAACGCATCGAAACAGGCATGAACATCCCAGGAGGGCTCCATCAGATGCCATGAACCATCATCCTTCTGGTCTGAGAGGGTACGCTCGGTCATTTCTGCAGTTTTGGGTGTAGGCCGTCCGGTCAGCCGGCAATAGTGTGCAGCATGAAAGGTTGAAGCCACGTGATTTTGCAAATAACCATCTTCTTTTTGCTCGTTCAGAATATACTCAACCATTATTTCATCAATATAACCGGGCATCTTTTGTTCCATAACAGTGAAGAAAAGCGGAAAGAAGCTGGTTGTATAAAGTGGGAGATCCTTGAACTGTCCGTTTTGAAAGAAATAATCGATCACCGGCATCGGATCATATTCCGGCGTTTTTCCAAGCAGCCTGAGCGTAAGGATTCCCTGAACGGTATTGTACAATTTGGCGAGCGGAGAATTCTGATCCATGCTGCCGGTGGGTGCATAAAATGCTCCGTCAGGCTTCTGGCAAGAGAGCAGAAAAGCAGTGGTTTGCTCCTGATAGGGGAGTGACCAGCCAAAAGTTGAGGAAATGATAGTGGCATAGGCTGGGGCTGCAATACCGGAAAGTCCTGTATCAGAAGTGCCTTTGTAAAGCGGATCGATACCTGGTCGGAAAGACCCGTCCGGATTGGCAACCTGGCTGATAAAATCCTTAACTCCCTTAAGGACATCCGGTTCTCCTCCGGAGCAGGCATTTATGCCCAGTGAAAGACCCCCGGCAATCCATACGGATTGTTCTAAAAATTTACGTCGGCTGAGGTAAATCATGATATTACTGGTTTATGCTTTCATCTAAAATTACAGGAAAAACTTAAATCTGCAAAAGAGGCACCACAGATAGATGATCTTCCTGCAATTTTACCCCGCCAAGAATGGGGCAGCAGCAAATTGAGAAATGGCTTGCTTTATAGTGTCGGGGGTATGTTGACCACAAAAAATGCAGATGGAATCATGATTATTTCAGATAATCGCAGTCCTTATAACGGCATGCCCGTATGGCAGTTTAAAAGTCAGATTGTCAATGCAATGTCAATGGAATTCAAACACAGATCACAAACAGAAAGCAAACTTGCAAAGGCAGAAAACCGCCCGCCACAGCCGGTTCCCTATCCTGCTGCACCCACTATTAATAAAAACACTGGGGCCTTTGAATATCATGGCTTTAGCAGCCAAGTTATTAAAAAATTGAAAAGTGAATAAATCAACATTCTATAGATCCTTTCTTGTTTGCGTTTCCCGGATTCGGGGTCTCCTCCGATTCGTAGTATGGGTCCCCGGTCCTAATCGGCTGGGGATCTTTTTTAAAACCTTGATGATATGGATTTACACACTGAGATATTAAAAACACTGAAGGTGACTGATCAGTTATGGCAGCAAAAACGCCGATTGGATGAGCTTAAAACTAATCCTTTTGATGGGGCGTATGATGAGATCATGAAACGAATGCGAAAGGAATACGCTCGTTTGGAGTGTGCAGCACAGTCTATTCCCGGCAATCAATACACAATCGGTGAAAATTTCAATATTAAGTTATTAGGATAAAAATCAGCTGTACACCTTGCCCGAGGTGTTTGAACAGGTTTAGGCGGGTTTTGCTTTAGTTTTTGGTTTCATAGTTTGGCCCCTGGTTGCCGTTAATGGTGACCGGGGTTTAGGGTAACATTCTCGTTGAAAATGTTATGAATTGGGTCCGGAAAGATCATATCCAGCATCAGCCGCAAAATCCCAGAAATCATACTCATGTATTATTGAGATGGTACTGCCTTTCTTCCTTTCTTTTATAGCCTTTTCCACTTTGCGGCCATAGCATGCGAACGCCCAACATGGATTCTTATTAGCTGCAACAATTAGGTAATCTGTTTTCCTTGAAGGTAATGAATCATGTCGTTGACCTCCAAGGTCCTCAATGATTTCGTAAATCTCCTCTTTATTGGGTTTAACTTCTGATATTCCAGTAAAGCAAAACGTCTTATCCTTAAACACTATGTCAGGATCACTCGTGCATATACCATCAATATCCACCCCTTCAATTCGTTCTTCTACAAATTTCGCAACTTCCGAATCCTCAATAGAAACGAACTCATTCATCAATGCTGTAAGCCGGATGCTCTCTTCTTCCTCAATTTTTCCATCACTCAGTATACTAAGCACCATGCTCTTCAATTCGTCATAAGGATAGTATGTTGCTAATACTTCATGATCATTTAGCCATGTATTCAACTCCATAATCTCATCATCGCTAACCTTTCCATCAGCAAGGATGCCATGGCAAATGCCTTGGAGAACCTGAACCTCGTAGGTAACTGCAGTATAATAGAAACTATCATTTTCATATTTCTGTATTAACCATTTCAGGTCCTCTATTAATTCCAGTCGATTGGCAGGTGCTATAATTGCATTCTGGATAGTAATCATAAACTCACGGAAGGGATTTCTATTTACTAAGTCCTTGTGAGTTTGGCACCAGACATCCAGCTCCTTCAATTCTTGGTCTTCAACGACGTTGTCAATAGCAATGCCTGTAAGTAATCCATTTAGTGAATTTAAGGCCTTATCCGCCTCACTTCTTGAGGTGAATCTTCTGTATTCTAAATTATTGTAGTCCATGATCATTGGGAGTATATGACCCGCATTTAAAGTTATAAAAACTTTATTTAAGACAAAACAGGCCTATAGGGGCCCCAACTCAGTGGGGCAGGATCACCATTCCGGTTGGATATATTCACAACCCAACCGCCAAACTCAAAACCTCCCTTGCTAAATGTTAGTCAAATTGTTAGTCAAATAAAAAAGCAGCTACACTTAAATACGGTGTAACTGCTTCATTTTCAGAGTGAACGAGAGAGGAGTCGAACCCCCAACCTCCTGATCCGTAGTCAGGTGCTCTATCCAGTTGAGCTACTCGTCCGGTAACAGGGTGCAAATTTATAAAACTTTCAGGTTCCTTTCATATATTTGGTGAAAATCTGCACCATGAAAAAGTTTTTCCGGATTCTGTCAATCACTTTCGGTGTGATCCTGCTTCTGCTTATCCTGATCCCCCTGTTGTTTAAATCAAAGATCGAAACGGTTGTAAAAGAGAAGATAAATGAGAGTATTTATGCCAGGGTCGATTGGTCGCGGTTTTCCCTTTCCCTGTTTCGCGGATTTCCTGACCTGAGCATCAATCTTCACCAGGTTTCGGTGGTCGGGGTGGAGGCTTTTGAAGGGGATACACTCCTGGGATTGAAACGTTTTGAACTCCGGGTTAATCCATTCAGTGCTTTGAGGAAAGATATACAGGTCACCTCGATCCTGCTGGATCAACCGATCATCAACGGGATTGTCCTGGAAGACGGGAAGGCAAACTGGGATATTGCAAAGGAAGGTTCCACTGTTCAGGGTGAGCAGGAGGATGAAGGCGATGGCAGCATGGGCGTATCCCTGGAGAGATTTTCAATCAAGAGCGGACGTATTTATTATCATGATGCAGTGATGGGAGCAGAGGCAGGAATGGAATCCTTCAACCTGGAGCTCTCGGGAAATTTTTCCGAGGAGGATACTGAACTTAAAATGAATGTAGTGGCGGATGGCATTGATGCACGGTATGAAGGAATTCGTTATATGAGACGTGGGAGTCTTGGGCTGGACCTTGTTGCTGCTGCAAACATGGCGGAGAATCGCTATACCATTCTGGAAAATGAGATCAGGATCAACGACCTGGTGATGGGGACCGAAGGGGAGGTTGTTCTGATGGAGGATGACGGTATGGATCTGGATATCCGGTTCTTTAGCAAAAAGACATCTTTTCAGACCCTGCTCTCATTGGTTCCGGCTATCTATTTGAATGACTTTGAGTCATTGGAAACCAGAGGTTCCCTGGTACTTGAAGGATCCGTGAAAGGGGTAATGCGCGATTCCCTTCTGCCCGACGGT
Source organism: uncultured Bacteroidota bacterium (assembly GCA_963747365.1). Classification (GTDB taxonomy): domain Bacteria; phylum Bacteroidota; class Bacteroidia; order Bacteroidales. Next base: position 176,112 of record CAVVFB010000020.1, on the reverse strand, counting down.
TTTCTGAAACTTCAGGTGTCGGATGGTTTTTTCTCCTACCCCGACCTGCCCAAAGATGTATCTGATGTCCAGCTGGAACTTTCAGTCAACTATGATGGGAAGGATATGGATCTGACAACAGTTGACCTGGAAAAATTTCATCTTTCACTGGGGGGTAATCCATTTGACATGAAACTTCATGTGGATCATCCCATCAGTGATATGCGGGTAGCCGGTGAAATGAAAGGGGTCATCGATTTCAGCACCCTTAAGGATGTGATTCCCATGGAAGATATGAACCTTGATGGACGGATGACGGCCGATTTGAGGGTAGATACCCGCATGTCATATATAGAACTGGAGAAATATGAGGATGTCAACCTGGATGGACTGCTGATGGTGGAAGAAGTGAAGGTGGAGACTCCCGAAATTCCGGTTCCTGTGGAGCTGAAGAAGCTTGAAATGAATTTTAACCCGCGTCAGGTAATTCTTACCGGTGCGGACCTGCAAATGGGACTTTCGGACCTGCACTTTGAAGGTACAATGGTCAATTTCATTCCCTATGTTTTTAAAGGAGAGACCGTCTCGGCAGTACTGAAGGTTACTTCAGCGCTGCTGGATGCTGATGAATTGATGGCTGAAACTGAGGAGCTGACTGCTGATAGTGCAGAGATTGCAGCAGAGACGGTTCCCGACTCCATTTATAACCCTTCGCAGATGAAGATTCCGGAGAATATCGATATTGTCATGGAGCTGGATTTACGGAAATTGATTTATGACGAAATCCTTATGGAAAATGTCTCAGGCAAAGTGATTGTCAGCGAGGGTGTAGCTAACCTGGATGGTTTAAAGTTGGATATGATCGGGGGCAGGGTGAATTTAACGGGAAGTGTGGATACCCGGAAAGAATTTGCGGAAGCAGACCTGTTCCTGGATATGCTTGATGTGGATATCCCCTCCGCCTATTCCAAATTTGTTACTATTGAGAGGTTGGCTCCCATGGCCAGATATTGTAAAGGCTCTGCCAATCTAAAACTGGAATACAACTCACTGCTCGATGCGTCTTTTTCACCGCTTTACGAATCGATCAATGCCAGTGGCCGGCTATTCACAAGGGAACTGCAGATTTATAATACAAACACTTTTGTGCGTCTCAGCGAACTTTTGAAAAGTGAAAAATTCCGTGAAATGACCCCTGATGATATGAATATAAAGTTCCGGATCAAGGAGGGAAAGGTCATTGTGGATCCGTTTGATCTTTCATATGACAACTCGACAATCACGGTTTCGGGTTTGCACGGGATTGACATGTCGCTCGATTATCTCATGGATATAAAAATCGCCAAATCCGACCTGGGAAAGGGTGCGGGAGAAATAATGGACAGGGTATCAGCGCTGGCCTTATCTTCCGGAATTGCCATCCCCCAGTCAGATTATATCAAAATCAGGGCGATGATCAAGGGAACTTTTGAGGATCCGGAAATTACCACTGACCTGAGCGGTAACCTGGCTTCGGGAAAAGCAGAAGTGAAAAAGATAATTGAAGAACGTGTTGCCGAAGAGGTTAAAAAGGTGGAGGAGGAGGTAAGAGAGGAGGCCTCCCAAAAGGCAGAGGAAATTCTGAAGCAGGCAGAGGATGAGGCAGCACGAATCATGGATGAGGCCCGGAAAGCAGGCGATCAGCTGGTACGTGAAGCTGAGTTGCAGGGTGAAAAGTTGGTGAAGGAGGCCGGGAACAATCCCGTGAAGAAGATTGCAGCCAGACAGGCTGCAGATGAACTGGTTCGTCAGGCCGAAAAACAATCGGACAACCTGATCAAGGATGCCCAGGTTAAAGCCGATGAAGTTTTAGTAAAAGCCAGGGCTGAGGCCGCAAAAATATTAATAAAAAAGGGCACCCGTTGTGGATACCCTCCTTAAAAATAGATGATGGCGAATGTTAGAAACGCTTCTCCCTGATACGTGCCTTCTTACCGGTAAGTTCGCGGAAATAGAAGATGCGCGCTCTTCTAACGCGTCCGTATTTGTTAACTTCCACTTTATCAATAAAAGGTGAAGAAGTGGGGAAAATCCTTTCAACGCCAATGTTTCCAGACATCTTCCGAACAGTAAAAGTTTCAGTATTACCTGTGCCCCGGCGCTGGATTACGACTCCTCTGTACTGCTGGATACGTTCTTTATTACCCTCAATAATTTTGTAATGAACAGTAATGGTATCCCCTGCGCTGAATTTGGGCATCTCATTCTGGGTAGCATATTCCTGTTCAACAACTTTCATCAAATCCATGATTCCGTATTTATTATAATGTAAGCCTGATTTAACAGGTCGCAAAAGTACAAATTATTTTCGTATTTGACTAATAGAGAATGTGATTTATTAACAAAACCCTGTTTATTAATGTGACTCTCCCTTAGGCATATTCAGTTTTTTTCCTGCATCCTTCACAACAATTTCCTTCCATTGCTCTGAATAACCTGGTTGATCAGGGCTAAGGGGATATCCATCCTCGCTTCTCAGGAACTCTCCGTTTTGCTCTAATTTGATATTTCCGTCGATATATTTCACCAAAAGGAACTGACCGAGTTTCTTATAACGCTCTACGGTATAGTCACCCATATTTACCGAGTAATTGGTGATGAATTCCCTGGCCATATCCGGATTGGTTTTATAAAGGACAGCGGCTGCGGCATCGATGGCGGCCACCTCGGTAATAAATTTCTCCTCAAGCTCGTTCTGAACTTTTCTGACATCTTCGATCATCACATTGTAACGCAGGTAGCTGAAATTGGAGACAAAACTGAATGCCCAGAAGGCAGAGGTTTCCGAATAGGTGAGCAGATCGCCGTTTCCTACCGCATAGGAGTGCGGGACCCGGGTCATGCCACAATACATGGGAACATACGTGGTCGCAGCTGCATCATCCACTCCAAACCAAAGAATACCTCCCAACCAGTCAGGTTTCATAGGGCGGCACTCAGCAATGAAAGAGAATCCGGTCTGCTGAGTGGCAGTGGCTCTTTCATTTAAATACATCTTTCCATCGTATTCCCAGGAAAGCGGGCGCCAACGGTAGGGGAGTCCAAATGGTCCGGCACCAGCATCCTTGCTCATGTCAAGCTCAGTCCCCTCCAGGTGATCACGCATGAAATTCATCAAATCCTTATTGGACAATTTCCGGTTGGGTTTGATATACAGGGGCATCCTGTTTTCCAGATCTTCGCCTTTAACATAGCTGAAATACTGTCCCATGTCATCGTTTATCTCTTTAAAGAATGACCATACCCTCACGTCACAAAAACGGGCTCCCCCAAATTCAACCGGGGCATAGGTGTCTGAAAAGCTGAAATCCTCATCCGGACCGTTATAATAACCTTTTTCCTTTGCAAATTCGATCACATCAGGTGCATAGAGACAATTTTCCGGGTCCTCCAAAGGGAATTGACGGATCCGGGCCTGGTTCGCATGACCGCTTACATAACCATCGGGTATCCTGACTGCGACCCACACTGCACCCTTATTTTTATTGAATGTTTTGCCACCCTTGTTTACCATTTCAGTCCCTTTACCGATCAGTTCCATAATCCATACTTCATTGGGATCGGCTATTGAGAAAGACTCTCCGGAACTGGCGTAGCCATATTCAGCAACCAGTTCTCCCATAATCTTGATTGCCTCCCTTGCGGTCCGCGCTCTCTGCAGGGTAATATAGATAAGGCTCCCATAATCAATCATACCGGTTGAATCCATCAGTTCGCTCCGTCCCCCATAGGTGGTTTCGCCAATAGCAACCTGATGTTCGTTCATATTCCCTACCACTGAGTAGGTATGGGATAGCTGTGGGATTTGTCCCAGTAATCTGTTAGTGTCCCATTCAATAATATCCTGCATGGCTCCGGGAGGATAATCTGCAGCTGGTCTGAAATATAGTTCACCATATAATACATGGGCATCGGCTGCATAGGTGATCATGGCATTACCGTTGACAGAAGCACCCGGAGTAACCAGAAAATTCGTACAACCAAATACTGTTCCACCCCAGAGGGCTAATCCCAAAACAGCCGTAACCATGATTCTTTTCATAGGAAATTTCATTTATAGATGTGTTACTTATAATATCGGAGTACTGAGCAATGTTTACAATATAATGTAATGTGTACGCTATCGAATCGGCAAAGATTTCACTTTTTAAATAAACTACCAACTGATTCTATTGAATAACATCAGGTTGTGGTAATCGGGGGTAAGGAAATGAATAAAATACTACTATTATAATAAAAAATATACCCTCAAAAAACTAATGATATTTTTCAATAAACAGGTATATTTTAAGTAATACCCCCTAAAATATCAAAACAATATGGAAGAAAGTTAAATTATTTTTAATTAACATAAATTTAATACTGAAAAGTTTGCAGGGAATTAAAACCCTAATTATATTTGTGGCATATTATTTGAGGTTCAATTAGTAGATGTTTTTTCATAAGTAGTTTAGTTGGTAGTTTAGTTGGTAGTTTAGTTAGTGTTGTAGAAAAGGGTAGCCGCCAGGCTCCCTTTTCTTTTTTACCAGGTATAGCTCAGAATTTCTTCCCGTTCCCGGTCTGAAAGCGGGAAATGGAGGCCTCCCGCTTTGTTTTGATTCAGCAATTGAAGTATTTCGGCTTTTCCGGAAGGATCAATTCCGGCTTCCTGGCATTTTACAGGGCTGCCCAGAGCAGAGAAAAACTCCATTAAATCATGGCTGATCTGGTCCGGGTCACTGTTGCCGAATATTTCTTTCCCAAGGGTTTCAATCCGCACATGTGCCCTTACCCGCATTGCCTTAATCCATGCAGGGTAGAAAATCGAAAGGGATGCTCCATGGGGGGTGTCATAAAGGAACGAGAGCGTATGGCCCAGTGCATGGATGCCCCAGTCGCCCGATTTTCTGGCATACAGGGTCATGTTGTTCAAAGCGTTTGTAGCGGCCCACATGATTTTGGCACGCAGGATATAACTATCCGGCTCCTGAATCAGTTGCGGACCGTATTCCATTGCCTCCCGGATGATTGCAATGACAAATCGGTCTGACAGAGATGCGTTTCCCTCCCCAAACCAGGCTTCCAGGCAATGCGCCACAAGGTCTACGATACCATAAGCGGTTTGGATGGGCGGAACCGAAAGGGTGTAAGAGGGATCAAGGAAAGAGTGTACCGGGTAGATCAGTTCATTGTTAAAACCGATCTTCTGCCTTGTTTCACTGTTTTGCAAAACCGCCGTTCCATTCATCTCGGTTCCGGTGGCTGCAAGTGTTAAAACAGTGATAAGTGGCAGTGCGGAGGCGGGTGTATGGCTTCTTGTCATTACCTCCCATGCATCACAACCCTCTGCAATGCAAATGGCGATAATTTTTGCCGAATCGATGGCACTTCCGCCCCCAACGGCTATAACCATGTCGACTCCAGCCTCCCGGCCCAATTTTGCAGCTGATGTTACATCCTCTACCCGGGGGTTGGGTTTAATACCGGCATATTCAGTGACCCTGATATGATGTTTTTCCAATTGTTCAAGGGTGTCTGAATAACTGCCATTTCGTTTTACCGAACCTCCTCCATATACAAGACAGGGCATGTTTCCCCAGTCTGGAAGCGGCGATTCCAAGTTCGTTTGTCGACCCCTTCCCAAAGTGCAGTCTCGTCGGATTGAAAGCTGTGAAGTTTAACATAGAGGATTTGTCATTGGTTTATGGATGGTGCCCGCTGAAAGGTCACATGCTCCACCTGTTACACTGGCCAGGCAGTTCACCTTTCCAAGATACCTCAGGAGTCCTAAAAATGCAAATATTAACGCCTCTTTGAAAAATATCAGATCCATAGAGGGAATATGGATGGTTGCCCGGGTATGGTAACCAAACCGCTCTATAAGGGTTTTATTCAGTGTACCCCCGCCTGTAACAAGTATGTTCTTTGCACAGGCAAGTGACACCGAGGATCCAAGCTGAATGGCAATGTGCTCCACCATGGTTGCCATCCGGTCCTCAACTGATAAACCGGGACCATCTGAATAAGGAACAAATACCTCCCGGAACCACTCTTTCCCAAGCGATTTAGGAGGTTTCCTCCGGTAATACTCCAAAGTATTCAAATGTTGCAGCAGCTCCCGGTTGATCACCCCCCGGGCTGCAATCATCCCATCTTTGTCGTAATCCTGACCCACCAGGGTTGCAATCTGGTTCAGAGCCAGGTTTACAGGTCCAATGTCAAAGGCAACCCTGTTGCCTTTTTGATTATTAAAGGAGATATTGGCAAATCCCCCCAGGTTGAGACATGCTTCATATTTTCCGAAAAGCAGCAGGTCTCCAATGGGCACCAGGGGAGCCCCCTGGCCGCCCTGGGCCACATCCTCCCGCCTGAAATCACTGATAACCGTGATACCGGTGCGATCAGCCATGATCCCGCCGTGCCCGGCCTGGAATGTGATTCCCTTTTCGGGCTCATGGAGTAGCGTGTGACCGTGAGAAGCGATTATTTTTGGGACCACCCTGTGCCTTTTATGAAAATCATTAATCAGTCTGGCAAAATGCTCACCCAGTAAAATATCAAGTTGGATGATCTCATCATCCACCCTGATTGCAGGATTATCAAGCCGGTTTCTTATTTGAGGGGTGTATGGGATGGTTTCAGCATGCACAATCCTGTAATTCCAATGATCATGATCCCTGCTGAATTCACAAAAGGCCAGGTCCACCCCGTCGAGGGAGGATCCCGACATCAGACCTGTTACCCTATATTGCTCCAACATTTAAGTTTTACCAGGTGAAGGTGGTGTGGTACAAATTTACATTTCCTTGTGAATCGGATATATAAAGTTCAAGTTCATGCTCACGATTCTTGGAAATCCTGTCCTGATCAAAGTTATAGATCAGAAGTTCGTTTTTGGGATCGTACTCAAAAAGTGCCCACCGGTTGTCAATGTAACCTTCATATTTTTCTATTCGCGAAAGGTCATCCCGAACCGTGAAACGAATCGAAGTCCGGCCCGTCTGATCAGACCGGTCGGAACCGTTCAAGGGTATGACCTCCGGAGCGAGGGTGTCGAGTGAAACTGCATACTCTCCGAAACTCATCAGGTTGGCAACCACTCTCCCGTTATGGTAGGATCCTCCTGCTGAGATCATCCTCTTCTTCTCTGGGTCGTAGGTCACGAAAATCAGATGATCCTGAAGTCCGGGTGCAACATCAGGTGCAGTAACTGAGAGTGTAAAAGCCCTGTGCAAAGGTGTTTGGGGAGAATGGATCTGATAGTTTACCGAGTGAAATCCTTTGGTTGGTGGCGTTTCAGAGTATTTAAAATCAATATTCTCATACAAGGCATTGGCAGGGATTTCAATTCTAACACTTTCATTTTTAAAAAGAGAGATTTCATTGTATCTCATCAGTTTGGAATGAACTGCCTGTTTGGCGGATGCATTGGGCTGGATTGCGGCGCTCTTCAGGTCAAAGGACAAACGGGAGAGGTTCCCGGCCACATCGGCAGCGACTACCCCGATGGTATGTATCCCTGGTTCAGTCAGGTTCAGGAGACCGTTATTTTCCATATGACGGTATATACTCAGATGATCATTGGGCAGGCGGAAGAGCCGGTGAATTTTCCTACCCGAGGCCATATTCTCTCCATAGTCCATGTGAGCATTGACATACCTGGATTCTGAAAAGGAGAATTCATCCATTACATGCTGGTAGAAGAGTCTCTCATCGATCCATCCTTCAAGGGAGTATATCCCGCACCGGTTGGATGCACCGTCGAGGAGATCATACACCTCTACGCCCATGCCAATGGCACCGCTTACCTCAATACGGGTTCCCCACGGGATGGTATAAACTCCCTGATCCAGGACCAGGTCGAAGGATTGTTTTTCATCTGATCCATTTACCCGGGCCTCTTTCTCCAGGGGATAGATGAAAAGCTTAACGAACCTGGGCTCAATTTGGTCCTTTATGTCAAACCCATACTGTAATGCATTCAGGGGATTTTGGGTTCCGGAATTCCTGATTTCAAAATGCAGGTGAGGGCCCATTGAACCACCGGAATTTCCTGAATAGGCTATAAAGTCGCCTTTCAGGACAGGGAACTCGTCGGGTTTCAGGTTGATGTCTACCTGGTGGGACTGCCTTTTATACTGAAGTGCTTTCACATATTTTTCCAGATCCTCCCTGTACCGGTCCAGATGACCATATACCGATGTGTGTCCATCCGGATGTGCCAGATAGATCGACTTCCCATATCCGTTGGCCTGCACCTTTATTCTGGAAATGTAGCCCGATTCTACAGCGAATACATGATGCCCGATGGTGCCCTGGGTTTTGAGATCAATCCCTGAGTGGAAATGGTCAGGACGGATCTCTCCGAAGTTTCCGGAGAGAAACAGGGGAATTTTAAGGGGAGCCTGGAAGTGGGGTGAATTTTGACCAAAAGATTGTAATACAACTAATTGAAAAAAGAGGATAAGAGATATTCTATACATTTCAAGGTTTCATATTTTAAGAAGCATAAAGCTAAATTTTTATGGCTGATTTGAATCAGGCTCTCCTTCAATATTATCAAAATAATTTTATATTTGTAATAATAATATCTCTGTTAAATGAGTATTGAACAGGCTGAAATACTGGAAGGGATTAAGGGAAAGATTCTTTCGGTGAAGGTATTGCTAAAGGAGCAGAAGGACCAGAACCGGGAGTTGAGTGTTCTAAATGAAGCACTTCAGCTGGAAGTTCAACAAAAGCAGTCTCGGATAAATGAATTAGAGGAAAGAAACCAGAAATTGGCGCTGGTCAAGGGTATCATGGCTGAGAGTGGAAATACTGATGATGCCAGGATGCAAATAAACAGAATTGTGCGGGAGATTGACAAGTGTATTGCTCTTTTAAACAGATCATGAGGAGATAATGGACGAACAGCTTTCAATTAAAGTACAGATTGCAGAACGTTTTTATCCCCTGAAAATAAAGCGGACGGACGAGGAAAAGATTAGAAAGGCAGCCAGGCTCATCAATGACAAGGTCCTGCAGTACAAACAGAGATATACAGATAAGGACACTCAGGATTTTGTAGCCATGGCAGCACTTCAGTTCGTAATTAACTTTTTGGATTGCGAACAACAACAAAATGTTGTATCTTTGGAAAAGGAGTTGGTTGATTTGAGTAGTGAGTTGGATCAGTTATTGAAATAAGAGTAATAGCGTTCTTTAACATATTAAGATTTTGCCCGCATTGTTTCTTCAATTATTTATGAAACTCAACATTTATTAAATTGGAACAAAGCTTGGGCTATTTAGAGCAGGCCAAGATTTCGGTTCGCCGGAATACTGATACGTCGGTCATTGGAAACTCGAAATAGTCTGGCGGTTCCTCCCATGTATGAGTGGGGTTTTAATAAAATTTTGAGGAAATATGCGGGTTTTTTTATTGTCTAAAATGAGATACCTATGGAACTGTTAATGCAATCATTGGTGTTACAAGCACCCATGGTTCCTTACTTTCTGATCGGAGGAGTTTCGTTACTGGCGGGAACAGGTATTGCATTTCTTCTGGTGAATACCATTATGAAGAAAAAGAGCAACAACCTTGTGAAAGAGGCAGAGGGAGAAGCCGAGATGATCAAACAGCAGAAGATACTTCAGGCAAAGGAGAAATTTCTTCAGCTGAAAGAGGAGCATGAGAAAATCATCAATGAGAAAAATAGTAAGTTAAATCAACGGGAGAATGAAGTAAAACAGAAGGAGTTTTCCATTTCACAAAAGCTTGAAGATCTCCAGCGAAAAAGGAGTGAAGTGGATGCGATCAGGGAAAACCTCAATTTACAGCTTTCCGTTGTAGAGAAGAAACAAGAGGAATTGGATAGGGCCCACCGCATGCAGGTGGAACAACTCGAGTCCATATCCGGGTTATCGGCAGAGGATGCCAAATCCCAACTGATCGATTCTTTGAAGGAAGAGGCCAAAACAGAAGCCATGTCGCTGATCAACGAGATCGTGGACGAAGCTAAAATGACTGCCGGCAAAGAAGCCAAAAACATTGTAATCAAATCCATTCAGCGGGTGGCCGCGGAAACAGCCATCGAAAATGCGGTGACTGTTTTTCATATTGAATCGGATGAACTTAAAGGCAGGATCATTGGACGCGAAGGACGGAACATTCGTGCACTGGAGGCAGCCACGGGTGTGGAGGTAATCGTGGATGATACTCCCGAAGCCATTATTCTCTCTGCATTTGATCCTGTACGCCGTGAAATCGCCAGACTCTCGCTTCACCAGTTAGTGACTGATGGCCGTATACACCCGGCCCGGATTGAAGAGATTGTTGAAAAAACCAGGAAACAGATCGAGGAGGAGATCATCGAGGTGGGTAAACGAACCGCCATCGATCTGGGGATTCATGGACTGCATCCCGAACTCACAAGGATGGTCGGAAGAATGAAGTATCGCTCGTCGTACGGTCAGAATCTTTTACAACATTCAAGAGAGGTTGCCAACCTGTGTGCCATTATGGCCACCGAACTTGGCCTGAATGCCAAGCTTGCCAGGAGAGCCGGACTGCTTCACGATATCGGGAAAGTGCCCGATGATGAACCGGAGATTCCACATGCAGTATTCGGGATGAAGCTGGCCGAAAAATATAAGGAGAAGGCAGAAGTATGTAATGCAATTGGCTCTCACCACGATGAGGTGGAGATGACCACATTGCTGGCTCCCATTGTGCAGGTATGTGACGCTATTTCTGGTGCAAGGCCAGGTGCCAGGCGAGAAGTTGTTGAATCCTATATCAAGCGTTTGAAAGAGCTGGAGGCCATGGCTCTGTCCTATCCGGGTGTCTTAAAAACCTATGCCATCCAGGCAGGAAGAGAATTAAGGGTGATTGTTGGAAGCGAAAAAATATCCGACAAAGAAGCCGAAAGTCTCTCCTACGATATAGCCAGGAAAATTCAGGATGAGATGACCTATCCCGGGCAGGTAAAGATCACTGTGATCAGGGAAACCAGGGCAATCAGTTATGCCAAATAGGAGAAAGGCATGATGATGAAAAAGGTTCTTATTACCGGAACAGCAGGTTTTATCGGGTTTCACCTGGCACGCAGGCTTGTTGAGATTGGATATCAGGTTACCGGATTGGACATCATCAATGATTATTACGATGTGGAGTTGAAGTATTCCCGGTTGGAACTCTCAGGGATTACCAGGGATAAGATTTCTTACAATAAGTTGGTATCCAGTGCAGCGCATTCCAATTATCATTTCATTCAGTTGAGGTTGGAGGATAAGGAGGCGATCTTTGAATTGTTTAAAACCGGTGCGTTTGATGTGGTTGTCAATCTGGCTGCCCAGGCAGGGGTCAGGTACAGCCTTTCTCACCCGCAGGTGTATCTGGATAGCAATATTACCGGGTTTCTGAATATTCTGGAAGCGTGTCGACATCATCCGGTAGAGAACCTGATCTATGCCAGCAGCTCCAGTGTGTATGGCCTGAATAAGTCCATGCCGTTCCAGGTAGATTCAAACGTCGACCATCCGGTCAGCCTGTATGCTACAAGCAAAAAGAGCAATGAATTGATGGCTCATACTTACAGTCACCTGTTTGGTATTCCTACCATTGGACTCCGTTTTTTTACAGTGTATGGACCCTGGGGAAGGCCCGATATGGCCCTGTTTATTTTCACTAAAGCGATCAAAGAGGGTAAACCCATCCAGGTTTTTAACAATGGAAAAATGGAACGCGATTTTACCTATATCGACGATATTGTGGGAGGGATTGAGAAGATGGTGCCAAAACCGCCGGTTGCCGGGGAGGGTTGGGATCCCCGGAATCCGGATCCATCCTGCTCGTCGGCACCCTATCGGATTTACAACATCGGAAACAGCCATCCTGTAAAGCTTGCATACTTTATCGAAACCATCGAGAAATCGCTGGGCAAAAAGGCAATCAAGGAGATGATGCCTCTCCAGCCAGGGGATGTGGAGAAGACCTGGGCTGATGTTTCAGCACTGATCAGGGACTATGGCTATCATCCCGGCACTTCGGTGGAATATGGCATCGGTAAATTCATTGAGTGGTACAACTCTTACTACGGTGCATAGTGCAAATTACTGAGCACTATGAAGGCGGGTTTTTCATCAGGCTTTTGATCTGATTTGCTTTTTCCTCCTGTCCCGATTGTTCGTAGGCATACCGGAGGTTGATCAGCAGCCGTTCGATGATATCGATGTTTGAGCAGGGAGTATAATAGAGTTCACTCTCCCCGATGTTCAAATGTTTCAGGAAAGATTTAAGCTCCTTCAGACCGAGAACAGTACCTTTGTCGGAAGGGTTGATATAGAACATGATACCATTTTGGTCTTCCAGGAAATCGGGATCATGATAGCACAATACAAAATTTCTTGGCAGGTTCACTCCATAGATGGGCAGGTTCAGTCTTCGCGCCAGCTCAGTATAAATGAGTCCCAATAACACCGGGCTGCCTTTTCGGGTATCCAGAACATGATTAATCAGGTAAAGCTGCGGGGTATGAGCCTTTTTAATGCTCTTTTCAAACTTATGGATCTCATAAAAAAAATAGTTTATCACTCTTACCTTCTCAAGGGCAGTCAGCTGATTGTTCATCTCAAGCCAAATATCTTTTCGGATCTTTTCGATCACCGCATCCAGCGCTCCAAATTCAAGTTCCGGGTATTGAAACCTGGCAGCAAGAAAAGCTCCCTGCAGAAGATTCTGGCCACCATTTGATCTCCATCCCCGGAGGTCATGAGCGAGTTTGTTGAAATGAATCTCCTTGATTACATTTTCGATCTTCTCCTGGAGATCAGGTCTTAATGTAATTTCCCACCTTTTTTCCAGTGGCGATACAGCCTCTTCACCCAGTTCCACAAGCCGGTCAGTAACTGATTTGAAGACCAGGTTATCCGGGTCATCCAGCAGATTAATTAATGCCTCAAGTTCTCTGCGTATGGGCTCAGTCATTTTTCAACAATATTTCAAGGGTATTAAAGATCAGTTGATCCACATAGGGTTTGTAATCCTCCAGGAACGAATTAGTGACACGGTTGGCAATGGCAATACACAGGGTCAGCGCTTCGTGGCCCATTAGTGCAGAAAGTGCGTACAATGCAGAACTCTCCATCTCGAAGTTATTAATGCGAAGACCGTCAAAGGTGAATGTTTCGATTTTGTCAATGAGGCTCACATCATAGGGTTGAAGCCTGATACCCCTTACCTGAGGAGCATAAAATCCAGGTGTTGAAATGGTAATTCCTGAATGGTCAGCTTCATTTTCAAACAAAATGGCAAGCCGGGACGAACACTTGATGAAATAGGGGTAGGGGAGTGAATTTTTCCATCGTGTATGGTCCATAAAGGCTTCTGTTATTCCGGGTATTGTAACCGGTGCATCATCCCTGTAATAGTGATACAAGCCATCAAATCCGCCTGACACCTTTGAAAGGATGGTGGCTCCGGCATTTATTTCCGGATGCAGGGCCCCGCTGGTACCAATCCGGATCAGCCGGAGTACAGATTTTGCTTTTTTAATCTCCCTCCTTACCAGGTCCACGTTGACCAGGGCATCCAATTCATTTAAGACAATATCAATGTTATCCGTACCGATTCCGGTGGAGAGGACGGTAATCCGTTTTCCTTTGTAAAGGCCTGTATGTGTTACAAATTCACGGTTCTCTTTTTGAACCTCGATTAGTTCAAAATGATCCGAAACCTGTTTTACCCGGCCGGGATCACCCACCAGTATCACGTTACGCGCGATGTCACCCGGTAACAAATGCAGATGATAGATACTACCATCGGGATTAAGTATTAGGTCAGTATGTGAATGGGGTCCCATCTTTTTATCCTCCTGAGCATTTGTGATAAAAATAGTGTAATTTTAACCCTGCTTGAAAAAAATTTACTCACAAAACCTAAAGACATTAAAATGAAACGTGCGCAGTATATTATTATCAGTGTAGTGGCCCTGGTGGTGCTGCTGCTTATTTTTGGTAGTCAGATGTTTTATGTTCTTAAACCGGGAGAAAGGGCAGTCATTTTTAAGAAGTTTGGAGCCGGTCTCGAGAAGGATAATATTTTCATCCCGGGCTTTCATGTGGTTGCTCCGTGGAATGACCTGATCAGGTATGATGTCAGGGAGCAAAAAAGTGAAGAAACCATGGACGTCCTGGATAAGGGTGGTCTCTCCATTAATGTGGATGTGACCATTATCTTCAATCCTTTTTATGATAAAATTGGTTTTCTGCATGAAAATATAGGAGCAAACTATGTTTCAGTAATGGTAATCCCCAATGTGCGCTCTACAGTAAGAGCTGTTACCGGGCGCTTTACTGCCGAGGAGATCTATTCAACAAAGCGGGGCGAGGTTGAAACCGAGATTATTAATGCCACCAGGAAAGCACTGGCTGATAAGAATATTGAGATGAAAGATCTGCTTATTCGTTCTATCTCCCTGCCCGAGAAGATCAAACAGGCCATTGAAAGTAAGTTGCAACAGCAGCAGGAGGCTCTTGCATACCAGTACCGGCTCGAACGGGAGACAAGTGAAGCAGACAGGCTCCGGATTGAAGCCAGGGGTATAGCCGACTACAATGCAATTATCAGTGCTTCCCTTACCTCGAATATTCTGAAACAGAAAGGTATCGATGCCACCCTCGAACTGGCCAAATCAGCCAACACTAAAGTGGTGGTGATTGGAAGCGGAGAGGATGGAATGCCGCTGATTCTTGGTGGTAACTAATCCCTCAGATCATGTTGCAAAGAATACAGACCCTCTATCTGATGGGGGTTTTCATTCTGGCCGTGCTGATGTTCACCGGACCTGTTGCTGAATTTTCTACAGAGGAAGGGGTAATGACCCTTAAACATTCAGGGGTTTCCAACCACCTCGGGGAGAAAATGCAACTCTCCACCTGGCCGTTAACCCTTATTTTTTCACTGGTTTCAGGACTCTCTTTTTTCAATATTTTCTCATATAAGAACAGGGTCAGACAGATGCGTTTATGCATCTTTCTGATACTGGTCAGCTTTGGAATGGCAGGTATGTTGTTCTATTATACCTGGGTGGCTGTCAATAAATTTGAAACTTCACAAACTCTTTACCAGTGGCGGTTTGTGATTCCACCCATAATTATTGTTCTTTTATACCTGGCATTCAGGGGGATACGTCGTGATGAACTATTGGTGAAGGTTTACGACCGCATCAGGTAATTTGTATATTGCTTTGATTGGTGATCTTTTCGCAGTAGTGGCATTTCAGCTTGACCTCTGTTTTTGAAACCACAGTGAAACGTGTGGTTACCACTTCATTATTGGTAATACATTTAGGGTTTACACATTTCACAATTCCAACGATTTCGTCGGGGATCGCAACAACCCTTTTATCGGCCACCTCATAGTTACGTATGATGTTGAGTTTTGCACAGGGGGCTACAAGTGCAATTTTGTTGATCTCATCATCCTGAAAAAAAACCTCTGAAAGCTTAATGATCCCCTTTTTCCCAAGCTTCTCACTTTCAAGGCTGTTCCCAATGGTGATCATCGTATTAAGGGTATCCAGCTTCAGTATAGAGACTACCTTGAACAGCACCTCTGCAGGTATATGGTCAATTACAGTTCCATTTTTTATTGCGCTGACTGATAATCGTTTATCTTTCATTTTCCAGGATTGAATGATTTATATCTATTTGACACCAAGGATAGAGGTAAGGATGGCCATTCGAACAAACACCCCGTTCCGGGCCTGTTCAAAGTAGTAGGCATGGGGACTTTCATCAACATCTGTATGGATCTCGTTAACCCGGGGAAGGGGATGCAGGACCTTCATGGTTTCCTTGCATCCCTCAAGCATCTCCCTGCGAAGGATATAAGCATTTTTTACCCGTTCATATTCGATGGGATCGGTGAATCTTTCCTGTTGAACCCTTGTCATATAAATGATATCTGCTTCATACAGGAGTTCATTTAAATCCTTACCCTCATAGTAATTCAGTCCAATCTCATCCAGCTGAAGCTTATACTCAGTCGGCATCTTCAACTCGTCAGGTGAAATGAAGTAAAAGGTTGTATTAAATTTCGACATGGCCTGAAGGAGGGAGTGGACTGTCCTTCCATATTTGAGATCACCCACCATGAATAATTTGAGGTTCTCAAGGGTCCCCTGGGTTTTCAGGATGGAGTACATATCCAGCAGAGTCTGTGTCGGATGCTGGTTTGCACCATCACCGGCATTTACAACAGGTACACTGGAAACTTCACTGGCCAGCCTGGCACTACCTTCAAGAGGGTGTCGCATGACGATCAGGTCGGCATAGTTGCTCACCATTTTGATGGTATCGTGCAGTGTTTCTCCTTTTGTGGCACTGGTAGCCCCGGAGTCGCTGAATCCAATGACCCTTCCTCCAAGGCCGTTAATGGCTGTTTCAAAGCTCAGTCGTGTTCTGGTGGATGGTTCGAAGAAGAGTGTTGAGATCACATAACCATTCAGGATATCCTGCCGCGGTTCCTTCTCAAAATCGGAAGCCAGCATAAGGATGCGCAAATACTCTTCCTTTGTAAAATCGGAGATGGAAACAAGATTTTTATTCTTCATGGATGTTGGTTTATTACAAATATAATACTGTGATTTTCTGGCTGAACTTATTGTTTATAATATGTTATAACTTCACTTATTCCGAGATGATTCTGCACCCCTCTATCTTTGCAAACCTGTCAGTTACCTCCCCAATCTGACGGCTCCATACGCTGAGATTGAGTTTGCAGTTTATATCAAAATGCTGATTATCAAATACAAGTCCGAATTCCTTAATGATATTCATTACTGGATTCATTGCATCATATGAGAACTGCAGTTTAAGTAGCTTTTCAACCCTCTTTTCAATGATATTTGCGTTTTCCAGGGCATTTGATGCCGAGGTTTTATAGGCGTTTATAAGTCCTCCAACGCCTAGCAGTTTTCCTCCGAAATATCTGATTACCACCACAAGAATATTGGTAAGTTCCCTTGATTGAATCTGACCGAAAATAGGTCTTCCTGCACTTCCCGATGGCTCTCCGTCATCATTGATCCTGTAGCGCTCCATCTCCGGGCCCAGCCTCCAGGCAAAACATTGGTGCCTGGCATCATGGTATTCCTTCCTGAGTATTGCGATCCTCCCTTTTATCTCCTCCTCCGTCGCTACCGGGAAGGCCCGCGCAATAAAACGGCTGCCCCGGTCCCTGAATTGCCCCTCCGAATCCGCTGATATGGTTTTAAAAAGATCGTTCATCTAACCCAATGAGAAAAGGATGATTGCCAGAACCGAAAGTATAATTCCTACCCAGTTAACGGGTAAAAGCCGTTCCTTGAAAACAAGATACCCTGCCATGACACTCAGTGCCACGATACCTGTATTGTTTATTCCGAATATCACCGAACTGTCAATCCTGTCCCGGGTAGCAGAGGTAAAATTCAGTGCCCTCACAAGGAAGAATATGGATCCGAAGTTGACTCCTCCAAGCAGAATTCCCCAACCCCATGTGGCGGGCTTTTTGAAACTGGGAAGATACCCGGGAGAGAAGATGAGTATCATAAGTCCCGCGGCAAGGGCATTGAGAAACAGAACGGCGCTGAACAGTGCTGTGTCGGAATCGCTTACATATCGGTGCTGGGCATATTTTACCAATGAATCGACAATACCCATTCCGGCAAAGAGGATCAATGGAATATAAAGTACTGCCCGGTTTACTCTTCCCTCCCGTGGATTATATACCGTGAGAGCTACCCCACAAAGTGTGGTCAGGATGGCGGTACCTTTCAATAAATTAAAATGGTCGCCCGGATCGATCAGCATGGAAAACAGGATGGGGAATATGACCGACATTTTGCTGGCTACAGTGGTTACAGAAATCCCAGCCTTTTGGGAGGAGTATGCCACCAGGAAAAACATAAGGATGAAAAGGACTCCGATAAGTATGCTTGCAGGAAGCCATTCCATGTTCAGAATCTCATGAAACCGGACCTGACCGGCATTGATCAGGAATCCCATTATTGTGGCAACCAAATAGTTGATCACAATTACGGGAAAGGAAGGGACTTTATAGCGATCGACTGATTTGAATATGATAAAGATACTTGTAGAAGAGATTATGCAGAGCAGTAAAAAGTGCATTAAGTTTCCCGGTTAAAAAAAAACAGGTCCGACGGGAACCTGTTTTCATTTGTTACATCTTTAACTTTTTTTCTATTTCATCGACCTGTAGCCGGAACCGTTTATCAGTTTCTATAAGGTTATTCACTGTTTTGCAGGCATGAAGCACAGTTGCATGGTCCTTTCCTCCAATTTGTGAGCCAATGGTGGCCAGTGAAGATTTTGTCAGCGTCTTTGAAAAAAACATCGCTACCTGCCGGGCCTGAACAATTTCACGCTTACGGGTTTTTGACTGGATTTGATCAAGACCTATGTTGTAGAAGTTGCAAACCACCTTCTGGATATAGTCGATGGATACCTCCCTTTTGGTACTCTTGATCAGTTTATCGATCATCTCCTTTGTAAGTTCAAGGGTGATCTCCTTCTTATTCAGGGTGGATTGAGCAAGAAGTGATATCAGGGCACCCTCCAATTCCCTGATGTTGTCCGATATATGGGTTGCAATATATTCCAGTACTTCATCAGGAAGATCAATACCGTCGTTGTAGGTCTTTTTCTTCAGGATGGCCATCCTGGTTTCAAAATCGGGTATCTGGAGATCTGCCGAAAGGCCCCATTTGAACCTGCTGAGGAGCCGGGATTCCATTCCCTGAAGTTCTACGGGAGGTTTGTCTGATGTAAGAATCAACTGTTTACCGCTCTGATGGAGGTGGTTGAATATGTGAAAAAAAGTATCCTGAGTCTTTTCTTTCCCCGCGAACTCATGTACGTCATCAATGATCAGTACATCGATCATCTGGTAGAAATGGAGAAAATCATTCTTGTTATTGTTCCGGATTGCATCCACAAACTGGGTCTGAAACTTATTGGCATTGACATAGAGAACCGTTTTGTCGGGGAAGAGTTCTTTGACCTGAATTCCTATGGCCTGAGCCAGGTGAGTTTTACCCAATCCGCTGTCACCATAAATAAGCAGCGGATTAAAAGCAGTTCCTCCAGGGTTTTTGGCAACAGCATACCCAGCCGATCTGGCCAACCTGTTACATTCACCCTCAATGAAATTATCAAAAGAATTTTCGGGATTCAATCTTGGATCTATATCCAGTTTTTTAAGGCCCGGGATAACAAAGGGATTTCTGATTGTATTCTCGTTGGGGTCGAGCGGCAATGAAACAGGAATATTTTTAATCTCCCTGCTGCTTCTTGCCGGGAATTTTACCGTATAGGGTTTGCTGTTATTGTAGCTGTTATTCTGCATGACCACATTGTACTCAAGCTTGGCTTCTGAACCAAGCTCCTTTTTTATCACTTTCCGCAGAATATCAATGTATTGTTCTTCCAGGTATTCGTAAAAGAATGGACTTGGAACCTGTATGGTAAGCACATCACCATCAAGTTTAAGGGGAACAATAGGCTCAAACCAAGTGCGAAAACTTATTGAGGGTACGTTGTCTTTGATTACGCTCAGACAATTGTTCCAAATACGTTCATGCATTGCAAACGCTGATTTTAGGGTTGATAGAAATTTATTCTTGTATGTTGGATTCCCTAAACAAAGATTGTGAAAAAAAAGGTTAAAAAAAAACTCAGAATGACTTGAAAAATCCAGATAGGTTATATCGGTTTTAGCGTCAATCGTTTAGGAAGTAAAAAAAAGTTAAAAAAAAATAAATATCAGATAATCAGTATCTTACAAAAATATCACATTAATAAAATCTTAATAAATTGTATCTGAAACCTTTAGCATTTCTAATTCAATTTTTGATTCAATCAGAGATTGAGCATCCCTGTTTTTTTCGTCCCAATAAAGAAGCCGGTTGTCAAAAAATTACTTTTTTGATTTTCCAAAAACAGAGATTTGAACATAATCTTTCGGATTTTCTTTCAGATCCAGGACCAGGCTGTCCAGATCGTCAATCAAAACATGTATGCTGTTATAAAGAGAGTCTGTATAGATTAATTTGCCGGCACTGCCTTCTCCTGAATTCAGCTGCTCCATTAAATCAGTAAGTTGAGAAAGGAAAGTCGCCATTCCGGCCGAAAGAGAGTCGAGTTCGGCCCGGTCAAGACTTCCGCTGACTGAATTCAGGTTTTTTATCAATGAGGCCATCTCACCCTTCTCCTGGTCAAGCATCCCGGTAAATGACTCCAGGTTTCTGAAACTTTGATCGAGGGATCCACCGCTTGAAAGGGTGCTTTTCAGTGAATTCGTGAGATCAGCAAGGTTTTCAATAATTTGAGACAGGGCATCCTGTGAGAGGATCAATGCCATCTGACCCGAGAGTGTATCCAGTGAGGAGGCAAGTACACTTGCTTTTTCGAAGATTGGAAAGAGAGCTGATTGCAGGCTTGAAATAAGATCCGGCTCCACAATTCCGGTGATTGTATCCTGGTCCTGAAGCAATGGATTTTTGCCCGAAGTGGCAATCCTGATGGCCTTGGTGCCCAGAATTCCAGCACTTATAAGTTCAGCAACCGATCCTTCACCGAAGGTGTATTGCTTTTCGATGTTTAATATGACTTTTATGGAAGGTAATTCATCAGTTCTTAACACAATATTTTCGATATATCCCACCTTCACGCCATTGATTAAAACCGGGGAGGAGGTCTCCAGTCCCCCCGATTCGGAATAGAAAGCGTAAAGGGTATAGGTGTTGTTGAAAATGTTCCTGCCTTTCAGGTAGTTAATACCCCAGATTAAAACTGCCACGGTAAGAATTCCGATAATCCCTACCTTGACTTCATTACTTAGCTTCATATTACCTGTTTATTTCTTCAATAGCCTCATTCAAAGGTATGATCTTTTTATTCTTAAGGGCTATAATGAATGCATCCGGAAAATCATTTTTGACATTCTTGCAGTGATTCAGCACATCCTGGTAACTGGTTTTCTGCCCCACAAGATATTTAAACCACCTTCCGTCTTCCACAATTGTTACATCGCGGTATCCTTTAAATTCTGCAGCTTCGGTTGAGGTTATAGTTTTGGAGGATGCAATCTGGATTGCGAAAACCACCTCGTTATCCATGAACGGTGCAGTGGGCAAAGTACCTGGAATGGCAGCGGGAAGTGTGTCGTCCCTCTTCCCTGCCACTGTGAGGTTGCTGCGGCGATCGATCTCTTCTTTGTATTGTCTGAAACCCCTGTAAATAGCCGAAGCGATGATATCACGCCCATATTCGCTCATCAGGAACTTCTCCTCCTCGGGATTGGAGATAAATCCGGTTTCCACCAGGACTCCGGGCATTGCAGTCTGGGCGAGAACATAGATTCCCTGCTCCCTGACTCCCAGGTCCTTTCTGCCGGCCCTGTCCCGAAACTGGTCCTGAACATAATCGCCAAATTCTATACTCTGTTTAAAGTAGGTCTTTTGCATCAGTGAGAACATGATATAGGATTCGGTCGATTTTGGATCAAAACCCTCGTACCTGTTCTCATAATCGTCCTCCAGTAAAATCACGGAATTCTCCCTGACGGCCACATCAAAGTTCTCATCGGCGCGGTGCTGACCCAATACCAGGGTCAGCGTCCCACTGGCTGTGGTCCGGTCATGGGCATTCACATGTATGGAAATAAAAAGATCTGCTTCCGCCTTGTTGGCAATTTCGGCGCGCTCGAGAAGGGTAGGGAATATATCAGTCTTCCGTGTGTAGATCACCTCCACATCCTTCATATTCTCCTCTATATAATTTCCCAATTTCAAAGCAATGGACAGGGCAATATCCTTCTCCTTACCAGCCTTACCTTCCGCCCCCGGGTCCCTGCCGCCATGCCCGGCATCGATCACAACCTTTCGGATTCCGCTACTCGGAATTTCTTCAACACCGGCATAGACCATCCCTGTAAAACAGAATCCCAAAAATGTTGAAACAAGAAACCATTGAAACGATCGTTTTATATTTATTGGCATTACCTTTGCGTTTAGCTTGATCAGCGTGCTACATCACTACAAAATAATAGATTTATTCAGTTTGCACTTCAACCAGATAAAGATACTTTTAATCATCTTACTAACTGTCCTTGCAGGTGGACTGATGCAGGCCCAGCAGATTGATACTATGGATGTCCCCAGTCCTGAAGTCCTCTACGACAGCCTGTTGATATCCCAGGATTCAATTTTAACAGACTCCGTTGCGTTCATTTCCCCTGTGGCAGATTCTGCCCTTAGGGTTAAAACAGCAGGAGGCGAAATTAGTTCAGAAGTAGAATACAATGCCACTGATTCGTTGGTCTTCTCACTGGACGGGGGTATGGTAGAGCTTTACGGTGATGCTGTGATCACCTATGAGGAGATCGAGCTGACTGCTGCATATATCCGTTATGAGATGGATCAGAACCTTGTAGTGGCATACGGAATACCCGATTCTTCAGGCACGGAAGTCGGGAGACCGGTATTCACAGACCCCAGTGGCTCCTTTGAGTCGAAACAGTTAAAGTACAATTTTAAAACAAAGAAGGGCTATATCGAAGAGGTGGTAACCGAACAGGAGGGCGGTTTCCTGCATTCGCAGCAGACCAAGATGCAAACCAATGGTCATATACACCTCAAGGACGGGAAGTACACTACCTGCGATTTAGACCACCCCCATTTCTATATCTCAATTACAAAGGGAATTTCAATGCCCGGAGATAAGATTGTATCCGGACCGGCCTATCTGGTGCTGGAAGATGTCCCGCTGCCGCTTGGAATCCCCTTCGGTTTTTTCCCAAATTCAACAACCAAGACATCGGGGATTCTGATTCCAACGTACGGTGAGGAGAGCCGCAGGGGTTTTTACCTGCGCGAGGGTGGCTACTACTTCGCCCTGAACGATTACATGGACCTGAGGGTTACAGGCGACATCTATACAAATGGCACATGGGGACTGAGGGTTGGAAGTAATTACAGGCTGAATTACAGGTTCACAGGAAATCTGAGTGTGAAATATTTTAAAAATATTGAAGGTTATAAGAACATCGAGGGGCTCTACAACGTGAGCCGCGACTACGCCATCGGATGGAGCCACAGCCAGGACTCAAGAGCCAATCCAACAAGTTCTTTCAGGGCCAGTGTCAATCTCTCAAGCTCTTCCTATGACAAAAACCACACCCGGAATATCAACAGTGTGATGACCAATACCAAACAATCCAGTATCTCCTATACCAAATCATGGCCCGGCAGCCCTTTTAATCTGAGTGCTTCACTTAATCAATCTCAAAACAGCAATACAAGCGCAGTAAACCTGACACTGCCGAATATCTCATTTAACATGGGCCGCATCAACCCTTTCAAAAGAAAACAGGCCGCCGGACCCAAGAGATGGTATGAAGAGATCCAGTTTAGCTTCACAAGTATCCTCGAGAACCGGATCAATACTGTGGACACCCTCCTTTTTACCAGCGAAGTGTGGAATGATATGAAAAACGGATACAAGCAGAATATTCCCTTGAGTCTCAGCATCAAACCATTTAAAAAGGTCAAGAAGGCAACTGTACTGCAAAGTTTTGCCATTACCCCGTCGCTGAATTTTAACGGGATGCTCTATTCAAAACAGACTGTAAAATTTGTTTCCGGTTACAATGAAAAGGAGGATGGGAACGGGGGTATTCAATACAATCCCGTCGTGTCTGATTCTCTCATCAATAAATTTTCCTATGCTTACTCGCTCTTCCCCAGTATCAGCTCCGGTTTCGCTCCTAAAATTTACGGAATGTACAATTTTAAGGGTGAGGGGAGGCTGGAGGCTATCAGGCATGTCATCACCCCCAATGCCAGTTTCTCATATGTGCCGGATATGACATCCTTTCAGCCCGACTACTACAGGGCCATTTACGATGAGGTTAATGAAGATACAGTGGCTATCTACTCCATATATGAGGACCAGATCTATGGAACCCCGACCTCCAACGGTGCTTCGGGGTCACTGAACCTCTCCCTGCGCAATAACCTTGAGGCAAAAATGCGCTCAAAGAATGATACGGTGGATAAGGTTGAAAAAGTGCAACTGCTGGATAACCTGAGCCTCAGTACCAGCCTTAACCTGTTCCAGACCGATACGCTTTCTCCCGCATGGCGCCCGGTCAGTTTTAACGGAAGCACTAAACTCTTTAAAAATAAGCTGAATATCACCTTCAGGGGTGTGCTGGATCCCTTCGGTTATGATGAATCCAGGTCACGGACGCGCGAGACCTGGTTTTCCCAGACCGGGAAACCGGTTCGTTTAACAAATGCGGGTGTAACAGCAGGTTTCTCACTTAAATCAAAGCAGGGGAAAGGTGAGAATGATTCTGACGGGGAGGGAGACGACAGTGAATCCCAGTTAAATAACCCTGACCTGGGAATGGAGGATCCAAACATTCCCTATGATCCGAGGATGGAGGAATATTATGGCGATTATGTGGATTTTAAGATCCCCTGGTCACTCCGTATCGATTACAGTTTCAACTATACAAAGCCCAGGGATGTGCCCAGCGTGGTTCAGACGGTAAGGGCATCGGGTGATTTTAGTGTCACTCCCAAGTGGAAGATCGGTTTTAATACAGGTTATGACCTGGACCGGAAACAATTCACAACCACCAACCTGAGTATCTACAGGGATTTGCACTGCTGGGAGATGCGCATATCGGTGGTACCCTTTGGTACATACAAATCCTACAATTTTCAGATCAATGCCAAGTCTTCCATCCTCTCAGACCTGAAGTACAACAAGAGGAAGGCATGGCAGGATAATTTTTAAAACTCAAATCATGAAGAGAATTGTTCACACACCCATGGCGCCTGCAGCAGTCGGGCCCTATTCACAGGCAGTTGAAATCAACCAGACACTTTACGTCTCCGGACAGATTCCCATTGATCCTTCAACGGGTAAGGTTGTGGAAGGCGGTATTATTGAACAGACACACCAGGTTATGAAGAACATCGGGAAAATCCTGGAAGCGGCAGGTTATACCTATGAAGATGTAGTAAAATCAACCTGCTTCCTATCAGAGATGTCCAATTTCAAGGATATGAACCAGGTGTATGCCGGTTACTATACCGAAAACCAGCCTGCAAGGGCTGCCTTTGCAGTAAAAGAGCTTCCCCTGGGGGTACTCGTGGAGATTGAATCAATCGCTGCCAGGTAGATGATAAAAAAACCGCCCGGAATACGGACGGTTCTTTACAAATAGTTCGCATAAGCTATCTACTCGGATACTATATCGAAGGGAATTTCAACGAGTACCTCCTTGTGCAGTCTGACCGTTGCTGAATAGCTGCCAATCTCCTTGATCAGGTCATCCTTGATGGAAATATACTTTCGCTCGACGTCAAAGCCTTTTTCTTTCAGAGCCTCTGCGATCTGGATTGTATTAACAGATCCGAAAATCTTTCCCTTGGTACTGGTTTTGGCTCCAATGGAAAGGGACAGTCCCTTCATCTCTTCAGCCATCTTGAGAGCCTCTTTTTTGAGTTGTGCCTCTTTGTGAGCGCGCTGACGAAGAATCTCCTCGTGCACCTTTTTAGCCTGGGCAGTTGCATTGATTGCCAAGCCACTGGGGATTAAGAAGTTCCTGGCGTACCCATCTTTTACGAGTACGATGTCGTCTTTATGTCCCAGCTTGGGCATATCCTGTTTTAAGATCACATTCATTTTAATTCCTCCTTTTACTTTAACATGTCGGTTACATAGGGTAGCAGAGCCAGGTGACGTGCACGTTTGATGGCCACAGACACTTTTCTCTGGTATTTCAGCGAAGTCCCTGTAAGGCGCCTTGGTAAAATTTTACCCTGCTCGTTGAGAAACTTCTTAAGGAATTCCGGATCCTTGTAATCAATATATTTGATGCGGTTCTTTTTGAACCTGCAATATTTCTTCTTTTTAACCTCTACCGTTGGCGGAGTTAAATACCTGATTTCTGAATTATCCTGTGCCATTATACTACCTCCTTAGTTTGTTCTGCTGCTTTTCTTGATCTCTTCTTTTCTGCATAGACCACTGCATATTTTTCCATTTTCATGGTCAGAAAACGGAGAATACGTTCGTCCCTTCTGAATTCGGTTTCGAGTTTGGCAATGTTATCAGGTTCAGCTTTGAACTCGATCAGGTGGTAAAATCCGGTGGATTTCTTCTGGATGGGATAGGCCAGTTTTTTAAGGCCCCAGTCCTCTTCATAAACGATTTCACCTTTACTTTCGGTGATCACTTCCTTGAATTTGCTGACCGCTTCCTTCATCTGGCTTTCAGACAAAACGGGAGTAGCAATGAAAACGGTCTCGTATTGGTTTAACATGTATAAAAATTTAGTTATTAAAAAATTGACTGCAAAAGTAGAAACTTTTTGATTAAGAGGCAAGAAACATTCTCTTTTTTCTATCATCCAGGTTCAATCTATATCACTTTCCCTGGTTTTTGACTTTTTTACTTTCGACTTCGCCGACTTTTTAGACTTTTTGACTCATTGTTGCTATCTTAGCGACACCTATGGATAAATTTATAGTATCTGCACGAAAATACCGGCCAACAACCTTTAATGATGTGGTGGGACAATCCTCAATTTCCACCACATTGAAGAATTCCATTCTGAATCACCACCTTGGGCATGCATACCTTTTCAGTGGGCCCAGGGGGGTCGGGAAGACCACATGTGCCAGGATTTTTGCACGGACCATTAACTGTTCAAACCTCACTGAAAGCGGGGAAGCGTGTAACCAGTGTGAATCATGCAAATCCTTCAGTGAAAACCGTTCCTACAGCATTCATGAGCTGGATGCGGCCTCAAACAACTCGGTCGATGATATCCGGATGCTTACAGAGCAGGTCCGTATTCCCCCCCAGATCGGTCTGTACAGTATCTATATCATTGATGAGGTACACATGCTGTCTCAGCAGGCCTTCAACGCTTTTTTGAAAACCCTTGAGGAGCCGCCCGCTCATGCCGTGTTCATCCTGGCTACCACAGAAAAGCATAAGATCATTCCTACGATCCTCTCCAGGTGCCAGATTTTTGATTTCAACAGGATTGGTGTGGAAGATGCAGTGGGTTATCTCAAATCGATTGCCGATAAGGAGTCCCTTGGGTACGAGGAGGATGCGCTACATGTAATTGCCCAGAAGGCAGACGGGGCCATGAGAGATGCCCTCTCGATTTTTGACCAGGTTGTGAGCTTCTCGGGGGATACCATTACCTATCAGAATGTAATTAAGAATCTGAATATTCTGGATTATGAGTACTTTTTCAGGCTCACTTCCAGCGCCATTGAGGGGGATGCTTCAACAATGTTGCTTCTCTTTAACGAGGTCCTGGGAAAAGGATTTGATGCAAGAAATTTCATCAATGGATATGGAGCACATCTTCGCGATTTAATGGTCTGCAAAGATCCTGCGACTGTTCAGCTCATGGAGGTTGGGGCAGGAATCAGGGAAAAGTACCTGTCTCAGTCCCAACAGGTGCCCCTCTCATTTCTTTATGAAGGACTGGATATCTGCAACCAGGCTGATATTCAGTTCAGGGCCAGCCGTAATCAGCGTCTGACCATTGAACTTGCGCTTGTGAAACTGGCTAACCTATCCGGTGGCCAAAAAAAAAAACAGTTAACTGAATCACAAGCAGAATCTCCTGAAATCCATCCTTCAGCAGTTACATTTCCCTCCCCGGATAAGGCGGAGCGCAAAGAGACTCCGCAAAAACCCGGGGAGGAATCGTTGAAATCTGCTCCCATTGGAAATGGGAATGGAATCAGCCGTGTTGTATGGAAACCTTCCATTTCGATTAAGAGCTCTCTCAGCCAGAAAGATGACCAACCCAAAACACCCGGGGGGCAAACCTGGGAGGGAGAGGATGAGTTGCCTGATGAACCGGAACTCCTGAAAGCCGAGGAGGAGCCCTTTATTCCGGATCCCGACAAGGTATTGAAGGCCTGGAACAGCTATGCTGCCTCCATCGAAAAGATAAAACCCAGGGTTTTCAGTACACTGCAGAATAACCTTCCGGTGGTAACAGCGGATGGTATCGTTCGAGTTTTGCTCAATACAGAGGCCCAGAGAGATAACTTCCAAAAGAATATCAAAAGTGAGCTCTTAACTTATATCAGGGAAACCACCGGAATGCCGATGATCGATATTGTAACCGAAGTGATAGAACAGGAGCAGGAGGGAAAAAAAATTTATACCGATCAGGACAGACTGGAGTATATGATGAAAAAAAATCCGGAACTTGGATCATTGAAGACCAGGTTCGGACTTGACTTCGATGATTGAACATAACCCGGACGAATTTGTAACTATACATGAATCATAATTAACCAATTCAAAAATGACTGGAGAAAAAATTATCAATCACTATGGAAAAATAGAGGTGCCTGATTTTCCAATTGTACCCTTTATTGAAGGGGATGGAACCGGACCTGATATATGGGCCGCCGCAGTACGTGTATTTGATGCAGCTGTGGGAAAAGCTTACGGTGGTAAAAGGAAGATAGTCTGGAAGGAAGTACTGGCAGGTGAGAAAGCCTTTAAAGAGACCGGAAAGTGGTTACCCGAGGAAACTCTGGATATCATTCATGAACATCTGGTGGCCATCAAAGGACCGCTTACCACTCCCGTGGGTGGCGGGATCCGCTCATTAAATGTGGCTCTGAGGCAGATCCTGGATCTCTATGTTTGCCTCCGTCCGGTTCGGTATTATGAAGGTGTCCCTTCGCCGGTAAAGGATCCGACCACCACCAACATGGTCATCTTTCGTGAGAATTCCGAGGATATCTATGCAGGAATAGAGTGGATGACCGGCACCAAAGAGGGGGAGAAGATCAAGAAATTTCTGATTGAGGAGATGGGGGTTACCACGATCAGGTTTCCTGAAACCACCTCCATCGGTATTAAACCCATATCGAAGGAGGGAACTTTCCGCCTTGTACGAGGTGCCATTCAATTTGCAGTCCGAAATAAAATGCCCTCAGTAACGATTGTTCATAAAGGTAATATCATGAAATACACCGAAGGACAATTCAAGCAATGGGGATATGAACTGGCCGAAAAGGAGTTTGGGGATAAGGTCTTCACCTGGGCTCAATATGACCGTATTGCAGCAAAGGAGGGAAAAGTGAGTGCCGATAAAGCACAGGATTCTGCCCTGAAGTCAGGAAAGATCCTGGTTAAGGATGTTATTGCTGATGCATTCCTGCAGCAGATACTTACAAGGCCCTCCGAATATTCTGTAATCGCCACAATGAATTTAAATGGTGACTACATTTCAGATGCACTGGCGGCAATTGTCGGTGGTATTGGTATTGCGCCGGGAGCAAATATCAATTATGAAACCGGTCATGCTATTTTTGAAGCCACCCACGGTACTGCACCAAAATATGCAGGATTGGATAAGGTAAACCCTGGTTCGGTCATCCTTTCCGGGGTGATGATGCTTGAATACATGGGTTGGAACGAGGCAGCCGACCTGATTGTATCGGGAATACAAAACGCAATCACCAATCAGAAGGTAACCTACGATTTTGCCCGCCTGATGGATGGTGTTACCCCTCTCACCTGTTCAGGTTTCGGAACTGCGATTATTGAAAATATGTAAATTTAGATATTAACATTTTTAACCATTTTAGACCATGTTACCCAAAAAAGTAGAAAATATTTTAAATGAACAAATCCTCAGGGAGGACTATTCATCACAACTTTACCTGGCTATGGCCTCATGGGCCGAGAATAAGGGTTTTGAAGGTATATCGGGCTGGCTATATGCCCAGGCAGAGGAGGAACGAATCCATATGCTCAAAATGCTAAGGTATATTAACAACCGGTCCGGGGTAGCTGTGATCCCCGGCATCAAAGAACCTCCCAAAGATTTCGGAGATATCTTTTCGTTGTTCGATCAGGTGCTTGCCCATGAGAAATTCATCTCTGGCTCCATTAATGCGATCATTGCAGTCTGCATTACTGAAAACGACTTTACAACCCAAAACTGGATCCAGTGGTTCGTAAACGAGCAGATCGAAGAGGAGGCCTCAGTGAAGGGAATTATTGATAAGTTAAACCTGGTGGGTAAGAATAACCTCTATATTTTCGACCGGGACATTCTCTCCTTAAGGGGGAGTTCTACCTCTGGTGCCCAGTAAAAGCCGGGAAACGAGGCACGCTCCACCGGATTTGTATAAAAGGGGTCGGCCGGGAATCTTTCCTTGCCGGCCTTCTCTTTATCTGCCAAATACGCATGAATTGCACGTTGGTATGTTATTTGAGGATCGAATAAGACAATAAAAAGGTAAATTTGTGCTTTTAAAAAACGGAAGACACTTTAATATAAACTCACCGAATAATGAATTTAGGTAAAATAGTAGGGAAATTTCTTGGTAATAAGGCAGATAGGGATATGAAGGAGGTGACTCCCTATGCAGAGAAAGTTGCAGGAGAGTTTGATAAATTACAAGGGATCACCAATGATGAGTTAAGGGCACACTCTGCCGCACTGAAACTTAGAATTGAGGAGTATGTCTCTGAGGATAAGCGTTCTGTGGAGGAGATGAAGAAGAGGGCCGAGGATCCGGAAGCAGATGTGAATGAAAAGGAGACTCTTTACCAGGAGATCGATAAACTTGAGGTGAGGATCGATGAAAAGTATGAGGAGATCCTGAACGTTGTTCTTCCGGAGTCCTTTGCAATTATCAAGGAGACTGCAAGGAGGTTTAAGGAGCATAACGAGCTGGAGGTTACCGCTCTTGACTATGACAGGACCATCGCCGCAACCCGCGATTCTGTAGAGATCAAAGGGAAATATGCCGTTTGGAAGAACAGATGGATGGCCGGAGGTAATGAGATCACCTGGGATATGGTACATTATGATGTACAGCTCATCGGTGGTGTAGCACTGCACAGCGGTAAAATTGCGGAGATGGCAACCGGAGAGGGTAAGACCCTGGTGGCAACACTCCCGGTATTTCTGAATGCCCTGACGGGAAAAGGAGTTCACCTGGTAACTGTAAACGACTATCTGGCTAAAAGGGACTCGGAATGGATGGGCCCTATATACGAGTTTCACGGACTTACGGTGGGTTGTATTGATAAACATCAACCAAACTCAGACGCCCGAAGAAGAGCATACAATTGTGATATCACCTTTGGTACCAATAACGAGTTTGGATTTGATTACCTGCGTGACAATATGGCGCACTCTCCGGCCGAATTGGTCCAGAGAAAACACAACTATGCCATCGTGGATGAGGTGGATTCGGTACTGGTGGATGATGCCCGGACACCCCTGATCATTTCGGGTCCGGTACCCAGGGGGGAACACCATGAATTCAGTGAATATAAGCCAAAGGTGGAGAGGCTTGTCGCTGCTCAGCGACAGGTTGTCAATAATGCATATTCAGAGGCACGCAAGTTTCTGCAGGAGGGGAATACAGAAAAAGCAGGATTCAGGTTATTGCAGGCCAACAAGGGTTTACCAAAATATAAGCCGTTGATCAAACTGCTGAGTGAGGAGGGAAATAAAGCTTTAATGCTGAAGACCGAAAACCACTATATGCAGGAGCAGTCGAAAAATATGCACCTGGTTACCGATGAACTCTACTTCATCATCGAAGAAAAATTGAATTCGGTGGAGCTCACTGAAAAGGGGATCGATTTGATTACCGGTGACTCTGATGATCCGGCCTTTTTTATTCTTCCCGACATTGGCAGCGAAATTGCGGAGATCGAAAAGTCTGATATGCCCGAAAAGAAACGACTGGAGGTGAAAGACAGGATGCTGCAGGAGTATGCCGTGAAATCAGAGAGGATCCATACAGTAAATCAGCTCCTGAAGGCCTACGCCATGTTTGACAGGGAAGTCGAATATGTGGTAATGGACAACAAGGTAAAGATAGTCGACGAACAGACCGGACGGATCATGGAGGGAAGACGCTATAGTGACGGACTCCACCAGGCCATTGAAGCCAAGGAAAATGTGAAAGTGGAGGCTGCCACACAGACCTGGGCCACAATTACACTACAGAACTATTTCAGGATGTATCAAAAGCTCTCTGGTATGACAGGAACTGCCGAGACCGAGGCGGGGGAGTTCTGGGACATTTACAAACTGGATGTGATGGTCATACCAACCAACCGTCCCATCGTGAGAGACGACCGGCAGGATTTAGTCTATAAGACCAAACGGGAGAAATACAACGCAGTAATCGACGAGCTGGTCAGCCTAAACAAAGCCGGCCGGCCGGCCCTGGTGGGAACCACAACTGTGGAGGTTTCAGAACTTCTTTCAAAGATGCTAAAGATCAGGAGGATTGAACACAATGTGCTGAATGCGAAACTCCACCAGCGGGAGGCAGATGTTGTGGCACAGGCCGGGAAAGCCGGGGGGGTCACCATCGCCACCAACATGGCCGGTCGGGGAACCGATATCAAGCTGCCCGGGGAGGTGAAAAAATCCGGGGGATTGGCCATCATCGGTACAGAAAGACATGAATCGCGCCGGGTCGATCGCCAGTTGCGTGGCCGGGCAGGACGCCAGGGGGATCCTGGATCATCACAGTTTTATGTCTCCCTTGAGGATGATCTGATGCGCCTGTTTGGTTCTGACCGCATAGCGGGGATGATGGACAGGCTCGGCCTGAAAGAGGGGGAGGTGATTCAGCACTCCATGATCACTAAATCCATTGAGAGGGCCCAGAAAAAGGTAGAGGAGAACAACTTTGGAATCCGGAAGAACCTGCTGGAGTATGATGATGTGATGAACTCCCAGAGAGAAGTGATTTATAAGCGCCGGAAACATGCACTCTTTGGTGAGCGGATCGGACTTGATATCGCCAACATGATGTATGATGTAACTGAAAGCATTGTCAACTCCTTCCATACGATGGGTGATTTCAGCGGATTTAAGCTTGAACTGATTCGATATTTCTCGATCGAATCCCCGGTAACGGAAGAGGTGTTCAAAAAAAGTGACAGCAACCAACTGATCAATACCATCTATGATATTTTACTGGATGCTTATAAAAGAAAGCAGGAGAGTATTTCCGATCAGGCCATGCCGGTGATCAACCAGGTTTATGAGCACCAGCGGCAGGTATACGAGAATATTGTGGTTCCGGTTTCCGACGGTACCAGAATATTCCAGGTGATGGCCAACCTGGAAAACTGTTACAACTCAAAGGGTAAGGAGCTTGTCAGGTCGTACGAGAAGAGCATTATCCTGGCCACCATCGACCAGGCCTGGCAGGAACACCTTCGGGAATTGGATGATCTGCGGCAGTCGGTTAGAAATGCACAATACGAGCAGAAGGACCCGTTGTTAATATACAAGTTCGAAGCATTTGAGCTATTCACGACCATGATCGAAAAGGTCAATAAAGATGTGGTTTCTACTCTGATGAAAGCTCACATCCCCCTGAAGGATCCACAGAGCGTCCGTCGGGCAGAAACTCCAAAGCGAATGGACCTGAGTAAATTCGAAGCTAACAGGGACGCCATGCCCAGGTATAACGATCCATCAGGCGGAGGTCAATCCAAAGATGGCAGAACGCAGGCACAACAACCGGTGAGAGTGGAGAAAAAGGTGGGGCGAAACGATCCCTGTCCCTGTGGAAGCGGAAAGAAGTATAAAAATTGCCACGGCGGAGTCGGAACACCCTGATCTAAATCAGTGCATACCGGTGTCCAGATGCCTGATCTCCCTGCAAAGACTTTCGGTGGCAGGTACCAGGGGTAACCTGAGAACATTTTTACAAAGTCCCCGGATCTCCATGGCTGCTTTAATTCCGGCAGGATTTCCCTCTTTAAAAATGGCTTTAATCATAGGTGAGAGGCTGTAGTGTAGTCCTCTTGCTGTTTCATAATCGCCATCCAATGCTGCATTTACCAGGGCGGATATAAGTCCCGGGTAACCATTTCCGATCACGCTTACCAAACCATCCCCACCCAGGGCAATCAGGGGCAGCGTTACGGCATCATCTCCTGAAATAACCTGGAATCCATCAGGCCGGTCCATAAGCAATCGGGTGATCTGGTCCAGGTCACCTGAAGCCTCCTTAATGGCCACAATGTGACCGGGGTATTCTGTTGCCAGTCTCAGGGTGGTTTCAGCCGTCATGTTCATACCGGTACGGCCGGGCACATTATAGAGCATCAGCGGGAGATCTGAGGCAGCAGCGATGGCCGAATAGTGTTGATAGATTCCTTCCTGGTTCGGTTTATTGTAGTAAGGAACCACACTGAGAATGGCATCAATCCCATTTTTGTCCAGTTTTTCAATGGCCTCAATGGCAGAGAGGGTGTCATTCCCTCCGGCACCAACCACAATGGGCACCCTTGAGGCGCAGGAATCCACCACGCACCGGATCACGTCTGCCTTTTCGGATGCGGAAAGGGTAGGCGTCTCAGCGGTTGTGCCCAGCACCACAAGGTAATTGATTCCATTCTCAATCAGGCGATCGGTAAGAAGAATCAATGTGTTATAATCCACTGTCCCCGTGGGATTAAAAGGAGTGATCATGGCTACTCCTGTGCCTCTGTATTTTATATTTTTATTCATCGGTTCCTTCGTTCAGGGGATTCAACATGGCAATATATTTTTTAAACTGTTCCGCCAGGAATCCAATTTCTCTATTTTCGGTCAGACTGATCATCAAATCGTAATCATTCGGTTCTTCCGTAAAGCACCCTACTTTAAAATGTGCGTTGGAAAGCTGTACAAGAAACTGCAATTCAACAGGAAAGTCCAGGGTGAAATCAATGAGCAGGTCCGGGTTCGCGGCATAAAAGAGCTCTGCCACTTCGCCCGAGGGGTTCAGGTACCAGTTCAGGTTCTTCCTGGTAATAAACGCATAGTTTTTCTGGAAAAGGAGCTCCTGGGGAATCTCCTTCTGAGGCACATACCCGAAAGTGCTGCATTTAATCTTCTCTCCCTCAAGGAATTTCTGAAACTCCTTGATCACTTTAAAGGATTCTGAATTACTGGTTTCAAAAAGAAGGACCGCTGATTTTGCAGTTTTAAAATTGTGCACACGGATTTCTCTGTGAGACCCTCTCTTTTTTCTCATCAGGATCTCTTTTCCAATGCGTTCTCTGAGTTTTGCCATTTAAAACAAAAATACAATTAAAAAGATAAGCCCGTTATGCCAGCATGGATAAGAATTCCTGTTCGGTGATAATTTTGATTCCCAGTTTCTGCGCTTTCTCATATTTTCCGGGACCCATGTTCGCGCCTGCCAGAATAAAGTCAGTTTTGCTACTGATGGAACTGGTGAATTTGCCACCGTTTTGTTCGATCATGGTTTTATAATCTTCCCTGGAGTGAGATTCAAACACCCCTGAGATTACAAAGCTCTTATCCATCAGTTTTCGGCTGAGAAAATTTCGTTGCCGGGTCAACTCAAATTGCAATCCGTGGGACTCCAGTCTTCGGATGATCTCCATATTTTCCGGGTCGTTAAAATAGTCGATCAGCGACTGTGCAATTCTCTCTCCGATCTCGTCTACTGCCTCCAGAGCCTGCCTGTCTGCCTTTATCAATGCTTCCATGGACCCGAAAGCCTCTGCCAGTTTCCTGGCCACTGTTTCGCCCACATATCTGATTCCCAGGGCATAGAGCAATCTGGGAAAGGGAACATTCCTGGACGATGCTATGCTTACAATAAGGTTTTGTGCCGACTTTTCGGCAAAACGATCGAGCCTTAGCAAATCTTCATACCCCAATGAGTAAAGATCGGCCACATCGTTGACAAGCCCTTCCCTGAACAGCTGGTCAATTGTAGCCTCTGCTGCATTGATATCCATTGCTTTACGACTGATGAAATGTTCAATCCGACCCTTTATTTGTGGTGGACAACCGGAAGTATTGGGACAGTAGTGTGCAGCCTCATCCTCTCTTCGTACCAGTTGAGTCCCGCACTGGGGACAATGGGTTATAAATTGAAACGGGACAGAGGTCTGGTCCCTCAGCCCGAGAGCAACCCCGACGATTTTCGGAATGATCTCACCACCCTTCTCCACATATACCCGGTCACCCACGCGGATATCAAGCATGGAGATCTGGTCAGCATTATGCAGCGAAGCCCTTTTTACGGTGGTGCCTGCCAGTTGAACCGGGTCCAGGTTGGCCACCGGGGTAACAGCTCCTGTTCTACCCACCTGGAAGTCGATACTCCTCAGACGTGAGAGAGCCTGCTCGGCTTTAAACTTGTAGGAGATAGCCCATTTCGGAGTTTTGGCGGTAAATCCTAGTTCCTGCTGCTGTTCAATGGAATCAACTTTAATTACCGCTCCGTCGATTTCAAAAGGAAGCGCTTTCCTGGCGCCCTCCCAGTAGTCGATGAATTGGAAAACCTCATCAAGGTTAACGGCAAGCCTGCTGTAGGGAGGAATCTTAAAGCCCCAACTCCGGGCCATCTCAAGTCCCTCATGGTGACTTTTAAATAGTTGCTGTTCGCCGGGAATATAGTAGAAGAGGCAGTCCAGTGGCCGGGTTGCAACCACTGATGAATTTTGCATTTTCAGGGTTCCCGATGCGCTGTTCCTCGGATTTGCGAATAAAGGTTCTCCTTTCTTTTCCTGTTCCCGGTTCATGCGGGCAAATCCCTCAAGGGGGATAATAACCTCTCCCCTGATCTCAAACTCCTCTGGAAATCCTTCCCCTCTAAGCTCCAGCGGTATGCTCCTGATCGTCCGTATGTTTCTGGTAACATCATCTCCGCGGGTACCATCACCCCTGGTGAGGGCCTGCATGAGTGAGCCTTTTGAATAGGTAAGGGAGACAGCAACCCCATCATATTTTAATTCACAATAATAGGTGACCCCATCGCCTGTAATTTTCCGGACACGTTCATCAAACTCTGCGAGCTCATCCCTGTTATAGGTATTTCCCAGAGACAGCATTGGGTATTTGTGCTCAAAGGACTGGAACTCAATATTCAGATCGCTTCCCACCCGGTTTGTCGGAGAATTTTTGTCCTCGAAAAGGGGATAGGAAGCTTCCAGATGCTGAAGTTCTTTAAGAAGCTGATCATACTGGAAATCAGTAATTTCAGATTCAGACTTAACATAATAGTTATAGTTGTGCTGGTGAAGTAATTCGCGGAGTTCTTCAATCCTCTCCTTTGCCTGCTCCGGAGTCATCTGTAATTGGTTTTAAACAAAAATAGAAAATATTTCTCCTTTAGGTTTTATTCTCTACTTTTAGTCAGTTTAGATGAAAATGAAAATCTCATATCGGTACCTGCTCATGACTTTTTTATGGTCAGCCGGGATCTTTTCCTTAAAGGGACAGCTAAGTTCACCGGGTAAACCAATGGGTGACTTCCGCTCTCTCAGAGCCTCTGACGCAATCTATCTTCTTCCGCCACTGCACCCCCTTCAGGTGGAGGCCTGTTTGCAGGAGACCAGGGAGGGCATTCATAAACCGTTGCAATTCGCCATCGAGAGGTTCATCTCTATTTCTCCTGGAACGCAGGGTGTGTGGACTCAACAGGAGGGTCACCGGATCTGGAGGGCCCATATTATCTCCCCCGGCGCGGTCTCCGTGGGATTGATCTTTGATTCTTACAAGCTGGAGGCGGGAGTTAAACTGATGATCTATGATCCTGAAAAAGTTCAGGTAAAGGGTGCCTATACATCCCTGAATAACAAACGGTCCGGTATTTTCGCGGTGGGCCACATCCCAGGGGAGGAGGCTGTCATCGAATTACAGGTGCCCGAACAGATGGAGGATTATGGAGAACTCTCCCTTGGGTCTGTTTCACATGCCTTTTTGCCGGTGGCAATAAAAGGGACCCTTGATGGCCGGTTCGAAAGGTCGCAGTCCTGCGAGATTGATATAAATTGTGAGGAGGGGGGCGAATGGCAACTTGAGAAGCGATCGGTGGTGAGGTTCTACACCAAAACAGAATACTGTACCGGAGTGATGCTGAATAATACAGCATACAACGGTGATCCCCTTTTGCTTACCGCCCAGCATTGCATCGACCAGGCATCCAAGGCCGAATCTTCCATTTTCATTTTCAACTACGAGAGTCCTTCCTGTTTTGGTGATGACGGATCGGTGGCAATGTCCATTTCCGGAGCCGAATCACTCTCGATCGGCGACAGCATTGACTTCAGCCTGGTGAGGCTTTCAGTGCCTCCACCCGACTATTTTGATGTCTATTATGCCGGATGGGATTTAACTTCCTCTCCGGCGGCTCCATCCACCACCATCCATCACCCTCAGGGGGATGTTAAGAAAATCTCATTTGATTATGAGTCACCTGAAGCCACAATCAGTCAGTCCCAGATCCCCTCCCAGTTCTGGAACCTGCTCAGCAACTCCTTCTGGTGGATCAAACAGTGGGATATCGGTTCAACCGAACCCGGCTCCTCAGGCTCCCCGCTGTTTTCTTCCAACAGTCTGGTCGTCGGGGTACTTAGTTTCGGCAGTGCAGAATGCGGCGACTCCATCGGGTACGATGTACAAACAGGCCGTGTGATCTACAGCAAGAGTGATAATGTGGATGACTACTATACCAGGCTGGATGTGGCATGGGACTATCACCATGATTCTGCCCGATCGCTCAAACCATGGCTTGACCCTACCGGTTCCGGTGTATCCTCTGTCCAGGGACTCCATCCGGGTGGTATTCAGGAAAACAGGCCCACTTCAGGTTCACGCTTTACACTCAGGCCCAATCCTGCCGGTAACGACCTCTGGATTTCCAGCCTCAATCCCCTCGAAGGTCTTGTCAGTTACAGGATTTTTGATCTCAGGGGTTCTCTCAGACTGGAAGGAGAGGAAGCATTACCCGGACCGGTCCGGGTGAATGTGGACAGACTTCAGGAAGGATTTTATCTTTTGCTTTTAAGATATGGATCGGAATACGAATTAATCAAATTTGTGAAGTCGCCATGAGAACCGCAGTAGTTTTACTACTCGCCATTACCCTGCTTACCGGTTGCCATCCGGATCGCAGGCAATCGGACAGACTTCTCCGGGAGGACTCTCCATTCACCAGGTATGCATCAAGGTTCGATATTCAGGCTGAGGAGAACTATACATTGATTCAGGTCTTTAACCCATGGCAGAACAGCAGGAATATTGCATATGTTTATGTTCTTGGAAATGACCCCGGGCTGGTTCCCGATTCACTATCGGGATTCCCATTCATTCACACTCCCGTTACGCGGGTGGTGGCCATGTCCACAACCCATATAGCTATGATAGCGGGTCTTGGAGAGATAGCCAGCATCAAGGGGGCTTCAGGCACTCCCTACATCTTCAACCCCGAGATCAGGGAGCGGTGTGATTCTGGTTTGATTGCCGATGTGGGATACGGACAGGGTCTTAACTACGAAATGGTGGTGGCCCTGGAACCCGATGTGATCTTTCTCTATGGTGTTGAGGGAAATGTAACTACCACAGCCGGAAAGCTCACAGAAATGGGGATTAATGTAGTTTATTGTGCAGAGTACCTTGAGCAGGATCCACTTGGGAAGGCAGAATGGATTCGCTTCTTTGCCCGGTTTTATGGCAGGGAGCGTGAAGCAGATCTCTTCTTCTCCGGGGTGGACTCAAATTATACGGAACTGTGCTCCAAAACCTCATCTGTGAAGGAAAAGCCGGAAGTAATGATAGGACTGCCCTGGAAGGATACCTGGTACGTGGCCGGGGGAAATAGTTTTGCATCCAGGTTGATCAGCGATGCAGGCGGATCCTATATCTGGCGCGAAAACAGTTCGGCCGAAGCAGTGCCACTTGATCTGGAATCTGTATTTTCAAAGGCAGTGGATGCGGATGTGTGGATCAATCCGGGCGTTGCACAATCGATCGGTGAACTGGTTGCTTTTGATGAACGTTTCGGTGAGCTTCCGGTGGTTAAAAATGGAAGCATCTATAATAACAATGCCAGGATGAGCACAGGGGGAGGAAACGACTATTGGGAATCAGCTACAATACATCCCGATTGGGTCCTGGCCGATCTGATCTCCGTATTTCATCCCCAACTGATGAGAGATCATTCCATGTTTTACTACAGGAAATTGAAATAATCGCTACATTTGAGAAACACCAATAAAGCGCATTATGTCAAGTATCAGGATGCTGAAAAAAGAGATAAACAAACTTGCATTTGACCTTTTGCAGGAGTGTTTTGCATACCGTCATTACTCCGGGAATCTTCCGGAGGATCGGTTCGATAAGGTAATTAAAAAGATTGTTCTCCTGCGAAACGATTTGATATTAAAAGCAAATCACCCGGAGTCAGATGCTGAATCCATCTCGTTGAAAGAGCATTATAAGCGTATTGAACTTGATCTTCTGAAGCTGACCGAGGTGGTGGAAGATCTAAAGAAATAGGCGTGAAGATCCGGTCTGCAGGCCCTTTTTACATCATCTTGATTTTGCTGGTGCTGCTGGCTCTGATCCTGCTGGATATCAGGCTGGGTTCAGTCCCGATCACATTTGCCGATATGGCCGGGCATTTAACCGGCAGCGGAACCCTTTCGGATCAGCAACTGATCATCCTTACACGATTCCGTCTTCCACGTGTGGCCACGGCACTGCTTGCCGGTGCCGCGCTTCCCCTTTGCGGATTACAGATGCAGACGCTCTTTCGAAATCCGCTTGCAGGACCCTATGTGCTCGGCATCAGTTCCGGTGCAAGTTTTGGTGCCGCGCTGGTAGTGCTGGGAGCAGGGGCAACCGGACTGGTTGCGACGTGGAGCCTGGCGCTGGCAGCATGGATGGGCTCCGGAGTGGTGATGTTGCTCCTTCTGCTTGTCTCCCGGAGAATCAGAGATGGCCTGACCATCCTGATACTGGGCATCATGTTCTCCAGTGGATTGGCAGCTGTGATTAGCATCATGCAATATTTCAGTCAGGCCGAGGCCCTGAAATCCTTTGTGATCTGGAGCATGGGAAGCCTGGGCCATGTGACCGGAGCCCAATTATGGATTATGGCCATTGTCATTATTCCCACACTGGTGGTAACTCTGTTCTTCGGAAAGGTGTTGAACGGATTGATGCTGGGTGAAGAGTATGCAGCAACCATGGGGGTAAAAATCAGGCGTACCAGAACCATTATTTTTGCCACCACCTCTTTGATGGCCGGTACAGTAACCGCCTTTTGCGGTCCTATCGGTTTTATTGGCATTGCAGTACCCCATTTGGCCAGGCTTATTTTAAATCAGTCCGACCACCGGATTCTGCTTCCCTCTACTATGATTACTGGGATGGCCATCCTGGTGATGAGTGACCTGATCTCACAACTCCCCGGATCCGATAAGGTCCTTCCCATCAACGCTGTCACTTCACTGATCGGAATTCCCGTGGTGATCTGGCTGGTGATCATGAATCGAAAAGCACAACAACTATGATTTCCCTTGAGAATATCTCCATTGGATATCACAGTAACCAACCGTTGATAAGCCAAATTAATCTCAATGCCAAAGAGGGGGAATTGGTTGCACTTGTGGGTCGGAATGGTAGCGGAAAAAGCACCTTGCTCCGGTCGCTTCTGGGCCTCATTCCCCTGCTGGAAGGATCGTGCTATCTTTCGGGTGTATCGCTGCAGCAGCTCGACCATAAAAGCAGGGCACTGTCAGTCAGTTATGTTTCATCGCAGGTGGCAGGATTGCCGTCTCTGACCGTTAGAGAGCTTGTTTCTCTGGGAAGAATGCCACATACAGGATGGCTCGGCAGGCTGGGGAAGAGAGATATGGAGATGGTGGAGCATACCATCCGGGAGGTGGGTCTGGGGCCATTCATGGAAAGGAAACTGGATCAGTTGAGCGACGGAGAGAAGCAGCGGGTGATGATAGCCCGGGCACTGGTACAGGACACACCCAATATGGTATTGGATGAACCAGCCGCTTACCTCGATATCCCCAATAAGTATGAACTGATCCGATTGCTCTCTTTATTCCGGGACCGGGGTAAGACCATTGTCTACTCTACGCATGACCTGGAAACGGCACTGCTGTGTGCCGATAAATTCTGGGTGATCACGGATGGATTCATTCATGAGGGATCTCCGGAGGACCTGGGTTTAGAGGGACTCTTTCAACAGCTGTTCGATGGCACGGGTATCACTTTTGATTTGGAATCGGGGAGGTTTATCCATTCCATTGATTCACGGGGAAGTGTGACACTTTCCGGCGCTTCGGGGGAGGCGTTTGCATGGACCAGGCACCTGCTTCGGAGGATCGGATTCACGGTATCTGCCGGGGATCAACCCATTGGAATCATGGTTCAATCAGGGGATAAACATTACTGGGAAATCGTACGGGAGGGAAAAGTTACTAAGGTTGACTCTCTCTATGACATGGCCCGGTTTTTGATCCAAAAACGATGATTCATTATTTTGAACATCACTTAAAACTACAAAATCATGAAAGTAAAAAAGATTTTTGCCTATTCACTTTCCACTCTTGTTTTACTTTTTTCATTAGTGGCCATCCTGGGCATCTGGGAACTGGTGGATATTGAATTCCTGCTGGCCCGGTTGTTCAAGTCGCTGATGGTGATCCTTGCCGCTGCGGCGGTGGTTGTGCTGATCTTCTCAATACTGGATCGTCCCCAGCAGCGCTAAGATTTTTTTTGCTCCGGCTTTGTTGGAATACTCCTTCAGGGCTGACTCCCGCTCAATGACCTGTTGTTCTGTGAAGGGACGTTTCATCAGTTCCTCCAGCTGATCGGTCATATCCTTCGGCTCTTCAGCAAGCTGGCAAAGGGATTCAAGACCTGTTCCCCCTATCATTTCGCTATTCACAAGGCAGTGCCTTCCTCCGAAGAGTGCATGCAGGAGTTTTAACTTTATTCCGGTTGACTGGGCAGTGTAAAGAAGGTTTACCTGGGCATCAGCGATCAGCTCGTCCATTTCCTTGTCGGAGGGATTGGCAATGACGCTGATATTTGACCATGCCGATAGTTTCCGGATAAACGATTTGGAAGGGTTCTTTCCTGCTACCAATACCCTGTGGGAGATCTTTGAAAGTACATTGCCGGCAATCCGGAGGAAGACATCAGAATTTTCTGCAACGGCCAGATTCCCGTGGAACAGGATGTAATCTCCCAGTCCGGGCTTAATGGTGATCTCATCAAATCTGTGAAACGCATGAATCAGAGAGGAGTGACCATACTTCTCCACAAAATAATCCGTTTCCGGTCTGGAAATTCCAAGAATATGATCTGCATGTCCCAGGACCTTCTCATAGTGTCGAAGTTTAATGGCCTCAGTATAAAGAAATATCTTATCAAACAGCCTGTTTTCACTTCTGGAAAGGGCCTGGTAGTAATAATGCTCAATGTTATGTGCCCTTACCAGACACTTCTTACCTGCTTGAGCATATTGTACCAACCGGGAGGTGGAGTGCAGGCCTTCGAAAAGTATCGGATAATTGTCTCTCAGGATTCTCTTTGGCATGATATTTGAATTCCTGGTAGTAACTATGTATGGATCTCTGTGGAGTGCATAGAAAAAACCGGAGTCTCTTTTATAATAGTGAACTTCAGCACAGAGATCCTCCAGTTCTTTGGAAGGCTGACGGCCATATGTATAGCAATGAAGTATGATCTTAACTCCCTCCTGTTTCATAGACCTCAACTTATAGTAGATGTCTATGACACCCCCGTAGTCTGCCGGGTACGGAACATTGAATGCAATTACATGAAGGTGTTGATCCGGCATGTTAAATCCTTTGAAAAAACTGTTCTCTGAGCTTTAAAGATAAGGTAAAAACATTAACATATTTTAAGGTTTTTTTTAAAATTTTAATGCAACAATTTAGCAATTTGCACGTTATATAGAATGTAGAAAGTTTATTGATTATCAGTGTGATAATTTCGTTCTTTTCATCTACAATTCATTTCATAGATTTAGTTTTAGGGTTAGTTTAGTTTTAAGGTCCCTCTGCGCTCGCGGGGGGATCTTTTTTGTGTGCCATGCATGTTCTTTACCTATAGGGTGCAAGTCCCGAGCGGGCCTAGTTGACAGGAACCGCTAGCAGAAGGCAAGGGTTGGACCGTGAGGTTCCGTCTGAAGGAAGCCGGAGGCAAAGATTAGTTCTGACGAACAGAAACAGGATATAAGGCCTACCAAGGAGGTAACTCTGCAATAGAAGAGGATGCCTGATAGTCAACCGTAACCAAGGGTGGTAAATCCTGCAGGGCTAATTGAAAGCGAAAGAACTTACCATGGGAGATCTCAACGCCGAAAGGGGTCTGAGAAGTCAGCAGCGGGCATAATATCCACCAGAGGCGGAGAAGGCCCAAATCTTTAAAGCAAGGAGCAGTTACTAAGCAAGAGTATAAGCCATGCAAAAGACAGTAAAATACCAGGAATCA
The DNA here is from genome assembly GCA_963747365.1 of uncultured Bacteroidota bacterium. GTDB lineage: Bacteria > Bacteroidota > Bacteroidia > Bacteroidales. Next base: position 131,714 of record CAVVFB010000020.1, on the reverse strand, counting down.
CCGAGGGACCGCACACTGTGGGGAGAAGGGGATATGGGTAGCCCGGTTGTTTGGGGAGGGGACGTATACCCCAAACCGAACAGCCGGGTAAGTTTACAGTGGCTTACTGCGTGCGAGGAAGAACGAGCCTTGACGACGGACTTGATGGAGCGGATAGTGGACCCATCAAATCTGGTTACTGCCTTACGGCAGGTAGTTAGCAACAGGGGAAGTGCAGGGATAGATGGGATGACAGTAACCGAACTAAAGGAGTGGTTCAGCCACAATTGGAAAGGATTACAGGCATCTCTACTGACTGGCACTTATATACCCAACGGAGTAAAAGGGGTACGCATACCAAAACCCAAGGGAGGATACCGACAACTAGGCATACCGACAGTAAAGGACCGGTTAGTTCAACAAGCAGTGAGCCAAGTTCTAAGCAGTCGGTATGAGCCAATCTTCTCGAATAACAGCTACGGGTTCCGACCCGGACGTAACGCTCAACAGGCATTACAGAAGGCAGGCGTCTATGTGGCTGAAGGGTATAAGTATGTAATAGACCTCGATCTGGAGAAGTTCTTCGATAAGGTAAACCACGACCGTTTGATGTGGTTAATGGGGACCCGTGTCGGAGACAAACGGTTATTGAGTCTAATCGGTAAGTTCCTGAGAACGGGAATCATGCAGGACGGACTCACCAACCAACGGCTTCAGGGTACCCCCCAGGGTAGTCCGCTATCCCCTTTACTGTCCAACATAGTATTAGATGAATTGGACAAGGAGTTAGAGGCTCGTGGACATCGTTTTGTGCGCTACGCTGACGACCAAATTATACTGGTTCGAAGCGAAGAAGCGGCGAAGCGGATAGAAAGGAGCATAACCGACTATATTGAAGACCGGTTGAAGTTAAAGGTCAACCGGGAAAAGAGTCGGATATGCCGGCCTTGGGAGCTTAACTTCCTTGGACATATCATCCATCCTAAAGGTGAACTGGGGATAAGCCGGGAGAGCCTACTTAAGTTTAAAGCCAAGTTGCGTACGATTACCCGACGGAACAGAGGGATAAGTTTAGACCAACTTATATCTGAACTCAACCCGGTCCTCAGGGGATGGCTTAACTACTTCAAATACGCAAGGATGAAGAATCACCTTCGTAATGTGGAGGCCTGGTTACGCCGTAGGATCAGATGCTTCAGGCTCAAACAATGTAAACGAGCTCTGGGCATGGCTCGCTTTCTTTACTCCTTGGGGGTCCCACATAATAGGGCCTGGACTACGGCGGGGTCCAGCAAAGGCTGGTTCCGCCTGTCGATCTCTCCAGGAGCCAATGAAGGAATGAACAACACCTGGTTCGTGAAAGTAGGGCTTTACGGTCTCTCTGTTAACTATAGTTTAATCTTTAAAGAAACCGCCCAGTACGTCCCACGTACGCTGGGTGGTGTGAGAGGGAGATAAAATCAGCTTTTTGCTGGTTTTATTCCCTACTCGATTTATCTTTGTCCGTCAGTAACGAAAATATGCAACGAATAGAACAAATTATAAAAACCCTGGCAATTGATGCCATCTATTCCTCCTGGAATACAAAGGTGCCCGAAGAGACGGTGCAGGTTCAGAAAACCAGAAAAGAGTTTCAGGGAGATTATACACTGGTGGTATTTCCCTTACTGAAATTTTCAAAAAGAAGCCCCGAAGAGACAGCAGTAACCCTGGGAACTTATATTGGCGGGCACTCCAAAATGATCTCCGGTTTCAATGTGATCAAGGGATTCCTTAATCTTCAGGTTTCACACAATTTCTGGAGGGAGCTGCTTCAGGGCGATCTTTCCGACCGGGGTTACGGCAGTACCCCCCTGACCCAATCCTCACCCCGGGTGATGATCGAATATTCATCCCCCAACACCAATAAACCACTCCATTTAGGTCATATCCGGAACATCCTGCTTGGACATTCCATGGCCAAAATCCTTAAATTCAGTGGTAGCAAGGTCAGGCAGGTGAACCTGGTAAACGACCGTGGAATCCATATCTGTAAATCCATGCTGGCATGGAAGAAGGAAGGAGACGGGGAGACTCCGGTTTCTTCCGGGCTAAAGGGAGATCACCTCGTCGGGAAGTACTATGTGATGTATGACCAGATGTTCAAAAAGCAAGTTAAAAGTCTGGTTGATAGTGGAATACCTGAAAAGGAGGCGGAGGCAGAAGCTCCTGTGCTCCGGGAGGCGCGTGAGATGCTCCTGAAATGGGAGGCTGAAGATCCTGAGATACGGGCGCTTTGGGAGATGATGAATGGATGGGTTTACACTGGCTTTGAGGAGACTTACCTCAGACTTGGAATTGAATTTGATCAAACCTATTATGAATCTGAAACCTATAAGTTGGGAAAATCAATTATCCTGAAGGGGCTCGAAAACGGAGTTCTATACTCCCGTGAAGACGGCTCCATTTGGGCAAACCTCGAGGAAGAGGGACTGGATCATAAATTATTATTACGCTCCGACGGAACATCTGTCTATATGACCCAGGATATTGGGACTGCCCGGCAAAGATTCAACGAGTTTGAGTTTGATTCACATATTTATGTGGTAGGAAATGAGCAGAACTACCATTTTCAGGTGTTAACCCTTGTATTGAAAAAGCTTGGATATGATTGGGCCGACAGGCTCTTTCATCTCTCCTATGGCATGGTTGAACTTCCGGAGGGAAAGATGAAATCAAGGGAAGGAACAGTTGTGGATGCAGATGATCTGATGGATGAAATGGAAGCCACAGCCCGCCAGATGTCTGAGGAACTCGGGAAGCTGGATGAATACGATACTCAGGAGAGGGACAGGATCATCAGACAGGTGGGTATGGGTGCACTGAAATATTTTATTATAAAGGTTGATGCCCGGAAGAACATGACTTTTGATCCCCGCGAATCGGTTGATTTCAATGGGAATACAGGGCCATTTATTCAGTATACCTATGCAAGGATTAAGAGCCTGATCCGAAAAGGGTCTTTGATTCACCGAAACGCAGGTAATACTCCTCTGGTTGACAAGGAGGTGTCACTGATCAGAATTTTATATGACTACCCTGAGGTAATCCGCGAAGCGTCCGATTCTCTTAACCCATCACTGGTTGCAAATTTTCTTTATGAACTGGCCAAAGAGTTCAACCAGTACTATCACGACCATAGTATCTTGAGTGCTGAAAGTGAGGAGCTGGTAGGTTTGCGTCTTCTGCTGGTTGAGGTTATCGGACAGGTGATTGAATCGGGGATGGATTTGTTGGGTATAGAAATGCCGGAACGAATGTAACCCGGGTAAATTTCTCTGTAATTTGAATATACAGCCATCTATGAAACGGATTTTCATGTTACTGTTGGTAGTTCAGGTGACCATGGTCGTTTCCGCCCAGAAGAGCAGGGTACTTTCCGCTGGTCAGATGATCGACCAGGGAAAATACGAGGAGGCAAAGGAGGCTATCGAGCTTGCAATCTGGAACGAAAAGACTTCGTCATGGGCCCGAACCTATTATACCAGGGGCTTGCTTTGCCAGACTGCACATGAAGATGGATTTGAGAAAAGGGAGGTCAAAAAGACAAGTCTCTATCCCGATCAGCTGTACCTTGCATACAGCTCCTATGAAAAAGCGGTTGAGCTGGATGTAAGAAAGCGGCTTCAACCTTCCATTTCTCAGAAATACTATCACCTTTCCAACGATTTCAGAAAAATGGGGCAGCGTCTATTTCAAAACGGCGAATTTGAAGGTGCATTTCGCGCCTTTGAACATGCATTACTGGTGAACAATAGCAACCTGATCCATGCCAAGGCAGATACCAGCCTGATATATAATACAGCCCTGGCTGCTTATGAGAGTCAAAACTGGGATATGGCGATTGGTTACCTTACCGGATTGCATGAATATGGACACGCCCCGGCCACCTCCATTCTGCTTTACAATGCGTTTTTGGAAAACGGTGATTCCGCCAGGGCAGAGGAGGTGCTCAAGGAGGGTATTGAGATACACCATTATGAAAATCAGGTGGTGCTTTACCTGGTTAACCTGTATGTGGAAAGCGGCCGAGGCGATCAGGCCCAGAGAATTTTGGAGGAAGCCATCAAAGAAAAGCCCGAAAACTATCGGTTTTTGTGGGCCCGGGGATTGATCTACCAAAGGATTGGTCAACCTGAACAGGCCATTGAAAGCCTCAAGGCTTCCCTGGACCTTGCCCCTGGAGAATCAAAATTATACTATCATATTGGGGTGATTTACTATAATATGGGGATTGATCTGACCGATAAAGCAGTTCAGATTACCAATATTAACGAATACCTGGAGATGAAAAATCTTGCAAGGGATCGTTTCCGGGAGGCTATGACCTGGCTTGAAAAATCCTATGAAATGGATCCCTATAACGATGAGGCCATTTCAAAGCTTTATCACCTCTATAATCAACTTCAATTGGAGGAGAAGGAGGAGGCACTGAAGCTTCTGTTGGAGTGATCAGAGGTTGAATGAAAGGGTGAGCCCCAGAAACTCCCGGAATTGTGGTCTGGCCACCTCTTTTTTGCTTCCATCGGGATATGTGACTGGCTCGTCATTAGCGTCAAAAACAGGGAACCGCACATCGTCATCATAAATCAGGTGCAGGTTCAGGCGAATTGTGAAAAACCAGTTGATCTTCTGCTCAAGGATCATTTCCCAATCCACATCCACATTCTGAGGTTTATAAAGGTAGTTGGAAAAGAGTCTCACCCGGTTGATCATGGTAAGGTCCTTTAACGGTTTGATTTCATGGTTGAGCACCACCTGCAGGCCGAGCTCTCTTTTAGCAGACTTATCTGCAGCAATGCCGTGCCTGGTCTGGTCAATATGAGCTGTGTCGAGAACAAAAGTTGTTTTATAGGAGAGTGGGGCAAAGTTGATGGTGGTTTTATCAATGGGTTTGTACTCGGCACCCAACCCCAGTGTAATCGTTCCCGGATTCAGAAATTTTGAAACAGGAACTGAATCGTTGGGGTAGTTGAAACCTTTTGCAATTTGGGTCTTCATGTAGAGTGAGGAACTCATCCCAATCTTTCCCCATGCATTCAGGTTATATTTGGAGTCCACCTCAAACTGGTCATTGTTTACCCGGTTTCCCTTCTCCTTAGTCCAGATGGTTCCGAATTTCCACCTGGCGACATTGATCCACTGGGTGTTTGCATCCTTATTATTGTAAGTGGCCCTGCCCATCACATCAATCGTTGTGGAAAGGGAACTCTCTCCACCCTTGGTCCAGTTGCCCAGGTAGGTTTGACTCAGGCCCAGGAGATTTGACATTGCAAAATCCCAGTATATGGGCTCCGGCTCAAGCATGGCCATCTCCTGAAGGGCTCTTTTTGGCTGTTCCAGAAATAAGGGCAGGTAACTGATCTTCTCCTGAACCAACCGGTTGAAATTGACATCATCCTCCATCAGCAGGCTGATCTCGTTGGTACCGGGGTTCCCGATCCAGAGGGTAAGGGAGTCATTATTAAAGTTTTTTACCCAGAACCTGAAAGTCCGGTCTCTTCCGGTTGTCAGCCAATAAGGAGATTCCTTACCAAACATGTCGTTGATAACCAGTAATGTGGAGTCTCTCCGAAGGTTGTAATCAAGCAGGGTATTGATCGCTTTCTGAAGCGAATCAAGCTGTTGTTTACTACCGAGAATATAAAATGGAGAGGTTTCATCAGCGATCCAGGTTGTTCCGGGCAAGGAATAATGGATTTGAGCCCGGTCTTTGGAAAGCCGGGCCACTCTCCCTGAAGAAGGATCGGAAAGGGGAGGGGTGATGGACCCGTTAAGATATTTGTAAAGTCTGATCTCCAGCTCCCTGATTGCCGCAGTGTCAATAACCTGTTGAAGAATTGTGTCGGGGATAAACAGGGTTGAGTCAAGCATTCCGTTCTCATCCAGTAGTGAGTCGGAAAGAACCAGAGTGGAGAAATCAACCGGATAGACATAACGTTTCTCCATTTTCAGGTAAAGGTTCGGGTTCCACCCCTGTGGATTAACCACAAAGGCGGAGTCATTGATCCATTTAACATCAACTTTCTCAACTATGACTGGTGTTCCCCGGTGAATTGGTACCTTGCTGAAATCATTGGAACGAAGAAACAGGGCCGCCGAATCATACGGCTCCCGGGTATGGTCCAGAAGCCTTTTTAGCGCTTCAACCATTCTGTCCGAATCGGCCCTCCAAAGTTCCCTGTTCAGTGTGGCACGTTCCACATAGTTCCACGCTGAATTCACATCGAATAAAGAATCGGCAAAAGAACTATCAGGAATGGCTTGCTCTGACTCGCTTTTAACCGCAGACTGAGCCATAATCTGACAGGCGGCAAGTAGTGCCAGAAATATAGGGAACAGTTGTCTCATGATAGAGAAAACGTGAATTAACTGTATATATTTCCCTTTGCCGCAAGAAGGGTATTACTTAACAGGGACACCCTGGTCATTGGGCCCACTCCGCCCGGAACAGGGGTGATGTAGGAACATAACGGAGCTACTTCGTCGTATACCACATCTCCCATCAGCCGAAAGCCGGATTTAGTTTCAGCGGAGGGGACCCTTGTGGTACCTACATCAATCACTACGGCTCCTTTCTTTACCATGGATCCTTTGATAAAACCGGGAGCTCCCAATGCAGCGATCAGGATATCAGCTGATGCACACAACTTATCAAGGTCTTTTGTGCGGCTATGTGCAACAGTTACCGTTGCATTCATCGATTTCTGTGACATCAGAATACTCATGGGGCGTCCAACAATATTGCTTCGGCCCACCACCACACAGTTTTTCCCTGAAGTCTCGATCCCGTATCTTTTCAGCAATTCAATGATTCCAAAAGGTGTTGCAGATACGAATGAGGGGAGTCCGATCACCGTTCTGCCCACATTCACAGGGTGAAACCCATCCACATCTTTTTTTGGGTTGATCGCCTCGATCACTTTCTGTTCACTAATGTGGCCGGGAAGGGGTAATTGCACAATAAAACCATCCAGATCCTTATCGCTGTTCAACTCTGCTATTTTATCCAGCAGGATATCCTCTGCAATATCCTCTTCGAAACGAATGAGAGTCGACCTGAACCCAACCTCTTCACAATCCTTGATCTTATAGGCCACATAGGTTTCACTTCCTCCGTCGTGCCCTACAAGAATTGCTGCCAGGTGAGGAGCACGCCGGCCACTGGCTGATATGACATCCACTTCAGCCCTGATTTCGGCTTTAATCTTCGTGGCCGTAGCCTTTCCATCCATGATCTGCATCCTGTATTTTTAATTATTATGAGCGCAATTTGGGCATCTGCAATCTTTTTCCCTTGGAAGAAGTCATCATTTTCATCATTTTCCGGGTCTCATCAAACTGCTTTACAAGCCTGTTCACCTCAGCCACCGAGGTGCCACTGCCATCTGCGATCCTTTTTCTCCTGCTTCCGTTCAGGAGTGCCGGATCTGAGCGTTCCTCAGGAGTCATGGAGTTGATGATGGCCTCAATTCCCATGAAAGCATCATCATCCAAATCCATATTTTTGAGCGCTTTCCCCATCCCTGGAATCATGGAAGCAAGATCCTTAATATTACCCATTTTTTTGATCTGCTGGATCTGTGACATAAAGTCGGTGAAATCGAACTGGTTTTTGGCGATCTTCTTCTGCAGTATCCGGGCCTCCTCCTGGTCAAACTGCTCCTGGGCCTTTTCAACCAGCGATACAATATCACCCATACCCAGGATACGGTCTGCCATCCGTTTGGGATGGAATGCATCCAGGGCATCCATCTTCTCGCCGGTTCCCACAAATTTAATGGGTTTGTTCACCACCGACCTAATGGAAAGAGCTGCACCTCCCCGGGTGTCACCATCCAACTTTGTCAGCACCACACCATCAAAATCGAGTCTGTCATTAAATTCGCTTGCGGTATTTACTGCATCCTGTCCAGTCATCGAGTCCACCACGAAAAGAATCTCATGGGGCGCTACTGCATCTTTTACCGCCGCAATCTCCTTCATCATCTCCTGGTCAATGGCAAGGCGTCCTGCAGTATCGATAATGACCGTGTTGAAGCCCTTCATCCTGGCTTCTCTGATTGCTGCTTTGGCAATCTTGACCGGGTTCAGGTTTCCATCCTCGGTATAAACAGGTACATTCACCTGCTCCCCTATAATCCTGAGCTGTTCAATGGCCGCGGGCCTGTAAACATCTCCCGCAACCAGCAGGGGATTTTTACCATGTTTATTCTTAAGGTGTAAGGCCAGTTTTCCCGAAAAGGTGGTTTTACCCGATCCCTGCAGACCTGCAATCAGGATAACAGTGGGATTCCCCTTCAGCTGGATGGGTTCGTTCTCACCCCCCATAAGGCGGGTGAGGTGGTCATGAACTATTTTAACCATCATCTCTGATGGTTTGACCGCTGTTAATATCTTTTGACCAAGCGCTGCCTCCTTTACCTCTTCGGTAAACTGTTTGGCAATTTTATAATTGACGTCAGCATCCAGAAGGGCACGCCTGACATCCTTCAGCGTTTCAGCAACATTGATCTCTGTAATCCTGCCCTGGCCCTTCAGTAATTTGAAGGAGCGTTCAAGTCGGTCCGATAAATTTTCAAACATCTGCCTTAGATTAATTCAGGCAGCAAAAGTAGCTAAAATCGTGCAGAGATAAAAGGAGAGTCGGATTGATTAATCAGATTCTGCGGCCTCCACATGAAGGCTTCCCATTAGTCTGATATCGGTCAGGTTCGTGTAGTCGTATATGTAAAAACCATTTTCTCCGACGGTAAAGAGGAAGGAGGATAGCGGAATCACATCATAGGCATGGATATCGGTGAATTCTGATAGTTTGTGTGAAGTGATTTCATGTGGGTTGGTTGCATCATACACCTTCAGTCCGTGTTCACCTTCGCATATGAAGAGGGTGTTATTGTCAATACCCAGACCGTATGGCTCGGTCATTGCATAGGAGGCCACTCTTTCTGGATTATACCTGTCGGCAATATCGATCACCTCCAACTGATTCTGGGTTCCCCCGCACCAGTTTCCGGAGCGTAGTGTTACATATGCATAATCCTCCGCCACAACCACCGGGTCGCAAGCCGTAATATGCTGGTAGGTTGACAAAAGATTGGGCAAGGAAGGTTCCTCCAGGCTCAGGATGTGCATACCCCCGGAGGTCCCCACGTACATGTAACCCTGAGAGATGAAAAGGGTTTCCACATTGCCCCAGAGGTACAGCTCGTTTTTTACCACCGGTTCGCTGGGTTTACTGATGTCAATACTTTTCAGTTTATAGGTGCTTTCAAGTGTGTAGAGGAAGTTGTCATAGGTGAGAAACCTGGCCATAGATCCCCCCACCCCATAGGTATTTGCGCTACCCGTGGGTGCCCCGTCTGAACTGAATCTTGAGTTCATACCATACTCCCAGAAAACGGGCCAGGGATATGGCTGATTGTGAATCTCCCGGGTTACCACCTTTATATCATACCCTGTAATCACTCCCTTTTCCTGGTCGATTTCGGCCAGGGGATATTGAGAGTCATAGGGTGGGATCACATACTCAAACAACTTTTCAATCCGTTGAATGAGCCGGGGCTGAAGCGGGTCAGCAATATCTATCAAAACAAGGTCAATGTAACTGTCGGCATAGAGTACATTGTTTCGAACGGCCATATCCACATTACCTGGTATGGAAATGAATGCGCTGAGTTTAGGATTGGATGGATCGGTCAGGTCCACCACGTGAATTCCCTGCTGGTATTCATTAATGTACATAAAGGGTTCCATGTAGTAGATCTTACCTGGTTTTTTCAACGTTTGTCCTGCGCTGATTTTAAATGAAGAGCGAAGTTCTTCATAGGAAATATAGACCGGAACATTCGCGGTATAGGTCTGCAGCTGTTTATCGGTGCATGAGCTTACTGTCATGAGTGTGAAAAAGAGCAGGATGGTGTTTCGCATAGGTTGATGTTTTTGGATTCCTTTTGAACCTAAGATGCAGGGTAGAGGCTGCCGGTTGCGTCGCCCACGCAACCTTTTTTTCCATAGGAACATCCTTGAAGAAGCATCACCCATTTAAATCTTTAAAATGAAAAACGGTCTCAAATCCCTCTGTTTAAGTTTACTCCTGATTTTTATAGTTTCAACCTTGGCACCCGCGCAGGAGGTGGATCATATCTACCTCAAATCAGGCAGTGTCGTCCGGGGACGGATTCTGGAAATTGAACCTGCTGATCATGTGAAGATTCAGGATATGTGCGGTAACATATGGTATTATAAAATCAGCGAGGTGGAAAAAATAGCATCCGAGCCCTTCGATGCCCCGGCTCCGTCCAAACAAAGAGGCGTTTTCGATGCCGGTTTTGTGAACCTGACTTCCATTGGATTTCTGGCCGGTTCGTCCAATAACGAGCAGGTGGCGCCTTTCTCCCTGGTAATGGTGAACGGATGGCGCAGCCTGATTGGAACTTTTGTGGGTGCAGGTATGGGGATCGAGTTTCTCAATACGAACTACCTTCCCCTGTTTCTGGATTTGAGGTATGACCTGACCGGGCTGGACGTGGTCCCCTACCTGGTGGTCAAAGGAGGATATTCACTGCCCATGACTTCAGGTTATTCAGAATACGATGTGGAATACACCTACCAGGGTGGTGCCCTGGCTGCAGCAGGGGTCGGACTTAAGATCAGGACCAGGGAGCATTTTGCCTGGGATGTTGAATTGATGTATCGCTACCAGAAAACCTCCAGGTCGGAGCAGTATGAATGGAATAACCAGGAGTATCTTTACACAGATATTTACAACAGGATCGAGATAAGGCTCGGATTCTATATCGACTAATCCGGCAGTCGGATTGGGTTTTCCTCCGGCCCGTCCATTGATTTTCAATGACGGGCCATTTTGTGCATTAAACCCGGATTAGGCAGATGTTTTCCTTGGCCGGCCTACTTTCCCTTTTTTAGTGCTTTTTGGCCGGCCGGGAATTTCAACTTTGGCGGCATACTCCTTTTTAATCTTTCCCGGAGAATCGAACCAGTTTTTCAATGCGATATACTTTTCCCGGGTTCCCATAGAGAAGGTATCCAGCTTATGATCACGGTTTCTGAGCCTGAATACCACGTTGACAACGGCCTGCTTTGTGCTGGTTCTCTTTTGCGGTAAAATCTTGTTAAATAACATGATCTCATCGGTCAGCTGGTCGTAGGTAACCGGTTTATCCATCTGCCGCATGCGTTTCATGACCATCAGTTCCCACTTTGATTTTTTTCCCGGTTTTTTCTTGGTGCCGGTCTCTTTTTTCAAAGGTTCAGAAATAATTCCTGCCGTAACTTTAAGCGGTGGTTCAAAGGCTACACCTGCAGGGATCTCCACATCCAGGCGGTTGAGTATCTGCGTGATATGGAGAATCCTGGCATTAGCTTTTTCATACTCCTCCAGGTAAAATTGTTTCATTTCATTAAGCTCATTATCAGGTATTTGGAGAGTCTTCATGCGCAGTTTGGAATAAAAATGAATCTGTTTAACATAAAAATTACGGAGGTTAAAATTATAATAAACCTTTTATAAAACAAAAATATTATAATTTCCGAAGGGTAAATCGTAAAAGGAGAAACCCTGCCAGGCCTGCAAATAATGATCCTGCCAGTATCCCCACTTTTGATGAGTCGAGCAGCATCTGCTGGTCAGAAAATGCCAGGTTGGCTACAAAAATTGACATGGTAAAACCAACCCCTGCCAATAAAGCAACCCCTATGATCTGACCGAACCTGATTCCGGAAGGCAGTTCGGCCACCCCTGTTTTTACTCCAATCCAGGAGAAGAGAGAGATTCCCAATAGTTTTCCGGCCACAAGGCTGATGGCAATGGTTCCGCTCAGTGAAAGATCAAGATCCATACCCTCCCCGAAAAGTTGAACACCGGAATTGGACAGGGCAAAGAGTGGCATAATCAGATAGGCCACCCAGTTGTGAAGTTTACGTTCCAGGTGTTGCAGTGGCGATTGAACTTGTTCAGTCCACTCTTCAAGGTTATCGATCTCCTCAATCTGGGATTGGGACAAGAGTGGTGAATCGGGATTGCCCGTAACCCTGATGGAATCTACAATAGTACAAAGTCCATCCACGTAAGTATTCAGATCAATTTTTCGCCTGATTGGTATTGTAAATGCAAGCAAAACCCCGGCAATGGTAGGATGGATGCCTGCTTTCAGAAAAAGCACCCAGATTATAATCCCAAAAATCAGGAAGAGACCCCAGACATATATTTTCCTGTGGGAAAGAAAAAACAGAATCGCTAAAAGGATCACTGCAACGCCGATTAAAGACCATTTGATCTCTTCGCTGTAAAACAGGGCGATCACAAGTACAGCACCCAGATCATCGACAATTGCAAAAGCAATAAGAAAAATCTTTAGCCCGATGGGCACCCTTTTCCCAAGTAATTTCAATATGGCCAGGGAGAATGCGATATCAGTGGCCATGGGAATTCCCCAGGCCCTGGAGGTCTCCTGATTCTGGTTCAGAATAAAAAACAGGATTACCGGAATGGCCATGCCTCCTATGGCTGCGAAAAGGGGTAAAGATGCCTTTTTTACCGAATTAAGCTCTCCCAGGAGCAGCTCCCGTTTGATTTCCAGTCCGATAAGAAAGAAGAAAATGGCCATCAGTCCGTCATTGATCCAGAGGATCAATGGTTTCACAAGTTCAAATCCTGAACCGCTGATACCAATCTTGTATTCCCAGAACGCCAGGAAACGATCAGCCAGCGGCGAATTTGCAAGAATCAAGGCCAGCAGTGTTGCACTGAAGAGCAGAATCCCGCTAAGGCTCTCGATTTGAACGAATTTCTGAAAGGGTGTAACCGGGAATTTTCTTGCCATGATGGATTCCGTTAAAGATGAATATTATTCCAAAGATTCAGTTCATGATGATCCTCAGAAATCCTGTTTAAACTGGTAAAGGAAAACGACGACCCCTTTGAAGGCCGGCTTCCTGCCATCTTTAATCTCCATAACCACCTCCACTTCAACCTTGGCCGTTCCCCTCAGATTTAAAATTGATTTCAATTTTGTTTTGATCCTGACTTCGCCATTCACCACAACGGGCTCACCAAATTTAAAGCTTTCAATTCCGTAATTTACAAGCATGGTGATGTTATTTACCTGGATGATCTGATTCCACAGGTAAGGGAGCAACGATAGACTCAGATATCCATGGGCAATGGTATTGCCGTAGGGACTCTCCTTTCTGGCCCTATCGCTGTCCACGTGGATCCACTGATGGTCAAGTGTGGCTTCTGCAAACTGATCTATCTGCTCCTGGGTGATCCTGTGGTACTCCGATACCCCCAGATCTTTGCCTGCAAACCGCTCAAATTCCTCGTAACTGTTAATCATCAACTTTGACATCATTTTACGCCGCTTTATAATTGAATAAGGGATTGGCATAGATTTGCAGGTAAATATTTCTCAGCTCCTCGCTGTCCATACCCTTCAGGGTTGATATTTTTGCAGCCATTGTCTCCTTAAATTTAATTTTCTCAATGTCCGTGTAGTTTTGTATGAACCGGCTGCCTTTTTCAATGATGTCGGCTGCAATATAGTTGTTGGGCCATAATTTATATCCCTGATGGATCTGCCTGTCGATTTCCCTGGCAATCTTTTCAATTACTTCATTGTCATGGAGGTGCTCCGATTTGAGTTTGAGAAGATGATCATTCAGCGGTGTGCCAAATGTGAAGTGAATCCTTCCTTTTTCGCCTGTAATTCCGGCAAGAATACTCATCAGATCCTCATTGGGAGATTTTACATATTTCTCCCTTCTGTCCATGTAAAGCTCCCTTACTTTCTGTATATCACAAGGTTCAACTTCATAGGAGATGGTGACCGGGACAATGTTCAGACCGGCCAGTGAATCGCAGGTTTGTTCGCTTCCCATTGCCAGCATTTTAATCAGGCCGGTCTGGGTTCGGTCATCCCCGTCCTTGGTTCTTCCATTTCGCTGGGCGATCCATATGGACTCCTTCTGCTCCTTCAGCACATAATTGATGTAGGCCGAGTTGATCATGGCATTTCGATACTGGGTAATCTTAGAACCTCCACGGTAGAAGGTAAACATCTTGTTCAGTTTTCCCAAATCCAGCAGCAGCTGCTCGGTCATCAGGTTCTCGCTGAAGGTGATCTGGGAAGTTTTATAACCTTCCATGTGCAGCAAGTACTGCATGATTGCGGCGTCAAGAACGATGTCACGGTGATTCGCCACGAAAAGATAGGGCTTCCCTGGATCAAGCCCCTCACTTCCCGATTGGGTCAGTCCTGCCGAGGTTTTTCCGACAATCGTTTTCACCGTATGATAGGAAAAGTATTCCTGGAACTGGTCAACACTTTCAATACTTCGCAGATGATTGGTCACCTCTTCCGAATCGGCTCCTTCGAAAAGGTATTTCAATACCCCTGCAAACCCGGGATGGTTCAGGAGTCTTTCAATGGCCGGCTTTACCTCGTGATCGTAAAAGGGCCTGATTATATCAAATTGTTCGGATAAATCCATATCCAAATATGGCAATTTATCCTAAGTTTTCCTCCTGTCTATAAAAGTTACTGGTTTTCTGCTCAGGTTGGGGTTTTGCATCCGGGTTACCTCTTTTGGATTCATAAACTGAATGGAAGGGGCCACCCGAAGTCTTGCCCTGAAGTGGTCCTTGATCCTTTTTTCAACGGAAGGGGTTGGAGTTCCACTTCCAATGATCACCTGGATATCATCTGTATCGATGCTGTTGGTGGAAACGACTACGATGTAATTCTCAACCTCCTCGATTTCATTCAGAATTTCATAGAACGCCGGCGGAAAGAGGGTGGTACCTTTGTATTTGATCATCTGGTTCTTCCTGCCTTCAATAGGCCCCACCCGAAGGGTACTCCTGCCACAACTGCATCTTTGAGTGAAATGGTGACAAATATCTCCTGTTTTAAAGCGTACCAGGGGCATTCCTTCAACAGCCAGACTCGTGATGGTGACCTCGCCCAGTTCTCCCTGATCTACAGGATGGTTCTCTTCATCGAGGAACTCCACCACAATCATTTCAGGGTTCAGGTGACCCCCTGCCCCGGCATGGCACTCAGTAAAGGCAGCCCCCATTTCCGTGGAGGCGTAGGTGGAGTATAGTTTGATGTCCCAGTTTTTTATAATCCGCCGGCCCAGTTTATTGAGTCTGAAGTTGCTATCCCGGATGGGTTCACCAATGCAAACGACACTTTTAACCGAGGTGGCAGAAAGGTCGATTTTTTGCTCCCTGGCGTAATCGATCAGTTTCAGGAGGAAGGATGGAACCGTGACCAGAACAGTTGGAGATGTGCGTTGAATCGTGTCAAATTGCAGGAGTAAATTACCGGGTCCGACCCTGATGATTCCAGCGCCCAGTTTCCGAAGGCCCAGAAAATAGGCCATGCCTGCCATGAACCTGCGATCGAGGGTCAGCATCAGCTGGTAGATATCAAGGCTCGATCCATCTGCACAGATGAATGAAGCATACTCATTATCGGCCAGTCGCTGCAGGTCCCTCTCCGTGGCTACGAAGGTGATGGGGCTGCCGGTGGTTCCCGATGTGGTCATGTAATCGATGATCTTTTCATGCTCCACGCATAGAAAATCCATATTGCGCTGCTGAAGATGCTCTTTGGTGGTGACTGGCAATGAGGTCAGATCCTCCACCGAATGGATGGATTCTGCATTTAACCCGGCCAGGTGTTCACGATAGAAGGGGGAGTGCTTCATCACGTATTCCATCTGTGCTGAAAGAAGTTGAGATTGAACTTCCCGGATCTCTGAAATGGTTTTATAGGGTAGTTCCCTGTCCATGATGATCTGTTTTTATCTGATACCTTAATCAATACTCTCCATCGCCTCCTTCACCTGCTTTCTGTCAACTTCCCTGGGAATCTCCCTGGATAATGATTGCTTATACATTTCAGAGGCACGCTGCAACTCACCATTGTTTCGAAAGATCTCCCCGGCTATAAACCAGGGGTAATAGTAGAAGGGATTCAACCCGAGGTAAGCCTCTAATTCTGCATTGCTGACACTCCCTGCAACCCCCTGCTCAATATGGGCTTTAAGCCGCAGTGTTTCTCTGGTATATTCCCTGTATGACCTAAACTGCTCTGAATCAAGGAAAGGATCGGGTGCGATGCTCCGCTTTTCCTGCCAGATCTGGTCCGAAACCCCGGTAGAATCTGCAAAAACACTGTTCAGATCGTAACAAAGATAGGTTCCCAGCTGGTAGGGGGAGGTGGAGACCCACATCTTAAGTTCAGAGGGCTTGAATATGACCGAGTGGTGGGCGATAAGCTGATTCACAGCTTTCTCATTCCCCATACCAATTGGTTTACCACCCATACCGTTCTGATCTCTCAGCAAAAGGGCGAAGGAGTTCTGGTCGTGTTTTTGGGTGGACTCCATCAACTCCAGGGTTCTTTCCCATCGGTACATAGAGGCTCCCTCAGCAATGTTTCTAAGGTTCAACTCTGAATTCCGGAAGGTTTCACTCTGAAAATGGTTTGTAAGTACCAGGTAATCTCCACCGGGATCGTAAAGTGCAATATTGCTGGGCGATTTTTCGATCACCACGGTCCTGTTGTCAGATGCAGAACTTACCAAAAAGGATTCAGAAACAAAGGTTTCTGAGTTCCCGGCAATCTCATAAGCCTCCGAAATGTTCGATGCGTATTGAAGAATCTGCCGTGCAAGTATGGAAACGGGTGTTTTTGAGGACCCAGGAATGCCCGATTTTGCTGCGTTAAGTGTTACTACCAGTCCCTGGTCGTTCATTCCCGAAACCACACCGATCATTCCTCCCCATGTAACAGAAGCAAATCTGTATCCTTTTTCCGGCTTGTAGAAGGCGATGATTTTTTCCCTGGCAAATTTTTCACCCATTGAAAAATCAAAGTTTCTGCCAACCATAAGGTTGCCATCTGCCGACCGCTCGCCATTTACCTCAAGTGCCGTGCAGGCAACCAGGTTCATGTTTTGCAATGCATGCCCCAGATCGTGTGCAGCGTGGTAGCTGAGTATTCTCTGGTAAGCCGGACCAATGAAATTGAACGAATCGGAGGCATGAAGGGCAACACCATAGATTTCCCTTTGGTACTCAACCGGTATATGACGGTCCAGGTTCCTGTTCATCCATACAACGACCTGTTTCAGGAAATTGAGGTAGATATCTGAAGGAACCATCTCCCTGAGTTTCTCCACGAAAACCTCTTCCTGGTATCGGATCAGGTCCCTGGCCAGAATGCCGTTCTTTACACCTAGCTGGAAATCTGATCCGGAGAGGTACATCTCCCACAACCCGTAGCTGTTTTGCTTCAACCAACTCTCCTGGCATGTATATTGTCGATCTCCTGCCTCAATCCGGTCGGGTATAGGCTCAGTTTCCCCTTGGCTTGTTGGGGGGTGTACGGGCGTAATCAATTTGAACAACACCACGAGCAAAATAATCATTCCAAAAAGGCCAATGGCCCATCTTGCCCATGTGTGTCTTGTTTTTCTTTTATTCATCCCTGATCTCCTTTAACAGTTTTCCCAAATCCAGAAGTGGTTCACAGGTAAACAGAGCCGATAAGGTCACTCCCAGCAAACCATGCAGTCCCACCCCGGAACTTTGCCCCGTAAGAAAGAGGTTGGGTATCCTGGTGTTGGGTGATATATAGGAATACCGTGGATTCCTGCAGTCCTTCACGATTCCATAGACGGTTCCATGCGGGGTACCGGTATAATCACGGAAAGTGAGAGGAGTAGCGGTATAGTAGGTCTCAATGGCGTTCCTCAGACCTTTAAGGCGCGAATCTGCGAGTTCTATTAATAGTTCGGCTCTCTTGCGCTTAAAGGTGGAGTAGTGTCTTCCTCTTTTTCCCACTGTAGTATTTTCCCACTGTTTAACCTCTTCATACATCATATAAGCAGAAATGGTCATGCTTTCTGCATACCCGGGATTGGATTGATCCGGTGTGGTGTACAGGATGCAGGCACCCGGCCAGGGTCTTTCGAAATAGGTTCCGGGATTCCAGGAATCACTCCCGGTTGCGATATTTACGTTTGAGTTGATGTTGAGTAACTTACCCTTTTTTAAGACAATATAGAGGCAAAACGATCCAATTGTATTTTCAAGCTCTAGAATCCTTTGCACATATGCCTTTCGGAATACTCCCGGTTCAACCAGTTTAACGGTTAGTGCCGGGTGCAGGCTGGAGATGAAATAGTCCCCTTTAACAATCGATCCGTCCCGTAACTCTATAGCCGTTGCTCTTCGTTCGTTTGTAATGAATCTGACCACCTCGCTGTTTATCCTCACCTCTCCGCCGTTTTGGGCGATGACCCGCTCCAGTGCAATCGCAAGCCGGTCACTTCCTTTGCTGAATTTCCATGCACTCTGAATATAATGGTAGTGGATAATGGCGTGGGTGATCAGGGGTGATTTTCCGGGCTCACCTGCATAAAAAGCGCTGGTCATGCCCCACAGTGCGCGCAGTTCGTGATTATCGGTCAGGCTGTTGATGAATTCAAATGCATCGATCTGGGTGTAACGGGTATCTGCATCAAGGTGGTTCCTGAAATCCTGAAGGTTCAGAACATTGGTGCTGTTCCAAATCTCCTCAATCTTTTTAAGGTATGCATGAATGGCCGCTACCTCGGACGGGAAATAGGTGAGAAGACGTTCCCTTTGCGCCTCCATTCCGCTGGCAAGGAGGTACTCCCTGTCGGACAGGTAAAGTCGTTCATATTGATCCCGATCGAGTCGCTCCAGTCCGGTTTGATCGAGTATCCCCAGGTATTTGAACACCTGGTGAAGGATCTGCCCCTTTTCCATCGTTCCCACAAAGTGCATGGCTGAATTAAAGACAACTCCTTTTCGCTTGAAAGTTTGCAGGTTACCCCCGATCTGGTGATGTTTTTCAAGGATCAGGACCTTGTAGCCATTTAGGGAAAGAAGCGCCCCGCACATCAATCCACCTATGCCGCTTCCAATTATAACCACATCGAACAATCCGTTGTTTCTCCTTCGCTTCATTTACCGGTAAATGATATATGTAATATTTGAGGTGAGCCTTGAATGGTCAACCCTCTTCCATTGAAATCCCTTCCGTTCTGCCACACGCTCTATGGTAGTGGCCGGAATAAAGGTAAGGGGATGGATGGTCTTGTTGAACCGGAATATTCGGGTCGACTGGATTTCAGTGAATTTGGTATAGAGGGTACGCCGCTTTAAATCCGCATCTGCATCGCGAAGAATCACCATTCCCTTTTTATTCAAAGCATCCATACAGCGTTCCAGGAGTGTGATCTGAAGTTCCTCGGTAAGGTAGTGTAAAACATCATTGAGAACAAAGACATCAGCAGAAGGCAGACTAACTGAAGTGATGTCGGCATCAATGAAACGGATATGCTCCATCCCACGGGCAGCCATGCGGGCGGTGGCAATCTTCCGGTCGTCGTAATCGATCGCCGTGATATTCCGCTCCCGCGAGGTTAACCCCAGCATGATGGTAAGAAATCCAAAGCCGCATCCCAGGTCAACCACCGAGGCATCGACGGGAATGATCCTGTGGTAGAATGCATAGTTTTTCTCCATGTTCAACTTGACTTTCAAGTACCACTCCAGGACAGGGCCTTTGTAGAGAAACAGACCAACCAGTTTGTTTCTGAAATAGCCGGTGTCTCCCAACTTTTGGTGAAGGCTTTTATACTCATTCCGGTAGAAAGCCGTTACCTCCCTGGCCTGCAAATGGTAGGTCCTTTCACCCTCATACACCCTGTATTCCGGTCTGATTCTCTTATAAAATTTCATGGTAAGCCTTCCATGCTTCAGAAAGTGCTCCGATTTTGGCAGGGCATCATACGCCCCATGGACAATCACCGGTTGAATATCCAAACCCAGCATATCGGCTAAACCGAATGCACCCTGGTGAAACCGTTTAATGGTGCCGTCGGGCGATCTGCTACCTTCGGGGAATGCAAGGATTGTGTAACCCTCCGCCACCTTCTGTTTGAGACTCTCAAAATTGTAATCAAGGCCCTTGTAAATAGGGCAGTATCCGGCAAACCGGATAATGAATCCATAGAATGCATTGTTCCAAACCCACTTATTAACAAGTACAATCATTTTGGGATTTAACTGGAGCAAAAATACCAGGTCCAGTTGTGACTGGTGGTTGGAGATGATCACCGAAGGTGTGGTGAAGTCGGCCAGTTCCCTGTTGATGTAATTTTTACTGATGGGAACTGAGATTTTTATAATAAACCGGGTGGAAAGAAAGATCAGGTAACCCACCAGCCTTTTCTTTCTCCTCCCCTTAAGAGGAAGCAACATAATAAGAGGGAGGAGCAGTGTTGCCAGAATGGCGGAGCCAAGGAATAGGATAAAGAACACTAACGTGGAGACCATACCTGAAAGGGTAAGCGGTTCAAGTCTGTAGTTACCCTTACTCCTGGTCAGGAAGCTAAAGAGCAGTGGTAGTAAAGTGTATGAAATTATGACCACTGTGGAGATACCGAATATGGAGACCAGGGCGATGGATTTCAGGGCCGGGTGCCGGGCAAATATGAGTACACCGATGGCACCGATGGTGGTCAGGGCCGACAGAAGGATCGATAACTTGTAGGGACCAAGACTCTGGTTGCCCTCCCGGTGTTTTGCAATGATTCCGCTCATGATAAATATGGCGTAATCAATTCCAAGCCCGAAAACAAAGGTGGAAATGATGATGTTGAAAATATTAATCTCAATCCGGAACAGCCCCATTAGCCCAAGGGTCCACATCCAGCTGACCATAATAGGGATAAAAGTGATCACTGCAATCTCGATCCTGCCAAAAAAAAGCAGTAGGATCAGGAAAACGACGATCATGGAGAGGGTGACCAGCTTATTAAAATCCTCTTTCAGAACATCAAAGAACTGGTTGATGAAGTACTGTCCGTCGAAAATGATAAACTCTTCCTTACCGGTGAGCCTCTTAAAAAGTTCAGGTTTAGCGGTTGGGTCAACCATCAGGATGGAGACCACCGACCAGACTCCATCATCCATGGAGATGAAGTTGTGAAGGAACAGTTCTATTAATAAACCATACTCCTCCATAGGGATGGGTTGAAACTTTTTGTCCAGCAGGTCGAAAAAAGGCTGGAAGGCATCCTCCCTGAAGTGGTATTCGACTCCGCTGCGATTAATGTTAGCTTTGATGATTTCAGCTTCAGAGGTTTCCCAGAAATGGTTCCATCGTTCAATTTTTTCCTCCTGTCCTTCGCCAGAAAGCATAAGATCCGAAACCCAGGAAATCTCCGAAACCAACCCGTCCTTTTTGCAGGACTCCAGCATCTGGCGGTTGGATTCAATCTTTTTCAAAGCCTCTTCCAGCGAATTTCCCTGTGTGACCAGGTAGACAGAGCTGTTTGCCACCGAACTGATGGATTTGAGTTTTACTTCAGCACTGACCAGGTCATCCGACATGTAGTTCAGGGTGGAGATGTCACCGTTGAATCTGATGCTTTGTGAAGTAAAGGCAAACAGAATGGTGAGCAATAAAAGAGATATCACCAGGGTTCGGTTCTTCTCAAAGGAGTACCCTACCATCTTTTCGATCCGTTTGGAAATCCTGGTCCTTTTAGGGCCTGAACCCTTCTCCCCATCCTTCATTAAGAGGGGAAGGACCACTAATACCGAGAGGGCAGCGAAGGTGACTGCAAAGGCAGCAAAGAACCCGATCTGGTTCATTGCCTTCGAATGAATAATCGAAAGACAGAGGAAGGCAGACGCAGTGGTAATCCCGCTCATGAGTATGGGCATTGTAATGCGACCGATGGTTTCCTTTATTGAATTACCTGAGCTGATATGGGTAAAGAAGTGCAAAGAGTAGTCTACCGTAATTCCCATGAAGATCACACCTACCCCCAATCCAATGGCCGAGACCTCACCGTAGATCAGGGTCAGCATGGCAATGGAGATCAGTGAACCTATCACCACCGGCAGAAACATGAATAAGATCACCCTGATCTTTCGGAAGAATATAAGGAATATGAGAAGGAAGAAGATAAAAGTAATGGATAGGGTCAGTTTGATATCTTTCTTTACTCTTACCGAATTTGCCACTGCTACGGCAGTACCTCCGTAATAATCAATGTTGACAGGATCCAGGGTGGTAATTTCGCGGATGGATTGATCAATGTATTGGATGAGCTTCAGGTTCTCCTTGATGTTGGATCCCGGAAATGCAGGATCCATGAATATCATCAGGTTCTTTTTGTCGCATGTAAATATGGCCGAGTTTAAGACCATGAAATTATCATCCAGCTGAAACCTGTTAAGCTTTTTCAACGCGATGGGGGTAAGGTTCAGGGGGTCCTTCAGGATAAATTTTCCCGTAGCCATACCTGCCGGGGAGATCAGTGTTCTGAATCCTCGGTGGATGGTCTTGTCGATCTCCTCAGGGGTTAGCATCTTCCCGATTTCTGTGTAATCCTCTTCATCCAGGAAGATGGGCAGGTTCTCCAGGATAAAGTCATAGATCCTGAGCATGGCATCGCCACCCACCTTGAACCGGATATCACCCACCAGTTCCTTTCGTTGTTCAAGCATTTCAACCAGGTGCTCACCACTTGATATCAGATGGTCCGGATCGACTTTGGTTGTGTCCTCCAGGGAGAGCATGAAAATGATCTGATCGGCCAGTTGCGATTTATCGAATACTTTGCTTATTCGACTGATTCGCTGGTCCTCCGGAATAATTGCATTCAGATTCTCTTCAAGCCTGACACCCGAGGCCACGAGGGCGAAAACGCCCATGACAATGGTGAACAGGAGGAAAAACAACCACTTTCTCCTTTCAAGGTATCTGTTGATGATTACAAAGACACTTTGCATCTATAGCCTGGGTTTAAAAAGGATCAGAAGTATATAGGAGAGCAGGCCGGTAACGATTCCCGCAATAGTGGCAAAAACAACTGCTCCGGTAAGGTACTGTTTCAGATTCTGGCCTATGGAAGCAAGGTTCAATTCCACATCAACCATCCAGCTTCCATCACCAAGTACATAACTTCCCGCAACATAACTAAGATAGAGAATAATGGGAATCATCGGTGGAATACTGATGTTGGCTGTAATAAAAAAAATCGCCTTGTTCAATTTCAACAGGTGCGCGAAAAAGAACCCGACGAGCAGCTGATAACCCCAGATAGGCAAAATTCCCATGAAAATACCTAAGGCCACCGAAAAGGCGATCGTGTGATGGGGGGTTCCGCTTTTAATAATATCCTCCCTGAGAATCTGCCTCAGGCTCTTGCTCCGGTATTTACGATACAAATTCCGGGGCCTGTAATAGGCGAGGCCCAGGAATACCAGCATGAAATTTAAAAGGGTGATCCGCATAAAATCCCTGAAAGGCCTGAAATGGGAGACCCGTTGTTCGCCCGGTGGATAATACACTTTAATCGGAATCTCCGTGACGGATATCTCCTTCCAGGCCGTTTTTACGAGAAGTTCCAATTCGAACTCATACCTTCCTGAAACCAGGCGGGTCCCTTCCAGTTTCCTGATGGGATAGAGCCTGAATCCCGATTGGGTATCCTTCAGCCGGAGTCCGGTTCCAACCCAGAACCAGAAACTGGAGAGCGAGTTGGCAAAACGGTTCCTGAGGGGCACGTTCTCCTTTTCAAGAACCCTGGACCCCATTACTAATACTGGAGATTGATGATCCAGGACATCAAGGAAGGCAGGTATATCCCCGGCACTGTGCTGACTGTCAGAATCTAGGGTAATGGCATGATCAAAACCTCTCTCAAGGGCTTTTGCAAAGCCTGCCCTCAAAGCAGCCCCTTTGCCCAAATTGCGGGGGAAGGAAATCACTGTAATTGAGGGGTGTTTGGAGAGAATGGCTGAAGTTTCATCTGTGGAACCGTCATTTACCACGATCACTTCCGATTGGAAACTCTCCACCTCTCGAAGCAACTCATCCAGAAACCTGGCATTGTTGTAAGTCGGGATAACCACACAGCACTTTAACCGCTCAAATACCTCTTTGTAGACTCTTTTTTTGCTCTCTGAACTCACCCTGAAACTTTATAAATACTTTCTCATTTTTTATTAACCGTGCAGTCACCTCCATTTGATCTCCCGAAATACTGAAAGATATGGTTGCATCGATCTCCGGCTCACTTAACGGCATATGAACTGCCGTGAATTTAATCTGCTTTGAACCTGTGAGAATAAGCGGTACTCTCCATTCTCCCTCCAGGATATCTCTGATCATCATAAGCTGGCAAACACCTGGGGTGACCGGGTATCCGGGGAAATGTCCGCCATATACCTGGTGATGTGCATTGATCAGCAGGGTGGCATGGATTTGATTCTGTTCCCTGCCGGTGACCCTGTAACTGTATAGACCATTGAAACCCATTACTCTATTATCTCTTCAACTCAGTTAAATCAATTCTCAGCCTGATTCCCCTGTGCACTATTCTGATCTCCAGGGGTTCAGCCCCGTTCGTTTTTTTTGTTTCCCCGATACCAATTTGAAAATCGACCCTTCCTAATAACCCATTTCGCCTGCGTATGCTAACCGGACCCAGATTCTCACAATAGTTATAAGCGTAACGTTGTGATTTGTATCTGAATTTCAGCACATCGGTAACTCCGTCATCCATTTTTCTGACCTTAAACTCAACAATTTGTGACAAATCTAGCAATAACGTTTGAAAATCGTTTTGCAGGGTCTTTAATATAGATGGCCGGTTTAAAAATTCCTGGACGCTAACTACCTCAACCCGGTCATTCCGGTATGCCATGTCCAGCAGGTTTAGTCCCAGTTCGGAGAGGAAAACCACATGTATGGCGGTGTCTGCAGGAAGCTGTTTTATCAGGATAAGCCCCGAATAGTAATCTCCGAACACATGGATGGCCGCTTTGAAAAGAAGGGACTCGCTCACCACACCGAGGGGTGCGAATTTTCCAAGCCCGCCATTGGTTAGCAAGGTATCGATCCTCCTGTCTGGGTAAGGGGCAGACGCCCTGCAGAAAGGGATCAGTATATTAATAATCAACAGAGAAAACAGGATCCTCAATGGGCTCATTGATTTTCTTATCAATAAATTTGATCACTGTATAGTCCTTCTCACTCTCCTTCATGATGACCTCTTCAACAGTCAGGTCCAACTTGTTGAAATAGATCTCCATGGTGGAGATTACCTCTTTCATGCCGTTATCTTTTGGAACCAGGCTGATCTTGTATTGCCGGCTGTTTTCGAAAGCTGCCCTTTCAAACCTATCCTCGGTAATATTGCCCCTGACCATATCAACAATCAGTCTGTTGATCCCGGCAAAAGCAGGATTTGACTCAATGTCATATGCACTTACCTGTTCCCCGTCCCTAATGCGAAACCGTCCCTCGTGAATGACAATCACGTAATCAAACGGTTCCTTGTAGGCCCATCGAAGGTTGTTCTCTTTTTTGAACCAGAAGGCGCCTTTGCTGATGATGGTTTCATCCAGGAACTCCAGCTGCTTCTGCTGGATAAAATTACTCTGTATGGTTTCGATCCTGGCTGCATGTTCATTGAGCCGGCCAACGAGCTGGTCAATATTCTCCACCCTGCGAAACTCATCCTGCACCCTGTATCCGCTGCCGGCAATGGTAACAAGGGTAAGTATCCACACCATGATACTCCTGGCTTTCAATACTCCCATATTAATCTTTTGATGATTGGACAATGGTCCAAAGGTAGTAAAAGAAAATATTAGTAAATTTGTGGTTTTTCCGAAACCTTGAATTCAGAAGTTAAGGAAATGTAACTACATTTATCGAACCTCAAAATACCTGGAAAGTTTGTGATAACAATAAAAGCGAAGGAGAGCCTGTCCATTCAGGCCGCAGAGGCGATAATACTGAATAGTGAGCCATTTGAACTGGATGCTGAGAGTCTCACGAAGGTGGAAGAGGGTCTCAATTTTCTGCTGGATTTTTCCGTGGAAAAGATTATATACGGCATTAATACAGGTTTTGGGCCGATGGCCCAGTATAAAATTGATAAAGATAAACAGGTTGAATTGCAATACAACCTGATTCGGAGTCATTCCGCCGGAGCAGGGGAAAAAATCCCCGACCTCTATGTCAAAGCCTCTATGCTGGTCAGAATGCTTTCCATAATGCAGGGGAAATCGGGTATCCATCCCTCCTGTGTAACCCTGCTTCAATCATTGATATTGAAGGATGTCTTTCCCCTGATCCCGGAACACGGTGGTGTGGGTGCCAGCGGTGACCTGGTCCAGCTATCACATATGGCACTGATCCTGATCGGAGAAGGGGAGGTGACTTACCAGGGAATCTTACGGCCCACTGCGGAAGTTTTCAATGAACTTGGACTTAAACCGATCCGGGTAGTACTCAGGGAGGGATTGTCCCTGATCAACGGAACCTCGGTGATGACCGGGATCGGGATTATCAACGTGATTAAAGCTAAGCAGTTGTTGGACTGGTCGCTGGTGGCCTCCGCAATGATCAACGAAATTGTTAACTCCTTCGATGATCATTTTGCCCGGGAGCTTAACCAGGTGAAAAAGCACAGGGGCCAGGCATATATTGCCCGGACCATGGAGCAGATACTCTCCACCAGTAAAATGATCCACAGGCGTGAGGAGTATTTTTACAATAACAACGAGGAGGCCCGCATCTTTAAACGAAGGGTCCAGGAGTACTACTCCCTGCGATGCATCCCACAGATTCTTGGAGCTGTTTATGATACCATTCAATATGCAGAGGAGGTGGTTGTCAATGAGATGAATTCCGTGAGTGACAATCCCATTGTAGATGTGGAAAACAGAAATGTATTTCACGGGGGGAATTTTCACGGCGATTATGTTTCGCTGGAGATGGATAAACTCAAGATCGCTGTCACGCGTGTTTCCATGCTTTCAGAGCGCCATCTGGCATTTTTATGCAATCCGAAACAAAACGAGTTGCTTCCTCCTTTTATAAACCTTGGAAAACTGGGCCTTAACCTTGGAATGCAGGGAGTTCAGTTTACCTCAACTTCCACTGTGGCTGAAAATCAGGCTCTTTCAAACTCTCTTTACGTTCATAGCATTCCTACCAACAATGACAACCAGGATATGGTGAGTATGGGGACAAATTCAGCACTGATTGCCAAAAAAGTCATCGATAATGCCTACCAGGTTCAAGCCATTGAAATGATTGCCCTGTTGCAGGCAGTTGACTTTTTAAAGGCAGGAAACAGGCTTTCTGATACCACCCGTAAGTACTACGGCAAGCTGCGTGAATTGGTTCCTATGTTCTTGGAGGATAGTCCGATGCATAAGGATATTGAAAAGGTGAAATCGTATCTGTTTAACACCAGTGTCGATCTTCCAGGGAGGGAAAAGGTATGAAGACGGCTCTGGTTACAGGAGGTTCAAGGGGGATTGGCAGAGCGATCTCAGTCAGGCTAGGCAGGGATGGCTATCATGTGATCGTAAACTACAGGTCTGACCATGCCGCAGCTGCCGAAACCCTTGAAAGGATCAGGAATGCAGGAGGGGATGGTGAACTGCTTAAGTTTGATGTTTCCAGTCCGGAGGAGGTAAACCAGGTGCTCGACCAGTGGCACGAGGCCAATCCAGGAAAACAGATTACCATCCTGGTGAACAACGCTGGTCTCACCAGGGATAATCTGATGGTATTCATGTCGGATCAGGAGTGGAAGGATGTGATGGCGACCAACCTGGATAGTTTCTTTTTCATAACCCGGCGACTGCTTCAGAATATGCTGATTGGCAAATGGGGACGGATCGTGAACATTGTCTCGCTCTCGGGACAGAAAGGAGTGCCTGGTCAGGTAAACTATTCTGCTTCCAAGGGAGCCGTGATTGCAGCTACAAAATCACTGGCCATGGAGGTGGGAAAGAAAAAAGTGACCGTAAATGCAGTGGCACCCGGATTTATCCGCACCGATATGACGAAAGACATGGATGAAAAACAGCTGTCGGCACTGGTGCCCCTGCGCCGGTTCGGTGAACCTGAAGAGGTTGCTGAGGTGGTCAGCTTCCTGGTTTCAGACGGCGCCTCTTACATCACCGGAGAGACCATATCGGTAAATGGAGGAATGTACAGTTAGGATGAACAGAAGGGTAGTTATAACAGGTGTGGGGATTTACTCAACCATTGGCAAAAATGTTGAGGAGGTAAAAAATTCATTGTACCAGGGCAGATCCGGGATCGGAATTGATCCCCGAAGAGTCGATTTTGGATTCAGATCAACCCTCACCGGGATACTCGAACGCCCTTCCCTGAAGGGATTGCTTCCCAGGCGCATGCGCATAGGGATGGCCGAGCAGGGGGAGTACGCCTACATTGCAACCATGGAGGCACTTGAACAGGCAAAGGTCCATATGGATTACCTGGAAAACAAAGAAGTGGGGATTCTGTACGGGAACGACAGTTCTGCAATTCCCGTTATTGAAGCCATCGATATCGTCAGGGAAAAGAGGGATACCACCCTGATTGGTTCAGGCTCCATTTTCCAGTCAATGAACAGCACCATCACCATGAACCTTGCAGTAATCCTTAAACTGAAAGGGATTAACTTTACAATAAGTGCTGCATGCGCAAGCAGCTCCCATGCCATCGGCATGGCTCATCTGATGATTTCTCAGGGTCTGCAGGATATGATCATCTGTGGAGGTGGGCAGGAGGTGAATGCTGAATCCATGGGCAGTTTTGATGGCCTAAGTGCATTTTCAATCCGCATGGACCAGCCACAGGCGGCATCGAGGCCTTTTGACAGGGACCGCGATGGCCTGGTTCCCAGTGGGGGCGCAGCCACGCTGGTTATTGAGTCTCTGGAGTCAGCACTGGCCAGGGGTGCAGATATACTAGGGGAGGTCAGGGGCTATGGATTTTCCTCCAATGGGGATCATATTTCGGTACCAAACGTCGACGGCCCGACACGATCACTGGAGCGGTGCCTGAAACATGCCGGAATGGTTCCTTCGGAAATCGACTATGTAAATGCGCATGCCACCTCCACTCCCGTTGGCGATAGCAACGAGGCGATTGCCCTGGCCAATGTATTTGGTGAAAAGGGTGTACCGGTCAGCTCCACCAAATCCATGACAGGGCACGAGATGTGGATGGGTGGGGCAAGTGAGGTGATCTACTCCCTTCTTATGATGCAGAACTCATTCATCGCTCCAAACATCAATTTCGAAAATCCTGATGAAGCATCGGCAAGATTGAACATTATTGCCAGGAAAACCGATTATAATATAGAGGCATTTTTGTCTAACTCTTTTGGTTTCGGAGGGACAAATTCCTCTTTAATTGTATCAAAATACAGGAAATAGCTAACTTACACGTTATATGCAAAGGGCAGAGATAATAGAGAAAGTAAATGAGTTTTTAATGGATGAGTTTGAGATCGAGGAGAGTGCCCTGGGTCCGGATGCTCATCTGATTGATGACCTGGGGATTGAAAGCCTTGATTTTGTGGATATTGTTGTAACCATCGAAAAGGAATTCGGGTTTAAAGTGAAAAGGGAAGAGATCACCAATGTTCGCACCCTGAATGATCTTTACGGATATATTGAGAAGCGGGTCTGACCACCCGTCAAATCTAATCGATTTATAATGCCCGGATGGTCAGGAAAATCAAAAGGAGGGGCACTGGGGTACCAGTTCTTTCTCTTTCTGATAAGGCACACCCGCATTCATGTTACCTATTATTTTATCAGGATCGTTGCACTCTATTACCTCCTTTTTTCAGATAAAAGGAGTCTGAGGTTCTACTTTCGATCCATTCACGGTTATGGCCGTTGCTCCACCCTGAGGAGCATCTATCAGAATTACTGCCTGCTGGGAGAGGTACTGGTGGACAAAGTGGCCATGTTGTCGGGTGCAAAAACGGACTATTCCTTCCATTTCGAAGGCGAAGAGCATCTTCGGACCATGAGTTCCATGGGAAAGGGTGGTGTTCTCATCGGTGCGCACATGGGGAACTGGGAGGTGGCCGGACAACTGCTTGAAAGAATTGATACGCCTGTGAACATTGTGATGCGGGAAGCGGAACATGAGCAGATCAGAAACTTGCTTGAGGAGGTGATGGTAAACAGGAACATTAGGGTCATTCCCCAGAAGGAGGACTATTCTCACCTGTTCCTCATTGATGAAGCCCTTAAAAATCATGAATTTGTGGTCCTGCACGGAGACAGGTATACACAGGGTGCCAATACCGTTTCCGTTTCTTTCATGGGTAAACCGGCCCGCTTTCCGTCGGGACCGATCTACCTGGCCAGCAAAAGGGGTGTGCCTGTCTCTTTCGTATTCACGCTGAAAGAGGGGAAAACACATTATCACTTTTATGCCACCCCCGGGAAAGTATATCCTTATCCGGCGCGGATCAAAACACGGTTGGCAGAAATCCACCAGATGGTGGAATCATATGTCCGGTCGCTGGAGAAAATGGTCAGAAAATACCCCCTTCAATGGTTTAATTACTACGCTTTCTGGGAAGAGGAGATTTAGTTAAATGATACATTGAGGAAAGATTGAAAAAATGGTGCTAAATTCACTGCGAAAGATGAAAGTCAGGATATGAAACTTAACTACGGATCTGATAAAAAGTCCGCTTTACAGGCAAAATTCGATGCCCAGAAAATAGCTTTTGGGCCAATCATGTTCCAGGCGGCCAGAACCCTGAGAGATCTTGGCATTCTGGGTCTGATCCGTTCCCGCCGGAGCGAAGGAATAGAGATGGAGGAGATTGCCCGTGAGCTTGACCTGAGCCTTTACGGAGTAAAAGTTCTGCTGGAGGCGGGACTAAGCATGGAACTTCTTATGGTGCAGGAGGGCAGGTTCAGAATCACCAAAACCGGTTGGCACATTCTTAGCGATGAGCTCACCAATGTCAATATGGATTTTACGCATTACGTGAACTATCTGGGAATGTATAGCCTGGATGAATCGATCCGTACCGGGACCCCCACCGGTCTGAAGAATTTTGGTGAGTGGGATACCCTTTACGAAGGACTCAGCCAGTTTCCCCCACAGGCGCAGAAGAGCTGGTTTGCCTTTGATCACTTCTATTCCGACTACTCCTTTTCGGAGATATTACCACTTGTTTTAACCCCCGGGGTAAGGCAGATCCTTGATGTGGGGGGCAATACCGGGAAATTTGCAATCCGTTGCGCCAGGTGGAACGAGGATGTGCATATTACCATCCTGGATCTTCCCGGACAGCTTGAAAAAGCCATGATCAGTATCGATCATCAGGGGTTATCGAACCGCATCACCTGTATTCCCATAAACCTACTTGACCATTCCAGAAATTTTCCCGGGGGTATGGATGTGATCTGGATGAGTCAGTTCCTGGATTGTTTTTCAAAGGAGGATATTTTGGAATTATTGCGTCGCAGCAGGGAGGCCATGGGGAGCCATTCAGCACTTTTTATCATGGAGTTGCTGTGGGACCGTCAGAAATATGAAGCGTCCACCTACAGCCTGCATGCCACATCACTTTACTTCTCTAATATTGCCAATGGATGCAGCCAGATGTACCATTCTGATGATTTACTTGAACTAATTGAGCAATCGGGCATGATGGTAGAGGATTCCTATGATTACATCGGCATCAGCCATACGCTCCTCAAATGCAGGCTGAAGTCGTGAATAAAAAGAACCTTTCAGATTTGGATATCCTGCAGTTCATTCCCCAGCGTGACCCAATGGTTATGGTTTCGGGACTTCAATGGGCCAGCGATCACGCAGTCACCACCTGGTTTCTGATTAAAGAGGGGAATATATTTCTGAAGGATGGACGATTCCGGGAAGAGGGTCTCATTGAAAATATTGCCCAGAGCGGTGCTGCCTTGAATGGTTACCATGCCATGGTTAACAAAGAGCCGGTAAAGAATGGTTATATTGGGGGTATTAAAAATCTGGAGGTACACTCGCTGCCGGAAACGGGAGTCCGACTGACCACATCGGTCACTGAAACCTATCATGTAATGGATACCAGCATCATAGTTGGAGAGGTCAGGGTCGATGATCAGCTGATAGCCAGGTGTGAAATGAAAGTATTTTTGCAACCTTAAAAAAATTATATGAAAAAACTCGCCTTATTCATTCTGATTGGAAACCTATGGTTTTCCTGCCATGCAGCCGGACCCTTCCAGGTCACCGATGAACTGGTTTGGTTTGGTATTGATTACACCCTGGTGAAATTTATCGGTACACCCGACCAGTTCAGTGATCTCCCGAAAATTCAGAGCTACTATTTCCGGAGCTGGAATGAATTGATTCTGACTGAAAAGGATAAGTACGACCTGAACAGTGCATTTTCTATGGCGACCATACACTATAACATGGAGAACACCATTTTACGAAGTGAGCAAAGAGTTATGGATGGAATTGTCCAGCATAACGCTTACACCATTGATGAGGATCAGGT
This sequence comes from uncultured Bacteroidota bacterium, assembly GCA_963747365.1. Taxonomy (GTDB): domain Bacteria; phylum Bacteroidota; class Bacteroidia; order Bacteroidales. Next base: position 99,251 of record CAVVFB010000020.1, on the reverse strand, counting down.
TAAAAGCGTGGTCAGTTTAAATTTGGATCCTTCCGTGAATCAGGTGGGCGCTATTTTTGTCATGGAGACCCTCAACAAAACTGAGGAAATCTCGACAATGTGGCTGGCTGTTTTTGATATTGCATCGGGCGAGATTCTTTACATGAGAAGGTACAGCGGTGCAGTGGGCGGTTTCGGATTCCGAAACTATTATGCAAAGAGTTATTACAATGTAATTCAAAACCTGAGGGTGGTACCCAGAAACCCGGCACAGTGAAGATCACAGAATTAACCGATAAAACTGAAACCACCGTGCGCTTCAGTGAGGTGGATGCCATGGGCATCGTTTGGCACGGAAATTTTGTTAAATATATGGAAGATGGTCGCGAATCGTTTGGACGCACATACGGTCTGGGCTATTATGACCTTTATGAACAGGGCTTGCTGGTCCCCCTTGTAAAGATTGATATCAGTTACAAATTGCAGGTGAAGTACGGAGAACGCATTTTAATTGAAACCACATGGGTGAACTGCGATGCCGCTAAAATCCTTTTCAGGTACAGGATCTGTCGTGCAACCGACAACGCACTATTGATGTCGGCATCCACAACACAGGTATTCCTCAATTTGAAGGGGGAACTGGAACTGACCAACCCGCAGTTTTTCCTGGAGTGGAAAAAGAGGAACAGAATTGAGACCCGGTGATATCTAAAATGATTCAAACCTACCTGGAAAAAAGCAACATTATCTCTCCCCTGGGATGGAACACGCGTCAGAACCTCCAATCGGTGCTGTCGGGTAGGGAGGGTATCCATATCTGCAATGACCGGAGCCTTTCACCGGTAGATCTGCCCATAGCACGCCTTGATTGGGACGAACTGGAAAGACGTTTCCATGAAATGATAGACCGGGATTCAAAGGAACAATTCACCCGGTTTGAGAAGATGGGGATTCTCTCCATAAAAGATGCAATTACAGATTCTGAGGTGGACCCGGCCGACCCGGAAACCGCCTTGATTATTGCTACCACCAAGGGAAATGTCGAATTGTTGGATCATCCGGCCGGATTTGAAAAAGAGCGGCTGCATCTCTGGAAATCTGCAGAGGTGATCGCACACTTTTTTGGTATAAAAACCCGGCCTGTGGTTGTTTCCAATGCATGTGTTTCCGGAGTGTCGGCAATGCTGGTCGGCCGGCAAATGATCTCCTCAGGGCGTTGCAAACATGCCCTTGTTCTGGGTGCTGACACCGTCTCGAAGTTCATTTTATCCGGATTTCAATCCTTTAAGTCTCTGAGTAATGAGCCATGCAAACCCTTTGACCATCAGCGAAATGGTCTCACTCTGGGCGAGGGGGCAGCTTCGGTGGTGATCTCCTGTATGCATGGACAGGTGGAATTGGTCTCGGGATCAACCAGTAACGATGCAAACCACATATCCGGCCCCTCTCGTAACGGAGATGGATTGTTGCTGGCTATTATGAACACGATCAAAGGGCAAAATCTGCCCGGGATTATTTCGGCACATGGTACCGCAACCCTTTACAACGATGAGATGGAGTCCATTGCAATTACCCGGGCCGGACTGGCAGGGGTGGCTGTAAACAGTCTGAAGGGGTACTTCGGACATACACTGGGTGCTGCAGGAATCCTGGAGAGCATTGTCAACATTGAAGCAATGAAGCTGGGGCTTTTTCCCGCCACCAAAGGTTTTTCCACCTTGGGAGTATCAGGTGAGATAAATATTTCCAGAGAGAGCGGGGAGGTGGAGGCTGACTCCATGCTAAAGATTGCATCAGGATTTGGTGGCTGCAATGCTGCAGCCCTCTTTACATTGAGATTATGGAGATCGTAAACCACATCAGGATCATCAGGGGAGAGGTACTTGTAAACGACATATCCCGTTTTAGTCATGCAGACAGAGAACTTAAATCATTTGGAAGGAGCCTGTATAAACATCTCGGAATCTCCTATGCCAAGTTCTATAAGATGTCCCCCCTAAGCCAACTGGGATTCCTGGCTTCGGAAATGATCCTGGCCGGGCAGAATCTCTCCAGGGTGGATCCTGAAAAAGTCTCCATTGTAATTGCAAACTCATCCTCCTCCATTCATACGGACAGTATTTACCAGGAAACAGTGGAAACCACCCCAAGCCCGGCTATATTTGTATACACTCTGCCTAACATTGTGATCGGGGAGATATGCATCCGGAACGGTTTTAAAGGAGAAGGGGTCTTTTTTATACAGGAAAGTTTTGATAAAGAGTTTATATTTGAATATGCTGAATCGCTGATTCATTCAGGTCGTTCAGCCCTTTGCCTTGCCGGCTGGCTGGAAGTGGATCTGGAGGGGGATTATCTTGCCGATCTCTCGCTGTTGAAATGAGAATGGCAATTAAATGTATGAATTATGGATGAATTGATTGAAAAGCTGAAAACAGAATTGATTGAACATCTGAACCTTGAAGATATGGAGCCCCGTAACATCGATGCTGAAGCCCCTCTGTTTGGAGACGGTTTGGGACTCGACTCCATCGATGCCCTGGAGATTATTGTTCTTTTAGAGAAAGAGTATGATATCAAAATCAGCGATCCGCGTGAGGGCAAGGATATCATGTACTCGGTAGGTACACTTGCCAGGTTTATTGAAGGTAACCGAAAATAGAGCATGACCTCCCCGATGGATGATCACATCTGGATTACGGGAATTGGCGTAGCCTGCTCCATAGGATTGAATGTGGAGGAGAGCCTCAATGCACTGATATCGGGGAGAAGAGGTATTGGCCCCATACGGCTTTTGGATACAATTCATAAGGATCGTTTCCGGGTGGGGGAGATTGCGCTTACCGATCATCAGATGATGGAGGTTCTGGGGATTCCGTTAATCCTGTTTAAACGTTATACCCGTACCACTTTAATTGGTATGATGGCAGCAAAGGAGGCCCTCCTTGCCTCGGGCATTGATCTGGCCGACGGAGTATCCACGGCTCTGGTTTCTGCCACCACCGTGGGAGGGATGGATAAAACCGAACGGGAGTTTTCCAGGGGAAATGTGGCATCGGGTTTCGTGTCGACCCACCCCTGTGGCGATTCGACCGATAAAATTGCCGATTTCCTGGGATTAACGGGATACCGGACTACCCTGAGTACAGCCTGTTCGTCCAGTGCCAATGCCATTATTCATGCTGCACGTCTGATAAAGCACCAAAGAGTGGAACGTGCCATTGTGGGGGGTGTTGATGCTCTTTCCAGGTTTACATTGAACGGGTTCAACTCACTGATGATCCTGGACCGAGAGGAGTGCCGGCCCTTTGATCGCAACCGGAAGGGTCTGAACCTGGGTGAGGGCTCAGGATACCTTGTCATGGAGCCGGAACGTCTCCTTTCACCTGGCGATAAAAGAAAGATTTGCAGACTTTCAGGATATGCCAATGCCAATGATGCACATCACCAGACTGCATCATCACCCGACGGACAGGGTGCATATGATGCCATGAGGGGTGCTTTGGCCAACAGTGGACTTAATCCGGGTGAAATTGATTACATAAACGCCCATGGAACGGGGACAGAAAACAATGATGCATCCGAAGGTGCTGCTCTGGTGAGGGTATTTGGTGACCAAATGCCTCCATTCAGCTCCACGAAAGCATTTACAGGACATACCCTTGGAGCTGCAGCCGGAATAGAGGCAGTTTTTTCCGTCCTGGCCCTTCAACAAGGAATCCTTTTTCCCGGTCTGGGTTTTGAGGAACCCATGGAAGCGCCCTCCATTATCCCTGTTCCATCTTTGGAAGTGGGATTAGACATTCAGCATGTACTTTCCAACTCTTTTGGTTTTGGGGGAAACAACTCCACACTGATTTTTTCAAAATCCTAGGGAATGGCCATCTATATACAATCGGCTGAAGCCATCTCACCCCAGGATACATTCCGCCCTGATTCTTTGCGCTTTCTTTCTCCCACTTCAGAAGCACTCAGACAGCTTCCTGAAGAGGGTTACTATACCTGTATTCATCCCGATTACAAGCAATACATCAATCCGACATCCCTCAGACGAATGTCACCCTTGGTCCGGATGGGTATGGCAGCTTCGAAGGTTTGCATGGAAGAGGCCGGACTTGAGAAGCCTGATGCCATCCTTGTGGGTTCAGGGCTGGGTTGTGTAAGGGATACTGTTAAATTCCTGAACCAGGTAACCGACAACCAGGAACTATTGCTTAATCCCACTTCCTTTATACAGTCCACCCATAATACAGTATCCGGACAAATTGCCCTGATGCTGGGTTGCAGGGCATACAACCTTACTTTTTCACAAAATACCATTTCGTTCGAGACCGCCCTGCTGGAAGGAATGATGTTGCTGGACGAGGGACAAGCCCGGAATATCCTCCTGGGAGGTATCGACGAAGTGGTGGAGGAGAGCTATCGGTTGTTGGAGAAGAACGGTTGTGTGAATGGACCCGTGGGAGAGGGAAGTAACTTTTTTGTGATCTCCTCCGAAAGATCAGGAAAGAGTTTGGCCAGGGTGGATGGATTGGAAATCCTTAACCGCTGCGAGAAACCGGAGGAACTTACCGGATATACGCTCTCATTCCTGGCATCCAAAGGGGTGGCGGCCGGAGAGATTGACCTGTTTGTTTCTGGCCGTAATGGCGATGATGGTTATGCACATATCTACAGCCAGGTGGAGAAACTCTTTCCTACGGATAGAGTGATGGGATACAAGCATCTGGTTGGTGAATATCATACGGCATCAGCATTTGGTATGTGGTTATCAGCCAGGCTTATTCGTGAAAATGGGATTCCGGATTCAGAACATACGGTGACAGGTTTGGCGGGAACTCTTCCCATCCGGCGGGCGTTGCTGTTTAATCAGAACAAAGGTCGCGATTTCACCTGGATCCTGATTTCTCATCCAGATACCTGACAGATCCTCAGCCATGAAAAGGTTTTATAGGGTCACAGCGATTTTTGCAGGCATATTTTTAGTGCTTTTCACACCCTTTATGGAACCTGTTCGTCTGCCACTTGTAATTGTGGTACTCTCATTATATGGATTTCTCCTTATTTCAGGAGTATCAAGGATTGAATCCCAGTTCTTTGTGCGCGCTTTATGCCGGGGAGATGCCAGAGGTAATAAAGTGGCGATCACCTTTGACGATGGTCCATATGGGAAGCGTTCTTTAGAAATTCTTGAGATATTAAGGAGACATGACTGCCTGGCCTCTTTCTTTCTCATCGGGCATAAAGCAAAGGATGACCCTGAAATCGTGAAAATGATGTTAGAAGATGGTCATCTCATTGGGAATCATTCCTTCAGTCATTCAAATTTCTTCCCGCTTTACAGCGCTGAACGGATCAGACGTGAGCTGGATGAGACCAATCGTATTCTTGAAGCGGCCGGTTCAAAGCCGGTCCGTCTTTTTCGGCCACCATTCGGGGTTACCAACCCCAATGTCGCCAGGGGAGTAAGAACCTCGGGAATGAAGGTGGCAGGATGGAGCATCCGGCCATTTGACACACGGGACCAGGCAGCCGATAAAGTTGTAAAGAGGATCCTGAAGAGGTTGGGGGGAGGGGATGTGATACTCCTGCATGAGACCTCGAAACACATCCTGGAGATTCTGGAACAACTGATACCCGCCATTCGCCAGTCAGGTCTGACCTGCATAACTTTGGATCAGATGTTTGAATTAAATGACAAATCCTGATTCCCTATTTATCTAATCTGACCAGTTTAAAATTTACGAAATCGTAATTCATCTCTCCGATTTCGACGGTGTGAATCGTTAGGGTCTGAATGCCTTTTAGAAGTTGAACCTCAGCAATATTACCGATGTAGTTCCAGTGGTGCCATTGTCTCCAGGCAACGGTATCTTCAGCAACAAAAGTAGAAGGTACTAAAATGGGTCCGCTGACATCCAAATCATTTACTGAAAATGAAATCCTGCCATTTTTGTTTGCTGTATACATCAGTCCGAGTTGAAAGGTCCCACCGGTTTCAACGTCAATGGTATATTTAGTCCATTCACCGGGTTTGGTCCAACCCACATAGAGCTGATCCTTTTCCTGATCCACAAAATTATAGGGTGTGTTATCGATCGCCGGGTCCTGGAATTTGGTGTAAGAGATATCCACGGCTTCGCTGATCCTGAATTCGTGCAGGTAAGAACCATCGGCCTTATTCAGACCACCGCTCCCCGAGTTAACCGGGTCGCTGTCATGGAAAGCGATACCTTCCCCTCCAAAATCATAATATTCGCACTGAACTTTTCCAGGTATGATTTGAGCACCGTTACTGTAAACCAGGTCTTCATAAGGGGTCCCATTATAACTTGTCCTGATCTGTGAGCTACATGAGACCATGAACCAAAGTACAAATATTGTGATGGCATAGGATGGACCATTTTTATAATATTCAGTTCTCATCGGAATAAGATTTTATGTTTTATTTCAATTTCCCGTCCAACCAATGGATGATGTTTAGCAGTAATTGATAGTTCTCAGAGGCCACCTCACTGTTCATCCCTATTTTTATTTTTTCCGGACCTGCTAACTGTGCCGTAAACATGGCCGCTTCTCCAAATGCAACTATTTTCCCTTTTCCATATTCTTTGAAAGCTCCCTGTGACCAGCCGTTTACCCTAAATTTAGTGGTCCTTTCATCAAATACCCAGGCTGTATCGGGCAGCAGATTCACATAATTTTCATTGAAAATCAGTACTGGAATGGCATCATCAGGAAATTTAAATCCCTGTCCGGTGAAAGATACAATCTGCTCAACACTTTCACTTATATCTCTTCCTTTTGAAATTACACTCCCAATAAGGGTACCCTCCTGAAGTTTAAAAACAGCAGGTCCATCTGAAACAGTATCAAATACAAATCCGTTAGAAAATTCAAATCCAAACTCTGCAGCCAGTTCTTTTGCCGCTCCAGCCATTGGCATATGATCGGCAATTAAAAACAGGCTTCCGCCATTTCTTACCCATTTCCTGATAACCTTGATCTCGGAGTCAGTAAACGCCGAGGGATTGGGTAAATACCAATCCTTTATATTAATTTCATTCAGAGCATTTGAGATAACGAGAATCTTACCTTTTAATAATTCAGCCTTGCTAAATTCACCTCTATATCCCTGCACTTTATATCCATCTCTTTCCAGGAGATTTGAGAAGGCTTTATATCGGCCATTCTTTGTATGAAAGTTATGGTGCCCTTCGTCAATAAACAAGACGGGGCCCTTCCCATATTCATATTCAGGATTTTGAATAGCCGGATTATAGGTAGTATCAGCAATTTGTTGCGAAAACACCCAGCCGGGAATGATCAATACGACAAGAAGGATTAATGGTTTCATTTCATTATTTCTTGAATTTATTACTTATGTTTGAAAAGATCAGGGAATAGTCTGAATTTTTCAAAAGGATTATAATTCATGGACTGTATTTCATCGAATGGTAATACTTCTATTGACCTAAAAGTAAAAGAAAGGAGCAATAATATGATAAAATATAAGGTATTTATTCCAGGGCTGGTCTTATTGGTTTGCCCAGCCCTGGTCTATGCACAAGACTGGCCCCAGTATCTTGGGCCCAACAGAAACAGTACATCTGCTCAGAAAGGTATTTTGCAATCCTGGCCTGAGAATGGGCCTGAAGTTCTTTGGACAGTGGATGTGGGAATCGGTTTTGGCGGTCCTGTTGTCAAGGATGGTAAGATCTATCTTTTGGACAGAGATGACAAGGTTGGCGATAACCTGAGATGTTTAGATCTTAACAGTGGAAATGAACTTTGGAATTTCGGATATGCAGCTCCCGGATCTGTTATGTTTCCAGGATCCCGAAGCGTACCAACTGTGGACGGCAATTTTGTTTATTCGTGTGGTCCCTACGGTCAACTGTATTGCATAGATATCCAGACTCACGAACCTGTATGGAATAAAAATGTCTGGACCGATTTTGGTGGTGATGAAATTCCAAGTTGGGCAATCACTCAGTGTCCTTTAGTTTACGGGGATCTGCTCATTGTGGCTTCACAGGCCCCAGAGGCAGGGGTTGTGGCGTATGAAAAACACACAGGTAACGTAAAGTGGATTACGCCGGCACTTGGACCAGTGGGATATGTCAGTCCGGAAATTGTAAATGTGAGTGGAGAGGTCCATATTGTTATGATAACAGCCTCAGTTGGTGGCAGGGAAGAACCTGCAACTGGCGGTAAAGTTGTTGGAATTGAACCGCTTACAGGGGAGATACTTTGGGAATATACGAACTGGCAATGTCATATACCAGTCCCGAACGCTATCGATGCCGGGGAGGGTAGAATGCTCATTTTAGGCGGATACCAGGCCGGCGCAGCAATGATAGAAGTTGAGAAGAATTCAGAAGGCAATTACCGTGTTACAGAGGTTTATAAAACCATTGAATTTGGGGAACATACAAAGCCGGCGATATTATGGGATGGCTATTTTTATGCTCAATACTCAACCAATGAGCGGCGTGACGGTTTGGTATGTATGAGTATGGATGGCCAGATCATGTGGAAAACAAAACGTTCGCCTGGGTTTATGAGAGGCAGTATGATTCTGGCCGACGGACTGATTTTTGCTACCGACGGTGAAAAGTCTTTATATTTGATAAAGCCAGATCCATCTGAATTTAAACCCCTTGCATCGGCAGAGTTGCTCCTTGCTGATCCAGGAGAAGATCAAATGGTTGAACGATTTGGCAATCAAAACTGGGCGCCAATGGCGCTGGCCAATGGCAAGCTTCTTATCAGAGATCAAAACCGGTTAAAGTGTATAAAAGTCGCCCAATGATTTACGGATTAGCTTCCCGGTTTTTTTTATAACAAATCATATTTATCAGCAAAGAATATTAATATCAGGGTTAATAAAAATGCCACTACGGGTGCAATGAACCACATTAAAAAAAATCTTTTTACCTCAGTTTTATTGAAAATATTTTTGGTGCCAAGTTTTGCAACACCAATTCCTAATATAGCTGCAACATTTAATTGAACCAATGAGGTCGGAATTCCTTTTGTTAGTGATGCCAATAATAATAAACTGGCTGATACAAAAGCTATAATAACTGCTTCAAATTTTCCGAATAAAACAATTTCCTTCCCTGTTTTCTTTACAATCTTATGTCCAAAAATTGAGCTCCCAATTCCAAAATTTGGTGCAACAATCAAGGTTGATAGTATCAATATTAATATGAAGTTTTCATTTAGCGAAATATCAAGTTCGTTTGCAGTCATTGAAGCGATTGGACCAGCAGCATTGGCAACATTATTCGCTCCGATCGAAAAAGCAACATATAAGGACATGATTACTAATAATCCATTCCAGATGGGTTTCATATTTTGGTTTTGGGCTCTTTGCAAAGTGAGGCCTCTTCGTCTTATGGGCCTGTATATATATTTTCCCAAAAGAAAACTCAGGAAAAATGATATTACCGGCAAAATAAACCAGGTTGGAATTATTTCCAGGAATAATTTATCGGTGTGCAGGTCCTTAAAATAGATTGATATTGCCGTGACGGATAGAACTGTGGACTGACTTGTGGATTGTGGTATTCCAGCTAAATTTGCAATCAACAGCGATATGGCCACTGAAAAAAGAATAATGGTCACGACTGTAGTGGTCATCATTTCTGGATCAAGCAAATCTTTCCCTAATGTGGTGGCTGTCCCTTTTCCGGCAATAATAGCTCCGAGAAACACCATTATACCAAATAGTCCGGGAATCAGACTTTTTTTGATAACATTAGCTCCATATGCTGCTGAAAAAGCAGGAGCAGTTCCACTTCCTCCCATATTTATTGCCAGAAACATCGCAATAATGTAAGGGAGTAACAAATGGCTAAATAAGGGAGATATCATATTTTATATCATACAACATGAGTAAAAATACGGAAATTAAATTGGCAAGCAACTATTTTTCGGACTGTGTATCTCCCATCCCCGGTGCAATCCTTGATAAAAAGTTGATATCTATTTTGCTCGCAGGCAAGGGGAGCGGGGCAGATTTAATTATCTTACAAAAAGCAATTATCTTTACACCTTCAAATTGAGGAGTTAGATGAGTGAGAATAAGGAGCAGGTATTTGAGAACGAGGAGTTCGAGATTTTATTAAGGAAGTACGAAGACATGCGTAGCGGCGTTCAATCGATCTTTTTCGATGTGGAAGAGTTTGAACAGATCATCGATTACTACCTGGACGATTTTCAATACGACGAGGCCAAAGAGGCAGCCAACCTGGGTGAAAAACAACATCCTTCTTCAGTCGAGATAAAATATAAATTTGTCCATATTTTCATTGAACAGGGAAATGCAAAAAAGGCGTTGGCTCTTCTGGAGGAGATTCCTGTATGGGAGGAGGATAACCCCGAACGATTTTTTCTGAAGGGGACTGCCTATTGTCTCATGGGAAAACTTAAGGAAGCTGAGCGACAGTTCGACAGGGCCCTGGAGCTTTCCGGCGACGAGACATTTGAGGCGCTTTTAAATATCTCCATTGCATTTGAGAATGTCAGGCACTATGAGCTTGCCATTAAGTACCTCATTCAGGCTTTCAGGCAACAGCCCGAAAATCTTTCCGTTTTATATGACATGGGGTATTTCTATGAGAGACTGCACCGATTTGATGATAGCCTGAAGTATTATGAGAAGTATCTCGATCTTGATCCCTATTCTGACAATGTCTGGTATAACATGGGAATTGTATATCAGAAAATTGAACAGCACGAAAAGGCTGTTGAGGCATATGACTTTTCAATCGCCATCAATCCCGATTACGCTTCTGCCTACTTCAATAAGGCTGCGGTATGGATCAATACCGATAGTTTGGGAAAAGCAATTTCCTGTTACATGGACTTTCTGGAGATTGATCCTGAAAACACACAGGCATACTGCTACATGGGGGATTGTTATGAGCAGATGGAGCGGTTCGATGACGCAGTGGCGGCTTTTCAAAAGGTCATCGAAATTGACAATACCGATCCGGAAGGGTGGTTTGGTGCTGGTATGATATACAACCTCCAGAACAGTCACCAGGAGGCCATTACATACATTCTGAAGGCTATTGAATTCGATAATACCAATCTTGACTACTGGATCAATCTGGGATATGTCAATGAAGATGCGGGGCTGATTGAAGAGGCTCTTAAGTGTTATGCTTATGTAACCCGAACCGATCCGGCCGATCTGGATGGCTGGATCGCGCTTACGGCACTGTTAATGAAGGAGGGAGACTTTGAACACGCGATTCATTTTCTTCGTGACGCCTTTGTGCATCATTCCAAGGAGGCTTTGATCAAGGTGAAGATAGCGGTTTGCCACCTGAAACTTGGAGAAAACCAAAAGGCGGCAAAGCTCCTGGAAGAGGGCCTTGAGCAGGATTCTTCACTTGTTGCAGATTTTACCCACTACTATCCGGAAGGGTCTTATGGTATTGATATCAAACGTATTATCCAAAAGTTTAAAGCATAAGCGCATATGAATTTTAAAATCAGGCATATTCCGGAAAGAACTTCCGGGAACAGGAACCATGGACTTACCATGATGATGGATAAAGGTTTAAGTCTGGGTGAAGCAGGAAATTTTGTGGATTCCAGTGCACCGTACACCGACCTTGTTAAATTCGGATTTGGTACTGCCCTGATCACCAGGAATCTAAAGGAAAAGGTGAAACTTTATCAGAATGCAGGATTGAAACCCTATTTTGGAGGTACGCTTTTTGAGATGTTTTTCATCCGAAACCAGTTCGATGACTACAGGAGGTTTGTATCTGAATCGGGATTGAATTACGTGGAGGTTTCCGATGGAACCATCAGGATGGAGCATGATGAGAAGCTGAGGTGTATTGAAATTCTGTCGTCCGATTTCCAGGTACTTTCCGAAGTGGGAAGCAAGGTAAAGGGGGTCGAGTTATCCAACGAAATGTGGGTATCTTGCATGAAGAGCGAGCTTGAAGCCGGAGCCTGGAAGGTTATTGGAGAGGCGCGGGAGAGTGGCACCATTGGCTTATATCAGTCGGACGGTTCTGCCAACCGGGAGTTAATTGACGATATTATGAAAGAGATATCGGTAGAAGATGTACTTTGGGAAGCCCCCAATAAGCCACAGCAGATCATGTTTATCCAGTTGATTGGTGCTAATGTGAACCTGGGAAATATTGCCCCCAATGAGGTGGTTTCATTAGAAGCATTACGCTGCGGTATGAGGGGTGATACTTTTTTCGACGTATTACCCAAAGAGTTCCATTCCAGAAAATTGTAACCTATTGAAACGTACGATAAAACAATACCTGCTGATTGCCCTTCGTGGCATTGGGATGGGTGCAGCGGATGTAATTCCGGGAGTTTCCGGGGGTACCATTGCCTTTATAACCGGGATTTACGAAGAGCTGGTCCAATCCATAAAGAGCATTAATATTAAAGCCTTAAAGTTCCTTTTTACCGGACATTGGAAATCTTTCTGGAAACAGGTAAACGGAAACTTCCTGCTGACATTATTTGGCGGTGTTTTCATATCTGTGCTCTCACTGGCGAAAGTGATGGAGTTCTTAATGGAGGAGCATCCCATTCTTATCTGGTCATTCTTTTTTGGACTTATCCTTGCTTCCTCCTATGTGGTCTCCAGAAAAATCACAAAGTGGGAATATGCCTATGTGGTGGCTCTGGTTGCCGGGATCGCCGTGGCATTCTATATCACGAGTGTGACCCCTACAACAACCACAGATGCATCCTGGTTTGTAGTTCTTTCGGGAGGTCTGGCAAGTTGTGCAATGATCCTTCCCGGAATTTCAGGCAGTTTCATTCTACTACTGCTGGGGAAATACGAATTTGCGCTTCAGGCAGTCAATGAAAGGATTGTGATGGACCTGCTGTTGCTTGGGGGAGGGGCTGTAGTCGGACTGATCCTTTTTTCGAGCCTGCTTGCCTGGTTGTTAAAAAATTTCCACGATGCTATGGTCGCATTACTGGTGGGATTCATGATCGGCTCCCTGAACAAGATTTGGCCCTGGAAACAAACCATCAAAACCATCATCGTGGATAACCAGGTGAGGCCTCTCATTGAGAAGAACATCCTGCCCTCCTTTAGAGAATCGGGAGACCTGGTTTTAATGGCCTTACTGATGGCCCTGGTGGGCATAGCCATTATTGTCCTGATTGAGATTGTCCTGACTAAAAATAGCTCCTCCGATTAGCATCCTTCTTACAAACTTTATGGACCTTCAACTATACGGACTGATCGGTTTTCCCCTGGGACACAGTTTTTCGGTTCCTTATTTCACAAGGAAGTTTAGTTTGGAGAAAATCGAAGCTGAATATCGAAACTTTCCACTGGAAAAAATAGGTGACTTCGGGGAGCTTGTCAGAAGGGAGCCCCGTTTGGCGGGACTTAATGTGACGGTTCCTCATAAGCAAAGGATCATTCCCTATCTGGACGCATTACACCCCACGGCCAGAAGCATCGGTGCGGTGAATACCATTTTCTTTTGCAGGAAGGAAAAGCGTTTATCTTTGCTTGGGTATAACACCGACGTGCATGGTTTCGAACGTTCTTTGAAGGAGCACCTCACGCCAGATCACCGTCATGCACTGGTCCTTGGAACCGGTGGCTCTTCAAAAGCGGTTATTTTTGTCCTGCGAAGTCTGGGCATTGCCTTTCAATTGGTGAGCCGGGTAAGGGGAGAGGGGCTCCTTTCATACGACCAGATTGATCGGGAGATTATGGAGAGTCATACCCTGATTGTCAATACCACCCCTCTGGGTATGTATCCTGCGGTGGATGCCTTTCCTGAAATTCCATACCACGCAATCACCCCAGGGCATTTGCTTTTTGACCTGATTTATAATCCCGAAATGACCCGGTTCTTAAGCCTTGGCCGCGAGAAGGGTGCAACCATCGTAAATGGATTCGATATGTTGGTCTACCAGGCCGAAGGTTCATGGGAAATCTGGAACAAAAAGAGATAGGAAACAATGGCATCTGTTTTCCAGAAACCATTCAACATCACATCCTACGAATTAAATCCCGGGGGTGATGCCCGGCTGACCACCATGGCCAACTATTTCCAGGAGGTCGCGTATCATCATGCCAATGAGCTGGGTTTTGGATATGAACAGATGAAAGAGCGCCGCACCCTTTGGATGCTATCCCGCATGAAGATCCGCATGTTCAGTTACCCTGCCTGGAACGAAAGGGTCATAGTGGAGACCTGGCCAAGCGGGATAGATAAATTATTTGCCCTGAGAGATTTTCGCGTAACCAATCCTGAAGGGAATTCACTTGGAATTGCCACAACCTGCTGGTTGATTGTACATATGGATACCCACAGGCCCATCCGTCCGGGAGCTGAACTGGAGCGTTTTTCGCGGTTTGAATATGGCGATCCTGTCTTCGATTCAAACCTCGAAAAAATTGAGCTGCCTGTCGCGCCAGTAGCACTGGGCCGGCACACTGTCGTTTTCTCCGACCTGGATATAGTGGGCCATGTGAACAATGTGAAGTACATGGACTGGTGTATTGATGCTGCCATGACTGAAGGATTGAATGATCAGGCAATCATGGAATTTGAGATTAATTTTCTTCACGAAGCGCTCCTTAATAATCACGTGGTGATCAAAGGGGTGGAGGAGGCGCCCGGATCCGGCAGACCGGAACGTTCCCAAACCCTGGTGGCTACGAGAGAAGAAGACGGACTGGAGCTGATCCGAGCAAGAATACAATGGAAGCCTGCCAGACATGAAAAGCGGAATTTTATTAATAGGTGAACCCGTCATAACCGATATCCACAAGGAACAATCCGGCTGCCGGAACAGACTGACCGGCATTTCTGCGGTTCCGGGCATCAACGATCCGTTGAAAACCCTGCGCATCGAGTTTGCCCTGACCGGCATCCAGCATGGTGCCTGCCAGCGATCGAACCATGTTTCTAAGAAAGCGGTCCGCCTTGATCTCAAAAAGATATCCGCTTTCCACCTTGCTCCAATGTGCAGTAATCACATTGCAGTTGTTGTTTTTAACATCGCTGTGCAGCTTGCTGAAACTGGTGAAATCTCTGGTCGTTAAGATGATTTTACAACAATGCTCCATGGCTTCCATATCAAGCTTCCCATACAGGTAATGGGAATAGGCACGGTTGAACAGGGGCTTTATGGAAGAGATGTGATAGTGGTAGGTTCTGTAAATGGCTGAAAACCTTGCGTGCATGTCGGAGCCGACTTCCCGGATCCCGTAAATCACGATGTCTTCAGGCAGAAAGCTATTCAGCTTGAAAAGAAACCGGGGATCTTCAGGCCCGGAAAATTTCCTGGAGTTGCTTTTCTTGAGGAAGTCAAAATGAGCAATGAACCGGGATGCGTGAACTCCCGTATCAGTCCTGCCTGCACCGGTTACCTCAATCTTCTCCTGCAACAATATGGTAAGGGCATTTTCAAGAACCTCCTGAACAGTTTTACTGCTGGGTTGTATCTGCCAGCCATGGTATCCGGTCCCGTCAAAGGCCATGTGAATGAAATACCTGCTCATGGTTCTGCAAAAATTTCTTAAAAATACCCTTTTATTAACATTTTTTAACCCCAGGCCCCTTTCTTATGGACAAATTCGAGGCTATTTTTGTGCTCCAAACGTTATGAAGAACATAACGAAATGATTATTAACTAAAAGAATCCACAGATGAGTCAGGAAGTGAATATCAAAGAGCTTAATGAAAGGATTAAAAAAGAAAGTGAATTTGTTGATCTGATCAACCTGGAGATACATAAAGTGATTGTGGGTCAGAAGAGCCTTGTGGAAAGGCTGCTCATTGGACTGCTATCCGACGGTCACATCCTACTTGAAGGAGTTCCGGGTCTGGCAAAAACCCTGGCTATTACCACGCTCTCCCAAACCATTGATGCTAAATTCAGTCGCATCCAGTTCACACCCGATCTTCTGCCCGCCGATCTGCTGGGAACCATGATTTATAGTCAGAAAAGAGAAGAGTTTTTGGTAAAGAAAGGACCCATTTTTGCCAATCTGATTCTTGCAGATGAAATTAACCGCTCCCCTGCCAAGGTCCAGAGTGCCCTGCTTGAGGCCATGCAGGAGAAGCAGGTGACCATCGGGGAGGAGACCTATCAACTGGAGAGGCCGTTCCTTGTGTTGGCCACCCAGAACCCACTTGAGCAGGAGGGAACCTATCCTCTGCCGGAAGCCCAGGTTGACCGTTTCATGATGAAGGTTATTGTTACCTATCCCAGCCGCGAAGAGGAGAAGCTGATTATAAGGGAGAACCTGGCCAGTGTATTCCCGAAAGCAATTCAGATTTTAAAACCCTCCGATATCATGAAAGCCAGGGAGGTGGTTAAGGAGGTTTACCTGGATGAAAAGATTGAGAACTATATCCTTGATATTGTTTTTGCCACCCGAAACCCCGAAAAGGCTGGTTTGGCACAATTTGTGCCCCTGATCCATTACGGGGGATCACCGCGTGCCAGCATTAATCTGGCCAGAGCAGCCAAGGCTTATGCCTTTATCAAAAGAAGGGGTTATGTGGTACCGGAGGATATCAGGGCAGTATGTCATGATGTACTCAGGCACAGGATCGGATTAACTTATGAGGCAGAAGCAGAGAACATTTCAACCGAAAACATTATATCTGAGATATTGAACAATGTAGAGGTCCCTTAGGAAAGATGAAAACGATCTTGTTCATATGCGCTGTCCTCCTTGGATTCGGAAGCCATCTATACAGTCAGACCATGGTTGGGCTCTCCAAGGACGAAGTAATTGCTGCTGTAAATAAGGATCATAAGGAGTTTCACAAGGATGATTCGGTAATCAAACAGAGGTTCAACTACCTGAAATATGTGAACGGACCCCGCACCAGAACCTGGATCATCTATTTCAATGATCAGGATGTTTGCAGGAGTTCAAAGATGGTATGCGACTATTCCGATTTCGATATGGTACTTAAGGATATCAACAGCAGGTTCAAACAGAAGGAGGAGTCGTTGTGGGAGTTCCAGGTCGGTTCCGATACCATCCAGGTTGAACTCATCAGACTGGAGTGGTATTTCACCATCCGGGAATCGAAAAAAATATAGCCTTGGAAGCGAAAGAACTCTTAAAGAAAGTACGGAAGATTGAGATCAAGACCCGTGGTCTTTCCCGGCAAATCTTTGCCGGTGAATACCACAGTGCCTATAAGGGGCGGGGGATGACCTTCTCTGAAGTTCGGGAATACCAGTACGGAGACGATATTCGCACCATCGACTGGAATGTCACAGCAAGGTTTAACCACCCGTATGTGAAAGTTTTTGAGGAGGAGCGGGAGCTCACGGTAATGCTCCTGATCGATGTAAGTGGATCGGGCAGTTTCGGCACAGAGCAGCAGATGAAACGTGATTTGATTACTGAAATCTCCGCTGTTTTGTCCTTCTCGGCCATTGAAAATAATGACAAGATCGGGGTTATCATGTTCAGCGACCGGATTGAAAAATTCATTCCTCCCCAGAAGGGACGCAAGCATATCCTCAGGATCATCAGGGAACTCATTGATTTTCAACCTGTAAGTAAGGGCACAGATATTTCTGAGAGCCTGCGGTTCCTTACAAATGCCATCAAGAAACGATGTACTGCATTTGTCATCTCCGATTTCCGGGACAGGGGGTATGCCAGGTCGCTGCAGGTGGCAAATAACAAACATGATGTGGCTGCCCTTCACATCTATGACCGGAGAGAATCTTCCCTGCCCAAGGTAGGACTCATCAGGGTCCTGGATGCTGAGACCGGCCGTGAACGCTGGGTCGACACATCCAGTCGACGGGTCAGGGAAAGCTACGCAATGAAGTGGGAGAGTCACGAAGAGATGATGAAGGAGATATTTACCCGTGCAGGTGTGGATCATGTCTCACTTCGTACCGGGACCGACTATGTCAAACCGCTGATCAGGCTGTTCAAGAAGAGATAACATGAAGGATTGGGTTAGACATATATTCTCATTTTCCCTGCTTTGGATCGTCATGGTGCTACAGGCACAAATTATCAGTGTGCAATCCAAACTCAGCTCAGATTCAATGATGATCGGCGACCAGCTCTTGTTTACAATCCATTTGGAGTCTGCCAGGGATGTAGCCTTCCGGATGCCAATGGTTGCCGATACACTTAGCAGGGACCTGGAGGTACTTGCTTTGTTCAGGGCCGATACCGCTCGAACCGGTGAAGGAGGATGGGTGATCGAACATTCCTATATCATTACAGCTTTTGAACCAGGATTAAAGTTGATTCCTGCTCAGCGGGTAATCTACACCATCCATTCGACCACCGATACAGCCCTCAGCATGCCACTGCTGATCAATATCTACGCACCGGCTGTGGATACCTCGCAACAGATAAAACCCATTAAGCCTCCATTGAATACCCCTGTTACTCTTAAGGAGATTATTCCATGGGCGGTTTTGGGAATTGTGGTATGGCTTGCAGGTACTTTGATATTTGCTCTTATATGGATGTACAGACAACGAAAACGCGACCCCGAGATTTTTTCCATCAAGCCGCAGGAACCCGCCCATATTATCGCTTTCAGGGAGCTTGACAGACTGAAGGATAAGAAATTATGGGAATCAGGACAGGTAAAACTGTACTATACGGAACTTACTGAAATAACCAGACGGTATATCGAGCGTCAATACGGAATCCCCGCCCTTGAGAGAACAACCTGCGAGATCCTGCAGGCCTTTCGAAGGTCCAATACCGAGGACCCTCTTTTGGATGAGATGTTAAAGGATTTACTGGAGCTGGCCGACCTTGTCAAATTTGCCAAAGAGGATCCGCTTCCTTTGGAGAATCAGACTAATCTGAACAATGCGTATCTGTTTGTGCAGAAGACATATCCCATGTTCCTGGAGGAAAAAACGGAGGAATTGAAAAAAACAGAGGAGGAGAATCATGAGTAACCTTGAATTTGCATATCCTGCCTTCTTCTGGGCACTTGTGCTTCTGCCCTTGATGATCCTCTGGTACATTTTCCGCGGAAGAAAGAGTACAAGTTCGATGACCCTTTCAGGGTTTGAAAACCTGGATGAAAGGGTGGGGTCGTCGAGGATCTGGTTGAGGCACCTCCTGGCTCTCCTGAGGTTCTCCGTGGTAAGCCTGATTGTGGTGGTACTGGCCAGACCCCAGTCCTCTAACAAGTGGGAACAGGTTACTACCGAAGGGATTGACATCGTGATGTGTATGGATGTTTCAGGGAGTATGCGAGCGATGGATTTCAGGCCCAACAGGCTGGAGGCTTCCAAAGATGTGGGAATTGAATTTGTAAATGCCCGGGAGAATGACCGATTCGGACTTGTTGTATTTGCAGGTGAAAGTTTCACCCAGTGTCCCATGACCACCGACAGGGGAGTCGTTATCAATTTTCTTAATGATATCGATTTCGGAGTGATTGAAGACGGGACAGCCATCGGAATGGGACTGGCAACCGCTGTGAACAGGATCAAGGATAGCCGTGCTAAAAGCAAGGTCGTGATACTGCTTACCGACGGGGTCAATAACCAGGGAGATGTGGGACCTCTTACTGCTGCGGAAATTGCTGCCAGCTTCGGGATTCGGGTATATACCATCGGAGTGGGTACCCAGGGTACAGCCCCGGTACCGGTGCAGGATGCCTTTGGACGGATGGTGACCAGAAACATGCCCGTGGAGATTGATGAGGATGTTTTAAAGAAAATTGCCGAGACTACCGATGGCACCTATTTCAGGGCCACAGATAATCGCAAGCTCAGGGAGATCTATCAGCAGATTGATCAGATGGAGAAGACAAGGTTGGATGTGAAGCAGTTCAGCAAAAGAAAGGAAGAGTATTTTCCATTCCTGCTTGCAGCCATGATTATCCTCCTGTTTGAGATTATGCTCAGGTATACCTTATTCAGAACCATACCATAATATGATACAGTTTGCACATAAAGAGATACTCTGGTTCCTGACCGCCGTGCTGCTCATGATGGTTGGCTACAGCCTTTACTGGAGGCACAGGAGGCGCTCCATTGAAAGGATGGGTGACCCGGAATTGATGGCATTGCTGATGCCTGATGCCTCTGTTAGTGCCCACCAATGGAAATTTTTCCTGCTCCTGATGGGAACTACACTGTTGATTGTTGCTGCGTCCGGACCTAGGTTGGGTTCAAAACTGGAAGAAATTGATATGAAGGGGCGCGAGATCATCATTGCCCTCGATGTATCCAACAGTATGCTGGCCGAAGACATCAAACCCTCCCGGCTCGAGCGCTCCAGGCAGATGATTAACCGAATGGTCGACCGCATGACCAATGATAAGATCGGGTTGATCGTCTTTGCCGGTGATGCCTATACACAAATCCCCATCACAGACGACTACCCCAGCGTGAAGATGTTTCTGGAGGGTGCCGGACCCGACATGGTTTCCAAACAGGGTACTGCCATCGGAGCAGCGATAAACCTGGCCACCAGATCGTTTTCAGGCTCTTCCGAAGAGCGTTCCGATGACAGGGTTCTGCCCAGCCAGGCCATTGTGGTAATTACCGACGGGGAGAACCATGAGGATGATGCGGTGGGAGAGGCAAAGGCTGCTGCCGATAGAGGGATAAAAATCTATACGGTGGGACTGGGTGATCCTAACGGAGTGCCCATCCCCATGAGTCCGGGAAGCAGTTCAACACGGCGCGACCGTGAGGGTCAGGTTGTGGTAAGCAAACTGAATGAGAAGTTATTGAAGGAGGTTGCCACAGCCGGTAACGGGGCCTATATTGCTGGCGACCGGATCAACAGCCTTCTGGATGAACTGGATCAATTGGAAAAGAGAGATATAGATACGCATGTATTTTCCGATTTTGCTGAAAGATTCCAGTATTTTGCCGGGTTTTCGCTTCTCTTTCTGTTCCTGGAGTTTATGATCCGATCCAGAAAAAATCCCATTTTGAAACGATACAACCTTTTCAAAACAGAGAAGTGATGAGAATGGCAAAAATCGCACTGGCATGCCTGATGGTAACAATTTCATTTTCCATGCAGGCACAAAATGACCGCAAAGTGATCCGTCAGGGTATTAAATCTTATGATCATGGCGATTTCAGTGAGGCAGAGGTGCAATTCAGAAAAGCGAAAGACATGAATCATGAGTCATTTGAGGCGGAGTATAATACCGGGGCAGCTCTTTATAAACAGGATAAGTTCGAAGAGAGTTCCAAACAGTATTTGAACCTGGCCCAAAAAGCGGAGGATCCGAATTCTATGGGCAATGTGTGGCACAATATTGGAAACAGCCTCCTTGAATCTCAAAAATATGGGGAGAGCATTGAAGCATACAAAAGCAGCCTCCGTTTAAACCCCAAAGATCAGGATACCAAGTACAACCTTGCCTATGCGATGCAGAAGTTGCAGGAGCAGGAGCAGCAGCAACAAGAACAAAATCAGAACCAGAACCAGGATCAGCAACCGATCAGCAGAACCAGGAACAACAGGATCAGCAGAACCAGGAACAACAGGATCAGCAGAACCAGGAACAACAGGATCAGCAGAACCAGGAACAACAAGATCAGCAGAAGCAGGATCAGCAGGAACAACAGAATCAACCTTTGCAGATCTCTAGGGAGGATGCTCAACGCATGCTTGACGCCATACAGCAACAGGAGAAGGATGTAAAGGAAAAGGTAGATGAGAAAAAGGCTGCTGCTGCCAAGGTAAAAACAGAAAAGGATTGGTAAATTGCACGACTTTAAATCCGGATGAACATCAAAAAAAACATATGGCTTATTTTTCTCCTCCTGACTGCCTTGTCGGTTAAAGGTCAGGAGGATGGCTATAAGGCAACTGCACCCGGGATGGTGAGGGCGGGTGAACAGTTCCAGTATGTGATAGAAGGATCTAAACAGGGAGATGTCTCCCTTCCGTCCATGGACGGATTCCAGTTGCTGGCCGGACCGTTTTCATCATTTTCATCGCACTCACAATGGATCAATGGAAAAATGACCATGGAGACGGTGGTAACCTACACTCATATTTTCAGGGCAAACCAGCCAGGAACCTACACCATTCCACCCGCAACGGTGCAAGCAGGCCGCAAGGAGTACAAGACCAACGAAGTTGAAATAACGGTTACAGGAAATGGTTCGCAGCCACCCCCCGCAGGTGGTAATGGTCAGGGAGTGGCCCCGGACGGCTCAGGTGCAACGGAGGTGGAATCCGATGGGTCTGAGCCCGTTTTTCTGAGGGTGATCCCCAACAAAACAAATGTATATGTGGGTGAACAACTGTTAAGCGTATTAAGGGTTTACACCCGTGTGAATACAAGGCCTGCCGGTGGAACAAAAGATATCCCCTATGAAGGGTTTTATAAAAAATCACTTGACCCCGATGCAAGTGCCACAAGACAAGATATCAACGGGGAGCAGTTTGTTACCCAGATCATTCAGCGTCACATACTCATACCTCAAAAATCCGGAGAGATCGTGATTGAGCCCTTTGATTCAGAGTGGATGGTTCAGCAGAAGGTTCAGCGGCAAAGCAACAGTGTTTTTGACAGCTTTTTTGATGACCCGTTCTTTAGTAGTGTGCAGGAGGTACCTGCAAACCTGTCGACTCCTCCGGTTACAATTCATGTAAAGCCACTGCCGGCAGGTGCACCTGCCGGATTTACCGGGGGGGTCGGGAGTTTTTCCATGAAGGCAGAACTCTCTGCCGAAGAGGTTGAAGTCAACGAGGCCCTGAGCCTCAAGATCACGATCCGGGGTACCGGAAACCTGCCTTTAATGGGAGAGCCGGAAGTAAACCTTCCGCCCGATCATGATCTGTATGATGTAAGTCACTCCCTGAACATTTCTGTCTCCGGCAACCAGATTGGTGGCTCCGTAACCTATGAATACCCTATAGTCGCCAGGCATGCGGGCCGTTTCAGGATTGCACCCATTCAATTCTCCTGGTTCGACCCGGCCACCAGAACTTACCATTCAACCACCAGCAGTGAGTTTAATTTCACAGTTCTTAAGGGAAATTCAGAGGATGGAACCGGGAATGTTTTTATTCCCGGTATCATGAAGGAGAGTGTGGAAAACCTGGGAATAGATATTCGGGATATTACCCGCATGACTCCTGCCCTGACCCCTGTGGCATACAGCCTGATGGGGCAGCTATGGTACAAAATGCTCTACCTTGTCATTGTGCTGCTGGCCACTATGTTTATTCTCTTTATCAGGACCGTTTCCCGGCGAAATGCCGACCTGAGGCTTGTGAGGAACCGGAAGGCCAGCCGCTCTGCCCTGAACAGGTTTAAACTTGCCGATAAGTACCGGAAAAGTGGTGATGAAGATCGTTTTTATGACGAAGTTGGAAAGGCGATCTGGGGCTACCTGGCGGATAAATTAGGAATTGAGACGTCGGGACTATCCCGGGAGGCAATCAGCTCAAAGCTGGCTTACAGGAATGTTTCACCGGAACTGCTGGGGGAGTTTTCACGTATCCTGGACGAGACCGAATTCTCAAGGTTTGCCCCAACCGCTGATAAATCCGCAACTGAACAGCTTTACAGGGATGCCCTGCATTTAATCAAAAACCTGGAAAACAGTCTGTGATGAAAATACTTAAACTTTGCATGTACCTGATTTTTAGTGCAAGCCAGCTGTTTGCCTCCGTCGATTCAATCTATACGCAGGCAGTGAAACTCTACGAGGCGGGTGAATTCGAATCAGCACTTGAAAGCTGGCAGAAGGTAGTGGATTCGGGCTATGAGTCACCCGAACTATATTACAACATGGGTAATGCAGCATTTCGCTCCAACAGCATCGGTTATGCTGCCCTTTATTATGAAAAGGCTATGAAGCTTGATCCCTCCCATCGAGATGCCGCACATAACCTGGAATTTCTTTCTCGCTATAAATCGGATGGTTTTGAAGAGGTGCCCGAATTTTTTATCCGGACCTGGATCTCTTCAGCTGTAAAGGCACTGCCAGAACAGGCATGGAGCATCATGGCTCTGACCGGATTTTTATTCACGGTTTTTTTCCTGCTGCTTTATATCTTTGCACGTGGACTCACCCTTAAAAAAACCGGATTCTTTGCAGGCCTGGGGGGGCTCATTTTTACCGTTTTTACTTTATTTTCGGCAGTTGCAAGTTACCGGGAAATAATACGGCCGGATTCGGGAATCATTCTATCTCCTTCGGTCACTGTGAAAAGCACACCCAGTGAAACCGGAACAGAGTTGTTTATCCTGCATGAAGGGACCAGGGTAAAGGTGAACGAGGAGGTGACCGGATGGCATAACATCCGGATTATCGACGGCAGGGAAGGCTGGATCAGGACGGGTGATTTCGGGACCATTTAAACCAGGATGAAGATGCCAGTAAAGAAGAGTTTCCAGGAGATCAATGAAAAAATCAGGAAGGGGAATGCGGTTGTTCTCACAGCCGAGGAGGTTTCCGCCATGGGCAGGGAGCTTTCGCCGGCCCAGGTAGCAGAAAGGGTCGATGTGGTCACCACGGCAACTTTCGGACCCATGTGCTCATCGGGCCTGTTCATAAACACCGGTCACTCCGATCCACCCATCAGAATGGAGAGCGCAACCCTCAACGGAGTCCCTGTTTTTACAGGTATCGCTGCTGTCGATCTTTATATCGGGGCTACCGAGAACCATCCGGAGCGGCCCGATTATGGCGGTGCGCACATCATTGAAGAGCTGATTGATGGGAAGGATGTGGAGCTTATCGCCCACGCCAAAGGAACCGACTGCTATCCAAGGCGGGATATTCGTACCACCATTAACCGGGATAATATCAATGAGATGATGATGTTCAATCCCCGCAATGCATACCAGAATTACCCTGTAGCAGTAAATGGCTCTAACCGAATCAAATATACCTACATGGGTAGTTTGCTTCCACATATGGGCAATGCCAACTATAGTACTTCCGGTGAGCTGAGTCCATTGCTCAATGATCCTGATATGCGGACCATCGGTCTGGGAACACGGATTTTTCTCGGTGGAACCACAGGCTATGTGAGCTGGCACGGAACTCAGTACCGGAGCAATACTGAGCGCAACGACCATGGCGTTCCCGTTTTTAATTCTGCTACCCTTTCAGTGATCGGGAATGCCAAAAACATGAGTTCCTCCTTTATAAAGGCTGCCTATTATGAAAAATACGGAGTATCTATCTTTGTGGGAATCGGGATCCCCATACCGGTGCTGGATGAGGAGATGGCTGCCAGGGTGATGATCCGGAACGATCAGATTACCACCCGCATCCTGGATTATGGCTACCCGGACCACCCGGAGGTTGGCAGGATTAATTACGCCCAGCTCATGTCCGGTGAGATAGAATTTAACGGGAAAATGATCCGGACCTCTTCTCTTTCAAGTTTATACAAAGCCCGAAAGATAGCGGATATTTTGAAAAAGCAGGTGAGTAGCGGTACATTTTTACTGACCGAACCCCTGGAGGCATTCCCTTCTGGAAAGGGGTTGAATTCACTTGAGATCAGGTGAGCCGGTTAAATGATCAAGGACTGGAGAGGAACAAAGGATGAAAAAAGATAAGAAAAGGCTGGTGCTCAGGTTTCCGGCAGAGCGTGTCAATGAGCCGATCACCTACGTGTTAATCAAAGAGTATGATGTGAGAATCAACATTCTCAATGCCGACATCACGCATGGCAAGGTGGGGAACCTGCTTATAGAGATGAGTGGTGAGCCCGGGAAGATGAATGAGGCATTGGAATATCTTAAAATTAAGAATATTGGCATATCTCCGGTGGTGAAGACCATCCTTTTCGATGAAACTGAATGTATCCATTGCGGAGCCTGCGCTTCGGTCTGCTTTCCAGGTGCACTCACCATGAAGGATTCCTCCCGTAAACTGAAATTTTCACCTGAGCTTTGTATTGCGTGTGAACTCTGTATTAAAGCATGTCCCCTTCAGCTGTTTGAACTCAATTTCGGAGAAAATTAATTGTATCAGCCCAGGATATACCGGGAGGAGATGAATTCGGACCGTTTCCGTTTCTTCTCTTCGCTTCACCTTGAATCCGACCTTCTGGTGGGTATCAGTCATCCACACTACCAACCCTGTGTTGAATCTGTATGCAGGGAGGAACAATTGCGCCTCTATGAGCTGCTCATCAGGCACATGGCACTCCATCCCAATTTTGCAACCTCCCTTGATCCGCTTGAGATACCGGGCGATAACGAAGACATTCCGTTTGAATTGAAAACCATGTATGACTGTGCAATGACTACCGGTACCGGACCGATGAGTTCGGTGGCCGGACTCTTCGCCCGGGAGGTGGGCAGGGCCATTGAAAAGCATACCGGGGCAGGATCCTGTCCGGGAGAGGTAAAAATACATTCTGCTGAGGTGATTGTGGAGAACGGGGGAGATCTCTATATAAGGAACTGGAATGATCTGGTGGTGGTGGTTCATGCCGGGGAGGTGGCGCTGTCGGGAAAACTGGGACTGGTGATCCCACCGGGGGAATGGGGCATATGTACCTCATCAGGCACTATAGGTCACTCCTTCAGCATGGGGAAAGCAGATGCTGTCACCATTGTTTCACGAGATACTCCGCTGGCCGATGCATGGGCCACTGCGCTCGCCAACCAGGTGCAGGGCAGGGAAGATATCCGGCCGCTGCTGGACCGTGTGGCGGCGATACCCGAAATTCTGGCCTGTGTGGTAATTGCCGGAGAGGAGGTAGGAATCCGGGGAATATTTGAAACAAAAATTCTAACTTAGGATTTGTGAATAGTCTTATTCTGGTCATACTCGCAATTGCCGGTTACCTGGCTGCATACCGTTTCTACGGGCGATATCTTGGAAACAAGGTCCTTAAACTGGCTGCCACACGTATCATGCCTTCCCATGAACTGAACGATGGGATTGACTATGTCCCAACCAAATCGCACATTGTTTTCGGCCACCATTTTACCACTATTGCCGGACTGGGGCCTATCGTCGGACCTGCTATCGGAATTATATGGGGATGGCTTCCGGCCTTCTTATGGGTTTTCCTGGGAAGCATTTTCATGGGAGCCGTTCATGACTTTACCACACTGGTTGTCTCCGCAAGAAATAAAGGTCGATCCATAGGTGAACTCACCGGAGAAATCATCAGCCCCTCTACAAGGTATGCACTTCAGTTTATCATGCAGCTGCTATTATTTATAGTACTTGCTGTTTTTGCAATGATTGTGGGTGGCCTTTTTGTCAAGTATCCCGAATCGGTGATCCCGGTTTGGTTCCAGATTCCCGTGGCGGTCTGGCTGGGATGGCAGATCCGCAGGGGCAAAAACGACCTGGTATATTCCATAGTGGCCCTCCTGCTGCTTTATGGTTTCGTGATCCTGGGAGTCAGGTTCCCGGTTTCCCTCCCCTGGGATCGACAAACCTCAGTTGTGGTCTGGTGCATTCTCATTTTTATCTATGTATTTTTCGCCTCCACAATACCCGTGCAGAAATTGCTTCAGCCGCGCGATTACATCAATTCTCAGCAGCTTTTGGTGGCCATGGCCTTTCTGATCCTGGGTATAATAATTGCGCACCCGCTCATTTCTGCCCCGGCCATTAACCAGGCTGCTTTAGCCCCGGAATCAGACGTTCCTCCAATGGCACCCATCCTGTTTATAATCATAGCCTGCGGTGCCATTTCTGGCTTTCATTCCCTGGCCAGTTCGGGGACCACCGTAAAACAGGTTGACCGGGAGACAGATGCGCTTCCCATCGGGTATGGCGCCATGATAACCGAAAGTCTCCTGGCGGTTCTTGTGATTATAGCAGCCGGAGCAGGTCTCGGAATGGGACTCGAGGCCGATGGGGAGGTGTTGACCGGCCTGGCGGCTTATCAACATCACTATACTTCATGGTCATCCGCGAACGGACTGTCCGCCATGCTGGATGCATTTATTATCGGGTCGGCAAACCTCTTCTCCAGCTTCGGTCTGCCTGTTAAATACGGAGCAGCGTTTGTGGCAGTCTTTATTGTGTCATTTGCCAATACAACACTCGACTCGGCAGCAAGAATCCAGCGCATTTCGCTCCAGGAGATCTTTAGCCGGCCGGACCGAAGCATCAGGAGGCCCTTCAACAACCGTTACCTGGCCACTTTGATCATTGTGGTTTCCGCGGCTTGCCTGACCTTCTTCAAACCAGGAGGGCAGGGAGCCATGGTGCTGTGGCCGCTATTCGGATCCCTTAACCAGCTGATGGCTGCCCTGGCACTTGGGGTGGTTACAGTTTACTTTCATTCGAAAAAAATGCCCATCTGGTATACCGCCATCCCCATGGTTCTGGTCCTGGCATTTACCCTTTGGGCCATGGTAAAGAATCTGAATGATTTCATCCTGGAAGGTGAAATTTTGCTTGTGATACTTTCGTGCATCATCCTATTGCTGACAACATGGCTCGCCCTAAGCAGTATTCTGGCACTGACCGCGAAAAAATAGAGCGCTATTGAATGATCCGAAAATGGGAGAGGGGAGATACCGGGTTTTCCTTTACCTCGATTCGTTCCACCCAGCAGTAACCCGGACCGTTCCGGCACCACTGAATGTAGCGGTTACAGGCTTCTGTATCTCCCTGGATCAGTGTCAGAACCGATCCGTCGGGCTGGTTCTCGACCCAGCCTTTCAGTCCGAGTGATCTGGCCTGGTTTCGGGCTGCATATCTGAATCCCACCCCCTGTACGCGGCCGTAAACAAAAATTTCATATTGTTTCCCGGTGTTTTCCATGCGCCAAAGTTATGAAATATACCCGGCATAAATAATAGTTCTCAGGTTGAACCAACCCTCTCCCGGATTGTTTATTGTTCAAAACAGAAGAAAAATTCAGAACACGGTTCATATGAAAAATATAACACGATTCCTTATCATAGCAATGCTTACTCTGTCGGTACAACTGTGGTCACAGGTTCATTTCTACGACTTTACGGTCAAAGACATTCACGGTAATGACTTTCCTCTTTCCAAATTAAAGGGAAAAAAGGTGCTGGTGGTCAATACTGCGTCGGAGTGTGGTTTAACGCCTCAGTATGAAGATCTTGAAAGAATCTACCGGGAGTATAAGGAGAGGGATTTTGTGATCATCGGCTTTCCCAGTAACGATTTTGCAGGCCAGGAACCAGGTAGTAACAGCGAGATTGCCTTATTCTGCACCGAAAAGTTTGACGTTACCTTTCCCATGATGGAAAAGATTTCCGTCAAGGGTGATGAGATGCATCCGCTTTACAGGTGGCTGACCACTAAAGCACAGAATGGAGTGGAGGATAGCAATGTTTCCTGGAACTTTCAGAAATATCTGATCGACCCCGACGGTACTTTGGTGGGAAATGTCGCTCCAAGAAAGAAGCCGGATAGTGACGAAATTCTCGCCTGGATTAATGGGGAGAAAGAATAACCATGGTGTAATTCACCTCCTCCTTCAGGTCCGAATGGATCAGCAGGATATCCCTCCTTTCCACCCTGCCGTCAACCAGGATCAGCTCCTGGTTGGTGTGCCTGCCGGGCGACTTGCTGAGAGCCGGGTCACAAAAATGAGATATCACAGAAGTTCCCGGATTTTGACTGAAGAGACGGCTCACCTGGTTTCCCGAGACCTCTTTCTCCTTCAGACCCCATAATTTTTCCGCCGTCCGGTTAAAAAAAAGGATAAACCCCATGTTGTTGATTGTGATAACCGGATGGGGTAACTCGTCCAAAACATGGGTGTATCGTTTCACCTCTCTATCAAACTTAGCTTTCTCCTCTTTACGCAACTGGTTCGAATCTTCCAGTTTTTTCTTTAAATCGAGGCCTGCCATTCTCAGCTCCTCCTCTTTCCTGATCAGCTGCTCATGATTCCTGCGAGATGCCAACTCCATCTCCTTTTCCTTGGTCACCTCGTTTGCCAGGAAGATCACTTTTTCCACCTCACCATATACATCGTTTGCTGATAGGAATGTGGCCCTGAACCACAGTTCCTCTTCATATTTTGATTGCATTCTCAATTGCCCCTGGAAAGCATCACCCCTGATCACTTTTTCCCATATCTCGGTGAACCGCTCCTGATCCTCTGCACCGAAAAAATCAAAAACGTTCATCAGATCCAGCTCAATGTCGGTATACTTAAGTGTCTTGTTAAACAGTTTGTTGCTCATCAACAGTTTTCCACCAGGAGTAAAAACGGCTTTTAAATTAAGCCGGTCAATGGCCTGGATCTGGCCCTCAAAATCCAGACTCTGTTTTTTCTGCTCGGTGGAATCCATGGCCAGGAAAAGGATCTTTTCCACCTCACCGTTATCACGTCTCACACAGGTATAGGACGCCATGGTCCAAAGATCCTGACCCAACTTGGTTTCATGTTTCATGTATCCCTCATAGTGTCTTCCACCCTTGGCCAGCTTGCTCCACATGCTATTGAACCATGGCCGCTCCTTTTCATTGATGAACATGGTGATATGCTTGCCCTCCACTTCCCGGTTACCCTGGTACCCCAGTTTCTTCAGAAATCTCGTATTGGCGTATAGCAGTTTCCCTTCAGCATCATACTCTGCACGCATCAGGGTATGATTTACAGTGTTGGTAAAACTGATAAAAATTTCTGCATTGAGGGCAGCCTCTTCCTGTGTACGTTTTAGCGCCTCCATGTTTTGTTTCATCTGTTCATCCTGTACCACAAGCCTGGCAGCCTGAGCCTGTGTCTCCTTCAGCAACTGCTCTGTCCTGAGTTTACTTTCCATGGTATGAAGTGTGGTGGCGATATTTTCAGCCACTCTTGCCACAAATTGAAGCTGATGTTCCTCCAGGTTTTTGAAGGAGGCGATTTCGATAATCCCGAATACCTGGTTGTTCCAGATGAAGGGTTCTATAAGCAGGTAAGTTGGATTGGCCTTTCCCAGTCCGGATGTTATGGTGAGATAACCGTCCGGAATCTTATCGGTATAGAAGCCTTTCCTCTCCAGGGCCACTGCGCCAATGAGACCATCCCCCCAGGGAATTATTTTATCCGGAAATTTCTTTCTTTCATAAGCATGACAGGCGATCATATGGAGCTGTTTCTCCTCCTCATTGTTAAGGTAGATAGCACCCTGGTTGGCACCCAGATATCTTACAAGGCCCGAAAGGGCAGCATAGGCCATCGACTCCAGATCGCTGGTATGTGTTCTGAGGATATCCCCGAATTCGGCCAGGCCCTGGGATACCCAGTTTCTCTGCCGCTCCTCCTGGCGCCTCTGACGTTCTATCTCCCGGTTCCTGACAAGGGTATCCTTCAGTTTATTAAGAGATTCAGAAAGGGTCTGGTCTGCATCGGCATGGGCAAATGAAGTATTCAGGTCACCGGCAATCAAGGCATGGGTAAATCGCCTGATCTCCTGGTTCTTGTCAGTCTCGTTCTGAACTTTCGCAGCGAAGGCATCCATCTGCCTGAACCTCCAGTTTCCCACAAGAGCACCGATAAGGGTTCCCGCCAGCGGAAATATATCATAAATATAAAGGAACCAGAGTCTACGATGAAGGCTTCCCATAACCTGGAAGCTGAATGATTCTTCAAAAGATATGAAAAGGATTAGGTAGATTGAAAGGAGTATGGCAAAACCAAGTGACAGTCCAAGCGCACCGTAACGGATGATCATCTCCCTTTTATTCAGTTCCCCCATTCTATTGTGACTGCAAGCACTAAATTTAGTTAATAATTTCTATTTTTATCACGCTCAATTTCATTCCATGCCCAACCTGCGAATACTCATCGTTGACGATATTTACACCAACAGATACCTTCTGTCAGAACTTGTTAAAATGACCGGCAATGAAGTAGTGCTGGCTCAAAACGGGGAGGAGGCGATCCGTATTCTTGAAAACCAGGAGATTGACCTGGTATTTATGGATATTGAGATGCCTGTGATGAATGGAATTGAGACTACCCAGTACATCCGGAAGGAAATGTCTTTTCCGAAAAACGCTTTACCTATCATTGCCCTGACCGCGCACAATCCGGAGCTCTTTTTTGAAGATTTCTCTGATGTGGGGTTTGATGAATTAATTACCAAGCCATACTCCGTGGAGAAGCTCAAAGCCAGGATTAATGGTTTTACAACCTGAAAGCAGTTGCCTTCAACGATAGATCAGTTCCAGAATCTGCTGAAGATACCTGCTGTCGATTTGTGAAAATGATCCAGGCTTGTCCGAATCCACATCAAAGACCGCTTTGATAGTTCCATGGCTATCTTTTACCGGCAAAGCTATTTCCGATTGTGACCTGGAGTCGCATCCAATGTGTCCGGGGAATGCATGTACATCTTCAACAACAACCGGTTCGGCCCTGTCAACAGCTGCCCAGCACACGCCCTTGCGGGGCTCCAGTTCCTGGCAGGCAACAGGCCCCTGGTAAGGGCCTACGACTAATTTCTCCTTATCCTGACCAAGGAGGTAAAATCCTGTCCAGAAGTAATATTCCATTTTATGATGCAGAACAGCGCAGATGGTGGCCATCCTGGCGACAGGGTCATTACTCTTTTTAGTAAGTTCACTCAGTTGTTCATAAATGCGCCGATACCTCCCCGCTTTCTTATTTTCATCCATTAGTTATTGCTTTTATCTGCCTCAAAAATAGGATTTAATACTATATTTGCCGCTCACTTTCACCTATGAAGTTAACGGACGAAATTGCGCGGAGAAGAACCTTTGCCATCGTGAGTCATCCCGATGCAGGGAAAACCACACTCACTGAGAAATTCCTGCTGTTTGGAGGAGCCATCAACGTGGCGGGTGCCGTAAAATCCAATAAGATCCGAAAAACAGCCACCTCCGACTTTATGGAGATTGAAAAACAGAGGGGAATCTCTGTGGCCACTTCGGTGATGGGCTTTGACTACGGGGGTAAAAAGATCAACATTCTGGATACACCCGGACACCAGGATTTTGCTGAGGATACCTTCAGGACATTGACAGCGGCCGAC
Source organism: uncultured Bacteroidota bacterium (assembly GCA_963747365.1). GTDB lineage: Bacteria > Bacteroidota > Bacteroidia > Bacteroidales. The sequence continues at coordinate 66,327 of CAVVFB010000020.1, read as the reverse complement.
AGTGTGATTATTGTAATTGATGCGGCCAGGGGGGTTGAAACACAAACCCGGAAGCTGATGGAAGTTTGCAGGATGAGAAAGACCCCTGTAATGGTCTTTGTAAATAAAATGGACCGGCCCTCTCTGGATCCCTTCGAACTGATGGATGAAATTGAGCGCGAACTGCAGATCCATGTGCATCCTCTTAGCTGGCCCGTGGGAACCGGTTCCGATTTCAGGGGTGTGTATAACCGTTTCGAATCAGTTTTCCGTTCCTTCAGCGGCAATACCAAGCAAACCATAGGTGAGATCACCGAGCATACTGACCTGCAGAACGAAGCTTTTAAAAACCAGATTGCCCCACATGCCGAAAAACTTAAGGAGGAGCTGGAACTGATTGAAGGGGTCTATGCAAAACTGGATTTGGGGGATTACCTAAAGGGGAAGACTGCACCCCTCTTTTTTGGAAGTGCACTTAATAATTTCGGAGTGAAGGATATCCTCGAGTGCTTTATTCAGATCGCACCCTCTCCCAGGGGCGTGTTAACCGAGGAGCGGGAGGTGTTTCCGGATGAGCCAAAATTCTCAGGTTTTGTCTTTAAAATCCATGCCAATATGGATCCCAATCACCGCGACCGACTGGCATTTATTAAAATTGTCTCGGGGGTTTTTGAACGAAATACAGCATACATCCATATTCGTACGGGCCGGCAGATGAAGTTTTCCAATCCCACCTCTTTCATGGCTGAGAAAAAATCGGTTATCGATATCGCTTATCCCGGTGACATCGTGGGAGTGCACGACACGGGGAATTTCAAGATAGGAGATGCGGTCACCGAAGGAGAGAAGCTCCGGTTCAAGGGAATACCCTCTTTTTCACCCGAGATGTTCCGGTATGTGGAGAATGCCGATCCAATGAAGTTCAAACAGCTCTCCAAGGGGTTGGACCAGCTTATGGATGAAGGGGTTGCACAGCTCTTTATCAGTGTGGCCAACGGCCGGAAAATCATAGGGACTGTGGGGGCACTGCAGTTTGATGTGATCCAGTACCGGCTGGAGCATGAGTACAATGCCCGGTGCAGGTATGAACAGATATCCATGTTTAAGGCTTGCTGGATTGAATCGAAGAACCAGGAAAAACTGAAAGAATTCCGGCTTCGAAAGTACCAGCAGCTATGCACCGATAAAGAGGGGAGAGAGGTATACATGGCCGAATCACCGTATGCCCTGGACATGGCCCGGGAGAAATTCCCGCAGATTACATTTCACTTCAATTCCGAGTTTTGATCATGGGCAGGATGCATTTTCAAAATAATTATCTTCGCTCTTCTCACACCAATTCACTGAAACATGAAAGCAAGCAGACCTCTGTTCCTGATTTTTTTAGCTGTTTCCACTCTTTCGTGGTCCCAGCAACCCGACTGGGAGGGTGGGTATCCCGACGGGTGCACCTCCATAACTGCAGGGAAAGGTGCGACAGCCGACGGGTCGGTAATCACTTCACACACCGACGACAGTCACAGGACACGCTCCGAGATGGATATCGTACCGGCCCAAAAGCATGCCAAGCAGGAGTTTGTGACCATGTATAAAAGGGTGCCATGTGACTCACTCGCCATGCCCACCTATGCACATCTGCCCATCGGCGAAATACCTCAGGTGAAGGAGACATACCAGTATCTTAATACAGCCTATCCCTCCATGAACCAGTACCAGGTAGGCATTGGAGAATCCACTTTCGGGGGAAGGGAGGAGCTGAAATCTGACAGCGGGCTGATCGATTGCCAGCGGCTCTGTAAGCTTATCCTGGAAAGATCCAAAACGGCTGAAGAGGCCATTGAAGTTGCAGGCGCTTTACTGGAAGAGTATGGCTGGAACGATTACGGTGAGTGTCTTACAATTGCCGACAAGCTGGAGGTGTGGCACATGGAGATCGTAGGACCCGGAAAGGGTAAAACGGGTGCTGTCTGGGTGGCTCAGCGGGTTCCTGACGAACATATCGCGGTAAATGCAAATGCAAGTACCATCAAGGAGATTGATTTAAGTGACCGGGAAAACTTCCGCGCAAGCGTGAATGTATACAGTGTGGCCAGGGAGAATAACTGGTGGAACGAGGAAGAACCGTTTCGCTTCTGTTATGTCTATGCTCCTGAAAGCAGAACATCACTTGCGTCAAGGCGCAGGGAGTGGCGGGTATTCGATTTGCTTGCGCCTTCCCTGAAGCTGGATCCAAATGCAGAGAACTATCCCTTTTCTGTGAAACCTGACAAACCCGTTTCCCTTTCCGACCTTCGTATGGTCTTTTCAGATTACTATGAAGGGACTCCGTTCGATATGACAAAAGACCTGACTGTTACGGATGAAAATGGGAAAAGCGTCATTTCCCCCCTTGCCAATCCACACCTTCCCTATGACATGAATAAAATGCTCCGCATTAACGGAGGATGGGGATGGATGGGTGAGCGCACCATTGCCCGATGGTATACCATGTATGCCACTATCATCCAGTGCAGGGACTGGCTTCCCGACGAGATCGGGGGTGTGGTCTGGCTGGCACTGGACAACGTGTCCACCTCCATCTATATCCCTGTATACTGCTCAGTCAGCGATCTTCCTGAATCCTATAAAACTCCTGGCCGTCCCAATGGATACACGACAAAATCGGCATGGTGGGCCTTTAACCGGCTTGGAACACTTACAGCACAGCGCTGGGGTGAGATGCGATTCGACGTGAACCAGGTCTGGGACCAGTGGCAGGAAGATCTGTTTGAAAATCAGGGTGCTTTTGAAGAGATCTCACTGGAACTGTATAATAAAGGAGAGAAAGAGGAGCTGAACAGTTATCTGACAGAATATACCATTCACTGGGGTGATCAGGTTGTTAAAAAGGCATGGGAACTGGGGGATATGCTCTGGACCAAATATGACGAAAAATTCTGAACATGAGCAAGAGAGGATTTGCATCCGATAACAATGCCGGAGTACACCCGGCCATCCTGAAGGCTGTCGAATCGGTGAATACGGGTCATGCCATCGCATACGGTGATGACCCTGTAACCATGAGAACCATCACCCGAATGAAGGATATCTTCGGTGAGAAGAGTGAGATATTTTTTGTATTTACCGGCACAGCTGCCAATGTATTGGGACTTACAGCTGCCACACAATCCTTTCATGCAGTGATTTGTCCCGAAACTGCACACATCAATGTGGATGAGTGTGGTGCTCCTGAGAAATTTACCGGATGCAAACTGATTTCAGTACCGGCCCCTGAGGGAAAACTGACGGTCGATGAAGTTAAAAAACATCTTCATGGAATCGGATTTGAACACCATGTTCAGCCTAGGGTGATCTCCATCACCCAGGCCACCGAACTGGGTACACTTTATTCCCTTGACGAAATCAGGAGGATTACCGGATTTGCCCATGCCAATCATATGCTGGTTCACATGGATGGGGCGCGTATCGCCAATGCCGCTGCCGCCATGGGAATCGGTTTTTATGAAATGACCGGCGGGGCCGGAGTGGATTTTCTCTCTTTCGGGGGGACCAAAAACGGGATGATGTATGGTGAAGCGGTGGTGTTCTTTGAACCTGAGATGGCAGCCCAGTTTAAATATCAGCGTAAACAGGGGATGCAGCTGGCTTCCAAAATGCGTTACATATCTGCCCAGTTTGACGCCTACCTGGAGAATGATCTGTGGAAAGATAACGCCCTACATGCCAACCGGATGGCTATGAAATTACACAAGGCTGTCAGGCAAATTCCGGGTGTAAGGGTGACCCAAAAGGTAGAAGCGAATGCGGTGTTTGCAGTCATCCCCCCTGAAATTATTCCAAAGCTGCAAGAGCAGTTTTTCTTCTATGTTTGGGATGAAGAGCGTTCCGAAGTGAGATGGATGTGTTCATTTGATACCACCGAATCGGATATAGAGGTTTTTGCAGAATTGCTTCGTTCACTTCTGGGTTAATTATGGCCCCGGAATCAGCAGGGAGCTATCGCCATAACTTAAAAAACGGTAATTGTGATCAAGCGCAGACTGATATACCCTTTTCCAGTCATCCCCGACAAGTGCTGCAATCAGCAGTAAAAGTGTACTGCCGGGCATATGGAAATTCGTGATCAGCCCTGCTATACTCCTGAACCTGTAACCAGGAACAATCATCAGGCTGGTGGTAAACCGGAGTTGCAATAAGTTGTTCTTTTGACAATATCCTAAAAGTTCCTCCAGACTCTCCTTCAGCGTAAAATGATCGGGGAGCGACTCATTTTCCCATTGATTGAAATGAGTTCCTTCATGGTTAAGTTGCTGTCCGGCGATCAGTTTTACACCCAGCCAGTATATGGTTTCCAGGCTCCTTGTAGAGGTAGTCCCCACAGCAACAGGCAGGGTTAATTGAGCTGCCCATCTCTCTATGAACTCCAGCGGCACCATGACCAGCTCGGCATGCATTTTATGCTCCCTGGCATTTTGCTTCTTGATGGGAACAAAGGTTCCGGCACCCACATGGAGTGTCAATTGCTGGATGGCTATCCCCCGGTCCTGGAGGGTCTCCATCATTGACTTGGTAAAATGAAGTCCGGCGGTCGGAGCCGCCACTGATCCCAGGTCGCGGCTATAGATGGTCTGATAACGTATTCTGTCGGAACTCTCTGCTGGCCTGTTCAGGTAGGGTGGAATGGGGGTTGATCCTGCCGATTCGATAATTCCGCCAAAGGAGCAACCCGGAGCATCCCAGTGAAAACGTACCACAAAACTGTTTTCTCCAACCCCGACCAGGGTTGCCTCTAACCTGACTGCGGCTCCTTCCACGAGGGTCGTGAGGGAGATGAGACCCGATTTCCACTTTTTTGCATTGCCGATCATACACTTCCATGAGCAGGACTCCAACGATTCAAAAGCGCGTTGATGATCGGCCGGATCGACTGGCTCAAGGCAGAAGACCTCTATCATTGCCCCGGTAGGCTTGTAAAACCGCAGTCTTGCCTGGATTACTTTTGTATTATTGAATACCAGCCAGCTGTTTTCCGGAAGATGGAGCGGGAGATTCCGGAAGTTGCTGTGTTTAATTAGGCCTTTATTATAGACCAGCAGACGTGAGGCCTCCCGCTGTGGCAGGGGATGCCTGGCAATGGAAGCTTCGGGAAGCTGATATCGGTAACCATCAATGGATATTTCCTTTTCTGCAGACATGAACTCATTTCGAATCCGCAAAAATAGCTAAATTTGCAGTGTTCTTTAAAATTTTGCAGTAGTTGGCTCTGTCGCTGCAGTTTTAACTGCAGAGGAAAGTCCGGGCAGCAAAGGGTACCGCACTGTTGAAAAACTGCCATTCGCGAGGGTGGGGTAACAAAGAAGAAAACAACCGCCCTTTAACCGGGGTAAGGGTGAGAAGGTGGGGTAAGAGCCCACCAGTGTATCGGGTAACCGATACAGCTGTTTGTCCTGCGGGCTGTAAGGCCATGTATACCGGCGCTATAAAAGCTACCCGCTTCTGCCGGGGGGTAGGCCGCTTAGAAAAATGACAGGGATCCCGTTTCCGGGAAACAGAACCTGGCTTATACAATTGCTGCAATTATTCAAGGGTGCCCTGAAAAGCACCCTTTTTTTTCAGATGTTTAATCCGACCCTGAGCTCCCTGAGCTGTATCAGCTGTTCAATCAAAGGCTCGAGCCTGGCCAGAGGAAGCATGTTGGCGCCATCGGAAAGAGCTTTTGAGGGCTGAGGATGAGTTTCCAGGAAGATCCCGTCGACTCCTGCGGCTACTCCCGTACGTGCCATATGTTCAATTAGTTTCGGGATTCCCCCTGTAACCCCCGATTGCTGATTGGGTTGCTGAAGGGAGTGCGTAACATCCAGGATCACAGGTACCCCCATCTGTTGCATGACCGGAATACCCCGGAAATCAACCACCAGGTCCTGGTACCCGAAGGTAGTACCCCGTTCGGTTATCATCACTTTTGAGTTTCCGGAACTTATTACTTTATCGATGGCGAACTGCATGGCTTCCGGCGAAAGAAACTGTCCCTTTTTAACTGAAACACTCTTCCCGGTTTTAGCGCATGCCACCAGCAGGTCGGTTTGGCGGCAAAGAAAGGCGGGAACTTGTAAAACATCCACATAATCGGCAGCCATATTGGCCTCTTCCGGACTATGTACATCGGTAATCACGGGGATTCCGAAACTTTTTCTGATCTCATCCAGGATTTCCAGAGCCTTAATATCACCAATCCCGGTGAAGGAGTCTATCCTGGAGCGGTTTGCTTTCCTGTACGAAGCCTTAAATACGTATGGAACCCGGTACCTGTCACACAATTTCGTAACGGTCTCTGCTATACTCAAAGCCATTTCTCTGCCTTCAACCACACAAGGACCTGCCAGAAGAAGCAGGGGAGACCCTTCCGAATGTTTCAGCGATGGAATGAAATCCTTCAATATCAATATTTTACTCTTTTCCATACGTTTTCATAGTTTTCCACAACCGCTCCAGATGCTTTTGAATCTCAACCTCCCTTGGATTTGTACCCGGAGTAAAAAACTGCTGATTTTTCAGCGATTCCGGAAGATATTGATCATTCACGAAATGATCTTCATAGTTGTGTGCATATTTATAATCTTTTCCGTAACCTATCTCCTTCATCAGTTTGGTTGGTGCATTCCTAAGGTGCAGGGGAACAGGAAGGTTTCCTGTCTTTTTAACCAGTTCCATAGCCTGGTTGATGGCCATGTAAGCCGAATTACTTTTAGCCGATACGGCAAGATATATGGCGGTTTCCGAAAGGATTATCCTGGCCTCAGGCATTCCGATCATATGTACTGCCTGAAAGCAGTTGGTGGCCATCAGAAGGGCATTGGGATTGGCAAGCCCAATATCCTCGGAGGCCAGTATAACAAGCCTTCGGGCAATAAATTTTATATCCTCACCCCCTTCAAGCATTCTGGCCAGCCAGTAGACTGCGGCATCGGGGTCACTTCCCCTGATGGATTTGATAAAGGCCGAGATGATGTCGTAATGCATCTCCCCATTTTTATCATAGATGGCCATGTTTTCCTGGAGCCGCTCCTTTACCATTGAATTGGTGATAACGATCCGCTCCGCCGGATTAAATTTTTCGACGGAAACTTCCGATTTAACAACCAGTTCAAGCGTATTTAGCAATTTACGGGCATCACCGCCTGAATATTGCAACATGGCTTCATGCTCCTCTATCTCGATATTAAACTTCCTGAGATGGAGATCCTTCTTCAGCGCCCTGTTCAGCATCTCCATCAGGTCGGCTTCAGACAGACTGTTCAGAATATAAACCTGGCATCTTGATAGCAGCGGGGATATCACCTCAAAGGATGGATTTTCGGTGGTTGCTCCAATGAGGATAACCACCCCCTGCTCTACTGCCCCAAGGAGGGAGTCCTGTTGCGACTTGCTGAAGCGGTGAATTTCATCGATGAAAAGCACCGGGTTTGGTTTGTTAAAAAACTGGTTCTTCCTTGCCTTTTCAATGGTCTCCCTCACATCCTTTACACCCGACTGCACTGCACTGAGGCTGTAAAAAGGACGATCAAGTTGTTTGGAGATGATGGAGGCCAGGGTAGTCTTGCCCACACCGGGCGGTCCCCATAAAATAAATGAACTTAGGGAACCCGAGAGCACCATCTTCCGTATAACTGCATCGGGACCCACCAGGTGCTTCTGACCGATGAAGTCATCAAGTGTCCCCGGGCGAAGGCGATCGGCCAGGGGTTGGTTGGGAAACTGGATGGCTGAGGACATAGAGACAAATTTAGTTTTTTTATTTTTGCAGAGGAAAGGGGAGAACCATGAAAAGATTTATCAAAAAGCTGACACTGATTATTCTTGCACTATTATGTTTAACAACCCTTCAAAGCAAGGGTCAGTCTTACGGAATGGATTTCGTTTACGGAGGAGTCGATGATGCAGCAAAACTTCTACAGTCTTACCTGGAACCCTTTGCAAATATCCTCGGTTCCGACCTTAATGCTGGATGGTACAATACAGCAAGGCCTCACCAGCCTGGAGGAGTGGATGTCACTGCCACGGTAAGCTGGGCGAAGGCTCCCTCTGCGCTATTTACATACCAGCCGGCTGAACTGGGACTAAATGGGAAACTGGATCCTGCCAGCAGCTCCCTCGCTCCAACAGTAGTGGGAGATTTGGAAGCTCGCCCTGTAATTATTTATTCACAACCAGTGGAATACCCCGACGGTTCTGTCCAGGAAATCGAATATGCCCGTTACACACTTCCCAACGGCACCGGAGTTGATTACTTTCCATTACCAATGTTACAGCTCACAGTTGGACTGCCTTTTGGAACAGATATCTCGGCCCGCTTTATTCCTCTGATACAGCTGGGTGATTATGGCGAAATCGGACTTTGGGGTGTGGGCGCAAAACACTCAGTTTCACAATGGATACCGGCTATCAGGGAGCTTGAATTTTTGGATATTAGCCTGCAGGGGGGATACACAAGCGTAACCTCCTCGGCCAATGTGAATGTGGAACCATTGGATTTGGATCAAATGGTGGATCCATACCCTGACTTTGACTGGGACGACCAGTACGTTTCACAACGTGTTAAAGGCTGGACTGCAAACCTGATTGCCTCTCAGACCATATCTGTCCTCACCATTTATGAGGGCATCGGATATGCAAGTTCATTGGTAGAGTTAGCCATGCTGGGTCATTATCCCATACATACTGTAATTACCGAAGGGGCCGATATCGGGAAACCTACTTACTTGATCGTTGAAGATCCCTTTAATTTCAATTATGAAAATATCAATAACCTGAGGATCAACGTGGGAGCCCGAATCAAACTGGGCGTATTGACGCTTCATTACGATTTCACACACACCCTTTATTCCACACACTCTTTGGGAATTGGAATCTCCTTCCGGTAGTTAAAAACCGTTCAGCTGCATGGTTACCGTGGGAATCAGCAGCAACCATCCCAGGAAGACAAGAATGGCCATAAAGGGGAGTACCCATTTCAACCACTTCTCAAAAGGAATCTTCGCTACACCCAAAACGCCGATCAGTACCGGTGAAGTGGGAGTGATCATATTTGTAAAACCATCTCCAAGCTGAAAAGCCATCACCGTGGCCTGGCGGGAGATCCCTATCAGGTCCGAAAATTGTGACATAATGGGCATGGTCAGTGCTGCCTTGGCCGATCCGCTGGGGATCACAATGTTGATCATGGTCTGGATCAGATACATCATGGTTACCGAGGCAAGTTTACCAAACTCCTGCATGGAGCTGGCCAACTGGTATAATAGGGAGTCTATGACCCTCCCCTGTTCAAGTATCACCAGGATTCCCCCGGCCAGACCAACCACCACAGCAGCAGAAAGAATATCCTTCATTCCTTCAATGAAAAGCCTGGTGATCCGGTTGGCACCGTTGTTCATCGCTATCCCTGAGAAGATACCCATCACAAAAAACAGAGTAGCGATCTCTTTGACGAACCAACCGTACCCCATGACCCCTATAATCAGGTATATAATTGTAAATAACAGCATGTTAAGTACGAAAAAGTGAACCGATTTCCGCAGAGTGGCAATGCTTGTGATAGCAAAAAGTGTAGTGGTTGCCGGTAAAAACCAGAAGGTATATTCGCGGTTTCCGATTTTTAGGATGGAAATGGGCTCTGAGATGGCAAAAACCACCATACCTGCCAGCAGAATCCCAAAGGTGATCCAGGCTGACAGGGGAGTATGATACTCCAGTGAATCCAGATCCACAGGTTCCCTTGTCCTCCAGTAAAGATCCGATTCATAAACAGGTGAAGTTTCAGGATTCTTGCGAATCCGCGATGCATACCTCAGGATCCAGCCGATACCTACCACATTAATTACCAGCCACACAAAAAGCCTGTACTCTATTCCGGAAAACAGGGGAAGGTTTGAAAGACCCTGTGCAATCCCAATAGTAAAGGGATTGAGCAATGCCCCTGCAAATCCCAAAGCCGCCCCTACGAAGCACATACACAATCCTACTATGGAGTCATAACCCATGGATATGGATAGGGGAACGAAAATAATGATGAAGGCAATGGTCTCTTCACTCATTCCAAACGTGGCTCCAAAAACACTGAAAACAAGCATAATCAGGGTAATAATCATGTTATCCACACCGATCCATCTGAAAAAGCGGATCTTTTCAAATCGCCTCACACGGATCAGAAAGGTCTGAATGCCCACATCGATTGCTTTACTGTCATTCATAATCCAGAAGGCACCTCCTATGATCAGGATGAAAACAATGATATCGGCCTTCCCGGAAAATCCATCAAAAAGGGCACTGAACACCTGCCAGGTCTGTGGCGACTTCTCTGCAGCATGAAAAGATCCCTCCACAATTACCTCCCTGGGAGTACCGTTCACATCCAGCAGTTCTCTCTCAAATTCACCCCCTGGAAAAATCCAGGTTAGCAACGCTGCAAGGATGATGAATGCAAAAACGATCACATATGTATGTGGAATTTTTAGTTTACCAGTCATGTCGATTTCTTTTAAGCTCAATACAATATTAAAAATTCTTACTTTTAAACCGCCAAAAGAATCCTCTTTATGAAGGAATTTAAGAAGCTGCTGTTATTTGCGCTGCTTCTGACCACGGTTACTGCCGTTGCTCAGAATAAATTCCATATGGACAGCCTGGTCACAGAGCTGGAGAATGAAAAGATCGATTCGGTTCGATGCCGGATGATGCTTGAAATCGCTGATGCCTATAAAACTTCGGACACCACCATTTCACTGGAGTATCTTGGAAGAGCTAAATCTCTCGGCCGGGAATTGGACGATAAAAGCTACCTGGGTCGCTGCTTTAAAATCGAAGGGGAGATAAAGGTTCACTTTGGACTTTACAATGATGCGATCATTGATTTTGACAGGGCGCTTGCATTATACAATGAGGCAGATAACGACATTGCCTACTATGAAGTCCTGAAGGATAAGGGAAATATCTGCCTTTTCCAGGGGAATTATCCCCAGGCATTGAATTATTATGAGACAGCGCTTGACTACTACAATCGCAACAACATGGCTCTGGGAGCAAGTCAGTGTCTTAACAATATGGGAATCATTTTCAAGAACCAGGGAAATTACGTGGAAGCATTAAGGGTTTACGACGAATCCATCAACATCCTTGACCCCGAAAACGATCTCATGCAAATTGCCAAAGGGTATATTAACATGGGAAATGTTTTCGTCTACCTGGGAACTTATGAACGGGCACTTGAGTATTTTGATAAGGCAAGGGCGATCGCGGAGAAGGAGGAAAGTATAGAGGATATCGCCCTTTGCCTGGTAAACCTGGGGGTAGTGCAAAACAAGTGTGGTAATTTTCAAAAGGCGCAGGATTACTACAACAACGCCCTTGACCTGGGAAAGTCTGTCAAAGATCCAATATTGATTTCAAATTGTCTGATTAATATCGGAACCAATTACGCATCGATGGGGAATTATAAAGAGGGACTTCAGTATGTGGAGAGGGGCAGGGATATGAAAGTTGATCTTGGAGACCGCAGAGCCATTTCCAATTGCCTGATTCATCTGGCAGAAATCCATTCCCTGATGAAGGAGTACGACCGGGCAACAGATCTATTCATGGAGGCGATCCCGGTCAAAGAGGAGCTGGGAGACGTAGAAGCACTGGCACGGTGTTACCTTGGACTGGCAACCATTTCATATGGCCTTGGGAATTTTAGCAGAGCCAATCATATGACTGACCAGGCACTGAAAACTGCTTTGGAAATCGAATCCCTGGAGCATCTGACAACGGGGTATGGTATTAAAAGAGACATTGCCGTGGCCAGTAGAGATTACCTTTCGGCTTTTGAAAATGAAAAACTCCGCAATCTATACAACGACAGCATGATGGATGAAACTACCTCCAAAGCCGCTATGGAGATGGAGTTCAGGCACAGGTCGCACGCACTGGAAAAGGAGAACTCTAACCTGAAGATCCAGTCGGAACTAGCCGGCCAATTGATGAAAAAGAAAAATGCACTGGTGCAAAGCATCGCCGGGATAGCCATTCTTTTGGCAGCAATGGTGATTCTGGGCGGCCATTTCCTGCGAAGGCTGAGGCATTCCTCTCTGAAACTGGAAGAGAAGAATCTAGTGATCACGAGACAGAATCTGATACTGGATACCTTGAACCGAACCAAAGACCGGATGATGTCGATCATTGCACATGATTTGAGGGGTACCATGGGAAACCAGATTACTGCCATCGATGTTTTGCAACGGGTTGAGGCATCCGGACAGCGCGACTTCGATCGTAAAAAGCTGATGGGAAACCTTAAAAACTCCGCCACATATTCCCTGGAACTCCTTGAAAACCTTCTTCATTGGTCCAGACTGGAGGAGAATTCCAATTACTTCCATCCTGAAGAAATCAGCCTGAATATGATTGTTACCGGATGCATGGCTCTGTTTGATGAAACAGCTTTAATCAAAAAGGTTTCCATTGAAAAGCGGATGGAGGATGGGATCATGATCAGGGCTGACCGGATTATGATTGAGGCAATCATCAGGAACCTGCTTTCCAATGCCATAAAATTTTCAGAACCAGGCGGGAGTATATCCATTTCAGCAATCCAGGAAAATGAGACCGTAAAATTGGAGGTGGCAGACAAAGGAGTGGGGATGACAAAAGAACAGATTGAGAAATTGTTGCACAATGGTGGATTCACAAGCAGGGGAACTTCCAATGAAAAGGGCGCAGGAATAGGGATGACCCTTGTACGTGAATTTACTTCCATTCATAAGGGAGAATTGGTCATAACCAGTCAGCCTGGTCTTGGAACCAAAGTATCTCTTTCTTTTCCAAGGGCTTATTGATTATGGAGGCATTGAATAAGTATTCTGAAGATCTGAAGAAGCAGATATTGACCCAATATGGTGAACTCATTCGGGCCTGCAAGGAGCAGTATACTGCGACAGGGATGAAACAAATCCGAAAATCAGTGGAATTCCTGATTGAACACTCCCGCCAGGATCAGGAAAAACTCGGTACACACCTGACCCTTTTCGCAATGAAGCTGGCGGAAATGGTGGTAAAGGAGCTGGGAATGGATGCACTTGGAATCTCCTCCGTGCTGATTATCGACCTGGTGAAACAAAACTCAGTTCCACCGGAAGAGGTAAAAACCAAACTGGGCGATCGAACCGCACAAATTATTCATGAATTACTGAAAATCAGCGACCTGGACACGATAACCAACAAGAGCCAGTCTGAGAACATGCGTAACCTGATCCTGACCCTGGCCACCGATTTCAGGGTCATTCTCATAAAGATCGCCGAGAGGTTGTTTCTGATGAGACTGATGGAGGGAATGGAAGAGAAGGAGCAGATGGCACTCAGCTGCGAAAGTAAATTTATTTACTCGCCACTGGCTCATCGGTTGGGACTCTATAACGTGATGTCCGAGATGGAAGATATCTCGATGAGTATCATGGAAAAAGAGGCTTACCAGGAACTTGATGCCAAGTTGAAAGCCTCCAGGGAGCGGAGAGACCGCTTTATCAGTGAATTTATTAAGCCAATTGAAGAGGCACTTCAGAAGGAGAAATTAAAAGTGGAAATAAAGGGGCGCCCCAAAGCAATCTCTTCCATCTGGCGAAAAATGAAGCAGCAGAAGGTGGAGTTTGAGGAGATCTATGACAAATTTGCCATCAGGATCATCATAGACACCCCCTTGAAACGGGAAAAGGCAGATTGCTGGAGGGTTTACTCGGTCATTACCGATTACTACCAACCCAACCCGGAAAGACTCAGGGACTGGATTTCAGCACCAAAATCAAACGGGTACGAATCACTGCACACCACTGTGGTGGTGCCGGGGGGAGAGTGGGTGGAGGTTCAGATCCGCACGGCCCGGATGAACGAAATAGCAGAAAAAGGGTTGGCGGCCCACTGGAAGTACAAGGGTATCAAAGGACAGGCAGGAATTGACCAATGGATCGGGAAGGTCCGGGAAGCACTTGAAAGCTCCGATGCCGATGCCAACAACCTGATCGAGGAGCTGAAACTTAGCCAGTTCAGCAAGGAGATTTTTGTATTCACACCCACAGGTGATCTGAAGAAATTTCCAGAGAATGCCACAGTTCTTGATTTTGCATTTGATATTCATACCGATGTAGGATCCACCTGCGTAGGTGCCAGGGTAAACGGGAAGAATGTTCCCATTCGCTACACCCTCCAAAATGGTGATAAGGTCGAGATCCTCAGATCCAAAAACCAGAAACCCAAGATTGACTGGCAAAATGTGGTGGTCACCTCCAAAGCGAAGGTCAAAATCAGGCAGGCGCTGAAGGAGGAGAAACTCAAGGAGGCAGAACATGGCAAAGAGATCCTCAAAAGAAGGTTCCGAAACTGGAAGATAGAGTTTGACGACAGCAGCGTCCGAAGGGTGATCCAGCATTATAAATACCGCGATGCCATTGATCTCTATTACGAAATTGCCACAGAAAAGATCGATCTTCTTGAGATAAAGGAGCTTTTAACCACTGTTAAAAAACCACCCGAGCAAAAAAGCGGTAAGATCGAAGAGGAGGCAGTGGAAAGGCTGGTCAGTCAGGCAGCCCTGGAGAGCGGCGATTTCCTGGTTATCGATGATACACTGTCCAATGTGGAATACAAACTTGCCAAATGCTGTAACCCTATCCACGGCGACTCCATATTTGGTTTTGTTACAATCAGTTCGGGAATCACTATCCACAGGAAGAACTGCCCCAATGCTCAGCAATTGCTGTCGAGGTACTCCTACAGGGTGGTAAAAGCACGCTGGAATCAATCTGAGATGAGTTCCTATTTCCCTGTTACACTGCATGTTACAGGAATAGATGACCTGGGTATAGTGAGCAATATCTCTGATGTGATCTCAAAAGACCTGCAGGTGAACATGCGATCCATTTCCATTGATTCAAACGATGGAATGTTCGAGGGGAGTATTACCCTGTTTGTGAAGGACACCCAGCACCTGGAAGCCCTCATCCGGAAACTGAAGAGGGTAAAGGGCATCATGAACATTCGACGAACGAGTTAGTGCTCAGGGGACAGTACTCAGTGCTCAGTGCTCAGTTCTGTCCCCTGTCCCCTGAGCACTAATACCGGGGATCGGGTTTGTAGGGTAATTTGGCCATCTTCTCCACGGTCATGCCCGGAAAGCCGAACTCTTCAGTGATTACGCCATAGATGAGGTAGATGCCCTGGCCTTTATAGGGATAACGATTCAATGAGTCGGGAAAATTCACCACATCGAAAAATTCCCCCTCTGCATCCAGGAATGTGCCGAAATTCATCCACTGTTTATGTTTGGTACGCACATACTTAATGGTGACCAGGTTGCCAACCATCCGCACCTTTTGACCAAGGAACTGAAGCATCTGCCGGGCCACCAAATTGCCCCTGAAACCGGTCTGGAGAAGTTCGAAGGAAGGAATGGTTACTGAAAATCCCAGCAACTCCAGCTCATCATAACTATTCTCCAGGTCTGTCTGCTCCAACTCGGGGAGTTTGAACTCCCTTTTATGGACGGGAAAAAGCTCTCTCATGGGCTCCTTCTTCTTCTGATTCCCCAGGATGAGGTGAGCATCCCACAACAACTCCTTCTTACTTTTACCTGTAAAACGAAACGCATTGATCCGGATCAAAATAACCACCTGCTCAAGTCCCACAGGTACCCTTTGAAGCAGATTCTCCAGGCTGCTGTAGTCGCCATTCACTTCCCGTTCGCCGATGATCATCCCGGCCACCTGCTCTTCCAGTCCCTGCAAGTGGATCAATCCGATAAAAATATCCCTTCCGGTAATGGAGGTCTTGTATTCGCTCCGGTTCACGCAAGGAAGGTTGATGGTGGCTCCCCACCGCCGCGCTTCGTTGAAGTATACCCAGGTACGGTAAAAACCACCGAAATTATTGATCACAGCGGTCATAAACTCAAGCGGATAGTGGACCTTCAGGTAGAGCGACTGGAAGCTCTCCACGGCAAATGAGGCGGAGTGGGCTTTGGAGAAGGAGTACCCCGCAAAGGAACTGATCTGCCGCCACACTTCATGGATCAAATGATCGGAATAGCCCCGCTCGCGGCCATTGTCAAAAAAACGTTGGGCAATCCGGTCGAACTCCGCCCTGGAACGATATTTTCCACTCATGGCACGCCGTAAAACATCGGCGTCTGCCAGGTCAAGCCCGGCAAAATGATGACAGACCTTGATTACATCCTCCTGGTAGACCATTACACCGAAAGTCTCCTTCAACTGCTCCTCCATAATAGGGTGTAGATACTCAAAATCACCCGGATGGTGGAAGCGGTGAATGTACTCGCGCATCATGCCCGACTGAGCCACACCAGGCCGGATGATGGAACTGGCAGCCACCAGGGCACGGTAGCTGTTGCACTTCAGTTTGCTTAATAGTCCGCGCATGGCCGGGCTCTCAATGTAAAAACAGCCATTGGTTTCACCGCTTTTAAGTTGATCCAGAACAGCCGGATCCTTTTTGAACTCATCAACCCGGTGTACATCCACCACTATTCCCCTGTTGCGACGAACAATCTCAGCACACTCCCTGATATGCCCAATGCCACGCTGACTGAGGATATCCAGCTTCTCAAACCCGAGGGCTTCGGCCACATACATGTCAAACTGGGTGGTAGGAAGGCCCTTTGGCGGCATATCCAGGGCAGTGTATGCAGTAAGAGGCTCCTCGGAGATCAGCACACCGCCGGCATGAATACTTCTCAAATTGGGAAAATCCATCAACAGGCTTCCCGCTTCGAAAATGCGCCTGGTAATGTGGTTGTCATTCAATTTGCTTTCAGGTTCTTTCACCAGCAGGTCGATCTCCTCTTTGGGAAGACCATATACTTTGCCCAGTTCCCGGAAGATGGAGCGGTCCCTGAAGGTGGAAATGGTGCCAATGAGCGCCGTATGCTTCCGCCCATACCTTTTAAAGATGTAGTCCAGCACTTCATCGCGCTCCTTCCAGGAGAAATCTATGTCAAAATCGGGAGGAGAGGTTCGCTTGGGATTGATAAAACGTTCGAAATAGAGGTCCAGGTCAATGGGATCCACATCGGTGATGCGCAGGCAGTAGGCCACAATAGAATTGGCACCGCTGCCCCGTCCCACATGATAGAATCCGCGCGACATGGAATAACGGATCACATCCCAGGTGATCAGGAAATAAGAGGAGAAACCCAGCCGGTCGATGATCTCAAGTTCATGCCTGATCCTCCGTTTCGCCTCTTTGTTCCCACATCCGTAACGGTACTCCATACCCTCCAGGGCCAGCTTCTCCAGCAGGACCTTGTCGTCAAGACGTGTTCCGGTGAAGGTCCTCTTGTTTTTCACCGTGATGAAATCAAAGTCCATCCAACAATCCTTTATGACCCGCTCGCTGTTTCGTCGGATATCCGGGCAATCGTCGTAGGCGCAGTGAAGCAGGTCAGGAGAGAGCAATACATCGCTCTTCTCTGCCAGGTGGCCGGGCTTCAGCTGACTCAGCAGGATGTTATGGTCAATGGCCCTCAGATGCCTGTGAAGGGCGTGATCCCGCTCATCCAGGAAGGTTACCGGGTGCCTCACCACCAATCGTGACCAATCAGAACTCCATTGTGAAGTGAGGATTTTGTTCACCTCACCCGGACGTACCCCGATCAACTCCTGCTCCCGCATCTTCGTCCGCTTGCCCCGCTGCTTACCCTCCCAGGGATTTTCGCGGAAATCATAAATAAACCACACATCATCCAGGGGAGGAGCCCGATCCGGCAGGGGCAATCCCGTTTCATTGTGGTAAGAGAGAAATTCATTCAATTCCCTGAATCCATTCGGATTCCGGGCAATGCCTGCATAAAGGAAACGGTCCCCGTTCCGGTATTCGATCCCGGCAATGGAACGGATTCCCTTTGCACGGCACGCCTTCACAAAGTCCACCATCCCCATGGCGTTGTTGATGTCGGTCAGCGCAAGCGCTTCAATGCCCAGCCGGGCCGCTTCTTCCACCAGCCTCTCCACAGCCATGGTCCCGTACCGCAAACTGTAATATGAATGATTATTTAAGTAAATGCTCACTTCGTTCACATGGAGGACTACCTATACCAATACCGATACCGGCGGTTCTTTAAATTATCAACCTGCTGGCGATCTTCCGGGGAGGGGACTGCTTTTTGCTGCTCGCCTCCGGCGGTGCGCTCCTCCAGCTCGTGAAGTTGTATGCCACTGGCTCTTTTGACCGTATCGGATCCATAGCGCAGGCGCAGTTTATCCACTGCCATATAGAGATGTACCATTTCCGATGTATCTTCGAACAGGTTCAGTTGCTGTACCCCGCGGATCAGTCCGGAAAACCTGACACCCACCAGCCTGATCAGCATACGCCGCTGGTAGAGGCGATCAAAGAGCTCCCGGGCAATGGGCATCAGCTCATGATCGAAGGAGGTGTATGGAACCCGTTTTTGCAGTGTGTGGGTGTCGAAATTGGAGTAGCGAATCTTCACGGTTACAATGGAGGAAAGCTTCTCCTCCTTTCGCAGTTGGAAGGCCAGTTTCTCGACCATGGAGGTGAGCAGGTCGCGCAGCCCGGACACATCCATGGTGTCATGCTGAAAGGTCCTTTCGCTCCCGATGGATTTCCTCTCGGAGTACTGGATCACGGGGGTCGGATCGATGCCGTTGGCCTTCTTCCAGATCACAATGCCGTTCTTTCCCAGCAGGCTCTCCATCATCTCCATGGGAATCTCTCCCAGGGTCCCGATGGTACCGATGCCCATGGAACGCAGCAGATGGAAGGTCCGGTTCCCGATCATGGGAATCTTCCGTATGGAGAGGGGAGAGAGAAAAGACTTTACCCGGACATCCGGAATCTCGATCTCACCATTGGGTTTGGCCTCTCCCGTAGCAATCTTGGATACGGTCTTGTTGACTGACAGTCCACAGGAGATAGGCAGTCCGGTCTCTTTCATGATCCGCCGCCTCAGTTCGCTGGTCCACTGCATACACCCAAAAAACCGGTCCATCCCGGTGATATCGAGGTAGTGCTCATCAATGGAGGCCTTCTCATACACAGGTGCCTGCTCGGCAATGACATCGGTTACCATCCGGGAATACTTACTGTAGGTATCCATATCCCCCCTGATTACGATGGCTTCACTGCACAGCGATCTGGCCATCTTCATGGGCATGGCCGAATGCACACCGAACTGTCTGGCCTCGTAACTGCAACTGGAAACCACACCCCGGTCCGACATACCCCCGATGATCACAGGCTTCCCCTCAAGCTTGCTGTTACCCAGCCGCTCCACCGAAACAAAGAATGTATCCAGATCCATATGTACAACACTTCGCATCATAAAAAAACTTATCCTTTTGTTCAATTACTCAATTACTTTTTATATATTTGATTAGATTATAATCATTTATTTGATTACAATATAATCATATGTTTGGTTTAACGCAACAATAAAAGGGGGATTTAACATGTTTTTTGATTCAAATATCAAGCTCCTGCGCAAACGCAGGAAACGTACACAGGATGAGGTGGCAGAACACCTGAAAATGAAGAGGTCCACCCTGAGTGGTTACGAAAACAGGGTGGCTCAACCAGGGGTAGAGGTGCTGCTTCTTTTTGCAGATTTTTACCAGATCGCAGTGGATACCCTGCTGAAGGTGGACCTTTCAAAACTGAGTGAAACACAACTCCGGCAGCTGGAGCAGGGGGAAGATGTTTTTTTGCGTGGTGGAAACCTGAGAGTGCTGGCATCAACGGTCAATAGTGAAAACCGGGAGAACATCGAACTGGTTCCCGTGAAAGCCCAGGCAGGATATACCAATGGTTTTTCCGATCCGGAATACATCAGCGACCTGCAGGTTTTCCACCTTCCGTTTCTTTCGGAGGAAAAGAAATACAGGACTTTTCAGTTAAAAGGCGACTCGATGCTTCCTATTCCGGAAAAGGCTTGGGTCACCGGTGAGTATTTACTGGATTGGAATACCCTGAAAACCGGAGAAGCCTGTGTGGTACTGACGGTCAATGACGGGATTGTTTTCAAGATCGCTGAGAACAGGATAGGGGATGAGGGGAAACTTATACTCTACTCACTGAATCCCATATATGAACCCTACCATATTGCGGTTGGAGAGATCCGGGAAATCTGGAGGTTTGTTCATTTCATAAGTCACGAGATCCCGGAACCGATCATTCCAGAAAACCAACTTGTGAGAACGGTGGCTACACTAAAGCAGGACCTTGACCGGCTGAAAATGAAAATTAATTGAGCCCAAAATCATTACCCAGTTCTATCTCCTGCTGACGGATCATATTCAGGTACCTGAGCTGGCCAACCAGGTATCCTTCTTTCTGGATTCCATCCGGCAGGCAGATAAACCGGTATTTTTCATCGGAAGGGAGGTTCAGGGCCTTTACGACATCCTGCCGGGTAATATGGGCGGAATCAAAGCCTTTGAGAAAATCGCTGTCAAACCTATCCATGTAATTCCTGATTTGAATCTTCAGTTCCGGGCTTTGAATAGGTTCAGAACATGATTTACGCCTGATTGCTCCACCTGAGTATAGTTTTCCCTCAAGTCGTTTGCTATAGCTAAGAATCTGAACAACTGCCAGTGACACAACAGTAATAACCATCCTACCTCCGGGATTTTCTGCAACAACTTCCTTCAGGCCAACCTCACAGCCAAATTCCTGTATCTCCTGGTTCATAACAAAGGGAATCGCAAAGGTGATACCCGAACTGCGTACATCCCCGATAAGTTGCTGGTAGCGAGGTTCGAAAATCCTGAGGGGCATATCCTCCCCGGGTAAGAGAAAAACACTCAGTGGAAAATAGGGAAGTATTTCAGAATTTTGTTTCATTCAGGTTAGATATGAATCCTTAACAAATTTTCTTTCATATTTGTTTAACTTTTTACATCATAGAGTTGACTTTTAACTTTTAACTTCTGACTGCCATGTGTTTTACCATTGAAGTTCATCTAACCCGAAAGGCAATTGAGAAGAGGTTCGAAGTGGATACCTCTGCGTTGTACGATTTTGATTTTAAATATTTCTACAGGGCTTTCAGTAATCCAATGATTCCGGTGATTGCAGGGGACTCTTCCCACATGGTGCAACTCATGCAATGGGGTTTGATTCCCTCCTGGGCTAAAGACCGTCAAAAAGCTGAAGAGATCCGAAAGGGCACATACAATGCCAGGGCAGATTCTATTCATGAAAAACCCTCTTTCAGGGAGCCCCTTCTGAAGGGTCGTTGCCTGGTGCTGGCAAATGGATTTTTTGAGTGGCAACATGTGAAAGGAGCCAAAATTCCCTGGTATATCAGGCTTAAGAGTGAAGCTCCCTTTGCTTTTGCAGGGTTGTATGATACCTGGAGAGATCCTGAAATGGGTGAAATCATCCACTCATTTACCATTGTTACCACCGAAGCAAATCCCTTAATGGAGAGGATCCATAATTCAAAAAAACGAATGCCTGTAATTCTCACACCTGAAAATGAAAAGCATTGGATTTCGAGTGATATTTCTCTGCACAAGGCCCGGCAACTACTCCTCCCGTTGAATGAAAGTGAGATGTGTGCACATATGATTTCGCCTGCTATTTCTAAGGCAGGGGCAGACCCAACCGATTCATCGGTGATCAAACCCTATGATTACCATGAAACAGGATCCCTCTTCTGAAACGTTATTAACTTTTGTTAATAACCAATGTTCACTCAATGTGTATTTCTTCACTTTATTTTATTTGGTTCGAGGCGCTTTTTCTTCTACTTTTGGTAATACCAAGTGAGCGATAAAAGGCCACTCAGTTCTTTAAATGATGCAATCAGAAGCAACCGGGGAAACCCGGATGCGTGAACAGAGTCACGAGGACAGATAAACAGGTATTGAAACTGTCCCGCCGGTTTTCGGACCGGGCTGTTGACTGGAATACCTGATGGGCTGTAACAGGCAAATCAGGAGATTCGAAACTGAAACCGTAGAGTACCTGAATACGCGGAAGAAGTTGTTAGCAGTTGAGCACGCAATACTGTCCAAGGACAGAGAACGTGCAAGTTATCCGATTCGTCGGATGGCGAAAGGGAATTCAGGACTCCGGTCTTGTTTTCCGGCAAAATAACAGTAGCTTGGCACAAATTAGCGACTTCGGTAGCTAGGGAGTGGAATGGGAACCAGATGCAAATTTGGCTCCCATTCGTGTTTTATACCCCGCCCGCGCAATACGAAGTGCTATTTTCTAACCGGGCTCCATTTACTTCGCACTGATTTCTGATTACAAATTCACTTCTTTTGATTAAAGCCTGAAGTTAAGGTACCAAAGGTTCAAATACCCTATACTAAAGTCAGTTTTTCGAATGCGAATGGATATATTATAAGGCTCTATTTAAAGTATTCGCTACCTTAAATTATCGATGGAATAAACATTATATCAATATATTACATATATTAGCATTTTTTTTAATAATGGTGAAAAAATTACTTGTATTTAGTGTTTTGCTTTTTCTCTTCTTCTTCGGAGAGATAGCCTTTACCTTTTCCGACAAAGCTTATCCCTCATTATTAAATGATCAGGAGGTCCCCTTTTCATTGATGCTTGACAACCATTACTCCGATTTTCAGGAGACCGAAGTTATCGATCGCAGCTTGAATTCCTTCCTGAAGGAATGGAAAATCAAGGGTGCAAGTGTTGCCATTACAAAAGACGAACGGCTGGTTTACGCCAAGGGATTTGGAACCGCTAATGAAGAGACCGGGGAGGAGGTGATGCCAGGACATCTGTTCAGAATCGCCTCGGTATCCAAACTGATCACTGCCGTGGCTATAATGAAGCTCTATGAAGAGGGGAAACTGGGACTGGACGACAAAGTATTCGGGGAGAAAGGAATCCTGAATGATTCGCTTTTCCTGAATTACAATGATCCCAGGTACGAGGAGATCACCATCAGGCAACTTCTGAACCATACTCCCGGATGGTCCAGGTATGCAGGCGATCCCATGTTCTCATCCCTGTACATTGCCAGAAAGATGAATATCGAAGCACCCGCAGAATTTAATGAAGTTCTTCAGTTTGCTCTTTCGAGGAAATTGAACTATCAGCCAGGTACCCGGTATAGTTACTCCAATCTGGGATACGGTATTCTTGGAGAGATTGTAGCCAGAAAGAGTGGAATGACCTACCAGGATTATGTGGTGATGAACATTCTTAAGCCGCTTGATATCAATGATATGCACATAGGAAGGAGTTACTATCGCGACAAATATTCCAACGAGGTCAGGTACCACAGTTATGACGAAGCGATGACCACCTATTCATTTGATGGCTCCGGTGAGCAAGTTCCTATTTATTACGGGGGTAACAATGTCGAATTGCTTGGCCCTGCAGGTGGTTGGGTTGCTTCGGCTCCAGAACTTATTAAATTTCTTACCGCAGTAGATGGGTTTCCTGAACAACCCGATATTTTGAGACCGTTGACCATCCTTCAAATGTCCAATCCCGATGCAGCTGGAATGGGGTTGTTCGGCTGGCGTGGGAGTGACAATTACGGAACATGGTGGAGAACCGGATATCTTACCGGATCGTCTGTACTGATGGTCAGACAGCAGGATGGTTTAAACTGGGTCGTGATGATGAACACAACAACTTCCAAACAATCAAGGATACACAGATATGTTTCGGGAATGATGTTCAGAGCTGTTAACCAGGTCGATGTTTGGCCATCCATAGACCTGTTCGCAAGAGAAGCCGATCTGCCCGGTCCAATCGCCGAAATACCGGCGACAAATCCAAAACTTTAGGATTGTTCTTAGAAAGTTTCAATTTTCGATCTATATTTAGGTAAGTCATCATGCCAGAATGGATCTTTCCTCAATCCTACATATAGCACCTGAAAATCTCCCTGATTTTCAGCCTGATCTGTTTATTACTGTCCTGAGCCACGAGACAAGGAGTACTTCCGTCGCACGATTATTGAATGGAACTCCATGCCAAAAAGTGACCCTTTGCATGCACAATCAGCTTAAAGAATACAGTTTTCAAACTAACCTCGACTTCTTTCAGGAAAATGGATTTGAGATCATTACAGTGAGAGGTGAAGTCCCCAATCTGGAGGATTTATTATCAGGGATTCAATCTGAAGAGCTGAAGATCACAATGGACTGTACAAGTATGCCACAGCATTGGTATTATGAAATATTCAGCTGGTTCTCAGTGGACAATCGTCTGACTTCGGCCCATCTGAGGCTGGTTTACACCATGGCCGCATATGTGGAGGAGGGAACCTCTCCCAAAGTGAGTAAGGTAAGGGAATTCCTGAAGGTAAAACCCAATTTAAGAGGGCGAAAGCGTGCTCTAATCCTTGGACTTGGGCAGGAATCCGGTATTTCTGACAGTATCTGCAGGATTGTAAAACCCGACCTGCTCTACCTTTTTTATGCAGATCCACCAGTTGAAAAACAGTTTGTAGAGAAGGTTTTTGTCAATAATCATCCTGTAATTAATGACATTTCAATCAGGAATTTAATTTCGTATCCAATATTTAACGGGCAGATCATTTACCAAACCCTTACCGATGTAATTCTCCCCTTGCGCAATGAATACTCTATCACAATTATTCCTCAGGGACCCAAGATCTTCTCTATTGCCTCCATGTTGCTTCAGATGGGATATCCCGATATGGTGCTCAGTTACCCGGTTTTTAAAAAAGCCCATTTAAAGGACAGGATGCCCTCTGGCGATCCTGTTATTCTGGATATTCTGTTCGAGATAGAAGAATAAAAACATTTTCATAGTAACATTGTTATACCATCGAAGTTATGAATACACCACACCCAAATAATATTTTTCATGGCCACTTTTGAAATTATCATGCCAAAGATGGGGGAGAGTATTGAGGAGGCAACTATTACAAAATGGTTTGTTAAGGTGGGCGATAAGGTTCAGGAGGATGATGTACTTCTTGAAATTGCCACAGATAAGGTTGACTCTGAAATACCTTCGCCTGTTGAAGGGGTTTTAAAAAAGATTTTCTTTAAACAGGATGAAGTGGTTGCCGTAGGTGCAGTAATTGCTTTAATCGATCTGGACGGGGATACTGTTCAGGAGGAATCTCAAATCCAGGAAGAGGAGCCTGCTAAGTCATCCGAAGTGATTGCATCGACAACAATCCCCACAATTGCCTCCCGGGGGGAAAGATTCTATTCCCCGCTTGTAAGGAAAATTGCAGCCGAAGAGGGTATTTCACAGGAAGAACTGGATGCTATTTCGGGAAGCGGACTAAACGGAAGGGTTCAGAAAGATGATGTGATCCGGTTTCTCGAAGGCAGGGGTACCGTAAAACCTGAAAAGCCTTCTTCCGCAACTCTAGCATCAACTTCACCTGCACCTCAAGTGGAAGCTTCTGATCCCACTAATTCAGATCAGCAAGATGAAGTTATCGAGATGAGCCGTCTCCGTAAACTGATTGCCGAACACATGGTGAAATCCAAGCAGGTATCTGCACATGTGACCAACATGATTGAGGTGGATGTAACCAACGTGGTGAATTGGAGAACCAGGGTAAAGGATGATTTTCAAAGAAAAGAGGGTGTAAAACTCACCTATCTTCCTGTATTTTTGGAAGCCACGGTGAAAGCGTTACGCGATTTTCCGCATATTAATTCTTCAGTGGCGGGTGATAAGATCATTGTTAAGAAACGGATCAATCTTGGAGTGGCAGTATCTTTGCCCGGCAACAACCTGATCGTACCCAATATTAAGGATGCCGATTCACTTAATCTAACAGGGATAACCAAGCGTATGAATGAACTTGCCACGGCAGCAAGGAGTAACAAACTGAGTCCGGATGACATCAGTGGGGGCACCTTCACGGTGACCAATTTTGGTAGTTTCCAAAATGATATCGGGACACCAATTATCAATCAACCCGAGGTGGCAATACTTGCTGTTGGCGCTATAAAAAAGAAACCTGCGGTACTGGAGACCGAATTTGGAGATGTAATTGCCATCAGACAAATGATGTGGTTATCACTTACATATGACCACAGAATCATAGATGGAGCACTTGGCGGTGCCTTCCTCAAAAAACTGGGAGATTATATTGAATCCTTTGATCCCGAATCGGGGAATTTTAAATAGCATTTGAAGATGTCAAAGATTAAAACATATAATATAAAAAATACAGAAAAGGAGACTCTGGCCAAATGGTTTAAACTGATGATTGTGGGGCGGACCATTGATGACAGAGCCCCGAACTACCTCAAACAGGCCATCGGCTGGTCTTACCATGCACCTTATGCGGGGCATGACGGGATTCAGCTTGCAATCGGGCAGGTTTTTGACCGGGAGTATGACCACCTTTTTCCATATTACAGGGATATGCTTACCACGCTTTCGGCAGGATTATCAGCCGAAGAGCTGATCCTGAACGGAATATCCAAAGATGCCGATGTTGCCGGCGGAGGAAGGCACATGTCCAATCATTTTGCCAAACCGGAATGGAATATACACAATGTATCCTCCTGCACTGGTAATCATACCCTGCATGCTGTGGGTGTTGCCAGGGCAATTAAAAAATATAAGGTTCCCGGTGTGGCCATCAGCTCACAGGGAGAATCTTCCGTATCGGAAGGCTATGTATATGAAGCCATTAATGGGGCAAGTAATGAAAAACTGCCTGTGATTTTTGTATTCCAGGACAACGGGTATGGCATCTCCGTACCCAAGTCAGATCAGACCGCCAACCGAAAGGTGGCCAATAACTTCACCGGATTTAAAAACCTGAAGATTTTTCACTGCAACGGAAAGGATGTCTTTGACAGTATGAACACCATGCATGAAGCAAAGGCATACGTTGCAGAACATGAACACCCGGTTATTGTTCAGGCAAATTGCGTCAGGATGCATTCCCATTCCAACTCCGATCGTCACGATCTCTACAGGGACGACTATGAACTGAATTATGTACATATCTATGATCCACTCGCAAAATTCAGGCGCCTGTTGCTCAGGTATAAGCGTTTTACCGAGGCAGAGATTGAGGAGATGGAAAACGAAGCAGCTTCAATCGTTAAGGCTGCACACAAAGTGGGTCTGAACGCTCCTCCTCCCACTGCCGCATCCATTTATAGTTTTGTGATTCCTGAACCTTATGTGAGTGAAAAGTACCCGGAAGGAGTGCATCACTTCGAGGGCGAACCTAAAAAACTGATAGAGGGACTGAACGAGACACTGAAAGCTGAATTCCGTCATAACCCTGACACTTTTATCTGGGGGCAGGATGTGGCCAATAAGGATAAAGGCGGGATCTTTAACGTGACCAAAGGGATGCAGCAGGAGTTTGGCAAAGAGCGTGTCTTCAACGGCCCCATCGCTGAAGATTTCATCATGGGCACCGCCAATGGAATGAGCAGGTTCAATGAAAAACTTCGCATTGTGGTTGAAGGTGCCGAATTCGCCGACTATTTTTGGCCCGCCATGGAGCAGTTTGTAGAGACAACCCATGAATATTGGCGTACCAAGGGACAATTCTCGCCCAATATCACGGTCCGGCTTGCTTCGGGTGGATACATCGGTGGCGGACTATACCACTCGCAGACCATTGAAGGATCCCTTACACCGCTTCCTGGAGTGAGAATTGTCTACCCCAGCTATGCAGACGATGCCGCAGGATTACTCCGAACCAGCATAAGATCGATGGGGATGACCCTCTTTCTGGAACCTAAAGCGCTTTATAATGCTCCCAAAGTAGCTACACCCATCCCGGATGATTTTGAGGTTCCGTTCGGCAAGGCAAAAATCCGGCGCGAAGGGACTGACCTGAGCCTGATTACTTATGGAAATACAACTCCCATGTGTGTTGAACTGGCAGAGAAATTCAGCAAAGAGGGGGTGGCAAGCCTTGAGGTTCTGGACCTCCGCTCCCTGAGTCCACTCGATACCAAAGCCATTGTAGCTACGGCAAAGAAGACCGGAAAGGTACTGGTGGTGCACGAAGACAAAGTGTTTGGCGGATTCGGAGGTGAGATCGTTTCGCAAATTAATGAGCTGGCCTTCGAATATCTTGACGGTCCGGTCAGAAGAGTAGGCTCCGCATTCACCCCGGTAGGATTCAACCGGATCCTGGAGGCAGCAACGCTGCCGAATGTGAAGCGAATTGAGGAAGCAGCCCTGGATCTGTTAAATTACTAATTATTAAGTCCAACCGGATGAAGAAGACTGCAATAATATATAGTTTCAACACAAAGAAGACCGGAAAGGTTGCCGAAATAATCCGTGGGTTTTTTAGTGATAATGAGGTCGAGATGGTGAACGCCGAAGTGATCACTGAAGAGTTGTTCATGTCGTTCGAACAGCTCATTTTGGGAGTGGCCACATGGTTCGATGGTGAGCTGCCAAATTACTGGGATGAATTTGTGCCCGCCCTCGAAGATTTGGATCTCAGCAGTAAAAAGATCGCACTTTTTGGTCTTGGTGATCAAAAGGGCTACCCTGAGAATTTCCTCGACGGATTGGGAATCATGGCAGAGATTCTTGAAGCGCAGGGTGCAACACTGGTGGGATTCACCTCAGTACAAGGATATGAATTTGAAAGTTCAAAAGCACTGAGGGGGGAACAGTTTGCCGGCCTGGCCATCGACTATGAGAACCAGGGTTCTCAGAATAAAGAACGGATCAGGGCATGGGTGGATCAGCTTAAAAAAGAATTTGCATAGTTTAAAATATGTTGAATAGCATATATTGATTTTTATTTGCTTTTTTTGTAAAGAGTTTACGGACAAAAAAAATCCCATGGCTAAAGATCGAGTTTATATTTTTGATACCACACTTCGGGATGGTGAACAAGTCCCTGGTTGTCAGCTGAATACCATCGAAAAAATTGAAGTAGCCAAAGCACTGGAGGAGTTGGGAGTGGATGTGATCGAGGCTGGATTTCCTATCTCCAGTCCGGGTGACTTTAACTCGGTAGTTGAGATTAGCAAGGCAGTGACTGAACCCATTATCTGCGGTCTTACCAGGGCGGTGAAAAAGGACATTGAGGTAGCAGCAGAATCATTGAAGTTTGCCAGGAGGCCCCGGATTCATACAGGGATCGGAACTTCCTATCAACACATTCATTATAAACTTAATAGCTCACCGGAGGAGATTCTTCAGAGAGCCGTTGAAGCTGTGAAGTATGCCAAAACATTTGTTGAGGATGTGGAGTTTTATGCCGAGGACGCTGGCAGGTCGGATAACAAGTACCTGGCGCAGGTGATCGAAGCAGTCATTGCCGCAGGGGCAACTGTGGTCAACATCCCTGACACCACCGGGTATACCCTTCCTGAGGAGTATGGTAAGAAAATCAGGTATCTGAAGGAGCATGTTCCCAATATTGAAAAAGCCATAATTTCCACACACTGTCACAATGACCTGGGCATGGCCACAGCCAACACCATGAGTGGAGTAATCAACGGGGCCAGGCAGGTAGAGGTGACTGTAAATGGGATAGGGGAGCGTGCCGGGAATACTTCACTGGAAGAAATTGCCATGATACTAAAGAGCAGGAAGCATCTTAACCTCGAGTCCAAAATTAATTCGAAAAAAATCTACGCCACCAGCAGATTGGTATCCACCCTGATGCGCATGCCCATACAGCCCAATAAAGCCATTGTGGGCAGGAATGCCTTTGCCCATTCATCGGGAATCCACCAGGATGGCGTCTTAAAGAGAAGAGATAATTATGAGATTATCAATCCCAAAACCGTTGGTATAAATGAATCATCTATTCTGCTCACGGCCCGCAGCGGCAGAGCAGCATTGAAGCACCGCCTTGAAAAATTGGGTTATGTCTTCAGCAAGAAGGATCTTGATAAAATTTATGATGATTTCGTGATTCTCGCTGATTCAAAAAAGGAGATTGTTGACGAGGACCTGAAGATACTGGCCGGAGCCAATTCCCGGGATGTAAAACGGAACCTGCATCTGCATAAGCTACAGGTTGTATGCGGGAAAGGTACCTCCCCCGTGGCCACAGTAACCCTTGAGGTTTTCGGTGAGTGCCGGTTTGCAACGGCGACCGGGAACGGGCCTGTGGACGCCTCTATCAACGCGGTTAAGGATATCCTGAAGCAAAAGGTGAGAATTGAGGAGTTCCTGATTCAGGCCATCACCCGTGGAAGCAACGATATGGGAAAAGTGCATATGCAGGTTGAACACAAGAACGTGGTATATTACGGTTTTTCAGCTTCTACTGATATTATTACTGCATCGGTGGAAGCATTCCTCGATGCCATGAGCCAGATTATCTGAAAGAGCAATCACAAAGCTTATTTATTTCTTGTTTAAGAAATGTATTAGATTATTGCAACAAAATGATCTGATATTTGTCTTTTTAGCACTGTTCACATTAACGGATGAAGAACAAATTGGCATGTATGGGGCTTTTGCTCCTGATGGCTTTGCACAATCAGGCCCTGGATCTCTCCGGGAAGGTCGTGGTTAGCGGCTATGTGAGGGATGCAGCCACCGGTGAGGAGCTGATAGGTGCAAATGTGGCAGTTTTGGAGACCGGTTCGGGAACGATCACCAACACGTACGGATTTTATTCTGTTTCATTGTCCCCCGGCTTCTATACCCTTGTATGTTCCTATGTGGGATATGAAACAAATAGACTTCCTGTTCGCCTTGGAGAGGATCTGGAGTTGAATTTTGAACTGGAAGAGTCTTCGCTGGAGCTGGAGGAGGTCACCATCTCGGCTGAAGCACAAAATGCAAATATAACCCGGATCGAGACAGGTTCCACGCAGCTGCCCATTCAGTCGATCAGGAAATTACCGGCCCTGATGGGAGAGGTTGACGTAATCAAGGCCATCCAGTTACTTCCAGGTGTGGCAGTAACAAGTGAGGGCTCCTCTGGATTCAGTGTAAGGGGCGGAAGCGCCGATCAAAACCTGATCCTTTTAGATGAAGCCACTGTCTACAACGCCTCTCACCTCATGGGTTTTTTCTCAGTTTTTAATAATGATGCCATCAAAGATGTGAAACTCTATAAGGGTGATATCCCTGCCAGCTCAGGTGGAAGGCTCTCTTCTCTGCTGGATATCAGGATGAAGGACGGAAACAAAAGACAATTCAGTGCCACAGGAGGTATCGGGACCATCTCCAGCCGCCTTACCCTTGAGGGACCCCTCTTTTCAGAAAAAGTATCATTCCTGATCTCAGGCCGGAGAACTTATGCCGATATTTTTCTTCCCCTTGCAAAAGATTCTGCAGTACAGGATAATTCCCTCTATTTTTATGACCTGAATGGGAAGTTGAACTTTACACTTAATGATAAAAACAGGGTCTTTCTATCCGGTTATTTTGGGAAAGATGTTTTTTCCAACGATTTCGCAGGGATGTATTTTGGAAATCGTACATTCTCCATTCGTTGGAATCACCTTTTCAGTAAAAAGCTTTTCAGCAACTTTACCCTGCTAAATTCTCACTATTTCTATGATCTGGGTACACCCGAAAATTCCCAACCCTATTTCAGATGGATCTCCTTTTTGGATGATTATGGTGGGAAAGCAGATTTTATCTGGTATCCTATGCCTGAGCACACCTTTAAGTATGGCATTTCCAGTACTTTTCATGTGATCAAACCCGGAGCGGTTACTACAGAAGATGAGGGTGGGGGCACCTCCAAATCGGAGCTGTCCTATAACCATGCACTGGAAAGTGCAATCTACTTTTCCGGGGAGTCGAAACTGGGAGAGAAATTTGCATTTCGCTATGGCCTGAGGTATTCACTCTTTAATAATGTCGGACCGGCTACTATTTACACTTACGACGATCAATATGAGGTGATCGATTCAACCACTTACCGGGAAGGCGATTTTTTTAACAGTTTCCATGGCATTGAGCCGCGTATGGCGGTAAATTTTCTCCTTAGTGAACGGAATTCTATCAAAGCGAGTTATTCCAGGACCAGGCAGTACCTTCAGCTGGCAAGCAACTCCACCGCAGGTACCCCGCTGGACATTTGGTTTCCTGCATCGCCCAATATCAACCCACAGGTATCGGACCAGGTTTCAGCAGGTTATTTCAGGAATTTCCTGGATCATAAAATTGAAACTTCCATTGAGCTCTATTACAAAAAAATGAATAACTCCATCGACTTCCGGGACCATGCACAACTTTTCCTGAATCCACGCCTGGAAGGCGAGCTCAGGGTGGGGCTGGCAACCTCATACGGTGCAGAGTTCTACATCAGATACGAATTCTCAAAGATTTCAGGATGGGTCAGTTATACCCGGTCTAAAACCACCAGGGATATCCCCGAAATCAATCAGGGCGTACCTTATCCGGCTCCATATGACAAACCCAACGACCTGGCCATTGTTTTAAGTTACGATTTATCGGCAAGAATAAGCCTTGGGGCGAACTGGATCTACAGTACAGGAAATCCTTATACCATTCCTTCCGGACGATATGAAATCGGTGGAAATATTCTTCCTGTCTATACCGGCAGGAATGAATTCAGGCTGCCGGATTACCACCGGCTCGATCTCTCTGTAACGTTTCGTGATAAGAAAAAACCTGGTAAACGCTGGTATGGTGAATGGAACCTTTCCGTATATAATGCCTATGCCCGGAAAAACGTTTGGACTCTCAATTTCGTGCAGGATGATACCAATCCCGATGTAACCTATGCCGAGATGACTTATCTCTTTTCCATCGTACCGGCAATTACTTATAACTTCACCTTCTAATGAAAAAACGGCTCCCTGGAAATAGACTCCTGATCATGGCACTGCTGATGCTCATGAATTTGTCCTGTACGGAAATAATTGATATTGAGCTGGACACTACTTACCAAAGGCTTGTGGTACAGGGAAGCATTACAAATGATTCGGTTTTCCACCAGATTGAGTTGTCCCTTTCGGGCGATTACTTCTCCAACCAGCCTTCACCCCGGGTTTCCAATGCTTTGGTAAAGCTGGAATTTAACGATGTCATTCTTCAGATGATGGAACACGACTCTATTCCTGGCCTATACCTGACTCCATATGCTTTTCGGGGAGTGATCGGCACTACCTATAGCCTCAGCATTGATCAGGTTGATGTGGATAACGATGGTGAATCTGAATCTTACCATGCGGCCTCCACCATGCCGGGAGGCGTAAGGCTGGATTCCATAAGTTTGAACTATTTCTCCTCCTATTATGGAAGCGGGTACCAGGTGTACATGTTTGCACTTGATCCCCCATCAAGAGACTGGTACGGATTGAAGTACTGGAAGAACAGCGAACTGCTTACCGATACACTGATCAAATACAGCGTGCAATCCGATGATTTTTATAATGGAAAATACCTCTTCTACGGAATTCCTATTGGTTACTATTCCGATGATGAACCCCGGGAACAATTGCAGCCTGGCGATATTGTAACCCTTGAGTTGAACAGTATTGAAAGGGCCTATTATGATTTTGTCGGAGATGCCCAGCTGGAGATATGGGGGAACAATCCCCTGTTCTCAGGACCACCGGCCAACATCCGGTCCAACATTGACAATGGAGCAATGGGAGTCTTTACTGCCTACTCTATTCAGCGCGCCTTTGCTGTGGTTTCAGAATAAAAAAAGGTGCCCTTTTGAGACACCTTGATATAAATTGTATTCTGACTAGTAGATTCCCACCTGTTGCTTGTTTTTCACAATGATCTCGGGAATACCATCAAAAGTTGTGATCAGGCCGGTGACAGTCATGTGCTCCCCCAAGAAGTAACGTTCTGGTCTCCAGTTAAATCTCCTTGCAATATTTCCCGGCAGAACCACTGTGAATTGCTGTGCAGGATAGTCTCCTCCGAAGAAGAGCAGGTAGTCATCTGTATCCCTGTTGTACCATGTTGCATAAACACGGCCGTAGACCATTGCAACCTCTCCCAGGTTATACTGTGCATCGAATATGGAGATCGTGTTGATCCTGTACCCGTAATTGTATCTCCAGTTGTATTTGGGGTACCATCTTGAATAATCCCTGTACATGTTGTGTGTCCAAAAAATATCATGGTAGGCAGGGTAGTAAAGCACATTATAGTGGTGAATATAAGTGTCATGGTGATAGTTCGTCTTAATCCTGGTGCCAGGATAGACATGATGGTAGTAGTGTCCTCCGTAATACCTTTTCTCCGAAAACTTATTCTCCTTCACATAGGTATGTGTGTTGGGTGCATGATAATCGGATTTGGGATTATGAGGTGTACTGATACTTACTGGCTTATTTGCGACCACTTGTCGACTTGCAGTCTCGTTATACCTTGTGGTATTCCGCTGGTCAGGACTTCTCTGAGACTGTACAGCAGGTTGCCTGGTTTGCGTTGTATTAGCCTGGGTTTGTCTCAAGTTGGGATTGGACTGGACCTCCCTGGTGGGGGTTTGCCTGGCCTGGGTTTGTCTCACATTGGGATTGGACTGGACCTCCCTTGTGGGGGTCTGCCTGGTCTGGCTTTGATTTAATTTGCCCTGATTTACTTCGGTTCTCTTAACAGTTGAGCGCTGCGGATTAGCCCCGTTCCCGTCACGAACTGAAGTCTGCCCGTATAAAGTACTGAATCCCATGAAAAGTACTGTGATTATCGCGGTTATTTGTTTTTTTGTTTTCATGATTTCCCGGTTTTAACTGTTCTAATTCTTTGGCAATCAAAGTTCAAAATCAATGCCAAAAACGGGAAGTGTATTTCATACACCTTTAAGAATTTGTTCGAAATTGTAAGAATATCAGAGTGTTACAAAAAGAAAATCCCGGCTATTTTTTCTTAACCGGGATCTTCAGGAGTAGATAAATATTAGGGTTAGTGACTATATTATTTGTAGTCTATTCCTACTCGATGAAGGCAAATATAAAGGATAAATATCAAAATCCAAATTTTATGGCCTATTCTCCATCACGGAGTCATTTTCAATCCCATCAGAAGTCAGAATCAAAAACAGTGGCTTCATATGTGAACAGCCGGGCATATTTCCATCCATCCCTGGCAAGTCCTGCCTTATGCATGGCACAATTTTCAAGGAATTGCTCAACCGTCCATCGCTGGCTCACTGCAACCTGGGGTAACAGGGTACCCCGTTTCGTCCCATGTTCCATATAAATACCATGTCTTCCGATTTCAATATCATCCGGTCCGGTTATGGATATCCTTGGCGTGAGAATACTGATCTCGATTCTCATCTGCAATGTCTCATTTGCCTTCAGGGGGGAGAACCTGCTATCGAGTGTGGCAGCAGCGTATGCCATTCTTTTAATATTCTCATAAAGAGTTTCATCTTCTGAAAATGTTCCCATACACCCCCTTAACTGCTTGCCTACGTAAATACTGACAAATGCCCCGCACTTTTCCCTGAGTACCTCTGGGATAACTCTTTTCTTCAGAATGTGTTTACCCTCGGGCAACACCCGGTGGAGTATCTCATCTCTGGCAATTTCGATGAGCAACCTTTGATGTTCAGCAGTCAGACTCATTGGTACAGCATTATTGTAATGTAATCGACCACCTCACTGGAAGGAATCACCTCTCCTGAATTTCCCCTCGCAAGTATTTCGATCCTGTAGTCTGGATCACGGGCCATGGCGTAATTCATTAAAACCATAATCGGACCATAGCCGCATATGGAAAGATGGTGTGCCTTTACGGCCTGTTCAACACCGGGTGAATTTCTGGATAAAATCTCATCCACCACATGCTGATCCCGTATCTTCCCGATGCCCGGTGGAATAAAATGTGAAAAATCGCATGAGGCCAGTACCATGATTTTCTGTCCGGTTTGTTCCTCTGCCCTGAGGATGCTTTCCGATACCAGCCTTGCACTCTCATGACTCTGGTCCCGCATGCATATTGCAACCATGGTGACGGGATGATCGGGAAGATAGTACTGGATAAACGGGATGATCACCTCTGCAGAGTGCTCACCGGAATGAGCGTTGTGGTCAAAGGAGAGTCCCAATGCATTTGCAAATTTATGGTTGGTGGGTACTTCTCCTATGGCGTTAACCCATACATCGGAATCATCAATGGCGATGGAAGAACCCCTGCCGCTATGGTTAGGATGAATGATGATAAAAGTATCAGGACGAATTTTTAACTGATTTAATATTTTGAAGAATGGAACGGTCTGATGCCCCGAATAGAGGTGACCGGCATGGGGAAGAACTGCTCCCAGGATGCGTCGGATCTCAGGTATTTCTGGAATATACCGGGCCTCTTTGTCAATTTTTTCAATCTGGGTCATGATCTTCAATTTTGTGGAGGGATAAAACCTGCCTTCCACAACGGCTGTTCTTTTTTTCATAGTCCGGTATTAAATAAACCTTTGATTTTCATTTGGCAATGATTGCAGGTTCCCTGGGCTGTCAGTGCGGTAATTTTTGTCTTGTACACCTCTCGCTCTATTAAGATGGTACCGCAACCCGGACAATGAGTGTGGCTGTCAAGCTGAGGGTTATTTCCCGGATATACATAATGGATTCTCTCCCTTGCAGCTTCCATGAAGCTCTCCATTGTCAGGGTAGGGGTAGGGGGACTATTAAGTTTGTGTCTGGGAAAGTATTTACTCACATGTAAAATGGTATCCGCGCCACAATTGTCTTCAATCCACCTGATCATCTCCCGCCACTCTCCGGGCGAGTCATTGTATCCTGGAATCATCAGGAAGGTAAGCTCCAAATGTACTCCCGAAGAAGCTACAGTGGTAATGGCATCCAGGACCGGACGAAGGGTGGCGGAGGAACGCTGCCTGTAAAAATCGTCACGAAAAGATTTCAGATCAATATTAAATGCATCCATGAATCTCAGGAGCTCTTTTAGTGGCTCCTGGTTAATGAATCCGTTGGTTACCATAACATTCTTCAAACCGTGATTCCGCAACTGCTCTGCACACTCTATCATATATTCATAGTAGATCGTCGGCTCATTGTAGGTATAAGCCAGTCCGAGGTTGTCCCTCTGAAGCAATGCTTTCTGAACTATGTCGGCAGGTTCCCGGTAGGGGTATGAAGAGAAGGTATCCGGGTCCGGCTGGGAAATATTGCAGTTCTGACAATAATCGCAGGTGAGGTTGCAACCGAGGCCCCCGATGGAAAGAATTGAGCTTCCCGGAAAAAAATGGTAGAGCGGTTTCTTTTCTATGGGATCTGAGGTGATCGCGGATAATAATCCATAAGTTATGGAATATAGCCTGCCTCCCTTGTTTGTCCTGGTTTTGCACCTGCCGTTCTCACCAGGCAACAGATTACAGTTGTGCGGGCACAAGGTGCACCGGACCTGCAGGCTCCCGCTATTTTTATAATAGGTTGCAGGGTACATGATCTAAAGTTACAACGAAAAATCGGTGAATTCCAACCTTAAACAATTGGTGAGGAAATGGGTTATTAGCTTAGGATCAATTGGAGGAGAAGATATGATAAGACACGATGCAATGGCTATATTTATACTGCTTATATTTACAATCAACACGATGGGACAATCCAAACAGAAACATGAAACGGAACAGGCTACATTAGGAGCCGGATGCTTCTGGTGTACAGAAGCCATCTATGAAAGGGTGAACGGGGTTAAAAGGGTGGAATCTGGATATGCTGGCGGACATGTTAAAAATCCTGATTACAGGTCGGTATGCTCGGGTAATACGGGACACGCTGAGGTGGTCCAACTGGATTATGATCCTGATTTAATCAGTTTTGCGGGTCTGCTGGAAATATTCTTTAAGACTCATGATCCCACCACTTTGAACAGGCAGGGGGCTGATGTGGGCACACAGTATCGCTCAACTATTTTCTATCACAACGAGAAGCAGCGTGAAACTGCCCAACTGGTGATTGATGAGCTCAACCGGGCCGGGATATGGAATGATCCCATTGTAACCACACTGGAGCCCTTTACTGAATTTTACATTGCAGAGCAATACCATCAGGAGTATTTCGAAAACAATCCCAACCAGGGATATTGCCGGTTGGTTATCCAGCCCAAGGTGGAAAAATTTGAAAAACTGTTCAGTGACTTGCTGAAGCAGGAAGATTAACCACAAATGTGGATCCGTTTCCGGGTTGACTTTCCACTGAAATGGTTCCCTTGTTCTTTTCAAGGAACTCAGAACAGATAATCAGGCCGAGACCCGACCCGGATTCTCCGGTTGTGCCCGGTGAGGAGATTCCCTCATTGGGATTGAATAGTTTTTCCTGTATTTCAGGCTGAATTCCGATTCCTTCATCGGTTACTGAAATGGAGCACCCTTCGGGTGTCAATTTTGAACTGATCCAGATCCTGCCCCCCGGAAAGCTGAATTTAATCGCATTGATGATCAGGTTCCGAAATACAGTATGTATCATGGCTTTGTCAGCAAAAACTACACATTGTCGTTCAATATTAACCTGGCAGGTAACCTTTTTATGATCCAGGTTAGCCTTCAGTTGCCTCACACACTCATCCAGGACATCTTTCACTTTCAGCGATTCAGGTTCATATTTTATGGCCTTCATTTGAGACCTGGCCCATACCAGTAAATTCTCCAGCAGGTTCTGTATCCGCTGTGTTCCGTGAACGATCTGAAGCAGGTACTCTTTCTGGGTATCTGTTGTAAACTCTTCGAAATTTTCATAGAGCAGCTCGGAAAAGCCCGTGACAGCTGCCACAGGATTTCTCAGATCGTGGGCCACAACGGAGAAGATCTGATCCTTCGACCTGTTGAGACTCTCCAACTCATCCCCTGATTGTCTGAGCCTCTCCATAGCACTCGAAAGCTGCAGGTTACGTTCAGCCAGTATCTGGTTTGTTCTCTTTTTTGACCTCAGGTTCACTGTAATAATAATGACAAGACCAACAATCACGATAATGAAAGCTATAAAAACCTTATTGAGTGTTTTCTGCACCTGGGATTGGGAGTGGAGCTGTTCAATTTCCCGGTCCTTCAGCTGCTGTTCATAAAGCCCCCTTATGCGGACGATTTGTTGGGACTGTTTTTCATTGAACAGATCCTTGTATACTGTATCATAACGCAGACGCCAATTGTAAGCCGATCCAAAACTTCCCTGCCTGGCGTGGAGTCCGGAGAGTTCATCGTAAACCTCAAGCTCCAGGGGTTTGTAATTCATGTTTTTGGCGATTTGCAAAGAGCGGTGAAGGTAGTAAAGGGCCGAGTCCTGTAGATTCAGCTTGCCATAAATGGACCCGAGATTGGTATATACCGATCCAATGGTATAAAGGTCATCCGATTTTTGGGCAAGGTCCAGCCCCTTCAGAAGAATGACAAGGGCCTTCTTGTATTCCTTCATGTCAGAATAGACCAGCGCCATATTGTTGTACAGACCTGAAAGTATGTATTGATCCATCTCTGCTTCGGGAGGAGTTTCTGTCATCATTTCAATGCCCTGACTGAAATAGACCAATGCGGAATCATAAAATTTCCTGTCATAAAGGATCAGTCCGATGTTATTGACGGACCTGCATTGATCTGAAAGGGAACCTAACTCCTGGTAGATCCCATATGCCTTAAAGTAATGTAACTCGGCCTCATCCAGCTTTCCCATCTCATGGGCCACCGTTCCCAGATTGTTTTCCATTTTCGCTATACCCAGCTGGTCCTTGTTCTGTTCAAATGCATTCAGGCTTTGCATATAGAAGAAGTAGGCTTCACTGAAATCGCCAAGTTCACTGTATGTATTCCCAAGTCTTAATGCACAATCTCCAACCTCTTGATTTTCACCTATTTTTATAAACTCATCATATGCTTTTCGATAATAGAAAAGGCTACGGTCTGTAACCCTTATCTTTTCATAAATACGCCCTTTTATCTTAAAAAGGGGGGGAGCAACCTATCGGGATCGCTTTTAATGAGAATCAGCTCGGCCTGGTTTGCAAAATAAAGAGCACTGTCGGGAAGTGTGTCCAACAGTTGTAATGCCAGTTCATAATAGGTATGAGCCAAATGACTGCCGGACGCCTCCATACTAATAGCAATCAGGCTGTCACTTCTCGATTCCTGAGCCACCAGGTTGCCACAAAAAAAGAGAAGGACTATTTGAAAAAAAAATTTCTTCATAGCAGCATGAAAAGGCTATTAAGGTGGGGCAATCACAAATATACTTATTTTGGGATGAAATAGGTCATGCGGGGACGGTCAAATATAAAGAGGATAAAGCAAAATCCTAATTTTGAGGGAAAGCAAAAAGGAATGGAAATAAGCAGGAAATTTTCAAAGGGGGAGGAGCAGGCTAACGCGTTTTCACATCTGTTCGGCGCACTTCTGGCAACGGTTGGACTGGTATTGATGATCTACCAGTCATTATCACATGGTAATCCCCTGCATATAATCACATCATCGGTTTTCGGATCCACAATGGTCATTCTCTATTTTTCATCCACAATGACGCATATTTTACCCGTGGGCCGGATCAAAGACCTCTTTTTTAACCTTGACAGGATTGCCATTTATTTTCTTATTGCCGGAACTTACACGCCCATTTCACTTGTTGCCATAGGCGGTACTCTTGGCTGGGTGATTTTTGCAATTGAATGGGGTATTGCGCTGACCGGCACGCTGCTTATCATTTTCAGTCCCGGTGACTACAAAACAGGAGTGAACACCTTTTACGTTATTTCATATGCAGTGATGGGTTGGCTGTTCCTGGTTGCCATCGTCCCGGTTACCCATCGTTTACCAACCATGGGATGGCTCTGGATTCTTATCGGGGGTGTTTGCTACACCCTTGGCATTGCTTTTTTTAAAATATTTAAATTTCCTTATCACCACCTGATCTGGCATTTATTGGTAATAGCAGGCAGCCTCAGCCACTTTTTTGCCGTATTTTTTTTCATAATTCCGCAATAAAAGTGAATAGTTATTGTAGTATTTGTGTTTTTGGTTTTAAAATGTATTACTTTTGTACCGTTATTAATTTTCAATTTATACAATGAAAGAAGGTAAAGTAAAATTCTTCAATGAATCAAAAGGATATGGATTCATTAAGGACGTCGAATCTGACGAAGAGTATTTTGTCCACGTTTCCGGACTGATCGATAAGATCAAAGAGGATGACGATGTAACGTTTGAACTTACAGAAGGACGCAAGGGATTAAATGCAGTGAACGTCAAACTTATATAGTTGACCAGGTCATTCCGTATTAATCTAAACCCTTCGCTTTTGCGAGGGGTTTTTTTGTGGTTTCTATTTTTCCACTATTTTTATACCAAACTATAACCCGATGATGTATAATCGCAGAAAATTTCTGGCCAGTTCGGCCTTAGTTGCAACAGGGGCAGGTCTTGGAATCAAAGCCTCCGCTCAATTGAAAGGATTTGGAAAAGGGGTATCACCACAACTGCCGTCACTCAAGGGAAAGAAGATCCTGTACACTTATGGAGGATGGGAGGGACATGAACCCGTACAGTCGGTCGAACTTTTCAAACCCTGGCTTGAAAATGAGGGTGCATCAGTGGATTTCTTCGATTCAATGGATCCATACGCGGATCCGGAGTATATGAAAGGTATCGACCTGGTAATTCAGATCTTTACCATGTCTTCCATCTCAAATGAACAGGAGAAAGGACTGCTTGAGGCGGTGAAAGGAGGCACAGGAATTGCTGGCTGGCATGGCGGACTTTGTGATTCATTCAGGCAAAATGTGGAATACCAGTTTATGACTGGCGGACAGTGGGTGGCTCACCCGGGCGGAGTGATCGACTACAGCGTACAGATAACCGACCAAACGGACCCTGTGACGAGCGGATTAAACGAATTTAGCATGCATAGTGAACAGTACTATATGCATGTGGACCCCAATATAAAAGTGCTGGCAACCACCATGTTCAATGCGGATCATGCTCCGTGGATCGACGGAAGTATTATGCCGGTCGTTTGGAAAAAGATGTATGGGAAGGGAAGGGTTTTCTACACATCACTAGGACATGTGATGAAGGATTTTGAGGTACCGGAAGCCCTGGAAATCGTAAAACGGGGTATCAGGTGGGCCTCAGGCAGCAGGTATGAACCTGCCGAACAATGGATAAATCCGGTCTATGAACAGTAAAAAAATGAAGATTTACGCTGGATCATAAGAAAATTATCTCTATTTTTCGGAAACTGAAACAAAAACAGAAGTAGAAATGACGAATCGTAACTCCATTCGAAATTGCTGGCGATGGCTTTGGTGGAACCAACATAGAGATGCTTCGTGTCGGATGAATGGATTGTAAAGAGATCACCAAAATATGAACCACGGGGCACGTTAGATTTAACAGCCCCGTTTTTTTTTGACATTATTAACACCCAAAAATCAGAGCGTTATGAGTAAAATGAGAAACATTTATCTTGACCACAGTGAAATGCCAAAGCAGTGGTACAACCTGGCCGCTGATATGCCTGGAACCCTTAATCCACCGCTTGGTCCTGATGGTAATCCCATTGGTCCGGAGGCACTGGCCCCTGTCTTCCCCATGAACCTTATCGAACAGGAAATGAGTAGCCAGAGATGGATTGACATTCCTGAAAAAGTTATGGAAATGCTCTCCATTTGGCGACCGGCACCGCTGGTGAGGGCCTATGCCCTGGAGGCAGCGCTTGGAACACCCGCCAGGATCTACTATAAGAATGAAAGTGTTTCTCCGGCCGGAAGCCACAAACCCAATACGGCAGTGGCGCAGGCCTACTATAATAAAGAGTTCGGTATAAAGAAACTGACAACAGAAACAGGAGCAGGACAATGGGGGAGTGCCCTTTCTTTCGCATGTTCATTGGTTGGATTGGAGTGTAAGATTTTCATGGTTCGGGTCAGCTTTGATCAGAAACCCTACCGCAAAATGATGATGCAGGCATGGGGTGGCAGGTGCATTGCCAGCCCGTCCAACGAGACCCAGGCCGGCCGAAATGTGCTGGCTCAATTCCCCGACACGCCGGGAAGCCTTGGAATTGCAATTAGTGAGGCCATTGAGGCTGCCGTTACCGATGAAACCGGCCAAACCAGGTA
Source organism: uncultured Bacteroidota bacterium (assembly GCA_963747365.1). Classification (GTDB taxonomy): domain Bacteria; phylum Bacteroidota; class Bacteroidia; order Bacteroidales. The sequence continues at coordinate 23,334 of CAVVFB010000020.1, read as the reverse complement.
TTCATTGGGAAGCGTTCTGAACCATGTGATGCTCCATCAGACCATTATTGGTCTTGAAGCCAAAAAACAGCTTAAAAAGGTCAATGAAAAGCTGCCTGATGTGGTAATCGGATGCGCCGGAGGCGGAAGTAACTTCGCAGGACTGAGTTTTCCTTTTATGCAGGAGAAGATTAATGGGGCAGATATCGATATTCTTGCGGTTGAACCTGCAAGTTGTCCCACTCTGACAAAGGCGCCTTTTGCTTATGATCATGGCGATCTTGCCAAAATGACCCCCTTGCTGGCTATGAACTCACTGGGACACGCATTCATACCTCCTCCGATCCATGCAGGCGGGTTACGCTATCACGGCATGTCACCGCTGGTTAGCCATGCTGTAAAGGAGGGCCTTGCCAGGGCCGAAGCCATTCATCAATTGGAGTGTTATGAAGCCGGGGTTCTATTTGCCCGTACAGAGGGGATTATTCCTGCCCCTGAAACTACCCATGCCATTGCCTCCACCATCAGGGAAGCCAAAAAGGCAAAAGAGGAGGGGAAAGAGAAGGTGATCCTCTTCAACTTCAGTGGACATGGCCTGATGGACCTGGCTGGTTATGAGAAATTCTTCAACGGTGAACTAACCAATCATGAACTTTCATCAGAGGATTTTGAAAAATTCACCGCTGTATTAAAGAATCATCCGACTCCTGTTATGTAATATTCTGATTTTCATTATTTTAAACTGGCTCTGCATCCCATTGCAGGGCCGGTTTTTTTACAATCACATCAGTTTGTTTTTCAACCAGACTATTCTTTCTATCTTGAGGCAATGAAACGAATCGCAATCTATTGTGGCTCCAGTTCGGGGATCAATGGAGTATACCGGGCGCAGGCGCAGAATCTCGGGCGATTGCTTGCTGAACGTCAAATAGAAGTAGTGTTTGGAGGTGGTAAGGTAGGATTGATGGGATATCTTGCAGATGCCGCGTTGAGTGCAGGAGGGAGAGTGACCGGGGTCATCCCGGGTTTCCTGCATATTAAAGAAGTTGCCCACGATCGTCTCTCTGAAATGATTACTGTAGAGACCATGCATCAGCGCAAGTCTCTGATTTTCAGTATGAGTGATGGCTTTATTGCCCTGCCTGGAGGTTTCGGCACCCTGGATGAGCTCTTTGAGATGCTGACATGGGGTCAGCTGGGACTTCACCGGAAACCTGTGGGGATCCTCAATGTGAACGGATATTACAACTCAATTTTGATGGGCATCGAATCCATGGTTGGGGAAGGTTTCTTAAAGATTGAAAACCGTGAAATGATCCAGGTCAGCGGAGATGCGGATGACCTCCTTAGAAAGATGGAGAATTATCACGCCCCGCCGCTTCCCAAATGGATTAAATAGTTGCTTTCCGGCTTAAAGGAGTTTAGCGGTGAGTCTGATATCTGCTGCTGCCACCAGCCTGGAAATGGGACACCCCTTTTTGGCTGCCAGGGCAAGCTCTTCAAATTTCTTCTGGCTGAGACCTTCACACTTCACCTGGCAATCCAGTTCGATGGTGGTGATCAGAGGACCCTTATCATCCTTTCCAAGATGCACCGTTGCGGTGGTCTCTACACTTTCCGGTACAAGCTTTTCCCCACTGATCAGGGCTGCAAGGAACATGGAGTAACAACCCGAATGGGCTGCACCCACCAACTCTTCCGGATTGGTACCCTTCCCCTCTTCGAAACGGGATGCAAACGTATAGGGACCGCTGTAGTTGCTGAAATTCATGGTGCCCTTGCCCGAAGCAAGGGTTCCGTTCCATTGTGATTTTGCTGTTCTGACTGACATTTGTTTGGTTTTAATTATAGAAAAATTCTGTTTCCTACAGATAACCTGCAAAAAACAGAATTGTTCAGAAACGGATGGTGCCAGTGTGAAACAGCAAACTAATTCCTGCCCCGGCCTCTGTCCGGCTTCCCGGTCTGACTGCTGTCGGGATTACTCTGCTGCATCTGTTGGCGCATCTCCTCCCTGCGCTGTTCCTGAATCTCAATGAATTTTAAATATTGATCAGGGGTCAGTACCTCTTCATACTGTGTGTTGCGCTCATCCCGCATCTTCATCATCTTTGCACGCATGGCATCCCGGTTTTCCTCAGTCCGTTCCATATTCATCATTTTCTGGCGTTCGATCTGCATTTTGTTATAGAAGTCCATATCAATGGCAAGAATCTTTTTGTGTTGATCATCTGTCAACCCAAGGGTCTGAGCAGTATTTTCTGCCCTCTCCTTAATATCTTCTTCAGTCATTTGGGGTCCGCCACCCGGACCGCCTGGTCCCTGGGCAGATAAATTCAGAGAAATTAGTGAGCACAGGAGCATGAATCCGGCTAATTTAAATTTTACATTGTGTTTCATCTTTTTCTTATATGGTGATGTACCTAAGATGATATTACCTTCAAAAGGTTTAATTTAGGACTACATCATATTAGTTTATTCCTGGTTTAAACCAAATCAACTCCTGACAGTCAAAGACCAGAATATATTTACAAACCAGGCTACCCCTTGCAAATTGAAATTCAAAACCTGACCAAAACCTATGCAGGCGGATTCAGGGCGCTTAACGACATAAATCTGACCATTACCAATGGAATGTTTGGACTGCTCGGACCAAACGGTGCCGGCAAATCCACACTGATGAGGATTATGGTCACACTGATGCAGCCCAGCCAGGGCCGGGTAATGGTGGATGGAAAGGATATCGGGAATCATCGCAAGGAGATCCGGAAAATGGTGGGATACCTGCCGCAGGACTTCAGATTCTTCGCCAAATTGAAATCGTGGGAATTCCTCGATTATGCTGCCCGCCTGGCAGGGATGAATTCCAGGAAGGAACGTGGAATTCGTGTGGATGAGATGCTGGAGAGTGTGGGCCTGTATGAATTCCGGAACCGAATGGCCAATAAGCTGTCAGGGGGAATGAAACGGAGACTTGGAATTGCACAGGCCCTGATTGCCCATCCTTCGTTAATTATCGTGGATGAACCAACCACCGGCCTCGATCCTGAAGAAAGAATCAGGTTCAGGAACCTTTTGTCTGACCTGGGACGATCTGATACAATTATTATACTTTCCACTCATATAGTGGGCGATATTTCCAGTACATGCAACCAGATGGCTCTGCTTAATGAAGGATCACTCATATACCAGGGTTCGCCGGATCAACTGGTGCAGCAGGCCACTGGATTTGTCTGGCGGGCAGAGATCAACCCACAGCAGTACGAAACTCTGAAATCGCAGGTACCCATCATCTCAACCATCCCCTCCTCAGGAGGGTGGGAGGTGCAGTTTGTGGGTGAAAAACCGCAAGGGATTGAGGCATTCCCTGTAGATCCGAATCTCGAGCATGCCTATGTCCACTATATGGACAATACATTGGAACACTGGAACCTTAAATGAATCTCTTCAACATATGGAACGTTGCTCTTTATGAAAGCAAAACGCTATACAGAAGCTGGTTCTTCAGGATTTTTGCCATCCTCGCTTTGCTGATTCTCTTTGGGATCAACCTGGGGGTTTTCGGAGGACACTCCGAGGCAAAGTGGACATTCAGGGCCATAGCCGCAAATCTGCCCTATATCAATGTACTCTTTATCAATGTGGCACAGGCGGTAATTGCCGTCTTTCTTGCATCCGATTTCCTGAAACGTGATAAAAAACTGGATACCACCGAGGTGATCTACTCCAGGCCCATTACCAATGGTGAGTATGTGGTAGGAAAAACAGTGGGTATCCTTGTTCTTTTCGTTGGACTGGTATTATTGGCACTGATTATGACATTGGTTTTCAATTTGATACGAAAAGACGTGCCTGTGGTCTGGGTCGCTTATCTTTATTATCCGCTGCTAATCTCCATTCCAACTTTGGTTTTTATTCTGGGCCTTTCCTTTTTCATGATGATCCTCTTCAAAAACCAGGCAGTCACTTTCCTGGTGCTGCTGGGGTACATCGGTCTTACCCTCTTTTACTTTCAGGATAAGTTTTACGGAATATTCGATTACATGGCATTCAACCTCCCCATGGTCTGGTCCGACTTTATCGGTTTTGCAGATCCCAGGCTGATCCTCCTGCACCGTCTGACTTATCTGTTACTGGGGTTAAGTTTGATCTTTGCCACCATCCGCTTTCTGGGCCGGCTGCCACAGACCGGTCGCTGGAACACACTAAACCTTGTGGGATTTGCTGGCTTTATGATAGCCGGACTTCTTATGGGAGCGCTCTATTACAATCATTACCATGATCGAACCGCTGACAGAGAGAGATACCTTGATGTGAATAATCAGTATGCAGGATTCCCTTTGGCTGATGTCCTTTCAAACAACCTCACGGTCACACTACATGGTTCATCACTCAAGATCAAATCAGGTTTACGGATTCAGAATCAAAATAGTGTTGTGCTGGATACCCTTATTTTCTCGCTGAATCCTGGATTTTCTGTGGATAGTATATCCGACGTGGGGGGTGATCCCGGGTATTTCCGAAAAGGCCAGCTTCTGATGGTGGTACCCGTGGAAGGTCTGCAGCCGGGAAGAAGGACCGCTCTGACCATCTATTATTCAGGTGTGCCTGATGAGTCTGTAGCCTACCTGGATGTACCTCGCCAGCAGCTTGATGCCACCAAGCGGATCATGGTAGCTCCCATTGACAAGAAGCCGGGGATCATTCACCCTGACTTTATGTTACTCACACCCGAACTGAACTGGTACCCTGTATCGGGGGTAGGTTTTAACCTGGTTACGTTTCAGCCAAGGAAGTTGGACTTCAGCCGGTTCACTCTGACTGTCATAACAGATACTTCACTTACAGCCTTAGCACCGGGCAGTGTAAAGAAAGATGATGAGGGCATCCATTTCAGCCCTGAGAATGACCTGAATGCACTCCCGCTGATCATCGCCCCGCTGGAGAAAAGGAGCCTGGAGATCGACGGAGTGGAATACAACCTGTATATGGATTCTGATCATGACTATTTTTCTCAGTATTTCACCCATATTCAGGATACCATAAAGGCACTGATCAGTGAAGCAAAAGACAATTATGAGCTGGATGAACTGGATCTCTATTACTCCTTTAAAAGGATCAGCCTCGTGGAGGTGCCTATTCAATATCATGCTTATGAAAGACCTTTTATGCAAACCGTTGAGTACATCCTTCCCGAGATGATCCTGATCCCAGAAAAAGGGGCAGGGATCAATACACTCGATTTTGAGCGGTTCAAGAGGTCGGAAGAAAAACGCGATCGCAACAATGATAACAACCGAAGTCCACGTGAAATTGAGACCGACCAGTTCAAACGGTTTCTTCAGAATACCTTCTTCCAGAGCGAAATCCGGAGCAGGGGAGGCGGGCCTGGTGGTGGTTTTGAAGGTGAGAATCTGACCACTTTCGAGGGCGATATCACCTATAATAAGAATCCCTATTGTGTATTTCCCCTTTACTACAGCTATGTTACCGGCGTTAGTTCCAAATCCTATCCTGTGTTTAACTCCATGCTGGAGATCTACCTGAAGGAGGGTTTTGAAGTCTCCCCTCGGGATGGATTCGAAGGTGGTATCACCGATAAGGAGCGGGCTAACCTGCTGCTGGGCAACCAAAGTATAATCGATTTGTTTGCACGGTGGGACACAGAACTTACCTCTTCGCTGATCAACCAGACCGGCAGCTATATTATTTCTGCACTGAAAAACAGAGTTGGGATGGGAGATTTCGACAATTTCCTTTACTACTACCTGGAGGACCATGCCTTTTCGGAAATAACATTTGATCAGTTTTCCAAAGATTTCATTGATGAATTCGGGGTAAAGATTGCTCCATATCTGGATGTAATCAATGCGGGAGGGGAGATGCCTGCCTTCCAAATATCGGAACCCGAATACTTGCAGACGCGTGATCAAATCGGCGATGTCTATCTTGTAAAACTCAGAATCACAAATGTGGGCAATGCCACCGGATTGGTCGATTTTAACTTTCGCATCATGGGACAGGGTGGTTTTGGCGGGGGTGGGGGGATGACTGAGGAGAAACGACTTTATGAGGTAGAGGCCGGAGTAACCAAAGAGGCGCAGGTGGTGCTTTACAACCGGCCCATGATGATGACTATCAACACCCTGATATCAGCTAATATCCCCTCGAGCTACAATAAATTTTTACGTTCAGCACAAGAAGTCACCACTACCAGTCTCGATGAGTATGAACGGATCACCGGCCAGCCTGTAACCTTTAAGTTCAGGGACGAGTATCTGGTAGATAATGAAGATGCAGGCTTCACCGCCTTTTCCATCTCCAGGGAAAGTAAACTGAAGCAGTATATCGACTCCCGCAAAAAGGAGGACGGGGGACTACCTTATCAGAGCCTGAATGAATGGTGGAGCCCCGCCAGGTGGACTCCGGTGGCCCACTCGGCTTACTATGGCGAGATTGTTCGGTCTGCTATGACCATCCGAAAGGGAGATGGAACCAACTATGCTACATGGAGCACTTCATTGCCGGAAAAGGGATTCTATGACCTCTTTGTCTATATTCCTGTATCGGCTATGTATAAGCGCCCGTCCCGCAGGGTGGAGGGAGGCAGCGGACAGGCAGGTCAGAACCGGGAAAATAGCAGAGGTTTTGGACCCGAGTTTGCCGATAAAGGAACCGATTACCATTACACAATATCCTCAAGTGAAGGTACAGAGCAGATCATATATGAACTGAACAACCCAGAAGATGGGTGGAACCGGTTGGGATCCTTTCATTTTCCGGCCGATTCTGTTTTCATAAGGCTTAGCAATAAGACCAATGGCAGCCGGGTCATTGCGGACGCGGTTAAATGGGTAAAAAAATAGTACTCAAAAAGTTAAAGATGATGATACGTTTTGGGAAATGTAAAAGAAATAAGGATTTACTTCTGGCCGCTTTGATTACAATAGCAGGAACCGTGCTGCAGGGGCAGGCCTTGTTAACCATTGACCGCTCCATGGAAATTGCTGTGGACCACAGCCCTGATATGCAGCAAACAGAGCTTTCACTGGAAAGAAGTCAGCAAAGATTAAACGCACAGCGGGCCCGGCTCAAGTCGCAGTTCTCCATCACTCTTAACCCTTTTGAGTATGAAAAGACCAACCGTTTTGACCAGCAAACCAGTGAGTGGTATATCAACGAATCTGCCTCCTCTGGAGGCACTTTTGCCATCAACCAGCGGATCCTTCCGACCGATGGTGAGCTGATGCTTGTGAACCGCTTCTCCTATGACTATAGCTTTACCGAATCCGCATATGCCTCCAACCCTCTCTCCCAGACCTATAACAACCGTTTATATCTCCAGTTTACCCAGCCCATTTTCACCTACAACAGAACCAGGATGGAAACCGAGAAACTGGAACTTGATTATGAGGCTTCACTGATTCGTTACCTGCTGATGCGGTTAACACTCGAACGGAACGTTTCCCAGGAGTTCTATGCAGTTTTCTCCAGCCAGATGAGCCTTGAGATAGCCCGGGATGATCTGAAAAACAACCAGGAGAGTTATGAAATCATCCGGAACAAGGTGGATGGAGGCCTGCTGGCACTGGAAGAGCTTTACCAGGCAGAGGTGAACCTGGCCACCAGTCACTCGGGAGTTTTCAATGCAGAACTATCCCTGGCCAACAGAATGGACCAGTTTAAGGTCCTTATCGGGCTTCCCCTGGATACAACTGTCTTTATTGCCGCTGAAATCATTGCAGATACAGTACCGGTGAACCAGGAAATTGCAATCAATCACGCCCTGGAAAACAGGTTGGAACTTCGGGAACGGGAAATCGATCTGGAGAATGCTAATTTCGATCTGATCGTTGCAAAATCGACAAATGAATTTGCCGGCTCCGTCACTGCCTCCTTCGGACTCCAGGGAAATAATGAAGTATTTACTGATATGTTCGAAACAAACACCAACACACCGGCCATTGGCCTCACCCTTAACATCCCTCTGTTCGACTGGGGAGAGAGGAAATCAGAAATCAAAGCTGCAGAGGCTAGCCTTCAGAGTTCGCAGATCAGTTACCAGGTGGAGCAAACCGACATTGTGATGAATATCCGTTCGGTTGTCAGGAGCCTGAAAAACCTGGAAAACCAAATCAAAATTCAACAAAAAACTGTTAAGAATGCCGAGCTGGCCTATGATATAAACCTGGAGAGGTATCGCAATGGAGATCTGACCAGCCTCGACCTGGGGATCTATCAGAATCAGCTATCTGAATCTAAAATGGCACATACAAATGCCATCATCGATTATAAAATTGAGTTACTAAACCTAAAGATCCAGAGTCTGTATGACTTTGAAAAACAGGTTCCCGTTATCCCCGGGGAGCTTAAATCCAATGAATACAAAAACCGATAGATCTCAATTACACATGAAAAAGTTCAAAACCACATCATTGACAATCCTGGTTATGGGACTGACACTGACCGCCTGTAAAAACCCCGATCTGGAGGTGAATTCCACCATAGAGGTACCGGTCAGAGTTTTCGAGGCTACAACCTCCTCCATCGAAGAGTTTGTAAGCACCACCGGAACAGTATATCCCATGAAAGAGGTGACCCTTACCTCGGAGATTGCCGGGAAGTATACTCTGCAGATCAATCCTTCCTCCGGGAAACCCTATGCTTTGGGTGACCAGGTAAAGGACGGGACCATCCTCATCAGGCTGGAGGATGAAGAGTACGTGAATAGCCTGAGGATCAGGTCTAAAGAGGTGGACAGGGATATTTCAGAGCTTGAGTATAAAAAGCAACAGGCACTCTTTGAGAAGGGAGGAGTCACGCTACGCGAACTGAAAAACGCTGAGATTACCCTGATCAATACAGAGTATGATATGGAGAGCGGCCGGATCAACCTGGCAAAGATGTCACTGATCGCCCCTTTCAAGGGAGTGATTGCCGAGCTTCCCTATTTTACTCCCGGCACCCGGGTGGCCGCAAATACAGAAATGGCCAGGATATTTGCATTAGAAAAACTCTACCTGGAGGCCAACCTGCCTGAGAAATATTTCGGGAACATCAGCAGTGGTTTTAAAGTCTATATAACCAGCTATACCAATACAGCAGATACCCTTCTTGGAACCATCACACAGATCTCTCCCTCCATCGATCCGGAGGCCCGCACATTCAAAAGTTTCGTAGAGATTGAAAACGGACTGGAGATCCTGCTTCCGGGGATGTTCGTGAAGGCCGACCTGGTTGTCAACAGTGCCTCGGAAGTCATTGTGATCCCAAAGGATATCATCCTAAGCCGTAACAGGAACCAAATCGTTTATGTGGTGGATCAGGGGGTGGCCAGTGAACGGATCATCACCACCGGGTTGCAAAATGCTTCCAGCATTGAGGTAAAAATGGGACTTTTAAAAGGGGAGAGTATCGTCAATTCAGGATTTGAGACGCTTCGGGACCAATCCCGGGTTAGAATCCTCAGGTAAAATACCAAGTGCACTGACATGATAAAAGCCATCACCAGATTTTCGGTCAACTACCCGGTTTCGGTCAGTATGATCATCCTCGCCACCCTGTTGTTGGGCATTATATCCTTCAACAAACTGGGCATTGACCTCTTTCCCAACCTTCATAGTCCCCGGTTATATATCGAGCTTGTGGCCGGTGAAAGGCCGCCGGAAGAGATGGAGGAGAAATTCGTGGAAGGGGTGGAATCGCTGGCCATCAGGCAGAGCGGTGTGGTGAATGTCTATTCCACCTCAAGAGTGGGGGTAGCTCTTATTGAGGTGGAGTATACATGGGAGAAGGATATGAACGAGGCATTTCTCGATCTTTCCAAGGCACTATCTTCCTTTAACCAGGATGGCGAACTGGAAGAGATTAACATCACACAATACGATCCCAATGCAACTCCGGTGATGCTGGTGGCCTTGGGTCACACTGAAACCAGCGACCTGAACGAATTGAGAAAAACTGCAGAGAATTATGTGAGAAATGAATTGATCCGGCTTGAAGGCATTGCAGATGTGGAAGTGGACGGAGCAGAAGAGCTTGAGGTGCTGGTAGAAACGAATGATCACCTGCTTCATGCATTTAACCTGGATATCTCTGCGCTTACAAGTAAGATTCAGAGCTATAACCAGGATATTTCCGGTGGATCCATCGTTGAGATGGGAAAACGATATATCGTCCGGGGTATCAGTGAACTGGAGCAGGTCCGCGACCTGGAAGAGATCATCGTGAAAATGGGGGAGTCTGCCGATGGTTCCGGGGAGCAGGTTCCTGTTTTGCTAAGGGAAGTGGCCAAAGTCTCATACCACCTGAAGGAGCAGGAGAATGCAGTCCTGCTCAATGGTAAAGCGTGTGTGGGACTGAGCATTTACAAGGAGATGCGTTACAATACGGTCAAAGCCGTGGAGGATCTTGAGGCGGCCCTGGCGGATATGGAACGGGCACTGCCAGGATTCACCTTTACCATCGTGCAGGACCAGGGGAAATATATTTCTTCCTCCATCGGAGAGGTTAGCAACAGCCTGATCGGAGGAATTGCTCTGGCCATTTTCGTGTTATTCCTCTTTCTGCGACGACTCGGACCCACACTCATCGTCAGTGTGGCCATACCGGTCTCCATCATCGCCACATTTGTGCTAATGTATTTCAACGGATTGACACTGAATATCATGACTCTGGGGGGACTGGCACTTGGAGCCGGGATGCTGGTGGATAATGCAATTGTTGTCCTGGAGAATATTTTTCGCCACCACGAAAAGGGAGCTGATGCCGATGAAGCGGCAATAAATGGCACTTCCCAGGTTGGAGGGGCCATCATCGCCTCCACGCTGACCACCATTGTAGTCTTCATCCCCATTGTTTACCTAAGGGGTGCATCAGGGGAACTATTCAGGGAGCAGGCTTTTACCGTTGCCTTTTCATTATTGGCCTCACTGGTTGTGGCCATACTGATTATTCCCATGCTTTACTCGAAGATCTATCGAAAGAAGTCCCCCTTTACTGGCCGCAGACGTCAATCGGTACAGTTCAATGGATATGGCCGTTTTCTGGATAAGATACTGAATTACCGGGGCTGGGTCCTGCTGGTATCTCTCCTGCTGATGGCAGGAGGATGGTTTATGCTAAAGCAGACTGGCAGCGAGTTTATGCCCGGAACCGAGGCGCGTGAGTTTTATGTGGATCTGCAGATGCCAGAGGGAACCCAGCTGGAACGCACTTCAGGGGCAGTGCAAAGCCTGGAGGGTATCATCGGTGAACTCACAGGTGAAGAATTAGACCTGATATACAGTGAGATAGGACCAATATCCGGTCTCTCTGGCGGCGGTGAGAACCTTTTTGATGACCAGAACATGGCCACTATTAAAGTTAAATTAAAGACAGGAAGCAGGATGTCCGTCCCCGGTCTGATCGGGGTTCTGACCGACCAATTCGGGGATAATCCCAACTTCTCTGCACTTTTCAGGCAGGAGGAGAGTGCATTGTCGGCCATCCTGGGAACCGACGATTCCCCGCTTGTGGTGGAGGTATCCGGCGAGGAGATGGATGAGCTGGAAACGCTCACTCAGGAGGTATTGGCCCGGTTGGCGGAGATTCCGGGTATCCGCAACATCACCTCCTCTATCGAAGGAGGTGCACCGGAGGTTGAAATTGTGATTGACCGGTATAGGGCCGGACTGATGAATGTGGATGTAAATACTTTGATCAACCGGGTGAGTGAGAAATTGCAGGGGGCCGCTGCCGGACAGATGACCCTGAAGGGTGATCTGACCGATATTACTGTAAAGCTGCATGATATTACCCTGCAGGAACTGGAGATGCTTTCGGTCGAGGTGAATGGTACAGAGATACTTCTCAGGGAGATTGCAGATATACGTGTGGGCAACTCACCACGAGAAATCCTGCACAGTAACCAGAACCGGATTGTGAAAATCACTGCTGATCTCGACAACGACCTGCCTCTGGACCGTGTTGCCGCTACCATAGACAGTCGGCTCGAAGATGTGGTATTTCCTCCCAAGTACAGTTATAAAATTACCGGGGAGGAGGCGCTAAGGAAAGAGACCATGCGAAGCCTGGGCTTTGCTTTGCTTCTCTCCCTGATTCTTGTTTATATGGTAATGGCCGCCCAGTTTGAAAGCCTGGTTCACCCATTCACTATTCTGCTTCCGATCCCTCTGGCAGTGGTGGGGGCCGTGGCGGTCTTCTACATCCAGGGTGCCTCATTGAATATCATGGCGCTTATCGGGATCATCCTGCTTGTAGGTATTGCTGTAAACAACTCCATCATCCTGGTAGATGCCATCAACCAGTTCCGGATGGAAGGAATGAAGTTAAGGATGGCAATTGTCTCGGCTGGTCAATACCGGATCAGGCCTATCCTCATGACCAGTCTTACCACCATCCTTGCTCTGCTCCCTCTAACACTGGGATTTGGGGAGGGTGCATCGCTTCGTTCGCCCATGGCCTGGGCTGTGATCGGCGGTCTGACCACCTCCACCACACTCACATTGGTGGTAATTCCGTGTATATACATGGTATTCGGACAATGGGGTAGAAAGTATCGTAATCAGGAGATCGCTGCCATTGAATAAACACTTCCTCATAGAGCGAAAGATCCTGATCTCCATGCTGTTTATTGCAGTATCGTTGTTGGGCATCCTGTCCTGGAAACAGCTGAAAATGGAGATTTTTCCAAACGCGGAGCTGCCCATGCTTTACATCCAGGTAAACTCACGCCTTGATGTGACCCCCGAGTATATGGAACAGGAGGCTATCATCCCTGTGGAGGGTATGATTGCCTCTCTGGAGAACATCGAGAAAATCCAGTCGAATGCAGGCAGACGAATGGGATCCATCCTGATCTCCTATGAGGAGGGGACAGACCTCAAATATGCCTACCTGAAGCTTGATGAACAGGTAACCTCCATCAGGGGTGATTTGCCGGCGGAATTTACCCTGCAGGTGGTTAAAATCGACCTTGAGGAAGCCAATAATACCCTGATGAGCCTGCAGGCAAGAGGTTCAGGGGGGGTGGACCGGGTGAGGAATTATGTGGACCAGCACGTGGTCAATGAGCTGGAGAACATCGAGGGAGTGGCGGCAGTCAACGTATTCGGAGGAAGGCAGAAATCGGTGGATATCATACTGGACAGGTCAGCCTGCAAGGCTTATAACATTGCTCCGACCAGGGTAAGAAACATCCTCTCATCCAACATGAACCTTCGCCAGTATGGCGGATTGGTAAAGGACCAGGGACAGCGGTTTTTTGTCTACCTGAATGCAGAATACGATCACATCTCCCAGATCGAGGATCTGATCATCGGAAGAGGCAACAACCCGGTGAGATTAAAGGATATTGCGGAGATCTATTACGGTGAGAAGGAGGAGGTGACCATCAGCCGGGTAAACGGGAAAGAGGCAGTTTCCATGGAGCTAATCAATGATGCACAGGCAAATATCATTGAACTGTCCCATAAAGTGAGTGAACAGCTAAAGAGAATCAACCGGGAGGGTGCCCCGTTTGACATTGAGGTGAGCATCCAGGAAAACAGTGCCGAATCGATGGAGGACAATATTGACCAGATCATTCGGCTTGCCCTGACCGGGGCGTTACTGGCCATCTTTGTTTTATGGGTTTTCCTGCGCAACGTGAGACTGGTCTTACTGGTGGCACTGGCCATGCCGATTTCCATTTTCGCAGCCTTTAATTTCTTTTACGGTTTTGATATTTCTATTAATAGCCTGACACTCATTGGTATAGCGCTGGCAGTCGGGATGCTTCTGGACACCTCAGTGGTGGTTCTTGAAAATATTTACCGGCTCAGGAGTCTTGGTTATAACCCGGCGGAAGCCGTGATCCGGGGTACAGGAGAGGTATGGCGGGCCATCGTCGCAGCCACAGCTACAACCATTGCGGTATTCATCCCCTTTATTTTTTCTTCTGATTTTCTCGTCAAATTGCTGGCCAGGAACATCGGTGTATCCATTATCTCCACGCTTTCGGTATCGCTGTTTGTTTCACTTCTGCTGATCCCGATGGCAGTTCACGTGATTCTTTCCCGCAGGAGACAGGGAAAAAGGGAAGTATACCAGGAGGTATCCTTGGATAACCGGCTTGTGAGGATCTACCTTTCCCTTCTGAAAACAGCCCTGCGCAATCCTGCCCCCACCATCATCGGGGTATTGATCCTATTCTTCGGGACCATACTGACCACCCTATCGGTTTCGGTTAACAAACTCAATGAACTGGAGAGTAAGCAGGTCACCCTCTACATAACCATGCCCACCGGTTCCACCCTTGAGGCCACCGATGCATTGGTTGCAGGTATGGAGGAAGCACTGATGAAAATTGAGGAACAGAACGAGGTAATCTCCAGGATAGAAGAAGAAGAGGCTACTGTTACCATACTGTTGCAGGAGGACTACCGCAAAATAGCAAACCGGTCTTTCGGACAGATCCAGTCGGAGGCTTATGAAATGGTCAAAGATCTACCGGCCTCAGATATCAGCCTGACCTCCTCTTCAGGTACGGGAAACATGCGCGGCGGAAGCGGCGGAGAAAATCCGGGAGGTGATGCCGGATTCGAAAAGATGCTGGGGATTGGTGAAGACGAGGAGTACATTGTTTTAAAGGGACAGGATTTCAACCTTCTGGTGGAAGTGGGAGAGGACCTGCAATCATACCTTGATGAACTGGATAACATCAGCCAGGCCCGGTTGTCGGTTCGTGAAAATCAGCCGGAGGTCCATCTGGACTTCAATGCACTGATCATGAACAGGAACAACATCACGCGAAGCGGGGTGATGGGCGAACTGAACACCTTTACCAGTGAGATTAGTTCCGGGGTCAATTTCAGCCAGGGAAACGAAGCATATGAGATCATCATCAAGTACAATGATGCATTAAATGAGGAAAATCCGGATAAGAGAATGGAGGAGCTGCGTACCCTGAATATTCCTGATAATGAGGATGAGAAACTGATTGAACTTCAGGAGATTTCAGAGATCTATTATGCATCAGGTCTGCGCGATATATCCCGTGTCAACCAGGAGAAACAGGTGGAACTCAGGTACAGTTACAATGAAGATGTTTATGACTCCAGGGAGCTGCTGAAGTATGCAAGAAATGAAATTGCAGCAACCATTGAAAATGCTAACATCCCTTCCGGGGTGGCTG
Source organism: uncultured Bacteroidota bacterium (assembly GCA_963747365.1). GTDB lineage: Bacteria > Bacteroidota > Bacteroidia > Bacteroidales. The sequence continues at coordinate 8,180 of CAVVFB010000020.1, read as the reverse complement.
TGGAACTGGTTCAGGAGGATTCCGGACTGGACGAGTATAAAAATATGTTCCTCATTGCCCTGCTTCTGAACTTTATGATCATGGCGGCCATATTCGAGTCATTCGTGACCCCTTTTGTGCTGCTGTTTTCCATTCCCCTGGCTGCCATCGGTTCTTTCTTCCTGCTTACGGTAACCGGCGAATCGCTTTTTAATGCCAACACCATCATGGGATTCCTGATCCTGCTGGGCATTGTGGTCAACAATGGGATCATTCTGATTGATTACATCAACGTACTCCGAAAGAACGGAAACAGGAAAACAAGGGCGATCCTTCTTGGCGGACTCGCAAGGGTACGCCCCATCCTGATCACAGCAGTGACCACCTGTGTAGCAATGATTCCCCTGGCATTGGGCAACGCAGAATATGTGAAAGCAATCGGACCTCCCTTTGCTATCACTGTAATCGGCGGACTCAGTATGAGTACGATGCTAACCCTGATCTACATTCCCATGCTATATAACGGAATGGAAATGGCACTGGAATGGTTAAAAGGACTGAAACTGACTGTCAGGATCTCCCTGCTGATCCTGGAAATTACCGGAATACTCCTGGTGGTGCTCTTCCTGGAGACGTTTGTATGGAAAATGGCAGCCGGACTTCTGGTGATTGTAAGTATCCCTGTGGCCTGGTGGTTTATTTCAAACAGCCTCAGAAAAGCTTCTGAATGCATCATTGACGAGCAGAGACCCATTCATATAAAGGTCTCCAACCTGGTCAAAATATATGGCCGTGAATCAAAAGTGGTACGTGATTTCAAAGAAGGCGGCAGGATGGCAAAAATGTCCCGAAGCCTCAACATCGCCATTAAACCAAGACTGGAATCATTGATCTGGCAACTCCCCCTGCTTGGATTCCTGATCTATTTTTCCTGGTTCTATCTGGTTAGTGGTTTCTGGCAACTGGTCTCTTCGTTCGTGGCCTGGTCTTACCTTGCAGCGATCCTTGGTGATTTTGGCACGCTCACCGGTAAAAAGTGGTTTGGACTGATACACCGGGTAGTCCGCTACGGAATGCCTTTGGGAGTGCTGGTCATTTTTCAAACCAGGTGGGATAACCTGCCGTTGACAATTCTGGCAGGTGTTTTATGGTATCTATCCATTGCCATAAGGAACGTTTCCAAACTAGTGAAGCAAAAAGATTTTGAATTGAAAAAAGTCCGTACTCTCTACCGCTGGTTTGCCTGGTTCGTGTCGGTCATCCCTGGTCTTGGACAGAGTCCCGAGCAATTCAAAGCCCTCAGGGGTATCTCCCTTGAGATCGGAACAGGGATGTTTGGACTACTGGGACCAAATGGCGCGGGGAAGTCTACAATGATCCGTATCATATGCGGGATCCTTGAACAGAGCTACGGGAAGATCTGGATCAACGGGATCGATACCCAGGAGAAACGTGAAGAACTGCAGGGGCTCATAGGTTACCTGCCACAGGAGTTTGGTATGTACGAGAACATGTCGGCCTATGCCTACCTTGACTACCAGGCTATTTTGAAAGGACTAAAAGACCGCAATGCGAGGGCGAAAAGAATCAGGGAGGTCCTGGAATCAGTTCACATGTGGGACCAGCGACAGAAAAGAATCGGGGCATACTCCGGAGGAATGAAACAGCGGATCGGTATTGCCCAGGTACTTCTGCACCTGCCCAGAATCCTTGTGGTGGATGAACCCACGGCCGGACTCGATCCCAGGGAGAGAATCCGGTTCCGGAACCTGCTGGTAGAGTTAAGTGCCACTCGCGTGGTAATTTTTTCCACACACATCATCGAGGATATATCCAGTTCCTGCAACACCATGGCGGTGATCAACAATGGAAAGGTCCTCTTCAACGGCACCCCGACCGAATTGACCGCAATTGCCAGGGGCCGGGTATGGAAAGCCACACTTCCGGCAGCACAATTTGAAAAGCAGACCGAAAAGCTCATGGTGGTACATCACATGAGAGACGGAGAGAAGATCAGGTTCAGATGCATTGCGGCTCAGAAGCCTTTTGAAGATGCAGTCGGGGAACTACCCCTCCTGGAGGATGCCTACCTATGGTTGTTACGATCGGATAAGGAAAAGATGGAAAAACAATAAATCATGGGACAAAACAGGTCATTCATAGTAAACACATTCAGCCTCGCCAGGTATAATATGCGGATTATCTTCGGGGGAAAGTTTATCTATTTTATCCTGGCGGCTTTTATATTTTTTCTTGTATTTGGAACCATTAGCGCGCTCGATAGTGAGGATATGAGCCTGGAAGATATCTATGGTTTACTTGCCTTCCCGGCGATCCTTCTGGTCTTCTTTCCTTCGGTATTCGGGATCCAGAACGATGCCGATCAGCGCACCCTGGAGATCATTTTTGGCATCCCCGATTACCGGTACAAGGTCTGGCTGGTTCGCTATGTGATGATCCTGATTCTTGTATTTTTATTGCTCTTTCCCTTTGCCGGTCTGGCATACTATGCCTTGATCAGCTTCCCGGTATTCAAGATGATCCTGCATCTGATGATGCTTGTCCTTTTTGTCTCTTCTTTGGGATTCTCCATATCCACCATGGTGAGGAACGGCAATGCCACTGCGGTCATCATCGTGGTGATCGGACTGGCCCTGCTGATCCTGTCGGATACATTGGAGGGTTCCAAATGGAATATATTCCTCAATCCATTCAGGATTCCGAACGACCTCAACGAGATCGTGTGGAGGGAGATCATCAGGCAAAACCGGATAATTATGGGGATTGGCAGCATCGTACTGATCCTGCTGGGACTTTTGAATCTTCAGCGAAGGGAGAAATTTCTGCGATAGGTGCATCACTTGTCATCATACAAATTTTTTATATCTTCTGCTTCAAAATCTATCGCTATGAAAATACGCCTGTTACCGCTGGTCACGCTCCTGCTCCTATTCTCCTTCCTAACCCTGGTGAATCTTATGGCTGCAGATCCGCCACCGGTGGTCGGACTCTGTATTGCCGCCCCCCGAAGCAGTGGAGTTGATCAATTCATCACCTTCATAGAAGAGGAACTTGGTCCCGGTGGAATAAATACCCTTGTTTTAAGAGTGGACTACAATTTTGCCTTTAACACCCATCCCGAACTCCGGGATGAAGATCCGTTGACATCAGAACAGGTGAAAAGCCTGCTGGAAGCTGCCCGTAATCAGGGAATACGGATCATTCCCCAGATCAACCTTTTGGGTCACCAGTCCTGGCACAGTAAAGTAGGGAAGCTGCTTGAGGTCTATCCGGAATTTGATGAAACCCCCTCCGTGGTGCTCCCTGTGTCCTATGAGTGGCCCAACGAGGATGGACTCTACTGCAAAAGCTATTGCCCCCTTCACCCGCAGGTGCACCAGGTGGTATTTTCCTTAATGGATGAAATTATGGATGCATTTGAGGCTGATGCTTTCCACGCCGGTATGGATGAAGTTTTCTATATCGGGATGGATGAGTGTCCCCGTTGTGCCGGTAAAGCAAAATCCATCCTGTTTGCCGATGAGGTGAACCTGATTGCTGATCACCTTCACAAACAAGGGAGGGAACTCTGGATATGGGGTGACAGGCTGATCGATGGAAGAACGACCGGACTGGGGATGTGGGAGGCCAGTGAAAATGATACGCATGAAGCCTTTGATATGATTGACAAGGATGTGGTAATCTGTGACTGGCACTACGAAAGGGCTGATCCAACCGCTGCACTCTTTGCACTCCATGGGTTCCGGGTAATTACCTGTCCATGGAGAGAACCGGAAGTAACCGTCGCCCAGCTGGAAATGACAGATACATTCAGAAAGAACAGTGTGGAGAAGGTAAGGGATCGGTATTTTGGTTTTATGCAGACCGTATGGAGTCCGGCTGAAAATTTTCTGAAACAATACTATTCCAGCGATCAAAATTCTGAAAGTGATGGGCAGGTGGCAAGTCTGAGGGCCATTATGGAATACTATTCCAAACCTCTATGAATCATACTCGGCTTAAGTCGATAGATATCCTCAGGGCAGTCACCATGCTGCTGATGATTTTTGTAAACGACCTCTGGTCCCTGTCAGGTATTCCGGCATGGCTTGAACACAAACCGGCAGATGCAGATGGAATGGGTCTGGCCGATGTGGTATTTCCAGCTTTCCTGTTTATCGTAGGATTGTCGGTCCCGTATGCCATTAAAGCACGGTTAAGTAAAGGAGAGTCCCGGTTTCAGGTTCTAAGGCATATTGGTGAGCGAACCCTCGCCCTTTTGGTTATGGGAGTCTTCATGGTAAACCTGGAATACATTGATCAGACCACCCTGCCAGTCAGTAAGCCCATCTGGCAAATCCTCATGACCCTGGCCTTCTTCCTTATCTGGAATCTCTATCAGGGCAGGATATTGCACAGAATTTCACCTGTTTTAATGAAGGCAACTGGGTGGACCATCCTGTTGCTGCTGGCAATCATTTACCGGGCTCCTGATCAGGGGGAAGGCACCTGGATGCATTTTCACTGGTGGGGTATCCTGGGACTCATTGGCTGGGGTTACCTGTTTAGTGCGGTTATTTATCTCTTCATGGGTAACAGACCTGGTTGGCTGTTTATAATTCTAATATTCTTTTATTTATTGAATATCAATGAGTTTATTACACCATTTAATGTTACACTTAAACTCATTGTGAGTGCCTCCAATTATACCCTTGTCATGGGGGGAGTCCTTACAACATCTATATTGATAAAACTAAAGGAAAAAAATAAACTAAACTACCTGGTTCCCTTCCTGATTGGGTTTGCCGTTTTGTTTATTCTTTCCGGTTTGTGGACCCGACCCGAATGGGGAATCTCCAAAATCAGGGCAACCCCTTCATGGACCGCCATTTGTGCTGGTATTACTGTATTTGCCTTTGGTGTACTCTATCTTTTGAGCGATAAGCTGGGCATTTATCGATGGTCCGGGTTAATCAAGGCTGCCGGAACCAGCACCCTTACCTGCTACCTGCTTCCTTATTTTATATATGCACTCTGGACCATCAGTGTGATCCGGGTGCCAGATCTTTTGAATACCGGAATGATTGGCCTCCTTAAATCCCTGCTTTTTGCCCTCATGATCATACAACTTACCGGATTTATGGGTAAATTGGTTTTATACTTATAAGGTTCATCTATTTTAAATATACCAGGCAGGCGGGATTACTTTTTACCCTTTTCATGATGGGGATAATGGTATTCTTCATTACATCTATTCTGGGGAATATTTTTATGGAGATGAGCTTTGCATTCGGGCTGTTCGCAATTTTTACAATTATGCGATTCAGGACAAGCAGCATAAGTATCAAGGATATGGCGTATATCTTTGCTGTTGTCGGTATGTCAATGATGAATGCCCTCAAAGTGCTTAAGTTCCCGGTTTTAGGCATAATTATTTTCAATATTATAATTCTTTTATCTGCATATTTACTAGAAGAATATCATCTGAGGCATAATTCCGATTCACATCTTATTACATATGAAAATCTCGATCTTCTCAGGCCGGAGAAGGAACAGAAACTTTACAGGGAGCTTGCTTCACTGACAGGTAAAGATGTATTCAAAGTAAAGGTCCACAGGGTGGACTACAAGAGGGGTATCGCCATGATAGAAATATTCTACAGGAGCTGACAGGTCTTCAGTAGATTATTGTAATCCCGCACCTTCAAACAAATCTGTATCTTTACTGTCTACAATCAGGAGCAATATATGAAAGGGATCCTATTATTAATAAATTTATTAATCCTGACACCTGTATTATTTGCTCAGAACTGGACTCTTAAGGATAGCGGAGCAGGGCTGATTGTTGCTGGGGAAAGTTCAGGAAAGCCTATAAAAATAATGAGGAGGAACACCATCTGGGATTTGAAGGAATTACAGGAAAAAGGAGCCATGGAGGGTAAGTACAGTGGTAACCAGCTGTTTGCAGCCTGGATTCAGGGTCCGGAAACGAAGGAGTTTCTGGATAGTAAGGCCAGACCAGTATGGATGACGAGATACAGGATAATTTACCCTGACGGAAAAATTTTTGACTCAGAACCCTCTGAGTTCCTTCCTTCCGGATATTTATTCTTCGGAATAGAAAAGAAAAAGCAATACTGAAGGGGTATGGAAAGTAGAATGGTTTATTCTGGGCAGAGACAAACCACAAGAAACCCATGTTGCAACAACTTTATTTCAGACCACCTGGGGGATTGAAGGGAAAAAGGATTCATTCAGGGTAAAAGCCGGGGATCCTGATTGATATTTTATAAAGCATAAGGATTCTTTTCAGTTCTGGCATATATTTTGTTTTTCTTTCAAAAAAAGTCATGAAGATAAAGACGATAATATTTATTCTTTTCGTAGTAGCCCTGACAGGAATAAGCCCCACTTTAAAATCCCAGGATTTCAGGGAAGATAAACAGTCCCGGAAGGAAGCCAAAAAGCAAATGCTGACATACAATTTTTATGTTCTTGATTCACTTCTTGTATCGAGAAGATATGTTCTCGAAGCAGATTATCTGCAGAATAAGATAGGCGACCGGATTTCTGTTAGTAATACTATTAATTTTGTCAGGGTTAACGAAGAAGAGGGTGTTCTTCAGACAGGTTCCGACATGCTTGTTGGAAGCAATGGTTTCGGCGGAGTGACAACAGGGGGTAATATCTCACAGTATAAGATACATCGTAACCTCAAATCTCTTACTCACAGGGTATCATTTAATCTTGTCTCTAATCTGGGTGTTTTCAATATTGACATGAGTATCAGAGCGGATAATTTTGCCTCTGCTACAATAACAAGTACAAGATCAGGAAGGCTTACCTGGCAGGGGCACCTTGCATCGCTTAACCATACCAGGACATTTAAAGGCATGGATCTTTACTGATTATGTCAGGAGGATTATTTCTCAAAAAAAAATCTTATATTACTGAAGGCAGCAACTTCCTTTTTATTTTCAGAGCCTGAAGAAACAGAAACCGGCCATGAGGGAGCTATTTATACCCGGAACAGTAACAGTGTTTTTTGTAAGTTTCACCAAATTTTGCAGCAGAAACGACATAGGTGGCACCTTTTTTTCAATCTGTATCATCTCTGCACCTTCAACATTTATGTTGAGTTCTTTTGCAGAATTATCTGAATCAGACCGGTATTTTAAAATCATGGTTCCATCACCCCGGATGAAACAGGAAATAAACGGAGCATCAGTATCGGATGACTTTCGCAGCATAATTCCTGCCCCTGATGATTTGCTGCCCGAAATACCTAATAGCTTAACACCGGTTTCAAAAATAAAATCACCTGTTACCTGCTTACAGAGATACCCAAAGCTATCTTTGTTCTCAGCCAGGCCAGATCCTCCGGCAACAAGGTAATAAGACTCAGCAGGAGTATCATAATTCATTTCCGGATTGATTTCTGCAAATCCCACTTTAACACAAGTTTCAAAAGATGAAGGAATTAAAATTTCAGATTCAGAAGATTTACCTGAGGATTCTGTTTTGAATACAATTCCCGTCCAGCGCCCGCGTGCATATTCAAAAAAATTCATTTCCGGCCGGCGGAGATTTGAATAGCTGTTTGATTCAACTCTTATTATGGCTTTAGCCGGTATTTCAACGCCGGTCCAGATCAACATAGCAGGAGCACAGAATTCATTTGTCGGAGGATTTTTCTGACATTGCCCAACCGGCTTGTCATTCACATAAACATTGTAGGCACATTCACCATCTCTTTCAGTAAGAGTATTAAGGGTAATTGTGAAAATACCTGGCATGCCATTGAAAACACCCTCGGCAGAGGCCATATGGAAGGCAAAATTAAGGTCATCACCGGCAAGTGCATTCCATTCTTCTTCAACATGGTATGGATTATATGGCAAGCGGTTGGGGGCCTTGCCTTCACGGAGTGCAATTGAAAAATCATTAACGGCACTCATATAATAATTTTTGTCAGTCTTTTGCGAAATGAGACAGCCTGAGATTAATATGAGGACAGAAATCAAAGTCAAAGGTTTTTTCATAATTGTCTTATGTTTATTGCGGTTTACAAAAGCCAAGGTAATAAGATTTGTCAAATAGGGTAAGTTTCAGAAAAAGGACTTTATCGATTATTAAGGACAGCAATTTTTTGTAAATTTATTGTTATAATCAGATGTAAACATTAAATGTTCAAAAAATCT
>CAVVFB010000019.1:0-21813 GCA_963747365.1 uncultured Bacteroidota bacterium | reverse complement strand
TGGAAATTCGCTGCGCTGCAGTCCAAGGTCCTTAACCGGGCCGATTCACTAGGATTAACGGTGATGGCCAATCTTCCGGTTAAAGCCCAGAGAGACGGGTTTGATTACGATGACGAGGAAGCGGTTCAGGCCCAGCTCAACAAGATCAAAGGGATCGTAGAAGCGAATAAGGATCATCCGGCCCTGGTGATGTGGGCGATCGGGAATGAACTGGACCATATTCCCGGCGACCTGGATTACAACCTGAAGGTGTGGGATGCGGTAAACGACATTGCAGGGATGATCAAAAAGACCGATCCTATCACCCGGTGCTGACCGTGGTAGGGTGCGGAAGGTTCCAAAAGATCAGGGATATTAAGGAGCGATGCCCCAACCTGGATCTGCTGGGAATCAATACCTACGGGTTGATGCTAAAGATTCCTGCAATGCTCAGTGAACAGGGGTGGACCAAACCCTATGCGGTCACCGAATGGGGCGTTTCGGGCTGGTGGGAATGCCCAGGACAAATTGGGATGTGGTAATTGAAGAGACCAGCACGGAGAAGGCTGAACTATACAGAAAGAAATATGAAGAGGTGGTACTGGCCGACCCACGGTGCATTGGCTCCTATGTCTTTTTATGGACCAGCAACCGGCAGGAAAGCGAACACATACCTGGTTCAACATGTTCTGCAACGGGGCGGAAACAGAAGCCGTTGAAACCATGCAATATATGTGGACAGGCAAATGGCCCAACAATCTTGCTCCGCGAATCAGATCATTGACCATTAACGGGATGGAGGCCCTGGAAAATGTCTCCCTAGCTCCCGGCAGTATCAACAGGGGAGAGGTGTTTGCCGATGATCCTGACCATGATGCATTGGAGTATGAATGGGAGATGCTGCCCGAACCCACTGAATTTGGAGCCTATGCAGGACAGGGCGAAGTGAAACCGGAAGCTGTGGAGGGTTTTATTCAGCAGGCTGAAAACGGGATGATCCGGTTCAGGGTTCCGGAGGACGGGAAAAAACTACAGGTTGTTTGTCTATATTTATGACGGACAGGGGAACATAGCCGTTGCAAATATCCCTTTTTATGTGGAGGGAAGTTAATATCCAAACGGAGTTGTGTTCCGGAATCAGTTTTTCGCCGTTACTCCTGAACCGGCCGCGTTTGCCGACGGTCGGGGATCAGGCGGATTTCTCAGCATTTTCCAACCATTTAAAACTGATGTAGGCCAGGTGCAATAAAATGACACCAACTACAGCAAAACTGGGAAAACTCCAGGGCCAGACCGTGAAGCTGGCCGGCAGAAACGGAACCTCCAAGGGGTTATTCGGTCCAAGTTCATCATAGTTTGCACCGATGGCCCAGTCTAGGAGAAAGATCAGAACGGCATATATTGCAAGCGTGTATAAAGATTTTATAAAATTCTGATAGCTGTGCCTGTAGCCCCATCCGATCTGGAAGACGATGGGTGCCAGGAATAAAAAATAGTGCCGGATCACGTAATGGATAAAACCCCATCCCCCGGGTGTGTAGAATACAAATCCGGGATTCGCAAATGAGATGAATCCCGCCGAAATGGACCAATAGGAGAAGAAACGGAACCAATTCTGCTTATCTGCCAGGATGAGCGCGGGCATCAACAGGGAAAGTGAACCACAGAGATGCAGCGGGAAACGCTCATAAAGGGGTTCAATCCTGAATCCCCACATCAGGCTCCAGTAAAAGACTTCTAGCAGTAAATAGCCATCATAAAGCCCCTGATGAGGCGCTTCCCGGCTACAACTATTTTAATTTTTCTCCTTTGCCAGAGGGTGATCAGGAGCAGGATCAGCAGTCCGGCTACAGTGAGCAGATGGGTGGTCCCGTACATGGGTATCATCACATCGTTGTGCTCTGTAAGGTCAAAGAATTCGTACATACGATCTGGTTTACAGGTCACCGAATATATGTATAAATCAAATCCTCGGCAATATTGCAGCGATTCTGCAAACTTATTTTAAGGGCTCTCCGCAGACAGGACAGAATTTGTAACCGGCATCTTTGTCGAATTCGTGTCCGTTGGAGCATTTAATGGTTTGCTTTTCAAGATTGACCTGGGTCAATACGCCATAGATTTTGCTGGCCGTTGAAGGACTTCCGCTGATACCTGTCACCAGGAATTCTATGCTTTGAACCTTCCCTATCCTTAGTATCTCCAGGAATTTCTGGTAAGGAGCGTAGATTTCCAGGATGATTTTATCTCCATCCTTCACAGTTTCGGCATATAAAAGATCCTGGTTTGCGTTGATCCAGGGTTGATTATAGGACTGAGATATCCTTACCCCGTTTGCCGTTAAAAGATCTGCAGCGGTTTTGGGATCATACACATACCCCAATTTACCTTTGCTATTCATAAAAATGTCGAAACCCGGTGATACTTTTTCTCCGGACGGACGGGTGAAGAACCTGATAATGTTTGCTTCGTTGAACCTGATCTTCTGACCCCAGACTGCCTTTGCTAATCCCTCGTTGGTCGTCAGGACCACGCTTTCATGAGCGCCGACACACTGCTCCTGTGCATCTGCTATCCCATCAACCTGAGTTGCTCGTCGGTAATAACCTGTGAAGTTGCGTAGACCGTGAAGCTTATGAATAAAAGGAAGAATATATTTTTCATGATACCTGGTTTAAAGTTTGCAAATTTGCTGCTCCATGCACTGGAACTGTATAACGTGCCTGGCGCTCTTTTAGTATTTGCCCTTTGCCTGGTGGTATTTGATGCTTTTTTTATGCCGTTTGGCGGTTTTCTTGCTGCTGTAGAAGCCCTTATTCTTATAGATATGTTCTCCTTCCAGCATGAGCAAACCACGCCGTTTATCCTCAACACGTGTTTTTTTTGTTGTGGCACAGGATATTCCAATAAAAAGCAGGATAAAAATGGATGCTATCGTTAAACCCTTCCTATTCATGAGACTGAAATTTAGTTCACCAGATGGACGACTGCGTATAAGAGACTCTCTGAAGGATTTTATGGTTGCTTTCTCTTTCGTAAATTTGATTTTTAACTCTGGCATGATGAAGCACAGCAATACAAGTACGAAATCTAAAATTCTATATCATACACTTAAATCAATCAATTTCTCAGAAAGAGCATTTAACAGACTGCTTCATGACCCACAGAGAAATACAAATGTGATCGCTCCGGAAAAATTCAAGAAGAAGCTGAATGTGGAAAAAGTGGAAATAGATGGTTTTAATGTACTGACCATGCGCACTGCAGAAGCAACTAACAAGCATATTTTATTATTACATGGCGGAGCCTATATTGCAGAGGCGCTTAAGGGTCACAGATATTTAATCGAAAAACTTGCATTATCGTATGCATTCAAAATTTCCTTCATCGATTACCCTCTTGCACCCGAGAATAATGCACTTAAAACACTTAGTATCGTTGAGAAAGCTTACAGGGAAGTTATAAATTCAAATCCTCACGATACAATTTTTCTTCTTGGCGATTCTGCTGGGGGAGGTTTGGCACTTGCCTTACTTCAGCTGCTTCAGAAAAACAGAGATACAGGAATGCCTCTAAAAACAGCCTTGTTGTCTCCATGGCTTGATATTTCGATGTCAAATCCTGAAATTGACAATTACATTGATACTGATGTACTTCTGAACGTGCAAGGATTAATTGAATGTGGTAAACTTTATGCAGACAAATTGGATTTAAAGGACCCCATTGTTTCTCCGCTCTATGGCAATCCGGAAGATTTGTCTCAAATTAAAATTTGGGTAAGTGATTGTGAATTGTTTTATCCGGATTGCGTGTTGCTGAATGAAAAACTGAATGCAGCGGATAGATCAAAATCAAGCCTGATTGTAAAAGAAAAAATGATACATGATTGGATCGTTTTTCCCATCAGAGAGAGAGATGAAACCATAGTTGAAATTGCAGATTTCTTTCATAATGATTCATAAATATCACCCTTTTTAAAACAAAATTCACTGAAATCATGATTAAAGGATGTATAAAATTGTCAGGTCTGATCGGATTACTTTTAATGGTATTTCCCGGAACAGGATATTCCCAGGAAAGTATTCAACATGATGTTTCAGCTGATATACCAATTGGAATTAATGGGGTATTTCCCAATTTAACAATACTTGGAGCTTCTGATAAAGGGCGAAGTGAAAGTGGAATAGGTGCATTAATCCCCTGGACAGATAAGCTTTGGATGATTGGCTATGTGGCACATATTCAGGGATCAGGTTTAGGTTTGTACGAGATCAGTGATAACATGACCATGCGAAAACACCCGCAAAGTGTCACGGGAACATTTGCCAACCGGATGATCCATAATCCATCGGAACAGGCAATTATCGGGCCTCATTTTATTAATAAAGATGGTGATGTCAGAACTTGTGAAGCATTATCAAAATACAGACTGGCAGCCACTATGGAACATTTGACAGATCCGGCCAATAAAGTCTATTTTCTTACCATGGAAGGCTTGTTTTTCGAATGTGATGTGAACACCCTTGAGGTGGTTCAGCTATTTGATCTGGTCAAGGAATTGGAGATTCCTGAAACCGGATATGTGCACTTTAAAGATGGATACACCGGGAATGGAAGGGTAGTCGTGGCCAATAATTCATACGATGAACGAGATTTTCTTGGAGAATCTTTTGCCGGCAGACTTGCAGAATGGGATGGGGAAAGTGAGAATTGGGTAATTTTGGAAAAGACTGCATTTATTGGGGTTGGTGGAAAAAACAGTGGCCAGTACAAAGGTAAATCGATCTACGGGAATCCAATATTTGCAACGGGCTGGGATAAAAGATCAGTGATATTGAAGTGCTATAATGACCGTACAGAAGAATGGAAAAAGTACCGTCTTCCCAAAGGAAGTCATTCCTTCGACCATGCCTGGAATACGGAATGGATGAGAATAAGAGAAGCACAAACCGAACGCTTTATCATGGATGTACATGGTATATTTTACGAACTTCCCATGATGACCTACGGAGGTAACGTCTGGGGTATAAAACCAATATCCTACCACCTGAGGATTGTTCCTGATTTTTGTTTCTGGCGGGGGATGTTTGTGATGGCAGGTGATCAGACCGATCATGGAGTAGGTCAACCTCAATCGGGATTGCTTTTTCAGAATATAGATGATTTATGGAATTATGGAAAACCCGCGGGATGGGGTTCCGTATGGGATAATGATTCGGTAAAATCCGGGGAAGTCTCTGATCCGTTTTTAATGACAGGATTTGATAAAAAAACCATCCATTTAAATAACAAGGGTGAAAATCCGGTAGAATTTACTATTGAAATCGACTTTTTGGGAAATGGAGAGTGGAATACTTTTAAAACTATTGAGGTGAAAGCACATGGATATTCTTTCTATACATTTCCGGATGGATACAATGCACATTGGGTAAGGCTGAAAGTTGATCACAGTTCAATTGTTATCGGCCAGTTCGTGTACAACTAGAGTTATGGTTCCGGAAAACTGGACATTGTCTTAAGGTTGGCATATCTTTATCTTATAAAGGAGGAGCGGCGATATGAATGATGAACAATTCTTACAGACAGGCGAAAATGTGGATACAGCCGGACGGCCCCTGTCACGGCGTGACTTCCTGAAGATTTCAGGCAATGGCGTTTTTATATTCTTTACACCGGCGGCTTTCGGTGCGATGGCCCTGCCACAGGAAGGCAGCGATTATCCCACTGACTTTAATGCCTATCTGAAAATTGGTGAGGATGGCCGGGTGTCCCTGTTTTGCAGTAAAATTGAGATGGGGCAGGGGATCATTACATCCATGGCACAGATGCTGGCCGAAGAACTTGATGTGACGCTTGATTCCATAGTCATGGTCATGGGCGATACCTTGCTATGCCCATGGGATAGTGGTACTACCGGTTCACGCAGTACAAAATATTATGGACCGCCGCTCCGAAAAGCGGGAGCAGAAGCACGGGCAATATTGCTGCAGATGGCATCAGAACACCTGAATATACCATCGGAGCGTTTGCTTGTTCAAAAAGGTGTAGTGAGCGACAGGAGGAATGAGGCAAGCAAGGTGACCTATGCGGAGCTGGTAAAGGGCAAGCGGATCGACCGGCATATATCGGGTGTGCCCATCAAGGGTATTTCCGAACATTCTGTTTCCGGCACGCCGACCATGCGAACGGACGCAAGGCTGAAAGTGACCGGCCAGGCGAAATTCACCGGTGATTTGATACTCCCGGGTATGTTGTATGCAAAAGTCCTTCGGCCACCTTCCCATGGTGCTACCCTGGCAGCAGTTGATGTCTCCAAAGCAAGGAGCATTGCCGGTGCGATTGTAATTCAGGAGGAGGATCTGATTGCCGTATTGCATGAAAGGAGGGAGCTGGCAGAAAATGCGCTTTCCCTCATTTCTGCGAAATGGGATGTCCCGGAGTCAAAAGTGGATCACGGCTCCATTTTTGAATATCTTTTAAGTGCTGCACCCGGTGGTAGCATTTATGTTGAAAACGGGAGCCTCCCTGATGGACAAGCTGCAGCTAAAAAAAGGGTTAAATCGGAATTTTATAATCACTATGTTGCCCATGCCCCCATGGAACCCTATGCAGTACTGGCCCAGGTGGAGGATGATCAGGTGAGGGTCTGGGCATCGACCCAGGCTCCTTTTCGCGTGCGGCAAACTGCAGCAGAGACCCTGAAGATACCGGAAGAGAAGGTTCATGTCATCACACCCTTTGTGGGTGGGGGATTTGGTGGTAAAAAATCAGGTCAGCAAATCAGCGAGGCTGTAAAATTATCGAAAATTACAGGGCGTCCCGTACAACTTGCATGGACAAGGAGAGAGGAGTTCTTTTATGATGCATTTCGTCCGGCGGCTATAGTTCAGCTGGAATCCGGCTTAAATGAGGAAGGTCAAATTACATTCTGGGAGTGTGATATCCTGTTTGCCGGTTCGCGAAGTTCGGAACCGATTTACAACATTGAGCATTTCCGTGTAAGAACCCGGAATTCGGGCAGTGTACATCCTTTCTCAACGGGTGCCTGGCGTGGTCCCGGAAGCAATACCAATGTTTTTGCCATGGAATCGCATACCGATATGCTTGCACAGGCAGCTGGAATGGATTCACTGTCATTCCGGTTGAAGAACATGTCGGACCAGCGTATGATCCGGGTGCTCAGTGCAGCTGCGGATAAATTTGGACATTCATTTAATAAAAGTCCCAGCGGCATGGGATTCGGTATCTCGTGTACGAATTATCTGAACAGCTACGTGGCAACCATCGCACATGTATCCGTGAATAAAACGACTGGTATGGTGAAGGTCGAACGCCTGGTATGTGCACAGGACATGGGGGAGATTATAAACCCGCAGGGTGCGAGAATTCAGATTGAAGGCGGGATTACGATGGGGCTAAGTGCTGCACTGTCCGAGGAGGTTGAATTCATTGGGGGAAACATACAGACGGAAAACTTTGATTCGTACCAGATTACACGATTTTCTGATGCGCCACCCATTGATATTGTGCTGATCGATAATCCGGATGTACCACCCCAGGGTTGTGGTGAGCCGGCAATCACCACCGTAGGTGCAGCGCTTGCCAATGCAATTTTCGATGCAGTCGGGGCGAGGTTGGTTACATTGCCTATGACCCCAAAACGGATTCTGGCAGCGATGATCCCGGTATGACTCCCGTTAATCGACCAGTTCCCCCGGGACCACTTCGATTTCCTTCTTTATCCCTTTCCGAAGGATCCCCAGGGTTACTTTCTGACCAATGGTTTCTTCGCTGAGAAATCTTTGCAGGCTGTCGATGCTGATTACGGTTGACCCGTTGAATTCCACTACAATATCGCCTTTTTGCAATTTGTGATTATTAATATGTTTCTCTGCATGAAGATTTTCAACTTTTATGCCATGCACGCCTTTCAGCTTATTGTAATGGATCACCCTTAAAGGGAGTGGCATGAGCTGTCCCGCAATTCCAAGATAACCTCTTCTGATTTTTCCGTGCATGATCAGTTTTCCGACAATATATTCAGCCGTTCCAGCTCCTATTGCAAAACAAATCCCCTGGGCTTCCCGGATGACCGCAGTATTCACACCTATGACCCTCCCGGTTGAATCCACAAGTGGTCCGCCTGAATTTCCTGGATTAAGGGCCGCATCGGTCTGGATTACATTATCGATCATCCGGCCCGACCTGGACTGCAGTGTGCGGCCAAGTGCCGATATCACGCCCGTGGTAACGGTGCATTGAAACCCAAAGGGGTTCCCGATTGCAATGGATAATTGTCCCACCCTCAGGTTTGGATTTTCCTGGAATGAGATAAAGGGAAGATTATCGGTGTAGATCTTCAGGACAGCCAGGTCGGTATAAGGATCGAGTCCGACCAGGTCGGTCGCAAATGTTCTGCCGTCCTGTAACTCGGCTTCAATCCTTTCACTGTTCTCAGCCACGTGACAGTTGGTAACAATGAATCCTTCAGGTGAGATGATGAATCCTGATCCGCCGGCCCCGTCCCCGGTTCCTGACCGCGTCTTTTTCTGTACTTTAATATTTACTACCGCCGGACTTACTTTTTCAGTGGTCGATACCACCACCTGTGAATAGGCATCCAGCAGGAATGAATCGTCTTCCACTTTCCGGAGCCTGCCCCGGTGCCGATCGGTGGACTCTTCTGTTGATATTCGCGTAGTCTGTGTCATCTTCTTTCCTCCGTTGTGTATGGAAGAAGTAAGGCAACAATTGTGCCCGGGATTAGAAGCAGGCATTTTGTCAGGGGGAATGTACTTTACTGTTTTACCATCGGCCTGAAGAACCTCCGCCGCCGGATGATCCCCCTCCGCCGGAAAATCCGCCGGAAGATCCGCTGCTGCCCGAACTCCACGATCCGCCGGAACCTCCCGATGAAAATGAAAAGCCTCCGATTGAAGCTTTTCCTTTGGTCCGCAGATCTTTTTTAGCTTTTTTATACCATGGCGTGGTTTGCATGTACAATTTCGCTGCCGGGTACCCGATGAGATAGATGAGAAAAACGACGAGCGTAGCCTTTGAGCCTATAACCATGATAGGGAACATCGCCCAGAATGGAATCAGGAAGAAATAGAGGAACCATCCAAAACCGGGGGTAAGGAGGCCCATTACCGTGAATAAGCCTATGATACCGAAAATAAATGCACCCATCAGGATACGTGCGCCCAAAGACATATCCGGACTTTCAAGATCTGAAAAACCTGAGATTGAAGAGGAATCGGATGATTCATCAAAATCAGCCGTTTCTGCGAGTTCCTGGCCTTCCAGAACATTGATGACGGCCAGGGCACCCTCGGTAATACCTCCATCAAAATCTCCTTCCCTGAACCTGGGTGTCATGATTCCGCGAATGATGCGGCTGGTCAGTAAATCCGTCATTGTACCCTCCAGGCCGTAACCCACCTCTATCCTCATCTGTTTTTCATCAGGTACAACAACAATGAGTATACCGTTATCCGCATCCTGCTGACCCAATTTCCATTCGTTGAATACCTCGTTCGAATAATCCTCGATGCTCTCCCCCTGAAGTGAAGGCATTGTCAGAATAACCACCTGGTTGGTTGTTCTCTCTTCATGCGCTTTCAGTTTCTCGCTCAACAACTCTTTCGCTGGCTCCGAAAGAATCCGGGCGAAGTCATTCACCCTGCCTGTTAAATAAGGGACTTCAGCACACCTTGCCACGCTAACCGTTGCAAGCAGGGCAATGAGCAGAAACAAGACAGATAACTTTTTCATAAACCTTCCTCCTCAATAATTTCGTCGGTTAGTTCATTTTTGTCGGTCCAGCCTTTTACAGGGGACCCAAGAGCATTTTGGATTCCGTCAAGACCTGTCTCCAGGGCCTGCCTTAAATCATTTTGCCTGAGGTGTTTTGTCATATTTGAAATAACATCCTTCAAAACCTCATTGCCCAGAAGGTTTCTGACGCCCTTATCGGGGAGGATCACCACCTGCCTTTCGAACTGACTTACCAGAAGAAGAATCCCCCTGCGCTCTTTCGTAGAAAAAAGTTCACGGGACAGAAAGAGCGATTCGGCGTATTGCATGGTTTCAGTCTCTTTGCGCTGGGGCGAGAGAAACAATGTGGCAAATCGCGGGAATAGTACCGAAAGGAGTGCAAATATTGCCCCTGTTGCAAGAATGACGGCAACCGAAAAGAGTAACAGGGTTTCTGTCAGCCAGCTCAGTACAAACAGATCCATGCATATCGTACCCAGGCCCGCAACCGAAGCCCCGAAGGCGAAGGCTTTCCAGGGAATTTCAGTATAACTGTCGCTCCGCAAGACCGATGCAAGGACTATCTGGGCCCTTGTCTGCTTTTCAGTTTCAGCGATCCTCCTGTCGAGCAGGGCGCGGTCTGTGTCAGAAAGAATTTGTCTCATGTTTATTTTTTACAATCATACTAAATTTAATCTTCACACCCCGTCCCAACCTGCAATCCTGGCAAGTATATACCACATGGCATATGCCTTCCGGTTGGCAGTGATGTGTTGCGTATTGTGGGCACCAAAGGTGACGGCTCCTCCAGGTGATGACCGGTTCCCGAAATAGCCCGAACCGGGGCTGTGACTGTTTTGCCAGTCGGCATAAAAATTACCTCCGGTGGAGGAATTTCCGTCATCACCCGCATCTTCCCAGTAATTGCCGTCCATGTCGTGTGTGTCAATGCCGTAATAATCAAGACAGTAAAATTTGTTCTCCCTGCAGTAGTCAATGATTAATTCCGCCTGGTTTTTCGGATTTCCGGCTCCCGCATTATTGTCCCTGTTGGCATGACCGGTCATGAAAACAAAGGTTACCGGATTCGCCCTTTGCCCTTTACCGGATCCGATTTTGCTTCCGCCTTCTCCATACTCATTAATCAGGGTTTGCATTCCGGGGATATAATTACCCTCCACATCATGTCCTGAAATATCACACCAGCTCCACATGACCACATTTATTTCGGAATTGTCAGCATCATCAAGATAATTACGGGTTGCCTGGATAAATGCAGTTTCATCCCGGCTCAGGTCAGCTGCGTCAGTTCCTGATTCAGCATAGGATTCCAGTGCATAATCCCTGAAATCGAGTTTACCAGACTGTGGATCATTGTTGGTAATCGCAAACCGGGTCTCATCTCCGGCCTTGTAACCGGGCAACCCGAACATTCCGTAAGAGACATGTGTACCATGTGAGGTGTGCTGATACGCGATATGGAGGTTATTGCGTGCAGCGTTGATATATTCATCCGGAATGGACCTGAGAACCTCCTCGTGAGCGATCGTGTCGTTCGCAATCACCGGGGTTTTCCCCTGGATGATTTCGGGATCATCCTTCCCGCAGGAGGATAAAACATAAAAAAAAAGGCAGGAAAGGAGTACCAAAAAGGATATATTCTTCATGGCTGGTTTATTAATTTGTAGAGTGATAGTCCATACTTAAACGGCCGGGGACGATGAATGGTTACAGGGTGGATAGGTCAAAACACTTTGAGCGGCAATGATATTTTGAAATTTGTATTGAAAAATTTAGCTGATCTCCCTGGAAACAACCAAAAATACTCCGGATGTTTTGAGACCCACCTTGATCCCTTTGTTTTGCGGGGATTGATTACCTTTGGGGATGAAATTCAATGGTATGAAAAAAACACTCCGGGTTCCATTTCTGCTACTCTTCCTGGGCGCCGGAACCATGCAAGCCGCTGGCAGTCCCGGGGCAGGGGAATCTGATGACCTGACCGCTTTCTGTTCGTCCATGAAAGGGTTCAACCTGCTTGGAAAATTCGATGTGTCGTGGAGCAATTCCGGCTATACAGAGAAGGAGTTCAGCATGATTCACGAGCTGGGATTCAATTTCGTAAGGCTCCCCATCGATTACCGCACCTACACGGAGCCCGGGAACTGGGATTCGTTTGTTGGAATCCGGGGTGATACAGATCGATGATGCGGTGGACTGGGGAATACGGTATGATGTGCATGTCTGCATCAACCTGCACCGGGCCCCCGGTTACTGCGTGAACAGTGGCGACCTGCCTGCCAATCAGCAGATGAACCTCTGGGAGGATACCGTTGCACAGGAGGCCTTTATCCGGCACTGGGAATATTTTGCAGACCGTTACAGGGAGGTGCCGGCTGAGAAACTCAGTTTCAACCTGGTGAACGAACCCGGCAATGTAACGGAGGAGGTATACGTGGAGCTGATGCTCAGGGCCATTGATGCGATACATGCGATCAGCCCTGACCGGATCGTATTTGTCGACGGGATGAATTACGGCAGGGAGCTGATCCCTGCACTGAAGGATGAGCCGGGTGTGGCCCAGTCGATGCACTGCTATGACCCCTTCGGGATTACCCATTACAAGGCAGAATGGGTGGAAGGGTCTGGGGACTGGCCTGAGCCCGTGTGGCCCATACTTCCGGTTTCAAATTACCTTTACGGTCCATGGAAAAGCGAGTTCAGAAGTGCGCTGGTCATTGAAGGGGATTTCCCTGAAGGAACGGAGGTGACCGTGAATGTCGGGCAGGTTTCCATAGAATCGAACCTCCTGGTTAAGTCGGGGAGTAAATCCATCCTGTCCAAACATTTTATCTGCACCGCGGATACGGGTACCGATTTTTCCAGGGTGGTGGAGACGGAGTGGGGATTCCAGAATATTTCCAACAAGGATTTCTCGGGCGTATCCACGGAGGCGGCCACCAGCCTCTCCCTGGAGAACAGTTCGGGTGACTGGATGACCCTGAATTATATTTCGATAAAAATTGGCAACCAGCTCTTTACCTTCTATCCGGGCGATGGTACCTGGGGCAAGAAGCAGGAAAACTATAAAATGGACTCACAGGGCAACCTGACGGCTGCGGACGGAAGTGCACTGCTTTTATTCGAAACATACCAGGATAATATTGCACTGGCCGGGGAATATGGCATTGCATTTATGGTACAGGAATTCGGGGTGTATAACAAAACCCCGCATGATGTCACGCTCGCATTCCTTTCCGACCTGATGAAATTGCTGAACGCTAACGGGATCGGATGGTCGCTCTGGAATTTCACAGGCTCGTTCGGGATCCTGGACAGCGACAGGACCGATTGTGCCTACGAGGATTTTGAGGGATCCCAGCTGGATGCGGAGATGCTGGAGGTGCTCAGGAATACTTCCACACCGGTCCTCCGGTCTGAATCCGGGGGTGTTATGGAGGTTTACCCTTCTCCGGCCTCCGGATTTATCATGGTCTCTTCGGGAGAATTCCAGGGAAAAACGGAACTTTGCCTGGTGAACCTTGCCGGGCAGCTGCTGAAGTGCGGATTCTTCGAGGCGGATGGCAGCGACTCCACCTTCAGGATGGATATCGGGGGGGTGACTCCCGGGATCTACCTGGTCTCCGCCCTGAACAGGGGCAGGCTCTTCACAGAAGAGGTTGTCGTTATAAATTGACCGAATGTACCTGCAATTATGATTGTCAGTTAACCAATACTGGCAAAACTTCGGTCACACGAAAGTTTGTGATTACACGGTAGGTTTCGGAATACTCTGAGTTAACCATTTGTAAATGGAAATACTTACCTAATTTTAAAGTCATAACCCGTACAAACCTTTTAAGTTGATGTAATATGAAAAACAGATTATTATTGCTCGTTGTTGTTTTTTTTACTATTGCAGAATTGCATGGTCAGATCTATGAAAATTGTGTAATCGATGAGATACTTTCCGGTTATTCCGAGAAGGCATTTACATCAGAACCTGTCACTGACCCACAGCTCGATCTGATACTGAAATGCGGCATCAAGGCTCCCAGTGCAAGGAATAACCAGCCATGGATGTTCACGGTGATAAAGGATGAAACCACCATGAAGGAGATTATCAATAATATATTGCCGGGGAATGTGCTGGTGATAGTTTCAGGGATTGAGTCAAAAGATGGAGGCACCCCCGATTTCGATTGCGGTCTGGCCACTGAGAGTATGTTCCTGGCTGCACATGGCCTTGGGCTTGGAGCACGCATCTATGGTGGTCCCATCGGAGATATCAATTCAAACAAAGAGATGTTTCAGGTCCCAACGGGCTATAAGGCTGTGGTAGTCCTGCGAATAGGGAATATTGATAAAAGTGTGGATGCTGTATCAGCGGCAACCTCAAGGAAAGCTATGGAGGAGTTGGTCATTTATAAATAGTTCCGGAAGTAGTTCACAGGTAAATAATCACAGGATGAAAATCAGAATCAAAGGCATGATTTGTGCCGCTTTCGCATTGCTTTTATCCGTTTCAGTTTTTTCCCAGGCAGAGACCTTCCCGCAGGTTCGTATTCCCAACACTGAAGAACGTACGCTTTATTCAAAGATCATGGATTACGAGTATGGCGTGTATGTTACTCTTCCCGGCGGTTACAAAGAAAATCCCGGCAAAATCTACCCGGCCCTGTACATCATCGACGGCAACCAGTATTTCGTTTTCACCGCAGAGCCATACGGTTCGCTGGTCTGGGGTAACATGGTCATGGAGCATATTACCATATCAGTAGCCTATCCTCCAGGAAAGGAAAATTATCGTGCAAGGGACTTCCGCACCCAGGAACGTGCGGCAGATTTCGTGAAGTTTTTCCAGAATGAGCTGATCCCCTTTGTGGAGGATCATTACCGGACATCCGGGAAAGACCGTACGCTATTCGGCCACTCCCTGGGGGGCCATTTTACCCTCTATATGATGTTGAATGCGCCGGAGACCTTCGGGAATTATATCGCATCCGCCCCGGCAGTAAGTGATGAAATCATGAAATTCGAGGAAGATTTTGCCGCAACGCATCATGATTTTCCGGTTAAGCTTTTCCTGGCATCGGGTGAAAATGATCACCTGACCATAGGTGCGAAAAAATTTGCAGAGAAATTCAAATCGCGCAATTACCCCAGCCTGAAGTTTGAAGAGTTATATACCATAAACGGTAATCACGGCACCATTCAGCCAACTGCTTATATCGAAGGTCTGCGATTTGTGCTGGACCCTGCCATCGAACTTGTTCCGGAGGATTTCGAACGGCTCGCGGGAACCTATGTGGATGGAGACCACACCTACACTTTGCGCTATGACGGCGGAAACTTTCTGACCCTTGAGGATGTGTCGGGGACATATGATGCATGGCTTGATGCACCGCTCGTGGAATGGAGCAGAATTTACCCGGTTTCCCGGACTTCATTCATTGCAAAAGGATGGCCGGGTGCTTTCGAGTTCGGCGGCGATGTTTCCCTACCTGCGGAAACCTTCAGGTTCACCCTCGGCGGTAATCAGATAGAAGCCAGGCGCCAACCATAACCGGCCGGTTGCACAGGCCCGGATTGGATTGCACTATTTGTCCAGGATGAATTTCCTGGTTTCAATCCATTGGTCGGAACGAACGGTAATCCAATAAAACCCTGAAGGATATTCCGACAGATTGGCTTCGAAATTGTTAAACCCGGCATAGGATTGCACATGGGAAAGGGTGGCTAATTTTTGCCCGTTTCCATGATACAGATCGATATGAACCTGGCCCGTTTTTCCCAGGTTGAACCGGATACCGAGCATTCCGCTGCTTGGATTTGGGAATATTTCAAGTCCGGTCTGAACCGGTAAAATTTCGGTTGCCAGGGTTAGTTCACCCCTAAGTACCAGCGCATTTACTGAAAGTGGCTCAAGTTGAACCGAGACCTTATTATCCAATATATCCAATTGTTTTACTTTCAAAGCATTTTCTGTGTGCGAAACGAATGTTTCATTTGAAGGCAATTCTGACAGGGTATACAGCTGCACCGGCTCATCCTTTACGGTAAAATTGTGAAAATCAATATGAATATCCTTCGTGTCAGTGGTGTGACGGTTGACAAGAAAAATGGTCATGGAGTCGGAAGCTGCGTTCACGGTGGGGTAGGCAGAAACATAAGTTTCGTCTTCCGATTCTGCTTCAATTATAAACTCCTCACTGTACCGGCTGAAAAGGTGCAGGGTTTCCCACATTCCAGGCTTCCAGCTCCAGGGTGTAAAGATTTCCACCCCGTTTTTCATGAATTCACCAATTGTCGAAGCGTAAAATGAAGCCTGAACATTGGCATTGCTGGTGTTCAGACCCGATTCGGTCACTCCGAATGTTACGCCGTGACCGGCTCCCATGTATTTGGTCAGCCAGTCGGAGCAACGTCCGAAAATGTATTCTTTGTTGATACTGTTGTTCCAACCCCCGGTTACTGTCTTCACCCCATTTGCTTCCGGATATACGTAATCGCGATCAAAAAATACACGGTGATACTGTACCAGCTGCTGTGCATCGGATGAACCCGGATAGTAATGAATATCCAGCACATCGAGTAATTTTACGCCAGCCGCTTTCTCCTCCTCCGCAATTCTCAGGATAAAATACTCAAGCCAGCAATATTTCTTCCCGTTGTATGAAATGCCATCGTTTCCGTACCTGTACCATTGCCATTCGTTGGCGGGCACAGGGCCAACCAGTTTAATCCCGGGAAATCCGGCACGGGCCGCTTTTGCCACTTTGAAATAGAGTTGCATAAACTCCTCTGCAGCTATCTGCTCATGCATCACATCATCATGGGTACCTACCCATATCTCGGGTTCATTGTCCATGTTCCAGTAACGGTAGTATTCAGAATCGTACCCAAGCCCTCCGGGGCCAAACCAGTGGTCAAGTATGGCCACAGTTGAATCGGCCGGCCAGTCCGTCAGGTACAATCCGGGGTCTCCCTCCACCAGGGCCTTGCTTCCTCCCTCCGGATCCGGGACACCGCCGCCGGCAAGATTCTGGTTTACGCCTTCCCACCATTGCGATTGGTTGTAAGCCCAGTCGGGGAAATTGTATTGATTATTGGCAGCGACTTTCCCAAGCAGCTGAAACGACCACATGCCCTGGGTGCCGGGCATTTTATCCTTCAGATTTTTCGCCGCTGCATCCCAGTTGTTTGCATAAACGTTGTTGTACCAGTCGGGGTGGCTTGAAAGTTTAAGCCTCCAGTTGTATTTTGTACTGTTGTTACCTCCGCTTTGTCTCACCAGACGGACACCTGCTTCCAGTGCCCTGGTGACTTCGGCATCCGAACCGTCGTTCAAAAATGTGCTGGGCAATACGTTGTTTTTTCCGAAAATAAAGGGTGATACCGTTTGTTTCCCGGAATCGGCATGCACAGTAATCTGAACAGGCTGACTGCTGCCTGTTTTAAAGGCCAGCAACAAAATCAGTGTGAGGGTTATATATTTTGACATTTTTATCATCAGGTATTAGTAAAGTGAATCATATTTCCGGCACAATATATTTATTATTATCTAATGGATTGAGAAAATGGTTGCAAAAGCGCCTCCAATTTTTAAGTACACAAATTTTTTTACCTTGGCGTAATAATCGCATCATGGCTGCTTTTGTATATAATAAGATCACCCTGGCCTTTCCTGAAAAGGAGGAAAAGTTGTTCCTGGAAAGATACTTTGTTGACTCACTTTATCAATTCAGGGTTTCTTTTGTACTGGTAACAATCCTTTATGGCATATTTGGCTTCCTTGATCCACTGATGCTTCCGGAATTTTCGGATCTTTTCCACATCATCCGCTATATGATTGTTGTACCGGTATTATCGGCAGTATTTTTCCTCTCTTTCACAAAAGTATTTCCTAAAATCTGGCAATGGCTGGTATTTTTCAGTATGATTATCGGAGGGACGGGCATCAGTATTATGATTATGCTTGTGCCTGAAAATTATGTTTATTATGCGGGTATGATGCTGATCTTTTCGGCAGGCTATTTTTTTATTAAGCTCCGTTTTTTCCTGGCATCCGTTGCAGGCTGGATCATATTGCTGATTTATAATCTGGGGGTAATATTTTATGCCCATCCTCCCAGCCTGATGATCATCAGCACAAATTTCTTTTTTATAAGCGCAAATATCATAGGGATGTTTGCCGCTTACAATATTGAGTATTATGCGCGTCGCAATTTTGCTTTGAACCAGGAGCTGGACCATGAAAAATCACTTGTGGAATATAGTAACAAGAACCTCGAAAAAACTGTAAATGAGCGCACCAATGAACTGATTATAGCCAAGGAAGCTGCCGAAACAAATAGTTCAAACGTTACCGCAATCATAGAGGGTACACAGCATAGTATCTGGGCTTTTAACAGGAATTACGAAATATTATACATTAATCATGTATATCAAACGGAGTTCCACCAGACCTTTGGTGTCTGGTTAACACCCGGAGTAAACCTTATTGAAGCTTTACCCGAAGACTTGCGTTCATATTGGAAACCGTTATACGACAAGGTGCTGGATAATAAACAATTCACCATTGAGGATGAGATTGATTCGACAGATGGTAAAATTTACATCAGGGTATCTTTCAATCCCATTGTTAAAAAAGGTGAAGTAGTTGGCGGTTCATGTTTTGGCAGCAATATCACAGAGCGGAAACTTTCAGAAATGGATTTACAAAGAGCCAAAGAACGTGCCGAGGATAGCGACCGGCTTAAAACGGCCTTTCTCGCCAATATGAGCCATGAAATCCGCACACCGATGAATGGAATTCTGGGTTTTTCCGAATTACTTAAAACGCCCGGTCTGACCGGTACTAAACAACAGGAGTATATCGACATCATCGGGGAAAGTGGAAAACGTATGCTGAACATCATCAATGATATTGTTGATATTTCGAAAATAGAAGCGGGGCTGATGAATATTGAAATAATGGAGACGAATATAAACGAACAGATCGAATATATTTACTCTCTCTTTAGACCTGAGACTGAGGCCAAAGGTATAGCGTTTAGCTACAAAAATGCATTGGTATCAGAAGAAGCAATCATCAAAACCGATCGTGAAAAATTATATGCCATTCTTGCCAACCTGGTAAAAAATGCCTTAAAATATACCGAAAAGGGTTCGATTGAATTCGGATATTCCCTGACCGGCCCGCCGTCCCATTCCATGGAATTATTATTTTATATAAAAGACACCGGCACGGGGATACCCAATGACCGCCAGGAAGCTATATTTGAGCGATTTATACAGGCTGATATTCCTGATAAAATGGCAAGGCAGGGAGCGGGGCTGGGATTAACAATTGCTAAGTCGTATGTTGAAATGCTTGGTGGAAAAATCTGGGTCAAAAGTGAAGAGGCTATTGGCTCAGCGTTCTATTTCACATTGCCTTATCACGCTGATTCAACAGGTAGAAGTATGGTTCCGTCAGAAGATGCCGGGAATCAGGTCAAAACAGATGTTTCGGGACTAATCATACTTATTGCTGAGGACGATGAAACTTCGGGAAAACTGATTTCGATAATGGTCCGCGGGCTTAGCCATGAAGTGATCATGGCCGGTACCGGATTTGAAGCTGTTGAAATTCTCCGGAACAGAACTGACATTGATTTAATTTTGATGGATATTAAGATGCCCGGATTGAACGGATATGAAGCTACGCATCAGATCAGACAATTTAACAAAGAAGTTGTGATCATTGCACAGACTGCTTATGGATTATCGGGTGACAGGGAAAAGGCTATTGAAGCCGGGTGCAACGATTATATTGCAAAACCCATCAATAAAACAATATTGCTTTCATTAATAGAAAAGTATTTCCCCTGAAAGATCATTTTACTTTTATCCGTTTCTGAGTTTTGCCTCCAGGGGCATACTGTCGGTCATGGTGCAAAAGTCAGCTAAAAAGCTTTTCTGAAAATGATTAAATTTCTTTTATATAATTGACTCTGGGAGTAATGCAAAAAACTCTGGCATACCTGGTTTTTCTCTTGTTGATATTACCCGGGCTGCGGGCACAGGATTCCACACGTTTATACGTGGAAAGGACGAAACCCCGGATTGAACTGGATGAAGAGAGCGCTGGTCTCCGGTCTGGAATTTGCGGCACGGCCCTGCGCACACCTGTTGCTGTAAGGGTTAGTGACAGCATTGGGAGTCCCCTGGTGGGCTTACAGGTGGCCTTCCGCATCATAACCCGGCCCGATCAGGCCGAAGGGGCCAACCTTACAGAAAGCATGGTCTTAACCGACTCTGCGGGCTTGGCCTCTACCGGGCTGACCCTGGGTTCACAGCCTGGTCTGTACCGGGTATCCTGCCGGACTGAGGAAGGATTTCCTGATAACGAAGTTGTTTTCACGGCAAAAGCAAGTAAAAGGAACTGGGTCTGGATGCTGATCATCGGGCTTTTCGGCGGACTGGGGCTCTTTCTATTCGGGATGAATACCATGAGTGATGGTTTGCAGCAATCGGCCGGTGAACGGATGCGTTCCATCCTGGAACAGGTAACCCGGAACCGCGTGGTTGGAGTGGGTATCGGGACCGTGGTTACCGCCATCATCCAGAGCAGTTCGGCCACCTCTGTCATGCTGGTTTCCTTTGTTAATGCAGGACTGATCAGGTTCAGGCAAACGATCCCGGTATTGCTTGGGGCGGCCATAGGCACCACCATCACCGCACAGATTATTGCCTTTAAGATCACGGAATACAGTCTGCTGCTGGTGGCTCTGGGTTATTTCCTGCAAATCTTTTCGCGGAAGGAAGCTTTCAAATCGGTGGGTAACTCCCTCTTTGGCTTCGGGGTCCTTTTTTTTGGCATGAGCATCATGTCCGATGCCATGGCCCCCCTGCGCGAATGGGTCTCCTTTTATTGACCTGTTGCTCAGGCTTGAAAATCCCTTCCTGGGAATCCTGGCTGGCACTGCTTTTACCGCCCCGATCCAGTCCAGCTCGGCCTTTGTGGGTATTATGATCGTCCTGGCCTCACAGGGGCTGCTTTCCCTGGATGCATCCATACCACTTCTTCTCGGCTCCAACCTGGGCACAACAGCTACAGCCCTTCTTTCCAGCATGAAGGCCGGGAATGAAGCCAGAAGGTGGCCCTGTCCTTTCTGATGATCAAATTTTTCTCTGTCCTGATCTTTGCGGGCTGGACCGCTCATCTGGGCAGGATGCTTATTCAATTCACTCCTGAAGCCACCCTGCCACGACTCATTGCCAATGCCCATACTTTTATCAACGTGGGCATGACGCTGCTTGTTCTGCCCTTCACCCCGCAGGTGGCCTGGCTGGTGGACCGGATGGCCGGGAAGGCAAAGCCGGTGGAAAACCTGCTTTCAGGACCCTTTACCTGACAGGAGTATGATTGGCACCGCTTCGCTTGCACTGAGCCTGGCCAAGCAGGAGATAATCCGGATGGCAAGGATTGTCCAGTCCATGTATTCACAAATCATCACTCCCTTCCTGGAAAAGGATGGTTCCCCGCTGAACCTGATCTACTCCCAGGAAGCGAGGTGAATACCTTCGGGACGAAATCAAATCCTACCTCTTAAATATCAACCGGGAGCAGGTCAGTAGTCAACGAGTCAATGAATCCTTCGTGCTCCTTTATTCGCTGAATGAATACGAAAAAATTGCGGATATCATATCCGGCAAACCTGGCCAACCGTGCCGAGAAATGGTTGGCCAGGGAATATGTTTTTACCGACAGGGGAAGACGGAATTGAAGCAGTTCCACGAAAAAATCGACAAGCAGCTGAAGCGTGCCCTGATCGTTTTTGAAGAGGCAAACCTGCAGCAGGCAGTGAAAATGAAGGAAGAACACAAGGAGTACCGAGACATGTCCCAGGAGCTTGAGAAGCAGCACTATGCAAGGATCATGGAGGGAATGAAGGAATCCCTTGAAAGCAGCGAAACTCACCTGGAGATCCTGGCACTGCTGGGCACCATTGACAGTCATGCCACCAACATTGCCCGTATCGCGCTGGATTGGGATGATCAGCCAGGCCGGCGTCCTGTTTAATATTTTGT
>CAVVFB010000018.1:0-1028812 GCA_963747365.1 uncultured Bacteroidota bacterium | reverse complement strand
ACCTCCGCTCGCCGAAGCGAGCTACGGTGGACACAGTCCACCTAAGATCGCGAAGGAGAGGGATATTAAAACAAGATAAATAACTTATTATGAAAACAGCATTTCCCCTACTATTAATTGTGTTAATCACATTCTCGTGTACTGAAAACAAGCGTAAAAAAGAATCTATGGTATCTTCTGAGTTGCCATTAGATTCAATAACAGCCATAGCGAAAGAAGCCTATATTTATGGCTATCCCATGGTGGACGGCTACCGCATCCAATACGGCTACTTCGTTGATAAGACCGACCCCGAATACAAGGGACAGTGGAACGAGATCCACAACATCCCGCGCGTCTACACCCCGGAGGACAAGGCCGTCCAGACGCCCAATTCCGACACGCCGTATTCCTTTCTCGGTGCAGACCTCCGGGCCGAACCGCTCGTTCTGACGGTCCCGGAAATTCCAGAAGGTCGCTATTATTCGATTCAGTTCATCGACGCCTATACGTTCAACTTTGCTTATGCCGGCAGCCGAACCACCGGTAACGAAGCGGGTAGCATCATGCTGGCTGGCCCGAATTGGAAGGGCGAGAAACCGCAGGGAATCAAGGAGGTCATCCAGTCCGAGACCGAGATAAACACCCTTATCTACCGCACCCAGCTTTTCGATCCGGCCGACCTCGACAACGTGAAGAGAATCCAGTCGGAGTACAAGGTGCAGCCCTTGAGCCAGTTCCTCGGCCAGCCCGCGCCCACCCCCGCACCGGCCATCGACTACATCAAGCCGATCAGCCAGGAAGAGCAGAAAAGCTCTCTCGAGGTGTTCAATATCCTGAATTTCGTCCTGCAATTCAGTCCGACTGTTCCGTCCGAGAAGGAACTCATGGAGAGGTTCGCCAAGATTGGCATCGGCGCCGGAAAGACCTTTGATCCCACGAAGCTTTCCCCTGAAATGAAGAAAGCCTTCGAGGAAGGCATAGGCGACGCCTGGAAAGAATTTGAGGGCGGCGCGAAGTTATTGGCGGAAGGTAAAATTACCGCCGGCGATGTCTTCGGCACGCGCGCATCCATGAAAAACAATTACTTTTATCGCTGGCTCGCAACCATTGGCATCTGGGGAAATTCAAAACAGGAAG
The DNA here is from genome assembly GCA_963747365.1 of uncultured Bacteroidota bacterium. Lineage (GTDB taxonomy): Bacteria > Bacteroidota > Bacteroidia > Bacteroidales. The sequence continues at coordinate 1,027,693 of CAVVFB010000018.1, read as the reverse complement.
CGATGTACCCTATTTATTTTACTGACGCTAGCGGCCAAAAGCTCAACGGCGCTAACCGCTATACTCTGCATTTCTCCAAGGGAAAACTGCCACCCGCGAATGCGTTCTGGTCGCTCACCATGTATGAGCTGCCCGGAAGTTTATTAACCGAAAACCCTATCGACCGCTACCTCATCAATTCGCCGATGTTGCCGGACATGAAAATGGATGCCGATGGCGGTCTCACGCTCTACATCCAGCACGAGTCACCCGGCAAGGATCTGGAGTCCAACTGGCTGCCTGCACCCAAGGGACCATTCTCATCTTACCTGCGCATCTATTGGCCTAAAGAAACTGCTTTGGATGGTTCATGGAAAAATCCACCTATGCAGTTGGTTAAATAAAAATGCTGGCATTAGTGGAGGTTTCAATTTTAAAAAATAGGGAAGTGTTTGTAAAAACACAAAAAATAACATTACTATGAGTACCAAAGACAAATTATTAAAAGAGCTAAAGGCGATTTTATTGGTCACGTTATATTTTCTTGTATGGTTTGGAACTCTTATGATAATAAAAGTGCTCTTATTGGATGAGTACAAAATTGAATTCTATGGTGCTTCAGTAGTTATTGTTGGATCGCTGATAGCAGCCAAGGCTGTACTTATTTTAGAGCATGTGCCCCTGGGAGTGAACAATAAACCGGCAATTGTAGATATTCTTTTGCGCACTTTTTTGTATTTGGCTGGCGTAGCGGTCATTTTAATTCTGGAACATGCCCTGGAAGCTCGTCATGAATATGGAGGGTTTTTAAATGCATTGAAAAACTTAACAAAAAGTGCAGATATATACCATATTTTGGTCACTGTGATTTGTGTGTTTGGGGCATTGTTTTTTTACAACCTTGGATCTGTTATCAGAGGTCGATTGGGAAAAGGAGGATTATGGGAAATGATGATTTCTCCTGTTCAAAAGCAAAAAAAATAATTCAAAATCAAAAAACCTTTATAATGAAACTAATAAAATTCAAAGCACTGTCAATGATTACAATAATTGGAGTAATCACTGCATGCAATCAACCGCAGTCGAAAGATGCACTAGTAGCCAATAATGCTGTTTCACTTACTGATGCTACATTACAAGGCGATGAATTGATTAAAACCAATTTTGGTGACATTCAATTGAATCAAAGTTATATTACTAAAGAATCCATTGCTAAACTGAATGATCAATTGAGTTTACAAAGGGCTATTGAAGTGTATCAATGGTCACTTCCGGTAACCACTTTTCAAATGTGGTACAATGCGCATTCTGAAGTCTATGGCGGAGCAGATTTGGATTTTGTGGAATACAAATCATTCAATGAAAAAGCAGGCATTCTTACTGCTAACGCTACCACTCCTTATGTGATCAGTTGGGCAGATCTTTCTAAAACGGGGCCTGTGGTTATTGATTATCCTGCTGGTGCTTCTGCCGGAGCAGTAATGGATTTTTATCAACTTTCCCTGGGCGACTTAGGCTTGATGGGGGCTGATAAAGGAAAAGGTGGCAAATACCTTATTCTTCCAAATGGATATGATGCTTCAAATCTAAATACCAAAGGGTACATTGTTATTAACAGTACAACCAATAAAATAATGATTGGCACCCGGTTTCTGTCCACTGATGAAGCGGAAATCAAAAAGATGAAAGAGAATTTTCTTGTTGGCAAATATGGAGAGGTTTCAAAACCAGCAAAATTCATTTCCAATACCGACAAGCGATTTGAGGGTATGCCATTCAGGGGCTTAAAGTATTTTGAATTGGTGCATCAGTTTATTCAAAATGAGCCACAGAAGGAAGAAGATAAAATTTTCTATACCTACTTAAAATATCTGGGTATTGAAAATGGCCAACCCTTTAATCCTTCAGAAAAACTAAAAACGATTCTAACGGAAGGAGCCAATTTGGGCGAACTGATGTGTAAAGCTAACCAAATAGAACCGCGTCAAGATGAGCCATATTATGAAAATAGCAGTTGGTACAGAGAGTTAACTAATTTCCCGTTAACCAAAACCAGTAAGTCGAATTATTTTTTAGATGAGAGTAATCAGTACTATTATGAAGCTGTAACCGTAACAGCAGGCATGCAATCTAATACGCCAGGACCAGGTACGACAAGTTATTTAAGCACCAAGAAAGATAAAGACGGCAACTTCTTGCTTGGGTCAAATACATACAAGATCCATTTACCTGCAGGCATTCCGGCTTCTAATTTCTGGGCCTTGACTTTATACAGCGAAAACACCCGCTGTTTTATCGACAATAAAAATGCAACAGATAAACTAAGAGCTACAAGTGTTGATTCGAGAGATAAAAATCTGATCATAAACGCAGATGGCAGTGTGGACTTGTATATTGGTCCAAAAGCACCCCAAGGCAAAGAAAGCAACTGGGTACAAACCAATGTTGGTGAAGGATGGTTTCCTTTGATTAGAACTTATGGTACACAGCAAGCACTATTTGATAAAACATGGAAGCCTGGGGAATTTGAATTGATGGAATAACATCATACAATCGAGTAGACGGCCCCGCCAGAACTAACTGACGGGGAGCGCCTCTCACACCAATGTACGTACGGGTCTCCTATACAGCGGTTCATTAAGTTGTGGAGAAATAGATGTGTAACTAATCAATCCGCAACCAATTAGTAAACTTCTACTTATACAATATAATCAATAACCTCTTGGAGACCTCTCACCAATTCAAGGTTAGATATTTGGCTACGCCGAGCTGAAGGTTCAATCACCTTGTCTACAAAGTAGGACAACCCACCGATTTCGGTGGGTTTTTCTTTTTTATCACCTTCTGTATCTCTTATAAACACACTCTTTTCTCTAAATAGAAGATTAACTTTCGATGTTAGATATTGACGTTTTTTGGTATTAATGTGAATTCCCTCCGGGAATACAAGCTTTTGTATCCTTTGTTTCTGGGTTAACGTTCCGGATGACCAGTATTTACTGACATTCTGCGTAAAATCTATTGCCTTATTTAGATTGACTTTTATGTTAGATCAAACAGCATGATCGTATTTGTCCGGGCATATAACGACTACCACCAGTTTGCTGTATGGAGCCAGCAGCAGGTGTTCGTTGTCACCCGGCTGAAGAAGAGCGCTGTCTACAAGGTCATCAAGGTAAACTGTGTACATTACCGAAAAAAGGGCCAGGCCAATGTACTTCGGGATGAAATTATTGAGCTGGATTATCATCCAGAGAACGAGAATGGCAAAAGGCAAATGAATGTGTCCAAGCAGTTTCTCTTGCGGAAAGTAGGATATCAGGATGAGAAGAACCGGTAATATAAGTTCCTGAGATATAGATTTGACATCACCGCAGAGGAGGCAGCGTTCCTTTATAAATATCGCTGGGGGATCGAATTGCTGTTTAAAAAAAGAAACAGAACTTCCAACTGCACTACTTCTATGGAGAAAACGAGAATACCATCAGAACCCAAGTGTGGTGTACCCTGATAGCTCAGCTGCTACTGACAGTCATCCAGAAGATAGCCCAGACCAAGAAGGCGTTCTCGTTAGTTGCAGCCCTTGCTAGGATGTATCTGAATAGTATGCTGGATGTGAGTGAACTGCTCAGAAGTTCCAACCAAGATTATCAGATTACTAGGGGGTCCCCGGATGGAACATTGCAACTGGCCCTATTTTCCACAAATACCGGGGGAGGTCATTTTGGAAATTAAAAAACTAACGTCCTATTTATGGGCCATACAGAAGAAAAAAAACCGACTACAAGATTAGTCTGATAGAAGTGATAATTTTTTTAATATTTCCTTCCAATTCTTTTTCAGCGGATAACCAATTATCCATTTCATCGGAAGTTTCTGAAAAATCATATTAAGGCAATAAGGGATTGGTTTCATGACAGGGTATTTCCTGCTAAATAGTAGGGATTACCCCCATTTTATTTCGGAAACTTCCCTAACCCTGGCACGGCAACCCATCATACCTTTGTAGATATCAATACTTCATGGTAAAATGCGACTGAAACAGAAGAATACCAGCCCCCAGATAAGTCAGGATATCCTGGTTATAGCCGACTGCATTCATGGAGCTCAAAAAGCCGCCTCGTTTGCATCAAGGAATTTGCACCTTGCTGACTCAACAATGATGCTGCTACAAACTTATCAGAAGCGAGCATTTGGCCAGAGCATGCTCCGAAATATCACACCCTTCTTGGAGAAAACCGCCCGTCGGGAACTTTCTGAACTGAAAAATCAGATAGTCACAAACGATGGCATACACCCAAAAAGCATCTCGAAAGTAGTATTGGATGGTGAGTTGCTTTCAGTGTTGAAGCAAAGGTTTGGGAATATGACAAATACTGCAGTTGTCCTTGGATTTGATCAGGGAATGCTCAAACCAAGTACATACTGCAAGAAACTGATAGTATCTGTAATAGAATCAGGGATAAGACCATTGTAGATCATCGGCAATGGAATAACCCATCTTAGTAAAGATAGTGTTACCCATTTCTCCGGAGAAAAGAATTTGCAAGATGGTGCATACTACCAGTTTTTAAGCAGGATTTTTACCGGACTTGGCTTAAAACAATCGATTATGGTTACCAGTGCGGACTCTCTTTTGAAATCAGAAACGAGCCAAGATGACTACCTGGATTTTAATAGCTGGAAAATGAAGGATGAATATTCCGTGGCTGAGAAACTATTCAGAAGCCTGAAAGAAGGAAGGGATGATGTTGCCATACAAACAGTTAAGCTATCCTAGCATGAAATATTCAGCTCAAATAGAACGAATACTTGTCCCGGTACCCTTAACCCGGAATATGATTGCACCAATTAATCAAGCCATCTATTTCCATGAGAAATTCGGGTCAGAGATCGTTCTGCTCCACGTAGAAAGTGAGTTGCCGTTTCTTCAAAAATGGTTTCCATGGCGAATACAGAAAAAACACCGGAAGAAGGCTTTGAAGAGATTTCACCGTCAGGTGAAGCATTTCTTTCCTGAGCATACACTTTTAAAACAGTTTAAATATGAGCTTGTAATTGGTAAGCTTATCCCCTCCATTCTGAAGGTGTCAGCTAGAAGAAAATCCGATTTGATTATTATAAAAAAGGCCAGGAGATCACATGGTAAAGCAAGTATTTTCAGGAAGGAGAATGCTGACAGGCTAATCTCCGCTTCCAAATGTCCGGTAATGACCATGTATAAAGAAGCTAGAATCAACGGGATCGACCGTATTTTGCTTCCGGTTGACGTCACGAAGAATTCAGATAAAAAGGTAGCATGGGCAATATCGCTCGCAAAGAAATTTGGTGCAAGCATCCATATTGTTTCCGTTCAGCACCTGGAAATTGAAAGGGTGCATAGTCTGTCCTACAATAAAGGAAGAAGGATTGAACAGGAAATTCGAAAGCATGGGATTGATGTGGATCTGGTACTATTAAGAGCGGAAAAAAGAACAGCAGATGAAGTTGTTCTTGACTACTCAAAAAAACTTAAGCCTGACCTTTTGGTGATCATGACACATCAGGAGACGATCCTCTTTGATAATTATTGGAGCTTTTGCCAGGGAGATTGTCCACAAATCCTGCGTTCCGGTCATCAGTGTTGTCCCCCGGAAGGATAACCTAATCCTTGACCTTTTTGAATCCATGGAGACGCGGGAGCCGGCTCTTAAGTAGAGTACTAATACACAATTATTAATGATAAAATAGAAGAGCGTTCCCAAAAAATCCGAAAGGGAGGATATTGGGGTGGGAAATAGTTCATATTGACAAATCCATCGTAAACAGATTTTGCGAAATACGAGTCGGCCGAGTAAGTCAGATCAGGGAATTGATAAAATACTTATAACAATAAAGAAAGTGGAAAGAGAAAATAGGAAACGAACAGGAAAGCTGATTTCCATCCAGGACTCCCTTGTGAGGCGCGTTTTCAGGAAGATGTGATAATGGGGGAAACTGCCGAGATCCTGGTAGAAGGCGAATTGTTGCAGGCCGAAGTGCTTTCCATATCCCCCGACCCGGGCAATGCTCAGGCCGGGATCGTGGAAATGCAGGTATTTGAGGATCTTACAGGGGCAAAGATCGGCGATCCGGTGGTATTTTCCGGCGACCCCCTCTCTGTGCTTCTGGGGCCGGGACTACTGACCAGTATCTGGGACGGACTGCAAAATCCGCTTTACAAGCTCGGAGAGCAGGATGCTTATCTGAAGCCCGGAATGAAGGCTCCCGCACTGGACGAAGAGAAACTCTGGGATTTTACCCCTTCCGTAAAGGTGGGTGACGAAGTTTGCGGGGGTGATCCCATTGGTTCTGTCCCGGAAGACAGGTTTGAACATAAAATCCTGGTTCCATTTGGCTTCGGTAAATGCAGGGTGGATAGTATCATTGAGAAATGCCAGGTGAATATTACCCAGAAGGTTGCTGTGATTGTGGATGAATTGAATAATTCCCTCGAACTTAAGCTGGCCTTTCGTCAGGCTGTTAAAAATCCCATTCCTTTTAAAGAGAGGGCGATTCCCAGCAAGGCCATTTCAACGGGTGTTCGGGTGATCGACCTGCTGGCCCCGGTGGGATATGGTGGAACTGTAGGAAATCCGGGGCCTTTCGGTGCAGGAAAGACCGTGATGCAGCATACCCTCTGTAAGCACGCCCTGGCCGACATGATCGTAATGGCAGCCTGTGGTGAGCGCGCCGGTGAGGCTGTAGAAGTGTTCAAGGATTTTGCAGAGCTTAAAGATCCTACAACAGGTGAGAACCTGATGAACCGGATGTGTATTTTCGGTAACACCTCCTCTATGCCGGTGGCAGCCCGTGAGGCCAGTGTATTCATCGCACTGACGGTAGGGGAATACTACCGTTACCAGGGCTATAATGTCATTCTCCTGGCCGATTCCACTTCCCGTTGGGCACAGGCCCTGCGTGAGAGAAGCGGACGGCAGGGTGATATTCCCGGACCCGAGGCTTTCCCCATGGACATTCCCGACCAGATCAAGGGTATGTACCAGCGTGCCGGTGTGGATGTCGCAACAGGAGGATCCCTGAGTTTTATTGGGACGGTTTCCCCTGCAGGAGGAAACTTCCAGGAGCCGGTGACCCAGGCTACGATGGATGCTACAGGCGGTTTCTGGGGTCTTTCTCAGGATCGTGCCGATGCGAAAAAGTACCCGGCCATCGATCCCCTGGCCTATACCAGTTCAGTCTACGATGGTTTCATTTCCTGGAAAGATCGCAGGAAGATCCTGGGAACCCTGGAGGAAGCCAACGGGTATCGACCAGACCATCTCTACCATCGGGTTGAAGAAAGTACCCTTGGAGAAGTACGTGATTTACCAGAAAGGTCAGACCATCGACTTCTGCGTTCTGCAACAGGATGCCTTTCATGAACTGGATGCCTGTACAAGGCCCGATAGGCTGTCCATCCTGAATGAGGCCATGCAGAAGCTTATCGATAGTCCAATCAACTTCTCTTCCAATGGGATGGAGGATGAAGAATTGAAGGAACTGGTTAAAACGAAATTCGATGAACTGCGCCAGTGGTGGAAAGACTGGAACGGTAGCGCCCGGAGTGAAGAGCAGATGGCAGACCTGGGCAAGAAGATCGATGCATTTATTTCACAAGAAGAAAACGTACAATGATAAGAAAAGAAGTAAACCGGATAAGTGAAGTCGGGAAGGCCCTGATATCGGTTGAAGGCAATCCCGGCGTTGCACTGAACCATGTGGTTGAACTGCTGAATGCAGACAACGCACAGAGCCTGTCCTTTGCCAAGGCAATCAACATTACTGAAGATTTCACCCGCTTCCAGGTGTTTAACGGAACACAGGGCCTGAGTCACGAAAACCAGGATCCGGATGCACGAAGTGCCTCTCACTGCCGGTTTCTCACACAATATGCTGGGCAGAAGCTTTGACGGTGCTGGCCAGGTATCCGATGGAGGTCCCGGGGTGATCTTCGACAAACAGCTTTCGACCCGTCTGGATACCCTGAACCCGACCGTCCGCCTGGTGCCCAAGCAGCCCATGTGGACCGGTATTCCCATGATCGATGTATTCAACACGCTGGTGAAATCGCAGAAGATTCCGGTATTTGCTGGTCCCACCGAGCCATATAACCGCCTGCTGTCCCAGATTGCCCAGGGAGCCCAGGCCGATGTGATCATTTTTGCAGGTATCGGGCTCAAGTACGATGAGTATCACTATTTTAAAGAGCAGCTTTCACAATCCGGGAATATGGGCAAGACCATCATGTTCTCCCACCTTGCCGGTGAATCGCAGATCAAGGGGCTGATGCTTCCCGATGTGGCGCTCAGTGTGGCCCGGGAATTTGCCGATGAAGGGAAGGATGTGCTGGTGCTGCTGACCGATATGACCAACTGGTCCAATATCCTGCGGAATGTGGCCAATTACCAGGATATGATCCCCTCCCTGCAGGGTTATCCCGGGTCCCTTTACTCGGAGCTGGCCAGGAGATATGAGGTGGCGGCCGACATCGACGGCGCCGGTTCGATTACCATTATCGGAGCCACCACGCTGGAGTCGCTTGAAGATCCCGTACCAGATAACACTGGATATATCACCGAAGGACAGTTTTTCCTGGAGAACGGTAAGCTTAAGCTTGCCCGCTCTCTTTCCCGCCTGAAGCAGCAGGTGAACGGGAATACCCGGAACGATCACCGTGCGATCATGACCGTTATGGCCTCACTGCTGGCCGATGCGGAAAAAGCATTTGAAGCCGCCGAGGTAGGAGCTGCCAATGATGCCTTCTCACAAAAACTGCTTCGTTACCGGAGCGATTTCATTGAGAACATGGAAGAACCTTTCGGAGAACCGGTAAACCTGGAAACTGCCCTGGATATGTGCTGGGAAATTTTACAGAGACATTTCGAATCCACGGAAACGGGGATGAGCAAGAAATTAATTGAACAGTACTGGAATAAATAGGTGCTATCAAAAAAGGAAATCAGATGAGTAATAATAAAGAGAATCTTGAAGGACTGGTTGCCAAGCTGAAGGAACAGGGCATTAGTGCCGGTCAGGAGGAAAAGAAGAGCATTATTAAAGCTGCCAGGGAAGAGGCTGCAGCTATCAAAGCTGTAGCGGAAAAGGAAGCCAGGGAAATTGTGGAACACGCCGAGAAGAAAGCAACTCAGCTTGAAAAGAATGCACAAACCAGCATTGCACAGGCTTCACGCGACATGATAGAGGCTACCAGGATGGCTGTGCTGAACTACCTGAAATCGGTATTCAGCTTGCAGGCTGAAAGCCTGTTTACCCAGGAGCAGTACACTAAGGAATTGCTGAAGGCTGTAATTGAAGCTATTCCGGGAGATAAGACCGTGAGTGTGGCGGATGATGTGTTAAAGGGAATGGAGTCATTTATCAAGAAAGCGGCTCTTTCCGAAAAAGTAGTTTTAAAGCCTCTTGGAAACAACAGTGCAAAGATAGTGATCGAATCCATGGGCAGTGGAGATGTGCAGTTTGTGCTGAGTGCCAAGGATGTTGAAGAAGATCTTTTCTCCATGCTTAACAAAGAACTGGTGGTGCGCATCACCAAAGGACGGGGGGAATAATCATGCTGAACGAGGTATATCTCATGAGCAGTTTGCCGTCTTTGAGTTTTGGCCAGGCACCACCCATGGCGCTTGAAGAATTCAGGAATATGGCTAAAAGTGAGCTGTCTGCCGGGAGCTTTAAGGTACTGGATCAGATGAGTTTGCGTGGCATGGATGACCAAGGCAGGAAGGCAAAGCTGAAAAGTCTGAGTAAAATGCATTCCGGGTTGCTCAAAGATATCTCCGAGATCAGAAATGCCAGAACCGAAAAAAGACAGGTCCGTCTCGCCCTTTTACCAGTAACTGTTCTGGAGGTCAATCCACTGGATCGTGAAATGCATATCATGCAATGGCAATGGGAAAACCTGGATGCCCTGGCTTCGGGCAAAAGTTTTACACTAACAGAGGTGATTATATACAAGCTCAAGCTTCAGCTCTTATTCAGGATGCACTCTTTTAGTAAAGAGCGGGGTGAACAGGTATTGGACTCGGTGGTAAATCCGGATAAAAAAAAGGTGAACTGATGGCAAGCCTGAAAATCAAATACACCAAAACCGAACGGGCCCGCCAGAAGAAAATTCTGAAGGTATCGGAAAGGATGCTGCCTTTATTTGAAGCCATGGAGAAATCGCTGATGGCGACCATTCTTTCTATTTCGGAACAGATTGAGGAAATCCGTGCGGTCATTGAGAAGAACCGGAGGGTTGTAAAGCCCTGGATGGCTGTTATGGGCGATGAATGGGTCGATGTCAGTCAGTATATTTCTGTAAATAAGACAATCACATACCCGGTGGATGTTGCGGGTATACGGGTACAGCAATTCGAGCGTGTCGATTTCAATGAAATACCCGTAAACGAGGACACCCCCTTGTGGGTGGATGATGCCCTTATACATATGAGGGAGCAATTGCAATTACTGGCCGAGATTAAATGCCTGGAAGAACAGATAAAGCTGCTGGAGGAAGAATTACTGGATGTGCGTGCAAGGGTAAAGCTCTTTGAAAACCGCCGGATTCCCAATGCAAAAACGGCCATCAGGAAGATCGGACAGAAGTTACAGGATGATGAGCGGCTGACCATTGCCACCGCGAAGGTTGTAAAAACAAGTGCAGTAAAAAGGTAAAAAGATGATTACCAAAATGAAAAAGGTGATGTTGTTCACGCCTGACATTAGTCAGGAGGTGGATGAAGACCTCACCAGATTGGGACAACTTGGGGTGGTGCATATTGCTCCCTTCCAGCCTGCACAGGATGAGTCCATCGATCGTGTGGATGCCCGGATAAAGCAGATGCAGACCGCCATGGATGCTCTGGAAAGCGTCTGGGACGGGGAAGCGTCCGAGCCTGAAGATGATATGGATTTTTCTACCTTGGAAAGGGGAGAGATCGTCTTAATGGAAGAGATACTGAATGCTGATAACAGGCGAAAGCAGCAGGAAAAGCTGTTGAAAGCACAGGAGGACTCCCTGCTCTGGTACAGTCATTGGGGGAAAATCACCGAGAAAGAACGGGAAGCATTAACTGACGCTGGCCTGATCTTCCACCTTTATTTACTGAACATCAAAGAATATAAGTATGTATCAGGGAGGGAAGAGATTTATCGGCTTGGCATGATTGGTGAAAAGATCCAGGTGGTACTGATCTCCGACAATCCGGAAGCCCGGCTGGAATTCGAAGAAATAGATTTCCCTCCGTTTGGCGTTAAAGGGCTGGAAGAAGGGATTGTTAAAACCAGGGCCAAGCTGGAGGACACCAGGGAAAAACTGCGTAGCCTGCAGGCGCAAAAGCATATCCTGCATGATGCCCTGGAGGAAAGGATACGGCGGTATCATGTACGTAATGTGCAATATGGAGGTGTAGTTCTTGAAGAACATGTTCGCTGCTGGAAAGGTTTTCTTCCCGAGGATGCTGTGGATGCATTTGTGGCTGAAGCTGAAAAGAACAGCTGGGGATATATGATCGAGGATCCATCCGAAGAAGATATCGATGAGGTCCCTACCCTTATCCGGGCGCCACGCTGGGCTCAACGCATACGTCCGGTGATGAATTTCATGGGGCTGGTTCCCGGATACAGGGAGATAGACGTATCAAAGATTTTTATGTTATTCTTCGTCTTCTTCACGGGAATCCTGGTGGGAGATGCCGGCTATGGCCTGATTTTTCTGCTGGCAACCCTTTTTGTTCATAGCCGGAAGAAGTTTAAGCGCAAGATCGAGTTTGAGCTTTTCTATACGCTGTCTACTTCCATTATGCTGTGGGGGTGTACTGACGGGTACCTATTTCGGATCCCACGTGATTGCGGAAATCCCCTTTTTCAGCATGCTCAGGATCAACGCGCTGGCAAGTTTCGGAGGCAATTCCATTGTGACTCAGAATGTGATGTTCCTCATCGGTGCGATCCACATGAGCATTGGTCACCTGCAGATTGCGTGGAGATACAGCAACAGCGTCAGGGCCATTGCACAGTTTGGCTGGGTCGCGATCACCTGGGGACTCTACCTGATCGTTTGCCAGATGGTCCTGGGTATTGAGGCCCCGGAATTCATGCTCTGGCTTTTTGTGGGTGGGGCCTTGCTGGTCGCGCTGTTTTCAAATCCCGGTAAGAGCTTCTTTAAAGGAGTGCTTTCTTCACTGGGTAACCTGCCCCTGAGCATAATCAACGGGTTTTCGGATATCATTTCATATATCCGGCTTTATGCGGTTGCCCTGTCCACAGTGTTGATGGCTTCAAGCTTTAACGAGATGGCCATCGGTGAAGGCATTACTACCGTGGCCTCGGCTGTAGGTGCCATTGTTATTTTGATCCTGGGACACAGTCTGAATATGATACTTGCCGGTATGGCAGTTATCGTTCACGGGGTACGTCTGAATATGTTGGAATACTCCGGACATGCCGATGTGGAATACTCAGGAACTGAATACAATCCATTTAAAATCAAACAAAAGATAAATCGAAATCTCAAAAATCATGACTTTATTAACAGTAGTTAACGGATTTGGCGGACATGCCATTTCATTAGGTATCGCAGGCGTTGGTTCTGCTTTTGGAACAGGAATTGCAGCCATGGGAGCCATGGGCCTCTGGAAGCAATCCATCAAGGATAAGAAAAAACTTCCTTCCCTGGCACTGGTAATGGTAGGTATGCCCCTCAGTCAGGTCATCTATGCCATGATCTTTATGAACGCCATGATTGCAGCAAATCTCAATCCGGACAGTTATACCAACCAGATGATCTGGTCTTTCTTCATCGGGATTGCAGTGGCTGCATCAGCCATTATCCAGGGAAAGGTAGGCGCTGCAGCATGTTCAAACCTGGCTGTCGATGATAAGCAGGGTGCAGGCATGTATATTGCCGCCATGGGTATTATCGAAACCGTAGCCCTCCTGGCCATGGTATTCGGTATGGGAGCTATCCCGGGGGCTTAGTAAGGTGCAACTTTGGATGCTGGAATAAATTGCCGGTTGGGGGCGCATTCTTCCGGCCGGTTTATTTATGCAGAATGCAGCATCTTTTGTGGAGCATATCGGAATCGAAGCGACGATCTCTTGCCTGCCAGAAACAATTATATATTCATTTCTTTGAAAGGGAGTTCCTGAAAAGATTGGTATTTTTACATTCAAGTGTCTCTCAATAAAGGACCATCGTGAAAGTGAGGAAAAATATCAAACTTAGAAGGGTTGTTGCAATTATCCTGGCATTCTATATTGTCTTCATTTCCACTGCGGTTTTCGTGCTTTTCAAAACCAGTGTTAAGTACGACACTGAACATATTCGCATAGTAGGTCTAACCGGAGAGGTCGAAAGGGAAATTCTACGTTCGAGGATATGGGTGGATGAGATCATGTTGAATTCAGACGACAGGCTTCTTGAAAATCTTCATGAAAGCATTTCCATGTTAAATGGACTGTTGTATGAATTAATTGGCTTTCTTGATAATGAATATGCTAGATTCAGTAAGGGCAATTTCCAGAGTTTTAATGATGAATATGTCCAGATTCTGAAAACATTCTCTGTACTTGAAGCACATCTTGCCGATGATACTGACGCTTCTTTGATCGCTGCAGATGCAATGCTTATTCCGCTTTTTGAAGATTTCAGTACCAGCTACAGGAAGTTCAGTGCGATTCTCCCGGACTACCTGATACTTGATGAGCGGCAATATCGGAAGGAAATGTTGGGTATATGGGTTTTGAACACATTAATTATTATCATGGCCGGAATCGCGATTCTCAAGCTGACTCATCAGGTTGTACAAGCCGATCGGAGTTTGATCAGGAATACAGTGGAAGTAGAGAACAGGGAAAGGGAAAGAATAGCGGCAGATCTTCATGATGGACTGGGAGCTCTTCTTTCGGGCCTGATGATACATATACAGGTGTTGCAGAAGAGAAATGAGGACAAAAATGACCTCTCCTTAAACACTGACCTGGATAACCTGCAATCGATGATCAATAGCGCATTGGATGGCATTGAAGAGATCATCAACAATCTTAACCCATCTGAATTGCTTCAGCATGGACTGATTGATAGTGTTCGGCGGCTGGTTAACCGGATCAATCGTATTGCACAAACAACATTCAGGGTTGAATCACAAGATCAAACGCCTGAAATTGGACATCACAAGGAACTACTCATTTTCAGGATATGTAGTGAGTTGATTAATAACACCCTTAAGCATGCAGAAGCTAAAGATGCAAAGATTAAATTTGTTGTGCATAACAGGATGCTTATAATTGAATACCAGGATAATGGGAAGGGATTCGAATATTTCCCCGACTCCTCCTATTTTGGAAAGGGCGGACTCAACAATATTGTGCGCCGAATTGAGTCAATGGATGGTAATTATACCTTTGGTAATAGCACCGAGGATGGGATGTATGTTAAAATTTCTATTCCCACTGGAATAACATAAATAAGATAAGGAGTAATTAAATGGATAAGATTAATATTATGATCGTAGATGATCATAAAATATTCCGGGATGGACTAAAGTTGTTGTTTTCACATTTCTCGTTCATTGACAAGGTATATGAGGCTTCAAATGGCAGAGAATTCCTGGATCATGTTGAGGAGCTTAATCCTGATATTATTCTGATGGATATCAACATGCCTCTTATGGGGGGAATAGAGGCTACAGTTGAAGCACTTGATCTTAATCCGGAATTGAAAATAATCGTACTTACGACTTTCACAATGAAGACTATATAGAGCAGATGATGCTTGCAGGGGTTGAGGGATATATGTTGAAACGCAGCACCCCGGATGAATTTGAATCTGCCCTTATGAAAGTGCATGCCGGGGGGAATTTTTTTTCGGATGAGATTATTCAGGTAGTTTTAAAAAACCTGAGCCTGAAAAAGAGCGAAATTGAGAGAAAGCAAACCTCTTCCTCATTTACGGATCGAGAAAAAGAAGTACTGGAATTTACTTGTAAGGGATTTAATAATGAGCAGATCTCTGAATTAATCCACATCAGTCCAAAGACTGTTGAGAAATACAAAAGCAGTTTGTTTCAGAAGACCAATACATATAATACCGTCAACCTTATAATTTATGCATTTAAGCATAAATTGGTAGATATCCCTTTTTAAACATGTTTAGAAGGGTCCTCTTATTTTTTTCAATTCGTTTAATTTGGATTGTCTTTTAGTTCTACTTTGACACATTAGCATATTTGAATCAAGCTGTAAGCTGAAATATGGAAAGATTTCCCGAAGAATTCATGTTTCAGCTGATTCCGGAAGAGTTTGAAATCTTGAAGTCACAAATTGTGACATCAAGTTGGGGAGGTACTCGTAAAATGCCATTTGCTTTTACGGAATATGGTGTAGCCATGCTTTCAAGTGTGCTACGCAGTAATTCCAAATAATTAACAAACTCTATTATATCTCTCAACAAATCCAGGTTAGATATTACACCATTCTCCGCTACAAAGAAAAAACCTTCCTAACGATAATCCGGAGGGCTTTTTAATCTATAAATTGAATTTTCGCATGCTCTTCCAGGAAATATAATTACCTGATGATGTATTCATATCTGTATCGCCTCCATATATAACATTCAGGTTTTCAGCTTTTCCGCCTGATAACTTCTGCCAGTATCTCAGGTGCGTGAAGTAGTTTTCATTTATTGTCATACCGGATTTAATCTCATATGCAACCGGGCCCGAAGGTTTGTCAATTATTAAATCAACCTCCTGATTGGTTTTGTTTTGCCAATAATAGAATCTCGGGTTGGTGCCTTTATGAAGCCTGCTCTTAATCAAGTCAGTAATGATAAGGTTTTCAAATAACGCCCCTTTAGAATGAAAAGTTTTAACCTGGTTCGGAGAACTTATTCCAAGCAAGGAACAAGCCAATCCTGTATCATAGAAATACAGTTTTGGCGATTTGATAATTCTTTTATTGAAGTTTTCGTAATAAGGTTGTAAAAAGTAGATAATGAAACTTGCTTCAAGGATAGATAACCATGATTTTGCTGTATTCGGTGAGATTCCCGCATCAGTGGCTAAAGAATTGAGATTGACAACCTGCCCGGTTCTTCCTGCACAAAGTTGAAGAAAATTTGAAAAATTGTTCAGGTTCTCAATATTTTTAATCTGTCTTACATCTCTTTCTATATAGGTGCTAATATATGATGGATAGAAGAATTCCGGATCAATATCGCGGTCATAGATTCCCGGATACATTCCCTTAAAGATCAATTGTTCGTAAGAGTCTGTAATCAACTTTTCAGCATGCAATTCTGAAATACTAAAAGGCAATAATTTTAAAATGGCTGCACGACCTGCAAGAGTCTGAGAAATGTTTTCAAGCAACAGGAAGTTTTGAGAACCGGATAATACAAAATGAACCTTTTTATTTGTATCGACAATGCCCTGAATATATGAAAAAAGCTCGGGTGTTCGCTGAACTTCATCCAGAACAGCTCCCTCGGGAAAATTATTTAAAAATCCACGCGGATCTTTTAATGCTTCATTTCTAAGATCTATATCTTCAAGACTGGCATAGGGGAGATCAGTGTATATCGATTTGAGCAGAGTGGTTTTACCGCTTTGTCGTGGACCAGTCAGAGTAATTACAGGGAACTGCTTCCTTAATCTACCGATTATTGTTGACGATTCTCTGGGTATCATATTGTAAAAGTAATTAAATTCGGACAAATATGCAATCAGATTGAATATATGTCCAGAATAATCACTACATTCTATGAGGACTATTCAGAAATAGACAGAAATTCAACCACTTTCGCTAAATCTTTCCACAATTCAAAATTCGATCTTCCAATCACCCTGTCTACTAAAGAAAGCCTTCCAAACAAAGTTTGGAGGGCTTTTTGCTTTCAGAACCGTCAAGAGCTAGCTCTTGTAAGGGACTGGAGGGTAAAAGACCGTAGAGAGCGTAAGCGAACGAGGCTTTCTAAAGTAAAGCACCCCAAATGGAACTCGCGATCCGCCGGAGGCGGTGAGCAACACTTGGAAAAAACGGACTAATTGACCATGTCAAGCCGATTTTTGTTGACCACCTTATCATATTGATTAATTGTTACATGCATTAGGATCATGATTCCGGCGCCGGGTGGTCAGTAACTCCGTTTTTTCCACTATGTTCCTTACTTTATTGCTACTACCAGAAGCCCGGTGCAAAAAGCACCGGGTTTTTTATTTTCTGAGCGTCAAAAGCTTGCTTTTGTAAGCAACAGGCAATAAAAAGGCCAATACGAGCGCAGCGAGTATGGGTTTCTGGTAGTAAAGCACACCCAAATGGCACTCGCGATCCGCCGAAGCTTAAGCGAAGGCGGTGAGCAACACTACCCCCGCAACAAGAGAAAGCCTTCCGAACAAAGTTTGGGGAGCCTTTTTTCGTCTAGCGGCCAAACATGTTCTTAAAGCCGGTAAACACCTGATCCGCTGAGATCAATGAAACTAATCATAAATAGTCTTGTCGTATATTGACCTAACTAAACCGTATTTTATGACACAGCGCATTTTCTCAACTGGAATTCCGGCTTGTATAGTCCTACTGATGGCGCTTACCGTAGACTCCTGCAAAATAACAACCCTGCTGGCCCAACAATATTGGCAGGCCACCTGCCAGATCTTACCTCCAGCGAAATTTTCGCGATAGTTGGTGACAAGGAGTTTTGGGAAAACACAGATGAAGAAGGTAATTTCCACATGGAACTTGATCTTGACTGGGCCCAATACCTGTTTTTCGCTGGGACCCCTGTAAATCTATACTTGGTACCGGGTGACAGCATGTATATTTCTAATGATGCCAGCGGTTCACACCAATTTGTCTTCACCGGTGGGGAAAGCGGACTCATTAATACCTGGTATGCAGTAAAAGATTCAAAACTAAATACTCTTTTAGATACTGTTGATATAAAAAATTACTACAGTCAGGATGCAGTATCCTACAAGAACCTGAATACCTGGATAATTTCTGAATTCCATAAAATGTTGAATCAATTTGCCAGGAGAATCCAGGGATAGGGGACTCCTTCATTGCGCTTGAGAAAGAGAAATATAAAGCACTACTGGTATTATGAGCTGAATGTCTATCACTTTGAAAATAACGCTTATACAGGTAAAAAACCTGATTTGCCAGATAATTTCTATGATTACCTCAAAACTGTCCGATTGAATGACACCATGCTATTTCAGTATGAGGGTTACAGGTATTTCCTTTATTCCTGGTTAGATCTTCAGGTACATTTACAGGATAAGGGCCTGAAAGGAGTTAACAAGACCGATCAGTTATTCGACATAGCAGAAGAAGCATTTTCGGTTCCCGCGATATTGGCAGATGTAATCTGGGAGAATCTGCGAATTCAAAATAATCGTATGATGGTCGATGAGGAAATCATTGCCAGAGCTTCTGAAATGGGAGTTTCAGAGGAAAAGCTCGAGGCTGCCCGTGAATATATGGAGAGGCTCCAACCATTGTCAGCCGGCAATCCAGCTCCCGATTTTGAAATAATTGATGTGAACGGCAAAATTGCCAGATTGAACGATTTTAGGGGGAAATACCTCCTTATCGATGTATGGTCGCATACCTGCGGATCTTGCATCAGGGAGATCCCCAGCCTGGAAGATATTAAGAATGAATTGAAGGGACAAAACATCGAAGTAATAACCATATGCCTGTCGAATGAAGAAGCCTGGAAAAATAAAATGGAGGAACTAGGATTGCCGGATGAAGGACAGTATCGTTTAGATAAAGGCTGGGATTCCCCATTCAATAATAACTACCTAAGGGGATCAGGTGTACCCACCTACATTATTATCGACCCCGAAGGAAAGTTTGTCTATGCAAGAGCTCCCTTCCCTTCACAAGGGATGAGAGAGGTTCTTGAAGGGCTGCCGATCTGAGAATAGGCTCGAATACTTTTACCCGAAATTTATTAAGAGTTATTGAAGTTGTTGTAGATGTAATCAAGCACTTTTGAGATATCATGCACTAATTCCAAGTTAGATATTTCATTAGTCCCCGCTACTAAAGAAAGCCCGGAGCACAAAGTGCTTCGGGTTTTTTGTTTCCCATGAGCGTCAAAAGCAAACTTTTGTAAGCGAAGGGGGAATAAAAAAGCGGATTGAGCGAAGCGAGAGCCGGCTTTCTTTTGTAAAGCACCCCATAAATGGCACTCGCGATCCGCCGTAGCCGAAGGCGAAGGCGGAGAGCAACACTACCCCCGCTACTACGAATAGGCGCATCACCCAGTATTCATAAGGGTTAGCGCCTATTTCTTTTACCACCTACTGAAAAACTACTGAAACAATTCTTCGATTTACTCTCATTGTTCTTAATGAGCTCGAATAAGCCTCATTTAAGATAGCATTTTTCCAGGCATGCTCTGATATAGAGCTTATTGAGATCGTCTGATTATAAGCTTTATATGAGGTCGATTTTCTGATCAAATTGCTTCAGGTCTGTTGGACAATCCCTACCAAAGCAAGTCTCCTTGGGGCAAATCACAAGTTTTGCAGCCAGTTACAAAACGAAATGATTAGATGCACCGTATAATAGCAAACTATGAGCCATTATCCCATATCGTTTGTACCGACCGTTAACTTTTTAATGTAATATCATGACGAAGAATTATTTGATCCTTGCGATATTTATAGCCTATATTCCGGCTTTCTCTTCCGCTCAGAAGGGAAGCATTAGCGGACGACTTGTGGACAACGAGACCCTGGAGCCCATACCAGGGATCCCGGTGGTTAAATACGGTACCACATATGGCTCCACAACGGATTTGAATGGGCAATTTACTCTGGAAAAGCTGCAAACTCAAACCACGGAACTGATTATCTCTGGAAACACACTATCCGGACAAGGAGAAGCATTTTATCCAATGTCAATCCGTAATATCCCCCTTGACCGAGGGCAGAACCTCATCCACCTCGGAGATATCAGGATGATAAAGAAATCTGTTTTGAATCCTTCACCCTTGTATATGCGAGTGGATTTTTCCAGCCTTCCATATACTTTTGAGGATGGAAGTGAACGGAATATGGACGGCTTATATGTCCTGGTTGACTTCGACAACCATGTTCCCATGACCGCGGAAACTACCACTGTGCCCCCGGATACAGTTGAGACCTTTTTCAGCCACAGACATAAAGATGGGGCGAATGAACTTCGAAAGTATCTGGCTTCAAGGCCGAGGTATCCTCAGGATGCGGCCGAGAACGGTATTGTTGGATTATCCATTGCTTCATGCACAATTGATCGTGACGGTCATATACATGATGTAAGCATTATTAATTCACTTAGCCCCTCGGTGGACCAGGATATCATCCGGCTCTTAAATTCAACTGAAGGTCAATGGACCAAAATTGAAATAGATACGCTGGAAACATTCTATGCTCAGTTCTTCTTTGTGCAATATGGCAATCAGTTTAATACCAATGAACTAACCGCTTTCAATGTGCTCAAATCTGTTGTGATTACAGCGATGGGGAATCCCATTGAAGATTCAGAATTGTACACCGATGACCAGATTGCAATTTCGCTCAATGAAAGTTTGAATACCGGGAACTATAATGAAGCCATATGGTACCTGGATGAGGCCATCCGAAGAAATCCTTACAACCCGGAGCTATACCAGGTCAGGATTATCGCAAACAAAAAACTGGGTAACAAAGAACTGGTTATGGAGGACGTATACAAGATTGGGAACTTCATGAACGGAAAATCTATTCAATCTGTTATTTCAGGTGATTGAAAGGTCCACGTTAGCCTTCTCAATCTTCCAAATAGTAATACTATTTCTCTATCTTAATCCGTATCAATCAATTACTTACAAAATTCACACATGCGATTTAAGCCCCTTTTTAGCCCCATATGAGGACTTTCTCTTCTGGCCAGATACCACTAATGAACCATAGATCGTTGTCAAATGAAGCTATAAAGGGCTTTAAATCAATTGTTTATGCATTTGTGTAAATGTAACCATCTGAATATAAGCTATTTATTATAATAGAAGAGGGGAAAGAGGGTTGCTCATATGTGCTGGGAGAAGGGATGGTGGAAAAAACGGAGACACTGACCACCTCGCGCCGGAAAAATGATTCTACTGCAAGCATCAATTAATCAAAATGATAAGATGGTCAGCAAAAATCGGCTTGAGGTGGTCAATCAGCCCGGTTTTTCCACTTATTTCATAAAAAAAGGGGGTGGTTAGGATACCGCCCCCAATGCTGGGAATTAAAGCATTTGAACCTTGCATTCTGAATACAAAGTCTAATGGTACATATTAAATAATTCTATTCCTTTTTCGCTAAAAAGTTACACCAAGTTGCCTGAACATCTCAATAGTATTAATGTAGCTTACCCCCAATTCATTACAAGCTCCCGGAATTTTGACCTTCCTTTTTATGTCCGGTTGGCTTATTTCCTGTGTGACAATAATCCTGTTTTGATAGTCTGCAAGGGCAAATGCTATTAGATAAGCATCTGCTTCATCAGCCGAAAGGAATTCACTAATAGCATTTGGAAGCTAGTGGTTTGATTTTGATGCCGCCCATCCAGTTACAATTCTATATTCTGTCATTACTGTTGAAGTATCCTGAAAAAAATCAGCAGGAAGATTAGCCCGACACCAAGCTTCTAAATCATCATTTTTATCATAAAGCTCGTCTTTTACTTTATCAATACTATTAATGATTTCATCATCAGCTAACCTCTTAACCAATACCCAAAAACCTGTCGCAACATCAAGTGGATAAGTCGCTCTGTGTGCCTGAATAAAGAAATTACTATCTACCAGGTACATAGACATTTTTAAACTAATTGGGTGAAGAAATTATTAAATGTATCACCCTTCATACTGGTAAGTTTGTAAGCATCACGGTAAAGCAATTGTCCGGACTTAACAGCATTTTCAATATGTGCAGCAAATGTAACGCTGACTCTCTTCCTTGCAGTTGCGTAGAAATCACCTCCCTTGGACTTACCTTTTTTAGCAAAATCTCTTTGAATGTATTCTTCATAAAACTCAAAGAATTGCTTCTTCGTAATTTCATTTAAATCAAGGGCTCTTCTTGCAACAACAATTTCACTAACTTTGAAATAACTGGCTGCGTTTCTAAAACTCATGTTAACACTCCAAAATTTTGTGAAACTGCTTTCGGGAACCAGAAGCTCTGCAGCAACTTTATCACATAAAATTTCGTTTGGATCATTTGCCGGTTGAAGTTTTCTAAAATCAAAACCAGCACTCTTCCCGGTCCAAATATGTGCTAACTCGTGTGCTACAGTAAACATTTGTGCGGATTTACTGTCTGCATTATTGACGAACATGAAAGGTGCATACTCATCAACAAGAACAAACCCTCTGCATTCGTCAACACTTATAGGTCTATATGGATTATTGTCTACAACGCCATTAAATACGGTAATTATTCCTTTATCTTCCACAACCTCAGATAAATGATTCAACGCCTCCTGCCAGGTATTATGTTCACTTGCCCAATTTTCAGATAGGCCTAAGTGCTGCCTGATACTACTCGCAATTTCAATATGGTTTGTACTATCCTTGTGGCTGCCAATGAAAGACAAACTATCAAATCCGCTTTCCATTAAATATTCCTTTAACCAGGACTGCCGTTGAAGAATTAGTTGGATAGTATCATATACATTTATACTAACGTTCCCTTGTTCAGTTCCCTGACTTCTGAAATAAGGAATAGGTAGTTCTTCAGTTGGTGGTTCAGGTAAAAAAAGAAAGCCAAACGGCAGATATACTTTTTTGGAAAAATCTTCCAACTGTTTTACTGTTGGCTGTTTTGTTCCATCAAGCCAATCTTGAATCCGGGGATTTGCAATGGTATATTCAGATACATCATTTCCTGCCCGGGCAATTGCCCAGGTAAGCATATTTGCATCTATATTTATCCTTTCTGCCATTGTGTAAACCTACGAAAATTGACAAGTAATTCATATTCTCCAATAAGGGTTTTAGAGCGTAGAATTTTCATTATAATTGGTCATCTCCATTCCATGGAAAAACTACATTCATTCCAAAACCTTCATATCTTCAACAAAATCAACAACTTCTGTCATATCTTTCAGTAAATCAAAGTTAGATATTTGGCTTCGCCGAGCTGAAGGTTGGCTTCGCCGAGCTAAAGGTTCACCAGTCCCCGCTACTACCAGGAACCCGGTGCATTTTTGCACCGGGTTTTTTATTTCCCATGAGCGTCAAAAGCAAACTTTTGTAAGCGAAGGGGGAATAAAAAAGCGGATTGAGCGAAGCGAGAGCCGGCTTTCGTTAGTAAAGCACCCCAAAATGGCACTCGCGATCCGCCGAAGCCGAAGCCGAAGGGCTGAGCAACACTACTCCCGCTACTACCAGAATTTACTCTCTCCCTCAAACTTTTCGGCTATTTCAATCGATATTTCCCTCATTCATCACATGAATATGTGTTATGGAAAGAGAAAATAAGCAATATGCTATACCGGAGACACAAGTTACCAGCAAGATCTACAACATTCGCAATAAGAAAATAATGCTCGATAGAGATTTGGCCGAGCTTTATGAGGTTGAAACCAGGGTCTTGAATCAAGCTGTAAGCAGAAATATGGAAAGATTTCCCGAAGAATTCATGTTTCAGCTGATTCCGGAAGAGTTCGAAATCTTGAAGTCACAAATTGTGACATCAAGTTGGGGAGGTGCTCGTAAAATGCCATTTGCTTTTACTGAATATGGTGTAGCCATGCTTTCAAGTGTGCTACGCAGTAAAAGAGCCATTCAGGTAAACATTCAAATCATGCTCGTTTTCTCGAAGATCAGAGAAATGCTGCTGGATACGCTTAGTATGAAACTTGATATTGAAGAAATAAAAAGACGTCTAAAAAATCAGGATAAGAACCTCGAACTTGTCTTCTCCTACCTGGATGAACTCATTGAGAAGAAAGAGAATCCAGCTTCAAGAAGACCAATTGGCTTTAAAACCAATACAAATCAATCCACAACAAAAGAGTAACCCTTTGTTTAAGCCAAGGGTAAGAAAAGCCTTCCAAACAAAGTTCGGAGGGCTTTTTTATTGAGTTACTTGTCGTAACCAGTATTCAAATACAGGATCGTTGAAAAGAATCGATTTTCCGTGGATTTCCACGATGTCTTTCTCTTGTAGGACTGACTTATTTTTTGATACGTTTCTAGGAGTTCCTAATTTGTATTTTTGCATAGTTTCCGAAGCGGTCAGCTTTGTTTCACCGGCAAGAATTGCGTAAATCAGGTTAAGTTGTGTGTTACTAAGGGCATCACAAATATCCTGATAGTAAAGTCTATTTGAATTGATAACCAGACTCATCGCTTCATGGATAATTTGATTTGTTGTTTCTGAAATTGTACCGTTCCAGGTATTATGACATAGCTGCTGAAGGTAATCAGGATGGTTATTAGTCATTTGAATCAATAGCCTGACTTGCTCTTCACTTATAAGCTTTCCGGTTTTTCTAAAACTTTTCGTAATGAAGTCCACCCAGTGATTCTCAGGAATTTTATCCATGATAAAAAGGTCTCCAAATCTATAAAATGCTCTTGATTCATTTTTAAAAAGTTCCAGCATCATATGCTTTCTGCTCCCATAAATGCAATAAGTGCTGCTTTCGTGATGTTGCCAATATGACCGTAGTTCCTGTTCGAAAGCAACATGGTCATCAAACCTGGAAATATTTTGAAATTCATCTATGCATACTACTATTTTAATTTTTTTCTTTTTGGCTATGACTTCCGGTAGATTAATTATTTCATCTTTGGTTTTTTGTGCTTCATTCCATGAAAAGCTTACAGAAAAATCATTTATCGGATCTGCTCCAAACGAAAAGGAAGGGGTTATTTTTTGAAAGAGATCTCTTCCAGACTTAATCAGTTCTTCCTTTTTACTGATACTACACTTAATGATCTCCCTTGAATATTTCTCCAGAAATTCTTGCTCAGTTCGTATATTGAAGAAATCAATAAATGCAAACCTGAGATTCTTATTACTATTCAGGCTTGCAATCTGTTTAATTAGTGATGACTTTCCCCAGCGTCTGGGCGATATCAGTATGGTATTGATCCCAGCCGATATGTTATTCCGGATTCTCTTTATGTCCTCTGTTCTGTTTATGAAACTTTGTCCTGTTACGATTTTCCCGTATTTAAATGGTGAATTCATTTTTATACCAATTAATATTATACCATATAGTATTATACCCAAAGGTATAAATCATTTTATATAAAGTCAAGAAATTTCATAACTTCTTCCAAATCCCTTAGCGAATCAAGTCTTCATTTAGTAAAGCGCCCCCAAAATGGTATTCGCGAAGCCGAAGGCTGAACAACACTACCCCCGCTAATAAAGAGGACTCCTCCTCCGTAGAATTTAGTCCTCACTTTTGAAGTTCGATTTCTGACTGGTCCGGAATGCTGGAAAAACATTAATCTTCTTGAGTATAACCTTCCTCCAGACCAGGCTCAGATGCATGCAATTCTTTTCTAATGGCGTCATTTATATATTGATTCAATGAAATGCCCTTTAATGCTGCATTATGGACTGCCTTTTTATGAAGTTCCGGAGCTAAGCGAATATTGAGGTTTCCTTTATAGGATTTTTCCAGAGGAAGGTGATTGTTTTTGCAATCTTTAATATGCTCATCCACCATGTACTTAAAACCCTTTTCAAGTTCATCTACGGTTTTCCCTTCAAAGCTTATTAAATCATTTATTCCCTCGACCTTTCCGTAAAACACTCTGTCTTCAGAGGCAAAGTGTACGGAACCTATAAAACCCTTATATATGATAACATCTTTCATATTAAATTATTTGATTTCAATTCACTAAGCATTAATTCAATTTGATAAGTTTTTAATTAATTCCCAGGATGAGGCCTATGAAGTTTAATACTGTGCTTTAACTTCTCATTGAAAAATACTACCTGAGAACCTGATCCTTGTATTTCTATATAACCAAAGCCGCTCAGCATCCTCTTTAATTCATTGTAAGTAAAGTCCTTTGGGATAATTTGTAATACAAAATTATAAAAGATTTTTCAAGATGCAACTAAAAGATAGTGGCAACAAATCCAGGTTAGATATTTCAATCACATATGGTAAGTTACCATCAGGTAAGTTAAATGTTGGTAAGAAAGTCGAAAACACGTTTCTCATACCTTAAGCAATCGGTCGATCAGGGGAGTTGCATATAATGGTATATTTATAAACTTGTTGGATTGTGTCAGATTCCTTGGAGAAATTCGGATAATTTTTGCAGGATCATATTTCAAAGCATAACTCTGCAGACTTTTCGTATTTCTGCTTGTTCCGCTTTTAACCTCTAAAGGATATACATTGTTTCCAAAACTTAAAACGAAATCCACCTCTGCATCACTTCTTGACGTCCAGTAATAGAGCTGCTCATGACCTGCTGAAACAAGTTCCTGTAAGATAAAATTTTCAATAAACGCACCATTGAAACCTTTAAACAACTCATTCGGAGACACAATCTGATTGGAAGTAATATTTAGTTTTGCTGCCAGTAAACCTACATCATGCATATATACCTTGAACTTTGAAAAATCAGCATATGCCGACAGAGGGATTTTTGGGGTTTCAAGATTATATGCAATATTGATCAATCCCGCTTTCCTTAGCCATTCAATTGCCTGATCATACATACTGGATCTGGCATTCTTTTTTATATCCCTGTATTTAAATTTCTTGTTTTCTCTTGCAAGTTGATTAGGAATCGAATTCCAAAATTCTGAATTCTTTATGGCCTGGTTATTATCAGCGTACTTTGAAAAGTCCCTGTCGTATGCCTTGAGGATATCCTTTTGAATTAACCTGACTGTGGCAATGTCACCTGTTTCTAAATAACTATTTATCACTTCAGGCATCCCGCCCAGGTAAAGATATAATTTCAGATGATCAATCATTTTGTTATGGATCGGTTCTGGAAATGGGCTGATCTCCACTAATCTGTTAAGTTCTTCAAGAAATAAATCTTGCCCTGCTGCCATAAGGTATTCTGAAAAAGTCATCGGGTATAAGGAAAGAAAACTAACCTTGCCTACCGGGAAACTGGTATCTTTTCCAATACTTACTCCAAGCAGTGAACCAGCAGCAATAATATCGTATTTTGCACCTCCCTCCTGGAAGTATTTCAGGCTGGTTAAAACGGCTGGAGCTGCTTGTATTTCATCAAAAAAAATAAGACTTGTTTGTGACTCTATCTTTTTCCCAATGTAAAGCCCCAGAGAATTAATTATATGTTCCGGATCCAGAGAAGTTTTAAATAAGGAAGAAAGATTTCTATCCTGCTCAAAGTTGAAATAATGCAACTCTTTATATTCATTATTACCAAATTCCTTGATAAGATAGGTTTTGCCAACCTGCCTTGCGCCTTGAACGATAAGCGGTTTCCTGTTAGCGCCTTTTTTCCAATTAATCAGCTCCTTATAAGCATGTCTTTTCATCGGATATCCTATTTATCTCCATTATAATGCACTAAATATACATATTTATATCCGAATAAATGATACTTTACACGATATTTAAGTCTTTTAAAGTGCTACTAATATGCATAATAAACTCCAATAAAGTGTAATTGAATAATTTTTAGTACATTCAAGCACTTCTGCCAAATCCTTCAACAAATCGAAGTTCGATATTTTGCTTACCCCCGCTACTACCGGAAGCCAGGTGCATTTTGCACCGGGTTTTTTATTTCCCGAGTGTCAAAAGCTTGCTTTTGAAAAGCGCCCCAAAATGGCACTCGCGAATCGCCGCAGGCGGTGAGCAACACTACCCCCGGTTTTGGCCCCACCCTCAAGGATCACAGTGAGTGAATGAAATGTAATCCTTCAGGCTGGCCTGGCCATTTTCACTTAAAAAGTATTACCCTGTTCGATATCACCTGTCTTCCATCCTTTCATAAACCAGGCTTTTCTCTGAGCTGAGGTACCATGAGTAAATGCATCAGGAGTAATCCGTCCCTCGGATTTCATCTGGAGGTTATCGTCACCTACTGCTGCTGCTGCATTCAGAGCTTCTTCTATATCACCTGTTTCAAGAGTATTAAGCATTTCCTGAGCATTGTGTGCCCACATCCCCGAAAGAAAGTCAGCCTGCAACTCGAGTTGAACTGTGAGCTGATTCGCTTGCTTTTCACTAAGCCCTGATTGCTGTGAATAGACCTTTTCAAGTATTCCCAACTGGTTCTGCACATGATGTCCTATTTCATGTGCAATGACATAGGCTATCGCAAAATCACCATTAGCGCCGAATTTTGTTTTCAGCAAATCGCAAAAACTTAAATCAATATATACTTTTTCATCAGTAGGACAATAGAATGGACCACTGGCGGCACTGGCGAAGCCACAGGCTGAGCTAACCTCATTTCTGAAAAGGACCAGTGTTGGCTGACGATATGATGAGCCCCACTCTTGAAATATCTTACTCCAGACTGTTTCAGTATCCTTAAGCACGACTGAAACGAACTGCACCATCTGATCTTCTTCTGGGGTTGACTGAAATTGTTCAGTTTCAGGTGCACTCTCTGTATTCAGCAGCTGAGAAGGATCGCCTCCAAGGAGTAGGACAATAATGACAATAACTACTGTACCTATACCGCCTCCAACTGCCATTTTCCCTCTGGACATGCCACGACGGTCTTCCACATTATTGCTGCCCTGTCTTCCTTGCCATTTCATTTCTAATCTCTTTAGTTATTTATAAATCCTTCAGACAACGATCAGAGCTAATTTAGTAATATTTAATTAATTACAATAAAATATGATTGACTAGTTTGAATATAATTTCAGCTTGACAAACCCTGCCAGGTTAACTATTTCAACAATATCTTTTATTAGCTAAAGGTTTGATATTTCAGTATCTACTTCTTTACAAATGGAATTGAATACTCCTTCTCTTTTCCCTGCAGCTTCAACACATATGTTCCACTCTCCAGCTCGTCCAGTCCTATGACAAACTGTGAAGAACCGGTGATGGACCCATGCCGCACCAGTCGTCCGTCCATGCTCACAATATCGTATGCTGTAAGCGTTATTGCCTGACTGTTCTCTACGATCAGCTTCCCTGTTGCCGGGTTTGGAAATACTTTCAGTATTCCCTCCTTCTCAACCACCAGGGTCGTACCTCCTGTAACGGTAACATCCTGTTCTGCTGTACCTGTTACTTCACCGGTAGTTGCTTTCAGTACCACATGGTAGGTTCCATTCTCAGCGTATGTATGTACCGGTTCTGACTCGGCACTGGTATTTGTGTCGCCAAAATCCCAGCTGTAGGAGTTTGCATTAATTGAGCTATTGACAAATGTTACGGTAAGATCATCGGCGGTATAGCTGAAACCTGCTTCAGGAGTTGGAATCTTATCCGGTATCCAGGAAAGGCTTATATTCTTGAATTTGCCCGAGTTGGCCGGAGAAAGGTTTATCTCCTCTGTCCCCTTTGCGAATGTTAAAGAATAGAGTGGCCCCTGTGCATGCGCATCGGTGAATTCCACGCTGACCTCATAGTCTCCATCCGGAACAACATTGCCATTTACGTCGGTTCCAGCCCATGTGATGGTGTGCGACTGGTGGCTTCCCAGAGTTGCGCCGGTAATCGCATCCACCGTATTCTCTGATGAGCGGCTTTCCCATGTATAGAGGTATTGCTTCCTCTTGTCGGCCCTCAGCTTGCTGGTTTTTACAAAACCATTTCCATCCTCGATCCAGATGGCCAGGATATGTTTTGGTGCATAGTTTCCGCCGTTACTCATGGTTTCGATGGTAAAGGTCAGGGTCCCTTCCGTTTTATCCTGTGAATATAGGTTGGAACTGTTCAACAATAACATTAGGAATACAGCTGTCGTGCAGCCCGGGCGCAGTAAATTTTTCATGATACAAGGTATGATGCTTTCATAAGATGGAAGCATATCGAATTGAATAATGTTGCTTTTTAACATCTAATTAACATCATATACATTGACATGAAAATATCTGATAAGAAGCGGAGATACCAGATGTCGGCGCGTGCCGATCAGTTCGTCCGAACCAGGAGAAGGGATTTGGGAAAATCCCGGGAAGAATGCCGGGAAATTTTCCTGTTCACCCTGGAAAGCCTGGCCCAAAAAGTGCTGATCTTATTGATACAGAGGACCCCAACAGCCCATTGAGTGCATCTATTTATATGTATCTGAAGTATGTATATCTTATGTTATGGGATATTGGGAAAGGCTGAGTTACCACACATTCAAAATGATACGATACAGCATAATACTAACAACTTTGATTTATTTCAATGGACACTTATGACACTGTTAACGTTCAGGACTTGTGGACTAATAGAAACCTGAATATGCTTTATATGCGACAGAAGTGAACTTAAAAATTTTATATCGTTTGACAGGCAATTTTAAAGCATTAGATGACACAGTATTCTTTGCTGACGACGATTTGCGCAAACCGTTAGGGGTAAGTGCTGGAAACCATTACAACGAAAAAATTTGTATTTTTACAAAAAAGCCCATATGACATTTGAAAAAACATATGAAGTTCAAAAAGATAACCGATTAATTATCATATTACCTGAAAGATTTAAATCAAAGAAGCGGGTTAAGGTAATTATCGAGGATATTGATGAACCAAGGCAGGAAAAAATAGAACTACTTAAAAAAGCCACCAAAGACCCATTATTTCTTTCAGATATCAATGAAATTACTTCCGATTTTAGGGATTCTGACAATGAATTATTATGAAATTTAAGAAATGGAGTATTTGGAGAGCAAATCTTGATCCAGTAATCGGATCTGAGCAAGGGAAACCCCGACCTGTATTGATAATTAGTGAGGACGATATTAATGAATTATTGAATATCGTCAATATAATTCCTATTACTTCAAGAAAGCCTGGTCGCATCGTTTATCCAAACGAAGTATTATTAATGGCTGGAAAATATGGTCTTGAATATGATTCAATAGCCTTATGTCATCAAATCAGGACAATTGATAAAAAACGATTATCAAAAAATTATGGCCAGATAACCAATCAGAAAGTTCAGCATGAGATTATCGAGGCACTATGTTTCCAGTTAGGAATTCCGTTACCAGAAAGCTTCTGACCCCCTCGCTAAACCTCACAACGCTTATTGCACCTAATGGAAATGAAATTAGAAGATTTTGGATATAATGATAAACTTGAAAAGTTCAGGATTGAGAATAACCTCATAGAATTTGAGATTGGGAGGGTTATTTCAGAACATAAAGAAAGATATATTGTCAAAACTGAAAAAGGAGAATTTGAATCAGAAATAACAGGAAATTTAAGATTTTCGGCAAAAGGCCGTGAAGATTTTCCTGCAGTGGGAGATTGGGTTGCATTGACAATTTATGATCCTGATTTTTCGATTATTCATAAAATACTACCAAGATTATCAATTATTTCAAGACAGGCTGTTGGTCAATTCGGAGAGATACAAATAATTGCAACAAATATTGATTATGCGTTATTAGTGCAGGCTGCTGACAGGGATTTCAATATAAATAGACTTGAAAGATACCTGACCATTTGTAATTCATCAAATGTTAGCCCAATTATAGTAATCAGTAAGATTGATTTAATGAATGAGAATCAGACTTCTGAAATTATTGGAGAATATAAAAGCCCGGATAAAAGATATTCCGATTATTGCAATAAGTAACGAATCACAATATGGATACGACAAAATAAGAACGATTATTGAAAAAGGTAAAACATATTGTATGCTTGGTTCTTCAGGTGTTGGGAAATCCACTCTTTTAAATAATCTTTCTGGTAAGGCCATAATGAGAACAGACACAATTAGCCAGAGTACAAATAAAGGGAGACACGTTACAAGTCACAGGGAATTAATTATTCTTGAAAACGGTGGCATATTAGTTGACAATCCCGGGATGAGAGAAGTTGGTATTGCCGATTCTACAAGCGGATTAGAAATCACATTTGACATGATTATCAGGCTTTCTCAAAATTGCAAGTTCAAAGATTGTACCCACACAAATGAGATAGGTTGTTCCGTTCTTGAAGCCGTTGAAAAAGGAGAAATAGACAAAGCTTCATACGAAAATTACCTGAAAATTGAAAGAGAGAAAGCACATTTTGAATCCACAATTGCAGAGAAACGAAGAAAAGACAAAGAATTTGGAAAAATCGTAAAGAACTATAAAAAAGACATGAATAAAAATAAGTACTAAGCACACCCGGTATTATTTTACAGCATCAAAATAACCTATCGTTCCTGGTTCTGATACTGATATTGGTTTATTCGCCATAGGGCAGCCTGGTACTGGACAATCTATAATCTTATGTTTATTATTATCGGCTGGTTCCCATCCGAGCAAAAAATATAGCGCAAAGAATCCTATAACATAAGCAACTGCAACATGCCACCCATTTTTAACCCATAGGACAACGTTGCGTGCTTCGGGAAATTTGTTTGTTATAGCCACACCGGCTGAGGAACCAAACCATATCATTGATCCACCGAAGCCGACTGCATATGCAAGAATCCCCCAGTCATAATGTCCTTGTTGGAGACATAATTTGGTCAGAGGTATGTTATCAAATACTGCCGAAAGGAATCCGAATGCAAATGCGGTCACCCACGAAGCATCAGGAAGTTCTTCAACTGGCATTAAAGAGGCACACATTACGAGGCAGAGAAGAAAGATAGTCCCTTTGATGGATCCTGGGACTTCTTTCCAGGGTATTGGTCTAATCATGGCACCTATCAGGATAGCTATCCAAACACCTAACGCAGGCATATCATAAAGGAAATTGGATATAATTGCACCTGCGAGTATCAGGGCAACAATAAGTATTTTAAGCCAGTCAATCTTAACATCAGTAGCTGAATCCTTTTGTATAGGATGGTATCTATCTTGCTGATGAGCAGCAAACCACATAAAGAATACAAGTGCAACTCCAGCTGCAACATAAGCATGTATAACATTCAGCGGACTTACTCCGTCAATCCACATCATTGTCGTTGTAGTATCGCCTACTACACTACCGCTTCCCCCTGCATTACTAGCAGCCACTATAGCCGCAATATATCCGATATGTACCTTATTTTTAAAGACAACCAGTGCCACTGTTCCACCAATAAGAGCAGCAGCGATATTATCGAGAAATGATGAGAGAATAAAGATAAATACGAGCAGCAAAGCAGGTCCTTTCCAGTCGTTGGGCAAGAACTTTGGCAAGGAGTTAGGAACTCCTGATTCTTCAAATATTTTTGAAAGGAGTGCAAAGCCAAGAAGTAATCCCAATAGGTTCAAAATGATTCCCCATTCCCCCTGACGTAATTCCTTATCCATTATTTGTTCACCCATTGGAGTAGTCCCAAATAAATGTTCCAGAAGGTTAAAACCTGGGTCAAAAATGAATTTAAATAACAACAATATACTTAAACCTATGACCGCAACCCAGAATGTTTGCTTGTGAAATAGAGCCACCCCAAGAAGGATGAGTCCGAATATGATAAACTCAAAACGAATTGGTCCGATTGACGGGGCATTGCCTCCTGCAGCTAAAATGTAAAGTGGTGTAAATAAGGTAACTGTCAGTATAAGAATTCTTTTACCGTTTTTCAGCAAAAACGCGCTGAATATCTTGTTCATAGTTCAGATTTAATAATGAGCCTTTATATTGAAGGGCTGAATTTAGTAATATTAATAGGAATATATTCTGAAAAAGATCACATTTTTTTATAAGACAAAAGCAGGTTTTGAAATTATTGAAACTGCTAAGCAAAACGGTTCATGGACAATTTTAGACGATGCTAAAAAATAATTTGACCCATAAGCAATATAGCTGACATTATTCATAGATATAATCCTCCATTCTATATATAAAATCGTGTTGAACGTTGATTCTGTTTTTCACTTTTATTGTGTTTCCATATCATTGCCTTAACAATAGTCTTCATCAATGTAAAGTTGTTTTTAAATCATATAGTTTCAGAACATTTTAATAAAATAAATTATGAAATCAAAAATTCTGCTTATGGGATTGTGTGTAATGTTTAGCTGTCTTGTTTCCGGTCAACCCTATTTACAAAACGGCGGAAATGTTTCCAAATCACATCAGGTTTATACTGCCACCAAAACGGATGAATCCGGAGTCTTAGTAAATGATGGAGGATCATTGACGTTAGAAAATTCAAAAATTACAACTTCGGGGAACACTTCATCTCAGGAAAACAGTAGTTTTTTCGGGTTAAATGCCGGGGTTTTGGCAAAATCGGGTAGTGCAATAATTTTAAATAATTGTACTGTTTATACAAGTGGAACTGGCGCCAATGGAGTATTCGCTACCGGAAAGGGTTCATCTGTTATCCTGAATAATGATTCCATTATTTGTTTACGGGAAGGGGGGCATGGAGTTGACGCTACTTTAGAAGGTAGTTTGACGCTTAACAATGTTTACATAAATACATCGGGTGCACACGGGGCGGCAATTTCAACCGACCGGGGGGGAGGAACAATTGTAGTTAATGGAGGAGAAGCCATTGCATCAGGAGAAGATTCTCCGGGATTATATAGTACCGGAACTATTACCGTTTCCAATTCAATAATTAAAGGGGCAGGGTCTGAAGCAGCGGTTATTGAAGGGGCTAATACAATTACACTCACTAATACAAATTTGACTGCCTCTAAAGGTACCAGGGACCGTGGCGTTTTTATATATCAAAGCATGTCGGGCGATGCAATTGGTAATAAAGGTGTTTTCTCAATGACTGGAGGAAGCCTTGAATGGCCTTCGGCAACCGG
The DNA here is from genome assembly GCA_963747365.1 of uncultured Bacteroidota bacterium. Lineage (GTDB taxonomy): Bacteria > Bacteroidota > Bacteroidia > Bacteroidales. The sequence continues at coordinate 992,835 of CAVVFB010000018.1, read as the reverse complement.
CCCACTATTTTATATATCCAATACAACCGGCATTATAAATTTATCGAGGGTAAACATTACCAATAGCTCTCCAATATTGATAAAAGCTGCAGCCGATGTATGGGGAAATGCTGGCTCGAATGGAGGAAATGTGGTTTTAACAGCTGAAAACCAATTATTAACCGGTAAAATTATTTCAGATGATCATAGCTCAGTTTCTATTTCTTTAAAAAATAAGTCAGTACTAAAAGGGTCGATTAATAAAGCAGCCATAACCATCGATGGTACAAGCACATGGGTTGTTACAGGCGATTCATATTTAACCACACTTTCAGATAAAGTCGGAATTTCAGGGACTACCATTACAAACATCAAAGGAAACGGGCATACAGTTTATTATGATTCATCTCTTGCAGGCAATTCCTTCCTTGATGGCAGAACTTATACACTCGATGGTGGTGGTTTTTTAAAGAACACCACCCACACTTTGAATAATCTGCAATAAAACTAACCTAATTTAAAAAATAATGAAGAATAATCTTTTCAAAACTATATGCCTCCAACTTATTTTATTTGGAGCATTTTCAGAAGTTCAGGCTCAAACATACCCTGATGTTGTTTATGCTTCAAAATCATCGAGCAACAAACTTGATGTTTACATTCCAACTACAGGCAAAGCTCCCTACCCTACAATAATAATAGTTCACGGAGGAGGATTTTCAGGAGGAGACAAGTGGCCCGAATCTAATTATGCAAAAGCAATGGTTTCGAGAGGATTTGCTGTTGCCTGTATTAATTACCGTTTAAGCAACGAGGCTAAATTCCCTGCGCAAATTTATGATGTGAAAGCCGCAATACGTTTTTTGAAAGCAAATGCATATGCCTATTCCATGGATACAACCAGGTTTGCAACATGGGGTGAATCGGCAGGCGGAGGATTGGCTGCACTTGCCGGTACTTCAGGTGGTGTTTCTGTTATGGAAGATATGACAATGGGAAATAGCAACTACACCAGCAAAGTAAAAGCCTCTGTTATTTTATCAGGATGTATCGATTTTCTGACAATGAACAATCAATGGAAAGAACTGGGTGTTAATGGATATGACTACGATGCATCCACATCTTATGCATCAGGTCTTGTCGGCGGAGCTATACAAACCAAAAAAGCTTTGTGTAATGAATTTAATGCAGAAACTTACATTACGCCTGACGATGGTTATTTCTGGCTCGAACATGGTACCGCTGATAATACCATTCCTTACCTTCAAGCAAAAATATTTGCCGATTCCCTTACAAAAGTTATTCCTTCAGGCAGGGTTTCATTAAACATTAGATCCGGGGCGGGACACGTTGATGATAAATTCTATACAAACAGCAACCTTGATAGTATCGCCAGTTTTCTTAATACCTCATTCAGTACGGATATTAATTAGGTTGTATAAGCAGAACTAAATTGAAAAAAGATCTTTTATCTGTTACTTTTACATTATTCAAAAATGAGAAGGCAAAGTAGATTGTAAATGCGAGTAATCCCAAAAACTTCAAATTCTGAAATAACCATTTACATTATCATTTGGCTATTTATACTCGCCCAACCAATATTTGCATTGCTTAGTCGCTCGGGTGGTTTTTCCTTTCATTTTCTTACCGACTGGTTGAGAAATATTCCAATTTTCATTCTATTTCTTGTAAATACCATTTGGCTTGTTCCGAATTTACTTTTTAATAAGAAAATTACACAATATGTAAGCGTGGTAGTTCTATTATGCATTACTTCAGCATTAATAGGAGAATTAATCTATACAGGATTTCAACAATTTACAAGTCAAATGCTTCCGGAATTCTCGAATCAGGACATTCCCCCTCCAATGTCAATATTCGACCATAAAACTCCCCTGCCAGGAATTTTCGGTTTAGGCTTTTTTACTCAAATTATTATAGGATTACTCATTATTAGTTTAAATACCGCTATAAAAGTTACCATAAAATGGTTCAAAGATGAACAAAGACAACGTGAAAAAGAAAAGGAATACCTTAAATCGGAACTAACCTTCCTGCAAGGTCAAATCAGTCCGCATTTTTTCATGAATACCTTAAATAATATTCATGCACTTATTGATATTAATGGAAAAGATGCACAACGGTTGATTGTGAAATTATCGAAAATGATGAGGTACTTACTATACGAATCAAATAATGAAAATTCTACACTAAAAAAGGAACTTGATTTCTTAGAAAGCTATATAGATTTAATGAAGATTAGATTAGATGAGACAGTTAGCGTAAAACTATCAATACCAGAAAAGTACAAAGACTTAAAAATACCCCCGCTTCTTTTCGTGCCGTTTGTTGAAAATGCATTTAAACATGGTGTTAGCTATAGGGTAAATTCGTATATTAAAATTGCCCTTGAACAAGATTTGCATTTAATTACATTCACTTGTATCAATAGCATGCCTGAAAAAAATGTTCAAATAAGCAGAAGTTCTGGTATCGGATTATCAAACGTTAAGAAACGTTTAGATTTGATTTTTGGAAATACTTATGAACTCATTATTGAAGAACCTAATTCTGAATTTCATGTTAAATTGAAAATACCGGTGTATGAAAATTAACTGCATTGCAATTGATGACGAACCTCTTGCATTACAACAGCTTGCAGGGTATATTCAAAAAACACCTTTTCTTGAACTTAAAGGGGGATGCAAAAGTGCATTTGAGGCAATGAAAGTCATTTCTGAAAACAAAGTGGATTTAATGTTTGTTGATATTCAAATGCCAGATTTATCGGGGATTGACTTCGTTAAGTCGTGGGGTGGAAAACAAAAATTCATATTCACCACTGCTTTCCAGGAATTTGCCCTCGAAGGTTTTAAAGTTGATGCCTTAGATTATCTGCTAAAACCTTTTGGTTACGATGAATTTCTAAAATCGGCAAAAAAAGCAAGAGATTATTTTGAACTAATTGAGAAGGCTGAAAATAAGCATGGTACAAATGATGAATATCTGTTTGTTAAAACAGAATATAAATTGCGAAAAATAAAATTTGCTGATATTTTGTATATCGAAGGGCTAAAAGAATATGTGAAAATTGTAGTTGGCAATGAGAAGCCTATTCTTTCATTATTGACTTTGAAACATCTTGAAGAGAAACTCCCACAAAACTATTTTATGCGAGTACATCGCTCGTTTATAGTTAACCTGCATCATGTAAAAACTATTGAACGGGGCCGTATTATTTTTGATAAAGTATATATCCCAATCAGCGAACCATATAAGGATATTTTTCAAAAGTTTTTAGATGATAATTTTGTATAAACCCTTCATCAAATCAAAGTAAGATATTCTGTCTGCCTCGCTTAGAAAGAAAAAAACTTCATTTTCATACCTTTATAATCACCTTTCCGCGTGGTTTCCCGAATTCGGCCTTATCGAAGGCTTCGGATGACTTTGCCAACGGATATACATTCTCTATTACCGGATGCAGTTTTTTCTGCTCAATCAAAGCCTCAAGCTCATCATAATCTTGTGGTCTTTTTCGCATGTTGGATGATGTCATCCTCCTGCCATACCGGATTCTGACCCAGGATGCCGGGAAGATCGTCCAGGGCATATACAATGGCGAGGCGTAAACTCCTTCTGGTTTCAGAAGGCGGTGTATCTCCTTATGGGGCATCATTCCCCAGGCATCGAGTATGGCATCAAACTGAATTCCCACAGGGATTGTATGATCCCCGCTGTAGCCAAACACCTCATCCGCCCCAAGTTCTCTTGCCAGTTTCGTATTTCCCGCACTACAGGTGGCTGTTACATGAGCCCCTATCGCTTTTGCTGCCTGGACCCCGAAATGTCCAACGCCGCCAGTGGCACCGTTAACAAGTACCCTTGTACCCTCCCCTGCCCCACATCTGCGCAAACCGTTAAGAGCCGTCAGTGCCGCTATTGGCAATGATGCAGCCTCTTCAAATGAGAGCCATTCAGGCATTGCCCGTAGGGCTTTATGGGGTACATTAGCGAGCTCAGCAAGAGCACCTGGTTTCCCTGAAAAAGCAGGAATCGCTCCGTATACCCGGTCTCCGGCTTCGAAATCACCTATTCCGGGAGCAACTTCCTTTATGACACCTGCAAAGTCGGAACCGATGATCCTTGGGAATTTAGATCCCTGAATAAGCCTGAGAACTCCCTGCCTGATTTTCCAGTCCACCGGATTCACCGACACAGCCTTTACCTGAACAAGTGCACAGTGTTTCTGAAGAACGGGTTCGGGCATTTCTCCAAATTGAAGTGATCCGGGTTGGCCGTATGATACAAGGTATGATGCTTTCATAAGACTCACAAATAATTCATGATCCCGCCTGCCAGCTGTAACAGGGAGATCTCGGCAAGTTTGATCTGGTATTTCACGGAGATCAGCCGCTCTTCTGCATCGAGGAGACTCTTCTGGACCTCCCGGAGTTCGATTCCTGACAGGCTGCCCAGTTTGTAGCGTTCGAGCGCGATCTCCAGGTTTTCCTGGGCAACTTTCAGGTTCTGTTCCTCGAGCTGCATCAGCCGCATGTTGTTCTCATACGCGAAATAGATTGTCAACAGGTCGGCTTTTACAGATTGTTCCACCTCTTCGAAACGGATCTGACTGCTTTCAATCCCTATCCTGGCATTGCTTTGCTCCCTTTTCCTGTTGAATCCGTCGAAAATGTCCAACCCGAGCGTGAGTCCGTAATTCAACCCGTGGGTATTCTGTATCAGCAGGTTACTACCGCCATAACTGCTGTAATTATAAGTATAACCTGAGGTGAATGACAGGTAGGGATAGATTCCCGACCTGATGATTTTATAATCCATTTCGGAAATGATACTGTTCTTTGAGGCGATCTGCAAACTGGTGTTGTTTTCCAGGGCAAGTGCCAGCAATGCATCATAATCGAGGGTCGTATCAATGCTGATCCGTTCATCCCCGAGGAGGAACGCTTCTCCGGGATCATCATTTGCCATCAGTTCATTCAACCTGATCTGTGAAGCACGGAGCACCTCGTTCTGACGGGCATACCTTGAGCTGTCGGCATTCAGGTAAACAATCGACTGCAGGAGCTGCATCCTGGATGCCGAACCAAGCAGGTACCGTTGCTCATCGATGCGCACACGCTCCCGGGATAAAGTCACAGCGTAGGCCAGGTTATCATAGAGCGTCATCTGCTGGAGATAATTATTGTACTCAGCGACAATTGCCGCCACAAGGTTTTCAATGGCCATCTGGGTCCTGAGTCCTTCAAGCCTCACCTGTTCGCCCAGCTTCCGGTAGCTGGTCTGCACTTCGAAACCTCTGAAGATGTTCATTCCCAGGGTCACTGCAGCCAACCCTGTAGTGTTGTGTATATTGGAGGATGCATCCGTGCTCCCATCCTCAAATCTCTGACTTGTGGAATTCAGTGTACCGCCAAACCGGTTGGATGCGGTGATCGCAGGCAGCATGCCGGCGTTGCCTTTTGAGTAGTTATTGATAGCGATTGCTTCACTGTTGCGCACTACCCGGAGATCAAAATTCCGCTCAAGGCCGGTCTGGATACAACGCCCGACATCATACACCTCCTGTGCATTTGCCCCCGTCATGATAAAAATGAAAATGACAAGTGTGGCAAATCGTATATTACTCTTTTGCGTTTTCAGCTTGAATGGTATGATCGGACTCATCTGCAATGTTTTTCGATTCACTTGAGATTAAAAGATAGATCGCCGGCACAACATACAGGGTGAGGAATGTTGAAAGTGTAAGTCCGCCAACAACGGCAATCCCCATTGCTACGCGACTTTGTGCTCCTTCACCCCAACCAAGTGCCAGGGGCAGTACACCGAGGATCGTGGAAAGACTGGTCATCAGGATCGGCCTGAATCGTGCGGCGGCCGAAAACCGGATCGCATCTGCTTTGCTTAATCCGGCCAGTTTACGCTGGTTGGCAAATTCCACGATCAGGATACCGTTCTTGGAAACCAGTCCGATCAGCATGATGATCCCGATCTGGCTGAAAATATTCATTGTGATCCCGAAGTACCACATGAAAAGAAGGGCTCCTGTGAGGGCCAGCGGAACGGTCATCATCACTATGATCGGGTCCTTGAAACTTTCAAACTGTGCTGCAAGGACCAGGAAGATGAGGATAATGGCCAGCAGGAATGCGAACATGAGGCTGGAGGAGCTCTCCATATAATCCTTTGAATCCCCTGCAAGCGCTGTCCTGAAGGAATCATCAAGGACTTTTTTTGCAATCGCATCCATCTCCTCGATTCCCTCACTGATGGTCTTCCCTTCAGCCAGTCCGGAGCTCACAGTCGCAGCCACAAAACGGTTGTACCTGTATAATTGAGGTGGTGCAGTGGATTCCTTCAGGATGACGAAATTATCCAGTTGCACCATCTGGCCGGTGTTGTTCCTTACATACAGGGATTTCAGATCCAGCGGCTTGTTCCTGTCCTCCCTGTTCAATTCCCCAAGTATCTGGTACTGCTTGCCATTCATGATAAAATAGCCGAACCGTTGTCCGCTGAGGGCCAGCTGGAGGGTCTGACCGATATTCTGGGTGGAAACTCCCAGCAGGTTCGCTTTATCACGATTGATCTCGATCTGCAGTTCGGGCTTGGTGAATTTAAGGTTGACATCTGCCATCTCAAAGGTGGGATTGTTGCTCACTTCCTCCATGAACGCCGGCAGGATTTCCCGCAGTTTTTCAATACTGGGGGCCTGTAGAACGTATTGTATGGGCAACCCGGCCCGACGGCCACCAAAAGTAGATTGCTGGATTACACTGGCCCGGGCCTGGGTCATTGTACGGAGCTTCGCCGATACCTGTAAGGCAATTTCCTGTTGTGTCCGGTCTCTTTCAGAAGGTTTATACAATTTGACCATCACAAAACCTCCCGAACCCCACACCCTTTGAACGATCTTATCTGCCTCGGGCACGGTCCGCGCAACCATTTCTGCCACTTCTTCAACAAAACTCAGGGTATACTCGAAGGTGGATCCCTCCTGGGTGGTGATCTGGATACTCAACTGGGAGCGGTCCTCGAGCGGTGCCATTTCGGCAGGGATGTTTTTCCACAAAACAAAGATCAGCAGAAAAGCCGAAAGCAGGATCAGAATTGCTGTCAGCCTGTTGCGCAGGAACCCGTCCAGAGAATTTTTATACCTTCGGTTCAGCGAAACAAAGAATTGTTCTGTAAAATGATAAGCCCTGCTTCTCCTGTGCCTTGTTTTCAAAAGTTTTGTTGAAAGCATGGGGGTCAGGGAAAGTGCGACGAAAGAAGATATGGCCACGGCCCCCGCGATCACAATACTAAACTCCCTGAACAACCGGCCCGTCATCCCTTCGAGAAATACGATGGGAATAAATACAGCGATAACCGTAATGGTGGTGGAGATGATGGCAAAGAAAATCTCATTGGCGCCCTTCAGACCAGCTTCGATGGGTGTAAGTCCCTGTTCGATCTTCACGTAAATGTTTTCCATCATCACAATGGCGTCGTCAACGACCATACCGATGGAAAGCACCACCGCCAGCAGGGTCAAAACGTTGATCGTAAATCCGAAGAGAAACATGATAAAGAACGAGCCTACGAGGGAAACGGGAATAACAATGATCGGGATGATGGTCGTCCGCCAGTCACGCAAAAAAATAAAAATGATCAGTACCACCAGGAAAAAAGCGAAATAGATGGTCTGCTGTACTTCCGTAATGGATGACCGGATGTATTCTGTATTGTCAAATCCAACCTGGTAATCAACATCGTCAGGCAGGTCCTTCTTTATAAACTCAAGACGTTCGTAAATCTCATCCACGATCTCGATATGATTGGCTCCCGGCTGGGGGATAATCACCGTAGCAACTGTGGGTATATCATTCATGCGCATGATGCCCCGCAGTTCTTCAGGTCCGAGTTCGGCGCGACCGATGTCGCTGACCCGCACGATTTGGTCGCCTTTCTGTCTGAGAATCAGACTATTAAATTCTTGTGGAGTGGTCATCAGTCCAAGGGCCCGGATCGTCAGTTCCGTTGTATTTCCCTCGATACTTCCTGCAGGCAATTCCACGTTTTCCCGCAGAATGGCGTTGCGTACATCCAGGGGTGTCATCTGGTATCCCGCCAGCTTGTCAGGATCAAGCCAGATCCGCATGGCATATCGTTTTTCTCCCCAGATCATGACTGCGCTGACTCCCGAAATCGTCTGCAATTGCTCCTTAAAGGTGAGTTCGGCTATCTCGGAGAGCTCCAGCATCGAACGTTGGGTGCTCTGCACAGCAATCATCATAATCGGACTTGCATCGGCGTCTGCCTTGGCAACCGTGGGAGGATCACAATCACGTGGCAGGAACCGCTGCGCCTGGGAAACTTTGTCACGAACATCGTTTGCTGCTGTCTCCATATCCACCGATAGTTCAAACTCAACGGTGATCCTGCTTTGCCCCTGGCTGCTGCTGCTGGTAAGGGTACGGATCCCGGGAATTCCGTTGATCGACTGTTCGAGCGGTTCGGTAATTTGCGTTTCTATCACATCAGAATTCGCCCCGGGATAGGAGGTACTTACAGAGATGATCGGCGGATCGACACTCGGAAATTCCCGCACCCCGAGCCTTGTCAGCCCGATAGCACCGAAAAGAAGTATCACCAGTGAGAAAACCGTTGCCAGGACTGGTCGTTGTATACTGACTGATGCTAGACTCATTGCATGCTGTTTAACCGGGGTACGCTGGTAATGATGGAGTCGAGCTGCACCGGAAGCTGGTGCCGCAGCTGCAGAATTGCTGTGATCAGTAAGGTGTCACCAAATTCCAGCCCTTCTATAATCTGTATATGTGATTCCGTACGAAGTCCGATTTCAATTTTCCTCTCCTCCGCTTTCCCGTTTCTCGTGATAAATACCTTCTCACCTTCCATTTCAGGAATGACAGCCTGAGTAGGAATGGCTATTGTATTCTCAATCTGAGACAGCAATACCGTGATGCTGGCGAAACGTCCCGGTTTCAGTTCTTCATTTTTATTGGGGTATAGCGCCCGTACCACAATGGTACGTGTATCCGGATCCACTTTGGGATCTACTGCATATACGTCGGCATTAAAAGTTTTTGAGATACCGTCGATCTCGAAAGAGATCGTGAATCCCGGGGTGATTTCCCCCGCATAACGTTCGGGTATTGAAAACTCAATCTTCAGGGGAGTGATCTTTACCAGCCTGACAATCCGGGTCTGAGTAGTTGCAAACGCCCCTTCACTGATCATCCGCAAACCCACCACTCCGTCAAAGGGCGCACGCAGTTCTGTTTCGGATATTCGCGCTTCCATGAGTTGTATGTCAGCCTCAAGTGCCTGCAATTCGGTAGCCGCCTGGTCATAGCTCTCCTGGCTGATCGCATCTCGCTCGAGCAACTGGCGCTGGCGAAACTCCCGTTCTTTTGTGAGTTTCAATTGCGCCTGAAGTTTTAGCAACTGTGCCTGCAAGGGCCTGTCATTGATCTTGGCCAGCAGGTCTCCTTTTTTCACCCTGGTGCCCTCTTTAAAAAATATCCCCACGATCTTTCCTGAGGTTTCAAATGCCAGCTCGACTTCCTCGTCTGGTATCAGCGATCCGGAGCGTTTGATCAGCTCATTCATCCGGGAGGGTTCGATGATATAGCCGGTGGCAAACAGCGGTTCTCCGCCTCCCCGGGAGGCCTGTCTGCCGGCCGGGGATCCTGTGCCCGGACCCGTTTCAGTTTGGAGTAACGGTTTGATCTTCGGGTAGAGGATAAATCCCAGTATCACAAGTATAATTATGGCCGACGTAGACCTTTTAATAACTTTTTTCGTATTCAAAGTCATAAGTATTTCAAGCTTCCCAATGGATAGTATAAGTGTATTCGACTGCTAATTGAACGATAAGTTTAATACTGAAGGTATAAAATTATAAAGTAAATTAGCATGTATGAAAAAATTGAGAATTATTATCATTACCCTGGGGGCAGTATTATTCCTGGAAAGTTGTAATGATGATGACAATCCTGGATATTTATACGAAATTCCACTTAAAACCAGCGATGGATGGGAGGTCTGCTCGTCCAATGAAGCAGGATTGGACTCTGTTCAGCTCATTGAAATGGTAGATTACCTGGCATCAAGGTACGTGCATCAGATTCATAGCATTGTGATTGTAAAAAACGATAAGCTGGTTTTCGAGAAATACTTTGAAGGATATCTTTACTCCAATGACCCGCCCGGATCAAATGGCGAATTTATCCTCTATAACATGGAAACAGACCATTTCCTGGCATCTGTCAGTAAATCCGTTACTTCCGTAATTTTTGGAGCTGCGGTTAAAGCCGGATTCATCGCAAAGGTGGATACTCTGCTTGCCGATGTATTGCCTGATTATGAACTTATATTGGTTGGCGAAAAGGCTGATATAACACTGGAACATCTGTTGTGTATGTCGTCCGGCCTGGACTGGGATGAATGGTCCACTTCCTACGATGACCCTGCAAATGATGTGGCGGCCATGTTTCATGAGGATGATCCGGTTGAATATATTCTTTCCAAACCTATGACCAGTTCACCCGGAGATGAATTCCATTACAACAGCGGTGGCACCAATGTGCTGGGCGCAGTTATTGAAAAAGAGACCGGGATGAGTCTGCTGGATTTCGCAAATGAATATCTCTTCGACCCCCTGAATGTGCAGGGAGGCATGTGGGAAAAAATGGCAGGTGGATACTATTTTGCATCCGGGGGTATTTATTTAAGGTCCAGGGAGCTGACCAAGATTGGCTATCTCTTTTTAAATGAGGGATATTGGGACAACCGTCAAATCATTACCGGGGAGTGGATCAGCAAGTCAATTGCTCCACATATTCAAACAGACGACCTGATACCACAGTCTGAATCCTATGGCTACCAATGGTGGATCATGGATTTTCATGCCAATAATCAAACCTACGAGTGTTTCTTTGCTGCCGGTTGGGGAGATCAGTTTATGTTCATCTTTCCGGATCAGGAAATGATCATTACCATTAACAGTGGCAACTTTACGGGTGCCGTGAATATGTCAATATTTGCATTTGTTGAGAACCATATCCTGCCAGGCCTACTCTAATGAATACGTAATCTAATCTCAACTTACCCTAAACTTCAAACAAACATGATCCTAATTCTCTTCTTCGGCTTTCTATTCGGTGCCTTTTTGCAGCACGCGAACCTGAATAAATACAACACCATTGCGGGCATGGCCACTCTCGAAAATCTTACCGTGGCTAAAACCATTGCCTTTGCCATTGGACTGGGGGCTATTCTAATAAACCTGGAAATTTCCCTCGGGTTTGCCTCCTATCATGTCAAGCCTGTTTTACTGGGTGGGGTGATACTGGGTGGGATTATTTTTGGTGCAGGAATGGCTATCCTGGGTTATTGTCCGGGTACCCTGCCCATCTCACTCGGACAAGGTTCGCTGGATGCCCTTACAGGCATCATTGGCAGCATTGCCGGGGCTTTGGTTTTTACTCTTCTATGGCCCAAAATACAAGCGATCCTTGGTCCCAACCTGGGAAATATCTCCCTCCATTCCATTGCCGGAGATGGATTTTCGTTTTACCTCTTTCTTTTTATTTTGGGAGGGATCTTTATGGGAATTGCCCTGTGGCTTGACAAGCTTGACGGAAAGAAAAACTATAAATGGCTTCATTCCGCGGTAGGTCTTGCCATTCTGACTGCAGTTGTATTCCTGTCTTCCACTGCCGACCGTGTGGTGGGTGCTTCTTCAACCTATCCTTACCTGGCCGGACTGATCAGTGGACTGACGGATCATCCCTATTTTCAATTAGTGGAGAATTCCGGAAGCTGGGAACTGATTTTTTTAACCGGGGCCTTCCTGGCCGGATTGGTATTCTCTCTGCTTAAAAAGGAGTTCCATCTGGGCATTCTTCATGAACACTGGATAAAATATAAAGGTCATACCCCGGTAAAACGGGCGATATGGTCCTTTATCGGAGGGTTTATACTGCTTTTTGGGGCAAGGATGGCCGGCGGTTGCACCAGTGGACACGTCATTTCCGGGGGAATGCAACTGGCCGTCAGCAGCCTGGTATTCGCTGTCTTTGTGTTTGGGGGATTGCTGGTTACCGGGAGATTGTTTTACAAACCCCAAAGATAAAGGAACCTATTTCAGAGTTGTAAGAGGTTATTCCCACTCCGGGAATTGCGTAATATTAAGATCCAGCGAAGAAATCGTTTCCATATCGGATGCATCCAGCTCAAAGTCAAAGACATTCAGATTTTCCATCATGTGTGCTTTCTGGGAGGTTCGCGGGATAGCCACAATGCCTCTCTGGTAATGCCATCGCAGGCTCACCTGTGCATTTGTCTTATTGTACTTTTTACCAATAGCTGCCAGGGTCTCATTGGTGAAATGTCCGTTCCGGCCTTGTGCCAGGGGAGACCAGGCTTCCATTTGTATTTCGTATTTCCTGAGGGTATCCTTTGCTTTTTCCTGCTGGAAGAAGGTGTGGGTTTCGATTTGATTCACTGCCGGGTTGATTTTGGAAAATGACATCAGTTCATCAAGGTGACTGGCTTCAAAGTTGCTCACACCAATGGCCCTGATTTTCCCTTCCTTATGCAGATCTTCCATCGCCTTCCAGGAGCCTTTGACGTCTCCCCGGGGCCGGTGGATGAGATAAAGATCCAAATAGTCAAGTCCCAGTTTGTCCAGGGATGTCTGAAAGGCAATCTTTGCCTTTTCATAACCTGAATCGTCCACCCAGACTTTTGAGGTTACAAAAAGCTCTTCCCGGTTTATCCCGCTTTTCTTAATTCCGCCACCCACGGATTCTTCATTTCCATATACGGTTGCCGTATCGATCAGGCGATAACCAAGGGAAATGGCATCAGCGACACATTGTACACCCACTTCACCATTAAGGTACAGGGTTCCGAATCCCAGAATGGGCATCTTTATGCCATTGTTAAGTGTGATTGTTTCAATGGAGACAGAGGTTCCCGGTCGATAGGATTTGGCAAGGCCAAATAATTCAGAGGTTCCTAAACCCATAAACATGGCACTGGCAGCCAACCTCGCATTAGTTTGTATAAACTCCCGACGATGCATTTTTTGCATTTGTGTTGTTTTTTTCATTTTATATCCAAATATAGGGAATTCAAACCATGCGAAGAGGGATTATTTTGATATCACGATCAATTCATTTTCTGTTATCTCGTTAAGAGTAACAGAAAGCAGATATATTCCATTTTCCAGCATTCCAACAGGAATGGTAAATTCTGTTTCCGCTGTTTTTGAACTGAATTCTCTTTTCAAAACCAACTGTTTTCCTGTAATATCGTAAAGTGCCAGTGAAATCGGTCCTGGTTGCGAATGTTGAAAATGGATATTGATGGTCGGGCCGTTCACGGGATTTGGAAATACTTTCATTTCTTTTCCCGCCGACAGGTTTTCCGGTGCCGATGTTACCCCGAGGCTGTGTTCCATATGATCAAGTATCTGCTCAGCAGTCATTGCATAATCAAAAATGGTTACTGCATCAAGGGAACCATTAAAGTTATACCCGTTCAATCCCGGAAGGTGTTGTCCGAATGCCAGGTTGTATGTTGTTTTGTTTATAAGTCCGCTAAAAGGAGTAAATGCATCCAGTGAACCATCCATCCATATTTCCATGTCGTTACCATCGTAAACGGTTGCAAGGTGGTGCCACTGTCCGGGTATGGGGGAAGTCTCTGAATCAAGATCCTTTAATGGAAGTTGAAGTATTTAGTGTAAACCTGATTTTCTGACCGGATATTGAGATTTTGTACCGGTGATCCCAGTTTCCATGAGATATGGGATACTGTTCACTTCCCGTAAAATCATCAATCATGATCCAGCAGGCTATTGATAATGCTTCCTGGAAGTTCAGTAAATCATTATTTGTGACATGAATATAATCAGTGGTTCCGTTAAAATGGGCCGCACCGGAAGCTGTTCCTTCCTGATCATCTATCCATAATACTCCACCCGCAGTGCCGTGGAGCGCATTTCCACTTGCATCCCGGGCATTTCCGTTTAATGGATAGTGAGCAATAAGATTGCCCGTGGGTGTAACAGAAAGGTCTCTGACCATTACCTCAATACTATCCGTAGCAGTCATTCCGTCTACATCGCTTACAGAACAGACGATGAAATAATTCCCCGCAGTACCGGATGTCAGTAAAAGTTGCAGAAGATCCATCCGCAACAATTTCACCGTAAGCCGAGCTCCAGGCATAGCTGAGTGCATCATTATTTTCATCCTGCGCCAAACAGTTCAGCGTAATTGATTCTGAAAGATGAACCTTTCTGGGATAAGCTACAATTTCAATAATTTCCGGAGGCACCATTTTTTTGTCAACCACTTCAATTATTATGGAGAGTGTATCCCATTGGCCCCCGGAATCGGAAACTTTACATTTTATAGGATATATTCCCGGAACAGCAGGGGTTGTATATTGAAAAACATCAGAACTGTCGTAAGTTACACCTTCCAGGGTCCATTGGTAATGGAGTGCCTCTTGTTCCGGATCGTAAGCGGTGCAGTATATCTTTATCGTGGTGCTGATTGTAAATATGGAATCTTTTGCAGCTAAAGCTTTTATCCTGGGAGGATGATCCTGGACCGTATTCCCATTATTAAAATCAATGATAACATTACCGGCATAAGTCTTCTTTCCCTTGGTTGTAATGGAATTCCCTGCCGGAACCTGAACAATCATGATTGATTTTTTTGCAGCAATGGTAACATCTGTGTTTCCTGAAATCCCGGATTTTATCATTGTATTGGAAATGGCATCGTACAAATCATAGGAGCCGGGTGGAAGGTTCACTCCAATCGATTTACTGATATCATAAGGATTATAATACAGGTAAGTAGGATATGCATCTTTCCTGTAGTAATCGGTTCTCAGTAAGTCAAGCTTTAAAACACCTTCGATATCTGTTGTTTCAATAATACCGCCAAGTATTCCTGCATGCGAAGAGCTGTATAACATAAGGTTTGTGGATGCCCATCCGCCATCCATTGCATCTCCTGTAGCATATGGGCTCTTGCCATTCTTTACCTCTTTCATGGATTCATAAGCGATATAGGAATCCGGGTCGTAAATATTTGCCCAATTTTCATTATCCTGCATATCGTCCGGTAAATAATTCGAATAGAACAACCGGGATGCATTGGCCATATTCAATACCCATTTGGCTATTGCTGTAGCAAAACGATCATCATATCGAACCATGGGGACCAATGCTCCTGCCTGTTCGAAACCATTCATTGCAAAAGCATAATCATTGCCCCCGTCGTTCGCTTCGCCGATGAGTCCGGAACAATCGTAATCGCCCCATTTACCAACAATGGCACCCCAATCGCGAAGTTCCCCTCGATTAAAGCACCAGTTTACCATTTTTTCAATATCGTAACCGGTACCCATTTCGGCATTGATCCTTGCCGCCGCATAAACGCCATAAGGTAGTTGTAATTCGTAGGAGGGATTACCTGAATATGAATTAAGATACTCAAGACTCCATTCTGCACCTGTAAGGTATTTCCGGTTGCCGGTAATGATATAAGCGTTGTAAAGTATCCACCCTATCGCTCCCGCAGCCTCGGGTTCTTTCACTCCGGTTTCGAGGGGAGTCATGGTTGACATCGACCATGCGCGATAATTCATGGTTGGTACCTTCCATGGGGTTGTACTCCCACCCATAAATTCTGTTGCGGTTAACCACTGGTTTGCCAATTTTTCAACCTGATCATCGAAGCTACCCAGATGTGGATACAAATCATTTAACTGAAGGAAAAATATGTTGGGCATGGTCTCGTACCACCAGTCATCTCCCGAACTGGTAACAGGGTGATTCAAATAAATATTTTCCTCTCTCCGCCTGTTAAAATACTCCTCGCACATGAGTGCCCAGTTCTGTCCGAACTGGTCCGATTTATTGATTCCGACCAGTGAGGCGCCTATTACAGCAGGAATTACATTGATCCCTTCCCCTGATCTGGGATCTGATGTTCCGATGGCTGTATGCAAACCAAAACTTGAATGATCGGGATAATTCTCATTTGTTTCACGAAAAAAAACCAGTGGCAAATATTGACCGGTCAGGTTTTTATCAAACACCAGGGAGTCGTATCCCCGGGCAACCTGTTTCCAATCACGCATTTGATAGGGTTGAGGTAAATCAGGCATCAGATCAATACGGGGTATGGCTATTTGTTGTGCCTCGATTGTAAAATAAAAGAGGGCAAGTATAATGGCTAATATGGCTTTCTTATACACAGTGCATATTTTATTTACAAATGATCAATTACTCTCTCATCTCGGCAACCTCAAGGGCGATCAGGGTAAAAACATTCCAGCTGAATACTCTTGCTGATGGCCACCAGCAACCGGGCTGGGAAAGATCCGTTGGTATGATTTCGTGGCTAAAGGGTTCATCGCAGTTGAGATTGATTTCAGCCAGCATTCTTTTCTCAATTCTTTCCCTGGCAGGCTCCCAGCCATGTTTCATGCCAGCCACGTATGCACAAATTTCGTTTCGCATCCAGCTGCCACCGTTATAATATTGTCCATCAGGCCACATTTGGTCTGGTAAAAAAGGTTTATTCCCCTCAGTGAAGAAAGTATCCCTCACATGGCATATAAGAGGTGAACAATCGTTCATAACAGGAATTTTATTCAGCGTATTGATAACCATTTCGGAGTCAAGCATTGGGGTATCCCACAACCACCACGATACAAATTCGGGCATAAGGTCGGTTAAGGAGATAACGTAAGGGAAATCCTTGTCTGAAACGATATACCCTTTTTCATGATCATAAAAATTTCTGTATTCCTGTATTGTTTTATCAATATACTCCTGTTCTATCCTGAATCCCAATTCTTTGGCAACCATCAGGGTTACCGCATATACCCCCTGGTTAACCGCAAGGGTTGAAGTCTTTTGTTCGTAGTACACAACATCGTTCTGGCTCAGCGAAAATTGAGAACTAACAATGCCATCCCTGTCGGGATCAAATTCCTGAAAGCAAAACTCCAATGCTTTTCTCAAACTTAGGGTATCCGGGGATGAATTAAACCTTCTTTGATTTATCAATCCCCACCAGATCCACTCACAGGTGGCTTCATTTCCCTTTTTTTCAATACTCCCCATGTAAGGTGTAAGAATCGTTCCAATTGCACCCCGGTGGTCTTGCGTCCCCCCCCACTTTTTCCAGATAGACTCATTTAACTCTTTATCATAAACGGAAATCACACTCCAGAACGAATCCCTGTTGTACATATCAGGAGCGTAGTTAATACTGGGTACATTATGCGGGCTGAAGTCCTGTGCAGAGGAGATCCAGGTAAGCATCATAAAGTCGGCATACAACACTTTCTCCACATCAGATCCTGCGATACCCAATCCTTCAGCGAGCCTGGTCTGACTGGCTAACCGGACATCTCTTAAATTCCCGGCCTCCTGAACAAACGTAAAGATTGTTTTTGTTTGTTTCTCACCAATGGGCATTCGGTGATAAGGGCTCTTTTCAGGAGTTACTTCAATAATCTCAAAATCATTTATTGAAATATCTGCTTTGCTTTCTATCAGCAGCAGGGCTTTGCCTCCTTCGAGTCCCTGCAGCAAAGCCGATTCCTCAAATGTGAGCCATTCACCCGAAGTTGCCGGAATGCCTGTTTGATAATGAAACCCAATTACTTCATTTCCGGTATGGCCCGTTTTTAATAGTCTCAGATTGAAGGGTTGTTCCGATTTATATTTGAATTTGATGGTATAAAACCCATCTGAAGTGGTAAATGGGATATTGATTCCGGAAATATCTCCAGACTCTTTTTGATCTGCTGCAACTACAAAATCATCTCCTTCCAGTTCTGTTAGGTTTCCTCCCTTGTGAGGGAGGGCATCGGTAAGATATTCTCGGTCAAGGACCCTGGGAATGCCGGCATTGTAATCTGATAATTCACCAAAAGTTAAGCTCACAAAATGGTCATTCCGCTGGCGATCCTCATGATTTGCAATCCGGTAAAGGTTTACGTCAGCAATAGTTTGTACAGCTTTGAATCCTATATTGCCGGTCCCCTGATCGGATGGGCGTTTTCGTATGTTGCGGGTCCAAAGGTTGCGGTATCCCGCATCTGTTAACAAACCCACAGCAATAGAATCATCAAGCAGTAAGCCTGCGGCAGGATATATTTCTCTTATTGAGCCACCCTGGTGATCCATGTGGTCAAAACTCCAGTATGAAACAGGTTTGTCAGGTGGGCATAATTTGCTTTCAAGCTGGTAAAATAAGAGGGGAATATTGTTTTGCTCCAAACTGATTGATTTCCTGATCAGGAAATCATTTACAATGGAATAGTCTACCTCAATGGAAATGAAGGTCATCAGGTTTTCCAGGTAGTACTGCCCTGAAAGTTTTATTCCTTTGCAGTTTTCTATAGCCCTGAGTGCTTTCCAATTGTAAATCGTATCAGAAAGACTGCGATCAGCATTTTCAATAATCAGATTAAACTCACCATTTACTTTGTTGGTGGACACTTTCCTATTCCCATATAGTATCTCAATATCATATCCTTCTACTTCATTGCCTGATAATAGCAAGGATACATTTTGAGAAAACAGGGGTGAAGCGGCCGATAGGATGATCAGAAAAGATACAATTCTTACGCTCATAAAAGTGTATTATAGATTTTTTGGAGAAGCACGGATACGAAAAAAAGGGAGGGCGTCTCAAAAGGTTCTTTTCAACTAATTTCAAGGGATACTTATGAAGTAAATAAGTATCCCTTAGAAACCTGAAAACGGGTTACCCTTTTGAGACTCCCTTTTTTAAGTGTTGCTTATTGCTTATTGAACTTCAGCAAATTCCAGGGTATATATGGAAAGTGCTTCAGAATCTGTTAAAGCTTTGTTGTATAAGCGTATGTCATCCATAGAGCCTTTAAAGAATCCATCTGTTGCCCCAGCTTCCTCAACCATGTAATCTGAAGTTGGGAGTTGCTGACCGATACAAAGGTTTTTGGTTACGGTCATTAAATCACCAGTCACTCCACGGTCACTGATTTCTCTTACTTTCTCACCATCGGCGAAGAATTTTATTACACCTGCTGTGCCATAAGAAACGACAATGTGAGTCCATATATTTTCATTCACTGTATATGGGTTACTATCGTCATCAACAACAAACTCCCAGGTATCAGGATCTGTTTGTTTTCTAATGGTATAATAAAGCTTATCTTCCGATTGTAAGTTTAGTTTATATCCGATCCAACGATCCAATGAAATAATGTAATCATTATTATCCTGGCTTTCCATTTTAATCCAGACACTGATACTTAATTCTTCATTAGGATTTAGTTGTGAGCTATAAGGTACTTCAATATTTGCACCTTTATCAAAGTAGTAAGCGTAGCCTGCATTTCCAAATCTGTCAGCAGTTAAAACTGGCAATACAGGACTGCCTGCAGTATAGAAATTCTCATGGCCTGATTTTAATGTACCATCGTGACCATTACCTGAAGCATCCATTGCATCGCCATTAAATAACCATTGTGCTATCAGATAATCGGTACTTACAGGCTGTATTTCCCTGTTCATAAATACACCCATAGCAGTGTTTAACTGGGTAATCATTGCAGCTACGGTAGCTTCTGTTGTGTACAGGTCGTCAATTACAGTTTTAGCTGCATCAATTACAACTTTGAAATCAGCTTTTGCACCAGTGGCGTACTGACCTGCAAGGGTTCCTTCTACGGCACCATCATGCAGGGCAAGGGCTTCGTCATAGAGTGCCTGTAAGTCAGTTTTGTCCACATTAGTGGGGACAGGGTCTTCATCTTTATTACAACTTGCAAAAAAGGCTGCTGCAAGAATGATAGCAGCAAGTGATAATTTCAATAACTTCTTCATGATTTCTCTTTTTTTTAATTAATAATTAAGCGATACTTTACTTCTGTAGGTTTTAGTTTTTAGTGTAATTTCTCAATTCATAATTTGTATCAAGTTCTCTCTGAGGGTATGGAAGATATCTGTGTTGCTGATAATTAAAGTGATCTACGTCGCTAAAAACGTCGTTTGCGTATTGTTCTCCGTATCTCATGATGTCAAAGTACCGGTGGAACTCAAAGCCAAGTTCAGTCCGGCGTTCGTGACGGATGATATCCCGGAGTGAATTCTGGTCAGTCATCTGAAATATCCTCTAACAGGCCTGCAGGGATGTTCGGATAATTTGTTAAGTTCTGATCTACCTGGAAACATTCTCTGGCCCTTTCTCTTATCAAATTCAGATAGACAAGAGCCAATGCCGGATTTCCGTCTTCGTTAAGCGCCTCGGCAATCCATAGCAGAACATCTGCATAGCGAATGGCTGTGTAGTTCAGATCGCCATCCCCTTTAATATTACCTGGAATTTCTGAAATGGGTTGAAGGCATTTTTTTGCAACATAACCCGTTTCCGTCCACTCGCTGCTATAAGTGATTGAGTCGTCAATCCAGGGCAACTGAGCGTTTTCCCGTCCCAATGAATAGTCAAGCCTTGGATCGGCATATTCTGTTCCTTCTATGTTTACAGTCTCAAATTCATCCACAAAATTTTGTGCAGGTTGATTAAAGTAATACCCTTCGCCCATTCCATAATCGGCCGGTGCGGCAAAAGCCTGGTTGAGAAGATTTCCTGAAAATGGATTCTGGTGACTTAAATGTTGAATTTCAAAAACCGACTCAGAGTTGTTCTCAAAAGCAACATTAAAATTGTGTTGATAATTTGCCATTAATCCATATTCATAAGGCGGCTGGGTAAGAAGAATAGCTGTTTCGTGAGCCTCTTTCCATTTTTCCTGATACAGGTAACTTTTTGCCAATAGAGCTATGGCAGCTCCTTTTGTGGCTCTGCCAACTTCTGCCGATGGGTAAGAAACCGGCAAAACTTTTTGTGCATCATCACAATCTTGTTCGATCTGCGAATAAATCTCACTCACGGTTGAAGGAGCAATTTGCAGCTCACTGGCAATCTTGGGTTCCAGCAAAACAGGTACATCCCCATAAATATTGATCAGAAGGAAATAATAGCAGGCACGTAGAAATTTTGCTTCAGCTATGATCCTGGCTTTCAGATCGGCATTGATAATATTGGGGCTCATGGCATCCACATTTACGATTGCATAATTGCATCGGTTTATCCCTTCGTAATAGTTTGCCCAAAGCGTTGCCACAACACCATTATTGGTATTCTCTACAAAATTGTCGATATCAGCGGCATCGGCTTTATCGCCTGCATCTCCCCCTTTAACCGCATCATCAGACCGGGTATCTCCTACTACCCAGATTTCGCCACCATCTGTAGCAAATGATAAGGGACGGTATGCCGCATTTACAACCAGGATAGCGTTTTCCTCCGATACGAAGAAAGTTTCGGTCGTATAACTTCCTTTCAGATCTGTGTTTAAAATGTCTTCACATGAAAGGAATGTTGAAATCATTACTATGATTATCAATGCTTTAATAAATATTGTTTTCATGGCGTTCATGTTTTTTTTTAAAAAGTCAGATTAAGACCTATCAGGTAGGTTTTAGAATTAGGGTATGTCCCCCAATCTATACCGACTGCCCTGTCTCCTTCCCCTGCGGCATTTTCGCTTGTTTGCATCTCGGGATCTAACCCAGAAAACCTGGTATAGGTGAAGAGATTCTGCACGCTTGCATAAACTCTGATTCGTTCTATCCTGATTTTTTCACTGGAAGTGTTCGGTATGGTGTAGCCCAGTTGAATGTTTTTAAGTCTGACATAGGAGCCATCTTCAATAAACCGGGTCGAAGGCCGGTTGTTGTTTGTAGCTCCACCCCAGGCAGCGCGCGGAACTTCATTACCTGGGTTTTCAGTTGTCCAGTGGTTGTCATAAAAACGCTCTGTTACAGGAAATGCCCTGTAGAATCCTTCAATGTCTTTGTTAATTTGCATGTATACCTTATTTCCCTGTACACCCTGGAAGAAGGCAGAGAAGTCAAAGTTTTTATATGCAAGATTGATGGTTAATCCATAGGTAAAATCCGGGATGGCACTTCCGGCATAAATCCTGTCAAAGGCATCAATTGTACCGTCAGGAAGCCCTCCAGGACCACTGATGTCTTTATATTTTACATCGCCAGGCATAATATTCGGACCCTGGTATGCATGGGTCAATATTTCAGTGGTGGATTGGAATATGCCATCCATCTGATACACATAAAAAGTTCCTATGGCCTCTCCGACTCCGGTAACTGTGACAAAAGTGTTGTTATCCACTTCGCCGCCAATGATAGGCTTCGCATCTTCTCCGCTAAGTGAAAGCACCTTATTATTTACGGTGGCAAAATTTCCGCTTATTTCATAGCTAAAATTTTCTGTGTTGTTCCGATAGCCAAGCTCCAGCTCAAATCCTTTGTTTTCAACACTGCCTGCATTAACCCAGGGGTACACTGCCGAACCACCCATGGAGGGGGCCGGATAAGGAATGAGCATGTCGCTTGTTACTTTGTAGAAATAATCGGCATTAAAAATTAATTTGTTTTGAAACATTCTCAGATCCAAACCAAAATCAATTTGATTCGTTGTTTCCCACTTCACCTCATCGTTACCCTGGATACTGATTGCATAACCATTTTGCAGGTTCTGAGCTTGTCCTCCAAAGGGATAATCATAACCACCACTGATGATTGTTGCCCACGGATAATCACCAATTTCCTGGTTACCAAGCTTGCCATAAGAACCTCTGAACTTCAGCATGCTGATATTGGCTTTTTCAACAAAGTTTGCCATGAAGGGTTCCTGATCAAGACGCCATGCCGCTGATCCTGAATAGAACACTCCATACCGGTTCTGTTCTGAAAAGCGTGATGAACCATCTCTGCGAACAGTAAATGTCAGCAGATATTTGTTGTTGAAAATGTATTCCAGATTTGCAAAATAGGAGGTCAGCGCCCATTCCCAGGCGCTTCCATAGCTGTTTTGTTCCCCGATTCCGGCATCTAAATATCTGAAATTAACGGTTTGCTGAGGATAGTTTTGGCGGCTGCCTCCATGAATTTGTGTCATATCCTTAATCAATTCCATTCCTATAAGCAGACGCACATCATGCAGTTCATTGAAGGTCTGGCCGTATTCCAGTACATTGTTCGTGGTGAGAGCTGTATTTATTGCAGTGGAATGGCTTGCGCTGCCGGGTGCATCAATACCTCTGTCTCCCCATTCCTCATAAAATGTTTTACGGTCGTTTATATTCAGATTTACTCCATTGTTGGACCTGAAAACAAGACCCTTCACTATTTTTATTTCAATAAGCACATTGTTCAGGGAAATATACCTGTGCTCCTTGTCATCGAAATGATTGGCCAGCCCAACAGGATTGTAGCCATCTCCCAGGAATTTCGGGTTTGGAGGTATATCAACATATTCGCCATTTTCCTTATAGATTGGTATGCCGGGAGTTCTGAAAAATGCATATCGGACAACACTTCCTTTATCGCTGGAAGCTCCATCACCTGAATTGGAAATAATATTTCTGTTGGTAGATGCGAAGTTTGTATTGATATTGATCCGAAACCTTTCGGATAGATTCGAGTTCACATTTGCTTTAAAGGAATACCTTTTGAAAAATGAGTTAAGGATGATGCCATCCTGATTGAAATAATCACCCGAAATCAGGTATTGTGATTTTTTATTACCATCAGAAATACTTAACTGGTGACTTTGAACCGGAGCGATCCGGAATATTGATTCCATATGGTCAACATCGGCAAAAGTCGCTGCTATTTCGGGAGTAATTACATCCCTGTCATCTGCAATCGCAGCTTCGTTGTATATATTTATATACTCGGCTGTATTTACCATGGGGGTGAGTTTCCCGTGTTGCTGTACCCCATAGTATCCATTGTAGCTTACAGTCTGTTTTCCCGCTGCCCCTTTTTTGGTGGTAATCACTACTACTCCGTTTGCCGAACGTGAACCATAAATGGCTGCAGATGAAGCATCTTTCAGGATCGAAATGGATTCGATATCTGAAGGAGAAATAATATTTAAGGCTCCTTTTGTGGGTATGCCATCGATCACATACAAAGGATCATTATTCCCTATTGTTCCAACTCCTCTGATCCGGATGGATACATCATCCCCCGGGGCACCGGTTGCCTGATTCACTCTCACTCCGGATACCTTGCCTGCCAATGCACGATCCACACCAACTAGAGGCATTTTTGTAAGTTCTGCAGCATCAACTGTCGATATTGCACCGGTGATATTGCTTTTGCGCACTGATGAGTAACCGGTTACAACGACCTCCTCCAATTGTGCTAAATCAGGCGTCAGCTGAACTTCAATATAACTCTCAGCGCCTATTTCAATTTCTGCTGATATGTATCCAATAAAAGTCACGGAAAGTATGCTTCCTTCTGAAACTCTTATCGCAAACTTTCCATCCATATCTGTAGTGGTTCCAATTGTAGTTCCGGCTATGATGATTGTGGCCCCAGGCAATGCCTCACCAATGGAGGCATCCATCACGGTACCTGTGATTTCCCTCTCTTGTGCATGTAATTGAATGACAGAAAGGAGTCCGATGAAAGAGATAAGAAATAATTTTTCGACAATTTTCATGGCTTATTCAGATTAAAGATTTTTGGCTTATTTGTATGCCACCACAATTCCATTTACAGTTGTTTTGTTGCCCATTTTTTCAAGCTCGTTTTCATCCGGAATTGCCACAAGAAGCATGGTCTTGTCAGCAGGCAAAGTAAAATGGCCCATTACGTTTATACCATTGGCCACGATTTTATGACTGATGGCATCGTAAAGATCCACAGGATCTCCATCGTTGAAGAATTCAATAACCTTCTCTTCACCATATGGATTATAATAGAGGAAGGTTGGGTAGGCTGGGTTTCGGTAAAAATCAGTTGCCAGACAATTTAACTGAAGGATCTTTTCCACATTGGTTTCGCGAATGATCGATCCAAAAATTCCAACATGAGCTGATCCATAGATGCTGAACATTGAAATGGCCGGCTGCCCCACAACCCAGTTCGGACCGTCTCCCAAAGCAACAGGTGAAATCCCTGTAAGATTTTCTTTATGATAGGCATCTGTTTTCTTTAAACCCTCATAAGCAATCACATTCCTTGTAATTGCCTTCTCTTCCGGCAGCCATTGATTTTTGTCCGGAATTTCATAGGGGTAGAAGAGGCGGGCAGAATTGGCCACATTCAACATCCATTTGCCGATAATTTCGGCATATTGCGGTTCATAACGGACCATTGCAACAAGGGGCCAGGCCATGTCAAAAGTACTCATCAGGAATCCGTAACCTCCCTCCTGAATGATATTGCCCTGTATTCCACTTACGTCATACTCTCCCCAATGGCCATTGATGATACCCCATCCATACCGTCCCTCCTGGTTTGTGCAACCATCGAAAGTCCATTTCAGAATTTTCGAAATATCATATTTTGTTCCCTTTTCTGCATTTAATCTCGCTGCGGTGTAAGCACCAAAAGGCATCAGCACTTCATAGAAACGGCTTTCACTCTGGCTGTAAAGCGCATCCAAAGCTGAAATGGCTCCCTCAAGATATCTTTCATCGCCAAATTTCTGAAAGGCTGAATACAAGACCCAGGCATGCCCGGCTGCTGCATCCTGCTGGTAGGGAATCTGATTGATCTTCCCTTCCATAAGAGAATAGTCAAAATAAGAGTAATCGTAATTCCCTTCCAGTACCGAATCGGCTTTATAGAACTGATCAGCGATAATTTCCAGAAGGCTGTCAGCCCTTTCAACTTCAGGGAAGAGGTCGGAAACTGCATAATACAAAACATTGGGAAATACATCATACCACCAATCCCTGCCATATCCCCCACCCTGCAGGGCTACCTCCGCTGAAGTATTGTTCATCATGATATTCCAGCCATTGTCTCCATTGAAGTAATTCTGGATCATTTTAGGATAGTTATAGCCCTCCTGACTGGTTTTATCGATCCCAACCAAGCCGGCACTCAACAAGGCACCCATTGAATTTATGGCTTCATGGAATTCCCCGTTATTTACTTTGGGCCCCTGCCGGATATCTCCTATTACAGTATATAATCCGAAGGTTTCCTGGGGAAAATTTCTTCCGGCACTGTCGATCCAAATGAATGCTTCTCCCTGATTGTCCGGCTTGAAGTCAAAGACCACGTCGTCGAAATTCTTTGCTTTCTCATGCCAGTCGAGGATTTTGTAAGGAGTTGGATTCAAAGGCATTTCAGTTACCTTTTCCAATTCAAGCTGCTTAATTTCTGCCTGGTTGAAGTTGCACGACGGAACTGCTGTCAGAACAACAAATACAAGGATATAGGTCAGGTTTTTCATAATTTTTTTATAAATACCGGGCTTCCCTCCGGCAAAGGTTCGGGACCGGAATGATAAGTGTTTGCCCTTCGGATCACTCTTCTGGCAACCGGTATGGATAGCAATTGTATTGCAGCAATAATGATCAGTGAGTATTTCAGGGCAAAGGATTCGGAGACATACATGATGAGAAAAATGAAAAGACCAAGACCCAAAAATCTGCCT
Organism: uncultured Bacteroidota bacterium; assembly: GCA_963747365.1. Taxonomy (GTDB): domain Bacteria; phylum Bacteroidota; class Bacteroidia; order Bacteroidales. The sequence goes on along the minus strand of CAVVFB010000018.1, from coordinate 966,241 downwards.
ATATAAAGTCCGAATTCGTGATTAAAAATATAGGCGAACTGATTTCTGTTCTCCTTATGGGAGAGTACATCAATCACCTTCATTTGTATGGGGAAGTAAGCGATGTCGTGCAATGGTTGAAACATCACTTTGCAGATCACAAATACGATCACCCCGGTTGCCGAGAAAAGCAATCCGTTCACAAGCGTTCCGATAAAGAAAATAACCAGACCGGCAGAGAAAATATAGATTCTGTGATTTGGTTTGGATGTTCTTCCAAGAATATACAACAGGATGGCTGACAGCACTCCCGACAGGCTTTGAATATTACCCAAAGAACCCTCATCGCCCACGATTCGCATGATAAGAATTGCAGGTGCCGTAACCAGGTATCCCTGTGCCAATCCTTTCAGTGATGAGAGGAACAACATTCTGCTCCAGAGTTTATCAAACTTGAAAAAGACAAATCTCTTCCGGGTAGGATTCCTGAATTTTTCCTTGTGTATGATGATACTTGAGAATATTGTGAGAAGGAATACGACGAAGGTCACTATTTTGTAGGCATTACCTATATTGCCAATCCAATCCCATCTGCCCGAACTTATTAGAAACCATCCAATCGTTACCGGGACTATAATGGTGGTAATGGTATAGAAAAAGGTCTCCAGGCCATAATAGTAATTCCGGTTGCTGTCATTGGTTGTGTTCAAGGCCAGGAAGTCACGATTGGCCCAGAAAAAACCAAAAGAGGACCCCATAATAAGGCCTGAAAATGCAACACCGGGTACATTGATCTCTCCAAGGGTCATCATAAATACCATGGAGATACCGCTCAATAGCATGCCAAAACTATAGAGGTGGGCTATTTTTATCTTATTCAGAAGAAACCCATTGATCAGAAAAGTGATTGGAATGCCTGTGTAGACCGAAAGCTGATAGATTGCAACCAGTCTGGGCTCATCGGATGTGCGCATGATGTAGGCTCCGACGAACAGGTCGATTACGGGCAGAACAAATGCATAGATAATATTGGTGATCAGCAGTACCCTCATTCCCCTGGGCATGCTGAGGAAGAAATCGTATTCAATTCTTGGCTTTTTCAGGATCGAAAGTTTCATTTACCAGAATTCTTAAGTGAAGCCAGAATTCTTTCAATTGAGAACTCTGCCATGCAAATGACTTCGTCGCTTGCCCCGTAATAAATGGTAATGGTATCTCCATCAACAAGTTGTCCGTTGGTAAAAATCACATTCCCAAAAAAACCATTCCGTTCATATTCTTCCGTTGGTTCCATAATGGGTTCCTCGCTTCGGGAAAGGACGATGGAGGGATCATTGAGATCAAGAAGCAGGGCGCCCAGACCATACCTGTTTTCGCCGTTTGCACCATGATAAATTTCAAGCCATCCTTCATCAGTTCTGATGGGAGCTGCTCCTGCGCCAATCCTCGCACTGTCCCAGTAGCTTTCCCTTGTAACCGCAATACATTTATGATCGCCCCAATGCAGCAGGTCGTTGGATTGGGAAATCCAGATATAATTACCTCCAAGTTCCGGACTACTGGGCCTGTGAAGCGCATAATACCTGTTGTTTATCCTCTCCCCGAAAATGGCACAATCCTTATTATGGGGAGGGAATATCATTCCGCAACGTTCAAATTGTTTCCAATTCCGGGTAACCATGTAACCCACACCCACACCTACGGCCGAGACTTTTGTATAGGTAAGGTGATAGGCTTGTTCCAGAAAGGTTACGCGGCAATCTTCAATTCCAAATGTCTCCTGGGGACCCTTCCCAAATATGGGTGCATAGGCCTGTGGCTCCTTAAAATGAATTCCATCTTCACTGCAAACCAGCCTGAGATGTGACAGGGTGGTAAGAAATGAGGTGCCCCTGTATTTAATAATGCGTGGATCTGAATGATCAAGATCGGGGCTGTCCTTTTTGAATCTCAGTATTTCCATCCTCCCCTCTTTCAGTACCGGAAAACTCAACTCACCCTCTTTTTGCACCGGACGTTCGGCAACGCGAAGCAGAAGCCATGTCATATTCTCAAATCTGAAAACACCAGGATTAAGCAGGCACTCGATTTTCATGCCTTTTACACTCGGGGAGATATCTTCCGGTCTTAATATCGGGTTGTGAATATATCTTAATGCGAGATCCATTTATATTGATTCATATGACAGGTCCAAGGACCGACAAATCCCCCGGTTTGGCTTCCAGCCTGTGGCCAAAGTTGTCTGCCCGGTTCCCAAAATGCATCCCAATTTTTTGAATTAATTAAACCAAAATGTGAGCTTTTGATTTTTCAATTTCCGATGGTTTCATCTCTTTAAAAATTGATTCTCAATTGCTATTTCCAGGTAAAAGTAAATCAGCTGGCCTTGTAAAATGTTACATAATTGGTACTATGATTTACATCATTCACACATTTGAAGAAGCTGATAACTACCATTAATGAGTCTGGCACTGCCAATGAATTCTGGCTGGGAACAGCTAAAGCCAAAATTAAGTATCTTTGATCCTGGACTCGGATTGAACCAACTCAATAAATCAAAATATTATGAAACCATATCTACGCTTTGCAATTGCAACCCTGTACATCTCCATGAATGTCGGAATTTCTGCCCAGGTACCTGAAAGGGCAGGCTGGTGGAAATTTGATGATGTCGTGAGTCTTACCAAACCGACCATCGGAAATTCACTTTTCCAGGTCGGACAACTGCAATCGGCTTCGGGACCTGTTGCCGGTAACAATGCTGCGATGATCGGAGTGGGCAGTTATCTGATCATGGACCACAACATTGATGCGAACGGGGGTGGCTCCCTGGTGAATGAATATACGCTTCAAATCGACTTTTCTGTTCCGGAGGTAGGCATCTGGCATTCATTCTTCCAGACAGATGAAACAAATGAAAGTGATGGCGACTTGTTCACCTCTAACAGCAGCAATGCCATTGGCACAGCTCAAACAGGATATTCCAGCCAGGGAGTTGCAGTTGACAGCTGGTATAGAATGATCGTTTCTGTTAGTAACGGGAACTTTTTCAGGGTCTATCTGAACGGTGAACTCTGGCTTGAAGGCGCTCTGCAATCCATTGACGACAGGTTTGCACTTGCTTCGACCCTCCTTATGTTCGCCGATAATGATGGTGAAGACGGGATGATTACCTGCTCAGAACTGGGAATCTGGGATGTGGCGTTGGATGAAGACCAGGTTTTCCAGCTTGGGGATGCTACAGGAGCCCGCCCAAGAAGCAGGGAAAGAATGGGATGGTGGAAATTTGATGATGCAGAGGATATGCTGCGGGAAGAGGTGGGCTATCCCCTCGAATTGACAGGCAGCCAGGAATCTGTTCCTGGACCCTCTGAAGGTAACCTGGCTACCAAAATCGGGCTCCAGAGCCATTTAAAAATTACACATGATATTGGTTTGAACGGTGAAGAGACCCTTGTCAATGAATACTCCCTGCAGGTCGATTTTTCTGTTCCGGACAAAGCGGTATGGCATGCATTCTTTCAGACCAATCCCGAAAACAGCGATGACGCTGATCTGTTTGCCAAAAATTCTGATTATACGATCGGGACTGCCGAAACCGGCTATTCCACGAATGCGATTGAGTCTGATAAATGGTACAGAATGGTCATTTCAGTTAAAAACGGTGAATTCTTCCGGGTATACCTGAATGGAGTCATCTGGCTGGATGCTCCCGGCCAACCAAAGGATGGAAGATTCGGCCTTGATGATGTGCTGCTGATATTTGCTGATAATGATGGCGATGACGGCGAAATTTTATGTTCGGAACTGAGTATATGGGAGGTGGCTCTTACCGGTAACGAGGTACTTGAGTTAGGCGGTGACCCGACAGGAGCTGTTCCTGCCCGCCAAGGCTGGTGGAAATTTGATGACCCATCGGATCTGCTGAAGGCGGCAATTGGGAATCCATTGCAGTTGAACGGGGTTGCGCTTGAAGCCCAGGGACCTGTGGAGGGCAATGGTGCAACCTTAATCAGCACGGGAAGCTCCCTGATCATGGATCACGGAATTTCCGCGAATGGAGATGGAAGCTTTGTGAATGAATATACCCTTCAGATCGATTTTAGTGTAGCCGAATTAGGGATATGGTATGCATTTATACAAACCACGGAAGATAACAGCGATGATGCCGACCTATTTATCAACAGCGGATCAAATACGATCGGAACAGCAGCCACCGGCTATTCCACAAACCCGGTATATGCCCATACATGGTACAGGATGATCATCTCTGTTAGAAACGGGGTATTTTTCAAAGTATATATAAACGGAGAAGTCTGGCTGGAATCTGCAGGACAAACAATTGACGATAGATTCTCCCTTAAAGATGTACTGCTGTTGTTTGCTGATGATGATGGTGATGATGGCACCATTACCTGCTCTGAAGCGGGCATATGGGATGTGGCGCTGAATGCAGAACAAGTTGCAAAACTGGGAGATGCCACCACATCCGTTGAGACCGGAATCTTAAGTCAGCTTGCCGGAGCTTCAGCCAGCCTGGGACAAAATTATCCCAATCCATTTTCCAGTTCCACCATTTTCCCATACCATGTTGAGAAAACCGGAAATGTTACCTTTCGTGTTCTTGATATTTCCGGAAGAGAATTGCGCCTGATTTCTGAAGGAGAAAAGGACCCCGGAAATTATGAATACCAGATCAGTTCTGATTCATTTTCCAGCGGAATCTATTATTTCCAGATGAAAATTGACGAACGAACAGAAACCAGGAAGATGATTATTGCCAAATAAATGAAAATTTGGCTCTCCATCTTCATTTTTCTTCTATTTGCTTTTCGTATTCATGCGATCACGCCGGAAAGAACAGGTTGGTGGAAATTTGAAAACCCATCCGGTCTTTTAGTAGCGGAACCGGGATATGGCATTGATCTGGAACTGACAGGTACTCATTCTTTTACTTCCGGACCTGGAGAAGGAAACGGGGCGGTATTGATCGGACCTGGAAGTTATTACAAATTAAGGCATGGGATAGCCCTTTCGGGAGAGGAGAAATTTGTCAATGAATACAGCCTGCTGTTCGATTTTATGGTCCCTGAAACAGGGATCTGGCACTCCTTTTTCCAGACAGGTGTGAATAATCATACAGATGGTGAATTTTTTATTAATCCTTCAGGAAATATCGGCGTGGCAGCTGTTGGTTACAGCAACTTCACCATTGCACCAAATGAATGGTACCGCCTGGTTATCTCCGTTCAAAATGGAAATTCATTTAACTGCTATCTCGATGGAGACCTTCTGATGGCGGGAGATATACAAAGTCCGGATGGCCGTTTTTCCCTTGACAGCCTGCTCCTTATCTTTGCGGATGAAAACAGAGAAGATGGAGATATTGCCTGCTCTGAACTTTCCATCTGGGACAGGGCTTTGAAGGGTGATCAGGCTAAGGAATTGGGAGGATACGGACATTCTGCCGGTATGCCGCTTATGACACGGATTCCGTTTTTGCAAAGCCCGGGACAGCATTCGATGATCATCTCATGGCACGATACGGCCACATACGGAACTTCTGTTGTATATGGCACCGATTCAATCCCTGATCATACAGAAACCGGAACAAGCGAGATCATTGAAAACCCCTATCGCTGGCACACCGTTAAATTATCCGGACTTGAGGAAAATACAACCTATTTTTACCGGGTAAAAAGCGGAATGGGTGAATCGAAGATGTTTTCCTTTAAAACCCTGCCGGGTCATGATTATTCCGGGAAAATCAGGTTTGTCCTTTTAAGCGACACACATGCTTCAGATACAACCATTGCCGGAGAGGTACTACGGGCTGCCCGTTCAAAAATCTGTGAATTGTACGGACCAGATATTGAAAACCATGTAAATGGAATTTTCCATTCAGGGGATATTACCGTAAGCGGTAATTCTGCCGGACAATATACAGGCCAGTTCTTTCAACCTTTGTCAGCCCTCTCCTCCCATATGGCAACCATGACTGTAGCCGGAAATCATGAAGGTGAGAACCCCCTGTTTTATGGATACTTGAAACTGGATGAAATCTCAGCCTTTCCCTCAAATCCTGCTTTAAATGAAAAGTTATGGCGCATTACAATCGGGAATTCCCTGTTTATCGGATTGAATACAAATATCGTTGCCCAATACGGCAATGCTATTTCCAACTGGCTGGATGGCCTCCTCAGTGAAGCGGAACAGGATTCAACGATCGATTTTGTATTCCTTTTCTTTCATCATCCACCTTTTTCCGAATTATGGTTTGATGTCAGTACGTTCGACGGGGGTGCTGATTATGTCAGGTATGTGCTTTTTCCCCTATTTAAAAAATATACGAAAGTTCAGCAATTTCATACCGGTCACACCCATGGATTCGAAAGGGGGACGATTCAATCACCGTTGAGAAATGCAGATTTCAGATCGATCTGTGGCGGAGGGGGAGGCGGACCGCTGGACACGTGGGGAGCGTTTACAAATTTTGACTATGATGAGATCCACATCGCCTATGATCACTATTGTTTCCAGATTCTGGAAATTGACCTGGCTGAAAAATCTTTTCAGAATACCATGTTTAGCCTGGGTAACCTTAACAAACCGAGAAACTCGGAGGTGCTGGATAGATGGTACAGGAAGATCAACCAGGATGGCCCTGGCACCCCGGAAGTCGAAAATATGGTAATTACCAATGATGAAATCCAGGTACATATTTCTGAGTTTGCAGGGGCAGACTCGCTGATGAGTGTGGATTTACAGGTCGTTGATCATACCTCAGGAGACTCTCTTGTTCTGGATACCCTGTTTCACTGGATGAATATATACGGAGTGGATGAAAACAATAATCCAACGGATAAAAACAGTAGTCTTGATTTATATCTGCCTGTCCTGGACAAGGCCCGGTTCCGGGGGGATAGATCCTACGGAATACGGATCCGTTACAGGGACCACAATCTCAAATGGAGCGAATGGTCTGAATATTTTCCATATTCCACCGTTGGGATTGAATCGGAAAAAGTCTTCTCAGAGGGATACCTCCTGGATCAGAACTTTCCGAATCCGTTCCATGATCATACCACGATGGTCTACCAGCTTGTGGAAAACTCCCATGTTGAATTCCGAATTTATGATACGAACCTGCGACTGGCAGACCGGTTACAGCTGGGATTTCAAAACAGGGGAACTTACCAGGTTGATTACCAGGGAGAAAATTTAGAGAACGGAATGTACTACTTCACAATCATTACAGACCATTTTCTGGATACAAGGAAAATGGTAAAGATATTCTGACTGTTCCCAAATCACCTATTTGATCAGTATCATCCTCTTTGCAATCACAAAGTCTTTGGTAACTAATTTATAAATATAAATTCCTGCACCATGGTCGACCGCATTCCATTGAACGGAGTGAATACCAGGCTCCAGCTGGTCGTTTATAAGCGTAACCATTTCCTTATCCAGTAAATCACATACCACGATTTTCACTTGCGACGTTTCATGCAAAGTGAAGTCAATCGTGGTGGTCTGATTAAACGGATTCGGATAATTATCGTGCAGAATAAAATTCAGGGGAACACTTTTCAAAGGTTCAGTGCCGATGGGAATATCCTCCAACCCTCCCACAATGAACGGACCGAGTTTTGATATTCCTCCCCTCGAAAGGGTCCTTGGAGCCGTCTCCAGTTGCATTGTATAATTACCCTCACCTGCTTCTGTTGTATCGGACAAATTATAGATCCTTGCGTATTTCTCCCGATCAGCCTTAAATTTGCTATTTTCAAATGTACTTGTCCAGGCAAACTGCAGGTCGTAATTCCCCTCTTCGGTGCTGATCTCATCAATAATATTCCATTTAACATTCACCCTGCCTTCAAATAGATCATCATTGGTATCCATGATAACACCCACACTGCATGCATCAACAGGTCCGGAATTGGTGATCCAGACAGGGGCATATTTCTCTGTGCCGACAGGGAAAAGCACCTGCGTTGCCCCGACTGAGGTCATCTTAAGAGCTCCTCCATCGGTTGTAACCACGTAAGTACTGTTATTTTTTATCGACATTGTATCTGTTGTTATTGTATTTGCCCCAATATCCAGTTTTCCCAGGAGATCAAGACTGCCTACTGTTCGTGAATCATGGAGCATCAGTCCTTTAGGGTTTGCATTAATCAGATGCTTTGGTCCCCCGGATGGAGGAAATTCTGCACTGGTGGTTGTTTGAGCAGATGCTCCGGAATATCTGAGCGATGCGTTTGCACCGTACATAACCACATGGTCACCAGCAGAAATAGTTCCGCTTTGCATCTCCATTGTTCCGTTCACAACCACAGAGCCTGAAAGGGTTACGCCTGCACTGTTGGCGATGGTCAAATGGTTGACGGTATCGGGCATAAGAGTACCTGAAACCTGCGCTTCAGAACCATTGAAAACAAAATTCGCAGCTTTATCTAAAATTTTTATACCTGTACTTGCAATCGACCCGTCCACCCCATTTGCATGGGCAGTCCGGATGGTGGCACCCGATTTCAAATCAAAACTCCCATCGCCCTCTAAAACATGATTGCTTATATCCAGGGTTGTGCCACTGTCTACCTCAACCGGAAATCCGCCACTGCCAAAGGTTACATTCGAAAATGCAAGGGTCTGAAAATCTTCGTCTTTTGTAAAAACAAACTTTGCACCGATGGGGTTCGAATTTTGAGTAGAGCAATTTGTCAGCGAACAATTCCCTTTAAGATTCCAGACAGCAGTCCCGCTTTCTCCCTGTGATCCACGACTCACAGAAAAATCACCTCCCGTTATCAGGATGTTTCCATTGTGATGGATCGTAACCGATGTAAGGGCATTCTCACTCCCGGTTAAGGTAAACTGACCGCCGGACTGAATCACATCTCCGTTTATGGTCACCATAGCTGCCTCACCCGATGGCGGATCACACATCTGCCATATTCCGCTACCGGTATTTTGAATCGTGATATTCCCGGAGATCGTGTTACCATTCCAATTCATACCCAGATTACCGGTTTGATCAGGATTATTCCAAAGAACATTGTAAAAATCCTGGTTACCGTTCAGGGGTGCGGTCCCTTTAACGCTATCGATCTGGCATGTAGAACTGGGTCGCCACTCTGCTTCAGGAATAGTACCCCCATCCTGTTTATGTGCATATACTCCGCCTTTGTCAAAACTGATGGTTGCCATGGAATCGGTGGCAACGGTTCCATAATTCTCCATTATGCCTTCGACAATTAAATCTGTACCCATTCCGTCTTTTACCAGCAATGAAACGCCTTTATCGATTACAAGGATTCCACCGGGGGAGACTGTTAACTGATCGGCAGAGTCATTCGAGGTAACTGTGACGGTATGCCCTTCGAGAATCGTGATATCTCCATCAGGTAAAGCAGGAATATCCGGCGAAGGATGAATCCATTCTATACCGTTATGCTTTGCCCAGGTATTATTGTCATTCCAGCTCCCTGACTGGAAAGAACGAATCTCACCAGCGGGGTTATAAGGATCAGTCCCGCTGTCAAAAGCCCTTACATCAAAAAAATATTCAACACCATGGTTTAAACTATGAATCACAACGCTGTCCACATCGTAAACCATATAATGATTATACAGTTTATCCGGGGCAATACCATAGTGAATCAAATAACCATCCGCATTTTCTATGGTCGACCACTGAATCAGGGCATCGCGGCCATCTGAAGGGTCCCTCTCAACTGTAAAATCATGGATGGGTGTGAAAACAGCTTGCGCTGTATTTCCGAATACCCTTAGATCGCGAACTGCAAAATTTCCTTCACCGGGAGTGAATATATTTTTAATTTTTATATAACGGGCGGCTGCCGGCTGATCCAGCTCGATATAATCATGCGGGACATCCTGCATATTCTGACTTTTATCAACAAGGGTATCCCATTGCATTCCATCATTGGATTTTTCAATGATATATTGTTCATATAAAATATGATCACGACCGCGTACCATATCCGGTTGTGTACCCTGTTCGGCAAAATTAACCTGAATGGCCTCAACGCTGCACTCCTTACCCAGGTCGATCATCAACCATTCGTCGGTACCACCTGTCTGGGCACTCCAGTAAGTACGGACATTTTCATCGGCTGCAAGATCAGCACCATGATCCACCAGGGAAGAAGAAGCCAAAACATGTTTTTTATATGATAACAACAGCATACCGGCAAAATTATCCTCAACAGGATTTTCTTTCACACCTGGAAAATATTGCGGGTAATCCCCCCAGGATGTATTGCATCTGATATGACCATCCTCATCAAATGCAACAGGGAAAATGCCAAGCCGGCGCTCAAACATGTGCCTGATGGAGATCGTCATGGTCCCAATATGCCAATAGTGCCCTTCCTTGTCCTTAAAAGTACTGCCATGTCCGGCACCTCCGATAAATCCGGTTGGTTTGAAGGCAAAGGGGCTGTAGGGTGCGTATTCAAAAGGCCCCAGTGGTGAATCTGAAACATAAATGCCGTCTGCATAGGTTTTGAATTCAGTACCCGGACCCGAATAATGCAGGTAGTATTGATGATTATCTTTTATCATCCATGAACCTTCAATCCATGGCCGTTCATCCATAAAATTATCATCGCCACGTCTTTCCCAGCCATGTATGGATGCCTGCGCAGAAAGGAAATCTACCGGGGTCCCCAACTCCTTAAATGTATACGGATCCAGTTCAACACCTCTTATGGGAGCGTTATCTGAAACGCCATAATACATATACAGGCGCTCATCGTCATCAAGAAAGAGTGCCGGATCGCCATAAGATTTCGTGGTTGGACCCCGCTGCCAGATCCCTGCTTTTGGATCAGCAGTTTTATAGATGACACTTCCACTGGATGGGGCATAAAATAATGTATCTCTCATGACCAATACCGCAGGGGCGTAAGATTCAACATCTAAACCTGTCGGTACAATCAGTGTCCAGTTGCGAAGATCTGGTGAGGTCCAATAACCGCCTGAGCGTGAAGCAAACAGATAATAATCATCCTTGTATAAAACAATGACAGCATCAGCTGCTTCACGGGCATCAATGGCATCTGCCATAAACCTGTAATTCAAATTAAGCGGATTACAAAAAGTTTGCGGATTCTCTGCCGGTTGAGCCGTGACCGACGCATTCAACAACAGCAAACTGATGGCCATGAAATAACCTCTTATTAAATGATTCATACAGACCTCCTTTTTTTAATTGCTTTACACACCTATAAATTTAACAAAATTGATCATTCTCATTTAAAAGGGCTAAAAGTTCTTAACTTTCTCGAAAAAAATAAGGATGACTTTTAAAACACTGATCATTTCAATGTTCCTTTTTTCGGCTATTCATTCCTGCACCCGGAAGGAAGTTAAACAATACATTCCTCTTATTAATCCTGCTTCAACAGAAGAGACAGTCAGCCTGTATCACTTCATCCAGGATATCCAGGGACAATACATCCTGTCCGGGCAGCATAATTTCGTAGGGAAAGGATCGGATTACACAAATCAGCTGGAGGAGATCACAGGTAAAAAAGCCATTGTCTGGGGATCCGACTTCAGCTTTTGCGTGGAAGGAGAAAATGCACTTCGTTTTCAGCATTGCGGACCTGCAAACCTGGCCGCAATCCCCTGGGAATTATATAAAGCCCGCAGAGATTCAATTGCAAGGGGAGACTCAACCGCCCAACGGCCGAAATTATCCCTTGAATCGCAAATCCTTGATATTTCCCTGGAGGAAGCCCGTAAAATGACAATCGAGGAGATAAAAGCCCGTCATTCCGAAGGACATATCATCACCTTGATGTGGCACAACTGTTTCCCGACAGATGGCGATTGCTGCGACGGCTCTTCCATCTGGGCCATGGAGAACAGACCATCACCTGAACAGTGGAACGAATTGGTGACCCCGGGAACCGGGCTGAATGATGCCTGGAAAGAGGGAGCTGACAAAATTGCAGGTTACCTGAAGGAGTTGCAGGAAGAAGAGATTCCGGTACTTTGGAGACCCTACCACGAAATGAACGGGGTATGGTTCTGGTGGTGCAACCAGAAAGGAGATGAAGGTTTTAAACGATTGTGGATCATGATGTATGATTACTTTACAAACCACCACAAACTAAATAACCTGATCTGGGTTTGGAATACAAATGCTCCCAGGGATATTCCCGGAGATGAAGCCTGGCCTTATGCTGACTTTTTCCCCGGAACAGAATATGTGGATATCCTGGCTGCTGATGTTTACCGGGCGGATTATAAGCAATCGTCTCATGATCAGCTGGTGGAATTAGGCCAGGGCAAACCCGTCGCCCTGGGTGAAGTGGGTGAAATACCTACGCAGGAGATTCTGGAGCAACAACCCGGGTGGAGCTGGTTTATGCCGTGGGGCTGGATCCTGTTCCTTTCCAACGAAAATGATCAAATCAAATCAATCTACAATTCAGATCGTGTCCTTACACTGGATGAGGTTTCAATGGATCAAAAAGGAAGGTATTCGATACGCTGATTTGCCTTAACAATCAGGCTGTACCCTCTATTGTTTTAATGGTTCCGTCGTCGTTATATTCGAGCCCGATCACCTTCAGGCTTCTCAACCAGGTTCTTCCCCCTGATGGTACGCTGTCGTGGTGGAAGAGGTACCATTTTCCAATAAACTCACAAATGGAATGATGGGTGGTCCAGCCCACAACAGGTGTTAGAATGACCCCCTGGTACGTAAAGGGGCCATAGGGGTTATCGCCGGTGGCATAACAAAGCAGGTGGGTATTCCCGGTGGAGTAGGAGAAATAATATTTGCCTTTGTAGGTATGCATCCAGGAGGCTTCAAAAAACCGGCGCTTATGATCACCTGCAGTAAGGGGTTTCCCGCTTTGATCCAGGATGACCACATCCCTGGGTTCTTCCGAAAAACCGAGCATATCCCCGCTCATCAGGGCAACCTTGGCACACAGGGCGGGTTCATGATCCGCAGGTTCCTCCCCGCACTCCTGTGCCTTATTATTCCTGTATCGCTGCAGTTGTCCTCCCCAGAGGCCTCCAAAATAGATATAGTGTTTGCCATCTCTGTCTTCGAATAACGCGGGATCAATACTGTAACTTCCGATAATGGGATGCGGCTGAGGTACAAAAGGTCCTTCCGGTTTTTCGCTGACAGCAACCCCGATCCTGAAAATATCGGTCTTGTCCTTGGCAGGAAAATAGAGAAAATACTTTCCGTTCCTGTATGCCACATCGGTGTCCCACATTTGTCGCCCGGCCCAGGGAACATCCTTGATATCGAGCACCACACCATGATCTGTAACCTCACCATCCATGGAATCCATTGAAAGGACATGGTAATCCCTCATGTCAAAATGATCACCCTTATCATTTTCAGGAATTCCGGATTCAATGTCATGGGATGGATAGATGTAAAGCCGGCTGTTAAAAACGTGGGCAGCCGGATCTGCAGTGTAGATATGGTCTGCCAGGTATCTTGGAGTTTTCATTCTTTTGCAGCGTTAATGATGGCCTCAACGATCGGTTTTGCCTGATATTCCCTGTCGAAAAGCAGGGGATAATCGGTTCTTCCCCTGATGGGAAAGTTGTTCTTCCAGGAATGATTATCAGTCACGCCCCACATTGTAACCCGCTTGATCTTCTCCTCATGCTTAAGAAAAAGTTCAAAGAAATCAAGGTACCTGTCTTGATGGGCTACCCGGGCAGAATCCGTCAGACCGTTTACATAGGGATTCATCTTTTGCTGGTATTCAAAACTTGTGGAAATCTCTGCTCCCATGTTCCGGACCGGAAGTGGCAGGGCGCTTATATCCATCTCTGTAATGTGGACTTCTGCACCCGTTCCTGCAAAGGCCAGAATGCTCTTTTCAACTTCATCAAGGGACGGGTAATCCATTCCATAATGCGCCTGCATACCAATGCCATCTACCATTATCCCTTTAGATTTCAGATCATTAACAAGTCGAACGACCGCTTCCCTTTTCCCTTCGTGAAACATGGAATAGTCATTATAAAGCAACTCAGCACCGGGATCCGCCTCATGTGCAAATTTAAATGCAAGTTCCACATATTCTTCTCCCATAATCTGGAAGAATTTATTATTTCGCCAGGAACCATCATCCTCAATCGCCTCATTCACCACATCCCAGCAGTCGACTTTTCCCTTGTATCGCCCGACTACCGTAAAAATGTGTGTTTTTATTCTTTCGGTAAGGACCTCTTTGCTCACATCATTCCCCTGATCATCCACAAAAAACCAGCGTGGAGCCTGTGAATGCCAGATCAGGCAATGACCCACCGTATAAAGATTGTTTTGCTCAGCAAATTCAATAAACCTGTCCGGAAGCTCAAAGTCAAATTCCCCTTCTTTAGGCTGGATAAGCCCGCTTTTCATACAGTTCTCAGCCACAACAGAGTTAAAATGTTTGTGAATAATTTTCAGGGTTACCGTATCGCTTCCAAGGATCTGGGAAGTATTCATTGCGGCACCCATGAAAAATTTACCTGCCAGTGCATCCTTTAAACCCTCTTCAGGAGAATCCTTTGCATTGCAGGATACTGATAACAATAAGACTGTTATAAAAAACAAACTGTTCGAATATGAAATTTTCATGATGTTATCTTTTTTTAATTCTTATTTCTGTTTTGTATCAGGTTTCCTCCTGTCACTGAGTTCCCGCTCAAGCTGTACCTCAGTTCTCTTATCGATGGCATAGAAAAACAGGCAGGCGACTCCAACCATAAATGTAATTGTAGGAAATACACTGACCATTAATTTGATTCCATTGATTACTTCCGGAGTCTGAACCGCGACACTTTCTTCATAACCGAATCCTGCCAAAATACCTGCCACAAGCGCCCCTCCGATACTCAGCCCGGCTTTCAGTCCAAAAATCATGGCAGAAAAAATGATGGCTGTTGCACGCCGGTTGTTTTTCCACTCCGAATAGTCAGCAACATCTGCAATCATCGCCCATAAAAGCGGAATTGTTAATCCATAAAAGAATCCGTGAAGAATCTGTGTAACGAAAACCAAAGCGATTGATTCCGGTGAGTAGAAAAGAAATGCCAGCAGGCAAAGAGCCGAAAGAAACAGGCCTACGCCGAATACATCTCTTTTACCAAACCTGTCGGCCAGCTTCTTTGAGAAGAGAATCCCAACGATCATGAATATAATACCACCTGCATTGAACACACTGAAGCCTGAGGTAGGGGCATCCTCCGGCCATTGGAATCCGTGCAACCCAATATTTGTAAGCAGGTTATTTAATCCATCTATAAAACCATTGAAGCCCACATTGTTTAAAAATGCAGCAAGGTGGGGTTCACTTAAATAGTTTTCAAAATAATAGACATATGAACCTCCCTTGAGTGAAAGTGTAATAAACACAAAAATAGTGAGGACCAGTATTGCAATCCATGGCCGGTTTCTGACAAGGTCACCCAGGTCCTGCCTGATACTTGATTTTTGTTCTGGTTTTGGAATGATCCGCTCCCTAGTAGTAAGAAAAGTGATTATAAAAAATAGAACCCCGACTCCGGCAAATAACCCCATTGTAATTTCGAATCCTTTGGTCTTATCACCATCGCCGAAAATAAGGACAAGTGGCAGCAGAAGTACCTGCACGATAAATTGGGCCACCATCACTGCAACAAACCGGTAGGAGGAAATGCTGTTTCGTTCTGCAATATTCCCTGTCAGAACCCCGCTCAGAGAAGCATATGGTAAATTATTTGCAGAATAAACCAGCACAAGGATAAAATAGGTGATCAGTGCGTAAGCGATTTTTCCCTTTTCACTGAAATCAGGTGTACTGAATGCCAGGATAGCCATGACTCCGAAAGGCACCGCCGTCCACAGGATCCAGGGACGGAATTTTCCCCAGCGTGTGTTTGTACGGTCAGCAATCATACCCATAATGGGATTGAAAAATGCTCCGGCCATCCCTCCGGAGAAAATGATGGCAGAAGCTGCGGCTGGAGGTATTTTGGATACATCCGTGTAGAAGAATGCCAGGAAGGTCATCAGTGTCTGGAAAATAAGATTGGCGGAAAGGTCACCCAGACTATACCCGATCTTTTCCCTTACAGAGAGTTTACTGTTTTCAGACATGGGTCAATTTGTTAGTAGTTAAACAAATCTAATATTTATTCCAATATCTTTACCAGGATACCCATAACCCCGTTTGAACATGCGTGATCCAGTCACTTTCTTTTTATTCAAAGCATTGCTGACAGGCATCGTCAGCATCGGGCAATTAGCCGGGGCGCAGGATACAGCCCAGTATGGAACACCTTTTGAAAGGGTCCCCGATCCACGTGAGGCTGTGATCTACCAGATCAATATGCGAAGTTTTAGTTCGACCCGTGATTTGCAGGGAGTGATTTCCCGCCTTGATTACATCAGGGATCTGGGTGTGAATGTGCTCTACCTGATGCCGACCTATCCCATAGGATCATTGAAATCGATCAATTCTCCATACTGTATAAAAGATTATTTCAAGGTAAATCCGGAACTTGGAACCCTTGCGGATCTGAGAGCATTAATTGAAGAGGCACACAGCCGGGGCATGGCTGTAATCCTTGACTGGGTGGCAAATCATACTTCCTGGGATCATGACTGGATCTACAGCCATCCTGAATGGTATGTGCAGGATGGATCAGGTAATATCCAGAGTCCCTCCCTGGGCTGGACCGATGTTGCCCAATTGGATTTTTCCAGTTCCCCGATGCGACTGGCTATGATCGAAGCCATAAAGTACTGGGTATATGCAGCAAATTGTGACGGATTTCGGTTTGATTATGCAGACGGTCCACCGGCCGATTTCTGGGAACAGGCCATTGATTCACTTAGAAATATAAAAACTCACAGTCTTTTGTTACTGGCAGAAGGCGGAAGAGGTGACCACTTTGCATCAGGATTCGATTATAAGTTCGGATTTGCATTCTGGAATAAGATGAGAGATATATTCAGTTCAAATGCTTCCGTGAACGGGATTGATCAAATCATCTCCGGTGAATATGCCGGAGCCACTGATTCAAACAGGGTAGCTCACTACACCTCGAATCATGATGTGAATAGTGGCGGGACACCTCTGGAATGGTTTGGCGGAAAAACAGGTTCCATGGCTGCATTCGTGTCAACTGCTTATATGAAAGGAGTCCCTTTTATCTATAATGGCCAGGAAGTGGGATATCCGGATATAATCCATTTCCTTAACACCTCATCATTGATTGACTGGAGTCTCAATCCTGACATGGTTGAGGAGTACAAAAGCATCCTTGCATTTTATAACAGCAGCAGCGCCTTGAAAAAAGGGGTTTTAGCATCACATCATACCTCTGATATCTGCGCATTTGAGAAAATATTTGAGAATGATACCGTTCTGGTTGTTGTGAACCTGAGAAATAACAGCAGCTCTTTTAACCTGCCGGAGGGGTATGCAAATAAGCGAATGTATGATGCATTTTCCAGTGAAGCCATAGATCTGGAATCTGATATTTCATTATCAGCCTTTGAATACAGCGTGTTTACCGATAGCGGAGCGGTCATAGCCGTTACAGGAGCTTACCTTAAGCCCAGAATCTGAGACCATTGTTGCGGGCAGCAGCAAACAATTATTTGCCACTGTAACCCCTCCGGATGCCACTTACAAAAGTGTGACCTGGTATTCATCCGACACCACCCTGGCGGTTGTAAACAGGATTGGAATGGTGAAGGGCATTTCACCCGGTACCGTACTCATTGTTGCCGGAAATACGGATCAAACACATGCTGACACCTGTCTTTTAACAATAACCGGAATTGCGGTTTCAGGAATAGATATTATTCAGGACCGGGACTCTGTGATTGCCGGGAATACTTTGCAGCCTGGCTATAACATCATTCCTGATGATGCAACAAATAGAAGCGTACACTGGCGATCAGGAAATACAGGAATCGTATCTGTCAATGAGTCTGGGCACAGTCCAGGGAATTACTGCAGGTTCCGCATTTGTTTATGTGGAAACTGAAGACGGGTCCAAAAAGAGACTCCATTGAAATTATGGTTATGCCGGGAAATGAATTCACTGTATATTTCTCCAAACCTGCGAACTGGGCCAACAGTATAAAAATTTATTACTGGGATCCGCAGCCTGCAGGAATTCTGCCCGTGGTATACTGGCCCGGCCTGGATATGACCCTGTACGGCGGCTGGTATGCTTATACATTCACAGGTATTAGCTTCACAAACCTGATATTCAATGACCAAACAAAGCAAACGGGGAATCTTTCCAGAAACAGGGACGGCTGGTATAAGAATGACACCTGGTATAACAGCAACCCGGATCCGGTTACAATCCAGGAAGAGCCGTCTCAACAGTTTCACCATTTATCCCAATCCGGTTGAGGATGGCAGTTTTACGGTTGGCTTGAATCAGGAGGTGAATACGGCAATTTTGAAAATTGCAGATTTACAGGGGCGAATCCTTTTTGAAACGAGGCTAAGCGATACTAAAACCAACTTAAATCCCTCGTTACCAAAGAATTGCATTTACATTGTTTCGGTTACAGGTGACTCATTTACACACCATCAGACCATATTTGTAAAATAGTCCATTATCAAATACGTTTTGTACCTTTAAGGAGTTCAGGGTCAATATACATGGTATAAAAAAATCTAAATGGACTTCAAAGCCTCAGGAATCATCATCTGTTTGTCTTATCTGATCACTCTATCAGGATACTGCCAGGGATCACTAAATGATGAAAAGAATTCACTGGAGCTGGCCACAGAATCAATTCGAAAAGGAACGCTTCATATAACAGGGGACCCCGGTGTTGAAGTGACTATAGAACAATTAAAACATGAATTTTGGTTTGGATGTGCGATTTCTTCCGGTGTGTTTGCAGAGCATTCGCGAATGTCTGAATCGGACATTAAAATTTACAAAGAGAAATTCCTGGAGAACTTCAACTCTGCAGTAACCGAAAATGCTGTGAAGTGGGGTTCAATGGAGAGAAATCGTGGAGAAATCGACTATAAAACCGCAGACAACATTCTGGACTGGACTGAAGAAAACCATTTGCCCTGCCGGGGTCACAATTTATACTGGGGAGTCGGTCATTGGGTGCAAAACTGGGTAAAGGAACTGGATGAGGAAGAGCTTCGGAAAGCGTTGGAAAAACGCGGTTTTGAAACGGCGAAACACTTTAATGGACGATTTGCAGAATACGATCTGAACAATGAAATGATTCATGGTAACTATTATGCCGAAAAATTAGGAGATGGGATTACCAAAGAGATGGCTGACTGGGTTTTGGAAGGTGATGAAAATGCAAAATTATGGTTGAATGATTATGATATTCTTACGGGTGAGCGTTTGGATGATTATCTGAAACACATCCGAAAATTACAGGAAGAAGGTGTTCCTGTTGCGGGAATCGGGGTACAGGGTCATCTGCATGGTGATTCCTTTTCAGGCGATAAGTTGAAAGAGAGTCTGGATTCGCTGGGTCAGTTTGGATTGCCGATACGTATAACTGAATTTAATTTTCCCGGGCAACGCTCGAAATATTATAAGGACCAGTCTCAAAAATTAACGGATGAAGAAGAGCTGAATAAAGCCAGCAATATTGTCGACTATTACCGCATATGTTTTGCGCATCCTGCGGTGGAAGGAATAATCATGTGGGGGTTCTGGGAGGGTGCAAACTGGATTAAAGCTTCCTCTTTATATCACCAGGACTGGTCACCAACTCCAGCTTTAAAAGCTTACCGGGATCTGATTTTTCATGAATGGAATACATCCGTTACAGTAACCCTGGATCATCAGGGTGAAGCGCTTGTCCCTGCGTTTTATGGCGATTATAAAATTTCAAGCGGCCAGAAAGAGTTATTTGTATCCCTGGAAAAAGAGAAGGGTAGTAAAGAAGTTAAATTGGCACCATGACTTGTACCAGATAGTATGGCTTAAAAGTCCCTGTATGTGGATTGCAATAATTTATTCGCCTCTTTTTCCCTGAATTCAGCTGCCTGGTTATCCCAATGCAAAGTCTTGCCGGGGAAACGATTGGCAACAACTCCCAGCAGAATGGATTCCGTTAACCTGGCTGCGTAGGAGAAAGAAGCACTGCACCGGGTTTTCCCCAGGCAGCCATCCACAAACTGGTGATAGTGGTCAACAATCTCAATATCCGGAAAATCAATATGTTCATATTTTCCTTCTACCAGTAATTTTGGATATTCCCAGTGAGGTAAAAGCAATTTGCCCTTTTCACCCACGAACAAGGCTCCCTGTTCGGGCAGTTTTTCATTTCCGGGCAGGATCAGATTTTTATGTTCTTCAGGGGCCTCAACTCCATCATACCAGATCCACTTCAGCGTTTTTTCCGTATATTTTGTTCCGGGGAATTTATACTCAACCCTATTCTTTTCAGGGTGCCAGAAACCGTTTGGCTCTCTGCAACTGGTTTTTATTGTTTCAGGAACATCCAGTTCAAGGGCCGTGTAGGGAGTGTCAAAAATATGAACCCCCATATCGCCAAGTGTACCACAACCGTAATCTATTATCTTCCTCCACAGGGCAGGATGATAAATCTGATCCTTATAGGGCCGTTCCGGAGCGGTTCCCAACCACAGGTTCCAGTCCAGATTCTCTGGTATGGGATCACTTCCGACAGGGGCGGGCCCGTCATAGCCCCAGTTTTTATTTGACCATGCATGAACCGCACTGACCTTCCCTATGATTCCAGACTGTATTAAGATAACTGCCTTCCTGTATTCATCACTGGAGTGACATTGAATACCCATCTGGGTGATCAGGCTGTTTTTCTCAGCCAAAGCACGCATTTCCCTTGCTTCGGACACGTGATGTGTCAGGGGTTTTTCGCAGTAAACGGGTTTACCCAGACTCATGGCCATTAAGGAGGCTGGCGCATGGGTATGATCGGGGGTGGATACGATCACTGCATCAATGGCGTGCCCCAGTTCGGCAAAAAGCTTTCTGTAGTCTGTATAGACCACCGCATTGGGATGCAATTTTTTGGCTTCAGCCAGATTCTTCAGGTCGACATCGCATAAGGCGGTAACCTCAACCATTGGATGGGAAGATATGGCAGCCAGGTCTGAATTCCCCTGGCCTCCAACGCCAATGTGTGCCGTTCTTAATTTTCCGTTTTTTACAATGGCCCAAACGGATGACGGTAAAAACGTCAATGATGCAAATGCTGCAGCATTCCTTAGAAAATCTCTTCTTTTCATCATCTTTGAATGTTTTGTTAAAATCCGGATTAAATCACTAAGTTAACATTCCTAATAATTGATTACAATGGCCAGCCTGAAAAACCCGGTCCTTAAAATAGTTATCCTGATTATTCTGGTGTTTATCATCCTCAATAACCTGCTTTTTTTCCCATCCAACATCCTCTGCTGGGATGTATTTGGCTATTACCTGTACCTTCCTTTAAAATTCATTTATCATGACATGGGGCTCCGCGATGAATCGATGATCCCCTCGATCCTGGAGCAGTATCATAATTCAGCCACATTTTACCAGGCGGTGAAGCTGCCAGATGGCGGGTATGTCATGAAGTACACAATGGGACTGTCGATCCTCTATTCCCCCTTCTTTTTCATCGGTCATATAATCGCTGAGTTGTCCGCATATGCTGCCGATGGTTTTTCGGCCCCCTACCAGTATTCAATCTTTTTCGGATCAATCCTCTACAGCATGCTGGCAGTAATTGTCCTGTCGAGGGTCCTGATGCGTTTTTTCACCGAAAGAATAAGTGCCATCATACTGATCATTGTGGTGTTTTCAACCAACTATATCATTCATATCACCATGTCGGGACAAAATGCCAACTCATACAATTATCTTTTCCTGGCTTACGCCCTGATCCTCTGGCTAACCATATTATGGCATGAAACCCGTCAGCTGAAACATATGGTCTTTCTGGCCATCGCGTGCGGAATTACCATCCTGAGCAGGCCATCCGAAGTTGTGTGCCTTGCCATACCGGTATTGTGGGGTGTTGCCAATAAGAAAACCCTTGTTCAAAAAATAAAGCTTCTCTTAAAAAATTATGGCCAGGTTCTGATCTTTGTGGGGATCCTGGCTTTAATCGGTTCATTTCAATTCATATACTGGAAAATCCAGACCGGCAAATTTCTTTATAACAGCTATGGGGGTAACCCGGGTGAGGGATTTGAATTTCTCACTCCATATCTCTCCAAAGTTCTTTTCAGCTTCAGAAAGGGATGGCTGATCTACACCCCTGTGATGGTTTTTGCCATTCTGGGATTTATCGTGATGTTCAGAAGGAACCGTATGATTTTCTTTTCCCTGGGCGCCTATTTAATACTTAACCTCTATATAGTTTCCAGCTGGTCAAACTGGTGGTATACACAGAGTTTCAGCCAGAGGGCCATGATCCCTTCCTACCCGGTAATGGCTGTATCACTGGGCTATCTCCTGGTCTGGCTCTTTGAACAGAAACGAGTTATTAAAACAGCAGGTCTGGTTCTCCTGTCCGGTTTATTGCTTCTGAATATATTCCAGACCGTTCAGTATGCCAATGGTACAATTCACGGAGACAGGATGACCAGGGCTTATTACTTTGCAGTATTTGGGAAACTCAATGCTTCGGAAGAGGATAGAAATCTGCTCCTAGTTGACCGCACCTTTGAATCGAAGGAATCATTTACAAACCAGAAAGGCTATACCTCCAGGTTATTGAAGAGGCTGGATTTTGAACAGGCTGAATCAGCTGACAGCATTCCGGTATATTCAGGAAATTACGCATTCAGCCTTGATACCATTCATATTTATTCACCTGCCATTGAATCCACATACGGAGAGCTTACCATTCATGATCATGCCTGGATCAGGATTACAGCATTCGTATATCCCACCGAAGATATCATTCAGAATCCCTTCAGCCTGGTGGTTCATTTCACACACAATGACTATCCATATAAATACAGGGCTTATAATTCTGAGGATATGGACCTTCAGCTGAATCAATGGAACAGAATCACTTTTGACTACTTAACCCCCGAAGTAAGGAGAAAGGATAACCTTCTGAAAATATATTTCTGGAACCGGGGAACCGGGCAAATCTTCATTGATGATCTTCAGGCGGAGGTATTTGAAAAAGAGAAATAATTTTTTTGACCTTTGGCCGTCTATCTCCGCTTATGCTTCCTGTTAAAATTTTTATCCCCCTTCGTTTTAGGTTTTTTATATTTCTTCATCTTTCTCAGGTAGGACCCTCCCTGGTTGGTTTTTGTATTTTTCAATTTCTTTTCGTGATGGGAACCCCCTGAATTTTCCATTACCCTGTTGGTCTTCAGCCTGATCTCATCAATTTTTGGTCTCTCCTCGGGTGTGAGCTCCGAAGAAATTGCTACCTCTTTGGGGAATTCGACTTCCGGTATGGTATAATCCATCAGGGATTCGATGTTTATTTTGGCCGGCTCCTCCTTTCTGGTATAGAAGAGGATCGCCTTCCCTTCCTCCTTTGCCCTGCCGGTGCGGCCGATACGGTGCATATAATTTTCCGGGTAGGCGGGGGTGTCGAAATTAATTACATGGGACACTTTATCCAGGTCGAGGCCACGGGCCATCACATCGGTTGTGATCAGAACAGGGGTTACTCCCTGCTCGAACTGCTTGATGGACCGCAACCTGTAATTCTGGGTTTTGTTGGAATGAATCACACACACCTCTGAACCATAATGCTCCTCCAATGCTTCAAACACCAGGTCAGCGTTTTTCTTACTGGATACAAATACCAGTACCTTCCTGAAATCTTCCCTGTCGGATAGCAGATGCACCAGCAAATTCAACTTTGTGTAAAAATTCCTTACCTGGTAGCATTGCTGGGCAATGTTGTCCAGAGGGGTGCCGCTCAGCGCAACGGAGATTCTCTCCGGAGCCGAAAAGTACTGGTCAATGATTGCATCAACCTCCTCTGTCATCGTAGCCGAGAACATGATATTCTGCCTCCGCTTAGGAAGAATCTCCAACATATTCTTAAGCTGAAACCGAAAACCCAGATCCAGCATCACATCAACCTCATCGATCACAAGTTTTCGGATGGTATTCAACCGAACGGCATCATGCAAAAGCAGATCGTTCAACCTGCCTGGTGTGGCCACCAGTATATCGGTTCCCTCCGCAACTGCGATCTTCTGCGTATTAATATTGGTTCCCCCATATACACCAAGTACCCGTATATTTGAAAGCCTTGTGAGACTTTTTGCCTGCTCAACCACCTGAACCACAAGCTCCCGCGTGGGAACCACGATCAATACCCGCGGATTCACCTGATCAGAATATTTCAGATCGCGAAGGATCGGCCAAAGGTAGGCATATGTTTTCCCCGTTCCCGTTTGTGCTATTCCAACCATATCACGACCCGAATGAATAACCGGAACAGCCGCCGTCTGAATGGGAGTGGGTTGCTCGAAGCCCAGGTCGGCAATGGCGCGATACAATGGCCTGGACAGGTTCAATTTCTCAAAAGTGCTCATGGGGGAATTTATGTTTTTGTAAAAATAGGGCTTCTGATGCACAAAGGATGAACTTTTATATATTTTTGAGGCCCAAGTAATTTATATTAATTTAGATAAAATATTGACCGGTATCTAACAGACCATTATTCGCATGAAGAACACTTATTTCGATTTAATTGAACAGACATACTATTTCCCCCAGGAGGGGTTTGATCTGAGAGACGGGAGCCTGACATTTCACGGGGTTTCCATGAAACACCTGATCGAAAAACACGGGACCCCTTTCAGGTTTATCTATCTGCCGAAAATAGGCGACCAGATCAAAAAAGCAAGGAACCTGTTTAACAGGGCCATAAATAACAGTGGTTATAAGGGCAAATACCATTTTTGCTACTGCACCAAATGCAACCATTTTTACCACGTAATCAATGAAGCGCTAAAACACAAGGTGGATCTTGAAACCTCCTCATCCTTCGATATTGATCTGATCCTGAACCTTTACGGAAAGAAAAAACTTGATAAGGAGAGGCTCATTATCCACAATGGATATAAAACCGAGGATTATTTGAAAAAAATCATCAAACTTCAGGAGGCCGGGTTTAAAAACTCCATTATCATACTTGACAGCATACACGAACTCGGACGGTTGCTAAGCATCAAAACAGATCATCCGGTAAAAATCGGGCTTAGAATGGCTATTAATGAGGAGGCTCAGTCGGCCTATTACACTTCACGTCTGGGCATTCCTCCCGATGATATTGTCGATTTTTTCAAGAATCATATCAGGGATAATGACAAAGTGGAACTGAGGATGCTCCACTTTTTTGTGGATTCGGGAATTAAAGATACCATCTATTTCTGGGGGGAGTTTCAGAAAGCAATCAACCTGTATGTGAAACTGAAAAAGGAGAGTCAGAAATTAAATTCATTCAATATCGGAGGAGGATTCCCCATCCGGAATCACCTCGGATTCGAGTATAACTATGAATACATGATCAATGAGATCATTAATAATATAAAGGAGGCCTGCACCAAGGAGAATGTAAAAGAACCTGATATTTTCACTGAGTTTGGCCGGTATACTGTCGGCGAGGCAGGAGCCATCATTTTCGAGGTACTGGAGCAGAAAACCCAGAATGATACGGAAACCTGGTATATCATCAACAACAGCCTGATGAACACCATCCCTGATGCATGGTCCATTCATGAGAAATTCATTTTGCTGCCGATCAATAAATGGGGAAATGAATATGGGCGGGCCAATATTGGAGGAATCAGTTGTGACCATTCGGATTACTATAATTCGGAGGACCTGAACCAGGAGGTGCTGTTGCCCAAATATGATGAAAATGACAAAGAACCCCTCTACCTTGGATTTTTCCATACCGGGGCTTACCAGGATTCCATCAGCGGCTACGGAGGAATCAAGCACTGCCTGATTCCATCCCCGAAGCATGTAATCATTGACCGGGATGACAGGGGAAACATTATTGACCATGTTTACCGTGAGGAGCAGTCGGCCAAAGAGATGTTCAATATTCTTGGATACAATGGATAAGTTGCAACCGCAGATGAAAGAGCAAAAAGGGAATATTACCGCATTCATGCTTGAGCATTTCAAGCATTTCAATTCAGCTGCGCTGGTGGATGCGGCCTCGGCTTATAATGGTCAGCTGGAAAAGGGCAATAAAATGATGATCACCCTTGCAGGGGCCATGAGTACGGCTGAACTTGGCAAATCGCTGGCAGAGATGATACGTCAGGACAAGGTGCATATCATCTCCTGTACCGGTGCAAACCTGGAGGAGGACCTGATGAATTTAGTCGCTCACAAACACTATAAAAGGATTCCCGGATACCGTGATCTGACTCCGGAGCAGGAGAGGGAACTTCTCGATAGTGGATTGAACCGGGTAACCGATACCTGCATACCCGAAGAGGAAGCTTTCAGACGTTTGCAAAAGCATATTTACAAGCTTTGGAAAGAGGCAGAGCGAAAGCAGGAGAGATACCTGCCGCATGAATATATGTACCGGCTGCTGAATTCGGGGGTGCTAAAGCAATATTATCAAATCGATCCTAAAAACAGCTGGATGCTGGCAGCTGCAGAAAAAAATCTTCCCATGGTGGTACCGGGATGGGAGGATTCAACCATGGGAAATATATTTGCATCCTATTGCATAAAGGGAGAACTACAGCCCGGTTGCGTAAAATCGGGCATTGAATATATGATGTGGCTTGCCGACTGGTATACGGTAAATACAAAGGATAAAGGGGTGGGATTTTTCCAGATAGGTGGCGGTATTGCGGGGGATTTCCCCATATGCGTGGTTCCCATGCTTTACCAGGACCTTGAGCGCACAAACACCCCCTTCTGGAGCTATTTTTGCCAGATATCCGATTCTACCACAAGTTACGGCTCTTACTCCGGTGCTGTGCCCAATGAAAAAATTACCTGGGGAAAACTGGATGCCGGGACACCAAAGCACATCATTGAATCGGATGCAACAATTGTTGCTCCACTGATATTTGCCTATCTGTTAGGGTGGTAGAAATTTATAATTAAGAACCTCTGAATATTAAAACCCAATCTGATATGAGAACCTTTGCAACATTGCTCTTTATGGTATTGTTCATGAACCCCGGTCATGCGCAAAAAGCCAAACTCTCTCTGAACCTGGAACAGGATAAAACCTACAAACAGGTAACTCATTCAAATGCAACAATCAACCAGGATGTTTACGGAATGAAGATGAATATTGAGATCACCATGGAAGGTTCCATGTCCTTTCTTGTAAAGGATGTCACTAAAGAGGGCTATGATATGGAGCTCCGGTATGATTGGATGAATATGACCATGGTACTTCCCCAGGCGACCATGGAGTTCAGTTCAGAAAAAAACGATGAGAGCGACCTCTTCTCATCGATTCTGGGTAAGATGAAAGAGATACCACTGAAAATGAAGATGGATCACCTCGGAAAAGTCTCCGGGCTGGAAGATGTGGAGTCACTTTGGGATTCGGTGATCAATCAATTCAGCCAGTTTCCTTTGGAGCAGCGCCAACAGGTGAAGTCACAACTCATGAATTCCTATGGAAATAAAGCCATCACCGGAAGCATTGAGACCATCACCGCTATCTTTCCTGAAAAACCTGTTAAAAAGGGAGCACAATGGAACATCCTCACAAACCTGGAGGCAGGCATGTCATCCACCCTATCAACCACCTTTACCTTC
Organism: uncultured Bacteroidota bacterium; assembly: GCA_963747365.1. GTDB lineage: Bacteria > Bacteroidota > Bacteroidia > Bacteroidales. The sequence continues at coordinate 938,497 of CAVVFB010000018.1, read as the reverse complement.
CAGGGTAACGAAGCCGGGTTTGCATTAATCGGCGGACAGGGTACCATGGAAACCACCGATAAGGATGCATATATCGAGACAAACGGAATGATGATGAAATATGACCTGTCGGGAACTTCAACCTCACAGTTCAAAATCGATCAGAAGAGCGGATGGATCCAGGAGGCTACCATCGAACAAAATATCGGGGGAGATGCCTTTATTAAAGAGAGTGACCAGATCCCCGAGGGAATGACCATTCCCATGAACATCAGAAGCGAGACCAGGATTACCGGCGAATAGGCGCTTCCAGTCTCCTGAAAAAAAGGTCAGGTTGCAGAATTTCCTCATAGGAGGGTGGAGGATTGTGCAAAAGAATCTGAACACCTTTCTTAAACCCGGTGGTATCGAGGAAGGATTTTAAAAAGGCAGAAGCATATTTGTATTTGACCATATATTCCTTGTCTCTGTCAAACAAATCATCCATTGTGACGGGAATCTCCACATGGGAGGGAGGGATCAGTTCACCCATTTTCCCGGTGAGATATTCACTGATCCCCTCTTCTATAAAGGATGAACCAAAAGTCTCGTGGGAATTCACAATCCATATTCCGGTCTGGTAAGATTTATCAACGTGTAAATGGTATACCGATTGCATCTCAACCCCGATCTGATTCACATATTCGTGGGTGAGTTCGTGGATGATCACAGCCTTTACAAACTTGTTGCATTCCTTTAGTCCTCCCCGCTGTTCGGGGGAGAGATCGTCCAACTCATAGGCTTCAAAAAGTTCAGCTGTGGTGATATAGATTTCATGCGGGAAAAACCTTCCCAGTTCGAAGTATTCAGTACCTGCCTGCTCTTTCAACTCATCTGTATAAATCCAAACATTGTAGAGGGTGTCCCCTACAAATTCCTGGAATTCCTTTACCAGCGATTCAGAGTTTTGCTCCACATAAAGTTCAACACCCTTACTGGTGGGCTTCCCGTTCACTAATGGATAGTCCCCCGGCATACCGACCTGGATGAAAAGGACCCATATGGAGAACAGTGTTACCATACCCAAAACATATCAGCTCCATAAGAACAGACAATATCACACGTCAATGGTTCACTATATATGATGCCTGGGGGTTGCTTTACCCTCTTTTCTTACAGATTGTTGCATGGTTTCCCAAATTTAGGCTAATTTTAGCTCTCCCCTCAGCGCTGCCTGACCAGGGCGCCTGCTGATACAGAATGGATGAGTCAATTATGGAAAAACAACAGATTCCATCGTACTACGGATTCAGGATCTATTTCACCTCCAATCTGCTCTACTTTTTTCTGGTGATTCCGTTCCTTATTTTTCTTGGTGCCAAAAGCATCCCGGAAGTTGTCAGGAACAATGGATTTCTGAACGGGAATACCGGGGCCCGGGTCGATTCATTATCAATCCTTTTCGATTCAATGGAAGTCATGGACGGTGAAACCATTGACAGCATGTTGAATGGTGCAATCTCAGTGGATGAAGAATTCACCGACCCTGTCATCGCCGAAGATGAAGAGAAGTCAGAATTATTCGAAAATAAAGGTCCCTTTTCACGATTTTTCGGATTGCTCTTTTTGTTGACCCTGGCTGGTTTTATAGCAGGGCTTATCTTCAACCATCCTTTTAAACGATATTTCAAAAAGATCCGGCGTAAACAGGTGATTCATCCCAGGCTGCTTCGGTACTGTAAACGAAATTTGCTGATTACACCCATAATCAATGCGCTGATTATTACTGTTCCCAGCATCCTGGTCCTTCTTTACTCCCTCTTCTTCATCCTGCTTAAAGGCCAGGTTGAAAATGAAATTGAGAATTCGATTTTCAGGGAGTTTTTCTTCCTGGCCTTGCTCGCCACCATCCTGGAGTTTCTCTTTGTTTTCTACTGGCAGAAACACAGGGTTCACCTGCGCTACCTGGAATATTTCTATACCAGGGATGAGCTTCAGTCCAGGATTTTCCGGAAGAAGGGGGGCAGGATCAGGGGCCGGCTGCTAATTGCCAGCGGTATGACCACCACCCTTCCCCTGCTGATCGTCCTGGTTTACCTGATTCAGAGTCTGACCAGGGTTAAATCACTGAATCTTGAACAAATATCTGAAGAAACCTGGAATATCCTTATCGGACCCTGGGGGGAAATGATCGGCAGGGGAAAAGAGGCCTTCTCGGTGGATAAACTCGATTGGCTTCTCTATGTGAATGCAATTGACACCCTCAGCATGATCATTGGAATCAGTACCGGGATCCTGGTATCTCTTCTTTACCTTGTATTATTCATCAGGTGGACCAACCTTGATATCACCTTCCCGGTGAAAGAGCTCCTTGATAACATCCGGAATACCAAAACCGGGGAGGTGGAAAGGTACACCCTCGTGCGCACCAATGATGAGATTGGCGAGCTTGCCGAAGGATACAACGAAATGACACGGAAGATTCATGAACACGTGGAGTCCATCTCGAAAATGAACAGGGACCTGGAGAAAACCGTGCTGGAACGCACACAGGAGGTAGTCATGCAGAAAGAGGAGATCGAAGCACAGAAGGAAGAGATTGAGGCCCAACTGGAGATGGCCACACAACAGCGGGATACCATTACCCTGCAGAATGAACAGATCCTGGACAGCATCCGGTATGCAGAGCGTATCCAGTCAGCCATCCTTCCTCCCGACAGGGCGCTATCCGAATTACTCACCGACCACTTCATCCTTTTCAAACCAAGGGACATCGTAAGCGGGGACTACTTCTGGACCTCGCTGAAAAACGGGAAGCTGCTCATAGCGGTAGCCGATTGCACCGGACACGGGGTGCCCGGCGCCTTCTTAAGTGTGATGGGCATCTCCTCTCTGAACGAAATTATAAGCAGGAACGAAACCCTGGATGCCGGTAAGATCCTTGAGGATTTGAGAAGTTATGTGGTCCGTTCCCTTCACCAGACAGGCACACGGTATGAGGCAAGAGACGGAATTGAGATAGCCCTGTGTATCATCGATCTCCAAAAGGGAACCCTGGAATTTTCAGGTGCCAACAGGCCTCTCTACCTTGTGAGACCAAAGACCGGCAAATCCGAAAATAATAAAGCGGAAGTGATCCAGTACCGTGGTAACAGGATGCCGATCGGGATCTATGAACATCAGCTTGCTCCATTTACAAATCACTCCATCAGGTTGCAGAAAAACGACGCTGTTTACCTCTTCTCAGACGGGTATGTCGACCAGCTTGGAGGCCCTAAAAGAAAGACTTTCCGCGCAGTAAGATTCAGGGAACTCCTCATTCAAATCCAGGACAAACCCATGAATGAGCAGAGGGAGATACTTATGCAGGAAAATAAATCCTGGATGGGTGATGTGGAGCAGATAGACGATATCCTGGTGCTCGGGTTCCGTCTATGAAGCCTCTTTCACATATACGAAAGCGATTCCCGACATCCTTGACATCTCCATTCCCACCTCATACATATCCTCATCATCCTCCTCATAATGCCAGGATACCCTGACAGCCCTGCCCGACTCATTGATCGAATGCAGGATCTTAAAAATATCCAGAATATACTTGGCTGAAGTTGAGTTGAAGTACTCAAAATTAAAACTGAACTCAAGGGGTGAATTTACATCCTTTCCGGAAACCTTACCGGCAAATTGTTCAAGCCAATCGAGAATGGGGAGGTAAAATCTTCTGACATTTTCAGGTCTCGATTCACCGTGTATTTCAAACCTGTTTGCTGCAGGGTCCAGATTTACACCAGGTGTATTCAGCGTGGGGGCAAGAGTCAATTTTTCCATGCGCTATTCATTTAAAGTAATTTCAAATTCAAAAAAAGAGTAGTTGTTATCCACAACCTTAAACCCAAATTTAATATCGGTATCGGTCCGGAGTGCCATGGTGATTAAGCCAAGTCCTGCCCCGGTGTCACCGGAACCGGGCTCCTTATTAATCACCTCTTCGTATAACGACTTAAGCGCTTCGAAATCCAACTGGTTTACACGGTCCAGTTTAAAGGTAAGTTCACCCACATCGTCATTCCGAACCAGGTTTCCTGCCCTGACCAGGAAATGTACTCCTTTCTTGATCACTGCAATTTTTGGAGACGGCCCCTGTTTCCCGGGTATCTTAACGGCGTATTTGTAAATATTATCGATCGATTCCACGAAGATGCCGTACAGTCTTTTCCGGCCAGGCTTTTGAAGGACCTGAAATTCATGGGAGTTTCTCAGTCTGCTCAATAACATCTCAATGGTCCCAAAAGTGATAGCACCTTCAAAATCAACCAAAGTTATTGAATCGGACATAAGTGTCACAAAATAGCGAAAAATTTGGTTACTTTAATGTACCATGAGTGAAGCCATTCTAAAAGCACTGATGCAGCTCTTTGCCCTGATCATTGACATTGATGAGGCTAAAGAGGTTTCTGAAAAGGAAAAGGCCATCATCCGGTCTTTCCTCTCACGGCAGTTAAGCAGTGAACTGGTAGAAAAATATATGAAGGTATTCGAGGAATACCTCCTCCTCTATCATGGCGACCGGATCACCAAAGGGAGTCTGAAAGACAGGAAAAGAACATCGCTGACCGCTGTCCGGATTCTGGGAATCTGTGAGAAAATCAATGAAGAGCTGGAGCAAAAACAGAAAATCTATGTGATCATTCAGCTCATCGAATACATTGCATACGGCATAGATATACAGGAGAAGGAGCTTGATTTTCTGGAGACGGTGGCCGCGGCGTTCAATATTCCCGAAGAGGAGTATCAAAACATTCTGCGGTTTGCCGCCTATTCCATTGGTGAAATTCCACAAAAGCAAAGTGTCCTTGTGATCAACAGCGAAGAGAAAGCTGAATTTGAACAGATGCATCATATCTGTTACAGGCAGCTTTTGGGAGAGATCTCTTTTCTAAGCATTGAGAGCGTCCAGACCTATCTCCTGCGCTACAACGGAACCGAGGATATGTACCTCAACGGACAGTACCTTCATGCAGGCACCTCCTATATTTTTGAGCATGGCTCATCCGTCAGGGGACAGAGTATCGATCCGATCTACCACGCTGATGTGGCAGGGGTCTTCTCAAAATCGTTGATTAAAACCAGGCTCTCTTTCGTTGCCAGGAACGTGGAGTTCAGATTTAAAAACAGTGATAACGGAATCCAGGATTTCAACCTGAACGAAGAATCGGGGAAACTGGTTGGAATCATGGGTGGTAGCGGTGTGGGTAAATCCACCCTGCTTAACGTTCTGAACGGCAACCTGAAACCTAGGGAGGGCGAGATTCTGATCAATGGGTTTAACATTTACGACATCAATGAAAAGGAGAAACTAAGCGGGGCGATCGGATTCATTCCCCAGGACGATCTGCTCATTGAGGACCTGACCGTTTTCCAGAATCTCTATTACAATGCAAAACTCTGCCTTGACCGGTATGACGATAAGAAGATCATTGAAGTGGTTACACAGGTCCTGACCGACCTGGACCTCTACGGGATCAGGGACCTGAAGGTAGGCAAACCATTAAACAAGGTGATCAGCGGGGGACAACGCAAAAGGGTGAACATCGGTCTGGAACTGATCAGGGAACCTTCGGTCCTTTTTGTGGATGAACCCACTTCAGGGCTCTCTTCAGTCGATTCAGAAATGGTAATGACCCTGCTCAAGGAACAGGTTCAAAATGGCAAACTGGTGATAGTAAATATCCATCAGCCCTCTTCAAACCTTTACAAGATGTTTGATAAAATCATCTTCATGGATAAGGGGGGATACCAGATCTTCTACGGGAACCCCTCTGAGGCGGTGATCTATTTCAAAACCAAAAGCAATCATGCAAATGCCAAAGAGGACCAGTGCATCTGTTGTGGGAATGTGGATCCGGACCAGGTGCTGCAGATCATCGAGGCCAAGATCGTCAATGAACACGGCAAGCTCTCCCGGACACGAAAAGTTTCTCCCAGGGAGTGGTATGAACGCCTGAAGGAGAGTAAAATCCTGAAACCCGCACCGACACCTGAGAAAAAACCGCTTCCCGGGAACTACTACAGCATCCCGGGCAGGTTCAGACAGATGAAAATTTTCTTCACACGCGATATCCGATCCAAACTTACAAATACCCAGTATGTCCTGATCAGTATGCTGGAGGCTCCACTGCTGGCCCTGATCCTCGGTTTTTTCACTAAATACTCCAGCGGAGTGCAGGGAGACCCCACTGCCTATGTGTTCCGGAACAATGAAAACCTTCCGGCCTTCCTGCTGATGAGTGTGATTGTCTTTCTTTTTCTGGGGCTCACCATCAGTTCCGAGGAGATCATCAAAGACCGGAAGATCCTGCAGCGCGAATCATTCCTGAACCTGAGCAGAGCCAGCTACCTCAATTCTAAAATCCTGATCATGTTCCTCATCTCAGCAATTCAGTCACTTTCTTACGTTCTGATAGGGAACCTGGTATTTGAGATAAAAGGGATGCTTCTCAGCTACTGGCTCATCCTCTTTGCCACTTCCTGTTTTGCAAACCTTTTGGGTCTCAATATCTCTTCGGGACTCAATTCGGTGATCACCATCTATATCCTTGTTCCGTTTCTCCTGATCCCGCAGATCCTGTTCAGCGGGGTGCTTGTTAAATTCGATAAGCTAAACAGGAGGCTTTCAAATCAGCAGGTGGTGCCTGTAATCGGTGACCTGATGACATCCAGGTGGGCCTACGAAGCACTCGCGGTGGAGCAGTTCAAAAACAACAGGTATATGAAGCAGTTTTTCGAAATCGACCAACAGATCAGTAATGCCACCTATAAAGAATCTTTCCTGATTCCCACCTTGCTTACGAGCCTGGATGAAACCATCAAATGGGAAGGAGAGGATAAAAACCATGAACAGGTCCAAACAAACCGATCCATGCTTTTGGATCAGTTGAGGATCCTGAACCGGGAATATCCCTCCATTCCTCTCCCGGAAGGAGACAAGATGGAATCAACCCGGGAATATCTTGAGCAGGTCACCATCAAAGCAAGGCAAACCAGGAGTGAAGGAAGCAAATCCAGGAGCCAGCGACAACAGGAACTTGTCGACAAACTGGGGGGGATGTTTGCCTTTGCTGCTTTCAGGGATGCCTATGAGAATAGCCAGCTTTCCGACCTTCTTCTGAACAACAACAGTATCCATAAGGTCGAACAAAAGGGTGATATGCTCGTAAGGTATTATCATCCTGCTTTTTTGGAGCCCGCCTCAAAATTTGGGAGAGCCCAGCTCTATGCACCTGTGAAAAAGATCGGGAATTGGGAAATCGATACCCTGTGGTTCAACGTGGTGGTAATCTGGTTCACATGCCTGATACTCTACCTGACACTTTACCACGATTCCATTCGAAAAATATTGGATTTTCTCGAGAATATCCGGATCAATAAGAGATCCCGGGTTTAAAAATTATCAAATCATGCCCAGAATATTTACACCCGTTGATATCAGCAAGGAGGAGAAGGAGGTAAGGAGAGATTACTTCGACCGGCATACCCCGTTTGTGATTTGCGAACCATATGCAAATGTGGGTAAAAAATTCAGGGTAAAAGTTAAACTGGGGGAAGAATACACACACCCTGACGATCCCGATCACCACATTAAATATGTGCAGCTTTGGAACCGGGAAACCTTTCTGGCAGAAGCTCACTTTGCCCCGGGTACCTTTGGAAACCAGCCGAATCATGTGGAGGTGGATTTCTATATCGTGCCGGGAGCGGTCAGCATGAACCTCTCGGCCATGGCCGTCTGCACCAAACACGGATTGTGGCAGAGTGAATCCAGGGAGGTCACCGTTAGAAAAGGCGAATAAGCGCCATCCTCCGATTTTTAATCTTCCAGCTCTTCGGTCTCATCCAAATCCTCATAACCGGAGGTGCCGATGAACGAGACAAAAGAGATCTTCCACTCACCTTCAATCTTCTCGAGAAAACGAACCTGGATGCTGTTGATTTCGGTCACATCATCTCCGTATCGGGAGGTCCATTTCTGATCACAAACCACAAAGGCCGTACTGGGGTACAGTTTTATCCGAAAATTGTCCTTCACCACACTGATGTGCAGATCGGATCCTAAATCATCCTCGGTTTCATCACCGGCCATGTGCTTTGAAACATTTTTCCAACCCTCAACAAATACGTAATTATCTGCTCCGGCTGAGAGCCTCATATTGAGGGAGTCATGTACATGGGTGGCAAACATCGCTTCAAAGTCCCTGGCCAGGTACGCATCGGTCTCCCTGTTGATCACGTTAATGATGGCGTTTTTTTCCTTCTCTGTATCCACAGGCTTCTCACACCCCGTGCTGAGAACAGAAAGAATTACTGAAAAGAATAGTAGTGAGTATCTCATCGTATCATAGTATTAATGAATGTATGGGCCCCTGCAAAATACAACAATGGACCGTGAAAGTCAATTTATTATTACATTTGCTTTCGTGAAAATAAACTTCATCATAGGGTTAATCCTTCTGTTGGTCTCTAAAGGATCCTTTGCTGATGCACCCCATGATCCTATCCCTGTAAATGGAGTGCTTGACCTTCGTGAAAAGGTGATGGACCGGAACAGTTTTCATAACCTGAACGGTGAATGGGAGTTTTACTGGGAGCAGCTACTCACCCCTGATCATTTTGTACAGGTGAAATCGGAGAGAAAGGGGATCATCGTTACTGTGCCCTCTTACTGGAAAGACTATGAAATAGAGGGTAATGAGCTGCCGGGATTCGGTTACGGTACCTATGCCCTGACCATCCTGCTTCCCCCGGGAACCCGTTCAGGCGTCTGCATGGATATCCCCGTGTTCGATGTGGCCCATAAGTTCTTCCTCAATGACCGTTTGGTGAGTGAGAACGGGACAGTGGGTACCTCCCGGGAAACCGAGGAACCCTTGTATGAGCCCGGCCGCTTTTGTTATATTCCCGATTCTGATACCCTTCAGTTGCTGATCCAGGTATCCAATTACCACCACCGCAGGGGCGGATTCTGGCAATCGGTAATGATGGGAGGCTCATCGGCCATCCTCGACAGGGCTGAACGCCGAAGCATGTATAACTACTCGACCATCGGGGTTCTGTTCTTTTTCACCATCTTCTTTTTCATATTCTGGTTATTCAACAGGAGCTATACAATTACAATCGTTTTTGCATTGACAACCCTGGGAATCCTCATCCGGTCGGTTAACACAGGGCTCTATTTTTCAAACAGTTTTATTGATACCCCCTGGACCTGGCAGATCAGGATGGAGTATTTTGGTACTTACCTGGCCACCCTTTTCGGAATGCTCTTCCTTCACAGGATATTCCCGCTGAAATACATGAAGCACATTATAACCGGAAACATGCTGATCCTGAGCCTTCTGATGATTTCCGAATTCACATTACCACCCTGGTTATTCACTTACGGCATGATTATTTTTCAGCCGCTCCTCCTTATCTTCCTGCTCCATTACCTGGTGGTCAGCTTCATTGGAACCTTACGCGGAAGAGGGATGGATGCCATCTTTTTCGTATCGCTTGGTTTGTTTATCTATACCCTGATCAACGATATCATGCTGGCCAATTCGGCCGGATCCCTGAGCAACAATTACCTATCACAGATCTCTTTCCAGGTATTTATTCTGGCGATGTCGGTGATGATCATCATGCAATGGGTCAACAACTATAAAACCAGGCTAAGACTTGAATCGTCTCTGATATTCAAAAATAAAGTACTCTCGGTGATCGCACACGATTTGAAAAATCCGGTTGCCAGCATAGCCCAGTTTGTAGATTTGATGGTCTCCAAACCTGAACTTACCCTTAGAAAACAGATCCTCGAATCACTGCAGGAATCGTCGCAGGCTGCAGTTACTTTGCTTGATAACCTGCTTTACTGGGGAAGGAGTCAGGCCGATGAGTTGAGGGTTTCATTGGAGGAACTGGATCTTGCAGAGGTTGTGGCCGATGTGGAGTCATTATTCTCTCATATGGCCGTCCAGAAGAGAGTACAACTCACCTCCCAAATCCACCCCGGGACCCTGGCTTATGCCGACAAGGCCCTGGTGAACATTATCATACGCAATCTTGTTTCCAATGCACTGAAGTTTACCCCAGCCGGAGGGAAAGTCGATATACGCGTCTGGCCTGAAGGGGAAAAGGTATTTGTCTCGGTCACCGATACCGGAATCGGGATCAAACCGGAGACTCTTGAAAAGTTTAATGATGAGAGGCAGCTGGCATCCACCAGTGGAACAGATAAGGAGATCGGAACCGGACTGGGTCTTCAGCTGGTCAGTGACCTCGTTAAAAAAAATCATGGATTACTGAAGGTGGATAGCACTCCCGGAAAGGGGTCCTCCTTTATATTTACCCTCCAGAGGAGGAAACAAAAGAAGAACAATGAGAATCAATAAATCAACGGAGTTAAAGGAATCGGACAACAGGATCGTGCTTGTACGCAGTGGAGAGGTACTCTCCAAACTGATTCCCGGAATTAACCAGCGCCGGTACGTGGAGGAGCGGTTTGCAGCAGGGAAGGAGAGTGTACAGATCAACCTTTTTGATCACCATCTTTTCATCAGGAGGCTGGAAAGGGAGGATACTCCACTTATGAAACGACTCGAGGGAGCACGGGTAGCTGCCCATTCCATGTATGAGGCCATCGATGATCTTGGCATCGGCAGACTGATTATTGTGAACGGTGGTGTTTCCCGGGAGGAGAGTATAGCTTTTGCCGAAGGGATGGCACTGACCGGTTACCAGTTTCTGAAATACAAAACCGGGGAGAACTTCAAACCAAACTCCCTGAAGGAGATCGGGATCTTTGACAGCGGCCTGACCGAAGACCAGGTAGTGAAACTTTCAAACCTGGTGACTGCAGTTTACCTGACAAGGGACCTTGTAAATGAGCCCCTCTCCTTCCTTTCCGCCGTTCAGCTATCCCTGGAGATTGAAAAAATGGGTAAGGAGGCAGGCTTTATGGTGGAGGTGTTTAACAGGAAAAAAATTGAGTCGCTGAAAATGGGCGGATTGCTGGCGGTAAACAAAGGCAGCATTGATCCCCCCACTTTTACGGTCCTGACCTACAAACCGGAGAATGCTGTGAATCAAAAACCCATTGTGCTGGTGGGGAAAGGGATCGTTTACGATACGGGTGGCCTCAGTCTGAAGCCCACCCTCGACTCCATGGATTATATGAAATGCGATATGGGTGGCGCTGCAGCCGTTTCAGGCGCCATTTATGCAGTGGCAAAAAACATGTTCCCACTCTGGGTCGTGGGCCTCGTCCCGGCTACCGATAACAGGCCCGACGGCAATGCATATGTTCCGGGTGATATTGTCACCATGTATGACGGCACAACCGTGGAGGTTCTCAATACAGATGCGGAGGGGCGAATGATCCTGGCAGACGCCCTCAGTTATGCAAAACAGTATGATCCGGAAGTGGTCATTGAACTATCCACTCTTACCGGATCAGCCCAAATGGCCATTGATAAATACGGGATTGTGGGAATGGGAAATGCTTCCCGGGAGGTGATGAATGCCCTGATCGAAAGTGGTGATTATGCTTCCGAGCGGATTGCAGAGTTTCCCTTCTGGGATGACTACAACGAACAGCTTAAATCGGATATCGCAGATCTGAAAAACATCGGGGGAAAATATGGAGGAGCCATTACCGCCGGGAAATTCCTGGAGCACTTTACCGATTATCCATATATCCACCTGGATATCGCCGGTCCGTCATTCAACAAAACCACCTATAACTACCGGGGGAAAGGTGGAAGCGGGGTGGGGGTCAGAATCCTCTATCATTATCTTCTGAATCGTATATTGTAAGCAGACTGCATATGCCACATAAATTAAAAATCGGGATATCTCACGGGGATATCAATGGAATCAGCTATGAAGTCATTATTAAAACCCTGATGGACTCAAGGATGGAGGAGATTTGCACCCCGCTGATCTTCGGCTCTTCCAAGGTACTTGCCTACCATAAGAAAGCTCTGAATATCGAGGATTTCTCCCCTGCGAGCATCAACTCCCCCTCTGAAGCGAAGGGGGACAAAGCCTATGTGGTGAATTGCGTGGATGAAAATATCAGGGTAGAGCTGGGCAGAAATACAGACAGTGCAGGACTCTCTTCATTTTCTGCCCTGAAGGCGGCCACCGACGCACTGAAACAAGGGACCATCGATGCATTGGTAACCGGACCGGTAAACAAACAGAATATGCAGCATGGGGAGTTTCACCACAACGGCCATACCGAGTACCTGCAGGAACGGTTTGGAGCGGAGGAGGTAATGATGTTGATGGTGAGTGATTTGATGAAGGTTGGATTGGTGGCAGGTCATATTCCTGTTGCCCGGATAAGTAGTTTTATTACCACTGAACTGATCGTTAAAAAACTCTCGATCCTCTCCCGTTCCCTGCTGGTGGACTTTGGGATCAGGAACCCGCGCATCGCCGTTCTTGGACTCAATCCGCATGCCGGTGACAACGGTCTCCTGGGAAATGAGGAGCTGGAGGTGATTTTGCCTGCCATTGAAGAAGCCAGGAAGCTGAAAATCCTTGTTTTTGGTCCATTCCCGGCCGATGGATTTTTTGGAGCCGGCCGTTTCAAACTGTATGATGCGGTTCTTGCCATGTACCATGACCAGGGACTGACCCCCTTTAAAGCATTGAGCATGGACAGCGGTGTGAACTTTACAGCCGGACTCCCGGTGGTACGGACCAGCCCGGCACACGGAACGGCATTTGAGCTGGCAGGTAAAAATATGGCCTCCGCCGATTCGTTTCGGAATGCCATCTACACTGCCATTGACGTGGTACGAAACAGAAGAACCTACGAGGAGATCTCCAGGGATCCGCTTAGGGTAGAGAGGTCCAGCCAGGGAGGCAGGGATGAATCACCTGAAGATCTTTAATCTGGCACAAAAATCCTGCCGGAAACGGAGGTTATCCGATCAGTTCACCATATGCTTCAGCCGACAGTAACTCATCAAGCTGAGCCGGCCTGGAGATTCTTATGCGGATCATCCACCCCTGATCAAACGGACTGGAGTTCACAAGTTCGGGGTGATCCTCCAGGGCCGGGTTAACCTCCAGTACCTCTCCGTCCACAGGCATATAAAGATCCGATACGGTCTTCACGGCCTCAATGGTTCCGAAGATTTCACCCTTGGCAAGTTTCTCTCCGGCAGTCTCAATTTCGAGAAAAACCACATCTCCAAGCTCTCCCTGTGCAAAGTCGGTTACCCCTACAACAGCCTTATCACCTTCAACGCGAACCCACTCATGTTCAGTGGTGTACTTTAAATTATCTGGAATCTTCATTGAAAAAAGTAATTGGTTATTCAAATGTAGCTATTTCCGGAAGATTTAAAGCCTGCTTTAGATCATAATTCCGGACTAAAGGGTGAAGGTAAGGCTGAACCCGACATTGTAGTTGGCATTTGGATAACTGTTTGAAATATAAGGGGTAGTTATTCGCTGGTCGTAGAATAACCTGACCACGAACTTATCACTCAGCATGTAATCGGCCGATGCCTTTACACTGAATATGGTTTGTCCTGCTGTAATCTCACTTCCCGAAAGATCCTCCAGCTTTCGGATCACAGTACGATTGTTTCGCATCGAAAAGTCCAAACGCACATTCAGGTCGCTGCTCAACTCCTTCTGATTGATGATCAGGGGAACCTGGTTGAACCGGTATCCTGCACCAACAATAATCTCTCCGCTGTTTACTTCGTTCACCTGGGTATTGGCCATGTTCATGGCCACGGTCCTTGACCGGCGGTACTCTATACGGGTGGTGAGACTGTTCTTCCAGTCCATATTCACATCGAAAAGAGGACTGAAATTCTCATTGATGCTCACCGTGTTAATGTTCTGTTCCACCATGAAGTTGCCCTGCAGGTCCACGGCAACGGGAACCCCGTTAATACTATCGTATCTGAAGAAGGGGTTATTGATAAACGACCCGACGCTGTAGGTGGAGCGGTAGGAGTGGTTCATGACGATGGAGTTCACATAGCGTTGTAAAGCCTCGATTTTACCAAGTCCGTCGAATCGCACCTGCCAGTTGGGCATAATCTGGGCAATCGACCGGATCGCCTTAAGGGAAATTTTTTCCACATCCTGATCGCCATAGGAAGCCAGGAACGCCGGAATCAGCACAGCCTGGGATGTGGCGCCATAACCGGTCACATAGCCGGTTGAATCCCTTGGAAGCTGGTCGGCCGGAACACCATAATGGTCCATACCCAAACGCTCCGATATGATCATCCGGTAATCATCCTTTAACCTGGAAAAAGTCGTGGAACCCTCCACGTCGGAGTCTATCTTTTCGAATGCGGTTCCCAGGGAGATGTAGGACATGCTGAAGTTTCCCCCATAACGGAGTCCGCGGGCACTGTCGGCCGGCAGGTTTCCGTAGATGTCGGCAGTGTAATACTCCGACAGGTTGGAAGATTGAGTATGATTTGCGGTCAGATCGATTTTAAGTCCGTTAAAGGGTTCAATATTAGCCCTGAAAGTGAATCGATCCGTGTTATTCATGCTATAGGGTTCGTTCAGCGACTGGTCGGTCGTTAACAGGTTGTTATTAAAAGCCTTCCCGGCATAATCGTAATCCTGCCAACCCGAAATGAATTTCCAGCCCGGGGCCCACTGACCCTCGTACTTCTGGAACCCAAAATAATCGGTTTGAGGGAGATAACCAGGAAGAAGGGTCCCTCCGCTTTTTGAGTATGTGATGTTTACTGTCCGCAGGCCCATAAGCACCCTGAGGGTCGTCTCTGTAATTACGATCAGAGGATTCTCTCCTTTACTGATGGTCCCGGTTACTGTAACGGTGGCACTTCGAATGGACCTCTCGGAAGTGATCATGATCCGGGTATCACTCAAAGTCTCGGTTACAACCTCCACGGGCTGGTTATTCTCATCCAGTACCTCCACACTGATTACCTCGGTTCTAAGATTATGGGTCACATACCTCCCCTTTCCCTCCCTCAGGTAGAGGTTGTCTTTACTATAGACCTTTGTTTTGGTTCGCCCCTCCGCATCCTTCTGCCCGCTCATGCCATTGCGGTACTTGTCATTGATATCCTTCAGGTAACCCACCTTATTGTAGAGGTTCACCATGTTGAGCTGACCATTCAGCTGAATGGTGTTGGAGTTTTTGATACTGTTCCCCAGGTTGATGGGCCCATATACAGGATCATCCGGAATAATGGGTCCAACGCTCCATGCATAGGTCCCCCCGTACCTGACATTGGCACTGGTCCAGTCGAGCAGGGGGATCATATTGATGGGTATATTATAGGATACATCGAAAGAGTGAAGATAGCTGGTGACCCGTCCACCGGTAAGGATGCTGCTCCACAGCGAATCACGATAGACATCATAGTCGTCCAGGTTTTTGTTCCAGCGGCCTTCGGGCTCATCGATCCTGGCCATGTTGGTGTTGGAGAAATTGAAACGCAGGTTCTTTGTAAGGTCAAAATTCAGATCAAAATAACGGTTCCACATGAAATCCTTTTTGAAGGTCGGATCCACAATATACCCCGGATTACTGAGGTTCCGAACCTGTTTTTCCATGTAATACCGGTCCATATCGGTCCGCCAGGAGACTTTCGAAGGGGTAATGTTGAAATTGAATTCCTTCACCAGTCTCAGCCAATCCGAACTCAGCCACTTGACCGATTTGAGTGGCTGTATATTTTTTGGCCGCGTATTGAAGTTGTAGCTGAGATTCCCCCTTACCTTCCTGGTATTGTAATAATCCAGGTTAGGGTTTTTGCTGGACATATCGTTCAACGAGAAGCTGGTCGACCAGTTGGAAAGGCTGTAAAACTTCTTCTTTGTTCCTGCCTTATTCATCCTCACATTGGTAATGGCAAAGGCTTTGCGCTCCACCAGATCCCTGGAATTCCTGATAATGGAATCTTTTTCAGCCTCTGTCTGAGCATCGTCGATGGCCTCCTTCAGTGGGATGTCAGGGTCAAGCGGGTTGTATTCGGGATTGACAATGGCTTTGGAATAACTGGCAAATACCGGGAGATTCACCCCACTCTCCTGCTTAAAGAATTTACCCATCTGCAGGTTTGTGGAGAGATCGTACTGGATGACTTGCTCCCGCTGTCTTTCATTCACCTTCTGTTCAATGCTCCCGAATCCGGGCTGACTGGTGTTCCCGGCAAAAGTCACATTTCCGAAATCGGCCAGTTTCAGGGTGGCCCTCCCGGTTGCCGCCCATCCGCCACTCTCATTAAAGTCGGTCAGCCGCAATTCGTTGAGCCATATCTCACCCGACTTGGGCAACCCGTCGTCGCTCCGAAAGGGATTGTTCCCTGCTTTCGGATTCCGAACTCCGATCATGATGGTCCGGATACTGCTCAGGTTGGGGTTTCCGGAAACAGTCATCCGGTTTCCCTGATCATCCACTTTTGAGAATACCGAGGTGATTGATATTTCGTTATCCGGATCGCTCATGGCCCGGTTTCGTTCCTGTTTCAACTCGGTGAAAAGATCAAGCACAATCTCAAACTTATTATCCTCGGGCCACACAATCCTTCGGTCACTTTCGCTATTGTTATCGTAGCGTCCCGGGGGAGTCAGTTTCAGGGGCACCTCATACTCGTAATAGTTACTCTGGTAGTCGGTTCCAAGCCTGATAAATGCAACCAGTTCATCGTTATCAAGCGGTACGCCCTGTACCGCCTCACCATGCGCCTCCATCCTCAGTTTCTTGTACTGCCTCATGTCAAGTTCGGTATTCTTATAGGCTGCACGCGCATCACCATCGGACAGTTCATGGACTCTCAATACGATGGACTGCTCATTTAACTGTCTTAGCTGCGGCTGAGTGGGGTCAATCTGCCGGTCAAATCCCGGAGGCAATACGTAGTTAACCGGCTCCTTCCCCGCATTTTCCTCGATGTTCACAGCCGAGATGGCCAGCTCTCCTTCGGAAGGCTCCGAGCCGGTCCAGTCCTCTCCACCCTGCATAAAGGGAAGGGAGTACCTGCGCCACTCACCCCTTACCAGGTCAAGCCTGGCAAACCGCAGAAAGGTGGTATCCTGGAAACCGGTTAAAAACATCCGCATAAAACGGATGGTTTTGAAATCTGAGATATCACCCACGGTTCCTTCATAATCAAATACCGGGATCCTGAACTGGTACCATGTCACATCGGCCTTCTCCCCGTTTTCGTAAATGACCCTGTCAACCACCTTATCCACAATATTATTCCTGCCCACCTCAAGAGAGTTTTTGTCCATGTCTACCCGGTATACGAAATAGCTTTCTGACTCGCTGAGGGTGTTGTCCCGGTTGATATCCTCAATGTCGGGCAGGGAGGTACCCGAAGTGGGATAAGACTCGGCATTATCCAGGTCACTGGGAGAGTTACCCTCGTGGTTATTGTATTCTTTATAGCGGGTCAGAATATCAGCCTGCTCCGCGTCGTATTCCGAGGTACGGTAGTAACTGTAGTTATCCGAGGAGGGATCGTTAAATGCCTGGTCCCGGGCCTCTGCAGTAAGGGAACCGGCGCCGTAGAGCGCCTCAATCTGACTCAGATAGTCGGTGGGCCGCTCGGAGAAAAACTGAACCTCATCGCTTGTGGAAAGTCCGTCCAGACCCACATCCTGGAAACGCCTGGTTTCATCTCCTGCACTAAATCCCTGCACAAGCGACTGGGTGAGGGGGATCCGTCCCCAGACCGTGGTATCCACCTTCTCCACCACTTCGGTGGTGGGAAGACCGTTCTCAAAAGTTTTCCTGGAGTCTTTCAACACATCCTCCGAGATATTTCCCAGGTTGAAGTAAAGCTGCCCGCCTTTATGGTCTGGCATCTCGGCAAAGGGATCCATCAGCCAGAATTCAATAAACTCCACATTGGCCTGTTCAAAATCACTGGAATAGATCTCCCTCATGATCCCTCCCCATCTCTGGTTTGGTTCAAGAAGCTTTCCATCTTCACTTATCCTTTCATAATCGTAGTTGTAGGGTCCCCGTTCTTCAGGATAGTATCCCAGGTTCAGGACTGAGATCCGTGTAGGCACTCCATTGGGGTTCTCCTTGTTGGGATAAATATCTTGTTCATAAACCTCGTAAACATAGGCACTTGACTGCAGGTCGGGATTGGCCTTGATGTAATCGGGGGTACGTGATTCATCATTCAGGAAGAGAGGGTCGATTTGATACCAAGCCAGCTTGGCCCGTCCGTAACCATACCTCAGGTTATTATTCAGATCTGCTTCGTCGAAGAAACCCCTGGGGGTACTGGCCAGTTTCCATGAGGAGAATTGTTTCAGGTCGTAGGAGGTTTCGCTACCCTCGAAGTCGTCGATGTATGCATTCCCCTCCTTTTCGATGGCCTTGGAGTGACCCGGAACCAATTGTGCAAATTCGCCCACCACCGTAAATGTGGAGGGTGCCTTTGTCTCCAGAAAAGGCAGCTTATCCACAATGGTGGTGATCAATTGCGACTCGGTACTGTAATTTCCGTTCAATCCCCAGATGGTGTTTGAAA
The DNA here is from genome assembly GCA_963747365.1 of uncultured Bacteroidota bacterium. Taxonomy (GTDB): domain Bacteria; phylum Bacteroidota; class Bacteroidia; order Bacteroidales. The sequence continues at coordinate 919,988 of CAVVFB010000018.1, read as the reverse complement.
TGGGTTCGTCCCCGATGTTCACTTTCTGGGTAAGAGGTCTCTCGGTCAGGTGCATGGCAGTAGCCCCCAGGTTGAATTTATCTGAGACTTTGTAATCAAGGTGTGCGCCCACCAGTGTTTTGGTCTGGAAATTGAAAAGCGACTGGTTCTCAAGGGCAATCCGTATGGGTGTCCCGGACTCCATAATTCCCTGGTTAATGATGGTTACCTTGCCCAGCATATAATCGACCGTGTAATCCTGTCCCTCGATCAGCTCCCTTCCCCCGGCAGTCACTTTGACTGATCCCTGGGGCACATTCATCGCATTCAGCATGATCTCAGAACTGCTGGAGGAGGAGTACTGCCCCGCAATCAGGAATTTATTCTTCTCGGCTATCTGCTGTGCCTTGGTCTTGGTTGAGTCGTAAAGCGCCTGGTAGACATATTTCCTGACTGCCAGCTCTGCCGCATCTCCGGTTAAACTGTCCCTCAGGATCTTCTCCAGGTCCTTCCCGAAAGGCTCCAGCAGGGGAAAGAATACCCTTCCGTTGGACGGAGTAATGGTGATTCCGTCCATGAAGTCGAATACTCCATCCGGGTATGGATCCCTTTGAGAGTTGATATTATCCAGGTTGAGTTGCCTGATCAAAATGGTACTTTCAAGCCCCTCTTCCGGGATATAGTTGATGTTGTTACCCGTTTTATCGTCCCGGTAGAGCACATCGAGGGTAAAATCCTGTTCGGCCACCTGGTAAGCCCCAAGCGCATAGACGTTTTTCATCATCAGGTCCCATGTATAGCTGTTGGGGGTGAAGTTGGTGGATTTGATCAGTTTGAGCATCAGGGTAGCCGGAGCACTGATCCCGCTTGACTCGGAAAGCTCACCCACCTGGTAGGTCTGGCCCCGGTAATTATATTCATAGGCCACCGCCAGGATTTCATCGGTGTTGAGAGCCGAATTCAATGAGATATATCCCAGCTTCTCGTTAAAGGTATACTCCCTTGGAGAGAGTAACCTTGCATTTTCAATTTTCTCAAAATCGACGCCCAGGGTCAGACCGGCATTTTCCAGTTCGCTGGTGGCATTCTTAATTTCCCTGATGGAGGAGTATGTGGTGGTCAGCTCTTTGTATGCACCATTGAGTTCGTTCCTGGGATAGTTGCCGGTCTGAGCCGGATCACGGACGAAAAACTCCGGATATGGTTCTCCAAGGTCGGTCACTGCCACGATGTTACGGGACTGATCAAAATTGGTTGTTTTGTTGGTGATCCAAACCTCCATCCGGGTGATGGTGACATCGGATGTGATTACCGGAAGGCGGGCAAGTGCATTATTGTAATTTTCCCGGTAATATTCCGACAGAAAATAGTGTTTATTGGCATCATAATCATCCACTGTAACTGCGTATTCGCTGAGTTGCGCACCCCCCTGGACATTGATGACCGATGATTCCCCCCTTTGCTGGGAGAAGACACTTGTAACGGTTAGTTTTCCAAACTGCAGCTCGGTCTTCAGTCCGAAAAGGCTCATACTTCCGTTAATCAGCGAACCGGGAAGTGGCAGATTGACATTCCCGGCCTCGATCTTTTTGATGATCTCATCCTCCTTTCCCGTATACTCCAGCTTGGTCTGATTCTCAAAATCGAAGGTCGCTTCCGTATTATAACTGATATCAAGGGCAAACTTGTCACCTATTGAACCGGCCACATTCATAATAATCTTCTCGTCGAAGGTAAAGGAGGGTACGCTCCTGAGCCGCTCACTGATGTTAGGGTTATCCTGCTTGGAAAGGTTGAAGCCAAAGATCAGCTCAGCACTACCCGATGGAGTGATGTTGATGATATTTGATCCGAAAATTTTATCGAAAGCTTCCCCTCCTACCTGTATGGGAGGAATAAATGAAAGCTGTCCCTCCAGGGCTTCACCACCCGACTTCATTCGCCAGTAATTATTCACCTGCTGCCTGATTTCATAACTCTCGTACTCCTCGGCCGTCATCAGGGAGGGATTACGGTAATTCCACGTTCCCATGGTTTCCGAAAAGATATACTTTTTGGTTAGCGGATCGTAGATTACTTTGGAGGAGATGTTTGACGGGTTCTGAAGATAGAGTGGAGAATCGAAGGAGGAAGTTGAAAAAGGGTAACCATCTTCTTTTGGTAACGGGTAGTTCAGAGTGGAGTCCTGTGCATAGGATCCAATAGCCAGAAGTAGTCCGACAGCCAGCAAAAATATGTGGGTATGCCTATGGTTCACTATATAAACTTCAAGGCAGCCTTCACTACCTCTTCCACGGAAAGCTCGGGCTGCTCTGATAAAATTCGGGTCAGGATCTTCTCAACACTCTTCTTTGGAAATCCCAATGCTACTAAAGCAGATAACGCTTCTTCACGACTGGTATTGTCCTTTGAAAAGAATAATTCATCAATTCCGGCTCCTTTCCCAACTTTATCTTTCAGATCGACAATGATGCGCTGGGCCGATTTGGCCCCAATACCCTTGACTCCCTGTAAGACAGAGACATTTCCTGCCAGAATAGCCTGGGTAACCTCCTGGGATGACAGAGATGAAAGGATGAGTCGGGCTGTGTTGGCCCCAATCCCAGAAACAGAAATGAGCAAACGAAAGATTTGACGCTCCTCCCTGCTTCCAAATCCATAAAGGATATGGGCGTCTTCCCTTACCACAAAGTGCAGGTATACCCTTCCTCTTGTCTGATTGCTGACCTGGCTGTAGGTATAAACTGAAATGTGGATATAGTAGGCCAGATGATTGGCCTCAACGATCAGATGTGCAGGTGATTTCTCTACAAATTCTCCCTCGATATACTCATACATACCCTAATGTTTTGGTATGCTAATATAGTAAAATCGAAAGAGAAGATCAGAGCGTTTTCTTCATCTCTGTTTCATCGTAGGCTTCCACATGATCTCCCACCTTAATATCGTTGAAATTCTGGATGTTCAGCCCGCATTCCAGACCTGAAACCACCTCCTTCGCATCATCCTTGAAACGCTTCAATGATCCAAGTGCCCCGCTATAGATCACGATTCCATCCCTGATAAGACGAACCTTTGAGGTGCGCTTGATCTTGCCTTCACGCACGATACATCCTGCAATTGTACCAACTTTTGTAATCTTGATGGCTTCCAGCACCTCAAGGGTGGCTGTGATTTCCTCCCTGATTTCGGGTGAAAGCATCCCCTCCATGGCCGATTTTACCTCCTCGATTGCATCATAAATGATGGAGTAGAGTCGAATATCGATCTGTTCCTTTTCGGCAAGTTTCCTGGCACTTAAAGAGGGTCTGACCTGGAAGCCGATCACGATGGCGTTGGATGCAGCAGCCAGTAATATATCCGATTCTGATATCTGACCAACTGCCTTGTGCTTGATATTCACCTGGATCTCTTCGGTACCCAGCTTAATCAGAGAGTCGGAAAGGGCTTCAATGGAGCCATCCACATCACCTTTCACAATGACATTCAACTCCTGGAAGTTACCAATGGCGATCCTTCGTCCGATCTCGTCAAGGGTGATGTGTTTGGTGGTGCGCAGTAACTGTTCCCTCTGTAACTGCCCGCGTTTGCTTGCAATCTCCTTGGCCTCTTTATCGGTATCCATCACGTTGAATCTCTCCCCTGCCTGCGGAGCTCCATTAAGTCCGAGAATCAGTACAGGCGTTGAAGGTCCCGCTTCGATAATCTTCTTTCCCCGTTCATTGAACATCGCTTTTACGTGTCCGTAATGTTGTCCGGCCAGAACCACATCTCCACCCTTCAGGGTGCCTGACTCCACAAGGATGGTGGCAATGTTACCCCGTCCCTTGTCGAGGGTCGATTCTATGACGGTACCCCGGGCTGCCTTATCGGGATTGGCCTTCAAATCCAGAAGTTCGGCTTCCAGTAGTACCTTTTCAAGCAGCTCTTCGATATTAATATTGCTCTTGGCTGAGATTTCCTGGGACTGGTATTTTCCACCCCAGTCTTCCACCATGTAATTCATGTTTGCCAGAGCCTCCTTGATCTTCTCCGGATTAGCAGCCGGCAGGTCTATCTTGTTAATGGCGAATACGATGGGAACACCTGCTGCAGCTGCATGGTTGATAGCCTCAATGGTCTGGGGCTTCACACCGTCATCGGCTGCAACCACAATAATGACCACGTCAGTGATCTGGGCTCCCCTGGCACGCATGGCGGTAAAAGCTTCGTGCCCCGGTGTATCCAGGAAAGTGATTTTTCGACCATCATTAAGTTCCACTCCGTAAGCACCAATGTGCTGTGTGATTCCTCCGGCTTCACCTGCAACCACATTGGCTTTCCGGATCACATCAAGAAGCTTGGTCTTTCCATGGTCGACATGCCCCATTACGGTTACAATCGGAGGCCTTGGAATGAGATCTTCCGGATCATCCTCATGATCCTGGATGGAGGCAACCAAATCTACGCTCACAAATTCAACGGTGAAATGAAATTCATCGGCCACAAGAGCCATGGTTTCGGCATCGAGACGCTGGTTGATGGATACAAAGAGTCCCAGGTTCATACATGTCTGAATCACCTCGGTAGCCGGCACCTCCATCATATTAGCCAGTTCGTTGACAGAGACAAATTCGGTAACCTGCAATACATTTTTTTTCTGTTCGGCATTTTCTGACTCCACAAGGAAACGCTGGTGAACCGCCTCCCTCTTCTCACGACGGTATTTTGAAGTTTTGGATTTAACACCCTTGCTGGTCAGTTTAGCCAGGGTATCCTTGATCTGCTTCTGCACATCCTCCTCATTCACTTCCGGACGAAGGGGTCTCTTTTTCTTCTTACCCCCCTTTATATCTTTTCGAACGACCGAACTGTTCTGTTTAGAAAGGTCGACCGGACCATCTTTCCGAATGCGTTTTCTTTTCTTCTTCTCGAGGTGGATATCATTATCCTTGCTGGAAGCCACCGGCTTCTTCTTGGGTTCCCTCTTCTCGGGCAGAACAATTCTCCCGACCACTGTGGGGCCGGTTAACTTCTCAACCCGCGTGGGAATGGTATTATCATCCTCCTTCTGCTGCTTCTCTTCAGCCCTTCGTATAACTTCAGCCTCCCGTTCGGTTGCTTCTTTCAAAACAGCCTCCTCTTTAGACAGTATCTCTTCTGCAACAGGAGTCTCTTCCAATGGTTTATCAGCTTCAGCCTTACGCTCCTCCATTTCCGGTTCGGGAACCTTCTCAGGCTCCTTCTTCGACTTATGAATTTCCCGGCTTGCGGTCTCTGCCTCTTTGGCGGCCGCCTTGGACCTTTTGGCCGGTCTTGTTTTCTGATTCATGGCGTCCAGATCGATCATTCCGATCACCTTTGGTCCGCCTTCATCCTCTACCGGCTTTTCAACCGCCTTAACCGTTTCAACCTGGGTCGTTTCAATCTTCTCCCCGGTCCCCGGCTTTGAAATCTCCGCCTCAACCTCTTTGGCTTTCTCTACTTCGACTAACGGCTTTGCAGTTACTTTTAGTTCAACTTTGGCTTTCTCCACAACACCCTTTACCACAACATCTTTATTCCCGGCAGTTTTATCGGTAATCAGCAATTCCTCCGACTCCTCCTGTTCAGGCTTTCGGACATCGTCAATACTCAGCGTTTCCTGTCTCTCCCTAAGATTCCTGAGAGTTAGCTTCTCCGACTCCTTCTTCACACTCTGATCGGTGCTATAGGCCTCATGGAGTAGTTCATACAGCTCCGGTTCCAGCTTGGTGTTCGGATTGGAATCGATCTCATGGCCCTTTTTACCCAGGTACTCAATAATGGTGCTTATCCCAACATTGAACTCCCTGGCAGCCTTGCTAAGTCTTGTTGCCTTTCTTTCAGCCATAAAAATTTTTATTCAAATTCTGCTTTAAGCACATTGACCAATTCTTTGATGGTCTCCTCTTCCAGGTCGGTCCGTTTAACGAGGTCCTCCACCGTCAGGTTCAAAACCGATTTTGCGGTATCACATCCGATGGCCTTCAGCTCATCCAGTATCCAGCTTTCAATTTCATCGGCAAACTCTTCCAGATTCACATCCTCATCGTCGCCATCCGACTCGCGATAGACATCAATCTCGTATCCGGTAAGCTGGCTGGCCAGTTTAATATTCAGCCCACCCTTCCCAATGGCCAGTGAAACTTCTTTGGGTTGAAGGTAAACCTCCGCACGATGATCCTCATCATTGAGTTTGATGGATGAGATCTTTGCGGGACTCAAAGCCCTGGTTATAAAAAGCTGAATGTTCGTGGTATAATTGATGACATCGATATTCTCATTTTTAAGTTCACGAACAATCCCGTGAATCCTCGATCCTTTCATACCCACACATGCACCGACAGGGTCGATCCGCTCGTCATAGGATTCCACTGCCACTTTAGCCCTTTCGCCGGGCACGCGGACAATCTTCTTAATGGTGATAAGACCGTCAAAAATCTCAGGAACTTCCAGTTCGAAGAGCCTCTCGAGGAATATGGGTGAAGTCCTGGAAAGTATAATCAACGGATTGGCATTACGCATATCCACCTTTACAACAACTGCCCTGATGGTATCACCTTTCCGGAAATAGTCGGAGGGGATCTGTTCGTTTTTGGGAAGAATCAGTTCATTTCCTTCATCATCCAGGATCAGAATTTCTCTCTTCCAGACCTGGTATACCTCGCCGGTTACCACATCTCCAATACGGTCTTTGTATTTATTATAGAGGTGGTTCTTTTCCAGTTCCATGATCCTGGCTGAAAGGTTCTGTCTGAGGGCGAGAATGGCCCGGCGACCAAAATCACCCAGCTTCACCTCATCGGTTACCTCTTCACCCACCTCGTAATCTTCGTCGATCTCCTTTGCTTTGCTAAGGGGGATCTGCAGATTGGCATCCTCCAGCTCATCATCCTCCACCACTTCGCGGTTCCTCCATATTTCGAAGTCGCCCTTGTCGATGTTGATGATGATGTCGAAATTCTCATCTGTTTGATACCTCTTTAGCAACATCCCTCTGAAGACATCCTCAAGGACGCTCATCATGGTCACCCTGTCGATATTCTTTAATTCCTTGAATTCGGAAAATGTCTCTATCAGATTAATATTTTCCATTGTAAACCTGTTGAATCAATTAAATGAAATGATTGTTTTTGCTTTTACTATATCCTGGAGCAGAATATTCTGCTCCACCCCTTTTACATTCAGAATAATTGCATTGTCGGCCACTTTTTCAAGTCTGCCTTCCTGCCTGTCTCCGTCCCCAAGCCGGACTTCAATGGTACGACCTATATTTTTCTCATACTGTTGCTTCACCTTAAACGGGGCGCCTACCCCGGGCGAGGAAACCTCCAGTGAAAAGTCCTCTACTTCACGATCCATCTGCCCGTTCAGAAACCGGCTGACCTTCACACATTCCTCAATGGTGATTCCCTCCGGGCGATCCACATGAACACGGATCAAATTCCCGGGCTTCACAACAACCTCAACCAGGAAAATATCGGTCCCCTGGATATGCTGTTGCACCAACTCTATGACCCTCTCCTGAGTTATCATTTTTATTGCTAATAAAATAGGGGACAACAAGCCCCCTAGAATCTCACTTTCCTAACGACGACGCAAAAGTACAAATATTCATTGAAATATCAAAAATCAAATTGTTTTTTAGCTGATTCAAACCCCATTATAGCAAAAAAGAATAATTTTGCCTCACAAACCTGCTTATGGGGAAAGGATCCTCTACCAACAAATTAAAAATCATCAACGATCCGGTTTACGGTTTCATCAAGATTCCGTATGATATCATTTTTGAGTTGATTGAGCACCCCCTTTTCCAGAGGTTACGCCGGATCAGGCAGCTGGGACTCACCAACTACGTCTACCCGGGTGCAACCCACACCAGGTTCCAGCATGCAGTGGGAGCCATGTACCTGATGGGACAGGCCATTGAGGTAATCCGGTCAAGGGGCCATGAAATCACCAACGAAGAGGCCAGTGCAGTGACCATCGCCATCCTCCTGCATGACATAGGGCACGGTCCGTTTTCCCACTCTCTGGAAAACAGCCTGATAAAGAACACCTCGCACGAAACCATCAGCCTGATGTTCATGGAACAGCTGAACAGTGAATTCGGGGGCGAACTGGGAAAAGCCATACAGATCTTTAAAAACGAATACCCCAAACGATTCCTTCATCAGCTGGTCTCCAGTCAGCTTGATATGGACCGGCTCGATTACCTGAAGCGCGACAGCTTTTTCACCGGTGTCACTGAAGGGGTAATCGGGTCTGATCGCATCATCAAGATGCTCAATGTGGTCAACGATCAGCTGGTTGTGGATGAAAAGGGAATCTACTCCATTGAGAAATTCCTGATTGCCCGCCGGCTCATGTACTGGCAGGTATACCTTCACCGTACCGTTGTGAGTTCTGAACAGCTGCTGGTTATGATGCTCAAGAGGGCGCAAAAACTGACTGCCGGCGGAGAGAAGCTGTTCGCCACTCCAGCCCTTAACTTTTTCCTTAGCGAAACACCGGCAAAACTCGATATTTCCAACCGGGAGCTTTTCCTGAAACAATTCGCCCTTTTGGATGACAACGATATTATTGCTTCGGCTAAAGTCTGGTGCAACCATTCAGACAGAGTGTTGTCCCTGTTATCGACCGGACTGGTAAACAGGGACCTTTTCAGGGTTCAGCTTAATAACGGACCTTTTAAACCGGAGATGGTGGAGTTCATGCGCCAGGAGGTGGCCAGGCACCTCTCCATTTCGCGGGAGGAGGCCTGTTACCTGGTCATTTCCGACAGTGTGAGCAATTATGCCTACACCGATATGGATGACCGGATTTCCATCCTGGACAAAAGGGGAAAGATCAGGGATATTGCGGAAGCTTCTGACATGTTGAACATATCGGTGCTCTCTAAGACGGTAAGAAAGTATTTCCTCTGTTTCCCGAGGTTCTTAAAAGAATTGGTAGATTTAGACTTATTATAATTACGCACAATGAATTTTACTGCAGCCATTATTGCTGAATATCTTAAAGGAAAGGTGGAGGGAGATCCTCAGGCCACAGTGAGCGATGTTACAAAGATCGAAGAGGGATTGCCAGGAACTCTATCCTTTCTGGCCAATCCCAAGTATGAAAAGTATATTTACCAAACCCGGTCAACCATCGTCATTGTCAACAACGATTTCAAACCCCTGCAAAAGATTGGGGCAACCCTGATCAGAGTCAGGAATGCGTATGAATCCTTTGCAGAATTGCTTCACCTTTACGAACAAAGCAAACCAAAAAAAAGGGGGATCAGCAACCTGGCCAGTATCGCCGGTTCGTCAACCCTTGGCAAGAACCTTTACGTGGGCGAATTTACGGTGGTTCATGAGAATGCTCAGATCGGAGACGATGTACAGCTATACCCGCAGGTATATATCGGGGATCATGTGAAGATCGGGGAAGGCACAGTGATCCATCCCGGTGTCAGGATCTATGAAGGATGCCAGATCGGCGCACATTGTGTAATCCATTCGGGAGCCGTGATCGGGGGTGACGGGTTTGGATTTGCACCCAACCAGGAGAACAATTACAAGAAAATCCCTCAGGTGGGAAAGGTAATTATCGAGGACCACGTGGAGATCGGAGCCAACACCACCATCGACCGGGCCACCATGGGAGCCACAATCATACGTAAAGGGGTAAAGCTTGATAACCTGATCATGATTGGTCATAATGTTGAGGTGGATGAAAATACCGTGATCGCCGCCCAGAGTGGAATATCGGGGTCTACCAAGGTAGGGAAAAACTGCATGTTTGGCGGGCAGGTGGGGCTTATCGGGCACATCAACATTGCAGATGGAGTGAAGATTGCCGCCCAGTCGGGTATTCCGAAAAGTATTAAGGAGGAGGGGGCTGTTGTTCAGGGCGCTCCGGCATTCGATTTTGGCCAGTACCAGCGCAGTTATGTATTGTTCAAGAATCTTCCCAAATTGAAAAACCAGCTTGATGAACTGGAGCGCAAAGTTTCTGACCTTACACAATAACAAGCGATTAGGTTCATCATATTTTTGTATATTTCGGCGCTTTTTTCAAAAATAGAGTTTACTGAAAGTATAAAATGGCAGAAAAACAGAGAACGCTGAAGGCTCCCATCAAGTTTACCGGGAAAGGCCTGCACACCGGAGTACAGGTAAATATGACCTTCAAACCTGCTCCCGACAGTCATGGTTATATTTTTAAACGGACAGACCTGCCCGGCCAGCCTCTTGTAAATGCTCTGGCAGAAAATGTTGTGGATACATCCAGGGGTACAACCATTGAGGAGAATGGGGTCAGGGTATCAACCATTGAGCATGTACTTGCTTCATTTGTGGGAATGGGTATCGACAATGTGCTGGTGGAGGTGGATGGCCCCGAAACACCGATCCTTGACGGGAGCGCCCGGGAGTTTGCAGAGGCTATCGAGAAAACCGGTGCCGTCGATCAGACTACCAACCGCAAATACTTTATCCTGAAGGAGAAGCTGGAATATTACGATGAAGAACATGGCATCCATATCATTGCCTACCCTGACAAGATTCAGAGTCTCAATGTTCTGATCGATTACAACTCCAAAGTACTTGGAAATCAGTATGCCTCACTGGAGGATATGGTGAATTTCAGGGAGGAAATTGCGCCCTGCCGTACCTTTGTTTTTCTTCATGAGCTTGAGCTCCTTGTTAAACACAACCTGATTAAGGGAGGTGACGTGGACAATGCGATCGTGATTGTGGACCGGAAAATGGAACAGGAAGAGCTGGACCGGCTGGCGGATCTGTTTAACAAACCTCATGTGGCAGTACAGCCGGAAGGGATCCTGAATAATGTGGACCTGAGGTTTCCCAACGAGCCTGCAAGACACAAGTTACTTGATTTGATTGGCGACCTGGCATTGGTCGGACGTTGGTTTAAAGCCAGGATCATTGCCACACGACCCGGGCACCTGAGCAACAACGAATTTGCAAGGGCCCTGAGACAGGTAATGAAAAAAGAGGCCCTTCAAAATAAAATACCTCTCTATAATCCCAGTCTGAAACCTTTGCTCGATATCAATGAAGTAAAGCGCCGGCTTCCGCACCGTTACCCCTTCCTGCTGGTGGACAAGGTAATCTCAATGGATGAAAAGTCGGTCGTGGGGATCAAAAATGTCACCACCAATGAGCCCTTTTTTACAGGTCATTTCCCGGAGGAACCGGTCATGCCGGGTGTGCTTCTGATAGAAGCCTCAGCCCAGGTGGGAGGAATGCTGGTACTGGGGACTGTTCCGGATCCGGAAAATTACTCCACCTATTTCCTGAAGATTGATAAAGTCAAATTTAAGCGGAAAGTGGTTCCCGGTGACACCCTCATCCTGAAAGTCGATCTTCTGGAACCCATTCGAAGGGGAATCGCAATTGTATTTGCGGAGATCTTTGTGGGGAACCAGCTTGTGATGGAAGGTGAACTGATGGCCCAGATCGTTAAAACAAAGAACAATGATTAACAAACTTGCCAACATACATCCCGGAGCAAAAATCGCGGATGACATTGTGGTAGAAGCATTTGCTACCATCTACGAGAATGTGGAAATTGGAACGGGTTGCTGGATCGGTCCCAATGCAGTCATCATGAACGGCGCACGAATCGGAAATAATGTGAAGATCTTTCCGGGGGCTGTTATTTCGGGTGACCCGCAGGATCTAAAATACGAGGGTGAGGATACCATCGTTGAGATCGGTGATAATACCACCGTCAGGGAGTATGTAACAATCAACAAAGGGACAAAAGCCAGCGACAGGACGTTAATAGGCAAAGATTGCCTGATTATGTCATACGTACATATCGCCCATGACTGTGTGTTACATGACCGTGTCATCCTGGGCAGTTATGCCGGTCTGGCCGGTGAAGTGGAGGTGGATAATTTCGCCATTGTCAGTCCGGGAACCCTGGTTCACCAGTTCGTACGCATTGGAAGCCACGTAATGATCCAGGGTGGAAGTAAAGTCACCAAGGATGTCCCTCCATTCGCGATGGCCGGACGCGAGCCGATCTCATATACAGGGATTAACTCCATCGGTTTGCGCCGGCGGGGGTTCGACAACACCACCATCTACGCCATCCAGGAGGTCTACCGGATCATCTACCAGCGCGGACTCAATATTTCTGATGCCCTGGAATTTGTGGAGGCTAACCTGCCGGCCTCAAAGGAGAGGGACGAGATCATCCTTTTTATTCGCGCCTCTAAAAGAGGAATCATCCGTGGCTATTTCGACAGCGATAAGCAGGAATAAATAGTCGGGAGTAGCGGGTCAGCATATACTCCAGTCCCTTCTCCTGAAAAAGCCCCTTCAGTTCCAGATCTCCCCCGAGTTGCCCGCCCTTTTCATCACATGCAGAGAAGTTTAAAGCGCATTTATATCCCTCCAACATAGTCTGGTATGAAAGCCCGAACTCCTTTGCATATCTGATTGGAATTGCAATCCTGTCGTCGGGTCCCAGTTTTCTTTTCAGATCGCAACCCACCCGGTGGACCGTATCCCCAAGATACGGATTCTTAAAGCGGTCAAAGAGTTCAGAAATATGAGCTTCAATCTCATCCCGTGTAAACACTCCCGGATGGAGTTTCATCAGAACCTCTCCGGCTTCGAACATCGCCCTGAGGGTCTTCTCTTCCACCCGTCTGTCGGTCAGCACCTGGAACATTAATCCCAGATCCGGCCGGTAAAAATTTCCAAAATAGGCTGCCATGGCATGGCCCAGGTTATGCAGGAAAAGCTTCCGGTCGACCCAGGCCCTGATGTTGCTTTTGGGAGCCAGATCATCTATTTGGGGAACCGGATTTTTGAAGGCTACCCCATCCAGGATGAGGGTATTATAAGCTTCTGCCCACACCATCAGGGGATCTTTTATGGCTATATCTCCTGGCATCACCGGAACCATCTTCCCGATTGAGCTTTCAATCAGTCCTACACGGTCCGGCAGTGGAAAGTCGCCGGGAAGGCAGGTGGAAAGCCTTGCGGCAAAATAGGAGGATGCATCCCTCATATTCTCCGCAAGAATGATATCGGTTGCCCTGTGGGGGGCTTCATGGTACTTATGCTCCAGGGCTTCTGCAAGGCATACGGCCACCGAAGGCATTCCACTCTGTCCTACCGACACGGCCACAAGATCGCATTCCATCAACTCCCTTTTTATTCCCCTGAGATCATCCGCCTGAACTCCGGAAACATTTTTTATAATCAGTGTTTCACACACCTGGTCTTTGATCTCAACCCTGTATTGACGTTTTTGGTTTAATTGGTCGATTATACCTCTGTCTATATCCACGAAAACCACCTCGTAACCTGCCCGACCGAAAACCTGTCCGATAAAGGCCCTTCCAATCTTACCCGCACCAAAAATCAGGATCTTCCTTCGCATCATCCTTTTGCAATCTTTTTTTTATATTCCTTGTAAAGCCTGGTAATCTTCTCCAGCTTCTCTCCCTTTTGTTTTTCAAACTCAGTTCCCCCGGTAATCAATCCGGTATAGGTACCGGAAGCAATCCCCCATGAACAGGCTTCCACCAGATCAAATCCTTCCCGATCTCCTGAAATCATCTGTGATACCAGTGATGAGATCACCCCACCCGAAAAATTATCCCCGCAACCTGTAGTATCCGATTTCATTTGGATTGTTTTATAATCCTTAATGGGTAAAACCGGTATTTCAGCAAGGGGATGAGGGGCAAAAAATGTCCCGTCGGAGTAAATCACAATATCAGCAGGTCCCCTGGTTATAATGAAGGAGCGGGTCTTCATACCCATAAAAAAATCGGCTGCTCTGCCCACCTCCTTCTCTCCGCTAATTCTGAGTGCTTCTTCCGTGTCCATGATCAAAAGATCCATGTATTGAAATCCCTTATCAGACCTTCCCATTGGCCACCTTTGATGGGGAGCAAGATTTTCATTCCGGAAATCAAAAACCGTGGTGACAATATTCACTGAACCCTGCCGTTTCCCCTCCTTCAATAGTTCAAACAGGTGATCATGGATCGGGGGGACCAGCGCCGTTCCGCCAAATAAGAGAATATCTGCATCAAAAAAACATTGATCCAGCCGGTCGGGCGTGTATTGCGCTGCAACCCCAATGGTATTGATAAAAGCCCTTTCACCCTCTCCATTGTGATAATCCGGGTCCGACAACACAACTGTTTTCGGAGTCGCTCCTTCAATCGCATCATACCGGTCCACCCCAATGGATGTATTACCGATCAGACTGGTAAGCTTCTTCCCTGTTGCGTCGGTTCCAATGGCTCCGAAGTAGGAGAATTTAACCGGCAGATGATACAGGAGCTGGGACGCATGGATCATTGCAACCATGCAGGGTCCTCCGATATTAATCGAAGGTGTTGCACCCTTAGGAATGACCTGCTTAAGCATCCCATCCAACGACTCACCGGTATATTTCTCCAGGTCCTCCGAAAATACCAGGTTCCCAGGCATGATTCCACCATCCCCGGCTCTCTTTGAGAACCTGCTCCTCAAAGCAACATCTTCAAATTTTACGTTTGTGTAAATATAATCGAGCAGGCTGCATCCCACCCCGGATATTTTAACAGGTTGCTTACCCATGATCATCATAATCGCTCACAAGCAGATACCTGATGGGCTCATCCTCTTCAATGGCCGGGAACCTGCCCACATCATCAAAAAAATGGTTGTCATTCTGATCGTCGTTCACAGCACTCACTTCACCGATCAGTACCCTGCCCTTTCCCTCCTCACCATAAAAACGATGACCCAGATAAGGAGGCAGGCAGATGCTCTGGCCTGGTAAAAGGCGGATCTTTTCACCCTCTTCCACCCTGTGAAGAAGACCATCAATTTTAATATTCACAGGCAACTTCTCATCTCCTTGTTTCGATCCGGATTCAAACAGTTCAATGATCAATACGCCACCTCCCCGGTTGATGATGTCCTCCATTTTCCTTGAATGATAATGCCTTGGTGTAACCTGGTTCTCACCCGCAATCATAATCTTTTCGCAATAGGATTTTCCATCCTTTCCAGCTTTGCCGTTGCGCATGGTAAACAGAATCAGCCCACAGCTTGCGAACGCTTCCGTTCCAAAATCGGTCAGATCCCAACCCAGTTGATTCACTCTTATATCACTATCATCCAGTTTGTTGAGATTCCAATCTTCGGAAGTCCAGTATCCCCAGAGGGGAAGCTTGAACTGCATGGATTCAAAAAAAACGATGGCTGAAGATATTTCCCTGTTTATAAAAGATCTTTTCATGGTTTCAACCGGATAGTTATCAGGTGTTCGGATAGGCATTCCAGCCCTGTGCCTGCAGGAGAATGGCATTGCCATCATTGCCTACCAGAAGGGCTTTGCCCCCTTTCCCGGTCATGTTTCCGATGACACTCACCCCTTTAATGGCCGATACCTTATCGAAATCGGACAGGGGAACGGTGAAAAGCAATTCGTAATCCTCCCCTCCGTGTAAAGCTGCCACCAGCGGTTCCAGACTGAACTCCCCGGCAACCTCCCTGGTCTCTTTGGCAACCGGGATCCGGTCGTCATACACCTGGCACCCGATCCCGGATGCCTTGCACAGGTGAAGCAATTCGGACGAGAGCCCGTCCGAAATATCGATCATCGCACCTGGAATAATTCCTGCTTCCTTCATGGCCAGTAATACATCCACCCGGGGTTCGGGTTTCAGAAATCTCTCCAGCACATAGTCATAACCTTTCAACTCGGGCTGGAACCCCGGATCGGCAATATGCAACTGTTTCTCCCTTTCGAGGATTTTAAGCCCCATGTACGACGCCCCCAGGTCGCCCGTCACACACACCAGCTGGTTGGGCTTTGCGCCACTTCTAAAGGTGATCTCCTCTTTTATTACAGTACCAATGGCAGTAACGGAAATAACCAGGCCGGTTAATGAAGCCGAGGTGTCCCCTCCAACCAAATCGACACCAAACCTTTCACAGGCCAGCATCACCCCTTCATAAAACTCCTCCAGTGCTTCCACAGAAAATTTTCCCGATATTCCAAGGGAAAGGGTGATCTGCCTGGGGGCCGCATTCATTGCATATACATCGGAAAGGTTAACTACAACCGCTTTGTAACCAAGGTGCTTCAAGGGTGTATAAACCAGGTCAAAATGTACTCCCTCCAGCAGGAGATCTGTTGTTACCACCTGGAAGTAATTACCATGATCGATAACTGCCGCATCATCTCCAATACCCATTCTGGTACTTTTCTGCTTGCATTGAATACCCGAGGTCAGGTGATCGATGAGACCAAACTCACCAAGCTCTTCGATGGTGCGGATCTTTTTTTTTGTCATGCCGGGTTTTGTTAAATCCTGAAGAACCGAAAACAATTGAAAGGGAGCGTTGTATTACAAATGTAAGAACAAGTTTTTGTATATTTGCATCCCTCTATTTTAAATTAATCTAATTTATAATTAGTCAGTGGAAAACCAGAATAAGATATTAAGTGAGGTTACGGGCAGTGATTACAAGTATGGTTTCCAGTCAGATATTGAAACAGAGACCATCCCAAAAGGGTTAAACGAAGATGTAATACGCCTGATATCCTCTAAGAAGGAGGAGCCTGAGTGGCTCCTGGAATCGAGGCTCAAAGCTTTCAGGCACTGGCAAACCATGATGATGCCCAAATGGGCCCACCTCAGGATCCCGGAAATCGGCTACCAGGATATCATTTATTACGCAGCACCCAGGCAGGCGGCTAAATATGAGAATATGGATGAGGTGGATCCGGAGCTGATCGACACATTCAATAAACTAGGAATACCTCTGGAGGAGCAGAAACAGCTGGCAGGAGTAGCCGTGGATGCGGTGATGGACAGCGTTTCAGTGAAAACCACTTTTCAGGATACCCTGGCCGAAAAGGGAGTTATCTTCTGTTCATTCAGTGAAGCGGTGAAGAACCACCCCGATTTGATTAAAAAATATATGGGCTCGGTGGTGCCCTATACCGATAACTATTTTGCAGCGCTGAACTCGGCAGTTTTCAGCGACGGTTCATTCTGTCATATTCCCAGGGGAGTACGATGTCCCATGGAACTATCCACCTATTTCCGTATCAATGCTGCCAACACCGGACAATTTGAGCGTACCCTGATTGTGGCCGAAGAGGATTCCTATGTGAGTTACCTGGAAGGTTGTACCGCCCCCAGGCGAGATGAAAACCAGCTGCATGCCGCCATTGTCGAGATCGTTGCCCTGGAAAATGCCGAGGTGAAATATTCAACCGTACAGAACTGGTACCCGGGCGATAAGAATGGAAAGGGAGGCATTTTCAACTTCGTAACCAAACGCGGTATTTGTAAAGGTGATAACTCGAAGATCTCCTGGACCCAGGTGGAGACGGGTTCGGCCATTACCTGGAAGTACCCCAGCTGTATCCTCAGGGGAAACAATTCGGTGGGTGAGTTCTACTCTGTGGCGGTGACCAATCATCATCAGCAGGCCGATACAGGAACTAAAATGATCCACATCGGAAAAAACACCCGTTCTACAATCATTTCCAAGGGGATCAGTGCCGGGAAGAGTGAGAACTCATACCGGGGCCTTGTGAAGGTATTGAAGGGGGCCGAAAATGCCAGGAACTACTCGCAATGCGACAGTCTTCTGCTGGGTTCCACATGCGGGGCACATACCTTTCCCTACCTTGAAGTGGACAACAAGACGGCCATCGTGGAGCATGAAGCCACCACATCGAAAATCGGGGAGGATCAGATTTTTTACTGTAACCAGCGTGGCATTGATACGGAAAATGCGGTCAGCCTGATCGTAAACGGATATGCCAGGGAGGTATTAAATAAACTGCCTATGGAATTTGCGGTGGAGGCACAAAAATTGCTGGCCATAACCCTGGAGGGTTCGGTCGGCTAAGGAAATAGTGCTCAGGGATCAGTGGACAGTGCTCAGAAAATAGTGCTAAGGGGACAGTGGACAGTGCTCAGAAAATAGTGCTAAGGGGACAGTGGACAGTGCTCAGAAAATAGTGCTAAGGGGACAGTGCTAAGGAAGTATAAATAGAATAAAAAGATATGTTGGAGATAAAGGACCTAAAAGTAAATATAGATGGTAAGGAGATCCTGAAAGGGATTAACCTGTCTGTGAAGGCAGGTGAGGTACATGCCATCATGGGACCCAACGGCTCGGGTAAAAGCACGCTGGCTTCGGCACTGGCGGGACGTGATTATTTTGAAATCACACATGGCAAGGTTACCTTCGAGGGGAAAGACCTGCTGGAACTGGCACCTGAAGACAGGGCCAGGGAGGGAATCTTCCTGGGATTCCAGTACCCGGTGGAAATCCCGGGTGTGAGCATGGTAAACTTCCTGCGGACTGCCATCAACGAAAAACGCAAATACCAGGGACTGGATCCCATGCCGGCTGGAGATTTTCTGAAACTGATGAGGGAGAAAAAGAAAATCGTCGAGATCACTTCCGACCTCACCAACCGCTCGGTGAATGAAGGGTTTTCAGGAGGCGAGAAGAAAAAGAACGAGATTTTCCAGATGGCACTTCTTGAACCCAAACTGGCTATCCTGGATGAAACCGACTCGGGGCTGGATATCGATGCCCTGCGGATTGTGGCCAACGGGGTGAATAATCTCCGGTCGCCCGAAACTGCGACCATTATCATTACCCATTACCAGCGGTTACTTGATTATATTGTTCCTGATTTTGTACATGTGCTCTACAAGGGCAGGATCGTAAAATCGGGAGACAAAGCCCTTGCAAAAGAGCTGGAGGAGCACGGATATGACTGGATCAAGCAGGAGGTGGAACATGGAGACGCTTAATGCAACCGGCACAAAAGAAAAGTATATTGAACTTTTCAGGCAGAACAGAGGGCTAATCAGCAATGGTGACCCCTCCTTTATGGGAGATCTGCGTGAAGAGGCAATTCGCTCATTTGAAAAAACCGGATTTCCCAAAAAAAGGCATGAGGACTACAAGTATTCTCACCTGGAACCGGTTTTTGACGGTCAGCTCTCCTTCCATTTTACCCCAAGGAAGATCAGCTTTGACAGCCAGGATTTGTTCCGCTGTGACGTACCTAAGCTGGACTCGCATGTACTTGCGGTTCTCAACGGCTTCTTCTACAATCCGGAAGGACCATCCATTTATGAGTTGGGAAACGGGATCATTTACGGGAGTCTGAAAGAGGCCATTCACCGCTATCCAGGGTTAATCTCCCGTCATCTTGGAAAAAACGCGGTCATGGAGAAGGAGACATTTGTCTCACTGAACACAGCTTTTTCACAGGATGGAATCTTTCTGTATGTACCGGAAGGGAAGAGACTGGAAAAACCGATCCAGATCATCAACTTGCTGCTATCAGACAAGAACCAGATGGTGCATCACAGGAACCTGATCCTGGTGGAAAAAAACGGATGGGCCGAAGTGATTATTTGCGACCATACCCTCTCCCCCCACCTTTTCCTGACCAACTCGGTGACTGAAGCTTTTCTCGGTGAGAATGCTGACCTGGATCTGCTGAGACTCCAGAACGAACATAACAATTCATGCCAGATTACCAACACCTGGATCAGCCAGCAGCATAACTCCCGCTGTCAGCACGGTACCATCACACTGCATGGTGGATTGGTGCGGAACAACCTCCATGTGAAGATGACCGGTGAAGGGGCAGAGACCAACGCACTGGGGCTCTTCCTTGAAGATAAAACACAGCACGTGGACAACTTTACGGTGATAGAGCATCTGGCTCCGCATTGCAGAAGCAACCAGCATTACAAAGGGGTACTTGATGATATCTCTACCGGGGTCTTTAGCGGGAAAATCCATGTTCACCCCGATGCCCAGAAGACAGAAGCATTCCAGTCCAATAACAATATACTGCTTTCCGATACGGCCAAAATGCATACCAAACCACAGCTGGAGATCTATGCCGACGATGTGAAATGCAGTCACGGGGCCACGGTTGGACAACTTGACAAGGATGCACTCTTCTACCTGCAGTCCAGGGGAATCCCGAAAGATGAAAGCCGGCTGATGCTCATGGATGCATTTGCCCATGATGTGATCTCCAGGATCAGGCAACCCTCCCTGCAGGAGAGAATCTCCGACCTGGTAGGAAAAAGATTGAGAGGAGAGCTCTCCAGATGTAACAACTGTGCCATGAATTGCAAGGACTAATAACTTCTTCCCATGGGATTCGATATCAACAAGGTAAGAAGCGATTTTCCCATCCTGAATCAGAAGGTTTACAATAAACCCCTGATCTACCTGGATAATGGCGCCACCACCCAGAAACCGGCGGTGGTGATTGAGGCCATGAATGAGTTGTTATCCCGGCAAAACAGTTCTATCCACCGGGGTATTCACTACCTGAGCGAGCAGATGACAGGGCTTTATGAAGTTGCCCGTGAGAGGGTAAGGCAGTTTCTCAATGCCGCCTCAACCCACGAGATCATATTCACCAGCGGGGCTACAGGATCGATCAATGCAGTTGCCTTCTCCTTTGGAGAAAAGTACGTTCATCAGGGGGATGAAATCCTGATCTCGGAAATGGAACACCACTCGAACATTGTCCCATGGCAGATGCTGTGTGAACGGAAAGGGGCTTTTTTAAAGGTGATACCTTTTGATGATTCGGGTACATTGAAGCTGGATGAACTGGACTCCCTGTTGACCGACAGGACACGCATCGTGGCATTGGCGCACGCCTCCAATTCACTGGCCACAATCAACCCTGTGAAAGAGGTAATCAGTCGTGCCCATCAAAGGGGGGTTCCCGTGATGCTCGACGGTGCCCAGATGGTGCAACACGGAGCAGTGGATGTACAAGATCTGGATTGTGATTTTTATGTATTCTCTTCCCACAAAATTTTTGGGCCCACGGGTTCAGGGGTCCTTTACGGAAAGGAGTCCCTGCTTGAAGCGCTCCCACCTTACCAGGGGGGTGGGGATATGGTGGACCAGGTCACCTTTGAAAAGACCAGCTTTAATAACCTCCCTTTCAAATTTGAGGCCGGGACCGCCAACTATATCGGAGCAATTGGCCTTGCAAGTGCCATTGAGTATGTCATGAAACTGGGATTGGAAGAGATTCGCACGCACGAAGAGAAGCTTATTCGTTACACACTGGAGAAACTGGAGACAATACCTGGTTTGATCCTTTACGGGAAAGCGAATGAGCGGATCTCTCTCTTTTCATTCTTACTGGAGAATATACACCCCTATGATGCAGGAATGATCCTTGATAAAATGGGCATTGCGGTTCGGACCGGTACCCATTGCACCCAGCCCGTTATGGATCATTTTGGCATCGGGGGAACCATCAGGGCTTCTTTGGTGTTCTATAATACCACAGAAGAGGTGGACCAGCTTGTAAAAGGGATCGAAAGAACCATAAAAATGCTAACCTAACAGAGTAAAAATGGACCTCACCCAAGCACAAAAGGATATTGTAGAGGAGTTTTCGGTATATGAAGACTGGCTGGATCGTTATAACTACCTGATCGAACTGGGCAACGAGCTTCCGGAGATCGACCCCCGATACAAAACAAATGAATACCTGATCAACGGATGCCAGTCGAAGGTCTGGCTGCATGCCGACCTGGTGGATGGAAAGCTGGTATTCGAGGCTGATAGTGATGCCATCATTGTCAAAGGTATTGTTGCACTATTGGTAAAAGTACTGAACGGGCGTACGCCTGACGAGATCGTGGAGAACAAACTTTTCTTCATTGATGAGATTGGGCTGAGCCAGAACCTCTCACCCACCCGTTCCAACGGGTTGCTTGCCATGGTGAAGAAAATGCGTTTGTATGCTCTCGCCTACAAAGCACAAAGTGAAAAGTCGAAAAGATGAACGAAACAATGGATTTTCTAGAGATAGAGGGAAAGATTGCTGAGGCACTTAAAAACGTATATGATCCTGAAATTCCGGTCAATGTTTACGACCTGGGGCTGATTTACGAAATCGATGTCACCGAAGAGGCTGAAGCCAATATCAAAATGACACTCACAGCACCCAACTGCCCTATGGTGGATATGCTTTTAGCGGATGTTGAAGAGGCTGTGCTGGCCGTAGAGGGTGTGGAGAAGGTAAACATCAACCTGGTTTTCGACCCCCCGTGGGAAAAGTCAATGCTGTCGGAGGAGGCAAAACTGGAGCTCGGCCTTCTTTAGTGCTCAGGGGACAGGGGATAGTGCTCAGGGGACAGGGATCAGTGCTCAGTGGGTTTTAAAGGAATGGATAGAAATAGATCCATAAAAGAGCGTTCAAATGCCATCCGGGAGGAGGCGTTGAAGCTGGGTTTTGCCGCCTGTGGATTCTCAAGGGCCGAAAATCTTCCAGGGGATTCTGACCGCCTGAAAGAGTGGCTGGAAAAGGGTTACCACGGCCGAATGGGCTATATGGCCAACCATCTGGAAAAGCGAAGTGACCCCACACTCCTTGTGGAGGGATCAAAGAGTGTTATCTCGCTGCTCTACTCCTATCATACTGTTCAGAAGCAGGTGGATCCTGAGGCTCCCATACTATCCACATATGCTTACGGCAGGGATTACCATTTTGTATTGAAAGAGAAGATGAACCAGCTTTTAGACTTCATCAAGTCTGATTTCGGGCCGGTGGAGGGAAGGGTGTTCGTGGATTCGGCACCGGTACTTGACAGGGCCTGGGCCCGGAAAGCAGGCCTTGGCTGGATTGGTAAAAATTCCAACCTGATCTCCCGGAATTCAGGCTCCTTTGTCTTTATCGGGGAGATTATTCTTAACCTGGAGCTGGACTACAACCGCGTCCCCGAGGGAGATTTCTGCGGCAGTTGCACGCGATGTATTGAGGCATGTCCCACGGATGCCATACTCTCAAACCGCACCCTTGACTCCCAAAAATGCATCTCTTACCAAACCATTGAGAACAGGGAAGCCATTGATGCAGGAGTGGAGGGAAAACTATCCAACCGTGTTTTCGGATGCGATATCTGCCAGGATGTCTGCCCATGGAACCGCACAGCACCGCTACACTGTGAACCTGCGTTTGAAGCGTCAGAAACCCTTCTGAGGATGTCCCGGGAGGAGTGGAACCTGCTGGACCGGGAGCAATATAACCAGTTGTTCCGGGAGTCGCCGGTAAAGAGGGCCGGGTTCAACAAGCTGAAAGAAAATATTACCTTCATCGGAAGAGATTACAGGAAATAGCTCTTTTATTGTAACAACATTCAGTGTGGTTCGTCTTATTTCTAAACATCAAAAGACGACCATCATGAAACGACTTATTATTTTTTCAATCGCCATTGCTTTCTGTGTTTCGATTTTTGCACAGCCCGCCGGTTACCACAATGTCTATAACACATACAAAGGGGAAAAAGGTGTGGTTTCAATATATGTCCCGGGGTTCCTGCTGAAATTTGCCGGAATGTGCGCCGGTCTTGAGAACCAGGAGAGAGAGCTGGTCCGGTGCCTTCGTTCGGTATCCGTGCTGACTATTGAAGACAGCCACCTCTACCCCGGGGTCAATTTTACCAAAGAGATGAACGTGACCCGGATGAATGACAATTACAACCTGTTGATGGAAGTGCACGACGGAGATGAGGACGTGATCATCGCAGCCCGGCAGAAAAACGACAAAATAACCGACCTTATCGTTGTGGTGGGTGGGGAAGAAAATACACTGGTTCATGTGCGTGGGCGCATGAACAGCGACTTGCTGGAAGAGCTGGCCGATGTCTCCGGTGTAAAAGAACTTCAGTTCACCGCCAGACTTTAATATCCGGGGTGAGAATCACCATTGTTATCCTGCCGGTCGTGTTCCCAGGCCCCCACAGGTACCAGCCTGCCGAGCAGGGTGATCACATCATTTTGCACCGACTGATCCCAGTTCTCCTGGATCATAATGGCCGCTGAGGCTCCCTGGGGCAGTGGTGCGTATTTGGATGGTTCGCTGCATCTTTTATCCCTTACCTACTCAAATGCTGATAAAATAGTCCGCCAGATCTTAGCGGTTCCTTCATCCGTAACATCCAATGCATTTTCATAATCTGAGTGGTTCTCCTGCGCTTCAGGTGTTACCATGCGGACAAAGACAAAATTCCTGGAAGGATCAACAATACAGATATTATGATATGCTCCCAGAAAGCCATATCCTGATTTGTCAACACCTTCAAAAATTCCATTGGTGTTTACAAACATTTGCCATCCGTAACCACGACGACGAAAGTCATCCTGACCATCTGCAACAGGTATCTCAGAAAGCAGGGGATCATTGACAATGGCTTGATCAATAAAATCTTCACCAAGCAATTGTACTCCGTTCCACCGGCCCTTGTTTAAATAGAACTGCCCGAATATAGCCAATTCACGTGCACTGATCAACACGCTGCGCCAGCCCAGACAATCGCCTTGTCGGGAGCGGAGCCAATCTGCTTCCAATATACCAATTGAATTCAATATGCGTTCACGTAAAAAAACAATTGGCTGCTTGCCGGTTATTCTTTTTACGATAACCGAAAGGGCATGAGAAGTTGCCTGTTCATAAGACCAGGCAGTTCCGGGTTCTCTTTCCATGGGCCAATTCAGCATTGCATCGGTAGGATCAGGCGAATTGACGTATCCGTCGTAGTCCAGCTTTAAACCTGAGGTCATCGTCAGAAGATTTCTGATGGTAATCTCTTTTCGTCCATCATTGGCCCATTCAGTGAGAATGTTGCAGGCTGGGTCATCCACCTTTAGTTTTCCATCATCTACCAATAATCCGATGGCTGTTGCTGTAAATGCTTTCCCCGCGGAATAAATGTCAAAGCGTGATTGGGGACCAAAGTCCTTCCAATAGTGTTCCCAGACCAGTTTGCCATTTACCAGCAGACAGGCAGCTCCGGTTTTGTTCGCGCCTAACAGTTCGGTCAACTCCTGCTCCAGCACCTCAGATTTCATGCCCATTTCTTCCGGCTGAGCGACTTGCAGTTTTGTGAAATTCATTTGTCCTTTATCCGTACATGCTGATGCTAAAATTAGCAGGCTCGTTACAGAACAAATAAGATAAAAAGGAAAACGTTTCATAAGGTATATTAGGTTTGGTCCAATTTCAGTTTTAGCATTGCAACCTTCTCAGCATTTAACCTCAGCAATCGGTTCTTTTTCAAATTTTCGCGCACGATCTTGCGGATGATAGGTTGATCCGTATCAATAAGATTTTCAAGATAGCTAAATCCTTCCTGTTCGATGCCGACGATTACGACACTTAGCGAATAGCACAATCCCTTTACCAGGACAATATAGTCCGGATCTCGTTTATTTGCCTCATGAACTACCTTCTCCAGAATAGCTTTATGTATTGAAAGGGCAATCCGGGCGAACTCCTGATTTTTCATGAAACGCGGTTCTGCAATTCCAGCAGCGACAGCACGATGAAGAAGATAGTTGTCTTCATGAACCCACGACTGGAGTAATGCTAAAGTGGCCCAGGGCCGGACATCAATCAGATCCTGAATAGCAAAAGCAGCCGCTTCCCGTATCCGCCAACGCACATCCTGGGCAGCGATTTTCACGTATACCAGTACATCAGGCTCTCTGTCCGGATCGATCTTCCCAATTCGACCCAATCCGAGGACACCACAAAATGGCAGAAATTCTTCAGAACCGGTGATGTGTTTGTCAGGAGGATTCTCAGTAATCAATGCCTCGCAGAGTGTAAATGTCAATTTCGGAGTGAGCATAAACTGTTCCTCAATATACACAGCGAATGCGAATGCGAGTTCAAGATTACCCCGTTTACCTGGCAAATTCGATTGGGCAAGCAAATAGGCCACGAGCTCGTTGTTGTCAGGAGCATAGTGTTGCAAATCTGCTAAATGTCGTTCTGTTTTCAGGGTTTCAATTTTTCAAGTTCATTTCTTGGTGTCCCACATTCCAGACAATTAGGCCTATGTACACTGACAATGGATCCACACGCAGTGCAAGTCCACCGCATATTCTCATTCCTGACGAATTGCCTGATACCTACCCTCTCTATCTGCTCTAGATTCTCTATCATGCTCATTCCATACTTTGTTCGATACCTCTTATCAAGGTCTTTCAAACGTTTACATGGGAATGTCGCACAAGTATGATCACAGTATTTCCCCTTGCGTTTGGGGCAGTAACGCAAAATACATTGCCTGTTACATTTTGTATTGGGCGTGAGACAGCCATCACATTGATTCTTGGTCCTTACATATCCAATACAAAGCCGACAGTTCATGCCACATGGCGCAATCTCTGATATCTTTGTCGCTGGATTCATGTATTGTGAGAATTCATTTTATATCCATAACGGTGGGACTATGCAACCTTAGCGTGGCGGGAACTTTGCCTTTTCTGTAAAGTATCTGACACGCGTAACGGTCGGCTTTAGTGTTTTATTCTACGATTTTAATCACCCTTATTTGGCGGTCTGCTATCATGCCTTCGGTTCAATTATTCATTTCTTCAAATGAATTTCCTTATCTGAATAAACATCATAACCAGCATTAATTGTTCTGAACTTTAATTCATCCTCTGTTAATGAAATCAATTCAACATTTGTAATACCAAATACATAAGATCCAGCATAAGAACTATAAACAGGTCTTTCTGCAGCGAAATACAATTCCAGTTTGTCAGTGGTTTGATCAATAATTTCAATGCTCCCATTTTCAACTAAATTGTCTTGGTCCGAATATATTTCATAATGGAGGTTTTCCTCAATTATTAAATCGTCATATGGCATTTCTTTGGTAATCCCCACACCTGAACTATCATATGAAATCGATTGAATACCCCATGTCCCAAGTATTGCCTCATACTTAGGTAAAAAGCGAGTATCCTTTTCACAAGAAGATAAGATGATTAGAAATGCTAATAATAGGAATGGTTTTTTCATTAAGCCACCAATAGCATGGCCCAGGATTTGCCTTTTCTTCAAAGCGTATGACATGCGCCTCTGTCGGCATTAGTGATTTGATATATGAACCAATATAGCGCCAATTACGTCCTGATTTTGTGTAATTCTATTGGAATAACAGATTGAAAGTTGATGAAATCGTTATCCGTAGTAAATATTGGCATCCGATGGCGAGTAGAGATAGCACATAATAAAAAGTCAGTATTCGAACCTTGGATGCCATTTTCCCGAGCCGTGTTATAATACTCAGCTGCCAATTCATAATCTTCTGTTTCAATAGGGAGGTCCCTGAATGCCCTAAGATTCTTTTTTAATACCTTATATTGCTTTTCTGATCTGATTCCATTGAGGAGTTCTTGACGTACTGGCCCTATGAGTTGGGCACGGACCTCTTTTATTAGCTCCACTAATTCTTCAACATATTCGTTTTCAACATCTTTACTTCTCCGCAAAGCTAAGGACCATACACCAGTATCGACAATAACTTTCATTTTAGCGCCCGCTGCTTTTTGTAATCGTAGTCCTGATCGTAATCAATTGAATGGAAAATCCGTAGGATCTCAGATTGCTTCCTGCGCTGGATATATTCCATCAATGCCTCAGTAACAGCTCCTTTTTTAGTTCGATGTTTACCGACCAACTTTGCTTCTTCTATAAGCCAATCATCTATTGCTAAATTTGTAGCCATGTGTAATATGTTATACTTTTTCTACACACAAAGATATAGCTTTCTATGTGTAAATCAAAGACGCTCAGATATTGTTGATGGTTGTAGAGTATTTACTCAAGAGTATAATTGTTTTCACCATTTTCTAAGGGATAGACTTCACTATTCCAAACGAGTGAACCTGCCAATCCTTCAGGCAAGATGATCAGACATTTCAGTTTATTATCCTTTACTTTCCTGAAGGTGGTTGTAATATTTCCAAATGGATGAAACACAATACCAGAAACATCATTTAGTTGACCCAACTGTGGTGTAATTACAACTGTCTGAAAACCAGGAGAGGCTGGTGCTACACCACAGGTGATATTTAACAAATCATACATAGGATGAGAAGACCAAGCATGACAGTCAGACCTGCTGTTTAAACCATGCTCCGGAAAAGTACAAAGTCCATTCTCAAGGAATATTTTCCATTTATCCAATTGATTTAGCATTTCGTTACCAAGGCCAGCCTTTTTCAATGCCTGGAAAACATAAAAGTTGTAGTAAAGAGTCGCTTGCGCGAGGGAAGTATCCTGAATAATCTTTTTTGCAATTTGAAGCGATTGATCATTAGAAAAAACATCCGTAAGTATTGCTATAGAGTTGGTATGCTGACTATACATTTGCTTACTTGGTGTTTCTGCAATCAGGCCTTTATCTTCATCCCAGCAATTATGCAAAGTAGCTTCTATGAGTTTATCTGCAATTTTTTCATAGTTCTCTGCATCAAAACTGTATCCAAAAAACTTAAACATTTCAATGGCATCTCTTATTGAGAGTGCAAGTAGGATACTCATATGAGATGAATTGCCTTCCGTAATTCCCGGAGGTGAGCCTGCCTCAAACTCTTCTGTTCCTCCATCAATGTGGTTCCAGTAGGGTATCGGCCCTAACATTCCATTGTTGCTAATTTTTGGTATGAACCAGTTAAGAATAAACTGTATCCCCGGCAAATACTGCTTTATGAAATTTTCGTCATCTCGCAACATAAAGTAATCGTGGATCATGCTTATGTATACCAGCGAAAAAGGAGGAATTATCTGGATACCTACCTGGGGGTGACTGCTTTTTGTCAAGCCCATTGGTTGCATCGAGTTGTAGAACTGATCAATGGCGTTCTTAACAAGCTTATCATCTCCAGCGACAAACATGGAGATCAGCGCCTGAATCCTTGTGTCACCAATATATTGTAGTTGTTCATAATAGGGGCAATCCATATAGCTTTCCAGTGCGCATAAGCGAACCGTCTGCCACGATACTTCCCAAATGTGATCAAGCTGAATGTCATTGGAGGTAAAGCTTCCTATCTGACCGAATGGATACGCCGTAAACAAGTTTTGGAAATCATGAATTACAATCTCCTCATCTTCTGTCTCAACGAAGAATTTAACATAGCGATATACCCTGATCCAAAGTGGTTCAATTTCTCTTTGTTTCCCTCCATCAGAAATGAAGACATCATAATATCCCTTCATCGATTTATTTTGCCATACATTACGATCACCCTTCCTGTTGTCTTCATCGAATAAGGCCTCTTGGTATTGGATTTTTATTTTCGCGTTTCTTCCTTTGGAGGTAACCAATCTCGGAAAACCCATGGTCAGTTGTTCATTGTCAAGTAGAATCTCGACCTTGGTATTCTTTGGGATTCTCAGTCCCTGTATTTCTGAAAGTTCTTTTGGATCAATATCCATGCCCTGGATGTCAACTATTCTGGGTGTTTTCTCATAAAATTGCTCCATAAATGGAATGGATCTGGGTTTTAGCAACCAGGGTGTTCCTTTCCAGGTATTTAATCCACAATGGTTTCCCTTCCCAAGTTCTTTTGCGCAATTCCATCGGGTATCATCATAATCCACTGATTGCCAATTCCAGGGGTGAAGTGAATACAGCAAACTGTCGGTGGCTCCAGCAATATACCCACCACCTGCTTGTAAACTGGAATGGGTAATTGGAAAGTATCCGGAGTCTTTTATAACTTTCCAGCTTTCATTCGTATTTACCTGTATTTCTGCAGATGAATTACCTTGTACAATAAGAGCTGTTCTATTTGAAATTTGTCTGGCTCCGCAAAACTTCCCCATATTCCAAACCTGTGCGGCAATTGTATTAATACCAGGTTTAAGATCTGTAACTATATCTATTGTTTCGTAATTCCAATTGTTCAGATCTCCAACTGCCGGCCCCCAACATTTCAAATTACCGTTTACATATAAGCGATACCTGTTGTCACCTGAAACATGGATGGTAAATTCTTCTGGGACACTCTCCATAAATAAAGTCTTTCGGAAATAGTACACGCCATATTCACCTCCCTCAATACCTGGCATTGTAATCCATTCGGCATAATTGTGATCGTTCAGTTGTTCTGGCAGGGTAACAAAAGGTAACTTTTGGCCAAAGATCCTGAACGCAGAAAGGATCAGTACTAAAACAATAAGGACTATACTTTTCATTTCTTCCCGGATAAAAGATATTTTAAATGGTACGCGCAAATTATAATGACGCTTACCTGGTGGTGGGCACCCTATTTTTAATACCAGGAATTTCCTCTATATATGCAATATAGCCACCTTCATCGCATGATTCAAATATGGCTGTCATTTCAATATTACTCATGATATCTGCTATTTGAATAAAGTTACAACCTTTTCGATAAAAGGTTTAAGTTGAGCCAGTACAATTGTGAAAAAGAAAGAGAAAGTCAAAGTCTACGAATAATCCTTAGATTCGCACACTTTCTTTCAACCTGTCATCGATTGGTAGTTTGATAAACTCAAGTATCTCAACCTTACCAAATTCTTTGTAGAGTGGATTAAGAATTATATTTGATTCCAGTCCAACTATTGTTGAGGGTACCTTCAACGCAAAGAAATCTCGATTTCTAGCCAGATTAGTGAAGATTTTTGCGGTTTTTGACGAATATGGGTATTGATTCCATCGATCCGGTAGATCCTCCAATTCCTCAAGAATGAACTCATTTGGAAACTGGATTTTCGCTACAAGTATTTCTTTTGGCAATATGGAGATCTTCTCGGAATGCACATAATACTCCAATAATGCTAAAGATATGTTTTCGGAACAATAAACTGCCCGAGTCCCCACTTCATTCCATCTCCCGCCTGCCTTTTCAGCTCCTATCCCTGATAATGTTGAGTCCTTATACCTGGAATTAGCAACTCTATAGACAATCATTTAGCTATATACATTGTATTTTATTCTAATGATTTCGTTTTCGACCATTTCAAAACCAAAACTGCTATCGAGAAGATCAAATGGCTTTTTATTACCAAGGGGTCTGGAAGGAGTCATTAGCCATTCTTTAAAATCAACTTTTGAATCAAATACTTCATAGCCTAGACCAAATAATCTTGCCAGTTCATAGATTCTTTCGGAAGTCTCTCGACCATATACAGATTTCTTTTGCATGCTACTGATCGAGGAAGGTAGGATATTTTCGAATTCTCTTTCAGTGGATCCGATATTGTGTATCAGTTGTTTCCAATCATCTTTTTTCACACCAACACGGATACGGTCAATCAGTTCCATTTTGTACCCAGGTGCGTCTTTAGCATTAGCAACAACCCAGGCAGGTGAGAATTTTTCAAGTCTAGTACTCCTGGCAGATCTCGCTGAAATCGTTACCCTTTCCCCCTCCTTTCTAATCGCACCTTTCGATGTGGGTTTTGCTCTCATTGTTGCAAATTTACTATTAATTAAGCGTAAATATACAATTATTCTTGATGATAGTCAATTTGGCCCCATGGTAAATGCGATTAGATATCGACGTTAGCGTTCGGCTTTAGTAATTTGTTCGGCTTCATCATTCGCTGCCCGTCGGTTCAGGTTCTGAAGAACCAGGAATGGATGAAGCGGAGTTGAAAGGACTTACCTGTGCAAAATCAGGCAGGTAATGATCCTGGCTCTCAAGTTCCTGAATATAAGCGTTCTCGAGACCAAGACCAAACGCATAATCTGTGACCTCATTATATTCGTCTTCTGTCAGAGCCAGGTTTATGCCAGGATAATTACGTGCCTTATATTGAGGAGAATATTGTGCCATGATACTTACAAAAGTATCCGGAGATAAATCTGCCAGAAAGTGGAGACATCTTTTGCTGTTACCCAAATAGTTGGGCAATACCAGATGCCGAACCAGCAACCCCCGTACCGCAATGCCTTCCTCATCCATTTCCAGGTGTCCGACCTGATCCAGCATCTCCCTGAGAACCCCGGGAACGATGTCCGCATAGTCGTCCACCGCAGAAAACTGCTTTCCAAGTCCATTTTCCAGGTATTTGATGTCTGGAAGGTAGATGTCCACCAATCCCCGGATCTGCCGCAGAGCGTCCACTGAATCATATCCGTTGGAGTTGTATACAACCGGCACAACAAGTCCCTCTCCCCTTGCCACCTCAATAGCATCAGCCATCTGGAAAATCATATGAGAAGGCGATACAAAGTTGATATTGTGGGCACCTTCATCCTGAAGGTGCATCATTTCATATGCAAGCTCATCTGTTGTAAGAGTTCGGGTGTGACCCTGTTGAAACTCCTGGCTGATCAGATAATTCTGGCAAAACACACAGTGAAGATTGCATCCAGCGAAAAAAACGGTGCCTGAACCCTTTGTTCCTGAGATGGAGGGTTCTTCTCCAAAATGCAGACCGGCATGAGAAATCCGGATACTGGCAGGAATCCCGCAAAACCCGACTTGCCCTTCAAGTCGGTTAACCCGGCATTTGCGCGGGCAACATTCACATCTTGTCAGTCGATCTGTTAATGACCCGTTCATATCGCTACGTCACCCTGGTGCATTTAAACCTGAACGATTGGATGGAGGTTGAGCAAATTGGTAATACTCCTAAGTATGGGACGCCCAATGGTGGAACTAAGCCACCATAGCATGTCGCGGACTTTGCCTTTGTTGCAAATAGTGCTTACACGGTGGTGGGCACCTCATTTTAATTCCTCTTCAATATATCAGGGATACTCAGATCTTTGCAAATCTTCCTGCAAAGATTCTCTTTAATATCTTTATGTCTGGGAACAGTAGACATTTCACTACAAACTAAAGGAGAGCGTTTGAGTAATCAGCTTTTTTACTCTTCTATTCTGGTTAGCCTTTTGACTATCCCGCCTTTCTTCAAACATAATATTTATCGCATCAGTCAGGTTTTCCTTGGCTTCTTCAATTGTCTCTCCTTGACTATTAATTCCAGGAATTTCCTCTATATATGCAATGTAGCCACCTTCATCACATGGTTCAAAAATGGCTGTCATTTCAATATTACTCATGATATCTGCTCTTTGAACAAAGTTACAACCTTTTCGATAAAAAGTTTAAGTTAAGACTAAACAAATATGGTGTCCAACTATTCAATGAACAAAACTCATTTGAGAAAGACAGTTGTTTTCTCTGGTTTTTGCACTGCTTCGCCACCTCACTCCCATCAGAAGGAGTATTGATCTCATGGCTATATGGACTTCAAGTTATGAAAAAAAAAGATCAGGACTTGTCAAGGTCAGGGAGGTAATCCTTCCCAAAACAGCAAGTTTTTGTATGTTTGTATTCCTAAAAAAAAAGAATTTCGTGAAAAAACTTTGGCTCGTTTTATTGTTTGTTGTATCTGTTTCAGTAACAGATGCCCAGATTTATCAGTTTCGTGGACCTGACAGGGATGGAAAGTTTCCGGAAAGCAATCTTTTAAAAGAGTGGCCGGAAGAGGGTCCGGAATTGCTGCTGGAATTTGAAGGTATTGGAGAAGGCTGGTCATCGGTCATTTCCAATGGAAAATATATCTATGCCTCCGGAAAGATTGATAGTATGGATTATTTAACCTGTATTGATTTCGATGGCACCCAGCTTTGGCAGGTTGCCTATGGCAAGTCATGGGCTCAATCCTTTCCCAATACCCGTAGCACTCCCACCATTGAGGGAGAGCGGATTTACATCATCAGCGGGGTCGGGGAACTGGTCTGTCTGAATGCCGAAACCGGGGATATCAACTGGAAGATCAATGTGGACCAGGACTATCAGACCGAATGGCATGACTGGGGTGTAGCCGAATCTCCGCTGATTGTCGGTGACAAAGTCGTCTGTTCCCCGGTGGGTGCCCTGACAACCTTTGTGGCTTTTGACAAAATGACCGGGGAAGAGATCTGGAAAACGCCCGGTACGAACGGACAGCGTTCTTATGTATCGCCCATCCTGAGCACTTTTTACGGCAAAGAGTATATATTGGGAGCATCCGCAAGCGACCTGTTCATTTTAGATCCGGAGAATGGAGAAATCCTTAGCTCCTACAAATATTTCGACTCCTCCGTGTGGGAGTGGCAGCCCAAGGGAATGATCTGGGCTAACTCCCCGGTGGTGAAGGGCAACATGATCTTTTTATCCATCGGATACAACTATCCGGCAAAAATGCTCAGGGTCAATGACGGGGTAAGATCCATTGAAGAGGTCTATACCAGTACGATCCTGGACAACCACCACCACGGGCTCATCGAATCGGATGGCTACCTGTATGGATCATACTGGATAAGCAACGGTACCGGGGGCTGGGCCTGCCTGGACTGGAATACAGGCGAAGTGATGTACGATGAAAAGTGGAACTCAAAAGGGGAGATGGTGTATGCCGATGGCATGCTCTATGTATATGATGAAAAAAGGGGGACTGTGGGTCTTGTGAAACCCGATCCCTCCGGTTTCAAAGTCGTCAGCTCATTCCAGATCGACAAAGGGAGTGGCCCCCACTGGTCGCATCCTTATATCTTTGATGGAAAAATATTTCTGAGGCACGGGGATGTTCTGATGGTTTACAGTTTGGTGCAGTTAGTTTCCTGAACCGGTTGCTGCAGATTGCTGTTGCAGGGCCGAGCTGTTAATATTGACCGTGCCGGCGAACGGCCTCAAACATCGCTATGCAGTTCTCGGGATTAACCCCCTGATGCAATGAATTGGAGGAACAAATGATCAAACCCCCGCCAGCGGCGCCGTCTTCAATGGTCCGGAGAACGGCCTGCTCAACCTGCTTTGTAGTCCCCCTGGGCAAAAGATCCACGCAATCGATGTTCCCCAATAAACAGATTCTGTCGCCGCAGTAGTCTTTTACCTTTTTCATATCCATTCCAGCCTGAGGTTCAAGAGGATTGATCCCGTCGTACCCGGTTTCAAGTAGAAGGTCCAAAAGGGGCCAGAGGTTACCGTCAGAGTGCCTGACCACTTTAAGCCCTTTTTGATGTGCCCGTTCAACAATCTGCCTGTTGTAGTGGTTCACAAATATTTCGAAATGCTCCAGGGATATCAGGGGTCCCTTGTCCATTGCAATATCATCTTCAATGACCAGGACATCAAGTCCAGCTTCTACCAGAAGGTCCAGTTGGGCAAGACTGTATTCCAGCATCATTTTCGCCAGCAAATGGAGAAATTCAGGATCTGTATACAGATTCAACATATAGTTTGTCATACCGATCAACCGCCAGGAGCGTACAAAAATGCCCCTCATGAGCCAAAAAGTCGCCTTTTGCCCTTTGAACCGTTCAACTGCAAGGTTTAAAAGGCCCAGCTCTTCTTTTCCGGGAACAGGGGGAGTGAAATTTTTTAACTCAGCAAGGTTTTTTACAGGGTGGCCAACAGGTACGGGAATGCCGTATTCTGACAACCTGTAGACCACTCCGAATCCATCCTTGACATGGAGATCATCTAATTTTTCTTCATGGCCGATTTCAAACGTCGTGATGCCGTCGATATCAAAGTGCTCATGAATCAAGAAAAGCGTGTCCAAAAGCTTGAATTTATCCCTTTCATTCATTAACCTGAAATCCTTGGGCTCAGGAAGACCTGTAGTCAGATGTTTTCCAATTCCGATAATGGGCGCCTCATTGATACCGTGGATATAGAGGGGAATGCAATCGGGCTCCCTCACCTCCAGGGCGGTTAGTATTCTTTCTTTTCCATTCATATGCTTACCAGGTTTATTTGATCGTTCAACTTTCGCAATTATTCTTTATTTTCAAACAGGTTTGAATAAAAATGCCTGACATAATCTTCAGGTATCTGATCAACAGGATAGGATCCGTGCATCAGAACATGGATCCACCGGTCGTCCTTTTTTTCCAGAACACCGGTTTGAAAAACGTTTTCCAAACAAGATTCCCTGCCTTTAAAGGATCCACAATCATCCAGATAGCATGAATACCACGCTACATCTCCGGAACTGGAAAATACGATGCGCAGGTCCTTAAACTCAAAGCGTGTTCCACGGAAATCAGGGTCTTTCCACTGTTCGGCATAAATCTTAAAGCTATCCAGGCCGACTACCTGGCTGTTTGAAAACAGCCAGAAATGAAACATATTGTCGTCCCATAGGCGGAACATGGCCTCGAAATCCTTTTCGATAGCCCAGCCGATCGATTGTTCGATGGTCTTTTTCACCGCTTCATAATCTGGCGATGTAGTCTCTTGAGAAGCCCCTCTTTCGGCAAAACCGAATGAGAAAAGCAAAACAACAGAAATCTTTATAAGCTGTTCTTTCATCATTTTTAACTGTTTTAATAGGATTGATCTCTTCTTGATTTCTTTGGACGAGAAGTTAAGATTTATTTGCTTAACTCTCTGTCCGGGTTTTTAGCGTAAAAGCCGTATTGAATTAACTTATTTGGTAACTTACAGGAAACTTACGAATTATTAAAATATAGAGATCATGAGAGCCTTATCCACCATCGGTATTGCACTCGTAACCTTTGCTGCAGGGATCGTGCTTGGCGGTTGCGGGAAGACAACGCAAAAGGGCATGTTGGTCCCCGATCCGGATCACGGGGGACTGGTACTTCCTCCCGGTTTTGCAGCATTGAAAGTAGTGAATGACCTGGGCCCTGCGCGGCATCTGGATGTGGCCGATAATGGAGATATCTATGTGGCGCTGAATAATATGAGCAAAGGTTCGGGAGCTGTGGCCCTCAGGGACACAACCGGCGACGGAAGGGCCGATGTGGTCTCCTATTTCGGGAGCGTATCGGGGACAGGGATCAGGTTGCACAAAGAATTTCTTTATTTCGGAGCCGATACCGCCATCGTGCGTTATCCAATGCGCTCCGGTTCCTTAGTCCCCGATGAGAATTACCAGGTGGTTGCCTCAGGGTTTCCAAACGAACATCAGCACGAAGCAAAACCCATTGATTTCGATTTGGAAGGGAATATGTATGTAAACGTGGGAGCCCCCGCCAATGCCTGCATGGAGCAGATGAGGACCAGGGGTTCACCGGGTATGGATCCGTGCCCCATCCTGGAATATGCCGGCGGGATCTGGCGTTTTAATGATGATATTCTGAACCAGGATCAGCTGGCCGACGGGTTCAGGTATGTTACGGGTATCCGTAATTGCGTTGCACTGAGATGGAACCCTGCGGTAAACAAACTATATGCGGTGATGCATGGCAGGGATCAGCTGAACCAGTTCTTTCCAGAATTATTTGATGAACAGGCCAGTGCCGATCTGCCTGCAGAGGAATTCCTGATGCTGGACGAGGGAGCGGACTTTGGATGGCCCTATTGCTACTATGATCCGTTTAGCCTTTCCAAGGTATTGGCTCCCGAGTACGGGGGAGATGGCAGGGTTACAGCCCGGTGTGAATCCAAGACCGATCCGATCTTGGCCTTCCCGGCACATACGGCCCCCAATGACCTGCTGTTCTACACGGGCGACCAGTTTCCGGAACGATACCGGAATGGAGCTTTCATTGCTTTCCATGGTTCATGGAACCGCTCCCCGCTTGCACAGGAAGGTTATTATGTAGTGTTTGTTCCCATGGAAAATGGATTGCCCTCCGGCGACTGGGAGGTATTCGCAGATGGATTCTCGGGCATGGAAACAGTAATGAACCCGGGCGATGCAGAGCACCGTCCCGTTGGACTGGCCATGGGGCCTGAGGGATCGCTGTATATCTCCGACTCGAGAAAGGGAACCATCTGGCGGGTGATTTATACTGGGGAGGAGATGGCTGCAAAAGATCTTACCCCCGTTATTGAACCGGGTGCAGTGATCATGGCTGACCTCCCCGGTGAACAGGTTTACAGGATTGCATGCCAGGTCTGCCACCAGGCTGACGGGAACGGGGTTCCCGGTATGCATCCCCCGCTCAAGGGCAATGACTGGGTCAACGGCGATAAGGAGCGACTGATCAGGATCGTGCTGGAGGGCATGAAAGGGGAGATCGAAGTGGACGGGGAGATCTATAATCACGTAATGCCCCCTGCATCCCACCTGGATGCCACCCAGGTAGCTGATGTACTTTCCTTTATCAGGCAATCCTTCGGAAATGATGCAACAGAGGTCACTGTAGAGGAGGTAAAGGAGGTTCTGGATCGCAGTCGCCTTACAACCACGCCGGACCAGTAAATACTCAATATTTAAACCTTAAGGCCATGCAACTGATTACCGAGGTTGAACTCCCAGAATATCCTTTTCGCATCGATCACCATACACCCTCGCTGTTCATGGGTTCCTGCTTTACCGAGAATATCGGCAGGCTCATGGAAAGATGGATGTTCCCCCTGACTGTAAATCCATTCGGGGTAACCTATAACCCGGCTTCAATATCCAGGCAGCTGGAAGCGCTTATGCAAAAGGAGGCGTATGTGGCAGAGGAGCTGAATCACCACAACGAACTCTGGTTTTCTTTTGACCATTATACCGGGTTTTCTTCACCCGAAAGGCAAAAGTGCCTTGAAGGAATCAACCGGACGTTTCTGCATGCAAAAAAGGAACTTCAGCAAGCCAGTGTGCTTGTGATCACCTGGGGGACCTCATGGGTATATCGTTATAACCCCACAGGAAAGGTTGTCTGCAATTGTCATAAGATTCCATCAGGTCAGTTTACGAGGACCCGGCTCTCGGTCAATGAAATATTGAACCTTTACAGCGATGTGTTAACCAGGCTTTTCGATTTCAATGCCGGTTTGAAAATCCTGCTTACGGTAAGTCCGGTTCGCCACTGGAAAGACGGGGCTCACGGAAACCAGCTCAGTAAAGCTTCCCTGCTTCTGGCTACCGAGGCTCTTGAGCTGCAGTTCCCCGGAAAGGTAAGCTACTTTCCTTCCTACGAAATAACCATGGACGAATTGCGTGACTACCGCTTTTACGCTGATGATATGCTTCACCTAAACTCCATTGCAACCGGCTACATCTGGGATAAATTTCAAAAGGCCCTGGTCTCCGATGAATCACAACAAATCATTGGCGAACTGGAACCCCTGTTGAAAATGGAGGATCACCGCTCCCGGGAAAACAGCAGCATTGCTTACAAAAACAGCCTCAGCAAGCGACAGGAGAAACGAGCCGGACTCCGGGAAAAATATCCTTTCCTGAAGTGGTGAAGATTTTGTTTAACTTTTTTTTTATTTTAATGAACAATTTCTTGTGACCGGCGTTTTGACAGGATAAAAAGCACCACAATGAAAATTACTACTATCATTCTGTCCATCCTGATCATTCTGATTCCTTTTTCGGGCATATCCCAGCAAGGGACCATAGAGGGGAGGATTTTCAATGCTAAAAACAACGAGCCGGTGGAGTTTGCCACCATTGCCATCTTCGGGACCACCATCGGATCCATCAGCGATCTGGATGGAAATTTTCTTTTTACGGGACTGGAACCCGGTTATATTGAACTGAGGGTTTCCTCTGTCGGATTTGAGACCTATGTTTCAGAAGCAATCATGGTGACAAACGCCAAAAAAGTATTTATGGAGATTCCGCTTGAGGAAGCAAACGTGCAGCTTGAGGAGGTGACCGTAAAGGCTTCTCCGTTCCGAAAGATCAAAGAGAGCCCGGTATCGCTTCAGCGCATCAGTATCGAGGAGATCGAAAAGAGTCCGGGTGGGAACAGGGACATATCCAAGGTGATCCAGTCGTTTCCCGGGGTGGCATCCACCCCGGCTCAGCGAAACGATGTGATCGTTCGGGGGGGTGGACCGGCTGAAAACGTTTTCTACCTGGATGGGATAGAAATTCCCAACATCAACCACTTTGCCACCCAGGGAGCCTCGGGCGGACCGGTGGGGATTATCAATGCCGATTTCCTGAGGGAGGTGAACCTTTACACCGGAGCCTTCCCGGCAAACAAGGGAAATACGATGAGTTCGGTCATCGATCTTTACCAGGTGGACGGGAACCAGGACAAGCTGAATTTCAGAGGAGGCGTAGGTGCCTCTGACCTCTTTGTTACCCTGAATGGACCCATTGGGGATAACACCACATTCATTGCCTCCTATCGCCGGTCCTACCTGCAATTCCTCTTCCAACTTCTGGAACTTCCATTTCTTCCCACATATAATGACTACCAGTTTAAACTGAAGCACCGGTTCAATGAAAAAAATGAGATCACCCTGGTGAGCATCGGATCGTACGATATAAACGAACTTAACCTGGAAGCCAACGAAACGGAGGAGCAGCAATATATCCTCGGATACCTGCCGGAAGACTTCCAGTGGAGTTACGCCATCGGAACGGTCTATAAGCATTACAGGCAAAAAGGGTATGATACCTGGGTATTAAGCAGGAATTACCTTCACAATGAGTCGCTCAAATACCAGGATAACATCAAGGAGGATCAGTATTTGAACCTGGAATACAACTCGGATGAAATCGAAAATAAGTTCCGCTATGAAAACACTTCCACTTACACTGGCGGATTAAGGGTAAATTATGGTGCAAACCTTGAATACGCCAAGTTTTACGCCAAAAATTTTAACAAAACCTTTAAACTGGGCCAGCCGGTCACTTTTGACAACGAGGCAGCTTTCGATCTCTTCTCATGGGGTGCATTCGGACAGGTAAGTAAGGATTTGTTTGCCCAGAGATTGGTACTCTCGTTCGGATTAAGGGCCGATGCAAACAATTTTAACGATGACATGAAGAACATCATAAACCAGCTCTCTCCCAGGATCTCTGCCTCCTTCCTGCTTACCGACGGGTGGTACCTGAACTTTAACACCGGGCGTTTTTACCAGATGCCGGCCTATACAACCATGGGTTATGAGAACCCGGAAGGAGAGATGGTCAATAAACCCGGAATTACATACATCCAGTCGGACCATATTGTGGCAGGTCTGGAGTGGCTGCCCAATACTGAATCCAAAGTGAGTGTGGAAGGATTCTATAAAAAATACAACAACTATCCATTTTCACTGGTTGATTCAATTTCCCTGGCCAGCAAAGGAGCAGATTTCGGTCTGTATGGCAATGAACCGGTAAAATCCATCGCTCAGGGCAGGGCCTATGGGGCAGAATTCCTTTACAGGAATAAGGATCTTTTTGGGGCCAACCTGACCCTCTCCTATACCCTGGTGCGAAGTGAGACCCTGCCTGAAAAGGAATCTCTCACAGATCTGGGATGGATTCCCACCACCTGGGACAATATACACCTGCTCAATATTTACGGCTTCCGAAAATTCAAGGGAAACTGGCAGGTTGGATTCAAATGGCGTTTTGTGGGTGGTCAGCCTTATACCCCTTACGATTACTATACCACCTCCCTGGTGGATTACTGGGATGTGACCGGATTCCCTGCCTTCGATTACAACCAGTATAACCAGCTCAGGTATGAATCTTTTCATCAACTGGATTTGAGAGTTGACAAAGAGTGGTATTTTTCACGAATAACAATTAATTTGTATGTGGATGTTCAAAATGTATACAACAACAAGTCGGCCGGCGGAACATTTCTGGTTCAGGAGCTGGATTCAGAGGGCAATCCGATTATCGAAAATCCTGCAGATCCACCTGATCTGCAACGTTATAGATTGAAGGAGTTGCAGGCTTCGGCAGGAACCGTGCTTCCGACCATTGGTATTATCATTGAATTTTAATCTTACGAGCCATGAAAAACATTCTCACGATCACAGCTTTGATGATTTTTGCCGTTTCATGCAACACTTCAAAGGTTCCCCTAAACGAAGTTCCCGATCATATCTCCTCAAATCCCAATGGCAACGGACCTAAACTGGAGATCGGGATGACCCGTGGTGATGGCCATAACCACCCACTTATGGCCATCTGGGTTGAGAGCGAGTCGGGGGAGTTCATACAAACACTTTTTGTGGCCGAATCCATCGGCAGAGGCATCTTTGAACACGGAGATGCTTCAAAAGGTTTCTGGATGCCGGGAGAAATCCGCCGTCCTGCTGCACTGCCCCGCTGGTCGCACCAGAGAGGAATTAAGGCCGGGGACGGACTTTACCTTCCCACTTTACGCGACCCTGTTGCTGATGCCTATACCGGTCCAACACCTGGTAAAAGTTTCACCCTCCACACCCGGCTCGATGAGCCAGTTAAAGGAAAGTTCAGGGTGCTTTTTGAGATCAATCAGCCCTGGGACTGGAACGAATACTGGACCAACAATAAGTTTCCGGGAGATGAGGAGTACAAAACCTCCTGTCAGCCCGCACTGGTGTACATGGCCTCCTTCGACTCAGGTAACCCGGGGGAGGCGCATGAGATGAATATTATTGGCCGCAGTCACCATTCAGGAGCCAGCGGTGATCTGTATAGCGACCTGGAGACCATGACCACCGCCCTGCACATTGCTGATAAGATCGTTGTCAAGGTTGTTCAATAACCGGTTTGTGTAACAAAAATGAATCAGGTTCGTCTTATTCCTAAAACAGGGTGTACGCACCGTCCGTAAACGTACAGGTGCGTCTCAAAAGTGAACACATTACAGATGACCAGGAAACTTACATTTTGCTCTTTTACTGTTTTTTACATACTTTGGCATATGGATTGTTTTTTGAGTCACATCAAATTAAAAACTCAAGCTGATGATTAAAACAGTAGACCTGGTAAAGGTTTTTCGCACCGACGAAGTTGAAACAACCGCACTGAACAATGTAAATATTGAAGTTAAAGACGGAGAATTTGTGGCCATTATGGGCCCTTCCGGATGCGGGAAATCAACCCTGCTCAATATCCTGGGACTGCTGGATAACCCTTCAGGCGGTTCCTATGTTTTTAATACAACAGAGGTGGCCAACCTGAGAGAGAAAGGGAGGACCAACCTCCGTAAAGGGAATATCGGATTTGTATTCCAGAGTTTTAACCTGATCGATGAACTCACTGTGTATGAGAACATCGAACTCCCTTTACTTTACCTTAAAATGAGCGGTTCCGAGCGAAAGAAAAAAGTGGAGACTGTAATGGAAAGGATGAAGATCAGTCACAGGAAAAACCACTTTCCACAACAGCTGTCCGGCGGTCAGCAGCAGCGTGTGGCCATAGCCAGGGCCGTGGTCACCAATCCAAAACTGATTCTTGCGGATGAACCGACAGGAAATCTGGACTCGGCAAATGGCTCTGAAGTAATGGCACTCCTAACCGAGTTGAACGAGGACGGAACCACTATTGTCATGGTAACACACTCCCCAAATGACGCTGAGAAGGCACACCGGATCATACAGTTGTTCGACGGACACGTGGTCACAGAAAACATCCATAAGAAACTTTAAAGAAATTCAGGGCTTGAAGGGGCTGTCTCAAAAGTCTTTTGAGACGGCCTCTTCTTTTTTATCATTATTTGCATTCTACCATAAACATAATTTGGCTATATTCGTTACCTATTTGAGTATAACCAAATTTACCTGAAAATGAAACATTTGAAAATTTCAATGGCCCTGGTTTTCTCCATCCTGATCCTCACCTCCTGCGGAAGCAATCAGAAGAAGGAGAAACAACCTGATACAACTTTTGACTTGGCCGATTACGTAGCAACTGCCGAAGCCATAGACCCCAACCTCAATAAGGTTGACCAGGTTTTTAAAATCCTGGACCTGGTGAATGCCGAATATAACGATGTTCTGACCAACGATCCCTACAGTGCGCACAACTATAAGTTCTCCTACTCCGTAGCTGCTGCCAACCTGGGGGTCTATATGGTCGATATCCTTTATCACCATTATGGGGGAAACGATGAATCCATGTACCTCTCCTTTGCTGCAGCCCAGGAACTGGCCAATTATATTGGTGTTCAATCCGAGTTCGGAGCTTTTACAATCGAGGGCATGACGGGAACATCCGTGAACAGGGATACAATTTCCCGCCTGTTCAACGGATTGCTCAGGGACAGTGAAAAATACAACAGTGAAAAGGAGATGATTTTTGTTCATACCTCTTTCCTTGTGGGCTCGTTCGTGGAGAAGGTCTTTGTATCCAGTAACCTGCTCTCTGAAAAACTGGCTGGCAAGGAGCTCACCAAAGAGCAGGAGACCGATATCAGGGAATTACTTGTAATTTACCTGAACCAGCTTAATCCATCTACCGGATTACTGGCCGAAGCCCTTGAAAAACAGCAGGATCAGTTGCAGGGGATGGTGGCTATCACCACTTTCGAGAAGCTTAAAGAGCTTTCGGAAAAACTGAAGGCGGTAAAAACCACACTGGCAGTTGCTCCCATCAGTGAGATTGCTGCTAACCAGGATCTCCAAACCACATTTAGTCTGATTTCCAATTTACGTACGGTCATCATTACTGCAGAACAGTAACCTGACCGGGACTTTGAATTTTTTTTGTAAGAGGCTGTCTCACTCAGCGCAGCCTCTTTTTGTTTATGGACATTTTCATATATTTAAGGTGACTTTCACCTGAAGGTAATCCTGATGAAGAAATACCCTAATCAAACCCTGTTATGAACTTTCTCGGAAACCTGATCTGGCTTCTGTGTGGCGGATTGGCCACTGCAATTGGTTATTTCCTGGGGGGAGTAGCCATGATGGCCACCATTATCGGCATTCCCTTCGGATTCCAGATGATCAAAGTCGGCTCTCTGGCCCTGTGGCCCTTCGGCCGGACTTTCCATGTAAACAGG
Source organism: uncultured Bacteroidota bacterium (assembly GCA_963747365.1). GTDB lineage: Bacteria > Bacteroidota > Bacteroidia > Bacteroidales. Next base: position 875,530 of record CAVVFB010000018.1, on the reverse strand, counting down.
GGAGAACTTCCGGGATGCCTCTTCACCTTATTAAACATTTTCTGGTTTTTCATAGCCGGATTATGGATTGCCCTGATCCATATTTTTTTCGGCTTCCTGCTCTCCGTTACCATCATTGGCATACCCTGGGGTATGCAGCATTTTAAACTGGCCGGGTTCGCCATTTCTCCATTCGGAAGAAGCGTGGATATCGTGGGCTGAATCCGGTATCTGAGAGTTCTCCACCACCTAACCAAAATCTCAACAATGATAAAGTCCCTGATCACCCTTTCAATTTTTGCATCCTTTTTCCTGTTCCTGTCCTGCAAGCAAGGATCATTCCAGGAGACAGAACGGGGTGTTATGATCTCCCTTCCCTCTTCCGGCAAGTCAGCTACGCAACTTATAAAGATAGAGGTCGTGGAAGAAGATATCTTCAGGGTGAGTGCCGTACCCGGAAAGGAGTTCCCCCAACGAACCAGTTTGTCGGTACTACCGCAAACAGGAGTACAATTCCCGTTTACCGTCACCCCTTCTCCCGGGGTGGTTGAGATTTCGACCTCTTCCATTAAAGCCCGTGTTAATCTCCTGGACGGACAGATTACTTTTTCTGACAGCAGCGGGAAAGTCCTTTTGCAGGAGCTTGCCGGGGGTGGTAAATCCTTTGTTCCCATCGAGGTGGAAAACCGCACAGGATACTCCTTCAGGCAGGTTTTTGAATCGCCCGAAGAGGAGGCATTTTTCGGACTCGGACAGCACCAGAGCGACGAGTGGAATTACAAGGGTAAGAATGAGGTGCTCTATCAATATAACACAAAAGTATCCATCCCCTTTGTGGTTTCAAATAAAAACTACGGCCTGTTATGGGACAACTACTCCCTTACGAAATTTGGGGATATCAGGGACTATGCGGAGCTTTCCCAATTCAGGCTCTTCGATTCGACGGGGAATGAGGGGGGGCTCACAGCAAAATATATCACGGCTTCCGGTGAAATTTTCACCCGGCGCAGTGAACCGAAAATTGACTACGAAAACCTGGAGACCATTCACAATTTCCCGGAAGGATTCCCATTCGGCGGATCGACTGTCATCTGGGAAGGAGAGATTGAAAGCTCCGAGTCGGGAGATTACGAATTTAAACTTTATTATGCCGGTTACACAAGGGTATTCATGGATGGTGTGGAGGTGGTTCCCGAGCGTTGGAGAACTGCTTGGAATCCAAATACCTATAAGTTCAGGGTAAAACTTGAAGCGGGCAGGCGGGTCCCGGTTTCGGTGCAGTGGAAACCCGACGGGGGTGTCTCCTATATCGGATTGAAGGTCCTGGGCCCAATCGATCCGGAGGTACAGGGATTACTTTCTCTATGGTCGGAAATGGGGCAGGAGCTGGACTACTACTTTATCCATGGAGCTGACATGGACGAAGTGATTGGAGGTTACCGTTTCCTTACAGGCAAGGCCCCCATTTTGCCACAATGGGCCTATGGATTCTGGCAAAGCCGTGAACGATACAAAACGCAGGATGAGATCGTCGGAACCCTTGCCGAATTCCGTCGCCGTCAGATTCCCATCGATAATATCGTGCAGGACTGGTTTTACTGGGAGGAGGATCAATGGGGCAGTCATGAATTTGATGCCACCCGTTTCCCCGACCCAAAAAAGATGATGGACGATATCCACCAGATGAATGCCCATGTGATGATCTCAGTGTGGCCCAAATTTTACCCTCAAACCGAACACTTTAAGATGTTTGATGAACAGGGATGGATATACCAGCAGGCCATCAAAGACAGCATCAGGGACTGGGTCGGCAAGGGATATATGGGTTCGTTCTATGATGCCTATTCGGCAGGTGCCCGGAAATTGTTCTGGGAGCAAATGAATGAAAAGCTTTACTCCCTTGGGATCGATGCCTGGTGGATGGATGCATCGGAACCTGATATTCAATCCAACGCAAGCCTGGAATACCGGAAAGAACTGACAGGCCCTACTGCGCTGGGTCCTTCAACTGAATTCCTGAATACCTATGCACTGGTTAATGCAGATGCAATCTATAACGGTCAGCGAAAGGAGGACCCGGATAAACGGGTGTTCCTGCTCACCCGCTCGGGCTTCGCAGGCCTGCAGCGTTACAGCACTGCAACCTGGAGTGGCGACATTGGTACCCGGTGGGAGGATATGAAAGCACAGATTTCGGCAGGATTGAACTTTGCCCTTTCGGGGATCCCTTACTGGACCATGGACATTGGCGGGTTCTGCGTGGAGCGCCGCTACGAGACGGCAACCAATGGGAGCGAGGACCTGGAAGAGTGGCGCGAACTAAACACACGTTGGTACCAGTTCGGAACCTTTGTTCCGCTCTACCGTTCACATGGCCAGTTCCCTTTCAGGGAGCCATTCAACATTGCACCTGAAAATCATCCTGCCTTTCAATCGATCGTGAAATACAATAAACTCAGATACAGGCTGATGCCTTATATTTACTCACTGGCAGGACAGGTCTATTTTGATGACTATACCCTCATGCGGGGCCTGGTGATGGATTTTCCGGATGATGAGAAGGTCACGGGGATCAGCGACCAGTATATGTTCGGACCATCCCTGATGATCTCTCCGGTATATGAATACAAAGCAAGGGAACGGAAGGTCTATTTTCCAAAAGGGGCTGGCTGGTATAAGCTCGAAACGGGGGAGTACATTCCGGGGGGAGACTATCAGGTGGTTGAAGCACCCTATGAACAAATCCCCATCCATGTAAGGGCCGGCTCCATCATTCCCTTCGGACCCGATATCCAGTTCGTCGGGGAAAAACCGGAGGCGCCCGTCACATTCTATATCTACGGAGGTGCTGATGGCAAATTTACCCTTTATGAGGATGAGGGCCTTAATTACAATTATGAGAAAGGGGCATTTTCCAAGATCCCTGTATTTTATGAGGATGCTTCAAAAACAGTGGTTATCGGCCCGCGGGAGGGATCATTCGATGGCATGATGAATGAACGCGAGTTCAGAGTTGTCTATATCCATAAGGAGCAACCGAAACCACTTGATTTTAAGGTACCACCCGATCAGGAAATTACCTATAACGGAACTGAAATAACCATAAAACTATAGCATAAAAATGATAAGATTCAAATTTTCGAACTTCACCGGAACAATCCTGCTGGCGGCTATAATCCCGATGTCGTGTACCACCAACTGGCCCCAGTTCAGGGGACCGGAAAACAACATGATTGCAAAGGGTAAGGAGCTGCCTGTCGAATGGGGGGATAGTCTGAACATACGCTGGAGCCATGCGCTTGAAGGGGATAGCTGGGCATCGCCGGTAGTTTGGGGCAACAAGGTTTTCCTGGTTTCTTCGCTTCCTGTGAAGACCGCCATAGGACCGGAACCCCCGGCAGGGGATCCCCGGGAGGGTGAGGATGAAAGCTTCAAAACCGAAGTGTACCGCTGGGAGGTAAGCTGTGTGAGCCTGGAATCCGGAAAGATGCTCTGGAAACAGGTGGCATTTGAAGGAAGTCCGCGGGTAAAAAAGCACAGTGCGCATAATTATGCAGCTGAAACCCCGGTGACTGACGGGAAACGATTGTATGTCTATTTCGGGATGACCGGCATCTATTGCTATGACCTGGATGGAACCCTGCTTTGGGAAAAGGACCTTGGAGCCTATCTAACACAAAATGAATGGGGAAGCGGCTCCTCTCCCGTGATTTACGGGGATTTACTTTTCATCCAGGTTGATAATGAAGAACACTCCTTCCTGGTGGCTCTTGATGCAGCAACCGGAGATGAAATCTGGAAAGCAGAAAGAGACGAAAAGACCAATTACAGCACCCCTGTGATATGGAAAAACAATATACGGACGGAACTTGTGGCCGGTGGGCAAAAAGCACGCTCCTATGATCCGCTTACCGGAGATCTTTTCTGGGAGCTGGATATGGCCGGGTACTACAATATTCCCTCACCGGTTTCCGACAACGATTTTATCTACCTGGGCAATACTGCCTGGCGTGATATTCCCGGTACACTCTTTTGTGTCAGGGCAGGTGCTGCTGGAAACATTACTCCCCCGGAGGGAGAAACCAAAAGTGAATACGTGGTATGGTCCGATACAGCATCTTCCCTGGCCAATCCCTCACCTCTTCTCGTTGAGGGCCTCTTGTACCTGGTCGGCAGCAGGGGTGGGATCGTGACCTGCCTGGATGCAGCTTCCGGTGAGCTGGTCTACCAGGAAAAAATGGAAGGTGCAGCCGGGTGCTGGGCAACTCCGTGGGCCCATGGAGACCGGATCTATTTCACCGATGAAAAGGGTACAACCCGCGTGTTCAAAGCGGGCCGGACCTTTGAACCGGTGGGAGAAAACATCCTGGATGATAAGTTCTGGACTTCGGTAGCCATCACAGGCGATGCGTACCTGATGAAGGGTAGTGGGAAATTGTATTGTATCGGGAACTGATGAAACCTTCTTCCCTGTCGTGGATCGCAATGATCCTCCTGGCCTCCTTCATGGGGTGTAGTAAACCCGTAAAAGTACTTGTAGTACTGGGAGGTCACAGCTTTGACACGACCGAATTTTTTGACCTGTTCCAGTCCCTCGGCGGGATCGAAATGGATTCGGCTTATTATCCTGATGCAATGGAATGGATGCGGTCGGGTAAAACAGATGCCTATGATGTTCTGGTGTTTTATGATTATATGGTGGATCTTAATATGGCTGACTCATCTGTTTTTCAGAACCTTACCAGGCAGGGAAAATCCCTGTTATTTATGCATCATGCCATCTGTTCCTTCCAACAATGGGAGGGGTACATGGAGATGCTGGGTGGAAAGTATGTTATGTCGGCCCCCGGCGTGGACCCCGGCGATGTTTCGGATTATAAACACGACATCGATATGGAGATAGAGGTGGTGGACACAGGACATCCGGTTACGAAGGGGATGGAGGTCTTTACCATTCACGATGAAGGCTACTCCAACATCAGACTTTCTCAGGATATCACTCCTCTTCTAAGTACTGATCATCCAGACAGCTCCCCCCTGGTGGGATGGACCAAAACAAGCGGTCAATCCACCGTGGTTTACCTGATGCTGGGGCACGACAGGCTGGCCTATCAAAATCCTTATTTCACCCGGTTGGTGAAACAATCGATTTTCTGGCTGGCAAACCAGTAACCCTTAGTTAAAAAGCTGGGGGACAAACTCCGAGAGGTAGATCCGCCAGTTTTTCCAGATATGTCCTTCTTCGCTTTCACGGTAGGTATAGCTCATCCCCATTGCATCGAGCTTCTTCCGGTATTCTGCCACATTTTTATGGAGAAAATCGGTCTTGCCCATGGCAATCCAGTATAGTTTATACCCGTTCTCCATCTGTGTTTTAAGGGTTCCGTCAATATCATCGTAGACCTTTGAAGATGCATCCTGGGGAGGCATGATCGCCGCAGAAAAAAGTCCCACATAATCAAATGCATCGGGGTAGTACCTGGAGATGTGCAGTGAATGAAAACCTCCCATGGAGAGACCGGCCACGGCACGGGATGCCTTGTCGGCCTTCACCCGGAAATTGGCCTCCACGAAATTCACAATATCCATAAAGCTCTCCTCATACTTACCGTTCATGGTTCCGGGAATCATGAACTGTGGCTTGTAGTAACCCCGGGTACCTTCACCAGGAGCTGCCTCCTGGGATACATTCCCGTTGGGCATGACTACGATCATGGCCCGTGCCTTGCCCTGTGCGATCAGGTTGTCCATGATCTGCGACGCCCTGCCCAGCTCCATCCAGGCCTCTTCATCCCCACCGGCACCATGAAGGAGGTAAAGTACCGGGTAGATCTCCTGGGTGGACTCGTATCCCGGGGGCGTATAGATCGTGATCCGCCGGTTCATTTCCAGTCCGGGGGAGTTGTACCATCGTCTGGTCACTGAGCCGTGGGGGACATCATTAACCTTATACAGGTCGGCCTGACCGCCTTCAATCAAAAAGATGTTGGTATTGGTGGAGATGTCCCTGCTCAAAAAGGCATTGTTGGGATCATTAACCCTCAACCCGTCCACCAGGAAAGTATAGCTGTAAATCTCCGGTTCCAGGGGATCTGTTGAATGGATCCAGGTTCCCTTTTCATCTCTTTCCAGGACCACCGTGCCGGGCACCCAGCCCTCCACCGGCATCCAGTCGCCGGTTAACTTAACCTCTGTTGCATTGGGGGCGGACAGGCGGAAAGTAACGGCCTTGTTTTCGTTGATCTCAGGCGAGATCATCTCCTCTCCACCCCAGAGGGCCTGCTGAGAATATGCAATCAATCCGCTCAGGCTTAGCGCTGCAACCATAATGATAGCTCTGTATTTCAATTGATATTTCTTTTAAAATATTGGATCGGTACCAATATACGAACAATTCACCACTGTATTGTGCAATAAAAAATGGTATATTGGCATACGATGGGCAATAAATTGATACAATGGGGCATGATTGGCACAGGCAATGTGACCGAGCGCAAAAGCGGCCCCGCTTTCAATAAAATCCCCGGGTCGAAACTGGTGGCCGTGGGAAACCGGAACCCTGTAAAGGCAATTGATTATGCAAAGCGGCATGGAATCGGAACCTGCCATGCCGATCCTTTTGATGTGATCAGGGACCCTGATGTAAATGCCATCTATATTGCCACCCCCCCGCAGTCCCACCCCGAATATGCCCTGGCCTGCATTGATGCAGGAAAACCGGTTTACATTGAAAAACCCATGGCGCGCACCTATGAAGAGTGCAGGACCATCAATGAGGCCGCCAAGAAAGCCGGCGTTCCGGTCTATGTGGCCTACTACCGAAGGTCGCTGGACTATTTCCTGAAAATCAAGCAGGTGGCCGATGAGGGCCTGCTGGGAAAGGTCCTGCACATCAACATGCAACAGTACTTCTCTGCCAGGGAAGAAGATTCCGATCCTTCCACCCTGCCCTGGCGGGTGATCCCGGAGATCTCTGGTGGTGGCTATTTCCACGACGTGGGCTGCCACGCCATGGATATCATCTTTTATATTTTCGGCGATCCGGTGCATGTTACCGGACACTCACTCAACAGGGGCGGCTTATACAAAGCCGACGACACGGTGGGTGCGGTCATCACCCTGCCCGGACAAATACAGTTTACGTGCAGCTGGAGCTTTGTAACCCCCGAACCTTTCCGGAAAGACCGGGTGGTCATTACCGGGGAGAAGGGGCAGCTTAGCTTTTCTGTTTTTAGCTTTGAGCCAATATGGCTGCTCCTTGATGGTAAAGAACAGTGGATGGATATCCCACCACCCGAACATATCCAGATGCCCCTGATTCAATCCATCGTCAGTGAGTTAAACGGAACCGGATCTTGTCCCTCCACCGGTAAAACCGGCGCAGTTTGCAGCAGGGTGATGGACCAGATCTGCATGTAACCCCGGGTTGTTAATAACTCAGAGTCTAATGTTAAAACTTGCGGATAAAATGGGGTATGATCACCCTTCCCTGCATTAGGATTCAATTATAAAAAGCCTCAACTTTATAATAGGAAACCGGTTATATAACGGGTTTGGCACTTTTCTTGCACCTTAATAATAAAATAACGCGTTTCACGCATCCTTTTTCAGTTTTTTCGGTCTTTATAGTAGAGTCATGAGTTACAACACAAATCCATTGAACACAAATTACACACTCATATTAGGAGCAGAAGGATTGCTTGGCAAATCACTGGCCCGTGAAGTTGCCAGGAAAAAGTGCAACCTGATCCTGGCTTCAACCACCAGTTTGGATCTGCAGCGGTTTGCCATCGAATTGCAGCTGAAAGAGGATATCCAGGTGGAAGCAGTGAAACTTGATCTGGCGCGTAAGGATTCCATTCACTCTTTCACCGAAAGCATCCGGGACCGCTTTGAAGTCCGAGCCCTGATCAATAACATTACCTGTGACTGGTCGGTAGCACACAACAAATGTATTTCTGAGATTGCACGGGAGGATTTCCCCACCAGGTTCAGTGGGGTTGTATCGATCACCATGGGGCTTCTTCCCCAAATGAAAGCGCTCTCTGCCTCCTATATCCAACATATCATTCCGTTTCCTTATAAAAAGGAGCAATTCGATGCCAGGATGTATCAATCGGTAAGCAAAATGTATGCATTCGCAAAAGAGCTGGATGAAGAGTTGAAGAATACCGGGGTTTCGGTGAGCATGGTACACCCTGTTCCCATGAACAGCCTTATCCGGGAATTTGAAGTATTTGACGGTCTTGCCGGTGAAATTAATTCCATGGCCACACAGCTTATCGCCGTAAAAGCTGTGAACGGAATGCTCAGGGGCGACAGGCTTATCATACCCGGGTTCCGGAACAAGATTCGCTATTACCTGAGCCGCCAGGCCAGCTCGTTTCTCCGCTGCGCCGAAGAAAACCTGGGATCCTCCCTTCAACCTGTATAGTGCTCAGGGGACAGTGCTCAGTGCTATTCATATCGGAGTGACATACCCGGATTTTGCCTGCTGGCCCTGATGGCGTGTAAACTCACCGTAGCCAGTGCAATGATAAAAGCCAGGGCGCCTGCCACTGCAAAAACCCAGTAGGGTATCTCTATCCTGTAAGCAAAGCTTTCCAGCCACCTCTTCATAACCCACCAGGTACAAGGCCAGGCTATGATGTTCGCGATCAATACCCATTTTGTAAAATCAATTGAAAGGATTCTCAGGATGTTTGCAGTGGTTGCACCATTGGTTTTCCGTATTCCAATCTCCTTGGTCCGCCTTTCAGCCATGAAAGAAGCGAGGCCAAAGAGCCCCAGGCAGGAGATGAATATGGTAATACCGGAAAAGAGGTAAAGCAGGGACTTTGTTTGCTTTTCATTATGGTAGAGCTTCTCATAGTGCTGGTCCAGCACATCATACTCAAAGGGGATCTCGCTGATCTCCTCTTCCCATTTATCCTGGAGAAATTCAATCATTTTCTTAAAATCCGAACCCGAAATCCTTACGCTGAGGAAATAGGGCTCCCTCTGCCCCATCCCCAGGTGCATCAGGGCATGGGGCCTGATCTCCATGTGTTTTGACTCCCAGTGATAATCCTTCACCACCCCGATTACTTCATAGGGCTGGTTCCGGTCGTTAAATACATAGGTAATGTGACCAATGGGATTCTCCAGTTCAAGGAGTTCGACTGCTGTTTCGTTGAGTATGATTTTCGCAGTGTCGGCAGGAAAGTCCTTTGAAAAATAGCGGCCCAGCGCCATCTCCAGTCCCATGGTTTCCGCATAGGTTTCATCAGTGAGGTTTACATTGAGACTGAAACTTTTTTCCATTCCCTCGGCGCCGAAACCCCAGTTGGTAATCTGATCCCCGGGTACATTTGCAGAAGCAGATACCTGTATGATTTCAGGGTTATTCCGCAATTCCTCCTTAAAGGATTCAATGTTATCCAGGTAGTGGGCATACTTCACAAGAATTACCTGCTCCTTATTAAAGCCCAGTGATTCATTCATAATCAGGTGCATCTGTTTCTGAACCAATATTGTAGCGGCAATTAGAAAAATGGCCACTGAAAACTGAAAGAGCACCAGGATATTCCTGAACCAGCTCCTCGATTGCTGGACACCTTTAAATCCCAGTGAATCCATGGCTGTGAACTGACTCATGTAAAGTGCCGGATAACTGCCAGAAAACAGTCCCACAATGATGGCCAGTCCCAGCAGTCCAGGTATAACCAGAAAATTATCCAGGTAATGCAACTGCATTTCCCTGCCTGTGAAATTTTTAAATGGCCCCATGATGGATTCCACCAGTCCCATGGCCAGGATCAAGGCGATGAAACTCACAATGATGGCTTCGCTGAAAAATTGTCGCTGAAGTCCGCCCCTGCTGGCTCCGTTGGTTTTTCTGATACCCACCTCCCTTGCCCTGATGGAAGAGCTGGCCGTGGTAAGGTTCATGAAATTAATGCAGGCCACAATCAACATAAGAATGGCGACCACCGAAAATATCCTGATATAGGAGAGGTTTCCATTGGGCTCAAAATCCCCGTTCAAATCCGATCCCAGGTGTATTTCCCTGATGTGTTGCAGGTACAGTTTCCAGAAATTCTCATCATCTGAATAGTCTCCGTATTGACCGCCGAACAGGTACTTATCGACAAAAGCCGGCAGTTTGGCTTCCAGGAGATCAACCGGAAACCCGGGCTCAAGCCTAATGTAGGTCTCGAAGTTGTTGGCAAACCAATTTTCATCATTATAGAGACCCTCCCATGAAATGAGTGAAATCAGAACATTAAAATGAAAATGAGATTGATCGGGAAAATCCTCATATACCCCTGTTACCGTCAGTGCCAGGGTATCCATGATCATGATTACCTCTCCGATGGCAGAGGTATCCCCAAAGTACTTTCTGGCCGTAGTCTGGTCCAGTATCACCTGGCCTGGTTCGCTGAGTACCTTTTCAGACGACCCCTCCGTAAAATTCAGGGTGAAAATTTCGGAGAAGGATGAATCCACCATGGCCGCCCTTGGTTCATCATAGAAGCGATCTTCGATCCGGATGGTCTGCGGCCAGTCTGCGATCCGGGTAACGGCCCTGATTTCCGGGAACTCTTCATAAAGGGCAGCGGGCATGGGGGCCGGAGTCCATGTTTGTCTGATCACCGTGCTGCCTAACCTGGCATCCACCGCAATCCGGTAGATATCATCATAATGAACATTGAATTTGTCATAGTTTAGCTCATGATTCACAAAGAGCATGATCATCACAAAACAGGCAATTCCCGTGGCCAGGCCGGCGATATTCAGGATGGAGATCAGCAGATGCTTCCGGATGTGACGAAAAGTTACTTTGAAAAAATGTTTTACCATGAGTCCTGATTTTCATATCTTAATGCAATAGCTGTACCATCAAATATATCTTACAGTATATGTGATCATTACAAATATTGAACCCTGTTATGATTTCATCCTGAATGCTCGGTTTCGAAGCATACCACTGTTCGTTTTCAGGGCAGTTTGTGTAAAAGGAATGAAATCCCTACATTGTTCCACTCTAAGCACATGAAGCCGGAAAAAATACTGATCATCGATGACGATCCCGATGTGTTGCTTTCTGCACGCATGCTGCTGGAGCAGCTGGAGTTCGATGTTTCTTTGCTCTCCGATCCTGAAAAGATCCTTCCCAGGCTTAAGAAAGAGCGGTTCGATGTTGTTCTGCTCGATATGAACTTTCAGCGCGGTCATACTGAAGGGGTGGAAGGGATCAGCTGGCTGGAGAAGATTAAAAAAGCGGATCCCGGGATCGTGGTGATCCTGATGACAGCCTTCGGGGATGTGGACCTGGCAGTGAAAGGAATTAAGGCAGGAGCCTTCGATTTTATTCTGAAACCCTGGCAGAATGCCAAACTGCATGCATGCATCCTTTCCGCTTTGAAGCTGAAAGAGAGCATGCTGGAAAAGGAGAAATACCGGAATGTGGCCGCTACCCTTGGAAGTGACGATGACCTTCCCTTTTCGCAGATCATTGGCGAATCGGCAGTGATCCAAAAGCTGAAGGAGACCATCAGGATCATTGCTCCAACCGATGCCAGTGTCCTGATCCTTGGGGAAAACGGTACCGGAAAGGAGTTGGTGGCCCGTTCCATTCACCGTCACTCCAGGCGGAGGAACGAAACGTTTATGGGCGTGGACATGGGTGCAATTCCCGAAACCCTTTTTGAATCAGAATTGTTCGGACACAAAAAAGGTGCCTTCACGGGTGCGTTCCAGGATAAACCTGGCCGGTTTGAGATGGCCGAAAAAGGGAGCCTCTTCCTGGATGAAATCGGTAACCTGCCGGTTATTTTGCAAACCAAACTGCTCACTGTACTTGAGCAGCGGATGATCATCCGTATCGGGTCGGAGCAGGCAACCCCGATGAATATCAGGGTCATTTCAGCCACCAACCAACCCGTGCACCAGATGGCCGAATCAGGTGCCTTCAGACGTGACCTGCTCTACCGGCTAAATACCATCGAACTGGTAATCCCGCCCCTGAGGGAACGGGTTGAGGACATTCCCTTACTGGCCGGCCATTTTTTAAACGAAGCTCTCCGTAAATATGGCCGCCCCTCCATTGGGATCAGTAAAAAAGGGATGAAACAACTGCAGCAATACAGCTGGCCTGGTAATGTAAGAGAGCTTCAGAATACCCTTCAGAGGGCTGTGATCATGGGCGAAGGTAATCAACTCAGGTTCGACCAGCTTGGTACAAATCCTTCCGGACCTGCAAAACAGCCCACCCTGAATATTGAAGATAACGAGAAACATCTGATCAGCCGGGCACTGCTGACCAACCGGGGCAATGTAACCCAGGCAGCATCCGACCTGGGCATCGACCGCAACGCCCTCTACAGGAGAATGAAAAAGTATGGCCTTTAACAGACAGTTGATCCATATCCCGGTCAGGCTGGGTTTAATCTTCACAGCCATGCTGGCCCTTGCACTTATGATCGGACAGGAAGCAAGGCTGTTCAGTGTGGTTGCAGCCGTACTTATCCTGGTTTTGCTGATCGCGGAGCTGTTTCATAAGATTACCCGAACCAACCGGATGATTGAATCGCTCCTGGAATCGATCCGGTCGGAAGATTATAACCGGATCCTCAGGGAGCGCGTAAAGGGACTGGGTTATGATACCCTGGCCGATTCGGCCCAGTCGATCCTTACAGCGATTGCCACGGCAAAAATCGAAAAAGAGACCCAGTACCAGTACCTCAGGACCATCCTGGAGTTGATCCATACAGCTGTTCTAACCCTTGATGAAAAGGGCGAACCGGAACTGATCAATCCCCTGGCTCTGAATATCCTGGGTATCCATTATACAAAAAAACCTGCATGGAAAACCATTGAAAAGGCATCTCCCCGTTTTGCAGAAACCATAAAAACACTGGGCGAATCGGGCCGGAAGATGATCCGGCTTTCCGGTACCCCTACCGGAAAACAGCTGTTAATCCTGCTCAACACTGTGAAGATCGGCGGAAGCCGTGTGAAGATCATCACATTCCAGGATATAGAGCCGGAGATAGAACAAAAGGAGATGGAATCGTGGCAAACCATCAGCCGTATCATGGCCCACGAAATCATGAACAGCCTCACCCCTCTTTCGTCCCTCACTGAAACCGGGATTATGCTGCTGGAGCAGGAGGGCCGTCCAAAAAAACTTGTGGAGCTGTCCCAGAATACCATTAACAACCTCTACACCGCCCTGAAAACCATCTCCGGCCGGAATGAGGCGCTCACCAGGTTCATTGATAACTACCGTCAGTTTTACAGGCTGCCGGAACCAAATAGAAAAGAGATCAGGGTTTCGGAACTGCTATTTGACATTACAGGGCTGTACAATAATTGCTGTGCAGAAAACGGTATCACCTGCTCCATTCAGCCTGGCCCTGAAAACCTGGTGATTTTGGCCGATGAGGCCCAGCTTAAACAGGTTATGATTAACCTTATCAAAAATGCTATTGAAGCCCTCAAAGATATCCCTGAACCGAGGTTGGGGATCGCGGTAAAAAGGGTCCTGAACCATGTTTCGGTGGAGATCTCCGACAACGGAACCGGAATTCCCCCGGCTAACCTGGATAAGATATTTGTACCCTTCTTCTCCACCAAACAGGATGGATCGGGCATTGGCCTGAGCCTATCCCGCCAGATCATCAGAAACCATGGTGGTCAGATTTCAGTGGCATCGGAAGAGGGAAAGGGCACTACCTTCAGGATCACCCTGCCGGTTGAATAACCAGCTGTTTATTACTAAAGCACAGGGAAATCGCACCGTCAAAAATATCACCCTTCAAATACCCGAATTTCATTCCCCTATTTTATCAACTCATTTCTCCAGAAATCCAGATGGTGATGAGCACCATCCGCATTCCATACTTTGGAAACAATATCCATATCTCCGTCACCATCCACATCACCCAGCTGTGCATCATGCCAGCCCGGATTATCCACCTGTATGACGTGTGGCAGAAATTGGGGTTTCCTTCCTCCATCATTGTACCAGATCACACCACGCTCCTTTAAACCCCTTGGTTTCATGGCCACCCTTCCTTCGGTCTCCATATACACATCCGGATCCTCCTGCTCCCCGGCAAAAATATCCAGGTACCCATCCTGGTTGAAATCTGTAACACCCAGGGAATGAAAGGATCCCGTTCCTTCCACATCACCGGGGCGTGTGGGAGGATCGTCCAGCTGAAAAGATTCCCACTTCTCTCCTTTTCCCCTGTTCTTCACCCAGTATACATGTGACCCACCCGTATCACAATGACCGTATACAATGTCATTTTTGCCATCGCGATCCATGTCTGTGATCCACGACCTGGCACTGCGTCCGTAGGATGCATTGGGTACAGGAATAAACGGCCATTCATGCTTTTCCCAGGTACCAGACCCATCACCCGGATTCTCAAACCAGAATCCAGGGATTATTACGTCGATCTGACCATCCCCGTTGAGATCACCGAAGCCTCGGGGAGCAGAACCTCCATGATCATTGTGCCCCGAGCTTATCACGATTTCATGCATGCTATCGGAAGTATTGTACCAGGCCAGCTTCTCACCATCGTAAACAAGCAAATCATCCACACCGTTCAGATCCATATCAACCGTCGCTTCATCATGGCCACCTGCATCGATCCCGTAAGATTCCCATGGCGTATCGGGCTCCTCCGCCAGGCATGCCGGATTCCTGAACCAGATCCCATTATAGGTCACATCCTGCCAGCCATCCTGATCAATATCGATTGATACCGTGCCGAGGGTATTATCAAGCGTTTCCCCGGTACCCATCAGGTGCCGGATCCAGACAGAATCATTCTTCCTTTCATACCAGAATGCAGATTTTACATTACGCCTTGAAATGGCCACATCCAGGTCTCCATCGCGGTCAAAGTCAGTTAGTGCAGTTCCGCCTGTTCCCCAGGAATCACCCGGCAGTACGGAATCGATGTAAAAATGGGTCCAGTTGGGATAAGGGATATCCTGGGCAGGTAAGGAGAGACAAACCTGAAGCGGCAGGAGCATGAACAGCATCCCTTTCAATGGAAAAGTGATTTTGTTTCTCATCATTGCGGATTTGTTAAATTGCAAAAGTAATTAACTTCCTGAAGAAAAATTTGGAAGGACCAAATCCTCCTGCAACTAAAATTCAAGACTGATCCCCGCCTGGATATTCAGCGGATTTCCGGGAGTGAAATGGATTTCAGAAACAGGTACCTGCTCATTGTAAAGCCTCGATCGGGTGTCGAACTGCGCTTCATTCCACTCGCTGTTCAGAAGGTTTTCAACCTGTATAAAGAACCTGAACCCCTGAATCCGGTAGGCAAGAATCACATT
Organism: uncultured Bacteroidota bacterium; assembly: GCA_963747365.1. Taxonomy (GTDB): domain Bacteria; phylum Bacteroidota; class Bacteroidia; order Bacteroidales. The sequence continues at coordinate 860,203 of CAVVFB010000018.1, read as the reverse complement.
CCCAATGAAATATCCCAGGGCCTCCACGCTATTCTCTTCATTGGCAGGCCTGTCGCCTATAAACCGGTATCTGAGGGCCCCTTCAAAACCGGAGGGGTGCTGAAAACTAACCCCGCCCTGAGAGCTGAACCTGGGGGCGAGTGGTATATAATCAGCTCCCTTTGGCTCATTCACGTACCTGCCATCTGAAAGGTTCAGGTCGAGGTCTGCCCATATCCACTTTGCAAGCTGCACCCTGAGTTCAGCATCAATCCCCACCCTTCGGGTCTCCCCGCTGCTTTCGGTGGTGCCTTCATCACCCACAAAGACAAGCTCCTCCTCCAGGTGAAGATACCATCCGGCAATGGTCGCCAGGAGAGGAGTTCCGTTTCCGACCCTTAACCCAACTTCAGCACCGCTTGCCCTTGGCAGCGTTTTTATTCCCGTGTGTTGGGAATAGATCACATCGCGGGCATCGTTGGAGTGAAAACCGGTCCCCCCGTTCAGATAGATATCCAGTGCCCGGAAGGGACTCAAAACCAGGTTCAGGTTCGGGCTCAGAATAGCCGCCTGCTCATAACCCGAACCATGGGGGATCGCTTCCTCTGCTCCCATACCCGGATCCAGGTGATCCGTTACATCAAAGACGAAATAGTCACCCCTCAGCCCAAACTGCATCCGGAACAACCGGCTGAAAATAAGCTGCTCCTCAAGCCAGAATGCCATGTTCGATTCCGCCACTGAGTGGTCGTTGACGGGAGTCATCCGGTTTCGGCCGGGACTCTTCCATAGACTCAGGTCAATGTGATCGCCCCTGAAGGTTCCGCCTGCCCGGGTATAGGATTTCAACCGCCCAAAAGACCGGTAGTAGCTGTACCGTGCATTGATACCCATCATCTGCCGATGATCATTCTGTTCGATCATATCCCCGTTTATGGAATCATTCAGCCAGAGGGTAAAGTTGGAGTAAAGCCGGAAATCATATTGGGAGACAAATGCCTGCAACTGAAAATCGTGCTCATATCCTTCCATGAAATGATAATCTACCGAGATGTTGTACCTGCCGGTTGTTCCGCCCTCCAGGGGGTCGATGGCGCCCCACCTGGTGATCAGACCATTGTCAACAGCCCTTTGAGGAATCTGGCCGGAAGCGTTCCAACCGGATGAAAATGCACCCATGGAAAGGCCCAGTTCACTCTTAGGGCTCAGGTGGGTATGAAATTTTCCAAAAATATTTGCCCTGCGAAAGCCCTGTGGATTCTCAACCGGACCGTCAGTATGGTAGTATTGACCCGCAATGTAGGCACTCTGATGACTGTTTCCACCGGGAATTTTCAGTACCGTTGTTGCTTTGGCAGTATTGAACATACCCCCTTCCATTTTTACAAGATTATGATCGGGATGATCGGTGGTGGAGAGCGTAACAGACCCGGCTGTTCCGAAATTTCCGAACCGGCTGAAATAGGGTCCTTTGTAAACCTCGAGTCCCTCAATAATCTCGGGAATAATAAAGTGCAGATCGGCATATCCCTGGCCATGTCCGTGCGTCACCATATTCACAGGCATGCCATCCACATGGATTCCAACATCGGTTCCATGATCTGCATCAAAACCCCTCATAAAGATCTGTTCGGCCTTCCCACCGCCTGCATGCTGGGCGATAATCAGTCCCGGTACCATCTGTAACATCTCCTGTGTCGAACGGACCGGTTTAATCTTCAGGTCGAAATCCCTGACAGCCTTGGAAGAAGCGGCCGAGAATGGGCGACGGGCCTCGACCGTAACAGCAGAAAGATCAATGTTCCCGGGCTTCAACTCAACATCGATGAGCTTTTTTTCTCCCGCTTCAAATAATACCCTCTTTTCAAAAGTCTCATATCCCATGAACGAGAAAACCACCACCTGCTCACCAGGGGGAATATTCCCAAGCTGGTATTCTCCATGTAAACCCGATATGGTACCGTGACCGGTACTTTTTATAACGATATTGACTCCCTGCATTCCCTGATTCAAATCGGATGAGCTGACTACACCGCTGAGGCTGGCTTCCTGGGAAAAAGAATGAAGTGAAGTGCATATAAATAGCAGAAAAGAATAAAAATACTTTGCCATGTCAGGAGAGAGTTAGGGTGTTACTATTTTCTATTTTCGTGTTACTAATTACAAATATAATCAGTTTTATACTAAAATCAATATCTGTCATTAAATGTCTAATTTTAGGTTCAATCAACTTCCCGAATCATGAATACCTGCCATACTTTTTTAAGGATCTCCGTGGCCCTTAGCCTGGTTCTCCTGTTTTCCTGTTCAATACATTCGTAAATAATCTTGAAGAGATGATCGAAATCAATGAAAACTGGAGCTTCAGTGAAAAAGGCAAAAACCAATGGATGGAGGCAGTGGTTCCGGGGTGTGTACACACAGACCTGATCCGGAACGGGATCATCGAAGACCCGTTTTTCAGGCTGAATGAACACGAAGTCCAGTGGATCGACAAGACCGACTGGATCTATAAAACCAGCATCGAAGTGCCCAGGGCACTCATGGAAAAACAGCGAATCGTTTTATTTTTCGAAGGGCTCGACACCTACGCCGGGGTTTTCCTGAACGGACAATTGATCCTGGAAACCGATAATATGTTCAGGGAGTGGGAGGTGGATGTGAAGGGAATCCTTCAGTCGGGCTCCAACGAATTGAAGATCCTTTTTCACTCACCGATTCAAACCGGGATAGAGAAGTACGATAACTATCCCCACCGCCTGGAGACTGCGGATAATGATCTGGCAAAGATCGGACAGGTACCCGGGGAGAAATATGTGAGTCCTCATGTGCGCAAGGCCCAGTGTCATTTTGGATGGGACTGGGGTCCCAGGCTGGTCACCAGCGGAATCTGGAAACCAGTCCGCCTGAATGCATGGAACGGAGCAAGGATTGTCGATCTGAATATTGTACAGAATGCCCTGGATGACAATCTGGCCACCCTGACTGGTATTTTTGAGATTGAATCGGAGGAACCCCTCACCGGAACACTCTCCATGACCGTCAACAAGTCAACGGTTGCTACCAATAAGGTGGAGATCCAAAAAGGCAACCATACCTATGTGGTGAACTTTGAGATTAAGAATCCCCGGCGATGGTGGACCAACGGGTTGGGAGAGCCCTATTTATATGAAGTATCTGGGGTCCTGAAAACGGGTGAAGGGGTGCAGCGGATCTCTCACAACACTGGCTTGCGAACCCTTGAAGTAGGAAGGGAGAAAGATAAGGAGGGTACCTCGTTTTACTTAAAATTAAATGGATCTCATGTTTTTATGAAGGGAGCCAACTATATTCCCGGTGATGCATTCCCTGACCGGGTTACTCCGGAAAAATATGAAAAGATCATCCTGACGGCCAAGGAGTGCAACTTCAACATGCTGCGGGTTTGGGGAGGGGGAATCTACGAAAAAGATATTTTCTATGACCTGTGCGACAAACACGGGCTGCTGGTGTGGCAGGACTTTATGTTTGCCTGCAACATGTACCCGGGTCATCCGGAATTCCTTGAGAGTGTGGGCAGGGAGGCTGCCGACAACATCAAAAGATTGAGAAATCACCCTTCCATTGCGCTCTGGTGCGGCAATAACGAGGTATTGTCGGCCTGGTGGCTGGTGGGTTGGAAGGAAAAGGCAGAAAAGGAGAACAAAGCCGGGGCAGACGCCCAGTGGAAAGCCTATAAGGACATTTTCCTGGATGTTCTCCCGGGGGCAGTTGCCAGGTATGACCCTGGCCGCTTCTACTGGGGTTCAAGTCCGCAGTCTGGTGATACAATCCCGGAGGACCTTGCCAACGGTGATAGCCATTACTGGGGTGTCTGGTGGGGAAAGGAGCCCTTCGAGAGATACCATTCCTTCAAGGCCCGCTTTATGTCCGAATACGGATTCCAGTCCTTCCCTGAACTAAAAACCGTTAAGCAGTATGCTGTAAAAGAAGATTTTGACATCTATTCCGATGTAATGCAATCACACCAGCGTTCCTCCATCGGGAATGTAACCATCGAGACCTATATGCTGAGGGATTACAGGAAACCTGTCGACTTTGAATCCTATCTCTACCTGAGCCATGTGCTGCAGGCTGAGGGTGTTAAGAAGGCGATGGAGGGGCACCGGATCGCCATGCCTTACACAATGGGTAGTCTCTACTGGCAGATCAATGACTGCTGGCCGGTGGCTTCGTGGTCAAGCACCGACTACTATGTCAGGTGGAAAGCACTCCAGTACTATTCAAAAAAGGCATTTGCAGAGGTCCTGGTTGCGCCCAGAAACGAGGATGGAATCATGAAATTGCATGTAGTCTCCGACAGGCTTACCCCTTTTATGGCCATACTTTCACTGAGGTTGCTGAATTTTTCGGGAGAGACAGCCTGGAGCGAGGAGCGGACCATCGAGGTCGCTGCCAATGCAAGTGCCCTGCATTTTGAGATCCCGGTAAACGAGCTGCTGGGAAGCAATGATGCCAGACAGGTGCTGCTGGTGGCAAAACTGCTGGAAACCGGGAAGGAAGTCTCTTCCAACCTATTCTACTTCGTCCCGGTCAAAGAGATCGTTCTTCCCGAACCGGAGATTACCTTTACGACCGAAAAAACGGAAGATGGTTACCTGCTCGAACTGAGTTCCGGTCTCCTGGCCAAAAATGTTTATCTGTCCATGGATCAGGAGGGATTCTTCTCGGATAACTATTTCGATCTTCTGCCCGGCGAATCCAGGGTCATTCATTTGACCACGGCAACCACCGGCGATATCCACCGACAGATCCGGGTGAGGAGTATCAGGGATACCTACCGGGAAGCTACTCCTGAATGATCCGGTTGAACTGACCGGGGTCAAGGTAGACTGGTTCATAATCCACATCGAGGACCTTGAGTACGCCTACAAATGCGCGCAGATGGTTTTCCGAAGCCCTGTAGAGGTTGGTATAAACCCTGACCACCTCTTCATTGTAAGCATTTTCCTCCAGTTCGGTCTGAATGTCAATCAGATCCACCTCTTCGATCAGGGCCCCAACCCGCAGTGCCTCTTCCCTGCTTTTGCTACCACGTTCAATGAGTTCATTATAGAGCTGCTGTAGCTCCTTATTTTGAAAAACCCCTGCCGGATTTTCCCCCACCGGATCCAGCAGGTTCAATGTATCTATCAGATACAGCATTGCATCCATATGCGCCTGTTCGCTTTTGCTGATGTTTAAAAAGGGCCTGAGTGGATGGATCTCGTATAGAAAGAGATAAACATCGCGGGCCAGTTTCTCCTCCTCCCGCATGTAAAGAATTCCGCTGCTTTCAGCCATGGACAATTCATCTTCCTGGTTTGGGTTTTCTTCTGATCCGGTTAAATCAGAGCACTGTGTAAAGGACAGCGTCAAAAACATAATTGTGACGGGCAATCCTGTCCATTTGAATTTTCTTGTATCCATAATTTTCAGTTAATGTATTTATCTATATATATACAAATGCAAATATCGGGCATTGACGTAGGGCGGATGTAATGAAATACGGAGAAAATGTTATGAAATCAGAACTCAGTACAACTGATCAATGGGTTTTTTGGAGGACCGGTCGCTCTCCTTATATTCGCTCACGGTCATCCCGGTCATATGTTTGAACTGGTTTGACAGGTACTGCACACTGCTGTAATCCATGATAAAGGCAATTTCACTAAGGGTAAGCTCCTCCTGGTCAATCAGCTCCTTGATCCGTTCAATTTTATGGAGGATGATGAATTTCTCAAGGGTGATATGCTCATGGGATGAAAAGATCCTCGAAAGATAGGTGTAGGAGAGTCCCGTTTTCTCCACCAGGTAATCGGATTTCCGGACAATGGAATCCACGTTGTTCATTTGGTGTATAAGTTCGACCACAGCCCTTTTAATCTCTTCAACCAGGCGATGCTCCCGGGTATCGATTAAATCCGACCCCAGTCCGGTCAGAATGGCACGCACATCCTCCATGGAAACCTTGACGGGGTCATAGCTGATGGTGGCTTTCCCCAGCCTGATATCGTTCACAACCAATCCGGCTTTTTCAAACTCCTCCCGGATCACCCTGAGGCAGCAAAGGCAAAGCATGTTCTTTATATGGATGGTCGTGGTTTTCATTGGAAAGCTAAACTGTACTAAATTTAGTAACTTTTTAGCGGAAAAGTGTAACAACCCTTTACGGGAGAATCCGCAATTTTACACTCTAACTTAGAATAGTTGTACAGATGCGAATCAGAAAAAACATTGCCGTCAGTGAAACCGGTTTTATATTTAACCCATCCACCGGTGATTCCTATTCAATCAACAGGGTAGGACAGGAGATCCTGGGTTATCTCAGGGAGGAGAAGTCCACTGCAGAGATTACCTCCATGATGACCACCCTTTACGATATCGACCCCTCCAGCTTTGAAAAGTATTTTTACGACTTTATCAGCATGCTAAAACAGTTTGAACTCCTTGACGAAGAAGATGAAAACTAAAATTACCATCGCCATAACCGGGCTGAATAATACGGATAATCCCGGGCCGGGTGTTCCTGTCATCCGCGGGATCCGCGAATCGGAATATTTTGATCCACGGATCATCGGGCTGGCATATGAGAACCTGGAACCCGGCATTTATATGCCCGGGGTAGCAGATAAAACATACCAGGTGCCCTACCCTTCGGAAGGCTCCGAAATCCTGGTGCAACGCATCCTGGAGATCCATAAAAAGGATCCCATCGATGTATTGATCCCGAACTTCGATGCTGAACTCTATGCCTTTATGCGTTCAGAAAAGGTTCTGGCTGAGGCCGGCATTAAAACATTTCTCCCCACCCTTGAACAGTTCGAAGAGCGCCACAAATCAAACCTGCCCCAGTTTGGCGAGAAATACGGACTTCTTATTCCTTATAGTAAACCCATTAACCGGATCGATGAGATAGAGAAGCTGAAAAATGACTTTGATTACCCGCTGATGGTGAAGGGTAAATTCTATGATGCATACCTGGCCTACAACGAAGAGCAGGTGAGAATGAACTATAACAAGATCAGTGCCAAATGGGGGCTTCCGGTGATCATCCAGGAGTTTATCAGGGGAACCGAGGTCAATGTGGTTGCCCTGGGAGACGGATATGGAAACACTATCGGGGCGGTTCCCATGCGTAAGCAGTTCATTACAGACAAGGGTAAGGCCTGGTCGGGGATTACCCTGGATGATCCCAAATTACTGGAACTGACCTACAGGATCATAAAAGCCATGAAATGGCGGGGAGGAATGGAGCTGGAACTGGTAAAGACTAATAAAAATGAACGCTACATCATCGAGATCAATCCAAGAATTCCGGCATGGGTATACCTGGCTGTGGGCGCCGGCCAAAACCTGCCCGAGGCGCTGGTTAAGCTGGCAATGGGCATCGAGGTTGAACCCTTTAAATCCTACGAGGTTGGAAAGATGTTTGTTCGCTACTCCTATGACCTTATTACCAATTTAAAAGAATTTGAAAAACTCTCCACCCTTGGGGAGCTATAATAATTATGTTATGGAAAAAAAGCAATTTGAAAGACCATTCATCAAGAGATTACAGGCCGGGATGCCCAGTAAATTTGGGATGAAGAGCCAGGCCGAGCCCATCACACACATTGATGATGTGGCAGTTTCCGACCTGCTGGCCAACTACGGATCACCCCTGTACGTAATCTCAGAAAAGACCATACGGGAAAAATACAAAAAAGCGAACCATGCCTTTACCACCCGCTATCCCAGGGTACAGTTTGCCTGGTCCTACAAAACCAACTACCTGGATGCCGTATGCCGGGTATTTCACCAGGAGGGCTCCTGGGCCGAGGTGGTATCCGGATTTGAATATGATAAAGCGCTGCAGAACGGTGTAAAGGGAAGTCAGATCATTTTCAACGGACCCGACAAAACCGATGAGGATCTGAAAAAAGCCATTGAGAACGACTCCCTGATCCATATCGACCATTTCGACGAGATGTACTCCATCATCGCCATTGCAGAAAATGCCGGGAAGCGACCCAAGGTTGCCATTCGCGTCAACATGGATACGGGGATTTACCCCATGTGGGACCGGTTCGGATTCAATTATGAAAACGGCGATGCCTGGGATGCCATTAACCGGATCATGATCAATGAAAAGCTCGACCTGGTGGGATTGCATACCCACATAGGAACCTATATGCTGGCAACCAACGCCTATAAAGTGGCAGCCGGGAAACTGGCCGACCTTGCCTACGGGATTGAAAGAAAATATGGTGTGAACATCAGGTACCTTGATCTTGGCGGAGGATTTGCATCCCACAATACCCTGAAGGGAGCCTATTACCCTGGAACCGACACCGTTCCCACCATAGATGAATATGCTGAAGCCATTTCATCGGCCATTATCAATTCCCAGCTTAATCCCAGGAATCTGCCCACCCTGATCCTGGAAACAGGCAGGGCACTGATTGATGATGCAGGGTACCTGCTGGGAACGGTCATCGCCAACAAGCGCCTTTCCAACGGCAACCGGGCCACCATCGTGGATGTGGGGATCAACCTCCTGTTTACCTCATTCTGGTATGAACACGAAGTCTACCCGGCAGCCCCCGTTTCTGAACATATGGAGGAGACCACCATATACGGTCCTCTTTGCATGAACATCGATGTGATCAGGGAGGCCATTGCATTTCCCCTTCTGAAGAAGGGTGACCAATTTGTAATTAAGCGAATCGGGGCATACAACATGACCCAGTGGATGCAGTTTATCACCCTTCGTCCCAACGTGACCCTGATCGATACAGAAGGGAAGGTGCATCTGATCCGCAAAGAGGAGAACATGGAGCATATCAGGCAGCAGGAGGTAATACCCGATCACCTGAAGTAATGAAACCCGGTAACGACATAAAGCTCTTTCTTAAGGCGATCCACAACAGTTACGGCCAGGTCTTCTTCTCAGACCAGCGTATGTTTGCTGTCATCCTGATGGTGGTCACATTTTTCGATCTTTATGCCGGGCTTTTCGGGTTACTCTCTGTCCTTGTCACCAACCTGGCAGGATTCCTTCTGGGATTTGATAAAAAGACCATATCAAGGGGAGTTTTTGGTTTCAACAGTCTGCTGGTGGGCCTTGGACTGGGCATCTATTTTGAACCCGGCTATCACCTGCTGTTGATTATTATCATGGGTGCCATCCTCACCCTTTTGATCTCGGTAACCCTGCAGGGTGTAATCGGGAAATATGCCCTTCCCTACCTCTCCATCCCTTTTTTGATCTCCATCTGGATCATGACCCTTGCCACAAGGGAGTTTGAAGCGCTGGGAATCAGTGAAAGGGGAATATATACCTTCAATGACCTCTATACCATCGGAGGTGATCCTCTGGTCAGAATTTACGAATGGTGGAACCGGCTGCAACTGCCAAAATCGCTCCGTGTCTATTTCATTTCACTCGGTGCAATCCTGTTCCAGTTTAACCTGCTCTCGGGAATCCTTCTGTCCATCGGGCTGTTACTCTTTTCCAGAATCTCTTTTACCCTCTCACTGATCGGGTTCTATACTGCTTTCCTTTTTTATGACATCATCGGGGCCAATATTTCAGAATTGAGTTACAGCTACATAGGATTTAACTACATCCTCACCTCCATTGCTGTGGGCGGTTTTTTTATCATTCCTTCCAAACGCTCCTACCTCTGGGTGGTGATCCTGATTCCCATCGTGGCCATGATCACCATCAGTCTGTCGAAGGTATTTGCAATTTTCAGCCTCCCCATCTATTCGCTCCCGTTTAACATGGTGGTGCTTTTGTTCCTTTACGCACTGAAATTCAGGATAAAACCCTCCATTTCCCTGTCGGAGGTGCTTATTCAACACAATTCTCCGGAAAAAAACCTCTATGCATTCCACAATGATGTGGTTCGTTTCAGACAGCACGGACAGGTGCACATCAGGTTACCTTTCCTGGGCTCGTGGAGCGTATCACAGGCCCACGAGGGTGAACACACCCACAGGGATGAGTTCCGCCATGCGTGGGATTTTGTGATCACCGATACGGAGAATAAACAATACACGGGCAGTGGCGATCTGCTCACCGACTACTACTGTTATGACAAACCGTTACTGGCCCCGGCCGATGGAACCGTTGAGTTTGTGATGGACCGCATACCCGATAATGTGGTTGGCGAGGTGAACCTGAAAGAGAACTGGGGAAACACTGTGATTATTAAACACGACGACTACCTCTACTCCTCACTGAGCCATCTTAAAGAGGGATCTGTCAAGGTGAAGGAGGGTGATTCCGTTAAAGAGGGTGATGTAATCGGGAGGTGCGGAAATTCGGGGCGATCCCCCTATCCCCACCTCCATTTCCAGGTGCAGAAGACTCCATATATCGGATCGCTTACAATGGAATACCCCATCAGCTATTACATCCGGCATTCAAAGGCCGGATTCAGCCTGAAATCCTTCGAATATCCGGGATTAAACGACCTGGTATCGAATATTGAGACCACCGGCCTGCTTTATAACGCATTTCATTTTATTCCCGGGAAAAGATATCTGTTTGATGTGATGATGAACGGGGAGCAAAGTCAATCCAGCTGGGAAGTGAATACCGATCCCTACAACAATGCCTTTATCAAGTGCGACCAGTCGGGTGCCATGGCTTACTTTATCAATGACGAAAGCCTCTTCTATTTTACCCACTTTTCAGGCGAAAAGAATTGCCTGCTCTACTACTTCTTCATGGCTGCCTTCCAGGTACAGCTGGGATTCTACCAGGATCTTATCATCACCGACCGGTATCCCCTGAACCTGATTTACAACCAGCCCCTCCTTGGATTGCAGGATGTGATCGCACCCTTCAGGATCTTCCTTCATTCCGATTTTCAAAGCAGGTACGACTGGATTGACAGCGATATGGCTCCCTCAGAGATCAGGCTGGTTTCCTCGGCCAGGAACTCCTTCGCAGGAAAAGTCTTAAGGAGCTTTAGCTTTACCCTGCTCATCCACCAGAAGGGAATCCATAAACTTACCGTGGTATCGAAAAATCTTCAACTGGAAGCCGTATGCTCAGATTAGTCATCTCCACAGGGCTGATTCTTATGGCAGTTTCCTGGGCCCCGGCCCAGGAAACCATGGATTTCAATCAATTAAACAGAGAAACCTACCGGCTCTACATGGAGCAAAAATGGGACAGTGTCATCATCCTTGGAAATATTGCCCTAAAACAGGATATGGATTTCTACTATTTGAGGATACGAATGGGGATTGCACGGTATAACCAGGAAAAATACCGGCAGGCGTCTGATCATTTCCGCAGGGCCCTGGAATTTAATGAGGCAGACCCCGTAGCCCTGGAATACCTTTACTTCGCCCTGCTTTTTTCCGGACAAACTGAGCCGGCCGGAATGGTGCGCGGGGAGTTCAAGGGCGACCTGGCCCTCAGGCTGCCACCGGTCGGGGGAAAAGTCATAGACCGGACCGGGGGGGAATACCTTTTCTGCAAGGCATTAAATGAAGAACTCCTTTCTGATCCCGACCAGCTTTTTTCAGGCCTGCCACCGGGGGTGCAGTATGTTACCCGGCATTACTCCAATGTCTCCCTCTCATTGAGCAACCGTATCGTTCCTGGGATCAGACTGAACCATATGCTTACCTACCTTTCCAAGAGCAACTACCAGTATTACAACGATGGTCTCTACCTGCTTCATATGGACCCGCAACATGTGAACCAGTACCAGTACTATATCTCTCCCTCTTTTACCACAATATCGGGTTTTACATTTATGCCAGTGATTCATCTGTTGAGTATTCATTATCAGGCACCTGTCAATTTTGGTCCGGGTTTCCAGGGCGGAGATCCCCAGGTGGCATGGGAGTACCTTGATAAACTGGAATTTGCAAGCGGACTGGATATTATCAAAACAGCCGGGACCGTGGATCTCCGGCTGGGGGCCTGGTATGCGAACCTGAACAATAACCTGCAGGTTCAGAACAGGCTTGGACTCACCTGGTATCCCCTGGGCAATCTGAACCTGTATGTGGGATGTTTCATCAACAGCCAGTATGAATGGTCCGATTCCACGGGGATCATCAGGTGGATTCCCGAGCTGCATGCCGGTGTTACAATCGCACAAAAGGTGTGGCTCGATTTCAATGGTGCCTTTGGAGAGATGACAAACTACCTGGAGCAGAACGGATCCATCGTCTTTAACAGCTTTTCAGATGTCATTCATAAAAAAGCGGGCCTTACAGTTTCAATCCCCCTTAATGAAAAGGGATCGCTGATCTACCTGGGGGGAAGATGGACGGCCCAGCAAAGCAATTTTTATCCCTTTTACCCGGCCTCTGGGGAGGTCGCGAATTCAATAAAATATAACGCATTATCAATCTACGGAGGAGTATCATGGAAATTCTAAAATCAATTCGCTGCCTCTCTGCAGCCGGTATGCTGATGGGTGTCATCACCCTGTCGGGTCAGAGCTTTGCAGAGACAAAAGAGGCTTTCCAGCAAAGCTATATCCAGGAGGCCACGGGCGAGGTGTCAGCTGCGATCAACAGCCTGAAAAAGGTTTATAGTGAAAAATCTTACGAGATCAACCTGCGCCTTGGATGGCTAAGCTACCAGGCCGGCAGTTTTACCGAATCCATCGCCTATTATAACAAGGCCATTGACCTGATGCCCTATGCCATTGAACCCCGGTTTGGAATTGTATATCCGGGAGCAGCCATGGGCAACTGGACCATGGTGATGAAACAGTATGAAAAGATCCTTGAAATAAGTCCAAATAACTCAATTGCCATGCACCGGCTCGGATTGATCCTCTATGGGAAAGAGGACTACGAGTCTGCTAAAAAATACTTTGAAAAGGTGGCCAATCTCTTTCCTTTTGATTACGATGCGCTGACCATGCTGGGTTGGACCTGCCTCAAGCTGAATAACATCCGGGAGGCAAAGGTGCTTTTTCAGAAAGCCCTGCTGCACACCCCTGGCGGAACCTCGGCCATGGAGGGGCTCGACCTGCTGGATCTTCCTTAATCCTTTAAAAAAGCACCCATGAAACTGAAACTGATGATTGCCCTTTTGTTATCCGGATTGGTTTTATACTCCCAGCCGGTATTTGAACACACCTACTCCGAATCGGCCAATTTGGTGACCCTTGAAGGCCTGGGGGAGGTCTACTATTCCATGGATGTGATCAATAGGCTTTGCCTGATCTACAGCCTGGACCACACCTTCATAAAGAGTATTCCGCTTCCGGTACCGGAAGGATATTACCTTGAGGATATCCAGTTCTTATCCACAAACCTCTTCAATGAAGACAACCTGCTGGAACTGATATACATCTACTCCAGGTATGTACCCACCGAGTCCTCCTACTACTTCACATTTGAAACCAAATTGATCAACGAGAACGGAGTGACCCTCCTGACATTCCCGGGCGCCGGCTTCACCAGCGTAATCGAAACCGCCGAACATGGAAAAAAATTCCTGGTTTACCAGTACGACTATTCCGTGATACCTTACCGCACCTATACCCATGTGTACCAGCTACCTGAAACCACCGGGCCATCTGTAAGTTATGCTGTTACAGGTTTTAATCCCGGGGATCCGTTCCCCAATCCCGCCAGTCACATGGTAACCATCCCGGTTCTTCTGCCTGATGGGGTGCTTTCGGGGTCCCTTGAAATCGTTGATATGAACGGCCGGGAAATGCTCAGTTACCCCGTTAATGAATCCACTGGAAATGTAATTCTTCCAGCCAGTCAGCTGGCCTCAGGAACCTACTTTTACCATATTAAAACCGGAAACATACAATCGGAAGCCAGAAAATTCGTGATCCGGTAGGCTCAGGACCTGGATACCTGGAAACCGGTTTCTGAAACGCGAAAATCAACAAAACGTGCCCGGTTATTTGGCGGTTTTGATTCGAGCAGTCGCTTCGCCTTGATCGCTGCTTCGGCCGATTTGGCAAACATCAGCAGGTATCCTCCCCCGCCTGCCCCCAGTAATTTATAGCCCAGCAGAAGGTCATCCACCATCCCGGTGATTTCCCGGATGACCGGGGGATTGGTCCCCTCATCCAGGCGCTGGTTCAGATCCCAGCTGTGGGCTACCCTTGCCGCTACTCCGCTGTAATCGTTTCGCAGGATGGTCTCAAAGGTCTCCCTGGCATGTTCCTGCATCTCTGAAAAGATCGCCAGGTGGCGGGAGGAATTGAGAAACATCCCCTTGACAATCTCGCTGAGGATATCCCTGGCCACACGGGTCACACCTGTATAATAAAGCAGCATCATTTCGCTGGTCTCCCGGTTGGAAAAGAGCTGGTCGGAGAGCCATTTAATGGATGGCTTCTGCAAAATTCCGGGAGAGGTTTCCAGCAATTTCACACCGGGAAATATTCCACCATACTGGTCCTGCCATCCCCCGCCCGAGGTAAGCATCTGTTCAAGGATGAGGGTCCGGTAGGCCACCTCATGTTTGTCCCAGTTCAACCCGCAAAACTCACTGAGGGTACCAAGTACTGTTGCGGCCAGGTTGGAACTGGTGCCCAGTCCAGATCCCTTGGGGATGGCTGCCAGCAGCGACATCTCGATCCCGCACCCGAACTCCTTCAGTTGTTCGGTAAGCCCGGGATACTCCTTTTTGGAGAAACCGGGACCAAATCCGGCCAGTACCAGGGCAGCCATGGGAATCGAAAATCCGCCGCCAACCCGGTTATAACCCTTCAGCTCATCGAAGGAGTTAATCTCCACCTTCTCCCCCAGGTCGATGGATCTGAGCACAATCTTAGGCTCCGCCAGGGGCCGGGCAAATACCTGGAGAGGAAGTTGCCCGTTCAGCTCCACTGAAAGGTTGACCACCTTTCCTCCCTCCAGGATGCAATAAGGAGGTGTATCGGTCCACCCGCCCGCGAGGTCGAGCCGCACAGGGCTCCTGCCCCAGAGGATCTGATCATCAAGTACGTTGCGCACAGGATCGATCCGTTGTGACCGCAATGTATCGATCATCTCCTCCCGAAGGATCCCAAAAGCCTGCATCTCATGAACTCCTGAAATGGAAGGGTCCTCACTAACCCGGGCCCTGAACATGTGATCGCTGATCTGTTTAACAACGGATTCCCCTGCCGGAATTTCCCCGGGAAGTTCAAGTCCCATAATCCTGAAATCGGCGGCACACCTCTCCAGGTCCATGTAGTAAAAAATGCTTTTATGATGGTTCCTGGCCAGTTCGGTGAGGGAATACGCCTTCAACTTCTCCCTCTGATTGTACAGGGAAACCGGATTGGATCTTTCCGAAAGTTCCCTGGCCGATAATCTTTCTGCAGCCTGCCAGTCAGAATCAATCCCACCTCCCCCTACCATCCAGATCACCATGGCAGGAATCTCCTCCTTCCCAACTACCGGGAAAAGGGGCAGTTCAAATATGGAATCCCCGAAGTGGATGCCGGCTGCCCCTGCATCTACCGAACGCTCCTCCAGCCAGTCTTTTACCGGTTTTCCCATCCAGACAACCCCCTCATCAATGGAACCCCTGAATCCATCATCAAAACCATAGAGCCGCAGACAAAACCGGTCATCAGTCAGATGAACCACATCCATGCAAATGCCTTCAGGAAGCTCCAGATTCCAATGATTCTCAGGTACCCCTGTAATGATGTGGTTGTGAAACAGGAGCCATGTTCCGGGTACATGGCTGTTCTCAATCCAGAGGTGGTGATTGCTCTCTGAAAATTTAAAGCCGACTTTTGAATTCTGCTGGAAAATAGAGGGATGATGATCCGCTTCAGGGGTATACTTCAGTCGCTGATCGGTGACCCTGTTTTGCAGCTTCAGGGTTGATTCGATCAGATCCCGGTTGCTGCCAAAGTGATAAAACGCTCCTTCAGTAAGAGGGACCAGTCTAACATCCAACCCTGCAAGTTCAGGGTCGGGATCTTTCGCCTCCGTACCAAAGGAGGTCAGCATCTCACCATAAAGGTCATAAAAATCCGGGGTTTCCCCGATAAAGGATTCTCTGCCTTCATCCCACCCCGATTTCTTCATAAGCTTTTGAGTGGTGCTTGCATTCATAAGCACAATGCCCGAATCCATCAGGTAGAAGTAATCCTTTGCATATGCCCCCAACGCCTCTCGTGTCGGCTTCTGGGCTACAAAAGCCAGTTGCGTCTGTTGCTTCCGGGGACTGAAAAACACGCCGTGCCGGGAGGCTACTTCGTCATCCACCCAGATCCCAAAGATCAGCACATCGGCCTGCGGAAGGTCATTGAACCGGTCGCCCGAAATGAACATTACATCTCCGCTTCCCACCAGGGTTGTATAACCATCCGGTGCCCGTTTCAGAATCTTTTCATAATAAGAGACCTGGAAATCCAGAAGTTTCTGATCCATGTATTGCCCTTTGGACCATCGAAACACCGGCATTGGCAAAAGCGACTTACCGCATGGGGAGTATGCCGGAAGACGCCGGCTCTCTCCTCCCGAATGGATCACCAGTCGCTTTTTCTGCAACAGCCATCCGGCAAAAGTCCCGGCAAAAGTCCCTGCAAACCTGTCAGCCCTGTATGCGGAGGCAAGCACAGCGGCTGTGCCTCCTCCCGATCCAACTTTTTTGTCTATGGGGTCAGAATCACAATACCACTGCCCGGAAGCCTTTCCTTCAAGTCGATGAAAATATGAAACCATACCGGGAGGAAGGCTGATCAGTCTCTGAATTTGCATGCGCGGGGTTTTAACCAAAAATAGTGGTTTCATTCTATTTTATTAATTTCATTCCTGATAAATCGAATTTCAATCCTAAAACAGGCCCAATGTGGTACCACAGAATCATCCTCCTCAACCTGATCGTCATTCTGACCCTGGCAAATCCGCTCCCTTACGGCGGTAACATGAACTCCATTGAACTGTATTCTTCAGATCACCGCTGGAAATCCCTGTTTAACGGAGAGACCCTTGAGGGATGGAGTGTGAAGTGTCTGGAGAGGGACCGGGAATATGAATTCTGGAGTGTTGAAAACGGAACCCTTCTTGCCAATTCGATGGGTAATACCGGACATGATTACATATGGCTGCAAAGCATGGAGGAGTATTCCGATTTTGAGCTCAGGCTGAAGTTTCAACCCTCCCGGGAAAGTCCGGGTAACGCAGGAGTACAAATAAGAAGCCGGTATGATGATGCAGAAGGTTGGCTCAATGGTCCCCAGGTGGATATCAATCCTCCGGGTCCCTGGCGAACCGGACTCATCTACGATGAAACACGCGGCCACCAGCGATGGATCAGTCCCAGCCTCGACAACTGGGTGATCGACTCTGCCACCTACGCTCCGCCAAAAGTGGTTCAATACTACCCTGATGAGGGCCCGGGCTGGAACGATCTGACAATCATCTGCAGGGGAACCAATATCAAAACCGTGGTCAACAACATTGTGGTCTCCGACTACAACGGCAGCGGGGTGCTTGATGACCAGGCTCATCAAAGGTATGATGTGGGACTTAAAGGGCATATCGCTCTCCAGATACACAAGAATGACCAGGTCAGGATACGATTTAAAGATATCGAGATCAGGGAATTGTAATCAAATACAGAATCCCGGGGAACGCCTGAGAAGGATAAGCCCTGCTATGGTTACCTACTCCACGATTGGTGTTAAAACAATATTCCGGTAACTGACCGCTCCATGATCACCCTGCAGGTAAATGGGTCCGGGGACAAACTCATCGGCGCTCATGGCCCCGCCGGTTACCCCTTTCACAGGCTGGTTATCGATGATGGTCTTCCCGTTCAATACAACCGTCAGGTGGCGCTTAAAAAGGGTCATCTCCATTCCCTGCCACTCCCCCGCCGGTTTCTCGGCTGCTTCAGATGGAGTGATCCTGCTGTAGAGAGCCCCCATGTTGTGCGGATCCAATGCCTTTTTGTAGCTGTCCACTACCTGCACCTCGTAAATTCCCCTCAGGTAAATCCCGCTGTTACTTCCGGCAGGCACATTCACCTCTAGTGAAAGTTTAAAATCTTCAAAAGAATCAACGGTTCTCAAATTCCCGTAAGAGATATGCTCCTGGCCCTCCTTCTGAACCGGATGGTTGGAAAGGACTCCATCCGAAACCGTCCATCCATTGACCGCATGCGGATCCAGTAACTCCCAACCCTCCAGGGTCTTCCCGTTGAATAATTTTACAGGCTTGCCGTATTTGATTTTCTTCAGATCAGGAGCCTCTCCGTGGGGCGGGATACGCTTCCCGGTAAAGCTTACCGATTCTAATTCAATGCCATCCGGATTGGGGAAATTCGCGGAACCTTTTATCTCGTCCAAGCCAACCTTCTCCACATCAAACCAGTAGATGGGGTGCTGTACTCGTAATGGGTTCCCCTGCAGATCCTTTTCACGAACCAGATCCTGGCCATGTACCAGAAGCAGGTTCCCCATGAAGATCATGGAATAATCGATCGAGTAAACACTTCCCCAGCGCCAGAGGATCTTCGAATCGATGTAACCATCTTCCCGGGATACCTCAAGCCATCCAGCCTGGCTATTTTCATAATCCAGTTCCAGTGCCCACGTACCCACGAAGGGAGTGACCGGGTCAACCTGGGCCTCCGATTGAACCATCCCTGTAAATAATAACACCATAATCATCATTGCAGCCAGATTCCTGATTTTCATTTTGAACTGATTTAGCTTGTTTATGATATAAATGTACAAAAACAATTATCCCTGTGAATTCTTTGTCCGCTTGCGCTCGTGCTCGGCCAGCAGTATCTTACGGAGCCGGATAGACTTTGGTGTCACCTCCACGTACTCATCCTCTCCCACATATTCCAGGGCTTCTTCAAGGGAAAACCTGATGGCCGGAATGATGGCAACCTTTTCATCCGAGCCTGAGGCACGCATATTGGTCAGCTTCTTGGTTTTGGTCAAATTGACTACCAGATCGTCAGACTTACTGTTTTCACCAATCACCTGGCCGGCGTAAATGGGCTCCATGGGCTCGATGAAGAATTTGCCCCTGTCCTGCAGTTTATCGATGGAGTAGGCGATGGAGGTGCCGGTTTCGCTGGCAATCAGCGCACCGTTGCGTTTTTTAACAAGCTCTCCTTTCCAGGGCTCATATCCGGAAAAACGGTGAGAAATGACCGCACTTCCCTCGGTGGCTGTCAGAATGGGCTGTCGGAGTCCGATAAGTCCCCTTGCTGTAATCTTGAATTCAAGGTTTACCCTGTCGTCCTTTTTCTGGATGCTCAGAATGTCCCCCTTCCGGCCCGTTACAATTTCAATGACCTTCCCGGAGAACTCCTCGTCCACATTGATGTAGAGTAATTCAACAGGCTCGTGTTTGAAACCGTTTATTTCCTTGATCACCACCCTGGGCTGGCCCAGTTGGAGTTCATAGCCTTCCCTGCGCATGGTTTCAATCAGGATCGACAGGTGCAGGATTCCCCTGCCATAAACCATCAGACGTTCCGGAGAATCGGTCTCTTCAACCTTCATCGCCAGGTTCTTTTCCGTCTCCCTGAACAGGCGGTCGCGCACGTGTCTTGAGGTCACAAATTTCCCTTCCCTGCCAAAGAAGGGAGAGTTATTAATTGTAAAGAGCATGCTCATGGAAGGCTCATCAATGGAAATGGGCTTCATGGCTTCAGGCTCCTCGAAATCGGCAATGGTATCGCCTATATCAAAATCCTCAAGTCCCATCACAGCCACAATTTCACCTGATTTAATCCGCTCCTTGATCTTCTCCTTTCCCAATCCTTCAAAGGTATAGAGTTCCTTCACCGTCGATTTATGAATCAGCCTGTTCCGTTGAACGATGGAAACCTGGTCGCCCATCTGAATGCTGCCACGGTGGACCTTTCCAACAGCAATCCGCCCCATGTATGAGGAGTAATCCAATGAACTGATCTGTAACTGGAGGGTGCCGGGATTATCCGCCGGCGGATCGAAGTAATCCACTATGGTATCAAGAAGGTAGGCCATATCATCGGTCGGATTTTTCCAGTCAGGACCCATCCATCCCTGCTTGGAGGAACCGTAAACCGTGCGGTACCCCAGCTGCTCCTCGGTCGCATCCAGGGCAAACATCAGCTCGAAAACCAGTTCACCGGTCTCCTCCGGATTGCAATTGGGTTTATCTACCTTGTTGATCACTACGATCACCTTCTTCCCCAGCTCAAGTGCCTTCTGCAAAACAAACCTGGTCTGTGGCATGGGGCCCTCAAAGGCATCCACAAGCAGGAGAACTCCTTCGGCCATGTTCAGGACCCTTTCGACCTCCCCGCCAAAATCGGAGTGCCCGGGGGTATCGATAATGTTAATCTTGGTGCCCTTGTACCGAACCGATACATTCTTTGATAAAATGGTAATGCCCCGCTCCCGCTCCAGGTCGTTGGAGTCGAGAATCAGGTCCCCCACAACCTGGTTATCCCTGAAAAGATTTACCTGGTGCAGAATGCGATCGACCATGGTTGTTTTGCCATGGTCGACGTGTGCGATGATCGCTATATTTCTTATTTCCATGCTACCTTGCTGACGTTAAAAAGTCCGCAAAGGTACTATATTTAATTTACATTCCTGAAGTAGTCGATGGTTCTGTCAAATGCCACCCGGGGACTGTATTTGGCAACAAACCCGAAATCATCCCTGGCTTTATCGGAACTGAAGGTATAATTGGTACAGGTTGTGAAGAATGATTTGATTGGATATTTATAAACTAATTCTATTTTTAGAACCCTAAAAATAGTCAATCAGGCACACGGTCCATGCGTAAGGAGATATATATTCTCAACGGATACCCGGTCTTTTATTGATATGAAGAGAATAGAGACCTATCTTGCAACGGAAATTCATCTTAAAAGCGGAAATTCAATATGAGAAAACTTCTGTTCCTTTATCTCAGGGCCATCGGGGTCTTACAAAAGTTCTTTCTCCGGATCAGGGGGAAAACTGATCAGGACCGTTACGACCAGCGCATTACCTCGGGACAATCGTGGTCCGAATTCTGCGATGAGCTGAAGGCTGCAGGGAATGTACTGTTATCCCCGGGAGCTCCCCTGGATCCATTTCAGCAGGCCGAAGGAACCAGGTATCTTTCCAGGCTCACCAGGGCCGCTCTTGAAGCCCATGTGGAATACCCCGATCCCTCCTTCCCGCGCCTGCGCAGAATGGTTCACGAAACCATAAAGATGGGTGCCGACAATCCTGATAACCATTACATGAATGCTCAGATCAGTGGCGAATATGAATATAAAATCACCGGGAAAAGAAATACCATTGACTACATCAGTTTTCATACACAAAATGGATCATACGGTTCTACCGGAGGTCTTGCTCCGTGTGGCAAACTCGATAACAACGAGCTGGTGATTGAAGAGGACGGAAGTTTTGAGATTTTTTTGACCCGCCAGCCCCGGGGGAACAACTGGCTGAAAACCGAAGAGAAAACCACACTCATCATGGTTCGGCAAACCTTCTCCGACCGTTCGAAAGAGGTCCCGGCTGAAATGGAAATTATCTCTTTGTCGGGGATTGAAAAGCCCGGTCCGCTCACCACCAGGCAAATGGATGACGGTCTTAAAGCTGCATCCATGCTGGTTGGAGGAGCCAGCATTCTGTTTACCCGCTGGGCCAGAGATTTTAAAAAACATACCAACCGGCTCCCTATGTTCGACCCTGACAAATCAAAAGCTGCAGGAGGGGATGACACAATCATCTATTACCACAGCTACTGGAAACTGGAACCCGATGAGGCGCTTTTGATAGAAGTCAGACCACCGGATTGCGATGCCTGGAATTTCCAGTTAAATAATTTCTGGATGGAATCACTTGATTATCGCTACCACAACATCTGCATTAATAAACATAGTGCCAGATATGATGCAGACGGGAAGGTCCGGGTGGTCGTTGCGCGAGCGGATCCGGGTATGCCCAACTGGATTGAAACTGCAGATCACAGCGAGGGGACCATGTGCTGGCGCTGGTACCGCATCCATCCCGGATCAGAAGCCATTGAGCCCACCTGCAGCGTGGTTAAAATAAGTGCACTCAACCCCGCATGAAGCAAGAAAGAGTCATTACCTCAACAGATTTCATGAACCATGCAAAATGGTTCTCTACCCTCAACAGGGTGTGGAAGAGGAGCTACGCAAATGGAGCAGCTCCCCTTCTGAATAAAGACGAGCTGATCAGGACTGCCCGCCGGAAAACAGGATTGCAGGATCTGGGGAAAGATTTCTGGGATGAACCCCTTCACCGGCTTTGCGAATCCTATAACCATGAAGCCAGGTTACATCCCATAGGAAACTTCATTACCTTCAAAAGACTGATGAACCTTCTGAACGTTCGTCTGAGGGCTGAACACTGGTTTAAAAAATTTCCTGAAATCCTTGAGCAGGAGGTTTATCCTCCCATGGTCATCGCGGGACTGCAGCGTACCGGAACCACCAAGTTGCATCGCCTGCTTACTGCGGATCCCGACAACAGGGTTTTGAGAAGCTGGGAGGCACTCAATCCGGCTCCTTTTAAGCTGAACGGAACCCGTGAGGATAAACGAATCAGGATTGCCAGGATCAGCGAAAAGGCACTGCGATGGATGACACCCGGTTTTTTCGCCATTCATCCTGTGGAACATCTGGCCCCTGAAGAGGATATTCTGCTGCTGGATGTATCCTTTTTGAGCACCACCCCGGAAGCTACATCACATGTTCCTTCCTATTCCAGCTGGCTGGAACAGACGGATCAATCTCTTGCCTATGCATACGGAAGCAAATTGTTGCGTCTCCTGCAATGGCAACAACCTGGCCGGCATTGGGTATTAAAATCGCCGCACCATCTTGAGTTTTTTCCCCTGATCGAAAAATATTATGGTCACCCTCACCTGATCTGGACCCACAGGGACCCGGCCGAGTGCATCCCTTCATTTTTGAGTATGGTATGCCACAGCAGGGCCTTGTTCAGCGATGAGGTTCTTGTCAGCGAGGTGAGTGATCACTGGGTCAGAAAGACTTCCTATATGCTCGAAAAAGCAATTTCGTACCGGCAGGTTGGGGCGAATCATACTAACTTTACCGACATCATGTATGAAGATCTTGTAAGTGACCCCATGGGTCAGCTGGAGAAAATTTACGAGAGGTATGATGGCATCTCCGGATCCTTGCAACAAAAATTTGAAAGAGCCGATGCAGAAAATCCCAAGGGCAAATACGGAAGACATGGATACAATCTTTCCGATTTCGGGCTGAGCCGGGAGGAGCTCATCCATAAAAACAGATCATACCTGAATTTATTCAACACGCTCAGGGGTCCAACGAGGAATTAAAATGATGAAAAAAGGTGATAAAACCAACCGTTACAGCAGTCCGGTTGCTGCCCTGTTCACGGGCATTTCGGATCTCATTAAACCCACCGGAAAAAAGCTGGACCTGGAGGGTCTGCCCTCCTTGGACGGGAAGCGGGTGCTGATCACCGGGGCCAGTTCGGGCCTGGGATTTGCAACTGCCGTGGAGATGGCCAAACGGGGAGCGGAAGTGATCATGGCCGTCAGAAGCGGCATCCCCCATAAGGGGGAGGAGGTGAAAAGAAGAAGCGGATCGCCCAAGGTAGAGATGATCAGGATGGACCTTTCCGACCTTGAATCGCTGGAAGGGTTCACACAAGAGGTCAGTCAGAATTTTGGTCCAATCGATATCCTCATGTGCAATGCAGCCATGGTGGCAAAAAACAGCAGGGCCGTAAAAGAGGGCCTTGATGAAATGTTTGTAGTTAATTACTATGCCAAGTTCTTACTGGCCAAACGCCTTTTGAATGGCGATATTCTAAATCATGCCGGTCCTGATTTACCAAGGATCATCTTTGTGGCTTCTGAAAGTCACAGAAATCCATCAGCATATGAATGGGAGCAATTTGGCAGATTCAGATCCTATGGGATTAAACAATCCGTTGCCATGTACGGCTATTACAAATTGCTGCTCCTGACCATGGCCAATGAATTATCCCGCCGGATAAACCCGGATGGAAAAGTAAAGGCTTCTGTGTTTGCGCTTTGTCCCGGTCCGGTAAATTCGAACATTGCACGGGAGGCGCCAAAACTGTTTCAGCCCCTGCTTAAACTGGTTTTCGGGATATTCTTTCGCTCACCAAAAAAGGCTTGCAGTCCGGTCATTTATCTTGCTGCTTCAAAAGAACTCGAAGGCACAAGCGGCACCTATCTGTTCCTGATGCAAAAAAAGGAGATGGACAGCAAAGCGACAGATCCACTGAATGGAAGCCGCATATGGGAGCTGTCTGAGAAACTCGAAAAACAAATCATGAAATCATACTAAAAATGGCTGAAGGTCGATTTACAAATCCCGTTGTAGCTTCACTGGCAGGGGTTAAGGATTTTTTTGCAAAACAGCAGCTGGCCTCAAGGTTTACAGAGAAGGACCGGGCAGATGATAAGACCGTTCTGATTACCGGGGCTAATTCCGGACTGGGCTTCGGCCTTGCCGTTGAATTTGCAAAACGGGGAGCCAGGGTGATAATGGCCGGAAGAAGCAGGATCCCCGAAGCCGGCAACCAGGTGAAGGAACTCTCGGGTTCTCAGAAGGTGGAAATACGCTACCTCGATCTTAGTAAAATTGAAACCATCCACCAGTTTGTTCAGAGCCTTGCCGGGGAGAAGATTCAGATTGATATCTGCATATTTAATGCTGCCACTGCTTTGCCGGGATCACGGCAAACAGCCTCCGGCCAGGATGAAATGTTCCTTGTGAATTATCTTTCCAATGTCATCCTCACCCAGCTCCTGCTGAGCAAAGGTATTGTTGAACTGAAAGAGCAGTCTCCCCTTTCAAAAATGATCTTTATCTCCAGTGATTCACACCAGGGTGCAACCCACATTGATTACAAAGAATTTGGAACATACTTTAAATACGGGGTTTCAAAGGGAATTTCCAATTACAGCTACTTCAAGCTGGTGTTGAATACTTACGCTACTGAGCTTTCAAGAAGGATAAACAGGGAATCCACTAAACTCAGCATCAATGTGATATGCCCCGGGCCTGTGGCCTCAAATATTGTAAAGGAGGCGCCCTGGCTTCTTCGAATGACCCTGAAGGGCATTTTCCGGATCGTATTTAAGTCACCCGCCAAAGCAGCTTTGCCTGTTGTTTACATGGCTGTCTCACCCGATTACGAGGGTAAAACCAATGAATACCTGCATATGTTTAATCCAAAAAAAATGGACCCCAAAGTTTATGAGGTCCGGGAAGGAGAAAAATTGTGGGCCGGATCCTTTGATCTCCTCAGGTCAATTGATCCTGACCATGAGGAGTATACAACTAAGGCCGGTCGAATGATTTAGAGACTGTCTCCGAAATCTTCCCTGAATTTGGCAACCAGCTTATCAGGCCAGTCAGATACTGCTTCAAGGCGACCCATAAAGAAACGCAAAACTGCAGGCTCTTCAACAAATCTGAGTCCGCCGATCAGTGCCCGGTTTTCGTGCAGCCACTTCAACCTGTCGAGCAGGAATTGTGTCTGTGATAGGGTAAACACCCTTCTTGGAAAGGCCAATCTGAGCAGTTCCATATCGGCGGCAACATCATTTCCATCGGCATCCCTGTCCATCGAGATGGTACCACGCTCCATACCTCTGCAACCCGAGACAATAAAGAGTGCAGCTGCCAATGCTCCGGCTGGATATTCAAGCTGCGGAACGTGAGGCAGGAACTGTAAGGCATCAATGTGACATCCCAGTGCACCAGCTGGCATTACCACTGGAATTCCCATGCCATCAAGCTCGTTTACCGCATATTCAATAAATCCAGGTGACTGACTGATCACCGTTTCGTCAAGGGTTTCCCTCAGACCTACGGCCATGGCTTCGATCTCGCGGACCGACATTCCCCCATAAGTCATAAATCCTTCAAAAAGAGGAATCAAATCCCTCATTTTCAACATCAGCTCTTTGTTGTCAGTGACAATCCCACCACCCCGGGTGGAACTCACTTTACGGCTGGAGAAGTAAACAATATCCGACATTGCACACATCTCATTCAGGATATCCTTGATGGAGACATCCTTGTAGGCCGCTTCCCTCTTCTTAATAAAATAGGCGTTCTCTCCAATCAGACTGGCATCCAGTACGATCATTACTCCATGCTTGTCGGCAATGGCCTTCACACCTTTCAGGTTCTCCATGGAGAAGGGTTGTCCGCCAATCAGGTTGGTAGAAGCCTCCATCCTGATAAAGGGAACATGTTCAACACCATACCTGGCAATGACCTCCTCCAGCTTAACGAGGTCCATGTTTCCCTTAAAAGGATTGGTACTTTTGATGATCAGGGCCTCATCCGTATAAATTTCCAGGATCTTACCCCCGTTGATCTCCATGTGGGCCTTGGTGGTGGTAAAGTGATAGTTCATCGGGATCACATCACCCTCATTGACAAATACCTTTGAAATTATATTTTCAGCAGCCCGTCCCTGGTGAACCGGCAGCACATAGTGTTTTCCAAAAACTTCACGTAATGCTTCTTCCATCCTGTAAAAACTCTGCGAGCCGGAGTAGGCATCATCGGCTTGCAACATCGAAGCGACCTGGTTGTCGCTCATGGCATTGGTGCCGCTATCAGTGAGCATATCCAGAAATATATCCTTTGTATTCAACAGGAAAGTGTTGAATCCACCCTCCCTGATCGCCTTCAGGCGTTCGACGATGGGTTTCAAATGAAGTTTCTGAACAATCCTCACTTTGTGAAGTTCTACGGGGACACCCGGTCTGCTGTAAAATTTAATCTCCTGCATGGTAATGATCAATGTTAAATTAAAAATTGAAGGCTAAAGATAACATTCGCTTACAATTTCAACTAAATGACTGATAATATATATTGATTCTATATTTTAAAGGCCATTCCTTTTTTATTCTGCGCTTTTTGCGCAATTTTAATCTTGAAATTACGTCCTCTAAAAGATGACTTCCAAATACATCTGCATCATCCTGATCCTGGGAATATTTACTGCTTCCCTGAAGGGGACCGGAACTGCCGATTCGCTCCTGGCGCTTTTGGACACCAGCCAGGTGAGCCTGCAGCAGGTTGAGCTCAGGCTCAGGATTGCGGGTGAGATCGCCAACGAAGATATTGAAGGGGCGCTTGAACTTTCCAGGGAAGCCCTTCGCCAGGCCGAACAGCTTGGAGCAACCCGCCTTGTTGCCGAATCAAAGCTTTCCATTGGATTGTTCTATGACTATCTCGGGGTAAAAGAGGAGTCCATCGACTACCTCATGGAGGCTTTGGATGTATTTGAACAACTGGGAATGCCGGAACAACAGGCCCGGGCCCTGATGCTGATCGGCAATGCGTTCTGGTACCTGAACCGGTTCGATGCAGCCCTGAAGTACTACACAAGGGCCTCGGCAATTGGGGTTGCTCTTAACGATACCATCCTGATCATCAGTGGAATCAATGCTAAGGGGGCGGTTTATGGAAACACGGGTCAGATGGATTCGGCGCTGATCCTCTTCAGACAGGCAAACGAACTTGCCAGGCGGATCGGCAGCCGCGACCAGGTGATCCTGACCTATTACAATATGGGTGATATCAACCTCTACTCGGGCCGCGTGGACGATGCCCTGGGAATTTTTCATGACCTGGAGAACAACTATAACGTAGAGGAATACAGCTCCAAGCATCTGGGCAACCTGTACAACTCCATCACCCTGGCCCATATCCTCAAGGGTGACCTGAAATGGGCCAGGCGATATGCAGAAAAATCCCGGATTGCACTGGACAGTTATACGCGGCTGACAGAAACACGGGAGTATTATCACAACCTCTATCGCATCGACTCCATTGAAGGCAATTACCAATCAGCCCTGTTCAACTATATCAGGTTCACCAGCCTGAATGACAGCCTGAACAATGCAGCATTTAAGGAGAAAATGGCCAACCGGGAGATCTTTTACGACCTTAAAGCCAAGGAGATTGAGATTGAGAGGCTTACCCTGGACAACCGGTTCAAGGACCTGAAGATCAGGCAGCGGAAAATCATCAACTACGGATCAATCACCGGATTTATCATGCTGCTGACCATCGTGTTTCTTTTGGTCCGATCGGCTGTAAAGACCAGGGAGAGAAATGTACTCCTGGAGGAGCAGAAGGATGAACTTGAAAGGGCAAATGCAAAAATCCGCACGCAGTCTCTGGATCTGCAGGATAAGAACAGTGAACTGGAGAGTGTGATTGAGGAGCTGAAGGCTACACAGCAACACCTGGTCCAGTCTGAAAAAATGGCTTCACTGGGAACCCTGACTGCCGGTGTTGCCCACGAAATCAATAATCCGCTGAATTTCATTTCAGGCGGGCTGGGCATCATTGCAGAAACCGACAAAATGGGGAGCGGGATGTCGGATGACGAAAAGCTGACCAGGCGTAAAAAGGCCACAAAGCTGGCGTTTGACGGACTTGACAGGGCCACTGAGATTGTGAAGGCCCTGATGACCTTCTCTCACAGGGGCTTATCCAAAAAGAATCTCTCGGACCTGCACGATATTATCGACAACACCCTTCTCTTCCTCCAATCCAAAATGACCGGTCATATAGAGGTTCGTAAAGTATATAACCTCACTGAAGGGGTCCCCGTTTTCCAGGATAAGATACACCAGGTAATCCTGAACCTCATCGACAATGCCATATTTGCCACCAAACTGAATAAGGAGGGAGACCGGCTGATCACCATCACCACCGGAAAGGAGGGGTCACATGTGGTTATGGATATAACCAATAACGGTCCGCTTATCCCGGAGGAGCACCTTCGGCAAATTTTTGATCCCTTTTTTACAACAAAGGCACCCGGAGAGGGAACAGGACTGGGCCTTTCGATCAGTTATACGCTGATCCGGGAACACAATGGCACCATCCGGGCAGAGAACAGGGAGGATGGCGTACACTTTATTATCGAAATACCTGCCTGATTTTTTGTACTGACCACATCTTTGGTTACTTTCGTCCTCTCTTTAAAGATTAAATATGAAAAAAGCATTGACAATCCTGTTGCTCCTGGCCTCTGTTGCCCTGGCTGCACAAAATGATACCATCGGAAAGGATCCCATACTGAACAATGAACTTGATTCAGTCAGCTATTTCCTGGGGCTCACCCTGGGTTACGATTTTCAATCCCTCCCGTTCCAGACCGATCCCGAGCTGATTATCGCAGGACTGGCAGGAGCTATGAAAGGGACCACCGGTTATAGTCAGCAGGTCACTGAGACCGTTTTCAGACAGTTACAGATGACCCTTCAGCAAAGGGAACAGGAGAAAGCCGACGCAGAAGCCAGCCTGAAACAACAGGAGGGGTTAAAATTCCTGGAAGAAAATGGAGAACGTGAAGGTGTTTTTACCACGGCATCGGGACTTCAGTATGAAATCGTTGTAAAGGGAACAGGACCCATGCCGGCCGATACCTCGGAGGTTGAGGTCCACTACGAAGGCTCCCTGATCGACGGAACCATATTTGACAGCAGCTATGAGCGCGGCGAATCCATCTCTTTTCCGCTGAACAGGGTAATCCCGGGTTGGACCGAAGGGGTTCAATTGATGCCGGTGGGTTCCACCTACATGCTCTATATACCCTCAGAACTGGGATATGGCAGCCAGGGCACGGGACCTATCCCCCCAAATTCGGTTCTGATTTTCAAAATTGAGCTGTTGGGATTCAAATAAAAATATTCCCCGCAAGCATCTTTTTTTTGAACCAAAACCCACCGTGTATTGTTCAAATAGTCAGTTATAATTTTATACTCATAAACCAATCATGAAAAAACTATTTTTAATTGTTATTGCAATGCTGATGGTGGCACCCCTGGTCAAAGCCCAGTCAAACGCCGAAGAAATTGATTTTTTTCAGTCCATTTTCGGAAGTGATAAAAAAGCAATGGTCGCATCGTTCATTAACCTGGATGGAGCAGCAAAAGATGCATTCTGGGCCAACTACGATCTCTATGAAACTGAAAGAAAGAGCCTGGGGAAAGAGCGGATAGCCCTGCTGGAAAAATATGCAAAGGAATATGATGGCATGACCGATGAGCAGACCGACGTGACCATGGCTGAAATGATGAAGCTGGCAGGTGCAACTGATAAACTTATTGTGACCTATTACAAAAAAATCAAGAAGACATCGGGCTCAAAAGCCGCAGCACAATTCTATCACCTGGAAAACTATTTCCTGAGTGGCATTCGCCTGAGCATCCTGGAGAGCATCCCGGTTATCGGGGAATTTGACAATTAGTTGTTGCAGATTTTCTGAATAAGCATCCCTAAGAGAAATCGAGGGTGGCCCCTTTGGTCACCCTCCTTTTTTTTGTGCTTTTATTGTAGTACCTTTGCGGCCTAATATAAAGATATGGAATTTAAGGAGTTAGGATTGCCTGAAAAGATACTGAAAGCAGTCACCAAATTGGGGTTCGTAACCCCTTCAGAGATTCAGGAAAAGGCGATCCCGGTTCTTTCTGGCGGAGAACGTGATTTCGTGGGACTGGCCCAGACTGGTACAGGAAAAACCGCAGCGTTTGGACTGCCGCTTATTCAACACGTCAACTTCGAGTCGAAAGATACACAGGGACTGGTGATCTGCCCCACCCGGGAACTATGCATGCAGATTACCAAGGACCTGATCTCTTTTGCCTATTACCAGGCCAAGCCCAATATCGTTCCTGTATATGGCGGGGCCAGCATATCTGACCAGATCCGCCTTATCCAGAGAGGTGCCCAGATCGTGGTTGCCACACCCGGCCGGCTCCTGGACCTTATTAACCGCAAGGCCATAAAACTCCAGACTGTGCGATGGGTCATTCTCGATGAGGCCGACGAGATGCTGAACATGGGATTCAAGGAGGATATCGACAGTATACTGGAACAAACCCCAGCCATGAAAAGGGTTTGGCTCTTCTCAGCCACCATGCCAAATGCCGTGAAACGCATTGCAAACAACTACATGGTTAATCCGATGGAGGTCGTTGTGGGCAAACAGAACAGCGTGGCAGCCAATATCGATCACCGTTACTATATGATGAAGGAGAAGGACCGTTACTTCGCACTGAAACGGATCCTGGACTACTATCCCGATATCTTCGGTCTCATCTTCTGCAGGACCCGGCGTGAGACGGGTCTCATCGCCGACAAACTGGAGAAAGAGGGATATAATGTGGTGGCACTGCATGGTGATCTTTCACAGGCACAGCGTGACTCGGCCATGAAGAAATTCAGGGAAAGGACTGTCAGGGTCCTTGTGGCCACAGATGTAGCGGCCCGTGGCCTGGACGTACATGACATCAGCCATGTGATCCATTACAATCTCCCCGATGATATTGAAAACTATACACACCGAAGCGGCCGGACCGCAAGGGCAGGCAAAGGTGGTAAATCGCTCATCCTGATCAACACCCGTGAAATAAACAGGATCCGCCAGACGGAAAAACTGATCAATACCACCGTTGAATACAGGAGAATCCCGGAAGCAGAGGATATATGCGAGAAGCAGATGTACGCGCTGATGGACCGGGTGGTGAAAACACCCATCGACGATGAGGCCATCGACCGTTACTGGCCCGTCTTTTATGACAAGCTCAAAGATCTCCCCACCGAAGAGATCATTTTGAAATTCATATCCACCGAACTGAATACGCACCTGGAGTATTACAAGGGTGCAGGTGACCTGAATGCCAGCCAGGAGAAGGGAGGCCGCACCAAAGACACCGGCAAAGAGGAGGGTACCTTCAACAGGAACATCAGTGGTCCCAAGAGACGATATACACTCGACCTGGGCGAAAACCAGAACATGAATAAGGGCGCCCTGGTGAGATTGATCTGTTCCGAAACAGGAATAGAAAGCAACCAGATCGGCCGGATCGAATTACACTCGCGCTTTTCATACTTCGAGGTGGATGAAACGGTAGCCGGCAAAGTCCTCCCGAAGCTCAGGCAGGGAACCTATGAAGGGAATACTTTCAATGTAACGGTTTCCCAGGACCAGGCCGGCGCAGGCAGTCACAGCGTAAAAAACTACGGTGGAAGAAGCAAAAGCGGTAACAGCTACCACGGCAAAAACAAGGGAACCAGGAAGAAGTACTAATTTTCAGTCTTTGCCAGCCTGGCGATCCCGTTAAGCATATCGGCCGGACCATCGGGAATCCATGTGGCAATTAACCATTTCGGTACTGAGACCAGGGGGATACTTTTAGAATACATTACCATTTTCACCGAACCGTTTCCCAGATCGGTAAAGGTGTATTTGGTATGGTTGTGCTCCATTCTGGCCACATCCTGCCTGGGATACATATCGGGTGCGGGGGTTCCTGTAAGGATGAAACACTTCTGAGCTGTATCCTCTTCCATCTTATACCTTGTAATCACATCGGAATCCGGCATGGGCCAACGGCTGTTTAAAAAATAGTAGGTTACCCATTCACCCCCGGGCAGATCCTTGATTCGCCTTGTATTCTCGGTACCCTCCATGAACGCCTTGTGCTTCGAATCATCCATCAGTACCTTCCTGCAACTCTCCAGACCAACAGGGGCGGTAGTCACAGCCACAAACTCCAGCACATTGTACTTTTTACCAGCCTTATCCACACTTTCTGAGAAAATGTAGGAGACGGTAACCTTTCCATCCTTCGTGGTTTCGCTCTTCCAATCTGCCGTCTGGGCAACGATGGATGCATTCACCAGGAGCATGCAAAGAAAAGTGAATCCGCTTCTTCTTTTACCTTTCATGTAATCTGCCATTCCTATTTTCCCGGACTCAATGTGATAATCGTAACGGTACTGTGAGTACCTAAACGCATGGGGGGCCCGAATGTTCCCGCTCCTTCCCCTACATATATTTTTGTTCCATGATAATCGTGCATCCCTTTGTTGTATTGATAGATCAGCTCCCCGATATAATTTACAGGGAACAATTGTCCGGCATGCGTGTGACCAGAGAGGTAAAGATCGACCCCCTTCTGGTTTGCATACTCAATTCCATGGGGACTATGATGCAGCAATATGAGGGGTTTTTCAGGATCGGTCGGAATACCCGGCAGGATTGACTGAATGGTGGCCGGCATATGGTTCAGGCCGATGATCTGAAGCTCACCCCGGGTGACGATTTCGTTGGAAAGCACCGTTACACCCACCTTCCTTAAACCGCTCTTGACCCGTTCAACTCCGCTGTAGCGGTCATGGTTCCCTTCCACAAAATAGGCCGGGGCATCCAATTTTTTCAGAGGATCGAGACATTCATCGCAAAACCTGATCCTCCCGTCGAAGAGATCTCCGGTGATCAGCACCATATCCACCTGTTGTTCGTTGGATATATCCACCAGTTTTTGCAAAAACCGGGGTCCTCTGAAATGACCCAGGTGGATGTCGGTCAGGTGCATGGCCCTTACTTCCTGTTTCAGTCGCGGAATCTCCACTTCGATCTCTCTGATGCGAACATTAAATGCATTGAGAATGCCATAAGCTGAAATCAATACTGTCATAAAAAGCACTGTAAATCCATATGTCCGGGGTTGCAGCTTAACCCCCATCCGAACCACATCGGCCAGCAGCACCGAGAGCAGCAGGTAAAGCATCAGACCCGTTAGTGTGGCCCCCGCGATGTACACCAGGTGACCCGCAATCCCGGAGGCATTGGTAAAGGCCACAATACCAATGATCATGAACAGGGTAATGAAGGCAAAACCAACGTGGAGAGGCCAGATCTGAATGGCATGAAAGTACCAGGCAAAACGTCTTGAAAGATAGATATTGGCTCCTGCCAGGATTCCCAGTAAAAGGAGCATAAAAAAGATTGGGAAGAGGTGCTTCATATATACGGTATCACCCGTCAAAGGGTTCCCTGCCTGGCTTTGGTATTCAGTCTTTTTAACCTTATTGTAAGTGATATCCTGAATATACCCAGGACAATAAAGGCGGCGGCGGTCCAGATGGCAATGGTTAAGCCCAGGATCATGGGGTGCCAAAGAAGCAGGATGGCCAGCACGAACAGGAAAAGGCCCAGGATTAACTCCCACTTCCATATTTCCCGATCACCCTCCCTGAATTCAATGGCTCGCCTGATAACCGTGAAACTACTTATAATCAACCATATAGCCACAAATATAGTAATGATTTTCAATAGTACTGCAGGATTTAAAATGAGGATCAGCCCTATGGCCATATCGATAAGCCCGCCTGCTAACTGGTATCCCCACCCGGGGATGGTCCGCCGGTTAATAACGTTAAGAAATAGTCCGCTGGTTCCGCTTACCAGGATGATCACGCCTATAAACCTGGTGATTTTCTCAAAGCTCTCGGTTGGAGCCGCCAATATCCAGACACCCGCGGCTATGAATATTATACCAAATATAAGCGGCATCCACCAGTAGGTGGTTTTTCTGTGGAGAGTCATTTCCTGGTTCATAACGGCAAATTGTAAATGATACAGATAAAGATCGGATATATTATTCAAACTGCCAATGAATAACCAGTGGCTTTCAACTTTGCAGCTTATCTGGCCGAAATTACAGCTTACCGATATTTTCCGGACTTACATCGAATTCTAATGGATGTGCAATATATGCCGTCGTAGTTTTACCCCATGTTTTGGTATTTCCTTATATCCATAATCCTCTTCACCCTGCTCTGGATCATGCTGGGTCCGGTCACTATTTTTATAAATACCGGCAAAGGCAGATACTCGGTAGCTCTGCCCGGAATATTCAGAGCCTCAGTAATCCCGGCAGAAGAACTGTTCATGATCAGGGGCTCGGTTTTCTTCATCCCCTACCGGTTCAATCCCTTTGACAGAAAAAGAAAAAAACAAAAAAATCAATTAGAAAAGTCTCCTCGAAAAAAGCGCTCTTTAATGTCCCCGGGTGGACTGAATTTGGGAAGAAATATGCTGCAGGCCTTCCGGATCAGGAAGCTGCATTTGAATATCGATACAGATGATTTTACACTGAACGCCTGGTTGATCCCGGTTTTTTCGACGGTAAATTCTGATCACATCAGGTTGCAGGCCAATTTCGAGGGAGAAACTTCCATGCTGCTCGATCTTCGCACCCGGATGGGAGCTTTGTTATGGGCCATCATAAAAACCAAATATAAGTCAATGTTTAACCAATAAAACAAAAACAAAATGGACATTAAAGTAGATGAATTATTAGACAGGGTATCAGAACATGTGAAAAGCATAGCCAATACCAATACCATCCTGGGAGATGAGTTTACAATGGGTGAATACACGTGCAGGCCCGTAATTAAGGTAGGTACTGGTTTCGGTAGCGGTACCGGAACAGGTGAAGACCTAAAAGGCAAAGGCAGCGGCACTGGCGGAGGAGCCGCAGCAGGCATCGGAATTACACCGGTAGGTTTCCTGGTGACAAGGGGAGCCGAGATCTCCTTTGTTCCTTCGGACCGGAAAGCCGGTCTCTCCAGCCTTTTGGAGAAAGTCCCAGACCTGGTGGAAAAGGTTGCAGAGATGAAAAACAAGAAGGAGCGTAAAGAGGAGAAAGAGGATAAGAAAGAGAAGTAACTCTGGAAAGGTTTTGTTACCCGGCCCCCCTGTCGGCTGACAGGGGGCTTTTCTACAGATACTGTCCCAGCTCCATCCATCGCTCCAGCCTGGTATCCAGCTCTTCAATAATCTCGGCCACCCTCTTCGATTTCAAATCGAGCAACGCATAGTCAAGTCTACCGGTACTTAACTCTGCCTCCAGGGCAGACCTCTCCTGCTCCAGCGCCTCAATCTCCGGTTCGAGCCTGTTATACTCCTGCTGTTCCATGAAGGTAAGCCTGGTCTTCTGACTCCCGGCTTTCGACTTTATGGACTTTACAGACCCGTCCGACTTTTTGCTTTCGTTTTTGAAGTTTTTTGACTTTACAGATCCGGCATCT
The DNA here is from genome assembly GCA_963747365.1 of uncultured Bacteroidota bacterium. Classification (GTDB taxonomy): domain Bacteria; phylum Bacteroidota; class Bacteroidia; order Bacteroidales. Next base: position 824,334 of record CAVVFB010000018.1, on the reverse strand, counting down.
TCATAAAGCTGCCGATAGGTCTGGTAGCTCCCGTAATGGTCCTTTATCCTGCCCTCACCTTCAAAAATGAAAAGATGATCGGTGAGCTTGTCCAGGAAATAACGGTCGTGGGATACAATCACAAGGACTCCTTTGAAGTTAAAGAGGAACTCTTCCAGCTTATTCAGGGCAAATAGGTCGAGGTCGTTGGTGGGCTCATCCAGGATCAGAAAATTGGGATTTTTGATCAGTACCGTCAGCAGATGCAGCCTGCGTATCTCTCCACCACTTAGTTTGGCAATCCTTTTATACTGTGATTCGGGAGTAAATAAGAAATGCTCCAGAAACTGGGATGCCGAGATGGTTCTTCCATCTTCCATCTGCACCACCTCGGCGATCTCCTTCACTGCATCGATAACCCGCATCCCGGGATCCCACTCCTGCCCCATCTGGCGGTAGTATCCCAACACCACAGTCTCTCCAAGGTCGATGGTACCGGCATCCTGCTTTTCAAACTGAGAAATCACATTCAGAAAGGTGGTTTTCCCGGTTCCATTCCGGCCAATCACCCCCACCCGGTCGCCTTTTAAAAATTTATAAGAGAAAGCATCAATGATTCTGACCGAATCATATGTTTTCCGGATTCCTTCCAGCTCCATGATCTTCCCTCCAAGTCGCGGGGACTTCACCTGAAGCCGCAGATCTCCCGGGCCCGACTCCAGCCTTGCCTTCTCCCGGATGCTGTCAAAAGCATCGATGCGTGATTTAGATTTGGTGGTCCTCGCCTTGGGCATCCGCCTGAGCCACTCCAGCTCTTTTTTCATCAACTGGGTGGCCTTCTCCGATTCCACCTTCCGGATCTCTTCCCGCTCGGCCCTCTTCTGGAGAAAGAGCTCATAATTACCCTGGTACTGGTAGAGCTGACCCAGGCTCAGTTCCATGATGCGGTTGCATACCCGGTCCAGAAAGTAGCGGTCGTGGGTGACCATCAAAAGGGTGAGATTCGTTGTGGAAAGATAACGCTCCAGCCATTCGATCATATCGATATCAAGGTGGTTGGTGGGTTCGTCAAGAATGAGCAGTTCGGGTTCATCCAGCAAAACCAGCGCCAGGGCCACTCTTTTCTTCTCACCACCCGACAGGCTGGATACCATCTGGGATGTATTGGTAATCCGAAACAGGTCCAGCAGCTGTTTCAGACGCCTTTCGTAATCCCAGGCATGGGTATGGTCCATTTCGTTGGTGAGCTCTTCCAGGTCAGAGGTTGTCTCTTCGGTATGAAGGAGGGAATGCTTGTCAAGTGCCTTTTTGTATCGTTGGATCAGGTCAATCACCGGCGTGTTGGCCGAAAGGATCAGCTGATCGATTGTAAGTGAATCATCCAGTTCGGGCGACTGCTCCAGGAAGGCTGTTTTAATGCCCTTGCGGAAGGTAAATTCGCCTGTATCGGAATCCATCTTCCCCATGAGGATCCTCAGGAGAGTTGTTTTCCCGGTTCCGTTCCGGGCCACAAAAGCGGTCTTATCCCCACGCGCCAGGCCAAAGGTCAGACCCTCAAATAACTTCTGTTCCCCAAAGGATTTGGATAAATTCTCTGCTGATAAATAGTTCATTCCTGCACTTTCAATCCCTCCTGCCAAACTGCTTTAAAATCTCCCCACAAAGGTATGATTCTATATCAGCAGGACGAACATTATATTTAGGCTCAAGAAGAATAAATTGTTCATCATATTTAAACCTGTCGCCGTCTGACAGGATGGAGAGAATCATTTTTGTACTCATTCTGTGTCTGGAGTAGTTGGTACACAACTGAACCATCTCCTTTATATCCGTACCTGCCCGAACAAGGGAATATACATCATAATAATCTCTGAATGCAGATCTGCGCGACATCACCTCCAGCTTCATTGCACCAAGAGACAACAAATTTACAGGTCGTATTCTGTCAAAGTTCAGATCTGAGGCTATACCTCTGGAATTCGCAATGCCATTGGAATAGAAAGACACTTTAACTCCATTTACCAAAAAGTCAACCTGCCTGAGATCAAGTATTTCTGTCTTAACAATCCCAAGCTTCCTCAGTTCAGATTCAATGGAAGGCCACTCTACCTCTGCGTTTGAGATAGCCGGATCGTCCTGCCATTTACAAAAATCCAGGTCCTCGCTCAGTCGATTTTGTATCTGCAGACTCAGGGCCGTTCCACCTGTCAAATAGTAGTCCTTTAATATTTCAAGATTACGAATTGCATTAAAAACCGGAATGGTATGGGGACTGAGACCTTTCATCAGGCAGATAAATTATCGTAATGTCTCTTGATACCCGATTCGAGGTAACCATCGGGGTCATCAATACCAAAAAGCAGGTAGGCAAACAACTTGTTCATCGGACGTAAGCGGATATCCGGTAGAATTCGCTCGTCCCACACCCTGCGAATCCGGCTTTCAGGAAAGATTGAAAAGAGTTTAAAAATAGCATCCAAATCGGAATGGATCAAAACCTTTTCAATCAACATATCATCAGAAACTGATTCGAGTTCAGGCTCCTGATATGACCAGAAAACAGAGTTTCTAATCAGATCCTGAAACAAATCCTCCTTTATATTTATAAATCCCTCTTCCACTGATCGGGTATTGACAGAACAAAGGTACGGATTGGGGAAGGAGTTTCAAAACACCCTGTCACAGTCTAAAATCCCCATTGGGGAGCCTCATCGTCCGCAATCAGTGTAATAAAACTGTTTGACTCGGCCAGAAACCTGGCCTCACCGTTTCGCACCCAGGTTATTGCCCGTTGCGACATATTGTTGTTTTCATTTGTGACAAACACCTTCACACGACGGATTTCCCCGGGAAGTCCTTTGAGAGTAGCCTGGCGGGTGGCTCCGCTGTTTACAATATGGATGGCATAAATACTCCTGTCGTTATCGCCCAAGGCGGCACAGATTATATTCTCCCTGTCGGCCTCAACCGGCATGGCATAAAGATTCTCAGGCACATCTGCGATCTGCTTGAAATTCCAGAACCGTTGCGTGGGGGTGAGCGGGATGTCCGATTTACCATAAACCCCGCCACCTGTCATCGGGGAGTAGTCGGTGGTCAGCTGCCATTGAAGGATAGCTTCAGGCTGACAGATCTTCAGAATTCTTGTGTAGAGTCTCATCTCCTCCATGGCATAGGTGGATTCCAGGAAGATATCCGGATACCTCCAGGCTCCGGCGTCCATGCTCCCCTCACCCACAAGGAGTGGCAGCTCCATCCTTTGGGCGGCACTGGCCCATTTTTCAAGGTTTTCATCGGAATAGCCCCTCCATGAGTGAAATGAAACAGCACCTATGTATGGGTGGGTGGATGGATCATTGATTGCCGACTCGACAAATGGCCATCCGTCTGCATCGGCTGTATCACCGAGCAGCAGCTTGGTTTTGATCCCCTTCGACTCCAGGTAGGCTCCCAATCCCTTAATAAAAGCAGCATGCTCCCCGGCCGATTGCCTCACATTGATGCCCAGGTCCGATTCATTGAATGAGAACATGGCAAATTCAAAACCGTACTGATCCTTTACGTATTGAATATAATCACCGATGGATTTATAAATGAGTTTCATTTTATTCTGGTCCAGGGGATTTCCCCTCAACCCTCCGGGCTGGGGACGCCAGCTCCTTGTTCCCACAATGGCCCAATCGGGGGCCGACCAGTCTGAAAGTATAACGGGCATTCCCAGTTCATTCAATCGGGCACCCATCTCCATGGAAGCTTTTACATGGGGATGCAGCTCCCCGCCTTTGGCCTTCTCAATGGGGTCCTCGTCCATATTTGGGTGCCATAAACTCCATGGCATCTCCACGCGTCCCCATCTTACCTCCATGTTTTCAAGACAATATCCGATGACTGCGGGGTCCGTATCGGGGTATTGAAGCCGGAAGTTCCCTCCAAAACCTTTAAATGGCCTGCCCGCAACCTTGCTGTCGAGGGTCACCACCAGCGGAGAAACATCGGCCACTCCGCCGGCACTGATGTCAAATGATTTAAATGCGGAAGTGCCCTTTTCAAATGGACCGGTCATCAGTGCAAAAAGGAGCTCAACCGGGCTGTTTTCAGTAGTGCGGTCTTTTCGGACAATGATGCTTGTCCCTTCATTGATTTCAATCTTCAGATCCCTGTATCGCCCTTTTATGCGCAATCCTTTTCCAGAACCACGCAAGATCTCGTTTCCGGCAGCCGGGAGACCTCCTTCAATGCGCTCGGGGACAGGGTCGATGAGTTGGATTGTGGCATCACCATATTTGGCATGGGGCAATTCCATCATTAAAAATGCCCCGATGACAAACGTATCCGCCTCGTTCCTGAAATTGATCCTGACACTGGCATCACCACCGCCCAGATTCTCCACCGACTGGTCAAAATAGAAATGATCCATAGAGATGTTTGTAAACTGGGTATTCCCCTCCCTTCGGAAGTGATAACGGGCCTTCTCCTTTGCTGTCTGACTGACCTCCGACCAAGTTGGACCAACCAATCCAAGGGAAGTGTTCAGCTCCATCAATTCACCATCCAAACGGATGCCACTGATGTTGCCCCAGGGATAGACTTCAGGCTGAGAAAACAGGGGAGAAGCTGCGATCAGGCAGCCTGCAATTAACAGTACAATATGCTTCATATTTCAGATCAGTCAGCGTGCATTGTAATACTCCATCGCCCTGGGCATAATCTCCTTCAGGTGCGCTATACGGTTGGATGGATCGGGGTGAGTGGAGAGAAATTCGGGTGGCCGGGAAGTTGAATTTGCATTCATCCTCTCCCAGAACTGCGGGGCAACCTGGGGATTGTATCCGGCCATGGCCATGAAGTAGAGTCCCAGTTCATCAGCCTCGCTTTCGTGTGTCCGGGAATATGGAAGCTGAATGCCCACCTGGGTACCCACGCCAAAGGCTAGCATTGCCAGGGCAATGGTTTCCTCCTTCTGCTCCTTCAGCGCCTCGGACAGGGCTATACCTCCCATCTGAAGGGCCAGCTGTTGCGACATGCGCTCATTGCCGTGCTGGGCTACCGCATGAGCAATCTCATGGCCCATTACCACCGCAATCCCAGCCTCATCTTCACAAACCGGCATAATTCCCTCATAAAATGCGATCTGACCACCAGGCATACACCAGGCATTCAATTCGGGTGAAACGATCACATTATATTGCCAGTCATACCCTTCTATGGCCGACTCCAGGTTATTCTGTTTCATATAGGCCTCCACAGCAGCGGTGAGCTTTTCTCCCACACTTCTGACAGAACTTACATAGTTCCGGTTAGGGGATAACTTATTCTCACTGAGTACCTTGGCATAGCTATCTGCGCTCAATGCAAGCATTTGGGAAGAAGGGATTGCCACAAACTGTTTTCGCCCGGTAAAGGGGACGATGGAACATGATTCAAGCAAACCTAAAACTGCTGCAAACAGAATTAAACTAAAGATCCGGTTTCTATGGGACATGGGATATGATTTATCGATTGAGGCTAATTCATAAACGTTTTGAACCGGGATTTGTTTAAAGGGAATCAACGGTGGCGATAGGGCATGCGTGGCACCTTCCTGGCGGGGGTCAGCAGGGCATGACTGCTTACAAAGCGCATGTCTTCGATGGTATAGAAGGCGTTGGGATTAAACTGCTGGATGAGTCCGATCACATCCCGGAGAGCCTTCCGTCTGATAATGACATAAAGCACTCCAACCTCCCCCTCTCTTCCCATACCTGCCACTGTGGTTACAGGAAAGCCCTTCTCCCGAAGTCCATTGATGAGATCGTCGGCTCCTTTTTTGGTGATCACCCTCACCAGTTCATATCCCAGGGCCAGCTTCCCTTCAATGATCATTCCGATGTAGGTACCCAGTCCAAATCCTCCTGCATACCCGATATAGGTAAACCAGTTGTCGAGGTTGGCCATAATCCTGGTAATGGTAATCAGCCAGATCAACGACTGGAAAAATCCCACAAAGGGTGCCATGTTCCGGTATCCCTTTGCTACCATGATCACCCGAATGGTATCAAGCGACACATCCACAACCCGTGCCATCAAAATAAGGATCGGGAGCACAACATAATCAAACCAGGTAAATTCCATAACCATCTGTTTTTCCGTCTGCAAAAGTAGTGCAACTTTTACAAATACAGTGTGCGTTATGTTGATCTTGCTTATTCTTTTTAATACTTTTAAGTAAAGAAACAGATTCCCATGGCACGATTTATAAAAGACAGAACTCCTTCGCATGGTCAGATTCCAGGATCCCTGATCCTGATCGGCAAGCAGAAGATGGACCAACCGGTGATCAGTCTGATGGAATACAATCAGGAGAATCTGGTGGAAAAGGAGTTATCGGCCATCGGGGAAGCTGTCAATTTTAAGGATCCCGGGACAGTAACATGGATCAATATTTTCGGAATCCATGATCAGAATCTGATGGGGCAAATTGGCGAGATGTTCGAACTGCATTCCCTTTTCCTCGAGGACATGATGGATACCGACCAGAGACCCAAATATGTAGACGGGGATCACTATAATGCTTTCATTCTAAAAATCCTGGAATACGATGATAAAATCAAACTTATTTCTGCTGAGCAGTTTACACTTATTCTAGGAGAGAATTTTGTACTGACCCTTCAGGAAAAGCCCGGGGATATTTTCAATGCAATAAGGGAACGGATCCGCCATGCAAAGAAAACCTCAAGGCTTTTTGATGCCGATTACCTGGCTTATTCCCTTTTGGATACGGTTGTAGACAATTATGTATTGGTTACTGAATCCATTGGCCGGGAGATTGAAGCGCTTGAGGATAAAATTTTCATTCATCCCGATAAAAACCTGGTGGAACAGATTTATAAACTCAAAACCGAACTCTCCTTTCTAAGGAAATCGGTTCGGCCGCTGAAGGACGAGTTGGGTCATCTGCTGAAATCGGAAAACGCCCTGTTCCGAAAGAAACAAAAGCAATTCCTGATGGACCTGAATGACCTGCTAAACCAGGCTACCGAAGCCATTGAATTGTACAATGGAATGCTCTCAGATCATCTCAATATAAACAGCACCAATATCAACAACCGGACTACCGAGGCCATGAAGGTGCTGACCATCTTTGCATCAATATTCATTCCGCTCACCTTCCTGGCCGGAATCTATGGAATGAATTTCGAGTATTTCCCGGAGCTGGGTTTTAAATACAGCTATTTAATATTCTGGATTGTTGTACTGTTTGTAGTCGCCGGCCTGCTGTTTTTTTTCAGGAAAAAGAAGTGGTTGTAAAATTAATATTTCAGAACAAGGGAAGGATCCAGGGCATATCGTCCAAATTCCTTACCATAGACAGCGATACCTCCTTCACCCTTTGTCTGAATTTTCACGTTTAACACACCCCCGGCAATGGCATACTTTAGTTGTGATTTTTTGACAGGCACATTTACCAGGTAACCATAGGAACCGGCTTCCCTTAGCTTTTTGTCCTTCAGCTGGTGATGCCATGAAAGCACGCCACGATGGTCGGCCGGATCATCAGGGAGTAAAGTGGAATACACTTCCTGATCACCGATGAAAAAGGAGATTTCGGAAGGGAAAAGGGTTTCGTCGGTCATGGGATAGGAATTCGGATTTGCGCTGGGGGAGACTTTTGAGCCTCTCATAAAATCCTGGCTGCTGTCATAATCCTCCTGGTCCTTGACCAATAATTCTTTTGCTGAAACTTCGATCAGGAAATAGGCCTCCTTGAATCTTCTGGACTTAAACTCAGCAGGAATGGGAATATCATACTGAAAAAAACCTCTCCCTGCTCCATTTACCTTTTTTCCATCCATGACGTTCCATTGCTTTTGGCTCCACCGGGCCCCGGAAAACGCTGAAGCAGGAATGCTGAGCACTTCAACACCGGAAAGGTTTTCTTCGGACCGGACTTCAAAGTGCATGAAATTCCGGTGCAGAATTTTTCCTGCCTGATCACTCACGCTTAGCTTCAGGGTGGCCACTCCGGCCATATCAGGAATCTCTAATGGAAGCGCCGGGATCTCTTTTTGCATCCATGGGGTGTAATCCACCAACAGGGTTCCCCCGAACCCGCTATGTGTCTCTCCGACGGAATTTGTCATTGATAATTCATACGCTATATTTAGTTTTTCACCCAGATCTTTCCCGGTCATGGATGAGAGATAGAGGGGAACCTTGATGGTCTCACCACCTGCCACCGTTCTGCAAATTTCGTTGCCGGTGGAGAGATAAACTGCAGCGTGCAGGTCATTCAGGCTCATGCCCTCCATGATCTCCCCCATTCCGGTTTCCTTTTCCGTCCGGTCGAAGCGCCAGTAACCATTCCATTCATTGATCACATCGTGGTGCTCGGTATAAAGCCAGCCAGCTACCTTGGGGTACATCCGAAATGTATTGAGCATGCGGTGATAATCCCAGCTCCAATCCACATCGCCCGTGCTGCCTTCATAACCCCATACATTGCCGCATTCCGAGTTGATATTGGGTTGCCGGCCCTGTTTAAATCCATCTTCAAAATCAAAGCTGCTGCCTTCATAGGTCTGTTCTGAAATATTCTTCAAATGCTCAACCCATTCCCAGCCCGGAAGATAAGCGTGCCAGGAATTGATATCGGTTTCGGTATGGCCACGCCCGCAACAGATGGAGTTATCTTCCACCAGGCGGGTCTGGTCCAGAGACTTGGCCAGGTAATACATGGAGGCCACCCAGTCCTGCGTTTCGGGCAGGTATTCCCGGATATCCCTGCCGTTTTCATCTTTACCTGTAACCGTTACCAATCCCCAGGTTTCGTTAAAGACCACCCAGGAGAAAATGGAAGGATGGTTATAATCCCGCCTGATCATCTTTCTGAGTGTGTAATTTGCTTCGGCCTGCATCCTCTCATCAGGCTCCCCCCAGCTATTGGGCAGGTCTTCCATCACGAGCAGGCCCAGCTTATCAGCCCAGTATAATTTACGGGGCACTTCCACTTTAATATGGGTCCGGATGCCATTCAGGCCAATGGACTTGCTTCTCAGGATCTCCTCCTTTATAAACTGGTCATCGGGAAAGGTATAGAAGCCATCGGGATGATAGGACTGATCGAGCGTAAGCTGAACATAAATGGGCTCATTATTAAGCGCAATGTAGGGGTAGTCGCTTCCCGGCATGTCCATAACCGAGATCTTCCGCATGCCAAAATAGGTCTGCACTACATCCTCCTCAAGGGTGGCTTCCACCTCATACAAGTAAGGGTCTTCCAGATTCCATAGTCTGGGCTCCGGTACTGCGATATCAAAGCGAATCTTCTCTTTTCCGGCAGGGATCATCACAGTTTGAGTGAGATCTTCTCCAGGAGTTTTGATCTTCATTTTCAACGATAAATCCCGGTCACTTTTTTCCGCCAGGTAAACTGTCACACCAGCGTTTTCCTTATCAATATCCGGCGTAAAATGAAGGGCCTCCAGGTATTCCATGCCCCTGGCTTCCAGGTAGATGGTTTGCCAGATACCCCTGGCATTTCCATATCCCTGTTTGCCATAAAGGGTGAACTCCCGGCGTGCATCATCCACCCTGACTACAAGCTTTTGGCTTTGTCCAAAGCGAATAAAATCAGTGAGTTCAAACGAAAAGGGCACGTAACCCCCCTGGTGTTTACCCAACAGGCTGCCATCCAGCCAGATGGTGGTTTCCCAATCGGATGCACCTACCGTCAGGAAGACCCTCTTTCCCTGCCAGAGGGGATCGACTGAAATCTCCCGCATGTACCAACCGATATCACCTTCATCTTCAATCCCCGAGAGTTTGGAACCCCAGGGAAATGGAACATTGATGGTCCTGTCAAAGTCATCGTTTCCTTCTGACCAGGCTTCAGTAATACCTATATCTGCCGGATCAAAGGCAAAGGACCATTCACCATTCAGGTTTTTCCATAGCTCCCTCTGAAAATCGGGCCGGGGATGTTCCGGCAAGGGGATCTCCTGAGCCCTCATGGGCAGATTCAGAATCAGCAAAAATAGGATTAGACTGTGAACTTTAAAATGATGCATGTTTCATGGGGTTTGAATGATCTCCTCACCGATAAAGTTAATTATTATAGATTTCTCTGTGTCAATTTCCTTCAGTTTATAATATCTTGCAATGATTCTGTTGCCATTCTGTAAAAGCATCAGTGATTAATTAAAGGCTTAAAAATGTACCGGAAAGAGATAAAGGTAATGGATTGTACCGTGCGGGATGGTGGCCTGATGAATAACTGGCAGTTCAGTGACGAATTTGTGCGTGCGGTATACCAGGCGTGTGTAACGGCAGGGATCGACTATATGGAGATCGGCTATAAAAGCAGTGAATCGGCCTTTTCAAGGGATGTGGTGGGACCCTGGAAATTTTGCAATGAACCGGATCTTCGCCGGGTTGTAGGGGAAAATAAAACTCCCATGAAGTTATCGGCCATGGCCGATATTGGCAGGATCAATCCGGAGGACATCCCTCCGGCCAGGGATTCTGTGATCGACATGATCAGGGTAGCCTGTTATGTTCACCAGGTCGATAAGGCCATCGCCCTGGCTGAGATTTGCCTGGACAGGGGGTATGAGGCAAGCATCAACCTCATGGCCGTTTCCAAAGTGAATGAAATGGCGCTCGATGAGGCCCTTCAGGATATAGGTAAATCCAGGGTACCGATGGTCTATATCGTGGATAGTTTTGGCAGTATGTACCATCAGGATATAGAGCACCTGGTTAAGAAGTACAGTAAGGCTTTACCTGATAAAATCCTTGGTATTCATGCCCATAACAACATGCAACTGGCCATGTCTAATACCATTACTGCCATCGAAGAGAACTGCAACATGCTGGACGCTACCCTCCTTGGAATGGGTAGGGGTGCAGGTAACTGTCCCATGGAAATCCTGATCGCATTCCTGAAGAACCCCAAATACAGGCTTCTTCCCCTGTTTGATGTAATCCAGAATCATATCCAGCCCCTGCAGAAAGAGATCCAATGGGGCTACCATATTCCCTACCTGATCACGGGTGCACTCAATGAGCATCCAAGATCAGCTTTAAAGTGGATGGCCTCAGAAAAAAAAGACGATTTTGTCGCATTCATGAAGGAGATGCATGATTATGAGCTTCTTGAATAATGAAGCAGGCAGGTAATCAGATGTTGCACCCGAAGTGAAATAATCCAAAAAAAAAATTACGAAAATGACCTTGCGGGAAAAAAATATGTGTAAGTTTCAGAAATTTTTAAACCGTCAAATATTAAAATAAGAATTCATGAATTTATCAGCGAAGAGAAGCATCCTTCTCACAGTATGTGCCTGCATGGCCTTAGCATTGAGTGCACAACCTGCTAAAAAGGAGATCGGACTGCAATTATGGTCCGTTAAAGAGGACATGGGTAAAGATGCGGCAACAACCATTGCCGAAATTGGCAAGATGGGATATACCTTTGTTGAGGCGGCCGGTTATAACGATGGAAAATTCTATGGAATGGAACCTGCGGAATTCAAAGCTTTGGTCGACAAAAACGGGTTGGTCTTTCTATCCTCTCATACAGGCCACCCTGTTCCGGATGCAGACAACCTGGATGAAACAATGAAATGGTGGGACGCGTGTATTGATGCCCACAAAGCCGCTGGTGTAAAATATATTGTGCAGCCATCCATGGATCAGAAAGGGTATGGTTCACTTGAGGATCTGAAACGATACTGTGATTATTTCAATGCGGTTGGGGAGAAGTGCAACGCAGAGGGAATCCGCTTCGGATACCACAACCACGATAAGGAATTTGGCGAAGTGGACGGGATAACCCGGTACGACTATATGCTTCAAAATACCGATCCCAAGAAAGTGATGTTTCAACTGGACCTTTACTGGATTATGGTAGGAGGCAAGGATGCTTTGGATTATTTCAACAAATATCGCGGACGCTTCGAGATGTGGCACATCAAAGATAAAAAGGAGGTTGGCGCAAGCGGAGTTATGGATTTTAAATCAACCTTTGCAGCCAGGAAAAAGGCCGGCATGAAGCATATCATTGTTGAGGTGGAAGATTACAGCTATACTCCCCTGATCAGTGTACAAAAAAGCCTGGAGTTCCTGTTGAATGCCGATTATGTAAAGTAGTCCTCTGTTTAGCAAATTGTGTCAGATAACATAATGGTGTGAGAACATCAAATCACTTTTATGATGCAATGGGTATATTTATTATATTGAGAGTCCATTATCCAAATAATGAAAAAGAATAAATTAAGAGTCATTCAGGATTTCGAGAAGGTTAACAAGGAAATTCAGGAGCAAATCAAACTTGTTTATCCCGATGGTTTTAGTCAACATTTGGTTGAATATAAAAATAAGGATAATGAAACCGTATTTGCATTACCGTTCGAAACCGATGAAAAGATATATATGATCAGGATGTCGTTTAAAAGGGCCATTCAAATCATTGAGGATGATTCAGATTACGATGATGATGGTATTTTGAAGGACGATATCAAGGAGAAGTATGAAGAGGAACATTCCGATGTTGAATATCTGTCGGAAAATGAAAACTACGACGACGATTTTTAGATAGTAATTTACTTGTCCCTTTCGTCGATCAGAACTATCCTGTCATACCCAAGACCCACCAGTTCGGGATAGAACTTGTAAGTTTCCTGCACCGTATAGAATCCCCTGACAAGAACCCTGTAGTAATCCCATTCCTGGACAATTTCGACGGTCAGGTTCAGTTTGGATTCTATTCTCTTTTTGGCCTTCATAGCCAGGGATAATTTCGGGAAGACACCAGCCTGCAGTGAAATCTTGGGCTTTTCAACTTCTGGCTCTGCCTGTACCGTATCCTCCATTATCATTTCAGGCACCACCACCGGAATCACCTCTTGAATAGAATCTTTTATATCGGCTTCCTCAGGCCGGGTTTCTTCCATTTCCTCAACCACAGTCTCAACAACCTGTTCTACTGTGTCTGTTACCTCTTTAAGTATCACCAGTTGCTGCATTGCTTTAAGGTGTATTACCCAGAACTCATTATGGCCTGTTTCATGCAACACGGATATGATAGCATCAACCTCTACCCTGTCTTTGATTTCAAGTATCCGTATCTTATAGAATCCATCTTCCATTACAATTTCCACATCTTTCCCAAGCTCTTCTCTCAGTTTTTTCTGGAACCGGGTAGCGTTATTCTTCACTTTAAAAGCTCCCAACTGGATGGCCCAGCTATCTTCCGTGATGGTCATCAGTTCTTCAACCAGCTCATGTACAACAATATAGGTGGTATCCATTCTTGTTTTTACAACATCCTCCACAACTGTGTCCGGAGTTATCATGGATAGCATGAAGTCCAGGCCGTCCACCATATCTCCATCAAGCATGGCCTCAATCCTGAATCCCAGCGAATCGGGATTGCAAATCATTCCAAGCCTGGAAAGCTGTGCAGTATCCACCCTGGTGAAATATTTTCCGGGGGCCAGTCCAAAATAGCTGTAGTAGCCATCATCCTCTGTCAGTGTACTGGCAACAATTTCAGACCTGTGATTTAAATAGTTCACGATGATCCGGCCCTGTCCCTGCTCTTTTCCGCTACGGTCGACTGTAACAAAACCTGAGGCTTCCCCGGCAATTGTAATAGGAATATCCACACATTTCATAATATTCGGATCAACCTCCACACTCAGTGTTTTAAATGGAAGCCTCCATGCAATGCTGTAGAAGCTATTGGGATCAAGCTCGATAAAACAGGTGGTATAGGGCTCAAGTCCAAGAATGGCTATAACCGTATCATTCTCTGATTTATCCACACGACCACCATTTGCACGGAGGTTCAAACCCGGAGCACCATTTTCACCAGGATCTCTTTTCCCATTTGCATTAAGATCAAGAAATGGCTTGATGATCACCCCGCCCCGTCCCACATTGGGCCTGTTCTCGGCTTTGAAATACCTGCTTTTAGCATCAGTGATCAGGCTGCCCCTTGCATACTGAACCATGGTGGTCTCCCTGTCTGAATACCGGGCGGAAAGGCCTGTCTGAGCGAAGGTGAAATTATACCTGAACCCCAGCTCGGCCAAATGCATCCGGGTCCTGAAATCCCTTTCATAGGAAACATTCAGAAAGGCCCGGTCGAAGAGGGGTTTCTCAAGCTTCACCTTGGCTGTCAGGAACATATTCCGGGTATAGGCATATTGAGCCTGGGGCATCAGAACAATGCGCCAGGGGAGCCTGAAAGCCAGTGACAGATTGCTGTATACATAAGGATCGGTCTGACCTGCAAAAATGGCATAGGTTGTCAGATTGGTGCTTACCCCCCGGACAGAACTGGAAAAAAGCCATTCTCCGGTGGTATAGGTGGATGCGGGCAGCACCAGCTGACTTATGGAAAAACGGTTATAGGCACTGAAACTCTTAATCTTCAGGGGCAGTGAGACCGTTGCTTTACGCTCCTCACGATAATTGAAATTGATGGCCTCCTGATCCTTTTCATAATAGGTGTATTTCAGGTCAAACTGAAGACCGGAAAGCAGCCTGTAGGTAAGCGCCCCCCCGGATTTTACACCGTAAACATAATCTCCGGTAAGGAGCAGGTTATTGGTGATTCTCAGGGAACCGTTGAAAAAGGGCATGAACGGTTTTGTTGAAAGGGATGAAAGATATTCAATTCCCGTTCCAATGGTTATTCTCCTGGATAAGCCATAATCCAGACTGACCCTTGTGAATTTACTGAATTCCGAATCCTCCACAAAACCTGCGCTGATATTGTATTCAAGTGTATTTACGGGAAGAAAATTGAAAGGAATATTGATGTTCTGCTCACGGGTTTGTTCTTCACCCCACGGGCTGAAAAATTTAAGCTTCACCATTGTATTTCCATACACGATGGGGACTTCAAAGGTGAAAAAACCCGAAGCATCTGCTTTAACATAGTCGACCAGTACATTGTTGACGTATAACTCCACAATCCACCCGGGTTCTGTCTTATCGCTCAGGGTATATGATCCGTAAGAGCGGCGAAAGGAGCTTGGGGTGTTCGTTAGCTGAATACCTACCACCGGATTGTAGATGGTGGAGACAGAGTTGGTGGGAATCTTCCCCGCCTTTACCTGCCTCAGGTAATTTAAATCGTTATTTACATAGCGCCAGAGGTAGTATTGTTGCTTCTCCTCAAAGGGAATGCGGCTATCGTAGTTAAGGGAGGCTGTCGCCTCACCTCCGGCTATCATCGCACCAAGGGTAAGGTTCGCCCGGACCTCTGATTCCCCGTTGATCTCTTCAGTGGCAATGGCAGACCAGTCGGCCATGCCAAACTTAAACATGGGATATGTTCTCCCGATAACCGTGTCGGCTTCCACCTCCCCTTTGATGATGGATAGATTCTTTCGCATCTCCGCCTGCCTCATTTCACGAATAAGAGGCAACTCGAGCCTGGTTTCAACCCGAACGGAAAGGGTCCTGAAATCAAAAATACATTCCAGGCCAAACACAGTAGAAAAATAGGGTGATTTAAGGTAGAGATTTGTTTCAGTTCCCATCACCTCGCCACTCTCCAGCTTGAATATCTCATCACCAAAACGGATCTGCAAATTCGTTTTGTCAATTTCGTATTCAGTATCCGGATGGATAAAGAATCCCGAGATGGTCTCCATATCGGGAGAGGGAATATTCTTAATCTTCAGAAAATCGAAGAGCTGGGTAACCGAGAGGTAGATCTCATTGCCTTTGATCAATGCATCGACCTCTGTCCCACCTACACTCTGAATCTCCAGGTTCACAGAAATCTCATAGTACTCAGGATCAAACTGGCCATTCAGTCTGGGTTGCGATAAAAAAAAAGAAGGAAAAATAATATCCCGAATCGACAAATCAAGGCTGACCGCAGGTTTGTGAGACACATTTTATTACAAACCTTCATTCCTTTCATCCGCCTATTATATTCTTGTCCTGGGTTATTATTGCTGCACAAAAATAATTTCATATGTACCACTGTAATCTCCCGGGGGATTGGCAGCAGTGTTTCCAATGGTAATGGTTCCGCCTATATCAAGATAATTGGGTAAAGGTGGCGCAGTTGTTGTCACAAACGGGGAAGCCGGATCGGATGCCCCGATGGTCAGTGTAATAGATCCGCCATTACTTCCCGGAAGTGTAACATCCGGTCCGTTCAGAATGGAGATAATCGTTCCCGGATTGGCAATCACCTCATAACGGGCTGTTGAATAGGGATAAGACAGGCTCAGCAATATGACATCCCCTGTGGAGGTTCGAATCCCACCCGAAGAGATGGAAACAGTTCCTCCTGTTGCACCATGGGCAAAGGCTCCAAAACTAAGCATCTGGGCTGTGACATGAACCACCAGTGGCCGTGGAGGGGGCTCCTGCGCCTCCACCGGCGATGACAGAGCCAGGATCACCACTGCCATGCAAAATGCCATTTTAAAGGCGCTCTTCCTATCTGTATATTTTCTCATTGGCTGCCGATGAATAATTTTACAGAGCTTCCCTTTATCCCGGATATAAAGTTGACTATATAAATGCCCTGCTGACCGGGCGCTTCAAGAAGGTATTCTCCGGGGAACTCGATTTCCTGTCTGGATACAAGGCGCCCTTCCATGCTGTATACGGAAAGAACTCCCCTGCTTCCGGAGAAGCCAGGTATTATTGCCTTAATATAACCTTCGGATGCAAAAGCTGTAAAGGCAGCTTCATGTACCTTCGCCTCCTCAACACCGGCTGTTAAATCCTGCAGTTCAAGAAAAAACCGGTCATGATATTCTCCTGCATCCAGGAGAACTTCATATTCAAAGTCATCAGAGAGTCTCTGTCTGACTTTTGTCCGGGCATCATAAAAGAAGAGTTCAAAATCTGCGAAACTGGGATCAATTTCAGCCCTTCCAAAAGAGAGAGGTCCCTGGCGGTTCGTCTTTACTCCCAGTGGAATGATTACAGGTTCTTCAAGTACAATGGGAATCCCGTCAATTGATAACTTCTCGCCTCCAGGAAGAAGTGCATACAGATTGGGGACCGAGAAATTGGTGTTCAGGAGTTTCCGTGCATCCAGGTCCGGATCGAATTTGGATGTGGCTTCCTCATCCATGTAAAGTACAAAGGGATCTATGCTTAAAGAATCATCTGTAAACATCACACTCACACGGATCAGGGGCACCGACCTTTCCCCGATCGAAGAGGAGGATTTAGCAAAATAATGTGTCCGGTCGGTAATTCTCACGCTGTTATTCAAGGCAATGGTTCCGGTAACAGGATAGGAGCCATCGGAAACATGAATAAAAAAACCCTGCATGGAAGGGATTACATTTGAAGCCACTCCGTCACTTGATACTCCATTGACATATGAGCTGTAAGTACCACTGTACTCATCCGCAGCACTTGCATTAAAATAGTAGATGGCGTTGTCAATATTGGTTTTGGTCCAACCGGAAGCAGCATCCCAGTCAATGGCAGAGGGATAGGGATTCCCGAGAAGGTTCATCCCCTGGGTATATGTATGATTGTTATTATTGAGTGTCAATGAAAGAGGTCCGCTATTCACTTCACCGCTTACATCCACCGTAACGGGAGCGCTGCCCGAACCGAAATTTACCGAATAACCGTTCATGGGCTCCAGTATCCCTGCAGGATCATTGTAGGCCACCCAACCGGAGCTGGTCCTGCTCTCGTCATACCTGTAAACGGTCGGGAACCAATAGGTAAGGTCCATATCATCGCCAAATTCACTTACTGTGGCTCCCTGGAAGGGTGAACTAAGGTATTTGTATCCGAATCCGACAGGCAGATAGCGCTGCATGTTCACATTTCCAGTTACCGATCCTGTGGAGGCCCCGTCTATGAGGGCTGTTACCGATGCATCCGAAAGAAGAGTGAGATTCCCTGCAGTATTGAGCGGTCCATTACAAAGCAGAATCCCGCCAATGGAAAGCATCTGATCGTTTAGTGTCAGAATATTAATTCGATTGATGGTCAGGTTATTGACAATCGGAGCAGTTGTAAAGGTTCCGTCGGGAATAACAAAGGCCGCTCCCCCTGTATTTCCTGCTGAACCAAAAAACAGATCCGTGGAGCTATTGGTTGAGATGGTTCCTGCAGCTCTTACAATGGGTATATCCGAATTCTGAAAACCAAGTGTTGCGGCTCCGGTTGCCAGGGCACCAATTGTAAGGGTAAGATTTCCGTTAATGATGGCCGGGGCAGTCAGGGTAACACCGGAAGCATTATCAATGGTGAGGTTATTTAAAGTGGCAGGCAGTCCATCGCCCGTAATCTGTGCCTCGGATCCGTTATAGGTATAGCTTGCATCCACATCGAAATGACGGGAGGAGGTCTGGATGTTTCCACTTGCCGCCGATGATGAAATCCCTGATGGAGAACCCAGGATAAGATGACCCGGGTAATTGAGAAAGAATGACCCTGACCCGGAAAGTGTAAAAATTCCGCCACAATCAAGGGTGCCATTTACCATGAAATCGGTCCCGGGGCCCTCAGCAAGTGTCATATCTGCACCGAGTACCAGTGCTGCTCCCGCAGAAATGGTGAATTCGTCCACCGTAAAGGTGGTGCTTGTCGTAACGGTGTGTGAGTTAAGAATGGTAATGGCATCTCCCGCGGATGAGGGAATATCCGGGGAAGGAACCCAGGATCCCGATACAAATTTCTCCCAGGTCGCCACCTGTTCCCAGTTACCGGAAGCTGCACTTCTGTAAGCCGCTCCATACTGACCAATCTGAAAATCTCCGAAGGTACTTAAGCCGGTTGCCTGTGTGGAAGTGGCGGTTCTTAAGCCAACGCTGGGATAGTTCCATGCTGAAGTATGATAATTGCCCACCACAAAAATATTTGGATTTGTGCCCAGGTCGGCATCGCCGGGAAGAAAGGTAAAGGTGGCTGCATAGCTAGAAAAACCCGTTACACCATTATTAGCCAGGGTCCAGTACCGGTTTACGGTAGAGGTCGAACTGAAGTTTGAAGAAGCCAACTGGGGATGGTCACCGGGGGTTGTAAATGCAAGGATACTCCCGGTCCCGTTGGTGGTACCTGTAAAATTAATTACAACGGGAGTATACCCTGAGGCATCACCTATTTCAAAGGTTTTTGATCCGGTAGCCGCAGCTATTCCTTTCTTAAAATTCCCAAGCACATAACCTGAAGCACCTGCACCTGAAACTGTCCCACCCGAAACAAGGGTAAGGGTATTGGCCCCGGTGCTGATCACACCGCTTATGAAAGTCAACATGTAATCAATGGACCGGTCGCCATTGAGTGCTACACCATTGGAATTATTAATGATGACTCCACCTGTCCCGGAGAAGATGGAAGGATATTCTATCCCTGTAGTTTGCGCCGCGCTTCCCATATATTGCAGCGTGGCATCTGCTCCATAGGCCGGAGCCGTGCCACCAGAAGTGGCTGTCCCTTCCATGGACATGGTTCCGTAGACTGTAGCAGTACCGGGGCCTGGAATGGTTTTCGCACCACTACCGGAAAGCGTCATGTTATGGTAACCGGTCACAAAAACAGTCTGTGCCCCTGGCCTGGCATAGTCCACCGTGGAAGCGGCACCATTCAGGTCTATAATATCGGTGCCCGTAAGCAGATTTATCGGATCTTCCCCTTGAAGAACCAGGACACCATCCCCGCTTCCGGCCGCCATGGAAAAAGTGCATGCAGTAGCCAATCCATTAATCCCCCTGATTTGTCCGCCAACAGTCAGGGTGCCACTTTCAAGATTGAAAACCCCGTTTCTCCAGTTAATAAATGCAAAGTAACTATTGATGTTAAGGTCCCCTGTCACAATCCAATTCTCCATTGTGGAGGTCATCGTATGGGTATAACTACTAAGAAAACCACTGCCTGGGTTCTCAGCGGATCCCACTTCAATACTCAGGCAGTACATGCTCCCTCCACCGCTAATGGTACATCCGGTGTTTGATGTACTTTGCTTCCTTAGTGTGATGGATCCAGAAACTGAAAGTATTCTGTTTGGCCTGATTTCAAGCGCTGCTCCATTCCCGGTAAAGGTAATACTGGAACACGCTTCATCTGCATTGCGGACAACTATGGCATGGTTGCTTTCGATGTATACGACATCTCCTGCTACGGGGGGACTGGCTCTGGGTCCTCCCGATGTGGCAGACCAGGTATTGATATTATTCCAGTTACCTGAACGGAGGGAATACCGGTCTGCTCCAATCAATGAAAAACTTAAACTCAGGGAAACAAGTATGACAAATATAATTCTGGTGTTCTGCTTTTGTCTATTCATTCCAATAACGGTTTCAAGCAGATAAGAGGCACTCTATGATTACCTTAGGTTCAGCTCTGCCTCAGCATACCGGGCCTTTTCTATGTCCGACGGTGCAGAAAAATAGACCTTTAGTGTACCGGATGAGAAGTCGACCTTTTTTTCGCTGACCAGGTTCAGATTAAATTTTCTGATGGTATTCGGGGTATAAACTGCAACACCATTAGCGATTCCGACACGTGTAATCTCGCCCGAGGGTGAAACATGATCCACAGTCAGATCTCCATAGACGGACATGTTACCCGACCGGTTGAAAGTCATCTCCAGGTTGGGATCCTTATCTCCGGGATTATTGAGCTTCAAATCTGAAAGTGTAACCCCGGTTGTGGATTCTCCCATCTGAATGATGACAGGAATGGTTATCCCAAATACAGGGGTCAGTTTTACCGATATGGAACCCTCCTCCACCGCCGGATCCTCTTCCCCCAGGGGTTTAGCTCTAGGCACAGCCCTGAAATAGAGATGAGACCGGTATTCCCCCTCCTCCAGCTGGCTTCTCCTGGTAACCTCTATCTTTATCACCTGGGCCTCATTGGGTGCCAGGGTAACCGAGCGCGGGAAAAACCTGACAAACCCATCCGCAAACCGTTGACCCGGATCCGGCTCAGTAATCGTCTCAAACCCGCCTGTCTCGGTCATCCTGATCTGCACCAGTGAAATGGCATAGGTTGCACTGTCCTGCCCCGAGTTTGCCAGGTTCAAATCCACCGATCTTCTGGATCCGTCGAAAACCACCCTTCGGGGGGTGATCAGGAGGTTTCCCTGTGCAAAAAGGTCCCCTGACTGAAGGGCTAAAAATCCCAACACCATCATGGTGGAGATCAACCTGAACCGGTTGCGTGAGTTAGTTTTAAAAATTGCTTCTCTGTTTTCTGACATGGTTCTTGTTATTGAATTTAGCCCTTCTAATTAAAGTCAAAGGTAACTGTATAGGAACCCTTATAAATACCCACCGGGTTATCCTGAAGTGTCCCCACTTTTAAAGTGGCGCCCACATTTACTACCTGGAATCCATTCTGCAATTGGCCGGTTCCAATACCCGGTGCTGGTATGGAAAGCCAATTTTCCACCCTCATGGTTTGTGCGCTCCTGGTATTTGTGATAAGTACCGGACCACCGGGCAGGGAGATGGAGTAAATAGCATCCTCGTCTCCGGAAATGTAGAAGCTGGCAGCACTGTGCAATCCGGAGCCCGTATAGACACTTCCCAAAACGGAAATATAACTCTGAGGAGAGAGAATGATCTCCCCGCCCTGCGGTCCTGGAGAGAATTTACCGAAATTCATCTGTGCAGTCTCGCTTGCAGAAAATACAGGGATGATCTCGGCGAATATATCTCCGGTTGCAGAAGCAGGGGCTATGGCCTGTCCAAACAGGCCATCTCCCGCTCCAGAAAATACAAATACAAGGCAGATTATAAAACCATGAACCCTCTTCATTTTGATCGCTTCAAAAACAGCAACATGCTGTTCAGATTTTTCCCCGATGAACGGGCGTAAAATCGAATGGAGCCTAGTTATAGTTGACGGTCACGGTAAAAGGTGTTCCGGATACATAAAGACCGGATGCCTGTCCTGCTCCCACGTTAAGCGTCGCACCTACAGCAAGGGTCTGGGCACCGGTTCCGTCAAGGGTTCCGGTGGGAGTCGGGGAACTGGTCCAGTTATCCACAGTCATGTTGTCTGTTCCACTGGTAATCGTGGTAGCTGCGGATGGCAGTGTAATGGAATAGGTGAAGTTGGCCTGGCCGCTCACATCAAAAGTTGCAGCCGAAACGGTTCCATTGATTGCAGGAAGGGTAACGCCACCTGTTACTGAACGTGCTCCGGCAGGGTCAAGAACTACGGTTCCCGCAACAGCACTGACAGCCACATTACCAAAATCCATATCGGTAGCATTGGAAATGGCAATGGGGGTCACAATGGTTGCCGAGGCAGTGGCTGTTTCACTAACCTGGGCACTTGCACTAAGGGAGAAGGCCAACATAACGGCTGAAATCAGAAATGCATTTACTAATTGTTTCATATTACTAATTTTAGAGTTTAATGAATTTATCAGCCCGGTTGATTTCCATGACTTTGCTCTTCCATAAAGCACTCAAACCGGTCCGATATCTTCAGTTTCAGTTTAAACGGGTAACCACAGCAAAGATAAGTCAGGGAGAAATTGGTATTTCGAATTGAAAAAGTGAAAATCGAGAACTTACTAACAATCTCTATACACCGGGGTACATTTTCCCCGTGGTCCGGTTAAACAATCCTGCACCTGCCCTCCTGGAGAGGATCCTGGTGAGCATGAAACAGGTCAGACGGTTGCTCAACCCCGGGATATACAATGCCTTTTTACCCAGGGCCTCCATGGCTCCATCGGCCACTTCCCGGGGAGACATCACCGACGGGCGGATTCTGCCGTACCGGGGATTGGTTCCCAGGTATGCCGGGGTGGATGTGGCTCCCGCCACACAGGCCATTACATCAAAATTTTGCGGTTTCAGCTCGTGGTGAAGCGCCTCGGCAAGGAGGATGTTAAAGGCCTTGGTCGCACCATAGGGTGCCAGGAACTTTGTACCCCACAGGCCCGCAAGGGAAGCCATTAAAATAACGCCCTTTCTTTCCGGGGAGCTTTCAGGATACTGGGAAACCAGACCTGACACCAGGTGGATGGGGGTTCTTGCATTTACCCCGAGGTAGCGGTCAAGATCCTGCGGGGTATTTTCCCGGAATCTCCTGATCCTGCTGAACGCCGCATTATATATGATGAACCTGCAGGATCTCTCCCTGATGGAATCCAGCATCCTGCCGACACACCCTTCTTCTGCCAGGTCGAGATGGTGCCTGATGGTCTGGATCCCGTATTTATGCTCAAGCCGACCGGCCAGCGATTGCAACAGATCATCCTGGTGATCCACCATGATGATATTCATTCCCCTTTCCGCCAGGGCAACGGACCAGGCCTCGCCCAGCCCTTCGGCAGCCCCCGCCAGAAGACACCATGACCCGTATCTTTCCTTCAGCTCCCTCAATGTTTCAAAATCAGATCCAGTAATTTCCGATCCAGCTTATGGCCATGCCAATCTTCATAATCCACATCTTTTCTTCCCGAATCCAGGATACCAAAGTTGCCCCTGAAATTCCATAACGCAAAACCGATTCCATTGGAGGTAAGGATATCAACCACATCTCCAAACCAGGCCATGAAAATCTCGTGGGGTGTTTCAATATAGCAGCCACACTCTCCGCAATGAACACCCGTACCCGATTGAGCCAGTTTGATCCATGGATCATAAAACCTCTCCAGCATCTCCCGGCTCAGAAACTGGTCACCTACCTGACCCGGATATTTCAGCGGTGGAAGATGATCCAGGTCCTTCATGGCCCATGGAGCCTTATAGTGCGAAATGATATGGGGATAATATCCCCGGCAACTTTGTGCAATAGGCAGGTGCACAAGTTCCGGGATGACTTTGGAACCTACCTCATTCCCATCAGCGATGACCAGGTGACCGGGATTTTCCTTCCAGATTGCATGGGCAGCATTCTCGGCTACTTTCGCATAAATCTCACCCGGAACAATTTTCTTGTCTGCATGCTGATTATTCATGTCATCAATCATGGCCGGTTCGTTCAGCAAATCGAAGGAGATCTTATCCCGGGATATGTTCTTATAGCGCCGGGCCCACATGCCCCAGTGCCAATAGAAGGCTTCCCGGGCAGCTTCATCTTTCCACAGATGATAAGGCTCATGAAACCCTGCATTGATGCAATAACCAGGTGCACGGTGAAGGTTCAGGCTTACATGCATGTGATATTGATGCGCCATGTAAACAAGTCTGTCGACCCGTTCAAGAGCCTCTTCACTAAGGTGATATACCTCCTCAGGAGTAATATCCCTCCGCCGGTCGAACTCCAGGTAGGCGGGATAAGCCATGGGGATCCTTACAAAATCAAATCCCCAGTCCGACATCCATTTAAAATCCTCCTCCGTGGTTTTCCGGTACCCTCGTTTTGGATCCGGTGAAAAGAAGTCCAGCAGGTTAAATCCCTTCCACATGGGTAGTGGATTCTGCAAATTCTTTTTGTGGGTTGACATGGCAAACAGTGAATGGCCCGTCACACTTACCCCACCGGTGAGGAGTGCTGCCCTTTTGATGAATTCCCGCCGGTCTGAATGATCATAAGCTCTCATTCTATATTCCCTTCAGGAAAGTCGCACTTTCCGGGAAGGTGGAGGGATCCATCTCCACATAGATATTCTTAACACCGCCTGCTTTTGTAGCCTTGAAAAAATCATCCCAGTCGATATCACCCTGCCCGATGGCCACCTGCGAGTCCTTTTTGGCCGACCAGTCTGAAAGGTGGGCAGAGATGAATCGGCCCGGGTGTGTGCGGAAATAGTCTGCCGCCTTGTACCCTATGTTAAATACCGCTACCTGGAACTGCATCTTTACCAGGTCCGGATCAAGCTCCTCCAACAGTACATCATAAATCAGCTTGCCCTCGAGCTTTTCAAACTCCATGTGGTGGTTATGAAAAACCATCTGGATCCCTTCTTCCCTGGTCTTTGCTCCAATTCCGTTCAGCTCCTGGGCAGCTTTTCGATAGTCATCCAAAGAAGCATCTTTGCCCAGCCAGAATGAAGCCAGCACCATCTGTTTCATCCCCATGTCCGTGGCCCACTCCATCCGGTTGTCGAGGCTTTCCCGCAATTCACCCACGTTGAAGTGTGAGCTGGTACACTTTAGTCCGGATTGGTCGATGATCCCCCTCATTTCTGAATTTTTCATCTGGTGAAGTGGCGCAAAGCCTGAAGTGGAATAACCAAGCGGGGAACACATTTCCACTTCGGTATAGCCCAGGGCAGCCATTTCGTTCAGGGTTCCGGCGAAGTCGGCAATCAGCTTATCCTTGATGGTCCACACCTGGAACCCGAAAGAACGCTTCTTTGCAGCCGGGCTCTCAGCAAATAAATTCACCGGGATAGAACTCATAAGGGCAGCAGAGGCAATGGCAGCTCCCCCGTTTCTTAAAAAACTTCTTCTGTTGGTTTTCATATCGGTTGGGATTTTCGTTTGTTAAAGATAGCTTTTCAATTGAAAATCACCAGAACCTATTGCATTTTCACAAACTTGCTCACTCCCCTAACCTGGTCTGACTCTACCCATCGGAGGATATACATACCCGGTTGCAGATGATCGATATCCACCTGGAATAGCTGTTGCCCGGCCGGCAGATGCTCAGACATCACTACCCTGCCATTCATCTCCAGCAGCTCAATGATTCCGGGAAGTCCGGTCATGTCACCCAGGTTCACATATATGATCTGGCTTGCAGGATTGGGATAAAGATTCAGATCCCTCCATGGAGATATGCGCTCCGGCCGATCCACTGTTTTATCCTTATAGTTGACAGCAGCCTGAAGGATTCGCCCGTTACTTCGGTCCTGCAGAAATGCTGCAACCGCCAGCTCATTGATGTCTTCAACATAGGGTCTGTAGTCCCATGTATTGATCCGGAACTCACTGTTACCTTTTATCCAGTTCTCTCCCAGCAATTTCCCGGCGGGCGATGGCAACATATCAAGTACGACATTTCTGAAATGATTGTCTCCATTGGCTCCTGAGTAGGAGGTCACCGAGGTCTCAAACACGACCAGGTAGAGTTGAACATTTTCGTCAAAACGGTCGGCCAGGCAGGTAACCGTAGTACTGGCTTCCAGTCCTGTCATCATCCAAATCACCGAAAGGTCGATTTCAAATGCAGGTGTTTCCAGGGAAAGCAAACGCAGGTGGTCCCTGAGGGTATTGCCCTCCAAGTCAGAAAAATCATAACGATGATCTGAACTCACCCCTCCGTCAAGCACACCATAGGGTACCTGGGTAACTCCAAAATTGAACGACCTTGTGGACGAAGGATCAGGGTTATTTTCGTTCATCATATCCACACCCGGATAAGCCATGTGATATTGCAGATCGATCACATTCTTTGAATCCGAACCCGCTATGGCATCAATGATATCATCTGCCAGCCTGGATGTTTGATCCGATGAGTTTGTAAAATACTCCAGTATGGAAAGTTTTGAACGTTCCGTAATGGCCAGGTTGTTCACCGCAAAACCCTGGTTCCCGATCTCCATTTGCCCATTGATTGAAATGACAACTCTCAAATCCACATTTGATCTTCCCGCAACCTGGTCAAGGTCATGAAGGGCAGTCACCCAATCAGTGTCAGGTATGAACTCTTCAAGCCCCCATCCAACACTACTACCGCCGGGCATATTAATGATATTTTCGATATTATACCATCCCCTCCCAGGTGTCTCATCCCCGATGGTTATCCACCCCTCATCCATTGCATTTCGGTATTGTAGTACCGCACCATCCACATAGGGATAAAAACTACGCATGATTTCCATCCGGATCATCGGGCGGTCAATCTTTCTAAAATCGAAACAGGGACTCTGGATCCATGAGGTTTCTTTATAGCCGGAGGCTCCCAATGGGGGTTGTGTGAACCATGCCTTATCTCCCGGTTCCTGTGTAAACCCGTTAAAATCAGGCACACCCCAGACCCAGCTCTCCAACTGGTCGTCGGAACGGACGGTCCACATCCCCTCAGTTTCATCAAAGCTCTCCTGGTAGCCATCACTCTCCAGCTGAATAGTTGGCCTGAGTATGATCTCCCTGGTCAATTCACTGTTGCAGCCCCCCATGTTCCTGGAGTAGAGACTGACCAGGAAATTATCGGGGGATGAAAACCGGTAATCGACTGTGTCCGTGACAGATGTGGAACCGATTTCGTCCAGGATGGTGCCATCACCGGTTTTAAAGGTCCATATGACCGTATCTACAGTGGCAGATCCAATAGTGGTTTTGTTTACAAATCTAACAGCCGATTCGGTGGTAAAACAATCGCTGATCCAGCCGAAGTCTGCGACAGGCTTACTGTCAATCAGGGCATCGAGCCTGTAGGAGGCAGTGCAGCCATCCAATGAAGTTGCCTTCAGGAGGATACTTTTCAAACCCGTTTCCTGGTAGTGATGAATCGGATCAGCCAGGCTGCTCAGGTTGTCGGCACCGCTGCCGGGATCACCAAAATTCCAGCTCCAGGTTTCCACCGATAACTTTTCATTGGTCTGGTTATTAAAGGTGACCAGCTCTCCCCCTTCAGGCATGCATGAGGAGGTAACCCCGAACAACACTTCAGGTGCAAATTTAATGAAGACACTCTCCCGGTGGCTCGCTTTGCATCCGTTCTCCGACTCGGCGATACAGGTAATCCATATATTACCCGGGTCAATTTCGGAAGGATTGAAGGTGAATCCTTCATACTTGTTCCCCGAAACACCCTGACCTTCAAATATTACATCCGGCCGGTTGGACAGGAGCTTGAAAGGAGTTACATTCTGACAATATGATGTATCATAGAGGTTCAGGATCTGGGGCTGTTCTACCGATTCAACCGAAAATCCACCTGTCAGATAGAGGTTTATCAAGTCGAAATACTGGTATTCTATGGTATAGCTTCCTGCAAGGAGCGAGTCAGGTTCAATGGTTGCGGTGTTATCTCCATGATCGGTCAGTCCGGTTACCGGTTGAGAAGCAGAATTCAACAACCTGAACGAACCGGTTGCTACCGGAACATTCAAAACAGTGATTTCAAATGGATCATCATTTTCACAAATCACACGACCCGGTATTAAAATGGCACCCTGGTCCCCCAGCACATATACCAGCGCGCTGTCGGTGCTGGTACAACCATTGTTGTTGGTATAGGTATAATAGATCGTATGTGGTGAATCGAGTGTATCTGCAATTCCCGGGTAAAAATATCCGGTTGCACTGATCACGCCCGGACCCGAAAAGGTACCTCCCGGAACATTTGCTTCAAGTTTAACCGGACCGGCTTCCACATCGTAACCGGCAGCCAGGTTTAAAATCTCAACATCCGTTATTTCATTCACTGTAACCATGAAATCCCCATTATTCAGATTTTCCACCCCGTTTACGTCCCTCACAGAGCTGATACGGTAGGTTGTGCTTTGGACCGGGGCTACGGTAATCCTGTAATCCGCCAGGGTAATATCCGTAAATGCGAGGGTGCTTTTGCCGTCAAACAGATCAAAACTCCAGGGTGATCTTCCCCTCAGGTGGACACTGAGCTGTATTTCATCCCCTTCACAGATTTGGGTTGGACCCACCAGGGTCGCCTCAGGTAACGCGGTATAGATTTCCAGGGTATTAGGCTCGATGATTTGATAGGTATTCCCAAGATTTCCTGCCTGGTCTTTCATCACAATGGTTGCCTCCAGTTCTCCAGGAGCAACATTATTATCACCGGTTTCAACTACAAAAGTAAGTTCATACAAACCATCGGCAAGCCGGGTAAAGGTCAACCGGGATGAACCAAGGGGAATCCCGTTTATCACAGTACCGGTTGCTGCGGTATAACCGGTACCGTCTGCGGTAATAGTCAGTCTGACAGTACCTCCTGTACCCACCGCCAGGGAGGGCACCTCCATCCTTGAAATCACGGGAGCCTGCGCATCAATGGGATCACTGTTCTGAATAATCGGAATTTCATAAGCAGTACTCATCCTTTCTCCATCTGAGATAACCAGGTTTGATACAGGGATTTCCTGCGAGGCTGTAAAACTGTTACCCCCCTGGGTAATGGTAAAATTTGCCAGATAACTGGTGGCTGAGATGCGGTGAAATCCCTCCAGGGGATATCCTCCCACCGATCCTGAAATTAACGTGTAGGATACCCCGACATCAGAACTGACCGTCAGGGTTGCAGGGATCACATCTCCGATCTTCATACTTGCATTGGGGATGTTAACACCGAGAATTCGCACCACCCTTTTAAATGTGGCATGGATGGAGTGATCGGATGAAATATTTGTAAATGTATAAGTGGTAATTGCCCCCTGGCTCTCATCATCTACCCTTACATCCAAAACCTCATAACCCTCATTGGCCCGAATGGCAAAGGTCAGATCGCTTCCGGAAACTGCCGTTATTTCTCCCGTTGGGGAAATTTCACCCCCCTCTCCTGCGCTTGCCGTAACCGTATATTTTCTCGAGGCAAAGGTTGCCGAAATGGTATGGTTCGTTCTTACATTGGTAAAGGTATAAGTGGAGATGGCCCCCTGACTTTTCCCGTCAACCACCACATTCGATATCTCAAATCCTGTATTTGCAGTGATGGAAAAGGAGATACTGCTACCGCTTTTGACACGCACCTTCCCAGAGGGGGTGATGACCCCCCCCGGACCTGCTGCTGCCGTGATGGTATAATCCCTTGCTGAGACCGTAAGGACCTCACAGAATATAAGCAGGGACGAGATCAGCAGGAGTGGCAGTAGTGCCCTTCTGCCAGGCATCATATGCTTAAATAAACCCAATATGAAAATTATTTCCCTTGTGACTTTTACCTCAATTTAACAATATTGCATTAGTCTTCCGTTCAAATGACTTTTGCTAAAAATAGAAAAATTGCTGAATGATCTGGGAATATATAGAAGGTGATTTGGTGAATATCAATACTTTAGATCTGAACTCACTCATTCAGGGGTTGGAATTATTTCCGGGGAATAATCATTAAAAATAACGATTATCACTTATAATGAAAGATTCGTCACAGGAAATGCATATTTCATCTCCATTCCCAGGCATTTTACCTTTCCCTGCAGCAGGACTAGTTAAATCATATTTGCCGGTTGCCCGGTGGAAGCCAGCACACTGTTCCAAATCCGTTGCCGGGGATCGATTTTTTTACGTTCGGAAACCGCAAGAGAAATGGGTACATGGGTATAATGATTGTTCCAGTATCCCACGATCATTCCCGAACGCCCGGCCATCCCTGCATGAACGGCATTATGCCCCATCAGTAAGCAAAAGGCAGAATCATGCGGATTCGCGGGTTGACTCCTGATGATGTAACTGGGATCGATGTATTTCAGATTGACCTCCATCCCGATGGATTTAAAATGCTTCTTAATGGAATCGCGCAGGAAAATTCCGATATCAACCAAGTTTAACATTGCCCGAGGCATCAACTTCCCCATTGGAAGATAAGAGATCCTGGCCGGCACCCTCAGCCACAACGATTACAGCATGACCTCTTTGTTCAAGCCTCTTTTTTAATGCTTCGAGAAATACATCCAGTGAAAATGGCACCTCGGGAATCAGGCAGAAATTTACCTGGTTGTCGACCAATACCGAATAAGCTGCGATAAAACCCGATTCGCGGCCCATCAGTTTCACCAGTCCAATACCATTGGGGGCTCCAACCGCCTCAACATGTGCCGAATATGTCGCCCGTTTCGCCTCCGAAACAGCTGTTTCAAAACCGAAGGTCTTCTGAACAAACGAAATATCGTTGTCAATGGTTTTTGGAATACCGATCACACTGATCCTGAGGCCCCTCCTCTCTGCCTCCTTACTGATTTCAAGTGCACCCCGTTGTGTACCGTCACCTCCGATACAAAAAAGTATTCCGATCTTCATCTCTTCAAGGGTATTCACCATCACGGAAACATCCTGGTTGCCACGGGAGGAGGACAGAATGGTACCGCCCATTTCGTTTATCTGGATCACATCCCTGGGAGTAAGCCGAACAGGTGTATGTCCGAAATCAGGAACCAATCCCTGGTAACCATACTTAAATCCGTAAATATTTTTTACCCCATAATGATAATGCAGGCTCATTACGATGGCACGGATCACATCATTAATACCGGGACAAAGACCTCCGCAGGTTACAATCCCGCAGGAGAGGGTTGCAGGGTCGAAAAAGATCTTTTCCCTGGGTCCGGCTGCCTCAAATCTTGGGGGATCTTCACCTTTGGCCAGGTAGCTCTTAATGATATCAAGATCCCGGTCATAAAGAATATGCTCCTGGTCATCTATGAAGTCAATACCTTTCAGGGGTGACTGAATTGTACATTCGCCAAGCTTGTGTACAGTAAAATTTTGCTGGATCATCACAACCTCTAAATTTGATTCGATTAATTTGATTCGATTAATCTGATCCGATATTACAAAAATTTAGGCTCTTATCACCCTATTAAATGGGTTTGTGAAAAAGATTGATCCGGATCTCCATATTTTCAGCGATATTTTTCCTGACCACATTGGGAATCGAGATTCCGTAATCTTCCGGGTTCAACATGAATTTGGTGATCGCAATGATTCCCTCCCCGATTACTTCTAAGGTTCCCTCCGCGGAAACCTGGTTTGTCACGCCATGAATGGTCAGATCGCCTTCAACCCGGACATTATAAACACCATTGGAGGTATAATCAACATCCTGATTATTAAGAATTGAACCCTTGAATATGGCTTTGGGAAACTTTTCAGATTCCACATAATTTTCATTGAAGTGCTCCTGCATCAAACTCTTTGCAAACTTAAAAGCTGTCATCTGAACGATAACTGCCACCCCGCCGTTCTCACTATCAATGACACTGGCCACTTCATTGTTCTCAGCGGTAATATCCTCAATGGAAGTATGGGAATAAAAGACAATCGTCCCTTCATTGGTCATGTAAGTCCCCTGTCCGGTCACCCACCCGGCCAAGGCCAGGATAAACATCCCTCCAATCGCTATTTTTTTCATATCTGTCTGATTTATTTCTTTAGCTGAAAAACTCTGGAAATATTAAAGCCCAAATGGATATCCCCGTCGAGCCATCTCCCCGTGGTATGTCCCAGGAAAGCATTCTCTCGCATCCCCACCGAATTGGTCATGATAATCTGGAATACATGGCCCCCGGTTTCAATGTCAATTCCCAGTGAAAAAGGATTATATATGGCTGTGGAGAGGGTCTCGTTATCGGGTTTAAACAGGTAAAAATACTCGGCATTCAATGATATTCGCTTGGAGAGTTTTAACCTGGTCCCTGCCCCCAGGGCAAAGATGTCGTTGGGATCGGCAACTGTCTCAACCAGGTTCTGGTGAAGATAGGAGGGGGTGACCTGGAGTGAGAAAGCCGGACCAAACTTCCGGCCTATCATGATCTGATGGGCATAGGAGAGCCTCTGATAGAACTGATTATCCCGTTCGGGATCGCTCCAGTGCAGTCCGTTTACATAGATGCCGGCCATGTAGGATACCGATACAGGCATCTCCTTTAATCCGGTGGATTGCCTGAGCAAACTTAATTTGGTAAAACCATCCACTGTTTTCTCAAAAGTACCCCTCCCGATTCCCACCATGATCCGGTCTGTGATGCCATATTCCAGGCTCAAATGAATATGGGCCTGGTCGAGGCCGAAAAATTCATAAGCCCCCGAGTTTATCGTACCGAAACGGTGCGAAATCCTTACATCCATCTGACCCTCTGTCATCCGCTCGATCGAATGCCCGTTGAGAATCCTTGTGGCTTTAAATGTCGCAGTGGTATATTCGGTCTTCTCTTCCAGGGAAGCCTGAAGAAGGGAGTCAAGGTCCTGCCCCGCCAGTCCCACGCCACCCGAAAAGAGCAGAACGCCAGGATAAACAGAGATCTGATAAATTTCAACATGATGAGGGTTATTTAGTTGTTGGGTGCACCCATATTGGCCCAGGCCTCAATGGTAATTATAGAGCAGGTATCCAGTTTATCTGCCCCTTTGGGCATGGCCGGAAAGCCTTGCAAATGATTGATGGCACCCACTATGGTGCTGGCATAGGAAGAAGCATCATCATAATCCTCAAATGCGATCCCCTGTGCAAAATCAGGGGCATTTGAATTGCTGTGACAGCTGTAGCAGTTGTTAACAAAAATAGGAACCACATCCCCGGAATAGGATACATCAAGGGTATCACACAGGTCTGATTCAGGAAACAGGGTTTCTTCGTTTTCCCAGGCACATCCTGCGATAATTGACACAATAAACGTCAGTATGAGTAATTTTTTCATCAGTTTCTTCTCAACGGTTAACTATTCGTAAAAATAGGTTCTGTTTTCCGGATCTCTTGGTAACCAGAGTCACAGTATACCATCATAATAAACTAATTAACAAACTTTTAACAGAAATGTTCTCCAAAGTGTGATGTAGGTTACATAACTTGCATCTGTTCCTGCCCTACTTTTACAAAACCTCAATTCCTTCCCGGCAATTTCCTTTTCAAAACGGTTGAATTAATGGAACATTCCCTACGGATTGAAAGAAGAAACCATACATAACAAAAACCATACATGATGAAAAACAGATTTACCAAAACAGAACTTACCCGGTATTTGTGGATCTTGTCGCTGCTTACTACATCACAATTCGCAGCAATCGGTCAGATCTCCCATACCGTGGATGTAACAAACAATAAATTTACTCCGGCTGAGATTACCATCAGCATGGGCGATACAGTAATCTGGACCAACACTGAGGGAAATCACAATGTAAACGGATCGCAGTCCACATATCCTTCTAATCCCGAGTCATTCGGAAATGAGGTGGGCTCGGGCTGGGTGTTCAGCCATGTGTTTACCCTGCCTGGCACTTATAGTTACCAGTGCGATCCCCATGTGCGATCACAGATGTTTGGGAAGGTCATTGTGACTGGACTCTCCGCCGGATATCATGCTGGTTGATGATCCCGAACTGGGTTTGATCCTGACCGATGGGATGGGGTACACCCTGTATTATTTTACTAAGGATGCGCTTCCCGATACATCACTTTGTACAGGTGGATGCCTGGATAACTGGCCTCTCTTTTATGTTGAGAATCCCGAACTTGGGGAAGGGCTGGATATGGAAGACTTCGGTGTCATTGAGCATCCGGAAGGAGGAATGCAAACCACCTATAAAGGATGGCCCCTTTACTATTGGATCAATGATCTGAATCCGGGGGAGACAAATGGTGAAGCCGTGGGGAATGTCTGGTTTGTTGCAAAACCTGATTACAGCATCATGTTGATGGATGGCCTCCTCATTGGGAAGGATGGAGTGACCTACACCGGCACTTATGAACAGGGTGAGGAGATGGTTCAGTATTTTGTGGATGAATACGGCAATACCCTCTATATATTTGTGAACGACACTTATGATCAAAACAATTTCACACATGAGGATTTTAGCAACAATGGGGTATGGCCCGTTTACGAAGAGGAGCTTCAGGGTGTGGCTTCAACCTTGGATAAATCCTTGTTTGCCAGCATTGATGTATTTCGGACATCAGCAATTAACCTACAAAGGATGGCCTCTTATACTACTTCGGTGCAGACGCGCAGAGAGGGTCATACCACCGGGGTATCCGTTCCAAGTCCGGGTATATGGCCGGTAGCTGTTCAGGGACTGGAAGATGCACCCGTGATTAGTTCGGTGGATGCATCTGAATCCGGGTCAGGACTAATGGTGTATCCGAATCCTGCATTTGATAACTTGCATGTCACTTCAGACCGGTCCATTGAATCCATTTCCATTATCAATGTATTAGGAGCAGGCATCCGAACCTACAGGAACATTCAGAGCAATGATCAGATCATCTCACTGGATGGGATAGATGCCGGTATCTACTTCCTGGAAGTGCGAACCAGTGATGATCAGAAGCAGATCAGAAGGTTTGTGAAAAGGTAGAATACGGACCATCGTGCAAAACAGATTGGGGGCTGTCTCAAAAGGGACAGTCCCTTCTGTTTTCAATCTCTAGTGACTCATCCCAAGGAACATGCCGCCAAAGTAAGGGATCAGCCAGAACAGCCAGACAAAAATACTGATCTTGTGAAATTTTGTAAGCATGGAGCTTTTATCCTTCCGGATGACAATTGTAGCCCAAATTGCATGGCCAAACATTAACCAGAGAGCGATCTGCCCGGTAAGGGTATGAGGTTCAAGAATATTAAATCTGCCCTCTGCCATTTTATGCATGGCAAGGGTACCCAGTACATCAAAAGTGAAGCCAATCCAGAAAGTGACCACATGCCATGGCTTCAGGATCCGGGCAATTCTTTCGGCCCATATACCGGTTGAATAGAAGATCAGTGCAAGGGTAATCAGGATGGAAGAGAAAATGACCATGGCAAAATTTGATTATGGACAAATATATACAACCAATTCAAAAAAAAAGCGGTCCCAAATGAAACCGCTGTGCAAGATGCCGATCAAATCAGCTGGCTCGTTTGGTGCTGATCCCAAAAGGCAGATACAAAGGGCAGGTTCTGATCAGGGCAGTCGCAAGCAGGACCACGCCGATTAGTCCCCACCAGGATTTAAAATATAAACCGGCTGCTATGGCCACAATACCAAGGACGACCCTGATCCACCTGTCTGTAATTCCGATATTTTTCTTCATGACTCATTTGTTTTTATTTAGTCCAAAGCTAATACCGGGTACAATGCATTTTCAGTGACCTGGATCACAAAGGTTTGATTATTTTTATTTTACCCCTCTCCAGGGTAATCAG
Source organism: uncultured Bacteroidota bacterium (assembly GCA_963747365.1). Lineage (GTDB taxonomy): Bacteria > Bacteroidota > Bacteroidia > Bacteroidales. Next base: position 788,657 of record CAVVFB010000018.1, on the reverse strand, counting down.
GCTTTCATTCTCCATTTGTTTCAAAAGACGTGAGATTACCTCCCTGGCGGTCCCGAGCACACCGGCAAGCTGTTGATGGGTGATCTCCAGTTCATTGTTTATGGCATGATCCCTCAGATACCCGACAAGCCTGGCATCAACACTTTTGAAAACAACCAGATCCACAAGGGTCATTAAGTCGGCCATCCTGTTGTAATAAAGGTTCACCACAAATTGTCGCCAGGTGGAGAATTCATCCATCCAGGTCCGTATCCTGTCCGCCTCAACAGCGATCAAGCGGGTAGGCTTCTCAATGATTGCTTCGGCCTGGCTCACTTTATGATTCAAACAGGAGGTGATGGAAAGAATGCAGCTCTCCCCCGGTTCAATGTGGTAAAAAACAATCTCACGGCCCGTGGGATCGAGTTTTCTGAGTTTGATGGATCCCTCCAGTACGATGGGAATGATCTTGATAAATTCCCGTTCCTTCAGCACAACCGTTCCAGGTTGAATTTCAAGGACTTCCAGTTCATCCAATTCATCAAGCAGGGCCTTTTCAAAAGAAAATCGTGAGCTATTCCGATCTATGGTCATCATCAACAATATACAACAAAATAGAATCTCGAACCTTACATTCGCCTAGTGGAATAAAACAGATCCATCAACAACCCTTTTTTCTTCTCCGGCCAGGTTCCACTCAAGAATGAGTCCGTCATCGCCCCCCTGCTGAAAAAACTGCACTTCAATGGGATGCAGCCCCTTTCCCAGGGCTATCTCCACTGATTTCTCCTCCATTCCGTGCAGCCCATCATTCAGTACTGCTTTTCCGGCAATATTCAATTGAGATCCATCGTCGGAAGTGATTGAGAATTTGTAAACGCCTGTCTCGGGAACCTGAACATACCCGTTAAAAACCACACCATAGTTTTCGATCCGTCTCCTCACATCCAGGCCAATGGTTTCTGCGAACCCCTTACCCATTGGTTGAAGGCTTGTAAAATCGGGCAGGCGGCTCCAGTTCCCTTCGTAGTAAGCGTAGCGCAAACCGGGTTCACTGTTTTTTACATCCGGGGCAGAAACCGGTTCTTCTTTGGTAAAGCTGCTCTCTGCCAGACCGCTCACCGCTTTGCCGTCAACAAAACAGATTGCCTTTAGAACAAATGAAGAATTTGCATAAACCGTATTGACCGTTTCAGCAACGGCTGATTCATTTGTCGGGAACGATCCGTCTGTGGTATAATGAATCACCGAATTTGGTATGTCAGTGGTAATCTTAAATCCCGCTTTATCGATGAAAATGGAGTTCCCGGCAATGATTTCGGGACCGTTGTAAACAACGATCTCGTCGTTCGTCTCCAAAACGATAACCGTGGCAAACCGATCTTCCTCAATGCCTGAAACATCTATGCTCAGATTATTACCTTCCTTTAAAAGCTTCAGTTTATTTGCTTTGTTTTTCAGTGCGTAGGCTGTTTTTACCTGGCTGGCCAGACCGGGAACCAACAGATTTCCATTCCCGGGAAGTTCAAAAACATGAAGGTAGAGAAGGGTTTTCTTTCCCTTATTTTTTACGGTACAGCGACCCCAATCCAGTTTTCGGAATGGACTGGGCGTGGTTCCGTAGATGGCTTCTCCATTGATTTCCATCCAGGCACCGACTTCTTTCAACCGTTCGACAGATGGATCGGGAATCAATCCCATTTGGGTTGGGCCCACGTTCAGGAGGTAGTTTCCACCTTTGGATGCAATGTCGATAAGGTTGCGTACCAGGACCTCCTCACTTTTCCAGTTGTGATCAGTCGATTTATATCCCCAGGTATCGTTCATGGTCATACACGATTCCCAATTCTTACCTGGAATACCAGTTGCAGGTATATGCTGCTCGGGAGTTTCCAGGTCGCCCTCAAAACCTCCCCCCAGCCGGTTATTAAAAATCAGATCCGGATGTTTCTCCATTTCCGGTTTAAACTTTGCCGCACGTTCGGGGGTCATTCCCGTCGGGGTATCCCACCAGAGTACTTTAATCTCGCCGTAATTATTAAGTATTTCCGACACCTGGGGAACGGCAATTTCATCGAGGTATTTATCCATATCGCCCTCCTGTGCAGGATCCCAGTGACCCCCGATGGCCGCTCCCCCCGGAACATGCCAGTCCTGTGCCTGCGAATAATATAACCCCAGGGGCATCCCCTGTTTTTTACAGGCTTCGGCCAGTTCTTTGATAATGTCGCGTTTGAATGGGGAGGCGTCCATGATGTCGTAATCGCTTACTTTGCTGTCGAAAAGGGCAAACCCGTCGTGGTGCTTGGAAGTGATGACGATATATTTCATCCCCGCCTCCTTTGCCAGCTTCACCCAGTCATCGGCGTTGAAACCGGTCGGATTGAACTGTGTTGCATATTGTGCATATTCTTCCACAGGAATATCCGCGTTATTCATGATCCACTCGCCAATACCGCCAATTTCATTTCCATTGTATACTCCTGCAGGAACAGAATAGATTCCCCAGTGTATAAACATTCCGAATTTGGCCTCTTTCCACCAGTCCATTTTGTCGACCGGTTTTTCTTCCTTGCAGCCTGTAAGCTGAAAAATAATGAGGAGTAAAAGCAGCGGTGCTAATTGTCTTTTCATAGTTTCTGTTTTTGAGCTGATAAAATAATGATTTGTCCCGGTTCAGTGGGTATTTCGTATTGAAAATACGTTTTTTTGGCGTTATTATCCAATGTTTTCACTTCTGCCTCTCTCCTGTTGGGAAAAGTCAGCGGCCACTCCGAGCGGATCCGGCAGACTCCCCCCAGGGTTGAATGAATCTCTCCACCCGAAATCTCCCCGTTGCTCCATGCGACAGAGATTTCAAAACCGCCACGAGCCTTCAATCCACTCACCTCCCCCTTATTCCATGCTTCGGGCAGGGCAGGCAGAAGGTGAACGGCACCTGCATGAGATTGCAGCAACATTTCAGCAATCCCGGCAGTAACCCCAAAATTACCATCGATCTGGAAGGGTGGGTGTGCATCGAACAGGTTCCGGTAAAGTCCGCCGCTAAACCCGATACGGCTGCCTGCACCGTGGTCAGAACCTGGTCCAAATTCGACAGGTTTGATCAGATTCCCGACAATCGTCAGTGCATGATCACCATCGAGCAGCCGGGCCCACAAATTGGTTTTCCATCCCATGGACCAGCCTGTAGCCTCATCGCCCCGTCGGGTCAGCGAATTTTTAGCCGCTTCAAAAAGTTCAGGAGTATCCCATATGTTTATTTGATTTCCCGGGTGCAGGGCAAACAGATGAGAGATGTGACGGTGAAGTGTATCGGTCTCGTCAAAATCGCCCGACCACTCTTGCAGGCGGTTGGATGGATTGATCCGGTAAGGTTGCAGATTGGCGATAACTGAATCCAGCTGCAGTGCAAACCGGGCATCAATTTCAAGTGTGTTTGCCGCATCTCTGCAGGCGGTCAGTAAATCCCTGGTAATCCCTAAATCCATGGCGGTACCTGCAGAAATGGCCAGCGTTTTGCCATTCAGTGAATAGGTGTTTTCCGGCGAAAATCCATAGAACGGTTCGAGGAATCCCTGACCGTTTTCGGTCAGAAGGCCCATATTGAATTGTGCAGCTCCTTTTAAGACCGGATAGTATTCCGTTAAAAACGCACTGTCGCCGGAATAGAGAAAGCGTTCACTGATCATGGAACAGATCCATGCTCCGCCGTTATACCAGTTCGCCCAGACCGGGTCACCCTCTCCATAGTCGCCAACCGGTGCGGTTTGCCCCCATAGATCGGTATTGTGATGACAGCACCATCCCTCCAGGTTATAATTGACTCTGGCTGTAATTGTTCCGTTAACAGCCAGATCCTTTATCAAATCGAACATGGGGCCGGTTGTTTCAGACAGGTTACAGACCTCGGCCGGCCAGTAATTCATCTGCGCATTGATGTTCATGGTGTAATTTGAACTCCATGGCGGACGAATCTGATTGTTCCATATGCCCTGCAGGTTTGCAGGCTGTCCGCCTTCCCGCGAAGCGGAGATAAGCAGATACCGGCCATACTGAAACAGCAGGGAGACCATCCCGGGATCGTGGTCGTTCGAATAATTGATAACACGCTGATCGGTTGGTAGTTGATCTTTCAGTTTCTTCACCAATTTGTAAATTCACCCGGTCGAAAAGCGCTGTGTAATCCTTCGTGTGTGAAGCTTTAATATCGGCATAGGATTTACCTGTAATTCGGGCAAAGGTGGCTTCAAGTTCATCTGCAGGTTGAAGCCCATCCCTGCCGGGCGATTTAAACCGGCCATTAAAACTTGTTGCGCTGGATAAAAGGAGTACAACCTCATCGGCATTTTCAATCTGAAAGGAGGCAGAATCTGAACCTGTTAATACTTTGCCTCCCCTGTTGACCACCTTCACCCATGTTTCGGCCTCCATTCCCTCCCCATCCCAATCATCATAGATTACCGTTTCTTCAACGGGCAGATTCCAGCGGTAGCTAGGTTCAACATGCCTGGGCGCTTTGACTCTCTGTACCAAAAAATGATCCCGGATGTTGTTTTTGTGAAGCACCTGGCTATCCATGGAGAGGCTGAATGAAACAGAGGCCTTTTGGTCTGCTGTTATTTTCATTGCAAGCACACGATCGGGATAACTGACCAGGTATTCCCGCCTGAAGGTTATTCCATTCTGAACATACGTAACAAGGGCAATGCTTTTGGAAATATTCAGGTCGCGATAATATCCCGTTACCGCCGAGGTATCTTTAAAATCGAGTTCTAATTCTGCCAGTGGCTGGAAAGACTGGTTGTAGGGACCCTGCATTTGATGACAGAGTTCCTCGGCCGTGGCAAAATCCTCTATTGCCATCGCTTCCTTTACAAGGGGTAAAACATTTGCCGCCCCGGGATTATTCCAGTCCCCTGGTGCCCCCGACCAGAATTCAGTATGGTTCAGTGAAATCAATTCATGGTGAACCATGCCATAAATCATGGCCCCCTGCAACCCGTTTCCCAGGGGAAGAGCTTCGGTCCATGTCCGGGCCGGCGTATCGTACCAAAGTTTCAGGTCACGATCAACAGGTTTATGGCAACCCATCAAAAAGGAGAGATTGAATATTGAAATACAGGCAACGAACCTCATCCCGGTGCTTTTTATTGTAATATATACAAAGCAAGGGAAAAAATGTGTTTTATCCCAGCTTTGGTATTACAATGCTATCCCGTACGTGAGCTTCACCATCAGCTGGTTCTGGTCCTGCTGCCACCGGTCGGTAAGCTCGGGCTGGATGTTGTGCTTGTAGACAATATAGAGGTCTCCCAGGGGTGCAAAGGTCCACCTGAGCCGTGAATAGGAGCCCACCGTATTGGACTCATTGTCATACTGCACAAAAAGGCTGATGTTCAGATCCGGGCTGATATTAACTGCTGTTCTTGCCGAGAAAAGCTCCTTTTTAAAATCACCGGCCGGGATCTTTCCGATGTTATTCTCATACATAAATTCCAGGATCAGGAAGGAGATGACCCGCCAGTTCAGCTGCAACTCCACCTGGTCCAGTTTTCCCCCGTAAAATCCACCGAAACCATAAGAGGCTTTCCCGTTAAGGGCCCTTTTGCTGGCCGTTGAAACTTCCAGATCGTAGCGCCGCCAGTGATAGCTACCCGGTTCAATGACCACACCATCCGAAATCTCAAAAGACTCCCTGAGGTACTCTCCCTGGGGTTGCAGATTGAACTCGAAACCGTCTCCGCTTTCCAGGCTGACATCCAGCGGCGTAATGGACACATCGTAGCTCTCCCATTGATGATGCAGATCGGTATACAGCGACGGACTGATCCTTAACCTGTACTGCCGGACCAATCCGTTTTCGGGCCGGGGCATAAAATCTACTTTCCCGGAATAATTGTAAAAGCTCTTACGGGCCACAAAACCCATGGATGGATCAAAGGCATCCCCGATCCGCATGAATTGTACAAACCAGTCCCACAGATCGTTGGGATAGTCTATCTTGATACCCACCGCTGTTTTGTCCCCTTCAAGATCCTCCCTGTCGCTGACCATGCCCCAGGCCCCCACCAGGAAATTTTTACCTGATCCAAAGGTTGAGGTCTGGTAGGTGAAATCCACTCCTGAGGTCCACGACTGACTGGCCCCCCCGGGATCGCCAAAGGTAGCGATCATCCCAAATGATGATTCCTTGAACAGGTTCTGTTTGACCCTTACTACTCCCATTTTGGTTCCCGGCACGAGCGAATCCACCTCGCGGGTCTGGGTAATCAGTCCGCCGAACTGTGTATTTTTCACCTTCCCGTTCAATTTTCCTCCCCATAAAATGGGTACCTCCTCTCCTTCATAGAGTCCGATCCGGCGGCTGTAAAAGGGCATCAGGGAGTTCCCCAGGCTCAGACCGAAATCATAAATATCTGCCCCTTCCAGGAAGAACTGCCGCTTCTCGGGATAGAGCACCGGAAACCTGGTGAGGTTGGTCTGCCTGGAATCTACTTCGGTTTCAGCAAAATCGGTATTCACCGTGAGCTGTGCGGTGATATCCGTGGTAATGCGCTGGGTAAGATCCAGGCTGGGTTTCCATTGATAAGTGACCGGATTCTCTGCATCCTGGGTTACTTTGGCCAACATGGAAGCCCGGGGAGTGAGCCCGATTCCCCGGCTGAAGGAGGGGAGTTCCGATATCACACCGGCATGCAGGGTCTGTCCTATGGTATAATCCAGACTTGCGCCCGACCAGCGGTTAACCTCCAGTAAGCGCTGGATCCTGCGCTCCACATTGAAGCCCCATGCATCCAGGTTTTTATTATAGGTAAGCGTTGAGACTGGAATCCGGATCTCGGCACTCCAGAAATCTCCATTCACCTGGGTCTGGGCCTCCCAGGCGCCGTCCCAGTTGGGATTTTCCGACTCCCCGTTAAAGGAGACCAGGGCATCATACCGGGCCCCAAAAGGATTAATGGCGAATATATATCCATTCCTTCCATTTTTGTAGGTGTCAAAAATCACTTTGAGGTAATCTTCATCTTTAAGCTCCGAATCCCTGGCCTTGGAAAAGGCCACCACCTCTTCGGGCTGGTCATCGAAGCAGATAAAACCCAGGTAAATATTTTTAGAAGTGACCAGGACCTTCACCACCGTAGGGAAAGTGGGCGTTCCTTTTTCAAAAGGTTCCACCATGGTAAGCGTGGTGATGGAATCGGCCCTGGACCAATCCTCCTCGTTAAGCCATCCATCCACCTTTACAGGTTGATCGGCAGTTACGCATGTAATGAGAGGTTTACCGGTTTCCTGCCCGGAAACAGAACAGCCAAAAATAATGAATCCTGAAAATACCAATACCCTCTTCATGGAAAACAAAATTAATTTTATCCATGAAAAAAAACAGATTGAATGATGATGGTTTTGCGTAATATCGGTGTATCGGCGTTCTTATGGGTTACATGTATGGAATATGCACCCGGTCCGAGATGTGACAGATCAAGCTCTGCAGGCATTGATGTTAAAGTCAGATCAACAACGAGGCTGCCCGTGTAGTTATAGATACGGATCCGGTCGATCTCCAGCGGGGATTCAATAAAAAGTTTTGATCCGGCAGGATTGGGATATACCCTGAATTGATTGTCCGTCAGGCCTGGTTGATCATTGCGGGTTAATGTCTGAATAAAATTCAGCCGGGGAATAATCTCCCTTACCCACTCTCCATACTGTTTCCCACTGGGGTGTAATCCGTCAGATGCGACCAGGGAAGGATTGCTCAAACCGATTCTTGAAATGGATGTAATGTCGATGAATGCGAAATGATATTCTCCCGCTACCCTTTTCTTGATTCTGTTGTAGTCATCAATCTCCCGGCTGATTGATGAATTCCCGCCCCCAAAAGGGGTATAGGCATAATCCGGTATGGAGAGTATAAATACCCTTGATGTATCCTGTCCGGTAATCTCCAGCGCACGATCGAAAATGGTCCTAAGATCCGGTTCATAGCTTGAGATATCGATGCCCTGATATTGGTTATTGACGCCTATAAGGACGGATACCAGGTTATAAGTTCTATTTTCATCGAGCATGGAATTGATCCCCTGGATCAACCGTCTGGTGTTCCACCCTGTAGTGGCAATGTAGTCCGGATACATTCCTGATACCCCAAGTTTTCTTAATTCATCCATAAACTGATGGGGCCATCTTTCACTGGTATCCACACTTTCACCAATGGTATAGGAATCGCCCAGGGCAAGCATGGTCACTTCCGAGTTTATTTTGATTTGCTGACCGGTCACTGTGATAGATCCACAAAAAAGTGCAAGTAACAAATATACCTTTCCCATTTGAGCCCGTTTTGAAGGAAACAGGTCAGGTTCTGAATTGTTTGAAAATTACTCATCGGCAAAACTTCTTTTGAACATTTTTAGTCGTATTATGTTTAATGTTTAAATTATTTGTTTAAACAAAATAGATCATGCTACAACAAAAGATAAATGGATTCACACATGATGAAATCGGGGATGAACATCTCTTTACCGGTCTGGAGACCCCGATGAAACCCAATGCATTTGAAATGTCTGATGAGGAAAAAAAATACAGGATTGCCGGACATTTTGCAGAAATCATGGACATTCTGGGTCTGGATCTGAAGGATGATTCACTTAAAGGGACTCCTCAAAGGGTTGCCAAAATGTATGTGGAGGAGATTTTTTCAGGACTAAATCCAAAAAATAAACCCAAGGCGGCACTCTTTGACAATAAATATCGATACAACCAAATGCTTGTTGAGAAGAACATTACTCTTTTTTCCAATTGTGAGCATCATTTTGTACCCATTATGGGAGTGGCCCATGTGGCCTACATTTCATCCGGAAAAGTAATTGGATTATCTAAACTGAACCGGATCGTTCAGTATTATGCCAAACGCCCGCAGGTTCAGGAGCGTCTTACGAACCAGATTGCTCACGAATTGATGGAAATTCTGAACACCAGTGATGTGGCTGTTATTATTGATGCCAGGCACCTCTGTGTATCCTCGCGTGGTGTGGAAGACAATTCTTCAAGCACCGTAACCACTTTTTACGGTGGCAGGTTTAAATTACCTGAAAAAATCAGTGAACTTCAGAATTTTATTCACCACGGGATATAAACCTTTACATGATGAACCACTTTTATGAACTGCAAACCAGGACTCCCCAGGGAAAAGAGCTTCCCATGGCTGATTATAAAGGGAAGGCAGTGATGATTGTAAATACTGCAACCAGGTGCGGACTCGCTCCCCAATTCAGGGAATTGGAAGCCTTGCATCAGAAATACAGGGATCAGGGCCTTGTGATCATCGGATTCCCATGTAACCAGTTCCTGGGCCAGGAGCCCGAATCCAACGAGACGGTGGAGCAGCATTGCCAGGTGAATTTCGGGGTCACATTTCAATTGACTGAAAAAATCATGGTGAACGGTAAAGAGACCCATCCCATCTTCAGGTACCTGAAAGATCAACTCCCCGCGAAATTTGGGAAAAAGATCAAATGGAACTTTACAAAATTTCTTGTCACCCCCGACGGCATACCATTTAAAAGGTTTGCCCCCACGGTCACCCCGGGTGACATGGAGGAGGAGATCCTTTCCATACTGCCCCGGGAATAATTATTTAATCGATTAAATAACTTTTTTCCAATATAAGGATGATTTAGTGAGAATAAAATCAATAAATAATCATCGTACAGATATTCAAATTCACTTTTCAAAAAATATCCAAATTCTCTATTTATATGTCTATCTGAGTATTACATAATCAAATTCCTTATAAATATGATGTTTCAGGAAAATAGTGAATAAAATATTTGATAATTTAAACGATTAAGCATATTTTTACTCTCAGTACAAAGTTCTATTTCATGAAATGGTTCTTCAGATGATCCAACTTCAAACTAAAAATTAAAAATATGAAAAAGGGTTTATTATTTGGGTGCATGGCAATCCTGGTTTCTCTAATTGGATTCACTTCCTGTGAGAAGGATCCGCCAACGGCCGGCTTCACCTATGTAGCGGAAGGCTTTACCGTTACTTTTACATCCATTGTTACCAATACTGATAGCTACGAATGGGATTTCGGTGACGGAGGAACAAGTACTGAAGCTAATCCGGTATATGCGTATACTGAAGCCGGTGAATATGAAGTTACCCTGACAGCAACAGGTCCCGGAGGGACAGATTCGAGGTTACAAACACTAACCATTTCACCTTCGGCCGAGGACCTTAAAAACATGCTCTCAGGAGGTGCAGCAGCCCCCAATGGAAAAACATGGGTATTAAACAGGGTCTATAATGCACAAACCGATGGAGGGAGTGCAGTTGATCCCGGAATGTTCCTCTTTATTGGTTTGGCAGATAATGTCCTTGATCTGATTGGAATGGGGTCTGAGTACGATAATGAATTTACATTCTATCATGACGGCAGTTATGAAGTAGATCTTGTCAACGATACTGCCTTAACTGCAACCCTTTTTGGCTATTATGGCGGGGAGGTCCAATTATATACCGCGGAGAACAACCTGTATGGGCTCAACAAATCGTCGTATACAGCTCCTGAAAGCTCAACGTGGACCTTTCATCAGGAGGACCTTGTGGTAGACGCTGTACTGAATCCTCTTGATACAGTTGTTCCCGCTGTACACGCGAACGTTACCTTCAGCGGAATGAACTGGGTATCTCTTTCCGAAGGGGCCTACTTCGGTATACTGGACTTTCCGGTAACCCGGAAATTTATCGTAAAATCAATCTCAAATGAAAGTTTATCTGTTGCGCTTTTCGTTTGTGCATATTGGGCTGATGCGGCAGGTTCCGGTGACCTGCCAACATGGCTGTACCATCTTACCTTTGTCCCCAAGGAGTGATTTCTTGACGCTTTGTAGTGTGGTTAATCAATAACAGAGACTGCAGGAAACTTTGAAAAAAAGTTACTGCAGTCTCTTTTGTATATTTTTCCGGCATAATAATGCATTTCTATAAAGTTATGATTCGTCTTACGCTATTTCTGCTATTGATGGCTATCATGGCCTCAGGTCAGTCACAGGCCCCGGCTGACATCAAAAAAGGAGATCCTGCTCCAAGGTACCAGGAGTTGAATATACCGATGACCGACGGTGTTCTGCTCAGTACCGATGTTTACCTGCCGAAAACCAAAAAGAGGTGTCCGGCGGTACTGGTCCGGACTCCCTATGGCAAATACGCTGAAAAATGGATGGGGAAAGCTTTTGGCTTCTTTAATATTGCAGTTGTGGTTCAGGATTGCAGGGGCAGGTATAAATCCGGAGGGGAATTCTATCCATTTATTAATGAACGGGTAGATGGTTTGGAAACGCTAAAATGGATCAGGGAACAGCCCTGGTCTGACGGCACGGTTGCCGGATGGGGCAGCAGTTACGTTGGCTATACCCAATGGGCCATATCGGACTCGCTCAATTTTCTAACCCTTGTGGTTACCGGGGCGAATATTTATGATTTTATCTACCCGGATGGACTGTTCTCCTTACAATCAGCCGTTGTGTGGGGATTTCAAAATGACAGTGCGGTTTCAAAATCCATTCCCCAGGATCAGCTAGACGCTGCATTTCAAATGCTTCCCATCTCTTCTGCCGATGATTCGACAGTGAATGATATCCCCTTTATAAATGATTGGATTTCGCACGAGACCTATGACGATTACTGGCAGAAGATGGATTTCAGGGGAAATACCGGTGCCCCGCTGATCTCTGTTGCCGGATGGTATGATATTTTTCTGAAGGCACAGATCGAGGATTTTCAGGCCCTGGACGCGAATGGTAATCCGGATCGCAGGCTGATCATCGGCCCCTTCGCCCATGGATCCCTGGGCGAATTCAATGAGTACGGGGGTTCTAAGAAAACCGGAAAACCAGCGAAAATCTTCAAATATGTAAAAAACCAGCTAAAAGGTAAGGAAAACAGGCTTACCTCTCCCATGAAGGATACAAAATATAACCTTTTTATCATGGAGAAGAATGAATATGTCGGATCAGATGTATGGCCACCTGTTGAAACCAAAATAACACCTTACTACCTTGGTCCTGCCATGTATCTGAACCCTGAAAAATATGATGTGCCCGGGAATCTTGATTATGAATATGCTCCCGCTGATCCTTTCCCAAGTCACGGAGGAACGGCTTTGGGAAACGGGGTTGGCCCGGCCAGACAAAACTCAAATATCGACCGGCCAGATCAGCTTGTTTTTGAAACAAATGAACTGGATGAACCTCTGATCTTATTGGGTCCTGTCTCCACAACGCTCTGGTTATCAAGCGATGCACCCTGTTCAGACTTTATAGTAGGGTTGCAGGATGTTTTCCCGGATGGAAAAATCATCAATATTCAGGAAGGCGGGACCAGGGTCAGGTTTGACGATATCCTGCCACAACGGAGTGAAATATCTGTTTGGGCAACCGGGTACCAGGTAAATCCGGGACATAAGCTCAGGGTGGTCATTTCATCCAGCTGGTTTCCCCGTTATAACCGCAGTTTGAATCACTGTGAACCAGCTATTAGCGCAACAGACATTGTTAATGCAAGACAAAGGATTTTTTACGGAACCGAGACTCCTTCATCCATAAATCTCCCCATTTTCAATTCATCCAAATAGTGAAGCGCTTATGGCACACAAAAACAATTTATTGACAGTTCCGGGCTTGCTGATTTTCCTGTCCGGGTTCTTCATTTTTATGGGGATTATTACAGGGGAGATATTTTATACACTCGAATTCAATACCCGCGATCATTACATCAGTGAGCTTGCAGCAGCCTTGCCCCCCCATACAATTATTCCTCAGCCATCAGCAACCATATTTAATCTGACAATGATGGTCACCGGTCTCATGGTCACAGGCGGTACTTTCTATGTTCATACTGCTTATAAGAAGCTTTTATCAAGTATACCCCTCGGCCTTCTTGGGATTGGCTTGCTCGGAGTGGGTATATTCCCCGGCAACATCGCCCCGTGGCATGGAATCTTTGCCATGGTAATATTCCTTGCAGGTGGTGTGGGTGCCATTACCTCATTCAGGATTGTAAAGTCTCCGCTTCGTTTTGTCTTTATATGCCTTGGTCTTATTTCCTTATTTTTTCTGTTTACCTACAATTCATTTGTTCCGGCACTGGGTGTAGGCGGAACAGAGCGCTGGGTGTTTTACCCCATTGTATTCTGGCTAACCGGCCTGGGGGGATATTTACTTGGATCGAAAGACTGAATCACTGATGAAGTATTTACTTATTTCCATTTCTATATGGTTTCTGTATGCGGCTCCCGTATCTTCCCAGACTTTGAAAAGGATTTCCCAGGTTGAATTAAAGGATAAAATTTCAGGATACTGGATCGGACAATGCGTTGGGAACTATATGGGTTTTCCTTTCGAAGGCACATACCTGGAAAGCCCGGTTCCGGTTTTTATTGACAGGTACTACCAGTTCGACGACGACACCTCTTTGCTTATTAACAGAAATGATTTGCGAGGGTACTGCCCTGTGGTGACTAATTGGCTGGGAGGGGCGTTCTCGGATGATGATACCGACATTGAATTTGTTACACTTCATGCGGTTGAAAAATACGGATTGGACATCAACTATCATGAGATTACAGAAATGTGGATCAACCATGTGAACCGCAACATATGGTGTGCCAACCGGACCGCCCGCGATCTGATGTCTGAAGGATTTTTACCCCCGGAAACAGGCAGCAAAGCAAAGAATGAGAATTGGTACACGATCGATCCCCAGCTGGTGAATGAAATATGGAGCATGCTCTACCCGGGAATGATCAGGAAAAGTGTTGACAGGGCGGAATGGGGGGCTCGTATTACAAGTGATGACTGGGGGACCCATCCAACCCTCGCCTATGCAGTCATGTACAGTGCTGCCATTTTCGAAAAAGATGTAAATGAACTGGTTACCCTGGCTTTAAATTATATTCCCGGGGATAGTCCTTTTTTTGAGGGGCTGAATGATGTAATTACCTGGCATGCTGAAAATGAAGATTGGCAAATCACCCGGAATCTCATTTTTGAAAAATACTATCAATTTAAAAGAGGAGAATATCGTGCACCCGTTTCGGATGTCTCCTCCCTTTCAAACGGATTATTCGGAATAATGGCCATTTTATACGGAGAGGGCGATTTTGTAAAAACTACGGGGATAGCTGTTTCGGCAGGCCTGGATTGCGATAATCAGGCGGCTACCTGTGCAGGATTAATGGGTGTAATCCATGGGGCATCGGCAATTCCCCCCCGCTTTACCCTAGGCCTTTGGAATCCTGTCTGGACAAAGCCTTTTAATGACACCTATATCAATTTCACCCGCGATGGTTTGCCTTCATACAATCAAATCAGCGATATTGTCAACAGAATACTGCAGATTGCGGAAGCGGCCATCCTCTCCAGCGGCGGAAAGAAAATTTCTGAGAATGGTGAAGTCTATTACCTGATTAATAGCGATATTTAAGTCTCTGAAAAGTCAAACATCACTTTTGATTCTCGTATTAACATCATGAGCAAACCGTTTCAAATTGAAACGGTTCAAAAATAAAACAGGAAAATATTGTGATGAAAAAGAAAAATGAGATAAAAATATTTGAAGATAAGAAAGTCAGAACTCTATGGGATGAGAAACAGGAAAAATGGTATATATCCATTGTAGATGTTGTGGCCGTATTAACAGATAGTCCTAATCCCAGGAAATATTGGAGTGTTCTAAAAACAAGGCTTAAAGCAGAGGGAAGTCAGTTGACTACAAATTGTAGTCAACTGAAAATGCAATCTGCTGATGGCAAATTCTACCTGACCGATGTTGCCGATACCGAACAGCTATTTCGTCTTATTCAATCCATTCCATCCCCAAAAGCAGAACCTTTTAAACTTTGGCTGGCACAGGTAGCAGCAGAACGCTTAGACGAAATGCAAGACCCTGAACTCAGCATTGACAGGGCATTGGAACAATACCTGAAACTTGGTTATTCAGAAAACTGGATTAACCAACGACTGAAAAGTATTGAGATTAGAAAAGAGCTGACCGATGAATGGAAAAAACGAGGACTGAAAGAAGGCGTTCAGTTTGCAACGCTTACCGACATTATTACCAAAGCATGGAGCGATAAAACCACCAAAGAATACAAAATTCTGAAAGGTTTGAAAAAGGAAAACCTACGGGATAATATGACCAACACTGAACTGATTTTAAATATGCTTGCCGAAGCATCTACAAAAGACATATCAACCGCAACCAATCCGAAAGATTTTGAAGAAAGCAAGAAAGTAGCCAAACAGGGCGGTAATGTAGCAAAGGTTGCACGCAAAGAACTGGAAGCTAAAACAGGTAAAAATGTAGTTACTTCTCTAAATGCCAAAACCGCATTGCAATTGAATGAGGGTGACAAGAAAAAACCGAAAAACAAAAAAAAGTAGATGTTACAAAACAATGCACAATTAACATCGCTTATAGACAAGCTCTGAATGAAAACCAGTTCCCAACACACTAAACTAAACCCTATTTATGAGCCATTTTCTTACAGCTTCCGAACTCTATCAATGGTGTAGTATACCATCCGATCAACTGGTTGACAATCCCGACCTGAAGGTTCCATTCCGGATGGTAAAAGACTCCGGGGAAATGGGCGAAATGATGGCCGCGGAACTGGCTGATCTGATAAAAATGAATAATGCCAAAGGCAGACCAACCATAGCCATCATCCCCTGTGGTCCGTCGTGCTGGTACAAACCATTTACCGACCTGGTCAACAGGGAACAGGTCAGTTTAAAGGAGCTGATTGTATTTCACATGGATGAATGCCTGGATTGGCAGGGACGCGAGTTACCGGAAAAACATCCCTACAACTTCCGCACCATCATGGAAAAGCACTTTTATGCCCCTGTGGTGCCGGGTTTATCAGTTCCCCCGCAAAACAGGAAATGGCTGAATGCAAATAACATTCAACAGATACAGAAAGAGATTGAAGATGCTGACATCGACATCACTTTGGGTGGGTGGGGACAGGATGGACATATCGCCTACAACCAGGCAAGACGTCACCCCTACAGTCATCAGAGCCTTGAAGAACTGCGTAACTCAACCGTAAGAATACAGGAGAACAACCCGGACACCATCCTTTCACTGGCCCATCGCACATTCGGATCGGCCTATCAATTTGTTCCGCCCATGTCGGTGACCCTCGGGGTAAAAGAGTGTCTCTCGGCCAAAAAAGTAAGATTATTCAGTGATACCGGGGCCTGGAAACAAACAGCTCTCCGGGTGGCTCTTTTTGGCCCCCTTACTCCGGAGTATCCCATCACCCTGTGCCAGGAGCATCCTGATGCAATCATTACTGCAACCGTGGATACCGCCACGCACCCGATCAGTGAGAATCCCGATTGGGAACTCATCCGGTAAAATCCGCAATGAAAGAAAGAGCCCTTCATTTTGAAACACGCAATCTGCGTTATACAGGCCTCATCGGTACGGGAGGTATCGGAAATGGTAAAATCTTTAAGCTTTCGGGTGATCATACACTTGGGAGAGAGGAAAGCAGAAGCGGTCATTTCCTGGATGTAAAAGACTATTGCAAACAGCATATTATCCTGCATTATATAAAGGTTTTGATGGGCCCCGGTTTTTCGGTTATACCCCTTGGCAAGGTGGGGGATGATGAAATGGGAAATGAACTGCTGACCGAAATGAAGGAGACGGGAATGGATATGACACGGGTGGAAAAGGTACCGGGGGTTTCCACCCTGTTTTCATTTTGTTTCCAGTATCCTGACGGCAGCGGGGGCAACCTGACCACAGATTATTCGGCGAGTGCCCTTGTGGATACATCTTTTATTGATCAGGCGGGGATCCTGCTCAGGAAATTTGGTAAGAAAGGAGTGATTATGGCTGCACCTGAAGTGCCACTTGCTGCAAGAAAAAGGCTTCTGCAAATGGGTAAACAACAGGGATTATTCTGTTCAGCTTCCTTTACCTCCGAAGAAATCAGGGCGGAGCTGGATGCCGCAACGATCATGAATGTGGATCTGATCGCCCTGAATCTCGATGAGGCATCAGCCATTGCCGGGATCGCTGCTGATCAAACCGATCCTGCCTCCCTGGTCCTGTCGGCCGTTCAGAAACTGCGGATCCATAATCAGAGTATTCTTGTCAGTGTTACTGCCGGAAATCAGGGCAGTTGGTGCTGGGACGGACACCAAATCAACAGATTTCCTGCCATTCGGGCCGATGCCATCAATACAGCAGGGGCCGGGGATGCCTTTTTCTCCGGAATCCTCTGTGGCCTTGCTCTGGGTTTACATCTTTTTGAGGCACAGCAGCTGGCTACCCTGATTGCCGGATTAAGTGTCACCTCCCCCCATACCATTCACAAGGGCATTGAACGGAAATCCCTCCAACAATTTATGGTTGAATCAGATCGGGATTTTCCCGGGATCATTAAAGAGCTGTTTGCGGATTAGCAGGCCCCGGAGGATCCCTTAAGCCCCTTCAGCGCCGGATACAAACCCTTATAGATTTGGAATTTGCGATCATAGTGATCCCGCTTCATGGGTTCAACCGTTGAAAGGGGTTTCACCCATTCCCTGGCAATTTCCCGGATCTCCAGTTTTGAATAAACAGCCTTCACAAGCATGGCTGCTCCCAAACAGCCAGCTTCGGTGACATCCACCCTTGTGATGGGCATTCCAATCACATCCGCTTTTAATTGAACATGCCTGTGGGACCTGGCCCCGCCACCGATCATCCTCAACTCCTTCACAGCATATCCCGATTGATTCAGCAGATCCAGGTTTAATCTCATTTCAAAGGCAACCCCCTCAAGCAGGGCCCTCATTATCTCCATGCGGGTTACAGTCAGGTCCAGCCCAAGAATGGCCCCTTTCATGGAAACATCAAAATACGGGGTGCCCGATGGTGTAAAATAGGGGAGTACAAATAACCGGGAAGGCTCTTCCGGCATCTGTGCCATCAACAGTTCATAAGGATCGCAATGGTCCCTCATACCCTGCTCAATTTCCAGTGCGCCAAACTCATCCCTGAACCACTTAAGAATATTGCCTCCGGTAAGGCTGAATGCAACGGTTGCATACATATTGGGGGCTACATGGTCATAAGTACAGAGGTTGTGTTTATGCAGTTCCCCGGAAAAAACCGGTTTCCTGAAAGCCGGGGTGATACATTCGACAGTCCCTGACGCATACACCGCTATACCGGGTTCTATGGCCCCGGCCCCCAAAGCTGAACAGGTTTGATCGTGCCCCCCCGTAACCACCGGGGTATTCTCCGGAAGATGTAAATCCCTTCCTATTCCTGCCTCCACATGTCCTGCAAATGTACCCGATTGAAATGCACGTGAAAGCTGTTCCTTTCGGATGCCCGCTTTTTCAAGGATCTCATCATGCCACCTGTGATTCACCACATCGAAGAGCATGGTTCTCCCGGCAAGGGGCCAGCCCATGGCAGGATTTCTTATTCCGAGCCTGTATTGAAGCAGGTCCTCAAAGCAAAGGATCCGATGGGCTTTGTTCCAGATTCCGGGAGCGTTCTCTTTGATCCAGAGTAACTTGAACAGTGAGAACATCGGATGCGGGGTATGCCCTGTGATCCGGTACAGCTTTTCCTCTCCAAATTTTTCA
Source organism: uncultured Bacteroidota bacterium (assembly GCA_963747365.1). Taxonomy (GTDB): domain Bacteria; phylum Bacteroidota; class Bacteroidia; order Bacteroidales. Next base: position 770,010 of record CAVVFB010000018.1, on the reverse strand, counting down.
GTCCAGGGGCCGATGATCTCATTGGCCCTGGTATCGGAAGAAACAAGGGCATTGCAGAGTGTATTCCCTTCCGCATCTACCAGTGTAAATGCCTCGCCCTGACTGGAAATCCCCAAACCGGCAATCTTCCCCTCCTTAATTTGTGAAGCAGATTCACGAATCACCTCAAAACACTTTGAAATGACCTCCCGGGTATCAAGCTCGGCCCAGCCTGCATGCTTTGAAATAATGTCATATTCCCGGTAAGCCGCAGAAACCTGCTCTCCATGATCATTGAAGATTGCAGCTTTGCATCCGCTTGTTCCGATATCAATCCCTAAGTAATGGTCCATCCTGCCGTGATTCAGACATACCAGAGATGAAGGTATGCAGAGACTATTTTTTTTATTTCATTGAATATGATTTCCTGTCTGTATGCATTTGTATAGTGTGAGAGTGATGGATCGCCCGTTTTATTAACCCGGTCCCCCAGCAGTCCCGATTGTATCATGGCTTCCACTTTCTCATGACCAATGATTTCAGAAGCATGGCTCACCATGGCTTCAAATAGTACCGGAGTACTGTTCCGTTCAAGGATGGTCCAGATATTTACTTTCGCAATCCCGTCATTAAAAAGGTTCCTGATCTGGTCATTTCCTACCGATGAGGTTCCGTGCAGCACCAGTTTTGTTCCGGTCAATTTACTGATCTGCCGGGCCTCCTGAGCATGGTACTTCAGGTTGGAAGCACTTGCCCTGTGCTCGGTACCAAGATTGGCAACCACAAAATCAACCCGGGTCCGGTTCAGGTATTGTATGGCCTGCTCCGGAGTTGTCAGGACACTCCTCTTCATACCTGTTGCATCCACAATTTCATCACAGGCACCCTCAATCACAATTTTATCTCCATTTCTCTTCACAAACTCTGCCGTCAACTTCATGTTTTCCTCAAATGGCAGGGAGGATGCATCATACATGATCATTGAAAACCAGTTCATATCCCACTGCAACAAAGATTTGTCGCGGTCCCACTGGACATGGTCAAGATGGATCATCACGCTGAGTCTCTCAAAAGGGGATCCTTTGCCTGTCAGTACCCTGATATCGGCCAGGAACAGTTTAAGTCCGATTTCCCAACTCCTTGTATGCGTATAAAGAACAGACTGACTGCGATGGCCGTATTGGTTTGTGATGCCTATTGTGATGGGAAGGTCAGGCTGATCCATTGCCCTGCTGTAATCAAGGGTGGCCGAAAGGATTGCCTCAGTGGTGGTAAGATTTTCTGTATTAAACGCAGGAATTACCCATTTCTTCCGTGCAGCCTCTTCGTATACAGCAAGGACTTTTTTTCTCTCAAGAATCAGTGGCATTTTTCACCTCCTGTTTTAATTAAAGCGCAATGGCTTTTATTCCTGCAATCTCGCAAAATGCTTTCAGCTCCTCGTAGAGGTGTTTTCCATATCCAAGACAGGCATATTCATTGTTCCAGGCCTGCAACAGGGCATCCATATCACAATCTGCCTTCACAAATCCATGGGGCCAGAAGGGGATACCACACTCATTTTTTCTCATCTCAAGCTCATTGGCAGGAGGTTCGAAAACAGAACAGCGCGTGATGACCATTTCAAATTGTCCGTCGTTGCGCCCCAGTCTCGCGAGCACCCCTTCACCCACTTTGCAGACCAGTTTAACGGAAATACCCCCTGCCTCTCCTTCGGTTGGAATACCGTGTTCTGCAAACCCGGCCGGACCTAGTTTTCCGGCCAGGGAAGGCGGACAGGCCCCGTCTCCGATGATTTTAATTTCATGATTGAGTTTGTCAATATGCTGCAAATCTCCATAATACACCGGTTCATTACTCAAATCGGTTAAACATTTTACCGTAAGGGCTGTATTGAAGTCCCCAAGGGTGGATGTACCCATACCTTCCTCAAGCATCATGCTCTGGGCAAAACAGGTTGCACTGTAAGTATCACCAAGGCCCGGGAAGGACTGAATGGTGTAAAAATCCCATTCATTTTTCTTCACAAGCTTTTTAATGGCCAGATAAAGCCTGATGGAACGCTCCGTCTCCATGTTATCAGGAAAAGGATCGGAAAAAAGTCTTTGCATTCCTTTTTTGGTTTCCATGATCTCATCCCGGGTCACCCCTCTGGCAGTATCAAGTAATTCCTCCGTATCCCGGGAATCGATATCCACGCCAAAGGTCTTCATCCACTGGGAGGGATCCGCGGCCCCGCAAGTCTGGCCCATTCCCCTGCCGCCAATAGAACCAATCGTACACATATTTAAGGAATTCATCATGGCGCTGGCCCGGCAGTAAGAGGTAATACGTTCCAACTCCCCCGGATCTTCATAACTCCCGTATACAAACCTGTGTTTTAATCCGATCTCCTTGAAAGCCCCCTGCATGACCAATCCGCCCACAGGTCTCCAGCCCTGACTGCCCGGATGGGTCCAGAGAACGATACCCCTGCCCGATTTTGCAAAATCACGAACGGCGCCAATCAGGTGTGAAGCCCAAACCCATGTTCCTGAAAAGAGAATGACGGCATCGACATCATTCATTTTTTTAAAGGTATCAAAACACTCCCTGGCCTCCTGCCTGGAAGCCAGAACAACATCGTATTCCACCAGCTCTAAGCCATGGTTCCTTAATGCAGTTTTAGCACGGGAAACAATCCCTTCATCGATGAAAGGGGTTCCCTTCGGGTCCTGTAGACCATCCTTATGAACCCCATATACAATAAAACCCACTTTTGCTTTGAGCATACCCTTATTTTTTCCCGGTTAAGTCCATATTTACTTCCAGTGACGGAATGATTTTTAACACATTCTTGTAGTAGATTTTCTGAAGTACCTCTTTAGGAAGACCAATGCCACAAATGGGCCAGCGCACCCGTTCAAAAGTCCCATCGTAATCGGGAGCATAAAACGATTCATCATAGGTCTCCAGGAACCTGAAGTAGGTGCGGTACATCTCCACCGAACTTTCCAGGTTTGCAGGCATATCTGTACCGAAAATGATCCGGTCCTGGTGTTTGATAAAAAACTCCCTGGCAGAATAGGGTTGCCGTCCCAGCTCATCGATCCGGGCAGAAAAATCAATGTATACATTGGGGTTCTCGGTAAGTAACTGTGATACATATCCGATGTTTTCAGCATGATTTGCAAAATGCGGAAGAATAAAAGTTGTACCCGGATGTTGCTTCACCAGGCGATCCCTCCTTTTCAACAGCTCCTGTTTCCTGGGAAATTCAGGTCCGGCAAAACTCCAAGAAGGATATTTCACCAGAGATCCATAATGCTCATTTTCCGGGGTAACCGGTTCAAAAAAACCTGACGGATCTGCCTGGTGGATCAGGACAGGGATTTGAAGTTTCCCTGCCTCTTCCCAGATTTGAAATAACCGTGGGTCATCCACATGTATAAGTTCCTTCCCGGAATCCCTGAAATGAAGACCCAGTTCCTTCAATACCTTCAAACCTTTGGCGCCAAGCCCGACATGCGCCCTCAGGGTTTGAATAAAGCCCTCGACAAATTTCTGATCATCGTAAAAAAGTGGCTCGCCAGCAGGATGAGCAAGGTCTGCCATTGTAAAACAATAGAATCTGCCCGGGTATTTTTCTTCACAGCTGGTAAAGAAGTCAGAAATATTTCCCGGTTTGATGACATACCCGCCTTCCGAGAATTCAATGTGTACATTGCCCGTAAGATCAGCATAACAGCATACTCCTACAGTATCCATCGTCTGAATGACTTTTTCAATTTCAAAATTACCCCACAGGTGGTTATGTGCATCTATGACCGGGAATGCAGCTTTTTCTATCGGGGTCGGTTTGTTTACAAGAAATGTTTTTCGCATGACAGGCTTTTTATTTAATGTCCGGTTTATTCCCATATTTCCATTCCATTTCTCTGCCCGATACCACTATTTTATCACCCTCAATTGTACCATATACCACATGGATATAAGGCTCCCCGTTAGTCAGGCCTACGTTGCCAAATCCGGTTTCGGTGGATATGAAACTGTTGAAATCACCCACTTTGGAGTCGATATACAGTACACGGTCCACAGCATCGTATCTGACACCTGTCAGTCCCTCGAGCAATGCATAACTGGACATGGCGCGGGCATACCAGGCCCCGCACTCGTATTCATTAAAAGGATTGCGAACCCTTCCATCATAACGTTCCCTGCACTCGCGGACAATCTCAAGCCCCTTCTCCACCTCTCCTTTAAACATCAGGTGGCTGGCCACCTGGTACTCAATTCCTGTCCAAACCTCATTGCTGTAAATGAAGGGCAGGGATAATTTGCCTCCTTTAGGCCAGGTGCAGAGGAGCAGTCCACCATCCCTGCCTGCCGCAAATGTGGGTCTTTGCGGATTGGCATGATCGACCAGCTCCTTCCTGAGGTTATACCGATGAACCGCCGTCAGATGACTTTTGACCTTCTCATCCTCTATCACCTCTTCCAGTCCGCATACGGTTGCCATCCACATCCCTAAAATACCGTCCGACAGGCATCCTTTGCCATACTGGTATTTTGGTCCTTCTGATTTTAACAGCTCCATTGCCTCATCCGTATAAGTGGTCCGGTAGCTTGCCCTGGCTGTCTCCACCGGACTGGGTGCTTTTAATCCTTCCCATTTCACATTTTGTATGAAATATTCCCCATCGAACAACTCAGTTTCGGTGTATAACTTTCCCTTTTGGAGCAATGATTCATAATCATCGTACGGGATTCCTGCAGCCTTACTCATCTCCATGATTGCAGAAAGTGCGCCCAGGTAGAAGGAGGTACACATGCCATCCGGGCCCCAGAATTCAATGTCGTAGGTATTATGATGGGGTTCTTCCAGGGTTCCCTTATGCCCGGGGTCCCAGGCCTCAATACAATAATCCATGCTTCTTTTCACAAGGGGAAGAAGTGCAATCATCCATTGGGTATCCCCGCTGATCCTCCAATCCCTGTAAACCTTCATGATTCCTCCCAGCTGACCGTCCGCCGCAGCGTAAAAATTATGCTGGGCAGGGGATATGGGCAGGTTTGATCTGAAAGTCTGGTGCCCCTGTTCATTCTGGCTGACCTGGAATTCGGTCTCGCGAAGCGTTCTTTCCAGGGCCGGAAACAGATGGGGAATGGCCTGGGCATAATTCCACACGTGGGTACAGCTTCCCGGGCAGCATCCTTCGTTATCGCTACACCCTTCCCATCCCCATAATCTTCCATCCAATTGTCTAAGCACTGTAGGTGATTTCAGAATGGTCAGGTTTGCAGACACAGCCTCTATGACCTCAGGAGGCAGGGTGGAAGAAAAAAAGGCATCCCGGAATAGCTCGCTTTTTCTCTTCAAATCAGCATGGTTAAGGGTCCAGTAGTCAATTACTTCCCTGAGATTCTGGAATTTGCTGACATACCAGGGCTGGTAAAACGGGAGTTTATCTTTATCCTCTGCAGTGTGACCAATGATAAGGTTAGACTCGGGCCAATACCAGCAGAAATGAACTACGATCGTTTTCTCTTCTCCGGGCTTCAACTTGAAAGGCACAAAGATGGAAGCTCCTGGTGCCGGTGATTCAACCGGAGCATTGTCAGGAACGGTTCCATTTTCAATGTTCTTCCATAAAATCATATGAGGGTCAAACCACTCTCCCCTGAACCAGCAATAATCCACAATCGCAGCAGGATCATCTACAAAGGCAGCAAACCCGGTCCCGCCCGACGAAGGGCCTTCCCCGGAATTACCCGTTAAAATAAAGCCTTTATCTGCCTGCAAAATCCGGCCGCTCCATTCCACCACGAGATTCCTCGAATTCCACGAAAACACAGCGTCAAGCTCCCCTGAGGAGTTGTTTTTAAATGTATATTCCAATGCACCCACCGGTAGGCTCGACTGATCCTCCTCGGTCGGGACGAAGGGGCTCCACCCCAGCACCTCGACATCCAGGGGTATGTCCTTGTCTTCCAGTTTAAGGGTGGCAAAAGGGAAACGTGGAAGAAAGGTACCCTTTTCAAATCGCGGAAGGCCATAACTCTTTCCCGGAGCTCCGTTGGCGCTTTGTTCAGGGCCAAAGAGCTTCCATTCGGGAACCTGGGCTTCCAGAAGTTTTGCCCCGTTCTCAATGCCTTTCACACTGATTGCTGCGAAGGCAATTGGTTCGTTGAACATCTCCGGCTTGTTTTTGATGGAAAGGTGTGAAATGGAACCCGTTCCATCCATACAAAACATCCCCGCACCGATCCCCCCAATCGGAAATGAAACCCGGTCAAGAAATTTACCTGTATAACTGCCATTGAACTGGTGCTCCTCTGCATATGCTGGTCTGATCTCTCCCGAACATGAAACCAGTAGTATCATTAAGATAAATCCTTCGGTGAGCAGATCAGGAATTAGTTTTTTCATTTTATGGAAGATAGTATTTTAATAAGATCAGATTTTAATAAAGGTTTTATTTCTGTACATATACCACATGATCAGGTAAAGAACCAGAAAACCTCCCAAATAACTCAGGAAATCGTACCACTCTCCGATCCAGGGAGTAAGTCCATTTAAAAATATTTCTGCAACCCCGACCAGGCTCTTTTCAAAAAGGTGCCATGCCACATACCCGAAAATCGCATTCGATCCAAGGATGATAAGCCAGCGGGTGCCCTTGCGGATGCCCCAGACATCAATGACAAGGTAAAAGAAGGCAAGCATAAGCACGCAGATTCCTCCTGAAAACAGAACAAAGGAGCTGGTCCATATTTTCTTGATGATCGGGTGCCAGGTGTCCATGATCAGTCCCAGGACGATCAGGGATGTCGCAAATATCAATAAGTTCCATAACTTCCTGTATTTCATAGTATTGGATTGCATCATGTAGCCTGAGAAGACCCCCACCATAACGGTAGCTCCAAAATTCAAAGTGGATACGACCCAGGTATAGGTGCCCCAGCCGATGAAACGGCCCATCACCATTTTCTCCACATGCATGGCTACGTTTCCCTCAGGGTCATAGGCATGGAGAGTGGTCCCTCCTATGGGGATCAGCGCAAGGATGGCCCAGTAGGTGAGCATTAAACCGATTGTAGCAGCAACCTGCCATATGACCGGCATATAGAGTACGAAAACCGTAGCGATCAGGTATCCGCTGGCAATGGCCTGCAGGGTGTTTGAGTAAAAATGGAATCTTTGAATGTCATAGCTTAATAAGTTACCCTGGATCACCATCCCTAAAACCCATAGAATCAAGATTCTCCTGAGTGTATGCTTCCACAGTGGTCTGTCAGAGGAGGCCGTGGACAATCGTTTCCTGTAAGAATATACCATCGACACGCCCACCATAAACAGGAATAGAGGCATGATGATATCATAGAAATGAAATCCGAACCATTCCACATGGTCCAGCTGCTGCTTAATGAAACCTGATATCCTGTTATGAAAGACATTGTCAAGGCTCTTGAAAGCAAGGTCCCCCCCCATGATCCAGAACATATCAAAACCCCTCAGGGCATCCACTGAAATCACCCTCTCCTTAGACAATATCGTCTGGTTCCTCACCTGGAAAACATCCAGTTCCTTCACGATTCGTTTGATGGTGTTCATTGGATCAGTAATCGGTTCATGGTTCTTTTATCCAAACAAAGTCAATCCCAATTTTACTCCCGTTCCCGGGATCTGCCGATTCGAGTGTAATTTCATGAATCCCCCTTTGTAAATGGATGGTTTCTGAAAGATAATTATCCAGCACCCATCGTCCTGGTTCCTGCAGGTCAAGGGTATCTTTCCCTCTGAATTTCACGGGATTCCCATTTACCTGGATGGTAATGTTACCCCCTTCCGGTCCTTTTAAAAGTGTGAAACCGATTCTTGCCTCATCGCTGGACCGGCCGGTGTTGATATGAAACCTTAGGTTCTCACCCTTTGTGGCGGGTGACCAGACCATCAGGGCACCCTCTGCCCAAAAGTCTCCTCTTTCTGTCCGAAGGTCAGGACCTTCATCCATAAGGTGCTCTGCCTGAATAAACCTGAAACCGGCCGAGCCCAGGTAAGCCTTCGGAGACCATGGGAGGTAGGCGACTTGCCGGATATCGGTAACTTCTATTTTCTGATAATCGTCCGTCAGATCAGGAAGGGCGTAGAAATAGACAATTCTTCCATAGCTAAACCCTGGTACTTCTCCATGATGAGCCAGCTCCATGTAAAAAGCAAGCTTTTCCCTGAACGGAATATCATCCAGGATGTGCCAGCGGAAATCAGAGGCATAACCCCTGTTCCCGGGACCGTCGTTCCTGGGTTGTCCGCAGTAGGGATAAGAAAACAAACGGGAGTCCGACCACGAATAGTTATAGTAATCTTCGGAACCCGTGCCGAAAAATGAAGGAAAAGTATCCTGGTCTACAAATATCTTCTCATCTCCCTCTCCCCACCAGTTCCCCCAGGAGGTAGGAACATTGGAAGGATTATATATGAAACTTGCTGCACCCACAAGCCTGCCCTGCCCTTTTGCCTTCAGATATATAAAATCTGAAAACTCACTCCCCGGATCATTGATGCTCGATGCCGTAATATTGTGCTCCATGCGCCACCTTGCCCGAAGGTGCATTGATTTTTTCTCTTCCCATGCATAGTCTCTGGTCCGGATCCCTCCGGAAACGGAGATCTCTTCCCCGGAGGTGTTTTCAATCTCTATGCGCACTTGTTGCTTAAACGGCATCACGAAACGGCAAACCATGGAACTATCCTCCTCAACCGAAAAAGCCAGGGATTGATAGGGACTGATACCCGGTGCCGATCCAAAGAAATCCCCAAGGGGTGCCTGGACCTGGGGAATGGAGGCATTATCAAAATAAATGCTCAGGACAGCACTCCTCAGGGCGGTTTCCACATGATCTGCTCCTATTTTTAAGGAAAAATAATCAATGGCCCGTGTCCCTTCAAGCTTAAATATTTCCAGGGTGGAAGCAGAAGGCACCCTTATTTCCGGCAGGCCGGTATACCCCGTTTCGGAAGTGAGGTCCGCCTTTCCAGGATTCAGGCCGGATTGGATCTCTTCCAGCCTCACCCTATTTTGAATCATCTCACTGGCTTTGAATGTTTCAATGCGGGTACCGGGATCATACAATCGTACACCCACATGATAGAAATGAAGCTCACGAATATCCCCGATCCATTCCATCCGGCAAGCCTTTGCAAAAGGAATGGGAAAATAGACCGCATCAAATTGCCGAAAGGTTATGGAAGTGTCTGTTTCTGTCTCCTCCCCCAGGAGCGCATCAGGGGTATTCCAGAAAAAGACCTCTGCATTGCCCTCAAAAACAGGGGTGTTCATGTCATCCAGGAACAGCCTGATCTTCCCTTTAATACCGGCCGTCCAGAGACGAACGATGGCCCCCGGATTCTGAATGTCACAAATCAGATATTCCCCGGTCCCCCTCTCATCCGGAGGTTGAATTACTTTGGCAAAGCCTGGTACAGGCTCATTTCCAAATCCATCCTCGTTGGCAAACCATCCGGTTTCGGAAGGCTTTGTACTTCTTCTGTCGTACGATGAAAACTGAACGGTTCTGTATTTCGGCTCAGCTATGCGGGTGAGTCGATTCAAATCGATCATCTCATCCAGCAGAGTGCCTGTTGTGATGGGTGGTTCAGGATTTTGACAGGCACCCATCAGAAGAGATGTCAGACCGATGGCCATGAAACCATATACCTTCCTTCCTAAGTTCATCAGAAATAAGGTTCAGCGTTTTTAAAATAAATTTTATCGATCACCCCTTTAGGCAGTTGAAGCCCTTTTAACTGCATCACCGAATCGGTGGCCAGGTAGATCCAGTGTGCCTTCCATGTCCTTAGAAGGCTTTTCTTAATGACCTCAGCATCAGTCCCCTGCATGTCATGCACCTCCATATCTGTACCATAGAGGATCCTGTCCTGGTATCTGATCATGAAATCCCTGACCTTTTCACGGTCTGCATCCGACTGGTACTGCAAATGGTAGATCCTGGATGAAATATCGACCTTAAATTGAGGGTACTGGTCCAGGCGTTTTGCGAGTTCATCGACACTCCATTCCAGACTCCCCAGATGGGCCCCTGTAAAGTCAAGATCAGGATGCAGCTCAAGCAGGTGGTCCCGTGCCCGGATCTGTTCCTCATAGGAGGGTACTTCGGGATGAAGGTACATATAGTATTGAGGGTGGTTTTTATAATACACTACATCTGAAGGGTCGGTCATTTCTTCCTCAGGCAACCAGCAGTCCCTGGGTTCCCCCAGATGTCCCGTTACAGGTATCCTGTTTTCCTCCAGGTAATTAATAATTCCTTCAAAAGCCGGGTCATCAATCATTACATATCCGCCAATCCGGTCCTGAAGGACCATGCCAATATTCTTCCAGATCTTTATGCCTGATGCGCCGGCTTCCATGCATTCCCGGATTACTGACAGGGTTGTGTCGGTAAAACCGGGACTGCTGAAGCGATCAACTGAAAAAGTACCCAGGAAGGCAAAAGTTTCCGGATAGGCCTTGTGTATGTATTTTGATATTTTCAACTGTTCATCGATGGAAACTTCACCATCCCAGTTGGGAGAAAGCAGCCTGAAATTCAAGGAGGTTGCAAACTCCATATAGCTGGTGTCCATGCTCAGGTAGTGAAAGTGGACATCTGTTTTCTCAACCTCTTCAAAATCATTTGCACGATAAAAATCGGGCTCCTGAAAATCTGAGCTTTTCATAGCCACCGGATACTGAACACTTTCAATCTCCGGTCTCACATTCAACTCAAAAGGGTCCTGAACATACCAGTAGGAGGTCAGGGCATAATTGACCCGGGCATCTGCCCAGTGCCATAATTCAATGTTGGCGTTTATCGAAGAGGTGAAGGGGATTGCATCCAGGGAGCGGTGCCGCATATTGACGGTTAATCCTCCATTACTGGAATTGCCCTCGTTCCCATCTCCCACAGGCTGGGATATGAAGGGGTGGGAAAATGGTTCACGCCGTCCAAAAGCATAACCATAATAATCTTCCGAACCCGTTCCGAAACTGGATGGAAAAGATTCCCCGTCGACAAAAATTTTCTCGTCCCCTTCCCCCCACCATTGATAGGAAGTATTAAAGAGGGTGATCTGATCGCCCACATACAAGCCCTTTCCCCTGATTTGAACGAAGTTCAGATCGATGTGGTTACCGTTACTGTCCCGTGTATCGAGGTGGCGGTATTCATGCCATGAACAGCCGAAATAGAGGCTGCTGGATTTCCACTGATAGTCCATCAGGACCACCTTCCCTTTGATCTTCACCGCTTCCTTTCCGTAATTGGTATAGGTAAGCCGGCAGCTTTTCTGAAAAGGCATCACCCAGTGGGATTCCATCGTTCCCTGCTCATTGGTCCGGTTCATCCAGGTTTGATGGGGGCTCATCTGATAGGCTGTACCAAAGAAATCACCTGCAGGTACCCAAATGGTTTCTGTTCCGTCAAAAGAGGCGGAAAGTACAGTGGATCGCAGGGCCTGTAATGAATCTGAGGCTGAAATCTCAAGCAGAACCTGACCTATGGCAGCACCTGTTCGTTCGAAGTCCAACGTAAAGGCGGCACCCGGAGCAAGCTCTTTTTCAAATTCCTTTTCATCCAAAGCATTGATAAAGGGATTTTCAAGTAACTCTTTCGCCTGATCCAGCAGGGGTTTGGCCTTTGAAAGAGCTTCCATTGAAAAACTCTCCACCCTGGTTCTCTTCGGATAGGCCCGGTAGCCAATGTTATAAAAAACATCAGGGAAGTAGTTTCCCGCCTTGGTTCGTTCCAGGGAGTCGCACTCGTAGGTTATTTTGCAGTGGCTGGCAAAAGGGATGGGCAGATAGAAATTATGGTCCATATCCCTTCCTTTTTCATATACAGGCACTCCCTCGTGCACAGAAACCGCAAAAGGGGGACCCACAAGCAGGTTCCCGCTCAGGAGCTCATGAGGAGGTCCCTGAACAACTGGTACCGTGCTTTGGTCCAGATAGATCCGGATAATACCATCCTGGGCCAGATAGAAAGTCATCCACCAGCGGACAATGGCACCGGGCCCCTCTGCATCAAACATCACAAATTCACGATGGCCCTTATTCTCCTCTACCCGAATAAAATGCGACATATCTTCATTTGCAAACCATCCTTCCCTGCCGGGAGTCACCGAAGCCCGGTTATAGCTGCTAAACTGTTTGTGATGGTATGGGGTCTTTGGATCATAACTCAGGCTGGACCTGCTGGCCATTTCCGCGATCAGGGATTCCATGGTAACCTGCCTGGAGCAGGCGCAACACAGGATCAGGCAGGTCAAGGCCATCCATCGGGTCCGCTCAAAATTTCCGCCAGCATGTTTCCTTCTCTGGATCATAGGTCAAATCATCTCCAACCGGGATTCTGAACCAGGTTTTGGTTTAGCGTCAGTTCATCGCTTGGAACAGGGGCCAGATAATCGCGATCCGGATCAAATCCGAATCCGTTAGGGACCTGTACCTGATAGGGATCGATAAAACCGTCCTCATCCACATAAAGATTTTCACCCACAATGATACTGGGTTGACCTGAACCATCTATTTTGAAATAGGCCCCATCGAGATTCGATCCGACATATAAAATTCCCTTTGGCCTTTGATTCTCGATCAGATGATGAGCCCTCCATCGGGCCAAATCATCCCATCTGCTTGCCTCGAAGGCCAGTTCAACACGTCTTTCACGACGGATCTCATTGATGACGGGACTAAGGTTCGGGTAGTCCCAATCAGGATCTGTTGCAATATTGCCCAGATCCATTGGAATCATGCCCACACGGCCGCGGAGCAGATTCACGCTGATGTCCACATCCTGCTGGGTAATGGTGCCAAGTTCTGCCTTTGCCTCTGCATAAATGAGTAATGCCTCTGAATAGCGGAATATGATGGACCCCATCCAGCCTCCTGAAGCCTGTTGTTGCGAATATTCAGGATTGACACCTTTGTACAAACAATATCCTGTAGTAGCACGGTATTGTCCTGTCTGGTCAATGGGAGGCAGGTTGAAATATCGTTCCTCAACGCCGGGCGGAGTATTAATGGTTTGCGGGTCGTCCGGAAGAAAGATGGATTGTGCAAGGCGTGGATCACGGTTCTGAACTTCCAGGGAGATTGAATCATACCCCATGAAAAGCGGGCTCACCGAAATGGGCTTGCCATCGGTACATAAATAGTCGTCCACAAGGCTTTTTGTAATACCCATCTCACCTCCGCTATTTGGGAGGTATTGACCCAGTAAATGGTAAACCCCCAGGTTTACATCATATTCTTTCCACAACAGCACCTCTGGATTTCCAGTGTAATCCAGCTGGTTGAAAAGCGACACGTATTCCATCTGATCAGGTCCCCTATACAGACCAACAGTCCCCATTTGCATCAGGGATTCAGCAGCCTCGGCAGCCATTTCCAGGAAACCGGTCCCATCTTCACCAGTCACTCCAAAGGGAGTCCCCCCATGGTATTTTTCCCAGGTGCCTTCATACAGGCAGATCCTGGCTTTTAACAGCAGTGCACTTTCCCTGTTGATCCTGGAAGGCTCCGTTTCATCCATCTGTTTTAAATTTGCAATGGCATCATCGAGGCAGGCAATGATTGAATCCACAACCACTTTCCGGCTTTCCCGCGGGGCAAACAATTCAGGCGAATCGGTGGTGAGTGCCGAGGTAAACCAGGGGACATCACCAAAGGTCTTAAGCATTTGAAAATAGAGGTAGGCTTTGAAGAATTTTACTTCCGCAATATAGAGGATGCTCTCATCGGTTGCATCCAGGAATTCCTTGGTGTGATCGAGGAAATAATTTGCCTCCCGTATATTGCTCCAATCCCATCCACCACCTGTTGAAGGGATCGTACGAATGCCTGAAAGGCGCATATCAGCAACGGCAGGCACCAGGTTATCACTGTTCTGATCCGTATAGAAGGTCCCTCCGTAGTACATCTGGTGCACGGGCAAAAGGGTGTAGAAACTGTTGGCGTAAAGTTTCAGGTCGTTGGCGGTTTTGAAATACTGCTGGGGAGACAGCTCATCCAGGGGATATCTTTCGAGAAAATCCTCCGAACAGGAACCGAAGCAAAGGAACCCGAGCAGGATGGGTATGGATATATATCTTTTCATAACTTTCATTTTACTTTATTAAAAGGTCACATTGAGTCCCAGTGACAGGACTTTTTGAAGCGGGTACATGGTGCCACTTCCGTATTGGCCACCTGTTAACTCAGGATCAAAAACAGTAATCAGTTTGGTAAAGGTCAGCAGGTTCTCTCCTGAAGCATAAATCCTTAGAGAACTTATTTTGACCTTTTGAGTCAGCTGAGACGGAAGAGTATAACCAAGTTGCAGGGATTTCAGCCTCAGATATGCTCCATTTTGCAGATAACGGGTCTGCGTCTGATGATTTTTATCCTCCCCGTTTTCATAGTAGGGACGGGGCCAGTAGGCATCGGTATTATCCTCTGTCCAGTAATCCATATGCTCCTCAAGACCAATATTCCACCATTTTCCTCCCACCTGTCCCCAGAAAAGTGATCCGCCCAAAGCAAGGTCCCGTTTTGCCACACCCTGCCAGAGCATGTTAAAATCAAATCCTTTCCATGATGCTCCAAGCAGGGCACTAAAAGTGTAACGGGGTGTTGAGTTCCCGATAATGGTCTGATCCCCGGGATCATCCACCGTATTTTTGCCAATATCTACTTTGCCATCTCCGCTGATGTCCTCATAATGAACATCTCCCGCCCTCCAGGGCAAAGGTGAAAAATAGGACTGATCGTGAGAAGGATCCTGGGCCTGTTGATCAGATTCAAACAATCCGGCCGTTTGGAAACCCCAGATTTCACCCAGTTGGGCCCCTTCGTAGAAAGCCCCGCTCAAAAGCTTCTCCGGATTATAGTATTTGGTGACAGTCGAAGTTGCATCGGCAAGCAGGAATTTTGCCGAATAGGAGAATTCCTGGATCCTCTCCCTCCATTCAATTACAAATTCGAATCCCTGAGCCGTTAATTCTGCATTATTCGATTTTGGAACACCCGTGCCCAGCACGGTGGGATAGGATTCAGCCGGACCAAGCATATCCAGGGTATTCCGGATGAAATAGTCAAAAGAAACATTAAGCCGGTTCCTTAAGAAGCCTGCGTCCATCCCAATATTGGAGGTCCTTACCTTTTCCCAGGTGATTCCGGGACTTATTAAATTGGCCATTTTTACGTAACTGGGCAACTGGCCACTCATCACATAGGGAAGATTTGCGTATATGGGCAGCAGCTCCACATAGAGATAATTATCCACGGACTGGTTCCCCAGTGATCCATAGGACGCCCTTATTTTCAGCGAGTTGACAACTTTCTCCAAAGGTATCCAGAACTCCTCTCTTGAGATAATATAGGCCGCAGATCCTGAAGGGAACAATCCCCAGCGGTAATCCTTTGGAAATTTGGAAGAACCGTCATACCGCCCTGAGAATTCAAACAGGTACTTATCTTTAATGCTGTAATTCAGGCGACCGAAAAAACTTCTTGTTGAATAATGACCCAATCCTCCGTCGTTCTCCTGCCTGCCTGTGGCGGTTGGGATTGAGGGGACTTCATCGGTTACCAGGTCATGCCTTGTTGCAGAAGTCCATTGGTACTGGTATAATTCCTGTTCAAATCCTGCCATGACCGTGAATGCATGATTTCCCAGGTTTTTGCTGAAGGAGGAATAGATATTGGGGGAATTATAGGTACTCGAGTAGGATGACATATTGAAATAGTTCGTCTCACTCAGCAGATGCGGCAATCCATAGGCATCCGTTCCATACACTTTTGCAACATGGTTGGTCGATCCTGACGGACTCATTTTCCAACGATAGTTCGCATAGATGGTCCACCCTTTTACCGGTTCAATTTCAATTCCCGGAACAACGGAGACCACATTTTGATTTTCATCGTACCTTCCACCCCTCTCCATCCATATCTGAACGGCTTCTCCGGCCAGATTGCCATCCGGGTAATATGGAGCATTGGTGGGCCACTGGCGGGCAAGATTAAAGTAAAATTCATTATTGTTATAGCTTGGACGACTGATGTTGGTCGTGCTTAATGAGCTTAAGAAATTAAAGCGCAACCAGTCATACACCTTTGTATTCACCTTTGCATTAACGGTATTTCGCCTGTGACTATCCTCGCCATAAACAAATAATCCGTCCTGGCTGAATGTTGAACCGGAAATGTAGAACTGGGTATTTTCATTTCCCCCGCTTACGCTGAGATTATGGATGTTATTCGGAACCCATTTTTTATAGGACTCCTCATACCAGTCCGTATTGGCCCATGAACCATTATAACTCAGCCATACCTGTTTGTTAAAGGGGGCTGGTATCGTCCAGTAATCGATTTCATTGGACTGGTACTTTTCCATGTATTCAACGATAATGGGCAGAAACGGCGGGTCAACCCCCGAGTTTACACTCCCCACATTGAAATACTCGGCAAATTCCAGCGAGTTGACAGAATGAGGTACGATGGTAGGAGTAGCAGAGGCATAGTTATTGGAATAGTTCACCGTTATACCATCGGTGCCACCTTTTTTAGTGGTCACCAATACTACGCCAAAAGCCGCACGGGCACCATAAATGGCGGATGATGCGGCATCTTTCAATACGGTTATACTTTCAATATCGGCAGGATTCAGTTTATAAATATCCTGTTCGATCCCATCCACCAGAATATAGGGCGATCCCCCGTTAATGGATCCCAGTCCCCGGATATTCATCTCCATTTTCCCCCCTACAGCCCCTCCGTCAGCTCCAACTGTAATATTCAGGTTGGGTGACAATCCCTGCAAGGCCTGGCTCACATTTGAAACTGGCCGGTTGACGATCTCCTTCGACTGAACCACATCCACTGCACCCGAAAGATTCACTTTCTTCTGGGTTCCGTAGCCAATTACAACTACCTCTTCAAGCGTTCTGGTGTCCAGTTCCAATTGAACATCGATCACCAACCGGCCATTTACCGGGATTTCCTGTGTTAAATAGCCTATATAGGAGAAAACCAGGATCGCATCCTGGTTATCAATCTCCAAAGTATACTCCCCGTTCTGATTGGTGATGGTCCCTTTTGCCACTCCCCTGACCTGGATACTGACTCCCAGGAGCTCCGAGCCATCTTCTGCGGCCGTAACTATACCGGTGACCGTATGACTCTGAAACAGATCTGTATCAAAGCTATAAGCAGAAACTAATACACTGAACGACAGGAATAGCAGCATGACAAGGGGTAACCTCTTACTTACTCTCTTTTTTCTCATGGCAATTTTGTTTTAGATTTGGTCCGTTTTATTTGATTTGTAGAAGCTCTCTTTCCTCCGTATGATTCCTTATGTCGGTTATGTCCAGCAAAGCCGGACGTAATTTCTTCTCAGAGAGCATTTTAAGCTGGTCCCCGGCATGCTTGCTTCCGGGTTGGGATGCATTGCCATAACTGAGCAGGACCCTGGCCATTACCTTTTCTCCGAATTCGATAACTGCAACAAAGGTCTCACCTGCAATAGCCGCTTTCTTATGGTCACTTACATTGGTATAATAGATGGTTCTGAAAATACCATACTCACCCGGCCCGCCATTTGCAGGGTAATCATACCCGTTCAGGCGATAACGGTATATCGTTCCCCAGGCAACATCCAAGGCACCATACTTTTGATGAACCTCCATGGCTGCCCCAACCAGCATTTCAACAGCCTTTTTTTTATCCTTAATACCATCCGGGGTAGATGCAGGCTCACTGGCATTCCATGGTATCTCGAACAGGTCATTTCTTACCTTATCCCACCAGGCTGCAAACAATACAGCTCCCTTGCTCCCTGCATCCGTATTCCTGTCCCACTCTTTAAGGACAGCAGCAGCCCTTATCGCCATTGAATCGGGGTATTTTTCAACCGCCGCCAAAAGGTCGTCCAGGAATCTGTCGGCAGCCTCCATGCCTGAGTTGTGTTTTATACCGATTAACTGATCATAGGAAATAACAGGATTGTTGAGAATCAGGTTGATGGCCCTTTGTGGCCTCAAAGGAGTCCACGACGAGCTCATGTATGCCGGGAACTTCCCCTGATCCAGCCCGGCAGGCAGGGTGCTGGTCCATGGTGGGTCATTGCAGTTCTGTATAAAACCTGAAGGAGGATTCAATAACCGGGGCAGGTCTTTGTACGGATGGGTCCGGTTCCAAATGTATTTGGTTTTTGTACCGTCAATGGTCCCTTTCCAGAATGCAAAATCCCCCTCTTTCCGCTTAGGGATATTACCGTTAAACAGGTATAGTATATTGCCGGTCCTATCGGCATAAATAATATTAAACATGGAGGATTGCATCATTTTTAAAGCATCCTCAAATTCAGCAAGATTACTGGCCTGTGCCATTCTGTGGTATTGCTCAAATACCCGGGGATTTTCAAACCCTGCAATTCTGACCGCATAGGCCTTCTTTTCATTTTGTCCAACCACAGGTCCATGCCGTGAATACAAAAATTCTGTGGGTTGTTCCTGTACCGAGCCGTCTTTCTGTTTTACTTTAAGGATCATCCTCCTTTTCTCAAACGGTATAACCTTGCCATCCAGCAGATATCCATCCTGCTGGATGGTAAGTTCATAACGGTCTGAAGCATCAATGGGGTTAACAGTATGAGCCCAACCCAGGTTTTCATTAAATGCCATTGTTAATGAGGGTGTCCCAATCAGTGAGACACCGTAGGCAGAGAATCCTTCAGTACTCAGATGAGCTTCAAACCATAAATAAAAACCGGACCATGGAAGATGCGGGTTAATAACCAGCATTGCATGACCGGATGCAGATCTTGAGGGTGCTATGGCTATGGAATTCGACCCCGCCTGCGATGCAGCATTTGAAATATCCTCTGATGCCACAAATTCGAGGCTTGTAACCCTGATAACATGTGCCATTACATCCTGAAGGGTCACCGGTAAAACCTGCCTGAAATCTTCGCCGATTGCCTCGGGATGACCGGTGGCGTAGTCGTTTAGTCCATTCACAAAAGCATCCAGGAAGGCTTTGTATTCCGGGGATTGTTGCTGAACAACTTTTTCTGCCTGCTCAGGTACCCTGAACAGGTTGATTTTCTGATCCGAAATAAGATAATCTTCACCAAAATACTCGGCAGCCCGACCCCTTGCCTGCGCATAGAGCTCCAGGATAAGATTCGCATGATTATGCATCTGTGCCCATCCATAGTGCATAATACATATCCCCTGCACTTTCGCCGTAAATATGAGGAACTCCATCATGATCCCAAAGTATTTCCGTCCCCCCGCTCTGAGTTGCACCAGGCAACTCCGAAATTGAGAATATTATGATCAGGGACCAGGTGACTATTTTACTGAAGTTCATATATCAATTGGTTAGTATGGGTCGGTTTCGGGACACAAGCCCTGCATAGTAGGTGATGATCACAAATGCAACTGCCGGCACCCAGTATGCAATCACGATGTTGCCTGACTGATCAGATACGATTCCCTGAATCTGGGTTAAAAAAGCTGCACCGGCAATGGCCATGATCATACCGGCACCACCGATTTTTGTGTCTTCACCGAGACCTGCAATTCCGAGCCCATAGATGGTCGGGAACATCAGAGACATACATCCCGAAATCCCGATGAGCGCATAGATCCCGAACCGGCCTTCCCCATATATTGTAACCATGCTAAGCAAAAAGGCCAGGATGGAAAGGATGGTCAGCAAATGGCGGGGTCTCACAAATTTCATTAGCCCGGTACAGAGAAACCTGGAAAACACGAACAGTATCAGCGAAATGATGTAATAGGTTGCCCCTGCCTGCTCTGCCGTCCGGGGAAGCAGTGCCTGTAGACCCATCCAATCACAAACATTATAAAATCCTGCAGCAAGAGGTTCCACATTTCGAAGTGTTGAAATGATCTCTGCCATTGTAGCATTCTCACCCAGCTGTGCTATGATTTGATCCAGTTGAAGCTGTTGCATGGCATACCTGATAATGAATGACCACACTGCAATCTGTGCTCCCACATAGAAAAACTGTGCAATAACACCCCATACATAATTCCTGTTCTTCTTTAACCGCCGGAAGGTGCCTCTGAAATCAAGTTTTTTATCATCTTCCTTAAGGGCGGGCATTTTTGTAAAATAGATGGCCAGTGTAAGAAGGATCATGACCAATCCGATCGCTACATAGGTCATGGTTACGGCATTTAACTCCACACCCTGGATCCTTGTCAGCTCCGCTGCAGGAAGGGCAGATCTCTCACCGGCACTGAGTGTGTTCAGCCGTGACAAAATAAATACCTGGCTAATGACCACTCCGGTAATTGCGCCAAAAGGATTGAAAGATTGTGCAAAATTGAGTCGTTGTGTGGCAGTTTTCTCAGGACCGATGGCACAGACATAAGAATTTGTCGAAGTCTCAAGAATGGAAAGTCCTGCAAAAAGTACAATTATTGCAAAAAGAAACATCAGGAAGCTAATATTGACGCTCGATACCGACAGAAGCATGGCAGGATAGAAAAGAAAGGCTCCGGAGGCATACATCCCAAGACCAAGCATTACTCCCGATTTATAGGTAAATCTCTTAATGAATAAAGCTCCGGGGATTGCGAAACATCCATATCCGAAAAGATAACATGCCACCTGTATCCATGCCGTCTTGGAATCGGTCAGACTCATGATTCTTTTAAATGCCGCAAGCATTGTGTCGGTCAGGTTATTTGGTACAGCCCAGGCAAAAAATAACGTTGAAAGCAGAATAAATGGCCATACAATGCCTTTTGGAATAATTCGATCCTTTTCCATCTAACCTTTATTTAACGGGTGATTGAACGATCACTTCCCTGTTGAACGCCTCCTTGATTTCGTCTATGGCCATACCAAAAAGCTGTTCTGTAATGAAGGAGAGCCTCTCCTCTTCACCGGTAATATGAAATATTTGTTGGGTGTGGATGATTTGATCTCCGGCAGAGATTAAAGCTGCCGGAGAAGAGCTCTCGATTTCGTAAAAAGGACCCATGATGGATCCATCCTCCACCGGACCATCGTTGTATGCGTTTAACACATCTCCAAGGAAGGGATCCTCCTGCTCTCCCCATTTTGAATTTACATATACGGAAGGTTGATCAGGTAGGGAATACTTAAGCAGTGTCAAAACCCGGTTTTCTGAATCATAGCTACCGCAATAGGGCAAAGCCCGATGTGGAGAAAGCCCAATTTTACTGCGGGATTTCCCGTCGGTTTTAAAAAGAAGGATCCCGTTTCCGGTGATCAGCCTGTCGGGCGCAACCTTTCCAAAATAATCATCCGTAACTATTTTCCCTGATCCTGTTTCATCTCCGGTTTTGTAAGGAATCACCACCACCCCTTTTTCCGAAGGATTGAACATGGAAAGCATCCAGACAGATAAAGCACCGGTGCTTCTGTCCCAATCAAAACCTCCCCTGTTCATCAGAATATTCTCCGATTCATATCCCACAAAAGATAAAGAAGTATCAAGATGGACTGAAAGAGCATCTTCTGCCTCATTCCTTGACAGGATCCTTACGCTTCTTCTGACCCCGATCTGCAGTATGGTCCCCGATGCGTTCGTTAAAGAAAAGTCCTTACGGAAACTTACACTTTGCTGATCCCGGGAAATTAAATCAAAGGACTCTGTATCAATTTCCTTTGGAACATTCCAGTTGGGGAATGCCTGTTCTTCTCCCTCTTCAAAATAGATGGAAAAGGGCCCCCCCTCGGGCCCGAGCCAGAACCGTTCTTCTCCCCCGAAAGGATTGAACTGATCACTTTTTTTGCCCGATTCGATCAGTGAATAGTTGATCCAGCCATAACTTGTCCCTTCATTCCCACTGGCACTACTTGTCATTACCCTGCCCTGGAATCCGGGTACAATCAGGACGGTGGCTTTTGATTCCGGAATTGTCAATTCTACAAAACCTATGTTGTTTCCGGCTAAAAACTCAACATCAAATCCATAGGTTCCTTTATTATATGGAGTTTTCATTTGTCTTGAATTGTCGTTTTCCCGGGGCGTGCATGCCATCAAAGAAAAAAAAACCACCATGGTTGTCACCCGGAAACAATCTTTATAGCCTGATGCATTCATTATTGCCCTTTTTTATTAATACTCATTTGTAAATAGGTCCGTAATTGAGACAAGCGCGGTAATCGGCTCCCTCCGGTTCACTGCCAAATGCACTCCATGCACTGGGTCGGAAAACCGATTCCTCCGGAACATTGTGCATACATACCGGGATCCTTAACATGGAAGCCAATGTGATCATATCCGCCCCAATGTGACCAAAGGATATGGCTCCGTGATTTGCTCCCCAGCCTGCCATCACCGAGTAGACATCCCTGAAGGGTCCCTTGCCGCTGATTCTCGGAACAAACCAGGTTGTAGGCCAGGTGGGATCTGTTCTCTGGTCCAGCACAGCATGGATCTCCTCCGGAAGTTCTATGGTCCATCCTTCTGCGATTTGAAGTACAGGGCCCAGCCCTTTCACCAGGTTAATCCGGCTCATGGTCACAGGCATGCGGGCTGCAGTTTTGAATTGTGAAGAGAAGCCTCCGCCCCTGAAATATTCCTTGTTACCCGGACACCAACGCGTGTTTTTGAGACATTGATCCACCTCCTTGGCATGTATGTCCCACCAGGGTTTCATTGCAGGATTTCCCTGTGCATCGCGCTGTTGGGCAGTCGCATCCAGGGTGGTTGATCCGGAATTAATGAGATGGATAAATCCTCCGGAAGCCATTCCGGTTAATTCATAACCGGTAACACGCTTAACAGCTTGAGGACTCCAGTAAGTTCGCACATCTGAAAAGATCTGTGCAGTATTGCTCAGTAAATGACCAAACAGCATGGATACCCCATTCAGACTGTCGTTCTCAGTCGCAAATACAAAAGGCTGCCTGATCCCGTTCCAGTCAAATGAGGAGTTGAGAATTGCTTCAGTAAAATCACCATTGGGATAAAAGTCGGTCCATTGCCTTTGGCCCTGGAATCCTGCTGCGATGGCATTTCTTCCCCTGGCTTCTTCCCCAAATCCCAATTCAGCCAGCCTGGGATTCCCGATCATCAGATCTCTGCAAATGAGGGTCATTTTTACTACGATCTCCCACTCCCAATCTTTTCTTTTGCGGTCAGAGGGCTCTTTGTTCGGATCAGGACCCTCCTGACACTTCACTTTTACCCAAGCTATCGCTTTTTCAAATTCACCCTGGTCATAGATAAGCTTTTCGATCCTGCGAAGTATTTCGGTCATGTCCGCAAATTCGGTCCTCATTCCAAGGTAATCCTGGAGAAACTCAGGATTTACCATGGATCCGGCAATGCCCATCGAAGCATACCCGATGGAGAGGTATGATTTACCTTTCATCTGTGCAACCGCAAGCCCTGCATTCACAAATCGGATCATTTTCTCCCGGACATCCTCTGGGATATTCTGATCATCAGAATCCTGAACATCCCTGCCGTAAATACCAAATGCAGGCAGTCCCTTTTGGGTATATCCCGCAAGGGCTGCAGCCAGGTAAACAGCACCAGGACGCTCGGTCCCGTTAAAACCCCAGATGGCTTTAGGTATCAAAGGATCACTATCCATAACCTCCGTGCCGTAACACCAGCATGGGGTTACAGTCAACGAGACACCTACCCCTTCCCGGGAGAATTGTTCAGCACAACGGGCTGCATCAGCAACCCCCCCGATGGTGGTATCTGAAATGATACATTCAACTTTTTCACCAGAGGGAAATCTGAGGTTCTCTTCGATGAAGAGAGCGGCAGCCCTGGCCATATTCATCGTCTGGTTTTCAAGGGATTCCCGTATACCTGCTTCGCGACCATCGATGACAGGTCTTATTCCAACCCGGGGCAATCTTCCAATTAATCTGTGTGTCATATCTATTCTGTAGCGTGTAATGATTCTTTTCGATGGTTCTCAATTTACTTCCAGCTCCTGCCAGGTTGGCAATTTTGGAAATGGTGTATGCGGATCTGCCTGGTACCAGAAACAGACAGAGGAGATATCCGATTGCTGAGGAAGATAGCGTCCTCCATTTCTCCATCCCAGATCCTGGATGGTAATTTTGAGATCTTTTTCAAAACGAACCGGGTCCATAATGTGCCAGCGGTAGAGCCCAAACCGCTGCTGGGACAGATAGGTACCGTTGGGCCGGATCACCTGGTGAAGCCCGGAGTAAGGCGTACAGAATTCCTTGTACTGTCCTTCCCGGTCGAAATTATAAGATCCACAGAAATAATCCTCAGTTCCGGTTCCACAGATGGTCGGGAACTCCGTGTCGCCATCCATATAGAATTTTATTTCTCCCTCTCCCCACCATCCATTGTTATTCACACCCCAGGCCAGGTACACCCCAACAAATTGTCCTTTCCCTTTTATGCCATCTACGATCGTATATACAGATGTTTCATTTGGATTGCTGCGATGAAACCGGGCATGAAAATAGGCCGCATCCTCAGGTATATCCGTAAGGGTATAATCCACCTGATAATAAAGGGTCATGGATTCACTGTCATGGATATTCTCCATGGTAATCCTGCACTTTTTCCGGAAGGGCATGGTCCAATAGCAGTTAAAGGCACTGCCTGGATTTACACAAACAGCCAATGAATTCAGGGGGGCATAAACATTCCAGCCCATTCCAAAAAAATCACCCACAGGACATTCAATGGATGGTTCCTTTTCATCGTCCCAATAGATTCGGATAATTGAAAATCGCCAGTTTCCCGTGGGGGTCATCCAGATATGCTGAATGGCTCCAGGGCCTTCAATCTCAGCCATTGTAAAAGTCTCGCCGGGTTTAATCCGTACATATGGATTTACTTTCCAGCCCTGACCGAGATCCCTGGCTGCATTGGAAGCGTTCGCCACATTGGGTATATCCTTATCCCCGATATCTGCCATCCCTCCTTGACCTTTCTCACCTGTAAAATTTTCAGGACTGATTGACCTGGTTTTAGCATTTGACATCCGGTACAGGTTGCCCATATTCATGTCCAGTCCGTTAAACGGTTCCTGAGCAAATGTCAAAAAGGGCAAAGCCAATACCAAAAAGTACATTGCAACTCGTTTTTTCATGACTTCCAATTTTATATTTTGTTTGTATAATCGTTTAAGCAAACTCCTGAAAAAAAATTATTTCCTGCCTGAATTTCGAATAACCAGTGAGGGACTTAGCATGACCTGGGTAATCCTGCTTGACCCGTTTATCATGCTGAGTAATATATCAAAAGACTCCTTCCCCATCTCTTCAAGGGGTTGCTGAACAAAACTCAGGGGTGGATCAAACAGGTCAAAACTATCACCTCCATCAAAACCAAAAAAGCCGATATCATCAGGTATTTTCAAAGATCTTTTCTGAATGCAGTATAACCCATATACAGAGAGCGCATTGGTGGCGAAAATAAGTGCTCTTTTCTTTTTCTTTGAAGCAACTATTTCATCAAATGCTTCCCCTATATCTTTTTGGTAATGCTCAGGTCTGATTTCAATCAGATGAAGATTTTCAACCAGGTTGTTTTCCACCATGGCTTCCTTGTATCCGCGGATTCGCTCTTTCATATGAACCAGTGAGAGGTTATATGCAAACAGGCTGATATCCCTGTATCCTGATTCTATCAGTTGAACGGTTGCATCGTATGTAGCCTTGTGATTATCCAGAACTACATGACTGACATTGATTTCCGGGAAATATCTGTCCACCAGCACAAAAGGAATTTTCCTTCTGACCAGGCTGCGGATCTGCCCGATTGTTCCTTCTGTCGGAACAATTATAAACCCATCAACCTGCCGGTTCAGTAAAGTGTTCATCAGTGATTCAGACTTAAACTGATCCTCATCTGAACTGCCGAAGATCACCGTATAACCATGATTTGAGGCTCTGTTTTCTATGATTCTTGCAAGCTGGCCAAAAAAAGGATTGGCAATATCAGCCACGATAAGGCCAATCGTCTGGGTTGAGTTCATTCTAAGGCTGCGTGCGATCTGATTGGGTTGATAGTTTAATTCTTCAGCAGCCTTCCTGATTTTCTTCACTACTTCAGCACCTACTCTTTTTTCTTTCTCCTGGCCATTAATTACATAGGATACGAGTGCAATGGAGACGCCAACCTTGTTGGCTATATCTTTCAATGAAACCCTTTTCTGCATTAATCTTCCGGTTATGGTTGAATCCTTAATAAAAGTCTGCGAATTAAGGTTCAATTTTCAAATATATGCTTAAACGTTTAAATAAGCAAAGAAAAATAATTTTAATTTTGAGAAGGGTGCTGCATCGCTAAACTGACAGAATAAAGTCGGTCAGGTTAACCTCCTTTTTCAAAAGCAGTTTTTTCCGGAGCCTGTACCTATGGTTTTCCACACCCCGAAATGAGATTCTTAAGAGGGGAGCGATTTCCTTGGATGACAGGTTCATCCTAAGGTATGCACACAATCTCAGGTCGCTGTGAGACAGATGGGGATATTTGGCAACCATTTTTTGAAGGAAATCTTCATGAGCCTTTTTAAAGTGGATCTCAAAGACATTCCAATCCTCCAACCCGCCGATGTTTTGATCGATTTTTCTCACCAGCCGTGAATAATATTTGTCAGGATACCGGGTTCCCAGTTCATCCTTCTGCATTTTCAGGATCTCTTTAAGTTCCATCAGAAACTCATTCTTTTTGATCATGGACATGGTTGAGGTGGCCAGTTCCTGGCTTTTAAAGGAAAGTTCAGCATTCAGGTTTTCATTTCTCAGTCTGATCAGTTCCTTCTCTTTGGATTCCTTAATTCTTCTTTCGCGGACTCTAATCCTTTGCAACAGCATATACCTGCCTGTAATCACTATCAGAATGATGACCATCCCATACACCACAAAGCTCCATTTGCTGAAATACCAGGGCGGACTCACCAGGATCCGCAGCTCCTCCTCCTTACTGCTTCTGTTCCAATGGTTGATTGCCCTGATCCGGATGGTGTAAGCCCCGGGTGGTATACGGGTAAAATTAAAAACAGGAACCCCTCCCGGTTCACTCCAGGAAGCATCCAGGCCTTCCACATAAGATTGAAAAACAGGGAGATTGCCCGTAAAGTAAGGGAACGAGAAACTCAGCGTGAGACTGTTCCTGCTAAAGGGGATATGGATGGTTTTTCCGGCCACCGGTAGCGCCTTACTGCTCCCTCTCCGGCCACTGATGGTGATGCTTTTTAAGAATAGCTCCTTCTCCTCAATCCGGGCTGAAAGATCGGATTGATCAGCCCTGAGGTAAGCATAACCATTATCAAGGCAGAGCAAACCCTCAGTTGCGCTCAGGGGAGTGATGTTTTCATAACCCGAAATCAGGTGCTCCCCAAAGAGCCCCACCGGGTACTCCTTGATTTGCTCCACCTGGTTCCCGTAAATCCTGAAAAGTCCAATGCCCGCATCGCTGATAAACCAATAATGATGTTCATCGGCCTGTATGACCCGGTGTGAACCGGCATACCGGCCCAGCGCCTGGTTCAGCAGAGGATAATAAACGATGCGGTCATCCAGGTCGCTGTAGGTATACATCCTCTCCCCGGTGGTAAAGACAATTCTGTTCTCAATTTTAAAAACCTGGAGGTTATAACCTTTCCCGAATACCTCTTCCCCGTGATACTGTGTGCTTGATACCGAATCCCTGGCATCATTCAGCCTCAGCCGGTATATTCCCCTGTGCATATGGCTGGCCCACAAATTGTTTAAGTGATCCAGTTCGATATACCTGATCAGGTCATTGAATCCCGGTAACTGATATTTGTAGTTCCACTTACCATTCTCCAGAGAGAATAAAACAATATTTGAATAGGTCGACTGGGCCAGGAAATTCTCCCTGAGGGGATCGGCCGTTATATTGAAACCTCCCGTTACGGTGCTGATCTTCTCTGCCTGGTAGTTCTCAATCCTGAAAGTCCCGTTGTTGTGTCCGACGATCAGCTGATCGTTGAATACACCGCAACTCCATGCCTGTCCCTGTGTACCGGGAATAATTTTAAATGGTTCACTTTCATCTTCCCATTTGCGGTAATAGATCCCCTGGTTTGTGCACAAATATAAATCCCCCTTAAAAACCGCTGCAGAATATACCGCCCCAATCTCCTCCTGTTCATAAATTGAATAGGAGAGATCCAGATGGAAGGAAACAAAACCAATACCCTGGTCCAGGGCAATCCAGAGGTTGTCGTTTTCTTCGGCCATGATCCCAAGGACGGTATTGTTTTGCAACCCGCCGGCACTATTGATGCTGTGAAGCAATCCGCCCTGCGGGTTCAGAACAACCACTCCGTCAAGAAGTGTCCCGATAACAATGTTGCCATTCCCGGTAATCTCTCCCCGGTTTATTTTGTGCTCCCTGAAATAATCCCTTAATTCCGTTGCAAAAGGCAGGATTCTTCCCTCCCGGTACAGGAACAATCCGGAGGAAGCGGTTCCGATCAGTATTCCTGATGCCGGGAGGTCAAGACAAAAATGGACCAGGTCATTTTGTACTTCCGGAACGGTTATAAAAGGCTCCAGAAGGCTATCTCCGGCATAATACAATCCCTTCCCCGCCAGGTGTACGCATAACCGGTCCTCCAACTCACTAATGGATGTAATCAGCGACTCGGGACGGATTACATGAAATGAATCCTTTTGATAAATAAACAGGGAAGAAAAGGAGTGAAAATAGATCCGGTCCCCAATGATGACCGTGTTCCAGAACTCCTCATTCTGGCTGAAAAGTGATTCTGCCTTTGCATTCAAAGAGGTATAGATCAAAGTACCCATGGGATCCCGCTCCCAGAATCCAATCTCCCTGTAACCGCTTGTATAGATCCGGTTGTTCTGATCCACTGCCACCGAACGTATCACCGTACCATTGGGAGATGGATAGAAGGTCCAGTCCACACCATCAAACTCAAGCAGTCCTACATTATTGGCAGCATAGATAAAACCCTTCTGATCCCTGGTAATGGACCAATTCTGGCTCTCCGCTTTATACTCCTTTTTGGTGAAATTATGGATCACAAAACCCCCGCCCGGTTGCCCCCGGAGGTTCACGCCGGTAGAAAGCAATGCAAAAAGGGTTAACATACTACAGTATTTCAAAATATATTTCAATTTATCAATCACTGGATCTCACATTTTAGCTATGTAAATGCAAATATATATTATTGTTTTTCAATTAGATAAAATTATATAATCTAATTGCGATGAGTAGATAATGTATTATTATTTAAAATACTTTTACATGGAGCGTTAGAAGCGTAACCTTTTGCTGGAACTGTACCCTATTTTAACGGAACTTGTATATCAGATATTAACCGCTCTAACTCTGTCAAATATGAAAAAACTGTTTCTTTTGCTTTTTCTTGCCTCCATTGCCATGTTAGTACGGGCACAGCAACCCTTGGAAGTGACAGGCAAGGTATCCGACGCAGATGGAGCCGGGATCCCGGGGGTATCGATCCTTTTGAGGGGAACCCAGCAGGGCACCATCACCAACCTGGACGGGAACTACCAGATCACATTACCCCCCGATGGAATACTGGAGTATAGTTTTGTCGGTTATACCACCGAAATCCTTGAAGTCGCAGGGCGTACCAGGCTCGATGTTCAGCTCAGGGAGACCTCTTTTGATATGGACGAAGTGGTGGTGATCGGTTATGGTACGGCAGCGGTAAGGGATGTTACCGGGACCATTGCCGTGGTCAGGGCCGAGGAGATCACCAGTCAGCCCGTTCCCAATGTGGCCCAGGCCCTGCAGGGCAAGGTTGCAGGAATCCAGGTTTCAAACGATGGGGCTCCGGGAAGTTCACCCACCATTCGGATCCGGGGACTTGGGACCGTTGCCTCCAATGCAAATCCCCTATATGTGGTGGATGATGTTTTTGTAAATGACATCAGCTTCCTTTCACCGCAGCAGATCGAATCGATCACCGTCCTTAAGGATGCATCCTCTGCCGCCATTTACGGCGTTAGGGCCGCCAACGGTGTCATCATCATCACTACAAAATCGGGCAGGTACCAACAGCCCAAATTCAACTATTCCGGGTACGTGGGCGTACAACAGGTCTCGAACCTGCTTGATCTGGCCAACAGGGATCAATACATTGGGCTTGTAAATGAGAAAATAGCCGTGGGTGAGGATCGCGGGACCTCCTCCACCCCGTTTGATCCAAATGCCTATCCCGAGGATACGGACTGGTTCGAAGAGGTCCTTAACCCGGCCAGGATCCAGAACCACAACATCGGGATTACCGGGGGAAGTGAATCCACCAACTACTATTTCGGTATTGGAATCACCAGTCAGGAGGGACTGGTGAAGGATAACGACTATACACGGGTAAACCTCAGGGGAACTTCCGATATTACCGTTAATAAATTCCTGAAAGCGGGTTACGGAATAACCGTAAGCGGGCATAAATCAAACAATGCAGCCGACGTGCTGGGCCAGTCTTTCATAGCCCCTCCTGCCTTTAAACCAAAGGTGGATGATGATACTTATACAGACCCGGTGATCCTCGGATTCGGGAACTTTGCCAATCCTGCTGCCACGATTGAGTACCATAACAGCGAATCGCAGGGACTCAACACCCTGGCAAACGTTTACGCCGAGATTACACCATTGAAGGATCTCACAATCCGGAGTTCATTTACATTTGACGGGAACTTTGCCCAGAACAGGAATTACACCCCCGATTACTGGGTATCAGTTACCCAGAACGATACCCTTTCCCACCTTTCCAAATCCAATGCACAGCGGATGAACTACACTTTTGACAATACCATCAGCTATAATAAAACTGTGGGTAACCACCGGTTCAATGCCATGGGAGGTCTGTCGTTTGTACAATTCAAGAACCAGGGATTAAATGCTGCCACCAGCCGGGTACCCTATTTTACCGAGTCCACGCTTTACCTGAGCAATGGATCCATAGAGGATCTGACGGCAGGGGACGATGGTTTACTTATCCGTAGTACCTCCTATTTTGGAAGGCTGTTCTATTCCTATATGGACCGGTACCTCATGACTGCCACATTCCGGAGAGATGGATCCTCCACCTTCCCCAGTGAGGAGCGATGGGGTAACTTCCCCTCGGTGGGTATTGGCTGGGTGGCTTCGGAAGAGGATTTTATGGCCGGTGTCGGATTCATCGATTTCCTGAAGGTAAAGGCGAGCTGGGGACTGTTGGGGAACAACCAGGTTCCGCAGAATGCCTTTACGGTAACGGTAAACAACTGGGATGGGTACTCCATTGTATACGGACCCTACGGAAGCTCAGTCATCAGCCAGGGGGCTTCCATTACCTCCCTGGTGGAACCTTTGCTCCGATGGGAGATCGTGGAGGAATATGATGCAGGCATTGAAGCTCTGATGATGAATAACAGGCTGAGTGCGGACCTGGGATACTACCGTAGGATGACCCATTCAGCCATTTTCCCGGTACCTTTGATCGGAACATCAGGAACTTCCGGCAGCAGCTACCTGGATAACAATGCAGATATCCTGAATACAGGCGTGGAACTGACACTGAGCTGGAGTAACCAGGTAAGCGAGCTGTTGTCGTATCAGGCGGGAGGTAACTTTTCTTACAACCACAACGAGGTGTTCAGCCTGGAACCGGGTACACTGCCCTTTTATGACGCCAATGCATTTAACGGGGCTCTTGCCACCTATACCCAGGAGGGACACCCCATCGGAGAATTTTATGTGCTCGATGTGGACGGGGTTTTCGACAGTTTCGATGAGGTGAACAGTTATACGAACGCTGACGGGGATCTGATCATGCCCGATGCAGTACCGGGCGATTTTCGCTATGTGGATCATAACGGGGACGGGGTGATCGACGACAGGGACCGTATACCCTATGGTAGCTATACTCCGAAAATCCTTTATGCCTTCAACCTGGGTATCCAGTACAGCTCATTCGATTTTTCCATCGAGATGCACGGGGTGAGCGGTAATAAAATATACAATGCCAAAAGGGCCAACCGGTTTGGAAACGAGAACTACGATGCAAACTTTGCAGAGAATCGCTGGAACGGAGCCGGATCAAGCGACACCTACCCCTCGGCCGATATTGCCGGAGGTAAAAACGCTTATCCCAACACATTTTTCGTAGAGTCGGGGGCCTATTTCCGGATTCGAAACATCCAGCTGGGATATACCCTGCCGAGGGGATTTACGGAACGCATCTCCTGTGAATCCATCCGGATTTACCTGAGCGCACAGAATCCGTTTACCACATTTTCATACAACGGTTTTTCACCTGAAATTCCAGGCGGAAGCCCCTCCACAGCAGGAATGGACTATGGTGTATATCCCCTCTCAAGGACCACCTCAATCGGCCTGACCCTGAACTTTTAAATCATGAACCAGAATAAAAGAGATACCATCATGAAAAAATATATCATAATACCGTTGATCCTCCTGGTCCTGGTTGTCTCATGCAAGGATTACCTGGAGTTTCCCCCTGAAGGTGAAATTCCCCAGGATGAGTTTTTCTCCTCCCAGGAAGATGCCCAGATGGCAGTGAATGCCATGTACGGGTACCTGAGATTCTGGGATATTTCTGCATTCAGTTATCTGATCCTGGGTTCACTTCCCTCGGATGAGATTCAGAAGGGAAGCAGTCCGGGCGACGGCTCCTGGGCCAATGATTATGACAACTTCCAGTATACAAAAACCGAAGGACAGATCAAGACCTTCTGGTCGGGCCGCTACCAGGGAATCAACCTTTCCAACCAGGTGATTACCCAGGTGCCCCCCATCGAAATGAATGAAGATCTGAAATCGAGAATGGTTGCCGAAGCCACCTTCCTGCGTGCATTCCATTACTATTACCTGGCCAGGGCCTTTGGAGGAGTGCCGTTACTGGCCAGTGTTCCTGCAGGTCCTGAAGGGCTGGTGAGAACCTCACTGGAGGAGACGTGGAATTTTATAGAGTCCGATTTGCGCAACGCCATTCCGGATCTGCCTGAAACGGTTCCTCCGGACGAATATGGCCGGGCCACCCGCTGGGCCGCCAAGGCACTGCTGGCAAAAGTGCTGATGTACCGTGAGGACTGGATTGAATGCAAAAAGGTATCCGATGAAATCATCAGCGGGCCATTTGACCTCTATCCCGATTATTACCAGCTTTTCAGGCCTGAACAGGAGTTCTGCCAGGAGTCGCTTTTCGAAATAGTAGCCACCCAGGTATCTGGTGAAGGAGGCCTTTCCAACTGCCAGTTTGCAGAGGTCCAGGCTGTGAGGGGACAGTTCGGATGGGGGTGGTTCGCACCCACCGACGAGCTGGCTGCGGCTTTCGATGCAGCGGGCGATACGGTAAGAAAAAAGGTAACCATTCTCTATAAGGGGGATGTAACTGAGGATGGCGATATCATTGGCGGAATTGATGTGATGGAGGGTGTGGACGGGCTGCCACGCTATAGCGGCAAAGCCTATGTCCCTTCCCGCATCGACAAGATTATCGGTCCATACGGATGCGACCAGAATGTGAGGATTCTGCGTCTGGCAGACATTCTGCTCATCAATGCCGAAGCAGCCTTCCACACCGGTGGAGATGCAGCCACACCGCTGAACCGTGTGCGCGAAAGGGCCAGCCTGGCACCCATTGGCGCTCCAACCCTGGAGGATATATGGGAGGAGCGGCGCCTGGAGCTTGCCGGGGAGCAGGACCGTTACTGGGATCTGCTCAGGACCGGAAAGGCAGCCACGGTGCTTGCGGCAGACGGTTTCAAGGTTGGGAAACATGAGTGGTATCCCATTCCCCAGACTGAAATTGATCTAAGCGGCGGACAACTCATCCAGAACCCGGGATGGTAAAACACCCCACATATCGAGTGCTGGTTTTCATTATAGCCGGGTTGCTGGTCGCATGCGGACCCGCTAAAACTGAAAAGGCACAACTTACCGATGACCAGTTGCTGGACACCATTGAGTATCGCACCTTCCTCTATTTCTGGGATGGGGCAGAACCCCGGTCGGGGATGGCCAGGGAGCGGTTTCACATGGACGGAATCTATCCCGAGGATGACAAACAGGTGGTCACTTCCGGTGGAAGCGGATTCGGGCTGATGGCCCTGGTTGCGGGCATGGAGCGTGGATTTATCTCCCGAAGCCAGGGTGTGGAGCGGCTCACGAGGATCGTAGGGTTCCTGGAACATAGCGACCGCTTCCATGGAGCATGGCCACACTGGCTCGATGGGGAGACAGGCAGGGTAAAATCCTTCAGCGAGAAGGATGACGGGGGCGACCTGGTGGAGACGGCTTACCTGGTACAGGGCCTGCTGACCATCCGTCCCTATCTTGACAAAGAACAGCCGGCGGAGGCCGCACTGATGGAGCGGATCACAGCGTTATGCAACGGAGTGGAGTGGGACTGGTACCAGAAAGGTGGTGAGCCGGTGCTCTACTGGCACTGGTCGCCCCTGTATGAATGGGAAATGAATCACCAGATAAGGGGGTATAACGAATGCCTGATTACCTACGTGCTTGCAGCCTCATCGCCCACACATCCCATCTCACCGGATGCCTATCATGCAGGATGGGCACGCAACGGCCAGATCAGGGGGGAGAATTATAAGTACGGCCTGCTCCTTGATATGAACCACGACGGATCCCGGGAATATGGCGGGCCTCTGTTCTGGGCACACTACAGCTACCTGGGACTCGATCCCAGGCACCTGAAAGATACCTATTCCGACTACTGGGCCCACCATGTGAACCATTCCCTGATCAATTACAAATACTGTGTCGAAAACCCAAATCATTACAAGGGGTATGGCGAGCATTGCTGGGGTCTTACGGCCAGCTACTCCCTCAACGGGTACGAGGCCCACAGTCCGGAAAGGGACCCCGGTGTGATCTCCCCCACGGCAGCACTCTCCTCGTTTCCCTATACACCTGAGGAATCGATGAGGGCGGCGCGGTTTTTTTATGATACACTGGGACCCAAACTATGGGGACCCTATGGATTCTACGACGCCTTTAGCCTGGAAAAGGACTGGTTTCCACAGCGCTACCTGGCCATCGACCAGGGTCCTATAGTGGTGATGATCGAAAATTACCGGAGCGGATTGCTATGGGATCTTTTTATGAAGAATGAAGAGGTGAGGGCCGGACTGACAAAACTTGGATTCAGTTACTGATGTGGATACAAACCTATAAATTTTCGGGGTTGGTACTGACCATCCTGCTTCTGAACGGGTGTGGAATTGAACCCGGTGCCACTTCAGCAGAAATGGAGCTGGAGCGGAGGGTGGACTCGGTGCTGGCACTGATGACCATTGAAGAGAAAGTGGGACAACTCTCACTGCTGACGAGCGACTGGGATGTAACCGGACCTACAATGCGAAAGGAGTACATTGAGGATATCCGCTCGGGGAGATGTGGCAACATCTTCAATGCCCACACGGTAGCCTATAACCGGAAACTGCAGCAGATTGCCACGGAGGAGACCCGCCTGGGAATTCCCCTCCTGTTCGGCTATGATGTGATTCACGGTCACCGGACCATCTTCCCCATACCACTGGGCGAGGCTTGCTCCTGGAACCTGGAGCTGATGAGGGAATCGGCACGCCTGGCTGCCAAAGAGGCCGCGGCTTCGGGATTAAACTGGACCTTTGCCCCCGTGGTCGACATCTCGAGGGACCCGCGCTGGGGAAGGGTATCCGAGGGAAACGGAGAGGACGCCTACCTTGGCTCTCTTATCGCCCGGGCCAGGGTAGAGGGATTCCAGGGTTCTGACCTTTCAGATCCCAACACGGTGGCCGCATGCATCAAACACTTCGCTGCTTACGGGGCGCCGGTTGCAGGTCGTGATTATAACACCGTGGACATGTCGGAGATCACCTTCAGGCAGGATTACCTTCCGCCTTACCGGGCCGGATTGGAAGCTGGTGCAGTAACGGTCATGGCATCGTTCAATGATCTGTTTGGAGTGCCCGCTACCGCCAGCAGGTACCTGATGACACAGATTTTACGTGAGGAGTGTGGATTCTCAGGATTTGTGGTCACCGATTACACCGGAATCGAGGAGCTGATGGACCATGGCGTGGCAGAGAACCGGCAGCATGCAGGCGAACTGGCACTGAAAGCCGGTGTGGACATGGATATGCAATCGTTCATTTTTGCCGAAACCCTGGTACGCTCCCTGGAGGAGGGTAAAATCAGCATGGCCGATCTGGACCAGGCTGTCGGGAGTGTGCTGCGAGTGAAGTTCCGACTGGGACTATTCGACGATCCATTCCGCTACCTGGATGAAGAGCGGGAAACAGCCACCGTTCACTCCCCCGAAATAATGAACCATGCGCTTCTGTCTGCCCGCGAATCGGTGGTCCTCTTAAAGAATGAGCCTCAACAGGGCAGGAAGATCCTGCCGCTCCGGTCACCCGGTTCCATCGCGGTCATTGGTCCCCTGGCCGACAACCAGCTGGATATGCTGGGTAGCTGGCATGCTGCAGGCGACATAGACCAGGTGGTAACGTTAACGGAGGGATTGCAAAAACGGTTTCCCTCAACGCGGATCGAATACACAAAGGGGTGCGACTTTTACAGCCAGGAGAGGGGTGATTTCGGGCAGGCAATAAACCTGGCCCGACGGTCGGACGTGGTGGTGGTGGCCATCGGCGAGAACCAGGCACAGAGTGGTGAGGCGTCCAGCCGTTCCACCATCGGAATTCCCGGGCTCCAGGAGGAGCTTGCCCTGTCACTCATCGAAACCGGAACCCCGGTGGTGGTGGTGATCATGGCAGAACGCCCGCTGGCATTTCCGGTTCTGAATGAAAAAGCATCCGCGATTCTCTATGCCTGGCACCTTGGAACCAGGGCCGGCGATGCCCTGGCAGATATCCTCTCCGGTGCATTCAATCCATCGGGAAAACTGGTCATGTCGATCCCCGTGAATGAGGGTCAGATTCCCATCTACTACAACGCCAAATCCACCGGCCGGCCCTTCGATGCCAATGACAAATACACCAGCAAATACCTGGATGTTCCCAATGAACCCCTTTACTGTTTTGGGTACGGACTGAGTTATACCGATTTTGAGTATGGTCCCGTTGTGATCAGCAACAAAAAGATGACAATGACCGACACCCTGGTGGCCACCGTGATGGTCAGGAACGCCGGAAAGGTAAGCGGCAAAGAGGTGGTGCAGCTCTATACCCGTGACCTGGTGGGCAGCCTCACCCGTCCCCTAAAGGAGCTAAAGGGCTTCCGCAAAATTGAACTGCCGGCAGGGGAATCCGCGGAGGTCCGTTTTGAACTCACACCGGGAGATCTCAGGTTTTTCAATGGCCGCCTGGAGCTGGTGGCCGAACCGGGAGATTTTGAACTCTTTATAGGACCAAATTCCAAAACCGGGAACAAAGCACTATTCACTTTGTTAAACTGAATGTAATGAAATATGCCCTGATCCTCCTTCTTCTCGCCGTCTCGCTGGTCTCCAACGGACAATCCTACTACTATTTCCAGGATAGTCCGGATGCCGCTTTTTACGATTACAGCTGGATGGAGCTGACCGCCCCAAGTGAACTGGAGCGAACGGGATCCGAACTGCGCAAATTCCCTGTGGAATCGGTCCTCAGCCCGCAGCAGGGAGTCAATTCCCTGCGTTTAAAATGGCGTTCGGTGACAGGTGGTGCCTGGGTGGCCATTGCCGCAGGGAACGGCTGGATGGCCAATGATATAAGTGACACGGATACACTGGTTTTCTGGTTGCAAAGCATCGAAGGAATCGCCTCGTCCAACCTGCCAATGGTATTCATGGAGGATGTGACCAATAAAAAAAGCATATTCATTTCACTGGCAGACCATCATGGGGACCTTTCAGCCGGAATATGGACCCGTATCCCCATTCCCATGACAGTCTTTCTCACATCAGGCGATGGAGTGGATTATACGAAAATCAAAACCATCGGATTTGCCCAGGGGGCAGACGACGCAGCAGAGCACACCCTGCTGGTAGACAACATGAGGGTCTTTAAGGGCAGCGGAACGGCCGGACCGGTTGACCCTCCCGGCAATGTTAGCGCCAAAGCTTATGAATATCATGTGGAGCTCAGCTGGGACCTCAGCAATGATGATGTTTCAGGTTACCAGGTGGAACGCTCCGCGTACGGGGGATCGACCTACACTTCAGTGGCCCTGTTAAGTGAAACCGCAACCCGTCACATCGATTGGGTTAAATCTCTCGGAACATCCGTCCAGGCAACCTACAGGGTCAGGGCGCTGAATGAAGCCGGAGAGCCCTCCGGTCCATCCGATGCTGTGAATGCATCCACCCGGGCGATGAGCGACGAGGAGCTGCTGGATATGGTACAGGAATATACCTTCCGCTATTTCTGGGATTTTGCCCATGAGGCATCGGGTATGACACGCGAAAGAAATAGTTCGGGAAATACGGTGACCTCCGGGGGCTCGGGCTTCGGAATCATGGCCATCCCGGTGGGGATTGAAAGGGGCTACATTACCAGGGAGGAAGGGGTGGAAAGAACTCTGAAGATGCTCTATTTCCTCGCTGGATGTGACCGTTTCCACGGGGCCTGGTCGCACTGGATCAACGGCAACACGGGCAAGGTGATACCCTTCAGCACAAAAGACAACGGGGGTGACATCGTGGAGACAGCCTATATGGCCGAGGGATTGCTGACCGTAAGGGCCTATTTCACAAGCGACACCCCCGGTGAGAAAGAGATCGTAAGGCTGGCAACCGAGCTCTGGGAAGGTATTGAATGGGACTGGTACCGCAGGAATGATTCTTCCTCCATATACTGGCACTGGTCGCCCCAATACAACTGGGATATGAACATGACCGTTTCGGGATGGAACGAGGCAGCCATTGTATACCTGCTGGCCGTCGCCTCCCCCACCCATGGTGTTCCTGCCACCCTTTGGGAAACAGGCTGGGCAAAAAGCTCCAGTTATACGAACGGAAAGAACTTCTATGGCATTCGTCTTTTCGTGGGACCCGATTACGGCGGTCCGCTTTTTTTCGCACACTACTCCTTTGTTGGTTTTGATCCCAGGAATATTGCAGATGGCTATGCCAACTACTTCGAGCAAAACAGGAACCACTCCCTGATTCACCAGGCATACTGTAAATCGAACCCGAGAGCTTTTGCCGGGTACAGTGCAAGCTGCTGGGGACTGACCGCCAGCGATGACCCCGACGGGTATGTGGCCCATGAGCCCAATTCGAGCCGCGACAACGGGACCATCACCCCCACTGCAGCCCTATCCTCTTTCCCATATACACCCACGGAATCGATGCTGGCTCTCAAACATTTTTACCGCGAGCTGGGCGATAAAACCTGGGGATGGATGGGATTTTACGATGCATTCAACCAGCAACGAAACTGGTTTGCAGATTCCTACCTGGCCATCGACCAGGGACCTATCCTCCTGATGATTGAGAACCACCGGAGCCAGCTGCTGTGGGATCTTTTCATGTCTAACCCTGAAATTCAGCCCATGCTGGAAGCCATCGGTTTTACTCCTGATCCCAGCTCCGTAAAGGAAGTGACAGAAAATCAGCTCCTTTCTGTTTTTCCCAATCCCGCTTCGGATGAGTTTGAGCTGTCATTTCACACCAGCCAACCCTCGGATGTTCAGCTGGAGCTCTACACAATGACCGGCGAAAAGGCCCGGACCCTTCTTTACCAGCCGGTGTTTCCGGCCGGAGAACATTTGATCCTGATCAACGGGGAGGATTTTGTCCCCGGACTCTACCTGGCAAGGCTTCTGCTTAACAACAGGGAAACTGCTGCCATTAAGTTGATTATCAACTGATTAAAATGAATGAATTTTTTATTATTAACCAAAACACAAAATTATGAAAGCAATTTTTACCCTTTTAGTGCTGGCGGTTTTCACCCTTGGGGTGAGTGCCCAGCTACTGCTTCCTGAAACCTTTGAAGCGCCGGAATCGGATACCTCGTGGCACCAGTTTGCCAACGCGGGGGATGCTCCGGAGAACATGCTTCGTATCGACAACCCGGTATTTAACGGGATCAACGAGTCTGAGTTCTGCCTTCAATTCATTGTACAACCCACTGCCGATCCATGGGTCGGGGCATGGTCCGATAACTTCGGTCCCATCGAGATCACCGATGAAAACTTCATGATGGAGATGATGGTCTACAAGGATGTACTCACCAAATGTGCGCTCAAACTGGAAGCCGGTGACGGTCCTAATGTGGAGTTCTATACACCAAATACCGTGACCGACGAGTGGGAAAAACTCACCTTTGATATGAGCGCAGCCATCGGTTATACCTATCCCCGCTTAGTGATTTTCCCCGATTTCCCCGATACCAGGGAAAGCGGCTCAATCAGCCTGGTCGACAATGTGGGTTTTGTTATGCCTGTTTCTGCAGCATCGGAGCAGCTCTTGGGAATAAGGATCTATCCGAACCCAGTGGCAGAGAGGATGACCATCCGCTACCCTGAAATGGAGGGTGCGGTGATTTCCAATGTATTGGGACAAACCGTGAGATCGTTAACTTTCCAGAGGTCAAACCTGGAGGTTATTGAACTGACAAACCTTAAACCGGGACTCTATTTCATTACAGTGGATTCGGCCGGTGGAAAGGCCAGTTCCAAATTCGTAAAGGAATAATCCGGTACC
Source organism: uncultured Bacteroidota bacterium (assembly GCA_963747365.1). Taxonomy (GTDB): domain Bacteria; phylum Bacteroidota; class Bacteroidia; order Bacteroidales. Next base: position 729,359 of record CAVVFB010000018.1, on the reverse strand, counting down.
TTCAGTGATGAAACGTACGTGTGCTTCGTCAAGGGGCTCGTCCTTCGATTTTTTACTGGGAAAAAGTCCCAGGTTACTTCCTAAGCATCCCTAAGTATTAAATAAACAGGGACTTTTGAGACGGCCTCCCCCTTTTTTGTCATGTCATGGAAATCATAAATTCACTTCAGGACTGATGCCTTCCGTAGAATAGCATGTACTGTTTATGGTTCCGAAGTTCGGCAACATTCAGCCTTACCTGCAGCCTTGAAAATAATTTCAGCAGGAGGTAATCCGCCAGGCTGAGTGTTTCCCCTTTTAATCCACGACATGTGTCCTTCATATCCCCGGATCACCCGGTCGGTAATGTTTTCGATATTCTTAAAGACCAGGCCATTCCCGGAGGAATACCGTTGGTACTCCTCTTCGTTTGCATGAAAAAACAGTTTGCGCTTATTCCACATCCACTTTGATCTGCCACTATGCCCCGGCATTCTTAAGATATCCACGATTAAAAAGACCCCATCGGGCTGAAGCACCCTTTTGATCTGTTGGAAGAAAGCGTTTTTATCAGGATAGTGAAAGGCACTTTCAATACAGATGATCACATCCACGGAATGGTCGGGGATGGTTGTCAATTCCTGCGCATTGTCGTGGAGGAAGCTTATTCCGGAATGCTCATCCTGTGCCCTGGCAAGTTCCAAGTTGGCCTCATTCAGATCAATGCCGATGATTTTCCCGGTTTCATATTTCAGGCCGATATAGTGGCAATTCAATCCGTTGCCGCAACCCACCTCAAGCAGATCTCTCCCCTTCAGATCACCGATATAGGAGAGGCAGTGTTCTATCAGGTTGTACTGCCTCTCTTCCAGCGTTTCCGAGTCCTTCATATAGAAGGGATAGTGAAGCATGTGTAATTTGCCGAAGGCGTTTTCCAGTATTTCGTTCATGGACCTGTAGTAGTTCCTGAAGGAACCAAGGGTCTGTATATATCGTACCGATTTCATTCGCTGAAGTTTCCGGCCAAATTACGACAATTAATGATACAAAGCTGAAAGACTAATATCTGATCACCTTGCAGTTCAGTATCCGATCCTGATGATGGATCTGCAGGAAATATATTCCCGGGGTGTCCAGCAGGATCTTAAAGGTACGGTCCATTCCTGAATTCAGTTCCTTAAACCTGTATTGCTGAATTATGGATCCTTTTGCATCCATAATTTCAATGACTGCATCTTCGGAAACCTCTTCAGCGACCTCAACAGTGATGAAATCATCCGTTGGATTTGGGTATACTTTGATAATCCCGCTCTGTCCCGGCGGATTGATTCCGATGCTACTCTCAACTGTGATCATCATTGTATCCCGGAAAACGCAATCACCATTGGACACCTGTACGGAGATCTCATGAACACCGGGGCCGGTTTCTTCCCCGTCAATCAGAAGATATGGCTCCATGGTAATATTGCTCCAGAGGTAATCATACTCGACCGGATAGGGACCCAGGATCAGATCCTGATCATCATGGATTACCGTATCATTGCCAAGGGAAATAACCGGAGATTCACTTATAATCAGTTCAACTTCTTTGGCAAACCCTTCGCATCCGTCCTGAGTCTGAGTCGCATAAAAAGAATACGATCCGGGGGTCTTCAGTGTTGATTCAAAGGAGTTTCCAATATGAATCACATCCTCTAAAGCAGCATTATCATACCATCGGATGCTTTCGCCTGTGGCCACCAATACCGGAATATTTTCTCTTTCGCAAATTTCAACATTAAGCGCAAGCGGGGACTGCGGGATCTCTTTAATGACCAGGGATATTGATGATGCGGGACTCACACATCCCTCCAGGGTCTGTGTTGCATAATAAGTGTAAATACCGGCCTCAGTCTCTCCTGATGCAAAATGATCTCCTGTGTTCACCAGATCCTGAAGTGTTTCATCGTTGTACCAGTTGACATTTTCTCCTTCGACGGTCAGCTCCGGAACCAGCCCGCTCTCACATGCTAAAAACATGGAATCGGTGAGCGGATCGGGGATGGGTAAAATTGTCAAAGAAATCGTATCAGGAATACTCTCACAATCTCCCATCCTACATGATGCAAAGTAGCTGTAGGTCCCGGGGTGAGAATGCCCGGTCTGAAATACATTCCCGGTGTGGACCAGACCGGTCAGCCCGGGATCACCATACCAGTATACATTCTCACCACTTGCTTCCAATGCTGGTACCGGCGCACCCTCACAAACAGATACATCCGCACCTTCAGGCGGGACGGGGCTCTCCTTTATGATCAGGGTCACCGGTGCGCTCCTGCTCTCACACCCTTCCACTGTTTGGGTAACTTCAAATGAATAGATACCCGGAAAGTTGTCCGGAGCGGTACACGCACTGCCCGGGGTGGTATATGCGGAGTCATTCATTATACAACGAACTGAGAAACCATTGGAATAATCATCGAATCTTGAACTCCAGATTTGAGGTCTCTGCCACCCACCAAGTTCCATGGACCGCGTATACCCGGTCGAATTCCAGAAGGTAGACCAGTAATCTATACCTTTAAACTGACCATCGCTGTCTCTTTTCCCGCCCATCATTGCGTTAAAACCTGACGACCCTCCCTCCTTGAGTTGTGTCCCCTGGTCCGTCCCTCTCCACTCAAAAAGGGTAGCTTCTGCCTGGTTCATTCCCAGCTCGATCTCAAGTTTCATCCAGTCCTGATGTGAAGGAACCTCCCACCCAACCGGACAAATTCCCTGGGTGTTTTCCTGTATGGAATAATCCATCAATTCATTCCATTGATAAAAACCTCCATATATTTCTCCCAGTGCCGGATCGTTGTTATAGCAATACTTTTCAATGACCTGGTTATCTGTCTGGTCCAAATATCCGTCAATCCTGGTTCCAATGTCGAGGTTTTCAGCCATCCAGACCTGTTTACCAACCTTAAGCGTATTGTATGCTTTGCCATTTCTTTCATCCACAAAAGGCTCATCGGGAATGTTATAATACCATTTTACATTTTCTCCCGAAGCAATCAGTATGGGAGCTTCTTCTATCATACAGACCTCAACATCGGATACTACAGGAGGAGGTGGGGTAGCTCTAAGAGTCAGCCTTGCTGTATCAGGCAGACTTACGCAACCTAAGTAGGTATTGGTTACATAAAAAGTGTAATCTCCGGGAGTATATTCGCTTATGTCCAACTTTCTGCCATAGCTAACATAGGCTGAATCGTCCAGAATGCAACGAACGGAAAACCCATTTTCCAATTCATCCCCTTTTGAGGCATAGACCTGGTCAAAAAGATGGCTTAACGTTCTCGTATATCCATCAGAAGTCCAGAAAGTTGCATAATAACCAAGGTTTTCAAAATAACCACTCATATTTCGCTTCCCGGCAAACAATGATTCAAACCCGGAGGAACCACCCTGTTTTAACATGGAGCCCTCATTCGTACCCCTCATCCCCAGATGAGCGGCCTCCTCCTCACTCATGCCCAGCGCCACTTCCATTTTTTGCCACTCCTGATGTGACGGGATATGCCAGCCGGCCGGGCAAATTCCCTGGCTTCCCACTTCGGTGTTGTAAGCCATCAATTCCTGCCATTGATACAACCCTCCGTATGCACCGCCACTGGCAGGGTCATTGTTGTAGTGATATCTTTCAATGATACCGTTATTTTGCTGCATTTCGGTCCCGGCAATCGTGGTTCCGATATCCAGGTTTTCAGCCATCCACAACTGGTTGCCAATATTCACGGTCCGGTATGTACGATGATTCCGGACGTCAAACAGCTCGTTTGAAAAGTTCCCGCTATACCATGTAATATAATCACCCTCGGCATACATGAACAATCCGCTGTCCGAACAAAACACCTTATCGTCCACGTAGACAGGTTGCGGAGCTTTTATGATCTGGTAGGTTGCAATGGAATACGGGCTTTCGATGCCATTGATTGTCTGGGTAACATAGTAGTAAAAAGTTCCGGGCTCAGTCACATTAGGCGTAAAATCATTTCCCTCAAGCAAAAGCGAATTCAGCTGGGAGTCGCCATACCACCTTATGTTTTCCCCGGATGCATGCAATACGGCTGATTTTCCCTGGCATACCTGTTTATACTCCACCTCCGGAGGAGTTATTCCCTCCAGAATGGTCAAATACACCGGCAGTGGTACACTTTCACAATCAGAAATAGTCTGCGTGACATAGAAAGTATAGATACCAGCGGAAGAGAGTCCGGTTGCAAATGTAATCCCCGAATAGAGTAAGTTGTTCAGGTCATAATCGGCATACCATCTGATATTACTACCCGTGGCTGTCAGGTTCGGCTGGGCCTGACCCCTGAACACCGTCACATTTTCGGCTACCGGCTGAGGAGTGGTAAACGACTGCAGATTCCCAAAAACATCTCTTGGACCCATACATGCATTGGAATCGTCGCCATCCTGCTCATCGGGACAGGGCGGACAATGTGCAGGCTTAGGTCCAATGCCCCAGGTATAATAACCATCTCCATCGTTATCTGTACAGGCAATATCCGCTGAGCTATGGTTCATGCTGGATACAGAGCCCGTTAGCCTGCAGGTATGATAAGGTGAGATATCGGTCAGGTTTGTTACGATATAGGCGTATCCGCTACTTCCCCACCCCGTACCCCAGGAGTTCTTGATCAGCCAGGCGGTTTTCCCGATAAGTTCACTGTTATGATCAATAGTGACCCATTGATTGGCATCACTCGACCGGATATAGATCCTGTCGCCGGCATCCAGGGTTTTATAACCAACCAGTGTTAAAGCATGTGACCAGGGAATTATACCGATCGTCATGGCCCCTTCCAGAATGGTTTTCTTTAGATTATGGTCAGTTCTTTCAAAATAATTCTGGTAACCACCGATTCTGACTCTTTCTGCCGGAACCTGGCAAATACTGCTGCAAGGTTCATCTGCGGCTTTGTACGGAAAACAGGACTCCTCAACAATACCGACATTTTTTATATAGTTCAATGCCATCGGAACCCAGCCTCCTCCACACGATCCTGCCCCGGCACACGAAACAATCTGTTGTTCGGAAAGATTCAGATTCAAACGCTGATTATAGTATAAATTCACCATCAGCTCCGTGGCTCCGGTTGCTGCAAAAGCCCAGCAGCTCCCGCATTGACCCTGATTTTTTACAGGGGTTACCCAATCCACTCCATGCACATCCCTCCAGCTGAACTCCTTTACATAGGGTGAATCTCCCAACCCGGCTGAGACAGCATTGTAATCCGTCTCACTTTCCGTTTCCAGGGCACCCGGCATCACAAAAACGCCCCCGGTGTAATACTCAAATCCATACAGATTTGGCAATGATCCGCCGAAAGAGGCTTTTTTCTCCTCGTAAGACATTTGAGAAAGGGAAGTCTCCCCTGCGATCCAGGGTATATTTCTTTTTTCCAGGTTCTGATTGATCCTGATCACTTTGGCATTTGACTGTTCCTGCCGAAGGTTACCCTGGGCGGCTCTGGCATAGGCTTCAGCTTTGCTGGTGACAATTTCCGTAAGGTGAAACGAAGCATCGATGATCTCCATTCTGATCACCGAAGGCACCACATTGTTAAGAAGGGCGGTTTCTTCTCCTGTTTCGGTTATCGAAAATGACCGCGCATCTGAAATCAGGGTGTACGTTTCATATACCAGATATTCATTGAACTGATTGTCAATGAGAATAACCCTGACAAGACTGGAATCGGAATTCAATGAAAAATTTCCGGATATGACCAGTCCGCTGACGGGGCCTGGATCTGTGAAAGGATCTATTTGACCCGGAACAAGAAACTGTTCGTCCAATTCAATTCTGTGATCCGCCTGATTCTGAAGGGAGAATGCATATTCCTGAGCGTATGAAGCAATTACCAGCACCAGGAATGCCAGGCTGAATAGTAATTTTCTCATTGTCGGGGCTTTGAGATTAATAAAGTTATTCCATTCCATGGACAATAAAAAATTTCAGCACCATTCCACAGGAATTTCGGGGAACAAATTTCTACCGGTTTGCGAAAGGATTGCTTAAATTTCGTCAAACTTAAATCCAATGAAAATATCAGCAGCTCTGATTGCTTTGGCATTTCCCTTATTCTGCCAGGCCCAATTCATTCCAAACGTCACCATTGTAAATGATACCAAAGTGATTCATCCGCTTGAACCGTTAACCGTTGTATGCAATGCAGACGGTATGTTATCGGTGAAAGATGGCACAGGCAGAGAATACCTGAATTGTAAAGCAGCCCAGGAAATATCATTTAAAGTGGGCGGTTCCCTGGGGAAGCATACCATTGAATTAAAGGATTCGAAGAATAATGTATTGGCCACAAGCTCATTCAACGTGGATGCAGAAACAAATATGGATGATGAAGGAAAAATTTCTGAATTATTCAACCTTTTGCACAAAGGCATGCTGGTCTATTCGCCTGAAGGATACGAAGAAATCAACTGGAACGGAAAGCCTTACCGGTATTTTGTCAATTGGGTTTTAGACAACAACAATACCATGATGGGAATGAAGTATTTCAGTCCGTATAGCAGTGATTTGGTGGATCTGTTCAGGGAAACCCAGGAACCGGATGGACGCATCTGGAGTTTTGTAAATAGCAGCAATGAATCAGACTATTATGAAACAGCCTATACGCCCATCCACTGTTTCAGAAAGGATAAAGATGCTTTTTTTGTGCGGCAACCCAATGAAAATCATGTTGAATACAATTACGTGAACATGATGTACCAGCATTGGAAGGCCAGTGGTGATACGGAGTGGATGAAAAAGAACCTGGAGTGTGCTGCCCGGGCGCTGGATTATTGTGTCACCGACAGTGTACGCTGGTCGAAACGGTTTCAGCTTCTCAAACGCCCCTATTGCATTGATTCGTGGGATTTTCAGGTCGATGATGAATATACCCCTTTTGCATACATCAGTCCTACCATGGTTCTGGTTCCCGGGAAAACGAAGTTTGGCGTTTTCTTTGGCGACAATACAGGGTATTATGATGCCTGCAATCAACTGGCAGAAATGTTTCAATATGCCGGTTTTAGTGATAAAAGCACCCTCTACACCCAACGCGGGAAAGAGATTCTGGATCGTTTAATCAAACTTTCATGGAACGGAAAATTCTTCACCCATTTTATCGATGAAGATCCCACTGTGGTCAGAAATCTGGGGGTGGATGAAAAATCGCAGATCGCTCAGGGAAATATGTACTCCATAAACCGGGGACTTCCACACGAAATGGATGTGGAAATCATCAAAACCTATCTCGGCTTAAAGGAAAACCTGCCTGTTGGTTCACCAGGTGAATGGTATGCCATTTATCCTCCATTCGAAAAAGGTTTTGGCATACATAATGCAAAATGGCAATATATGAACGGTGGAGTTGCCGGCCACGGAGCAGGTGAACTGGCACGTGGTGCCTATGAAAACGGATACGAGGAATATGCATCCGGCATCCTGTACCGCTTGCTGGACCTGGGACAAAAGTACGGAGACAGAATATGGTTCTCTTACACGGGTTCCATTCCCCCGCAACCTGTCAAACCCAACTTCAAAACCATCGATTTGACTGCGCTGGCCAATATGGATCTGTGGGATAAAGGCGGGAATGGGTCATTTCCCTGGATGAATGCCAATCGCGAGGGAAATGATATGAGGGGATTACCCACCGGTGATCAGGTTTTTAATGACATTAAATTCAAGGTCATTGACCCGGATCAGAATCAACACAAATCGGCGGTTGCCGTTTCGGTACTGACAGGTTTTCCAGAACAGGCAGAAGTGGTGATCCATGATTCGGCAAAAACCGTTTATCTGCTCCATTCATCATCGGATAACATACCCAGTAACGTTGCCGGCTCCATAACCTTTATCTATACCGATGGAACCCAGGCATCACAATACCTGATCAAGGGCAAGGAGGTTACCAACTGGTGGTTTTCCAGCCTGAAAACTGACCGTTCCGGAGTCGCGTGGTCGGGACCAAATCCGGTCAGCACCAAAGTTGGAGTGTGCTGGGTGGCTATCGACAATCCCAGGCCGGAAAAGAAAATAGAAAAACTCCTGTTTAGCGCACCTTTGGAAGGCGGGATCTATGCTGTGCTGGGCATCACACTTGCAGATAAACCTCACTATGTGAAGCCAAAAGCTGAATCTTACGGAGGACCTGATAACTGGGCTGCGGCCCTGGGCATGGCCGCCCTGGTGGAGGGCCTGGCCGGGGTTCAGAATACCGGACTGGCTTTCAGCGAAGTTTTGCTCTCACCGCGCTGGAATTCAGCTTCCGTTGATTCGGTAACCGTTACGACCCGTTTTGCAGCTTCGGATGGTTATGTTGCCTACCGGTATCGAAAAGCTCCGGAGAAAAAACAGATGGAGCTATCGGTTACCGGCAGCGGGAATCAGATGAACATTCATTTGCTTTTGCCAAAAGGGGTTTCAAAAGTATCTTCAGTTACCTCTTCCGGACAAAAACTACCCTTTGAACTTTCGAAAACAGAAAACTCACAATATGTTGATTTTAAAGTGAATCTGCCGGAAATCCACGAAGTGGTGGTCAGCTATGATTGAAATCAATTCGTGAATCAGTTGTTTTCCCAGCCTTCCAGAGAATTCTGAAAGAAATCCTTGATGCGGTCACCGCCATTCTGAATATTGTCATTTTGAAGCACCCGGTAATGATCGAGCGGAATATCAATGACTCCGCCCTCCCTCTCACGCAGAAGTCCAGCCCAGGATTTGTCAGGGTATATCCATAATCCTTCACCATATAAAGTATTTGCTGCAGCAAAATCTACCACCACCATACCATATTGCTGCATCGCTTTTGCCACAACCAGCTCCCCCGGTAACAGGTTGAATGCTGAAAGATCCAGCCTGGGATCCAGCTGAATAATGGATCCTTCAGGAAGCCCCCCTTTAAAATTTCCATCGGTCCAGATGGCCGGATAGACATATTCCTTGTAAGCCACAAACCTTACAGCACAACTCAGCTTATGCCGGATCTCTCCGGCCATGATTTCATCATACATGATGGTTCCGGCAAATGAAGGAACGCCTGCAGCCCGGCTTGGTCCGTACTGATGGATCGATTCATCATCCTGAACCGGAAATTCGGCTTTATCGAAAACCCCGGGACCATCCAGCGGAACAATGACGCCTGTGCAGGAAACCCAATGACCCGAACTGTCTTTTTCGACTAGAAACATATCCCAGGCCAGCATTCGGCTCCAATCAACAATGGTTGCATGCTGATCGGTCCCCGGCGATGGTTCCAGGTTAGAAGGCAACGGAACACCCATACTATCAAAATCAGGATGATGCCTGAATTCATAGCCGGGATGATTGCCCACTTTCACAAACGGCACCGTACTGTCTACCTCATAAATTGGAATGGTGTACCTGGTCAGATTAATCCCAAAATTCTGATGGGTGTGGTCCTTTTTAAGCAAACTGATATAGTGATCACTTTTGGGGTCAATTTCCACATTTTCTGAAAGCGGTTGATTCCAGAAACTCGTCTCAGAAAAAAACCGTTTCACTGCCGGGGGAAAAGCAAGTAGCACAAGTAAACTGATTGTAAGATTTTTCATACTGGACTCTTTGGGTGGTTTCATCGGGATGTGCAATGTGACCTCAATTTATGGATTATTGTTTAGCTTTGAAAACATAATCAAATTCTATGATCATGAAATGGATTGGAATTTTAGCTGTAATTTTTAGTTTTCAACTCTCAGCCCAACCCGGGGATATCGAGGCCTGGGTAACCAAACCCGACCGTTCGGCGTTGTTCGAAAAGCAGAACGATTCTATCCATTTTACCTACTCAAAGTCGGGACGGGCACAAACCATTGTGGTGGACGACAGAACAACATATCAAACCATGGATGGCTTTGGTTTTGCACTGACCGGAGGAAGTGCTGAACACCTGATCCACATGAGTGCAGCAGCACGGAACAGAATCCTGAAGGAAATGTTTGGCACCGAAGGCAACGATGTGGGTTTCAGTTACATCCGTTTAACCATCGGGGCCTCCGACCTCAACAGTTTTGTATTCTCATACAACGATCTGCCCGAAGGGGAGACCGATTATGACCTGGAGAAGTTTGACCTGGACCAGGACAAAATCGATGTCATCCCCGTGATGAAAGAGATCCTTTCCATCAACCCCCATATCAAAATCCTGGGATCTCCCTGGTCGGCGCCAGCCTGGATGAAGGAAGCCTACAATGTGCGGGGCGGCCATCTGAGAAAGGATAGCTATGAGTGTATATGCCCTCTATTTTGTGAAGTATGTGCAGGAGATGAAAAAACAGGGCATCACCATCGATGCGATCACCATCCAGAATGAGCCACTGAATAACCGGAATACCCCGAGCATGCCCTGGTATCCCGAAGAACAGGAAGAATTCCTGAGCCAGCACCTGATCCCGGCCTTCAGTGCAGCAGGGCTGAATACCAAACTGGTCCTTTTCGATCACAACCTCGACAGGATCGACTATCCGCTTGCCCTTTTGCAGAACCCGGTGATTTCAGCATATGCCGATGGTTCGGGATTCCACCATTACGCAGGTTCCATGGGGGCCATGACGACCCTGCATTCAGCCCGTCCCGATAAAAACATCTATTTCACCGAGCAGATGCTCACCGAACGCCCCGAAAGTGAAGATATTGCCATTGCCTCCCGGGTAAAAAGAATGATCATTGACGTGACCCGCAACTGGAGCAAAAATGTCATTCTCTGGAACCTGGCAGCCGATCCGCTCAACGACCCCCATACCGACAATGGCGGATGTTCCATGTGCCAGGGTGCCATCAGTATCGACAAAGATGAGGTCCGCCGGTTTATTGCCTATTACACCATCGCCCATGCCTCAAAATTCGTGCGTCCCGGATCGGTGCGCATTGCATCGACCAACACCGGCGACAGGACCGTGGAATTGACCCAGGACGAGCAACGGCAAATGATCAGACGGGCGACAGTTATAGAAGATACACCGGTCCTTCCCAACGTGGCCTTTAAAACACCCGCGGGCAAGATCGTACTGATCGTAGCCAACGATACCTACGATACCCGCTCCTTCCAGATCCAGTACAATGGAAAATATGCAATGATCCGTCTTGAGCCGGGTGCTGCTGGTACATACATCTGGTAGCTCTTAGAAGAAGGTTTCACCCCTCTGGCAGGTAGTTTTGGATTCCTTTCCTGTAGGTTTCGAGGGCACGGTCCCTGGCAAACCTATGTTCGATGATTGGGGGTGGGTACCCCGGGGTGCCATATTCGGGAATCCAACGCTTCACATATTCCAGATCCGGGTCAAATTTCTTTATTTGCTCTGTGGGATTAAAGACCCTGAAATAGGGAGCAGCATCGCATCCTGTTCCGGCAGCCCATTGCCAGTTGCCGTTGTTGGAAGAGAGCTCGTAATCAAGGAGTTTCTCCGCAAAATAGGCTTCACCCCACCGCCAGTCAATCAACAGGTGTTTGCACAGGAACCCTGCAGTCACCATGCGTACCCTGTTGTGCATGGTTCCTTTTGCATTGAGTTCCCGCATTCCGGCATCCACCATGGGATAACCTGTTTCACCACGGCACCATAGATCGAACTCATCAGGATGATTTCTCCACTGGATACCGTTGTACCTGGGATTGAAATTCTGGTTCACCACGTCAGGAAAATGAAACAGGATCTGCATGAAAAATTCGCGCCAGATCAGTTCTGAAAGGAAGATCTCATCGGAAGGATCCAGGCTGGAGATGATCAGCCTGATGCTGACGGTTCCAAACCTGAGATGAGGCGAGAGATGACTGGTGGCATCTGGCGCCGGAAAATTACGCAGCCTGGGATAATCCCTGATCCCGGAGAGGTCAAATGGAGCCACATGTCTCATTGAAGGATAGAATCCAAGCTCCTCAAGCCGGGGAATGACCCCGGGACTTTGAAGAAATCCTTTGCTGGGCTTCATACTATTTACCGGCAGAGCCCTTTCCCTGAATCTTTCCAGCCATCTCTTTTTGTAAGGCGTGAATACCGTATAGGGTTTGCCATCATTCTTTACAATCTCAACCTCTTCAAAGATGACCTGGTCCTTGAACTGGCAGAAGCGGATACCCTGACTCTGCAATAATCCGGCGATCTCCCTGTCCCTTTGGATTGCATAGGGTTCGTAATCCTTGTTCACATAAACAGCATCGATCTCAACCCTGGCAAGCAAATCTTTCCACACCGGAAGGGGCTCACCTTTGAAAATATGAAGGGTGCTGTTCAGGGAGTTCAGTTGCCGTTGAATCTCCTGCAACTGACTATATATGAATGTGATTCTTGGATCATCGGCTGACAGTTCATCAATGATCCGGGTGTCAAAGATAAAAACAGGCAGCACCTCGGAACCCGAATTCAAAGCCTTTGCCAGGGCAGTATTATCCTCCAGCCTGAGATCCCTTCTAAACCAGAATACTGATATTGCCCCCATCATGCTTGTTTTGATTGTCCAATCCTATTGATCATCCCCCTGAAAATAAAAGCGTGAAAGGGCAGGACTGAATACCAGTAAAGCCTGCCCCACAAACCCCGTGGTCTGAAAGTGGCCGTCTGGTAAAGAACATTTTCAGTGATCCGGAATTCAAGCCATGCCTCTCCGGGAAGTTTCATCTCCGCATACAATAAAAGCCTCTTATCCTTCCTGCTGGCCAGCAATACCCGCCAGAAGTCCAGCGAATCCCCGGCTGATATTCCGGTACTGCTCTTCCGGCCCCTTCGCAAGCCAACGCCACCGGCCAGCTTATCCATGAAGCCCCTGATGCCCCACAACCAGTTGGCATAGTACCATCCCTGCTTCCCGCCGATGGCCCAGATCCGGTCAAGGACACGGTCTTCATCCCCAACCAGAACTTTCCTTTTATCTGTGAAACATCCATGTGTGGGGATTTGCACCAGATCAGCGATCCCGTCTTCAAGGGTATGGGAAGAGAGCGCATCGGTCCAGCTGGAAACGATCTCCTGCTGGGCAATCCTGTCAAAAGCCAGTTCAATGGCCTCCTTGTAGGAAAGCAGATCAATTTTCAACAGGTCCTTTAGATCGTTGTCCTGGCACACGACCTCAACCTTCATGCTGTGGACCAGGTTCACTGCCAGTCTGTAAGATGTGGAAGTGATGAAATAGAGCCAGTAGGAAGACAATTTGGGAGTCATGACCGGAACCACCCAGATGACCCTTCTCAGATTCCTGATCCTGGCAAACTGCAACAACATCTCCCTGTAAGTAAGAATATCCGGACCACCAATGTCAAAACTTCTGTCGAAGGTGCCCGGATGTAACAAGACCCCGGTAAGAAACTGAACCACATTACGTATGGCAATGGGTTGTGCCCTTGTATTTAACCAGCGGGGAGCCACCATCAAAGGAAGCTTCTCAACCAAATCGCGTATGATCTCGAAAGAGGCACTTCCCGACCCGACGATGATCCCGGCCCGAAGGGTGGTCAGGTGATAGCTCCCCTCCGCCAGGGCTTGTTCCACCGCTCTCCTAGATGAAAGGTGCCTCGAGAGTTTTGCTTCATTGATGATCCCGCTCAGGTAAATGACCTGGCGTGTATTCGTGCGACTGATGCGGTTTCTGAAATTTTCTGCCGAGATTTTTTCCAGCCGTTCAAAATCACTGACAGCAGTGGCCATAGAGTGAATGAGGTAATAGGCCACCTCAATATCATCCGGTATTCTTTCAAGAGAATGATCTTCCAGGAAATTGACCTCAATGACGCTGACCTTTGTGTTGACAAATCCTGAAACATCAAAACGGACTTTGTCCCGGACACAACAAATCACCTCATGCCCCTGGGCCAGCAGGACCGGTAGTAGTCTTTTTCCAATGTATCCGGTGGCTCCGGTCAATAAAATCTTCATATCCCCCTGGCACTAAAATTGAAATGAGAGGGCCATGCCCCAGGCGTTCTCCATGGGAGAAAATGAGAGTTGGTCTAAAAAACCGGCCCTGTGACTTCGATGTAATCCATACATCACCAGGTCAAATACAAAAAGGAAAGATCCCTGTAATATCACAGAATTTCCATACCCCTGGAGCCTCAATTCGTTTTTTGGATATTTGGGTGCCAGGTATTTTAAAAAAAAACCTGTTGCCACATAGCCTACATCGAGGGCCCCGTTGATCAGGAAGATTCGCTGGGTTTTTAACTGCATGTCAAGCAACTCCTCCCCTGGAAGCAAGCGATAATCAGAGGAAAGGTTGCCATACAAGGCAAAGCCTGCAATGGTCAGGTTGACTGTATTCCAGAACAGGTTCATCTGATGAAAATAGGATTCCTGTCCCTTAGACTGATTCCAACCGTAAGCCCCCAGGGACATATTGGCAAGAGCCCAGCCTCCAAGAACCCCCATCCCGATGTTGTTTATCACCAGGCTTTCATCGTAATATTCCACGTATTCAGTTTGCCCCTGAAGGGCAATTGAGAAAAGTAAAATAGAAGGTATAAACCATTTCATGGTCCTATAACAAACATCTTCTTTGCATGTTCGGTATCCGTTTAGAAGATACGGATCACAATCCTGCGGTAACTGGTCAGTGCAGGCACTCCCTGGTCGGTCACCTCACAGACCAGGTGGATGTCCCTTCCGCTTTCGCCGTAGGGCACCGTGAAGCTCACCTCGGGTGTCATGTAGTTCTCGAGGCTGGGACACTGTGTGTTCGTTCCTGCTTCCGGGTAGGTCCACCAGGTGAAATCGAGCTTGTCCGCATCCATGTCATACGAATCCATGGCAGAAAAAATGAGCGTATCTCCTCCGCTGGCCTCCACGTAAAGAATATCCTTTGTTTCATCTCCCATGACCACTGCAACCGGAGGGTGGTTGGCCTGATCATAAGGCAGGATGCACCATTCCATCCGTGCCCGGAAATCATTCTGAAATGCGGGCCTCCATCGCGATACCGTCGACCGGGCATTGATCAGCGTATCTGCGAAGTCCGCATCATCCCTGTAAAAGTTGTCCCCATCCGGTTTAAACCTTCCGCCCCAGCCGCCCCAATCCGGATGTTCGGGGTCCTGTAATCCATTCTGCAGGAAATAGAACCAGGAAGGGGTGTCACCCTCTTTAAGTGCCCCGTGAGGATTGGGAGCGGTCCAGGTTTCCGTCGGATACATTGCCCCCAGCGGCCCGTGATCCAGGCGAACATGGGCATCGATCCACTGCCCTGAAGTGAGGGACTCATCTCCTCCCAGGTACATTCCCCTGTAAGCTCCCTCCCTTTTATCAGCCCCGCCGGGCGCTTTGGCAAGGATATAGAACAGCCCGGGAAATTCCTGCCTGATATAGGGATAAAGCCCGTCCTGATCATTGATATCATATACCCGGAGCCTGGAGAGGAATTCAGAGTAGCCGGCAGGGTCCCTTGTATTTTTTACCTTCCAGATCGCTTGTACCAGGTCGGTCTGGCCACCCCAGACCGCCACATGGACCGGCTGTTCCCCTGCCTTGTCCACCACCCGGATGATCCACTCGGACCCTTCCGTATCATGGCCCTCCCCGATTTGTTCCAGTCCGCGTCTGGGATTTCCCCTCTTCACCCTGGACATCAGGGAATCCGGACACGGGATAGCCGTAGGCATGCTGCACCAGGTTGCTGTAAACCTTCGCGTATGCATGGATATATTCATGGATCAGCTGGTCCTTCACCGTATCCACACCAAGCTCCCCCCTGGTCCCGGACGCGGAGGCAATCAATCCGCGAATATCAAATTCATTGGAATACATCAGCAGGCGGGTCAGTGATTGCTGGTCATCGGGATCCCCACCGATATCGGTGGTAACCAAAAGGATGGGCTTTTCACCAGGGGAAAACGCAGAAACGACCAGGAAGAACATTCCTGTGATGACGGAAATTGCAAAATGCTTCATGGACCTCAATGAATTGTCAAATATAGCCTATATTTAATACCATGATACACCTGCATCTTTCATTCCTGCCGAGGGTCGCCCTGCTGGTTTTGTTGTCCTGGCCCGGTATGGGCATCCTCAGCCCAGACCAGGCAACTGGTATGGGCCGAGGAATTCGAAAACATAACCATTGACCGGTCCGTCTGGCAATTCGAATCCGGACCCTCCAACGACAATGTCCAGTTTTACACCGACCGGACCGATAATGCCAATATTGCTGATGGCAAACTCCGGATTATTGCATTAAAGGAGTCTTACCAGGGTTATGAATATACCTCTGCCCACATCCGTACAGAGAAAACGCAGGGATGGAGGTATGGCCGGATGGAGGCGAGCATCAAACTTCCGTCTACTCCGGGGTTTGTTCCTGCTTTCTGGATGCTTCCTGTGGATCAGATGTATGGCTGGTGGCCCAACAGCGGTGAAATCGATATCATGGAACACCCTACCAATGAGGTCACCAAAATTTACGGTACCGTGCACACCGAAACCTATAACCTTTTCGCAGGGCCTTTGCCTCCAGGGGGGAGTTCGGTGGATGTTC
Organism: uncultured Bacteroidota bacterium; assembly: GCA_963747365.1. GTDB lineage: Bacteria > Bacteroidota > Bacteroidia > Bacteroidales. Next base: position 712,861 of record CAVVFB010000018.1, on the reverse strand, counting down.
CTGATGCAGAGAGTGCATTTCACCTCTATGCAGTGGAATGGACTCCTGAAAAGATCGATTTTTTCGTGGATGATAAGATGTATTATTCATTTGCGAATGACCATGGGTCTTCGGCCACCTGGCCTTTCAACCAGCCCTTCTATATCATCCTGAACCTGGCTGTCGGGGGCGGATGGGTCGGTACACCCGGCGAATCTACGGTTTTCCCGGCCATCATGGAAGTGGATTACGTAAGGGTATACCAGGACCTCAGCGACATGGAGATCCAGGGCAGCGAATTTGTCACTTACAATACTGCAGATGTGACCTATTCGCTCGGAGATATCGAAGGTGCGTCGTATCAATGGAGCGTCCCGGGAGGTGCTGAAATCACCTCGGGCCAGGGTAGTTCTCAGATCAACGTGAACTGGGGGATTTTCGGCGGAAACGTGGAAGCCGGAATGACCACCGGTGATGGAACGATTTTAAAAACACTTCCGGTTCGGGTGTCGTCCAACCTGCTGAAAAATACGGGATTTGAAAAGGGTGTGAAGTACTGGCGGAGTGCGGCAGGGTATCCTGTAAAGGCACAAATCAACCTTGACGGGGAGGTATTTCACGGGGGGGCTCACTCCATATATTCCGGGGTAACGGATCCGTCAGGCAATGCCTGGGATGTACAGCTCTCGCAAAGCGGCTTTGTGGTTCAGGGCGGAACAAGGTACCATGCCAGTCTCATGGCAAAGTCGGGGGCAGCGCCTGAACAGATCAGTGCGGCAGTTATCAACGCTTCATCTTTTGCCCTGGCCGGACAAAAAACGATCTCCACGGGAGAAAGCTGGGAATTGTATGAATTTGATTTCACCCCTTCCGGAACATTTGCTGCGGCATTTAATGTGGATATGGGCGGGCATACCGGAAGCTATTATCTCGATGATTTTATCCTGACCACCGGGGAACTAACCGGACTGAACCTGGTGAAAAACCCCGATTTCTTTGACGGGGAGGAGGCATGGACCCTTACCAGCCTTTCCGCTGCAATCGCCGAAGGATCAGTGTCCGAAGGAGCATTCTCCGTGTCCATCAGCAATGGCGGGACCAGTGCCTGGGATATTCACCTGGGGCAGTCGGGACTGCCGGTGGAGAACGGGTTTGAATACCTGGTCTCGTTCGATGCCTACGCCGATGGCCCCAGGCTGATATCCCCCCTGGTTGGGAAAAATGGTGAGCCCTGGACCGTTTACAGCAACCAGGAACCCATCTCCATTACGACCACCAGGCAGGCCTATTCATTTACCTTTCCCATGACCGGGCCCACCGATCTGCAGGCCCGCCTGGGATTTGATCTCGGCGGCAATGCGGCCAATGTCCATTTCGACAACATTCTGCTCCGGAAAGGGAAAGCCATTAATACCACATCAAACCTCTCCCCTGCCCCCGTTTCATCTCTGGCTTCACTTCGAAACTATCCCAATCCAGTAAATACCGGGACCACCTTTTACTATACCCTCCAGGAGCCTGCACAGGTGTCCCTCCGGATTTTCAACCTCAACGGGCAGGAGGTTGAAACCATCGAAAACGGATTCCGGCAAAAGGGTGAACACCTCATCAGATGGGACACCGGCGAGCACCCTGCGGGAATCTACCTCTACCGGCTCAGTGTGGATGAAAAATCGGAAACCAGGAAACTCGTACTGGTTCGGTAAACTACTTCACAACTACCTTCTCTTTGAAGGTAGTTCCATCAATATCCTGAACTTCAAGCAAATAAACTCCTGCGTTCAAAGCAGATAAATCCAGGACAGTTTTCTCAGTCCCGGGTTCGAAACTTTGCAATAACTGTCCGTTCAGAGAAAAGATCCTCGCAAACGTAATGAGGTGATCAGCCAGTTCAATTTCGAGAACCCCTGACGTTGGGTTAGGAAAAACAGAGATTCCAGATTCAACCTTGTGTATTCCTTTTGCTTCGGTAAGCGATGTGGGCATGCCATACACCTCGGTAGTGTAAGAGTTATCACTTTGCCTGTAGTAGGCAACCAATTTAGGATCTGCCCCTGGCAGCTCAATGAGTTTGACAAGTGATACATCCGGCAATACCAAAAGGCTGGTACCCTCTTCATTCATCACCCTTGATTCATAAGTTGTGATCTCGTTTTCGGTAATATAAGATGTAAATAGAAACTCTATTTTATCATCTTTAATGATCGTATGTTCTGAAATATGCATGATCATTCCCAACATTGCGTTTGATGGTACATCCAGTTCAATGGTCCGCATTAAATGATGGTCGCCGTCATAAAGTATTACTTCCTTATGATCGACATCAGTAGAGTAGTAAATTTCACCTGATATTTCCAGTGCAGCCCTGCGGGTATAATACTCGTAATACATTTCTTCCGCAAGGCCGGGTAAATCGTAAACACTGGTACTGAGATGAGAACCAGCCGAAAAGTAGGCTAAAATCTTATTCGGTTTACCAGGCAACTCCTCAAGGGTAAACTGAATTGCATCGGGAATAGTAAGAATCGGGGTACCTGATTCATTTATGACCCCTACATACCTCCTGCCTGGGGGTATGGAGGTATAATAAGCATAAAGTATTTCCAATTGATTGTCACTGTTGATTTTATTTTCTGAAACATTCCATTGATAAACCCGTAACCCTGTCGTATCCGGGATGCCAATGGTCTTCCATAATGAATGGTCCGCATTGTAGACAACAAATTGCTTATTGCTCAAATCAAGGGCAACGTACTTTTCCCCCGAACTTTCAAGATTCCACCGGCCTACTTCCAATTCATAACTATGTTCCGGGGTCAGAGCCGGAATTGTATAAATTACACTGTAGGATGAAGGAGTTCCCTTTAGATATGCAATAAGCTTATTCTCTGCTCCTGGTATTTCAGACAATTCAACAAAATATCCGTTTGGGATCGACAGCAGGATGGTTCCTTCTTCGTTGATAATTCTCTCTTCGTAGGTCTGATCATCTCCATTTTCGATGTAAAAGGAATAGATAATTTCCAACTTGCTGTCACTGTTTATTTTACCCTCGGATACATGATCTATATACCAGATAATTTTCAAGTCTATTTGCTTAAATTGCCAACTAAAAACTTGAATGATGATTGTTTCAACGACTGACAAAATTCCGAATAAGGAAATTACCGAAATCCTGGGAATTGCAAGAGGGAGTACTGTTCGGGCAAGAAATATTGGCAGGGACATCATTGCCGGCCTTAAAAATGTGGTTGGAGGAGAAATCGAGGAATATACAAGATTACAGGCTCAATCCAGGGAACAGGCATTCAAAAGAATGATGGATGATGCGCAAAGACTCGGAGCAGATGCCATTGTCAATGTAAGATTTACAACCTCGATGATCGTACAGGGCGCCTCCGAATTACTGGCCTACGGGACTGCCGTAAAAATCTCCTGAGATGGATTTTTTAGGAAAATTCATTTTAAGCGCCTATGGAATTGCAATCGCAATTTGTATCGTTTTATTGGTTTACCTGATCATAAGAAGAGGTAAAATCAAAAAGAGTGAAGATTTTGAGGAGCGGAATAACTGAAACATCTTCCAGCCTTTCATCTCCCGAAAGCAGGATTCCGTAATGGGATTAGTATTACTTTTGGGACTGACCATTGAAAGGTGAAAACAAAAGAAAAAGCAGCGGGAGAGCGGGCCGGGTTATTCAGTGTGCTCGGGCCTTACAAAGGGATCGTATTCATTCTGATCCTCATGGCCCTGGCGGGAAGCGCTGTTAACCTGCTCATTCCCAAGATCATCGCCCGGGCCATCGATTCCTTCTCGGCCAACAGTTTCGATCTCAGGGGGGTGGTTACGGAATTCCTGGCGGCTGCTTCCGGGATTTTTGTTTTTACCCTGGTCCAGGGGGTGATACAGACCTTCACTTCGGAGCGGGTCGCCAAAGACCTGCGGACCAAAGTGGCGGATATAATATCCCGTCAGAGTTACGCCTATATTCTGAAGTCCGACCCTGCCAGATTCCTGACAAACCTGACCTCCGATATGGACTCGGTGAAGATGTTTGTTTCACAGGCTTTTGTCACCATTATTTCTTCCCTGTTCGTGATCATCGGCGCATCGGTCCTGCTGATTTCGATCAACTGGAAGCTGGCCCTCGCCGTGCTGGTAATCGTACCGGTCATCGCCGTTGCCTTTTTTATTGTGTTCCGGAAGGTAAGGGTCATTTTCAGAAAAAGCAGGGAGGTCATCGATGCGCTGAACAGGATCATCAACGAGAGCATCCTCGGTGCAGCTCTGATCAGGGTATTGAATTCGCAACATCCCGAGGGGCTGAAATTTCTTGAAAAGAACCTTGAATCCCGCGACCTTGGCATATCGATCGTGAAGCTCTTTTCGGTACTGATCCCCATGGTCATGTTTGTCTCCAATCTGGCCGTGGTTGCCATCCTTGCCCTGGGGGGGCACTATGTGGTGGCCGGAACGCTGACCCTGGGCAATTTCGCTGCATTCAACAGTTACCTGGTCATGCTGATCTTCCCCATTATCATGATCGGATTCATGAGCAATATCATCGCTTCCGCCACCGCATCCTACACGAGGATCAAACAGGTCCTCGACGGCCCCCCGCCGAAAGAACCCGGATCCATCCTGACAGATATCCGGGGGAATATCCTGGTGGAGAATGTGAACCTGAGCTATGGTGACAAGCCGGTATTGAAAAAGATCTCCTTCTCTATCCGGGAAGGCAGCAATACGGCCATCATCGGCCCCACTGCAGCAGGAAAGAGCCAGTTGCTCTACCTGCTTTCCAACCTGATCACTCCTGACGGGGGAAGGATCGAAATCGACGGGGTTTCCATCGGGCAATATTCGAGAGAAGTGTTTCACAAACAGTTGGGATTTGTCTTCCAGGACAGCGTCCTGTTCAACATCAGCCTCAGGGAAAACATCGCCTTTAATGAGGGTGTATCGGAGCAGTCGCTCGAAAAAGCAATCAAAACAGCCGAACTGACCGAATTTATCGAATCCCTTCCTGCGAAGCTCGATACCGTGGTTTCGGAAAGGGGAACCAGCCTTTCGGGCGGACAAAAACAAAGGATCATGCTGGCCAGGGCCCTGGCACTGAATCCGAAGATCCTGCTTCTCGACGATTTTACCTCCCGGGTGGACCGGAATACCGAAAACAAGATCCTTTGCAACATCCGGAATAACTACCCCGGCCTGACCCTTGTGTCGGTTACCCAGAAAATCGCACCGGTCAGGCATTTTGACCAGATCATTCTCCTGATGGAGGGGGAGGTGATCGCCTCGGGAACCCACAAGGATTTGCTGGAAAATTCCCCGGAATACATCCAGATCTACAGTTCACAAAAAACAACAAATCATTATGAACTATGATCTGAACAGGGCACTTGAGAAGGGGGAAAGGAAACTTCCTTTCTATGCATCCATGCGGAAGATGGTCACCATCATCAGTGGCGAAAGGCGCAACCTGAACGTCGCTTTTGCGGCTATTCTCCTGAATGCGGGGCTCAGTCTCGCGGGGCCCTACCTGGTGGGTTACACCATCGATACCTATGTGCAGGCAAAAGATTACCATGGCCTGCTTGTATATTCGGGGATCCTCCTGGCCATGTATATTGCGGCATTTGTGGTCAACTACGCCCAGATGCGGCTGATGGGCGGCATTGGCCAGCGGATGCTGTTTGCCCTGAGGAATTCCGTTTTCAATAAACTGCAGGAACTGCCGCTCGAATTTTTCAACCAGAACAAGTCAGGTGACCTCATTTCGAGGATCAACAACGACACCGACAAGGTAAACCAGTTCTTTTCCCAATCGCTGATGCGTTTCATAGGCAGCCTGATCTCCATGACCGGGGCCGGAATCCTGCTCCTGGTGATCAACCTGAAACTGGGACTGGCAGCCCTTGCTCCCGCCCTGATCATCTGGCTCTTTACAAAAATCGCTTCCCCCTGGATCCGAAGGAAAAATGAGGCAAGCCTGAAAAGCCTGGGAAACTTATCCGCACAGATCCAGGAGAGCCTGGCCAACTTCAAGGTGGTCATTGCCTTCAACAGGCGCGATTACTTCCGGAAGCGGTTCTCCGAAGTGAACCGGGAGAATTATCAAAAGTCCATACAGGCCGGTATTGCAAATACCATCCTCACACCCGTATATACCTTTTTTTCCAATGCGGGTCAGCTGATCGTCCTTGCCCTGGGGATATGGCTGATTATCAGGGGACTTTTTACCATCGGCCTGCTGATCAGTTTCCTTGCCTACATCACCAATTTTTATAATCCATTGCGCCAGATGGCTGCACTGTGGGCCAGTTTCCAGCAGGCCCTGGCCGCCTGGGACCGTATCTCCAGCCTGCTTTCCTTCGAATCGAATCTGAACCAGGTGGACAATCCCGGTCGGGAGACCAGTTCACCTTACATTCATTTCGAAGATGTCTCCTTCTCTTACCCTAACGGAAAAGAGGTCTTGCACCAGGTAAATTTCAACCTGCAAAGGGGGAGGACCTATGCTTTTGTAGGCCCCACCGGGGGCGGCAAGACCACCACGGCTTCGCTGGTTGCCCGGCTCTACGATGCCTCCCGGGGGACCATCATGCTCGATGGCAGGGATATCCGGTCCTATACCCCCTGCGAGAGGGCAAAAAAGATCGGGTTCATCCTCCAGGATCCCCTGCTCTTTACAGGGACCCTCCGCGACAACATCCTCTACGGAAATCCCGAATGTTCCGGTCTGCGCAACGGTCATCTTGAAGAGGCCCTGGAAGAAGCGCAGCTGACGGAGCTGCTGAAGCGCTTCGACGAAGGATTGGATACCCCCATCCGGATGACAGGAGACGGAATCAGCCTGGGACAGAAGCAGCTGGTCGCTTTCATGCGGGCGATCCTTCGGAAACCGGAACTTCTGATCCTCGATGAAGCAACCGCCAACATCGATACGGTGACCGAGCAGCAGCTCGAAGCCATCCTCAGGAACCTTCCGGCCTCCACAACCAGGGTGATCATTGCCCACCGCCTGAACACCATCGAAAATGCCGACGAGATTTTCTTTGTGAACTCGGGGGAGATCATTGCAGCGGGTTCATTCCGTGAAGCACTCGATCTGCTGATGCAGGGCTCAGTGGAGAGCTGATCCCTTCAGGGATTTGGATTTGACATATTCTTGCCATATATTTTCACGCGACATCTGATTGCCTTTTCAACCAACCAAATCATACGTAACCATGAAAACCTCAAGAACCACATGCCTCCTAGCAGTGGCCTTTTTGTTTGTACAAATCTGCCTGCCGCTTGCCGGTCAGGAAACCGACTCCTCCGCCATGAAGAAAGCCTCCCTTCGTCAGGGAGGCGAGGCTGACCTGAACGCATGGAGTCGCCGTGCCATCGGGACGGCAGGCAGTTTTACAAATCCTGAAACCGGGGACTGGATCCCTTATATCCCTGAAGAAATTGACGTGCAGGCCGGCGGGATCCTTGATGCCAGCCATTACATAGAGAGCCCGGGAGGCACACATGGATTCCTGCAACAGGATAACCAGGGAAACTTCATTTTCGAGGACGGGACACCGGTCACTTTCCTGGGCGGTCAGATCAACCCGTTCCCTGAAAGAGAGGAAGCTGAATGGATCGTTCAGTGGATGCGGCGCCATGGACTTAACTACGCCAGGTCGCATGGATTCGGCCTGCCGGACCAGGATAACTGGGAGAAACTGGATTACCTGGTCCACCAGTGCAAGAAAGCCGGAATATACCTGGTACTGACCCCGGTGTACTGGACCGAGTTCGAGGTCATCGACCCGGAAGGGAATCCGGTAAAGACCTCCAGCCATGTGATCCTTTTCTTTAACAGGGAGATGGAAATGGCCGTGAGAGACCTGTGGAAGGCGTTTTATACCCATGAGAATCCCTATACCGGACTGCGCTACATGGATGATCCGACCATCGTCTCTTTCGAATTGAAGAACGAGGACAGCCCCTTCTGGGCACTGGACTGGATCCGGAACGGGCTGCCGGTATACTGGAAAGAGATGCAGCAGCAATTCTCCGCCTTCCTGAAAGATAAATATGACAACACCGATGCCCTTCGGGAAGCCTGGACCCTCGAGGGCCATCAGACCGCCCTGGCTGACAACGAGTCCCTGGAAGAGGGAAATGTGGATCTCCACGAGATGTCGGGCTGGGAAGAGGAAAGAAGTGAGGCGGATCTGGCCATGCGTCCCAGGAAATCGGATCAGACCGAATTCCTCCATCAAAAGCTTACCGGGTTCTATGCCCGTTCATACGCCTACCTGCGCGAGATCGGATGCAAACAGGCCATTTGCGGATCCAACTGGCGCGGGCACTCCTACTCCATGCGCCACGTGCTGGAAGCCGATTCACGCATGGACTACCTGGATCAGCATGACTATTTCGACCATCCACAGGGAGGATGGCGAACGAAGGACGCGGTCCAGCATAACCAGTCCATGCTGAAGTCGGCCCAGGCCGGACTCATCGGTAACCTGGCCCCGAGACAGGTGATCAACAGGCCTTACACGGTAAGCGAATGGAATATCGGTGCCTGGAACGAACACCTGATGGAAGCCTCCTTCTCCATGATTTCCGTAGGATTGCTCCAGGGATGGGATGGTTTGATCCAGTTCGTGCTTCTGCCGGAGCATATCCCGGGGGAGAAACCGATCCTGGGGAACAATTTCTTCAACGTAAGTAACAATCCCTCTGTGGTTTTGCAGTACCCCACCCTGGCACGGATGTGGCACCGGAAGGACATTGCTGAAGCAGAACCGGTATTTATCAGGCGTATCTGCCCTTCACAGCTGAACATGCCAGGACCGGTACCGTCAAAATTCATTCCTGAAGCGTTCATGCTCACACGTAGAGACAGGAGTCCCGAAAAGGATGAATACGGTCATATGCTTTCGGTGGTGGGCAAGGTGGGAAATGAGTTTGTACAGGAATTCCAACCCCACTACGAGGCAGACGGGATCGGCAGGTACCTGGACCAGGAAGGAAAAACAGCACGCAGCATGACCGGCGAGCTCACCTGGGACTGGGGTCAGGGAACCCTGGTGGTTGATACCGACAAGACCCAGGGAGTATGCGGCTATATCGGGAACATATCCCTGGATCTAGCCAACATCACGGTCCATTCCAATACCGGTTACGGTCTCGTGATGCTGACCACCGTGGAGGATGATGCCCCGATCCGGAGCAGTACCAGGCTGCTGTTAACAGCCCTCGGCAGAGCCCGCAACACGGGGACGATATATGGGAATACTGCCGACCGGGACAAGACAACCGACCGGTACGCCAGTTCCGTCTCCCTGCCGCCCGAACAGCGTGTCGGGGTGCTGGCCCTCGGAGAGGCTCCCATCATCACGGAACCCGTGAAAGGGAAAATATGGATCACCCTGGACCGGCCTGAAGCAGCTGTTGTATATCTCCTTGATCATACCGGTAAACGCGGCAGACAGGTACCCGTCACGGTGAGCGAGGGGAAACTGGTACTTCAGTTACCGGGCAATTATGGTGCCCGATTCTTTGAAATTACCAGTCAGGACAGTCAAACCGCATCTTTCCAGCCTGGTACATTTCAATAGGCCGCGGAGGACTGCCTGGTTCCTTCCCGCATGCAGGATAGAGCAGGATACGGAGACCTGCAAGAACCAATAGATTTGTTATTATGTGATATCTCAGTATGCTTTTCACCTAACTAAATCATCACTTATGAAACGAAAACTTTTACTATTATTTCTGTTGGTAGCCGGAGGTCTTCTGTATGCACAGGATACCATACGGACCCTGTTGATTACGGAGGCCCACCTGGGCTCTCCCACCATCTGTTTTGTGGAGATCTCCAATGTGGGAGAGGACGCGATCCAGCTCAGTGATTTTGAACTGGGCAGAGACCAGCACAATGATTTTATCAACCTTTTTAATATCAGGCTTCCTGATAAGATGCTGCAACCCGGTGAAAGCTTTCTGGTCGCCACTGTCCGGGACTTTACCACCTATGCCTATCAAATGGGTATAGATGACTGGAGCGCCAATGAGGTGGGCACCCCGCTGGATATCCTGGACCTTGTGGACATGGAGATTCATATGGATGAGCGTATTTCGAATCAGCCCTACTGGCCGGAGTATGACAGCATCTCGGACGTGGACCCCATCGGGCTGTATTTTGGACGCGAGTGCGTCTACCTGGAGCAGCACCTGCCCAACGGCGATTCTGTTCTGATCGACCAGGTGATGGGGGTGTTTGATACCCCTTACGGGACAGAAGGATTTATGCAGAACAAGGGAATGGCCGTTCCCGGTGACGCTTACGACGTGGCAGGTTATCCTGCTGCAGGCAACTTTGCCGTTATGATCCGGAAATTTGCCGTGAAGAAGGGAAATATGGTAGTTTATCAGGGGTACCGGCGAGAGCGATTCAGAGTGGATCTCCCTGGATAATCTCAGCGGGATGTCATACCGGATGCAGCCCTGGACCATGAAATCCCATGGTGACTACAACCTGGATGCGAACACGCTGGTTTCCGACAAGGCGACCATTGATTTCGCCAACAAGACCATCACGGTACCCTGGGGAACCATGAAGCCCGACGGGATCATGAAACTCATGGAGAAAAAGCCGGGAATTTACTGGGAATATATGTTCAATGGTATTGAGGAGGATTCCCTTGCCTTTGGATGCAAGACCGGCGACAAACTCGAGGTTGTTGTCTGCGGGAACGATGCCGACCGCGGCACGTTCGACATCATTGTTAGTGATCCGCTGGCCTCGGATAATTTCGTGATACCCAGGGCAAACTGGACCTCGGCGACCAATTTCAGCGCCGGCCTGAACCCTGAACAGGTACCCTCCTACGTGACCGAGATCATGGGCGGACGTGTCGCCTCCTGGCCCTTTATTATCGACGGCGGGGACAACATGGATACCCTTTCGGGAAGAGGAGTTATCACCAACCTGGGGATACCATTCGCCACCCGGGTGGACTCACTGTATGAGAGGATGGAGAAGGCTCCCCTGGCAACATGGGAGATCGTTCCCGTGGATGGAAATGCAACCAGACCTGACCTGATGGAAGGAGATATCCTGAAGGTCACGGCAGAGAATGGAAGTGAGAAGGAATACTACATCCAGGTACAGGTTTACGAAGGTTCGGAAGAGGCCCAGCTTAGTTCCATTACCTGGCCGGACAATCCCGATTCTCAGCTATTCCAGGACATTTACAATTGGAAGGGTGATACCATCCCCAACTTCGCTCCGGGGTCACACATGTATCAGATCAAATTGCCTTCTAACATTGAGCAGGTACCTGCCACAGTGGCTAAGGCCGTCAGCGACAACGCGGTTGTATCGGTCCAGAAGGCCATCAACCTGGCCAGCTTCGACGCGGAGGACCGTTCCACGGTATATACCGTAATGTCCGAGAGTGATTCGACCAGCCAATACATATTGGAGTGGCAGAGAGAGCAGTTGCCCTTCAATATCCAGCCTTACCCTGCTGAACCCTTTATTTCCGAGTACGTGGGCCGTTACTATTTCGGGGATAACTTCATGGAGGTCTGTAACCCGGGCAATATTCCGCTCGATTTGAGCAACTACATGTTCGTGACAGCCATGACCACCAATCCGGCTGAAGCGATCGCCGCCGAACCGGAGGCGTGGACGCAACGGTACATCAAGTACATACCGGGTTATAAGTGGGTGGACAGCACCACATGGGCTACCCAGCCCTCGACCCTGGAACAGGACCTCGGTGTCAATGCCCTGGTACAGCCGGGAGATGTATTCTGCATGTCAGGAGTCACAACAAACGGCTGGTGGGGATATGGATCAACTGGATGGAACGATACACTTATGCCGCCCATCACAGAAGCCGATGTGAACTTCTACGACAACCTTGTTTATACCGAAGATGGCTTCTCCGGTTATACGAGAAATCCATGGGGTGAACCGGTAGAAGTTGGATACATTCCTGTCGCGCAGGCCGATGCCGGTGAGATCCAGTTCATGTTCAAAATCGTGGGTGAAGGCGGAGACTCCGTCAGGGCCGGTTTGAAACCTGCCACCGATCCAAACGATTTCGAGCTGATCGAGATCATGGGTATGGAAGATCAGTCTGGCTGGATGTTCGGTCAGCTGGAAGCAGCGGACGGATTTAATTTCACAACCTTTATCCGTTACCCGCAGTATGTCTTCCCGAAATCAATTCTTGAGGAATCCTTCGGGGATACCGAAGCAGGCATACCCACCGAGTGGCATATGGTGAACAGGACAACGCCCGAAGTTGTGGCTGGCTGGCCGTCCCAGTGGACTGTGACACCTGTGCTTGATTACGGAAAGCATTACTTTATCCCGACCACCACGTATCTTTCCACCATCAGTTCCAATTCTTACAAGGTATCCCTCGGATATGAGATCGAGGATATCGAGGGACTGATCACAGGGGTGACCGTGGAAGGCTTCCTGCCGAAACTGACAAAGGCCAACGAGAATCAGACATGGATGGTAGTCAGCGGCACGGACGGCTCGGAACTTGAAACCGATGCAGCGATCTCCAACGGAGACACCCTGCTTGTCACATCCGCCGATGGTGCATATACCACCAAGTACGTGCTGGATGTCAGTAACGAAGGGCTCAGTTCTGACGCGGTGATCACCTCGGCGACCTACACAGTGGAGGTTGTTACGGATCCGGTTGAAGGCAATGGCTTCAAAGGTGAGGGTAAACTGTCGGGCTTCCCGTATATGACCACTCTGGAAACCATTCTGGAGGAGATCACTCTTCCGGCCGGGGCCACCCTTGCCGCACTTGATGATAAGGGTCTCTGGGTACCTGTGACAACGCTGAATTTTGATACAATCTACGTGAAAACCGCAGTGAACGACCGGACCATGTTTCAGGTAACTGCCGAAGATATGGTTACCACCATTGATTACTGGCTGGAGCCCGATGCCACTTCGGATGACGCAATGGTCTATTCCGACCTCTTCCTGGTCATACAGGAGTCGATGCTGATCGATCTGGTACCCAACGGGATTTCCGTGAGCAGCCTGAAAAGCAGACTTTATGCGTCGAGGGGTGCAAGCATGAAGGTGGTTGACAGATCAGGACTGCAAAGGGGAGAAACCGGTATTGTCCGGTTTGACGACAAGCTGGTGGTTACCTCCGAAAGCGGAGCAGTATCCAGGGCTTACTATTTCTCCTTCTCCGTATTCGATGTCAATCCTTTCATCCTGTATCTCCTGTCCGATGTGTATAGCGTGGACAACGTGGGATACGTGATCCCGGGGGTTGAGGAAGGGACCACCGTAAGCGATTTCCTTGGCAACCTGACTCCCAATGCCTTTGACGCCTCCATGAAGGTGATGGACGCTGGTGGCAGCGAGAAAACGGATGGAGCAGTCGCGGCGGATGATGAACTGGAGTTAAGCTCTGCAGACGGAAAACTGAAGATCATCTATACCATGACGCTCAAGCCTGTTTCGGTGCCCCCGGCAAACGCGGGTCAGATCATGCTTTACCCGAATCCAACCAGCGGCCAGCTCCATATTACCGGATTGGTTACAGGTCAGAGGATTCAGGTATACAACCCGGTAGGTACTGTAATCCATGATGTAAACGTGAACGCGTTGGATGAAATCATATCATTGGATGAACAACCGGCCGGCATGTATATCATCGTGGTAAGAGATAAGGAACAGTTGTCACGTTACAAGGTCATCAAGCAGTAATTTTGCTGATTGATCAGTTGATGTTGGCATCATCCTAGTAAAACACTACCTGGAGGAGCTTGTTCCTCCGGGTAGTTTTACTTAAGATTTCTAAATTTAACCTATGTCTGGGAAGAGACTATTGGGGATCCTTGTGGTCATTTTTCTTGTCAGCGCCTGCAAGGAAGATTTTGAGGAGCGTATCTACGGGAGGCCTGACTGGCTGGCCGGAAAGGTATATGACCAGATCCTTGACCAGCCTGAACTCTCCACATTTGCCCAGTGTATCGAACGGGTTGGCTTTGATGAGATCATCAATGTTTCGGGCAGTTACACGATATTCGGACCGTCGAATGAAGCCTGGGATGCTTTCTTCCAGGCGAATCCCGCGTACAACACAATCGAGGAGATCCCCCTGGAGGAACTTAAGGAGATCGTGAAATACCATATCGTGCAGGACCCCTGGAGCAAGAAGCAACTGCGGTCACTGGATGTATTCGGGTGGATCGATACCCTGGATATTACCAACAACAAACCGAGAGGTTTCAAACGTGAAACCTTCCTTCTCGAGGAGAACCAGAAATACGGGATCGATTTTACCGGTACCGGGTCTGCCCGGAGAATGATCATCGTGGATACGCTGGATTCCGATTTTCACCGGATTGTCGCCACCGATTCCCGCAAGTATGCTCCCTTATTCTTTAGTGAATACCTGGATGTGTATGACATGGACAAAAACGACTACGAATTCTATTTCGACCGGACCTTTGATGGACCGGAAGACATTTATTTCGCGGGTTCAAAGATTATCAGTGACGAAATCTTTGCGGAAAACGGATTCATCTATATTATCGACCGTGTGGTTGAACCTTTAAAAACAGCGTACCAGCTCCTCTCTGACAGTCAAGGGGCTAACCAGTACACGGAATTCCTGGACCTGTTGAACTTCTTCCCGCAATTTCAGTACGATGAGGTAAAAACCTTCGAACAGCCGGGTGCACAAGAGGGCCTGGTTGTGGATTCCCTGTTCAATCTTTCTTACCCGGATCTGGTATTCGATATCAACAATGAAAAGACCAGTGCCCACAAGGGGGAGGTGGGTTTGCCCTCCAACGTGACCATCAGGTATCATCACGGGATGATGGCTCCCACCAACGCCGCATTCGAGGCCTTTATCAATCAGTACCTGAAGATCAACCAGGGGTGGCAGAGCATCATGAACGCTCCGGATCATATCAAAAGGATCATCGCCCGAACCCACATGTCATTCTCCCCTGTTTACCCATCAGATTTTCTCGGGGGTTTTTATAATGGAGAAGAAGATATCGTCACCCTTGATGGTGGCAGCATCATCGAAAAACAATTTGGCAGCAACGCCACTTTTCTTGGATTGAGCGATGCAATCGTGCCCCGGGCATTTAAGAGCGTGACAGGCCCCATATACCTGAGACAGGGCTACAGCAAGTTCATGTATGCCATTGAAGAGGCCGGGCTGTTGCCTGCGCTGAAACGTGAAAATAAGGACTATTCACTGTTCGTGGAATCTGATGTGAATTCAGACCTGGACTCATCATTTTATTATAATAACGGCACGTTTACAGCAGTAAAGATCGTGGGCGGGGGATTCTATGAAACAACGGTACTAAACACGGATGATCTGAGGATCATGATCCTGAATCACGTGGCAGTAAGGACTCCGAGAGGAATAGCCAGGAAGGAGTTCATCCCGAATATGGCAGGGAATTTACTGATTTTCAATAATGAGACCGGGGAAGTCTCCGGTACCGCCCCTACCACATTCGGATTCCAGGGCACCATCCCGGAGACCAATTACCCGGTAGAGATCGATTTTGACGCGGACAACGGAAGGATTTACGAGATCAAAAACTGGTTCAGTTTCGGGACATCAGATATCTATGACCAGATATCCCGCAATTACCCGGCATTCCACAACCTTCTGGTTGAAGCCGGTCTGGCACGTGTGAAGGAATTCAGGTATACCTTCATTTCCAACAACGAGTTCTATACCATTTTCGTGCCGAGCGAAGAATCCCTGGCTTCCTATGATTTCAGCGGGCTTTCACAGGATGAGCTGCGCAATCTCCTGTTACTGCATTTTGTAAGAGGGGAACTGATCTTCACGGATGGATCTTCAGCATCCGGGTATTACACCACCGAGCGGATCGATGAGAAATCCACACCTTACAGCACCTTCAATACAAGGATCTATATTGCACCGGGCTTTGATATGATCACACTGAAAGGAACAGATGGGATGAACGATATTGAGATCCCGGAATCGGGAACCTCCAACAGAATTGCCGGGGTAAGAATACAGACCAGTAGTGAACAGGTTTTTCCGTCGATGTACAACAACGCGGTCATCCACGAGATCAGTCAGGTGCTGGAAGTTGAAAAACTGGAAACCCAATGAAACAAATCAGCACAGTTATTATAACAATCTTCATGCTGCTGGCTGTTCCCGGTCTCTATGGCCAGCAAAAGATCATCATCAGGGGCCGGGTGATTGATGCAGCCGATCAGTCCGCCATCATCGGGGCCACCATTATTGAGTATGACAGCGAAGAGCGGGTGGTGAATGGTTCCATTACCGATGTGGACGGGCTCTTTGTTCTGGAACTGAAAGATCCTTCCAACCTGGTCAGAGTGAGGGTCATTGGCTACCATTCGAAGGTGATTGAGATAAAGCCCGGTGAATCTGTCATTATTGAGCTTGAATCTGAAAACATGGCTCTTGAAGAAGTAACCATCACCGCCGAGGCCACCTCCATGAACAGCCTGACAAACCTGGCTGACAGGGATAAAGCTTCCTCATCCGTTAAGATCGACCTGACGGAGATGAAGGATGCAGGTGTTTTGTCTGCAACAGATGCCCTGCAGGGTAAAGTAAGCGGTCTCGATATTATTGCCGCCTCAGGCGACCCGGGTTCCGGTTCACAACTGGTGATCAGGGGATTAAGCTCAATGGGCAACAACGAACCCCTGATCGTTATTGACGGGATTCCGCAATTCAAAGTATCCAGCAGTTTTGATCTCACCTCAGCTGATACGGAAGATATCAGCAACCTGATCAATATCGCGTTACAGGATATCAAATCCATCGAGGTCCTGAAAGATGCCGCATCTACGGCCGCCTATGGTTCGCAGGGGGCAGACGGGGTGCTGCTTATTGAAACCAACAAGGGGAGGATGGGCAAGGTACAATTCGACTACCAGTACAGAAACAACCTGAATATACAGCCTTCGGCCATCCCTATGCTGAACGGGGATGAGTACATCATGCTGCAACGGGAGGAGTGGCACAATCAGCTGGGGGTATACGATATCCCCGATGAGATCTCCTATAACCAGGATTATGCTGATTTTTACAACTACTCCGCTAATACCGACTGGCTGGGAGAGATCACCCAGAATTCCATATCCCATGACCACTATTTCAGCGTTTCCGGGGGAGGCCAGAAAACCAGGTATTATACCTCGTTCAACTACCTGGATGAAAATGGGACCACCATCAGCACCGGTTATAAACGCTTCTCGTCCCGGGTCAATCTGGACTATTACCTCTCCAGGAAACTGCTGTTCCAGATCAAATTCGATTACACGAGAAGCACCACGGTTTCGAATCTGAATGTAAATGGGATGAATATCCGTTACATGGCCTACATCAAGGCACCCAATATGACCATCTGGGAAAAAGACGAAAACGGGGAGCTGACTGGAGAGTACTTCACGCCCATCTCAAGCTACCAGGGGGACGGGGTCACCTACTACAATCCCGTTGCAGTGGCCAAACTTGGGAGGAACGACACGTACAATGATGGATTGGACAATACCTTCACGCTCAGGTACAGGCTCAATGACTGGATCACCATCAGGGAGACTTTTTCATTTCAGTTCGGCGGATCCAAGGGAAAAACCTTTCTTCCATACAATGCCATTGGTTCGGACTGGCTGGGTGGACAGGTAAATAGCGCCAGGGAATTGAATGACATGAGCCAATCCATCAGGAACGAGGTACAGGTTGCCATAGGCAACCCCTTCAGGAATAAGAACCACGATTTCTCAGGTGCCCTGACATTTGTTGCTGAGCGTTACAGTGGAAAGTACATGGGGGTGATGAGCACCCATTCTCCCAGTACAGATGTGCAGGATCCCTCATCGGACCCGCTCACCTGGGCCATGTGGAACGGGACCTATGAAAGCAGGTTGCTGAGAAGTGTCAACAACCTGAATTATAAATTCATGGACAGGTACATGCTGCAGGGAATATTGACAATCGATGGCCACTCCTCTTTCGGAGAGAACAACCGGTTTGGTCTTTTTCCGGGAATTTTCGTAGGCTGGAGGTTTTCCGACGAACCATTCCTCAGGGACGTCCGCTGGCTCAGCGAGAGCATGATCCGCGCCAGCTGGGGGATTTCAGGACGCCAGCCGGGGAATGCATATGCCCGTTTTGCCAGCTATGAGTCTTCGGGTAGCGGAAACTATATCCTGGAACCGGCCATCGCCCCGACAAAAATTGAACTGACCAACCTGAAATGGGAAAGTGTCGCCAGCTGGGACATAGGGATCGATCTGGGACTGTTCAAGGAGCGGGTGTACCTTGAGGCCAATATCTATGAGAAAACCACCAAAGACATACTATTTGAGAATTACAACATACCTTCTTCAACCGGGTACGATATACTGGGATTTTACAACGGGGGCCGCATGTCCAACCGGGGATGGGAGCTCATGGCCGATTTCAAACTGATTAAAAAGGAGAACTGGTGGTGGTCCTTAGACTTCAACGCTTCCCAGAACATCAATACTTTCGAGGAACTACCCGACAATTTTAACAATGAGCAATCCACATCCATCGGTAACGGTCAGTACCCCTTACTGGTAGAAGAGGGCGAAGCCATCGGTTCCTTTTTCGGCTTCCGCTACCTGGGTGTCTGGCCCAGCGATGAAGACGTGGTGGCCAGGGATGTCAACGGCAATATTTCCAGAGACAGTGATGGAAATCCCATCCCCTTGAGATACATGGACACTTACACTTTCCAGGGAGGGGATCCCATTTATGAAGACATCAATCACGACGGGAAAATCGATCTGAACGACGTGGTTTATATCGGGGACTCGAATCCAAATTTTTTCGGGGGATTCGGAACCACCTTGAAATACAAGAATTGGGATCTATCCGTGGCTTTCCATTACCGGACGGGATTTGATATTGTCAACAGGATAGCCATGGATACCCAGGGCATGAATAATCGCAACAACCAGAGCAAGGCCACGCTGAGGCGATGGAGGATACAGGGCCAGGATGAAGAGGACATGTTGCCGCGTGCCTATTTGAATCATCCCGCCAATAACCTGGGATCGGACCGGTACGTGGAAGAGGGGGATTTTTTGCGACTGAACAATCTGAAGATCTCCTATCAGCTCAGCCAGCAACTGCTCAACCGGATCAAGCTCAGGAAGGCCATCATATCGTTCAGCGCACGCAAGCTATATACATTCACCCGGTATACGGGACAGGACCCGGCTATCGGACAGGATGCATCCAACCCGTTCTGGATCGGGGAGGATAATGCCCGAACTCCTCCACCCAAGATATACACCCTGAGCATTTCCATCGGCATTTGAGAGAGATATTTATGAAACATAGGATAAAATACACAATCGCCGTAACCCTGGTCATGATCTCCACTTCCTGCAATGACTGGCTGGAATTGTTGCCACCAGGGGGATTGATCCGTGAAGAATACTGGAAGTCACAGGCAGACGTGAAAGCCGTATTGATGGCGGCCTACGAGCGTTTTTCCAGGATGGACGCGACCTTGTTTATTTTCGGCGAGATCAGGGCCGATATGATCCTGGGTGACATCAGCCAGCCAACCAGTGAAGAACTGCTGATGGAGAGCAATATCTTTCCCGATAACAGTATCTGCGACTGGAGTGGTTTCTATTCTGTGATCAATTATGCCAACGAGGTCATTAAGAATGCACCTCTGGTACAGGAAATCGACAATACATTCACCGATTTTGAGAAGCAGGGGCTGATGTCGGAAGCCTATTTTATTAGAAGCCTGGCCTATTTCTACCTGGTCAGACTATACGGGGAGGTACCTCTTGTCCTTGCACCCACGGAAACAGACGATGCCGACTTCTATCTCCCCAAATCACCCGAGGACGTGGTGTTGGACCAGATGGTGGCCGACCTGGAGGCCAACCGTTCCTTTGCCCCTTCAGGGGGATTTTCCACCCTTGCCGAAAACAAGGGGCGGGCCTCGAAACCAGCCTTTGATGCATTGCTGGCAGATATCGCCCTCTGGAGGTTTGACTATGCGTCTGTGGTGGAGCACGTGGAACGGATCGAAGCAATCCCGGAGATTGATCTGGTACCGGGGAGTATGTGGTTTGAGATCTATTATCCCGGGAACAGCCCGGAGGGGATCCTTGAATTTCAGTTCGATGGTGACCTGAACCAGAGAAACGGCACCTTCGACCTGACGAACCAGTACGCTTACAGGTACGATCCCAGCCAGACCGCCCTGAACATGTTCGCTTCTGAGTATGATTCCAAGGAGGTGGTCAGGGGGGAAGGTTCCACCATCGTGGAAGTGGCTGAGGATGATTATATCATATGGAAATACGTAGGACGGTCACCTGACGGGGCATCCCTGCGATCCGGCAGCGAACAGTATAGCTGCAACTGGATCGTCTACCGTTACGCAGATATCATGCTGATGAAAGCCGAAGCACTATCCCAGATGAACCAATTCACAGCGGCGGGTGATATCCTGAACGAGATCAGGACAAGGGCTGGTTTAAATCCTGCACTTATACCCAGCAATCCCACTGCCTATGAAGATGCCATCATGGACGAAAGGGCAAGGGAGCTGGCCTATGAAGGGAAACGATGGTTTGACCTGATGAGACTGGGACGAAGGAACAATTATGCCAGGAAGAGTAACCTGATCGAAGTGATCATCAGCAACGTACCTCCCACGCAGAAAAGGATCCTTTCGGCAAAACTGACCAATCCCCTGGGGTGGTACCTCCCCATATTCGAGGACGAAATTGAACGGAACAAGAACCTTGTTCAGAATCCGTATTACGATGATTAAGATGAAGCAGACCGGAACCATAATGTTGATCATATTGTTAATCACTGCGTTCTCCTGTGAAAAGCCTGTTCGCGTGCCGAATTTCGAGGACCTGGAACAGTACACCATTCTTGATTATATCCTCGAGAACGAGGAAACATACTCTTCCTTCCTGGCCATCCTGAAGGTGGGAGAGCTGGACCAAACACTGGGTTCCTATAATCCACATGGGCAGGACTATACATTGTTCCTGCCTGATAACCAGGCCATTGACAAGTTTATCAGCGAATCCACCCAGGTCACATCACTGGATGATATGCTGAATAATCCTGAATTGGCAAAAGAGTTTTGCAGGTATCACGTGGTAAACATGGGGGTATACACGGGCAATTTCCCTTTCGGTGCCTTTCCGGAACCCACCCTCTCCGGGGATATGCTGACCGTTAGTTTCATCATTGACAGTGACTCTTCTTATTACAAGATCAATAACCAGGCCGTGGTGATCTATCCTGATATTGAGGTCTCCAACGGTTATATACATCTTATTGATCCCGCTTTGAAACCCATCACCCAGACCACCTACGAATGGCTTGAACTGAACAGTTCCTACTCGATCTTTAAGGAGGCGGTAGATTTGACCGGCTTCTCGAACCAGCTGGAACTGGATACCAAAGAGCACGATTCCATAATTCCCGTCACCTTGCTCCTGGAGTCGGATGAGGTGTTTCATGCTTTTGATATCTACTCGGTGGATGATCTGGCTGCCCGGATCAGTCCTGATAACAGCGACTATACCTCCACACTCAATCCATTATATAATTTTGTTGGGTACCATATCCTGAACGGAGGCATCTTTATTGACGATTTTGAAGGGATCAGAACCAATTACTCGACCCTTTCCGACGTGCCACTCAACATCGACGGAACGGGGATCGATTTTGCCATCAACCGTGGCAGAGAGGTGTTTGATACCATCATCTCGGGAGGGGATACGACTTTTATTGATTATGTCGGATTCTATTACGATCAGAGCAACGTGCTGACCAGAAGCGGTGTCATTCATATGATTAATGAAATCATGAAACAACAGCCTGCCTCGAGGGCTACCGTAAATTTCCAGTTCCTTGAGGAACCTGTCTTCAACCAGTTTCGGAACAAGGCGGGTTCATACCTGATCGAGAAGGAATTGAACCTGAGCCGGGTGGATTGGAAAGGCACCGATCTTTACTTCGTGGAGCTGGGGGATCAGGAAACGACAGCCTGGGATGCCGATTACCTTGAAATCGATGGGGATTTTGAGATCTCCTACCAGATCTCGAAAATAGTCCCGGGTGTTTACGAATTTTACATAGGTGCGGAAATGCTCAACGAGGAGAATGCCATGGTGGAGATTTTCGTGGACGATAAAAAAGTGGGCGGGTTCGTGGATTTAAGCAATGGGGGTACTGTCACCGCTCCTTTCCAGAGGTACCTGGTGGGTACTGTGGACCTGAAAAGCTATCAAATCCATACAGTGAAGGTGACATCACTTATTCCAGGCAGGTTCCAGTGGGATTATGTCAGCTTTCAACCGATTTAACAACAATGGTAGAATGAACCAGAGAACCTTTACAATACCACTCATCTTTACGCTGGTCCTCCTGGCCACCGCTTGCGATCCGGGATGGAAGGAGTATTACGATGATTATCCTGAAACGGCGAATAAAAAGGTGTGGGATGAACTGAAGAATGACCAGAGCGTTTCCATGTTCATTGACCTGCTGGAAGAATATGAATATGACACCCTGTTCAATTCAGATATTGCTTACACGTTGTTTATCCCCGGGAACGAAGCCCTTGAAAGCTACCTGGCCCAGTATGAAGTTACAGACTACTACCTTGGATACCACCTGTCTCCCCTGATCATTCAGTCGGGGAACCTTTCCGCCGTCGAACAGCTTGTCCAGACCCTCGGCAAAAAATATATACACTTTCAACGAAACGGGGCTGCCATATCCATAGATGGCGTTCCCGCGACGTACGAGAGTCCCTTGTTCCTGGATGGTAAGTATTACGTGCTGGAGGATGCGATTGAACCACTTCCCAATCTATACGAGTACTACAAGGTGACCAATTCGGTGCTCAGTGATTATATCGATACACAGGACTCCATCATCCTGGACAAAAACCTTAGTATCCCCATTGGTTTTGATGAATTCGGCAGGACCATTTATGATACGGTTTCTGAGGTCATCAATATCTTTGAAGAAGAGTATTTCCCTGTCAAACAGGAAGACAGGTCTGTATTCGGGACCATTGTCTTTCCAAAGGCCGAGGAATATAACCAGGCCCTCAATACTATCGCCGACGCCCTGGGCCCCTCCATCGTGGATTACAGGGATATCCCGCTGGAATGGCAGTATGAGGTGCTGCTTCCCTACCTTTTCAAAAAGGGGATCTTCTTAAACAAAATCGAACAGGTGGATTTTCCAACGGAAATAGAATCAAAGAAAAACAAGATGCTGAATATCCTCGGGGACAGTATCGTGATTGATTACATCCCTACGGATAAAGCCGGGTGCAGCAACGGGTATGCCTATAATTACACAGATTTCAGTATTCCCGAAGAACTGTATATGGGAACTGTGAAATTCGAGCTGGAAACCCTGCTTGATGAGACCGGGATCAACCGCTTTGCATGGAACGAGGCCGTGCAGATCGAGTCGGACCTCTCTGTACTTCCCAAGCGGCAATACATCAACACAGCTTCCAACGATTCGATTATCCAGGTGGAATTCCCCAAAAAATATAACGGGGCTTATTCCGTGCAGTTCAAAGGCCCCTATCTCTTCCCGAGGAGATACCTGATGGTGGTGTCAACCAACATGGATTATGGAGGGATCTATGATATTTATGTGAACGGGGAACTTGCAACCACCTTTGATTATACTGATTATCTCCTGTACCGGGGTGTCATATACGGGGCGACAGGCGAACGGTACCTTCCCGATGGCCGGTATAACAAGTTCGATATGCTGGTGGAAAATATTACCTCCTATGATAAGGTGGATATCAAGTTTGAATATATGGGGCCGGGGAGTGTTGCCAATAATGGCCTGGTACTGGATGTGTTAGAATTCATTCCGGTTAATGATTGATCTGATGATGAAACAAGCTTTAAACCTTGTATTGCTGGTCGCTGTTTTGCGGCTTACCCTTGGCGGTCATTCCGTTATGGCACAGGATACAATTACAATCAGGGGAACTGTTGTTAACGGGAACAACATGCCTGTTCCCGGCGTATCCGTGGGTGTTGAAGGCTCTCTTGAATTCCCTGACATCACGGATGATTCCGGATCGTTTCTAATTCGTTCAACTACTGGTGATGCATGGTTGAACGTGGTTCCTTCTGCCGATTACAAGAACAAAAGGATCTATTTAACAAACCGGACTGAACTGACCATCTACCTGACCAGCAATTCGGTCACCTCCGGAGATGATCCCATCCCTTACTTTTCGCAGGGAATTCTCAGAAAAGACATGATTGCAGCGTTTTCCGACCTGGATCCGGACCAGATTAACCATGCTCCTGTTTTATCCGTTGACCAATACCTTCAGGGGAGAGTGAGCGGCATGCATGTAACCAACCGTTCCGGCTTTCCGGGCAGCGGGGCGGCCACCTTCACGCGGGGGCTTAATTCACTGACTGCCGATAGCCGTCCCCTCTATATTGTGGATGGGATGCCCCTGACCAACCTGGGTGTATTCAGATCAAATATTGCCGGATTTGAATACAACGCACTGCTATCGCTCAACACCATGGATATTTCAGGGATCACCGTGCTGAAGGATGCCTTGCTGTCTGTTCCCTATGGCTCCATGGCGCCCAACGGTGTCATTCTGATCGAATCCCTTGATCCATCGGCCACGGAGACGGTCATTGAAATCGATTATCGATGGATCTATTCACTTGCCCCGGAAAACCAGCTGCCACAGATGAACGCAGACCAACATAAAACTCTGATCAGCGAATTGCTTTTTTCAACAGGGTTGCAGTTGGAGCAGATCCAGGAGGACTATCCTTCGCTCTTTCTCACTCCGGAGGATGACCGGTACATCGATTACCAGCACAATACCAACTGGCAGGATTACATATTCGACGACGCGTTCTCCCATAATTTGAATGTCAATGTAAAAGGGGGAGATGAAATTGCACATTACGGGCTCTCCTTCGGGAATATTAACTCGGACGGGATCATCAGGAACACAGGGTATGACGGGTATAATCTGAGATTCATCGGTTTACTGAACATTTTCACATGGCTGAAGATGAACGCGGGTGTCTCCATGAACTACGGCAAGGCACTGATCAAGGAATCGGGGATCACACCGGTAACCAATCCGATCCTCTCGAGCCTTTGGAAATCCCCCATGCTGAATCCATACCAGTATGATGACCTGGGTCAGGAGCTTCCGATCATTGCGGAGGTGGACGAGATCGGGGTCAGCAACCCCGTGGCCGTGATCAATAACCATGAAGCTGCCAGTACAAATTTTAACTTTACATCCACCCTGGGCTTTAATGCCCGGGTGAATGAGAAAATGAATTTCCACGCGAATTTTGGGTTTAACTACAACATTCAGATGGAGAGCAATTTCAAACCGAATATCGGGATGGAACACTATTTCAACGATGAAGCCATCAATGTCTCCCAGTCAACCAACAATACCCTATCCTCTTTCTATTCAAATAATTACCTCTCTTTCAGGATATTATCCGGACCCAATCATACCCTTACTTCCATTACCGGGATGAATATCCTGAGCAATACCCATGAACTGGACTGGGCATTGACAATGAATGCACATGAAAACGACCAGTACAGGCAGTTGCAGGATGGTAGTGGTGGCTTGTGGGAACTCGGGGGTGAAAGCAGTAAATGGAACAGGCTCTCCATGTATGAAAGCCTCTCCTACAGCTTTCAGGACAGGTACCTTGCCTCCGCCTCCCTTTCATTGGATGGATCCACCAGAGTGGGCCGGGAAGCGATCAACACGGTCAGCTTAGCTGGTACACCCTTTGGCTTCTTCTATTCCGTGGGTGCCGCGTGGAGGATCAGTAATGAAGCATTCCTGAGGAATATTTCATCCCTGGAGGAATTGAAGTTGCGCCTGACCTATGGCCGTGTAGGGAATGACGATCTGGGAGAATCAACTGCCACCAGTTACTACAAGATCGTTAAATTCAGGGAGACCACCGGTCTTTACCCGGCGGTGCTGCCCAACGAGGAGCTTAGCTACGAGATGATCACACGGATCAACGGGGGACTGGATCTTTCGTTGTTGGGCAACCGGATCTCCGCGAGTATCGATGTTTACAGGTCCGTAACTGATAACCTGCTGGTATTTGTGCCCCTGGAGGCCTATTTCGGGTACGATGTCAGGCCGGAGAACAACGGCAAGATGGAGAACAGGGGACTTGATGTTCACGCCTTTCTGAGGATCATCAACCGTCCGCGGTTCCACTGGGATATCGAGGCATGGTACTCTCTGAACAGGAACCAGATCCTGGAGATCGTGGGAGACAAATATGTTTCAAGTATCCTGGGAGGCGAGGTAGTTAACCAGGTGGGCGAAAAAGCCCACAGTTTCTATGGATATATTTTCAAGGGGGTTTATGCCACTACACAGGAAGCGGAAGATCTGGGACTTGTGAATGAACGAATGGTTCCCTATCAGGCAGGCGATGCCATCTATGAAGACTGGTCGGGTCCCGACGGGGAACCTGACGGGATCATCAACGATTACGACAAAACGATCCTTGGGTCCTCCATGCCCGATTATTACGGGGGGATCAGCAACAGCTTCACCTATGGAAGGTGGAGCCTGAGCGTGTTTTTACAGTATGTTTCAGGGAATGAATTGTATAATTATATCCGTTTCCAGAACGAGAATATGGTGGGCCTGGAAAACCAGAGTACAAAAGTGCTGTCCAGGTGGCAATATGAAGGTCAGCAGACCGACGTACCCAGGGCTGTTTTTGGCGATCCGGTTGGGAATGCATCGTTCTCTTCCCGCTGGATCGAAGATGGGTCCTACATCCGGTTGAAGAACCTCACGTTATCTTATACCCTGCCTGAAGGCATGCTGAAACTCAAAAGTGCACAGATCTATATTTCTGTATCTAATCTGGTTACCTTTCATCATTACCTGGGCTACGACCCTGAGTTCGCGCATTCACATCATCATATCACCCAGGGAATAGATTACGGGCAAACGCCTCAGCCCAGACAGTTCATGGCGGGTATCAAAATTGGTTTGTAATGGAAAAAATTTTCTCTGCCATATTACTGATACTGTCGCTGACTATTCCGACAGCATGTGAAAAATTCTTTCTTCCTGAACAGGAGATCGCAATCACCGAGGACCGGTTATTTGATGACTGGTATGAATACCGTGCTGTCGAAATGGGTCTGTACAGCATCCAGTCTGAACTTGTTGAACAGATCATGGTGCTTGGAGAACTAAGGGCTGACCTGCTGCAAATCACCGATTATGCCGATGCCGATCTTATTGAGATCTACAACTTCAACATCTCCAGGGAAAACCCCTACGCCTCCCCTGCTACCTTCTTTAAACTGATCTCGGCCTGCAATAACCTCATCCGGGTCCTTGAAAAGAACCATCCCGAAGTCATTGATCCTGAAAGTCTGATCACCAACTACGATCGCCTTTACGGAGAGGTCATTTGTATGCGGGCCTGGGCCAATTTCAATGCGGTCCGCATCTACGGGAAAATTCCATTCATTCACGAATCATTGACCACCATTGAGGAGGTGAACGGCTTCCTGAACGCTTCGGGAGCTTACATGGATAGCCTGGATATTACTTTTGGCCGAAACGGGTATAACAATGATACCGCTTACAATACACCCATTCAACTGGACAAACAGTACTTTGACGAGAAACTGATCATTGATTACTTTACCAATGAACTGAAATCCAGGGTTAAAGCTGTTGGGGTAAACCATTCAATCAACAACAACGATGAGACCTGGGAAGTCACTACCTGGAATACCTATGCAATGAATACCCTGCTGGGGCTCATGTACCTGACCGAGGGAGATCTCCTCCAGGCAGCGTCGTACTTCGAGCAGGTGATTTACAACAATACAGATACCTACAGGTATCAGCTCGACAGGACCTTCCGCGACCAGAACTGGAAGTCAATCTTCAACAACATCGATGTCAGAGAGCACATCCTGACAACTGATTTCAACAAAGGCTCACACCAGAAAAACCGCTTTCAGTATCTTTTTGACAACAGGGCTCCCCATAAATACATGATGAAACCCACCCGGAAGGCAATCATGTTCTGGGAAACCATCTGGGATGATTATACAATTGAGGCCTACAACGTGCCGGAGCAAGCCAAAATCGGACTGGAAGGGAGGCCCGGGGATTTTAATCGCGGGTATGGTGTTTCCTATGCCTATATTCGAAACGAGGTTCCGGTTGAGGAAGAAGACATCCAGCTGATGCTTGTGCTGAAATCCAAAGGGGATATACGCTCTTCATCCCTCCTGGTTCGGGACGCGGATACCGTGGTCTGGAAATACTCCTGGAACAAGGAAATTTATGATGAGGACGCAGATTTTATCTTCTACCGGGCTGCCAGTGTACACCTCTGGCTGGCAGAGATCTATGCCTATCTGGCTACCATACAGAACGGAATCCTCCGGGAATCCACACCCACTGCTGAAGCTTTTCTGAACGACGGCTCCAACTATACTCTCTCCTCCGACAGGAGGCAACTGGGCGTCAGGGGACGCGTTGGATTTGGAGGAGCGTTCTGGGAGGACGGTGCGCGCATCGGCAATTATATTTATATCCACGATCCTGTCACCAACAAGATCCTAAGTTTCCGGGATCTGCAAAGCGATTTTTACGAGAAACAGAAGGTCCTGGAGCAGTACGTCATGGATGAACGTGCCCGTGAACTGGCATTTGAAGGAGAACGCTATTATGACCTGGTCCGGGTAGCCAGGCGCAGAGAAGACCCGGCGTATCTGGCCAGCGAGATATCAGAGAAGTATCCTTCCGGTAAACGGGAACAGATTTACAATCTTCTCCTGAGCGAGGAGAACTGGGTGATCCACTATTTCGAATAGATCACCAGCCGTCCCATCATCATGCCCACCTGCACCGCGTAAATCCCCCCGGGAAGGTGACCGGTGTTGATGATACTGGTTCCCATCCCGATCTCTTCCTCATGGATTTTTGCACCATTTACATCGTAAATCAAGAGCGAAGCCTCATCCGAAGATTCGACCATGAATGAATCACCGGCCGGATTGGGATACATGCGTATACCCGGTTCCGCCCATGTCACTTCTTTGCCCACCTCCGGGTTGGTGGGATAGAGAACCACCTCCCCGGATACATCACCAGCCCGGCTGGAGGCCCTTAGGATCATGGAATCGGTCTCATTGGACAAATCACTGCTCACGTACACGAGACAATAGGTATCATTCCCGAGGAGACCGTAATTCCCCGAATTATGGAGGAGGGTCCACTCCACCTGTTTATCCCAGGAATCTGAAGGAGAAATGAGGGCATTAAACCGCTTCGATTCACTGGCTTTCGTGAAATGGTAGTTCCCTTCGGGAATATCAATTTGCGCGATCCCGGGATAGGGATACCAGGCCAGTGGAAGCTTTGTCATCTCAATGCCTTCGGCCTGAAAATGAAGCAGTACCATAGCGTACTTCGGAACCTTAACGATCATACTGTCCCTGATGGCCACCTCCAGGGTATCCACTGTGGCCTGCTTCGTGCTGAAACCGGGACCCGTGATCAGGAACAGCTTACCGGTACCATTATATGCCAGGGAATCGGGAAGATCGATCTCCACGTAATGGTCATTTTCGTAGTCCCTGCTGATCAGTACCACGGAATAGCCCTGTTCATTCCTGTACGCGTGGGCACCCACCGGGCGTTCGCTGAACTTAGCCCCCTGCAGGGAGGATCCTCCCTGGTTTGAATGATAGGTATTGCAGAGGACATCACCCTTGCAAAGACGGTTGAAATAACTGGCTGTCAGGAAGAGGGGAAGCCCGCGGTAGTTGTTCTCAGGTTCGGTGATCCTCCACTCGCCGCCGGTGAGATGAAAAATAGTGGGGATGGCCGATCCCCGCTCCATGGCACTCAGGTAGTAATCGGTACTGACCAGTGCCTGTCCCAGTCTGCCATTGTAGGTGGGTGTGGTGGTGTTTGACTCATACATGTACTGCTCCATCAAACGTCCTGTCTCCTGAACTTCAAATTTGTGGGAAGCGATCATGCCCTCCAGGTACCTGTCCGCCCGGTTCCGCACGTTCTGGTAATACTCCAGTTCGGAATCCGCCGGTGGAAACTCCGGATCATAGCTAAGGTTGCCTCCCAGGTAACCCGAGGGGGCCGTCCATTCCACCTCTCCCCTGTCCCCGCTGATGATCTTATCATTCAGTCCATAGCTATCCTCCCGGGAAGGGTACCTGGAACTGTAGGCCAGGACTATTTTCGTGGAATCATACCAGGGCGAGGCCTTCATGACCCGGGCTATTTCCCTGCACCAGTTGGCATAGGTCACGTAGTTACTACCGATCTGGGCATCGTGGGCGCTGCTTCCCCATACCTCGTTCCCGAATTCAAAAATCAATCCCGGGCTGTTGGGAAGCAGAGGTTCCGTGAAGCCTTCCGCCACCCTGAGTCTTCCCCCTGGCGTATCACCCGGCCCGTTGATGTACTCCAGGAAACGCACAAAAGTTTCCGGATCGGTTCTCCAGTCGGTGCGGTTCTCCACCCCGCAGCAGAAGGCCGTGTAGGCATTGAACTGGTTGCAGCGGTCCATGAATTTCGCGATGGTCACCTTCTTTCCGGCTCCGGCGTAATTCTTGAAGCTCAGCGGATTCGCCGTGAGTGCACCCCAGCGGATGGCCCCCGGCTGAAGGTCCCCGAGCAACCGGGTATGGGCTGCGTTGAACACCTCCCCACTGATGAAATCGGGATTGATCCCAATCCCTTCGTTGTACGACATGGCCCCGGCAGAAACCTCCAGTCTTCCGGTCCGCAGCCCCAGGTTGTCGTCCAGAGGATCAAAGGCGGTGGTTGAGAACGCAAACACCTGGCTTTTCTCCGATACGTTCATCCCTGCGTCCACCGATTCAATCTCCAGGGTGTAGGTCGTTCCGGGAGCCAGCACCTGCAGCACGGCGGCATTGGTCTGGATGATCTCCTCCCCGTTATACAGTGCACCATCCAGGTAGAGCCTGTAGCCGATCACGGTCGACTGACCATCAGCGGCGCCTTCCCAGGTTACCTGCACCGCCAGACCTGTGGCTTCCTCCACCAGCAACGAGGTGGGAGGAGCGGGCGGTATGCTATCCCTTTCCAGGGTTTGAACATGGAGGATGTGTTCAATAAACGATTCATTGCGTACCCGGTCGACGGCAGTAACGGCAATGGAATAGTCCGTTCCGGCCGTCAGTCCCTCCAGGAGGAAGCTGTTCCCGGTCACGGCAGTCGTGTTCATTTTCACCCCGTTCAGGTAGACATGGTAGCCTTCCAGATTCTGATCATCACTGCCTGTACCCCATGAGATCCTGAGAAACCTGTCCCCGGTGATGGACAGCTCCAGTTCATCAACGGGATCCGGCCGGCGGGTATCCCACTCCGGGTAAAGAAATGATCCATCGATATACGCGGCATCGAACACGCCCGGCAATTCCCACTTCACCCCGCCGGTCTCCTCATGCACGTTCCACTGTGCCGCATACATGGCATAGACCTTGCCCGAGTCCAGGGCAATGGCCGCTGATTTTCTGCCATTGATCGCTTCGCCCACATCTGAGTGATTATCACTGCTGGCTGCGATCACCGTGGCATTCTTAAAATGGCTGTCAGTACTCAGAAACAGGGCATAGTCAGCCGCTCCGCTCATGTAGAAATGGTAGCTTCCTGTCTTTCCGGGCACGATGAAGCCTTCCAGGAAACCGGTGGCGAAATCATGGCCATCACACTGCCAGTAGGTGCCGCATTCGGCACTTACCGCAAGGGGTATACTGCTCCAATTCAGCCTTCCGTAAACGAATCCCATATGGGTGGTCTGAACGACGGAGCCATAAGCCGGCACATCGTTCAGGGGCACCACCTCCTGCCAGAATATAGCATCATGGATCTCGAATTTGATCCCATGGTGCATATAGGCCGAAACCACAAGCTCCCAATCGCCGGCAAAGGATCCGTCGGGATCGGTCACGGTAGCAGTCAGGGTCACACTCCCCGTCTTTCCCTGTTCTGAAACCCAGACCAGGGCCATCTGATCGCCCCGTGCATGGGTTACCGAATCAACGACCAGCAGGGACTCGTCGGAAGAGACCACGTCGATGGTCAGCGGCTGGGTGCCATCATCCCCGTCACTGAGGTTGGGGAGAAAAAGCTGGTTGTTGCCCGAATGGACAAACACGGTATCCCCGGCGGGGATCCCGAAACCGGGTAACTGTTGCGCCCGGGTCATCATAGGGAAACCCGCCAGAAATAGCAGGGAGAGGATCAGCTGTATTTGTCTCATGTGTCTTCAGAGGATATATGAAAGGGGGTTTATACGAAAGGAGTGCTACATGACGATAATGGTTGTCTGATATTGGCTTTGATCACCCACCAACTTGAGGATGTAGGAACCTTTATCAAGACCGGCAGGGATGGAACGCTGGAGCGGATAAATCCTTCCATTCCGGATGGCCCTTCCACTCACGTCGGTGATGGTATAATCATAGGTCCCGCTGCCCTCTGGCAACACGATCTGAAGCTTCGGTCCGGTTACCGGGTTGGGATAGATCATGATATCCTCCGCGCCCGGCTGGTCCACCCCTGTGATCATGCCCTCCTGAAATATTGCAATGATTGAGCTTCCATGGCACGCTTCAATCTCAATTTCTGCCTGGCGCCGCGAACCGGAACCATTCTCTGATACCCAAAGCCAGATGGTATCCAGACCGGCCGAGAGCTCTGTCTGAAGATAAACCTGGTCCGACTGCACGATGATGTTCCCGTTGGTGCTGACCGGGAGTGCCACCGATTGTGCCTGACTGGTCAACCATAGTGTATCCGTTTCAAGCTGGAACATACAGGGAGCACCCTCCTGGGAAACCGTGATCTGGAGAACACTGCCGCATCCCGCGACAATAAACGATCCGGTCCTGCTTTCCAGACCATAATTTTCCATGACGGTCACTTCAATGCTATCCCCTTTCAGATCCAGGGAAAAGAAGCTGCCGGATTGAATCCCGGCACTATATCCACCTGAAACTTCTACGGTCACAACCTTCGATGAGGAAACCTCAGCAAACATCAGGGAATCTGCCGACACGGACAGGTTACAGGCAGTAAATGTTTCCAGTGCTCCCACGTCCCTTTTCCCCTCCGGGGGATGGCCCGCCATGTCGTAGAGGAAGGGCCCGTTTGACTGCCATGTGTAGAGTTCGTCGATGGTGGTCCGGGCCTCTGCCAGGGAGCCTTTTGACAGGCGCAGGAAATCCATCTTGCCTTTGAAATACTGACCCTCAGGCCCCCGTCCCACCATCAGGTATGCTCCATTGGACAGGGAGGCGGAAGGATCGGGCATGAAACCGTTCTGCACCCCGTTTGAGAGTACCCCGTCCAGAAACAGGTTGATCCCGCGATGTCTGACGACCTCCGCCAGCAGGTGGTGCCAGCTTCCGTCATTGACCTTCATCTCACTTTTCAGGCCCACCGCGGCAGTCCCCGATTCATACAAGGTGACTACGGCAAATCCCTGGTCATCCATTCCCAGCTCGTACCCCGCCGTTCCATCCTGTTTGGAAAGAATAATTCCTCCCGCGTGACCGCTATCGGATTGGAAGTACACCTCGATGATGAAGTCATTGTCGGTCATATCCACGTTGTTGCTTTTCACAGCACCAGCTCCAGCATGATCGATGTGGCAATAAACACTGTCACCGTCAAATTCCAGTGCACCCCGGGTCCAGTCTTCCAGGTCACCCATCACGAAACCCGAGTCACTTGCATGATGGACTGTCAGGTGATTCTTGGGCACGAACTGGTAAGTGGTCCGGTCGTTGAAATCTTCGGTCATATAAAAGTTATCGCCCATGATCAGGGTTGAATCTGCCGGGTGTACGTAGAAGTTCCACTCGCCAACCACCCTGGACAGCGGGAACGCGGTAAAGAAGCGGACACCATTGTCAATGGCCTGACTGTTCTCCAGCGGGCGGAAATCTTTCTGCCCGGCGAGGGGGAGGGCGTCCCCGGACTGGTTCCACCCGGTCTGGGTCAACTGTGACCTGTAGTCCTCCAGCCTGCCGGAGAACTGTTCCAGGCTCAGGTTCACATCCCTGTTCTCCAGTGTCCCGATAAAGGGAGAACCGGCAGCCACGTTGTTCCCGAAAGCCTCAAAGGGGATATAGTCAGAATTGATCTCATGCCGGAAAAACCATTTGACATCCTCGCTCAGGTTGGCCAGGTAAGTATTGTGGCCGTTGAGTCCCAGCTCATCTTTCCACGCGTGAAAGAAATTAGAAGTATTATAGGCAGTGTTATGAGCAAAAAGGTTATAGTAGCCCAGCACCTGCATGATGGCCGCCGCGTTGCGGTTGTGAGAAACACCTGATGCTATGTTGTTGAATACGATATGCTTGAATGATCCATCGAAATAGTAGGCGTATCCGATGGAAGAATTGTTATAATGCTTGTACCCTGAAGCATTGTGGGAGTAGTTATTGAAGCAGTAGACCGGGCCTCCCTGCCAGCTCTCGATCCCCCCGTAATCGTTGGTTCCGATCAGCGTGTTCGAAGCCTTGTTCTGGTAAATGAACCCCCTGATAAAAGGCACATGTGAATCGCTGTTTCCCCCCTTGCCCCAGAACGCGTCAATGCCATTTCCCCAGGATTCCTCAATAATATTGCCGGCTATTTCACCGTAATTCAGTTGGGCGTAAATGGCAGGGATGGAACTGTACCATCGCCCCTGGTGCCTGTAACCGGTGTTATAGATATTGTTCCTGAGAATGTGTACATCATCCATGTAGGTATGATTGGTGGAAAAGACAATGGCCAAATCCCCGATGTACTGAAGGTCGTTGTCGCTGACAGTGATGCCATGGGTATTCACTTCCGAGGAGCCGGTATTATTAAGTGATATGCCACCATTCACGTGGTAGAACTTGTTGTTGTGGATATCAATGTGATGGCAGATCCCGTTCATCCGGATTGTCGATGCCGCATCCTCCTCCCCGTAACGGACCGTATGCGCCGTGGTGAACCCAAAGGTAAGGCCACTGATCTCGATATCATGCTGATTGGTGATATCGATCAACTTTGTTTTTTCAGCCACCTCAATGATGGTGGTATTGGGATCACGCTCGCCCGAAAGGCGGACAAACAATCTGTGGGCAGTCATGTCATAATAAAACTCATCAAGGGTATCCAGGAGGAAAGGGGTGTTCTCGATGTAATAGTATGAACCTACACCCCCGAAATTCGTGTCGGGCACCTTCACCCTGTGTCTGGCCGGATCCCACTCTTCCACATCCTGTTTCCAGACCGTGCACATGACGATCACGTCCTCCTGGCTAAAGATGGTCGCTCCCTGGTAAAAAGCAGGGTCGGTCTGGACCAGGTTGTTCCGGTCGGTCAGCCAGAGGCCCCCGTCGGCCGCCGTCTTCGCTGTCATTTTCCACCACATCCTGAGCGGATCATCCGGGGTATGCTGGTAGTTGGGGGAACGGGCCACGTGCAGTGGCCTGATCTGATCTCCGTCCAGCTCGCAGACCTTCTTTGTTTCAGGCAGGTCGATGTCCATGTACCATACCTTTCCCGGTTCCGGGATATGGGGTGCGGTTGAGTCATCGGCCCGGGTCCATCCCCCGGTCAGCCTGTGGGAGCCATAGAAGCAGGCCTCCCCGCTTCCCCAGGACGGATCCGAGGTAAGCCGGATGGGTTCCAGGGGTGTTCCCGAGGAATTGGCCGTCAGAACGCCCCGGTAGACCACCCCGCGCTTGAAGACATAGGTATGGATCCCTGTAGAGGATAGCGCATTTCCTGCGGCACCGGTATCCCAGGGATGATGCTTCCATGGTGTGACCTTCGACAGACCGTCGTTGGAGTCATCCCCCCCTTCGAAATCGATATAACGGACCGAAGGGCCGGGTATGAATTCGAAGTTCTCCGGCTTCCACTCCATATCGCCTCCGGGGAGAAACTTCACGTGGGACTTCTCCCATGAGTAGGTAAAATCGGTAGGCCTGTTCAACAGGGTGACTTCCAGCCGGGGTGACTCTGCGGATATGTTCCCCCCCTGGTCCAGCGCGTAGACCGAGTATTCAGCGGTGCTACCCGCCATCTGGTACTCGATCCGGACCATGTTATCCTGCACGGATAAGAGGTAGTTTCCATCCTTGAAAACCCGGTACATTCCAATCCCGCTCTCATCCACGGCGGCGTCCCATACAAGGATAAACCGGTCGGACCCGATCTTCTCGGCACCCAGGTTTGAAGGTGGTGTTGGAGGTGTTTCATCAGGCATGAAACCTCTTAAAGTAATATCATCCAGGTAATAGGGATGGATGTCCGGACTGGTATGGGTAAACCGGATGTAGAGCTGGGGAACGGAGGGCAGTACCTGGCCCAGTTCCACGAAAGCCCATAACTGATCATCCGCGCAGGGCCACGCACTTTCGTTGACCAGGTATGCGTTGTCAATAACCGACCAATCGGCACTGTCCGTGGAATATTCAATCCTCGTGAAATTATTGGTGAGCTGGCAGGTCCCCCACCCCTGCGATTGATGGAATATTCCGAAGCTCAGCCTGACCCCTGTGTACCCCTCTGTATTGCACTGCATGACAAACCTGGTATTGTAAGGACCGCTCCAGCTGCCCATGAGGACCGTGCCCCCACCCGACGATGAAGGGTAATCGGAGGAGTTTGAAACCGGGAAATCGTGGGGAGAATCACCGGAAAACAGTGCATCACTTGTGTAAGCGGGATACTCAGCGGGATTCCCTGTCCACTCATCAATTCCAAATTGTTCCTGCAGAATGGTCAGCTGCGCGGACAGCGAGAGACCTGCCGCCAGGATCAGCCCGATCAGCAGTATCGTCTCTTTAAAGAAAAGTCTTTTCATATAGTAGTTTATTGAATTGTAAGCTTATTTGCTATAGTCTATTTCGTAGTAGATGGTCCTGGATTCCGCACCGTCCAGGACGATGACACCATCGGTGACCGGAATCGATTTCCCCGTTCTTCTTCCCACGTGATCGAGCAGGTGAACGACAGGTATTCCTTCCCTGTGTAAGGTAAGCTTCAGGCTGACCGGTTCCAGCAGGATAGGGGGTCCGCCCACATCAAGAAGACTGGTTCCCTCCTCGTTATACTGCATACCCGTGTTCCGGGCCCGCGCCACGGTGGTAACAAGGATATGCTCCGAGTCCGCGATGGTCCGGTCCTTCTCCAGTGCCGTCACCAGCACCACGGCAAACGGCGACTCCAGTTCCACAGAAAGATCGCTCAGTTCGTGTATCTTCCCCCGGGCAAACCCGACCACGGCCTGAAAAGCCGGAGCGTCGGCAGTGATGTATCCCCGGTCGCTAAAATCCCAGTGAAGCTGACCCGTGTTGGAATTGATAACTCTCTTTTCCCGGTCCCACAAAACGGAAAGATCGGGGATGGGGGTCTCCATGAACTGGTCGGTGAACTCCACGACAACTTTTCCGGCTGCCAGTGCTTCCGAGGGAACATCCCCGGTGATGAACTTATCGTCATACCCCTGTTCCACCTTTTCGCTGAAGAGCAGTTTGCCCTCGGAGAGGCTCGGGATGTGGATGTAGCGTGAGGAGATTACCTCCCCCTCCTCAATGTCGTTGCGGTAGATCATCCTGGAAATGGCCGGGTAGAGCGTGAGCTGTGTGGGTGAAGTGACATTATAAACTCCCGGAGTATGTATGGTTTTACTGAACTCCGGATAATCACTCGCGAATTGAAAGGATGCGTCCCATCCCTGGAGGCCCATCCCGTACAGGGCAATGATGGGTACCCCCTCGGCTACCCATTCATTGGGGATCAGGGCCATCCATTCGGAAAGCGAGAAAGGGCGGCCGGCAACCTGCTGCATTCCCGTGCTCAGGAGCCCCGACCCGGGGGAGGAGATCATGGCCCTGGACCTTACCCTCCCCGCTTCCATACTGTGGCCGGTTCCTCCCCCCCAGTAGTTGTGCCGGTCAATGAAACCCGCGAGGTAATCGGCATGGAGGTTATAGTAGTGAGAAGGGCCCATACCTGCCTGCCAGCAGGAACCGACGATCAGACCTTTATACCCGGTGGCACGGATCGAATCGGAAAACCGGTCGTAGAATTCGACCTGCTTCTCGTAAAGGAAACGCATCTTATCCAGGATGTCTCTTTGCATGGTCCTTCCCTGTTCCATGGCCACACGGTATTCGTTCGAGAAAATGCTGTGATTGGGGGTAGGGTCAACATTCCCCTTTTCAATGGATTGTCCTTCAGGCAGGCGTTCCCTCCCCCATGAGTTTAATAGTTTCTCGTCTGTTCCATACTTTTCCTTCAGCCATCCGGAAAACTGATGATAAAGCAAATTCCTGTATGTGGGCGCCTGCTCCAGGGATGCCCCGATAGCAGCCCAGAAAATATTGTCCTCATTCTGCAGTTCAATGAAAGCCAGGGCGGGATCATCCGCGTAGCGCACTCCGATACGTGTATTCACCCTGTTCAGCATATTCATGGTCAGCTCGATGCTCAGATCCTGCAGGTCGGGGGCAAAATTGATCAGGCTGGAAGTGGTTCCGTTCAGCCAGCTCCAGGTGTAATCCAGACCGGCAATTTCTTCATAGTTCAGGAGCTTGTCCCTGTCGTCAGGTTTTACCTTGTGCCCGTAAATATGCGACCACCCGTAATAGATACCTTTTTTCCGGAGTTCCGCGTTAAAATAGTCAAACTTCCTGTAGAGTTCCTCATCAGGTATTGTAGATGAGTTTCCTGTATTGGCGTGACTCGTGAATTTATGGAAGCGGACACCATTGATCCCGTATTTGGCGAGCTGTTGTACCCACTGGTCCACCTCCTCCTTTTCCGAATAGGGACGCTGGCTGCAGATGTTCACACCCCAGAATTTCACGGGTGTACCATCCTCGAACATGAATGCGTCACCCTTCATCTGCAGGAAGCCATGCTTTCCCGCCGGGGCATCCAGCCATTCCGAAGCGTCGATCACGCTCTCCGAGAAGTCCTCCCCGGGCTTGAATTCGAACCATCCTTCGGTGGTATGATTTTCCTGGGCTGCCACCTGAAGACCAAGGAGGAGAAGTATCCCGGGTACTTTTAAAACAAATTTCTTCATCATCACTTTACGATTAAAGTAGTTAATTGTTTCTTCAGCAATGTAACGATTCCTTCTTTTTCATTTGCCCTGTACTGTCCTGTGAATAATTCCATTATTTACCTGTAATTTAGCTTCAAAGTGTCCAGACGGGCCATTAATATCCTTAAACCCCTGACCAATGAATACAACATTCCTCATTTGGGCACTCCTGCTATCCGCCGTATCCCTGCAATCCACCGGTCAAGCCGGACCCCTGACTCCCCGTCTCGACGGACAATGGAGACAACTCGTGGGTCGTCCTTCACTCGAAAAATGGGCTTCTCCGGATGCAGAGCCTGTCGACTTTACTGTTTTTCAGGCGGATGACTCATCCTGGCAGCTCATCGCGTGCATCCGGAACACCACACAACCCGGGAGCGGGCGTCTGCTCTACCGTTGGTCAAGCCCGGAACTGCAGCGTGAGGGCTGGAAGCCTGAAGGAATCTTCCTCTCCTCAAAGTCCGAATGGAATCACGTGGAAGGCAGACTGCAGGCACCTTTTCATGTCAGGGATGGGGACAGACACTATCTTTTCTATAACAGCCAGGGCTGCCACCTGATGACGAGCACCAACGGTACCGATTTTGAGCCCTTCGGAACAGAGGCCATTTTTCCCATGGGAAGGGATGTCTGCCTGCTTGACGACCGGGAACGGTCAGGGAAATGGATCGCGTATTATACCTCCCCGGAGAAAGGGATCAATCCCGCAACCAGGGACCATACGATCCGTGCCCGTACGGCATCAGAACCCGCGGGACCCTGGTCCGATACGGCCATTGAAATCCCGCCCATCACGCCTCCCCCGCCAGGGTATGCGTTTGTTTACGCGGAGAGTCCCCTCGTGGTTAAACGTGGCGGATATTACTACCGCTTTGAACAACTGTTTGTTTTTCGTTCGGAAGATCCGCTGAAATGGATGGGTCCGCCCATTGCGATCCTCGCACCCGATGATCCGCTGAAGCGTCTCGCACCCGAAATCGTCACCCTGGACGGGAAGGACTACCTGGTGGCATACCAGTGGCGGGGCAGCGATCCGCGAGGGATCTACCTGGCTCCTCTTGTTTGGGAGAATTAACGACATTTGAATCTGGTGTTACCCACATCGTATCCGTGTAAAAGTCTAAATAAAAGTCCATGCAACGAACAAACATTTCCATTACTTTATTCCTGCTTTCTCTTCCCTTGTTTTCCACACCGGTGAACCTGAAAGTGAATTACCTGCGCGCACCCCTTGGAATTGACAGCCCGGTCTTTTTCTCCTGGGAAATGGATCACGCGGAACGGGGAGCCATGCAGAAGGCATACCGGATCCTGGTCGCCTCCACCAGCGAGGAGCTGATCAGGAATAGCGGCATTCTGTGGGACTCACAAAAAGTGACATCCTCAGCCACCATCCAGATCCCTTACGAGGGTATTCCACTGCACCCTGCAACGCCCTATTTCTGGAAAGTGATTTGCTGGGATCAGGATGATGAGCAGACCGAGAGCTTCGCTGAATTTGAAACAGGACTATTCTGTGAAAATGACTGGGAGGGGGGTTGGATCGGCGAAGGAAGGCCGGTCCCGGATAGGGAGGAAGATTTCTACGAAAGAATCCCGGCCCCTCACTTCAGGAAAACATTTCAATCAGGGAAAGCTGTCACCAGTGCTCGCCTCTATATTTCCGGTCTGGGATACCACGAAGTGTTCCTGAACGGCCGTAAAGTGAGTGATTTCAGGCTGGAGCCGGGCTGGACACAATTCGCCAAAACGGTCTACTACAATGTGCACGATGTGACCGGGCTGATTGAAGAGGGAGACAATGTCCTGGGGGTCATCCTTGGAAACGGGTGGTATAATCCACTCCCGCTGCGGATATTCGGACTGAACTTCCGTGAGATCCTGACCATTGGCAGACCTAAACTTCGCTGTCAGCTCAGGATTGAGTTCGAAGATGGCTCCTCGAAAACCATCACCAGTGACAGAAGCTGGAAGGTGGGCCAGGGACCCATCGTACGGAACAATGTATACCTGGGTGAATGGTACGATGCCCGGAATGAAATACCCGGCTGGAGCACTGTACATTTTAACGATTCCGCGTGGAAGAACGCCACGGATGAAGCAGCCCCGGAGGGGAAATTGACCTGGCAGTATATACCGCCCATCCGGCTGGTCAGGCCGGTGGTGAAACCCTGCCGGCTCATCGAAAATGAACCTGGAAGGTATGTGTATGACCTGGGACAGAATTTTGCAGGCGTGATCCGCTTCAGGGTTCAGGCGCCTTCCGGGACCGAAGTCATCTTCCGGTATGCCGAGTTGTTGCATAACGATAAAACCATTAATGTCAACTCCTCGGTGGCCGGACAGATCAAACAGCCCGGATCGGGCGGGCCCGGTGCGCCCGACATTGCCTGGCAGGAGGACCGCTACTTCTGCAAGGGGGGAGGAACGGAAACTTTCGAGCCCAGGTTCACCTTTCACGGATTCCGGTACGTGGAGGTAACGGGACTTCCTTATAGGCCTTCACTGAACGATCTGGAGGGTCTGCCATTGAATTCCGATATCCAGGATGTCTCGATGTTTTCATGTTCGAACGGACTTTTTAACAGGATCCAGGAGATGACCGACTGGACCATGCTAAGCAACGTCTTCAGTGTTGAATCTGATTGTCCTGCCCGGGAGAAACTGGGCTACGGGGGAGATATCGTGACCGTGGGTGAGGCTTATATATACAACTACGACATGTCATCGTTCTATCAGAAAACCCTGCGCGATTTCGACCGGGATGCATTGGCGAACGGGGCCATGACCGAGTGCGCGCCCAACGTGGGGATCAATTCCCGGGGAATAGAACCCGGAGCGGGTCCCGTAGGCTGGACACTGGCTCATCCTTTTATCCTGTACCAGCTCTATAAGTATTACGGTAACATAGATATCGTAAAGGAACAATACCCCTCCCTGAAGAGGCTGGTCGATTTCTACAGAGAGAGAACACCCGGTTACCTGGTCCTGGATTGCATCGGAGACCACAACAGCGTGGTCGAACGGCCTTACCCGGTCTCTGCAGCCTCCGCCTATTACCATCACGTTCAGATACTTGCGGAGCTGGCCGGGGTGCTGGGAATAACAGAAGATGAGTCCACCTACAGCCAACTGGCGCGCGACATCAAAGCGGCATTTATTGACAAGCTGGTGGAAGCTGAAACCGG
The DNA here is from genome assembly GCA_963747365.1 of uncultured Bacteroidota bacterium. GTDB lineage: Bacteria > Bacteroidota > Bacteroidia > Bacteroidales. The sequence continues at coordinate 670,410 of CAVVFB010000018.1, read as the reverse complement.
TAGGGTCTATTCCGGTACCCAGGCGAGTCAGGTGTTTGCCCTTTATTATGACCTGCTGCCCTCCGATGTTCGCCGGAAGGCCTTCAGGCAACTGGAGGAGCGGATTCTGCTGGATCAGCAGGGGCATCTAACCACCGGTATATTCTCTACCAAGATGATGCTGAATTACCTCAGCGACCAGGGAAGGGATGATCTTTCTTTCATAATGCTCAGCCAGAAATCGTTCCCGGGTTATGGATTCATGATCGACCACGGGGCCACCACCCTCTGGGAGAACTGGAATATCGAGGAACATGATTCCGAGAACCATCCCATGTTCGGTTCCGTTTCGGAGTGGTTCTATAAGTCGGTCCTGGGCATTCAGCAATCAGGCAATTCCTTGGCCTTCAGCGAAATTATTATAAAACCCTCCATCGTGGGTGATCTGACCTGGGCAAAGGGCAGTTACCACTCGGTTCGTGGAACAATCGGAAGTTCCTGGTGGAAATTCGGTGAAACCATTCACCTTCAAGTGACCATCCCGGCCAACACGAAAGCCACCGTATACTTACCCCTGCCCGACGGCGGGGAGCCGACTATCCTGGAAGGGGCCCAAATCCTGGTGGAACAAGGGGAGATCGTGTATGATGGGAAAGATATCCTGATCGAAGGGATCCAACCGGAGGGAAAAGTGGTCCAGGCCCGGGTGGGATCAGGGACCTACCACTTTATCGTGAAATAGCACTTTGCTGATCCAGGGTGTAGTCGATCATGGTTTCATAGAGGATCAACTGGTAGTCCAGTATATCTTCAAAAGTGATGTCGGGATTTCCCAAGGGGTTGCCGAAGGATCCGTGGGAACATTCAAATGTAAATACCAGGCAACCTGACGTATGGTGCAAAGCACTGGTCAGGTTGAAAGGTGTCATTGAAGGAAATTCCCGGTCTTCCACCGATGGTTCGCCGAACACCTCGTCCGGATAGCAGCACAGGTCTTTGCTTCTGTAATTCTGGTTCACCAACCTGCTCAACTCCTGGACCTCTTCTTTCATGTACCAGGGAAGGTAGCTTATGGGCAGGATCCGGGAAACCAACTCGAATGAATGCAATGATACAGCCAGGTCGGGAGCCTCATCCCTGGCCAGGTCCAGAATAGCCCTGGTTTCCTCCGCCATAGGCGAAAAGAACTCATCGTGCATGATATTGATTCCGTCATCGTTGAAATAGGCACCCAGAATGCCCACGTCCCCCTGCATGGGATGGAGCGATTTGGCCTGGGGCCACCCCCATGGGGAGCCATCTTTGTGGGTCCCCTGTCCATATTTGGTCATGATCGAGGTGGGAAGGCCCAGGAAAGTGTCGTAGGGGCATCTCGCGCGTCCATCCGGATTTCCACAGGGGACAATGATCGTCCTGCACTTCTCCAGTTTTTGCTTCAGCGAATCCCATTCCTTCCCCCGGTAGTCCTTTCCCGTCTCGGCGATGTGTATCAGATTCACAAGGCCCACGATGCCTTCCATTTCCTGACCGTGGACCGGACCCAGGAAATAAACCACCGGTTTGTGACTCTTGTCGCGTTTGGCGTAACTGGATGGATCTTGGGCACCGATAGCCGAATTGTAGTTGGCCCGGGATTGGAGCTCCTCCTTCTTTCCGTAAAAGACCGCGTACACCGGAAATCCTCCGGGAGAACGCGCGATGACCTTCACCTCTCCTCTACTGACCTGGCTCACTTCTTCCTCGATGGCCGTAAGGTCAGACTTGAAGAATTCAGGAATATCGCTCCTGTTCGGCGGATCTCCCGGTTCAATTTGAAAACCCAGCTGAGATAATCTGAGAATGGCTTCTATAAAATAATAATCGGTGTAGTTCAGCTGAATATCAACGCCAACGTTCGCGGGTTTACTTGCCACGCTGTGCTTTAAAAGGAATCCCCCGACCTCACCTTCCCCCCCGGAATAATGAGGAGTAGATAATTCTATCAGGATCCGTCTGGCTGTAGTCAGGTACCTCTCATCGCCGGTGTGCTCATAAAGCTCAACAAGCGCCGAGGAGATAATCGCCGCGCTCGAGGCATCCTTTTCTTCACCAGGTTCATCCATCAGGCAAAAGTCCCAGGAAGGTATCGGATCTTCCACCAATTCAGAAAGCAGGTAATCCGCTATCCGTGAGGCATGATCCAGAAAGACCATGTTGCCCGATTCGCGGAACATCATTATGAAACCATACAAGCCCCAAGCCTGACCCCTCGCCCAGGACGATTCATCGAACGCCCCCTGATAGGTACCTTTCTTCAAGGGCTGACCGGTGGAACTATTATAATCAACCACATGATAGCAGCTGAAATCTGACCTGTAAAGATCCCGGATTGTTTTCATACTGTGACTCAGGGCGATCTTCTCGTACTCTTCAATCCCGGAAGCTTTTGATGCCCACATCAGCAGTTCAAGATTCATCATGTTGTCAATGATCACAGGGTATTGCTCCCACCATCCGGGAAAATCCCATGACCGGATACACCCCACGACCGGATTATATCTTGAGCTGAGTGATCTGGCGCTGGTGAGAAGTATTTCCCTGTAATCCGGATCCCCGGTCAGCCGGTACCCGTTTCCATAGCTGCAATACATCATAAAACCCAGATCATGTGTATTGGTGTTATACCTCTGTCCGCCAAGCCTGGCTGTGTAGCGCTCTGCCATGGATTTCCAGTACTCATCACCCGTATATTCATAGATATACCATAGGGTACCTGGGAAAAAGCCGCTCACCCAACCTGAAGGTTCTGTACCTTCAATATCCAGGTCTTTCCCGGTGGAGGGAATTGTTTCCCGGGAATCAAATGCTTCAGCCAGGAATTTGTATCTCCGGATGGCTTCCTCCATTCGATTTTGCAGCAAATTCCATTCCTGGTCACCTATCAGCTTATTGCTTCCAATCACCTGTCCGTTGGCATAACAGCCAAAAAGGATGGAAATCAATAAGACCAACAAATATCTCCCACCCTGGATATTATCTTTTTGCACGATCATGGATTTTCGGGATAAAAGTAGATGCAGCAGCCTGATTTGTTATCCTGTACTAACCTGTATTCCGCACAGGTAAGCACAGGACAGAAAATCCCGGCGGGGGATCTATATTTGGATATAAACTTTCCAATGACGAATTGATCTTGTTTTTTCTTATGTTTATCAGGTTTATTAAGATCTGCCAATAAAGCTCAGATGGAGGAATTCAAAGAAATCAATGAACATTCCAAAATCCCCAAGTACCTCCAACTGGTCGACCTTATTATTATGGATATTAAAAACGGGAAACTGTCTATAGGATCCCGTCTGCCTTCCATCAACGAAATCAGTTTCGAGTATTATCTTTCCCGTGATACCGTCGAGAAAGCCCTGAAGGAACTAAGGAGCAGGGGGATCATTTCCTCTATCAAACGCCGCGGCTATTTCATCACCAAAACGGATCTTAAGTACGAATCCAGGATTGCATTTATCACCAATACCATTACAGACTACAAACGGAATATCTACGAGGCCTTTACCAGGGAAATCGGTGAAAACACCTTTGTGGATGTTTATGTATATAACTACGATATCAGGAAATTTGAGATTATACTCAAGAGCCACATGGATGAGTATGATTACTTTCTTGTCATTCCCTTTTTTAAAAGCGCCCCCCATTACCAGAAGGCCATAGAGTTGCTCAATGGTATCCCCGACCGGAAATTACTGGTCCTGGATAATCCGATTGGCGGGATCAAATCCAATCATTCGACCGTGACACAGGACTTCGAGCTGGATATAAGGGAGGCTCTGATTTCCATGAACGATCAACTCTCTGCATACAACAAACATTATATTCTATATTCCCGTGAGAATGTCCATCCGAAAGAGGTTGTCAAAGGATTTGAAGTCTTCTGCCGGATGTTTGAATACGAATACAAGGTGTTGACCCATATAGACGCTGATATGATTCACGCCGGTGCCAATTACATTCTGCTGAATGATGATCAGCTGGTCACGACCATCGAACTGATCAGGGGAAAGAAGCTTGAATTCGGAAAAGATGTGGGACTGATCTCTTACAATGAAACACCACTAAAAAGGGTTCTTGCCGGTGGGATCTCTGTGATCTCTACCGACTGGCAAGCCATGGGGCAAAAAGCAGCTGAATTGATCCTCAACCATGAAACCGGGTCCCAGAGGGTTCCCTTTAAAATCTATTTAAGAAACTCTTTACTCAGATAACATGAGGCCACAATCGAATACTATCAGAAGATTTGAGTTGAAATTGAGTATCAATGCATGGTACAGGTGGATCCTTGTCCTGATCCTTGTCTTTGCCGGACTACTTACCATGAGCAACCGATTCCTGCTGTCAATTATCGAGGAGTTAAATTTTGAACAGACAATGTTTAACACCTACTTCCAGGAAAGGGAACTGCACCTTTCCAAATTCTATAACAGTGTAAACAAAGATGATCTGATCAGGGAGTTATACGATGTGACCGGAGACAGAAAATACCTGAACGCTCTTCGTGAGAACAGTGTTGTCATGCAACAGGAATTCGACTCCCTGTACAAGTATTGCCTTGAAAATGAATCGTATTGTACTCACCTGGACAGTGTAAAGTATTGCCTGGATTTGTATATTGAACTCCTGATCCCCCAATATGAACTTGCTCACCAGACCATAAATGAACCTTCCGGTAATTCTCTCAGTCTCGATAGGCTGGACTTGTCGGGTGAATCGGTCGAGGCGAAAAGCGTAACAATTGATCCGGCAGACCAGGATAAGATCTGGGAACTCCTCAATCATAACTACCAGGTACTCATGGAACGGATCGTGAAACCTGCCGGGAAGATTGTTAATATGGACAGGGAAAACACCAAGAACCGGCGTGTCCGGGCCACAGAACGATTATCATTCATGCATTTGTGGCAAAAGGTCACATTCATCCTGACCCTTACTTTCGTAGTACTTCTTGTATTTGTTCTGGCATATATCTTTATCCGACCGCTTGAAAAACCACAGCCGTTGTTCAGCCGGTTGCCCGATCAGAACTACGTGGCAACATACCCGGCTTTTGAAACGGAAATGACCACTCTTCTTGAGAAACATCATCAACTTTTCAGGAAATATAAGGGGCTTATCCTCGTATTTCCAAGGGGCGGATTGTTCCCTGGTGAAATTACCCGGGTTTTCCGGGATTTCTGTGAGATCCACCAGTTGCCTTTCCAGCAAACGGAGGAACTGCGCCCTGAAGATGTGAATCAGGGACAGGCATTTATGATACTGGAAGACAATACGCTGGCTGCTTTTGTTGAGATTTCGGCTGAGAAGGGACTGATCATCGGTAAGGAAACCGGAGTTATAAGTTACGGGGACAGTCCACTGAGAAGAATCGTGGCCAATGGCATTACAGTCATTGAAAATATCCGGGACGATTGTACGGACCTGGGGAGACGGATAAGTAAAACCGTTCCCGGGCAATGTCTTAGGTTTATTGAAAGAGAATCCCTATAAGAAAGCGAATATGAAACATAAGGTTTTGAAAATAATGATTCCGGGCATCCTTGCACTTGTCTTACTGCAGTGCAGGCCCCAGGAGAAAACAGGGATAAGCCGGGAAGAGGTTCAATCCCTTGTATCTGAGAATATGCAATATGCACAGCAGAAGATTTCATATTTCCTGGAAAACCTGGATTTCAATACCTACCCGGGTTCCATCGATGACAGGGGAGAATTGCAAACACTCCTGCCAAGTTCATGGGAGGCGGGCTATCTGGCTGGCATCCTGTGGCACCTGTATGACTATACGGAACAGGAAAAGTGGAAGGTATTTGCGCAACAGTGGACAGCGGGACTTGAGCTGCAACAATTCAACAAGAAATCTCTGGATCTGCTCTATATGCTCCATTCCAGTTTCGGGAACGGATACAGGATCACGAGGGACAGCCTTTACAAAGATGTTCTTCTGCTGGGGGCAAAGCTGATGGCAGAAAGGTATGATCCTGAGATAGGATGTATAAAATCGTGGGATCCTTTTTACGAATCTCTTCCCATACATTTCGCAGTGATCATCGATGCACTGCAGTCCAATGAGATGTTTTTCTTTGTATCGGAAATAACAGGAGACACCACCTATTCAAGTATGGCATACCAGCATGCCCTGCGGACGAAACAGGACTTTTTCAGGGACAACTACAGTACTTATTACCTGATTGACTATGATACAGTTACCCATGAGGTCAGAAAGAAAGGGACCTGGATGGGGGACTCGGATGAATCCACCTGGGCCCGGGGACATGCGAGGGCCATTTACGGTGCGGCGATCACGTTCAGGGAGACAGGCGATTCAAGCTTCCTGGACCTTGCCCGCAATGCAGCGGACTTCTACATGGAGCATCCCCGGTTACCTGATGACCTTGTCCCATTCTGGGATTTCGATGACCCGGACATACCCAATGCCCCCAGGGATGCCTCTGCAGCCTGCATTGCCGTATCTGGTATCCTTGAACTCTCCGAATATCTCCCGGAAAATGAGCGGGGAGAGTACTTTGAATTCGCGGTCCGCACCCTACAGAGCCTGGCTTCAGATCAATACAGGAACCAACCCGATGAGAACCTTGGATTTATCCTGAAACATTCTACAGGAAGCCGGTCGTGGAACTTAAATATCGACCAGCCGAAAATCTCTGCTGATTATTACTTTATTGAATCACTCATTAAACTACAAAGGATCATTGACACTCCAGGTAAAATATCATTGAAAGAAGAACAACGTTCAGGACAGGACAGGACAGGCTTTTTTCAAAAGATTGCCATTTTTGACTTCAGAGCATCATAATACCCGAGATGAATTGTAGATGGATATACCTTCTCTTGCTAATCACCTTTCTAACGGGATGTGTGCATCAGGATACATATAAATACCATGTGGTAAAGATCAACCCGGATACAGAATACCAGCGAATCCATGGGTTTGGAACCAGTATGGTAAATTACAAAGAACTCCCGGCAGAGTATTTCCAGGAGGATTTCCTGGATATGATCGTGTATGACCTGGGCATGAGCATCCTCAGGATACCGATCACCGAACACCTGGAATACCGGAACGATGATGATAATCCGGACCACTACGCCTGGGAGAATTTCTATCTGTCCAATAACAATTGCCAGAGGGGTATGGAGGAGACCTTCCGGTTTGTCAGCGAACTTAAAAACAGAGGCGTGGACCTGTTCATGGCCTCACCCTGGTCCCCACCCCAGTATATGAAAACAAACCATGCGCCAATACAGGGAGGTTTTCTGAGAGCGGATATGTACGAGGAATTCGCGGAGTACCTCTCCGCATATATCATGCTGGCGAAGATGAACTGGGATGTGGATATCCGTTGGATCAGCCTTCAGAATGAAAGTATTTTCATTGAGTTCTACAGGTCATGCCTCTATCATGGTTATGGAATGAAGGAGGTACTCAAAGCGATCATGGATAAATTTGAGCAGGAGAGTATCGAAACCAGGCTCCTGATCAACGAGGATATGCTCTACCCTGAGAGGGTCCTTGCTTTTCTTGATCCTGTGTTCTCCGATCCGGTATCATGCAAATATCCCGGCGACATTGCCGTGCACCGGCATGCCAGCGGGAATGAACTGCTTGAATGGAATGACCTTGCCAGTCCCTTTGGCCGGGAGTACCATATGACTGAAACTTCCGGACACCAGGCCACATGGGATGGTGCGCTGAGAATGGCCGTTGATATGCACGAATACCTGGCCCTTGGCAATTTTAGCTCATGGATCTATTGGCAAATCAGCGGGAACACCGGAGGCAGCAACCCCGATCTCTATACCCTGATGCATGAGGGCAAGCCAACTCCCAAGTATTATGCAGCAAAGCATTTTTACCGGAACATCAGACCCGGGGCCATCCGGGTTGAAGCCTCCTGTGAAAATGACTCAATCCTGATCTCGGCCTATAAGCATCCTGCCACGGGAGACCTGACCCTGGTGTTGATCAATCCCTCCCAAAAACAACAGGTCATCAGGCTGGAAAAGAATACCGGGCTTCCTGCCAGGTTTGACGTGCAATTATCCTGTGAAAAGGAGTTTTACCATGACCAGGGGAATATCCGCACTGGAAACCTGATCTATATTCCTGCCCAGAGTATCATGAGCCTGACCGGCAACTCCAGGAATCTGAAGGATCCCGGGAAAGTGCTGGAATACACGGAATCCTGGACGCCCGGAACTGGAATACCAGTGAAACCGGGAAATCTTGATCCGTTCCCGATTCAGTCCGAATGGCAGGGAGCCACCGACAGGCATGCCGGCAGGTACATTCAGGTAGAAGAGGCAGTACAGACAGGAACAATCAACCAACAACGCGCCGATGGCTGGACACTGCTGCATGAGTCCATCCTGAACGGGGACGGGGAAGCCGTCAATTTGCTGATCAATAAAGGAGTTGACGTGAACCTGGCTGCAAAAGACGGATGGACACCCCTGCATGCAGCTTCTTCAGGATTCGTGGGCAACCAGGGAATCCAGGTCAAGTACAAAGAATACAACCACTACGAGATTTTCAGGATGCTTCTTGATTCCGGTGCCGATATCACAGCCTGTACAAATGATGGGTGGACTCCCCTGCATTGTGCGGTTATCAATGCTTTTACCGGGTACAGGCAATCCGAATTAACCAGCCTGAACAGAATAAAAGATCTCATAGCTGCAGGAGCAGATCTGGAAGCCAGGGATGAAAATGGAAGAACTCCATTGCACTGGGCTGCCATGCAGGGCTATTCCCACTTTGTCAACGAGAAGACCATGGTAGAAGATGACGTGGTCAGAATCCTGCTGAATTCGGGAGCGGAAGTGAATGCAACCGATCAGTTCGGATCCACCCCGCTGCACTATGCTATTCAGATGGGATTTGAATCCATAACCCTGGCGTTAATGCAGGGAAGTGCAAGCACGACTGTAAAAAACCTGGACAACAAAACCCCTATGGATATCGCTCTGGAGCTTCAGTCGGATACACTGCAGACCATCCTCAGGGGCATAAGTCCCAACCAGGCAAACAGGTGGAACCCGAAATCCTTTAAAAATCCAGACATACTTGATCTGGATCAGGCACTTGTAGTGGCAGCCATTTCCGGAGATGAAAAGCAGCTGATACAGTTGCTCAGTGAAGGGGCAGATGTACACTACAGGGATAGTGATGGTTTCCGTGCCATAGAAAGGGCTCTAGACAATGGATACGAATCGATTGTGAAGCTGCTTGAGGAAGCAGAGCGCTCCAATTAATTACCCATATTAGTCAGGTTCCCGCAATATCTCCTGTTTCTCCTGTCAAACCGGGATCCTCCGGGATTTAGATGCTATCGCCCATGCCGGGCGCACCAAAAAGGAATCCAGACCCACGAATAGGCCTGGATTCCGATAACTAAAGAACCTTACTACTATTGACTTAGCGTATTAAAAGTATGCTGGAAAAGTGCGATTTCTGTCCTGTCCTATCCTGTATGGATGGAAATACAGTAAAGCAGATAAATTATTACTTTGTTTGCTGATGATGTGCGTTTTAATTTCTTTTGTGATCTTTGAATCATCAAAGCAGGAGAAAACAGTTCAATTGATACTATATATTTGAAATAATCATGAAAAGGACAATCAACATCCGGGCGGGTCTTAAAAGCCTCAAACAAAACATATTATCCTTTAAAATTCCAGGAAAATTAGTATTTATAGTCCTTGGAGTTGCCTCTACACTCTGGTTTCTGATCAGGGTTATCCCAAAACCACAGCGTGCCGGTTATCCGTGCATGAGGGCAGCGGCCCCGGTCATGTCGGGTTTTATACTCTACATCCTTTCTCTCGGGGGAATGACCCTGCTGTTTAAAAAAGCAGTGGCTAAATTCAGAAAAGCCCAGTACCTGGCGGCCGTTTTTGCCCTCGGTTCAAGCCTGGTGCTGCTGGTGGCATTTAACTGGACAAGTGCTCAGAAAGTCTATTCAAAAGCAATAGGGTTCACCCGCGGTGTATTGCCCGATGGCCCCAACAGCCCGATGGGTGAAGGGATTGGAGTGAACCCCGGACGTGTGGTCTGGGCATGGGATCCGGAAGCGACAAATGAAAAATGCCCGAATACCATAACCGATGCCTTTTTTATGGCGAAAAACAACAACCAGGATGTGATCAATGCAATGTTCGATAGTTCCGTCAAAAACCTGGCGGGTGCTGATCAGATCAAGGATGCCTGGGACAAACTTTTCAAGGATTTTAACCAGCGGAAATCAGGGACAGCTGAAAGTTACCAGGAAGGGCAAACGATATTCATCAAGGTAAATAACGGACAGGCCGGCTGGGCAATCAAATTATCTGATCTGTCTGAAACAGGAACCAGATCGGTGATGACAGGTCTGAACAATGCGGCGATGTCAGGTACAACCCCTTCAACAGTGGTTGCGCTGATCAGACAACTGGTGGATGAGTGCAATATACCGCAGGAGAATATTTACGTGGGCGAACCAATGACACACGTTTATAAAAGCATGTATGATGCGATCCATAAAGTTTATCCCAATGTTATTATTCTGGACAAGGACGGGTATACCAACCTGGGCCGTACGAAATCAGCAGGCTGGACCGAGGAGGTGGTCTACTATTCCGATTACAGCGCCGAAATGCCTGATGCCGGCAGTGACAACCTGATGCAGGAGATGTATCATGCCGATTACATGATCAATGCAGCCGCCCTTAAAGCACATGCACGCGCCGGCGTTACACTGAATGCAAAACTTCATTTTGGTTCACACGGCGACCATCCCGGTTATGGATATGGTTCATTCCACCTCCATGACGGCCTGATCAGCACCGTCGATAACGACGTTCTGACCACAGGTGTACGTGGTGAATATGGAATGTACAGGGTGCTGGTTGATTTGATGGGCCACGAAAAGCTCGGTCGCAATACCATTTTATTCATTGTTGACGGACTTTGGGGAGGCGTTGAAGCAACCGATATGCCGGTTAAATGGAAAATGGCACCCTTTAACGGTGATTATCCAAATTCCCTGTTTATTTCGCAGGATGGTGTTGCCATTGAATCGGTTTGCCTGGACTTCTTAAGGGCGGAAGCCGACAAAAACGCTTATTTTAACGACCGGCCCTTCTTCCCCGCCGTGGATGATCACCTGCACCAGGCTGCAGATAAAAACAATTGGCCCGAAGGCATTGTCTATGACCCTGAAGGAGATGGTTCAGAGATTCCGTCACTGGGGGTGCATGAACACTGGAACAACCCTGTGGATAAGCAATATACCAGGAACCTGGAAACCGGTGAAGGAATTGAACTCCTGGATCTTAAAAACATGAATACATCAGTAATTACTGATCCCCGGGCCGGCACTCTGTCGCTGAATGCTTACCCTAATCCCTGTAAGGAAAGTACCATGATTTCCTATCACCTGGAGGTGAACAAAATGGTCACCATAACCCTCATCTCCATGGACGGTAAAATTCATTCCGTACTGGATCAGGTGGCAGTAAATTCAGGGGATCATACACAGTTGGTTAGTACGGGAGACCTTGAATCAGGCATCTATATCTGCCGTATTCAAACCATGGATCCGCTCCAAGGTGAGATGCAATCCATCAAACTGATTATTCAATAAACCATATGAAAAATAGTAAATTCCTGATATTTATAATATTAAGCATGTTCTGGGCATGCAATGACGGGAATGATGATGAAGACCCCGAGAAGGAGGTCCTGCCCTCTGTTGATACCTTGGTCAGTGCCATTGCAGTGGATCTTTCCAATACAAAATGGATTGGAACCGATGTTGGATTGTATAAAAGTGTTGTGGGTGGATTTGAATTGCAGGAGATTCCCGATCTTGAAAAAGTAACCGCCCTGTATTATGAAGAAACCGGGCATATTCTCTGGATTGGGACCGGAACAGGTCTGCTTAAAGCGACAATATCGGGCGACAACATTACGGCTGCCTCCATTGATACGGAGAATCTTAGTAATCCGAATGTACTCACCATTCATGTTGACCAGGAAGCCAGGCGATGGTTTGGTACAGAAAAAGGCATCAGCCTCAACGATGAAACGAACTGGAAAAAGGAGAATTTCAGGGTCAATACACGTGGTGAGCTGTTTGCGATGGTTCTCGAGAATTTTCAGATAAACTCCATTGCGAGCGCAGAGGGTGATTTCTTCTTTGCAACGAGCGGTGCCCGGCTCTACAGGGCCTTTGGCTATGATCCTTCCCTGGACGCATTTTCGGGAGCCACCCAATGGGATCCTCCTTATAACGGACTGAGTGTTACCGATACGATGTTCGTTGTATTTATTGATCGTGAGGGGAAAAAGTGGATGGGTGGCAAGGAGGGGATCCAGGTTCATACAGGCCAGGACCCGAAGCAACAGGATAGCTTTACCTACTATTACGATGAACTTCCCGACTTATATGTGCTAGCCATAAACCAGGCCGAAAATGGAGAAATATGGGTCGGTACGCGCAAAGGAATCGCTGTATTCAACGGTACGGATTGGGAGACTATAACAGCAGGACTGCCCGATCTTTCGATAACTTCCATTGCATTTGATGCAGACGGAAGTGCCTGGGTAGGCACAAAAAAGGGCCTTGTAAATATAAAGAGTAAGCAACTCATTCAGGTTCAGCCATGAAACGAAGAGACTTTATCAAAACCGGGAGCCTGGCTGCAGGCTCCCTGATGATCACCACACCACTGATGGCCCAAACGGACCGGATCAAAATTGCCATCGTGGGAACAGGATGGTGGGCAAACGATTACCTGCTTAAACCCATTCTGAAATCGGGCCAGTTCGAGATAACAGGTTTGTGTGATGTGGATTCCCTGGTCCTCCAAAGTACTGCAGAAAAGATTGTCCAGGCAGGAAGAGAAAAACCAAGGCTCTTTGCATCATACAAGGAGATGTATGAAATGCCCGGGCTACAGTCTGTGGTTATCGCCACTCCCCCCCACTGGCATGCGCTGCAGTTTGTGGATGCCTGTGAAAAAGGATTGCATGTTTTCCTGGAAAAACCTCTGAGCTGGGACATCCGGGAGGGACAGGCCATGCTGAAGGCCAAACAAAAGGCCGGTACGGTGGTCCAGGTTGATTTTCCCCGGATCCTGACAGATACCAATGACAAGGTCAGGCAATACATTCAGAGCGGGGAAGCCGGAAAGATCATGCAGGTCCAGGCCCAGATTCATTACAAGGAGAGCCCTCTGGTTGAGAAGGAGATTCCCGGAACCTTTGATTTTGACACCTATTGCGGTCCGGCTCCACTGCAGAAATTTTTGTGCCTGGAAGAGGAAAATACACCCCGTTGGAGGTCTCAATATGTTTTTAGTCAGGGGATTATGGTTGACTGGGGCATTCATTACCTCCATAACATCAGGCAGGTACTCGGATTGGGACTGCCCGGAAGGGTATCTGCCATCGGCGGCATCACCAGCGATTACCTCCGTGATAACCCTGACTACCTTGATGTGCATTTCGATTTCGACGGATTGCCCGTCTACTGGTCGCACAAAACATGGGGATACAACCATACGGAGCCAAAACACGGGATCGGGGCATTTTATTATGGAGAGAAAGCAAATATTTTCGAAGGGGACAGCGCATGGGAAATTTATCCCCATGATGCAGAGCCCATCATATACGAAGCAACACGGGTAAACGAGGATACCTTCACAAAAATGATGCTTGAATTCGCAGAGGGCATCCGGGCCGGGTCCAATGAAGGGATCACAAATACCTTTGAAGAGGCGCTGCTTACCACCGCCATGGTGAATTATGGCGACCTGGCTTACCGGACCGGTTCAGGCCTGGATATCCATGCTTCCACCTTCGATGTGACGAACAATTCCAAAGCAGAATCCATGCTTAAAAGGAAGTACAGAGATCCATACAGGCACCCATACTCTTAACGGGGGAGAGGTTATTGTGCAGCTTTGACCATTTTCCATTTTCCGGTCACCAGTTGTGAGTGATAGGATCCGGCTACAAACAGAACAGCTGCTTCCATCTCCCAGGTTCCTTCCATACCGGAATCATTGATTTCTCCATGGTAAAGGATTTCAGGATGAGGTTTACGCTCATCCATGATGGTCTCATTCTTTTCATTTCTCAGAAGAAGAAAGGGATATTGTTTGATAAAACTAATCTCACCCTCATCAATAAATCCGGTTAGGGCAGCTACCCTGGGATCCTGATCATGATCCGGCATATCCCGTATTTCTCCCCTTATTTCATCATCATCGTCAACTTGCATTGTCAATTCAAAAAAGCGTTCCTGACTTTCACTTTCAAATTCAGGATCAAAGGTGTATGATCCCCTCCATCGTCCATTTAAGTTGTTCATAATAAAAGCTAAATTTAATTGATCCAGTAAGAGAGCTTGACGACAACTCCCCGGTCCTTGGTTTGCAGGTGCTCGGGGAAGGCATTCTCCGTGTACACGATAAAGAGATCTGAAACCGGAGCAAACCTCCACTGGAATCGCATGTTCATGTTTACATTGTCTATCTGGTTATTGTACTGGACCAGGGTTGTGAAGAAAAGCTTATCTGTAAAAGTGATATCCAGGCGGGGCCCGACCAGAACCAGGTCTGCGCTGGTATAGGGTTCGGGCAGGAGAATCCGGTTGTAAGATAACTCCATCGATAGACTTCCGTAGGGCTGAACCCTGTAATTAAGGTCAGTGCTGAGATTCAGGCGTGTCCCGTTAAAATACCCTCCGTATCGCCCGGAAACCATGTAAGTAAAAAGCTGGCGCTCGTTAGAATGGTAGGTAAGTGCAGCTTCAGTCCAGGTAAACTCTTCGCCGGCCGGGATCATGGCGCCCCCGGTATTCGTGGGATCAAACGGTTCCAGTAGCCTCACATAACCCTCCTCCAGGGAGAGGGAGACGGAACTCCGGTCAATCCACGACAGGGTGTAGCTCAGATCGATCTCCCTGTCGGTCAGTGAAAAATCTGGTTCGAAGAACATTTCTGCCGAAACATCCGGTCCGTGATAGGCGATATTTTTTGAATGGGGATAAAACTTGTATCCCACTTCAGGATTGGTCTGATGGTACCCTTTTCGCCTCACAAATCCCATTTCGGCCAGGTAATTGCCCCCCACATAGGTTTGGCCCCAGCCTGCCGAGAATTGCCTGGTTTCGTAATGGATGATGGCCGCCGTTGAAAAGCGGTCCCCTTCCGGACCCGGATTAAAAGAGTGGTGGTAAAATGCCTTTCCGGTCCAGTTATTGTCTACGCTGGCCAGATTGAATTCAGCCCCCGCCACCCGGTTGTAGAGATCGGAGTGATAGGCGGAATCCGTTCCGGTTCCCATCACCTGTTTGTTGGTCATAAACACCCCTACATTGGAGCGTTTCAGTATGCTCCGCTGGAGCACAGCCACACTGTAATTACTGGCTGCAATGGTATCTTTCGATGCGGTTTGCATGTCCATGATTCCCACACGAAATTTTTCCCCGGCCTTTCCACTGAGTCTTGCCCCTGCAATAACCGGTGCATCCAGACCGATCCTCCTGGAGAAAAACGGGCGGACCTGGTCGGTTCCCAGACTGGCAAAAAGGTCACTGTTCTCCAGGAAAAATTTTCGTTTCTCAGGGAAATAGAGTTCAAACCGGTCCAGGTTTGTTTGCTGCCTGTCCACTTCAACCTGCGAGAAATCGGGATTGATTGTTACATCCAGGTTCATGGAAGTGGAAAGAATGACCTTTGCATCCAGACCGGCGTTTCCGCTGAAATCGACATCTTCGCCATCCTCCTTCTGGTGGGTAACCTTTCCTGAAACATAAGGTATCAGTGAGAAACGGACCCCGGAGGGCGGTGGCGGCTCTTCCCAGGCAAGGGTACCCGTATAGGCCAGGTTGGCCGATGCGAACTGCCGGGGAACCGGGGCCCAGCCCGATTTTTCATTGCTTTTCAAATCCATGCGGCTGAAATTGATCCCCCACTCGCTCTCGCCTTCCCGGTAGCGCACGGTTCTGAACGGAATGCTGAATTCGGCCACCCAGAGGTCAGGGTAGTTTTGAACAACCGAATGCCATTTTCCATCCCATTCAAGGGACACATTGCCACCATCGGACTGAATTCCATCCCATTGAGCCCCAAGAGCGTTCACCCCGAAAGCAAACCCATTGGTCTGGTCGTTGTAGGTATCAATAGCCGCAAAAAAGTTATCGTTGCTCCCAAAATTCCAATCCCGCCGCAGTGATTCCGAAGGCCTTTTACCGGGGAGGGTATCATGACAGATGATACCCAGGTAGAAATGGGTATCATCGAAGGCCATCATCACCTCGGTCTGGGAACGGGCATATCCCGTATCTATAGGCTCTATTCTGTGGAACCGGGAAGCCCTGCCGGCGTTCTGCCAGACTGCATCATCCAGGATGCCGTCTACCTCAACCGGATGATATGTCCGGATGGCGCCGAGCCGGTAGCTGTCGCGGTTCACAGCAGACGATTGGCCGGATGATAAACTAAAACAGAAAAGCAGGATGATTGAAGAAGCAGGGATAAAATATCTCATATGCTTTTGCAAAGCTGCTAAGATAATCATTACCTAGATTTTTTCCCCGATATAGAATACATAGCCGTAATACGCTTTGTATTTAGAGTATAATTGAGCTTCATGCCTTTGGTTCAGTCCAGCAGTTTTCCGGCAGGATAAAGCTCGCAACCGGAACATAGCCATTTTTTTGCATCTGGGCAATCTTATTAGGAATGGTGTCAATCTCAGGATACGCATCCTGCCAAAAAGCATTAATTTCAGCAGGGCGTTCATCTGTAAACCAGGAAATTTCGGTGACCGCAAGAGATCCTCCTGTCTTCAGAAATTTCTTCCACTCGATCAAGCCTCGTTCAAAACCAATATTATAGATTGCGCCTTCTGACCAGATAAGATTTAATTCTTCACTTTGAAAAGGAAGATTATTCATTGAACCGATGACACCTTTTACTCTATCTCCGACCTTCCGTTTGACCGCATTCATATTGAACAAATCAATAAAAGTGGGAAACAGGTCAATACCGGTGATTGATCCCTTTGTGTATTCAGCCAGGACCATTGTTTGTCCGCCGGTTCCGCACCCAATGTCGGCTATTTTGGATTCATTGGTAAGATTATCAATAAAGCTCAATGCTTTAATGGTTACTTCCGGACTACCTGGCCCTTGTCGTTCAATACTTGAAAAATATTCGCAGATCAGATTAAAGTCGAATTCGTGAATTGATTTATTTTCGCTATTCATGATGTTAAAATTAGCATTTTGGCTGCAACCCTTTTATATGAGATATGCGTTAATATTATCCTTTGTTTTAATATTAACCTCTGTGCGAAATTCATTTAAAAAGCAGAATATTCTCTGATTACATTCTCGAGAATGTATTACCTTCATCAAAAATTTGGAGACATGAAAAAAGAAATCTATGCAATCCTGGTATTGGTTCTGTTGGCACTATCCGGCTGCAATACCTCCGACAAAAAGATACAGGTATCAGATACCCCTGAAGGTATTGACAGGACTATTCTTCCGATAAAAGAACCCATTCCACCAACCAGTTCGGAATTGGACGTGCGCAATGCAACATTGCCTCCGCAATTTAAAGTGGAGTCCCCGGAAGGCGCACCCAATGTTATCCTGGTTTTGGTGGATGACCTTGGGTTTGCAGGCACCAGTACATTCGGGGGCCCTGTTTCTACTCCAACTTTTGATAAAATAGCCAGTGAAGGCGTTTTCTATAATAATTTTCACACGACTGCGGTTTGCTCTCCCACGAGGGCCGCTTTAAAAAGCGGGCGCAACCACCATGTCAACAATATGGGTAGTATTATTGAAACGGGAACCGGTTACCCCGGAAATACAGGCAGGATTCCCCAAAATGTTGCTCCGCTCGCAGAAATCCTGCGTTTAAATGGTTATTCGACCGGGGCTTTCGGAAAATGGCACGAAACAGCTGCATGGGAAGCAAACACGATTGGACCGCTTGATAACTGGCCCATTCGTCAGGGATTTGATAAATTTTACGGTTTTCTGGGTGGCGAAACCAACCAGTGGGCACCTTTTGTATATGACGGTGTTCATCCGGTTGAGCTCCCCGATGATCCAGACTATCATTTCATGACAGATATGACAAATCAGTCCATAGCATGGATGAAATATCAAAAAGCTTTGAATCCTGATAAACCATTTTTTATCTATTTTGCACCCGGTGCTACACATGCCCCTCACCATGTTCCTCAAAGCTATATTGACAAATTCAAAGGTAAATTTGACATTGGATGGGATGCAATCCGTCAGCAAATACTGGATCGTCAAATCAAGCTGGGAGTAGTACCTGTAGGTACCAAACTCGCTCCGAAACCTGAGGCCATACCGGAATGGGATAGCCTTTCACCGGATCAAAGGCGGCTCTTCTCCAAACAGGTAGAGGTGTTTGCCGCTTACGTTGAAATGATGGATTACGAAATCGGGCGGCTGATAGATGCCGTAGAGGAGGTTGGACAGACAGATAACACCATGGTTATTTTTGTTTATGGCGATAATGGCACCAGTGCAGAAGGCGGAGCCAATGGCATGTACAGCGAAATGACCTATTTCAACGGGGTACAGGAAACGGTACCGGATATGCTGAAGAAAATTGACAAGTGGGGTGGTCCGGAAACCTATCCGCATATGGCGGCCGGGTGGGCCGTGATGTTTGATACACCTTACAAATGGACCAAACAAATGGGGTCTGACCATGGAGGAACCAAGGTCGGGATGACCATTCGCTGGCCAAAAGGCATCAAGGCTAAAGGTGAATTGAGAACACAATTTTCACACGTAATAGATGTAGCCCCAACCATTTTGGAAGCCGCCGGCCTTCCCGAACCTAAGATGGTAAACGGTATTGAACAAAGGCCGATGGATGGAATTAGTATGGCTTATACTTTTGATGAGGCCGGCGCCAAGGAAAGGCATACTACCCAGTACTTTGAAATGTTTGGCAACCGGGCTATTTATCATGAAGGCTGGTACGCCAGAACCATTCACAGGGCGCCATGGGAGAGTGTTCCAAGAAGACCGCTTGCAGAGGATATCTGGGAGCTGTATGAAGTGGCCAGCGACTTCAGCCTGGTCAACGACCTTTCAGCGCAATACCCGGAAAAATTAAAAGAGTTGCAGGATCTTTTTATGAAGGAAGCTGAGAAAAATTATGCACTGCCCATTGATGACCGGCTGTTCGACCGTCTCATCGCTTCAAACGTCGGACGTCCTGATCTGATGGAGGGGCGCAATTCGCTAAACCTGTCTGAAGGTATGACAGGCATGACTGAAAATACCTTTCTCAATATCAAAAACAGATCCAAGGTTATTACAGCCACCATTATCATTCCGGAAGGCCCAAAAGCCAATGGAATTCTTATTGCACAGGGTGGCCGGTTTGGCGGCTGGGCATTATACATGATAAACGGAATCCTCTCTTACGACTACAATTTTCTTGGCATGGAACGGTATACCGTTTCTTCCGCGGAGATCATGCAACCAGGAAGTCACGAGGTGAAGTTTGATTTTGCTTACGATGGCGATGGCATTGGGAAAGGTGGCATGGGAACCTTGTTCATGGATGGGAAACAGGTGGGAAAAGGCCGGATTGAACGCACCCAATCAGGTATTTTCTCTGCTGATGAAACAGCTGATGTGGGCATCGACCTTGCAACCCCTGTGGTAGAAAGAATAGGCGCCGAGCATAAATCGAAATTCACTGGCAGGATACCTGAATTGGTGGTCGAAGTGAAGTAAGCAGATCATACCCTAATTGGTATGATCTGCTTAGGCTATAATTGCCGCCTGGTTTATTTCACAAAGCTCAGGGTTACCGGGTCTCTTCCTGCCCCCAGGATCCGCATAAAGTAGATCCCTTGTTCAAGGGCCGATACTGAAACCTGTATTTCAGAGGAGGATGAGGCATCATCGAACCTTTCACTGATCAGTTTCTGCCCAATGGAATTGTAAATCTCCACCAGTACGCTCCCTTGCAAGGATTCGCCAGGCAGGAGGTGAATCACATCGACGGCAGGGTTTGGATAGATTTTCACGGAGGGTGCTTTGGATTCCTTGACGGTTGTGGCCTGGTTCAGGGCGATTACCGATGTATAAACCACTTCACCTGAACGATCCAGTACGTTCAGGGTGACTGATCCGGGTTCATTCCCCATGGAGTAACTCACATTATAACCCGTCAGGATGGTCCCGTCGCTGAATTGCCAGTTGCATACGTAGCCTGAATCCGGTGCGGTATAGTTCAGATCGTAAGAGGAGCCGTACCCGTAAATCGTCCAGTAGCCAAATGGCTCCATGGGCTGTGTATAGTCAATGATGGCAAAAGACCCCACGACCTGGCAGCCCTCCGGCCCGGTCATGCTGACGTAATAGGGAATATTTACGCACAGGTTGCCTGTAGTTGGACCGCTTTCACCGTTGGACCAGTAAATCATCCCGGCTTCCAGCGGGGTCCCTCCGGCGTCCACAAGGATGGCGCTGGCGGTACCGTTACAGAAGTTCCCGCCCAGGATGTTCGATGTGGTCAGTGAGATAAAGTAGGGGCAGGGCTGGGGGTATATGGTATCCGTATTCCCACCCATATATACCACATCGCAATAGGTGCTTTTGCAATTATCGTCGGTTAACACGGTAAGGCAAACCATATAACGGTCTGCAATGGGGGGGCCCAGATAACCCTGTGCGATGAGGGAGTCATTGATGGTCCAGAAAGCGTGTACCGGGTTCTGTTCGTTTGAATAGGTACCATCCCCGAAGTCCCAGGACCAGGCAATGGGGTTGGAGCCCATGGATAGATCCTGGAAGGCAAATTGTTCCGGGTAGCTTTCCATGACCGTATAGGTATAGTATGCCTGGCAATCGGGCTGGATGATGGTGTCGTGACTGTTGATGTATACAGGGGTGCAATAGCTGTTGGTGCATCCATCTTCAGTAACAATCTGGAGACATACAATGTAAACATCGCCCATAAAATCAAATGTATGTACCGGATTTGCCTCATCGCTGGTGGTCCCATCACCAAAATCCCAGAAATACCTTGAGGTATTTTTAGGCGCGGTTACACTGAACGAATAAGGGATCACTTCCGGGATGGTTATAAGGGTGTCGATACGGTATGGATAAAAATAGAGATAACACTCCGGATCGGGATAGATGATGGTATCGGATATAACTTCAAGGGTTTTGCAAACAGTTGAAGAGCAGCTGTCAATGGTGGTGATGGTCAGGCAGACCTTTGGTATAAAAACCCCATTTGGATCGGGGGTCATTCCAGTTCCAGCGAGAAATGTGAAAATGTGCATGGGATTCTGCATCTCAGAGAATGAACCATCTCCAAAATCCCACAACCAGTTCACCACCTCCCCTTCGGACTGGTCGAAAAAATTGACGGCCATGCCGGGCGCAAACATCATGATTGAATCATTCACTTTCCAATCAAACTCAGCGCTGCAGGAAACATCGGTATCCGATTGGGCGTGAGCCTGCAAATTTAAGCTCAGCAGAGCGAGCACCGGGAATAATATCTTTTTCATAATTAGATGCTTTAAATTAATATACACTAATCAAGTACAAATACATGATTAAGATGCAGAATTTGTAGAAAGGTTGCCTGGATAAACACATTAAAGCTTAAAGTTATTCCTTATCTAAAACAGTATTTCACTAAGCCAGAGATATTGCGATTGCAAAAGAATAAAACTACTCAGGAATATATATAAATAAATGTGACTGACGCTCACTCTCTCCCAAATAAATTGTTCCGTCAAGACCTGTAGTCATGCAATCGAATTGCTGTCCTCGCCAATAATAAAATGGGCTTCTGTCTGCAATTAAAAGACCAAGTGTTTCAAAACAACCCTGTTTAGGATCATACGTATAGAATTGACAGGGTTTTGTGGTTGATATTTCTCCTGCCATAAGGTAGACTATTCCGTCATTTCCAATTGTTAAGCACCTAAGACGTCTTGATGCTCTGACTTTACCCAGATTTTTAATCTGCATTTTCTGTGGATCAAATGAAAAAAGATAACCATCTGTTGAACCACCATAAATCAATCCATCTTTATCTTTTGCAAAATATTCAACAGCTGTATAATCATAAAAGAACTGCATATAATAGTAGTCTCCTGGAACTTCAATATTTGTGGAATCAATCTGGCCTGTTTTAGGTTCATAATATATCAGCTTACCCTTGTTTCCAGACATAAATACTCTGCCTGAATCATCACAAATAAGTGCTCTTGAAATCGTTCTCCATTGTCTTTCAGGCCCATGATATACTCGTTGATGGTCAATCTCTCCAAGATCATTGAATTTTTTTTGCTCTATATTGTAAATAAAAAAATGTCCATCTGGATAAGTGATGCCATATATCTCATCCCCTGCTGGATTTATGGTGAGAGCATAAATAGAATTATTTGCAACAGGCATACCTAAATCTTCTATTTCGCAGTTCATATCCACAAGTTTCACGTTTTCATTACTTTCGTAAGGATTATAACGATATAAGTGGCCTCCTGAATAGCTATTAAAATGCCTTTTTATGTCCTTCCATAAAGTAATATCAACCTTATCGTCTCCTTCACCCCACTCTGATAATTCTAATTCAGCAAACATATTGATTCCTGTACCAATATAAATGTTGCCATGTCTGTCTTCAACAAGTGAATGATGAATTCCCATGTGACCAGGTATCTTTCCTAAATGTTTTACCTTATTAGTGGAAGGATCAAACAAGAAAAAATAAGCCTCATCTCCACTGGTTCCACCATAAATAATGCCATTTTTTGAAGTGATCAGGGATGTTATTGCACTACTGTTAACAGGAATCTCATTAACCATAGGATATCCTAGATGCCTCAAATCGACACGATGCTGACTTCTAATAACTGGTTTTGCCCAATCCTGAGAATAGACAATATTTGAAGGCAAAAAAATGATGATAATCACACAAATAATTATGAAGGTCTTTCTTCCCATTGTTGTCATCATCTGCTCTAACTATTAATTAATGTAATAAAACTCTTATATCTCTACATTGGTCTGTATATTATCAAATGCAAAGCAGTAGGTATTTCACCAATCATCTGAGTGGCATTCTTTTTATCCTTTACCTCTGCCTGACCACATAAGTAAAGGGTTCCATCAGGCCCGACAGAAGCAGCTTCACAACCAAATATTTTACGACCATCAGTCGCTTGCATGACACCCAGGTCAATTCTTTGATGAGTTTTAATGTCATACATAATGAGGTGATGGCCCTCCTTACTACCATAAGTTTCTTCGTATCCCTGAACTGAAAAGTCTCTGGCTGATGGAGCAAAGTATACCTTTTTATTCTGACTGTCAACAGCAAAAGATAATGTGGAATAAGGCACATCTTTTTGATCACTTTCCAGATACTTTGTATCACACATTTTTACTAGTGAAGTTATTTTTCCTTCAGGGCCTTCATAAGGATCAAATCGAAATAAGATTGAACCACTACCACAGGTAACACCATATGCAACATTGTCTACAGAGTCCCATTCAACGGCTCTCCAGTCATAACTTCTGTCAATCATAGGATTCCCTAATTGAGTAGGAAAAATTGTAGGGTCATAAGGAGTAAAGAGCCCCGTCTCGTATATTTTTTCAGTTTTTGAATCGTACCGAGCTACTCTGGCTGTCGGAAAACTCATATAAACATTGCCTTGGTCATCACAGAAAATATCCCGGCAAATATCCCAATTGCTTACTCGACCAAAATTCTTAGTAACTCGATTTTTTAAATCAAATCTGTAAAAGTATCCAGTAAAACCTATTCCAAATAGGAAACCTCGTTCTTTATCAATTGCCAAAGGATAGCAACCAATTCCCTCATCAACCAAACCCATATTTTCCAACTTGTTATTTCGAGGATCATACTTCATCCAACAGCCCCCCCTCCAACTTGTGTAGTCAATTGAATTTGGCCCGCTCCCATTACTCATAGTAACAAAATAAATATTGCCTTCACTATCTTCAACTGGTTTATTATGAATTTTCGAGGATGTCCTGATTCCTTTGCCTCTTTCTCCCAAAAATTCAGCCATATCATAAAGCAAAATATTCTTATCTAATTGTGGATCAAATACATAAAAATGAGCACTTAATCCCTCATTAATTAGAGCTGAAAATACCTTCCCATCACTTGAAGCATAAAGTCCATCCCACATAACAGGGTCTCTGCCTGGATATTCCCTGGTTTCAACAATGCAAATATTATTGCTTTGAGATAAACCGTGGGTGATACTGATGGATAGAAAAAGAATTATAAACACATTTGTTCGTCCAAAATTCCGCAGATAGGAAATTGAAGCTTTCATTGTTGTCCGGTAAACCTGAATTTGTATAATTTCTTGTTCTTAACTCACTGTTAATCTATTTCGGTCTTTCAGCCTGCAGAATCATTTTTTTTGTTTCAGTGAACTGATCTGTTTTAATCGTATAAAGGTAGTTTCCAACGGATAGTTTTTCAAGATTAAATTCCAGGGTATGTTTCCCCGAATCAAATACTTTTCCGGCAAGATTAGCAACTTCCCTGCCTTGAGTATCGAAAACATCAAGGGAAACAAATGTCGTAATTGGAATTTCGAAAGTAATACTTGTAATCCCGGTAATCGGATTAGGGAAGTTCTGTTCCAGGATATACCCGGCCTTCTCATATGTTTGATCAATACCGGATATATAGATTTCAGGTTCGCAAATGTTGTTTGCTTCTTCACCTGCATCAACAGGAGTAATCTGAGAATTTTTTATAACGAGTTTATCCAGCGAAGCTCCCTCCTCTCCGGCAGCAATACTGATGGTGTGCAGCCCAGCTACCAAATCGTAGCTTTTTAACTCTAACCACTGCCACCCTGTGGTAGTCAGGCCATCGATGAATTCATATTCCTGATCATCAATTTTTATCCAGTAAGAATCACCACTGGCGGTTGGATTGTTAAACCGCCCATACAGGTAGTAACTGGTATCCGACTTTAAAGAAAAACTCATTTGTATAATACTTAATGCATCTGTAGCAGTAACATAGCTTCCGTTGGATGCTTTTTCGTCAGCCATAATTCTCCAGCTTTCGCCAACATTACCACATTCACATTCGGAATATGCAGATTCATACCCCATCAATGAAAGCATTTTCACCCCATATCGTCTCCCCAGAATTCTATATCCTTCCGAATCAAAATGTGCATTATCCTGAGCAGTACATCCGTCCGATGAAATCACGTATGCGGTTGGGATCGTGTCAGGGAGCCTGTTAATAATTGTATTCATACCTGAACAGCAATTGCCTTCAGCAGATAATACTTCTCCGGCAAGCAGCGGAACTGAATCTGCATCCAGTGAAAGGTCGGTCAACAGGTCATTGTAAATCTTTTTTACATAGGATGGCCACTGGGCATCCCCGGTGTTTGTTTCTCCCTGGTGCAAAAGAATCCCTTTAATCACACCATCTTGTTGAGCCAATTGAGCCAGATCGACAAGATATTTGTAAGGATTCCATTCATAGTCTTTTACTTTTGTGGTAAACCAGCTCTCTGTGTAGGTGGAATCATAATCCTGGTAAATATCTTTATCAAATAACCTGATATCACATCCGCCGACAGCAACATTGATAACCCCTACTTTAATGCTGTCCGGAAGGTTCGATACCATGGTTCTGCCAAAATAGTCGGCTGGTGAAAGGCCTGACCAGCATTGACATAAAGGAGGAACAGCCGTATACCATGCAGCCTTCTTTCTCCCCAGGTTTGAACAGTCAAGTGCCTGCAATACCTGAAAGCGGTTATCAACGGTTTTGTCTTTTGACTGGATTGAACCCTGGCCCTCCATGTTTGACTGTCCGAAACAGAGGTAAATATGAAAATTCGGATCTTGTGAAAAAAGGTTCGCACTTAGTAAAAGTGATCCTATTATGATCAGAATTCTAAAAATCAGTATCCTTTGAGCATTTCTTGCCATTGGAATCAGATTAGCTATTTTATAAAGAATTTTTGTCATTATGCTAAATTTTTCGATTACTTCATTTGAAGTAAAATAAATAACTTTCAAGAATTGGATACCCTGGTCCAATTTAGTAAGTTCCATTGGATCATCAATTCCCCAATATTATTTGCCTTTTTAGCAGCAAAAACACTAAACGCATCCATGATCGATCTACATGGGGTAGGGTAATTACTTCATTAATATTTTGATTGCAGGAAGCCAATAGTCTCCTTCATCAGCTTTTTAAGCACATCCTGGTTGATGTCGGATAGTTTCTTTATATAGATGCAGGCTTTCCCCATTTTGTACTTTCCCAAACCTTCCAACAGATGTTCATGTTCTTTTGCTCCGGTGTAAACATAAAGCGAAATTGCCGCTTTTCTCGGAGAGAAGCCAATCAATGGCCAGTCCCCTTCCTGACGGCTTCTTTCTGATTTGTAATGATAACTTCCAAATCCGATTATGGATGGTCCCCACATTTTGGGTTCAAAACCGGTCAGCTCCTTCATCAGATTCACCAGTTCAAAGCTATCTTTGCGTTTTTGCTCAGTGTCGGCAAACGAAAGGATAAATTCCTTTACATCTGCACTTGTTTGTTTTGTCTTTAACTCTGCCATAATCCATGTGATTTATCAGAATGGTTTAATTCTCCAGATTTTCTCATCATACTTCAAGTATTCTGGTAATGCTGCCGATCCATACCAATTGTATAGCTCTGCATCAAGCAATTTTTCTTTAATAGCGGGATCGGTTTGCAAGATCCTATCGGCTTCTTCAACTGAGGTCAGGTTCAGTATGAAGATTCCCCGGTAGGTCTTGATATTATTGCCTACAGGTCCGGCAACAATCATCTTCCCCTCCTTAGCCAATCGATTCATTCCATAATCATCTGCCCCGAGCTTATTCGCCAATGCAATATCAAAATCCGGGTTTGTAGTGGTTGTATCTTTTTGTGTTGCTTTTTCAATCTGTTTATTCAATACATATGCAAATCCTTTCTTATTGCCACCTGATACTTTCACAATTAACTCCGTATCAGTCAGCATTTGATAATCAATCTTTTGAGGGAAGTCATGATCAGGGTTTTCAAAGGAAAATGTATCATCTGATCTGGTCTGGATAAAATGAATGCCACTCCCCTGATTCTGGTCCGGCACTGAAGCGGTATAGACAATTTCATCGTCGTTACGTGTTATGTCCAGATACTCTATTATAGTCACAACTTCTCCTGTTAGAATGTACTTCATAGTCCTTAAAATTAGTAAGTGTTGATGAAAGAATGGAGGTCATGACCATAATTCTGTTTTTCAGGGAATGGTAATTGACGTTAATGTTCCCTGGCGATTCGGGTCTTTTAAGGAGATGTCTTCAAGGGTATATGTAATTTTGATCCCTTCCAGCTGATGGAAAAGTGCAAGCATTTCGTCGACGATCTTCAGGCCTTTTCCTGTACTATGAACTCCAATGACGGTTTTTGAGTTCAGACCGGGGCCATTATCCCGGATCAGGATAAGATGGGTATTTTTATTGCGCGTTATCCTTACTTCAAGGAGAGCATCTTTTTCTGCAAATCGGACTCCATGCTTGATGGAATTCTCGACGAAGCTGTGGATCAGCATCCTTGGGATTCTTCTTGTCAGATCCACTCCATCTTCGATTTCCACGAAAAAGTCAAATGCATTACCGCACCTGAACTGTTCCAGCTCCACAAAATTATTGACAAAGTCGAGTTCGTCTTTGATCGGTATGGAAATTCGATCAGAATTATTAATTGTGAACCTCAGCAGGTTTGAGTATTTTACGAATACATTGTAAGCCAGGCTGGGATTTGAATTCCTGGTGTATAAGGAGCCAATTGAATTAAGGATGTTGAAGGTAAAATGGGGATCAATCTGGTTCTTGAGACTCAGAATCTGAAGCTCGTTTAATTTTCTTTTGGTTTGATAATCTCTTGTTGCCCTGAATTTCTGCAACCTGAATATCAGGAAAATCATAAATGAGACGGCAAAGTAATAAACCAACAGCAGTGGGTATTTCAGATAATATAAGGGATCCGGTTTGTATTTAAGAATATAACTGTTGTTGCTGAATTCGACATGTAAATGAGGGATGCCATCTGTTAAATATTGCGAGAAATGAGTTGGATGATACCTCTCGTTGAGGTCAACAACGACCGGATGCCTGAGGCCCTCTCTGAAAATTACAAAAGTGCCTGGGTTTCTGCCAAAAAAAATACTTTCATCAGTACCGTCAAAGTCAATATCGAGCTGATCCATTATGACCCCGTTAAATAACTCAGGTATAGAATAAGTAAGTATTTCTTTCAGATCTTTGTCCCACAGGCTGATTCTTGAATTGTTTGCATCAAGTACCGAAATCACGGGACGGCCATTCCAACAGGTGCCGGATAAATAGTAGCAATCTATTTCAATCTGATCCATGGGTCTGGACAACAGTTTCCTGCCAGACTGATCAATCAAATACAACGCGGATTGAATGGTGTCAACGCCGTGATAATGATGCAGGGCAGCAATGTAATTTCTATCATCCTCCCGATAGGGTGAAACCACAAGGCTTGCTGGATATCCGGGGAACCCGACTGGTTCAAAAACATACTTAAGATTTCGATCCAGTACCATCAACCAGGTGCTTTGATCGCTATATTGAAAACTTGAATCATAATTTCCTGTTGCCCGTGTCGAAATGAAAATTTCAGGAACTGAATCGGCATTCAGATCTCTAAAATATGGCACGTAGAAACTTACGCCGCTTAATGGTGATACTTTTAGCTCATCGGTCCTGATGTTATAGCTAAAAATAGTTCTTGGCTGTTTATTGAATCCGGATTGAAGAGCGAAAACCAAATCATTTTCAGAAGTGCTGCCTGAACCAATCCATCTGATAAAATAGACTTCCGGCATATCATTTATAAACTGAATGGTATCGTTATAAAAGACCAATCGTTCTTTTACAATAAATCTTTGCTTAACCAATGGATCCAGGATGGACAGAAATATGGAATCATTTCTTTGGGTGAGCAAAATCAGTTCTTTCTGCCCGTCGTTATTGCAGTCTGCAGTATTTATATTATCAGGATAAAGAAGCCATGATCTCAGATTATACTGTTCAATGAGCCCTTTTCCTTTATAGAGCATGATATTTAATACCTCCTTCGTATTGATAAGCACAATCCTTTCAGAATTCTGATCATTATCCAGGTCCGAATAGAATTCAGATTGGTTATCGTGGATATATTTGCCTTCTATTACCTCAGTTTTATATTTAGGAACCTCAGGCATTAGCGAAAGCATACTGATCAAAGTGATCACCAATCCAATAAAAAAGGGGTGGATCAGTACCTTTGCTATCCGTTGCGAATCCATTCAGCGAAATTCTATTACCACAGGCAGATGATCCGATAATATCAGGGCTGTATCCGTTGTAATGATACTGGCTTTGGTAACTTTTGCTGCCAGATTTTTGGATGCAAAAACATAATCAAGCCGTCTTTGATCTCCATGTTTGCCATCTTTATCTGCCAATGTGGGAAAGCTTCCGGAAAAATGATAGGAGGAGGTTCTCGAGCTGGCCTCAAGGTCAATCAAGCCAAAGTCCATTACTTCCTGAATCACTGTATAATCCAACCTGCTGTTGCTCAGGTTTTTTTCTCCGTACAATGCATCACGTTCCTGGAAGAAAGGTTCAAGCCTCCCATGTGAATAATATACCGAATCAAGTGGAGAAAAAGTATTAAAATCACCAGCCAGGACAACCTGCGAACCGGGTGGAAGATCATCAATGTTCCGTAAGATTTGATTGATTTCATTCTTCCTGAATTCACAGTTGGAAGGATGTAAATGAATTGCATAAAAATAAATTTGCTTTATCCTTACCCGCAATAATCCATGATGGAAGCCTTCTTTGATTATTTTTATATCTTCAATTGGATATCGTGATGTGATACCGGTTGGAAATCCTTCCTCTTTTAGTAATGCACTATATGCATGGCCGTAACTTTTTGCATCTTCAGCTAATTTTTGATGCGTATATTCATTTAGCTCCTGAAGTAATACAATGTCGGGATGCTGCTCAATCATCCATTTAATCCAGCTCTCTTTTCTTTCAGGCACTTTTGTAAATCCATACCAAACATTGTGGGTTATGATTTTTAAATCATCTGATTCCTGATTGTTGCTTTTTTTCTTTGAATTACATGAATAGAAACCAATAGTGATTAAGGTGATTATGGCTGTGATTGTGATGATTTCAGATCGGTTCATGTGAGGTAGGTCGTTGATGTACTGAGCTGAACAATTTACAAAGAAGAACTCAAATGACCTGCTAACAGAGCTAATCAATTATGACAATAGATATATTGGAAAAGAATTAAAAATTAAGCCTTAAGCCCATATTGGCATAAAAGAGATTATTCCTCGCTCCTGAATTCAGACCTTCCATCTCCTGGAAAACCTTGCTTAAACCTATCTGATAACCTACATCCACAAAGAGGAATTTAATCAGGTTAACACCAACACCGGCATTCCAGCCAAATATCGCTGATTTGAGGTTTTCAGCCAGGTCTTCCTCTGGTAAATTACCATCCTCATCTCCCACCTTCCCGCTCAGTTTGAATGCAACATTCGGCCCTGTGAATATCCGAAAAGCAAAAACGCCATCAGGTTCACCCAAACGGTATCCGGCCATCACCGGTAATCTCAGGTATGATCTGGATAATTCATAATTAGTGGAAGACTCAGCAGATGAGGGCATGAATATTTTGGAGTTATTCAAAGCCTCAAATTGAACACCTGGTTGAATATACCACTCATCTCCAATCTGAAAGTCTACTCCAATCTGGAATCCGAGATCAGACTTGATCTCACCTTCCGTAACAAACTCTTCTGTTAGCTTGGAGCTGTTAAGACCTATATATGGACGCACAGCAAACTGTGCGGATAAACCCACGGAAAATAATGTAAAGAATGATGCCATTCCAAGTACTAAGGATCCTTTTTTCATTTGATTTATTTTTAGCGATTTCAAGGATAAAATTACACCAATCTATGCAGGCGATTGTTACATGATTTTGAGAATTATTTACATCATTCTATGCTGAGTATTGGTGATGAAATGGAGAATGGTTCAGCTTTTCTGGACATCCTGAAAAACGAGGTTTGCCATCCGGCAGACTGGTAAAGTCTGCTCCGGAACGGATGAATATGTTATGTCAAATGATTCTATTCCTCGAACTCGGCTTCAATCTTTCCGGATTTAATTGCCTTCATGAATGATGCATGATCCTTTTCATTCTGATCAGCATAAGCAAACGAGAATTTTTCGATAGCAAGATCAAAAATATCGCTATTTCCCATATATCCGCTGAGCATGGCAGCATCTCCTGAACGGGCATGAGAAAGAGCCAGTGCCTGACCACACCAGTCAGCAAAACTTGTCATTTCAGATTTTCCAAATGTTTCCACCTTCAGCGAAATTTTAATATCCCTCAGCTGACGAAAGAAAAAATGCATTCCCGTTTTTCCTGTTGTCCATCCTAAAAACGGATCACTGAAGGGCTGCATAAGGCGATAACCGTTTACAACACGCTGTCCATGGTTCGGGTATATGCTTTTACCAGCATATGATTCAAGTACCGATCTTCGAGCCTCCTTTGCCTGAATGAATAATGGATCACCATCTCCGGTCATAAGCAGAGCGACCCAGCATGAAGTACCCACACTGCCGACACCAACAACTTTTATGACAATATCTTTAAGTTCATAGCGATCGAGCAGGAAACTAAAGTTGGGTGGCAGACTGGTCTTGTACAGTTCAAAAGCATCCATTATTTCAGGTATAACCTCTCCCGGTGAATGTCCGGTCCAATGAAATATAGAAGGCAGTTCATCTTTTATAAATTTTGACCCACCTGATCCTTTCACAATTTGTGGAAATATTTCTTCAGCTATACTCCGTGCCTTTTCTTTTGCCAGGCGCTTTTCTCCACGACGAATAATTTCAGGATCTTTCAGCTTTGAGATCATCATTTCAGCTCCGAGCGAAAAATGCCAGAGTTCAATTGTTTTCATCTCACTGAAAACAACCATATTTTCACGATAAGATCTGACACACTCAAGAACTGCATCACTAGCAATATTCTCACTGAGATTGTTATTTCTGCAAGCAACTACGAAGCTGGCAGCTAATCGTTTCAAATCCCATTCCCATGGTGCAGGAAGAGTTTCGTCGAGATCATTTATCGAAAAAATCACATTCCTCTCAGGAGTGGCAAAGCCGCCGAAATTGCATAAATGAGCATCGCCGCATGCCTGAACTCTGATGCCTGAAACAGGAGTACGTGATAGGTCAGCTGCCATGTTTAGAGCTGCCCCGCGATAAAAAGTAAAGGGTGATCTTGCCATTCGGCCATGGCGAAGCGGAAGCAATTCCTGGATCCTGCCTTTATTGCTTTCCATTATCAGGTCAACCACTTCTGATCGGTTTTCAGGGGCCATCCATATGGCATGGGATGAACGCGGGCAACCTTTACGCATCTGTTTCCCTTCTTCATATCGTTCATTTCGGGGAAGTCGATGAATCAATATTTTATTGTCTTCAACAGCAGGTACTTGTCACTTTTTTCTTTGGTTTCACTCTATTAAATTTTAGTTAATAACGTCAGGATCACATTATTTCTTTTTCAGAATACTGCTTGGTATGAGAACTGGATGACATTCCGGACTATTCAGACCTTAACAAACGTACAATGTACACCGCACCTGCAGTATTGCCAGGATGAGCCTGGAATTTCACACGTATGTGGCTTTTACCCGTTACCAGGAGGTCCGGGATCGGATATTCCACATCCCTGAACATCGACAGGTTCCAGCGGGCTGTATTATTTTCGGTCACCAGTAACTGGTCATCGATGTAAATATCAAATTTCCGGCCTCCGAACTCGGCACCCCAATAGCGCACCAGCAGGCTTAAACCTGTTTCCGACCGGGTAGCCAGATCGTAGCTGAAGTATCCCTCACTCCGTGCATCACGCCAGAATTCATCCAGGTGGTTGCCGGTTTGTGATCTATCCGATTGGATGGCATGGTCGGTTTCGGGCTGCTGTTCGCCGGTAGCCACGAAGTCGATGGTCCTCCTTTCCATGGCAAGTTTTTCCTTTTCAATCGATGCCAGTGAATCGATATAGGCCTGGAACCCGTTAGTCGTCAGGGCCAGCCAGTACATCATATACCTGGAATCGTGTATCTTGTTAAACGGCTCCAGCGTCAGGCCGTTATCATTTACCATTTTCACATTGAGTTTGAAGTGTAGGGGCTCACCCTCCATGGGTACCAGCCTTTCGGCGATGTTCGTGAGGTCATCTTCAATCAGGATGGGAGCCTGATCGACCGGCAGGTATTCCCCGCCGGCATATTGTCCCCAGCGACCGTCTCCGGCTATCAGACCCTTCAGATCCTCTGTGCCGGTTTTTGCGGCCAGCAGAATGGGGCCGTGCATGAATGCTATATAATCCGGAACATTGGGAATAGGTTCAACGCTATTGTGCATGGGCAGACTGATCCGGACCTCATCCCCCTTTTGCCATTTTCGGTGAATGGATACATAAGAGGAAGGTTGGGCCGGAATGGGTATCTTCTTTCCATTCAGTAATATTTCCATGGCCCCGCCGGCTACCCAGCCCGGATACCTTATCCGCAGGGTAAATTCGTTAGAACCTTCGGTGACAGTCAGCCTGGTTTGATCTTCGAACGGGAATTCTGTTTCCTGCAGAATCTTCACTTCTTGATCTTTCCAGTCGAGTTCCGAGGGAATAAAAAGGTTCAGATACAGGGTGTCGGCAGCATGGGTATAAATGAACTGGTTGTACTTTCCGTGGTTTTCCATCCCCGTTCCCACGCAACACCACATGGCCTCATTGGGGGCAGAATAGACCCGGTAATGCCGGGGACGGGCGGGAGTAAAATATACGTACCCGCCATGACCGGGATGTTGGGTAGAACGGATGTGGTTATACAGGGTTCTTTCATAATAATCGGCATACGCAGCCGAAGGGTGCATCCTGAAAAGATCTTCAGTCAGTTTGAGCATGTTGTAGGAATTGCAGGATTCGGGCCCGTCATTAACATTGACAAAGTCGATGCATGAGGATTTGGCCGGAAAATGCTCCCGCCGGCTGTTCCCCCCAAAAGCAAGTGAACGGTTTGTGGTAACCGTTTCCCAGAAGCAGGAGCCTGCAATGCCGTAAATTTCGTCATGGCTGAGCTCCGCGATTCGCGCGAATCCAACGAATTTTGGGATCTGGGTATTGGCATGCAGGTTATCCAGATTATCGGTTCCCCCGGACAACGGATCGAGGAGGGCCCTGTGTGAGTACCTTCTGGCAGCTCTCAGGTAAACCTGGTCGCCGGTGATCTGATAAGCATCGGCAAATATTTCATTCATACCTCCGTGTTCCACGTTCAGCATCTCCTGCATCTGGTCATCGGTTAACCCGGAGGTTAGCGCTATGCCCCAGTCGCAGAATTTAAGAAACAGGTTTAATGCATCCTCATTCTCACCGTACAACCAGGCATCCCTTAATCCGGCATACATTTTATGAAGGTTGTAGAAGGGCGCCCACGATGAAAAGTATATGCCAAAGTTGCCTTTTTTAAAAGCCGGCCAAAGGGCATTGCTGTTGGGAAATCCTCCGGTGTATCCTACTCCCCATTCCGGATGGTTTACAGCATTTGCCTCCTGGACCTCCTTTAGTTCGGCGATCATGTACTCCATTCTTTCCTTGCAATCCTTATTGCCGGTAGCTGCGTAATTCATGGCCATGGCGGAGAGGTAGTGACCGCCCACATGGCCGTCGAGGCCTTCCCAGTTGGGATAGCATTCCGCTTTTTCGGGCAATCCCGCTTCCTTCCGGTAGGGAGCGAGCAGCCGGTCAACATCATATTGCAGAAGGACCCTGATGTTCAGATCGCGTGCATTTTTGAAGGGCCCCTCCATCAGGGTTACATCCCCCAGTGGAAATTCGTTCGGGTATAACTTCTCCTGTCCGTGAAGGTTAGTGTTTCCGAAAGAGATACAGGTACATACACCGAGAAGCAAATATATTCTCTTTGTGGTCAGCATATCACTCCTCTTTATTTGGTTACTCTGTTATTACCCTTATCTCGGCATACCCCGTTCTGTTGTTCCCTTCTGTATTGCCCAGCGCTTTGAATTTGATATAACGGGCACGCACGGAATCAAATCGCCTGGTCTGCCAAAACGGGTTGTTCCTGATATTGGAAAATTCACCCTGATCCACCAATTCCCAATTTTCATTATTTCCGGATACGAAAAACTGATAACTCGCTATGATGCCGGGATTCCATAAACTCTGGTCAGGCAGGTAACTGAAACCGGACAGGTTTTGTTCCGCGCCCAAATCAATGACCAGGTCCACGGGCATTATTTTTTCTTCGTCCTGGAACCATGATGAGGAAGGATTCCCGTCGATAATTGCGAGTGCATTTACATCATTTGTTCCTAAAATTTTCCACTCCTTTCGAGGAAGGTCGAATACCTCCCTGCTCACGGGACTGCTTTTTCCCCTTGCAGGATCAAAGGCAATAGCCTGCACTTCCAGCTTCCCGTCAGTGGGAACCGGACCGTTATACTTCTTTGACCCCACAATGGGCACGCTTCCATCCAGGGTAAAGTACACCTCCGATTCCATGTCCACCGGGGTGATGATGATTTCTCCGGACTGGTTTCTGAGCACGGTGGGGGGATCCATGATCTGCGGTGCGTTGTACACTCCTATGTTGGAAATAACAGGGCTGCTTTTCGAACCGGTAATCGTGAAACGAAGTTGTGTGGCTTCGACGGTAGGAAACCGGAGGATTCTTTTATACCCGATGGTCGTGGCATCGGCCAGTGCAATCCAGTTCCCGCCCACCAGGGCATCGATTGTAAAAGCCTTCACCCTTTGTCCCAGGCGGATATATTCCTGTACAAGGAATCGGTTGAAAATGACAGGTTTACCAAAATTCAGGGTAAGTGAAGCCTTTGTGACGCTATCATCCGTCGCCCAGTAGGTTTCACTGTCTCTGTCAATCGCATTCAGAGCGCCGGATTTATTTGCATTTCCCCGCTCATTGGATGCTTCCGCTTTTGCATTTTCGGCCAGGTTTACCGCAAAAGCTTCCTGAACGGCGCCGGCAAATCCTAGCACTGCTTTTTCGTCATTTTCATGGATCAGACCGTTGGGCATGACCGGAAGGTTAAGCAGCAGGGTACCATTTCTTCCGATGGAGTGGTAATAGGTTTCCATCAGTTTGGGAACTGATTTCACCAAGGCATCTTCACCCGGATGATAGAACCATTCCGGCCGGATGGAAGTATTGACCTCGGCCGGCACCCAGGAGTCGCCATTCTCCAGTCCGTGGTGAAGCATATTCCATTCCACTAAGCCTTCTGCATTAAGCAGGCTCCAGTTCGTTTCACCGACCAGGCCGGCCTCCGTGCCTACCCAACGAAGATCGCCACGGTCGCCCCCGTCATTCCAAATAACAATGTCCGGCTGTAATTTCCGGATGAGCTTATAGGTATTGTTCCAGTCATAATAGATGGTACGGTCGATGGTCCTGGTTTCATCCGCACCGCCGTACCAGCCCGATCCTCCGTTGGCCCCGTCGAACCACACTTCGAATATGGGACCGTATTGTGTAAGCAGTTCTGTGAGCTGGTTACGGAAGTAAGTAATGTATTCGGGCTTTCCATAGTCGGGGTGGTTCCTGTCCCAGGGTGACAGGTAAACACCCAGTCTGAGACCATATTCCTTGCAGGCATCGGCCAATTCCCGGACCACGTCCCCCTGGCCGTCCCGCCAGGGTGCGTTTTTTACGGAATAATCCGTGTAATCAGAAGGCCACAGGCAAAACCCGCAGTGGTGCTTGGCGGTGAGAATGATTCCTTTCATCCCGGCCTCCTTGCAGATCCGGGCCCATTGCCGGCAATCGAGTTCTTTGGGATTGAACAGACTTACCTCCTCGTTTCCGTATCCCCATGCCTGATCGGTATAGGTATTCAGCGAGAAATGGATAAATGCATAATACTCCATTTCCTGCCACCTCATCTGGTTTTCCGAAGGAACCGGTCCGAAGGGTGCGGGTGGTTCTGCGGGGTTGCAGCCCAGGCATAGTGCGAAGAGTGAAAGGATCAATCCTTGTACTGTGAAATTCTTCATGTTGTATTTCCGGGTTGATTCATACTAAATATAGTGAAAGTAGCTTATTTTTGATCTAATCACGGTCAATCTCCAGAACAGATCGAACAAAGTCTAACCAAAAAATAGTAAGAGCAATGCAAAGGATTATTAACTTCACTATGATTGCGGTCCTTTTGGGCGGCTGTGATCAGCAGGGGACCCCGGGTATCGGTCTTTCGGGAAAATGGCAGTTCAGTTTAATCTCCGAATACAGGGGTGAAAGCGAAGAATGGTTCAATCCCGGGACAGAACTTTCCATCGGTCAGTTGTGGAATAATAGCGTTATTAAAAAAGAAACAGAAAATAAAAAAACAATATCAATGAACATGATCCAACTGATGAAAAAGAGGATTCTCCTTGATTCATCGGCAGTGTTGTTTGAAAAAAACCTTGTCAGCAATGACCTTGAAGCACTTTTTACCGTTCACCACAGCCGCTGGGAGATAAAGGAGGGGTGGCTGGAAGGGGAAAACCGTGGTAACTGGCCGGGGATGGCCATCTTAAAACAGGATTTCCCGGGCAATGTGCTGGTGGAATTCGATGCACAAACCATCCTGCCCTCCTCCCATGACATCAATGTGATGTGGAACGGGGAATGGCTGGCTGACAGAGATCAGCGTGGCATAGCCTATGTGGCGGGATTGCAGGGGTGGTGGACCGGCAAGGTGGGGATTGAGAAATCCAATGATTACCGGTTTATGGTGGGTACTCCCCTGCTGGATTTTGTGCCGGGTAAAATATACCGGATCCAGGCCGGGAGCATAGACGGCCATTGCTTTATCCTGGCCGACGGAAAGCTGCTGCTGGAAGCCATGGATCCCGATCCGATCGACAGCCGGAAATATACCAAGGTTGGTTTTGAAGCCTATTGCAGCCACATCAGGATCAGGAATATCAGGATCCGGCAGATCCACTGGGAACCGGTAGAGATGAGCTATGATGCTGATTTTTAAGAAGAAACGATGTATAAGTAATGAGATAAACATAAGACAATGAAAACAATATGGATGTTCTTTTTGGCTGTTGCAGCAATCCTGTCCTTCAACTGTAAAAGCGACCTGAAACAGGGAGCCACTGATACAGATACTGTACTGATCAGCGATACCATACAGTACCATGCCGTAAGGATCAGCAAGGCAGACGGATCCATACTTCCCTGGTATTCGTCTGACCTCGGAGCATCCTATGACACCGTTATGCTGCTGGTCTGGAATTTCTGGAATAATATGGAAACCGATTCCAACGGACTGAAATACTATATGAACCACCAGGTGTGGAAACCGGAGCACGACATGCGCGGGCTGGGCGGTGACCAGATCAACATGGCCCTGTCATCCTGGGCCCTGCTGTACGCCTATACCGGCGATCGTTCGGTGGTGGAGAACATGAAATACATGGCTGATACTTACCTGGAACGCGCCCTCTCGGCACCCGGCGATGAATGGCCCCATTTTCCCTATCCCTATAATACCGTAATCCACTCCGGTATTTTTGACGGAGACATGCGAAACGGGAAAGGCATTACCCAGCCCGACAAGGCCGGAACCTTTGGTTATGAACTCACCAATCTTTATAAAATCACGGGGGAGCTTAAATACCTCGAAGCAGCCAGACAGATCGCCGGAACCCTCATGAAGCACATGCAGAAAGGCGATGAGAATAAATCACCCCTTCCATTCAGGGTTAATGCCAAGACGGGGGAAACAGGTTCGTTGTTTGATAACATGGGCAGCGGGAAAACGATGCAGCCCGCGTTGTACACTGCCAACTGGACCGGCACCATCCAACTGTTTGAAACCCTGATGGTACTGGATGAATCAAATAAAGCCGGTTATGAAAAGTCTTTCAATATGCTGATTGAATGGATGAAAGCCTACCCGCTTAAAACCAACAAATGGGGTCCGTTTTTTGAAGATATACCCGGCTGGAGTGATACTCAAACAAATGCCATAACCTTTGCCATGTTCATCCTTCAGCACCCGGACCTGTTCCCCGGATGGCAAAAAGAGGTTAAAGGGATCATCGAATGGACCTATGCCGAGCTGGGAAACCATGAATATGAGAAATACAAGGTGGTGGTGATGAATGAACAGACCGTTTACAGGGTGCCCGGAAACAGCCATTCCTCACGACAGGCATCGGTAGAACTCATGTATGCGCTGCAATCGGGTGATACAACATTCACAACCAATGCCATACGTACCCTCAACTGGGCAACCTATACCGTGGCCAATGACGGCCGGAACCGTTATATCCGAGATGACATCTGGCTTACCGACGGGTACGGCGATTATGTGCGGCATTATATCAGGGCCATGGCCGCCCTTCCCGAACTAGCCCCCGCTGACCGCAACAGGCTGCTGGGCAGCACCTCGGTTATTTCTGAAATAAGTTACAGCCAGCAACAGATAAAATATTCAACTTTCGATGCCTCCTCCTCAGAAAAATTGCGGCTTACAAAAAAACCTGCCCTTGTGAGGGTGGAAAGTTCGGAACTTGCTGAAACAACTTCAGCTGATTCTGATGGTTGGTCCTGGTCTCCGCTGAATAAAGGCGGGGTACTTAAGGTTAGAAAAGCACAGGGTAACCGGGTTGTTATAGAATTCTAAATCCGGGCCGGCTATTCAGTAAAATAAATAACTTTCCCTTGAGCATAAAACCCATGGTCATTATGTTCAGTGCAACCTGTTGGCCACCTTCTGATAACCAGGAGCCTTACCTCTATCTGACGAGCTCAGCAAATTCTCTTGCGGCTTGTTTCAGCTTACAAATTAATTGATTTATCTCTTTTTGGAGCATCAATTACCTCCAGGTTTCGTATCTATCGTCACCGACTTTATTTTACCGGTGAATTTTTCATTATTTGCGTAAGCAGGATTTACTGGTGTGTTTTCATCTGTTCCAACATCGGCTGATTCATCTATTCCAAACGTATTGCTGTTTGTCTTTGCTATTTTTCCTTCACCAATTTTATTTCCATCCAATGTAATGGTTGCAACACCGCCTCCTCCACGACCACCTTCATATGCGAAATCAAGTTTGATGGTATGTTTGCCGGCACCTACTTTTTGTGTGGATGTAACGGAATACATTTCAAGTCCTACCCAATTGTAGAAGTAGGTTGGTTTCCCTTCCTGCATATAAAAAGTCCATCCGCCAAAGTCACCACCCTGGCAGAGAATGACTCCGCTGGCATTTGCGGGAACATCCACTTCAGCTGTAATTGTAAGTGAAGTGTTCTTTACATTGATGAAAGCATTTTCAGGGATGCCCTTTGCACCTTCATAGAGTACCAGTTTGGTGCGCCCGTTCATGAGGTCAGGTCTTCCGGCAATCACGGGGTCGAAGCGCTCAATGCTGCGGTCGTCAATGGGCAGCACATTAAATTTCACTGCTTCTTCCATGAATTTCATTTTAAGCTCTTCGAGCATCTCAGGATTTTTATCAGCGAGGTTATTGGCCAGGCTGAAATCTTCATTGACATTATATAATTCCCAAACATCTTCTTGAAGAGGACGTCTGGGTTGAGCCTCCCAGGGCGCTTTATGAATGGTAGCGGCAAACCAACCGTTATGATAAATTGCACGGTTACCAATCATTTCAAAATATTGAGTTGTGCGGGTGTCAGTTGCTGTTGCATTGTCAAAAGAATAGTTCATGCTTACGCCTTCAATCGGTCTTTGCTCTATGCCATTGACAATTTTTGGCGCAGGCACTCCTGCCGCTTCATAAATAGTGGGGGCAACATCAATTACATGATGAAATTGAGAGCGTACTTCACCCTTTGATTTTATACCTGCGGGCCAATGCATGACCATGCCATTTCGCGTACCTCCAAAATTTGAAGCAATTTGCTTCGTCCAGGTAAAGGGTGCATTTCCTGCAACTGCCCACCCTGCAGCAAAGTGATTGTAAGCATGCTCTGAACCAAGATCGTCAATTACATTCATTTGCATATCCAGTGTTTCCTGCACGCCATTGAAGTAGGTGTTCTCATTGAACATTCCAATCATTCCGCCTTCAGCACTTGAGCCATTGTCACCAACAATATAAAAGAATATCGTGTTTTCCAACTCACCCCGTTCTTCAAGCGCTTCCACAAGACGGCCTACCTCATGGTCGGTATGCTCGGCAAATCCTGCAAATACTTCCATCTGCTTTTCGAAAAGCCTCTTCTCATCGGCAGTAAGTTTGTCCCAATCTTTAATGTCAGCAGGTTTATGGGCGAGTACAGTGTTTTCAGGAACTACGCCCAATGCCTTTTGTCTTTCCAATGTTTCTTCGCGAACTTTATCCCAGCCTTGAGAAAATTTCCCTTTGTATTTGTCAATGTATTCCTTTGGTGCATGGTGTGGCGCATGAGTGGCTCCTGTGGCGAAATACACAAAAAAAGGTTTATCAGGAGTAAGTGACTGCTGCGTATTCATCCAGGCGATTGCCTGGTCTGTCATGTCTTTTGTAAAATGATAATTCGGATCTTTAACGTTAGGATATACGCGAGTTGTACCATCGTAAACCATCGGATGCCATTGGTTGGTTTCGCCTCCGATGAAACCATAAAACTTATCAAAACCCGAATGCGTTGGCCAACGATCGTATGGACCGGACACTGAACCTTCCCAAGGAGGTGTTTCATGATATTTTCCAAATGCTGCGGTGCTGTAGCCATTCATCCGCAGTACTTCAGCAACAGGGGTAATCGTTTGTGGGCGGATTCCCGTATTGCCGGGGAAAGCTGTAGCCACCTCCATAATAGCGCCTGCATTATTGGAGTGATGATTATATCCCGTGAGGATTGCCGTGCGTGTGGGTGAGCACAACGCTGTTGTATGAAAACGGTTGTATTTCAACCCGTTTTCTGCCAGCTTTTCCAGTGTCGGCATATTGATTGGGCCTCCGAAAGCACTGGAGTGCCCGAAGCCAATGTCATCAATTAACACCACAACAACGTTGGGTGCTTTTTCGGGAGCCTTTACCTCAAAACGTTCAGGTGCTGTTGCATTGCGGGCATCGAGCTCAGTGATAGCCGGATAAATTGGTTCTTGGATCGGAAGAACGGTACGATCCAGACCATCAGAACTTACCGCGTTTGTTTCGCTCTTTTGAGATGTTTCTGTGCAACCCACCATTGCTAGAAGGGCAAACGCAATAAAATAAATGCTTGTTTTATTCATAGTTTTCCAATTTAATGTTTCCCAATAATTCATGTCGTTTTTGATCAAATGGCCACAGCGTATAAGTGTTTTATAACTAACATCTGGAGAAAAATAAAGTTTAGTTGGAGTCTGAATTAAATTATTGCCAACGTCCCGTTAAACGAAGTTCCGATCTGAGGGTGGATCCAAATCGCGTTTAGCCGTTGTGGGCAGTGCTTTATCACTTTTTGTCAATTACTCCTGCTTTTAATAATGGATCAAGCAGGTTTACAGCGCCACCATGTTCAATTATTTTTCCATCCTTGACCCTATCAACATTAACTCCAGTAAAGGTTATGGGTTTTCCGGTTGGTTTTATACCAAACCATTCATCATGAAATGTGCCAGTAACCGAATAGGTAGTCACTACCCACTCACCTTCAAATACTTCGGTATAGTCTTCTGATATGAATTCATGGATATTGGATACATCTCCGGTATTTTCTATCCGCTCTATATAATGGCGAATAATGGCTTTATTATTAGGTTTACCCATTGTTCTGTATTTTTTTAGCATTGCCCACAACGGTTTGGGTAAACGACCTGTTTGCAATATGGCGTACCTTTAAGCTTTACGTATTGCACGGTATTTGTGTTATATCTTCTTCAGCAT
The DNA here is from genome assembly GCA_963747365.1 of uncultured Bacteroidota bacterium. Taxonomy (GTDB): domain Bacteria; phylum Bacteroidota; class Bacteroidia; order Bacteroidales. Next base: position 627,243 of record CAVVFB010000018.1, on the reverse strand, counting down.
AAAGTGTGATATGGCAAATGGAGTTTACCTTGTGAAGCGTTTTTAATCAGTATTTTAATTTATCCAATGTTCCAATTGCCTTAACAGCAACATAATGATTGAAATACTCATAACATTACATTAAATGTCAAAATACAAATTAGTAGATTCAATGTTCATTTCATAATCAATGTTTTCATTATTCAAATGCTATACACAGGTACAAATTTGTCTTGAGTGCAGGAGCAAAAGTTGATGAGTGAAGCGACGAAATCCCGCCTTGACGGGGCAAAAAGTGTGACAAGCCCAGTAATTATACAGTCCGTGTTATACCGTGTTAAATGCTTTTTATCCAATCGGCTATAGCATTTGTCAAGTCATCAATTACATTGTTGAACCGGTGATCTGATTCATATCCTTTTATTGAAATGTTACTTGTATTAAGTTGCTGTAACTTTCGGTAAAGTGGTAGTGTGTTTATTTCCAGTAAGCTTGTTTTGTCTAACCAGCCAACAATAAATAATAGTTGTTTTGTCTTTAGTTTTTCAGCATTTTTTACCAAGTCGTATCTATCGACATTTTGTAAATAATGCTCCATTTGAGTCTTCAGATCACCTCTGAAAGGGCCCTCAGGCTCGAATGATTTGGAAATAAACTGATTATAACCTTTACGATAAGCTGAATCAACGGCTGCTTTTTTAAGAGAAACAGAGTGATCGTCATTAGCAATTGAAATGATGTTTCTGAGTTTATCGTTATACATCCCGCTTTCAATTGCAATTGTACCTCCAAAACTGTAACCGCATACCACTATTTTTGAAGTATCAATATTGAATCGCACTTGATTCCTGTGATCTGCCAAAAAGTTAAAAGCTGCACTGACGTTATCAATACAGTTGTCGAAACTGAATTGGCCTTCGCTCAGATAGGATCCCTGGTAATTGAACACAAGTATATTAAATCCGGCATTATTCAGCTTTTCAGCCAATCCCAGCGGGCTTGACTGATTGCCGGGGAAACCATGCAAAAGAATTACCGTTGGCACTTTATCCGTTTTATTTACCGGATAGAATTTTGCATCCAGTTTAACACCGTTGTTTCTTAAATCCATGACAACCGGGTTTATCTGCGATAACAGTTGCATAGAACTGCCGGTGAGGATTAAGAGAAGGAATACTTTTAGTGTTTTCATTTTAGGGTAATTTATTTTTATACAAAACCCTGAATGCTCTCATCCAGGCAGCCGGAACGCATGACATGTGAGTTTCATCAGGAAAAACCTGAGTTTCAACTTTTAACCCGGGAAAATTCCTTGAAACAAGCTGGGCAGCCATCTTGTTAACATTTGCGATCATTACCGAATCTTCGGCACCGCCTGCAGTCATGAATAGCGTTGCATTTAAATCGTTGTGTGTGGCGGCATATTCCTTTTCATACGTATAAAGAATACCCTTATCATATCTGATTGAAGGGCTGCCCGCATAGTAAATTGTGAACAGTTCAGGCCGCTTGAATAAAACATACAACGAAAACAACCCTCCATAGGAGTAACCACCCAGCCCCCTGCCTGTTGAGGAAACACGGTAATTTGATTCCATAAAAGGAAAAACCTCTTTTTCAATACATTCCAAAAATTTTGTTGCGCCTCCAGTCTTAACCTCAAGCTGCCTGCCTGCAAATTTCGAAAAGACACCCGCCCAGTAGGTGTCCGACGACGGCATATTGGTCGGCGTAAGATCTCTAGTCCTCCATGCTCCCCAGTCGCCCATATCCCTGATCTTATATCCTATCCCTACCACGAAAATTTCAGGTTCGACAATTACCGGGACTTCGAAAGTGTTTGCCATATCGGCAATCATGCCAAATGCCAGGTTGGCATCGGTATTGTACCAGCAGGGATAAATCTTCTGGGTATCGGTTTTATAAGTGGCAGGAATTTTAATATAAAGCACCATTTCCTGATCCAGGATTTTTGAATAAAAGGTGCGGGTTTCGGTTAACCGAACTGTAACCAAAGGGTAGGTATTCAATTCAGTCTGTAATGGTTGATCTTGTGAGAAAACATTCGGGATTGGGGCAACAGCGACTGACAGGAAAAAAACCAATCGTATGCCACAACTGTTGGCTAAAAGGTTTTTCATTGTATACTATTTATTCGTTCTGAGATTTAGTTAAAAGCACAATGCAACATACGACCGCTATTATTTCCAGGACTTTAAACAAAGCGGACAAAGAAACCATTTCGGGTATCCCGAATTTTATCAGCGAAAGTGTCATCCCGATTAACGGTACAATTATCGCAAGGTAGATCGAGTACTTTTTGCGATTGAACAGGAGGGATCCAACGATCAGGTATAGAACTCCAAATGAAAGGACAGGAATACTTCCCGGACTGTCGGGAGCCTGTAAATATGCAATAATGTGCAGAATCCCGGAAATCAGGAGAAATACTCCGGCAAGAAGACGGATTGGTTTCATATTACCTTAATTTTTAAATATTAGTTTATGCTTATAAATTTAACACCAAAAGGGGGTAATTGCACCCGAATTCTATGCAATATTATGCTTTGAATAATATTTTTATTAAACCAATCTAATGAAAGTTCCCCGCTAGTGTGCGGGCAAAGTTTGCAAAAACCGTGACAAACCTATTAAATATGCCGTCCGTGTTGCGAGGAGTGGAAATTAAATCCAAGTTATACTTTTAAGCTGTCTTTGAATTGCTCTTTTATATTTGAATTTTGGATATCCTAAAATCATGGATGCTACGACTATGTTTTCTTTGGGTATTTTAAACATCTGTTTTAATAAGGGTGTTCTTTCAATTGCGGGAGGAATTAAATCTATTGCAGTAGCACCAATCCCTAAAGTGTGAGCCATTAAAAGGGCGTATGCCAGAGCAATATTAATGTCAGAAGTATGATTTTCTGATTGCCTGTTAGCATGAAACAAAATCATCGCCTGAGCATTGCGAGTAATGGCGTCTTCTGACCCGTTCTTCATGAACGGGAGTTTAATATTGAACATAGGCACAATATGGTTTTGAATCACATGGTATCTTTCTTCTCCGATTTTTCTACGAATGATACGTTTAGCAATAGGGTTCTTTAATCCTTGCATTAATTTATCATACAGATTAATCATATGTGGTAAAGAATCTTTAATAAGTTGTTTATCTTGAATTACGGTAATTTCTGCTTTTACTGGAGGGAAAGATAACGGAGCATATGTTATTGCATTTACAATTTGTTCTAATAAGTCTTTTGGTACAGGAATATCTTTAAAAGCACGGACAGATCTGCGACTTTGAACTAGAGAATTAAATGAATCTATGGTTTCAGGCAGATCAAAAAAATCTTTGTTATAGTCCAGTCCTTCAACCTGAATTGCTTTTTCGGGACAAGCAGCCATGCACTGTCCACAAAGAATGCAGAGTAAAATCCTTTCAGATTTTACAGAAGTATGATTGCTATTCGCTTGAAAGATAACATTTGGGCATACTTCTACACAGATTTTACAATTCTTGCACAATGTGTCATTGATTGAGATTTCTTTTCCCATGTTTTACTTATTAGTCATAGGTTCAATTCATTACGCATAATGTCCCGCTAAACGAAGTGCCGGACTGAGGGAGGAGCCTGACGAGCTGGCTCGTTCAGACCGTAAAGCCCGCAAGGGCGGATCCAAATTGCGTTAAATATTTTGTTCTGTTGCGTTTTGCTCAATGCCTACCATCGGCCGGGTTATGATATGTAAGTTACATAATTTGGTTTATTGGCGTTTCGTTGTTTTCGATTTTGTCGTTTTTTCTTTAGTCATTTTCTTCGTAGTAATATGAGTAGTCAATCCCTTTTTTTGAAGCGCTTTTTTAGCATCAAATCCAACCATATTCGGGTGCTTCTGCCATTGCCTTCCATAAAAGGGTGTGAAGTGTTCATTTTTACATATTTGTTTACGATTTCGTAAAATGTAGTTTCGGGCATTGCTTCTATTTGCTTTAATGTACCGCCTAAAAAGCGTGATACGGCAAATTGAAAACCACCTTTTGTAATATTTTTTTGTCTGATTTGTCCCGCAAGATCATATAATCCACCAAACAAATAAGCTTGTATTTATTGTAAACCTTTGGTTGTACCAACTTCTGTGATATTGATAAAAGAACTGTCAAACATTGCATACGCTTTTGTTTTACATTTTCCGTCTATGCTTTCATCGATGTAAGTAAACCATTCAATAAATCGGGTTGCCTTTTTACACGGAAATTCTTTGCCTAAGGCAATAATACCGGTGTAATCCAACATATCTGTTAAATATCGTTTACCGTCACTGGCTAAAAGTTTCAGTTGGGTAGTGGCAGTCTGCTGTGCCACGTTACAATGACCGCCAACGTTTTGAAGCTACCCGAAGGGCGGGACTTTTATCACAAAACTTGATTTGAAAAACTAATGTTTGATTAACCACAAAACTGTTATTGGAACACGAAACCCCGCCTTTTTAGAATAGAACTCATAAAGAATGCAACCGCCCTATTCTTTTTGATTCTAAGTTGGGTTTCACCTAAATTTATATAATGCATTCTAATCCGAAGATTTCTTTTACTAACGAACTCACATGAAAAATGACTAAAACCCCATCATTCGTTTCGGGAAAATTCACCCGTCGTCGATTTCTGAATTCCTGTGCTGGTTGTTCTGCATGCATGGCCGTGATGCCATTAATGACCGTGAATGCATGCACCGGACAAAAAAGGATACGCCTCCGCATTATCTACTCTTTGCATGATATCGTGCAACCCGGGCCTGACTGGCCGAATGCAGGCTTTGATTTTGCACCGGTTATGAACCGGATGAATACAGCACTGATCAACCGGTGTCCGGATTTTGAGTTTATTCCCAGCCTTGCATCCGGACCGGAAGATGCAGAAAAAATCCTTGAGCAGGATAAATCGTCTGATATCGGCGGTTATATCGTTTTTCAGATGAATTGCTGGAACAGGGTGGTTCAAACAATTGCCAAATCTGCCAAACCGGTGTTATATGCCGATTTTCAATATGGAGGCAGTGGAGGGTTCCTGGTCTATACAGCAGGATTCCTTAGAGAGGATATGGACAACGTTGGTTTTGTAGCATCCTCAAACATGGATGACCTGGTAATGGCCGTGAAACAATTTGACATCATCCAAAAAGGAGGCACAACCCGTGAATTTGTAGCAGCCACCAAGCGCGTTCGCCAGAAGAGTATGCCTTCCCCCGGAAACATGAATTTTACACAGGAAAGTCTGACAACCCTCTCCCCCGAAGAATGTGTGAGGCGTATGAAATCTTCACGGATCCTGGCCGTAAACAATGAAGAATCAGCTCCTGCAGATCCCATTATGAACATTCCCATGGAATTCGTATCGTTTTCCGTAGTCAATGAGGCATGGAAAACGGCAGACAGGGAAGAAGCCCGGGCTGTTGCAGAGAAATGGCAGTCAAAGGCTACCGCCGTACAGGATGTTTCTTTTGAGACCCTTGAAAACTCAGCTGCCATGTACCTGGGGATGAAACAGGTACTAAAAACCTACGATGCAAATGCAATCACCATGAATTGTCTGGGTGGTTTTTACGGCGGACATATCCATGCTTATCCCTGTCTGGGATTTCATGAACTGAACAATGAGGGGCTGATCGGAGCCTGCGAATGCGATACAAGGTCAACGGCTGCCATGGTGGCATTTACAACCATGACTGAGGGCAGGCCGGGATATATTTCCGATCCGGTGATCGATACCTCCAAAGGGCAGATCATCTATGCACATTGTGTGGCCCCCACTAAGGTTTTCGGACCGGAAGGAATTGAAAACCCCTTTTCCATCATGACCCATTCCGAGGACAGACAGGGTGCATCGGTGCGTTCAATTTTGCCGGCCGGTTTCCTGACCACAACGCTTCAAATCGACCCCGAAAAAAAGGAGATCCTGTTGCACCAGGCAAAGAGTGTTGACAACGATCCCGACGACCGTGCCTGCAGGACCAAGTTATGTGCCGAACCGGTTGGTGATATGGAGAAACTCTTTACCATGTGGGACCAGTGGGGATGGCACCGGGTAACCTTTTACGGAGATCTGAAAGAACCGGCTTATGCGCTGGCCGACACCATCGGATGGAAAGTTACTGAGGAGGCTTAATCAATCATTTAAAGGAAAAAAGATGCAGCAAAAAACAAATCACCCGGACAACAAACTTACCCGCAGACGCTTTGTGAATATGTCTGTGATGGGAAGCACTGCCACTTTACTGCTCCCCGGAGGGCTGGCATTCGGAAAGAACCAGGATACCCTGAAAGTAGGACTGATCGGTTGCGGCGACCGTGGTACGGGGGCAGGAATCATCGATTGTGCAGCCTCATCTGCAGGAATAGAATTGATCGCCATGGGCGATCTGTTTGAGGACCATATGCGGTCCGCTCCGGAAAAGATAAAAGCGAACCTGCAGGAACGTGGTTTATCCGTAAAGGACATCTATAAGGTGACCCCGGAAACGACTTTCACGGGTTTTGATGCCTACAAAAACGTCCTTGCCTGTGATGTGGACATGGTCATCCTCACAACGCCTCCCAATTTCCGTCCCCAGCACCTTCGTGCAGCAGTTGAAGCAGGGAAACATGTTTTTATTGAAAAACCGGTGGCGGTGGATCCTGTGGGCGTACGATCGGTAATCGAAAGTGCTGGCATGGCCAAAGAAAAGGGGTTGGCGGTTGTTGCAGGAACACAATTACGGAGGATGAAGGCCTTTCGGGAAGCTGTCAAAAGAATTCACAACGGCGACATAGGTGAAATTACAGGTGGACAGGTGGTACGTACCGGCGGCGGAATGCTTGACTGGATGATCGAAGAAAAAGAACAGAGGCCGGGATGGACGGAAATGGAATACCATATTCGCCGCTGGCTGTTCCGGACCTGGCTGTCGGGCGATTTCATAACCGAACAGCACGTCCACAACCTTGACATCATGAACTGGATCCTGCAATCCCACCCGGTGAGATGTGTGGGCGTTGGTGGCCGGCAGGTGCGAACCGGAAAGGAATACGGAGATATATATGATCATCTTGCCGTGGAATATGAATATCCCAATGAGGTGCGCATTCAGTATATCGGATCTCAGATTGACGGCTATCCCTGGCGTGGCGATGAACGGGTAGCAGGTACCAGGGGATCGGCACATCTTTCCGGAAATAGCGGGATAATCAAAGGATCAGCGCCCTGGCAATTTGAGGGGGACCAGCCGGATCCTTCGGTACTCCAGTTTACTGAAATGATCGACTCCATACGCAAAGGGAATCCCATTAACGAAGGCCGCCAGATCGCGGAAAGCACCCTGACGGCCCTTATGGGCAGGATGAGCGCCTATGCGGGAAAAGAGGTGGAATGGGACTGGGCCATGAATGATTCCACTCTCGACCTGTCACCAAAAAAAATGGAGTTCGGAGATATGCCGGAAATGGAGGTACAGATGCCGGGTGTAACTGAACTGATATAAAAGATAATCCCATGAAACCGCTACGTTTAGCACTATTCACATTCGCTTGCTTATTGCTAATGGGTGCCGGATCTTCCTCGCCACAGGAAGAAGCATTTGTACCCCTGTTTAACGGGGAGGACCTGGATAACTGGGTCAACGTGAATTGCGCCCCTGAAACCTGGACGATACGCGACCGGATGATCGTATGCAGCGGAATCCCCACTGGCGTGCTGCGTACTGATAAGCAATATGAAAACTTCATCCTGGAACTGGAATGGCGCCATTTGAAAGAAGGGGGAAATGCCGGTCTGTTCGTTCACTCCGGCGCCTTGCCCGTTACCGGGAAACCATTTACCCGGGCCATTGAATGTCAGATCATGGATGGCAACCATGGTGATGTTTTTGCCATACAGGGTGCCACGCTGACTCCGGATAACGCAAATCCTGAGCAGAACTGGATGCGTTCCTATCCCAGGTATGAAAGAACAAAGCCTGCCGGTGAGTGGAACCACTATAGGGTTGAAAGCAGGGACGGGATGGTCTCCCTGGCAATAAACGGGAAGGTGGTTACAACCGCCTTTCACACAAATCCCCGGAAAGGCTATATCTGCCTGGAATCCGAGGGAAGTGAAATTCATTTTCGGAATATCCGCATCAAGGAACTGCCGGGTTCAAATCCGCCTCAGGAGGTGACCGCTGCACTGGATCAGGGATTCCGGTCACTCTACAACGGGCTGGATTTACGCGGATGGAAACAGGTTGAAGGCAATAAGGAGCACTGGAACCCAAGCGACTGGGTATTGAAATATGATGGGAAAAGCAGTGCCGAAGGGGAGGACAGACATCTGTGGACCGAAAAAGAATACGGCAATTTCATCCTTATGGTGGACTGGCGACAAGTCCGTGAACCGGTTCCAGAAGAGGTCCCGGTGATTCTTCCGGATGGCAGCCAGGCAAGAGATTCGGCCGGCAATGCCTTAAGCGTTTCTGTTTTGGATGCAGGGGACAGCGGCATTTATCTGCGGGGTAGTTCCAAATGCCAGATCAATATATGGAACTGGCCCGTAGGTTCCGGCGAGATCTGGGGTTACCGTACAGATCCGGCCATGCCTGAAGAGGTTCATCGTGCCGCCACACCCATGTTCCAGGCAGATCTGCAGCCAGGAGAATGGAACCGGTTTATCATTAGCGTGCACGATGACCAGGTCACCGTTGAATTGAACGGAAAAACAGTGATCAGAGATGCACACCTTCCCGGAATGCCGCGGAGGGGACCCATCGCCCTGCAGCATCATGGTGATCCCATAGAGTTCGCGAATATATATATCAAAGAACTGTAATCCCGGTGTGTGATAAAACGATGAAAAGAATATTGAATAAATTAACTCCTGTTAAATGATTTCATATTACACGATACCTGTTGGGCCCATGTGGTTTTATGCAAGTTTTAAATGTCTCTGTTTAAAGATTATCCCACCAATCAAAAAATAAAACATCGTTAAAACAATGATTGAAATAATCTCAGGAATAATACTTGATATATCCATGTTCATTATCAGTGTTTTGTTTAACGCTGAAATGGCGTGTGTTGGTGTCATTAATCCTTGAATATTTACCGGGTATCCAGCTATTGTAAATAGTGCATCGCTTTTTAACGGAAAAGCAGCACCAGTAAAAAACATGAATAAAAACATTGGGAAATTTCCGACAACCAATACTTCGTTGGCTGTTTTGGTTATTGCTGCAATAATAAGACTAAATGCAATAATAGATAAACTCGTCAAACTGGCAATGACAATCATCATCATCAACGAACCTTCATACTTAAAACCAAGCAGTATTGCAATAAATAAAGTTAACAAAACAGAAATAATCCCAACAAGCAACTGAACGGAACTGATTCCTGTCAAAAACTCAAAAGCATTGAGTTTTGAAAGTTTTAAACGCATAATGGTCTTGTTTTCAACTTCCGATACAAATGCAATACTTGCAGTAAACATCAGCATTATTAATGACACAATAAGAATACCAGGTACAATCATATCAAAATCGCTTGCAGTTGCCGAAGTGCCTAATGCCGTTTCCTTTACACTAATAATCCTTTTATTATTGGTTGCACGTAATGCGAATTCATTTACTATTTCGTTTGCCCATATTGCACCAACCAAATAATTGGTATTTGTCAGATCCCCGACAAACTCAACATTAACCAAAGATGTGCTATCGCCTAATTTTAGTTTCTGTATTGTTTGAGAAAATGATGTGTCAATGATAATCAGAACATCAGCTTTTTTGTTTTTCAGACTTTCGACGCCAATTATTCTGTCTGTTACTTCATTCACTGTTAAAGGAAGGGCGATTGTATCGGTTTTAAAATTTTTAAAGTATCCGATCAAATCACTTCCGTGATTAATATTTTGTTCGCCAGACAATATTCCTTTATCATTATTGACCACCAAAACAGTATATTGAGGCTTTGATGTTTCCATGATTAAAAAATATACGAAAATAAAAAAAGGACCCATGGATAAAGTGAGCAAAAGTACCCAGTAGCTTCGCATTTGCTCAATTAAGCCTTTTGATATGATGTTTATTGTCTTCATTGGCGTAGATTTCTTCCGGTTAAGTGAATGAATACATCTTCGAGGGTATTTTCGCGAAGTTTGATTTCAGCAATTTTTAACCCGCTTCTTTCGGCACCATTTTTTATTTCAGGTAATTGTTCAATAATATTTGAATGCCTTATAAATAAAGCATCTGCATTTACTTTGATGCTCATGTTAAGCAACTTCATACTTTCTAAAAATGTACTCATCGAATTGTCATTGCTGCTTTCTAAAACCAGTTCAAGAATATCGCCTTCCCCCACAGTTCGTTTAAGGTTGTCAGGGGTATCCAGCAGCAGTAATTTCCCGCGGTCAATTATCGCAACTCGATCTGATAAACGTTCGGCTTCATCCATGTTATGAGTTGTAAGTATGACTGTTTTTTGTTTGCTGTAAACTTTAATAAAGTCGCGTACAAGTATTCTGCTTTGCGGGTCCAGGCCAGCTTCTGGCTCATCGAGGATAAGAAGTTCGGGGTCGTGAACCAGGGCGAGGCAAATATTAAGCCTTCGTTTCATTCCACCCGATAATTTACTGGCTCTCACATGAGTTTTATCAGATAATCCCAAAAGATCCAATAATTCATTAGCTCTGGATTTAACTGTATTTGATGGTATTCCATACATATGCCCCATGAATAGCAATTGTTCCAAACAAGTCAATTTTGGGTATAATATGTTTTCCTGAGGACAGTAACCAATCATTGATTTTTTGTCTTTACCATTACAATTTGTAAAAGTGATTTTGCCTTCTGTAACAGGCAATAATCCACAAATCATAGAGATTGTTGTTGTTTTTCCTGCTCCGTTTGGACCCAATAGTCCAAATATTTCATTGCTGTTGATGTCGAAACTAATTCCATCAACGGCAGTGAATTCGCCATATTTTTTTTTAAGTCCTTCGATTTTTATTAAAGTTTCCATTTGTCAATATTTATTGGGATGCAGCGTTTTTTACAATTGTGCCCAACTTTTTGCATGACGAACAAAAAATGTTGGACGCTCGTGCTTTTAGATATCTATTTTCAGTGCATCTGCTATACTCATGCCAACTCTTTGAAATAAAAAATAATTTTTCTTATGCTCCCTGTACACTGCCAAGTTTAATTTCGTTCGTATCTTTCATCCTATTTTCTTTTAATCCGGAAATACGCAATGGTTTTACGGACTGTTGTACAGAGAGGATTCTCCTTTAGCTAAGTTAAATAAAATGTTTTGGAGGGCTTATAAATAGGGGAACCCATTGTCCGTTTTTTTGTTATGAGACTCGCTTTTGTTGTCCGCTTTCTTTAATTACTTTTTCTAATCGTGATTGTCTGGTTTTTTCCTGCATGGCACTCATTATCCAACCCATTATTGCTTTTTTATATGAAGGAGCCTGTTTCATAAAAAAGTCCCATGCTATTTTGTTCTCTCTAAATTGTTTTGCATAATTTGAATCCAAAAACACAGTTTCATTTTCGTAAGAGTAAATCCCGGATTTATTTTCTTTCCTTAAACTAAATGCTTTTAATCCAGCAGGCTTCATAAGTCCTGCTTTTGTGAGTTCTTCAATTTTATTTATATTGATTGCACTCCAAATACTTGTACTCCTGCGTGGTGTAAAACGAATGCAATAACTCTCCCTGTCAATGGATTTTCTAACTCCATCTATCCAACCAAAACAAAGTGCCTGGTCAACCGATTGCGACCAGTTCATTGAAGGTTTTCCACTATCCACCTTATAAAACCCAACAGTTAGTTCTGTCTCCTTTTCGTGGTGACTTTCCAGCCATTTTCTAAAATCATCCTGTGTTTTAAAAAAAGTTACATTCATCTGTTAGAAAGAATTTTTATTGCTTCTGTGGTAGTAGGTACAAAGTTGATATGTCGGCCTTTATTACTTTCAAAAATAAAATCAATCAGGCTTTTGCTTGTGTATTTGGCGAAGTCTCCAACAATAGCCAGACGAATCCGATAAGTGGAAAACTTTTGAAGTATTTCACCAGCAATTCCGCTTTTCAGGTCAAAAAAATCAGGAGTGATGTTTTTCTCGTGAATTACAACTTTATCAAAACCTTGAAAGTAGAGATTTCCTAATAAGTCTAATGCGTCTTCAATCGTATTTATTGTATTCCCTTCCGAAATCACTTCGGCAATTCTTGTGTCGTTTATATTGTGAGTTTCAATTATCATTTTTTTCTGTCTGTTGATTTAACTTTCTATTTTAAACTTGTCAGTTAACTAAATTAGTGGGCTTAAATGGTTCTATATTGAGAAAATACCTTGTGCTTTTCAAAAGCCCGAAATCCTGTAAGTCCCTGGTAGTTGTTGAAGCAGAAGCTTTGGCTATGGTTTGGTAATTATTAGCGCTCAACCCTCCTTGTTCGTTAAGTTGACTCGAGTAACTGTCGAAAAACTTAGTTTTTTCTATCAAATAATCAATACGTTTCAATGTATCCTCCTGAGCCTTTAGAATTGTATTTGCAAAATATATAAGCCAATCTGTTATTTCAAGAGTAGTATTGCTTTTTTCAAGCAAAGTATAATAACTTTTTTTGTTTGCTCACTTTATCCGTTTTTTCCAGACCTTCCATGTCAGGCAGTTGAACGAGAACAAATCGCCCCGATTATTTGCTATAAGTATAAAGAAGTCTGATATGATACGAACCATCGCGCGAATATACCACATAGTTATGCATGCGATATTTGTTGTTTCGGACCTGATCGCCCAGTCGCCCACACACATCGACACCCGTTCAAAGGACCCGAAGCCCTTCTCGCTGGACGATATACTTCTCTACATCGTATTTCCCATCCTTCTGTTTATCGGTGTATGGCGGGCCCGCGCTAATACAAAACGTAAGCGGGAGGAAGCCGGTAAGGAAAGGGCCGGCAACGATATCGTGGAATCCTAGGAGGTAATGATCACACGGGAGCCCTTGTAGAATAGAATGGCGGCGATAGTGAGCAGGACGTGGCTCAGGTCATAGTAGTTGAACCATTTGTGGATGCTCCATTCGTTGAGGAAGACCAGGGCCCCCAATGCGGAAAATCCCACAGCGAACAGGAAGATCCTGCTACCCGGATCCCGGGTTTTGAAGTAGATATAGGTATTCAGCGATCCCACCACCACCAAAAGGCCATAGGTGGTATGTACCTCCACGAAAAAGAAATTGAGGGTGAAGAAGGTGAGGGCCATGAAGGTGATCAGCTCGAAGATGTTCAGGATGGCGAGCACCTTTCCCTGTTTGTTGGAGATGAGCTTGCGGGCCTGTTCGATGCTTGCCCGTTCGAGCAGTGCGATGGAGAGCATACTTGTCACCCAGCCCGGCAATTTCCAGGCGAAGGAAAAGTAGTGCAGGAATCCATGACCGATGATCCCCCCGATGGCCGTGGCGATCCCCATGCTGAGGAAGTAGAACCTGAGATACTGGTCGAGGGGCTGTTTGCGCGCGATCCGGCTCAGCTTGAAAAACGCATAGAGACAGACAAATGAGATGAGCAGGTCGGTGGCGGTGGTGACCGGTTCGTCGAAACGGATTCCCCAGAAGAAAACGGACGGTTGCTTTTCTACCATAAGTACCAATACTTCACATAAAACGGCTATCTGGTGCAAAACTATAAGAAATCAACAGGATTCCTAAAGGATTCCAAGAAACCGTATCTTTCAGGAAAACCCGCAACTATGGAATCTTGTATTCACCACCGCCTTGCCGGGATTCCGTTAACGATCCTTTCCCTGATTATTGTAATTGCTACCTGTACCCACTTGGAAGGATTATTCCAGAAACTGGATGATTTATCCCCTCCTTTTCGGATTTCTAATACATAAATTGAAAAAAATACATACCTTAAAAGTGAAAAGGATGAATTGGATTTAAACCAAACAACCATGAAATTTCATTTTCTTTTTGTATTTGTGGTTCTGTTCCTGAATCAGCAAAATATTATTTCGCAGGTATATGATGTTGAATCAGCTGAAAGCAGCCACATCGATTGGGCAAACCTTCAGTGGCCACCCGCAGCTAATATTGCTCTTGGCGGAAGTCTAACCGTTTATGTGCGTACCTATGAAGAAGATGTAACGAAAATTGAAGGTGCCGATAACCGTATATCAGTATGGATCGGGTACAATTCCTCCAACACAAATCCGAATACATGGTCAAATTGGATTAAAGCTACTTTCAACGGGCAAAATGATTGGACGGATGAGTACATGGCCTCCATCGGAAATACGCTCACGGCAGGCATATTTTATTATGCAAGCCGTATTCAGTACGATGGCGGCTCTTTTCTTTTTGGAGGTTATAACGCGGGAGGTGGTGGTTTTTGGGATGGAGTGAATAATGTATCAGGCGTATTGACCGTGGAAAAACAACTGGCTACGATAAGATTGAGCAATACATTGCAGTTGTATGATGGTAACCCCAAACAGGTGACAGCAGTTACCAATCCGGACGGCCTGACGGTAAAGATTCTGTATAATGGCTCCTCAGCTTTGCCGGTCGATGCAGGCAACTATGCGGTTACAGCCACCATCGACAATGCCAGTTTCCAGGGTACGCAAACCTGCACTTTGTCCATTTACTCCGTACCACGGGATGAGGCCTCCATAAGCCTTCGCAATAAATTCATAAGGGTCATGTACGACCAGGTTTTTACGCAGAACGATCTTGACATGGCTATGTCATGCAAGCCCGATGTGATCGACAGGGGCTGGTTCAAATGGGGCGGTACGGGAAGTTTCAGCTGGACCTCATGGAGTTGGATGGCAGAGCAATCAAATCAGCAAAATGCAAATTTCGGAGGAGGGGGAACGGTTATAGCACTGTACCCGGGTGAGGTTAACGACGAAAAATTCCAGAGGATCGTTGACCGGACAGTCCTCAATGAACCCATGCCTTTTGCCATGGATCCATCGTTCGATTTCTTTAACGGGGATCTCCAGAAAAAGGAATACCTCAATTTCCTTCTCAACTGGATTTACGATCAGATTGAAGCAGGCGCAAATACCCTTCACCTTGACGGAATAGCAGACGGACCATCCTTTGGCTTTGGCGATTCCTGCATGTATGGATTTAATGAGTATTTGATCGATAAATATGTAAATCAATTCGGATGGACGGAAAGTGACTCAAGATGGCAATCCATTTTTGATATTAGTCTCAGCAGTGATTGTACTGATGGCACCATCAGAACATTTGATTACAGGAAATTCCTGATTCGCAACGGGTATGAAAGCAATCCGTTTCAGTACCAGTTCCCTTTGGGGAAAGAATTCGGATATCCCATGGATTATGTAAATACGTATGCGGACATCAGGAACAAGGAATCATGCCGGTACCTTTACGAATCGGTAAAAAACTATGCAACAAAAAAAGGGATGGATGTATCCGTTACAACGAACGGAGCCAGCAAATATGTTGATTACCAGACAACCGGAGTCTGGAGCAATTGGAGCGTTTCAGGCGGCAAGCTGGATATTGCACCGAGCTACATCCGGGTCTGGAGAGGAATAAAAGATTATTCCATGATAAACCTGAGCCGCGACATTCCGTTGGTCGTTTTTCATGACTGGGGTTTCGGCATGCCTTTTTACGATGAGATTACGGATGCTGACCAGGTACTGTGGCTCAGGGTTTATGCCCCTGAAGTTTTTGCATCGGGAGCCATTTTTGCATGGCCATTTTCAGGCGGCGGAAATAATTATCAGCCTTCTGAAGCCGTTATGGATACTATGCAGAACCTGATACAATTTTATAGTTCCAACCGAGACCTTTATATCACTTCGGTATGGATTTCTGACAACCAGGTTAACCTGAAGGGCCAGAGCAATATGGTACAGACCATCCTTGATCAATACGATGAGCAGCAGAATACATATAAAAGAATTGTGCATCTGATCAACAAAAAACTAGACGGAAGCAGGAACCTGGTCAAAAGGGAGAATTTCAACATTCGTGTTTTTTCAGAGGACAAACCGACTTCTGTATGGGCTGTATCACCTGATTTCAGTGATTATCAGAAACTTGGATTCACATGGGCCGGCGACACGGCAGAGATCACGGTAAAATACCTGGAAGCCTATACCGTGCTAGTATTGGATTATTTAAACAAAGTTCCGCAAAAGATATATTTTAATGAAATTCCTGACCACAAACAGGGTGATCCGGATTATGACCCGCAGGCTTATGCAAGTTCAGGATTACCGGTTTCCTATTCGACCAGTAATCCCGCCGTAGCCTCCATTGTTGACGGTAAGGTACATGTTGTTGCTCCGGGCAGCTGCACTGTAACAGCCTCTCAGCCTGGGGATGCCAGCTATGAAGCCGCAAGGGATGTTTCTCAAAACCTCATCGTAGTTTATAACACCGCCGAGAAGGAAACAATGGTCAATGGCCTTCTGATCTATCCGAATCCCTGCAATGATTTCGTCTATATTATGAGTATTGAATCCAGACCTTCTGAAATACGGCTAATGGATATCCATGGAAAATGTTATTTCAATGGCTATGCGGAAAAAAATGTGTTGGAAATGAAAAACCTGCCGCCGGGAGTTTATGTAATAAAGATCGATGAAATGGTTTATAAATTAATAAAACAATAAGATAAGGTCAGTGATTGAAAGGAAATAAGCGTTTTCTAACAACAAAACCTGCCGGTGAGTGGAACCACTACAGGGTTGAAAGCAGGGACGGGATGGTCTCACTGGCAATTAACGGGCAGGTGGTTACAACCGCTTTTCACACAAATCCCAGGAAAGGCTATATCTGCCTGGAATCCGAGGGAAGTGAAATTCATTTTCGGAATATCCGCATCAGGGAACTGCCGGGTTCAGATTCGCCTCAGGAGGTGACCGCTGCACTGGATCAGGGATTTCGGTCACTCTACAACGGGATGGATTTACGTGGATGGAAACAGGTTGAAGGCAATAAGGAGCACTGGATCCCCAGCGACTGGGTATTGAAATATGATGGGAAAAGCAGTGCCGAAGGGGAGGATAGACATCTGTGGACCGAAAAAGAATACGGCAATTTCATCCTTATGGTGGACTGGCGACAAGCCCGTGAACCGGTTCCTGAAGAGGTCCCGGTGATTCTTCCGGATGGCAGCCAGGCAAGAGATTCGGCCGGCAATACCTTAAGCGTTTCTGTATTGGATGCAGGGGACAGCGGTATTTATCTGCGGGGTAGTTCCAAATGCCAGATCAATATATGGAACTGGCCCGTAGGTTCCGGCGAGATCTGGGGTTACCGGACAGATCCGGCCATGCCTGAAGAGGTTCGTCGTGCCGCCACGCCCATGTTCCAGGCAGATATGCCGCCAGGAGAATGAAACCGGTTTATCATTAGCGTGCACGATGACCAGATCACCGTTGAATTGAACGGAAAAACGGTGATCAGAGAAGCACGCCTTCCTGGAATGCCGCTGAGGGGACCCATTGCCCTGCAGCATCATGGTGATCCCATAGAGTTCGCGAATATATAAATCTAAGAACTGTAATATGCCTGGAAAAAAATCACAGCAGAAGGCTTAAGTGCGACGATCATTGGCTTAAGATCAAATCCAGTCTTCCCGAAACTACACACATCGGATCATCATGAGTGCGATAACGGCCAATATCAGTTAAGTCACCTCTTCCATTGCTTATCATTTTGTGCCATAAAAAAAGCTTTTCATGTGTTAAGTTCTGATTGTAATTCAGGTAGAAACATCAGCAGACCAGTTTGAATTAGGTGTTAAATTGGATGAGCTTGTTACAATGGTATATTTTGGAATGTTGTTTTCCCAACTTGTCTGGGACCAAATATTCCAACTACCGGGAATTGGCTAATATCATTCAATACTTGTTATTCTTCAAGTCTATGAATGTATTTTTTCGATGAATATTATAAACTACATGTTTATTTTTCATGGTAATTATATAATATTCTTAACAGAATCTGGACTTTCAGTAGAAATGAGTGGAAAAACCTTAAGATTTGACCACCTTTCGCCGGAATATGATAAATTATATAAACATCAGATCAATAGGCCATTTGGCATGTCAATCAGAATTGGCCCTAAGTGGTCAAGGGGTCCGTTTCTTCCATTTATGCATATACTTGCTCTAAATATTCCTTTTGCAACAGTGCCGGATTTTGATATCGATTGCAAAAAAAATATGGCTATATCTAGAGTATTATATTCACTTAATTATCTTTTATTAATATATTTGTGAATACTTTGCTCAAATGGCCATTGGCAAAAAAAACAATTATATTTTAACCTGGATTGAAAAATTACAATCCAGGGGAAAGATAGCCTTCAGTTACGATGAGGTCATTACTGTTTTTCCAGAGAAGTCTGAGAGTGCAATAATTCAATCATTATCAAGACTATCTCAAAGAGGGCGTGTGGTACCCATATACAAAGGTTTTTACCTGATCATTCCACCGATATACTATACCAGGGAAATATTACCACCCATTTTATTCATAGATTACCTGATGGAATTCCTGGCTAAACCTTATTATATTGGACTGTTAAGTGCTGCCGCATTGTATGGCGCAGCACATCAACAGCCTCAGGAATTCTTTGTAATAACAAACACCAAACAACTTGCTACCCGAAAAAAGGGAATAAAAATCAACTATGTAATCAAGAAGACGATTCCAGTAGAATTTCTGGACAAGAGGAAAACAGAAACCGGATATGTTAAAGTCTCCTCTCCTGAATTGACTGCATTTGATCTTGTATACTATAATAATCGAATTGGGGGCTTGAACAGAACCTGCACTGTGCTTAATGAGTTGAGAGAGAGTATAAATCCGAAGAAATTAGAACATGATCTGTTAAAGCTTTTTTCAGTTGCAACAATTCAGAGACTGGGATATATCTTTGACAGCGTTTTAGATGAAGGTCGTTTAGCAAATAAACTCTGGAAGGTTTCTCAGGACCTCAATTTGAAATTTTTTCGACAACCACTCAACACTTTTAAAAAATCATCTGGATATATAACTGATCCCAGGTGGAAAATTGTCATTAATGCAGAAATTGATATTGACGAATGATACCAATAACTGATATAAGGGCATGGGGAAATGTAGTTCCTTGGAAAAATGATGAGCAGGTTGAATTGGATCTGGTGATCAGCAGATCACTCGTGGAAATCTATTCAGATAAGTACTTGGCTGAAAATTTGGCCTTTCGAGGAGGAACAGCCCTGCACAAACTGTTCTTATCGCCACAGCCCAGGTATTCAGAGGATATTGACCTTGTCCAGAAGAACGCAGGTCCTGTCAGGGACATAATTACAGGATTGAGAGCCGCCTTAACTTTCCTGGGTGAACCGAAAGTAAAACAAAAGGCTGAAAACAATACCTTGATTTTCCGATTCGACTCTGAAAACGCAACCCCTGTTCCTCTGAGACTAAAAGTTGAAGTAAACTGCAGAGAACATTTTTCGGTTCTTGGCTATATTGAAAGCTCTTTCTCAATTGATACAAGATGGTTCAATGGGACCGCTCCTATTCAAACATACAAACTTGAGGAATTACTAGGAACAAAACTTAGGGCACTCTACCAGCGGAAAAAAGGCAGGGATCTATACGATCTGTACAAGGCAATTACAGTCTCTAATCCAGATTCCAGTGAAGTATTATCCTGCTATGCATCTTACATGGATTTTAGTAAAGTGACATCACCCACGAGAAAGCAATTCGTAAACAATCTTAAGGAAAAGTTACAAGACAAATTTTTTATCGGTGACACAGCCTCACTTCTTAGGCCTGGAGAAAATTATAATACACAGGAGGCATTCAATGTAGTGAATAAAACATTGCTGGAAAAACTATAATATCACTTCAACTTACTCAAAATAATACAGCTAATACCCTGTTCATTAGAGTATTAGCTGTCTCCGGAGGTCGGTAGCGGATTCGAACCGCTGTACCTGGTTTTGCAGACCAGTGCCTAGCCACTCGGCAAACCGACCAATATTTTAATTCATCTCTGTCAAATCCGTTACGGATTACTCCGCTTCGCGTCGTGAGCTCGCTCCAAGGGGAGCTCGGTTCGAACCGCTGTAACTGGTTTTGCAGACCAGCGCCTAGCCACTCGGCAAACCGACCAGGTTTGTTGCTTCAGGCTGCAAAATTAGTAAAAAAAATCAGTTCTGTTTAAGAAGCCAGGTAATGCGATTAAAGGAAAGAATGTAATGAAACAGAATTGTGGCACCCAATATCCAGCCGGGGATGGTAAATCCCAGGTCAAAAAGCATCCAGGTGGCGGATCCGAAAAGGGTAAGCTCCAGTAATAATCTGATTGCACCGGGGGTCCGGATCACGGTTTTACCGGATCGGCTTGGGTCGTCCCTTACGGCAAATATGCCCCACAGAGCTGCAAAGAGAATTGAAAAGAGGAGTGCCAGCAGGATACGATATCCTGAATTTGTCAAGGAATATCCCCAGAGTCCGAAGGTGATAATGGATGCCACTTCCATCAGGAATCTTAAAAAAAGGTTTGCCTGGTTCATGGTTTAAAAACAAAAATGATGTTGAATGGTTTGGGTTGCCTAAAAAATTTCTAACTTCTGGTTTAGAATATTTTAACATCGGCTTTTTTAATAAATAATACAAATACATCATGGAAAATTTCCAGGCAATTTTAGAAAGAATGTATGCATTGATGATCAGGTACGGCATGAAATTCATCCTGGCCATGGTTGTCCTGATTGCAGGTCTGATCCTGATCAGGTGGATCACCAGGGCCATTGTGCGTTTCATGAAAAAAGCAAATGTGAATGTATCACTGATTCCTTTTCTTAAATCGCTGATTAACATCCTGTTAAAGGTCATGCTTGTGATCAGTGTCATGAGCATGGTGGGGATTCAGATGACCTCCTTCATTGCCGTCCTCGGTGCTGCCGGTCTGGCCGTCGGTCTTGCCCTCCAGGGAACACTTCAGAACTTTGCCGGTGGTGTGATGATCCTGCTTTTCAAACCCTATGAGATGGGTCATTTTATTGAAGCCCAGGGATTCATGGGTACGGTTAAGGAGATTCAGATCTTTACCACCGTGCTGCTTACCCCTGACAACCGGAAGGTAATTATCCCCAACTCGCCATTGGCTACCGGATCGATCATTAACTACTCTGCCATGCCCACCCGGAGAATTGATTTCTCTTTTGGCATCAGTTATTCCGACGACATCGACAAAGCCAAGGCAATCCTTTTAAAAATGGCCCGGGAGGATGAACGTGTACTGAAGGATGAGAACCCTCCGGTGGTGATGGTAGAAGCGCTGGGTGACAGTTCGGTGAAACTGATGCTGCGATCATGGGTTAAGTCGGAGGATTACTGGGGTCTGTTTTTTGATATCACCGAAGGGGCCAAGAAACGTTTTGATGCATCCGGTATTTCCATCCCCTTCCCGCAACGCGACGTGCATATTTACAACCACAAGTAACCGGTCACAAAGGTGAAGTTTAGTCATTCCTGGCCCAGTTGTCCTTCAGGGTTACGGTCCTGTTGAACACAAGCTTTCCGGGTGTGGAGTCGGGGTCCACGTTGAAATAACCCAGCCGCTGGAACTGGAACTGGTCCAGTGGCTTCGCATCCTTAAGTGAGGGCTCCACAAAACCAGTGATTACTTTCAGTGAATCGGGATTGAGAAAATCTTCCGGGCATTTGTCCTTGTGACCTGCAGGATCGGGATCGCTGAAAAGCCTGTCGTAAAGCCTTACCTCAGCCTTAACGGCGTGTTTGGCGGATACCCAGTGCAGGGTGCCCTTTACCTTCCTGTCGGCCTCAGGGCCCCCGCTTCGGGTGGCCATGTCATAAATGCACCGGATCTCTTTGATCTCCCCGTTTTCATCCTTTACGACCTCCTGGCAAAGGATAATATATGCCGATTTGAGTCTTACCTCACGACCGGGACCCAGGCGGAAGAATTTCCTGGGGGGATCTTCCATAAAGTCCTCCCTTTCAATATAAATCTCCCTTGAAAATGGAATGGTGCGGCTGCCCATGGTTTCGTCCTCCGGGTTGTTGATGGTCTCCATCTCCTCGGTTTTGTTCTCCGGGTAGTTGGTGATGACCACCTTCAGGGGATTCAGCACAGCCATCACCCTGGGAGCCTTCCTGTTCAAATCCTCCCTGACTGCAAACTCCAGCAGCCCCACATCGTTCTGGGCCATCACCTTTGTATACCCGATGCTGTCGTTGAAGTTACGGATCGATTCGGGTGTAAAGCCCCTTCTTCTGAGTCCGCACAGCGTGGGCATCCGGGGGTCGTCCCATCCGTTCACCAGTCCCTCTTTCACCAGCTTGAGAAGGACCCTTTTGCTGAGCACTGTGTAGGTCAGGTTCAAACGGTTGAATTCGGTTTGCCTGGGTCTGTAATCATCGGTCATCAGGTGTTCCACCAGCCAGTTATAGAGCGGGCGGTGCACTTCAAATTCCAGGGTACACAAGGAGTGTGTGACACCTTCGAAATAGTCGGACTGGCCATGGGCAAAATCGTACATGGGGTAAACTTTCCATGTTTCGCCCGTCCGGTGGTGGGGATAAAAAATGATCCGGTAAATCACGGGGTCTCGCATGTGCATATTTGGAGAGGCCATGTCAATTTTAGCCCTCAGAACCCTGGTGCCTTCAGGAAACTCCCCCGCATTCATCCTCTGAAAAAGATCCAGGTTTTCCACAACGGAACGGTTTCGGAACGGACTGTGTCTTCCAGGCTGGGTGGTGGTTCCTTTCTGGCTGGCGATCTCCTCTGAAGACTGGTCATCCACATAGGCCAGACCTTTTTTAATAAGTTCCATGGCAAATTCGTAGAGTTTGCCAAAATAGTCTGAGGCGTAATATTCCCGCTCTTCCCAGTCAAACCCGAGCCAGTGGATGTCCTCCTTGATGGAATCCACATACTCCACATCTTCCCTGGTTGGATTGGTATCATCAAACCGGAGGTTGCACTTGCCCCCGTACTTCTGTGCAATTCCAAAATCGAGACAGATCGCTTTCCCGTGACCGATGTGAAGGTAACCATTAGGCTCCGGCGGGAAACGTGTGTGGACCCTGCCGCCATCCCTTCCTGAACGCAGATCCTCTTCCACGATGGCTTCAATAAAATTCAGGCTCTTCCTTTCGCTGGGTTCTTCTTTTCTGTCGGTCATTTCTATGCAGTTACGGCGCCACAAAATTAGTTAATTATGCAAGATTTAAATAATTATCATAAATTTCGAAAACAAACCTTAAAACCATGAAAAAGATACTGTTCCGTTTGCTCATGGCCCTGGGTGCCTTTATCCTTATCCTGGTTATCAATTACGTAGTCATCAATATCATCTCCACAAAAGTAACGGAGGGAACTCCCATTAATACTTCCGGTTCGGGTCAAACGGCCCTTCTGGTCATTGATGTCCAGGAGGGAACCACCGGGGTGACTTCCACCACTGAAAGCTATCAAAAACAGTCCGACGGGCTGATCCGGAACCTTAATCAGATGGTAAAGGAAGCCAGGGATAAAAACTGGACTGTGGTCTATATCCAGAGTGAAATCGCTAATCCTTTGATAAACATTCTGAACAACAGCATGGCCAGGGGTTCTGTGGGCGCCACGCTGGATAAAAGGCTGGATGTAAACTCCGATCTGATTGTTACCAAGCGCAGGAGCGATTCTTTCAGTCACACCAACCTGGATCAGATCCTTGAAGAGAACCAGGTGGAAAAGCTGGTGGTGGTTGGCCTGGATGCTGCGCATTGTGTAAACAGTACGATACAGGCCGCCCTGAACAGGGGATATGAAGTAGCTGTCATTCCCGATGGAATCATTGCCGGTGAGGAAGCTGTGAAGGAGAGAATGATGGGTGAATTCCGGGATATGGGAGTAGAGTTCATTGAATGAGAATACGCTATCTTTGTGAGATGGGTAAAATCATCATAGAGGAGATGGAATTTTATGCGTTCCATGGCCATTACAAGGAGGAGCAGATCGTGGGAAACCGTTTCCTGGTTGACCTGGAGATAGAGACCGACCTGGAACCGGCGGCTGAATCCGACCGGCTGGAAGATGCCGTCAATTACCAGCATGCCTATCAATTGATCAAAAAAGAGATGCGCAGGAAGAAGTCCAACCTCCTTGAAAACATTGCAAAACGAATCCTGGATGCACTTTTTGCCGAAATGAAAGGGATCCAAAAGGCCACCATCCGGATGCGAAAAATGCACCCCCCCATGGGTGGTCCCATCCGGTCGGTAGGCGTAACCATGAGCAGGAAAAATGAGTAAGAAGACCTGTCCGAAATGCGGAGCACAGTTTCCCTGTGAGGGAGACAAGGACTGCTGGTGTGAAAAGCTTCAGATTCACAGGGTAAAGATGTTGGAGATCATGGAACGCTACACCGAATGTCTCTGTCCCGATTGCATGAAACACTACGAAGCAAAGGAGTAATTACCTGATCATATAGGTGTAACGGAAGATCCGTGAGTTGGAGGATCCAAGTTTTTCATAAATAGCCTCCGGATAATCCAGGGTGTTTAACGTTGCATTGTATGAATAATCCATCGTCCCCTCCACCCTGGTCAGCTGGTTGTTCACAAACGATTCCCCTGTAAAATAGTAGTTCAATCCCGAAAAGGGGTGTTTCCCTGAATCGTAGGTCATGTTCACGGTCTCATCCGGCTGGCTTCCATCGGGGTATGAGGTGGTGCTGCTTAAAATGTTCCCTGCCCCGTCATACTCATATCCGGCCTCCCGGACCGGGTACTCCTTATTGCTCCCCTTCAGCACTCCGTACTCGGTCTCCCCGATCACGTTCTTTCCCTCATATTCATATACAATGCGACCTGTGAAGATCGAGTCCAACGGCTCCAGGTAGGTGTAGTCAAGGTTCTTTTTCACAAGGATCACTTCCGAAACCCTCTCACCCTCATAGTTGAACCACAGCTCTTCCTGAACCTTCTCCTTCACTTTCAGCTTGCGAACCACCATTAACTGGTTGGAGGGACCATATTCGAAGAAGTGGGTCTGATGATCGCTCCATGTGATATGGTCCAACAAATCGCTGTCGGGCAGATAGTTAAAATCGGCAATGAGCTTCATGGTATTGGAACCCATGATCACGGTGGCTGTCATGTTGGTGGGCAGACAAACCTTTTCCGGTTCTTCAGGAATTCCTTCACAGGAGCAGATTAAAAAAATGATAAGGGCGGGAAGGGTGATAAAAAGGCGATTCATGCTTCGGACTGGATATCATTAAAACCAATCCTGTTTACGCTTCAGACCGCCCGGGGTTAAACAATTTCCACGGATGAATTCATTTGTTTGACAAAAGGGTCACAAGCACCGGTAAATGGTCAGAGAAAAAGGAGCGGTTCCGTGAATCGGTAAGTGCCCCGTACCTGGTTACCCGGAACTGATCATTGACAAATACGTAGTCGATCCTCTTCTCAGGTGGGTCATCGTATGTAAACCCATGAAAAGTGGCCACCGAACCGTGGGGGGGAAGCTCTGAAACCTGGAAGGCATCCAAAAGCGTTGCGCTGATCATTCTGATGGGCTCCGAATCGGGCGAAAGATTGAAATCACCGCAAAGCACAACTGCTCCTTTCCCTGCCGATGATCCGGCTCCGGTGATCCCGGATATCCTTTTCAGAATCAACGCGGCGGAATTCTTTCTCGCCTCCATACCCACATGATCGAAATGGGTATTAAAAACATGGAATGAGTTCCCGCTCTTCTGATCCACCAATTCCACCCAGGAACAGACCCTGCGACAGGCCGCATCCCAGCCAAAGCTGCATTCCCCGGGAGTTTCTGAAAGCCAGAAGGTCCCCCCGTCTCTTTTTTTGAACCGGTCATGATTGTAGAAGATAGCCGAAAACTCGCCCTCCCGCTTCCCGTCATCTCGTCCTACCCCTTCATAGGAATACTCCGGGAATGCTGCAGCCAGGTCGTCAATCTGTTCAGGCAGCGCTTCCTGAACACAAAAAATCTCCGCCCGGTGAAACTTTAAAAGGTTGACCACATCGGCCCTCCTGTTGGGCCAGGCATGTTCACCGTCTGCCGGAGTGTTCAGCCTGATGTTATAAGTGATCAACTCAATGGGCTCCTGGGCCACCAGCCCTGAAACCATCAAACTCAAACAAATTCCTGCAATCCATCTCATATCCTTACTTTTTACATTTGACTAACCTATTGCGGCATATCCAACCAAAAAAACCTTCCCAGTCCCACTCCAAAAACAATGATTCCCATCACCCCGTGCAGCACCGCCGTGAATAACACACTGCGGGTTTGCTGGTATACCTTTGCGAAATAGAGGCCCCCCACAAAGGTAATGATCATGGAGACAGGATCGTAGTAAACGATATGTAAAAATGAGAAGGTGATTCCGGAGAAGAGTGTGGTCAGCCACGGGGATCCGAAAAGGGATCCGTAACGCCTGAACAGGAACGTACGGTAGATTACCTCCTGGCCAAAGGCGGAAAAGACCGGGTAGAAGAGTGAAAGGGCCAGGAAGATCCAGGGGTGTGACCGGGGCAGGTCGAAAAGGTGACCCCGGTCGAAGAGAAGCATGTATCCCAGCAACAGCAGGAATGTGGCCAGCACAATGAATCCATTCTTTGCCAGAGTTGAATCAGGGATGCCCCACCTGACCAGTTCCCGCCACTGGAAATCGGTGGTTCGCCTGAGGAGGATGAAAATGAAAATCAAAACAGGCAGAACCAGGATGCTGGGATGGATAAGTCCCTTATCCAGAAAGATGTAGAGGGGAATCCCGAAAAAGAGGATCACAAACTCAACTGCCCTTAATCCCTTTTTTATCATGGGTTAATTTTCCTTTCCAGTCTTTTGGCAGAGGGGGTGATGGATAGCCCTCCCCTGGCGGTGCAGCACAGTTCCCGGGGAAGACTCTTTCCCACCCTGTCCATGGTCTCTATCACCTCATCCAGCGGGATTAAGTGATCGTATCCCGACATGGCCATGTTGGCGCAAACCAGGGCGTTGGCAGCGGAACTGATATTTTTCCCCAGGCAGGGTGCTTCCACCCGGGCGGCAATGGGATCGCAGATCATCCCCAGTGAATTTTGAAGGGCAAGAGAAGCAGCACCCATACATTGCTCCACACCTCCCCCAAGGAGCCATGTAATACCGGCAGCAGCCATCCCTGCACCCGAACCGCATTCGGCCTGGCAGCCCCCAATCTCTGCAGAGAATGTGGACCCTGTAGCTATGAAGAGCCCCACAAGGCTACCGGCCAGCAGCGCCTTCACCTTATACTCCTCATCCAGGTCCATTGAATCGGCCACCCCGATGACCGCACCGGGAAAAGTTCCGCACGAACCGGCAGTCGGAGCTGCCACAATGGTTCCCATGGAGCTTTTAACCTCCATAAGTGCCGAAACATAAAGCGTGATGTTGTGAAGAGCTTCACCCCCCACCAGCTTCCCTGCATTCATATTTTGCCGGTATCCCGGCGATTGAGCCCCCAGGAGACGATCCCTGAACCGGGTTCCCTTTAATCCGGTTTCAATGGCACTTTTCATGATCCTGTAAAGATCCCGCATCATCCTGATCACCTCCTCTCCGTCCATCCCCGACCTGATGCTTTCATAGTTCACAGCAAGCTCCCAGGGTGAAAGGTGCCTGCTCCGGTTATATGCAGTCATCATAGCGCAACTGCTGAAGGGAACACCCTTTGCTCCCGGGGGGCCAACGGGCAAAACCGGGTAAATCCTTCTATTCATTGCAAAACCGGCTTTCTCATTACCGGACAGGGGAATCCCGGCAGGGGAAACCCATAAATCCACGACCTGGTCGCCCCGGATAGAAACCGATGTTCCATTGATCCGGATAACCTCGATCATCCCTCCCCCTGTAGATTGCGCTGTCACCTCGGCCCGTTGATGAGAGTTCTCCAGGTAAATCAGGTAGTGATTGGGCAGTTTAATGCCCGTTTCCGTTACTACAAAACGTACATCGATCTCAGCTTTTTTCAGGAACTCATCGGGATCAGTCAGGCGTAAATCATCAGCTTCGTAACCCAGCAATCCCCCTTTTATCCCCAAATCAGAACCCTGGCTCTCATGGGTGGTCGCCAGGGCATCAGCGATATCAAAGCGAACCTCCACTTTACCGGGGTTCCCATCCATCAGGTCCCTGCAAATCCTTCCTATCCGAAGTGCTGCTGCGCTGTGGGAGCTGGAGGGACCCCTCATGACCGGACCAACCACATCATTGAAGATACTGGGGATATTATTTAAGATTTTCATTCCAGTAACGGTCCATGGTCCTGTATAGATGCAGCGTTGTATTTTCCCGCTCACTGATGGCATGGGTACGCATGGGGTATACCATCATATCGAACTGCTTGTCGAGTTTAATCAGCTCATCCACGAGCATTTCACAACTCTGGTAGTGGACATTGTCATCGGCTGTTCCGTGGATCAGCAGCAACCTGCCCTCCAGTCCGGCTGCATGTGTGATGGGCGATCCGTCACGGAACCCCTCAGGGTTACCGGAAGGGAGGCCCATATAACGCTCCTGGTAAGCCGTATCATAAAGCTTCTGATGCGATACGAAAGCGATGGCAATCCCGGTCCTGTAAATCTCAGGAAAACGGAACATGCAGTTCAGTGTCATGGAACCTCCGCCGCTCCACCCCCAGATCCCCACCCGTTCACGATCCAGAAAATGGTAAGTATCAAGTATCTTTCGGGCTGCTGCAGCCTGGTCATAGGAGGCCAGGATCCCGATCTGACGGTAGATTGACTTTCGCCACTCCCGTCCCCGGGGAACAGCGGTGCCCCTGTTGTCAACGCTGATCACCACGTATCCCTGCCGGGCCAGGTAGTGGTGCCACAGATCGCCTCCCTGCCACTGATCCTGCACCGTTGAACTGGCTGGCTCCCCGTAAACGAAGAAGATGACCGGGTACTTCCGATCCGCGTTAAAACCGGGGGGTTTGATCATCCATCCGTCGAGAACCACATCTCCGATATCAGCTTTGATAAACTCCTTGGGATTCAGACCCAGGCTCTCCAGGCCCGTTTTGATCCCGGGATTCTCTTCCATGACCCTCACCACCTTATGGCTCTTTACCTCCACAAGCGAGATCACGGGGGGATTGGCCGCACTTTCAAAAGTATGGAGCGCCCAGCGGGCATTGCCCGACATGATGTAACTGTGCTGCCCTTGCTGATCCCCGGGTGATATCCGTTCCGGTTCACCCTTACCATCCAGCCGGCTCCGGTAGAGGTATCGTTGAGTAAAGTTATACGGGGAGGCAATGAAGTAGACGTAGCCTGAACCGGGATCAATACAGACCAGTTCAACCACGTCAAACGCGCCCTGCGTAACCGGAAGGATTTCACTGCCATCGCGCTTCACTTTATAGAGATGCCTCCAGCCGTCGCGTTCACTCACCCAGGTAAAGTTACGGTTGTCATCGAGCCAGACGGGTGTATCGTGCAGATCCAGGAATGCATCATCGGTCTCCGTGAGAATGTTCTTCAGCTCCATGGTCGCCAGGTTACCCACCCATACCCTGTTGGTATTCTGCAGCCTGTTGAGCTGCTGGATCATCACCTCCTCCGATTGGGGAATCATCTCCAGTCTGACCAGGTAGTTGTCCCTGGGATCTCCGGGGATCCCGAACCACCTGGTGGATCCACCTGTCGCGGGGACCACACCGATCTTCACCGCCGAATTGGTGGTCCCCACCTTGGGGTAGGGAAAGGGAAGGGGCTTTGAGTAGACGGAGTCCAGGTTATTGATCATATAGAAGGTGCCGGTTCCTTCCGTATCGGAGTGCCAGTAAACAATATTCTTGCTGTCGTTGCTCCACCGAAACCCGTCGCGGCAGTCAAACTCCTCCTCATAGACCCAGTCGAAGGTACCGTTTACATACCGCTCACTGCCGTCATCTGTAACCTGGCAGATGGTTCCCTCCCCGAGATCCTCCACGTAGATGTTATTCCCGCTCACGTAGGCCGCTTTGGTCCCGTCGGGGGAGAATTTCGCAAACAT
Source organism: uncultured Bacteroidota bacterium (assembly GCA_963747365.1). Taxonomy (GTDB): domain Bacteria; phylum Bacteroidota; class Bacteroidia; order Bacteroidales. Next base: position 597,162 of record CAVVFB010000018.1, on the reverse strand, counting down.
CAGGGAGGAGGATTTCAGCGATTTGCCCAGCTGATTCAATTGTCCGCTCTCCCGGTTCAGCACCCAGTAATCGCCCCGGGTGTGGTAGCGCCATACCCGCTGTGTATTGGTGAAGAGAAGAATCATTTGCTGATCCTCCGACCAGCTGTAGTCCCGCAGTTGCAGGGGTCGATCCGAGCCCTTTGGAGTCAGGTCGTCGGCCCCGGCCAGGACCACCCGGTCGCCGCTCTTCACATTATACCGGACAATCTCGTTGGAGCCGGCAGCAGGATCTGCCTCAAGGGTGGTGTAGTGCTGGTTATCTTCCATCCACCGGACCGATTGATATTCGTTTGTGGGATAGCGGTTGTTCCTGAAGATATCCTCCAGGGTCAGGCTTTGATCCTGTCCTGCAAGGGGAATGACAAAACAGATCAGGATCAACGACTTAATCATTCGATATTTCTCTCCAATCATGGTATAAGGGGAATAGCTGCTTAAATATAAACCAAAGTTTCTTAACTTGTTCAAAACCCCGGGCCGCATCATGTACAATTATGAGCGCTACAACTTCAGAGTAATTTCTCTTTTGCTTGGCCTGATGGCCATCATATTCCTGGTGTACGCCGAGTACATCGGGGCCATCATCTCCTCGGCCCTGGCGATATTTGTTTCATTCTCATTCGAGGGTATCACAATCGATCCGGTAAGGCAGCGATTTATCAAATACGATCGCTTTATCCGGTTCAGGATCGGCCGGTGGGAATCCCTTCCAAAACCGAGCTATGTCACCCTGGTAAGGATCAACCTGAATAACATGAGGAACATGGCCAGTCCCATGATTACACCCGAGCCGGGCAAAGCAGCCAGGGCATACAAAGTCAACCTGGTTGTTGAAGGCGATATCCGTTTCATTGCCATCTGCAGGGGACCGATGGAGAAGATGAAAAATGAAGCGCTCAAACTTGGAAAGGCCCTGCAGATCAGGGTCCTGGATTACACCACTCACGACAAAAAATGGATCCTTTAAAAGCCGGGCGATGATTCAGAAAGATGTTACATTCACCATCTCGGCCAGGGGCAAAAATGAAAAGATGCCTGTTCTGGATTTTCTGAAAATCCACTTTTCAACCATTCCTCTGGATCAGGTTGACAGTGTTTTCGGGTTCCTGGAGCCATCCACCCTGTACAGCGGAAGGCCTTTTCTGAAAAGGCAGTTGTCGGATGCCGATTGGAGATCACTGGAAGAGAACCATATAGGTCTGAGGATTCCCTGTACAAATCATTTTGTCACCCGGGAGGAGTACAATACATACACCCCCTTTTTTGAAAAATATCACCGGAAGGGAAACTCGGTGATCTGCACCAACGACCAGCTTGCCGGTTGGATCCGAAAGGATTTTCCCCTATACCAGATCGAGGCGAGCATTCTGAAGGAGATCGATTCATATGACCGCATAGAAAAAGCCCTGGAGTTATATGATACGGTGATCCTGCCCATGAACCTCAACTACAACAAAGGATTCCTGTCATCCATTAAGCATAAGGAGAGGATTACCCTTTTTGGCAATGCCGGTTGCGCATTAACCTGTCCGGACCGGATCTGTTATGAGTATATATCGAAAACCAATAAGAGACTGGCTTCACAAAATCTCCTGCACAGGAACATCACTTTCCTTTTCCGGCTGGGGTTTCCCATCGACTGGTGTTCATACAGGCTGCATCCCCGGAAATTAAAAGGAATGGTCGATTTTGACCTGGATCAACTATATTCACTGGGATTCAGGCGCTTTAAAATGCTCCGCGAAAACAAAACCAGGGAGACCGGGCATTAGAAAAAATTACAAAAAAGAGACCTCCTATCTGAACCAAAATCCAAGTGAAAAGACCCACTGGCTGGGTCGGGCATCCAGTTGAAATTCCTGTCCCCCGACAGTAAAGGATTCTCCGAGAGAGCTTAGTGAACCTTCATACCTTACATCCAGGGAGATCTTCGACAAATCCACACCAAGTCCGGCCTGGAAACCCCAGGTCATCGACTGGGTAAAAATGGTATAGTCGGGATCAAGGTTGGAAACATCGCCTGAGATCGACTCCTTCACCACATAGGATCCGACGGGTCCGAGGTTGATCCTCGCGGGACCCAGTTTAACACCTACCAGGAGAGGCAGGTCGATCCGCTTAAAATCCACATTCATGATTTCGGGAACCCCGCCATTCTTCACACTTTCGAGTGTACCGCCCCCATCGTTGAAATAGAGTTCGGGCTGAATAAAAAACATGGCAATATTGATACGGGTCTGAACCCCGATATGATAACCCATCACATTATCGCCGGTTAAAAGGTCATAAACATCTGAACCCTGCTGGACATCCGTCAGTTCGTCAATCTTAAGTGAATTTATTCCAAGTCCGGCCTTAATCCCCCATTGAAACATTTGCGCATTGGCAAACTGCACCATTAGGAAGGCAGCTGCCAGGATGATCATCAGTTTTTTCATCTTATTTCGAATTAGTTTAAAAGCAACAAACAATTATTGTACGGGATATAAACGTCAATAGTTGCGGTTTTCTTGCCAAGAATTTGAAATTACAAGCTATGATCCGGAATTGCAGCCAGTTCCCGGATGACAATGGAGGCCAGGGTGCAGCCGAAAATCGCCGGTATATAGGAGATGGTTCCCACCGTCGATTTTTTATTGGGCTCTCCTTCCACCGGGATGACCATTTCAGCGGGTACCTGTTCGGTGGAGAAGACCACCCTGAAACCACCGTGAACATCAAGTTTTCTTAGTTTTTTGCGCAGTATATAGGCCAGCCTGCAATTATAGGTTTCCCCAAAATCGGCCACCCGGATCTGGGACGGATCCACTTTACCTCCGGAACCCATGGAACTGGCAAGTTTCAGTCCCTTTTTAACCGTATTGTAGATCAGGTAAATCTTTGGAGAGAGTGTGTCGATGGCATCCACCACATAGTCGAAAGGCTCCTCCAGGATCCGGGGAATGCGCTCTTCCCTGATGAATTCATTGATCACGGTAAGTTCAAGTCCGGGATTGATCTGTTTCAGGCGCTCTCCCATCACCTCAGCCTTAACCCGTTCAAGGGTTTCATGGGTTGCAGGAAGCTGCCGGTTCACGTTGGAGGGATGAATGGTATCCGCATCGATAATGGTCATTCGTCCCACCCCGCTGCGGCAAATCATCTCAGCAGCCATGGAGCCCACTCCTCCCAGGCCTACCACAAGCACATTGGATCTTTCAAGCCTTTCAAAACTCTTCGTCCCAAGCAGCTGAATGGTACGCTCCTGCCAGAGGGGATGTGGACCGGGGGGATTCATATCCTGCTTCACTCAGAAAAGCCCGGCAAACTTTTGCAGGTGTGTTTTTACATTTTCAACAATCTGCAAGCGAAGTTGATCCAGTGAAACCTTTTTCAATTCGGCTGCTGCAGAATAAACCTCCCTGATATCCATTTCACTCTCATCGGTTTCAAGAAAGATCTTCTCAATGGGTACAGCCTGGAAGGCTTCCCTGACCTTTGAGTGATCCCCGGCAATGGCTTCTCCGAAAGAGATCAGGAAACCTGCCCTGACCAGGTCTGTTGCCATTTCCTTATTCCCGTTATACCCGTGAATAATCATGGGGACCGATGGGTTGTGAACCTTCATGAATTCAATCATTTCGTTAAAGGCCCTGACCACGTGAAGAATGACCGGGAGATCGGCAAACTCGGCAATACCAACCTGCTTTTCAAAAATCCTTTTCTGAACCTCCAGGGGAGTCTCAATGGATTTATCAAGACCGATTTCCCCGATGGCGATCACGTGTGGATTTTCGGTCGAGAGACGAACTTTATTAAGGGTGTCCTGCTCATCAAACTTCCCCACATTGTAAGGATGGAAACCCACTGAATAGTAACCGTATTCAATGTCATCGGGGGGATACTGGCTGGCCATGAGACTGCGCAGTACCCACTCCTGTATGTTGTTTGCTTTTCGGTGTCCGTGAATGTTCACAAAAATTTTCTTCTCATCTGCCATGATATCCCTGTTTAGACCGTAATCTTTTCAATCCCCCGGTTCATCCTGGAGATCACCTCCTCCTTACCAAGAAATGCAGCCAGCTCAAAAAGGCCCGGACCTGTGGCTGCACCCACCAGTACCAGTCTCCAGGCATTCATAATGGCCCCCATTCCCCACTCCTTCGCTATAATCAATTCTTTTACCATTGCTTCAACAGATGCTGCATCAAATGGTTCACAGGCTCCTAACCCTTCAGAGAGCCGGATCATCTTTTCAGGAATATCAGCCTTCCACCGCTTTTGTACCACTGCGGCATCGTAGGATTGAGGGGCATTGAAAAAGAACCACGACTGCTCCCATATTTCATGCGTAAAGGTGATCCTCGGTTTTATCAGGGGAACAAGGAATTGCAGTTGCTCATCCGTACAGGTAATACCATGGTCACCCAGGGCTTTGGAAAAAGCCGGGAAAAGGTCCTCGTCGGGCAAAAGACCTATGTGCTGATGGTTGAACCACTTTGCTTTCTCCGGGTCAAACCTGGAACCCGATTTTCCAACCTTCTCCAACTGGAATGCACCGACAAGCCCTTCAAGGGAGAATATCTCATGCTCTGTACCCGGATTCCATCCCAGCAGTGCCAGTAAATTTATGCAGGCTTCCGGGAGGTATCCCTCCTCCCTGTAACCGGGCGATACAGCCCCGGTTTGGGGATCGGTCCACTGCAGCGGGAAAACCGGGAAACCACCCTGCTCACCATCACGTTTGCTCAGCTTTCCTTTTCCGTTTGGTTTCAGGATCAGGGGAAGGTGGGCAAAACGCGGCATCAGGTGCTCCCAGCCAAATGCCCTGTAAAGAGCCACATGAAGCGGAAGTGATGGAAGCCACTCTTCTCCCCTGATTACATGTGTGATGTCCATCAGGTTATCGTCCACCACATTGGCCAGATGGTAGGTTGGCATTCCGTCCGATTTAAATAAGACTTTATCATCCAGTGTGGAGGTGTTTACAACCACCTCTCCCCTGATCAAATCGTCCATTACAATCTCCTGATCCGGTTCAAACCTGAACCGGATCACGTATGGGGTTCCGCTTTCAACGAGCTCTTTAACCTTCGGTTTCTCCAGGGTCAGTGAATTCCTCAAAATTTCCCTCACCCTTGCATCGTAGACAAACGTTTCACCCCTGGTTTCGTACTCGCCCCGCAACCGGTCAAGCTCCTCAGCAGTGTCAAAGGCATAGTAGGCGTGACCACTCTCGAGAAGGGTGAGGGCATACTGCTCATACTGAGCTTTTCTTTCAGACTGCCGGTAGGGTCCGAAACTTCCGCCGAAACCGGGACCTTCATCGGGGTTCAGGCCACACCACTTCAGCGATTCAATAATATACTCTTCAGCCCCCGGAACAAACCTTGTCCGGTCGGTATCCTCGATCCGCAGAATGAATGTCCCGTTCTGTTTCTTTGCAAAGAGATAATTAAAAAGCGCAGTCCTCAGTCCTCCAATATGTAAAGGTCCCGTGGGACTGGGTGCAAATCTTACCCTGATGTTCTGACTCATGCCTCGATCCATTCAACAAAGATAGTATGTTCTTTATCATTTTTTAGCGCCGCAGAAACTCCTAATTTCGCATTCAATCAAATACTTTTTAAAACCATGTACGGCAAAATAAGAGAGCACCTGAAGCAGGAGCTGAATGCCATTTCGGAAGCCGGCCTTTTCAAATCGGAACGGATCATCACTTCATCCCAGTCGGCCGAAATTCAATTGGAAAACGGGAAAAGGGTGCTTAATTTTTGTGCCAACAACTACCTGGGCCTCTCGGACCATCCCCAACTGATTGAGGCGGCAAAGGAGGCTCTGGATACACATGGATTCGGAATGTCCTCCGTCCGCTTTATCTGCGGATCCCAGGATTTGCACAAAACACTGGAGAGAAAGATCGCCCGGTTTTTCGGAACCGAGGATACGATCCTTTATGCAGCGTGCTTTGATGCCAATGGCGGACTTTTTGAACCCCTGCTGGCAGCCGAGGATGCGATTATTTCCGACTCCCTGAACCACGCTTCCATCATCGATGGGGTAAGGCTTTGCAAGGCTCAACGCTACCGCTATAATAATGCCGACATGGATGACCTGGAACAGCAGTTGATCGCCGCACAGGAACAGCGTTTCCGGATCATCGCCACCGATGGAGTCTTCTCCATGGACGGGAATGTGGCACCTGTTGACAAAATCTGTGCACTGGCAGAGAAGTACGACGCCCTGGTGATGGTGGACGAGTGCCATTCGGCCGGAGTGGTAGGTCAGACAGGCCGGGGAGTTACTGAGCTCTTCAACATCCGGGGGAAGGTGGATATCATCACCGGAACACTGGGGAAAGCCTTTGGCGGGGCCATCGGCGGCTTCACAACCGGCCGCAGGGAGATCATCGAAATGCTTCGCCAGCGCTCACGACCCTATCTCTTTTCCAACTCCCTGCCTCCGGCCGTGGTGGGTGCCGGAATCCGTATGTTTGAGATGATGAACCAGACCAGTGAGTTGCAGGTGAGGCTGCACAACAATACAGATTTTTTCGTAAAGCAGATGCAGGCTGCCGGCTTTGACCTCAAACCCACCCAGAGCGCCATCTGTGCAGTGATGCTTTATGATGCAAAACTTTCCCAGGAATTTGCAGCAAGGCTGCTTGAGGAGGGCATCTACGTAACCGGATTCTATTTCCCGGTAGTACCCAGGGATCAGGCCAGGATCCGGGTGCAGCTTTCAGCAGCCCACCGGCAGGAACACCTGGAGAAAGCCGTCAGGGCATTTGTGAAAGTGGGAAAAGAGTTAAATGTAATCTGATCAGACGAGTTTCCTTTTTCGAAGTCCGGCATCGGACCATACCAGGATAAAAAGTGCCAACAGGGCCGCAGCAATGGCTCCTGAGAAGTTGATTTCCGAGATAAACTGCAAATTCAGGTGTATCTCAGGAACCTTCATCTGCAGGTTTTCAATAACTCCCCCGGGTTGAATGAATTTACCCCCCGGTTCTGCAAAGACAGTGGCAATAACCACAACGGTTATGGCCAGAAGAAGAATAAAAATCTGCCCGCCCTTACCGATGAGGGGCTGGTAGGTTTTCTTTTCCGGTGCCGACGCGATCAGATCCATCACTCGGCCGGTAAAACCCTGGGGGGCCTTTTCAATCCCGCCCTCCCGGATCAGTCTGGAAATATTGGGATCACGTTCCATATTATACAATTGAATTAAGTTCTGTTTTAAGGTGCTGGCTCAGCACCTGGTACATTTTTTTTCTCGACCGGTGGAGTTTAATCCTGATATTATTACTTGTCAACCCGGTCACCTCAGCAATCTCCTCCAGAGATAACTCATCGAAGTAGAAGAGAGTTACCACAACGGCATCGGTTTCGGGAAGGGCCTCTATGGCCATCCGGAGATAGTGTTTACGCTCCTCCGCACCGATCAGGTCCAGTCCGCTCACATCCTCATCACTGGAATTCCCACCGGGAACTTCATCCACAAGGTCGATGACCTTTACCTTTTTCCGAATTACACTGATGCAATGGTTGTATGTAATTCTGTAAATCCAGGTGGAGAACTTTGACTTTTCCCTGAAGCCCGCCATAGAACGGTAAACCTTCACAAAAACCTCCTGGGCTGCGTCCTCTGCATCGGCCTCCACCGCAAGCATTCTCAGGCAAATGGTATAGACCATATCGCTGAATCTGTCAACCACCAGTGAGAAGGCTTCCCTGTCCCCTGACTTTACCCGGTTGATGATGTATATTTCTTCCCGATCATCCATGCAACCATAAGACGCAACTGCCGGCATGATGTTACACAATAAAAACGTAATAATCCCGAAAAAAGTTTATTCCAGTTGTAACATGAATGAAAGCGGCTGCGTCAAAAGGGCAAATCGTTGATGTTAAACCAAAACCCAAAATCATGTTAACGGAAATATTAGTACCCATTGCTAGCTTTGCAGCCATCTTTGGAATCATCTTTGTGATTGTAACGGCCCGGAACCGCGAAAGAATGTCCATGATCGAAAAAGGTGTCGATCCGAAGGATTTCCTCGCCAAGTCCAGACCAAGTGTTTACGGGATCATCAAATGGGCCCTGCTGCTGGTTGGCGTGGGACTGGGATTGTTCCTGGGAAGTCTTCTTGAAACCTATACCGATATTCCGGAGGAGCCTGCCTATTTTGGCTGTTCCCTTTTGTTCGGCGGAATCGGACTGGCGGTTGCCTTCCTGATCACCAAAAAGGGTGAATCGCAGAGTTAGAACCGAAGAGGCATTATAAAGATTGCCTTCTTTGAGGTAGCACGAAAAGGAGGCTGTGCCGAAAGGTACGGCCTCTTACTTTTTTATTCCAGGTTATCCGCATTTGGAATGGCCGCAATCTTTACAGATCAGGCACCCCTCTGTATAGATAAGGCTATTGGAACTGCACTCTTCACACTTCTGACCCTCCTTGGCTTTGGTTCCGTTGGGGATATATTTCTTAAGGGAACGAACAACCCCGGCACTCCAGGTATTGATCGATTCATTATCCAGTCTCAGGGAACTGATCAGGTTGATGGCATCCACCACCGGCATTCCGTGCCGGAGCACACCTGAAATCAATTTGGCATAGTTCCAGAATTCGCTGTTAAACTGGTGGGAGAGGCCACCCATGGTTACTTTATAACCATATTTATCCACGTACTGGAAATCGTACCTTTTGGTACCATCCTCGTTCCTGGTCTTCAGAATTTTTCCCCGCTTCACTTTGGAAGGAATTGGGAAAGTATCCTCCTCCTTGCGCCCTGTGAAGATCTCGTATGGTCTTCCGTCCAGAAGGCCAATAAAGGCGATCCAGTCTTCATCGTTATTCTTGAAGCGGAGAATCTCAGCTTCCAGTTCGGTGGGCCGCCTGATGGGAAAATTACTGTCCGCACTCTCCTTCTTATCGGCTGCAACCAGAACGCCTGTCCTTGATCCGTCCCGGTAAACAGTGGCTCCCTTGCAGCCGTTTTTCCAGGCATGAATATAAAGCTCTCCAACCAGCTCCTCCTTTGCAGTGGAGGGAAGGTTGATCGTTACGCTGATGGAGTGATCAACCCATTTCTGTATGGCTCCCTGCATCTTCACCTTCTGCATCCAGTCCACATCATTGGAAGTGGCCTTATGATAGGGTGATCGCTTCACCAGTTCAGCCACATCCTCATCGCTGAATTTTTTCACCTCATCGGGGTTCATCCCGTTCACCTTCAGCCAGGTGAGAAAATTGTGGTGAAAGACGTTGTACTCTTCCCAGCTGTCGCCAACCTCATCCACGAAAGAAATGTTGGCCTCCTTATCGTTGGGATTCACCTTTCTGCGCCGTTTGTAAACCGGCAGAAAGACCGGCTCGATCCCGGAGGTGGTCTGGGTCATCAGGCTGGTGGTACCCGTGGGAGCAATGGTAAGCAGTGAGATATTCCTGCGGCCATACTGTTTCATCTCCTCAATCAGCCCCGCATCCTCTTTAGCCAGCCTTTTAATAAAGGGATTCTCCTTCTCCTTGTTAAAATCAAAGACCTCAAAAGGTCCGCGTTCTTTGGCCATCTTTACAGAAGAGCGGTAAGCTTCCAGGGCAACCGTTTTGTGAACCTCCACTGAGAAATCAATGGCATCCTCACTGCCGTATCTGAGCCCCAGGGCCGCCAGCATATCCCCTTCAGCAGTAATTCCCACTCCGGTTCTCCTGCCCTCCAACGCCTTGCGTTTAATGTTGTTCCACAGGTTAATTTCCACACTCTTGATCTCCACATCCTCGGGATCGGAGTATATTTTATCCAGGATGGCATCCACCTTCTCCAGTTCAAGGTCGATAATATCATCCATAATCCGCTGGGCCATTCCGATGTGCTTACGGAATTTCTCCCAGTTAAACCGGGTATCCGGTGTAAATGGCTTTTCCACGTAACTGTAAAGGTTCACTGCCAGCAACCGGCAGCTGTCATAAGGACAGAGGGGAATCTCCCCGCACGGATTTGTGGAAACGGTTCTGAATCCGCTGTCGGCATAGCTGTCGGGGACAGATTCCTTGATAATCGTATCCCAGAAAAGGATCCCAGGCTCTGCCGATTTCCATGCGTTATGCACGATCTTCCCCCAAAGCTCCCTTGCATCGATCTCTTTGATGTGGGTGGGATGGTCAGAGTCAACAGGGTATTGCTGGGTGTAGGTTTTGCCCTCCACCACGGCCTTCATAAATTCGTCATCGATCTTTACCGATACGTTCGCCCCAGTCACCTTTCCACTCTCCATTTTGGCATCAATGAAGTGCTCTGCGTCGGGGTGCCTGACAGAAATACTCAGCATTAAAGCTCCCCGGCGGCCATCCTGGGCCACCTCCCGGGTGGAATTTGAATAACGTTCCATAAAGGGTACCACCCCGGTGGAGGATAATGCACTGTTCAGTACAGGGCTTCCCGAAGGCCTGATATGAGAGAGGTCGTGTCCTACACCACCACGCCTTTTCATGAGCTGTACCTGCTCCTGGTCGATCTTCATGATCCCGCCATAGGAGTCAGCACGACCCTCGTGGCCAATCACAAAACAGTTTGAGAGGCTGGCAATCTGGAAATTATTTCCAATACCTGTCATGGGTGAACCCTGGGGAACGATGTATCTGAACCCTTTCATCAGTTCAAAAAGTTCATCGAAGGAGATGGGATTGGAATAACGTTTTTCGATGCGGCTGATCTCGGAGGCCAGACGACGATGCATATCATCGGGTGTACGCTCATAAATCTTTCCGGCTGAGTCCTTCAGGGCATACTTGTTCACCCAGACCCTTGCGGCAAGTTCATCCCCTTTAAAATAATCCATTGAGGCTTTAAAGGCTTCGTCGAAGGTGTAGGTTTGTATAAGCTTAATTTCCTCTCCTGACTGATTCTTTTTCGCATCAGTTGCTTTGCTCCCTACAAACACCAGGTTCTTCTGCGGTAGTGCCTTTTCTGCCATTCTCGTCGTTTTAAATCTTTTCGTTTCAGGGTGCGGTTTCTTAGTAAACACCAAATTAGTCATTGGGTTTGCTTGGTTCAATCTATGTTATCAACATGGTCTTGGGTAATGTTAACAACCCATTAACTTCTTGATAATCTGTATTCTATCAATTTGCACCCTACTAACATGAGGCAAAACTTCCCACTCTTCTACAGGTAAAACTTTAAATCAGGTCTTAAAATATGCAGAAAGCGGGGTCTTCGTGGTACAGATTTCGCGAAATGAAAATAGGAAGAAATCGGGTGCAGGCAGGGTGAAACGGAGTCGTTTTTATTAACAAGAAATCAACGTTTGAGCTAACTCAATGAATGGCAGACACATGAGGAAAAACATATTGTAAAGGACATTTCATAACTTCTATTTCTCTGATTATGTGTGATTTATAGTATAACGGGAAATCTTCTGTCCCCTGTCTTCCCAGTGTTCACAGGGGACCTGACTATTGTATCAAAATGGTCCAAAAAAACGGGCAACAAAAAAGAGGGTACCGTGTCGTGGTACCCTCTTTTCAAATAAATCCCTGCCAGGGTGAGCTGTTTACCCCGAACCGGTATCCCTGATCTGAATCAGAAGATGTATCGTGCTCCGATCTGCAGTTGCCAGCACTGTGTGTAATTATAGTAAGTGGAATATGTTTCTGTCGGGTAGTTACCCTCATCATCCTGAAACATTGAAAAGCTTGGAACATTGTTTGCATCCACGCCTTCATAGTTCAGAATCTGTCCGTTGTTTGAATTAAACATATTCTTTTCCACACCCCATTCACTGTTGATCAAATTACCGAAGTTCAAAAAGTCAAGGGATAATTGCAGAGTATGTTTGGTGTCTCCCGTATTGATGCTGAAGCTCTGTACAAAACGTAAATCAAAGGTATGCACCCAGGGAGACCTGGCAGCATATGCTTCGGCATATTCACCCTGATGTTTTTTCAGATAACTGTCCTGTTCCATAAATGCAAAGAATGCATCTTCGTCAGCAGCACTTACAAACTGGACCTCACCCCTGGCACCCGGAATGTAGATCAGATCTGATGCAATACCATCGCCATTCATATCATTTGAATAGGTAAAGCTGTATCCGCCGGCTGAATATCCGGAATAGAACAGGTTAATTGAGCTGGACATATGATCTTTGGCATAGGGTATCGTGTAAGAAACAGAAGCAATCGCTTTGTCCGGAACCACATATTGCGAACGCATTGCCAAGGGCAGATGCGGACCATCGATCTGAATAAGACCGGTGTATGCAGAAGCTGCGTTGCTGCCCGGCATTCCCGAAACCTCTTTTGACTCGGTGTGGGTATAAGCAACCAGTACATTCAGGTTCTTAACAGGCTCAGCGGTAATTGTAATATTTCCGATTGCCCCCCATCCTTCTTTTGTATTGGCCAGTACATAGGCATTTCTCGAAGTATAGGTAATATCGGCGCTTGCCGGGTAGAGATACCTGTCATCATTTCCGCTGAAACGCTGCCAGCTATTATCGGGTTGTTCCAGGTTGTAGTTTTGCAGCATCACACCATTGATTGTATTCGTGTAAATACCTTCCAGTGTAAACAACATCGGAAATGAAACCGGAAGGTCGTAGTCTACAGCCAGTGAAGTTTTCCACACCTGAGGCATTTTAAAATCGGGGGCAACACCATTCACATCACGCGGTAAAACGCCGTCTTCAGGCGTAATTGTATTGGGCAGGCCCAGTGTACTGATCATTTCATCCACATCGGTAATCATTGGTCCGGCCAAAGTTGCCAAAACAGGATCAGCACTTGTTACAACCCCGTTGGCATCATACCTGGTAACAGCTGCATAACTGCCCTGCACCATTCCCGAATTGGTTGGCATATTAGTGAAGAAAACCAGCGGCAGCCTTCCTGCAAAAATACCCGTACCTCCCCGTAGTTTCAGGGTCTGGTCACCCATAACATCCCAAGTGAAACCAACCCTGGGTGAAAACTGGACATTTGCATCAGGCCATTCACCTGTATCAATTTTTTTGCCACCAAAATCCAAATCATAGATTGCATTGTTTGTGATAACGTTATCCACATATTTTAGATAATCGGCACGTATACCATAGGTTAATTTGAAATCAGAATTCACGTTCCATTCATCCTGAAGATAAACGCCAAACTGGTTGAAGGCAACTTCCGCAGCCGGATTCTGTTCTCCGTCGTACCCATAGGTCAGTGCAAAATCCCTTGGTGCAGCCTGATTTAAGAAATCGTCCACACTGGCATAACGATAATATCCCGTACCATTTCGCATGTACGAGTTGTTTGCCATCTGATGTTCAAAACTTAACCCTGCTGTAATTTTATGATTGTTTGAATAATAGGTGATGTTGTCTATAATATTGAATATGTTGTTATTTACGCCGTTGTTCCAGGTGAACAGCTCATAACCTGCAGACATATATGGTTCAAGTATCTGACTTCCATCGGTATTAACTCCATTCATGATGTCAATAAAAGGGAACTTGCCGGAAGTGGAACCACGGATATCATTTATTTTTGAATAGGTGGTCAGGAACTGGTTTGAAACCTTATCTGAAATCCGGCTGTTTAAATCCAATGAAACCGAATTCACAATGTTATCCATTGAATAAAGGGAGTTGGAGAAAGCCATTGAGTATTGGGAAATCCGGTCCATATTCCTGTTGCGGAAACCGGCATCGGTTGAATTTCCGTTGGTGGGATTCCATCCCTGGTTCTTGGTATAGTTATAGCGGACACTCAGTTTGTTGGCATCATTGATATTCCAGTCAATCCGGGCTAAAAGTTTTCTGTTGGTTTCATCTGCAGGATAATCACTGTAAGAGCCTGGATCATATCCATAATTATCGATTAAATGCTGTCTGACAAGTTGCATATCCGAAATGCTGGTGCGCGAAAGCATCAGGTCGGTATTGGCAACGCCGTCTTCTGAGGGTCTCCAGGTTACGACCTGACCAGGACGTAATTCGTATTCTCCGTTCACGAAAAAGAACAATTTGTTCTTAATGATTGGTCCACCCAGGGTCACACCATATGTTTGCCTCGATTCTTTGTCGCGATCTCCGAAATCAACATCTCCAATTTTATTGCCCCGCATATTCTCGTTGGTAAAATAGGTATAGGCTGAACCTTTGAATTTATTGGTTCCCGATTTTGTAATGGCATTGATTCCACCCCCGATAAAGTTTGTCTGGCGGACATCAAATGGGGCAATGACCACCTGTATTTCCTCAATCGCATCTAAAGAAATAGGGTTTCCTCCGCCCGGAAGGTTTTCACCAAGGCCAAAGTTGTTGTTAAAATTGGCACCGTCCACCGTGAAGTTTGTTGAACGGCCATCTCCACCTGCAAAGCCCAGACCATTTGCATATGGCGAAATTCTGGCAATATCGGAAATACTCCTGTTGATAGAAGGCATGGAATTCAACTGTTCGTTCGAAATATGGGTTGTTGCCCCGGTTTTGGTGGTGCTGAATTTAGAAGGTTTGGAACCTACAACCGTAACTTCAGCAACTTCAACAGCACTTTCCTTAATTTGAGCAGCCAGATTGAATGATTCACCTAAATACAATGTAACATCGGTAAAAGTAGCGGTTGAGTAGCCCACAAATGAGATATTAACTGAGTATGGCCCACCGGGACGCATACCTTGCAAATTGAAACGGCCCTCGTCATTGGTTACCGTTCCGTATTGTGTTCCCGAGGGTTCATGAACGGCTACCACCGTGGCACCAGGAAGCACCTCACCTGATCCTGATGTGACTGTACCATTCATACCTGAATTGGTTACCTGCGAATAACCGGATAATGTGATCAGACAGGCAACGACAAACGTGAGTAAAAACTTCTGCAAATTTTTCATAGATTTTTAGGTTATATAATAATTCATCAGTTTCGAGTGCGAAATTAATCCCGCATAGGTTAGTTTAAATTAGAAAATCGTTAAGAAATGGTACTGAAGGCGGCAGTGGGGTGTCATCAATTCAAAAATAGAAAGAAATCCCGGCCCGAAAATCTATTCTAAAACATTTACCTTCCTATTTTTTGCACACCTTTTGCACTATTTTAGAAGTTGCTCCAAGCCTCTCAGACACGTAGTTAGAGGCTATTTCAGATGTGGTTTTCAACAGGTTTGGATTTCCTAGTTGTTGATGAACGGTTGATAACAATTCGGTAGTTCCTGAAACAATGAATGCACCGCCAAGTTCCGAAAGCTCCACTGCTTCCGAGAATTTCCGGAAGTTTGGACCGAATAGAACCGGTAATCCAAATGTGGCCGCCTCCAGGATATTGTGGATCCCTTTACCAAAACCGCCCCCGATGTATGCCAGGGTTCCATAACGGTAGAGTTGAGAGAGGTGACCGATGGTATCCACGATGATCACCCTCACCCGGGCAGGAATTTCACTCCCCATCCCGGTAAATAACAGGTTTTCGGGAAACCGTTTTTGAAGCTTTTCAAGATGACCGGCAGAGAGCTCATGGGGAGCAATGATCCACTTCAGATCCAAAGGAAGCTCATGGTATGCCTCCTCCAAAAGTTGTTCATCGGGTTCCCAGGTGCTTCCGGCCACTATGACCCTGGAATTGGCGGCAAAGGCCTCCAGCGCCGGGTGGGAATAACCCGATTGAGCCAGCTGCATTACCCTGTCAAAACGGGTATCCCCGGCGACTGTAACCCTTTCAATATTATGTTCTTTCAGCAATCTCAAAGAAGGTTCCTGCTGAACGAAAATATGAGTAAAAGTATCCAGGAACCGCCTGTACCAGCCTCCATACCACCTGAAAAAAATCTGGTCCGGACGAAAGATTCCCGAAACAAGGTAAACCGGCACACCCTTTTTCCCGAGTCGGGTAAGGAAATGAAACCAGAACTCATATTTAATGAACAGTACCATCTCCAGCGGAACTGAATCGATCAGTTTACGGGCGTTACGGGGAGTATCCAGGGGCAGGTACATCACATGGTCAGCCAATGGGTAATCCTTTCGCTTCTCATAGCCCGAAGGAGAGAAGAATGAAAGCAGAATCTTCCGATCGGGGCATCTCTCCCTTATGGTTTCAATCACCGGCCGGCCCTGCTCAAACTCTCCCAATGATGCGCAGTGCACCCACACCACACGGTCCCCGGGCTGAAAAGCCTTTTCAAGCGGTTTTCTCCATCCCCTTCTCCCCCCGATCCACTGTTTTGCTTTCCTGTTCCAGGGTGAGATGATTAGGGCAGCCAGGTAGTAAAGCCCAATACCGATATCGTAGAAAATCCTCATGCGTGCATCATGGTTCAGGTGTTTTTACGGGTGAGCACACTGGTAATCCAGACTGCCAAAAGGGCTGCAATCCAGGAAACAAAGCGGACGCTGATCACCGCATCAAGAGCCTCCAGTTCCGACCAGATGACGGTGGAGGCAAAACCGGTGACAAGACCGGCGATAACCCCCTGCCATGTTACCTTTTTCCATGTCAGTATCAGCAGGATCAGTGGTCCGAAGGATGATCCCAGTCCGGCCCATGCATAGGAGACCATGGAAAAAATCAGTTTATCAGAGGTGAGGGCAATAGCAAAAGCAATGAATCCCACAACGATGGTGATGATCCGGCTGCTCCTGAGCATGGAGGCCTCCCCAAGATCCCTTCCAAAGGTGCGGTGAAACAGATCCTCGATGATACTGGAGCTGATCACCAGCAGCTGGCTGTCGGCTGTCGACATCATGGCAGCGATGGCGCCGCTTACAAAAATACCTGCCAGCCAGGTGGGCAGCAACGCATTGGCCAGGTAGGGCATCACCTTTTCAATGTCATCGAACATCCCCTGTTGGTATAGCCCCGCTCCCACAATCCCAATGACCAGAGCACCGGCAAATGCAGGAATCACCCAGGCAATGGCGATGCGGCGTGAGACTTTAATGTGATCGGCACTGTCGATGGCCATGAACCGGACCAGCAGGTGAGGTTGTCCCATGTACCCCAGGGCCCAGCTAAGTCCGCTGATTATCATGGCTGCAGCCGCCCAGCCTGTTTTACCTCCCCTGAAAGAGAGGAGGGGATGCCCCCCGGCAACTGCAATTTCGGACAGTGGCTTTGCTCCCTGGCTGATCTCTCTCAGCTCCGCGAGTCCGACCAGAGGAAGCACCACCAGTGTTCCGATCATGAGAATCCCCTGCACCACATCGGTCCATGCCACTGCGAAGAATCCGCCCATCATTGTGTAAAAAATGATTACCACCGCACCCAGGATCATCCCGGTGGTATGATCAAGACCGAAGGTGACATTCAGGATCTTCCCTGCCCCGTTGAACTGGGCAGAAAGATAGAAAATGAAGAAAAAGATAATGATAAATGTAGCCAGTAACCTGATGGTTTTCTCTCCCCTGTTAAACCTCGCAGCCAGGAAAGTCGGCAGGGTGATGGCCCCGGCTTTTTCGGTCTCCTCCCGAAGGGAGCGGGCTATGAAGAACCAGTAGAAGATAATCCCCGAAACACAACCCAGGGCCGACCAGAATTCCATCAGGCCGGAGGCATAGGCTGCGCCCGGGAGTCCGAGCAACAACCAGGCACTTTCGCCGGAAGCCCTTTCAGAAAAGGCAATTACCCAGGGGTTCATTTTCCTTCCGCCAATAAAGAAATCACTGTGTGATTTGTTGGAGTTGTAGGTAATGAATCCCACAAACAGGATAATGATCAGGTAGATGATAAAGCCAAGAAGCGCAAAATTCATGCCCTAAGATAGAAAAAAGCGATTAATCGCAATCGCAGGAAAACTCCGGAGATCCATCCGGTGAATAGGCATACTCCAGGATCACCTCATTATACGGAGCACCTGTTGATGGCTCAAAATATTGAATGTCCCTGATAATCATCTTGGCAAATTTACCTGCTGAGGTTTGCTGAACCCAAACCTGGTAAAGTTTTACAGTATCACTTACTGTTTCGTACCGCAGATCCTCCTCAACCTTTGAATAGCCGTTGTAAAAAAACCTGGCATCCTCCCATGTGGAGAACTCACCCACCAGGGCAAATCCATTGACCCGGGCAGGTGTGTTAAATCCTGGAAAAGAGCGTTCTACAGAACCTTCAATCACCGGGAATCCTTCATTGATGATGTCGGGAAGAG
This sequence comes from uncultured Bacteroidota bacterium, assembly GCA_963747365.1. GTDB lineage: Bacteria > Bacteroidota > Bacteroidia > Bacteroidales. The sequence goes on along the minus strand of CAVVFB010000018.1, from coordinate 579,016 downwards.
GATCATCCTGGCTGGGGTAGCGGTACATCTCCCCGCTCTCATATGAGAATCCATAAAGGAAGTAGCTTTCCGTACCATGGAGCTGTGAGCTGAGTGTAATTTCTCCTGCCCGGTCAGGGCCCGCCTCTTCCTTACATCCACACAATAAAATGAGAAAAGCAACTGCAGGTATCCCGATCCATCTTTTCATTTTCATAGGCTCTCCGTTAAAACTAAATGACTGCCATCAGCAGATTGATATCCTTGGAAGGAATCCCGAACCTCCGGCCAATGGTATCATTGGTAAGTATCCCGGTATAAATGTATACCCCGTGTCTTAATCCGATATCCTCCCTGAGGTGCTTTCCTTCCCCTCCAAGCACACCCATTCCGATGATCACCGGAGTAATTACATTGGAAATGGCTATGGAGGCCGTCCGTGCCACCCGTGACGGGATGTTGGGGACGCAATAGTGGATCACACCGTGTTTCACGAAGACCGGATCGACCTGGGTTCTCAGCTCTGAGGTTTCAATACACCCCCCCCGGTCGATACTGATGTCGATGATTACCGATCCCTTTTTCATCTGCATCACCATCTCCTCTGTAATGAAATAGGACTGCTGCTCTTCGCCCTGCCTGATGGCCCCTATCAACACATCGGCCGAGCGGAGAGCCTTCTGGATCACCTTGGGGTGGTAAATCGAGGTGGAAACCATCATTCCGACAGCATTTTGCAAACGCCTTAGCCGGTGAATGGAATGATCAAAAACCTTAATTTCCGAACCCAGCCCCATGGCTGCTCTTACCGCATACTCGGCAGCGGTGCCTGCACCCAGGATCACCACCTCGGTCGGGGTTATTCCTGTAACGCCTCCAAGCATTACGCCCTTTCCCCCCCTCACGTTGCTCAGGTACTCGGCAGCAATAAGGATCGATGTGGTTCCGGCAATGGCGCTCATACTCCGGACAGCAGGGTAACATTTATGCTCATCCTGGATCATCTCAAAGGCAATGGCAGTCACTCTTTTTCGCATCAGATCCCTGATATATTTCTCATCGTTGTACGTGGAGGCCTGAAAGGAGGAGATCAAAGTCTGACGCTCCCTCATCCAACCGATCTCTTCAACTGACGGGGGACTGATTTTCAGAAGGATATCACATCCGCCAAAGACCTCTTTCCTGCTTTGACTGATAATGCCACCACGTTCGGAGTAGTCGGTATCCGCATAATTAGCCGCACTCCCTGCACCACTCTCCAGGGTTACTTCGTGACCATGACCGGTAAGAATTTCCACAGCTTCAGGGGTAATAGGAACGCGGCTCTCCACGGAATAATTTTCGGAGGGGATCCCGATCTTCAGCTGTTTTTGTTTAGTCCCTACTTCAAGGGTCTCTTCCTGAGGCATAAGGCCTTCTTTACGAATGTCAAATGAGGAGGGTCCGGACTTTTCCATAATTAAAGCAATTTTAAGGGAAACCTAAAATAAAACAATTCACCAGCAATGTCAAGAGATTTTATCCTCCCGGCAGTTCATAAATGAGTTCACGTGAACCATCCTCCTTCACTTCAATACGCACCATCAGGGCATCAGCGGGAATCAGGTGGATCGCCTTTTCGGGCCATTCGATAAAACACCTCTTTCCCGAATAGAAATACTCTTCATAACCCAGGTCAAACAGCTCTTCGGGGTCCTCGATCCGGTAGAGATCAAAATGGTACAGCGACTCGCCGCCGGAGGTGAAATATTCATTGACAAGCGAAAAAGTGGGACTGTTTACATCTTCAGGAACACCCAGTGCCCTGCAAAGCGACTGTATCAATGTGGTTTTCCCGGCACCCATCTCCCCTGAAAAGGCCATTACGGGAATACTACCTGCGGAAGCCAGGAAAATTGCAGCAGCCGCCGGAAGATCCTCAAGTTTATATATGACAATCCTTTTCTCCATTACCGGACCGGTGAAAGAACAGATACCGGGATAAGCATCTCCTCCATGGAGATTCCTCCGTGCTGAAAGGTGTTCTTATAAAGATTTACAAAGTGGTTGTAATTATTCGGGTATACCAGGAAATCGGCATCGGTGGCAAAGATATAGCTGCTGCTCACATTGGCTTTTGTAAGACCGATCTCAGATGGCCTGGGTATCTCAAAGACATCCTTCTTACTGAAATTCAGATTCTTCCCCTGCTTATACCTCAGGTTGACTGATGTACTCCGGTCGCCAATGACTTTCACCGGATTTGAAACTCTGACCGCCCCATGGTCGGTAGTGAAAACCAGTTTCAGATCATGCTGGGCCAGCTGCTTCAAAAGATCATGTACATAGGAATGCTGGAACCAGCTGTGCATAAGCGAACGGTAAGAGGCTTCATTAAAGGCAAGCTCACGGATCATCTCCATTTCGGTACGTGAGTGTGACAGCATATCCACGAAATTGTAAACCAGAATATTCAGATCGAAGTTGAGCAGGTCCTTATAGTTTTCCAGTAGCTTTTTCCCTGTTTTCTGGTTGAGGATCTTTTCATAATGAAAGGATTTTTCGATTCCTGCCCTTTTCAGCTGGATCCGGCACAACTCCTCTTCATGTGCATTTTTCCCTCCTTCCTCATGTTCATCAACCCAGAGCCCGGGGTGCCGCTCCTGAATCTCGCCGGGCATCATCCCCGAAAACATGGCGTTCCGGGCATACTGTGTGGCAGTGGGAAGGATAGAGGAATAGATACACTCCTCTTCGGTCCGGAAAAGATCCTTGATCTCCCTCTCAATGATCTTCCACTGATCGAACCGGAGGTTATCGATCAGAATGACCAATACCTTTCCCTGATCAAGAAGAGGAAAAACTTTTTCTCTGAAAAGGTGGTGCGACATAAGCGGGGCACCGGTCTTATTGCCGCTGAACCAACCCTGGTAGTTTGAGCGGATGAACCTGGAAAACTCATGATTAGCCTCGGTTTTTTGCATGCGCAGTACTTCATCCATTCCATCGGCACCGCTCACTTCGAATTCCATCTCCCAATATACCAGCCGCCTGTACAGATCAGACCAGTCATCAAAACTCCTGGCTGAGTTGATCCTCATACTGATCTGGCCAAACTGCGACTGGTAACCCGAAGTGGTTTTCTCGGTAACCAGCCTTTTGCCATCGATATTCTTTTTAATTGTAAGAAGGATCTGTTTAGGATTTACAGGTTTAATCAGGTAGTCGGATATCTTTCCGCCCAGTGCCTCATCCATGATGTCCTCCTCCTCGCTCTTGGTGATCATCACCACCGGTATGGAGGGTTTGATGGCCTTAATTTTTTCAAGGGTCTCGAGCCCTGAAATTCCCGGCATATTCTCGTCCAGGAAAATCAGGTCAAAATCGTGCTCCTCAACCAGCCTCACGGCATCGGTTCCATTGGAGGAGGTAGTGACCCGGTACTCCTTCTCCTCCAGGAAAAGGATGTAAGGCTTGAGTAAATCTATCTCATCGTCGGTCCATAATATGTGAATCTGCCTTGTCATAATTCCTGGTTTAAATAGTACTTCAGATAAAATAGGTAGTAAGGATTATGAACCTTTTCCCGCGACAAGGTGGCATAATTGTCTTTCGAGATAATCATCATCCGGTAATTGGATTCAGGGATGCCGGCAAGGATCCGGGAGCTGTTTTCCCCGATCACCTCAAGGTATCTTCGCGCTCCGTTTGCATTTGTAAACGTCTGAACTACAATCATATAATACTTATCACTAAGCTCAAGCCTTTCAACTTCCAGGTTATATTCATTGAAGTTATCCAGGTTGTAGTTTAACAAATCGAAACTTACCTGGTTGATGTTTTCACCCGACTGAATGGCCAAAAGGAAATAATGTTCCTGGCCGGGATCAGAGTCAGCGTAGATTACTTCGGCCTCTTTGGCTTCATCGGCCTCCCGGATTACCGGGAAGGCCACATACATATAATCAATGATCTCCTGAGCCTTGATGCCCTCTTCGGTGCCGGGGTAATGGGCAATCAACGAGTCGAGCCCGGCTTTCATCTCCTCCTTACCGGTCAGGGCGCCCGCGGCAAGGGCCTTGATGTACATAAATTTTGGCACCAGGGGATCATCCGGATACTCTGAAATGGCATGGTCTGCCCCCACAATCAAACCCTGGTAATCTCCCGACTGATATTTAGCAAAAACGCCCTCATAGAGTCGGACGACCTTCATTTCCTCCTCCTCCAGTTCTCTGATATAATTAGGATTTGTAAGCAATTTAGTGTAGTGTGAATCGGGATACTGTGACTGTAGTTTGCCTTTGTAAGATTCAGCGATTCCAGGTTGCTGAATCGAATTATGAAGCTCATGCAGGAAGTACATTGCCTGGTCGTTGAATCTTCCATCCGGATAGGGGAAGAGCCCCACCAGCTCTTCAAATACACGAATGGCCTCCTGGTAATCCAACAGGTTCTCCTTATAGATTACCCCCATATTAAAAAGGGCCTCTTCCATTCTGAGGTTTGAAACCTCCATGGCCGAGTCGGTAAGTGGAATGTTTGCCAGGTAATATTCCCTGGATTTATTGTCAAAGACAGGACCTCCGTTTCCTCCCTCTATGGAATCACCTTCGGCCGGTGAACTCTGAGTGACGGAGGAAATACTCTGCTTGTTTTTCCTCCTCCAGTTGTCCTCCAGTTTCCTCTCCCCCCACTTCATTCTGAACTCGGGCTGTCCAAAACTTTTGGCATTCAGGTTATAAAAATACCACTCTCCTCCCTGCTGACCACCCTGGCTGCCTGTCTGGTTGTCATAGATCATGGATTGGTTGAAAGCCATATCCTGCATGGCCTGCCTCTCGTTCTCCCGCGCCTGCTCTTCGGCCAATCGCACCTCTTCAATAATCCCGTCGATGATGGCCAGTCTTTGCGCCTCGGGCAATGCTGCCATCATCTGCAGACTGTCTTGCAGTGTATAAGTATTATAGTTGTAAACCAGCCTGCTCAGACTGGCAGAGCGGGTAACCAATCCGGCATAACCCGGATATTCCTTATTCAGGAAAGAGACTGCCGAATCGTAATATGCCGCCGCGTGAAGATAATCGGGCTCCTTGTAATAGATATCTGCAAGGGTGACCGATGAGTATCCTTTCTGGTACTGGTTTTGAACACTCGATGAGACCGAGAGCTGGTAATACTCGATGGCCAGTTCCCTGTCTCCCTCCTGGAATGCAATGCTACCCAGGGCAAAATAGATCTGATCCTTGTATTCCAGGTTTTTGCTGTCACGGAGCATCTTGTTCAGCAATTTCTTCAATTCAGCGCTGTTTGTACTCCCCGTTTCGAACACTCCGGCCATACTTACCCTGGCATTAAAGGCCATCTCATAAGGCGGATTATAGCGGGTAACCTGCCTGTACTTCTCCTGGGCCAGATTCTTTTCACCGGCCTCTTCATATAACTGGCCCAGAATATAGGTGAACCGTATTTTCTCATCTTTCGAGAAACCCTTTTGAAGCAGTGCTTCCTCAAGAAAGACGGTCGCGCTGGCATAGGACTCCTTTTTCAGATCTAACTGGCAACGTGTGGTCAGTAATTCTCCAATGTACTCTTCGGGGAATTCGCTTTGGTCGGCCAGGGCCGTCACAAGCCGCTCGGCCTCTCTCAGCTCCCCGATCATGATATAGGCACGGGCCAGCCATATCATCCCCAGGTAACGAATCTCGTCAACAGGAAAGGTGACCATTACATGTTTGAAGGTTTCGGCAGCAAGGAAGAACTCGCCCTGGTACATATATGCCTTACCCATCAGCATATAGCAGTCATCCACCCACTTATTGTATTCTTTCCTGTCGTAAAATGCTTTATCCTTGGCGGTCTGGTCCCCTTCCTTCACTTTAGGCTTGGCGGTGATTGAATGGTAGGTGATCACCTTGGTGGCTTTATCGATAGCCGTTTTCATGCCGGGAGTTACCAATGAATGAAGCGATTCATCCTCGTAAAGAAAAACTGGAAGAATGTCAGTAAAATCATACTTTACCGAGGTTTCCGCTTTCTCCACACCTTTCTTATAACCCTCCTTGCCATTGAAATAGGTATTATAGTGCGAAGTAAGGTCATGAAAGTTCCTGCTGAGAGATGTATTTTTCTCAACACTGCAGGATGAGAGAACAGCCATTATCAGAAAGGCAGTAACGCTCACCAGGTAACTTCTGAATGGCACAAGGGTCCGGTTCGTTGTGTGGCTCTTCAATTGGAAACAATGATCTGTAAGACTCCTCCCAAAGCTTACAAGATATAAACTGTTTTTGAGGTTACTTATTTTATTCCCCCGGCAAAAAACTCATTGCATATGGATATCAACCACCTGTTTGATCTCAGGCACCTCGTTCCTCACGGCCATCTCAACACCCGCTTTCAAAGTCTGCATACTGAACGGACATCCGTGACAGGCTCCTTTCATCTCTACCTTTAGCACCATATCCTCAGTTATATCAACGATTGCGATATCCCCGCCATCAGCAACCAGGTAAGGTCTGATCTTCTCCAGTGCTTTTTCAACTCTCTCTCTAATAGCTTCCATCTCTACCCGTTTAAATGATTTTCTATTTGATTGTAATCTCTACTTTTCTTGTGGGGTCAATTTCCATATTCCTGGATTCAACCGCTCTTTTTACTGCTTTTGCAAGGTCATGGAATGTTTTACCACTGGGTTTGCCGGGGTGTAATGCAACCGGCTCACCGGTATCTCCCGATTCCCTGATACCCTGTATGATAGGGATCTCACCCAGGAGAGGAATCCCGGTTTTACGGGACAGCTCTCTGCAACCCTGTTTTCCAAAAATATAGTACTTGTTACCGGGAAGCTCCTCGGGAGTGAACCATGACATGTTCTCAATGATCCCCAGTACCGGGACGTTGATTTTCTCTCCCGTAAACATGTTGATCCCTTTTACCACATCGGCCAGGGCCACATCCTGCGGGGTACTGACAATAACCACACCTGTCACAGGCACCTCCTGAACCATTGTCAGGTGTACATCACCGGTCCCCGGAGGCAGATCAATCAACAGGTAATCCAGCTCACCCCAGTCGCCCTGGGAAATCAGCTGTTTCAGAGCACTTGTGGCCATGGGCCCCCTCCAGATCACTGCATCTTCAGGTTTGATGAAAAACCCGACCGATAAAAGCTTTACCCCGTACTTTTCAACGGGAATAATCCACTCGGTTCCATCCTCTGTCCGTGCCGATGGCCGCTGATCTTCCACATGAAACATCTTCGGAACAGAAGGACCGTACACATCCGCATCGATCAATCCAACCTTTGACCCGGTCTGCGCCAGTGCCACAGCGAGATTCACCGCAATGGTGGACTTTCCCACACCTCCTTTCCCTGATGCAACAGCCACAATATTTTTTACACCCGGAAGGATTTCCCGGGCCGGCTGTGTTTCCGGAACGATGACCTGGATATGACCAGGTTTCAGGGTCTCTTCACCGAAAACGTGATTCACGGCTCTCATGCATGCCTTTTTTATGGACTGAATAAAGGGATCATTGGCACGGCTGAATTGCAATGCAATCCAGAGTTCATCCTCCCTGTAAACAACCTCGGAAACCATACCCATTTCCACAATTCCCTTTTTGGTCCCAGGATGACGTATTGCCCCCAGGGCCTTCAATATTTTATCTTGTTCTATCTTCATAGGATACCTTAAAATCAGGCTCAAAGATAGCTTTTTTTTATTTAGATTAAGTTGCTATAAACCAAGTTCACGGACCGGATCCCAGAATAATTCCTTGAAATTCACGATGCGGTTATCCAATACCAATGCACCCTCATTTTCAAGTAACTCCTGCATCAGGTTCTTACCCTGGAAATGATGTTTACCTGTAAGAAGGCCCACCCGGTTCACTACCCGGTGAGCAGGAACGAAGCCTGGGTAAGTATGGCTCTGATTCATGGCCCAACCCACCATCCTGGCTGCTCCCGGTGAACCCAGGTAACTGGCTATGGCCCCATAGGTGGTGACCCTGCCGGGGGGAACCAGCAAAACCACCTGATAGACCCGTTCAAAAAATCCCGGACCGCCGTCGGGCTGCCCGACACCATGATTCATTGGCTTACCTGGCTTCATAGGGGAGCTCCTTTATCTCCTGTCCGGCAGGCAGTCGAAACCGGATGAAATTGATTTTATGTCCTTCAGCCCTGAACCTGGCTTCATAATAAGTCTCTATGGATACGGTCTCGTCCTCCCGTCCGCTCTGGTAAAGATCATCTGTATACCAGTCGATCTCCAGGTTATTAAACTTTGCCAGCTCCAGTGTGTAGCGATGGAGTCCGAAATTATCGGTTTTAAGGTTAACATACCCTCCATCTTTTAAAAATTGCCTGTAATAATTGAGAAATATATCCCCGGTGAGCCTCTTTTTGTGCCTTCGTCTCTTCTCCTGGGGATCGGGAAATGTGATCCAGAGTTCATCAACCTCATCCCTTTCAAAGAAGGAGTTAATAAAATCGATGCGGGTCCGCAAAAATGCTACATTCTCCAACCCCTCCTGATGGGCAATAACGGCACCCTTCCAAATCCTTGCACCCTTAATATCCAGACCCATGAAATTTTTTTCCCGGTAGAGCCGGGCCAGTCCCACTGTATACTCACCCTTTCCACAGCCCAGTTCCAGAACGAGGGGGTTGTCATTCCCGAAAACTTCCTGCTTCCATCGACCCTTCAAACGGAAATCACGATGATATATCTCCTCAAAAGCAGGTTGAATAACCCTGTGGAGGCGCTCCAGTTCACTAAACCTTTTTAACTTGTCCTTTCCCAACCTAATCCGGTAATATACGTTCAATCCGAACCCCGACATCGGTCACTGGCAGCTCGGCTTTTCGCATGGCCTGTTCAATGGAGAAATTGTAAAGGCCAGGCATCCCGAACCGGGTCTGACTCTTGTAAAGTAGCCGTAGTTCTCTTAAATGGCCCACGCCTTTCCCCGTCCACTTACCTTCCGAAGTGGCAAGGATCATGTTCACAGTATCCCTTCGGAATTGTCCGTGGGGACCCTTCACATTCACAAACATATACAGATTGCTCAAAGGATAATCGGTGGAGTGCCTCACCTGCAGGTAAATGTTGTTAAGTGAAAGTGTGTCGGTGATCTCAATCTCAAATACAGCCACATCATTCCAACTCCACATCCCGCTTTCGAAGGATGTATAGTGATCATAAACCATATCCGGATCACATGCAGTGAGAAGGACCATGGTCATTATTGAGCCAAGGATTCGACGTGGGATCATGGATTATTTTGTTGATTGCGCGGTGGGCGGCGTTTTTTCTTTTTCTTCTTTGGCCTGCTGCTTTCAAACCGGGTGAGGCTTTCCTGTCCGGCTCCATTGGTGTACTCCAGAGGTTTCTTCTCTGTCAGTGCACTGGATTCGATCATCTCATCGGGAAACTTCCCGTTACGATTCATCTCCATGATTTCGGATACTCTTTCCACAGGAACAGGCACAAGTGCCTGTCCCCCGCTCCCCTCGTACCCGTACCACATGATCCCGCGGTATACATCGGTCTTAAAAAGATTTGCAATGCCCGTGGTGGTCCTCAATGGCACACCCGATTTAGAAAAGGCTCTGCGTGCATCTTCATAGCCGGCCAGTTCATAATTGAGACAACACTTAAGCTTTCCGCACTGACCGGCCAGTTTCTGGGGATTCAATGCCACCTCCTGAACCCTTGCAGCCTGGGTACTTACCGAAATGAAATTGGTGATAAAAGTCGAGCAGCACAACTCCCTGCCGCAGGTACCTATCCCGCCGATCTTCCCCGCTTCCTGGCGGGCCCCGATCTGTCTCATTTCAATCCGTATCCTGAAAGTTTCGGCAAGGACCTTGATCAATTGCCGGAAATCGACCCGTTCATCGGCTATATAGTAAAAAATTGCTTTGGTGTTATCGCCCTGGTACTCCACATCACCGATCTTCATGTTTAAAGCCAGGTCGTTGGAAATCTGACGGCTGCGAAGCATGGTCCCCCTCTCTTTCGAAATGGCCTCCTTCCAGTTCTCTATATCGGTTTCCTTTGCCTTTCGGTAAACCTTCTTGAGCTCTTCCTGTTGCGCATGCCTGGTTTTGGCAATCTGCTTATGGACGATTTCGCCTGCAAGTGTAACGATCCCGATATCGTGTCCCGGAGAGGCTTCAACGGCTACGATATCACCCTTTCTGAGGCGCAGTTCATTTACATTACTATAAAACCCCTTCCGCGTATTCTTGAACCTGATCTCCACCACTTCGGGAATATCATTGTCAGAAATCTCACGCAACCAATCGTAAGAGTCAAGTTTTCCGCAAGTATTAAAATATATATCGATTGGCCGAGAATGTTCACCGGATGTTTCCAGTTGTATCTCTCTACAGCAACCTCTCGCCTTCAGGCTTTCCATGATGCAAAAATAGGGATTCGGAATTCTAAAACAAAACCTCTCTATCCGGGAACCCCGGTCTTCAGCATTAACAGACGGATCACCCTGATGGAGAGGTCCATAAAAATGATCCGTGCGTTCCCGTTCGCCTCAATGTGATTTCCGGCCAGGGAAAATGACTCCACCAGGTCGTGGATATTGCCTTCGTGGATAAAGCGGCTGAACTTCACTGAGAATTCGGTCTCCTTCCCCGACATGAAGTGAAGTGCCGGCTGTTTCATATGGAGCATGAAATTCTCCCTCAGAAGCCTGAGCGAATAGTCCAGCAGCTGTTTCTGCCGCTCCCTTCCTATCCCGGCAACTCCCTCTACCCAATCATTGATCTCAATAATGTTCCGGGAATAAGCAAGGCGCATCAGCTGTGTAAACTGTTCGAAAAAGTTGAGTTCCTGTTCATCTTTCCTGAGGGTGGCAAGGGCAATATTATAATTGCCGTTGGCCCTTCTGACAGCATCCTCCAACAACTGCGGGTCGCTCCCATGCAAATTCATCAACCCCTCGCGAAGAAGATTCTCTTCCAGGGGCGGAACATGCACAAGCTGTGTTCTGCTCAGGATAGTGGGCAGTATTCTTTCGGTGCTTTCAGATATCATCAGGATCAAAGTTTTCTCCGGTGGCTCTTCAAGCTGCTTCAAAAGCTTGCTGGCGGCCTGCTGATTCATCCTTTCGGGGAGCCAGATCACTACAAACCGGTACTCCGATTCATAGGGTTTAAATCCCAGCTTTCTGATGACCGATTCACTCTCTTTTACATTGATAATTCCCTGTTTATTTTCGGCCCCGATAGACTCATACCACTGATTTTCTGAAAGATATGGATTTTCAAGAAAAGCGCTTCTCCACTCGGTTAAAAATAGCTCGGTGATGGGATCTTTGATCACCTTCTGGGTGATTAATACCGGTACCACAAAATGAAGATCGGGGTGAACAAGCTTGCTGAATTTCACACAGGAGGGGCATACTCCGCATGAATCGTGTTCCTGCCTGTTCCCGCATGACAGGAACTGTGCCATGGCCAGGGCAAGGCTCCGTTTACCGGTTCCAGGGGGACCAAAAAGCATCAGGGCATGTGGGACGCGGTTCTCTTTTACCATGTTCCGAAGCCTGTTTTTGACCTCCTGCTGACCGATAATCTCTTTGAATAACATGCTCTTCTGAAACTGTAAATGTAGCTAAAAAACCGGGGCTCCCTCAACTTTTAACAGCCGAAAGCGTGCAACTGAATTTTCTTTTTTACCTTTGAGAATCCTAATATAAATTAAGAATTTTCATTTAAATCTTATTAACATGCAACTCATTGACAATTATAATTTTGCGGGTAAAAAAGCTATCATCAGGGTCGATTTTAACGTTCCACTGAACGCGCAGTATGAAGTAACCGATGATACCAGGATCCAGGGAGCCATTCCTACCATTAAAAAAGTCCTTAACGACGGTGGATCAGTAATCCTGATGTCGCACCTGGGACGTCCCAAATCGGCTCCGGAGGAAAAATTCTCCCTGAAGCATGTGATCCCGGCACTCTCCGGTCTTCTGGGTATGAATGTGCAGTTTGCCGATGATTGCATGGGGGAGCAGGCTGTAAAAAAATCTGCCGCCCTCAAACCTGGTGAGGTCTTGCTGCTGGAGAACCTGAGGTTCTATGCGGCTGAAGACAAAGTCAAAACCGATGATGAAAAGGCTGCCACAAAGGTCTTTGCCAAGAAACTCTCTACCTATGCAGACGTTTATGTAAACGACGCCTTTGGAACTGCTCACCGGGCCCACGGTTCCACTGCGGTAATTGCCTACTTCTTTGATGAGAATTCCAGGATGTTCGGTTACCTGATTAACAGCGAGATCAAAGCCATGGATAAAGTGCTTCACAACTCTGAAAAACCGGTAACTGCAATTATGGGCGGTGCAAAGGTTTCAGATAAGATCCAGGTGATCGAAAACCTGCTGGACAGGGTCGACAACCTGGTGATCGGAGGCGGAATGACTTATACTTTCATTAAGGCACGTGGCAGTGAGATAGGAAACTCACTGTGTGAAGACGACAAACTGGATGTGGCCACCGACCTGATTAAAAAAGCCAAGGCAAAAGGGGTGAACCTGATCCTTCCCGTCGACCAGGTTCTGGCCGACAAGTTTGACAATGATGCAAATGTATTGATTTCCGATATCGATAATGGCAAGGCAGGATACATGGGGCTGGACATTGGTCCGAAAACAATTGAGCTGATCAGAAAAGTGATCATGAACTCTAAAACCATTCTCTGGAACGGACCCATGGGTGTATTTGAGATGCCCAATTTCCAGAAAGGAACGGTAAGTATCGCCCAGGCCATTGCTGATTCCACTGCAAAGGGTTGCTTCAGCCTGGTGGGCGGAGGCGATTCTGTTGCCGCAGTTAACAAATTCGGCCTGGCCGACAAGGTAAGCTACGTCTCAACCGGTGGCGGGGCCATGCTTGAGTACATTGAAGGCAAAGTTCTGCCGGGTATTAAGGCCATCAGGGGTTAAACAATACCTTTCTGGAATACTTTCTCATAAGGTGGTTATTCACTTCGTGAAAAATCCCAGCTTACATCGAAAGTATTCCAGAAAGAATGAATATTTAACGCCTGTTGTAAATACTTAGAAATGGAGCGGGCTCTTATAGAAGAGATTTTCAATATTGAAGATAAGAAAACCTTCAGGACAGCTGCCCTGAAGGTTTTTCATTTACAGGCCGAATCGGTCGCTTTATACCGGGAGTTTCTGTCGGCTTTGAAGCTTGATCCGCAGCTGGTGAAGGAGGTGGAGGAGATCCCCTTCCTGCCCGTAGAGTTTTTTAAATCTCACAAGATCATCCGGGAGGGGATGAAGCCCGAAGTGATTTTTGAAAGCAGTGGCACCACCCATTCCACTCCCTCCCGGCACCATGTAGCTGATGCCGCCCTTTACAGGGAGAGTTTAACAAGGGGTTTCAGGAAATTCTATGGTGCTCCGGAGGATTTATGCATTCTGGCCCTTTTGCCCTCCTACCTGGAACGCAAGGGATCCTCACTGGTGTATATGATGGACCAGCTGATTTCCAGGTCACAGCATCCCCAGAGCGGCTTCTATCTCGATAATCTTAAGGAACTTTCTCTCATCCTTCAAAAACGAAAGCGGGATGGGGATCCCACCCTCCTGTTGGGAGTGAGTTTTGCCCTTTTGGACCTGGCCAAAGCATTTCCCCTGAAATTAACGGATAACATCATTATAATGGAAACAGGGGGTATGAAAGGCCGAAGGAAAGAGATGGTCCGTAGTGAACTTCATAAGGCTATTCAGGGGGCCTTTGGTGTCAAAACCATTCATTCCGAATACGGGATGACAGAGCTGCTTTCACAGGCTTACTCTTCCGGAGAAGGAATCTTCAGGTGTCTGCCCTGGATGAGTGTGCTGGTGCGTGATCCTAACGATCCGCTCTCCCTTCTGGGTGATGGTAGTCCGGGAGGAATAAATATGATCGACCTGGCCAATGTTTACAGTTGCTCCTTTATAGCCACAAGCGACCTTGGAAGGCGTTATCCGGACGGGACTTTTGAGATCCTGGGCCGATTCGACCACTCCGACATCCGGGGCTGCAATTTGCTTGTCTCCTAAAGACTCTGTATCTGAACCGTGTTGATCTCTTCCACCAGGATGCTGAAATCATCCTGACCTGATTTCCCTGTAAACCTGATGTTCCTGATCATTTCATATTCCTCAGTGGATCCGTTTTTAAGCGTCAGCTCCACCTTGATATAGATCTCAGGATCCCTGGCCGCCTGGTCATGCACTACAGTGATCCAACTTAATTCCACGAAATTGATATCCTTCCTGGTTCCTCCCCTGAGTACGGGAAAATCGGGTGAGTTGCACGAGGAAGAGGAGGAAGAGCTGGCATTGGTGACCATTGTCGTAACGCCCTTTAAATCAGTAATTTTTAAAATTTGTTTCTGATCCTGGGCAGATGCACCCGCAAGGAGCAGAAAGAAAAACATTGCCGAAAATAGCTTTCCTGGTTTCATGTACTTTCTTCTTTTAATACCCTTTGCGTAAAACCTGCAGAGAGTTCATTTCCTTAACCTGGATACTGAAGGGACCGGCCTCTGCTACACCGGAAACACGCATGTATTTTGCCATTTCGAAGATTGAGGATTGGTCGTCCATATCGATCAGTTCCACGCTAATATAAATATTGGGATCGCTGGCCTGCAAGTCGTGACGAACCAGGATCATATACAAATCATTAAACTTTTTCATTTGCTTCTCCCCATCCAGGTAGACCGGGAAGTCGCCCGCTCCATCAGCAGAGGAGGTGGTTGCATTTTCAATCACAGTGGCCACATCTTCCAAATCCACAATCCTTACTTTTGACGGATCCTGAGCATACAATCCCAAAATCAAAACTGAAATAAGCAGTGAAGCAAGCGCTCTTCTTGTAAACATTTTACCAGATTTATTTATATAGATACAAAAATAGTATTTCTGGCAATAGGGTTTCAATTTTTTATGACATTCTATCCTTCGATCCGGGAATGGCCCTAATCGCGGGAATGGCCCTCGTGGCCGGAGTGCCCATCCTGATGATGTTCCTCAAGGTGCTGCCTTAGCAGGTCTTTTCCGTAATCGTTTCCATTGGGCGTCCTTACCACGGTGTGAACGTGCCAGTTCACAGGATCCTCATTAGACTCTCCTTCCCTGAGCACAAAGACGGGACTGTGGTGCTCATATTCGATCATTATAACCGGACTTTGAATGCGATAATAGAAAACATCATCATCTCCGGAACCTCCAATCCAGCTGAACCATGTAAAATCCAATTGTGAGAGTACCTCCTCCATTTTTATGCCGGCATGACCCTTATCCATATTTCCTACATATTCCCCGATCAGATCCATTAGCAATTGCTTCTGAAGATCATTGAATCCCAATACCGGCACACCTGTATAGGTGACCACCGCATTGTCCCTGAATGCTTCTGCCTGGGTATAACTGGTCTTTTTATCCTCCAGTAGTGTTGCAAGAAGCTTCTGATCCTGATCAAGCGACCGGTAGAGCGACAATCCCCTCTTGCCTTCGTCTTCAAAGGTCCTTATACCTGCATTGGGTCCATTTTCTATGTGGGTCAGTTCAGAGCCCATAAATGTCGGAGTCATCACCACCTGATCTCCCAGTACAAAATAATTGATTACCAGGTGGTGTCCGTCCAGTTGCCAACCCCATGGCTCGCTTGCCGAAGGAGTTCCCATAAAGGTAAACCAGTACTTGTCGTCTCCCAATCTCGCCAGGCCCTCTTTATCCAGGTGGCCCAATTGAGTGCTGATCTCTTTCAGGTAAGCTTCCATGGCCATGATGTTCTTGGATTTTGTCACCCCATCGACGCTTAAACCGGCATCCAGAATATCAAAAGCAAGTTTCAGCTGCTGTCCGTCCAATTCAAACAGCGCAATACCCTCTCTTTCATAGAGATCAATGTTGTGCCACTTTCTCCACTCATCGTCCTCAACCGGAAAAGTGCATTTCTCTTTCTGAGCGTCATTTAAGGAGGATAGGAAGGCATTGACTGCATCCCGGATAGGTTGGGTGGAGACCCCGGTGGATTGGATGGAAAAGACTCCCTCTTCTGCCTGGCCATTGGTCGTGATTCCAACAAAAGCATCATTCAGGTAAGCCCTCTCTTCAGGTGAACCGGCATGCCAGACCGGGATGGGAGGCGAGGGCTGAATCCTGGGTATATTGGAGTCATCCGTTTCGCTCTTGCCGGTATTCGGGCCGCACCCAACCTGAATTACGAAGACAATTAGAAACAAGGCAAAAGACAGGGAGTTTCTATGCAGCATGATCTTAAGGCTTTGATATAGTCATATTAAAACCCTTATGCCGCTAAATTGTTTTCAATGAATCTGTTAAGAGAATCACAAAAACTCCTGAGCAGATTTAAAAGTAAAGAGACCGTCTTCTTTTTATTCAATTCTTAGGGATGCTTAGGAAGTAACCTGGCATTTTTTACGCAGTAAATACGCACGTTACGAATAAGCATCCCTAAGAAAGAAGGGACTGTCCCTTTTGACAGCCCCCTTACCAAATGTGATCATGGATTCAATTAATTGATCTGGATTTGTCTTGCCGGTTTCGGCCTGATTTCCTCCCGTTTGGGTAAATTGATGTGAAGGATACCCTCATTGTATGTAGCCTGGATTTTATCTCCGTCCACAAGGTTCTCCGGTATCGAAAAAGACCTTTGAAAGGACATATAGCTAAACTCCCGCCGGGTATACTTACCCTTTGATTTCTCCTTTTTCTCTTCCTTCATTTCCGAGGAGATGGTTAAGCGCCCGTTTTCGTAATCTACTTTGAACTGCTCCTTTTTCATCCCGGGAGCAGCTACATCAATCAGGAATTCATCACTGTTTTCCATGATGTTCACAGCCGGTAATGATGAATCGGTACCGGCAAAGTTTGAATTGGACCAGTCCATCATGTCCCCTTCGAAAAACCTGTTCATTAACGAAGGGAAAGATGGATACAAATTGTCAGATAATCTTGCAATATTCATGGCTAAGCCCTCCATTTTTTAATTGCGCATATAACGCATTGGTTAAACATTCAATGATCTTGCACCATTGTGGGTGCTGAAATCAGAATTTCAAATTTTATACCAATGGTCATCTTCCAGGGCTCATGGAAAAGAGAGCGAATTTCTGTCATGACATTTTGTCAATAGTACATTCTACAGAGGGGGGAGGGTGATCCGACGATCAGTATCTAACTTACTTTAGCAATTTTCTCCCGATGCAGCAGTCGTTCTGCAATTCGAGGCCTCCACTTGTAAATCCAGGTGATTATTTTACCTTCAAAGGTCAGGACCACATCGCGTCTTCGGGAGGCGATCCCGGCTACCACTTCCCTGGCCACGCTTTCTGAAGACATTAGTTTTTGCTCATCCAGATGAGATTCAAGATGAGGCTTGCCATTTTTATCCAGGGAAACCTGCCTGATATTGGAAGCTGTATATCCGGGATGAACCAGCATGATATGCAGGCCATTCTCCAGGTTTTCGAGCCGAAGAGACTCAAGAAAACCATCCAGGGCATGCTTGGAAGCACTATATCCCGATCTCCCCGGTAAGGGCGTTACACCGCAAATGGAGGAGATCCCCACAATGCTTCCCCTGGTCTCGATAATATGGGGCAATGCGTACCTGGAACAATAGACAGATCCCCAGAAATTTGTCTCCATGACCTTTCGCAATACTTCCATGTCTACCTCGCTGAAATTTGCCCTCATGGAGATCCCTGCATTGTTGATCAGAAAATCAATTCTTTGAAATACCCTTAGGGTTGTCTTCACGAGCTCCTGGCATCTCTCCTGATCAGTAACATCCACTACGAAAAGAGATGCAATTCCTCCCATTTCCTCGATCTCATTCTTCACGGAAAGAAGATTCTCCTCGGATCGGGAAGCAAGCATCACCTTCACACCCCTGAATGCCATTTCAATGGCAATGGAACGGCCTATGCCGGAAGAGGCCCCGGTGATTAATTGCCACCTTGTTTCGAAACGGATCAGAAATTTCCGGCCATCTGTTTTCCAGACCGGCAGAGCTATTTTCAAACAGCACCGGAATTCTTGGGAACTCCAGGGAGTAATTGTTTCTTAACCTGTACAGATAGCCTTTCATTTGAATCATAATGATTGTAAGCAGGATCCTTCAAATGCCCGGTGTCCAAAAAATATGCCAATCCACTTCAAAGATATAACTTTTCGTGCTCAAAATCATCTGTTACCTTCCTCAAGAGTGAAGTGAATGGGTGGCTACAGTAGGCTGATTCGTGTAATGGCTAAATCATTTTGAGACTCTCTTTGATCTGGACTGGTTGTCAAAAACAATGGTATAGGAATGGTCAATCCACTGCTTCAGCTGATGATCGCTGATGCTTCCTTCAAGGCTAACCCCGTTCCAGTGCAGCTTGTTAAAGTGCCAGGCCGGAGTCACCTCGGGGTGTTGTTCCCGCAGTTCAATGGCCTTTTGAGGATCACATTTCAGGGTGATTCCCCTGGCTTCTTCTGAAAGGTCCAGCAGGGCAAACATCTTCCCGGCTACCTTAAAAACCAGGGCTGTATCGTTGAACGGGAGGCTTTCGGTGACACCGGGTTTGGCGATGCAGTATTCGCGGATCTCTTCAGCGTTCATAGGTATGATTTGTCCTGCCAATTTAAGACAATTACAATTTCCAATCAACGCATCATCTTCAGCCAACCCAAAAAAGCATATAACATGTTTTCAACTGCTTATAAGAGCTCTCCGATTGCACGTTTAATAATCTCTGATGAATGAATCAATTGTTGATGCTCCAATTCACTTAATGGTCCGGCAATAATTTCTCTTACTCCTCCATCGGAAATGATACATGGAACACTTAAACAGACATTTTCCAGTCCAAATTCCCCTTGCAGCAGCACGGAGACAGTCAGCACACTATTCTGACCCCTTAAAACTGCCTCCACAATTTCCAACAGTGCCATGGCCACTGCAAAGTATGTAGAACCCTTGTATCCGATAATGTGATAGGCAGAGTCCTTTACCTGTTGTTCAATGTTAGCCCTTACATCCTGACAATTGTCACACTTCCCGCAAATTTTACAGTATTCGGTCCAGGCCATCCCTCCCACATGGGTCATTGACCAGGCAGCAAATTCGCTGTCACCATGCTCTCCTAATATGTAAGCGTGTATATTATGAACATTTACATCACAATGATTGCTTAACAGATACTTGAATCTGGCACTATCCAGTACGGTACCCGATCCAATCACCCGTCCCCGGTCCCAGCCCGAGGCCTCTAAAAAAACATAGGTCAGTACATCCACCGGATTACTCACCATAATCACCACCCCCTCCGAGCCGCTGTTTACGATATCTCTGGTTATACTCCTGATAATTCCGGCATTCTTATTTAAAAGGTCCAGGCGCGTCTCACCTTTCTTCTGAGATGCACCCGCCGTAATTACGATTACCTGTGCATCTGCATAGTCGATACTGCTTCCGGTGCGGATTGCCACGGTTGGAAAGAAGGATTGTCCATGAACCAGATCAAGAACCTGCCCCTTGGCAAGGTCCTCATTCTTGTCAATGAATACAATTTCCTCACAAAGTCCTGACTTCGCCAAAGCAAACCCGTGAGTAGATCCGACATCTCCGGCTCCCACAATAACGACTTTTCTTTTCCGGTATAAGGATTTATAATTCATTGCTTCAACGTTTTTACATCTTCCGGATAGACCACCCACCCTTCAGTCCAAATACAAACCATCCCAGGAACAATGCACCCACCGCAAATATTGTATCCCCTATAACCCTTAGCCATCTTATGGTTTCAAGGGCCGGGGTTTCAAGAAATTCTGCAGACCTGGCATACCATAGACCGTGCTTTACGCTGGCTACGGTTTGTGCAAGGCCCACAGGCAAAACACTGATCAATACCATCAATAAAAGTCCAATATTTATCGACCAGAAGGCAATTTTGATGGGACGGTCTTTCCATACGACGTTCAGGTTCATATCCCTTAATACGAAAAGCATCAAACCGATACCCAGCATGCCGTAAACACCGAAAAGTGCAGTATGACCATGAACCGGGGTGGTATTCAGCCCCTGCATATAATAGAGTGCGATGGGTGGATTGATCAGGAAACCGAATATCCCGGCACCCAGGAAATTCCAGAATGAAACAGCGATGAAGAAATAGATAGGCCATTTATAGGCGCTAACCCAATCCTTGGATCGGCTTAGCTTCATACTATGATATGCTTCGAATCCAATCAGCACCAGAGGTACTACCTCGAGAGCACTGAAACTGGCCCCCAGTGCAAGAATTGCAGTAGGAGTACCGGAAAAATAGAGGTGATGAAAGGTTCCGATTATTCCGCCCGACAGAAATACAATGGTTGCAAAAAGCACACTTGTAGTGGCAACAGAGGCCCTGATTAAATGCATCCGAACAAACAAAAAGGCAATTGCTACCGTGGCAAAAACCTCGAAAAATCCTTCCACCCAAAGGTGAACGACCCACCATCTCCAGTACTCTGCTATCGCAAGATGGGTTTGCCTTCCCCACATTAATCCTGCTCCATAAAATGCCGCGATGGCAATGCTTGAAATTAAAAACATGAGCAGCAGATGCCTGTTTTCACTTCCTTTCTTAATTGCGGGCCAAAGAGCTCTTGCCATCAGAAAAAGCCATAGGATCAATCCAATAAACAGGAATGCCTGCCAGAATCTTCCCAGATCAACATATTCATACCCCTGGTGACCAAAATAAAAGTTTTCCACCAGACCAAGTTTCTGCATGACGCCCATCCATTGTCCGATAAGCGAACCTGCAACAATGATCAATAAGGCGATAAAAAGGAAGTTTACACCCAGTCTCTGGTATTTTGGTTCCTTCCCGGAGACCGCCGGGGCAATAAATAATCCGGTTGCCAGCCATGAAGTGGCAATCCAGAAGATGGCAAGCTGAATGTGCCAGGTCCTGGATATTGAATAAGGCAGCACTTTGGCCAGGGGTAAACCGTAAAACCCCAGACCCTCTACTCCGTAATGGGCCGTAATTACTCCCATGAGTATCTGAACCAGGATTAATGCGGTAACCACCCAGAAATATTTCAGGGTAGCCTTCATGGAGGGTGTGAGATGGGTGCCGGATAACGGATTTACTGCCGGTATTTCCGGATTTCCATCATCCTCCCTGTTTGTTGCATAATACCATGTCAGCAACCCAATCCCAAACAGAAGAACAATGACACTGAAACCGGTCCATAATAGAAGGGATCCGGTAGGTTCGTTTCCAACCAGCTTTTCGGGCGGCCAGTTATTTGTATAGGTAATATCTTTCCCGGGTCGTTCTGTGACCGTCGACCAGGAAGCCCAGAAAAAAAAGGCATTCATCTTTGCCATTCTTTCCGGATCCTTAATGCTGTTCGGCGGAATACTGTATGACTCCCTCAAATCTGCCTGATCAGGACCGTCCATAAACAAACCCGTATAATGCCTGCTGTTTGAACGAAATGCCTCAGCGCGGGTCTCCGAAATGGTCAAAGTTTTCGAAGTCTCATCATACCGGTTAGACCTTAATTCATTCTGCAGGCGCTTTTCCAGCATAGCCTTTTTTTCTGATTCAAGATCCTCATAGGGAACTGAAAATTCTGTATTGGACCAGCTGTCCAGCATGAAGATTGCTTCGCGATGCAACCAATCGGCAGTCCAGTCAGGTGCCTTATAGGCACCATGGCCCCAGATCGATCCGACTTCCTGTCCGCCCATGGACTGCCATACGTTTTGACCATCTTTAATATCCGAAATGGACATGAGAATGGATCCATCGGAGGATTGAACCTTTTCAGGTATAGGTGGAGCTTCCCGGTAAATTTCACGGCCAAAATATCCAAGAATTCCAAATGAGATCACAATGACGAGAACAAATCCGATCCAGAGTTTTCTGGTTTTCATAACAGCTGGTTTTTATGGTTTAGCGCCAAAGATATAATTTAATTATATAATGACCCTTATATCATTATATAAATATTGCCTATCTTTGCAGAGATATTAATTTTGAAGCTGGAAAAAGAACGAATACAAAAACCCCAGGTATATGCTATCCAAAAGTTCAGAATACGGAATCAGGGCCCTTGTTTTTATACAGTTGCAAAACTGGATGAAGAAAAGACCGGGGGTCGTGGAAATAGCAAAAGAAATAGAAGCTCCGGCAGCATACACTGCAAAAATTCTGCATATTTTGACAACACATCAGCTTCTGGATTCCATGAAAGGGCGGGGGGGTGGATTTTTTTTCAAAGAAAATCAATCGGATCTGACCCTGCATCAGATAATCCTGGTTTTAGAAGGAGACAGGCTTTTCAATAAATGTGGATTCGGCCTTAAAAACTGTAGTGATTCCAATCCATGTCCCCTGCACGAGGGATATATTCACCTGCGCGAGGGGTTTTTAAACCTGGCGAAAAAGGAGACGATCAGTTCAATGGCACTTAAAATACTTGAGGGGCATGCAGTTCTGAACCGGGAAATCTCGAATCAACTTATTTAGAATATTCGTCATGAGTGAGTTAATAAACAATTCCAGGTACCGTAAGGACCGTCTTAAAGAGCTGATCCTCAGTTTACATAGTGGAGAGTCTCCGGACAAAGTCAGACAAGAACTGATTTCCACACTTCAGTCCATTCCTTATGGTGAAGTGGTGGAAGTGGAACAGGAGCTGATCAGCGAAGGGCTTCCTGAATCAGAAGTGCTAAGGTTGTGTGATATACATGGTGAGGTTTTGGAGGGTCATGTGGATCTGAGCGGAGCAAAAAAGATTCCGGTTGGTCATCCGGTGGATGTGTTTATTCAGGAGAACAAAGCATTGAACAAGGTTATCGGGAAAACCACTGATCTTTTGCATTCCCTGAACAAGGTGCCGGTAGATAACTTCCGGAATTTTAAAACCGTGCTCCACTCCTGCTTCAACGAACTGATGGATATTGACAAACACTATCAAAGAAAGGAATACCTGGTTTTCCCCTATCTGGAAAAAAATGAAATCACGGGTCCGCCCAAGGTCATGTGGGGCAAGCATGACGAGATCAGGGATCAGCTAAAGGGGTGCATTGCATTATTAAAAGAAGAGGATTTGTCCAAACAGGATCTTTCGGATGCCCTGGAACTTCTATACTACCCGGTATTGAAAGCCCTTTCAGATATGGTTCAGAAAGAAGAGGAGATCCTGTTCCCCATGTGCATGGATTTGCTTACTGTTGACGACTGGTGGAATATCCATAAGCAAACGCTTGAATTCGGATTTACGCTCTATGATCCTGAAATTGACTGGAAACCGGAAGGATTGGAGGATGAATTAACGGATAAGGAGGCTGACGGTAAAAAGGATGGTTCGGTGATGCTTCCCTCGGGCAGTTTTACTGTAAGCGAACTGATGGCCATTCTGAACACAGCTCCGGTAGATATGACCTTCGTGGATAGGAACGACAAGGTGAAGTACTTTACCCAGGGAAATCACAGGATATTTCCCCGCAGCCGCTCCATTATTAACCGCGATGTGAGGTTGTGCCATCCTCCCGGAAGCGTGGATATCGTAGAAAAAATCATTGAAGACTTCAGATCCGGGAAAGAGTCCCACGCGCCATTCTGGATTCAAATGAAAGGGAAGTTCATTCTCATCGAATATTATGCCCTTAGAGACGAAAAGGGTGAATACCTTGGAACACTGGAAGTATCGCAGGACCTTACCAATGCGAGAAAATTAGAGGGAGAAAGACGAATTTTATCCTATGGCACAGATCAAGAAAAATAAGATGGAACCGCTGATCATCACACCAAAAACAAAGATTTTTGACCTTCTGGAGGCTTATCCCGGTCTGGAAGAAACACTGATTGCCCAGGCTTCTCAATTTTCAAAACTCCGGAATCCCCTCTTAAGAAAAACCATAGGAAAGGTCACCACACTCAGTCAGGCAGCAGCTGTGGGAGGACTGAAGGTTGAAGCACTGGTAAATGCCCTGCGGAAGGAGGCGGGCCAGTCGGATCTATCTGATTCCGATCATCAGCACACAGAGTACATTACCCGCAAACCCAATTGGTTCAGTGAAAGGAGAGTGACACAAACCATCGATGTGCGGGAGATGCTCCATCAGGGGGAGCAACCTGTTCATGAAGTGCTCTCCGCGGTGAAAAAACTGAAGAATAAGGAGATTCTGGGGATCATTGCCCCATTTCTTCCGGTACCGCTCATTGATAAAGCAATTGGTTTAGGATACCAATACTGGATCAATGAGATTTCAGAGGATGAGATAAAAGTGTATTTTAAAAAATGAATATCGCAAATCAACCACTCCTCAATTTGACACAGCTCCTTGTAAATCTCTCAGCACCTCTCCCTCAAGGTAGCGGACTCTGACCTGCAGGTTGGAAAGGATATTCAGGGCGCCTATCATGGGTGCTTCATTAAAATTGTATGTCAGCCAGTTTTCCTGTTCCTTGCCCATTTTTCCTGTGAAAAGCAGCTGGTCTATGGCTTCACCCACCACCGGTCCTGCATTTTCCAGCAACATTTCCCTATACGATTCAAGCAAACTCAACAGCTCTTCTCCTTTCCCCTTATTTTTCTCGTCTCCAAAAATGACCTGGGATACACTTCTGTGAACATCAAATTGTATGGCTTTATCCAAATCGAGGGATTGGTTTGCTCCCACAGCCTGCCGGTTGTCCTCATTGGTAAACAGTACGATCTCGGCCATGAGTTCCTGGATAAATGAATCCAGGGCATCACTCTTCTCAATGAGAAGTTCTGCCCGCTCTGCTTGTGCTGGCGATTCATTTTCAGAGGCAAGGGCTTCTTCCAGGGATAAGGCATTTATGGTTTCCATACTCTTGCTGGCCAAAATTGATTGCTCGGTGGATACCTTCATAGTGCCCAGTACGTCTTTTGATACCTTCAGGGCAATTACCATGATATTCACACCCATCATGGCCAGGATGAAGATCAGGATGGAAAAATTCTGAATCTGGTTCTCCTTGTCCCTGATCGCGTGGACGACCAGGAAGGGGATAAACAACACTACCATGATCAGTACGCTGACGAGAAGGGCTATCCCTGCACCTGGCCAGTGATTGATCTTGAAGAGGATGCCTGTGAGGAATATAAAACCTGCGATTACACCTATAATATAGAGGGGCTTGTTGACCTTTTTTCCCTTTTCCCGGGTGTCGCGGATGCTCACCATGGCAAAAACCGGCAGGTAGATCACTGCCAGCAGGAAGGTGCCCAGGGTAAGGAGGATACTGGCGCCGAACCAGTGCATCATTTTAAAGATGGCTCCCACGATAAGAAAGGTAGGAGCAATAGTCCCTAGAATATACATGAACTTTTTCATCATCCGGTATTTTTGGTTTATAAGTAACAATGTCTCTTCCTGGATTTTTTGGATCCTGTCATTCTCAAGCCGTTTACGAACCTCCGTAAAAGCCTTCAGGAATTCAATCCCTTCATCCATCTTTGCTTCAATGTCGCAGCAGAGATGGTCAAGGAGCTCTTTCTGAAGCCGGGTATAGGTCAGTCCCCGCTTATCAAGTTCCCTGTTGAGGATCTCAAGTTCCCTGTCAGTCAGCTGGGCCATAGGTTTATGCCAGGTTCAGGCTTGGACCGGTGTCCAGGACCCGTCCCATGATGGTCACAAAATCGATGAATTCCTGGATCTTTTCTCTGGCCATGCTGGTGCCTGAATCGGTCAGGCGATAATATTTACGCACCCGTTTCCCGATACTTTCCTCTTCGGAGATGATCAGCCGGTCCGATTCCAGTTTATGTAGTGCAGGATACAAGGCTCCCCAGGAGAGCTGTACCTTGCCTTCGGTTAGTCGTTCAACCTCCTGGGTAATCTCGTAACCATACATCCGCCCTTTCTCTTCGAGAAGTTTCAGAACGATGGTTTTTAACGTGCCTTTAAGTAAGTCTTTTGATATCATGAAACAAATATAAATATAATTTTCCGATATATCCATATCTTATATATATTTAAAATTCATAGATATTTTGCTTCCCTGCTCAGGATTAAGAATTTACCAGTGTTTGAAAACCTTTTTCAGAGCATTGGGTGCCTGCAGCAGGTCATAATCATGCTGGTAAACCAGATCACACAATCCCTTGAAATGAGCAAATGACCTGACTGGATACATATGAGGTAATCGTACATAAAATTTCTTTATGGTCCCACCTGGTCTTCTGATCTATCCGCACATCAAAAACAGTTCGGGTTTCATATAATTATTCTCATCCATTATTTGACAAAAGACCCTCTCCCGGTGAAAGCAGAATGCCTGTAAAGAACTTTTGAACGTCCTCAAAAATGCCGGGATTGGATTCGATTACCCCTCAGCAAATTTTTCATTGAAAATTACCGCCCGTTCATGATTTTTTTAAAAATATCTAATTCATTAATTTTCAATATTTTAACTATTATATATATTTTATATTGATAACTTATTTAAAAAGATTAATAAATAGATGAGCCGGATTGATTTTGAATTCAAAATATTATTAATATTGCAAAAAATATACACCTTATTTGGCGATATAACTTACAACCACTATCGTAGATAAATGAACTCGTCCAGATCGTTTTCATTACTCTCCCCGCCCAGCGTGGAAAATGAAACAGAATCTCCGGTTGTTGAACCTCCCTCCGGCAAAGAACCTACCCAAAAATCAAGGAAAAATGGAACCAAAATCTCCTTTCAAAGCAGTGAGAGGACCATTCGGTTCCGGAAAATCTATTTTCCTGATGTGGGTGACCGGGACTGGAACAGCTGGAACTGGCAACATGGCCATAGTCTGAATTCCTGGGATCAGCTCCAGAAATTCATTCAGCTTTCACCCGACGAACTGCATTCGGCGGAGCTGAAGAAGAAGCTTCCCATCCGAATCACTCCCTATTATGCAAGTCTGATCGATCCGGTTGATTCTTCTCATCCGATTCGCCGGACCATGGTACCTGTTTATAATGAGCTGATACTGTCACCTGAAGAGATGGCCGATCCCCTGGGTGAGGAAAACCAGAGCCCGGTGCCCCAGCTTGTACACCGCTACCCCGACAGGGTACTGTTTCTCACTACCGGTGTTTGTGCAGCTTATTGCCGCTATTGCACACGGTCCCATATGGTTTCCAAAAAAGACAAGGTTCATGCCCGCATTGCTGAATGGGATACTGCCATTGACTATATCCGGATGCATCCGGAAATAAGGGATGTCCTTCTTTCCGGAGGGGATCCCCTGACCCTGACCGATACAAGGCTTGAATACCTCCTCTCCCGGCTCCGCTCCATAGAGCATGTGGAGATCATCCGGATCGGAACCAAGGTACCTGTGGTACTCCCGCAGCGGATCACACCAACTTTGGTTAAGATGCTTAAAAAATATCATCCCCTTTTTATGAGCATCCATTTCACTCATCCTGAGGAGATTACCCCTGAAGTTGAACGTGCATGCAACACACTTGCTGACGCAGGCATTCCCCTCGGGAGCCAGACCGTATTGATGAAAGGGATCAATGATCAGGTTGAGATCATGAAAAACCTGTATCACCTTCTTCTTAAAATGAGGGTCCGTCCCTACTATCTCTACCAATGTGACCCTATTCCGGGATCCGCACATTTCAGAACTCCAGTGGAGAAAGGACTTGAAATTATCAGGGGGCTGCGCGGATATACTTCAGGTTATGCCATTCCACACCTGGTGATCGATTCGCCAGGGGGAGGTGGTAAAATACCCATCCTGCCCAATTATATTGCCGAACACAATGATAAAGGGTATGTTCTGAGGAATTACCTCGGGAAGGAATATCTCTATAAGGAAGTCCCGGAGGTTTAATAGAGTTTTTAATGCTGATTATTAGAAAGATCTCGGACAGTATACTGCCTGCTGATAAAATTGCCATCCGCAGGTACAACAAATCCTTAAAAGCAGGTTCCCCGACTTACGGGAAGAGGAGATAAATTACATTCCTGAGCATTTAAATAATCCATTGAAATTCCGATTCCGTTCCACACTTCTTGTGGCTGAGAACCGGAAAGGCATGGTACAGGGTTTTGCAATGGTGATGTATGCTTCTGATCTGAATTTCTGCTTTCTCGATTTTATTGCAACGAAAAGGGATATCGTATTCTTCATGATTATAGGATTGACTTATGATCTTCGGGATGAATACCTGAAAATGGGATTCAGCGAAGATGAAACAGCAGAATTTGACCGCGAGGATACCATCTCCTCCATCGAAAATACCCTTGCTGAGCTTGGATACAAAACCAACCGTATCGGGCATATAAAAAACCTTGTCCACCGGTTGAGCCAGGGTGACCGGTGGGATCTTGTGTTCAATATCGCGGAAGGATTGTATGGAGCAGGAAGGGAAGCCCAGGTACCGGCACTTCTGGATGCCTACAGGATCCCTTATGTTTTTTCAGGTCCGCTCGTACTGGCGCTGACCCTCGACAAGGCCCTGACAAAAATTATTGTGAAGGATGCCGGGGTAGCCACTCCCGACCATGCGGTTGTATATAACAGGTCTGATATTCATAAGGTGAATCTTCCCTACCCGTTGTTCGTAAAACCCCTGGCCGAGGGCACTGGCAAGGGAATAGACCCCGAATCGGTCATTTCAGGCCCTGAAAACCTGGAAAGGAAATGTATTGAACTGCTCGAACGCTACCGGCAGCCAGTGCTGGTAGAAACCTACCTGAGCGGGAGGGAATTTACTGCCGGAATTGTGGGAACCGGCAACGAGGCAAGATGCATTGGAGTCATTGAGATCATCCTCAGGGAGAACGCCGAAAAGGGCGTATATTCTTATGTAAACAAGGAAGAGTGTGAGGAAAGGATCATCTACACACTCACCGACGCGGATGCCGTTAAAGCCTGTTCTGATCTGGCATTGCAGGCATGGAATTGTCTGCACGCTGAAGATGGGGGCAGGGTGGATATCCGTTTCGACCACCTGGGAAAACCTCACTTCCTTGAAATCAACCCCCTCGCCGGTATGCATCCCGAACACTCCGATCTTCCGATTTTGGCCGGGCTTAACGGGATTCATTACCGGGAGCTGATGAAAATGATCATGGATTCTGCGGTCCAAAAGGTGAAAAATCGTCATTTATGAGTGACCTGCTCATCCTGATTAATTCAATTTCCGATGCCCCTTCAGAGGATGAACTGGATGTTCTGGTACAGGCAGATGCCATTGAGCAGGCGATTAAAAAAATCGGGCATAAACCCAGGCGTGCCTCCTTCGGGCTGAATCTTGAGCCAGTTGCAGCAATCCTTGGAAACCACCCCCCCGACCTTGTGTTTAACCTGGTCGAATCCGTCGGTGGGAAAGGATCCCTGATCCATCTGTGTCCCTCGCTTCTGGATGCCTTTGGCGTTCCCTTTACCGGTTCGGGGACCCATGCGCTGATGATTACCACAGACAAAATTGTGACAAAACAGATCCTTGAAGATCACGGAATTCCCACACCCGGCTGGCTCCTTCCGGGTATTGGGGTGATTCCCCCGAAGGATAAAAAATATATACTGAAACCCATCCGGGAAGATGGATCTGCCGGAATATCAGATGATTCTGTAATGAAAGGGAAAGATCTTGATTTGATCAGTTTATCAAAGAAGGGATTATTGAAGGAAGCCTTCCTGGAAGAGTTTATCGAGGGGCGGGAATTTAATATCTCCCTGCTTGCCGGCAGCAGTGGTCCTGTCGTAATGCCAGCTGCTGAAATGCTCTATGTGGATTACCCTGAAGGAAAACCAAAGATTCTGAATTATGCCTCCAAATGGGATGACTCCTCCTTTGAGTACCATAAAACCGTGCGGACATTCGATCTTTCCCCGGCTGATGAATCACTTGTGGATCAAATGTCGGAGATAAGCCTCCGGTGCTGGAAGATTTTCCAAATGAAGGGCTACATCAGGGTCGATTTCAGGGTGGATGATCAAAACCGGCCCTGGGTCCTGGAAGTAAATGCCAATCCGTGTCTCTCGCCTGATGCCGGTTTTGTGGCAGCATGCAAGCAGGGAGGGGTTGATTATACCGAAATGATTAAAAGAATTATAACTGCTGCATTGTGAAAAAAAGTCTGCAAATCACCCTCCGGAGTGAAGTCAAACCAACTGATCCGGAAACGATAAGAATGATCGTCTCCTCAACAGGTTTCTTCAGGGATGATGAGATCCCGGTTGCTGCCGAACTGGCCGAAGAACGCCTTGAAAAGGGTGCCGCCAGCGGGTATGAATTCCTCTTTGCGGAAATTGCCGGAGAAACGGTAGCCTACAGCTGCTTCGGCCTGATCCCCTGCACCCTCCACAGCTATGATCTTTACTGGATAGCCACCCGACTTGAATATATGAACAAGGGTATCGGAAAGCACCTTTTACAGGAAACCGAAAAAGCCATTTTCAGGTCCGGGGGACATGGAATATACGTGGAGACCTCTTCGAAAGAGCAGTATGCTCCCACAAGAGCCTTTTACGAGAACAACCAATACCTGCTTCGGGCAAGGTTTGAAAATTTTTACGCCCCCGGCGATGACAAGCTCGTCTATGTGAAAACCTCCCGGTGATTAACTTTTGACCTAATCCCGGCTCCAGGAGGTGGTTATCGAATAGCTGTTCATCCCGGCATCCACGTAAGTCTCAATATATTTGAGCTCCTTTTTGGAGAGAGTTTCGATATTGGCCGTGGAGGTAATATTGTCCTCACCCTTAAAGATCAGCTGGTCTTCACCCACCAGGGACCAGGTCCCGGTTTGGGAATTCTGAAGCAGGGGAGCCGAAAGGATGTAGGTTTCATCTGCATTAATCTCCAGGGTACCATCGGTCAGAATCGCCTTCCCGAGGGTCACATAGGCAATGATATCCTGATCCTCACTATCGGTGGTCATATTGCTGAATTTCCATACTCCGTCGGTGAGCAGGGTTATATTATCGGTTTCACATCCCGTGAGGGAGAGCAGGATCATGGTGATCATGGCGATCCCTGAAAATATTCTGTTCATTATTTCTAAAAATAGGTTTTGGCTGCTTATACGAAAAACCGCCCGGGAAGTTTCAAGGATTCGGATATCTCATTCTGAAGCCGAAAAGAAAGCATTCTCGATATGTTCTATCTCGATGCCTGTGGAATGGTAACTCACCCCGATCACATCGAAACGTGTGGGACGCCGGCAATCGTAAAAGCGGATAAAAGCATCCGTGGCCAAAACAATATTCCGCTGCTTGACAGGGTCCACCACCTCCCATGGGAGATTCACCTGGTTGCCCACACGTGCCTTCACCTCTATGATCACAAGCTCATTGCGATGGAGGGTCACCAGGTCCAGCTCCCTTTTGCCCCAGCGCCAGTTTGACTTCCATATCTGGTAGCCACGGGCCCTGAGGTACTCAGCGGCCACCTGTTCTGCCTTTCTTCCTGTAGCACAATTATTCATCATAAAGGTTTTCCCGTTGATGTGTCTGCGAGGAAAGAATCAGCCTTTTATCATTATCTTTGTGCCACTCAATCCCAGTTGACATGACCACAAAGAATTATAAAAGACACCTTATTACCTCCGCATTACCCTATGCCAACGGCCCCATCCACCTGGGCCACCTGGCAGGTGTCTATGTGCCTTCCGATATCTATGTCAGGTACCTGCGAAGACGCAACCGGGATGTGATATCCATTTGCGGATCGGATGAACACGGGGTTCCCATCACGCTGAAAGCCAGGAAAGAAGGGATCACCCCCCAGGCCGTGGTAGACCGGTACCATGCCCTCAATAAGAAGGCTTTTGAAGATTTCGGAATCGCATTCGATATCTACTCCCGGACCTCCAACAAGGTACATTACGAAACTGCCTCAGAAATATTTAAGACACTTTACGATAAGGGAGTCTTTATTGAAAAGACCTCTGAACAGTATTATGACAGTGAGGCCCAGACCTTCCTGGCCGACCGCTATATCACAGGGACCTGTCCCCATTGCGGGAATCCCTGTGCCTACGGCGACCAGTGCGAACAGTGCGGAACATCTTTGAGTCCCACCGATCTGATCAATCCCGTTTCCACCATCAGCGGGAGCCAGCCTGAACTGAAAGAGACCAAGCACTGGTATCTTCCCCTGGACAAATATGAACCCTGGCTCAGGGAATGGATCCTGGAAGGCCATAAGGAGTGGAAACCCAATGTATACGGTCAGTGCAAATCGTGGCTCGACCAGGGCTTACAGCCCAGGGCAGTAAGCCGTGACCTGGACTGGGGTATTCCTGTACCTGTGGAGGGAGCCGAAGGGAAAGTGCTCTATGTCTGGTTTGATGCACCCATAGGGTATATCTCTGCCACCAAAGAGCTGACATCCGACTGGGAGCTATACTGGAAGGATCAGGAGACGCGGATGATCCACTTCATTGGAAAGGACAACATTGTATTTCATTGCATTGTCTTTCCCACCGTACTGAAGGCGGAAGGTACATACATCCTTCCCGAAAATGTTCCGGCCAACGAATTCCTGAACCTGGAAAACGATAAGATTTCCACATCC
Source organism: uncultured Bacteroidota bacterium (assembly GCA_963747365.1). Taxonomy (GTDB): domain Bacteria; phylum Bacteroidota; class Bacteroidia; order Bacteroidales. The sequence continues at coordinate 546,456 of CAVVFB010000018.1, read as the reverse complement.
CGGAACTGGGCAGTCTGGCTGCACGAATACCTGGAAGATTTTCCGGGCAAGCAGGATGTGATGCGCTATGTGCTCTGTGCAAACGCGCCCGAGAACAAGGATAATGATTTCACCTGGAAGGACTTCCAGAACCGTAATAATAACGAACTGGTGGCCATCCTGGGGAACTTTGTGAACCGGACCTTTGTGCTGACCCACAAGTATTATCAGGGCAGGGTGCCGGAGGTAACCTCTCTGCTGGATATGGACCGGCAGGTTCTTGAAGAGATCGGGATGATCGGGAAAAGTGTGGAGCAGAGCCTGGAGCAATTTCGCTTCAGGGAAGCCATCAAGACCGCCATGGACCTGGCCCGCCTGGGGAACAAGTACCTGGCTGATACCGAACCGTGGAAGGTGATTAATACAGATCCGGAAAGGGTAAAGACCATCCTGAATATTTCATTGCAAATCACGGCTAACCTCACCCTTCTTCTGGATCCCTTTCTTCCCTACTCAATGGAAAAGCTCAGGAACTTTCTGAACTTTGAGCCCACCGCATGGGAACTGATCGGTTCAAAAGAGCTGATAAAGGCAGGACACAAGATTCGTGAAGCCGGTCTGCTTTTTGAAAAGATTGAGGATGAGCAGATCCAGACCCAGATTGATAAATTGCAGAAAAGCAAAGAGGGGAACCGTGAAACAGTGGGGGTGGCCCCTCAAAAGCAGGAGATCACCTTTGACGATTTCGTACGCATGGACCTGCGGACAGGAACCATTCTTGAGGCTGAGAAAGTAGCCAAAACCAAAAAGCTGCTGCAACTGAAGGTGGACCTTGGATTCGAAAAGCGTACCATTGTATCGGGCATTGCCGAACATTACGATCCGGCAGCACTTCCCGGTAAAAAAGTGTGCGTACTGGCCAACCTCGCTCCCAGGAATTTAAAGGGAATTGAGTCTCAGGGGATGATCCTGCTCTCCGAGAATCCCGATGGTTCACTACATTTTATTGAGCCGGCCGGGGATGCCATCAATGGTTCGGAAATAAATTAGTTACTCGTTGGATAACAACCAGCACGACTCCAATCCTGGCTGGGATTTAAACCTTGGCAGCTCTCTTTCGGCCTCTTCGCTTGTGAGATAGGATCCCACACTCACCCTGTACATCCGGTTTTCTGTAATCATGACCTCTGCCGGTAAACCCCTGGCCTTAAGCTTATCCTGCAATTCACTGGCATTGGCCAGGTTCTTGAAACTTCCGGCAATGATGAAGAAATGATTGGGGGGTTCGGTCACAGGGAGGGGTTCAGGATCAACCTCCTTCACAACAGGCTTCACCGGATCTGAAACGGGGGCTGATTGTTCCGTAACTCCTGGTTTGATTGCAGGACTCTCCGACTGAACAGGCTGTTGATGATCCTTCTCCCGGGAAAGTCCCGACTTGTCTGCCGGAATAAGAAGCAGAACTACCAGTAAAACAATCAGAATCCCTGTGGTGATCCATATCACCCTCCATAAACCGGAACGGCGATTTCCTTTCTCCAGTTTCGAATTAGGTTTTGAGACCTTAGGGGGAACCAGTTTAGCAACAGGTTTCCGTTCCGGTTTTTCAACAGGTATCCGTTCCGGTTTTTCTACAGGCTTCCGTTCCGGCTTTTCAACTGGTTTTCCCCCGGGTTTTTCTTCCGGTTCTTCTTCCGGTTTTTCTTCCGGTTTTTCTTCCGGTTTGAGGTCCTTCTCCTCACTTAACTCAGGTACAGAAATACTAAAGGATTCCTCCTTCTCAACCGGCAGATCCTCAAGTTCCAGCAGCTCCATGGAGCCGAGACCATACTGATCCGGTTCCAGCACCCATGAAGGATTGGGTTGAAAACGGATTTTACCCTCATCATCCCTTCTGAAAATACCTGCATCGGTAAGTGCATAGGGCTCTCCCCTGTCCAGTGCAAAGCGAATGGCATCCACCAACTCCAGTACCTGCTGTTCAGCCTCCTCCCTGTCCACTCCGCTACCCTCCGCAAAAGCATTTGCCAGCAGGCCGTCATCCTTGCTGAAACTGCTGTCGAACTTTATGTTCAGGCCCGGTGGGTGGATCCGCTTTGAAGAGGATGAAACGGCTCCGCCTGACTCTTTAACTTCCAGGTTTCCTAATCCGGGGAAAATCACCCTTTTGCGCTCTTCCAGAAGTTGTTTGATGATTTCTCCAATGGTCACTTTTCACACTTTTATATGGTAAAAGTAGTCAGAGAAGAGCCCTTTTCAAAACCAAGTTATCAACCCGCAATTTTTATTATATTCGTATATGAAACAGATCGCTATGGTTGACCTTCACGGTCAGTATCTTAAAATCAAAACCGAGGTCAACGATGCCATTCAGCAAGTCATCGATTCAAGCGCCTTTATCAGGGGTGAAGATGTAATGGCATTCCAGAATGAACTTTCCAGCTACATGGATGTGCCCCATACCATCGCCTGTGGAAACGGCACCGACGCCCTGCAGGTAGCTATGATGGCCATTGGACTGCAACCCGGCGACGAGGTGATCACCACCCCCTTCACTTTTATTTCCACCATTGAGGTGATTAAGCTCCTTGGGCTTAAGCCGGTCCTGGTGGATGTAATGGATGATACCTTCAACATGGATCCCGGTCTGCTTGAAGAGGCAGTGACAGATCGTACCAGGGCCATGGTACCGGTCCACCTTTTCGGACAGTGTGCAGACATGGACCGGATCATGGATTTTGCCAGGAGCTTTGGCATTTATGTCATTGAGGATAATGCGCAAGCCATCGGGGCCAATCATACTTCGGGCGACGGAACCATCCGGAAAGCCGGAACCATCGGGCATATCGGAACGACCTCTTTCTTCCCTTCCAAAAACCTGGGGGCGTTTGGAGACGGGGGAGCCCTTTTCACGAGGGATGAACGTTTTGCCGGCAGCCTTCGCTCACTGATCAACCACGGCATGAGCCGTGAAAGATACTTTTACGACCGGGTGGGTGTAAATTCGCGACTGGACACCATTCAGGCAGCGATCCTGAGGGTAAAACTGAAACACCTGGATGAGTACCACTCTGCCAGACAGAAAGCTGCTGCATTTTATGACCGGGCCCTATCAGACATTCCGCAGATTCAGACACCCCTGCGCTCACCCTTCTCCAGTCATATTTTTCACCAGTACACCATCCAGGTTTCTCCCGATCGAAGGGACTCTCTGAAACAATATCTGAACGAAAATCGTATACCTTCCATGGTTTACTACCCTGTTCCCCTTCATCTTCAGCGTGCTTACAAAGATCTCGGGTACCGGGAGGGCGATCTGCCGGTGACGGAGCAGCTATCCCGCAAGGTTCTCTCACTACCTATGCACACTGAACTGGAAGAGGAGCAGCTGGATTATATTTGCCGACAGATTGCTTTATTTTTTAAAGGATGACCATGCAAAAGTTTTTCGCGCACGAAACGGCTGTCATTGACGAGGGAGTTGAGATTGGTGCAGGCACCAGGATCTGGCACTTCTGCCACATCATGACCGGCAGTGTCATCGGTGAGAACTGCAACCTGGGGCAGAATGTGGTGGTATCACCCGGGGTGACCCTTGGCAACAACGTAAAGGTCCAGAACAATGTCTCCATCTATACCGGGGTGATCTGTGAGGATGATGTTTTCCTGGGCCCTTCCATGGTATTCACAAATGTGATCAATCCGCGGAGCGCCATCAGGCGAAGGGATGAGTATATGAAAACAGTGGTGGGAAAAGGAGCAACCATTGGGGCCAATGCCACCATCGTATGTGGAAATAATATTGGTGATTTTGCGTTTATCGGTGCAGGAGCGGTTGTTACCAGGGAGGTCCTCCCCTATGCCCTTGTCGTGGGTAATCCGGGCAGACAGGCAGGTTGGATGAGTGAATACGGGCACCGGCTTGCATTTGACCCCGATGGCAGGGCCACATGTGCTGAAAGTCACGAGAAATATATTCTTGAAGGAAACAGGGTAAAAAAAATTGTAGGGTAACATGGAGGAGAAAGCAAGGAATTTTGCATTAATCGGAGTGGCAGGCTACATTGCAGTAAGGCACGTGAGGGCCATTCGTGAAACAGGAAACCATCTGGTGGCTTCTCTGGACAGATTCGATAGTGTGGGTTTCCTCGACTCCTATTTTCCAGATGCCGATTTCTTTACTGAATTTGAAAGATTTGACCGCCACATCGCCAAACTGAACCGGCAGGGAACAAACGTGAATTATGTAAGTATCTGTTCACCCAACTATCTCCACGATTCTCACATCCGCTTTGCATTGAGAAACGGGGCCGACGCCATCTGTGAAAAGCCGCTTGTGCTCAATCCCTGGAACATTGATGCTTTGGGCGATTATGAGAAGGAGACCGGGAAAAAAATCTTTAATATCCTGCAGCTGAGGCTTCACCCGTCCATTATTGCACTCAGGGAGGAGGTACAGAGGGGCCCCTCTGATAAAATCTATGACGTGGATCTTTCCTATATTACCAGCCGCGGTAACTGGTACCACTTCTCATGGAAAGGAAACGAGGAGAAGTCGGGGGGTGTTGCCACAAACATCGGGGTTCACTTTTTCGATATGCTTTCCTGGATATTCGGAGCGGTAAAGCAGAACGTGGTGCACATGTTAAAGAAGGACAAGGCTGCCGGATACCTGGAACTTGAAAAAGCCCGTGTGAGGTGGTTCCTTAGCATCGATTACGACGATATTCCGCAGGAGATCAAACGCAACAATCAACGTACCTACCGCTCCATCAAAGTGGATGGCCGGGAGATTGAATTCAGCGGAGGTTTCACCGACCTGCACACCACCTCATACGAGAAGATCCTGGAGGGAAAAGGATTTGGCCTGGAGACAGGGCGCGATTCCATCCAGACTGTATATAAAATAAGAAATTCAACGCCCATTGGATTAAAGGGCGACTATCATCCCATAATTAAAAAAGATTAGACATGATTTATGATGACCTGCTTAGCGGGAAGAAAAAAATGGCCGTCATCGGCCTTGGTTACGTTGGTCTCCCCCTCGCCCTCGAATTCGCCAGAAAAATATCTGTGATTGGATTTGATATCAAACCAGACCGGGTAGAGTTAATGAAAAAGGGGATCGATCCCAGTAATGAGCTCTCTTCGGAGGATTTCAAAGGGTGTGACATTCAATACACCTCAAACATTGAGGATCTGAAGGAGGCCTCTTTTTACATAGTGGCAGTTCCCACGCCCATTGATATTCATAAAAAACCGGACCTTATCCCCCTGTTATCCGCAACAAAAACTGTGGGGAAGGTACTCTCCGAAGGTAACTACGTGGTGTATGAATCCACCGTTTACCCGGGTTGTACCGAGGAGGACTGCATACCGTTACTGAGCGAGATATCGGGACTGAGCTATATCGATCAGTACAAGGTGGGTTTCTCCCCCGAGCGGATCAACCCCGGAGACCGTGAACATACACTTACCCGAATCACCAAGGTAACCTCCGGATGTGATGAAGAGTCGGCCGGGGAGATTGCAAAAACCTATGAGCTGATCATTAAGGCAGGCGTTTACCGGGCCTCCTCCATAAAGGTAGCCGAGGCGGCAAAGATCATTGAAAATACCCAGCGCGACATTAACATCGCCTTCATGAACGAGCTCTCCATGATCTTTAATAAGATTGGGATCAATACCTATGAAGTTCTGGAAGCAGCAGGAACCAAATGGAATTTTCTGAAGTTCTATCCCGGACTGGTGGGCGGACACTGCATCGGAGTTGACCCCTACTACCTGACCTATAAATCCATGAAGTTCGGTCACCATGCCCAGATCATCAATGCCGGCAGGGCGATCAACGACTCCATGGGTGCCTATGTGGCCAGGCAGGTCACACTGAAACTCTCCGCAACATTTTCCAACCTGAAAGATTGCCGCGTACTGGTAATGGGTGCAACTTTCAAAGAGAATGTGAGTGATATCCGAAACTCCAAGGTGGCCGATGTCATTGACGAACTGAAAGAGTTCGGGGTTTCAGTGGATGTGGTTGATCCGCATGCATCTCCCAGGGAGATCAGCGAGGAGTATAACTTTGAGCTCGCCGACGCCATTGTGGGCCCCTATCACGGGATCGTGGTAGCAGTAAGTCACAAAGAGTACGCCGGTCTGGATGAGGCCTATTTCAGGAGCATCGCACACCCGGGGGCTGTATTTGCAGACCTGAAAGGAAATTACAGGGGTAAGATTAACTCGTTTAACTACTGGAGCCTTTAGATCATGTCGACCATTCTGGTTACCGGCGGAACAGGATACATCGGATCTCACACCACAGTGGAGCTGATGGATTCGGGAATGGAAGTGGTGATCATCGACAACCTGGAGAATTCAAAAAAGGAGGTAATCGACAGAATCACGGGAATTACCGGAAAAGCTCCCAAATTTGAGGAGGTGGATCTGCGAAACCGCACAGCAACATTTGAGGTATTTGAAAAGTATCCCGATATCGAAGCAGTGATCCATTTTGCTGCCTATAAGGCAGTGGGTGAGAGTGTTGAAAAACCCCTTGCTTATTATGAAAACAACCTGTTCTCCCTGGTAAACCTGCTGGAGGCCATGAAGAAGTTCAAGGTTGCCAATATCGTCTTCTCTTCTTCCTGCACCGTTTATGGTCAGCCGGAGAAAATACCGGTTTCTGAGGATGCTCCCATTCAGGTGGCAACTTCACCCTATGGCAATACCAAGCAGATTGGCGAGGAGATTCTCCGGGATGTGGTTGCAGCCGATTCCGGGATAAAGGTGATATCGCTGCGCTATTTCAACCCCGTGGGGGCACACGTTTCTGCAAAGATCGGGGAGCTGCCCCTGGGTGTGCCGGCTAACCTGGTTCCTTTTATCACCCAGACTGTGATCGGGATCCGGGAGCAGCTCAGTGTATTTGGAGATGACTATGACACACCCGACGGATCTGCCATCAGGGATTACATCAACGTGGTAGACCTGGCACGGGCACATGTGGTTGCCATCAGGCGCCTGATCGAAAACAGGCAGAAAAAATCCCTTGAGGTATTTAACCTGGGAACCGGAACCGGACTTTCAGTTCTGGAGGTAATCAAAGCTTTTGAATCGGCCACAGGGGAAAAGGTAAATTACAGAATAGTAGCACGACGCGAGGGAGATGTGGAGAAGGTATACGCAGATACCCGTTTTGCCAATGAAGAACTGGGATGGAAAGCTGAAATCGGTATTGAAGAGACCCTCCGCTCGGCATGGAACTGGGAGAAGAGTCTTCGAAATTTAACGTAATCAATTGTTGAACGGATGAAAACTATACTGGTTACAGGCGGCGCCGGCTTTATTGGTTCTCATGTGGTAAGAAACCTGGTGATGAACCATCCCGAATACCATGTGATCAACCTTGACCAGCTCACCTATGCAGGGAACCTGGAGAACCTTGAGGATATCAGGGACCAGCCCAATTACCAGTTTGTAAAGGGCGACATAGTAGATGCATCTTTCCTGTCCCTGCTCTTCGAAACCCAGCCCATCGAAGGGGTGATCCACCTGGCTGCCGAATCACATGTGGACCGCTCCATCGAAAGTCCTCTGGATTTCATTCACACCAACATCCTGGGAACGGTCAACCTGCTAAATGCCTGCAGGACTTCGTGGAAAAACCAGGGTGAAGGAAAACTGTTCTACCACATCTCCACCGATGAGGTATACGGGAGCCTGGGGAAAGAAGGTCTTTTCACCGAAGAAACTGCCTACGACCCTCGTAGTCCGTATTCGGCCTCCAAAGCCAGCTCCGATCACCTGGTAAGGGCATATCACCATACCTACGGGCTCCCTGTGGTGCTTTCAAACTGCTCGAACAACTACGGGCCCAACCAGTTTCCCGAAAAACTGATTCCCCTGGCCATACACAATATCATCCACCTGAAGCCCATTCCCATCTATGGAAAGGGAGAGAATATCAGGGACTGGCTCTATGTGAAGGACCATGCAAATGCCATTGAACTGATATTTCATCGCGGGGCAACAGGCCGGACCTATAATATCGGGGGGATGAATGAATGGAAAAACATCGACCTGATCAGGCTGCTTTGCCGCATCATGGACCGGAAACTTGGACGTGTGAAGGGCACTTCTGAAGGGCTGATCACCTATGTGAAGGACCGGGCTGGCCACGACATGCGATATGCCATCGACAGTTCAAGGATTACCGGTGAATTGGGATGGTCCCCTTCGGTAACCTTTGAGGAGGGACTGGAAAAGACCGTAGACTGGTACCTGGAAAACCAGAAGTGGATGGAACGGGTCACCTCCGGTGCATACCAGACCTACTACCAGAGGCAGTACAAGGAGCGCTAAAAACCTGTCCCGGGTTACTCAACAGTAACCGACTTGGCCAGGTTCCTTGGCTGGTCCACATTACATCCGCGGATCACTGCAATGTGATAGGCAATCAGCTGCAGGGGAATCACCGAGGGAATGGCCACCAGGGTTTGATCGGTCTGGGGAATTTCGATCACATGGTCGGCCATTTTCCGGATGGTGATATCACCTTCCGTCACGATGGCAATCACCACACCGTTGCGGGCTTTCACCTCCTGAATATTGCTCACGATCTTCTCATAGGAGCTATCATGGTTGGCAATAAAAACCACAGGCATCTTCTCGTCGATCAGGGCAATGGGACCGTGTTTCATCTCAGCGGCAGGATACCCTTCCGCATGGATATATGAAATCTCTTTCAATTTAAGGGCCCCTTCAAGGGCCACCGGGAAAGAAACACCACGTCCAAGGTAGAGGGCATTGGTAGAATCCTTGTATATTTCCGCGATCCTCCTGAACTCATCATTTTGTTCAAGGATCTTTTCAATTTTTCCCGGAATGGCATGCAGTTCACGGACCAATTCGGAAAGCCGCTCATCGGATATAAGTTTTTTCTCCCTTCCGATCATAATGGCCATCATGGTAAGGACGGTCACCTGGGCCGTGAAAGCCTTTGTGGAAGCCACGCCAATCTCTGTTCCGGCATGCGTATACACCCCCGCATTGGTCTCCCTGGATATGCTTGATCCGGCAACATTGCAAATTCCCAGTACAAGGGCTCCCGCTTCCTTGGCCAACTGAATGGCAGCCAGGGTATCGGCGGTTTCACCGCTCTGACTAATGGCAATCACCACATCATCGGGACCGATCATGGGATTGCGGTACCTGAATTCTGAGGCATACTCCACTTCCACCGAAATCCTCGCCAGGTCCTCCAAAAGGTACTCACCCACCAGTCCCGCATGCCATGAGGTCCCGCATGCAATAATCACGATACGCTTTGCATTGACAAGCTGGTCCTTAACATTGTGAAGACCGCCAAGCCTGATCTCATTGGTATCGGGGATGATCCTGCCCCGGAAAGTATCCTGGATGGATCGTGGCTGCTCAAAAATCTCTTTCAGCATGAAATGATCAAATCCCTGCTTCTCGATCTCAGAAATACCAAGGTCAAGGGTCTTGATATTTACACTGGTTGAATGGCTGGTGAGGTTCTTCAAAACCAGCTCATCCTTTCGGATCAGTGCAATGTCATCATTGTTCAGATAGATCACCCTGTCGGTATATTCTACGATAGGCGTGGCATCGGATGCGATAAAATACTCCTTATCTCCAAGTCCGATCACCAGGGGACTGCTTCGCCGCGCGGCAATCATCAGGTCAGGCTCCTCTTTGGACAGTACAACCAGGCCGTATGCACCGATCACTTTTTGAAGAGCCATCGATATGGCCACCTCCACAGTCACCTGCTGACTGATATAGATATACTCAATCAGGTTCGCAAGGACCTCGGTATCGGTCTCACTTTTAAAGGTCATTCCCTGATCGATCAATCCCTGCTTAAGCACCGCATAATTCTCAATAATCCCGTTATGGATAATTGTGAATAATCCCTTCTCCGATTGATGGGGGTGTGCATTCACGTCGCTGGGTTCACCATGGGTCGCCCAACGGGTATGTCCAATCCCGATGGAACTCAGGGTCTCTTTGCCCCTGATAAAATCTTCTAGCTCCTGGACCTTTCCCTTCTTTTTATAGACGGATACCTCTCCGTTGAGCAGTGCAACCCCTGCCGAGTCGTAACCACGGTATTCAAGCCTTTTCAAACCCTTTATAAGGATCGGGTAGGCATCTTTGCTCCCAATATATCCGACAATGCCGCACATCAGAATTTACAATTTAATGTATACTATTTCCAACCTTATACGTTTGGGATTGGTATAAAGGTTACTCCATACCTTGGTAATTCCCGGATTTCTTTTAGCGTTGTAGAGCTGCAGAACAAATTTGTTCTTAATATCGGCCCCGTCTACCATCGACTGAAAATGCAGGGGTATGTTAAACTGGTACCGGTAGGTGGTATCAAAAAACATTCCTTTGGAAACGGCTCGAAGCTGACCGCCAAACTGGCTGTCATCCCCACTTGTACCCTGGTAAATTGCCAGGAAATCGTATGGGGGGATCAGGCTGTCCTGGCCGCTCTCCGTATAGAGCATCAACCGCGTTGCCAAATCCTCCAGGGCTAAACCTCCATTTTGTTCCGGGTATACATCAAAGATTATCCTTGCCGAATTGACAGCCACCTTACCCCCTTCAATCCACTCCTCCAGGTCACCTAAATAGAAAGACGTATTCACACCCCCCATCCCCTGAACATAACAAACGGGAGTCTCAATATCAGGATTGTCAATGATCTTTTCTAGGCTCACGCCCGAGTAATCATGTTTGAAAATATTGATCTTTTGCGAGGAGTACTCGTTAATGGTAAAAGTGGCCCAGCGAAAATCCCGCTCAACAGTTGAATCCACCTCAGTACTGTCGTTGGCATATTTCACAGATAACCTGGTGATGATGTGGGACGGAACAACCATGGCAATGGCTCCATCGCTCGCACTGGAGGAGGCTGTCAGGTAGAACCCGTTGAAATAGTCCTTGAAAATACTGTCGCTGTAAAACAGGGCGGTATCGTCCTGAACATCCAGAAATTTCTGGATGAATGCCTGGTTTTGAATGAGCATCGCAACCGTATCTCCCGACTGGGGGGTAATTGTCGCTTCGGCAAGGATCTCGGGATTGTAGGCACCCTCCATATCGAAGTTGGAGTAATAAACCGAGTCCATGTAAATGCGCCTGGTGGCTTCGTACAGTTGAATGTTGAAGGGCTCATCCATGTTGCCGAAATAACCCGAAATATAGAGAGAAAACACCATGGAGTCGATTTCTGTGTTGAGCGCGGCCTTGTAGCTTGTTGTGGGATTGAACTGAGTGAAAAGAGCAGCTTCAGATATCCCTGTGATGGTATCTGCCATTTTACCCAGCATGAATGTCGTGGTAGGAGATAAGGACCTGTCAGATGTCTCAACAGGGGCACCGGAAATGGTGTATGCAGGAATCTCGAAAATGGTGTCATGAAACAGGAACACCCTGTCACCCGGAGGGAGCAGGTCCTGCCCCATTTCCGGCTCCCACGATGAACATGATGAAAATAGCAACAGCGTGGTCAGGATGACCATAATAACCCACAAATTCTTCTTCATCTTAATTCAAATGCGATTAATCTTTGAGAATACTGTCATAGAAAACGGAAAACTTTTCTACATATTCTGTATCAGCTAAATAATTAAGCATCGGTTTACCCGACTCTTTCATCACCTTCAAAACAGGATCGGGTAATTTACTGCTTCCCTGGACCAATCCGTCGGAGTAAGTTGCAGCCAGGGTGACCAGGTTTTGGTAGGTCGGGTCCTTCACCACGGAGACATGGTCTGAAGAGACACCATCCACAAGAAGTTTTTCTTTAAACGTAGGATCCAGCGGCTTGTCAAAACCATTGTTATAAACGGAAAAAACCACCTTCGATTGGGCAAATAAGGGATCCTCCCTGTAAGCTTTCTTAATATAGAGCGGAACCAGCGAAGTGAACCAGCCATGACAATGCACCAAGTCGGGAGACCAGCGCAGCTTTCGGACCGTTTCAAGGACACCCCTTGCAAAAAAGATCATCCTTTCGTCATTGTCTTTGAAGAATGCACCCTTGAGATCCGAAACTGTATATTTACGATTGAAATAGTCGTCGTTATCAATAAAATAGACCTGCATTCTTGCTGCCTGGATGGAGGCAACTTTAATAATGAGTGGGTGGTCCGTATCATCAATAATCAGATTCATCCCTGAAAGTCGGATCACTTCGTGAAGCTGATTCCGGCGTTCATTGATGCTCCCGTATTTCGGCATGAAGGTTCGAATCTCCATACCTGTCTCCTGGATCGCCTGAGGCAGGTTACGGCCAATCTGGGAAAGTTCGGTTTCTGGTAAATAGGGCGTAATCTCCTGAGAAACAAATAATACCTTTTTGCTTTCCATCGTGTAGCCTGCGTTTGAAAATCATGCAAATTTACTAAAAAAAATGACACCAATTTATCTATCTTTGGGCGCACGCAAGACAGATGAACGTTTACAATACAAAAGAGGAGCTTATCCGACACCTGGATAACCTTCGGGGGAAACAGAAAAGCATCGGGTTTGTTCCTACAATGGGTGCACTTCACAGTGGACACCTTTCACTGGTTACCAGATCGGCCCTCGAAAATGAGTGTACCGTGGTATCCATCTTTGTAAATCCCACCCAGTTTAATGATCCTTCCGACCTGGAGAAATATCCCAGGACGCCTGAAAAGGATCTTAAACTGCTACAGGGAAACGGGGTCGACGTGGTTTTTATGCCCTCGGTGAATGAGATCTATCCGGAACCAGACCAGCGTCAATTTGACCTGGGAGGACTAGACCGGGTGATGGAAGGCGCCACCAGGAAAGGACATTTTAACGGAGTTGCCCAGGTCGTCAGCAGGCTCTTCCAAATGATAGAACCTCACCGGGCCTACTTCGGACAAAAAGATTTTCAGCAGCTGGTTATCATTCGCCACCTGGTAAAACTCCTGGAAATGAAAATTGAGATCGTTTCCTGTCCAATTGTCAGGGAGAGCGACGGACTGGCCATGAGTTCAAGAAATATTCGGCTCGGTCCTAAGGAGCGAATGGAAGCCCCGTTTATTTACAATACCCTTCAGGAGGCAGTCGGATTGAAAGAGGAAAGGTCACCAAAGGAAATTAAGTCGTTTGTCAGAACCCGGTTCGAACAGCACCCCCTGATGGAGTTTGTCTATTTTGAAATTGTTGAGGATAAAGCACTTAAATCGGTAGAATCGTGGCGTGAGAAAGTGAACAAAGTGGGATGCGCAGCCGTCATATTGGGAGGAGTGAGGCTGATAGATAACATGATTTTTGATTAACTTTGCACAAGAATCGGTCAGACATGAACATCCAAGTTATTAAATCGAAATTACACAGGGTAACCATCACCGAATCAAACCTTAATTATATTGGCAGCGTTACCATCGATGAGGATCTGATGGAGGCAGCCAATCTTATTGAGAATGAAAAAGTTCAAATCCTTAATATCAACAATGGAGAGCGGCTTGAAACCTACGTGATCACAGGTGAAAGAGGGAGCGGACAGATTTGTATGAACGGGCCTGCTGCCCGGAAAGTAGCCGTTGGGGACATTATCATCATTCTTTCTTACGCGTCCATGGATTTTGAGAAAGCAAAAACTTTCAAACCCGCCATTGTTTTCCCCGACACGGCTACCAACAGACTAATCTGATCCCATTTGAAAAAAACAGTTTTACAGATCCTAAGGGTCGCCGGATTCCTTTCGCTGGGCATTCTGCTCCTTTATTTTGCCTTCAGGGGATTCGCCTTCAATGAACTGGCCAACACACTCAGGGGGGCAAATTTCTGGTGGATCGGGTTGTCCCTGTTCTTCGCTTTTCTGAGCTTTTTTTCCAGGGCCCGGAGATGGGTTCTGCTTATTGAACCCCTTGGATTCAAGCCCTCCTTTAAAAATACATACCATTCTCTGATGGTGGGATACCTCGCCAACTTTGCACTGCCCCGCCTGGGGGAAGTGACTCGTTGTGTTACGCTTGGGAAAAGGGAGAAGATTCCGGTCGACTCGCTCATCGGAACGGTAATCATTGAAAGGGTAACCGACCTAGCGATGCTGATGATGATTATGGTTGTACTGATTATCAGCTGGGCCGAAAAATTCGGGGTCTTCTTCAGGGATAACATTTTCGATCCCATGCATGAGAAGATCACTGACACTTTCGGTGGATTATTCATTTTCTGGCTCCTGGTAACCGGAGCCCTTGCCTTAGGGGTGATGCTCCTCTATCTTTTCCGCAAGCCTCTTGGAAGAATTGGCATTGTGCGTAAAATTGCAGAATTTCTCAAGGGAATTCTGGACGGACTGAAAACCATCTACAGGATGAAGCGGAAGTGGGAATTTCTCTTCCATTCGGTCCTGATCTGGTTCCTTTATATTATAATGACCTGGGTGGTGGTATTTTCAGTGAAAGAGACTTCTTCCCTTACATTCGTCGACGGAATTTTCCTCCTGGTGATCGGCGGACTGGGTATGTCGGCCCCAGTAACGGCGGGGTTTGGAGCATACCACTGGATTGTCTCCAGGGGACTGGTATTTGTTTACGGACTTACCCTCGAGCAGGGAGGCGCCTTCGCAATCCTCTCCCATGAACCCAGCTCCCTCTTCACAATACTGCTTGGGGCAACCTCATATTTCCTCCTGATGATATCCCATCAAAAAAAGAGTCCCGAAACAACCTGAAAAAATGGTAACTTACGAAGAGATAATCCGGAAACTGATCACACTCGAAGAGGCCACTGAGCTCTTCTCCCCTCCATTCAGAGCGAAAAACAGGATTGTCTTTACCAATGGATGTTTCGATCTGCTTCACCGGGGCCATGTCTACTACCTGGCAAAAGCCAGGGAGATGGGTGATCTGCTTGTAGTCGGACTCAACAGCGATCGTTCGGTGTCAAGGCTGAAAGGTGAAGGAAGACCGGTGAACGACCAGCAGGCCAGGGCTGAAGTCCTGGGGGCACTGTGTATGGTGGACTACATCATCCTTTTCGGGGAGGATACTCCCCTTGGGCTCATTAAAGCTGTTAAGCCCGATCTCCTGGTCAAAGGTGGCGATTACAGGGTTCAGGAGATCGTGGGTTACCAGGAGGTCACCTCCCGTGGAGGCCAGGTGGTCACTATCCCCATTCTTGAAGGTTACAGTTCCAGCTCAATACTCAGCCGTAAATAGAAATGGCCAAGACAAAAACAATATACCTTTGCCAGAGTTGCGGGTCTGATTCGGCCAAATGGCTGGGACGCTGCCCCTCGTGTGGTGAGTGGAACACCTTTGTGGAGCAACGGATATCCTCAGGCCCGGTAAGATCATCCTCCCGGGAAAACCGGACCCTGTCATCTCCCCAGCCCATCGGGGAGGTGACATCGGAACTGGTGGCACGAATCGACCTGTGCAATGGGGAATTTAACCGGGTTCTGGGAGGAGGGGTGGTCCCCGGATCCATGATTCTTATTGGAGGAGAGCCTGGTATCGGAAAATCTACACTGGCGCTTCAGGTTGCCCTGCAAATAGACAAAAAGACGCTCTATATTTCAGGAGAAGAGAGCCCTCAGCAGATCAAATTACGGGCTAACCGGCTGGGAACAGGAACCGGTCAGTGCAGCGTGCTGGCCGAAACCAGCCTCCAGGTGATCATCAACCAGATTCGTGAGGCTCGTCCCCAGTTGCTGATCATTGATTCCATACAGACCCTCTTTTCAGAGGAGCTGGAATCGGCCCCCGGAACAGTCTCACAGGTGAGGGAGTGTGCCGCACGCCTGTTAAGAGAAGCCAAAGAGTACCACATGCCGGTGATCCTGATCGGCCACATCACCAAGGATGGAACGATTGCAGGGCCTAAAGTACTTGAACATATTGTAGATACAGTCCTGCAGTTTGAAGGAGACTCCCACCACCTCTACAGGATCCTTCGAGCGAGCAAGAACCGGTTTGGATCCACTTCGGAAATCGGGGTGTTTGAAATGACAGGAACGGGACTTCGTGAAATAAACAACCCGTCGGAGCTGCTGATCAACCAGCAACCCCCCGATCTGAGTGGGTCGGCCATAGCAGCAAATGTGGAGGGAGTTAGGCCCTTCCTTATTGAGGTTCAGGCTCTTGTCAGTTCAGCAGTGTATGGCACTCCGCAACGCACCTCAACCGGATTTGACACACGCCGGCTAAGCATGTTGCTGGCAGTCCTTGAAAAGCGAGCCAGTTTCAAACTGGCCAGCAAGGATGTATTTATCAATATTGCCGGCGGCTTAAGGGTTGATGATCCTGCCATAGACCTGGCTGTGGTGGCTGCCATCCTTTCATCCACGGTGGATATCCCGGTAGAACAGTATACCTGCTTTGCCGGGGAGATTGGATTATCCGGTGAGATCAGACCAGTGCACAGGATTGAACAACGGTTGGGTGAAGCAGACAAGCTGGGCATGAAACGAATCCTGATGCCGGCCTTTAACCGAAAACGGGTTGATGCCTCAAGGTTCAATCTGGAGATCATTGAGGTCTCAAGGGTACAGGAGATCCCAAAACACCTGTTTGGATAAAACCCCTGCAAGACCGGGTAAATCCTCTTTAGAAATCTTCTAAATTGCTATTGCTGTCAGCCTCCATGATATCGGGGCAATCCATTTTGACGTAAAAATCGAAAGGCTTCAGGAAATCATCCTCCTGGGTGATTCCAAGGGTTGAGTCGGCATAGACCCTCTGAAGAAATTCGGCATAGATAGGCAAAGACATGTTTCCGCCGGCACCCATACCCAGCTGATCGAAGTGAATAGAGCGATCCTCTCCGCCCACCCATGCAGCAGCGGTCAGCATTGGAGCAAGCCCGATGTACCATCCGTCACTCTGGTTCTGGGTGGTGCCTGTTTTTCCGGCCAGTTCCCCGGAAAACTGATACCTGGACCTGAGACGGATACCCGTACCGAAATAATTTATTCCCCGGTAAGTTCCTTGCATATCAACCACGTTTCGAAGCAGTGTCAGCATCAGGTATGCTGTCTGAGCACTGATGGCTTCATTTTCATTTGGAAGAAAGGTCGAAATGACATTCCCGTAGCGATCCTCAATGCGGGTCACATAATTGGGGCTTACATAAATTCCACTGTTGGAAAATGTATTAAATGCACCTACCATCTCTTCAAGCGAAATATCAGAAGTTCCATAGATCATGCTGGGAACAGGATCGATGTAAGAGGTTATGCCCATTTTGCGCATGAGCTTGATCACATTGGCAGGATTGAAGTTCTTGAACAGCCATGCCGAAACCCAGTTATGTGAGTTTGCCAGGCCCCACTTCAGGGAGACCTTTTTTCCGGCAAAAGGATTGGGTGGCGGAACGGTTGGGGTATATGTGGTATCCCTGTTATTCACAATGTTATGAAAGGTAATGGGAACCAGTGGTATCATTTCACAGGGTGAGTAATTTTCCTGCATGGCCAGAAGGTAGAGGAAGGGTTTGATGGTGGAACCCACCTGCCTGCGCCCCTGGTAAACATGTTCATACTGGAAATAGTTGAAGTTGTGTCCGCCAACAAAAGCTCTTACCTGTCCGGTGGCCGGATCCATAGCCATGAAACCGGCCCTGAGAATGTGTTTCATGTATATGATGGAATCCATGGGGGTCATAACCGTATCCACCGGACCGTCCCAGGAAAAGATTTGCATTCGTACCGGCTGGTTAAAGGCAAAAAGAATGGAATCCCACGGGACTCCGTTTGAGGCCAAATTTTTATACCGATCGGTCCATTTAACGGAGCGATAAAGGATCGATTTGATCTCCTCCCTGGAAATATCTTCAAAAGGAGCATTTGTTCGTCCCTTTTTTTCCCTGAAAAATGCGGGCTGAAGGACCTCCTTCATCTGTAAATCAACAGCTTCCTCGGCATACTGCTGCATCTTGTAGTTGATTGTTGTGAATATCTTCAGGCCATCACTGTAAAGGTTATACTGTGAACCGTCGGGCTTGTAATTCTTATTAATCCAGCCATAAAGCGGGTCATCGGACCACCGTAGTGAATCACGCCTGTATTTTTCAAGGGCCAGGTTACCTGCATTTCCTTCCGGAGGCAATGGTTTTGTTTCATTCATGAATGTGGCCAGGAAAGCGCGAAAGTGCCTTGCACTGCCAGTAAGGTGACTGGCAAGATTATAATCGACCGACACAGGGATCTGCCTCACCGAATCGGCCACTTCTGGTTCAAGGTATCCATACTTCTCCATCTGGCTGATCACTGTATTACGCCTGGCAAAGGCGCGCTCGGGATTGAGTCTCGGGTTGTATGCAGAGGGAGCCTTAAGCATTCCCACCAGGGTAGCTGCCTGTTCAATTGTTAATGAATCGGGTGATGTATTAAAAAAAGTTTTGGCAGCCGAATTGATTCCGACGATCGACTCTCCGCCAAAGGGAACCGTATTAAGGTACATCGAGATGATCTCCTGTTTTGTATAACTCCTTTCCAGTCTCACCCCGGTATTCCACTCTTTGAACTTATTAACAGCCAGGTGACCGGTCCTCCCGATTTTATTCTTTCTGATGGTTGTATCCCTGGGAAAAAGATTTTTCGCCAGCTGCTGGGATATGGTGCTTCCGCCTCCCTCATTCTTACCGAGCAACACCGAATAGACCAACACCCTGGAAAGTGAACGGATATCAATTCCCGAATGCCTGAAGTACCTCACATCTTCCGTGGCGATCAGTGCATCAACCAGGTGGGGGGCCAGATCATCAAAATTCACAAAAGTCCGGTTCTCAATAAAATACTTTCCAAGTTGTTCCCCGTCCTCGGTAATAATCAGCGTGGACAGGTTGGTCTGGGGGTTCTCCAACTCCTCAAAATCAGGCAGAAAACCCAGCTTTCTATGACCAATCAATACCATGATCAGAATGAACATTAACACCAGTAAGGTGTATATCGACCAGAGGATGATTAAATATTTTGTAGTTTTGCCTGATTTTTGGGCCATGGACAACTCGGTTTGCGTCAAAAATAGTAATTATTTATTTTGTGGCCCTTTC
Source organism: uncultured Bacteroidota bacterium (assembly GCA_963747365.1). GTDB lineage: Bacteria > Bacteroidota > Bacteroidia > Bacteroidales. Next base: position 527,421 of record CAVVFB010000018.1, on the reverse strand, counting down.
ATTAACGAGGAAGCAGGAAAAATATGATAGAGAATCTGGTAATAGTTGAATCACCCGCCAAGGCAAAGACCATTGAAAAGTTCCTGGGCAAGGCATATACGGTGAAGTCAAGTTTCGGGCACATCCGCGATCTGGAAAAGAAAAACCTGGGTATTGACATTGAAAAGGATTTCACACCAAAATATGTGATTCCGGCCGATAAAAAAAAGTTGGTCAAAGAGTTAAGGGAGCTGGCCAAAAATTCTGGTATGGTCTGGCTGGCCACTGACGAGGACCGTGAAGGGGAGGCCATAGCCTGGCACCTTTTCGAGGAACTGGAACTGGATAGTGAGAAATCCCGAAGAATTGTTTTCCACGAGATTACAAAGGATGCAATCTTCAATGCCCTTGAAAATTCAAGGCATATCGATACCGACCTGGTCAATGCCCAGCAGGCTCGCCGGATCCTTGACCGCCTGGTTGGATTTGAACTCTCACCCCTGCTCTGGAAAAAAGTGAAACCCTCCCTGTCAGCCGGAAGGGTACAATCTGTAGCCGTGAAACTGATTGTTGAAAAGGAGCGTGAAGTGCAGGCCTTCAATACCAAAAGATACTTCAGGGTAACCGGACTTTTTAAAACGGATGGCAAAAATGGTCCTTCCGTTTTAAAAGCCGAACTCTCCAAACGGTTTGACTCCTCTGAAGAGGCAGAAAAGTTTCTGGCCATTTGCAGGCAGAGCGCTTTTTTGGTTGAGAAAATAGAAACAAAGCCACTGAAAAAATCACCATCACCTCCCTTTACCACCTCCACCCTCCAGCAGGAGGCGAGCCGGAAACTTGGTTTTTCAGTGAATCAGACCATGTCTGTGGCACAGCGACTCTACGAATCGGGTAAGATCACCTATATGAGAACCGATTCAGTAAATCTTTCGAAGCTTGCCATTGGAAGTACCGCTGCTAAAATTCGCGAATTATATGGAGAAGAGTACCTGAAATCAAGAAATTTCAGTACCAAAACCAAGGGTGCACAGGAAGCTCACGAAGCGATCCGGCCTACATACCTTGCAAATTCATCCGTGGAAGGCAACAGGGCCGAACAACGATTGTACGAACTGATCTGGAAACGGACCATAGCTTCACAGATGAGTGAAGCCAACCTGGAGAAGACTACAATCACCATTAACATCTCCAAAGTGCCGGAAAGGTTTGTAGCCAATGGTGAGGTATTAAAATTCGACGGATTTCTGAAGGTATACATGGAATCGACCGATGATGAGCAGGAGGAGGAAACCAAGGGAATGCTGCCTCCGCTGAAAGTAAATGATTCCCTGGAACGTGATCTGATTGAAGCCACGGAGAAGTCAACCCAGCAGCCTGCCAGGTACACGGAAGCCAGCCTTGTTAAAAAAATGGAAGAACTGGGAATCGGCCGTCCTTCCACCTATGCCCCCACCATATCGACAATCCAGCAGCGGGAGTACGTGATTAAAGAGGACCGGCCCGGTAACCAGAGAGAAATGCAGCTGATCGTATTGAAGGGAGATAAAATCAGCAGCAGGATGATCGCTGAAAATTACGGATTTGAAAAAGGTAAGCTCTTCCCGACCGATATAGGAATTGTGGTAAACGATTTCCTGGAACAGAATTTCGAAAACATCATGGATTTCAACTTTACCGCATTGGTTGAAAAAGAGTTTGATGAGATTGCAGAAGGGTCTCTAAACTGGCCCAGCATGATTGAACGCTTCTATAACCCTTTCCACGCAAAAGTGAATTCCACAACCCAGACCTCCGAACGTTCCAAAGGAGAAAAGGTATTGGGAACCGATCCGGAATCGGGGAAACCAGTCAGTGTAAAGATTGGTCGTTTTGGTCCCATTGCACAAATTGGTGAAGCAAAAGATGATGAGAAACCACAATTCGCAAGCCTGCTGAAAGGACAGAGCCTGGAGACCATTACACTTGAGGAGGCCCTCGACCTCTTCAGGCTTCCGAGGAGCATCGGATCCTTCGAGGAGGATGATCTGGTGATCGGGGTTGGCCGGTTTGGACCGTATGTTCGTCATAAAGGTAAATTTTACAGTCTTGCCAAAACCGATGATCCCTATACCATCCGGGATGAACGCGCCATTGAAATCATCAGCGAAAAGAGAACCCAGGAGGAGAACCGCAATATCAAACTGTTTGAAAAAGAACCCGATTTGCTGGTCCTTAATGGCAGATATGGCCCCTACATCTCCTTCAAGAAGAAAAACTACAGAATTCCCAAAGGAACCAATCCAAAGGAACTGAGTCTTGAGGATTGCCGGGAGATCATCGCAAAGGCAGATAAGAAAAAAAAATAGCACTGAGCACTATTCACTGAGCACTATTCACTGAGCACTGATTACTAACCCCTGAGCACTACATTATGGACTTAAACGGATACTTCGATCCTGTAAGCCTTGAGCGGCCCGCATATGAGTATATCGATAACAGTGAGTCGTTCAGCCACCATATCTCCATCCATACTCCCGACCTTCCCATCAGGGAGCTGGACAGGCACCAGGTAGCCATTATAGGAATTCCGGAGGACCGGAATGGGTTCATTAAAGGAAGCAAAGAGGGGCCAAATGCGGTAAGGGATAAGCTATACCAGCTTGCAGCGATCAGCAGGGCATTGAAAATTTATGATCTGGGGAACATCAAGAACGGAGGGTCGGTTAACGATAGTTACTTCGCTCTCAGGGATATTCTCCTGGAGCTAAAAGAGCGTGGAATCATCTCCCTGATCCTGGGTGGATCCCAGGACCTCAGCCGTGGTGTTTTCCTGGCCCTTGAAAAGGAGCCTGGACTCCACCATATACTGACTATCGATTCCATGCTCGACTTCTCAGAATCCCCGGAAATTCTCCACTCAAGAAACTACCTGAACCAGCTTTTAGTGCCCGCACTGTCGAAACGCTTCAGCTTCACCAACCTTGGACACCAGGCCTATTTTACAACCCAGTCCCAGATGGATCAACTGGAAAAATCATACCTTGAGAGTATCAGGCTGGGTGCTGCACAAAGCGACCTGAAACAGTCGGAACCACTGATCAGGGATTGCGAATACATCAGCATAGACCTGGGTGCGGTGAGACATTCCGATGCCCCAGGGGCATCCATCCCCTCACCCAATGGTTTTTTTGGAGATGAACTTTGCCAGTTTACCCGATATGCCGGTTTGAGTGAAAAGGTCAGGCAGATTGGTTTTTTCGAATTCGACCCCTTAAAAGATGTAAACGGACAAACTTCCCACCTCACTGCCCAGGCAGCCTGGTATTTTCTGGACGGACTGGCCCACCGTGTATGGGAAAACCCGGTTGATACCCCGCAACACATTAAAAAGTTCATAGTCAACCTCGATGCGGCCGGACACGACATCACCTTTCATAAAAGTACACTCTCCGAACGGTGGTGGATGGAAATTCCTGTAAAGAATCCTGCTACTAACCATAACTTTTTTGTTTCGTGTTCGTATGAGGATTACCAGCTGGCCTGTAAACAGGAGATACCGGAACGCTGGTGGCGTTATTTGCACAGGTTGGGCAATGAACCGGAACCCCCTGGCTTATGAACAATTGGCTGTTAACAATATTTGTTTGATAGAACTATTTTTACTTATTTTACTATAGCTAAAAGCAAGCCTGATAAAGCCCGTAGGAGAATAATTCCTGAATGAAGAGACTGCTGATTATAATCGTTTTTGGATGCCTGTCGGCCGGTATTTTGGCTCAACAGGACCCTAAATTCACCCAGAATATGCTTCTCGCGCCCTACTTTAACCCGGGCGCAGTGGGCAGCAGTGATAAGATCTGCCTTACTGCTGCATTCAGAAACCAGTGGACCGGTCTCCCTGATGCTCCCACCACCACAACCTTTACAGCCCATATGCCTTTCAACCTGCTGGGGCGCAAACATGGTGTCGGCATCAACCTTATGAATGACCGGCTGGGTTTTACCAATGATTTCATTTTCAGCGCCGCTTACGCTTTCAGAATGGATGTGGGAAGCGGGAATCTGGGTATTGGCGTCAATGCCGGATTGGCCAATCCATCCCTGGAACCCACCTGGAACGGGGCCGATGTGATTGATCCGGGATCCGATCCATCCATACCTACGGGAGGAAGCGGAATTGGTCTCGACATGGGACTGGGCATCTATTATAACACCGATAAAATGTATGTCGGCATATCCGCCACGCACCTGGTCAGCAGTGTCGTTTTACGGGGCGATGAAAGAGACTTCGATGCCAGTTACAACAGGCATTACTACCTGATGGCAGGATACAATATTCAACTCTCCAATCCCATGTTCGAGGTTATGCCCTCGCTGATGGTTCAGTCAGATGGAAGATCTCACAACCTCTACCTGAATACTAATGTGAGATACAATAAAAAGTTCTGGGGAGGAGTTTCTTATTCAGTCAGAGGAGCAATTTCGGCTCTGCTTGGATTAGATTTGATGAACGGACTCGGGATCGGTTATTCATATGATTTCGAACTTTCACCAATGATGGGATACAACAGCGGTTCCCATGAAGTGACGGTCCGATACTGCTTCGATCTCAGTGTTGACAAGAGTCCCCAAAAGTATAAGAGTTTAAGATTCTTGTAAATTATGCCTATATTTCGAGAGTTTTTTTTGCACCTATTAAGCGTTGTACTATGAAACGTATCTGGATTTTAGCTGTTCTTGGAACACTCATCGTTGGTTGTAGCACCTACAACACCGGTGAACTTGTGGGAGTTGAGGGTCGAAGGGCCTACGCCGAACCTATACCGCACGGAATGGTCCCCATTCCTAACGGCTCCTTTGTCATGGGGCCCAGCGATATGGATGCATCGTGGACTCAGAATGCCATGTCCCGTACAGTGGCCGTAGATGCCTTCTGGATGGATGAAACCGAAATCACCAATAATGAATACCGGCAGTTTGTACACTGGGTTCGTGACTCCATCATACGCAAAGAACTTGCCATTCAGGACGCTGACCAATTTGCCCTGAAAGATGCTGAAGGTCAACCTTTTGAAGACAAAGACGGAGAATATATTATCGACTGGAACGCACCTATTGATTCCAAGAAAGACAAAGAGGGTAACACACAGCAGATCATTGATGACCTCGGGATTTATTACAGCGGAGCTGACAGGCTCTCCTACATCTCCAAAGAACTCAATGTGACAAAACTGATTTATAACTACTACTGGGTGGACCTGAGGCAGGCATCCTCTTCAGCCAACAGGTTTAAGCTCGACTATTCAGGTGGTTCCACCGATCCTGTTCTCACCTATGAAGGAACGGTAACAAGGCCCGATGGTACACAGGAGGAGGTTGTGGGCAGGTCGTCATTTGTGAACAAAGACTGGGTTCTGGTCTATCCCGACACACTGGTCTGGATTGCAGACTTCACCTACTCTTACAACGAACCGATGACGAATATGTACTTCAATTCACCATCGTACGACAACTATCCGGTGGTGGGAATCACCTGGAAGCAGGCCAATGCTTTCTGTATCTGGAGAACGCAATATCTCAACTGGGCCCTTGTCAGAAGCAACCAACCGATTGTTCAGGATTACAGACTTCCCATCGAAGCGGAATGGGAATATGCGGCCAGGGGTGGTCTGGACCACAGCATGTATCCTTGGGGAGGCGTCTACCTGAGAAACATGAGCGGTTGTTTCATTGCCAACTTCAAACCTCTTCGCGGCAACTATACAGACGACGGGTCCATGTACCCCTCAAGGGTGGCGCACTATTCGGGTAATCCCAATGAGTATGGACTGTACGACATGGCCGGCAACGTAGCCGAGTGGACCATCACAGCATATGATCCGTCCGCCTATGTCTTTTCTCATGACATGAATCCCTACTATAATTATAATGCCAGACCTGATGACCCGCCGGTGATGAAGCGTAAAGTGGTCAGGGGTGGATCCTGGAAGGACATCGCACGCTACCTTCAGGTTAGTACCAGGGATTACGAATATCAGGACTCTGCAAAATCCTTCATTGGATTCAGATGCGTACGGTCATATTTAGGGGACAACTAATTAAATACTTGATATAATGGGAATTACAGAATTAGTTCAAAGTTCGGGCTGGAAGAATTTTACGGCTAAACTTTATGGCTTCGGTGCTTCTGTAGTAATTATTGGAGCTCTTTTTAAACTCATGCACTGGCCAGGAGCAGCCATAGCGCTAACCTCAGGACTGCTGATTGAAGCAGTTATCTTCTTCTTCTCAGCATTTGAACCACTCCATGAGGAGCTCGACTGGACTCTGGTTTATCCTGAGCTGGCCGGGATGTCCGATCCGGATGAGATTGATGAGTACAAAGAACAGGCTATTGCAGACAGGAATGTCGGACTGCAAAAATTCGATGAACTCTTTCAACAATCCCAGATTAATGCTGAAGATGTTCGCAGTTTAGGTAAACACCTGAATACCATATCTGCCACCACAGAAACCATTAGCGACATTACATCCTCCTCTCTTGCAACGAAAGAGTATTTCGATAAGATGGGAACAGCGGCTAAGAATATGGACACCGTGGCTACAGCATATGGAACAAATACCGGTGTACTGAACGAATCGGTGCATACCCTGGCCACTTCCTACAAGAATACGGCCAGCCTGATTGATCAAAAAGGCAAGGATATCGCAGAAAAATTTGCCTCTTCCAGTGCCAACCTTACAGCAACCTACGAGGCAATGTCGGGTGAGGTCAAACAGGAGCATTCCCAGATCTCCCAGAGTCAGAAGCAGTTCAACAGTCAGTTGGAAGCTCTGACCAAGAACCTTGCCGCGCTGAACAGCTCCTATTCCGAGCAGGTGAAGGGAAGCCAGGGACACTTGCAGGGTACCACAGGAGTGTACAAGGGTCTTAATGAGATGATCGCAAATCTGCAGGCTTCCGTGGAGGAGACCAATAAATACAAAAGCGAGATCGTTAAACTTAGCGAAAGTCTGTCTGAACTGAATAGTGTATACGGCAACATGCTCTCGGCAATGAGCATCAGAAAAAAGTAAATCAATCCATTAATCCTCATCTATGGCACACGGTAAAGAAACACCGAGACAAAAAATGATTGGCATGATGTACCTCGTGCTGACGGCAATGCTTGCATTGAATGTGTCCAAGGAGGTATTGAATGCTTTCGTTTTGGTCGACGAAGGGCTTGTTACCACCACCGAGAATTTCGCTGCCAAAAATTCAAGTCTTTACAACACATTCGCCACAGCGTTTGAATTGAATCCGACAAAGGTTGGTGACTGGAAAGACAAAGCGGACCAGGTGCATTCACGCTCCGATGAACTTTATAATTTCATGCATGAATGCAAGATCAAAATTTTGGAAATAAAGGAGTCAAAGGCCATAGTTAACGGAGAGATAGACTGGAATGAGGTTCAGGGCAAGGATAACATGGATCATCCCGGACAGGTGATGATCATCCAGGGCAAAGGCGCGGAACTGAAAGGAAAGATTGATGAGTACAGGAATTACATGCTTTCGCTGATCAGTGACAAAGAGAAATATGCCCCGACTGTTGAAGCCATTGAAGGGATACTGACCACTGAGCTGCCGGATGTTCAATTGGAACACGGAGGCAAAAAAGTTGTACCCACCTGGGAGAGCACCTATTTTGATATGCTGCCCCTGGCATCGGTCATCACCCTCCTTTCCAATATGCAGGCCAATGTCAGGAACGCTGAAGCTGAAATGCTCAATTTCCTGATGGGACAGATTGGAGCCGGCGATGTTCCCATTAATACACTCAAAGCGGTGGTAATGCCTGAACATAGCCTGGTATTCCCCGGTCAGGAATATAAGGCACGGGTCTTCCTGGCAGCCTACGACTCCACCAATGCACCCGAGGTGATTCTGGATAACGGAACGGTTCTGGATGTAGAAGCAGGAATGGGAGTCTATTCTACTTCAAGTAATTCACTGGGCATTAAAAGTTGGGGGGGTATTATCAGGCTTGACAATGACGGGCAAATTATCGAACGTAAGTTTTCCACTACCTACGAGGTCGCCGAAGCAAATGCCACCATCTCCGCAACAGCAATGAATGTATTCTACCGCGGTTTGAATAACCCGGTGGCCATCTCTGCAGGTGGGGTATCTGAAAGTTCGGTGGATGCCCAAATTACAAGTCCGCACAGCATTCGAAGGGTCAAGGCAGGTGAATATGTGGTAAAACCGGGTGTACAGGGAGATAAAGCCACCGTAAGTGTTTATGCAAAAATTGACGGCTCATCAAAACTGATGACCCGTATGGATTTCAGGGTGAAGGACCTCCCCACACCAACTGCAAAAATTGAAGGATCCCGCGGCGGTAAAGCCAACCTCACCGTTGGACAACTTTCAGCCATGCAGATTGTTGAAGCCGAAGCAGAGGATTTCCTGTTTGAAGTTGAATTTGAAGTAACCTCCTTCACCATCGGTTTCAATGATGCTGCCGGCATATGGGTGGAGCGGGAAGCCAACAGCAACAAGTTTACATCGGAGCAAAAGTCGATTTTCAGGTCTATGAGGGCAGGTCAGAGAATTTCCATAGAAAATATTAAAGCCATCGGACCTGACGGAAAGGTTCGCACGCTTAGTCCAATTAACATAACTGTGAGATAAAATGATGATGAGAAAGGTAATATTTGGAGCGGCGGTTTTAGCCGGATTCGCAATAACTGCATCTGGTCAGAACGTAAACACTTCCATTACCCCCGGAAGTACGCCGGTTATGGCGGGTCGGGAGGCTCCTTCCACTGATATATACACAAAGGAGACCATCATACCCGAGAAAAAACCGGTACCCTATCCCTATGTAAGGGAAGCAGATGTGATGTGGGCAAAAGATGTCTGGCGAACCATCGATCTGAGGCAGAGAATGAATTTTCCGCTCAGGTACCCTATTGAGGGTAAAATGTCCGGAGGAGACCGTTACAGCCTGTTCGGACTGCTGATGGAGGGTATCAAAACCGAGGAGATCACCCCCTATGAATATGTGCCCAATATCGGTTGGAAAGATCCCTTTTTGAAGCTCACCACACTTTCCGACATTTATGCAAATACCGCTGGGGATACAGTATATAATGATGACGGATCATTTCAGGATGTACTTCAGGGAACAAGTTATATCTGGCAATTTATGGTCCAGGAGCAGTGGTTTTTTGATAAAAAGCATTCTGTGATGCAGGTCCGGATCGTTGCCATAGCTCCTGTCTTCTTCAACCTGTTCGATGATTTCGGACAACGGCTTCCGGAGCCCAACAGAAGCATTCCGTTTATTGTTCATTTCCCCCAGTGCAGAAGGCTGTTTGCCACCAATGCAGTATACAATGCAAACAACGATGCGCAACCCATATCCTTTGATGATCTCTTTTTCCAGCGCCGTTTTTCAAGCACCATCATGGCAGAATCCAATGTTTACGGAAACAGGGCGCTGACCTCTTACAAGACCGGGCAGGACATCCTTCTTGAAGCAGACAGAATCAAGAACGACCTGTTCATCATGGAACACGATCTCTGGGAATACTAGACAGCAACAAACCACCAAAACCTAAGCCGCATCGAAAAAGATGCGGCTTTTTTTGTGGCATTTCCTCATCTCTTTACCTCGCTCCCTTTTTCGATGATCGTTGTGATGGGACCCAAAGGGCCCAATGGCTATGTGACGACGAAGCCTTAGCCAGCCAAAGGCTGGGTGCAGCGAGGAGTTTCCTTCCTTCACCCTGTCGGTGATGTTTGTTATAGGGCCCAATGGCTATGTGACGACGAAGCCTTAGCCAGCCAAAGGCTGGGTGCAGCGAGGAGTTTCCTTCCTTCACCCTGTCGGTGATGTTTGTTATAGGGCCCAATGGCTATGTGACGACGAAGCCTTAGCCAGCCAAAGGCTGGGTGCAGCGAGGAGTCACATAGCCAATGGGCCCCTGTTATAACAGTTCATCGCCGATCTCGGCTTTGATTTCGTTGACAAACTGCTTGATCTTCTGCTCCTCCTCGAGTCGGCAGATCAGGATAACGTTTTCATTCTGTACCACGATGTAATCGTTCAGGCCGTGCAGTACAACCAGTTTATCATCCTGAACATTTACAATATTCCCCGATGAGTCGTAAAGAAATACATGTTTCCCGGTCACAGAATTCTGCTTCTCATCCTTCTCCAGCTGTTCATAAAGGGAACCCCAGGTTCCCAGATCCGACCACCCGAAATCGGAAATAAGGACATACACATTCTCTGCCTTTTCCATCACTCCATAGTCAATACTGATATTCCGGCAAGTGCTGTAAGTTTTTTCAATAAATTTGGCTTCACCGGCTGTACCGAACAGTTTCTCACCTTCCAGGAAAAGAGAATGGATCTCGGGCAGATAGGATTCAAATGCACGCATAATGCTTTTGAGCGACCAGAAAAAAATACCGGCATTCCAGTAAAAATCCCCGCTGTCTAAAAAAACCCGGGCCAGTTCCAGATCAGGTTTCTCGGTAAATGTCTTCACCTTTCGTAATCCGGTTGATTCATAATCCTTAACCTTTCCCTGAAAAGACTGGATATAACCATAACCGGTTTCTGGCCTCGAAGGAACAATTCCCATGGTTAACAGAGCGTCATTGTGCTCCACGAAACTGAAACCCTGCTGAACATATTCAAGAAACTCTTCCTCCTTCACAATAAGATGATCAGACGGGGCCACAACAATGTTCGCATCCTGATTTTTCTGGTAGATGCGAAAATTTGCATAGTCGATGCATGGAGCAGTATTTCTTCTTAGGGGCTCCAGCAAAATATTCTCTTCCGGAAGCTCAGGAAGCTGATCAATGATCAACTCTTTATATTCCAGGTTGCTAACGATAAAGATATGGTCGGCAGGCATTAACCGGATAAACCTGTCGTAGGTCTGCTGAATCAGGGTTCTTCCCATTCCCAGGATATCAAGAAACTGTTTTGGCCGTTCTGTTCTGCTCAGTGGCCAAAAGCGACTTCCGATCCCGCCTGCCATAATTACACAATAATTGTTGGTATTCATCTATTTTCCGTATGTTACGTTTCCTTTAAATATAGCAGGTTTTTGATTAAAGCTGTGTTTCAAAGAGATGTTTTATACAATATTTGATATATTTCGCAATCTTCCGGTTTAATGCAATTACTCCACCACATAGGATCCTATTTTCTCCTCATTAAGAGAAGCCTCAGCCGCCCTGAGAAATTTTCCGTTCTCTACCGGCAGACCATGAAGGAGATTGAGAAGGTGGGAATCAATTCATTCCCCATCGTGGTGATCATCTCTCTGTTCGTCGGGGCTGTCATTACCATTCAGACCAATTTCAACATCGAAAATCCCCTCCTTCCCAGTTATCTTGTGGGCGTGACGGTCCGGGACTCCCTTTTGCTTGAATTCTCCTCTACAATGGTGGCCCTTATCCTGGCGGGTAAAGTAGGATCGAGCATCGCCTCTGAATTGGGTATGATGAGGGTCACTGAACAAATTGATGCCCTCGAGGTGATGGGGATCAATTCTGCCTCCTACCTGATCCTCCCAAAAATGATTGCTGCCATCTTCTTTTTTCCCATCCTCTGCCTCCTGAGTATGATCATTGGCATAGGTGGTGGATACCTCTCCTGTCTGCTTGCCAATGTAATCCCGCCCGCCGAGTATATCTATGGAATCCAGTATGCTTTCCAGCCGTATTATATCTGGTATGCACTGACTAAAACCGTATTTTATGCGATCATCATTACCTCCCTCTCCTCTTACCTGGGCTACAATGTCCGTGGCGGAGCCCTTGAGGTGGGGAAAGCGAGCACCAAATCTGTTGTCCAGAGCAGCGTTTTGATACTCCTGTCAAACCTCATACTCACCAGATTGATCCTCCAATGATATCGGTAAAGGGCCTATATAAGAGCTATGACGGCAATCATGTTCTCAATGATGTGAGTGTTACTTTTGAAAAGGGTAAATGCAACATGATCATCGGGCGGAGCGGTTCCGGTAAAACGGTACTTCTGAAATCAATTGCCGGGCTCACCAAAGTGGATAGGGGAGAGATCTGGTACGACAACCAGGAGTTCACTCAGATGAATGACAGGGAACAACAGAATATCCGCAAAGAGATGGGTATGCTTTTCCAGGGGGCTGCCCTGTTTGATTCCTTAACGGTGGAGGAAAATGTGAAGTTTCCCCTGGATATGCTTACCTCGCAGACCAGGGCTGAAAAACTGGAGAGGGTCAATTTTTGCCTGGAGCGGGTTAAGGTATCCCGCACAAACAGTCTATTTCCTTCTGAACTTAGCGGAGGCATGAGAAAGAGGATTGCCATTGCCAGGGCCATCGCACTGAATCCCAGGTATCTCTTATGCGATGAACCTAACTCCGGCCTTGATCCCGAAACAGGAATTGTGATTGATAACCTGATTAAGGAGCTGACCCAGGAGTTCAATATGACCACCATTATCAACTCGCATGACATGAATTCGGTACTGGAAATCGGTGATAATGTGGTATTTATTTACCAGGGTTGTAAGTGCTGGGAAGGTACCGGATTGGAGGTCCTGAACACCGATAATGAGGCCCTGAACAATTTCGTTTTTGCTACAGCCATGGCCAGGCAGCTCAAACAACGGAGCTAACCCGTTCCATTTACTGAACCAGTGGAAGATCCGGTTTATCCTTATAGCCAAACACCAGGTTGAATGCCGAACCAGAGGTTGGCAGACCGCGCCTCTTCGGGCCAGAATAATACGTTAAGGGCATTGTCCGATATCAGGTAAAGATTAACGGGTCCTGCATTCAGGGATAATCCGGCACCGAGGTTCTTGAAATATGAGTTCATATAGGAGTAGCTTAGGGTAAAATTAAGAATGCGGCCAGCTTTGAAATTTGCAGAGGCCGTCACCTGTTCAGTGATCATCCCGCTGAGAAAATCGGTTCTCGAAAGCAACCCAAAATTGACTCCCGGTGTAAGATCATAGGAAACACCTACAAAAAGTTTTGTATTGAGCCTTTTGCTGTATACCGTTCCGGGGGTAAACACAAGAAAGCTTGCGAGACTGTCCGTCAGCTGGGTGAGAGAACTGTCCAAATGATCCCCAAGTGAATAGTCTTCTGAAAGGTCAAATGGATTTAATTCCAAACCTGAAAAATCATATACAGTGGTGTAATCGACCTGGTGGACTTCATCCTTCCATGTGATGTATCCAAGGTCCAGGAGACTTACACTGATCTGCAATTCTTCCATGGGATGATAGTTTACCCCAAGATCCAATCCAAATCCCAGATTCTTCCCATTGAACATATATTTTGAAATGGTGGAAAAACCGGGATTCTCAAGTTCTTCATCAATCACGATATCGTCGATCATTCCCTCATCATCGTAACTCACCTCGGCAAATGGAAGGGATACATTGAATTGCATATTGGACTGCAGGTTCCAGTTTTCCTGTGAGGTCGTCAACAAGAGATCTGAACTCCGGGTGGAAAGGTTTCCGATTCCGAACAACACCTTGGCTTTTGCCCCTATTGTAAGGTTATCCAGAATTTCACCCGACCAACCTGCCGAAATCTCATCAAAGGCCATCAGATCGGCTCCAATACCATCAAGCGTATAAGTCTCTCCCTCATTTGCCCCTGTGATCAGGAGTCGCCCCAGATCGCCGGGAATATACATATTTCCATCCCAACGACTGGTAATATCCATTGAGAAATAACCCACGCTGGTTCTGAATCCGAACGAGATCAAGGTGGTTCCCAGGTCTGATGTTACCAGGTTGACCGGCTTAAGCTTATTCAGAAAAGCCTCCTTGCTCCCCAGGGGATGGAGGAAGGTAATCAGGGAATCCGGCTGTACCGGGTTGTGATATACAATATCCTCCCAGGCCAGTGAATTGGTGGAGATTGATGTCCGTGCCGGGGACAGGAACGGAATCCCGATATAGAATTTACATTGAGGCTGATAGGCTGGATTGACCCGGTTTGACTGGGGAACGCCCTGCATAAAATAGAGCGTGTTGGTAATCTGTGCGTGAACAGGAATGCCCAGTCCAAGGAAGACAACAAATAGTATGATCCAGTGGGTGCGGGAGTTTTTTTAAAAGTCTCATTTCATACTGTTTAAGTCACCTGTATTAATCCTGGCATTGGCCGTTAAGGCCATCTCGTAGGTCAATGCGTAGGCAGCATAAATCTTCACAAATACTGAATCGCCCTTTGCGGCATGCATCCCTGCCCTGAACCTTAGAAAGGCGACCTCGTTCAATCTGTCGATTTTATCCGTATCAAAAGTGGAGCTGTTCTCATTTTCCGCAGCCTGTATAAGTTTTCCGTTCTCGTCAACCTGAGAAGGCCCTACGTATACTCCAAGGTTGTCGAATACTGAATCGATAACCACATGATTTTCATCCTCCATGAAGACCTGCATCACCATTTTTATTGCCAGTTCATTGACCGACTTAAGATTCATCTCCATATAGGTGACCACATCCTGATTCAATTCACTATTGAAATCGACCGTTTCATCCAGCCAGTAAATCGTATCAGGATAAACCAGGTAATAGCGTTCCCCGTCTTCATCCTCAAGGGTATAATCTCCCGTATCGATCACTTCCACAAGATCGTCCATGTCAAAGGACCCGTAGAAAAGCGGGAGATTGAGAACTGGTTCAGTTTCCATCTCATCCGACAGCAGGTCAAGGTTAAAATTATCCTTCATACATGAGCTTATCAGGAGCGCTCCTGCAGCAAGTATTCCGATTCCTGTAATGAATTTTTTCATGAGCTACTCTATTGAATAGTTGTATAAAAAATTGTTCGCGCTACCCACAATAAGGTTGAACCTGCTGTCAGACCCCGCGAAATAGCCAATACTGAACCGGGTGGTCCCTTCGAGGGGAAAGCCTTCATAAAGAGATCCATCGCTATTGATCAGGTAAATTCTGTTCCTCGATTGGTCAGTAATCCCTATTTTAATGTCACCCGCCGAGAATTTATAAATATCGGGCATCTCACTGATCCGGTCCTTTACACGGTAACTGAGCAGCTTTGTTCCATCCTGTTTCAGGAGTCTCAGTTCATCGCCATCAGCAAAAATATATTCGGGGACCCCATCCATATCCATGTCCTGCATCCTGAACAGATGATCTGTGGAAAGATTCTGCTGGAGCAGTGTGGATACCGATCCATCCATATAAATGCATACCACATTTCCCGAAGTATCCGTTGATATCCACCTGGGTTTCTCCTCCCTGATATTCATATCGAGCGTGAACAGATTCCTTTCAGAGAATACCACACGAGTCTTGGGTTTAATTCGTTCATTTCCCTGGCGATCCAGGAAATAGGCCCGTGTCCTGTCCTTAACAACGATATAGTCTTTTACCCCGATTCTGAATTGTTGCGGTTCTGTTGTGACAACCGATTCCGTTTTCCCAAATTTCCAACCCGTTACTACGTTACCTTCTGTATTATAGAGATAAACTTTCCTGTCTGTCCCGGGTATAAAAATCCGGTAATCCCTGCTATTGTCGTAGTCAAACAACGCAAGCGGCGCTGTAGCCTCCGATCTGAGCGAAACAGGATACCGCTCCACATAGTTACCATTGCGGTCAACCAGATGGAGTTTCCCGGCTGTATTAAACAGGTATTGCAGCTTTCCGTTTTTGTAGAAATCCACCTGGTGCACCTCCCCAAGCAGGGGTCCTTCCAGATTAAGCTTCCACAGAATCCTCCCGGAGCTATTGATCAGGTATATCCTGTTGGAAGCATCCTGTACAAAGATCTCCTTCTCCCGGGTGTTGTGGTTGTCCACCAGCGAAGGTTTAATAATTGCTGTGGAATCGAGCAGACTTTCCCATACAGTAAGTGCCTTCTCTTTAATCTGTGAGGTATATTTAAAGCTGATGCTTTGGTAGAACATCCCCTCCTCTGAGCTGTATTGAACCACAACCCCGGGAATTCTCCTCAGAAAGAGCTCCATGGCATCCAGCCGTTCCGAAGTTTCCGCATTCAGAACTTCCCTCCGGTAGTCCAGGTACTGGTATGGCCGGAAGAAAAATGTAACATTGCTTCTGTTGGAGAGGTAATCCGACATCTCCTTAAAAACAGGATCGCTGATGAAGGTCTTATGCAGGATGTTCTGATAGAGCACCCTTGACAGCGCTTCCACCGAGGGGCCGAAAATGAGGTAGTTCTCAAAGAGGGTGAAGTAGCTGTTGAATAATTTCCCGGGCAGGAGTCCCTGGGGGTAGAAATCGGGCATCCTGTAAATGTTGAAGCTTGTCTGTTCATCCAGTTTATAACGGAAACTATATGAGCTCATGTCGAGAGCATTCACCTGAAGGTACTGTTCAATCCATTGCATTACCACTTCATAGGTTTCACTCTGACTCCTGGTTTCAATCACGAAGATCTCCTCCTTCGGATGACGGGTGACACCTTCCAGGGAGAACCATGCAAGCTCATCATCAAGGAGGGTCATGATATCCCCAAGTGGATCAACCCCAAACTTCTTTTTCAATGACTCTTGTTCCTTCGCGATATTCACCCACATACCCAATTTGGTGAGGTAATCCTTCATCTGACCGGCGAATTGCTCCCTGTCACTGATTCCCAGATGCAGAAAGGATGAAGTGCCCGAGGGCATCATCTCGTGGAGTTCCATTTTGACGGGCGACTGACTGGCAAAAACCTCCAGGAAAAGAGATGCTTCGCTCCCGGCAACCGACATACCATTAAGGATCAGGGCATCCTGCTTGATATCCAGGTCCAGCTCACCCTTTAAAGCCATTCGTGAGATTCCAAGCAGCTCTGACCAGCTATCCTCTTTCAGGTAAGGATAAAAGAGCTTATGGACCCTTGAATAGTCTATGTAGATATTAGCATGAACATACCGCCCTGCTGTGGCACGAACCTTTTCCAATGCTTTGTCTTCCAGAGGATCGTTACCGGAATGGATGGTCCTCACCGCCTGTTCAACCAACAATGAGGAGGGCCCTGCCAGGAGGATTCCGTTTACACAGGTGAAGGTGAATTTACCGGGAATGATTGCAGGATTCCCGGAAACATCAAAAAGTGTTTCAGATTCATACTTTCGGTCATTCACAATGGATTCATCTCCGATAAAACCGAGCACGATCTGTTCAAAATCGTGATCACTGTAGTGTCCGGCATATGAAATATAGACCAGTGAAGTTAGCTGTTCTTTCCCCTTCAGATGCAATGAAAGACTGATCCCCTCCTTGATGAGAAGATCACGTAAGACCTCATGGGAAGCAACCTGGGCTAGAATGTTCCGAACCATGGAATCAAGGCTATTGCGACCGGTTGTATTGACAAAATCGATCCAGATACGGTTTTCGGGAAGAAACTTCTCTGCAATAAATTCGTAACCTATATCCTCGATAAAGAGCAGGGCGTCATCCGGGACTGCCTGATAGGCCTCAACGGGTGTGATCCTATCCAGTTTTTTCAGAAGGATCATTCCCACCAGGCCCAGGAAAACAAAAGCGAATAGCCCTACATATATGTACTTTTTTAACATATACGGCCAATTTGAATCAAAAATAGGCATTTAGCAAGCAGGTTTCGGGGAAAATTACCAACATAACATTATTCAGAAAAGTATAAAGCCGGAAAGTGAGACAATGGTATAATTTTTGCATGTTTTTGTGTGATTTTTTAAGACATGACCTATCGCATAAGCTTCCTGGTAAGTGCCTTGTTTTTGTTCAGTTCTCTGAAAGCCCAGCAGATCATTGTTGTCAACGCTTCTGACAGGATTCCCATTGAAAATGTTGCTGTATTTAATACAACCCGAGGGAGTTCTGCAATCACCGATTCCATTGGAACGGTCGATCTCTACAATTTCTCCCGGTCCGACACCCTGATTTTTCAGCATCCCTCCTACACTACCTCTCATATCCCTGTTTCAAAACTCGGGAAGATGAGATTCGTTGAGATGGAGAGGAAAAATGTTCTGATTGATGAATTTGTGATCTCTGCTTCCAGGTACAGGGAAAGCAAACTGATTATACCCTATGTGGTAGACGTAATGGATGAGTCCATACTCAGGGAGAGTACCGGCCAGACTGCTGCTGAGATTCTGGAGGGCACCGGAAATATACTGGTTCAAAAGACTCAGGGAGGGGGGGGAAGCCCGATACTTCGCGGATTCGAAGCTAATAAGATTCTCCTGGTGGTGGATGGCGTGAGACTCAATAATGCCATATATCGCAACGGCCATATCCAGAATTCAATCACCATAGACAACTTCATTCTCGAACGAACCGAGGTGGTTTTTGGTCCCACCTCGATTATCTACGGAAGTGATGCACTTGGCGGGGTTATACATTACTACACAAAAGATCCCCAGCTGGCCGGGGAGAAATCCCCGTTGGTTAAAGCCAATGCCTATTCACAGTTCGCTTCTGCAAACAGAGGGTTCACCGGTCACCTGGATTTTTCAGTTGGAACCAGGAAATGGGCTTCTCTTACCAGTGTTACCTACAAGAATTTTGGGGATATCCGTATGGGTGCCCGGAGGGATCCAACCCTTGGGGAGTGGGGGAAAATGATGCACTATGTGGACCAGGTGGACGGGGTGGACTCAACCCTGTCAAATCCGGATCCCCTGCTCCAGAAAAATACAGGATACAGCCAGATGGATCTCCTGCAAAAAATACGCTACACTCCTTCAAAATACGTAGACTGGATTTTGAATCTGCAATATTCCACCTCTTCGGACATCGACCGGCTGGATATGCTTAACGACTATAAAGGGGAGAATCTGAAGTATGCCGAGTATTATTATGGACCGCAAAACAGGCTCCTGGCCTCCCTGAAAAATGTCCTGAAAAAGGATAACAGGTTCTATACCAACATGACCAACCTCATCGCCTTTCAGAAAATTGATGAGGACCGGTATTCAAGGCAATTCAGAAATGATGAAAGGCTCATCCAGATGGAGGATGTATATGTGCTCAGTCTGAATACTGATCTGCTCAGGATCTGGGGGCCCGTTCATAAATTAAACTATGGACTGGAGCTTAATTACAACCAGGTTGGTTCAGAAGCCTGGTATGAAAACATGGCCGGCGGTGAGCAGACTCCCACACAAACCAGATATCCCGAAGGAGGCAGTCAAATGTGGAATGCATCTGCCTACGCAAGTTACAAGTGGATCGTTGGTGAAAAAGGGGTGATAAACGGTGGGGCCCGTTACAGCAGGGCTGCCCTTTCATCGGAATTTACTGCGGGTGTATTGCCCTATGACCGGATACAGACCAATAACGGTGCATTAACAGGAAGCCTGGGCTTCATCTATACACCCAATGAAAACTGGCAGATCAACACGATTCTATCCTCGGGATTCAGGAACCCCAACGTGGATGATTTCGGAAAGGTCAGGGCCAAAGATGATTATATAACCGTACCAAATGAAAACCTGTCGCCCGAATACTCCTACAATGCTGAAATCGGGATAAGCCGCGTATTGGAAGGCTATATTAAAATTGAACTTGTGGGCTTCTATTCCTACCTGAAGGATGCCCTTGTCAGGACTGACTTTCAGATCAATGGAATGGATTCCCTTTTATATGACGGGGATTATTACAAGGTTAGTGCAAACTACAATGCCAACCAGGGTGTCATCTATGGAGGATCCATGCGAATTACCTCCAACCTGAACAGGAATATCACCCTGAAGGGCACCCTGAACTATACCTACGGACACAATATCACAGATGACGTACCGCTAGGGCACATTCCCCCCCTCTTCGGTCGCACTTCAATCACCTACAGGCGCGACAGGTTTTTCCTCGATATCAACACCATTTACCAGGGCTGGAAATTTACTGAGGAGTTTTCGCCGTTCGATGAGGATAATGAGGGTGAAGCCATGGAGTACGGGTTCCCTTCATGGTGGACCCTCAACCTGAAAACCGGATTTGACCTGGGTCACAACTTCTCTTTGATGATTGCAATTGAGAACCTTCTCGATGAGTTTTACAAACCCTATGCCTCGGGAATAAGTGCCCCGGGAAGAAACCTCATTCTTACCGCCAGGTTTTTCATATAAATGACAGATATCAATCCGAATATCGAAGAGGGGTGGAAAAAGATCCTCTGGGAAGAGTTCCAGTCACCCTATTTCAGGGAACTAAAGGCGTTCCTTGTTAAGGAAACAACATCAGGGACCATCTATCCTCCGGGAAAACTGATTTTTAACGCCTTTCAGCACACCCCCTTTAACAATGTCAAAGTGGTGATTCTGGGACAGGACCCTTATCATGGAACAGGCCAGGCACACGGACTATGCTTTTCTGTTCCCAACCATGTCAAGCCACCCCCCTCGCTGGTCAATATCTTCAAGGAGCTTCATTCCGATCTCGGGATCGCTGTTCCCTCCCACGGAAACCTGGAGGGCTGGGCCAACCAGGGTGTGCTACTGCTGAATGCCACCCTGACAGTCAGGGCAGGAGAGGCAGGATCACACCAAAACCGCGGTTGGGAAATATTTACCGATGCAGTGATCGGTAAAATCTCCCAGTTGAAAAGCCATGTAGCATTTCTGTTTTGGGGACGTTACGCCCAGGCAAAGGAGAGCCTTGTGGATGGGGATAAACACCTGGTCCTTAAGGCTGCTCATCCATCACCCCTTTCTGCCTACAATGGCTTCTTCGGGTGTAGTCACTTTTCAAAAACAAACCTTTTCCTGGAGCAAAAGGGGATTGCACCTGTTAACTGGACGCTATAGGACGGATCATCACCCGACTCAACTTTTGGCACGTTATTTGATATTTAAAAGTTGACAGTTCATCCACCATATTCCCCGAGTCATTCAGGGCCAGGTCCGTCTCAAAAAGGCGGACTTTTATTTTTTAAAAGGGTTTATAACCCAGGATTTCGCGGACATCACGCACGGTTTTGGATGCGCTTTCGCGGGCCTTCTCAGCGCCCGTCTTTACCACCTTTCGGAGGTAGTCGTTGTCATGGTAGATATCATTGATTCGCTCCCTGATCGGTGTGGTGAAACCAATGATATCTTCTGCAAGGTGTTTTTTCAAATCCCCGTAGCGAATGGTACAGTTGTTGTAACTCTCGCGAAAGTGCTGAACCGCATCAGGGGATGAAAGCAGGTCTAAAATGTAGAACAGGTTGGCAATTGGTTCGGCCATTGGGGAATTGGGTTTCTTTGGCCCTTCATCGGTCACCGCACGCATCACTTTTTTACGAATCTCCCCGGGTTCATCGGCCAGGTAGATGCCATTTCCTTCACTCTTGCCCATTTTGCCGGTTCCGTCCAGGCCGGGTACCTTGATCAGCTCCTCCCCGAAATTATAAGGCTCAGGCAAATTAAAATAGTCCACCCCGTACATGTGGTTGAAACGTTTGGCAAACTTGCGCGCCATCTCCAGGTTTTGCTCCTGGTCCTTTCCCACAGGCACCTTGTCAGCATGATGAACAATGATGTCTGAACACATAAGCACCGGGTAGGTTAGCAGACCGGCATTCACGTTTTCGGGTTGCTTGCGGACTTTCTCCTTAAAGGTGGTAGTGCGCTCCAGCTCACCCACATAGGCATTCATATTGAGTAATAGATAGAGTTCGATGATCTCGGGGACATCACTCTGTATGTAAAGGGTCGCAACATCGGGATCTAATCCGGCTGCAAGGTACTCCGACAAAACTTTTTTGATGTTGTCATGCAGATTCTCCGGTTTTGGATGGGTAGTGAGGGCATGATAATCCGCTACAAAAAAGAAGCACCTGTTCTCATGCTGCATTTTCACAAAATTCTTCACCGCTCCAAAATAGTTGCCCAGATGAAGATTCCCTGTCGATCTGATCCCGCTCAATACTGTATCCATGCTGCAAAACTATAAAATGTTATTGAAAAAACGTACTTTTGCAGGAATGACAAACACCCGCCAACACAAAGTATCAAGGCTACTGCTGAAAGAGCTTGCAGATTATTTTCAGAAACACGGTTCGGAGATCACCGGGGGAAAAATGGTCTCTGTCACCGTGGTGCGTATAAGCCCCGATCTTGGGGTTGCAAAAGTATACCTCAGTATCTTTCCCAGCCAGGGGATGGAAGCAGCTGTCAAATCCATTTCCGAACTCTCACTCATGGTGAGAAGCGAAATGGGCAAAAGGCTGAGGAACCAGCTCAGACATATTCCGGAATTTATTTTCTACCCCGACGACTCCCTCGATTACATCAACAAAATCGAGAACCTCTTAAATGATTGAGAATGAAGTATGATCCCATTAAACGCAGCCTGGGCAGCGTTTTCAACACCACCCCATTTCTCAGGATTCTCTTTTACCGTTTACTGGACCTTCTGCTGCTTCGTTCCTGGCATATCCGCCGCGAGCTCAGAAAAATGAAACAGGAAGGTTTTAAACCGGACAAGATTGCAGATGCAGGTTCCGGTTTTGGACAATATGTCCACTACCTTTCGAGGAAATACCCCGAAGCGATCATCACCGGACTGGATATCAAACAGGAGCAGGTGGATGACTGCAATCATTTCTTTACAAAGCTGGGAAAACAGGAGATGGTGACCTTCCGTTATGCCGATCTGACCCAGATGGATTCAAAAGAGGAGTACGACCTGATCCTGTCGGTGGATGTGATGGAACACATCGAAGATGACAGGGGGGTGATGAGGAACCTTTACAAGGCACTTACACCCACTGGTTATCTTTTGATATCCACCCCCTCAGACCAGGGCGGTTCTGATGTACATCATGAACATGATGCGTCCTTCATCGATGAACACGTTCGGGACGGTTATGGCGCGGAAGAGATTAAAGAGAAGCTGACCAGGGCCGGATTCAGTGACATTGTAGTCCGGTATTCCTATGGAAAGCCCGGAAAAATATCCTGGAAACTCTCCATGAAATACCCCATACTTCTGGCCAATGTCAGCAAACTTTTCCTCCTGCTGCTTCCCTTTTACTACCTGGTCGTTTATCCCTTCTGTTTCATGCTGAACCTTGCCGATGCCAGGGGAGACCATCTGACGGGAACAGGGCTTATTGTGAAATGCAAGAAGTGAATCTCTCCTACTATATAGCCAGACGTTACCTGCTGGGGAAGAAATCCCAGAACGCCATCAACATCATTTCTACCATTTCGGTATTCGGCGTAACCGTAGGTACCATGGCCCTGGTTATTATTCTCTCCGTTTTTAACGGATTCGATTCGGTAGTCAAATCCCTTTTCAGTGCATTCGATCCGGATATCAAGATCTCCGTGGTGGAAGGCAAAACTTTCTCTCCCGGGCCGCTTACAGGGAAGATCCGGTCCATTCCCGGTGTGGAGGCTGTATCTGAAGTGCTGGAGGAGAATGTGCTTTTACTTTATGGAGATAAGCAGCACATCGCCACGATAAAAGGGGTGGATGAATCTTACCGGGAAGTTACCGGCCTCGATTCGATGATCTATGAAGGCTCCATGAAGCTGATGGAAAATAGCCGTCCGTTTGCTGTAGTGGGACAGGGGGTGGCATACAGCCTCCGGATCGGGCTCAGTTTCATCAATCCGCTTTTTGTTTACACAATCGACCGTAAGTCTACCATAAACATGGCTCAACCGGAGGAGTCGATCCGCAGGGATTTTATCTATCCCTCAGGAATTTTCTCCATTGAACAGGACTTCGATTCCAGGTATGTGATTGTTCCCATAGAATTTACCCGGAAACTGCTCTCTTATGAAAACGAGGTAACATTCCTGGAGGTGAAGCTCAACCCCTCTTTTCCCGCCGAACAGGTTCAGAAGGAGATTGTTACCCTTACAGGAAAGAAGTACCACGTAAAAAACCGGGAACAGCAGAATGCCCTGTTCTACCGGGTGATGAGGGCTGAAAAATGGGCCATTTTCCTTATTCTCACTTTTATCCTGGTCATAGCTTCCTTCAATATCATCGGCTCGCTGAGTATGCTGATTATCGATAAAAAAAGGGATATCCTTACCCTCCGGAACATGGGAGCTTCTAACCGGCTCATAGAAAGGATCTTCCTTGTGGAAGGGTGGCTGATCTCTATCACCGGTAGTCTGCTGGGACTGGGACTGGGCACCGGAATCAGCTGGATTCAACAGCGATTCGGTGTGATCAGGCTGGCCGGCAGCGGTTCCTTTGTGATAGACTCCTATCCCGTCAAAATCGAGGGTACAGATATCCTGCTAATCTGGCTGACAGTCCTGATGATCGGATTGATCGCAGCCAGGTATCCGGTGCGGCAGATCTCCCGGAAGTACCTTGATGCCCCCGGGTCAGCTTCAATTGTTTAAAACTTTGTATCCCTGCAATGCTGAGATACTATAATTTTATCGGTGCAACCATAGACCGATCGAGACTGTTTTGTTGTTAACCGGTTCACTCTTTATGAAAAGATCAGGGATTTTAGTATTTATCTTCCTTACCCTCCTGCTGTTTCTGGGGTCGGTTTATGCCCAGGATGTGATCATAACCGGCATTTCCAGTACCCCGGTATCGTGTGGCAATGGTTCAGACGGAACACTTACCGTGACCGTTTCAGGGGGTGTGGGTCAGTATTCATACCTGCTGGTAAAGGGAGCGGTCGCCGTGGAGAGCGCTGGCCCGATTGCCTCCTCCACATTCACCTTTACAGGTCATATCAAATACACCAATTATATCATTATTGTATCAGATCAGAGCACTGGCACATCCGATGGATTCTCATTCGGTACCATAGGTGGTGCCGAACCCATTGCCATAACCTCCGCAATGCAAACAGACATTACCTGCAACGGGGCCGACGACGGGACCATCCTTGTAACGGCTATCGGTGAACAGGGTCATTACATTTTTAACCTCACAGGACCGGAGAATCATACCAATGAAACCGGCATTTTCCCCGATCTGCAACAGGGAGATTATACGGTCACTGTCAGCGACAAGGATGGTTGTCCCTCTACCGATGTCTCACCGGTTTTGACGATCAACCATCCAACTTTGGTCACGGTTACAGTGGATGGAGTAACCCCCGTAACCTGTTTTGGAGATAATACGGGATCCATCGGGATCACGCCCGGAGGAGGTGTACCGGGCGGAGGAACGGGATATACCTACTCCTGGACCGGTCCCAATGGCTTCACATCCAATGCGGAAGACATTACCAGCCTGGAGGCAGGTGACTACTTCATCACCGTATATGACAAGAATATGTGCCAGGCCAATACAGGCCCCATCACAATCACCCAATCCACCGAACTTACAGCCGTGCTCAACGGTTCTTCGGATGTTACCTGCTTCGGGGGTAACAACGGGAGCGCATCCATGACTCCCGGAGGGGGAACAGGAGGTTACAGCTTCTCGTGGGACGGACAAAACAACGGCTTGGTCTCCACCGGTGAGGATCCTGTTATCCTTTTGGCGGACACTTATGATTTCACCCTCTATGATGCCAGTGGTTGTTCCAGAACCTTCATTGATTTTGTCACAATTGATGAACCTGAAGAAATCAAGGCCGTTGTGATCACCACCACTGATGTCAGTTGCCCGGGAGGATCTGATGGTTCGGCCGAAATCAATCCCTCTGGCGGTATACTCCCCTATACATTTTCATGGACGGGTGCCACAACACCCTATGTTTCGGCTGACAAAGACCCTGTGAATATGCCGGCCGGTGTTTATGACCTTTCCATTACCGATGCCAATGGATGTTTCCTGGCATTCCCCGGTATTCTTACCATTTCTGAACCTTCTCCCATCACTGTGACGGTCAACAGCGCAACGGATGTCTCCTGTTTTGGCGGAGCCGACGGCCGCGCAACTCTCACAATAAACGGAGGAACTCCGTTCTTCAATGTATCCTGGGTAGGTACTGGCAGCGGTCACAGCTCCTCGGGCGAAAGCCCGATCAACCTGGTAGCCGATGTTTATGATGTAAATATCACAGACGCCAAAGGATGCATGCAGAATCACCCGGGGCTGGTTACCATTTCGGAACCATCCGATATCGCTGTCCTTGTCGACAATGTGACTTCGGTCAATTGCAATGGAGCTGCCACAGGAGCCATTACGATCACCACCCTGGGTGGCACTCCCGCTTATACCTTCTCCTGGAGCGGACCAAACGGGTTTACAGCCGTTACAGAAGATCTTTCAAACCTTCAGGCGGGCAATTACAACCTGACCATTACCGATGCCAATGGTTGTATCAAAGATTATATAAACCTGGCCAACGTAAGCACCAACACTTCCATCAGCGGAACTTTTATCAAATCTGACATTACCTGTAACGGGTTGGCCAACGGAGCGATCCAGGCTACGATTTCAGGAGGGACTCCCAATTATACCTATGGCTGGACCGGCCCATTCGGATATACCTCCCCCAATGAAGATATCTCAGGCCTGATCCCGGGACTATACCAGCTCACAGTAACCGATAACCTGGGATGTACTCAGGTCATGCAACCCCAGTTACTCACGCAGCCTCAACCCATCACCGTTACGACCACCCGGGTGGATATCGATTGCTTTGATGCCAACAACGGTTCGGTCGATCTGACCTCCGCCGGCGGTATTGCTCCCCATCTTTTTGCATGGACCGGTCCGAATGGATTTACTGCTTCCACAGAAGATATTTCCGGCCTTGCTCCAGGCTCATACAGTGTAATCATCACCGATGCAAATGGTTGTGTTGTCCCCTTCCCAAATCTTGTCACCATCCTGGAGCCGGCTAAGGTTGAGGTTACCCTGGTAAAAACAGATATCTCCTGCGGGGGACTGACCGACGGATCTGTTGATATTACGATTACCGGGGGTATCCTGCCTTATCAAACCGACTGGTCGGGACCAGGCGGATTTGTCTCAGGTGCTGAAGATATCCCGGACCTGGCTGCAGGAACCTATAGCCTGATCATCACAGATGCCAATGGATGTATTATTAATTTCCCTGGCATCGCGCTCATCCTGGAGCCCCCACCCATTGCCGCCACGCTTACCTCACAGTCTGATATTCTTTGCAACGGTGCTGCAAATGGCTCGATTACAATCGATGCAACCGGAGGAACCGGACCGTTACTTTTCGACTGGACCAATGGAGCCGGTGTAACCGTATCCACCGATGAGGATCCATCGGGATTGCCTGCCGGCACTTATTCCCTCGGTATCACAGACGCAAACGGTTGTTTCATTTCATACCCTGCCCTGGCAACAATAAGCCAGCCACCGGCAATCACCAGCTCGCTTTCGGAAAGTCAGATATCCTGTTACGGAAGCGGAGATGGTACCATAACCGTCACCACCTCGGGAGGAACCGGAGCATATCAATACTCCCGCAACGGAAACCTTGATCCCTCCTACCAGCCGGGTAACCTGTTTACCGGACTGGGACCCGGATTATATACCATATGGACACGAGACGCAAATCTGTGTGTGGTTTCAGACACCCTGACCCTTGTTGAACCGCAGGAGATCATTGTGCTGGGGGAGACCCAGGAGGGACAGATCCTCTGTTTCGGAGATTCATCAGGATCAATCCGTATCGATGAGGTTACCGGAGGTATTCAACCCTACCTCTATTCCATTAATAACGGAGCAGACTTCCATTCCTCCAACCAATTTAATAACCTGCCCGCCGGAAGCTACCAGACGGTGGTGAGGGATGCCACCGGGTGCGAGGCTGCCGGGAACCTCAATGTAATTACACAACCCGCCAGGCTGTATATCGATAACTATACACAGGGAGAAGTCACTACCTGCTTCGATTCTGAGGAAGGAACCATTCTAATCTCAGCCGCGGGAGGATTCGGACCTAAAATATACCTGCTCAATGGCACCACCAGCAACCTCACCGGCGATTTCCAAAACCTGCCGGGTGGTCCGTACACCCTGAACATAACTGATCAGAATGGTTGTACCCTGGATACCACGGTGGTTATTCTCGCCCCACCTCAAATTGTTGTGAATACCATCAGCCTGACCAATGTCACCGGTTGTTCGGGAGATGCCACAGGAGCTGTGAACATATCCTCTTCGGGAGGTACGGGAAGCATCACCTATTCAATGGATGGTGGCGGATTCCAGTCATCAGGATCCTTTGGCGGACTTTTGGCCGGCAGTCACACAATCACCATAAAAGATGATAATGATTGCACCACAGATACAATCATTTCACTCTCCCAACCGGCGCCCATTACGATCCTGTCGGAAGTGATTACCCCGATCACCTGTGCCGGAGTTGCCAACGGTACCATCCAGATCCTGGCTTCGGGGGGATCAGCACCATTAAAATTCACTCTCAATCCCGGCGGAATCACAAATCCAACCGGACGTTTCGGGGGACTGGCTCCGGGAGACTACTCCATTGAAGTAAGTGATGTCGAGGGCTGCGGACCTGTTGTTTCATCGCCGGTAACCCTGACCGATCCTCCCCTGTTCCTGCTCGACTCACTAAGCAATGAAAATATCAGCTGCAATGGTGCAGCCAACGGCTCCATCGTTATCTATGTCAGCGGAGGAATTTCTCCCTACGAATATTCGACCGACAACCAGTCTACCTGGGGTTCCGATTCCTCCTTCACAGGCCTCCCTCCGGGTACTTATGAAGTCTATGCCAGGGATGCCAATCTTTGCAGCGTGTACGGAGGTTCGATCATAATGACCGATCCTGCCCTGCTTACTATTTCGGTGATGACCACCGATATCACCCAGTGTTCAGGCGATACAACCGGGGTAATTGAGATCACGGGCTCCGGGGGAACAGGCATCCTCCTTTACTCGCTGGGCGGAACAGACTTCCAGTCTTCCGGTACTTATATGAACCTGCCGGCAGGAGATTATACAGCTTATGTAAAGGATGAGAGCGGGTGCTCAGCAACTCGGCAGGTCACTATTTCTGAGCCGGCTCCTGTGACATCCGTCATCCTAAAGACAGATGCCACCTTTGGAAACCTGGGATCCATCACCTTCACTGAAACCATTGGGGGAACCTTACCCTATGAATATACCATCGATGGTCCGGGTGGCTCTTTCTCGACAGAAACATTCTACAGCGACCTGGAGGTGGGAGTATATCATGTCATTGCCAGGGATGCCATGGGCTGCATTTATGAAGAAATGTTGGAAATCCTTGATGTACTGCCGCTGGATGTGGTGGTAAACGTGACCGATATCTCCTGTTTTGGTGAGGTTGACGGGAGCCTCGAAATGGTTCCTCTGGATGCCGAAGGTAGTGTAGAATATTCCATTGACAGCGGCGTTACATTTGTCCCCGATGCCCTCTTTAGTAACCTGGCCGGTACTACAACCTATCACCTGGTAGCCCGGGATGAAGCCGGAAAAGTATTTACAGGAACCGCTACCATCACTGAACCGGCAGAGATTAGTCTTTTAAGAACCATTACCCCCGCCGAGTGTAATGCATACAGCGAGACAGGGGCCATCCAGGTAACAATTTCCGGAGGAACACCCGGCTATAGCTATCTCTGGTCGGACGGGAATACCGGGGAGGACCGCACTGGTCTCGGGGCTGGTACTTATATCCTTTCAACCTCAGATGTTAATAACTGTACCCGCAGCGATACAATACTTGTAAACAGCCTGGTCATTGTGGACGCTTACGCAGGACCCGATACCACCCTGTGTCATGGGGCCTCCATACAGCTTTACGGAGAGGGCGGACACACTGCATCCTGGTCACCATCCGACTTCCTGTCCGACCCTGGTATTGCCAATCCGATGGCAACAGAGATCACCCAAACCACCTCATATGTACTGACCATCACGGAAGAGGTCAGCTCGTTCGGTTGTTTCAATACCGATACCATAACCATTTCGGTTTATCCGCTGACCGGACTGGAAGTTACATTGGATACCTTTATCATCCGGGGCGCTTCAATACAACTTGAAGCCACCGGCGGTCCTTTCAGTGCTTACCGGTGGGAGCCTTCATCCGGACTGGACAACAGCACGATTCCAAATCCGGTTGCCTCACCCCTGGAGTCGACCCGTTACATGGTTTATGCCCTTAATGAAAATGATTGTGAGGAGAGCGGTTCGGTTTACCTGGAGGTCATTGAAGACATTATGGCCTATAATGTATTTTCACCTAATGGTGACGGTATCAATGATTTCTTCGATATCAAAAACGCAGACAGGTTCCCGGGAATTGTGGTTGAGGTATACAGCCGCTGGGGAGATATGCTTTTCCAGACAGTGGGCTACGACGATAGCAGGAGATGGGACGGAACAACTAGGGGCAGCGATGCACCCCTGGGTACATACTATTTTGTGATTATTCCTTATAGCGGGGCTAAACCCATCACCGGTAACGTAACGATAATCAGGTAGCATGAGAAGAATTTCAGCCATCCTACTGTTTACAGTTTTAGCGGGTTCGGGCAGCTTGCTGGGACAGCAGTTGCCCCAATTCACGCAATATATGTTCAACGATTTCGTGATCAATCCCGCCGTCGCAGGAACCCAGGACTATTATCAGATCCGGACCAACCACCGTTTCCAGTGGGTTGGCCTTGCGGATCCGCCGATGACCAACTCCATTTCCTTCTACGGACCAAATGAAAAACTGGATATGGGATATGGCGGATACATATACAATGATGTCACAGGCCCCACCAGCAGGACGGGACTCACCGGTTCCTATGCACACCATATTGCAATCAACGACCAGATCAGGCTCTCCATGGGAATTTCATTCAGCGTGTTACAGTACAGGGTCGACGGAACCCAGCTGAATCCCAAGGATGTTTCTGACCCAAGTATCCTGAACATGGTCAGTACCTCCTATATGCCGGATGCGGGACTGGGCGCATACCTCTATGCAGAGGAGTTCCACGTGGGGTTATCCGTGTCTCAAATCCTGAATAATAAGGTGAAGGTATTCGATAACCCGGATGGCCTCAACAGACTGAAGCCCCAAATTAACCTGACAGGGGGCTACCGTTATGAAATCAACCGCGACTGGGACCTGGAACCACTGATCATTTTCAAAGCCACCGCTCCCAAAGAGATTAGTTTTGACATCACGGCAAAAGTCAACTGGCAAAAGATGGTATGGGGCGCTGTGTCCTATCGATACAATGAAGCCGTGGCCATCCTGATCGGGTACAGTTATCAGGAGACTTTCGTTTTCGGATATGCATATGACATCGGAATCTCCTCAATTCGGAAATATAACACGGGTACACACGAATTGATGATCGGATATCGTTTTAATGATATAAAATAATCGACCCGAATGCCGTCCCGGATTCTGTTACTCTTTCTCAGCCTGATGCTGGTTATTGCCTCCGGATGTTCAAAAAAAACTCAAATCTCCGGGAAGGCATATATCCCAAGGGAGGTGTTTGTGGATTTGCTGGTGGATCTCCACCTGGTGGACGGAATCACAAACGACCGGAAATTTTACCGCCTGTATGAAGGTGTGGATTCCATCGATATGCTGGGGCCTATCCTTGAGAAATACCATGTGACAAAACAGATGTATGATACTACCATGTATGAGTACAGCAGGCACCCGGAACTGTTCGACCAGGTTTACAACGATGTACTCATGAAACTGAATATCATGCTGGATGAGAACGACCAGGAGGAGATCAGTATACCAGAAGAGTAATCAGAACCACCCCAAACCCCAGTAAAAAACCTGAATAGACCTCCACCGGGCGCTGTACTCCCTGAATGAGCCGGGCTGTGCCCACGAATCCTGCAACCAGGATGGTTGCAGCCAGGAGTTCCTGCAGGGGAGTTTGATACTGTAGAATCAAAGCGAAGATCAGACCTGCAATTCCACCAACCGCAGCAGTATGGCTGCATATCCTGAACCAGAATGTAACCGTCATGATCAGCAGGACCAGGATCGAAACGGACAGCACATAACCATGAATGACCTTGCTAATTGGCAACCGCAGGAAATATATAAATGTGATGACATAAAGGATCAGGATGATCAGGTAGGGCAAAAACCGCTCCTCACGGGTGGCATCCTGCAGTGAGGAGATCAGGTTCCGGTAATAGAGTACCGGAATCATCATCAACGGAAAGAAGAGGGTTCCCAGTGCCATTACGAAAAGTACAGCACGCTTTGCTGCCGGATCAAGCAGTGAGAGATAGGTGCCCGAGTTAAGAATCAGCAGCAGGCCAAGGGTGGGCATAACCAGTGGATGAAACAGAATTGCTATGACCCGGGCAGTTACCTTCATCATGACCCTATAGCTCCTTTCGCAATCTGGCCACCGGAAGGTTAAGCTGCTCTCTGTATTTAGCAACCGTTCTCCTTGCAATCTGGTACCCCTTCTCATTGAGTATGGCCGAGAGCCTGTCATCCGTAAGTGGTTTTCTTTTATCCTCATTGCCAATGCAATCCTGGAGGATACTTTTGATCTCCCTGGTGGAAACCTCCTCTCCGCTATCAGTTTGCATCCCTTCGGAAAAGAAATACTTCAATGGATAGATTCCAAAATGAGTCTGTATGTATTTGCTGTTCACTACCCTTGATATGGTGGAGATATCCAGATTGGTCATTTCAGCAATATCCTTGAGAATCATGGGACGCATCTTGGTTTCATCCCCTTCATAAAAAAAT
This sequence comes from uncultured Bacteroidota bacterium, assembly GCA_963747365.1. Taxonomy (GTDB): domain Bacteria; phylum Bacteroidota; class Bacteroidia; order Bacteroidales. Next base: position 494,841 of record CAVVFB010000018.1, on the reverse strand, counting down.
TTCTTTTGATATTCAAGAATTGCATTCATGGTGAGCAACATGGTATTCTGCCGTTGCCTGATGGCGTCGATAAACCACCTGGCCGAATCAAGTTTCTGCTTCACAAATGTAACAGCATCCTTCTCGTCACGACTGGCATTGGCTTTATTTGCACTATAATTCTCAAACATGTCTGAATAGGTCCTGCTGATCCTTAGCTCGGGAACATTATTGGAATTAAGGTAGAGCTGGAGTTCGTTTTCACCCTCCTCAAGAATAAAATCCGGAACGATATGCTGAAAAGATTTCCCTTGTGAATCTCCCATCGCTCCACCAGGTTTGGGATTGAGCCTGAGTATCTCATCAAGTGCCAGTTTCAGCTCCCCCTCTTCGATTCCGAGACGCTGCGTGATTTTTTCATAATGCTTGTTGGTGAACTCGTCGAAATGGCTCTTAATAATTTTCTGGGCCAGAATAATGACCGGGTCAGTTAGATCCTTCCGCCTGATCTGAAGCAACAGACACTCCTGCAGACTCCGGGCTCCCACACCGGCAGGATCAAAATCCTGTATAACCATTAACACTTCATGAAGGTCCTCATACGAGGTCTCCAACCCCACGGAAAACGCAAGGTCATCCGCAATGGATTCCAACTCCCTTCGCAGGTATCCGTCATCATCTATGTTTCCAAGAATATACTCGGCAAGAACCTCCTGTTCATCACTTAGTTTTCTGAGCCCCAGCTGTGCCTTGAGTAATTCCCTGAACGAACTTCCCATGGAAAAGGGGATCTCCTCCCTTTTCTGGTCGGTAGTCTGGTTCTGTGTATTCAGCCGGTAACCAGGAATTTCATCATCCTGCATATAATCCTCCAGCGAAAACTCATCCTGTTGCTCCGGCGTCTGCTCCTCCTTCACCTCCTCCTGTTCTTCGAAAGAATCTTCGGTTCCCTCCTCAAGTATCGGGTTCTCTTCCAGTTCCTTTTTAATGCGTTGCTCCAACTGTATAGCAGGAATCTCCAGCAATTTGATCATCTGGATCTGCTGAGGAGAAAGTTTTTGCAGTAACTTTTGCTGAAGCCTTTGTTTTAGCATCCTGTCATTTTCTAAAAATCTGCACTTTTGGGTGTTCTCGGGAACGGGATCACATCGCGGATATTACTCATCCCCGTGATAAACATGATCAGTCGTTCAAAGCCAAGTCCGAATCCGCTATGCTCCACTGTTCCAAATTTACGAGTTTCCAGGTACCACCACAATTCATCCTCCGGAATATTCATCTCCCTCATCCTGTTTTGTAACTTTTCGAGCACCTCTTCCCGTTGTGAACCGCCAATAATCTCTCCTATCTGCGGGAACAGCACATCCATGGCCCTGACTGTTTTTCCATCATCATTCTGCTTCATGTAGAAAGCTTTGATCTCCCTGGGATAGTCGGTCAGGATCACCGGACGTTTGAAGTGCTGCTCCACCAGGAAGCGCTCATGTTCGGATTGCAAATCGAGTCCCCAGTTCACCGGGAATTCAAACTTTTTTCCAGAATCCATCAGGATTTTTACCGCCTCTGTATAAGTTTTTCTCTCGAAAGGGTGATCGAGGACAAACCTGAGACGTTCAAGTAATCCCTTGTCTACCATATTGTTGAGGAACTCCAGGTCATCCTGGCAATTCTCAAGTGTATACCGGATCAGGTATTTAAGAAAATCCTCTGCCAGGTCCATGTTGTCGTTGATATCATAAAATGCCATCTCGGGCTCAATCATCCAGAATTCGGCAACATGCCTGGGTGTATTTGAGTTTTCTGCCCTGAAAGTAGGACCAAATGTGTAGATGGAGGAGAGAGCCGTAGCCCCCAGTTCTCCCTCAAGCTGTCCCGAAACGGTCAGGTTGGTCGGTCTGCCAAAAAAGTCCTGGCTGTAATCGATTTCACCCTCTTCATTTTTAGGGGCTCCATCGGGATCCAGGGTGGTTACCCTGAACATGGCACCTGCCCCTTCGGCATCCGAAGCGGTGATAATGGGAGTATGCAGATAGAAGAACCCCTTGTCGTTATAATACTTGTGTATGGCAAAGGCCAGTGCGTGCCTGATCCGGAATACCGCACCGAAGGTATTGGTTCTGAAGCGCAGGTGAGCATTTTCGCGTAGAAATTCGAAGGAGTGCCCCTTTTTCTGCAGCGGATATACCTCCGGATCGGAATCACCAAGAATCAGGATCTCATCAGCCTGGATTTCCACACTCTGTCCCTTCCCTACGGATCTCACAAGTTTCCCGGTAACGCTGATACTCGATCCCGTGGTAATCCGTTTCATGGTCTCTGCCGGAATTAATCCAGGGTCAGCAACAACCTGGATACTATGTATGATGGTACCGTCGTTGACTGCGATAAAAGCCACCTGGTTATTTCCTCTCCTTGTTCTGACCCATCCCTTCAGCAATACCTCCCTGTTGATTTCAGAGGATGCTAGTAACTCTTTTACAGTTGATCTCTTCATGTTTTAATCTTAGCAGGCTACAAAAATACAATTTTATCGATTTCCTATCGTTAACTTTATGAATCTAAAAAGAATCAATTATTTTTGCCAGTGGTTCAAAAACTTACACTATGGAACAAGTGAAGAAATCCATTATGGTCACCTGGGATTTTTCGGCTGTCTCCTATTCGGCTTTGAAACATGCCATAAGGATGTCGCGCATATTGAAATACAACATCCTGTTGTTTCATATTGTCAAGGATCCTTCGGAAACAGAAACAGCAAAAGAGAAGTTGGGAAAGGCGGTTGAAGAGATTAAAAAGGAGTATGGGGAAGAGGTTGGTTATTTTGTTCACCATGGTAAAATCTTCAAGGAGATTGCCGAATATGCCTCAAAAGAGGAGAACAAAGTCGATTTTGTTGTGATGGGAACTCACGGAATGAAGGGCGGCCAGAAGTTTTTCGGTAGCTGGGCACTGAAGGTTATCATAGGTTCGACAGTACCTTTTATCGTAGTTCAGAGTGATCCTCCTGAAAAAGACCGTTATAGCGATATCGTTTTCCCCATTGACTTCAAATCCGAAAACAAAGAGAAACTGCAATGGGCCATTTTCCTGGGTAAATATCTCAATTCAAAAATTCACCTCTATAAGGCTCCTGTTGGAGACAAGGAGCTGCAGAAGAAAGTCAATGTCAACCTGAATTTCGCAATTCGTTTTCTCATCCAGAACAACATCGATTACGAAATCCATTCATCTCCAAAATCGGGCAACTTTCAAAAAGAGCTTCTCGCTTTTTCAAAGAAAATAAAGGCGGACCTTATCCTGATCACCACCACCAAACATATCACCAAGGTCGACTATATCTTTGGGGCAAAAGAGCAGTACCTGCTTTCCAACGAAGAAAAGATCCCCGTGATGTGTGTAAATCCTAAATCCAATTTTGCCAAGGTGGGCCAGTTTATGTATGGTTAATCAACTCAAACCCATCCTAACCTTTCCGTATGTCCATTGCAGTCAAGGGAATTTCGAAGCTTTACGGCTCTCAACTGGCAGTTAACGAAGTTTCTTTTACGGTTTCCACCGGGGAGATCGTGGGCTTTATCGGCCCAAACGGTGCGGGAAAATCCACTACGATGAAGATCATTACCGGTACGCTCCCTCCTGACAAAGGAGAGGTCCTGATCGGAGATATCTCTGTAGGAGAGAATCTCAAATCGGTGCGGAAGATAATCGGGTATCTGCCTGAAAACAATCCTCTTTATCCGGAGATGTATATCAGGGAGTATCTTGAATATGTAGCCGGACTTTACCAGATCAGGGGGAATCTCAGGAGAGAGCAAATTGACAGGGTCATAGAGATGACCGGGCTCACCCCCGAAGTACACAAAAAAATAGGAAGTCTTTCCAAGGGATACCGGCAACGGGTGGGATTATCCCAGGCGCTAATTCACGATCCACAAATCCTGATCCTGGATGAACCGACGACAGGTCTTGATCCCAACCAGCTGGTTGAGATACGTAACCTGATCTCGAACATCGGCACTCAAAAGACAGTGCTGCTCTCCACACATATCCTTCAGGAGGTGGAGGCCATCTGCGACAGGGTAATCATCATCAACCAGGGAAAAATCGTAGCAGATGACCGGTCATCCTCCTTGAAAGAGCGGGGAACAGGTACCTTCAGGACCATTCATGTGGAGCTGAACGCTCCGGCCGACCCCGGTATCTGGAAGAAGCTCCCGGCCATACACCATATTAAGCCGCTGGCAGGAAACCAGTTCCTGCTTGAAACCGGTGAACAGCGCGATATCAGGGGAGATATTTTCAACTTTGCTGTCAGTCAGGGTCTTACCATCCTTTCCCTTTCGATGAAAGAGAAGAGCCTTGAGGAGCTGTTCCGGGAGATCACCATTGGATAACCGATTGATTACATGCTAAATAATGTGCAAACAAATTGGCATTGTATTTGTTTACATTATTTATATATTTACCGACTCATTTTGCTAACCAATTGATTACCCTATGAAATTAAGAACAATAGTAATTTTAGGAGGAATTCTGATCGCAGGCTCACTTTCAGCGCAGACCATGACAGATGTGATTAATGAATTCAATGCCGGTGTTGAAAAAGTCAATAGCCAGGAGTATGATGCTTCACTGGAACATTTCAACCAGGTCATTGCCATGGCAAAGACGGTGGGAGATTCTGCTGCCGAACTGAAAACCAATGCCGAGAACCTCATACCAGCCAGCTACTACAAGCAGGCCTTGTTGTTTCTTAAAAGAAAACAGTACGACAATGCCATTCCCTATCTGGAGAAAACCATTGAAACTGCCAGTCAGTTTAATAACAATGAAGAATCAAGTGAGAAAGCCGGAAATTACCTGGAGCAATCATACCTGATGGAAGGTCAGCGAAGTTATAAAAATAAATCTTACCCTGAGTCTCTTGGCTTCTACGATAAGGCACTGGCCCTGAACGAAGAGCTATATAAGGCACACCTGTATAAAGGGATGGTTTTTAAGGACATGGATGAGATCAGTCCCATGCTCGAGGAGTTTGCAATAGCCAAAACAGGTGCCCTTGACAGCAATGACACCAAGACCGTAGAAACCATCAACCAGGCAGTGGATGGCTACTACAATGACATGATTAAAGATGAGTTTGATGCCATCGATCCCGAAGAACCTGCGTATGATTACGTGATGGAAGCATGTGAAAAAGCACTCAGTGCCAATCCCGATAATGCCAGGGCATACTACTACAAGGCTGCCATCTATAACAAGAAAATCGAGTACGACCATGGCCATTGAAGCTTCGCTGAAAGGCCTTGCCTCAGAGACTGATCCGGTCTGGATCTCAGCCCTTAATTTCGAACTGGGATCCGCCTTCCAGAACACTGCTGAGTATGATAAGGCATGTGAAACCCTTCAGAAGGTTGTGGAAGAGCCCTTTCTGAGCTTTGCTGAAAAGAAGATGGGATCCATCCCCGGATGTAATTAGCCGGCGGTTAAAACATATCGGTTAAAAGCAGCGTTAAATACGCTGCTTTTTTTTGTTACCTGCATGAAATTTAGTTCCTTTGTCGAATCTCGGTGGAGAGATTTGACTGATTGCAACCACATTAAAAAATGCTAAAACAGGAGATTTCAAGACGATCAGTCCCTCCAGCCCTGTTAGTGTTTAACTTTTAAACCATCATAACCATGGCTTATTTATTTACTTCCGAATCGGTTTCAGAAGGACATCCCGATAAAGTGGCTGATCAGATTTCTGATGCACTGCTGGATGCATTTCTGGCTTACGACCCGCAATCAAAGGTTGCATGTGAAACGCTTGTTACAACCGGACAGGTTGTTCTTGCCGGCGAGGTTCATACCAACACTTACATTGATGCCCAGCAAGTGGCCCGGGAGACCATCAAAAAGATTGGATACACAAAGAGTGAATACCAGTTTGAATACAATTCATGCGGTGTGATCACCATGATCCACGAACAGAGCCAGGACATCAACCGCGGTGTTGACAGGGAAGATCCCATGCAACAGGGAGCCGGTGACCAGGGAATGATGTTCGGGTATGCCACAGACGAAACCGACGAATACATGCCCCTGCCCCTGGAACTTAGTCATCGCCTGCTCATTGAAATGGCTGCCATACGTAAAGAAGGAAAAAAAATGACCTACCTGCGTCCCGATTCCAAATCGCAGGTAACCATCGAGTATGCCGACGACGACACGCCCATCAGGGTACACACAATTGTACTGTCCACGCAACATGACGAATTTGACAATGATGACGAGAGGATGCTGAATAAAATCCGCACCGATATGCGGGAGATCCTGATCCCACAGGTGGTCAGTAAACTTCCTGAAAGGATTCAGGCCCTTTTTGATCATACATTCATCCTCCATGTGAATCCCACCGGAAAATTTGTGATTGGCGGTCCCCATGGCGATACCGGGCTGACAGGCAGGAAAATCATTGTCGACACATATGGAGGAAGGGGAGCCCATGGTGGTGGTGCTTTCTCCGGAAAAGACCCTTCAAAAGTGGACCGCTCGGCAGCCTATGCAGCCAGGCATATTGCTAAGAATATTGTTGCCGCAGGGATATCCAGTGAAGTACTTGTTCAGATTTCTTATGCCATTGGCGTGGTTGAACCCATCGGTGTTTTTGTAAATACCTACGGAAAATCGAATGTCAATATGAGTGACGGGGAGATTGCAAAAAAGCTTGCAACCCTTTATGACCTCAGGCCGGCAGCCATTGAAAAACACCTGAAACTCCGCTATCCCATTTACTCCGAGACAGCCTCTTACGGGCATATGGGACGTACTCCCCGGGTCGTAACTAAAACTTTCTCTTCCCAGTACTGGGAGGACAAAGTCATCGAGGTGGAGCTCTTTACCTGGGAAAAACTGGACTATGTAGACAAATTTAAGAAGGCCTTCGGCTTAAAATAACTTTTAAAACTGCTATGTTTTCAGGAATTGTTGAAGAGGCTGCAACAGTGGTGCATCTGCTGAAGGAGCAGGATAACCTGCACATCACCATGAGGTGCTCATTTACCGGTGAGTTGAAGATCGATCAGAGCATTTCCCATAATGGGGTTTGCCTGACCGTTGTAAACATTAAGGACGATACCTATACGGTGACTGCCATCAGGGAGACCCTCCTGAAATCGAACCTTGGACTGCTCAGGGAGGGTGACAAAGTGAACCTGGAACGAAGCACAAGGCTCGATTCAAGACTCGACGGCCATATGGTTCAGGGTCATGTGGACCTGACTGCCACCTGCACAGGGATCACCGAAGCGGATGGAAGCTGGTACTATACTTTTGAGTATATACCTACCAGTGAGGAACATATCACCGTTGAGAAGGGATCAGTTTCGGTAAACGGAGTCAGCCTGACCGTGGTGAATTCAAAAGATACCTCCTTCCAGGTGGCCATCATCCCGTTCACTTACGAGGTGACCAATTTCCACCAGTTCCAGCTGGGGAGTGTGGTAAACATTGAATTTGATATCATCGGAAAATACATAGCAAGGATCCTGAAGGCCCAGATGGGAAAATAGGAGCCTGTATGTTTAAGAGTAGCGATTTTCTTCTGCACCGGAAGAGCCGGGTTTACTATCTTTCGTATTTCAAATACTAAAAAATGCAAACCATACTCATCCTGGGCGCCGGACTCTCTTCAGGCACACTTATTCAATACTTTCTCGACCAGTCTGACAGGGGCTGGAAGGTTCGTGTCGGAGATCTCAATCCTGAAATTGCAAACAACAGGATAAATGGGCACCCCGCAGGAGAATCATTCCGGTTTGATGTATTTAACCATGAGCAACGGGCTGAAGAGATTGGCCGGGCCGACATCGTGATCAGCCTCCTGCCTGCAAGTATGCACTACCTGGTGGCCGAGACCTGTGTGGAACTTGGCAAGAATATGGTCACTGCATCCTATCTCTCTCCAGCCATCAGAGCACTGGATGAAGCAGCCAGGAAGAAGGGAGTGATTTTGATGAATGAGTGCGGCGTGGACCCGGGTATCGACCATATGTCGGCCATGCAGATGATCGACCGGATCAAAAAAGAGGGAGGCAGACTGCTGGCATTTGAGTCGAGTACCGGGGGACTGGTGGCTCCGGGATTTGAGAATAATCCCTGGCAATATAAATTTACCTGGAATCCGAGGAATGTTGTACTGGCAGGAAGTGAAGGGGCCAGGTTCCTGCACAATGGTAAATTCAAATACATCCCTCACCATAAAATATTCAGGCGTATTGAGACCATTAAGGTGCCCGAACTAGGGGCGTTTGAAGTGTATGGAAACCGCGATTCACTGACTTACAGGGAGATCTACGGGCTGCATAATCTGGAGACCATGTTCCGGGGTACCATTCGTCGTCCTGGCTTCTGCGAGGCGTGGGACATATTTGTCCAGCTTGGGGCCACCGACGACTCTTATGTGATGGAGGATACGGAAAATATGACCTACCGCGAATTCATCAACAGTTTTATAAAGTACCGGATCGATATTCCTGTGGAGACCAAGCTGGCCATTTACCTGGGTATTAATGAAGAGTCCGAAATGATGGACCGCCTCCGCTGGCTGGGAATTTTTGAGAATATCAAAATCGGCATTCCGGGACTCACCCCTGCCCGCATCCTTCAAAAGATTCTTGAAGAGAAATGGAAACTGAATCCGGGCGACAAGGATATGATCGTCATGCAGCACCAGTTCGACTTTATGCTGAAAGACCAGCATATCAAAAGATATTCAACACTTGTCTTTATCGGAAAAAATACCCATTCAACAGCCATGTCCATGACCGTCGGACTCCCCCTGGCCATGGTGGCTAAACAGATCCTGACAGGACAATTCAACGAACCCGGCATTCAGCTTCCCATCACCCCTGCCATCTACAACCCTGTACTGGAAGAGCTTAAAGAGTATGGCATCCGCTTCGTTGAAGAGGAGATCCGTATTTCATAGTCTCTGAATTCAATGCTTGATTTCTTCCTGTATCTTTGTAACGGAAAATCAACACGATGGCATATGAAAAAGCTGATTAATTATTTTTTGCAGGGCCTGCTGTATATTGCTCCAATTGGCATTACAGTTTATATAATCTATATCGTCTTTAATTTTGTGGACAATCTGCTTAAGGAGACATTGGAAAAACTTCTGGGTATTTATATACCCGGGCTTGGTCTGGTGGTTATTGTTTTTTTGCTTGTTCTCATCGGAATCATCGGTCAGACCATCATTGCCCGACCATTCAAACGATTTTTTAAAAGATTATTGGAGAGAACTCCATTGTTAAAGGTGATCTTCTCGGCATTCAATGATCTTTTTTCAGCCTTTGTGGGAAAGGAACGGAAATTCAACAGACCTGTGCTGGTGGTGGTGAATCCCGTTACCAACCTTGAAAAAATGGGATTTCTGACCGAAGATGATCTTTCATTAATAGGTCTGAAAGAAAAGGTGGCAGTCTACTTTCCCCATTCCTATAATTTCTCGGGAGAACTATACATTGTTCCAGCAAAGCAGGTCACCCCGCTGGATCTTAATCCTGCAGAGGTGATGAAATTTATCGTATCGGCCGGGGTTGCTGGCTGGGAAAACAATGGACCTGATACCACTAAGATTTAGTAACTTCCCCACTTATTAAAAGACATATATGCAGGGTACCATTCTATTCTTCTTACTTTTCTTACTCGGAATTACGGGTATCCTGATTTTCGACTTGCTCATATTGGGCAGAAAAAGTCATGAGGTGTCACTCCGGGAGGCATCCATCTGGACTGGTGTATGGGTCATGCTTGCTTTCCTTTTTGCCTTGTTTCTGAGGTTTCACGGTCAGATGATTCATGGAATTGAAACCCACGGGGAGCTTAGTCTGGTGCTTCACAAATATTATCCCTATCTCGCAGCGGGTCAGGGCAGTTTTCAGGAGGAACTGGATCTTTTAAGAAAAAGTATCACCCTAAACTATATATCAGGCTACCTGGTTGAAGAATCTCTTTCCATCGACAATCTTTTTGTGATCATGGCCATTTTAAAGGCATTTTCTGTCAGGAAAGCCGACTATAAACGGGTGCTTTTCTGGGGAATCCTAGGAGCCATCATCATGCGTTTTATCTTTATTTTCGCCGGTACTGCACTCATTAACCGGTTTGAATGGTTGCTCTATGTCTTTGGGGCTTACCTGCTGTATGTTGGGGTCAAAATGTACCTGGAAAGGAACAAGGATCAACAAATACAACCCCAGGACCATCCCGTGGTCAGGTTCCTGTCAAAAAGGGTTAATATTTTCCCGCGATATGTGAATGACCGGTTCTTCATAAGAAAGGATCACAAAGTCTATATAACTCCTTTATTCGTGGTGCTGATCATGATTGAACTTACCGATCTGATCTTTGCAATGGATTCTATCCCAGCCGTTTTTGGAATCACCCGGGATCCGTACGTGGTTTTCTTCTCAAATATATTTGCCATCCTTGGGTTGCGGTCGCTGTTTTTCCTGCTTATAAAAATTGTGGACCGGTTCTACCTGTTAAAGGTCGGCGTATCACTATTGCTGGTTTTTGTGGGGTTAAAACTTATTGCGCATGAATGGCTTGACCATATCGGTTATAAACCGGTCTATTCTTTGTTTGTGATTGCTACAATTCTGGTATTAAGCATTGTTTTGTCAATGCTCATCCCCAGACAAACTAAACAGGATGCTTAAGGAACTATCCGGCCATCTTTCATCGTGATGATGCGGTCGGCCATTCCGGCCAGTTCACGGTCGTGGGTAACAATCACCAGGGTTTTTCCAAACTCCTTCCGTAGCTGTATGAAGAGCTTGTGGAGCTCACGCTTGTTTTCCGAGTCAAGATTTCCCGAAGGTTCATCAGCCAAAATTACACCGGGATCATTGATCAGGGCTCGTGCTACTGCGACCCTCTGCTGTTCACCACCCGATAGTTCAGCCGGCTTGTGGTCGAGTCGTTCAGACAGTCCAAGAAAATCCAGAAGCTCCTTTGCCCGTTTCTCCACCTCCTTTCGGGGCCTGCGCGCGATAAATCCGGGGATGCAGACATTCTCCAGGGCATTGAACTCAGGCAGCAGCTGATGAAACTGAAATACAAAACCGATGTGACGATTCCGGAACCGGGCCAGTTGGTTCTTTACCAGTGTATGAGTTTCAATCCCGTTGATGATAACCACCCCTGAATCCTGTTTCCCAAGGGTCCCGATGATCTGCAAAAGGGTGGTCTTTCCTGCACCTGATGGCCCCACAATGGATACGACTTCGTTCTCTGCGATTTCAAGATCAATTCCCTTCAGCACCTGAAGATTTCCATATGACTTGGAAATTTGCTTTGTCGTAATCATCCGGACTAAAATATCATGTAAATATAGAGAAGATAGATCACAATCATAAAGGCCCCCTCCCACCGGGTAATCTTCGACCGTGCGGCAGGCAACATCAGGATTAACAGCAGCAGGGTCACTCCAAGCATCATGGGTATGTCGAAACGGGAAATGGCACGATCCACACTGATATTCCCGATAACACCGGTAACTCCAAGCACGGTCAGGATGTTTACGATGTTGGATCCAATGATGTTCCCAATCGCAATATTTGTCTCTTTTTTCAATGCAGCAATCACACTGGTAGCCAGTTCAGGAATACTGGTTCCCACCGCAACCATGGTAATCGATATCACCCGTTGTGAAATCCCGAACCCTTCCGCAATTTTCGCGGCATTCTCCACAAGCAGATTGGCCCCAATGGCAAGCCCGGCACAAGATGCCAGGAAAATGAAGGCTGCAAACCACCCCTTCATAGGCCTGGCTGTTTCGGGTCCCGTTTTTAAAGTCTGGGGACTCCTTTTTGCATTGATCCCGGCGATAACGAAATATACCACCATAAAGATAAGGAGAATAACTCCCTCCAACCTGGACAGGGTCCCGTTCCATGAAAAAACAAACAGTACAAGTGAGACAAACATCAGGACAGGCCAGTCCTGCTTAACCGATTTTTCCGGGACCGGAATGGGAAAGATCAGGGCGGTAACAGCCAGAACAAGCAAAATGTTGGCAATGTTGCTTCCCACCACATTCCCCATCGCTATCTCTGGATACCCCTTAATGGCTGCCTGGACACTGACGAGAAGCTCGGGTGCAGAGGTGCCCAAAGCGACTACGGTCAGTCCGATGATCATGGTGGGAATCCTCAACCTGTGTGCGATCACCACACTGCTGTCAACCAGGTACTTTCCGCCGATGAAAAGAAGAAGCAGTCCCGCTAATAAAAGAAGATAGGTTTGTATCATGAATCCGGGAGATGGGCTAATCCAGGTCCATGTTCTTTTTGATCACCTCCGTTTCTTTGGTGAGATTATTCCTGATCTCTTCCGTTTCCTTGGAGAGGTTCTTTTTGATCTCCCCCGTTTCCTTGGAGAGGTTCTTTTTGATCACTTCCGTTTCCTTGGAGAGGTTCTTTTTGATCTCCTCCGTTTCTTTGGTGAGATTTTTCCTGATCACCTCTGTTTCTTTGGTGAGACTATTCTTGATCTCATTGGCTCCTTTAGTAAGATTTTTCCTGATCTCCTTGAAATCCTCCATCACCTCCGGTGTACTGTTCTCAAACTCCCGCTTGATATCATCGGTGGCGCGCCGGAACTCCTTCATGCCTCTTGCAACGGTTCTGGCCAGCTTGGGTATCTCCTTGGATCCAAAGAGTAAAAGTGCAATCAAAACAATAAAAATTATCTCCTGCCCGCTTATAAATAGAATAGTCCCCAACATCTTTGCAATAATTTACGCAAATATAGTAATTCCGGAGTATAAAATTCGTCGCTGAACCTGACACTTCGTGTCAGCTTAGGCGTCCAAATTATATACTCCTCAATAAAAAAGGAAAGGAATCAGGTTCGGAAGTTCCCCGCGCAGGGATATTGACTCTCCTCGCAGCAAGCTGCGAGGCATCATCGATTAATTGCTTATTTTAAAGGTTCCACTGCCGAAGCCTTAGCGGATGCGAAGCATACGGTGCAGCGAGACAGTGGAACATCCCGTAGCTAGTTTGTCGAAATCTGCAACATGTAATCTCCCTGGGCCTCAACCGCCTTTATTTCATAGGTCCATGAACCGAAATATTTCTTAGCGGATGAATCCTGGATGATGACAGACTGGGTAAAGGTGACCTCAGCAGAGGGATTGATGATTTGCTCCTTGAATATCTTTCCATCCGGGTATATAAGCTTTATCCGGATCTCTCCCGAGCTTACCTTACCCCGGATCATGCACCTGAAATTTTGAGTGGTCTCATCCACTTCGAATGCTCCGTTGGATTGATCCGACCCTCCCTTAAAGGTGTTGCGTAAGGTAATCTGGCTCTGGTTTCCCTGATCACCGAATGATGGGAAATAAGATGCATCGCCTGAACTATACACCATGGATGGCCGTGAAGTGATCCTTGTAACATTTCTATCTGAAATCTGGGGCATCCCCTCCATCCCCTTTAATATCATCTCCTGCTCCAAGAATTCCATATGTTGCTCCTCAAGCATCTCTTTTTTTGCTTTTAGCTCAGCTTCCTGCCTGGCTTTATCTTCGGCCTGAGTTTCCTTATGGTTCTGTGCCTGCACTCTTTGACCGGTCAGTGAAAAGATGACCAGTACCAGGATGATCCCAATGGTTCTTGTTGTTCTCATATCAGTAATATTTAAATGAAAATATCCGTTACATTACAAATGTAGGGGTAGAAACCGTACAATTTGGTTAATGCCGGGTTAACGATTGGTTAACGGGTTCGAAAGGTATTATATTAGCCTTTAAATTGATCGGGATGAAGAGCCGTTTACTCATCTGGTTATCCGCCCTGGCACTCATTGTTCTCATTGCCGTGCAGTTTATGTTTGTTACTGATGCTTACGTAACCAAACAGAAGCAATTTGATTCCAGGTATGGAAATCTGGTGAAAGAGGGGATGGCGCTGTTTTCGCGCCAGGATTTCCATTTTGCTTTCGACTCGGTGATGTATATCCTGGATAACCTGGCCCTCGATTATATCTATGGCAGGCAGGATACCCTTCCCGGACCGCCCGGGGAAAAATTCCAGGAATCATTGTCGGGTTACCGGGAGCCCGAAATTTTCCTTAAGGAGTACCTGCAAAAAGCAGGTGAAGAACCTGATTTTACATACCATCTGCACCTGGTCGAACTTTACCTGATCGATATGGGGTACGAACAAAAGGTATATCCCGACAGCCTGGAGTTGCCACTACCTCCCCATGATGCCCTGCTGGCCGGATCCTATACGCACCAGCGCAATTTTTTTCGTATCTCCTACGAGGTATACATCGACTTTCAGAACCGTACAAAGATGATCCTGAATGAGATGTGGCTCATTCTCTCTCTCTCGCTCTTCACCCTCCTTCTGGTTTTCACTGTCTTTTACATTACCCTGCGAAACATGTTATTGCAGAAACGATTGTCAGAGATGAAAACCGACTTTATCAATAACATGACCCACGAGCTGAAAACTCCCCTTTCAACCATCTCTGTGGCCTCCAGTTCGTTGGGAAACCCTACTGTGATCCAGCAGGAAAAAATGGTGGAGGAGCTTTCGCACATCATCAAGAAGCAGAACCGGCACCTCTCTGAGCTGATCGACAGGATCCTGGATATCAACATCTGGGAGCGTGACCAGGTGAGATTAAAAAGGCAATCAGTGGAGGTGGAATCCTGGATCAGGGAACTGACGCAGGCATTTCTGCTGAAGCAGGAGGGTTCAGGTCTGGAGATCGATCTGGAGTTTAATTCCCCCGCGATAACCATCTGGATGGATGAGGTACATATGTCAACTGCCATCAATAATCTCTTGTCCAATGCTGTGAAATATGGAAACTCCCCCTGCAGGATCAGGATTGCTGTAAGCGGAAAAAGCGGATTCCTCGATATTGCCATCTCCGATAACGGACCCGGAATCAGAAAAGAGGAACTGAAACACATTTTTGAAAAATTCTACCGCGGAAAGGAGTCCCGGGAGAGGGTCATCAAGGGGTTGGGATTGGGACTCTTTTACGTAAAACAGATCACAGAGGCCCATGGGGGAACCATTCATGCAAAAAGCACACCTGGTAAGGGTGCAGAATTTATCATTCAAATACCCATAAAAAATGGAAATACTCCTTGTTGAAGATGACATTGACCTTCAGAAGGTACTGGCTCAATATCTTGAATTATCGGGATTCACCGTACATCGCGCACACCACGGGAAACACGGGCTTGAACAGTTCCGGAAATACCATTGTGATATCTGCATCCTGGACGTGATGATGCCGGTTATGGATGGATTTACGCTTGCCGGAGAGATCCGGAAACTGGATCCGGAAATGCCCATCATATTCCTGACAGCAAAGAATCAGAAAGAGGACAAGCTGAGGGGGTTAAAGCTTGGGGCAGACGACTATATTACCAAACCCTTCGAAGCGGAAGAGTTGGTTCTCCGCATTCACAACATCCTCAGGCGGTCGGGTAAGGAGGAGGTTCAGTCGGTGCAGCTGGGCAACCTGCAGGTCTGTTTCAATGAACTGGTCATTAAAAGCGGAAAGGAGGCTCACCCGATCACACCGAAGGAATCGGATCTGCTCAGGTACCTGATCGACCACCCGAACACACTGCTTACCCGGGAGCAGATTCTGGAGGATTTATGGGGGCAGAATGATTATTTTATGGGGCGATCCATGGATGTGTTTATCTCCAGGCTTAGAAAGTACCTGCAATCCGAACCTACTCTGTCCCTGGAAACAAAAAGGGGCGTGGGATTTATCTTCAAGATCTCATCCCACACCCCCTGATATATGTTCAGAAAGCTCTATTTTCTGACAGTTCCCTTCAGAACGGTCGATTCATCATTTTTATTTTTAAGGGTGTCATAAACCACAGGAGTGGCAATGAAAATGGATGAGTAGGTACCAACCCCAATACCCACCAGCAATGCGAAGGTGAACCCTCTGATCACATCACCTCCAAAGATAAAGATGGCCAGGACAACTAACATGGTACTCAGCGAGGTATTTATAGTACGACTAAGCGTAGCGTTAACAGCGGCATTGAAGACCTCCTTTCGATCACGTTTTTTCTGTAAACCCACGTACTCCCTGATCCGGTCAAAAACTACCACCGTATCGTTGATGGAGTAACCCACCACGGTAAGTATCGCCGCAATAAACGACTGGTCAATCTCCAGGGAGAATGGCAGGATTCCGTAAAAAAGGGAGAATACTCCGATCACAATCAATACATCATGCACCAGGGCAACCAGTGCTCCAAAGCCAAATTGCCAGTTTCGGAAACGGCCCAGGATGTAAAGGAAAATGATCAGGAGTGAAGCAATCACCACGATGACTGCCGTGCGCTTGATATCATCGGCAATGGTGGGACCCACCTTGTGTGCACTGATAATATAATCCTGTCCGTTCAGAAAATCATCCAGTTCGGCATCACTTTTAAGATAAGGTTTCAACCCACCGAACATCTGGGCAATAATAATTGAATCCACCTCGGGACGATCATCAGCGATGAGGTACTTGGTGGTCACTCTGACGGTACTCTTATTTCCATAGGTAATGACAGTGGGGTCCTCTCCGAATACAACCTTCAGGTGATCCTTGATTTCAGTTGTCTCAACATCCTGGGGGAATGCAATCACATAGTTTCGTCCACCGGTGAAATCCACCCCTTGATTAAGTCCCCTGGTAGCCAGCGAAACCATTCCGGCGATAATAACCAACACGGAAATGACGTAGAAGATTTTCCTTCTCCCCAGGAAATCGAACTTTGCATTTTTTAAGATATTGCGGGTAAGTTTTGTATCGAAGGTAATATTCCATCCCTTGGCTAAAATCCTTTCATACATCAGTCTGGTAAGGATAATCGCGGAGAACAGAGAGGTAAGGATACCAATAACCAGCGTGGTGGCAAAACCTTTGATGGGACCTGTACCGAAAAAGAATAGAACCAATCCCGTAAGAAAGGTGGTAATCTGAGAGTCGAAAATCGCAGAGTAGGCGTTGTTGTATCCATCCTTGATGGCGGTTTTCAGATTTTTCCCTGCCCTAATTTCCTCCCGGATCCTTTCATAAATCAGCACGTTGGCATCCACCGACATACCAATGGTCAGCACGATACCTGCAATACCAGGAAGCGTAAGTACCGCCTGCAGTGATGCAAGTACACCCATCAGGAAGAACATGTTGGCCAGCAGGGCAATATCTGCAACCGTACCAGCCTTACGGCTGTAATAGAAGATCATATATGACAGCACAATCACAAAAGCGATCAGAAAGGAATTCATACCATCCTTCACCGACTTGGCACCCAGGGTGGGCCCAATCACTTCACTCGACTCGACTCGAGCGCGTGCAGGCATCTTACCCGATTTCAGGATGTTGGCAAGGTCGTCGGCATCTGTCTGGGTGAACTGCCCGGATATGGAAGAGCTGCCACCCTTGATCTCTTCATTCACATTGGGAGCAGAGTAAACCAGTCCGTCGAGCACGATGGCAATGGATTGTCCGACATTTTCACGGGTTACATTGGCCCACTTTTTTGCACCTTCGGCATTCATATTCATGCTTACATTGAACTCCCCTGTATAGGGATCTGTTCCCACCCTGGCATCGGTTACATATTCTCCCTCCAAAACAGGCTGGAGGTTGCGGGTGGCTTTTAGTGCATGAAGCCTGATAAACTCCTGATTGTCTCCCTCTGCCTGGAAATGCCAGGCAAAAATCATATCTGAGGGAAAAAGTTGTTTGATCTGCGGAATCGCCAGATATTCGTTGACCTTGGCGGTATCTTTAATAAGGACTACACCCACTGTCGATCCGGGAATAAACTGACGCTGGTTATCCAGGTATGGTGTCAGTACAGCAAGCAGCGGATTCTCACGATAAAATTGTTCCGCTTCATCACTCAAAACGGATGTGGAATCCAGATCGGTAAGCAGGTCAAGACCGGTTGTATCTAGCAGGGATTCCTGTGGAATCTCAAGGATGGATTCCTCTGCAGCAGCAGGTTCGGAAATCCCTGTTTCTGAGGATCCTCCTGGCACGGCAGTTTCATCGGCGATTAAAATGGCGGACAAAGACCTGTTGGCTTGATCCAGGTAGTTCCAGGCTTCAGATGCCTGATAGGTAGTCCAGAATTCCAGGTTGGCTGTACCTGTAAGCAGCTTGGTAACCCTTTCCGGCTCCTTCACTCCGGGAAGCTCAACAAGGATCCTTCCCTGACGCTCCAGCTTCTGGATATTCAACTGAACAACCCCAAAACGGTCAATCCGGTTTCTCAATACATTATACGAGTTGTCGATGGCCCCTTCAGCAGTTACTTTCAGGTAATCAACAACCTCCTGATTGGTGGTATTAAAATCGATGGAGCCCCTGGTCTCGGGAGTCATGAAGAACTGTGCAAGCTGTGCCCCGGGATTTAACTCTTCAAAAGCCTCCGCGAAAAGGTTCACGAAATCGGCCTGACTATTAGCCTTTTTCTGACGAGCAAGGGTCATGGTTTCAGTAAACATGGGGTCGGTCAGGTACTGGGGAGCAGCAATGGATTTGATGATATCTTCCACCGCGATTTCCAGGATCACGTTCATCCCGCCCTTCAGGTCGAGACCCAGGTTAACCTCTCTCTCCTTACACTCCAGGTAGGTATATTTTCTGAATAGTACATTGTAAATTACCTCACCTTTCATGGAGTCCAGGTACGAACGTTCAATCCGTACATCCCCGTTGGCAACCATTCTTGCATCCTTCTCCACCTTCTGGACAAAAACGGTAAACAAGAGCTGGTATACACTGACAATGGCCAGAAGAATCGTAAAGAACCTGATTGCGCCTTTATTCTGCATTTTTAACTAGTTTATTAATAGTAACTTGGTTATTTTTTCTGAATAGGCCGCAAATATAGCACTATTTTTTTGCACTTTGGAAGGAACCCATAAAAAAATGCGCAGCGGGATCTAACCGAAAAGCTTCATGTCATCAAGCGACTTCATGACCTCTTTTACGCTTTCAGCAGATGACTGTAACAACTTCTTCTCTTCTGCATTCAGACTGATTTCGATGATCTCTTCCACCCCGTGTTTCCCAAGTTTAACCGGCACACCCAGGTAGATATTTTTCTGACCATACTCTCCGTTCAGGTATGCACATACAGGAAAGATCCGTTTCTGGTTATCCACGATGGCTTCCACCATCTGTGATACGGCTGCACCGGGGGCATACCATGCCGAGGTACCCATGAGGCTTACGAGTTCGCCTCCTCCTTTCCTTGTCCTGTCAACGATCTTATCAATCACCTCCTTGCCAAGCAGCTCGGTTACCGGGATTCCGCTCACTGAGGTGTACCTTGGCAAAGGCACCATGGTATCGCCGTGTCCTCCAAGTAACATGGCATGAATATCCGTGGGAGAAACCTCCAGTGCGTTTGCTAAAAATGCTTTGTAGCGACCTGTATCCAGAATACCTGCCATCCCGAATACCTTGTGCGGATCTTTATTGGCCGCCAGGAAGGCTGCATAAGTCATCACATCCAGGGGATTGGAAACCACGATAATGATTGCATCGGGTGAATATTTAATTGCCTTTTCTGTTACCTCTTTGACTATAATGGCATTGGTTTTAATAAGGTCATCACGCGACATTCCTGGTTTACGGGGGATTCCCGAAGTGATCACGATGATTCCCGATCCCTTGGTCTTCAGGTAATCATTGGTCGATCCGGTAACGCGGGTGTTAAAGTGATTTATGGAAGAGGTCTGCCAGATATCCAGCGCTTTCCCTTCAGCCAATCCTTCTTTCACATCCAGGAGCACAACCTCATTGGCAAGGTCCTTGTGAGCAATCACGTTTGCACAGGTAGCTCCAACGTTTCCCGCTCCGATAACTGTAATCTTATTCATGGTCAGTAGTTTTTAAGTGAACATCGGTTTTAAAAATAGGCATATTTAAATCAAGTTGCCATAAATGTAATAAAATCTGTCAGCAGACCTTCTTGTTGTTCAGCATACAGGGGCTTCAAAACTTGACTTTGCGCCCGATTTATGTTAAATTGACAAAGAACAATCCGACTAAACCATGAAAATCGATCTTTCAACATACCTCACCGACTGGTACAAGGAGGATTTGTCTGAAAACATCTTCCCGGGACCGGTGGTCACAATCTCCCGGGAAGTGGGATGCCCGGCAAAGAGAATTGCTTCATGTTTAACCGACCACCTCAACACCATCAAGAAGGGTCAGCTGAAGAAACATCCATGGAGATGGATCAGCAAGGAGATCCTTCTGGAGTCGGCCAGGGAGTTACAGGTTGACTCAAGCCAGATCCAGCATGTATTTGATTATAAGAGCAGGGGTATACTTGAGGACCTGTTGCTGGCACAATCAAAAGATTACTACAAATCGGACCAAAAAATAAGGACCACCATTGCCAAAGTAATCAGGAAATTTGCCAATGAAGGAAATGCTATAATCGTCGGAAGAGGTGGAGTAGCCATCACCAGGGATATTCCAAAATCACTGCACATTTACCTGGAGGCTCCGCTGGAATGGAGGGCCCTCAGGGTGGCCGAAAAACTTAATTGCACCATTGAACAGGCCAGGACCCAGGCTCAAAGCATCGATAAAAAGAGATCCGTTTTCAGGAATTATTTTCAGGGTAAGGGGACTGATTATACCCGTTTCGACATTAAATTGAACTGCATGACCCTGGAGACCACAGAGATCGTCGAAATCATTGTAGGGACGCTCAGAACAAAAAAAATGCTCTAAACCAGCACTTTCCCGGTCATCCCGGAGGGCCTTTCCACACCCATTACATGCAGGAGCGTGGGAGCAACATCTGCCAGGATTCCAGGTTCGATTTTAAGGTAATCATCGGTGACCAGGATACAGGGAACTGGGTTCAGGGAGTGCGCCGTGTTGGGAGATCCATCTTCGTTGATTGCATGATCAGCATTACCATGATCGGCAATGATCATCACATCATAATCCTTCTTCCTGGCGGCTGCCACAACCTCTCCCACACAGCCATCCACCGTGATGACTGCCTTCTCAATAGCTTTATAAACCCCGGTATGTCCCACCATATCGCCGTTTGCAAAATTAAGACAAATAAAATCGGGCTCATCTTCCACTATGGATTTGATCACAGCATCCTTCACCTGAACAGCACTCATTTCGGGAAGCAGGTCATAGGTAGCAACCTTGGGTGATGGAATCAGGATCCGCTTCTCATTTTCAAATGGAGCCTCCCTTCCACCCGAAAAAAAGAAGGTCACATGGGCGTATTTTTCGGTTTCAGCAATCCTAAGCTGACTTAATCCGGCCCCCGACAAAACCTCCCCCATGGTATTTGTCACGTTCTCCTTATCATAAATCACATGCATTCCCTTAAAAGTGGCATCATATGGAGTCATGGTGCAATAATAAAGCGGCAGGGTTTTCATCTGCTTTTCCGGCATATCTTTCTGGGTCAGAACCAGGGTCAGCTCCTTGGCCCGGTCATTGCGGAAATTAAAAAAGACCACAACATCACCCTCCTGAAGGGTGCCCAGTGGTTTCCCGGCATCATCCACAACCACAACCGGCTTCATAAACTCATCTGTAACACCTTCATCATAGGACTCCTGGATGGCTGCAACCACATCGGTGGTGGCTTTTCCTTTTCCACTGACCAGGAGATCATAAGCTTCTTTTACCCGTTCCCATCTTTTGTCCCGGTCCATGGCATAGTATCGTCCAATGAAAGAGGCTACCTTCACCCTGGAACCCGAAAGATGACGGATGAGCTGCTCCATATAACCCTTCCCGCTCCTCGGATCGGTATCGCGTCCATCGCCAAAACCATGAATAAATACCTTTTCAAGGTCATAAAGAGCGGTCATATCACTCAACTTATAGAGGTGCCTGTCCAGCGAATGTACCCCCCCGTCGGAAAGTAATCCCATGAAGTGCACCTGTTTCCTGTGGTCTCTTGCATATGAAAAAGCCGCTACCAGGGTTTCATTCTTAAAAATCGAATTATCTCTGCAGGCAATATTGATCTTCACCAGGTCCTGGTAAACCACCCGGCCAGCTCCAATATTGAGGTGTCCCACCTCTGAATTTCCCATCTGTCCGTCGGGCAGACCGACATTTTCTCCCGATGCAAGCAGGTAGGATGAGGGATACTCCTTCTCGAGGCGGTCCATGTTTGGAGTGGGTACCTGGCTGATCACATCAGCTTTATCTCCCTTTCCAATCCCCCATCCGTCGAGGATCATCAGCATTGCTTTCTTTTGACTCATAATTGTAACATTGAACTATCAATTGACAACGAAACGGCTGTTTTGTTTGCTTAAAACCGGGCCACAAAGATAGTTGAATTTGAAGCATTTATTATTACTTTGTCTTTCATACTATTATCTCTAACCCAAAACATCATACCCATTATGAAAAAACTCTTTGTAGGATTGCTGTGGATCTTGCTATTGGTCAACTTCTCCTGTAGTTCGCCCGATTCCAAAACAGATTTCTCAATCGAATTTGAAAAATACGCCCTGGCCAATGGTTTGGATGTGATCCTTCACGCCGATCACTCTGATCCCATCGTCTCAGTGGCCATCCAGTATCATGTAGGTTCCAATCGGGAAAAACCGGGAAGGACCGGTTTCGCTCACCTTTTTGAACATATGATGTTTCAGCAATCGGAAAATGTGGGACAGGACCAGTTCTTTAAGAAAATTCAGGAAGCTGGAGGAACCCTTAACGGGGGAACAGGTAACGACGGAACGGTCTATTTTGAGATTCTCCCCAAAAATGGTCTGGAGCTGGCCCTCTGGCTGGAGTCCGACCGTATGGGATACCTGATTAATACGGTCACAAAGTCGGCTTTTGCCAATCAGCAAAATGTGGTCCAGAATGAAAAAAGGCAGATGGTGGATAACCAACCCTATGGTCACAATGATTACGTGATCTGTAAAAACCTTTATCCGGCCGGTCATCCCTATAGCTGGGACGTAATCGGCGAAATGGAAGATCTGTTCAACGCAACAGTGGAGGATGTGAAGGAGTTTCACGCTACCTATTACGGTCCCAATAATGCCACCCTGGTGGTGGCCGGCGATATCGACATGGAAGAGGCCAGAAGGCTCGTGGAGAAGTATTTTGGTGAGATTCCCGGCGGTGAACCCATGCAGGATCTGGAACCCATGCGGGTCAGTCTTGATAATACCAAAAAGCTTTATCACGAAGACAACTTTGCAAAAACGCCGCAATTGACTATGGTTTGGCCCACGGTGGAGCAATTCAGCAAAGATGCCTATGCTTTGGATTTCCTTGCCGAGCTGCTCTCGGAAGGTAAAAAGGCTCCGATGTACCGGGTGCTTGTAAAGGATAAAAAACTTACCTCCCGGACACGGGCATACAACAGTTCCCAGGAGTTGGCTGGCAGCTTTCAGGTTTCCATTAATGCCAATGCAGGAACCAGCCTGGCCGATGTGGAGGATGCCGTATTTGAATCCCTGAGGTTATTTGAAAAAGAGGGGATCACAGAAAATGACATGGTGAGGATCAAAGCCGGAATGGAAACACAGTTTTACAACAGCATCAGCTCCATCTTTATGAAGGGATATCAGCTTGCCTTTTACAACGAATATGCAGGATCTCCCTCGTTTATTAAAGAGGACATAGCATCTATCCAGTCGGTGACCATTGAGGATATCCTGAGGGTATATGAAACCTACATCAAGGACAAACCCTATCTGGCCACAAGCTTTGTCCCCAAAGGATCTCCTGAACTGGCAGCAAAAGAATCTGTGAAGGCCAATATAATTGAAGAGAACATTGCCGATGCTCTCGAAATATCACAGGATGAATTGGAAGAGGAGGAAGAGATTCAGAAAACAGCCTCATCCTTCGACCGGTCGGCAGAACCGGCCATGGGTCCCGATCCTGTGGTAACTCCACCGAATGTATGGAGCGAAGAGCTTTCCAACGGGATCAAGGTATACGGAATCGCCTACAACGAACTTCCCCTGCTGAACTATTCGCTGGTGATCAGGGGGGGACATCTGCTTGACAAGACAGAGCTTTCCGGAACAGCCTCTATGGTTGCCTCCTTAATGACAGAGGGCACTGCCAACAGAACACCTGAAGAACTGGAGGAGGCGATCCAGCTTCTTGGGGCTGAAATCACAGTGAGCGCCGGTCAGCAAACCATTGAAATCAATGTAAATACACTGGTTCGTAATTTTGAAAGTACCCTTGCCCTGGTGGAAGAGATCCTGTTTGAGCCAAGGTGGGATGAGGAGCAATTTGAACTGGCTAAAAGCCGGATCATTAACAGCCATAAAAGAAACATGGCCGACCCTTCATACCTGGCCAGGAACACCTTTAACAACCTTGCATTCGGAGACGGGAACCTGTTGTCCATCCCCACAGATGGAACCATCGGGACCATCGAAGCAATCACTCTTGATGATCTGAAAGACTATTATAAAGAGAATCTCACTCCCTCGGGTGCTGCAATCCATGTGGTGGGCAACCTGTCTCCTTCCCGGGTAAAGAGTGCTCTGGCGGGAATTGAAAACCGCTGGACACCCAAAGAGGTTGAGTGGCCCGAAATCGAAATCCCCGCCAACCCGGAGCGTTCGAAGATATACTTTGTGGATGTCCCCGGAGCAAAACAATCTGTGATCCGAATCGGGAACCTGTCCCTCACCCGGACAGATCCCGATTACGATGCTGTAGAGGTTATGAATTACAAACTGGGTGGGTCGTTCAGCGGAATTTTGAACCTGATCCTTCGTGAGGAGAAGGGATTCACCTATGGCGCACGTTCGGGTTTCACCGCAAACAACCTCTACGGAACCTTCCAGGCAAGCTCCAGCGTGCGGTCCAATGCTACCCTTGAATCGATTCAGATCTTTGCCACAGAGATGGCCAAATACAGGGAGGGTATCAGTGAGGAGGCCCTTGAATTCACAAGAAATGCGCTGTTGAAATCCAATGCGCTTGAATTTGAAACCCTGAGGGCCCTGCAAGGGATTCTTGAGAACATCAGCCTTTACAACCTTCCTTTCGATTATATTTCAAAACAACAGGAGGTTATCGGTTCCATGACCCTGGAAAGCCACCGCAAACTGGCACAAAATTATATCGATCCCCAACGTATGTATTATGTGGTTGTGGGTGATGCAGACACCCAGCTGGTGCCCTTGAAGAGCCTGGGATTTGGAGATCCTGTTCTGGTAGAATATTAACGCCAACCCTCTTATGATAACCATTTCTCCTCCCGGATGAAAGAATTTGCCCATACCAATGCTTTAATCAATGAGACCAGTCCCTACCTGCTGCAGCATGCCCACAACCCGGTGAACTGGTATCCGTGGGGTGAGGTGGTCCTGGAAAAGGCTTCAAGGGAAAAGAAGTTAATCATCGTGAGTATTGGTTATTCATCCTGTCACTGGTGCCACGTGATGGAACATGAGAGTTTTGAAGATGCGGCAGTAGCCCGCCTGATGAATGATCATTTTGTCTGCATAAAGGTGGACCGGGAAGAACGCCCGGATATTGATCACATCTACATGACTGCAGTAAACCTGATGAATCAGCAGGGCGGATGGCCCCTGAACTGTATCGCCCTCCCGATGGACGACCCATCTGGGGCGGCACCTATTTTCCGAAGGCACAATGGATCAATGTCCTTACCCAGATCAATGAATATTACAGGAAAAACCCGGAGGAAAGTAAGCGATATGCAGAAAGGCTTGCAGATGGTATTGCTCAGTACTCCCTGTTCCAACCCCCTGAAACGGATCATCCATTGACAAGAACAGAGCTTTCGGCTGCCATCCGGAAGTGGTCCGGTCAGTTTGACCTGCAGTATGGGGGCCACCAGGGAGCCCCTAAATTCCCTATGCCCGTCAACCTGGAGTTTCTGCTTCAATATGGTTACCAGCAGAAGGACCAGGAGATTCTGGATTATGTGGCTACTACCCTTACAATGATGGCCCGCGGAGGGATCTATGATCAGGCAGGGGGCGGATTTGCACGCTATTCGGTCGATCCCATCTGGAAAATCCCACATTTTGAAAAAATGCTTTACGACAATGCACAGCTGATAAGACTCTATGCCTTGGCTTACCAGGTTTTTGGGGACGAGAATTACAGGCAGGTGGCAGACCGGAGCATTGAATTTATAAAGAGGGAGATGACAGGCAGCGATGGGTCCTTTTATAGTGCACTGGATGCAGACAGCGAAGGGGTGGAGGGGAAGTTCTATGTTTGGAAAAGGGAGGAGCTGAAGGAGCTGTTATCGGGAGATTTTGATCTCTTCTCCGCATACTACAACATCAACGAAACGGGCCTCTGGGAGGATGGGAACTACATCCTTTACCGCACTGCCGATCCGGATGGATTTGCCGGTGAGCAGGGGCTGGAGCCTGAAGCCTTCAAAGAAAGGATTAAAAAATGGAACAACATCTTACTCGATGCCCGGGATAAAAGGGTCCGGCCCGGACTGGATGATAAATCCCTCACATCGTGGAATGCATTGATGATCTCGGGGCTGGTACAATCCTATCGCGCCAGCGGCCAAACCGGTCATCTTGAAATGGCCAAAAAATGCGGTAACATGATCAGGGATAAGATGTGGAGCAGGCAGCAGGTTCTCTACCGGAACTTTAAAGAGGGCAGGGTAACCATTCCGGGCTTTCACATCGATTATGCACTCACCATTGAAGCCTGCCTCGATCTTTATGAATCGACGATGGAGAATACGTGGCTGGAGCTGGCCCGGGAACTGGCAGAAGTCACCCTTGAAAAATTCTACGACCCGGCCTCCGGGTTGTTCCTGTACAATAGTAACGATGCTGAAGTTCTGATCACCCATCACATGGAAATCCAGGATAATGTGATTCCCTCCTCCAATTCGGTGATGGCAAACTCGCTTTTCAGGCTTGGGAAAATTCTTTTCATTAACGAATTCATTGAGATCTCCTCCAGAATGATGGAACAAATGAGTGCCCGGATCGGGCAGTACCCCAATGGTTTTGCAGGTTGGGGAAAGCTGCTCCTGAAACAGCTTCATCCCTTCTATGAAGTTGCTGTGGTGGGGCCCAATGCTGCATTTATCCTGGCCCGGATTCAGTCCGAATACCTGCCCCAGGTGGTGGTGGCTGCCTCCTGCGGGGAGAGTGATCTTCCCCTTTTCAGGGGACGGTACTCAAAGGATAAAACCCTTATCTTCGTGTGCCGGGATAATGTTTGCCAGTTACCCGTCGAAAACCTGCAGGATGCAAAAGCAATATACGATCATCAGTAAACTGAAGGAGCCTCTTTCCGGAAAGAACGTAAATCCTGCCTGCCGGCTAACCCGAAATCATAAATTTGGTTTGATTTTTGATCTGTATCACCTGTAACCCGGAAATGATGAAATACCTGATTTCTGTTTACCTCCTGCTCATTCCATTGATGCTTCAGGGCCAGAAGGTCCATAAGGTAAAATATGAATCACAGGCCGATCTGAAGATTTACATCGTGAAGTACGAATCACAAACCGGCTGGAAAAATCCGGAGAAACAACACTTGCTATTTTGAAAAAATATGAATAGACTCACCACTATAACCCTGACCCTATCTTTTTTAACCATCTTTTTCTCACTAAACATGAAAGGCCAGGATCATACCGTCCAATCCGATTGGCCCCAATGGCGGGGTCCCGACCGCTCCGGAACCTGGTACAATGGTCCCCGGGTCGATTCTCTAACCGAAAATCTGGTCACAACCCTTTGGGATGTCCCGGTTGGAAGTGGTTACAGCGGACCAACCGTGGCCGATGGCCTGGTCTATGTCATGGATCTGAGAGAGGATTCCGAACGGGTGGTGTGCCTTGATGCCCGGAATGGGAAAGCGGTATGGATCCACAGCTACCCGGTACTTTACAGCGTGGGTTATCCCACCGGTCCGAGGGCCTCAGTTCTGATCCACTCGGGCAAAGCCTATGCTTGGGGAACCATGGGGCATCTTCATTGTCTTGATGCAACAACCGGGAAAGAACTATGGAAGATCAACACTGCCGAAAAATATAAAAGCCGGATACCCGTCTGGGGTATGGCATCCAATCCCATCATGGTCAACAACCTCCTGGTGGTTCAGGTGGGCGGAACCGGTGGAGCCTGCCTGGTGGCATTTCATAAGGATACCGGTGAAGAAGCTTGGCGCGCCCTGGATGATGAGGCCTCCTATTCATCCCCTGTAATGATCTCCCAGGCAGGAAAAGAGGTGCTTGTATGCTGGACGGGGGGCAGTGTTGCCGGACTGGATCCCGGAACCGGGAAAATATACTGGTCCGTTCCCCTGTTACCACTGAATATGATCATGAATATTTCCGACCCGGTTTATGAGCCTCCTTTCCTTTTTCTAAGCGCTTTTTTCGATGGCTCCTACCTTGTTGAACTGGATCAGCAAACCACCAGTGCAAGGCTGATATATCACCGTCACGGAACAAGTGAGCGAAAGACCGATGCACTCCACTGCTGTATCTCCACACCCCTTATCCGGGATGGCTATCTGTACGGGATCGACTCCTATGGTGAGACCCGTTGCCTTGATCTGTTAACCGGCGACCGCATCTGGGAGGATCAGACCCTGGGTCCCAATGAAAGATGGGCCAATATTCACTTCGTCAGCCAGGGCGACCAGGTTTGGGGATTTAATGAAATTGGAGAACTGCTGCTTGGCAAACTAACCCCTGAAGGATACATCGACCAGGGCAGGGTAAAGGTAATCGATCCGGTTAAAATATCCCCAAACCCAAGAAATGGTGTTACCTGGGCCCACCCGGCATTTTCCGGGAACCACATTTTTGTAAGGAGCGATTCCAGGCTCCTCTGTCTCGAGATAGGAATTAAATAAACCAGCCAACAATTCGCATTCATTCCAAATGCAAAAATTTATAGTTTTAGCCAAACTATACACTAAACCCATATGAGCGGTTTCTTTGGAGCTATCTCCGGACAAGATTGCGTTTCCGATGTTTTTTATGGCACGGACTACCATTCCCACCTTGGAACCAAAAGGGCAGGAATGGTATTCTTCAATCCTGTAGATGGATTCAGAAGATCGATCCACAGCCTGGAGGACGGCTATTTCCGAAGCAAGTTCGAACCTGATCTGAAACATTTCTCCGGAAACAGCGGGTTGGGAATCATCAGCGACACCGACCCCCAGCCGATCCTGTTTAACTCACACATGGGCAGGTTCGCCATCACCACAGTATGCCGCATGTTGAATATAGAAGAACTGGAACGCTACTTTCTGAATAAAAGAAGCCACTTCACAGAAAACTTCCAGGGCAATGTAAATCCTACCGAGGTAGTGGCCAACCTGGTTTGCGAGGAGGACGATTTCGTCTCGGGAATAGAAAGGGTATTCGAACAGGTGAAAGGATCCTGTACACTGATGATTCTGACCCCCGACCGGATTATCGCGGCCCGGGACAAACTGGGCAGAACCCCTGCCATCATTGGCCGGAAAGAGGGATCATTTGCCATTGCGACCGAGAGTTGCTCATTTCCCAATACAGGTTTCGAAATTGAATACTACCTCGGACCCGGGGAAATTGTGGAAATCACGGCGGATGGATACAGGGTTTTGAAACCGGCCGGGGAGAAGATGCAGGTTTGCGCTTTCCTGTGGGTATATTACGGTTACCCCCCTTCCTATTACGAAGGTATCAATGTGGATGAGGTACGCAACCGCTGTGGGGCATGCCTGGCCAAGAGAGATAATGTTGAAGCTGACTTTGTGTGCGGGATACCCGATTCGGGCGTGGGGCATGCCATTGGCTATGGAAATGAAAGGGGCTTACCCTACAAAAGGGCCTATTCAAAATATACCCCCACATGGCCCAGGAGCTTCATGCCCCAGAACCAGGAGATGCGTGAACTGGTGGCCAGGATGAAGCTGATCCCAAACCGGGCAATGATCGAGGGGAGTAGGATGGTATTCCTCGACGACTCGATCGTACGGGGAACCCAGTTGAAAGACAATACGGCCGACCTGAGAAATGCAGGGGCAAAGGAGGTGCACATGCGCATTGCCTGCCCGCCACTCACCTTCCCCTGTAACTTCCTCAATTTTTCACAGTCCCGTTCAACCATGGAGCTGGCCACACGCAAAGCCATCAAACAGCTGGAGGGTGAGGAGAGAAACCTGGAGAGGTATGCAGATCCATCATCGCATCAATATAAGGCTATGATTGATCAGATCGCAAAGAACCTGGGGATCGATTCCCTTATCTACCAGGATCTGGGCGACCTGGTGGAAGCCATCGGTCTTCCAAAAGAGAAGCTCTGTACCCACTGCTGGGATGGTTCTGGCTATTTCTGATCGGTGAGGCCATTGAAATAGATTTCATATCTTGCAACAAAATAATATATAGAATATGGAACCAATGATACCCACACGTAACTTCGACCTGCTCGAAAGATACATCACCACCTTCCCAAACCACAACGCTTTTGCTGAAAAAATCGATGGAAACTGGGAGTTCTATACCGCCGAACAGTACAACGAAATCGCACATCACTTCGCTCTTGGACTCCTGGAACTTGGATTCAAAAAGGGAGATAAGATTGTAACTGTTACCAACAACCGTCCCCAGTGGAATTTTGTGGATATGGGAATGGCGATGGCCGGGGTAGTACATGTTCCTGTTTATACCTCCATGAATGCCGAGGAGTACGGTTATATACTGGAACACTCCGATGCCAAAATGGTCATTGTTTCGGACATGAAGCTCTATAACCTGATCTACCCTGTTTCGCAAAAGGTGAAAGCTGTCAAACATTTTTTCACCTTCGATGAGATTGAAGGTGCAAGGCACTGGAAGGAGGTCACCGATCTGGGCAAAAAGAGCAGCTCTGATGCAAGGAACAAACTGGAAAGTATCAAGCAAAAGATCGTTCCCGGCGACCTGGTATCTATCATCTACACCTCGGGAACCACGGGACGCTCCAAGGGGGTAATGCTCTCGCACGACAACCTGGTAAAGAATTTTCTGGCAGCAGCAGGGGTCTTCAAGCTCAACGAGGAAGACCGCTACCTTGCCATTATCCCGGTATGTCATGTAGGAGGAAGGCTGGGGAACTATCAGACCCAGTATGCCGGTGCATGCATCTACTACGCAGAGAACATGGGTACCATCGCTGCAAATCTGAAGGAGATTAAGGCCACCGGATTCGATGCAGTACCAAGGATCCTGGAGAAGATTTACGATAGTGTGATTGCCAAAGGACGAACCCTTACCGGGATGAAAAAGAAGCTCTTTTTCTGGGCAGTTGAGCTGGGCCTGAAATACAACCCGCATGGCGAAAACGGATGGTTATACTACCGTAAGCTTAAAATTGCCGATAAGCTGATCTTCAGTAAATGGAGGGAGGCCCTGGGCGGCCACGCCAAACTGGTGGGTTGCGGAGGGGCCAGTCTCCAACCCAGGCTGGAGCGCATTTTCTGGGCCAGTGGTCTGAAGATTATCAACATGTATGGCCTCACCGAAACCTCCCCAATCATCACCATTAACAGGACAGAGAAGGGAAGCTGTAAACTGGGTACAGTGGGAACGGTTATAGACGGTGTGCAGCTTAAGATTGCCGAAGATGGCGAAGTTCTCTGCAAGGGCCATTGTGTAATGCTGGGCTATTACAAGGATGAAGAACAGACCAAATCTGTCTTTGACGATGAAGGGTGGTTACGTACAGGTGACGTGGGACACCTGGAAAATGGAAAATTCCTGATGATAACCGACCGGAAAAAGGAGATCTTCAAACTCTCCAGTGGCAAATTTGTGGCACCCCAGCTCATTGAAAACCGTCTGAAGGAGTCGGCTTTCATCGACCAGGTAATGGTGGTAGGGGAACACCAGAAGTTTGCCAGTGCTCTCCTGGTACCCGATTTCAAATACCTGAAGGAGTGGCGTGCCAGCCAGAAGCTGCCCAACGGTAAAAATAACCAGGAGCTGATCAGGCAACCTGAGGTAACAGCTGCCATCAACGAAGAGGTTAAAAAGATCAATAAACAACTCCAGGAATGGGAACAGATCAGCCGTACTCGACTCATATCGGACGAGTGGTCACCGGCTACCGGAGAGCTTTCGGCAAGCCTGAAGCTGAAGCGAAAAGTGGTGGCTGAAAAGTATACCGACCTGCTCGATTCAATCTATCATAAGCATATCTGACCAAACTGATTATATGAAGGTAGAAGAGGTAAGGGACAGGCGGTCGGGACAGGCATTTTTAAATGTGCCCAAATTCCTTTACAGGGACGACGATACCTGGGTCTGTCCCCTGGATAAGGAGATTGAATCGATTTTCGACCCCACAAAAAACGTCTACTTCAAACATGGCGAAGCCACACGTTGGATCCTGAAGGACCAACAGGGAAACCTGAAAGGAAGGGTGGCAGCTTTTATTGACCGGAACACTGCCTTGAAACAGGAACAGCCCACCGGGGGAATTGGTTTTTTTGAGTGTATTCACGACCAGGGGGCAGCCGACCTGCTTTTTGATACCGCACGGGAGTGGTTGAAGGAGCGGGGCATGGAGGCCATGGACGGTCCTGTCAATTTTGGGGAGACGGATAAATACTGGGGACTGCTGGTGGAGGGATTCACCCATCCCTCATACGAGATCGCCTATAACTTCCCCTATTACAAGGAGCTGTTTGAAACCTACGGTTTTCAAACCTACTTCAAACAGGAGGGATTCCACCTGGACATTACCCGGCCGTTGCCGCCCCGTTTCCAGAAGATTGCCGAGTGGATCGCCCGAAAACCTGACTACGAATTCAAACATTTTGAGTGGAAAAATGCTGACCGGTATATAAAGGATTTTGTAACGGTTTTCAACGAAACCTGGGCCTCCTTCAAGGAGAACTTCGAACCCCTGGAGGTATCATACATCAAAAAGACGCTTCAGAAAGCCCGTGCGATCATCGACGAGGAGTTTGTATGGATCGCCTATAACAAGGGGAAGCCCATCGCCATCTACCTGATGTATCCCGATGTGAACCAGATCCTGAAGCACCTGAATGGCAGAATGAACCTCCCCTCCATGCTGAAATTTCTCTTCCTGAAAAGGCGCAAAACCATGACCAGGGCCAGGGGCGTACTGATGGGCGTGGTCCCTGCGTTCCAGGGATTGGGAGTGGAGGCAGCCATCATCCTGCAACTGGTGAAAGTATTTGAGCGAAAATCGCACTACACAGAAATCGAGTTCTCATGGGTGGGCGATTTCAATCCCAAGATGCGGAACATCTTTATAGGTGTGGGGTGCAAGTCGGTAAAGCACTACATCACCTACCGTTACCTGTTCGACCGAGAAAAACCATTCAAACGTTACCCGATTCCGCCGGAGGAGAAATCTACCGGCAGATCCAAATAACAGTGGTATGATATACGATTTTATCATCATTGGCGGGGGACTGGGGGGGTTAACTGCCGGTGCCAAACTGGCCAAAGAGGGGAAAAAAGTACTGCTGCTCGAACAACATGACAGGCCTGGCGGATGTGCCACCACCTTTAAAAGAAAGGATTTCACCATGGAGGTGGGACTCCACGAAATGGAGGGGCTATATCCAAGGGATACGAAGATGAAGATGTTTGAGGACCTTGGAATCCTTGAGAGGGTCAACTTTCTGGCACTCCCCGAATTCTATCGCTTCATCAATGGGCGGTGTGATATCGTCATCCCCCACCAGGTGGAGGAGGCCAAAATGGTTCTGAAAAAAGCCTTCCCGGAAGAGGAGGAGGGAATTGATGCCTATTTCTGGCACCTTGCCAATGCAAAGCGTGTGATGGTGCTGAACCGCAATCAGCCCGAGAAAAATATTGGTCAGTTCCTGGATGAGATAATTCACTCTGAAGAACTGAAGCTGGTCCTGCTGGGTAACCTGGGTTACTACCATGACGATCCATATTCTCTGTCGTGGTTCTATTACCTGTCTGCGCAAAACAGTAACTACGGCGGGAGGGCCAACTACATCCAGGGAGGTTCACAAAAACTTTCCAATGCGCTCATGGATATCATTGTCGAAAATGGAGGAGAGGTTAAACTGAGTCACCTGGTTACCAGGATCCTCTACGAAGGCAAAAAGGTGGTGGGGGTTACCTACACCGAATCACGGGGAAAGGAAAGGATCATCCATTCGGACTTTGCGCCGGATATCATTGTGAACGCAGCCATTCCAAATCTGGCGGACAACCTGCTTTCCAAAACCGATGGAAAAGTACTTACAGATCATCTCACGGAACAGCAGGCCGGAGCCTCGCTGTTAACGGTTTATTATGGATTCAACAAACCCCTGAAGGATGTGGGCAACAGCCATTATGCTACATTTGTGTTTGACTCCACGATCAAAACCCAGGCCGATATCCTGCCTAACAACAAAAGCGATTTCAGCACCCGCAGCTTTACCCTGGTGGACTACAGCCAGGTAGATGCAATGCTCGCCCCTGAGGGAAAAAGCGTGGCAGCTGTTTGTGCAATTGATTACCCTTCCGACTGGGAAAACCTGAGCAGGGAGGAGTATCTTCGGGTGAAAGCCGATGTAGCCGATATCATCACCGACCGGTGCGAACGGTTCATTCCCGGATTCCGGGATGCAGTGGAATACGTAGAAGTAGCCACCTCGCTGAGTGTAAAACGCTTCACCCTCAATCCCGAAGGTGCGGTATATGGTTTTGCCCAGCTCCCGGGAAGAAGTATAGAATACCTCAATGCCCTCCCTGAAAACATCCACATTGCTTCGGCATGGGGTAAGCTGGGTGGTGGTTTCTCGGGGGCATTCATCAACGGCTATAATACTGCGAATGATCTTTTAAAAAGAGATCGGATCCGTTCAAACATCACAGCATAATACTGATCAGGATCTGCTGGGAATGACGAAGCCCATAGCCGGTGATCAGGTGAAAGTTCCAACCGATCTTCGAGGAGATATGCGGGTTTTTAAAGGGGTCCACAAAGAGATCAATCCTTCCGTAGTTACCGGACCTGTAAAGCGGATCGCCATATATAAGATGTGGTGCATCACCAAGGTAACAGGTGCCTTTTAAACCAAAAATACCATATCGGGCATCCAGTTGTGTGATCCAGCCCGCTGTCCAGGCAGGGTCGGAAGGCCGAACCCTCCTGTATGTAGTGACCCATCCTGTTGATAGATCCAGCTCGTCCAGTATCACTTTATCTGAAAGATCTGCCCCGGCGATTACTACTACCGATCCATCATCAAGCAGGTGGTTTGTAGGATCATAAACTGCCAAGCGAGAAAGGTGGGATTGGGTAACCATGGTGGTCAGGTAGTAACCCCCTTTGTAAACGGAGGCATCCAAACCGGCCAGGATCGATTCGCGGTTTTCGGGTGATATTCTTCCGATCCAGTCAACCCAACCATGAACATGACCCCACTCCCACTTATAATAAATGGAAGCCCCCTCCATATTGGGCCTGTAGTAATTCAGTGTGTCGGTGAGCTGGATCAGCGGGTAGTCCATCAAATCCTTCCTTGGAAATGAGCCAAAGTGAAGGCGAATATTCTCTGACTGGAACTTGTAATAGAGATCGAGCTGTGGTTTCACCCCCAGCAATTCACCCCCGAATTCATACATATAATTAATCCCGAATTTCACAGTGTGAAGTGAATCAAATCCCATGGAGAGACCCGGATTGATCCTGGCTCCAAAGATGGTCTGATGATGTACATACGGGGTGAAATACTCCCTGTTATCAAGAATTTCATCAAACCCCAGGTAGAAACGGGGTGTTTGCGCGATTCCAGCAATAGCCAGTGTACACAGGAAGAAAATATGGGCTAAGGACCGTTTCAAAAATGTACCTAAAGCCCAAAGTTAACATTTTAGGCGTTCTGTATCAGGGCCGACTTAGTCCTTTCCATATAATTGTCGACCTGGCCCTTATCCTCAAAACCAACAATCATCATATCCACACTGCCCAGTCCCAGGACAAAGCGGATGCTGTGATCGATTTTCTCCGGCTCACTGCGTATGTCCCCGTTGCCCACCAGTTTCATGCCAATCACCCCTTTCCCGGCTGCATGCAGCTGGTGGATCACTTTCACAACCTCCTCCGGGTCGGGTTTGTCCATTGCAATTCCGTAAGGATTAATCCTGGCATGCAAGACATCCACCCATGGGTCCTTTACCGCTGACTTCATGGCCTCAAGCGAATGCACCGATACCCCGTGGGCCCTGATGATTCCCTTTGCTTTCAAATCCTCCAGGATATCCATCTGCCTACGCTGGTTATCAGTCCAGTCCTGATCCACCATGCAGTGAATCTGGACCAGGTCTATGTAATCGGTATCCAGTTCTCTACGGAAGCGGTCCACTACTATATTGGCATCGGGGCGTTCATCTTCCGGGATTCCCCCTTTGCGGGTCCAGATTTTGGAAGTGAGCATCACCTTTTCCCGTTCCATGGTTTTCAGGGCTTCCATCATGATCCCGTGAGTACCGTAAGTATCGGCACAATCAAACATCCTGAATCCCCTGTCATAGGCGTATTTCAGCAGGGCAATGCTCTTGTCTTTTTCCTGCCTGGTAAGAAAGGAGGATCGATCACCCGCCCACACCCCGGTTCCGAATCCAATCAGGGAGGGAGTCAGTCCCGTCTTCCCCAGTCTAACTGCCTGCAAAGGGTCAGGGGAAGTAAACCTTGCCGCCGTACCATACAGCGGGTTCTCAAACATCAGGTGAGCGGTGCCAAGGGTAAGGGCTCCCAGGAATTGCCGGCGATTCAGATGAAACTTTTCCATGGTTCAAAATTTGGAGTCAAGATAAATGAAAAAACAAGCTTCTCACACAAATTCTGAGATTTAACAAACCTTTTAACTCGTTTATTTTCCCGGAATCCACATGTCCTCCGGCGTTAATCCGAGCTCTCCGATCATCCGGATGGCGTAGTCCATTCTTCCCAGTGACTCGGCCGTGACATTATTGGTACCAAAGGTGAATTTCACTCCGGCTGCCTTGGCCTTTTTCAAAAATTCGGGGCTGGGAATCTGCCTGCCGTTGTTGATTTCAAGGGCTACTCCGCTCTCCTTTAAGGCAGCAATCACCCGGTCGATCCGCTCATCGGTCCAGAGAAGATCATACTGATCATTGATCTCATCTGGAATAAAGGTTGGATTTACGTAGATATCGATGGGTTCTGTGGTGACAATGGTCACGATCCGGTCCACCAGCTGCTCCATAAAATCCTGGGGATCGCCCACCTCGGTCTCCTCTTTGATCCAGGTACGCATGCGTTTTCCATTGTCGTTGGTCCAGGTCATGGCATCTGTAAAGACATAATCAAAACGCTCCCGGCTCTCCGGGCTAAACAGCTCCAGCCACTCACGCCCCTCTGCCTGCATGGCAAACCAGGTGAAGGGTGAGGGTTTATAAGTATTGAGAAAAGTGTTAAGCTCCTCATCCGACTCAAATCCCATTTTTAGTCCGCAGTTTACAGCAATGCCATAGGTGTAGCCATACTTTCTTGCCTGTGCCAGGGCCTCATCCTCGGTCATCCCTCCCTTCAGGTGGGTATGCAGATCGATTAGCGGAAAGTTTTGTGCCGCAAGGTCGATGATCTGCTTCTCAAAGGCAAGGTCTTCGGGAGGTGTTCCGGGAGTTGGCAGATCATCTGCAAGCGGTTTTACCCGGATGTTCTGATAGGCAACCACACTCCCCGGGTCGTGACACTGGAAAGCAAAAGTACCGGAGCCCAGCAAGCGGCCGGACAGGCCCTCGGGCCGGTAGGGATTTTCGGGTTCGGTATATTCAGCAGCCGGCATGTCGTTGATGTAGGTACGGATGGTCTTCCCCTGTACTACGATCCGGTAGTTGAACCACTCGTTGTCCGGAACAGGCGATTTCCAGACATTTCGAATGGCGTAAATACTACCGGTCATCTTATGCTCTATATAGCCACCGGGCTCTGTGGGAGGATTTGAGTTGATCACCTGGCACTCATAACCCTTTGCGGGCCATCCCTCCTCCTGGTATCCGGTATGAATATAGATCCCTGAATTGGCTCCCGGACTGGTTTTCACATCCACCGAAAATTCAAAATTGGTAAAGTTGTGGTCCATCACATCACCAGTATAAAACAGGTGTGACCGGGCGCCCGAAGTAACAAGGGCCCCATCTTCTATTTTCCAGGAAGCGGGGTCCTCTGAAGCTTGCCAGCCCTCAAGGGTTTCACCGTCAAAAAGGGTAATCCACGGATCAGAAGAGCAACCTGCAACTGAAAGTATACAGGTTATACCGAAAATTAAATGATATAGTTTCATGGGTTAAATGTAAGCATTCATCTTAAAAATAGTTTATCATGCTGCATAACTTAAGGAACACCTTCCCGGTTATTATGAAAAATAGTACATTAGGCCTTCAATCCAAAATCTGTACCTTATGACACTTTCAAGGCGAAATTTCATAAAAGCAGGAGGTGCGGCCACGGTCGGAACCATGGTTTTGCCGCCACTGCTAAAATCATGCAACAACCTACAATTATCCCCGGACGTGAAAAGCTACCTAGACCATTTTGAAGTGACTCCCCAGATGCTGCAAAAAGTAATTGCAGAAGCGATGTCAAAGGGGGGTGATTATGCGGACCTCTTTTTTGAACACACAATATCCAACAGTCTTGGACTGGAAGACGGCAAGGTAAACAGTGCAAATTCCAACGTGGATTACGGCGTGGGGGTCAGGGTGCTGAAGGGCGACCAGACCGGATTTGCATACACCGAATCCACCTCCCTGCAGGACATGCTGAAGGTGGCAAAAACCGCTGCCAATATTGCAAATGATCCAGTGACCTTTAAAAGCAGCAGGCTGCTCGAGAAAGAGATTCCCAATTACTATAAGGTTTCCCGGAAATGGGAAAACTCAACGGTGGAGGAGAAGATTCCCTTTGTTCAGAAGTTAAACGACAGGCTTTTTGAGCTTGACGAAAAAGTAAGCAAGGCCAGGGTATTCCAGAGAGACGAAACTTCTTACGTGATGTTTTACAGCTCTGAGGGTCTGCTCGCCTGTGACTATCGCCCCATGGCAACCCTTGGCGTGGTCTGCATCATGGAGAAGGAGGGACAGATGGAAAATGACTACAGCGCCCGGTCGATCCGCCAGGGCTTTGAATTCCTGGATGACAATGTGGTGGAAGAGCTGGCACAGGAGGCCATTACAAAAACCAACTTCCTGTTTGGCGCCGGAAAACCAAAAGCCGGTGAGTTACCGGTGGTACTGGGTGCCGGAGGATCGGGGATCCTGCTCCATGAGGCCATGGGACACCCCTTTGAAGCTGACTTCAACCGGAAAAATGAATCGATCTTTTCCGACAAACTGGGAAAGAGTATTGCTGCGGACTTTATCAATATCGTCGAAGACGGAACCATGCCCAACAACCGGGGGTCGATCAATATGGATGATGAGGGCAATGATGTGAAAAAAGTCTACCTGGTAAAAGACGGTGTTCTTGAAAGCTACCTGCACGACCGGATCAGTGCCAACTATTATGGTGTCGAACCAACCGGGAACGGCCGCAGACAGTCGTTCAGGCATGTACCGATCCCCAGGATGCGGATCACCTATATGGAGAATGGTCCACACACCACTGACGACATTATCTCCAGCGTGGACTACGGTGTTTATGTGGACAATTTCAGTAACGGTCAGGTCCAGATCGGGGCCGGTGACTTCACCTTCTTCGTGAAGTCGGGTTATCTCATCGAAAAAGGAAAACTGACCCGGCCCATCAAGGATATCAATATCATCGGGAACGGGCCCAAGGCACTTGCCGATATCACCATGGCAGCAGGAGATTACAAAACCGCAACCGGTACATGGACCTGTGGAAAAGGCGGACAATCGGTTCCTGTAGGAATGGGCCTTCCCACGGTCCTTGTGAAAAAACTTACCGTTGGAGGAACCAGTGCATAAACTGAAATCTTGAGATCATGACCAAAGAAGAAAAATACAGCATCGCAAAATGGGCCATGGAACACGCCGTTCAGAATGGCGCACAGCAGGTCCGCGTTTCCATAAACAATAATAACAGCAGCCAGATCGAGGTAAGGGAAGAGAAGATTGACAAGCTCCAGGAATCCAATCAGATTGTCATGCGGATCAACCTTTACGTGGATAAGAAATACTCGAGCATCTCCACCAACAGGATCACCAACAAGGAGGAGCTTGCCAAATTTATTGAGGAGGCCATCGCCGGAACCCGTTACCTGGCCGAGGATGAATTCCGCACACTTCCCAATCCTGAACTTTACTACAGGGGGGGTGGACCCGAACTGAAAACGGTCGATCCCAATTTCAATTCGGTCGATCCACAGCAGAAGATCAAAGATGCTTTCTCTCTTGAAAAGGAGGCACTGGGGAAAGACGATCGAATCATATCGGTATCTACCTCTTACAGGGATGGATTAAGTGGAAGCCTGATGGTGGACAGCAACGGATTTGAAGGAGATTCCGAGAGTTCCTACTATTCGCTGAATGCATCTGTCTCTGTGACCGATGGTACAGCACGTCCCCAGGGTTACTGGTATGAATCCTCCATCTTCAGCGATCAGCTTGTCAGAAACGAAATTGGCAGTAAGGCGCTGAAAAGGGCACTGGATCGCCTGGGACAGGCTAAAATTGAGTCGGGCAAAATGCCAATGATCGTGGAGAATAAAGTTGCAGGAAATGTACTCCAGCCCCTGATCTCTGCGCTCAATGGCAGTTCCATCCAGCAGAAACAATCTTTCCTGATCGGGATGATGGGTGAAAGTATCGGCTCCCCTCTGATGACCATCGTTGATGATCCCTTTATTGTATCCGGACGAGGCTCATCCTTGTTTGACAGTGAAGGTATCGCCACCAGGAAGCGGATCGTCGTTGAAAAGGGAGTGCTGAAAACCTACTACATCGATACCTATTACGGTAAGAAGCTGGAGATGGAGCCCACCTCCGGAAGTACTACCAACCTTTTATTCGACCTGGGATCGAAAGATCTCGAGGGGCTTATAGCCGGTATCGACCGGGGAATCCTGGTGACCGGCTTTAACGGGGGTAACAACAACCAGGTTACGGGCGACTTCTCCTACGGTATT
Organism: uncultured Bacteroidota bacterium; assembly: GCA_963747365.1. Lineage (GTDB taxonomy): Bacteria > Bacteroidota > Bacteroidia > Bacteroidales. The sequence continues at coordinate 453,681 of CAVVFB010000018.1, read as the reverse complement.
GAAGGCTTCCTTGTTGAAAAGGGTAAAGTCATCAAGCCCGTTGCCGAGATGAACATCACCGGAAACTTCAAACAGCTGTGGCAGAACCTTGTTGCCGTTGGCAACGATATGGATCCAAGCCGTTCCTGGAGACTCCCCTCGCTGGTATTCGACAAGGTCGACTTCAGCGGTATTTAAGAATACTTACTTGGGGCGTTTCTTGTCGCCTTCAAACCGGATATTACAGCAAGTGATATCCGGTTTTTTTATCTTTCAAGTTTCACGACGACGATAATATCAGGGTCCGTACATTAACCATATATCAATACTTCGCCAACAGAAATGCAAATACACCCCGACGAATCCATCATCAGCAAGATCTACGTGATACGAGATAAGAAGGTAATGCTGGATGCAGATCTTGCGGAGCTTTATGATGTGGAAACCCGCAGACTAAATGAGCAGGTAAAACGTAACATAGCTCGTTTCCCTGAGGACTTTATGTTCCAGTTGACTCAAGAGGAATTTGAAAACATGAAATCGCAATTTGCGATATCAAGTTGGGGAGGCCGCCGTAAACCCCCAAATGCTTTTACAGAGCAGGGTGTTGCAATGTTGTCAGGAGTTCTACACAGCGAGAGAGCTATTAAGGTGAATATCCAAATCATGCGCGTATTTACACGGATGCGTGAAGTGCTTTCCACTCACAAGGATATTCTGAAGAAACTGGAACAAATTGAGAAAAAAGATATCGAACAGGTCAAGCAGCAGGAACTGGATCAGCAGAACCGCATACGAGTAGGCTTCAAACGGAAAAATGAATTGTAGTCCATATAAAACAATATCCCCGCCTCATGCTTCAGTTAAGATCAAGCCTGTTGCCGAGATAAACATCACTGGAAACTTCAAACAGCTGTGGCAGACTTGTTGCCGTGTGCAACGACGTGGACCCAAGCCGTTCAAAGAGACTCCCCTCGCTGGTATTCGACAAGGTCGATTTCAGCGGTATATAAGCTGAAAATAAGCAAGCTGACATTGCACCACTATTTGGAGGAAAAACAAGGGTATCGGAAGTACTAAATGGAAAGAGGAGTTTATCCTTGAAAATGATTACTTTGTTAAACAGATACCTGGGAATCCCTCTTGAGTCCTTGATTCATGGGAATAAAGGATGAGTTGGCCCAGGTACTCATGCTCTTAATTACCCGCCATGCGACGATTCTTCAGGGGTACCTTTATTTTTATCATTATTACCACCAGTATTATTGCTTGTGGTCAAAACCAGTTTACACCTTTTAAGGGTTTCGTGAACATAGGAAGTGGGATCAGTACCGTGATAGATTTCAATATGGAAAACAATGGATTTTCTATCCCTGTTCAACTTGGAATCGGTACCTTTAAATACATAAATTCAGATAATTATATCTCATTCGGATTTAATTTTACAAAAAGGGGATCCCGATATTTTGAAAAAACTGAATATTATCAAAATACTACCAAATCTTGGCACCTTTTAGCACTATATTACTTGGATCTATCGACATCATATCACATTACTGTTCAGTGGTTCAAAAAATATAATACCTTCTTTTTTGCTGGATTTAATAACTCAATTCTTGTTAATACTCCGAAATACTCCTATTTCAAAATAGATGAAGACTATTATAGGAGGTATAATGTTTCCCTATTTTCAGGATTTAGTATTCAGAAGCACAAAAATATTAGATGGAGTTTTCTATTAAATCAATCGATTCTATCAGTTATAAGACGTGATTATTGGGATAAGATTAAACTAATAGATGATACAGAAAGTCCTAAGATGTATCCATTCGAACTAATAATTTCTTGCAATTATGTTTTTGATTAATCTCTTGATATGATTGGATTGACAATGAAGATTTCAGCACTGAGAATATACTGATTCGAAAAAGCGTATCTTTGTTTCAAATGACCAGACAGGATATAAATACGGCAATTATCAATTACTTGTATCCTTATAATCCAGAAAGGATTGGGATTTTTGGATCCTATGCACGACAAGAGGAAAATGATGAAAGTGATATTGATATCCTTGTAGATTTTCGAGATACCCCGAGTCTATTAGATCTTGCACGAATTCATAGGGAGCTTTCAAGCGTTTTGGGTAAGAAGGTTGATGTAGTTACTGAATCTGCGTTGAAGAATAAAAAGCTTCGGCAGTATATCTATAATGATCTCCAAATCATCTTTAATGAAGGATGATAGCATTTATATCGACCATATACTCAATAGCATAAACCGAATTCTTGATTACATTTCAGGTAAGGATCGTGAGGCATTTGAAGCAGACCTGGTAACTCAAGATGCGGTAGTGCGTCAGCTTGAAATCATTGGCGAAGCAACCAAGCGGGTTTCGAATGAGCTTCGTTCAAAGCATCCAGATATTCCATGGTCGGATATGGCCGGGATGCGTGATGTACTGATACACGATTACATTGATGTCGATCTTGGAGTAGTTTGGAAAACAGCATCAGAAGATATCCCAGACCTAAAAGCCATAATAATAAAGCTTCAGTGAAGCAGGTAACAACCAGGTTACGGGCGACTTCTCCTACGGTTTCGAAGGCTTCCTGGTAGAAAAGGGTAAAGTCATCAAGCCCGTTGCCGAGATGAACATCACCGGAAACTTCAAACAGCTGTGGCAGAACCTTGTTGCCGTGGGCAACGACGAAGACCTCAACCGTTCGTGGAGACTCCCTTCGCTGGTATTCGACAAGGTCGACTTCAGCGGTATAAAGAATACTCACATGGGGCGTTTATTGTCGCCTTTAAACCGGATATAACAGTTCGTGATATCCGGTTTTTTTATCTTTGATATTGAGAACCCAATAGTCTGAAAGGAGAAGAATTAGAGCTTTTATCCTTACTGGTTGAAAAGTATGAGCAAGAGCATTACCAAATGGCACCTCCGGAACCCGTTGAGGCCATAAAGTTCAGAATAGAGCAAATGAACCTGAAGCAAGCTGACATTGCACCACTATTTGGACAATTGTGAAGGAAGCTGCCAGGACGATGGATTTCTAATTCTCATCATTTATAAGGTTAAAGGTTTGATTTTCGAATTGGATTTGAATAACACCATACTCGTAGGAGAATAATATATACGGTATTTCGGACGATTCAGAGTCGTGAAGCTCAATAACACTACTATAAGTATGGTCTAAGACATCTATTGAGAATTTCTTGCTTTCATCATACTCTGCTCCAAATCCACCATCATAACTGCCAAATTCATTTATTGATACGTGAATATGTTCAGGTCCAAGATTATTAACTGAGACTAGGATTAAACTCGAGCTACTGCAGCTGTCAAGAAATAATAAATATGATAAAACGTGTGTGAACACTGCATATTCACAAAACTGGTTATAATAATACTGTTCTATAGTTATTGTCGTGTCTCTTTCGCATACTATAAATGATTCAATTATGTCAGATTCAGGGCAGTAGAATTTGACAGTGTCGTGATCGTTATAATACCTTATTGCCTCATCCGGAAACCAGTACACTTGATCTTTTTTATAGCAACAGGAGCTGATAATCAGCAGGCAAATTAGTCCTGCAACCAGAGTATTGATTATTTTCTTCATGTTCGGGTTTTTATTTAGCAACCAGTTCCTGTGGGCTCTTTAACAAGTTCAAATTGAACCTTCCGGTTTCGAGTCTCGATCTCTTATTTTAGCCATAAGTTAATGAATTGGCACATCACAGTGGATCCGAATTGTATAATTTTATATATTTCGGATCTCTGTTTCATCTTGAACCCATGAACCAAAACTTCAGTCAATTGATCAGCGAAGCCATTCAATTGGAGCATAATGTGGGCAAGCTTTATTTGCTGTTTAAATACCTTTTGCCTGAAGATTCAGCATTCTGGTGGGAGCTGGCCATTGAGGAGGAAAATCATGCAGCCCTTTTGAAAACTGCAGAACTGATGGATGCATCCCATCTGGAGATCCCTGAAGGGATCATGCCTTCAGCGGTTGCAGATTTGAAGGAAGCCAACCAGGTTATCGTAAAAGCCATGGAGGATTTTAAAAGAGAGCCCGACAGAACCAAAGCATTTCAACTGGCCCACAAGATTGAATTATCTGCCGGGGAATCACACTACAACAACTTCATGACCACTGCTCCCGGGTCGCGGATCACGGAGATACTCAGGAAGCTCAACAGGGATGATCTTGACCATGCACGGCGGATCCGGGAATACATGGCGGTACATCATATTTCTTAGATGGAAGGCATAGCCTTTAGCCTTTCAATCTCTTTCATGGCCGCAGGTCCGATTTGAATGGCAAATTTGCGGGGCCATGGATTCCTTGCCGACCGGTCCATGATCACACCGGGAGGCGGAAGACATATGAAGTTGCTGTTTTTCCAGATGATCTTTTTTTCTACCACTTTCCCGGTCATATGGCTCCGGGCCTCTTCCTCCGAACAGAGCAGTATGCTGGAGATCACCTGCTCACCCAACAGGATAATCGCAAACGGATTGGCAATTTCAATCTCATCGCGGATCCATGGCAGGCTCTTATTGGCATACTGCATATATTTTTCCCTGTTCGATTTGATATCCCTACCCAGGCGGTGGTACTTTTTCACATTATCGTCATCGAACAGATGGACCTTTACAAGGGTGGTGAGCCAGCAATCCTGCCTATTAATCCCCAGTGTTTCAAGGATCACCTCCGAGAGCTCCTGTCCCGTGTATGAACTCCTTACTCTCGAACCATCAAAATAGGGCTCGATGGAGAATGGTGCCGATCCGTCGTAGAGAGGTACATCAGGAATATCCTTCTCAAAATAAACACGTGGTGCCGGCTGGGGACCGATGATCATTATTTTTCCAATGGCGGTTTCAATGGGAATAACCGCTCTTACCGGATTGCCAAACAGGTAACATGTCTCCTTGGGAAAATTAATACTATCAAGGTACTCTTTTGAGCATTTCTTCTGGTATTGATGTATAGTCATAGATGCAGTATCAATGAGGTTCAAATAACAAATTACAATTTTCCTGTCAATTTTCCACCCATATGAAGCGATACTTGACGATTATTCCGGTTTAAAACAAAAGGCTGCCGGTGATATCCCCACTCGTAAGGTATCCAGGGGAAACCCATCGGGTGCAAATCTGTATACCATACCCCTCTGAACATAATCCACGGCATCAGAGATATAGAGTTCCGAGGATGAGGGGTCCACCTCCAATCCATAGTACCCCCCGTTATAGCCCGGGCTGTATGGACTTTCAATCAATAATTCCGGTACCGGGTCAGTCCCGCTCTCCAAAGCTACCCGGTAAAGGTGCCTGTTCAGGAACCAGAGGGTATCTCCGGTTGCATTGATATGCAATTGCCGGGGCATTTCCCCGTTTTCAAACCTGTAGACAAGGGTTGCCTCCTCCGATCCCGCCTCAATTTTCATTAAACCCGGTGGTTCATATCCGTATGGACTCCCTTCAAATCCTCCATCGGTCAGCACCCACAGGTTATGAAACCGGTCAAGGACCATTGAGTTGGGTTGTTTCAAAACTTCAATGGAATCGATCACCTCATCTATTTCGGAATCGATCACCAGCACCTGATTATCAAAACTCCAACAGTTGGTATACACATATTTTCCATACTGAACCATCTGTTCAGTGGAGTGCTGATGGAACCCCCCTTTCGGGTTACTCACATCGATCGCACCGGTGACCTCCATTGTAAGCGGATTGATGATCGCAATGGACCTGGCGTAGAGATCGGTCACATAGGCCTTTGAATCGTTCACAAAATGTATGTAGCGGGGAGAGGTGAGACCGGTGATCTTTCCAACATACCGAAAGGTAGATGTATTGATCACATAGATTCTTCCGCTGTTGTTCACCACCACGTAACCAAGACTATCCCTGATGGTCATTGACAAAGGCACATCCCCCAGGGGCAATGCATTGGTGTTGTAAAAAATGTCATTCAGTACCTCCCCGGTTTCCATATCGTAAAAGGAGAGTGAGCCATTCCCATAGGTAAAATTCCCCTCATTGACTATAAACACACCACCCGGCCTATCCGTGTTCAGCCTGTCAAACTCCCATAACGCATCATCCTTCATGCAGGCAGAGAGGGTGGAGAGCAGAATCACTAAAAAAGAAAGCGCGCGCATCACCCTAAATTTTGATTTTGAAAACCACAAGGAAATTCCTTCCCGGCATGGGACGGTAAAGCACCGAATGGTAGGTCTCATTAAAGAGGTTATACACCTTTAACTCGGCCGAAAATCTCATATTCCTGATCCTGAACTCCCCGCCTGCGGACACATCATTCATGAAATAGGGATAGAGCCAGTCGCGACGTGAAAGATCATTACTGGAGGTGGTATACCTCTCGCTGTAAGCGTTATACTGATAGGTAAGAAAGTAGTTACGGAATCCCAGGTTTACCATCAGGTTCCCTGAATGTAAAGGAATATAAACCAGTTGTTTACCATAAGACTCATCGCCCCATACAAGGGGGTCGCCGAGATTCACTGAACGGGTGTAGGCATAGGTGGCCGTTACACAATACCGGAATTTCCGGATCTCTCCCCGAAGACCAAGGTCATACTCCGCTCCTGTGCTGAGTACCTCCCTGATGTTGATTGGTTCAAGGTTCATTCTTGAGGAGGGTACCCACATGATCCAGTTTTCAATATGTGAACGGTACCAGGTGAGGCCTGTGCGGAGCTGGTGACCCCCAAACAACTTCCGGTAATCAATACCCGCCTCCAGAGTAAACCCCATTTCAGGAAGCAGGTCGGGATTTCCATTGGGTTGCCAGTAAAGATCATTGAGGGTGGGCTGGTGATAGTTCCTGGCTATACTGGTTTTAAGGATCAGCTCTTCACCTTTAAGAAGGCGGTAATCGATCCCCAGAAAAGGAATTAAGGGTATTCTCTCCCCATCGATCCACTCCTGTCTCAACATCAGGTTCAGGTTCAGTTTTTCGCCGAAACTTTTTCTGACAGCTCCAAAAAAAGAGACCTCATTTCGCTGTTCATGATAACCGATCCTGCTTACCGTATCCTGGGTGTTTACATCCTGATGGTCCATCTCCAGCCTGCCCTCCACTGAAAGTTCCGGTCCCAGATCATGCTCATAGGAGAGGGTATTTAGAAAACTGTTCTGATGGCTGACTGAATAAACATCGGGTATGGAGCCCAGTCCGGGCACCTCTCTTAACTGGAGATAATCCATCTGTGTGCCCGAATACCCTGAACGGATCGTGAATTTCCCTGCGGGTGAATAGTATTTCCACCTGGCCACCACCCTGTGATCCGATTGCTCCTGGTTATTCAGATTGGCATTTTGGGGTCCCTCGTAACTGGTGGGCCAGGGAATGGCCCGCTGTCCGAACTGACCCCAGTAAATTACCGATACCAGGTGGTTCTTTTGGGGCCGTACATAGAGCTCCTGAACCATTCCATACCGCGAATAGGATCCATTTTCATTGGTATCCAGCGGGTTCTCCACTACGCCTGTTTTCGGATCGAGGTTCCCGATACCCCGGTTGATAAAGGTGTAGTCGTTTTCAGAGCGATTGTGATAGAGGCGGGTAACGCTTTTGATCTTCCGGTTACCCAGCCCCAGCTGTAAAAACTCATCAAAAGTACCATAACTCCCGATCCCCTGGATATAACTGACTGCACTGCCCTCTCCCCAATCCGGCCTGTTTTCAATGCTGATGGATCCTCCGATTCCGCCACCCCGGTCCGACAGTGAGGCGGCCCCGTGCTTCAGGGTCAGATCATCGATGATATAAACAGGTATAAGGGAGAAATCAACCATTCCGAGCATGGGACTGCTTATACTGATCCCGTTCCAGATCACCTGGGTATGCGAGGGTGCGGTCCCCCGAAAGGATGCTGTAGCCATTGCTCCACGGCCATTGCTTTTAATAAAAACCGAAGTATTCTCCGATAAAAGGTCGGAAAGTGAGAGGCTGGCTTTCTCCCAGAGGATCGTGGTATCCACTACAGTCTGCCAGAATCCGGCCTGCTCCTTTAAAAATGTTCTCTGGCCGTTGACTTCAACCGCTTCAATTGTAAACAGGGAGTCTGAGATTCCCTGGGGGAAAAGGGGTGCTGACATTAAAATAGCCGTCCATATGAACAAGATCCGCCTCATCCCCTTTTACAGTTTTAAAAACCTTAGCCACATTCCGGGTGTGCCGTTTCCAACCTTTAGAAGGTAAACACCGCCCTTCAGATTACCGGTCGGTATCTCAGCCCCCTGGCGGTAATCATCTACCTGTTTAAGTACTCTGCCGGAGGCATCAAAAAGTGTAACCGGTATACCATCAACCCCCTGGATATGAATCATTTCACCGGCGGGATTAGGAAAGATCCCTGGCATTGAAAATCCCTGCATATCATGGATTGAGGTGCTTTGATCCCCGGAAATGATTGTGGAAACCGTAGCACTTAGCTGAGGCTCCTCATCTACGGTGGCCGAAATTGTCAGGGGACCACTCCCCGTGATATTCAGAAGTCCCTCATCATTGACAACAGCCCACTCCTGGTTGGTGGACCACAGGATTTTCCTGTTCGCATCAAGCCTGCCATACCGGAACAGGAAAGCCTCCAGTTGAAAAGGTGATGCATCCATTTCGGGGGGAAGCTCCTTTAGTACCAGCCGCACTGAAGTCCCTGCGATCCCGGGTACCGGTGGTATATCCACCGCCCCGGTAATTTCGGTGGAGAGCTCTCCCAGAAAACCGCCCTCATGCAGAATTCCGCCCTGTACCTTCACAAAATGAATCTTCTCCAGCTCCACGTAACGCCCCTCTTCGTCCAGGGCCCAGCTGATATCAAAGGCATCTCCCCCCGAATTCTCCACTCCCCTCTGTATAAGGATTATCGGGTAGTGTGTAGGGGGCACTCCCCCTCCCCTGGTTATCGGCATATCCAAAAGCCCTTCGGGCTGAAATCAAAATTGGAGGATGATTCACATCAACAGCTCCCTCGAGCCGTGTTCCTGTATAGGTGGCTGCATCGGCCGTAACTGAAGGAAAAGAGTCATTGAGCGGATAATAGGGCTGGAGATGGACACTGTTTGCCCTGATAAAACCCCGGTTCCCCTCCTGATCCTCCCAGGGAACATCTGCTGCAACACTTTGATCAGGATCAAAATAGGTAACGTTGTAATCCCGCTTTGTGGAAGAGAAAAAGTGATCACTTCCCGCAATTTCATACCAGGTATCATCGGCAATACCGTTCCCGTTCTCATCCTCCATCACAAATACCACACCCGGCTCCGACCATTGTTCCATGGGATTACCAAATATTGTAAAATCGACCCCGAATGGATTATCGGGATGATTTTCGACTGCCTCTTCAAAACAAAAGACCACGCTGCCCCCAAAGGCCCCCAGGCTCAGGGACCCGTTCACCCCGCCCACAATGGACCGGGCCGAAAGAGGAGTGCCCCAGGGGGCACTGTTAATGAACTGGCCGGGTGCCGGGGTATAGCTCAGTACTTCCGAGATATACTGGGCCTCCGCCCCGCAAAACGCAAGCATGAAAAATAGCAATATGTATATTCTGCGGGACACCTGACTATAACTTTTGAATCATTTTACTGAGTACCCCTCCGCTGTAACGGATCCTGACGATATAGGGACCCGAAGGCTGACCGGTAAGGTCAATCACCCCGCCGGGCAGGAAGGCTGGATGAGCATAGACCTCACCCCCGGTATATGAATAAACAAATACATCCAGTGGTTCGCCGGTTGAGAAATCAAGGATGAACGCTCCGCTGCCCGGATTGGGATAGAGCTCCGCTTCAGGGTGATTATTCTCCCCGGTTCCGCCTACACACTCCACGTGGACTAAAAAGGTATCGGTGGCTGAAAGTCCGCCAAGGCTGCCCTCAAGGAGCAGTTCAAGATCGATAAAGGATGACTTCACCAGCCAGCAGGTTCCCTGCAAAATAAGGCTGTCGCCCGAAACCGATGCCATCAGCGGGCCTTCATGGCTACCGGAAGTGAGTCTCTTCACAATCAATAAATCATCATCATCGGGATCGGAAAAGACACTGCTGATGTCGATGACCGTATCGGTGCCATCGCTGTAAATCACCAGGTCGGCAATGGGGTTGGCCACATAGGGAGCTGCATCAGGATTTAAAATGAGGTTATCCATGCAGAAATAGGCTGGTGTATTCATACCCCATTCACTATTGTCGGACGACTCCAGTCCGAACATCAGGCTGTCCACCTTCCCAAAGGATGAGAGGTCCACCCATTGCCAGGTTTTTATCATATAATCCTTCTCTGGCTCCGCTAACCGGAAATCGGCCAGGTAGTAATTAATGGTATCCGTCGGAGCGGAATTGTGAAATCCCCAGACCATCAATTTAAAGTAATCAGGATCCAAACCGTCGGCTCCACCGAACTTCTTTGCCACCCAGTCTCCCTGCTCCATGGAAAGTGCTGCGTAGGTGCTGTTGGTCACAAAAAATCCCTCCGGGGCATATGCCTTTTCCGGAAAGTCGATCACCACTGGGCCATACATGCTGCTTATACCGTATATTCTTCCCGAACCCTCGCCGCTGGCAAAACCCGCTCCGGTAACGGCACTGTATTGGTTCAGGAAGCCGGGGGTTGTCACATCCGAAGTGTTTGAGTGGGCCCAGCCGCTCCAGGAGAAATAGTCCATATTGAAGTCGTTGTGAAAACGGGCCGGACCTGTGGAAAAGCTACCCGAGCCGTCTGAGCCATTCCAGTAACTTTCAGGGTCAAGGGTAAGATCTTCAAAATCTGATACCAGGTAGTTGTCCTCCATCCGGGGCCATGTACCCACCAGGGTATTCACGGTGGCCGTCAATCCGCCGCTTGTACCTTCGATCACCAGGTTCGCCTGTCCGGCCGTACCGAAAATGCCTGTCAGGGTATCATGATTTATGTTGAGTTCTGCCACCGACTCATCAGAAATCATGCTCACCTGAAAGGAGATCCCCCCAGGGTCATCCAGGTCGGTCATATACTGTGACAAATCGATGGGTCCCAGGAGGTCCGACCCGTAACCGGTGATCACAGGCAAAGGAGCAATCACCCTGGGCGGATAGTCGATTGTATGCAAATCTGCAACCGCCTTTCCATTACCCAGGGTAAAGAGGCTGTTACCCAAATATGCGGCTGTATAGTCACCCCTCGATTTAATAATCCCCAACCATTCTGATGAGATCGCCAGTGTATCATAGTTGGGGCCGGCTCCCTGGATTCCGTTCCACTGGCCCAGTACATTGGTTCCTCCCGTGAGGTTCATTGTAAATAGTACATTTCCGCCCTGGTCAACCTCACAGTCGTAAACCCCCATGGGCAGATCACAAAGTTTTTCGGCAACCGAAAGTTGAAGTGGTGGTGCCGCAGGGGTTTCAACGATGGTGGTCAGATCGGCACTATGAATACGATAAAGGGCATTGGGATCGCCTGAAGAGGAGGTCCCTAAACAGAGGTTGCCCTGCAGGTCGACGGCCATGCCGGCCATACTGCCTCCCACATCAACAATTTTCCTGTGCTGGTTCGATCCCGTGGTGTCCAGTATAAATACGGCGTTGGGAGTCATCAAATCTGCACTGTTTAATCCCGAGACCAGGATAAGATCATTCCAGAAAGCCAGGTCATGGCTGGAGGGCATCATCGCCTTCAGCTCCCAGGCTCCGGTTGCCACATCCACCTGGTAGATCCTGGCATCCACATTTGGAAGGTCGGAAAAGCCTGCCCAGAGCGATGTTCCGTCGGTAGATATATTCAGGAAAGTGGGGAAGGTTTCCGCTTCATAGTCGGCAGGTTTTCCATATTTCATACTTACACCTCCAAGAAAAGGGTCCACCTGGTAAATGGTATCCCCGTCGTTGTAATAGAAATAGCGCTGGTTCACATCGAATGCCAGGACGGGTTTTGATTCCGGTGAAAAGTAGGCCACCTTAAGACCTGCATGCGGAATCAGGTAGGGTTGTCCGGTTAAAGTCAGGCCCGTCAGAAAGAGACCCGAAAGCGAAAAGTAAAATAATTTCATTTGCCTCGATTTTAATGTTCAATTAAAATGCGCAGCAAGCGATTGTGAAGAGAGACCAATGACAGATTTTTGATCAGCTTCCCGTTCACCGCGGGCTGCAAAAACTCAGGGTGTCACTGGCAGGTCTTCTGACTTATCCGGGTTCCTGAAACCTTCCCATTCCGATCCCGGACGGGATCTTCAGAACAGTGGTTTTTATTCAGAAACCATAGTATATGGATTTTGTTTTAAATCCATATATGGTGTCACAGCAGCGGGAACTGTTACCGATTCCAACGGTATTCCCTTTTCATTCCACCGGCGGGGCCGGTATACGGAAACCAATGATTAAACAAAAGTATGAAATAATCTCTTACGGAGTCCACCCGTAATCAACATATTCCCAATCCACTTTTTCTCCCCTGAGATGCAGCAGGATGAAACCCTCGGGAAGATTTTCCGGTTGATTGCTCCACCAGCGTCCGCAGACTGCCCCGGCGGTGATAAAGTGGACCTGGTTCTGAACATAAATGTCCTCCAGGAAATGAAGGTGCCCCTGCAGGACCAGCCTCAGGTTATGTTCCAGGAATAGGCTCAGTACCTCCAGGGAATTTGAAATGACCCCTCCCTCCGTGTTGGCAGCAAGGGAACCCTGGGTCAGCTGAGTGGAGGAGGTAATAAACGGGATATGAACACTCATGGCAATGGGGGTCTGCGAATCCACCTTCAGAAGATCACTCTTCAGCCAGTTGATCTGCTCCTGGTCGATTTTACCAATATAGTGACCCTCTTCTCCCCTGTAAATGGCATCAAGGACAATAAAATGCCAGCCCTTATGGTCGAAAGAGTAGAAGCGCTCACCCATACGGGTCTCAAACATCTTTTTCCCGAATTCCGGATGCTCCTCAATCCCCTCTTCATCCCTGTGCCAGCCATACACTTCGTGGTTACCCACTGTATTATAAACCGGCATATCCAGGTGGCCGGATACCTCCTTGTAGAGGTTGTAAAGTGAGTCAACCCTCCCGTAGGATTGATCCAGGGCATCCATGACAAGGTCTCCCCCGGTAAGCACAAAGTCCGGCCTGATCTGGTTGATGGTATCGATGGCCATTTGAAACCCCGCAACCGCGTTGAGCTCGGGTTGCAGGTGAATATCCGTCAGAAAGGCAAAGGTGAAACCCACTTCTGCTTCAGAAGTTTTGGGAGCCCTGGATGAATTGCACTCCACCATAAACAGGAGCGATAGCGTGATCAGTGTTATCAAAATCTTCATGTGTACATTATTTATTCTGAAAAGATACAAAATTTGTTTATTAATGACCGTTTCAGAAATTCGGTTATCAGAACTCCTGTCTGTATGTCAGTCTTCGCCAGAACCACTCAAGCGGACCCTGCCTGAATCTCCCCAGCCAAAGGCTGGTCAGAACCACCTGGAAAATCCATACCCCGATCACGATCAACAACTGGTATTTGCGCTGCACACTTCCGAACAGGCCCAGGCCGCTTCCATAAAAAATGGTAATACAGATCAGGGTCTGTAATATATAGTTTGAAAAGGCGGTCCGGCCCAAAGCAGAAAAAACATCCACAATAACCCTGAAGCGATCCGATTTTACAATCAGCATAACCACCGCGGTATACCCCAGGGCCACTGCAATGCTTCCCACATAGTTGAACTGTCCCCCGAAGAACATGGAATACTCGAACGACCATGCTTTGTGAAAATTAATCAACACTCCTATGGCAGATAACAGGTTGCCCGAGATAAGTCCGATGACGGCCATACGGATATAAAATGTCCTGGACTGTCTGCCTGTGAGGATCTCCTTTTTTAGCAGAAACATACCCAGGAGCATCATGGAAAGCACCCTCCATGCAGTTTCCGTCATAAAAACGGTACTCTGCAAAGTGAGGGTTTCCGGTACCCGTATTTTCATCCGCTCCAGCCAGTTTCCTTTCATACCTTCCACCTGCATAAGGATGTTTTCACCATCCGGATTCCAGTTTTCCCTGATGGCTTCAACCGCTTCATTGGGCCAGTTGGTCAAGGTATGCGCCAGGAGGGTCGCGAGCACTATGGGAACCAGAAAAAGGAACACACTGAACTGCAGCAGGGATCCCGGGTTCATGTTTCGAAAAAACCATAGTCCCATTCCGCACAGGGCATAGGTAACAAGGATATCACCCTGCCAGAAAAGGTAGGCATGCACTATTCCGAACAGGAGCAGCCAGGCCATACGACGAAAATGGAGCTCCATTGCAACCTCCCCCCTGGATTGTACATTTCTGATGAAGATCAGAACGCCCGCTCCAAACAGCATGGAGAAGATGGAGATGAATTTCCCGGAGGCAAGCAGGTGACTGATGATCCATACACACCTGTTCACTCCCGTCAGGTCTCCATAGGCAGTCGGATTAAGATAGGCTGCCGGAGGCATTGAAAAGCTCTGGATATTCATGATAAGGATACCGGCTACTGCCACCCCCCTCAACACATCGAGAGAAACGATCCTTTCATTGTGTGGCCGGCGCGGATCATTGCCCCACTGGCTCAAAATCCTGGTCAGGATTCGATCCTGTCGCTGGTTGAAACCCATGTGAGGTATAACTTATAGGCAAGGGAAAGTACAATTGCACCCAGGAAAAGCCCAATGAAACCGAAGGCTGTAAATCCACCCAGGGCTCCTAAGAAAATCACCAGCATGGGCACACTGGCTCCCTTGCCCATAATCAGGGGTTTTAAGACGTTGTCCAGCATTCCCATCACAAGGAAGAAAAGCGACCAGAGCACCGCCGGAAATGGATCCATAAATGAAAACAGGTAGATGATCAGAGGAATATTAAAGATCAATACCGGGATCTGGGCAATGGTCATGACCAGGATCAAAACAATCCAAACGGCTGCCAGGGGAATACCTGAAAGGATCAATCCCACGCCCATCAGGGCGGTCTGGATTACAGCCACTCCCAGCACGCCTGTGGCTACATTACGGATTGTCAAAAGGGAGATCTCCAGGAATTCATCCCCCCTTTCCCCTGCAATTCTATGAAAGATATCTTTTCCCGATTCAGATCCCTTTTCAAAAAATACCAGGAAAATCCCTGAAATAATAATGGAGGCTGCGAACTGAAGGATTCCCAACCCCGTTGTGGCCATTTTTCCAAGCAATTTTTCACTCCATTGGGCAATCTGGGGAAGGAATCCCTTGAGCGATTCACCCAGGTTTTCAGAGGCTGCCAACCAGTTGTCAAAGAGCCAGGGGCCGATCAGGGGCCAATCTGCCACGGATGCATCAGGGGGAGGTATGTAATGCGATCCTTCCTGGAAATAATCGGCCAGGAATTTAATTCCATCTACCAGCTGGTTCACCAGCCAGATGCTGGGCAACACCAGGATCGAGAGTGCAATAGTAGTGAGCAAAACAGAGGTTAGCCTGTTTTTTTTCCCCAGCCAGCCCCTTAGGCGATAGAAAAGCGGAAAGAGAATAATGGCAATGATCAGTCCCCATATCAGCATGCTCAGAAAAGGTTTCAAAATCCTGAAACAGAGGTAGACCATTAAAATAAGTGTCCCCACCTTCAGGATCAGATCAACTGCGATCTGAACATACCTGCTATTGTCCGTCCCGGGTAATTTATTACTGCTGGCCATATTACATATTTAATAAAGTCCAAGTTATGGAATCTGAATGAAATAATTGTTGGCTATCTTCGTGGTACCATTCACCCAATCTGTATTTCCATGAAAGGATTTCCCATTTCCAGAAGAAAAGCATTATCATCCATAGCCCTGGGCACCGCCGCCCTTTCTCTCCCGCTGACAGCTAAAACAGGTTTCATGAAATCGCAGTTTCGGTTCTGCCTCAATACCAGTACCATCAGTGGTCAGAAACCGGATCTGTTCAAACAGGTTGAAATTGCTGCTGATGCCGGGTATGAAGGGATCGAAGTCTGGGTGAGCGATGTACAGTCAGCCTTCGCTGGCGGGGCCACACCCTCCTCTGTTAAATCTTTCATCGACGACCATGGGATCAGGGTGGAAAATGCCATCGGGTTTGCACCATGGATGACCGGAGGTGAAGCCGGATTTGGACAAATGGCGAAGGAGATGGATATGCTTGCCGGTCTTGGCTGCCGCCGGATTGCAGCTCCGCCGGCCGGGGTCCCCGCTGACCGGCCGCTGGACCTCTTTATGGCAGGAGAAAAATATGGACAGTTACTGGACCTCGGAAGGAAAACCGGTGTCATGCCACAGCTTGAATTCTGGGGTTCATCACCTGTAATGTGGCACCTGGGACAGGTCCTGATGATTGCAGCGGTAGCCAATGATCCCGGTGCCCGGATCCTGCCTGATGTATTCCACCTTTTCAGGGGGAATAGCGGTTTCGACGGATTGAAAATGGTAAATGGCACACTCATCGATATATTCCACATGAACGACTATCCCGGTTCGAAACCCAGGGAGGAAATGACCGATGCGGACAGGGTATTTCCCGGCGACGGGGTCGCCCCATTGAAACAGATCCTCTCCGACCTGAAGAGTATGGGAGGAGAAAAAGTTCTTTCGCTTGAACTGTTTAACCGCTCTTACTGGGAAATGGATCCCCTGGAGGTTGCCAGGGCAGGTCTGCAAAAAATGAAACAGATCGTTTCGGAACTGGGAAAGGGATGATTTTCTCATCCCGGCAATTTTATTACTTTTGTGAACTGATGCAGATGAGGGGATTAAAGCACATATCGGTTCTGCTGCTGGTCATTATGTTCATATTGATCGGTCATCACCTGGTACCTCATCACCACCATGTGGCATGTTTCAACCACCCTTCCTCAGATGAATGTCCTGCAACCCAACCTGATCACCACGATAAGGATTCAGGCAGTAAGCATTGCCACGCTTTCAACAACATCAATTTTTTCAATTACAACAATTTCCAGGGTCTCAGAACTGTGATTCAGGCTTCATTTGTATTGATTGGAGATCCGGGAATTGTACCCGAGCCGGTTACAGGCCTTGCCACTGCACCGCTGCTTCCCCCGCATCCACCTATTGATTCACCCGAATTCTCAGGGAAACACTCCCTGAGGGGCCCTCCACATTCCTAACTCAATTTGAGTTCATTGCCTGCCAGGCCGGCGTATGCGATCCGCATGCCCTGAAATTATTCAACAACATACTTTAATATGTACAGATATACGATTGCACTGACCCTGCTCATGGCATGGGGGTGCCAGCAAAATCCCAAACCGTCCAAACCATCAGAGGTTCATGACCAGGAGTACTCCGGTGAAGGTTCACAATACACCCTGTTCAGCGGGAATACAGAGTTTTTCATTGAGCACGGGTTCCCTGAGGCGGGAGAGGAATTTGATTTCCTTGTACACGTGACCCGCCTCGATACATATAAACCATACACTTCGGGAAGCTTAACAATTGAGATCGATGGTGTTTCGGTTACTTCCGGCAGTCCGGAACGACCCGGCATTTTTCATGTTCCATTCACCCCCCGAAAGGCGGGGAGATTTGATCTGAAGGTATCCCTGTACTCAGTTGAATCTGCCGGGTCGGTCTCAGGTCAGATTCAGGTGGCGGATCATAAAATGGACCATGCTGACTCCGGGGAAGGCCACCTGCATGAGGCGTTGCCGGCAGGTGAGATTACCTTTCTGAAGGAGCAGGCCTGGAACAGCCATTTCATGGTTTCTGAGGTTAAAACCGGCACCCTATCCACGGTGATCCTCACCAGCGGAGAGGTCGTTGCTGCACCCGGTAAGATCAACAAGGTGGAAGCCAACATCGGGGGAATTGTCTCTTTTGCAAATAAGAACCTTGTAGAGGGCCAGTATGTGGAGAAAGGAAGTCTCCTCTTTACCATATCGGGCAGATCATTGCCCCAGAACAATTTCGAATTACAATACCAGCAAGCCTCCAACAGACTGGAAAAGAGCAGGAGTGAATATACCAGGCATCAGAAGCTTCATGCGCGGGGTGTTATATCGGAACGACAGTTTCTCGATTCAAGGGCAACCTACCTTTCCGACAGCCTCGGTTTTTATGCCCTTGCAGAAAGCACCTCTGAAAATGGGCTCCAGGTTTTCTCACCCTCACGGGGAACCATACACGAACTGAATGTTTCAGAGGGAGAATACATTGAAACAGGGCACCACATGGCGACCCTTTCCTCCGACCGGGTGCTCCTGCTCAGGGCCGATCTTCCGCAACAGTTCCAACAGGTGGCCAGGCAGATATACGATGCAAATTTCCGGCTGGCCTATTCACAGGAGACCTTCACAATTGCAGATTTTGGAGGCCGGCATCTGGCAACCGGAAAATCTGCAGCGGAGAATGACCACTATCTCCCTGTCTATTTCGAGTTGCAAAATGACGGGCGCCTGCTTGAAGGTGCCTTTGCAGAGATCTACCTGAAAACGCTTCCGGAGAATGAGAAGACAGTCATTCCGCCAGGTGCGGTTTCGGAGGAGCAGGGTTCTGTATATGTCTATGTACAGGTCACCGGCGAAAGCTATTCGAAACGGGCGGTTGAAACCGGTAAATCCGATGGTAAAATGATAGAGATTACAAGCGGATTGGTACCCGGAGAGCGTATCGTCACACAGGGACCCATGCTCATTAAGTCCGCATCGATGGTAACCGGGGTGGGGGGAGATGGTCATTTACATTAAAGCGCGCAATCATGCTGAATAAAATCATACAATACTCCCTCGACAACCGGATGCTGGTCATCTTCCTCTCACTGATGTTGCTGGCAGGCGGACTGTTTACGGTGAAAGAGATGGAGGTGGATGTTTTTCCCGACCTCACAGCACCTACCGTGGTGGTGCTGACAGACGCTCATGGAATGGCAGCAGAAGAGGTGGAGACACTGGTCACCTTCCCCATTGAATCCTCCCTGAACGGCGCAACCCATGTTCGCAGGGTACGTTCCAGTTCATCCTACGGTTTTTCCATCGTCTGGGTGGAATTCGATTGGGATACCGATATCTACAGGGCCAGGCAGGTGGTGAGCGAGAAGCTTCCCACCATTGCAACTCTCCTTCCCGAAGGCATTGCAGCCCCTATCCTTGCACCACAGACATCGGTCATGGGAGAGATCATGCTGATTTCTCTGACCTCCGATTCCTTATCACTTTCAGAGCTCCGAACCATAGCCGACAAACAGGTGAGGCAGCAGTTGCTTTCTGTCTCAGGAGTGGCACAGGTGGTGGTGATCGGCGGATATCCGAAACAGTACCAGATTCTTGCCAATCCCTTTAAAATGCATTATTTCGGTGTTTCGCTCGGGGAGCTCATTGAAACCTCAGAAAACACCAACAGCAATGCATCGGGTGGCTTTATCAATGAGAACGGACAGGAATATATTGTCAGGGCCACCGGACGATCGAAGAATCCCGGTGACATTGGCCGTTCGGTAATCAAAATCAGGAATGAAAAGCCGGTAAAAATTGAGGATGTGGCCACGGTAAAAATCGGCCATCCCGACCAGGTCGGGGATGCTTACCTTAACCGTGAACCGGCCGTGATTCTCACGGTGCTGAAACAACCCGGGATCAATACCCTCCAGCTTACCGAAAAAGTGGACCAGGCCCTGGCCGGCCTTTCCGTTACACTTCCGGGGGAGGTGGAGGTTAACGCCTCCATCTTCCGGCAGGCCGACTTCATTAATACCGCAGTGAACAATGTATTCCGCGTGCTGCTCGAGGGTGGATTGTTTGTCACGATCATCCTCTTTTTGTTCCTGTTGAACGTCAGAACAACAGCAATCTCCCTGATTGCCATCCCGATCTCACTTTTACTATCGATGATTGCGCTCAAACTGCTTGGATTAACAATCAATACCATGTCGCTGGGAGGCATGGCCATTGCCATCGGGGCGCTGGTTGACGATGCCATCATTGATGTGGAGAATGTATTAAAACGTCTGAAGCAAAACCACCGGAAACCAGAGGGGGAAAAGGAGGCCACCCTAAAGGTTATCTATCAGGCCTCCATCGAGATCCGCTCATCAATTGTCCAGGCTACCCTGATTATCATTGTTGCCTTTGTCCCTCTTTTCTTCCTCTCGGGGATGGAGGGACGAATGTTGAAACCCCTGGGGATCACCTTTATTGTATCCCTGGTGGCATCCCTTGTGGTGGCACTCACCCTTACCCCGGTGCTTGCCAGTTACCTGCTAACCTCAGAATCACAGCTTATCCGGGATGAAAGGGGAGGAAACAGGTTGGTTCAGAAACTTAATGTATGGTATGAGAATGCCCTGGGCACCATACTTAAAATAAGGATTCCGGTAATTGCCGGTTCTTTGGCTCTTTTGGTGATCTCGCTTCTCATCTTCTTTCGGCTGGGCCACTCTTTCCTTCCTGAATTTAATGAAGGGACACTAACCATCACTGCCACAACCCTCCCTGGCCTGTCACTGGAACAGAGCAACCAGTTCATGGAGCAGATCGATACCCGGCTGATGATGATCCCCGAGGTGAAGTATGTGAGCCGCCGAAGCGGTCGCGCCGAACTGAACGAACACAGCCACGGGGGATCCAATTCGGCAGAAATAGACGTACCCTATATCCTAACGGACAGGGATCACGAAACATTTATGGAGGAGGTAAGGGGAAGGCTCTCGACAATTAAAGGGGTCAACCTGAACATCGGACAACCCCTGGGTCACAGGATCGACCATATGTTATCGGGAACCCGCGCCAGCATTGCCATGAAATTGTTCGGTCCCGATCTGGCCACCCTGTACCGGCTGGCCAATGAGATCAAGGGTGAGGTCTCCGGGATAGAGGGACTCGTGGATATCAACGTGGAGCAGCTGATTGAAATCCCCCAGATCCAGATCAGACCGCGTCGTGAACTACTTGCCAGGTACGGAATTTCACAGAATACCTTTTCAGAGTTCGTGGAGACTGCCCTGGCCGGGAGAAAATGCGCGGAGGTATACGACGACAACCTTAACTTCGACCTGGTGGTCAGGTATGACACACCATACCGGGGAAGCATCGAGGCGATCCGCAACACCATGATTGATACTGAAAACGGTCATAAGGTCCCCTTGAATTATGTGGCAGATGTGATCTCCACCACCGGTCCGAACACCATCAATCGTGAAAATGTGCAACGCAAGCTGGTGATTTCGGCCAATACTGCCGGGCGCGACCTGGGTAGTGTTGTGGAAGAGCTACAGGAAAAAATCTCCGGTCAGGTTCAGCTACCCGAAGGATACCGGCTGGAATTCGGGGGTCAGTTTGAAAATGCACAACGTGCCTCGCTCACCCTGCTGATTACCTCCCTGCTGGCGATCCTGGTGATCTTTGTAATCCTGTTCCAGGAGTTTAAAAGCGCAAAACTGGCCGGGGTAATCCTGATCAACCTTCCCCTGGCCCTGATCGGGGGTGTTGTGGCCATCCGGCTCACCTCCCAGGTGGTAAGCATCCCGTCGATCATCGGATTTATCACCCTTTTCGGAATCGCCACCCGGAACGGGATCCTGCTGGTTTCCCGTTACAGCCACCTTCGATCCCAGGGTGTGGGACTGAAAAAGACCATCATCCAGGGGTCGGCCGACAGGCTGAACCCCATACTGATGACCGTTCTTGCCTCCGCCCTTGCGCTGCTTCCCCTGGCCATGGCAGGAGATAAACCCGGCAACGAGATCCAGAGTCCCATGGCCATTGTGATCCTGGGCGGACTGGTAACCTCTACGCTGCTTAACCTGATCGTGATCCCATCTGTTTACTACATAATAGAAAAACGAAAGCAATGAGAAAAAAGCATATACCTGTTTGGATGGCCCTGATTATCAGTTGCATCCCCATCCCGGCTCAGTCACAGCTGCCAGGGGAAGATCCCGGAGAAGAACCCTATATGAAACTGGTTCTGGAAAACAACCCGACCCTCAGGGCTGCACGTGAATCCTACCAGGTTGAGCTTCTGAAGGCTGGTACAGGCAACATGCCCCCCAATCCGGAAGTCGAATTTGGCTACCTTTTCGGAAATCCCGGTGAGACAGGAAACCGAATGGATTTCAGGGTTAATCAACAGGTGGATTTCCCAACCACTTATATTCACCGGTCGCGGGTACGAAAGATCCGAAACAGCCAGGCAGAACTGGAGTACCTTGTGACCAGGCAGGAGGTGCTCCTGCTTGCCAGGCAGCTGATGATTGAAAGGATCTACATGAACGGCCATCGAATCCTGCTGGAGGAAAGGCTCACACAGGCCCGTTCCATCCATGAGGGTTTTCAGCTGAAAGTGGAGGCCGGAGAGGAGGGGCAGCTGGCTCTCAACCAGTCAAACCTCCACCTGGTTTCCCTGGAGAGCGAATATGAGCAGATCAGGTCCATGATCCTGAACAACCAGCTTGCCCTCAGGGAAATTACCGGGGGAACCGATCTGGAGATCCTGGAAACCAAACTCCCCCCGGAAACTCACATGAACAGGGATTCCATTGTGAATGCATACCTCCGGAGCCCCGATCTGCTGCTTTACCAGCATGAGCTTGAACTGAAAAGGGAAGAACAGGGTGTAATGGTGGGGCAGAATCTTCCAAAGTTATCTGCTGGTTATTACTCCGAATCGGTGCTCGACTATAAGTTCAAGGGATTTCAGATCGGCATCACGGTTCCCCTGTGGGAAAACAGCAACAGTATCAAAAATGCCAAATCCGGTGTGCTATTCGCTGAAGCCGATGCACAACGCTTCACCTTCCAGCTTGAGAAGGAGGTACTACAAATGCTGAACCGGCTCGACGACCTTGAGTTGCGGATTCAAAACCTTGAAGCGGCTCTGGAGTCAGGCAATACTCTTGAGCTACTGATCCTTTCCCTCAACAACGGGGAGATTTCCCTGACCGAGTACTTTTATGCCTCGGATTTTCACTTCCGCAGCCAGCAATTGCTGTTGGAATACCAGAGAGACCGCCTGCTGCTTGAGGCCAGTATTTTGAAGATATACCTGTAGAGGTCGCCATCTCCTGTTTTCTTAGGGATGCTTTTTCATACCGGCTCTACTCTTCAATAACCAGACTATATGCCCCTTCCAGGAGAATATCTGACAACCCCTCCTCCAGAATTTCGGTATACCCTCCACGGGTAACTCCCGTCTGAACCGGGACTTTTCTGAATGTTATCTGATCACCCTGCTCATCCACCTTCTTCCAGACAAAATCCCTTTCAGCCTCCCTGATCAATGCGTTTTCAGGGATAGCCATGGTCTCACGCCGGCAGGTTATAATCCTGGTCTCCACAAAAAGGTTGTATACAAAAGCCCCCCGGTCTTCGGGTTTGATCCGGGCAATGCATTGTACTGTTTTTGACTCTGGATCAATCGATTTCCCAATGTGACTTAATGTGGCTTCAAATACCCGGTCCTCCATTCCGGGTGTATAAAATTTTACTACCTGCCCCTCTAAAAGTCCAGAGAGGTCATTCTCAAAAACCCTGATGTTAAGTTGAAGCTTCCTCGTATCGACCACCTCCATCACAGTGACCTGCGGCTCAATAAACTGTCCCAGTACCAGCTCCTGCCTGGTGACCACCCCGTGGATGGGTGAAATAACTGTCACCTCAGAGAGAATGGTTCCCTTTTCCACCAGGGCCGGGTCGATGTTGATCATTTTTAACCGGGCCTTCAGTCCTTCAGCTTTTGCCTGCATGGTCTTGTATTCACTCTCGGTTTTAAGGAAATCCTTTTGGGCTACTATCTTTTCCTCGGAAAGAGATTTCAGTCTTTCGTAATCGGATAAAAGGAGAACCAGTTGCTGAACCACTTCGGCATACTCCTGCTGAAGCAGGATAATTTCATGACTCTGCAGCGAAAAAAGTACATCTCCTTTCTCTACCTGATCACCAATCGAAAAATTGAGTTGCCTGATCCGGCCAGGGATCAGGGTGTTGATCTTTGCCCTGCCGTCCAGCGTGGAGCCAAGGGTCCCGTTTGCACTGATCTCGTTGGAGAAGAACATGGGTGAAGGCGCTCCTGTTTTCATGCCCGAACCATCAAATTGTTCCCTGGTGACCACTATCTCTCCCGGTGGACCACTTTCCGCCTCCTCAGACAAAGGTGCTTCGGACCCGCCACCTCCATGGCACGCAACCATGAAGAGAAGGGCCGGAATTGTAATAATTTGGTTTGCAAGCTTCATACTCTTCTTATTAATTCCCTAGTGTCAGGTAGTTGATCTCAAGTACCAGTTCATTATAATTATAGAGGTTCTCCAGGTGGTCCATCTCAATCTGAACCGCACGATCCACACTAATGGCAAACCTGAAGAAATCAATCTCCCCTGACAGATATCCCAGCTTTGATGACCGGATCAGTTCTTTGGCCAGTTGTTGCCCGGTTTCCTCAAATTGTCTGATGGCTACAGTGTATTTTTCCAATCCCTGCATCAGTTGATTTACCCTGCTGTTGTACTGGAGGGCATAGTGATTCTGAAGGCTGCCCGTTGCCTCCATGGCATATTTTTTAGCATTCACTTTTGCCCGTTGCTCTCCAAAAAACAGCGGGATCCCCAGACCCACTTCAACTCCCTGGTAGTGCCTGGCTCCTGTATAATGGTTCGTTCCGTTGAAATATCCCAGGGTTACATCAGGAAGTAACATGTTCCTTTCTGCCTTCAGTTCTTCGCCCTGCATGTTCATGGCGTTCTGCCAATAGAGATATCCGGGATCAGATCCCACGCTGTCGGTTCTCACCAATAGCAGTTCCATGGGTTCCGCCGGGACCATGAATGCACCATCGAAATTCATCAGTGTCGCCAGATTCTCATGGGCAATATCGATGTCATGCTGCATCTGGACCAGTAAAAGGTGAATCTGTTCATAGGATAATTTTGCATTGAGCATTTCAAGACTGGAGAGTGCCCCCATTTCAAAACTGGTTTCCGCGGCATTTGAAACCCTTTCATAAAGGCTGTCAACATGCTGGTACAGCTGATGCCTGTTTTGAAAGTAAACTAACCTGTAATATGCCCTGGAGAGGTCGCGGGTAAGCTGCTTTTTCTTTCCCTCGAATTCGTTCACCGACATATCATATGCCAGGGTGTTGGCCCTCTTCCGGGCCAGATAGACCGTTGGAAAATCGAATCGCTGCTGACCACCGAAAACCCCTAAAGGATAGTCATTTTCAGCAATATTATTTTCATCATAGCTGTAATAAACAGAGGTTTTATCGATGTTAAAAGCTGTTTTAATAAGGGCCCTGCTCTCCTCGGCCCTCAAACGATAGGCCTGCAGCTCGCTGCTATTTTCATAGGCGATATCCAGCACTTCCGTGAGGGTGAACTGTTCGGGTTTTTGAATAGCGGGACCATTTGTCTGGGATATGGCCAGTGACGGGATCAGCATCAACAGGACCAGGGGGGCTTTCCGGTGCCAAATGATTCCGGGAGGCCATAACCTGATTCTCTTTATATCATCCACAATGGAATACAAAAGAGGAAGTGCCAGCATTGTAAGTAAGGTGGAGGTGACCAGTCCCCCGATAACCACGGTAGCCAGGGGGCGTTGAACTTCTGCACCGGCCGAAGTGGAAATGGCCATGGGGAGAAATCCAAGAGCGGCTGCTCCGGCAGTAAGTAACACGGGCCGCAGGCGTTCACGGGTACCCTTTAATACCCTTTCCCTCATATTGT
The DNA here is from genome assembly GCA_963747365.1 of uncultured Bacteroidota bacterium. GTDB lineage: Bacteria > Bacteroidota > Bacteroidia > Bacteroidales. The sequence goes on along the minus strand of CAVVFB010000018.1, from coordinate 427,990 downwards.
CGATCCCTTGATTTTTCAATTCTTTTAAATGTTCAATCAGAACGATTCCATTCAGCACCGCCACACCAAAGAGGGCGATAAAGCCGATCCCTGCTGAGATGCTGAATGGCATACCCCTGATCCAGAGCAGCACCACTCCACCCACAACGGAGAGCGGAACTGCAGTAAATATAAGGGCAGCCTCCTTAAAAGAACTGAATGCAAAGTGCAGGAATATAAAGATAAGGAGCAGGGCGATGGGAACAGCAAGTTTCAATCGTTTTGATGCGTTCTGCAGATTTTCAAACTGTCCGCCATAATCAAGATAGTAACTTGCCGGCAGCTCAAGGTTCTGGCTCAGAATGGCTTCAATATCATTCACAACCGATTCCAGGTCACGGTTTCGCACATTGACACTCACCACCACCCTCCGGCGGGTGTTGTCCCTTGAGATCTTCGCGGGACCGGTTGAGTATTGAATCTCTGCCAGTTCACTCATGGGGACCTGCATTCCGCCGGGTAAGGCCACCGGGAGGTTCCGGATGTTTTCAATGTCGGTGCGAAATCCTGGCTGCAGGCGCACTACCAGGTCAAATCTCTTCTCGCCCTCAAAAACTACTCCGGCGGCAGCTCCCCCAAAGGCCATTGTCAGATCATTGTTCAAGGACCCGATTGTAAGCCCGTAAAAAGCAATTTTCTGCCGCTTATATTTAACGCTCATCTGTGGTAATCCAGCAGTCTTTTCCAGGATCACATCGGCCGCCCCGGGTACCCCGGCGATTAAACGCTTCACCTCCTGTGCCTTTTCAGTGAGAATCTCCAGATCTTCTCCAAAAATTTTAATGGCCAGGTCTGCCCTCACCCCGGTAATCAACTCATTGAAGCGCATTTCGATGGGCTGGGTAAATTCGTAATCAATGCCCGGGATTACTGTAAGCGCCTCCTTAAACCTGTTGGCCAGCCCCTCCTTGGTGTCTGCAGAAACCCAGGTATCCTTGGGATGAAGTTTGATAATCATATCAATCTCCTCCATGGACATGGGGTCGGTCGGAACTTCAGCTGCACCGATCCGGCAAACGATCTGGTCCACCTCGGGAAACTGATCGATCAGGATATTTTCCATGAGGGTGGTCATTTCCACTGTTTTAGATAGGGAAGTCCCGGTCTTTAATACAGGCTGAATCACAAAATCGCCCTCATCGAGGGTCGGCACAAATTCTCCTCCCATATTTGAAAAAATTACACCGGTTAAAACCAGGGAAGCCAGAGCGAGGCCAAAAATCACCCCCTTATGATCGTAGGACCAGCGGATCACCGGATCATAGGAGCGATAAAACAGCTTCATAATGAAGCGTGTAATTACAAACTGTTTCTCCTTTTCCGGACGAAGGAAGAGTGCCGAGGCAACGGGCAGCCACGTCAGTCCGAAAAACATGGCACCAAGCAGGGCAAAACTGAAAGAGAGCGCCATGGGACGGAACATTTTCCCCTCCACTCCGCTCAGGGAGAGCACCGGAATAAAAACGATCAGGATGATCACCTGGCCAAAAATGGCAGAATTCATCATTTTTGAAGCACCCTCAAAGGTAATCCGGTCCATGACGGTCTGTTTTTCATCCCCGGTTCTGTTCGTGAGCTCCTCACTGTTCATGGTAAGCCGGATGGCAATAAACTCAACGATGATCACAGCTCCGTCGATGATAATCCCGAAGTCGAGGGCTCCCAGGCTCATCAGGTTTGCATCGATACCAAACAGGTACATCATCGAAATGGTGAATAGCAAAGAGAGTGGTATAATGGATGCTATGACCAGCCCCGAACGCAGGTTCCCAAGTATCACGACCACAATGAGGAAAACAATGAGACATCCGAAGAGGAGGTTCTCCAGGACGGTCAGGGAGGTTTTCCCAATCAGTTCGCTTCGTTCCAGGATTGGGTTAATAAAAACCCCTTCGGGAAGGGTCTCCTGGACCTCTGCCACCCGCTTTTTTACGGCATCAATTACCTTGTTGGAATTGGCATTTTTCAGCATCATGATCTGTCCCAGCACCTTCTCTCCTTCCCCGTTTGCGGTGATGGCACCAAAACGGTTTGCGCTGCCGAACCGGACCTGGGCAATATCCCTGACCAGGATTGGCACTCCTCCCCGGTTGGAAACAACCACACTCTCCAGGTCCTCAAGGGAGGTAACCAGCCCGTCGCCCCTGATAAAATAGCTCTGGTTCTCCTTTTCAATATATGCTCCGCCTGCCACGCTGTTATTCTGTTGAATGGCTTCAAACACTTCGGGCAGTGTAATTCCCATCCCTTTGAGCCTTTCCGGATTGATGGCCACCTCATACTGCTTCAGAAAACCACCCCAGGTATTCACCTCCACCACTCCCGGAATTCCTGAAAGCTGCCTTTTGACAACCCAGTCCTGGATGGTACGAAGCTCCATGATGGAGTAGCTGTTCTCATAACCGGGTTTGGTATCGAGAATATACTGGTATATCTCTCCCAGCCCGGTGGTAATGGGACCCATTTCGGGTGTCCCGAACCCTTCAGGTATATTTGCAGATGCCGCCTTGATCTTCTCGGCAATCAGCTGCCGGGGCAGGTAGGTACCCAGTTTGTCCTCGAACACAATGGTCACCACCGAGAGTCCAAATTTGGAAATAGACCGGATTTCGGTTACTCCCGGCAGGTTGGACATTTCAAGCTCCACGGGATAGGTGATGAATTGTTCCACATCCTGGGTGGACAGGTTTGTGGAGGTTGTGATGACCTGCACCTGGTTGTTGGTGATATCGGGAACCGCACCCAGGGGAATCCTCAGAATTGAAAATACGCCAAAGCAGGCGACGAAAAGTGTCAGAAGAATAACAATCAGCTTGTGCTTTATACTCAGGGATATGATCCTGTTAAGCATGTTGGGGTTGAATAACGGTGGACGGGAATCAATATTTTCTCCTCACTAAGTTAGTGAAAATTGATCCAATACCCAATAACAAAACCGCGGATCTGAATTTCAAGTAAAGGGAATAAATCGCGGTACCCGCTTTTTATAATCTGCGTATCCGGGATATTTCCCCATGGAGATGGTTTCGCTGAAATTACTGCTGCCCCAGAAGAGCAATACCAACAGGATGGTACCCATCACCGACCAGTTGATCCATTGCCCTGTGGCCGCCACACTGAAAAAATAGAATACGATCCATATGGCCTGCTCGGCTGCATAGTTGGGGTGACGAACCAATCCCCACAGACCCTTATCAACAAAACCCTTTGCATATTTTTCGGGCAACTCCCCACCCTTTTCCCTGGAAAGACGTTTCTGCTTATGAAAATCCCATTGCTGCTGATCTGCAACAGTTTCTAAAATAATAAATCCTAACAGCAGCACTGCAATAATCCCATCTGCCAGGGTAATCGGGCCTCCACCCATGCTCCTTACCGCCGGCAGGGTCATTAGCAGGATCAGGCCCATCTGGTACAACGAGATAAAAAAGAAATTAAAAATTACCCATTTCCATCTGGCACGAAATTCTGGTTTTGCCCTTAATACTGCCCATCTGTAGTCCTCTTCACCGGTCCAGAACCTGAGGGAGTATCCACCCCGGCGTGAGAAATTATAGCTCAGCCTGATGCCCCATACCGAAACCAGTACAGCCATCAGAACAATCCTCGGTTCAAACCCCGAATCCCAGGCTGCCACCCATGTATAGGCCAGGGGCATAATGCTCCAGAGTTTATCCACCTGACTGTAGTTACGGGACAGGGTGCTGACAAGGAAACAGAGGATTGCAGCCGAAAGGTATATGATTCCTACTTTGACAAGCGTGGAACCCTGCAATGCAGTTAACGGATCGTCAAACCTGAAAGCAATAAAAGGAATGACAACAATGGTCACCAGCAGGGCGACAACAGTCTTCCACATATTCGGAAATATTAGTTAGCGGATAAATATACGATAAGTTGACCAAATGAAACAACACACCGGATGCTTCATGATATAGCCATAGAAATGTCAAATCTTCTCCGCCTCGATCAGGCTGTGATGTGAAATGGTGGGGTGGATTTTGCGGATTTTGAAACCGGAACCCGCCAGCAGGTTTTCCCACTGTGCAAGCGTCCGCTCCATTCCGCCGGCAGCAGCCATCATCAGGATATCGGTCATCTTTCCAAAGGAGGGGTTGTTTCCTTCATCGAGAATTGTTTCAATGATCAGGAGCCTGGATTTCTGATTCATTGCCTTATGCACATTCCGAAGGATTTTCATGGAGGAATCGTCATTCCAGTCGTGCAGAATACTCTTTAGGATGTAAAGGTCTCCTCCCCCCGGCACACTCTCAAAGAAGTCTCCGCCAACCTGTTTCATGCGACCCTCCAAAGCGTGACTCTCAATGATCTCAGCTGTCCCCGACAAGGCCGCCGGAAGATCAAAAACCACACCTCTGCTATGAACCGCCCTGGATAAAAGGGTTGCCAGAAACAACCCCTCTCCTCCTCCGATATCAATGATATTCCCAAACCTTTTAAATGGAAAGGCTGAAAGCAGCGTTGGGACCTGCATCTTTGAGATTCCTGTCATCGCTTTATTAAACCACTCGTTTCTCTTCTCCTCACTTCCGATATGGTCGAAAAGGGCTCTTCCGGAGTGCTCTCCCGAAACCGTGTTTCCGGTCCTGACACTCTCCATAAGCCCCCCGAACATCTCAAAGTGATTCCGGCTCAGGTGAAGCAGGATCAGGTAACGAATCTGGTCCTCCTGCAGAGGCACAGCAAGTGAGTTAATTTTAAACTGCCGTCCGCCAACCTCCTCAAAGATCCCATGCGATGCCAGCATCCGCATCACCCGGTAAAGTGAGTCTGAATGGGTGCCTGTGCGAAGTGCCAGATCCTCAATGTTCCGTGGACCCTCCTTCACCAGATCGGCAATCCCCAGCTCAGCAGCCACACTGATTCCCGCAGCAAGCCACATGTTGTGAACCATTTCCCAGACCACCACGTTTGGATGGGTAAACCGCCGGTTCATTCGCAGGAAGAAGTGACGGATCCTCTGGGTAATCCTTACAAACCAGAGGGGCGGATAGGTTGGAATTTCCAGATCGTTTCTTTGTTTCATCTCAGCAGAATAAGACACAGGAGCCGGAAGGTAAGCAGCTTTTTGAAACCATGCCAATTTTTGAAGGGTTTTTCGTTAAATTCGCTGACTGTGGAGCGCATCATTCATATTGAGCAGCTGAAGAAACGTTACAGGGGATCTCAGGAGGAGGCCTTGAATGGGGTGGATCTCTCCATCGACCAGGGAGAGTTTTTCGGATTGCTGGGTCCCAATGCAGCCGGGAAATCCACCCTGATATCCATCCTTTGTGGAATTCTTTCGCCCTCCTCGGGAATTGTCGAACTCTTCGGACAAAACCTTAACCAGGTCCGGAATCAGCTAAAAAAAAGAATCGGACTGGTTCCACAGGAAATTGCCCTTTATCCAATGCTCACCGTTGAAGAGAACCTTCTCTTGTTCGGACGGCTGCATGGCATTCCTGGAAGAATCCTGAAAGAGAGGGTTGCTGTTTATATCGGGCAATTCAATTTGAAGGAGCATCGCGGTAAGCCTGTTTCAAAATGTTCGGGAGGAATCAAAAGGAGGGTCAATCTGATCGCAGGGGTGATCCACCATCCGGAGCTAATTCTGCTGGATGAACCTACGCTTGGGGTTGATCCCCAGCTTCGATCCATGATTTTCGAATTCCTTTCAGATCTTAACAAAGGGGGAGCCACGCTGATCTATACCACCCACTATATGAAGGAGGCAGAGATAATGTGCAACAGGGTTGGGATCATTGATCACGGGATGATCCTGAAAAAAGGGAACCCGGCCAGGCTGATCTCTTCGGAACCCGGATGCAACGACCTCGGACAACTATTCTTAACCCTTACAGGAAGGGATTTGAGGGATTGAAAATGGAAAAATACCTCACCATAGTTTTAAAAGAAATTCTCCAGGTAGTTCGCGACCTGCCCGGACTGGGACTCCTGTTCCTTATGCCTGCCCTGATGCTGATCGTGATCACACTTACCCAGGAGAAGGTGATGACAGGGTTGGATAGCTCAACAAAAGTGCTGATGGTCAACTCGGACCTCTCCAACCTGGGAAACACCATTGAGGAGAGACTGAACCAGGAACCAAAAATAGATCTGGAGGTTTCAGAGTCTCTTGCAGAGGCAGAGAATTTGGTCTACACCGGTAAATACCAGATCATGGTTGTGGTACCCGATAGCTCCACTGAAAAGCTGAAACAACTGGCCCGGGACCAGGCATTTGATATGGGACTTATGGATTCAGTCACCCCCTATAAACTGACAGGTATCGAACTGCTTTATGATCCTGCCATGATGAAGCTCTATAAAGAGATTATGGGTTACTCCCTCCAAAGGGTCATTGAATCGGTGGCAATCGATCTTTACCTCGATGCGCTTCAGGATGCTCTCCAGATGAGCATTACAAACCAGTTTGACCAGAACCTTGTCACCATCCGGGAGGGTATTGCCGGGGGAAGTGAATTTCAACTTGAGTATAACATCGTCAATAACAATGTGCCTGCCTTTATCCTTTTTGCAATGTTTTTCATTGTGATTCCACTGGCAGGGAGCCTTTTGCAGGAGAAACAACAGGGCACCAGGGACCGGATCATGACCCTCCCTGTGAGCTGGATAACACTGCTTCTTGGAAAGGTCACTGTTTACCTGCTGGTTTGCCTCCTGCAATTTGGTGTGATGATTGCCATCGGCAGGTACCTGATTCCCGGGATCACTGAATTACCCCCGCTCTCCCTTGATGTGAACCTGATTGCATTGATGGCCATTACCATTGCATCAGGACTGGCGGCCGTGGGTTTCGGCCTGCTGATCGGAACTTTATCTTCGACCTTCATGCAGGCGGCACCCATCGGATCGGTGCTCGTTGTCATTCTTGCCATCCTCGGAGGGATTTTTGTTCCCAACTACATGATGCCCGAGCTTGTCAGTAAAATCAGTTTCATCTCCCCCATGCGATGGGGTTCCGATGCATACTTCAATATCTTTGCCCGGGAGGCAGGGATGGGCATGGTCGTTGGCCACTTTTCTCTGCTTATTGCTTTTTTTATCGTTTCAATTGCCATATCTTATTCCTCCATTAGTAAACGAGCGTAAAATGAAAGAGAAGGAGATCAAAATCGACTTTAAGCCTCACCAGCTTATTATCTATGCAGAGAAGGAAGATGATACCATCGGGCCTGTACAGTCCGGTTCATACATGGCCAAGAACCATCTTGCAGATTTCCACCAGATATGGGGGAGCCTTGAGAAGGAACTTTTCGGACAACTTGTGAAAAGAGAGATCAGTCCCATTGTGCCTTTCAAAGAGCTGGAGGAGCTCACCACTACCGAGCTGGCCTCAAGAACCGGATTGTCCAGACGAAAAGTAAGGAGGCACCTCACATACAGGCACTTCATGAAAGCAAACGTGGAAGAGCTTCAGAAATATGCAGATGTATTTAACATCCCTGTGGCCAACTTTTTCCAGATCGTTGCCACTAAGCAGGATGGTAAATGGAACATGGGATACAATGCAGAAGCAGCAAAAAAAACAGCCCTTACCATCAGCCAGGAGAAGACAGAGAATCCTTTGATTGTGATTACGAACCCGGAAAAGAGCAACCCTTGAGCACAATACCTTACAAACACACCATGGCCGCACATTGTGAGTCGGGGGCCATTACCAACCTGGTTAATCATAAGGGACTGGCGATCTCCGAACCGCTTGTTTTCGGCTTATCCAGCGGGATCTTCTTTGGTTATATGAAAACTCCCATGAGAGAATTCCCAACCATATTTTCCCGTATCCGGCCAGGGCAGATTCTTGCGAACTTCTCAAAAAATACCGGGGTAACCTTTGCGAAAAAAAAATTTACCGATCCGGAAAAAGCAGAAAAGGAGCTGGATGCGCTTCTCGAACAGAACATACCTGTGGGTTTGCAGGTCGATTTTTTCTTCATGGATTTTTTTCCTCCCTGGCACCGGGTACATATCAATGTTCACTACATCGTGGTGATCGGCAAGGAGGGTGATCACTATATCGTAAGTGATGCCTATCACCCATCCATTGCCAGGTTGCACCGCGACTCACTTCGGAAGGGCCGCTTTGCAAAGGGAAGTATGGCTCCCAGGGGCCTGATGTTCTACCCGGTGGAGATACCCGCTGTGATTCCCCTGGAAAATGGGATCAGGCAGGGCATCAAAAAGACAATCTTCAACATGTTGAAAATTCCCATGCCTTTCCTCGGAGTGAAGGGGATCAGACGCTTTGGGGATAAGATTTCCGACTGGCCCAGATACGCCAGGAATGAGGAACAACTTGCCCATAATATATTCATGGTCACCACCATGCTGGAGGATCAGGGTACCGGTGGAGCTGGATTCAGATATATTTATGCCTCTTTTCTCAGGGAAGCTGCAACCATCCTGGGGGAACCTGTCCTTAATGAGTACGCGAAACGCATGATGCAGATCGGCGATGACTGGAGAAATATCTCATTGTTTGCCTCCAGGATCGCCAAGCAAAGAGAGCTGGGAAAAGAGAAGCTTAATGAGCTGGGAGAGCTGATTCGTAAAAATGCTGATCAGGAATACAGTTTTTTTTCTGATCTTCGGGCAACCATCGCTTCATAGAGCAACAAAGAGGTTATGTCGGAACAGACATTAAATGATATCAAATTTGAGACCCGGAAGCTGATTCTGGAAACGCTGAATATTGAAGATGTTCAGCCGGAAGAGATCAGTAACGACATTTCGTTGCTGAGCGGTGAAAACACGATTACCATCGACTCTATTGATGTCCTGGAGGTCGTGGTTGCCATTCAAAAAAGATTTAACGTGAATATCCGTGATCAGAACCACGCCAGGCTTATCGTGAACACAGTGGATACTATAGCGGAATTTATACAATCCCAATACCAGGAGCAGGAACACTCCTGAGCCATTTTCCCTGAACTCCCATGAAAATCTTCACCATCATACTGGGAGCCAGGTTCTCTGTCCTGATGAGGCTGATCTTGCGAAACGGGATATCACTCTGTCCTGTATACCTGGCCAGGTTCATGGTGCTTATGATGAATTCCCTGATCTCCTCAGCCCTGACCCTGGCCGAAAAGAAGAATTTCGGGAAATCGATCCGGGAGACAATCATTACTAAACCACCCCTTTTCATTGTCGGACACTGGCGCACCGGAAGCACGCTGCTTCACCAGTTGATCAGCCTCGATCCGCAGTTCACTGCTCCCAACATGGTTCAGACCACCATCCCCGATCACTTTCTATTCAGCACCCGGTATTACCTGCCCATTCTCAGGAGGGCCCTCCCGAAAACCCGCCCCATGGACAACGTCCCCATATCTCCCCTGCAACCCCAGGAGGATGAGTTCGCCCTGGTCCGGATGGGTTCGGAGAGTCCGCTGGAACAACTGATCTTTCCTTCAGGAAAGCACTATTTTCTGAGTGGTTACAGGTATATTGCATCCGGGAAAAAATTGGAGGTTTGGAAAAAGAATATGGTTACGTTCTATAAGAAGATCACCCTTCAGAGCGGCAGACAGATTGTCTCGAAGAACCCGTACAATACCATGCGCATGGAACTGCTCGCCGAAATGTTCCCCGGATCAAAATTCATACATATTACCCGCGATCCCCTGATTGTGGTTCCCTCCACCATCCGGATGTGGAACATTCTTGCCCGGGAAAACAAAATGAAACACGGCTGGAAAAGTCCTTCTGTCGCTGAGGCAGCTTTTGTGCTGCGCGATTACCTCGACCATGTGTCTCAAACCACCCGGAAACTGCAAATCCCGTTCACGGAGGTCCGGTTCGAAGAGCTGGAACAAGATCCGGTAATGGTTTTGAAACAGATCTACTCCGACCTGGACATCCCGTGGTCCGACTTCTTTGAAACGGCAACCCTTCAATTCATCTCCGCCAACAGGGGCTATGAGAAAAACAGTTATGCCCTGACCTTACAGGAGAGGGAAACGATCCTGTCCATCTGTCCATCCTGATTAAAACAGTTCACCCTGTCCCAGTGCGTTTTCCAGCCGGAGCAATCTTCGCTTGGTCTCCAGCCCTCCTGCATAGCCGGTTAATCTGCCATCGGTTCCGATGATCCTGTGGCAGGGAACGACAATCGAGAGGGCATTCGCCCCGTTGGCTGATGCGACCGCCCGGATCGCCTTTATATCCCCAAGTTTCTCCGACAACCCGGCATAGCTTTCCGTTTTTCCAAAAGGAATCCGGAGTAACTGGTTCCATACCTGTTTCTGAAAACCGGTACCAATCATAAGAAGGGGAAGATCGAACCGGGTCAATTCACCGGCAAAATACCCGGAAAGCTGTCTGCGGGTCTCATCTGTAACTTCCGAATCCTCCTCCACATACTGCGCCTGTAATCCGGTTTGTATCCTACGGTCGATGGATGTCCTCATTTTCCGGTACCGCCAGTCGCACAAACACAACTGCTGATCATAAGAACCAATCATAAGTTCTCCGTAACCGGTCTTAAAAAAAGCAGTATGTATGATTCCAGACATTCCTGCACAAGGTAAACATTCCTTATTCTTCTTTATACTCAACCGTGTAATGTTTAATACTCTTTCCTGTTTGTTAAACATTTTCCGGGTTATGGCGTTAGTTAATTGTATGAAAAGCGTATCGGTCATTGGCGGTGGAATTTCTTCTCTCTCGGCTGCATGCTACCTGGCCAAAGCGGGTTACCGGGTAGAGGTTTACGAAAAGAATACTACCAACGGGGGGCGCGCCAGGCAATATAAAGAGGCCGGTTTTACATTTGACATGGGACCAACCTGGTACTGGATGCCAGATGTATTTGAGAAATTTTTCGCTGATTTCGATAAAAAACCCTCCGATTATTATCACCTGGAAAAGCTCGATCCCGCCTACAAAGTCTTTTTTTCAAGGGAGGACTCCATCTCGATTCCCGGTGCAACGGAGGAGATTATCAAAGTGTTTGAGGCAAGGGAAAAAGGGGCGGGCATGCAACTTGAAAAGCTTCTCAGAGAGGCGGCATACAATTATGATGTGGCCATTCATGACGTCGTATACAAGCCGGGGAAATCCCCCTTTGAACTTGTCTCCCGCAAAACCGTTCCAAAACTGGGACTATTCCTTAAAAGCATAAGTCAACTGGCCGCCACCCGTTTTAAGGACCCCCGGTTAAGGCAGATCATCGAATTTCCCGTTCTCTTCCTGGGGGCCAAACCCTCCGATATCCCTGCATTCTACAGTTTCATGAACTATGCCGATTTTGGACTGGGGACATGGCATCCTTCCGGTGGTATGTACTCCGTAATTGAAGGAATTGAAAAACTGGCCGTGGAGCTGGGCGTTACACTGCATACCCGGGCACCGGTTGAAGAAATTAAAGTGGTCGGAAAACAGGTTGCCGGAATCATGGTGGGTGGCAAACTCATCGAATCGGACCTGGTAGTATGCGGGGCAGACTACCACCATGCCGAGATGCTTCTTAAGCCTTCGGACCGGGGTTACTCAGAAAGATACTGGGACAAAAAAACCTTCGCCCCCTCTGCACTGATGTTTTACCTCGGGGTGGACCGGAAAATTAAAAATGTGAGTCATCATACCCTGTTCTTTGATACCTCTTTTGATAAACACGCAATCTCCATTTATGACCAGCCCGAATGGCCCGAAGAGCCGCTTTTTTATGGTAGTATACCAAGCATCACCGATCCGTCAGTTGCCCCTGAAGGAAAAGAAGCACTGATTTTTCTGGTTCCCCTTGCCCCCGGACTGGAGGATCGGGAAGATATCAGGGAAAAATACTACAATATCATTATGGATCGCTTCGAAAAGCTAACCGGCCAAAAAATCCGTGAACACATTATTGTAAAAAAATCATACAGTGTCACCGATTTTACCGACGACTATAACTCTTATAAAGGCAATGCATACGGACTTGCAAATATCCTCAGGCAAACCGCTTTCTTAAGACCCAAAATGAAAAGTAAAAAAGTGGAGGGACTATATTTTACCGGCCAGTTGACTGTACCGGGACCGGGTGTCCCTCCCAGTCTGATCTCCGGTAATGTCGTTTCTAAAATGATTCGTAAGGATCTAAGCCCGTCACCATGAAAGAGATTTTTGATCATATTTCGTTTGATTCCAGTAAGGTACTTACCAGGGCTTACAGCACCTCGTTTTCTCTTTCGGCACGAATGCTTCCCCCGGAGCAAAGGAAGGCCATCTATGCCATATACAGTTTTGTAAGGGTGGCTGATGAAATCGTGGATACCTTTCATGACTACCCTCAGCAAAAACTGCTTGACAGTTTTGAACGGGAATTGAATGAGGCCCTGGAAACAGGCATCAGTACCAATCCCTACCTGAACGCGTTCCAGCAAACCGTTCGAAAGTATAAAATTGAGCGGGAGCTGATCGATGCTTTTATGAAAAGCATGCGTCTTGACCTGGAAAAGAAGGAGTATAAAACCGATGAGGAGTACAGGGAGTACATTTACGGTTCGGCCGATGTGGTGGGACTGATGTGCCTGAGGGTGTTTGTGGAGGGTGATCAGAAGCTGTTCGATACACTCAAAGGAACAGCCATGAATCTGGGCTCGGCCTTTCAGAAGGTGAACTTCCTGCGGGATTTAAGGAATGACATGGAAATCCTGGAACGTAGTTATTTTCCCGGAGTTGATTTTCAACACCTTAACAGGGAGACCAAAAATTCGATCATCAATGAGATCATTGCCGATTTCGATGAAGCATTCCAGGGGATAAGGAAATTACCTGACTCTTCAAGACTGGCGGTATATGTTGCCTATGTTTACTATAAGAAACTATTGAAGACCATCCGGCGAAAAAAACCCGAGATGATCATGCACTCCAGGATCAGGGTGAATAACAATTTGAAAATATGGTTGTTATTTAAGTCATACCTGAGATATAAGGCAGGGTTTCTGAAACGATACGATTGATTTAATAAATTCTTAGATGTCCTTATACCTGCTTATCGATCTGTTTACCCTTGCTATACCCCTGGCATTAAGCTTCGACAAAAGGGTCCATTTCTTCACTTCCTGGAAGTATCTCATCCCTTCCCTGCTCATCACCATGGGTTTTTTTATCGTGTGGGATGCAATCTTTACGGGCCGCGGTGTGTGGGGTTTTAATGAAAGATATCATTCCAACATCATCCTGCTGGGCCTGCCTGTTGAGGAGATCCTGTTTTTTATCACAGTACCCTATGCAAGTATTTTCACCATCTATGTTATTGAATCCTATTTCCCGAATTTCCGGCTCACTACCTCTCAGGCCAGGATTCTCTCACTTATTCTGATGGCGATTTTGCTTATTGTAGCAGTTATCCACATCAGAAGGGCTTACACTGCTGTGAATTTCATTGCTTCAGCCACGCTAATCGGGTTGGTTTTGTTACTGAAACCAGAGATCCTGCGCAGGTTCTTTCTGAGTTACCTGGTCATCCTGGTCCCTTTCGGACTTGTCAACGGGATCCTCACCGGCAGTTTTATCCAGGAGCCGGTGGTCTGGTATAACGATCATGAAATCCTGGGCATCCGTTTGGGGACCATTCCGGTTGAAGATATTTTCTATGGCATGACTTTGATCCTTCTCGCCTACTTCCTGATGGAGACTTTCAGAGGTCGCACCCCGGGCAAAAAACAGGTATCGGGATGAATGCTGCTGTCATTGGCTCGGGATTAGGGGGATTGGCTATTGCCACACGCCTTGCCGTGAAGGGATACAAAGTAACTGTTTACGAAAAAAACAACCAGTCGGGGGGTAAAGTTGCAGAAATAAGGGTGGGCGGATACCGTTTCGATACCGGGCCATCCCTTTTAACCCTTCCGGAACTTTCCGACCAATTATTTGAACTTGCAGGGAAAAAGAGGGCGGACTACTTCCAATACTCCAGGCTGGAGGTCATCTGTAATTACTTTTATGAGGACGGCACAAAAATCAGGGCATTCAGTGACCCTGTTCCCTTCGCTGCCGAAGTTGAAAAGCAGACCGGCGAACCAGCCGGAAAGGTATTAACCCATTTAAAAAAAAGCCGGGAACAGTATAACCTGACGGCCGATATATTTCTTTTCAACTCCCTTCACAGGATCCGGAACTATTTCCGTGGACGCATCCTGAAAGGAATCCTGCTTTTTCATAAAGTAGATGCATTTACCACCATGCATCTTCGAATGACAAAGAGATTTAATGACCGGAGGGTGATCCAGCTTTTTGACAGATACGCCACCTATAACGGTTCAAATCCTTTCCTTGCACCGGCAACCCTGAATGTGATCTCTCACCTGGAACATAACCTGGGGGCATTTTTCCCTTCGGGCGGGATGCGTACCCTGGCCACCGGTCTTGAGTTGCTGGCCAGGGATTGCGGTGTCGGTTTTGAGTTTTCGAAAAAGATACGGAGAATCGTGGCTAAAGGCAACAAAGCCACCGGAGTGATGGTTCAGGATGAAGTGGTTCCCTATGATCTGATCGTTTCCGATGTGGATGTCAACTATCTCTATCAAAATTTATTGCCCGATCGGGTATCTGTGAAGATTGATGAAAAGAGCCTTTCTTCCTCTGCGCTGATCTTCTTCTGGGGCATCAGAGGGGAATTCCCCACGCTTGGTTTGCATAACATACTTTTTTCTGAAAACTACAGGGCCGAGTTTGAACATATTTTTGAACAAAGAACCGTCTCATCCGATCCCACGGTATACATCTACATCAGTTCAAAGCTTGTTCCATCCGATGCCCCTGATCAATGTGAAAATTGGTTTGTAATGATTAATGTTCCACCCGATACCGGTCAGGATTGGGACCGGATCGTAACAGAAGCCCGCCGGAATATTATCCATAAAATAACGCGTTTGTTGAAAATCCCCATTGAGGAGTGTATTGAATTTGAACAGGTCGAATCACCACAGACCATTGAGAAAAGGACCATGAGCTGGAAAGGGGCCCTTTACAGCAATCATTCAAACTCCAGGTATTCAGCATTTCTCCGTCACTCATTCAAACATAGAACCCTGAAAAACCTTTACTTTGTGGGTGGCAGCGTGCATCCGGGCGGAGGAATACCCCTTTGTCTTGCCAGTGCGGCTATTGCAGATCATGAAATTAAGCCCGTAGCGATTTCTTAATTATTCAGAGATGAACCTGGAAAACCTTCGTCAGCATTCTCAATTGCTCATCGGAATTCTGATCCTCTATTTTACTGTGGGAATCCTGCTTTTCCTGGTGGGTGAAACAAGGGCCCTTTTCGTTAAATTAACACCCTTTTCGCTGATTCTCTCCTTCGCCGCGGTGCTGGTTTTTCAGAGAGAGTTTTCATTGAAAACGGGTATCGCCTTTGTGCTTGTTTTTGTCATCTCCCTGGTGATTGAGATCATTGGAGTCAATACTGGAGTGCTTTTTGGCAGTTATACGTATGGCCCGGCATTGGGACCCATGATCCTGCATACCCCCTTTCTGATCGGGCTAAACTGGCTGATCCTAGTCTACTGTTCTGCAGCAATTGTAAATCATCATTTCACCCGTAAAATATCCAGGGTATTCGCAGGTTCACTTTTAATGGTTGCCTACGATGTAATCATGGAATATGTGGCCCCGGTCATGAATATGTGGTCGTGGACCACACCCTATCCCGGTATCCGCAATTTCGTGATGTGGTTTGTGGTTGCAATGGCTTTGCACCTCATCACACAGTGGCTCGATCCAAAAATTGTTAATAAACCCGCACGATACCTGTTCTTCATCCAGTTTCTCTTTTTTTGCGTAATTGCAATCTCCACTTTATGGAATCTTTAAATGATCAGGGCCCGGTATATTAAAAGATATGTGCTTCTCATCAGCTGGTACCTTCAGATGCGGATCAACAGACATTTCAAATCGATCCATATCGAGGGAGAAATAGAGGAGGAAGATGTTCCACTCCTGGTGATTGCAAACCATTTCAGCTTCTGGGACGGCTTCCTGGTCCAATATCTGAATTTGAAAAGAATCCACAAACGGTTTTATTACATGATGCTGGAGGAGCAATTGCAAAAACGCATGTTTCTCAATAAAAGCGGCGGATTCTCAATCAATAAAAATCCAAGGGAGATGATTGAAAGTATCAATCATGCTGCATCGCTGCTGAAGGATAATAACAATATGGTTCTGATTTTTCCACAGGGACTCATAGAAACTAAATACCGCTTCCCGTTCCATTTTGAGAAGGGGGTTGAGGCGATCCTGAAAAGGAGTTCCGGCAATGCCCGTATCCTTTTCATTGCCAATATGATTGAGTATTTTTCACAATCCAGGCCAAGCCTCTTTATCTATTATATACAGCCAAACCTCGGAGATCACCCCGACAAAGAGCGCATTGAAGCAGCCTACAATGGCTTTTTTGCCAGCTGCATCGAAAAACAGAAGGAAACGTGATCTGTGTTGCATGGTTCATCCTGGCCGTTGCAGGGCTCAATTTCCTGGTATCCCTTGTGAATGTGATTTCCATGCACCATCTGCCAGGGCAATCCATCGATCAGAAACCCCTGGTTTCCGTTTTGATCCCTGCACGCAATGAGGAGAGGAATATCGGGAATATCCTTTCAGACCTGGCCGGACTGTCTTACGGAAATCTTGAAATCATTGTGTTTGATGATGAATCGACCGATGGTACAAAGCAGATTATTCAGGCATTTCAGAGAACCGATTCCCGTCTCAGTTTACTCACAGGTAAACCATTGCCTGCCGGATATACCGGAAAAAATCATGCCTGTCATCAACTTGCCCTCAGCGCCCGCGGAGCGTACCTCCTTTTCCTGGATGCCGATGTAAGGGTGAAAGGGGCCCTGTTGGAACAGGCCCTGTTCTGGATGGAGAAAAAGAACCTGGCCCTGCTCTCTATCTTCCCGGTTCAGTTGATGCAAACTTTCGGGGAGAAGATTTCCGTTCCACTGATGAACTGGATCCTGCTTTCTTTGCTTCCCATGCCGCTGATACGGAAAAGCAGGAGACCCTCCCTGGCTGCAGCCAATGGTCAGTTTATGTTGTTTCCTGCAGAAATCTATAAAAAATTTCAGTTTCACCTGCGGTTCAGGGGAGAAAAGGTGGAGGATGTGGCCATCATCCGCTTTTTGAAGAAAAAAGAGGAACCGGTGGAAACATTCCTGGGAAAGGATAACATCTCCTGCAGGATGTACCTCAACCTGGGGGAGGCTATTGAAGGATTTTCGAAGAATATATTTCTCTTCTTTGGAAACAGTATTGCAGCAACGATTCTCTATGCCCTGCTCATTACAACCGCTCCTGTGTGGATCTTCCTTTACCTGCCTCCGGTTGGCTGGATTGTATATGTGATATCGATCCTTTTCATGCGAATCAATATTTCTGTTGCAAGCCGGCAACCTCTATTTCAAAACTTAATCTATTTTATTCCACAACAAATCATTTTCCTTGCTATCATTGTAAATGCCATCTACAACCGGATGAACCGCAAGCTGATATGGAAAGGAAGAAATGTACTAAATATATAGTTTTCGGATGGCTCGCTCTCTCGGGTTATGGGATCTCAGAAGCCCAGCAGAGTCCGAAAGAGAGGGTGTACCAGGCATTTATTTCCGATCAGATGGAAGACTGGGACCGGGTTATTACGGAACTGAGCAGCAGGAAAGCCACTTTGTCGGATGTGCAGCTGGGGGAACTGATCAATTTTTACTACGGCTACACCGGCTGGGCTGTGGAAGAGGCTCCCAAAAAGAAAGCCAATGAATATATTGATATGGCCGATGATCTCATCGATGAACTTATGGCAAAATATCCTGAGGAAGCAGATTGGTATGCATTCAAAGGGGCTTTCTACGGTTATAAAATTGGAATGAATCCACTCAGCGCCCCTTTCCTGGGACCTGAAAGTATGAATCATATCGATCGTGCCATTGAAACCGGCCCAACCCGACCACAGGGATGGATTGAGAAAGGGAATGCTCTTTTCTATATGCCCAAAGCGTTTGGAGGATCCAAGGAGTTAGCCATCGAAGCTTACAGCAAAGCAATCCGGTTTATGGAGAATGAGCCCGAAACTATCAAAAACAACTGGGTGTATCTGAACGTATTGATGGTTCTGGGACAGAGCTATGAAAAGATTGAAAACTTCAGGATGGCTAAAATCACCTATGACAAGCTGCTGAAAATTGAACCCAACTTCACCTACATGAGGGATGAGTTATATCCCGCCTTCCTGCGTTCACTGAACGCTCAATAGGATTCACATCAGAACCTCACCCCAACATGCAGGGCTGCAGAATAGGTATCCAAAGCAGTTCCCTCGGCAACTTTGTAAGTGAAGTTATTTTCATACTGATCCGCAATGACTTTATTCCGATAGTGTTGAATCCTGATATTTGAGAAGAGTGAAATGTTGGAGTTTAGCTCAAAATCGCATCCGAGATCCAGGAACCAGCCCCCCTTCTGATTCTTATAGATGAATTCGTTGCTGGTAATGATGGGTTCATCTTCCGGAAATTTACCCTCAGTAATGGCCACGATATCCGAATTCACTACGAACCCAAACTCTTTACCAAAACCAATGACGGGGGAGACCTTCTTAACAGAGTACCTGTACTGGATTGACAGGGGAACCCCAACCACATCCCATTTCAGCTTCGAATAGATGGTTTCATTGGGGATGTTATAGAGTTCATCGTATTCCATCCACCTGTAGATCACCTCATTCTGAAAGGAGAGCCGGTCGTGTAAAAATGAGAGGGGGATGGAGTAAAAAACGCCAATGGGAACGGTGGTCTTCACGTAGGATTCTGCCCCGGAATCATCAAAATAGATCTTCGACAGAAATACCCCCGAAAAGAAGCCGAACCTTTCCCGGGTACTTCTCAATTGGTTTTCATAGGATATGCAATTACTCCCCTGGCATGTCTCCCTGACATACGCTTTCGTAATATTCAAAAAGGATCTTGGAGTGTACTTCACACTGTATACCTGGCTTTGCACCGCCCTGCTGTCGCTGAAAAGATCGTACAGGGTATCCCGGTATTCAGGAATTTTCCAATCGGAATAACTGGTGTAACCATAGTATTCCCAATTCGATTTCAGTTCGAATTCCCTGTCCCTGTTCACAAGAGCAATAAGCTCCCCGGGATCTTTTTCGATAAAGTAGGAAATCTCCTTGTCATCTCTCTGATGGTAGAGGTTGAGATCACCCTCCAGGAGTACCAGGGTAAAAATCCTCTTACTTTCTCCTTTGACGGTAACATTTTTTGCTACATAATACTTCCCTCCCTGGATCTGGTATGATTGAAGATCGTTGGGATAGTACTTCACAGGTTTGGCATTTTTGTTCTCCTTGAAGATACAAACCCTGGAGTCCCTGGGAGTAAACCCATCCTTGATCAATCCAAACAGTGTATCATTTTGCAGGGTGATGATGCGCCCCTCCATGAAATTTGCCTGACCAGATACTCCGGTAAGCGGAGCAACAATCAGCAGCAGCAATATCAACCTCAATGTCCGGTTCATAGTTTCCTGAGTTATAAGATAAGCCGGGATGACCATTCAAATTTACGAAATTTGGGGTTATCAATGTCCATCCGGGGCCTTATTAACAAAAAAGATATTTAACTTACATCAATGTTCCTAAAATCAAATTTTGAACAATGGGCAATATCTCATCACAACAATCAGGAATTACGAACCTCGAACTACAGGAAGCTATTCCTGAAAGCCTCCTTTCAAAAAGCGTGCATCTTCACTGGATCGATAAATTTCCCTCAGGAAACGGACTATTCACAATCACTGCAAAAATTGAAGTGGACGGTCAGATATTGCTGCTAAGCAGTAAAACCGTTGATCCAAAACTGATCGAGGATTGGAACAACAATGAGATCACCTATCACACCAATGCCCGTCTGGTGGCACTGGAACGAATTCTGACAGATCCTGTAAATGAAGATATGATCATTTCACTTTAGGATTTAAGCCATGAATACCCCTGTGATCCAAACCGAGGACCTGACCAAGCATTATGGCGAGGTACACGCTGTTGAGGCCGTTCAACTGCAGATAAGACAGGGAGAAATCTACGGATTCCTTGGACTAAACGGTGCGGGAAAGACTACCACCATCCGGATGTTGCTTGGAATGATCAGGCCAACCCGGGGAAAAGCCTACCTGTTCGGTAAAAAAGTTGACCCGGACAATCTGGAGCTATGGAACAAAGTGGGCCATTTGGTAGAGTTGCCTTACTCCTATCCTGAACTTACTGTAATTGAAAATCTGGAGATCTTCCGGCGGCTCAGGGATATCAATGATTCAGGCCGGATCACTGAAATCATTGATAACCTTCATCTTGCTCCTTACAGGAATATCAAGGCTAAACACCTTTCTCTCGGGAATGCGCAGCGATTGGGTATTGCCAAGGCTATGATCCATCATCCCGATTTGCTTATTCTGGATGAACCGTCCAATGGCCTTGACCCGGCGGGAATAGTCCAGATCAGGGAACTACTCATTGACCTTGCCGGAAATCATGGTGTTACCATTTTTATTTCCAGCCATATCCTGGGAGAAATCTCCAGGTTAGCCACCCGCATAGGGATCATTCACGAGGGAAAAATGATTCGCGAATCGGAAGTGGATCAGCTGAGGAACTCCAGGTACAGGGCTCTTCATGTGAATACAGCTGATAATACAAAAGCTTCTGAACTATTGCACCGGTATGGTTACGTTACTGCATACCTGCCCGATGGATCACTGGAATTACAGGATGCCTCAGCCATCGGCCAGCCCGAAAAGATCTCCGCCTTGCTCGCATCCCGGGAACTGCCTCCCATGAAAATAGTCGTGGACGAGGAGGACCTTGAACACTATTTCTTCCGGATTATTCAAACCAATAACAGGCAATCATGAATAGTTTAAAGGCAGCACTGTGGGTGGAAGTGCTGAAAGTCCGACGGACCAAGATTTTTCCAATTTCCATTGGCTTCTTTATTTTCATCGGGATAATGATGGGGTTGTTAATTTTCCTCTCCATTCATCCGGAAATTGCATCCCGGTCATCTGCAATCAGAATGAAAACCTCCCTCCTGGGAGGATCCGACTGGAAGGCTATTTACGACTTGCTGATCCAGCTTATCCTTACCATCGGGGTCATTGGATCCGGATTTATTACCAGCTGGGGTTTCGGGAGGGAATTTTCCGACAGGGCTGTAAAAGATATCCTTGCCCTGCCCGTTCACCGTTCGACCATTGTCCTATCCAAGCTGATCGTCTTACTGGGGTGGAGCATCATACTCTCTTTCACAGTCCTGGTTGCGGCTATGCTGACCGGGTTCGCAACAGGAATACCGGATTGGACACCCTCGGATTTCTTACCCTTCCTGAAACTGTATCTGGTCTGCACCCTGCTCAATTCTATGCTGATTACACCCGTGGCTTTTTTGGCAAGTGCAGGGCGCGGTTACATGCTGCCGATCAGTTTTGTGATCCTGATCCTGATCCTTACCCAGCTTCTGTTTGTGGGACTACCCGGCCTCTCTTTCTGGTTTCCATGGGCCCTTCCCGCCTTATTCAGCGGAGTAGCCGGAGTCTCCATTCCATCGCCCGGATTTTTGAGTTACCTGATCTATTTCATTACTGTTCTTGCCGGATTATTTGGCACCATGGCCTGGTGGAGGTTTGCAGATCATCATTAAATTTTCAACTTCCTATTTAGCCAGCGAAAACAGGAACTCAACTCCGCTCTCTCTATATAGCCTTGCAGAGATCTCCCCATGGTGAAGCTGGATGGCATTTTTTACAATGGCAAGACCCAGTCCGGTCCCCCCGGATTTTCTCGACCGCCCGTCATCAATCCGGTAAAACCGCTCAAAGATACGGTCAAGGTGCTTCTCCTCAATCCTGTTCCCGGTGTTGGCAAAGGAAAAGTAGACGTGATTCTCATCCTCCAGGTAATTGGTCAGGTTGATCTCAATATGATCCCCTCCATATTTGATCACGTTATCAAAAAGGTTATAGAAGACCGAAAAGAGTAGCGACTCGTTCCCATTGATCTCCAATTTCTTAGGCAGGTCGATATTCACACGGATCTGTTTCTCTTCGAGCCTTTGTTTTAAATGTTCCTCCACCTCTTTGACAATCTTACTGATCCTTATGGGTTCAAAGGCAAAATTCTCGCCGCCCTCCTCGATTTTATTGAGGGTGGATATGTCTTCGATAAGCTCGGAGAGCCGTTTGGCCTGGGCATGAGCTTTATGGATAAAATATTTTTGTTTTTCAGGGTCGAGGTTGTTGAGCTGAAGGGTCTCCAGGTACCCCAGGACAGAGGAAACAGGTGTTTTCAGTTCATGGGATATATTCGAGGTCATCTGCTGCTTGATCATCCTTCGCTTCTCAAGCTTGGTGACGTCGGATATGACAATTTCAAAACTTTTATCCTGAAAAAAGACACACTTCACATTGAAATACCTGTTGTTTTTTTGAAGATCAATATCCATTATGGGCAGTTCATCGGTTTTAATGACTCCCGCTTTCAGTAATTGCTGATCAATAAACTTAAGGATTGGTTCCAGTTGATCGATTTCAAAAATCTTTTCTGCTGAAACAGTCGATTTGTCGTATAACAGGTTCAGGTTCTGGATGAAGTGGTTGTTGGCAAGTACCTTTCTCTTTTGGGAGGAGAAAAAGGCGATCCCTACATTGAGCGCGCTTAAATGGTTGAAAAGTTTGTTCTTCTCCACAGCGAGGTTCTCCTTGGCGTCGTTCAGCTCTTTATAAATGGAGGTTATCTGGCTCCCGATGGCTCCAAGCTCATCGTTTGGAAATTCAATCGTCTCCCTGATCTCTGCCCCACTGCTGATCCGTATGGCAAAATCATTCAGTTTGGTAATGGTATCAGAAAATCGCCTGGTGATGATCAGAAGAATGACGGAAACAAACAGGTAAAGTAGAATAAGGTAAAAAATGAAGAGCTTTTCAACGTGCAGAAAATCCTTCATTCTAACATCATAAAGGGCCGCTGTCCTTATGAAATAATCTGTATAGAACTTTGCATAATAGTAATAACTTCTTCCGGTTGTGACTGACTCCCGGATGTTTGCGCCGAATTGATCAGCAACAGAACCCTGTACTTCAGGACGCTTCAGGTGGTTTTCCATGTTTTCGAAGTCAGAAACTTCACTGTCATACAACACATCCCCGGTGGGGCTAATCACGGTGACCCTGGTATCTGGACCGGGCATTATTCCAACAAGCGAATCAATCAACCTGAAATTTCCGGTTTCAGAAATTGCATTCGCTTCCATATAATGATGCGTCAGCTCTGTCATATTGTCCAGTGTATTTTCCAGCTGACCCGACTTGAATTTTTTTTCACGCTCAAACTGGAACATTAGTACCAGTATGGTGAATATGGTAAATATGAATGAAAAAGATATAAATATCTTCTGTCTGATGCTCAATTTAAGTAACATAACCGGTTCAAAATTTTAACTGTTTCTTTCGAACGTATATCCATATCCTGGCTTGTTTTTAATGTACTTGCCGAAGCCTCCCAACTTTTTCCTGAGACGCGCCATATGAACATCGATGGTTCGTTCGGTAACGATGGTATGCTCTTCCCAAACCCTTTTCAGGATATCCCCTCTCGACAGAATATACCCCTCCCTCTGAAGCAATAATGTCAGTATTTCAAATTCTTTCTTGGTAAGCTCCACCTCTTCTTTCCCAATTCTAAGTTTCCTTTTCTTAAGATTCAGCTCAAGATTATCTATGGTTAAGATGGATTTCACCTCCGAATACTTTGATTCACCCCTTTTTAATACGGCTTTTACCCTGACAATCACTTCCTTAACCGAGAAGGGTTTGTGAATGTAATCATCACCGCCGATGTTAAATCCGGTGAGCAGGTCATCTTCTGCTGTTTTTGCAGTAATAAAGATGATGGGCATGGTCAGTCCCATTTCATCACGCATCAATTTGGCGAGTTTGAATCCCGATAACCTGCCCATCATCACATCGAGCAATACCAGACTGAAAGACCCCAGGTCTTTCTTCAGGGCATCTTCGGCAGAAAAGGCCACTTCAGTTTGAAAACCTTCCCCTTCAAGGTTAAACTGAAGGATCTCACAAAGGTCCTCCTCATCGTCGACTATCAATATTTTTTGATCTGTCATTTAGCTCTGTTATGAAAGGGAGTTGTCTTTAAAAGATACTATTAATTATTCATTTTTAAAATCCTGGTGTCTGACATTGGATCCGGAAAGGGCATATATGGATGACTCGGCAATATTTGTGGCATGGTCGCCAATTCGTTCGAAGGAGGTGATGATAGAGCGAACATCGATCAGGCTGTTCAGGTTAGCCTCTGTCTTCTTCGGTAGCCCCGCTGCCTTGATCGTCCTCTTCAGGAGTTTTTGGTTCATCTCATCCAATGAGGCCTCTTTCATAAGGGTCCACGATGCAAACTCCTGGTCGCTGTTGATAAACGAGAGGATTGCCCTGTTCACCATTTTTGATGTTACTTTCAGCATATTATGAAGTGTTGAAGCCGATTCTTCCAGCATATCGGAATTCTTTATCTCCAACATGGTATAGGCGATCTTATTCACAAGATCACCCACCCTTTCCAGGTTGATCGTCATGTGATAGATGGCAAACAAACGCCTCAGGTCCCTGGCCATGGGTTGATAGAGGACGATGGCTTTGATGATGCTGTCATCGAGTTTGATCTCGTATTTGTCCACCTTCTGTTCATTTTTTGATAGCTGTTCGTAGAGCTCATCCTGTTTCCCTGCTTTCCTGGTCTCAAAGAGATCATCAAGCAATTGTAGTTGCTCGAGGATCAGGTTTGAAAGTTTTTCAAACTCCTCTTCAATGTTCCGGATCGCCAGATCTTTATTTGTCGTCATACTGTTTAATTTACGTTAACTGAATTTCCCGGTCAGATACTCTTCAGTCCGTTTATCCACCGGATTAATGAACATCTCTTTTGTTTTCCCGTATTCAATTAACTCCCCAAGATACATGAACATGGAATAATCTGAAATACGGGCTGCCTGAGACATGTTATGTGTGACCAGCACGATCGTGTAGTGCTCCTTGAGTTGTATCAGCAGTTCCTCCACCTTTTTTGTTGCAACCGGATCAAGAGCGGAGGTGGGCTCATCGAGAAGGATTACATCAGGCCGGAAAGCTAGTGCGCGTGCGATGCAAAGGCGCTGCTGCTGTCCGCCCGATAGGAAAGTGCCCTTCTTGGTCAGGGCGTCCTTCACCTCATCCCACAATACTACATCACGCAAAGATTTCTCCACAATGTTGTTTTTTTCACTCTTTTTTAACCTTATACCGTTCAGCTTATATCCGGCAATAACATTATCGTAAATGCTCATGGTAGGGAACGGGTTGGGGCGCTGGAAGACCATGCCGATTTTTCGCCTCAGCATGATGGTCGACATTTCTGAGGTGTCCTTCCCGTTCAAATATATATCGCCATCAATTTTAATGTTGGGGTAAAGGTCATGCATCCGGTTGATGGCCCTGAGCAGGGTACTCTTGCCACAACCCGACGGACCCATAATGGCTGTAACCCTGTTCCTTTTAATCCCGGCACTTACATCGGTAACAGCCTTTTTCTCTTTATTGTAAGCCACCGAAAGATCCTTTATCTCAAGGACAGGATCAGTAATATGTTTGATTAATTCACTCATTTTCAAGCTCTTTTCGCAATAATCTGCTTCGATAGTAAATTCAGTAACAGCACGATGAACATCAGGAACAGGGAGGAGGACCAGATCAGGTCAACCATGTTCGGATCATTGTAAAATTCCCAAATCAGCAGGGGTACCGCACTGGTTGGTTTGGCAACATTGAGATTCACCTCCATGCTGCCCAATGCGGTGAGCATCAAAGGAGCCGTCTCCCCGATGACCCTTGATATGGCCAGGAGGATTCCGGTTAGCAACCCGCTGAGCCCCGATGGAATCAATACCCTCAGAATGATCTTGTGATAGGGAACACCAAGTGCGAATCCTGCCTCCCTGATCGTTTCAGGGATCATTTTGAGAGTCTCCTCTGTCGACCGGATGATCAGGGGAAGCATCATGATGGCAAGGGCAGTGCTACCTGCAAGGGCCGAGAAACCATGGGTGATATTCTTCACCACCCAGAAATAGGCGATCAGTCCCAATACGATGGAGGGAACGCCCTGAAGAATGTCCACAATATCCCTGACAAGGCCCGCATATTTCTTCGACTTCTGGTCATAAAGAAAAATTCCGATCAGCAGGCCGACCGGGATGGCCATTAATGAGGCAATAAGTACCATGAAGAGCGTACCGGTGATTCCGTTCAGTATTCCGCCAGGAATGATTTCACCTGCTCCGGTAGCAACCATGGCCTCATAGGTATCTGGGGCCTTCTTGGTGAAAAAATCAAAGTTGATCTGCCTGTACCCTTTGGCTATCAGTTTATAGATGATCAGTATGATCGGGGAGATGGTTACCAAGGAAAGGAGGATTACGCCACCGGCCATCAGATGGTTTCGCAGGATGCGTCTGTTTAACCCCTTATCCTCACTTTTCTGCTTTTTAACCGACCTTCCCATCAGATGTTATACTTTTTAATGATCAGCTTGCCGATTCCATTGATGATCCCGGTAATTACAAACAGAAGCAGCCCGATGGCAACCAATGCACTAAGCTTTAACCCATCTGCCTCCCCGAACTGGTTCGCGATGACACTGGCCATTGTATTTCCGCTTTCAAAGATACTTTTAGGAATGATATTGGCATTCCCGATCAGCATGGTTACCGCCATGGTCTCCCCCAGAGCTCTTCCGAAGGCAAGCACATAGCTGGTAAAAATACCAGATCGCGCATTGGGAACAATAACATTAAAGATCACCTCACGCCTTGTTGCACCAAGCGAATAGGCAGCTTCCTTGAGATCCTCAGAGACCATCTTCATGATCTCGGTGGTAAGAGAGGTTGCATAGGGTATGATCATGATGGCCAGTACCACACCGGCTGTAAAAATGCTGAATCCCTGGGAACTGAGTCCCAGGTCAACGATCAGTGGCCTGAGAACGTAAAATCCCCATAATCCGTAAACGATGGAAGGAATCCCTGCCAGCATATCAACCATGGTGCCGATAATGCCGGCAATCCGGGTTCCCCGGTAATATTCTCCGATAAAAAGGGAGGTGGAAAAGGCCAGGGGAAAACAGAGGATGATCGCGATGACCGAGGTCAATATGGTACCGGCAATAAAGGGAAGGGCTCCATACTCCTCACGCCCCTGTGAGGGATTCCACTCTGCAGAGATGATAAACCGTAAACCAAACTCCTTAAAAACAGGAATGGAGCCATTCGTTAAAGATAGCACCATTCCTGCTGTAATGATAACGACAATAAGAGATGCCAGAAGCAGAATTATTTTGACAACTCTCTCGCTGTTAAACATCCTATTGCATCAACACTTATTATTGCAAAACGGGTTGTCCGTTATAATTCACCGAGGCCAGAATTGTTTTTGCCTGGGCCACTGTCTTTGAAGGAAGCGGGGCATAATTTACCTGCTGGGCAAGTGCCTGTGCATCTCTTTCAATGATCCAGGATAAGAACTTCAGGGTCTCACGGGCCTGAGCCTCGGACCTGTTGTTGTAATTCTGCTCTTTATATAGAATGATCCAGGTAAATCCACTGATCGGATATGCCTCAGGATTGGAAGAACAGGTCAGCATCAATTTCGTATCAGAAGGGATGTCGCCCTCCGCAGATGCACTGATTGATGCAAGGCTCGGAAGTACATAATTTCCGGCACTGTTTTCAACCAGGGCAAAAGGGATTTTCTGTGCAAACGCGAATTCTGAGCCGATATATCCAACGGCTCCTTCTGTTTGTTTAATGGTTCCGGCTACACCAGGATTCCCTTTCGCACCGATACCTGTTGGCCATTGCAGTGACTTACCCCGGCCAACGGAGGATTCCCAGTCGGTACTTATTTTACTCATAAAATCGGAGAAAATATAGGTAGTCCCACTTCCGTCAGAACGCTGCACAACCGTGACAGCCAGATCGGGAAGGGTGAGTCCCGGGTTGGTTGCCTTAATTTTCTCATCGCTCCACCTCGTGATTCTGCCCATAAATATATCCTGCAGGTTTTCATTGGAGAGCTTCAACTCCTCAACACCGGGGAGGTTATAGGCAATCACCACAGCTCCAATACAGGTGGGGATATGTACAATTTCCGCCGGCATTTCACCCTCCTGGGCTGCGTCGAGGTATGCATCTGTGGCTCCAAAATCAACCACCCTGTCTTTCAGGCTCCTGATGCCACCACCCGATCCCACACCACCATAATTTATTAATGTACCCGTGCTGGTTGAATAATTCTTAATGGCAAGGTTATAGAAAGGAAGGGGAAAGGTTGCTCCTGAAGCGGTAATACTTACAGATTCAGACTCATTTTTGCCGGATTTGCTCTCCGGACTACCTCCGCCACAGGATGCTAAAAGAATGGCTACTGTTAAAATTACTACAAAGTTTTTCATCTTATTAAATTTATTGTTCGTTTAAAATCTGATTTCCAGGCTCAGGTATGCCGAATTGGACATTACCGAACCATCGGCAGGCAGCCATCCCTCGTAATGGGGTGTGATCAGTATGCCCTTTACCGGGTTAAACTCCACACCCGCTATGAACAGCTGACCGTCTTTTGCATCATTCCAGGGTTCTGTTTCCGTCCCGATCTGTGGTGAGAAAAGCTGATCATAACGTCCTATGAACCTGATCTTCTTCATCTGGTAGGATCCATAAAAGGAGATCCCCGTAAGATCCTCAGCGGCTGTCATATTATGATTTAACTGATAGTTATACTCTGCCCCGAGTCGCAGGTTTCCGGCACGGTAGCCGACATACATGGCCAGGGTCTGCTGAGGTGACTCTTTTCCCATATAGTCATAGGACGCGCGGATATCCAGACCGTTGATGGGCATGACGGTTACCCCTCCACTGTATTTCAATATGGAATCTGATTCGATGGTTTTGTAGCCCTCTCCATTGGCAATGGTAAAATCGACACTCACCAGCTTATGGAGATCATATTTGATAAATGCACCAAGATCGGCACTGGGACCAAACTTATGTTCATCCATAAATGATTTGTAAAAATAGCGG
Organism: uncultured Bacteroidota bacterium; assembly: GCA_963747365.1. GTDB lineage: Bacteria > Bacteroidota > Bacteroidia > Bacteroidales. The sequence continues at coordinate 398,765 of CAVVFB010000018.1, read as the reverse complement.
CCCCCCCAGAGGTCTTCCTGTAAATTGTACTGGTATAATCCGATCATCCCAATTTCGGCTGTTAACCGGTCTTTTTTATATTGTACAAATGCATTCTTCAGGTAGGCTGTCATCTTCAGCGTCCCGAAGCTCGGATCTCCCACATCGAGGATCAATCTCCCGGAGATCGTCTTGCTGAACTGGTGCTGGTATCCAAGGTAGGCCCGCTGGATCTCAAATACTTTATTCACTTCCTGGCCCGTCCAGGTACTGTGGTAATTGGTGAAAATCCTGAGAATGGGTTTACCGTAAGGTTTGAAAGGCTCCTCTTCCTGCAAATCCTGTGAAAAAGATTTTCCTCCAAAAAGCACAATTGCGCAAGCCAAAAATGCGATTCTTAATTTCATCATCATGTGTTTCAATTCGATGACAAAAGAATTGCATTTTCATTACGATACCATTAAGGGATTGTTAAGTTATGGTTACATTCCTTAACCTTTTCTTTTTCACTTTACTTAAGAGCCCTCCATGTTTTCCTCCGAGACCAGTTCCCCCTTTTCGTTATACATCTGCCATATTCCGGTTTTAATACCTTTGTTGTAATGCATTTCGAAACGAAGGGTACCCTCATCGTCCCAGATGAACCAATCGCCATGCTTTAAGTTGTTTTCGTATGAGGCTTGTGCTATTCTGGTCCCCTCCTCATTCCAGGTTATCCAGGTACCATCCATCATACCAATCTTATAGGAACGGATCTCTTTTTTCCCGCCATTTTCGAAGTACAGGTTCACTGAACCATCGATCAGCCCTTCTTTCAGTGATAATTCGATCCGCTTATTTCCATTTGTAAAGAACTCAATATAAACTCCTGAATAGAGGTTGCCGTTTGCATCGTAGTATAATCCCTCAGCATCAATTTCTACCTGAGCAGATGATACAGCCCCAATTACTAAGAGTAATACGGTAAGGTACCAGAGTCTGAATTTCATTTTTTAATCTACAAGATCAGGTAATCCCTTATAAAGGAAGGGAAACCGATTCCAATTCAACCTTCAGATTCAGGCTTGAAGAGGAAGTGGTAACTTCCATCAGTGTTATATTCTTGTAGGAAACATAGTCGACGTCTATATTGTATATTCCCGGTGTAACACCCTCCAGGTGAAAGTTACCATCCAGGTCAGAATAGGCTTTTATATCACTACCCTTGATTTTCAGACTCACTCCAACCAATGCTTCACCGGTTACAGCGTCTGTCACTTTGCCCCCGATCTGAATTGATTTTGCTGCCGGCGGAGAATCTGTTTCCGGTTCACTTGCATGAACATTTGACAGGCTTAGGGCTACAACCAACACTAATAACAATTTCTTCATTTTAACAGGTCTTTTAATTTTATATATTTTCTTTTACTGCACAAATTTGTATCCGACTCCTTTAATGGTCCGGATGTAATTGTCACCAATCTTGCTTCGGATTTTTCTGATATAGACATCCATGGTTCGCTCGCCTACGATGGTATCGGAACCCCATATGTGATTGAAGATCTCCTCTCTGCTAAAGAGCCGGTTCGGTTTTTCTGCCATGAAAGAGAGGATCTCAAACTCCTTGCGGGGTAATTGAATCTCCTGTTTATCTTTGAATACAGAATAGTACTCCCGGTTTATGGTCAGACCACCGTCTGAATTTCCATTGGAATACAGTGAACCAATTTCACTTTTCTTCCTTTTCATAAGAGCCCTCATTCTGGCAATCAATACTTTTGGACTGATCGGCTTCACGATGTAATCGTCTGCACCTGCATCAAATCCGGCAATCTGGGAATAATCTTCTCCCCGGGCGGTCAGGAGAACAATCACAGGATCAAAGGACTCTGCCTTTTGTCTGATAATCTGACAGGCTTCAATTCCGTCCATCTCCGGCATCATTAAGTCCATGATGATGAGCCAGGGTTTGAATTCCAAAGCCACTTCAACTGCCTCAATCCCATTAGAGGCACTTCTAACCGAATAACCCTCCCTCTCGAAGTTGAATGAAAGGAACTCGACTATATCGGGTTCATCATCAACAATTAATATGCGGCTCTTTTCTGACATGGATCAAAAGTAAAGCACACATGTTACAAAATGATTAATATGTAATTACAATATAATTAAGTTGCCATTAAGCAAAATACAACCCCCCTTGAACTGGCTGTGTATTTTACTGTATATCAAGCGACTGTAAAAGTTATCCAAATCAACAAACACGAATTGAACTACCGGTAACATTCCCGTAGGATTGATTTCATATTCCCTTAAGATTTGCCCTCTACTTTTGCTCGAGATTCAAAAACAAAATGACGACAAAATTTTTTTTGATTGTGTTTATTGCATTCCTGCCAATATCTGCATTTACACAAAATGGAGGTATTGGAGGGAAAGTATCAGATGCACTCTCGGGCGAATCACTTGTAGGAGCCAATGTTTTGATTCAGGGAACCTTTACAGGGACAATTACGGATTTTGATGGAAATTTTAAACTGAAAGATGTCGCGCCGGGAACATACAATATTGTGGTTTCATATATTTCCTACGACAAACAGATCCTTCAAACCGAGGTAACTGCCGGTAATACAAGTCTGCTGGATTTCCAGCTTGGAGTGGCTTCACTGACTGTTGATGAAGTAACGATCATAGCAAGAAAAAGATCTAATACTGAATCTTCAATGATCGTCAACCTCAAATCCATCGACCTGATTGCCAATGGAATCACTTCCGATCAGATTAAAAGATCACAGGATAGTGATGCAGCAGAGGTTGTTCGCAGGGTCCCCGGAATTACCATTACAGATGGAAGGTTTATTGTAGTGCGCGGCTTAAGTGAGCGCTATAATTCCGTATTGATTAATGGGGCAAATGCTCCGAGTTTCGAAGCTAATAAAAGATCCTTTTCCTTTGATGCCATTCCCAGCGGGATGATTGATAATATCATGATATACAAGAGTCCTGCACCTGAATTACCTGCCGATTTTGCCGGGGCATCCATCAATATCATTACAAAAGAGACAGCAGACCGGAATGAATTTAAAATTTCCTATGGTATTGGAATGGTTCAGAATACCACTTTTATGAATGATTTCCAGAAATATGAAGGAGGTAAGTTTGATTTCCTGGGATTTGATGATGGCACCCGTCAGTTTCCTTCTGAACTCCCAACCTCCGAAAAAATGAATGAATTATACACCTGGCCCAATCTGTCAAAATATTATGAACGAATGGATTCCCTCCAGGTCATTTCCAGGAGCTTTAATAAAAAATGGAATACCCATACAATTCAACCGTTACCTGACCAGAGTCTGTCTGCCAGTATGCAGAGGAGATTTGTGATACGGAAAGCTTCACTGGGGAATACAAGCGCTTTGAGTTATAAATTTTCCAGTTCGCACGAAAATATAGACCGGCTGGAATACTTTGATTACGATGCGACCAACCAGATTATTAATTATTCATATGATTATAACGATGAGACGTATGTCCAGAAAACAAATATCGGACTCATTCATAACTGGCTCCTGATATTTGGAGATAACCAGAGAATAGGATTCCGCAACCTCCTCAATAATATCAGTGAAAATAAAACGGTTCAGAGAATGGGTTTTGACGTCTATAACTCTGAGGATCAGATTAGTACTAATTTACGCTTTGTCCAACGATTCATTTATTCGGGCCAGTTGGAAGGGCAACACCATATCAATGATAACCAGACAAGGTTAAACTGGCTGGTCGGCTATTCTTATACGGCCAATAATGACCCTGATAACAGGAGATATGTATATACAAGACCCATACATTCTGCCGAGGAGGTCCCATTCTCCTTCCAGTTCGACAGCAAGCCAAGCGTCTATTACGGGGGTAGATTGACTCAGAATCTGAAGGAGCATGGTATGAATTATAAATTCGACCTGGTTCAGGATTTATATTACGCGTGGGCAGAAGCTCCTGTTCAAATTAAAGGAGGTTTCTTTATAGATTCAAAAAACAGGGAATTTTCTACCCGCAAAATTGGAGTGGTTGCCCCCAGGGGTACTGATAAGGCCATTGTTTCGGGCCTTACCGGACCGATTGAAGGAGTAATGGATGATGCCAATTTCTATTATGACCCTACCACAACAAATATTACCGGGTTTGCATATGCCGATGGAACGGATATTGTAAATACATATTCAGCTTCTGAAAAACTATATGCTGGTTACCTTGGCCTGAAACTTCCCTTTGGGGATTTTGTCGACCTCTATGGAGGAGTGAGAATGGAAGATTTTCATCGCACCATCTCAGGGTTCTATAAACCCGAAATAGATCCGGATGGAAATACCCTGAATGATTCTCTTGACATTATTAAGGACACCTTAGGATTCTTCCCTTCTGTAAACCTGAATATAAAAATAAACCCAAAGAATAATATTCGCTTCTCATTTGGTAAAACAATCAACCGGCCTGAATTCAGGGAAATAACAAATAGTTATTATGAAGATTTCGAGCTAAACGCCATTGTCCATGGAAATCCGGAACTCAATTCCTCTGTAATCTATAATTATGACCTGCGTTATGAATGGTATCCGAATGCGGGTGAGATGCTTTCCCTTGCCCTTTTTTATAAAAAGTTTATCAATCCAATTGAGATATTCCAAATCCCCGCCGGAACTACTTTCGATTACAGACCTTTTAATACTGAAGAAGCTTTTAGCAGGGGGATTGAACTTGATATCCGGAAGCAGCTGCTTTTTATGGAAGGGGTGCCGGTAGTCGGATTTATGAAAAACCTTGTGGTGGTTTTTAATGCATCATTCATAGAAAGTGAAATTAATACAAATAAGGCATTTGCCAGGGATTCTGTCAGGTTTATGCAGGGCCAGTCACCCTATATTGTAAACCTGGGCTTATCCTATAATGATAGCGAAAAGGGTTTCATGGTCAATTTAAATTATAACAGGATAGGTAAACGCATTGCTTTTGTTGGCACCCCCATTCATCCAAATACCTGGGAATTACCCCGGAATTCTTTGGATCTGACCATAGCAAAGTCAATCGGTGAGAAACTCGCTATTAAACTCGGAATAAAGGATCTTTTGAATAGCCCGGTTCATTTTGTTGAATATATGGTTGGTGATGACCAGGTTGAACTCACAAAAGTGAATTATATCCCAAACCGGAAAATCATGCTCGGAATTACATACACATTCTAGCCTTAATCATATCCTAATTATGTCTTAATATTCCATGAATCGTAAGCTCATTTCTTAAAGTAAACATAACGCTTACTAAACCTGGGTGCAGAATAGTGACAGTAATTTTGGCACCATAATCAGTACTCAAACAAAACACAAAACACAAGAAACAATGAAAAGATTTTTATTCTTAACGCTTATTATCGGACTTTTTATGACCATGAAGGCTCAGAAAATTACTGACTCGTTTCTAGAGAAAGTAGATTATATTGGCGCATTCGACGGATCCAATGACTGGACAACCGGCTGGACCGAATGGGCTCCGGAAAATGCAGATTATCCGGATCCGACCCTCACTAAAGGAAATGGGGTATTTGACCACGATAACGGGCTTCATATCACTTCAGACGAGACCTGGAGCGGGGTCATCCAACTCGACGGATGGGTATTTGTTGACGACGGAGCTACTCTTACCATTGAGGCCGGTACCATTGTTCGCAGTACTGCCAAGAGTGTACTGGTTATTGAAAGAGGCGGAATGATCAATGCCGCAGGTACAAGTACCAGTCCCATCGTATTTACTTCCATCCAGGGACCTGGCCTGAGAAGTAATTCTGACTGGGCAGGTATTGTGATTTGTGGAAAAGGGATTAATAACCTGGGAGGCGGAGAAGGTGTTGCAGAGGGTGGTATTGGTTCTGTTTACGGAGGAACAGATAACACGGATAACTCCGGTACCCTGAAATATGTCCGTATTGAGTTCCCCGGTTATGAAGTGGCAACCGGAAGCGAAGTGAACGGACTTACCTTGTGTTCGGTAGGCAGCGGCACGACCATTGATTACATCCAGGTTTCAAATTCGGGCGATGATGGTTACGAATGGTTTGGAGGTGCAGTAAATGCAAAACACCTTATCTCCTACCGGACCGAAGATGACGATTTCGACACCGATAACGGTTTTGCAGGAATGGTTCAGTTTGGTATTGCAGCACGGGACTCTTCAATTGTGGATACCGACACTGCCAATGGTTTTGAATCGGACAATGATGCCGCAGGTTCTTCAAATGATCCTAAAACCAATGCACTTTTTTCAAATATGACCATGGTTGGACCTTCTGAAACCAATACTTCTCCCGAAATACTCAGAACCAATCATAATGAAGGTTCTGGAATGAGAATACGCAGAAATTCAAGGTTACAAGTCTATAATTCTGTTTTTCTTGGATGGGGTCGTGGCTTAAGGCTGGAATCTGAAAAAGGATGGGTTGCCGCACAGGGCGATACACTGACCGTTCAGAATGTCATGTTAGCCGGAATCCGCAATGATCTTTTCAAAACCGACGTGGCCGATGGGGCTTCGGCCATTGAAAGCTGGTTTAACAATGCCATCAGGTCAAACGGGGTATTGCCACTGGCTACAGATTTGAAATTAGCCGACCCTTTCAACTATACTGCAAGAAATTTCCAGGTTGAGACAGGTTCACCGGTTTTGAATGCCTCATGGTGGTACAAGCCAGTGGTTACAGGTCCTTCCATAGATAATGTTTTTTTTGAACATGTGGCTTATGTGGGGGCTCTTGATGAATCCAATGACTGGACAACCGGCTGGACCGAATGGGCTCCTGAAGATGCCGAATACCCTGAGGCTACCATCACCAAAGGAAATGGCGTATTTGACCACGATAACGGGCTTCATATCACTTCTGACGAGACCTGGAACGGGGTCATAAAACTCGACGGATGGGTCTATGTGGATGAAGGGGCAACCCTTACAATTGAGGCAGGTACCATTGTTCGCAGTACTGCTAAAAGTGTGCTTGTGATTGAAAGAGGCGGAATGATCAATGCCGCAGGTACAAGTACAAGTCCCATCGTATTTACTTCCAACCAGGGTGCTGGCCTGAGAAGTAATTCCGACTGGGCAGGTATCGTGCTCTGTGGGAAAGGGATTAATAACCTTGGAGGTGGAGAAGGAGTTGCAGAGGGTGGTATCGGTTCTGTTTATGGCGGAACGGATAACACGGATAACTCCGGAACCATGAAATATGTCCGTATTGAATTCCCCGGTTATGAGGTGGCAACCGGAAGCGAAGTGAACGGACTTACCTTCTGTTCGGTTGGCAGCGGCACGACAATTGATTACATCCAGGTCTCAAACTCGGGCGACGACGGTTACGAATGGTTTGGAGGTGCTGTGAATGCAAAACACCTTATTTCATACCGGACCGAAGATGACGATTTCGATACAGACAACGGTTTTGTGGGAATGGTTCAGTTTGGTATTGCAGCACGGGACTCTTCAATTGTGGATACCGACACTGCAAATGGTTTTGAATCGGACAACGATGCAGCAGGCTCTTCAAATAGTCCCAAAACCAATGCAGTCTTTTCAAATATGACAATGGTTGGACCTTCTGAGAGCAATGATTCACCCGCTACCCTTCGCACCAACCATAATGAAGGATCCGGGGCCAGGATCAGGAGAAATTCAAGGCTTCAGATATACAATACCCTTTTCCTTGGATTCGGACGTGGTCTCAGACTGGAATCTGAAAAAGGCTGGACCGCTGCCCAGGCTGATACCCTGACCGTTCAATATTCAATCCTCTCTGGCATCCGGAATGACAAGTTTAAAACCGACGTTACCGATGGTGCCGGCGCACTGGAAGCCTGGTATAATGCTCCTGCAAGAAATAATTCAATCATTGAATCGGGAGCCGACGCCATGCTTGCAGATCCCTTCAACTATGAGGGACGCAATTTTCTTCCCGAAACCGGTTCACCCGTGCTGAAAGCATCTTACTGGTACGACCCAACCGGAATAAGTAGCCTGAAGGAAAGCTCAGAGACGCTGTATTGTTACCCGAATCCGTTTAATAATATTGCTTATATCGATGTTACTATTAGTGAACAAACCAGCCTCAGGGCCAGTATATACGATTTAAGTGGAAAACTTGTCAGGGAGCTTTATAACGGTGTTGCTTTCCCGGGAACAACCACCCTGGAGTTTGACGCCGGCGGACTCCCGAAAGGAATCTATATCGGACAAGTTGCCACAGAAAATCAAAGCTTCTCCGTGAAAATGATTCTGAAGTAAGTTCTTTTTTAACTCGGTAATTACTTTGAAGGAGGGTGCCTAAAAGGGCATCCTCTTTTTTTGTCCCTAGAACCACTGTCTTTTCCTGAACAGCATTACCCCCAGAAAGGAGAATATCAGCGAGCCTACGATGATCGAAGGCAAAGCCCAAAAGGAATTTTCCATGAAATTAGGGACATTCATTCCGAATATGCTGGCAATCAGGGTGGGAATCATTAAAATGATGGAAATAAGGGTCAACTGTTTCATGACCACGTTTAAGTTGTTGGAAATTACCGAAGCAAATGCATCCATCATTCCGCTCTGGATGTCCGAATAAATTTGTGCCATTTCAAGGGCTTGCTTGTTTTCAATAAACGCATCTTCCAGTAAATCTTCATTGATTTCGCTGGTAATCTTTTTTGAATTGCGAAGTTTTGCCAAAACAATTTCGTTCGCTTTAATGGACGTGATAAAGTATACCAGGCATTTCTCCATTTTAAGCAATTTATTCAACTCCTTGTTCTTGATTGATTTTTCAAGGTCCTGTTCAATCAGGGAAGTCATCTGGTTGATCTGCTTCAGGTAACGCAGGTATAAATTTCCCGAATGAAGGAATAACCGTAGAATGAAATTAATGGAATCGGTAATCTGTCGGTACTGGTCTCTGAAAGGCGATGGCTGGCCAATGGGTAACACTTCGTTGTCCTGCAGGCACAGGGTAAGGGTGAAGTGTTTTGTGATAAAAATGCCAAGCGGGATGGTGTGAAACGGGACCCCGCTATTTTTAACCACAACAGGGATCCGCATAATGATCAGGGTCCAGTTGTCTTCAAATTCGATACGGGGTCGCTCATCCTGGTCCAGGATATCATTTAAGATATCACCCGGTAAACCAAATTCATCCCTCAGTTTCTGGATTTCACTCTGTGTCGGATTCGTGGTATTGATCCAACAATCATTTTGTGGCTCATTGATTTCAATATAGCCGCCGAATGTTTTGAAGATTTTAATCATGGTGTTGTCTCCTTACATGATGATTCTGTAAGGAAACGCGTTGCCCCTACAGAAATGTTAACACTTTAATTTTCTATGATACGGGCCATCGTCCATTTTCACCGGTTTTCTGTTTTCCTTTATAAAAGTAATTTTATTTTTCGAATGCCTTCTTCTGATTTCAGGATAAAATCCAACCGGTGCCCAATATTTGGGACTTACAAAGACTCTTGTTAACTTTGAGATGGGCATTCATCTGAAAACGGATCAAATCATGGGTAAAGTTTTTCATTCCCTGCTGATCATTTCATTCCTCCTTGCGGGTCCGTTATGCCATTCCCAGACAACGCTTCAGATCTCCGAACCCCGGCTCGAGCTGAAGGACCAATTGATTCACATCTATTACGATATTGACCAGATGGATTCTTTGGAAAAGGTTTTCATAACCATTGATGTCCGCGACGAAAAGGGAAATCCGGTTAAGGCAAATGCACTGGATGGAGACATAGGAACGGTGGAAAACGGAGGGATGAACAAGCAGATCATCTGGAACCTCGAAGCAGACAGCGTATTTATCAATGCCTATATCTTTGTGAAGATAAATGCCAGGGTGATCCCTCTCCCGGCACAGGCTATCGTTGAATCCGAGGAAGAGATCGCACAGAAGATTGAGGATTCCCCGGAGGTGAAGGAGCCTGCATCGGAATCAAAATCATCCACCTTTAACCGTACGGCCATTATGTTGCAATCGCTGGCTTTACCCGGTCTCGGTTTATCACGCGTAACCGGAAATCCGCACTGGATCAGGGGTGTGGCAGGATATAGCTGTCTGGTAAGTTCAGTCATCCTCAACCGGCAGGCGATCCGGACATTTGACTCCATTGAAAACCTGGATGATCCCACCGAGGCTGAGGCGGCATTCGACAAATCGGTCCGGCAGGATAAGATTTCTGCCGGACTGGCCTATGCGGCTCTGGGTATCTGGATTGCAGATGTGGTTTGGACATGGGTTGGGACATCTGATCTGAGTAGATTATCTGTGGGGGCCGGCATGGATCCCCTTTCCCATGCGCCGATGCTTTGTTTCAGATACACTTTTCAGAACATGAAATGAGAACACACCTGCATTGCATAACCGTTCTGATCCTGGCTGCCTTCATATCAGCCTCAGGTCTTCAGCCACTTCACGGACAGGAGGTTGAAAGCAAAACCGTTAAATTTTTCATCAACAACCTGCCTGATAAGCAACCCCCAACCATCCGGCTGATCTCGCCCTTTTTTCCTGCAAATGATACATTCCGGACCGGTACAAAGGAGCTCGACCTGATCGGGGAAGTGACCGATAAAAGCGGAGTAAGGTTTGTCTCTGTGAATTCCGATATAAGGAATATCAATGAGGCCGGGATCTTTTCATACAGGCTGGTTCTTGTACCGGGTCAGAATCAGATCAGGCTGGTTACATCTGATGTACTGGATAACCTGTCAGAAATCAATTATGCTGTAGAATACATCCCCCCTGTTCCAACGCTGGCTGATAAGATCTCCGCAACATCGAAATTCTATGGATTGATCATAGGGATCGACGATTATCGTGATCCTGATCTGCCCGACCTTCAAAACCCGGTGAACGATGCCAGGAAACTACATGACCTGTTGATTTCAAAGTATTCATTTTACGAAAATGAAATCGTGATGCTCAAGGATGCAAAGCGAACCGATATCATGGATGCTCTTGATCGCCTTTCAAACATAGTAACGCCCAGCGACAATGTCCTGATCTTTTTTGCAGGCCATGGTACCTGGGATGAGAGGGCGAATGTGGGTTACTGGCTGCCTTCCGACGCTTATCTGAACTCCACCGGCAACTGGTTCAGGAACAGTACCCTTGTTGACTATTTGAAAACCATCCATTCACGGCATACGCTTCTGATTACAGATGCATGCTTTGCCGGAGCCATATTCAATACCAGATCCGGATTTCAAAAGGAGGACCGGGCCTACGAGATACTCTATGAATTACCGAGCAGAAAAGCCATGACAAGCGGAACACTTTCGGAGGTGCCCGACAGGAGTTCATTCACCCGGTACCTCATCGACAGGCTTGACAAGAATGAGAATACCTACTTATCATCAGAACAATTGTTCAGCAGTTTCCGCATAGCAGTAATCAACAACAGCGATGCGATCCCCCAGTATGGGGAAATAAAGAATGTGGGGGATGAAGGAGGTGATTTTATTTTCCTGAAAAAGAAATGAGATCCTGACTGCCATGACACTGAATAAGCAAAATATCATTGGAATAGCAATTGCAGTTTCCATATTATTCACCCCTGCCTGTGAGCGGTTCGATCCTGAATCAATCCTGGTATTCAAAACCGGGTCGGTTGAAGAGCTGCCGGATGGAGTTTACAGTTTGACAGGAAATATCATTAATGTCGGGAGTGAGGAGATCGTACAGCACGGATTCTGCTGGTCGACATCTGAAAATCCAACCATTCTGGACCAGGTTACGAAGTTGGGAGCGAGGGAAAAAGAAGGGACTTTCACCAGTATAATTACAGATCAGGCTCCGGATATGCAATTCTTTGTTCGGGCATATGTTATAACCGCAGAAAGAACAGCATACGGGAAGGATAAATCATTTCGAACACCGCCGCCGAAGCTTCCGGAGGTTGCTACTTTTCAGGCAATGGCCACTTCTGAAACATCTGCCCAATGTGGCGGAAACGTTATTTCAGAAGGGAGTGAACCCGTCATTGCCAGGGGGGTTTGCTGGAGCACATCAGAAAACCCAACACTTGCCGACAGACATAGCACAGACGGAGGGGGTGTAGGAGAATTTGCCAGTGTGATGACCGGGCTGAATTGCAGTAAAACCTATTTTATCAGGGCATATGCAACCAGCGAAGCGGGAACCGTGTATGGAAATCAGATAATCTTAAGTACACCGGAATGCATCCCTGCTGAAGGCTTTTATATTTTCAGCGACAGAGATGGGATATGGATAGTGACTTATTTGGGTGAGCAGATGTTGTTTAATGGCAATGGAAGCGGGGATGTTGAAGTTATGGAAGGCAAGGTATATCACCACTTAGGTCATGAAGTTACCGTTTATGATCTCTCTGGCAATTTGCCCAGATCGATTGCCATCGATAACCTGATCGAGTCGCCTTATAAAATGTGTGTGTTGCCGGGCGAAAACATGGCCTTTCTTGATAATAGACTTGATTTGGTGAGCTTTACCAATTCGTCCGGAGAACTGTTGACATCATTGCCCTTGATGGATCAGTCACCCGATGATAATTTACAAAGTGTGTATGGGGTAGTCGTAGGAAACAGCCTGATTATCTCCGAAGACGGTAACAGTCAGCTTGTACGAATCGACCTGGACAACTTCCAGCGGTCCGTTTTCAGGAACTTCGGACATCTTTCCGGTTGGCTGGGAGACATTGATTATGCAGATGGAACCTACTATATGGTTCAATCCCAAAAGATATTTTCTTTCAGGGAAGGGGAAGAGGAAATCCTGGTCGGCATATTGCCCGAAGGGAACAATACCGGCATAGCCATACTTGGTAATTTTGCCCTTGTGACCTCTAATCACGGGAACAAACTGTACCGGGTTAACCTTCAAAACGGCAGTTACGAAGTTCTTCTCGATGATTTAAACTATCCTGAGGATATTGAATTGATCAAATAGCATTCATTTTGGCAGAAAAGAGTTATACCTTGTCAGGCCTGATTAATTCTCCGATTGTGAAAAAACTAATAGTCAATTGTTTTTTAGCCCTTCTCATAAGTATCATTGCTCATCCACAGATTATTTCAGCCCAGGACCCGGATCTTAAGTTTAAACATATTACAACAAGGGACGGCCTGTCTCAAAACACGGTATCCTGCATTTTCCAGGATAGCAGAGGATTTATGTGGTTTGGCACACAGGACGGATTAGGTAAGTATGATGGTCACTCCTTCACAAATTATCACCATCAAACGGATGATACCACCAGTATACTTGGAACCTCTATTTTCAGTATCATCGAGGATACCCATGGAAATTTATGGATTGGCACCGAGAGAGGATTAAACATGTTCGATCGGTCACGAAACATATTTGTTCGATATGAACATGATCCGAATGATTCATCAAGTCTGAGCGGCAATGAAGTCCGGGCCGTTTTTGAGGACAGCAGGGGTGATATGTGGGTTGGCTCCACCGGGGGTGATCTCAATCGTTTTGACAGGGAAAACAGAAAATTCATTCGTTATCAACATGATAAGAATGATTCAGAAAGATTGAGTGAAGATGTTTTTTCCATATATGAAGATTCCAGGAATAATTTATGGATCGGAACATCGAATGGAGATTTCAGCCTGTTCGACAGGGATGCCAAAGTTTTTATTCCTGTCCATTACAGAAATAAAAAATTAAGCAACCATGAAATATGGAACATTACAGGTGATAGCGAAGGCAATATCTGGATCAGTACCTATCGAAGCGGGCTTTATGTAATGCACTATTCCGGGAAAGGTGATCCTGAAATAAAACACTATGTAAATGATGTGAATGACGAGGGGTCCATAAGCAGCAATAATATATTCACTGTTTTTGAGGATAGCCAGGGCCGGATCTGGATTGGTACAGAAAATGAAGGCTTGAATTTATATGACAGGGTCAATGGAAAATTCATTCGATTCAGATCAGATCCCTTTGATGAAAGAAGTTTGAATAATAATTCAATCTGGTCAATTTATGAAGACCTTACAGGAAACATTTGGATTGGGACATATGCCGGGGGGATTAACCTTTTCACCAGATACAGCGATAATTTTGGCCATTATAAGCATATCCCGGGGAAAGAAAACAGCCTGAGTCATAATTCAGTTACCTCTTTCTGCGAAGATTCACGCGGCAACATCTGGATCGGTACCGACGGGGGAGGAATCGATCTGTTTGACAGGGTAACCGGGACCTTTGTAAACTATAATATGAAGAACAGCAATCTGGGCAGTGATGCGGTTTTATCAATCTTCGAGGACAGCCGGGGCAACCTCTGGGTCGGGACATGGGGAGGAGGACTGAATCTGTTTGACAGGCGAAGTCGCACGTTCAGAGCATATACCGCAGAAAACAGTAACCTGTGCAGTAACCAGATCTTTTCGATTCTTGAAGATCAAAGAGGCGTCTTGTGGACCGGCTCATTTTATGGAGGGCTCAGTTCCTTTGACCAGAAAAGCAGTTCCTTTATGAATTACACCCCCGCTAACAGCCTGATCAGTGACAACCAGATCAGGATGATTTTGGAAGATTCCTATGGAATTCTTTGGGTTTGCGGGGCTTCTGGCCTGAATGCTTTCGATCCGGAAGCAGAAACTTTTACCCTCTATGCACATGATGAACATAACAAAAATAGTCTGAGCCAGGGATTTGTCTATTCCATCCTGGAGGCTGCAGATTCCACCTTATGGGTTGGTACTTCAGGGGGCCTGAATAAATTCGACAGGCATCTGAAAACTTTTACAGGTTATCATATTCAGGATGGTTTACCCAGCGAAGTGATCAAAGGTATTCAGGAAGATGATCAGGGCATGATCTGGCTGAGTACAAACGCGGGGCTTTCCATGCTGAATCCTGAAACCGGCATTTTTAAAAATTATGATCATTCAGACGGGTTGCAGGATGATGAGTTTTACCAGTGCAGTTCGTACAAATCCAGTAATGGAGAAATCTATTTTGGAGGGGTCAATGGTTTTAATGTTTTTCATCCATTAGAGATCCAAAGCAATCCCTTTATACCTCCAGTTGTAATTACTGATTTTCAAATATTTAATAAACCTGTAAGCATTGGTGATCAATCTCCTTTAAAGACCGTCATCAGTGAAGCGGAACAAATCACCCTATCATACAAACAAATGGTTTTTTCATTTGATTTCACCGCACTGAATTATATTTCGAGCGATAAAAATCAATATGCCTATAAGCTGGAAGGCTTTGATCCGGAATGGAATTTCATAGGCACCAATCATAGTGCATCCTACACCAACCTCGATCCCGGCGAATATACCTTCATGGTGAAAGCATCGAACAATGACAATGTTTGGAATGAGGAAGGAACATCAGTAAAAATTATCATCACACCTCCTTTCTGGAAAACCCTGGGTTTTAAAATTATTGCCATTTTATTTGCTGTTATGCTTATACTTCTGGTATTCTATATCAGATTCCGGCAAATCATTATCAGGAATAAAAATTTGAATAAGCTGGTGACAGAGCGGACGAAAGAAATCAATGAAAAGAACACGATTCTCCAGGAACAGACAGAAGAACTGAAATCACAACGTGATGAATTAAATAATACCAATACAGTCAAGGACAAACTCTTTTCAATCATATCTCATGATCTCAGAAGCCCGTTTAACACCCTGAAAGGGTTTATTGAATTGATCAAATTAAAGTATGATGGCTATTCTGATCATGAAATCAAAGAAATGATTGGAATTATCAGTGACTCCGCCGACAATGTGTATAACCTGCTTGACAATCTGTTGAACTGGTCCAGGTCTCAGAGAGGAAAGCTTAAATTGCATCCCCAAATGACAGATTTGGTGGCTCTGATCAACAATAAAATTGAGTTGTTGAATTTTCAGGCCCTGCATAAAAATATCCTGATTGAATTTGATAGTAAATCAGAAATTATATTGCTGGAGGTCGATCCTGACCTCATGAATGTGGTTATTCAGAATTTGCTCACCAATGCCATTAAATTTACACCCTCCGGTGGGAAAATCGAGGTGAATTGTGAAATTGATAATAACCACCTGATCGCATTTGTCAGGGATAACGGTATTGGCATATCCAACGAGGATGCAGAAAAACTCTTTAATCCCAACGTTCATTTCTCAACAAGCGGAACTGAGAACGAAAAAGGAATAGGCCTTGGCATGCTGATCTGTAAGGATTTTATTGATATACATCATGGTAAAATATGGGTGGAGAGTGAATTGGGCAAAGGATCCACATTTTTCATAAAACTTCCGCTTACGCAGTCCTGATATGATTCGAAAATTCAAAAGCATTCTCTTCCTCCTTCCGCTCATGACCCTGCCGGTAAACGAGGCTGAAGCTCAGATGGTGGTCCAAAAATGGCACAATGGGAGCCAGGCCGCCCTGTCATTAACTTATGATGATGGCACCAAATCACACTATACCGATTTAAGACCTATCCTCAACAAATATAATCTGAAGGGAACCTTTTACCTGAATACCTCCCTGCTGAGTGATCATGTGATAGAGAATGCTTTTTCCGGATCATGGGAAGAATTCAGTATGATGGCCGACGAAGGACACGAAATGGGCTCCCATGGAGTAACACACCCTGACCTGACAACACTTCCAACCGGAGATTCCCTTACAGAAAACACCATCGCATATGAACTTTGGGAGTCCAAAAGGGTAATTGAGGAAAAAATAGGCAACGGTTATCATTGCATGACTCATGCTTATCCTTTTTGCACGAATAATGCGGTTGTTCGCGAGGTTGTTGCCAGGTATTATGAGTCAGCCAGGGCATGCGGTTCCTTGAGTAACCGCCCATCACCAAATTACCTGGCACTTAACAGCAGTCTCTACGACTGGCCTGCTGTAAGAAATTCCTTTTTTGATGACTTCAAACTGTTAAATTCCTTTTTCAGAACCCTGGAATCAAGTGTTATCCGTCAGGGAAACTGGGGAATACTTTTAACTCATGAAGTAATTCCATTTTTGGAGGTAAATGAATCAGGAACCTGGGAGCCCACCTCGTGTGAATGGATGTATGAGGCTTCAAAATGGCTGGACAATCAAGTGCATGAAGGTAATTTATGGATAGGCACCGTGGCCGATGTAACCAGGTATGCCAGGGAAAGGGATGCATTTTATTTCAACTTACTTTCAGAAAAGGAAGATACGATTACATATTATACAGGTGACAGCCTGGATAATTCGGATTTTAACTTTCCGCTTTCAGTTGATATAGGAGTTCCATCTACCTGGAAAATGGTGCAGGTAGTTCAAAAAAATAATGTACAGAATTATCATTCTACAGACGATACCATTCCTGTAATAAAAGCACAGATATTTCCTTTTGAAGACACCATATCATTACTCAGATTACCCGAAAATCAATTGCTTATTGAAAATGCGATGCTAACAGAGTCTGGCGGCGAAATCCTGCTGAAATTTAACCGTCCGGTAATTCTTACCGATACAACTACTACAGGCATAAATGTTTACCTTAATGATGACGATAAGGCAGATATTACCGAATTTTCATATGTTGATACAGATTCTCTTGAAGTAATGACAAATTTAGCTTCACCGGTTTACGCAGGGAAACTGGTGTATTTAAGCATCCGGGATTCTGAAATGTATTCCACAACCCTGTCACGACTGATTAACGCAACAACTTTCCCGGTAAAAAATAATTCCAGACTGGTTGAGGACGAGTACGCTGCATTATCTGTGTCAACCGGCTTAATAGAACAGGACGATCAGTCTGCCGATATTAACTTTTATGTTTTTTCAACTTCCGGCTATTATCTCGAGCTGGAATCCGGCTGGTGTTCTCTTTCACAAACAACCGGAACAGAATATGATACGATTCAGGTTCATTTCGACAATAACCTGACCGCTTCTGACCGGTCGGATACCATTGCCATATATTCTGATGATGGATTCGTTGAGAAAATAATACTTTCACAATCGGCCGGGGCTTATTCCACTGTGCACCAGGAAATCCACGGGAATAGGTTATCTGTATATCCCTCACCGGGCACGGACTTCATAACCCTGTCGATCCCTGAACAATGCCTTCTGCCGGCGAAATTATCGGTGGTTTCAATGAGCGGGCAGAAACTGGAAACAATAGACATCAGTGAATATCTGGTTTCAATCAGTATAAAGGGATTGTCTCCCGGAATTTACATCCTTCAGCTGTATTCGGAGGGATCACAACTGGTGGAAAAACTCGTTGTTGAATAACGGGCATTCAGGGAGTTTGAGAATTAACAACTTCAAATCGATGATTCTATCTTCGAAAAAAACACAGTATTTCTTTTTAGCAATCGGAATTTCCCTGGGCCAGTTATTGCCAGGACAGGATATCCATCACCTGTCAAAGGAGCTGCCTCCTTATTTTTCGATTCTTACCGAATGGGGTGTGCGTCCGGATTGGGATGAGACATCTGAAAATATCTTTTTTCTGAACAGACTCATTGGGGACGTCTTTAAAATCAATTTGAAAACAAGGGAAATAATGTGTGTTACTGCTCATTTCTATCATGGAGGTATATTCCGTGCACAGTGCCTGCCAAATGGCGACCTCCTGCTGGCCATCAGCAATAATACCTTTGATCCAAACGATCCGGAAAAGAACCGCCATACAGGACTGGAACTTCATGTTTTGAAGAAAGGATGGACAACGAAGCCCATTTCTCTGGGCCAATATTGTGATGAGGGACCAGCCGTATCCAAGCAGAACATGAATATAGCATGGACCCTGGCCGGCCAGCGGGAAATCAAAACGGGAGATATCATATATGAAGATGGAATTCCCGGACTTATAAACGTACATACTGTTGTTTCCTATGCTGATTCCGGAAAATATGTCCGGCTTGAGTCTCAGGACTTCCGGCCTCCGGATGACCAGGAACTGATCTTTACCCATTACTGGGGCGATGCAATGGATCAGTACCATCACTCCCAGGTCTATGGAATAAACCTTACGAATAATAAAGTAACAAGGTACACAGATCTGCCGGACAGCTACAACGAAGCAGAAGGGATTTTTCCCGATGGTAATTATATGCTCATGGAAAGCGACCGCCATCAACCCCTGCCGGAACGAAATAAGTATAAACTGGATATCTATATACTGAAACTGGATGGAAGTGGTGAGGCAGAACGCCTGGCCGATTTCTCCACCCGTTATCCGGGAATCCTGCGGTCTGATAATCCGGTGGTGAACAATACCGGGAATTTCATTGCCCATCAGTATGGCTACATGAACGGGGCCGGAGATGGCAAGGGAATATTTTTACTGGATCTTGAAACCTTTAAAAAGCAAAAATGATTGTTTTACCCCAGATTCGTAGTTTTAAAATTGAAAGGATTCGCTTAGATTTATGATGGAATCCTTTCACCTTCATTTGAAGTCAGACATATGGAAATACAGAATGAGGAAAAATTCATAATGGGTGTTGAGAGTATGATCAATCCTATGGAGGTCAGCAATCTGCTCTTCCTTCAGAGACTCAAAGGATTGTTGCCTCCGGCGATCATGAAGAAAATGCTGTTCAGGGCTTCAAAAAATACACCCTATATCGGTTTTGTGATTGAACCATACAGTCTGTTTCTTTTTTTTAAGCTCAGGGATATTGAATACGCAAAATCAATGCTGACAGATCGTTATGAGCTTGCAAAGACTAAATTTTTTGCCGATGATGAGCCGGATTACTACATGGGAATTGGTAATCTGAGTACACGTGCAAGTTCTTTCTGGGGCACCAGACAGGAGTCTTACCTCATTGCAACAGACAAAAAAACCGGACTATTGTCGTTTATTTTCATCGATATATTAAGCAATACTTTAATTGCCGAACCTTCAAAGGGTATTGCCGATCCCAACTGCAAAAAAGCAGTTTTTACAACGAGTTCAAAGGGAGAAATCTTTCTGGATATTCAGGAAAACAAGACAAACAGAAAGCTGAGATTTACCGGCAGTATAAAAAATGGAAAGATGCGCAGCCTCGATCAAAGTCTCTGGCTGATGGGGAATACATCCATCAGTTACAGTAAGAAGCTTGCAAAAGGTGATGACCATCCTTTTGCCGTGATCTTTGATCCGGCTGAAGTGGAGGAAGCCCTGGATATTCCACCGGATGATATCCGTATTAACGAAAACACACTTTTCCCGGGATTAGCTGAACCGGAAGTCAGCAAGGTTGTCTGTTTTCCTTTCGCCCAGCACTATATTGCCGACAGCCCTGGTTGCTACACTGCTATAAAGGACCGGGATGATTTAATCAGCAAGTATAACAAACTGTCGGCTTCTGAAAAATTTAAAACCTTCTCCGCAAGGACCATCGTAAAACAGCTCATTATTGGAATTGCTGTTTCTGTAATCATTGCCCTATTCCTTTCCCTGATTTTGTAGTTTGGTCTGTCCGGATTAGTCAATTGTTTAATATCCTGCGGGCGGCCAGTTTGCCCGTCAGAATGGACATGGGCACCCCGGCAGGACTGTAAGTCCATTGTCCGGCCTGACAGATGGAAGGGATGGGTGTTACGACTGCCCGGTTTGCAGCGAGAATTTTATTGATCACCGGGATAGGTTCCTGGAATGACCACCCGGTAATCGCCCCCTCTGAACTGCCAACACGGTTCTCATAGCTCAGAGGTGAAAATGAAAAACGGGCCATTACTTTATCCTTTAGCATGGGATAAACCGAATCGGCAAGTACCCTGATGATGCGATCTTCCATTTCAGCAATAAACTCCTTATACCAGCCCGCTTCAGCAATCATTTTGAAAAGATCATATTCAGCAAGGATGCTGATAATCAAACCTGTCTTGCCTTCTGGAGCCAGAGCAGGATCTTTAAGGGCCGGAATAGAAATCTCGTAGGTATTCAGGGCAATAAATTTATCGAGCCATCTCAATATCAGGGACTTATCCAGTTCCCCGGATCGCTCTAAAAGCCTGTTGAGTTCGCTCCAGTGGGTTTCACCCAATCCCTGTTTTGAAGGAGAATAAAAGAAGTGTCCATTTGCAATTTTCAAAAAACTGTCCATAGGTTCATCCACTTCCACAAAAAGCGTAAAAACCGAATCGCCTCCCCTTTTCTCAAGCAGGCGGCTTTTTGCATTTTCGAATTTCGACCGGATCTTAACAGAGAAACCCTCCGTATCCGTGATCCTGTAAAAAGTTTTCAGGTCAGCGGCCCAGATAAGATTCTCATAGGTATAGTCAACATTGTTCTGGTCCGTCACAGTTTGCTTGAGGGCCAATACCTTTTCAATGATCGTCTGGTGTTTTATTTCGCCCCCAAATTCACGAATCCTGTTTTCCATTGCATCTGCCAACTTGCCCACCCCACCCCTGGGATAAAAATAATCAAGATAGAGTGAGAAGTAACTCAAGGCAAAAAATGTGGGGGTATTCTTAAAGAAATGCTGGGAGATTATGTCTCTCAGGGAAGGGTTTTTTACAATCTTTTCGAGGTAGGGCTCTACCGGCTTGTTCATACGGTTGATCTTTCCAATGGTAAGCAAGAATTTTGGCAACCAGGGAAGAAGTTCTTTCAATAAATAGGTTCTGTCGCCTCGCAGGTCTTTGAAATTGGGATTCTCTACACCATAGAGCACATCCATGTATTTCATTACCTTCCGGATGATCTTAATAACATGATCGATTTCGGCTTCACTTTCCGGATAGATTTTTTTAAGCAGGTTCCTGTATTCTGTCAAACTGCCAATGTCTTTGATATGCAGGATCTCGTTCTCCACACCCACAGATACAGGACTTTTAACAACTTCGAGCTCAATGCCCAATTCCTTTAACATGGGGAAAATGATACCTGCATTTTCAAGAGCCCTGATACCGGCTTCAAAGTGAAAACCATCATGAGAAAAAGAATTCACCAACCCTCCGCATTCCCGGTTCTTCTCAATCAGCAAAACCCTCCGGCCCTCCTTAGCGAGATAGGCTGCACTGGTCAGGCCGGCCATCCCTCCTCCAACGACTATTGTATGGTATTTCCTTTCAGCCATGCAGGTTCTTTATTTTTGGATTATATCCTGTACTTCCGTCATTTCCACGCTTTTTGCCCATAACTCATACGCAGCATCTTTGTCCAGGGCAGGTGGTGCAGGTTCTTCCTCCATGGTCAGGTTAAAGAACTTTCCGCTTACACCTTCTAATTCACCGGAAACCGCAAGGTAGTAAATCGACTCTGATGCTATTTCCGTAGGTCTCAGGATCTTATCGTAAAGATTCCTTTTTACCCAGCGGTAAGAAGCACCGTTTTCCTGTCCGGTCTCCGATCTGACAGCACCCGGATGCATTGCATTGATGGTTACTCCCGAATCCCTGAAATACTCATCAAACAGAAGCATGGATTGAAGTTGCGCCAGTTTGGCAGAACCATAGCTTTTCAACCCGGAATACCGTCGTTTTTCCCAGTTCAGATCATCCAGTCGCAATCCCCATGCTGCAAACCGGTGACCTTCGGAATTGACAAGGATGATTCTCGCTCTTTCCTGGGATTTCAGCTTCTCACCCAGGAGGATATTGATCATAAAAGAAGCAAGGTGCTGGACCATAAAAATCTTGTCAAATCCTTCTTCGGTCAGTTCTCTTTTGGTAAGATAGAGACCTGCATTATGGACCAGAACGTCGATGGGGATTTCGATCTTTTGAAGATTCTCTGCGCAACGCCGTATATCATTCAACTTGCTCAGGTCAGCAATGATATACTCACAACTGACACCAAATTCCTTTTCGATCTCCTCTTTCAGGACCACACTCTTCTTCTCATTCCGGTTAATACACAAGAGACTGGCTCCATGAGAAGCGAATTTTTTGGCTGTATGGTACCCTATCCCCGAAGTGGCGCCACTGATTACCACAAGCCGGTTTTTGAAGTCATCGGTGCAGACCTTCGGATCCCGCCGGTTGTTCCTGATCATCGCCGCAATGTTCGACCACTGATACTCTTTGAAATACTTGCTCATCCAAATTTCCTTTTCATGAACCTCCTGTAAGCCTTCCCAAACCTTGGAATATTGTCAAATATATCTCCCCAGAGATCATAATAGTCCCGTTGTTCAATGATCTTTCCTTCGTCGTTAAGGGTTACACGGCTTGAACCGTATAATACGGAACTCGGATTCTTTTTAAATTTAATGGTCATTTCCCATTCAATAAAGAGGTCCTTATCCTGCTGGGAAGTTCTGACAACTTTCATGGTTAAATCGTTGGAACGATCTGTAAGTCGCTCGGTCATGGCCCTAAATTCTTCTATTCCATGAAGCTCCTGAATGGAATCCCTGAAATAGATGTCATCATGGTAATAAGGCAAGATGTGTGACCAGTCCGGCTTTCCTACGGTATTATAGGTTTTCGACCATAAGTCCTTTATACTTTCATGATCAATTGGCTTCTCACTCATCATTCAATTGGATTGTGGGTTTCGTAATTAAATGCTTAGATAATTGCTCTCTATTTCCCCGAAATGAATTCAGGTTCCTCCGGGAAGATCTCATCTCTTATCTGCATCAGTTCTTCGAAAGAATCCATTTTGGGTCGACCGGAACAAGTAAAACCGGACTCAGTCCCGGATCAGGATGCTGAATTGAATTGGATGCCTGATTCAGTATTTTTTTTGAAGCTCCAACGACGAATTGCTCCGATCTGTCAACAACGTATCCGCTCAAAGTGCCGTTATTGTTCATTTTCAGGTAGTTGCTGAATATTTCTCTTCGTGTTATATAAATCTCACCCTTGAAAAATTTTCCCACACTGATTTGCACAGTTACTCCGGGATGACCGTCCTTGTCCGGATCTGTTAGATTGGGGTCCATTGGGATCGGTCGATAAGGGTTTTAAAGGGTCTCCTTCTATTCCCAACAGGCTCGGTGTTTCGGGCCGATGGATATGCCAGATTCCATTTTCCCGGAATAATTCAACTTCCTGAACCCTTGGTTTGATGGCCTGGACGGCTTCGTCGCTGAACACTGATTTAGCATTCTTTTTACTCAGTTTTTGTTCAGCATGCACAAACCGGTCAGACTGCATAAGTTTATCGTCCTCCAGGTAAAAATCCGTAAATCCGTATGAAATGATAAAGGTCCGCATGGTAGTTCTGGTGGTCGTGTCTTCGTATGCCACCACATCATAATGGGCATAACGACCCACAATTGCATTCCGGGCGCTTTCCAGGTCTTTCGGTTGAGTTGCATCCGGTCCTCCCTGTTCGAAATCATACAAAGGAGACTCCGGCCATTCCAATGGCCTGGAACAGGAATTCAGGACAAAGAGAATGGCTAGAATTCCCGGACAGATCCATTTACCTTTTTGCATCTGCTTTTAATAAATTCTAAACTCTACGTATAGTTGTTGAATAACAATCATATTCCCAATGTTGATTGTCAGGGTGTTTCTATCAAGTGCTTCAGATACTTCCAATTTCATATAATTGACTTCAGCTTTATTGTCACTTCTTGAAATCTCGAAATTACTCACCTGTGTAATAGTTTTGTTCTTCTCTGGCAGTTGGGATAGAATCTGATCAGCAAGTTTATTGGCGTTATCTAAGGCTTTTAAATATGCAACATTATTTATACTGTCCATATTACTATGGCTGTATGTCAATGAGCCAATAACGAGTTTTTCATTACCCAGAAGTTCTGAATATAAATCATCAAGAATTGTTACATCTCGAACTCTGACACTTATAGTTGTTGAAGCCCTGTACCCAGCGAATACTTCTGAGTTATTACTCCAGACATATTCTTTACTCAGGTTGACACCTGTTGTAAGAATATCTTTTTTCTGAATGCCGAAATTGGCAAGTTCACTATCAAGATTTGAAGTGATATCAATCAGGCAGGCTTTGGCTTGATTGATATCAGGATTAACACAATTTGTGTTAATGATCATGGATGCTTCATCAGGAGCAATTTCGACAGTTCCAGTTGTTGCAAGCAGGATTGCCTTGTGATCTTTCTCAGGATTGCAGCTAATGAGCAAAACGACTGATAGCATAAGAGATAATTTTTTCATGCTGCAAATTAATATTAATTTCTAAAGGAAGGCTTTTTTGGACGGGGGACAACGGTTTCAAATTGAAACGGTTTCATTATCTTGATGAATATAAAATACCCAATGAGCGGGCCAAGGGATCTCCTCTGTTCATGGCTGGTATGGCTGGTTATCGGCAGCCCGGGGGTGCAGATGCATGCCCAGGTGCAGGTGCATGCCCCGGTTCAGACAGTGCGGGGAGTAGTGGTGACCCGCACTACGGGGGTACCACTTCCGGGGGCAACAGTGGTACTTAGCTCTGAGCAGGAATACACAGGGACGGTGAGCGACCAGAACGGTGTATTCCGATTTACAGAAGTTCCGGTGGGCCGTTATACTGTGGAAGCCCGGTTTATAGGATATGAGCCAATGGCCATAGTTGAGGTGCTGGTGGGTTCATCAAGACCGGTGGTCCTGGAGTTCCAGCTTCAGGAAGCTGTTTCCGAGATCACTTCTGTGGAGGTGAAGGCACAGGTGCGCAAGGATATTCCCCTGAACCAGATGGCGATCCTGAGTGCCAGGACTTTTACAGTAGAGGAGACCCGGCGGTATGCAGGGGGATTCGATGATCCGGGCCGCCTGGCAGCTTCCTTTGCGGGAGTGGCAGGCGGAAGCCCCAATGACAATGCGCTGTCGATCCGGGGGAATGCACCTAAAGCACTGCTCTGGCGGATCGAGGGAGTAAGTGTTCCCAATCCCAACCATTTTGCCGGCATGCTGGTGGAGGGAGGCGGTATCGTCTCCCTGCTGAGTTCCCAGCTTCTGAACAACTCTGATTTTTATACAGGTGCCTTTCCGGCAGAATACGGGAACGCCCTCTCAGGGGTTTTCGATATGAACCTCCGTGCCGGTGACAATGAAAAGCGTGGATGGGGATTGCAGATCGGTACCCTGGGGATCGATGTGTTCGGTGAGGGGCCTTTCGTAAAGGGAAAGAGGAGTTCTTATCTCTTCAATTACAGGTATGCGACCACTGCCCTCATGAAGGACCTGATCCCCGAGGGGCAGCTTCCCATTTACCAGGATCTGAGTTTTAAACTGAACTTCCCCGCCGGAAAGGCAGGGATCTTCTCCATTTGGGCCATCGGGGGACTGGACAGGAACAGTTCAGAACCCCTGGAAGATTCCACCGGCTGGGTCTCCAACTGGGATCGTTCCAGGTACACCTGGGAGGGGACCATTGCTATGTTCGGCCCGACACATAAGATCATCCTTTCTGAGAATACTTCGATGAAGACATCACTCACCTTCGGGATGAACCGGTTCAGTGAACAGATGGAACTGATGGTGCCGGGTAACGGTTTCATGGAATACGGATACCTGAAATATTACACCACAATGATGAGCCTCCGGTCGGTAATAACCCACCGTTTCAGCAACCAGCTTTCGAACCGTACCGGGTTGATGGCCGAGAGGATCTCATATGATATCCAGGCGCGGGAAAGGAATCCGGATGAGCCCGGATTCCCACTTTTACAGGAAAACACGGGAAACGGGGTGACCGGTTACATCCAGGCATTTACCCAGTTTCGCTGGGCAGTGAACGACGCACTGTCAGCCACAGCAGGGTTCAATTCAATGCTTTTCCTGTTGAATAATTCCATAACACTAGAGCCTCGCCTGGGACTCGATTACCGCTTCATGGATGAGAATTCCTTAAGCATCGCCTACGGGAACCACGGACAGATCGAACCGCTACCGGTCTATTTCTACACTGATTACACTGCTCCGGGTGTACCCTATCAGCCCAATCTGAACCTGTCCCCAACCCGCTCGCATCATATTGTAATGGGATATAAACGTCTTATCATTAAGGACCTGCGGCTCAATGTGGAGACATACTACCAGCACCTGTACAATGTGCCGGTCAACTCCGGAGGTGCCTATTCCATGATCAATTTCAAAAATGAATACCTGCTCAAAGATTCCCTGACGAACAGTGGTACAGGCAGGAATATGGGATTTGACCTGACTCTGGAGAAGTACCTGACAAATAATTATTACTTCCTGGTGACCGGCTCACTGTTCGACTCAAAATACACGGGTGGCGATGGCCGGACCTACAATACCCGCTGGGATTACGGATTTGTGACAAATCTCCTGGGGGGAAAGGAATTTATATTGGGGAAGGATCGCTCAAAAATCCTGGGGATCAATGCCAGAATGGTCTACCAGGGGGGTGAAAGGATCCACCCGGTCGATGAGCAGGCCTCTGCGCAGCAGCAAAGGGTGGTATATGATTTAACCCATGCCTGGGAAAGCCGTTTCCCTGACACCTTCTTTATCGATTTCACGATGACCCTCAGAATCAACAAACCACGGTATGGTAGTGTATGGGGGGTACAGATCAAGAACCTCCTGCTGGAAAAGTCCATCTACGAACATGAATTCAATACGCTGACTCAGACCGTGGAGGTGCGTGGAGAAGGATTCATCTTTCCCAATATAAGCTACAAGATCGAGTTCTGACAATGCTGAGGCATCTGGAATTGTAGCAGAGGCCGGGATCTGGATCTCCGGTCTCAGTGATAAACCAGTATTTTGCCCGCCTGGCTTCCTCCATCGAACCGCATCCTGTAGAGGTAGAGTCCCGGCGGATGATTCATGCTTTGCCATTCGACCATATGACTTCCGGCAGTCATAACCCTGTTTTCCAGTACATTAACAATCATATCATGTGTGTTGATCACTTCGATGTATACGTGGCCCATCCGGTCGATCTGGTAAGGGATCGTGGTCTTCCACTTCACCGGGTTGGGATAGTTGGCACCCAGACTGAAAGTCAGTCCCGGGGAATGGATCGCACGTGTGCTGACCGCTTCATATTCATAGGCTTCATCCACCATGTGCCAATACGGTTCTGAGCCGCCATCGTAATCCCTCTGTAAATAGTATGTTTTCAACGGTATTCGTTCAAAATCCGTCAATCTTGCGAGTGTTGCGCCACCTTCTGATTCCCAGCTGTACAAAGGTATGCCGGATGGATTCAAATGGGAGATCATCCCCCGGTCCCTGGCCATATGGAACAGACCGAAGTTCCCCGGTTCATGTCCCGCCAGCCAGTGCCCGATAATATCCACATAGAATGCATTCATGCCGAAGATGATATAATTGCCCATATAATCTTTCGCAATACCCTCCTCACCCGGGCCATTCATAAAGTCGCCGTCCCTGCCGTAGATGCCTTCGATCACGTGAAGTCCTGCCCGGGTAACTGAATTATTGTCAAGGCACCTGGTCGCCCAGGTTTCCATCCAGAGTCCCCCTGAATTGCCCGGCCTGTCCCAGCGGGGTACTCCTTCGCCCACCCTTCTGTTGTAATTCTCCATGATGCGATCAAATGCATCTGCACGGTAATCTGAGGAGATGATATCCAGATGTGTTCCATACCGGCGGCAATGTTCCTGGTAGTTCATGGCAATGGTGCCCTGGAGGTTCTTGGCGCACAGGGTAATTCCCATCCCATGTGCCTTCAGTTTTGATACATTCATGAGCCATGAATCGGGTGAGTTCACTGGCCACAGGTAAGGGATCCGGCTGAAATAGACCCCTTCCGGGGCATCCATCCACCGGATCTGTTCAGGGGAAAGCTTGTAATAAGGGGTATCTATGCCCGCAAGATCTATCCCGGTTCGCCCGGCCATGGCAGTATATCCGCCATCCTCAAAGTCTGACGGACAGTTGACTTCCCTTATGTACATTTGCGAACCGGGAATGGACAAATCATTCATGCTTTCAATGATCCCCTCCATGAAATTGGAATCCGTAACGATTCCCATGGAACGCTCAACTGTGTATTCCGGATGATTTACGCTCCGGCAGGTAAGGTTGGGTTTAAAAACAAAGCGATGGGTAAGCGGAACGCCTTTTGCCGGGTCATCCGTAAGCCCGAATACCGAATCTGCAAATGCCCGTCCGGCTTCTTTGATAGCAGGACCATTGGTCTTGACATCCACATGGGTCCTCATGATAAACACCGCATCCGGATTGTCCTGTACAAATGGATGTACACCGAATAAGTTGGCTTCGGCCCTCCCTGTCGCGGCCTTCAGGGGATTTACAATCAATCCCGCCCCTGCAACAAAGGAATACCGGATAAACGATCGTCTGTCAAGTTTCATGGCATGCGCAGAAGAAAGAAATTACAAATTCCAATGTACTCCAATAGATTCGACTATCCTAATGATGACCCGGTTGATTCACTGAACCGCCAGTTTACGCGTGATCATCCCCTCATTGGAACCGAGATCAATGATATATATCCCCGGACCCAATCCTGATATATCTAGGGTTGCCTGATTTTGAAACGCCGGCACATCCTGTATAAGAAGAATCCGGCCCGAAACATCCCTGACCGAAACTACAGCATTTTCCTGAAGTGCCGATGGAAATTGAATGGTGATGAATAAATCTGCCGGATTGGGAAAAACGATCATCCCGGAAAGTGAAGATCCTTGATCCATAACCGAAACCGTATCGCAGACCGCTTCCCTGTCAAGCGGCTCAAAGGGGGACCTACCCTTGGCCGAATAGTAAAGCCAGCTTGTGCCATCCAGGCTTGCCCACCTCTCTGCCCAGATCCCCGCATTGGCCCCTATGTCATCATTGTAATGAGGCACCGATCCGTCCGGATTGATGCGGGGAATAATGTTCCTGAAAAGAAAATTGCTGCCGGGCCCTCCTGCATTGATATAGGAGAGGGTACCCTCGTACCAGACTGCAATGGGGCCTATCCCGTCAAAGCCGTATGGCTCGCCCGGTCCCGCTGTAAACATGAGCCTGCCTGCCAGTGAAAGTGCATCCAGTGCTTTCCGGCTGTATCCCCTTTTACCGAGCAAATTTGCCATCCAGGTATTGGCAAACAGAACCACCCTGTCAGAATAGAAGCCTTCGTCCCATGAACGAAAGTAAGGATTCCAGGTCCGCGATTCCAGGTAATCGATCATGGCACCCGCCTCGGTTTCATCCCCGGTTTCGATCAGTGCTGCAATGGCCGCTACATAGGCCTCACTGCTTGTTACCTCCAGCTTCCCGCCCGAAATCCTGTTTACCGTGTAGAACTTACCGTCCGGTTCAACAAGGGAAAGCAGGAACTCCCTGGCTTTATCCCTGGCCGTCTTAATTTTCGTATCACATGCCTTTTTCAGGTAAGCCTCCAGGCCCATCAGGGCAAAAGGGAAATCTCCCATCCAGATGGTCCCGTCACTCTCATGGGGAACGATGATACTGCCTGTGCTACTGTTCCAGGCACGCGGCCAGGAACCATCCGCATACTGGTGTTCGGAAAGGAACCACGCCAGTTTCCGTGCAGCCATAGCATAATCATTGACGGGCAGGTTATCTTCCCATACTCCTTCCAGGACCAGTGCCTTCAGGGCAAGGCCCTGGCCATACAGCCAGGATGAATGGTCTTCTGCCCAGGTGGTCAGAAGTCCTGTCTCGGCCTGGCGCCCGAGGATGAAGGATGCGGCACTGGTCAGCGATCTCCGTTAAGGTGTCGCCTGAAAGTGCAAGTGTCTCGGGAGCCTCGCTTCGTTCCCACGTATCCATGTTATCCCCTGTGAAATTCCGGAAGGAAACATACCCTGAATCCGGGGTGATGATCTGGTAGTCAGGATAGGATCTCACTGCAATGGAGAATACCGTGATGGAATCCCAGTTAAAATCGGCCGGGATATAAAAATTTTCTGAATTCCTGAGAAAGAACAGGTGTTCGATCCATCTGCCGACTGAAAGCAACCCGGGCTCGCCCCTTCGTTCATAAAAAGCCTGCCTGATGCCGTTCTCAAATTTATATTCCAGGCTTACATTCTGGTGACAGGGATTCTGGTCCGGACAGGATGAACCATGGACATCCAGTGCAAACACATTCAGATCGCTCAGCGAAACCGGCGGGTTAAATACCGTGTAAGCCTGAACCCAGCGGTAGTTCCCGCCGTCGATAAACCACTTAATCTGCAGGCAGGAATCATTGGGCAGCAGCGAGATGGCATTCCCGCTCTGCGCATTGGGGATCCACCTCCCGGGATCAATAAAATCCCGGGCAGGTATCACCTCCACACCTTCCCACCCCAGGTTAAAGGAGCCCGGATCCTGGGCCGAAACACCTCCGGGGCAAAGGATTTCCAGTACAGCGATTGCGAAAAACTGAAAGGTTCGTACTAAATGAAGGTGGATCATATTTGTTGTGCGACAGCTCAGCGGTATTTGGCTTATAATCTATTTGTTCTTCCCCAAAAATCTATCGATGTCCCTGACCTTTCCGAAGATAACCATTATATCCCCTTTCTTTAGATAACTATCTGCTCTTGCTATATTCTTTATTTCATGTGTCCTGATCCTAATTCCTAAAATGCTCTTTTCAATTTCTTTTGAAATAATCGCCAGAACGGTGATATCAAATTCAGTACGGATATTTGACTCGCTAAGATTCCTTCCATCATACCTTTCCGGAACTTTAACCTTGACTATACTGTAATCCGGTGACAATTCAAAAGTATCTATCAGTCCTTCTGTTGTTAAATTTTTGGCCAATTTCTCTGCCGAATCCTGTTCCGGATGAATAATTTCCTCAATTCCCATAGCATGAAGTACCATTTCCTGGGTTTCGGAAACAGCTCTTCCAATGATCCTTCTGGCATTAAGCTGCTTCATAATAGCGGTAGCCATAATCGAATTCCCATTGTCTTCCCCTATGCAAATAATAACCGCATCAGCCTCTTTAACCGGTAAATCCTTTGCTGAATGTATATCCGTACAATCAGCGCAAATGGTATGGGTAATATCATTTTTTAGCAGCTCAACTTTTAACATATCATTGTCTACACCGATTGCTTCATGACCCAGTTGTGTAAGCCTGATGCCTAAAGCAACTCCAAAATTTCCAAGGCCTATTATTAAAAAGTTCATTTTTCCTTATTTAGTTAATTAAAATTCCTTCCGTAGGATATTGAATAAACTTCCTTGACGATTTCCTCATCAATGAGACCAGTAAAGTCATGGTACCTACACGTCCGATAAACATGGTAAACACAATAATTACCTTCCCTGCCTGTGAAAGGTCTCCGGTAATGCCACGGCTTAATCCTACCGTGCTGAATGCTGAGACCACTTCAAAGATGAGGTCAGTGGCACTCTTTTCAGTTTCAGTGATGAACAATAAAGAAACAACGATTCCAATCACTAATATAGAAAGGAACATGAATGAAAAAGCACGACGTATAGATAATTCATTGATTTGCCGGTGACCCAGTTCAATCCGGTCCTTACCTCGTACCAGGCTAACCACATTTAATAAACCAAGTGCCATTGTGCTGGTTTTAATACCTCCTCCTGTTGATCCTGGCGATGCTCCAACCCACATGAGAAAGATGATAAACATCATGGTCGGTATGCTAATGGCTGAAGTATCTACTGAATTGAATCCTGCGGTACGTGGAGTTGCAGCTCCAAAAAAAGCAGTGATTATCTTCCCGAAGCCTCTATGTTCCATGAGGGTATTGTTAAATTCAGAAAAATAGAAGGCGATGGTCCCAATGATCAAAAGGATAAGGGTTGAATACAGAACTAATTTTGTATTCAGTGACAGGACGGTTAATTGGTATTTGCTTCCTTTTATTCCGGTAATCCGGTAAAATTTATTCAGAATCCGGTTTTTTAAAGAGGTGTAGATGTTGATGATCACTGGAAAACCAAGTCCACCAACAATAAAACTCAATGCAACAATAATATGCAAATAGTAATTGTACCGAAAATGAATGTTGTAGAAATTGTCCGAAATCGTTGAAAAACCGGCATTGCAAAATGCTGATACAGCATGAAAGATTGAGAAAAATACCTGATTCTGCTGATTCATCTCTGTTCCTGTACGAATATTCAGGTAGATCAGCAGGAATGCGACTGTTTCAACCAGGAAAGTAAAGAATATGATCTTTTTCAAGGAACCAATGACCAGAGTAATTTTATTCTCATTGGTAAGGTTACCAAGCATAATTAAGGTCTGAAAAGATGATCCTCCCATAAAAAAATAGGAAAAAAAGCTCGTGAAAGTCATGATGCCAATACCACCCAGCTGAATCAACATCAGGATTATGAGTTGCCCGAACATGGTAAAATATGTACCTGTATCTACCACAACCAAACCAGTTACGCAAACAGCACTCGCAGAAGTGAACAGTGCATCCGAATATTCTATTCCGGAATAGGTAGCCCTGGGCAGCATTAGCAGTAAAGAGCCAATCAAAATGATCAATAAGAAACTACTCACAAAAATGACTGCTGGATTGGTATGTTTATAGCGCCAATTGGATTTCAGAGCAGACAGTTCTCTGAGAAAACTAACTGAAAATGCTATAAACAGCCAAATTTTGGGATGAATATGTAAACCATCGGAAAGTACAGCCAGTTCATTAAAAGGTGTGTTTACCAACAGCAAATTATAAGTTAACCAGAGTACTATATCAATGATCCATATCCGGAGCTTCTGATGTCTTCTGATATCTATGTAGTATTTAAGCGGGATGGAAATGATAATACCCAGAAGAAAAACAAAATAGAACTTATGAGTAATTTGCAGGACGCGGTTGTTCTGGATGAAACCCACATCAAATATCATGGTGCAAATTGCCAGAATACTGAACAGGAGAGGAAGATATTTTAAAAACGATTTTCTCACGATTTAAAATTTACATCACTCCGGCAAGACCGGATCTGAAGGCTCAAGCTTTGAACTCACCTTGTTTGATCCAAATAAATTCTTAAAAAAGTCAGGTTTAACACTGAGAATAATAACAAGAACTGAACAAATGATAATACTGAAAAAGACGATTGAATACCCAAGGTCCAATATAATATCCCCATGCATTAATCCCCTCTGCAATGGCAAAGATGCCAATACTGCCGGCACCAGGCCTTTAGGAGTCAAAACTGACATTATCGCTTTTTCCGGTTTTGGTATTCCCTTCCCGGATAAAATCAGTGTGACGGGGATCCTGAACGCAATGATCAACAATACCAGAAGGAACCCGGTGGCATAGATGGCAAGTGACCCGAACTGTAAAGAAATTCCAACATATACAAAGAAATAGGTCTGCATAATAAAAACCACCTCCGCAAAAAAGTCCTTTTCGTTTGAATTAAATCCTGAACTTTCAAACGAAAAAATCCTTTTGAATTTACTGGAACGCGTAAATCCATCAATATTTCCTAAAAGTATCCCGAACGAAAGAATAGCTATCCCCCCGTTCAGCCCAA
Source organism: uncultured Bacteroidota bacterium (assembly GCA_963747365.1). Taxonomy (GTDB): domain Bacteria; phylum Bacteroidota; class Bacteroidia; order Bacteroidales. Next base: position 364,423 of record CAVVFB010000018.1, on the reverse strand, counting down.
GTAATTCCACGATCCCAAATAAGATGAAAACAAAAGCCAGGGTGGTGAACATGGAGTTCTTTACGCTCCTTATCCTGCCTATCACCGCAGACCATAGAAACCCACTTAATAAACCTAAAGTAATCGCGAAAACAAATGACTTCCACATCTTGGACAGAACCATACCGACAGATACTACACCTTGCGACATCCCATCCAACAGGGCCAGACCAACTACCAGACACAGAACATCACTCAGTGCTGATTCCAGTATCAAGACAGAGGAGCATTTTTCACCCAGTTTCATCTGCTTTACCATGGGTATGACTACAGCCGAAGAAGTACCGCCCACTATCGAACCAATAAATACAGAACTTAACACATCTATTGAAAGCAGCCAGCGGGAAACAAAAGAGGTAATGATTACGGTTATAACGAAGTTGAGCAGAGTAAGTAATGTTGCAGAGCCTATGGCCTTTTTCACCTCTTTAAAATTAAGACCAGACCCGCTTTCAAACAGGATTACAATCAGCGTTATGGTGGTAAAAACACTTCCGAGTTTGCCAAAAAAATCTTTGGTAATAATCCCACTCACAGGTCCTATGATGATCCCTATTAAGAGTAGTAATAATACATTCGGGATTTTGGTTCTTTCAAACAGTTCATTAAAAACATGTGACAGGAAGATGAGTAATCCCAAAGCAATTATTGTAATATTGATATTCATTCAGTCTGATTATTTACTGATTGGCTAATATCGATGAAATTAATTACTCCACAAATTATCAGAGTTGAATACTACCAAAAATCTATTTTCCCAAGCTTCAGGCTTTCCAGTTGCTTTGTAATTTCACCATTTTCACCGGAATGAAAGACAAAAAGGCTTCGGTTTTCTATGTCGAACTCCAATTGAAGGATGCCTTCAATCCCGTCCAGCTTCATACGGATAAGGTTCTCTTCCGAGGGGCAATCCATCATTGAAATATGGTACTGTGATTTTTGCATAATGCTTAAAATACAAAAGTCTGATTTATTCACGCATCTCAATCCAATTGAATCAGATATTTTGTTTTATTTCTATAAATATATATTTTTGTATATAAACAGAAATATATGTGGAATGAGTTTCAGACTAAAATGAGGCCGTTCAGGGTGTTTTCAGTGCAGGATGTAAAAAAGCAATTTCCAACCATGAATCTGATGAACCTGGTCCGTTGGCAAAAGAAAGGGTACTTATCGCGGCTGAGGAATAAATGGTATGCTTTTAGTGATGCAGAAAGTTACGAGAATATAGAGTGGTTAGCTGCCAACCAGATCTATGCTCCTTCATATATCAGTTTGAATACTGCTCTTTCCTGGTATAATCTGATCCCGGAAATGATAACCACTACCACATCTGTCACAACCTTAAAGACCAACAAATTTTCCACGCCCCTGGGAGCTTTCGATTATCATCGGATTAAACCTGATATTTTTGGATTTGGTTACGTACTTGAAAATGTGGATGACTATATGGGTGAACGCGGAAATAGCAGAAAGATTATGGTTGCCTCCCCACAGAAAGCTATTCTTGATTTCTTCTATATCAATAATTTTTACAATACAGAAAAGGATATTAAAGATCTGAGGCTGAACGAAACGGAACTGGAAAAAATCATTAATGCAGAGTTTTACCAGCTCCTTACGAGGTTTCAGTGCAGAGCTCTGGAGCAAAGGATTCGCTTAATGACTAAAACCTCTGGCTTATGATAAGCTTCGATGAAATAAAATCCTTTTTTGGAGAGAGTCTTCGAAGAAATCCTTCCTATTTTGAATACATGCTGAAGGAGTATTTCAAAACTTAGTTTTATTGGAGGAACCAGCCTCCGAATTCTTCATCATATTCAGCGCTTCAGTGAAGATCTTGATTTTGATTGTTTTAATTTATCCAGGGAAGAATTCCTGAATTTAACTAACAATGTAATTGACAGACTTAAGCAAGAAGGAATTAAAGTTGAGGCTGAAGACAAGGAAAAGGATCGAAAATTATCAGCTTTCAGGCGCAACATCATCTTTCCGGGTTTGATGTTTGACTTGGGATTGACAGGCCACCAGGATAAGAAACTTCAGATCAAAATCGAATGCGAACCGCATCAATACGCATACGTACCAACAAAGCCCATTATTCAAAAATTCAATGTATTCACCCAGATTTTTGTCCCCTCTCCGGATATTCTTTTATCCATGAAAACCGGGGCGGTTCTGGAAAGAGGAAAAGGCAGGGATTATTATGATTTTATATTCCTGTCAGGCATAACAGATCCAGATTTCGGCTACCTGTATGAGAAATTTGGAATCACCAATCCTAAGCAGCTATTCGTAAAGATTCTTGAATCATGTGAGACCACAGATTTCCGAATAAAATCGCGTGATTTTGAAAAACTGGCATATGACCTTGCTGAAATAAAAAAGGTATTGCTTTTTAAGGAGTATATTCAGCAAAAATACGGGAACAACATCAAACTTTAAATCCCTGCTAAATTTAATCAGGATATTACTCCAAGTGTTTTACTGCAAGTTTTTCTGCAACCTGTTCTAATACGCGGCGATGAGAAAATTGAGAACAATGACGTTCCATTGGTGAAAATTCAATAATCGCATCAGATCTTGGGTTTTCCGTTGATTTAAGAAATTGGTCAAATGATCTCGCGGCAAAATTTAAATAGAAACTATCCATATCACCCATCCACATATTAATTTTACCTTGTAATTTTGGACCTAAATCCTTCCAGTTTTTCTCACAGTATAATTTCAGGTCATATTTTTCCCAGCTTTCAGCAACACCCTGATCGATTTTCCCATTGATGGGATCAACCAAGGGAACAGGAAGTCCATTCTCACCCCTGGGGCCAAATACAGCAGAATAGGCACCGAGCTGTTGACCTGAATTAACGTATGTATTTGAAGAACCCATTACGTTTTCAAATTGAATCCAGTCTTTCATAGAGAGTGTAGGTTTTCCACTTGCCGTTCGGATGACAGGCTGCAAGAAACCATAATCGTTTATGAATGCATTCTTATCCTTGTAAATATTAGTTAACAACAGATATTGAAAATCAACGGGGTCGGGGCTGTAAGAAAAACACCCGTTAAAAACATCGGGGTAAAACAATTGCAGCGCCAGTGAAACCCAGCCCCCGGTTGAGCAACCATAAGTAAATCTCGTCTCAGGGGAGTTTCCTCCCCTGTATTTTGACTCAATATATGGAATTAATTCATGTATAAGGTTGTAACCAAAGGGTCCGTTGTTTTCAGAATCCATCTGGTAGCTATCGCCAAAAGGTCCTTCGCCATCAAGGAATACAATTATAATTTGCGGAGCCTTATCTGAACTCCACCAATCCATAAAATCTCTATCATTAATTAAACTGTTTATTCTGGTATACCGACCGCCATATCCTGAAATGTTATAACAAATTGGGTAAGCCCCGTTTCTGTTTTCTGTAAACCTGCCGGGAAGTAAAACAGATGCATTAACGATCACCTGTTCGCCCCACCATTCAGATAAGGTATCACTCTTATAATTAATCTCTCTGACAAGATCATGCTGAACAATTTCTCTTTGACCAATTATTTCTGATAATACGATTTGTACGTCCTGTGATTGGTCAATCATGATTTCAAGCACTTTGCTGTAGATATTATTGGGAGCATTTATTGAAGATTCCGTATTCTCCTGATCCCATAAGAGTTGTATACGGTATTGTCCTTCAGGAACATTATCGAAAGTCCAGTCCTTTATTACCTTCAGACCCATTTCGTCATCTTCATAGGTAAGAAATGCAGTTGATTGCCAGTTTATCCAACCATCATTGTTATCAATTACTTAAACCAGCCTCCGGTATCAAAATTGTTAAGGTTTTTTGCAAAACTGACAACAGAAGATGATCCCGGCCAACAGGTCCTTGGCTCACTACCTGGCCAGGCATCCATAAATATAAATAATCTGCCGGTTGGTTTAAAAGAGGATTCTATTTCATCTGCCACAGCAACCTTAAAAGTCACTTTGTGGGATTGTTGTTGTGCCAGAACAATTGTTGTTCCTGCAAAAAGCCATAATAAGAATAACAAAGCTTCTTTTCTCATAACTTAATTTTTAGAATAATAATTGAAATCCTTCCAATAAAGTTACTCTATTTATCAAACTGGAAATCCTTTTTTGGAGAGAGTCTTCGAAGGATTCATTATATGTGAAATATTACACTGGTTTACATGAATTTGTAGAAATACTGGCGAAAAAACCAGGTTATTGAGAAATCACAGACTTAATTTGAACTATATTCATAATTGAAACAACTGAAATATTTGTATCAAGTATGTAATCCTTATCACCGGGATATACTACCCATAAATGATCTAACTCCAGGTCTGTCATGCAGGCATGCAATGATTTTGTCTTCTTCGGGGCGTCCTGATATTTTATTTCTATTCCCCAATTTTTGCCGTTTTTCACAAAAAACAGATCCAATTCGGCCCCGGAATGTGTGGAGTAAAAATAGATTTCTTCATTACTCAGTTCCAAAATACGAATGCAATTGAACAGGGTGAAGGTTTCCCAGGACGCTCCTAGTTTATTGTGATTAATAAGCTGGTAGGTACTATTTAACGAGAGCAATGAATGAAAGATTCCTGTGTCGTTAAAGTATAGTTTTGGACTTTTTACAAGACGTTTGCCTATATTTTTGAAATAAGGTCTTAGCAGTCTGATCATAAATGTTCCTTCGAGCAATTCTATATATTTTCTTGCTGTTGTATCAGAGATCCCGAATGACCTGGATAATTCTGAAAAATTGATAATTTGACCATTGTAATTACTGAGCATCATCCAGAATCGGCGAAGGGTATGTGCAGGAATACTTATGCCCAATTGAGGTATGTCCCGCTCCAGGAAGGTAGTAATAAAATTATCTCGCCAAAGCATACTTGCTTCTTCGTTTTCCGCAAGGTAGGACCTGGGAAACCCTCCTCTTAGCCACAGTTTATCAATATTTTTTATTCCAGTTTCTTCAATATTGAATCCATACAAATAATGATATGCAATTCGTCCCGCCAATGTCTCGCTGCTTTGCCTGATCAGTTCTCTTGAAGCACTTCCAAGTATTACATAGTTTTGCTTTGGATTTGAATCAATTAAATATCTTAAAACAGGGAAGAGGTCAGGTTTTCTTTGGATTTCATCAATAACAATTGTCCCGTTTAATTTACCAAGAGCTAGAGCCGGATTTTCCAACGCAGTTAAATCAACTGGGTTTTCAAGGTCGAAATAATGTCGGGCATTCAATTGTTTTGCCAGGGTCGTTTTTCCTGTTTGCCTGGCACCAAGCAGGGCCGTTACCGGGAATATTGATTGAAGCTTTTTAACTTGATTTATATCTCTTTCCCTGGTTATCATATAACAAATGTACGATATTATCATTGAAATCTCCAATTACTGATTGGCAATTTCAATGATAAATATTTACAATCAAAATTACTGAACAGCAATAAAGAATTAATTTACAGCATGATAAACTTCTACTCCCCTGATTCTCATAAACTCTTCAACATCCCTATAGCTTAACGAAAACCTTAACTTTAAATATAACCGGATAAATACCAATAGATTTTTCTGGAGGCCGTATTCACAAAAGGAGATTGATTATCTTGAAGAACGCGACGGAATGTTACTGGCTTATGAGATCAACAGAGACACCTTCTTTGGCTTCCTGACGAGCAATTGAATTATTAGAGAATCAATGATCCATTTATTCTAACCATCTTTTGTCAAAAACAATGGCTTTCCCATTCTTCAAGGGTAACTTTTATAATTGTTTAAGATTTGCTTGCCATTGGTTAAGTATTGGCATACCTTTCATCATATAATTGACTTACAGATGTTTTTCCTATTCAAAATCAAAAACCCAAACAAATGAAAACACGACTTATTTTTCTTTGTCCAATGATTTTATTAATCATCAATAGTTGTACTCAACAGAAAAGTAATTCTCTTCAAGGTGCTTGGGAACTTGTCAGTTGGAAACATCATTCAGGAGATACTATTGATTTACAATTTCCCGGTAACTATACAGGTAGTGATATAGTAATCCTCTCTGAAAACCACATACTTTCTGTTGGTAGGTTTAAAAAAGACACAACATTTATTGATAACTACGTTGGAGCAAAATATACCCTTGAGGGAAATCATTTTGAAGAAACTCTTTTGTATTTCCCAAAAACTGAAATGGTTGGTAATGTTGTGAAACAAATATTAGAATTACGGAATGATACTTTAATTAAAACTTATCCCGCTGATGATAATTGGGAAATAGTTAAGAGTAATTATTATGTTGAAAAATATATCAGGTTGAAATAGTATTATCACAGTTTACCCTTATAGAGATGGTGATATCTTGTTAGGAAAAAATCTGAAATGGCAAGTTCCTGCACATTGAGTCTGGTTCATCATATAACTGCCTGACAGTTTTATAAATTATATTAAGTTCTAAAATTAAATCAAATGAAAACAAAACTTGTTTTTTTGGTTATGCTTATTGTCTGCATTTCATGCGGAACAAACAATAAGCCAGTATCTGATGCTCAAAAAGAGAAAATCAAAGGAGAAGTTAAAGAAGTTATAAATACCATTGTTAAGGGTGGCGAAGAAGCAAATTTCGACATACTTAGTGGCATATTTTATAATTCACCAGATTTTGTTGCTTTATTTAATGGTAATCCCTTTACCTATCAGCAATTTACAGATATGGGGAAATCTTTGTTTAGCACTTTATTAAATCAAAAAGGTACAATTTTGGATGAAAAATATGTAGTTCTTGATAATTCCACTGTCTTATTTACGGCAAATACCAAGTGGGTGATGAATTTCAAGGATGGGCATGCTATTCTTGAAGACCCGTGGGCAATGCAATACGTCTTTCGGAAAGTCGATAATGAATGGAAGATTATTAGTTTCAATGAATCTGGAGTTGAAAGAATTGTTAAAGCAAGTGACACTCCAAAAGAACTCAATCAGGTTGAGTTGATAAAACAATTTGTGGGCAAGTTTAAAGGCGAAATAGGCAAAGACACAGTCGTTTTTTCAGACATTAAATCTTTTGGAATTAGTGGCTTGGAAGCAAATCAAAAGATGCTATTCAAAGATAAAGTGTTGTCTGATGAGAAGAATGTTTGGGGGTATGACAAAAAAACCGATAAATATATTTGCGCAAGAATTTGGAAAGATAATCCAGAAATTGTGCTTATGGTATTTTGGTTTACATCGGAGAATATATGCGAAAGGATTCCGTTTGAGTTTATATCCAATCCTGAACAGGCTTCTTCAAAAGCAATATATGAATTTAAATCCCCCGACTTGATTATAAAAACTGACATAGAAAACAGTAAACCGGTTGGAACATATTCCTGGACACGAGTAAAATAGGCATATAAAATTCAAATCCAATTATATGAAATCATTTTGTGTTACCTCAATGATTGCCGTATTTCTGTTGCTCTGTTCGCATGGAATAGAGGCACAAACCAAAGAACCAAAAACTAATAAGGTCTGCCTCGAAAACACTGAGCAATTTTCGGTTGATTCAAAATATGTTGAGGGTGAAACTTATAAAATTCAGGTAGGCTTGCCAATAGGTTATTCCCCCGAAAAAAATACTTATCCCGTACTTTATGTACTTGATGGTGATAAATCATTTGGAATGACAAAGGAAATTGCAGACTGGTTGATGTGGAGTAATGAGATTAAGGATATTATAGTGATTGGCATAAGTTACGGGAAGGGGACGGATATCTGGTGGGAAAAAAGGGCAAGAGATTATACTCATTGTAATGATACTGTTTCTGCCAAAGGTTGGTTCAAAAGTACTGGTGGAGCAGATAACTTTCTGAAATTTATGAAGAATGAATTATTTCCTGCTATCAACAAAAACTATCGAACAAATAAGGATTCAGTTACAATTATGGGTATCTCTTTCGGCGGGATGCTAAGTTCCTATGTTCTGTTTACACAACCCGAAATGTTTAATGATTATATAATTATCGCTCCGCCATTAAGTTGGAATTATAAAAGCATTTTTAAACTGGAAACTGAATACTTTAGCAATCATAAGGAATTAAATAAGACTGTTTATATTGCTTATGGCTCTTTGGATGATGAAGATTTGATTATTAATCCCACTGATGAATTCATCAAGAATATCCAGATGCATAATTATGTAGGTCTTAAAATTGTTCCACAAATATTTGAATGTGAGACTCACATCTCAGTTTACTCAACAGCACTTACTAATGGCTTGAAGACTATTTTTTAAACGATACTTAATCAATTTTTTGATTTTAAATATTAAGACTATGAAAAAAATTACTTTACTATTTTGGATGTGCATCATTTTAATCGGATGCAATTCCACCCCTAAAGTGGATATGGTTGCAGAAGCAGAAGCAATACGCAACATCGAAGACCAGTGGGTGGCTGCTAATAAGGCAAAAGACATCAATAAAGTCATAAGCATTTTTGCGTCAGATGCTGTTATGTTAGAACCAAACAAACCAATTAGTATTGGTACAGAAGCCATTAAAAAATCATGGGAATTATGGTTTTCTGATACCACCTATCTTCATAACACCATTACGCAGACAACAGACAATATTGAAGTTTCGACTTCTGGAGACATCGGATATGCCAGAGGAACTACTCACTACTTTATAGAAACATCAAATGGGACTGTTAAATATGATGATAAATTTGTTGATGTCTATAAGAAGGTAGACGGAGAATGGAAGTGTATTGCAGCTATCTGGAACGCTGACAAACCAATGGCAGATCAGTAGTCTGATGAATAAAGTTACAGATCAGATGAAAGCAGTTTGTTTGACCACAATGATTACTGTTCTGTTATTCTGTACCGATGGGATACAGGCACAGACAACAAAGACAGAATCCCCCAAAGCAGGGTATGAGTATAATGTCCTGGATGCCTGGTCAGGAACCTGGAACGTTCAAGGAGAAGCACGGGACAGTATATCTGCATCCTACTACCATGTAGATTGGACTTTTACAGGCAAAAGGATTTTAAATGGTTATGCACTTGAAATTTTACACCAGTGGAAAACCAAAGACTTTACACAAAATGGAATTGAGATAACGGGCTATGACCCTATTAAAAATATATGTATGACACATATTTTTTATAATGACGGAACCTGGTTCAACTCAACACCAACATTTACAGATAAGGGAACCTGCATAGAAGATGGAACATTGTATTATCCAAATGGGAAAGTTGAAGTTTCACGATGGACATGGAACTTTAGTGATGACTGGATGTCCTTTGTTGTAATAGGTGAAAATTTGAAGGATAATAACTGGTGGAAAGCATTTGAGGGGAAAGGGACTAAAAGCAAATAAAGTATACCTTCAGTAGACATATTATAGACTAGTGAGGTGTTAATTTGCATCAACATATAAAAAGTAGGTGAAAAATGAAAACATCACAATTAAAATTCGTTAATACTATTTTTTTAGCTTCATCGCTTTTCGTCTCAATTGGTTGCCAAAATCAGGCTGAAAAAGACGAGTTAACTAAGTTTAAAGAAACGGCCCAAATTCAAAAACAAAATAAAGAAATTGTTCGTGAAGTAATCAATGCCATCGACAGCGGAGATCTCAACAAACTAGGAAATCTTTTATCTGATGACTTTGCCCTTTACTCTCCAGGTTCACAGCAACCTTGGAGGAAAGAGGCTTTATACCAAGCCAGGAATACACATTTTGCAGCATTTCCAGATTGGATCCACAAAATTGAAATTATGGTTGCCGAAGGTAATAAAGTTGCTGTGAAATTAACTCAATACGGGACCCACCAGGCCAAGTATAAGGGGATTGAGCCAACCAATAGATATGTTACAGTCTCTGCGACACACATTATGATGATTGTTAATGGAAAAGTTAAAGAGTGGTGGGCCTTGGAGGATAATTTTGGGCTTATGACTCAACTTGGCATGGAGCTGAGAACTAAAGAAAACCAATAAATAGGAAATTCAATTGAAAATAACGCAAGATGTAACTTCTTAATTTTGAGTGGGCCAAGCTGGGCTTGAACCTGGCCAACCTGTGAAGGAAAGCTCCTGAGGAGCTATATCAGACTCTTTCCTGGAAGGTTTGATTCTTGCAGATGCGACAGAACCCGGATTTCAGGTCACCGGCTAAAGCCACGTTGTTTCCTGGCTTCGAATAAAAGTACCGCGGCAGCGGTGGATACATTCATCGAATCGGCTGCACCGGCCATGGGAATGATAATATTGGCCGTGGAATGGTTGAGCCAGGTATCAGTAAGCCCCGTGGCCTCTGCCCCCATTACCAGTGCGGATCCTTTCCGGTAATCCCGGGTATAGTATGGAACCGAAGCCTGCAGCGAACTGCAGTAGATCCTGATGCCCCTCTCCTTCAGCCACCCGATGGCCTCTTCAGCGGTTGTTACTGCAGACTGTACACTGAAGATACACCCCAGCGATGCCCTTACGGTATTCGGATTGTAAAGGTCGGTGGCAGGGTCCGTCAATATCACCAGGTCGATCCCGGCTGCATCGGCACTGCGGAAGATCGCCCCCATATTCCCCGGTTTTTCGATACCGTCGATAACAAGTACCAGCGGATCCCTCCCTGCGGAACAACGAGCCAGGCTGTGCAGCTTTGGTTCCGCCACGGCGATCACCCCTCCCGTACTTTCGCGATAGGCAATTTTCCCGAATACCTCTCCCGTTACTCTATAGGTCTGCTCAGGGATATTCCCGTTGAAAAGGGCAGAGAGCCCGGGAAAGGGAAGTATCTCCTCCTGGAAGAACACCTGGCGGAAGGTATACCCTGTTCCCACTGCTTTTTCAATCTCCTTCACTCCCTCGATGAGGAACAGGTTCTGCTTCCTCCGCTCAGCGTGCTTCTGAAGCTGGATAAGGTTCAGGATCTTCGGATTGTTCCTGCTGGACAGTGTTTCATACGGGCTGCTCATGATCAGATTATTCGGTATTTTTCATCGGCATTTTTCGAAGGATTAAAGAACCGCTTTGAAGGCGTATAGCTGATACTTAGCGGCTTCTTCGTCACGGGATGGATGAAATCCAGGCTGCGGGCAGCCAGCCTTACCTGTCGGATAACCTCACCGGTGGCCCCGTACTTCCGGTCCCCCACGATGGGACAACCCAGTTGCGACATGTGTACACGGATCTGGTTCTTACGGCCGGTATCCAGCATTATCTCCACCAGGTAATAATCACCCTCCCTGCGTAAGAACGTGTATTCTGTCCTGGCGAACTTGCTGCCGGGGATCTCAAAATTAAAGGCTTCCACGTATTTCACCGGGTTATCCCGCAGCCAGTTCTCCACCACCCCGGATTCCGGTTCCGGCTTCTTCTCCAGAAGGGCAATATACCGCTTTTCAACCTGTTTCCAGTTTTCCTGCAATTGCTCCCTGATTCCTGCTCTTTTGGCAAAGATGATCAGTCCTTCCACCTCCCTGTCGAGCCGGTGCACCACCCAGAGCCTCTGTTTTTTTCTTTCGCGGTCCGAGAGGTGCTCCTCCAGCACCTTGTGAAAGGTCTTTCCACCGGTTTCTGCCATGCTTCCGTTTGAAATGATCCCTGCGGGTTTCCTTGCCACCAGGAGGTGATCATCTTCGAAGTGCAGCAGTACGGGATTTTTGTGGGATGGACCAGGGGAACTCTTTTTCACCTGGTCTCCGCTGAACAGCTCCAGCACATCGCCCTGGGCCAGGTTCAGCGAAGGAATTCCTTTTACCGGTTTGCTATTTACATAAATATCCGAATGACTGATGAGCTGTTTGGCCTTCTGTCTGGAGATCCCCTGGTAGAGATCCATGACTGCTTCCAGGAGCGTTGCAGAGGTTCTGAGTGTTCTTTTTGTCATTCGTGCGATTTGAATTTCCCGTACCGGTCCCGGGTATATTTCATGCCTTGCCTGCCTCCCTTAATTCCTGAACCTGACATAGGTTCCCAGCGGCAGATCAATACCGGAGCGGGACCGTATGGAAGATTCCCCGAATGTTTTTTCCCGGCAACTGAAATACGATTCCACCAGGTTATTGGATATCAGCGGGGAATACCCCAGTGAATAAAGGTTGAGTATAAGAAAGCTGTTTTGAGGTTCCAGCAGTGCTGTACAGGTATCCAGCACCTCGTTGATCCCTTCGTCCAGAATCCAACGCTCCCCTTTCGGTCCGCGCCCGTAAGCCGGCGGATCCAGGATAATGCCGTGGTAGGTTTTCCCCCGTTTCACTTCACGATGCAGGAATTTCAGGGCATCATCCACTATCCACCTGACATCGTTCAGCCCGCTTAGCACCATATTTTCACGCCCCCAGGCTACTACCTGCCGGATGGCATCCAGGTGGGACACCTCCGCACCGGCTGCCCGGGCTGCAAGTGTGGCTCCTCCGGTATAGGCAAACGCATTCAGTACCCTCGGGGCTTTTTGCTTTCCCGATCGCACTGCATGGTATATATACTGCCAGTTGTCGAGCTGCTCAGGGAACACCCCCACATGCCCGAAAGAGGTGAGGGCCAGCTTCAGGGTAAAACTCCCCTCCGGAAGCGGACAGGTAATGGTCCATGTTTCGGGCATCTTCCTGAGCATATTCCACCTGCCGTTCCCCGGGTCCCCGGAACGATAGGAATTCTTCTGCTGTTCCCGGCTGTACACCGCGTGTGCCAGTTTTTTCCACTCCTGGTCCGGCAATTTCCTCTTCCAGATCGCCTGGGATTCGGGGCGGATCAGGAAATAAGCACCGAAACGCTCCAGCTTCTCAAAGTTGCCGCAATCGATCAGCTCGTAATCCGGAAAAGGAACTGTCATGGAAGGATGCCTGTTGTTTGTGGGTGTAAAATTAATGGTTCTGTCGCATCTGCAAGAATCAAACCTTTATTTTCTTGGTTTAGACATCGTTTATGGTCAAAACCAGTACAAAGTTGTAAATTTGAGTGTTATCCAAGCGTTAACTTATTTGTAAGGAACTATTGTTGTACTGCGGAGATCGTTCCCTTTTACACTGTTTCTTGCGATGAGGGGACCAGTTATAACGACCGCCAGAAAACAGGACTCCTACAGTAAACATGAATACACTTTTTCTTCCCTTGTAACGGTGGGAGTAAGCCGCCCGCAGCGTGTGGCTTTAGTAGATTGTTCTGCACACCAGGTTAATCTTTAACACATCTTACACTGAGAAAATCGGACTTAATTTCCTCCTCCCTCCATACTGCGGATTGGGTGTTATCGAGCGCTCTGAAAAATCCCCTTGTGTAGAATCCACCCTCTGTAGAGGTCCAAAAATATGCGTTGCTTCCCCTCCCATGGAACACGCTGTCCTGATAACCTTTTCCTCCTGGTAATGCAGAGAATCCACTTTCATTTGTTGTGTACGTACTATAGCCCCAACCCGTTTTTGACTTGAGCTTCGTACCCACACCCCAGCCTCTTGTAAAAATCTTATTCGCTTCAAGCAAATCCATCCCTAAAAACACTTCCAACTCTTTCCATTCATGATCGCTAGGTACATGCCATCCAGATGGACATGATTGTTTTGCAGACTCCCAATTATAAAGTCTGCCATAAAGGGCCCCGTTGGATGGATTGTATCCGTAGGTACAGCTTCCATTGGCAGATTTAAAGTTTAAATTCTCAGCAAACCATATTTGCTGACCGATCCTAACTGTCTGATATGTTTGACCGTCTCTGGAATCTGTAAATTGTCCGAATGGATTTGAAGTGAATTGTACCTTCAAGGTATCACTCGACTCGTTGGCTATGTCATAAGCAAAGATAGTGGCATTTTGACCTTCTGCTCCTATTGCTGAAATAATCACACTGGACTGATCCTCATTTAATGGTGCTAAAGTAAGGAGTTCTTCATCGCTAGTGTACCACTCATAGTCTGGCGTATTCGTTGGATAATAGGTTGTCACATCAATTTTTTTTGACCCTGCTTCATTTAGATAAAGTGTATCTACCCCTCCCTGGATGGATACTCCTGGCGGGACAGAGTGAAACCCGGTGGCAAGAATACTACCTTTTATGGCGAAATTACTATTCCCATTCGGGTTATTATTGACAGTTAATTCGATGTCAATGTATCCCCCCTTCTGTTGACTCAAATAGGAGATCCAATAAAAACTGTCCATATAGTTAACTAATTCCTCTTGTATAAATGACAGCTTTTCAGCCAAGGCTGTGTAGCTTGATAAAGAGCTGTATTTCGAACCTCCCAATTCTTTTAGTGCATCGCTATCATGCTCTTCACCTACTCCAATAGTATATATCAATCGGTGACGCATTAAGTGAATCAAATTTTTCATGCTGGTGGTTCCAAGGCTATGACCTTCATCTGTAACAACTATCATTGCACCTTCCTCGATTCGATCTCGGGAATATTGCTCTTCCCAGAGCAAAACTCCACTGAGTATACTTCCATATAAATCCGTCAACTCCTGATCATCGGTAGTGATTCCATCAATTGCCAGGTTTAAAGCCTCAACATTTGATGTGAAATCTTGAATTAAGGTCGCATAACGTGAGCATGTATAAATCGCAACCTCCTGTTGCAGCGATAAATTATTGACAAAAGCTTTTGCAGCTTTCTTGACTTCATCAAAATCTCCTCCTGATTTATTATTCTCTAGCACTAACACTACTCTAAAAGAATAAGATGCGCTTTTTCTATTTTTCAGAAGCAAGCCTGTATCATCAAATGAGATATCCATTCTATTTTCGGTGAGTCTAAAATCATACCTTCCAAGATCCGGTACTCCCTTTCTCTGCATATCTGAGACCCGGAACATTACATCTACCTGGCAAGGCAGTGAAGCTTGAATCCAATGTTTGGTTAGTTTGTACCCTTCTAATTCTGGCATCCTTTCACAAGAAATAACTGCTAGAAATAAGTATAACAAAATGGAGTAAGATGATGAAAAGCGAATAATCATCCTATTTTTTTATCTATTTCGATTTCAGAATATAGTATTCCACAGCCTATAACTGATTAACAGTAAATATACTGCAAAATTCGGATCATAAAAAGCGGAGGTATCTACATTTAATGGTCGAATGTTTTACCTGTCTCAGCTGTCAGAGAGAGTCTGAACGTATTGAACATGGAGGAGTTTCGGACATACTGAGGGAAGAGATAGGAGATCTCGCATGTCAGAAAAGCATACCTGATTCCTATCCCGAAGGTAAAATACTTCCTGTTTCCTTTCGTACTATGTTCATTAAAATAACCCGTGCGTACAGCAACCCGTTTCTTATGCCAAAATTCTGCTCCAAAAGCCCAAGAGAATTCATGAAGCTCCTCAGCTAACACGCTATAAGAGCCATCTGACTTGAGTACAACATTAGCAGAGATTTATGTGTTTACGCCATTTAAATTAACTGTTCATTTTCATTAGTGTCCGATTAAAATAATAAAACGTTCTTTGAAATCCTTGGTATGACTGGCTTGTAGAGCTTTTTAGGTGCGTGACGATTTGAATTGAATTTGGGATTTTAGCTTTGTAAAAAGCTGAAAATCATGAATCAAGGCAAATTTGTCTACTCGCAACTTACAGATTTTTTACCACAACGAGTATTTGATCGCTTAGTACACAAATACGATGGAAATAAGCATGTTAGACACTTTTCTTGTTGGAATCAGCTACTCAGCATGATCTTTGGACAGTTAACCGGCAGAGACAGTTTGAGAGATCTTATGATTAGCATTGAGCCCCACAAACCCAAGTATTATCATCTTGGATTTGGTAAGGGTACTTCAAGATCCAATTTTGCCAATGCCAACGAGAAACGTGATTGCAGAATCTTTGAAGAATATGCTTTCTATTTGATCGATCTGGCAAGAAGATCCTCGATTGTTGATCAGGATTTTCAGCTGAATATAGATGGAAACATATATGCCTTCGATTCTACAACCATTGATCTGTGCTTGAATGTATTTATGTAAAATATTACACTGATTTACATGGATTTGTTGGAATACTCGCGAAAAAACTGGCACAATTTTTTATAGCTCCACATCTTTACATTGACCCAGTTTTCTTATCAATGGTATTGCTTACCTGTTCACCAATGAATTTAGCAAAATCTGTGATATCATTACCAACACTGGCCTTTTCCAATGCGGACATATATTGCTCTCGTGTATCCACCTTTATAACTGTCCAGGGATAGTTACCCGATGCCAGCATCACATTCATAAGAAAACGAGCCATCCTTCCATTGCCATCACAATATGGATGTATATAAACAAAGATGAAATGACCAAGAACCACACGGACGCTTACTTCCGGTTCTTCTTTCAGCATGCCAAAAAATACAGGTATTATATCCCGAATAGCTTCATGTCTGGGCGGTGTATGCATCGAACCTTTTATGTAGACCGGGCCATTGCGGTATCCAGCCAGATCTGATGCTTTTGCAAGCCCTACAACTACACTGGGAGCGAATAATTCACGGTACCAACTGACATGGTGGTTATCCACAACTTCTCCGGGATTTTCACCCTCCAGGATAGATTTAATACTATCCTTCACAACCTCAAATGCCTGAAAATAACCACGTGCGGCCATGGCATCTTTTTGTTGTCTGTCTTCTATGCTCTGTTTGGGATCCCAATCACCCCTTGCTACTTTCTCAATCAGTTCAGGGGTAACCCGATATCCTTCAATGGAAAGTGAATGATATGCATCACTGCCGTAATTTTCCTGAACCTGAAGGAGATAATCATTTACATTTAACACCTCTGACGGAGCGTCGGGAAAATATTTTATCACGACATCTCTCATTTGTTTCCACATGATTTTAATACGATTAACATAGGGAGATACTTCACGCGTATTTAGCTCAATTTCGATCTTTTCCATAAAAGGATCGGTTTCCCGGACATCATAACCGGCTGATTTCATGGTGACCAGAATATCATTCGCAATCTTGTCGTTTCCTATATTACGAAATGCGCCGGCAAGTCGTCCGGCAACCACACTCTTACCCCCATCCAGCAGTTTCGCCAGAACTCCCGATGAATCCTTGACCATGGCCAAGCAGGTTCGCGCATCGGTTGGATGGCGCATATAAAAGTCAGCACCAACTGCTACAAGTCCCGCTTCCAAAGAATAAACCTGCACACCTTCAATAAGTTTACGGTCTTTTTGATGCGGGATTTCAACTTTTGAATCAAAAACTGAAGAGCCATGGATTAGATTCACCGAGTTATTAGAGGCTTTTGGAGAACGTATGAGAAGTTGGGCTGGCACCATGAAATTACCACTATGTAATGAAAGCGATTGGTCGGGGGATAAGCACCACTCCTTGGCAAAACGGGTATCAATGTATGAAGCGATGAAAATCCAAAAAGAAACATACCAGGAAGTAGTTTCACTATGTTTTTCATTAGAAGAACAGGAAATATACCAACCCTTTATTACTTCCCGAATGAAGCCATTTTCAATGAGCCGTTCTTTATGTGTTCGGGATAAATCATTCGCTTTGATAATAGCTATACCTTTTTCATTTTGAAGTTTCTCAAGTTCGGCCAATGATTCAGCAAGCTTTTCTGTAGGCGTAGCCATGACATTCTCTATTTAGGGTTCATTACTCGGTTCTGTGTCCTTTTAAGTAAATAGCGCTGTGTGAAAACAAGTATATTCTGCTGTGTCATATTAAGTATATTTTGTAAAAATACATATTATCAATGAAATAAACCCAACACTCCATCAGAAAAAGCATACATTTTGTGCTTATTAAGCTTACTGATTCTAATCCTCGGTGGCAAAAGACTATGTATTAATATGGGAAGTAAGGAAGGTGGTGAATCCCATCCTTTTCTCAAATCCTGGCCCCAAACTGGCACCTAAGAAAAAACCACCTAGACCCGCTGTTAAAAAATGCTCCGGTGGAGCATTTTAAGAGGGGGCTTGACTGCGACGGGGGCTCGAGATCGGCTGATTATGAGTCAGCATTTTTATTATATTCTATAATATCAAGATCTTACAAATTCCATTAAAGGCGCATAGTCATTGTTGTCTGCGCTGCGCAATGCATTAATATACTTATCTCTTACATCCCCTTCGCCAGATAAATTCTTGTGACCCCAGGTAAATGGATCTTTTTCTAAAACATCCGATAAAAGTATATCTGTCATAAGGCGGGAATGCCTACCGTTGCCATTTGGAAAACAATGGATTTTGACCAGCCGATGATGAAAACGTGCGGCGATTTCGTCAGATTCATATGTATTGTTATCTATCCAATATTTGGTATCATCAAGGAGGAGTTTAAGCTCAATGCCAATTCTAAACTTGTCAACTCCAATATTCTTATCTGTTTTTCGAAAACTGCCAGCCCATGCCCAGACTTTATTTAGCATCTTATCATGAAGCTTTTTTACGAAATCCTCATGGAGAATTTCTGATTTGTTTTTGCGGGTATCCAGCCAGTCCATTGCCTCTCCTATATTCTGTTGCTCCCATCTGTCGAGCTCTCCGCGAGTGGTTATGGTCTTAATTTTTAAATCCTCCATTTCATCAGGATCTAGCGGGGTTGCCCCTTTAGGCAGATCTTCTTGATTCATTTTCTCCAAAAGTCTTTTCTTTCATCAATCAATATCTTATCTATCATATCTTTTAATGCCTTCTCCTTTTCTTCCGAAGATAATTCCTGCATTTCAAGACGCATGGTATGGTCGAGCCTTTCCATTTTTTTCAGTGCTAACAATCTCGCTTGTTCTCTAACCATATCATTCAACGAAGTACGAGGAACAAAAGCGTAAACAAAGTCCATCTCAAGAGCATCAGCAATTTTTTTCATTGTAGAAATTTTAATATTCCCATCTACCTCTGCTTGTTCCATATGAATGATACGAGATTGATTTACTCCAACTCTGGAAGCCAGATCATTGGAGGTCATCCCTAATGCCTCCCGAATGGTTCTAATCCATCCTAAAGAGGTAAGGCCCTGAACTGAAAATTCTCTCAATTTTGAAAGCTTTTTGTCCAGTTGTTCCCTTAATAGTTTCTTATCCCAATAATTCATTTTAATCATTTATCTATAATATATTATTCTGATTATTATTATATATATATAATATTATTTGGGCAAATATAGTATATATCTATAATTAATGCAAATAGATTGATCTGATAATTAAGGAATTAATTACCCATATTTTAAGCAGAAGTGATATTGCTGGTGATAAGGTGACCACTTCAGAAGAAGGTCTGAATAATCTTTACATATATGTTAAACTTCAAGGATGTAAAGAAGAGTTTTGATGACCAATTAATTTCAGCCAACCCAGGTCAGGATTATTGTTCCAATAAGGAAATTCCCAAATTTAGTTCGGTTCACATTTAGGCAAGAACTATTATGAAGTTCAATTGTTTACAGAAATATATCCATTAAAATTAAATCAAATGATCCCGAAAAAGATACTTTTTGCAACTATGCCAATGGATGGCCACTTTAACCCACTTACGGGAATAGCCATGCATTTCAAGGGAAAAGGCCATGAAGTAAGATGGTACTGCAGTCAGGCATATGAAGGGAAGCTTAAAAAACTCGGGATCCAATTATATCCATATAAAAAAGCCAGGGATGTCAATTCTGAAAATTTGCACACCCTATACCCGGAAATTTCAAAACTGAAAGGGCCAAAGGGGATACGATATGCTTTTGAAAAAGTATTTCTGGATAACATAGAATATCACTACCTGGATATTAAGGAAATATATGATAATGAATTTGAGTTTGACTTGTTCTTTTGTGATAGTGCCTTCTATGCTCTTCAGATGATTAATGAAAAAATCGGGAAACCCGTATATGTGGTCAATCCTGGGCCAATGCTGGAAATTTCAAGAGATACTCCTCCCAATTTCATTGGCTTAACTCCTGCCAAAACCATAATTGGTAAGAAAATACATCAGTTAATGAGAGTTTTAATGGATAAAATGATATTCACTGATGGCATGAAACTCTACAACAATATGCGTAAATCACAGGGTTTGCCCCCATATAACGGTTCGTTCTGGGATATTTCAGCTGATTATTCCAGCCTATTCTTTCAGAGCGGGATCCCTGAATTTGAATATCACAGAAGTGATTTAAATCCGAAAGTAAGATTTACTGGAGCCCTTCTTCCCTACAAAAAGATCTCTGATCACAGTTTTAATTATAATGGAAAGTTAAAGCAATATGAGAAAGTAATTCTGATTTCTCAGGGCACTATTGATAATAAAGACCAGAATAAGCTCATTATTCCCGCTCTTGAGGCATTAAAAGATAAAAATTACCTTCTTTTAGTTGCCACTGGGAACATCAATACTGATGAACTCAGAAAGAAATACGACCTCCCCAATATTATAATTGAAGACTTCATTGATTTCGACTTCATACTTGATTATACCGATCTTTATATCACTAATGGAGGATATGGAGGTGTGATGCTCAGCCTGAGCAAAGGGGTTCCGATATTGACAGCAGGAATAACCGAGGGTAAAAATGATATTAATGCCCGTATCAGATATTATAAAGTCGGAATCGACCTGAAAACAGAAAAACCTGAATCTGATAAGATCAGAATCAAAACTGAAGAAATACTGACAGACAATACCTTTAAGAATCATGCCACTGGCCTGCAATCAATATTAGGAAAATACAATACAATGCAAATTATTGAAGACTATGTTTTAAGTGATCAGAGTTAATTTTCTTATGTGTAAAATAGGGCTTACACAATCCGTCCTTCTTTGACCACTTCAGAAGAAGGTCTGAAAAGATTTAACATTTATTTGGAAGCAAAAAGGAGCTAACTCTTAATTTTGGTGGACAACTATATATGGTCTACCAGAATGCCTGTCATTAGTTCTGCGCAGGAATATCGTTATTCTTATCACTGCATTTTTTCTAAGAAAACTAATTTGTAGTTCAATTGTTTATATATAAACGAGAACTAAATCAGGTGACACCAAAAATTTAAAACATTGGCAACAGCTGGTCAAACAATCACAAATAATGTCACTGGAGAAAAACTAAAGTGGCTAAAATTAGGAACAGACACCAATGGAAATCTCATGCAATTTGAATTATGTGTTGCACCCAAAGGTCATATGCCAGTTCGGCACATCCACCCGACTCAATCTGAAAATTTCGAGGTTAAATCGGGTATTTTAAAATTAGAATGTAATGGACATTACCAGTACCTAAAATCGGGAGAAACAGCTTTTGTCGAACCAGGCAGGCCGCATCAGTGGTGGAATGAGTCGGAATCAGAAGAAGTTAATGTTATTGTTACCGTACAACCCGCCAAGAATTTTGAAGTTATGATGGAGCAGATATCTGGGATATGCAATAAAAAAGGAGGTTTAAACTTTTTACAGATAATGACTATGGCAAAAAAGTATGATATGGTAATAGCGGGGCCTCCTATATTTGTTCAGAAAATCATGAGAACAATTTTATCACCCGTTGGTAAAATATTAGGTTATAAAGATTATTACCCTGAATATAGTTCGTAGAAGAAAATACGGTAATATATGGTCAAAGTTCAGCAGATCAGGCTCTGATTGGGGGATGACTATTTCCAACTCATTTTTTCAGTCAAGACACTCCATTTTCATCCAAATCCTGGCACCAAACTGGCACCAAAAAAAAGTTACAATTTTTGAGGTTGTAACTTCTTGATTTTGAGTGGGCCCAGCTGGGCTTGAACCAGCGACCCCCTGATTATGAGTTTTAAATGAGGAATTCCACGGGTTTACACAGATTTGTATCTGTTTGTACAGTATAAGTTAAAGTACATTTAATGTAAAAGATTACACCGATTTATATGGTTTTGTAAAAATACTGGCACCGAAACAGGCACCGTATTCCAAGTCTCTCTTCGTTGAATAATCTACTAATCTGTTTTTAGCTTTTTGTCCAACTATTTAGGGGGTCAATACAATGAAATAATATTTTTCTCCCCTAAGTTCATGAAAGCAAAATCCAGCAAAAGATGCCAATTCATGCCAGGTAAGCGTGATCAGATCCCAGAGCCAAATAACTCAAACTGCATAACCCCGATGCAGATTGACTTGTATTTCTTGGGTTTACAAGTTCCCGGGAGGTATTTGGACGGGAAAAAATTGGTATCGAATGTTATGCAGTTTGAGTTTTGATTTTAGCCCGGGGACCATCCATCACCAGCTCCGGGCATGCCCCCCCGGAGGGCCCCCTCCAGTATCCCCTCTCCATAATAGGGAAAAACAATGCTCAATAATGGGGGTCAATTCTGCAAAAGAAATTTTTTGCCCGGAATTTTAATAAGTTGAATTTTAGTGTAAAACAGAAATGAAAAATTTGGGCCATTTTTTGAGATATTGGATAGAAGATATTTAAATACTTTCCCCTAAATAACTTCACTAATATTTGTAGGTGTCAAAACGTCTTATCCGCCCTTTTTTTCCAACTATTAAAAAACGATACAATAAACGGTTTTAGATGCTGACCAAACATTATTCTAAATCTTAGAGTTGCCCACTCCCCTCAAGGTAATAAATCAATTCAGAGAAATGAGTTTTACCGGTCTTATTCAGGATATTCTTACGATGTGTATTTACAGTATGCGTGCTCAGGAATAACTTTTCAGCTATTTTTTCACTTTCAAGGCCTTCATGTATCATTCTTATGATCTCAAATTCACGATCAGAAAAAATAAAACCTTGGTTTAAAAGTCTCTCATCAGGATATCTCAAAAGAGACAGATCATTACCAGCATAATAATGGTGTTTCAATTTACCCTTTTTCCACCAATCTATATCTGTGTTAATATTAATAAGATATACAGTTTCATTAGGTGACGGGTTGAAATATAAATAACACTGAATGAGCTGGTTAGAGTAATTGCCGGTGCTGTTTCGAAGCCTGAAATTTGATGATATTAACTTCTCTCCTTTTTTTTCAACAAAGATATCATGGGCAATTTTAAATAATTTTGCCAGGGCTGATTGATGTCTTTTAAGTTCATCAGGATGAGTAGCTTCCTTAAAATTGTAAGAAGTGAGTTCCTCAGGCTTGATTCCAAGCAACTGAATGCTACCCTGAGAGGTAAACAGCATATGCATCCGAAGCATATCGAATACACAAAAAAACTGTTTATTGTTATTCATCATCTCCTCCAGCGCCAGTATCAAAGGCTCATTTCGATCAATACTCCTGAAACCAACCGGTGAATAAGTTTTAATAAACTCAAAAAATAGCTTGTAGTCCCAGTAAGTTTTATCCATTACTTTTTTTGATTGTTCAAGACCATAAAGATATTAAAATACCTAATGAAGGGTATAGCCTGTCATGGGGAAAAGCATAATTTTATTTTCCCAAGATAGGCTAAAATGCAGACTGACCTAATTATACAACAACGAAGCAGTCAGGCTTAGCTCAAAGAATATGGATGAGGAACTGCAGCATATTATAACAATCGACTCCAAAGGCAACCTATTGGATGGAAAGAAAACATACAAACTACATCTCCCATCAAATATCCCTGCATCAGACTACTGGTCGATTATTGTTTATGATTCAGAAAGCAGCTTAATACTCAAAAATCAACAGCCATGGCCATCAGTATTCAGTAATAACAAAAAACTTCTCTACAATAATGATGGCTCTGTTAGTGTATGGTTCGGCCCGGAATCTGTTAAAGGAAACGGGAGCAATTGGGTGAAGACTATTCCCGGCAAACAGTTCCATGTGATTCTACGTCTTTATTATCCTCTTGAATCCTGGTTCGATAAAAGCTGGCAGCCGGGAGAAATTGAAGAATTAATATGAATTACTAATAATAAAGTGAGATGATTAACTCAGCGGATTAATGTTCCGCTTACTTAAAACACCAATAAAAATTTGGATTACAAACACAGGAAATTGTATGAAAAAAAATCTTCTACTTGAGTCAGCATTATTAATGGTGCTGCCTTTTACGTATAGTCAATCCGCAAGATCGCAGGCTGCAGAAAAACGACCAAATATCGTAATTATTCTGGCTGACGATATGGGCTATTCAGATATGGGTATGTTCGGCGGTGAGATAAAGACACCCAATTTGGATGCGCTTGCATCAAACGGAGTGCGATTTACAAATTTCTATACCCATGCCAGTTGTTCGCCTTCACGATCGATGCTGCTTTCAGGAGTAGATACCCATCTTAACGGCCTCGGCAATATGGACGAATGGACGGCTCCTAACCAGGTAGGAATAGATGGATATGAAGGAAGCCTCAATGACAGGGTGGTAACAATTCCACAATTATTAAAAGAGGCCGGTTATCATACTTACATGGTCGGCAAATGGCACATGGGAAAATCACCTGATAAAATCCCTGCGGCCCGCGGTTTCGAACGCGATTTCAGTTTGCTTGACGGGGCAGGAAGTTACTGGGACATGACAAATTTTACAGCTCTCAATCCTAACTCCCTATATACAGAGGATGGTAAATATCTCACCAAGCTTCCTAAAAAGTATTACGCAACACAAACATACACAGACAAACTCATCGGTTATATCGATGCTGATCACAACGATGGCAAGCCTTTCTTTGCATATGTCTCTCACCAGGCGCCACATGACCCTTACCACCTTCCACGGGATTGGCGCGACAGGCATGTCGGGGAATATGATTTTGGATGGGATATGCTCAGGGATCAACGCCTTAAACGACAAAAAGAACTGGGCATTTTACCAGAATCTACAAACCTGGCTGAACGTATGTGGTTCGTACCGGATTATTCCCTCCTGGCTCCTGCAGCCCGGGCACTGATCGGCAGAAAAATGGAACTCTACGCCGGTTTGGTTGAGAATATGGACTATCATATCGGCCGGTTGATTGACCATCTGAAAGAAATAGGAGAATACGAAAACACCATCTTCATTGTATTTGGTGATAATGGTGCAGAGGGGACCGATCTGGCTGCCATGATTGCCGGAACACCCGGAACCCGTGACAATCTGTATTTTGCCAGTAAATGGTCGCAGACTGATCCGAATGCATGGGGCGATCCGGGCTCTTATGTAGGCTATGGTGCGGGCTGGGCACAGGTTTCAATGACTCCTTTCAGTCAGTACAAGGGCTGGCTTGCGGAAGGCGGAATAAGGAATGCACTCATAGTATCAGGCCCTGTTGTTAAGCGACAGAAGGGAAGTATAAACAACGGACTTATGTCTGTTGCAGATATAATGCCCACACTCCTTGAAATAACAGGAGCTGTGTATACAAAAACCCGGAATGGACATGAAGTGCCTCCTCTTATAGGAAAATCATGGACAAAGGTACTTGCAGGAGAGATTGAGTCACCCCGTTCAAAGGAAGATTATATAGCGTGGGAGCTTTTCGGTAATCGTGCTCTTCGCCAGGGTGACTGGAAACTGCGTTGGGAAATTACCCCCCTGGGTAAATCTGATTGGGAACTGTTCAATCTTGCAGCTGACCCTGCCGAGCGTAACGACCTTGCTTCTGCCAACCCTGATAAAATTAAGCAAATGATGACGCTATGGAACGACTACGTGGCTAAAAACAATGTAATCCTCCCCGATCGTTCTCCTTTCGAAGGGCTTTACGACCAATTGCCGGCACGGTTCCCTGTTGAAGCCGGGTTCCCGCCGCTGGTAAACAAGCGACAGTTCACACCACCAAAAGAATTAATGGCAGCTCCAAAGCAATAAAGAAGTAAGACTATGAAAAAATATTTATCAGCCGTAACTTCCTTGTATACAAGGACTCTCGTAATTATCACTTTAGTTCTGGCTTTTAGCTGGCCTGATAATGCACAGGCACAGGGTGACGGCGCGCGGTTTTACTGGAAAGCACTGATGGGAACAAACGCCATCCCGGTGATAGGAAATTCAATGGGAGGCAATGCAAGCCCGTTTGATCCTTCCCATAACGTCATCCCGGGTTCTGATTTTAAGGCAACCATGAGTACGGCCGGCTATGCAAAGATGCTGCCGCTATTCAAACGGTCGGCGATGATTTCAATACTCGCGCCAATGGGCAGAATATCAGGCGACCTTTCACTGGACGGATTGGACTTCAATGCCACTTCGAGAGGATTTGGAGATCCCATGGTGCAATTCAGCTTAAACGTGATCGGGCCGAAGGCAATCATGAATATTCCCGACATGTTAAGATATAAGCCCGGATTCTCTGTCGATATTCTCGGCAGTCTGGCCGTTCCGATAGGGCAGTACGACAATACAATTCCGATAAATATCGGTCAGAACCGCTGGTACGGACGTATCGGCATGCCCGTTGTGTGGCAGATAGGGCCATGGGTCCCCGGCAAGCGCACCACAATCGAATTGCTCCCCGCAATCTGGATGTTTGGTGATAACAACGACTTTGTCGGCAAAAAAATGGAGACAAAACCTATGTATCAGCTCGAGGCACATATTACGCGCGATTTCATGGAAAGAATCTGGGGTTCATTTGATGTCATTTCATATTCAGGAGGCAAGGCAACTATCGATGGAACTGAAGGAGAGGCCCTGAGCAACCTTGGAATGGGAGGCACTCTCGGTTACCATATTAATGAAAACATGCAAATGTATGTTTCTTACAACACAACTGTTAACGATAAAGCTGCCGATGACCTGAAAATGGATGGTTTTCGTGTCACGCTTATATGGGGCTGGCATCAGCTGATTGAAGGCATGAGACGGTTAAATAGTAGCGAATGATTTTGAGACCCTGAATGGAATGAGAAATTCAAGGGAAAATAGTTATTAAGAATAATGTTAATACAAATACCAAAGAAATGAAGCTTAACAGATTATTTAAAGCAGTTAACCGGATCATTATTCCGGTTGTCCTACTGGGTTTAGGTAATACAGTGTTTGCACAACAGCCGGTTCCGACAACCCAGGTATTGCCGGACACTTCAAGAATGACATACAATCAGATCTCCCAGGAGATGAAGCTTTATGTCTTTCCTTCAAAGGGACAAAGCAAACAACAGCAGAAGGAAGATGAATTTGAATGCTATAAATGGGCTATGGAACAATCGGGCATTGATCCGTTGAATCCGCCAAAAGTTGAGGCCGCACCGGTCCAGTCGGGCCCTGATGGCTCGGCTGTTAAAGGTGCAGCAAAGGGAGCTGCGGCAGGTGTGGCAATTGGTGCTATTGCAGGCGATGCAGGTAAAGGCGCCGCTATTGGCGCTGCAGCAGGTGCCATGGCTGGAAAAAGCAAGGGTAGACAAGCTCAGGCTCAGGCAAATCAACAGTCCCAGGTGAATGCCGCCGCCACAGAACAGGCGATTAAAGACAGTTTTGCAAAAGCGTTTTCTGTCTGCATTGAAGGAAAAGGATATACCATCAAATAACAATTTTACAAATGCATAATTCCTGAACTATTCTATAAGAATTATGAAAAATGAACATAAACAGTAATAATTAAAATAATATACAATCATGAAACAACTGATCGTGTTAGCATTAATTAGTCTCAGCCTTTTTGCGTGCACTTCTTCCGCTGATAAAAAAGAAAAAGCAAACCTGGCAATTGCTCAGAAATACATGCAAGCGGTGGAAACCAAAAATGTGGCATTGATGGATTCACTTCTTGCTGATAATTATATCGGCTACGGCCCATCTGTTGGAGATTCAACAAATAAGCAGCAGGCAATATTAAACTGGAAAGATAATGTGGATAATCTGTATGAATCCATTAAATATACCCGGCACACAGAATTAGCAGTAACAGTAACAGAAGGAGAAGTAATGGGGGACTGGGTTTTAAATTGGGCGTTACTCACAATTAAATACAAAGTTGGAAGTGTTCCTGTTCAGTTATGGGTAAATGCCGTTTACAGAATCGAAAACGGGAAAATAGTGCAGAGCAGAACTTTTTATAATGAAGCCGATGTTCTCCGGCAACTGCGTTATAATCTGGATCCGCCTCAGGTATCTGCTAACTAAACTTATTTACAAAAACAACATATTGATAAATAGCCCTCATGGTCATGTTGCTTAACAATTAGGCTTATACAAACAAATAATTATTAATCAAAAACTACTGTTGTCATGAAAAAACACTTTTTTATCACTCTTCTGGTACTGCTTTCAATGAAAGCCTTTTCACAGGAAAATATGATAACCCTAAGCGGGGGTTACTCATTTGCAACTATCGAAGATACCGATATCAAAGGTACCGGTTTCAGAGTTAACGGACTGTATGAATTTAATCCGAATGGCGGTTGGTTGGCGCATGGATTCTCTTTTGGATACATAGGACTTAAAGCCGATGAAACGATTGGGCAGATTAATCAGTCATATACAATTAATTCATTCCCGATTTATTATGCCCCTAAAGTGATGTTTGGCAGTGATAAAGTTAAAGCATTTATAAAAGGGGCTCTCGGTATGCAGATTGCAAGCCTTACAAAGGAAGGTCTTGTAAGTTTTAGCGACTTTGATTTCGGTTTTTATGGCGGCGGCGGAGCAGGTGTGATGCTTTTCATTAATAGCAATATTTTCATTAATGCTGAATATGAAATAGCCTGGGCGTCGAATAGTTGGTACAAAGACGGTTGGATGAATACCGCCGGGGGTGGCATCGGCTTTAAATTCTAATAAAATCTCGATTAATCGCAAAGGTGTGGTAAGATTATAAATGACCTTAACTTTAAAACTATTTAATGAAAAACCTGTTGAAAATTTCAGTTTTTTTAGTTCTGATGTTATTGCCTTCTGCGCTGAATGGACAGGTGCTGATAACAATTTTACTTGGTGATAAATTAAATACGGAAAAGATAGAATTCGGGCTTGTTGGGGGATGGAATCATTCCTATATATATACGATAGAAGATTCAAAAGCCCTGAATAGCTTAGACCTTGGATTTTATTTTCATTTCCTTATTAAGAATAACTCATATTTCAGTACCGGAGTTCTGGTAAAGTCAAATGTTGGCGCTGCAGGAATGCCGGTATATCCACTTGATGATCCGGATTTTGATGCTGTTTTCAAGGATGGAACACTCACTAAAAGGATACCTGCCTTTTATGTCCCCATTCTTTTTCATCAACGGTTTAATAACAGATGGTATATTGAGGCCGGGCCTCAATTGGGACTGATACACCAATGTACTGATATTTTTGAGGCTTCCAAACTTGGTGGCGATCTTAAATTTACACTCGATGTTAAAGATCAGTATAAACATATTGATGCAGGACTTCTGGGAGGAGTCGGTTTTAAATTCAAGAAACAGGTTAAAAGTATGGCCGTTGGAATAAATTACTATTATGGATTAGTTAATGTAAGCGCCGATCCTGACCAGGAAATACGAAACTCAGCTCTCTATTTCTATATTAAAATTCCAATAGGTGTCGGAAAATCCAAAGAAGAGTAATTTAAAAATCTATACCCTGATCATAAAATCTTAATATATGAAATTACATCTGTTGTTTGCTGTTATTTTCTTCGGAATTGTCAGTAAGTCAATGGGACAGGTTTACTCAAATAAAACAGAGGGTAAAAAGAATGAAACTGAGCTAGATAGTGTTAAGGCCAGGCCTTACCCATATATATTACCTATATGGGGGGCAAAAGTTGCAGCAAAGGGATTTGATCTTCCTTATTCTGCAGGATTTAATTTGAATTATGTCTGGCAACAATCTGATCTGGTAATTGAAAACCTTTCTGTCGGATTCAATAATGGTCCAATGTATAGTATTGAAGAGATCGTGAGGTTCAATAGTGCCATATCAACAACTTCATTAATAACTTTCAGACCAGATTTAAGGGTACTCCCTTTCCTCAATGTTTACGGTCTCTTTACTAAGGGCAATAGTTCTACGGCGATAAATGCAGGACTCTGGCTACCCGATACTGCAAATGTCTGGAGTGAAGTGACTTCATTCTCATCAAAAGCAGATTTTGGTATGACCGGAATGGGTTTTGGAATGACGCCTACCCTCGGTGTAGCCGGTGGCTTCATAGCAGTTGATATGAATGTTATTTGGACCAGTGTAGATGCTCTTGATAAACCTGTATTCAGTTTTGTGTTTGGCCCAAGGCTTGGAAAAACATTCAGGTTTAAACACCCTGAAAGAAATTTAGCTGTTTGGGCTGGTGGTTTCAGAGTTCAAATCTCTTCCGAAACCAATGGTTCTCTCATGCTTTCGGAGGTTCTACCGATTGATGATCTGCAAAAACAAGTTGATGGGGGCCTGGATAAAGTTACTGATGCTCAGGCTAATGTAGACGAATGGTGGAACGGATTGCCTCCTGAGGAACAGAATAATCCGGTAAATAAAGCAAAATATGAAACAGTAATAACCATTAAAATCTCAGACCGTGAAAAACAATGGGTTTTTCAATGTTAACTAAGTAATGAAAAAAGATGTAAATGTTGCCAAAGACAAGGTGACTGAGCCAGAACCTCAAAACAACAAGTTTTCATTCAACTATGCGCCCCGAAGTGAACGTTATGAGATGGGGAAGCAAATGAGGAAAAAAGGTCCCCGTTCATCACATGCAGAATGGAAAGCTCCTTCAAACCGCCACGATCCTGTTGATCTGATAATTGAAAGCAACAAGGGTCGCATTCCTAAATTAGTACCCCTTCGACATGGACGCATGGGAAGGTCTCCTTTTACATTCTACAGAGGAGCGGCGCTTAATATGGCTTCAGATCTGGCAGGTACACCGGTTTCAGGAATAAATGTACAGGCTTGTGGAGATGCTCATCTTTGTAACTTTGGCGGATTCGCAACCCCGGAAAGGAATATTATTTTTTCAATTAATGATCTTGATGAAACACTTCCCGCACCATGGGAATGGGATGTCAAACGCTTAGCGGCCAGTTTCATCGTTGCCAGCAGAAATAACAATCTGAATGATAATATTGCCAGTAAGGCAGTACTTGAGTGCGTCAGATCTTATCGTGAAAACATGATGATTTTCAGCGAGATGAGAACAATGGAGCTCTGGCACTACTCATTGGGACCTGATCAGCTGATATCAAAGTTAAAAGATCCTGAGCTTAAACGCCGCGGATTGAAACGCCTCGAGAAGGAACGTGCCAGAAGTATTGCCGAGGAGATATTTCCACAAATTGCAAAAGGAACAGGAAATTCCACATTTATTCAGGATCAATTGCCTTCCATCTTTCATTGGGAGAACCATTTACCGGGAGAGGTTGTTCAGGAGACAAAAGATACTTTTGAGCTTTACAAAAAAAGTCTGCCTCCCGGCTTCGGTCACCTTCTTAACCGGTATGAGCTGAAAGATGTTGTAATAAAGGTTGTTGGTGTGGGTAGTGTAGGCACCGCCTGTTGGGTCGTCTTGCTTATGACTGGTGATGGCGATCCGTTATTCATTCAGGCAAAAGAAGCCCGGAAATCAGTGCTTGAAGCTTATGCAGGCAAGAGTATATACCCGAACAATGGTCAACGTGTTGTTTACGGATACCGGCTCATGCAACCTTTCAGCGATCCGTTTCTGGGCTGGACTGCCGGACAGGGAGGAAGACATCTCTTTTTTCGTCAGCTTCGCGACATCAAAATTTCCATAAAGGTTGAAACATTCGGAAAAAAAGAGATGTTAAGCTATGCAGACTGGTGTGGCCAGGCATTGGCTCTGTCTCATGCACGTTCAGGAGATGCTGCTTTGTTAAGCGGGTATATGGGGAGCAGTGATACATTCGATCGTGCCATTGCTGAATTTTCGCTTGCTTATGCTGATCAGAATGAAAAGGATTATGCTTCTTTTATAAAGGCAATCAAATCAGGAAGGATTGAGGCTGAGTACGAGGAATAGAGTTATGAAATATTTTTACATAAGCTTAGGTGCGATTTCTTTGTTATTTAGGGTTGAAAAATCGTATGGTCAGGATCTTGACCCAAGAGCTTACGCAAGGATCCCTGTCAATGTGACTGTTGTTGTTGCAGGATTCAGTTATTCAACCGGAGGGATTGTGACCGATCCTACTTTACCTGTCGAGGACCTGAATGCTAAGATAGGGGCTCCGTCACTTGGAATTGTCCGTTCCTTCAGCCTGTTGGGCAAGACAGCCCAGGTCTCTGCTGCCCTGCCATATGCCTGGGGAGATGTGTCGGCAACTATATCAGGTATTCCGCAAAGTACAACACGCTCAGGCTTCAGCGACATGCGTCTCAGGTTCTCATGGTTATTAGTGGGGGCGCCAGCTGGCACAATTGGAGAGATCGCAAAAGCACCACGAAAGACAATACTGGGAGCAAGTTTCAGCATAACATCACCCACAGGTCAGTATTACCCTGAAAAACTAATCAATCTAGGTACTTCCCGATGGGCGTTCAAAACAGAATTAGCACTTTCACAACCTGTTGGAAAAAGATGGCTCATCGACTTCTATACCGGCCTCTGGCTATTCACAAAAAATGATTCATACTATCCAGGGAGTTCAGTCCGCACACAGGACCCCATGGGTTCTTTTCAGGGGCATATTAGTTATAATATTCAGCCCCTTATGTGGGTGGCTTTAGATTTGACCTATTATACGGGGGGCAGGTCATCAGTTGATGGAGTTGAAATGAATGACCGGCAATCCAACTCGCGTATTGGTGGTACACTGGTACTGCCTGTGGGTAAGCGGCATTCCGTTAAATTTGCTTACAGCACAGGTGCAATTATCCGAAGCGGAGCAGATTTCTCAACTTTCTCAGTCGGATGGCAAAGCACTTTTTTCAGGAAGCCGGAAAAGGATTAGGGACTTTCATGCATTGGTCTCTGGAGTGCAGTAAGGGTTCATGCCTTCATGTGAATTTGGTTCATCTAAGGTTATTTGCAATAGCCAGCCACCTTGACCACTTGACGGGTTCAATTATAAATATCATAAATATTTTAACAACAAACACCTAATTCCGGCCAAGGATGGTCAATTTATTCTGTGAGTTGAGGTCAGAACAATTGGCTTCCATACCAATGAAAGGCACTGCCCCGGGTTTGTTTAAATTTAAATAATAATTTTGTTTGATTTCTTCAGTCAAAACGCTCCATTTTCTTCAAATCCTGGCAACAAACTGGCGACAAAGAAAAAACCACTTACAAAATGAATTGTAAGTGGTTGATTATTAAGTGGGCCCAGCTGGGCTTGAACCAGCGACCCCCTGATTATGAGTCAGGTGCTCTGACCAGCTGAGCTATGGGCCCTGCATTTGGGATTGCAATAATACGCAATTTACTAAAAACTGACAATAGCCTGATCCGGCATTAATTTTGGGATGGATCCGATGTGCGGGTCCTGATGGAATATGCCATCCCCCACTCGATCCAGTCGGAACGGATGCCGTTCCTCGATTTAACGCAGATGTGGATGCCAAGGTGGTCGGTCAGCCGGATCCGGCCCCCTGCCCTGGCAAAAAAGAAACGCCTGTCATACGAATAATGAAGGAAATAGGTTCCCGCATTGAAAAGCAGGGTCAGCTTGTCGATGGTAAACTGGTAACCGATGTGCCCCCCGAAGTACATCTTCTGGATGGTGGATACGTCTTCGGGAAGCACATACTTTATGGCCTTTTCAAGCGATCCGTCATACATCACGTCGGCTCCCAGGGTCACTGCACTTCGCACATTGAAACGGTAGGCGTAGTCGGCTGTGAACGAGGATGTAAAATAATGCACCCCGACTGCAACATCATCCGGCTGCCATTCGGTTACCCCCGCAGAGATCATCAGCTGTACCTCCTCGTAGGGATTAAATTCGGGTGGCTCGGTTTGGATAAAATCTGCACGACGGAAAGGATCATTCGGACCGCCAAAAATGTAAGTAAGGCCAGCCTGCCATCCCCAGTTGTTCAGTCCTTTCTGGGGCAGGTGGATCCGCCCGTTGGAATAGTGTGTCACTCCGTAACCTAGGTTCAGGTCGAAACGCTCGCTAAGCTTTACACCCAGGTTAAGGTTTAGATCAAAGTAAAGATTGATATGCGATCCCACGATATCATTGTAAGGATTGGTCAAAGAATCGTATACCACACCCATATAACTTAATCCCACCGATATGTTCGTATTGAGGGCAAAACGGCCAAAGCGCGCCATGGGGATATTGTAGAACATAAATGCGCTGAAGGGGTTCCCCATGGTGGTATCGCTTCGATCCATTACCTCGTCGGCATAGTGAATCCCCAGTCCGTATTTGGGATACCGGCTGTATTGCTGCCACATCTCTCCTCCAAGGGTCTGGAAACCCACTTTGGCCTCAATGGCTTTGAACCCGTCCTCCAGCTGTTGATCCAGGTAGAGGGTGCGGTTCCAGTGCACCCCCTGGTGGTAGATCAGTTGGAAAAAGGGTTGTCCGTTCACCGATCCCTTCTGCTGCGGGAAGACCGGCTGCACGCACAGGGTAAAAAAGTATATGACAACAATTAATTTTCTCATCCCTTTCACCCTTCAAACAACTTCCTGATCCCTTTCGCCGTAGCAGTGTAAACTCCCTTTTCCGTAATCAGGCCGGTGACCAGGCGGGCCGGGGTTATATCAAATCCCGGGTTCACAACATCCGAGCCGGCTGGAATCACCCTGACCAGGGAGGCTCTCTGCAGCTGATCATCCCACCCCTGCATATGGGTTATCTCTGAAGCTTCCCTATGCTCGATCTCAATCTCTTCACCACGGTCGAAATCCATGTCGATGGTGCTGGTTGGCAGGGCTACATAGAATGGTATGTTGTTGTCGCGGGCCGCAAGAGCCTTCAGGTAGGTACCGATTTTATTGACCACATCACCATTACGGGTAGTGCGGTCGCTTCCCACAATGACCAGGTCTACTTCTGCATGCTGCATCAGGTGTCCCCCGGCATTATCCACAATCACCGTATGGGGTACTCCGTGCTCTCCAAGCTCATAAGCCGTAAGCCGGGCACCCTGGTTACGCGGCCTGGTCTCATCCACCCAAACATGCACGGGGATTCCATCTTCATGGGCCCTGTAGATGGGTGCAGTGGCAGTCCCGTAATCCACGCATGCCAGCCATCCTGCATTACAGTGGGTCAGAATATTCACGGTGGTTTGCTTTTTTTCATAGCACTCCCTGATCAGTTGCAGACCATACTCCCCGATCATGCGGCTTCGATTTACCTCTTTCTCTGCCAGGCCCATGGCCAGGTGAAAAAGGCGTTCAATCATTCCCTCCCTTGAACCGGCACAGTTCAACTCCCCCAATCCAAGGTCAATGGCATATTTCAGGTTTACAGCGGTAGGACGGGTTGCCATCAGTCTTTCCGCTGCCGCTTTTACCTCATTACACCAATTCGCCGGGCTGCTGTTCAGCCCGGCCAGGTATAATCCGTATGCTGCGGTAACCCCGATTAACGGGGCTCCCCGTACTACCATATTACGGATGGCAAAACAGACATCCTCAATCGATCGGAGATCCTGAATTTCAAATTCAAAGGGGAGTTTTCTCTGATCAATGACACGGATCACCCGGGTATCGTCATCCAGCCAGATGGAGCGGTAATGGGTGTCGCCTATTCGCATAGCTAACTGGTTTTTCTGTTATCTTTGACCCAGACGAAGATACAAAATGCCAAAACAACAACACATTAAAAACATCCTGTTCGACCTCGGGGGTGTGATCCTGGATATTGATGTGCATGCCACGCTGAAACATTACTATGACCTTGGATTCCCTCCGGAGCTGCTTCAATATCCGAATGACATGACCAGCGACATCTTTTTCAGGTATGAAACGGGCAAGATAGATACGGTTGAATTCAGGAACCAGTTAAGGCGAATTACAGGGCTTGATTTGTCAGATGATAAACTGGATGAGGCGTGGAACGCTATGATCCTGCGCATTCCCATCGAACGGATAGATCTTCTGGAGAGACTGAAAGAGCGTTACAAACTCTATATGCTGAGCAATACATCCTCCCTGCATGCCGCGGTATTTGAGCAAATGTACCTCGAAAAGGCCGGCAAGCCCATGAAGGATCTCTTTGATAAGATCTATTACTCCTTTGAGATCGGATGGCATAAACCCGATCATGAGGCGTGGAAGCATGTTATCAATGATTCAGGAATTGTACCACGGGAGACCCTCTTTCTTGACGATAATATCCATAATATCAAAGCTTCCCAGGAGCTGGGATTCCAGGCCATCCACATCCATGAAAGGACCCGTCTGACCGACCTGGGTTTCGACCTTTAGAATCCGGCGCCCTAAAGCTTTACTACCCTCCGGATGACCAGCTCATCTCCCATGCGCAGTTTCATCAGGTAAACACCTTTATCCAGTTCTGAAGCATCTACAATAAACTCTCCGGAAACTCCTTTTTCCAGGGCCTGGTTTATCTTAAATACCTGTCTGCCTGTAAGATCATACAATTCCACAGTAACCGCATGACCTGTTTCATTTTCGACCCTGACATGGAAATTCCCGCTGGTAGGATTCGGATAAACCAGGACATTCCTGTTTGAAGCTTCCGGCTGCAGAACGGGAGTAGCCAGATCAAGAATGCCCGTTTGTCGGATCCCGGTAAGCAGTTCACCCGTTGCTGCAACCGGGGTCACCTCAAAGAAGATGTAATGGTTCCAGTCCACCTCCCTGATTATATGGGTCAGGCCCAGTGCCCCAAGAATCTGTATCTTGTCACTTCCGTCGATTTTCTTTCCCTTGAACCATTTATATTTTGATTCACCTTCCGGGTCCCCGTTCTGATCAAAATAGGTGTAACGTCCCGTGAGTTCCGCTCCTATTTCAAGGTCACCGGTAATGAAAACATCCTTCGCCTTCGGGGCAGATATCAGATCCGGCGTCTGCAGGGGTAAACTGGTATAGATCCTGTATTCACTGATATCCAGATAAACCGGCATGTGGGTGTCGGTTACCTCCAGGGATTCCCCTGTAAAATAGTCATACCAGGTTCCTGTCCTGGTGAATGACGGATCGAGGGTTTGCGGGTACGTATCAAAGTTCCCAATGATGGTCACATCCATATGCTCATGTCTGAGGTGAATGGTTTTCAGTGTATCTGATACATCAATGGTAAAATCGGTGGTATTAAACACATCCTGTTCCAGTTTTAACTTTGCCAGTGCTGCATAGACCTGGAAGAGCCGCTGTCTGTTGGGATCTTCAAGATAATCCCAGCGTATGGGTTTAGGTCCCAGCTTATCACCATTGTAAAACAGGTCATAATCATACCCCTGCTCCCCGAATTGCCAGATCATTTTCGGACCGGGAATGGTGAAGAAAAAGCTGGCGCATAGCTCTGCCCTTACCAGGGCCAGCTCCAGGTTATTTTTTATATTATAGGACGGGTTGTTATAATTTCCCCATTTCTGTACATCGAACAAATGCCTTTGCTCGTCATGGCTCTCCATATAGGTAACCAGGTGGGGCTCGCTGAATCCGCGTGTTTTGTAAGAACCCCAGGAGAAATCTGATTTTCCTTCATAATTCCAGCCCATTCCGGCCCTGGAATAATTGTAGTTCGAATTCCCCCAGACCATCATCCCGTAATCGGTGAGCACCTTTTCCTCATCGTTATCGGCAAAATGTTCAAGAATCACATATGCCCCGGGGTTCACCTTCCAGACGGTATCAGCATAGGCTTTTAAAATGGCAATTCGGCTGGCATCGTATCTGGCCATGGCTCCCGCATCTCCAAGTGTGTTTTTTTGGGTCAGCCCCTTTGAAAGGTCCAGCCTGTATCCGTCGACCTTGTATTCTTCCAGCCAGAATTTCAGCGCCCTGCTGATGTGATACCGGGTCGCATCACTCTCGTGGTTCATGTCCGAACCCACGTTGTATTCGTGCCTGGGCACCTGGTTGAACCATGGATTATCAGCTGAAGGCCGGTTGTTGGACCCATCCCAGTAAAGTCTGACCAGGGGCGACTGGCTGAATGAGTGGTTAAACACCACGTCGAGGATCACTGCAATCCCATTGGAGTGGCATGTGTCTATGAATCGTTGAAGGTCATCCTTGGGTCCGTAATACTTATCCAGTGCAAAATAATGGGAGGTATTATAACCCCAGCTGCTATTTCCTTCAAATTCATTAACGGGCATCAGCTCCACGGCATTAACTCCGAGCCTTTTGAAATACTGTACGGTATCAGTAAGTGTTTTGTAATCGTGACTGGCAAGAAAATCCCTTATCATAAGCTCATACACGATCAGTTCATCCACAGGAGGAGGTGTAAATTCCTGGTTCTTCCATTCGTAATGGGTCTGTGCCGTTTGCAGGTAAGAGGCGATCCCTGTGGTTTTTCCTTCCGGATATGGGAGCAGCCCCGGATATGTAACCTCGCTGATGTATCTGTCCTGCGGATCACTTACTTTTTCTGCATAGGGTTCGCTTATTGTGAAACTCCCGTCGATCAGGTACTGGAATATGTATTCCTGCCCGGAAACCAGGTTATCCAGGGTAATCCAAAAGCGTTTTCCGTCCGGGGTAATGTTCATCAGGTATTCATTACTTAATTCCCATTGATTAAAGCTGCCCAGGATATGTACAAACTCCTTCCCCGGGGCATAGAGGACCAGGATTGCGGAAGTGTCGTTGATATAGTTGATTCCGTCCTCCATACCGGCAGGCAATTCCAGTACCGGAGCATCTGCCCTTGTATAATAATAGAGGGAATCAGCCACCTCCCCGGTTGCGTCCCTGGCCAGAACCTTGATCCAGGTCTTACCTTCCTTCTCAACAAGGATGGTGTCCGAGATGATCTGCTCACCGGTTTTCTTCAGTAAGATCCCGTCATGAAACAGGAACAGGCTATCGGAATTCTGGCCCTGGGCCTCGACGGTGATTGTACTTCCCATTTCGACGATCAGAGGCCGCTGGTCGGGATGAATGATCATTACACTGAGCCCTTCAGGATATACCGTGTAATAGATGTTGCCGCCCGTGGCTGTTTTTCCCTCCCGGGTATTATCGGCACTCCGGAAAACAAAAGCAAGTTCCACCACCTCCTCGGCCTCGTCAAGGCCATAGTAATCCTTTATGGAAGGGGATATCACCAGTTGATACAAATCTGTTGAGACACGCTCCAGTTTGTATTTTGCTGAATTGTCTCCCCAGGACGGAGCATGCTTCCAGTCGCCTCCATCCACGCTCTCCTTTGTAATCACACCCGTATGTGCATAAACATCACCTGTATAACCCATCAGGCCCTGATTACCCAGCGCCGCATTAAACGTAATCATTACAGCTCCGGTCTGCACCGGGAAGGCCGGATCGGCTGTGATCAGCTGACCGGAAACGCTCAATCCCAATGCAAATCCAAGCAGGATTCCGAAACCCCTGAAAATGCTCTTATTTCTCATGATGTACTTTCTAATAAAAACAGACCCGGTCACTCTGGCCGGGTCTGTTATTAAAATCATTGTTTAACTATTGCTTCATGAACCTGGCCACACCTGCCTGGCCATTCTCACCAAATACACTCAGGATATATACTCCGCTGGCCAGCTCGCTGGTGTTCAGCTGATACGTGGTACTCTTCTCAATCCTCTTACGCACCACTTCCTGACCCAGGATGTTGTTGATCCTGATTTCCTGCATGTCAACCTTGTTCTCGATATACATGATATCATTCACGGGGTTGGGGAAGATGGAAACCTGGTCGAACTGAATGGATTTGCCATGAATAGCCAGTGCTATGTCGTTAAACCAGACGACTTCCGGTGCATTGGTAACCCCTCCGGCAGTGTCGCTTACAATGAATTTCCGAGCAGGTCCGTTGGCCGGAAATTCATGCTTGGAATTATCCCAGCTGCCGTCGATTCGGAATTTGTATTGCATGGTATCACCCTCTCCACTCACAGGAGCGAAGGCTGCCGGTAAGGTCACATAGATTCCGTCACCGTCTGCATCAAGGAGTTCATCGTTCCAGTCACCTCCCCATCCGTTCAGGGTGCCGGCCACATCCACGTAATTTTTCTTGGCGACAAGATTACCCATATCAATCTGGCGGCTCATGTTCACTGTAAGGGTAACAGGAACCCATCCCGGAATGGTGTTGTTCCATACCGATTTGGCATCTCTTTCACCCTCAATCACTGTTGCATGCCTTCCCGGACCACCGGCAGGGAATTCACTCTTATCATCATCCCAGCTTCCATTGATCCTGTATTTATACTCCACTATGGTCTCCAGGGGGAGTTCCTCCACAAGAATCTCATACAGCGTATCGCTGTTCTCGTCGGTGAGGTGATAATCTGTACCATTCCATTCGTTCAGGGAACCTGCAATATCCACATAATCGGTTTGGGGATTAAAGATCCCGGCCCGGGCAGCATACCTCATATCCACAATGAAGTTGATATCTCCAACGGGCTTTCCAATATCATTGAAAAAATGGTCTTCGGTAATCTGGAAGTTCTGAGCCACAATGGGATCCCTCACAACAGTTTCTTCCAAATCGTCCATTTTAAACTTATAGGAGTAGCTTGTTCCGGCAGTAATACCATCATTTGCATCGGTTAATAGTTTCTCGTACCTGGCATCGGGTACAATACCGATCAGCAGCTGATCCATTTCGAATTCCGTATCATTGACGATCACATAGGCTTTCCCTGTGCTTCGGTCAAAATTGCCCAGCTCTTCCTGGTAAGTCAGGTCAAGCTTGAATTTCAACGCGGGAGTGGGCGCATCGTATGCAAGGGGAATATAAAAATCACCGCAGCCATCATCAGCATTGTCCTTTGCTTCAGAATCCCAGCTGCCTCCGTTGAACACGGCAGTAATTCCGATAATTGTCGAACCCTCTTCCACACCATAAAACTTGGAAGGCGTGAAAGTAATGGAAAAAGTGCCGTCACCATTACTTGTCAGGGTTGGAAAGTCGAAACCCTCTTCCTTGGGTTGAGCATCAAAATCTATTCCGACACTTCCCCACGTGGTTCCCCAATTATCGATGTTATCATAAAGAAATGCGGCTGAGTGCATCCTGACAGAGGGCATCCCAACTACAGACTGCTTTCCGGCGGGTACGCATGCCTGATTGGCATCAAGGGTCAATGTAATTTCTTCCCAGCCGGTTGCATTTGCCGGTGAGATGGTCACTATCTGGGAATGGGCCCATTGTGCCATTACCAGGATTAGGATTAAGGTAAATCCGATTGGTAGAATTTTTCTCATAACATTATATTTTATATGGTTCTCGAAAAATCAAAGATACTAATAAACACGCTAAACCATTGAAATTCTTCGCTTAAACTCCTCATTTTTTGAGTATTTAAGGGCATGTTTGTATGAATCCCCCATTGCAAACGATTACGAAACTTGCCCCTTTTCTTGATAAGTAATTCCTTTTTCTTCATATTTGAGTGATGCGTAGTGCCCAGGTTACCATAAAAGACATTGCAGAACAGCTTGGAATATCGCCCTCAACTGTATCCAGGGCGCTTAAGGATCATCCTGATATCAGCAAGGCAACCAAGAAGGCTGTCAAAGAACTTGCGGAAAAACTTGAATATGAGCCCAACGCTGTTGCCCTCAGTCTTCTGAGCAGTAAAAGCAACAACATCGGCCTGATTATCCCGGAAATCGTACATTATTTCTTTTCCCAGGTGATCAGCGGAATTGAAGATGTTGCCAATGATGCAGGCTATCATGTCATTATATGTCAGTCGAACGAATCATATTCCCGGGAGGTAAAGAATGTTCAGGCATTGCTGTCCAGCCGTATTGAAGGATTAATATTATCGATTTCCAAGGAAACCAGGGACACGGACCATTTGATTAACCTGAAGAAAAAGAACATTCCCATTGTATTTTTCGACAGGGTACCAAAAGATTTTCCGGCTGACCATGTGATTATTGATGACTTTAACGGAGCCTACCAGGCTGTCAAGCACCTGATTGACAGGGGATGCAGGCAGATAGCCCACCTTGGGACTTCCAGGGATATTGGAATTGGCAAGGAGAGGTATGAAGGATACATCCAGGCCCTGAAGGATCACAGGCTCTCCATAAATGAAAAACTGGTCTTTGATTGCGATACTTACAATGCGGCGCGACTCATCACCAGGAAGCTTCTCTACGGATCAAATCGGGTGGATGGAATTTTTGCCGTCAACGACCGGACCGCCATCGGGGCGCTTCAAACCGTGAAGGAATGCGGGATCAGGATTCCGGAGGAGATGGCCATTGTGGGCTTCAGCAATGGCATATACTCAAATATGACCGACCCTCCTCTGACCACGGTGGATCAATTTGGATACAAAATGGGGCACCAGGCTGCATGCATGTTGTTGAACCGATTGTTCTCCAGGGAGGATTATCCGCCCGTAAAAGAGGTGATTAAATCTGAGCTGATCGTTCGGGGAAGTACCGTCCGGCAACCTGGTTTCGACACCCCTTCGTCCTGAGCCGGGTTTGATTTTTTGAACAGGCCCTTGCCTCATTGCAAACGTTTGAAATAATACTTTCCGTCTGCAATGAAAAATTAAGTTGTTATAAATCATATTATTACAATAAAAATAAGAATTATATTTCCTTATTTTATTGTAATTTTATCATACAGATCCGGCACATCCTCCGGATTTCTGTTGATTAAACCTAATCTACTATACTATGAAACAACATTTACTTAGTTTCTGCCTGGTTGTTATAGGCTCGCTCCTGTGGGGAACTGTTTCGGGCCAGACAGGAATTGTTCAGGGAACAGTTGCCGATTCAAACGGTGAACCCCTTATTGGAGCCACCGTAATGGTGCAGGGAACCACCCTGGGAACCATCACCAATTCCAATGGCCAGTACACACTTGCATCCGTTCAGACGGGAACAGTTGTGATGGAGGCCTCCTACATTGGTTTCGGTAAGCAGATCATTACCTTGCAGGTTACCGGCGATGGGACTTCCAGTGCTGATTTCGTACTTTCCGAGGACATAGAACAGCTTGAAGAGCTGGTGGTGATCGGATATGGCACCAAAAGAAAAAGGGATATTACCTCCTCCATTTCGACCGTAAAATCGGAAGATCTGGCCAACACGACCCAGTCGAGTTTTCAGGGTGCCCTTCAGGGCCGGGCAGCCGGGGTACAGATCACTGCTTCGAACGGACTTCCCGGATCTGCCATGACCGTAAGGATCAGGGGTACCTCTTCCATCAAATCAAGCAGCGAACCTCTTTACGTCGTGGACGGGGTTCCTGTTATTACCGGTAACTTTGCAAACGGATGGGCCGACGGAACCAATACACTTTCTGCTCTGAGTCCTTCTGATATCGAATCCATTGAAGTCTTAAAAGATGCTTCCGCTGCAGCCATTTATGGTTCACGATCGGCCAATGGTGTGATTCTGATTACAACAAAATCGGGACAATCGGGTGCGACCAAATTCAACGCCGGGTACTGGGTTGGAATCAATGAGATTACCAACATTCCCGATATGCTCAGCGGAAAGGAGTACCTGGAATACGGGAAAATCGCCTGGGCCAACTCAGGGAATGACACGGATAACGATTACCAGGCATTCTATGACAACCTTCCCTACGGGATCACCAGGGAGATTGCAGAAAACACCAATACCGACTGGATCGATGAGATGAGCCGTACCGGGGTTGTTCAGCAATTTAACCTCTCAGCCAGCGGCGGGGATGTGAAGAATACCTTTTACATCGGGGGGGCATACCGCGATGAAGAGGGTGTTTTAATTGGCAATGATTACAAAAAGCTAAGCGCCAAGATCAATTATGAGCATAAGGCCAGTGATAAATTCCTGATCGGAACCAAGAACACCCTGGTTTATGAATTAAACCGGAGGGTTCCAACGGGATGGGCCGGCGGACTGGGAACTGCCCAGAGCCGGTCTCTGCCGATCATGCCCGTACGCGATTCAACCGGGA
Organism: uncultured Bacteroidota bacterium; assembly: GCA_963747365.1. GTDB lineage: Bacteria > Bacteroidota > Bacteroidia > Bacteroidales. The sequence goes on along the minus strand of CAVVFB010000018.1, from coordinate 320,550 downwards.
ACTTCTTTGCCCCCAGGAGCGGGGTCAACCCGGTTGCCTACGATGCAGACCTTGATTACGGAATGAATATCTATACCCTCATCAGCACGGTTTACGCGCAAATTAATTTCACCAGATGGCTCTCCTTCAGAAGTGAGGTGGCAGCCAATATTTACGATCAGCGCGAAAACCGGTATGTGGGGACCATCACCCAGGAGAAGGCATACAGCATGGACCGAAGGGTAATGTTAACCAACATCAATACCAACAACTACCTGAATTTTGATAAAAGTTTTAATGATGTTCACTTTGTAAATGCCACCCTGGGTATGTCGGTTGAATCCAGAAGCCAGTATGAAAGCCTGTTCCAGGCTTCTGACTTCCCCAATCCGGGGTTAACAAATCCCACATCGGGATCTGTGCAGTCTGGTTCGGGTTACGAGACCGGGCACGGATTCCTCTCCTATTTCGGTCGTGCCGGATATAACTTTAATAATAAATATTATGCCACATTCAGTCTGAGGCGTGACGGTTCATCAAGATTTGGTGAGAATTACCAGTATGGTTGGTTTCCGTCGGGATCGGTCGGGTGGACCATCTCTGAAGAATCATTCCTGAAGGGGAACCCTGCACTGACTTACCTGAAACTCAGGGGATCCTATGGTGTAACCGGAAATGCCGAGATAGGTGATTTCGAATATATGGGATTATGGCGTGCCGTAAGTTACTATGGGATTCCAGGTCTTGAAATTTCCAAGGTTGAGAATCCTGACCTGAGGTGGGAACGCACCACGCAGTTGGATGCAGGTATCGATTTTCAGTTGTGGAACGGCAGAATTTCAGGAGGATTTGATTACTATTACAAGCAAACATCGGACCTGATCCTTAACCGTCCCATCAACCAGACCAGCGGCCAGTCTTCCATCACCGCCAATGTGGGCGATATGGACAATAAGGGTATTGAACTGTTTCTCACCTCTCATAACCTCCCATCGTCTTCCCAGCTAAAATGGATTACTGACCTCACATTCGGCAGAAACGTAAATATGGTAACCAATACCGATGATAACCAGCTGGCCGGTGAGAACTATGGTAATAACGTAGTGGCAGAAGGCTATCCCATTGGCACATGGGAACTTGTGGAGTATGCCGGAATAGCCCGGGAAGACCAGACTGTTGAAGTTACCGACTGGATCGATTTCAATAATCAGGATCTGGGTACCACCACAAAGCAGATCGATATCATGGCGGGTGAGGAGATTTTCTATAATTACTGGGGGGAGATCACCAATGAATTTGATTTTGACAGGGATGCTAAATTTGTAGGGAACCCCTATCCGAAATTCTTCGGCGGTCTTAACAATACCCTGGAATGGAAAGGATTCGATTTTAATATCTTCTTTACTTTTTCAGTGGGAATGCAGGTTTACAGGGATGACGGGAAGTTCCTGGACGGGGGATTTGACGGGAACTGGAACCAGGACGCACTGATCATGGATGCCTGGTCTGAGACCAATCCCGATGGCAGCTCCCATAAGCTTTTCTGGCAGCCTGAAAACCGCAACTACAACTCCACCCGGTACCTTGATGAGGCCAGTTATCTGAGACTGAAGAATCTGACCCTTGGTTATACTCTTCCCGGTTCCCTGACAAACCGGTTCTTTGTGAAGCGCCTCAGAATTTATATGGGAGGTACAAACCTGTGGACTCTGACCAACTATACCGGCTGGGATCCGGAGGTGAACCGTGACGGATCCGGTAATGTTACCCAGGGGGTAACTTACCTGTCACCTCCCCAGGTGCGCACCGTAAATTTCGGGATCGAACTTGATTTTTAAACTTAGAAAAAACAGAGCTATGAAAGCCATAAAATATAAAATTGCCGCATTAGCTGCATCCGTGCTGCTTGTCAGTTCCTGCGAAAAAGTGATGGATGTGAATCCGGTTGTTGAACTGGCCGACGAGATTGCCCTGAGCTCCACAGCCGGACTTGATGCTGCCCTGATTGGAGCCTACAACAAACTCCAGAATGGAGATCTCTACGGGGGCCGCTACTGGGTATCTCCCGACATGATTGCAGGAAGTGTAAAGATCTCCGGATTGCAAAACACGGTGTTTGAGGAGTTGCAGATGTTGAACAAGACCATGTCAGGACAAAGCAACCGCATTGTGCAGGCAACCTGGCAGGTAAGTTATGAAGCCATTGGAATTATCAATAAAGTGCTTGCTTTCCTGCCTGACGTGAATGATCCTGAAATGACAGATGAAACCCGCAAACGGATAGAGGGGGAGGCCAAATTCCTGAGGGCCTTGTTCTTCTTCGAACTGACGCGCCTCTATTCATATAATGTTTCGGGTAACGGTCCATTGGCAGTTCCCATCTTTACAGAACCCCTGACTGCATTTGATACCCCGCCCAGAGCGACAGTGGAGGAAGCTTATGCACAGATAAACATAGACCTGGAGGACGCTGCTCTTTTGCTTGCAGGAGTGAATACAAGTAACCGGGCTACGGATGTGGCTGCAAAAGCACTTCAATCCAGGGTACATTTCTACGAAGAGGACTGGGCTGGTGTAATAGAGGCTGCCGATTATGTAATCGGCAAGTTTGAGGGTAAGCCGCGCGGGGGACTGGCTGCCGATATGCTGGATTGTTTCCAGACCGGGAACCCCGATCCCGAGGTTCTTTTTGCCGTCCTGTCCAGCGCGGTGGATGATGCTTCCGGCACCCTGAGGGGTTATTACAGGTTTGCCAGCAATGCGAAATTTTTAATCCCCATTCCCTATCTGATTAAGATCGGTGCCCATGTGGCTACCCATGATGATGCAAGGGCCAGGGTTGATCACGCATTTGTCAACATTGACGGAAAGGTCTACACCACAAAATTCGATGTGGAATACTTAAATGTGCCGGTGATCCGTCTTGCTGAAGTTTACCTGAACCGCGCTGAAGCAAGGGTCCATGAGGGAGATGGAGCCGGAGCAGCGGAAGATCTGAATGTAGTTCGCGAAAGGTCCGACGCAGGATCGTACTCCTCTCCGGCAACGCTTGCGGATTGCGAAAAGGAGCGGAACGTTGAGCTCTACCTGGAGGGAGATTACTATCACAACATGAAAAGGCTTGAAAAACCCAACTTCGCGACCGACATTAACGGAAACAAATATAACTGGGATGATGTCAGACTTGTATTTCCCATTCCGGCTTCCCAGGTAGATGTAAATCCGAACCTGTTACAGAATCGCTAAATAGGATGTCAAAGCATTCCTTCCTTTTTATTACTTTGTCCCTGATTTTTTTATGCTATGGTACAAACCATGCAAAGGAAGGAATGCATCCGAATCCTGTTCCCATCGGTCAGCGTGTGTTTTACGAGATCTTCGTACAGTCATTCTATGACAGCAATGGCGACGGTATCGGAGACTTAAACGGGGTGACTTCAAAGCTTGATTACTTAAAGGACCTCGGGGTGAATGGCATCTGGTTGCTACCGGTACATCCCTCTCCCTCTTACCACAAATATGATGTGACCGACTACTACGGGATCCATCCCGATTACGGAACCATGGAGGAGATGAAAACCCTCCTTCGGGAGGCTCATGAAAGGGACATCCTGGTCATCATTGATATGGTAATTAATCATACCTCCAGTGAACATTTCTTTTTTAAGGAATCGCGGAAAGGAAAGGATAATCCATTCCGCAATTACTATGTCTGGAGCGGAGATACCCTGGTTCATAAGCAAAATCCCCAGCACTGGCATAAATACCAGAAGGATCCGGAAAAATATTATGGATTTTTCTGGAAGGGTATGCCGGACCTGAACTATAACCATCCTGATGTCCGGGCAGAAGATGAAGAAAATCGGGAAATTCTGGATAACCGAAGTGGGGGTGGATGGATTCAGACTGGATGCTGTTAAATACATCTATCCCGATTCGCTGGTGGATAAGAACGTTGAATGGTGGCAGGAGTACAGGGCCAGCCTGGAGGGTACGGGGAAAGATTTCTTCCTGGTGGCAGAGATATGGGACCATTCGGACTACATAGGGGCTTTTCTGAACAGGGGCGTTCACTCGGCCTTTCAATTTTGACCTGAGTTTTGCCATTGAAAAGATGCTTATTGACAAAAAGGACCCGGGAATAGGTGATCTGATCTCCGGGATTCATCAGGGCTATCAGGCTGTTTCAGATTCCTATCAGGATGCTGTTTTTTTAAAGAACCACGACCAGGACCGCATCATGAGTCTGCTATCCGGTTTGGCACAGGGAAAACTGGCTGCCAGTATCCTGCTGACTCTACCCGGTACTCCTTTCCTCTATTATGGTGAAGAGATCGGAATGCTGGGTATGAAGCCTGATGAATACATCCGGGAACCCATGGTATGGGATGCTCCCGGTCTGGATCCGGGTCAGACCCGCTGGATCGAACCCCGTTACTCCACCCCCGGCAAAATCGGTCCCGTTTCACAGCAACTGAAGGATCCCGGATCGCTCCTGTCACATTACAAGACCATGATAGCCCTCAGGAAGGAGCACCCGGCCCTGGCCACCGGCACCATAAAAAGTCTTGAGGGAATCCCCGGTCATTTTTGTGGATATGTCCTGAACAGCGGTTCAGAAGAGATCCTTGTAATTCATAACCTGACTGACCGGAAGGCAAAACTGAAGTCAGAGCGGATCAATAAAAATGGCACAATAATCTACCTTGCCGGAAAATTTGGAGGAAACAAAAAAGTCCTTCTTCTGGAACCTTTTGGAACACTGATTCTCAAATATTAACTGACACCCTTCTTCCGGGTTCCAGGCTGGACAGGGTCCCTGCAATAAAGATCTCCACTCCACGGCCTTCCTGGTTCTCGATGGTCACCTTTGTTTTCTCAATGATCACCTTAAGGGTTGATCCCCTGTAGAGGATTTTGAAGGAGAGGCTCTTCCATTTTTTGGGCATCACCGGATCAAAACTAAGGTTGCCCTCCCTGATCCTCATCCCCCCGAATCCATAAACCACCGACATCCATGTTCCGCCCATGCTGGTGATATGCAGTCCCTCGCTCACCTCGTTGTTGTAATCATCCAGGTCGAGCCGGGAGGTTCGAAGGTACATCTCGTATGCCTTCTCAGGCATGCCGATCCTTGAAGCCAGGATGGAGTGAACACAGGGCGAAAGTGATGATTCGTGCACTGTACGCGGCTCATAAAAATCGAAGTTCCGTCTGATCGTCTCCAGGTCATACTCCTCTTCAAAGGTGTAGATACCCTGGAGCACATCTGCCTGCTTGATAAAACAGGAGCGCAGAATGCGGTCCCACGACCAGTGCTGGTTAATGGGTCTCTGTTCAGGATCAAGATCGGCAGCCAGGATCTGTTCTTTATCCATGTATCCGTCCTGCTGGAGAAATACACCCCTCTTTTCATCATAGGGAAAATGGAGCTTCTCTATCACCTCTTTCCAGGCGCTGGTCTCCTCCCCGAAGTTAAAACCGGTCCGCTTCATAATCTCATTGTATGCAGCAGGATCCGATTCCATCACCATTTCAAGTGCATCAAGGGTATAGGACAGGGTCCATCTGGCCATCTTGTTGGTGTACCAGTTGTTGTTCACATTGTTCTCATATTCATTCGGACCGGTCACACCCAGCATTACATACTTTTCCCGTTCACCGGACCAGTTTACCCTCTGCCGCCAGAACCGTGATATGGCTATGAGTACCTCAAGTCCGTACTCTGCCAGGTATCCTGCATCGCCGGTATATCTGATATAGTTAAATATGGCAAAGGCAATGGCCCCGTTCCGGTGGATCTCTTCGAAGGTGATCTCCCATTCATTGTGACACTCCTCTCCATTCATGGTTACCATGGGATAGAGGGCAGCACCGTGGCGGAAACCAAGTTTCTCCCCGTTTTCAATGGCCTTTTGAAGGTGTTTATACCTGTAAATCAATAAGTTCCTGGAAACCTCCCCGGTGGCGGTGCTAAGGTAAAAAGGGATCAGGTAAGCCTCTGTATCCCAGTATGTACTTCCCCCGTACTTCTCTCCGGTAAAGCCTTTGGGCCCGATGTTCAGTCGCTCATCCTTTCCTGTATAGGTCTGGTTCAGCTGGAAGATATTGAAGCGAATGCCCTGCTGCGCAGCGGTATCGCCTTCGATAATGATGTCAGAGTGAGCCCATTTGTTTTCCCATACATCCCTGTGCTCCCTGAAAAGGGCATCAAATCCTGCTGTCATCGCCTCCTGCATCAACCTTTTCCCCTCCCCGACCATCTTCTGAGGGTCATGGTTCAGGCTGGTCAGCACCGAAACATATTTATAAAACACCACCTCATTCCCATGTGTCAGCTCCACCGAAACCCGGTTGGACACATAGTCGCTCCTTTTGGTCACCTCCGGCTCCGGTCCTGTATTCTTTTCATCCATACGCAGCTGGTAACCCATGGTCATGCATGTAACAAATCCCGTTCTGCGGGTACGGGCCTTCAGATGAGCGATCCCCTTTTCGGAGCCCGTCTCAATCATCTCCCAGAAATGTTCATCGTAATTGGAGTCACGATTCACAACATTCCCGTCGATGTAGGGAGAAAAGGATAAAGTTCCTGAAAAATTTTCCGATTTAACAGCATAACGGATGGCTCCGATCTCGTCCCGTTTCATGCTCAGGAAACGTCTTACGGCTATATGTAATTTCGAATCGCCGTTTAAAATTGTAAATGTGCGTTCAAGATAACCCTGTTTCATGTTCAGCTCACGCCTGAAATTCAACGGTTTACTGAGGTTAAGGTCCAGCTGCCGGCCATTGATTTCCACGTCGATTCCTACCCAGTTTGGGGCATTCAGTACTTTGGCGAAATATTCAGGATAGCCGTTTTTCCACCAGCCAACCCTCGTTTTATCCGGATAATAAACCCCTGCCAGGTAGTTTCCCGGCAGGCTTTCTCCGGAGTATTTCTCCTCGAAATTTGCCCGTTGTCCCATTCGACCGTTCCCAAGGCTGAAGATGCTTTCGGAGGCTTCCTGCATGGAAGGATGAAATCCTTCCTCAACGATATTCCACGGATCTTTTAAATAATGACCTTTCATCTGTTACTTTTTATGTTGGGAGTCCTTCACAAAAAGGATCAGTATAGCGGCAATCAGCAGGGAGATCCCCCCGGTTAACAATGCATACATACTGTCTCCGCTGAAAAGGGATGTGACCATGAGTCCAAGGATGGTGGCCGCCATAATCTGTGGAATCACAATAAAGAAATTGAAAATCCCCATGTAAACCCCCATCTTCTGCGGTGGAAGCGAACCGGTCAGAATCGCATAAGGCATTGCCAGTATGCTGGCCCAGGCAAGTCCCACACCGATCATGCAGAATATCATATGCTGGGGGTTTTCAAGCAGGATGATTGAAGCAAGTCCCACTCCTCCCGCCACCAGAGCAATGGCATGGGTGACTTTACGGTTGGTTAGCCGGGCCAGCAGCGGCAAAAGCAACAGACCGAATCCGGCGGCAAACAGGTTGTACCATCCAAACATTCCGCTGACCAGGTTAGCCCCCTCATTGTATATTTCTGTGGTGGGATCGGTCGATCCGTACAGGTGTTGTGTGACAGCCGGGGTGGTGTAGATCCACATGCTGAAAAGAGCAAACCACGAGAAGAACTGGACAACTGCCAGTTGCTTCATGGTCAGTGGCATGTGATAAAGGTCCGTGAGAATGCTCACCAACCCGTTTTTCTCTCTCTTTTCCGAGATCAGTCCGGCGGCAATCAATTGAAGGATCCCGAACAGGGCCAGTCCGCCCGAAAGAATATAAAGCTCCTTCTCCAGGGAATACCGCTTTACCGGCCAGGCAAACAGCAGTCCGGCCATGGTCCAGATCACACCCCTGCGCAGGTACTTTGATATCGGTTCAATACCCTCCTCCTTCGCCTTTTGACTTTCAGGTTTCGACCCCTCGAAGCTCATGAGCTCCTCCGGCGAATACTCTTTTGTCCTGAATACTGTCCACAATACAGAAAGCAGGAAGACTGCACCTCCCAGGTAAAAAGAGAGCCGGACGGTCTGGGGTATTTCCCCTTCGGGAGCAGTGTTTGATATATGAAACCATTCGGATAGAATATAGGGCATCCATGAAGCCACGAAAGCGCCGATACCGATAAAAAAGCTCTGCATGGTAAACCCCATGGTGCGCTGATCGTCGGGCAACATATCGCCGACAAAAGCACGGAATGGCTCCATGGAGATGTTAATGGAAGCATCCATGATCCAGAGCATTCCTACGGCAATCCATAATCCGGGCGAGTTGGGCATAAGGATCAGGGCGATTGAAGCCATCATGGCACCCACCAGGAAGTAAGGTCTGCGCCTTCCGAACCTGCCCCAGGTCTTATCGCTCATATAGCCGATAATGGGCTGAATGATCAATCCGGTAACAGGTGCAGCAATCCAGAGAATGGGGATCTGGTCGATCTCCGCCCCCAGGGTCTGAAAGATCCGGCTTACGTTTCCATTCTGGAGTGCAAATCCAAACTGGATACCCAGGAAGCCGAAGCTCATGTTCCAGATCTGCCAGAAACTTAATTTTGGCTTTTTCATATTTCAGGGGTTTAGTTCGAAGTGCCGGGCATATCGTAGCCCCAACTCCAACACAAATGTATCATAATTGGGGAGCTATTTCAAGCTTTCTGATACAAAGAATCTCCTGTAAAACTCTGTTAATCAACGCAAGCTTCATTGCAAACGTTTGCATGAATATAAATATTTACAAAAAAACCTGAATGTTGCTCTCCGGATTGCATCCCCTCCATCTTCATAATAAAATCTACCTGGTCACCACTGCCAGCTGTACAGTTGCTGCTAAAACAGGTCCATGTTCCAGTCTTTGGATACACCTGTAGACTGGGCGTCTTATCAACGTGAAAGGGACATTTCAGCCGGTGATTTCGGTCGCATTCCAGGTGGTAGTGGGCAAGTACAGACAAGGCAAGCTTACGTTGCAAAAAACCTGAAGATAATGGGAGCATTAAGGCAACAATTTATCGAAGACAACCAGGGACAAAGGATCGCTGTGTTAATGCCCATTGATCTTTACAACAAGATGCTGGAGCAACTGGAAGAAATTGAGCTGCTGGAAGATGACAAAAAGAAAACCCTTTTTGATGTTATCGATACTTATATCCGGGAAGCCAAAGGCCGTAAAGCTTTTGCCGTATAATACACCAGAATATGAAAACACAAAATATAATTGTACATCCGGCCAATGAAAAGGAATTGAACATAATCAAAGCCTTTTTCAATGCCTTGAAGATTAAATTCGAGGTTGCAAAGGATTCTCCATATGATCCAGAGTTCGTGGCTAAAATCAATAAAAGCCGCAAACAGGCTGCCAAAGGCAAAACTGTCAAAATTGACCTGGACGATATATGGAAATAGAATATACCCTGCAGGCTAAGGAAGATTTGGACTTCTGGAAAAAAGCCAACAATGTTGCTATTTTGATGAAAATCCGCAAGTTGATTGAAGCTATTCTCTAAAACCCTTATGAAGGCATTGGCAAACCAGAAGCCTTGAGATATAACCTATCAGGTTGCTGGTCACGAAGGATTAATAAAGAACACCGGATTGTGTATGAGATCGGTGATTATAAAGTAACCATCCACTCTCTCAAAGGTCATTATTGAAAAAGCCCCGGAAGGATTCCGTCTCTTCTTGTTTTAAAGGATGGTTCCCCTAATTTATAAAAATCACTCTCCAGGTAGATCCGCTATTTCATTTCCTCTTACTTTGGTTAAAGAGTCCTTATGTTGTTCAAAATACTCCTTCTGTTGCTCACTTAACCAGCCATCTTGGTATAAAAATAATACTTCCCAACAATAAAACACCGATCCTCAAAAGAGATTGGCTTCTTCCTATCATGTATTGTACTAAAAAAGTGATACATCGTATCATTATTATGTATAGACAGCTCATGATAATGACCATCTGCAATGAAGGATTGAGAAAATCCATCAATAATATATTTTTCGGAAATTGGAAAGTATGAAAAAGCCAGAAATAATCGTAAAGAGATTCTACCGTGAACAAGTCCGTCGTTTACTGTGCCAATAAGTACGAGTCTGAATGTCCTTGTTGATCCTATACCATTAAAATGGCTAGGGGTGATCCTACTTATATCGATAGTATTCAATGGTAGCTGTATTGGTTCTCCCTGACCATTTCTCCACCAATTTCTACTCTCTTTAAATGATAACTTCCCATCTTCATTTAGATCCCAAGTGCCTCCACTATTCGAGGCTTTTACAATTAGCAAGCCACCTACTCGATCTTGGAAAATATTTATTCTGTATCTTTGCATAAAGAAGGTGAAGCTATGAATTTACAATATATTTCAGACAGTAAGGGCAAGACCACCGGCGTATTCATTCCTATCAAAGAATGGGAGGATCTAAAGGCCAGGTACAAGGGACTCGAAGACGAGACCATGGAGGTGCCCGACTGGCACAAAGACCTGGTGGAAAAACGACTGGCCGAGTATCATGATAATCCCGGCACTGCACTGGATTTTGATGCTGCAATGGAGGATATTGAGAAAGAGCTCTGATGTACAAAGCCCTCATTCTTCCCCTAGCCAAAGAAGATATCCGGGATGCCGCCCGGTGGTATAATCACCAAAAACCGGGACTTGGTAAGAAGTTCATTCAGGAGGCCAGAAGTATTGTCCGCTACATCCGACAAAACCCACATGCCTGCAACATCCGATATAACCAGGTCAGAACCGCACTGCTGAAGGTATTTCCATTTATGCTACACTACACCATCGACGAAGACAGCAAAACGGTGATCATCTCTGCAGTGCTGCACACCAGCCGGGATCCAAAGGAGTGGAAAAAAAGGTGAAGTTAAGTGCCATACTGCCAGGCTTATTTTTGCATAGTTAAAAGTCCTCAAAGAATTCCTCTCTGTTAAATTGCTGAACATTTTGCTTATCAGCCAATAACGACGTGTTCCCGGGCGATCTGACCAGCTCCTTTTTAATTTACCTTCAGGGTAGTAGCTGTTAAATACAGTGTTCCCAATATTGTCCTCGCTTTCAACCAGCTCACCCCATACGTTCATTTTTGTCCGGGTTGTAATGGTGTCCGAGCCTGTTCTTAAAGTAATGGTAGTTTCAAGGCTATCGTAATCATATGAAGTAGAAGTGGTATCCGGATAATTTACAGATGAAACTCGTCCATAAGCGTCATAGGTATAGGTAGTCCAACTCGGAGTTTCGAGAATTCTTACACTAATTTTTTGGTTCTCCAAAGCAATACTTCCAGGCTTCATCTCTTGATTTCCCTGTAATTGGATAGTTAGGATGTTGCAAACCTTTTGAAGGTAATCTATACTTTTACTTGCATTTTGAACTTTTTCTTACACCTACCTAAGATATCAACTTATTAAATTGATTATCAACATTATGTGTAGATTTTTCACTTTTCAGCAGACTCTAATTATTTCGGTTGTATTGCATACAAGCCGTAATCCTGAATTATGGAAAAATAGATAAAGTCCTGAGCTATGGAAAAATAGATTACCCATATCAAAGAACTATTAAAAACCGGTTTGTTCCAGCTATTCAATTATAATAAAATAAAAAATATTACTATACTAAAAAGAGAATAAATAAGTACAATTATTGAATTCATTTTTCTTTTTTGTTTTGGCATATTTGACAAAACCATATTTATTCTTATATATCGTTTTCTTGATAAAAAATAAGTAAAATTTATCATTATAAGAATAATCATCCAAACAAGTCCATACACAGGTTTTAACTCAACAGAATAATCAAACAGCTTATCGATAATTAATAAAAGAGTCAAAGTATTGATAAATAATAAGCTACAAAAAACTAATATAGAAATTACTGCACCATCAAGTTTCTCGTTTTTGATTGTGAGTGCGTCCTCCCTTAAGGTCAGGTTACCAAGGTCGTCAAATCCATACTGCATATCAACGATTGATCCTGTAGTAACGTGGTTTAACACCCCGTGCATATCATAGCTTAGCGAAGTGGAGTTTGCTCCCTGGGAATAAGCAGTGATCTGTCCCAGTGCATTTACATCTGAGCAGCTCCACAGGGTAAATCCCCCTCCTGTAACTTTCTCCAGATCCCCATTGGATGTATAAGCATACCGAACCTCAAAACCTGATGGATAAGTCCTGGTTAACGGCCTTCCAAACCAATCGTAAACGTAGGTATGGGTAAAAGTTTTACCGACCTGAGTTCTTTTCCCCGAAACCAATCTCCCATAATCGCTTTCATATTCATATACTTCAAGAAGCGACTTATCACCGTTGTAGATCGAGTCAGGGTTTCCAAAGGCCAGATTAGTGTCATCTGCTATATAAGAATAATACAGATTACCCCTTTGATCATTGCTTACAGATGCCCTTCCTATGTCATCATATACATAGGTGGAGGTATCTCCTTTTGCACTGATTTGTCTGACCAACTTTCCAAATCCGTCGTAAAGGGAAGTGATCGTTCCGGCATCTGGATCTGAAATGGAAGTCCTGTTACCCTGTGCATCATAGGTAAACTCTGTTTTCTGGGAGGTTGAATGTTCACTAACATAGGACTCCTTTAATTTACCATCAGGGTAGTAGCTGTTAAATACAGTGTTCCCAATATTGTCCTCGCTTTCAACCAGCTCACCCCATGCGTTCATTTTTGTCCGGGTTGTAATGGTGTCCGAGCCTGTTCTTAAAGTAATGGTAGTTTCAAGGCCATCGTAATACAGAAGCACCACTATTTGTTAGCCCAAATTCATATGCTGTAGAACATAAAATAGCAATCGGGTTTTTGTTAATTCTTCCATGAAAAATTCAGATTCTTCGTGCATGAACCAGTTAAATCCTTGCATATTACCTCTCACTCATCTATCTTTGTGCAATTTTATTAATCGCTGCATAAGGAGTGTTGGATGAGAAAGAAATTCCCTGAATATAAGAAGTTTGACCTGTCGCAGATCAACAGGGAAATCAACGCGTTCTGGAAAGAGAACAAGATCTTTGAGAAATCCGTTACCACCCGTGAGGGAAGGCCCGCCTTTGTATTTAACGAGGGACCCCCTTCCGCCAACGGTGTTCCGGGTATTCACCATGTCATGGCCCGTACCATCAAGGACCTCTTCTGCCGTTATAAAACCCAACAGGGATTCCAGGTAAAGCGAAAGGCCGGCTGGGATACCCACGGACTTCCGGTGGAGCTGGCTGTTGAAAGCTCCATGAAAATCACCAAGGAGGATATCGGAACCAATATTTCCATTGCCGACTTCAATGCCGCCTGCCGGAAGGATGTGATGAAATACACGGATAGCTGGGAGGATCTGACCGAAAAGATGGGCTACTGGATCAACATGGAGGATCCCTACATCACATACGACAATAAATACATTGAGAGTGTCTGGTATCTTCTGAAGGAGCTTTATAACAAGGGCCTGCTCTATAAAGGGTACTCCATCCAGCCCTATTCGCCTGCAGCAGGATCAGGGCTCAGCACCCATGAACTGAATCAGCCCGGATGTTACCGGGATGTGAAAGACACTACGGTTGTGGCCCAGTTCAAAGTGATCCGTGACGACCATTCAAAAGCACTTTTTGAGGACACCGATACAGATGTATACATTCTGGCATGGACCACCACTCCGTGGACGCTTCCCTCCAACACAGCACTGACCGTGGGAGCCGGAATCGAATACTCCCTGGTCCGGACTTTCAATCCATATACCGGGATCCCTGTGTCGGTTGTGGTTGCCACCGAACGGATGGGACACTATTTTCACGATCAGGATAAGGACCTTCCGCTGGAAGATTATGTTCCCGGAAGCAAGAAGGTACCTTTCAGGGTAATGAATACCATTAAAGGGTCCAGGTTGAAAGGGATCTCATACGAACAATTGCTGGACTGGGTGAAACCGGAAGGGAAAGCCTTTAAAGTGTTAACGGGCGACTTTGTTACCACCGATGACGGTACCGGAATTGTACATACGGCTCCCACATTTGGTGCCGACGACTACCGGGTGGCAATGGCTAACAAAATTGCCTCCCTGACCGTTATGGATAAGGAGGGAACCCTTCAGCCACTGGTAGACAGAAAAGGGAGGTTTTTCAGGCTTCAGGATCTTGATCCGGGGTTTGTAAAGAATCGTATCAACGTCGAAAGCTATGGAGATTTTCAGGGTAAATACGTGAAGAATGAGTACGATGAGACCAAATCGGAGACAGACCCTTCAGTCGATGTGGATATCGCCGTATTTCTGAAGCTTGAGAACAAGGCTTTTCGCATCGAAAAGCATGTGCATAACTATCCCCATTGCTGGCGGACCGACAAACCGGTGCTCTACTATCCGCTCGATTCCTGGTTTGTTCGTACCACAGCCATGAAGGAGAGGATGATGGAGCTCAATGATACCATCAACTGGAAACCAGCCTCAACGGGGACAGGAAGGTTTGGAAAATGGCTTGAGAACCTGCAGGACTGGAACCTTTCACGTGCCCGTTTCTGGGGAACTCCTCTCCCCATCTGGGTGACGGAAGATAAAAAGGAAAAAATATGCATCGGGTCGGTGGCTGAGCTGAAAGCCGAAATTGAAAAATCCCTGGATGCTGGTTACATGGAGAGCAATCCCCTGGAGTCATTCATCGAAGGCGACTGGTCGAAGGAGAATTACAACCTTTTTGACCTGCACAGGCCTTTCGTGGATGAGATCATCCTGGTGAGCCCCGGCGGCCAAAAGATGTTCCGTGATCCGGTACTCATCGATGTGTGGTTCGATTCCGGGGCGATGCCCTATGCACAATACCATTATCCGTTCGAGCATGCTGATGATTTTGACCGGTTATTCCCGGCCGACTTCATTGCGGAGGGGGTTGACCAGACCAGGGGGTGGTTTTTCACCCTGCATGCCATCGCCACCATGCTGTTCGACTCGGTATCCTATAAGAATATTATTTCCAACGGATTGGTATTGGATAAAAACGGTAATAAAATGTCCAAGCGGCTTGGGAACGCTGTGGACCCCTTCGACACGATCCATAAGCATGGTTCCGATCCTCTCAGGTGGTATATGATCTCAAACTCCCAACCATGGGATAACCTGAAATTTGATGCTTCCGGGATCGATGAGGTGAAACGGAAATTCTTCGGAACCCTTTACAACACCTACTCCTTTTTTGCCCTTTATGCCAATGTGGACGGATTTACCTATGAGGCAGGAGAGGTGCCGGCAGAGAAGCGTCCGGAGGTAGACCGCTGGGTTATCTCTCTGCTCAATTCGCTTGTCAGGGATGTAACTGATCAGTATGAAAATTACGAACCCACCAGGGCTGCCAGGCTCATTCAGGATTTTGTCATCGAAAACCTGAGCAACTGGTATGTGCGGCTGAACCGGAAACGGTACTGGGGTGGTGAATTCAGCGATGATAAAATGGCAGCCTACCAGACCCTCTATACCTGCCTTGAGACCGTTGCTTTGCTGGCAGCCCCCATCGCTCCGTTTTACATGGATAAACTCTTTAACGACCTGAACGGCGTCACCGGCAGGCAACCGGTCGAATCGGTTCACCTGGCTGCATTCCCCGTGTATGATGCATCCCTGATCGACCCTGATCTTGAGAAACGGATGGACGTAGCACAAAAACTCACCTCCATGATCCTCGGATTGAGAAGGAAGGTTAATATTAAAGTTCGTCAGCCCCTGAACAAAATGCTGGTCCCGGTCGTTGACCCATTGTTCAAAGAGCAGGTTGAAAAGGTCAGGTCGCTGGTCCTGAACGAAGTCAATGTGAAGGAGATTGAATTCATTACCGATACGGCCGGCATTCTTATAAAAAGGATCAAACCTAATTTTAAGACACTTGGACCCAGGTACGGGAAACTGATGAAGGAGATTGGTGAAGCCATCAACGCAATGGAGCAGAAGGAGATCGCAACTTTTGAGAAAGAGCAGAGGTTCAGCATTTCTGCAGGCGATCAGCAGATAAACCTTACTCTTGAGGATGTGGAGATCATGTCTGAGGATATTCCCGGCTGGCTGGTGGCCAATGATGGTCCCCTGACCGTAGCCCTTGATATCAATATTTCTGAGGAGTTGAAACAGGAGGGTATGGCCCGTGAACTGATCAACCGGATTCAGAATATTCGTAAGGAGAGTGGTTTTGATGTAACCGATAAAATCCGGGTTGTAATCGAGCAGCACGAACTGATCAACGATGCCATAAATACTCATGGTAAATACATTGGAAGTCAAACGCTTGCAGAAAGCATACAGCTGACCGATATCCTGGAAAATAACCACAGTAAAAGAATTGATATCGATGATGATGTTTACATTAATATCCGGGTAACCAGGGTGTAATTATTTGGTCTGGTTATCATTAAAATTATTGTATATTTAAAAAACTAAAGACGATTGGATATGGCTGAAAAGAACAGATATTCGGATGCGGAGCTGCAGGAGTTCAAAGAGCTCATTCAGTTTAAACTTGATAAGGCGAAGGATGATTATGAATTGTTAAAATCGGCTATTACTCAGAGTGAAAGCAACGACACGCAGGATACTTCACCCACCTTCAAAGTACTTGAAGAGGGAGCGGCCACCCTTTCAAAGGAGGAAGCAGGAAGGCTGGCCACGCGACAACTGAAATTTATCCAGCACCTGCAGGCTGCACTCGTGAGAATCGAAAACAAAACATATGGAATTTGCAGGGAAACCGGGGTCCTGATTTCCAAGGAGCGATTGCGTGCAGTTCCCCATGCAACACTCAGTATTCGAGGCAAAATCAAAGCAGTAACCTGCCCCAGCGAATTCAAATGTCCATTACCAGGAAGTCCTTTCTTCTGATCCTGCTCATTTTGCTGGCCGACCAGACTTTAAAAATTCTGGTCAAGACCCATATGCTGTTATATCAGCAAATTCCCTTCCTTGGTAACTGGGGGATCCTTCATTTCATTGAGAATAACGGGATGGCTTTCGGGATGAGCCTGCCGGGGGCCTGGGGTAAAATCCTTCTCACCCTTTTCCGCATGTTGGCAGTGGGGGGAATCATACTTTATATGCAACAGCTCATCCGGATGAAGGCGCATACCGGACTGATCCTGACCCTGGCCATGGTGATGGCCGGAGCCCTGGGGAACATCATCGATTCGGTTTTTTACGGATTGATCTTCAGCGAAAGCACACCCTTCCAGGCAGCCACCCTTTTTCCCACGGGCGGGGGTTATGCCCCGCTGCTCCAGGGAAAAGTTGTGGATATGTTCTACTTCCCCATGATCAAAGGCAATTACCCTGACTGGTTCAGGGGCGGCTCCGGTTTTATCTTCTTCCGGCCTGTCTTCAACCTGGCCGATTCAAGTATAACGGTAGCAGTAGCCATTATCCTGTTTAACCAGAAGCGGTTTTTCAGGCATGTGGCCTCCGGTGAAGCCCCGGAAAATACCTAATCTCCCTGCTTTTTCAATGATTCAAACAGTTCGCCCGAACCCGCCCCGACGCTGATAATTGATTTCATCCCGGCATCCACCGAAGCCCCGGTTTTCATCACCCGCCCCTTGGGCATGTGGAAGATATTGCCAGAGGTGGGATTTGGACCAGTGGGTACAAACACGGTAATGATCTCACCCTGGTCGTCGGTTATAAAACCGGTCATCAATACCCCGGTATTAAAAACATCCACCAGGACCACTTCCCGGAAAAAGGAGCGGTTTTTTCCAAAAAACTGCTGTACCGTCTCTTTAGCCAGTTTGTAACCGGGGATTTTCAGCAAATAGCGATCCTCTACCCTGCTCATAAAACGATAGAGCCTTGAGCGCACAAAAAGCCCGATGATAAAGAAAAAAATCAGGATTGCGGTAAAGGTGATTAAATAAAGGGCAAACTTGAAGAAAGGATTGGGTTCGGAATCCTGCAGGATCGTATTCACAAGAGGGGTCAGGTTTCGGCCAATCACGGTGATCACCCATTTGAGCAGGATAATCAACAGTGTCAGGGGTGCCAGGGCCACCATCCCTCCGATGAGGGTGGTTCGGAGAAAATTTCTCACTCTTCGGAAGAAATTGATATGCATGGTTGTATCATTAAAGAAATGATTGTATGATGATTTTCTTCCATAAATTTACTCCGAATCCTTGAATATCATCAGCGGATCATCCAAATCATCTAATTCACCCTGTTTGAACATTCCAAAAAATGATTCTGAAAAAGACTCCTCTGATTATCCTGCTTATCCTGATGCTTCCTCAGGGAGTTGCCCTGGGAGAGGAAAAAACAGCAGAGAAACAGTCCGACGACACCATCCGGCTGGATGAGGTAGCTGTGTCGGTCCTCCCGTTCGAACAAAGCTACCAGGAATCAGCAGGCGGATTATTCCTGGTTAGGCCTCAAACCGTTGACTTGCAGCACATGGTGAATAATACCGGGCTGTTCAACCTGGTTCCGGGTGTGTATATGGCAACTGGAACCTACAATACCAACCGTCTTGTGATTCGCGGGGTGGGTTCCCGCACCCCTTACAACACGAACCGTATCAGGGCTTACCTGGATGATATTCCCTTAACCTCCGGCGATGGTATCAGTACCCTGGAGGATCAGGATATCAGCGGGATCGGAACACTGGAAATTCTGAAGGGGCCCGCCTCCTCACTTTATGGGTCCGGACTTGGAGGAGTAGTCAGGCTGGTATCACCCTATCCGCAGACAGACGGGTTTAAAGCCATCCTCTCAGGCGAAGCCGCTTCATTTGGAACAACCATATTTGGACTGAAAGCGAGTTATAAAAACAGCAAACTTGCACTGACAGGCGGCTTGACGAATACGGCTTCGGATGGCTACCGGGAAAACAGTGCCTATCGAAGAAGCAATGCCTTCATGAACCTCAAATTGTTCGGAGTTTATAACACCCTCTCCTTCACCCTCTCCCTGGTGGACCTTAGCGCAGGGATTCCCAGCTCCCTGAATGAAACAGACTATATCCATGAACCCTCAAAGGCAGGAGGCAGCTGGGGAAACATACAGGGATTCGAGGAGTACACCCGTATTCTTGGTGGATTAAGTCTGGAATCTAAACTGGGCAGGTATACCTCCAACAAACTGGCCCTTTTTTCTACCTACTCGGATCCTTACGAATCCAGGCCCTTCAACATCATTGATGACCGCTCCGTAAATGTGGGATTCCGTGAGCTAATGATCTACGACCGGTCGACCTGGAAATACAGCCTGGGTATGGAGTATTTCCATGAATGGGTGGACTGGAAAGTCTTTGAAAGCAATGAGGGTAAACAGGGATCTCTGCTTGGCGACCAGGATGAGATCCGCAAAAATTTTAATGCCTTTACAATGGTCCAGTGGAGACCTGGAGAAAAACTACTGGTAGATGGCGGCCTGAACCTGAACCTCCTCTCCTACAGCCTTGAAACTTCCTACCGGTCCGACTCCACCGACCAGTCCGGACAATACAGCTACCGTCCTGTAGTTTCGCCACGGATCGGCTTAAGCTACCTGCACCACGGGCACCATTATCTTTATGGTTCAGCCGGACATGGTTTCTCAGCGCCATCCCTGGAGGAGACCCTGCTTCCCCAGGGAGCCATCAACACAGAACTCCGACCCGAGACCGGGTGGAACTTCGAGCTGGGAAATCGGGGTCATTTCCTTCAGGAGAGGATTTCCTATGATGTCACCATCTACCTGGTTCTCCTGGATGACCTCCTGGTTACAGAACGTATTTCGGAAGATATCTTCACCGGTTCCAATGCTGGCAAGGCTCAGAATACCGGAGTGGAACTCTGGGGTGATTTCACCATCATAGAGGCATTGGAACCGAAATCCTTTCAACTGAATGCCATCCTGTCCTACACCTTTTCAAACAACAGGTTTACCAGTTTCGTGGATGACGGGGTTGATTATACCGGGAATGTACTGCCGGGAATTCCCGCCCAGATCCTGAATACCATGCTTTCTGCCAGGTGGAGACCGCTTGATGTGAAACTCCGGTACCAATACCAGGGACGCCAGTGGATGGATGATCTGAACAGCAAAAAATATGGAGGTCACCAGCTGCTTCACCTTCAGGCTGGATGGAAAATTCAGATCCCGGGCGACCTTTTCAGCATCCGCATTCACGGGGGGATCAGCAATATATTCAACCTCCTCTATTCATCCATGATCCTTGTCAATGCCCCATCTTTCGAAGGCAGCGAACCACGTTATTACTATCCGGGAAATCCCAGGGAATACCACCTGGGCGCCACGCTCAATTTTAAATAGGGTCTGGCCTCCTGTTTAAAGAGCTCTACTGGCCCTGGCGCTCCCCTCCAAATGACAGCCTGATCACACGATCGGGTTGATTTACCACAACATATACATTTCCGTCGGGATCGAGACCTATGTCCCGCACCCGGCCATAATTCTTCATGATAACCTCCTCGTGCATGACCCGTTCACCCTCTATATCCAGAATCCTGACATCTTCGAATTTAAGGGCACCCACCAGCAACTTGTTTTGCCACTTGGGAAAGGCATCCCCCTGGTAAAACTCAATACCGCAAACAGCAATGGAGGGCTTCCAGTACAGGATGGGTTGTTCATACCCCTCTTTTCGGGTAAATTCGGTAATCGGGGTCCCGTTGTAATTGCTGCCATATGTGATCACAGGCCACCCGTAGTTCACCCCTTTTTTGATCAGGTTCAGCTCATCACCCCCCAGGGGGCCGTGCTCGGTGGCCCATACCTGGTCTGTCTCCGGGTGAACAGATAATCCCTGGGGATTGCGGTTACCCAGTGTATAAAGAGTGGGAAGGCCCGACCCTATGAAAGGATTGTCTTCCGGGATACTCCCGTCGGGAAAGATCCGGTGGATTTTGCCATTGGGCCTGGTGGGATCCTGGGCCATATCCTGGGCTCCCCGGTCGCCGATACTGAAATAGAGATAGCCCTTTTTGTCAAAAACCACACGGTTACCGTAGTGGTACCTTGTATCCCGGTAGGTATCCCCCGGAGCCTCATATACAAGCTGTTCGTCCACCCAAAGCATATCCCTGATCCGGCCCCTGACGATACGGGTCATGGAAAGGGCCCTGGCCTCCCCTTCAGACGGTTCAATGGCGTGACTGTAGGAAAGGTAGATCCATCCATTCTCCTTGTATGCAGGATCGGTGGTTACATCCATCAGGCCTCCCTGGCCCTCATGTATCACTTTTGGGGTGCCTGTAACGGCTTGTTCCAGCATTTTTCCTTTTATAATCACCCTGAGGATACCCGGCTTCTCGGTGACCAGCGCTGTGTCCCTGTGAAGAAAGGTGATGGCCCAGGGAATATAGAGCTTGTCAACCCACACCTCGGCGCGAATGGTGTAGTTTATGCTTTCCAGGATGGATGGGGGACCGGGTTTCACAACCCCGGCTTTTGACTGCGCCTCGTAAAGATAATCCACCAGCAATTTAATCTCGTCATTTGACAAGGAAGCTTCGTAGGAAGGCATACCCAGGTGGGGAATCCCAAATTGAATGTTCCTGCGGATATAGCCCTCACCGTCGCCAAACTGCCATATGCCATCCACCAGGCTCTGGGCATTGCCTCCCCCCAGATCGGCCCCATGACAACTGGCGCAATACTGCTGATATAGCTCAGGGGCGTTCCTGTCCCCCGGAGTGGAAACCTGACCCTGCCCGTCGGCCATGGCTTGCTTGCAGGAAGGCTGTAAAACTGATCCCAAAAATAAGATGAAAACGATAGGGGAAATTTGCACAAAGTACTTCATGGTTATGATTTTGACATTAAGATACAAATTTACCTTATCTTTAAACGAAGCATTGTTGTATGATGTTCAACGGTAAAATAATGCCACGAAAGGGCATCATCCTTTTCCTCTCTTTCATTCTGGGCTCAGGCATTTCACTTTGGGGAGAGGAACAGGAAGGCCAAAAGCCATTTCTTTTTGTGGCACACCGTGGTGCCTCCTACCTGGCTCCCGAAAACACGCTCGCATCCATCAGGTTGGCCTGGGAACTTGGGGCCGATGCAGCCGAATGTGATGTGAGGCTCAGCTCCGACAACGAGGTGGTGGTTTTTCATGACAGGAACACCAAAAAGCTGACCGGTGAAAGTCATGTGATTGCAACGACTCCCTGGAAAGAAATGCAAAATCTTTCCGTTAAAGGAGCCAAAACCAACCTGCCCGAATATGAAGGGGAGAAAATTCCCCTGCTGAAGGAGCTCCTGGAAACCATCCCTACCGACCGGATGCTGGTGATCGAGATCAAAACCGGCACAGAAATCCTTCCCTTTCTGAAAGGAGTGGTTGACCGGCACTGGACCACCGGAAAAATTGCCTTCATCTCCTTTGATTTTGATGCCATCAGGCAGGCAAAAGCCATCTATTCCAGGGTGCCCTGTTACTACCTCTCCGGTTCTAAATCGGATGCGAAAAAGCACATTTTAAAGGCAGTGCAAAATAATCTTGATGGTTTAAATCTAAAGCATTCCATCATCGACCAGGAACTCTCCATGGCTTGCCGTGAAGCTGGACTCGACCTGTGGTGCTGGACAGTAAATGACCCGGGAAAAGCTGTGGCAATGAAATGGATGGGGGTTAGCGCAGTAACCACCGACAGGCCCAAATGGCTGAAAGAGCAAATTTTGCCCGGAGAAGAAATTTCAAAAACAATAAATTATCGCAGGTATGAGGCCGAAAGTGGCTCACACCGACAAATGACAGAGCTCAGTGATTCATCTGCCTCCGGGGGGGCCTGTTTATCCATTGAGAAATCATCGGAGGTAAAATGGGAAGTGGCCGTGGACAGGAGCGGCTATTACCAGCTTGAAATCCGCTACCGCACCCGGGGCGGGGATATGATGCAGTACCTGCTAAAAAATAATGCGGAGATAGCATGCGGGTTTGACATGTCGGAAAGGTGGAACCTCTTTTCCCAGCCATTTTATCTTGACTCGGGAGTGAATACATTGGGGATCAGGGATGGATGGGGAAACATGGATATTGACTGGATCGCCGTTGAGCCACCCCTCCCCGGATTTGGGATCACCCCCGGGAAAAACAGCTTTTACAAGGGGGCTCCCTATGACCTTGCTTTCAAAATTGATAATTTTCACCAGGAGGTGCAGGAGGTGCTTGTGAATGGCCAATCCCTGGATTTTTCAGTAAAGCCCTATCCCTACCAGGAATCTGCCATCTGGCTCAACATTCAGGCAGACCAGTTTCTTGAATTACCCGAAGGGATTCATAATGTGGTGGTGAAACTGGAAAATAAGCTTGTCAAAGCCCGTATATCGGTGATGCCCGAACCACTGTATTCAAACCTTATGATCGTGGCACCCGATGTGGAACACGGCTCGGCCATGATCCTGCGACTACCTTCAGGAAAACACATGCTCATCGATTGCGGAAAATCGTGGGTACGCGACAGCATTCTTGTCCCCATGCTTCACAGGCATCACATCGATACCATCCAGACCTTCATTGTGACACACTACCACGACGATCATGATGGCGGAGACTCGGGAGTGACAATTATTAACGATTTTCATGTGGAACGATTCATCGACTATAACACCCACGCTACCGGTTATGAGTGGGACCAGGATGGAGTGCATTTTAAAATTCTGAACAGCTATGCAGATGGGGAAGAGGAGAACACACACTCCCTCTCCATTAGAATAAGCTACAATGGCTTTACCCTGGTACATGGAGGAGATACCTATGCAATGAACCAGCAAAAAATAATACGGCGCTTTGTAGAGGATGTGCCGGCCCAGGTATTTTATGCAAACCATCACTTTCATGGATCTGTCGATCCCGTATATATCAGAATTACCAATCCCGACCTGGTGATCCTGCAGGCTCAGGAAGCGATCTATGCCCGGAGCGCCTATATGGTGAAATACAAAGAAGAGTCTGAAAAAGTACTGAATAAATCCCGGACGATCCCCATCGAAACCCTTCCTGCTCTTGAGGTTGGGACCATTGTATTGCGAATCAATGGGGCAGGACAATGGGGATATGAAACCTACCGCAATCAGGATGAGCTGGTAATTCCGGGGTACTTGTGAAAAAAAACAGAAGTTAACAACCCCTGTTCCTGATGTTCCAGACCGCTATTGTCCGAACGCCCTGTAAGGAGATGATCCATGGAATTACCTCCGCCTCACTGGGTACACCCGATTACAACCTTGCCCTGAAACAGCACTCAGGGTACGTGGAGGCACTCAGGTCGTGCGGATTGGAAGTGACCGTCCTCCAGCCCGACTCCGGGTTCCCCGATTCAACATTTGTGGAGGATGTTGCCTTGTGCACTTCCCGGTTTGCCGTATTGACAAATCCCGGAGCCCCTTCCCGTAACGGGGAAAAAACTGAGATGGCCCCGGTTCTTTATACTTTTTTTCACGTGGTTGAAAGGATCGAAGCACCCGGTACCCTTGATGCGGGGGATGTAATGATGGTGGGGGATCATTTCTATATTGGAATCTCCGAACGAACCAACTACCATGGGGCAACACAGCTGACCGGTATCCTCCGAAAGAAAGGGTTTTCAGCTGAAACAGTTCCTTTAAAGAACATGCTCCATCTGAAAAGCGGAGTTTCCTACCTGGAGAACAATCACCTGCTGGTTTCCGGGGAATTTTGCAACCACAGAGCCTTTTCCCGGTTTGAGAAGAATCGAGGTGGAAGAATCTGAAAGTTACGCAGCCAACTCACTGTGGATCAATGGTACAGTCCTGGTTCCTCAAGGATTTCCCCAGACACTGGAAAAAATCAAAAAGGCCGGGTACCCGACATTCGAAGTGGATGTCTCCGAATTCCGTAAACTGGATGGCGGCCTGAGCTGTCTCTCCCTGCGGTTTTAAAACTCACTGCAGCGCTTCAAATAGATAAAAAATCACTTACTTTAGAAGTTTCAAAAATAATAGAAATCATGATGAAATATTCCATTGCAGCTGTTCTTTTGCTTGCGACCTTTGCCTGCACATCCATCCAAAATTCCAGGGATAAAACACCGGAAACACCTGCCAACATTATCTTCCTGATCGGTGACGGGATGGGCCTTTCTGAAGTCTCCACAGCATTCTATTTCAGCGAAGAACCCTCGCAATTCAACCGGTTCAGACACATCGGCCTGATCAGGAGCTCCTCCGCTACAGATAAAGTGACCGACTCGGGGGCCGGCGGTACAGCTTTGGCAACAGGCCGGAAAACATATAATGGGGCCATTGGTGTCGACACCCTGAAAACGCCCGTTCAGAACATCACTGAACTGACCTCTGCCCTTGGATGGAGTACCGGAGTGGTGGCCACATCGACAATTACACACGCAACCCCGGCCTCCTTTTATGGCCATGTGGAGCAACGCAGTAATCAAGAAGCGCTTGCCCTTCAGTTGCTCAATTCTGAGATCGATTTCTTTGCCGGCGGCGGTATTGATCTGTTCAATAATCGGATGGACAGTACAGATCTCTTTCCTCTGGCCGCAGAGAAAGGGTTTATATTGGATACGTTGGCTCTGCCGGAACCCGGTTCCCTGAAACCCGGTCAAAAGTACGGATTCCTGTTGGCCGGAGAGGGAATGCCTTCAATGCTGCATGAAAGAGGTGATTTCCTTCCCAAAGCCACCAGCCTGGCTCTTGAATTGCTTTCGCATAGTGAGAATGGCTTTTTCCTGATGGTGGAGGGCTCCCAGATCGATTGGGAAGGTCATTCGAACAGTGCTGAAGGTATAGTTGCTGAAGTGCTTGACTTTGAAAACGCAATCGCCGTTGCCCTTGATTTTGCAGAAAAAGATGGTCATACCCTGGTGGTGGTATCGGCCGACCACGAAACCGGAGGGCTGGCGCTTGCTGCCAAACTGAACCCGGAAACGGGTGAAAGGGATTCCCGGGAGGTGGGTCTCGAATTTGCCACCTCCGACCATTCGGCTACCCTGCTTCCGGTCTTTGCATATGGTCCGGGTGCCGAGGATTTCACAGGGATTTATGAAAACACCGAACTGTTTCACAAGATGGCTGCCCTTGCAGCCATTAAATAATAGAAAATTATATCCCTTAGTCGCTGAAATTCGCTTCGCTAATTTCAGTTTCCCCGGGTTGCCGTATGATCAATTCAGGTAAAAGGGGATACCCGGCAGGAGCCTACAATTAGCGAAGCGAATTTCAGTTTCCCCGAGTTGCCATTATCAATTCAGGTAAAAGGGGATACCCGGCAGGAGCCTACAATTAGCGAAGCGAATTTCAGTTTCCCCGAGTTGCCATTATCAATTCAGGTAAAAGGGGATACCCGGCAGGAGCCTACAATTAGCGAAGCGAATTTCAGTGACTGCCGGGTATCCCCTTTTACCTTTTTATAATACCGTAAAAAAGTACGCGCACCAAGTCCTCCAGAAGCTCCCCCCGGTCGGTTTTATGATCACTGCTGAGCAGCAGGGGAAGTTCCAGCCCCTTCATCATGGCAGAGATGGCAATGGCGCCAATTTTTGAACTGGAGAGCTGAAAGGTTCCGTCTTTCATTCCCTCTTCAAGTATCTCGCGGACCACCCTTAGCTCCTCCTGGTCAAATTTTTTCCTGATCTCCAGGATAAAATCGAGGTGCGAAAGGGACTCCTCATTCAAGGCCGAATAGAAATTTTCCACTGTGCGTACATGGTGTAATCTGAAAAAAATATAGGCTTTGAGTTTGTCCAGCGGTTTGGCATCTTCCCGGATGGCCTTATCCAGTCTCGCCTTTAACTCCCCCGCCTCCTTTTCCACCACCGCTTTGAATATCTCCTCTTTCCCCGGGAAATAATAGTAGATGGAGCTCTTGCCCTTGCGGGAGGCTGCAGCAATCTCCTCCATGGTGGCTTTTCTGAAACCATACCTCGTGAAGATTTTTCTGGCTACATCTATGATCTGAGACCTTACCTCGGATTTGACAACAACCATATTCGAATTTTCTACGCCACCTAAATTAATGACTCTTTTATCGTTAGGCAACTTTTGTTCGGAAAAATTTTATTCCGGGTCGAAATCCGCCAGTTTGTAATCCAGTTGTCGTCTCGACAGGTTTGCGTTGAGCACCTCGATCCTGACAGGATCGCCTATCTCAAACTTTCGTTTCGACTGACGACCGATGATTGCATACTCCTCCTCATCAAATTCATAGAAATCATCAACCAGGCTCTTGATCGAGATCATCCCTTCACACTTATTCTCCACCAGCTCCACATAGATTCCCCATTCGGTAAGACCCGAAACCAATCCGTCGAACTCCCTGCCCACTTTATCGGTCATAAACTCTACCTGTTTATACTTAATAGAGGCACGTTCCGCCTCCACAGCCCTGCGCTCCATCTCGGAAGAGTGAATGCACCTGGTCTCAAATTTTTCGGCATTTTTCGATTCCCCCTGACCCAGGTAGTGGGCCAGTAAACGGTGAACCATCAAATCGGGATACCTCCGGATGGGTGAGGTGAAATGAGAATAATCTTTAAAGGCAAGTCCGTAATGTCCAATGTTATGAACCGAGTAACGAGCCTTGGCCATCGACCTGAGGGCCATCATCTCCACCACATGCTGCTCTTTTGTACCCTGAACCTGGTCAAGCAGTTTGTTGAGCGAAGCAGAGAGTTTTTGCACCGACTGCTGGGGATTCAGAGTGTGTCCAAACTTGGTGATAAACTTCGTAAAGGATACCATTTTTTCAGGGTCGGGCCGGTCATGAATGCGGTAAACAAAGGTTTTTCCCTCCTCTTTTTTTCCTGTCGCCCCTTTGGGACCCGCCTCTTTGGCATATTTTCCTCCCCGGCTTGCATAAGCAGCCACATGTTTGTTTGCAAGCAGCATGAATTCTTCGATGAGCCAGTTGGCCTCCTTCTGTACCTTAAAATAAACCCCGGTCGGTGTTCCGTCCTCGGCCAGGTTAAACTTCACTTCATCCCGCTCAAAATTGATGGAACCGTTTTTAAACCGCTTTTCCTTCAATATTTTCGAGATTTCGAAAAGTTTCATAATCTCCTCTTTCATATCTCCTTCGCCGGTTTCAATGACCAACTGGGCCTCTTCATAACTGAACCGGCGGTTTGAGTATATAACGGTTCGACCGAACCACTCATCCAATACCTCCCCGGCCTCATTCATCACAAATACCGCCGAAAAAGTGAGTTTATCTTCGTTGGGTTTCAGCGAACAAACCCCGTTTGAAAGCTTCTCCGGCAACATTGGAACCACGCGATCGACGAGATAGACAGAGGTTGCCCGGTCGTAAGCCTCATTGTCAAGGATGGTCTTTGGTCTCACATAATGAGAAACATCGGCAATATGGACCCCCACCTCCCAAAGTCCGTCTTTAAGTGGTTTCAGGGAGAGGGCATCATCAAAATCTTTGGCATCGGCAGGGTCAATGGTGAAGGTTGGTGTTTTTCTGAAATCCCTGCGGTTTTCAATCTCCTCTCCGGAAATGGTATCGGGGATCGTCTCAGCCGCTGTCTCCACCTCCGCCGAAAACCGGATAGGCAGATCGAATTCGGCCAGGATGGAGTGCATCTCGGTATCATTCTCTCCTGGATAACCCAGAATATCTACAATTTCCCCAAAAGGATTTTTCATCTTTTCGGACCATTCTGTGATTTTCGCTATTGCTTTCTGGCCATGCTGAACCCCTCCCAGCTTTCCTTTGGGAATGAAGATATCGAAAGGCATTTTCCTGCTGTCGGGCAACAGGAATGCATAATCCTTTGAAATCTCAACGGTTCCCACAAAGGTATCGCGGGCCCGCTGAAGTATTTCAACCACCTCGCCCTCCACCCGGGTGCTCTGTCTTCGTTTCGGGTAGACAAATACTTTCACCAGGTCGCCATCCAGGCCGGTTTTCAGGTTGTTCCGGGCAACAAAAATATCATCCTTTTCCCCCTCGATGGTAAGGAAGGCATACCCATGCTGGGTCATATCGAGAGTGCCTGTTTTGTACATGGCCCGGCTGAGAAGCCTGAATCGTCCGGGGTCCACCTGTTCAAGCTGTTTATTTCCCACAAGCTCATCCATTGTTTGATTGACCACCCCCCTTCTGTATTTATCGTTGATAAAAAGCTGGGCTGAAACCTGCTTATAATTCATAATGGTTTTCGGATTGCGTCCGAACAGACCGATGATCATTGCCGCAGCCTGTTCGCCGGTAAATGTTTCCCCCCCCTTGTGCTTCTTTTTAGCCATAATATTCGATTTCAGGTAATAGCTAAATTTAACTAATTTTGCGGTATGACCAGCGATTTTTACATATACAATACCCTCTCCCGGAAAAAGGAGAAATTCGAACCCCTTCATCCACCCTTTGTTGGTCTCTATGCCTGCGGTCCAACCGTCTATGGAGATGCCCACCTCGGTCACGCACGCCAGGCTATCACTTTTGATGTGCTTTTCCGTACCCTGATGCACCTCAAATTCAAAGTTAGGTATGTACGCAACATCACCGATGTTGGGCACCTGGTGGATGATGCCGATGAAGGAGAGGATAAAATCCAGGAAAAAGCACGCCTCGAGTCACTGGAACCCATGGAAGTGGTCCAGTACTTCATGAACAGGTACCATAAAAATATGGATTCCCTGAATGTGCTTCCTCCCAGCATCGAACCGAGGGCAAGCGGGCACATGATCGAACAGCAGGAGCTGATCGGGAAGATCATGGAAGCCGGATATGCTTACGAAGTGAATGGTTCAGTCTATTTTGATGTTCCCCGTTATAACCAGGATCACAACTATGGAATCCTTTCAGGGAGAAAAATAGAGGATCTTATAACAAATACCAGGGCTCTGGATGGGCAGTCCGAAAAACGGAATCCGCTGGATTTTTCCCTTTGGAAAAAAGCCGATCCGTCGCACCTCATGCGATGGTCCTCCAGGTGGGGAGAAGGTTACCCTGGATGGCACCTGGAGTGCTCTGCCATGAGCACAAAGTACCTGGGCATGCAGTTTGACATACACGGGGGAGGGATGGACCTGCTCTTTCCGCACCACGAATGTGAAATTGCGCAAAATGTGGCCGGATTTGGCAAACCTTCTGTCAAATACTGGATGCATAACAATATGATTACCGTCAACGGCAAGAAGATGGGACGTTCACTGGGGAACTTCATCACCCTCGATCAGCTCTTTTCGGGCACTCACGAAATGCTGGAGAGTGCCTACTCACCCATGACCATCCGTTTCTTTATCCTGCAGGCTCACTACCGCAGTACCCTCGATTTTTCCAACGAGGCATTGAGGGCTTCTCAAAAGGGACTTGAGAAGCTCCTGAAAGCGGTTGAGTGGATCGACAAAATTAAACCCGTCGATACCTCTTCCTTATCCGTGAGATCACTTACCACCCTTTGCGAAGATGCGCTCAGGGATGATATGAACACCCCCGTACTGATCGCCCACCTGTTCGACGGGGTAAAGATGATACGCGCCCTGACCGAAGGAAAAGAGCGCATCACAACCACCGACCTGGACCTTTTGAAGTCACTTTACCTTACCATGGTTTATGAGGTTCTTGGAATCGCTCCCCCAACTGCAGAGCAGGGGAGAAGTAATCTTACCGGCGATTTGATGGAGATGATCCTGCAACTTAGAGACGAAGCCAAGGCCAACAAGGACTATCCTGCTGCCGACCGGATCAGGGAGGGCCTTACCCAGCTGGGGGTTACTTTAAAGGATCACAAAGAGGGAACAGACTGGCAGATCGATTAACATGTCTCTACCTTATCGCTCGCGGACCATCAACATCGGATCCCTGGAACTGGGGGGTGATGCCCCAGTCAGGATCCAGTCCATGACAAATACCAATACCAACCTGGTGGAGGAGTCGGTTGAGCAGTGCATTCGTATGATAGAGGCAGGCGCCCAACTGGTCCGGCTAACCACCCAGGGATCAAAGGAGGTGAAGAGCCTGGCAAAAATTAAAGCGGCCTTGCACCAGAAAGGTTTCTTTGTCCCCCTGGCAGCCGACATTCATTTCAGGCCCTCCGTGGCACTGGAGGCTGCCAGGGTCGTCGAAAAGATCCGCATAAACCCCGGCAATTACCTCAATGGCGAACAGTTGGACTCCATGCTTTCGCAATTGTTGAAACTTTGTAATGAAAACCGGACAGCCATCCGTATCGGGGTCAACCACGGATCCCTTGACGAATCGATTCTAAGGGAATTCGGGGATACTCCGGCCGGAATGGTCGAATCAGCCATGCGCTTCCTTCGCATCTGTAAAAGAGAACAGGTGGAACGGGTGGTGGTTTCCATGAAATCGAGCAATCCAAGGGTGATGATCCATTCGGTTCGCTTGCTTGCTCAAACCATGATCAATGAGCAGATGGACTACCCCATTCACCTGGGCGTAACCGAGGCGGGCGACGGACTTGAAGGGGTGGTAAAGTCGGTGGCAGGTATGGCTCCGCTTCTCCTGGAGGGGCTGGGAGATACGATACGGGTATCGCTCACAGCACCCCCCGAAGAGGAACTGCCCATCGCCCGGAAGATTGTGGAACTCTTCCCGAAACCAGCCTTCTCAATACACAACCATTCTGCAGAATCAGCCTGGGACCCTTTTAGCTACAGGCGCCGTGTATCCAGGCCATTCCAGGGAATGGGGCAGGGATCCAGGGTAAAGATCATCAGCAGTAACCCTCCCCTTCCGGATGAGGATCTGTTGCCGGGGCAGGTTGCTTCGGGCGGAATCTCCTATGAAGCCTGGAAAGAAAACCCGCAATTGCTTGAAGATAAAGGTTGCTTTTTCCTGCTCGAAAGGGGCGACCGGGCCATGAACCAGGTAATATCCCGATTGAATGAATTTTGCCTCCGGAACCAAACTGCCCCCATCCTTTATAGAGTAATATCGGCCGAGAGAGATCCCGGGTTGTTCGCCATGCAACTGGCCGGCGAGATAGGATCAATCCTGGTTGACGGAGCCATCGACGGGGTTATGGTGGAAAATCCATGCCATACTGAAACCTGGATCAACGAAACGGTGTTGACCATCTTCCAGGCAGCCGGGGCCAGGACCACTAAAACCGAGTATATAGCCTGCCCCTCCTGCGGACGAACCCATTTCGACATTGTCTCACGATTGCAGGAGATCCGGGAAGCAACCGCTCACCTGAAACCGGTCAAGATCGGGGTAATGGGATGCATTGTGAACGGACCGGGAGAAATGGCCGATGCCGACTATGGGTATGTGGGTGCAGGACGGGGCCGGGTCTCACTCTACAAGGGTAAAATCCCGGTGGTGAAGAACCTTCCGGAAGAGAAAGCGCTGACTGCGCTGATCGATCTCATGAAGCAGGGGGGAGACTGGCAGGATCCCCCTCTCCCTGTCACCTGAACGTCACCCTTTATCGAGGGAAAATGTAAAGGTACTGCCATGATCCACCTTGCTCCGAACAGTAATGGTCTGATTGTGAGCCTGGATGATGTGCTTTACTATGGATAGCCCAAGACCAGTTCCCCCAGACTCTCTGGAGCGGCTTTTATCCACCCTGTAAAACCGTTCAAAAATCCTGGGCAGATCTTTCTCTGCAATACCAATCCCGTTATCTGAAATATTCACGAGGACACTCTTTCCCGTATCGACTATACTAATATTTGTTTTCCCTCCCTCCTTTCCATACTTAAGGGAGTTGTTCACCAGGTTTTCGATCACCTCAACGATCCGTTTTCTGTCAGCTTTTACCCTGATTGGTTTGCTATGACTGCTTTCGTTAATAATCCTGATATTACGTTGACTGGCCGGCATCTCATGATAATCAATCACCTCATCAATCACCTTCACCAGGTTAAAGGTCTCCATGCTCAATTTGAACTCACCCGATTCGAGCCTGGCAATTGAATCGAGATCCTCCACAATGCTGTTCAGCCTGTTAATGCTCTTCTCCGCCCGCTTCAGGTAAAGACGATTTATACTCTCATCCTCCATACCTCCCTCCAGAAGGGTAAGCAGGTATCCCTGTATATTAAAAATGGGTGTTTTCAGTTCGTGGGAGACATTTCCAAGGAAATCTTTCCGGTAGCGCTCCATCTCCCGCAATTTCTTCATCTCTTCGGCCTGGATATCGGCCCAGACTTTTACTTCCCTGTTCAGATCAGCAACCCTATCCTCATTGTTTGTAGTTTCCAGGAGTTTCCCCGGATACATGGTATAACTCTGAAGGGTTTCAATTATGGGATTAATTTTCTGCTTTACAAACCTGCTGAAAAAGAAGCGAATAATCAAAAATGTCCCCACCGATACCACAAGAGCCACGAGCAGGTATCCCACCAGGCTGTGGCTTATCCCGACCCATTTGTAAACCGCCAGTGCGATTGTATTGTAAAAAAGCACAATAATGCTGATCATGAGTGCATAGGTTCTATGATTCTGATTTACCACCTGTAAAACGGGGTTTCAAGATGGAAAAAAAAACCATGCTCACCATACCGGTTGATGGCGAAATCGATGCGAAACACCTGGTCATAATAGGTTACCAGATCGATCCCTGCCCCTGCTGAAAACTGAAGCGTATTAAGCATCGTATTGGTGGGGTCGGGAAATTCATTGTTCACATAGCCCACATCAACAAACCCGTTCAGATATACCGCATAGTGAATCTGGTTAAACTGTTCCATCCTGACCAGGGGAATGGTTTTGGATTTGGGCTTCACCAGCTGCACTTTCAGGTTGAATTTTGAGATGAAGTAATCTGATCCATCCAGCACATAAGGTTCATATGCGCTTAACCACTCATCGTATCCCAGGCCCTGGTTCAAAATATGCGGAAGTTTCTTTTCCGTTGTAACCCTTCCCTTATAGGTATTATAGAAATAGAGCCGGTTGGCCAGCTTATGATGATACATTAATACTCCCGTTAAACTCGTAAAAGAGTATGGAAAGGTAGGGATAATCCCCAGTCCGGTCTGTTTAGCGCTCAGCTTTAACAAAAATCCTTCCAGGGGGTAAACCTTGGAATCACGCAAGTCGTATCTGAATTCATAATACAAAGTGAAAAAGTTAGAGCTGGTCATGCCTCCACCCAGATAATTCGGATTGATATTTGCCACCATACCTGTAATGTCATAGTAGTAATAATCCATTCTGAGGGTGTGGGTTGAGTAGAATTTTCTTCTGAAATGATACATTGTAAAAGCATTGCCGCGGATCTGGGCCGGGTTCTCAACAGGGTTTATTTCTACCGGTTGGTTGTTAACGGTGCTCACATTCACCTCGTTCTGGTGGTTCACATTGAAACCTACAGAAATTCCATGCTGCTGCTTCTTTCCAAGATTGGGCATCTCATAACCCAGTGCATACTCGTTGATATAACCCAGTTTCACCTTCCCTGTAAGCAATTCGTTTCGGCCCCTGAAATTGCTCCATTTGAGCCAGGCACCATAAACAAGCCTGTCCCACTCCCAATTTTTGATAAATTCGCTGAAGTTCCTTTCGGAATACTCTATAATGGGCACCGGCCAGATGTACCAGCGTTCTGTCACCCTGATCTCAATGATGATACTGTTCCCGGGAAGGTGACTGACATCCAGGAAAACAAAATTGAAAAGCGAGGTATTTAAAAGGTTTACCTTACACTGATGAAGGAGTGGAATCAAATCCATCTTCAGGAGGGTATCACCCACCCCGAAAACCATCTCCCTGGTAATAATACGTTCCTGGGTGACCTTGTTTCCGGATACCTCAAAACCCACAACCACCAGTCGGTCGTCGGAAATGAGATATTGCTCCTGGGCATGTGCTACGGACACCAGGAACATTAATATTTCCAAAGATAGGATTGTGAAAATCCTGATCATACGTATACACTCAGGTTCACAAGGTAAGAAAATATTCAGATGATCAGGGAGGCCAGCTCCAGATCAGAAGCGCTGGTAATTTTAATATTTTCAGGATTACCCATGACCAGGGTTACCTGGCCGTGGAGGGATTCAAATACCGAAGCATCATCTGTAACTGAAGGGGCAATGCTTTGCCCGTAAGCTTCGCGGATCAGCTCGGATCTGAACACCTGCGGGGTTTGAACCCTGCGGAGGATTGCACGGTCCAGATTCTCAGAACCCATGCCGGTGATCATACGAACTGATTCGTCCATCTCCACCACCGGGATCCCGCTTCCCGTCTCAATAGCGGCCCTGTAACACCGGCCTATGGTCTCCTGGCTGACCAGGGGCCTTACTGCATCATGAATTCCCACAATACATCCATCGGGAATCAATTCTAAACCGCACTTTACAGAATCGCACCTGTTCTCACCTCCGGAGACCACCGCGATTTCCCTGGTTGCTTCGTAAGTAGCAGTGATCTCATTCCAGAACCTCCGGTGATTCTTTGCCAATACTACAACGATACGCAAGAGAGGATCATAGCGAAAAAACTTTTCAAGGGTATGAATAATTACCGGTTTACCTTTTAGATCAAGGTATTGCTTAGGGACCGGGCCTCCCATCCGACGGCCCGAACCTCCGGCTACAACCACTAATGCATTCATTCCTTCTTATTGAAATAGCTGTCGATCAGTTCCATAATCACAGTTCTGTCCAGCGGCTTGGTCACAAAGTGGTTGCACCCAACCAGCTTACTTTCAGCTTTCTCTTCGGCCATTACGAATGCTGTTTGTGCAATAATGGGCACTTTCTTGTTGAAGTGGCGTATTTTTCGGGTAGCCTCAATGCCGTTTAATCCCGGCATCTTCAGGTCCATCAGTATTGCATCGGGTTTGAGCTTGCGGGCAATTTTTACGGCCTGCTTTCCATCTTCAGCATGTAATATTTCAGCTCCCGATTTTTTGAGCATCTCTTTGATAAACATCCAGTTAAGCATTTCATCTTCAGCCACCAGGATTCGTTTGCCGGTCCAGTTATAACTCTTATTAGAGATCAGAACCCTTGGTTCATCCACGGGTTGTTCGATCACCAGGGGCAATGTAAATCGAAAGATGGATCCTTTATTTACCTTCGATTCAACCCACAACTCTCCACCCATCAGAATAACCAGGTTTTTGGAGATGGGTAACCCCAATCCGGTTCCGGATGGTTGTGAATAACTCTGCTGGTTTACCTGTCCAAAACGGTCAAAGATTAGCCCAAGCATATTTTCAGGAATTCCCGGGCCGGTATCTTTCACAAAGAATTCGATGTGTCTGTTATTTTTCACCATATATCCGAAGGTGATTTTACCCTCTTCTGTGAACTTTATGGCATTTCCAATCAGGTTATTCAATACCTGCCGAAGCCTGTAGTCATCTGTAACTAAAGTGAAATCTGGCGATTCCACTCCTTTCTCAAGGTGGAAGGTGACTCTTTTCTGACCCGGTGCATCTCCACGGATGCGATGAAAGAAGGAGGAATAGATCTCCTCCATGATGCCGTTGATTCTTACGGGGCGATTGGAAATTTTCAACTGGCCCGATTCAATTTTCGAAATATCAATGATGTCATCAATGATATTCAACAATTGTTTGGAGGACAACTCAATATGCTTAACGTACAGGTCCCGTTTCTCTCCCTCGAGGTCGGGATCCTTTAACAGATTGGCAAATCCGAGAATTCCGTTCATGGGGGTCCTGATCTCGTGCGACATATTGGCAAGGAAGGCAGTTTTTAAACGATCCGACTCCTCAGCCCGGTCACGGGCCTCCTTGAGCGCCGTTTCAATCTTCATCATATCCGACACATCCTTGAGTATGCCAATAATCATGATTACAATCCCCCGTTCATCCCTGATCGGGAACTTGTTCTTCTCCATCCAGAACCCCTCCACACCTTCATCCTCGAAAAAGATGATCCTGTTCAGCATGGGCTCCCCGGTTTCCAGGATGTTGCGGTCCTCTTCCAGCATCTTTCGTGCCACCCTGCGGGAAAAAAACGCATCATTCCCCTTACCGGTTGCCTCATCGGCATTGGAAACCCTTAACAAACCGGCCATCTTCCTGTTGATTCGGATATACCGGTGATGCCGGTCTGTGAAAAAAATGTAATAGGGCATATTTTCAAGAAGGGCCTCCAGGTACTCCCTTTCCATATGAAGCTCCTGAAGTGATCTTGACAAATTGGTAATGTCCTCCTGAAAGCCACCCGTCCCGGTAATTCGCCCCTGTTCGTCGATGACCGGAAAATGGACTGTTTTAAAGACCCTTTGATTCCGGGAGTAGGTAGACTGTGTTATCCTTCCCGTCTCCAGGATCTCACGGTCAATCTCTTCATTCAGACGGGCCTCATCAGGTTCGAAAACTTCATGGTTCCTCCGTCCAACAACCTCAAATAATCCCTTTTGATAGGTGGTTAACAACAAGGCATTCACCATGCTGAAATTCCCTTCCGCATCCTTAAACCAGGAAAGATAAGGAAGTGCTTCCAGGATGGCCCTAAGCTGTGAATCGCTATTTGAACTATTCTCCAAAGGTTCTGAATGCAGATGCTATAAATTTCTCTTTCGGGGTGATATTCAGCAGGGGAACGGGCGAACTGCTCACCATTTGCTGAGAAAAACTGCCCAGGAAGACATTCCACTTATCCACAGAATCGGACATGATTGTGATCATATCTGCATTTACTGCCTCAGCATAATTACAGGTCAGAATCGCCAGGTTCTCTCCAACGAGGCTCTTGGTAACACACTTCAGGTTCCTGGCATTGAAATATCCAACCACCTGTTTGGCGTATGACTCGAGCCTCAACATATCGCGTTTATTTTTGCTGGTAGAGATTGCAATCACATGGAGTTCGGCTCCAAATACCTCGGCGACCTCAGCCGCAAGGGGTGCTTTCTGGCGTGTGTTACGTTCCGGTTTGATGGGAACCACAATTTTTCTGATCTCATCGGGGATCTGCTTACGTATGGTAAAAACCGGCTGTTCTGTGGCGGCAATAATCTTCAGTGCATTACTTCCGATGAAGAGTTCTTCAAACCCGGAGGCACCATGAGTAGAGGCTGATATCACTCCGTTTTTATATGACTCCACCTGGTTAACCACCTCCCGGTAAACTTTCCCTTTTTTTATGATAAACCTGATCCTGGAGTCATTCCCCAGCTTTGGCTGGTACTCTTTCACGAGTTTTTCAAACTCAGATTGAGCATATTTATGCTCCTGGTCCACCAGACTTGGCTGAAAACTGGCACTATTGGAAAGCACATATACCAGTTGAATATTTACAGGCTGTTTCCGGGAAAACAGAACCGCCCAATCCAGTCCTTTCAGCGAGTCTACTGAAAAATCAACGGGAACGATAAAATTGGTCATGTTACTGCGTTTTAAAGTATCAGCTAATTTAACCAAATCTGTTGTTATTTATTATTTTTGACAGATTTAATCATCTAAAACTGATCCATGGGCAAAGAAGTTGTACTGGGAATTGATATCGGTGGAACATTTACCAAACTGGGACTGGTCAGCAAATCGGGAACCATTCTTATGGAAGATGAGGTGCAGTCGACGGAACATGAAACAATCGAAGAATTCATCGCTGATATCCACACCCATATTGAAAAGCGTATTCAAAAGATGAAGTCCAGGGTACAATTGTGCGGGATAGGTGTAGGAGCTCCCAATGGAAATTTCTACTCAGGAACCATTGAACACGCTCCAAATTTGACCTGGAAAGGGATCATCCCTTTCGTTAAGCTCATGGAGAAACAGTTCGGTATCCCTGCTGTGGTCACCAATGATGCCAATGCAGCTGCTCTTGGAGAGATGCTTTTCGGCGATGCAATCGGACTTGACAATTTCCTCATGATCACTCTTGGCACAGGCCTTGGAAGTGGTCTGGTAGTCAACGGGGACCTGATCTATGGAAATGATGGATTTGCCGGTGAACTTGGACATGTAAGGGCAGTGGATAATGGTCGTCAGTGCGGATGCGGCAAGCGGGGATGCCTGGAGACCTATGTCTCCGCCACCGGAATAAAAAGAACTGTATTTGAACTGCTTGCTGAGGAGATCGTAGATAGTGCTTTCCGAAAAATTCCTTTTTATAAGCTAAAACCAAAGCTGATTACCAATTTGGCTGAAGAGGGAGACCCCATCGCCCTCAAAGCTTTTGAAAGAACCGGTTTTTTACTCGGAAGAAGCCTGGCCGATACGGTAGCACACATTAGTCCGGCGAAGATTTTCCTTTTCGGGGGACTGGCAAAAGCAGGTAAATGGATTATCGACCCAACGGTTAAAAGCATGGAAGAGCACCTCCTTCCCATTTACAGGAATAAGATCAGTATCGTCCCATCGGCACTTCTCGATAAAAACATTGCAGTACTGGGCGCTGCTGCCCTGAGCTGGAAGCAGCTGGCAAGGCTGGAGAAGTAGGCTCTATTTTTTCAGGATCATATTTACATCATGATCCCAGTTGGACCGTACCGTAATGGTTCCTGGCAGGATTTCCACTGGTTCGGGCTGACGCTTTTTCAGGTATTTACCAGTATCCCACCTGCCATTATCATTCAGATCATGAATGATTTTAATCCCATAATCCTTGGGTGTCAAATAACTGAATGTGACAAGTCCGCTCTTGTAAACCTTTTGCTGTTTCACAACCTGTTCCTTGTTGGTAAGCTGAATAATGACCGGGTTGGTAACGCTGTCCAGGGTCAGAAGGATCTGTCCATAATACTCAATGTCCCTGGTTTTGAAATTCAGATCAAGTGTATCATGCTCCAGTTCATAGAGAGAGGAAAAGGCCCCCGGTAATAATAATAAATGATACTTTGAATCCGATTCCCACCCTGATTCGATCCATGCCCTGGAAGGCAACAGGGTATCCACCCTGATATGGAAAGGGATAGGAATCTCTACCGAATCGGGTATTTGCCAGAGATGAACAAGGGAATCCCGGAAGCTCTCCAGAGGAACATTGAAGTCGAGTTTCAGGTTGTTGTTAAGGTCCAGTTCACCATTGGTCCGAAGGGTGGTAATGGTGAGTTTCTCCTTTGGCTGAGCCTGATCTTTTTTCTGTTTAACGGTCCTCTCCCTGTAGGTCATCAAAAGCGTGTCGGTCTGAGTTACATCATGATTTGAAGTGTCTTTAATGGTATAGTTCAGCTCCAGGGTCAGGGAGTCGTTCCGGTAATCCGTTGAATCTTTAAGCCAGAGTGTAAGTGAATCCCTTTGAGCCGAAAAAACCTCAAGGAAATCGATGGAACGGGATGGTTCTCCCGGCAGAAACCTGTAGCTAAAACTGTCGGTCAGGGGCCGGGCAAAGACAAAAAGAATCTTTCGGGGATCTTCCCGTTTTTCTTCTTTCATATATTGTGACTCAACCTCCTCCAGGAAGAGATTCATCTCCACATATATGGCATTGTAATCGCGACCCCGCCTCATTGTGCCGGTTTCCTTTCCGGTTGTATCGGAGGCACGGCCAGGGTATCAGCAGGCATGGCCAGGGTATCGGCCGGTTTGACCGGATCACCGGCTTCAGCCCACGCAGAGTCGGCTGCTCCCGCCTCCGTGATACTCCTGAAAAAATCGGCATTCACAATCAGTGCTGAATCCAGAAAGGCAATCTCTTCGGAGGGCAGGTCAAACAGCAGGTTGTAGTTTCCGTCCTTCAATGCAAAAATTTTGAAAGTGTCTGCTTTCAGGTTGTTGATGCTGAACACCCCGCTGTCGTCGGATCTTCCCACATAAAGCGGGATCTCGGTCAGGGGCACCGAATCCCTCAGTTCCTCATACAACATGATTGTAATCGGATCCTTTGGAACCGTATGATCCCAGGCATATTTCAGGGTTCCTCTGATGGAGAGGGAATCAAGTACATTACCGGTAGAGAACACGTACTCGAAATTGAGCAATTTATTCCCCTCATGAAGATCTTTGATAGCACTGCCAAAATTAAGAGTATAGGTGGTACTATCTTTCAGCTCCTCTGTGAATTCAATGAAAAGGGATTTCCCCTTG
Organism: uncultured Bacteroidota bacterium; assembly: GCA_963747365.1. Taxonomy (GTDB): domain Bacteria; phylum Bacteroidota; class Bacteroidia; order Bacteroidales. The sequence goes on along the minus strand of CAVVFB010000018.1, from coordinate 279,663 downwards.
AGCCTTACTTCCGGTTTTTCCTCCATGGGGGGGGAGACGACCAGTTGCTGGTTCACATTGTCCAGCACAATGAACTCATCAAAAGTGATCTGTATTTTCTTTGCTTCAAAACGGGTGGAATAATTAGGGGGATCGCTTTCGAGAACCAGCGGCGGATCCTCATCCTTGGGACCGCCCGAAGGAGACCCCTGCTGTGCACAACTCCAGCAAATTGCCGTAAATATGACAAGAATAGGGGCTCTGAAAGGCACTATTTCCAATTTTTATGCAAACATACAAAGATATATGCTTCAGGAGAAACCCGTGAATGTTATTATATTTGCAGCTTAATCAGATAAACCTGTCATACCCATGATATTTAACGTAATTACCTGGAACGTGGATCCGGAAATCTTCAGTATTGGTGAACTGAGTATTCGCTGGTATGGACTACTGTTTGCTTCAGCTTTTCTTTCAGGATACCTGGTCTTCACCCGTTATCTGGCAACAGAACGCCTTAACTCAGAAATGCTGGATCAGCTGCTGATTTACGTGGCAGTCGGAACTGTGGTTGGGGCCAGGCTTGGACATTGTTTTTTTTACGAACCCGAATACTTCCTTAAAAATCCCGTGGAAATACTGAAGATATGGAGAGGAGGTTTGGCCAGCCATGGCGCAGCCATCGGAATCCTGTTGGCTCTCTGGCTTTACATCCGGAAAAATAAACTTTCTTTTCTGTGGCTTATCGATAGAATCGTCATTGTAGTGGCCCTTGGCGGCGCTTTCATACGCCTGGGAAACCTCTTTAATTCAGAAATTTACGGGGGACCTACCGGTCTTCCCTGGGGATTTGAATTTGTCCGCGACAGGGTGTATGACCCCAATACCGGGGAGCTGCTTCCCACGGTCGCCAGTCATCCCACACAGCTCTATGAAGCACTCAGTTACCTGTTGATATTCACAGTATTATTTATTTTTTACAGGAAAAATTACCTGAAAGTGCGGGATGGTTTTATTTTCGGAGTTTTCATGATCCTGCTCTTTTTGGCCCGCTTTCTGATTGAATTTGTGAAGAATGACCAGGTTGGATTTGAATCCGGAATGAAACTCAATATGGGACAATTACTCAGTATTCCTTTTATCCTGGCCGGTGTTATCATGATCGTGTGGACAAAAATGAAACCACACTACTTCAATCAGACACCCATTCCGAAGCGACCCAAACAGGCTGATAAGAAGAGTTGATGATGAAACCGGTAATGTTCATCAGACATGGGCCAGGAGCAACCAATCATAACCAAGCGAAGACGCCACCACCATCACCCGGTGAATGAAAAGAACCTGCTGGTTGCAACCTTTCTGAACCTGTTGATAACCATGGTTCAGGTTGCCGGAAGCCTCCTCTCTGGAAGTATTGCGCTGCTCTCTGATGCACTTCATAACCTGAGCGACACCTTCGCAACTTTCCTTGCCTATTTGGCGATCCGGATCGGTAAACGGAATGCAAATCCTAAAAAGACCTTCGGATATAAACGTGCAGAGATCCTTTCGGCGTTGCTGAATGCTGTGATCCTCATTGTGATGAGTGTATTCCTGACCCTGGAAGCATATAAAAGATTTTACGAACAGCAAGAGATCAATTCGATGATCATGATCCTGGTGGCCATGATCGGACTGCTTGCGAACATCTTTTCGGCCTCTATCCTCAAAAGAGATGCCCACAAAAACATCAATATAAAAGCAGCTTATGTCCATCTTTTGGGAGACGCACTTACTTCTCTGATGGTGGTTATAGGAGGCGTATTAATCCGATTCAGGGAAATCTACTGGATCGATCCCCTGATTACCATTCTGATTTCACTTTATATTGTCCGTGAAGCTTTGGTCATTCTGAAACAGGCAGTTAATATTCTTGATGCAATCTGCCCCCGAACACCTGGACATACAAACGATTCGAAAACGGGTGGAAGCATTCCCGGAGATCAATAACATGCACCACATACACACCTGGATGCTCACCGATCATGAGGTACATCTTGAAGCCCACGTGGAACTCATCAACGATTTGAAACTGAGTCAGATAGATGAAATTCGTCAGGAACTTGCCTCGCTCCTGTATGAAGAATTCGAAATACAGCACATCACCCTCCAGTTTGAGTTCAACCCGGGTCATCCGGCTCGCACCATTTCACAAAAGACAGAATCATGAACAGGGAGAAAAAAATTATTCAGGCTTCCTGGTGGGCTGTAACCATAAATGCTTTACTGGCCGCATTAAAACTTACAATAGGTTTTATCTCCGGAAGTTATGCAGTAATTGCTGACGGAATCGATTCTGCCACCGATATTATAACTTCACTGGTGGTCCTTCTTGCCGCACGGATCATTAACAAGCCTCCTAATATCAGATATGCTTATGGCTACCAGAAGGCCGATACGGTTGCCGCAAAGATCCTCTCCTTTGTGATCTTTTTTGCCGGTGCCCAGCTTGCCTGGTCATCGGTCCAGGTCCTTTTACAGGAGGCCGGAACAGAAACACCCTCCATACTGGCCATTTGGGTAACGCTGATCTCCATTGCCGGAAAGCTGGTTCTCACTACCCTGCTTCACCGTACCGGAAAGAAAGTTGAGAGCCCCATGCTCATTGCCAATGCACGCAACATGCGGAACGATATCCTCATCTCAATAAGCGTTCTGATTAGCCTTATCTTCACCCTATGGCTGGACAAGCCTCTTATCGACCGAATTATAGCTTTGATTATCAGTGGAATCATAATGGTTAGTGCGTTTAAAATCTTCATGAAAAGCAACATAGACCTGATGGACGGGATTGATGACCCGGGGCTCTATAAGGAGCTTTTTGAAGCGGTGCGACAGGTGCAGGGGGCAAATAATCCCCACCGTGTCAGGGCCAGAAAAATTGGTTATCACTATATGATCAACCTTGATATCGAAGTAAATGGATTCCTCACCGTTAAAGAGGCCCATGACATCGCAAGGAGGGTGGAAAAAAGCATCAAATCGAACCTGCGCAACGTTTATGATGTTATGGTACATGTGGAGCCGCTGGGCAACCGCGAGGAAGATGAAAAATATGGAATTACCGAAACGGATATCAACCATGAAAAAAACTAAAAATGATTAGCAGGAAGATGGCCATGTGCAGAGCGGTTATTGAGAATAGCAGGCTTTTACCTCTGTTTGCCCGTTTCAATATTCGCCTTGGTTTTGGGGAGATGAGCGTGGAAGAGGTGTGCCGTTTACATGAGGTGGATCCCGACTTCTTTTTGGAAATCGCAAATGCCTACCTGGACGAGGATGAAATCCCCCGTGAAGACCTCGCCCATTTCCCGCTGGAATCGATGGTAAAATATCTTCAGTCCACTCACTCCTATTACCTGGAGGTGGCTCTCCCCCGCGTTGAAAAAATGATTGGCCAGCTCCTCGATCAGCCGGAACTCTCGAAAAAGGAGGTGAATCTGCTATCCGGTTTTTTCGACGACTACAAGAAAGAATTCATGTTGCATCTCTCCATGGAGGAGGATGAGGTGTTACCCTACATCCTTGAACTTGAAAAACAATCTCTCACTGACCGGCCCGACCCGGAATTAGTTCTAAGGCTTCAGGGGTATTCCATCAGAAAGTTTGCCCAGGAGCACAATCGGCTGGAGTACAGCCTTGAAAACCTATCCCGATTAATCATCAAATATCTCCCTCCTCTTGAAGACCAGGAACTATGCCTGAAAGTGCTTCGCGAACTTACCGACCTGGTGAAAGACCTGATTGATCATGCAAACATGGAAGATAAAGTACTGGTACCCAGGGTTTCTGAACTGGAACAACAAGTGTTAACAAGGTGGGAGGTAAAATGAACCGAACCGGGATCATAGTGGCAATGGAATCCTATATGCTCCGTAAAGGGGTGATCTCAATTCTGAACCGGGTTCCGGGTGTCACGGTGATCAGGGAATTTGATTCTGCCTCAACACTGGGTAAGTTTATGCAAACCCGAAACCGCGATCTGCTGGTTATCAGTCAATCCATATTAGACCAGTCACCGCAACTCCTCCTGAATAATAAAGATTTACCGGATCGAACCCTTATTATGACCAATGGCCATGGTGTGGAACCGGGGAACGAGATTTTGGCTATTGATGTGGACGACACCAGGGAAGAGATATTGAATAAGATCATTGGCCTGTTGGAATCGCAGCCCAAAGGATCCGGTGTGCCGGAGATCTCCCAACTATCTCCCAGGGAGAAGACCATTGTGCGACTGGTATCTCTTGGATACACCAACAAACAGATTGCCCAGGAACTGTTCCTGTCGGCACACACGGTAATAACCCACCGAAAAAACATTGTTTATAAGCTGGGTATTAAATCCGTTTCCGGTCTGACCGTTTACGCCATAGTAAACAATATAATCACCATCGAAGAAGTAAACTCTAAACCTGTTTAGATTAAACCTGTTTAAGATTGTGTATATTTGTATGTTCGTAAAATTCAATTGTATAAGAGATGACAGAAAATAAATCAAATACCGGAGTATTATATGGCATTCTTGGATTACTGGTGGTAATCCTGGCTGTAGCGGTATACATGTTACTGGATACCCGGAAAAACCTGAACGTTGTATCAGCCGATCTTGCTGAAAAAACCGAATATTTCAGAATGGAAAAGGACTCATTGGAGGGTGAACTGAGAAACATCTACTTCAGGTATGATACTCTCGAAACCAATAATGTTGAATTACAGGCAGATATGAAAATGCAGCAGGAGAAAATTGAAAAACTGATTGCCCTTCAGAAAGATGATGCCTACAAAATCAGAATGTACAAGAAAGAGATGGAAACACTGCGTACTGTGCTGCGAAGCTATATTGTACAGATCGACTCCCTGAACATGCAAAATCAGGAACTCATGGCCGAAAACAAGCAACTTTTAAACACTTCCCGGCGCCTTACCACTGAAAAAGAGATGCTTCAAAAGGATAAAAGTCAACTGGAAGAGATTAAAAATCTGGCCTCTACGCTCCAGGTTTCAGATATTGACCTGATCCTGCTTACCAAGCGGGATAAGGAGACCGAAAGGGTTCGTACCACCACCAAAGTGAGGGTCGATTTTACCTTACGGGCAAACAAAGTGGCCTCCCCCGGTGAAAAGACAATCTACCTGCGGATCATTCGGCCCGACCAGGTGGTACTGGGTTCTCCCTCCCTTGAGATGATCGATCTCGGTGGTGAGCAGATTCCGGCATCCGCATCAAGGATCATCAACTATGAAAATACGGATCTTCCCGTATCCTTATTCTGGAACAATGATGGTGAGATTGTACCTGGAGAACACCTGGTTGAACTCTATTCCGATGGGAGTGTGATCGGAAGCGCTTCATTCGTTCTTAAATAGAAGCGGCTATTCGTAAAATTTTTGTTTTTATCAATGGATGATTTCCAGGTGGATCATAAAGGCTATTGTCCAGAAGGGTATATCTTACCTTCCTGCTTCCAGGAAAATCAACTATTTTTTTCAAAAACATGTTACAGGGGGAGTCATTCTTACCGATGAACACTTTGAGCTTAAAATGGGTCATGCCCGCGATCACCTGGGTTGCCTGAAGGCCTTTACAAAAAAACAAAAAGAGAGAACCATTCTTGAGCTTGGAACCGGCTGGTACCCGGTGATCCCCATCCTTTTCTATCTCACAGGGCAGGGCAGGGTGATTTCTGTGGATATACAAAGGTGGATGACCCGAAAGACCCAGCAGGAGACCATTCTCAAATTCAGGGAATGGATGGAGTCCGGCCTGCTGGATGACCTGAAAGAGATGATTGTACCCGATAGATGGGAGCTCCTGATGGATGTGCTTCATGACCCTTCCCGCCACACCATTGAACATATCAACTTACTGATTGGCCTTACTCCTCTGGTAGCTGATGCCAGAAACCTCTCCCTTGAAAAGGGATCCGTGGATTTTATCTGTTCCAACAACACCTTTGAGCACATTCCCCGGGAGATCCTGATGGATATCCTGTCAGAATTCAAAAGAGTACTGCTCCCGGAGGGGATCATGAGTCATTTTATCGATATGTCGGATCATTTTGCCCATTTTGACCCCCGGATAACCATCTATAATTTCCTTAAATTCAGCAAAAAAACCTGGAGGATTCTGGACAATAGCATTCAACCCCAAAACCGGCTCCGTTACCGGGATTACCTGGATATGTATATTAAGACCGGCCTGCCCGTGACCCGTGAGGAGCTCAGGGAGGGAAGCCTGAAGGAGCTGGAGAAGGTAAAGGTTCATCCTGAGTTTTCTGCCTATAGCCAGCAAGAACTGGCCATCAGTCATGCCTATATCATTACCTGAGAAACAACTCCCTCAGGATGAAATCGGCCAAAAGCCAGCTTTCGGGGTCGATGGCTATTCTCTCCTTTTTTTGAACCATCAGACCATCCTTTAAATACCGGCCGGACCTCTCCAGAAAATGGTTGAGAACCTCTTCTCCGAAACGATCCCGGACAATTTGTGGATCCGCCCCTTCGCAGGTTCTCAGCGAAGTAATCAGGTAGTCGTGGTATTTTTCCTTATTTGTCAGCTCCTCTCTTTCGCCGACCGCTTCTCCTTCCTGCAATGATTTTATGTAATTTTTCAATGAAGAAGCATTCCAATAGCGGCTTGTTCCATTGTAGGAGTGGGCAGAGGGACCAAATCCCATGTATGGTTCGCCTGACCAGTAGATCTGGTTGTGACGTGATCTAAACCCCTCTTTTGCGAAATTTGAGATTTCGTAGTGTTCAAACCCTGCCCCGGTAAGCTCCTCCCTGAGTATACGATACATCTCAACACTTTCAACTTCCGTTACCGGTGCGATCTTTCCTTTTCTCCTCCAGTGATCAAATACGGTTCCCGTTTCAAAGGTGAGGTGATAGGCTGATATATGGTTCACAGGAAGCTCCAGGGCCCGGAACATATTGGACCTCCATCCCTCTGGTGTCTGACCCGGAATCCCGAAGATGAGATCAATGGTTATATTATCAAACCCTGCAGAGGCAGCGTCATGAACGGCCCTGACAGCCTGCAGGGCATTGTGTGACCGGCGCATCAGAATCAGGTCTTCCTCCAGGAAAGACTGAATCCCAATACTGATGCGGTTAAATCCAAGTCCACGGATATTGCTCAGTTGCGATGCATCCAGATCGTCCGGGTTACATTCGATGGTTATCTCGGGCTGCTCTGAAAACCGAAAGCTTTCCATTACCCTGCTCAATATTCTTTGAAGATTGGCCTTTGTCAGCAAAGAGGGGGTTCCTCCCCCAAGGTAAAGGGTTTCCATTCTGTACTCCTGCATACCGGAAGCCCGTATCTCAAACTCTTTCAGAAGACTTATGGTAAAAAGATCCTGGTACCGGGTGCTGGTGGTGAAGTAAAAGTCACAATATCTGCACGCTTGCCTGCAAAAGGGAATATGGATATAGATACCTCCCACCCTCCTGATCATTCATTAAATTTTTTCATCTTTGTGGCTTCATTCGGAGGATTATCATGCTAAAGTACGTGATCCAATACAAATTTTCCATTCTTCTTACAGGTTTTATTGTACTCCTCAGTTTGCTCCCCGGCAATAAGATGCCCCATTCATCCCTCTTTTCCATCCCCTTCTTTGACAAGTTTGTACATTTCGGAATGTATGGATCATTGGGTATGGTGGCACTTCTTGAATTTCGTTGTCTCCAGATATGTCTTAAGAAAGAGTTATTGCTTCTATTACTGATTTTTTGTCTCAGTACACTGATGGAAGTACTCCAATCGGCTGTGGTGGCAACACGCTCGGCCGAGTGGCTTGATCTGGTTGCAAATTTATTTGGTTTGATCGCTGCATATGCAGCCTATGCCTTTTTTCGTGTATTCAGATCATAATCCTCTCATTTCCCTTTCTGAATTCCGATGCCAGTTCGGCGATTGATTCGGTCAGAAGAATACTTTTCAGGCCATTTCGATGGATTGAAGCTTTATCATGCAAACTGCAAGGGAACTCTTTGCTGCAGGGGGAGGTCCTGATCAGGCACTGGTTGAAGGCATCCGTTCCGTCGATAATATCGATGATCTGCATCAGGGATATATCAATGGCCGGTCTCTTCAGGGAAAAGCCACCATGGGGTCCTTTGGTTGAATCCAGAATCTGTTGCCGGGTAAGAACCTGCAGGATCTTTCCAAGAAAAGGGGCGGGAATGCCTAATTCTCCCGAAATCTCCTTAAGCCCTTTCTTTTTTTCAGGTGTAGCATATAAAGCAATATATATCACAGCTCTGATGGCATATTTGCTTGTATTGGACAACATCATACTATAGAGGTATTTTCTCGATGCGCTGCTGGTGCCGTCCCCCTTCATAACCTGTTGTAAGGAACAGATCCACAATTTCCACGGCCATGTTCAGATCAAGAAAACGGGCGGGAATGGAACATATATTGGCATCATTATGCTTTCGGGCCAGGATTGAAATCTCCTGGTTCCAGCAAATAGCGCCCCTGATCCCCTGATGCTTGTTGGTAACCATATTGATTCCGTTACCGCTTCCACAAAGAGAGATTCCCACAGAACATCTGCCGCTCTCCACCGCTTCAGCCAGAGGGTGACCATAATCGGGGTAATCCACACTCTTTTCCGAGCTGGCTCCATAATCACATACATCATATCCCTTGTTTTCAAGATGTGCAATGATTTGTTGCTTCATTTTGAAACCCGCATGATCCGATGCTATTGCAATTTTTGTTTTCATCTGGTTCATCCTTGTTAACAACAGGATCGTTCATTTGTTGTTGATTCATTTTTAAAAACAACGCTCTTTTGGCAATTCCAATTCAAACACCCAATTTCCTCAATAAATACCAGAATTGATAAACAGATTGTAAACAGTCGCTATCTTTGAAGTACCATTGCATTTTTTGAAGATTCCCTTATATGAACAGTTGTTGAATGATTTCCTAAGTTTCGGAAATTCAGAACTTAACAGAACTAATCTTTGTTAATATAATGTCACTATTTTTTCATTAGTCAAAATTGCAAAGATATCTTCTGTTTTTTTAAAACAGAATAAACTGGATAACATCATCATTTAAAATTAGATTTAAAGTTTTATAATAATAATTATAGTTATGACTATTGTTAATAATCTAAAAATAGATACCAAAGGATTTATTGACATGGATGTGGACAAGTCCGTTGATATGGTTGAAGAGATCAAGCGGATGAAAAGGGAAAAGAATGCAATTATTCTTGCTCATTTTTATCAGGATGGTGAGATTCAGGATATAGCTGATTTTGTGGGAGATAGTCTTGGATTATCACAACAGGCTGCTGAAACAGATGCAGATATTATACTTTTTGCCGGGGTTCATTTCATGGCTGAAACTGCTAAAATACTTGCGCCTGATAAAAAGGTGCTGATACCCGATCTGATGGCAGGTTGTTCCCTTGCCGATTCATGTCCGCCCGAGGCATTCGCTGCCTTTAAAAAAAATCATCCAGGTCATACTGTAATCTCATATGTGAATACTACAGCTGAAATAAAGGCTATGACCGATATTATATGTACCTCTACAAATGCACTTGAAATCATTAAAAGTCTTCCAAAGGATGAGAAAATTATTTTTGCTCCGGACCGGAATCTTGGGAACTATATCCAAAGCGAAACAGGCAGGGAGATGGTGATATGGGACGGCGCGTGTCACGTTCACGAAGCGTTCAGCCTTGAGAGAATACTGGATTTGAAAAAGCAAAATCCCGATGCCCGGATTATAGCGCATCCGGAGTGTGAAAAACCCATATTACTTGTGGCCGATCACATCGGCTCAACTTCATCTCTTTTGAATTACACAGTGAATAATAGTGGAGATAAATTCATTGTGGCTACCGAATCAGGTATTCTGCATCAGATGAGAAAGAGTAGTCCGGATAAGCATTTCATTGCAGCACCACCTAAGGATTCAACATGTGCATGCAACGATTGTGCCTTTATGAAGCTGATATCATTGAAAAAGGTTTACAATACTTTGAAGTATGAACTTCCGGAGATAACTTTGGAAAAGAATTTGATGGATCAGGCAAGAGGATCGATCCTCAGAATGCTGGAAATTTCCAAAAAACTGAATCTTTAGGTTGGTTATGAAGATCAAATGCTTTGTCATAGGTTGCCTCTTTGTGCTGTTTGGTGCAGCTTTTATGCAGTCTGTCGGCGCTCAGGAAAAAAATTCTGATCACAATTATGTTCAGTTTTTCTACCCCAATGGTCAGGTCTCCAGCGAGGGAAACATGGTTAACGGGAAACCGGAAGGATACTGGAAAACCTATTATGTGTCGGGAGTGATTAAATCGGAAGGTAAACGAACAAACTTTTTGTTGGACAGTATTTGGAATTTTTATAATCAATCCGGAGAACTTGTACAAACCATAAGTTATAATATTGGTGAAAAGAATGGATTCTCAATTAGTTACATTTATAACAATCCGGTAAAACCCGGTCAACCCACCATCATTTCAAAGGAGCTTTATGTAAATGGAAAGAAAGAGGGAAACTCATTTTATTACTATCCAACGGGAGAGCTGAAAGAGATAGTCTACTACAAAAACAACCGAAAAAACGGTATGGCCCGGGAGTATAGTCCGGATAGCATCATCATTTCCGTGTTGGAGTATAACGATAACTATCTGGTAAATAGGGATATAATCAACCGGATTGATAAACAGGGCAAAAAACAGGGAGTATTCAGGGATTATTATGAGAATGGAAGTGTAAAAAAAGAGGAGCATTATCTCGATGATCAGCTGCACGGATATTATCGTGAGTTTGACGGAAAAGGGGTGGTTGTGACAGCCATGCGGTATGAACGTGGTGAAATCAAGGAGGAGATCGATGAGGATATGAGGGAGTTGCTGGATATGAAAAGCACCTATGATCAGCAAGGAAGGCTTGTATTCACAGGTGGTTACAAAGAGGGCATTCCCATTGGGATACACAGATTTTATGATTCTGCCGGTATCGTTGAGAATGCATACCTGTATAACGAACTTGGACAAAAAATTGGTGAAGGAATAATTGACGAGCAGGGTAGAAGAACCAGTTCATGGAAAGACTTTTATCCCACCGGTGAACTGAGATCCATGGGAAATTACCAGGATAATTTGAAAACGGGAGCATGGACTTACTACTTTATTGGGGGAGGTGTGGAGCAGAAGGGAAGATTTGATAAGGGGCGTTTCCAGGGTCTGTGGACATGGTACTATCCCAACGGGAACACATGGCGTGAAGAGAGTTACTTCAATGGCAGAGAAGACGGATTGTTTACTGAATACGATCAGGAGGGGAATATACTCGCAAAGGGTGACTATATTAGCGGAGAGAAAGATGGAGAGTGGGTATACCGGGTGGGGGATCATGAAGAGAGGGGAATTTATGTGATTGGACTCAGGGAAGGAGAGTGGAAATATTTTTACAATAATGGGCAGCTGCAATATGAAGGTACCTATTCACAGGGTAATCCCGATAAACGGCATAAGTACTATTATCCATCCGGAGTACTCAAAGAGGAACAGTACTACGAAATGGGGATCAGGGAGAAAAACTGGAAAAAATATGATGAAGAGGGTAACCTGGTGATGACCATTACCTATAATAACAATGTGGAATACAGGATCAACGGTACACGTATCGGGTTGCCGGAGAGTGACATTACATTAATACGCTGACCCATTCATGGCAGAAGAATTAAAATTCAGGGGAAAAGATTTATCGGATCGTGAGCTGGAGATTGAAGCCAGTTTGAGACCGCGTCAGTTTTACGATTTTGACGGTCAGATGAAGGTTGTGGATAACCTGAAGGTTTTCGTGGAAGCCGCAAAATTAAGAGGTGAGGCGCTGGATCATGTTTTGCTGCACGGCCCTCCCGGATTGGGCAAGACAACGCTTGCCCATATTATTGCCAATGAGATGGAGGTAGGAATAAAGATTACTTCTGGTCCGGTTCTGGATAAACCGGGCGATCTGGCCGGGTTATTGACCGGTCTGGAAGAGGGAGATGTACTCTTTATCGATGAAATTCACAGGCTCTCCCCCGTTGTGGAGGAGTATCTCTACTCTGCAATGGAGGACTATTGTATTGATATTATGATCGACAAAGGTCCTTCGGCCCGTTCCGTGCAGCTGACCCTGCAACCATTTACCCTTATCGGTGCCACGACCCGTTCCGGTCTTCTCACAGGTCCCCTGAGGGCTCGCTTCGGAATAAAGTCTTTCCTGGAATATTATGATACGGATGTGCTTACCAGTATTGTAAAAAGATCTTCAGCCATTTTAAAGGTCAGGATGGACGAAAATGCTGCATCATGAAATTGCCTCCAGGAGCAGGGGAACACCCAGGATTGCCAATGCACTGCTCAGGCGGATCAGGGATTTTGCCCAGGTGAAGGGAAATGGGATGATAGATATGGAAATTACCAGGTATGGTCTTGAAGCTCTGAATATTGACCAATCCGGTCTGGATGAAATGGATAATAAAATATTGAGTACAATCATCGATAAGTTCAAAGGCGGACCGGTGGGTTTGAATACCATTGCCACTGCCGTAGGTGAGGAGGCAGGAACCATCGAGGAGGTTTATGAGCCCTTTCTTATTAAACAGGGATTTATAAAACGTACACCCAGGGGCCGGGAGGTTACGGAAAATGCTTACGATCACCTTGGTAAATATAGGGATCGTCAAAACTCATTATTCTGATAATTTATTATATTTGTGACTAACTGAATTATGCGAGCACATTCCCCGAAGTTCTACTTTGGGGTTAGTGAGCACAATTAAAATAGACAATTAATCGATGATTCCTCGCAGCTTGCTGCGAGGAGAATCAATTTACAAGCGACCTGTTATGTTAAAAGAGTTAATCAAAAATGCGGGACTGCTGATCATCCTGATCGGGGTAATTATTCTGGCAGTCGTAGTATTTAGCGGAGTTCAGACCAACTCATTACTGGGTTTAAGCCTGGGCCTGGTTATCGGGGGACTGCTGGCACATATCCTGATCAACAGGTTTGTGGACTAATTGTTTCCTACAGGCCTGCAATGAATTTTAATCCTGGCTTGTCCAGGATTTTTATTTTCCTTCCGTTTAGTTCAATCAGGCCTTTGGTCTTAAACTCGGAAAGTAACCTTATAATCGATTCGGTGGCAGTGCCCACAATATTGGAAAGCTCCTCCCTGGTAAGGGAAATATTGAGATTTCTCTCATGATCTACACCAAAATCTTCATCAAGATGGATCAGAATTTCAGCCAGTCTCCCTTTCACTGTTTTCTGGGCTATATCTGTGATGTAGCTGTTGGCCTCTCCCAGCTCCTTACAGATAAGCTTCATTAACTCCACGGCAAATTCACCGTTTGTTTTCACCAGCTTTATCAGGATATCGGCGGGGATGTGGCAAAGAAGGGACTCCTCCAGAACCTCGGTTGTGGTGCAGGCCGGTTCGTTGCTTACAACCGAGCGGTAACCTATAATATCTCCCGGCTGAGCAAAGCGAATAATCTGTTCTTTTCCGTCAATCCCGGTTTTGTATATCTTTACAATACCTTTTTGAACACAATAGAAACCCTTCATACGGGTTCCTTCCCGGTAAATGACCGAGCCTCTTTTAAAAGATTCTGTTATCTTGTTCAAAGAGATCTCCTGGAATTCCTCATCGCTAAGATAGCGAAACAGGTGGTGACTATTGTGCATGCAGGAATCGCAAGAGATATTACCCGGGTCTTTGATCATGGGAAAACATTGAAATCAAATGTAATTATAAATTGAAAACTTTAAAATCTGATGAAAGAATCAATTAAAGCAACCCTGCTTAATGGTTTGTCCTTTGAAGTTGAGGTAGACGGACATAAAATTTACCTGGATACTTCGGCAGAACACGGAGGTAAAAATTTGGGACCCAGACCCAAACCCATGATGATGGTAGCGCTTGCCGGTTGTACAGGGATGGATGTGGCTGCCATTCTCAAAAAAATGAAGGTGGAAGTGGAGTCTCTGACTGTTGAAGTGGAGGGAGAGGTGACTGAAGATCACCCCAGGCGTTTCAGCGGGATGAAGGTGATCTTCAGAGTGAAAGGCAAAGATGTATTGCGGGAGAGTGTTGAGAAAGCAGTGATGCTCTCAAAAACTAAGTATTGTGGGGTATCAGCCAACTATTCAGAGGCATTCCCCATCGAATACGATATTATCATCGAGGAATAGGGCCAGTCTCAAAAGGGACAGTCCCTTTTGAGGCGGCCTCTTAATAAGCTGCGCGAAATTGTTCCAAAAAGCGAATGTCGTTCTCGAAATAGAGACGAAGATCCCTGACCTGGTATTTGAGCATGGCGATGCGTTCAACACCCATACCGAAGGCAAACCCTGTATATTTATTTGAGTCTATATTATTGAAATCCAATACATTGGGATCTACCATTCCACAACCCAGGATTTCCAACCAGCCGGTGTATTTGCATACGTTACAACCTTTTCCTCCACAGATCTGACAACTGATGTCCATTTCTGCGGAGGGTTCGGTGAAAGGAAAAAATGAGGGGCGAAGCCTTATCTCCACCTCCTGACCAAACATCTCTCTTGAAAAAAAGAGAAGGGTCTGCTTCAGATCTGCAAACGAGACATTCTCATCGATGTATAGTCCTTCCACCTGGTGAAATATGCAGTGTGCCCTTGCTGAAATGGCTTCATTTCTAAATACACGTCCGGGGGAGATCGTACGAATGGGTGGTTGGGATTTTTCCATCACCCGAACCTGCACGGATGAAGTGTGTGTGCGAAGAAGTATATCAGGATCTTTTTCTATGAAAAAAGTATCCTGCATGTCCCTGGCAGGATGTTCGGGTGGAAAATTGAGGGCCGAAAAGACATGCCAGTCATCTTCAATTTCTGGTCCTTCCGATATGGTGAAGCCCAGCCTGCCGAATACTTCAATGATCTGGTTTCGGACAATGCTGATGGGATGCCTGGCCCCAAGCTGTATCGGTTCTCCCGGAAGGGTCAGATCGACAGACTTTTCATTGCCCTCCTCCCTGTCCAGGACCTGGCTAAGGGTTTCGATCTTATCTGAAATAAAGCTTTTCAGTTGGTTTATTTTCTGTCCAACCTCTTTTTTTTGATCAGAGGGAAGCAGCTTGAAATGATTGAACAGATCGGTCAGAATACCTTTTTTCCCAAGATATTTAATTCTGAAATTTTCGATTTCCTCCCGGGTTTCCGCTCTGAATTCCCTTGCCTCTTCGAGGAATTTATCGATATTATGGACCATATCCTTTTGAATTTGAGCTATAAAAGTAACAAAACCCGGGGTTATTTTATAAGTGTAATATGATATACTACATCTTCAATGGGGCGGTCGTTTGAATCGGTCTGCATGGCAGCAATCCTGTCTATGACCTCCAGACCTTCAACCACTTCTCCAAATACTGTATAACTGCCGTCAAGGTGGGGTGTACCACCAATGGTGGTATAAGCTTCAATAGCTTCAGCGGTAAATGCCTGTGTCCGGTCCTTCTCCATCATCTTCAGCATGTCGGTCGTGAAAACCCGCCCCTGTACAATGTAAAACTGTGAGCCTGACGACGCCTTTTCTGGGTTACCCCGGTCACCCGTTCTGGCGGCGGCAAGGGCTCCTTTTTTGTGAAACAACTGGTCGTTGAACTCGGCCGGAATGGTGTAACCCGGACCGCCTGTTCCAAGTTGTTGTCCCCTTTCGGCTTGAACCGAATGAGGATCTCCGCCCTGGATCATAAAATCCTTAATCACCCGGTGGAACAGTTGATCATCGTAGAATCCTTCTTTGATCAGTTTGATCATGTTATCGCGATGTCCCGGGGTTTGATTGTAGAGTCTGACAATCATATCACCCTGGATGGTTTGGATCTTAATAAGCTGGTCTGAATCGGCAGATTGTCCCTTCATTGAAGATACTGAAACCGATAGAAAGATTGTTAAATAAAGTAGCCGGGAAATCCTCATTTTCTTCATCATTTTTGGTGTAACTTTAGTACAAAGATAGAATGAATGTTTAAAATAATTTTCATTGGAGTTGTGCTGTTGTTGACGGGCTCAACAATTGCCGGTCAGTCGGTGGGGCTTGTGCTGAGTGGTGGAGGATCAAAAGGACTGGCCCATATAGGGGTGATCAGGGCGCTTGAACAGAACAGGATTCCTATTGATTATATAGCCGGCACCTCCATGGGTGCGATTGTGGGAAGTCTTTATGCGATGGGCTATACAACCGATGAAATGGTTGCAATTGTTTCATCTGATGATTTCAAGTACTGGATGACCGGAGTACTGAGTGAGGATGATAAATACTACTTTAAGGAAGAGTACCCCGAACCGGAGCTTTTGAATATTGGGATCGATTTAAAAGACACGATTCCAAAAACGGTACTGCCCCTGAGTGTTATTCGCAGCGAATTAATGGATTTTGCTTTTATGGAGATCTTCTCCCGGGCCAGTGCGGCTGCCTCATATAATTTCGACAACCTGTTTGTTCCCTTTTTATGCATCGGGGCTGATATCAGCAATCGTAAGGAGGTGGTTTTCAGGAGTGGGGACCTGGCCCAGGCTGTCAGGGCCTCCATGACCGTTCCTTTTGTCTTCCGGCCCATCGTGATGGATGGCAACATTATGTATGACGGAGGCATCTACAACAATTTTCCCTCCACCCGGATGAAGGAGGTTTTTAATCCCGATGTAATCATTGGGAGCAAGGCGGCCAGGGGTAACACGCCACCCGCCGAATACGATATTATGATGCAGATTGAGAACATGGTGATGAAATCTTCCGATTACCAGATTCCGTGTGAAAAAAAGATTTTGATTGATATGGATTTTGGATCACAATCCCTGCTGGCTTTTGAAAAGATGGATGAGTTTGTGGAGATTGGCTATCAGACCACCCTTCTGAAGATGGACAGCATCCGCATGATCATTAACCGGGTGGCAGAGGATTCGGTCTCACTGAACAGGAGAAGGAAGGCCTTTGTAGAGAGTTGGCCTGAATTCAGGTTCAGGGATGTGGAGCTTGAGGGGCTGAATAAGAAACAGGCGACCTATGTGGAGCGGAGTTTTCTGAAATCAGATACCGTGATCGGTCTGGAAGTAATCAAACGGGAATATCTTAAACTGGTCAGTGATCGAAGCCTGACCTATCTCTATCCGAGGGCAATCTACCGGGAGGAGGACAGCCTCTTCACCTTTCATCTGAGGGTGATTCCGGAAACACCCTTTGAGGCGAAGTTCGGATTGTTCATTTCCACGACCGGATTGGCTCAAACCTACCTGGGTCTGAGTTTCCGGCAGATCCAGGAGGTGAGTATCCATCTGAAGGGCAGTCTCCAGTTTGGAAGATTGTATGATGGTGTGAACCTGGGTTTTCGGTTTGATTATCCATCCAGAATCCCGGTTTTCTTTCGGGGTAATTTTAACTTTAACCGGTTCGACTACAGTACATCCAATCCCTACTTGTTTTATGAAGATTTAAAATCGTCATATATTGTTGAAAATGAGTTGAATGTACGTTTTGATGCGGGCATTCCCTATTCCAATAATAGTGTATTGATTGCAGGATTAGGGATTGGACGCAACCAGGAGATCTATTATATGACGCAGGATTTTACCTCCGGTGATACAGCGGAAGTTTCAGTGGTGAATTTAATCTCTCTGTACGGTGCTTTTGAAAGAAACTCATTAAACGACAGGCAGTTTTCCACCAAAGGGGCTTTTCTAAAGTTTTCTCTTCGGGGGGGGTATGGGTCAGAGGATTACTCTCCCGGGTCGACTTCTGATCTGTTACTTAATGAAAAGTTAAATTACTTCTGGTTTTCAGCACGTTTTGAAGACACCGGGTATTTACCGTTAAAACGGGATTTCATTCTGGGATATCACTATGTGATGGACGTTTCGTTCAAACCGCTTCTGTCTAACTATTTTTCAACAATTATCGAAGCGTCTGCTTTTCAACCAAATCTGATCACGAGAAGTATTTTTATGGAAGAATACAGGGCAAATCAATATATAGGTGTAGGATTAATGCCCGTTTATTCATTTGGAAAAAATTTGCATGCCAAACTGGAAGCATATGGCTATTTTCCTGTACGGGAGGTCCTTATGGATGCAGAAAACAATGCATACCTGGGGAATTATTTCAGTACCATGAAAACGATCTTTACTGCTTCGGTAAATTATATTTCTGCTGTAGGGCCCATTGGGTTTCACGTGGGATATGTTTCCGCCCTGAAGCAGCCATGGATGATACAGCTAAGTTTTGGATATTTGCTGTTTAATCAGAAATCAAACAAGGATTAAAATATAGTACTTTTACCTTCACTTTGAGGAATCCCATTAAACAGTTGTTTGGCCAGACGGCCGTGTATGGTCTGGGTATCGTTTTACCCAGGCTTTTGAATTATGTGCTGCTTACTCCATTCTATACGCGGGTTTTCGACCGGGCAACCTATGGAATCATTACCGAGCTATATGCCTATGTGGTTTTTCTGCTTGTGATCCTCACCTATGGAATGGAAACCGGGTATTTCCGATTTGCAAGTGGTTCAAAAGAGAACGGTCGGATCTATACAACCGTACTGAGCGCACTGTTTGTTACCTCAGCACTTTTCATTTCCGGGATTATGATTTTTGGTGGTCCCATCAGCGCCTGGATGGACTATGGTGATCACCCGGAGTATATCCGGTGGCTTGCGGTAATAGTAGGTGTGGATGCTTTTACTGCGATTCCGTTCGCAATGATTCGCCTGGAAAACAGACCGGGAAAGTATTCCTTGGTCCGGATCGCAGAGGTACTTGTCAACATTGGCCTGAACCTGTATTTTTTATGGTACTGTCCAAACCATACCGGTTCCGCCCTGGTTTCTATGATTTACCATGAAGAGATAGGGGTGGGTTACGTGCTCATTTCCAATTTGGTTGCCTCCCTTATTAAGCTGTTGCTGCTTTCAGGGGAGGTTATTAAGGCATTCAGGTACGCTTTTAATAAGGTCATTCTGAAAAGTGTGTTGAAATATTCCTATCCGCTTCTGGTTGCAGGACTAGCCGGCACGGTGAATGAGGCTCTCGACCGGATCCTCCTCAAGCATATGATACCTGCCGATCAGCTTCCCATGGAACAGCTTGGTATTTACGGTGCCAATTTCAAAATGGCAGTTCTGATGACTCTTTTTGTGCAGATGTTCAAGTATGCCGCTGAACCCTTCTTTTTCTCAAGATCGACCGAAAAGAATGCAAAGGAACTCTATGCCGATGTGATGAATTTTTTCGTTGCAACCGGACTGATCATTTTTCTTATGGTGAATCTCTATATGGAGTATTTTATCCTCTTTATTGGACAGGGATTCAGGGAAGGGGCACAAATTGTTCCGGTTATTCTTATGGCCAATCTGGTGATGGGAATATTTTTCAACCTCTCCATCTGGTATAAATTGACAAATAAAACCATGTATGGTGCCGTATTGGTCATTATTGGTGCTTCTGTGACGGTGGCGGTAAATTTACTGTTTATTCCCAGGTACGGATATGTGGCTTCGGCCTGGGCTCACCTGATATGCTATAGCCTGATGGTGCTGCTTTCATTTCTCTGGTCAAAGAAACATTATGATGTACCCTATAAAACCGGTAGAATCGTTACTTATATGGTCATTGCACTGATGATTTATTATTTCAATAAACTATTTTTGCAGCATATCGGGCCCTTCAGGGATCTTACCAGTTTTGTATTGCTGGCGGGTTTTGGCCTCTTTTTATGGTTAATGGAGCGACCGGTATTTATAAAGTATAAGAACGGAATATAGCATGGAAGTGAAAATTGTGAACAAATCAGGGAATTCGCTGCCGGAGTACAGTACCTCTTTATCGGCGGGAATGGACCTGCGCGCTAACCTGGATGAACCGGTGGTATTAAAACCCATGGAGCGAAGGTTGGTCCCTACCGGACTGTTCATTGCATTACCGGCGGGTTATGAGGCGCAGGTCAGGCCAAGAAGTGGACTTGCCCTGAAAAAGGGAATTTCTGTGTTGAATACACCAGGTACCATTGATGCAGATTACAGGGGTGAAATAGGGATCATTCTAATCAATTTATCGACAGAGGATTTCGTTATAAACCATGGAGAGCGGATTTGCCAGATGGTTATCAACCGGGTTGAAATGATCTCCTGGAGTGAGGTGAATAACCTGGAGAATACTGCACGTGGTACCGGGGGATTCGGGCATACCGGAAACAAGTAAAGTTTTGTTGACATTAAGGAAGGAGCGTTTTTTCATGAGGGGAGTCATATTTGGTTTGGTGATGGTCATGGTGTTGTTTTCGTACCAGGAGAGCCTGGGTCAACAGGAAGATGGCAGCAATGATTATCAATATGCACTGATAGAGGCGGTGAAGCAAAAGAACCTGGGAAATTTTTCCGAGGCGGTGAAACTATACAAATTGGTTATCAAGGAGAGACCCACCTGCCAGGTGGCCTATTATGAGCTGGGGGGGATCTATTTGATGTCCAATCAGGTGGATTTGGCCATTTCCAATTTAAAAATGGCTTATGATATGGATCCGGAAAACCAATGGTACGTTCTGGCCTATTTGAATGCCCTGGAAGCAGGGAAGAAATTCGATGAAATGGAGGACATCCTTAAAGAAAAGATCAGCGATGACCCCGAAGAGGTAGAGTGGGCTTATCAGTTGGCTACTGTCTATTTCAACCAGGATAAGCCTAATAAAGCGATTAAAACGCTTGAGATGATAGAAGAGGAGAGAGGTTTTAGTGAAAAGGTAACGTTGTTGAAGGCTTCCATTTATGAAAGTACAGAAGAGTATGAACTGGCCCTTATTGAGCTGAAAAAGGTGATGGATATTTTTCCGGAGGCAATTCAGTTCAGGATTGTAGCGGCCGAACTCTGCATGAAAAACGGGAAAGAGGATGAAGCAGCCCAGTACTACCTGGAAATGCTGGAGTTAGACAGCACCAACATTTTTGCGCTCACCAATCTGACGGATTATTACAGGAAAAAGGGGGACTACCTAAGTAGTTTCAGGTACCTTTCAAATTCATTCGCCAGCGAGAGTATCGATGCAAGAAGGAAAATGGCGATCCTCTCCTACTATTTATCAGAGAAGACATTTATAAATGATTATCCCGATGAGCTGTCAAAACTGCTGGAAGTGTTAATTGCCGTGCATCCGGAGGAGTATGATGCAAGGTTACTGGCGTCCGATTTTTATATTCAGACCAAGGATTATGATAAGGCATACTGGAATTTAAGGGCTTATATCGGGAAGGGAGGAAGCAGCTATCCGCTCTACATGCAGGCTGTCTTACTGGCTAATGCAGGAGGCTTGACCCAGGAACTGCTCAATATTACAGGGGAGGCCATGGTTAATTATCCTGACAGCTTGGATATCAGGTTTTTCAGGGGACTTGGACTATACACTCAGGGTGAGCACCAGGCACTGATTGATAATTTCGAAGGGATCTCCCTGGATGGGTTCTCCTCGGCCGAATATAGCTCTCAGTCGAGAATGCTTCTGGCTGAGGCTTACTACAGACTGGAGAATTATGTAAAATCAGATTCTATTTTTGAATCGTTAATACAAAACGAACCTGACAACTACATGGTATTGAATAATTACAGTTACTACCTGGCCGAGCGTGGGGAGAAACTGGCCGAAGCAAAGCAATGGAGCCGGAAGACCATCGATAATAATCCGGATAATGCAACCTTTCTGGACACTTATGCATGGGTGCTTTATAAGATTGGCGAGTATGAGGAGGCTGAAAAATATATCCTGATGACCATGGAAAAAGGAGGGGAAAACGATCCGGAAGTGAATGAGCATGCCGGGGATATTCAGGTTGCTCTGAATAGCCCTGATATAGCAAGAGCCTACTTTCAAAAAGCCATTTTACTTGGAGGGGAGAAGCAGAAACTGGAAGATAAGATAAAATACCTGGACGAAAAGGGCAATGAGTAGAGCTCTTTATATAATGATGGCTGTGGTGGCTGGTATGTTGATTACTCAGTGCAGCGTGAAACGCAAAATCGCAGACCCCGGGAATAAAGCCGATTCCGGTATTGCACCCCCAGGGATCGGAATAGAGGGGTTTAGGGATCAATGCGTGGTATCCGACACCATCCACAGCATACTGATCAGTAAGGCTGAGACGCTGTTGATGAGTAATGATGAACGTTATGAGTCTTTGGTAACCATTTATTCCATTCGGGATTCCCTTATTTACATGTCGGCAGTGAACAATGGTTTTGAGATCCTCCGGGCAGAGGTAAACAAAGACAGCATCATGGTAATTGACCGCATCAATAAGGTCGTCTACTGCTCACTGGTGAAGAAGAGGCTGGGTTATCAGAATCCGGTAAATTTTAAGGATATACAAAACCTGGTTTCTAGGTACTATCTTTGTGATGAAATTGAAAATGCCAATGAGATTGATTTCTCTCAAATGGGGTTCCTTTTCAATGAGCCACAGATTAAAAAAAGCATCATTCTAAACCGGGAAACCTTGTTAATGGATCGTTTTGAATTCGTGCATGGTGAGACAAAAAATTATTTCCGGGGGGAGAGGAGTGAAGAGGGATTTAAAATCTATTCTAATTTCATGGTTCAGGAATTTGAGGTACTCGCCAGAGGAGGCATTGTTACTTATAACCAGTCGATTGATGTGAAGATGGAGATGAACCGGAATAAGTATTCTTTTGTTAATTTTTGATGAGAAAACAACTCTGCATTTGGCTTTTAATTTTGATGGCTACCCTGAGTATGCTGGGCCAGACGAAAGAAGAGCTTCAGGCTCAGAAGCAAAAGGCGTTTGACGAGATCAAGCTTGCGCGGGAGCTTATGGAGAAGACCACTAAGGAGCGGGTTGGATCGGTTCAACAACTCAGTTTGTTGCAGAAGGGGATCAATTCGAGGGCTCAGCTGATCTCTGCGATGGAGAGGGAGGTTAAATTAATCGAGGAACAGATTGTAAGCACAAGGAATGAAATTAAGAAGCTTGATATTGAAAATGAGTTGAATAAGAATGAGTATGCCCAGTTGATTTATTTTGCTTACAGAAATTATACAAGTTATGAGAAACTAATGTATATACTGGCTAGTTCTTCTATTTCACAATCTTATCAGAGATATAAGTACATGAAGTATATTACCGAGTACAGGAAGAAGAAGGCGATTCAGATTGAACAGCTTAAGGGGGAACTTGAAATAAAGAGAGCTAACCTGGAAGCGTTAAGAGGTGAGAAACTTGGTGTGATGGAGCTCAAGGATATTGAACAGGAGAAGCTGATGGAGCAGAGAAAAAGGCAGGCAGTGATGATTGATGATTTGCAGAAGCAGGAGAACCGGCTCAGGACACAGATTGAAGAAAAGGAGCGGATTGCCAGGGAGCTTGAAGCTGAAATCCGTAAAATTATTGAAGAAGAAGCGCGTAAAGTCAGCGCCGGGAACATCTATGATGCTTTGACTCCTGAACAGGAGCTTGTTGGAAATGATTTTCGAAAAAACAAGGGTAAGCTTCCCTGGCCTGTAGAGCAGGGAATTATTACAACAGGTTTCGGAAGCAACGAGTATCCAGGATTGGTAGGCTCAAGCGTACAGAATAACGGTATTGATATAAACAGTGCTCCAGGTACTAAAGTGAGGGCTGTATTTGATGGTGAGGTTACCAAAGTTTTTGCAATCAGAGGGGCCAATTACACGGTATTGATCAGACATGGTCAATTTCTTTCTGTCTATCAGAACCTGGTAAACGTGAGGGTGAAAACTGGTGATAAGGTGCTTACCAAGGAGATTCTTGGCGAAGCCTTTACGAATCAGGTTTCACGGGTTTCAATGGTGCATTTTGAAGTCTGGCAGGAGAAAAGCTACATGAATCCGGAGGATTGGCTTAGTAAATAAATGTTTTTTGGAACCTTTCCAATGGATCACCGTATAAGAAGAATCCATTGGAATCTGTTATGATAAAAGACTTAAATTTTCCTTCAGATATTGGAAATCTTCGACTGGTTGAGAAGGCGATCGATGAGCTCTCGATGGAGCTGGATCTGAGTGATGAGATATATGGGAATGTGCTTGTTGCAACCATGGAAGCAACTAACAATGCGATCATTCATGGAAACCGCTGTGATCCGGGGAAGAAGGTAAAAATTGAAATGAAGATAGTAGGTAAGGAGTTGATGGTTCATATTGAAGACCAGGGTGAGGGTTTTGACCACATGAATGTTCCTGATCCAACCGCTCCTGAAAATCTTGAAAAAATTAATGGGAGGGGAATATTTCTGATGGAGCGTCTTTCCGATGAAATCCTCTATATGGAAGAGGGAAGAATTGTTGAGCTTAAGTTCAAACTGTAGTGGCCATAAGGTTCCATAACCAGGACATAGCTTTCGACTTTAAGAATAAAAATCTTCATAAATCCTGGATCAGAAGGGTTATTACAGCTCATGCCCGTATTCCTGGTATGATCAGTTATATTTTTTGTTCCAATTCATCTCTCAGGCAGATGAACCTGGAGTATTTGAACCACGATTATTTTACGGATGTAATCACCTTTGACTACTCGGAAGGGAGTGTTATATCAGGTGATGTATTTATCAGCATCGATCAGGTGAGGATGAATGCAGGAATCTATAATGAAAGTTTTGAGGAAGAGCTTAAAAGGGTGATGATCCATGGAGTTCTTCATCTAATCGGATTCGGAGATGCCACAAATGTAGAAAAGCAGCAGATGAGGAAATTGGAAAATGATGCACTACATTTGTGGTTGAAAGGGGATAGAGGATGATTCAGGAATATGATGTAATTGTAGTGGGTGGCGGTCATGCAGGTTGTGAAGCTGCTGCTGCAGCCGGAAATATGGGTAGTAAAACCCTGCTGATTACCATGGACATGACAAAATTTGCTGCAATGTCATGTAATCCTGCCATGGGTGGTGTAGCTAAAGGACAGATAATTAGAGAGATAGATGCGATTGGTGGTTATTCGGGAATTGTCACCGACCGCTCCATGATTCAATACAGGCTGTTAAACAGAAGTAAAGGTCCGGCCATGTGGAGTCCACGGGCCCAGTGTGACAGAGCTCTCTTCACTCTGGAGTGGAGAAAAGTTCTCGAGAGTGTTCATAACCTGGAATTCTGGCAGGATAAGGTAACTGGTTTAATTGTCGAAGGCACTGAGGTTCATGGTGTTGTTACCCTTATGGGAATAGAATTCAGGGCAAGGAAAGTCATTCTGACTGCTGGGACCTTTATCAACGGTTTGATGCATGTGGGAGGTGTAAAGATGCAGGGTGGCCGGATGGGTGAATCTCCGGCTTTTGGAATCAGTGAACAACTTAAGGAACATGGATTTGAAGTTGGAAGAATGAAGACGGGAACTCCGGCCAGACTGGATGGGCGAAGCATTGATTTTGAAAAACTTACTGAACAACCTGGAGAGTCGGAGGGTAGAAAATTCAGCTTTCTGGATTATCATGTCGATTATTCCTCGCACAAAAGTTGCTATATCGCCTACACTAACCTTCAGGTACATTCTGAACTGGAGAAGGGGTTTGGAGAGAGTCCCATGTTTAATGGAACGATTGAGAGTATTGGACCGAGGTATTGTCCAAGTATTGAGACTAAGATTGTGACTTTTTCTGATAAGAAGCAACATCAACTCTTTCTTGAGCCCGAAGGATTGACTACGGTCGAGTATTATATCAATGGATTCTCATCTTCACTTCCCTGGGATGTACAGTATAAGGCTATGCTTGAAATAGAAGGCCTGGAGAAAGTTAAAATTTTCAGACCTGGATATGCCATAGAGTACGACTACTATCCACCCACCCAGCTGCATCATACGCTTGAAACCAAGAATTTGCATAATCTCTATTTTGCCGGGCAGATCAATGGAACCACTGGTTATGAAGAGGCAGCTGCCCAGGGGTTGATGGCCGGAATCAATGCCAGCCTTAAAATAAAGGGAGATCAGGAGTTTGTTCTTGGTCGTGATCAGGCTTATATTGGGGTATTGATTGATGACCTTGTTACCAAAGGGGTGGATGAGCCTTACAGGATGTTTACATCCCGTGCAGAATACAGAATACTCTTAAGGCAGGATAATGCCGACGAACGGCTTACGGAATTAAGTGCAGATATTGGACTGGCTGGAAAGAACAGGCTTGTTCTTTTAAATCAGAAAAGAATATGGATAAACCTCTTTCTGGAGGCTTTACGGAGTTTGAGCGTATCCCCCGGTGAGATCAATGATTTTTTGGAACGCGTGGGGACCAGCCCTCTGAAGCAGAAGGTGAAACTATATGAGGTGGTAAAAAGACCACAGGTAACCCTGAAGGATTTGGTTTTGTTGTTCCCGAAGTTGGCAGAGATTTCCGAAGACTGTGGGAACCGGATGGATGAAGTTATGGAGGCGGCTGAAATATTTATTAAGTATGAGGGCTATATCAACCGGGAGAGACAGATGGCTGATAAGATTAAGCGGTTGGAAAAAATCCGGCTGGATGACTCCTTTGATTATAACAAGTTGAAAAGTCTGTCCACCGAAGCGAGACAAAAGTTATCCAGGATTCGACCAAAGAGTATCGGTCAGGCGTCGAGAATTTCAGGTGTTTCGCCAAGCGACATTAGCGTACTTTTAATTTATATGGGTCGTTAGTTCCACGTGGAACATTTTTAGAATTTTAAGGAATGAATCAGGAAGAGAAAATCAGTTACCTGAGAGGGATCACCCGGTCCATTGTAGATTATCCCAAAAAGGGAATTATTTTTCGTGATCTCACAACTGTGTTTCAGGATAAAAAAGCAATGGCCCTTGTAACTGAAATTCTTTCAGCGTGCAATTAAGGATGATATTCAAAGTGGGTTGGTGAATAAGATCGTAGCCATCGAAGCCAGGGGATTTGTTCTGGCGGGAGCGATTTCAGGAAGCATAGGTGGAGGAATTGTACTGGTGAGAAAAGCGGGAAAGCTTCCTTCGAAAACAAGAAGTTTATGCTATCAGCTGGAATACGGAGAGGATGCGCTGGAAATTCATGAAGATGCCATTGAGCCCGGAGAACAGGTGGTGGTGATCGATGATCTGTTGGCTACCGGAGGTACCGCGGAGGCTGGGTGCAAGCTTGTGGAGTCCTTAGGAGGTGTTGTGAGTAAAATTTTATTTCTTGTGGAGTTATCCGACCTGGGGGGGAGAGAAAGGCTCTCTGGATATCATGTAGAGTCGGTTTATACGTTTGATGGCGAATAGTTCACCTGGTTGCTACATGACATGAATCTTTTGAATTTTAGTTTGTTAGGGGGAAAAAGTCAGGTTTTTTTCTCCGTTTTAGCCTCCCAGGAAGCCCGTATTTAGCCAGCTGGTGGCCTCCGGGCTGTAAATAGAGCACTCTGATCATTTAAAAGATGGAGAAACACCCTTTAGATTCTCAAATAAAGTTGCTGCCTGAGGAACCGGGGATTTATCAGTTTTATGATAGCAAAGGTGTCATCATTTATATTGGGAAAGCAAAAAATCTAAAAAAGAGGGTCTCTTCTTATTTTGGCAAGACCCGATATGATTCATTCAAGCTAAAAGTACTGGTCGGACGTATTGCGGATTTGAAGTGGATTGTTGTAGGAAGTGAGTCGGATGCGCTACTGCTGGAAAACAATCTTATTAAGAAACATCAACCCAGGTATAATATCCTTCTCAAAGACGACAAGACCTTTCCATGGATATGTATTAAAAATGAACCATTCCCGAGAGTTTTTGCAACCAGGACTGTTTTAAATGATGGTTCCCGATATTTTGGACCATATACTTCTGCCTATGCTGTAAAGGTTTTATTGGAGCTCATACGCCAGATTTATCAATTACGAACCTGCAAGCTTTCACTTACTGATGAAAATATTGCTCTTGGTAAATTTAAGGTTTGCCTGGAATATCATATTGGTAATTGTCTGGCACCCTGTGTGGGAAAGCAGGAGAGGGGATCGTATGATGAAAGCATCGATCAGATCAAATCGATTATCGGGGGCAATCTGAATGAAGTAATTGTGTATTTGCAGGGGGAGATGAAAAAACAGGCAGATGCATACCGGTATGAAGAAGCCAACAGGCTAAAGGAAAAAATTGAAATTCTTTCACGCTACCAGGCTAAATCCACTATAGTGAATCCAGCAATTAACAATGTGGATGTTTTTAGTATTGTCAGTGATGAGAATGAAGCATTCGTGAATTTTTTGAAGGTTGTGAAAGGAGCCGTCATCCAGGCGCACACTGTTCAGGTAAAAAAGAGGCTGGATGAAGAAGATGAGGAATTATTGTCTTTTGTGATAGCTGATCTAAGAAACCGAATCGAAAGCCGTGCGGTGGAAATCATTGTTCCGTTCCATATTGGTGATCTGTTTCCGGAAAACAGGATAACCGTACCCAAACGGGGAGATAAGAAGAAGCTGCTGGATTTGTCACAGAGAAATGCAAAAAGTTTCAGGCTCGAGAAAAGGAGGCTTCAAACTTCATTGAAGGGACTAGGATCTTCGCAAAGAATTCTGACGACTTTGCAGGATGATCTGAGACTATCGAAACTCCCGTTGCATATAGAGTGTTTTGATAATAGCAATTTTCAGGGATCTGTTCCGGTTGCGGCCTGTGTGGTTTTTAAAAACGGGAAGGCTGCGAAAAAGGAGTACAGACACTATCATATCAAAGGGGTCACCGGGGCTGACGATTTTGCATCCATGGAGGAGGTGGTCTATCGCAGGTATAAACGCGTGAAGGAGGAGCAATCTTCAATCCCGCAGCTTATTGTAATAGATGGAGGGAAGGGACAGTTAAGTGCTGCCCTGAAAAGTCTTGACCGGCTCGAATTGAGGGGAGAAATTGCAATCATTGGCATTGCTAAAAAACTTGAAGAGATCTATTTTCCAGGTGATCCTGTCCCGCTTTATATCGATAAGAATTCAGAATCTTTAAAACTGATTCAAAATCTCAGAAACGAAGCCCATCGGTTTGGGATCAATTTTCACCGTCAGCTTCGATCCTCAGGAATGGTTAAATCGGCAATCGGGGAGATTTCCGGAATTGGATCAAAATCGGTTGAAAGGTTATATTCGAGATTTAAGTCCTGGGAAGGAATTGCGAGTGCTACGGAGGAGGAGTTGGCCGTCGAGATCGGAAAGCCGAGAGCCAGGTTGATCAGAGAATATTTTAAGAGGATGGGTTAAGCAAGTTACTTTTTTCTTGAAACTGTATATTCAACCAGATCCTTCAGGGAGTTCTTTGCCGGAGAATCCGGGAAAGAATCCAATATATGGAGGGCTTTCTGCTTGAATTCAACCATTTTTTCAAAGGCATATTCAACGCCACCATTCTCCTTCACAAATTGCACGACTTCATTGACAAGTTGCTGATTTTTTTTGTCCCTGTTGATTTTTCGAATCATTCCTTTGCTTCGCAGCCTGTCTGACTGGTTCAGGGCATATATCAGTGGAAGGGTGAATTTTTTCTCTTTTATGTCGTTACCGGCAGGTTTGCCAATTAGCCCATTCTCCTGATAATCAAATAGATCATCCTTAATTTGAAAGGCCATTCCTATGTTAATTCCCATTTCATAGGCCTTCATCAATGATCTCCTGGCTTGCACCGGATGCTCTTGCCCCACTTGAAGTACAGGCAGCGATAAGCGTGGCGGTTTTTTTACGAATTACCTCGTAATAGGTCTCAATATCAATGTTTAGACTTCTTGATTTCTGAAGTTGCAACAGCTCTCCCTCACTCATCTCCCTGGATGCATTGGAAACGATTTCAAGAAGGTCATATTCTTTATTTTGCAATGCCAGCATTAACCCTCTGGCCAGAAAGTAATCACCCAGCAGGACAGCAATTTTTGATCTCCAAATGGCCTTGACGGAAAATGCACCCCTTCGTTCATTTGAATCATCCACTACATCGTCATGCACAAGTGTCGCTGTATGCATCAGTTCAATCAGGGAGGCAGCTGTATAGGATGAAGGAGTAATCTCTCCGGTTAATTTGGAGGTCAGAAAGACAAACAGGGGTCGCATCTGTTTCCCCTTCCTTTTCAGAACATAAGCGGTAACAAGATTGAGAAGGGGGATGTTGCTGGAAACTGAGCTTTTGAATTGCTTATTGAATTCTTTCATTTCCAGCCATACAGGCTCCCGAATTTCATCCAGTTTGATCATAAGTTTTGGAAGGAATGTTTAAAGGTAAAAAAATATGCGAATTCAAAGCCGGCGGCCGAACATATTAAAAATCTTAAATATGATTATATTTGTATTGCAGTTGTTAATGTTCACGATTTCCTGATACTCATCACATGCAATTTACTGATTTAAAACCTGAAGAAATAGAGAGGGCTGCTAACATCCTGAAAGCTATTTCACACCCCATGCGGCTTGCCATTCTTGGCTACCTGAGTGATGGGATTAAGTTAAATGTTACTGAAATCCATGAACTGCTTGGGATTGAACAATCTACAGCATCTCATCACCTTGGAATCCTCAAAGACAAAGGAGTTCTGGCATCCGAAAGACAGGGAAAAAACACCCATTACTACCTTAAACGTAAAAATCTCAGCCAGCTGGTCCGCTGCATCAGTGAATGCGCCTGTACCGATTAATAATATGTTTGCAAAATGGGGAAAATAAGGCTTACAAAGGAGTTTGATTTTGAAATGGCTCATGCGTTGTGGAATTATGACGGAGCCTGCAGGAATATTCATGGACACTCTTACAGGCTTTTTGTAACGCTTATAGGGATACCTATTACCGATAGTAAAGATCCAAAATTCGGGATGGTCCTGGATTTTAAAGATATAAAAGCACTTGTGAAGGGTCCCGTTGTGGATTTTCTGGACCACTCGCTTGTATTATACAAGGAAGCAGAGGGAGAGGTGCTTTCGAAAATTAAAACCATGTACGAAAAAGTCCATCTCTTTGATTTTCAGCCTACTTGCGAAAACCTTGTACTCTTCATCGTGGATACAATCCGGGGAAAATTACCCCCTTCCCTGGACCTCCATTCTGTGAAATTATATGAAACCGCCACCTCCTATGGTGAGTGGTTTGCGGAGGATAACCATTAATACTGCTCCCGGAATGAAGAATAAGTTGTTTTTATTGGATGCTTATGCCTTGATTTTCAGGGCGTATTATGCTTTTATTTCAAATCCAATGACCAACTCGCGGGGAATTCCCACCTCAACGGTTTTTGGTTTCACCCTTGCACTTGATGAGCTTTTAAGAAAGGAAAATCCATCCCATATTGCTGTAGCATTTGATCCTCCGGGACCTACATTCCGGAACGAATTGTTTCCTCCCTATAAGGCCAATCGTGATTCCACTCCTGAAGATATTATTAGTGCGGTTCCGTTTATAAAAAGATTGCTGCAGGGCTTTAATATTCCAATTTTAGAGGTGGCCGGATTTGAAGCGGATGATGTAATAGGAACGCTTTCAAAGAAGGCGGAAATGGAGGGTTTTACGGTTTTCATGATGACTCCCGATAAAGATTTCGCCCAGCTTGTATCTGAAAATATTTTCATGTATAAGCCGGGGAAAGGAGGATCAGCAGCCGAGATCCTTGGAGTGGAAGAGGTGAAGGCAAAGTTTCTGGTGGAACACCCCGAACAGGTGATCGATATTCTGGCCCTTTGGGGTGACGCATCAGATAATATACCGGGGGCTCCCGGAATTGGTGAGAAAACAGCCAAAAAGCTTGTAAGTCAGTTCGCTTCAGTGGAGGGTGTATATGAAAATATCGGGCAGCTTAAGGGTAAGCAAAAGGAGAGCCTTGAAAACTCGTTTGAACAGGTAAAGCTCTCTAAAGTGCTTGCAACCATTGTTCTGGATGTCCCTATAAAGATCAACACCAGCGAGATGGCAAGACGCCCCCTGAATTATCAGGTACTAAAGGATCTGTTTGACGAGTTGGAGTTTAAAAACATCGCCTCAAGAATACTCTCAGGTCAGCCGGGAGACTCTCCGGAAGTGGTTGAAAATGCAAATTCTGCAACTCCGGCAGGTGCATTTGGAACCCTGTTTGGACCACCTGCTGAAGAACCCGGACAAGAATCGGGTAAACATTTGCATAGGATTGAAACAGTTGATCACCGCTATCATCTGATAAATGATTATGAGGGCGTGAAGAAACTCTCAGGGTTACTTTCGGGCCTGAAGAGTTTCTGTTTTGATACAGAGACAACCGGTATTGATCCCATTGAAGCCCAACTTGTCGGGATTGCTTTTAGCTGGGAGGCGCACCAGGGATATTATGTGGCCATGGGTGAGGAGAGGAATGAGGTTCTGGAGTGGCTTAAGTTGCTGGAAGCGCCTTTCAACAATATGGAAATCGAAAAGTGTGGCCAGAATTTGAAATATGATCTTCATATTTTAAAGAATTATAATATAGATGTTAAAGGCCGGTTATTTGATACAATGGTTGCACATTTTTTATTAAAACCAGAGCAGAAGCACAATCTTAATATCATGGCCGAGCAGTATCTGGAGTATTCCATGGTGAGCATCGAAGAACTGATCGGAAAAAAGGGTGGAAGACAAATCTCGTTCAGGGGTGTTGATGTGGAGAAGGCAAAGGAGTATGCATGCGAGGATGCCGATATCACATGGCAACTATCGGCAATTTTTAAGAAACTTTTAAGGGAGGAGGGATTTGAATCTCTTTCCGGGGATATGGAGATGCCCCTGGTAAGGGTTTTAATGAAGATGGAGCACCAGGGGGTTAAACTTGATGTACACGCCCTCCTGATTTTTGCCGAGGAACTAAGGAGTGAAATTATAGAAGCGGAGGGTGAAATTCATGCAATGGCAGGTTTGGAATTTAATATCGGTTCCCCAAAACAGCTTGGTGAGGTTCTGTTTGAGAGAATGAAGATTGTGGATTCCGCAACGAAGACAAAAACAAAACAGTATGCCACCGGAGAGGAGGTGTTGATTCTGTTGAGTGATAAACATCCAATAATTGATAAAATACTGGAATACAGATCATTAAGAAAATTATTATCCACCTATGTGGATGCACTTCCGCAGCTAGTCAAATCAAAGACCGATAAAATTCATACCTCTTTCAACCAGACCGTGGTGACCACTGGCCGGCTCTCTTCAAACAATCCGAACCTGCAGAATATTCCAATCAGGGAGGAACGTGGAAGGGAGATCAGACGGGCTTTCATTCCTGAGAAACCAGAGAATCTTTTCTTATCGGCCGACTACTCCCAAATTGAACTGAGGCTTATGGCCCACCTAAGTGAAGATCCAGTGATGATCGAGGCTTTTGTAAACGATGCTGATATTCATACGGCAACAGCGGCAAAGATCTTCAAAGTTGAGCCTGAGGATGTAACCCGTGATATGAGAAACCGTGCCAAAACAGCTAATTTTGGAATCATATACGGAATTTCGGCTTTCGGACTGGCACAGAGAATGCGGATACCCAGGGGAGAGGCCAAAATGCTCATTGATGGTTATTTTGATACATATCCCGGGGTCAGGGTATTTATGGACAGGTGTATTGCGATGGCCCGCGAAGAGGGCTATGTTGAAACAATGTATGGCAGGCGAAGGTTTCTTCCCGATATCCTTTCCCGGAATTCAGTTGTCAGGGGCAATGCCGAACGCAATGCCATCAATTCACCCATCCAGGGATCTGCAGCTGACATCATAAAAATTGCCATGGTCCGGATCAATGAATCAATGGAAAAACAGGAGTTGCACAGCTCCATGATCCTCCAGGTGCATGATGAATTGAATTTTGATGTGTTACCCGCTGAGGTTGATCAGGTTAGACGCATCGTGAAGAATGAAATGGAAAATGTGGCCCGTCTAAAAGTACCCCTGACCATCGATATGGGAGTAGGAAGTAACTGGCTAGAGGCGCATTAATTTTCAATTTTATGGGCGCTAACAATAGCGCCCTTTTCTCCTGAAAGTACCTGTTTCATAGCCCCGGGTTCATCCAGAACCTGGAGCGCTTTTTCCAGCTGAGGATCATCCTGGATTTGTGACAGGATCCGTCCCTCCTGATAATAATACCTGTTAACGATCTCCTCCTCAAGGATCTGGCGAATCTCTTTCCCAAATGTATACAGATCCTTCAGATTATTATGAGAAAGTTTATCCTCCAGGCTGGAAAATTCCTCACCAGCAATCTCATAGTATTTCTCCCTTTTGGCAATTTTTACAAGCTCCTCAAATGCCTGTTCACTGGAGGTTTTGAACTCGAAATTCTTGCTTTCAACAAAAGCTTCGAATGATGCATAGTCACTATCTGATATTGCGAACGTTCTGGGATCTGATAATTCAGAATGCTCAGCCCTGTAGATGGTGGCAAAATCAAAAAACATGTTCTGAGTGTAGAGTTGAAGGGTAATTTCGGAGAGCATTTCGGGGATGACTTCAAAATCGGGTTGAACTCCGCCACCATCATAAACGACTCTTCCGTTTCGGGTCTCATATTTGCTGATGAGCGAATCGGGTATGGTTCCCACACTTCCGTCTTCATTCCTGTTCGTGTAATCAAGCGCCTGGATGCAGCGGCCACTGGGAATATAGTATTTGGCTGTGGTAACTTTGAGCTGGGCGTTGTATTTAAGGGGTCGGGAGGTCTGCACGAGCCCCTTGCCGAAGGTTCTCTGACCGATCACTACGGCCCGGTCCAAATCCTGCAGTGCACCTGCAACAATCTCAGAGGCGGAAGCGGAACCACGGTTTGCCAGGACAACAAGTGGAATTTCCTTATCGAGGGGCTCTTTAAGAGTGATGTATTCCGAATCCCACTGTTTTACCTTTCCTTTTGTGCTTACAATGAGTTCACCCCTGTCAACGAAAAGATTGCATACTCTTACAGCTTCAATCAATAATCCACCCGGATTTGATCTCAGATCCAGGACCAAAGATTTCATTTCATGTTCTTTTTTAAGCTCCTTTAGTGCATTTTCTACTTCCTGTCCGGCGCCTGATGTAAAGTTAGACAGCCTGATATAACCAGTGTGGTCGTCCAACATGCCAAAGTAGGGAACATTGGAGATGGAAATCTTCTCCCTTACCAGGGTGAAATCGACAGGTTTCTCATCTCCATAGCGTTCAATTGTCAGCACCATTTCTGTTCCCGG
This sequence comes from uncultured Bacteroidota bacterium, assembly GCA_963747365.1. GTDB lineage: Bacteria > Bacteroidota > Bacteroidia > Bacteroidales. The sequence continues at coordinate 244,459 of CAVVFB010000018.1, read as the reverse complement.
CTGACCCTTCAACTGGTCACTCACCGAGGTTATCTCCATGTCCATTACACTTTTTCCATCTATTTCAAGGATCTTATCGCCGGCTCTCAGCCCCGCTTTATCGGCCGGGAATCCTTTATAAGGCTCGGCGATGATGGTATAATTCCCGGAACGGCGGATCAGCGAACCGATTCCGCCGTATTCACCGGTTGTCTGGAATTGAAAATCATCCATTTCCGATTCGGGAATATAAGTGGTGTAAGGGTCAAGGGATTCGAGCATGGAGTTAATGCTGGTGGTGACCAATTCTTCCGGATCGGTTTCATCCACATAGAACATATTCAATTCCCGGAACATTGTATAATAGATGTCCAGGTTTTTTACCAGCTCCATGTCTTTGTTACCGATGGTGGTAAAACCAACGCTGAAAAGAAGGATTAAAGAACCGGTTATAATAAGGTTTCGTTTTGACTTTTTCATGATTTCGATTGTTGTTCTGACATAAAAGACTGTTATAAAGGAACTACAAAGAATTTTAATATCACCACTTATTAACTTTTTTTAAGAATTGGCGATATGTATCTTTGTCTCTTAATTTTCACAAAAGTCAGGCCAGGATATGTCACTCCTTTTCATATCGGCGGAAAGTTTGGTGTGGACAGACAGGATCCAGTTTCAAAATCCTGCCTGGCTGTTTATTGCCCTTTTTATTTTAATGGGATTATTTGCCGGGATCCGGATCTACTATGGTTCCATCATGATGCAGACATTCCAGTCGTCGGTAAGTTTCCAGATAGCTTCCAGGATTTTCAAGGATAAAAGTGTACTGCAGCAACAACTGGACAACATCCTTTATGGGTTCTATTTTCTCAGCGCAGGACTGCTCCTTTATGTGGCTGAAATTAAATCTGGCCTTGAACCTTACGGAATTAGCGAGGGCTATCTTTACCTGTTCAATGTGGCCCTTCTGGTGGTGTTGTTTATGGTCAGGGTGGTTCTGATCAATGTTGCAGGATTCCTGTTCAATAAAATCAATATTTTTCGGGAATATCTTTACAATGTTATTATATTCAATAAGTTAATAGGTATTTCAGCTTTACCGCTCCTGTTATTCTTAATATATACAGAAGGAGTCCTCATGGAGGTGTTTCAATGGATCGCACTGGCAGTGGTTTCCGTGATACTTCTGATGCGCCTGATCAGGGGGTTCGTTTTTTCTTTTCGTAGAGAAGTAACAATATTCTATATGTTTTTGTATCTTTGTGCGCTTGAAATGGCTCCTCTCGTTCTATTTTACAGATGGTTAGAGGGCATCCTTTAAGTTGAGACCAAGAAAGAAGAATTATATGGGAAGGATAAGGAAAATTCTAGTTTCTCAGCCAGAACCAGAGAACAACAAATCACCCTATTTTGATTTAGCCACCAAACACAACCTGAAGATTGATTTCAGGCCATTTATTCACGTAGAAGGCGTATCGGCCCGTGAATTCAGGCAGGAGAAAATCGATCTTGGTGCTCACACGGCGGTCATTTTTACAAGTAAGACTTCCATTGACCACTATTTCAGGATGGCCGAAGAGACCAGGGTGAACATTCCTGATACAATGAAATATTTTTGTATCTCGGAAGCTACGGCATTCTATCTTCAGAAATACATTGTCTACCGGAAGCGAAAGATTTTTTATGGCAATGGAATTATACAGGACCTTTTAGAAATCATGAATAAGCATAAGGATGAAAAATTCCTGCTGCCTATTTCTGCTGCCCATAAGGAGGAAATCCCTGTCTTACTGCAAGAAAGTCATTTTAACTATACCAAGGCGGTACTTTACAGGACCGAATGCAGTGACCTTTCCGACCTGGCCGATGTAAATTATGACATCCTTGTATTTTTCAGTCCTTCAGGTATCAAATCACTATTCCAGAACTTCCCCGATTTCAAGCAAAACGAAACGAAAATTGCCTCCTTCGGTGCCAAGACAGCCAAAGCAGCCTTAGAGGCAGGACTAAGACTTGATATTACTGCTCCACAGCCTCAGGCTCCATCGATGACCATGGCCCTTGAAGATTTCATTAAGGAACACAACAAAAACAACGGGAAGCCCTAAGCAATATCGCTTCAGAAAGGAAGAACGGATTACCGGCCGGAAATCCATTTCCAGCCTGTTTGATTCAGGAAGGCGAATTGATGGTTATCCCCTTAGAATTATATTCGGACCAGGTGAGGAAGCTGAATTTCCTTTAAAAATGGCTGTTTCGGTGCCAAAACGACTTTTTAAAAGAGCAATTGACCGAAACCTGCTGAAGCGAAGGATCAGGGAGGCTTATCGATTGCAAAAATCAGAATTTTATGAATTTATCAATCAGGCCGGAATCCGCATCCGGCTTGTGGTTCAATACAGGGGAGAGGAGATTGAAGCATATCCTGTAATCGAAAAAAAATTACAGGAAATCCTTGAGAAGCTAAAGAAAAAGCTTTCCGGGGAGTTCACCTGATAATGGTTCGTCCGCCCAACCCTTTTGACAGGGCAATTTTCACATTACCAAGGCTTTGCATTCTTAAAATCAGGTGATTAACCTGATCGAGATCGTTGTTTTTCTCGGCTGTTTCAAGATCTGCCCGAAGTTGGCCTAGCGCTTTCTCCACCACCATCATTTTGTAGGAGAGCAGGGATTTTGGCACCTCATACCCCAGGTTTTCACCTGGCAATTCAACATAGGATTCCTTCCTTTTCCACACATTGCTCAGTTCGTAACGGGAAGTGAAGATATCCACCGCCAGTTCCCTTACCCCGGAATTTTCATGGTAAACAAAATGACGTTCGGTAACCTCTTTACCATCTTCAATAAGCTCTTTTACATCTTCGAACACCTGTTTGTATACCAGGTTGTTGAATTCCAGTTCGTCATTCTGTATCTCCCGGATGATATAATCGGCCACAGAGATCCGGGTATTCTCTTCCCCGATCAGATGAAGAATCTGATTCCCGAATTTCAAAAGGAAATAGATAATTTCCCGTTCCTCCACCTCTGAGTATATATTCTCAACAAAGGCAGGAAGAAGGGGTTGCTGCGGGTAGGCCGGCTTGAATTGCACGGGCTGGTCCCTGTATGAAATTTGCTCCCTGCGCCAGTTCAGCTCCTGTTTCTGTTGCCTGATCTTATTGACCTCGGTGTAGAGCACCTGCTCTTCGACTCCAAGCAGCAACCCGCAATCTTTCAGGTAGACGCTGCGCATAATTCCATCGGGAATTACAGCCACTGATCTGACGATATCGGTAATCAGCTGACCTCGTTTAATGGGATCATGCTGAGCTTCGGCCAGCAGAATTTCAGCCTTGAAGGAGATGAAATCTTTTTCACGGGAACCGATGAATTCGAGAAATTCTGAGGAGCTGTGTGCCCTGGCATAAGAGTCTGGATCTTCCCCGGCAGGAAGCATCACCACTTTGACATTCATCCCCTCTTCGAGGATCATGTCAATGCCCCTGAAAGAAGCTTTGATTCCGGCCTCATCCCCGTCATAAAGGATGGTGATATTTCCGGTAAAACGCTTCATCAGCCTGATCTGTTCTGTGGTTAACGCTGTTCCCGAGGAGGCCACCACATTTTCAATCCCTGCCTGGTACATGGCAATCACATCGGTGTATCCCTCCACAAGGAAACACTGGTCTTTTGAAACAATCGTCTTCTTTGCCTGGAAGAGACCGTATAATACCCTGCTTTTGTGGTAAATATCCGATTCGGGCGAATTGATGTATTTGGCTATTTTCTTATCACTTTTCAGTGTGCGCCCACCGAATCCGATGATACTCCCGGAGAGGGCGTGGATCGGGAAAATAACCCGTCCGGCAAAACGGTCCACCAGGTAGTTGTCCCGCTCGATGGAGAGTCCGGTATTTACCAGGTATTGTTGTTTATAACCGCTTTTACCTGCCTCACTTGAAAACGCGGTGCGCTCTTCCGGGCTGTACCCCAGTTGAAACTTCTGAATGGTGTCATCCCTGAACCCGCGGTTACGGAAATAGCTGAGTCCGATCGCTTTTCCTTCCTCGCTCAGCAACTGCCGTGCGAAGAATTTTCCTGCAAAATCAGTTACAGCCATCAGGCTCTCCCGTTCATTCTTTTGCTGAATCTCCTCTGCACTCAGCTCCTTCTCCTCAAAGGCGATGTTATATTTTTGCGCCAGGTACCTGAGGGCTTCCGGGTAGGATAGTTTTTCGTGTTCCATGAGGAATCCAACCACATTACCCCCCTTACCCGAACTGAAATCCTTGTAAATTCCCTTGGCCGGGGAAACCATAAAGGAGGGCGTTTTTTCATTGCTGAAAGGGCTGAGCCCCTTGTAGTTGGTTCCGCTCTTTTTCAGGGTTACAAAATCGGAGATCACTTCGACGATGTCGGCGGTTTCAAAAATCTGATTTATAGTATGTTGATCAATCATTTATTTGTTGGTCTGAACCGCGGATGAGATCCCGATTCGGGTGACTTAAAAGTAGCGAAAGTAATTGTTCAGCCAAAATCTTATATTTACCTAAAATGAAAAAACTGGTTGCTCTTACCGGTGCGGGCATGAGTGCTGAAAGTGGCCTGAGAACCTTTCGGGAAATGGGTGGTCTTTGGGAGGAGTATGATGTGTATGAAGTAGCCAGTCCTGAGGGATGGGAGAAGGACAAGGACCTGGTGCTGAGGTTTTATAACGAGCGAAGAAAGCAGTTGCTGGAGGCGCTCCCTAACAGGGGTCATTATGCACTGGCTGAATTGGAACGAGATTTTGATGTTACAATTGTGACCCAGAATGTGGATGATCTGCACGAAAGGGCCGGTTCATCAAAGATCATTCACCTGCATGGGGAATTGAAAAAATCCCGCAGCACGATCGATCCGGACCTGGTATATGATATTGAAGGATGGGAACTGAATCCGGGCGATTTATGCGAGTTGGGTTCCCAGTTAAGGCCCCATATTGTCTGGTTTGGCGAAGCGGTTCCCGCCATCGAAGAGGCTGTCGTTTTGGTTTCAGAAGCCGACCTGCTGGTGATCATCGGCACATCGATGAATGTATACCCGGCCGCCGGGTTAATCAATTATATACGCCCTGGCACGCCGGTCTACCTGATTGATCCCAACGACGTGATTACGGCTGGTCGCTCCGGAATCACACTAATCCGGAAAGGGGCGGCAGAGGGGGTGGATGAACTTATTAAAATGATAGCAAATGAGTAGATTAAAATCATTCAGGCTGGCAGGTACGATGTTGGTCTTGCTGACATTACTTCCCTCGGGAGTGCTATTTGGTCAGGAGTTTAATGCGGGTGTTTTTGGAGGGATGAACGCTTCGCAGGTAGACCGGGATGGCTACGGAGGGTATAACAAGTTAAGCTTTACCGGCGGCGTATTTGTAAACAGGGAGTTCAGTCAGGACTTCTTCTGGCAGCTGGAGTTGAAATACGGAGGCAGGGGTGCATACTATATGAATGCTGATGCTGTTGAGGATTTTCATAAAACCAGTTTCCGATATATAGAATTACCGCTTTCAGTGCATTATCTTATGAAAGAAAAGGTGCAGGTGGAGATCGGACTTTCCCCGGATGTGCTGATAAGTTTTGTGGCATTCGACGATCAGCGAAACGAAGTTCCTCTTGAGGAACCACTGGGCGGGAACCGTCGTTTTGGGCTCAATGCCTTTACCGGGCTTCATTACTGGTTCTATCCCACCTTTGGTGTTGGACTGCGTTTCACATATTCCCTCCTTCCTTACAGCCTCAGGGAGGGAGCGAGTGTTCGTTATTTGGATAGCGGCTATTTTCACAATGTGCTTAGTCTTACTGTTTCTTACAAGTTTCTCCATGAGTGATCAGGCAACCGAAACAGTGGCAATGTAAACCTGGCAATTGAAATTTTCAAGGATTTCCAGGCTGCAGGCTTCGAGAGTCGCCCCGGTGGTCATCACATCATCGATCAGAATCAGCTTCATCCCGCTGACATCGGGGGCTCCGGGAGAGATGCTGAAATTTCCCTTCACATTCTGGTATCGTTCATACCTCCCCATGGAGGTTTGTGACGGATGATGGGTGGATCTCTGCAACAGGCTGGTTACGACGGGTATCCCGGTGATTTCCGAAGTCCCGCTGGCGATTACTTCACTCTGGTTATATCCCCGTTTCCTGAGACGCTTTTTGTGAAGGGGAACCGGAACCAGAATGTCACACTTTGAAAAGGAGGTGTGAAGAAGCTCATGCCCAAGCATCCGGCCCAGAAAGAGACCTGCACCCTTATTTCCCCGGTATTTTAACTCGTGAAGCAGAGACTGGTAGGGTGAACCCTTTTCAAAGCGAAAAAGGGAGGTTCCCATTTCCACAGGAACCCTTCCCCAGAAGGCCTGGTTGACCGGGTTATCAGGATTGTCGAGGAATCCTGTTTTAGGCAGGTTGTATTCGCACTCCAGGCAAAGAATCTCTCCCGGCCTGGAGAGTCTTTTCCCGCACACCAGGCATAGTACAGGGAAGAAGAAAAGTCTCAGGTCGGTCCACCACATGGCCTTTGTTTTCCGGATTGATGTGGCAGAGGCACTTATAATCGTAAACAGTTATTCCTTATTCATCCATTTTTTCGTGGAGAGCAGACCGCAGGCTGCCCAGATGTCCTGACCACGGCTTGCCCGGATGGTGGTGGTAATTCCTTTTGCATTCAATTTTTCCCTGAATTCCAGGATGCTCTTTTCATCGGGGGACTTCAGAGGGGTATCAGGGATGGGATGAAAACGGATCAGGTTGATCCTGCATTTGATTCCGTGAAGGATCCTGGAGAGTTCATTGATGTGTGCATTCGAGTCGTTGAGGTCTTTAAAAAGGATATACTCAAAGGAGACCCTTCGCTGACGCCCGAAATCCCAGGACCGGATTTCACCGAGCACCTCCTGTAAGGGGTAAACTTGCTGTACGGGCATCAGCTTCCGGCGCTGATCATCGAAAGGGGTATGCAGACTGATGGCCAGGTGTGCGTCGCTGTTTTCAAGGAACTGAAGCATGGCGGGTGTAATCCCGATGGTGGAGACCGTGATTCTCCTGGGGCTCATGGCATATCCCCAGGGTGAGGTGAGGATCTCCAGGCTCTTTAAGACCTCATCCAGGTTATCAAGGGGCTCGCCCATGCCCATATAGACGATATTGGTCAGCTTTCGCCATTCGGGAATGCTTCGGTATTGGTTCAGGATCTCCCCGGCGGTGAGATTTCCCTGGAAACCCTGTTTTCCGGTCATGCAGAACAGGCATCCCATTTTACAACCCACCTGTGATGAAACGCATACCGTAGCCCGCTCCCTGTCAGGGATGTAAGCCGTTTCGATAAATTTTCCCGGTGTACCAGGGAACAGGTATTTTTTGGTTCCGTCGACCGACTCCTGGACATCGACAGGATCCTGTAAACCAATGGAGTACCTGGAAGATAGCAGTACCCTGGTTTTTTTTGAAAGGTTGGTCATCTCCTCAATTCCGGTAATCTCTTTCCGGTAGATCCATTCAGCAATTTGCCTGCCCGTAAATGCAGGAAGACCCATTTCTTTCGAAATGGAATTCAATTCGTTCAGGTTTTTTCCAAACAGAGATTCCGGCATGGGTCAGAAGTATATTTCCGAGATGATCTTTTGGAATGGGATCCCTTTTTCAATGAGGATATCCCTTGTTTCGACAACCATCTCCGCACTTCCGCAAAGATAGTATTTAAAACCGGGGTCAGGGAGCGGGTGGTCCGCCAGGAAGGATGTTACCCGGCCATGGTAAAACCCCTCACCCTCCTCTGCAGTACAGCACCTGATATACCGGTCCCCCAGCAGGGCTGCGAAAAAGTCGTAAAAATGAAACTGTTCCAGGTAGCGGTTTCCATGGATGAGGATTTTGTTTGCAGCCCTGCCTGATCTGAGCATGGAGTAAAAAGGTGCGATTCCTGTTCCGGTGGCAATCCACACCGCCGGTTCATCGTCGGAGGTGAATTCGCCACGGGGCTCGGTAATCCAGATGGTATCGCCCGCTTTAAGATCCGCGAGCCGGGGTGTAAGATAGCCTTCGTCGATCACATTGTAGAGGATCCAAACCTCCGTTTCATGCTCACCGCTGCAAATACTGTAGAGCCGCCGTGGGCCATTTTCGGCCAGCGCAATTCCGATGACCTGTCCTGCTTCAAAATCAAAAGCTTTCTTAAATCCCATCAGGAATATACCGGAGGAGACCTCCTTGGTAAATAATAGTTTCACCGGCGACAATGACTGGCTGTTTCTGGCTACCATACGGTTCTCATTTTGCCACCGTCGATAACAAATGTTTCACCGGTGACATAGGAAGCAGCCCCGGAGAGAAGGAAAACTGCTGCCTTCCCGAATTCTTCCGGATCACCGTACCTGCCCATGGGGATTTTGTCGAAATTGATCTTTCGCACATTATCCAGACTGATGCGCCACTCTCCCGAATTTCGCAGGTCCAGCTCCCTCAGCCGGTCGGTGTCAAAAAACCCGGGGACCAGGTTATTGATGCGGATATGATCCGAAGCCACCTGGAAGGAAAGGCTTTTAACAAGGCTTGTGACCCCGGACCTGAAAACATTTGAAAGAATCAGATTGTCAATAGGTTCTTTTATGGAACTTGAAGTAACAGTTAAAATTGATCCCGATTTTTTCCTTCTCATCTCAGGCAGCACCCCCCGGATCAGCCTGACCGCGCTCATCAGTGTGTTTTCAAAACCGGTTTCCCACCTAGGATCGTCCATTTCATCAAAGGTCCCCGGAGGTGGACCGCCCCCGTTTACCACCAGGCAATCAATAGTCTTAAGCTCCTTCAGGGTAAGTTGAATCCACTGGTCAATCGATTCTGCCAGGGAAACATCCAGTTGTGAGGTGAGAATCACTGCCCCGGGAACCTCCTTCAGAATCATTTCTGCCGCTTCTTTCAGCCTCTTCTGGTTACGACTGCCCATGGAGAGAATGGCCCCCTCCCGGGCTGCCTCCCGGGCGATACCAAAACCAAGGCCTTTGCTGGATGCGGCCACCATTACCACTTTATCTTTTATACCCAGATCCATAGCTTTTTATTTTATCTTTTTATACCCCTGAACCGGACAATATTTGCTGGTCCGCCGTGAAACAGACCCTCATTCAAGTATCACCTCTGTCTCCTCCAGCATATCAAGTTCCGAGACTTCGAAATCTTCCAGCAGGATCTCTTTATTAAAGAGCAATTCCAGTGACTGGGGTCCGCCGCTGTCTCTTCCAAGCTGAGTGGTGTGAAATGCCTCAAGAATCACCATGCCTCCGGGTTTCAGGGCCTCCACAACCTGTCGATGCAGAAATTGTCTGGTTGAAGCCGGCACGTGAAAAAAAACCAGGCCGATCGCGTCATAGTGTTCCTTTTTAAAAATGAATTTTTCCAGCTCACAAACCAGGTAATCTATTTTCACATCCTTCTCCAGGGCGAGCCGACGGGCTTTGTCTGCCCCTGTGCTGCTCTGGTCAAAGGCATCTACCTCCCATCCAAGACTGGCAGCATATGCAGCATTCCGGCCTTCACCCTCCCCCGGAAGAAGGATTTTTCCAGGGGTCATAGACTCCAGGCTGCTGGCAAAAAACATATTGGGATCTCTGCCATAAACATATTCTTCGGTGCTGTAACGCTGGTTCCACATTCTATCCATCATCATTTATTTCTCTTTTTTTCATCGTATAGTAATAACGAATTGGAGTTAAAAATGTTAATATTCAATTATTTTTCTTTTCTTAGCGCCGCTAACTAAATCGATTTAATATGAAAAGATTGAATCTTATTGCTCTGTCGTTCATGGTAACTGCCTCTTCTGTCTTTGCTGGCGGACTTGTTACAAACACCAACCAGAGTGCAGCCTGGGCGCGTTCCTTAACCCGCGATGCTTCCCTCGGAGTGGATGCAGTTTATTACAATCCTGCCGGCTTGGCTCAACTCGACAATGGTCTTCATCTTTCCCTTTCAAACCAGTCTATTTTTCAAACCAGGACCATTACCAGTGATTACCCCTTTCTTATTCCAAGTCCAAAAAGTTATCAAGCTGAGCTGACAGCCCCCATTTTCCCCAGCATTTATGCAGCCTATAAAATGGACAAATGGAGTTTCTCTGCCGGGTTCAACGTAATTGGTGGTGGCGGAACTGCCGATTTTCAACAGGGATTGCCCTCTTTTGAAATTCCTGTTTCAGGACTCGTGCCTTATATGCAACAGACCCTGACGCCGCTTGACCAGCTCATTGAAGGAGCCACCGGTAATAATCCGGGTTTTGCCAATATTACCGGATACAACATGGATGCTTCCTTTACCGGGTCTTCAACCTACTATGGAATCCAGGTTGGGGCCACCTATGCCATCACGGATATGATCTCAGTGGCTATCGGAGGAAGATATGTAATGGCCAACAACAGCTATGAAGGCGCCCTGACCAACATCACCATTGACGCTCCTGCAGCCTATGGTGGAACCATGGCTGCGGGAGATTACGCGAGGTTTCTCAGCAGTCAAATCACTCCATTAAATCCCGACGCCGGAGCACAACTTGCTGCAGCTGGTGCACAGCTTGATGCCCAGACTGCAGATAAATACCTGAATGCCACCCAGTCAGGTTCCGGATTCACCCCGATTATTGGTGTGAACTTCCACCTGTCAGACAGGGTCAATCTTGCAGCCAGGTATGAGCATCATACAAAAATTGAACTCACTAACGAAACTGAGGTTGACGATGTGGGCATGTTCCCTGACGGAGAAAAAGTCAGGGGAGACCTTCCCGGAATGTTTGCTTTGGGTGCAGAAGTAAGCCCCCTGCAGAAACTTAAATTCGGACTGAGCTTCAACTACTACCTGGATAAGGGTGCTTATTATGGGGAGACCGATGATTTAGGTGAGCAAATCAACAACGAGACAACCATCGATGAAAACGACTGGGATCTTGCCCTCAGCGCAGAATATAAATTCCTGGGCATTCTTGGTGTGAGTGTCGGATATCTCATAGGAAACCTGGGTGTGAATGATGATTACCAGTCAGACCTGAGCTATGCCAACAAAAGTAATACTATTGCCGGTGGCGTATTTGTTGAGCTTGGTGAGATCGTAACGCTTAATGCGGGATATATTCATGTAATGTATGAAGATTACACTGAAGAATTTCAAGGCCCCCCGGTTCATCACACAACTTATGGCAAGGCAACGGATATAATTGCCATTGGGATTGATCTAAGCTTCTAGAAAAAGCCTCAACCGATTCAAAACCGTCTTGCCTATTGGGGCAAGGCGGTTTTTTTCTTCTATTTTTGAGTAACAATTCCAATATTTGACAGCGCCTGAAAATATTGTCGAGACGCCTTTAATGAAGCAGTACTATTCTGTGAAGGCAAAAAACCCTGATGCAATTCTTCTGTTCAGGGTAGGGGATTTCTATGAAACATTCGGAGAAGATGCCATCCGGACCGCTGAAATCCTTGGCATTACGCTTACCCGTCGGGCAAATGGTGCTGCTTCTTTTGTTGAACTGGCGGGTTTTCCTTACCATGCACTGGATACCTACCTGCCCAAACTTGTTCGCGCCGGTCAGCGGGTGGCCATCTGTGAGCAGCTGGAGGATCCCAAACTCACAAAAAAGATAGTCAGGCGGGGAATTACCGAACTGGTGACCCCGGGGGTCACTTACAACGATCATGTTCTTGAGAATCGTGAAAACAACTTTCTGGCCAGTGTTTTTCTCGACCGGCAGCTGAACGGAATTGCCTTTCTGGATATCTCCACGGGAGAGTTTTTGACCTCTCAGGGCGACCGGGCCTTTATTGATAAGCTGCTAAGCAGTTTCAATCCCAGGGAGGTACTGGTTCAAAAAAGCCACAAGGATGAGTTTATGGAGTCCTTCGGCACCAGTTACTACACCTTTATGCTAGACGATTGGGTCTACACCGAAGATAATGCCAGGGAGAAGCTGCATCACCAGTTTGGTACCCAAAATCTGAAGGGATTCGGAGTTCAGGATTTGCGGCACGGGATTATCGCCAGTGGTGCCATTCTTCAATATCTGGATCTGACACAACATTCGAAAACGGGCCACATTTCAAGGCTTGCAAGGATCGAGAGGAACCACTATGTCTGGCTCGACCGCTTTACAATCCGGAACCTGGAGGTGTTTAACGCCCTGTATGAGGGAGCCAGGACGCTGATTGATGTGATGGACCGTACCGTTACCCCCATGGGTGCCCGGCTGCTCAAGCGATGGCTCTCGCTTCCGCTGAAAGATGTACTTCTGATAAGGGAGCGTCATAATATGGTGGAAAAAATTCGTGATGATGAGTCACTGAGGGATTTTCTGGCAGATAAAATCAAACAGATCGGAGACCTGGAAAGGATCATTTCCAAAGTGGCCGTGGGAAGGATTCAGCCCAGGGAGCTGGTTCAGCTGAAACATTCGCTTCATGCGCTGGAACCCCTGAAGGAGCGGTGCGGCCAATCGGAGGAGGTTTCTCTTCAAAAGCTTGCTGCACAGATTGATCCGTGTACCTGGGTAAAAGAGCGGATTGAAAAGGAGATAGCATGCCGAACCCCCGGCCTTGCTCAATAAAGGTGGTGTGATTGCAGGTGGGGTCTCCCCCGAACTTGATGAGCTTCGTGAGATTATGCATTCGGGAAAGGATTACCTTTTGATGATGCAGAAGAGGGAAATGGAACGAACCGGTATTTCCAGTCTGAAGATCGCATTTAACAATGTATTCGGGTACTACATAGAGGTTCGTAATACGCATAAGGATAAGGTTCCACAGGAGTGGATCAGGAAGCAGACCCTGGTGTCGGCCGAGCGGTATATTACCGAGGAGTTAAAATCCTACGAAGATAAGATCCTTGGTGCAGAGGAGAAGAGTCTTGCCCTGGAGATAAAGATCTTCCAGGATCTTGTTATTGGAATTTCGTCATCGGTGGAAGCCATCCAGATGAACGCCTCTCTGATTGCCAGGCTCGATTGCCTGCTCTCATTTGCAAGGATTGCGCTGGACTACAATTACTGTCGGCCGGAGGTAAATGAATCCACCACCATTGAGATTTCTGAAGGGAGACACCCTGTAATCGAAAGACAGCTACCTGCGGATGAAGCCTATGTGACCAACGATGTAAAACTCAATGATGATGATCAGCAAATTGTGATTCTCACGGGGCCCAACATGTCGGGGAAATCAGCTTATCTGAGGCAGACAGCCCTGATTACCCTGATGGCACAGGTTGGAAGTTTTGTACCGGCCCGTTCGGCCAGGATCGGCTGGGTAGATAAGATCTTTACCAGGGTGGGAGCTTCCGACAATATCTCACTGGGGGAGTCCACGTTTATGGTCGAGATGCTCGAGGCAGCAAGCATTTTGAATAACCTTTCGGATCGCAGCCTTGTGATACTGGATGAAATCGGGCGGGGTACAAGTACATATGATGGAATCTCCATTGCCTGGGCCATGGTTGAGTATATTCATGACCAGCCAAAAGGAAAGGCAAAAACCCTGTTTGCCACCCATTATCATGAATTGAACGAGATGGCTGCTCATTTTCCCCGCATCAGGAATTACAATGTATCCATTAAGGAGCTGGACGACCGGGTGATATTCCTCAGAAAACTGGTTCCCGGAGGCAGTGAGCATAGTTTTGGGATTCATGTGGCACGAATGGCTGGCATGCCCCGCAGCGTAGTGAAACGGGCCACCGAAATCCTGCAGGAACTTGAAAAGACCGGAGGGGAAAAGAACCTGAGTAAACCCGTGGGAGGAATTGCCGGTCATCGTGAAGGCCTGCAGATGAGTTTTTTCCAGCTCGACGATCCGGTTCTCAAGCAGATCCGCGACCAGATTGCAAACCTTGATATCAATAACCTTACTCCTGTTGAAGCGCTCAATAAATTAAACGAAATCAAAAAACTGTCCGGATTATAGTTAAAATTGCAGAAATCAAATTTCAGTATTATATTTGCAATCCATTTGCGGGAATAGCTCAGTTGGTAGAGCACGACCTTGCCAAGGTCGGGGTCGCGGGTCCGAGTCCCGTTTCCCGCTCCAATGAAAAAAGAGGTCATTCATTAGAGGGTGCCCTCTTTTTTTATCCCTGATGCGACGATATTTTGCGTGGAATTGTTGGGCTTTTTTATTTAAATTTGCTTCGCTTTTATAGTGGAAAAGTCTGCTTGATGCCCGGATGGCGGAACAGGTAGACGCGCTGGACTTAAAATCCAGTGGCCAGTAATGGCCGTGCCGGTTCGATTCCGGCTTCGGGTACAGGAACGGAAGAAAGAGATTCTTGATCTTTATCTTCCGTTTTTTTTTCTATTCTTGTGATTTGCTTTGAATGATCAGCTCCTGAATCCAGTCAATCATCTTGTATGTAATTTTATTTGCTGGTACTGACGGTCCATCGGGGAGCTTGGATTATCTATTGAACAAGCTGTGATGAGAACCAGAGAGATAAATGCGGGCGATAGAGCTTTCATGGATGTTAATTGTACCAGTTGTGTCCGTACAATGGATTATACAGGGTGTGGTCTTTCATCTCGACAAAACCCGGGTCGTTTACTCTGCAAGCCAAAATTGCATTAACTTCCTGTTTGAAAAGCGGGGCTAGTTTGCTGAAGTGTTGTTTTTTGGGATCAGGTAATTCACTATACTTTGCCTCGACCATGTGGATGGTGCTGCCTTTGTATAGGATGAAATCAACTTCAACCCCATTTGAATCCCTGAAGAAGAATAGATCCCGTCCTTCTTTCAGTCCTCCTTTAATGAATTCTGTAAAAACAAAATTCTCCCATAAATGGCCAAGATATCCTGAATTTTCTAGTGATACATAGTCATTAATATTTAATAAATGGGCCAATAGACCATTATCCCTGAAATACAGCTTGGGAGATTTAATTATACGTTTTCCAAGGTTTTCAAAATAGGGCGGGAGTAGTGCAATTATGCCTGTGGCTTCCAGGGCTGTAATCCACGATCTGACAGTACTCTCTGAAACGCCTGTTTTCTTTGAAAGCTCTCTGAAGTTGAGAAGCTGAGCCGCGCGCGTTGAAAGCAGTGTGAGGAAACTTCGAAAACTCTGAAGTTTGTATATATTCATAAATTCCTTCAGGTCTCTTTCAAGATAACTTTTGATATAGTCGCTAAAAAACATATCTGCCGGCAGATCTTCTGCCCAGATCTCAGGGTAACCACCCTTCCAAAGAAAGTCTTCTTTATTTCTGATTGATAGTGATGCATTTAATTCTGATGCACTCAGGCTCCCCAGTTCTAATATGCTTATCCTGCCAGCCAAAGATTCGCCCAGGTCTTTCATAAGTAGAAAGTGCTGACTGCCAGTCAAAATCCATTTTCCATATTTCGTCCTGTTTTCATCAACTGATATCTTCAGGCTGCGAAACAGGTTTGGGGCATATTGTACTTCATCAATAATTACCTGATCCTGGTCAGCGAATCGTTTTAAAAATGATATAGGATTCTCCTGAGCCAGTTCAGCTGAAAAGGTATCATCCAGCGTAACATATCTGGCATTTGGAAAGGTGTGTTTCAGCAATGAGCTTTTCCCAGTCTGCCTGGCACCGGTCAGCAGGACTACGGGGCGCCTCTTTGCAATCTCCTTGAGCGTATCTTTCAGTTCCCTGTTAATCCACATGGTATATCCATTTTATACCTTAAAGATAGTATATATCCATAGAAACCACAAAATTGCATGAATTAAAACATGGATATACATAATAGAAATAATATAATCGCATAGAATAAATTATAAGTATTGCATAATTGAATTAATTTGCCATTCATCAAGAAGAAGCGGGGGCTCTCCTTCTACCAAAACCGCGCCAGTTGATTCAAGCAGCTCCTATAAAAGTGTATCGATGATGCGTATTATGTAACTCGCAGTTTTCATCAAAATTCTTTATCTTGTATAAGATATTGATTGTTAATTTCTTTTAAAGGCGAATCCGACTTTTGGCGCTTTCATATTCCATGTTTTAACAATATGCTGTCTTAGTCGCTGAACATTACTTTCATGAACTCACTGAAATTCTTTCTCTCTCTGGTCATCGTTTCCTTCCAACCTGCAATAGGTCAATCAGGACTGAAGAATGAATCCGCTCAAAAGCGTATTATCATATCATCTGACTTTCCGCCTATCCCGGTAACAAACAGCGACCCGGATGATGTACAGTCCATGGTACGTTTTTTACTTTATTCAAATGAATTTGATGTGGAAGGTCTGATCGCTTCAGCAGGTACTTTTGATATGGTGGCTGAAAGGAAAAACATTCTTGCAGTATTAGATAAATATGATGAAGTTGACGAGAACCTGAGGAGACATGATTCCAGCTATCCAGGCGCTGACTATTTGCGTTCGGTAACTTACGAGGGCTTAGGTAAGAATCATGATTTAAATATTCAATGGGGATACAATAAGCAGTCGTGGACTGAAATAATCGGAGAGGGAAAAGACAGTGAAGCTTCAGATGCAATTATCGAAGCAGTCGACAAACCTGATTCACGACCAGTTTATGTATGTGTCTGGGGCGGCCCGCGGGAAATAGCACAAGCAATCTGGAAAGTTCAGCATTCACGCAGCAAGGCTGATTCAGACCTCTTTATAAGTAAACTTCGCATCTTTCTGATTGGATACCAGGATGCAACACACGGCTGGCTGATGGATCATTTTCCTGACCTTTTTATTATTGAATCAAGAAATACTTACCAGGGCATGTTTGGTGTGGATGACCTTACATGGGTTGAAGCAAATATCATTCATAACCATGGACCACTCGGCGCAATATATCCGCCAAAAGCAATTGCTGGACCGGGCGTTATTGAGGGCGATTCACCATCCTTCCTCTACCTGGTTAGTGCGAATCGGGGGATAAACGATTCCGAAGACCCCACCCAACCTGGCTGGGGAGGGCAATACATCCGTATAGACTCAACGAATCATTACATTGACGGACCGGGAAAATCAACCATCTCCAGGTGGAGTGATGACTTTCAGGCAGAGTTTAAAGAACGTGCAGACTGGATGTTACCCCAAAGATGAATCTGCCCCCCATAGGATAATTATCAAATCTGTCCACCGGATCGATACCAAATCCCTTCTCAGAAATAGGGGACTTTCTTTTTCTTTCTCCCTGGTGGCAATGTGCTAAAATGGTGTTAACTTCAACTCATTAATGATCCATATTGATAGTAATACCATCGGAAATGCAGCTCCGGTCATGGATTGGATCGCTGCTATGGAGGGTGCCCTGAAGGATACTGCACAAGGCAGGGTCGAGGTCCCTTTGCGGAATCATAAAGACAGGGGACCCAATACCTTTTTGATGATGCCATGTTTCGGAGAGAAGTACTTCTGCACCAAACTGGTTTCTGTTTTTCCCCAAAACCGGTTGAAGCATAAACCGGTGATTTATGGTACGGTGGTTTTAAATGACGGGGAGACCGGGGAGCCGTTGGCAATACTCGATGGCAGTAAGCTGACAGCCATGCGGACCGCAGCTGTGGGTTCGGTGGGGATCAAATATCTTGCTCCGGAAAACGCCGATACGCTTGGAATCATCGGACTGGGCATTCAGGGGTTTCACCAGGCACTGTTTGCCTGTGAGATAAGGCCCATAAGGGAACTGAGGATCCTTGACCGCTCCAGGGAGATCATGAACCTTTTTTCAGAGAGGTTCAGTGCCAGGTTTAAAGATATTAAAATCGTACACTGTGAAACAGCCGAGGAATTATGCAATTCCTCGTCAATCATTATTACAGCCACTGGATCAGATCGGCCTGTGGTTCCCAAAACGGGTGGTTGGTGGCAAGGGAAAACCCTGATCGGAATCGGTTCCTATAAGCCCGGAATGCGTGAGTTTCCCGACGAGGTGATGGTTGATTTAAACAAGGTTTATGTGGATACCCTGCATGGACTGGTTGAGGCAGGTGACCTGCTGATTCCCCTTCAAAGCGGTATTATCACAAGGGAGCAGGTGGTGCCGATATCTGATCTGTTATGCGGAAAAACGGTCGTGGAGGAGGGGACCCGGTTTTTCAAATCGGTGGGCATGGCTGCCTTTGACCTTTACGGAGCCATGTTGGTTTATGAAAATCTGAGAAAAAACGAATCGTGATCAATATGTATCGAAAGCTTAGAAAGTTGAAGTGGGAGCCCTCTGCAGAATGGTTGAAAATTTCCACAATCGATATGCATACCGGTGGAGAGCCATTAAGGATTCTGGTAGACGGATACCCTGAAATTAAAGGAAAAACCATCCTTGAAAAGCGAAAATATTTTCGGGATAACCTGGATTTTATAAGAATGGGAACCATGTGGGAACCCAGGGGGCATGCCGATATGTATGGGGCAGTCATTACGGAACCCTGCACGGAGGGTGCCGATTTCGGGACCTTTTTTCTTCACAATGAGGGTTATAGCACCATGTGTGGTCATGCCATCATTGCCCTGACAAAATTTGTTCTGGATTCCAGGCTGATCCGAAGAAGGGGAGACTGGGTCACCCTTCAGATCGATGCCCCTCCCGGACGAATTGTTGCCAAAGCGAGGCGGGAGGAGGGGACCATCCAGTATGTAACCTTCACCAACGTTCCCTCCTTTGTGCTCTACAGGGACCAGCAGGTAGAGGTTCCCGGTATTGGAAGGGTGAAGTATGATGTGGCATACGGCGGTGCATTTTATGCCATTGTGGATGCCGGTAAACTGGGATTGTCACTGGAGGCATTTGAATATGCAACACTTGTCGACCTGGGGCGGAAAATTAAGCAAAGCGTTATGAATAATCATAAGATTGTTCATCCGTTTGAAGAAGAGCTGAGCTTCCTGTACGGAACCATATTTACAGGGAAGGCACTTCATCCCAACAGGCACAGTCGCAATGTGTGCATCTTCGCAGATGGTGAACTGGACCGGTCTGCCACAGGTTCCGGCGTAAGTGCCAGGGCTGCACTGCATCATGCACGCGGAGAATTGAGAATGGGAGAGAGGATTGTGATTGAGAGTATCCTGGGAACCATCATGGAGGTAGAGGTGTCTGGTATAACCACTTTTGGTCCGCATAAGGCGATTATTCCCAAAGTAACCGGTACAGCCTCATTTACCGGGAAACACCAGTTCTGGTTTGATCCTGAGGACCCGCTGAAAGATGGCTTTATTTTTCGCTGATTCTTCCGGGGGATCCTTGCAGTTTATGTAGCTGTTCAATAACATCAAGTTATTCATCAGCTAAACGCACCATGCGTCAACACTCTTCGTAATTTTGAAGCATAGTTTCCATTTAAAATCAAGACCATGTCGAAAATTACAAAAGAGGATGCCCTGAACTATCATAGCAGCGGCCGGCCGGGAAAAATTGAAGTTATCCCAACCAAACCCCACTCCACGCAAAGAGATCTCTCCCTGGCATACTCTCCGGGAGTAGCAGATCCCTGCCTGGAGATACAGGCTAATCCGGAGGATTCCTATAAGTATACTGCCAAGGGTAATCTGGTGGCGGTCATGTCAAATGGTACGGCAGTGCTGGGGTTGGGCGATATCGGAGCACTGGCCGGGAAACCCGTTATGGAAGGGAAGGGGTTGCTATTTAAGATTTTTGCGGATGTGGATGTATTCGATATTGAGATTGACCAAAAAGACGTGGATAAGTTTATCGAGGTGGCCAAGGCGATCTCACCCACTTTTGGAGGGATTAATCTTGAAGATATCAAAGCTCCCGAGTGTTTTGAAATAGAAGAGAGATTAAAACAGGAGCTGGATATCCCGGTATTTCATGACGATCAGCATGGCACTGCCATCATCTCCTCAGCAGGATTGATCAATGCCCTGGAGCTGGTGAATAAAAAGGCTGAAAATATTAAAGTGGTGGTAAACGGAGCCGGGGCATCTGCCATCTCCTGTGCAAAGCTTTATATTGCCCTGGGTGTGAAACAGGAGAATGTGCTGATGTGTGATTCCAGGGGAGTCCTCAATACCCGGCGCACCGGTCTTAATAAGTATAAACAGCAGTTTGTCAGGGATACTGAGGCTGATACGCTGGAGGATGCCCTGAAAGATGCCGATGTTTTTTTGGGCCTCTCGGTTGCCGATGTACTGACCGAGGGTATGCTCAAATCCATGAGACATGATCCCATTGTTTTTGCCATGGCCAATCCTAATCCTGAGATTTCCTATGAAAAAGCTATGGCTGCCAGGGAGGATATCATATTTGCCACCGGAAGATCAGATTATCCCAATCAGATCAACAATGTTTTGGGGTTTCCATTTATTTTCAGGGGAGCGCTGGATGTCAGGGCCTCCAGGATCAATGAAGAGATGAAAATTGCAGCAGTGAATGCTCTCTCTGAACTCACCAGGGAGGATGTACCCGAAGTGGTTAATAAGGCCTATATGGTTGATAACCTGCATTTCGGAAGGGACTACATCATTCCTAAACCCCTGGATCCCAGGTTGATTTTCCGTGTTGCTCCGGCTGTTGCCAAAGCGGCCATGGAGACAGGAGTAGCCCGGTCCCCCATCACCGATTGGGATGCATATGAAGAGTACCTGAAGGAACGCATGGGTGTAGAGAACCGGCTGATCAATGATGTCAGGATGAAAGCGCAGCAAAATCCAAAGCGACTTGTTTTCAGCGAAGCAGCTAATTTCAAAATGCTTAAAGCCATCCAGACGGTTGTTCATGAAAACATTGCACGACCCGTACTGCTTGGGAATAGAAAAGAGATCATGGAGATAGCGAAGGAACACCACCTGGACCTGGAATCGGTGGAGATTATCGATCAGACGGGTTCTAAGGTGAATTCCCTCAGGAAAAAGTATGCCAAAAGGCTTTATCAGTCCCGTCAGAGGAAAGGCATGACCTATGAGGATGCCCTGCAGCTGATGCAATTACCCAATCAGTTTGGAATGATGATGGTTGAGTCCGGAGATGCTGATGCTTTCCTTTCGGGTTTTTCCAGTAAATATGCGGATGTGATCAGGCCGGCGATCCAGATTGCCGGTACCAGGACCAATAAACATATTGCCGGGATGTATATCGTGCATACGAAGCGGGGTCCCTATTTCTTTGCCGACACCACGGTAAATATAAAGCCCGATGCCCGGACACTGGCCGAAATTGCACTGCTGACCGCTGAACAGGTAGAACACTTCAATATGAAACCTGTGATCGCAATTGTCTCCTATTCAAACTTTGGTGCCATCAAGGGTGAAAGTTCCCATAGGGCTCATGAGGCTGTTGAAATTCTTCACCGCGAGCATCCTAAACTGATCGTGGATGGAGAAATGCAGATGAATTATGCCCTGAATACAGAATTGAGGATGCAGAAGTTTCCTTTTAATAAGCTGGGCAATAAGCGGGTCAATACCATTATCTTCCCCAATCTCAGTTCCGGAAATATTGCTTATAAAATGATGCAGGAGATTGGGGGCAGCCAGGTTACCGGCCCCATCTTGCTGGGTATCGGCAAACCCATACATATCCTTCAGATGGAAAGCGATGTAAGGGAGATTGTCGATATGGCTGCATTTGCAGTGGTCGATGCACAGTTCAGGGGTTAGAAACGACAGCGGATCAAAAAAAAAGGCGGCCATTACGCCACCCTTTTTCCGATCCAACCTAAAACTTATATATAGAGTACTTAACTGTAATCCACCAGGGATTCCATCAGTTTTTTTCGTGTGAAAAAGATACGGCTTTTAACCGTGCCAATTTTAAGATCAAGCTGCTCGGCGATCTCCTTATATTTGTATCCCTGGGTATGCATCAAAAAGGGGACCTTTAATTCATCCTGAAGTCTGTTGATGTGCTTATTGATCTCCTTCTGCTGCATGGAGGAGTCGGGTTTAATATGAGTTGACTCCTTTGAGTTATTAAGGTAATACAGATCCTGAGTCGTATCTACAACGGTGTTTTGCCTGACAGCCTTCCTGTAGTTATTGATGAAGGTGTTCTTCATGATCGTATAGGCCCATGCTTCAAAATTCGTAAACTCGATGAACTTATCTTTTGAAGAGAGTGCCTTTAAATAGGTCTCCTGTAATAAATCTTTTGCTGCTTCACGGTTCGATGTAAGGCTCATTGCAAATCTTTCCAATCTGCCCTCCATGCTTATCAGTTTGTTATTGAAATCCATTGTTGTCATAATATAGGGGCTTTTGAATTTATCAGTAATTAATTGTTTAACAAATATATGTTATAACTAAACACGAGTCAAGGGTGAGAGTTGCCAGAAGGCTTGAAAAATGGGATAATCTAAATAAGAAGAAGGCCTGAACCTCTTATAAATAAAAGAGGGAAAGGTGTTTTATTCTGTGCTATTCTAAATTACGAAATAATTGGATTTTGTGGATCAATACCCATATATCCCTAAACATGAAGGGATTTGAACTTAAAAGGGGAATCTATAGGTCGGAAATGAAACCGGTAAAATCCTGGATGGTGTGGATATGAATGAGGTTTTTGGCTAAACCGGCATGCTGAATTTCGGGGGATTCGGAAAAAAAGAGGATTTTTTTATCCGGGAAGGCCCCTCCCAGGTCATTCAGGCAAACCATACGGTCGAATCCGGGCCGGTTTGTGGTGAACGAGACAACCAGGTAATCGAACTGCATCGCTGCCCCGGTGGCAAGCACATCATAATAGGGGACAGATTGTCCAAGGTATATTACCTGGTGATGAGCCTCTTTCAGAAGGTACTGGGCAAAAAGAAGGGCAATTTCATGCCACTCTCCCTCAGGAAGCATCAGGATGAACTTTCTTGCATCCGGATGAAAAGTATTTGGTAACCTGTTGGTTGCAGCAATAATTTTCTGCCGGATCAGATTGGAAACAAAATGCTCCTGGGCAGGATTGGCTTCTCCGGATTGCCAGAGGATGCCCACTTTTTTGAGAAACGGATAGAGGACCCCTGTTACAGTCTCCTGGAATCCGATTTTTGATATGGATTTGTCGACAATGGACTCAAGAATATACTGATCCAGGTCGATCATGGCAACCACAAGTGAATCCACCAGGGTTTGGTGAGAACTTGTGGATCCGGTGGCCCGTTTGATCTCCTCCTTAAGCTCCTGCTCGCTCAACATGGCAATATGGGAGATTTTAATCCCCTGCCTGTTTAAAACGGCAACATTGAGTATTTTTTTGAGATTTGCATCGGTGTAGTACCTGATGTTGGTATTGGTCCGGTGAGGTTCGATCAGTTTATACCGTTTCTCCCATATCCTGATGGTATGGGCCTTTATTCCGGAGAGTTTCTCCAATTCCCTGATCGAATATACAGCCATGTTTTAGTGAATCTTCTATGTGGATATTGCCTATTAACAAATGCACAGGAAGATTTGTTTAGTAAAAGGGATAAATAATTAAACAATTATAGTTTTTTAATGACCATCAGCCCATCCCTGATGGGAAGAAGCAGGTTCTCGACACGGGGATCCAGTGTGACCAGCCGGTTGAATTTCTGGATGGCCCTGGTTGAATGGTCGGTTTCCCTGTTTCCAAGCACTTTTCCGCCCCACAGGACATTGTCGGCCAGTATATAACCCCCTTTAACGACCTTTTGCACAATCATTTCGTAGTAAACAGGATAGTTCTCCTTGTCGGCATCGAGAAACACCAGGTCGAACAGACCGGGAAGTCCGGGTATGATCTGCAATGCATCTCCATTGATCAGTTCTATGCTTTGACTTACTCCGGCCTTTTCAAAAAAGGTGAGGGTAGTATGCCGGAGTTCATCATTCAGCTCCAGCGTGGTGAGTTTTCCGCCCGGTTTAAGGCCTTTTGCAAGGCAAATGGCAGAATACCCGGTATAGGTTCCCACTTCCAGAATCCGGGAAGGAGATATGAGCTGGCTGAAGAGGGTCAAAAAACCACCAAGAACCCTTCCCGACAGCATATTTGGATGGACCTCTTTCAGGTAGGTGTGCCTTGTGAGTTCGGCCAGTACAGGATCTTCGGAGGTGGAGTGCGTTTCAAGGTAGCGCTCCAGCATTTCGGGTTGTGAATATATTTCCATTATTCGAAAATCAGGAGGTTCAGGTTTTTTGAGTGAAGGATCTCATTGGCACTCTCCCGGAGCTGAACGGCTGTTATCTCTTCCAGCTTTTTTTGTATGTTTTCCAGGGTGTCGACCCGGTTAAATATGAGCAGACTTTTGCCGGTCGTAAGCATCATGTGCTCGTTGTTCTCGTGTGAAATGGAGAGCTGGCCCATCAGCTGTTTCCGGGCATTGATCAGCCTTTTTTCGGGAATCAGCCGGGTTCTGAGCTTGCTGATCTCATCCCTTGTCACCTGCATCGATTTCTGAAACTTCTCCGGGTCACAACTGAAATAGATCATCAGGGCTCCTGTGTCGGTGTAAGGTGCATAGTGCGACTCTGCGCTGTATGAATAACCCCTGCGTTCCCGGAGTGCCAAATTCAGCCTGGAATTCATGCCGGGTCCTCCAAGGATATTATTCAGAAGATAAAGTTGCAGGCGCCTCTTGTCGGTCAGTGAATATGCCTCTCCCAGCAGCATGACATGTTTCTGGAATGTATCTCGTTTTTCAGTGACCCTGATCCCCGATACCGCTTCCGGCCTGATTCGTTCCCGGCTCCTGCTTTTGTATGGGATCTCCCCGAAATACTTTTCACCTGCCTTCCGGATCAGATCAAAGGGAATGCTGCCAATAAAGGAGAGAACAATCTCTTCCGTTGCATAGTTATCCTTCAGGAACCTGCTGAGCATCGCGGTATCAAAGCGGGTAAGCGACTGCTCCGAACCCAGGATATTCCTTCCCATTGCGTGGTCAGGGAATAATAACTCCTCTGCCCTGTCAAAGATCAGTTCCGAAGGAGAATCATCATAGCTCTGGATCTCATTCAGAATCACCTCCGCCTCCATTTTTATCTCCTTTTCGGGAAAGGTGGAGTGGAGAAAAATGTCCTGGATCAGCTCCATAGACCTTTTATAATCCTCCTTCAGGAATGAAGCGTACAGGGCTGTCTCCTCCTTGGTGGTGTATGCGTTCACCTCACCTCCCACGTTCTCCAGCCGGGAGATGATCTGGTAGGCAGACCTTTTACGGGTCCCTTTGAAGAACATGTGCTCCATGAAATGGGCAAGTCCGTGTTCCTCTGTAAGCTCCTCGCGGGTGCCCGTATGTACGATGAGGCCGAAATGGGCCACTGCCGACTGGTTGAGCCTGTGGATCAACCGAATGCCGTTCTTATAGGTGTGTGTTCTGATGGTAGTGTTCATTCAGGGAACAAATGTAGAAAAACAAAAAAAATTTTCTTACATTTGCCTCGCTTTTATAAGCCCGTGCTTATAAGCATCGGTGCCATAGCTCAGTAGGTAGAGCACAGGACTGAAAATCCTGGTGTCCCTGGTTCGATTCCTGGTGGCACCACGCCAAACCGCGAACGCCCCTGTTGATCTCCGGATCTTCGGGGGCGTTCCATTTTATGTTGACGGATACCAGAATACGAGTTAGATAATGTGTTGCCAGATATAATGGGAATTATCCGAATTCGTAATATCTTATGCCAGGATCATTTGTATGTTATGTGCTTTGACGAAATGCATATTATTCAATACTTCAGAATAATTGATCTATTAAAAAAACTATCATGAGAACAATATTAATTAGCTGCATTTTAATCTGTTTTCAGAACTTACAATGTCATTCTCAAACATTTATTGATACCACTAAAGTTTGGACTGTTGGAGAGCAGATAACAGATGGACAATCTTATTCCTATCCCAAAACAGTTAGTTATCGTTTCGAAAATGATTCATTGTTCAATGAGATTTTATATAAAAAAATGGTTAAAAGGGAAAACACCGGGAGTTGGGAATTTCATTCCTTGTGGAGGGAAGACAATAATGCTAACATTTATTGTAAAAGAGGTTTAAATGAAACCATTGTGTACAACTTTACTATCAGCGAAGGAGAGGTATTTTATGAAGAAAGTATGAACATATTTATTGATTCTATTCGAACAAAAGAATTTGGATCTGATATGCGTAAAATCATTTATAGTCATTATGAAGGTATCCCGGATCATATAATTCAATGGATAGATGGGGTTGGATCGCTATATGCTCCATTTATTACTGATCATTACTTTTTAGTTGGAGGAAAATACACATTAATCTGTTTTACCGAGAATGATTATAATATCTACTTAAATCAAAATTATTCTGATTGTGATGCAACTACAAGTATTAAACATCTTGAAACACCATCAAAATTATTGCATCTATCAATAGAAAACGGATTCATTAAGATTGAAAAAACAAATAACAGTGAAGGTGTTTTTAGGATTTATAACCTTTCCGGGCAATTAATCTCTATAGAGTTATTGAACAATCAAGTCAACACAATAAGCACTCATCAAAGTGGTTTATTGTTTTATAACTATCAGGAAAACAGGCAATATGAAAAAGGTAAGTTGTTGATTTATTAAATTATAAATCGTTTTATAAAAAACCATTCGTTGACATGATTAAATTATATGTGATACCCCGGATCCTCAACAACAATATTTGATTGGTGGAGCATATACAGATTGGAATAATTTGTAGAAGTCAAGACTTAATCTGACAGTTAGTTATTGATCGTATTTTTATTTATTGTTGTTGTGAACAATTATTGTTTATGCATGTTTATAGATTGATTATTGATTTATGGAAGATATAAAGAGCATACACGCATCAGCCTATTTCAATTTATTGAGGACTGGAAGCTGGATTGAGGAGAAGTTAAAGAATGCCTTGAAGCCTTTTAACCTGACCCATGCCCAGCTCAATGCGCTTCATATTCTGTCTGAATCTGATCCGGAACCTGTATCTGCAAATGATTTGAAGAAGAAGATATTGGTTAGTAATCCTGATGTAACCCGCTTGTTGGACAGATTGGTAAAAAAAGGGTATGTACTGAGAAACACTTGTCCGGAAAATCGAAGGAAGATTGATATATCCCTTACAGATCCAGGAAGGAAATTGTTTATGCAGGCACATCTTTCGGCAAAACTGGCATTGAGTGATTTTTTCATAAACAAGATTACGGAAGATGAAGCAATTGAATTAAGAAAGATTATGCAGAAGATGAGAGAATAGATTTTTTTTGGAATAATAGTTGTTGTAAACGAAAGATGTTGAAAACAATTAAAAATCATGAATTATTATAAACTAAATATTTAAGAAAATGAAAACAAAGAATTTTTTAGCAGCACTTATGATCATGTTTATCGGTAGTGCAATATTTGCTCAAAAGGCAGCCGTTGATACACAAAAATCAAGTATAGAATGGCTGGGTAAGAAGGTGGGTGGTCAGCATACCGGAAACATTCAGATAAAGAGTGGAAATATTGAATTAGTAAAGGGTGAGATTGCAGCAGGTAATTTTATCATAGATATGACAAGCATTACCAATACCGATCTGAAAGACGAGGGTACTAATCAGAAACTGGTGGGTCATTTAAAATCTGATGACTTCTTCGGGGTTGAGGCATATCCTGTTGCTGTTTTCGAGGTGACTGAAAGTACGAAATTTAGGGATGGAACTGCATCCATTACAGGAGACATTACCGTTAAAGGCAAAACAGAAAGTATCTCTTTTGAGGTTGTACGGGCAGGTAACGAATATATTGCCAGCCTGGAGATTGACAGATCGAAGTTTGATGTTCGGTTTGGATCACCCTCATTT
Source organism: uncultured Bacteroidota bacterium (assembly GCA_963747365.1). Taxonomy (GTDB): domain Bacteria; phylum Bacteroidota; class Bacteroidia; order Bacteroidales. The sequence goes on along the minus strand of CAVVFB010000018.1, from coordinate 216,750 downwards.
TTTAATAATCTTGGAGACAGGGCAATAGACGATATTTTCACTCTCAATATTAAGCTTGTTGTAGTTTAGTATTGGGGACTGTTGGCACCATACCATACTGTGAAACCCCTCGTATCCGCTATTTGCGGATGCGGGGGGTTTCCAATTGATGATCTTTGGGAACCTGACAGTTGGATTTTGAAGAACAATAGATAGCTTTGATATGGAATCAGGGCATTGCTGGGATCAAACATAAATTGAAAAAAATGAGAAAACGTCAATCTATTATCATCGCTTGCCTGTTATTCAGTGTCAGCAATCTTTGCTCAGGGTGGTGAGGTTATTCAGGAAGAGAAAACGTATAAAACCATTGATGGAAAAACATTGAAGGTATATGTGTTTTCTACTGCCGAAACGAAGCATAAACCCCTTAATCCGGCCATAGTTTTCTTTCACGGGGGTGGATGGGCTTATGGAAGTCCCTCTGAGTTTTTCGGAGCCTGTGAGCGATTTGCAAAACAAGGGTTTATTACATTTTCTTGTCAATACAGGCTTTCGATCACTGATGATCTCATTGTGCCTCACCCTGAGATTACACCTGTTGAGAGTGTAAAAGATGCAAGATCTGCCATGAGATGGATCAGGGGAAATGCCGCATTATTTAACATTGATCCGGGTAAAATTGTGGCAGGAGGGCAATCCGCCGGGGGGCAACTGGCATTATCCACCGCAATGATCGAAAATGTTAACGAAGCGTCCGATAACCTTGATATTAGTCCCATTCCTAACGCCATCCTTCTTTTTTCAAGCAGCGTTAATATGATGGAGGCATGGGCTGATATGTTGCTGGGTGACCGAAGAGAGGAGATCTGGTCTATTTCTCCTCATCATCATTTAAAAGCCGGTCTCCCTCCGATCATTGCTTTTCATGGAACCGAAGATTGTACGGTACCATTTTGGGTAGTTAATTCTTTTAAAGAAAAAACAACTTCGCTGGGTAATTATTTCGAATTAGTAGCGATTGAGGGACGGAAACATTACCTGGGTGAAGGAAATGAAAAATACGCAACATATTTTGACGAGGAGATCCTTGAACAGACGGATGAATTTTTAAAGAGGTTTGGGTTTTTAAATTCATCCCAATAACGCGGAAATACCCTAACCGGATATATTATAAATAAACCCCTCCGATGAAAAAACACCTGCCTTATCTGCTTACCATTCTTAGGATTCTGATTGGCTGGCACTTCCTTTATGAAGGTATTACTAAGTTATTGAACCCGGCATGGAGTGCAAAGTTTTACCTGCTTGGATCAAAGTGGATTTTTGCCGGACTGTTTCATTGGCTGGCATCGTCTCCCTCTGTCTTGAAAGTTGTTGATTTTTTGAATATCTGGGGGCTGATTCTGATCGGATTGTCTTTGATTATTGGATTGTTCGTACGTTGGTCTTCCATGTTTGGGGCTATTTTGCTTTTGTTTTATTTTGTTGCTTACCCTCCAATCTTTGGATATACACTGGGGGTAGTTGCTGAAGGCAATTATCAGTGGGTTGATAAAAACCTGATCGAATTATTTGTCCTGATTGTATTCGTTTTCCTTCCAACGGCATATTTCTTTGGAGCCGATCGCTTGCTTAAGCGATGGAATGAAGAGAGGCCCAATGCACCTGTTCCGGCATCAGGACCGGAAGAAGGAGTACCAAACAGGCGCCGCGAACTTTTACGGGATATGATCAGTGTTCCTTTTCTGGGAGCATTTGCCTATGTTTTATACAGGAAAAACAAATGGGATAGTCTGGAGACAAAATTCCTGACCGGCCAACCCGATGCGGTTTCGGGCGCCACACTTAAAAGCTTCCAATTCACTTCACTTGAAGAATTGAAAGGAACAGTACCAAAGGGAAAAATTGGAGATTTTGAACTAAGCCGGCTGGTTATGGGAGGAAATCTGATTGGCGGATGGGCTCACGCGCGGGACCTGATCTACGTAGATAAACTGATCAAAATGTATCATACCGATGAGAAGGTGATGCTGACGCTTCAGCTGGCAGAAAAATGTGGTATCAATGGCATAATCTCCAATCCGGCACAATGTCGGATTATCAACAAATACAGACAGGAAACTGGGGGCAAGATGCAGTTTATTTCAGATTGTGGTGCCGGTAATAACTTCAGGGAAGGTATTGAGATCTCCATAGAAGGCGGAGCTCAAGCGCTGTACAGCCATGGTGGAAAATCTGATTCCAGCGTATACAACAATGACTTATCTTTTTTTGATGAACTTGTTGAGGGGCTTGAATTAATTCGAAGTTATGGTAAACCGGCTGGTATAGGGGCACACCGGATTGAAACTGTGAAAGAATGTGTGAAACGCGGTATTAAACCCGATTTCTGGGTGAAAACGCTTCATTCCAACAATTACTGGTCTGCTGAAGTTGATCTTGAAAGAAAGGATGTTTCTGAAGTTGGCTGGAAAGACAATAATTTTTGTTTAAAACCGCAGGAAACTGTCGATTTTATGAGTGAATTGGAAGAACCCTGGATTGCTTTCAAGACACTGGCAGCCGGAGCCATAAAGCCTGAAGAAGGCTTCAGGTATGCATTTGACAGTGGTGCTGATTTCATTTGTGTCGGTATGTATGACTTTCAGATCGTCGAGGACGTCAACCTAGTATTGGATATCCTGGCCAAGGTGAACCGTTCACGACCCTGGAGAGGATAAGTCATGAAAACAAAATTATTTCTCTGCATGGCAATTGTCGGCCTTCCCATAGGAAATTGCGCACAAACTACGGCCGAAACAAAAAACCTGACCTATTTTCTTCATCAGTTATACACCGTCGATCACTTGCCTTTATTAGAAGACTCACATACCTATATGGCAAGCACCTGGGATACTACCGGGGGGAACAGCGACGGAAATTGTTTTAAGAATCTGCAAGGCACAAAAAACATTCTGTTGGATGTCAGTGGTCCGGGATGTATTCATAGAATATTCACCGGCGTTACTTATGGGTTTATTGATGTAAGTACTTTTGGGACCAGAATACAGGTGTTTATTGACAATCATTCGGAACCCATTTACGATATGGAGGTTTCCAGGTTCTTCGACGATCACACAGGACCATTTCCGTATCCGTTTGTCTTTCAGAAAACCTACCCCGGTATTTTGTTTCCTATCCCGTTTGCCGAACATTGCAAAATACAACTCGTCAATGAAGCTAAGGTGAATTGGGGGAATTACTGGCAGGTTGTCTATACAAAATATCCCAATAACACCAAAGTAGAAAGTCTGAAACTTCCCCTGAGCAAGGAGGAGCAAGAGGAATTGGATAAAGCATGTAAAGCATGGGTAATGGCAGAATCCGAACACCCTGAACCGCCTTACCAATGGACAGTTGAAGAAAAGCTTTCTGTTAAAACCGGTGATTTCGAGGCCATCAATTATGCAGGGAGTGGGGTTATAAATGAAATGAGAATTTCTGTTTCACCGAATACACCGGAGGTTTTGCTGAATACAAGGCTCCAGATACAATGGGATGGCCATCCCGAAAAAAGCGTGGATGTTCCACTGGGATACTTTGCCGGCAATGCAGACTATCAAAATCAGAAACAATTCAGTTCACTTTTACTGGGCATTAACCAGACGGAGGTGTATTCCCGTTTTCCAATGCCGTTTGATAAAGGGCTTTGTGATTACATTTACAATGAATCCAACAGTTGATATAGAAACTATTTCGGTGAAGCTTGATATTGAGAAGAATAAGAAGATTTCTGAAAATTGGGGGCGTTTTCATGTTACCTGGCAGGAAGTTCCGATCGATAGCACTGTACATATGAATTACCCGAGATTTGGTAAAGGTACAAGGCCGTTTCAGGTTCTGCTGGAAGCAAATAACTGCCGGGGAAAATATGTGGGAAATATGATGCATGTTGCATGGCCCTACCGCATGTGGTGGGGAGAAGGGGATTGGTTGATCTGGAGTGATGAATCAGGTTTTCCCCCGGGTTATCATGGAACCGGAACCGAAGAATATTATAATTCCGGATGGTGCTGGTTTGACAGAAAGGCTATATCGGGTTTTGTAACCCAACAGCCGGCAAATGTTTATGTGTATTCTTTCCATTTGAATGATAATTTCCAATTTCAGAATCATATCAAAGTGGCAAATGAGATCTGGTGGCATGATGATATTATGCGCAGCATTTATGGAACTACTGCCTACTGGTATGCTTATCCGGTGCAAGATGCGAATTCCCAGGAAAAGCTTGTTACACCACGTTTAAAACATAATCTTGAATCGAATGAATTTATATGGGAATAAGATCAGTTTTTAATTCCCATCTGGGATTTTGACCTGTCTGAAATCGCAGGAATATGCACTATCCCTCCGGAACAACATCAAGAGAATGGATAACCGACAGAAAAAAGAGAGAAGATTTTGGGATAGATTTGCTAACTATTATGATTCCTTCATAAACAAAGTTTTCAGAAAATCATATGCATCTATTCTGGAAAATATTGAAACAGACCTGATTGTAAATCACGAAGTTCTTGAGATTGGTACTGGAACCGGGATTATTCCATTTTCAATTTGCTCAAAAGTATCCTCCATTGTGGCGACAGATATTTCGCCAAAAATGGTTCAGATTGCAAATCAAAAACTAATAAAATCAAAAATTAGAAACATTGATTTTCAAATTCAGGATTCATATAATCTGGCACTTCCAGATAAATCGTTCGATATGGTGATCGCTTCTAATTTGTTTCATCTTCTTTATGAGCCGGAAAAACCGATAAATGAGGTTAAAAGAGTAATGAGGGAAGACGGGATTTTTATCGCTCCGACACTTTGTGCAGGTGAAAATACTAGAAGCAAAATTATAGCATCCATAATTGGCAAATTGAGTGGATTTGAGGTTGTCAATAAATGGAGCATTAATGAATTCAAAAACATGCTAATAAATAATGGATTTATCATCACCAAGACAGTGATAATCAATGATAAAATCCCGCTTGCTTACATCGTGATGAAAAAGAGTATTGCTACGAAAACCTAAATTTGCATCATCAATATATTGTACATATATTTGTACATAATAATGTACTAATAAATACAGATTATGCTTACAGCCAGTATATCAGATTTCAGAAAAGATATCAAAAGGTATCTTGACAGGGTCACAAAGAACTATGAAACCTTAATAATTAATCGTGGGAAAGACAACGGAGTAGTCATTATTTCGTTGGATGAATATAATTCTCTTACTGCAACACAGTATGAGTTATCTTCTCGGGTTAATGAAGCAAGACTTGACTCCGCGATTGAGAAACTCAGGAAAGGTTCATCATTTCAGCAAGAACTAATTGAAGAATGAAATATACATTTGTTGATGAATCTTGGGAAGATTACTTATTCTGGCAAAAAACAGATAAGAAGATTCTAAAGAAAATTAATGCCCTGCTTAAAGATATTTCCAGGAATCCCTATTCAGGTATTGGAAAACCAGAAGCACTAAAATACAAATATAAAGGTTTTTGGTCCAGGAGGATAGACCAAGAACATAGATTAATCTACCAGGTAAAAAACGATGAGATTCTCATTGCCAAATGCAGATTTCATTATGATTAATATAAATGGTTGCTGATTAATTGCAGAATCACACAGATCTATGACACTTAAATGGTTACATAGAGATTAAACTATTATCTGCGAATTTCCGCCTGATCATACCTCAAGGTATTGGGACTGGTGGCACCACGCCAAACTGCGAAACTCCTCGTATCCGCTATTTGCGGATGAGGGGGGTCGATTTTTCATCAACGCTCCCCTGTTGATCTCCGGATACTTTTCTTTCATTTTCACTATTTACTTAACAACATCATTCTGGTTTGACTATAATTCCCCATCTCTATTCTGAAGAGATATAAATCAGAAGTCAAATCAATTCCATTGAATTGTACTGTATAGTGACCTTCGTTCATATGCTGATTGACCAGGGTAGCTACTTGTCTGCCCAGAACATCATACACATGTAATGTGACATACGAAGGTTTTCGCACATCAAAAGGGACTAGGGTTGTTTGGTTAAAAGGATTGGGATAATTCTGATAGAGATGGTAGCTATCTGGTATATTTATCCTGTTTTCTATACCTGTTTGATACCCGGGATCATAAATATAGAGTTCTGGATACCTTTCATATTCATCAATTCCCCCGCCACCGGGAACATAAATCCTCCCATTCACTGAGCTGGCATCAACCCAAATACGACCAACTGGCATGGGAGATTTAGCTGTCCAACTGTCGGTAAGAGGGTCATATTCATCTACATCTGCATACGCGGATAGTGGTTCATAAACATCGGCACCACCAATAGCATAGATTCTGTTGTTTACTGCGACAGTAGCAATACCATACCGGGGTTTCGGCATGCTGGATTTTATGGTCCAGATGTTGGATTCAGGATCGTATTCTTCCACTGTGGCTAGAGACACCCGATTATCTTCATCATAACCTCCGATGACATAGATCTTACCATTTACAACGCTGCAAGATAACCCCCATCTTGGAGTTGGTATGGAGGATTTCGTTGTCCATGAATCCTCCTCCGGATTGTAAACCTCAATTGTTTCATACATTTTGCTAACTGGCCAATCCTTTGCACCTCCAATTACGTAGACTAAGCCGTTTACCGAACAGGAAGCATGCCCCCAGCGGCTAGTTGGCATATTGGATTTCGTTGTCCAGCTGTCAGTTGCCGGATCGTAAACATTTAACCTGTTAAAAGTCGCCCAACCTGCAAAGCCTCCACAGACATAAATTTTTTCATTCACAACTGCGCATGATACGAAATCTCTTCCAGTTGGAAGGTCAGCTTTTTCTGTCCAGATGTCGGATTCAGGATCGTACTCTTCAACTGAGGCGTCAGCCTGATCAATACCCCCACCTATCGCATAAACTTTTTCATTTACTGTCGCAACAGCATGTGTAGATCTTTCCTTGTGCAAAGCAGCCCCTTGTGACCATGTGCCTCCGCCTGACACATATTTTGGATGCTGTGCAAAAGCTGGCATTAATAAAATAGCGGAAAATGCGCCCACAAAGGCTAAATTGCGAACCAGGTTAAATGGCTTATAAATTGTTCTTCCTTTATGAAATATAGTTAATTCAGAAGGATCAGTGGTTATCATAGTAAAGTGATAATGAAATAATAGATGGTCTAAGAGAAATCAGATTTCAATTATCGGTAATACATCAAATATATAACATATTGGAATGTAAGCAGGTTTTTAGGTGGAAAGTTCAACTCCCAGAATCAGAATATCATCGATTTGTTCCTGGCCGGACCTCCATATCTCATGTTCCTCTCTCAGGATGGATTGTTGCTCTTTCAGGGGCCTGTGACAGATTTCTTTGAGTAACTTTTTAAATCTGACTGATTTGAAGGTTTTCCTCTGTAATCCTCCAATCTGGTCAACATATCCATCAGTGAAAAGGTAGAGTATATCGTGTTCCTTAAAAGGGATCTCTTTGTTGCTGAAAGAGACCTTTACCTCCTCATAAATACCGATGGGCATCCGGTCACCATTAATCACAATGAGTTCGCCCTCTCGGATCAGGTACATCGGTCGGAATGCACCGGAAAATTGAATGATTCTGTGCTTAAAATCGACCACGCACAATGCCATTTCCATACCCTCCCTGGCCTCGTCCCTCTTCCCGGTCTGACCAAGCGCTTTGATGATTTGATCACGAAGTTCATTTAATATATCATTGGCTCGCGGGGTTTTGAGATTATTTACTATTCCGTTCAACAGGTTTATTCCAAGTATGCTCATGAAAGCACCGGGCACTCCATGTCCGGTGCAATCGGCCACCGCTATTATCAACCTGTCGTTTTTATTTGATACCCAGAAGTAATCGCCGCTTACGATATCCTTGGGTTTGTTCAGTATGAAATGGGGAGGCATTAATTTTTCCTGTAACTCCGATGGAAACATTAAGGCTTTTTGAATCCGGCTTGCATATTGTATGCTATCGGTCATCTTCATTCTCTGCTGTTCAATCTCCCGGGTCCGTTCCATCACTTTCTGTTCAAGATTCAGCTTGGCATCCTCCAGGTAATTGATCAGGTTTCTATTCTGGATTTTCAGATTATAAACCTCCATGGCACTATCTATACTCAGCTTCAGGTCCTCGCTGTTCCATGGTTTGGGCACATAGCGGAATATGTTTCCCCTGTTGAAGGCCTGGATGATGGAATCCTTATCACTGGTCTCGGTCATGACCATCCGCATGCTGTCGGGATAGAGGCTCAGGATCATTTCCAGGAATTCGATCCCGCTCATATCAGCCATCCGCTGATCTGTGATCACCAGTTGAATGGTTTTCTGTTCCATGATTTCCAGCCCGGCCCTGCACGAAGTGGCAGTATAGATGTGATATTCCTGGCTGAAAGCAGATTTAAAACTGATCAGGTTTTGCTCTGCTTCATCGATGTAAAGGATCGAATATATGGGATTGGTAGAAGTCAACGATCACAAAATTGTTTTGTCGGTTCGGCTCCGATAAAATTACGCAATTCCGCAATAGTATTGTAATCAGGATTTTTCTAAATTTATCAGATTCGAAACACACTCAGGATGCTCAGTTACCAAAGGTTTTTTCTTTTATCCGGATTGATTCTTCTATCCGGGATTATTCATGCCAGAAGTGTAAATATCCTTGAATTTGGGGCAATTGGCAATGGAAAGGTTAACAATACAATTGCTTTCCGAAATGCAATTGACACCTGTCATTTTACAGGAGGAGGAACCGTTTTGGTTCCCCCGGGAGTGTTTTTGAGCGGGACGATTATATTACGTTCTCATGTTAATTTGCATTTGGAGCCCGGTGCTGTCATTTTGGGAAGTTCAGACCTGAATGATTATTTCATGGGTGCCGCAAAAGTTGGCCTGATCTATTGTGAGGATGCGCAGAATGTTTCGATTACCGGACAAGGAACCATTGACGGGAATGGGGATGTTTTCATGGATATGGAACAATTTAAAACGATCAATGAAGAAGGGACCATGTACTCTCGTCAGAAAAGCCGGTTCAGACAAATTGAGGGACATCCCGAGGATGGTCCCGTGATGCCTCTCGACAGGCCCAACCAGATGATTATCTTTTCAAATTGCAGGAATGTTACCATCCGCGATTTGGTTATTTCGAATTCACCTTTCTGGACTTTGCACCTTGCTGATGTGGACGGAGCTGTAATTTCAGGGGTCAGGATATACAATAATTTACTGGTTCCTAACAGCGATGGAATAGACTTAACGAGCTGCAGCAACATTAACGTTTCAGATTGTGATATCCGGGGAGGAGATGATGGATTTGCCATTACGGGATATGCGCATCATTTTGACCTGGCTGGGTACAATAATATCATTCATGATTCAAAAAACATCAATGTCAGCAATTGCAACATTGTATCCCGCTCATCGGGAATCAGAATCGGTGGGTGGGATCAGAATCACATGAGCAATTATAATTTTAACAACATCAACATTTCAAACTCCAACCGTGGGATCGTATTGACTGTTCGGGACAGTGGTTCAATCAGTGATATGAACTTTAATAACATTATCATTGAAACCCGGTTGCATACGGGCGATTGGTGGGGTAATGGAGAACCCATTCAGGTTGCAGTGATCAGGGGTACACCTGATGTAAAACTGGGAACAATCAAGAATGTGAATTTCACAAATATTATAGCAAAAAGTGAAGCTGGAATCGTTGTATACTCAAGTGATGAATCGGAGATAAAGAACCTTCAGTTTTGCGATATTTCTCTGAATCTGATCAATAGTAAACTGAATGATTGTGCGGGTGGAAATTTCGATTTAAGGCCGGTGTCAGATCCGAAGTTCTCATTATTTGAACACGATATTCCGGGTTTTTTTGCACAGGGGGTGAAGAACCTGGTCATCAGGAATTTTCAATTAACATGGGACCATCAGACACAAAAATTCTTTACCTATGGGATTGAGGTGGATGAATTTGATGGTTTGGAGATTATTGATTTCAGGGGATCTGCCTCGCCCTCAAATGCACAGCTGCCACCGGTAATGATTCGAAATGGTAGAGGTTTTCACACGAACCTGGGTGAGTCGCTATATATGATCGGCGATTCAGAGTAGCACTATTGTAATTCTTTTTTAAAGACCATTGTATAAGGCTGCTCGGATCCCTGGTAATTCCTGTATATTCGTTTAAGTTCAAAACCACAATCGATGATATCGGAGATCTCCTGTTCAAGAGGAGATGCATTCCATCCGTATTTTTGCCGGATGGTATTCAGATATTCATAATCATCCATCTGAGGATTAATTACATAGAACAATCCGTCGTCTTTCAGTTTATCCCGAACGTCTAAAATAAACTTATTGGGTTCCTTCAGGTACTGATAGGTACTGAGCATCAGAATTTTATCAAATGTGGAATCAGGTAAATTGGTTTCAGTGTCAGTTCCATTGACCACAATAAATTTATTTGTGAACGGTTTGCCATTGACCTCCTCATAAAATTTTACAACCTCATCGACCGTTTCCTGGTTACAAACAGCTGTGTCAATATCCTGAATATAAAAGGTTAAGCTGTCATAGTAAATGGACAACATGGCTTCAATATATCCATTGCCGGCACCAATATCCGCAATGATTTCCCCTTTCTTGAATTTAATATAATCAATGCCCCTGTGTTCAAGAATCATTCTTATCTCTTCCTTGCTTGTTACGAATGGATAGCCATCGATTGGCTGCATTGAACCCGTTTCTTCAGGCGGATTACAGGATAAAAAATTGCATAATGCGATAAAAAACAGCACAATACCACGTTGTCTAAGCAAATCCATGTTTTAAAAAGTTAGGGTTCCTCATTCATACTTCGGACACAAGTTACAAGGTTTATTTCTTTTCATAAAGGTTGGCCACCTTTTTGTCTTATTTTTCAGTAATGACCGACTAAAAATACGGAAATAAGGTTTATCGGACAGCCGGACCTTTGGATTGACTTTTAAAGAAGTTTTACAGACTTGAGAATTTACAGGCAAGTACTATATTTACACTACTTATTATAAGGGTTACCACCAACAGCCCCGGCTTTTATATTTTCAGCAACTTATCGGCAAACACCAGCAACATCTGATTCCGGAATTATAAAAACCACTTATATGAGAACCAAACTTATTCCGTCTGTCATTTTCCTTTTTCTGATCAGCGCCTGCAACACAGATCAACACGAAAAACTCTCTTTCCCCTATTCCCAGTGGACTGTCGGAACCAGTGGCAATCATATCACCTGGCGCTTCATGGAGGGATTTGATTATAATGACTCCTTTATCAGCGCACCCGGTGAAGGTGAATGGGAGGAGTGGTACCGTACCATTCTGAAATACCGGGAAACCACAAGGGCGAAAGCAGGAATAGAAACTCCCGGTCTCCGATGTGCGTTCCCATTCCAACAGGATACAAAAATCAATTTCGATAAATTTGCATACCAGTTGAAGCTTTACCCGGGAGAAGAGATTGAAGTAAGCGGACAAGCCAGAACCACAGGGATCTCCTTTACCTTCTATTTTGAATACGACCTGAAAACCAAGGGCGAAGAGAAAGGCTACGTGGTGCGAAGACAACTGAGATCGGTGGACAGTCTCTTGGTTTCATCCTCAGAACACTGGACCACCTTCAGCAAAACAGTTATGGTACCCCGGTTTTCTTCCGACAGCTTTGCCATTGCCCCGGTACTGAGGATCGCGCAGGCTGAGAGAAATTCCGGGGGAGAGGTATTTATCAAAGAGATCCGTCTCCATACTACACCCAATGAAGAAAGAAAGCAAATCCTGACAGACATCGAGACCTATATAACCCACCAGTCCAATAGCAGGGATTTTTCCATTGGAGAGCAACTGGACTGGACCCATCAGAATTTTGTCATGGGGTTCGTCTTTATCTGGGACCGCAAATTCTGGGATGTGGACAAGGGGGAATACCTGGTGGGCGAGTACTGCCGGACCATGGAAAAGGAATTTGGAGGATTGCAATCAGTCGTTCTGTGGCACAGCTATCCCAACATTGGTATTGATGAGAAGAACCAGTTCGACTTTTTCAATGCCATGCCTGGCGGGATCAGCGGACTGAAACAGTTGGTGGATGATTTCCACCGGAACGGGGTAAGGGTATTCATTACCTATAACCCCTGGGACCTGGATACCCGCCGTCCCGAAAATCATGATTTCAAGGAGCTGGCCAAAGCCATCGACATGACCGGAGCGGATGGGATTTTCCTGGATACTTGGAAATCCTCCAAAGGGGTTATCTCCATTTTCGATGTGGAAAATTCCATCCGGGATGAAGTACACAAGTTTGGAAAAGAGGTAGCTTTTATTTCCGAGATACTCCCTGAATTCAAGGACCTGCATGGCGACGATGCCCTTACCAGTTCGTGGGGACAGGAGATCAATCCCTTTCATTTTACCGACCTGTCGCACCAGAAATGGCTCATGCCTGAGCACAAGCAGTACTATATCAGCAGGATGACAAAGAACCGCAAGCCCCTGCTGGCTCACGCATGGATCAACGGACAGGGGGTCCAGGTATGGGAAAACATTTTCGGTACCATGAACCTCTGGAGTGCGGGTCACAGGCAGTGGCTCCGTAAAATGAATGCTATCTGGCAATCATACGGTCATTTTTACCTGACCGACAACTGGAAACCTTTTGTACCACTTCATAATGGTACTGTTATTGGAAGTACATGGGAAAATGACAACGCAATGATGATGAACCTGGTGGATACAGCTTTGTCCACAACTGTCATGAAGGTAAAGATCCCGGCTGAGACGCAATACCGATATTATGATCTTTGGAACGGTAAAGCTCTGACCCCCACTACTGAAAATGGCAGAACCATAGTCACGCTTCAGGTGGATGATTTCGGTTGCCTTCTCCGGTTATCATCGGAAGACGAAGCATTGCCGGAACTGCTGGCCAGGCAGCACAGGGAAACCGACACCCCGTTTCCGGCAACAGACAGTTACATCCAGGAACTTTCTCTGAAATTACCATTAAGGCACCTGTATAATCCCTCCCCCGGCTTTAGGTTCACTACCGATATGCTCATTATCAGCGGGGGAGCGCAGACCTTTACCTGCAAGCATATCTGGCGCGAAGGAAGATGTTACCCTAACATGGATGCAGCACACAACCACGATCTGGTGTTGTCACAGGAAGATGGGGCTCAGCGCATCACACACACCCACCATGTAGTATTGTCGGATTACACCATCATGCCGCGGGTAGTCACCAACGGGCAATTTGAAGCATTTCTTAAAGCAACTGGTTACAAACCCCGTTATCCTGAAAACTTTCTGAAACACTGGAACGGCACCACCTGTCCGCCTGAACTCTTAAACGAACCTGTGGTGTATGTAAGTCTTGAAGATGCCCGCGAATTTGCCGATTGGGCTGGCATGGAGCTACCCGGTGAATGGGAATGGCAGAAAGCAGCCTTGGACTATAAAGATGACTTTATTTTCAACGAAGTATTTGAATGGAACGAGAGCGAGCGTTTTGACGGCTTCAACCGTTTTGTGACCCTGCGCGGCGGATGTACCCGGTGGACCACCCCGAGCTCGTGGTGGTATATTCCCGGGGCACCCCATGGAGAGATTGCCGGCGGTCCGCAGAAATTTGATTCGCACGTGAAATATTTCCTGATGTACCCGGGACTTGACAGGGCGTCGACAATCGGATTCAGATGCCTGAAAAAGTAAAGAACTGTTTTTTTGGACTAAATCCTAAGAAATGAAACGCCTTACCATCCCTGACCTTCTGAAAGGTTTTGCGGTTTTCCTTATTGTACCGGTACATATTTTGGAAACTTTTATCGATCACCCCGGACGTGAGAGTCTGTTCGGAAAATCGCTTTTGTTGCTGGGCGGCCCTGTTGCCGTCCCCGTATTCATGATCGTGATGGGGTATTTTGTGGCAGGGAGCAGCCGCAGCTCGATCAGCAGTGTATTCAGAGGAATAAAAATATTTATCCTTGGATTTTTACTGAATATCGGACTAAATTTTAATTTACTCTTGAAAATACGATTTGAAGAGTGGCAGTTTGATCCCCTGGAATACATTTTTGGAGTGGATATATTTTACCTGGCAGGGTTAAGTATCGTTATTCTGTCCCTGTTAAAGATGCTCAATAAAGGGCAGGTCCTGACGGTGGTGATCCTGATTTTTGTGGTCAGTGGTTCAACAGCTTTTGTTAACGATCTGCTCACGACAACCGAGCGAAATTATCTGTTACCTTTTATCGGCGGAGCATATTCGTGGTCATATTTTCCGCTCTTTCCATGGTTCACTTATCCGTTGGTTGGGTTTTTATTTAAAAGGATTGAAAACAGGGTTATGGAATTCCTTGGAAACAACAGGGTTATTTCCGCCTTGGCCGGTTTGATAATTTTTTTACTGGTTGTACTCTACCGGAAATTCGGAGTTTCTACAACCATTGATCTGCCGAAATACTACCACCATACTTTTTTGTTTTTCATTTGGACAATGGGGGTTGTTATCCTGTGGACTTTATTGCTCAGGTATATGGCGAATAAAATTCCCAAATTTCCACCTGTTGTTTTCCTTAGATGGTTGGGCAGGAATATCACGGTTTTTTATATCATTCAATGGCTTATTATCGGAAATATAGCTACGGTTATATATCAGACAAAGAAACTTTCGGAATATGGATATTGGTTTGGTGGAATATTTTTAGTGACCATTGGGCTGACCTGGTTAATTGCTAATTTTCGAGGTCCAGTGCAATCACTTCGTGGTCCAGTATTTTCGAAACCAGGAGTTCAACGCACCCATCCATAAGTTGATATTCCACCGATTGGCCGGATACCAGAAGCTGTACTTTAACTACTTTCTTACCGGGAGGTATCTGAATTTTTACCTCCTGGTCGTGCAGGGGTATTAACTCTCTGAAAGGGCCTTTCATCATCATGGGATTTGTCAGATTCACCAGGTGCACAGTCATGGACTGCTTCTGTTGCCAGATGGTAATATCAACGATTCCCTGTCCGGTTACAGTCACGGGCTGCTCCTGGTTCAATGCCCATTGCATCGCATTTTGAATGAGTTTCCCGTGATCCGTATTCAAAATTTCCCAGTAGGTGCGGTCGATATCCCATGGAAAATAGACCACCCGGCTTTTTCCTTTTTCACGAAGGTAAATCTCCCGGATATCTGTCTCTGGTTTTCTGGGGTAAACATGTTCCATGGGTAAATCCGGGTAAGACGGGATCAGTGTCAGCGGAGAAGGAAATTCAATATTTGGTTGAATCCCCAGTCGATAAATACCATTGATGATGCGGGTTGTGTCTTCCAATCCCTTTAAGATGGGATGAATGGGTCCGTTTTCTTTCTCCAGTCGCAAATATGAATTCTTCATGGGGCCTTCAATCTCTCCGTTAAAGGATACTCCAAAGAGTTCACTCAGCCCAAAATCATCTCTTCTTTCGCCCTTTTCGTTAAACAAAGAGGTCTCATAGGTGGCCAGGATGCTTCCGCCCCGATCCGTATAATCGATGATTTGCTGACATTGCAGATCGGAAAGAGCGGCAATATTTGGAAGTACCAACAGCTTGAATGGATCGGTGTGTGCTGCATCCAGGTATTGATCATGAACCATCTCGAAGGGTAAGCGGGCTTCAATCAGGGCGTGGTACATTCCCGTTTCGTGATCCCCGGCATGATCCTGGTGTTTTTCCCCGCCGTAGTAGCGCTCAGTCTGTTCTGAATAAACCATTCCCACTGTGGCCAGCGGTTTTTCATTTCTCAGATAGGGCTCTGCCTTAT
This sequence comes from uncultured Bacteroidota bacterium, assembly GCA_963747365.1. Classification (GTDB taxonomy): domain Bacteria; phylum Bacteroidota; class Bacteroidia; order Bacteroidales. The sequence goes on along the minus strand of CAVVFB010000018.1, from coordinate 200,866 downwards.
AATGCCATTTGTAGATTTCCTCAACACAGGAGAGCCATCGGTGATCGTATAAAGTTCCTGAGAATTTTGTATACCAGGGCCTCATTCCATTGGCGGTTCCTTCGGCTACCCAGATGCGGACTTCAGCTTCACTCTGGACAGAATCTTTCCATCGGTAAGCCTCCTCCACCCCCACGCTGAATATGCCTCCAATGGGTTTTTTACCCATGATGGCCCGGTATTCCTTTGCCCTTTTGCCGTTGGACCAGGGTGGAATTACGCCCTGTCGTGCCTGATGATCGGTAAATAGTATGTCGGACTGCTCCCCCGCAATTTTTTTATCCGGAAACCCATTTGGAATAAAACGTGCCCGGTGATTAATATTACGGATTTCCGAATCCCAAAGCTGCCATAATTCATAAAGCCTGTCCATTTGCCACTCGTTCCATTTTTGATATACGGGATCGAGGCGATCCGTCGATTGAGGAAGCTTCATCCCTGAAAATTCATGAAAATTCCCCTGGCAGCTTTCACAATAGCAAACTCCGTGGCCGGCCCAGCGATTGGAGAATATACCGTCCGGGTTATAAAGGTTCATGATCTCTTTATGGACTTCGGTCATGAACTCAAAATTATAGGGGCCCAGCGCACAGGTAACATATAAATCAGGGTTGGACCAATGTTTTCTTTTATTTCCCTGCTGATCCACTGCACTCCATTCAGGATGAGCCGAAACAGCCTCCGGCCACATCGCATGAGGATCAGTCCGGGCAATCACAACCATATCCATATCCCGGCATCCCCTGAGAAGGTATCCGAAGGGATCGCTTTCGCCCATCCACAGGCTACGATGATGAAATTCAATTTGAGTCGGATAATAGGCGACAATTCCGCCGGCACTGAGACAAACTGCATCTGAATGGGTTCGTTTGAAATAGTCCAGCCAGAAATCAGGATCATATTGTCCGGGATCGTTCTCCACCAGGGTTAGCTGGGCCCACCTCATCGGTTTATCAAACCAGGTTGAATCATTTACATCAACCCCCGGAGCAGTAAAAGCCAATTGCGGAAAGAGACCCATTGCAGATCCGAATACCAGGTTTGTTTTCACAAACTCCCGCCGGTTTTGTTTTCGTTTCATTTTCGTATTCGATAAGTAAATTAAAAAATTACGGGTCTATACCGGTTACTGCAATTTGCCGGTTTCTGTAAGAGAGGCTTTCCACTTTAAAATCAAAACCCTGATCACTGTTGGTAACTATGATGGGTTTATATTTCAGGTAGTGTTCTTTTGTGATTTGAACCGTCTGGTTCCTGACAAAGAAAAAGATTCCAGGTGCAACCAGATCGATAAGTCCCCCGGATTCGGCAACCACAATACCGGTTTCCAGCGCTCCTGCAATAACAGAGAAAGCGCTTTCAAGAAATTCCTGCCTGGCCATAATCAAATAGACCCTTTTTGCTCCTGCCTGAAGGAGCAGGGAGCTGTCTTTCCTGCTGAAGCCTTTTTCCTCTGCCACAATAAAACCGGCACTCCTGCATATTACATCCAGATCTTCATTCGTATCGTGAATATGAGGAGATACCTTAAGGCCGGTCACTTCATTTTTTTCGGACAAATGGCGGATGATGTGCACTGCAAATGTTGTTTTACCAACATGTCGCCCGTCACCTGCGATGAGAATCATATTTGGAAGAATCCATTTCATGGATCTGATTTTTCAGAACAAAAACAATTTAATACTGGCAAATAACAGGACCCCGGACAAGGTATAGCGAAGATATTTTTCCCGGATCCTGAAACTTCCGAGATAGGAACCAAGTAACCCGCCGAGAAACCCGGCAATTACCATATAAACAACCTGGAAGTCGGGCATCTCACTTTTCAAAATGAAACCGCTTAATCCGGCAATGGAATTCACCAGGATAAAGACGGCCGAGACCGCTGCGGTCTGTTTGACAGTGGCCCACCCGAGGAGTATGATGATCGGGCTCAGAATAATTCCTCCGCCAATACCGATCAGGCCGCTGAAAAAACCAAGAAAGTGCACCTATGATCAACGCATAGATGATATTTATTTCATTGGTAGCTCCGGCAGTTCCCTTCACCTTCAAGAGCATGCGGGCGATGGCAAAGAGCAGAAATATCCCCAGAATGATTTTATAGATCCTGGTATCAATACTAAAGGTTCCTCCCAAAAAGGCAAAAGGAATGGAGGTGATCATAAAGGGCCAGAGAAGTTTAAACCTGAGATGCCCGTTCCTGGTAAAGGTGATAAATGCGATGGTTGAGACAAAAATATTCAGAATCAGGGCAGCCGGTCTCATGATTTCGGGCGCAAACCCCAGCAGTGCCATAAAAGCCAGGTATCCGCTTGCCCCGCCATGACCAACAGAAGAGTATAAAACCGCGATAAGAAATATACCCCCCAAAAATAGAATATCTGTCATCCGTCTCCTTTTCGGGTTGCTTTAAATTTTATAAGATCCTCAGAGTCGGGCTCAACTTTTTCGTAAATCCGGATGAGACGGTCTGCTTGATCGCCGGCACTTTTGTCCTTCAGCAATGTATTGATTTGTGAATAGAGGTATATTCCCAGAAATCCTTTCAGACGGTAGTAATAGTCTTTTTCTGCAGGGTCATTGCAATCCCTGATTTGTGTGAACAGGCTGTTCAACTCCTCTGACCACCAGGCCGTGTCCGGATTCGTCAGATTTTCTATAAAGAACTGTTTCATACTCTCCTCTGACTTCAGAAGGTTTTCAATTTTTTGCCGGCATGCTGTCCATTCCGGATTTGATTCGAATGCATCAATCTGCCTGACGAGTACTTGTTTTTGCTTTTCCCCCGCAGTAAAATACCAGGCTTTCTCCAGGGCTTTGCCGGCAAAAAAGAGGTCATTTTCACTCATCAGGCTGTCAGACTCCCGGAGGAAATCCTTTGAAAATTCAATGGAAAGGGACCGGAAAGGTTCTGATGTTTCCCTGAGACAGAAAACAACCGCTTCACGAATATAGCGTTCCGGCGGCCAGCTGTGCGTTCCCCTGAAATAGTCATTCGCATAAGTGGATCCGCTTTGAATATTCGTAAAAAGTGGACGGTACTGTTCAATAAAGTTGAAATCCCTGGTTCCGGAAACCGCATAGATCTGTTTGTTCTGAATCCTGTTCATAAGCTCTCCCGGTCCTGCACCAAACATGATGATTCCCTGCACAGGGTTCTTCATCCCGTAATGGAAGGCCATCCGGGCTCCGCCGGAGAAACCTGCCACAATGATCCTTTGCGGATCAACCGGGTATTTGGTTAGCAAATCGTTTTTCAAATGTTCCAGGGAGATCTCAAAACCGGGATAATTATTCCTCAGCTTATTAGAGGATGCAATCACAACCGGCAGATCCTCAAGGGCATCAGTAAATTTTTGCAGTGCGGTAAGACCGTCTCCATGGGGATCTATGACCACAATAAGGGGGATTTCCTCCCTGGGATCAGGTTGATCCGGCAGTGTCACATAGTATGAATGATCGGGTTCAAGTATACAGGATCCGGGTATAGGATTCCTGAATTTTACAGGGACTGACTTTCCAGTATCCGTTCTGCAACTGAGAAAGGGCAAAATGCAAAATAGCAGGATGGTCCCCTGCATTAAGATCCTTCGAGACTTCATACCCTAAAGATAGGCTCAATATTTATTTCATCACTCAAAATACCGGCTTGCATAGCGAATGAAATATGGCCAGTTAGGCCCGGTGGTGTGTCCGCCCTCATGCTGCCGGAAGGCTATTTCTCCGTCCATCAGGGTTGTTTCCTGAACCGGAAATTCTGTGGCACCCATATCATTTTTACCCAGAAGCCTGTAGACAGGTCCGGCATGCATCCCTCCTAAAAACATACCCCTGGCGTCTACCCACTGACCCTCCACACTGGCAGACCCTGAACTGATAAATACAGGCCGTGGAGCACACAAAGCCACCAGTTGATGAGCATCTACCGGCAGATCATTTTTGGTAAGCGGTCCTGCATATTTGATAAAATTCCCTGCAAACCAGTGATATTCTCCCGAAGAGGCCAGGTTTTCAACCTGTTCACCAAGGTTCCTGCGGAGCAGTTTGGTGCCACCCGCACCTGATGATCCTATAAAACCAATGGCAAACCGGGTCTCATAGGCCATTGTGACCACGGCTGCTTTGCCATACCTTGAAAGCCCTGTAATTCCCAGCCGGCCGGCATCCACATCGGGATCCGTTTCGAAATAGTCCACAGCCCTGCTGGCCCCCCAGGCCCACGCCCTCAGGGAGCCCCACTGCTCGGGGGTTCTCGTTTCTCCCCTGTTCGTAAGCCCGATAATGCCCCGGGTCAACCCCGCTCCATGGTCGGCCTGGATACTTCCAGGAACCAGAATGGCATAACCCCATCCTCTGGCCAGGAGTTGTTGTTTCCAGTCAGGACCCGTTTGTGGTCCCCTGCTGAATCTGGCCAACTGGGCAGGAGTGAAGTTAAATCCAAACTCGGTGATGACAGGTACAGCTTTACCTGCATTTCCGGGTGTGCCTACCACCAATTCTATATCCACGCTGATTTCCGGGAAGGAAGCGTTATCCACATGGCCGATCAGATATTTGATTCGGACCGGATAATACACCCTCCATCGTATCCTTTACACTAACAACCTCCCAGGTAACCCCGGGTACATCTGCCGGTACCCTTCCATAGATTTCCCTGTCAAACAGCTCAATGATTTCAGCCCTGCGTTTTGCTTCCCATTCACTTGCGGTACGAACCTGTATCTCCGTTGTTGAATACCAGGGGATCGGGCAGCATATCATAGGTCTTTGCCTTTGATTCGTCCGTGTTGGCTGCATTGGCATCTGCCGGATTTCCCGAAGGACCGGGCCGCATCTCTGACGGGTCTATGCCCAGCTGGGCCAGCATCAGCTGGTAATCTGCCTGGGTAAGGGCACGAATGCTGTCCCGGGATTCCCCCGAAAACCGGGTGCTTACCGGTACAATTTGAAAGGGAGAAGCGGGCAGTCCCTCTTTATTATAAAGATTGGCTCCCTCCGGATTATCCGACCAGGCGTACCGAAGGTAAACAGGATGAGGTACGCTATTGCTGGAAACCACAACAGTCTCATTTACAATTTCTGCCTCAGCCCATTCAAAAACCCTGTCAGCCCCTGCAACTGCAAATTGACAGAGCGGCTCCCCATCCATGGATATAAGTCCTGAGCCTGTGTGATCAAAATGAACGGTCATCTGATTGCCCGTAACCGAATGAGAACGATAGATCGGGCCCGAGCATACAAGTTCTTCTTCACCATACACCAGGTGCCTGGCTCCAAGGGCCAGCCGGTGTCCCACATCCTTCTTGTTCAGGGGATGGACATCATTCCATTCCCCCAGGTCGATTGTCACTGCCATGGCGGTATTTGCAACTGAAAGGGATTTCAATTGTGCCTCCCGAAGCTCCGCCCATTTACTCTCTGCCGGCAGGAAGGTGCGGTCCATATAATTGGGAAGCTGCACAAAAAGAAAGGGGAGTTGATCATCCTGCCATTGAGTTCGCCAGTCCTGAATCAGGGCAGGTAAAAGTTTATGATAGGGACCCGGGTTGCCGGCATTTGATTCACCCTGGTACCAAAGAAAACCCTTGATGGCCTGCTTTTTTAAGGGGGCCACCATGGCATTGTAAAGTGCCGTGGGTTGATTTTGGAATGAAAATCCCTGCACAGCATGGGTCACCGGTTTGAACACATCTCCCACTTTGTAGTCCCACTCTCCTTTCAGATCGATCTCCTCCTGGTTGGCTGAGAGAAAATAGGGCTTATCGGGTACAAAGCCACCCTTGCCACCAGTGTTTGTTACACGAATGACGATGGTGTTTTTCCCTGGTTTCAGAATGCCGGGTTCCACATTGTACCTCCTGGGCGGGTATTGATAGGTGATATTTCCAATCTCTGTGCCATTCACATAGACATGGTCGGCATCAATGATCCTGCCCATAAAAAGTTTTGCAGGCATGCCGGTCATGGATGCGGGGAGATCGATTTCTCTTCTGTACCAGACCACTCCGTTCAGGTCTCTCAGTCCCTGGTCTTCCCAGTATCCCGGAATATAAATTTTCTTCCAGCCTTTGGGTATGTAAGCCGGATCGAACCATTTTACCTCTTCCAGCAGGCCCCTGTCAGCCTCTTCTCTTTTAACCTGGCTTGCCCCGGCTTTTCGAATGATTTCATTGACGTAGGCGGTGTCTTTGTTTTGTTGAATGATACGCTCTATATCCGGGAAATCTTTCAGTCCCTCTTCACTGATCCATGCCTCAATGGGGGTGCCTCCCACGCTGGCATTAATGATGCCAATGGGGACCTTGTGTTTTTCATGGATCTCCTGTGCAAAAAAGTAGGATACGGCGCCAAAAGCAAGTACATCCTGCGGATTGGCTGCCATCCACTTCCCGGATGGCAAATCGTCCCGGGCCTCCTGCAGGTCGGTTACGGTAGCGATGAAAAAGTTTCTGATTTCCGGGAATTGGGCATTTGCGATTTCGCCGGGATATTTTTCCTTCACCCGCTCCATGGGAGTGACCATATTCGATTGCCCGGAGCAAAACCAAACATCGCCAAATAGGATATCCCTGAGAACGATTTCATTTTTCCCTTTTAGGGTCAATTCAAATGGTCCCCCGGCTGTCTGCGGGGGAAGAGTGATCTCCCAGTTCCCTTCATGGTCGGCAGAGGTTTTATAAATTTTGCCCTTGAAGCCCAGGCTAATCTTCTCCCCGGCAGAGGACCAGCCCCAGATCCGGTTGTTCTGCTCCCTCTGAAGGACCATTCCGTCGCTGATAAGTTTCGGCAGTCTTATTTGACGAGCAAAACGGGAACTGAGAAAAACAGGAGAATGAATATGGCAAAAAAAGCTGGTTTCATGATGATCAAATATAGGGTAAATTAGCAAAATGGTTCTTATTCTAATACTTTTGAACTGATGACTTTGTAAATCCAAACACATGGAACAAAATGAAATACTCTTATCAGGAATCATAATTTCCCTGGCTGTTGGGACCAGTGCCCAGCAAATCAGCCCCCTTCTGGTGGGAACCAACCTCTGGTATAACGATCCGGGTGAACAGGTGTGGAACCTGACCCGGGAGTGCGGTGTGAAGACCATCCGGATCGGAGGCCACGCCTATGACAAAAACCTGCCATCGGAGGAGATCCTTCTGGAGTGGGTCCGAAAGATCCAGGCAATCGGGGCCGAACCCATTTTGCAGGTCTCCCAATACCAGTCTGCCGATGCTGCTGCTGCGCTGGTCCGGTTTTTGAACATGGAAAAGCATGAGGGTGTAGCCCCTGTAAAATACTGGAACATCGGCAATGAACCCTGGCTGCAAGCCGGCCGTCCGCCACTTTCCACAATGGGTGATTTTGTGGAAGGTTATTTTAAACCCATTGCTGCTGCCATGAAAGCAGGTGGACCCGGCCATTAAAATTTACGGTCCTGATTTCTGCGATTATTTCGATGAACCATTCAATGACCTGTTTGGCGGTAAAAACGATATCTCGGGCAAAGTCCCGGGCAAGGATTATTACTATTGCGACGGCCTCTCCTGGCACCGTTATCCGCAGGGTGACGGCGACCCGGCGGTGGAGGGAGCCAGTGATTTCCTGGAGCGTATTATAAAATCCAAAGCCAAAACAGACGAGGTAAACGCATTGCACAGGCGCACCGGGAATGATGCACTGATCTGGGGAATCGGAGAATACAACTCCAAAGGAGGCCCTGAGGTACACACCTGGGGAAACGGGCAGATGTTCGGGGCGGTACTGGGCTGGTGCATGGAGTATGAAGCGTCCTATGCAGCCAGCTGGAGTATGTTCGAACATGGCGGCGATCGCAAAGGATCCGACTTCAGCCTGATCGACGGAGCGCATATGACCCCCAGGGCCTCATACCGCCACATGGAATTTGTGGCGAAATATTTTACAGGTACCTTCCTGAAGGGAAAGGCTTCCGATGATGATTTCCTGGTGTATGGCGCTCAGGATGGCGACCAGACAAGTGTCATGATCATGAACAGGGGTTTTGGTGACATCAGGGAATATACTTTATTTCTGAAAGATTCGGTTGTAACCGGACCAGGATTGACAATGGTTGTTCAGGGACAAAGTGCGGAAGTGTATCACGATATCATTGGGCCGCGTACCACACAGGTACTTGTTTTCAGGGGAGATTCAATCATTAAAATAGATTATTCCAGTGACGATTTCGAAAAGGAGTTGTCTCCGCGTTATTCAAAAAAGGAAATCATGCAAACAAGAACAAAACCAATCCGTCCCATTTCTCAACGTCAATTCCCGGAAGATGGAAGATTTGTTAACCTGGAGTCATTTTACAACTTTTCTTCAAATGAAGAGATTCATGGCAAACCCGCCAACACCATTCCCATACCCTCTGGAATCAATGATTATATGGGGGTAAAATTCGATGCAAGGGGTATAATCCAGCTGGCCAGCAGTGTTTCATTCGAGAAGTCTCATATTCACTATCCCAAAGAGATTATTGGAGTACCTGTGAATCATCTGGCCGATTCGTTATGTTTTCTGCAATCATCGGCCTGGGAGAGTGAAACGGGGAGTGAGGTTGTTCACATAGTGGTCCATTATGCCAATAATCAGAAACGGTCCTTTTCAATCAGGCACAAGGTCGAAGTTGCAGATTGGTGGGTGAACCCTGGGAATTCAATATTTCCTCCTGCAGCAGAACCGGCATGGGAGGGTTCAAATCCGAGGGTTGAGGAGCTGGGCCTGGTCTTAAAATTATACCGTTATACCTGGGTGAATCCCATGCCCGGTGTGAAGATCAAATCCATCGATCTGATTTCGGCCATGAACGAGACCGGTTACATGCTTTTTGGCATAACGTGTTTGTAGGTGCACCTGTTTTTAAATAAAATAGTATTTGGAGGCATGAAAAAATTACGCTCTTTTATCTGGTTCGTCTTTTTGATTGGATGGTCGGTGTTGATGGTTCAATGTGCTTCATCACAACCCGAAGAGACCGTAAGTGCATTAGAACTCCGGCTCGACACCCTGTTGGCCGGGATGACCATGCAGGAAAAAATTGAGCAGTTGTATTATCTCACGGATGGGAATGAGAGGCTGAATATTCCGCAATTTACAGGAAGCGATGGCCCGCACGGTATCGGGAATGGCGCCAAAGGTTATTCCTGCTTTCCGGTGACCATTGCAATGGCTGCCACCTGGGATCCTGCTTTGATCACCAGGGTGGGCAGAGCCATCTCCCTGGAACAGGCATCACGCGGCAGGGACCGGATTGCAGGACCTACGCTGGATTTGCTGATTGATCCGCGCATGGGCCGAGCTGCGGAGACCATAGGTGAAGATCCCTTCCTGGGAGGCAGGATTTCAGAAGCCTTTGTACTGGGGCAAAACACCACCTCGGTATTTGGCTCGGTGAAGCATTACAACCTTAACACATACGAGATTAACCGCAGGACCAACAATTATCTGAGCGATAAGCGCAGCCTGGTGGAATTCTGGGGCTATCATTGGAAGAGGACCATACAGGTTGGTGGTGCATTTTCTGTGATGTGCGCCTATAACTGGGTTAATGGTGATAAATGTGCCGAAAACAGCTTCCTGATCAGGGAACTTCTGCGGGACCAATGGGGTTTTACCTACTATACCATGTGCGACTGGGGTGGGTTTAGTGAAACGGGAAAAGCTCTCCATGCGGAGCTTGATTTTTGTGAAGGCAATGACCTTTATATCAATGAGCTTCCCATCGGAGTTGCAAGGGGTATCTTCGATAGTTCCCTGGTTGAAAGAGCTACCCGGAATGTGCTGCGAACCAAAATGGTATCCGGGATGCTGGATGGTGTTCCGGAAGTACCTACCTCTGTCATTGACAGCATGGAACACCGGGAACTGGTATACGAGAGCGGGCTTAAAAGTCTGGTACTGTTGAAAAATGAAGATGACATTCTGCCTCTAGAAAAGGAAAGACTGAATCAGGTGGCTGTGATTGGTCCCAATGCCGCATTCCTGCCCCTTGACGGAAGCAGCAGCTCACAGGTGTTACCGTCGTATCGAATATCTGTGATGCAAGCCATTACATCTTTAATAGGCGAATCGAAGGTGTCTTATGCAAAAGGTTGCCATGTCAATGACCAGGACAGAACGGGATTTCAGGTAGCATTAGAAGCTGCAAAAAAATCAGAATATGTGATTTTCGTGGCCGGATTGGACAGTACGGTTGAGGGAGAGGGCTATTTTTTTGACAGGGAGGCAGACGAAAAAGGAGGAGGATCTGTCATACGACCCGACAGGCAAACAGGAACCGTCCTGCTCCCCGGCGTTCAGAATGAACTGATTAAAGAGCTTGCTAAGGTCAACCCAAACCTGATCCTGGTTGTGATTTCCGGAGGCCCTTGCAGCGTTACTCCCGTTATAGATCATGTGAAAGGGTTGCTCTATGCCTTCTATCCGGGACAGGAAGGGGGACGCGCCATTGCTGACGTTTTATTTGGCAATTACAATCCTTCAGGCAAACTGCCTGCCACCCTGCCCAGGGATGACGGGCAGATTATTCCCATTTCACCTGATTTCAGGCAAATGGTTAGCAAGGGAGTAGGTTATCGCTGGTTCGATTCGCAAAACCTGTCTCCTGAATTTGTCTTCGGGTTTGGATTGAGTTACACCACTTTCAGTTATTCGAATTTATCTCTGAATCATACCCAGGCAAAGGTGGGTGATGCGATCGAAGTGAGTTTTGATCTGAAAAATACGGGAATCCTTGCAGGTGAGGAGGTTGCCCAGCTTTACCTGTCAACCGGGAAAATTAGCCCTGAGCTTGAGATGCCGGTGAAACAGTTACGTGGATTTGAGAAAGTCTTTCTGAATCCAGGCGAAACCAAAAGTGTGACATTCAGGCTTACTCCCGAAGAGTTATATATTTATAGTGAAGAGACAAAATCCTATCAGGTGCCGGCCGGAGATTTTTTCATCAGGGTGGGAGGATCCAGTGATGATCTGCCCCTGGAGGCAGGATTTACCCTTGTCCGGGCAGAGGGCAAAGCAGATCTTTCTGTAAGAAATATCCGCACCCTGCCTGTTTTTCCCAAGGAAGGAGACAGGGTGATCTTCATGGCCTCACTCATTAACAATGGTACCGAAGCGACTCACCCTGGAGATGACCTTACCATCCGTTTTTATGTGGATGGGAAAGAGGTGGCACTGTATCATTCCAGATCAGCAGCCATCCCGGTAGGAGGTATGAAATTCATCTGCGCGGATGGACTGGAGGGGATAAACTGGAAGGCAGCCGGTGGGACCTTCCAGATCACTGCCAAAATAGAAGTGGCTGAAGGCAGGGATCTCGAATCAAATAACAACAGTTCCACGGGACAATTGGTGATTCCTGGAGGGAAAGTAGTTCCTGAAGAAATTGCCATCATGCTCTGGAAATACTCAAATATATCCACCGTCCAATGAATCGAACCATCTTTAAATGCATATTATTCTTGTTTTACAACGGTTTTGCGCAGGGGCAAACCCCAATCTATAAAGATCCTGCTGCACCCATCGAAGCCCGCATACAGGATCTGCTGGGGAGGATGACCCTCATGGACAAGTGCCATCAGATTGACATCTGGCATCCCAAGGCAAGGAAGACAAGCGACCCGGAAATATTTCAAAAGTGCCTGGAGGAGCTGGGGGATACCATCAGTGAGGGAATCGGGTTTCTTCAATTTGACACCCACCTCGATCCGGAGCAGTATGCAGCCAATTTCAATGCCATCCAGAATTATTTTTTGGAAGAGACCCGTTTGGGGATTCCGGCCATCTCAAACGCAGACGGCAACCATGGATTCATGGGGGCCGGGGGTACCGTGTTTCCGGTCCCGTTGAGCATGGGCTGTACCTGGGATCCCGGATTGATCGAAGAGGTTTACACGGCCATCGGAAAGGAGATGCGCTGGTATGGCATTACCCACGCAGCCACACCTGTGCTTGATCTTTTACGTGATCCCCGCTATGGCCGTTGCGATGAGATGCTTGGAGAGGATCCCTACCTGGTGGGAGAACTGGGACTGCATGCCACCTGGGGATTGCAGGGGCGTAATGAACTTATCGGCAACGATCGTTTGCTGGCCTGTGCCAAGCACTTCGGGGCCCACAGCGAACCCGAGGGAGGAACCAACCTGGCTCCCGCCAATTTATCGGAACGGGTCCTCCGGGAAATCCATTTCCATCCCTTTGAAAGGGCCGTCAAAGAGGGAAATATCCGCACGGTGATGGCATCCTACAATGAGATTGACGGCGTCCCTTCCCACGGGAACAGCTGGTTGTTGAATGATGTGCTGAGGGGTGAGTGGGGCTTTACAGGTTATGTAATCTCAGATTATGATGCGGTACGCAGAATGATCTACCGTCAGTTTGTTTGTGCTGATAAGAGAGAGGCAGCTAAAAGGGCACTCACTTCGGGCATGGATTTTGAATGTCCGGGCGGGAGGGAAAATTATTGCTTTGTCCATCTGCCTGAGTTGATCCGGTCGGGAGAGATAGACGAATCTGTCCTGGATTCGGCGGTAGCTCGTGTATTAAGGAATAAGTTCCAGTTGGGATTGTTCGAACAACCTTATGTACTGCCTGTGAAAAACGCCGACAGGGCAGACTACCAGGAGAAGCACCGCTTGCTTTCCTTAAAGGCTGCTGAAAAGGGAATGGTCTTACTCAAAAATGAAGATAAGACACTACCCTTTGACATACATAAAATTACCAGTCTGGCTGTGGTGGGTGCCAATGCGGATGAAGTGCACTACGGAACCTATTCAAATCCCACCCAGCCCGGCGTAAGTATCCTGGAGGGTTTGAAAAAATTTGGAAAAGGGAAATTCGAGGTCTATTATGCTGAAGGGTTTCAGATCTATGAAAATGACACCCTTCTTGATGCTTCAGAAAAAACGGCAGAAAAGGCAGAACAACGAATCAGAGAGGCAGTGGCACTGGTGGAAAAATGTGACGCAGTCCTTTTGGTTCTGGGGGGGAATGAATTTACAAGCCGGGAAGGCTGGGCTGAAGATCATACCGGCGACCGGGTAAGTTTATCATTGCTGGGCCCCCAGGATGAACTGGCCAGGGCCATTTTTGCAACGGGTAAAAAAACGGCAGTCTTGCTGGTCAATGGCAGACCACTGGCCATCAATTACCTGGCTGAAAATGCACCGGCTATTATTGAGGGATATTACCTGGGACAGGAGCAGGGAACGGCAGTGGCCAATGTTTTATTTGGAAAGGTAAATCCGGCGGGTAAACTAACGGTAACCTTTCCCCGTTCGGTGGGCCAGTTACCCGTTTACTACAACCATAAACCCATTGTACACGAACGCAGTTTTGTCGAGGGTCCCTATTCCCCCCTCTATCCCTTTGGCTTTGGCCTGAGTTATACCCGCTTCGATTACAATAACCTGAAAATAGACAGGCAAAAGGCCAGGGTTGGAGAACCGGTAAAGGTTTCGGTAGAAGTGACCAATTCGGGCGACCGAAAAGGAGATGAGATTGTGCAGCTCTATATCAGGGACAAAGTGAGTTCGGTCACCCGGCCCGTCAAGGAGCTTAAGGATTTCAAGCGCATCACCCTTGAAAGCGGCGAGACCAGAACGGTAGAATTTATAATCACAACGGAAAAACTACAGTTCTATAACCTGGAAATGGAGCGTGTGGTTGAAGCAGGTGAATTTGTTGTGATGGCAGGATCAAGTTCTGTTGATTATCTTTCGGGTACTTTTGAAGTCACAGGCGACTGGAATATGAAAAATATTAAATAGGGAATGATGAAATTTTTTAAAGAAACTTTATTGATTGCTATGTGTGTCTCTTTTACAGGAATCTTAAGCAGGGGACAGGAGGCGCAGATTATCAATGTGGAGAACCGTGCATCCATGACCCTGAACGGGGTGTGGAAATATATTGTAGATCCCTATCAGACCGGGTATTATGATTACAGGCTGGAGGTGCGTGACCAGCAGGCCAATCCCAGCACGGCAGAGTCTCTCTTCCTGGGATACAAAAGGCAAGGCCCTTCCGACAGGGTGGAATATGATTTTGAAAAAGCCGACAACATCCTGGTTCCCCGGGACTGGAATTCGCAGAAGGAAAAGTTATACTATTATGAGGGATCCCTCTGGTATTACAAGGCCTTTGACTATCCGGGTGAGCACGGGAAGAAGAGGCAGTTTCTCTATTTTGGGGCTGCCAACTACCAGGCCGATGTATATTTGAATGGTGAAAAACTGGGCCAGCATGTTGGAGGATTTACTCCCTTCAATTTTGAAGTCACCGGCAAACTGAAATCTGAAGGCAATTTTCTCATTCTGAAGGTGGACAACACCCGCTCTGTGGAAAAGGTTCCTACCCTGAACACCGACTGGTGGAACTATGGTGGACTCACCAGGGATGTAAGTATCCTTGAAGTCCCAGAGACTTTTATCCAGGACTATTACATCCAGCTGACCAAAGGGAATGATGAGGAGGTGGAGGTATGGGTGAGGCTGAACGGACCTGAAAAAGAGGGGCAGGAGATTGGCATTGAGATACCCGGTGCCAAAACTATGGCCACCATTACCACCAATAGAGAGGGAGTGGCAAAAGCCACCATCGGGGTTAAGAAACTCAAACTCTGGTCACCCGAAACACCACACCTCTACGAGGTGAACCTGAGCCACGAGGGCCATTCCATGTCAGACCGCATTGGTTTCCGAACCCTGGAAACCGAAGGTGCCGATATCCTGGTCAATGGCAAACCGGTTTTCCTGAGGGGGATTTGCATCCATGAAGAGAACGGAATTCGCGGGGGAAGGGCCTATTCCAAGGAAGATGCCCGCATGCTGCTGGGCTGGGCCAAGGAACTGGGCTGCAATTTTGTGCGCCTGGCACACTATCCCCACAATGAGAACATGACCCGGGTGGCCGATGAACTGGGGATCCTGGTCTGGTCGGAAGTGCCTGTATACTGGACC
The DNA here is from genome assembly GCA_963747365.1 of uncultured Bacteroidota bacterium. Lineage (GTDB taxonomy): Bacteria > Bacteroidota > Bacteroidia > Bacteroidales. The sequence continues at coordinate 185,849 of CAVVFB010000018.1, read as the reverse complement.
ATCCAGTGGCAGAATCCTGAAACAGCCAGGAATGCACAAAATCAGCTGAGCGATATGATCACCCGCGACAAAAACCGGGCATCGGTAATCATCTGGTCCATGGCCAATGAAACTCCTGTGTCGCCCGAAAGAACTGAGTTTCTCAAGAAGATGATCGCTACCGCCAATGACATGGATCCTGTCCGGCTTATCAGTGCCGCCCTCGAGAGGCACACCAAGGAAGGAACCGACAATACCCAGGTGGTGGAAGATCCCCTGCAGGAGTATGTGGATATCATTGCTTTCAACCAGTACATCGGCTGGTACGACGGGCTGCCGGAAAAGTGTAAAACAGCATCCTTTGATATACAGTTTGATAAGCCGTTGGTGATCTCGGAATTTGGCGCCGGGGCCCTGCAGGGACTGCATGGAAGCAAGGATGAAAGATGGACCGAGGAATTCCAGGAATACCTCTTCGACGAAACCTTGAAGATGCTGGACAAAATTCCCCAGTTAAGGGGGATCACGCCCTGGATCCTGGCCGATTTTCGTTCTCCCCGGAGGGTGCTCAGTGACATACAGGATGACTGGAACCGGAAGGGATTGATCTCCGAAACCGGCGAGAAGAAAAAGGCATTCTATGTACTCAAGGACTATTACAAAATGAAAGAGGCAGCGTATGCCGCAGAATAAATAAACCTGAATCCCATGAAATCAAACATGAAAATGAAAGACCTGAGGTATATGCTTTTTGCTGTTGTCAGCACCCTGTGCCTTTCTTCCTGCACCCAGCCGGTGCCAACGACGGAGGAATCGGAAACCGGGGAGACTGAATCCCTTATCCTGGGTGTGAATGCCTATTCCTTCAGTGATTTACTGATGGCAAAAAATGACCGGGACGGACAGCAGGTCTATACGCTATTTAACCTGCTCGACTGGTGTGCCGATCGCGGGATCAGGGCGCTGGATCCCACCGCCTACTTCTTTCCCACCTACCCGGAGGTTCCTTCGGATGAATACCTGGAAAAGTTTAAAAATTATGCAGCCAGTAAGGGCATTGCCATCAGTGGCACCGGGATCCGCAACAACTTTGCCTCACCAGACCCCGCTGTCAGGGCAGAAGGAGTGGAGCTGGCTAAAAACTGGATTGTGGCAGCTTCCAAATTGGGAGCCCCTGTGCTTCGGGTATTTGCTGGTGAAATCCCGGAAGGATATGAGGATAAATGGGAAGAAGTGGCCGCCTGGATGATCGATTGCTACAGGGAGTTGATCCCCTATGCAGAAAAATATGGTGTAAAAATCGGCATCCAGAATCACGGCGACATGCTTCAGACAGCGCAACAATGCCTCTATGTCCTGAATGCGGTGGACTCCAAATGGGCCGGCCTTATTGTGGACACAGGCAATCTTTACACCGGAGATTCTTATGCTGAAATAGCTGCTTTGGTACCTTACGCTATCAACTGGCAGGTCAAGGAGAGCCCGAGGGGCATTGGTGGAGAGGAAAAAACAGATTATGTAAAGCTCATCAGGATCATGAAGGAGGGTGGCTATACCGGGTATGTACCCGTAGAAACACTGCTGGTCAGGGACGTCCCTTATGATCCCTTTGCCCTGGTGACTGGGATGCTTGAAGAACTGCAGGCTGCCATAAAGAAAGTAGAAACTGAAAAGTAAACCGGACTAAGCTTTTTTTGATTAAACATTTGTTGCTGTTTGTTGTTTTTATGGGATCGGGGCACCAGCATATATAACATTATTTGAAGCAGTTTCGTTGCCTCCTTCCGGATGGCTTTATGCAACCTTCATCATTCTCATTCTCATTCTCTCTCTTCTTTACATGATCAGAAGGTATGAAAAGGGCCGCCAGGATTTTAAACTCAGGGAAGAGAAAAGCCGAACCTTTAAGGCTGAGTCGGGTTTTCAAAAATCCCGTCGGGATTACCTGGAGGTCCTGGACAGTATTCAGGACGGCTATGTGGAGACAGATCATCACGGGATCATTACCCATGTGAATCTTCCTTTTCTGGAAGAATTGGGTTACAGTAGCAGGGATGAGGTGATTGGTAAGGCGTTCTGGGATTTTACCGGGAAGAAATTTGCCGGGGATGTCTCCGATAAGTTCAGGATGCTTTTCGAAAGCAGGCAGGCTCCCGGGCGTTTCGAGACCAGGTTTCATGGGAAAGATGGTAAGCATTTCATCGGAGAGGCTGCCCTTTCACCTTTCTTTGATCAGGAGGCCATTGTTGGAGCAAAGGCCACCATCCGGAATAACACCCTGCGGTTTAACGCGGAAAAAGACCTGGCGGTCCAGAAGGATTTTCTCGATGAACTTCTGCAGCAAACCCCTGTCGCCGTTGTAATCAGGGGGACGAAACAGGAAATTTCATTTGTGAATGCCGCCTTTGAAACGCTTTTTGCCTATGACAGGGAAGAAGTGATTGGTAGCAAACTGGAGGATCTGTTGTTCTCACCCGGAATCGGTGAGGAGATGAAAGAATGCGCTTCCATCTATCCTGAGGAAAAACAATTTTTGACCAGCCGCCGGAAGACCAAAGAGGGCAAGCTGATCAATGTTGAGGTATATGCACAGCGATTTTTTGTGGGCAGTCAGAATTACGGCCACCTGATTTTCTATCATGATATTTCCCTCAGGGTTAAGGCCGAGGAGATTTTAAGGATGGCTAAAGAGGTGGCAGAGCGGGATCTTGAGATGGGCAGAGAAATGCAGTCGGGATTTTTTCCGCAGGACCTACCCGGGATACCTGACTGGGATATCTTTGCTTATTTCAAGGCAGCCCGGCAGGTTTCCGGGGACTTTTATGATGTATTTCCCGTTGGGGAAAACGGGTATTACGGAATTGTAGTAGCAGATGTCTGTGACAAAGGGGTGGGCGCTGCCCTGTTCATGGTACTCCTGCGCTCCCTGATACGATCCTGCAGTGAGCAATATCAGGGCGAGATTGCGGCAAAAGATCTGGTGCATCATATCGTGTTCCATGTTAATTCTTACATCGTAAACACCCATGGCCGGTCCAATATGTTTGCCACGCTTTTTCTGGGAATTTTAGATCCGGGAACAAACCGGCTCTCTTACATCAACGGGGGTCATGATGCTCCGGTATCTAGTAGATGCGCAGGGGCATATCAGGGTCATGCTGGAGCCAAGCGGTCCTGCCATAGGATTCTCAACAGACCTGGCTTTTGACGTGGAAGAGCTTGAATTTCTGCCGGGCGACATACTGATTTCCTTTACAGATGGCATTACAGAGGCAAAAAATATGGCCGGTGATTTTTATACGGATGAGCGCCTGTCCCGAAAGGTGGCAGAAGTATGGCCATCGGCATTAAGCGCTTTGAAACACCTTGAGGTGGATGTGAACAAGCACATTGGAGGGCAGACCCAGTCTGATGATATCACCCTGCTTGGTCTGCGCAGGTGCCAGCCAGGCGAAGTCGTTTGTCACAGCTTTCGTCATAAAGCAGAACTTGCCAATCTGCCCCTTTTCAGAAACTTCATCCTGGAAGCCAGCCGGGCAATGAAGCTGGATTCCAAAATCACAGAAGCCCTTCAGCTGGCAATCGATGAGGTCTGTTCCAACCTGATTATTCATGGTTATAAGGATTTGGAAACCGGAGAAATATGCCTGTCGGTGAGGAAGCTTACAAATGAAATTGAGGTGATGGTGGAAGACAAGGGGCACCCATTTGATCCTGCAAGTCTTGAGGCTCCTGATCTGAGTGATGATTTGGACAGGAGAAAGATCGGTGGACTTGGGATTTATCTGGTGAGAGAGATGGTGGATGACTTGAGCTATGAGAGCAGGGATGGCGGGAACACGCTGTCCTTAAAAATGAGATACAAGGACGAGATAAATAACTAAAGAGCGATTTTATTATGGACATGGAATTAAAAGATGTGGAGGGTGTTGGTGTCATTCACATTCGTGGGGAGCTGGACGCATTAACTGCACCCGAACTCAACAGTTTTTTTGATACCCAGGTGGAGGACAAGTACCTGAAGCTGGTTGCCGATCTGGAGGGACTAAACTATTCGAGCAGTGCAGGCATCCGGGTATTTCTGGGTCTGGCCAGAACCTGCAGGCAGAAGGGTGGAGATCTTTGCTTTGCCAGGCTCCAGCCCCGCGTGGATAAGATTTTTAAGCTGAGCAAATTTGACAGAATTATTAAAATCTTTCCCACAGGGAAGATGCTGTGAAGATGCAGGTCAAGACCCTTGCCGACAATGAACATTAAAACATTATAAATGCAGATTCAAAAAGAAAAGTGGCTCTGGTAATTGGATCCGGGGCCATAAAATGTGCTGCCTCAATCGGTATGTTCCAGGTGCTTGAAGAAGAGAATATTGAAGTGAACCTGGTGGTGGGTTGCAGTGGCGGGGCCATTTATGGGGTTGGCATAGCTGCCGGCATGGAGCCGGATGAAATTCAGCAGGTTTCAGATTCAACCTGGACCAGGAATTTGATGCAGGATTATATGGTGAATCTGAAAGCTTCAAAGGACGGCTCCCTCAAATTCACCGAACGGAGTGGCCTGGTCAATGATGCCTATCTGAATAAAACACTTCGGAATATTACGGGGGGAAGGGTGTTTTCTGACCTTAAAACCCCCCTGATTGTGGTTGCTACTGATATGATGGACGGAGAACCCGTGGAGTTATCCAGGGGTGATATTTTTTCTTCGGTCCGTGCCAGCCTTGCTATTCCCATGATTTTTCCGCCCTGGGAAGTGGACGGAAAATTGCTTGTGGACGGTGCAGCATCCAATCCCCTGCCTATTGATGTAGCCATTCAGAATGGTGCTGATATTGTATTAGCCATGGGTTTTACCATCGATTACCGCAGTCGCTTTCAATCCATTACAGCTGTTCAGGAACAGATGACAAGTATCTATATGAATAATATTTTTAAAAATGCTTTCGCATTTCATAACCTGGCGCACCACTCTGAGATCTTTCCCATCATTCCTGAGTTTGATGGTACCATATCCATGTTTGATATTCACAGGATGCCTCATATTATTGAACAGGGCAGGAATGCCACGCTTGAACAGCTTCCTCATATTAAGCGCTTATTGGAACAGGCCTGATTTAATGTGAGTGAAATGTGATCCGGGACCAGGTTTTCAATGGGCTTTATAGATTTCAGGTAAAGCTGCCAGGAAATAGCAAAACATTTGAAAAATGTTCTTATTTTGAACGGAATTTAAACAGACGCCATGAGAGATTTTAGCAGTTACTTCAGAGATATCATATTGCCAGTCATACTTTTGCTGCTTCTTACAGGTTTTGTGAAGGACGGATATGGACAAAAGCTAAAGGTTGAAGCAGAGGGAGATCTGATCTGGGCGGATGAATTTGACGGGTCAGGGGAACCTGATGCTACAAAATGGGAGCGCCAGGAATACAACCGGAGAAATAACGAGAATGGACCCGATGGCTGGTGGAGCAGGGAGGATTCGTACCTTGATGGGAACGGAAACCTTGTCATTCGTGTTCGTCAGATCGGAAATAAAAACGAGGATACCGATTCCTGTGATTTCAGTGTCGGTGCACTCAGGACAAAAGGCCGGTTTGAACCGCTCTATGGAAGATTCGAAATCAGGTGTCAGTTACCCACCCAGCCTGGCTGGTGGGTTGCATTCTGGATGATGCAGGGAGATGTTGGTGCGGTTGGCAACGAAGGTGTCGACGGAACGGAGGTTGATATCATGGAAGGATTTGGGTGGACCAACTTCATTAATTATGCCTTTCACTGGGATGGATATGGCGAAGATCACAAAAGCACAGGTAAGAAATTGTCTCCGGCCGGGATCCGTGAGGGGTTCCATACTTTTGCTATGGAATGGTATCCCGAGATGTATGTTTTTTACATTGACGGGGAAGAGACCTGGCGATCGAAGGGTGGCGGGGTGTGTAACCAGCCGGGCTATATAAAGGTAACCGGTGAGATTTCAACGGAGCCATGGGCCATCAATAACTATTGGGCAAATCATCCCGCCAATGCAACCTACCCTGACTCATTTCTGGTGGACTATGTGAGGGTTTATGAACTTGGAGATTATCAATATCCGGCCCGCATAAAATCAAGAACTTCTTCCGGGAATTATGACCTCTTTCCTAATCCCGTGAATAAGCAGATGAGGGTAAAATGGGATCCGCTGCTGCATGAGGGGTTGCCATCTGTTTCCATCATGAATATTGCCGGGCAAATGGTGAAGTCGTTTGGACCAGTCGAGAACAATTCAAACCTGGTTGTTGATGACCTTACCGCAGGTATTTACTGCCTTTCAATCCATCATGACGATGCGGTTGAGTTCAGGAAGTTTTTTAAGGAATAATTTTTTAAATTGCAATTGCCAATTCACAAACTAAACCAAACGAACCAAAGCACCATGAAAAACCACTCCCGTCGAAGATTTATAAAACAAACTGTTATTGGAGCAGCCGGTATTGCTGCGATGCCTCTTTTCCAAAGTTTTAAGGTGGGTGCCAATGACACCATACGATTTGGTATTATAGGGCTTGGACAGCAGGCCATGAACCTGATGATGGGTTTTGCCAGGATTCCCGGGATAGAGATTGTTGCCGGCGCCGACGTATATGGCATTAAGCGGGATCGTTTTCAGCAACGCATGAAGGGGTTTTACAAGGAGAAGGGGGTTTCAGTTGAGGTAACAACCTATAAAAATTATCAGGAAATACTCGATAGAAAGGACATCGATGCGGTGGTTATTGCCACACCCGATCACTGGCATGCCATTATTGCCATTGATGCCTGCAAGGCCGGTAAGGATATCTATCTTGAGAAACCCATTACTTTTACATTAAAAGAGGGCCTGGCGGTTGTAAAAGCTGTTCGTGAGCACAACGTGATACTGGGAGTGGGCAGCCAGCAGAGATCCGACCACAATTTTCAGCACGCTGTAAATATGGTTCAAAAAAGTGCCATTGGCGATCTGAAGAGTATCAATGCCTATGTGGGTCCGCCTCCGGCACCCTACAATCTTCCGGAAGAACCCATCCCGGCCGATCTGGACTGGAACCAATGGACAGGACCGAATCAATATGTCCATTACAATTCACATTTGAATCCGCCGGTATCAATAGATCCGCCGGTAAATGAGGAGTACTGGGCCCAATGGCGATACTTTAAGGAAACCGGTGGTGGTTTTACCTGTGACTGGGGAGCGCATAATTTTGACATTGGACAGTGGGCGCTGGGCATGGACCGTGGCGGTCCGGTTGAGATTATACCAGCGGGTTTCATTGAGACTGAGTACCTGACCTATGTCTATGAAAATGGTGTGACCATGACCAACCAGGCATGGGATGAGGGGAAGACCCGTGGAATAAAATTCTGGGGGAGTGACGGGTGGATTGAAGTTTCCCGTGGATTGTATGCTGCTTCTGACGATTCACTGCTTCCTGCAGGATACAATGACAAAAACAAGGGCCTGAAATATGAGTCGGGTACTTCGCACCTGGATAATTTCGTGGAATCGGTTCGGGCACGAAAAGAGCCCATTGCCAATGTGGAGACCGGGCAAAGGACTTGTGCCACATGTATCCTGGGAAACATTGCTACCGAATTGGGAAGGCCTGTGAAGTGGAATCCTCAGACACAATATTTTGTGAATGATCCGGAGGCTGAAAGGTATTTTCACAGGGAGTACCGGGTGGGATATAAATTGTAGGGGACTACTGGCTGGCAATTCACTGCTTTTAAAACGGATAGCCAATGGCCAGATAAAACTGGGTGCCTTTGAGCACCTGGTGTGATCCGAATTGCCAGTTTATACCCTCTGTGGCATAGGGCGTTCTTAAGGGGAAACCCAGGTCGGTCCTTAACACAAAGAAGGAGAAGTCAAATCGTAGACCAAAGCCTGCACCCACCGCCAGCTCATTATAAAAGTTATTAAAATTAAATTTTGCACCGGGCCTGTTTTCATCTTCATAAATCAGCCAGATATTTCCCGTTTCAATGAAGAAAGCTCCCTTCAAAACTTTTGATAAACCAAATCTGTATTCCAGATTGGCCTCCAGTTTCATGTCGCCGGACTGATCGATGTACCCGGTAGACTCCTCGCGGTATGATCCCGGACCCACGTAGCGGGCAGTAAAGCCCCGGATACTGTAAGCTCCTCCGCTGAAATACTGCTCCACATAGGGTATTACACTTGAATTACCATAGGGAAGGCCCACTCCCGCATATAACCTGGCAACAAGCGTTTTATTCAAGCCATTGAAGTAGTATTTGAACTCTGATGTGACTTTTGCAAATTGCGAATAGATGGTGTTAAAAACCGTATAGGGCCTGTCGGCTTCTGTCTTACCCATCCCTGCCAGGAGGTCGAAAAGGTTCCCCGACAGGTTTAAGCCCGTTTGAAAGAAAACATTCCGTGGTTTGGTTTGGTGAGTGTTGTCATAGGTGAAGCCATACCTTGTTCCGAAAATGAACTGCTCCTCGAAACTTTTCCGGATGTAGATATTGTCATTTACCACCGAATCGAATTCAGGAGTTGTTTCCAGCACGGTTACCGAATTCAGGTACAGGGGGGAAACAGAGTATTGAATCTTCCGGGTCTGCCCCCAGGTGTAATTGTAATTCATTCTCGAGGAGAACATTCTGTAGTATGCGATGCGGTTTAACAGGTTAAAATCGACATTAAAGGATGTTTGTTGCACCATGAGGGGTTTGTCACTTTGCCAGCTTTTGGGGATAAGCCTTCGGGGCAGGGTAATACCTGTAGTTAATCCGATATCGTAGGAGAAGGAGCCTAATTCACTGCCTGATTTATCTCCCCATTGCCATTCCATACCACCGGTCAGGCCAACGCTTACCTTTTCAGCACCTTTAAAGGTGTTGTTATTGGAAACCCCAACCAGTAAATGCGGCCCGGCATATCCGGTGGACTTGGTTACCAGGTCGGCCTGAATATCCAGATTGATGTTTTTGGCCATAGTCAGATCGATTGTGACATCAACCTGACTGAGCAGGCTATCGGTCGCAGATTGCCTGACGGATACCCTGACATAACTGAAAATCCCCAGGTTATTGAGCCTCGCGATGGTGTTCTGGTAGGCGGAGTAGGAGTACTTGTCACCCTTTTTAAAATAGATTGCCCTGGCCAGGGCTTCGGGTTTCAGGTAAGTGCCCGATGAAACAATCAGGATATCCCCGTACAGAGTGGAATGAAGGGTTGAATCTTCACTTCCATATGGTTTGGTAATCTGAACAAGGATCTGGTCAATTTTATAGGTGGAAAGAACAGCCGGGGGGAGATCCATCTTTCTGCCCACCGACAGGTCCAGCAGATTTTCTGCCAAAGATGTATCTGCCAAAGATGTATCTGCCGTCAGGGTTATATGGTCGGGTGAAAAAAAGAAATAGCCCTCATTTTGAATTCCGGTAAACAGTTCTTCTCTGGCTTTTTTCAGGGATTCCAGGTTGTATTGCTTCCCCGGTTTAATACTGCTGTTGAATTCATACCGGGTAATGAGGGTGTCTATTTTCTCCAGAGGCGGATTGAAGAGGATCTGGTTGTAAACATAGGGTGGGGCAATTTCAACAAAATAGGATATCCGGGCTTTTTTAGGATTTCGGTCATTTTTTTCAACAACTGACCAGGCACGGTTGTCGAAATAACCCTTATCAAAAAGTTCACTTTCGATCTTTTGGGCCCTGAGTTCGGGATTGACTTCAGATACCAGGACAGGGGATGAGGAGAGGGTTTTGAAAAGCCATTTACCGAACTTGCCGCTTTCCTTTACCTTCCAGTAATTATGAACCCAAAGCCCGACGGGTGGCAGGACTCGCCTGCCAAGTATCCCGTTATTCACTTTATAATCGGTGATGGACTTGACGTTCCCCTTCACTGTTGTTGTGCTTTCCAGTGGTTCCTGCTCAATAATTTCAATCTTTTCCCTACCTGTATACAGGAGCTCATCTTCGGTAAGGAAGCGGGTGTTTGAGCAACCGGCCAATACCAGGATCGATATCATCGGCCATATGGATCTGCCAGTCTTCATTTATCTTTTTCCTTTCGCCTCCAGATATCTTTAATACTCCAGTACCTTTTCCTGAAGGTGATCCCCACGCCGGTTTTTACAACCTCTCCTTCAAATACATCTTCATAGGAACGCTCATTATATACTTTCAGATACCTGGAAGCAGCAGAATCAAGCTGGTATTCCAGGGAAATATTGTTCAGCGAAAAATCGGATGCCCCAGGCTGCTTATTGAGATCATTCATTCGGCCGGAAACACTCATTTGGGCCCTGTCATCTGCAAATTTTTTCTTGACATCATACGAGAGGCTTGTTTTTGTCTCTTCCCCTCCCCCTTCTGTGGCCTGAACATAGGTATTCACGCCGAACGAAATATCAATTCCGCTAATTGTGGTTTTGGTCAGGGAATTTAACTGGGCAGCCACCAGCTGGTTTACCTGCTGGGTCATATAGCTCGTGGAGGTGGAGATTCCGGGCAGATCAATGGTTTCGAAAAGCAGGATGGTAATGGCCTGCCTCATTTGCTCTTCAGGACTCAGGGTATTGATGATGCTCATCAAATACTGGTCGGTGGTGAAAATTGTGAACACTACCTCGAGGTCCGACAATTGGTTGGAAAGTTTCAGGATCACATCAATGTCCACATTCCGCACCTGACCATCCACAGGGTTTGTGTAAGAACTGGGCACCCGGCTGGATGCCTCAAATTTCAAATCCGGATTATCAATCCTTCCATCCCAGCTAACATGCCCCCCCTTTGCTATTTTAAACAATTTATTTGGCCATCCGATGAGCTTTAAATTGGCCTCTCCCTGACTGATCTGATATATCCCGGAGAGTGAATACTGGTTGTTGTTAAGCATCTGAAAGTTTAAAGCGCCTCCTCCACTGATCCCTAAATCGATATCAAAGGCCCATTTTGACAGGTTGAAATTAATCCGGGTAGAAGGATCAATTTCAAGGATGGTTTCAATGGATGATTCGAAAATTTTGGTCTGTCGAACTGAAAAATTAGGAGGGATTGAATCCTCTGGCGAGGAACTCACAAAATTCACATATTTTGCACTTTCCGAAAGGGAGAGGTTCTCTGTGTAACGGTAAAATATTTCGGTACCCCTGGCAAGCAGTAATTTCCCGTTGATGACCGGCTTTGAAACCGGACCACTTATGGATAGCCGTGAATCCAGGTAAATATTTCCGTAAAATGGTTCTCTTTGATTACCGGTGGTGTTCATCACCTGAATTCCGGAAGATCCTATATCCAGGTTTGCGGATACCTTCCAATCAGGATCCACATCGATAAAACCATTAATATCCAGGGTGTTTTTAAGAGAGTCCAGGACATGAAACTCATTAAAAACCAATCTGTTTCCTGAAAATCTTAGACTTTCATCCGGCAGGCTGTATGTGGAATTCAGCGTATTTATCCTCATGGAAGCACCCTTGAAATTGACAGAGCCGTCCATTTCTCCCCCTTCTGAGCTGGAGAGATATAAATGGCCAGAAATATTTCCACTTAATTCTGACAGGTGTTTTGCGACAAATGGTTCAAAAACAACCAGAGGAATGGAGGTGAAATCAGATGAAAGGCTTCTGGATTCACCCGGGTTTTTCACGTAATTAAGTGAAATTGTGGATGAGTCAAGCCTTGTCAGCATGTCGATGGCAAGGTTGCCGGCAGTATCTGTTTGGAAATCTCCTTTGAGAGAAATGATGTCGAAACCCAATTGATGCCAGGTCAAATGGTCGAATTGCAGATCCGTATGCAGATTTTTGACTGCATTCTCATTCACACCATAGCTAAGCAGACCTGACAGGTTGCTGGCCGGATGCCCGGGTAACAGACTTATCCGGAATATGGATTCTAAAAATACCTGATCAAACCGGCAAACATATTGATGCCGGCCATCCACCTCATTGGAGAAGAGTTGGATTTCGGAGCTGCCCGTTTGCATCTTTAAGCTGGGATAAACTTTATGATCCTCGAGATTAACATACAGCAGGGTTGGGTTCTCCACCTCCCACAGGTGACTATTCAGTAAAATTTGTTGTTTTGGAATATTTAAAACAAACAGGTTGCTATCCAGATCGGATGCCAGCGCAACATCATAGAAGACCTTACCCATATCATCAATAACGGAGAGTTCGGCGGAACTTTGCCAGTTGTCATAATGCCCATTCAGCAATATATTATTTGCAGGATTTTCAAAAAAGCGGTTCTTGCTGGCAAACAGGTGAAGATTCATTTCTCCGGCGGAATCAATGGCACTCACTTTCAACTCTCCTATTTCAATACGGTTATACTTCAGATTATTTCCTGTAACAGCATAATTCAGACTTTGATCCAGGGCGTTATTTATAAGAGAAAAGTCCAGATTATCAAAGTGTATTCCGGTATCCGGCAAAACCATTCCAAGCGCATCATGATAAGAAATGGTTCCGGTCATATTGGTTCGTGGCAACCGGGAGATCCGGGTGCCGGCACTTGTATGTGTGGAATCTACGAAAGTCGACAGGTAGCTTCGATAATTCTCAATCATTGAGCCAAATCTTACAACGGATCGGCCGATAAGGAGATCAGCTCTGAAAAAATCGGCTTCCGCATGAAGTTTGCTTTCACTTGAATCGCTGGTGTAAACGGCGTTTAACTGACGAATATTTGCCTGCTCCATGGGGTTTATAAGCTCAATATTTTGCAGTCTGATTTCAGATTCAAGCGAATGCGGTGTTTTGTTGAAACCTGCAGTAAAAGTGGTTTCCACAGATAAAGTGTCTTCCGTAAAATGAAGTTTCTCAAGCTGTGCAAAAATGGTTCCATTCGCATTCAGCATCAAAGTTGAGTCACTCCGGTTTATTGTGGTGGATAGCTCCGTTCTGAGACCCGGGTCATCCACCAGGAGATTCATTTCATAACAGCCAGCAGCCAGTTTACCTGTGATGCTGGTATTGATATACCGGTAGTCATTAAGGCTCAGTGAATCGAGTAATACGGAGACTCTTGCCGATAGTGAATCCAGGCTAAATCCCACTTCCGGAAGAAGTCCCTGATCCACTTAGCGCTCCCAATGATGTAACGTTTAATAAGATCCCGGGCATCAGGTTGTTGAATGTGGTATTCAAATCAAAGGTTTCATTTTTAACATCGATGATCCCGGAAAGACCCACATCGCCCAAATTGCTCTTCACAAGAAGCCTGATACCCGAATATCCCGATGAATCGGATATATTTCCTTTCACCGTAAACGGAGCAAGAGCTGAATAATTATTTTCTGTCGTAAGATCTCCGGTTAATCCTTTCAGCCAAATGCTGTCGGAAACTGAGAATTCCAGATTCAGATCAGCACCGGCCTTATCTGGCTGAAGAGGATAATTTGCGTATCCATCCAGACTCAGGCTGAAATGATCCTTTTGGGAAAGTTGAAAACCTGAAAAACTGATCTTTGACTGGTCCAGTCCAAAAACGCCGTCAATGGCAACAGGAGCTTTTGAAAGGGTTGTAAGGGTGGGGATCTCCTTCAGATCATTCATGAAGAAGAAGATATCCTTCAGGGATAGTCGGGTTTTTTTAAATGATATATGAGCATTCCGTATGCTATCCGGATTTTCAAGCATCTCAAAAATGCTTCCCGCGGCATCACCCTTAAACTTTGACTGACTGTTTTCCGTTTCGAGGGAAAAATCGAAACGGGTCGATTCCTGATCTGAAGCAAACTCTCCTTTCATTTGCTTGAGGGTAAATCCATTGTCAAGTCCGAATCCCAGTTTTTTTACAACGACCCCTGCACGCTTTTGATTTAGCCGGGCATCCATCAGATGAAGGTCCTGCAGGGTAATGTGGCTACGGGCGGCCGTATCAGTAGTTTCAGCGTCGGAATACAGGCCCCTTGATAGCTTTATATTTTGCAATTCTGTTTCATCAATGATAATATCCCAGGGGAAGGCTGAGGGTGGTGGCTTTCCAAATTCTTCAGATGATTCAGCAGTGGGGCCGGAGAGGATGGTGGCAGCTGCCCCGGTAAGCTTAATGATATCCACATCAATTTCTTTGTTGGCAAAATCCGTTTTCCTGGCCCGGACCAGCCCTTCCGGGAGGGTCAGATTCAGGAAAAAACTGTCAACCTCTTGATTAAATGTAAAATCCAGATCGGTCAATTGAACTTTCTTAAACCCGTATGTCCATGGAGTACCACTGTTTTCCCCGGGAGGGATTAAACGTGGAGAAATATTTAATCCACCATGCCCGGATTTCAGATCAATCCCTTTAAAATCAAGGGACCTGTTTTCCAATGATAAATGAAACCCGGTCAGTTTAAGATCGTCAATCTCCTCGGAAATATGGATTCCGATGGATGGGTCCGACATAGAAAAACTGATATTCTGCAACTCTCCCCTTTGGATGTCGATCTCCCAGAAACCCTTTTTTTCTTTGGGCATTTCTTCCTCTGGTTTGTTATTTTTGGAAAACGCCCTGCCAATGTTCAGGCCAGTGTTGGCCGAGTCATTTTTCAGGTTAACGAGGATCCCACCCAGGTATACCTCCTTCAATTTTACTTTATGCTTTAAAAGGGCATAAAGTGTAATGCGGGCCTCCAAATCCATGGCGCAGATGATTGTATCGCCCTCCGGACCTGAAATTGTGATTCCTTCAACTTTGACTTTATTTGGGAGAATGGTACTGACGGCTTGAATATTCAGGGGAAGTTCCAGCCTGTTAAATAAGCCGTTCACCTGTTTGGAAACAAAGCGGCCGGTGAAAGGCAGGTTAATTAAAAAAAAGAGCAGGACTACAAGGCCGATTGTTGAGATCAGAAAAAACGCTATTACCCTTATGAATTTTCTCAAACTTTTCAACTCAGCGACTTTCTAGGAATCATCAGCAGCCTGATGCCATCGCTTTCCAGGGTGATGACTTTCTGCTTGTAAAGTGATCCGATCGATTTTTTAAAGGCCTTTTTACTTATTCCCAAACCGGAATAAATCTCCTCCGGTGAACTTTGATCTGTAAGGGAGAGAAAACCTTGGTTTTCTGTTAATCTTTTGACAATCAATTCGGTGTTTGCATCGTTTGTTTTCCGGTACCCGGCTGCCTGGATGGCCACATCAATTTTTCCGTCCTCTCTGATTTTCTTAATAAATCCGGGAACCTTATCCCCGATTCTAAGACTTGTAAAAATTTCATTGTCAAAAATAAGACCCTTGTGTATGTTGTTGATAATCACGGTGTAACCAAGATCTGTTTTTTGCCAGATCAACAATGAGACCTCTTCTCCCTCTTTTACGCTGATCAGATCATTCTGAAGAAATCTTTCAATTCGGTTACTGGCATATAAACGATCTGTTTTCTGATCCAGATCCATATATACAATGTACCACCGGCCGGCTTCCATTTTTTGTTTCTGCTCGCGGAAAGGGACCAAAAGGTCCTTGTCAAGTCCCCAGTCCAGGAAAGCCCCGACACCTGATACTTCAGAAACCTTTAACTGGGCAAATTCATGAAGAGCAATTTTCGGGATGGTGGTTGTTGCCACCTTTCTTCCTTCGGAGTCCCGGTGAATGAATACCTCAATTTCACCTCCGGGTTTCATTACATCCGTACAGAACTTGTTTGGAAGGAGCACCTCTTCACCCGATTCGTCTCCAAGGTAGAGCCCGAAAGAGGAGCGTTTGATTATTTTTAAGGTGGTTGTTTTTCCCTGTTGGATCATTGTTTAAGAATATTTCACAAGATAGTTATACTGTGACTTTTGCAATGCTCATTAAACATTATTAAATTACTCCTATAAATAATCGGTTATGAAAAGAAGACAATTTTTGAAAGTATCCCTGGCCGGATCGGCTTTTCTTTCGGCATTTCCATACGAACTTCTTGCAGGTGAGAAAAAACTTTACCCGTATGACCGTGTAAAACTGGGCAACACCGGTATTGAAATGTCAAGGATGGCTATGGGGACCGGAACCAGTGGTTTTGGTGGAAGCTCCAACCAGACCAGGCAGTTGGGAATCAAAGGCGTTTCGGATATGCTGAGGGCTGCATTTGATGAAGGCATTAATTTCTGGGAGAGTGCCGATCAGTACGGATCACATCCCCATCTTAAGGAGGCTTTGAAAAAAACCAAACGGGAGGATGTGGTAATTTTAACCAAGACAAATTCATCCTCTTATGAGGCGGTTAAGAAGGATCTGGATCGCTTTCGTATGGAGCTTGGTACCGATTACATGGATGTTGTGCTTTTACATGCGGTGACCGATGGTGCCTGGAACAGGAATATGAAGGGAGCGATGGATGCTTTAGAGGAAGCCAAGAAGGCCGGTTTAATAAGGGCACACGGAATTTCATGTCATTCGCTTCAGGCACTGGAGACTGCTGCTGATGAGCCATGGGTTGATGTTGACCTTGCCCGGTTTAATCCGGGAGGGGCGGTAATGGATGCTGATGTGGCCACGGTGCAGAAGGTGCTTACCCGGATGAAGCAGAACGGTAAGGCGATTATCCAGATGAAGGTATATGGGGCAGGTCAGCTGGTTGACCGGAAGGACGAGTGTTTGCAGTTTCATACGGGATCCGGTTTCATCGATGCTTTTACCCTGGGAATTGAGAGCATTGAGCAATTGAAAGATGTACAAAAGAGACTTCCTGAAGCAAGTGTCAGGGGATAGGTTTATGGAACAGCTTAATTTAACGACCCCGGCCCTTCTGTTTTCAGCGATATCCCTTTTGTTACTTGCCTATACCAATCGCTTTTTGGCTTATGCCAACCTGGTAAGGGGGCTGCATGCCAGGTACAAGGAGAATCGGGATAGTCTCATCGTCGGACAGATCCAGAACCTGAGAAAAAGACTGGTGCTTACGCGTTCCATGCAGATGCTGGGTATCGGAAGCCTGCTGCTGTGCGTTCTCTGTATGTTCCTGGTCTATATTGATCAGCAACTTGCTGGTGAAATCATTTTCGGAATTGCCCTGGTCCTGTTGATTATCTCCCTGGGAATTTCGATAAGGGAGATCCAGATTTCAGTGAAAGCCCTTGATCTGCACCTGAGCGATATGGAGATTTAGCAAGAACGTTTATGCGCCCAGGGATTTGAGGGCTTCAAAAACAAGGATGGCAGGCCATACGATTGCCTTCAGAAAGCCAAGTACACCCATCCAGAAGCCTACGGCGTTTGAAATGAAATAAACAGCGGCACCAATCAGGCCAACCCCGTATACAGCACTGGTCTGGGCATTGCATTGAAAATCTTTTTTCATGAGTAGTACGATTTTTTATGTGGCGGAAAAACTTCTTGTTGCTAAAATAGGTAATTTAAACACATGGTTCATACAGGTTTAAAATTTTACTTTTGCGGATCCATCAGGGGAGGAAGGCAGCTTGCCTCAGATTATCAGAGGATCATAGAGATGATGAAACAGCATGGGCAGGTCCTTACCGAACACCTTGGAGATGATCAGGAGATTGAGGCCAAAGACAGGATTCTGACCGATGGCCAGATTCACGACCGGGATATGGATTGGATCAGGGAATCCGATCTTGTGGTTGCCGAAGTTACCATACCCAGCCTGGGCGTAGGCTACGAGATCGGCAGGGCCGTCGAGCTTGGAAAACCGGTTCTCTCCCTGTTTAGGTCTGAGGCCGGATATACCCTTTCTGCCATGATATCGGGCAGTGAGGGGGTTACCCTGCTGGCTTATGACAACCTCGATGAATTGCCGGCCCAAATCGGGGATTTTATCACTGCCCGGGCTTCTTCCTGATAAAATACTTTAAAGCCATGTTGCAGAAACAAATCATTCTGGAGATTAAAAGTGTTTACACAGCCCATGCATTTATGACCGGCTCCCGGACCCTTGTAGGAGCTGGATCTGAAACGGAACCTGTGGTTCAATTATACGATATGACTGCCGGAACCGTTGAAAACCTTTACCAGTGCCCGGGAGGAATGATGAGCCTGATCCCTGTGCCTGGTTGGCCTCAGTACATGGTATCGGTCATGGGACTTTTCCCTCCGTTTATCGGGAAGGATGCAGCGCTCTTTTTACATCGGAAGATCGGCGATTCGTGGATGAGTTCCAGGGCAATGGATCTGCCTTTCGCACATCGTTGTGAGTTTCTTCCCAATTCCCCGGGGAACATATTAATTGCTGCCTCGGTCAGTAAATTCAAGGAGAATCCGGCCGACTGGTTGATGCCGGGAGAGCTTTACGCCATCCGGTTATTAGGAGATCCATCCGACCGCTGGGTATCCGAGTTAATCGATTCGTCGCTCTTCAGGAATCACGGAATGGGGCGGTACCTGATTGACGGTGTGGAACAGTTATGTGTTTCAGGTGTTGAAGGGGTATTTTCCATTGAGCTTTCACAAGGTGGATCCATGAAGCTCATTCCCCTTTTCGAAAAAGAGGTCAGTGAATTGACTTTTATCGATCTGGATGGTGACGGTCAATCTGAGCTGATCACCATTGAACCCTTTCATGGCAATATTCTCAATATGTACAAACGGGATAAGGGGGCATGGAAATTGAAATTCAGTGCCCCGCTCTCATTTGGACACGGTTTGAGCAGCGGATTTTTCAATGGTGATCCTGTTGTGGTTGCCGGTAACAGGAAGGACTCATTGAGCCTTGAAATATTTACTATAAATAATCTTGACAAAGGATTTGTAAATAAAAGGGTTATAGAAGAAGGTGTTGGACCCACACAGACCCAGGTGTTTTCTTTTGGAAACCGTGATTACATTCTGAGTGCCAACCAGAAAAGAAATGAAGTAGCCCTCTATAGCGGATCGCTGACAGACGGTTAACTGGTAACGGACTTGTATTGGGTTAATTTTTTCTTTTCACGGTGATTCCGGCCAGTTTTTCGTGATACTGGATCAGACCGCCATGGTCATCCTCACCTTTCCCGTCAGCTTTCAAAGCCTTCATAAACTCCATCACCTGTGTGGTGAGAGGAATGGGGGCATCCGTTTCAAAGGCAGTATCCCTGACATTTACAAGGTCTTTGGTGTGCATTCGAATGGGGCCGCCGGGTTTGAAATTTCTTTCGAGGATCAGGGGCATCTTGGCATCTAGGATTGTGCTACCGGCCAGGCCCCCGCGGATGGCCTGGAACACCTTTTCACTATCCACCCCGGCTTTTTCAGCAAATACCATTGCTTCAGACATGGCTGCCAGGTGAATAGCCACCATAATCTGGTTGGCCAGTTTGGTGATGTTCCCTGCACCGATCTCTCCCATCCAAATGGCCGATGCTCCCATACACAGAAGAATCTCTTTTGCCAGATCAAAGACCTCCTCTTTTCCTCCCACCATAATCGAAAGTGTTCCGTTAATGGCTTTCGGTTCACCTCCACTCACCGGAGCATCAATCATCTCTACCCCTTTCAGGGAGGCTTCCCTGCATATCTTTACGGCAGTTTTTGGCGCAATGGAACTCATGTCAATGATCAGTGTTCCTGGTTTAGCTCCTTCCAGTACACCGTTATTTCCCAGGATTGCCTCTTCTACCTGCGGGGAGTCGGGCAGCATGGTAATAATCACCTCACTACAGGCAGCGACATGAGCAGGATTCTGGCCTTTACGGGCACCCATCCCTACAACCTCCTCCAAAGGCGCATTGCGGATATCATACACTGTAAGTGAATAACCTGCATTCATCAGGTTAAGTGACATTGGTTTTCCCATCACCCCCAGGCCAATAAACCCGATGGCTTTTTTTGGAGGGGTCATGATTTTTTCATCTTCATGATGTCATTGTGGTGGGAGATGACAAGTTTTTCAAACTTCTCCCGTGAGCTTTTCCGGTACTCTTCGAACTCCTCCTGGATGCTCTTTAAATCATTTTTTGTATGGGTGGTCACCACATAACTACGTTTAAAAAGGAGGAATATAAAAACACCGCCTGTAAGAAGCCCCAACACGATAACCCACATCACGGTATTGTAAGCACCTTTCTGAACCTCCATGCCAAGGAAGATAAAACTGTCTTTTGTCCGAATGGCCTGGTCCCTTTCGGTCTTGGCCCTGGAGAGATTTGTGTTGAGTGACTCAATTTGAAACTCCCTTTCACTTAGTTCACTGTTCAGCCGGGCAACCTCCAATTTCTCTTTATTGAGGGAGTCCAGGGCATTTTTTTTAACTTTCTGAAAAACATCCTCCCGGATGGCCCTGAATCCGTCGTAGACCCTGGTTCGATTATGCAAATATTCAAGTTGAGTATTAAAAGAGGCAGAGTCAAGAACAGTCAGGATTACTTCGGATTGAGCTGTCAGGGATGGTGCTATACTGATGACAATTAAAAAAAGCATCAGATTCACGAGGGATGTACGTCCAGGCTTGTTCATAATCATAGTTAATGGTTATACTAACATTAACGAAGTTATGAAATAAATGTGATGCGGATCCGAAAAAAAAATCGATTCTATTCATATTTGAGAGTGTCGGCAGGATTCAATAATGAAGCCCTGTACGCCTGTATCGAGGTGACCAACAGTGTGATCAGCAGGGCTACCAAAGCCGATATCACAAATACAAACCATTGCACATTAATATGCTTGCTGAAGCTGTTCAGCCACCGGCTGATCCCTAACCATGCCAGGGGCCAGCTCACAAGGATTGCTATCAGGATTAACCAAAGGAACTCCTTTGAAAGAAGGGAGTTTACATCTTTTACTGTGGCGCCGTGTACCCGCCTGACAATGATCTCCTTGGTTTTGCGTTCCACCATAAAGGAGGTAAGTCCGACTATACCCAGGCAGGCAATCACAATTGCAAGGATGGTGAGCAGGATGGAGAGTTTGCTGAATTTGCTCTCATCTTTGTAGAGTGCGTTTAGATCTTCATCCAAAAATGAGTATTCAAAGGGGCGCGTCGGGGCAAAGTACTCCCATTTCTCCCGGATATATTTTAATACGGAGGTGTAGTGGTCTGTATTTACCCTGATCGCCATGTACCGGGTGAGGGCTGCTGCACCCCGTGGATTCTGAAGCATATCAAGTACGAAGTTATCAATTGGTTTATGCAGCGACAGCGCATTGAAATCATTGAACACTCCTATGACCCGCTCATTACCATCAGAGCGGATTGCCTTGCCAATGGCCTCCTGGTTTGTCCAACCCAGGTGCTTTACCATGCTTTCATTGATCATGATCGCATCGGAAGTATCGGATGGGAAATCCCTTGAAAATCCTCGTCCTTCTATCACTTCAATCCCAAATGTTTCGATGAACTCATACCTGACAAGGAAGGCGGGGTACCAGAAGGGCTGGTCATCGAACATACCTTCGATCACAAAGCTGCGGGTGTTGTGGTTGGCTCCGATAATGTCCTCCATACCCGTCACATGGATGATATCAGGATGTTTCTTTAGCTCTTCGGCAAACGCATCGAAGTGCATGGCAAGGTTAAATTTCGTGGGAAGCAGAATCACATGATCCCTGTTAAATCCGAGGTCAGCCTTCTTCAGATAGTTAAGCTGGGCGTATGCACTGATGGTACCAATGATCAGGGCAATGGAGATCAGGAACTGTAACACCACCAGGGCTTTTCTGGCGACTCCTCTCCCGCCGCCAACCGACAGGGTATCCTTCAGGTGACTTGTATTTTGCGAGGAGAGGAAAAAAGCCGGGTAGGATCCGGATAAAAATCCCACAAAGAGCAATAAACCGAGTCCGATGAGGATACTTACCGGCTTGATCACGATGCCGGGATCGATCATTTTTCCGGTAAAATTGTTAAACAGAGGAAGCAGGATCTCAACCATGATTGCTGCCAGCAGGAGGGCAATGAAAGTAAGCATAATCGCCTCACTCAGGAACTGAATCACCAGGGATCGTTTTCGTGCACCTATTACCTTCTTCATCCCAATTTCTCTTCCTCTTCCTGAAGAGCTCGCTGTGGCAAGATTCATAAAGTTGATGCAGGCGAGGATCAGGACAATCAGACCAATCCCACCGATTATTTTCACATAGGAGAGTTTCCCGTTGGGATGCATCTCATATTCATGGTGCGAATTCAGGTGAATATCTGCAATTGACTGGAGATAGAGGGTGATATCCTGGTTTTGAAAGTCAGGGTAGTGGGCCAGGTAAAAATCAGGCATGCGTGCTTCGAGCTGTTCGGGTGTGATGTGATCGTGCAGGGTGATGTAGGTCCAGCAGGGATTCCAAATCCAGGTTTGAGGCATACGACCGCCATTTAATTCACGAAAGGTTGACATGGATCCCAGTATATCAATGGTGAAATGGCTTTGAGAAGGAAGATCCTTCATCACTCCGGTAACCTCTATGACCGGCCCCTCCTCCACGTATAGTGTCTTTCCCATGGCCGGTTTATCCCCGAAATACTTTCGGGCGGTGGTTTCTGAAAGAACCACGGTATTGGGTCTTACCAGGGCACTCTTCGGATCCCCCTCAATGAGCGGGAAAGTAAACATTTCAAATACATTTGAATCGGCCAGGAAAAACCACTCCTCATTGTATTTGATTACATTGAGACTGTCCTCGCGGTTCTCAAACAGGAATTCAGAAACCTGGAAATCAAAGAAACGAACCATCGATTTCACCATGTCGGGATACTCCTCTGCCAGGGCAGGACCAAAGGGAAAGGAGCAGGTGGCCGCATCTTCGTTGATGTCATTTGAATTGTAGAGGCGGTTCATGCGGTAGATTTGTTTATACCCTTCATGGAACCGGTCATATTTCAGCTCATCAGCAACATAGATCAGGATGAAAAGAAAACTTGCAATTCCAATGGCTAATCCCGCAATGTTTAAAAGGGAGTAGTTCAGGTGCTTCAGGGTGTTCCTGATGGCAATTGTAAAGAAGTGTCGGAGCATGTGGAAATGGTGTATTTATACACACTCTTCCCAAAAGCCTTACCATTATACGTAAGTAACATTAAAACAGATATATAGACTTTTACAGAAAGGTATTATTGTGCCCCGTTTCGTACACCATTCGTACGATTTCGGACACTATCAGGACCGTTACTGCTGTACGCTGAGTGGTTTAACCAACCTTATGTTTTGAATTTTCCCTTTTTTTAACTTCTTTTGTACTATAATTAGAATTGATCTAAATAAAAATAAGCATGGGTTGTTGTGGAGGAGATTGCAGCTGCGGGAAGGAAGACCGGTTTTCAGCGGGGGAGGGCATTTATCTTGTACAAATACCTGCCAGTCAAGGGATTGTTTCCTCGACTGACTGGATGAAAAGTCTGTATCAACTTTCCCTGGAGGAGGAGGTAGTGGAAGTCAGGTTTAAAAATGGCCGGAAAGCTTTTTTTAGAAGTTTGGGCGGATTGGCGGTTTCAAAAGATGATCGAGTTATTGTGGAATGTAATGAGGGGTACGACCTGGGTACAGTTTCCCTCTCAGGTGAGAAAGCCCGGAAGCAGTTTGAACAGAGCGAAATTGCAAAATCAGGATTGAACAGGGTATCCCGGAAGGCTACAGTGGCGGACCTGGAGAGGTGGCTGAATGTTAAAAAAAGAGAACATGGTGTTTTGCTTGAAGCCAGGAAGATCGCTTTTGAACTGGGACTGGAGCTGACCGTGACCGATGTGGAATTCCGGGGCGACGGGCAAAGGGCAACTTTTTACTATACGGCAGACAGGGAGGTTGAATTAAGTGACCTGGAGAGAAGGTATGCATCGGCATTCGCAGTTGAGCTGGAGATGAAGCCGCAATTCATGGAAGTTACTGCATCAGTGAACCGGAAATAATAGGCGTTTCTCCTGGCAGAACCTGGGTGAGAATGATCTCCTCAAAGCGATTCCTGGTCCTGTTTTTCGTCTGGAAGTGAACCGGAAGGTAGTGCTCTCCATAGCCGCGTGCCAACCCCTTAACATCGACCCTTTCCACAAGTACGCGTTGTTGTTTCCCTACCATCGATTTCATGTAGGCCTTGCGGTTTTCAAGGGCCAGGATTCTAACCATCTCACTTCTTTCATTTTTAATCCGCTCGGCCAGCTGATCCTCCATCCGGTCGGCCCTTGTTGTCTTCCGCCTGGAATAGCGGAATGTATGAACATGACTGAATTTAGCCTCTCTGACCAGTTCAAGTGTTTTTTTAAAGTCCTCCTCCGTTTCACCCGGGAAGCCCACAATCATATCGGTTGTAAAATTAAAATCGGGCATCTTGTTACGGAATTTTTCTATGATATTCATGAACGATTTAACCGTATACATACGCCTCATTTTCAGAAGAATAGGGTCCGATCCGCTTTGGACGCAAAGGTGCATGTGCGGTGTCATTTTGGGATGTTTGAACAGGCGGTGGAAATCAGGTCCGAAACCATCCGGTTCAAGAGAGGAGATTCGCACCCTGAAGTCGCCCGGGAGTTCAAGAATTTGCTCTATCGCCCCTTCTATGTTGAGTCCGTCATGATCATAGCGCCCGATATTTACTCCGGTAATGACAATCTCTTTAAACCCGTTGTCAATCACCCGTCGGACATTCTCCAGGATCGGGCCGATGGGACGACTCAAAGCCCTTCCCCTGACTGAGGGGACAATGCAGTAAGTGCAGAAATTATCACATCCATCCTGTACCTTGATGGCAGTGCGGGTATGGAGGCTTTGATCCACCGTCTCGAATCCAAATACGTCACGTGAAAATGAATCGGGATGAACAATTTCCCCTTTGAAGTGGGCATCAACCAGGTTGACAATCTGACTTTTCCTTTCATTGTCAACCACATAGGTGACATGACTGTTGGATTCAAGTTGCTCTTTGTGGTGGTTGGCCATACAACCGGTGACCACCACGATTCCGTTCTGGTTTATTCTGGCTGCCTGGCTGATCGTATTCCTTGATTTCTGGTCACTCTGGTTTGTTACAGTACAGGTATTGATCACTGTGATATCGGCCGGTTTGGAAAAATCGACTACCTGGTAACCGGCCTGGTAAAACCGGGTGACCAGCGCATCGGTTTCATACTGGTTCAAACGACAACCCAGTGTTTTAAAGGAGACTTTTTTCATGACTGCAAATCTAATCAATCTAGAAATAGACCTCGGTAAATATCTGCTTTTGGGGTACTCCCTTAGTTCGAAGAATATCCATGGCATCATAGATCATATTGCTGTTTCCACAAAGAAATACCCTCGATTGGGAATCCAGGTCGGTTTGAAGAAGGAAATCAGTCACTCTCCCGGGATAATCCCCCTTCTCACCCCGTGAGGTGCATATCGTGATTTGATCCCTTTTATAATCGTCCAGATCGTATGCCTCAGTAATATTTCTTACTCCGTGAACGATGGAGCAGTGGGTACCGGGGTATGATTTTACAAAACTATGAAAGGGAGCCAGACCTGTTCCGCTGGAAATAAAAAGTAGTTTTCCCGGCATGGGTTGAGCTGCGCGGTTCAGAAAAAAACCACGAGGACCCCTTACCTGAATTTCTTCACCCTGGTTAACATTTTTGAGCTGTCTGCTCACCAACCCGTCATCGACCTCCTTAATAAGGACCTCCAGGAAGTCGTCATGAATCCCGCTATAGATGGAGTATTCCCTGAACTCCTTTGCTCCCGGAAGTCCCAGGACCAGGTGTTGACCGGGGATAAATTGCATTTCGTTTCTTGAAAATCTCAATACGTAAGTGGATTCGGTCAGGTGCCTGACCATGGTAACCACAAAAACCGTTTTTTCAACCTCAACATTCATCATCTTTAATTTGAACTAATAAATCATAACAAACAGAGAGAGATTTTGTGCTATGTGCTAACTTGGTCTTTTCTAAAATCACAAGTTATGTTCAGAAGAGATGATATCATAACGATTCTGGTTATTCTGGTGACCCTTACAGGTTGTGGGGCGAGACAACCTTACGGAACAGAGAAACCGGCTCCTCCGAATATTATTTATATCCTAGCTGATGATCTGGGATACGGAGATCTGGGTTGTTACGGTCAGGATAAATTTTCAACTCCCAACCTGGATAAACTTGCCCTGGAGGGGATCCGGTTCACCAGGCACTATTCGGGAAGTACAGTCTGTGCCCCCTCCCGTTGTGTTTTAATGACCGGGCTGCATACCGGTCATACACCCATCCGGGGAAACCAGGAGGTAATCCCCGAGGGACAATTCCCCCTGGCCGATTCAGCCCTGACCCTGGCCGAGATGCTTCGGGGAGCCGGATACGTGACCGGGGCCTTCGGCAAATGGGGTCTCGGGTTTCCCGGATCAGAGGGTGATCCCCTGAACCAGGGATTTGACAGTTTTTATGGATACAATTGTCAGCGCTTCGCCCACCGGTATTATCCTGATTACCTCTGGGAAAATGATAAAAAGGTATTCCTGGAGGGAAATAACTGGAACAAAACCACAACTTATGCTCCAGATCTTATCCAGGAAAAGGCACTCCAGTTTATCAGGCAGCATAAGGATACTGCCTTTTTTGCATATTTACCCATCGTGATTCCTCATGCAGAACTGATCGTTCCGGATGATGAAGTTTTCAGGAGTTACCTGGGGAAATTTCCGGAAGTGCCTTACCTGGGGGGTCCGGGAGCAGATTATGGTTCCGGGATGGTGATTGCCAGGTATTGCAGTCAGCAGTATCCCCATGCCACTTTTGCATCAATGGTTCAACGGATCGATACCTATGTGGGAGAGATCATGGCCACTCTGGAGGAACTTGGGATCGCTGAAAATACTGTGATGATCTTTTCCAGTGATAATGGTCCCCATGAGGAGGGTGGAGCCGATCCCGGTTTTTTCAACAGCAGCGGTGGATTGAGGGGAGTGAAAAGGGATCTGTATGAAGGTGGGGTGAGGGTGCCGATGATCGTAAGCTGGCCCGGAAAAATAAAGGGAGGCCAGACCTCAGATCACATCTCTGCATTCTGGGACGTGGTTCCCACTGTGGCCGGAATAGCAGGATTTGAACCCCCTTATACCGACGGGATTTCCTTTCTCCCCACACTCATCGGAGGGGAGCAATTTAAGCACAAATCACTTTATTGGGAATTTCATGAACAGGGCGGTAAGCAGGCCATGTTCATGGATGGATGGAAGGCAGTGAGGCTTGAAGTGGGCAATGATCCTGAAGGAGCACTGGAACTTTACAACCTGGAAAAGGATCCCTTTGAACAGCACAACGTGGCAGAAGTGTATCCCGACCTTGTGAAGGAATTTGAATGGGCCATGAAAGAAGCAAGGTTTTCGTCCGGGAAATTTAATTTCGGGAAACAGCCTTTATCCGTTGAGTAAGGGGTGCGAGTCCCTGGTCCTGCGAAAGGTGCAATTTTTCATGGAGCAGATCTCACAGGTATAATCCCTATAGGTCACCTTCTTTCCGGCACCCACCATTGCACTGATCGATTTGATGGGAGACATCAGGCATGATTCCGACAGAGTGATTCCACAACTCCCTTCTGGAAACAGGCCAAATAGTTTTTGCTGCTCATCCACTTTCCACCCGCAGTAACCCGGACTGTAACGGTTGGTGATCTTAAGTCCTGCCCTGGAACAGCTCTCTTTAATAAAATCGTGTACATACTGGGCTGTTGCTTCGGTAAGCTTGGATCCGATCAGGTCTGCAATATATCCTTCCAGGTATTGTCCGCTTGCGATCAGGGACCTTGACAACCGTTCCGGTCCGGGTCCGATTGTGGCCAAAAAGAAGATAATCTGTGAGGCCCCGTTTACCATTTTCACGATGGTTTTGCCTGTATGGAACCGGGTTTCCGGAATGGAAATCTCCTCCATATCCTGTGATGGAATGACCTCCCTGACCACAAATACTCCTTTTGGCTCTATCATTTCACTACACGTACTAATCAGGTTTTTGATAACCTGAAGTGTATGTTGATCCATGGCTTCCCCATGGCCGGACATATAGGTGAGGAGATCTGCCGGGTCGGCTTGAATCATCTTTTTTTCAATATCCAGGACCGTGTAATCCAATGAGTTTGTCATGATATTCAGCAGGAAACAAAGCTACGGGAATTGGACAGATAATGTTAAAATAATCCTAAAAAAGATCTTCAGTGGTGTTTCCTCGGGCGACCTGTATACTTTTGCACTGCAATCAGGAGAATCTTATATGGCACGATTGAATCAATTGGTTTGCCCGGTATCTACCGAAAGGGTGGATGAGAACCGTGTACGGACTACAGCTTTTGGTATGCTGACCCTTATGGGATTGTTTTTTATGACCAGAAATCCTGTATTTCCGGGCATTATGGTGGTTGATTTCTACATCCGGGCGTTTACCAGGTTGAAATACAGTCCTGTCAGTTACCTGGCTCATCTTTTTGTAAAGGGCATCGGAACCGGGCCGATCTGGATTGATAAGGCTCCCAAAATGTTTGCTGCAAGGGTGGGGTTCTTACTTACTTCTCTTACCCTGGGTGCCTCCATCCTTGGATTGCCTTTGATGGCCACGATCACCGGGGCGACCCTGGTTTGTTTCGCTTTCCTTGAGTGCGGACTGAATTTCTGCGCAGGCTGCTGGGTATATACCTTCGTGGTTTTCCCTCTGGTACGTAAAAACGGGAAGTTTTAGCCTCCATTTGTTCTTATATCAAATTGCCGCAGCTTATGAAAATCTTGAGGGGGATTATTCTATCTTGTATAATCATTTCTTTTCTACCGGCTGTTGTTTATGCACAGGATATGACTGAGAAGTCCGAAAAACTGGCGGTCCTTTGGGTTTCAGGCGACAGGGATGTGGCAGAGAAGTCGTGTCTGATGTACACTCATGCTGCAAAGAAGAATGGGTGGTTCGATGAGGTGGTCCTCATTGTATGGGGTTCCTCCTCAAAACTTTTGGCTGAGGATGAGGCGCTCCAGGAAAAGGTAAGGGCGATGATAGGCGACGGGGTGATCCTGGAGGCATGCATTTCCTGTTCCGATCAGCTGGGAGTCACACAGGAACTGAGGGACCTGGGAATTGATGTGAAGGGGATGGGAGTGCCGCTGACCAACTACCTGAAAAGCGGATATCATGTGCTGACGTACTGATCTTTCTGCCATTATGTCCGCTTCGTTCAGATGGCTTGATTATTGGACAGGTTCCTGAAACGATGTGAATGATCAATGTCCACCAGATAAATACAAAATACAGGCGATTGTGTAACCTGGTCTCTGCGCGCCGGGTCAAAGATGCGCTGGATGTGCTCAATAGCCTGGTCAGCGAATCGGGTTTCAGTGATTTCTTTATACAGCAGGAGTACCTTGCACACACCTATGAGCAGATGCTGAATTATATGCTTGAGGGGGTACAGGATCCTGAAAGGGATAAGGTTTATCACAAGCTGCTCTCCTCAATAACAGAGCTGGCCGACAGGGTCAGGGATCTCCTTATGGAAAAGTACTCAGGCTGGCACACCTATATCCTGAAACTGGAGCTGGAGAGGAAACTGGAGCTTACCGGAAAGAAGGTGATCGAGACCATGGACGACCTCTCCTTTAAAAGGGAACTGGATGAAATCATTGATGAAAACCGTGTTTCACCAGGGGCAGACGAAGCCCGCAGGAAGGAGCTTTCGATGGATATATTCAGGCATCTCTGGCTGAGTAACCGTTATAATGAGGCTGAAAACAGCCTCGCTGCTGCAATACTTTCCTGCAGGGAATTTCTTTGGTATGAAAAGGCGCTTTTTATAAGCGGAATTCTGTTGTCCGGTTTGAGGTACTGGGATGAGCAGAAGATACACCGGCTCATTGATTTTGCGGAGGAGCATGAACAGGAGGTGGCGGCCAGGGCCGTTGTTGCTCTGGTGATTATGCTCTACAGGTATGACGATCGAATTGAATTCTATCCCAATATTTTGCACAGGCTGAAGTTGCTGAAGGAGGACCTGAATCTTGAACAGAGTCTTGAGAAGATTGCCTTGCAGTTGATCCGTACCCGCGATACGCTGGAAATCGGCAGGAAATTGCAGGAGGATCTGATGCCTGAAATGGCCAAACTGAGGCCTAAACTTGAGGATAAGTTGAAAATGGATGACATCAGCGATGAGATGGATGGAGGGAGAAACCCCGATTGGGAGTCCATGTTCAGCGAATCGGATGATCTTTACAGGAAGGTCGATGAGTTTATGAAGTTGCAGATGGAGGGTTCGGATGTCTATATGACCACCTTTGCACATCTGAAGCAATTCCCTTTTTTCAACGAACTTACCAACTGGCTGATCCCTTTCCACAAGGAGAACCCCGATTTGTCCGAAATCTATGCGGCCCGAAACGATGAATTTGATCCGGATATTTTTGTGGACGGGTTGAAGAAGACGCCCTTCCTGTGTAACAGCGACAAATACAGTTTTATCCTTAACCTGAAATACCTTCCACAGGAACAGAAGAGGATGTTGTCGAGCGCATTTTTAATGGAGATGGAGGGCATGCAGGAGTTGTTGGCGGATGAACTGCTTACGACCGGAGATTTTACAAGGAAAACAGTTTATATTCAGTATATCCAGGACCTGTACCGCTTTTTTAAGATATCCCCTTTCAAGAATGAGTTTGAGGATGTCTTTGATGGCAAACTGGATCTCTACCGCTCCTATTTCTACACTGAGATTACAGAAGACAACTCTATCACCAGGAATATTGCGGAGTACCTTTTTGAGAAGGAGCACTTTGAAGAGGCCCTCGACATATTCAAAATGATGTTAAAATCAGGACCCAACGACAGGGAGTTACTTGAAAAGGCAGGGTACTGCTATCAAAAGGAGGGGAATTTCAAAAAGGCCATTGAATACTATTCCAGGATATCGTTCCTCGGGGAGCAAAACCTCTGGACCCTTAAAAACCTTGGAATCTGCTACAGGAAGGAGAATGACTACAAATCAGCTCTGGAGGTTTATGAACAGGCAGCTGCGCTTCAGCCTGACGATATCACCATTAAATCCCTGACCGGGTATTGTCATTTGAAGCTGAGAGATTACCAGACTGCCCTGAAACATTATTTCAAAATAGAGTATCTGAATCCGGGCGACCAGCATATCCTGAGACCCATTGCCTGGTGCTACTTTGCCATAGGTGAGTTAAAAAAATCGGAGAAGTTCTTTCAGAAGGTATTTGAGCTTAAGCCCGGATATTACGATTATATCAACTATGGACATGTATTGTGGGCTCTTGGGAAAAAAAGGGAAGCCATAGAGCTTTACATTCAGTCCCTGAGGGACCTGCAATTTGAGATGGAGGATTTCCTGAGAACCATGGAGGAGGACCGGTCATTGCTTATTAAGAACGGTATCAATGAGAAAGATATCCCGCTGATGCTGGATTATCTGCACTACAGACTTGTTAATTAGGGGAAATAAAAAAAAGCGGTCCGATATTGAAGAAAAAAAGCCATGGAATTCAACCCGTCTCTATGAGAATGGAATGCTATCGAACCGCTTATATGATCGTATCGAAAGAACGTCAGTGTAGAAACAAATATAGGTAATTTTGTCCTAAGTTGTATCTCTAAAAGTAAATAAAATCGGGCTCTTTGTCAAAGATCAGGGCTAATAAGTTGTTTGCAAGTCTGCTGGCCCCGATTCTGAACCTCTCAGAATTCAACCAGTCTGCACCCAGGATCTCCTTCACGATGGCATAATAGAGAATGGCATTTTCTGCATCTGAGATTCCACCCGCCGGTTTGATCCCGATTTTTTTTCCCGTTTTGTTGTAATATTCACGGATCACCTGACACATGACCACCATGGCCTCGGGTGTTGCACCTGCAGGGATTTTACCGGTTGAGGTTTTAATGAAGTCGGCACCGGCACCGATGGCAAGAAATGAAGCCTTTCGGATCAGGGCGTAATCCTGCAGGCTACCCGTCTCCAGAATGACTTTAAGAGGAACATCACGGATTCGTTCCTTGATGGCCTGAATTTCATATTCAATATATTCATAATCCTCCATGAGAAATTTACCAACCGGCAGAACGATGTCAATTTCATCGGCGCCCTGTCCCAGGGCTTGCTCTATCTCCATCACCTTGATGTTGGTGAAGGTCTGAGCGGCCGGGAAACCACCTCCCACCGATGCAATGTTGATCAGCGGATTGATCAGGTGTTCTTTTACCACATGTACCAATTCGGGGTATATACAGATTGCCGCCACAGACGGCATGGAGGGGAAAACATCGGTGAGTCTATTCACTTTATCACACAACTGTGAGATATTCAAAATGTTATCTCTTTCACTCAGGGTTGTGAGATCAATGAGGCTGAAGAGTTTTTTAAGCAGCTCCTTCTCCCCGGTTGTGGGTAGGTTCGACCTGATCTTATCAAGTAGAAATCTGACTTCATCCGGTTGGACAGTCATATTAAAATCTGTAAAGATCTTCATAGGGGGTGTATTCGCTACCTCAATTTATCATTTTGTTGGTGACGGTCAAAATCCCTGGTACTTTTTTTATGGAGATTCTTTAGAAATGCATCCTCCAGGTCAATACCGGTCTGGTTGGCTATGCAGATCAGCACGAAAATGACATCGGCCAGTTCATCGGCCAGGGCTGCCTTCCCCACTGTAGCCGATCCGGTCGATTGTTCTCCATATTCCCGGGCGATGATACGGGCAACCTCACCAACCTCCTCGGTGAGAATAGCCATGTTGGTAAGTTCGTTAAAGTACCTGACCCCGTATTGCCGGATCCACATATCGACCTTTGCCTGTGCCTCCTTTAAACTCATTACTTTCTGTCTTTTGTGTCCATCAGAATGGTTACCGGTCCGTCGTTGGTTAGATTCACCTGCATATGGGCCCCGAATTCTCCTGTTAGTACTTTTTTCCCCAAATCAATCTCCATCTGAAGGATAAATTTATGATAAAGTGTGATTGCTTTTTCAGGGCCTGCTGCTTTAATATAGGAGGGCCGGTTCCCTTTCCTTGTACTGGCGTGCAGGGTAAACTGGCTGATGATCATCACATCACCACCCAGGTCGGATATTGAAATATTCATCACCCCCCCGGAATCATCAAAGATGCGCAACCTGCTGATCTTCCCGCTTAACCATTGGATGTCAGGTTCTTCATCGGATTCTTCAATCCCGATCAGGATGACAAGCCCGGGACCCATGGTGTGTTTTAATTCCCCGTTGATCGTCAGATGGGCGTTTGAAACCCGCTGAATAACAGCCCTCATGAAAGATTATCATTGACCAGCCTGAAAAGCGCGATCCGGTTAATGGGTTTGGAGATGTAATCGTTGAAACCGGCCTTCATGCATTTATTCCGATCCTCAGAAAGGGTGTAGGCTGTTTGTGCAATGATAGGAATTTCAGGGTGCTGCGATTTAATGATCCTCATGGCTTCATAACCATCCATCACCGGCATGTTAAGATCCATCAGGACCAGGTCAATATCCCCATGATGGTTCCTGATGATATCAACCGCTTCCTTACCGTTCTTGGCCCTGATGATTTTAGCCTCGGTCTTTTTAAAGATGGTTTTCAGGTAATAGAAATTGACCTCTTCATCTTCTGTGATCAGGACCACCCGGTTTTCCCACTTGTAAGTCTCATAATCCGGCTTGTTATAAGTCTCATAATCCGGCTTGGACATTACCTCATGTGGGCTGCTTTTTTCCATGACATTTTCTAACCTGTTGACAATTACTAATTAAAAGCAAATTAGAATGGCAGTACAGGATAGTTTTTAACAATTTGGTAAAAGGGCGAAAGTGGGGTACGAAAGGTTAAAAATTCCACTTTAAACGCAGAAATCCGAATGTATTATTCTCCCTTGAAGTGGCTCCGTAAGGGTTATCAAACCTCGCTGTGAAGTATTGAACGATCAATGATAACACCAGGTTATTATTCATGGAGAGGTCCACCGAGGGACCCAGGTAAGCTCCCTTAATCCCGGGATACCACAGGGTGGCAAAACTTCCGTTCAATAAAGGGGTGATGGGATAGGAGAGATTGGCGAAAAACGACCAGTCGGTGAACCCCAGGTTTTTCGCATCCAGGTCGGCTGAGTAGAACTGTAGAAAGCCGGACAGATCCATCGTTTTGGCAAATGCAGAGTACAATCCTTCCAGCTGAATTGTCAGTGAGTTGGAAAACGTGTAATCAAACCCGGCCGTCGCCAACAGGTATCCGATGGTGTCGCTGAATTGGTCCAGGTCCCTGAAATAACTCATTTCACCACGGAATGAAACGGGTCCGAGGGTTCCGCTCCAGCCGCTTCCAAGAACCAGGTCTTTTTCCTGGTAAACACCACCCAGGAACTGAATATCAAATCCAAGGGTGTTGAAACGAAAGTAACCGGCCGCTGTCACCCGGTTTGCACTGTCGATTTTTGCTGCCAGTTCAATAATGGATGCATTTGAGGTGTAATACTGGATACGGAGGGCATCACTTCCGGGACGTTCAGGGTAATCCACTTCAAAATAGGAATATGAATTAAACAGGTCATTTGGATTCCAGACCAGGGTTTGTCCCCAATTGATACGTTGTCGTCCCGCCTTGATCTCGATGTTTCCCAGAGAAAACTGGAGCCATAACCTGTCCAATGTGGAGGCAAGGGCATATCCGGTAGAATCCCCCAGATTCCCACTTGACAGGAAGGTCATATCCAGCCAGCCCGGGTCCTTCCCGAGCGCATCGTTATATCCGGGAATCTTTTTAAGCGTATTCCCGGTAATAACCCTGCTTCGAAACTGCAGATTTCCTGTTAACCAATCATTTGGATAGTACATCAGGTTGAACCTATCCTGCAGGGTATTCTCCCATAGCCAGCTGTTGTCTGTATGGAATAATGATTGCATATCCGACAGGTAACCTTCCATGGTCAATTTCTTCTGGCCATTTAATGCAACCATCCCAAAAAGAGGAAAGAGAATAAGGAGAAGTGATTTTTTCAAAATAGCCTCAGTTTTTTCTTTCATCGGAGATAACCCGGCCATCTTCCACCGTGATAATGCGCCGTGCTTTTTTTACCACCCTGGCATCATGGGTGGAGAAAATGAAAGTGATCCTTTCATTCCGGTTCAGCTCCTCCATAATATCCAGCAGGGTTTCGGTCGATTTGGAGTCAAGGTTTGCAGTAGGCTCATCGGCCAGGATGAATTTAGGTTTTGAGGCAAGCGCCCTTGCAACTGCCACCCGTTGCTGTTGTCCTCCCGACAACCTGGAAGGCCTGCTGTTGGCCCTGTCTTCCAGTCCGACGGCCCTGAGCAGTTCAAAGGTACGCAGATCGCGATCCTTTCGCTTCCATTTCTGAAGGCTCATGATAAACTCCACATTCTCACGGGCGGTCAGCACAGGGATCAGGTTGTAAGACTGAAACACGAAACCGATATTTCGCATGCGGAAATCAATGAGGGCCGAAGATTTCAGCGTGGCCAAATTGGTGTTGTCAACAAGGATTTCTCCCGATGTGGGGGAATCAAGGCCCCCTATCATGTTCAACAGGGTAGTTTTACCCGATCCGGATGGTCCGACGATAGCGGCAAATTCACCTTTTTCGAAATCCAGCGTAACCCCGTTAACGGCATGCACCCTGACTTCCTCGCTGTTGTATATTTTATGTACATTATTAAGTTCTAATACTTTCATTTTTTTCTTTTAAGGCTTTACTTCTGGATTATTCAGTTCTTAATGCTTCAGAGGGATCAAGGCGTAATGCCTTCATGGCCGGATAAATGGAAGAGAGAATTCCGGTGATCACGATCAGGAGAGCGACAATCAAAGAGAAAGAGGTGGAAATGACAGGGTATATATGAGCTGTAAAGCCCATGGCTTCAAACCCTTCCGTAAATGAGTTAAAATTGATACCCTTTTTGGCGGTCAGTCCGATCACCACCTGGCTGATGGTCAAACCGGTGACTCCACCCACCAGGGAAAGGAAGACCGATTCGAGCATAATCATACTAAATACACGTTTCCTGTTCATTCCGATTGCGGTAAGCATCCCCAGCTCTTTGGTTCTTTCCAGCACCACCATCAGCATGGTATTAACAATGCCGAAAGCGAGTGCAACCAGGATAATGACCATGAAAATGGCATAAAACTGCTGTATCATATCAGTCATCATGGCCAGGTCGGGTTGAATCTCCTTCCAGTCCATGACTTCAAGTCCCGGCAAACTGCCTTTTATAGAGGCAGCCACCTCTTTGGTTGCTCCAAGGTCATCGAGCCGGATGATCATCTGGTGAAACTGGTCCGGAGCCATCCCTGTAAGGGTCCGGAGATCACTGTTTTTAACCAGCACCTGGCTCATCTCGAACATGCTGTTTCGGATATCATAGATACCGGCAATCCGAAAGAGTGCTCCCGTCAGCATCTGATCCTTGTCCAGGAAGGTAAGTGTCATTTTTGAGCGCTCCCTGAATGACCAGGCCTCCGCAAGGATTATACGGCCCCAGCTTTGCTCCTCTTTCAGGGTGAGTACACCTTTGATTTCATTCTTAAAGGCTTTTTCACTTTTGAACCGGAGCCCTGAAAACTGGCTGACTTTTTCGAGAATCTCAGCCGGGATGTTTAAGTTTTCGAGGTTTTCCAAAACCTTCTCATCGATACTGTAACTGATGATGTTGAGCTCCTTGGCCAGTTCGTGGCCAATGTAAGCCAAAGGATTCCTGCTTTCGGTTTCGAAAAAGTCTCCCGTTCCGGGCAGTGTGTTTTCATGGAGACGGAACACCTCCTTTTCACTTTCCGGGTTGATTCCCAGGATCTGAACACCGGCACTTTTGGTGGCCGTATTGGCCATACCGGTGATTATGGTCCGGCTTGTAACCGAACTTACTCCCGGGGTTTCGCGGATCCTGGAAAGTACCTGATCCGGATCTGCAATGGTCAGTTGAATATCGTAACGATCCCTGAAGCCCGGTTCACTGATCTGTATATGTGAGATTTCATCGTTCAGGGCAGCATCAACGCGTTGTGCAACGGCTCCGTTCATCACGGCAACCGCGAAGACACCCCCGAAGATTCCGATGGTGACGGAAAGGATCACTACCAGGCTCCGGACCTTGTTTCGCCATACATTTTTCCAGGCTGTTTTCCAGATCATTATCTTCTCTGTTATGCTCTCAAAGCGGTTACTACCTTTAATCCGAAAATTTTCCTTATGGGATATCCGATGGCTGCAAGAACCATGCACAAAACAATCAATATTTGCCATATGTAATAGGTACCGATACCCCAGAATACCATCTTTGGTTCCATTCCATATCCCTCGAACAGAAGCGCCGTCTCCCCTTTGAATAAAATCGGGTGTCCAACGCCATAGAGAATCACGAGAGTACCCACTGCGACTCCCGCCATCATTCCCAGGAATCCGATGAGTAACATCTCCAGGGTCATGACCGAGGAGAGTTTTTTCTTTTGCATCCCAATGGCCACCAGCACGCCAAATTCCCTTTTTCGTTCGGCAGTCAGCATGAGCACGGTTCCAAATACCCCGAATGCAATCACCAGGTAGAGTATTCCAAGCATGATTTGTCCACTTTTATTGTCGGCATCCATCTGGGAGACCATTACCTCGTTCATCTCTCTCCACTCAATGATTCGTTGTTTTCCCGAAACCTGGTCCGTAAGCCTCTTCACGGTCGCTGCAATAGCCTTGTCTTTATTGTTCTCTACCGCCAGCGCGAGGGAGGTGATATTGTTTTCTGCGTTAAAGAGTTCCTGGCATATATCCAGTGGCAGGTATACGATTCTATTATCTATATCGGGCAGGGGAATTTTAACAATCCCTTTGATTTCATATTTTCCGGCAGCGGTTGAGGCATGGTAACCCTGGCCAATCAGTACGATCGTATCGCCGATTTCAAGCTGCAGGGTGCTGGCAAGTTTTTCTCCAAGCCAGGCCCCTGGTTCACCCATTTTAATAGTACCGTTTTCAAATTTTGTGTAATTCCCGATAACCGGCATCCATTGGGAGATTTCACTCTCCCTGATGCCCAGATCCAGCTGCAGCCGGGATGCATGGGAATAGGCGCTGTTCATAAAAAGGGATGCCAGCTCTTTTATTTTATCGGGGAGATCGGGATCCTCTCTTATCTTTTCAACAGATTCAGGGGATAACCGGTATTTGACCATTTTTTCAGTAACCTTCGAAAGGGAGTTCTCCTTTTCAGGGTCGACCCCCATCACCAGCACGCCCTGGGTCTGGGGTCCGCCGGAAGCCAGGGCAAAGGATTCGAAACGGGGTATGGTTGCCATCACATTTTCGTCGGCAAGTACCTGCTGATCCAATTCCGGAGTAAAGGGAAAGGTGTGATCCACGCTCTTCTCATCCCAGAAGCCGGGGTGTTGTACCTGAATATATCCCGAATAGGAATCGATGGCATTTTTGTACATATTGTCGTATGAACCCAGTTGTAAGGAGCGCATCACCAGGGCAAATACCACAGCAAAGAATATGGAGGCTGAAGTGATCATGGTGCGCCTCCGGTTTCTCCAGAGGTTCCGCCACGCAAGTTTGAAATTACTCATAAATAGAAAATTGTCATACTTTAATCAGCGAACCTTTTTCATGTTCTGTTGCGAGAAGAAGCTCTCTTCCATGGGCTGGTTGAATAGCACCTCCTTCATCTCAATCACAGTCATTTGTCCTTCCTCCTGGGCCGGGACAAGTTCTATCCTGCATGGGATCAGACGCCCATCCATCAGTTTGATGTCGCTTCCTGTTTCGGTACGGACCAGGAAGCCATCCTCATCGTAGAGTTCGGATTTAATGAAGAGAAAATCCTTTTTATCAATCCACCTGATCTGGTGCCCCCAGACAACAGAGGCATCCTCCCTGGCCACCATTTTGATCTTGTAACAAATGCGGCCACCGATCTCCTCTTCCCCAACGATTTCATGGTCATAATCGTTGACCACTGAAGACTCTTTCAGAATATCGTCGTTGGTGTAGTCGGATCCCATCCAACCCTGTGACATCATTGAAGGGGGAAGTTTAATCAGCCTTCCGATCACAGGGTTCCAACTCCACATTTCCTGCTCTCTTTTCAGGAAAGACTGTCCTTTATCTTTGGATGGAGCCGTAATCAGGGTCATTGTGTATGCTTTCCCGCTGGTCCAGTTTTTGAATTCGATGGTACGTTCCCAGGTGGGCCTCACGATGGTCATGGCCATTGTACTGATACTGGTTTTTTCCCCGTTGAATTTTTCATCGGCTTTTCGGATGATCTCTCCGGCGGACAACTCCTGTGCCCATCCCGGTATCAGGGTTCCTGTGAACAGGATCAGTAAGCAAAATATTTTTCTACTTCTCATGGTGTTGGTAATTATCGAATGAATCGGGTTTTCGGTATAAACATCCCCAAAACCCGCTCCTCATATTTTTCTATCAATCCTTCAGGAAATTCAAATCCCGGGTAGGCATAAACCATCAGTACCCCAAAGCCCTCAATCAGGGCTGAGAAGGTGAACATCTCCAGGGCCGGGTCTTCAAAACCCATTTCAGTAAAATAATCCATCAAAACAGGCCCATATTTATTCATCATGTGATTGAAGGGCTCCCCGTCCATAAACTCTTTAACCCTGGGTTGAAGAATAATATTGATATACAGAATCCAGAAATGCTGATTCTCACGGATATTTGAAAAGATGTTTTTGATGAATCCGGCCAGCTCGTCGGGTTTCAGAACCTCTTCATGGCCAGGGTTAAAAATGTCCTTAAATTCACTAAGGCCATCCTCAATAAGGGATACAAGCAAGGCCTCCTTGCTTTCAAAATAGTTATACATCAGACCCTTGGAAATTCCTGCATGAGCGGCCAGCTGTGCGATGGAACAGTTTGCATAACCTTCCCTTGCAAAAAGTTCCAGGGCGGCATTCATGATCTGTCCCCTGCGTGTTTCGCGTATCTCTTTGAACTGCTTTTGGGTGCGTGGTGACATTGTTTTATGACTGACTGTTCGGTCAAAGATAAATCATTGAACCCTTTATTTCCAAATATTTTTTAAATAAATGAGTTAAACTGTAACTTTCCTTTTTCAGGCTCGTCCTATTGACATCAAGCTAAAGGTATTCATGACGGTAGAGGAGTACAACAGGGCAGTAGACACATATGCTGATAACCTTTACAGGTTTGTTTTAAAGAACCTGAAAGACGGGCACATGTCGGGTGATATCGTTCAGGAGACCTACGAGAAGTTATGGGTTAAGCTGGAGGGGGTATCTTTTCTGAAGGTAAAAACTTACCTGTTCACAACCGCTTATCACACAATGATCGATTTTATCCGGAAAGAGAAACGTTTCTCAGGAATTGATCCGGGGGAAGGCATTGAACCTTCCCATTCGGGTCACTATTCAGACCTGGGGGAGGTGCTTGAAAGGGCTGTGCAAAACTTGCCTGCTGACCAGAAGTCTGTCGTGATGCTGAGGGATTATGAAGGATACTCTTATCGTGAAATTGCTGAGATTACAGGACTTTCAGAATCACAGGTTAAGGTATATATATACAGGGCAAGGATCTACCTGAAGAATTATATAGGAAGCCTGGAACAGGTTATCTGATAACAGATGGACATAAACAGAAATAATTACGAGGCCTGGCTTCTCGATCTTTTTGAAGGGAGCTTATCTGTAAAACAGGTTCAGCAGGTACGTGATTTTATCTTGCTGAATCCCGATTGCGCCCCGTCCCTGGAAGAGGTTGAACCATGGATACTTGAAGTGGAGAAAATCTCTTATTCAGGTAAAAATTCTCTTCGCAGAGAACTGCCCGGCCAGAATTCGACGGTATCGGGGACAGGTTTTGATCTTTTTTCCATAGCCATGCTGGAGGGCGATTTAACCCATCAACAGGAGATCGATTATCTGAGCATGATTGAGGAGGATGATGAAAAAATGAAGGAGTGGCTCCTTTGGAAACAGATCAGACTGACGGGGGAGACCATTTCATTTGACCGCAAAGCAGCTTTGAAGCGAGGGAACGTTACCCGCTTCAGGGGATTCTGGAT
This sequence comes from uncultured Bacteroidota bacterium, assembly GCA_963747365.1. Lineage (GTDB taxonomy): Bacteria > Bacteroidota > Bacteroidia > Bacteroidales. The sequence continues at coordinate 144,981 of CAVVFB010000018.1, read as the reverse complement.
CAGTATTGCGGCTGCCGCGGCGGTCCTCATATTGTTTTTCGGCCTTTTCAGGATTGACCAGGGATTTAATCCCCGTGCGGTAATTCCACTTGAGGCCAATCATTCTCCTGAAGAGGTACCTGTGCCGGTGGAGGAACCTTCGGTTGAACCAGCACTTCCTGCAAACAAACCCGCGATTCTCTCCATAAAGAAACACCAGGATCCTCCTGAACTGACCGGTCAGACGATGGATACAACCCCCATTGAGGTAAAGAAGACCGACCTGCAGGTCAGGCCTTTGAGAGTAGCCCTGCTGAAAAATGATCTCATGAAGCAACCCCGGCAGGCCAGCTATGACAGGATTGAACCCCTTGATCTGCCTCGTCAGCCTTTATATTCAGAATGGGTGGAACCCGATCAGTTGGAGGAAGAGGGACTGGTGCGGACCTATCGCGATTTCATGGAGGAGAAGAATCTTTCGCTCCTGACCATAGCCAGTGCGGGAGTGGAGGGTATTAACCGTCTTGCCGGATCAGATCTATCTCTGAATGTTTCGCACGATCAAAAGGGTGAAGTGTCGGGATTCAGTTTCAGATCCGCTATACTTTCGGTCGATTCTCCCATCAGAAAGCAGAATGTTCCCCGTTAAATGCAACCTACCTTCCGGTAGCTTGTCTTTAAATCAAAATTAAATGTGAAAAATATGAGAAAAATCACGCTCGCAGGTCTCATTCTGCTTATGGCCATTGCCTCCTGGTCTCAGGAGAGAGAATATAAAACAATCGTTGATTTCAACGATGTGAGGATCTCCGGAATGGGAGGGGTGATCATGCAGTTTACAGCTGCCGATGGAGAATTTGCCCACATGCTGGGTGGTGGTGGTGCAGTACTGCTCGGGGATTTCTTTTTCGGTGCTTACGGACTGGGTCTTACCAACCAGATCCCCGTGGACCAGGCAAAATTTACCGATTATCAACCGGGAGATAAACTCACCATCAGTCATGGTGGCTTCTGGCTGGGTTATTCCCTGTTTGGTGACCGGGCCATTCACATGAACTTCTCCTCCCTGGTAGGCTGGGGAACTTTGGGTGTCCGCTCGGATTACTACCCGGAAAATCTCTGGCCGGATGGTATTTTTGTCCTGAGTCCTACCATGGAGGTTGAGCTGAACCTGACAAAATTTTTCAGGCTTGGTGTGGGGGCCTCCTATAACATCTATACTTTTGTAGATCTTCCCGGATACACTGCCTCTGATTTCTCTGCCCCGGGAGGGTTCCTCAGCTTTAAGTTTGGCTGGTTTTAGCAGATAACTGATCATAATAACCGGAAGACTCTTCCCTTTCTGAACCGCCTCAATCAGGGGCGGTTTTCCAGTTTCAGTGAGGAATGTAATATCCCTATGGGCTATTTTTATGTACTTTTGATAAAACTATTGGTGTTTGGAAGAGGGAATCGTCATAAAATCAACAGGTAGTCAGTATACAGTAAAATTGGCCAACCATTCGGTTATCCGGTGTGGCATACGCGGCAAATTCAGAACAAAGGGAATCAGGGCCACCAACCCGGTGGCCGTTGGAGACAGGGTTCGTTTTGAGAGGGGAGTAGATGGGGAAACGGGGACCATTGTTTCAATCGGGACTCGCACCAATTACATCATTCGCCGATCCTCCAACCTATCAAAAGAGTATCAGCTTCTGGCCTGCAATGTGGACCTGGCCTGGCTGATGGTCACCGTTATATCCCCCAGGACCTTCACTGCATTTATCGACAGGTTTTTGGTTTCTGCCGAAGCCTACAGGCTACCGGTGATCATTGTTTTCAATAAAACAGATCTTTATGGAAAGGAGGAGATTTACGAGATGGAGGAACTGCAACAGGTTTATTCCCGTGTGGGCTACCGTACTCTGAGATTATCCCTGCAAACCAAAGAGGGACTTGAAGAGGTTCGTAAGGAGATGAAGGGAAAACTAAATGTGATTGCCGGGAATTCCGGTGTTGGAAAATCAACCCTTATCAATATCCTGGATCCGGCTTTCAGGCTTAAAACGGGAGATCTTTCAGATTCCCATCAAACCGGTAAACATACTACAGCCTTTGCTGAAATGTTTGAACTGGATTCGGATATAAGGATCATTGATACCCCGGGAATCAGGGGATTCGGAACCATTGATATCGAAAGGTCCGAACTCTTTCATTTTTTTCCTGAAATATTTCGGGCCAGTAAAAAGTGCAAGTATCATAATTGTATTCACCTGAATGAACCGGGGTGCATGGTAAAACAGGCGGTTGAAGATGGAATCATCAGTGAATCAAGGTATCTGAACTACCTGATGATGCTGGAAGAGGAAGATGGAAAATATCGATAACTTTACTAAGGCATATGAAAAATAGTTTATAAGTTTATGCGTCAACAGTCAGTTGTTTATGATCAAAAATAATGTTATATCGGGTCTGATCCTGTTCATCATACTTGCCCTGAACGGGCTTACCATTTATAATATCAATAAGAGATATGTTGACTTTCTGACCGAAACACTGCTGATGCAGTCACAGCAGTGTGGCGAGTATATGGAGAATACCCTTCTGCAATTCTCAAGCGATATTAACCAGGAGCTGGACAGATACACCTATTCAGAGATTTTTGGAAATCCGGGTAAATTCAGGGAGGCCACCCAGAGCCTGCGCCTTTTCTACACCAAATACAGGGATTTAATTACCAATATTTCGGTGTATGACGACAAGAAGAATTTTTATTCTCTATACCTGGATACAGAGGATAAATTCGGGAAGAACGACTATTTCCTGGTGGATAGTTTCCCGCGAAGATACCAGCTCGATCTTAATTCCCGGCACCGGGTTGAACAAAATGGATCTGTTTTGAAGTACTACTATCCCTATTTCGGTGATGATGTGGTAAATGGAAATGTGATGGTTGAGGTGGATATTGAACGTTTTGCCGCAGGTATATTTTCCCTCTACCCGGTCGGAAAAACGGTTACCTGGCAATGGATCCTGGATGCAGGAGGTAAGGTCATTATTAACAATTTTAATGATGACTCCATTGCAATTGGCAATATGGAGGAGCTGACCGATAGTATTACACATGAGTCCTCCGGAATTATGGAACATTATTTTCTTTCCGTGGGAGGAAAGGAGAAAGTATACACGGCGTATTACCCTTTAAGTATCTACTCAAAAAAGATGGGGGTAATGTTTTCAGTCGCACGAAGGCAGTATTTCGATTTCTTTTTGCACAGGAATCTTCTGGTTGCAATTTTCTCACAATTGATGGTAACCGGCCTGGTGGTTTACCTTCTCATCGGATTGGGAAAGCAGAAGAAAAAGGAAAAACGGCTAAAACTTTCAGAAATCATCCTGAGGCAGATTATTGAGCATTACCCTGTGGGTATCATGATTATTGATGAAAATAATATTATCCGCAATATCAACAGTGCTGCGCAAAAGATGCTTTTCCTGGGTAAAGCTGATAACCTGGCAGGTAAGGATTTCAATAAACAGTTCCTGATCTCCAATAAGTATTTGTTAAACGACAGTCCGAGTCCTTTCCTTGACGAATCTCACTACCTCTATTATGAGAAGGACGGGATCGAAACGGTAATTTACCGGACCGAAAAGGTAACCAATATCGGTGGGGAAGAGTTAAAGCTGATAGCTCTGATCGACGTATCCCCTCTTGAAAAATCGAGAAAGGGGGAGGTTGCAGCCAACAGGGCTAAATCGGATTTCCTGGCTTCTATGAGTCATGAGATCAGAACCCCGATGAATGGGATTATCGGGATGGTTAACAATGTGTTGGAGCAGAAAAATCCCAAAGAACTGAAAAGCAAAATTGAGGTCATTAAAAAGTCTGCCGAACTTCTGATGACCATCATCAATGATATTCTTGACTTCTCGAAGATTGAGGCAGGTCGCATGATGCTTGAGGAGATCCCCTTCAATCTTTCTGACGAGCTGGAGCTGGTTGGGGAATTGTTCAGGCCCCTGGCAGAGGAGAAGGGACTGGCGCTGGAGATAGAAATGAAACCTGATGTTCCCAACAAACTGATTGGGGATCCCTTCAGGTTAAGACAGGTGATCTCTAATCTTGTGAGCAATGCGGTAAAGTTTACAGAGAATGGAAGGATCATCATCAGAACCTCTTTAACGGAATCTTATAAAACACAGGTAAATCTTCTTTTTACAGTGGAAGATACCGGGATTGGAATTCCTCAGGACAGGATCAAGGAGATCTTCGGGAGCTATACTCAGGCAAGGGGTTCTGTTACCCGTAAATTTGGAGGAACCGGACTGGGAACTACCATTTCAAAACAGCTTGTTGAGCTTATGCATGGTGAGATTTGGGTGGAGAGCCCTTCATCCATTTCGACCGGACAGGAGTTTCCAGGCTCCAAATTCAGTTTTACAATAGATGCATACTCCAATGAAAGAATTCCAAAAGATTTCAATTATGAGAAGATCACCCATTTAAGTGATATCAATGCACTGATCCTTACCAAAGAGTCGGATCCCAACAAGAATACCATGGCAAGAATGCTGGAGAGATTCGGGTTAAAGGTGATTACCAAAATCTACCAGGACAGTACGATGGATAGCGTGATTCACCATATTCAAATGAAGGAGGGGGTGTACCAATTGGTAATCCTTGTGGATAAGAACCAGCTGGACGGATTTGCTGTTGCTCAGGAGTTACAGAATAAGCACCTCACCGGAAATTTTCCCATTGTGCTGGTTAGTTCAAATGATAAAACGGGTAACTACAAAACCTGCCGGAAACTGGGCATCGATTATTACCTGATTGAACCATTTGAAACCAAGGAGGTTTATGATGTGCTATCTGAGAATTTTTCCGGCATCGTAGACCAGAAACGCCTTGTGCCCATGCTCAATGCTCTGCCTGAACAGCTTTCAATTCTCCTGGCCGAGGATAACCTGATTAACCAGAAAGTGGCCCAGTCGATTTTCAAAAATATTGGATACGAAATCGACATAGCCAGGAATGGAAAAGAGGCTGTTGAAAGGATGGAAAAGGGTAAATATGATGTGGTTTTCATGGACCTTCTTATGCCTGAAATGGATGGATACGAGGCCACAAGGCAGATCCGGAATTTGGGCTATACGCTTCCAGTTATCGCCATGTCGGCCGATGAGGATGATGAAACACGAAAGGCTGCCTTTGAGTCAGGGATGAATGAATATGTCCGCAAACCTGCCCGTGTTGAGAACATTAAGCAACTGCTAATCAAATTATTTTCAACTACCGTTTAGAACCATGCATTCACACGATTTGGATTACAGGATTATCGGTGATGATATCCAGCTAGTAGAGATTGAACTGGATCCGATGGAGACAGTGATTGCCGAAGCAGGATCTATGATGTATATGGATTCGGGCATCAGTTTTGAGACTAAAATGGGCGATGGGTCGGACCCCAACCAGGGAATGATGAGCAAGCTTCTCTCTGCAGGGACGAGGATCCTGACCGGTGAGTCACTTTTCGTGACTCACTTTACTAACCTTGAAGGGAGGAAACAGCGGGTGGCTTTTGCTGCACCTTATCCCGGGAAAATTATTCCCGTCGATCTGGCTCTTCTTGGAGGTTCCCTGATTGTTCAGAAGGATGGGTTCCTGTGTGCGGCCAAAGGAACCCGGATCAGCATTACACTGAACAGGCGAATTGGCACCGGCCTGGTTGGAGGGGAAGGTTTTATTCTGCAGAAACTCGAAGGAGATGGAAAAGCCTTTATGCATGCCGGCGGAACAGTGATTGAACGCCGACTGAACAATGAATCTCTCAGGATTGATACGGGATGTGTGGTTGGATATACTCCCGGGATTGATTTTAATATAGAGCCATCGGGGAGCTTACGTTCCATGGTTTTTGGGGGTGAAGGAATCTTCCTGGCTACACTGAAGGGCACTGGAACGGTCTGGTTGCAATCCATGCCCATCAGGAAGCTGATCCAGGCCATCTCCCCATATGGAAGGAATATACGTAAAGAGGGACAGTCCCTGCTGGGCAATTTCCTTGAAAGGTAAAGAGCAGGTGTAAGGGTATGGCTGAAGTGATCAATGTAGAAAAATTCCTTGCCCTTGCTGAAAAGCTCCCGGTTATTGATGTACGGTCGCCTTCCGAATTCAGCCAGGGGCACATCCCGGACGCCCTGAATATTCCACTCTTTTCGGATGAAGAGCGCCGGGTGGTGGGCACCGCCTATAAGCAGATCAACCGGGAGGCCGCCATGTACAAAGGGCTTGATTATGCAGGTAAAAAGCTGGTTGTGCTGGCCAAACAGGGTGAAAAAAGCGCTGGAAACGGAAGAACACTGCTTGTTCACTGCTGGAGGGGGGGAATGCGGAGTAAGAGTATGGTATGGCTCTTCGAAACCATGGGAATCAAAGTGCTACCTTCTGGAGGGTGGATATAAATCCTACCGGAATTTCCTTCTCGCCCGGTTTGAACGACAACAGATGATCATCGTTCTTGGGGGGCGGACCGGCAGTGGGAAAACCGAAATCCTTCATCACCTGGAAAAGATGGGAGAACAGATTATTGATATGGAGGGGCTTGCACATCATAAAGGTTCAGCATTTGGCGCACTGGGAGAGGTTCCCCAACCCACCACCGAACAGTTTGAAAATAACCTTTTCCTGGCTCTCTCCCGTCTCCACCCGGATCGGTTCATATGGATAGAGGATGAGAGCAGAAATGTGGGAAGATGTGCGATCCCGGGCCCGTTTTATCAACAGATGAAGGAGAGCAGAATTGTATTTCTCGATATTTCCAGGGAGTTACGGGCAGCCCACCTTGTTAAACACTATGCAGGGTATGAACCTGAGGAATTGAAGTCATGTATCCATAAAATTTCAAAAAGGCTGGGAGGGGACAGGACCCGGGAGGCGCTGGATTCGGTGGACAGGTCCGATTTTAACAGTACAGCCATGATCACCCTCCAATACTATGATAAAACTTACATGTTCTCCCTGGAGAAGAATCACAAGGAGTATGAAGTAATCAAATCTGAAAGGATTGATCCTGCATACAATGCAGCGATTCTGCAAAAATACATCCATGAAGCGAAGATCTGATTTTGAACTGCTGGCCCCTGCCGGAAGTTATGATTCCCTTGAGGCTGCTGCACAGGGAGGTGCAGATGCGGTCTACTTCGGGATCGGGCAACTGAACATGCGGGCCCGTTCCTCGGCCCGTTTCAAAGTGGATGACCTGCCCCGTATTGTCTCTGTTTCTCAGGGCCATGGAATGAAGAGTTATTTAACGGTGAACACCGTCATATTCAACAATGAGCTGATCCGGATGCGGGAGATTATCGATCGCGCTGTGGAACACGGTGTAACTGCCATTATTGCATCCGACCAGTCGGTGTTGCAGTACTGCAATAGCGTGGGAGCAAAGGTTCACCTTTCCACGCAGTTGAATATCAGCAATATTGAAACCCTTAAATTCTATTCAAATTTTGCTGATGTGGCGGTACTGGCCCGGGAGCTGGATCTGGTGCAGGTAAAAGAGATCTCTGATGCCCTTCTTTCTGAAGGAATCAAGGGCCGGTCTGGCGACCCTTTCCGGATCGAGATGTTTGTCCACGGTGCCCTCTGTATGGCTACTTCCGGGAAGTGCTATCTGAGTCTCCATGAGCATAACCATTCAGCGAACCGGGGCGATTGCTTTCAGGTTTGCAGGCGGGGATACAGGGTTACAGACAAGGACAGGGAGGTGGAACTGGATATTGATAATGAGTACATCATGTCTCCCAAAGACCTGAAAACCATACACTTTCTTAATAAGGTGCTTGACGCAGGAGTAACCATTCTGAAAATTGAGGGCAGGGCACGGTCGGCCGATTATGTGAAGACGGTGACAAGCTGTTACGATGAAGCGATCCATGCATACCTTGACGGAAGCTTTTCCCCGGAGAAGATAGAGGATTGGGATGCAAGGCTTGCCACTGTGTTCAACCGGGGGTTCTGGGACGGTTATTACCTTGGTCAGCGTCTGGGCGAATGGAGTGAAGTTTATGGTTCGAAGGCCACACGGAAAAAGGTCTATCTGGGGAAGGCGATCAACTATTTTGATCGCATTGGGGTGGCTGAAATAGTTGTGGAGACAGGCTCTCTTCAGATAGGTGATGATATTTTGATTACCGGTCCCACTACAGGTGTTATCGAAACCCGGGTAAGGGAATTAAGGGTAAATGAGGTAAACGTGGAAGTTGCAGTGAAAGGAGATCGTTTCTCATTCCCGGTCGGACAGGTGGTTCGCCGTTCTGATAAAGTTTACAAGCTGGTTTCTACTTCCTGAGCATAACCCTGATGATGGTACTCTCTCCGGGATCGGATGAGAGGACAAAGATCCGGCCGTTATGATAGGTCTCAACGATTCTTTTGGAGAGCGAAAGCCCAAGCCCCCACCCGCGCTTTTTGGTAGTAAATCCGGGTTTGAAAATGGTCTTGAACTTTGAGTTGGCGATCCCCTTTCCTGTATCCTCCACATCAATGATCACATGGTTATCGGTCTCCACTGCATGAAGGATCACCCTCCCTTTTTCACCGATGGCATCCGTAGCATTTTTACAGAGGTTCTCGATGACCCATTCAAACAGCGTCTCGTTCAAAAATACTTTGATCGGTTCATCGGGGATATCTAACAGGTACTCAATGTTGGCCGGCCCCCTGGTTCTGATGTAATCAAGACTGCCGGAAAGGATATTTGAAAGGTTTGATTCCACAAGGGTCGGTTTAGACCCGATTTTCGAAAAACGGTCGGTGATTTTCTCAAGCCTGTTGGCATCTTTCTGAAGTTCGGCAACTGTTTCCGGGGCCAGGTCCGACTGTTTAAGAATCTCCATCCAGCCAAGCAGGGAAGAGATTGGAGTTCCCAGCTGGTGGGCAGTTTCCTTCGACATTCCGGTCCAAACCTCATTCTGTTCGGCCGTTCGGGAGATACTGAATGCAATGTAGGAGACCAGTATAAAGAGGATGATAACACCCAGCTGAACATATGGGAAATAGATCAGTGTACGCAACAGAATGGAGTCCCTGTAATGAAGGTATTGTTTTTCATCCGGACCCAGGTTGATCACCAGTGACTCGTTTTCCAGTTTTGCATGCTCAAGCTGTCTCTGCATATAGGCAGGATCTTCCGATTTCAGAGAGTCCAGGTTCTTATGACCCAGAATATTACCCGACGAATCAGTAAGAATAACCGGAATGTGCGTATTGCTTTCGATCACCGAAAAAGGAAAGGCCAAATCGGCATCGAAGTCAGCCTGGTCCATGATCCGGACCGCTTCAGCCCATAACTCCATTTTTTGCCTTTCAGTACTCTGGATCTGTTTGACCAGCCTGTTGGTATACCATAGCGACCCAACCCCTATGAGTACCGCGGCAAAAAACAGGATTTGCTTCCACCTTTGTTTTTTACTGTATATGTCCAAATCGGGTCAGGTTAGTTTTACTCATCAATAACGAATTTAGTAGCTGGTTTATTCTGAAGGGAGTCGGATTTTTCCCTTTTCTTACGCTTCAGGATTTTTTCTGTCCCCGTTTTTTCAACAGTTATCGTATCCGGTTCAAATGAAAACTCAAGTTTTAAGGACTCATCCACCCCCGGTTTCTGCCTGATCTCCTGGTCACGGTTAAATAATCCGAGCTCCTCATTCAGAATTTTTTTAAGTTCTGACCTCTCTTTTTTCATATCCTCCCGGATCTTTTCGGCTGCTTTTTCCCGGTCTATCTCCACCTTTGCCCCGGAACCTGTATCATAAATTTTCAGAAACAGCGTGCGCATATCCGTTTCGTCCTCAGCAATCAAAAATTCACTGTTTTTTGACTTGCGTGCCTTTCCATAGAGGATTTGGGAAAGTTTAAGTTTGAGCCTGTATTCATAAGTATTATTGAACTGATGAGTTCCCGAAGCTGAAAGATCCATGGCATTGGATTGGATATCCATCACAGGAATGACTACCTGGCTATTGCTGATCAAAATGGTATTTTCCAGCGTATTAAAACGGATATTCTGGAGCTCCTCCATATCAATATACCTGGAAAGAGCCATAATCGGGGCAAAATTGTTTAACTCCCCATTTCGGATGACCACCTCATTTTCACATAAAATCGATTCCGGAATGATGGAAAAAGAGCTGTCAAACCGGGAAGAAAAAGTCGACCTGCCCGAGATGGTTCCCTTCAGGTGCTCGTAAGTAAGCTGATGCTGTCCAAAGTTGTTGAAAGCCTCGAATAGTTCGTGGATATCCAGATTGGAGAGGTTCGCATCCACCTTTGAAAGGATAGTTCCTTCCGAATCCTGTACCATTCCAAAGGAACCCCTCAGTGTTCCCTGCATGGTTTGCATTGTCAAAGAATCCACAAACAGGGAGGGCGAATCAAACCGGGCAACACCCCTTACATTTTCAGCCACAAGTTTATCCTTCTTGAAATCGTTAATGACAAAATTCAGATTCAAGTCCAGATTTTCCGGGAATTTGAAAGACGCTTTCTTGCCGGAACCCTCTCCCGGTAATTGGTCGAGTACCTCCCGGAGGTCCAGTCTGTTCGATCTGAAGTTGGCAGATGCCACCAGGGTCTCTTCCCCCAGAAGGTAGGAGATCAGGTTTAACCCGGTACCTGAGATATTGAAATCAGATGATCCAAATTTTCCTGTAAAGGAGGGTTCCCAGAAGTCATTGTAGATTTTTACAGATCCATTCAGTCCTGTAAATGGAATATTTTCCGGGTTGATTCTTAACATCACATCCTCCAGGGCAATGCCACCTGAAATATCGAAGGCGAGAAATTTTTGCCCCTTGGGTTTGTCCCGGTCATACGAACCGGCAACCTTGATATCAGTAATCACCGATCCCTCAACCTGGTCAAGGGGGATCGACGGATACCAGGCCAGCCATTGTTGGGGATGCAGATCTCCCTTGAGCTCGAATGAAAAGTCGGGGTCAAAAAAATTATAGATCTGTCCTTTCCCCGAAAAATGATCCCTGCCAATGACTGCACTGAACTTTTCAATGGTTAACCTGGTTGTCACCGGATTGAATTGTCCACCGTTGGAATAGGAGCCGGACAGGTTCAGACTTTTGAGTGAGAAGGGGACTCTTTCCCAAAACAGGTTGGCATTGTTGGTTTGAAATTCAGCTTCGATACTTGGTCTCAGAGTGGAGCTTACCATACCTGTAATCCTGGCGTAGAGTTGAAGAATCCCATTCCCCCGGATCTCCTTTAGCGGGTTACTCAAGTGACTGGGTAAAAGGTCAAGGACCTGGTGGATTTCAAGATCCCGAGCTGCAGCAATCAGGCTTAATTCAGCACCATTCCCCCGGTGTACCGTTATCTTTCCGTCCATATCGGCCACAATCCGGTCTATCTGGATATGACCGGTGTTTATCGTTAAAACAGAATCCACCACAACCATGTTCAGCCTGGCCTGGATATCGCGTTGTGAACCGTAAAGTATCCCCTTGTTGGAAACCTTCTCCAGGTATCCCTTCAGTGATCCCCTGACCTGGGTATTGCCAGTGGAGAACCGGCCGTTCAGTTCAAGGTTATCGAGGCTGCCTTTTGCCTCGATCTGTTTGGCGAGGTTCATCATCCTGATATTAAAACCTGAAATCCTTAACTGTGAGATATCCACATCACTTCCATGGCCCTGCTTTTTCTTCTGCTCCCTTGTCAATTTGTAATTAACCACACCTTTGGAATCGGTCAGCAGAAGCAAGGATCCCCCACTGATCTCAATCTGCCTGATCTCAAATTTCTTACGGATCATGCCCAACAGATTGAAACTAATACTGACCGATTCGGCAGTGAGCAGGGTATCGGTACCAGGAATATCAAATTCCAGGATATTGCAATGATTACTTGACCTGACTGTTATGTTTTTAAGAAGGAGCGATGTGTTTGGAAATTTGTGAAATACCCTGACAGAGGCCTCCTCCACCTCCATTTTGGTATCGAACCGCTGGTTGACCATTTCCATCACATGTTCCTGAAGTTCTTCCCCGTAAAACTTCACCACTACCACACCGGTGATGGTGATCAGAAGCAGGATGATCAGCACAAATGCCACAAAATACTCAAGTATGATCCGCAGCTGGCTTTTCATCTCTATTTCAGGAATATACTGAAGTCATGATTATGATCCAGCTCCAACGGGTTCTCCCGGTAACGAAAGAACCGGACAGAACGATCACCAATCAGTTTCATGGATTCTCCCTCCACCCGGAACATGCAGCTTTCCCGTAATCCGAGTACCATGTCGCCTTTATTGGCTGCCAGGTACTCCATAATACGGTCCTCCCGGGTCTCCCCGGCATGACCCGGAGGGTTTTTGTCGGTGTAATGGGGATTGATCTGGAAGGGTACAAGGTTAAAGGCATTGAAACTTTGGGGTTCCAGAATGGGCATGTCATTGGTGGTTCGGATGGTCGGGCAGGCCACGTTGCTCCCTGCGCTCCACCCCACGTAGGGTGTTCCGGCAAGAATCTTTTTTCGAACCGGTTCTATAAGACCGTTATCCTGTATCATTTTTATGAGCTGAAAGGTGTTTCCTCCTCCAACAACAATAACTTCGGCCTCCTCAACAGCTTTAACAGGATGATCGAAGTGGTGGATGGATGTAATCGAATGACCTATTTCATTAAAACGCTCTTTTACCCTGTTTTCGTACTCCTCAAAGCTGATGGTCACCCCGGCGTAAGGAATAAAAAGACAATTCAGGGATTGATCACCAAGGAAATCCCGGATCCGGAACTTGGGATAGTCGAGGTATGCTTCACCGGCATTTGTAGAGTTGCTGATCAGTAAGAGCCTCATGGACGGAGTCGGATTGATTTATCGCAAAGTTAATATTTTCATAAATCAGTCCATCCATAAAAAAACCGGCCGGAAGGGAATAATCCCTAATCCGGCCGGCCTGACGGTATTTGGAAATCTCTGTTTAAAAGGTAAATGCAAGCCCCACTGAGAACGGGTATAATTCGGGACCCATACCAGGTTTAAACAGCGATGTCATATAGTAGTCGGCATAGACGCCCACCCACTTGTATCCAACCCTGGCGGTGACCCCCCACCGAATAGGCGAAAGGTTGAAATCACTCTTGTTTTTCTCCTTTGAATTATCTCCCGCTTCAGTGTACTTCATCTTCGTATTGGACCAGAGTTTCAGACCCCCGATTACCCCTGCCGAGAGGTGTATATTACCACTTCCGGTGGGAATATGGAATTCCAGCAGGAGGGGAGCAGTGAGGTAGGTTATGTTCATTTTGGATTTTGTGATGTACCCGGCATAGGGGGGAACATATTCCACAATATCCCCGGTTTCAGGATCCTTCATGATGCTGTTCTGACCGTCGAAATTATAGTTGATAAACTCAAAGCCCAGTCCGGATACAAGCCCCACATACTTTGTACCCAGTGGCACTCCGAAATCGACTATGTTCAGATTCCAGTTCCACGATTTCCCGGTGTTCAGATCCATGTACTCCTCTCCCTGAGGCAGAACCAGGGAAAGATCGGGGGTCATGTAGTTGTTCAGTCCCACCTCCAGTCCAGCCCAGTGAGCCTGGAACCTTTTCTTGTGCTTGTGATCGGATTTGTCTCTTTTCTCATCCATATCCAGGACATTAATCCGGACCCCGTCGCCATCCTCTACAATGCTGATCCCCTTGGAACCCAGTCCCACGATGACTGTGTCGCCATTCTCCTCAACAATGATCACCTCATTTTGCCCGAGGGTAACCCTTGTCTTTTCGGGTGTCTCCACAACCTCCAGCCTGCCAATCACGTTGGTTGTATCCTCAGCTTTCTTGTCACCCGGATCACCAATCGCTTCATCAATCGCTTTCTCAACAGCTTCCTCTTCATTTACTTCGGGTTCAGGTGCTTCAGGTTCCTGGGAAAATACCGGGAAAACCAGGGCAGCTGCCAATAGAAATGTAATTATCCTTTTCATCCTATTTAATATTTTAGTGAATTTGATGGTAGGACGGTAAGGGGTGTGGGAAAGTTACACCCTCTTGTCCTGATGAAAGGTGGGAACTGATGCGGATCGGTCCTTCTAAATCTCAAAAAACTCCTTAAGACTTCCAAAATAAAAGGTGTTCCATCCATGTTCCATTTCTTCAAAAACCTCATCAGGAATATTGGTGTGCAGGAGTTCAATTCTCGTAAAATGTTTTTCGGGCCTCAGGGTGATCGTAACAATCGATTTTGCCTCCTGTTCCCCGAAGTACCACTCCTGAACAATCTTGTGGTTTTTTTCAAAACTTAAATTTCTCCCCGAAATATCTCCGTCAAATAAGGAGAATTCACTCCCTTCTTCCTCTTTCATAGTGGTTTCTGCCCCTGTCCATAATGTAATGGAAAAAGGATTGGTCAGGGCAGCATAGATCTCTTCTGTAGTTCCTTTGATGCGGAAATATTTATGTAGTTCTTTCATGGTGCACGATTCTGGCCAAAAATAGGGCTTTTTTTAAGGAATAGGCGTTCGGCGCAACCCTTTATGCTAAAAAATCATCTTTTTTATGTTAATATTCATCTATTCAGTAAATTGTTACCATAATTCTGCATTATGAAAAGAGTTCTGTTCCATTTCGTAATAGCCATGATATTCCTTGCTCAGCCAGGATTTATTCAGGCACAAAGCAATTTTTCGGGTGAAGCATATATGCAGTTCCGGGAATCACACAGGAACTACAGCGCGTCTGAACTGATCGGGGATTATCCGCCCAAAACCACCTACTACGCTTCACGGCAGTATCCGGTAAATTTGAAGGATGTTCCATGGTACGATTCGCTGGACAACCATTTTCAATTCACGGCCGATGAGCAGGCTTTGCTGAGGAACAATTTTTTCATGGTTTCGGAGCGACTTGAGACAATGGACTGGTCCTACGCTTTTATTGATCTCTACAGCAGCGACCTGCCTCTTTTTTTAAGTTCCGATTTTATCCTCTCCACCCTGCATAATTCATATGATGCCATCCTTCAAACCATCGAATTGCAATATCTGGAGCCCAACCTGAAGGAGCTTCTCGGGTCAATGTATGGAGATGTTCCTTCGCTGGCCGTTAAATATGGAAGCGATCACCGGTTCGATGAGGTGTTAAAGGATGTCGATCTTTATATTTCCGTGGCCCGGTCGCTGGCAGAGGGTGAGGAGTTCTTCCCCCAGCTGGATAATCCGGGAAAATTTAGTGAGGTGTTGGCTGCGGTTGCTGCTGAAGATATGGCTGACATGACCCTCTTTACCGAGAGCAGGCTCAGGCATCTTGACTTCAGTCAGTTTACTCCCAGGGGACACTACAATAAGCCAATCTATACAGGGGGCGTTGAGGTTACTCTTGAAAACTATTTCAGGGCCATGATGTGGCTGGGAAGGATCGATTTTCTGATGACGGCCCCTCCCGGTAATCCATGGGAAGATGCATGGACGGAAGATGAGTTAAGAAGGATGCAGCTGGGAGCTCTTTTGCTGAATGAACTTCTTTACGGAACAGAGAAGTTTGACAACCTGACAAAACATGAAGAGATCATCTCTTTTATGGTCGGACCCGACGATAATCTGACACCGGGAGAACTGAAGGCGCTTTCAACCGCCTCCATCTCCTCTCCGGGAGAGCTGTTCGGACAGGAGAAATTTGAATCTTTTTTGGAGGAACTTAATGCTTCGGATGATTACGGTCAGAAAATCATGTCCAACTTTTTTTATGTGGATCCCGATACTTCAGATCCGGGAAAACTGCCGGTATCGTTTAAGCTGTTGGGACAGAAATTTCTGGTGGATTCGTATGTTTTCAGCGAATTGGTCTTTGACCGGATTATTTATGATGGAATAAAAATCTGGAGGCCCCTTCCCGATCCGCTGGATGCCATGGCCGCACTTGGCAATGAGGATGCACTTGCGCTGTTGGAAGATGAAATGGAGACATACAAGTATGCATCTAACATGGCCTCCCAGAAATACCTGATTGAGTCGTATGATAAGGAATTCTGGGAACAGTCTCTTTACAATTCGTGGCTGGGGGCCCTGCGCACCCTCAATCCTGTAAACACTGTACAGGGATTGCCTTATTTCATGCAAACCACAGCCTGGCACCAGGAGAAGTTAAATACCCAACTTACCTCCTGGGCACAGTTAAGGCACGATAATATTCTCTATGGAAAGCAATCCTATACCGGGGGAACCGGCTGTTCCTATCCTTATACCTATGTGGAGCCTTACCCTGAATTGTACAGTAAACTGGCACTTTTTGCAGAGAAAGCGGGGGTATTTTTCGACCAGGTATTTGCAAACCAGGTTGTGGAATGCAAAGAGCGAATTGTAGCCTATTACCAGGGGTACGGAGAGATCATGGGAAAACTGGAATCAATTGCGCAAAAGGAGCTGGGACATCGGACTCCGTCAGAGGAAGAGATTACCTTTTTGAAGACCATGATCAATGGTTATATGGCCTCAGGGCCTTCAATATCAGGCTGGTACACCGATCTCTTTTTTGACCTTGAGAAGGCACTGGGTTTTGATTTTACAGTAGCAGACGTTCATACACAGCCCACCGATTTAGATGGCTCAATTGTGGGTAATGTGTTGCATGTTGGGAATGGAAAGATCAACATGGGTGTTTTCCTGGCGGAGAACACATGTAATCCTGGTCAGTATATGGCTTATGCCGGTCCGGTCTCCTCCTTTCACCAGGAGGTTCAATCCGATTTCACAAGGCTGACCGATCAGAAATGGGAGGAATATTTCTGGAGTGATCAACGTCCCGAGCGTCCCGACTGGGTCTCTTCATACCTGCTTAACAGAGATGGCGCTAGATATCCCCAGGGTCGTGAACTGAAGGGATCACTCTATACCGGGACCGGTATCTCTCCCGGGAATCAGGCCCGGCAACTGGATTATATGATCCTTTTTCCAAACCCGGCCTCGGATGAAACAGCACTCAGGTTTGTATTGAACCAAGGAGGAGATCTGAGTATAGAGGTGTATGATGCTTCGGGGAGGTTGACTTACAAAAGGGTACACCCGGGACTGGTCCCTGCAGAACATCGCATCCAATTACCGGTGGAGCATTGGCAGAGGGGCCTCTACCTGGTCAGAGCCCGGATCGGAAACCAGGTTCTGGTAAAGGAGCTGGTGGTGCAATAAATGCACTATTTCACAGGCTTGTAAACTTCGGAGATTTCAATTTTTACGATGCGGTATCCTTTCCAGACCTCGATGGCGGCGAAGACAATACCCAGGAAAACAGCAAACATGCCAGCATAAAAAAAGGCAACAATAAGCCAGTCAAATCCAGGGGTGTTCCTGTTGATGGTGACCCCGATCAGCACAGAGCTTACAATAAAAAGGGCCACCGCTACAGAGTAGCTGAATACGGCGGTACGTACCAGTGAAATCCTTTCGATCAGGTGACTGATCTGCAATTCAATGTTGCTTAGCCTGCTTCTTTCAATCTCATCCACCTTTTCCATATGAAAGATCTTGCGTTTCTCTTCATTGAGCAGCCTGATGCGGTTCACAACCAGGCTGTATTTGTTGTTCATTCCAAGCAACAGCAATCCGCAGGCTGAAATCATCACTCCCGGGGCAAGCATTCCCTGAATCAATTCAACAATAGGTGTTTCCATTACATGCAGGTTTGAGGCTGCAAATTTTAATAAATATTATGGAATTAGCAAGGTCCCAATGGTGGATGGGACAGGGGCCCCGCAGTAGGGATGGTTACTGCTCATCCAGGAAGAACAGCTCTTCCTTCAATGCGATGATCCGGTCTTCCACGATGGTCCTGATGGAAGCACCCTGACCGGAATGATCCTTTTCAGGAAGCTGGTTCAGTAAGTCGATATAGCGTTCATATACCTGGAGGGCCTCCTGTGATCTGTGCAGGCTGTTGTCGAGGATGGATGCCATGAAGTAAAGAGCCAGCGGATTTAATGTATCGGCTTCAAATGCTTTATTGTAAAGCTCATAAGCCTCTTCATACTTCATTTCAAGCCGCTTTATATTTCCCTCCTCTGAATAGATCCGTGAAACAATGGCCGGGTCGGGGCGCATTAGTTCCAGGGAACGGTTCAAATGGTACATGGCCCTCTCCTTTTCAGTGGTTGTAGCCAGGCTTGCACCCAGGAAAAAGTGATTTTCAGCATCGGAGGTGTCCCTGTCCACTGCCTTTTCCAATGATTCGATGGCCCCGGGAAAATCTGCGGTCAGGTATTGACTGATCCCCTTGTATTTGAAGGTGAAGGCTGTGGAGTCGCCAAGTTTTACTGCCCTTGTAAACGCTTCAATTGCTGCATATGGTTCTCCCGTTTTGTAATGGGCGTATCCTTTCAGTTTACGGAATTTAATGTTTGTGGAATCGGTACTGAGTATATGTTCACAAACCGGCAGTGCTTCCCACGCCTTTTTTTGCTGGATTTTCAGATTGGCCAGTGCATAGGCTGCCTTCTGGTTATCGGGGTAATGTCTCCACGCTTTTTCATAGTATGCAATTGCCCCGCTATTGTTGTCCCTGTTGAGGATCTCTCCCATCATCATCAGGCTCTCCATATGGAGCGAATCAATTTCAAGGACCTTTTCAAGCAATTCTGCTGCCCTGTCATTTTGCTGTCTGAAAGAAGCTATTTCCGCCAGTCTGAACCATGAGGATACATCAAGGCTATCCCGCTTCACAAGCTCAAGGAAACCTTCCTGCGAGCGGACATAGTACCCGGCCTCGAATTGCTGTCCGGCCAGCATCCTTAGTAACCGGGTATTTCCGGGGTGACTGACCAGGGCGGTCTGTAAGAATTCAATGGCCCTGGCAGTCAGGCCGAGCTGCACTTCCGACAGCACCTGCAGGTAAAAAGTATTAAACGCGGTATCACCCGATTGAATCAGGGCGCCTGTAATTTCCAATACCCTGCCATACTCACCCGAGTAATAAAGGTCAGTGGTTGTTTCCTGACAATGAATTAGGGTAGAGGGAAAATATGTGAAAAATAATAAAAAGGGTAAGAGGAGTCGCGGTCTCATTTGAAAGAAGAGGGTGTCAAAAGTTCAAAGCAGAAGAAATTGACCCTTTTAAGACACCCTCGGTATGATGGATTATTGCAGGACAAAGTTAATGGGGAAGGTAAACATCACATTTACCTTCTTTCCCCTCTGTATTCCTGGTGTCCATTCGGGTGATCCGGTGACAACCCTGACCGCCTCATCCTTGAGCATCTGGATGTACTTTTCGTCGGGGGTCTCTGCATTTTCCTGCAGGGTTCTGTAAGCAACCACCACAACTTCATCAAGCGGTTTGGATTCCAGTTTTGCAAGGGTCTCCTGGTCCGGAATTACAACCTTGCCCTCGTTGTTCACGATAAATGTGACAATAATCTTTCCGCTGACTCCATTTTCAGCGGCTTCACCGGGATACTTCAGATTTTGGGCAATGTATTTGCGGAATTCAATGGATGCATCGCCTCCATTGAATGAGGGCATCTCTTCCACCACATAAAAGACCTCTTCCATTTCTGCGGCTGATTCCACATTGGGAGTGACTGGTTCATCGGCTTTCACACCCTCTTTTTCTGCACACGATACGAAAAAGAGTGCAATGGCAATAAACGGGAGAAGCAAGGCGAGTTTCCACCGGCTTCCCAATTTATAATTCTTGTTTAGCATGTTGATTCGGTTTTTAATTTGACTGCTGAATTGATTTGAAATGGAAGCGCTTCCTATATATTGATTCAATATTGACAGTTGGTATTTCAGGGGATCGGTACCCTTTTTCAGTACAGCCGAGTCGGCCAGGTATTCAAGATTTTGAATCACCGACCTGCGGAAAAGCCATGCCACCGGGTTGAACCAGTTGATCATGACAAAGAGTTCGGTGAGGATACGGTCCACCGAGTGCCACTCCTTTTTGTGAATACCTTCATGTTCAAGTATGTGACTGAGTGAATCGTCCTCAGTGGCATCGGGATCGATGAATATATAACCAAAAAAAGAGCTGGCATGAAAAGCCCGGTTGACCAGCAGATGCGTGCCATCCACAGTAAGATGCGGGGAGGATGTGGCTGCCAGTGTAACACGTACCAGTTGATGAAGGATTTTCAGAATTCCAAGTCCCAGCACCAGAAAATAAAGGTACGTGGCGGTCCGGCCAACGAGTAATGTTGCCGGAGTTTCACCTTCAGAGGCTCCTCCGGTCACTGTGACTCCTTCCAGCTGAATGGAAATTGGAGCGATGTTACCGACCGGAATTTTGACCTCTTCCGGGATCAGGGGCAGGAGCAGCGGCAGGAGCACCACACCCAGGAGGTAAATTCTGCGAACCACGAAATTCCCGTCCCTTTCAAAAAAGAGTTTGTAGGCTACAAACAGGATGATCAGAGCAATATTTAGCTCCAGCAGGTATATGAACAGGTTATTCATGGGTATCGATTTTGTTTTTTAGCTCCTGCATCATCGTGATGATCTCATCGGCCTCTTTCATATCCATTGAACCGTTTTTACCAAAGTGCGAGAGAACCTGTTTCATGGAGTTGTTGAAGTAGTTCTTCATCAGGCTGGAGAATCTTTCATTACGGTACTGTTCCCGGCTCACCAGGGGATAATACTGGTGCGATTTGCCAAAGCTGTGGTGATCCACAAAACCTTTCTTCTCAAGGATCCTGATAATCGTGGAGACTGTATTGTAGGCCGGTTTCGGTTCGGGAAATTTCTGAAGCATATCTTTCACAAATCCCTTTTTTTCGACCCACAGGATCTGCATGACCTGCTCTTCGGCCTTTGTTAATATGTTCATCATTTCAATACTTTGTTTCGAATCTGCCTTACAAATGTAAACTAAATAATTAGTTAATCAACTAAATCATTAGTTTATTTTAAATTTTTTAAACTTATTTAGAAAGGTATAATGTAACTACTTCAAAAACAATAGATAGTGTATTGTTTTTATTTAGAATAAATATTTATTTACAGGTTGAGGATAAAATGCTGAGTCTATTGTTATAGAAATCACATCAAAATTATAATTTTATGCCTTCGTTTTGTGAATCGAATAACAGACCTCTTAATCAACTAAAAAACAGAATATTACACTAAATTATTCTTGAGCTCATGGAGATGATTATTGAAAATGAATTAGTTAGGGAGCTGGCCAACAAGCATGGCCGGACCCGTGAGAGCCTCATTCCAATCTTGCAGGACCTGGTTGTTCATAACCGGTTTCTCTCCAAACAGGATATGGTCGATGTGGCCAGAGAACTGAATATTTCAGCTGCTGATGTATTTGGGACAGCAACTTTTTACACCTTCCTCGATACAGAACCCCGGGGCAAATATGTGATCAGGATCTGTAAAACCATCTCATGCGCCATGAAGGGTAAAAATGAAATTCTGGCAACCATTGAGGAGATTCTGAAGGTTAAAATAGGTGAGACCACTCCCGATCGCAAGTTCAGTTTACTTGAAGCCAACTGCATCGGATGGTGCCATAAGGCACCTGCGATGCTGATCAATGATACACCCTATACAGAACTTACACCACCAAAGGTGACAGAGATATTGAGGGAATATATGAAGAATAGTCACTGAAAACAGCCATAGCATGAATTCACAACATATAAAAAGGGTAGATCTTATTTTCGAAAAGGTCGAATGCAGGGAGATCCTGAAGAAGATTGCAAAAATGGATAGCGATGCCATTTGCCAGGAAATTCTGGATTCTGACCTGAAAGGGCGGGGTGGTGCCGGATTTCCCACCGGGATGAAGTGGAGGTTCACAGCCGGTGAGCAGGATCCTGTCAAATATATTGTTTGTAATGCCGACGAGGGAGAGCCAGGAACATTCAAGGACCGCGAAATCCTCGACCAGGTGCCTGGCAAGGTTTTTTGCGGTATGGCTATTGCCGCTAAGGCAATTGGTGCAAAAAAAGGTTACGTTTACCTCAGAGGAGAATACAAATTCCTGATCCCTAAATTGAACAGTGAACTGTTGAAGTTCCATCTTACAATGGATGAGTTCAATCTGAATTTCCGCATTGAAATCCGCCTGGGGAGTGGTGCATATATCTGTGGAGAGGAGAGTGCATTGTTTGAATCCATTGAAGGAAAAAGAGGGGAACCCCGGAATAAACCTCCCTATCCGACCACATCCGGACTATTCGGGAAACCAACCTGCATAAATAATGTGGAGACCCTGGTTCATACGGTTATGATTATGCGTTACGGGGCACCCCATTTCAGGGAGCTTGGGACCAAGGACTCCAGGGGTTCAAAAGTATTTTCCATTTCAGGAGATACACCTAAGGCGGGTATATACGAACTGGAGCTGGGTATGACGGTAGATCAATTTGTACATGATTTTGGTGATGGTGATACCAAGGCGGTCCAGGTGGGCGGCGCTTCAGGATTCTGTGTGCCCAGGAAGAAATTTGCAGAGACCATCATCGGATTCGAAGGGGTACCAACAGGAGGCTCCATGAAGTTGTTCAACTCCTCCCGTTCCATGTATAATGTGCTTCATAACTACCTTGATTTCTTTACAGAAGAGTCCTGCGGACAATGTACTCCGTGCCGGGTGGGTTGTCAGCAGTTATTGAAGGGAGTTGAGGCTGTCAAGCGTGGAGAGAAGAACTCCAAATACCTGGATGAGCTTGTCAAACTGGCAAAAACCATGAAGCGGGCTTCCAAGTGCGGACTGGGTCAGTCGGTGGGGAATGCATTTGGATCCATCGTGGAGAACTTCAAGGAGGAGATTATTTACTAATAGAAAATCGAAAAAACAGATATCATGGTAAGTTTATCCATTAATGGCATGCTGTTGAAAGTTCCCAAAGGAACGACAATCCTGGAGGCTGCCAAACAATTGAATTTCAGGATACCCACTTTATGCCATCACGACGATCTGTGTGTGGCCGGAAACTGCCGGGTTTGTGTGGTTGAACAGCTGGGTGCAAAATCACTTGTTGCTGCCTGTGCCTCACCGGTTAGTGATGGGATGCAGATTCTGACCAATTCTTTGAAAGTTCGTTCGGCACGAAAGCACATCATCGAACTACTGCTTTCGGAACACAATGCCGACTGCACAAAGTGCTATAAAAATGGGAAATGTGAGTTGCAAAATCTGTCCAATGAGTTTGCCGTTGGGGACCACATCTTCCTGGATCTTAACGCAATCAAGAATTATACAATCGACCGCTTCTCTCCTTCCATTCAGAAGGACGATAGCAAATGTATCCGGTGCCAGCGATGTGTAAGAACCTGTGAACAGCTGCAGGGGGTCAATGCACTAACGGTTGCCTACAAGGGGGACCACCAGAAGATCAGTACTTTTGAGGATCTCTCCATGGCCGAGGTAATCTGTACCAACTGCGGACAGTGCATCAACCGGTGTCCAACCGGGGCCCTGGTGGAGAGAACCTACCTGGATGAAGTCTGGGATGCCATCCTCGATCCCACCAAACATGTGGTGGTTCAGACTGCACCGGCTGTCAGGGTTGGATTAGGCGAAGAGTTAGGCCTTGAACCTGGCAAAAGGGTGACGGGTCAGATGGTCGCTGCGTTGAAACGACTCGGTTTTAATTCAGTACTGGACACCGATTTTACAGCCGACCTGACCATTATGGAAGAGGGGACAGAATTACTGACCAGGCTGAAGAAAGCACTGGTGGATAAGGATGCCAGTGTGGCACTCCCCATGACCACCTCCTGTTCACCCGGATGGGTCAAATTCATTGAGCACACTTTCCCTGAATATCTTCCTAACGTTTCCACATGCAAGTCGCCGCAACAGATGTTTGGAGCCCTGGCTAAAACCTATTATGCCCAGACCAGGAACCTGGATCCCAAGGATATTGTGAGTGTCTCGATCATGCCATGTACGGCAAAAAAATATGAGGCGAATCGCCCTGAAATGCGCTCAAGCGGTTACAAGGATGTGGACTATGTACTGACCACCAGGGAGCTGGCGAGGATGATTAAACAGGCAGGTGTCGATTTCAACATGCTGAAAGAAGACACTTACGACAGTATCATGGGATCATCAACCGGAGCAGCAGTAATATTTGGCGCTACCGGAGGTGTAATGGAGGCAGCCCTTAGAACAGCCTATGAAATAGTGACCGGCAGGGAGGTTCCTTTTGATAATCTGAACATTACTCCGGTTCGTGGCATGGAGGGCGTCAGGCAGGCCTCGGTACTGATCGAAGATTGCAAGGAGGAGTGGAGTTTTCTCAACGGTGTGGAACTAAAGTGCGCGGTTGCCCACGGACTGGTCCATGCACGTGAGCTGATGGACGGGGTAAAACGTGGAGATATCAATGTCCATTTCATCGAGGTGATGGCATGTCCGGGCGGATGCCTTGGCGGCGGCGGACAGCCCATTCCCACCAATGAGTTGATCCGTAAAAAGCGGACCGAGGCTATCTACGCTGAGGATATGTCAATGGCCGTCAGGAAGTCTCACGAAAATCCTGAAGTGATTGCGCTATACAAAGATTTCCTCGGAGAGCCCCTTGGACATAAATCACACGAGTTGCTTCATACCCACTATACCGAGCGGGTAAGGTATTAGGAACACTCGCTCAATATAAATATTGAAAGGGACCATCTATAAAGGATGGTCTTTTTTTTCAGGACAACTCAAACAACTCCATGGCCTCTTTTTGCATCAGAACCCAGATGGAGTAAACCCCCTTGGCAGTACCAATGGGTACGTTAAGGCAATTGATGGCCGAAACGATCATTATCAGGATACGGGCCCAGGACTTGTATGAGAAAAGGCCAATGCCCCCAATGATTCCAAGGGCTGCAAAGAACATGATGATCAAAGAGAGTGTGCCGCCAAGGAAGGAGAGGATTTCCTTCGCCAGGGGTTCATCGGGTATGAATCCCTGGGCAAAATTGAAGATAATAAATACCGTCAGGGCACCAAGCAGCCCAAGAATTCCAAATCCAATGTGGAGTGCACCCACAAATGTAATGTGCTGTTTCATGTTTCTGTTTTCCATTTTTCTTCTTATAAAATTGTGTTAATCCGCTTCATAGAGTTTTATGAATTCATAGGAGTTTCCGCTCCAGTTAAGAAAAGCCAGGAATGAGGACCGGGAGATTACCAGTGTGGAGGTATTTTCGTTGGGATGAAAAGAGATCCGCTCTGCTTTTTCCAGTGCCTCATCCAGGAAAAGGTGGACATGGTTTTCGCTGTCGTTGATAAGTCCGAAAACCGAGACTGAGCCGCCTGTCAGACCCAGGTATTTTTCCATGCGGTTTGGGGAGGCAAAGGATATCTTTCCCTGCTTCAGGCGCTGTTCCAGATCCCGGATATTCAGCAGGCGGTCGTGCCTCAGAATCACAAGATAATGCCTGTTTCCCTTGTGGTTTCTGAAAAAAAGATTCTTACAATGGGTAGCATCGATCTGATTCCAGTATGGAAGTGCCTCTTCCACGGAGGGGACAGGGGGGTGCTCATGCAATTCATAATCGATATTCAGCTTATCAAGTATCTCAATTACCTTTTCTCTTTTATCCATGGCCTCACTTTTGTGAACGTATCAGGTTACTCAGTTGAACGCGGTTTTTTACACCGGTTTTTGTGAAGATCCGGTGCGTGTGATCCTTGACGGTTTGCAGGGAGATATATAATGCATCGGATATTTCCTGGTTGGATAGCCCCTTGCTGATCAGCTGAATCACTTCTTTTTCCCTTTTGGAGATTTCAAATTTCATAGTGAAGGAGTCCAGCAATACTTCAAAATCCGTATGGAGCGTGGTCGTATCACTATGGTATTTTTCAAGGTAGAGGCTCAAAAAAAGGATGGGGATCAGGTGCCAGGAAAGAAAGAACATGATGAAAATATAGGGGAACCATTCATGCACTCCGGAGAGCAGGAAGGCCGTGCAGGTCAGGATCATGTAGAGCAGGTAAATCCATCCTGAAAACTGCGCGAACCTGCGTTGATGGTACACCATTTTTCGTGAAAAAATTAAAGACATTACGAACAGGCCAAAGTAGCATAGGATGAGAGATCCTGAAAATATCCACCGCTGAAGCAGCATGAAAAGCCGGAGATCTCCCTGACCGAGCCTGGTGAACCTCACCGCCCATATTCCATATAATAAAAGTCCCAGGAAGGAAATGAAAAAATAAACTATTGTAAAAGACCTCCACACTTTTCTCGACAATAGCTCCGTGAAACCCCTGATAAGGGTATAGAGTGAAAGAGACAACAAGGGTATTCCGGGAAGTGTGGCAAAAATACGGCTTGTCCGGATGGTCTCCTGATCAGCTTCCATGCTTGTTAAAAGGTGTTCAAGAATGCCTGCTCCAATCAGGCTGTAGGCCCCGAAAATATAGAGAAAGACAAGGTAATAGAAATAACTGCTTACAAAGGGCAGGTGATACTTTCGCATGAGCTGGTAGGCAAGAAATATGCCTGTGGCACCCGCCAGAAGAGGTATAAAAATGAGTATGAGTTTGATCGATTCAGCCATTCCGTTTCGGTTCCAGGGTCAATATACAAAATCAAACTTTCGTTGCGGTCACGGGTCCGGCCAACTTAGGTAGGAAAAATGAAATCACTACTTAAGTCTGTAGGATGTGACAACTCCGGGATCTACTTTTGATCATACAATTTAAATCAAAACATCATGGTAACAATTTTTAATTCTCCGGAAACTGAATTCATCCCCGAAGCCTCTAAAAGTTACAGCGCTGGCTGGAGAGTCATTGGGGTTTATTTTATAGAGCTCCTGGTCATCGGAATTATCTATTCCGTATTGACGGGCCCCATGAGTGTCATTCAGATCAGGGACAGCAGTTTTGAATGGTACATGGTACCCCTGATTCTATTTGGAATGCTTTACGGAATATTTGTGGCCGGCCCCATCGGGTACGGGGCAAACTGGGTGTTTCTGAAAGCCGTCAGGGGAGAACGCGTCGAGGTCAGGGATATGTTCTCGGTCTTTCAACGTAATTACTGGAATGCAGTGGTTGCGAATGTCGTGGTTGCGGTAATTGTGGGAATGGGATTAGTGATGCTGATTGTTCCCGGGATTATTTTTGCATGCCGCCTGGTCTTTGTTCCTTACCTGGTAGTGGATAAAGAGATGGATGTGATGGAAGCCCTAAGGGTGAGCTGGAACATGACCCGCGGTTATGGCGGACAAATATTCCTGATGGGGGTGATGGCCTTCTTCATTGCCATTGGCGGACTGATTCTGTTAATCGTGGGTATTTTCGTCTCCATCATGTGGATCAAAGCATCCTTCGCATCCATGTATTATGCTGTCGAACAAAAAGACGGGATCCCCGAGTACCATTATCCGGGGCAATAGCGTGAGAGTAATAATATAGGATCCATGTTGGTAACCTGGTAGCCATTGCAGATAAAATTAATAGCCTAATCTTTTGGATTTCTAATTCTCTTCATTTATAAGGTTAAAGGTTTGATTTTCGAATTGGATTTGAATAACACCATACTCGTAGGAGAATAATATAAACGGTATTTCGGACTGATTCAGAGTCGTGAAGCTCAATAACACTACTGATAAGCATGGTCTAAGACATCTATTGAGAATTTCTGTGCTTTCAATCATACATCTGCTTCAAATCACCATCATAACTGCCAAATTCATCGTATTGATACCCTAATATATTCAGGTCCAATATTAATTAACTAAGACTAGGATATAAACTCGAGCTACTGCAGCTGTCAAGAAATAATCTATATGATAAAATGTGTCTGAACTCTGCATATTCACAAAACTGGTTATAATAATTCTGTTCTATATCTATTGATCGTGTCTCTTCTGCATACTATAAATGATTCAATTACGTCAGATTCAGGGCAGTAGAATTTGACAGTGTCGTGATCGTTATAATACCTTATTGCCTCATCCGGAAACCAGTACACTTGATCTTTTTGATATTGCAACAGGAGCTGCA
Source organism: uncultured Bacteroidota bacterium (assembly GCA_963747365.1). GTDB lineage: Bacteria > Bacteroidota > Bacteroidia > Bacteroidales. The sequence goes on along the minus strand of CAVVFB010000018.1, from coordinate 117,036 downwards.
TGAACCAGCAGGCAAATTAGACCTGCAACCAGAGAATAGATTGTTTCTTCATGTTCGGGTTTCTTGATTCTCATCATCACCTATCTCATTCAAGCCGATTGAATTAATAATGATGAGAACAAGAATAGTTAGTTTATCGATCACTTCAAGTAATGTCATGGCCCGGTCAAAATCTCTTTCCAAAACCATGATATCCGTTTCAAAGTAAACACTTAGCGGGGCCCGGGCACTGGCATGAGAAGCTTTATTTGTTAATTGGAAATCAATACTTTCCCTGTTAAGAACCAGGGTTGCTTTTCTGAATTTCTCCTTGTCGTAGAAGGTGGAGAGAAACAGATAGTCCTTTTTGTCCATTTCAGAAGATTTCAAATAAAAGTAAGAAATTCCGGGACAAACTCCGAATACCATACCCTGCCCGGAAGGGAGATAATTCCGGGAAGAACGATCGCTACCTTTTTATACACCTTTTAGTTTTCTCAATGAGGCCTTAAGCCGAGGGCTTAATAATGATGTAAGTATAAGGTCTTCACCGTTTTTAAGATATATATGCTGCCGCAGAAGGCGAGGCTGAGCGGGTAAGGAAGCAGGTCTACAACTTAAGACTTTCGGGATCTTGATAGTTGTTCCAAAAACGTAGTAGTTGCTCTAAATTACATTATGTTTGTCGATCACTTTGTAAAACAGACTTATTTGCTTGCAGATAACGCAACGCTTAACGTCTTTAACATCTGTGTCCTGGAACTCTACTTTCCCTTGTTTCAGTATAAACTCGATGTCATCAACTGCGATATTCTGATAGTAGTCAGAGCGGGCAAGTTTATTCCAATGAACTTCTCTCATCAAAAATTCAGGTCTGGATATTTTTGCCTGGCTTCCTTCATTACTTCTTCTCGGGTATAACGCTGGCCATCTTTGTTCGCTTCCAACGCTTCATCAATAGCCGCTTTTTCAGCCTTAGACAGTTTGTATGGCGAGGTCATACTTAACAGCGCAATAAATTCATTATACACTTTCTCCAGATCAGCCTCATTTAGGCTGTCTATCCTCCTGAACAAGTCCAGTTTTATCTCCGCAGCGTTCATGATTATTAAGCTTTTGTCCTTTACAAAGTTAACGATTCCTTTTCTCATATAGTATGATTCTATGGATGATACTTTTCCAACTTGCTTTGGGAAAAAAATAGGAATAAAAAAACTGATAACCTGTTAAAATACAGATAATCAGTTTAGTGGGATGTACTGGAATCGAACCAGTGACCTCTTGCCTGTCAGGCAAGCATCCCCGGAAAACATTGTTTTCAGCCAGGCATTACAAAGCAAATTTTTAAGGTTTTGTTTTATACGTTTAGGTAGTGTATATTTGCAGAAACAAGCAATAATTGGTCTAATACAATACTTTTAAGTATGACTTTTGGCGAACACATAATGCTTTTACGCAAGCAAAAAGGACTTTCTCAGGCAGCTTTGGGTAAAGCAATCGGGACATCAGGTGATATTATCGGAAGATACGAACGCAATATCATGACTCCCTCTATAACCGTTATTATTAAAATTGCGGATACTTTAGGGGTTTCTATTGACTATCTGGTAGGAAAAACCAATATTGAACTGGACAGGAACACCTTAAAACTGGTTGAAGATATTGCAACGCTTTCAGACGAAAACAAGTTGTTTATATTTCGTATGATTGATATGGCCTTGCGGGATTTGAAAACCGGGCAGGCTTACGCAACAAAATAGGAAAACAACGCTATGAACTTACAATATATAACCGACAAAAAGGGCCAGAAAAATGCTGTTCAGCTTCCCATAAAAGAATGGGAACAAATACAGAAAGACCTTGGCGAACTGGAACGTTTAAGGAACAAAAAACTTTTTATGACCGAACTGGCCGAAGCTGTTGAAGAAATGAAGCAAATCAAGGAAGGTAAAAAACAAGCCCGTAACGCTGAAGATTTGCTCAATGAGCTTTAATGTTAAGACTATATCCGTTTTTGAACGCCAGGTCAAACGCCTGATAAAGAAATTCCCTTCGCTTAAAAAAGAAATCCAGGAACTTATCAGGGAGTTAAAGGAAGACCCCGAAAAAGGCACTTCCATTGGCCATAACTGTTATAAAATACGCTTTGCCATTACAAGTAAGGGTAAAGGAAAATCAGGTGGTGCACGGGTTATAACCCATCTTGTTTTTAAGAACGATACCGTTTACCTTCTCACTATTTACGATAAATCGGATATTGAAAACCTTACCGATAAAGAAATTCTTGAACTTATAAAATTAATACCGTAAAAAACCCGGCAAAACCGGACTTTGCTATTCGATTGAACCCGACAGCCTGTTAAAATACAGATAATCAGTTTGGTGGGATGTACTGGAATCGAACCAGTGACCTCTTGCCTGTCAAGCAAGCGCTCTAAACCAACTGAGCTAACACCCCTGATGGAGGCAAAAATAGATAATTTTTTGTTTAATCCCTGTAGGCGGTCTTGTCAAAAGGCTCACCTTCCATTAATTTCTTGATCTGCTTATTGTTGAGCATGATGGCCACAGAGATGTACCAGATACCGGTGGACTGGAACTGGGAATAATCCACTTCCTGTCCGAAGTCTGTTCCCCTGAAGTCGGTATTCAGGAAATCCTTCAGGTAGTACTTGAATTTGAGGTTAACGCCTCCCGGGAATTGAATCCCTGCGAACAGGGAGGGAACCAGGGGATTGACCCTATCGCTGAACCATTCGTTGTATTTGGTTTTATTGTCATCCAGGAACAGCTTTTGCTTGTAGGCGAACATCCATTCGTACTCTCCACCGGCGTACATGAAAAAGTTCTTGTCGAAGTCTCCAATTTTAAAACCCACCGGAATGCCCAGGGCGTAACTGCGTCGCTTGACCTTGGTTTGCTTATTCCAGTTCGGATTGGTCTCCTCGATGTTGCTGAACCCAACATTCTGGTAAAGATCTTCGGTAATCAGTCCCACGTTCCTGATGGAACCTCCGGCAAAAAATCCGAAATGATCTGTCAGATCAAAATTCGCCCATTGCTGTACATGGAAGAAGAGGGTAAAACGGGTGTTGGTATTGACATCGACGTTATTGAATTGCACATCGGCCCCTGAGAAAATGATCTCACCCCCTCCCGAGCGGTATATATCCACCTGTGCTTTGGTATTCATTGATGCAAGAGTAAGGACGATAGCCCCTGCTAATAGCGATTCGTTTTATTTTGGACATGGATTAATTTTTTAAAATAACGTGCGAAATTAGTGAATTGTTTCGAGGTTTTGATTCATGACCGTTTCAAATCTTTGCATGATGATCCTGACCGTGGGGTGATCTGACCTGAATGGATGGTTGTCAATTTGCCGGACCGGGAGCACTTTGGGTGAGGTGCCTGAAAGAAAGCATGCCTCCAGGGCATCCAGCTCGTTCATGTAAACGGGTCTCTCCCTCACTTCCAGATGCTCGTCCATGCAAATTTGTATCACGTATTTCCGGGTAATTCCCGGCAGTATTATTTTTTCAGGTGGCTGTAATCAGCCTGTTTGAAGCATCGATGAAAAATATATTGGACCGGCTTCCTTCAGTGATCTCCCCCTGCTTATTCAGCAAAATGGCTTCATAAGCCCCATGATCGCGGATAAACTTCCCCACATCTGACTTGAATTTGTCGTCCCATTTTTTAATGCCGGGATTTTGGCGCTCATGTGGATAGACGACCAGCCGGACACCACTCAAATAGACAGAATCATCGGGATAGACCCAGGGAATGAAATGGCATAACAGGTTCGGGTTGGGTCCGGTCGATTTCTGAAGAGAAATGCGGATATTTCCATCTTTAAATGGATTTTCGTTTAGCAGGGATTTCAGACTCTCCCGGATATAGGATCCTCCCGGGAAAACCAGTCCCGACTTTGCAGTGGAACGGCGGAGCCTCTCCAGGTGATCCTCCAGGAAAAGAAATTTTCCTTCAATGATACGGATCACCTCGTAATAAATATCGGCCGACATGTCGGGTTGATACCCGGAGACATCTGCCGGATATCCCATTCAGGATGTATTTCTCTCCTGTTATCTGTTTTGTTGTCATTCTGTCCTGATGGACTCGGCCGGGTTCATCCTGGAAACTTTGATTGATTGCCAGCTGACGGTGATCACGGCGATTGTTAATGATAATAACAAAGATAAGATAAAGGTCCAGAAAGGGAACTCGATCCTGTATGTGAAATTCTGTAACCAGTTTTTCATGACAAAAAATCCTACCGGCCACGCAACGATATTGGAGATCACCACCCATTTTGAAAACTGGATAAGGAACAGGGAGAGAATCTGGTTTTGAGATGCCCCCATGACCCTGCGGATTCCTGTTTCCCTGGTTCGCTTGGCCGTCATGAATGCGCTGAGGGCCAAAAGTCCCAGGGAAGAGAGGAAAATAATCAGACCGGTAAAGGAGAGGACCAGGGCAAAGATGATTCTTTCCTCTCCATACAAGGCCTCTAGTTCATCGGAGAGGTAGCTGTACTGGATCGGGAAGGCCGGGTTAAATGCAGCCCTTTTCTCCTCTATCCAGGGCAATACCTCCTCCATCTGGTTACCCGATAGACGGACCGACAGGGTGCGCATAAAACCGGCATTGTCCTGGCAGGACATCACCAGGGGTTCCACCGGGTTATGCAAGGAGCCATAATTATAATCTTTCACAACCCCGATGATTTCACCCACCGGATTGTTTGCGCCCTGAATGTTCACGCCCCTTATAAATTTCTTACCGATGGCCTGATCACCCCATTGCATCTCCTTCACAAGTGCTTCATTGACCACAAATGCAGTGGTCATGTCAGAACCGAATTCCCGGTCATAGAACCTGCCCTGAACAAGGGTAAGTCCCATCACATCCAAATAATCGAAGTCGACAAAACACTGGTTAAAGGCTTTTTCAATCATGTCACCATTATTTTGTTCGGCAGTCATTACCTGTTTTCCGTAAAAGCGTCCGGGCGCCGTGGTGGAAATGCTGGTCTCCACAACATCGGGGTGCCTTTCAATCTCCTCCATAAAAGCATGAACATTATTTATAATTGCAGTGTCCTGGAGGCTGAGCATCAGAATCTGATCTTCATCAAATCCCAGGTCCTTATTCTGGATATAGTTCATCTGCAGGGCCACTACCCCTGAGCCTATGATCATTACGGCCGAGATCAGGAACTGGACGATGACAAGGCCGCGTCTCAACCAACCGCGGTCTTTCTCGCTTACCCCGCTTCCCTTGAGGATGGTAACGGGATTAAAGGATGAGAGGTAGGTTGCGGGATATAGTCCCGACAGCAAACCTGTTACCAGTGAAATTCCAATAATAAAGGAGACAATGTAGGGTTGAAGCAGGAGATGCCAGCTAAATGAATTACCCGTAAGCATATTGAAAACAGGAAGTACCAGTGCTGTTATAAAGGTGGCTACAATGCCCGCTGTTATGGCGGTTGCCACAGATTCCCCCAAAAACTGGGATCGCAGGTGTCCTTTGCTTGCCCCTCCCACTTTCCTTATACCGATCTCTTTGCCCCTGCTGGTGGCCCGGGCAGTGGTCAGATTGGTATAGTTGATACTGGCAATAATCAACAGAAGCACCCCGATCACTCCCATTATATAGACATAGTTCATGTTTCCCTTGGGCAGATCCCATGTGAGTTCATCTTTCTGAAAGTGGACCTCTTTCAAAGGTGTCATCCTCAGGTTGAAAGAGGCATTGATCTGATCGCCAAGCTCTTTCATATACTTTTCATAGAATTCGGGGAATTTTGAAAGCACCATGTCGGGAGTGGTGTTTTCGGCCATCAGGATATAGGTATAGGCGGTTACGTTCCAGAATGAGCCACTGCTGCGGTCATTGAATCTTTCTGTCCCGATCTGCTCCTCAATGGTGGCAGATGAAAGTAGACCGTTGAACCTGAGGTGCACATTGGAAGGGAGGTCTTTAAACACTCCCGTTATTGTATACTGACTGTCATCCAGTGTTTTCATGGATTCTCCAATCACATTGGAAGAGCCAAAGTATTTTTGGGCCAGCGATTCACTGATTACCATTGTGAAAGGTTCAGTCAGGGCCGAGGAAGGATCTCCAAACAGAAACCGCACCGTGAAGATCTTAAAAAGGGTTGAGTCGGCAATCATGATGCTGTCTTCCTTAAAGGTGGTCTCTCCCTTTTCAAAGTACAAATCCCTTTGTGGAAGTATCCTTGTCTGTTCCTCAATTTCAGGGTATTCATCCTTCAGGGTCGGCCCCAGCGGAATCTGTGTAACTGCAGTCAGATCCTGTTTCCCGCTTATGAAAAAATCTCCCTCAACCCTGTATATCCTTTCAGAATTTTCATTGTGGCCGTCATAATGCACCTGGTCCTGAATGTAGATGAAGATCAGAATGACGGCACTGATACCAACGGCCAGACCCAACATATTCAGCAGGGTAAAGTATTTATCCCTGAGCGCATTGCGGAGCAGGGAGCGGACATAGTTCTTGAATAGTGACATGGAATTGTGGTTAAATTACAAACAATATTTGATTTCAAGCATAATGCCAAACTTTGTAATATTAAGAAAATCAGTTCTATGAATAGTTTTAGCACATCCATTAATGTGCGAATCCGGACATACAGGTATGCAAATTCGTACATCTGACCTACATTTTCTAGTTAGAATATAATTGTTATTTTTGTACTTAAGCGCGAACCCGCGTACCTGATCTGAATGAGCAAGAAGATTTTCTTTGTGGACGATGATAAGATGATTTTAAACCTGCTGGAGTATACCTTCCAGAGCAGGCATGATTATAATGTCATCACTTTTCGGACAGGTGAAGAGTGCTTAAGCAATCTTGATCAGCAGCCAAAATTGATCGTTCTCGACCATATCCTTTCAGGACCCGGTGAAGAACGGTTGAGCGGACTTGAAACCCTGATTGAAATTCGCAAGTGGGATCAGGATATTCCCGTGGTTATTCTCACCGGGCAGGGTGACGATACATTACTTTCAGAGTTCATGGAAAACGGTGCCAACCGTTATCTTACCAAGGATGATTTTTTCATCGATTCGCTTATCGAAACCATTCAACAGATGGTTGTCTGATCAATAATGCTGCGGATTTGTTTTTTTTACAAGATAAATTTATACTTTTGCATTCCCAAATTGAAGGATCGTGAGCAAGAGGGGTTTATATAGCGTCCGCATTTCGGGATTAGCAGATGGCGATCACGATTTTTCATTTGAGCTGGATCATAAGTTCTTTGCTTCTCTGGAACAGTCGGAAATTGTGAATGGGATTGTAAGGGCGGAGGTAATCCTTGAAAAAAAGATGGGAATACTTGCGCTTCATTTTCATCTTGAAGGTGAGGTTGAAGTGATTTGTGACCGTTGTCTTGAACCATTCATGACTGAGATTAAATCAGAGCAGAAGATCTTTGTGAAACTGGGTGAAACTCCCGGCGAAATAGAAGATGATGTAATCATGATCCACAGGGATGATCATGAGATTGAAGTCGGGCAGTATCTGTACGAGTTTATCATACTGGCACTGCCTTTTAAGAGGATTCACCCGGTGGATGAAAATGGAGTTTCAAAATGTGATCCGGAGATGATCCGGAGACTTGAGGAACTCCAGGTATGGGAGGAGAAAAAAGATCAGACAGATCCCAGGTGGGATACTTTAAAAGGAATAATTGAATAATAGACAATAGATATGCCACATCCGAAAAGAAAGACGTCAAAGACAAGAAGGGACAAAAGAAGGACCCATTATAAGGCTGAAGCCCCGACGCTTTCCACCTGTTCCACTACAGGAACGGTACACGAGCGCCATCACGCATATTATGTAGATGGCAACCTTTATTATAAAGGTAAATTAGTAATCGAATCTGAAGCTAAGGTAGGTTAACTGCCGAGCCTCCCCGGGAGGCTAACAAGCCACCAATGCGAATTGGAATCGATATGATGGGGGGTGAATACGCCCCCGGTTCGACCATTCGTGGTTCCATACTTGCCCGCGAAGCATTGCCGGATCAAATAGAGCTATTTCTGTTTGGAGATCAGGATGTCATACGCCGTTATTCAGAGGAGCATCAACTGGATATTAGCAGGATGAACATTGTTCACACTCCCAATTCCGTGTCGATGGGTGACCACCCCTTTAAAGCTTTCAGGGAGAACCCGGATGCCCGTCCCGATGTTTTATACCAGTATGGCACCATTGGTACCATTTACTCCAAATTGGTTCATGAAATTGCGGAACCCAAAGTAGCTTTGCTGAACATGGGACAGGAGGAGGAAAAGGGGAATATGGCCACAAGGAGTGCATACCAGATGATGAAAGATTCCCTTGATTTTGATTTTATAGGTAATTTTGAGAATTTTGGAGTCTCCACTGCAAAAGCGGTTAAAAACATGCTTCTTCATACAGTCGAAGTGGTGGAAGCGGGTCTGGTTAAAAGGATAAAAGAAGAATTGAACAGATGAGCAAAATTGAGGCTGGCATTACAGGGATCCAGGGATATGTTCCTGAATACAGGTTAACTAACGATGAACTGAGCACCATGGTGGAGACCACCGATGAATGGATCATGCAAAGGATCGGGATAAAGGAACGAAGAATTCTGAAGGAGGGAGCTACCTCCGATATGGGCACAGAAGCTGTGAAGGGTCTTCTGAAGAAAACCGGTACCAAACCCGGGGATATTGAACTGGTCATTTGTGCAACCATCACTTCCGATTATCATTTTCCATGCTACTGCCAACCTGATCTGCGATAAGGCCGGATTGACCAATGCATGGAGTTTTGATATCTCAGCTGCATGTTCCGGATTTGTATTCGGTCTTCAGACGGCTGCTTCATTCGTTGAATCGGGTCGTTATAAGAAAGTGATCCTGGTGGGAGCTGATATGATGTCCTCCATTACCGATTATACCGACCGAACCACCTGTCCTCTTTTCGGTGACGGTGCCGGAGCGGTTCTTATTGAACCGGTCGAGGATGGACTTGGGGTGAGGGATTCGATCCTGCAGGTCGATGGAAGTGGAGTAAATCACCTTTTGATGAAGGCTGGCGGATCACTTCGTCCCCCTTCCCACGAGACCAGTTGAAAACAGGGAACACTTTGTATTCCAGGAGGGCCAGTCTGTATTTAAGGTGGCTGTATCCAAAATGGCGGATGTTTCTGTGGAGATAATGAAGAAAAACGGATTGACACCTGAGGATCTTCACTGGCTGGTTCCCCATCAGGCCAATATGAGGATCATTGAGGCTGTTGCGCGCCGGATGGGAATCCCCAGAGAGAAGGTGATGATCAACATTGAAAAATATGGGAACACCACCGCGGCAACCATTCCGCTCTGCCTTTGGGAATGGGAGTCCCAGCTAAAGAAGGGCGATAACCTGATCCTTTCGGCTTTTGGAGGCGGATTCACCTGGGGATCGCTCTATCTTAAGTGGGCCTATGACGGAAAATCAGAATAATGATTAAATTAGCAAATCAAAGCGTACTAAAAAGGGAAGGAAATGGCAAAAATGGCTGAATCAGAGAATACCAATAAGATCAATATGATCGGAGTAGGGACAACCATTGAGGGCAATATTTCTTCAAGCGAAAACATCCGTTTTGACGGAAACCTTATAGGCAATCTCAATACAAAAGGGAAGGTTTTTGTCGGACAAACCGGGAAAGTGACCGGTGAAATCAGGTGCAAGAACTGCGAAATTGAAGGAGTGGTTGACGGAAAAATTGTTGTGGAAGATTTGTTATCCCTTCGTTCAATGTCAAAGTTTTTCGGCGAGATCAGAACAGGTAAACTGGCGATTGAGCCGGGAGCAATATTTACCGGAAAATGCGATATGGGTGGAAAAAAAGAGATCACAACCGGAACCGATTCAAAACCCAAAGAGGGGAAATAGAAATTCCTCCGGGCTGAACTCCTTTACCCGTTATTCAGGTATGGGGATTCAGATGGTTCTCATCATCCTTCTGTTTTACTGGGCCGGTTCGAAAATTGATGAACGTACCGCCAATGAGAAACCGGTTTATACTGCTATTCTTACACTGCTGGGGGTTTTTGCTGCTCTCTATATTACCCTGAAGGATTTTATCAAAAAGAGAGATGACTGATCATTTCAGGTACATCTGGCAATTACTTGTCCTGGCTTCAATCCTAATGCTTTCGGGTATATTTCTCTTTCCCCGGCTGGGAATACCAGGGGAAGTCAGATCATATATCATTACCCTGATTTCAGTTACCGGTATTAACCTGATCTCCTGGTTCATTCTGGCCAGGGGAGTGAAAAAGAACAACCATGACGGTTCAGTGGTGATGATCCTGGGGATCTCAGGAAAATTTCTATTTTATCTGGTCTATATATTGGTATTCTGGCTGGTCACAAAAAATATCTCTAAACCATTTATCATTTCGTTTTTTACGTTATATTTAGTCTTCACTTTTTTACTGGCAGGAAATCTACTTAAGCTACTGAATAATAAATAATTAGAACGATCGTGAGCGCGAGATATTTAGCTATTGCCACTACACTTTTAATAGGATTTGCCTTATTCTCCGTTCATCCGGCTTTATACAGTCAGGAGGGTCAGCATGATGAACATTCCCAGGCCGGTCCTGCAGGGCACGGTGAAACGATTGAGGAGGAGTTCAACCCCAGTGAATACATCATGGAACATGTGAAAGACACCCATGATTGGCACCTGATGACAAAAAAGGATGGCAGCCATGTAAGTATACCTCTTCCGGTTATTGTTTACAGCAAGCATTCCGGATTACACGCTTTTTCCTCAGGAAGGTTGGCCCATGGTCATATCCATAAAGGCTTCAGGATGGGTGAGGGAACCATCATGGTTGAAAACAGAAAGGGAGAGACAGTCGAAAAAAGCCTGAGCGGAAAGATTATCGAGGTGGATGAACACGGGGAGATTGTTGAAACAGGGCTTCCTCTTGACTTTTCCATTACAAAGAATGTCTTTATGATGATGTTGTCGGTGGTGCTCCTTCTTATTGTTTTCCTCTCCCTGGCAAACGCATACAGAAAGGCCGGGATCAGTGCACCGAAAGGTTTGATGGGCTTTATTGAGCCGGTCATTGTATTTATTGAAGAAGATGTAGTCATTCCAAATATCGGAGTGGAAAAATATGCCCGGTTCATGCCCTACCTTCTCACGGTTTTCTTTTTCATTCTGATCAACAACCTCATGGGCCTGATTCCGTTCTTCCCATTCGGGGCTAATGTCACAGGTAACATTGCGGTGACACTTATGCTGGCCACAATTACATTTATTATTACGCAGTTCAGCAGTAATAAAGGGTACTGGAAACATATTTTTAACACTCCCGGGGTACCGGTTTGGCTGGCACCGATTATGATTCCGGTCGAGATCATCAGTCTTTTTACAAAACCCTTCGCCCTGATGATCCGTTTGTTTGCCAACATTACAGCAGGACATATCATTTTATTGAGTCTGATCTCCCTGATCTTTGTTTTCAAATCCGTCTTTGTTGCGGTCCCATCGGTTCTGATGGTATTGTTCATGGATTTCATTGAATTGCTTGTGGCATTCTTGCAGGCATATATATTTACTTTATTATCCGCTTTATTTATTGGAATGGCGATGCCAGAGCATCACCATGATTAATTAATCATTTAATACATAATTATTATGACAGGTACAGTAGCAGCAATTGGAGCGGGACTCGCAGTAATAGGAGCAGGTCTGGGAATTGGAAGGATCGGTGGATCGGCAATGGATGCCATTGCCCGTCAGCCGGAAGCCACTGGTAAGATCCAGACAGCCATGATTATTGCAGCTGCCCTGATTGAAGGTGCCGCACTGTTTGCCATCGTGGTGGCCATGATGGGATAACATTGCACAAGTATTGAACGGACCTGTAACGGTTGGTTGCAGGTCCTTTCTTCAAAAAACAATTAAAACAAAATACAATGGATCTAGTCACACCAGGGATTGGCCTGTTATTCTGGTCAACGCTGTTTTTTCTGATTCTGCTTTTCATTTTGGGCAAGTTTGCGTGGCCGGCAATCTTGACGGCTATCAAGGCAAGAAATGAGAGCATTAAAAAGGCATTGGAGTCTGCCGAGAGGGCCAGGAAGGAGATGTTAAAGGTTCAGGCCGATAATGAAAAGATTCTTGCCGCAGCAAAAGTGGAGAGGGATGCCATGATTAAGGAGGCCAAACAGTTGAAAGACAAAATAATTGCTGATGCAAAAGAGCAGGCTGGTGAGGAAGCCAGGAAGCTGGTGGCAAATGCCAGGGAGTCTATTCAGGCTGAAAAAAAGGCAGCAATAAACGATCTGAAAAGCCAGGTGGCGAATCTTTCCCTCGACATTGCAGAAAAGATTCTGAGAAAGAAACTGGAAGACAACACAGCGCAGAAGAAGTTGATTAACACGCTTATTAAAGAGGCGGATCTGAATTAACGGGGGTATGAACGAGAGTCAGATTTCAGTAAGGTACGCAAAGGCACTGTTCCGGAGTGCTTCTGAAAAGCAGATACTGGAACAGGTAAGCAGGGATATGGAATTGGTAGCATTGACCTGTGATACTGGAGGAGTTTCAGTATATGCTGGTAGTCCCTACCCTGAAGCCCAGCCAGAAAATTAAATTGATGGAGACAATATTTACATCGAAGATTAGTGAGACATCCCTATCTCTGATCCAACTGCTTGTTCAAAATAAACGGGAAATCTATCTTTCCGGGATTGCCAGAAATTTCAGAAGCCTGTACAGAAAGGCCATGAAGATCAGTTCAGCCATTCTGGTCACTGCCACACCGGTTGAAGATAAGGCATTACAGAGTGTGAAAGAGATGCTGGCCAGGATCTATGATTCCAGGGTGGACCTTTCCACAAAAGTTGATGAGGAGGTTATTGGCGGATTTGTACTTACCATCGAGGATATGCAATACGATGCAAGTGTAGCCACCAGCATCAGAAAATTAAGAAAACAATTACTTCAAACAAGATAGAAAATCAGTAGTGCTATGGCGCAAATTAAACCATCCGAGGTTTCGGAAATTCTCAAACAACAGATTGATGGATTCAAAAGTGGCGTTGAACTTGAAGAGGTGGGAACTGTTCTCCAGGTGGGGGATGGGATTGCCCGGATTTATGGATTAAACAGTGTCCAGTCCAATGAACTCATCGAATTTGACAGTGGTATCATGGGAATTGTTCTGAACCTTGAAGAGGATAACGTTGGTGCTGTTTTGCTTGGTCCGACAGAAAAGATCAAGGAGGGCGATTCAGTGAAGCGAACAAAGAAAATCGCCTCCATTGGTGTCGGGGAGAGTTTACTTGGAAGAGTGATAAATACATTGGGAGTGCCCATCGACGGGAAAGGGCCCATCACCGGAAAACTGATCGATTTACCTCTTGAGCGAAAGGCTCCGGGGGTAATATTCAGGCAGCCGGTGAGCGAGCCATTGCAGACAGGTTTGAAGCCAATTGATGCGATGATCCCCATTGGAAGGGGCCAGCGTGAACTGATCATTGGAGACCGCCAGACCGGGAAAACGGCCATTGCCATTGATACCATCATCAATCAGAAGGAATTTTACGAAAAGGGGGAGCCGGTATACTGTATCTATGTGGCTATCGGGCAGAAAGGTTCAACGGTTGCAAATATCCAGAAAACCCTGGAGGAGGCCGGAGCAATGAACTACACGGTTATTGTGTCGGCTACGGCTGCTGAACCTGCAGCACTTCAGTTTTATGCGCCTTTTGCAGGTTGCACCATCGGTGAGTACTTCAGGGATACCGGAAGGGCTGCCCTGATTATATATGACGACCTGTCTAAACAGGCGGTTTCATACAGGGAGGTATCACTTTTACTCCGAAGACCCCCGGGGCGGGAAGCCTATCCGGGTGATGTTTTCTATCTGCACTCCAGGTTGCTCGAGCGTGCTGCCAAGATAATCCAGTCAGATGAAATTGCCAGGGAGATGAATGACCTGCCTGAACCGCTTAAACCAATGGTCAAAGGAGGTGGTTCACTCACTGCTCTTCCCATTATTGAAACCCAGGCAGGTGACGTTTCGGCTTATATTCCCACAAACGTGATTTCCATTACAGACGGGCAGATTTTCCTGGAATCAAACCTGTTTAATGCAGGGGTTCGTCCTGCGATCAATGTGGGTATATCCGTGTCAAGGGTGGGAGGTAACGCCCAGATTAAATCCATGAAAAAGATTTCAGGAACCCTGAAACTCGATCAGGCACAGTTCCGCGAACTGGAAGCATTTTCAAAGTTTGGATCAGATCTTGATCCAGCCACCCTTGCAGTGCTGGATAAAGGCCGGAAAAACGTGGAGATACTCAAACAGAATCAATATTCTCCAATGTCAGTTGAGAAACAGATTGCAATCATTTTTTGCGGGACCAATGGATTGCTATCCAACGTACCCCAGGCCAGCGTGAAGGAATTCGAGACAGAATACCTGGAGTATCTGGAGATGAAACATAAAGATATACTTAACAGTCTTGCACAGGGTAAACTTTCAGACCAGATCACCACTACCCTTGAGAAGGTTGCCAGGGAAATTGCAGAAAAATATAGTTAGACCTCATGCCAAGTTTAAAGGAGATACGTGAGAGGAAGGTTTCCGTGGCCTCCACAATGCAGATTACCAGTGCCATGAAAATGGTGTCTGCCGCCAAGCTTAAAAAGGCCCAAAATGCCATCGTACGGTTCAGGCCGTATGCTGATAAGTTGAAGGAGATCCTGGCCAGTGTTGGAGACAGTATCAGGGATGATGTAGATAATCAGTATTCAGTCCAGCGTGACAAGGAGAGAATATTAATGGTGCTTATCTCTTCTAACCGGGGACTTTGCGGGGCGTTCAACTCAAATGCAATCAAAGCAACCATTCACCGTGCCCTGACCACCTTCGATAGCCAGATGATGGCACGCCAGGTGGACTTTATTGCCATCGGGAAAAAGGGAAGCGATTTTCTCAGGAAGAAGAAATATAATGTGATATTTGATGGCAGTGCGCTTTTTGACGGGATGACTTTTGACGGGGTTGCCGCCATTGCCGAAATGATTATGAAACTCTATACGGAAGGAGAGTACGATCATGTGGATATCATTTACAATTCTTTTAAAAATGCGGGTACGCAGATCCTTAACGTAGAACAGTTTTTACCCATTCAGATCGAAAATCTGGCCCATTCTTCATCGGGTGTTCCCCATGTGGATTATATATTTGAGCCCACCAAAGAGTACATTGTGAAGGAGCTGATTCCGCGTTCACTGAAACTGCAGTTTTACAAAGCAGTGCTTGATTCCAATGCAGCTGAGCATGCAGCAAGGATGACGGCCATGCACAAGGCCACAGATAACGCAACAGAGCTTCTTAAGGAGCTGAATCTCCAGTTTAACAAGGCACGTCAGGCCTCCATCACCAATGAAATCCTTGAGATTGTTGGGGGTGCCGAGGCATTGCGTGGTTAATACTCGTCCCAGCTTTTGATGGAGATATCATCCAGGCTCATCTTACAAATTGCATAGATGAAGGCTGATGCCAGTCTTGCATTGGTGATCAGTGGAATGTTGTAGTCCACCGCACCCCGCCTGATGCTGTAATCGTTTGATAATTCGTGTGAGGAGAGATCCTTGGGAATGTTCACCACAAGGTCAATTTTTTTGGACCGCAAATAGTCCATCACATTGGGTTTAACTTCTTCGTCGGGCCATGCCAGGTCGATGGATTCGATTCCGTTCAGCCTTAGAAATTCCTGGGTTCCGTGTGTTGCGTAGAGCTGATAACCTTTATCCACAAGCATCTTACATGAATTGACAAGTTCAACTTTGGATCGCATTCCCCCGGTGGAGAGGAGAATGTTCTTTTTCGGAATTGTATAACCCACCGAAATCATAGCCTTCAGGATGGCTTCATAGTAGTTGTCTCCAATGCAGCCCACCTCTCCGGTTGAGGACATATCCACACCCAGGACCGGGTCGGCCATTTTGAGCCTGGAGAAAGAGAACTGTGGAGCCTTGCACCCGATATAATCCAGGTCGAAAATTGATTTACTTGGTTTTTCCACGGGAACCTTAAGCATGATCTTGGTAGCCTGGTCGATGAAATTCGATTTTAAGACTTTTGAAACGAAAGGCATGCTCCTGGAGGCCCTCAGGTTGCATTCGATGACCTTGATGTCATTGTCTTTGGCGAGAAACTGAATATTGAATGGCCCTGAAATTTCAAGAGCTTCGGCCAGCTGACGGGCAATTTTTTTAATCCTGCGAACGGTTTCAAAATAGATCTTTTGCGGGGGGAAAACCATGGTGGCATCACCTGAATGAACACCTGCAAATTCCACATGTTCTGAGATGGCATAGGAGAAAAGTTCTCCATCCCTGCCCACTGCATCAATCTCGATCTCCTTGGCCTGTTCGATAAATTCGGAAACCACCACCGGATACTGTTTGGATACCTTTGCGGCCAGGGTGAGGAATCCTTCCATCTCTTCTTTATTGGATACCACGTTCATGGCGGCACCGGAAAGGACATAGGATGGTCTGATGAGCAGCGGGAATCCGACAAGATCCACAAACTGATAAATCTCTTCAAGACTGGTCAGCTCCTGCCACCTGGGCTGATCAATTTTAAGCCGGTCCAGCATCATGGAGAATTTATGCCGGTTTTCGGCCCTGTCAATGGATTCGGGCGAGGTTCCCAGGATATGCACCTTCTGCTCATGCAGCCGCATGGCCAGGTTGTTGGGGATCTGTCCTCCCATGGATACGATCACCCCTTTGGGCATCTCAAGGTCATGGATGTCCATAACCCTTTCGAAGGAGAGTTCATCGAAGTAGAGCCGGTCGCACATATCATAATCGGTGGATACGGTCTCCGGGTTGTAATTGATCATGATGGAGCGGTAACCCTCATCGTTTACCGTCTTCAGGGCATTCACACTGCACCAGTCGAATTCCACACTGGAGCCAATCCGATAGGCTCCCGAGCCCAACACAATCACCGATCGCTGGTCGTGACTGAACTCAATGTCGTGCTCACTTCCACTATAGGTCAGATAGAGGTAGTTGGTTTTTGCAGGATATTCGGCTGCGAGCGTGTCGATCTGTTTCACGCTGGGAAGAATATTTCTTTTCTTTCTGTGTTTCCTTACCTCAAGCAGGTTTTCGGAGACATCTCCCTGCATCACGAGTTTTGCAATCTGGAAGTCACTGAATCCTGCCTTTTTGGATTGAAGCAGCAAATCGTCCTCCAATTGTTCAAGGGAGTTGACCTGATCCAGCTTTATCTTGAGATCAAATATATTTTTTAATTTCACAAGGAACCACTTATCGATCATGGTCAGATCATGAATCCGGTCAATGGTGTAGCCCTGGTCAAATGCTTTCTCAATGACCATGATCCTCATATCTGTGGGTTCCGAAAGCTCTTTGTCGATATTTTCTATCTCCATCTCGTGGTTACCCACAAAGCCGTGCATTCCCTGCCCGATCATGCGGATTCCTTTCTGTATTGCCTCCTCGAAGGTTCGGCCTATGGCCATCACCTCACCTACTGATTTCATGCTTGAATCGATCAGTTTGGATACCCCCTGGAATTTATTCAGGTCCCACCGGGGAATCTTGCAAACAATGTAATCCAGTGCAGGTTCGAAAAATGCCGAGGTGGTTTTTGTGATGGAGTTTCGCAGCTGGTGCAAGCCATAACCAAGGGCGAGTTTTGCTGCAACAAAAGCCAGGGGGTAGCCGGTGGCCTTGCTGGCCAGGGCCGAAGACCTGGATAGCCTTGCGTTAACCTCGATCACTCTGTAATCTTCCGATTCCGGATCGAGGGCGTACTGCACGTTACACTCTCCTATGATTCCAATATGCCTGATGATATCGATGGATAATTTCCGAAGCTTGTGATATTCGCTGTTGGTCAGGGTCTGTGAAGGCGCCACCACGATACTCTCACCGGTGTGAATTCCCAGCGGGTCGAAGTTTTCCATGTTGCAGACCGTGATGCAATTGTCAAAGCGGTCCCTGACCACTTCATACTCCACCTCTTTCCATCCCTTGAGTGACTCTTCAATAAGAATCTGGGGCGAGTAGGAAAAGGCTTTTTTAGCCAGTATTTCGACATCCTCTTCATTGTAACAGAACCCGCTACCCTGTCCTCCCAGGGTATAAGCGGCTCTGATTATAATAGGAAAGCCCAGGGCTTTAGCTGCCTTGTGTGCATCCTTTACCGAGGTGACCGCGATACTGCGGGCAGTGATTACATTGATTTCATCCAGTTTGTTCACGAAAAGCTGCCGGTCTTCCGTATCCATAATAGACTGTACAGGAGTACCCAAAACCTCTACATTGTACTTTTCAAGAATTCCTTCTTTGAATAGTGCCACCCCGCAATTCAATGCAGTCTGTCCCCCGAATGCCAGTAAAATTCCGTCGGGTTGCTCCTTTTCAATTACCTTTTCAACAAAGTATGGTGTAACAGGCAGGAAGTATATCTTGTCTGCCACGTCTTCCGAAGTCTGAACCGTTGCTATGTTTGGATTAATCAATACGGTGGAGATACCCTCCTCCCGAAGAGCCTTGAGGGCCTGTGATCCGGAGTAGTCAAATTCACCGGCTTCCCCAATTTTCAGGGCCCCGGATCCGAGGATTACAACTTTCTTGATTTGGTGATTAATCATAATGACCCGTTTGAAAGGATCCGGAATCAGCAGTTTCCGGGGGTGTAAAAATAGAAAAAAAGCCCGGATATTTGTATACAATCCAAATAAATGTATAAATTTGCAATTTCAATGTATAAATATGCAATAATATTGAAAAGTTGTGAAAAACAGGAATGAAAGGTTAATGGAGATCAGGCGATTAATAGCCAATAGTAATATCTCAAGCCAGGATGAATTAATGAAACTCCTGGTAAAGAAGGGATATGAACTGACCCAGGCAACCCTTTCAAGGGATTTAAAGTACCTGAGGGTTGCTAAAATGCCAAACGAGAGTGAGGGTTATGTCTATATTCTTCCCGATAAGGAACAATCTGTGGATGGGACGGATATGACAGGGAGCAACTTTGGGGTTCTGGTCTCAATTGATTTTGCTCAGGGATTGGCTGTCCTTAAAACCCTGCCCGGACATGCGGGAAGCATTGCCTATAACATCGACCATTTGAATGCCTATGAAGTGGGAGGCACCATTGCCGGAGATGACACCATTTTGCTGATTCCAAGGGATGGGGTTTCCAGGGGCGACCTCGTAAACATGCTTAAAATGAGAATGCCCGGATTGATCCGGGAGCAGGTGCATTGAGCACCAGGTAAAACTTGAAAATTATGAATTTAGATATAATCATTTCTATTGCTTCTGAGAAGCATCTGTCCATGGTTCCTCAGATTGAGGCGGGTTTGTTAAATGCTTCACTGCAGAAGGGGACCGGTATTGCAGTGCGTAGTAGTGAATACATTACCGAGAAGATCCTGCAGGGCAAGGCCATCATCGCACACAGCAGTAAAGATGAGTGGGCAGGGTTTTGCTATATTGAGTCCTGGGGTCATAACAAGTATGTGGCCAACAGCGGCTTGATTGTCTCCCCCGTTTTCAGGGGGATGGGCCTGGCCGGTGAAATAAAGAAAAGGGCCCTGGATCTGTCATCCAAACTATTCCCGGGAGCCAAATTATTTGGTTTGACAACCAGTCTTGCCGTGATGAAAATCAACAGCTCACTTGGATACCGTCCTGTGACATTTTCTGAACTTACCGATGATGACCAGTTTTGGAAAGGGTGCCAGACCTGCCCATATTATGATATACTTGTCCGGACCAAGCGGGACGATTGTCTTTGCACAGCAATGATCCTGGATCCCAACGAGAAGAAGGGTGTTAACGGAAAATCACATCCATCCGCCCTCAAAGTAAATATCAACCATACCTGAAAAGATCAGCATGAATAAAGATAGAGTACTTTTAGCCTTCAGCGGGGGTTTGGATACTACGTTTTGTGCCATTTACCTGGCCAGGGAGAAGAATCTCGAAGTGCATTCCGCCCTGGTGAATACAGGAGGTTTTTCTGAGCCGGAACTGGAAAATGTGAAGGCCCATGCCGGACGCTTGGGAATAGTCTCACATGAAGTGCTTGAGGTGGCGGCCGACTATTACAATCGTTGCCTGCGATACATGATCTATGGAAATGTACTCCGGAACCGAAGCTATCCGCTCTCTGTAAGTTCGGAAAGGACTTTCCAGGCGATTGCACTTGTGAATTATGCAAAAAAACATGGTTTTAAAAAGATTGCCCACGGATCAACAGCTGCCGGAAACGACCAGGTCCGCTTCGATCTTGTAATCCAGGTACTCGCTCCCGAAATTGAAATCCTGACCCCAATTCGGGAGTTGCAGATATCCAGGGAGGATGAAATTGCATACCTCCGGAAAGCAGGTGTTGAGATGAGCTGGAGCAAAGTGCAATATTCAATCAACCAGGGCATCTGGGGAACCAGCGTTGGAGGGAAAGAGACCCTTGTTTCCAATGGTGAATTGCCGGAGGAGGCATACCCGGGCAGGGTTGAAAAATCCGGAACTGAAACGATGACCATCGAATTTGACCAGGGCGAACCTGTTGGACTGAATGGTGAGATTTATGAGCCTTTGATATTGATCAGGGAGCTGGAAAAAATCGCCGGAGCCTGGGGGGTTGGCCGGGATGTTCACGTGGGCGATACCATCATCGGGATTAAAGGGCGTGTCGGTTTTCAGGCTGCAGCGGCCAGGGTGATCATTGATGCTCATCTTGCACTCGAAAAACATGTGCTTACCAGGTGGCAGCTGCACTGGAAGGAGCAGGTTGGACAATGGTATGGTATGTTTGTTCACGAAGCGCAGTACCTGGAACCGGTGATGCGGAACCTGGAGGCGTTTCTCGAATCATCCCAGAAGAATGTGACCGGGAAAGTGATGGTCCGTTTTCGTCCCTACAGTTATGTTGCCACTGGCGTGGAGAGTCCCTTCGATCTTATGAATGCCTCCTTTGCCTCTTATGGAGAAATGAACAGGGCGTGGACTGCAGGGGATGTGGACGGATTTACAAAGATCTTCGGGAACCAGCAGAGAATCTGGTATTCTATTAACGGCTCAGGGGAGACCGTATAGCAAATGAATCAGAATTAAAAGTATATGAAAAAGATAGGAATCATTGGAGCAGGGAATATTGGATGTGCCATTGCGAAGGGACTGGTCGCTTTTGGGGGAATTTCTCCTTCGGATATCTGCCTTTCCAGGAAAAGAAGCGAATTGCTGGCCGAAAAGGAGAAGGAGGGATATGTAGTTAGCGATAACCTGACACTGGTCAAAGAGAACAGGTTTATCATTCTCGCAGTATTACCGGGTCAGGCTGCAGAGGTGATCACAGAAGTGAAGGAAGCATTAGGGTCTGGTGGTAAAATCCTGATCAGTGTGGTCTCGGCCGTCAGTATTAATGAGATAAAAGAGTGGACCGGTAATGGGGTGGATGTGGTAAGGCTCATGCCCAACATTGCCATTGAATACGGGGCGAGTATGACATGCATTGCCGGTGAAGATGAATCTTCCGTTGAGCAGGTCAGGATGCTTTTTGAACCCATGGGTCAGACATTGGTGATCAAGGAGCATCTGATGCCGGCAGCCACCATACTGGCCGCCTGCGGCATCGCCTTTTTTCTTCGTTTTATCAGGGCTGTATCACAGGGCGGGATCCAGATCGGCTTTCATGCAGAGGAGGCAGGGGAGATTGCAGCTCAGACAGCAAGGGGTGCAGCAGAGCTGCTGCTCCGGACCAAAAACCATCCGGAGGCTCAGATCGACAGGGTTACCACACCCATGGGGTGTACCATTTCGGGATTGAATGAAATGGAACACTTTGGACTGAGTTCGGCCATGATTAAAGGTATTGTCAAATCCTATTCCGGAATCAGTGATCTGAAATGAGTGTTAAAGTTCCATATACCGACCTGCTTAAAGAGATGATTTTCATTCCTGCCACCAGCAGAAATGAAGAACAGCGGGCAAATTTTTTGGAAGAGTTTCTAAAGGGGATGGGTCATAAGGTTCTACGGCACCACAACAACCTGTTGCTGGGTGATCCGGGATTGGCCCATTTGAAAACGACCATATTACTCAATTCACACATGGATACGGTGAATCCGGTAGCCGGGTGGAAGACCGATCCTTTTGAGCCGTTCTTGGAGGGGGACCGGATCACCGGGCTGGGAAGTAATGATGCGGGCGCTTCGGTGGTATCCATGATTGCAGCCTTCCATGAGATGGCTCCGAAACTGGAGGATCAGATGAACCTTTTATTGCTTATCAGTGCCGAAGAGGAGGTTTCTGGGGCAAAGGGAATTGAATCGGTCCTTCCAATGTTTGAAAAGCTGGATGGAGTCATAGTGGGTGAACCTACCGGTATGCAGCCGGCAGTGGCTGAGCGTGGATTGATGGTGCTTGATGCAACTGTGAAGGGGATGGCAGGTCATGCAGCCAGAAATGAGGGTATAAATGCCATCTATAAAGCCATTCAGGACATCGGAGCGATTAATTCACTCTCATTTGATGAGGCTTCAGAGTGGTTGCCTGCTCCCGGTGCCCAGGTAACCGTTATTTCAGCAGGTACAGGGCATAACGTGGTCCCCGATCTGTGCAAATATATTGTGGACGTACGAAGTAACGACCGTTACGGGAACGAAAGGCTATTGAAGATGATCTCCGGTTTGTGCCAGGCAGAGATTGTACCTCGTTCCACCCGGCTGAAGCCATCCATCCTGGATGGGCAACACCTCTTCATGAAGACCATTCAATCCATCGGACTCAGACCGTTTGGATCTTCCACCCTTTCGGATATGGCACTGATTCCATTTCCGGCGATTAAAATGGGTCCTGGAGAATCAAACAGGTCGCATACATCAGATGAATTTATCCTCGAATCTGAACTTGATAACGGGGTAAAAGGATATTGCAATTTTTTAAATACACTTTACAGTCTTGTGAAGAGGGGAGAATAAATATGAGTCAGATATGAAACTCTGGGACAAAAATATTTCCACGCAAGAGAGGATCCTTTCATTCACAACGGGCATGGATCCGGTTTTTGATTTGGAACTGTCACCTTACGATGTAATGGGATCCATGGCTCATGCCATTATGCTTGCTGAAGTGGGACTCATTGAAAGGGATGAGGCCGCCCTGTTGGTGAAACAGCTTGCAGCGATTTACAAGGATGCAGAACAGGGATTGGTGAAGCTTGATCCGGGAATGGAAGATATTCACTCCCAGGTGGAGATGATGTTAACTGCTTCCCTGGGCGACATTGGGAAGCGAATTCACACGGGCCGCTCGAGGAACGACCAGGTAATGGTGGATATAAAACTCTTTCTCAGGGAGGAAATACAGGAGATCGTAATTGCCACCAATACCCTGGCCCTGAATTTACTATCTCAGGCCGGGCTTTACAAGGATATTTTAATGCCCGGCTATACGCACATGCAGGTGGCCATGCCTTCATCCTTCGGGTTGTGGTTTGGTGCATATGCAGAAGCCCTGGCAGACGACCTCACTTTCATGCAGGGAGTATATGAGGTGGTTAATCAGAATCCATTGGGGTCTGCTGCGGGGTTTGGTTCTTCTTTCCAGATTGACAGGGAACTGACCACACGATTATTGGGATTTGGGTCTGCGCATATCAATTCAGTGAATGCCCAGCTAAACCGGGGCAAGACTGAATGGTATGTTGGTTCAGGAATCAGTGCCATTGCTTCTTCGGTAGCAAGGATGGCCATGGATATGGTTCTGTTTATGGGTCAGAATTTCAAATTTCTTTCACTTCCTGACGAAATGACCACCGGATCCAGTATCATGCCTCATAAAAAGAATCCGGATGTGATTGAACTGATCCGGGCCAGGTGCAACCGTCTGGTGCATACCCCATCTGAAATTTCGGCCGTTACCACCAATCTGATATCGGGCTACCATCGTGATTTCCAGGTATTGAAAGAGGTAATCCATCCGGCCATCGCAGATTTAAAAAATTGTCTCCATATGATGCACCATGTAATGGAGCATGTAAAGGTCAATACAAAGATTCTTGAAAATGAGACCTATCAATATATCTATTCAGTGGAGGAGGTAAATAAGAAAGTGAAAACCGGAATGCCCTTCAGGGATGCATACAGGGAGGTTGCTGCTGAGATTGACAGTGGCCATTACAGGCCTGGCCGGGACCATACCTACACCCACCTGGGCAGTATTGGAAATCCCGGCACAGAGCAGGTAAGGGCAAAGCTGAAAATGGCTTTTGAAGGTTTTGGTTTTGTCAGTAGAGATGAGGTGGTTGAATTATTGAAAAATTACTTTGAGAAGTCATGACACACAGAAAATACTTAAAGGAAAAGAAGCGAATTGTTGTCAAAGTGGGGACAAGCCTGATTACCTATGAAAATGGGAAGATTAATCTGCCGCGTATGGAGCGGCTGGCGATGGTGCTGGCTGATCTCCAAAACAGGGGGAAGGAGATCATCCTTGTCTCCTCTGGAGCTGTGGGTATGGGAGTAGGTATGATCGGTCTGGAGGAGAGACCCAGGGATGTGGTGATGAAACAGGCGCTGGCGGCCATCGGTCAGGTTGGACTGATCAGGTTGTATCAAAAATTCTTTGATGAGTATAATAAAGTGGTAGCCCAATTATTGCTGACACGCGATGGTATCGAAAACAGCCTGCGCCGGAAAAATGCAAGGAATACGCTGCTTCAGCTCCTGGAGATGGGCATCATTCCGATCATCAATGAAAATGATACGGTTATCACCGATGAGATTGAGTTTGGAGATAACGACACCCTGTCGGCAGCGGTTGCAACCCTGATACAGGCCGATTTGCTGCTGATTCTGACAAATACCGACGGGGTTTTCACTGCCGATCCCCACTTTAATATTGCAGCAACCAAGGTGCCCAAAGTGATGAAAGCCAGCAGCGATCTGAAGGATGTGGACCTGAAGGGCTCATCCAAGATGGGGAAGGGTGGAATGGCATCCAAAATTGCGGCAGCAGAACTTTGCAGGGAGCACAATGTGGATGTGGTCATTGCCGATGGCACCGACCCTTACACGGTCCTCGACATTCTGGAGGGAAAGGACCTGGGTACCTTTTTCGTGAGTGACGCCACCAGTCAGATGGCAGGATGAAATAGTGCTCAGGGGACAGTGGACAGTGGACAGTGGACAGTGCTCAGGGGATAGTAGTGCTCAGGGGACAGGGGACAGTGCTTAGTATACAGGGAAATAAAATTACAGGAATATGGAAGAATTGAATCTGATCGGGCAAAAAGCAAGGAAAGCATCTGCACAGCTGGCCCATTTAAATACAGAGCAGAAGAACCGGGTGCTGTTGCTGGCGGCTGATCTGCTCGAAAAATATACAGCAGGCATCCTTGAAGCCAATGCCATGGACCTGGAGCATGCGAAGGAGATGGGGTTAAAAGGAGCCATTATGGAGCGGCTGACCCTTTCAGGGGAACGCATTTCAGGAATTGCTGAAGGGTTGAGGGCGATCGCCGGGCTGGACGATCCCATTGGGGAGATTGAAGAGATGAAGAAACGGCCCAACGGGTTGCTGATCGGTAAGAAGAGGGTGCCTCTGGGTGTGGTGGGTGTGATTTACGAATCGAGGCCTAATGTGACAGCTGATGTGGCCGGATTGTGTATCAAGACAGGCAATGTTTGTGTTCTCAGGGGAGGAAAGGAGGCGATTCACTCAAATCAGACCATTGTGAAAATTTTCCACGAAGCAATTGAAAAATGCGGACTGGACCCGAATATTCTTCAGCTTGTAAAGGATACCAGCCGGGAGGGCGCTGTGGCAATGATGAAAATGAACAAGTACCTGGATATCCTGATCCCAAGGGGAGGAGCGGGGTTGATCCAGAGCGTTGTACAGAACAGTACGGTGCCAGTCATTGAAACCGGGGTTGGAAACTGTCACATCTATGTGGATGAGGCAGCAGATCTGGAGAAGGCCGTACCCATTGTTTTCAATGCGAAAACCCATCGTCCCGGAGTATGTAATGCTGCAGAGAGCCTGCTGGTTCATGAGAAGGTTGCGGCACTGGTCCTGCCCGAAATCGGAAGGGTGCTCCTTGATGCAGGAGTGGAGATCAGGGGTGATGAGACCACCTGCAGGCTGATCCCCGGGGCTATACCTGCAGTGGAGGAGGATTGGGCCAAGGAGTACCTCGATCTGATCATCAGTTCAAAGGTGGTGGGTTCGCTGGAGGAGGCGGTAGAACACATCAATGAATATGGCTCCATGCATTCTGAAAGCATTGTAACTGAAAATTATAGTCATGCCCAGTATTTTCTCGACCGTGTGGATGCGGCGGCCGTTTATGTAAATGCTTCCACAAGGTTTACCGACGGATTTGAGTTTGGCTATGGTGCCGAGATCGGGATCAGTACCCAGAAATTGCACGCCCGTGGTCCCATGGGACTGAAAGAGCTGACCACCAATAAATACGTGATCTATGGGTCCGGACAAATCCGGAAGTAAGCCTTTTATTGCAAGGATTTTACTGATTAACGTTCATCCTGGAGCTGACCAGAATAAAGGGCTTCTATCTCACATAATTTCAGGGCCCTGTTATAAATGTAAACTTCATCTATGGCTCCGTTAAATGCTCCGTTGATAGACGTTTCCAGGTGACTTGCACCAATACTTACCCTGTTTACATTCGAATGAAAATCTCCATTTCCGACCATATTTCCAGTCATTTTCTGTGAGCCGTTAATGAACAGTGAGATGGTTTTATTCTCATCAATCATTGCGGCAAAGTGGTACCAGGTTTTGTCTCCCGGGTAGTCAGCCTGAAAGAATTCTCTCTCCGGGCCTTCACTGCTTCGAAGTCCCAGGTATACATACCCGAGACGTTCAGCAAGAAAGTGGATCTCCACTGAAGCCCCGGCATTATCATTTCGTTGTTCAAAAAGCGAATTGTTAAATGTTGGCTCAGTCTTGCTCCGACCGTTGATTTTTGCCCACATGCAGATGGTAAACTCATTTGAGGTGATCAGGGCTTTGTCATTATTCACCGTGATATGGTCGTTGATGCCGTCAAAGAGGTAGGCGTGGTCCGGATTGCCAAACCGGTCGTTGGTTACTTCCGGTCCTTTCAGCTGGGTTTGATAATGCCATGCGCTTGAATCTTCAGCATTTTGGTTCATTGGCAGGTAGAGAATCAGCCCGCTGTCAAGGTTGATTTCCTGGCAGAGAACAATAGTGCCTGTATGATTTATTCCGCATAAAATGGTGAGAACGCAAATGCTTCTAAGCAGGATGAGGTGAGGGTATTTCATGTGATTTTTCATCTGCAATTATTCAAGTTTCAGATAGACAGATCCTTTTTGTTTTTTGTTTTGTCCGGGTATCGTCAACACATACCAGTAAGTATCTTCAGGTAGGGGATTTCCCTCCATATCCGTTCCACTCCAGGAGTGGTCATAGGCTTCGGATGAAAACAGCTCCTTGCCCGAACGGTCATAGATCAAGAGGGCACTGAAAGGGGGCAAATTCAGGATTTCGAAGCGGTCATTAATCCCATCTCCGTTTGGGGTAAATACATTGG
This sequence comes from uncultured Bacteroidota bacterium, assembly GCA_963747365.1. Taxonomy (GTDB): domain Bacteria; phylum Bacteroidota; class Bacteroidia; order Bacteroidales. The sequence goes on along the minus strand of CAVVFB010000018.1, from coordinate 89,377 downwards.
GAATCCAGAATTCCTCCGGAAGGGGAGCAATTTCATCGAAAGTCAGTATAAAGAGCTCATTGGCAGGACATCCGGTGACCGGGGAGATTATTGAACAGGTGTAGGTCCGGGAGATCGGGTTGTTCACCAGGGGGGTTTTGCAGTCGTAACAACTTAGCCCGGTTTCGGGCGACCATGAGTAGGTGATGCTTTCACTGGCCCCGATAGAAAATGGCAGATCAGAAGGGGTGAGTGTTTGGTTCAGCACAACAGTCGATTCCACAGGTGAATCGGTTAAAATGAGGTTATCGATTAAAATATTCCCGTTTTGCATGCCGGCTTCCGTAAAAGAAACTTCCAGCAGCAGATACCTGGATTCATTTTCAGGTTTGAAGTTAAAGCTTACGGTTTCCCAGTTTACATTTGTAACAGGGTCGCTTTCAGCGATCAGCTGACCCTTCTCTGATATGCTGCCGCTGCAGTATATTTTCAGCTTTACTGCGGCCCTGTAAAAGATGAAGCCCTCACCCCACTTATAATGGCCGAGATCATCCCTGGATGACAGGTCCACCGACAGGGTGTAGCACCCTCCTTTAAGCAAAGGAAGAGCAAGGGCAGTCTGGCAGTTTTCAAAACTGTTTGGTCTTGAGCTTGAAGATCCGTGAGCAACCAGCGTGATATAGGTTTTGCCATGGGAAGCCGGATAATGATCACAATCCAGAGGTTCCGTATCGGGAGTGCTGCCCGGACTGTAAGGGATCCAGGCCGGCGGAGAAACTCCAATCGCAGGAGGACCTTCCATGGAAGGGTTCTCCAGGTATTGCGCAGTAATAATTACCGGGAATAGCAGCAGGCAATGAAAGAACATATGCTTTTTGATTGTCATATTGTTCGTTTGAATTATAATTTATCAGGTCTGCGCATTCCCAGGTTCGTCCCCAAATTCAGCCCATGGCTTCCTGCACTGTACCGGATCATGCCGGAAAGATTTGTTTCAAATTGATAGGCGATGTAAAATCTGTTTACTTTCAATCCTGCCGAAAGAACAAGGGCTTTGTAGGAGCGATAGGTTAAGGCGATCCAGTGAACTTGTTGCAGGTATACCTTTGCTCTGATATCATACTCCAGGATTACATAATCAAGATAACGGAGATTCAGTGACGGTTCAAATTTCAGATTCTTTTTAATCCCGAACAGGTAGCCGCCATGAAGCACGTAGTCCTGTTTTATATTCTCCCCCGGTACTGCTTTGTTCTCCAGTGGAATAATGTGATTTACAGCAAAGCCGGCGAAATACCGGGCCCCGCTGTAGAAAACACCCACATTTGCATTAAAGTTATAGTAGGAATCCCTTATCTCTTCCAGAAGGGGATCCCCGGCACTCACCGGATTCCAGGATGAGCCATTCAGAACGGTTTGTTCCATCGTTCCGGAAAGTCCGAATCCCAGGCTTGAACCGGAAAAATGAATATGGTACGCATAGGCCAGGTTTAATCCCCTGGAACCGAGCGGTCCGCTTTGATCTGCATAGAGACCAAATCCCAATCCGATTCTTTCCTGTGTTTTTATCCTGGAGGAATTGATCATCATTTTGGGATTGTAGAAATCAAAGTTTCCTATTCTTAGGCTGGTACTGGCAAGAAGTGTTGAAGGAGACTGACTGATTCCCAGCCACTGTTTGTGATAGGAGAGGGCTGCCACCGGGATATACTCACTGCCCGCAGTTGCAGGGTTTATCATCTCCTGGTGCATATGGTGGAAACGATAGATAATATTGTGTTGAGCCTTCAGGGGATTGTGGGCCAGGAAAAGCAGAATGAGGAACAGGTATTTTTGGGTTGATTTCATGTAATAACCTTCATAAGGTTTTCAGTCCCATCTGAGTTACCCCCCGGTAGAAAGTTGGGCTCAGCTTTTCATGGCTTTTTTGATGTTTTCAATGAATACATCAAAAAGGTAGGCTGTGTCGGTCGGCCCTCCTGAAGCTTCGGGGTGAAACTGGGTGGTAAAGAATGGTTTTTCCAGGTGTTTCATTCCCTCGTTGGTATTGTCGTTCAGGTTGATAAAGAGGGGCACCCATCCCTCGGGCAGGGTCTCATTGTCAATGGCATACCCATGGTTTTGTGAGGTAATGTAAGCTTTGTCGGTACCAACCTCCAGGACGGGTTGGTTATGACTGCGGTGTCCGTATTTCAGTTTGTAGGTGTCGGCACCGGAGGCAAGAGCCATCAACTGGTTTCCAAGGCATATCCCGAATATGGGGGTATCCGACCGGATGGCTTTGGAAAGGGTTTCAATGGTGGCGGCACACTTTTTGGGGTCACCCGGGCCATTGGATATAAAGAGTCCGTCAAACTCCTCTTTACTGATATCGTGGTCCCACGGCACCCTGATTACTGTGGTATCCCTTTCAAGCAGGCAGCGTATGATGTTGTACTTCACCCCACAGTCGAGCAACAGGATGCGGTATTTTCCGTTTCCGTATACCTTTTTCTCTCCAATGCTTACACTTGCGACAAGGTTGTACTGATTGGGGTCATAGGTTTCCGGTTCAATTCCATTGAAGACAATCTTTCCAAGCATGGATCCCTTCTCCCTGAGGATTTTAGTAATACGCCTGGTATCCACATCGAAAATACCCGGAATCTTATGTTCCTTCAGCCAATCCCCCAGGCTCTTCCCGGCATTCCAGTGGGAATACTCAAAGGAGTAGTCGGAGATAATCAGCGCCGAAATATGAAGCTGATCCGATTCAAAGAATTTGAAAAGCTCATTTTCAGTCTCCTCTTTTGGAACGCCATAGTTACCCACCAGCGGGTAGGTGAGAACCAGGAGCTGACCTTTATAGGAAGGATCGGTGAGGCTTTCGGGGTAACCGGTCATCGCGGTGTTAAATACAACTTCTCCGGCGATGCTCTCTTGGTAACCGAATGATTTTCCGTTGAATTCCGTACCGTCTTCCAGGATGAGTTTAATGGGATTAGCTTCCATCTGATTATGGTTTGTTTTCTGAATCAATGGCGATCAGATTATTGATGATCTGTTCGGCCTGTTCAGGAGTGACCCGTTTGGCGACGATTTTTTTATCTCTGTCCATTAAAAAAAGCTGGGGGTAACTCTGAAGGTTGTATAGTTTCCTGAAATCGTTACTGTATGGGCTCCAGCAGTTGATCCAGTCATATAATCCGTGTGCATTCACAAAGTCAACCCAGAGCTCCTTCCCCTCTATTGTATTGATCACATGAACGCTGATGACTTTCACATCTTTCTCTTTAAGTCTTGAATAGGCATCATAAAGAGCCGGGACGGCCTTTTGACAGTGGCCGCAATCAGCCTCCCAGAAATAGAGGATTGTATAGGCGGCGTCGATATCATTGATGAGGAAATCCTGCCCGATATGTGGGTCTTTTTTAATGGCGGTATCCTGTTCTGCCATTTGAAAATGGTTGGAAGGAATCATACGCATGACAAGGTTGGGTGCCGTTTGCCCAATCAGAGTAGGCTTATTCTTATCCAGATTCTCCTTAAGCTTACTTATAAAATCGGCGCTGCTCCAGGTGGCGTCCGGAATGTAATAATATTCTGCAATATGGAAATAGACCACATCCATGCCCATGAATTTGCTTTCGGCAAAGTGGTTGAAGAGTGTAATGAGCATGTAGCGGTAAAGTTCCTCTTCGGATTTGGATCCCTTAAGGAGAAAGTCCACTGCAACAATCAACGAATCGGGATGCTGGGGCACCACACTTCCAATGTAACTTTTTAGCTTTCCTTCATAGAGCGGCGTATGAAGCAACCTTACGTCAAATGGATCAAAACTGTCCAGAAAGTGCTCTTTGCGGTAAAAAAAGCGGATTGAATCATCATGCCTTCTGTTTCCGTTAAGCATCTCCTCCGGAGGAAGCGGTTCCCTTGTGGCTCCGATGAATGTGGTGACAAACAGGGAGGGGTGTTCCACTTCAAATTGATCCATATAGTATTCCATTTCATGGTTGATCTCCTCCACCCTCTTTCGGGCCATGGAAGAATCGGCCGCGGACGCAGTTAAGGTGAGCTGGTTTTGAGTTTTATCCAGTTCCTCCCGTTTTTGCTGCAGAAAATTCTTATACTCCTGGAATAGGCTGTTGTCTTCCGACCCGCTGAATTTAATGCTTCCCGCCAGGTTGGCTGTATCCGCTTTAATTGAGAAATTCTGGTCTTCGCCAAGCAGAAAATCGAAGTACTTATCGGGCGAGATGTAGATCAGGTAGAGTCCTCCACGGAAAGCGGTCTTATTTTCAAAAATCCCGGTCCCGTTTTTTTGCAGGATCAGTGTATCTTTGGGAACCATCCTGGATGTAAAGTATTCTCCCAGGATAAGGGTATCACCCGAAAGCCCCTTCAATTCAACTTCAATCCGGTATCCCTGCCCATATAATACGGCGGAAATTAAAAGAATAAAGCTTGAAAAAAGAGAGAAAGCTGTAAGGCGGAGATGCATAGACAGGTGCTTTTTTGAATCGGACAAAGTTAGTGATTCTATTTTAAAATGAATTGTCCAATCATCATGCCATTGGTGCTCAAAATTCATTAACTTGTTAAACCTATGTATACACTCACAGAAGCCAGAAATCTTATTGAAAGGCATATCCAGACTTTTTCTATCCCGGATACGCCAACTCAACTGTATGAGCCGGTGAGGTACATATTGTCATTGGGTGGTAAGCGCATCAGGCCGGCCCTGGTATTGCTTGCTTGTGATATGTTTGCAGGTGCAGTGGAATCAGCCCTGATGCCTGCTTTGGCTGTAGAGGTCTTTCATAACTTCACCCTGTTGCATGACGATATCATGGATCACTCAGTATTGCGAAGGGGACATCCAACGGTGCATATTAAGTACAATGAAAATGTAGCCATTCTTTCAGGGGATGTGATGTCGATCATTGCAAGCAGGTTGATGAACCAGTCACCCGGAGTGGTACTTCAGACCGTTCAGGACATTTTTACCAGGACGGCCATGCAGGTTTGTGAAGGGCAGCAGTTAGATATGAATTTCGAACAATACCCTACGGTTACCGAAGATGAGTACCTGAATATGATTGAACTCAAAACAGCTGTGCTGATAGCTGCCAGCCTGAAAATCGGTGCCATTCTGGGGGGTGCCTCGGAGATGGATGCCGGGGATCTTTATCATTTTGGTCTCAACATGGGTATCGCATTCCAGTTACAGGATGATTTGCTTGACACCTATGGTGAAACGGATGTTATCGGGAAAAGGCGGGGGACGGATATCATTGACAATAAAAAGACTTTTTTAATGATCCATGCGCTGGAAAATGCCTCACCCAGGGAGAAGGAGGCGCTATCTGGCTGGTTGGCAAGGAAAGAGTTTGACTCTTCTGAAAAAATCAATGCAGTTACTGAAATATTTGATAACCTCCATATCAGGGAACTTACCGAAGATCGAATCAAAGATTATTACAGGGCAGCCCTATCACACCTTGAACACCTGAACAGGCCAGCCGACAGGAAGAAAGAACTTCTTAACTTCGCCTCCTTCCTGATGAACCGTCAGAAATAGCCGCTATCCCAGTCCCAGTTCAAGCATCAGATCGGCCTGGTCATACTTCTGTAACAGGATATCCAGCTCTTCCATTTGAAAAAGAAGTTCGTTGATCTCCCTTTGAATGGAGTTCTTGTGACGGGGTTTCATGGAGTTCAGGTAAAGGTACTCCTCCGAAAGAGTATGGTAATGCTCCCTGAGGATTGCATTGGCCTTCTCTGTTTCATCACAGAGGTAATAGGCTTCGATCACTCCCTCATAATGGATCATTCCCCCCTTCCCATCAGGGAGGGTAATGCCCGATACATATTGATCATAGGGTAGTACCCGGGCCGGGGCAAGTTCCATACAGCGGTCGAGTACTTCGACAGCTTTCTCATGCTGTCCCTCCTTCAGCAGCTGAAGTGCCAGTCGGGTGTGGAGGCTCCGGAACCTGATTACAGAGAGGGTCCGGATTGTGTAATAATCAAGATACACATCCTCCTGGTTCATCCTGCCCCATTTGAAGGTATTCATCAGCCTGTGATAAAGGGTATCCGTATCGATCCCTCCCATTTCGATTATAGTTTTATAATCAGTTTCGACCGGAACAACCCTGTATGCCAGTCCTTCAGTACGAAAATATCTTTCAAGTCCAAGCGATCCGTCGAATCCGCCCGAAGTATAATATACAGGACGCGTCCATCGATTGCTTCCCAGGACATCCAGTTGAGCAAGACTGCCTTTCATAATCTGTTCATTGGGTTTCAGGGTAAACCTTAGTTCAGGAACCATCCTTTCACTATCACCCTCACGCAGTGCACCACTGGAATGTGCGTTGGCCGTATCCACCGGAAGGATCAGCTTCTGGGTTGGGATGTAATCCACCTTCTCTCCGGACCGAAGTGGAAGTTTTGTTCTCGGATCATCGCTTTTTACAAAGGTGAGAATATAATCCACAGGGGCCCAGCCCTCGTTCTCCCTGACGTAAATGGAGTTGTTGGTTCCGTTCCTGTATTTGCTTTCCGGCAGGGTGAATTTTAATGGTTCCGAGGTGTAATTTTTCCACCGCATCTGATCAATGTACCAGTCCATATTGAAGAGCATCATATTCACGATGCGGACATCTTCCCGGACCCCTTCCACATCCTGTACGTACCACAGCGGAAAAGTATCATTGTCACCCACAGTGAAAAGGATGGCATCCTTGTCACATGAATTCAGGTAATTCCTGGCAATATCCCTGGCAACATACCTTCCTGAACGATCGTGATCATCCCAGTTTTGAACTGCCATAATGGCCGGAACCGCCAGAAATGAAATTAAAATGGCGATAACAGCCGACAGGTTTTCCTTAAGCTTCGATTGAAGGATTCTGAAGATACCGGCCACTCCGATTCCGATCCATATGGAGAAGGCATAAAATGATCCTGCATAGGCATAATCCCGTTCTCTGGGCTGATAGGGTGTCTGGTTGAGGTAAACAACAATGGCCAGTCCGGTCAGGATAAAAAGGCTCATAACCACCCAGAAATCCCTCACATTCCTTTCCAGTTGGAAGAACAAACCCATTAATCCCAGCAGAAAGGGAAGGAGGAAGTAACGGTTGCGTGCCGGATGCTCCTGCATGCTCTTTGGCAGATTTTTTTGCGGTCCAATGCGTGAGTCGATGATGGGAATACCGCTGATCCAGTTACCATGAAGAACATTGCCGTGTCCCTGGATATCATTTTGCTTTCCCGCAAAATTCCACATGAAATATCTCAGGTACATATGGCCCACCTGGTACCGGAAAAAAAACTCGAGGTTATCCATATAGGAAGGGTTATTTGGATCATTGATGGTTCCAAACTCCTGGTATGCCTGCCTGTGATCAGCTTCCCGGCTATACATCCTGGAAAAAAGAACTTTTCCTTCCGACATGACCAGTTCGGGCTTTCTGAATGCCACTTCATACCTGTTCTGCTCCTTGTCAAGGATATAGACCGGTTTCTTATATTCAATATCCTTAACCTCGGCATTGTAGAGGTGACCCATTAAAAGGGGCCTGTCACCGTATTGCTCCCTGTTGAGATATGAGAGCAACGCGTACACATTTTCGGGCCGGTTTTCGTTCATGGGTGGGGCAGCCAGGGACCGGATCAATATCAATGCGTAGGATGAGTAGCCGATAATAATTACCGTAATGCAGATCAGGACAGTATTCCAGAGCACACTTTTTTTCACATACTGGGTGCGGTAGATCCCCCAAATCAATACCCCCAGCAACAATACCAGGTAAACCATCAAGCCTGCATTGTAATGAATTCCCAACGAATTCGTGAAAAGTTTTTCAACCACAGTGGCTGCTTTTACGATCCCGGGAATGATCCCGTACATGATTAAAAGCAGTATGGCTAATGAGACGCCCAGGGCATAGATAACCCCTTTTCGGGTGACCTTGTATTTTTTGAAATAGTAGACCAGAACAATGGCCGGAATTGCCAGCAGGTTTAACAGGTGTACCCCGATGGAGAGTCCGATCAGGTAGGCGATCAGTACCAGCCATCGATTGGCACCCGGTTCTTCCGCCACCTTTTCCCATTTCAGGATCGACCAGAATACCAAAGCCGTGAAGAGCGAGGAAGTAGCATAAACCTCACCTTCCACAGCAGAAAACCAGAATGAATCTGAAAATGTATACGCCATGGCCCCCACAAAGGCGCCACCAAGAATGATGATCCTGTTCAACTTCATTTTCTCCAGAAAGTGAGAGATGGTCCAGAATAAAAACAAAATTGTAAAGGCACTGGCGAATGCTGATACAGCATTGATCATTTTCGCGACCTGATCGGTATCGGAGGTAAAAAGGGAGAAGATCCTTCCGATCATCAGAAATAAAGGCGCTCCGGGAGGGTGTCCCACCTGAAGCTTATAGGAGCTGGCTATGAATTCACCACAATCCCAAAGACTTACCGTAGGTTCGAGGGTCAATAAGTAAACAATGAGGGCGATGAAAAAACTGGTCCAGCCCAGGATGAGGTTTTGTTGTTTGAAATTCATGTGGTCCTATTGATCACTTGGGGTTTTGACGGGTACGAATTTAAGGCTTTTTTATTGGAAAATATTGACAGTGTCAAAAATGGAGTCTATATTTGGGGTTCATTAAAAACCGCCATCATGGGTGAAAAAGCTCTCAATGATCCCGATCAAATCCTCTATACCGATTATCCCGAGTTTGAATTTGAGTATGCCAACATACGGGAACCCAAAACATTGCCACCTGAAAGCCAGACCTTACTGGTGGGACTGGACAAGCGAAAAATTGACGGCGCTCCAATAACCTATATTACAGGTTTTGTGGGAAGACGTATCGATTTACGAAAGATTGAAGATGAATTAGAGGGTGTTTGCCACACCTGCGGTTCATCCAAGATGTATGATATCATGCTTAACGGAGATGTGCGCAAACGTGCCTATGTGTATCTGCGTTCAAACGGTTACCAGGTTAAATTTGCTGAAAACTAACCACCAATTATATGATTCATTGCTCAAAAGCAGGATGGCTTTCATCCTGCTTTTGTTTCTTCCGGCCTTATTAAGCGGACAGTTTTACCAGTACGGACAGGATGCCGGGAAGCTTCGCTGGTATCAATTCGAAACCCCCAATTACAAGGTGATATTCCCCGAAGGTGTGGATAGTCTGGCTGAAGCCTTTGCAAATCGCATAGAATCGTACTATCCTCTCCTGGGTAAGGCACTGGATCACAATCCCGGTAAAATGCCGGTAATCATACACAACGAATCCAGTTTTTCAAATGGTGTTTTTGTTTGGGCTCCCAAACGGCTTGAGATTTTTACAAATCCCGATCCAAACAGTTATAACCAGGATTGGCTTACCCAGCTCGCACTGCACGAAGGCCGTCATGCGATTCAGATTGACAAGCTCAACCAGGGATTCAGCAAGGGACTCTATTACCTGGGTGGGGAACAAATGGTTGGTCTTATGGCAATATTCCTTCCCTACTGGTACCTTGAAGGGGATGCGGTTGATTCCGAAACCCGGTTGTCGAACAGCGGGCGGGGAAGACAGCCCTCCTTTGAGATGGAACTAAAAGCTCAAATGCTTGAGGCTGGACGAACATACTCCTTTTCAAAAGCCACCATGGGTTCGTACAGGCACCATATTCCGGATCATTACCAGCTGGGCTACCTGATGGTACGGCATGGACGCAGAAGCTTCGGTGACAGTTTCTGGATTGATTTTCAGAATTACGCCGCCCGGAAACCCTTTCTTCTGGACCCGACCCTTTTCAGCATGCGGCAATATGGACTCCGCTCTAAAACGCAATTTTATAAAAACGCGATGGAAGAGTACCGGACTCACTGGGTAAGCACCGATTCGGACAGGATTCTTACCCCCTTTATCCGGTGGGGCAGCTGCAAGACAGGCAGGGAGAGCAGACAGTACATTAATTACAGGTATCCCCATATGGTATCGGATTCTGTGATTTTTGCCGTTAAGAGCGGCTTGGACCAGATTCCGGAATTCATTTTAATGGATCGGGAGGGAAAAGAAAAGCCGCTCTTCAGGCCCGGGTACTTGAGTTCGGGCCGGGTAAGTGTATCGGATACCCATGTGGTGTGGGATGAGTTTGTGCCTGATACCAGGTGGAGCAACAGAAACTATTCAGTAATCAGGAGCTTTGAGATAGCCACAGGGAAGATTGAAAACCTTGGAAAAAGGACAAGGTTTTACGCTCCGGCTGTTTCCAGGGACGGACAGCGTGTAGCCGTTGTCGAGCAATCCGATTTGCAAAAATTCAGCCTGGTGATCCTGGGGATCGATGGGACGGAACTAAGCAGGATTCCCTCTCCGGGGAACCTGTTTATCCAGCATCCCGCCTGGATGGCGTGTGACTCCTCCATCGTATTGACCAGTTCGGCTGAGACAGGGAAATCCCTGGTAAGCTACAGACTTGGATCGGGAACCTGGGAGATCCTGGTTGATGTTGAAGGGGATGATATCTCGACTCCGGTGGTTGCCGGGGAGAGGATCTTTTTCAGTGCCACTTTTTCGGGGATTGATAATATTTACTGTTTTCATATTCCCCGGAAGGAGACCTTCCAGGTCACTTCTTCCAGGTTTGGGGCTTTTCATCCGCACATTTCAGAGGATGGACAACGGCTCTGTTATTCCAACTTTACTGCCACCGGATATAAAATCGCAGAACTTTTAATTGAAGATGGAGTTTGGAAATCCTTAGCTGAGACCAGAGATCATGCAGAGCAGCTTGATTATGATCTGACCACGGATGGAGCGTTGGAAATTGCGGCAGATGCAGGCGGGGATAGTATCCTGTATTCTTCAAAGTGGTACTCAAAAGCCGGCCACCTGTTTAATGTACACTCATGGTTGCCTCTCTATGTGGATTACCTGAATCCCCATCTTACACTTTCAGCAGAAAATTTACCTGTCAGCCTTGGTATGTCGCTGATCTCCCAAAATCACCTCAGTACCGCCGTTAGCCAGATTGGCTACGAATATAAAAACGGGTACCACATGTTTCACTCAGGCGTACAGCTGAAGGGTCGCTACCCGGTCTTTAACCTCTATTTCGACTATGGGGGGAAACCCGATGTGCTCCTGATGGATGAGGAGGCTGATACGGCCATGGTGCTGCCACGTGACATGACCTTTACAGCGCAAACCTATATTCCCTTTCGCCTGAATACAGGAAAATTTCGCACCCTTATTCAACCCCGGATCGAATACCAGTACCGGAGAGAGTTGCAATACATTGAAGAAGAGGATAACTACCGTAAAGGTACGCATTATCTGTATTACAGCCTTTACACCACCTCCTATCTGAGGATGGGAGCCAGGGATATTATGCCCCGCATGGGAATGATTGCTTCCGCAGGATATTACCATGCCCCGTTCGATAACCGTGTATATGGAGCAGTCTCCATTTCAGGATTATCCCTGTATCTGCCCGGCATTTTAAAACATCAGACCCTTAAATTATCGGTCCAGCACCAGCAGCAGTATCCTCTGGATCCCGGCAGTCCTGCATTTGTTAACCTGATCACCATGCCACGGGGATTAAATGGTATTTTTGGAATGGCACTGACCAGGTACAGTGCTGATTATGTTTTTCCGGTTCTCTATCCTGATCTGGAGCTTTCCTCACTACTCTATCTGAAAAGGATCAGGGGAGGGATATGGGTAGATCATATGAGGGGAACCGATGTGATCATTTTGGAGCCTTCCCCACACTTTGAGGATAAGAACTTTACCACCCTCGGGGCTGATCTATGGACCGATCTGAATATTTTCAGGATTCCCTTCCCGCTTTCCGTAGGGATCAGGTATATCTATGAATCTGAAACCGGGCATTCCATGATTGAATGGCTCTATTCCATCGAGATCAGATAAATTCCTAATTTTGCAGCAGCATGGAAGAGCTTTTTTCATATGGCCGTGGGGGAATTAAACAGTTTTTCAGGAAAAACCTGAATTCGGTCCTCTATACACTCATCTTCCACCTTGTGATACTGATCGTTCTGATTTTTGCCAGGGTGGATGTAATGAAAAGGGGACATGAGCTGGGTATAAAACTTGAATTTGAGCAGAAGAGTGTGGAGGATTTAATGGCAGAACAGGAGATGGAGGTACCTGCAGATTGGCTGGAAGAGGTGATGCGCCAGCGGGAAGCGGCAAGTAACCGTGCGGTGAACCTGAAGGCAGAGTCTCGTTTCAGCGAGGATATCTCAACAGATGATTATGTGAATGATCTGCTGGACCAGATTGAACAGGCCCGTAACCAGGAGGACCGTGAAAAACTGGAGGAATTACAGGCCATTCTTGCCTCGGCTGATTATGTACCTCCTGCAGCACCCTCCAGCCAGGAGGATCGGGGAGAGTTTAATGGCCCGACCACGATTACCTATGAATTTCTTGATGAACCGGTCCAGCGTAAAAAGGTGGATCTTACGATTCCGGTCTACCGGTGTCAGGGCTCCGGGTTGGTTCGGGTTGAAGTTTTAGTGGCTTCTGATGGCGGGGTGTTGAGTGCCGCAATAGACGGATCCATTGATGGAGAGGACAGGGTTTGTTTTGCTGATGCTGCCCTTGCTGCTGCCAGATCCTCCCGTTTTCGAATCGATTTCAATGCCCCTGCCCGGCACCGGGCCATGATTACCTACTCCTTTGTGGCGCAGTAGGGGAGTTTAAGGGACCATACTGAAAAGACGTTCCGCTGATGCTGAAATGGCATCCAGGTCCTGGTTGATCATACATTTAAAATGTCTTTTAGGACATTTCTGGTACCCGATCTTTGAACAGGGCCGGCATCTAAGTCCGGAGACCTCAAAGTGGATTGAGGCCGGGTCTGCCCTGTAAGGATACATTCCAAATCCGGGAACAGTGTTTCCCCAGATGGTGATGATTTTTTTTCCCAGTGCAGCACCTATGTGCATCAGGCCGGTATCGTGGGTAATGAGTAAACGGGACTGCTGAACAAGCGAAGCGGACTGGTGAATGGAATAGGCTCCACATCCGTTCATGATCGTTTTCCCGGGGAGCGATTTCACAATGGATGCGCCGGTCTCATGGTCACCAGGTCCGCCCAGGATAATAACGGGAAGCGATAACCTTGCACAGAGGGAAACGAGAGACTCTTTGGGTAATTTTTTTGTTTCGTGCTGAGCACCGATTGCCAGGGCCAGGTATCCGCCGGCAAACCCGGAAGGAAGCATTGAAAGTTCCACTTTCTCCTTCTCCGGGATGAAGTGGTCCAGTCCCAAATCATCCTGTTCATCAATGAAGTTCCTTATGGTATCCAGGTTTCTGTCAACCATATGAACATCGGGCAGGCGGTTCAGGTGGAAATTCACATAAATCCATTTCAGGGCATTCAGTTTTCTGACTGAAAAATCCATACGTTTCAGTCCAACCTTTATGCGGGCTGAACGGGTATTATGATGCAGATCGATGATGTAATCATAACCCTCCTGTTTCAGGATACGAAGGCACGATTTCATATCTCCGTCAAAGGAGTGGACTTTGTCCACATAAGGGTTGGCTTCAAGCAGAGAGGCGTAGCATTGTTTGGTCAGGTAATGCACCTCAACATCCTGTACCTGTTTCTTGAGGTGGCGAATCACCGGGGTTGTCAGTACGATATCTCCTATGGAACTGAACCGGATAATCAGAAACTTAACCATCTATATCAACTCCTTGAAAAAGAGCAACAGTGCCAGCCAGTATTCTGAGCTGTTTTTGGTCTCGATACCAAGCGAGAGGGTGCCCCTTTCTCCTTCTCCCATCTGGGGTTTAAAAATTTGCACATACTCTTCCGACACTCTGGAGACGATCTCTGCCACGTAAGAAGAATCTGACAGACTGGAGGTTACGAAGGTTGGTATTCTAAGGTCAGAAATGGTATCCCGGATATTAATTTCGGGAAGGAAATACTCACCCGGGCTCAAAGCAATCACAGCCCTTACATTGTCTTTTTCGGCAGCTATTTTCAGGCAGAGGGAACCGTTGGCTCCACTGCCAAAAAGTATTACAGGCTGGCGGGACTTTTCATAGGCGAAGCTGATGGCTGAAAGAATATCACTCTCCACGGCATTAGCCCCTGATGCACACCGGCTCTCCTTGCAACGCTTTACCGTTTCGTTGGAAACATTGTTGTTATTTCCCCCATTACGAAGATCCACTGCAAGGCAGTTGTAATCCATCTTGCAGAGCTTCCGGGCAATGGTATTAAATTCTCCGCGACTCGATTGCTGTTGGTGGAATAGAAGAATGTAGGGATGATCCGGCTCAATAATATACTCATCTGCAGTGATCAGCAGGCTATCGGCTGACGGGAAGGTAACACTATTCTTCGTGATCACGTTAAAGGCCGGCAGAACGATGACCAGGAAAAAAAATGCTATGCCTAAGACAACACTATTTTTTAGAGTTTTCTGCAAGTACAATAATTTTGTTGTTTTTCGCTTCTATAACTCCTCCAGTCACTTCAAAAAAAGTAACTCCTCCTTTAAGATCGACGATCTTGATACGTCCCTGTTCCAGGGTAGAGATTATGGGAGCGTGATTCCGCAGGATTTCAAAAGAACCCTTTGATCCCGGCACCTGCACAAGGTCCACCTCCCCCGAGAATAACTTCTGATCCGGTGCAATGATCTCCAGCAGCATATCCATTAATTTTTTATTTCAGCCATCATTTTCTTGCCCTTTTCTATGGCCTCTTCAATGGTTCCCACGAGGTTAAAGGCAGCTTCGGGGTATTGGTCGAGTTCACCATCCATGATCATATTGAAGCCCTTAATGGCATCCTCAATGTTGACAAATACTCCGGGAATCCCGGTAAACTGCTCGGCTACATGGAAGGGTTGTGACAGAAAACGGGAAACACGCCTTGCCCTGTGAACGACCAGCTTATCCTCTTCCGACAATTCATCCATACCAAGAATGGCAATGATATCCTGGAGCTCATTATAGCGTTGTAACAACATTTTCACGCGTTGTGCGGTATTGTAGTGTTCCTGGCCAACCACTTCTGCTTTCAATATCCTTGAGGTGGAATCCAGAGGATCAACAGCGGGATAAATTCCAAGAGATGCAATCTTCCGGCTCAGAACCGTGTTGGCGTCCAGGTGTGCAAAAGTAGTTGCGGGTGCCGGGTCGGTCAGGTCATCAGCGGGAACATAGATGGCCTGGATGGAAGTAATAGAACCCCGTTTGGTGGAGGTAATCCGCTCCTGCATCAATCCCATTTCGGTAGCCAGTGTTGGCTGGTATCCCACAGCAGAGGGCATCCGGCCCAGCAGTGCAGATACCTCTGATCCCGCCTGGGTAAAACGGAAAATATTATCCACGAAGAAAAGGATATCCCTTCCGCCGCTCTCCTCGTTCCCGTCGCGGAAGGATTCAGCAACGGTAAGGCCTGATAGGGCAACGGTGGCGCGGGCCCCGGGAGGTTCATTCATTTGTCCGAAAACCAGTGTTGCCTGTGATTGGTTCAGTTGTTCATGGTCAATCTTGGTCAGATCCCAGGAACCCTCTTCCATACTTTTTTCAAAGGCTTCACCATATTTGATAACACCCGATTCAATCATCTCCCTGAGAAGGTCATTCCCTTCACGGGTGCGCTCTCCCACACCGGCAAAAACGGAGATCCCTTCATATTTCTTTGCAATGTTGTTGATCAGCTCCATGATGATCACAGTCTTCCCAACTCCGGCACCACCGAAAAGACCAATCTTTCCACCTTTAGAGTAGGGTTCCAGCAGGTCAATTACCTTAATTCCGGTGAAGAGGACTTCCGTTTCTGTGGAGAGATTTTCGTAGGCAGGAGGAGTGTTGTGCACCTGGTATCCGCCGGTTTTATCCACCGGTCCGATTCCGTCAATGGCCTCTCCAACCACATTCAGGAGGCGACCTTTTACTGTATCCCCCCTGGGCATGATAATGGGATGCCCTAACGCGACAACCTTTAAACCGCGCTGAAGTCCGTCGGTCGAGTCCATGGAAATGGTTCTGATACTATTTTCACCGATATGCAGCTGGCACTCCAGAATCAGTTTCGTGCCATCATTTCTTTCGATTTCGAGTGCTTCATGTATACTTGGAAGTTCGTTACCAGTTTCTTCAAAACTTACATCAACGACAGGTCCGATGATCTGAATAATTCTTCCGGTCATTTTTGACATAGGAAAGGTCTTAATTTATAGGATTGAGAGATCTTTTTCAGTTGCACAAATTTAGTACTTTTTTCCTAAGTTGAAATTTACACTGGTTTTATTGTTTAAGATTGAAACAATATTGAAGTTGATCCGTAGAATCTAACTACCAGACCCCAAAACTTCAAATGTGAGGCAACTCCTGCTTAGATTTGGTATCATTTTATGTGTGGTTATTATCACCGGGATCCACCACAATCTATCAGCCCAGATTTACAGGGTAGGTGCGGGGCTTTGTTTTGCATCGGGATTTCAGTATAACTCATCCGAGATCGGGAACCCCGGATTCAAAGTGAAGACATGGGTGGCGCTGGACAGAAAAAGCACCATTCACATTGTTCCCACTCTCACCGCTTTCAACCGAAACATCCTGGATGCAGGTTCCTACACCCTCACCAATTATATGTATTTGGGAGATCTGGACGGACAATTCGTTGTTTTTAAGGAGGAAACCTTGAAAATTGTTGTTTTTGGCGGCGCAAACGCGACCTTCCTTCATTCAGTCGTTGCCCAGGTGGATGAAAAATATCCCATTCCGGAGTATGCTCCTGAAGATGAGAGCGATTTTGCATTGGGGGGTAACATTGGTGCTGGACTGGAGCTTAGGATGGGTTCAAAGTGGGATATGAATATTTCGGCTAAATACATCCTGTCAAAGTATTCTCAATTCATCCTCTCCATCGAGGGTGTTTATTATTTTAAAAGTCGGAGGAAGGCATACCGGAGATGATTTTTTTATATCTTTAATCATTGTAAATGAAGCAATCAGAATTATGGCAAGCTTAAGTTTTTTGCTGGGGATGGTCCCCTCTACAGAAAAGGTTGAAACAGCGGATGATCAATTAAGGGCGGACCTCCAATCCTTCAGGGATTATGAAAACTCTGATGAGCTTAAGAAGTTCCTGGAGTTGGGAAAGGAGATCAGATCAAATGAATTTATCTTGCGTAAAAAGAAGATAAAAAGAGCTGCATACAAAGATTCTCAGGAGTACCATAAAGAGACAGAATATTCCGTTCTGAAAAAATCCGAGAAGATCGCCTGGTACTTCAAAACAAAGAAAAAATATCCCTTTAAGGAGATAGAGAAATGGGAGCTCACCTTTGATGAAAAGTTTAATAAGAAAGTACTTGACACCTCCAAATGGATGACCCGCTACTACTGGGGCGAGAAGGGGATGAACAGTTCTTATGCCATGGAGGATGATAAAAGTTTCCCTACCAATGGGGATAACATTGAGTTTTATGACAACAAGGTGAGGATCGTTACCAAAGCCGGGAATACGGAGGGACTTGTGTGGAGAGGGCACCAGGGATTTGTACTTGAGGAGTTTAGTTTCACAAGCGGGATGATCAGCAGTGCCCAAAGTTTCAAGCAGAAATATGGCATATTCAAGGCCAAGGTTAAGATGGCAGCCGGATCGGTGGCCCAGTCATTCTGGATGGTTTCCGACGGAATGCTGCCTCACATTGATGTGGCCAGGTATGAGAACGGGAAACTCTACTCGAACTACTTCTGGGGCAAACCAGGATCCAGCCATAAATCGCTCTCAAAGACAAACGGTTCTAAATACTCCGATCATTTTTATATCTACACCCTTGAGTGGTCTCCCAATAAACTGGTATGGAAGATCAACGATAAAATCTTTAAAACCCAGAGTTCAGGAGTACCACAGGAGGAGATGTACATCAACTTCTCTTCAAACCTTAAAAGGGACGCCTCTGAGATCGGACTCCCGTCGGCAATGGAAATCGACTGGGTGAGGGTTTACAAATTGAAAGGTTAAATAGTGCTCAGTGGAGAGTGCTCAGTACTCAGTGGAGAAGTGCTCAGTGTTCAGTGGAGAGTGCTCAGTGCTCAGTGGAGAGTGCTCAGTGCTCAGTAGAGAGTGTTCAGTGCAGGGGATAGAGTAAAGATATTTTTCCCCTTCCGAAATTTTGGGAGGGGTATTTTTATCTTTTTTTCAGAAAATTCTGTCGATATTTCCATTTAGAATCCATTAACTACTGACATGAGAAAAGTAACAATATTTGTTAGCCTGTTCATCATCAATATGGTAATCACGGGGCAGGACCGGGTTACTGGGAAATCTTTCGCCACCCGTTCGGAAGTGATTGCCCGTCAAGGCATGGCATGTACCAGTCAGCCGCTGGCCACTCAGGTTGCCCTGGACATCCTGAAGGCCGGAGGAAATGCCATTGATGCGGCCATTGCAGCAAACGCTGTACTGGGATTGGTTGAGCCAACAGGAAACGGAATTGGCGGAGATCTTTTTGCCATTGTCTGGGATGCTGCCTCGCAACAGCTTTATGGTCTGAATGGAAGTGGGAGATCACCCCGCTCGCTTACCCTTGATTACTTCCGGGAGAATGGTTATGAAAAAATACCTCCATTTGGGCCCCTGCCGGTATCCGTTCCGGGATGTGTGGATGGATGGTTCGAGTTGCACGGACGGTTTGGCAGCATGGAAATGGGGAAGATCCTTCAACCGGCCATTGATTATGCCAGAGAGGGATTCCCGGTTACCGAACTGATAGCCTATTATTGGGCTTCAGGAGCAAAGAGCCTGGGGAGTTATCCCAATGTGGCCGATGTGTATATGCCCGGAGGCCATGCCCCCGTGAAGGGAGAAATATTCAAAAACCCCTCTTTGGCACAAACCCTCGAAATGATTGCAAAGGGAGGACGGGATGTATTTTATAAGGGAGAGATTGCACGGACCATTGGAGCATTTATGGAGGAGCAGGGAGGATTTCTTTCCTATGATGATCTGGCCGGTCATACATCAGAGTGGGTCGAGCCGGTCAGTACAAATTACCGGGGCTACGACATCTGGGAGCTTCCTCCGAACGGACAGGGTATAGCTGCGCTCCAGATTTTGAATATAATGGAAGGTTATGATGTTTCGGCCATGGGGTTCGGCAGTGTGGATTATCTCCACTACTTGGTGGAGGCAAAGAAACTCGCCTTTGAGGATCGGGCTAAATATTATGCCGATCCGGCCTTCAGTGATATTCCGGTGGAGGAGCTTATTTCAAAAGAATATGCGGATCAGAGGAGAGCCCTGATCAATCCAATTCGTGCTTCCCGGAACCTGGATGCCGGAGAGTTGGAGCATGGCAATACCATTTACCTGACAGTTGCCGATGAAAAGGGTAACATGGTCTCCCTGATCCAAAGCAACTACCGTGGACTTGGTTCCGGGATGTGTCCCCCGGGACTCGGTTTTATACTCCAGGACAGGGGAGAGTTGTTTACTTTGGAGGAGGGTCATTTTAATGTGTATGAACCTGGCAAAAGGCCTTTTCATACCATCATTCCGGCTTTTATCACAAAGGAAGGTGAACCCTGGATGAGTTTTGGTGTAATGGGTGGTTCCATGCAGCCACAGGGCCATGTCCAGATTGTGATCAACATGATCGATTTTGGAATGAATCTTCAGGAAGCAGGCGATGCACCACGCCTTAACCATGGTGGCTCCTCCCAGCCAACAGGGGAAGTGATGACCGATGGCGGAGTGGTTTATCTTGAATCCGGAATCTCCTATGATACGGTCCGGGAACTGGTTAAAAGAGGACACACCGTCCAGTTCATGGTGGGTGACTACGGCGGTTACCAGGCCATATTATATGATAAGGAGAAAGGGGTCTATTTTGGCGCTTCCGAATCCCGGAAAGATGGCCAGGCAGCAGGGTATTAGTGCAAAGTACTCAGTGCACAGTACTCATTTTCGGTACATATTGATTACTAAAATAGTCGATTGGTTATTAGGGAAAAGTTAGGGTAACATTTTTCTTGGTTTACTTATGGCATTCAGTCGATTTGAAGAGATTCTGGTTTGGCAAAAGGCTAAAGGTCTGACGCTTAAATTGTATTCACTCTTTTTGGAGAATCGAGATTTTGGATTCAAGGATCAACTTCAAAGAGCTTCAGTATCAATCATGAATAATATCGCTGAAGGATTCGAAAGGCAAACCCATAAGGAGTTCAGACAGTTTTTATATATAGCAAGAGGTTCCTGTGCAGAAGTCAGATCCATGTTATTTTTGGCTGTTGAACTCTCATACTTGGAAACTGTCCATTTTGAATTTTTAATGGAAGATTCAGTTGAGATCAGCAGGATGTTGACCGGTCTAATCAAATCTCTCAATTAATATAATTAAGATCTGACACTGTCTCCTCAGATCTCTAGCACTGTCCCCTGAGCACTGTCCCCTGAGCACTGTCGCCTGAGCACTGTCCCCTGAGCACTGTCTCCTGTCCCCTGAGCACTGTCTCCTGTCCCCTGAGCACTGTCTCCTGTCCCCTGAGCACTGTCCCCTGAGCACTGTCCCCTGTCCCCTGAGCACTGTCCCCTGAGCACTGTCTCCTGTCCCCTGAGCACTGTGTACTGTGTACTGAGCACTGTGTACTGAGCACTTTTCAGAAAGGCCAGAATCGGGGGATAACCAGCAGAGAGATGATGAGCAAAAGGAAGTTTAGGGGAAGCCCTATTTTCCAGTAGTCACTGAATTTGTAGTTACCGATACTCTGGACGATCAGGTTGGTTTGATAGCCGATGGGGGTGGAAAAACTGGCAGAAGCGGCAACAATAATGGTAATAAAGAAAGGTTTTGGATCAACTCCCAGCTGTGTTGCTGCAGCGTAGGCTATGGGAAAGGTGATAGCCGCGGCTGCATTGTTGGTGATAATCTCGGTGAAGAGGTTGGTGATGATGTATATGGCCGCCATGACCCCGATGGGTCCGAAGCCCTCTGAAATGTTGATGGTATTGCGGGCAATGAAGTCAGCTGCTCCGGAATTCTGGATGGCTTTGCTGATTCCGATGGCACACGCGATGGTGATCAAAACGTCCCAATTGATGGGCTTGGTGTATTTCTTAGGAGTAAATATCTTCATAAGGGCCATGATGACCACTGTGACCGCCGCGAAAAAGAACATGTCGTACTGGTTCTTGCCATGGGTGGGAATATAACGTCCCAGTGTGGCTCCGGCAATCATGAAGGTGAGTAGTATCATGGCGGTCCACCTTCGGCGCCGGTGTTTGGAATCATCCATTTCACCAACCTCAGTGGCCATATAAAAGACCCGGGATTCACCCCAGTACCTGGTAAAATCATCTGTGGTCAGCAACATCAGGTTGTCTCCTGCCTTCAGTTCCAGGTTTCCCAGGTTAGTGGTAATTCGCTCCCCATTTCTGTGCACAGCCATGACCACAGCATTGTAGTGTCCAAAGAAGTCGAAGTCGGCCAGGGTCTGCTGGATCCCCGGGAAACGGGGGGCGATTACTACCTCCACCTGTTTCAGGGAATTCTTCAGGAAATCGGGGCTTATGTTGTCCAGTGCTTCAAGTTTGATACCGGTCGATTGTGTGAGATATCCCACATCTTCTGAACTTCCCGCAACGATCAGTTTATCATCCGCTTCTAAGGTGAAAGGTGAGTTGGAGATCCGGATGTGTTTTCCATCCCTGATCACGGTTCTGACTGTAAACTCTTTAAGCCCTGGAAGGCGTCTTTTTTCGATCTCTTTTCCGACCAGGTTGCTGTTTTCAGGAAGATAGACATCAAAATAGTACTCCCTGACATCATTGGGAAAACTAAACCTGGGAATCTTTTCGCCGGGAAGAAGCCGGTTGGCAAATAGATTGAGGTAAAGAAAACCGAAAAAGACGATGAACAAGCCCACTTTGGCCAATTCAAACATACCCAGTCCGGTCATTCCCCGGTCAAGCATCATTCCGTGAACCAAAAGGTTTGTGGAAGTGCCGATCAAAGTGCATGTCCCTCCGAATATGGTGGCGTAGGAGAGAGGAATCAGGAATTTTTGGGAGGGGAGGCTCATTTTATCGGCCCACTTCTTGAGCAGGGGTCCGAATATAATGACCACCGGGGTGTTATTCAGAAATGCAGAGATGGCCGATATGGGGATCATAATCTGCATCAGTAACCTGGGAATAGATTTTCGTTTTTTAGGAAGGATCACCGAGCCCAGCTTATTGAGAAACCCCGACTCTTTGACACCCTCACTGACCAGGAAAAGCAGACCCACTGTGATCATCCCTTTGTTGGAGAAGCCAGCAAGGACTTCCTGGGGTGAAAGTATGTCGAATACCAGATAAATTACAAGCGCCGTGAAAAGAATAAGCCCCGGACGCATAACCTCCTTGACCAGGGCGATAATCATGAGCAGTATTATGCCCAGAGCAATATATCCATTTACTGTCATGATTTAAACAGGGGGACGTACTAATAGCACTCCCAGTAGGTCGTGACGCCGCCGACGGTTTCGGGTGAAGAGTCCTTCTTATCCTTTAACTGTTCGCCGCAATAAGGCAATGGCGTACTCCGGGTTTCATTATTGTTTGCATCAATGGTCACCAGCTCACAGGTTCCACACTCCTCCAATAATTCGCAACTGACAGTCAGGCCGGTAAGTCCTGCAAACAGAAGGGCCGAAATGATGACTCTTTTTTTCATGTGGCGAGTTGTTCTTTGAGCACAAAATTATAACAAGTTAAAGGAAATACAATATATGTGTCTTATTATTAAATTCGAAGGAAACTATTCTTATCAAATTTGAAACGGGGAAAATACAAAATATTCAAATGGATAGGCTGGGTCCTTGGCAGTTTCTTTGCCCTGATCCTCTTAATCACAATCTCTTTCTACCTGGGAAGGGGTTGGATTATGAAAAGGGCTGTAATCTATCTGAATCAAAATCAACCAGGGGAGGTTCACATTGGACAGATGAACCTGCTTCCCCTGATGGACTTCCCCAATTCTGTGGTACAATTCAGGGATATAAGCTGGTATGAAAATCCGGTTCGTCCCGATTCCCTGCATCAGGAGCCCATCCTATCCATTCATAAACTGAATCTTTCTCTGGATATCGTTGAACTGATCAGAGGAGATATTAAGGTGGACCAGTTCAGACTGAAGAATGGTTTTGTCAGGATTGAGGTTTATCAGGATTCCCTGATGAACCTGGAAAAGGCTCTTGGAATCAGATTTGGAGAGAGTCCCTCACCGCAGTCCGAAACAACCGATTCCCTGATGCGTGTAGATATAGACAAAATAGAGCTGATTAATTTCCTGGTTCTCTACCAGGATCATACCTCGGGTGATGCGTTAAATATTCAGATCAACCGATTGGAGAGTCAATTTAGCCTATTCCCGGACATCGTCAATTCAGATATTGAATTAAATGTTGATATAAATAGTATTAAGTATCAGAAATACAATATTGAAAATAAGAAAGATGTAAAGCTTTCAAGCCATATATTATTCGATTTGGAGAAAAAAAGTATTGTAATAGAACCCAGTGTTCTCTCCATTTCGGGATTGGAACTTGAGACGTGGGGCAAGTACGAGTTTTTTAGTGAACCCTTTATAGATATAGCATTCAGGGCAACCAATACCGGTCTTGATGTGCTGAATTTTCTCTTTCTTGGTGTTCTGGACCTGGACGAAATTGAGCAGATCGGATCAGGTTCTATCCGTCTTGATGGCAACGTGACCGGTGTGTTGGGCAAACAGGTCCCGGTAATTCGTGTGAATGGAATCGCACAGGGGATAGGATTCAGGATTAAACCGATTGAGAGAGATGTCTCTGACATCTCATTTGCTCTCTTTGCCACAAATGGAGGAAGGGCTGATTTTAGTGAGGGTCAGGTTGAACTGAGAGGTTTTACAGCATCATTTCCTGAAGGAACAGTTCATGGAGATATAATGGCTAAAAATCTCGTGAGACCCGAAATAGATCTGGAATTAAAGGGTGAATTGGTTCTTGACGGACTGGATCATATGATTAAGATGGAGATGCTTAGAAGTGTTGAGGGCCATGTTAGTTTTGACTGTAATCTTGCCGGAATAGTGGACCGAACTTCAAACAGGTTTCTGGATGAAGCCGGTTCGATGAAACTTTCCATGGATCGTGTAGGGGTTGTTTATGGAAAAGACACGTTAAGCCTGGATGGAACGCTATACATGGAAGGGAATGAAGTAGGAGCAAGGGGTCTTCATCTGGTCTTCAATGGCAGTCAGGCAGCGCTTGAAGTGAAAACGCTGAATATTGTACAATATATGCTTGATTATGATAAAGATGTGGATATTAAAATCGCTCTGGCATCTGACCGTATTCTGCCGGGAAGGATGACCCGGGATAGTCTGATTACAGGTTTATTGGGTGAGGAAATCACAGGTTTGCATTTTAAGGCAGAAGCCAGTATAACCGGTAAGGAGCTGGATGCATTTCTTGAGCAGGATACCATTCCGGCATTCAATCTTACACTGGATAGTTTCGGGATTGAACTACCGGTCTATGCAAATATCTCAGATCTGAATGCCTCCATTGCTTTTGACACCGATACCCTCACACTGCACTATCTGAACGGAATCATTGGAGAAAGCGGATTCTCTTTTTCCGGGAGAATGATCAACCTGGAAGCATTCATCAATAAGGATAGCGGTGAAATAATGAGTTTTGATTACAACCTCTCCTCACCCCGTTTGCGCGCTGAAGATCTGCTAAGTTACAAAAGCAGCTTCCTGCTCCCTGAAAGCTACAGGAGTGAACATATGGAGGACTTTAATCTTACCGGGTCAGCTCAATTCCCGGTGGAGGCCCTTATTTATGACAGTGTCGATCTTGATTTTGGTGTGGAGGTAACGAATATTGGGTGGCATTTCAGGTACTACCCCATGGCCATTGAACAATTCAGGGTCAAGGTCAATAAGCAGGGAAAAGCGCTGAGGATTGATAACCTGGAGGGAAATATAGGAGAGAGTAATTTGAAGCTGACCGCTTTAATCGGAAACTTCGCCGATTCTTCGCTTGAAAACCTTTATGGAAACCTGAATTTGAAATCTGACCTCCTGGATTTCAACCAGCTGCTAAACTACCAGTTACCCGATGAGATGGCGGATCCGGAGACGGCAGATTCTTCCGAAATCCTTAATCCTCCCCGCCTGGATCAGATGGAGTTTCCCGATTTTACTTTCAACCTTGACGTTGGAGAGCTGCGATACGGGGAGAATACAATCTACGGGCTTCGGGGTACACTGCGATCCACAACAGAAAAGGTTCTTTTTATGGACAACCTGGTTGTTTCGGCCGAAAGTGGAGGAAGTCTTGGTTTTAACGGACAATTCAATGTGGCTAATCCATTTTTATACAATTTAAGTGCTCAGATGGAGATGAAAGATCTGAACATCACGGACCTCAATTTCCAGATGCAATCCGGAGAAGAAGTTTATACACTGAAGGAGAATTTTGCAGGAATTCTGAGTGGATCCGGTCTTGCTGAGGTATTTATAACACCAGATTTAAATCTGGACATGGAACAGACTACTGCACTTTTCCAGCTGGAGGTAAAGGATGGGGCACTCATTAACTTTACGCCACTGAAGGCAGCCGGGAAATATTTGAATAATAGGGACCTGGATCATGTTAGATTTTCCACCTTGCGGAACAGTTTTACACTGATGGATTCAAGGATTATAATTCCTCTGATGGTTGTCGAGTCGACAATAGGCCAGATACTGATAGAGGGTGAACAGGGACTTGATTTTTCCTATCTTTACCTGCTTAGGGTTCCTCCATGGCTGGTGAAGGATGCTGCAAGAAGCACCCTTAGAAAGAAAGGGGATGATGAAAAGGAAGATGAAATCAAGAAAATGAAAATGGGAAATTTTGTGGTGATGACCATCTGGAGTGACGGCGTTGAGTCGTTAGTGGAGCTGAAGGATCAAAGGGAAAAGTATCGCAAATGAAAGAGATGCGGTTTGCGCTGGGCTATATGCCACACCGGCTATGGGGAAATATTCTGCAGGCACAGTATTTGGAGAAGGAATCCGGGATAGAGTTTTATACTGCCAGGGAGTTTATTCAGAATGATGAAACCACTTCTGCCTTTCAGCGTCTGACCCCCATGCAAAAGGAGGTAGTCCGGGTCATTGACTCCTATGGCGACAGAACCATTCACCGGCTGTTTTCAAAAAAGGGAACGGTAAAAGAGTTCCAGGACAGTGTAACCCCTGAGATGATTAAGGATCATGTTCGACCCTACATTGAAAAGTTTCTTTACGCTGTATTGGAGATTGCCAGGGATAACCGGTTCCCGGTCTATATAAAGGATAAGATGAACAGGAATGTATTTCAGGAGGATTTCCTGGTGATCCAGAAGCAACCTGCCATTCCGAATTTCAGCTTCACCTTCGGGGAGGAACTTTCCTATTCGCTGCAACTGCTTCACCTGGGGAAGAGACTCAATCTGTTTCAGAAGCATGTTGAAGTAGTCTGTAATCATCCTGCTGTTGTACGGATTGGGAATACCCTCTATTTTCTGGAGGCAATAGATGCAAAAAAGCTAAGTCCGTTTATGCTCCGTGAACGGGTTGTCATCCCGCGGGAGATGGAGAGAAAGTACCTCACCACATTTGTGAAAAACTGCATAAGGGACTTCAATGCCCAGGTAAGCGGCATCAATGTGGTTGATGTAGAGGCACACAAGCAGGCTGAGATGGTCATGGAACTGGGATTGAATGGTGGCCCCGTATGGATTTTAGAATTTCGCTATAATATGCAGGTGATTCATTCAGATAGCCGGGTGAACAGCTTTGTTAACTATACCGGGAAAGCCAATTCGCATGGTTTTGAAAGGTTTACTCGTGATTTCGGGTGGGAGGAGGAGATGCTGAACCTGATCAAGGAGGCAGGTTTAAAAAGCAGGGATGATAAAGTATTTTATTTAAATGATAACTTTAACAGAGGTGCATCAACTGACATATATTCAGGTATCCAGTTCATAAATGAATATGGTAAATACCTCCAGGATTCAGGAATCTCTTTAAGGCACCGGTTAGAAAGGGCTTTCTACCTGCAGGAGATTAAACTGGAACTGGAATCCGAGGAGAAGGAGGATTGGTTCGATGTAAAGGCTGTTGTTCGATTTGGAGATTACACCGTCCCTTTTTTGCGATTAAAGGATCACCTTTTGCATGGTAAAAGGGAGTTTGAACTTCCTGGTGGAGAGGTTGCAATCCTTCCCGAAGAGTGGTTTACGCGATACCGGTCCATGTTTGAGTTCGGGAAAATAGAGGGGGAGAGGATCCGGATTCACAAGCAGCATTTCTCGATGATGGATGAGTCTGTCAGAGAGTTTCATACCGATACTCTGGCGCGCCTCGAAAAACTCAGGGAGGCAGAATCTATTCCCTCGGTGATGATTCCCATGGGATTGAATGCAGAGATGCGGCCCTACCAGGTAGAGGGGTTTACCTGGCTCTGTTTTTTGCAACAAAATGGATTTGGGGGATGTTTGGCCGATGATATGGGTTTGGGAAAAACCCTGCAGGCAATAGCCGTACTGGTGAGATCCAGAGAAGAGGGGACTCCCCTGCAACTTCAATCAGCCGGTGAGCCCTCGGGACAACTCTCCATCTTTCCGGTTGAAAAGCGGAAGCGAACCTCTCTGGTGGTTGTTCCCGCTTCTCTTATCCACAACTGGATGAGTGAGTGTGCCCGGTTTGCACCAGGTTTTAAGGTCTGTGCCCATGTGGGAAACAATCGGAACAGAACGCTTTCAAACTTTGAATATTATGATGTGGTCCTCTCAACCTACCATACAGTTCGCCAGGACATTGAACAACTTTCCGAATTCCACTTTCATTATATCATTCTTGATGAAAGTCAAATGATCAAGAACCCCTCTTCCAAACTGTATCAGGCAGTAGTGGATCTTAAGTCAGATCACCGGATTGTCTTAACCGGTACCCCCCTTGAAAATTCCCTGACCGACCTCTGGTCTCAGATCAATTTTGTGAATCCCGGTTTGCTGGGGACCCTTAGTTTCTTTAAGCGGGGATTCGTTCAACCCATCGAACGTAAAAAGGATGAGCAGCGGGAGGAAAAGCTGAAAGAGCTGATCAATCCCTTTATACTGAGGCGTACCAAACAGGAAGTGGCCCGTGAATTGCCACCAGTCTCTGAACAGGTACTGTTTTGCAGCATGACTGAATCTCAGCGCAGGATTTATGAGGAGGAGAAATCTCTTGCCCGGAACTCCATCCTTGAAAACATGGAAGAGGTTGGTATCGGGAATTCATCCATTATGGTGCTCCAGGCACTGACACGTTTACGGCAAATTGCAAACCATCCTGATATGATGGATGATCACACCGGGATCGAATCCGGGAAATTCACCGAAGTGTGCCGGGCTGTGGAGAGCGTTGTTTCGGAGGGTCACAAAGTGCTTATGTTTTCATCATTTGTGAAACACCTTCAGTTGTTCAGGACCTATTTTGATAATCTTGGAATCAGATACGCGTGGCTGACTGGATCTCAGACTCAGGAACAGCGAAAGGAAGCAGTACAAACCTTTCAGAAAAAGAGCAGCTGTCCGCTGTTTCTCATCTCCCTCAAGGCGGGAGGGGTAGGACTGAATCTGACTGCAGCAGATTATGTATTCATTCTTGATCCCTGGTGGAATCCTGCAGCTGAGCTTCAGGCCCTGAACAGGGCTCACCGGATTGGACAGGATAAGCCTGTATTTGTATACAGGTTTATATCAAGTGATACAATCGAGGAGAAGATTCAACGGCTGCAAAATCGAAAAAGAGAGCTGGCAGAAACATTTGTAAACTCCAATAATCCGCTCAGGGAGCTCTCACAGGAAGAGATCCTGGAGCTATTTAGTTAGCCTGACATAATACCCAGCCGAAAAATCTCCACATCCTTTTATACCTTTAGATCATGAACGATTGTTTGATTGGAGAGGTCATTTACCGGACCAGCAGGTCGTCCGGACCGGGGGGCCAGCATGTGAACAGGACAGAATCGAGGGTTGAGCTGATCTGGAGTCCGGGTGACTCCGAATGCCTTGATGCAGATCAAAAAGCAAGGCTGAAGTTCAGCCTGGGAAACCGGTTGACAGTGAAGGGAGAGCTTATTCTTGCATCGGAAAAGTTCAGGTCGCAACACAGGAATAAGGAGGAAGTGACCGAAAGGTTTCTCAGGCTTGTGACTGCCGGGTTGACGCCACCAAAAAGGCGGATTCTCACCCGGCCTA
Organism: uncultured Bacteroidota bacterium; assembly: GCA_963747365.1. Taxonomy (GTDB): domain Bacteria; phylum Bacteroidota; class Bacteroidia; order Bacteroidales. The sequence goes on along the minus strand of CAVVFB010000018.1, from coordinate 60,073 downwards.
CCCGGTTGAGCCAGGAGAACAGGATCCGGCAGAAGAAGATTCGAGGTGAAATTAAAAAAACCCGAAGGGACAGACCTACCGATATTAATTTTTCGTAGCATATCCACCTGCAATGACGCTTTCAAAACTCCAACTCTTACTTACGATAATCATATTTTCAGTGACCTGGAATCTGATTCAGGGCCAGAACCTCGATTCGCTGTTGAACAATAAACGGATCTATGGTGCGGTAAATATCGGAGATCTGGTCTTCCCAAAGATAGACGGAGTGCTTGATGATGAGATCTGGAGCTTAGGAGAGTGGCAGGGCGATTTTACCCAGCAACAGCCCTTGGGAGGGGTCTCCGGCAGTGAAAATACATATGTGAAGGTGCTTTATGACCGCTCCAATCTTTTCGTTGCGATGATCTGCCAGGATTCGGAACCCGGGCTGATCAGGGATATTTTCGACAGGCGTGATGCCTTGAATGGTGATATGACCGGGATTGCTCTTGACAGTTACATGGATAAAAGGACAGCTTTTGAGTTTAACCTGAGTGCAGCCGGACAAAAGATGGATCTGAAACATCTGGGGGATTATCAGTGGGATTTTAACTGGAACGGGGTTTGGGACGGGGCTACCTCCCGGTGTGATTCCGGCTGGATCGCTGAAATGAAGATTCCTTTCAGCCAGATCAGGTATACTGACAAAAACGAGCACGTTTGGGGAATGCATGTCTGGAGGTGGATCTCCAGGAAGGCAGAAGAGGACCAGTGGCAGTATATTCCCCTTCAGGCCCCAGCTATGGTTTATCTTTTTGGGGAACTGCAGGGAGTTGAAAACATCCGGAGTTCAAGGCAGGTTGAGCTTCTGCCTTATGTTTCTGCTGCTTTAGAAACGAATCCCGAAGGGGATGGTGGTCCGGCATTCAGGCCCAATGCCGGGGTCGATGCCAAGGTGGGAATCAGCAGTGACTACACACTCGATCTTTCAATCAATCCAGATTACGGACAGGTTGAGGCCGATCCTTCGGTATTGAATCTCACTGCCTATGAGACTTTTTACCAGGAGAAGCGTCCCTTTTTCATGGAGGGGAACGAGATATTTGATTTTGAACTGGATGGTGATATTCCATATTACTCAAGGCGTATTGGAAGTGTAGCGGATTTCCCTGGCAGTGCAGGCTCCTGGAGCATCTCCCATATCCCCGGGAATACAACCATTCTCGGAGCTGCAAAATTGACCGGAAAAAGCAGCAAGGGATTGTCGGTTGGACTGGTAAACGGACTTACTGCCTCGGAGTATGCCCTTGCCACCAATAATGAAGGAGAGGAGAAGGATATTCAGGTTGCACCCATGAGTAATTACCTGTCGACTCGCATCAAGAAGGAGTTTAGTGAAGGTAAAACGATTGTTGGCGGAGTTTTTTCATTGGTGAACCGGTTCTCCGATGACTCCCTTTTGCTGAAGATGATACCGGCATCATCTGTAAGTGGAGGACTCGACCTGTTGCACTACTGGAACAATAAGAACTACTATTTTGAAATTAAAACCATTGCCAGTCAGATGCAGGGGAGCCAGGAAGCGATTTTGCAAAAGCAACTCTCCCATATACACCTCTTCCAGAGACCCGATGCCGGGTACCTTTCGGTAGACAGTACCCTGGAGCAACTGGGGGGCCATGGGAGTGTTATTCAGGTGGGACGGAAAGGGGGGCGCTTCAACTTTGACCTGCTGGGACAGTACCGAAGTCCTGGCCTGAATCTGAATGAGATGGGTTTTATCAGACAGGCCGATTACTTTGGTCAGGGGGTTAATCTGACTTACAAAATGAACGAACCGGGCAAGTGGATCAGGAATTATGAAATTGAACTCAGCCAACAGGCTCAGTGGAGTTTTGGAGGAGAGAATACCCTCAATTCGGCAGGTGTTTCCTTTACCCTGAAGAGTAATAAACTCTGGACCTATATGCTCACCTACAACTATGAGTTCACCCATATTAATACCCGGGATCTGAGGGGCGGACCTGGGTTGAGGATTGACGGGGAACACTTTTCCGGGGTGTACCTCTCGACCAATGGTGCCAAAGATTTTTCCGGCGACGCGGGATTTCATTATAATACATTCGGGATGGAACATTCTCACCAGGAGATTATACATGCAGGGATCACCTGGCTTCCCATCCGAAAGGTTAAATTAAACGGGCGGGTAGTGCTGAACAATAATCAGTTTCACCAACAGTATGTTGCTACCCTGTCCGGAGCAGGTGGTGATCAGTATGTCGTGGGTCACATCGACCAGAATACGCTCTCTTTCACTTTTAGGGCTGAATTGTTTCTGTCTCCGGAGTTATCACTGCAGTATTATGGGAGTCCCTACTATTCGGTTGGAAAGTATGAGCGGTTTTGCAGGGTTGATCAGGCTGGCTCCATGGAGATCTCCCAAAGATTGGGAAACCTGGATGTTATTTACGAAGAGCCATCCAACTCCTACTGGTTTGATTACAATGGGGAATCGTTTCAGTTTGGTAATCCCGATTTCAGCTTTCTGGAGTTCCGGTCCAATCTGGTTTTCCGCTGGGAGTATAAGCTTGGATCAACCCTCTACCTGGTTTGGGCCCATGACAGATCAGGGTGGGAGAGTCTCTACAATCCAATTTCAGAGATCACCGGTGATTTATTCGGAATCCATGGGAATAGTGTATTTATGTTCAAATTGAATTTCTGGTTCTCGGTATAGCAAATTATTTTTTATTTTGTTTAATCTAAAAACTCCATCCATGAAACGCAGGTCTTTTCTCACAAGCAGTGTTGCTGCCACAGCCATCCTGGCTACTGGTGGAATTGTGCATGCCTCGGCAGCCCCGGTTCAGCCGTCAAAGGCAAAAAAGAATGATTTTAAACTGAAATATGCCCCCCATTTTGGCATGTTCAGGCATAGTGCCGGCGAGGACCTGATCGATCAGTTACAGTTTATGGCGGATTCTGGTTTCAGAGCCATGGAAGACAACGGGATGAAAAACAGGGAGGTCTCCGTACAGGAGAAAATTGCAAATAAGATGGCCAACCTGGGAATGGAGATGGGTGTTTTTGTGGCCCATACCATCTATTGGAATGAACCCAGTCTGACCCATGGGGATCAGGAAAAGCTTGAACAGTTTCTTAAAGAGATCAGAGAATCGGTTGAAGTGGCCAAACGGGTTAATGCTAAATGGATGACAGTGGTTCCCGGCTATGTAAGTTTGAAAATGGACATGGGGTACCAGACAGCCAATGTGATCAATGCCCTCAGGCAGGCCAGTGAGATACTGGAACCTCATGGTCTGACGATGGTACTGGAACCACTCAATTTTCGCGACCATCCAGGTCTGTTCCTGAATAAAATTTCACAGGGATATGAGATCTGCCAGGCAGTGAACAGTTCAGCATGTAAGATCCTGGATGATCTTTACCATATGCAGATTCATGAAGGAAACCTGATTCCCAATATTGATCTGGCATGGGACGAGATTGGGTATTTCCAGGTTGGCGATAATCCGGGGCGTAATGAACCCACTACCGGGGAGATCAACTACCCCAATGTTTTCAGGCATATCCATGAAAAAGGGTATACCGGTATCGTGGGAATGGAGCATGGAAACTCGATTCCGGGGAAGGAAGGAGAGCTGGCAGTCATTGAAGCCTATGCCAGCGTGGATCAGTTTTAGTTACAGACTATTCGGGTGCGGAACCTGCCACCGGAATCACCGCCTTAATGTCGACAGGGCCCAGCGCCAATTCCCCTTTGGGTCCAAGTTTAAGATCTGAACCCATCATTTCATCCCAGGTCACCAGTTTGCCGGTGTAGGCAGATTCACGTCCCATAATAGCCGTCAGTACCGACTTGGCGGTCTCCTCGGCCTCAACAATCTGTTTGCCTGTCCGGATGGCAGTAACCAGGTCTATGTGTTCCTGCACATAGGGACTGTTCATGGTCGGCTCGCCTGCTCCGTCAACGGGGGAGTTATATTCATATAACACATTTCCATCCATATCCCAAATGGTCTTTTCACCATTTGTATACCCTTTTGTTCCCATGATCTGTTCACTCACATTGTTGGCACAGTCGTTAATCTGGCGGCACATGCTGTTCATATGAATGCTCTTGTCGTAGATAAAGTCGACACTAAAGTTATCATAGCAGTCGCCTGTTGGTCTTCTAAGCCTGGAACCCATTCCCACGGCTTCCAATGGGTGGCTTCCCACAAACCAGTTGCTCACATCGATGTTGTGAACATGCTGCTCCACAATATGGTCACCCGACAACCAGGTCCAGTTCACCCAGTCCCTTAACATAAACTCCATTTCAGTCCATGCGGGTTGCTTTTCACGATGCCACAATTTGGACTGGTTCCAGTATACATTTGTAGCGACAATTTTACCGATCATGCCTGCATTGACCCGGGCCAGGACACTGTTATAATTCCATGAGTGCCTGCGTTGTGTTCCTGTAACCACGCATAAACCTGCGGCTTCTGCCTGTTTGGATGCCGCCATGACGGCACGGGCCCCCACAGGGTCAACGGCAACGGGTTTCTCCATGAATACATGTTTGCGTGCAGCCACACATGCCTGGAAATGTTCAGGACGGAAATAGGGGGGAGTGGCCAGGATTACCATATCAAGTTCTACCTCCAGAAGCTTTTTATAGGCATCAAAACCTGTGAAGCAGTTGGCATCGGCAAGCTCAACACCCTTCTCGTCTTTCAGTTTTTTTCGAATATCGTCGATTCTGTCCTGGAATACATCTGCGATGGCTACGATGCTCAGGTTGGGACCTGCGTTCAGAAAATCGATTGCTGCACCGGAGCCCCGTCCGCCGCAACCTACGACACCAGCCCTGATCGGTTGTCCATCCTCTGCCGCAGCAAGTATGACGGGTTCAGTAACTTTGCCGGGGGTCTCTCCTGTTGCACAGGATTTAATAATTTGGCTGGCACCGATCATGCCGATGGCACCGATAGCAGATTTTTCAAGAAAACTCCGCCTGCTGGTTTTATTGGAAGGTTTCATGCGTGGATGATTTATAATTAGAAATTGGTTTTGACAATGTAACAATTATTCTGACAATTCTGGTTCAGTAGTTTCACAAACTACTCTGAATCCCACATGGATACAGTCGGAATACCACCAGATACTTTTGGGGATCTGTGGATCGGTTTTTAACCACTGGACGCTTCGGGTAGCCTCCCGGGATGCGCTTCGGACATTCTCTGCTCCATCAAGGAAGGATCCTCCTCTTACCACATGTTCCTCTCCGCTGGCAGGGAAAGCATCCTCAGCATACCAGTCCGAACAAAATTCAGCCACATTCCCCAGCATATTCACCAGCCCGAAGGGATTCTCTCCCTTCAATCCTGGTAAGGTTGGCCGGGCTCCGCTGTTTTCGGCATAGTTGATGAAGCCATTGATCACGGTTGTGTCTACTCCCAGAAGTTTGTTCCTGATTCCCTTATTTACATATTTTTTAGGATCTCCTTCAAAGAAATAGGGAGTGACCGTTCCACCTCTGGCTGCATATTCCCATTCGGCCTCGGTGGGTAACCTGTATGTTTTACCGGTGATTTTTGTAAGCCACTGGCAGTAGACCTCAGCTGCAAAGTGTGTCATGGTAATGGCTGGCATGTTCCCTTTTCCCCATCCCTGGTCCGGTGCTCCCCATGGCGGCGTGGGCCCTGATATGGCGTCTGCATCGCCTGTGTTCACGTTAAGGTAGGCATCGGCTGTTTTCCCCTGCGCTCCGGTTTGTTTGAAAAATGTCAGGTATGCATTCCAGGTGACTTCAACTTTGGCCATATAGAATGGGTTGATGGTTACATCTGCGGCTGGGCCTTCATTCTCTCTTCGGAAAGGCTCGTCTTCCGGGCTGCCCATTCGGTAAGTTCCACCGGGAATGGCTACCATTTCAAAGCTTACGCTGGATCCGGGGATATATTCGGTGAAATTGCTGAATCCTTCCATGATACCGGGTTCGGTATAGATCTTTTCATCGACAGTTTCAGTGATACCAAAATCGGCATTCTTTGCATGCAGTCTGTTGGGGTCGTAGTGCCCCACTGTGATGTGGCAGTTGATGCAGTGCAGGGCACCCTCCTGGCGCTCGTAATAAAGATGAGCGTCGAGTCCGTCCTTGCTGAGTCCAAGCGGAAAATTATTCTGGTGGCAATTGATACAGGCGCTTTCAAAGGTGTGAAGCTTTGCATGATCGATCTGGGATTTAGCTTCCCAATTCAGGCTTTCCGGATCCTTAAACCATTTGGCCCACACGTCCCTGATACCGGTCCTGACTTTTTGAGGGAGGTATCCTTCACCGTGGGGCGGAAGGTGGCACTCCACGCAATGAACACGGATCCCCCTCTTATTGTCGTAGTGGGTGGAGAGTTTCCAGCTCTGGGTGGAGTGGGGGTGAATGTGGCACGATTCACAATAATCATCAGCCGATGTTTTCACTATGGCTTTATTTCCAAGAAAAATTAAAAGGGCTGTCAATATTACTCCTGCAAGGAACAGGAATCTTCCGAATGGTTTTATTTTTCTTCTCATAATCAGGTCGGTTAAAGAAAGCGATTTTTGCTTTTTTATTCAAGCCTGAGACGCCGGGAATAATTATTTAAACCGATTCTAAAGATTGATTGAATATTCAGCCAGGCTCTGCCATTTTTTAACATGCGCTCCTGAAGGTTTGGCAGCTTCTGATTCAACAAAAGCCATGATTGTTTCGGGCGAACAGTCGGACCGTTCATTCATCCATTCTTTCCAGTTACAGGCATAATATTTTTTCCCATTTATTATCGTTTCTGCCATCAGATTGGAAAGAATTGTCACATCGGCTATGTTCAACTGATTGGATTCAAAAGGCATGAAAATTCCTACCGATTCAAGTCGGTTGATATCACAAAATGACTGGCTGATTCCCGCACCAAAATGGAATGGAACATCAACTGCAGGGATCAGCCCTTCGGAAAAGCCATTGGGAAAGATCTCACTGATGGAGAAAACCTTCAGAAGGTCGGAGAGAATCAGCGGGTCTTTTCCTGAGATTACGGCGGGTTTGCGGGAACGGACAGCACCCCTGAAGGTTTCACCGATCCGGATCATCCCCCTGATGGGTATGTGCAAACTCAATGCCATGGAGAGAATAATGTTATTGAATTCAACAAACAGTTTAAAAACCACACTGTTCAGATCGGCAAGGGTCTCCTCCTTATAGAGTCTTGAAACCAGGATCATACGTTCCGAGAAGTTCAGGAACTGCGGTTCGATTACCCTGAAACCCCATGAATAGTTTTTTTTACGGGCGCTATATATCTCCTGCCCGATGTGTTCATAAAAAACCTGGATCTTATCAATCTCCCCATGGGTCACCATTTCGCTGAATCCGAGGATTTCAATGCAGGCGCTTAATTGGGTGTGTGGCTGAATGGGATCGTTTGTGGTTTGAAAAACCTGGTTGGGGGTATCATTCATTGGGTTAGTTTTTTCAGAAGTACATTGGTTTATACGCAGTTACACTGAATATGATACCGGCGTAATACGTTTATGATGTATATTTTAGAATCATTTAGTAGTTTTAGTGGTGACTAATCTACTAAATAAATCCAATCCGACTGATGACAAAAACAATCTTCTTACTTATGGCTGCACTATTTCTTTCTTCCTGTGGCCCTTCCGATAAACCGGGCCATCCATCTGCGGATGACCTTTATCTCTCCTGGGAATTTGTTGGGAACAATCCGGAGCAAGGATATTACAGTTCGATTTTTGTTATAAAAAACACAGGAGAACAATCACTTAGCGATGCCAACTGGAACATATACTTTAGTCAGATGGGGAAAGGTGTCATTGATAAATCTGTTACCGGAAATGTAATCATCACTCATATGAACGGGGACCTGATCCGAATCGCACCAGGGAAAGGATTTCTGCTTGGTCCTGGAGAACAGGTGGAAATTGCCTACCATAAACCGGGTAGCCTGATCAAGGAGGTGGAGTCTCCTGCCGGTTTATATATAGTATTTGAAAATCCGAATAGCGGGCAAGAAGAGGTTGCTGCCATTGAGCATTATGATATAAGACCCTTTCCGCCCCTGGAGATGATCTTTCCTCCTTCAGGGGGGATTCCTCTGCCCGATGCAGCATGGCTCTTTCAGCAGAATGCCGGACTTGAGAAGCTGAATCCTTCGGAGATTGAAAAGATCATCCCGACTCCGGCTGTGATAAAACCCTGCAAAGGTTCCGAGATTCTTCTAAGCGGCCTGGTCATCCGTTACCAGAAGGGACTCGAAAATGAAGCCGGGTACCTGGCCGATATGCTGGAAAAGGTGATGGGAACAAGGCCGGGAATGGTACCGGGCCATGGAGAGGGAACGAACCTGATCAATCTCTCCCTGTCAGAATCGGGATCCAAGGAGGGATATCAACTAAAAGTGGAGGAAGGGGCAGGAGTCCATATTGAAGGCGGAGATGCAGCTGGACTCTTTTACGGAATCCAAAGCCTGCTTGCCATGGTTCCGGTTGAATTTTGGAAAAAGCCTCAAATAAGAGTTGAGTTAAATTGTACCGATATCACTGATTCACCTGCATTCCATTACCGCGGAATGATGCTGGATATAGCCAGAAACTATCACAAACCGGAATCTGTAAAGCGACTGATTGCTGTGATGGGTTTTTACAAACTGAACAAGCTTCACCTTTCACTTACCAATGATGAGGCATGGAGGCTGGAGATTCCGGGATTGCCCGAACTTACTGATGTGGGAGGGTCCAGGGGCCATACGCGGGATGGCAAAGACCGTCTGATCCCTGCCTACGGATCGGGTCCCTTTCCCAACCCTGAGGGTGGAATGGGAAGCGGGTATCTGAAAAGGGAGGATTTCGTGGAGTTGCTGAAGTTTGCCGCGAAACATCATGTGGAGGTGATTCCCGAGATCAATTTCCCCGGTCATGCGAGGGCGGCTATTATTGCCATGGAAGCCAGGTATGAAAGATTGATGGGTGAGGGGAGGATGGAGGAAGCCGGTCTCTACCGGCTTACCGATCCGGATGACTACTCGGTCTATAATTCAGCTCAAAACTTCAATGATAATGTATCCTGTGTCTGTAAAGAAGCCCCCTTTCTTTTTTTCGAAAAGGTAGTGGATGAGCTGGCCGGAATGTATAAAGATGCAGGATTGGAACTGAAGGTAATTCATACCGGAGGGGATGAGGTTCCGGCCAATTCCTGGACCGGTTCCCCCATTTGCAATGAATTTCTAAAATCCCATCCCGGGATCGACGGGCCGTCCGGGTTACAGAGCTATTTTGAGGGCCGTCTGCTCGAGATGCTTTCCGAAAAGGGATTGATCATGGCCGGTTGGGAGGAGATTGCTTTGATAAAAAACGAGGAGGGGAAATGGGTTCCAAACCCCGATTTTGCCGGAAACGGGATGCTTCCCTACATATGGAACTCCCTTGGAAACTCTCTCGATTTGGGCAACCGGACCGCCAATGCAGGATTTCCTGTTATTCTTTGCAATGTGGACCATTTTTATATGGACCTGGCCTATAACCACCATCCCTCTGAACCCGGACTTTACTGGGGAGGTTTTGTGAACACGCGCCGGGCATTTACTTTTGCCCCGTTTAATGTATTCAACACTACCCTGACAGATCGTTACGGAAGGCCCATTGACCCAGAAACCAGTTTTATGGGAATGGAAAAGCTGGATGTGACTGCACGGAAGAATATTGCCGGCCTCGAAGGACCCCTGTGGAGCGAGACCATCAAAGGCAAAGAAATGCTTGAGTACTATTATCTTCCAAAGATGCTGGGACTGGCTGAACGGGCCTGGGCCGGAGAGCCTGAATGGGGTGAAATTCCGGAGAGGGAGAAACGGATGGATGCCATCAACAGGGACTGGAGCGGGTTTGCCCATACCATCGGGTATCGCGAAATGCCGCGGCTCGACCATTTGTTTGGAGGATACAACTACCGTTTACCTCCCCCCGGTGCCATCGTGCAGCAGGGCCGGCTTCTTTCCAATGTGGATTTTCCGGGATTGTGCATCCGGTATACTTCCGACGGGTCGGAACCCCGTGCGGATTCGCCTGTTTATGAAGGCCCTTTGGAGGCAACCGGAATCATCTCCCTGCGTTCGTTTGATACCCGCGGCAGGGGCAGTTTAACTACAAAGGTGGATTGTACAATTCATTAACAGCCATAACCAGGAACATGAAATTGGTGGCGCCGCCACCCATTACATATTCAGTTTGTTGCCAGAAATATGGCCAGGTCTTGAGTTCGGGAAGGTCGGGGCGGATCAGGGCAGTTCCTGACACAACTCCGCCTGGTATGAACGACCAGTCAGCCCGGTTAACCCCATAGGCTACTTTGATGGAATTGGATCCCACCCCCGAAGCAAATGAGGCGTTGTTGGGTCCGGGATGGACCCCAAGGATGAAATTCAGAGCATGTTCAAAGAACTCGGTAGGCACCAGTTCGGGCCATCCTTTATGATAGAAATACTGTTCCACACCGAATCGCTGGATATTCCAGCCTGCTCCCCAGATGTCGGGTTTATATGGAACCCCGTAGGGTGAATCGGCTTCCTGCTGTTTTTTCAGATCCTCCTGGAAAGCCTTTACAGCTGTATGGATTTCGCTCTTAAAAAGTGGATCATCGATATATTTGATCACACTTCCGATGGCCCATCCGCAACGGGGCAGAGACGACAGGATCTCAGCCTTCATCTCCACGAGCGCCTTGGTGTAGGCCGGATTTTGAGTGGATAGAATCAACTCGGACAGGGCGACCACCTTTTGAGAGGAGAGCCCCTTTATTTCAGAGGTCCCTTCCCAGAGGGCAATGGCAGTTTCAAGAGACTCCTTTGCCAGTTCCGGATTGAACTCTTTGAGAACCCTGGATGCGGCAGCAAGACTCTGGATCACCTGCAATTCACGGCGGGGATTCAGTTCAGTAAAAACCCAGCGGTCGTCTTTGTTGCCGGGGATGTTGTCGGTCATGGATGCAGCATCACCAAGCAACACATATTGCCTTAGGTCAGAGCAGATGATTCCACGATAAAGTCGGCCCAGGGAACGATATCCTCCCAGGATGGTCGCAAGTCCGTGTTCGATTTGTTGTATTGCATCGGAAATTCCATCGGGCTGGTGTATCTCAACAAGGTGTCTCTCAAAATCGATCATTGTGGCATCATGGTCCAATCCGAACTCTTCAATCATTTTAGCCAGCAGCCATACAGTCCCGGACTGGGATTCCACTCTCAGGTCGTAGTCACCTGCGTCGTGCCATCCACCCTGGTCCAGTCCCGGAACCACCTCCCCCGCCTGATAGTGGGTATGGTTCTCCTCTGCCTGCTGGTAACCATCAAAGTGAAAAGGGGTAGGAGGCGCCATCTTTGCATCGTCCATGTGACACAGGTCATGCCATACCCTGTATTTTTCATTCACCCTCATGTGGCACATCTGCACAGGCAGGTAGTATTCCAGTGTCGGCTGCCAGGTTCCTTTGTCATAAATATCCTTATCAATCCGGAATGCATGTGAAAACTTATCGCCATAGGCAACCTGGTAAATGCCTGGTTCCTCAATGGAAGAAAAATCGAGGGTTGCGTATTTATACCTTAGAAACTCTCCCCATAGCCGGGTCTCCTTTTCCATGACCAGTTTACGACCCTCTTCACCCAGTCTGAATAATTTAAATTCCGGCAGAGGGGATTCAGTTGCATCCAGTTCAACGATCGCCTTTTTCTCCTGGTTGGGGTGATAACCAAGCTGTGAAACCTGGATCACCGGATCGGATTTCCAACCCTTCACGGTATTAGGGGTGATGGTCCATCGGACTGCACCCCTGGTGGCACCTTTGGTGATTGGACTGCGAACGATGTACCAGCCGTTGTTATGGTTTGTGCGTCCATCCCACAATTCAATCGGTTCCGATTGAGATTTGATAACAACGCGTTGCAGATCAAGTTCAGGCGCAATGACCAGGGATCTTCCGGTGGCCAGCGGTCCGGTCAGCGGCTCACCGTCAAATTCCTGCATGGGCCCCACCGGCTGATCCATAAATATCCCCGAGGTTCCATCCATCAGGTACGTTTTTCCGAACAGGTCACCGGGGAATAGTTCCAGGTTAAACCCGGCCCTGTCACACCATTCATCCGGTAGTGGTTCATCCAGGTCGACTGTTACAGTAAAACTTCCATCCCCGATCGCTTTGATCTCTATCTGGTAAAAGAAGTTCAGGTCGGGATAGATCACCGGGTTGAATCCTCTCCGGTTTTTGGATGAGTCGGGATACCAAAGTCTCTGGGAGATGCTCTGATTTTCAAGATCGACCGTCCTGGAACCCCATTTAGGTACAGGTGACCATTGACCGGGGGAAGGTTCAAGGCGGAGATCCCCGTTGGCGGCTACCCTCACTCCGTGTTGGATGATGGTGACTCCGGACTGGTGTCCTTCGGGGTAGTAATCACTGAAGAAGGTCACATCCAGGCCCTCCTTATGGAAGTACTCTTTGTCATTAAGCCTGAGGGCATCCTGGGCCGAAAGGATCGTGGATACTAAGAAAAGCAGTGCCAGAAATTTCTTTTTCATAGGTTGGGTCTTAGATGGATGAAGCTTTAGATGTGCGTAAAAATAGTGATATAATTATGAACCCTGTAATTATTTCTATTTTACCCGGAACATGAAGTCCTGTTGAATGGGATTACCGGCAGTTGTGATTCCACGGATGGCAATGGTATAGCTGCCTTTTGAGTCTGGTGCAATCAGCTGAAAATCTGAAATCCTGTCAGTTCCGGTTTCGATCCTTGGTTCAAAGAGCAGGGTAGTCTTAAAATACGGGATTCTGCGGTCGGTTCCGGGAGCGTATTCCGTAACCGGATTAGAATTCTCCTGGAAACCCTGGAAATATTGACGGACAGCCGATCGGGGAATATCTATCAGGCCTGCATCTCCCTTTTTTGACCTGATGTCTATGATCCCATCCATCACAAGTTCGCCCATGAAATATTTCCGGCTTTTTATGGAGATCGATTTGATTAAAGAGGGATCCAGGCCCAATAGTTTTTCCGAATCAAAGAAGGGAACACCATCTATGAAGTAATAAGGATGATTGCCGATGATCCGGTTTGATTCCAGGTCAAGAATCAGGGCTTTATATTTTCCCTCTTCCCTTACCAGGAAAATCCTTTTCCCCAGCTCTCTGAATACTTCCTCCATGACCGGTAATTGGACAAAATCTTCCATGATTATAGTATGATCTGACTCTCCATAGAAGGGTAGATGATCTTTTTTCATGGGAGAATCGGGAATGGATCCATCCCTTCGGGCAGGGGATAGACCATACGCATCGGAAAGTTGTTGTTCCATGAGCATCTCCCTGAACCGGCTGGCAAGGCTATCATTGTATAGCGAGATCCAGGCATTATCCGGTATTTTTTCCATAGAGCGGTCAGAATCGATAGAAATCAGGAGATTCTGGTCCTGGTCCGGTATCTGAATGATCAAGTCTTTTCTTCCAGCCATTCCGTTGAGGTCAAAACGAAATCTACCGGCACTGTCGCTCATTACCCCGTATATCTCAGTGATTGTATCGATGAATGAAAGGAGCACATTCCTGTTAGCCTCCGGTTCCCCGGTTCCCAGCCTGGTTACAGTTCCGCTAAGCTGAATACCCTGCATATCGGGCATAAATCTGAAATCATTTTCAAAGTGATTTTCCGGATTTTGGAAAATGTAGGGAAACTGGCTTTCGGATCGCGCGATCGAGAGGGATATGGTGGCGGTTTGAGGGATCCCGGAATTGGAAATTGGCTGGAGTTCAAACGCAATGGTATCACGTGAATGGTAGGCTGTTTTCAGTCCGTGGATACGAACCCCTTGATCCTTGGTTCTTTGAATTTCCTGGTAGGGAAGAGAGTCCTGCATCTCTAATCCCACTTCCCGGGGAGTATACTTCTTAGCCGGATGAATGATTAAAACCGGGGTATAGTGAAAAGAACCGGGTCCGAAATTCCTCATCCAGGAGGTATAGCTTCTGATCATGTGTTCCCCACTGGATAGTTCCATAGGAATTTGAATACTTCCCGATCCGGTGCCATTTTTGAGCCTTATCTTTTCTCTGCTCAGGAGCTCCCCCTGGCGGTTTATAAGCTCTATGTTTGCCAGAACACTTATGCGGGAGGGAATTCCTTCAGCAGCCTCCGTGCAGTAAACTGCAAAGAAAATCTCATCTCCCGGGAGGTAGTAATTCCGCTCCACATGCAGGCTTACCTCTTCCCTGAGCACACCCTGTGACATGCATGCTACAGCGACCAGCAGCATGGCAGGGATCAGTGCAGATGAGATATTTTGTTTTAGTTGGTACATATTATCATCTCTGTTCCGGCCAGTAATCAGGTTTCTCGTTGCTGCCCGACAGGGTACATCTGAAACACATTTCTGAATTGGTAAAAATGTAATGCTCGACTTCGGCAAGGGTGTAGATCTCCGCCAGGGGGAATCCGTGAATGGAATAGTAGACGATTTCTGCCGAATCGGTCACATCGAAAAAACTGCAGGAAGAATAACCGGATGGAATATCAAGGGATTTTGGAATTTCGCTGCGGTCTATGAAAACTCTTTCCTGCTTCACAGCGGAAGCCTGAAAAATTCCGAGAACCGGTACATCAGGATTTGTGGTGCTGGAGATGTTCCCTGTCACCATGGCAGGCGTGGGATCAAATAGTGTTCCGGTATTCTGTGTAATGTCCTGAAGGTTTTTCCAGTAAGAGTATGCCTCGCGACTCAGAGAGTATTGCTTAACCAGAATGCTGTATTTAATCCGAAGTTTGTTGGTTTCGGTGGAGACAAAGTGAATCGATAGATCGTTAATAACATCGCGGGTCAGATGCTCCGATGTCCCGATGGAGATTACACTGGAGACAGCCGTCTGCCAGCAACGGGCTTCGTCGGGGTAGAAGGAGGATGTAATGGGGGTGATGATCTCCCATGTTTCTGCCCATTCCCACCTGTAGTACCTGGTTTGATCCCTGTCGTCGTGGGAATTTACCTTAATCTGCATCCCGAAAACAGAATGATCGGGATCACTGGTTGGATGCTCTTCCAGGACATGGGTAATGCTGTCTATTTCGGGTACATCCTTAAGGAGCACCCATTCAGATTCGAAAGTTTCCAGTTCTTTGGTGCTTACCACCAGTTTGTAGGAGGAGCCTGCCTCACCCCTAAGTGATGGACTGCTCATATATACCCCCGGTTGTTCTTCCGTGAATTCATATATAGCTTCATCTTCATCGAGAATCATCACCACGGCCCCCTCTTCAGGTACGGGGAAAGATTCATCAAAGGCATAACTGCGGGTCAGTTTTACGAGGTGCGGGCCTGCCTGGTCGGTAATCAGGCCATCGATGACCAGGATATTTTCATACCGGTCAATCTCAGGATAGAAAGGTTCGCGACAGGCGAAAGTTACAACAAGCAGTAAAGAATAGATACATATATATTTACAAATCTTCATTTCGTTTAGAACTTGAAGTTGTAAGTGACTGTAAAAACCGGTTGTGTGAAGATGGATAATTTATATCCATTCACACTTTTTTCCCCGCTGACGAAATAAATGGAGTAGACATTATCCCTTCCTGTAGCGTTGTAAACAGAAAAGGACCATGAACTGTGGGCAAGTTTACTGGATTTGAGGTTTCCTTCGATGTTGGCTGAGATATCCCACCTGAAATAGTCCGGAATCCGGTATTCATTCCTGTAAGTGTAGTGCAGCATGGTCATGTTCCTGATATTGTATTTGGCCACAGGATAAGTAATAGGCCTTCCGGTGCTGTAAGTGACATTTGAAGAGATGCTGAACCTACGGGAAAATTTGTAATTGCCCGCCAGGGTTATATCATGAGGCTTATCATGATTGGCAGGGAACCAATTTCCATTATTGATCCTCTCCACCGGATATTCGCTGTCTGCCCTTATCAGGATTCGCGAGTAAGTATAGCTGATCCATCCATTGAGTTTTCCGGAGGTTCTTTTCACCATCCATTCAACCCCGTATGCCCGTCCGTCCCCATTGATCAGATCCTGTTCGATCGCATCATTCAGGATCAGGTTCGCTCCTCCTTTATATTCTATAATATCAATAATATTTTTATAATAGAGCTCAACTGAGGTTTCAATGCTTTGTTTCCTGAAATCCTTGTAAAACCCAAGGGCGTATTGATCCCCGATCTGGGGGCGGATATGGTTGTCGCTCAGCTTCCAGGTGTCTGTTGGGGATATGGCCGTGGTATTGGAAAGCATGTTCAGGTACTGTCGCATCCGGTTGTAACTCATTTTTAATGAGCTGCTTCCGGATATTTTGTACCTGAGGTTTATCCGGAATTCAGGTCCGTGGTAGTTCTGTATAATCTGGCCCCTTTCATAATAGGAGGTGTCCTTTATATGAATGGGATCCAGAGGAACATTTTCGTAATAGTTGGTAACAGTTTTCGGACCAAGGAATGCATAGTAAGAGTACCTGAGCCCGCCATACACAGATAGCTTTTCACTGATGTTAAATTCATCACTGATGTAAAGGGCCGATTCGATGGCATGTTCGCTCTCCAGCTGAACCGGCTCAACAAGCGACTGGCCGCTGAAAGGATTCAGGGAACCCGGGTCCAGTTGATAACGAATGCCATCTAACCCGAACTCCATTTTATTTTCCGGGGAGGTAAACCAGGTAAAGCCCGCTTTAAGTTCTCGTTGATCGATCCGGTATTTCATGATAAATGCCTGGTTCTCATCAACCTGACTTGAGATGTCATAGTTGTAGTTACTGTAGATGCCACTGAAATGGGCGAAAAGTTTCTGACTGAAGATATGTTTCCATCCGATTACCACATGGCTATTTGCATAATGATAGGCTGTATCGGAGTTGAGCCTGAAATGGTCATTACTGTAATATGCACTGATATTCAGATAGTTATTTGAATTTATATCATAAGTAATGATACCGTTCAAATCGTAGAAGGCGGCTGTACTGTTCCGGATGGAAGGATCATTGATTCTTCTGAGCAGCCAGTCTGAGTAAGTACTGCGTACACCCGCAATGAAAGAGAGCTTCTCTTTGATCAGGGGTCCCTCAAGGACCAAACGTCCGGTAATCGGACTAATCCCCCCCTGGCCTGAAAACTTTTTACGGTTTCCAGTCCTGGTGGAGATATCAAATACAGAGGAGATTCTTCCACCATAGTCGGCCGTTATGCCACTCTTATAGAGTTTGAAATCCTTTACAACATCGGGATTGAAAACAGAAAAAAAACCAAACAGATGGGAGGTATTATAGACAGGTGCTCCGTTGAGAATAATCAGGTTCTGGTCGGTACTTCCTCCCCTGACATTAAAACCTGAGGCACCTTCACCAACCGTTTGTACACCCGGTAAAAGCAATGCAGCTTTTAAAACATCTGCTTCCCCCATGGCTGCAGGAACCTGCCTGATGGTGTTCACATCTATCTTATTGAGACCGATCTGCATTCCGGATACATTCTGATATTTATCCGCGGTAATTACTACCCCTTTTAACTGATTGATCTTTTCTTCCATCTCCATGTTCAGCGTACCGTCGCCATAGAGCATCACATTACGAAACTCCTCTTTTTTCCCCATGCTTCTGAAGGTGATCAGGTGTTGGCCCCTGGAGAGTCCCAGCACATAATAGCCATTCACATCGGTCGTCACCCCCACACTCTGATCCTCGTTGAAAACCACAGCCCCGATTATGGGCTCTCCTGTTTCAGATTCGCGGATGGTTCCATTGATGGTGAACTTTGAACCTGGATTTGATTCGTCCTCCACTCCAATCTGGATAATTCGGTTCCTGTCGGTGGCCTCACTGTTGATTACTGAAATACTGACCTCCTCGAAAGCAATTCTTTCTTCAGGCTCCCCGATGGAGCCGTCAGAGCTGAAGCTTTGCATCAGGTCAGGATTAATGGGCCGGTTTCTTGATAGAAATATGAGGTCTGCCTCCCTGTGGAAATAGAGTCCGTGAGGGGTAAGGGTGTTGTTAAGTACAGCTGAAAGTGACTCCCCCGTTGCGGACTGAACCACCCTGACAGAATCCACCCAATGGGGAATAAAGAAAAACCTGACAGAGAGCAACCCTTCCATCTCCTCAGCAAACTCCGTAAACATTTGCTGGTTATGTATCCCGGGGATCACCGGGTCCTGTCCGCCGGACAGGCAAGGAAAGAGCAGGAGCATCGCTATAATCCAGGTCAGCCGTCTCATGGCTCCAAACGATTGTAATAGTCCACAATCCGCTTTATTTCAGGTTCATTCCCGGATTGTATAATGATCCGGTGTTCCCTGATATACTCCCGGATCTCTTTTTCATGATCCTCCAGCGAATGGAGTAATCCCGACCTGCGGCTGACCTTTCTGATCTTCCCATTATTCTGGATATACCACTCATTGAACAGGGTAAATTCACCCGGCGATTGAGGGGAGGGATCCGATAATCGTTTCATCCACTTCACATAAAAGGTGGCTTTGCCTTCTGACAGGAGCTCATAGTATCCCTCCTTTACCCCTTCGGACAGATGCCCTGGATTTGGCAGTTTGCAAAACCTGTGACCGTCCATTGTAAAACTTTCGATTCTCTTTTTATTGAGGATTACGACATAGCTTCCCGTGGAATGAATGTGGTTATATAGCAACTGATCCCTGTAGAGATCATATCTCACTGCAACTTCATGATAAATTCTCCCCTCCATGAGCAGCTCGCCCTGAAACCAGGTTTCGGATTGGAAATAGGGATGTCCCCGACTCCCGGGGAAGGACTCAGCATACAGGGAACCATTTATAAAACGATTATCAGTAGCGATAGATGCGTCATAGAAGTTTTGAAGTTCAAGAAATGAATTTTCATAAGAGTCATGGTTCTCCCCAGCCTGGGAGAAGGCTGAGACAGAAAAGACAAAAACGAAAACCATGATCATTATGACTTTCCGGACCATCATAATTTTCAGGGCAATTTATCAAATTGTCTCCTGAAAAGGGTTCACTGGATTCTCAATTTCCCCTTTAATCAAAGATTGGCAGGCTTCATTTTATCTGGCAATGATATATTTGCGCAAATCTGATACAAGGATGCGGTTTAATTCCTCCTTATTACCGGGGCTTGTTTCAGTAAACAGGATACCAAAAATGGAATATTTTTTTACATCCAGCTCTCTGATTTCCAGTGGATTTTCAAAATCATCTGACAGCTGTTGAAAGTTGAAATGATTGATTTTTTCCGGCGAGAAACCGGAGTTGTTATTCAAAACGATGATGCTGAATGTTTTCTCTTCTTTTCCCTCAAAAAGCAGATCCCAATCAGGTTTAGAATTTTCAAGAAAGTATTCATAGGAATTGTATCCAATGGCAATCCCAAGCAGGTCGGCTGTGGTACACCAACCTCCAAATCGCAGCGGATTGATCTCAATGGGAAATATCTCACCCCCGGGATCAATCCTCAATTCAACATGAGCAGGAAAATTCCTTAATCCCACCCTCTGTCCAATGGAATGAAGAAACTCCTCGAAACGTACTTTGAATTTAAGGATAATCTCCCTGGAGGTTGAATAAACCCTGTCACTGGTGTCGTTTCCCGATGAAAATCTGTGGTGCAGGATATTGAGGATTACTACCTCACCCTCATTGTTGAAATAGCAGTCGATGGCATACTCTTCCCCTTCAATATATTCCTCCAGGATGAAAGTAGAGGTGTTCAGCACACCGGTAGGATAGATGGTTTTTAATTTTTCATATTGCAGTTCATTTTTTACAACCAGCCACTCCTTTTCACTTTTCACCACATGCACGCCAATACTGAAAAACCCAATCGAGGGCTTAATCACAAAGGGGAAAGTCAGCTCACGGGGATCCAACTGCTGAATTTCCGCAAGGGCCACCGTCTTGAACATGAATCCGGGGTATGATTCTTTGATCATCTCGCGAAACCTGACTTTATCTTTAAACAGCAGTACCTGATGTGCCAGCGCTGAGCCTCCCAGGTGTTCGGCTATCCAACCAAGGGCATTTTCGGAATTAGAATAGATTGGAGTGCCGGGATTCTTCTTCAGTCTCTTCACTGCCTCCTCCTCTGATAACCACGTAACTGATTCACCGGGGAGCAAAGTCCTTGCAGGTTCGGTTGACACGATGCAGTAACGGTTCTTCCGGATTGTGTTAACAAGAAAATCTGAAACAAAAGGGTAATCTATCAGGATCATGCAGTAATTTAGAATGGTGAGTACTCGTAGGGTAGCCAGTCGGCGATCCGGTCCATCGACATGGTTCCGTACCACTGGATTGCCTCAGGCTCAAAAAAGCCGTCGCTACCAAAACGGGCCATCGGACCCCTGAAGGCAACAGTCGACCGAAAGTGGTTGTAAATAAGTTCAAGATCTTCGTGGTATGAAAAATATTTCTTTCCGTTTAGTTCTATAACTATCTCGTGGTAACCCACTGGCTGCATGCTCCTCTCCTCCTGAACCCTGAATCCCTCCTCTGAAAGGTTATTTTCCCAGAGCGCACTGAAAAAATGTTTACATGAACCGGTGTAAGCCCTGATCCGCCTCACTTCAAATTTCTCCTTTGCCAGGTTGGTTGCCATGTCCATGTTGAAGATGATGTTTCCTGAGAAGGAGGTTGTTTTGTGTTTCCTGTCATATTCAAACTTATCAAGGTAGTAGGTAATCTGGTAACCCAGTGAGTTATTTAGGATTACCAGTGGCTTGCGCGCAATGGCCCTGAGGGTATCCCTATCCGAATGATAATTGAATGTGATATCCTCTTCATTCAGGATATGGCAATCGCCTGCATTCTTAGTAAGTCCAAGAAACTCATTCTTAAAGATCTGCATGCAGCTTTTTCTTTTTTTTGTCAGTGATTTGGACTCGATGGAAACTTCAGAGATCTCATACAGAGCTCTTACTAATAATACCTCGTAATGTTCACCTGCTTTCAGAGAATTCAGGGAGGAGGTCTGGTAACCCATTGCACTTATTTGAAGAGTCCGGCTGGCATAGGGTGTTACATCCAGTTCAAACGCTCCCTCCACATCGGTGGTGGTTCCCAGAAAGGTCCCGTTAAAGAATACCGATGCAAAGTCGACCGGCTCCCTGGTTTTCTGGTCGAGTACCCGTCCGCGAATCACCTGGCCGAAAGTGGTAATTGTAATGAGGTTAATGAGCAGGAGCAGGCATACGATTCGCATCTTTTAACGGATCTTATTCAGCTTCTGAATTGAGCTTGAAGTGAACAGGTATACTGATCATGACATTCACAGGTTTTCCATGGTCCGTTCCGGGTTTCCACCTGGGAGACAGCGTTAACACTCTGATAACTTCCAGATCAAAATCCTCGTTCAGGCCTTCTACAATCCGGGCATTGATTAATTGTCCTGTTTTGTCGATTACAAACTGACAAACCACTTTGCCTTCCATGTTGTTAATTAAAGTGAATGGCGGATATATTGCATTTTCCCTTATAAAACTCAGAAATTCCTTCAACCCCCTTTTCCCGAATTTAGGAGCCTTCTGTGGTTGCTGGACAAAATCCTCACCAATGTCTATGTCTCCAAAATTATTCATATACTGAATTGCATAAGAATAGTTCACCGAAGCAACAACCTGACCTTCGCTATCAAAAAAACTCCATACCCGGAACGGAATGTTATTACTATAATACCCACTGGCATAAGGTTTTCCAGTGGGAGTATAAAAGGTATACTTCCCGGTTCTGACCAGTGGCTCCAGGGAGTTCACATTGCCGGAAAGAAAAACATTGTTCTTGTCCATATCGAGAATGCTGTATTGAAAACCTGCATCCTCATTGGCTTTAATAAAAATGGAAGATATCCCGTAAATGAATTCGGGGTATATGACCACCTCCTCCGTGCTTGTTACCTCGGTCTGAGTATGAGCAAAAAGTGGGAGAAACAACAAAATAATAGAGATCATTTTTCTCAATTGGTTTCGTAAAACTAGCAATATTCTCAGCGGGTATCCATTTTAATCTGATATTCTTTTGGAGGGGTTGCCTGCATCAGATTCTCCACGAAATAATCCCAGCGCCTTCGCATGATGTAAAAGCTATCCTTTCCATAACCATGGCGCGCATTTGGGAGCAGGAGGAAATCAAAATCCTTGTTTGCCTTGATCAGGGCATCGGCCACC
Source organism: uncultured Bacteroidota bacterium (assembly GCA_963747365.1). GTDB lineage: Bacteria > Bacteroidota > Bacteroidia > Bacteroidales. The sequence goes on along the minus strand of CAVVFB010000018.1, from coordinate 37,844 downwards.
AGGTAAGAATTGTACGGAGGTACATTGTCATCCATCCCACCATGGATAAGCAAAAGTTTTCCCTTCAGGTTTTGTGCATAAACCTGGTTAGCCTGTTGCTCATAGCTGGATATGCCATTACTGTCAATGGTTTCCAGTCCGATATATCTTTCTCCCCAATCGTCCTCGTAATTTCTGTTGTCGTGATTGCCCGATTCAGAAATACCCACCCTGAAGAAATCAGGGTATTTAAACATTGCCGCCGCAGTGGCATATCCCCCTCCTGAGTGTCCCCAGATCCCTACATGATCCAGATCAATAAACCTGAATTTTTCCTGCAGTTGCTTTAAGCCTGAAACCTGGTCGGATAGCGTATTTTCCCCCATATTGCCATAGCAGCAATCGTGAAATGATTTGGACCTGTTGGGATTGCAGCTCCCTTCAATCTGCACCACTACAAATCCTAATTCAGCCAGTGCCTGGTTATCCTTTCGGGCGGCCTGGAAACTCCAGGATCCCACACTTCCTCCCTGGGGACCCGGATATATATTCACAATCACGGGGTACATCGCATTTGTGTCCAAAGTTGTGGGAGTGAACATCAGACCATATAAATCCCACCGGTCATTGGCAGATTTTACGGTAAAGGGCGTTGGGGGTTTCCAGCCAGTTGCTTCCAGCCTGGAAATATCCGTCTTTTCCAGGGTGGCTGCCAGTTTACCTTTGATGTCCCTTACCTCATGCACAGGTGGCACATCTGCCTGGGAATATGAATCAATAAAGAAATTCCCCCCGGGAGATATCTGTATAGTGTGATCTCCTTCGGCAGGAGTCAGCAATTTCAGATTCTTACCACTGAAATCCACACGGTAGAGATAGCTAAAATAGGGGTTACCTCTCCCTTCGTGATGGCTGCCCGTAAAATAAATTTCCCGATTTTCCTGATCTACTTTTAAAACTCTTCTCACCAAATAGTTGCCAGAGGTGATTTGATTTTTTAATGCTCCTGAGTTCACATCATATAAGTACAAATGTCCCCAGTCGGTTCTTTCCGAATACCAGATTATTTCGTTTGTTGCTGACAGGTATTTCCAGTTGATGGCATCCTGGCCGGATTCATATTGTGTGGCCACCAATTCCTCAAAAATATCACTTACCTCTCCAGTTTCGCAATTGGCCATTCGAATATTTTCCTGCTTATGGTCACGACTTGTTGAAACAAACACGAGTTGCTGACTGTCGTCGCTCCAGGCCACATCGTCAAAACCACCCTCACAGGAAATGTCATCACATAAGGTACCCCGCCTTGCATCCGAATTCATTTTCAGTCTGACCATCGTTGGTTCTCCGCTGATGTCAAGGATGACCCTGTGGATCCGGATTATATCCTCATCCCCGGGTAATGGATATTTCCATTCCATCAGTTCAGGAGCACCCACCTTGGTCCTTACCAGGTACATATTACTCACATGTCGCTGATCCTGTTGGAATGTTGCAATTTTTTTGGAGTCCGGCGACCAGCTGAGGATGGGTTTGTCACTCTGTTTCCACCCGGCATTGTCAGTGGCATAACCAAAATTCTCTATTCCATCTGTGGTGATTGCTTTTTCCGAGTTTGTACTCACCTCCCGGATCCATAAATTCCAGTTGCGAATAAAGGCCAGATACCTTCCATCGGGCGATGCCACCTCATTTCGTGAACCTTTTTCTGCTTCCTCTGCAACAGCCCCTTTTTCAAATAGTTCCTTTTGTGTTTCTGTAACAATTTGCTCCCCATTGTAAGGGTTAAATAGTTTGTATTCCTCCCTGGTTTCCGTACCGGACCTGTACCATAGCCTGTCATCGGCCAGCCATTGTGGTTGAATGTCATTATCAATTAAGCTTTTTACATCCAGCATTGCCACAGCGCGGTCGTAATCTGCTTCAGTAAAGGTTTTTACGTATGGTTTCTGGGCAGGAGTACTGTTGGATAATGCTAATACAAAAAAGATGGAAACAAGAATACTTTTCATCATGAGAAATTGTCGGATTTGTGAGCTACAAATCTATTGAAATTATTTACCTATTAATTTGTTAATGTACTTGACAGTTGAATCCGGATGGTTTTTAAAAATATGGTGATCTCCCTCAAGTTCTATATGTACAGCATTCTCTGATCCCGATAAAATATCTTCATGATATTTGTACCAATTCCATGCGGTGGCTGATACAAGGATTACGGGTAATTGTTTATTGATTTTAAGGTCATTCATATAAGCAAGATTTGGAATAAACTGATACCATTCTTTTCGGTATTTCTCAGGAAATTTTGTTTCGTACCATTCGGTGCCACCTTTTATATAATTTTGCAGGTCTTTTTTTGACATACTGTTCCAATATGACTCAGGAGCAGGGTCAAGCAGCAATAACCCTTTGACTTCATCGGTATAATTGCTTGAAAAATAGCGTGTAATGAGTCCACCCAATGAATGACCGACCAAAATGTAAGGTGGATTTATATTTTGATTTTTCAGGATGCTTCTTAGTTCAATTACCATATTAGGAATTGTTCTTTCAATACGTGAGGTGTCGGATTTCCCAATATCAGCCCTGTCATATAAGAACACCCTGGCAGATTTTGCAATGGAATCCGGAATTGAATCCCAGACTTCCAGGCTATCGGACATACCACTTTCAAAAATGACCGTAACCTCTCCGCTGCCCCATTCTTTTATATAGAATTTCTGTTGATCTATTGATACATATCTTTCCTGTCCATACAAAGAGTAACAGTATTGAAGAATAAAAAATATTATTAAAATTCTCATTATTAGAATATTATATCAAACAACGGTTGATGCAAACAATCTCTGGGCGTTAAGGCCCTTATTGGACTAACCCGGATTTCTTGCGTAAATATCAATACGCTTCCCTGGTCCCCCATCGAGGGCGTAGCGGAACTTGGCTATGGCGCGGCTTTTGCCTGGCAGGGTAGGAGGGTTCTTACTTTTAGTCCAGGTCTGCAAAAGCCGTGACATGCCATATGGGATTTGCACAGTGTTATTAGCTGCTGGCATTTTTAATTTCTGTGACAAAGAAATCCGTATAGTTAATATGCGATGAATAGGCAGGATTATCTCTGACTTGGCCAGAAACAATTACATCTAATCCATCGACTTGATATTTCTTATCCAGATTACATGGTTTTAGTGTATAAATACTATCCATAAGATACATAGATCCAGTTACAATAGGATCTTCGAATTGTAAGAAGTAGCCGAATTCTCCTTCGATGACAGAAGCCTCCTTTTTACTTAGATCTAAAATAGTATCTCCATTGTATCCACATTCAAAATCCTCTTTCATATCGCATCCAATGAAGGAAACCATTAAAAAGAGTGAAGCTAGAAGGACTAGACGTATTGCGTTCATAGGGTTTTATGCTTGCAGCTAATGGCTCGCTAAACGAAGTTCCGATCTGAGGGCGTAGGCTGCAGAGCTTGCTCGAGCAGACTGTAAAGCCCGCAAGGGCGGATCCAAATTGCGTTTAGCATTTGTTCTGTTGCGTTTTGCTCAATGCCGACCATCGGTCGGGTTAAGATATGTAAGATAAGCAATTTGGTTTAGCGAGCCATTCAGTCGCATTATTAAAATGCCGGGAGTGCGAAGCACGGAGGAATTTTAGTCGACCGTATGGGAGAACCGAAGGCCAGCTTGCTGGACGAGCTCAGCTAATGCGACTAAACATGTTGCTTGTATTTACTCAGCTCAGTGCCGGTATGATAAACTTTGTCGGCCAAAACTGTTATTTGTTCTGCGCCCAGTAGTTCTTTTGTAGCTATGGCAATTTCTGACATTGCATGCGGTCATTAACACTTCAGGTAGAACATTGACCGTCAGCTGTCTACTCAATTAGTGGCCAAGATATTTATTTGATTAATCTTTCAACTATTTCTTTTACTGATTGTGCAGTGTCGCAATACTCCAGAGTTTCTTTTTCATCAGGGATGTAAAAGTCATCAGGATATCTTACACTTACGCCAAAGTCTGTCAGACTCTTGAAATCTACCCGGAAGGCTTCTTTATCTATTTTCTGACATTCAAGAAGAAGGAAGTCTAGATCATGGGTTCTTGGAAAGTCAACGTCATGATAAGCGAGGAAAGCTTTAAGAAACTTCTCTGATGCCTGCTGTGCATGAAAACAAATACTGCTTGTATAATTTTCAGTCCCTGCATTTACCAGGCTTTTCATTACGGCAATGTCCTCATTTGCCCTGAACAGAAAATTCTTGATATATTCAGATTTATCCTTGGTCATAGGAGAATTGCTTCATTGAGGATGTTTTTTATAATATGACCAGGAAGCTTTCTTTTTTTACTTATCTCTTTTCTGCTTTGAATAAGGATATCTGATCTGATTCCCTCTTTAAGGAGGTCTTTTCTGATCGTTGTCTTAAGTGGCAGTTTCTGTTTTGGAGTCAGGTCCAGGGTAGTAACGACTAGTATATCAAAGTCACTTTCAGGAGAGGCGTCTTTCCTTGCATGAGAACCGAATAATAAGACTTCTGCATCAGGCAAGTATTTGCTTGCAGTTACTTTTATAAGTTCTAATATCTTAAGGTTCGTGTACATCTAGTACAAAGATATTAATTTAGTTTGGAGAGGCATTCACCTGCATTCCTGAAATTCCGGGAGTGCGGAACACGAATGGATTATAGTCGACTGCATGGGAGTAACGAAGGCCAGCTAGCAAGACGAATTCAATGGAGCTAGCACAACGGAACACAAGATATACCTTTGATAATCAATTGGATTGAATGAAGAGGCCGGGGGAAGGGTGAAAGGTTACACCTAATTTACAACTGTAAATAATAAAAACGCCCTATATGCTTGTGATATAAGGCGTTTAATACTTTCTTGTGTAGCTCCAACAGGACTCGAACCTGTATCTACGGTTTAGGAAACCGCTATTCTATCCCTTGAACTATGGAGCCATTTTTGAGGGGACAAATTTAGTGTAATTCTGATTCACCGCCAAATATCTGTTTCCTGAGAGAGAGAAGCAGGTTGCCATTTAATGAAAATCCAGGTTAACTTAGTATTATTGGTAATTCAATTTTAATCAAAGGAAACGATTTTTAGATATGGAATGTCAGAAACATCTTTTTCAGCTGCCCGAAGGGATCCACTACCTGAATTGTGCCTATATGTCTCCTCTTCTCAGGTCGGCTGAGGAGAAGGGGATTGAAGGAATGCGCCTGAAACGAAACCCCGTTGACATTAAACCGGTTGATTTTTTTACAGGGGTTGTGAGTATCCGGGAGAAATTCGGACGGATGGTCAATTGTTCTCCTTCTCAGGTGGCCTATATGCCTTCGGTTTCATACGGGATGAACAGCGTTATTACAAACATACCGTATGTCAGAGGTCAGCATGCCTTGACCATTTCTGAAGAGTTCCCAAGCTGTTACTATTCGGCTCAGAGGTGGTGCAAAACGCATGGGGCGGAATTAAGGGTGGTTGCCCGAAAGGAGGATCTTCCCGGGAGGGCGAAGAATTGGAACGAGCGGATTCTTGAGGCCATTGGAACCGGGACGGCTTTTGTGGTGATGGCTTCGGTGCACTGGATGAACGGTACCAGATTTGATCTGGAGCAGATTGGAGCCAGGTGTAAGGAGGTAGGGGCAAGGTTTATCGTGGATGGTTCGCAATCGGTCGGAGCCCTTCCCATCGATGTGAAAAGAATGAACATCTCGGCTCTGATTTGTGCGGCTTATAAATGGCTGATGGGGCCCTATTCATCAGCAATATCTTTTATTCATGAGGATTTTAATGATGGGATCCCCCTTGAAGAGTCCTGGATGACAAGGCCCCATTCAGAACGGTTTGACAGGCTTACCAATTATGAGCAGGGATATAAGCCGGGAGCAGTCAGGTTCGACGTGGGGCAGAGCAGTAATTTTATCCTGGTTCCCATGCTCAACGAAGCGCTTGGCCAGCTTCTTAATTGGGGAATCGGGAATATACAGGAGTATGCAAGGCAGCTTTCGGAACCGCTGATCAATTTTTTTCTTGAAAAAGGGTCGCTTGTTGAAAATGAATCATACAGGGCTCATCACCTGATGGGTTTGCCCCTGCCACCGGGTACCGACGGGGAAGCCCTTGTCGGAAGGCTGCAATCCCGGAATGTCTATGTCTCCCTGCGCGGAAGCAATATCCGGATCAGTGTGAGTGTGTTCAATACCGGGGAGGACATAAGTGAACTTATGGCTTCCCTTTAAGAGCCTCTAAAATCCGTTTAGGGGTGATGGGCATCTGGTAAACTCTGGCTCCACATGCGTCAAAAATGGCATTGGCCAGGGCCCCACCCATGCAAATAATGGCTGGTTCACCTCCTCCCTGGGGCGGTTGGTCCTGCCTGTCAAGGATCACGGTATCGATTGTTTCCGGCACCCATGAAAAGAGGGGTAACTGGTAGGTGTCGAAATTGGTGGTGATTACATCTCCGCCTTTAAACTCCACATCTTCTGAAAGGGCGTATCCCATGCCCATGGTTACACAGCCTTCGGCCTGGATAATACTACCCTGAGGATTCACACACAATCCCATATCCTGAGAACATACAGCCCTAATTGGCTGGACCTTACCTGTTTTTTCATTAACTTTTACTTCAATCATCACAGCGACCCAGGTTCCTGCATCGGTTCCGCATGCCATACCTATTCCGCGGCCACTGGGACCTGCCTTGGGTGTATAGCCAAATTTTTCCTTAAGGGCTTCAAGGACGGCAATCATTTTTTCATCGGCCAGGTTATTGAGCCTGAATTGCACGGGGTCAATTCCGGATCTGGCCGCAAGGATATCCACCTGTGACTCCCTTGCAAAGGTATTCGTGTTGTTGGCAGGGGCCCGCCATGCTCCGGTAGAAAATGGGTGAACAGGTGTCCCCCGTTTTTCATCAATACCCGTTGTCAGTGAATGTGGAACATTGTAAATGGTATCGGAACCCCTGTTCCCGGCAAAATATTGTTTGTAATCCCAAAGGGCGATCTTCCCCTCGCGGGTAATACCCGATTTAATTTTTACCACGGCCGCCGGTCTGAAATAGTCCATAAAGAACTCTTCCTCCCGTGTATAGGCGACCATCACAGGTTTTTTAGCCAGCCTGGAGATCCTGGCTGCCTCGATTGCCTGGGGGTGATAAATTTTCCCCCCGAAACCCCCACCCAGGAAAGGCGAGATTACCCTTACATCATCAAGCTCCATCTCCAGTTTACCGGCGATTTCATCCTGTGCCCCAAATGGGGATTGTGCCGAGGCCCATACGGTTACCTTTGAACCTTCCCAATGTGCAAATGCTGCATGAGGTTCAATGGGAGAATGGGCCACATATCCATCATGGAATTCACTCTCGATGATCTCATCGGAGATTGCCTCGCCCTCAGCGATACTACCAGAGCTGCGTACCTCCCGGCTTTCGGAGGGGGCATTCAGCAGGTATTGGAAAATGGAATGATGGTCCACATCCAGGTCATCGGGACTAAATTCAGCCGTAATCAATCCGAGGGCCTCTTCCGCTTTATCCCGGTATTCGTGCAAAACCGCTACCAACTCTCCATCCCGGACAACCTGAACCCCCTCCAGCTTCTCTGCTAAAGAATAATCTACGGATACCAATCTGGAAAGGTGAGAAGGAGGGCGCAATACTTTAGCGTAGACCATGCCCGGTAACTTGAGATCCCCTGTATATTCTGCTTTCCCTGTTACCTTGAGCATTGCATCCGAATGCAAGAGTGATTGTCCTACGTAATGAAACTCAGTATGACTCTTTACCGCGGGCTGTTCATCCATGAATCGTTCAATTCGCTGTCCCCTGGCAAGTGCGCCGTAGGTCACTCGTTTATCCGGATCGGATCGTCCACTGATGACTCCCTTGTCAACCCGGAGATTTTCGACGGGAATACCAAGTTGTCCGGAACCAAGCTGAAGCAGGACTGATCTTGCCTCGGCACCTGCTGCACGCAAATAATGGCTGAATTCCCTTGTGGTAAGTGATCCCCAGGTTCCTGCATCCCAGGGGCACAACAGGGTGTCTCCCATCACCATTTTTACCGATTCCATGGCTACGTCGAGCTCATCGGCAATTTGCTGGGGTAATGACGTGATGGGACCCTGTCCCATCTCAATCTTGCCCACATGGCAATGCACAGTTCCATCCTCATCGATCCTCAGGAAAGCATTATAGTCTTTAGGGACCTCCCGGCGCTGGGCCAATGGCATGGCCATGATACCGGATGGATTTCCGGTTCCGAAGTAAACAATGATCCCACCACCGAGCAGTGTAAGGAAATCCCTTCTTTTGATTTCCAGCTTGTCTTTCGTGGTTGCTAATCCCTCTATTTTTCTGTTTCGTTTCATCGCTGTTTTCCTCCTTTCATCTCCCGGCCTGCTGCCTGGATGGCTTCAATGATCCTGATATGGGCTCCGCACCTGCAGAAGTTGTCCTCCATCCCCTGGATTACCTCCTGCCGGGTGGGTTCGGGGTTCTTGATCAGAAGCCCGTAGGCATTCATGATCATTCCCGGTGTGCAGAATCCGCACTGAAGGGCATCATTCTCCACAAATGCTTTTTGTATGGGATGAAGCTCCCCATTTGTGGCAAGGCCCTCAATGGTGATGATTGAACTGTCCGAGATCTCATTCACCTTGAGCGTGCAGGAACGAACCGTTTCTTGATTCATAATGATTGTACAAGCTCCGCAGTATCCGGATCCGCAACCATACTTGGTCCCGGTCAGACCAAACTGATCCCTCAATACCCACAGAAGGGTAAGGGTCGGGTCGATTGTGATTTCAGTGTTTTTACCGTTCAGGGTAAACCGGATGATTTCTTCCTTCATATTACATCATTTTTTTTGCTATTGAATATTCTTCAGGGGTATCAATATCCAGCAGGATGCCAGGTGCCTCTATTTCCACCTCGAGTACATCCTCCGGAAACCGGAGCATGAGGGCACGCAACCCCTTCTCCGGGTCGAGTTTTTCAATCTCGCTTTTATATTTGAAATCGACAAGTAAAGGGTGACCGCGCTTTTGATTGGTAACAGGTATGACGATTCCGCAAATGGATTCATGGCAGGCTTCCAACAGGGTGTCGGTAACACGGGGTGAGATTCCGGGCTGGTCCCCCAGGAAAACCAATACGGTTCCCGTATCATCGGGGAGGGCATTAAAACCGCATATCACCGATGAAAGCATTCCCGATGGGTGATTTTTGTTGAAACACACCTCCACCGGCCATGGTTTTATAACTTCATGAATCTCATCATGGTTTGCGCCAAGAACCACCAGGATACTTTCCACCGACGAGCAGAGGATGTTCTCTATCACCGTCTCCAGGATGGTGCTGTTTCCATAGGGGAGCAACATCTTTTGTGTACCCATCCGTCTTGAGGAACCGGCTGCAAGTATGATGGCCCGGTTTTTAAGCATGGCCGGTTTGATTTTTTGCTCTTTCACTTACCAGTTGTGCAGCGATGCTGGTTGCAATCTCCTGGACTGTTTTTGATCCAATAGGAATTCCAATGGGTGTATGCACCCTGTCCCACTGTTCTTCGGTGGAGAGGCTATTCTCAATAAAATTCTTTTTCACGATGGCTACCTTGTGCCTGCTGCCAATCATTCCCACGTAAGCTGCACCCGAACCGATGCATGGTTTAAGGGCGTCGGCATCGTTTGTGTGGTCGCGGGTGACAATGACGATGTAGGTGTCTGGTCCCTTCTCCAGTTCCGACATGGCCAACCCTATATCCTTTACAATGAAGTGATCAGCGTCGGGTATGTTTTCCATGCAGGCAAACTCCTGCCGGTCGTCGATCATTGTGATCTCAAAATCCAGCAGGCTGGCCAGGTGGGCCAGTGCCCTGCCCACATGCCCGGCTCCTGCAATAACAAGATGTGGCATTGGTTTGATGGACTCAATAAACAGGCTCTGTTTTCCGCCCTCGGATAATGACGGGAGATCTGTTTCGATGAATCCGTTCCCTGTTATTGCAGCGAGGCTGGCCTTAATGGATTGCCATTGCTCGGGAGTCACATGGCCGGGCATTCCGGAATGCTCCTGCTCGCTGATCCAGAAACGGCTGATGGAAAAATCCTGACCAGGCTCTTTTGATACCATGGTACATATGTGTCCGGAAATACGTTTGGAAAGAGCCTGGGCCATTTCTTCCAGGGCAATCCTGTGCAGGTCCGGGTTTGCATCAACCAGTACTTCTGCCTCTCCGCCGCAAATGGCCCCGGCAGTTTCAGAGTCCGAATCGAGGTTAAAGTAGTACTGGCCTGAAGTCCCGGAGATCAGGGCGTGTTGGGCAATCTGTCCCACATCTCCTTCCAGCTGGCCTCCCCCGATGGTTCCTGCTATTAGGCCCTTCTCACAAAATAGGGCTGAGCTCCCGGGTTTTTGAGGAGTGGAACCGGAGGTTTTTACCACTGTTGCGAGTACAACCGGTTCCCCGGATTGAATGTGTTCCAATAACTGACGATGGATGTTTTTCATTCCACCCTGATTGAAGTTTTTGCATGATAAATATAAACTATTAATAACAAATAGTGAGCAGTGTTGTTAATTCCATAAAGAGGGAAATGAAAATGGGTAAAAACGCAGTTAAGGCTATAAAGCCACTTGGATTTCCATGGGAAACACAGGATCCGTTTCTTTTTTGTGTTTACCATGCAGATCATTATCCCCGGGGGAATGAGGATTTCGGTCCCGACACCAGCCTTGAGGGAAGGAATATCGGAAATGACTTTGTCATCAAAGATGGGTTTCGAATGTATCACGGTACAAAGGTACCGGGTTTCCCGGTACATCCACACCGGGGATTTGAAACGGTTACTGTGGTAAGAAAAGGGATGGTGGATCATTCCGATTCAAAAGGTGGTGCCGGCCGGTATGGACATGGAGATGTTCAATGGATGACTGCCGGGAAGGGGATTCAGCATGCTGAGATGTTTCCCCTGCTGAACAGGGAGGAGGAGAATCCGCTTAGAACTGTTCCAGATCTGGCTCAATCTTCCACGTGCCGACAAATTTGTCGAGCCTTACTATTCCATGTTGTGGGCTGAACAGATTCCGGTAATTGATATGGTGGATCAGGATGGGCTTAAAACGACCATCGAATTGGTTGCCGGGAATTTGGGAGCTCATTTATCTTTAGAGCCGGCGCCCAACTCCTGGGCAGCTGACCGGGACCACGAAGTGGGTATATGGGTTGTGGAGATGGATCCGGGTGCAACATGGAGCCTTCCTGCGGCCGGTAAGGGTGTAAACCGCAGCCTTTACTTCTTCGAGGGAGCTTCCCTTGTTCTCAATGGAGCCTCCTTCGATAAGCATTGTACCATCGAGCTGGAGGCACACATGGATGTTCAACTTGAAAATGGATCGGTGAAGGGCCGTTTCCTGGTCCTGCAGGGCGTCCCAATCAATGAGCCGGTGGTGAACTACGGACCCTTTGTAATGAACACACGGGAGGAGATCCAGCAGACTTTCGCAGACTACCAGGAGACCCGTTTTGGGGGCTGGCCCTGGCCAAAGGATGATCAGGTTCATGGTCGTGACCGGGTGAGGTTTGCAAGGTTTACCGACGGGAGGGAAGAATTTCCTCCTTCCAGGGTGTAGGTTTATTCGAACAGCAGCCAGGATTCGGGATCGAGAATAATTTTGGAAGGTTTGACGGAGGAAAGGATTTTGAAAGTCTCTTTCTGCTGTGAAATGTTAAACTTCTGCTCGATGAAAGAGCCATTTCTCAATTCAAATCTGACTTCCAGTGGAAATTGAAAAAGTTGTTGCTGCTGTTTCTGCCGGATCGTTAGACGGATTTGTCCTTTTTTGTACTTGCAGGCCTCAGAGAGAACAGGGTGACCCGCTGCAAAGAACCATTGCTGGAAAAATGCTTTGAAATCACGGCCTGACAAATGCTCCACAACCTGCAGGAAATCTTTTGTCAGGGCGTTGTCATATTTAAAATCGTTGTAAAAGGTGCGAAGGCAGCGCCTGAACAGCTCATCGCCCAGCTCATGACGTAACATATGAAGTACCCATGCTGCCTTTTCATAACTGTTTTTGTTCAGTAGTTTAACCGATACCGGAAGGGTGGTATCCACGATGGGAGCAAGTCTTTGCCTGGCAAACTCCAGGACCTGCCTTTTTTCATCAAGCATGGAGGCAACGAAAGCATCACGTCCATATTCGCTTTCAATATAAAGATCAGTCAGATATGTTGAAAAACCTTCACTGATCCAAACGTGGTGCCAGTCAAGTTCCGAAACTGCATCCCCGTACCACTGGTGAGCAATTTCATGGGCGAACAGCAGCTCACTGTCCCGTTTCCCGGTTACAGTTCTTTCATGATAGAAGATGCAGCTGGCATTCTCCATCCCTCCATACCTGGTTTTCGACTGTACATTGGCAAGCTTGGAATAGGGATAGGGTGCAATATATTTTTCGAAAAAATTCATCGGACTGATGGCTACATTGTAGTCGTTAAAACCAGCATCCCTGTTCTGGGGGTAGACCCAGGTTGAGATGGGAATTCCTGACAGGCTTTCAAAGTATTCAACCTCGAAAGGACTTACCCCGATTACCATCAGTTTGGTGGAGATGGGAACGTTCATCACCCAATGGGTAGTGATCCGCTGCTCATCCCGGATTTCACTTGTCTTAGTTCCTATGGAAACAATCCCATAATATGAGGGCGCCTCCACAACAAATTCAACGGTGGCTTTATCCGAAGGATGATCCACCACGGGAAGCCAGTGGTGAGCCCTGTCAGGCCAATTATCACCAAAGAAAGTACGGTCACCGAATTTGTTTTCCGAAATGATCAAACCGTCGGCCGGGATTCCATGGTATTCAATCAGAAATTTCCTGGCTGCTTCCTCCGGAATTCCTTTCACCTGAAATTGCACCGCGTTATTTTCATGGATAAATGGCACCTCGTTCCCATTTTCGGTAATCCGGTCAATTTTCATTCCGCTGCCATCTTGTGTAAGATTAACCAGGTCGAGGCGGAAGTCCGGTACCTCCGATTTGAAGCGGATTTCCACTTCAGCTTTACCGAAGATGACATCATTGGTGTCGCTGAGTTCGATATCGAAGCGATAGTGCTGAACATCCATGGTATTCCAACGCTCAAAATGGTGTTGTCCGGGTACGGGCAGACCAACCAGAATCCCGAAAAGGAGGAGTGTTGATAAACTGGCGAATTTCTTTATCATGGAGAATCTGAGATGTTCATGCAATTTAAAAATTTATCTTTGATGCGGATTCCTTTTAACGACCGGGAATCTTTGGAAGATATTTTCCTGCTGCTCAAAATCAAGCTTGCCAATTAAGATTTATCACTATTTTTATAAGCTTAATCCAAATGGGATGAAAATTCTGGTAACAGGTGGTGGTGGATTTATCGGGATGGCCCTGATCAAGAGATTGATTTCAGAGGGGCATAAGGTTACAAGTTATTCCCGCCGCGAATATCCTCTGCACTGGGCGCTTGGAATCAGCAGTATTCAGGCTGATATCAGGGACATGGAGGCTTTGGAAAAGGCATGCAAGGGGAAAGATGTTGTTTTTCACCTGGCCGCAAAAGTAGCTATCTGGGGGAACTATGAGGAATTCCATTCCATCAATGTAACAGGGACTTTCAATGTGATCAAGGCATGCCGTAAACAGGGAGTGGGCCGGGTGGTCTTCACGAGCTCTTCAGGGGTGGTTTTTGACGGATCCGACCTTGAAGGCATTGACGAGACTTATCCCTATCCGGAGAATCATGGTTCTTTTTATGCCTCCACCAAGGCGATGGCCGAGCGGTTGATCATAGAGGCGAATTCGGAGGAGCTGAAAACCATATCTCTTCGTCCCCATCTTGTATGGGGCCCCTATGATGCCCACCTGATTCCCGGAATACTGAAGAGAGTGGGATCAGGCAGAATGAGGCGAATTGGAGACCAGGAGCATTTCATTGATACGACCTACATCGATAACATGGTGGATGCCCTCATCCTGGCTGCCAAAGCGCTTGAATCAAATCCAAATGCAGCAGGAAGAGCCCTGTTCATTACAAACGGCGAACCTGCAAGGGTGTGGGATTTTATCAATTCCATTATCCAGATCGCCGGTCACCCTCCGGTTCAACGAAAGATCCCGGAAAGGGTTGCTCTGATGGGGGCTGGAATATCGGAGTGGTTCCATAAAGTTTTTAAGATTAAGTCAGAACCTTTTATGACAAGGTATGCCATCAAAGAGATGATTACCAACCACTGGTTCGATATTTCAGCGGCTCGCGAGATTTTGGGATATGAGCCGGCGGTCAGTTATGCTGAAGGATTTAAACGATTGAAAGATTATCTCAAAATTGGGAAGCGGCAGAACCCATGAGCACAAAAAAGCATGCAGAGCATCCACACCTGACTGGTGAACATCGTTGGGGAGATACAATCCAACTGATCCTTCTGATTATTTTCCTTGCCATTTGGATCACTGATTCTTTTGTTTTCCATTACTCCACAATCTTAAGAGAGTTGATTCCCGAATATCTCAGGATTACATTGGCCTCGGTGGTTCTTTTTACCGCATGGATCATGGCCCGTAGCGGCATGAAGGCAGTCTTTGGCACGAAAAGGGCAAAGCCCGAAGTGATTAGTACAGGTGCATTCAGGCTGGTCAGACATCCCATTTACCTTGGTGCAATCCTTTTTTACCTTGGTGCAATCCTGATTACGCTTTCAATACTGGCAGCAGCTTTCTGGTTGGTGATCATCACAACGTATATATGGATTTCCCGGTACGAAGAACGGATTCTCACCGTCGAATTCGGCGATGAGTATTTGACCTATAAGAAGCAGACAGGCATGTTATTTCCCCGCTTATTTTACAGGGTTCGCCATTAGTTCCCTTGTCTGGTTATGGTTTAAATGCATACCTGAAAAGGTTAGCCAGTGTGGGTTTTTGTCCCTGGATCAGGATGGCTGTCCGAAATACCCTTGCTCCCACCCATACTGTAAACAATGTAAACAGGATCACTCCAATGAGTCCTACGATTGGTTGCCAGATAGGGATGGTTACCGTCGAGGCCATTCTGACCACCATCAATGAGGGTGTAAAGATAGGGATCAGCGACATCGTTGTCGCAAAGGCTCCCCCGGGATCCTGGATGACAGGCATCATCAGGAACATGGGAATGATCGCAGGAAGGATGCCCGGGAAAGTGAGCGAAGAGGCGTCCTTGGTGTCGTTGCATGTGGCCCCCAGAGCAGCCATACCCGAACCCACCATCAGGATGAAGAGCACGGAAAACACAAAGAACCAGGGGAATACATCATAGGGGATCAGGGATTGCATTCCCATATAATTGAGAGTAAAGACTCCGGCAGCTATATAGATGGTTGCAGTGGTCAGCGATACCCCAACTCCGCCAAGGACTTTTCCCATCATGAACTGGAAGGGAGTTACAGAGCCCAGAAGAACTTCGGCAATTTTCTCATTCTTCTCCTCCATAACAGATGTCAGCTGCGGGATGGCACCCATCATGACCAGCATAAACATCAGGATCATCATTACATACGGAACTAAAAAAGATTGCAGGTCATTGGATTTCTCGGCCCCTTGTTGCTCTCCTGTTTTTTTGTCCACGCTAGCCAGCCCCATGCCTTCAATTCCGATCCATTTGGTCAGATGACGGGTCTGTTCATCATCAAGATTGAGTTCAACAGCCCTTATGATCTGGGCTTGCTTGTTCAGTGAATTACTGAACCAATCCCTGAAAGGATCGTTAAAAGTGTGCTCGGAGTAATAACGCAGGTAGGCCCCCGACTCTACGCCGTCTCCGTGAATAAATCCCGGTCCAATCTCTATGTAAGCGTACAATTCGGCCGACTTTACCCGGTTTGAAAGGGAGAGCTGCTGACCGGTGGAATCCTGTTGATCGAATAATGTGAACTCAACCACGAAAGCCGGCTGGGTCTGTTCACCTGTTTTTGAATGAATGATCTCCTGGGTGTTTCTCACCTCAACAGCCTGTTGAAGGTATTCCTGCAGCTCACCGGTACGGTCTATCACTGTA
Source organism: uncultured Bacteroidota bacterium (assembly GCA_963747365.1). GTDB lineage: Bacteria > Bacteroidota > Bacteroidia > Bacteroidales. The sequence continues at coordinate 21,765 of CAVVFB010000018.1, read as the reverse complement.
AAATGTTTATCCTCGGTGTCAACTTTATTCTCCGAAATGATGACAGCTACAAAACCGCCACCCATCATGATGGGTACCAGTAACAAACTGATTATAAAGCTTTTGGTTCGTACGGCTGCACGGTATTCACGTTTAAAAAGAGTAATTATTTTACGCATGGCTGACCTCCTTTCTTTCAGGGGATGCAATCCGGATAAAAATATCATTCAATGAAGGCTTGGTGATCTCAAACAGGTTGATCCGGGTCTTCTTCATCAGATCGGCCAGGATTTTCTGGGAGTCGGTCCCCGGACTCAGACGAACCTCCTGGAGCTTTCCGAAATTATTTACATTCTCTATTCCTTTCATATCTTTCAAGGCTTCTGCTCCCAGATCGGACTGGATCCGGAGGGTGTCATTTCCATACTGATCCTGGATCTGGGCAAGGGTTCCGTCAAGGACCTTTTTACCTTTGTAGATCATAAAAATATAATCGCACATCCTTTCAGCCATACCCATATCATGGGTACTGAAGATGATGGTAGCACCCTGCTGTTGCAGCTCCAGGATCACATCCTTCATGATGTCGGCATTTACCGGGTCGAGGCCACCGAATGGCTCATCCAGGATAATGATTTCGGGTTGGTGAAGAATGGTGGCAATGAATTGAAGTTTTTGCCTCATCCCTTTACTCAGAGTCTCCACCTTCTTTTCCTTATAAGATTGCAGATCAAGCCTTTTGAGCCAGTAATCAATCTTGTCCTTAAGTCCGGTACCTTCATTCAATTCTCCATGGAACTCGAGCAGCTCCCCCAGCTTCATTTTTTTGTAAAGTCCACGATCTTCGGGCAGGTACCCCACATTCCGGAGCCGGGGGGAGTCATGCGCTCTTCCGTTAATTTGAATGCTTCCCCGATCGGGATACATGATCTTCATGATCATGCGGATGGTGGTTGTTTTACCGGATCCGTTTGGACCGATGAAACCATAGATACTCCCTTTAGGCACCGAGAGGTTAAGGTCATTTACCGCCCTGACCGATCCGAATGTTTTGGTTACACCGGCTAATTCGATGATATTCATATGAAAAAGTAACTTGTGAGGAGCCCCAAGTTAGCGATTTCAGAAAAAAAAACCGTCTCGAAAAAGATTTATTTTTCAATCGTTATTCATCCAGGCTGGTCAGATCGCCCTCATCCTGACCCAACACCCTGGCCTTTAACACCCGCCTCATGATTTTTCCGCTCCGGGTCTTGGGCAGTGATTCGGCAAATACCACGAAAGCTGGTTTTGCTATGGGGCCAATCTCACTGGCCACGTGTTGTTTCAGTTCGTTGGAAAGAGCCTCTGAACCGGAATAACCGGTAGCGAGAATCACAGTAGCATGGATAATATTGCCTTTGAGGTTATCAGGCAACCCAATGGCTGCTGCTTCGGTAACCGCCGGATGACTTACCAGCGCACTCTCAATTTCAGCCGAGCCCAACCGGTAACCGCTCACCTTAAGGACATCGTCGTTTCTGCCAATGATCCAGAAATAACCATCTTCATCGATTTTTGCTGAATCACCGGTAAGATACCATCCCTGTTTTTCATACAATTTCCAATATTTTTCGATAAAGCGTTCCGGATCACCCAGGATGGTGCGTGCCATACCAGGCCATGGACTGGTAATAACCAGGTTCCCTTCAGTTCCTGGTTCCACTGCATTTCCTTTTGTATCCACCACCTGCATCTCGTTCCCAAAGAAGGGCTTTGTTGCCGATCCCGGTTTCAGCGGGGTGATGGGCAGCGGGGTAATCATAAATCCACCGGTCTCGGTCTGCCACCAGGTATCCATGATGGGACACCGTTTTTTCCCGATTTCTTCGTAGTACCACTTCCATGCTTCCGGATTGATGGGTTCACCTACCGAACCCAGTAGACGCAAAGAGCTGAGGTCATGCTTGTCTGCCCAGGAAGCCCCGTATCGCATCAGGCCCCGTATGGCTGTGGGTGAGGTATAGAAGATGGTAACACCGTATTTCTCGATCATTTGCCACCACCGGTTAGGATAGGGGTGGTTGGGTGCTCCTTCGTAAAGCAGGATCGTTGATCCATTCATGAGGGGACCGTAAAGGATGTATGAATGCCCCGTAATCCAGCCCGGATCAGCCGCACACCACCACCTGTCAATAGGTTGAATGTCAAATACATATTTAAAGGTAGTTGAAGTGTAGACTGAGTAACCACCATGGGTATGCACCAGACCTTTGGGTTTTCCGGTTGTTCCGCTTGTATAGAGGATGAAGAGAGGGTCTTCGGCATCGGTTTTTTCAGTTTCACATTTTACAGAGGCGATGGGCATACCCATCAGATCATGCCACCAGAAGTCGCGGTCGTTTTCCATATAGCACTCCTTACCGGTTCTTTTTACCGCAATACAGACATCAATGGTGGGGGAGCGGCGCATGGCTTCATCGGCAATAACTTTAAGTTCAGTGGGGTCACCACGGCGAAAGCCACCATCGGCAGTGATCAGAATACGGCTGTGGGCATCTGCAATCCTCTCTGCCAGAGCTTCTACGCTGAATCCTCCGTAAACCACGCTATGCACTGCTCCTATCTTTGCACAGGCGAGCATGGCTATAATAATTTCCGGAATCTGCGGCATATAGATGGTGATGATGTCCCCCTTCTTTGCACCCATAGCCTTCAGTACACTGGCGAATTTTGAGACTTCCCTGTTCAGGGCAAAATAGGAGTAGGTCCGCACATCCCCCGGTTCCCCTTCCCATATGATTGCAAGTTTATTTTTTGTTTCATTGGTTAGATGCCGGTCAATTGCATTGGCCACGATATTGGTTTGTCCCCCGGTGAACCACTTATAAAATGGTTTGTTGGAATCATCCAGAACCTTCTCCCATGGCTTATACCATAAGAGAGATTTTGCCTCTTCAGACCAGAAATCCTCACGGTGGGTAACAGACTTAATATAAAGTTTCTCATACTCTTTGATACGGGCCTGACCGATCACTTCCTTGCTGGGGTAATAAACAGAACCGTTTAATTTAAAAATGGATGTCTTGCTCATCTTGTTTATTTAGAATCAATAAAAATAGAAAATTAACTTTTAAAATGCAACTTCAGTCATTTACAGAGAGTTTTAGGGCATTCCCTGAAAAAATTATGATTTCAGATTATGTTAATATAACTTGGAGTACCAACCAATCTTAAATAAAATGTCTTCAAAAATTCCCCGCCGCGATTTTATTTTGAAATCCTCAGCTGCCTGTCTGGGTGGATGTATGTTGTTTGACGGCAAAGAAGCCATGGCTTCTTACTTGAAAGATGAAAATATCGATCCGGAAAAGTTATGCTACTGCAGTTATTCCTGTCCGACAGATTGTCATTTCCTGGTGGCCTCTGTCAATGATGATGCGGAATTGAAAAAGGCGGCATTCAAGGAGTGGGGACTTGCAGAGCATTACGGGATGGAATTTGATGCCGGGAAGGTTTTTTGTTTTAAATGCAAGCCCGGGGATATGCCGGAAGGCCCTGTTCTGACTCACTGCACGGTGAGGGCATGTGCCATTGAGAAGGGCTACCAGGCATGTATTGAATGTGATGAACTTGTTTCTTGTGACAAAGAGCTGTGGACCCGTTTCCCGCAGTTCCACGAAGGGGTTGTTAAGATGCAGGCCAAATACCGGGAGCAGTCCTGATTATGGATCCGGTAAAGGATCATGGGCCGGGGTTGCACTGAATATTCAGGCCCGGTTTCGGATCATAACAGGCCAGCCGTTTTTGAGGGCTATCTGTAATAATTTTTTGTCAGGATCCACTGCAACCGGATGACCTACTGCTTTCATTACGTATTCATCGGTAAATGAGTCTCCATAGTAAAAGGCATCAGTTTGACTGTACCCGTTGTTTTTGCAGTAGGTGATCAGCCTGTTCTCTTTCTCTTTTGCATATACAAGGTTGCCCCGGGTTTTACCGGTCAGGATTCCATTTACCGTTTCCAGTTTAGAACAGATCATGTCGTCCATTCCCAGATATTCTGATACCTGGGTGCAGATGGGTTCGGAAGCTGAAGAGAGCAGCACCACCCCTCCGTTGCGGGATCTGTGCTCCTGGATGGAATCCAGGATTTCGGGACGAATTTTATTTACGATCTGGTTTGTAAAAACCTCCACACAAAGCTTGTTAATTTCCTCTGCTCTGAGGCCTTTAAGCCAGGAGAGCATTCTGATAATCATCCTTGTGGAATCACCAATCCTTAGCTTATAGAGTATGGAGAGCCAAACGGCATGTCGAAATCGTCTTCCATTCATGATGCCCCTTTTCCTGGCCTCATTTATAAGGTGTGTGGCGCTGTTGTCGACCAGGATCGTATGGTCAAGATCGTAGAATGCGATGTATTTAAACTTTTCACCGGTTTTCATCAATTCTCAGATTCGAAAAAAATGAGTTCCCTCCGGATTAAAAATAATATTTACTGCTGAAGGGATCACCTTCACATCAAAAATAGTGTCAAAATAGAGTTCCCCGTCCACGTGGTAAGGGACCTCCTGTTTAAAGCTCACGCGGATTTCTTCAGTCTGGTAGTAGTTCACTTTAGGATCCTTCACGTGGGTGCCTTTAGGAACCATTGTAAGAATTTTAATTCTTTGGAGCAGGTTCAGTTTCCTGATCATGCACACATCCAGCAATCCGTCGTTGGCAATGGCCCCGGGGGTGAGAAAGAAACTGCCGGCGAACCGCCTGCCCACCGCTATGGTGTTGATAAAGCAATCGGAATCGGTATTTGAAGCCGGGGTTATGATATTCACTTTTCTTTCCCTGTAGAAAAGAAGGGTTTTGAGAATGTGCCAGATGTATTTACTTTTCCCCGAACCTTTTGCTACTTCTCCGGGAACCACATAGTTTTCAGCTGCAACCTGCGCATCAAATCCCAGTCCCATCCCGTTGAGAAAGTGCCTGCCATTGACCATTCCCACATCCATTCTGATGGTGGGCTGTTGAAAAAGCAGGTCCCAGTGTTCCTCTGAAAAGCGGTCGGGAAAACCCAGGATCTGAATGAAGTCATTACCCGTACCTGCCGGAATCAAACCCAGCGTCACACTTGTATTCCCAATAAGTGGCTCAGCCATCTCATTCATGGTTCCATCTCCCCCTACCGCTATGAAGTGGGTAAAACCTTTTTCAAGAAACCTGGTGGCTATTTCAGTGGCATGGCCATGATATTCAGTCTGGATTATTTCCGCAAAAACAGGTTGTGCCTTCACACGGATTTGAAGCTCCGGCAGCAGCTCCCTGCCATATCCTCCACCGGAGGTAGGATTCAGGATGAACACCCATTTTTCCTTTTCACGCATTGTATGTATGGTATTTATTTCCTGATTCGAGCACGCGGATAACCCGGTTCATGATCTCCTCATCACTGACCAGAATGAGCGATTTACCCTCCATGGGAGGGTGGATCATTACTTCAAGTTTAGATCCGAAATTAATGTAAAACCTGTTTTTTGGTTTCAATTTGTAGAAGCCATTGAGGGTTACCGGCAGAATATCATGACCGGTTGCCCTTAGCAGATGGATAAATCCCCGGTAGAAAGAATTTAATTTTCCGTCGAGGGTTCTTGTACCCTCAGGGAAGATGGCTATCGTATTCTTCATAGCTTTTTCTTCCAGGGAAACCAACATTTTTCTTGTATTGGTTACATTACTTATCTTCATGGGTATATAATCGGTCATTATAAGCATTTGTTTAAGTAATGGGATACGAAGTAATCTTTCGTGACCGAACCAGGATACATTGGGATAAAAGGCCATGATTGCAATGATATCAAACATACTGGCGTGGTTGGCAAGCAGGATATATTTTTCACCCTTTTTAAATTGATTTCTCCCTTCAATACGAAGTCTTTTTCCCATCAATGGAAAGACAGTCTTAGCCCAGAAGCTAAGGACAAGGCAGATAACTCTTTTCCATTTAAGATAGGCGAGGCACAATATTATTACTACGATAACGGCCGTATAGGCATACAGGTAAAGGAATACCGGAACAGATAGAATGTTATAGAATTGGCGCCTGATCATGGTTGAAAATATACGACTTTATTTTGAGCCAAAAAGGCCAGGCTGGCTTTTGAGCCACTAAGTGGCATCCACATTGTCATGGATCAAAAATAATATTTAATTTTCCGTGGGTTTTAAGGGATATGAAGAATTACTGGATCATTGGAGATATACATGGTGAGTTGGTGTTGTTGGACCGGTTGATTGCGCATATCAGCCGGTTTAAACCAGAGTTGATCATTTTTGTGGGGGATTATATAGATCGGGGACCACATTCAAAGGAGGTGGTGGACCGAATCATGAACATGGAGACAGTGGTGGTTTGTCTTATGGGTAATCATGAAATGATGATGCTTAATGCCATGGAAGATATGGGATATGGAGGCAGTCCCGTAGAGCTCTGGTACTATAACGGGGGAGAAGCCACCATGCACTCTTTTGGATTTACTAGTTTTTTCAATTTTCAGTCCCGGATGGGGCCGGAATACCAGGAGTTTTTTAAAAACCTGGGTATGTGCTTCAGACTTGAACCGGTAAAGGGATTGAAAATCCTGGTAACTCATGCCGGAATCTCACCGGCAATCCCGGTACGGGATCAGATTGGTATGAAGAATTACCTGGAACTGAACCGGTATCTTCTGGAGAGGCATATTGAGCCGGCTGCCTCATTTCTCTGGACACGGGAGGCTTTTTTCGAGAGTGATCCGGATCAGTGGGATAATCACCTTGTGGTACACGGGCATACCCCGGTATTGAAATTGAAGCGGTTTATTGAATCCAGCGGCCGGAACCATTTTTATTTTGCGGATGATGACGTTTGTATCAGGAGATTCGGCAGTGGGGAGCGATTGGCTTCCATTGGTATCGATTCAGGATCGGTTATTAGCGGTCGGCTGACCGGATTGGGCCTGTTTGTTGAAAATGAAGGTAACAAAGCTTCCGGTGTGCGGATCAAAAGCATGACTGTATCGCGCGAAGATATTTTTCCAAGGGACCTGGGGCTGATCAGGGCAGAGAAATGAATGGAGATCCCAGGCCAGATTAGCCGTTGAAAGTCCGGATTTTCTCAATACGCATGGCAAAGGGCACGTTGTCATGTGAAAACTCATACTCCACCGAATGTGACCCTTCATTTCTGGTATACACTTCCAGTCCGGTATTTTGTAAAAGCGCATCCAGTTCGGTACTGAATTGTTTTTCAACAACCAGTTTTATTGTTCCGTAATAGAGTTCAGTGATCATGAATACCCTGCGGATCCGGCCATCATATTCACTCCATTTCGTGGCTTTCATCTGTTCCAGGTAACGGTCAATGCGGATGCGAATCTGGTCGCTCATCTCTCTGACCATGATATTTCCGAAGGTGAATTTGCTCAACTTTTCTGAGATAAATTTACCTTTTATCTTTCCCAATTTCGGGTGTTGAAGTTCATTTACAAATTCAACATTCACTTCAACCGTTCTGGTGGCCAGGTGGGCCTCAAAAAAGGGTGCCCGCTTGCTCTCCTCATAAAGAGCTGCCCATTCATTTTCTGTCAACAGTCCGGCATCCAGAAATGCCGTAAAAATTGAGTTCGGCATTCCCTTTTTTGAAAATTCCGGGGCACCTATGATGGGGTCCCAGACAAGGGTTCCATTGAAAACCCCCTCGTGTGAAGCAGGAATTAATTCCAGACCGTATGCGTTTCTGAATTTTCGAATCTCCATGACACATGATTTACATTAGCCGGGGTGATGCTGTCGTGATAAATAAAGATCAACATTTTTTTGATTCGACGCAAACAGAAACATAGCCATATTTCCAAAGAAATCCGTTAATTTGTGGCGGTTTACTGCGATTGAATGAATATACTGGACATTATTTTTCTTGTTCCATTGCTTTTTGCTCTTTACAGGGGATTTAAGAAGGGGATGGTTTACTTGATTGCATCCCTGTTGGCTCTGGTGCTGGGTATTATTGGAGCCATGAAATTCAGGCCCATGTTTGCCTCGTTGCTTGATTCGATATTCACTATCGATCCCGCGTACATTAATGTGATTGCTTTCGCGGTGGCCTTCGTTTCAATTGTGATCGTAGTGCACGTGGTGGCATTTTTTGTGGAAAAGCTGATCAAGGCTGTGGCCCTGAATTTTTTGAACCGGATGCTTGGGATGGTATTCGGAGTGTTTATAACGGCATTTGTGATCAGCATCATCCTCTTACCGGTGAACCAGGTGAATGCCGAGAGACAGATTATTAAACCGAAACACATCCAGGGATCATTATTGTATAAACCGCTTTCTTCTTTTGCCCCCGCCATTTTCCCCTATCTGAAGAAACAGGATTGGAAAAAGGTTGTTCCGGCAAAGAAAGAAAAACCTATGCAGGTAATAGCCTCAAATTTATAGATATAAAGAAGTGGAATTGAACAGAAAACTGGTAGGTGAGCTGCGATGGAGGGGCATGATTCATGATATCATGCCAGGCACTGAAGAACTGCTGGGGAAAGAGCAGGTAACGGTTTATGTGGGGATCGATCCTACTGCCGATTCCCTGCATATCGGCCACCTTGTGGGGGTGATGATGCTGAAACGACTTCAGCATGCAGGGCATCGTCCCATTGCACTGTTGGGAGGGGCAACCGGAATGATAGGGGACCCCAGTGGAAAATCACAGGAACGTAATCTGCTGGATGAACCGACATTAAGGAAAAACCAGGAAGCTTTGAAGAAACAAATTGCCCGGTTCCTGGATTTTGAAACCGAAGCTTCCAACAGGGCCATCATGGTGAACAACTACGACTGGATGAAGGGGTACTCTTTCCTTGATTTTATTCGTGATATCGGGAAGCACATTACGGTCAACTACATGATGGCCAAGGATTCTGTTAAGAAAAGACTGGGCATTGACAGCAAATCAGGGATGTCATTTACCGAATTTACCTACCAGCTTGTACAGGGATACGATTTCCAGGTGCTTTACAGGGATCACAGGTGCAAACTTCAAATGGGCGGATCCGACCAGTGGGGAAATATCGTCACTGGGACCGAATTGATCAGGCGTATTGAACAAGGTGAGGCATTTGCACTTACATGGCCCTTAATTACCAAAGCCGACGGGGGAAAATTTGGAAAAACCGAGGAGGGAAATGTGTGGCTTGATCCTGATAGAACATCTCCCTACAAGTTTTACCAGTTCTGGCTCAATGTTTCGGATGAGGATGCCGGGAAGTACCTGAAGATCTTTTCAATGCTCAGCAGGGATCAGATTGAAGCACTGATGGAGGAGCATAAAATTGCTCCACATGCCCGGGTGATGCAGAAAAAACTGGCCGAAGAGGTCACCCTGATGGTACATTCAAAGGAGGATTATGATATGGCTGTAGAGGCTTCAGGAATTCTTTTCGGAAAAGGCACCACGGAATCATTGAAAGCGATTCGTGAAGATGTGTTTCTTTCCGTCTTCGAAGGGGTGCCCCAATTTGATCTTCCATCTTCGGAAATTGATATGGATATACTTGAACTTCTGACTGATAGCACTGCAGTGTTTGAGTCCAGGGGAGAGGCCCGAAGGCTGATTACCAGTGGAGGGGTCAGCATCAATAAGGAAAAAATATCTTCCGCTGATCACAGGATTACGGCGGCAGACTTCATCAATAATAAATACCTGTTGGTTCAGAAGGGTAAGAAGAATTACTACCTGATTAAAATTAAGCTATAATAAATATTGTCATGGAAAAAAGAGAACAAAAAAATTACAATTTTAACTCGGTGGATCTGCTGATCTACATATGGAACAAACGGGTTGTTCTGATGATCGTGGGATTTTTGGCAGCGGTAGGATCAATGGTGATCTCGCTTACCATCACCCCCATGTTCAAGTCGTCGGTCATCATGTTCCCGGCTTCCAACGCTTCTGTGGCAAGAGGGTTACTGGGGTCGACCTACAATGCAAATCAGAGTGTTTACGGATTTGGAGAGGAGGATCAGGCTGAACAATTGCTTCAGGTTTTGCATTCAGAGCCCATCCGGACCCGCATCATTGAGAAATATAACCTGATGGAGCATTATGAGATCGATCCGGATGGAAAGTATCCAATTACCGAGCTCCTGGAGATGTACAGGACCAATATTAAGTTCAGCCTTACGGAATTCCAGTCGGTTGAGGTTACTGTAATGGACAGCGATCCCGAAATTTCAGCAGCCATTGCCAATGATATCTCCAACCTGGTGGATACGGTATTCAACAATATGAAAAAGAAGCGCGCTTTGAGCGCCCTCAAGCTTGTCGAGGATCAGTATGTCGAGACGGAGGACCGGATGATTGTCATGCAGGATTCATTATACAGGATTAGCTACGATCTGGCGCATAATATAAATCCGAACGGTGATGCTGCTGATAAAATGATTGGTGCCTTTGCCGAATACGGAGTCTCCTATATGTACATGCTGCATCAGATGAGGTATGAGGTGGGAATGACAAATAACATGCGAATCAGGTTCGAGGAGGCAAAAATGGAGGCTCAACAGAATCTGCCCTACAAATTTGTTGTTGAGGAGGCTATTCCGCCTGAGAAGAAGGCTTATCCCAATAAATCGCTGATTGTAATAGTATCTACCTTTGCTTCACTTCTTTTTGCACTGATTATCCTGATCGTTATTGATAATATAAAAACCAGGGTAGCCATAATTCAGGAAAAATGATACTGGAATTCAGGGAGAAATACCCCAGGAAGCTCCTCTGGGGAATCCTGATTGCGTTCGTGGCATTGAATATCCTGATGCTGGCGTTCGAAATCTACTATGTACCCCTGGTTCCTGCCGTACTTTTATTCGTGGCACTGGCTATTGTATCGGTTGATAAATACCTTCTGGCCATTGTTTTCTTTGTCCCTCTCTCCATTCCCCTCTCCTATCTGACCAGTGGTTTGTCCATTGATATGTTCCTGCCCACAGAGCCCCTTCTTGCTGGATTGCTGCTTTTGTATCTCATCAAATACCTCTTGGGTGACAGGATCGATATCAGGGTCCTGAGACATCCGCTTACAATTGCCATCTATTTTCACCTGGCGTGGATGTTTATCACCTGCATGACAAGTTCAGATATGCTGGTCTCCTTTAAGGCCTTTGCCACCCGGCTCTGGTTTATTATAAGCTTTTACCTGATTGCTTCCCAGTTATTCCGCAAAGAGAAGAACATGCACACGTATCTGTGGGTCTTTATTGTGGCACTGACCGGAGTGATTATCTATACGCTTATCAACCATTCCCAGTATGGACTTAACAACCAGGTAATGGCGCACAATGTGAGCCGTCCCTTCTATAAGGATCATACCTCCTACGGGGCAACACTGGGAATGATACTTCCCATGCTCGTAGCCTTTTTCATATTAATCAGGAGGGGGGATATCAATACCCGGTTCCTGATGATTCTTTTAATTACACTTGTTATTTTTGCTACGGTGGTATCCTACACCCGTGCCACCTGGTTAAGTATCATTGCTTCCATAGGTGTATGGCTTCTCATCAAGTTAAGGATCCGGTTTGAGATTATTCTGGTGGGTGCTGCCATTCTGGTAGGCCTCTTCTTTTCGGTACGTACCCAGGTTATGATTCAACTGGAGCAAAACCGCGTTGAATCCTCCGGAGAGCTGGCTGATCATCTTCAATCCATGTCAAATATCTCCACTGATCAGTCAAACCTCGAACGCATCAATCGCTGGAGTTGTGCTGTGAGAATGTGGAAGGACCGGCCGGTGTTTGGTTTTGGTCCCGGAACCTACCAGTTTGAATATGGACGCTACCAACGCTCCTTTGAAAAGACCCGGATCAGTACCGATTTTGGAACCCGCGGAAATGCCCACAGTGAGTACCTGGGTCCGCTTGCAGAGGGAGGAGTATTCGGACTGCTTAGCCTGCTGTTCATCATAGGTACAAGCATCTACACGGGTATCAGGGTTCATTTTACCGCAAAAAGAAAAAGCATCCGGATCCTGGCTGTGGCAGCACTGATTGGACTGATCTCTTACTATTTACACGGCTTGTTGAATAATTTCCTGGATACGGATAAGATATCGGCCCTCTTTTGGGGATATTCAGCCATGCTGGTGGCAATGGATGTTTATCACAGGCAGAGCCCTGAGGAGGAAGATAACTACCAGGCAGATACCCCGGAAGATTAAAGTGTCCTGCCGGAGATTGATGCCCTGGTGACAGAGACTAACTGAATCCGTTTTTTCCAGGAAATTCCGCACCGATGATGGAGATATCATCAAAAATTGCGGCCGACCCTTCCAAAATCCGCTGGTTTTTAATGATGGAGGAGATGTTGTCCTCCAGTGAATGCGGATTGCAGAGCTCTTTCTCCAGGTTTTCGGTGCCGAATTCAATCCCGGAATCCTGGATCACTTCCACCAATCCGTCCGTATAGCAAAAAAGTTTGGCAGGTTGATCCAGCCTGATAGTTGCTTCATTCACAAAGGGCAGGTCATCAAGCATTCCCATTCCCACGCATCCACTGGACAGCTGGGTCAGACTTTCAGATCCTGACTCATAAAGAAAGGGTGGGTTGTGGCCTGCGTTCACATAGGTCAGCTCCCTGGTATGATAATTATACCTGGCGATAAAAAGCGTGATGAATTTTTCACCTTTGGCACTGTTCATTACACTCTGGTTGAGTCTGGTCAGCGTGACGGTCAAACTCTGGTCGGCTGTATAGAGTGCCCTCAGGTTTGCCTGGAAGTTGGACATCAGAATGGCTGCGGAGATTCCTTTTCCGGATACATCTGCAATGCAAAATCCAACCTCACGATCGCTTAACTGGATCACATCATAGTAGTCTCCTCCCACATCGAAGTGAGGGTGGTAGAATGCTTTCATACGGATAAATTCGTGCGAGGGAAGTTTTTCACTGGTAGGAATCAGCATATTCTGCATCTTGCTTGCAAGTTCCATTTCCCTCTTCAGGGCTTCCTGCCTGAGGGACTCCTGGAAAAGTCTTTTATTCTCAATGGCCACCGTAATGATGTTGGAAAGCGTCTGGATGAACCGCAGGTGCTTGATGATGGGACTAACCCCCTCACCCTCCTCCTCAATATCTCCGATCAACACGTAGGCAATGGCCTTGTCCTTATGGAAAACCGGGATAATGATGTCGACCAGCTCGGGGAAGTGTTGAGGCACCGATGTAATGAATGAGATTTCATCGTAGATATGGAGATCCCTCTCCACATCCACCTTCCCAAAGAAGTGGTTTCCATACCCCGAGTTTAACAGGCATTCCCATTTGTCGGAGAACTTCAGCACGATCACCTTCCCGATGTCCAGATCGTCTTTAAGCATTTTTTCATACCGGCGAATCAATTCGGAAGTGGAAACATTGTCGTTGATGGCAAGGGTAATATCCAGCAGTGCATTCAATTTGAATGTGGAGAGTTTCAACCGGTTATCGGAAAACTTACCCATGAGCAATGCTGTGCAAACCAGATTATTTTTTTACCCTTTCTGAGTAGGACCTATCGCGGGTATCCACGCGTATCATTTCACCGGTATTTATGAATAGGGGGACCATGATTTTAGCACCTGTTTCAAGTTCTGCCGGTTTCTGGGCCGAAGTGGAGGCTGTGTTGCCCTTTTCCCCTGGTTCTGTATAGATCACCTCCAGATCAACAAAAGGGGGGAGGTCGACTGCTAATGGGGTTTCTGTATCGGCATGAACTACGATCTCTACCGACTGTCCCTCTTTCATCAGGTCGGCATTTTCAAGCATTCCGTGCTGAATGGTGATCTGCTCGAATGTCTCAAGGTGCATAAAAGTAGCCCCCATTTCGTCCTTATAAAGAAACTGGTGGGGTCTTCTCTCCACCCTGGCTGTAGTGATTTTAACCCCCGCATTAAAGGTGTTTTCGATCACCTTGCCTGTGGTGAGACTCTTCATTTTGGTTCTGACAAAAGCGGGGCCCTTGCCCGGTTTTACGTGTTGAAACTGTACAATGGTATAGAGGTCATTGTTAAATTCGAGGCATAAGCCGTTCCTGAAATCTCCTGTTGTTGCCATATTTTGATTTTAGTGCAAAGATATAATTTTGTTCAAATGCCCACACTTACAGGATTTTTTTCCTTGGTTTGGTTGCCACGAAGTCCTTCAGGTAGAATGGTTCGAAATAGGCAACATTCTCAAATTCAGATTTATGAAACTGACGGAGAACGGGGGTGATCATCGCTGCCGACGAGGGGTTCAATCCATCAATAAAATGGGCATTAGAGTGTGTGATTGACTCCCTGCATTTTGAGGCTCCATTCCCCAGGAAACAAACCTGGTACCTCTCCAGAAGTTCCCCAAAACTTTGCTGGTCGATGATTTCGGCAGCAACCTCCCTTATGCATTCACAACCGGGGGTGAAAAAAGCAGTGTACACTTCCATTCTGCGGGCATCCAGCATTGGACAGAGAAGGAGTTGATCACCGTATAATTTGACAAGGTTTTGTACCCCGGGGATCTGAATTGCCGAATAGACCATGCTTTCGATGGTACCACAGGATAAAAGTGGTTTATTGAGTGCATACGCCAGCCCTTTTGCCGTGGAGACTCCGATACGGAGCCCGGTATAGGATCCTGGCCCCTTGCTGACAGCGATGGCATCCAGTTGCTTTAAATCCTTACCTGCCATTCCCATTGCTTCCCGGATAAACCGGTTCAGCAGGGTAGCATGGGACCGATCCGATCCGCTTTCAACCAGTGCGAGAATACCTTCCCCTTCCGAAACAGCCACTGAACAGATATCCGTGGCTGTTTCAATGAGAAGGATCAGTGGCTCTGCCATCCCTTATTCTTTCTTCTTTTTATCACCACTGAATAACTCCTCTTCAGAAACCACCTCCACATTCATTTCATTTTTCAGTTGCCGGGATATGGCACTGTATGGTGCCATTACAATTTCAGCATCTTCTTCAAGTCCTTCGGTAATTTCAATATAATTATTGTCCTGGATCCCCGTTTTCACCTGCTTAAGCCATGCTTTTCCCTCAGATACCGTGAATACAACAATAAGGGGTTCGTCGGAGGACTGGGTGGATAATGTTACAGATTCTGTGGAGACAGTCCCGTCCGAACTCACCTCTCCGGTAGTCTCTTTCTGTGCATCTTCCCTGGCTGTTCCCGTCGTGTCAAGCCTGGTTGTTACAGCCTGAATGGGGATGGAAAAGATACCGGTTTTACGATCGGTCTGGATATCTGCTGTGGCAGACATTCCCGGTCTAAGTGGAAAGGGATTGGATGCCGTAACCTTGTCTGAGTATGAATCGGTTAACAACAGGATTTTAACCTTAAAATTTGTGACCTGGTCGGTGGTCACACCCGTAGTATTGGCAGAGACCGGAATTTCAGATACAATACCGGTGAACCGGGTATCCGGATAGGCGTCCACCTCGATCATTGCCGTATCCCAGAGGGATACCCTTACAATGTCATTCTCGTTTACCTCTACCTCCACTTCCATCCTGTTCAGGTCGGCGATACGGAGCATTTCGGTTCCGGACATCATGGAGGTTCCAACCACCCGCTCTCCAAGTTCAACAGAGAGGCTGGAGATGGTTCCCGACATGGGGGCATAAATGGAGGTTTTGGTCAGACTTTCGTCTGCCTCATCCAGGGTGGCTTTTGAACTTTGCACTGAAAATTCAGCCGCCTCCTTTTCGGCCAGGGCAGTATTATAGTTGGTGAGGGCTTGTTGAAATTCTGATTCAGAAATGGCTTTTTCTCCATACAAGCTGCTGCTTCTGTTATAATCAAGACTTGCCATTTCAAGTTGAGCTTCAGCTTGTTTCAGCCTGGCCTTTGAGTTATTAAGAGAAGCCTCTGCCCGGTTTCGCGCCATTTGGTAAGCTTCAGGTTTGATTTTTAACAGGTATTGACCCCTGACCACCTTATCCCCTTCCTTTACAACCAGTTCTACAATTTCGCCTGAGACATCGGGTGAGATGGCAACCTCAGTTTCCGGCTGGATTTTCCCGTTGGCTGTGATGATCTCCACAATATCCCTTGAGACTCCTTTTTCCACAGATACTTTCAGAAAGCCTTCATTGCCAAACCAGCCCTGTTTTTTTCCAACTGCAAGCACGATGATCAGCACAACAGCCGAGATTCCTATGATGAGAAGTAATCGTTTTGATTTCATGATAATTGATTATAGAGTAATGGGTTCTCCCCGGTAAAAATTAAGAATCTTTATTCTGAAGATAAAATCATACTTTGACTGGAGAAGATCCGACTGGGTTGCGGTAAGCTGGTTCTTCGAAGTGTTGAACTCCACCGTGTTAACCAATCCCACTTCGAACTTTTTTTCAGTGTATTTGAACGATTCCTCCATGGAAACCAGGGCGCGTTCAGAGGCCCTGAATTTCTTTAGTGCCGCAAATGCATCCGCATAGGCCTGTTGAATGGATGCGTAAAGCATCAGCTTTTCACTCTGGAGTTCCAGTTGTGAATTTTCGAGCGCAATCCGGGCATTGGCTACGCTGGTATTCACCTGCCAGCCATTGAAAATTGGAATGGATAATCCAAGTCCCACCCCGGCCGAACGGTTGTCAATCAGCTGGTTAGTAAAGGGATATGCACCAACAGTTGGTACGTTGATCTCAGGCCCATAAACGTTGATTCCGGTGAAGTCAGCCGCTGTGTTTCCGATAATAGGGATAACCGGTGTCAACTCAGTTACCTGTTCCCGCAGATCGGAATACCCTGAATTAAAATTGCCGGAAAGGTATAGCTGAGGGGATCGGGCCCCCTTGGCGATATTTAACTGCTTTTGGGAACTTTCCAGAGAAAACTGTGCTCCCTTGATCTGTGGCATCTCCTGTTCTGCAATCCGGTATACCTCGATCGCGCTCATGACAATGGGATTTTCATCGGGATCCTCAAGCTGGGGAATGTATACATCAAAGGCAGAATCGATGGGAAGGTCAAGGATCTGTTGCAGGTTCAGCAGAGAAATGGACAATTGGTTTTCGGCATTGACAAGATTCAGTTCCTCGCCGGCATACTGCGCCTGGATCTCAAGGAAACTTCCCTCGGCAAGTTTCCCTGCATCTACCATTTTCCGGGTCCTGCTCACCTGTTGCTCAGTAATCTCAAGTTGATTCTGTGTCACCGAAAGTAGCTCCTTATTGAAAAGGATGGTCAGGTAGGCTGCAGCAATATTCAGAGAGATATCATTTTTTATCTTCTCTACATCCTGGTAGCTGGCCATCAGTTTGAGCTCATTTTGTTGAATGGTATTTCTGACTTGCAATCCGTTAAAGAGGTTTACCGATGTGCTGATCCCCAGGTTGACGGAGTTGATCTGGCTGTTGTCGGTATACCGGTAGGTAGTCTGGTCCAGTGCGCGGCCCCAGGAATAATTATAGCCGAGGCTTCCGTTCAGGTTGGGGATCTGGCTTAGCCTGGATTGCTTGAGCAGATTCTCACTGTACTGGGTATTCAGAACGGTCTGTTTGATCTGGATGTTATTCTCCATGGCATAATTGATGCAATCTTCAAGCGACCAGGAACCGTTGGCTCGTTCCTGGGATGAAGCAAGGAAGAAAAAAGTGAGTAACAGAAAAGCCAGAAAGATGGATTTTCGCATTTTATTTGTTTTTTTATAAACGCTAAAGTTAACCATCTGCATTTAATTTTGAATGAATAGAACTGAAAATGTTATACAATATGCTGATTTTGGGGAGATAAGGTATATCCGCAATCGCAGGGCAAAGAACCTGGCAATCCGGATCGGCCGGAACGGGGATGTAAAGGTAACAGTTCCGGGTTTTGTAAGCCTGAAAAGGGCTGAATCCTTTGTATTTTCCAAGGGTGGCTGGATTGTTCAAAAGATCAATGAGCAGAAAAGACATTCGGTCACTGCACTGACAATCAGCGAGGGAGGGGTTCTTGTGGTACAGGGCAGGCAGATCATGGTCCGGTTGAAGGATGAAAAAGATACCCTTGAGGAGGCCATCTGGCGCATACTGCTTAAAGAGGGAGCGGCCTATCTTCCCGGCAGGGTCACAGAGCTGGCACAGATGCACGGGCTGAGATTTTCAGGGGTGAAGGTTCGGAGAATGAAATCCCGTTGGGGGAGCTGTACTGCGAAAAACGGGATCAACCTGAACAGCTGGCTGATGATGTTGCCCGAATACCTGTCCGATTACGTGATCCTGCACGAACTCGCACATACCCGGCACCGGGACCACGGGCTACAGTTCTGGGAGTACCTGGACAGGCTCACCGGGGGCAGGTCGAAACAGCTGAGGAAAGAGTTAAGGAGAATGCAGATCATGTTAATAAACCCCAAATAACAGCTCAGCCGTAAGGGTGATTGAATTGAAAGGCCTCTGGGCCCTGATATCCATGTTAAACGAAGGATAAATATTCAGAAAAATGTACCTGTCGAGTTGCCTTTGCCACCCGGCTCCAATCCCCAGACTTGTCTTGAAGCGCGATTCAATATCCGACCCGGTAATTACCAGGTCACCATACTCCTTGTTGGAAGCTTTCTGATGAACGGTGAAAAGGGTTTCAAGCGTACCGGTAATTAACACGGCATTTTTTCCCGATTCGTAGGGCCTGAAATAGATGGTCAGGGGGATCCCTACATTCTGTTCAGATATGTCAATATTGATTTTATCATCAGGACCATAATCCGTGACCCCATAGATGTCGGGATACTCGTACGAGGATGAAGCTTTATAGAGGTAGTCCAGTCCGGCCTTGATAAACCAGTATTCGTATTCCCAGTACACAAAACTGAATCCTCCGCCAAACCCGGGCTTAAAAGAGGTCTCCTCGCTTCTGATCCATGAGTAATTTCCCTGCAGATTGCCCCCGAGGAATATATTGATCTGAGCCGCCGCAGTGGAGGCCGTTAGCAGAAATCCGAAAATATAAATCGCTCTTCTCAGTCTCATAACAAAGCCATTTATACAAATCTAATACAATAAGTTTTTGGTTGTGAAGGAACTTATCAAACGATTATTCTGATAGCATTTTCTTTCCATTTGGAATGATTGTCCAATGAACAGTTTCAAGAACTTCCCTGGTTTTATTGTAATGAAAAGCTTCCCAGGGCATTTGCCCACTCAATATACCAGGATAGGTTTTCGCCCAGGAAATGGTATAGGTATCCTCAATAAGATCAAGTAAAGGAGGATATTCATAAAAAAGCCACTGCTGTTCTTTTTGACCTGTGGGCAATGTAAACCTTACATCAATGGTTGCCGGTGCATCAATTTCAAAATTGCCCATATTATCGGTGGTTATTTCTGCCAGCTTTTCATCAATATTCCAAATTTCAACTAAAGTTTTTTTCAATGGATCGCCATAATTATCGAGTACTTTAACATATATTTTAGAGATTAGTGGTTTGGGAGATTGCCAATCGGAAGTATTAAAATATACAGGGGCAGCTATGCTCACACCTGTGTTTTTGGTATAATCGTTATCGGGATTTAGCAAACACTTTTCAGCATAAGCCAAAACATCGAATTGAAGATCATTCTTTGGGAATACTTTCCCGTAAGACTTGATAACATACCAGGCTGTTTCTGTATCATTCACAACAAATTGATGTTCTATAAAACGCTTCTTTTGTTCCCTGAAGTCAAGTTTTTCGAGCACTTTTCCGTTTCGGTACAGGATAAGAAAGGAAACATATTCATCGACAGCGGGTTCGCTGTAGACTTTCACATCTATCGTATGTTTTTCCCCATCGGAAGTCAGCACTGTACCAGGAGGATATATCCCATCAACAATCAATAACATTACAGCCTTTCCTGATATCATGGTATGTCCTGCAAGTAAATTTTCGGTTAAACTTTGAATATCAAATTTATTCTTACCTGTCCATGTATGTGTTAATGCTAACTTTCCAAGACTTCCATTCGCTATATTCCCATCCGTTTCCGCCACCGGAGTGAGACGATATCCAAGGTTCAGAATATTGAACCATAGATTTTGATAAAAGATATTATCCTTGCAATCACCCATAACAACAAGACCATCATAAGATTGTGCGGCAATAAGATCAAAGGCTAAATCGGCAGCTGTATTTGTTGCTGGAAATATTTCATCAACTGACTGATGCCACCACCTTGTTGGATGTGCAGCTACCGAAAAGGATCCTCTTGCCTTGTTTCGCAATCGATCAACAAACGGAGGATTCCATTTAGGATGAAGTTCCCCACGCAAATCAATTGAACCTGATTTTTCTGCATGATTGCTATTTACGAAATTGTAGTAATCAACATCATGCCAATTCAGGTAATCGCCAAAGGGGTTTTTCAAGCCGGGATGATTAATAAACCAGGTGTGTCCATATCGAAGTTTTGGACTTTCACAAGCAAAGTTCATACTAAGTTCAGGAGTAGTTTTTTCTTTCAGAAAAGCTACAATTGAATCATAACTCACAGGTTTATCCTCTTCATGAAACCACAATTGACAAACATCCAGATGGTCTATTCCCAATGCCGCACAATAAGGATAAATATAGGGTGGGCAATTCCTTGTATTTTCACCATCCAGGTGATTGTGCCCATCAAACGAAAAGTATCCTGATTTATGCAAATCAAATCGGGGAATGAGCGTTAACTTACAATTAGCGGGCCTATCTTCTGCTATTAATATCTGAGTGCTAACTTCATCACAATCACTATTCCAGGCAGTTATGCTTGTCAATCCTGCCGGAACATTGATTTTAATTGGTGAAAAAGCCGGGAAGCCTTTTAAATTTCTTTGCTCGTACCAGCCTCCAAAATTATCATCCGCATCGGTTTGTATCCATACCCATGCTGCCAGTTTATCTTCAAGGCCAATTTGTTCAATCTCTATGGTCAGTTCGTTTTCAAATTCCTGAGCTAAAACAATTGTTGAATGGACTGAGAGTATCGAGACCAGGACAATCAAGATCTTACTTGCCTGGAATATCCTTTTATATAAATCATTTAATTGTTTCATATTGAATTCTTTCAATTGTTTTTGAAATTTACAAAGCAAAAGCTTAAGTATCAAAAAATTACCTTGATATTCCTACTTTACGATCACCTTTGTATTCAGCATCGCAGAACCATTGTTCACAGAAATGCAGTATATCCCAGGAGCCAATTTTCTTTCAAAGCTGATAAGGACATCTCCTTTTTTAGTAATCGCTTTATTATGTACGAGTATTCCGCTTTGATTTATAACCTTTAAATAGGATCCTTCAGATAATGAGTTTGGAATGGTAATCTTTAACTGGCATCCATCAAAAGGATTGGGATAAACCAATAATTGGGGGATAAAACTTTGATGATTGCCTATAAGATCAGACGTTGTTGTATCAACTGAACTGTAATATATTTCAAATTCGCTTATTGATGTGAAAGTTGAAATACCTCCAGCTGTTCCAGTGACTCTAATTGCATTTCCCCAAGTATTATCGAAAATGAAAGTATAGGCCACATGAGAACCTGGAGAATCATACTGATAATCTGGTGAAATCTTTTGACCTGTAACATCAACCCATTCACCTCCTTGCCTAATCTGTATTTTGAGATTGCCTGAAAACCAACCACCATCATCAAACATCCAGCCAGTGGTGTAAACTACTTTATTAAATCCATAATATTGGTCAAAAGCGATACCCCAATAATCTTCTGTTTTAGTAGCCATATTTCCACTCCAACTGTCATTGCTTTCGTCGGAAATTAATCCATTTGTCATTGTCGTAAGGATAT
>CAVVFB010000017.1:0-3951 GCA_963747365.1 uncultured Bacteroidota bacterium | reverse complement strand
GGATGACCGGCAATATGACATCTCTGAAGTAACTGTTTGAATCTTTCATGGAATGTGTTTTAAATTGTGCTCAAAATAGGAACAATTTCCAAATGATTAACAATATCGGAATTGGTAAAATTAAACGACTGTATTTTACCGGTCTACCGGCTAAACTAAAATATATTCGGGTTGTTGCATTACTGATGTTTTCAAGAGTCATGACACCATCTTTTATCCTGCAAATCTTTGTAACATCGTGCTGAGCATTCATTACGTGGATCAGAGCAAGCCAAAAAAAAGGCGGAAATGAAATTTTATACTGAATGATGTTACCATTCAAATAAAAACAGCCAAATTGAACCCCATGAAATCAGTTATAACAATAATCATCCTGTTTGCAGCCTTATTCAACCTGGAGGCATCCCACCTTGTAACTTATGATCCCCCTGAAGGTATTGCTGCGGCTCCTGAGTTTGAACTTGAAGTAAACGGTCAAAAGGTTTTCGTCTATAATACAAGACCTGCCGCCATCGCCTATTTTTCCTTTGAAGGAAAAGCAGATATAAGAGTGACCTTTCTGTCACCCGTCGACAATTTCGATATTCGCCCCAAAAGCCTCCAGATACAAGGTGCGCTTTATCGCAATCAGATTTGCTTTACCCTGGACAGACCCGCGAACCTGAGTGTTGAAATCAACAAGAACATCAAACGTCCGCTCTTCATTTTTGCCAACCCTCCCGAAACAGCCATTCCCGAAAAGGGTTCAGACAAGGTCATTTTTTTCGAGGGAGGTAAAATCCACTACCCTGGAATCGTTCAGGTGAAAAGTGATCAAACGGTTTATATTGCCGGTGGGGCCGTAGTCCGGGGTTCGTTTATTACCAGCAAGGGTAAAAACATCACGATCACGGGAAGAGGTATCCTTGATAACAGTCTCTATATGAAAGGAGAACATCGCCCCATCGAAATCAATGAATCCGAAAATGTACTTGTTGACGGCATCATCCTCACCGAATGCAAACATTGGAGCTGTGCCTCTTTTGCCTCAAAAAAAGTTACCTACAATAACCTGAAAATTGTATCGGACAACGACTGGGATGATGGAATCGATATTGTAGGTTCCCGGGATGTTTTGGTGAATCAGTGCTTTATCCGCACAAAGGATGATTGCATTGCAGTCAAATCGGGGGTGAACTATTTTACAGAATTCAACAGCGGATTTAATGTTGAGAATATTTTGGTTCAGAACTCGGTGATGTGGAACGGAATCTGGGGCAATGCCCTGGAAATTGGCTTTGAGACCCGGAGCGACACCATCAAAAATGTCACTTTCAGAAATTGCGACCTTATTCACGTGGAGGGGCCCGAGGGGACTTTTACAATTCACAACGGAGACAGGGCCATTGTTAAAAATGTATTGTACGAGGATATCCGGGTAGAGGATTCCAGGGGATGGCTGATCGATTTCAAAATATTAGAGTCACGTTATTCAAAAGACTCACAACGTGGAAAGATTGAGGATGTGAAGTTTAAAAATATTAGTGTGGAAGGGGAACTGTTTCCCTTTTCGCAGATCTTGGGTTTTGATGAAACGAACCGGATAAAGGGGATTGAACTTGAGAACTTTATGATTCACGGTGTGAAAGTGATCAGCACCTACAACGGAATGATCACAACCATACACACCGATGATATTGTTTTTAAATGACTGCTTCAGTACCCCTGTTGCCTTCCTCCTGCATAGCCGCTTCCAGCTCATCCAGCATCCCGGTCACCCGTGCAAAGGGATCGTAGGGGACACCCCTGACCAGCAGTGTCTCGACCGGTAAATATCCGGAATAACCACCTTCTTTAATAATTCTGATAAGCTTTGCATAATCCGTTTTCTCCTCGCCGCCAATGCCCCTTGGGCTCTCCTTGACCTGCCAGTTGACAGCGTAAGGTACCAAAGCAGTTATTTCAGCATAAGGATCTCCGGTGTAAAGGTTACCTGTGTCCACAATAAGGCCGGCCCATTTGGAGTCCACCGCATTCAGTACATAGAGGCATTGCTCTGCAGTTTGCAGCATATCTCCATGATTCTGGATGCCGATTTTTACACCATATTTTTCTGCATAGGGGATCAACTCCTTATAGCACCCGATCATCCATTGCGCAGGTTCTTCCCAGTTGTCCTCATAGCCTTCGGGGATGGCTCCCGCAAATACCCTTAGCACAGGGGCTCCCAATTTGGAAGCTGCAACGATCCAGTTTTTGGCCAGCTCTACCCCTTCTGCCCGAACTGCCGGATCGGGTGAGGCAAAGTTGTTTCGGATCCCGGTTCCGCTTATGGCAATACCCAGGCTGGCTGCATGGTTCTTAAACTTCTCCAGGTATTCATCCGATGGAACCTCCGGGTAGGTGGGGAAAAAATAGGCCGTGGGGTCCAGCGCCCTGATTCCCCGGTCGGCACACCAGTCGAGCAGGTTAAACAGCGAATAGACCTGCTGTCCGTCCCGGTCATTTTTTGCCATCAGTAAATCACTGAAGGAGTAGGCATTCACACCCAGGATAATGGCTTCCGGTTCCCCGGTTTCCGATTCCTCCGTCGTTGGCGCCGGCCGGGTGCAGGAAGTGAACAGAGTGAGACTTACAAGAGCAAAAAGGATATACTGCAAGGTTTTCATTATCAATATCGATTTATATAATAATCTACAAACACGTTATACCAAAAAGCATGTAACCGGTCTCGTTCATGGCCGAAATCAGATCGATGGATCTGATCTCAACACCGGGCATGGGATTCACCCAGGTATAGCGGTATAATTTTAAGACCAGGCCCAGCTCCCCAACCCTGGGATTTGAACCCTCCCATGCCGGTTCTGCTCCGGGAGGAAATATTGAATTCCCTGGGTTCACCCACCAATCTGCAACTTCGACCTTGTGCCTGATTGTAAAGGACCGTTTCTGATTATTGGCATAATGGACCACTATGTGAACAACCTCACTCCCCGTTTCACTCTCCCAGGCCGATGATTGCAGAAAACATAACGAATCGGCCAGATGATTCACAGGTACTCCAATAATCTCTTTGGGATAGTGAATATGAGACTTCTCGAATGAAACACTGCTGGCCAGCTGGATTATACCCCTTGCATCGAATTTTACCCCCATATAATCATTGATTCCAGAGGGTATGGGAATGGTGTTGGCGGGTTTGCCATGAATCTCTTCATTTGAAGAAAAGTTGTAAAATGACTCCAGGTTAACAAATCTTCCATCTTCCGGGAATTGACGTTGAGAAATGGGACGGATTGGTTTTGTTCTTGTTTGCATGATTTCCTTTTTTGAATAACCCGGAGACAACTCCTTTTCGAAATCGTCACTGGAATAATTTATTTTAATGATTGAATCTCCCCTGAAAACAAGTACCTGTGTGGTACGCGGCCCAATGATATCGTGATACACTTCCGCCCTTTGTCCCTGAACAACCATTGTCAATCCTGGTCCGGTTACAACCGAATCTTTCAGAAATAAAGTGTACTCCCTGATGTCACCAAAGCCCCTGTTCATGATCATGACACTTGTCTGCTCACCATCCTGGGCGCCATACACCAGGAAATCATCATCGGAAGCCATTCCCTTCAGGAAGGTCCCTGTAAAATATTTTGCCACAAATTCCATATGCCGGTATGATGCCCTGGGGATCATATGCGCCCCATCGATTAGACTGAAGTCGGATCCTTTGCGATCGCCGCCATGTTCGAACATACTCCAGCTGGCTGCATAGGACGCTTCATACTCCATGCACCAGCCCAGTACCGCCCCGAACATCTGCCCGTTTCCCCAGGTGTGCACCTCCGGACCACCTTTGGAGTTGTATTCTCCGATTCCCCAGATCAGTGCATCATTCCCGGTGCGCCTGTGCAATGCGTTTACCTCGTCTGTTTTGGCTTTGGATTTCATAATACGCTCCAGGAAATCGACTGG
>CAVVFB010000016.1:0-16247 GCA_963747365.1 uncultured Bacteroidota bacterium | reverse complement strand
TAAAATAGTACAGATCATTCTATTCCTGGTTTCCATCACTGCAATGGGACAGGAAGCGGGCATTGTGTTTGAAGAGGGTTTTGAAGCCGGATCGCTTGAAGATGTACTTGGAAACTGGGATGATTCACAAAACGCTGAAGGAATGTCTCTTTCAGGCGATGTGCCTGAGTTTAGCAAAGGGCAGACTTCCTTAATGATGACCTACAAACCCGGACTGAACAGTGGAGGCCATTTGTTTAAAATGCTACCGGGGGGATTTGATGAACTCTATGCCCGTTTTTATATCAAGTTCGCGGGTTCTCACCGGAGAGTCCATCACCTTGTGAAGATGGGGGGCAACCATCCTCCCTCCCCATGGCCGGTTGGGAAAGCTGGTGTAAAACCGGCCGGGAATGACCGGTTCATTACAGGAATTGAGCCCATCGGGGATTCATGGTCGTGGGATTTCTATACCTACTGGATGCATATGCGGGGATATGGGGATCCTGACCTTTTCTATGGAAATACATTCCATCCCAATCCTCCGGCAAAGACGAAACAGGGAGAATGGATATGTGTGGAAATGATGATGAAGATGAATGACCCGGTGGATGCTTTGAACGGGGAACAGGCTTTCTGGATCGATGGCGTGAAGATTCTCCACATGGGAGGGGGTTTCCCGAATGGATACTGGATCAGGGACCGGTTTTATCCGGATGGGGATAGCCTGGCTTTTGAAGGTTTTCAATGGAGAAATTCGGCTGATCTGAATATAAACTTTTTCTGGCTCAGTTATTACATGACAGACGAAACAGGAGATCAGACAGATACCATACTTTTTGATGATGTGGTTCTGTCAACCCGGTATATCGGACCATTGCCAAACCACCATCCATGAAAAAACAATTCATTGTAAAATCAATATTATTGATTGGGTTGATCACAACCCTTTCATCTGAGTTATGGTCGCAACCCCAACCAAACCCCAACCAAAACCGCAATCCCAACCGCAATCCCAACTGCTGCCGTTGGACCGTTGGCATTACATTCAGGCCGACAGTGCCCGTCAGAAATGGGGTGACTGGGCCGAACCCGACTGGCTGAGGTATTTTGGGCTCGACCTGAAAGACATCAACAGGGATGGCTATAAGGATATCGTGGCAGGCCGCTACTTCTACCTGAATCCGGGGGGGGAGATGGAAGGGGAATGGAGCCGCAGTGATCTGGGAATGAATGCAGACGGATATTTGTTTGTGGATGTCGACGGGGATGATCACACCGATGTGATTGCAGAAGCACTCCCAGATGTTCTCTGGTTTGAGGCGGATAACCTGCAGGGAACTTCATGGAGCTGCCGGAAGATCGGGGAGATTCCCGAAACAGACCATGTGAACGGTCAGGGCGGTCGCTATGCACAGCTTGTCCCAGGGGGAAGGGGCGAAATCATCCTCTCTGCCGGAGGAGGGATCTGGGCTGCAACCGTGCCCGTCAATCCGCATCTTCAGAATAGGTGGAAATTTAACCTGATTGTTAAAACCGGCTCCTCCGAGGGAGTGGGTGTGGGGGATATCGACGGCGATGGAGATCTTGATTTAGCTGCCGGGGATATGCATGAGGAAGATCAGGATGTACCGCGACAATTATACTGGTGCGAGAATCCCGGTTCCATTGACACCGAATGGGTAAAACATCATGTGGGGAGCTCCATCAACGCCACCGACAGGATTGAGATTGCCGACTTTAATGGCGACGGTAAGCCTGATATAGCTGTATCGGAGGAGATGTGGCCTGGTCTTGAGCCGCTTGCCAATCTTTTAATTTTCACTAATCCCGGCAACCGGATGGAGGACCCATGGAGCAGAGAGATCCTGTTTACTGGCTATTCCATCAATAATCTTGATGCCGGCGATATGGACGGTGACGGTGATACCGATCTTGTAACCTGCGAACATAAAGGGAAGGAGTTCAGACTTCTGATCTTTCAAAACGATGGGAGCGGAGGTTTCAGGATGCACCTGGCCGACCGGGGACACGAAAGTCATCTCGGCACCCATCTGGCCGATCTTGATTCGGATGGCGACCTGGATATCGTGAGCATTGCCTGGGATGAGTATAAATTTCTTCATGTATGGCGGAACGATGCCCTTACATCCAGAATCAACTGGAGGCATCTTTCCACAACGAATGGCGATTTGCCGCCGGCAAACGGTGGAAAGGAGCAAACTTCCTGCCTGGTCGCGGATCTTGATAAAAACGGATTTCAGGATTTTATCATTACCGACCGCAGTGTGACCCCCTCGGTGATCTGGTACAGGTATGACGGAGAAAGATGGGAGACCTGTGTGATCGATAATTCTCCCATCCGGATTGAAGCAGGGAGTGCCGTTCTGGATATTGACGGGGACGGCGATCAGGATATCATTTTCGGGGGCGAATCGAGAAGTAATGAAGTATGGTGGTGGGAAAATCCATATCCGGAGTATGATCCCGGGAAATCATGGGAAAGGTATCCGGTTAAAAATTCAGGTGCGAATAAACATCACGACATGATGACCGGTGATTTTGACAATGACGGTGTTCCCGAACTTGTCTTCTGGAACCAGGGAGCAAATACGCTGTTTATGGCAGAGATACCTGCCCATCCTAAAAAGGCCGGGGAATGGGTGCGGACACCCGTCTATACCTATGATTCTGACAGTGAAATGGAGCCCCGGGGGGGGATTGCCGCCTACCCTGCATGGAGGGGGAGAAATGAACATGAAGGTCTTGCCAGGTGCAGATATTGATGGAGATGGTCTGAAGGACATTGTTGCCGGTGGCAGGTGGTTTAAGTACCTGGGGGATGGAAAATTCAGGGAAAACCTGGTGGATGCCTCCTATACATTCACAAGGAGTGCCGCCGGGCAACTGATAGAAGGCGGGCGTCCGGAGATCCTGCTGACAATAGGGGACGGGCTTGGGCCCCTTTATTTATATGAGTGGAGCGGGAAAATGAACGCACAAACCAGGGACCGGATCGGGAACCTGGATTCCTAAAATACTGATTGACACATTGTATGACGGGCATACAATTGACATCATTGATTTTAACGGCGATGGCCATCTCGATATATTTTCTGCAGAAATGAAGCTGAATCCGGATAATCCGGGCTCCATCAGAATACTGCTTGGCGACGGCAAAGGGAATTTTGTTCATCATGTGGTGCATGGAGACATAGGCTGTCATGAAGGAAAAATATTCGACTTTGAAGGGGATGGGGATTTTGATATCCTCTCAAAACCTTATAACTGGGATGCACCACGACTCGACCTTTTCATAAACGAGTCTGTAAAATAAATTTAGTTCCCCAGCATGGGAAAGAGCCGGCGGATCTCCTCAGTCCCGGGTATCCGGCCATATTCGCAAATCTCAAATGATTCGGCATCGGTGACCCTCGTACTTCTCTCTTCACCATACCATTTTGCAAGGGATTTGCGGATTTCGGGCGTGATCTCCCTTTTTCGTTGTGCACCAAGCCATTCCAGACGTTCCTCCTCCTCCTTTGGAACCTGCTCCAGGTTACCGGCGAGCCAGGGCAACCACTCAAAGAATTGCGATTCATGGGCTGCAACAGCGTAGGTCTTCTGTTTGTAAACATCCGAAATGTCAACTGAAATATCCGGAGTGAAGGGATTTGGTTTCCGGAACCGGTCCTGGTTGAAAAGAAAAACCGGATTTTTTTTCAGGGGCGGGGTGTCAGGTGCAATGTTGGGAACAATGACCATAAAAGCTGCATCCTGGATCAGGATCGCGGTATTCCGGTGGTCGGGGTGATAATCATAGGGCCTGGGTCCGATGACCACATCCGCGTTCCATTCCCTGATCAACCGGATCAGATCCAAACGGATATTCAAATCGGGAGTCAGCTCACCGTCATGGTTATCCAGCACCAGGTAGGTTACCCCGAATCTTTTCCCCGCCTCCTCTGCTTCACTTCTGCGGATTTTTGCAAGTGCACCGCCCCCGTTGGAAAAGTGGCCTGCATCACCATTGGTGACCGATACGAACAACACGTTGTGACCGAGTCTGGCAAATTGTATGGCCGTCCCGCCCGTGGTTACATCTGCATCATCGGGATGTGCGCCGATGACCACAATCTGAAGCGGCTCATTTTGAGAGAAGAGGGATGTTGAAAACAGGAACAGGGCGAGCAGGATGAGGATGTTTTTCATGGGATTGAATTTTAAACCTGTGTTTATTTGTGAATGACCGGAAGTATGATGCGTGAAGGATACGCAGGATCGTGGTAAATAACCTGTTGCGCATGGATCATCGTGGTATCGGTTGCAAAATAGTTGCCTGTATTGAGATTTCTGTCAAATCTTGGAAAGTTGCTGCTCGAGATCTCCACCCTTATCCGGTGGTCTTCCAAAAACACATTGGAGGTGGCCCACAAATCGATGGTGTATTCATAAATCTCACCCGGAACAATGGGCGAGGGAGGTGCCCCGGCATTGCGGTGATCGGCCCGGATGATCCCCTCACAAATGCGGATGGCGCTTCCATCCGGATAGACATCCACCAGCCTGGCCGTAAAATCTGTATTCACGGCCGAGCTGGAGGCATAAACCACAGCTTTCACAGGACCCGTTACCTCCAGCTTTTTTTTCAGGGGCGATGTGGTGTAGACAAGGACATCTGATCGCTCTTCCACCGGACGCTGGTCATAGGGCCCCATGGTACCGATGGTGGGAACAGGGTCCATGGGATTGTAGATAAACTGATCCGGCGTTTCATTTTTGGGCTTGCCTTGTATCCAGGCTGCCATCGCCTGATAGTGTATTGGCAGATCCCGTGCTGTGGAAATAGAAATCCTGGTAGTCCGTACCCGGAAGGGGCCATTCATTTTCAAACCGCCACTCGTTTATACCCATTACAAAAATCTTTACAGGCGGCTCCTCCATCACTCCGTTGTCCATTCCCTTCAGCTGGCTGTCAAACCACCGCAGGCTGAATGAAGTACCCTGAAAAACTGCAGCCTCTCCAAAATCCAGTTCCCCCACCTCGCGATTCCCTATACTATGGACCCAGGGTCCGATCAGGAGCTTCTGCTTTTTTCGGATCTCAGGATCGATTTCAGGGGCTGTCATTTTCAGATAATTCTTAATTGTGCCTTCCAGCAGGATGTCATACCAGCCCCCGATGTTATACACCGAAGCCTTTATTTTCGAATAATTATCTCCCACGCTGGTGCGGTCCCAATAGGTGTCATGTTCCTGGTGTGACAGCCAGTCCCTCAGGAACGAAATTCTCCAGCCCATGGCCCGGTCCTGCTCAATCAGCGGCAGGGTCATCAGGATACTGTCTATCCGGTCCGAGATATACTCTGTACTGACCGTATAGGGATTTGTCATTTCAATACTCCAGGGAGTGAACAAATCAAGCCTGAATGCGCCGTTCTGGTAAACCACATCATGAAAGTCCGAGAAGGTTACAACCGGAAGCATGGTGACCAGGCAGGGGCTTTGAAGAGGCGCGGGGATCCATTGGGTAAATCCCACATAGGAACCTCCAAAGGTGCCTATTTTACCATTACTCCAGGCCTGTTCCCCGGCCCACTGCTGCGTGTCATATCCATCTGCAGCCTCTGCCTGAAAAGCATCAAACACCCCTTCGGACTCTGCAATCCCCCGGGTATCCTGGATCACTACTGCATACCCCCGTTGTGCAAAGAAATGCCCGTCACGGTTTCCCTCTCTTCCGTTCCCATAGGGGGTCCTCATCAATAAAACGGGAAACTTTCCTGAAGCATCCGGCCGGTAGATGTTGGTCGAAAGTCTGACCCCGTCGCGCATGGTCACTTTTACATCCAGCTCTTCTTTTACCGCGTAGGCAGCCTCGGATACCTCCTGTCCCGGGCAGACTCCGGAAGTGATCAGCAGAAAAGTCAAGGGCAGGAGAAACAGCGCTGCTTTGGAGAGAATTCTTGTCTTTTTCATCTATTTGCTGTCAATGATGACCTGATGTTCGGGACCGTTCACACCTGCAAGGTTGACGGTACGGAAGGTCAGCTCATATTTTTTTTCTTTCAGATCCAGGCTGAATGCCTCATCTGTTTTTACCCAGTCGCCCGAAGGGGATGCTTTCACCTGGTACTCCTTCAGGTTGGGTGTGTCGGATGTTAGTTTGATAGCCGCGGTGCTTCCGTCCAGAATAACCTCCGATACAATGGTGTTGGGTGTCCATTCGATCATCTCCCGGTTCTGAACCAGTAAGATAGCTTCCATATTCTCATAGATCCAGCACGGCTTTCCATCCCTGACCCAGGTATTATTCCTGTAGAAATCATCTTCATACATGACAGTCAATCCGCCGGGGTTCGGCCAGGAACTGAAATAGTTGCCGTTTTCCTGCCAGGTGATCCATGTATAGGTTCTTGCAAATTGCTCTTTTGATCTTTGCACCTCTTCGTTAAAATCGATGGGTTTCCGATCAGGGCCATGAGCGAGTGTAACCTCCGCGGCTTTGTTTTTCAGGTACTCGTCCCGGACTTCAAGTGCTGAAAGCGGAATCCCGTTCTTCTCAAAATGATGGTCGTATTTGGCATCAGACAACACCCACTTATTGAACTGGTTCGACCAGATTTCATTGATACCATGGTGACCATCCGGTCCCTCTACGCCCAGTAAGCCTGGTCCGGCTCCAAGGCACCTGGTTACATATCCGTAGGCATTCATAATGCCATTCTGTACCGTCATGAAATGACCACAATGGAATCCCTGACCATTCAATGCAGCATCCAGGATCCCTTCTGTAAATCCTCCCCCGGGATAGGGATCCCCGGTATCGTTGATCATGATCACAGATTTGATCCAATGGCGCAGCAGCAATATTCTTTTAAATTCATCAGTCTCTCCATGAAAAATTGTGTCAGGCTGGTATTTTTCAATGATATGGCTGAATCCAGGGTTGGTCAGATCTTCCGGGGATTGAAAAACCTGGTTGGCCCGGTATACCGGATTT
This sequence comes from uncultured Bacteroidota bacterium, assembly GCA_963747365.1. Lineage (GTDB taxonomy): Bacteria > Bacteroidota > Bacteroidia > Bacteroidales. Next base: position 9,265 of record CAVVFB010000016.1, on the reverse strand, counting down.
TCAACTTCCGTAACAAAATACTGCCGGCTTTCGCAAGAAAAGACAAAAAAAACAAGGGCTAATGTGGTTAAAAAAGCTTTCATATCATTATTTTTATAATTCGTATCCAACAAATATATAAATTTATCCCATGAACTCAACCCGTTCCCGCAAAGCAGTATGCCTTCTCTTCAGCCTGCTGATTTGTACTTTCATTTTTTTACAATCGCCGGCACAGATCCCCGACGGGATCATTACCATCAGACCGGTTGAAACAGATGAGCTCCTTGTCAACCCCGGAATCGGATTCACCACCTTCCAGATGTTCAATGGCGATAACCACCAGGCCAACCAGGATGTGCTCAGGGAGGCTGATCTGGAACGATACCGGAACAATGAGAACGACCAGGAAAACATCCGTCATCCTGCCACATCGCTGGCCTATTTCAGAGTACTCTGGAAAGTGATTGAACCCAGGCAGGGGGATTACCAGTGGGATTACCTGGATGAATTGCTGGATCTCGCCCGGGAGCACGGACAAACCCTGATGTTGCGTATCTCCCCCTACAAGGGGAGACCCATCGATGATGTACCGGCATGGTACCGTGAACTGGTGGGTGAAAAAAGAACATTTGATCATGTGAAATGGCCGGTAGATCCTGAAAATCCGCTTTATGCCGAGCATTTTGGCAGGATGATCAGGGAGCTGGGGAGACGTTATGACGGACATCCGGATCTTGAATGCGTGGATCTCTCTTTTGTGGGCTGGGCCGGGGAGGGTGGCGGAACGGAGTTGCTGACCGATGAAACCATGCATAACCTGGTAGATCCCTATATTGAATCATTTCAGAAAACACCGCTGATCGTTTTACTGGCAGGAGCCGGGGCCAATGAATACATCACCTCAAAGGCAACGGTGGGCTGGAGGCAGGACTGCCTTGGAGATCTTGGATTCTGGGCAGCTGAGCAGAACGGATGGACCCATATGTATGATTATTATCCCCAAACCATTGCAGGGTTTAACATGACCGATGCATGGAAGAAGGGACACGTGAGCTTTGAGATTTGCGGGACATTCCAGAATTGGAAAGATGACCAGGGGTATGGCGCGGCAGAGGTGCAATATATCATCGATCAGAGTCTGAAATGGCATATCTCATCCTTCAATGCCAAGTCGTCCCAGGTCCCGGAAGAGTGGGAGCCAATTATCAACGGGTGGCTTAAAAAAATGGGGTACAGGTTCGTGTTGAGGAAATTCAGCTATCCCGCTATAGCAAGGATCAATGGAAAATTTCCCTTTCAAACCTGGTGGGAGAATAAAGGAGTGGCTCCCTGTTATGGAAATTACAGGGTGGCGATCAGGCTCGTCAATGGCGATCAGCAGTTTGTTCTTCCAACTGAAGCGGATGTCAGGCAATGGCTCCCCGGGGATGTAATCTATGAAGACGCGGTATTTATTCCCCGGGAGATCAATCCCGGAACCTATGAGCTGCAGATTGGAATCCTTGACCCAATGTTATCGAAAACCCGCATCAGTCTTGCCATTGAGGGCAGGACCCCGGATGGCTGGTATTCCCTGGGAGAACTGGAAATAGAGTAACGTGCTTTGCAGGGTCATGGAATTTACCAAAACGCAGGTTTGATGGCTGAACTGTTTTCCAATGTACGGCAATCATCCGGCCAGTCGAGGTCATCCCCGATAGGATCCGGGTTCTCCGAAGCCTGAATAAAAATATTTTTTGTGGTAATCGATGAAGCTCCGAAGTAGCCAAAAACTATATCCTCAGGATCGTCACAGTTTGTTATATTTCCTTTAATTGCCACCGGAGGAGGTTCAAATATGGAGCCTGTACTATTGATTTGTCTCTCAATGGAGGACCAATATTTGTAAGCCTCTTTGGTGGCTGATAATTGTTTTACTTCAATATTATATTTCCCCTGAAAATGCCTTGCCCCGTTGTTTAAAAACAATCTCACAAATACAACCGGCTTTTTCCTGATCTGTGTTCCGCCTAAATCTGTATCATCAAATACGGAAACAGTACTGTTAAATTCGGACAACCAGCATGTAGCACAACAATCTTTGGGGGCAGGTTTCATCTTCTTAATATCGTAAAAAAGCCAGGGTTGGGTGTGGACCTCATGCGTGCCGGTCCAGCTCCACATGTAATAGTTTTTGTCAGTTTCAGGATCGCTTGTATCCACATAAATCTGAAAACCTTCAACATTTTGAACCATGTTCCGATCGTCCAATTCCTGTTGAACCTGGCGTTCGTAGTAGATGGTGTCAATTTCCGGAACGGGACTCAACCATTCAGGGGCAGACTCATAATGGTTTCCATCGGGGGTTTCAATTTCAACCATATAATGCCTTCCTGGAACACCCCGGATACCATCGGGATCTGTTTTATAGATGCCCTGGAGATGGGTTTCATTGAGCACCTCCAGATTTCCCATATCGTCTGATATGGTGACAATGGCATTTCCAACCCATTCAGTTTGGGCGTAGTATGAATTATAGTCCGATGATCTGGAAAGATATACGGTATAGGGTCCCGGCTCACTTGTGATCATTCCGTCAACAACCAGGCTTTTTTCATCTCCCGCATTGCTGAAATCAACAGGATCTATGCACGAGCGGGCAATGCATATGAAAACCAGGATCGGTATGAGATATTTTGGGTTCATGGTCAGCCGGTGTACATGGTCAGAATGTAAAATTGTAGGTAAGTGAGGGGAAAGGAACTCCAAGAACCGAAAGCCTGTAGGGCATGGGAGGAACTCCGTAGACATCTCTGAAAAACACGGAATAGGCGTTTTTCCTGCCGTAAACATTGTAAATCGAAAATGTCCAGCTTCCTTTCCATTTCCGGTATTTCCTGTGTCCCTCTCCAATTGTTACCGAGATATCGAGCCGGTGATAATCCTGGATTCTGAACTGGTTTCTTTGGGAGAAATTGGCAACGGTAATGTTATCTATGTACCCGTTTTGGATCCTGTATTTTGAATAAGGCGCCGTAAAAGGCCTGCCTGTACCATAGATAAAGTTGGCCGAGAAACTCCATCTCTGGGTAATACTGTAATTACCCACAAACTTTATGCTGTGAGGTTTATCGTAGTTAGAAGGATAGTACCTGCCATTGTTTATCGTTTCTTCAGGGAAGGCCCCGTCCACCTGCCTTTCGCTTCTTGAATAGACATAACTTGCCCACCCTGTGAGTCTGCCTGTTTTCTTTTTCCCAAGCAATTCTATGCCATAGGCCCTTCCTTTTCCTTCAAGCAGGTCAGCTTCAAGGGTCTCGTTCAGTAACAAACTGGCTCCATCCTTATATTCCAGGAGATTGTTAATTTTCTTATAATAGGCTTCTGCTGAAGCCTCAAAGGAATTTCCGGCGAAATTTTTGAAATAACCGACAATCAGCTGGTCACCTGTTTGTGGCCTGATATGAGTATTGCTGGTTTTCCAGATATCTATGGGCGTAATGGCTGCCGTGTTGGAGATCATGGAAATATATTGCCTCATCCTGTTGTAACTGATCTTCAAAGAACTGCTTGGTCCTAAATTCAGTTTTACAGATACCCTGGGTTCGAATCCGCCGTATGATTTGATGAGCTCCCCCTTGCTGTAATGCAAGGTGTCAACAATGGTCTCCTTGTCCTTTGGTATTTCATCCTGATACAAATAAACATCGGCAGGGCCCAGGTCATGGAATAAGGAATATCTCAATCCAAACATGATGGTGATTCGCGTATTGATTTTATACTCATCATTGATATAGGCGGCCATCTCGCGCGACTGCTCCTCCTCTATATAAACAGGATTGATGGCAGAACCTTCAGAGGCAGGTATCAGTGTTCCTGGCTGAATCCCATACCAGATGATGCTTGCCCCGAAATCCAACTGTTGTTTTTGTGAAAAGTAGGTGAAATCTGTTTTCAGGCTTTTATACACAATCCCGTATTGCAACTGGAAGGCATTGGTTTCTGCCTGATTGTCCACCTTGTAATCATAGTTACTGTAGATGGCAGTAAAATCTGAGAATAGCTTCTCACCCCAGATATGATTGTATTTGATTACAGCGTTTGCTGTTCCCCAGTTGTAAGTGGTATCAAGGCCTAATCTGAATTTATCATTGCTCAGATAAGTGGACAGGGATAATTTATTCTTATGGTTGAATGCGTAATTTATTTTGGCGGTCGCATCATAAAAGGAAACGGCACTGTTCTGTACATTTATATCCGGCACCTCTTTTAAGATCCAGTCAGAATAGGTGGTTCTTCCGGCAATCATAAACGAGCATTTATCCTTTACGATCGGTCCTTCGATGGCCAGCCGGCTTGATATCAATCCAACGCCTCCTTTTCCAGTGAATTTTTTCAGGTTGCCTTCGTTTTGCTGGATATCCAGTATGGAGGAGAGTCTGCCACCATATTTTGCAGAGATCCCTCCTGAATATAAGGTTGCATTTTTCACAGCATCAGGATGGAAGACAGAGAAAAATCCAAATGCGTGGGAAGTGTTAAAAATAGGCGCATCATCCAGTAATACCAGGTTTTGGTCGGTTTCTCCCCCACGTACATTGAAACCCGAGGCGCCTTCTCCAACGGTGCTTACAGAAGGGAGCAGCGTCAGGCTTTTAATGACATCAACCTCACCTAGTAAAGCAGGCATGGTTTCCATGACATTCATGTCCAATTTAATGGTACTCATCTGGATGCCTGAAATATTTATATCCGCTGCTTCACCCGTAATGGTCACCTCTTCCATTTGGAACGGAGCTTCGGAAAGTTCAACATTAAACGTTCCTGAAGCGTGTAAGACAATGTGTTTTGTCTCCTTTTTCAGCCCTATATAACTGAAGGCGATGTGATATTCTCCATTGGGTATTGTGAGAGAGAAATAGCCAGCCTTATTGCTGATTGTTCCTTTTTGTAACTCTTCCACATATACGGTACTCCCGATAATCCCCAGGCCGGTTTCTGTTTCCCGTATATAGCCTGAAAGGGTAGCAAGCCCACTCCTCGCCAGGTTCTGGGATTTGCCAACAACAAAGATTTCATTTGCAGGTTGCTCGGTAGTAGTCTCAACAGGTGCAACAGCAATGGGTTCTGCGGAAGGTTCAATGGGATCGGGGGCCTCGTTCAGAATAAATACGGAATAAGGATTGAATACGATATGGGATAATTGATTCTCATGAAGGATATCCTTCAATACATTTTTCAGAGGTGTATCCTGAAATTTCTTTGTGACTGTAATGCCCAAGAGCCATTCCTGCCTGTAGAAAAAAGTGATGGAATGTTCCTCTTCAATATCCTTTAGCAGCTCCGTGAGAAGCTTATTCTGAAAATTTCCTGAAATATGAATGTCCGGTAACTCCTGGGAAAGCGCATTGCTAAAACCGGCCAGTATGAAGATAAGGATGGGAATTATACTTTTCATGGCAGGTATTTTCGGGGAATTGTATGATATACCTTCTCTGCCACTCCCGGAGTCCCATCGATCGAAATCCCTTCGGTCCGGATATCAAATTGTGTGATGTTATCTGTATTGTAAAAGGAGAGAGTGACCTCACCATTTGAATCTGTAGCGACCATTGGATTCCAGTATACAAGGGATCTCAAATCAGGTTTGCTTCTGTCTGTTTCCGGGGAATTATAATATCGGGGTGCATAAAATTCCCTTGAGTCATAACACCCCTGAATTTCTATGATCGCATGTTCAGCAATATCATCCAGTGTAGTTGCTCCATGAATTGTATGGATCGCTACGACTCCATTCACACCCAGGAAGCCAAAAGGACGAATCTTTCCGATCGAATTGATTACCTCAATGGTTTCGACCTTCGCCGGGTCCAGATTCAGTACGAAGGTTTTGTTGAAGGTTGGAAGTCCGTCCACTAAGAAGAGGGGTGCCTGATCAAATTGTTTCATTAACTCTGATGAGTATACCCTCAGTTTGTTTTCTCCTCTTTTATATACGACGCTAACATAGGGGACCACCTCCCTGAAAACCTCGGTCATTGTAGTAAAAGGATTAAAGTCTTCCAGTCCGATGCTGTAGTCTGCCGCCACCACAAAGCGATTTGTGTACGTGCCCGCGTTTTTGAAACCCGAATCTGATCCGGGACTTGCATTACGCTCAGCAGCGTAAGAAAAAGAGGACTCAATCTGAGCCTGTTCTTTCCTTTTTTTCAGACAGTAAGAGATCTCCGGACTCACCAGTGAGAATTCCTCCGAAGCCGCAAAATGAGGTTCCGGAATATTTTTCTCAACAATGATTTTCACCTTGAGATGTTGCCCCCGGGTATCCTTTGCATCAAAAAACAGAGACTCTTTTCCTGGGGTCGCATTGATATAAAAATCAAGAAATCCATCCTGGTTTGTATATCTGCTGAATGACTTTCTGTTCTTTAGCATTAACACCGAAAGCATCGTTAATGAGAGCGGAGTATCATTGGATGGATCTACTACCTGCCCGCTGAAATGAATGGCCTCCTTTTCCGCCGTATAATTGAGAGTGGGCCATGTTTCACCGAGAATCTCTTTCCATAAAAACCTCCTCCAGCCCTGTGTCATCATCAGGTAATCCAGCGCAGTTTCCGAACCGGGATTCTCTTTCATAAAATAGAATGCCGGTTGTTCAATGTTCCCTTTTAGCTCGGATCCAAGCAGAAGATAGGTCAGGATATTATCATTGTATTTTTCCGGGTGAATAACCTGACTTGCATCGGTGACAGCCAATGAAAAATTCCCTTCCACCGGGTTCCCGTTACAATCGCGCACTGAAAGTTTCAAAAGAACTTCCTCCCTTGGGTAATAGCTTTTTTTATTTGTTTCGATGCTGACTCTAAGGTCATCGTGATTGTTAACAAAAACCAATCGTTCGCATTCAGGATTTCCCTCACCATTGAAGAGTGTGATTTGAACAATACCCGATGGCAGGTTTTTTTTCGGAATAGCCATATCAAATGATGATCCCTGACTTAAATCTCCCCCGGAGGCATGATATATTTTCCCGGCAGCCTGGACCAGGATAAAAACATTTCCTGAGTGTTCATTTATAAAGGTCTCATTGGCCCTGACATTTACCAGGATGACCTCACCGGAGGAGTTATCCGCTGTAAGGACCAAACCTTCTTCCAATGCTTCGGGGATTTTAAAACGGTTCGAAGCATCACCCCCGATACTCAGATTTGCAAAATAGGTTTTGTCTTTTTCGGGTTTTAGAAGAAATGCTCCCATGCCCAGATGAAAACTCTCAAATGGAATGATCATATGACCATCCTGGTCCGTAATCTCGCCCTTCACATGGATACCCTCACCGGAACTGTTGACAGCTTTGAAAGCCACTTTACTTGTTATTCCGGCAACCAGATTGCCCCCTTCAGGAAAGAAAATCAGATCCGTCACCGTTTTGGCAGAATCGGCTCCGGCCAAATTATATTCTCCCTGTGGATGATATACCCATATTTCTTTTGTGAAGAAATAATCCTGATCAAAATTTCTCATCCATTGGGTGTAAGCCCTCATGTAATATTTACCATCCGGCAGGGATTGCGGTAGTTGAAATTCACCATTTGCAAAACCTTCCCCGGCTTTAAGGATCTGACGGTTGATCACCTCACCTGTATGGTCCAGCAATTCGGCATAAATGATTCTGCTTAGTAAGGAGGGGGTAAGAAGGTTGGCATCTGCCAGATAGGCTTTATACCAGATCGTTTCTCCGGGGAAATAGAATGGCTTGTCAAAATGGAGATATACTTTTTCCTGCGGATGCACTTCAGCGAATTTTGCAAATTGATCTGAAACCTCTGTTTCTGACTGATGCACATCCTGTGAGAAAGAATCTGAACCGAATTGTGTTAAAACCACCAGGACAGCAAAAAATGACAGGACCGGGTATCTTAATAATTTCATTTGATCCGCTATTATGGCTGGTCTTTTACGCACCTCACTGAGTAACCTCTTGATTTGTAATCGTCATAGCGGTATACCATGGAATAATTGTAGTACAAACGACGAGACCAGGCAAATGAAGCCAGGCTCTCAGTAGCACTCCAGAAGTTGGCGTGTTCTGTAATATTGGCGAATGATTGATTGTACAGGCGGCTTCCACCCGGTAAAGCACTGAAGCCGCTTTCATTGGTGCCGGCAATATAATCACGCCAGATATCTGACCAATGGCCGGCCCCGGTTTCTCTCAATACAAGTCCCTGGTTCGATCCTCTCCAACCGGTTTGGCTTGCCTGTCTTTCAGTGAATCCAAGGAATACTTCAAGTTCCTGCCACTCATCATCATCCGGAACATGCCAGCCATCAGGGCAGACTCCCTGGACCCTGCCCGGATCGCCACCCGATTCACCATTCATCACCGCTGCCCAGGTATATAATCTCCCATAGGCAGAAACATTGCTTTCATCGTCACCATAAGCAAATTGGTATTTTGAGGTGAAATCATCTGACAGGTCACCCGCTCCCGTACCATCCATCAGTACTGTTCCGTCGGCATAGTGTGTGGTTTTCAGATTTTCTCTCATCCATAACTGGGCCCCTATCTGCACGGTTTGGTATTTATTGCCATCATAATCCGTTACAGGTTCTGTAACAATGATATATCCTGTTTTGGTAACCATATCTGAACCATAACTGTTGGTCACCTTTAATGAGACCGTATATTCCCCCGGTATCCTGAACCGATGGGATGGATTTTTAATCGTGGAACTATTTCCATCACCAAAATCCCATAACCAGTTTTTGGGATTGTTGATGGAACGACTGTAAAATTGAGCAGATGAATCAGGACATATTGAGGTCTGATATACAGAGAAATCGGCGACAGGGACTCCTTCAGTAAGCGTAACAGTAATTTCGTCGGATGATGTATCTCCACTGTCATCTTTTGCAGTGGTTCTGATGGTATGGGTTCCAGGATCATTATTCACTGAATTCCACTGGTACTGGAAAGGAATACTATTCGATATTCCGATGCTCGAATCATTAATATAGAAGGTCACCCCATACACATCGCCGTCAGCATCTTCTGCATCAACTGAAATGTTTACCAGGGTACCATGGGGTATCATCTCACCGATTCCAGGTTCGCTTATCCTGCAGCCTGGGGCCTGGTTCACCTTAACACATCCGGGATGGAAGAGTAGTGTGGTCGCCATGGCAATCAGTACGGGGAGTGACGTAGAGTTTCTTGTTTGTTTCACATTTAAGATCTATTTAGATCGAGTGATTCCAGGATATTACATCTTATATTCTGTAACTCCGCTGGTAAAGC
>CAVVFB010000015.1:0-74411 GCA_963747365.1 uncultured Bacteroidota bacterium | reverse complement strand
CCAACCAGGGACTGGGCGACAATCTCTTTGCCTGGCAGATTCTGCAAAATACCAATGGCCGGCTGTTCTGCTTAGTGCACGGGGCAGTCGGGCGGAAGAGAAAGTGGATGGAGTCATTTACTACAGCGATGACAATGCCGGAACATGGAACAGGCTTCAGTTACCCGGGGGTGTGAACGGACCGCACGACCTGCTCATTAACCCCGGACATCCAGAAATCATGTATCTATGCTGCTGGCCCCGGACCGACAGCGGCAGTGATACCAATGGCGGGGTGATCAAAACCGAAGACGGCGGAAAGAGCTGGAGGAATGTTTTCGATGAGAGGGTACGGGTCAATTCTGCCGGGATGGATCCGGAGAGGCCGGAGACCATTTTTATAAATACTTTCCAGAATGCGGCATACCGGAGTGACGATTCGGGGGAATCATGGTACAGGCTGGAGGGATACCGATTTAAATGGGGACAGAAAGCGATACCCGATGTAAATCATCCCGGGATGTTATTCCTCTGACCTATGGCGGCAGTGTTTTTTATGGCCCGGCAGAAGGGAGTCATGGGGAAAATGACGATATTGAAAACATGCCTAAGGGGTGGTGGTAAGCTGAAAAATAAAAAACAGATGCTTCAAAGAATCAAGAACATTTTCAAATCATTGGGTCCCGGTTTTATTATCGCGTCGGTTGTGCTGGGCCCCGGAAAGTATTACCGTAGCCTCGAGAATCGGATCGGAATATGGGTATGCATTCCTTTGGGTCATTGTCCTGTCAGCAGTTTTCATGATTACCTACACCTCCATGGGAACCCGCTTTGGCGTAATGAACAGCAAATCCATATTACAGACCATCGCAGACCATTATGGCCGGTGGTTTGCCGTTATCATCGGGATTTGGCCTTCTCTCCACCTCAAGCTTCCAGTTTGGTAATAACCTTGGTATAGGAATTGGCATGGAGGGGATCACGGGGGTTAATGAAAGGATATGGCCCGTCATCTTTACTCCGCTTGGAATCATCCTTATTTTCTGGGCGAAAAACCTCTATAAGGTTCTTGAAAACCTTATGAAGATCCTGGTGATGATCATGATTGTTGCTTTTTTTATAAATCTGGTTCTCACGAGGCCGGAAATTAGCCAGCTGGCCCGGGGGTTTGTTCCCTCCAGGATTTCGCCCGACAGCCTGAATATTCTCGCTGCCATGATGGCCACCTCCTTTGCTTTGGCGGCCGCCCTTTATCAATCATATTTAGCCCAGGATAAAGGCTGGAAACCAGAGAATCTGAAAAAACAGTCTCAAGGATACCTATGCAGGGATCCTGATGCTGGGCCTGATCACTGCCACCTTGCTCATCACCTCTGCAGCAGCTTTGCATTCCAGGGGTATAGTTGTTTAACTCGGCGGCCGATATGGCACTTCAGATGGAAGCCCTGTTCGGGGGTTCAGCCAAGGTAATTTTCAGCGTGGGACTTTGTGCCGCGGCGTTTTCCTCCATGATGGTGAACTCGGTGATTGGAGGGGGACTGCTGGCAGACGGGCTGGGTCTGGGTCGTTCCATGAACGACCGGAGTGCAAAAATATTTATCGTGGCCATCTTACTTATCGGGATGGTTGTGGCCGTTTTCTTCAGGGGAAATGTGATTTATGCACTCATTATGGCACAGGCCTCCTCCATGCTGGCTGTTCCGCTTATTGCCGTGGGACTGTTCCTGATGCTGAACAATAAGAAAGTAATGGGGAGATAAACAACCTGCTGCAAAATATAATCGCGGTGGCAGGTTTTCTTGTCATTATCCTGATGGTCTATTTCATGTACCAAAATATTGTAACCTCTATCCGAAACACCTAAAAATTCTGATTTGGCTCAAATCGACGTGATATCACTGACGCGGGAACTGATCTCCCATGACACCATAAATCCCCCTGGAAATGAGGCGGTTTTAGCTGATAAGCTTGGGAAACTTCTCAAAGACCACGGGTTTACAGTAACCTTGCCGGGGTATGACAGGAACCGGCTGCATCTTGTGGCAGAAAAGGGCCTTTCCGGATCTGTTCCGCCTCTGGTGCTTTCGCCGGTCACCTGGATACAGTCCCCCTTGGAGAAAAACCCTGGAAAAGGGATCCTTTTTCGGGGAATTACCGACGAAGATAAAATCTTCGGCCGGGGTTCCAGCGATATGAAAAGCGGGGTGGCTGCCATGACCGCTGCAGCCATTGAAGCTACCGCTGCATCTGCACCGGAAGGAGGCGTCAGGCTTATTTTTTCAGCCGGAGAAGAACTTGGTTGCCAGGGTGTCCGTCAACTTACCGATACCTATAAAGGATTGGGGAATGCAGGCGCGATCATTGTTGGCGAACCCACAGCCAACATCCCTGCCATCGGAACAAAGGGAGCCCTCTATTTAAAAGCGGTGGCTAAAGGAAAAACGGCCCACTCCTCCATGCCCGAACTGGGAGTCAATGCCGATCCATAAAGCGGCAAGATCTGTTTCCAGGATCGAAGCATTCCGTTTTCATTCAGCCAGTGACCCCCTGCTGGGGCTTCCGACAATCAATGTCGGGAAGATTCAAGGTGGACTGAATTTAAATTCCGTGCCCGACCATGCCGAGTTTACAATCGATATCCGCTCCACCACAATGATCAGCCATCCTTCCATTCTGCAAAGGCTTATCAATGAACTTGGAGATGATATTGCGCTGGAAACCCTTGTGGATCTCAATCCGGTCAGCACCCTGGAGTCAGATCCCTTCGTACAGCTGGTATAATGACATTCGCGGGGTAGACAGGCTGGAATGAGTCGTGGCCAAGATCATTGCCCTATGTCACCGACGGATCTGTATTACAGCCCTTTTACGGAGGTGTACCCACCATTATACTCGGGCCCGGAGAACCTGGTATGGCCCATCAGACCGATGAATATTGCTTCATCGGGAATATCATTCAATCTGTATCTATCTATAAAAACATAATCTTAAATAAGGAGAAACTAAAATGAATCATTATCCGGATAAAATAACCGACAAAGCCCAGCTGGAAGATCTGCTATCCCTGCCCACCCAGGCGGCGGTCAAAATGTTTTCAGAAATTGAAGGCGACATCATGTTCCTTGGAATCGGTGGTAAAATCGGACCTACCCTGGCAAGGATGGCAAAAAGGGCATGTGACCAGGCAGGCGTTAAGAAAAAGATCTATGGAGTATCACTGTTCGAATCGGATCAGCATCGCAAACAGATCGGGGATATGGGAATTGAGACCATTCATGGCGATCTGCTGGACACTGCCTTCATTAAAAGCCTTCCAAAAACAGGGAATGTGTTTTTCCTGGCAGGGATGAAGTTTGGCTCAGAGGAAAACATATCCCTGACCTGGGCCGTGAACTCTTATCTGCCGGCGCTGGTTGCCGACCATTTTAAAGATTCCAGAATCGTCGCCTTTTCAACCGGATGTGTCTATCCACTGGTTGCGGTGGAATCAGGCGGATCCCTGGAAACCGATCCGCCTGTACCGGTCGGAGAGTACGCACAGTCCTGCCTGGGAAGGGAGCGGATGTTTGAATATGGAAGTAAAAAATATCAGACAAAGGTTTGCCTGATCCGCCTGAACTATGCTGTCGAATTGCGTTATGGGGTATTGGTTGATATTGCGACCAAAGTGAAAAACCGGGAACCCATTGACCTCTCCATGGGATACTTCAATGTGATCTGGCAGGGTGATGTGAACGATGTGGTGCTCAGGTCACTGGAATTATGTGATACGCCCGCAAAAATCCTGAACATCACAGGGGAGGAGATATTATCCGTCCAGGAGGTTGCCCTTGAGTTTGGAAAATTATTCAATGTGACACCCGAATTTGTTCATGAAGAAGCGAAAACTGCCCTGCTCAACAACGCTGAACAGGCCTTTCAGTTGTTTGGCCGTCCGAAGGTATCCACCGGGCAGATCATCCAATGGATCGCCGGCTGGATCGGTGAGGGACGGGAAACCCTGGGTAAACCCACCCACTATGAAGTAAGAGACGGCAAATATTAAAATCTATCTGAAAATGAATATGAATGAATTACCGGAAGAAATCCTGAAATCCCTTCACCGGGGAGTCGTGATACCGGCCCTGCCCCTTGCCCTGGATCAAAACCGGAAGCTGGATGAGAGAAGGCAGCGGGCACTCATGAGGTACTACCTGGATGCAGGTGCCGGCGGAGTAGCCGTTGCGGTCCATACTACCCAATTTGAAATCCGTCATCCGGAGATAAAACTCTATGAACCGGTTTTAGGAATTGCCAGGGAAGAGTTCGATCGCTTTGTAGCGCAAACCGGCAAGCCTGTGATCAGGATTGCCGGGATCATCGGAAAAACAGACCAGGCCTCAAAGGAAGCCCGGCTGGCACTCTCGCACGGTTACCATGCCGGGTTGCTGAGCCTTGCCGCTTTCCCGGATGCTTCAAATGAGACCATCCTGGACCATTGCAGGACCCTTGCAGGGATCATTCCCCTCGTTGGATTTTACCTTCAGCCCGCAGTGGGCGGGCGGGTACTGGATGTGAATTTCTGGAGGGAATTTGCAAAAATTGAATCTGTGATCGCCATCAAAATGGCACCGTTTAACCGCTACCAGACCCTGGACGTGGTAAGGGGTGTGATTGAATCGGGACGTTCGGACGAAATTGCTCTGTACACCGGAAATGATGACAATATCCTGGTTGACCTGCTTACCGAATTCGAATTCAGGTCGGGTAGCGAGATTATCAAAAAGCGGATTGTGGGAGGACTGCTGGGTCACTGGGCCGTATGGACCCGTTCGGCCGTTACGCTGCTGGAGCGCATTCACAGCGGAAGCCTTGAAGGGAATACACAACAACAGTTAAACCTGGGAATGCAAATTACTGACAGCAATGCCGCGTTTTTTGATGCGGCCCACCAGTTTAAGGGATGCATCGTAGGCCTTCATGAAGTACTGCGGCGCCAGGGCTTGCTGGAAGGTCTCTGGACCCTGAACGAGAACGAGCTGCTGACCCCGGGGCAGAAAAAGGAGATTGACCGGGTGTACCAGGCATATCCCGGTCTGAATGATGATGACTTTGTAACTGAAAATCTTCACAGGTGGATCTCCTGAAAAATATCAGTTCCGGACCGGATCATCCGGTTGAACTCAGGAAAATGGAGCTTTCCGATATGAAAAGCCTGATGCAGATGAAGGATGCCGAAGGTTGGAACCAGACCGAAAAAGACTGGGAATTTCTCATTCATTATCCCGAAAGTGTCAACCTTGTGGCGGTTCAGGATGACCGGATCATCGGAACGGTTACCGCCATCAATTATGCCCACGCGGTGGCATGGATTGGCATGATGCTGGTTGACAAAGATTTCAGGGGCCGGGGAATCAGCAAACTTTTGCTCAGTGAAACCATTCGCAAACTGGCTCTGTGTGAATCCGTCAAACTGGATGCAACACCTGCAGGAAGGCCGGTCTATCTGAAGCTGGGGTTCCAGGATGAATATACCCTGCACAGGATGACTCATCCTTCTGTTTCAAAAATCTCACCGGGCCCAGGATCTCCTGAAGCTGTTCAGGTAATGCCCGGGGATCTGCCTGATTTAGGCGAATTTGACAGGAGAGTATTTGGGGCCGACCGGACCCAGCTGATTCATCATCTGTATAAAAACCAGCCCGAATTAGCCTGGCTCATCAGGGAAAACAACCAGGTGGTTGGCTTTTGCCTTGGACGAAGGGGGGTGAAATTCACCCAGATCGGTCCGGTTTACGGATCATCTGAAAAGGTTGCAAAATCGCTGATCCGCGCTGCCATCAACACCATTGCAGGAAAATCGGTGGTTGTAGATATCCATGCAACCCGGACAGGTATGATCCGGTGGCTTGAAGGGTATGGTTTTACTTCACAGCGATCCTTCGACAGGATGTATCTTTACAACAATCCACACCCCGGTTTCATTGAATACCAGTACCTGATTTGCGGTCCTGAGCTGGGGTGAGCTGAGGTCAATTATTTTGGAGATGTCGGGAATAAAAAATACCTTCCAAAAATTAACTATTTAAATGAACTCTTCACGGGGCTACGTACAGAGCAGGCTGAGGAAAGGAGATATTAAAGCATTCGAAATGCTTTATAATGAACAGTATAAGTCCTTGTGTTATTACGCCCAAAGGTTCGTTTTTGATCAGGATACTTCAAGAGAGATTGTTCAATTTGTTTTCGTTCGCATCTGGGAGAAAAGGGACTCCCTGTCTGTGGACATTTCATTAAAAACCTATTTATATGCCGCTGTTCGCAATAAGTGCTTAGATTATTTGAAGCATCTGAAAATTGAAAATGAATTTGAAAAAATGCGGATGAAGGAATTCCAGGAATCCGGTAATATATTGAGCAAAACAATTGATGATCCTTTGGACGGATTGGTTACTGAAGAGTTGGAGAATGCCATTCGGGAAGCTATCGAAAGTCTGCCTGATAAATGCAAAGCGATATTCGAACTAAGCAGATATGATGGTCTGAAGTACAGCCAGATTGCTGAAGAACTGAACATCTCTGTTAAAACAGTAGAAACACAAATATCGAGAGCCATTAAAACATTGAGAGAAAAGCTTTCCGGCTTTCTGGTTCCGTAAAAATAATGAAATCCATATAAGGGTAAATAAGGAATCAATCGTAATATAAGAGGATATAATATAGGTTTGGTTATATAGTTAGTTTGGGTTAAAAGTAACCTGGTAGTGCCAGGTTACTTTTATTATAAAGAATTAAAAATGGATTATTGCAATACTCATCCTTTGTCTATTTTCTCTTTGTGTTTGCAGTTTTTAAGTTATGATGATTTGGGTGAAGTTATTGCAGATTTAGGATTCGATGGGGCAGAATTAATTGTAGCCAAAGGAAGACATGTACTTCCGGAGAATGTAAAAATTGATTTGCCAAAGGCAGTTAAATCAATGCGCAAAGCAGGTATTGATGTTCCCATGATTGTTACGGAAATCAACGATGCTGACCATCATCTGACCGAAGATATTTTAGGAACCGCAGCTGACCAGGGTATAAAATATTATCGGATGGGGAAGTATTATTACGATGATAAATTATCTGTTTTTGAAAATCTTGATAATTATAAACAAAAGCTGAAAAAGCTTGAGATATTAAATCGAAAATATGATATCCAGGGTGGTTACCAGAATCATTCCGGCCCCTGGGGAATGGTAGGCGGTGCTGTTTGGGATTTACATTTTATGCTAAAAGATATTGATCCTGAATACATTGGGATACAATACGATATTATGCATGCAACTGCAGAGGGGGGCTATACCTGGGCAATAGCTTTTAAACAAATTGCCCCCTGGATCAATAGTCTGGCTATAAAAGATTTTGTATGGGAAAAGGGAGAGAAAAGATGGCAACCAAAATATGTCCCATTGGGAGAAGGCATGGTAGATTTTAAAAAATACTTCAGGGAACTTGGACCAATACTATACTCCGTACCAATAACGATACATTGTGAATATGACCTGGGCGGTTCTGAGATGGGTAATACAAATCCATCCATGCCACCAAAAAAAATATATAAGCATCTGGTACGAGACCTTCATTTTTTCAGACAAGAATTCTATGGAAGGCAGGAAATCAAGTAAAATAACCCGAAGGGACATTTTGAAGGCTTTGGCAACACTACCTGTGCTAGGCTTTTTTGCCAACAGGGTCCATGTGAAATTCGAAAATGATCTGAATAAAACTGATTTAAGCAGATTAAATCTGGATATAGCAGATTCTTCAATTCAGATACCGGCAACCAGATATTCCTCCAAAGGAGAAAGATTACGTCTCGGCATTGTAGGAAATGGATTTCGTGGTCCCCAGGTATTAAGGGCCCTGGGATATGCTGAAAAAGAGTGGGCAGAAGAGAAAATCGAAAATGGGATTCCAAATTCAAGGCTCAGGAGTATCCTAAATCAGGATGATTTTAATGTAATCATAACAGGAGTCTGCGATACTTATGCACCCCGTGCTGAAGAAGCAGCAGAAATTGCATCAAGCCCTTTTCGTTCGGGAGGGGCAAAGCAATCGGAAAGGCCTGAAATTTATCCTACCTACAGAGAAATGCTGGCCGATGATAACCTTGATGCCATTGTCATCATGACTCCCGACCATTGGCATTCTAAAATGGCAATTGATGCGGCACTTGCAGGGAAACATGTATATCTCGAAAAGCCGATGTGCCAGACTGCTGAGGAAGCCAAAGCATTAAGAGATGTGATCAGGGAGACAGGGGTAATTTTACAGGTCGGTCATCAAAACAGGCAGCAGGCCAGTTATATTATGGCCGAAGAAATTATTGATAAAGGGATTCTCGGGACGGTATCATCGATAGAAACCTATTCAAACCTGAACAGTGATAATGGAGCGTGGAACAGAGAAATTCCGGAACATGCAAATGCCTCCAACCTGAATTGGCAGGAGTTTCTGGGTGGAAAACCATGGCGTGAACTTGACCTGGACAGGTATTTTAACTGGCAAAAATGGTTTGAATTCGGTACAGGCCCTGCAGGTAACCAGTTTACCCATTCCTATGATTGTGTAAACCAGATCTTCAAATTAGGTATTCCAAAACGAGTATTTGCCGCAGGAGGAAATTACTTTTTTAAAGATCCTCGCGATATCCCTGATGTACTTAACGTTGTTTTTGAATACCCGGACAGAGGATTATCGCTCACTTATGATTGTTCCTTATTATGCAGCAGGAAGAGAAA
Organism: uncultured Bacteroidota bacterium; assembly: GCA_963747365.1. GTDB lineage: Bacteria > Bacteroidota > Bacteroidia > Bacteroidales. The sequence goes on along the minus strand of CAVVFB010000015.1, from coordinate 65,667 downwards.
TATAACCTTTCTTGGGAAAGATGCATCCATGGAAGTTGACGTCGGGGTTGTTGTATTCCCCGATGCTGCATCGGAAAAATATAAGGAATACGGTCTCAAACCAGATGCCCCTTTATTCACCTACAATCCTAAATCGAATGCCATTGATGCGGTAACTTCTGCAACGGAAAAGTATTATCACGATCGGGGGTTTGGCTATACCTATTATGATGGTAAACCAATTGACGGTACATATTTACATGCAAAAGAGTGGTTGCATTGCATTCGAAACGGAATTCAGCCAAGTTGCAATGCTGAAAGAGGATTTGAAGAGACCACGACATTCTATATGTCAAACCTGGCTTATCTTGAAAAAAGAGTAGTTGAATGGGATGCCGAAAATGAAAAGATACTATAGAAAATTGAAAGATGGAAAAATTTGAAAACAGTACAACAGCATTCGCCAGGTTTTTTGTAATTCATGCCATCATCTTATTTGGCAATATACTGTCCGCACAACAAACAGCGGATTTTTTCAAGTGGCCGGAGGGTAAGAAAATGGCAATCAGTCTCACTTTTGATGATGCACGGCTTTCACAAATTGATAAAGGAATTCCCCTGCTCGATAAATATGATGTGAAAGGAACATTTTATGTTTCACCAAACAGTTTACTGGAGCGAATCAATGAATGGAAAGTTGCCATTGACAATGGACACGAAATTGGCAACCATTCAATGGTTCACCCATGTACGGGGAACTTCCATTTTTCGAAAAACAATGCCCTGGAAGATTTTTCCCTGCCCATGATGGAAAAAGAACTGAGAACTGCCAATGATTTTATCAAAGAGGCCCTGGGGATTGAACCGGTTTCTTTTGCATACCCGTGCGGGCAAAAGTATGTTGGCAGGGGGGTGAATGTTAAAAGCTATGTTCCTGTAGTATCCGCCCTTTTCGAAACAGGAAGAGGATGGATGGACGAAGCGCCCAATGACCCGGCCTTTTTTGATATGGCCCAGCTTGCGGGAATAGAATTGGATGGTAAATCTTTCAGTGATGTGAAGAAGATCATTGAATCTGCAAAAAGCAAAGGCCAATGGTTGGTTTTTGTTGGACATGAGATGAATCTGGAGGGCAGACAGACCTCATTATTGTCTACTATTGATTCATTATGCATGTATGCTACTGATGCATCCAATGGCATTTGGATTGATCAAATTCATACGGTTGCATCCTATATAAAAACAGAAAGGGGAGAACTCCCTTTTGCCACTGCTCCCATTTATAAAAATCCAACCTTCACAATTGAAAAAAGAGTTAAGGATCTGCTTTCCAGAATGACCCTGGAGGAAAAAATAGGACAAATGAATATGCCCTGTGTTTATGGCTCATTTCTTGGGGAGGATATAGAGGAAAAGTCTGCAGGCTGCAAAAAACTTGCTTCGGGGGATTTTATGGAGGGGATTGGGCCCATAGGAGGATTTTTTACACTCGCAGATAATATTTTACCAGAAGGGCCCGGGCAGCAGGCCAACTTTTTTAACGAACTCCAGGAGCTGGCTATGATGCAGACACGCCTGGGAATCCCTCTTCTCCAAACAGAAGAAGGGACACATGGGTTGATGTGTTCAGGTGGCACAATCTTCCCTGAAGGTCCCTCCATCGGAAGTACATGGAATATGGATCTGGTGAGGAATATTTATACCATTGTTGCGAAAGAAGCAAGGTCGGTTGGTATCCATCAGCTGTATACCCTTGTCATTGAACCTAACAGAGATCCCAGAATGGGCAGGAATGAAGAAGGGTACAGCGAAGATCCATATTTATGTTCCCGTTTGGCAGAAGTAATTGTAGAAGCAATTCAGGGAGAGGATATTTCTGCCAGTGATAAAGCAATAGCCGGCCTCTGTCACTACCCAGGGCAAAGTGAACCTGTTGGCGGAATAGAACGTGGAGCAATGGAAATATCGGAAAGGCAGCTTAGGGAAGTGTTTCTGCCTCCATGGGTTGCCGGTATCAAAAAAGGTGGTGCCCTGGGGGTAATGGCTACCTACCCGGCCATAGATGGTATCCCGACACATGCTTCTGAATTCCTATTAACCGAAATACTCAGGGGCGAACTGGGGTTTGATGGCCTGGTGCTCAGTGAAGGATCAGGGATAAGCACACTTTTATCAGAAAACGTAGCCTCTGATCAGAAACAGGCAGGAGAACTTGCACTTAAAGCAGGGCTCGATGTTGGAATATCTTTTGAAAGTGCGTTTCTCAATGATATGGCTGAGAACGTAAAAGAAGGTAAAGTTTCAATGGATTTAATTGACAGAGCCGTAACAAGAATTTTAGAACTTAAATTCAGGCTTGGATTATTTGAAAATCCATATGTTGATCCTGTATACGCTCAAAGTGCATCCCATACAAAAGAAAATCAGGACGTTGCATTAGATGCAGCCCAGGAAGGGATCGTCCTGCTCAAGAATGAAAACAGCATTTTGCCACTCCGGAAAAGCATTAAAAAAATTGCTGTCATCGGGCCCAATGCAGACAATGAACGGAACCAACTTGGAGATTATATCTCTAATACGATTCTTCAGGATATCTCCACAGTACTGGAAGGTATTAAAGCAACGGTTTCTCCCAATTCGACAGTAGAATATGTAAAGGGATGTAAAGTTATTGGAGATGAGCTGAATGAAATATCCAAAGCCGCAAAAGCTGCAGCTAAAGCTGATATAGCTATAGTGGTCCTTGGTGAAAATGAGAGGCGCGCACCCAACCATGAAGGGACGAATGGTGAGAGACGTGATGTAGCCAGCCTTGATCTGACCGGGATTCAGGAAGATTTACTGAAAGCAGTTTATGAAACTGGTACACCCACCATTTTAGTGTTAATAAATGGCAGGCCTCTCTCAATACCCTGGGCTGCAGAACATATACCTGCGATAGTAGAAGCATGGCTGCCAGGAGAAAGAGGAGGAGAGGCCGTAGCCGGGATTCTTTTTGGGGATTATAATCCCAGTGGTAAGTTACCCATAACAATTCCCCGCCATGTCGGGCAGCTTCCTGTCTATTATAATCACATGCCTTCCCGGCAGGAAGCCATTCAGTCAGCAAAAACATATGTGGATATGCCCGCATCTCCCCTCTGGGAATTCGGTTTTGGACTAAGCTATACCAACTATGAATATGATAATCTAAGGATTACGCCACAAGAGACAGGTCCGTACGGGGAGGTTAAAGTAAGTGCAGATGTCACCAACACCGGAGAAAGAAGCGGAAGCGAAGTGGTCCAATTGTATGTCAGAGATTGTTTGGCAACGGTAACATCTCCCATTAAAGAGCTAAAGGGCTTTTCAAAAGTGATGTTGAAACCCGGTGAAATGAAAACGGTTGAATTTGTCCTGGATCATGAAAGCCTGGCATTATACAACAGAGTGATGGAATTTGTTGTTGAGCCTGGCATTTTTGAAGTGATGGTAGGCAGTTCATCCGATGATATACGGCTCGAAGGAAGGTTTACGGTCAAAGATTGAAATTAATTGAGCTGAGAAAAATTGTTGAGATGAAATTTATTGCAACACTATTTTTTAGTTTGATCACTTTGCCTGGAATAGCACAAACCGATACGGTTCATGTAGTTTTCAAAACACATTTAGATATTGGTTTTACTGATTTTGCTTCCAAAGTGATTGAAAAATATATGAATGATTATATTCCTGATGCCATACACACCGCACGGGTTTTGGAAAAAGAGGAAAATCAAAAATATATTTGGACAACCGGCTCATGGATAATTTCCGAATACCTTAAGAAAGCTTCTCCGGATAAAAGAAAAGAGTTGGAATCGGCAATTAATGATGGATTGATTTGCTGGAATGCATATCCGTTCACCGCTGATGATGAATTGATGGATGCCTCCCTTTTCAGGTTTGCTCTCAGTATTTCAGAAGATTTAGATAAACAATTTGGTAAGCAAACCATTGCAGCAAATATCACCGATGTTCCAGGAGAAACGATTGGGGTATTGAATATTCTTCAAGAGGAGGGCATACAATTGCTTCATATTGGTGTGAATCCTGCGAGTACCTGCCCCGAAACACCACAGGTATTTTTATGGAAAGACCTGCAGGGAGGTGAAGTAATTGTTTTGTATAATTATGATTATGGAGGAACTATCAAAATTCCCGGATTCAATCACATCCTTCAATTTGAATTTACCGGCGATAACAAGGGTTCTCATACACCGGAAGAAGTACAGGTGCTTTATCAGGAAATTGGTAACAGATTCCCGGATGCGGTAATTATTGCTTCCACATTAAACGATTATGCTGCCCGGTTATGGAAAATAAAAGACAGTCTTCCCGTGATCAATGCTGAAATTGGGAATACATGGATACACAGTGCCGGTACAGATCCTAAAAAATATGCGGGACTCAGGGCTTTGATGCGTTTACGCACACAATGGCTAAATGAAAAAAAGGTCGATCCTGATGACCCAAAATTCAAGGAGTTTTCAACTTATATGTTGCTGCTTGCAGAACACACTGGAGGGCTTGATGAGACAAGCACAATCGATCACGATCACTATAACGTTGATGAATTGGCAGATGTACTGAAAACGCCGGCATATCAGCGAATGGTGCAGTCGTGGAACGATGCCCGGGCTTATATTGACAAAGCAGTTGCGGCACTGGGAGATTCTCCCCTTGCCGATGAAGCAAAGCTGGAACTTGCAAAACTTGAGCCTGAAAAACCTGATCTGACTGGGTTTAAACCATTTTTGATTCACAAAGAACTGAAAACGAATTATTTTGCCATTCGATTTAACTCAGAAACCGGGGCTATCCGTACACTCTATGATTTAGAAAAAAAGCAGGTTTTAACGGATGGCTCAGTTCCTATTGGATTGTTCTGGCATGAATCTTTTTCTGAAGAAGATTACAAACATTGGGCAGATCAATATCTAAGGTTAAAAACTTCATGGGCCATCGGAGATTTTTGCAAACCCAATGCTGGGCAGCATGGAGCAGTCTCGGCAAAACGTTTACCAAAAGTTCTTCAGGCATTTATAAAAAAACAAGGAGATGGAGTAACCATTTTGATGAAATTGAAACTGGAAGAAACTGTTCCAACCAAATACGGGCTTCCTTCCGAAGTTTGGATAAAAGTTGAGTTCCCTGAAAAACGAAAGGAAATCCGATATACCCTTGAATGGTTTGAAAAGGAAGCCAACAGATTGCCTGAGTCTTATTGGTTTTCGATGGGATTTTCTGCTTACAATCCGGAAAGTTGGAAAATAGAAAAAATGAACAGGTTAATTTCTCCATCGGGGGTGGTTTCGAAAGGCGGACGTAACCTGCATGGATTTAACCGTGGCCTTTTTTACGACGACGGGGAACGAAAATTGTTGATCGAGTCGCTCGATTGCCCGATTGTTGCCCCCGGAATTCCCTCTTTGCTCGATTTTAACGATCAATTACCCGATATGACAAAAGGCTTGCATTTCAATCTATTCAATAACAAATGGGGAACTAATTTTCCAACCTGGTATAGTGATGATGCAAAATTCCGATTTTCAATCTTGTTCAATTGAAGGCCTTGCGCGGAAATGGGCCGGGCCTGAAGAAAGGATTGCAAAAGGAGATCAATGGCTGGATATAGATGAAATATTCGATATGAGAAATAACAGCGAATCCAACACTGCCTCAAGAATACACAATGCGGCTTTAAAGTTGCTCGAAAACCCGGGGATTCAATTAGACCATGATGGTATATGTGAAATGCTTCTGAAAGCAGGTGCAAAAGCCGGTAAATCAAGCAGTACCATCAGCTTTCCAGAAGAACTCGTAAATGAAAAATTGTCTCTTTGTCCTAAAGAATTTGTTTTTGCTGATAGAGACGGAAAAGGCAAAACAGTGAGTGCTTATGGAGAATCCGAAATATGGTCTGTGCCAGGGCTGAAAATGGTGGAAAATGAAAAGGCTCGTCTATTTACTTCAAGTGACATGGCAAAAACTTCCCGATTGCTTCAACAACTCGATAATGTGGATGGCGTTTTTGGCTTCGCTATGGATGATATCCCCCCGGGAGCCTGTGATGTGGTGGGGTTACGTATTATAGCTGAGAATACCCGCAAACATATCCGTGCACTTTGTTTTACACCAAAAGGCTCAGAGATGATGGTAGAGATGAAAAAAGTTGTGGGTGATTATCCCTGGTTCAGTATTGGTTTTACGGCACATGGTCCGCTACGATGGACTAACTTAGCTCTTGAAATTTTCAGTAAAACTGCTGGTTATGGCATACCTGCAACAATTAATGGTGAACCGATGGCAGGTGTTTCGGGCCCGGTTACCCTGGCTGGATCTGCTGCTATCGGAACTGCTGAAATTCTGGCAGGCATTGTAATTAATCAACTTCTTGAGCCAGGACGCCCCGTCGTTTATAATCTTGGATTGGCTCATACTTTTGATATGCGAAATAGTATTGCAGTAACTGGCGGTCCGGAAAACCATCTTTTTGCTCAAATGTCGGCTATGATGGGGCGTTTTTATAATATTCCTTCAGCAAGCTGGGTTTCAACCGAATCTATGTGTACAGATGCTCAGGCATCTCTGGAGAAAATGAGCGGATTTTTTTCTCATTTACAAAGTGGGGTATCAAATATCTGGGGAGTGGGACAATTGGAATCGGAGCTGGCATTTTCACCAGCACAAGCTGTAATTGATGACGAGATTATATCTTATGTAAAACGATACTTCCGGGGTGTTACAATCAATGACGATACACTCGCGGTTGAATTATCGAGAGAAGTTGGAATTTCAGGATCATTCCTGGGAGAATATCATACATTGGAAAGATTTCAGGATGAATTGTTTCTACCCAATATTCTTTGTCGCAAGGTACGTGACAATTGGAGAGCCCTTGGAAGCAGAACCCTTACTGAGGTTGCAGAAGAAAAAGCCAGGGAGTTGATGGAAAAAAAGGTTGAGAATGGACTCAGTGAGGACCAGATTAAAGAGTTGGATGTTCTGGCAAACCGATTTTTAAACGATGCAAAAAAGGCAAGGTAACCAGTATAAAATATCGATATGAAAAACACTAAAGAAATGATTCTTTTAATCGCCCTTGTTTATTCACTGCCAGGGTTACTGTTTTCCCAGAATACATCACCTGTGGTATCTTATGCCGGGTTGGGTGTAAGCCAGGTAAATATCACGCCTGATTCACCAACCCTGATGAGTGGGTATGATTCCCGGATAACCCCATATACAGAAATACATGACAGCCTCTATGCCTCGGCACTATTTTTTTCCTATGAAAGAGAGAAGGTCCTGTTGATAACTGCTGATTTAATTGGATTTCCATTCGAATTTATTGATGACACAAAGAACAGGATTTCATCAAAAATCGGGATCCCTGCTGAAAATATTTTGATTGTAGCCACCCATAATCATGGAGGGCCTTCCATAGATGAGAATGGGCCTGAATCCGTTCGTCTGTATACAGGTGAGTTAAAAAAGAAATTAACCGAAATGGCCTTCAGGGCCTCAAAAAATGTGGTACCTTTTCGAATTGGAATTGGAAAGGGCTATTGCAATATGAATATCAACCGTCGTGCTGAATATGCAGAAGGAGAGATATGGATTGGAGAGAATCCTGACGGACCATGTGACCACGAATTGGATGTCGTAAAATTTGAAAGCATGGATAATAAGACCCTGGCAGTATTAATAAACTGGCCCTGTCACGGCACTGTCACCGGCTATTCAAATTTCCAGATTACTGGTGACTGGCCAGGAGCTGCTGCACGGTATATTAAGCAACAAACAGGCGAAGATGTGGTTGTTGCAGTTACTGCCGGGGCTTCTGCAGATATAAATTCCATATACAGACCCAGCGATAGTTTTAGAAGAGTTGAAGCGGTTGGGTATCATGTGGGGCGGGAAACCAATCATGTGTTTTCTCAAATAGAAACACTCCCGGTCAAGTTTCTTCAGACGATTGAAACAACACTGTATTTCCCCGGAAAAGAAAGAGACGATGATCACTTTCCGAAAACATCATACCGGCCGGGTCCGGAAAAGGAAATCAGGCTATCTGTAACAAAAATTGGAAATCTGGTGTTCGCCGGTATTTCAGGAGAATTAATGACTGAAATAGGAATGGAAATAAAAGAACAATCCCCTTACAGCGGGACCATGGTCTTCACACATTGCAATGGTTCAAGTGGTTATATCTGCACCGATAAATCATATCCTGAAGGAGGGTATGAAGTTCAGGTAACAGAGTTCATGCCTGGCGTTGAAAGAGGTCTGATCCGTGAATTTGCCGGGTTAATCGACTCTTTTGAATAAATTAAAGAGAAAAATGAAATTTTAAAAAGGTGGATTATGAATGAGAAAGAATTTACCCGCCGGTCTTTTATTGGTAAGGCTACTGCCGGATTAGCAGGGATTGCTGTCACATCCCGCGTTACAGCAATGAGTGCAGCTTCATACAAACGGATTATTGGTTCAAACGACCGCATCCAAATTGGGTTTTTAGGATGTGGGGATCGAAGCACAGGGCATCAGAATATGGTAAAAATGTCGGAAAAGGACAAAAACCTTGGCGTTGTTGCTGTCTGCGATATATGGAAACAAAATAGGGAAAAAACTGCTGCCAGATGTAAAAAAATGTTTGGAAATGAAGTGGCTCAATTCAAATATTCGGAGGATATGCTGAATATGCCTGACCTGGATGCCGTGATGATCGCAACCGGAGATTTCCAGCATGCCAAAATACTGGCCGAAGTCGTAAAAGCCGGGAAGGACTGCTATTGTGAGAAACCAATGGCTGAGAATGTAGAAGAGGCTAAACTGGCAAGGGATGCAGTGGTTGCTTCGAAGCAGGTGGTTCAAATGGGATCCCAGTGGGTTAGCGATCCGGTGCAGATCAAGGTCAGGGATATTGTAAGGTCAGGTAAACTTGGTCAAATTACCAAGATCGAACAGGTTTGGAACGATAACAACCCCCGGTGGCACGATCCGGAAGATCCGGACGTGATGTCCATTCGCGAAGAAGACACAGACTGGGAAAGATGGCTCCTGGGTAAACCCTATGTTCCTTTCGATCCAAGGAAATATTTTGAATTCAGAATTTTCAGCGAATATTCAGGAGGGATCACCTCACAATGGATGAGCCATGGCATTGGCCTGGTTCATTTTTATACCGACACGGCAATTCCTGATTCCATGGTTTCAAATGGTGGTATTTTCGGATGGCCGGATATTCGTCAAAACCCCGATACTTACCAGGCATTGGCCACATACAGAGAGGCAAAATTTCTTTACTCCTACACTTCAAATTATGCAAATAAATTCGGTGACTATTCATGCATCCGGGGGAAGGAGGGTACACTTTTTGCTCACGGAGGCGAGGGAAGTCCAAGGTGGTTTTTTATTCAGGAACATCAAGACTTAGCAGGTGGCTTTGATTTTTACAGAGGAATGAAAGAGGCAGTAGAAAGTGGGATGGCAGAAATAATTACGACTGAAGAGGGATATAAAGGAGAATTGCCTCCTGTTAGTTTGAGCGATGACAGTAAATATCATCTTGAAAACTGGATTGATTGTATAAGGGAAAGGAATCCCAAAACCAATGGGCATATTCATACAGGATTCTGGCATTCCATCGGAGTAATCATGGCAACCCGTTCTTATCGTGAAGGCAAAAAACTGTACTGGGATCGTGAAGCAGAAAATATCGTTGATCAGCCACCGGTTCTTTAAGTTGATTTGGGCAGCAGTCATTTCTGCAACCACAACATTGAATCTGTTCTCGCAGATAGCAGAGAATGAGATTGTAGTACGTCCTGTTGAAATCCACGATGTATTAAGCAATCCCGGAATTGGATTCATGACTTTTCAACGTTTTAATGGAGATGATCTTAATGAGGGGCGCCATTGGACAGAAGGATATCCCATCGATTATCAGGAATTCGACGGGGAGCTGACCAATCGGGATCATCCAGCCACTACCATAGCCTATTGGCGGATTTACTGGAGATTTATGGAGCCCGAGCAAGGTATATATCGTTGGGATATGCTTGACATGGCACTTCGAACGGCTAAATCAAGGGGGCAGACATTGCTGCTCAGGATTGCTCCCTATGGCAAGGAAGATGAAAATGATGTTCCCGGGTGGTACCGTCAAATAGTGGGTCCGAATAAAGTGTGGGGGGATACTTATCCTGCAAATGAATGGGTTGTGGATCCGGAGGATTCCCGCTATGCAGAATATTTCGGTGGTTTCATCAGGGCCATGGGCCAAAGATATGATGGTCATCCGGACCTGGAAGCGGTTGACCTTTCCATTGTAGGTGCATGGGGAGAAGGGGCCGGGTCTGAATTACTGAGTCAGCCTGCCAGGGAAGCCCTGGTGGATTCATATACTGATGTTTTCAGGAAAACGACCCTGATTGCATTGCTGATGGACAGGGAGACCAATATGTATGCGAATTCGCAAATTTCGGTGGGATGGCGGGTGGATTGTATCGGTGACCTGGGATTTTGGGCAGCTGAAGAGAACGGCTTTACACATATGTATGACTTTTATCCCAATAATATTATGGATTATGGGGTAAAGGATGATTGGAAAAGATCGCCACTCAGCTTTGAAATTTGCGGAACATTCCTTAGATGGAAGGAGTTGGAAGGCTATGACAGGGATGATGTGAAGTATATTTTCGATGAAACATTAAAATGGCATATCTCCTCCTTCAATGCCAAATCTTCCCCGGTGCCGGCTGAATGGAAAGACCTTGTAGACGACTGGCTGAAGAGGATGGGATACAGGTTCGTGCTGAGAAGATTCCTCTATCCGAATGAAGTGTCCAGAAATGGGAAGCTCGGGTTTAAATCGTGGTGGGAAAATAAGGGAGTGGCTCCCTGTTATAAAGATTTCATCCTGGCCATTCGCCTGAAATCGGGTGATCGGGTTGCTGTTCTGCCAACGGACGCGAATATTAAGGAATGGATGCCCGGCGATATAATCTACGACAATTCCGTATTCATACCTCATGATATGCCAGTGGGTAACTATGATGTTCAGGTAGCTGTTGTGGATCGATGGAATTATAAACCCAGGGTAAATTTAGCGATCGAAGGAAGAGAGGAGGATGGCTGGTATCAACTTGGTCAGATCAACATCATTGAATAAACTTCTTACAGGGCTATACCAGACTTCAAACATTTGAGAAATCCATCATCACCGTTGCTTTACGAAAGCCTTTGGTCCGAATGGCTAAATAGACAATTCCCGCAATCATCCAGCTACCTCCGATTATGAAAGTTTTTTGCGGCAGGTTTAGCCAAATAATCAGGCAAATAACAAACCCAATTGCGGGTGGTAAAAAGTTTTTAAAGAAGCTTTTCGCAGATTGATCCTTCGACTTAAAATAATAGGTTCGCATTGAGGCAATATTTACACCCATGAATGCGAAAAAAGCCCCAAAATTAATAAGGCGGGCACATTCTTCATAGTTCAGCAACAATGCACCACACAAAGCCAAAGCGCCTATAAGCATTACATTGTACCTTGGAGTGGCACTACCCTTACTCAAATGGCCGAATATCCTTTTAGGTATGACATTGTCACGCCCCATTCCATAGAGTAGCCTTGCAGCACCAATTTGTCCGGTAATGCCAGATCCGATACTGCCCATAAGAAGTGTAACGGATAATGAAGTATCTAATAAAGACCCGCCTACCCGGTTGGCAACCGACATAATTGCCGTATCTAATGCATTGTTTTTTACAGCAGTGTCAGTAACCCCTCTTGTGAATGATGCCCAATCTGGCCAGGAAACCTGTGCCAGATAAATTTGGGCGCCACTCCATACTCCCGTTATAATACAGGTTGCAACGGCAGCGATCAACACATTCCGTCTTGGATTTTTCACCTCTTCAGAGAGGGTTGTTAAACCATCGAATCCTATGTAGGTTAATGCAGCCAATGCAGTTGCGGAACCTATTGCCCCAATTGAAAACGATTCAGAATTATAGAAGGGGCGGGATGAAAAAAGACCCCAAAAACCCTCTTTCATAAATATATAACGTACTGCTGCTGCCATAAAATAGAAGACTACCACACTCATAAAAACCATTAAGACCCAGTTGGATCGCGATGCAATTCTGATCCCGCCCAGATTAAGCAGGGTAAAACCTGCAGCAAAGAAAAATATCCAATAATGATAAGGGATCACCGGTAACAGGTGATTGGCAGCAATGCTTGTAAAAATCACGCAAAGAATGGGAATAAACATATAGTCCATAAACATGGACCAGCCTGCAATAAAACCCAGGTAAGGATTTATCCCTTTGCCTACATAGGTATAAGCCGAACCTGCCGCAGGGAAACGATTAGCCATCCGCCCGTAACTAATTGCTGTAAAAATCATTGCAATCATGGCCAAAAGGATGGTTGTAACCGCATGACCCTTTGAAATATCATTGGCATGCCCGAACAAAGGCAGAGCAGCAACCGGTTGGATCAGGATGATCCCATAAATAATCAGGTCGCTGAGAGATAATACCCGCTTTAGTTTCACTTCCATTTATTTGCAGACTTCAATAAACTGTTTTGCGACCGCTTCAATCTCGGCCTCAGTTGAATTGATATTGATTCCCCATCCGGCACCAAGTCCACCGTCTACAACACCAACACTAATATTCATGGAACGGCTGAGAATATCATCCGTTTTGGGATAAGATCCTTTTGTGTGCGGCTGACCAATTTCTTTCAAATGATTCAGTACATGCTCCATGTTTGAATATACATGCCAACCACTTTGATCCAAAGTTTTTGATCCAAGCGCCCGGGCAATCCTGACAGCACGTTCCCTGGATTCAAAAATAACAGTGCATAGCGTGGCAACATCTCCCTCAGGGTCATTCAATATTCTGAATTTAAACCCTTTGGCTTCTGAAATGAGATTTTTCAGCATCCTCTTTTTTTCTCTTAAAGTACCCACAATCCTCTCTAACTTATTAAGCTGGGCAAGACCCACAGCAGCCGTAATTTCATTTAACCTGAAATTTAAACCAAGCACACTGCGTTTCCCGACTTCAACTCCATACCGGTTTGGCCTGTGACCCTGATCATGAATGGCAAATGCCGTTTCATATAGCTCCTGGTTATTTGTAACCACCAAACCACCATCGCCGCAATTAATCGTTTTAAAAATATTAAGTGAGAAAGCCCCCATATGTCCAATCGTTCCGGCCTTTTTACCTCCATAGGAAGCTCCGGCAGCCTGACAACTATCTTCAAGTACCAATAGATTGTGCTTTCGGGCAATTTCCATGATCCTGTCCATATTGCATGGATTACCCAACATATGAACAGGCATGATAGCCCTTGTCCGTGGAGTAATTCTGCATTCAATATTTTCAGGATCCAACGAAAGACTTTCATCAATTTCAGCTAATACCGGAATTAAACCCGCAAAAATACATGAGGAATAAGAGGCTACAAATGTATAAGCAGGCACAATAATTTCATCCCCTGGTTTGAGCCCTAAAGCTTTTAACGAAATAAGCAGTGCTGATGTCCCTGAAGAGGTTGCCAATGCATAATTTGCCTTACAATACAAGGCAAATTCTTTTTCCAATGTGGCTACTTTATGAAGGAACCTCGGATCATTTTCATCTCCGTAGCGAAACAGGTATCCTCCTTTCATTACCTCCGAAACAGCTTCGTATTCCTCATTTCCAAACCAATAAGCCCCCGGTCCTGACATATTTACCTCCTTTTTAAAGTATTGACAATTATTTCTCAAAGCCAATACAATAATAACCTATTGGAACAGGATAGGCAATGTCTAAAAGCGCAAAAGTCATATCCAATCAGGCATATTATTATCTATTTTAGTACCATGGATGTGAACAGGGAAGAGTTGATCATTGAGGTGGATGAAATCAAAAAAATGATGGATTTGTTATCAAATCTGTTTGAAATCAGGACATCCTTTATATATGCAATAGATGGTGAGCAATACACCAACGAAATTGCAGGTAATAATGGTGATTATCAGGATTTCTGCAAGCTCATTCAACTTGAAATGAAACACAAATGTATTGCCTGCGATTGCGATAAATTCAAAGAGGCCAGTGAAAAGAAAAAGTCGCTCTTATACATGTGTTACAACGGTTTGTATGAAATGTTTCTTCCCCTGTTTGTTGAAAATCTGCTGGTTGGTTACCTGCACTTCGGACAGGTAAGAGCAGAACACGATTTTAAGACCATTGCTTCCGAATGCTCGCTGCACAAGCATTCGAAAATAGATGAAATTGAAAAATGCTATCATTCCATGCATATTATTGAGAAAGAGAAATTAATTCTGATCTCAGAACTGTTTCAAAAATTCTCAGATATCATTCTTGAAAAGAGACTTATTGAACTAAAAAATTCGAAACCTGAATATTATCTTAAAAGATTTGTTGAGGATCATTATTGCCAGCCTGTCAATGTAGAATCTGCTGCAGCGTTTGTTGGAAGAAGTCCTTCTTTTGTTACTCATAAGTTTAAATCGATCTACGGCCAGACCTTCCACGAATACCTTAGCCATGCCAGAGTACAGCACTCAAAAAGACTACTTCGCAAATTTACCATAGCTGAAACATTCCCAATGTGCGGATTCAATAATCGCTATCACTTCAGCAGGGTATTTAAGAAAATCGAAGGAATCACTCCGCGTGAATACCAATTGGCTTCTGGTATTAAATAGACAGCAATCTTGTAAGGGTAAAAAAGGAATCAATCGTAATATAAGAGGAAATAAAATATGCAATCTGAAAAAATGGTAAGGAAGGAATTGGTAATAAAATTCATTATTGGTGAAACCACAGAGGCTGAAAACCTTATGGTAAATCAGTGGATGAATGAGAATACAGAGAACAAAAGGTATTTTGATGAAATAGATTTTCTGTGGAAAGCATCTGGTATTGGAAGGGAAATTAGTGACGACTCAAAGAAAGATGATTGGAATGTCATATTAGATAAAATTGAGAATATGACTGAAAAACAATTGAATTAAGACCTGAAAATATAATAAGAGTATTACTGAACAATTTCCTTAAGGTAGCAGCCATATTTCTTCTGGCATTTTCTTTTTCATGGGTAACTTTCTATTTACTTAATAAACGGTCCCCTTCCAATTCCCTGGCCTATAACCAGATCATAACTACCAGAGGACAGAAATCACAGATCGTATCTATCTGATGGTACCCAGATTTGGTTGAATTCAGAATCAGTATTGAAATACCCTACTACATTTAATGAGGTGCAACGTGAAGTTATTCTTGAAGGGGAAGCCTTTTTCGAAGTAGCAAAGAAAGATAATAAGGTCCCCTTTTTTGTTAAAACATCCAGCATTGATATTGAGGTTCTGGGTACCAGTTTTAATGTTATGGCCTACCCTGATGAAGAAACCGTTGAAACAACCGTGGTTGAAGGATCCGTTAACGTTGTTCAGAAAGGCACAGCATCATCTCTGGGTCAAAATGTTATTTTGAAGCCAAATCAAAAAGTCACTTTAATAAAGAAAGGATCACATATTGTTCTTTCTGAAATGGAGATAGATAAGCCTTTAACGGTTAAGCAAAAGATCCAGCCAGAATCAACAAATACAACCTCCAAAGAACAACTTTTAATCTCCTCAAAAGTTGACATAGACCTGCACACAGCATGGAAAGAGGATCGGTTAATGTTTGAAAGTGAAACGTTTGAAAAAATCGCCCTGAAGCTGGAGAGATGGTATGATGTTAAAATACATATACAGAATGAGGTATTAAAAAATTACCGGTACACTGGAAATTTCGCACACAAAGAAACCATCGATCAGGTGTTGGAAGTTCTAAGCCTTACCACCCCAATTAAGTACACTTTTATACAAAATGATGTATACATAAATATAGTTGCTGAATAACAGAATAGAAAAAAATCGGGAAATGTCGTCAGCATTTCCCGAAAATGTGCTTTAATTAATTAATGGTACTAACCTCATAATTAAAACGTTTAAATTTATGAAAAACATTGATGAAAAGGGTATTCCTTATATTCAAAAAAATGAAAGAGTACTAAAAATACTGATGATCATGAAACTCACAACATTTTTTCTTTTGATCAGCATCCTTAGCGTTTCAGCCAGGGGGTATTCACAACAGGCACGTTTTGATTTATCAATGAAAAATGTTTCTATTCAGGAACTTTTTGAAGAAATCGAAAAGCAGAGCGAATTCAGCTTCTTTTATAAAAACGATCAGATAAATTTAAATAGAACCGTCAGTATTGTAGCCGAAAACAGTTTAATCGGGGAAGTATTAAACGATGCTTTTGAGGATTCCGATGTTTCATATACTGTTGTTGATAAGGTAATTGTGATTACACCGAAGGAGGTCCTGCAAGGTATCCAGGTTACCGGAACCGTTAGCTCAGCTTCTACAGGTGAAGCCCTTCCTGGTGTTAGCATTGCTATTAAGGGAACCTTAACAGGTGTCATAAGCAATGCATCTGGCAATTTTAGCATATCAGTAGATAACAATGATGCCATATTGGTTTTCTCATATGTGAGTCATATTACTCAGGAAATTGCAGTAGGCGACCAAACGACAATTGAGGTAATACTTCAGGAGGATGTTTTTGGTCTTGAGGAGATAGTTGTTGTTGGATATGGAACCCAGAAAAAAATAAACATGACTGGTGCTGTAGATGTAATAAGTGGTGATGAAATATTTGAAAACAGGTCTGCGGAAAATGTAGGACAGGTTTTACAAGGTGTTTCTCCTAACCTTAGTATTAATCTTTCAGATGAAGGTGGAGAACCCGGTGCCGGTAACGTGTGGAATATTCGTGGGATAGGATCATTAGCAGGAAATGATCAACCTCTTATTCTGGTAGACGGAGTAGAAATGGATGTGAATACACTGGATCCCTCGTCTATAGAAAATGTTTCGGTTTTAAAGGATGCTGCTTCATCAGCAATTTATGGTTCAAGGGCACCGTTTGGTGTTATTCTGATAACAACGAAACATGGGAAAAAAGACTCAGGATTTAAAATGAATTATAATAATAATTTTGGTTTTGCCTCTCCCCTTCGTCTGCCCCATTTTGTCTCTTCTGAGGAATTAGCAACAGCTTTCAATCAAGCTGGCGATAATTCAAATCTTTTACACACATTCAGTGATGAACAGATGGACAGAATCAGGCGTCATGTCGAGGGCACCTATCTGCCGCAGTATGATACAGCAAATACAGCAGGTGATATATGGTCGGGAAGGTGGAATGGAAATGCAAATATCGATTGGATGGATGAGTATTACAGGAAAAATTCACCCAGGCAAAAACACACTTTAAGTTTGGAAGGAGGCAGCGAGAATACACAATATTTTGTATCAGCAGGATTTTATGGCAACGAAGGGTTGTATAATTATGGCTATGATAGTTACGACAGATATAATGTTCTTTCAAACATCACGTCGCAGGTTACAGATTGGATGCGTTTTGATTTCAAAACAAAATTTTCACAGGAACAAACAGATTATCCTGTTGGAGAATTTGGTGGATCAAGGGGTGAAACATTTCTTGAAATGAAATCATTTTGGCCTACCACGCCTATGTATAATTGGGGAGTCGATCCAAATGATCATGTAAAGGCAATAAATAATCCTATAGTCCGGTCTTTGGAAGGTGCAGGCAGAAATGAAACCATCACAAATGATTCCTGGACAACAATCGGAACAGTATTAGAGCCTGTAAAAGGATGGGAAACAAATGTTTTTTTTAATTACAACTACTTCAATCTGAGAAATACACATAATGAATTTCCCGTACCGGTATATTTACCAAGCGGCGAGATTGGTAACATAGGAGCCCGAACCAATACATATAAAATCAGATATAATAATGGTTCTTATATAAATTTCAATGCGCGAACATCCTATGAGAAAACTATAAAAAATCATTTTTTCAAGGTAATGGTTGGTTATGAACAAGAGTCGAATTTTTATGCAGGACTTGATGGCCTTGGACGGGATGTGATCACTCCGGAAGTACCCTCCATCAGTACAGCTTTAGGTGAGCAAATAGTCGATGATAATATGAGTCATTGGGCTACAGAGGCAGTGTTTGGCAGGATCAACTATGACTATAATGGAAAATATCTTTTTGAGGCAAATGGAAGATATAATGGATCTTCCAGATTTGCAGAAGACAGCAGGTGGGGATTCTTCCCTTCTTTTTCTGCCGGGTATAATATTTCAAAAGAGAATTTCTGGACGCCCATTCATAACATAGTTAATACACTCAAGATAAGGGGATCTTATGGTTCCCTGGGAAACCAGAATGTACCGAACTATTTATATTTAGACATCATACCCATATCGGCTAACATGAACTATGTTATAGGTGATGAACGGCCTAATTATGTGACTAATACCCCTAATATAGTAAGTAGTAATTTAACCTGGGAAACGGTTACGACATTGAATATAGGTATTGATGCAGGGTTTTTAGACAACCGATTGTGGATGACATTTGATTGGTTCAACAGGACTACAACTGAAATGTTTGGTCCATCAATAGATTTACCGGCAGTATTGGGAGCAAGCGTACCAGAAGAAAATAATGCCACATTGGAAACAAAAGGTTGGGAAGGAACACTGATCTGGAAAGACAGAATTTCTTCTGATTTAAACTATAATATCAGAGTGACCCTTGGAGATAGTAAGACAACAGTTTTAGAATATCTGAATGAAGAGGGACTTATAGATAGTTGGTATGCCGGAAAAGAATATGGTGAAATCTGGGGTTATACATCTGATGGATTAATCCAAACGGAAGACGAAGAGATGCCCGATCAATCGTATTTTTTCCCTTTCTGGTATCCTGGAGATATGAAATATAAAGACCTTAACGGGGATAATGCCATAAATGACGGTGAAAGAACCCTGAATGATCATGGAGATCTCTCTGTAATTGGGAACTCCAGTCCACGTTATAATTTTGGAATTGCCACCAGCTTCACCTGGAGAAATATTGATTTTAATATGTTCTGGCAAGGTATTCTTAAACACACCTATTATCCATATTATACATCAAGTTATTCTAATAGTCCAAGTAATTTTTGGG
This sequence comes from uncultured Bacteroidota bacterium, assembly GCA_963747365.1. GTDB lineage: Bacteria > Bacteroidota > Bacteroidia > Bacteroidales. The sequence goes on along the minus strand of CAVVFB010000015.1, from coordinate 46,523 downwards.
GATTCGTCGGAACGATAGGCCATAGCGGAATTTTTGAAGGTCCGGCTCTGGATTACTGGAGACCTGCAGACGAAACAAATATATTGGGTCCTAATACAGATGCTTATTTCCCGAAACCTTATGCTACAGCGGAAAATGAAAAAAGTCGCCAGACACAAACCGATTATTTGCTAAACTCAGCATACATTCGTCTGAAGAGTATACAGTTAGGTTATACTTTACCACAGGAATGGACAAAGAAAATACATATTCAAAAATTAAGGGTGTTTGTTTCCGGGGAGAATCTGGTGACTGTTACATCATTGCCGGATGCTCTGGATCCTGAAAGTCTATATGTTGGTTACTATGGACTTGGTCAGACATACCCTCTGTCAAAGATATATGCATTCGGACTTAATTTGACATTCTAAAATAATCAGACATGAAAAAATATATCAAAATCATTTTGAGCTCAATCGTCTTATTTGCCGCGATAAGCGGATGCGAAAAAGACTTTCTTGAAAGATATCCCCTGGATGCAGTTTCATCAGAGGATTTTTTTAAAACTGTTAATGATCTTAAAGTATACATAGACCCTTTTTATTTGTCACCAGGGTATGAAGCGAATACGAGTTATCGCAAGAGTGGAGTTTCTGAATTAGATGTTAACTCTGATATTCAAACCGATGGCTCTTCTATCAACTCACGTCTGCGTGGTACCCGGACTGTCCCTTCAAGTGGAGGTGAGTGGAATTGGGATTATGAATGGGTTAGAAGAATTAACTACTTCTTTGAGAATTATAAGAGATGCGAGGATGAATTCGATGATTATAAACATTATCTAGGTGAGGCCCATTTTTTTAGAGCATTGACTTATTTTCAAATCCTGGTGGAGTTTGGGGACGCCCCCTGGTATGATTATGTACTTGGAACCAATTCAGATGGACTTTATGATCCAAGAACTCCGAGAAATATAGTTGCAGATAATATCATTGCAGATCTTGATTCAGCCGTAATGTATCTTTCAGAAGTTCGGGTTGCCGGCGGCACCAGGATTGACAAATGGTATGCCCTTGGTTTTCAGTCAGTAGTTGCCCTGTATGAAGGGACCTGGGAAAGATACCATGCAGGTGACCCTTTTGGTGTTAGTAATCCTGATCCTGATAAATATTTGAATAAGGCTGTTGCAGCTACAGAGGCTGTTATGAACTCAGGTAATTTCATACTATATTCCACTGGTAATCCGGAAACAGACTATTATGATTTTTTCATTCAACGAGATTATTCTTCAAGTAAGTCAGTGCTGTTTTGGCATAAATATTCAAGAGATCTGGATGTGTTCAACGAGTTTAATTATATCCACAAGTATCCCCAGGACCGGGGTCTTCTGACAAAAGGATTAGCCGATTCTTATCTTTGTATTGATGGCGATCCCATATCAGTAAGCCCGCTTTTCGCAGGGTATGATACCATCACCAATGAAATGAAAGACCGTGATCCCAGATTCACACAAACTTTTTTTCATCCTGATGATCCCTGGCTGATTGATGGAAATAATATAACAACATGGGGAGTGGGAATTTTTAAAAAGATTCATACAAACAATTCATTAAAATGTGCTACATCGTATATGTATCGCAAATCCTACAATCCAGACACTGAATTCCAGGCACCTGAGGATGAAGAAAACCCTATTATCAGGTTCCGATATGCCCATGTCCTGCTTAATTTTGCAGAAGCCAAAGCAGAATTAGGGGTAATTACTCAGGCTGATCTGGATAGATCTATTAATTTGTTGAGAGACAGGGTGGGGATGCCCCATTTAGATCTTGCAAATATAACAACGGATCCTGATTGGGTTTTTAAGGATTTGCCTGGTATTATTAACGAAATAAGACGGGAACGTTTGGTCGAACTGGCAATTGAAGGTCACCGTTGGAATGATATTGCACGTTGGGCAGCTGCAGATGAACTTATTGTCGGTAAGCGTCCAAAAGGAATTAACGGCTATCAGTTTCCGGAAAATTCCAAAATTCGTACTTCTATACCTTTGGATAATGAAGGATTCCTCGATCCTTTCCAGGAAGCAATGCCCGATGGCTGGGGCTTTGATGTGAACCGGGATTATTTAAATCCTATACCATTAAACGAACTTACTTTAAATACTAATTTGGTACAAAATCCTGGTTGGAATCAATAATTAATTTATAAACCAATCTGGATTATTTTCTGCAAAGCAATGTTCAGCCCAGGCCTGAACATTGTTTTGCGTTGTTCGACATTAAATTCTGTTACCAAATCGATCATCATGAATCATCAAGCCATTTTTCTAATTACTCTATTAATGACTGGCTTTCAGTCAAATGCTCAGAATATCTATGTTGACAAACAATTGCCTGCCGATTGTCCCGGTAACTATTCCATTCTGAACAGGGACAATTCCGGTTTTGACGGAGATGCCTATAAAACGTTACAATCTGCTGCTGCTGCTGCTGTTGCCGGAACTCAGGTTCTTATAAGAGAAGGGGAATACAACGAGCAACTTAGCCCTCAAAACTCTGGTGAAGAGAACAACTATATCACATTTAAAAATTTTGAAGATGAAGTAGTCGAAATTACCGAAGCATCACTAAGTCCGGCCATATGGATCGACCGGAAAGATTACATTGTAATTGAAGGATTGAAAGTACATGATGTCAGAAGATGGTTAAATGCCCTGGGTTCCAACCATATCATTATCAGGAATAATGAATTTGAAAGAGCCCTTGATCAATCCGGCAGTTCTAAAACAGGGATTTTCATGCAATCCTGTACTCATGTGAAAATACTCAACAATATCATCAATGAAAGTACTCAAGACAATTTAGGGCTGATCGATTGTGACTTTAACCTTATTGAAGGGAATACTATAACCAAAGCCGCCCATACCCTGTGGACTTTAAAATGTAGCAACTACAATGTTATTCGAGGCAACTATTTTCATAATGAACTTCAAAAAATAGGTGAAATATACGATTGCCACAATGCAGGTTACGGGGAAGGTGATTTTCCAAAGCTATATTCATACGATGACACAAAATACAATGTAGTTGAAAAGAATACATTTGCCTACACAGCTTCTCCTGTTGACAAATCACCTTATGCAGGAATTCAATACGCAGGTCAGAATGGGATTATACGAAACAATATATTTTATGAATGCGAAGGGCCTCCTTTGGATTTAACACTTTATAGTGAGGAAGCGACGAATAATTACAGCAACAGAATTTCGCACAATGTGTTTTATAACAACGAATTTGGAGGGATTGGTATATCGGGTACTGATGATTACAATTTTGGTGATCAAAAAATAAAAAACAACATACTATTTAAGAATAAATTTATCCAGCGCGACTTTAGGTGGTCCTGGTACAATGAGCTTAACAACAAACCTGTTCAGATATTAACAGGCAGGGATTCCGATATTTTAATTGAAAGAAATAACATTTTCAATTCAGAGGAAGATGAGTTATATGTTGTGGCTTTCGGATCCCGTTTTTCAGATTCCAATGGGGAGCCGGAACCTCTGAGTTGGTGGGAAACCAACCGTCCACAGGCCTTCAAAAATAATAAGCAAGTCAATCCTGGGTTTGTTGATGAAACTAACAGGGATTTTCATTTGATGGAAAACAGTCTGATGATAGATGCCGGGGCTTTCCTGGCCAAAACAACCAACTCGGGCACCACTAGTACATCGATGGAAGTTGACGACCCCGGATGGTTTATGGATGGCTTTGGTATAGTCACTGGCGACACGATTCAATTAGAAGGGCAAACCAGTTACTCGATCATTCAATCCATAAATTATACAACAAAAACATTGACTTTAGATCGAGCTCTATCATGGGATACAGACCAGGGTGTAAGCCTTAAATATTGTAATGCCAGACCCGATATTGGAGCCTATGAATATCGCTTAAGACCGGAAGGTATAGATGACCTGTCTTATGAGAATGAAGCAGCGATTGTCCCAAACCCAACGCATGATACTTTTAAGATTGAACTGGGCAGTAATAAGATGGTCGAAAAAGTGTTGATATTTAATAGTTCGGGGCAGCAGGTAAAGGTTGCTAAAAGCAACGAGGTAAATATCTCTGATTTGACCAAAGGACTTTATTTAGTAAAGGTCATGTCCGGAACCTCTGTATCTGCAAGTGGAAAGATTATAAAATACTGATATGTTAAGCAAATTTCAGCAGTGGGCATTGATGGTTTTGCGCATTATCATTGGCTGGCATCTTCTTAATGAAGGCCTGGTAAAGTTGACGGGTGAATGGTCAGCAGAAAGTTTTCTTATGGGTTCCCAGGGTTTGTTATCGAGACTATTTCAATGGATGGCTTCTCAACCTGCCGTACTTGAGATCGTGAACTTTCTGAATGTATGGGGACTAATTCTGATTGGTTTGGGATTAATTCTGGGCCTTTTTGCCCGTATAGCGGTGTATTCAGGAATTTTGCTCCTATTCCTCTATTATATTGCCTATCCTCCGCTTCACGGTGGCAATGATTTGCTGGTCAACAAAGGACTTATTGAACTGGCATCACTTATTATATTAGCGATCTTCCCATCAACTTTGAATATCGGTCTCTGGAGTCTTCTTATGAAAGCTAAATCCCGATTCCAAATATTTACTTCCAGGAGAGGTGAAAATCCCGATTCATCTGACACTAAATCCAACCTGTCGGAAAGCCGTCGTAGTTTATTAAAAGATCTTGCTTTCATTCCTTTCATCGGGGGGTTTACATGGGCATTTACGGGTAAAATAGATGAAGCAAACGCGATTACAGGTGGTACCATTACCCTAAATCAAAAATCACTGAGTGAACTTGAAGGAGAAATACCACAAGGCAGTTTGGGAGGAGAAAAAATGGTTAGCCGGCTAATCATGGGTGGCAATCTAATCTCAGGATGGTCGCATGCCCGAGATCTGATTTATGTTTCATCTCTTTTTAAGGCGTACAACACCCAGGAGAAAATATTTGAAACCCTCATGCTGGCTGAAAGGGCAGGAATTAATACCATAACAATTTACGTGACACAATTTCCTGTAATAAATGCTTATAAGAAACGTTTTAACAGCAATCTCCAGACTATGTCCGAAATAATACCTACAAAAAAGGACATATTCGGTCAAGTCGATCAGGTAATCGATTCCGGAGTTGATTATATCTTGATACAGGGAGCCGCATGTGACTATAGGGTGCGTGACGGAGAGATTGATGTAGTGATGAAATGTGCTGACTATATAAAGCAACAAGGCTATCCGGTTGGTCTTGGAGCTCATTCGATTCAGGCATTAATTGCCTGTGATGAGGCAGGTATAGAAGCTGATTTCTATTTTAAAACCATGCATCACGATCAATACTGGTCGGCGCATCCGAAAGTAAATCGTCAACCATTCGTATGGGATTCAAATGAAAATATTGATCATGACCAATTCCACGACAACATGTGGTGCCTGTTTCCTGAAAAAACCATTGAATTTGTACAAAAGGTCCAAAAACCTGTAGTGGGATTTAAGGTACTTGCCGGCGGGGCCATTCATCCTGAAGATGGCTTTCAATATGCCTTTGACAATGGGGCCGATTTTATCTGTGTAGGGATGTTTGATTTCCAGATCGTTGAGAATGCCAATCAGGCTATCCAAAGCATTGAAAAAGCAAAAAACCGAAACAGATTATGGTATGGATGAAAAATTACCAGAATAATACAAATTCCAATAAATAAGACTGAAACCTTGTAAGGGTAAAAAAGGAATCAATCGTAATATGTAAGGAAAGTATATGCAACCTGAACAAGTGATAACCACAATTGCTTAAAGAAAGGAGGTAATATTAAGGTCAGCAAATAGATAAGTTTAAAATTCCATTTTATATATCAGAAATAATAATCAAAACATTTCAACTATGAAAACAAAATTTTACATCAGATTAGTAATGCTTTGTGTCGGCTTCCTGTTATTTGCCGGTCTTGCAAATGCTCAGCAAACTCATCTTGCAATTCCGATTGTTGATGGTAATGATGATGCTGAGGAATCGTCTATCGAAACCGAGTTTTTTCCTGAAGGAGGGGTTACCAGAACCAGCTCTGACCTGGAATTATATTGGGATGACGCCATACAATATGTTGGAGTACTTTTCCGTGACGTGCAAATTCCTAAGGGTGCGACCATAGATTCGGCATATATACAATTTGTTTGTAAAAGTGCAGGATCCGACGAAATGAGTATCAAAATATGGGGGGTTGACTCAGTGAACGTGGATTCAATCCTGGGAGTCAACTTTGGTGTTTCTGCCAATGAACCAACACAGGCAACAATTGACTGGTCTCCTGCCCCATGGATTGTAGAGTATGATGCGAAACCAGAAGAACGCACTCCTCATTTAAATACGATAATCAATGAAATTATTTCCAATGACGGATGGGAGGCTGGAAACAATATGATGTTTGTGCTGACAGGAGATGTAGATGAAAATAAGATCAGACATGCTTATTCGTTCGATATGGATGAAGCAGGTCCTGTCTTGCATGTTTGGTATTCTGTACAACAAACTCATCTTGTAATTCCGATTGTTGATGGTAATGATGATGCTGAGGAATCATCTATCGAAACCGAGTTTTTTCCTGAAGGAGGGGTTACCAGAACAAGCTCTGACCTGGAATTATACTGGGATGATGCCATACAATATGTTGGAGTACTTTTCCGTGACGTGCAAATCCCACAAGGGACGACAATAGATTCGGCCTATATACAATTTGTTTGTAAAAGTGCAGGATCCGACGAAATGAGTATTAAAATATGGGGCGTTGATTCGGTGAATGTGGATTCAATCCTGGGAATTGACTATGGTGTTTCTGCCAACGAACCAACTCAAGCAACAATTGACTGGTCTCCGGCCCCGTGGATTGTAGAGTATGATGCGAAACCAGAAGAACGCACTCCTTATTTAAATACGATAATCGATGAAATTCTTGCCAACGACGGATGGGAGGCTGGAAACAATATGATGTTTGTGCTGACAGGAGATGTGGATGAAAATAAGATCAGACATGCTTATTCGTTCGATATGGATGAAGCAGGTCCTGTCCTGCATGTTTGGTTTTCTGGAAGTGGCAGCACCGGAAATAAAGCGATCGAGAGTTCCAATTTTAGTACACTAATCTATCCAAACCCTACTGAAGGAAGACTTTATATTGAAAATTCTTCATCAGATAAGCTTAGTTACAAAATCTATAGTATCAGCGGGAGATTGGTAGGAAGCAGGCAAAACATCACTGACTCGAGGGCTGATGTTGATTTGTCCACGCTAACTAAAGGAATGTATCTCATTAGTATAACAACCGGAGAAAAAACAGAAACCCACAAGGTTATCCTTAAATAGAAGACAAAGCTTTCCCGGTTGATAAGCGATGACCTTATCAACCGGGAAGCTTTATTTGATAGCTTTTTCATTCAGTTATGGAACGACGAAACTTTATCAGGAATTCTGCTCTGGGCCTGGGCGCAGGAGTAACATTATCATCCGCCGCATTCTCATCTGCAAATGGTTTGATTGAAAATCCGGATGCAGAGAAATTACCCCGGGAAGTGTGGATCGCCAGTTTTTCATCCACGAGGGTTGAGGCGGATAACCATGATGAGATGGTGGAGAAGGTTTTAGAGTCCATGGAAGAAATTTTAAATTATAAACCTGATATCATTTGTCTGCCGGAAATATTTCCTTTTTTCCGCATTTCCGAAAGCGTATCCATTCAGGATGTAGCTGAGAACCCTCCGGGGAAAATTATTTCAAAGTTTGCCGAATTTGCAAAAAAGAACAGCACCTATATTATTTGTCCGCTCTATACGGTTCATGAGGGAAAATACTACAATGCCGCCGTTTTAATAGACAGGGAAGGCAAGGTGATGGGCGAATACAAAAAAATTCATACTACCGAAGGAGAAATGGAAAATGGTGTTTCTCCCGGACCATTGGATCCTCCTGTTTTTAAAACCGACTTCGGGACAATCGGGGTACAAATTTGTTTCGATCTTGAATGGGATGACGGATGGGAAAAATTGAGAAAAAATGGTGCCGAGATCGTCTTTTTCTGCTCCGCATACTCCGGTGGTATTGCGGTGAACACCAGGGCCTGGCAAAATAAATATTGCGTGGTTTCAAGTACACTTGAGGGGCCTGCAAAAATATGCGATATCTCCGGAACTGAAATTGCCAAGACAGGAAGATGGCAAAGGAACTGGGTTATTGCACCCATAAATCTTGAAAAAATATTTTTGCATACCTGGCCTTATAACAGCAGGTTTAAAGAAATTAATGCAAAATACGGGCGAAAGGTGAGAATAACCAATTTCGATGAGGAAGAGTGGTCTATCATTGAAAGTCTTTCACCTGATGTTAAGGTGGCAGATATTATCAAAGAATTCGATCTGAAAACTCACGAAGAACATATTAAAAGTGCAACAACAATGCAAATCGATAAAAGGCCTGTTTAAATAAGCATTGACCTTGAATCGGAGGAATTTTATAAAAGCAAGCTCAGCTTCGGTGGCAGGGCTTGGTCTGGCACCCGTTCTGGCTTCCGGTCTGGCACCCAATTTGGTTTCTGGTCTGTCTTCCGGTCAGGCTCCCAATTTGGTAATGTCCGGGATAGAACCAAAACCCTATCCCCTTTGCATTTTCTCCAAGTGCCTTCAGTTTTTAGCTTACGATGCATTAGGGGAAGTGGTGGCAGAATTAGGATTTGACGGGGTCGATTTAACGGTCAGAAAAGGAGGTCATGTATGGCCCGAAAATGTAAAAAAGGATCTGCCCGCCGCGGTGAAGGCAATACAAAGAGCCGGGATTGGAGTACCAATGATTTCCACTGATATCAATGATCCTGATGATCCGTTTACCGCGCAGTTTCTTGGAATAGCCTCAGATTCCGGGATACAATATTACCGGATGGGATATTATTCCTATAATCCCGAACTTACCGTTTTTGAGAATCTTGATCATTACAAGCGGAAACTTGAAAATCTTGAGAAGATCAATCGGAAGTATAATATCCGGGGAGGATATCAGAACCATTCAGGTCCCTGGGGAATGGTTGGAGGTGCAGTCTGGGATTTGTACCTTATGTTAAAAGAGATTGATCCTGAGTATACCGGGGTACAATATGATATTGCCCATGCCATGGTTGAAGGTGGATTTTCCTGGTCAGTCGCTCTTGAAGTGATTGCCCCCTGGGTGAATAGTTTAGCCATAAAAGATTATGTATGGGAAAAAGGGGAAAAGAGATGGAATATGGGTTGTGTTCCATTGGGAGAAGGAATGGTGGATTTCAAAAAATACCTGAAGCAAATTGATTCAAAACTATCCTCGGTGCCCATAACCATTCATTATGAATACGATCTGGGTGGTGCTGAGTCAGGTCATACCAATCCTTCCATGTCGCCGGAGAGCATTTATAGAAATCTGGCACGAGACCTTCATTATTTTAAGAATTCACTATTAGGAAGCTGAACCAGCATAAAATGAAAAATAAATCGAATTCTATATCCCGGCGGGACACTTTAAAGGCTCTGGCAACCATACCTGTGCTTGGCTATTTTGGATACGCTGTTAAAGCCAATATGGCTGAATCGGAAAGAAGAGCAGAGTGGAATTACCGCGAAAGGCTGAAAATTGACCGGCTTGAAGCTCCGGAACAAAAATTGTCAGCCCCAACTGGTAATGACGGCAATAGCATAAGGTTTGGTTTGGTGGGCAATGGCTGGCGCGGGGAACAATTGTTGAAATCTCTGGGATTCGTCCATCCGGAATATATCAGGGAAAGTACAGTGGATGGCAAACCCGATAAAGGACTTATTAAATTCTTAAATCAGGAAAATCTGCATGTTGAATTCGCCGGCGTTTGCGATACTTTCGAAGTTCATACCCGGCGTGGCGTTGAAATCTCAGCGAATGATATACATCCGGGCGGAAGAAAAAGCAAGCTGAAGCAGGCTAAAGTATTTTCAAGTTACAGAGATATGATTGCCTGCGATGAGATTGATGCAGTCATTATTGCGACAGCAGATCATACACATGCCCAGATTGCAATTGAAGCAGCCAATGCAGGGAAACATGTCTATCTTGAAAAGCCCATGACGCATAGCATTGAAGAAGCCATCCGGTTAAGAAATACAATTAAATCCACAGGCGTCACTTTTCAGTTAGGACATGAGAATCGCCAGCAGATGAGTTTTAAAATCGCCAATGAGCTATACCAAAAAGGTGTTTTCGGGGAGGTCAGTATGGTCCAGGTCTTTACGAACCGGAACTCTCTATTTGGTGCCTGGATAAGGGATGATGCATTTGACCACCGGTTGGGCAATAAGGATAACATCAACTGGGAAGAATTCCTTGGCAATGCGCCCTGGCACGAATTCGACCTGAAGAGGTATTTTAGCTGGCAGCGGTACAGCGATTATGGGACCAGTATTACAGGAAATGATTTTACCCATCAATATGACTGTATGAACCAGATATTAAACCTGGGCATACCTGAAACTGTAGTTTCACTTGGTGGTCAGCATTATTATAAGCATCATGGGGATATGCCGGATGTAATCAATGCAATTTTCTATTATCCGGAAAGGGGACTTACCCTGACTTATGATGGTAATTTAAAAAACGATGCCTACCAGCCATCCCGCATCATGGGCTCTGCGGGAACCATTGATGTCGACAGGGCCATTCTGATGTATAAGGATCAAAATTCGGAAAGGTATAAGGATATTCAGGTTGATCCCTCTGATCCTTACTATTATTATGCCCCGAAAGAAGATGTTGATGCAGTTTCTTCCGCTACTTCCAAAGTTTATATGAAAGGGGGTTATGGCCCGACTACAGTGGATGGTAAACTGATCGATGCAACATTGCTGCACCTGAAAGAATGGATCGATGCCATTCGCGGACAAGGGGAAACAAGTTGCAATATTGATGCTGGATTTGAAGAAGCTGTCACTTTTAACCTGGCCAATCTGGCGTATGACCACAAAAAAACGGTCAGATGGGATAAGACAAATGAAAAAGCTGTAATCGGATGAAAAAACAGGGAACAGAAGTAATTTATACAAATTGGCAGGTATCGGCACTTGTAATTGTCAGGGTCCTGATCGGATGGCATTTCCTTTATGAAGGAGTGGTAAAAGTAGTCAGCCCCAACTGGTCAGCAGCATCATTTCTGAATATGGCACAGGGACCTTTTGCCGGAATATTTATAAGCATGGCTTCCAATGAAGCGATTCTGGAGGTTATCAATTTCTGTAACCAATGGGGGCTTATTCTGGTTGGGGTAAGTCTTATTGCAGGTCTGTTAAGTCGTTGGGCCTGTATTGGTGGAATGACACTGTTGCTTATGTACTATCTTTGTAATCCTCCATTTATTGGTTTGGATATTCCTGGCGCTGCTGAAGGAAGCTATCTGATCGTGAATAAGAACCTGATAGAGTTATTCACCCTTTTCATTCTATTCTTATTTCCTACAGGCAGGATCATCGGATTGGACAGATTTTTCCGCACTGCTCACTAATATTTAGAAAAATGAAAAACAGAAACCTGGTATCAATCCTCTTTTTATTCTCACTTGCTACCCATTCAGTTATTGCACAAAGGCAATCTATTGGCGGGTATAATGCTTATTTCGGAACATTGCACAACCATACGAATGTATCCGATGGGATGGGTACTCCTGACGAAGCCTTTTCTTATGCTTATAGATTCGGGGGACTTGATTTTTTCGGACTGGCAGACCATGATTTGATGCTTGACTCTGCCGAGTGGGAGGCCATGAAAGTGGCTGCCGATAAATTTAACAAGGACGGCGTATTTACAACTTTCAGGGGATTCGAATGGTCGAGTGATGTCGGGCATGTCGCTGTTATAAATACCGAAGCGTATTGTTCCTGCGAAAAGGAACCGGAGAACACTTTCGAAGGGTTGCTGGACTGGATATCGCGGCATGAATGTGTTGCATTTTTTAACCACCCGGGAAGGGAAGATGTTGCACACAATGAGTTTAATCATTTTATGGATAAACCTTCTGAAAAACTTGTCGGCATTGAATTGTGGAACGGGCGTAACGACTTTAGCAGGTATTATTACAATGACGGATATTTTCCGGAGGATGGCAGGAAATCATTTTATGATGAAGCCAATTCAATGGGATGGAAAATAGGAGCTGCCGGCTCCGAAGACAACCATCGGGGTGACCATGGTAATTATACCAATAAGCGATTGGCCATTCTTGCCGATACCTTAACACGAAGTGCTTTGTATGAAGCATTAAAAGCCCGGAGATTCTATTCGACACTGGATAAAAGTCTTGCGCTTTCTTTTAAAATTGGCGGAAATGAAATGGGGTCGGAAATCGAAAACGGAACTCATGAATTCCAGATTTCGGCAAGCGATTGGGAGAACGAGGTTTTTACTCAGGTACAGGTATATAAAAATGGAGCTCTCTTTAAGGAATGGCAAGTCATTGAAACGAGAGTCATCATCAGTGGTGCCCTTGAAACATTACCCGGCGACTATTACTACACAAAAGTAACTCAGCAGGACGGGAATGAGGCAATCTCTTCCCCTGTATTTATTAAAGCGCCGGATAGAACGAAAAAATGATTACCTGGTCATCTCCTTGATTTATATAACTTGCTTTAAAAATGAATAAACTCTGGAACATTCTGATCGCCCTGTTTCTTCTATCTTATACATGCCCGGGACAAGAGGTTAGATCCAAAAGCCTTAGGATAAAAATGGGTGAAACTGCCTGGTGGTGCGGTGTGATTAATCATGGTGAACTCATGCCTTTGAAGGAGGGATATTTTGCAGACTTCAGCGACAACTATGGGAACCAGATCCAGCCATTGCTTCTCTCGAATGCCGGGCAGACCATCTGGTCCGAGGAAGTCTATTCTGTATCTGTGAAGAATGATACTTTGGTGGTCCTGGCCGAAGATTCGGTTTTATTGTTTAATAAAACAGGATCAACACTTCAGGATGCATTTCAATTTGCACGTAGCCACTATTTTCCTCCTGCCGGAAAACTTCCTGATGAACTGTTGTTCTCGGCACCTCAATACAATACATGGATCGAGCTGCAGTACAATCAGAATCAACCCGATATCCTGCAATATGCCAATGACATACTGATCAGTGCGTTTCCTCCCGGAGTATTAATGATTGATGATAACTGGCAGGAGGATTATGGAAAGTGGGATTTTCATCCCGGCAGGTTCCCGGCCCCCGGAGCAATGGTCGATTCTTTGCATCAAATGGGTTTCAAAATTATGCTGTGGATCTGTCCTTTTGTAAGTCCCGATTGTGATGTGTACCGGATGCTTGAAAGCAAAGGGATGTTGCTCAGGGACAGCACCGGTCAGACGGCCATCGTAAGATGGTGGAACGGCGCCAGCGGACTGCTTGATCTGTCAAATCCGGAAACAGTCCGGTGGTTTTTATCTGAGCTGGACAGGTTACAATCCAAATATGGAATCGATGGTTTTAAATTTGATGCAGGAGACCTGGAGTTTTATCAGGATCTGGTTTCCTACGGGAATATCGGACCAAACGATCATTGTAAATTATTTGCTGAAATTGGACTGAGTTATCCATTAAACGAATACAGAGCCATGTGGAAAATGGCAGGTCAGCCCCTGGTAAACAGGTTAAGGGATAAATTCCATACCTGGGAAGATCTGCATAAGCTTATTCCACATATTTTACTGCAGGGATTGGTTGGATATAATTTTACGTGTCCTGATATGGTTGGAGGTGGAGATTTCTCCTCATTTCTCCCCGGAGCCATTATGGACCAGGACCTCATTGTTCGTTCAGCCCAGACTCATGCTTTGATGCCCATGATGCAATTCTCTGTAGCTCCCTGGAGGATTCTGGACGAGGAACATCTGAAAGCGGTCAAAAAAGCAATTGAAATACGACAGCAATACACACCACTGATTTTAACCCTTGCGCAAGAATCTGCAGGCAATGGCGAGCCTATTGTGAGATCGATGGAGTATCTCTTTCCTCATAAAGGTTACCATGCCATTGATGACCAGTTTTTGCTTGGTGACTCCATCCTGGTGACCCCGTTCCTTGGTCCCGGAGAAGGAAAACGACAGGTGATGATTCCTGAAGGAATCTGGAAAGACTGGAACGGGAAAAACATCAGGGGGCCAAAAGTTTTGGATATTACTGTGGGACTGGATGTTATCCCTATTTTTAAACTGATTGGAAAAGATTAACGAAATGAACAGAAAAAAACTTATCTGGAGACTGACTTTGTTCGCAATGTTCATTGTATCGGTACTTGTTTTCACCCCCATGGTAATTCCGGTAAACAAGTTTACCCCTGAACTTTTTGGACTTCCCTATACCTTATGGATGGGCCTTGGGGTTTATATAGCTTATGTCCTTTTGATTTTCATAGGAATTTCGGTTCACTCAAAGATATTTGGGGAGGGAGAAAATGATTAAGTGGTTTTGGATTTTCAGCGTAGCTTTTGTCCTGATTTTGGCTTTAGCTTCTATTAAAGCTGCCCGAAAGAATAAGAGCATAGACGATTTCATGCTTGCCGGCTCCAGTATTGGATGGATTTTAGGAATACTGACCTATACGGCTGCCCTTTTCAGTGCTTTCATCTTCATAGGTGTCCCCGATTTTTTCAGGGTCCATGGAGTTGGAGCGTGGATATTTTTACCAGTAGCCGACGGGGTAATGTTCTTTATGATTTTTTGGTTTGGCTCCAGATTGCGGCAAAAAGCCAGCAAAGTTGGCTATAAGGGGATGGCAGGTATGATGACACGTATCTTTGAAACCAGATGGGCAGGATATGTAGTGTTTCTCTCTGTATTCATCTTTTTGATTCCATATGTGGCCATACAGATCCGCGGTATCGCCATGTTCTTCACCGCCATATTCCCTGATGCGCTTCCTTCCTTTGGTTGGGCCATTATCATCATCGTATTCATGATCATCTATAGTGAGATTGGCGGACTGAAGGCCATTGTCTTCAGTGATGCAATTCAGGCCGTCCTGCTACTAACAGTTCTTGCCATAATAGGCTTTAATTCGGTAAGATATTTTGGTAATGTCAGGGAATTGTTTGAACAGGTCCAGGAGGTGAATCCGTCCCTTCTGTCAGTTCCGGGCCCCAAAGGATTGTTCACTACACAGTTTTTACTTGCTTCATTCATCGCCATTATTCTGCTTCCCATAACTCAGCCTCAGTTCTCTTCGCGCATTGTGATCATGAAAAGCATGAAGGAAACCTATAAGATGTCGGCCGGGATAGGACTGGTTGCAATCATTGTATTTATTTCGACTGCAATGATAGGGATGTCTGGAGCGGTAAGGTACAGTGATCTGCCCACCCAGGAATTTGTCCAGAGGGCTCTTTTGTTCGATCAGCCCGGAGTGATTGCTGCCCTGGCCATAATCGGATTGTTCGCAGCTGTGCTCTCCACCTCCAATGCACAGCTATTTGCCCTTGGATCTGAATTCAGATCGCTTCTTGTCCGCGATGAACGAACTAATTTCAGATGGACCAAAATCGCATTATTCCTGTTCGCCGTTGTGGTATTTATCTTTTCAACTCAAATGAGTGATGAACTTGTGTTGCTGGCCAGAATGAGTTTTACGGGGACTTCAATGATAGCTCCCATCATCATTGTGGGAGTGATCTCGAGAAGAAAGCCCGGTATTGAAGTAATCATCTTTTCCGGCCTCTCTTTTTTGGTGTTTTTATTGACGCTTATGAATGTGATCCCCTCGGAGATTGGACAGATAAGGGTGGACCTTAGCCTGCATGCACTTTTACTGTTATTGACAATTCTATCTGTATTCATTCGAAAAACACATCACCGGTGATCCTTGATCAGTCCTGCTATGCAGGAAATTTGACTAAATTTGCATCACAGATCATCACCATGAACATTACCAAAGCCGAATTCATCTGCAGCAATACAAAAGTTGAACTCTGTCCGCAGGAGCAGATCCCCGAATATGCCTTTATCGGTCGCTCCAACGTGGGCAAATCGTCTCTGATCAATATGCTGGTAGAGAGAAAAAATCTGGCCAAGACCTCGTCCACACCCGGGAAAACCAGGCTGATCAACCACTTCAGGATTAACCACGAGTGGTTCCTGTGCGACCTGCCGGGGTACGGTTATGCCAGGGTGTCGAAAAAGGAACGGGATACCTTCTCAAAGATGATCGAACGGTATGCACTTGAGCGCACCAACCTGGTCTGCTTCATGGTCCTGGTGGATGCCCGGCACCCGCCGCAGCAGCTGGACCTGGATTTTTTCGATTGGCTGGGCGACAGCAACCTCCCCTTTGTGATCGTGCTCACCAAGGTGGATAAGATCAACCAGGCAGGGAAATCCAAAAACCTGCAACTGTTGAAGGAGGAGTTGTCTCAATCCTGGGAGGAGCTCCCCCTGATCTTCGAAACAAGTGCCGAAAAAGGCACCGGCCGCGACGAGATCCTCCGGTTCATCGACGAAACCAACAAGAACCTGCGATGATATTTTAGGGTGTCCCATGATCTTAAATACGTGTTTTTCAGCCTGGAGTGTTAGCACTTGGAACTTCATCGCTGAAGCATACCATTATCGGCCAAGTCTGCCCGTATCCCTGCCAAAGGAACACGGTTCACCCCAGGAAATTCCCTTACCACATCCTGAAATGTTAAACCAGGTCTTTTGCTGCTTGAAAACTGCTTAGGATGTTTCAATTCTACTGACTACTTATGGAAAAAAATATAAATTATCTGGTTACTATACTTATTTGGTGCGATTAGGATAAAAAAAATCTTTCAGGGATTTTTATTATCCAAACAGACAGCTATAAAGTCAACAATTGGATATTTTATATCTAAGTGTTATTACCCAGAAACAGGAGCGCCTGTAAAATACTTGCTGCGGTTATAAAATATCTGCTGCGCTGAAACGGTTCACCGTCCCGTCCGTAAAGGTTATTCCAAGCTGGGTTACATGATCAAATACCACCTTGTGCCTGGCCCGTTCACCCTTTTGTGGTGCACTTTTCTGAATAAAAAGCCGAAGGGGGGAGTGTCTGATCTTTCGGATCGATCCCGTGACAGTCCCGCCATTGAGGTAGGTAAGTTCAATTCCCTTGATCTCATCAAGCCGGGTTGCGAAAATCTTTTCTATTTCAGGGGTGATCTCCATGTGAGAAAGTTTTTTCTTTTCATTAATCCAGGAAATTATTCAGGGCCTTTACAAGCAGCCGGGGTTGCTCGGCATGCACCCAGTGACCAGCGCCGGGAATTGTAACAATCCGGGCGCCGGGAAAGAGGGACCTGATCAGCTGGTGATCATCAGTGCGGATGTAGTCCGACTTCTCACCGGCTACAAAAAGTGCCGGAAACCCGGTGATCCCGCCGGGGGGAATTGCCTCCAGTCCACCCACCCCTTCGTTCTCACTATCAAGCAATCCGTCCATGATCCGCGAAAGGTTATTCCGAAGTGCCTGCAGGTTGATCCGCCAGTAGTAACCGCCGCCCTGGTCCCTCTGCACATTCTTCAGAAGGAAACGGCGCACCCTGCCCGACCCGATCTTTACACTGAGTGCCCGGTCGATCTCCTCCCGGCTTGTCATCTGTGAAAGCTCAAGTTCCATCATGGCATCGATCATCCCGCTGTGGTTGGCAGCAGAACGTGACTCCAGAGCAAGTTCATGATAGGCCCTTGGTGCCATATCCACCGACACCAGGGCGATCACGCGATCGGGCCACGAGGTTGCAAAATACATGATGGTCTTTGCCCCCATGGAGTGCCCGATAAGCACCGCCCGGTCGACCCCCTCGGCATCCATGAACATTTTCAGGTCGTCGCGCAGCAGGGGGTAATTATGGGAGTCGGAATGAGGCGACTGCCCGTGGTTACGCTGGTCGATGACATAGACCTCAAATCGGGCCGACAGCTCCCGGGCAATGGTAACCCAGTTGTCGCCCGACCCGTAAAGGCCATGCACAATGATCAGCGGGGTCCCCGGTTCTCCGTATTTGCGATAAAAAAGTTTCATGCTTTATCCTTCCATGTAACGGGATGATAGCTCGGCCACCAGCTCTTTAATGGATTCGAACGCATTGAGGGTCTCCTGTGTAATGGGTGTTTTTTTGAGTTTCAGAATCAGGAGTCCGTATAAACCATTGAACGCAACCTGGATGTCATTGTCCCTGGTTTGCCCGGAACGCTTTCTGAGCGCTTCAATATTGGGCTTTGCCCGTTCATAAACCTGCCGGTAAGCATTATCGATCCCCAGTTTAATGATCTCGTGGTGCATCTCCTGCATCTGCTCGGAAATATTCTCAAGAATGGCCAGGTGACCTGAAACCTCCTTTTGCTCGTCGGTCATCATCCGGATCAGCGACCCGTACCACTCACGCATGTCGCGCTTTACCCCGTAGGGCACATCGAACCTGCTGATAAGGGTCTGCTCGATGCTTTCCAGGTCCAGCCTGTTGGCCCGGATCAGATCCTCCACCTGGTACATATAAAGCAGATACTCCGCAATGTTCTCTTTTCTTTTCTGCTCGGCTATAATCATCACTAAAATTCTTTATTCTCTTAACTGTCGCAGGTACATCTGGATGGTATTCTGAAGGCCGTAATAGAGGGCATCGGCTATGAGGGCATGGCCAATGGAGACCTCCTTAAGCCAGGGGATTTGCTCTTTCATGAAGCGCAGGTTCTCCAGGCTCAGGTCGTGACCGGCATTGAGTTCCAGTCCCAGATCCCTGGCGATCACTGCTGCATCCACGAATGGCTTTATGGCTGCAGCCCTGCCGAACGGGTAATTTGTGGCGTATGGTTCGGTATAGAGCTCCACCCGGTTGGTCCCCACCCTGGCTGCTCCTTCAATGAACTTCGGTTCCGTTCCCACAAAGATGGAGGTACGGATTCCGTGACTCTGAAAACCCCGGACCACATCCACCAGGAAATCGTGGTGCTGAACCGTATCCCACCCTGCTGAGGAGGTGATCGCTCCGGGGGGATCGGGAACCAGGGTTACCTGGTGCGGCCTGACCCGTGTAACCAGTTCGATGAACGAGTGTGAAGGGTAGCCTTCAATGTTGAATTCGGTGGTTACCAGGGGCTTAAGCAACTCCACATCGCTGTAGCGAATGTGCCGCTCGTCGGGCCTGGGATGCACGGTAATACCCTGCGCCCCGAATTGCTCACAATCCACGGCCACCTTCTGCACATCGGGAACGTTTCCGCCCCTGGCATTGCGCAGGGTGGCAATCTTATTGATATTTACGCTGAGTTTTGTCACTTTTCCGCAGAATGATAAGATATGCCAAAGTTAATAAAAATGACTCTTCTAGAGCTCTATTTCCAATAGTTCATGGCCCAGACTGTGCAAGCCACTTTCTATCTTTTTTGTTTGCTTTTTACTTGGTGTTTTAATCCCCGATGCATATTGGCTGATCAGGCTTTGATTCATTCCGGTAAGCTTTGAAACTCCGGACTTTGTAAGTATACCCGAAAACCATTCAAAAAGGGAAGCAATATCCATTTTAAAGGTTATTTCAAAGTCACCATCAAATCCTTCAGGAACCGGCAAATTCTCCAATCTTAGTCCTTCGATATGAAAATCAATCGCCTCCCTGATATTGGTTTTTATTTCACCAATTGAATCACCAGTGGATATACATCCCTGTAAATCTGGCAGGTACGCAGAATATCCTCCCACAGGTGTTTTTTCCAGAATAACAATATTTCTCATACTACAAGTATAAGTAATATTTTTATTACTTTATGCGATCAGTTATCCAATGATCAGCTCATCGAGGCTGCGTTTGGGCACGTGATGAACCCCGTTTCTCGTCGCGCCAGTACCTGATGTCGCCCCCGGGCATATCATTTCTGCCACCTGGTTTTACCTCGTCGATGACCACCGTTTCGGCAGGTTTACCAAGGGCTATGACCTGGATGATCTTGTATTGATCCGGAATATCCAGCAGATCGCGAAGTTTCTCACGCTGCACCGATCCGATGATGCATCCGCCAAATTCCTGCTCCACTGCGGTGAGCAGCATGCTCTGGGCAGCGATCCCGTCGTCGCACCACCAGTCGTTGGAGAGATCAAGGTCCCCCATCTGTATAATATAGGCCGAAGGGCGCTCACCTTCTGCCGGACCGGGCCACTCCTTCAGATAGCCTGCCCAGGCCAGGGTTGGAAAAATCTTCGCACACGATACTGCATCATTGAACAACATGTACCTCAGGGGCTGCATGTTTCTTGCCGAGCCCGAAAGACGGGCTGCCTCCACCATTTCACGCAGCAGTTTCATCGGCACAATCACCGACTGATCAAAGCGACGGTAGGAACGGTTTTTCAAAATCAGATCTTTCAGCATGGTGCTTTGGCTATTTATTATTGTATTCATTCATGGTCCTTTGCAGTCCGATCACTCCAAAAGATTTGATGATCTCCCCTGCCATCTCCAGACGTTCGGGGAGTTTCCCGGCCTCCTCGCCTTCCCAGCCACCAAGCACATATTCCACCTGCTGTCCGGGATGAAAGTCATTGCCGATCCCAAAACGGAGCCTGGCATAGGCGCTGGTTCCCAATATGGTATTGATGTGGGCCAGTCCGTTGTGACCTGCGTCCCCACCCTTGGCTCTCAGGCGCATTGTACCGAAAGGGAGGGCAATGTCATCGACCACTACCAGCAGGTCCCCGGTGGAAAGCTTCAGTTTATTGAGCCAGTAGCGAACTGCGTTTCCACTCAGGTTCACATAGGTGGAGGGCTTCAGGAGCCAGAAAGTACGGGCTTTGAATTTATACTCGGCTATAAACCCGTAACGCCTGTCCTTAAACGGTATATCGGACGCCCCTGCAAGGGCATCCAATATATCAAATCCTATGTTATGACGGGTATGAGCGTACTCGTTACCAATGTTTCCCAATCCGACTACAAGGTATTTCATCGGAAAAAGAACATTTAGGCTTCAGCACTCTCCGGGGCAGCCGCGGCTGCTTCCACCGCAGCTGCTGCTGCTGCTGCTTCAACCTCATTTTCTCCAGCCTCCATTCCTTTGGCACTAACCCTTGAGGACACGATGGAATAAATCATGGAACGGACAGGATCCAGAATATCCAGGTTATCAAACTTGAGGTCACCAATCTTGATTACATCGCCAATCTTGACCTCGGTGATGTCGATTTCAAGTTTATCGGGCAGATCCTTGAGAAAGCCACGCACTTTAAGTACCCGTCTCCTCTGGCGGGGTTTTCCACCATCCTTTAAACCGATGGCCGCTCCTGTCAGTTTGATGGGAATCTCCATCACGACAGGCCTGTCTTCAAAAACCTCCACAAAATCGATATGGACCAGGTGGTCGTTTACCGGGTGAAACTGAAGGTCTTTCATCACAGCTTTGTGCAGCTTACCGTTGAGATTGATCTCAACAATATATGCATTGGGTGTATAGACCATGTGCCTGAAATCATTTTCGTGGGCGTGGAAGTGAATAACTTCGGCTCCTCCGTACATGACACATGGAACATGATTGGCTTTTCTCAGATCGCGGGTAGATTTTTTACCCAGTTCGGCACGCTTTTCAGCGCTAATTGCAATAGTTTTCATGGTTGTGCTACTCAGAATTAAGTGAATTGATTAATTCCCCATCACACTGTGGGAAAAGTTGCCACTATGGCAAAACGGCTGCAAATGTAGTGAATTAATTTAGAAAACTGTCGCTGATCGACTTAAAATTGTAGACCTTATCGATCACATCGGCAAAGTGTTTTGCTACCGAAATCACCTTGATCTTTTCGCTCTGCCGTTTCAGCGGAATTGTATCCGTTACAATCAGCTCGTCGATCGGTGATTGTTCAATCCTTTCGTAGGCGGGTCCGGAAAGTACCGGGTGGGTAGCCACTACCCTCACACTCAGTGCACCTTCGCTTTTCATCATACCGGCAGCAAAAGTGATTGTTCCGGCAGTATCCACCATATCATCAACGATCACAATGTTCTTTCCCTCCATCTCGCCAATGGCTTTGATCTCCTCAACCACATTGGGCCTCTTGCGAAGCTTATAGCAGATAACCATGGAAGCGTTCAGGAACCTTGAATAGGCGTTGGCCCTTTTTGTACCGCCCATATCGGGTGCGGCAATGGCCAGGTTATCCAGGCCAAGCTGCTGAATATATGGGACAAACAGGGAGGATGCATAAAGATGGTCAACAGGAACATCGAAGAACCCCTGCAGCTGGTCTGCATGCAGGTCGATGGTCATGATCCGGTCAACACCGGCTGCCGTAAGCAGGTTGGCTACCAGTTTGGCTCCAATGGAGGAACGCGGCCTGTCCTTACGGTCCTGTCGGGCAAAACCAAAATAGGGAATGACTGCCACCACCTTATCTGCCGAGGCCCGTTTGGCGGCATCAATCATCATCAATAACTCCAGCAGATTATCCCCCGGGGGAAAGGTCGACTGTACAATAAATACAGTACGTCCCCTAACACTTTCATCGTAAGCTGGTTGAAATTCTCCGTCGCTAAACTGGAATACACTGGATCGCCCAAGATCGGTACCAAAATTCATTGCTATTTTTTCGGCAAGGTAGGTGGATGCCCGGCCTGAAAAAAACTTGATGGGTGCAATCCTTTCCATATTGTGTGCAAAAGTAACAATAATTTAATGTCCCTGCCGAAGGGCTAATAATTTTTCTCGTGAACAATCTGTTAAAACAGACGTTAAATAGAATGAAATTAAATAACCATAACCACAACCTATCATGGCAGAAAAAATGCCCACCGTATTGTTGGTCGAAGACGACCCTCAACTGGGGCCAATGCTTAAAGATTCCCTGGAACTGAAAAATTACCGGGTGGACCTTGAATCTAGGGGAGAGCGTGCAATCCAACTTTTCCTGGCAGCCAAATATGATATCGTGTTGCTTGATGTTATACTGCCGGGCATGAATGGCCTCGACCTTGCCAAGGAGATCCGCAAAACCGATTACACCACCCCGATCCTGTTCATGTCGGCCAAAGACAATGACAAAGACATGATCCATGCATTCTGTTCGGGAGGAGACGACTATGTCACCAAACCCTTCAGTGTTACAGAACTGTCGCTCAGGATGTATGCCCTCTTAAGACGGACCAGGTCGGACTTTGCTGAAAACCACATGCCCGAGACCCTTAAATTCGGGAAATTTACATTCGACTATCCCAACCGGGTGCTGTGCAGCGACCAGGACCAGGTGAACCTGACCAAGAAGGAGGCCGATGTGCTTCGGATGCTGGCCACGAATGTGAACAACGTGGTAAAACGTGAAAAGGTGCTTACCGATATTTGGGGTGAGAACGATTACTTCATGGGCAGGAGCATGGATGTTTACATCGCCCGCCTGCGGAAAAAACTGTCGGAGGACCGTAATGTCTCCATTATTAACGTTCATCGCATGGGCTTTAAGCTGGAGGTGATTAACGGGGTACCGGTTTAGGCGGGAATATAATTTTGGTCAGGGTTTGATCCTGGTCAGGACGGAACTGATTTTGGTCAGGCAGGACTTGAACCTGGTCGGGCAGGTCTACTCAACATAGCTCTCCCGGATTGCCTCTTTCAGATTACGAATTTCGGGATTGGACAGGTTCCCCACCCGGGAGATCACCCGTTTCCGGTCCACCGTCATGATCTGGTCGACCACGATCCAACCGCTCTTCTGATCATGCCTCACTTTGACCCGTGTTGGATAAGCCCTTGGACTGGTAGTCATGGGTGCGATAACAATGGTTCTTAAATGCCGGTTCATTTCATCCGGTGAAATCACCACGCAGGGCCTGGTTTTTGTCATTTCGGCTCCGGTGTTCCCCTTGTGTTCCCCTGTGTTGAGATCCACGAGAACAATATCATACTGGGCTATTTCCATTCTTCCGGGAGATCATTATCCGGCAAATCATTGAACAGCAAATCATTGAACAACAACTTATCGTCACCCTTGCTGTGCATCTGCCTGAATGACTCATCCCATCCCTGTCTTGGCGAAGTTGCAGGTTTCAATTCAAGATAATCCTGTTTCATTAAGATTTCCGCTTTATCCCTGAATCCATATCGTTCCATCACTGTCTTGCTTAAAAGAATTCCCTTCGAGTTTCCTATTTTAATGATCGGAATCTTCATTTTCGGTTTTTAAATGTTATAACAAAGTTATAACTTTTACCCTGTGATTCCAACTCAAATTATAAGTTGATGTGATAAAATCTATTTTATCAGCTATTTTTGCAACTCATAGTCAGGAGGATGACATACAGAGATAAAACCGTCTGGATCACCGGGGCTTCATCGGGGATCGGTGCCGAACTTGCAAGGCAATTTGCAATGGAAGGAGCCAGGGTGATCATTTCATCCCATGAGGCTGAAGAGCTGGAAGGTGTGCGCAAAGAGCTGG
Source organism: uncultured Bacteroidota bacterium (assembly GCA_963747365.1). GTDB lineage: Bacteria > Bacteroidota > Bacteroidia > Bacteroidales. Next base: position 22,036 of record CAVVFB010000015.1, on the reverse strand, counting down.
AGCCGGTTTCGAAGGATGTACACGCCGTGGTCTTCAACCTTGGATATCCTCAGGAGGTGGCCGATACAGCCAGAATGGTACTTGAGAGGTATGGCCGGGTGGATGTGCTGATGAATAACGGGGGGATCTCCACCCGCTCCGAAGCCATGGATACCTCCCTGGAAATGGATCGCCGGATCATGGAGATCGACTACTTCAGCGGGGTGATCCTCACCAAGGCGCTGCTTCCAATGATGATCAAAAACGGTTACGGCCACATCGGCGTCACCAGCTCCATTTCAGGGAAGTTCGGATGGCCCTACAGAAGTGCATATGCGGCTGCCAAGCACGCCCTGTTCGGTTTCTACAAAAGCCTTTGGGCCGAGAATAAGAACAAGGGAATCCGGGTTACCATCTTCAGTCCGGGACGGGTACGGACCAACATCTCATTCCACGCCCTGGATAAGGACGGAAAACCACAGGGTAAAATGGATCCCGGACTGGAGAAGGGTATCCCGCCGGAGGTTTGTGCCCGGAAAATGATCAGGGCCATGAAACGAAACCGCAAGGATGTGCTGATCGGAAGCACCGAACTGGTAATGGTCTGGATTCATAAATACTGTAAACCACTCTACTACCGGTTGGTGGGCAGGGTTGAAGCAAACTAACCCGGCCATGCCTGTTCGAATAGATAAATACCTGTGGGCAGTCAGGGTCTTCAAAACCCGCTCCCTGGCTACCGAAGCCTGTAAGAAGGGAAAAGTGCTTGTCGATGAGATCGCTGTCAAAGCCTCACGGACTGTAAAAAGCGGTGATGTGATCAGGGTGAAAAAAATGCCCGTGATCTATTCGTACCGAGTGAAGGAGACCATCGAAAAACGGGTTGGCGCCAAGATCGTACACAACCATGTGGAAGACATCACCCCTGCTGAGGAGCTTGCCAAACTGGAGATGCAGGATGATTTTTACATCAAACGTGACCGTGGCACAGGGCGGCCCACTAAAAAAGAGCGCCGTTTGCTGGACGACATTTCCGATTAAATCATCCTAATGGCGGATGATCTCCCTGGTCATCTCAATAATCTCCTCCCTCAGTTTCACAAGCGCTACTGCCTCGGCATCGCCGTGCCGCAGTCGCCGGTTAAACCAGCTTCCCCGAACCGTCTTCTTCCACCAGAAATACCAGCGAAGGGCAAACTTGCCCATGGGAAAGAGGGTGACCAGGAACAAAAGTGGTATCCACCAGGGACCGGTGAAGATCATCACCAGCAAGGTCATGATGAAGTAGAACAGGGGAAAGATCACAAGGATCCCAAGACCTGCCTTTATGGATGAGTGAAACTGTCGGTCCTTGATGTTCCGCGACAGGTGGACCGGAAGCCAGAAAGGGATGATATTGGTCAGGTATCCATAGAGAAAGAACGGGAAGGTTGGGATCAGCCAGGCATAACGACCCAGGCTCCGGATCACCCCGAACCCTTTATCACGTACAACCCAGTCGCGAATATTCAACTTCTTCACCCCTGCCGTATACCTCTCGACCGTCTCAGCCAGCGGTTTGATCCTTGAGGGCGGGGAACCGCGATCGTTGCCTGATCTGTTGCCTGGGCTGCTGCCTGGGCCGCTTCCTCCTCCCCGGCAATCACTTCATCGAGCCTTGCAATCATCGCCTTGTCAGCCCTGAACCGGTCATGCAGCAGCGATCCCTCCATCCCTATCTCGGCACGCATGGTATCGTTAAAGATCTCCCGAAGGGACATCACCACCTCGTAGTACCGGTCGGTTTCGATGTGGATCATCAGGGGCTTCAGGTTGTCGATCAAATCCTTCTTGGCAGCGTTCAAAGCGCGGGGGGGGGCCTCCTTGTAAAGGGTCCAGTAATCCGACATCTCCATGGGTTCTCCGAAGTTCAGGAAAAGCGATGCATTCTGTTTCACATAATCCCCCATATCGATCCCCACCGGAATGATCTTTACAAAGGGTTCTGTGCCATAATCCTCCTGGGCAGTAAAGGCGATTCGGAAAATCCCCTTCCCGAAGGCCCGGAGTTTGCGCTGGTGACCATGGTTCCCCTCGGGCATCACGCACATGTGGTGACGGTGTTTCAGGAGGTTTACCGAGATATCGAAAATTTCCTCATTCTTTCCAAGCTCGGTAGCCCCGTCACGCTGACGGAACACCGGTAAAATCTTCAGGCTGTTAAAAAAGAAGGCCGTTAACCGCGAATTGAATATGTCGGCCCGGGCGAGAAAGACCACATCCTGGGGAGAGGCGAAGAGCACGATCAGTGCGTCCATCAGTGCATTCTGATGGTTTGGGGCGAAGATCACCGGCTGGCCCTTTGGAATGTTTTCCAGCCCTTTTACCTGCACCTTCCCGTAGAAGTGAAAAAAGAACATCCTTACATAGGGATAGATGTTGTAGTAGATGAAGTTACGCTTATGGATTCCCCTCTGGGCACCCCTCACTTTCTTTCGGGCCATATAAACAATGTATGATCAGTCGGTAAATATAGATTTTTTCTGCAAAACCATTTTAATCACTTATCTTTGCAAACCATATGGCACATACGAAAGAATTAGGTAAAAAATATATAAGCGGCATCCAGCAAATAGGCGTGGGTGTAAAGAATTTTAACGAAGGATGGAAGTGGTACATCCCCAATTTCGGGATGGATATCAGGATGTTTGAGGAGAGGGCCATGGCCGAGTACATGCTTCCCTACACCGACAACAAACCCCTGGAGCGCCATGCCTGCCTGGCCATCAATATGCAGGGTGGCGGCGGATTTGAGATCTGGCAACACACCCAGCATACCCCCACAGCCCCTGCATTTGAATTACAGATAGGCGACCTGGGCATCTTTGCGGGGAAGATCAAATCGCCCAATGTGAAGACAGCTTACGACCACCTTTCCAAAACAGCCACGCTGCTTACGGGTATCACCAAAGACCCGTCGGGACGTGATAACTTCTACCTCAAAGATCCTTTCAACAACACCTGGCAGATCGTGGAGGAGAAATCCATGTTCATGAAGAGGTATAAGAAACCCACAGGCGGTTCCTATGGAGCCGTGATCGGGACCACCAACCCCGACAGGGCCATGGCGCTCTACAGCGGGATCCTGGGCTACGACAGGGTGGTTTATGACAAGAAGGGCACCTTCCCGGATCTGAAAGGCATTCCGGGTGGTGAGGGAAAATTCAGAAGGGTGTTGCTCCAGCACAAAGAGGTGCGAAAAGGACCCTTCTCCAAGCTCTTCGGCCCTTCGGAGATCGAACTGGTGATGACACTGGGCCGTAAGCCCAAAAAGATCTTCAAGGATCGTCTTTGGGGCGATCTGGGGTTTATCCATCTCTGCTTTGATGTACTGGGAATGAAAACCCTCAAAGAGGAGTGTGAAACCAAGGGATTCCCATTCACCGTCGATTCGGACATTCACCCATCCGGTAAACCCTTCGATATGGGTGAGGCCGCAGGTCACTTCTCATACATCGAGGATCCGGACGGAACCCTCATCGAGTTCGTGGAGACACACAAGATCCCTCTTTCGAAAAAACTGGGATGGTACCTCAACCTCTGGAAACGGAAGGATGTCACAGCATCTCTGCCCAATCGCATCCTGAAAATGATCAGGTTCATGAAAGTGAACCCTGCGAAATTGCATGGATAGGTGAAACCCATTTCCTTACAGGAAAGAATCCTTGAATTTATCCGGGGCATCAATCAGCGCCGGCTGATCCTGGGACTGAGCCTGATCATCGGGTTGTTGTCGGGCCTGGCTGCGATCCTGCTTAAGAACCTCACCCATTTCGTTGAGTACAAATCCAGCTCGATGCTGATGGGTGGAAAGTCCGGGTTCTCCTTCATCTTCCCGCTGGCGGGGATCTTTCTCTCCATGATCTTTGTGAAGTACCTGCTGAAGCAGGATATCGGTCACGGTGTAAGCAAAATTCTCTTTTCCATTTCCAGGCGAAAGGGGCACCTGAAACCCCACAACATGTGGTCGAGCATGGTGGCCAGTTCCATCACGGTTGGACTGGGCGGATCGGTGGGACTTGAGGCACCCATCGTGCTTACCGGTTCTTCCATCGGTTCAAACATCGGGCGGATCCTGAAGCTCAATTACAAAACCGTGGTACTGCTGGTGGGATGCGGCGCTGCCGGGGCCATCTCGGGGATTTTCAAGGCTCCCATTGCCGCACTGATCTTTGCCTTCGAGGTACTGATGCTCGATCTCACCACCTGGTCGATTGTCCCCCTGCTGATCTCGTCGGTCACCGCAGCCATTGTCTCCAACTTCCTCCTGGGGAAGGAGGTGGTTTTCTCTTTCACAATCAGTGAGCCCTTTGTCATGGGAAACCTTCCCTTCTATATCCTGCTGGGGATTTTTACCGGGCTGATCTCTTTATACTTCACCCGCATGACCACCCTGGTGGAGGGGGCCATGGGAAAATTCAGGAACACCCTGGTGAGGACCCTCACCGGCGGACTGATCGTGTGCCTGCTGATTTTCCTGATGCCCCAGCTTTTCGGGGAGGGTTACATCACCCTAAAGACCCTGCTCACCGGGCAGTCGGATGCGCTCTTTAACGGAACCCTGTTTGAAGGGATCATCGGTGACAACACCTACTTCATTGTGGGATTTTTCCTGATGCTGATGATCTTCAAGGTGCTTGCCATGGCACTTACCACCGGGAGTGGCGGTGTAGGCGGAATCTTTGCCCCTGCCCTTTTCGTGGGCGGTATGGCCGGGGCCACCCTTTCCAAGGCTGTGAACCTCTTCAGGTCCCCCGCGATTTCGGAAAACAACTTTGCGCTGGTGGGCATGGCCGGGGTGATGGCCGGAGTGATGCACGCCCCGTTGACGGCCATCTTCCTGATCGCCGAGATCACCGGGGGATACACCCTCTTCATCCCGCTGATTGTTACCGCCACCCTGTCGTACGTCACCATCCTCGCGTTCGAACGGCAGTCGCTCTACACCATGCGGCTGGCAAAGCGGGGCGAGCTGATCACCCATCATAAGGATAAAGCCGTTCTGGCCATGCTCTCGGTGGAGGATGTGCTGGAGATGGATTTCAAAAAAGTAGGAGAAGATGGCCACCTGGGTGACCTGGTGAAGGCGATCTCCAAATCAAAGCGCAACCTGTTCCCGGTGGTCAACAACGAAAAGGAGCTTGTGGGAATCATCTCACTGGACGATGTACGCGACATCATCTTCCACACCGAACTGTATGATAAAACCACCATCCGCGAAATCATGCAGACCCCTCCGGCCATCATCCGCCGCCATGAAAAGATGGAACGGGTGCTGGAACTGTTCGAGGAGACCGGCGCCTGGAACCTGCCGGTAACCGAAAACGGGAAATACCTGGGCTTCATCTCCCGCTCCAAGATCTTCTCCTCCTACCGCAAACTGCTCAGGGAGTTTTCGGACGATTAACCGGAACTCTTGGATAGCTCTCCACTGATTAGGGTGATTTATACATACCATTTTTTTGTATGTTTAGTTCCCAAAATATCGAAAACGATATAACCCTCGCCATGTATCGGGAACAGCATTCTGTTTTCCGGCTGAAGGAAATAGCAATGATTACCGGGCTCTCCGATTTCCAGTCGCTTAACAAGAAATTGAACTATGCTGTACGCACCGGGAAAATAGCCAACCCCAGAAAGGGGATATACGCCTTGTCTGATTATGACCCTGAAGAACTATCCTGTAAAATATTTACCCCCTCATACATCTCCCTTGAATATGTTTTGCAACAATCAGGAGTGATCTTCCAGTTCGACTCCAGAATCACTTCGGTCAGTTACCTGGCAAGAGAGGTTGAGGTGGATGGAAGATTATTCAGATACCGAAAGATCAAAAGCGGGGTATTGACTCACCCTATGGGCATTCGTCAGGAAAAAAACCACGTTAATGTAGCCTCATCTGAAAGAGCATTTCTGGACCTGCTCTACCTGGCGCCCGAAACCTATTTCGATAATATTAACCCATTGAATAGTAAGCGGATCCATCAATTGCTCCCCATCTACCAGTCACATGCCCTGGTGAAAAGGGCAAAACAATTTCTAAGAAAATGATTGATCAGAACAGGCATCGTTTTTTAATGGTCCAGATCCTGAAGGATATCTATTCTGACCTGGACCTGTCGAGCAATCTGGGCTTCAAAGGAGGGACGGCACTTATGTTTTTCTACGGTTTACCAAGATTCTCGGTGGACCTGGATTTCAATCTCCTGAAACCGGAAAATGAAGGGCTGGTTTATACCAAGCTCAGAAAAATCATCCTCAAATACGGAACAATATTCGATGAAGCCAGGAAATTTCACGGCCTCATTGTTGTCCTCGACTATGGCAAGAATGAAGGAAAACTAAAAGTGGAGGTCTCCAACAGGATTTTTGAGGATAATTATGAGATTAAAAACCTCCTGGGGATCAGCATGAAAGTCATGGTCGAGACAGGATATGTTTGCCCATAAGCTTTGTGCACTGCTTGACAGAAAACCGATGGCCAACCGGGATATTTTTGATGGCTGGTTCTTCATGCAAAAGCAGACCCGGGTGAACATCGCCCTGGTGGAGAACCGGATGAATATGTCATGGCCGGATTACATGCAAGCCATTTTGGATGCATTGGAGAAAAAAGATCCCAGGGGTTTACTGGATGGTCTTGGACAACTGATGGATCAGAAAACCAAGATATTTGTCAAGAAAGAGTTACTTCCCGAAATGATCCGTCTGCTCAATTTCTATAAAGAGTACCCGATTGTCTAATACCGCCGCAAAATGCTCGGGGAGTTTTCGGATGACTGATGGTATTTTTCGGAATTATTTATATATTTACTTTATATATTCAGGATATTTAAAAGTTATACTTTAGATTATCATGTTTATCAGAAACCAAAAGCTTCTGCTGTCTGAGAATGAAAGCACCTTTTTCTGGGGAGCCCGGCAAACCGGAAAAAGTACTTTGCTAAAAGCCATTTACCCGGATGCTCTCTATTTCGATCTGCTTCTTTTTGAGGTTTATGAACGCTTGCAAAGAAATCCGGGTATTCTGAAGGAAAGTATACTGGCCTCAGAAAAACCAGGACCTGTCATCGTGGATGAAATACAACGAATCCCTGCATTACTGAATGAAATACACTGGCTCATTGCAAATAAGAACATACAGTTTATTTTAAGCGGATCGAGTCCACGCAAAATAATTCGATCGGGCGCCAATCTGCTGGGAGGAAGAGCCACCAGAAGCGAACTTTATCCGTTGATTTATAAAGAAATACCTGACTTCGATATTCTTAGGGCACTCAACCATGGACTCCTGCCCAGGCACTATTTGTCAAACCATCCATCCAGGCTCATCTCTGCATACATTGGCAGCTACCTGCAGGAAGAAATAATGGCAGAGGCTAAAATCAGGAATATTCATTCATTTTCCAGATTTCTGGAAGTGGCGGCCTTTTCCAATGGTGAGATTGTTAACTACACCAATATCGCTGCCGAATGTGGTGTAAGCGCTCCCACGATCAAAGAGTATTTCCAGATCCTTGAGGATACACTCATAGGCCGCTTTCTTCCATCTTTTCAAAAAAAGCCAAAACGTCGGGTCATCCTGTCCCCAAAATTCTTCTACTTTGATATAGCCATCGCCAATCATTTTCTGAAACGTAAATCCATTGAATTCGGAAGTGAAGCTTTCGGACACTGCTTTGAGCATTTCATTTATCTCGAAATTTACGCTCACAGCAAATACAGTGGTCTGTTATACCCCATATCATACTGGAGAACGGCCTCTCAGATTGAAATTGATTTTGTGCTTGGCGACCATGAGGTAGCCATCGAAGTTAAGGGAAGCCAGCAAATCAATTCAAGGCATTTAAAAGGTTTGAAAAGCTTTGCCGAAGAATACAGGGTAAAAAAACTGATCCTCGTCAGCAATGATCCCATCCCCAGGCAAATGGACCAAATCACAGCCCTGCCATGGAAGATTTTTCTTGACAAACTCTGGGCGGGAGAAATTATCAGCCAAATCTGAAGGATTCAATCCATCAGGTGTATTTAATGATGGCTTCCAGGCAACGCTCGGCTGTATGGCCATCCCAGAGTTCCGGACGCACCGACTTTCGCGGCCTGGTCAGGGCATTGTGATACTCCTCGCGGATCCTTTCCACGTTATTGCCCACCAGCACAGAGGCCCCTCCGTGTTCCCAAAGGGTAATGGGCCTTTCGGTGTTCCATCGCATGGTCAGGCAGGGCGTACCCAGTACGGTACACTCCTCCTGCAATCCGCCGGAATCAGTGAGAAAGATTTTTGCCCCCATATTCAGGCGCAGCATGTCGTGGTAACCTATGGGCTGCAATAAAACCAGTTTCGGGGTGGCCATAACCTTGTCCCACAGTCCGAATGTCTCCATCTGCTTGCGTGCCCGCGGATGGATGGGCCAGAGCACCGGCATATCGGCCGTCACCTCGTCGCAGAGAAAATTGACAAGGGCGGTAAAAATTTCCTGGTGGTCCACATTGGAAGGCCGGTGCATGGTGATCACAGCAAAATTTCCCTCTTCGACTGCAGGGATCGCTGCATTCTCCATCAACAAATTCGACTTTATTACTCCCCCGATGGAAAGAGCGGCTGCCTTAATTCGCTGAGTCTCCAGCGTATCGATCATGATGTTCCCCACAAAGCCGATCCTGGAACCGGCAACCCCTTCCTGTTTCAGGTTTTCAACGGCCATCAAATCGGGCGTGAGCAGCAGATCGGACAGGCGGTCGGTCACCAGCCGGTTTACCTCCTCGGGCATGGTGATATCGCCCGAGCGCAGTCCGGCCTCAATGTGACAACACTTCACATGCAGCTTCTTGGCAGTCACCGAACAGGCCAGTGTAGCGTTTACATCGCCAACCACCACCACCCAGTCGGGCTTCTGATCAAGCACCACCTTCTCAAAGGCGATCATCGTGTTCCCCACCTGTTCGGCGTGAGACCCCGACCCCACCCCCAGGTGTATATCGGCCGGCGGAATATCCAGTGAATCAAAAAAAGTCTGCGACATCTGGTGGTCGTAATGCTGACCCGTGTGCACCAGGATATGTTCGACCAGTTCCCCCTGGCCATAAGCCCCTTCCCTGGTGGACTTGCCCGATCCGGCCCCGCTACTGGGGTAATGGTCCACACCGGCCCCGCTCCCGGCAGATTTGCCTGCACCGGCATTGTGCTTTTCGATGGCCCTGATAAAGGGCGCAATCTTCATAAAATTGGGCCTGGCACCGACTACGGATATGATCTTCATATTCTAATATCGATTTAAATGCAAGATAGCATCTATATCGTGTCATACGTATCGATTGGCATAATGTTGCAGTGAATCCGAATGCAGAAAAATGGCTGTTTTGTGATGAAATTGATGACCGGTCTTCCACCGGTGAGGCAAGCCCTCAGTGGCTTATCATTACTTTCTGCTGCAGGCGAGTTTCGCCAATCTTTATTTTTACAATGTAAACGCCGGGAGGAAGCCCTGAAATATCAAATGTCTGGCTGAAAACACCGGGGACCGTCCTTTCAGTAAACTGTAATTTTTTCCTGATTCCGAGGGCGTTATAGATGGCAAGTTCAACATCAGCAGTGTGCGCTACACTGTACTTAATGATCAATCGATCCTGCGCGGGGTTTGGATAACAGCTCAGCAGGCGGCTGACTGCACCCATCAGGTCAATGTGTCCATGGATAATCGTATCGACCACTTGCAGGTTAAAGGTCACCGATGCCTGCTTTCCGAAGACCGTATCGGTGGCCGTTAAAATAATCCCCGTGGCACCCACGGCCAGGGGAGCAATCAGCAGGCTGTCGTCATTTACCAGGGTTATCCCGGCTACCAGGGCCTGGGTAACATCGGCCGAATACACTAAGCCATTCCCTGAAATATCGGCAAATACTGAATCGCAGACGATTAAAATGGATGGGCCCTCAAGGTAAAGTGTGTCATCGGGTATTGGTTTTCTGAGTTGTGGTGACGGATGGTCGAAATAGATACATACCGGCACCTTGATAAGCCTGCGGGCGGGGTCGTTGGTCAGGATAATCAAAGAAGCAGCCAGGCTGTCGCCCGCTTTGGTTTTGCTTCCGTCGATGGTAAGATCAATCCTTGCCTCTGCCCCGCTTTCAATGCCACCCCGGCTTACATCCACACCGAGAAAAGGCACATCGGACAGCCAGTGCACGGCATTCCGCTGGATCAGCGGGATGTCCCCGGACCAGGAACCCGGTGAACCGATATACAGGTTCATGCCCACTACATTTCGCCGGGTACCAATGAAAGGAATGCCCATCTCCAGTGCGGCGATGAAACCGGCATCCTCTTTAAAGGAGATATCTTTCAGCACATTGTCCACTGCAACTGTCCCTGCATTTTCTAACAGGGGGTGCGCCTGGTCCTTAATCACCATTTCGCCATGGCCAAGCCGGCTGATACCCGTGGTAAATGGCATGTAGCCTTCCTGAAGTAAGCGGCCTGAAAGTCCAAAAGCAGATTGATGGAAAGCCGGTACCGTAAGAATGAGTCCGCCGTCCATATCGGCATAGTCGGCCAGTACATTGCCCAGTTCAGGGCTATTGTTCCAGTAACCCTCATTGCCAACCATCACGGCACTGAACTGCAAAAGATAGGATAGTTCAGGAATAGCGCTATCGGCATCGAAAGTGCTGACATGAAGCTCCGGGTACTGGTCCAGGTACCCTTGTATCTCCGACAAATCACTTATATCGTCATGAAGCAACAGTACGTCAGCATCTTCCTTCCCTGGATCCGCGGAAGCCCTTTTGTCCCGCCATACTGGTGTAGGGAACGAAACCGGGTTGCGCCTGGTCCCCTGACCCCAAACACTAAAAGAGCTTTCGGAAGCCTTCTGCAGGTGATTCCGGTCGGGTTCCGGAGGGGGGTAGTATTTTTTCCTGTAGATATTGAAGGTGAGCCTGGAAGAATGGGGCCGGTTACCCAGGGTAAGCTGGTAGTGGAGCGTATCATGGGTGAAAACGGTATCCATGATTGCCCCTACATCCATCTCTATACCGGGCGATTGTTCGGCATGTGCTTCGCAGAATATACGGGCTGGATTATTGATCCTGGCATTGCTGAATATGCTGATCACACCGGTATATTCCCCACTGGTTTCCGGCTCGAAGAAAACACTTTCCCTGACCGATTTTCCCGGATCTACCTGTAAGGCAGTCGGTTCCATGCGGAATTCCCCGGTGCTGCATACCACACTATCGATATGCAGGATGCCGGTACCGGGATTGCTGATCAGCATATCCCTTTCCGAGGAATAGGCGGTAAAAGTGGTATCGAAATGGATGGAATCAGTGCCGGTCAGTATTTCTGCATCCCCGTTCAGGCGCATAATACAGGGTACCAGGGTCTCTGCCTGAGCAGGGTCGTTCGACCTGATAAGCAGATTGGCCCGGTAGGTGCTTTCGGTCAGATGCTCCGGGTTAAAGGTCACCTCGTTCAGTGAATCACTTCCCGGTGCCAGTACCGTCTCCTGCCATTTTACAGCCAGCCAGTCAGGAGAACGATTTCCGAGCCAGTCGACCACCCGGTTAAGCAAAAGCCTCGTATCGGTGTGATCGCTTATGCTATTATACAGGCATCCTGCTCCGGTAACAAATACCCTTCCCTCACCCGATCGCGATGCTGCCAGTCTTACAAGGCCCGCGACATCGCGGCCGATAACCACGGCCTGGCTGAGGCCGTATAAAGAATAAGCCGCCTGGTAGTTCAAGCCCTTAAGGGTGTCTACCTGCCTGGCCGTATAGTGCCCGGTATTCAAATCCGTGATCCTTTCATAGCTGAGGTTGTCGTATGCCCAAAGACCTGTTTGCTGCAGCAATTGATTTACAGGTCCATCCATTCCGGATAAACTGTTTATGATCCATAAACCTCCCCCCCTTTTATTCCAGTCCCTGATCTTTTCCAGATCTGCCTCCCTGAAGTGGGGAATAAGCGATCCGATAATTATGACGTCGTATTTGTCCAGCAAGAGGTCATTTTTCAAGGGTACATCAAGCTCATCAATGTTTGCACCCCTGCGTTCGAGGTCGAGAGCCAGTGTCGAGATGCTGGAAAGCGAATACGCCACGGCAATATTCAAACCACTCAGGTCTCCCAGCAGGAAGCGCCCGGCTGCCTGTTGCCCGGAGTTTGCTGAGCCGATGTAATCGTGAAAAGCATAGAGGAACGGAGCTTCGACCGATAAGGAGGCCTGCAGATGGCTGCCTCCGGAGTGATTACCCACTGCAAATTCCATTGAATCCCTTTGCATATAATCGAGCGATACCATCAATGTGTCGACCGAAAAAGAAACCCTGGGTGGTACAATGCCTGTTCCGGAAAGAGGGATTCTTAACAGCTCCGTCCTGGCGGCATTGGTCAGGATATACAGGGTGTCCGTTTGCAGCCCGGTGTTCTGCGGATAAAAATAAACCCTGAGTCTTACACTGTCATTTTTATACAGGGTCCTGCCGGCCAGGGCGGTGTCGGAAATATAAAGATCACCCGATGCGTAGATATCTTTGATATGCAGGCTGTCGGTGCCGGTATTCAGGATTTCCAGTTCCCTGCATTTACTGTATCCGATGTAAGTATTTCCGAAATCGAGCTGTCCGGGTTCGGTGCTTATTTCGGCCTCCCCATTCACGTGGAGGAATACCGGGAGGTAGATCTGTGGCTCGAAGGGATTGCTGGTGCCCATATGGAGATACCGGAAATAATTATCTGCAGCCAGTCCGCTTGTTTGAATCTCTACATTCACCCTGGCTGAATCGCCGATTCCTATGGTTCCGCTTTCAGGATGAACATGAAGCCAGCCACCATATGAAGCTTCATCGGCGGCCAGGGCGTTCGTGTTTTCCGTAAGAAATGAACGGATCAGTTGACCGGTCTCCGGGTCAATGGCTTCTATCCGGGAGTGATTGTTTATATCCCGCTTGATCCCGATAAAAAGAAGATCCAGGCTGTTTGAGTACCCGGCGGCATATGCGGGGCCCGACGGGGTAAACTGGTTGACAGTGGTACCGGATGCGATATCGACCTCCAGAATATCTGAATAACCGTTTGTGACAAAAAGGCTTCCGCGTTCTCCGGCATAGGTAAGCCCGAAACCGGAATTCTGACCTATGTCAAATGTGCGTATGATTTCCTTTTCCGCCGGGTCTATCTCGAGGATATTGTTGTCCGGAGCAAGATAAGAAGCATATATTCTGTCCCTTGAGGCTCCCAGCCCGTATATGCCCGGCAGACCGGGGACATCTATAGTATCGGAGATAAAGCCGGTTTCCGTGTTTATTTTGAAGATCCGCCTGCTCCTGAATCCATTCGTAAACAGAACACGGCTTCCATCGAAAGCCAGTCCGACTTTTCCATCGGCAGTGGCTTCGGGAGCCGGGTAACTATTCAGGATTTCACCATTCAGCGGGTTCAGCTCATAAATAAGGTTGCTGTTATCCCCGAGGGCAAACAATCTGCCGTTTTCATCGCGCTGTGCAGGACTTTGCTGCCCTTCATAGCTGATTTCATACGCCAGTTCGGTGCTGCCATGGTTATGAATGGTAAAGGTCTGCGTTTGGATCTCATCTTTTGAAGCTACAAACAACAGGGAATCCGGCTTCACGGTTTCAGGCGGGATAGCCGGGGTTTTTGCATGGATAATGTTCGAGATGCCTGGTGAATTCCCCATCATGTCGAATGCTTTCACAGCAATCCAGTAGCCTGTCCCCGGACTTAAGCGTTCAAGTGACAGGTATTCCGTTTCTCCGGCAGGAGCAGGTTTTATATGTTGTTTGTACAGGAGGGCCGAACTGAAATCCTCCGGATCGAATGCCCTTGTATCGTAAAGTATCTCATAGTAGCTGGCAGAGCCGCTGACCGAGTCGCTGCCTGTGGCGGTCCATGTCAGATCAAGCCGGGAAGGATGTGTGTTCCGGATTGTCAGGTCGCTGATCCGGGAAGGGAGGATTGTATCCCCGAGCATCAGGCCTGCAAAGGCATTGAGTCTTCCGTGTCCGAGCAGATCCCTGTAGTCCGGATTTTCAATATCGATGTTACTGCATGTGGTAAACAGGATATCCTTAATGGCATTGACATGCAGAAGCCTGGACTTGTGCTGCGACGCAAGCAATGACGCTACCCCTGAAACGTGCGGGCAAGCCATGGAAGTGCCTGACAAACAGGCGTAAGTATCATAATTGTAAGTACTCAGAATGCGGGATCCGGGGGCAAAGATATCGAGCCATTCACCATAGTTTGAAAAGTAGGACCGCTGATCACGGTTGTCGGTTGAACCGACTGCGACAACCGGTTCATAACACCCCGGATAGTACAACCCGGCACTGTTAGAATTACCGGCAGCAAACACCACCAGACCACCCTGAATCGGACCAATGGGCTTGCCTTCTGTGTCATAGCCGGCGTTATCAATAAAATAGTTTATCGCATCGAGAACCGATTGCTCATAAGTGTTTTCACTTCGGTAACCCCAGCTGTTCTGCGCGATTACAGCACCGTTATCAGCAGCATAGACAAAGGCATTTTCGAATCCGCCACTCCCGGTCATATTAAAAACAGCACAGGACATGAGTTTAATTCCGGGGTGATCGCCATCACCACCGGCAATTCCTGCAATTCCTTTTCCATTGTTGATTGCCCCGGCCAGGATACCGGCCACATGGATTCCATGGAAATGAGGCGCTATTTTACCATTATCACTTACAAAACTGTATCCGTTTACATCATCGACATACCCGTTCCTGTCATCGTCGATCCCCGGCAAACCATTCAGTTCTGCTTCATTTACCCATACCGACCGGGTAAGGTCTTCATGCCGGACATCGATCCCTCCATCGATGACCGCGAGGACTACACCGGGATCGCCTGTATTGATCTTCCATGCTTCTTTCATCCTGATATCCGCACCGGCAATCCCTTCATTTTGTCCCGTATTGTCCAGGTTCCACTGGTCAGGGAAATATGGATCGTTCACTTCGCCAGGATGTAAGCTGGCTTGCTTCTCATACGGTACCTGTTCATCAAGGGGTTCGATCAGGACCTTTTCATAAACCGGTTCTGCAATCTCGATGTTGCGGTTTGCTCCATAGGCTGCAATCATTTCATGCATCCGGCCGGAATCTTTTATGGGATCTTTCAATGAAACAGTATACCAGCGATCCAGACCATATTCCACATGGCGGGGCTCGTACTTTCCCGCATGCGGGAAAAGCCGCTGCAAATCGCTTGCCTTATACGCCTGGTTAAGGGCGTCAATATCCTCCAGTCCCTCCTCTTTCGTAATCAAAAGCCCGCTGCCACCCTTCTTCTTCGCGATATCCTTAAGCAAAGCATTTGCATGCAGTTCCAGCTTTATACGGAACTGTACCAGGCTTGCACCGGCTTGATCCTGGGCAATAAGATGTCCTGGAACCAGGATTAGAACAAGAAAAGCCATCGCCGCAGGCCAGCGGTGCAACACTTTCTTAATGCTGATGATGATGAGCATTGCAGCTGATATCCAAAATATTTAATAAAGGTAAGTGTCCGGGAAACAAAAGTCAATGAACAGGCTACCCGGACTTAGCCCGGAATGAGATTAAACAATGCTTCGGAGGATATTTTTGCTGACTGGTCGGTGCCGGCGGAATATCCAGGGCGCGATCTTCATGAAATTGGGCCTGGCGCCCACAACGGAAATGATTTTCATCAAACAGTTTGTGAAAGAATTTTTAGTTACATAAACACTTCTTATGTTTCCCGGTCAAATTTGTTGCCCAAATATATTCACATCATCCATCCGATCATCCATCCGATCACCATCCGATTACCATCCGATTACCATCCGATCATCCATCCGATCCCGCGACGTCATTCCATTCAAACCAATCAGAATTATGACCATTCCTTTTGAAATAACGGAATTCCTCTTTAAATTTAATCAGGTGAGCAACAGTTGCCAACCACAAACAGGTTGGCCAACCTCCTTCATATTCAGTAAAACCGTTACTGAAGTTCATACTGATCTCTCTCCATATTCCAAAGATTAACCATGAAAAAGCCTTTATTCCTGCTGGTGATTTTTACATTTTTGAGCAATGGTTTATCCGCTCAGCATCTGATACGGGTCAACAACAATCCGGATTTCAATGCCGCTTACACCACGCTTCAGGCCGCTGTCAGCAATGCCTCCGGCGGCGACACGATTTACATGGAAGGTTCTGCAACCGAATATGCAGGGGCCACCATCAATAAAAAACTGACGATCATCGGCCCGGGGTTCTTTTTACAGGAAAACCCTAAAACACAGGCCAATCACATGGAAGCCATATTTAACACCAATGTCACCTTTACCACGGGTGCGGCCGGAAGTGCAATCATGGGCTGCAGGTTCCAGTACGGGACGCTGATGATGATCAATGCCAGCAATATTACCGTGATCAGGAACTATTTATCAGGGGTGGAGTTCAACACAAACAGCAGCAACGTAGTGCTGGCTCAAAACTATGTGGATTACCGGATTGCAACAAACTCCGGCCAACTTACAAATTCAATTATATCAAATAATATCATTCAGGGCCAGATTGATATGGGCAACTCGAGCGGTTCATTGATCATCTCGAATAATGTTTTCGGGTATTCCAGCTGGTACCTGTCCATTTCCTGCTTTAATTCAACCATCCAGAATAACATCCTGTCGGGTATCTATACGGACATCGCCCCAAATACGGGAAATGCCATCTCAAATAATATTCTGGCCATAGATGGTACCAACGTAAACGGAAACCAGTACAACATTGATATGAATTCGGTATTCGCCGATTTCAACGGAGCACTTGGGATGAGTACCGACGGCAAATGGCAATTGATGGATGGCTCTCTCGCCACTGGTGCAGGAACTGGCGGAACGGACTGCGGTGCCTTTGCCGGACAAACACCATATATTTTATCAGGTATCCCCGGCCTGCCTCATATCTACCAGGCTGACATACCGGCATCTGCCACTACCGAATCGGGACTGCAGGTGACCATCCATGTGATGAGCGGTGAATAAATTCAATCGAAACAGGATGAAAAAGATATCTGTCCTATTCATGGCGCTCGCCTTTCAGGTGATCATGCATGCACAGCAGATCAATTATGCCGAGTATTTCATCGATTCCGATCCCGGGTACGGGATGGCAATACCCATTTCCATAACCGCAACGGGAGCCGATATCTCCCTGGAATTTCATGCTGACCTGGCCCTGATCCCGGAAGGGATTCATTTTTTATCCATCAGGGCGCGGGATGACCTTGGCAGATGGAGCATCGCAGATAACAGGGTTTTCTATCTTGCAGGGAGCCTGTCAGAAGAAGAGGGTAAAATATCCCGGGCAGAATATTTTGTTGATGCCGACCCGGGCTTTGGGATGGCTCTCCCGGTTCCCATCGAATCACCAGGGAATGATCTTTCGCTCCGGTTTACCGCCGTTATCCAATCCCTGGACCCGGGTATCCACATCATTCATTTCAGGACAATGGATCAATCGGGGAGGTGGGGAACAGTGGCACATGGCGTATTCTTTGTTGTGAAAATACCCCCATCAACCGGATCAAACATAAACCAGGTTGAGTATTTTATAGATACCGATCCGGGTTATGGAAACGGGACCCAGGTGACCCTTCCGCTGGCAGGGAATGACCTGGAAATCGATTTTAACATCCCCCTCACAGGACTGGCAAGCGGGAACCATGTACTCTATGTCCGCGCAAAAAATGAGCAAAACGGATGGGGACAGGTATTTGCCGAAGGATTTTCATGCCATGCCACGGGAATGGACCAGGTTAAGATCGACCCGTTATTTAAAATTTATCCCAACCCCGGAAACGGAGAGCTGAAAATCGAAATCAACGATCCCCTGCAAAGTGCATTCAGGATCAGTCTGACAGACATCAATGGCCGATTGGTTTATGAAAATGAATGCGATGGCAATCCGTGTGAAATAAGCCTGAAAGTAACGGGGGGAACCTATTTACTGACCATCGAGACGGAAGAAAATCGCCTGACCCAGAAAATCATTATAGAATAAATCCTTATCCGGTCACAGTTTGACTAAAGGCCTTTTACCCACTCCAGGTCGGCCTCTACATCCTTCTGGAAATCGCTCCAGTGAAACCGGGTGAACTCCGGCCAGCGCTGATCGGGATGTCCCATGCTCACGTAGGGCATGGGACGGTACCTGCCGGCGGTGAGAAGGACAACCTCCTCCCACCACTCCTTGCACGCTTCAAGGCGGGCAACGGCTTCCTGCCAATCCTCATGCCTTCCCGACAACATATAGGATTCAAGGGCAACACCCGCACGCAACTTATCGGCAAAATAGAATCCCAGGCTACACCAGGTCCGGATATCGGCCAGCTCACTCTCCAGGCAGGCCGTAGCCTGATCTGGCTTGTGCAGGACAGATGCCTCTCGCCGGTTCAGGGCACCGGTCTCTCGCCGGCTCAGGGTACCTGGCTCTCGACGGCCCAGGGCTTCATGATCTCCCTTGGATTGAATGGATTGAATGGAATCCAGCAAGGCCAGGGCCTGCCGGCACTCCGTTTCAACCACCCGAGCTAGCTCAGGCGGGGTGGTCAGTGAGGAATCCGGCATCCTGCCGGCTTTTACAATCCTGCAGTAATCAGCAATGCTTAAATACCGGGGATCGAGGGTTTCGTGCCTGATCAGCTCCCCGATGGAAATAAAGGGCGATTTTTCATCATCAAATCCGGATGGCCAGGGGGCGAGAAATCCTTCACTGTAGAGGGTGAAATCCCAGGTGCCCTTGTAAAAGGTGGCCAGGTGCAGGGGAACCCCGGAGGCGAGGGACCAGGCCCTCAGCATGGCCTGGCCATCCGTTCCCGGGTACCTTCGTTCGAAATCGCGGGCCAGCGTCTGGTCGGTTTCGGCCGGATTGTAAAGGAGGCGCCCCCACAGGTGATAGAAGAGCCATTGCTTTTCAAAGGCATGTTTCCAGGGTGGTGGAATGGTGTCACCATAGGAGTAGTCCACCGCGGGGATATAACCTTCCGAACCAACGAAATAACCATTCACATATTTGTGCGTGTTGGTGCGTATGTGCTCCCTGATGAAGCCGGGATCACCCCATCGCAGCACAAAGAAATCTTCGTTACGGATCATCCAGGCAATGAAATAGTTCTCGGGCACAGGATCCCAGAAACCCCGTGCAATGGCACCTTCATCATTGGAATGGGTGAGTGAAAGCCGGGGGGTGGAGTGCCCGTGCGACCAGTTGAACTTCACCTCAACAATGGCTTTATCGGTCAGACCGGCACCATCGATGACCCGGCGCATCTCGGCGGGATCGCCCGCCAGAACGGCCCGGTGAATGAATTTCACCTCCCGGTCGGCCGCTTTCATCCCCTCCACGAAGGTCTCCTGAATCCAATCCTCCCGTTCCCGGGGTGTCATTTTCTCCTCGCCCCAGTTCCCCATCCAGTCGGCCAGGGTCACCCCGAGCCCGGTAAGGTCCTCGTACTCGTTGATGAGCTGGGTGACTGACTCCCGGGTATAGTCCTTCACCTGTTCCGAGCGGTCAAAATACTCCTGCGCCCCATATGATGAGGCAAATCCGGGAGAAACCACGATGTTCCAGTTCACCAGGTAGGTCTCAATCCCCCGCTCCCTGGCCATCCCGAAGAGGGCCTTCCAGAATACCCTCCACTCCTCCAGCTCCGCATCGGTGAAGGGACAGGCTGCAGGGTAGTTTGTGGAACGGATCAGGTAGGGAAAGGGATGAGTGTTCCAAAGGGTCAGGGCATTGAAACGGTTCTCCACCATCATATCCAGGAATTCCTCCCAAAACCCCAGGTCCCTGCACCTGTCGTAATGCAATTCAGTGGCCTCCCCGGGACGATAGGGCGACCATGGGAGGTTAAACTTAATGGCCCGGAAACCAAGGGCCGGGTTCACCGCCTTTGGCTTCACCCTCGCCAGATCACCTGCACCGGGATGCTGCCCGGACTGGTTCCCGGATAGATGCCCGGACTGCTGTCGGCCAGCTGCTCCGCCAGATCCATTAATCCGTAGAGACAACCCCGGTCCGTTAAACCAATCAGGTACAACCTATTCCCCTCCCTGACCATTTTAAAACCGTCCCCCTCAATTCCCGGAAGATGCCGGTAAAGTACCTCACCCATGTTTTCATTCAAGGGAGCATCAGGCGTCAGGATGAAGAGCCCCTCTTTCCTTTTAACCGCACCGTTTCGTTCCAGGGCATGACCCGAAATTTCAAACTGATCATCAAGCCTCCCCACCCCGTAGGAGAGAACCGAAGAGGCGGTATCATACCAGATATCAACCACTTCCCGCCTTTGGCAGGAGAGCAGGAGCAGCAAAGCAACGGGGAGAACGATCCGGTTCATCTATGCAAAATACGAGAATTTTTATTCTGCTAAAATTTTTTCATACTCACCAGTTTTCCTAACCCTTGTATTTCGATAAATTTAGTCATTTTTAACTCTTGGATTTATAAAGAAATGTGTAATTTTAACCTTTGGATAATTCATTATTATGTATTTATCAAGAACAATAGACAAGATTTTACTGGATTGGAAAAATGATTTGATAAGGAAGCCCCTAATGCTTCGGGGTGCCAGGCAGGTTGGGAAATCATCCAGTGTAAGGGAACTTTCAAGAAAGTTTGACTATTTTTTGGAGGTAAATTTTGAAGAAAACAAGGATATTCATGGTTTTTTTACCGGCAACTTATCTCCGGAAAACATTTGTAAAAACTTATCGCTCGTCTATGACACACCTGTTATTCCCGGAAAAACACTGGTTTTTTTCGATGAGATACAATCGTGTATTCCTGCCATATCATCCATGAGATTTTTTTATGAGAAAATTCCGGATCTGCATTTGATTTCAGCGGGTTCTCTGTTAGAATTTGCACTTGAAGAACTTCCTTCATTTGGCGTAGGCCGTATTCGATCCTTGTTTATGTATCCTATGTCTTTCAAGGAATTTCTTATGGCAAATGAACTTCAGCCACTGTTAACAGCCATTGAGGAGGCAAATGTGAATTTTCCGCTTTCAGAACCAGTTCACAAAAGGATAATCGCCTTATTAAAAGAGTTTCTCATTATCGGCGGGATGCCTGAAGTTGTAGCCAAATATGTTGAAAATGGTGATCTCCGGGAATGTCAGGCTGTGTTAGATGATTTAATCATATCCCTTCAGGCTGATTTTACAAAATATAAGGATAGAATTCCTTCTATTCGAGTCCGCAAAGTTTTTGAATCCATTGTGTATCAGTCAGGAAAGAAATTCGTCTATGCAAATGCTGTTGAAGACACAAATTCTAATCAGATACATGAAGTTGTGGAAATACTGATTCTTGCACATCTGGTGATACCGGTAACTCACACTTCAGCGAACGGTTTACCGTTGGGTGCAGAAAGCAACAGCAAAAAGCGCAAACTAATGTTGCTCGATACTGGTGTAACGCAGCGAATACTCAATTTGCAACTGTCCGATATTTTACTTTCGAATGATTTTGAGTTGGTCAACAAGGGCAGTATTGCAGAACAATATGCAGGACTGGAGTTAATTAAAAATACTTCACCTTATCAACCTCAGCAACTATTCTATTGGCACAGAGAAGCGAGAAACAGCAATGCCGAAGTGGATTATATCATTCAGATGGGAAATAAGATCATTCCATTGGAAGTAAAGTCAGGGATCCGAGGTAAAATGCACAGCTTGAGGCTCTTTCTAAGTGAGAAAAAAACCAGTTACGGCATTAGGACTTCCCTTGAGAACTACGCGAAATACGATAACATCCTTGTAATGCCTCTCTATGCACTTTCCGATCTGGAAAATGAAGAAAACCAATCCTGGTTCCCGATTAGCTTGAGTCCTTCGTCGGGTAAAAATAATGGGTGATCTGGCCTTCTTGAAACATTGGAAAAATCCTAACTTTGGGTCCATGCCCGACTTCATGGTAAATACCTACATCAGCCTA
>CAVVFB010000014.1:0-23159 GCA_963747365.1 uncultured Bacteroidota bacterium | reverse complement strand
CTCCAGGTTCATTCTGAGAAATTCCACATAGGGATTCTTTTATTTGAATAGTCTTATTTATGTTAAAGATAGTTTCATAGATAGGTTTAGTTCCTGGAACGAGGAATTGTAATGGGTTGTTTAGTTAATTGGTAAAAGACGGTCAGTTCCGTCTTTTACTTTATTATTTGTATTATTGAAATGATTTGTGGTTCATTCATTTTCAAAATGAGAATATCAAAAGCATATCAGGAAGGCTTTCTTATTCAGAAATTGAGAGAAGGCAACCCTAGCCGGACACACAAAGTGGAACGCTACCTAAAGATAAATATCCTCTAATCAATAAAAAATTTATAAATATGAAAAACTTGTCGAGAAGAAATTTCTTAGGAAACATTGGTGTCATGGGAGCAGCTTCAGTTGTTGCACCGAATTTAATGGCTTCATCATCTGCAAAATCGCAATCTGAAGTTGGCTTTAAACCTTTCGGACGAAAGGTAAAAGTTGGGATTATTGGTTGTGGGAGCGTGATGAATGGCAACTATGCACCCCATCTCGGAAAATGCCAGTATGCAGAAATAGTGAGTTGCTGTGACATTAAACCAGATCGTGCAGAAAAGGCAGCAAAAAAATTCAACATCCCCAATTGGTACCCCCACATCGATGAAATGCTTTCAGGGGCTGAATTCGATTTGCTGGTGAACTGTACCGATATGCAGGAGCATGGGCGTCTGAACAGAATTGCGATTCTGGCTGGTAAGTATGTCTGGAGCGAAAAACCAATGGCATCTACCTATGAAGAAGGTCGCGAATTGCTGGATCTTTCATTGGCTATGGGAAAACACATTTGGGGTGCTCCGGCAATGGTTAATAGTCCTCAGTTTGCTTTTATGGCCAGGCAAATCAACGCCGGGAAACTTGGCCGGATAGCAGCAGCCCACGCTCATTACGGACATCAGGGTCCGGAATGGTCAGCTTTTTTTTATGAGCGGGATGGTGGAAGTATGCCCGATCTTGGTGTGTATAACATGGTTTCGATCACAGGTTTACTCGGACCCGCCAAATCTGTAGTTGCCATGACCGATATAATAACTCCTACGCGTAATGTGGAAGACAAAGGTTTTATCCAGGTTAAGGCTGAAGATAATGCCCATATTCTTCTTGAGCATCAGAATGGGGTACTTTCACACGTTCAATGCGGGTTTAACTATTTCAATCCGGCCGGGCATTCAGGATTAGGAGAGAACCGTCCGACCATATCCATTGTGGGTTCCGATGGCGCGATGAACCTTATCGGTTACGACTGGCATCCATTGGGAGTGGAACTTGCCACCACAGATCATCCTGAGATTGAGACCTCGGTAACTGATTCAGGTACTTTTGTATGGCAGGAAGGTGCCTCGGTAATATGTGAACATCTTTCAACAGGTAAAGAATTGCTGATCACCTCCGAACATGCACTGCACGTTTTGGAAATCATCGAGGCAGCCAGAAAGTCACAGGAAACCGGAAGCCGGATAGAGCTGAATTCTGCCTTCTCTTATCCGGTTATCAAATAGCTCATTTGTGCCCGATACTTGCTTTGATCGAAATGAAATTATCATCCCTCATTCATTCAAGGAGCAATCCTGTAAGGGCTGCATTCCTTTTTGGATTTGCAAGCCTTTCTTCCTGGTTGCCGGTATTCAATTTGTGGCTGGAAGATGCCGGACTAAATGGAACGCAGATTGGGTATATGGCTGCCCTACCATGGATTGTCATGCTTATATTACAACCCCTGTGGGGAATTGTTGCGGACCGTTACGGGAAGATAATATGCCTTAAGATTGCACTGCTACTGGCGCTTGTCTTCTGTATTGCCCTGCCAATTTTCAGCAAGGGACTAGCTTCCATGGCTATATTTACTTTGTTATTTTCAGTCTTCAATACCCCAGTATTGCCCTTGCTGGATAGCATTGCACTGGACCATGTGGAATCTGGTAAAGGGATTTCTTATAGCAATATCAGGTTCTGGGGTGCACCGGGTTTTGGTTTAGGAGCACTTTTAACCGGATGGCTGATCCCGATATTTGGTGTTCAGGTTGCTTTTTTTACAAGTGCAGCATTTTTGTTTATGGTTATATTATCCATCAGCAGATACCATCTAAAAATCCATGATTCTAAAAGTATTGATATAGAGTTCAAAGGATTAAATAAATTAATTTCGAACAGCATACTAATTTCTTTTCTGGTTATTATTGTCATCGTAGCCATCAGTCAGTCAACGATCACCTTTTTTCTGACAGTTTATATGAGGCAGATAGGAGCTTCTCCGGAGATCACAGGTACAGCAATAAGCATCCAGGCATTCAGTGAACTTCCATTCTATTTCATTGCTGCGTGGTTACTACTCAGGGTCAAACCAAACTGGATCGTTTTGATCGCTATATTTGGAACTGCGCTCAGGCTGTTTTTCTATTCTGTGAATGACAATCCAAATACAGTTTTATTCATCGAAACGATGAATGGGATTACCTGGACCCTTCTCTGGATTGCGTCTGTTGAATTCGTAAACGAATTGGTCCCGGCAAAATTCAGGACCACTGGACAGTCACTTTTGTGGGCCGCTTATTTTGGTGCAGGTTCCATCCTGGGAAGCATTATCAGCGGAAAGCTGTATCAGCATATGGAAATGCAAAAGGTATATTCCATCAATAGCCTGGCGATATTAACTGTTGCAGTGATAGGCACCATAATATTTTTAATAAGGAAGCGGAAAAAACAATTGATAGATGTTTCGATTATTGGATAGGGGATTGGCTGATGAAATGGTCTCTCTGGCTTTGAAAATTGCCAGGAATAAGGGCATTTCATCCCGAAACGAGGCACTTTTGAAGCAAGCCGCAAAAACAGAATCACTGGTCGTAAGGAACAAGCGTATCTATCCGTCCAATGAGATTCTGGAATCATGCATGCTGCATATTCAGAATAACATGGTTCCGGAGGGAAATGGCATTGTAAGAAATCATGGTTGGCAGGATATGCTTATCAATAACAGGGGTGATTCGGAAGTCATTATTAAACTGACAGATCTGCCGTACCAGTTTTGTGATCATCAACAGCAGGAGATTGTTCCTCTGTCCAGATCACATGTAATTGAAGGCACAAAGTTATTACATGTTCTTTCCTGGCAAAAGGGTATAAGAGGTAACAGTTGCGGAGTTCCTCAGGATACCCATGCATATTTAAAATCCATTGAGCAATATCTCATCGGATACAGGTATAATCAGAATGGTGGTGGAACCATTCAGTCCATTCCCAGGCAGGTTGAATCAGATTATTCATTGATTAGGAGTATTGTGGAGGATTGGGAAAATCCAAACGCCAGGGATTTAATGCTTTTCTCACCAAGTCCGATGGTCCTTGATTCAGATGACCTTTATCTATGTTTCCAGAACGGCATTAAGCTGAACAGCTTCATGGTGGGGTCCATGCCGATGATGGGAATGTCCGGGCCCATAGATCCTATTGGTGTGTATGTTCTTGGGATTGCAGAAGTTTTGGCAGCAGCAACAGTACTGCACGCTATTTTTCCTGATGCCAAAGTTTATGTATATCCTCATCCGCAGGCAATGAGTCTTCATACCGGCCAGATGGCATTTGGGACAGTCGAACATGCCCGGCTTGAAATGATGAAAAAGGAAATTATGGATGTCCTTAGGTTGCCATACTATAATCTAAAGGACATTATGACATCTGCCCAGATGCCAGGTCCCATGGCCCAGGGTGATAAGGCATTGGGATTTTTTAGCGGGATCATGGCTGGATACCGTGCATTTAACCTGATGCCACTTTCTACTGATCAGGTCTGGTCGCCCGAACAGGCCTTGCTTGATATTGAAAACCTTCAAAATGCATGGAAGGTCCTGGAACCGGTAATACCTCAGGAAGAATCTGATCATTACGGGCATATTTGCAGTGTCATAGATGCCAATATGCTTTTTTCAGAATCTGATCATACATTGTTACATATGTATGATCATTATGACCTGGATACCTGTCAAAAGAGACATTTTGCATCCGAAACCTGGAAGACATCGGGAAAGCCTGGAGAATTAAGGGCCATTGAGGAGAAGAAGGAAGAGTTAATTTCAGCATGGGATTATCGTCCGCCCCAGGATAAACTGGAGCAAGCCATAGAAATTTATAATGGTCTGTGTAAACAACTGAATACAGAACCTCTAAATCTTGATTAAACAACATGGCTATTTATCTTGGTATAGATCTGGGAGGGACCTCTGTAAAAGGAGGAAGGGTAGGCTCATCCGGACTGCTTCAAAAGGAGCTTATCGTTTTAAATCAAACCGGGACCAGCGAGGAGGTTTTTGAGGAGATTTGTCAACTGATTGGCAAGCTTTGGTCTAACGATGTCGAAGGAATTGGAATTGCCGTACCAGCTCTCATTGATATGGCAACAGGTTCAATGTATGGCCTTTCAAACCTGACCCAGTTAGATGGGTTTCCTGTCAAAACCAGGCTTTCGGACCGGTTTAATGTACCGGTTCAGCTTCAGAATGATGCGAATTGTTTTGCGTTGGGTGAAAAGTATTTTGGCGGCGCCAGGGGATTGCAAGATGTGATAGGGCTTATTACCGGCACGGGCGTTGGTGCAGGCCTTATCATTAACAATCAATTATACAATGGCGCTAATTACGGAGCAGGTGAATTTGGAATGGTACCGTTTAAGGATAAACGCTTTGAAGATTATTGCGGGGGTAATTTTTTTACAGAAAACTATTTTCTGACCGGTGAAGAACTTTCCGATCTTGCTGGTAAAGGTGATGTCAGAGCCATTGGAGCTTTCATTCAATATGGTCAAAATCTTGGAGAACTGATTAAACTGATCTGTTATTCCCTAGATCCCCAGATTATAATATTAGGCGGCTCGGTCAGTAAATCGTTTGTCTTTTATAAGGAAGCTTTGAACAACTCTCTTGAGTCATTCTTTTTTAAAAATAAAAACAGGGTTCCAATCGTGCCATCAGAATTAATGGATGCTGCAATTTATGGAGCTTCGAGTTTATTTCATATGGAAACATAGCAAACACGGAAACATGAAGATTGAATATTTTGAAGATTATCAAACCTTAAGCTATGCTGCATCTGGATTGGTTCACAGAGAGTTGCAGGATAAGCCTGACCTGATATTATGTACAGCAAGTGGAAATTCCCCTACAGGTGTTTACAGGGATCTGGTGGCAAAATTTATAGATCGACCCTCTGACTTCAGTCATCTTCGCATCGTTAAACTGGATGAATGGGGAGGTATTCCATTAAGTGATCCAAACAGCTGTGAATCATACCTGAAAACTGAACTTGTGGATCCTTTGGGAATAAAACAGGATCATTATATCTCGCTCAATAGTGAAGTAAAGGACAGGGACCTGGAATGTGCAAGAATTGCGGCCTGGTTGAAAGACAATGGACCCATTGATTGCTGTGTACTCGGATTAGGCCTGAACGGTCACATCGCTTTCAATGAACCTGCACCCCGGCTGAATCCCTTTTGTCATATTGCAGCGCTCTCTCAAATTTCCCTGCAACACACCATGGCAGCGGAGATGAAAGTTACCCCGGGCTATGGACTTTCCTTGGGCATGGCAGAAATTCTTCAGTCCCGAAAGATCATATTACTGATCACCGGCTCAAATAAAAGTCAGATTACAAAGCAATTCTTATCAGCTAAAATATCAACCCAATTACCTGCGTCCTTTTTGTGGCTGCATCCCGGCGTGAGCTGCATGGTGGATAAAAAGTATAACAAACCGGAATTTTAAAAAAAACCAACATGAGAAAATTAACAAATAGAATTCTATTTTTTACAATGGCTGGTGTTCTGCTAGCCGGGATAATTTCCGCCTGTTCCGGCGAAAGACAAGAGAGAAGTAGTGAATGGCGACAACTGTTTAATGGCGAAGATCTTACCGGATGGAAACAGGCTGGACCGGGCTTGCATTATGTTGAGGACGGCATGATTAAATCACATGGTGGCATGGGATTGTTATACTGGCAGGGTGAAAAATTTGGAAATTGCAGGATTCGGGTAGTATACCGGATGGAGGATACCCTGGATAATTCAGGCGTTTTTATAAGGATTCCGGTAGAACCTGTGGAGGAATGGATGCCCATCCATTATGGTTACGAAATTCAGATAGACAATCATCCTGAAATCTGGGATGAAGATGAATATCACTATACAGGTACCATCTATTCCCTGACCAAACCTCTGGCCAAAGTTGGAAAGCCCGGTCCGGAATGGAATACCTTTGAAATTGTTCTTCAAGGGTCGAGAACCACGGTAAAAGTTAATGATGAATTGGTGACAGATTATCAGGAAGGGGACCCGGTCCCGGATCGACTCTATGATTTTGAACCAATTCGGGGACCGCGTCCTGAATACGGATACATTGGTATTCAAAATCATGATGAGGAAAATGTTGTATTCTTTAAAGAAATATCTGTAAAACCTCTTTGAAAATAAGTATTAAATAAGATGATTCGTATGGAAAAGGAAAATCATTTGCCGTTAAATTTCGGGGATATCTCCAGAAGGAAATTTGTAAAAAAAGCCACCATAGGAGCAGCAGCCATTACCATTATTCCAAGTTTTACAGTGAGTGGATTGGGACATGTAACTCCAAGCGATAAATTATATATTGCTGCAGTCGGTTGTGGGGGAGAAGGGTCCGCCGATATCCAAACATTTATGCGGGCCCCGAAAAAGAATGCGGTGATTTCATGCCTCTGTGATGTGGATGACCGAATGGCAGCACCTCGTCGAAAGGAATTCCCCAGGGCTCCGTTTTATCATGATTGGAGGGAAATGTTTGAAAAGGAAAGTAAGAATTTTGATGCAGTAACTGTTGCAATTCCCGATCATAACCACGCGGTTGTTGGTTTGGCTGCCATGCAGCTGAATAAGCACCTGTATCTTCAGAAACCACTATCTCATGATATCTATGAAGCCCGGATTTTAACACAGGCTGCCAGTAAATATAAAGTTGTTACTCAAATGGGTGACCAGGGCGCATCAACAGAAGGGATGCAGATATTGCGGGAATGGATTGAAGCCGGAATTTTGGGCGATATAGAACAAGTGTATTGTTGGACTGATCGTCCTGTGTGGCCTCAGGGAATTGCCTGGCCTGATCATCATCCGGAAATTCCAAAAGAACTTAAGTGGGATTTATGGCTTGGTACAGCAAACGAAACCAATTATATTGAAAATCTGGTTCCTTTTAACTGGAGGGGATGGTGGAGATTCGGAACCGGGGCATTGGGAGATATGGGTTGTCATATCATGGGCCCCCCTTTCAAGCTGTTGAATCTGGGTTATCCCATCGAAATTTCAGGCAGTGCAAGCACAGTATATGATGGAATCTTCTCCGAAGCTAATTTTCCGGAAAGCGGACCTGTTTCCTGTTCGCTAAAATTCAAATATACTTTGCAAAATGGCAAAAGACTTGATATGTACTGGATGGATGGGGGGATTACACCTGAACGGCCAGTCGAATTGGAATCCGGAATGAATATGAATGAGGTTATGGGGGATTGGCCCGGGGTAGGAGACTATGAAGGCAGCACGCTGTTCATAGGCACCAGGGGAAAGGCCGCCTGCGGATGGGGCGGAAGAAATCCGGTTTTGTTGCCTATTTCCAGAAATAAGGAGATCAGTGTTCCAAAAAAATATGCCAGGGTTGAAGGTGATATGGACGGGCATTACTGGCAATGGATCGACGCATGCTTGGCTGGTTATGGCAATGCGGAAGTAAGCTCTCCATTTGAAGGTTATGCAGGGCCGCTGACAGAAACTGTTTTGCTTGGGAATTTATTATTACGTAGTTTTAACATAAGTGAAAAAGTTATGAGAACCGATCCTGTTTATGGCGAAATGGAGGGCTCCATTTTCCCGGGACGCTATATCGACTTTAAATGGGATGGTGAAAATATGCGGGTAACAAACTTTGAGCAGGCGAACAAGTTTGTAAAGAGGGAATACCGTGAAGGGTGGGGTGAACTTAGGTTATGAAATGATTTTTTCCAAGATACATTTTGCTAATTGCTAACTAATTTAAATTATAAATTATGAGAAAAAACTTCAAAGTCTTATTGGGCATGATGATCCTCATTCCGATGAGTTTTGGTCTGCATTCCCAAACCCTCGAAGTTTCGGGGTCTCTGTTTTTACCACAGGATTCAATTGGATTTACTTATACGGACCCTGCATTTACATCCACTGACTGGATTGGGATCTACCTGGTTGATCAAGCTCCGGGAGGACCGCAAGCATCATCCTGGGATTATGTCACGAGCGCTGCCGGAACCATGAACCTGGCCGCTCCCCAGGTAGCAGGTAACTATAAAGCCTTTCTTCTTTGTTGCGATGGATACGATACCATCGCTATTTCAGGTGAATTCAGTGTTGAAGAACCTTACTTAACAACATCATACCCGGCTTTTTTGGAAGGAGATGAGATGAGTTTTGGCTATAAGAGCCCTAAATTTACAGAAACCGACAGGGTTGCCATTTATGCACAGGGCACAACTCCCGGTGAATCGGATCCTCCGATTGATTCAAAATATATTACAGAAAGTGCCGGAACGATCACCTTGCAGACCGCTCTGGAACCAGGGATTTACGATGCATACCTTCTCTGTTGTGACGGATATGAGGTGATTGCTTCATGCTCTTTTGAAGTGTTGGCTGAAACTGAAGCCTTTGTGTTCTCTAAATTAGAGTTGTATGATCCTGGGGCCACTTTGGAATTTTACTATAATGATCCTTCATATGCAGAGGGGGACTGGATCGGGATTTATGATGAATACAGTGATCCGACAGCAGTTCCTTCAATTACCTGGAGTCAATTGGTATCTAAATCAGGTTTTGTCTCTTTTCCGGGCAACATCCCATCCGGTGCCTATATTGCAGTTCTCTTTTGTTGCAGCACAACTGATGTTGAATATACCAGATCAGAGGCTTTTGAAATCGATTATTCAGATACCGAGACTTACATAAAGACTACATCAAGTGTGTATCCTGAATATACAGAGATATTAGTGAATTACAAGGATGCTGATTATGCCGACACGGATTGGATTGGTATATATCACTCCGGAGAAATTCCTGGCGGAGGGACTGAGTCAATCGACTGGGCATACATCGAAAGTGATTCTGGCACTATACAATTTGATACACCGTTGATTCCTGGAGATTACGAATTATTCCTGCTGTGCTGCGATGGATATACGGTCAAGGCAAAGCAGAGTTTTCAGGTCGTTGATACAAATTCCCCTTATATCGTCTCCACAAAATATGGCTATACCTATGGTGAACCATTCGAGTTTTCCTTCAACAGTCCGGACTTTAGTGCAACGGACTGGATTGGAATCTACAACATGGGCGAAGTCCCCGGAGGGGATGGTGTTTATTCTATTATCTGGAAATATCTCGAGCAATCCGGAGGTATCATGATTTTCGCCTGGCCAGACGATTATGGCCCTAATGGACCCACTGAGACTCCAATTCCTCCAGGAGAATATTGGGCCGGACTTTTCTGCTGCGATGCATACGGACTATACGCTATGTCATCATTTATCGTTACAGAAGATAATGTCGGCGTGAAACCTGAACTGAAAACAGCGGACCACCTGAGCATATCCCCAAATCCATCTACAGGTCATGTCAATATTAGCCTGGATGGAGGAGAGAAGATGCAGAGAATCGTGGTTTATGGTATTACCGGGCAGATTCTTTATCAGGAGAGCCTTGATGGTTCCGTAAATGAGAAAATACTGGAATTAAATTCAAGTAAAGGTCTTTTTTTCGTTGAAGTTTGGACCGCTACCTCCAGGATGAGCAAGAAGCTCATCATTCAATAATAGTATCAAAGAACCACAGGATTGTATAGTGTATTAAAAGTTGAGTCGCGATATCGCGACTCAACTTTTTTTTCTACCAATTACAGTGACCACCCTGGTGCGGAAATTAAAATCTTATGACCACCAGATCTTACTTCCAAAGGGTGAACCTCAATGTCCCCTAAGTCAGGTCCGTCAGTTCAGGATAAATTTTTTAACGATAACCTGGTAGCCTGTTTGAAAAATGGCCAGGTATGTTCCCTGTGCATATCCTGTGAGGTCTATATCACCTCTATTAGGGGCGGTGGATCCGGTTATCTCAAGTTCACGAATCACTGAACCGCTTATACTGGTTATACGTATGTAGGAAAGTTGACCGGGTAATGGCGAAGCGACGATCCTTACCACCCCAGGCGTTCCGGAAGGATAGACATTAAACGCCATTTCTATTTTATCCTCTCTCAGCCCGTTTGTCCCTTGTTCCACCCTGAAATCGGTTTCGTTGGATATCCGGAAGGTTGAATTGTTGATGTACATAGCTGCATAATAGTTACCCGGTTCAAAGGCTGTTTCAAAGATAACCTGGCCACTCGGCACACCAGGGGTAAACTTTCGGTCGATCAGGGGTGCTACTCCCGGGGGAGCGTTTTTGCGGAAGATCCCAATCCAGTCCGAGGACAATCCGGGCCCGTTTTCAAAGTTGACTCCCACAGGTGCTCCCACTTCGTAAATTTCGCTGTCCGATTGAACCCTGGCCAGTTCAGATCCCACTGAGAAGATAATCCTTTTTCCTGCCTCTGTATAGCCATCGTTCAGGAAATATGCAGTAAAATAGTAACCGGACACGAGTCCGGAGAAGCTAATGGTTCCGGATCTGTCGGAAGTGTATTCCCAGAGCGTCGAGGAAACCTCTCCCGGTGTATCACCCAGGCTGTAAATCCCAATCCAGTCCAAGGGGATCCCGGGCGCGTTGGTATAGGAGATCTTTACCTCATCACCTGTTTCATACCCAGCCTTATCCATGCTCAGTAATGGTTCGGAGGATACATAAACACTTACTCTTTCAGTAAGCTCATAATAGCCGTCATTCTCGAAGAAAGCAATGAAATATTGCCCCGGTCCAGGGACATCCAGAGTGACTGTTCCCGTACTTCCAGTAACATATTCCCAGTCGGTTGATGGATTGTTGCTTGGATATTCCCCTTCCCTGTAGATGCCAATCCAATCCAGTCCGTTTCCGGGTCCGAATTTGTAGTCAACCGAAATACTTTCGCCGGGATCATACACACTTTTGACCGTTGAGATGGAAGTGGGTCCACCTAAGCTGCCTCGGATACTGAATACCACTGTATCAGACCATTCCGACCAGGTAATGTTACGGTCCCTGTGGCGCACCCTCACACGATAGCTTCCGTTCCGCAGTGCATTTTTCCTGAGGGTGAACCTGAAAATATCTACTGTATCATAGATATCCACAGGTAAATAATCAGGAATCCCAGTAGTACCGTAGAGATTCTCAAAGTCCCGGATCAGATCCACTTCCGGTTTGTTGAAATCCGGGTCAGAAGAGATCTGGAATTGAACGCTGTTAAAGGGATCGGCATCATTTTGCTGGTAGGGGGAACTTGCAAAGGTAAAGGGAAGATCCACCGAATCAGAAGGAGCTGTGGTAATGGAAGGAGTACCTGGCATCATTGCCGGAAATTTCCTGTAAAAACTGTCGATCAGTATATTATCCAAAGTAAATCCCAGCTTGGGGCTCCCGGCGGCATAGCACTCTACTACCATTTCAGCAGCATCAGCATCAATGGTAACGATCTGGTAGGTCCAGAAGTCAATGGTTTTCTGCACATCGTCAAAATCCCTCTCGATGGACTGACCCCAGAACTGGTCCCAGGAAGCACCGCCCGAAATAATGTGATAGATAGGATGGTCACGGACCTGACCACGGGCATACAGGTGGTGATGTCCACTGATAAATAGGGTGGATTTTTCAGTCTGTGCCAGTATAGGAATGATCCGGAAGCGGATGTATTCAGAAATATCTCCCACGTACTGTTCAGCCTGGATGGGACGGTGTCCGATACTGATCAGGAAATTCACTGTAGGATCAACCCTGACCGAATCCACAATCTGTTGCACCCAGGCCTCCTGCTCATCGGTGGGATGTTCACTACTGAGGTGGACGAAGACAATGTTGTTCCGCTGGTAAGAATAGTAATCCTCTCCACCAGGGCTGATGATCCCTCTATACCTCATGTCATCGTAAAAAAAATGATCGTAATAGGCAGACAAACCCAGTGTTCCGTATGTCTCATGATTTCCGACTGTAGTCATAATGGGGATGTTTCCTGAAAGCAATGCGGAGGGTTTTAAATGAATATTTTCATACTGATCAAGGGTTCCCATATCCACCTGATCACCGTCATTGATGATTAATTGGATGTGGTCTTCCACATTTTCGCCGTATTTCTCTATGATCTTATCCCTGGCGGACTTCATCAATTCTTCGTACCGGCCACTGTCTTTGACCTGGTGATCTCCCAGGACCAGGAACCGAAAGATCCCCGTAGCTTTGCCAGGTGAAGAAGGGGTGATAAAACGGTGTATGTCGGACTGCCGGTTACCGGTTACAATGCGGTAATAATAAGGTTGATCCGGATCCAGCCCCATCAAATGTACACTGTGGTAATAGTAATTGTTATTGTATCCTTCATCTGAAAGGATCTGGCAACTGCCGGTCACCTGTTTCACAAGTGCAATACTGTCCTGGCCAAATTGCACCAATGATTCGCTATTTGCATCTGTCTTCCAGGTGATCCATACCGAAGTATCTGTGGGTGATTGCAGATAAGGCAGGAGCTTCTGGCTCTTAAGATCCTGAGAACTAATAGCCAGCAGAGATAAGCCAATCAGTATTAAGCGTCCTGGTTTAATTACTCTTATTAACATCCGCAAGCTCATAGTTTTATTCATAGATCAATAACAGTGATTCACCCATAATTGTTATTCGTGTTCACACAAATTGTGAGGATCAGCCCCGGTAATACGTGGTTATTCGGGGATAATCAGCCACATCTCACTGTTGATATTGTCATTGCCCCCATACTGCCGGTTGATGGCCTCTGCAACATTTTCAAAGTTGTTGTCCAGTTCATCCTGGGGATACATCCATCGCTTAGGCACTTCGCCCCCGTTCTGAGTGGAAGGACCCACCACAAATTCCGGGAAACCGGTCCGCCGCTGGTTATAAAAGGCTTCCCAGCCTGAATTCAGGAAAAAAGCAAGGTATTTTTGGGTATTGATTTGCTCCATCGCCAGTGTTTGGTCATATGCAACCAGTCGTCCACTGAGATAAGTGTTAATTTTTGCAGGATCAACTCCATAGAATTCCATGGAGGCTCTGATGCCAGCGTAGTAATGAATAGATGGATCAGCATCAGTCCATCCCCTGGCAGCTGCTTCGGCAAGGTTAAACTGTAGTTCGGGATAACCAATGGCAATGCAAGGTTCGTTCTCGGGATCACTGAAATACCTGGGATTCAATGGAGAGCCTATACCTTCTTCTGTCAGTTTTTGTACATTGTCATTCACATAGGCACCTGCATCCAGCCCGCCATAGGAGGAATAGCTGGTTTCATAGCCGGGTTGCCCAACCTCCACGGCCCTTCTTTCCGGGGAAGCAAATGCAAAGACCCTTGGGTCACGCCTGGCTTTAAGCAGGTCAACAAAAGTCTTTTCCATGTAGTTGGCTGTTTGAATGGAACGATCGTTGAACAGGGGATAACGGTTGTCATCGCGATCGAGATAGACAAGCTGTCCCTGGTCCGAAAGATCTGTGAAAATGGGATATGTAACAGGATCGTCCACTATCTTGCTGTATTCATCAGCCAGATTGAAGTCCGGATTTCCTTCCTTTGCCGACAGGCTTAAAAGCACCCTTAAACGGAAAGAATTAATGAGCTTCTTCCATTTTAGAATATCCCCGTCATAAATGATGTCGCCAGTAATCTCTCCGCCATCGGCTCCAAGGTTCTCATTGGCTTCAGCAAGTTCGTGAAGAATCCCGGTAAAGACCTCTTGTTGGCTATCGTAACGGGGCCTGAACAGATCCTTTTCAGCCTGCATGGCTTCGCTGTAGGGTATGTCTCCGAATGTGAGTGTCATCTGAGTCAGGTGATAGGCCATGAAAAACCGACCGATGGCCAGGTAGTTAACCAGGGCTTTCTTTTCGGCCTCTTCCATCATTTTCTGGACCTGGAGCAGGGTACTGTAACGGCCAAAACCAGCACGCTGCCAGCCGTAGGTCTGACTTGTACTATATCCGTCTGTGAAGACAAGATATCTGCAGGCGTAAGCTGCACCAACATCTACCTGGCTAAAGGTGCTCACTTCAATGTTGGTAAGCAGGAGCGATGGGTGTACTTCAGTTGGGTTGTTTGGATCCACAGTCAGAGAATCGTATGTCTCACAACCAAAACATGCAAGAAGCACTATGATAACTAAATATTTCATCCTTTCCATGGTTGTAGCGTCAAAAACTTATATTGATATTCACACCTATATTCCTAGAGGAAGGGGTCTGAAGGTTGTCTGCCCCTGCATCCGGGTCGACATAATGAATGTGGGACCACATCCAGAGGTTCCGGCCGATGAATGAAATGGAGGCTCGCTGGATCGATAGTGCCGACATCCATTTTTGAGGCAGGTCCATTGTTAATGTAAGCTCACGCAGTTTAATGAAAGAAGCGTCAAATGTGACCGCTTCATCGGAAACATCATGGTAATAATACTGCACCCAGTCAGACCAGTATACCGGTGTTTCATTGGATTCATATTCTCTTGTATCCTCAGTTACATTTCCCTGGGCATCATAAATAACCTCGCCGCCAACGACGCTCACTCCGTCACCTATGTAAGTGGCCTGCCCGTTTATTTCGTCATCCCTGTAGGAGCTAAGCGTTTCAGGATGAGTTCCTCCCCAGTACATTTTTCGGATCGTCTGGGACCAGATCAGTCCGCGATACCTTCCGTCAAAAAGAACATTCAAGGATAAAAACTTATATTTGAACCTGTTGGATATTCCAAAGGTCCAGTCAGGATCATGGTAGCCCAGTTT
This sequence comes from uncultured Bacteroidota bacterium, assembly GCA_963747365.1. Lineage (GTDB taxonomy): Bacteria > Bacteroidota > Bacteroidia > Bacteroidales. The sequence goes on along the minus strand of CAVVFB010000014.1, from coordinate 8,164 downwards.
CTTGATAAAGGGGTCCCATGTGGGGAGACCCCCCTCATAAATAATGTCCCCATCGGCCGACCGGTTAAATACCCATCCGCGATACAGGTCCATCCGCTCACCCAACCTGACTCCGTTGAGGTCATCAATGCCCTCCGGGAGTTCAAGTAAAAATCTCCTGTGCCTGCTCCAGTTAACCGATACATCCCAGGTGAATGAATCAGGACGCTTCACTGGTGTGCCGTTCAGCACCACTTCCCAGCCTTCTCTCTTGTATTTGTTTGCATTGACCAGTTTCGAGGTATAGCCGGAACCCTGTGAGACAGGGAAATAGATGATATCATTCTCGTCAATTGTATGATAATAGGTCAGGTCGAGCCCAAGCCTGTTTGAGAAAAAGCGAACATCGGTCCCAAGCTCCCAGGTCTTTGATGATTCCGGAGTGATATTTGGGTTCACCATGCTTCCAGGAAAATATACAGACGCGTTGCTGTCCCAGTTTACCCCGTCTGTGTAAACAGGAGTGGTGCTGTATACCGGCAGGTCATTGGAAACCTGGGCCCAGGATCCCCGTAACTTGAGGAAAGGAATGGCATCCGGTATCCGTATTAATTCAGACAGCACCGTGCTCAGTGAGAATGAAGGATAAAAATAAGAATTATGTTCCACCGGAAGGGCTGAGGACCAGTCATTCCGTCCTGTCATTCCAAAGAAAATGGCATTCCTGTAGCTCACCCCCATGGATCCATAAACACTATTCACCATCTTTTGCCTGAGACTATTTGTTGCACGAACGTCCCCGGTGGAATTTGACAGGTTGTAGAAACCCGGTACATTTAGCCCCGTCGTGGAGGCATATAGATAATTGGTCTCCTCCCACCGGCTATTGCCTCCCAGGGTGGCATTTAGCTCCCAGTTTTCCTGAATTGTTTTCTGGTATTGAAGGTAAATATCAGAATTGAGGTTAAAGTCCTTTGTGGTTTCAACCTCGTAATCTCCCTCTGTGGGATCGTTGTACAGAATCATACTCTTGGGGGTCATCAGCTCCGACATGAGCCCGTACCAATTGACTCCCGATCTAATCTTCAGCAATAGATGATCTGTAAAATCATAGGTGAGGGATATCTGTCCGTAATTCACATCCTTGTAATAACCCTGGAGGTTCTCATTGGATGTGAAATAGGGATTGTTGTACCAGGTATAATTATAGTGCCGCTGCTGGATATCTTCCAGCCCAGGCTGCCAGTAATCCTGCAAATCACGGACATCTACATCGGTCCCCATCCATAGCAACAGGTTATAGACATAATTCTGGGGACCATACCCCCTTCTGGGATAATTGGGTGTAAACTGCTTATTATAGGACCATGAGGCTTCAGCTCTCAGTTTTTCACCCAGCTGATAGCCCCCTGAAAGATTTAAAGTGACCGAGTTGAGGCTGGTGTTAGGTACCATCCCGTTCTGGTACATCTGGGTGATTGAGATCCTGTAATCGCTCTTTTCCGAACTTCCGGAGATACTCAGGTTATTGGATGTGATGAATCCTGTCTCCAGGAAATTTTTTAGGTTATTCTTACCCCTGGAAATCCACGGTGTGGGGATCCTCTTCCCGCTCAGGGTGTCTATGGGACTATCATATTGGGGAAGCTCGACGAAACCGCTGGCAGTAGTGGAATCGCGCTTGTCGAGTTCAGGTCCCCATATCCATCCTGATCCGTCCTGGATGCCTCCTCCTTTGCCATCCTGGTATGCATATTTTCCTCCGTAGCCGGTCCCGTATTTCGATTGAACCTCCGGGATAGCCACGAATCCGGCCTCAAACATGGTACTGGAGTTAAAGCTCACCTCGAAACCCCGCTTGTCCTTGGTCCCTTTCTTGGTGGTGATCATGATGGCCCCGTCTTTGCCGATGGAACCATAAAGGGCTGAGGCAGTGGTGCCTTTCAGGACCGTTACATTTTCGATATCATCCGAACTTATATCCCATAGATCAGTGTCGTAAGGAATGCCATTTACCACAATGAGCGGCTTACTTCCCCTGAGCAGAAATTCCGGATTCTCATAGATTCCAGTTTTGTTATACACCACCAGTCCGGCCACCCTGCCAGAGAGTGAACTAATCACGTTGGGTTCCCGGGCCTTTTCAAATTCTGCTCCATCCACCTCCTGGACCGCATATCCCAATGCTTTTTTATCTTTCTGGATGCCGAGGGCTGTAATCACTACCTCCTCCAACTCATACTGACTCTCCTCCATTACCACATTGATGTTTGTACGGCTACGCACATCTATCTCCTGAGAGGTATACCCGATAAAGGAGTATACCAGCACACCATTTGCCGGCGTGTTGATGGAATATTGCCCATCAAGATCCGAAACAGTGCCATGGGAAGTTCCCTTCACCACTACGCTCACACCAGGTAAGCCTAGGCCCTGGTCCACAGAAGTCACTTTACCGTTTACGCTAATTTCCTGTGCTATCATGGGGAGGGAAAGGAGAAACATGAACAAGAGGAACACGGTACTTATCGCTGTGCTTTTCATTGTCAGATTGTATTAAACCTGTAAAAATAGGTGCCACGAGACTTGACCTGCCATCGAAGCCGAAGCTTACCTGAAAAACCGGATTACTGTATAAGCAAAAGTCCGGTTAAGATAGTCCGATCGGTTCTTGTTGAAACCATGTACATTCCCTTTGTAAGAAAACCCAGGTCCAAAACCTTTTCATTCACCATTCCTTCAAGCTGTTCCATATGGACCAATTGGCCGGTAAGGCTGAAAATGGACACATCCTTTAATCCTTCACCCTCCGGAACCTTAATGGTTACCCTTCCACTGCTAGGATTGGGATAGATGCGCAATCCAGGACCTGTGGCAGTATTCTTTACTGAATTAGGTGCCTCGGTAATGACAAAAGAAGTCTTCGCGTACAGGTCATATCCATCACAACAGAACAGACCCGCCCAGTATTCTCCTGGTTCCAGCTCATGGTTATCAGGATAATTGAACACCATGGTGCCGCTGGCTTCAGGAAGATAGAACCAGGTTATGGAATTAATTTCACCGGGCACGTCCGCCGGATTATAAATCCCGATCCAGTCAGTGTCTGTCCATGCAGGGCTGTTGTAATAAAAGGACAGAGAATCTGTGCTTGCAAAAGTAAGAGATGAAGCAACTATGCTGGGAGTGCTTGCGTCAGCCACCTTGAAATCATATTTGGCTTTGATTTGATAACCATCGCAGCACAGCAGGTATACAACGTAATCTCCTGGGTCGAGGACAGTCGAAAATTCAATGGTTCCTGAATCACCCTCGGTATATGCCCAGTCAATTGATTCAGGGCCGCTCCCGGGAGCATCTCCTTTAAAATAGATCCCAACCCAGTCATTTTCCTGTACATCAGGATTGCGAAAATTGACAACAATGTTGACATTCTCGGGGTAAACACTGGCCGCAGTTTTTACATAGGTGCCGCTGGCTCCTGCCTCAATGGTGAAGGGAGCGGACTCCGCGTAGATGGTCTCACTGCTGTTACAGCAGAAAAGAATGGCATAATAGGACCCTCCTGAAAGGGTGCCCGGAAAAGTGACTGTACCGGACCTCTTTTCAACCTTGGCCCAGGCAAGCGAAGATACAATGGCGGGATCGTCACCTTCAAAATATATGCCGATCCAGTCATCCGCAGCAAAATTTGGATCATTATACATGATTTCTACGGGAACCCCTGCTGCCATTGTGGCTGATTTAGCGGCTACATAAGGCGTGTTTGCACTGATGACTTCAAAAGTGCATCCGGAAATACTGTCGTAGCCATCACAACAAAGCAGGTAAGCATCATATACTCCAGGATCCAGTTCAGTTTTGAAAGTAATTGTACCGGCGGATTCGGGAATGTAGCCCCAGTCGAGGGAAGGATTCTCTGATCCGGGTTTAGTACCGGTGGGATAGATTCCGATCCAGTCTGTATCAGAGAACCGGGGGCTCACGTAGTTTAATACGATGGAATCGCCCTGGGTATAAGTTTCAGAGGAGGGCTCCAGGAGCGGAAGAACCACCTGGAAATCTGTGGAAATGGCGATGGTATCATACCCGTCACAGCAGAAGATGAAAGCCCTGTAGAAGCCTTCCTCCTGGGGGGCATCCAGGTAAATGCTTCCTGCAATCGCATCGAGGTAGCTCCAAACAACAGAAGCAGGACCTCCGGGAGCATCTTCAATGTGATAGATCCCAATCCAGTCGGTTGAATCAACACTCAAATTGTCGAATTCATAATCAAACCCAATGGAATCCTGTGGCAGGAAAAGGGTTCCGGAAACTACCAGGGACTGGGCTATGGATACAGCTTCGAATCCCAGGAAAAAAATTAATCCGATGAAAAATGTGTAAAGTCTTTTCATGTCATTCTATTTAAGTTTAGTTTTTGAATGAAGGTTCGCCATTTCTTTTCCGGTATGAGTGATCATATGACAGGCTGGAAGTTAACAAGCCAAATATATATAATAGAATCGTTTTATCAAATAAACATTTATAAATAGATTGATTATGTAGTCAATTAATAAAATGTCGTATATTAATTGATAATAAGGATGATGGATGGTTGGGAAAATGAAGAATTTAATTAATATTGTAATTAGATACACAGATTATCCCCATTTCACAGATCATCATTTGGTAGCTCAAAAATGCATTTGTTCAATTAAATTATAGATGGGAAGAAAGAGTTTAAAAGATCTGCGTCGCAAGGAAATCCTGGTTGGTTTTTATAAAGTGGCAAAAAAGGAGGGTCTTGAAAATACATCAATAGCAAAGGTTGCCAGCCATTTGGAGATCAATCCAAGCCTGATCCTCCACTATTTCAAGACAAGAGAGATGATCCTGCTTGCGTTTAATGATTATATTCTTGATCGTTACAAGGATATCTATCGTTTCTCGAAGACTAATCCGGAGACCGTGGAAGATTTGCAGGAATTGATCGACCGGCTGTTTTCACGCAAATGGAACCGCTTGATATCCGATGGGGTGTTTTATAGTTGTTATGCAACGACTTACCAGAACATCAGGCTCAGGAAGCGTTTTAAGTCCATGCATGATACCCTGCGCATACTCCTGGTCGAAGCATTGGAAAATGCAAAATCAAATGGTGTAATTCAGGTTGACAATATCACGGAGCTCGCGGAAAAGATTTACATCATATTAGAAGGCACCTATTATTACCTGGGCATGGTTGATGACAAAGAAGAGTCAGAACAAAAAATGAAGATGGTTAAAACACAAATTTATGATATGCTGGATTTAAGCTGGTAGGAATCTAGGCTTTCTGAGGCCGCAGCAAATATATCCTGATAATTGAGAAAATGGCGATTCCCATCCAAATAATATTTACGACAAAAGCAGGCCGGTCATGAACGTTGAATGTGCTGATGGACATAAGGATGCCTCCTGCTGCGTTCATGTAATGATAGGTCGCTTTTTCAGAGGAAAGAACTTTAATACTCAAAAGCAGATAGGCGGATACAAAGGCACCTGCACCCAACCATCCGATGACTTCATTCACATTTATTGTCATAATCCCATACATTTATTTTAGAGGATGAAACAGAGACTGCTTGTTGCCGGATATAAAAGTATTATAATCTTCAAATTTTAGATGAATTTAGCTTTAAAAAAAAACACCCCACATTGGTTTTCAAATGAAAAAGGCTATCATCCTGTTATTGTTTACCTTCCCGGTGATCGGCACCTGCGATGCGCAATTGAATAAGGGACAAATTGATTTGGACAATATACCTGCGCTGCAATGGCATAATCAAACTGAATACAGTATTGACAAAACTCTTGATCCTGCCAGCTGGGCCGGACAGAAACCAGGCTTACATGTGGCATTTGGTTCCACCGATGAATTGTATCTGCGAAGTGAGGTACCTGATCTGAAGGGACCGGCCCAGGTTTGTAATGAAACCGGATGGAGAGGAGAACGGCTGAATGCACAGGTGCTTATTTGGTCGCCGGATACCATTGGTCAGGTTCGGTTTAAGGTCAGTGACCTTGTGAATTCAAAGGGGAATGTGATTAGCAAGGACTGTGTCAGCCTGAAGATGGTTCGATACGTTCTGTCGAATTTCCCATACGCAGCTAAAGACTTCGGGTGTGATGTTTCCAACGATTCGGTATACCTGATGCCCGACCGCCTTGAATCCTTTGAACGATTCGATCTTCCCGGCAGGACTGTAAGACCTGTTTGGATGGCAGTGGATGTTGATCCCTTGACTGAACCAGGAGCGTATTCAGGAACCATTGAAATCGGCTCTTCAAAATACAGTGCTACCCTGAATATCAGCATCGTTGTACAGGATCAGGTACTTCCATGTTCAGCCGACTGGAATTACCGTCTCGATTTGTGGCAAAATCCATGGGTGGTGGCCGAATATTACCAGGTGGAGCCATGGTCGGCTGAACACAAATTGTTATTGAAAAAGCACCTGAAACATTATGCTGAAGCAGGGGGTACCTATATCACCACCTATGCCGTTCATTCTCCCTGGTCAGACAATTCGTTTTCCCTGGAAGGCACCATGGTCGAGTGGATCAAAACCGGGGATGGTTCCTGGCAATTCGATTTTTCCATCTTTGATCAATATGTGGAACTGGCCATGGAGGCCGGAATCAATAAAGCGATTACCATCTATACCCCGGTTCCATGGGGTCATCGCTTCCGTTACCTGGATGAAAAATCAGGGAATTATATCTACGAGGAGTGGTCGCCAGATACCAAACAGTTCAGCGATACCTGGAACATCTTTTTAGATCAGCTGAGGGTTCACCTGACCGACAGGGGCTGGTTCGGTAAAACCTATCTTGGAATCAATGAGAATCCGCTGGGATATACCCTTGCAGCAGCCAGGGTGATTAAAGAAAATTCCCTTGACTGGAAAATCACCTATGCTGGTGACTGGCATCCTGAGCTTTCCTCCCTGTTGGATGATTATTCTATTATTATCAGCCAGACTCCAGCTTGGGACCAGATCCGGGAACGAACCGCCATGGGACAGACCACCACATTTTATGTATGTTGCACTCCGCCCCGACCGAATAATTTTGTCTTCTCTTCGCCGGTGGAAGGAAGGTATATAAGCTGGTTGGCGGCTGCCCATGGATATGATGGATTTTTACGCTGGGCTTATGATGCCTGGCCGGCCGACCCTGTAAGAGACGCCCGTCATACACTTTGGCCTGCCGGTGATTGCTTCCTGGTTTACCCGGGGGGAAGCAGCAGCATAAGGTTTGAAAAGCTAAGAGAGGGCATCGTTGACTTTGAGAAAATAGCCATCCTGAGAAAACTTGCCCTGAATTCGAACGATAAACAGATAAAGGATCTGGTAAAGGATTTTGAAGCCCATCTAAGCAAATTTGCCCTGGACCCCGATTTTAGCCTTAACCAATTTGACACGGAAAAGATGACAGAGGACTTAAAAAAGGGTAAATTATTGATCGAAAAATTAAGCAATGTCCTCGGGGAGCAATTAACCCGCTGAAATACCTCCAAGGGGATGAAAGTTGTCACCATTGCCCGGGCTTCCAGGGTAAACAGTAAGAATGACCTCTTCATGTTGAGCTCAGGTAAAGCAACCTGTTACTCTTTAACGATCAATCCTGGTTAAATCGTATCTGTTCAACATCTTTGGAAGCAATGATCGTTCGTATCTATATAAACCCCGTATAGTTTATATACCGGGAAATCAATAGATTTACTTCAGGTACTGTAGCAAATGACATATTTTAAAAACGTTCTATGGCAAATGAGACTTCAACAATCATTGACCCGCGTGCCAGCATGGATGTGAATTCGCTGAAACAGGCGGTTACTGAACATCTGTTTTACCAGCAGGGCAGAAACATTGTGAATACTTCTCTCAATGACCTCTACATGGCGGTTTCCTATACCGTGCGCGACAGGCTCAAACAGCGCGAGCACAGGACGATGAATGCAGTTTTTGACAATAAGGATGTACGGCTGGTCAGTTACCTGTCGGCCGAGTTTCTTCTGGGGCCACAGTTGGGGGTGAACCTCATTGCCCTGAATATTTTTGATGAAATGAAGCAGGATGTTGAAGAGCTTGGTTTTAATTTCGGAGAAATCATGGCACAGGAACCCAATCCCTCCAGGTTCATTCTGAGAAATTCCACA
>CAVVFB010000013.1:0-10855 GCA_963747365.1 uncultured Bacteroidota bacterium | reverse complement strand
TGGGAACAATCAACCGGGAGATGGAGCTGCCCATTGAGGAACAGATCAGACTTTTTGAATCACACCTGGATGGGATAGCAACCTATAATCCTGCGTTGTACCAGTTGGTTGAACTTTATGTGATGGCCGGGAAAAACCAGGATGCACTGAAATATCTGAACCAGACACGCTTCAATTCCTGGGAAGGCAGGTATGGCATCCACCAGCTTTGGATAGAGGCCAATATCAAGCAGGGGGATGCCGAGTTTGAAAAAGGGCAACCTTGAGAAAGCGCTCGGGTATTATCAGCAATCGTTGCTTTATCCGGATCATCTCGAGGTTGCGGAACAACCCGATACCATCCATGCCCGAAAGAATTACCTGATCGGAAAAACCCTGGTTGCCATGGGAGAAAAACGGAAGGCACGGGCCTATTTTGAGGCGGTTATTGCTGACCAGGTAGATCCTGTGAATGCTTACCAGTATTTTCGTGGCAGGGCCATGGAAGCTACGGGAAAAACAAAAGAAGCCCTGGGGGTATATGGAGATGCTGCAGCCCTGGGTGATACGGAACCCCAGGGTGGGCAAAAACCCGGGGATGACCGGAAGGAGCAGTCCGTCTGGTGGTACACACGGGGTCTTGCCCTGGAGGGTCTCGGGAATGCGAGGAGGCTGAATCCTGCTTCAATCGTGCTTTGAGCCTGAATCCCCAGGTTGAACTGAGTACATTCGTTCCGCCCGAGGTCCGGATTTTAAAAGTTTTAAAAACAGGAAAGATGAATCGATTTACAAGGTTGTTGAGTATTGCAGTTTTATGTTTTACCGTAATGGGAATGGAAGGGTACGCGGCAGGGCCCTTCAGGGTTCTTGTAATCATCGGTGACCAGTGGAAGGATCCTGCCGGGTTCATGGTTGAAAGGGCTGCGCCCACCGGTGAATTTTCAGGGTATTTCATGTATCCCGAGGTGTACGGCGGGAATGATTTTCATCAGCTGATGATTCTCCTTAAATCGTGGGGGATCCCGTTTGATATCATCCGCCTGGATCAGCAATTCCTCGACCCCCATATGTTTACAGATATGAATGGAGACCCGGTGTATGGGACCATCATCTGGGATGTGAACCAGAGCGATCAGTTGCTGAACCCCGATTATTCAATTGTGCAGAGAATTGTGAAGGAGAAGGGAATCGGTCTGATAGCCTTGTCCGATCGCATTTCCCAGCCTGAAATACAGGATCTTCTGGGTGTGAAATACATTGGAGCCTGGGAGAGCAACCAGGTGATGAAACCGGCTAAAGAGCATTTCCTTACAGAGGGACTCTCCCCTTCATTTAAGATGGATGTGGAAGAGGCAACCGACCCGTTTTATGGTGTTCACATGAAACGGCAGAAAGTTGAGGTTCTCGAGGGTGCTGAAGTCCTGGTGAACCAGGGGGATCGGCCGCAGGTCACCGCAAAGACCTATCCTTCGGGGGGCCGTGCGGTCTGGATCGGGAATGATTCTAACAGCCTGTTTGATTACCAGGATATCCGCACCCTGCTGAGGCGCTCGATTACATGGACAACCGGGTATAGTCTCTTTAAAACCTGGGAGAATGGGATTATTATGATGATGGACGATCCGGGCGGTGCGCAAAACACTTACCTGGAGCACTGGCAGTATCCGACCCTGACCGAAGATCAGATTCTGAAACACCTGGTTAAACCCTTGCAGGAACACCAGGCAGTGCTCAACATTAACTTCGTCCCGGGCTTTGTCAATGATGAAAAAGGGACTATCGAACCGGCCTGGACACAGGATTACACCGATGCATTCGGCGCCAGGCAGGATTTTATTTCAGGAAAACGCGGATATGACAAAGGGATTGAGCTGGGTGTTATTGAAGTGATGTGCCATGGACTGACCCATATGCAGCCCGACCTGGTTTCACCCCCGACCTGGTATGGCGCTCCGATTGACATGGAGAAGTCCGAGGTGGGCTGGTACCGCGAATTCGGGGACACCCGAAGGCAAAAGGAGATCCCTGCCGCAGAGCAGCTGTGGCGCATGAAAACAGCCAGACAATGGCTTATCAACCAGTTTGGAGTGGTTCCGCTGGAATTTTGTGCGGGTGGCAATGGTGCGTCGACCTCCTATTATAACAATACATTTAAACTGGCGGCACAGGCTGGTTTCGGATGGTGCGGATGGACACAGGGCTATTGCGGTACAGATATGGTGATCATTGACTGGGATTTTCTGGGAACCGCCGATTCTCCATTGATCGTGGAGGCTCCCCCCGATGCACATGATTTTGGAATCGTAACCGCCCCCGAAGAGTTTGCGAAAGTTTTTGACCAGTACCCCGAGGGTCGCTTCATGAGTATCAATGAATTTATAGGTTACCTGCATGCAGGTAACTCGGGGAGCTGGAACCCGAAAGAGGGAAAGCTCATCTTCAATGTGGATTATGACCCGCATTATTGCCGGTACTTCACTACCCGACCCTCATCCTGGACCCTGGAGGTAGCCGACTGGTTGGAAAAGGAGTCCGGCAGGATTTCGGCAATTAAAGTGGATGGGAAAACCATTCCAACTCCTGCATCGGGCGGGATCATACCGGTTCCTTCAGGATCGGGTCAGCATCAGATTGAAATTGAATTTTAATAAAGTTTAAGAAGTCATGAAACGTAGAAAATTTTTTAAACTGGCCACTACAGGTGCTGCCGGAATTACCATGATCACCTCCTGCACAGGCGGTGGCAGCGAAGCTGTGACTGCAGGTAACACCCAGGTTGAGCCCGGGATAGTTCCTGCCTACAGGAAAAGCATTCTCCCCGCTCTTGCATCGGGGACTCAGAAAAGTGCCAATGACAGAATAGTGGTGGCCCTGATCGGTGCGGGTGGTCATGGGATCACAGTCATTCTCCAGGCGGCAAACCTGGGTGAAAATGTATTTGTGAAGTATGTCTGTGATGTGGATGATACCCGGGGCGGATATGGAATTACCGAGCTGGAGAAGATCCAGGGAACTGCACCCATCCGGGTCAGGGATATGCGTACGGTTCTCGATGACAAGGAGGTGGATGCGGTGTTCATTGCCACCCCCGAACACTGGCACGGACTGGCTACCGTGTGGGCATGCCAGGCTGGCAAGGATGTCTATGTGGAGAAATGTATTTCCCATAACATCAACGAGGGCCAGAAGATGATTGAAGCTGCCATGAAATACGAGCGGATTGTCCAGTGTGGCACCCAGAACCGGAGTTCGGCATATGCCAGGTCGGCACGGGAGTTCATTCAGCGGGGCGACCTGGGTGGAATTATGGCAGTACATATCAAGGAGATGTTAAGTGGTCCTATACCTTTTGTGGAAAAAGAGGAAACCAGGGCCCCCGATACAATCGACTGGGATATGTGGCTGGGTCCGGCGCCCATGGTACCCTACAGTGTATCAAGGAATAAATCATGGTCATATTATTGGGACTATGCAGGAGGTAATTCCATGTCGGGCGGGATCATACATCAGCTTGACCTGGCAAGGCTGGTGCTCGGCGATCCGGGATTTCCACAGTCCGTATACTGTGCTGGAGGAAGATATTTCTTTGACGATAAAAGGGATGTGCCCGATTACCAGATGGCCACCTTCGATTATGGAAAGTATGTGCTGACCCTGGAAGCAGGTGAGTGCACTCCCTATTTGAAGAAATCCGGCCCTGATGTCCGTTTCTCGGAAAAGTTTCCCGAATGGATGCAAAATGCCACCCGGATCGAGATCCTCGGGACAAAGGGGATGATGTATGTAGGACGCATGGGAGGTGGCTGGCAGGCTTTTGGCGAAGATAAGCAGATTATTGGACAGGAGCCAGGCTACTATCCCCTGGAGGCTCACATCAGGAATTTCATTCACTGCTTGCGAAACAGGGAACAACCCAACGGGAACATTGTGGAGGGGCATCACAGTGCGGTCCTGATCCACCTTGCAAACCTCTCTTATCGTGCAGGAAACAAGCAACTGTTATTTTCACCTGAATATGAAACCATTACCAACTCACCTGAAGCGGCAAAGATGATCGTCAGGGACTATCGGACAGGATATGAGATTAATGTTTAAACCACGAATTATTAAACGGGGAGCAGTGGGTGTAATGGCCCTGGTAGCGATCCTGGTGGTATATGCCTTTGTGGGGACCCTGAATAAGACCGAACTGGAGTTTCTGATCCATATCAACGAGGAGCTGGTACAGCAATCGGTATACGGGGAGTCGCCCACCTTTGCCATCTGGCTGGAGGATCCGGGCACCGGTGAAACCCATACGGTATTTGCAACCCGGAGGGTGGCTACAGGTGATTGGGAGGGAAAGAAGGATGTTCCTGTGGCACTTCCCGTTTGGTCCGGGGTTAACCAGGCCGGGCTCCTTATAAAATCGCAAAAGGCTGAAGAAGTAAATGATGACCTGATCTCTACCGGGGCGACTCCTTTGCCCGGATATTTCAGAAGCCGGGTCAGAATTACCCCCGAATCCAAATGGATCTGCTGGATAGAGATGAACCTGGCCGGAGATTTCAATGAAACCTATCCCCGGTATGATCCTGAAACCAGGATCGAGGATGAGTACTCAACCGGTCAGCCTTCAATCCTCTACAGGGTGGAGATAGAGGCCCGGATCGACCAGGCCGTAATCCCCGGGGTTAAGGGCATGATCCTTGTCGATGACGCAGGCGGGACTGTCGTTGAGCCCCTGCAGGGTATTACCACAGCCACCGGGGTTTTTGATGAGATCTCCATCCGGGTGGTCAGGCCCAAACCCAGGATTATCGAAAAGAAAATCTTGAAATTATGAAAATAGTTGTTGCTGTTGTTTTACTAAGTTTCGTTCCAATCATTGGCTTTTCTCAGGAAAAGCGTGACATTTTATATAAGGAGGCCGGTGAAACAGGATTGGAGAAAACCCTGATCAAAGAGTTTCCGGAGATTGGATTACCCACCTACAGGGATCGGGATTTCTGGGATAACATACCTGAAAACCTCAGGAGTCAGTACATCAGTGAAGCTGTGGAAAAACTCGGTTACGAGTGGAAGGTAGTAAAAGCAACGGATTACCTCGAGATCATTCGTTCCGGCGATCGCAGGCAAGGTGTTTATGAGGCACCCCGCTCTGCTTTGATGGCCCTGGTGATGGGAGAATTGGTGGAAGGCAAGGGGCGGTTTATGGATCAGATAATCAATGGTGTCTGGTACTATTGCGAACAAACCTGGTGGGGTTGGTCTGCCCACCTTCCTGCCCCCTCTGGACTTCCGGATATCGACAACCCCTCCATCGATCTGGGAGTTGGTGAGATAGCCAATATTCTTTCATGGACCTGGCACCTTTTTCATGATGAATTTGATGAAATCCATCCCTTGATATCAAAGCGACTAAAGGACGAGATCATGCATAAAGCCATCCATCCTTATTATGAGCGTGAGGATTTCTGGTGGATGGGATTTGATGGAAGCAGAACAGTGAACAACTGGAATCCCTGGACCAATCATAACATGCTCACGGCCATTCTCATCATGGAAGATGATCAGGAGAAAAAAATCAAAGGCGTCCAAAAAGTAATACGCTCCCTGGATGTTTTTCTGAACCAGTACCCGGCAGATGGCGGGTGTGATGAAGGGCCCTCTTACTGGGGCCGGGCGGGCGCTTCGTTGTACCAGAATCTCGATTTGCTCCGACTGGCCACACATGGACAATTTAATGTCTTCGATAACCCGCTTATAAGGAATATGGGGACCTATATCTATAAAGCCTACATCTCTTATCCCTACTTCATCAATTTTGCTGATGCAGATGCCACTACAGGCAGCAGGCCGCAAATCATTTACAGTTATGGAAAGGATATTCAGGATCCGGTGATGCAGAAATTTGGTGCCTATCTGGCGAAAAAGCAAGATTGGGGAGAAAAGGTTCCCGACGGAAAAATTGATGAACAGCTCATGCAACTGCTGTTACTGGATGAAATAGAAAAGGCCCCTGCTGAAAATGCACTGATTGGTGATTTTTGGTTGCCGGATACCGAAATAGCTGGTGCCAGGGATCAGGCCGGTTCTGAGAAGGGCTTCTTTTTTGCTGCCAAAGGGGGCCATAACGATGAGAGTCACAATCACAACGATTTAGGTACCTGTGTTTTATATTACAACGGGAACCCGTGCCTGATCGATATCGGGCGGGAGAATTATACAGCCAAAACCTTCAGCAGCAGGAGATATGAAATTTGGACCATGCAGTCCCAGTATCATAATCTTCCCAAAATAAACGGTACGGACCAAAAGGAGGGAAGGCAATATGTGGCAAAAAACACCACCTTCAGTGCCGATGCAGGCAAAGCTGTTTTTTCAACCGATATTTCACAGGCCTATACAGAAGAGGCAGGCGTTGAAGAGTGGGTAAGAAGCTACCGGCTCGACCGGGGCAAAAAATTCACCGTTTCAGATCATTATGTACTTCGCACAACCGGAAGTGATCCAACCACCCTTAATTTTATAACCTCCGGCAAGGTTACAGAGGTAGCTCCGGGCAAACTGGGACTGAAGGGAGACGAATATTACCTTGAGATGAAATATAATCCGAAAAGTGTTTCACCGCTCCTTGAAGGGTTGGAGGTGACAGATACCACACTGAAAAGGTATTGGCCGGAAGGCCTCACGCGGATTGTATTTACGGTTCTCAATCCAGGCCTGAAAGGGAACAATCAAATAGAGATTACTGGGGGTAAATAGGATCAGTGCAATTATCGACTTACTTGCTCTTTTATTTATAACTTGAGGTTGCACTTGCCCAGGTAAATTAAATTTCCTGGGAGTGGCGTGGCGAAGCAATGCCAACCCCAGGTTATGCCAGCAGAAAGATTTCTGCAATTAAATTTCAAACTACTTCGAAGGTGATATCATACCGGATAAGGCAGTAGAATAATATGTTATACCTTTGGGAGGTTGTGGACTATTCCATGCGTACAACAATACACTTTCCAACTCTTCTTTAACAATGAAGCACATAATAATTATCGCTCTATTTTTATTTCTGGTAAAGCAAGGCTTTGGGCAATTTGGGTACTTCCTATTAAACTTTGAAGATTCAGATCCATACCACGAGGTAATAATTGACTACAACTCGAACCCTTCGAATATCTGGGTGATTGGAGATCCTGACAAACCAACTTTTGATTCGGCTAAATCACTGCCCAATTGCATATTTACTGGAGACATAGACTTTTATCCACCAAATGATACTTCCTCGTTTTATATTATGCACATAGCAGACCAAGGTTATGAGATGCCACATACTTGTGGCATTGATTTCGACTATAAAATTGAGTCAGATTCTCTTAAGGATTTTGGTATGATAGATCTCTCTCTGGATAATGGAAAAACCTGGTTCGACTTCTTTGAAGATGAGCGAATCGGTTTCGATAGACCAATTCTGACCGGAAATATTCCAAACTGGACGTATGCAAATCTTTTTCTTCATGAATTACCATATTTCTATGATATCGAATATGGTGATACTATTATTTACAGATTCACATTTATAAGTGACGAAGTAGACAATGAGTTGCAAGGATGGATGATCGACAACATTATAATTTATGATGAAGCAGAGGGAATAACAACCCAGTCACTAGGAAATATCAACGCCGTTCTTTTTCCTAACCCTTCTTCCGATTTTGTTTCATTATCATTTGAGAATCCTAGTCAGAGAGTTTTTGCTTTACTTATCTATAATATTTCTGGCACCTTAATACACACGGAAAGAAACATTATTATTAGCCCATATAAAATTGATTTAAAGGATATTGGAGGGGGTAATTTACTTTTTTTTAAGCTCTTTTCAGATGACAATTCTCAATATGCCTTTGGAAAGATTTTGAGAATTCACTGATAGCATCCTAGTCCACTGAAATCAAAGAAGAAAATGCATCTCTCAATCAAATTATAGATCGCTTTTTCAAAACTTGGTAATTAAAAGCTGTGAGGTACATTTAATTGAAAATAGATATACTTATATGCATCGCTATTTTTTTATTCCAATCGCTTTTTTGACAGTTCTGAATTTAAATGCCCAGGTATTTGCCCCGGAAGAAGCAGTTTGGTATTATAACTATGATCCAGATATCACTTTAGATGATGGGTATCGCAAAGTTGATGTTCTCGGTGATACAACAATTGGCCTGCATAATTGCCAAATTCTTAGAACAATTGATATCGGCTACAATTACTTCGATAATAATTATTATGAAATCGCTGGTGATAGTATTTTTATTTTCGAAAAGGATAGTATTGTCTACTATTTTAAGTCTGGTGAATTCTATGTACTATACGATTTCACCGCCAGGGCAGGAGATACATTTCATACTATAAGCTATCCTGATAACTGCGATAGTACATATCAAATAACCATTGATAGTATTAGTTATCAGTATGTTAATCAAGATAGTCTCAAGAAGTATTATTTTCATATTAATGATGACGCAGAATCTTTCTATTATCTTGAGAAAATAGGTTATCCTGACTATTTGCTTCCAACTTTTCCTAATGGATGTGATAATTTAACTGGCCCTCACTATCCTGGGCCATTAAGATGCTATATGGATAATATCATTGGAAATTATAGTAGTGGTGTTTCACCAACTTGTGATTACATAACCGGAATAAATGGAGTTGATCCGGAACGCCAGATTAATATATTTCCCAATCCCACTCAAGGGCTTGTGGAGATATATTCAGAAGACAATCAAGTTTATACCTATGAAATAATAGACCAACTTGGTAGGCTAATTGAAAGTAAATCTTTCCAATCTTATAATAGAATTGATTTATCGGACTACATGAATGGATTGTATTTTGTCATTCTAGAAAGTAATCATATAGTTGTCGGCACATACAAAATCATTAAATATTAGCGTTCAGTTACAATGTGAAAAAAGAACGCCTTCTAAAACTAAATCACATTGCCATCGGGCAAATTCAGATTTTGCTTGAGAATAATTCTTTAAAAAGGTTGACTGATAAGGACAAAAGAAATGACTGAGAAAAACACAACATTCAATTATTCGGTAGGAGAATTAATGGAATTATTAAAATCATTCCCATTGGATTTGCCAGTGGTTGTTAGTGGATATGAGAATGGTTACGAAAACTTTTATCATCCTACTGTGAAGAGGGTAGTACATCAGCCCGAAAATAAGTATTGGGATGGTCAGTTTCAATTAGATGACAATGGTATTGATGCACTTATATTGGATAGGGAGGTAAGAGACGACTGATGTAATAGGGAAAAATACTTGCCCTTGAAGCGTATTGCTGGATGAAATAAATAACATGGAACAATTCACTAAAGCCTACCGTTTACGAGTGTCACGTCATTTGCGGAACCGATCGAAGCGAGCTCATGAGTCACCGCAGGTGACGAATAACGGCAATTCCCGCTCATGAGTCACCGCAGGTGACGAATAACGGCAATTCCCGCTCATGAGTCACCACAGGTGACGAATAACGGCAATTCCCGCTCATGAGTCACCGCAGGTGACGAATAACGGCAATTCCCGCTCATGAGTCACCGCAGGTGACTTATAACGGCAAAGCCCGGGCCACGCTACGACGGCTTAGTTCCACCGTTCTATGGATTTTGTGGCCCTTGGATTTAAACGCATGCAGCAAATAATTCGAAAATACGCAGTAAATATATCGTCAATTATTTTGGAATGCGGCGATTACAGTTTATATTTGCCGTATATTATACGTCGTTTATAATTCTAATGTACATACACCAACATAAGAATTGGCCCGATTTTAAATGGGATAATGATACTCTTCTATCCTACGTCAGTAAGGTACGCGATCTTCAAGGAAGGCTTATTGGTAGAATGGAAGGGTTGGGATTCAAGCTTAGGGAGGAAGCTGTTCTGGAGACACTAACTGAAGATATCGTAAAGACCAGCGAAATTGAAGGTGAGTTCCTTAACCCAGGTGAAGTTAGATCATCTGTAGCAAAACGACTTGGGATAGAGATCTCCGGGTTACCTGAAGCAAGTAGAGATGTAGAAGGGGTGGTTGAAATGATGCTTGACGCCACGCAAAAGTTTGAAGCCCCACTAACAAAAGACCGTTTATTCGGATGGCACGCGGCTCTATTCCCAACTGGAAGAAGTGGAATGTATCACATTACAGTAGGGAATTGGAGAAAGGACGATCAGGGGCCAATGCAGGTTGTGTCAGGCCCTATGGGACGAGCAAAGGTACATTATGTTGCCCCGGAAGCCGAAAGACTCGGATCAGAAATGAACAGGTTTTTGAAATGGTTTAATTCCGACAATAGCATAGAACCGGTAATAAAATCAGCCCTGGCTCATTTATGGTTTGTTACTATTCATCCATTTGATGATGGTAATGGCAGAATTGCACGAGCAATTGCAGATTTGCAGTTAGCCAGAGCTGACAGAACAAACCAGAGGTTTTATAGTATGTCTGCACAGATTATGAAATCCAGAAAGGAATATTACGACATACTTGAATCTACGCAAAAAGGGAGTCTGGATGTCAGTCAATGGTTGGTTTGGTACTTTGACCGCTTAACTGAGGCTCTGGAATCTACTGATAATTCTCTTTCAAAAGTCTTGGTCAAAGCAAGGTTCTGGGAAAATCATTCTACTACCCAGTTAAATGAAAGGCAGATCAAAATGATAAATACTCTACTTGGTGATTTTGTAGGCAAGTTACACTCATCAAAATGGGCAAAAATGACCAAAGTGCATAGAGACACTGCCCGCAGAGATATCCAAGATTTGATCAAGAAAGGCATATTATCTGATTCAGGCGAAGGAGGCAGAAGTACAAATTATATTCTGAACGT
>CAVVFB010000012.1:0-32073 GCA_963747365.1 uncultured Bacteroidota bacterium | reverse complement strand
TCCGGCCAGGCCGGTGATCAAAAGATAGAGGGCGATTTTCTCTCTTTTCATCCCCGAACGAATGAATTCACCCGCAAATAAACCGGACAAAACGGTCGCAATAAAACCGAATCCGCTCAGGATCCAGGTATACTGGGTCCCGTCTTCAAACCGCCCCATGATCAGCCGGTCGACATACAACGCAAAGTTTTGATCGGGCAACAATACGCTTCTTCCAAAACCGGGAACATTGGGTACTGAAAGCAAAATCGCATATACAACCAGGCAGCCGGCAAAACCAAAACTCTACCTGCCCCTGTTGAAAGATGAAGAAATCGGCCAGTGAGGAGAACAAATACCCTACTGCAATGGACTGCAGGGTGTTGAGAAATAATTCATTGATATCCAGGTTCAGCAACTGCCCCTGAACGATCCATCCGCCAGATAATCAAATGACAAAACATCTCAGCAAATGCCTGTCGATTTACTGAGTTTTTACCCGGTCACTTACGGCGCTTGCTTACTGAAAATGGAATAACAGCCCGAGCACCACAAATAAAAAAAGAGGCATGATGATATCATAATCATGAAACCCAAACCATTCGGGATCGTAAATTCTGGGCAAGGAAATTGGTCGGGGATGTCCACCCCCTGGTCCATCCCCTAAAAAACTGACTCCGCCAATGAATCATCAGCATATCAAAGCCACGAAGGGCATCGACGGACATGATTCGGTCAGAAATCTGAACTCTGGCGGCCATAGTTATTCGTTTATAAGAATGTGATTATTTTTAATGTATTCGAGCCCTTCCCGGGCAGAAAACAGATCTATCCAAAGGTAATGAAGATCTTTCCCGGCTTCCACATGAACCCCGTGCAGGGAACCCAGGGGAATGTGAATGAGATCATTTTCCAGGAACCTGGTTTGATCCGTGTCAGCCGTTACCCTCACATCATTCCCCTTCAGACCCAGGAAAAATTGCTCCAGCATAGGGTGGGTGTGGGCAGCCACCTGGTCCGGACCTGTAGTCTCTACTGAGCCGATGCACAGGCGAGGTACAATACCTTCGCTGAGGATCATCCTGCTGATGGTTTTCTCGCTTTTGATGGATTCGCTGTATTTCCTGCACCTGGCATAATCCATATGAAATGGAAATTTTTCCTGCTGCCTTCCCAGGTCTTCCATATCCGGAATGGTCAGATGCATGGCGATTTCAAGATAGCAAAGATTTACTTCCCCGCTTTCAATGCTGAATTCGCTCTTTATGCGGGGTATAGCCAGCGTAAACTCCCTGACCGGGATGCTCCGCTCATCCTGAAAAAAGCGCCCGTCTCCTTTTAGAAAGAAAAAAATCCTTAAAATCTTTTCCACGGGCGGGTAGGGATGGATGCATCCCCTGTCAAGTTCTGCATAGAAGGTCTCCATCCCACCGACCACTCCCTCCAGTAATGTTCTTCGGGTCAAACCATGGTCGGAGCCGTCCGACTCATCTATTACACAACTGGCTCTGCCGATATTCATTTTTGATATTGCTATTTACCGTAGATCCGGGCCAACAGCCGGTGTGCGGACTGAATGAGAAGTTCCGGACTTCCGGTTGCCATTATCGAAACACTCGCTTCATATCCTCCCTTCAACCTCTCTTCATCGGTTGGGAGGTAAGAAACATACTCGTTGGCAATGGTAACCAGAACCGGATGATACTCCTGATAAGGTTCCACCATCTGCTTTCCTGTTTCATTAAAAATTTCCCCCTGTGTGGCAAGGAGTACCTGGTCGTTTAGCCTGAGAGCATAAAGATTCAGACCCAACCTGCCCGGCTCCTTCCATTCGGGGCGGACCATCCTGTGGACCCAGGGCGTACGGTACAAACCCCAGAATTTATTCTGTAATTTCCTCCTTTCTTCAGGATTTGTCTCTGCATCGAATAATCTTTCAACACCCATCATTTCTGCCTCCACCTCCTCACCGGAAAGAAAAATATGACCGATCAGGGGTACCGGGACCGGCTCGGTAAAAAATTCAAGCCTGGTAAGAGGTTGCCACTCCAGGTTCGCAAATCCCCGGATGATCTCATCTGCCAGCCGGTCCCCATACGCTTTAGCAAACGCATGGGAATATTCCCGGTTGAGTGGACGCAGGTCTCCGCTTGGTCCCTGACCGAAAAGTGCAATCCCTCCAATCTGTTCTTCTAATTTTCTTTTCAGATGGCCCGGATAGTCTGCCGATACATCACCATTTACGACCTTGGAGGAGACGATCACCGCATGGGCGGCAAACCGGGTGAAACTGCCCATCATCTCGCCTGTTTTCCGGTTACGTATAAAAAGGGTTTGAAGCCTGGAATCAACCTCTCCATCTGCGATGTAGCGGCGGCCCTTCCCGAAGAATTTCTCGGGATCAACACCAAGGTTCTCAACCCAATTCCGGATATGGCCGGTGGCATCCAGTTCATCATCACGGACCAGGCAACCATCATTGAACATCACCGTCCGGGTCCCGATCCCCTCCACATGAACCCTGCGGTTGATAAGGTATTTCTTTCCATCCAGCATCAGGTCCAGCGAACCTGTTTCAACCTCAGCCATGCCTGCCCTGGCTTGTTTTACGGCCTCTAGTACAACCCTTTGGAAAACCGAAGGATCCAGGGGTGGTGTTGCATGAGAATGAGACGGCAGCAGAACGATCCTTCCTTTAGGAATTCCTAACTCATTAATGAGCGGTTGCATGAGCAGGTCCACCACACTGTAATCTATGGTTACCTCATCCAGTGCAACAATGGTCCAGGGTCCGTTTTTGTCCTCTCCATACATGGCAGTGACAAATATGGAGTCAACCAGTCTCCGCGTCCCCCCCGATCCCGGGCGCCACATGCCCTCTACCCTGTCGGAAATCGAAAATTTCTCCTCTCTTTGAAACTTCTCTTCAGAAACCTGAATCCCATTGTCTGAAACCGGGTCATCAAATATCCCGGCCAGGGTGAGATCTGCCTTGCCAAATCCAATTTCCGGCACTGCTTCGTTTTTTTGCCCCGAACAACTGCAAAGGATTGCTCCGGTCAAAATAAAAATAATAATTTTGTATTGCTTCATTCCCATGATTGAACAATCGATAGGTTATATAAGCAAATATACATTATAATTCGCTTCTTTTATTACAAATTAACTTTCATAACAATACCATTATTTACCTTAAATCATCAGAAATGCACCGGATTGACTTTATCAGAGCGTTGGGACTGACGGGTTTGGGAATGGCGGGTTTGGGAATGGGGATTCCTGTAATGGGCCGCGGGATGATCAACCAAAATGAGAATATACTTCCGCCCCTGCTTGTTGATTCGGAAGGAAAATCCATTGAAACACCGGAGCAGTGGAAGTTACAAAGGGAGCTGATAAAAAAAAGATGGCTCGGTTACCTGGGTCCGGTGAATCCGAATCCTGAAACCCCGAAACTGATTGTGCTGAAGCAGGAAAAGCAGGACGGGTTAATAAGACGTTATGTGGAATATGAAGGTGAGCCCGGAATCATGGTTCGCGGATATCTGTTAACGCCGGAAGCCCTCCATGAGCCACTTCCGGGAATCGTGGCCCTGCATTCCACCAGTGATAACCAGATGCTTTATATTTCGGGTGCGCAAAAGGGAGAAATTGTCCCCTTTGGAAGCAAGCTGGCCCGACAGGGATTTATCGTCTTCTGCCCCCAGTGCTTTTTATGGCATGAAAAGGGTGAACTCACCTATGAACAGGTAACATTGCTTCACATGCAAAGGCATCCTGGTTCGAGGGGAATGGCCAAGATGCTTTTTGACGCCCAGAGGGCTGTGGATGTACTGGAAAGCCTTGCCGAGGTGGATTCATCGCGGATCGGAACCATGGGTCACTCCCTTGGTGCAAAAGAGGCCCTGTACCTCGGAGCATTCGATGACCGGATAAAGGTCATCGTGAGCAATGAGGGAGGGATTGGCATTGAAATGTCGAACTGGGACGACATCTGGTATTTAGGTGAAGAGATCCATGCATTCGGTCACAAACATCATGAAGTACTTGCCCTGGCAGCGCCAAAACCCTTTTTGCTCATCGGAGGAGATTCTGCAGACGGCGAGCTGAGCCGACCCTATACAGAAGCCGTTCAACCTGTGTACGATCTTTACAATAAACCCCGGAACCTGAAACTGGAAAATCACGGACAGGGGCACCAGGCTGTACCCATCGCTGAACAATGGACCTACCAATGGATGAATAAACATTTGAAAGGATAATATTATCTCTGACTTTGATTCATCTGCCCTCCGTAATTTCTACAATCATTTCAATTTCGCAGGCCATATTCAGCGGAAGGGATCCCATGCCGACTGCCGCACGGGCATGTTTTCCCCTTTCTCCGAATACCTCCACCATCAGGTCTGAAAATCCATTAATTACAAGGGATTGTGAGGTGAATGAAGGATCCGCATTGACCATGCCCGTTACCTTCACAATCCTTACCACCCTGTTCAGATCACCGATCTCCTGCTTCAGGGCTGATAACTGCTCAATTGCAGTCAACCTGGATGCCTCATACCCCTGTTCGATTGTCAGATCGCTTCCCAACTTCCCTGTGATAAAGGTCCCACCGGGATTCCCGGGTCCTTTGCCGGCCATAAATACCAGGTTTCCGGATTGTACTGCATTCACATAATTGGCAATCGGGTTTCCGGGTTCTGATAAAACGATGCCCAGTGACTCAATTCTCTCTTCCACATCGTAATCATAGAGTGGCTCTGCGGAATTTGTTCCCGGACCGGTCATCTGGCATGCCGTGAACAGGACCAGCGGGATAATAAGCATCTGTTTCATTGGTTTGGAGTGGATGTGTGCATGATTATTTGAACGGGGTGGCCATGTAGCCCTCGATATCTGTCCAGTGGTTCAGCATGATCTTCCTTTTTAATTTAAGCTGAACAACCAGATCGGGGCCCAGTAAGAAAGTGTCTTCGAATTTTGCATCCTCGGAATGACTTATAAATTCCATTCCGCCATTTTCCAACAGATCGATGAGTTCCTGGGTATTATCCAGTTCGTCACGCATGATGGCATTGAAACTTTGCAGCTCCGGGTTCCCTTCCCAGGTAGGAGTTTTATCCGGCCGATGGGGCGATACGCTAAGCTTTTCGGCATTGCGGTCCCGGATGGCCTGTGCTTCGCCAAAATTACCCAGGCTCCTGAAAATGCTGCTGTAAATTTTCAGTGCGGTGGCTATCTCGTCAATCAGGGCCTTTTTGGGAGCATCATCATCGATCCCCTCCATGAGCAGGATCGCCCCGTTGATCATGGAAACATATTGAGCCGCTGCGCCGGAAGGGATCTCTCTGTGCGCACCGTGAATATCGGTGTAATCCATCCGGGCCTCCACTTCCGAAGGGTTGAATACATGCGGAAGGAAATAGGATTCCTCCTCCGGACTCAGCCTGTCGGGTGCAACCACAAGAGGTCTTGTGATATGCCTGGCTGATACCCCCCAATAAATACCAGTAGGCCCCTGTAATTCGGCCGATCTGTATTTGTTCGCCTCATCAATCTGAATAAAGGCATTGAATAGTTGTTCGGCCGACCCCTCCCCGGCCCAATCCCGGCAAATGGCATGCAATTGTTCCATCAGTGCACCCTCACCCTCAGGAGCAGGTTCACCAAGCTGCTTTACCAGTATATCCATAAACGCATCGGTGGTTTCAAGCCGCTCGTAGGCCCGGTCATAGGATGCCCTGAAATTTATAAAAACGGTATTTGCTTTTCCCCTGGCCAAAGCATTCGTGTTTCTCAGGATATCCAGGGGGAACAGCAATCCCCTTACCGGATAGCTCCCTGTGATCATGCTGCTGATTCCCTGCACCTCGTCGGAATTTTGACTCTGGAAATAACAGCCATCGGGCAGATGGGCATAAATATCCTCCTTCTCGGAATCGGAAAACATGGAACCTGTCAGGTAGATTGAAACATCCTCCCCGGCTTTGTCTGCACCGGCTTTAAATGAATTCATCAGGGTGGCTACCCTTTCACCCATGCTGTGATTTTTGCAGTGGGTTGGGCCGTTCGGACCGGCATACTGCCAGTCGGACCAGCAGATACCCGATCCCGCATCATTGGTTTTAAAGAAGAAGGTATGGACCTCGGGAACATTTTCCAATAACGCTGCAACCATATTTGTAAACATTTCCTGTGTTTCCGGCACACTGATACAGGGTGCAAAAGCCGGGGTATTTCCCCTTCGGGGATGATCCACACGGGCACCGCGCATATGCGGATAAGCCTCGAAAAACGCTTCGGGCAGGTAGTTGGGTTCGTAGGACCAGAATGCCGCACCCAGTCCGTTTTCACGCAGAATTTCACTCTTGGCAAGCAGCAGTTCCCTGTTTTTGCTCACAAATTCTTCCGGAATATAAGGAGCAATCTTAGGATCGGGAAAGAATTTATAGGGGGTTGGATTATAGCTGGTATATTCGTGCCAGAAATTTCTTCCTTCCGGTACATCATGGAATCCTTTTTCTGCAAGTGAACTGATATTCATCTCCACCCTGCCAAAAGGTTTCAGGCGTACGGCCTGTTCAGCCAGTTTGCGATAATCGTCCAGGTTTCTGATGGGGGCATGGATCACAAATACCCTCTCCTCTTTTGGTGTATCCTCACTGGCCAATAAGGGGGCACCGGTCAGAAAAAGTGCGATGCCTGACAATACCATATGAACCAGGTGGTTCTTCGTTTTCATGTGTTTCATTGTTTCTGGTTTACTAAAGTTTCCAATAGAGCCTGTTATTCAGCAAATAATCGAGCATCTCTTCATAGAGGATCAATTGTATATCCAGGATATCGGAAAATGTGACTATCGGTTCGGGCAACTCTTCCGAAACGGTACCGTGACTGCATTCAAAGGTAAAGGCCATGGTTCCGGAAATGTGGTGCAGGGCGCTGATCAGGTTAAAACTGGATTGCGGCGGGAATTCCTCATCTTCCACAGAGGGTTCTCCAAGCCAGTCCGACGGAACATGGGGCAGTCCCTCCGCTTTGTATCTGTCGTTCAGCTGCCTGATCAGATGGTCAATCCGTTGCTTCATAAACCAGGGCTCATAGCTGGAATGAAGGATCATGGGCCTGTTTTCATGGGAATGCAGGGAAACGGTCATATCGGGCGATTCAGTCCTTGCCACATCCAGGATGGCTTTTGTCTCCATGGCCATGGGAGAGAAAAAATCATCGTGCATTATATTGATGCCGTCATCATTGAAATAGCCACCGAGTATCCCCACATTACCCTCCATGGGGTGCAGGGATTTTGCCTGGGGCCAGCCCCACGAGGTACCATCGGTGCGTGTCCCCTGCCCGTACTTGGTCATAATATCTGTGGGCAGACCCAAAAAACTGTCATAGGGACACCTTTTACGCCCGTCGGGATTGCCGCAGGGTACGATGATGACCCGGCACTGTTCCAGTTTGCTTTTCAGTGAACCCCACTCCTTCCCCCGGTAATCCTTTCCCGTTTCTGCAATATGGATCAGGTTTACAAGGCCAACCATCCCTTCAGCCTCCTGCCCGTGCACCGGGCCCAGAAAAAACACCACCGGCCTGGTGGCGGAATCCTTCCGGGCATAAAAGGCAGGATTCTGCGCTGCAACCGCCGAATTGTAATTGGCCTGTGACCGGAAATCCTCCCTCTCCCCGTAATAAACTGCATACACAGGGTTCCCTCCCGGTGAGGTGGCGATCACCTCTGCCGTACCCTTTCGGATGCTTTTCAGCTCCGTCTCCAGATCCTCCAGCCCGGATTTAAAAAACGACGGCAGATCGGTCCTGTTGGGGGGATCCCCGGCCTCAATGGAAACCTGTGCAGTGGCTTTCTCCCCCCCGACGGTGATGGTGAACCTACCCCAGGTAACCTTTCTTTTGATGGTTTTCCAATCCTTGACCTCATAACTGGCCAGGAATTTGATCTGATGGCCGATGGGGCAATCGCCGGAGATATGGATCACTGAAGAGAGCGCGTATCCATCTCCCCACTTGTCGGGCTGCAGGTCCACATACAGCCTTTCACCGTCGATGTATGGATCATCATAATAAAGTCTGGTTCGCTGGGGGACATTGGTTACTTCATATACCAAAATGGATTCACCGGGCTCGGCGATGTTATTCCCGTTGCCGCTGCCAAAAATCTCACTATCCCCGTCATCGATCCCGAGATTGGTAAAAGCGGGAACATCGTACATTACGGGGACCTCGAATTCATCGTTCCAGGTTTGCTCCCGGTCCGAGATGGAGAGCATAAATTTAAGTCTGAAAGGAGCCCCGTTTTCCGGGGGAAGGTTGTGGGCAGTCACTTTAAAACCGGCAGTAGTCCACTGCGGAGATCCCGGCTGAAGCTCATCAATAACCAGCACCGGGTTTGCAATGGTCACATCGCGGCTGGAGCAGGTCAACTCCACTTTAAGATTCTTCCCAGGCTTGCCTCCCCTGTTCAGTAACCGGAGTTTCATCAGGCTTTCCTGATGGTGGTCAAGGAAAATGCCCTCTTCGTTCACCCTGTGTCCCACGTAAACGATCTCGGCCGGGTCATTTTTTGTAGAGATGCCTACCTGGTGGCTCTCATGATTTACTTCAAAACCGATTCTCCCTTCGGCGTCGCTTTTTAGTTGGGTCTTTTTAACAAGATCGCGTGTCTGGTTATAATCCAACAGAGTATATTCCGAGTCCGGTCTGTAAAGGGGCGGAGTCTGTACATGGACCGTGACACCCGGGACAGGTGGTCCATCCGGTTGCCAATTACGGGTGGTGATCCCCATCCCACCCCTGGTAACGCCCTTCAATTCAATAAAACCGGGTTCATCCAGGTTGCTGTCTATGTGGTATCCCCAGATATTGAAATCGGGATACAGGTCGGCATGGTGCCATCGCTGAGGAGCCGGAAGCGGATCCCTGAAAGATGCCAGGATGAAATTTAATGCATCTGTCAGCTCCCCGGATGTAAGGCTGTGCCCGCCCTCATAAACCTTGTATTCATAGGAGAGGTTGCCCTCCTGAAGGGCCCCGGCATGAACCTCATCATTCAGATGCACAAGTTCTCCGCTGGTGCTGTTGTGGAACCTAAGGTGAATACCGTGTAGGTTCTTGAACATATGCCTGACATGGTAGAGGGTGTGGTTATCGGGATATCCGATAAAAAACTCGGGTGAGCCTTTGGAATTAACTGCGGCCCCTACCATATCGGGGTACTTTCCCGCAATGAAAAATGACATGATCCCTCCCATGCTGTGCCCGATCAAAGCCCGGTTCGACCTGTCGGTCAGGGTCCGGTATGTGGAATCAATGTGGCTGACCAGCTCAGGAAAATAATCCTTAAACTGAGTCTCATAGTTGATATTGGAATGAAATCCGATATTATAGGGCCGCATGTCCGAATCAACAGAACGTCCGTTCCAGGAAACAATGATGACCTTATTCCCGTTTACAAACTCCCGCATTTCATCCGACAATTGTGGCACATGGGTACCTGTATTGCCGTGGAAATAATAGATGACCGGGTATGATATCCCGGAGTTCGGATAATCATCAGGCAGGAATATCCTGTAGGGTTTATCCCTTTCAAATACTGCACTGTAATGGGAACGGTCTGCCTGGGACACCAGGCTGGCCGGGAGCAGCAGCATTGCACATATAAAAAAGATGGATTGGTTGTTTTTCATTCTCAAAATGTTTAGATCTTAATAAAGATGCGGCGTCTGAATAAAATCCATCCCACGAACCAGCAAAAGGTCGTCATGGAAAGGGCATATAGTAAAGAGCCTATCATAGGTCCCGCCAGGGGTTCATAAAACCGGCCAAAGATCCAGTTGGTGACGGATTCCATTTCCCCGGCAGCCGACGGGATCAATTCAATTCTGAAAGTGATGGCCAAAAGGATGGACAAGACATAGATAAACAGAGGATTCATCCCAAATACCCGGAATGGCAGGGTCCATCTGATGGCTCCTCTGATATCGGTAATCCAGAGCAGGATTCCCAGAAAAATCAGTGCAAGTCCGGAAGTAAACAACACAAATGTACTGGTCCACAATGGTTTATTAATCGGGAGAACCAGACTCCAGAGTAAGGAAAGGGCCACTCCGGCCATCCCCCACATGAGAAGTTTCCTGAAAGCATCCATTCGATTCCCGGACTTGTCAATCAGTCTGCCTGCCAGGAATCCGATCAGCACGTTTCCAATGGAGGGTAATGTACTGAGCAGACCGGTCTGGTCGAATTTCACCCCTGCGAAAACAGGTACATGTCCCTCCCCGAGAACACCAATATCAAAGTGCCTCACAAAATTTCCTTCAAGGGAAAAAGGTGAATCGCCTCCGAAAGCAACAAGTAAACCCCAGTAAACCAGCAGGATCGTCCCGGTGATGATACCGGCATACCTGGCCCGGGTAGCCAGGACGATAAAGGAGGCTATTCCATAGGCCAGCGCGATCCGCTGCAGGATACCCATAATCCTCAGGCTGCTCCACTCCAGACTGTAAACGGCATAGGCATTAAGTGCCAGGCCGATCAGAAATATCAGCAATGTGCGGCGTAATACTTTAATGGAGATGCCTGTTGAGAGGGTGTGACTGTATTTTTTAAATGAGTACCACATGGCAGAGCCCACTATGAACATGAAAAAGGGGAATACCAGGTCTGTGGGCGTACATCCATGCCATGCAGAATGCCTCAGGGGTGCGTATACATAATCCCAGCTTCCGGGATTATTTACCACAATCATCAAACCAATTGTAATTCCCCTGAAAACATCCAGGGATAATAGTCTTCCCGGGTTATCCGTTTTTTTCATTCAATTTCCTGAATTAAATAGCACCAGGAAGGTAATTAGCCGGATTTTACATATATTTCTGAATGGCTTCATGCTATCCCGGTTTTTTATGAAGAATCTTCTGATTTCAAAGATTGGAAAATATCACCGACTTATGAAGATTTTTCCCTAAAATATTGTAAGTTTTTTATTTATGTATACTTTTGTTTATACACCAACATGCCTTCGTAAGGCATATTTTTTCTTACGTTAACTTATATTTTACCTTATCAACAAAATGAAATATTCCAAAGCATTTACTCCGTTCCAACTGACCACCCTGGTGCTTTTGCGGGTGCTGATCGGATGGCACATCCTTTATGAAGGAATCGCAAAATTGCTGGCACCAAACTGGTCCTCTGCCTCTTTTCTCAAAGAATCACAATGGATATTATCCGGGTTTTCCGAATGGATCATATCCAATGACGGGGTCCTGCAGGCGGTGGATATCCTGAATACATGGGGACTTATCGCCATCGGTACAGGCCTGATTCTTGGGCTGTTCACGAGGCTGTCGGCATTTGCCGGTGCGTTCCTGCTGTTTATCTATTACCTGAATAATCCCCCGTTGATAGGCATGGAGTACAGCCTACCTACCGAAGGGAACTACCTGGTTGTCAGTAAAACACTGATTGAGGCTGCCGCCTTGTTGTTGCTGGGAAGTTTCCCAACCGGTTCTGTGTTCGGACTGGATATCTTCAGGTCAAAAAATTTTAAGTCAAAGAAACATTAAGAGGAATCATACCATGGAAGCCAGAAAGAATGAAATGAACGAGAAGAATGAATTGAAAGAGAAGAATACTTTGCCACGCAGAACATTACTCAAAGCCCTGGCCGGAATCCCCATTCTGGGATTATTCTCCTTTGAAGCCTTCAGGAAACTGAACCATGACAAAGAAAAAAGATCCAGGGTCATCCGCGAGCTCGGCCTGGAAGATCTGAAAGCTCCCGGGATGGTTACCACCTCCCCGGGAAATGGCCAGGTGCTTCGCCTGGGCTTCATCGGATTTGGTAGCCGCGCGGGACAATTATCTCAATCTTTGGGTTTTTTGCATCCAGATGAGGTACTCAAAAAAGAGAAAGCCGGCACTCTTCAGGAATGGCTTCAGCAGGAGGACCTTAACGTGGCCATCACCGGAGTCTGCGATGTATTTGACCTTCATGCCCAGCAGGGGATCGCCACGGCCAATAGTGAAATACGGCCGGGTGGCGGCACCAGGCAACAGCTTCCTGTAAAGCGCTTTACAACCTACCAGGATCTGTTGAATGACCCGGAAATTGACGCTGTCATTGTTGCTACCCCTGACCATCATCATGCCAGGATTACCTGTGATGCAATCAGGGCAGGCAAGCATGTGTATTGCGAAAAAAGCATCTGCAGAACCGAAGAGGAGCTCTATGAAGTATATGATACGGTCCGGAACAGTGACCGGGTCTTTCAACTGGGACATCAGATCACGCAGAATGTAGTATTCCAGCAGGCCAAAGAGATCATCAAAAGGGATATCCTTGGCAAGATTACCCTGGTCGAAACCACCACCAACCGGAATACTGCCGAAGGGGCCTGGATCCGGCACCTCGACAGTGACGGTAATCCAAAACCGGGGGATGAAACCACCATCGACTGGCAACAATGGCTGGGTACCCGGCCTTACAAACCTTTCAGTACCGACCGGTTTTATAACTGGACCAAGTGGTTTGATTACGATATGGGCATGATCGGACAGCTGTTTACCCATGAATTTGATGCTGTAAACCAATTGTTAAGAATTGGGATCCCGGCTTCGGCAGTGGCTTCAGGAGGAATCTATTACTGGAAAGACAACCGGGAAATACCCGATGTACTGCATGCTGTTTTTGAATATCCTGAAAAGGAACTGACCCTCACTTACAGTGCCAACCTGGCTTCAAGCAGGCAACGGGGCCGTGTCTTCAACGGCCATGATGCATCCATGGAACTCGGTGGCTCCCTGAGTATTACAGCAGACTGGGATTCGACCCAGTACAGGAAACAACTGGACCAGGGGATTATTGATGTATCCGTCCCCATGATCACCATTAGTCCCGGCACAGGCGGAGATGTGGATGCCGTTACCTCTGCAACCGAAAAGTACTATGCTTCCAGGGGTCTGACAACCACCAACATCAACGGCAGAGAAGTGGATGTTACCCACCTTCATATCAAAGAGTGGATCGATTGCATTCGCACCGGTGGGGAGACCAGTGCCAATATTGAACGTGCTTTTGAAGAGGGAGTGGCTTGTGTGATGGCCAATAAATCATACCTGGAGAAACGCAGGGTAGAGTGGGATCCTGTGAACCGCAAAATTGTATAACCTCCGATGTCATGAAGCTGAAAGGGCCTGTCATTTTTATTCTGATTGCAGCATTCACAGCCTGTGGCACGAATTCAGGGGATGAAAGGCCGTTTCTTTTTGAACCCGATGACAATGGGGTTACTTTGTCTGAAAATGGGATCCCGGTATTTTACTACCGGAAAGAACTAAAAACCCTGACCGGCGAATATGTCTGCAACCACTATATCCACCCCCTTTATGCCCTGAACGGGGATACGCTTACCGAGGAGTTTCCCCTCGACCATCCCTATCACAGGGGTATCTTCTGGTCATGGCACCAGCTTTATATGGACACTATCAGCCTTGGAGATGACTGGATTATGGAGCATATTACCCATGATGTGACCGCTCTTCAAACGGGTATCGAAAATGCCACTGCCACCCTGGACCTGGAGGTGATGTGGAGATCTGCCCTTTTGGAAAACGGGAAGGCATTTATGAAGGAGAATACCCGCATTACGGTTTATCCATCCCAAACAGGAGTCCGCATGATTGATTTTGAAATTTCTTTAAAGGCACTGGTTCAGGGCGTAACGATGGGTGGTTCGGATGATGAAAAGGGATACGGGGGCTTTTGTGCACGTCTCAGGCTGCCGGACGACCTGGTTTTTACTTCGGATCATGGTCCGGTTGTCCCGCAAACACTGCAGGTTATAGCCGGACCCTGGATGGATTTTTCGGGAACGTTTGGCCCTTCCGGTGTGCTCAGCGGCCTGTCCATCTTTTGCCATCCATCCACACCAAATTATCCGGCACCCTGGATCCTGAGACAGCAAACCTCCATGCAAAACATTGTATACCCGGGCCGGGACAGGGTGCCTCTCTCCATGGACCAACCCACGATTCTGCGCTATCGCCTGGTGGTACATAATGGATCGGCTCAGAAGGTGAATCTGCCGGCACTGAAGTCAGAATTTGAAAAAATACGCCTATGAAAAACAGCTGCCTGTTTCACATGCTGACCCTGCTCATTCCCGGGGTTGTCACGGTTTCCGGTCAGACCAGGGAGTATTCCCAGGTCATCCTGGTGAATGACTATACCTACGAGATTGAAGTCGGCGGCAGCCGTGACCCGGTCAATGAAACAATCATTATTGAGAATCTTGGCAATGTACCCCTCGTTAATCCCCGGATTACGGTGGATGGGATGTATGACTGGTACGATATGGAAAGCCTGGCCCGGGAGGTTACAAGGGATTGCAGGACCGATGAGGAAAAGGCGCTGGCCATCTGGGATTTCATCCGGCTCAATTTCCAGCATCTCGATTCTCCCGGCGACAGGGAATGTCACAATCCGGTGGTGGCCATGAACGTATATGGCTATGCCAACTGTGCATACCACAGTTCTGTTTTCACAGCACTATGCCGCGCAGCAGGAGTCCCGGCAAGGGTTTGGGAAGTCTGGCATCACACGGTGACTGAAGCATTCTACAACAATGCCTGGCACATGCTCGACAGTGATATCGGACTTTATTACCTGGCTGCCGATAACCGGACCATTGCATCTGTAGAGCAGCTCTGGGAAGATCAGCTGATCAGCGGCGGGCGCGAATCCGGTGCCGGATTGACCAAATTCTCAGGCAGAAACAAGGCAGTCCGGGTGGTCTATTCGGATGTTGCCGGTGGCAATCCGCACGTGTCCCAGGATGGTGAAAAAATCCGGGGCTACAGATACTTCCATGGGGCTGACGAATGCTATGTACAGACAGGTTACGACCCGTTTACCTATGAAACACACAACATGGCCATGACGCTGCGTCCCGGTGAAAAAATCATTCGCAACTGGATGGGTGGTGAAAAATACTACGACTATAAAAGGCATAACCTTCAGCTTGAGAATGGCAATGAGTGGGCCAAACCCATGCGCTATGGCTCAGGTCAGCTGATCTGGAAACCGGATCTTCATTCGGAGCTTGTACCTTCTTTTTTCAACGCGGAGCTGGCACCTGGTTTCGAGGTGCTGGATGGTCAGTCACCTGCCGTTCATGTGCGCTACAGACATGGAGGAATATATGACATGCCCGAACGGGCCATTTTATCTACCGGGACTCCCTACACCATCCTTGGCGGCAAACTAAAAGCTACCTTTTACCGCGGTTCCGCCAAAGAATGGGATCGTGTATCGGCTACGGTCATCAGCCGTACCGGACCCGTTTCCAGTACCGTATGGAGCGCCCCGGAAGGAGTTACCGGATCTATAAACGCAGAGATCGATCTGGATGAAATCCTGTTTCCCATAGGTGAACGGGGCCGTCACGATTACTCGGTGGAATTTAATTTCATGGCCGATGAAAGCAATGATCCCCCCACCCAGAGTGGTCTGGATGAGGTCGAGTTGGTGACAGATATCCAGGTTAGCTCATACTCCCTTCCTGCCCTGACAAACGGGCGTAATATCATCCGTTACCGGGATGAGACACCAGGAGAACATAAAGTAAAAATCACACACATCTGGCGGGAGCAAAATGATAATACACCCCCTATAACTCCTGAAGCTCCAATGTTTCCAAAAGAGGGTGAAACCATAAAAAACCTGGCACCGCTGTTCAAATGGCAACCGGTTTCGGATGTGGACAAGGGTGATAAAATCGCGAATCATGAGATCCTGATCAGTTTTGACCCTTTGTGCCGTTGGCCGGTGGCGACTGCACTCTATAAAGAGACCCGGTCCGGGGAACCGGAATGGCAGCTCCCGGAAGGCTGGCTCAACAAGGATACCACCTACTACTGGAAGGTAAGGGCTCAGGATCATCGAGGAGTCTGGGGCGGATGGAGCGAAAATTACAGGTTCAAAACACCCAAATGAAAATTTGTTCCCTGAACCGAATGATGCTTTATGCAGTGATCCTGCTGCTGGTGATGATCCTGCCCTCCTATGCCCCATCCGAAAACGCCACCTAGCCCGGCGAAATCTCTACCCCGTACCCGACCATTCGTTGCCTGGCAGTCGAGTGGCTCATCAGGGGGGATGATAATCTCAATGGAACCGTAGAAGTATCCTACCGCGTGATGGGTGATGAACCATGGCTGACAGCCATGCCCCTGGTGCGTATTCCTGCAGGCAGCACCCGAAACAGGACCACCCCGACCTACACCTGGAGCAACAAATTCTCGGGAAGCATCTTTAATCTCAAACCCGGTACCGGGTATGAAATTCGTCTTACGCTTCAGGATCCCGACGGTGGCCGGGCTACGGAAATTGTAAAGGCAAACACCCGTCCCGTACCCGAAGAGCCCCCTGATTCGCGCATCATAGAAGTAAATCCCTCAACGCTTGAAAAAACAGCCTTGCGTGCCGAACCCGGGGATGTCCTGTTGCTGAGCCCGGGCTACTATGAATCATTCACCCTGGCTGTGGACGGAGAACCGGGAAAGCCCATTGTGCTGCGTGCCGACAATGCCCACCCGGTGATTGGCAGCACCTTTAACGAGATCCATCTTGAACACCGCAAGCATGTAATCATAGATGGTTTAACGGTTTGGGGACCGGTATATCTGCGCTGGGCAGAAGATGTGGCCATACGCCACTGCACCATCGAATCTCAGTTCGGAATTATCGCCCAGGAACAACCCGGTTGCAAGAACTGCTATATTGCTGACAACACGGTGCGCTACAAGATTCCATGGGTAGCCGAAAGCACGGGTTCCGGCAGCATATGGGGTGGTCCGGCTAACATTGGTGAGGGGATTGAACTGACTGGTCCCGGGAATGTCATTTGCTACAACCGCGTCTCGGGTTACAGGGATTGCATCTCGACCATGGAGGATTTATGGGTTTACGACCAGATGTGTATTGATATATACAACAATGACATTTCGGAGGGCCCCGATGATGGTATTGAGATTGATTTTGCGATGAACAACTGCCGGATCATGGATAACCGGATCACCAACTGCGGCATGGGCCTAAGCTCCCAACCCGGACTGGGTGGCCCGATCTACTTTATCCGCAACGTGATGTACAACATTGCCATGGCCCCTTTCAAACTTGAACGCCTCAGCTATGGCAACCTGTTTATCCATAACACGGTGGTAAAATCCGGGGACGGATTATTCGAACACCACGGTCAGGATGCATTTTTCAGGACATCGTGGCTCAATAACCTCTGTATTGGCGGCTCGGGAGGTGGATTGAATGGACGTTACTCGTCGGGGGAGGGACTTGCCGTTTCGCTTCCGGGTTACAACAACACCTGCACCTTTGACTACAATGCGGTCGGTGTTGCCAACACCCCGTTCAGAGGAAAAATTGGCGATCAGTTTTTCGAAACCATAGAAGAACTGAACAGGTTAACAGGAGCAGCACACAGCGTTCAGGTTGACATGGATGTATTCGGGGCCGAGGTTGAATTCCCCGATCCGGTTTATCCGGAGCGCAGACCCCAGGATCTGCGCATTTCAGGGGGTTCTCCTGCCGAAGATGCTGCCCTCTTGATGCCGAATATCAACGATGATTTCACCGGGAAGGCCCCGGATATGGGAGCCTATGAGATTGGAAAACCAATGCCCCATTACGGACCGCGGCCCAGGGGTGTGGATGAGAATTCAACGCACTGATTATGAAATCTTTTTCTTTATGGGTCGCCGTTCTGATCATCATGATCTGTCCGGGTTGTACTACTGAGGAGGAGGTCTATTATGGAGTATTTGAGGAAGATAAAGGATTTCTTCAGATACCGGGCGTTGGCTGGCAGACTTTCTTCAGAACCGCACAGGATGATCGGACACTTGCAGCTCTCCCTTTTAAATCCGGATGTGCTTACATGCGCTGGACCTGGGGTGATCTCGAACCGGCAGAGGGTCAGTATGCTTTTGCTATGATAGACGACTGGTTGAAAAAATGCAGGGAGGCCAACCAGGCGCTTGCATTCCGTGTAATGCTGTCATGGCCGGGATATGAAAATACCATACCCCAGTGGCTGATTGACAAGGGAATTAAATATACCTATTCGGAATGTCCTGAAGAGGGAGCTCATTATGAAGTAGATATTGAGGAACCCGTTGTATGGGAACTCCATGAAAAACTCATCAGGGCGCTGGGTGAACGTTATGACGGACATCCGGACCTGGCCCTGGTGGATATTGGATCAGTAGGTCTGTGGGGTGAATGGCATAATTACTGCGATCCCGGGTTAATGCCCGGCGATGCGGCACGTAAGGCAATAATAGACCTGTACTATGAAGCCTTCCCGAATACTCCGCTAACAGCCCTGGTTGGATGACAGATCCAATGTATTATATGCCCATTCAAAAGGAAGGTCAGCCTGGAGAGGAGACTGCTGGGGTAACGGAGAAGGACCGGGCGTAGGATGGAATCATCATACAGTACTCTTACTGGCCAATGGTCAACCAGATGCCCGACGGCTGGAAAACAGGAACGGTGGCACTTGAACCATGCGGCACATTCGGATTAAATCCTACTCCTCCTGAAACGGTTATAGATGCCGCTATTGCGTGGCATGCCACCTTTGTGCAGAACAAATCCCGTGCAATACCCGCAGCCTGGCTTCCGGATATCAAACGTCTTGTGATGAAATTGGGATTCAGGCTGGTACTGAGGGAAATTTCTTATGAAAAAGAGTCCGGGCCCGGATCGGTTCTGCAGATATCCATGAAGTGGGAGAATCTGGGGATAGCCCCGCCATACCGCGACCACCGGATCGCTTTCAGGCTGAAAGACAATAGTGGTGAAAATAAGGCGGTAGAAATTACCGGGACATCCATTCTGGGATGGCTGCCCGGTGAAAAAGAGGTAACCATAAGCTATGCCATCCCTTCAGATCTTGCAACAGGTAACTATGCTCTTGAAATGGGAATCGTGTTCCATAGTTCCATTGAACATGTTATCCCGATAG
This sequence comes from uncultured Bacteroidota bacterium, assembly GCA_963747365.1. GTDB lineage: Bacteria > Bacteroidota > Bacteroidia > Bacteroidales. Next base: position 13,024 of record CAVVFB010000012.1, on the reverse strand, counting down.
CAAACTTTGGAAAAACAGATGACGGATGGTATTCCACAGGCAACTTAAATGTAATCCGGTGAATATATGAAAAATATTTTATTACCAGCTTTAGCAGAGATAAAATACCTGCTGTTGGTCCTGTTTATAGGATCTTTTACTTCCTGTAAACCTCCTTCGGGCATCAGCCGTGTCTGGGCTGTCGATGACGGAGAAAAAATCCGGAAAGATGATACCGGTAATCCACTTGCTTCAGATCCTGATAATATGGTATGGGCAAATAACAGTATCCATCTTTTCGGTGGCCGAAATGAAATAGTTGCTTTTCAACTGATCATACAGGCAGGCAAAACCGGTGCCTCAGGAGTAAATGTGGTGATCAGCGATCTTGTGAACGATAGTTTTGCAATTCCCGGCTCGGATTTCGGCCCGGCTGATCCGTTTGATTACAGGGGAAGATACATCGAACTCTTTACCGAGCACTACCTCAATATACAAAAGCGGTCTCCTCCCCTGTGGTTTTTTTCGGAAACTGCAGTACCATCCGCTTATTATACCGGCTGGGTACCCGATTGCCTGATCCCTTTTTCGGCCCCTCCGGGAAAAGGAGGCGCCCCGTTCTCCATTGACCCGGAAATGAACCAGGGTGTCTGGGTCGATATCCTGATCCCGGAAAATGCAATGGCAGGTTTGTATGAAGGACATGCTGAAATCACTGTTGCTAACCGCATCGTTCAAAGTATCCCTGTTTCACTAAAGGTATATGATTTTACCCTCCCCGACTCGACACACATTAGAAATATGTTCGGGTATTACCCCGGTTATATTGCCGGAAGGCACGGTGTTGAACGGAATAGTGAAGCATATGATGATCTCGAATTGAAGTACCACCAGCTTGCACACCGCCACAGGGTCGACCTGGTTACCGGAGTCAGGAACCTTGAAGAAATGACAGATCATTATAAAAAATATTATACCGGAGAAGCATATATGGATGGATACGGTTATGCAGGTCCGGGAAAGAACACAGGAAATAAAACCTTTTCCATCGGGTATGGGGGAGGCTTCCCGGATGAATACGGAGGTAGCGTGGATGGGATGAATAAAGTAGACTGGTGGGCCGGCTCAGATGCATGGGAAAACTGGTTTGTGCAGAATGCACCGGGTGTTGAATACCATAAGTATCTGTTTCCCGATGAGCCCGGATGGAAGGGCCCGGAAGGAAAGAAAGGAACAGGCTCCATGGATACAATCAGGATGCAGGCAACCTGGAGTCATACCAATCCCGGCCCGGGTAAAAATATACCAACACTGGTAACGAATAAAATTATACCGGGATTAAAAGGGTATGTTGATTTCTGGTCAATATCAAGCCAGGAGTATACAATGGATCTCGATTCCGTTGAAATTTCCTCTGAAAGAGCCCTTGGTCATAAACTTGGCATATATAATGGATACCGGCCCGGGATGGGAGCAGTAGTAAGCGATGCTGATGCCATTGAATTCAGGGTAATGCCATGGATCGTCCGGAAGTATGAAATAGATCAGTATTTTTACTGGTCCACCACCTTCTGGACTGATCTGAATGTCTTTGTCAATCCACTTACCTATGAAGACAGGATCAACGGTGATGGCACCTTTTTCTACCCTGGTCAGGATTACTCTCTTTCCCGGAGAGAGCAGGGAGCTGGCAGGTCCTCTCTCCTCCATAAGGGCAAAGAACTGGAGAAGGGGTGCACAGGATTTTGAATATCTGTGGCTTGCTGAAAAAATGGGTTTAAAAAGCCAGGCTGAAGCAATCGTGGATGAATGTATCCCTGTAGCCGTCTGGGAAGCAAAAGAGCTTCAGGATGTGAGCTGGTCGGGCCGGGGATATAAATTCGAAGAATGCCGTAAACAGCTGGCAGAATTACTTTCTGTAAAACCGGAAATATGAAAAAAATCATTTTAATTGTCTCTGTAATCTGCTGCCTGAGTGGATGTAAACCTGTTGAACCCGGCACCGGGCCTGCAGATTGGACCGTTTCAGTTATCCCCTCTTCCGTGAGGATCGATCCGACTACCAATGAAATAATAGATCACAGGTTTTTGTTGCTGAGAGAGAGCGAAACCCAGAAGTCTGATCTGCTCAAAGAAAACCTTATCTATGATGGAAACAGGGTCTCTTTGCATGCCGCCAGGGGGGAATATATCTCATTTCAGCTCGTGGTAACCAATCAAACCGGCAAGAGGCTGGAAAACATACGGATCGAAATACCGGAATTCGCCGGAAATAACAGCCCAATCCATATCAAACCGGAGCTTTTCCTTGAATGGGCAGTTGAAATTAAATCACCCAGCACCGGTTATCCCAAGGCCTCACTTGGCAATGGCTGGTATCCTGATGCGCTTATCCCATTTCAGTTTTATCCAGGATGATTCTGCAAAAGTCAGAAGGCGCTGGATATACCCTTTGTGGCTTCCGGATTTCAATAACAGGATCGACAATCAGAAATCCATGATCGTCTGGATTGATCAGTATGTACCATTTAAAAAGGAGGAAGCTGAACCAGGCAAATACACTACCACCCTGTCCGTTACAATAGACGGAGAGAAAAAAGAGATCCCGGTAGATCTGACGGTATGGGATTTTGCCATTCCGAATGAGAACAATTTTAAAGCCGGCCTTCAGCATGAAGGATTTATGAGAGGCATGAATGAACAACAGGAACTAGAAGTATATCAACTACTTAAACGCAACAGGATTGCCATGCTCGATCCCACATATGAACCGGAATTGAAGACCTTACAAAATGGAAGGAGAGATATTAACTGGGAATCTTTTGACGGGCGCCTGTGTGAAGTATTTTTCAGGAGAAGCATTTACTGCAGCATTCGGATATCCGTATGGTCCCGGTTACGGAGAACCCATTGAAACTTTCGTTCTTCCTTTCGATGTTTACGGGAAACATGGCACGAAAGGATGGCCCGATATCGGTAAACCGGATGTTGAAAGAGACCCGGAAAACCGGGCAGTCTATGTCGATTGCATCCATCTGGTGAGAACCCATTTAAATGCATTGATCGATCCTGCCAAAACGGATATTACCACCTACCTGAACGGACTTGATGAATCGTATTTCCCTGAAGCATGGAGCCGCATGGTTTACTACGGGGATATGTTCCGTGAAAATTATCCTGAGGCATTTTTCAGGATCGATGGCGGATATACCGAAGAGGCCCTTCAGATCGTTAAGAACTCCATTAACTCATGGGCTTCGCATACCATTGAATATGATCTTTCTGTTGTAAAAAAATACCAGGATATGGGTATTAAGGTCTGGTTATATGGTCCAATGCTCTATGAAAGTAAGGTCAACAGCTGGGTCGGCAGTTCAACTTTCCTTGATTTGCCTCTTGTGAACGACCGTGCCATAAGCTGGAGTAGCTGGAAATACCGGACCTTCTCCTGGCTCAGCTGGGGTGCAGGAGCCGGGTGGGTAGCCGGATGGTACGATCCGGAATCCTGGAAAGATGCCTCAAAGGAAAAACCTGAATCAGAGGCAGAATTCACTTATAAAAAGATAAACGGCAATGCCCTTCTGATCTATGCACCAGGCGTTGTTCCCAATGTGGATGGCCCCTGCCCTTCCATCAGGTTAAAGGCCATGCGTGATGGTGTTCAGGAATACGAATACATGAGGTTGCTGGCAGAGTGCGATAAAAGCAGTGAAAGGGTGGATTCACTTGTAAACAGCATTATAAAACAGCCGTTCGGCCCCAATTCAATAGGGAACCTGGATGTCTGGAGTTTTGATCCTGAAGCCTGGGATAAAACAAGGATCACCATGGGAGAAATGATTGACGAGTCATTAAAGAAATAGTATATGAAAAGGAATAAAATAAAATTGGTTATGGCAATTATATTGCTCTGTTTCAGTCTGGTTGCACAGTCCCAGACAGAAAATATGGCTGAATATATACAGCATAACTACATAAAAATGGAGCGGTACATACCGATGCGCGACGGGGTGAAACTGTTTACCACGATCTATATGCCAAAGGATCAAAGGAAAAAACATCCCATCCTGATCGCCAGGACCCCCTACTCTTTAGCTCCCTATGGTGAGGATATCTATGCCGAAGCACTGTTGCCCTCCCCACTGTTTGTGAAAGAGGGATATATAATCGTTTACCAGGATGTCCGTGGCAAATGGATGAGCGAAGGTACCTTTGTGGATATCCGTCCACACAATCCGGATAAAAAAGGGAACCAGGATATCGATGAAAGCAGCGATACATATGATACCGTTGAATGGCTGCTGAAGAACCTGACCAATCATAACGGGAATGTAGGCATTTACGGAATTTCCTATCCCGGCTTTTATGCAACAGCCTCCCTGCCGGGAGCACACCCGGCTGTAAAGGCTGTCTCTCCACAGGCACCCGTTACGGATTGGTTTATAGGTGATGATTTTCATCATAACGGGGCATTCATGCTGATGGATGCATTTAATTTCTATTCTACATTTGGCGTTCCCAGGCCAAAGCCCATCACACCGGATAAAGGTCCTGCACCTTTTGAATACTACACCCAGGATAACTATAAATTCTTCCTTGAGCTGGGTGAGCTGGAAAACGTTAACAGAAGATATTTTGGAGATTCGATCCAATTCTGGAATGACCTGATGGCTCACGGCACCTACGATGATTTCTGGAAAGCGAGAAATATCAGGCCACACCTTACAAATATTCAGCCTGCCACCATGGTGGTAGGTGGCTTTTTTGATGCAGAGGATTGCTACGGTGCTTTACACACCTATGAAGCAATTGAGAAACAAAACAGCGGAAACGATAATTACCTGATCATGGGTCCCTGGTACCATGGTGGATGGTCGGGAGGAACAGGGGGCTGGTATGGTCCGGCTGAAGAGATATTCTGTGATATCCGGACAGACACACTTACAGCCACCTGGTACCAGGAGCATATTGAGTTTCCTTTTTTCGAGGGTTACCTCAACAACAAGCCTGTGCCTTCGATTCCTGAAGCGGTTGTATTTGTAACCGGTTCAAACCAGTGGCACCGGTTTGACTCCTGGCCTCCCGCAAATGTACTTCAGAAGAACTTATACCTGGAGGAGAATGGGGCCCTGTCGTTCACGGCACCAGGTCATACTGAGAGCTTTGATGAATATATAAGCAACCCGGCTAAACCTGTACCCTATGATGAGGGTATACATCTGGCCCGAAGGCGTGAATATATGATTAACGATCAGAGGTTTGCCTCACGAAGGCCCGATGTGATGGTATATCAGACCGAGGTATTGACAGAGGATCTGACCGTTACGGGAGCAGTCATTGCCGACCTGGTAGTATCCACAACCGGTACGGATGGAGACTGGGTTGTCAAACTGATAGACGTTTATCCCGACGATTATCCCGACCAGGTTACCGGCAAGGGGATTATCAAGCTTGGTGGGTACCAGATGCTGGTGAGGGCTGAAATCATGAGAGGTAAATTCAGAAACAGTTTTGAGCAGCCTGAACCATTCATCCCGGGAAAAGCCACCCGGTTAAACTATAGTCTGCCCGATGTGGCTCACTGTTTCAGGAAAGGGCATCGCATGATGATCCAGGTCCAGAATTCATGGTTCCCGCTTGTTGACCGTAACCCCCAGAAATTTACAGACATATATCATGCTGATGAAAATGCCTACAGAAAGGCTGCCTGCCGGATATACCATGATTCTGACCATCCATCGAGTGTAATTATCAACATATTACAATAATCCGGCTGCCTGCCAGTCAGTTGTTCTGATCCAGTGAAATTAGACTGCGCATCACATTTTCACTCATTTCTGTTGTACGATCGTCAAATGAATTTGTACCTACGATAAAAGCACGGTTTATTTCCGGAGCAATCCAGACAGAAATATACCACCTGGTATTACTCCCATTGTGAAACAGGGCTGTTCCATTGGTCCAGTCTCTTTGCTCAACCAACCATCCGCACGCATAGTTTCCTACCGGTTCAATGAGCTTCTCGATCTGCCCACGATCCAGGATCGCCGTATCATCACGCTTGAGAAAGAGAGCCAAAAACCTTAACCAGTCCTCCACCGAACAGTGAATCGTCCCAGCCGGTCCGATCTCTTCAGGATTGTCCGTTTGAGTCGCTTCCCACGCATTGTCTACTTTCCGATGTCCCCAGGGCTGGTCCACCAGGCCGGTTGTTCCGGGAGTGCCAAATCCTGCGGAATTCATGCCAAGTGGTCCAAAAATGCGCTCCTCCATCAACTCTTCCCAGCTTTTGCCCGTCACGCGTTCGGCCATTATCCCGGCGATAATATAGCCCACGTTCGAATAATTAAATTCACCAGCGTTACCCGTACTGGGTTCTTTCAGGAAATCTTTCATATAGAGATACCGTCTCTCTTTGATATCCGGGTTGTTATGTTCTGCAAGCTGGCCTGCAGGATCTTCAATACCCGACCGGTGCGTCAACAATTGATGAAGTGTCATGTCTTCATAGTCCGGATGAATCGTGTCTTTTAATTCCGGAAACACTTCAATGAATGTTGTTTCCCACTGAAGCTTGTTTTCAGCAATCAGCATGGCCATCAATGCACTTGTCATCGCTTTGGTACACGAACCCAAATGGAAATGATCCTCGTGGGTAATAGCTTCGGAGTATCCTATGTTACGAACGCCGGCCGATTCGATTTGCAAAATACCGGACGAATCAGCAATGGCAGCAATCATTCCGGGGAGATGTTCCCGGGATACCGTTCCTGTGACCAGTTCCTGGATGCTCTCATAATTTGGAAATTCATCCTTGGAACAGGAAGAGATGATGCCAGCGATCAATAAAACAGCGAAGAAGGATCCAGGCCTTGAGATCGGACTTTTCATAGGATTTCTTTTCAATAATCGTATTAATTAACAAGTACTAAATTGATAAATCCAAATAATATATCCCGGAAATTTAAGTTTTAGTAAGCCTATTTAACAATTTTTATATTTGACAGCGGAACGGTTGAATTAAGCCGCCGTAGCGTGGCGCGCTGTTTGCTGTTATTCGTCACCTGCGGTGACTCATGAGCGGGATTTGCCGTTATTCGTCACCTGCGGTGACTCATGTGCGGGATTTGCTGTTATTCGTCACCTGCGGTGACTCATGAGCGGGATTTGCCGTTATTCGTCACCTGCGGTGACTTCATGAGCGGGATTTGCCGTTATTCGTCACCTGCGGTGACTCATGAGCGGGATTTGCCGTTATTCGTCACCTCGTCTTTATGTTTTTCATTATGTCCTCCTCTTTTTCTTGTATTCAAAATATTCATTCCTTATCCGCGCGGCTTTCTCAAGTTCCTTTTTAGGTGTCTTTTGCTTCTTCTTTTGAAATCCATTAAAAAGAACAACCAGATTGCCCTCATCAAAGCAGCAAAAAATCCGGTAAATATTGTTACTGAATTCTATTCTAATCTCAAATAAGCCTTCATAACCTTTTATTTTATCAAAGAACTTCTTTGGTATTTTATCCGCTACTGTTATCAGAAAAAGAACCTGGTCGATTTTCTCTTTAACCTTTTCTGACTGCTCGCTGAAGAATGTCCAATAGTAGTCCTTGAAGAAAATCAGCTGACGTTGCCTATTCATGTAACAAAGTTAACGAATAATGGAACATGATACAATATCGTAGCTCAACTTGGTATATAGAACGGTGGGATTAAGCCGCTGACAGCGTGGCGCGTGCTATGCCGTTATTCTTCACCTAGAGCTTCGATATCGGCGATATCCTTTGCACGACCAATTGCGCGCTTATTGGCGACGTATTGACTTTATCCAATATAAAAGATTGATAAATCGCCATATTTTCCTGGCTCTTTCGAAGCTTCTGCTTCCTCCCAGGTTACACCACTGATTGAAGTTATAATATCAATTCGGACAGGAGGGAGCCCGAGTTGAACAACATTGTTTTCTTCCTGGAAATCTTCAACAGAAAAATCGAGAGAACTGAAGCCAATTTCTTCCAATACCTTAATATTCCGTTGAGCGTTTTCTTTATCTGGTTTTATGAAAACATCAATATCGCCTGTATAACGAGGTGCTCCATGGAAAGCTAAGGCATAGCCACCAACAATCATGAAATCTACTTCATGTTCGTTTAACAATGCGAGAAACTCTCTGAAGTCTTTCTGAACTTCCATAGTATTGACACCTTAGTAATTCTACCGCAGAAACTCGATCCTCAGGTGAACGATTGAGCCAATATTCTAGTTCGTCCATTTGTGGATTATCCCTCAGTTTGCGCTTTGTAACTACCTTTTTCATTGTATTGTGAGGACTGTATTCAAAGATACTGAAATAACCGCGACTTTAAGCAGAACGGTGGAACTAAGCCGCCGTAGCATGGCGCGGGGTTTGCCTTTATTCGTCACCTGCGGTGACTCATGAGCTCGCTTCGCTCATTTCTGCAAAGGGCGTGACACGCGTAAGCGGTCGGCTTTGGTGGATTGTTCCATGTCGAGCGTGCAAAGGCGTGCAAATGGTGATTAAAATTACAATGGACACCATTATTCCACTCACCAATGGACGTCGATTAAAGGTTTAGTCAAGGTTTGACTCAACATCCATCTTCTGATGGAGAATTCTTATGATTTCAACTATTCCCTTGTTCCTTTTGAATAAGATCATGTGAGATTTGACAAAGGAAGCGAAATAATTCTTTTTGACATGATTCATTGGCTTACCAGAAGTGAGGTTACTAGCGATGAATTCAATTTCATTCATTATCAGGTTATAATATCTATCTGCCAGTTCTTTCGACCATTTATGGAACGTATATTCCCAAATCCCGTCTAAGTCGCTACTAGCAGCCTTACTAATCAGGTACTTTGCTCTTGTCATAAGTGCTTTCGGTGAAGATCTTCAAGAAAAGCTTTTGGTTCAAAGTTCTCTACAAATCCAGACTTCTCACCTTCTTCGATAGCTACCCTGAGAGCTTTAATTTTATTTTCTTCAGCCTCTAGTAAACGCAGCGCTGTTCGCACAACTTCACTTGCGGAGCTATACCTACCCGATGAAATCCCCTCCTGAATGAAGCTTTCGAAATGATCGCCTAATGATATGGAAGTATTCTTACCCATTGCTGTGTTTTTTACAAAGTTACCAAAAATTGGTAACAATTCAAATCGTACAAGGAACGGTGGAACTAAGCCGCCGCAGTATGGCTCGGGATTTGCCGTTATTCGTCACCTGCGGTGACTCATGAGCTCGGTTCTGCAAAGTGGGTGACATGCGTAAGCGGTCGGCTTTAGTGAATAGTTATATGACTACGATTGAATTGTTTTGATAATTACATTCAACATGACTTTATGCTACATCGATTGGATCTTGAACTGCATTACGATATTCATATCTTTCAGTATCTTCTGATTGCGAATCTCAAATAAGCACGGCTTTGATTTCCCAACATTCTTTGTTGCCTTAATCCGTTCCCTTGTCTCTTTACTTATTGGAAGCGAATAGACATCTTCTATAAGTCTCTCAGGAATATATATGGCCGCTTTCATAAAGCCCTTCCAGGCAGACATCCAGACAATTGTACTCTTTTTCTTTTGCACTTTACAGAGCCAGGCCTTACCATCCATGTAATATCTCCATTCGTACTGCATTCCGTTCTGATTAAAGAGATCCAACAAAGCATGATACGATTGATACGATCTCCCTAGTACACCTTTTAAAACACTTTCGTCTGGGTAGATGGACTTATCGGAAAGCTCAATGTTATTAACTGATTCCAATTGGTTTGATTTTATATTGTACGGTACTACTGGGCTTTACTTTTAGTAATATAACGGTGGAACTAAGCCGCCATAGCGTGGCGCAGGATTTGCCATTATTCGTCACCTGTGGTGACTCATGAGCGGGAATTGCCGTTATTCGTCACCTGTGGTGACTCATGAGCGGGAATTGCCGTTATTCGTCACCTGTGGTGACTCATGAGCTCGCTTCGCTCGGTTCAGGAAAGGGCGTGACATGCGTGACGGTCGGCTTTAGTATATTGTTCTACCCCTTCTCCCTATTCTGGAATAACCTGTACTCTTGGACAGTTCAAGCGCTGTCTTACAACCTTTTTATTAAACCAAAATCTAACCGGTGCTGTTCATAAAATATATGACTGACTCTGAGGACTATTCCAGGGGTCTTATGAAATTCATCAATTCTCTGTCGTGGTTATTTACAATTCTGCATTCAGTATCAAAATACATTGTAGTACCGTTTTCCGCAGTATAAGGTTCCCAGTCTGGCAGAATACCTTCAACATTAGGATTCCCTTCTTTTGCAAAGTTAATCCATGCAGCGCTCATATTGCCAGCCAGTTTCCAGGCTTCGTCTGAATTGCCTGTCCAGTCTGGTCTCAGGTCAACATTATTGAATGCCAGAGGAATGTCCAAACCATGAAACGAACCTCTCGATGCACTGTCAACCGGACTTTTCCATGCTAATAAATATACATACAGGGGTGTACTTGTCTCCATAGCCCTTGCATCCGCGGTTCGTATGGTGAAGGGTCTGAACACATTGTCAATGGAAAGAAGATCCTGAGGTGTATAATCAGGATAAGCCTTTGCGAATAGCTCAATGTATTGATCGGTTTTGTCACCATATTCGATTGCCAGGCTATCTTTTGCCTGTTGCAATGTCATATCTTTTTGGCCATAAAATGTTCTCATTAGCTCATTCAGTGTGGAACCCATCATAAGGGGAATGCCGTATGAAATATCCGCAAAACCAGGGCTGAAAGGTTGCTGGAGCAAAACAACACCATCGGCAGATGGTGCAAAGCCAAACATGGTTGGCGATCCGGGTCTTCTTGGACCCGAAATTTCTGCTATGGCATCATTCCCTGCTTTTACAAGATCCATGTAAGGGATAGTATCCAGTTTTTCTAAATCATTTGGCGTACGTCCTAAATTTTCGAGTACGGCCAACCCCAGGGATTGAGATTTCTCTTTAGTCATTGTATTTAGCAGGGTTCCACTTTGAATTATTGCCTTATGGTACAATCCTTTTGCTGCTGGCATACACATGAGTGTACCCACTTTACCGCCACCTCCCGATTCGCCCACAATGGTGACATCAGCAGGATTGCCTCCAAAATTCTCAATGTTATTCTGGATCCATTCCAAGGCTTTCACGATGTCGAGCATACCCACATTGGCCGATTGTGCATACTTTTCGCCACAGGCTGACAGATCAAGAAAACCCAGAATGTTCAAGCGGTGATTTACGGATACCATAACAATATCCCCCTTCCTGGCCAGGGCTTCTCCATAGGTCATGGGATCGTTGCTGGCGCCTACGTGAAATCCACCGCCATGTAACCAGAGCATTACCGGACGCTTTTTGCCATCCGTTATTCCCTGTGTCCAGACATTTACACTGAACATTTCTTTTTCGTTTTGAACGGAATCAGGATACCAGGGCACCACTTGTCTGGCTACAGGTCCAAAGTCTGTACATTCACGAATTCCATCCCAGGCATCAGGATCCTGTGGCGGCATAAATCTTTCAGCCTTGGCATAGGGTATCCCCTTAAAAGCATATACACTATCGTTAAAACTGCCAGATACATCACCAGAGGTGGTTCTAACAACCGGGGGTTGATTTTGGTCAGTATTTGTATTACACCCCGAAAGACAAAATCCGGCTGTAAGTAGTAAAAAGAGAATAAAGTTTGTTAACGGCCTCATAGTATAAAGATTTGTATTTGTTTAAGTTTTATTAATGCGCAAAATGTTGCTATAGAATCAATTAAGGGACGTTCAGAATATAATTTGTACTTCTGCCTCCTTCGCCTGAATCAGATAATATGCCTTTCTTGATCAAATCTTGGATATCTCTGCGGGCAGTGTCTCTATGCACTTTGGTCATTTTTGCCCATTTTGATGAGTGTAACTTGCCTACAAAATCACCAAGTAGAGTATTTATCATTTTGATCTGCCTTTCATTTAACTGGGTAGTAGAATGTTTTTCCCAGAACCTTGCTTTGACCAAGACTTTTGAAAGAGAATTATCAGTAGATTCCAGAGCCTCAGTTAAGCGGTCAAAGTACCAAACCAACCATTGACTGACATCCAGACTCCCTTTTTGCGTAGATTCAAGTATGTCGTAATATTCCTTTTTGGATTTCATAATCTGTGCAGACATACTATAAAACCTCTGGTTTGTTCTGTCAGCTCTGGCTAACTGCAAATCTGCAATTGCTCTTGCAATTCTGCCATTACCATCATCAAATGGATGAATAGTAACAAACCATAAATGAGCCAGGGCTGATTTTATTACCGGTTCTATGCTATTGTCGGAATTAAACCATTTCAAAAACCTATTCATTTCTGATCCGAGTCTTTCGGCTTCTGGGGCAACATAATGTACCTTTGCTCGTCCCATGGGGCCTGACACAACTTGCATTGGTCCCTTATCGTCCTTTCTCCAATTCCCTACTGTAATGCGATACATTCCACTTCTTCCAGTTGGGAATAGAGCCGCATGCCATCCGAATAAACGGTCTTTTGTTAGTGGGGCTTCAAACTTTTGCGTGGCGTCAAGCATCATTTCAACCACTCCTTCTACATCTCTACTTGCTTCAGGTAACCCGGAGATCTCTATCCCAAGTCGTTTTGCTACAGATGATCTAACTTCACTTGGGTTAAGGAACTCCCCTTCAATTTCGCTGGTCTTTACTATATCTTCAGTTAGTGTCTCCAGAACAGCCTCCTCCCTAAGCTTGAATCCCAACCCTTCCATTCTACCAATAAGCCTTCCTTGAAGATCGCGTACCTTACTGACGTAGGATAGAAGAGTATCATTATCCCATTTAAAATCGGGCCAATTCTTATGTTGGTGTATGTACATTAGAATTATAAACGACGTATAATATACGGCAAATATAAACTGTAATCGCCGCATACCAAAATAATTGACGATATATTTACTGCGTATATTCGAATTATTTGCTGCATGCGTTTAAATCCAAGGGCCACAAAATCCATAGAACGGT
>CAVVFB010000011.1:0-10089 GCA_963747365.1 uncultured Bacteroidota bacterium | reverse complement strand
TCAGAATATAATTTGTACTTCTGCCTCCTTCGCCTGAATCAGATAATATGCCTTTCTTGATCAAATCTTGGATATCTCTGCGGGCAGTGTCTCTATGCACTTTGGTCATTTTTGCCCATTTTGATGAGTGTAACTTGCCTACAAAATCACCAAGTAGAGTATTTATCATTTTGATCTGCCTTTCATTTAACTGGGTAGTAGAATGTTTTTCCCAGAACCTTGCTTTGACCAAGACTTTTGAAAGAGAATTATCAGTAGATTCCAGAGCCTCAGTTAGGCGGTCAAAGTACCAAACCAACCATTGACTGATATCCAGACTCCCTTTTTGCGTAGATTCAAGTATGTCGTAATATTCCTTTTTGGATTTCATTATATGTGCAGACATACTATAAAACCTCTGGTTTGTTCTGTCAGCTCTGGCTAACTGCAAATCTGCAATTGCTCTTGCAATTCTGCCATTACCATCATCAAATGGATGAATAGTAACAAACCATAAATGAGCCAGGGCTGATTTTATTACCGGTTCTATGCTATTGTCGGAATTAAACCATTTCAAAAACCTATTCATTTCTGATCCGAGTCTTTCGGCTTCTGGGGCAACATAATGTACCTTTGCTCGTCCCATGGGGCCTGACACAACTTGCATTGGTCCCTTATCGTCCTTTCTCCAATTCCCTGCTGTAATGCGATACATTCCACTTCTTCCAGTTGGGAATAGAGCCGCATGCCATCCGAATAAACGGTCTTTTGTTAGTGGGGCTTCAAACTTTTGCGTGGCGTCAAGCATCATTTCAACCACTCCTTCTACATCTCTACTTGCTTCAGGTAACCCGGAGATCTCTATCCCAAGTCGTTTTGCTACAGATGATCTAACTTCACTTGGGTTAAGGAACTCCCCTTCAATTTCGCTGGTCTTTACTATATCTTCAGTTAGTGTCTCCAGAACAGCCTCCTCCCTAAGCTTGAATCCCAACCCTTCCATTCTACCAATAAGCCTTCCTTGAAGATCGCGTACCTTACTGACGTAGGATAGAAGAGTATCATTATCCCATTTAAAATCGGGCCAATTCTTATGTTGGTGTATGTACATTAGAATTATAAACGACGTATAATATACGGCAAATATAAACTGTAATCGCCGCATACCAAAATAATTGACGATATATTTACTGCGTATATTCGAATTATTTGCTGCATGCGTTTAAATCCAAGGGCCACAAAATCCATAGAACGGTGGAATTAAGCCGCCGCAGAGCGGTCGGCTTTAATGATTCTGTCTCAATCATTTCTTCTTAAAGTATATTTCATGCCAAATGAGAAGGAGACACTGTTGAATCCATACACGAGAAAAGGCAGCCCTCTGGGCATGGGTCCGTCCATTAAACGGGCGTACCCCACTTCAATCCGGGTGAAAAGTCCAAGCTGCTGAGCCAGGAATTGTTTGATTTCCATGTCCAGGAAAAAACCGTAGCCCCATCTGTTCTTGTACCAGTTATCTATGGTGTCATGAGATATACTACTTCTGCCATATTCGTCTGCATGTACATATGTGATGTTTTCTCTTTGGTGCACATAATTCAATCCCATGAAAGTACCAATCGAGATTCCGTAATGATCGGACTGAAACAAATACATGGCCGCTCCTGCGTTGATATTGCCTTTTAATACTTCACCAAATCCGCTTTTCATGGAATGGTACGCCGAGGAATATTCCGCGTAAGAATGTTCATGCTTAGCTAAATTTCCATAGAGAAAGAAATACATCCTCCATATTTGTTGATCGTACCCTATTGTTGCTCCTGGCAAACTCTTTAAGAAATATGCATCGGTATTGATATAGGATGCTCCGAGTAAGAATCGTTGGGCTGAGATACTTTGGGTCATTAAAGCCAGTAGCATGAAGCAAAGCAAGTATCTGGCAATTTTCTCCTTTCTGACAGAGAGCAATGTGCAACAATATCTCATATTGGCTATTAGGTTTGCGGATTGAGGTGGAACGATGGAACTAAGCCGCCGTAGCGTGGCGCGGGAATTGCCGTTATTCCTCCCCTGCGGTGACTCATGAGCGGGAATTGCCGTTATTCCTCCCCTGCGGTGACTCATGAGCGGGAATTGCCGTTATTCGTCACCTGCGGTGACTCATGAGCGGGAATTGCCGTTATTCGTCCCCTGCGGTGACTCATGAGCTCGCTTCGCTCGGTTCCGCAAAGGGCGTGACACGCGTCTCGGTCGGCTTTAGTGATTGTTACATGTCGAGTTTACACTGAAATCAAATAATTGTCAATTAAATTTCCTTTTGCCTCCATCAGTCCTACAAGATTTTCATCCGGATCTCGTATAGGTGTCCTGTCCACAAGGCTCAGAAATGGGTCTGTGCATTTTTGTAGCAAACTGAGGAGTCCTTTCGGACTTTGCTCCTCGTTTGACCAGTAAACAATAGACAGAGACGATGTCCAAAACTTTGAAGTAGAGAATGGAGTTCTTACCAACCTCCCCCGCCCCCTGAGGTGTGCTTAACATCAAACGAATCCCCCCAGCATCAAGAAATGCCAGATTTGGTCCTGCACTGAATAAGAACTTCAGACCTAGCACATCACAATAAAACTTCAGTGCAAGATCAACATTGCTAACGGTGATTGCGATTTGTCGGATTGCCGATAATTTCGTGAATTTATCCATATATTCTTTCAAAGTTAATTTGGTGCTTAACGGTGGAATTAAGCCGCCGAGGTAAAGAGGTCGGCTTTAGCGCTTTGTTCTATTTTCAATGCACAATCGCTTTCGAATTCAGGGCGGTCGGAACTTTCATAATTGTTGCTAATCGTATTGCACCCTTTCTGGTAATAACCCATGGTAGCGCCCTCGTTCCACCACGTCGAGGCTTTGAAATCACTCCCAGTGATCTCAAATAATCCAATTCCTCGGTATTGATTGGGAAAGCATAATGTTCAGGGAACAGAGGACGAATCCCGATATTGTTTCGTTTGATGTTTTGTACGATGATTCGAGTCTCTACTTCGAAGATCCTGGCTACATCAGACGCTAGTAGTCTGAAATTTAATTGCAGAAATCTTTCAGCTGGCATAACCTGGTGTTGGCACTGCTTCGCCACGCCACTCCCAGGAAATTTAATTTACCTGGGTAAGTGCAACCTCAAGTTATAAAAAAAAGAACAAGTAAGTCGATAATTGCACTGATCCTATTTACCCCCAGTAATCTCTATTTGATTGTTCCCTTTCAGGCCTGGATTGAGAACCGTAAATACAATCCGCGTGAGGCCTTCCGGCCAATACCTTTTCAGTGTGGTATCTGTCACCTCCAACCCTTCAAGGAGCGGTGAAACACTTTTCGGATTATATTTCATCTCAAGGTAATATTCGTCTCCCTTCAGTCCCAGTTTGCCCGGAGCTACCTCTGTAACCTTGCCGGAGGTTATAAAATTAAGGGTGGTTGGATCACTTCCGGTTGTGCGAAGTACATAATGATCTGAAACAGTGAATTTTTTGCCCCGGTCGAGCCGGTAGCTTCTTACCCACTCTTCAACGCCTGCCTCTTCTGTATAGGCCTGTGAAATATCGGTTGAAAAAACAGCTTTGCCTGCATCGGCACTGAAGGTGGTGTTTTTTGCCACATATTGCCTTCCCTCCTTCTGGTCCGTACCGTTTATTTTGGGAAGATTATGATACTGGGATTGCATGGTCCAAATTTCATATCTCCTGCTGCTGAAGGTTTTGGCTGTATAATTCTCCCGCCCGATATCGATCAGGCACGGGTTCCCGTTGTAATATAAAACACAGGTACCTAAATCGTTGTGATTGTGACTCTCATCGTTATGGCCCCCTTTGGCAGCAAAAAAGAAGCCCTTCTCAGAACCGGCCTGATCCCTGGCACCAGCTATTTCGGTATCCGGCAACCAAAAATCACCAATCAGTGCATTTTCAGCAGGGGCCTTTTCTATTTCATCCAGTAACAGCAGTTGCATGAGCTGTTCATCAATTTTTCCATCGGGAACCTTTTCTCCCCAATCTTGCTTTTTCGCCAGATAGGCACCAAATTTCTGCATCACCGGATCCTGAATATCCTTTCCATAACTGTAAATGATTTGCGGCCTGCTGCCTGTAGTGGCATCTGCATCAGCAAAATTGATGAAGTAGGGATAAGAGATGTAGGCTTTATAGATATAGGTCCCCATATTTCTTATAAGCGGGTTATCGAAGACATTAAATTGTCCATGTGTGGCCAGATCGGAGCAAATCGAGATTCTGGTACAACGAAGCGCCCGCCCGGCCCCAGTAAGAGGGCCCTTCATCACACCCGCCATCCGCCGGATACTGGTTCAGAAAAACATCCAGGGAGCGTATTACTTTCTGGACGCCTTTGATTTTTTTCTCCTGATCATCTTCCATAATGAGAATGGCCGTGAGCATGTTATGATTGGTCCAGGGATTCCAGTTGTTCACTGTTCTGCTTCCGTCAAATCCCATCCACCAGAAATCCTCACGCTCATAATAAGGATGGATGGCTTTATGCATGATCTCGTCCTTCAGTCGCTTTGATATCAAGGGATGGATTTCATCAAATTCATCATGAAAAAGGTGCCAGGTCCATGAAAGAATATTGGCTATCTCACCAACTCCCAGATCGATGGAGGGGTTGTCGATATCCGGAAGTCCCGAGGGGGCAGGAAGGTGGGCAGACCAACCCCACCAGGTTTGTTCGCAATAGTACCAGACACCATTGATTATCTGATCCATAAACCGCCCTTTGCCTTCCACCAATTCTCCCATCACCAGGGCCATCAAAGCAGAGCGGGGTGCCTCATAAACACCCTGCCTGCGATCGCCGGAACGAATGATCTCGAGGTAATCCGTTGCTTTTACTACCTTCCACTCGTAACCGAGTTTTTCCACAGCTTCACTGATGTACTGACTCCTGAGGTTTTCAGGTATGTTATCCCAGAAATCCCGATCCCTGTAGGTGGGTAATCCCATCTCCGGAAACTCTTTGATCAGGGCGTTCTCCAATCCTGTTTCACCGGCCTCCTTATATAAAATGTCACGCTTTTCCTGAGAAAAGCCAATGATTGGAACGAAACTCAGTAAAACAACAGCAACAACTATTTTCATAATTTCAAGATTTTCTTTTCGATAATCCTGGGTTTGGGCCTGACCACCCGGATGGAGATCTCATCAAAAACCCCGGTGGCTGTGGTAATACCCTGCAGGGGCTCAACGACAGTCCCGCCTGCGTCATCGACAAGGATCATGCCCTTAACCCCGGGGATTACGGCCTGGTCGATCCGGGCCTCTATCTCCACCCTGTAGAGGATTGACGGCTGACCGGTTGAGTACTCATCCTCGATCCTGGTTTCAGGATCATACCGGGGATAGGTTTCATTGAAATCTCCGGCCAGGTTCATCTCTATCCAGCAGATCCATTTGGATTCGGGGGTAATTCTGACCCGGCTTCTGAAATATCCGGGCAAAGGAGTCGCCCCGGTAGAGATCAGGTCATCATTTACTGCTTCAGCCTTTTGCGATTTTATAAGGAGCCCGGCCTGGTTGACCCCGGACCAAACGGGAAGTGCCACAGGTACATCCTTCTTTCCTTCCCAATCACCTGTAGCCACCCTCCGGGTTGCAAATACCGTATGGGTTTCACCGGTGCCCGGATCCTCCAGCCAGATGGCAAAGGTGGGCGACTCCCCGTATACCGATTGCTGTACCAGCTCCTCGTTGATATGGATCAGAAACTCCAGTTCGGTCTTATTCAGGGTCCCCACAAAGGCATATACCACCAGGATCGCTACCAGGGCCAGTACACCCACTGCTCCCCGTTTAATAATTCGTGGTTTAAACATTGATCTCATATCCTGTCCGATAGTCCCTGACGATCATCTTTGCCGCTTCAGGTGAGTTGGTAATGGTTTCATATTCAGGTGAAAATAACAGTTGCTTGTTTCCTGCACGATAAGAGAGGTTTGCAAGGTGGATCAGGACCGCACTGTGATGCCCCTCCACAATGTTCCCGTTGGGTTGTTCCCTGTTTCGCAAGCAGTGAATGAAATTCCTGATGTGAGCCTCCAGGGGATAGTAGCCTGGCTCCTGTCCAATAATCTGCTTATCTTCGCCAAAAGCCTGCCAGCCACCTCCCATGCGTCCTACATACATCATCCCCTTTGTCCCGAGGATCTCGATCCGGGTGGCATTTTGCATCCATTCGGGAAACTTTTCCGAGAAACGGACATCAGGGCCGGATTTCTTCAAATAGGGAGTGCACTCACCTGCTTCCAGGGTCAGCACATACTTTCCATAATCGAAGGTGGCCATCTGGTAATCGGGCACATCCCTTTTATCGTCAAAGAAATATCTTCCTCCAGCACAGTATACCGACTGTGGAAATCCCGGATCGCCGAGCACCAGCCTTGCCAGGTCAAGCTGATGTATGATCCCGCCCGACATGGAATTACCTCCTGCATAGTCCCAATAATATGACCATGATTTATTCCTTGATACACTGTAGGGTACCATGGGCGCCGGTCCCAGCCACATATCCCAGTCGATTGTATCGGGGGCCCTGGTTTCCTCTTTTTCCACAAAAGGTATAGGACCACTTAACATCTCCTTGATATGTACTGCCATAATTCCACCCAGGTCGCCCCGCTGAATGAACTCCCGTGCCGACTTTGCATATGCCGAACTCCGGTTCTGGGTGCCACACTGGACAATCCGCTCATATTTCATGGCAGCTTCAATCATCTTCTGGCCCTCCCCGATGTTGTGGGAAATACATTTCTCCACATAGACATCCTTGCCAGCCTGGCACGCCCATACGGTAGCCAGTCCATGCCAGTGTTCGGGGGTGGCAATGAACACCGCATCCACCTCCTTGTCATCGAGAACCGTACGCATATCCCTGACCCGGATGGGTGCAGTTCCCTGGATCTTCTCAAGCTCGGTAATTCCATATCCGCCCCGGGTATCATCCACATCACAGACATACTTCACAAATACATTTTCACCCAGGTTTGCCGCCTGGAGAATGACTGTGATCCCATGACCACCCGCACCGATCAGGGCCACCACTATTCTGTCATTGGCACTTTTCTGAGTCCCCGTTGCAAATGAGGGGACAATGCTTTTCCTGTAGGCAGGAACTATCCCGGGCTCAACCAGGGTGTTACCTGCAGTCACAGCTTCGCTGCCACCGCCTGTGCAGGAGCCGGCCAATGTAATTCCGGCAGCACCGGTAGTGGCCAGTTTAAAGAATTTTCTACGTTTCATGACTTCTTAAACTTTATTAAAATTCAATTTCAATCTGATGCTGACCCGATCCTGATGGAACCGGTATGATCCCGCCCGATGCAGGAGTTGGAATGGTTTTCCCATCCACTTTAATTGCCGAAATCCTGCCGGACTCCTTTTCCATCCAGTCGGCTACCTCCAGGGTCCAGGATGAGGGCCGGGTAGTGAAGTACCGGCAATAATGCGGATCATAATCCACATTGAAGATGAGCTTTCCCTCTTTCGGGTTCCAGCTCCCCGAGTTACCTGCATGCAGGTAACCTATAAATTCATTGATACTCATGAAGCGACCACCGGGGTGCTGGTCAAAAACTTTCGCAAACTCTTCGGGGGCTGTTACGATTCCAAAATCATGTGCATCGGGGGGAGCCTCCACGATCAGGGGAGAATCGGCGGTTCCCAGAAAATCCCAGTCAATGATCACCATATCTGTACCGCAATAGCCCTGTGTCCAGCCGCACCATCCGAAACCAGCCTGTGCCGCCAGTTTAAATGTATTGTTATAATAGGAGGTCGACGCACCATTACCACCCGCACAAAATTCCAGCGGAACCACTCCAAACTGGTTGATAAGCCATTGTCTGGCTGTTTTCATGCGCCACAGCTGCTCTGCGGCAGGGATCTCCTTTTGCCTTCGGGTGTCCCCGAATTCGCGGTACCAGCCCACCTCGGACTTCTCCATGTCAATCGGAGCGCCATACCAGGTCGGGGCTGAAACCAGGTCGGGCTGCATATGGGTCAGTCCATGGCACATCACTTCAATAACACCCAGCTCAATCCCTTTGTCATATCCGCGTTTTCCTGAAATATAATCCTGCCTGGCGCCGAATGCATCGGTGAAATCCTGTGTCCAGGCCGGTTCGATGGTCCCTTTTTCATCATTGACAAAGCCCGGGACGAAGTTAATGTTGAGCACTGCCTGGTGTTCCTGCAAGGGTTTAACCAGGTGTTTCAGAATCCGATCTTCGGTCAGGGTCGGATACTGCCAGTGTTCCAGGTAAGTGTTTTGCGCACCGCCCGGATCGTCCATCATCATAATAATCTCATTCTCCCAGGTTTTAAAGAGACTATACCCGGTTGTCCATGTAATCGAGCGCCTCAGCAGGGTGCGGATATCCTGGTAATCGAACAGGCTGTTAAAATCATTCCCGATCCAGACCGCACGGCCCCCCGAAGGATAGGTCTTTGCGGTGACCTGCGGCCAATCCCCCTGGTTCACCAGGACTTCAGCACCATCGAGAACCTCAACTTTCTGCCGTTTCATGTGAACACCATAAAACGGGTCGGTTGCCTCTTCCACATCCAATTTAAATGAAGGGGAGAGTCCCTCTGTAAGGAAATGCTCTTTAGCCGGTTTCATCACCTGGTTGCTCTCCCAGGCTCCAATGTATTTCACACCCAGAAGATCCTGTATTTCAGGCTGGGAAATGCGATCGGACAAGGCTATCAAACCGATCCCCTTCTCCTTCACCATTCTCTGCACGATGGAATAATCGGGGTGCAGCAACTGATCGCTCTGGTTCACATCCCAGATGATGGTCCCATACATAGGATCTCCATTCATATCTGTAAACATATGGGGATCGAGGAATTGCTGATCCAGGCGGACGATATCAAACGGGATCCCCCACGATTTAAGGAGAATCATCAGCTGATGAAAATCATTCCCGCTGTACACCTCTGGATACATGAAATATCCTGAAAATTCACCGGTGGGCGCAGCCCTTTCAACCATGAACCCGGCAGGATCCTTCCACTGGTCGCCGATGACCACAAGAACCCTGAAGGGCCCTGTTGCGTACCCTTCCATTCCCATTGCAAGCAAAACATAAAACTGCAATACTCAACAACCTGGTAAATCGATTCATCTTTCCTGTTTTTAAAATATTTAAAATCCGGACCTGGGAGGAACGAATGTGCTCAGTTCAACCTGGGGATTAAGGCTCAAAGCACGATTGAAGCAGGATTCAGCCTCCTTCGCATTCCCGAGACCCTCCAGGGCAAGACCCCGTGTGTACCACCAGACAGACTGCTCCTTCCGGTCATCCCCGGGTTTTTGCCCGCCCGCGGGTTCAGTTTCTCCCAGGGCTGCAAGCATCTTTTCATATACCCCCCGGGCTTCTTTTGTTTTTCCCGTCGCTTCCATGGCCCTGCCACGAAAATACTGGTAAGCATTCACAGGATCTACCCGGTCGGCAATAACCGCTTCAAAATAGGCCTGTGCCTTTCGTTTTTCTCCCATGGCAACCAGGGTTTTTCCGATCAGGTAATTCTTGCGGGCATGGATGGTATTGGGTTGTTCCGCAACCTCAAGATGATCCGGATAACGCAACGATTGTTGATAATACCCGAGCGCCTTCTCAAAGTTGCCCTTTTCAAACTCAGCATCCCCCTGCTTGATATTGGCCTCTATCCAAAGCTGGTGGATGCCATACCTGCCTTCCCATGAATTGAAGCGTGTCTGGTTCAGATATTTCAGTGCATCCTGGTATTTACCGGCCATCACATAAAGTTCAACCAACTGGTAGAGCGCAGGATTATAGGTGTGCTATCCCATCAAGGTGTGATTCAAAAAGGCTGATCTGTTCCTCAATGGGCAGCTCCATCTCCCGGTTGATCGTTCCCAGCTCGGTAATGGCCTGGCCGGCAGCAGGATTTGCCTGAATGGCAGCCTCATAGGCCTCTCTGGCCTTCTGAGACTCGCCCTGCTCCTGGTATGCCTGCCCCAGGTTCCTGAATGCAACTGCGTTGGACGGATCCAGGGCTACCGAACTTTCCCATTGAG
>CAVVFB010000010.1:0-19750 GCA_963747365.1 uncultured Bacteroidota bacterium | reverse complement strand
ATTGGACAAGCATGACCCTGTAAAGTATGATTTTGCACTGTTTGGTTTAAGAGTGACTTCCGGGATAATCAATTAAGCTTTATCAGTTCGCTCTCTCCATAGGCAATACAATCATTGCATTTATAATGATTTTCAATTCCCTGAATCAGTTTATAACATTTCCTGCATCGATACCACTCTTTGTCAAATTGATAGTTTCCCCCTTCTATCTCAATAGACTTACCTTCCACGAATGATTTAGCAATCAGCTTTAAGTGCTTTATTATAAATCCGCGTAAATGTGGGGCGGGATATATTCATTTGCCTGGCAGCCACATCCTGGGGAAGCATATTGTAGTTAACAAGCCTGAGACTTTCGTATTCCTCATATTTCAGCTTGAGGGATTCCTTTACACAGGATTGCATGCCAAAGGGTCTGAATCCCTTCATCTTTGGCGGATGAGAGACTTTTCTTGATTTCTGCGGTCGTGCCATTAAAAAAGTGGCTATTTTCTCAATACCGTTTTCAGCACCTTCTCCTTATCAAGTTTTTTAGTGCAGAAGAACCAGTCGTAGCAATGCATTTCTTCTTTCTTTTCCATACGTTCTTTTGCCACTCCGCAAGAACCTGCTGTTGGTACAATCACATCATCTCCGGGTCTCCAGTCAGCCGGAAGTGCAACTGAGAATGCATCAGCAGTCTGCAATCCGATAACGACCCTGTAAAGTTCGTCAAAATTACGACCAAGACTTAAGCGGGTAATAAATAATAGTTCGAATGATACCTTTGGGATCAATGAAGAACACTGCCCTGACTGCTTTTGTTGAGCTTTCGCCCGGTTGAAGCATTCCGTATGTTTTTGCCACTTCCATGGTGATATCTTCGATCAGCGGGAAGTTTACCTCCACATTCTTCATACCCTTGTATTCAATCTTCTCCTTAATGGTACGCAGCCAGGCAATATGGCTGTAAAGTCCGTCTACCGATAAGCCAACGAGCTTGCAATTTGCTTCGTTAAACTGTTTTTCCATGCTGGCAAATGTCATGAATTCAGAGGTGCAAACGGGTGTAAAATCAGCAGGATGACTGAACAGTATTACCCAGCTTCCTTTGTAGTCTCCGGGGAAATTAATATCGCCCTGTGTTGTAACAGCTTTAAATTCAGGAGCTTTGTCGCCAATACGTGGCATTGCATAAGTTTTTTCTTCCATGATAATTGATTGATTAAGTTATACAAGCTTATAAATATAGCTAAATATCATTCAAATTATGAACCCTGGTTCATAAAAAATATTGTAAATTCGACTAATTATAATGAAAATATCAGTCCTAACAGAAAATTGTGCAGGGTCTTATACCATGGCAGAGCATGGTTTGTCCTACCTGATTGAATTTGATGGTAAAACCATTCTTTTTGACACGGGTCAGAGCGATATGTTTCTTAAAAATGCCCAAACCCTGAATATAAAAATGGAAAATATTGACATGGTCATTTTGAGTCATGGACATTTTGACCATGGCAATGGCCTGAGTTATCTTTCCGGGTTCAACCTTCTCTGCCATCCCGGATGTTTTGAAAAGCGATACCGCAAAACCGACCATACATACATTGGATTAAAAAATAGCAAGGGATGAAATTTCTTTGAATTTGAATGTGATTACTTCTGCGGGACCTTATCAGAATCTCTGAAAAGATCTAGTTTCTGGGAGAGATTCCAAGGTTGACGGATTTTGAATCGCAAAGTACATCCTTTGTTTTTGAAGACGGTACTCCGGATTATGTTCCGGATGACAGTGCCCTGGCAATTTTATTGCCTGAAGGTTTATTTGTTGTTACCGGTTGCGGACATGCAGGTATAGTCAACACGCTTGAGTATGCCAGGAGAATTACCGGGTGCGGCAAGATATTCGGAATAATTGGAGGTTTCCATTTAAAGGAGGTAAACACCCAGCTGGAAGAGACTGTCAGCTATCTCAGGCTAACCAGGTTCAGCATATATTCCCTTCTCACTGTACCGGGCTGCCGGCATTATCTGTATTCTATAATCATTTCAGAATCAAACCGGTTAAAACCGGCGATATCCTTAACTTCTGATCATTTTGTTCCATATTTTTTTTAATTCCAGGCTCATCTCATTCTCCGCATCGAATTCATGAATGGTTTTACCCTGAACCATTGATTCGACCATTTTTTTATCAAAAGGCAATAATCCCGCCACCGGAATGTTTTTCTTCTTGCACCACGCACCGATTCGTTCCGTCATCGAACGATTCAGATCCCATTTATTGATAATAACAGAAGGGTTGCGATCCGATTTCAACACAATTTCAGCTGCACGTGCCAGATCGTGAAGGCCTGAAATAGTAGGTTCTGTTACAATGATTACTTTGTCAACCCCTGTTATTGTTGAAATAACCGGACAGCCAATTCCAGGAGGACCGTCCAGTATGATGGTTTCCAAATTATTTTCATTGGAGATTTGTTTTGCTTTTTCCCTTACCATATTCACCAGCTTTCCACTGTTCTCTTCGCCAGGAGCCAGCCTGCCATAAACCATTTTACCATTTCTGAAGGAACCGGAATACAATCTGCTATTATCATTTGGGACCATACGAATGGCATTTTCAGGACAGATCCGCGAACAGAGAAAGCATCCATCACATGAGATCTCACTAATGATGATCTGATCATTCAGGAGTGAAATTGCATCAAACCTGCAGGAATCCAGGCATAGGTTGACATTTGGAACACTGCAGATCATCCACCATCGCTTTATAACCGGCAACATATACCTGTTCCTCTTCATGATCAGGATTAAAGAGCAGATATAAATTAGCTGCATCCACATCACAATCGGCAAGAACCACTTCACCGTTTAGATGTGGCAAATGCAGCACTGATACTCGATTTTCCAGTTCCCCCTTTCCCGCTAATGACTGCTATTTCCATGTTGTACAATAATATTTTCAACAACCCGGTTAAGTTGTTTCGTAAAAATTGGATCTGTTGCCGAAACAATTTCCCCGTTTGAGTATTTTCCTGCAATTTCCTTGCTGAAAGGGATTTCCAGCAAAAGAGAGATACCCTCATTCAACAGGTATTGCTGGACATTATAATCCCCCAATCCTGCCCGGTTAATGATCACTCCAAATGGTTTGTTTATTTTTCTGAGTGTTTCGACGCTTTGTTTCAGATCACTTAATCCGAAGGGTGTCGGTTCCGTGACCAGAACAACATAATCGGCTGCCGATACAGTTTGAATAAAAGGACATGATGTGCCGGGTGGAGCATCCAGTATGGCAATCTCGGACCGGTTGTCAATCTGTTTAAGCGCTGCCTTTATGACGGAAACCGGCGACATTACTCCTATATTCATCCGTGCTTCAATGATTGAAGGCTTTCCATTGTGAGAATACAGATTGACCTTGCCCAGGGAAACCGGTTTTTCCGTGATAGCCCCATCCCGGCAGGCAACACTGCATGCTCCGCAACCATGACAGAGTTCTTCGATGACCTGAATGATCTTCATGGGCGGAAGGATGAAAATGGCGTTATAATTACAATAATCATGACATCTGCCGCAAAAAGTGCAGGTTCCGGTATTGATCACAGGCACCAGCTGTTTCACGTCAATGGTTTTGATCATGTTTTGTTTCAAAGAAAGCAGCTGCATTGGGGGCTTCTGCATCACAATCAACAAGGAGTGTATCTCTTTGATTCTTAACCAGGGTATGGTAAAGGTTTGTGGCAACAAATGTTTTCCCGGTTCCGCCTTTTCCGCTGGCCACTGCAATTTTAATCATAGTTAAGGCGGGTCACTTATTTATGAATGCTTTCAGTGTATTTACCATCTTCTTACGCGGGAGACAGGCCTTACCTGTGCGCTTATTGACGCATGCAACCGTAACGGAAGCTTCATTAATGAACGCTCCGGCCTCATTGATGGACCGGTATTCGAATTCAATTCTTGCACCCCTGAAAGATTTTATCCGGGTGGCAATCCTGATTTCCTGATCGTAAAGCGCAGGATAAATATATTTCACAGCCGACTCTGTCACAGGCAGGATGATTCCCTCGTCTTCTATTTCCGTGTAGGGTATTCCAATATTTCTGAAAAGTTCCCATCGCGCAGTTTCAAAATATTTGAAATAATTCGAATGGTGCATGAATCCCATGCGGTCGGTATCGGAATAAGATACCCTGAAGATTGTCTCAATGGTCACAATAGTTGGCTCCTGCAGTTAAAGTATCGTTCAGCAGTTCGTTGGCAAGATCCCTGGGCAATTTTATGGGTGCCCCTACAAAGACATTTATTTTTTGCTGATTGAACAGGTCAATCGCCCTCTGTCCCATGCCCCCGGCAATAACATCGGTTACCCCTTTTTCAGCAAGCCATCCAGGCAGTAATCCTGGTTCATGTGGCGGTGGGGTAATCAGTTGTTCCCCTGAAATATGATTTGTATCCGCATCAATAATTGCAAATTGTTGACAATGGCCAAAATGCGAGCATAATATCCCGTTTTCCAACGGAATAGCAATTCTTTTTTTCATGAGTGTAATTTGATTATATGAATAACTTAGTATGTAAAAGAGGCAGAGATTTTTTTAATAGCCGCCCCTGAAACGGTTTCGCCCTCTCCTGCCCAGGCCTCTTCCCCCTCTCCTCCAACCAAAACCAAAGCCTCTCCCCGGTAAATTCTCAGGGGAATTATCACCTGGGTTCATGGTGGGAGTTTCTTCTGTATTTTTCAGATTTGCACCATAATTTGTGCAGCGACCCATTCTGCGGCCGGTCATGGAACCTTGTCCCCCCGGGCCTGTTTGATCAAATCCTGGCATAATTACCTCATTTATTGATGGTTCAACATATCGATAATTTCACTGATTCTTTTTTCAGGTTGCTTCAGAACAATCATCTGGATTTTCAGACCATCAAGCATCGACTTGATCTTCATACCGAATTCTCCTGAAATGATCTTCTGAACATTGCGTGATGCAATGAGTTGAACTGAAGCAGGCCCTGCACCCTCCAGAGCATCTTTATTGGGATTTGGCAGGAATTCTATCCCTTTGGTTTCAGTATCGTAAACGGTAAAGTATCCACAACGGCCAAAACGCTGATCCAATTTGCTTTCAAGGCTGTTCCCTGTACTTGTAATAGCAATTTTCATATCGGTTGAATTAAAAATTTCTTTTATGCAAGTGTCCTTTCCTGACCATATGTGTTCCGCATGTTAAAATCTCATCATTTTCCTCAGGATCAGGTTCATAATTAAGAAAGTCGCTGCTCCTGCATAACGGACATGCTTTTATTTTTTCCTGTTTTTCAGGATTGTTGAAATAACAGCCACAAGATTTACAGGAAAACCATTCGCTGTCAAAATAGATCTTTCCACCCTGGATAATAATCTGTTTGCCATGAACGAGCGCTTCTGCTATTTTCAGCCTGGCCTTTGAATATATCCGGGTAAGGGTTGGTCTTGATACCTGCCATTAAAATTGCGGCCTGATGATGATTAAGCATTTCGTAATCGCATAAGCGCAATGCTTCATATTCTTCCAAATGGAGAAATACACTTTCGGGTTTAGTTGCATTTTTTTCTAAACCGTAAGGCTTGAACCCTGAAATCACAGGAGGGTTACTTATTTTCCGCAATCTGAATGGCCTGGGCGACATTAATAATGAGCAATAGTTCATAACAAAGGTAATGAACTATTGCTCATAATGCAAATAAATTTCTTCCATTCAGGCTACTTGACTCATATGATGTGTTTTGCTAATTTTATTCCTGAAGAATCAAAAGCACAATTCCTATGTATTACCTGGTGATCCAAAATCTCGGAACGGAAAGATGCATCCACATGAGCGAGGAAGATCTTTACAGGGACGGGATGACGTTCAGTTGTACCCCCGACCTGGAGTACCATCCCAACGAACTGGTAAGGGAGATCAGTATCGTGTGCAGTGAGGTTCCCAATCCTCCCCTGGTGGCCAGGGTTTACAAGGATTCAGATACCTATAAACCATGAAAGCACGGTCACTTCCCTTTACCATCCTGCTCCTGTTCATGATGATTGCGGGCTGTACTTCGGTAAAACGTTTCAAATCGGCCGATTACAAAGGAGAGGACAATAGCCTGGTGGATATGGAGCTGTTTGGAGCCGTTCTCGAACAGCCGGGGCAGGATCCCCTGGTTAAGAATCTCTGGGATCTGAGCGCAGGTGCCCAGACCCAATTAATCCAGATCCTGAACGACCGCTATCCTGATAACCTGGGGTTCACCGGGGCCCTCAACTATGAGTACATAATGGATGGCACCGGTCCGGTTGTAGACTTTACAAGCCGTAACCTGCGCATGGTTTTCACAATCTCTAAAAGGAAGGACTATGCTGTAATCGGAGAGAAAAGGAGCAGGTTTTCGCCGGCCGACCGGATCGAATCCCTGAAATTCAGACTGGAGATTCCGGATCAGTACAACCTTTCCTTCACAGGATGGAACAGGTACACTACCGAATACGGGGAGGTAGAAATTGCCGATGTGAGTTTTTCCAGGAGTATTGATCTGAATGGTGAGGTTTCAACGGAGTATGTAGATCGGCGGTTTTAAAAGTACTTCTGGATTGAGGGAGGAACAGGCCATCAGATCCAGGTACCTGAAACTGAATGGGAGTATCTCCCCGAAAAGAATGGAGATGGAGGCAGAAGGGACCCGCGAGATTGATCTGGCCGGCAACGTTGTTGCAGATGTCTCCCTTGCTTTTGAAGGGTTGCCCGAAAGGATAACTGTACCGGTTTATGGTGCAGGAGATGGGGATTCTCCAGTGCAGCTCATGCAGCTCAGGTTCGTGGATGCGATGGTTCCCCGCATCCGGAACTTCCTGATCAGATCATGGCAACTCTTGAGATGGGAGTATATTTACAGGCATGTGCAATCGGGCTGGAAGAGTTACCCGGAGTGGGATGACCGGGTGGCATATTACAGCGGGAAGATCAGTAAACAGATTCCCCTTTTCACAAGGGGTGAATATCTGCCCCTGCTCTATTGCCTGGGAACTGATCATGGGGAGAAGGAGACCGTCAGGATCAGAACATCATCGGGAGTTGACTATCCTCTACAGTTCATGGATCAAGGGGAGGCCGGCAGGTTTATGGAGTGGCTCTTGTATGTTTCAACATTGCCGGGTGCCAGAGATCGATTATCGCTCCCGGGAATCGGAAATTACACCCTCCTGCTGGGGGATCAGCCACTTACACCGGAAATGGTTTCCTCAATGCGTTACCTGAAAGTGATGCCGGTATATTGATGCCGATGCCAGAATGTTAAATCACAATGGTAATCAGAACACGGGTGCCCGTTTGTCCCGGTTGGGCATAGGAAATGTCGAGGATCTGGTAGCTGACCGTGTATTCCTGTTCGTTGTTGAAGTCAGTAATCTCCTGGTCAAGCAGCTCCAGGCGGTTGCCGATCATGCGATCTTTACTGTACTCCCGGTAACGCAGCGAACCGTTATCGGTGATCATAACCAGGATTCCAAGGGTGGTCCGGTGAACTGAAATTTCAATCTTTCCACCATCGGGGTGATGTAAAATATCGGACATGAGTGCGTGCTCAACAAAGCTCCTGAGGAGTGTTCCGGGTACCAGGATGGTGGTGTCGGCTTTTGGGTCAACCCTGCACTCCCATGATAGGTTTAATTCAGTACCTGATGCTTTGCGGGTCAGTAACTCCTTTACGGATTGAACCTCCTCCTCAAGAGTCCGGTATGTTTTTGCAGTACTCTCCATTTAGTTTTAAAGATGCTAAATAGAGATAAAACTCAGAAAATCAAACAGGATTCCATGACTATTGTATGTAATGGTTTATTCTTATGGTGAACTGCCAGAGATATTTAGTGAGTGAAAAATATCAGGGCTATTTTCCCCCGTACCAGAATCCCCTGTTCCATGCATGTTCCCGCAAGCGGATAAGGGTATGCTCATCAAGTTCGGGAAGTTCGGAGACTTTGGTGTTTTGAAGGGCCTGGCTCCTGTTCCGGATACCCGGTATTACCGTAGAGACCTCTTTGGGAGAGAGGGCGAATTTCAGGGCCAGCTCGGGCATTGAGTATGGACTCGCCTGAAACTCCGTCATGATTTTCCCGGTTCGGGTTACACCCCTTTGCAAACGGTCGCCTGCAAAATAGTTGTGCCTGAAATCGTCCGCTCCAAAGGTCTCTGTTCCCTTATATTTCCCGGTGAGAACGCCTTCATCAAAGGCAACTCTCACAATGATCCCGGTTCCCGTCTCCCCGGCTACCGGCAGGATCTGCGCGGCAGGTTCCTGTTCAAAGATATTGTAGATCACCTGCACCACATCAACCATCCCGTCACGCATCAGTTGGATCACGCAGTTCTGATCATGTTCAGGGGTAGAGATCCCCACCTGTTTGATCACTCCTTCGGACTTCATCTTTTGCAGAATCTCAAGGGCGACCGGATGGTCATTCCAGGCGCGGGTCCAGGTGTGTAACAACAGAACATCCAGACATTCAGTCTGCAGGTTTTTTAAACGCTCCTCCACATTCCGGCGAAGATATCGTTCCGGGTACCTCTCATGAATGCTGCACCATGGAGTAGGAGGCCATTTCCCCGGAACAGGCGGGGTTTTGGTACACACGGTTACGATTTCGGACCTGGACTTCAGAAACTCACCAATGATTCGTTCCGATTTACCATTTCCGTAACCGGCTGCGGTATCAATAAAGGTTACACCCCCGTCCAGGGCTGCTTCCAGCGCTTCAAGCGTGTCGGATTCTTTCTGCTCACCCCAGCTGCCTCCTATGGCCCAGGCTCCGAATCCAATCTCGGAAACAACGGGTCCGTTTTTTGCTAATTTGCGATATTTCATAATGGATGAAGATAGTAAACCCGAACCGAATCGTCCAAAATTATTAACTTTAAATTGTTGCAATTTCACTAATCAACCCAGAGCCTCCATGAAAAACTTATTGATTAAATCCGGACAGATGTCAAGGAGAAGTTTTTTTCTTCATACGGGAATCGGTACCGCCGCTGTTGCAGGATTGCCATTGCTTGTCAATTCCTGTTCGGGCAAAGACCCGGTTGCCAGGATAGGTGACTATTTTTCTTCAGGCGATGTGGTCCTGTTCCAGGGCGACTCCATCACCGATGCAGGAAGAGACAGGGAATACGAACAGCCCAATAACAGCCGCTCTTTTGGTGGCGGTTACGCATTCCTGGCCGCTTCGTGGCTATTGGAAGCGATGGCGCAAAAAGAGCTGACCATTTATAACCGGGGGATCAGCGGGAACAAGGTCTACCAGTTGGATGAGCGCTGGGACAAGGATTGTCTTTCACTGAAGCCCGGTATACTGAGCATCCTTATTGGTGTGAATGACTACTGGCACATGCGTAACGGGAATTATGACGGCACTCCCGAAGTTTATGGAAATGATTACCGTGCCCTCCTGAACCGAACCAGGGAACAATTTCCTGATATAAAGCTGATCATTTGTCAGCCCTTCATCCTGACCGGTACCCAGGCTGTCGATGAATCATGGGTGGAGCCTTTTCGTCCATATCAGGAGATTGCCCAGAAGATAAGCCAGGAGTTTGGTGCTGTCTGGGTTCCTTTCCAGGATGCCTTTTCCAACGCAATAGAATCTGCACCTCCTACCTACTGGACCCATGATGGGGTTCACCCCTCAATGGCCGGAGCCCAGCTCATGGCCAAAACCTGGCTGGAAGCCCTGGCCCAGGTATGAGATTGCCCGGTTATATTCTTCCTGCAACTCGTTGAATACCCTCTCAACTGTGGTAATTTCTTTGATCCTGCCTGCATTGGAACCTACAAATGCAAATCCGTCTTTCAGGTTGCCTTTAAATGCTGCCAGAAGGGCTTCGGAGATGCAGTAGAGGGTGGTTTTGGGATTACAGGACCGGATACAGTTATTCTTGCAAACCGCTGGTCTTCTCTTCCCGTCCTTTGCCTCCTGCAAGAACCGGTTGAAGATGGAACGACCGGGCATCCCCACAGGGCTCTGAATGATCTGGATGTCCTCTTCGGTGGCATCCACAACGGCCTGTTTAAACTCGATGGAGGCGTCACACTCTTCCGTGGCTATAAACCGGGTGCCCAGTTGCACTCCGGTTGCACCCCGCTGCATGATATCATTGATGTCCCCCCCGGTGAATATCCCTCCCGCAGCAATGACAGGTATATCCTTATTGAATTTTTGTTTGATCTCCTGTACCACCTTCACCACCTCATCAACCAGGTTCTCCAACCTGTTTCCAATATCCAGCAATGCATCAGCCTTAAAACCCAGGTGTCCTCCTGCTTTTGGTCCTTCCACCACAAAGGCATCGGGCAGGTAGTTATAGTTTTGTTGCCACTTCAGCGCAATTATACTGGCGGCTCTTCCCGAAGAGACAATGGGCACAAGTTTTGTTTTGGCACCTTCCACCAGGTATTTGGGCAGGTCGAGGGGGAGTCCGGCTCCTGAGAATATGATGTCTATCTTCTCCTCAATGGAGGTTCGGACCATATCCGAGAAGTTGGTGAGCACCGACATGATGTTTACACCCAACACCCCTGAAGTGAGTTCCCGTGCTTTTCTGATCTCCTCACGAATCGCATCAATGTTACTTTTCTTATACCCCTGGCCGGTCTGTTTCCCGGTAAGTCCGATTCCCACGGTGGAGATGATCCCCACTCCTCCCATATTTGCAACCGCAGAAGCAAGCCTTGAAAGTGAGATTCCAATACCCATGCCCCCCTGAATGATGGGAACAGGAATTTTTAAATCTCCAATTCTTAATGGCTTCATATAAATACAATTAGTAATAATTACAGGCGGTAAAGGTAGGCTTTAAATCAAGGCTCGCATCACTGCATGCTACTTTATATTCTATATAGATTATCTTTGGTATAAACCATCCTTGTAATTGTCAGGAATGAAGCGACCCTGTAACAGACCCTTTCCTCCTTCCCGGCTTCCATTTTTTTACGGATGGGTCATACTGGTTGCAGGTATCATCGGAGTTCTGATGAGTATTCCGGGTCAGACCATGGGCGTATCAGTCTTTACTGAAAACCTGTTGAAGGATCTCTCCATAAATCGTAACAACCTGAGTCTGGCCTACCTGGTCGGTACCTTGATTTCGGGACTGCTCATCACCAGGGCAGGTAAACTTTATGATCGATACGGTGCCCGGGTGTTGGCTTTTATATCGGGGGTGATGCTTGGAGTGGTATTATTTTACCTGACCCGTGTGGATGTGTTGGTGTATGCCCTGGTGGCTGATAGGGTGAGCTCACAGGCATTGATCACTTTTATTTTGCTGGCCATCGGGTTTTTCGGAATTCGGTTTTTCGGTCAGGGTATGATGACCATGGTATCCAGGAACATGGTGATGAAGTGGTTCGACAAGCGGAGGGGACTGGCCAATGCGATACTGGGAATTTTTACCGCCCTGGGTTTTGCCATAGCACCACAAATACTGAACCAGGTGATTATCCGGCTTGAGTGGAGGGGCGCCTGGGTCTTCCTGGCCATTCTGGTGGGACTTATATTCGCCATTTTCGTTTTGATCATTTTTCGCGATAATCCCGAGGATTGCGGGTTAAAACCCGACGGGAGGATGAAACCTGGAAGAATTAAAAACCGTCCGCCAAGTTTGCCCGACAGGGACTTCACACTGAAGGAGGCTCACAAGACCCTCGCCTTCTGGGCATTCACCCTGGGTCTCGCCCTTTCGTCTCTCTATATCAGTGGCCTGACTTTCCACGTGGTCTCAGTATTTGAGACGGCGGGAATGACCAAGGATATGGCACTTGGAATCTTTGTTCCGACATCTGTTATCGCAGTAATCATACAGTTTGGCTGCAGCTACGCCAGTGATTATATCCGGCTGAAATACCTGCTGATCCTCTTTGCGGTTGGAATGCTGATCACTGTGGTTGGCCTTATCATGCTCGGAGGAATGTATATGGCCTACTGGATGATTATCACAGGGAACGGTATTGTCTGGGGTCTCTACTCGGTATTGATCGGAGTCACCTGGCCCCGGTTCTACGGCTTGAAAAACCTGGGAGCCATATCAGGATCCTCCCTAAGTCTTACGGTTATTGGATCGGCGCTGGGACCCTATATGTTCAGCCTTTCAGGGGAGCTGACCGGGAGCTATGACCTGGTGGCCTGGATCTGCCTCTCGGTAACCATCATTCTTTTTATTCTGGCTTTCAAAGCGGATAACCCTAATGAAAAATATATTGCATGAGCGGAAAGAATATCTCCATCCTGATTGTGGATGATGAACCTGAAGCAAGGGATTTGCTCTTAATACTGCTGAAACGGGTTAAGGGAGTTGAACTGGCCGGGAGTGCCGAAGGAGTTGATGAGGCCTTTGAGCAAATAGTCGGTAAACATCCCGACCTTGTCCTTCTGGATATCCAGATGCCGGTGAAGAATGGATTTGAATTGGTTAGAATGGTTCATGAAGAGGGGCTGGACACGGGTTTTATCTTTGTAACAGCCTATGAGGAGTTTGCAATTGAGGCCATCAGGTCCTCGGCATTCGACTATCTTCTTAAGCCGGTGGATTTGGCTGAATTGCAGAAAACCATAAGCCGCTTTAAGGATCTGTTGAAGGGGAACGACATCAGGCATCAGCTTGGAAAGATCCTGCAGGTACTGGCCAGGGAATCGAGGATCAAGGTAAATACCCGGACCGGTTTTATCCTGATCAACCCCGAAGAGGTGGTCCATTGCTGTGCCGCCGGGAATTATACGGAGGTGCACCTGGTTAACCGCCGCAAGGAGATTTTAACCAGTAACCTTGGTAAATTCATGGAGCAGTTGCCGCCGGGGAACTTTTCCGAATCAGTCGTTCAGGCATGATCAACCTCAACTATCTGATCCGTGTCGATCACAAGGCAGGCACCTGCCGCCTGAAGGGTGATCCGGAAATTGAACTTAAAGTGGCCCGAAACCGCAGGCATGAGCTGGATGAAAGTTTTTTTTAACTGAAAATGATTTTGTACTTTGACCATTGTTAAACCTAATTCAGCCAGTCTATGAAACCCTTCCGTCTATTCATGTTCCTCGCTGTTGTGGCCCTTATGCAAAGTTGTTATAAAGACCCTGTTGCCAACTTCGAATACTCATATGTGGATAACATGGCACCTGCCGATGTTACCTTCACCAACCAGTCGACCGAAGCAGATAAATTCCAATGGGATTTCGGAGATGGTTCTTCCTCCACCGAGGAGCATCCGGAACACGCATTTTATAACTGGCTCAATCCCAACGTCACCCTGGTTGCCAAGGGGAGGGGAGGTGAGAACAGGATAACCAAAACAATAGGATTAACCTCCTACTATCTGAAGAACTCATCCAGTGTTACACTTTACAACTCGTGGACATTTTTCTACGATGGGCAGAATATCGTGGATGATTTTGACCTGGGAACCCTTTCTCCGGGATACAACAGTGATGTGGTCATAACCACCCACACCGTTATTGATGTGGCCTTTGAACTGGCAGACGGGATCATGTACCTGGTTGAATATTCCTTTACGCTAAATGAAAATGCGGCCAGCTATCTGGATATAACCGATGAAACGACGATTATTGAGGTTGTGGGCAAAAAGAAAAGCACCCTGTCACAACCCGATCTGAAGATGATCCGTGAAAACGGTCAAAGGATACTGCTGAAAGATCTGATTGCTCAATAGAGCATGTACAAAAGATATATTTTGCCCAGGGTCATTGACTGGGCCTGCAGTCGGCCCACAGGCATGCAGCTAAGAAAAAAGGTGATTCCCCTTGCACTGGGCCGGGTACTGGAAGTGGGGATTGGTTCGGGAATGAACCTCCCCTTCTATGACCATTCAAGGGTGGAACAGCTAACCGGCATTGATCCATTGAAGACACTCTGGGACCGCAGGAAGGTTGACCTCTCAACCCTTGGTTTTGAGGTGGTCTATATCAGCGGATCGGCCGTCCGGATTCCGTTCGACGAAAATACTTTCCAAACGGTGGTCTCCACCAGCACCCTTTGCTCCATCGGACCTGTTCAAGAGGCGCTCATGGAAATACATCGGGTGCTGAAACCAGGCGGCAGATTTCTTTTCGCAGAGCATGGCGCAGCCCCCGACCATTCACTTGCCCGCCTGCAGAACTTGCTAAACCCTCTCTGGAGGCGTGTTGGTGGTGGTTGCAACCTGAACCGTGATATACCCGTGTTATTGAGGGAGGCCGGGTTCTCACTTGATGGGATGACCGAGGGATACAGGGAGGGCTGGAAGCCTGCCAGCTATCACTACTGGGGTTGGGCCGGAAAGGCCAAAGTCTGATTATATTTGCAGCTTATGAATGCAGCCTGGCATAAAATTTATATTGGTTCAATGGTATTGATATTGATAGCCGTGACAACTTATATTGTTTATAGCGGATATTCCTACTATAATACCAGCCTGGAAGAGAGATTCTATCACACCGATCATGAACTTCTGAAGCCAAACGGGTTGCTGGGTCATGGAATGGGAATAATAGGGTCGGTTTCTATGGTGGCCGGGGTATCCATTTACATGCTGCGGAAAAGGATGCGATCGCTGGTCAGGCTGGGCAAATTGAAGCACTGGCTGGAGTTTCATATTTTTCTTTGTACACTTGGTCCCATTCTTGTACTTTTTCATACTTCCTTTAAAGTAGGAGGAGTGGTTGCGATCAGTTTCTGGAGTATGATGGCAGTGGTTTTAAGTGGCGTGATAGGCAGGTTTATTTATATCCGGATACCAAGGACCATCGAAGGCAGGGAGTTGAGCCTGAATGAAGTCAGGGGTATGAAAACAGACATCAGGGATATTCTTGTCTCCAGATATGCACTTGATAACAGCATCCTTGAAATTATCGTGGAATCTACAAGCGAAAGCCGGAATGACCCCTCGGATGTTCGCCGCATAAAGCGAATATTGAAAACCAACAAGCTTTCCCGAACTCAACGATTGCAGATACTCAGCCTGGTTAAAAATGAAATTTCATTAAACCGAAGGATTGACAGATTGCATGCCATGCAAAATCTTTTCAAAAACTGGCATGTGGCCCATTTGCCATTTGCACTTATTATGCTGGTCATTATGGTTATTCACATTGCAGTATCAATTGTCTTTGGATATACCTGGATTTTCTAACTCCCTATTCTGGTTGGTGCCATGGAGGTGAACTATAATTTATATAGATTGTAAATAGAGCCAATGACCAACTTTAAGTGCTTTACTACGTACAATAACACGCGTTTAACCGGCGTTCTGATGGGGTATTCTTTCTGCATGATTAAACCGGTCCCTCCCGGTGCGATGCAACCCCTGACCTCAACAACTAAGTATTATTAATTTGATTGATCCTGCATATGGAAATAATGATTGAAAACCTGGTTGTGTATGGCTCGGTTATCCTGCTGTGCCTGATCGTTGTTTTGATCTATCTGAGAAAGCTGAAGCGGGGTTCAAGGAGGACGGAAGCCAAGATTGCCAGTGCAAAAAAGGATGGTATACATGAACCGGTTTCTTTACACCCTGTGGTCGATCCAAATAATTGTATCATGACAGGCGCCTGTATCATCGCCTGTCCTGAAAAAGATATCCTTGGGATATTGAATGGAAAGGCAACTCCCATCAATACGTCTCAATGTATCGGCCATGGCGCCTGCTTTCATGCATGTCCCACCCAGGCCATATCTCTCTGTATCGGTACTGAAAAACGGGGAGTGGATTTACCTCATGTAAATCAGAATTTTGAAACCAATGTCCCAGGTATCTCCATCGCCGGCGAACTGGGGGGCATGGGATTGATTAAAAATGCGGTTGAACAGGGGAGACAGGCGGTCGAGCATATCGTCAAATCGCTGGACAGAACACACAAAGCCACATACGACCTCATTGTGGTGGGGGCAGGACCGGCAGGAATTTCTGCATCGCTTACGGCTAAAAAACACGGATTGAAATTTTTGACACTGGAACAGGATTCCCTGGGGGGCACAGTTTTTACTTTCCCAAGGAAAAAGGTGGTTATGACATCACCCATGGACCTCCCGCTCCTCGGAAAGGTTAAACTATTTGAAACCAGCAAAACAGAACTGCTTAATCTCTGGACAACCACCCTGAAAAAGAATGACATTGTGATCAGGGAAAACTCCAAGGTCGAGGCCATCTCATTCGTAAAGGATGTTCATAAGGTCGTAACTTTCAATGGAGAAGAATACCTTGCCAAACATGTGTTGCTGGCCATCGGTCGCCGCGGAACTCCCCGAAAGCTCAATATCCCCGGAGAAACCATGGAGAAAGTAGCCTACAGGTTGCTTGAACCTGAAAACATCAGCAATGAAGACATCGTGGTTGTTGGGGGTGGTGATTCGGCTGTGGAGGCGGCCCTGCTGTTATCTGAGCAAAACCGGGTGACACTCTCTTACCGGAAGGAGGCATTCCAGCGAATTAAGCCAAAAAACGGCGAGCTTATCAGGCAGGCCATGAGCATGGGAAAAGTGGATGTCAGGTTTAATACAAATGTGGAGATCATTGACAGAGATACCGTGGCTATTTCCAATGGAAGTGGTGCCGATAAATCAATCCTGAAAAACGACCGGATCTATATATTTGCCGGTGGTGAGTTGCCAACACAATTTTTAGATAAGATTGGCATTCAGATCACCAAAAAATTTGGTGAGGCAGTATTAAAACACAATTGAACCTTCTTTTGAAAAAGAGCATGCAGAAATATTGGCGAATGTTCGGAATCACCTTGATTCAGATCATTTTTGCATTGCAACTCGGGGCCCAGATTTCACCGGGTGACCTTTCACAGCCACATGCCCATCTGAAAGGCCTTACAAACTGCACCAAATGCCATATACTTGGGGAGAAGGTTTCAAATGAGAAGTGCCTGGATTGTCATAAGGAGATTGTCATCAGATTATCAGAAGGCAGGGGATATCATTCTTCGGCGGAGGTTCAGGGGAAAGAATGCGTCAAATGTCACAGCGATCATCATGGTCAAAATTTTAAGATGATCCGTTTCGATAAAGATCATTTCGATCACACCCTTACGGGCTATCCTCTTCAGGGAGCGCATTCAGGTATTGACTGCATCAAATGCCACAAGCCTGAATTCATCAGGGATCAGGAACTTAAAGCGAAATCTGAAACCTACCTGGGACTGGATCGGAAATGCCTTTCATGTCACATTGATATTCACCAGGGAACACTTTCAACCGAATGTGCTTCATGCCATGGTTCTGATACTTTTAAGCCTGCAATAAAATTTGATCATGCGAAAGCAAAATTCCCATTGCGTGGGAAACATACCCAGGTGGAGTGCAAGCAATGTCACAAATTGTCCATTCAGAACGGAAATGAGATGCAACAATTTACCGGACTAAGCTTCGGGAAATGTACGGATTGTCACAAGGATATTCATGAAAATAAATTCGGTCAAAATTGCACCCAATGTCATACCGAAGTATCCTTTCATCAGGTGAAGGGAATAAAATCCTTCGATCACTCACGCACCAGCTACCCCCTTGAAGGGAAGCACAGATTGGTGGAATGCACCAGTTGCCATAAAACAGGATATGCTACCAACCTTAAATACGGCAGGTGCATGGATTGTCATACAGATTATCATAAAAAGCAATTCGTGAAAAAGGAGCAAACTCCCGATTGTTCTGAATGTCATTCCATCCAGGGATTTGAGCGATCCGGTTTTACCATTGAAATGCATAACGAAACTCCTTTCAAACTGACTGGCGCTCACCTGGCATCACCCTGTTTCACTTGTCATAAAAAGAATGATCAGTGGAGCTTCAGGAATATAGGGATAAAGTGTAACGATTGCCATGAGAATATCCATGAGTCGGTCCTCGATGCCAAATATGATCCGGAACCCAAGTGTGTGAATTGCCATAACAGCAACAGATGGAGCGAAATGGCCTTTGATCATTCGAAAACGGGATATATCCTGGAAGGAGCTCATCTTCGCCAGACATGCAAATCATGTCATTTCAAACCAGGGGATCAGGGCTTGGTGCTTCAGAGATTCTCCCGGTTATCTTCAAACTGTACTGAATGCCACAAGGATCCCCATCAGAACCAGTTTGAAACATCGACTGGAAATAGCTGTCTGAGATGTCATGATTATTTCGACTGGTCGGCCGGCATGTTTAATCACAACACTACTAAGTTTCCACTGGACGGAAAACATCAGAATGTGGCCTGTGTAAAATGTCATCCAATGGTAGTCACCGGGCAGGTTACATTTACCCAATACAAACTAAATAGCTTCACATGCGAATCCTGTCATTAGGCATTTCAATCCTGATCCTGATCCTGGTCATGGCAGGCATGAAGCAGATTCACCCCACGGGGGTGATTTTAAAATAAGCTGTATTGTTTGCCACAGTCCCAAGGGATGGGAACTGGATAAGGAGATTTATTCTTTTGATCACAATACGACACAGCTTCCCCTGGAAGGGCAGCATAACGCCATCCATTGCAAAAGCTGCCATCCGACCCTTGTTTTCTCAGAAGCAGAAACAGAATGCTTCAGCTGTCACACCGATATGCATAAACAGACTGTAGGAATGGATTGTGCCAGGTGTCACACCCCCAGATCATGGATCGTTGAGAATATAACAGATATTCACCGGCAAAGCCGATTCCCGCTGCAGGGTCCTCATTATGCGGCCCAGTGCCTGGATTGCCATCCTTCTGCCTCCCTGCTTAGATTTGAACCTGTGGGCGTGGAGTGCGTGGACTGCCATATGCAGGAATACCAGTCAGCCGAGAATCCAAATCATGTGCTCGGGAATTTCTCCACCGAGTGTATCGATTGCCACTTCATGACTGCCTTTTCCTGGACAGGATCGGGCTTTGACCATACTTCTTTCCCCCTCACCCTGGGACATGCCATATTTGACTGTAATCTTTGTCATACCGGCACTGATTATTCCAGTACATCGGCACAATGTTTTTCCTGTCACCAGGAAGATTTTAATGCTACCACCAATCCAAATCACCTGGCTTCCGATCTGTCCACAGATTGTATGGAATGTCATACCACCACACCAGAATGGAAGCCGGCACAGTTTGATCATTCTTTCTTTTCGCTCACCTTTGGTCATGCCATTACCGACTGCAACCAGTGTCATGATCCGGGTAACTATTCCAACGTGTCGGCGAAGTGTTTCTCGTGCCATGAGACCGATTACAATTCCACCACCAATCCCAACCACCTCTCCGCCGGAATTGGTAACGTTTGCATGGAG
The DNA here is from genome assembly GCA_963747365.1 of uncultured Bacteroidota bacterium. Taxonomy (GTDB): domain Bacteria; phylum Bacteroidota; class Bacteroidia; order Bacteroidales. Next base: position 445 of record CAVVFB010000010.1, on the reverse strand, counting down.
TGCCACACCACCATGCCGGGCTGGAAGCCTGCCATTTTTGACCATACCAGCTTTCCGCTGACCCAGGGCCATCTGATCAATGACTGTAACCAGTGTCACGATCCGGGTAACTATTCCAACGTGTCGGCAGAGTGTTTCTCGTGCCATGAGACCGATTACAATGCCACCACCAATCCCAACCACATCACAGCCGGAATTGACATCGTCTGCATGGAGTGCCACACCACCATGCCCGGGTGGAAGCCTCCACTTTTTGACCATACCAGCTTTCCGCTGACCCAGCGGCCATTTGATCAATGACTGTAACCAGTGTCACGATCCGGGTAACTATTCCAACGTGTCGGCAGAGTGTTTCTCGTGCCATGAGACCGATTACAATGCCACCACCAATCCCAACCACATCACAGCCGGAATTGACATCGTCTGCATGGAGTGGCGATCTGGA
>CAVVFB010000009.1:0-8531 GCA_963747365.1 uncultured Bacteroidota bacterium | reverse complement strand
AACACTCTATCCGAAGTGGGATGAATTGTCCGGAATCCAAACCTGACCTGCAGCAATAAAAGAATCGAGAGGGTTCGCGACCTGTTTTGTTTCATGTGTTTTACAGGGCTGAGGTACTCCGAGCTTCAATCCCTTCAGAAGGAGGATATGGACAACAACGAGGTAATCATCCGGCGGAAGGCCGGGGAAACCAGGGAGGGTGCCCATGAATGAACCGGCCCTTGAAATACACTCCAGGTATAAGAACAGGTATTACGTGAGGAATACCGTATTCCCTGCCATGAGTATCATAACCATGAATAAAAACCTGAAGATCCTGGCGGTTGAAGCCGGACTTAACCGGATGGTCGCCTCGCTGCCTGATCCTGGCAGACTGGTGCCGCTGCATATACGCATCACCGTCGGGATGGGAGTGAATACCTTTCTTGCCAATGCCATCAGGCCGGACATTCCCATAGAGGTAATCTCCGGTTTTACCGGAGTTCAGAATGACGCCAGGTTCAGGCACATAAAAATGGAGCTGGAGAAAGAGCAAATTGCAAAATTGGATAGCCTGTAACATGGATAAAAAGACCATTGTAATCACTGGAAGTACCAGGGGTATTGGATACGGACTGGCGTTTGAACTTCTGAAAAGGGGACAACAGGTGGTTATAAATGGCACAAACGAGGCTAGGGTCAGGGAAAGGGTTGCAGTGCTGAAAAAACAGGGATTTGAGGTGGCCGGCATTGCAGTCGATATTACCCGGGAGGATTGTTTTGGGGAGATCATCAAAACGGCGGTTGATCATTTCGGGAAAATTGATATCTGGATCAATAATGCAGGGATCCCCCAATCTCAAATGTTTTTTTATGAGCTTGACAACAAAGAGATTGAGGATCTGATCTCGGTGAATATCCTTGGTTTGATGATGGGAACCAAAGCCGCACTTCTTTTTTTCAGACAACAGGGTTATGGTAAAATTTTTAATATGGAAGGTTTTGGAAGTGACGGCAGAATCATGGAAAAGCTGACCCTCTATGGCACAAGTAAGCGGGCCGTCAATTATTTTACGAAATCGGTCTCACGGGAGTTGAAAGGGGAGGGGATTCAAATAGGCGTATTGTCACCGGGAATGGTCCGGACCGATTTTCTTTCGGGTGCCATGGCTGCCGGAACCCCGCAGGAACAGGCCAGGAATAAGAGAGTTTTTGACATTTTGGCGGAAGAGGTGGATGTTGTAACCGGGTTCCTGGCAGGTAAAATTCTAGCCAGCCGCAAACCTTATGACCGGATCGAATTTCTCACAAAAAGACGGCTGATTCCTAAGATTTTCAAGCTGCTGTTTGTGAAATAGACTATCCCTTTTTTCTCCCGGGCAGATACTCCTCAAATATTTTATCCATCGAATTGAAGATATTGATGGGCCCCTGCGGATGCAGCTTCTCCACCATGGAAATGAAGCCCAGGATATCTTTCCGGCGGGTGTTGTTCTCGTGGGGACAGCTTTTCTCGATCTTCACCAGGTCGTTCAGCCCGGCATAATCCGCAAGCATGCGCTCGTCCAGGTCCATCAGGGGCCTGATCAGCTGAACCCGGCCGTCAAACATCTCCAGTGAGTAGGGGAGGGAGCTGATTGACCCGTGGTAGATCATATTCATAAACAGTGTTTCGACAGCATCAGAGCGATGATGGCCAAGTGCCAGTTTATTGAAATGATACTCCCTGGTGAGATCGAAGAGGACCTTGCGACGATGCCATGAGCAGACAAAGCATACCGATTTCAGGGGGTCTTTTTCCAGGTCCGGCTCAATTGTGTGGTAATGCAACGGAACCTCCAGCGATTGGCAAAAGGCTGCGAGTTTTTCCCGGTCGATGCGATAGCCGATGCCGGTGGCCTCCACGTGGGCCGCTTCAATCACAAAATCAAAAGGCAACATGGCCCTCCGCTGAACCAGTACCTGCAGCATGATCATGGAGTCCTTTCCACCGGATAGTCCCACAAGCAGCCGGTCGCCCTCCACGATCAGGGCATGATCGCGCATGGTGATACCCACCTTGCTGCAGATCTTTTTAAAAAGCTTTTCGGATTGAACCTGTTCCGGGGTTTTTTCCATTCGCGGTTAACAATTGGATGGCAAAGTTACTCAGATTTCATGTTATATTTGCAGCACCGTTAACAGATGCAGATGCGATTTACCATGATATCAACCGCGCGCCGGTACATTCTTCAAATGTTTTTTTTGGCAATATTCCTTTTCGGGCCGAATGGCATGATTGCCCAAACGGTTGATCATTGGGAGAGCATCATCAGGACGGGAGATTCAATAAAATACCTGGTTCCCGCCAGTGAACCCGATGCCGGTTGGAAAACTCCGGGCTTTAATCACTCGGGCTGGATGGAAGGCATCTCGGGCGTTGGTTACGGAGACGGAGATGATTCCACTGTAATTGATCCTTGTATTTCAGTTTATATAAGGTACACCTTCTCCGTTCCCGATGTTAGTAAGATAGGTGCCCTTCTGCTCGATATGGATTATGACGATGCTTTTGTAGCCTATCTGAACGGAACTGAAATTGCCCGGGCCAATATGGGAGTCTCCTTCAGTCCCACCAGTTTCGATCAGCCTGCTGACAGCTATGTGGAAGCCTTGTTGTACAATGGAGAATTGCCTGAACGTTTTTACATAGCCAACCAGGTACTTGAATCCCTGGTGGAGGGGGAGAATATTTTTGCCCTGGAGGTGCACAACGAAAATATTAGCTCCTCTGACCTCTCATCCAATGCTTTTCTTCATGCCGGGATCACCGGTTCAGACACCTGTTTCCAGGCTTTGCCTCACTGGTTTTACGCACCCCTCAGATTTTCAAGTTCACTGCCCCTGTTGATGATTGATACCGATGGGGGGCAAATTCTTGCCGATCAAAAAATTGTGGCTAAAATGGGAGTGATCGAAAATGGGCCCGGTATGCTCAATCATCCGGACGATTCACTCAATCATTATAATGGATATATCAGCATAGAAATACGAGGCTCTTCATCCCAGATGTTCCCTAAAAAATCATATACAATCGAGACACAAACCGACACCGGGAGCAATATAAATGTGGCTCTTCTTGGAATGCCCGAGGAGAATGACTGGGTCCTGCACGCGCCATACAGTGACAAATCCCTTTTGAGGAACGTGCTCTCATACGGTATTTACGGGAGGATGGGGCACTGGTCGCCCAGGACAAGATATGTGGATCTCTACCTGAATGATGATTATCAGGGGGTTTATGTGCTGACAGAAAAGATAAAGCGGGATAAAAACAGGGTGGATATTGCAAAGATAACGGTTGAGGATGTGAGTGCCCTGGATATTTCAGGAGGTTATATTCTGCAATTTGACAGGATTGACGACCTGACGCCCGATGAATACTGGACCTCTCCAGTCAGACCGGTTTACGAGGGTGACTATATGCATTTTGAATATTTCGATCCGGATTCGGATGAACTCACTCCGGACCAGGCAGCGTATATCCGGAACTGGGTCAATGACCTGGATGCCCTGATGTCGGGTCAGGGTTACAGAGATCCCAGCAGCGGATACAGGGCCTATTTGGATGTCAGCTCCTTTGTGGATTATCTGATCCTGCATGAGTTTAATAAGGATGTGGATGCTTACCGGCTGAGTGCCTTTTTTTATAAGACCAATGACAGGGACGGGGGCTTGTTGCATGCCGGTCCGCCCTGGGACTACAACCTTACCATTGGTAATATGGATTACGGCGGAGACATCTATGAAACTTATAACTGGATGTACACCAGGACCATCTCCCCCTACTGGTGGAGGAGGCTTATGAATGATCCCTGGTTTGCCAACGAGGTTTACTGCCGGTGGGAAGATTTGTCAGCAAATCTTTTAAGTGATGATGGGGTATTTACTATCATGGACAGCATCCTGCAGGTGATTGAGACTTCCATTGACTATAATTTTGAACGCTGGCCAGTGCTGGGTGAATATGTATGGCCCAATTATTTCGTGGCTGAAACCCACGAGGAGGAGATCGATTTTGTGCAGAACTGGGTATCAGAACGTCTGCTCTGGCTGGATGAACAGTGGGGTGGGCAATGTGTGATCACCGGTGATGAGCAGAGGGTCATTGATCCTGCACCCGCAATTCAGATTACCCCGAACCCTTCGGACCTTTCCCATGCAAGGGTTCAGTTTTCGGCACCCCTTTCGGGTGATTACCTCCTGACCCTGTTTGATACGAATGGCAGGCAGGTTTATCAGAAACGGTACAATGCCGTTCCGGGTTCAAAGGATATTGACCTGGATGATCTGAGTTACCTGGATCCGGGAATGTACCTGTTGAAAGTAGCCGGTCAGGATGGTTTTACCGGATACCTGAAGCTGATCAGGAACTAGGGGAAATTTGGACCGGTCTGCATGCCTACTTGCTCTCTATCTCCACAACACTGATCGCCAGGCCGTCTGATCTGGCAGTCACTTTTATGGTACCCTTCTCTTTGTTTAAGGAGCGGACAATAACCAATGCTAGGCCATTGAATGCCTCTCGCTCCAAAGACCCGAAAGAGACCAGGCTGGAAGGATCGCCATTATCTGTTGCCACAATTTCGCCGGGTCCCTCAATACTGAATTGAATGGAATGATTTGCCACTGGCACAACGAGTCCGTCCTTATCGGTAACCTGTATCGTAATAAAAGAAAGATCTTTACCGTCGGCTGTGATTTCGTTGCGATCGGCAAAAGCCATCAGTGAGGCAGGTTCCCCGGTTGTCTTAATTGTATTTTCGGCCCATACTTTGCCATTGCGATAGGCAATAACCTTAAGTTCGCCGGGTTCATATTTCACACTATCCCAGCGTAAACGATATTCATAGGCTCCTTTCCTTTTCTTTCCAAATGACCGGTTGTTTAGAAAAAGTTCGGCTTCATCTCCCGAGGTGAATACATGGACCGGGGTAATCTCTCCCATCCGTTCCGGCCAGTTCCAGTGGGGCAAAATGTGAGCCATTGGAAGTTCAGGTCGCCAGCGCGATTGATACAGGTAAAAGCGGTCCTTTTTAAACCCTGCCAGGTCGATGATCCCGCAGTAGGAACTGCGGCATAAATAATAGGGGGTTGGTTCTCCCAGGTAATCCCAGCCGGTCCACACAAACTCCCCCGCAACATATGGATGTTTGTCCTGGGAGGCAAACACCTTATCGGCCGAAGCGCCGAAAGGAGCAGTATAAAGCTCATAGGCACTGACATATTTCGTTTGGGGATCGCCTCCCGATCCATCACTTACCGGGGCACTTGCCCCTTTATGGACCGGGAATAAATAGGTGCCCCGGGTACTGAGGGAAGATGCCGTTTCGCTGCTGACGATGACCTTGCCGGGGAATTTTTCATGAAATGCAGGATACAGGGGTGAAGTCCGGATTCCCTCAAGACCGGAATAGGCTGGTGCATCCCTGATTCCTTCACCCTGGTAGTTCAGGCTGAGAACATCTATGATCTCGGGGAACGGCATTCCGGGCTTGGCAAAATTCATGGATGCAGTTGCAACCCTGGAGGGATCCTCTTCCTTCACAATTTCATACAATATTTTTCCCAGGGCAGCACCCTCTTCACCGGTATATTGCTCTCCCACTTCATTGCCAAAACTCCACATGATTACAGAGGGACAATTCCGGTCACGCCGAACAAAGGATCGGGTATCCTGCTCATGCCAGTCGGGAAATATCAGGTGAAAGTCCAATGGTGTTTTTTTTCTCTCCCAAACATCAAATATCTCATCGATTACGAGGAATCCCATGCGGTCGGTTAATTCAAGCAGTTCGGGTGCCGGGGGATTGTGAGCCATGCGAATGGAATTGCATCCCATCTCGCGCAGTATTTCCAGCTGACGCCCGGCAGCCCTTGTATTGAACGCCGCACCCAGTGCTCCCAGGTCATGATGCTGGTTCACCCCTTTAATCGGAATATGCTCGCCATTGACAAGCACTCCTTTGCCGGGATCAAATTCAACGCAGCGGATACCGAAACGCGTTTCGTATTGATCGGTGACGTTGCCATCCAGGTACAAACTGGTAACGGCCTTGTAGAGGTTTGGTTTCTGCGTGGGCGGGGGTCCCCATAACTTCGGATTTATAATCCTGGCCGAACCTTCAACACTGGCGCTTCCTCCTGCCGGAATGAAAGCAGTCAGGGTGGGGAAGGTTGAAACAGGGTTACCTTTGGGATTCAGCTGATCATCCAGTTCATAAACCCGGGTAATTATCTCAACACGCTGTTCGGACTCAGAGTCATTGTCAACTGTAAGGGCCAGGTGGATGGCTGCGGCTTTTTCCCTGATTTCCCCTGTGGTTATATAAGTTCCCCAGTGTGCCACATGAACAGGATCTGTTTTGGTGAGCCATACATTGCGGTATATCCCTCCCCCGGGGTACCAGCGTGCTGAGGCAGGCGGATTGTCAATCCGGATGGCAAGCTGATTATCCCCGCCCGGCTCGATGTAGGGGGTCAGATCCAGCTGCCACGAGTTATATCCGTAAGGCCAGCCGCCAACCAGGAAACCGTTCAACCAGACCATGGCATAGGACATTGCCCCATCCACATCCAGGAAGACCGACCTGCCCCTGTCCGATTCAGGAATCTCAAGGCTCTTCCGGTACCAGGCTACACCATGGCTTGCCAGGCGGCCCATTCCTCCCCCCACCTCTGCATCCCATCCTTCCAGGAATGGTCCTTTTATGCCCCAGTCATGAGGTAGGTTAACCTTCTCCCAGGAGCTGTCATCAAAGCCGGTTTGTACAAATGCAAAATCACTTCCCGGATTACCTTCAGGGCGGCTATGGTGTTTTGCAGGATTCCCGATAAAATCATTTCCCGATGGCAGGATCCACTGCTTCAATACCGCCCCGGTATTTTCAACCTCCACTGCCTCTGTGGGTTTCGAATCAGCCGCCTTATCATCCACGTGATCGGTTACCTCCGGACGAACATCATAAATCAACCGGTCGGACTCCTGTTCAGAGCCATATTTCATGAAGCTCCATCCCTGGTTAATTGAAATATGTTCCCGTGGGCTCTCCTCGTTCTTTGTTGACAAATTACAGGAGGTAAAAAGCAGAAATATTACAATGATGAAAGAGGTTCCCTGTAAATTTAATAAACCCATGGCTGAATTCCGCCTACATAAAATCAAGGGCGCCGAAAAACTGAGGGGTGTGGAAGTTGGGTTCCGGAGTGAGCACCGGGTTCCACGAGAGAAAATGGGGTTTATCCAGTTTGTCGCCGCATTTGTAGAAATTGGCCCTGGCACTGTTGCCTGCAATATCCGTTACCGTGTGGTGGCAGAATAATTTTACGGGCAGGATGATATCCAGCTCCCACTTTATATCGCCTTCCCTGTTTGCAATGACATCCCGCCCGAGAGAGGGATTCACCTGGATCAGTTTAAGGATTTCCTCCGGGATCCACTCCCTTTGATGCCGGTCGGGACCATACGCACCCAGGACTGTCCCGATTGCATTGAACTCGAAGTTATAATAATGATCATCGCCTTCCAGGGAGATGAAAAACTCCACGCAGCTGTCCTCCCATACCGGTGAGTTGAAGCCGGTATTGACTGCCCTGACCTGGGGCTCCCGGACCATGTATTTGAGCAGGATGGAGGTGCCCCGGTGGCTGATGTCAAAAGAGACGCTTACCCCTGGGGCGGGAACCCAGTTGGGGTAGGCAATTTTTGGGAGCTCTTGGTTGTCGAGACTGCAGGATACCCGTGAAACGATCATGGCTGTGGATTATTTCATTTGTGAAATACAAAGTGCAGCAGCACCGTACAGTCCTGCATTATCAAGCATTGCTTTTTCCAGTACAGTTTTTTTACTGATCAGGGCCACAGGGAATTTGTCAATCTCCTCCCTGATGGGTCTCTCCAGGAACTCCCAGCTGCCAGTCACCGAGCCACCAATAATAAAGGCTTCCGGAGCCAGAATGAACATGACGGTACGAAGCATTTCACCGATATTTCTTCCCAGTTCATCAAAGGCGGCCAGGGACTCCTTTTCACCCTTTTTGGCAGCCTTGAAAAGCTCGATCCCGCTCTTTTTGTATTTGGAAGCGAAGAGAGCCGCGCTGCAGGTATCCTCCACAATGCCCCCTTTGAATGGGAAACACCCCAGTTCACCGGCACCACCCACCAGCCCGGTGTGGATCTTCCGGTTGATGATGATCCCGCCGCCCAGCCCGGTTCCCAGGGTTACGCCCACCAGGTTTGCGTATGGCTTACCCGCCCCGAACCATGCTTCGCCCAGTGCAAAACAGTTGGCGTCATTGTTCTGGAAAACCGGAAGCTTAAATCGTTTTTCGACGGCGCGCTTCACCGAGAACCCGTTGAAAGAGGGAATGTTGTTGATCAGCAGGATCTCCCCGCTGGAGGTATCCATAAAACCGGGCATCCCGATCCCGATACCCAGCACCTCTTTGGTGAGTACCTTATCAATGGCACCAAACAGCGATTCCATGATTTCGTCAGCCTGGCGTGATGCCCC
>CAVVFB010000008.1:0-11244 GCA_963747365.1 uncultured Bacteroidota bacterium | reverse complement strand
ACTGTACCGGGGCCATTTCAGGATATAGCTCACATGGCCAAGTCCCTGCACCAGCGGGACCAGCTGTACATGGTATTTTTGGGCATAGCGGGTGATCTCCTGCATCTCCTCCATAGTGAAGGCGCCGGGTGCACCGATTTCGGGGTGACTGGGGTATTCGAATTTATCTTCCCATTCCCATACAAGCATATTGATTTTATAGCGGGCCAGGTCGCGGATAAAACCCTCCACATATTCCCGCTTGTCCTGGTGATGCTTGGTATCATAGTGACAGGCCCGCTCGGGAATATCGGGCCAGTCGGTGATCTCCATTCCCGGAATAAAGGCACCTTCCGCTCCTTTTTGAAGGATCTGCAACAGGGTCTGGGTGCCATAGAATAGCCCCGGTTCCCCTTTTGCCCTGATCACCACCTGGCGGGCTGCCGTGGTGAGCTGGTAAGCCTGTCGGGCCTTTTTTTCAGAGAGTCCGCTTATCTCTTTGGGAACGCCTTTGCGGGTCAGAATGATCGACGGGCCGGATGGCGCATCGGTGATTTCGGCACGGATACCCCACTGTTTCTGAAGCTCGGCGGCCATCTCCGTGGCAGCAAACCGGTCCGCCTCACTGGCATTGCGGTCCAGTACAATGGAGAGCGAACTGCCGGGAACGAACTCCTCGCCACCCAGAACGACCTCCCGGGGATAGGGAATAAGGGATATCCCGGCTTTGAACAGGGCGGATTGAGCCGGTGCACTGCGGGGAGATACAACAGCAAAAAACAGGAGCGAGAGGAAGAGGATCCGCATAAAATGATGATTTGACTGGTCTGACGATTCTAATAGATCTTCACACCCTGGACCACCCTGGTAATTGAACCTCCCTTTGAGGGTGAGTCCGGGTTCAGTCCAAATTCAAGGGATTTGAAAAAACCAATGATCTGGGCGGGAATGATACAAAAAACAGAAAAGAATTCCCCGGGAACGTCAGATATGCATGCCGGGTAGCCGATGATATAATCCACATTCAATCCCTGCTTTTCCAAATCGTTCCCCACACACACATGGATGGCTTTGTCGGGTGCCTCGCTGATTGATTTTATCAAATCAATCTCATACTGTTTCACCTGGCCGTTTAAGGCTAATAAATAGGTAACCAGTGTGAAGTCATCCACCACCGCCCTTGGTCCGTGGCGGAAGCCCAGGAATGAATCGAACTTTCCGACGATCTTCCCATCGGATAGCTCCTGGACCTTCAGATGTGATTCGTGGGCAATCCCGAATAAGGGCCCCGAACCCAGAAAAACCGCCCTCTTAAAATTCAAAGCAGAAATTGCTTTAAGTTTTGAAAGATTTTCATGGATAATGTAGTTTCCGCACTTGCATATATTCTCGATGACCGGTAACAAAGTTTCAATTTCCCGCAGATGCAGCATCATCAACCCGGTAAGCAACATGGATGAAAATGAACTTGTCATGGCCAGCGAAATATCATTGGTCTCTTCAGGCAAAAGAAACACATAGGTGTTTTCGCCGGGACACTTCCGGGCTAAAACTCCATCTTTATTACAGGTGATGATCAGTTGATGAATATGATCGCAATGGGAATTTGCAAGTTTCACCGTTGCCAGGCTCTCGGGACTATCGCCCGATCTTGCAAAAGAGATGAGCAGGGTTGGCTTCGAACGAATGAAATAATCTTCGGGATGGGTGATGATATCGGTCGTGGCGATGCTCCTGGTGCATACCTGCAACTTCCTTTGATAATACCCCTCCAATGCCTCCCCTATAAAAGCCGATGACCCGGCCCCGGTTAAAATGACACAGGCGTTTTCCTCCCCGAGTGCTTTCTCCAGGAATTTCAATAGCTGATCTTTTTCCTTCCTGACCCTTTTATAGGTTTCCAGCCACATATCAGGCTGACTAACGATCTCTTTAGCTGTATGGAAACCTCCCAATTCCTCAAGTTCAGCCCTTTCAATACCCAAATATTCCATACGCTACACGGTTTTACTATTCAAACAAATATAATTATATATTTTCGCTTTCTTTTTATAATAACAGATATTATTTCATATTATTACGATAATGTTATATAACATTTCATTATTGAACGGAATATGAATAATCTCTTTCATAACCTGAATATTACCGGTCCACTGTTATTCTGGTTTCCGACTGGAACAGTCTGCCTTCAGGGGATATCCCGGTTACCCTGATGGTAAAATCACCCGTCAGATCCCCGGTATAAAATTGAATCGAATTTTCGCCCGATGGTCCGATTTTAAAATCGGGCTCCCACAAGATCAAATGCCTGAAATCGGGGATCCTGTTCGGGGTTGTGGAAAGGGAGGAGTCCGGGTTATTAAATTTCCATCCAGGTTTTGAAGCCATGGGCCAGATCACCCTGACCATCCCGGGAAGCAGTTGTACTGCATTAAAATCGGAGGCGAAAGTATGCAGATCCACAATACCTCCAAAGCTAAAATCACCATAATAATAGACTTCGGGAATAATGACTATTTTTTCAATCTCCCGAACCGGGATATGTGCGATTTCGCCATAATCCGAATAGAGAACTCCATCCAAAAATACCCCGGGTTTCTCCTCATAAGGGAACCCGCTTACCGGGTCGGTAACCCTGATATCCACTTTACCCCTGCCCTGTATAAACTTTACTGAGGGCACCAGCTCATAGAAATACTCAGCCAGTGAATCCAGTAATATATAGTCGTCCATTCGAAGCAGGCGACTGGTTGAAGTATAGAAACTGCTGCTGTCTGGCGGGCCCGGTTCCAATTCGCCGCTTCGCAGGAAACCCGGCCGGTTGAATTTCTGCTGTAACTGGAAATGGAAATACTTTTCTCTCAGGAAAGAGAGGGTATTCTCATCCAGACAAAGCGCCTGTGGTCCGGGAGGGGATCTGAATCCGTTCCAGTAGGGCTCTTCCAGCTTAAGGATGGCATCGGCAGCCGGCAATGTGAATACAAGTTCCTTTTCCCCCTCCTGCGGGGTGATCAGAAAATGAAAAGTTCCTTCACCGTCTGAAAGGGTACTGTTCACTTTCGTTCCGGGGCCCGGTTCAGACAGGATCACCCTTTCGTGGGTTCGTGCCATTCCGGAAACATCTTCCAGCTTTCCTGTAAGCCTGATTCCGCTGTAGTCCGGGAGGTACAGGATCTCCTCTGCCTTCATTTTCTTTCCGGACGGAGATTCTTCAGGCTGTCCGCGGCATAGACCGGGTTCGGTGTAACATACCGAAACTGAAAAAGATCCGCCCCCTTGCGTTCCCTCTTCCGGGTTCAGTTTTACCTGCAGGGAAACCTCTTCCCGTGTGGCGTATCTTCCTTTATCCGTGGAGAGCAATATTCCCGAAGGTGAATGATCTGTGGTTCCCGGTCCGGAAAGGTCATTTTGTATGGAATTGCAGGTGTCAGAACCCGGTGCCACTCCCCGGTCCGGGTGAATGATTACGATACGCTTCCGGTCAAATGATTCTTCTCCAAAATTTTTCAGCCAGTTGGTATAGGTCAGGACAAAGTAGATTCCGGAACCAAGATCCTCCGGCAATACAAATTCCCCTTTGCCTCTCCCCTGTTCAAGCAGTATTTTTTTTCTCAGGACCGGAACATTCAGGTCACTGACCAGCTCAATAAAAGCCATCCGGCTCAGCTCCAGTTCAGGAAAGAAGGGATTTGTGCAATAAATTTTAAAGGCCAGAACTTCACCGGGGAACAGGCAGGTTTGTGAAAGATGCACCTTCATCATTTCCCGGGGATACTCCACAGGGGATGGACCGGCAGCTTTCTGCCCGTAAAGGGAGTGGCAAAACAGGACGGTTATCAGAAGGTTTATAACTCTATTCATATCAGCTCTGCTTCGTTAACTACTCCCAAAAAACAGGTTGCTCCGAAGTTCCACGGATCCGACAGTCGGTACAATAATTATTGGTGGACCACACATCGGTCCCTCCGCGGTTGTATGTTCCATATAAAAATACGGGCAGATACCTGGGTATATCGGTGGTCCAGCCACAACCTGCATAGGCGGTACCTTTCGAAACACTATGCTGGGCGGCTTCAATAAATATTCTTTTTGTATGTACAGCAGATGCCATAAAATATCCAAGCGCCGGCCTGGATCCGTCGCAGCATTTTATATTACCCGGGATCCTGGCAGGGGTCTTTTCATAAATCCCTCCCGTTTCTTCATTGGATTCGCGCACCATCCGGAAGAAATCGTACAGGTCCCTGGCAATGACATATTGTTTTAAAAGGATGCTGTATTTAATATTAAGCCTGTCATCGGGCGGACCTATGGATTGGATCACAAAGTTCCTGATTTCATTGGAGGGACTATCGATTGTCGATTTAACAAGGATGGATTGGGAGGAACCTGAAACCCAGCAATGTTTCTTTATGGATTCTATCTCCACCGTTTCAATTGTCGGAGGCGGTGAGAATGCATCGGTTCCGTGGTCGACACGAATGTAACCCGGCATCTCAAACTCCCAGGTCTCCTCAAATTCCCATTTGAAGTATGTGACCTCCTCCCCCGGAGCGCGGGCATCCAGCATGATGTTGATCCAGTGTTCGGTATAGGGTGTGTCCTGGTCAAAATAGGTTTTAGAGAACTCCTCGAAGTATACCTGCTCTACTTCCACCCCTTCCTGCATCAAAACAGGGGATGATTCATACTGGATTCCATCCTGGGTCGTAACTGACAAAGTATAGGAATAACCCGGAGTTCCGTACAACTCCTTCTCTTCAGTCTCATACCAACCCGCCTCATTTTCAAAAAGCAGGTAGTTGTTTCCCTTGTCATCCGAAATCTGAACCACTGCTCCCGACACCGGGCGGTATTCGTTCACAATATTCGGGTCGGTATTATAGACCGGGGCACTGGAGGTAAGCCGGATTCCAAAAGCTCCGGTTTGATTTGTAATCAATCCTTCAACCACCAGTAAATCCTCGGTATCCGATTCATCAAGGACCGGGTCAAACGGATCGACACACCCGTAAAGCAGAAGAATCAGGAAGCCGGCAATCAAACCGATGTTTTTGGTCATCCTCATCTCCTTCTTAAAATCTGAAATTATAACTAACAGTAGGAATCATTGTTCCAAAAATGGATAGTTGATAAGCTTCGAAATTCCCGCCTTCACTTCTGAAATATACAGAATAGGCATTCTTTCTTGCCGTAAGGTTATAAATGGAAAAAACGAATGTACTGTGAAACAGTTTTTTCTTTTTCAAATTGCCATCGATTGTCAGCGACATATCGATCCGGAAGTAATCCGGAATCCGGTACTGGTTGTACTTTGAATAATAAAGGATCACCTGGTCACCGAGTTGATATTTTGCCACCGGGTAGGTAATGGGCCGACCGGTGGAATAATTCAGGATGGTTGAAAATATGAACCTTCTGGAGGCTTTCAGATTTGCCAAAACGGTAAGGTTGTGCGGCTTATCATAGTTGGCAGGGAAATACTCCCCGTCGTTTATCAACTCTTCCGGAAAATCGGTTACTGATTTAATCAGGGTCCGGGACCAGGTATAATCGATGTGCCCGTTGATCCTTCCTCCCGGTTTTTTTATCGAAAACTCGGCCCCGTAGGATTTCCCCTCCCCATCGATAATTTCTGTTTCAATATGGTCATTCAGAATCAGGTTGGCTCCTGCCTTATACTCCTTCATATGATGGATCTTCTTGTAAAACAGCTCCACCGAAGTCTGAAACGAATGATTCATGAAGTTCCGGAAATAACCGGCAGATACCTGGTGCCCGGTTTGGGGAGCCAGGTATACATCACTGAGTTTCCATGTATCGGTTGGTGAAATAGCCGTGGTATTTGTAAGCATGTGAATGTATTGTACCGTCTTATTATAACTGAGTTTTACTGAACTGAACTTGTTCACCGTATAATTGCCGGATAACCTGTACTCGGGCTGGATGTAAAATTTCTCCAGGCTGTTTTTGCCGGTCATTACCGTATCGACGATATGATCAACGTTCAGGGGTAACCCGGGTGCATACTGATAACTTTTCCCGTCACTCAGCGAAAACAATCCGGAAAGCCTCAGGCCGGCTTCAATTTTCAGACGATCGGTCAGAAAGAATTCATTCCCGGCATAAATCCCGAATTCAACCGCCCGCTCATTTTCAGAATCGATGGGAATTACATTTGAGAATTCACCGGCTTCCCTCTCTCCGGGGTTCACGGTATAAAGTATTGCATCTCCGCCAAATTCAATCTTTAATCCATGACGGGTAAAGTACTCCAGGTTAGCTTTCAGACCGGTATGATTGAGACGATGCGTCAGGCGGGAAGCCAGGTTTATATCGCTTTCATCTGATATACTATAGCGAAAATTGCTGGAAATTAAGGATAGTTCGGAATTCATTTTCTGAACGATCTGGTGTTTCCAGGAGACGGAAATGATCTGGTTGTCATAGGCATAGGTCGAATCACTATTCAGCTGGAATTGATCATTACTCTTGTAAAAATTGACCAGCAGCCTGTTTTTTTCATTCAGTGGAAGGTTTAACTTGGCCTGGGCATCATAAAAACTAACCTCGCTGTTATAAAGACTCGGAACGTCGATGAAATCGAGCAGCCAGTTTGAATAGGTCGTCCTGAAACTGACAAGGAAAGAGGAGTTATTCGTAAAAAAGGGTCCGTCCACCTTGAAATGGGTTGAAACCGGACTGATCCCCCCTGAACCGGAAAACTTTTCCGGATCCCCATCCTTTGTGATTATATCCAGGACAGAAGAGATTCTGCCTCCGTACCGGACGGGTATGCTCCCTTTGTAAAGCGTTGCATTGCTGATGATATCGTTATTTATTGCCGAGAAATTTCCGAAAAAATGAGACGGGTAATAGATGGGGGCCTGATCCATCAGGATCAGGTTCTGATCTGTTTTTCCTCCCCGTACATTATACCCTGCTGTACCTTCTCCAACGGATTGAACTCCCGGAAGATTTAACAGGCTTTTGATCACATCGGGTTCACCAAAAAATGCAGGGGCCGATTTCAGCAATGATATATTGATCTCTTCAACTCCCAGATGAACCTGACCCAGGTTTCCTTGCCCGCGCCCGATGACCACTACATCCTCCAGCAGGTTGTACTTTGTTTCCAGCACCACATCCAGTCTGCCATCGGAGTATAGATTGATGATCCGGTTGGCAGCATGCATATCAAGACTGCTAAAGCTAAGGGTCTGGTTCCCCAGGGGCAATTGAATCTCATAATATCCGCTATTGCTGCTGATCACTCCTTTCCGGGTATCTGCAACATATATATTTGCTCCTGCCACCGGTTGTCCGGTCTCGAAATTTGTCAATGTTCCCGAAACAGTGGCAAAACCGGAGGTATTGCGACCCGGTGTGCCGATGTTTACCATCTGGTAACCGAGGCGTTTCAGGTTATCTCTCGAAATTTTTTCATCAGGAACGCTTTTCATATGAATCACTTCAACCTGCAGCTCCTCCGGAAACAGGTCTTTTAACGGTGCTCCAGTAAAGATGGAAACCTGGTTCTGAGGTGAGATATAAAAGCCAAGTCCCTCCCCGTTAAGGATCGTTTCCAGGCAGAAGGTAAGGGGCATTTCCTGAAAATCCGCATCGATCACCTTTCCCTCCGGCGTATTTTGATCGAAGAAGAATTGCAATGGATAATTCCTTTCAAGTGTTTCAATAACCGTGATGAGAGGTGCATCGTGAAAACTTTCACTGATCAGTACATCCTGCTGCTGCGCCCACAGGGTGAAGGCCATCAACCATAAAAACGGAACCAGAAGGGATCTGAATTTCATTGTTTAATTTTCGGACACATCTATTTCATCAAAATATCTCAGAACCCGGACAATATTTTCAGGAGCCATTGTATTTACTTTCAAACTGTTTTCCCGTATAAATTTTTTCATCTCCCTGGTATGACTGTCCAGTAAACCCAGGAGCGATTTTTTAGAATTAAATCGCTCATACCGGTCCCCCGTCCGGATGAAATACTCATAACTCCGGCTGTATGCTCCGCCGAAACTTCCTGAAGGATCTTCAATGATCGTACACACCGGCCGGATCACAAAGGTCGTTTTACCGTCATAGACTTTCTCATAGATTTCTTTACCCTCTGTCCCGGGAATCCGGAAATACTCGTAATGGTGTTCCCGGTTGACCGAATCGGTGAACGAAAATGATTCGAGGTAATCTTTGGACAGAACAATGTATTTCTTGTTCTCGTGATCGGTATACAGCAGGATAAAGTCGTCCTTATACAGGTCATAATTGATCTGATATCCCGAATATCTTTTCCCGCCATAGTTGAGGATTGCAAAGGGCCAATGGTCCTGAGATATAAATGGATTTCCCTTGTATTGCTTCCGGTAGGTCCATTTTATGCCATTCAGGATCTCTCTGGCGGATGAATAGAGCTCCAGGCTTTCCAACTGATCGCGAAGGGCCAGGTCCGCTGAAAATACCGGGTTTTCCCCGGTAACCTCTGTGGAGGGCATCGTGGGAACAAATACCCTTGCGGAGGTGATACCCGGCCATTGATCTGTGCGAAATGGCGAAGCCGGGAGGTTGGGCATCGCACCGGAGAGATTGTAAAGGTTGGCTCCTGTGGGTTGATTGGCCCATGCATAGCGGACTGCCACCGGATGATCTGTATTTTTGTTCCGGACGATGACCTGGTCTCCGTCAATGGTGGCCTGTGCTTCCACGAAAATGCCATCACTGCCCGAAATTGTAAAGCCGTGCAAAGCTCCGTTTCCTTTCGCCGTAAGACCATCGCCTGCATTGTTAAACAGCAGCCAGCATAAGTTCTCCTCAACAAACATCTTCTTGAATAAAGGACCCGAATCATCCGGATCTTCTCCATAGGCCACTCTTTGAGCAGCGAGGAAAAGCCGCCTGCCCACTTCCTGCTTATTTTTTGGATGAATATCCGTTGAATCTCCGATATCGATAGTGACGGCCATGGCAGTTTGAGGGATGCTCAGGGTCATGGTCTGTGCCTCCCTGAGTTCGGGAAATACCTGGGGTTCAAATTGATAATTTGCCAGCTGCACAAAAAGGAAAGGGAAATCTCCCTGTGCCCATTTCTTCCGCCACTGGCTGATCAATGCAGGGAACAAATCCCTGTACTGGTAGGCACGATAGGCATTTGATTCGCCCTGGTACCATAATACGCCCCGGATCCCAAATGGAATGACAGGGGCTATGATCCCATTGAAAAGTACAGAGGGCTGATTGAAATATAAAGGTTCCTCCTGCCCCTCCAGCCTGGCTTTTTCAACTTCCCGGACAAATTTTTCATATTCCTGGTTCAGCCACTCCTCATCCTCATTATAGGCCGGCCAGTCTCTCAGTATCTCTCTGAATGCAGGGTCGGTTTCAAGGGTATCCATGGGTGTCCAGGCTTCGGCCGTGGTGCCGCCCCATGAAGCATGGATGATCCCTACCGGAATATGTTTCTCCTTGTAAAGGTTAAGGGCAAAAAAGTATGCGGTGCCACTGAAATGTCCCACTGTAGAGGGATCGCAGATCTCCCAGGAATTCAGCCAGGAAGTGTTGCCATTTACCTCCGTAACCAGATCTTCCCTGGCCTCGGATGCTTTGGTCCTTTTTACCTGGAAATGGCGGATTGCGGGATAATTTGCAGAAGCGATTTCCTGGTCTGCATTCAGACAGTTTCGGACCTCCATGGCCATATTCGATTGTCCTGAACATACCCAGACCTCGCCCACAAGTATATTCCCGATGTGAACGGTATCCTTCCCGTAAATGAACATATCAAATGGACCACCTGCCTCCAGGGGGCCAATCCTCACCATCCATTTCCCTTCAGAACCGGCGGTTGTCTCAACGGTAAATGCACTGATTTTAACGGTCACTTTTTCACCAGGATCTGCCTTTCCCCAGATGGGTACGACCATCTCCTGCTGCAGAACCATATGGTCTGAAAACAATGCATGGAGCCTTACATCCGCTTTTGAATTTTGAAAACTCAGGAATAAAAGCAGCGAAAGGGTGACCGATTTGATAAGTGACATGTTCGCTTGATAAACTTCTATTTCTTCCCCGGACCGTAGTCCACTTCTCTGACCGCCTTTAACTGTCTTTCCCGGTCACCCGTGGTAAGATCTGTCTCTTTATATTTTTCAAGAACCGGGGGATTGGGATCGGTGATCAAATGGTACGTCTCCGGTCGCCTTGATTTGTAATAGATGGCCCTTGCCTGGTTGGTCCCGTTAATGGTTTCCCACCATTTGCTGGAGTTAATTTTTTCCCTTGAAAAGTCAATCTCAGCCATAATCACCACATCCTCAGCTCCCACAGATTCGGCAATCACATTTCCATCAAAGTCCAGAATACCGTTTCCGTCTTCTCCCAGTACCACCGGGGCAATATAAACCGAATTGTCCCTGGCCCTGGTAATAAACGTGTGTGCGGTTTCAAGGCTCTGACCGGGGAGGTTATCTTTGGCCATTGTCGGATTAAATATGATATCTGCCCCTTTTAAGGCATAGATGATTGAAATCTCAGGATACCAGAGTTCCCAGCAGGTAGCGATGGCAATCTTTGCAAAATCAGTTTCAAAGACTTCGTATTCATCCCCGGTGGATACCAGCCAGGTCTCCATCACAGGCAGCAATGTTTTACGGTGCAGTCCCATGATATTTCCCCCGCGGTCCATCACCACGGCAGTATTATAAATTTTATCACCTGATAACTCATACAGAGGTGCGATGATATACATTTGGTAACGTTTTGCAATTTCCGAGATCCGGTCTGTCAAAGGCCCGGGAATCTCTACAGCCAGTGCATCAAACAAAATTTTTCCGGTTTCCGGATCCATTTTATCGATGTGCAGACCGTAGGCCCCGATGTGCTGCATATCTTCCGGACCGCAAACAAGGTCTGCGCCCATCTCTCCGGCCTTTTCAAACAGACCCAGTAATTTATCAAGGTGTGCCTCCATCTGGGGCCTGACCATCGCTGGATCATAAGTACCCATAAAAGGGTCCTGGATGGGCAGTCCCGTGGCCTGGATCAGGGCAATATTGGCTTTTTTTGAAGACTGGCCATCAGTGGAATCAAACGAAAAAAGAGTGACCACTAAAAGCAAATATATTTTTGACCTGGATTTCATTTTGCAAAATATTTATACAACAATCATTTGAAAGATTAATAGGGCACAATAAATGATATTTACTTGCGAATTTAATCGGCCAGCAGGTAGACAGAAATCATTGCAAT
>CAVVFB010000007.1:0-64185 GCA_963747365.1 uncultured Bacteroidota bacterium | reverse complement strand
ATGGTTCCGGGCTGCCATAGCGATCAGGGCTCTCGGATTCAGAATGGATAATCCCTCAGGATCATGAACTCCCCTGAGATCCGAAACAAAATCCTCACATCCAAAGGCAATGGCGATTACCCTTGAGGAAACACTGCAAATATCCTGGGCATTCAGCACTGCTCCCGTGGTCTCTATCAGGGGAATCAGCTTGAAGGTCCCTATTTTAAAGCCCTTTTCATATTCTATGGTTTCCAGAAGTTTGTCAATGAAATAAATATCATCCCCCTTGGTGGCCTTAGGGTACATGAATCCGTCGATACCCGGGATGGTGAGGGCCAGCAAGTCCTTAAGCAATTCACCGCTTTCCCTGTCATTGATCCTGGGAAATACATGAAAGTGATTGAACCGTTCCTTCGTTACGTACGAAACGATCATGTCCCGGGCAGCTATTTTATTTTTTTTGGGCTGTACCGAATCCTCGAGATCCAACAGCAAAACATCTGCATTTGATCTGGAGGCACTCTCCATCAACCTTTCATTGTGACCAGGCACAAACAACAGGCTGCGTAATAAATATTCCTTCATCATGGTCTTCTTTTAATCAGAACTTTGCGCCGGAATTTCAGTACATCAACCCGGTTCTGGTTGCAAGCTATGGTCTCCACATAAATCACCCCCCTGTCTGCCTTCGACCTGGAAGGAGTGATATCAAGAATCTTTGTCCTGGCATACAAAGTATCACCAATGAATACCGGAGCAAGGTGCAGGATTTCCTCGTAATTCAAATTGGCAATGGCCTTCCCGCTGATATCGGGTACAGTCATTCCTACTACCAGGCTGAAAACCAGGGTCCCGACGACCACCACCTGCCGGTGCTCGCTGTGCTCAGCATATTCCCGGTTAAGGTGCAGGGGATGATGGTTCATTGTGATCAGGCAAAACAGATTGTTGTCACTTTCCGTGAGAGTCTTCGACAACTGGTGTTCGACAATCTGTCCTTTTGTAAAATCCTCTAAATAATTACCCATTTTTGCTGGTTCCATACCTCCGCCTGGTTTCTTAAGTTGGGATAATTAGGTACTTTTGTAGATTCGTTTTACGAAGATAGAATTTAATACAATGGCAGATTCAATCAGCAAAGACAAATTGGTCAGCGACCTGAAAAAACTCGGGGTTAAAAAAGGTGATGCGCTCAACCTGAAGATCTCCCTGAAGTCGATCGGACATGTGGAAGGGGGCCCCGTCACGGTAATTGATGCTCTAAAGGAAGTTGTGGGAGAGGAAGGCACCCTGGTTGCCGAATCTTTTGTCAGTGCGCACCACCTTTCCGATCTGAGAAAAAAGAGAGTCCTGAGTGAATCTGACTCACCTTCATATGCCGGAGCCATTGCGAATGCCATGATTAAATATCCGGGTGCCATCAGGAGCAGTCATCCCCTCCATCGATTTTCAGCAGTCGGGGCCAGGGCAGAAGAGCTTATGAATAGCCACACCCCGGATAGCTACGCTTACAACCCACTGAAAGTACTTGCCGAAACCGGAGGAAAGAACCTTAAGATCGGAGCCGATGGGAAAGTGGTGGGAGTGGGAACCACTCATGTGGCCATTGGCATGTTACAACTCAGGCAAATCATTCCCAAAGAGGGGATTCATTACAAAATGCCCAATGGAGAAATTAAATTGTTTGTCAGAAACTGGGCAGGCGGATGCGATAAAGGATTCAGCAATTTTGTCCCCTTATATAAGGAAAACCAAGCCTTTATCAATGAAGGTTTGGTAGGTGAGGCCGAATCGACCCTTTCTGATATGAAAAAGACACTGGATATCGAACTGGAAACCCTGAGGGCACATCCGGACTTTTTCCTGTGTGACGATCCAAAATGCTTCAATTGCCGGTATTCCTGGGAGTTTTCAAAAGGGAAGGCAGGGAAAATCATGACTCCCCTTTTCAGAACCTACATCAGGTATAAAGGCAAATTAAAATAGCCGGTTGATTAACAGTAACACTGAATACCGGTTAACTTCTTCGGAAAAACTTCCTCGAAGTTTCAATACTATTGCGGACCATCTCGTTGATGTCAGCTGAAAGCTTTAACAGCCAGATGGGAGCCACATATAAGACCAGTATAGCAAGGCAGATCAGGACAGTTTTAAGAACCCAGCCATTGAGTTCCTGCAACAGGTGACCCGCAATCAGACTTATGATTAAAGCCCCCCCGATGATGAGAAACCGGTAATTGAAGGGCTGCAACCTGAACTTCGTATACAAAAATCCGGCCCGGACCAGGTTGTAAACAATTGTAGATATCAGGGAAGCTATGGCGGCCCCGGTAATGCCATAGCGTGGAATAAAGATCCAGTTTGTTAATACCACCAGAATCATCAGGAAAAAAATAAAAACCGACTGATATCTGTAAAGTTTCGAGGCAGAGATAATCATTCCGTTTAACCCGGTAGCCATTTCCACTAATCCTGCCAGAGAAACAAACAGAATCACGTACTTGCCCGAGGCATACTCCTGAGGAAGAATTTGAAAAACAAGGTCTATATTCAACCATACCAAAAGGAATATTAGACCTGCAAAAATAAACTGATTCAGGCAGCTTTTGGAGTAAATCGTCCGGATGGTTTCCAGATCGTCCTTTTTCCACGATTCGGCTACAACGGTAGTGGCAATCTTGCCTAAGGGTTTGGAGGGAATTGTAATAATTGTTCCAAACAGGAAAGCAATGGTATAGATACCGGTAGCCTTAAGATCAATGAAATGATTGACCATGATCTTATCAATATTGGAAATGGCGATAGTCCCCATTCCACCCATCAGACCGAACAAACTTACATCGGCCATTGCTCTTTTCAGGTCTCTGGTCAGAAAGGAGGTCCTGGGAGCGAGATCGAACTGTCGGGTTCTGAAAAGCGCAAGAACAATTACCAGGGATGGCACGGAGAATATCAGGAAGTAGATATTCAGGAAAAGCTGAAACCGGAAAGATACCCAGGCATAAACCAGGATGAGGATCAGGTTTAAAACCCGGAAAACAAAATCCTTAAGAATGATACCTATTACAGCGTTGTACAGTACTTTGTGAAGGCTGTCGAATAGATTGAAAAGCAATGTGGCTAGGGTAAATGGTACAATGAAATAAGCATACTGGGCCACCAGTGCCGATTTCTCCAGGTTGTTTGAGATGATTCGCTCCCGAAAAATGAGATAATACAGCAAAATAAGAACACTCCCAAGACCTAAATAGAGAAGCGCCAGAAACAGGAATCCATTGTGTTTTGCATCGGCATTTCGGAAACTTGGAAATAATCTGATACTTACACTATTGATTCCCAGGCTCCCGAAGTGGGCAAGAAGGGCGGAAATTGCAATTAAAAAGTTAATCAGCCCAATCTGCTCGGGTTCCAGCAACCTGGGCCATAAGAGGCCGACCGTGATAAACCCCAGGGCAACACCCAGATAAGAAAAAATACTTGCTTTTAAAGTTTGTTTTCCAATTATGCCCACTCTGACTATCTTTATTTCATAATAATTTTCTACGGCAAGTTAACTATTCTGGTGAAAGGTCATCTTAACGAAAGACAAATTGGATACCTTCTTGAGCATCTGGGACACCATGCAATCATGGGTGAAGGGCTTCTTTCACGCATTAAGTACGGTCTGAAGCCAGGAGATATTGTCACCCCGGGCATCTTCTTTCCTTCATCTGACAGTTGCCTGGAGCTGGAACAAGTTATATATATCGAAGATCTTCCTGTGCTCTACCCTGTATCGGAAAATAAAGACCTGTTCTACTCATTTCAGGGGAATCATCTGATCTTTCACCATGACCTTCTAAAATCTGCCTTTCACCTTTTGTCTGGATTCGAGGAAGTCAAAAATGGGGCCCTGGACCAATATGGGAGGTTCCCTTACAAAGAGTCCCTGCAATTTAAGCTGGGAATCATTCAAAAGCCGGTTGTCAATTACTATTTCAGGATCATCCTTGAAGGGATTGAGGAATTTGCAAGGATAAACAGCATTCCCTTTCAGCCAAATCCGGCATTAAAGAGGCCTGTACTTATGGTCAGTCACGATATCGACAGGACCTGCGGGTATGGTTTTTTTGAAACCGGGTTCAGGTTCAAACAGCTATTTGGACTTGCAGAATCTTACCTGAGCCGGAAAGAAATCTTCAAGGATGCATCTGTTTCCCTTTTCCATTTTCTGAATCCATTCTCCGGGAAAGATCCTTTCTGGACCTTCGAAACCCTTATGAAATGGGAGGAAGATCGCCAATTCAGGGGGACCTATTTTTTCCTGGAAAAGGAGGGTGGAAGGAATGAAAACTCCCGCTACAGGTTTCATGAAAAGAGGTTCGTAAAGCTTTTTCATGAACTCTCGGACCGCGGACATGAGGTGGGAATTCACGGTACCCTCAGATCGGCCCTTGACAAGGACTCCATGGACCGTACGGTTGGGAATCTCCGGCGGGCATCTCCCATGCCGGTGGAGGGCATCAGGCAGCACTACCTGAAGTTCACTCCCGGCACAACCGGGCAAATCCAGGAGAAGGCAGGGCTTAAATATGATGCCTCACTCGGATTCGCAGAACACGACGGTTTCCGCCGCTCCTACTGCTGGCCATACAGGTTATATGATTTCGGGAACAACCGTACAATGGATCTTTGGGAGGTTCCGCTGACTGTGATGGAGGGGACCCACTTCTATTACCGCAAACTTGACCTTGCCGGCAGCCGGGCCTCCATAGAAACATTGGTGGAGGAGATATGCAAATTTAACGGAGTGTTTTCATTGCTATGGCATAACCACTTTTTTGATGAAAGGGAGATTGCTGGAATCACACAACATTACACAGGAATCCTCGATCTGTGCAGGGAGAAGGGACTGGACGGGCTCACCGGCAGTGCCATCTGTGCGCTGATGGACACGCACTGATGGAGGTGATGAGCGTGAACCAGGGCTAAAACCTTTTATGTTTCAGATAGAAATTGGTCAGCCTGATCCCGAACAGGAAATGTCTCAGGACCGTCGGAATAAATCCATAATACCTGGTCATGATCCGGAACCTCTCCTTAAGTCCGGCCCTGAGGTTTTGCCTGGTCAGCCCCCCTTCCAGGAATCTTGAAAGGATCAGCTTCGAATTGTGGATTTGAACGGCACTTTTCGTAGCCCGGATGGCCCAGTCTATATCGGCCGACAACCTGTATTCCAGGTTATACTCCGGGGCAAGGTCCCGTTTCACGATGATCGACTGATGACACACCACCATACCCTGCCGGAAGGATTTCCAGGTAAGTTTTACGGGCGGTTTCAACCGCCGGTCGCCTATCTCATTCTGCTTATCATCGATAATCATGGTGCCCCCGTATATGATGTCAGGCATCCCCGTTAATCCTTCCATCATCCTCTCCACCGTATCATTACTATAGATCTGGTCGCCCGAATTCAGAAACCATACATAATCACCGGTTGCCAGCCTTAACCCCTTATTCATGGCATCATACAAACCACTGTCGGACTCACTCACCAAAAGATCCACTCCCTTGTAGCCGGCGATTATCTCCAGGGTTTTATCGGTCGAATTCCCGTCGATGATGATGTATTCAACAGGCTCATAGGTCTGGCTTGTCACACTTTCAACGGTGCTTCCAATGTGATGCTCTCCATTGAATACAATGGTGATGACCGATACCTTTGGAGCGCTCATTCCGATTGTGGGTCTTTATTTAAAATCTTCCTGTACAGATCCATATGCATCTCCACCGAACGTTCAATGGAAAAGCGCTTCAGTGCCAGATCGCGTGTACCGGCCCTGAGTTGAGCATAAGAGTCAGATGACAATACCCAGTTTATCCCTGCAGCCAGGTCGCCGGATGACTTATACTCCGCCAGATAACCATTTACCCGGTGTTCGATCATACCGGGAATTCCACCCGTATTAAATCCCACTACCGGCGTTCCGCATAACATTGATTCGATGATGGTATTAGGGAGGTTGTCCTGCAGGGAGGGGATCACAAAAAGATGAGCCGCACTGTAAAGTTCAACCATGGTCCGGGTTGAATGAACAAAGGCAATATTTCTCGCTTTAAGCGGGAAAGACTGAACCACATCATCCCTGGTCTTTCCAAAAAGCAAAATCTCCACATCGTTTTCAATTCCTGCCTCACCGGAAATCACCCTGATGGCTTCAAGGAAATAGTTGAATCCCTTCAGTACATTTTTCATGGTGGCAGCTCCAAACAGGATATATCTCTTCGAAGGGTCAAGCCCCAGGTTGCGACAAGCCTCCGCCCGCTCGGCAGGCTTGAAAATCCCTGGATTTACCGGGTTATGAATGGTGGTTACCGGCCAGTGATGAAGCAGTGAACTGGCCTTCACACACTCCTGAAGCCAGCTGCTGGGTGTGATTACATGTACCATACTATCCCTAAAAAGATTCTCCTTCTTTTTCCAGATGCGGTGGGAAAGATCTCCCTTCCGTGGTTTTTTAAGGTAGGGACACTCTCCGCACTCCCGTGTGTATTCCCTGCAGTCGAGGGCATAATGACATCCCCCTGTAAAGGGCCACATATCATGAAAGGTCCATACCACCGGTTTCCCCGAATGGAGCAGCTCCCCCAGTGTTTTAAGGGAAAGAAATCCCGCATTGATCCAGTGAAGGTGAATCACATCTGCCTCCATTACAAGGGGATTACGGCTGATGCTCTCCCCTGTATTTGCCAGGGAAAAAAGGAAACGGATACCCGGGGAACTTTCCTGCCTGAAAAAGAACAGACGCTCCAGGATAAATCGATACAGGTTAACCCACCGTTTCAAAATTCCATGGGTAGTGGCTTGAATTCCCTTCTCTTCATTGCCACCCTCCTGTACGAGCATGCTCACATCCACCTTCTTTTCGCGTAATGCCTCCAGCAACCTGGAGGATGCAATCGCTGCCCCGCCGGTGGTTGGATGTTTGGCTATGAGAAGGATTTTCATCTATGAATCAACCTTAATGAATGAAATCTCCTCACCGGAGGCAGACACATTAAATATCCTGTAGCCAGCCTCGTTAAGTTGTGAAATGGCCTTGCGGGTCTTACCTGTACCAATATTTGCAAACCTGTGGTGAAATTCGATCAACAGCTGGGAGACGGGCACAGCCGAGTGGAGGATATCCTCGATCACCTCATACTCGGCACCCTCTATATCCATCTTGAGGATATCGATAGTTTTGTGTCCCAGCATTTGAACAATAGTGCTTGCACGATGAACAGGCAGCACGAGAGTTTTCGATCCTGCATCCCCTGTGTATGCCAGGTCACTGATTTGTAAGGAGTGAATGTTTGCTTCCGACGGTTCGCGGAATGTTACCGTTCCATCCCCGGAGGCCAGTCCATATGGATGAAAATGAAATTTCTCAGTGAGATTTTGCCCTGCCACCCACTTAATGGAACGCGGCGATGGATCAAAGGCATGTACATCTAACTGATAACGCTCAATCAACTTCAGATCAAAGGAAACATCCTCACCTACCCCGAAAGAGTAGATCACAGAGTGCTCATCCAGGTTATCTGGACAGAAAGTCCACTCAGCAAACCGGTTTCCAAAAGTGATGCGGGGCCGCTTTACCTGTCTGAACTGGTAAAAGTCTCTACCGATTAAAACCTTTCTGGCCCTTAATACCCTGATAATTAGATCATTCATAAATTCATTACTTCACTTATCCCAGCAATCCCAAATCCGTTTCCATCTTTTCCACAATCTTCCGGTAATCGAAGGTTGCTTTTATATACGCTGCCCCTGCTGAACCCATTTCCTTTCGCCGATCCGGATTTCCGATCATCCACAGGATCTTTTCCGACAGATCCCTCAGATTACCCTTTTCGTAAGTGAGACCCCCTTTTTTCAGGCGTTCAGCGTTGGTCATATCCTCCTGCATGATGACCGGTAAGGAACAAGCCTGCGCATCGAGAGCACTCAGTGTATTCTCAGCCGGAAAAACAGCAAAATCGGCCATGGAATACCATCCTGCAAGCTCCGGGACAGGCACTGCCGGAACAAACTTAACATGTATTTTTTCATTGATAAAACCGACCTTCATCTTCTCCTCAAAGTAGGCCTGATCGGATGCCCCCACGAAATAGATATTAAACGGTACGTTGATCTTCGTTTCAATAAGTTCCAGGGCTTTGAGTACCAGGTGAGGATTCTTCCGCCGGTTGATTTTCCCTGTATACAACATTACACACTCCTGCTGACCAATCTGCTCTATCTCTCTTAAGCGGGACCGCCTTACAGGGTCATAGTCAAAGAGCCTTAGATCAGTACCGATGGGAGAATAGAGAATCCTGTCTGCCGGAATCCCGTACTTTTTTTCAAGAATCATACGATTTTCAGGAACAGTGGCAAAGACCTTTGCATCGTAACGCACAATCCTTTTGCTGGCAACATTCCTTAAAAACCAAAGAAGCATTTTAAACTTCAATCCACTCTGAAACTGGTTCAGCAAGGTATGTGTATCGAAGAAAACCCTATACCTGGAAAGTGTTCTCCTGCTCAGGATAACCCTGAGCGAACTATAGGATTCTATAGTATGCACATATAGGATATCGGGGTCGATTTTACGGATGGCCCCGGTCAGTCCTTTCAGCCAGAGATTCTGCCTGTTCCTGCGGTCAAGGGCAGTGGGCAACCTGATAATCGAGACACCATAGGCTCGTTCGAACTCACTGTCAATCTCACGAAAATCTGTAGCCTCACCCGAAGCCGACCACAACCGGGCAGAGTCGGCTGTAAGAATTGAAAAAGGATGGTCCGGATGGTGGTACCTGGCAAAAAAGTTAATCTGGTACCCCATGCCGGGATGAAACCGGTCCTCTATATGCAGTACCTTCATCAGTACCTGATCCTCGATTTGGACATGCGCGTATTGTCCCCCAGCTTGACCGAAATGACGATTTCATGCGATCCGTAATTGTAATTCCCAATGTCGGAGAATGTCCAGTCAAATGAGTATCCGAAGAAGATATTATCCACCCTGGCCCCGATCATGGCAATCATACTGTTATTGGTTCTGTAAGAAAGGCCCGCCCAGAAATCCTGAAGATAATATAACCGGAGAGAGAGATCTGCCTGGGGGTTCCAGGTTTCGGCGGTTTTCAGGAGTGCCCCCGGTTCCAGTTCAAGATCACGCGTCACCTTAAACCGGTATCCTCCCATCAGCCAGTAATGCCGGTAAGTCTTAAATTCGGGTGTCCCGATGGACCCGATCATAACCGATGTCTGCAACAGGTTGCTAATTGAAAACCCGATGAAATAATCAATCCCGTTAAACAACACTCCGAAATCGGCATCAGGACTGTATGCCACATTTACAAAATCGTTGTTCAGCACTGGGTCACCATCCTCACCAAATTCAAGATTATCGCTGTTGATCCGGTATTGAAACAGCTTGGCTGCCAGTCCGAACGACAGCTGCTGATTCTCCAGGATAATGTGATAAGCGTAAGTAAACGAGAGTCCCGTCCGGCCCACATTGGCATTTACATCATTGAGAATATACGCCCCCAGCCCCACACGTCCCTTTGTGCTTGGGATCAACATATTTCCCCTGCTGATGGGGCTGGATACAATCTTGTGGGATTTCCTGAACAACCTGGACTGGAAGGAGGCCGAGTAGGTCCTCGGAGCATCCTTGAAACCCAGCCATTGCTGCCGGTAGGTGGCATTGAATGCGGTATATCCATCATACCCGGCCATGGCCGGATTGATCATAAACCCATTCATCAGGTATTGTGAATAGAGCGGCAATTGCTGGGCCTTCAGCTCCCCGGCAAGCAGGAGCGGAACGAGGATCACCATGTATGTAAAGGCCCTTTTCACTTTATTCAATTTTTTACTTTATCGAACGATGGTTACATTACCCGTAATGGGTTGATTATCTCCAAAATTCAGATCAATAATATAGTGGTAGGAATCTATGGGCAATATCCGTCCGTTATAGGTTCCGTCCCACGGTTCATCAGCTGCATTCCCGGTAATGTATACCCTGTTGCCCCAACGGTCGAAGATCTTCATATCCACCTGCGGGTAGAAATCAATATTCTCAATGATCCACAGGTCATTGAAGCCATCCCCGTTGGGTGAGAAGGCGTTGGGTATGACCAGGCAGGTCTCATATTCATAGCCCACAAATACGGTATCCGTAGTCACGCAGAAGTTTGCATCGGTAACCGTTGTGATGTAATCACCCCACAGGAGATCATTGAAATACTGCTCATTGGTTGGCAATCCCCGGTCCCAGCTCACAAAGAAGGGATAGGTACCCCCGTCAATTCCCAGCTGGAGCACTCCATCTGCCGCATCGGGACAATAGGCATCTTCCGTATCAAAGGTCAGCTCCAACAGGTCGGGATGAGACAGCGTTGTGCTGGTCTCCCTGAAACACTCATTCAGATCCTCTATCCTGATGTTATAAATACCCTGGGGAAGATCGTCCATATAAGGCACTCTTAATACTCCGTTCACCCAGACCTGGTAATCGTCCAGTACATCAACCGTTCCCCCTGAAATCAACAGATTCGATCCGGCCATTGGAATCACCGTAACAAAGCGGATCCTCGGACTGCATATTGAACATAAGCGGCGGCGGTTCGGTGATCAACACATCAGCACTGTCAGTACATCCATAAACGTCGTGTACAACCACCTTATAGTTCCCAGCCGGAATGTCCACAAGACCCTGGTCAGTCGCACCGGTATTCCATAAATAATGGTAAGGGAAAGTCCCCCCGATGCTTTCTATATATAGTTCAGCATCGGAAGCACCGGCGCAGGAGATGGGTGATCCGTGGTAATCAGTGAGTACGAACATTTCCACATCAAACAAATCGGCTTCATATACGGAAATGGTATCCGTTTTCACGCAGAAATTGGCGTCGGTAACCACAAGGGTATAGAATCCAGCATAGACACCCACAGGATCCTGGGTAGTATAGGTCGAATCATCACCACTCCACAGGTAGGTATACCCGGGAACACCACCTGAAACGTCCACCCTGAGTAACCCAGTTGGAGTATCGGCACATTTGGCGCTGTCGTCCGACAGGTTTTCAAACACAATCGGAAGTGGTTCATTCATGGTAAAGGTCCAGGAGGAGTCACATCCGTTGATATCGGTAACCGTTAAGCGATATATTCCTGCAGAAAGTCCGGTCAGAGCGGAATCACTACCTGCCAACTGGCCACCACCTTGCATCACCCACGTATAGGTATTGCGGGAGGAGTCGGCTCCCCCGAAGGGGATCACCGTGATTTGCCCGGTGCTTGAATCGGCACAGGCAATGGCAAAATCACTGTATTTTGGTATGATGGTATCAATTCCAATTGCGTTGGGCTGTCTTAATGTGAATGAGGTATCCAGTGTACATCCGATGTCATCTGTGATCATCAACTCATATGTTCCGGCCACCAGTCCCGACTGATCCTCCCGGGTGGAATCCTGAAGCGTCATGGCATCCGAGCTCCAGTCATATGTATGGCCCATGATACCTCCCTGTGAAGTAACCTGGATAAAACCATCATTATAACCAAAGCAGGAGACATTCCAGGAGTTCAGATCAAAGATGGTGTCTGCAACTGCATGGTGATCTGTGAAGGTTCAATCAAATAGAAAGAGGCGTCGCCTTCACAACCGGCAATATCGGTAACCATCACCCCGTAAAGACCGGGCTTAAGATCTCTCTGTATGCTGTCATTCTGCACAAGGCTGGCGTCAGGGGGACCTGTCCACGCAAACAGGTTGGAATAGATATGGGTACGTCCACCTGTCACGGCAAGATGTATCTCACCGTCATTCTCCCCGTAACAACTGATATCAACCGTATCGGAGTACCTTGGATTATCCTTCCATACAAGGATAGGATCGGGTTCAGCAATGGTATCAATAAACCTCCACGGTTCCACATTGTAGCAGCCTTCCTGATCCCTGGCAAATACGACATAGTTATTGGCTGGCAAACCGGAAAAAGTCCGCTGACTCCCCGAAGGAACACTAACCAGAGTCTCCACAGGGCTTGCAGCCAAATAATCCGAGAGACGGTTACCCAGGTACTCATACAACATCACATCGTAAGGTTCGAAACCCTCATTCACCTGGATCTGGATTTCCCCATCGCTGAAACCATTGCACCGGACCTCATATCCATAATAATCACTCGGAGTAGTCTGAACAAGAATCGGATCTACCGTGCCAATAAAATAGGTCGTGTCAAAACGACATAAATTGCTGTCCCGGACAACCAGACCGTAGGTTCCGCTTGGTCCGTTAACAGTCATGGAATCCGATGGTTGATAACCTTCAAACCACCATTCATAAGTATATTCATCCGCAATACCCTTCGTGCCACCCCGAATAATCACCTCTATACTGCCAGGAATATATGTGCTCGCACATTTTGCCTCCTCTATGGTATAACTGGATGGTTCAAGGCGGTCGGGAGCCCTCACTTCGATAATGCCCGATGTGTCCCTGCAACCAATTACATCTTCCACATGGAACCAGTAATCCCCAACCCCCAATCCGACCTGAACCGAATCACCCTGGTTCAGTAATTCATACGTTCCCCCGGTGGATGTGGTATCCCAGACAATCGTGTAATCATCCCTGTAATAACCACCCGAAATATTGGAGTGGATGGGTAATGAAGACAAATAATCACAGGGAATCTGCCATCCCCCCCATACCGCTTCTCTCAGCACGTTCTCCTTAAGTTCCGGGGCAACCTCGACAACGATTGAATCAAGAGGACGACCAAAGCAATGCGCTCCTGCTCCCAGGTCTGTCCGAGCATCAAAAATGACCGGAGTAAAGAAATAAGTAATATCTTCAATTGAATCCCCAATATTCTCCAGGGGCTGCGGGAGAAGCTGGATCGTACCAAACACGTTAATATTTGGGGCAGGTACAGGACCTACTATATTTGTTGGTTCAAAATTACCTGTCCTTAATTGGTACTGCATTTGTCCGGTAGTAGTCCCGACTCTGGTATTCATTGGTAATTCGAAACCCTCCTTAAAGCAAACCGCCCAATCACTTCTGGTAGCATCCATTACCGGATTCGGGTTCAGCGTAATCTCTTTTGTCCAGGGATCACCCTCACACCCTTCAGAGGAAATAATCGGCAATATTTCATATTGCACAATGCCAACATTCAATGAATCATTTTGAATATCACCCTGAATCAGATTATCACCTGCATCAATATTTGTTCCAGGACCGCTCACATTTGTAACTCCGTCGTAATTAATGACCGAAAGATTATAAACGAGCGGATGTGTGGCAGTGACCTCAGGATCTGTAGAAATTTCGAAACCCTCCCCAAAGCACAATGTATCCTGACCATCTGCAAAATCCAATGATAACCTGGGCTTGGGATTCAACCTTATAGGAATGGTATCATTTGTGCCATTGTAAAGACAATCATCTCCTTCATGGCCTGGACGATTATCCCTGATTCTTGCTGTGAAGCTATATCTAAGAACCTGAACAGTATCAGAATTATTTATAAGCAAGTCCTGGATATTATCACTGGGAGGGCGATCACCAGGAGCTGTTATCCCACCAGGAAATACCGGGCCCGCATTATAATCCACATCCAGGTAATATACTAAAGAAGTTTCCGGTTCCTTAACTATACGGTCATTGGTAACAGTAAATTGAGTCAGGGCACCATCACACAAAATGGGATCCTCCAGATCAATATTGATTATGGGCGTCGGATTAACATATATTCTTATCGTTGTATCTGGCTCTGATACACTACACAACAGCTCCCACTCTTTCCCCGGCCGACTGTCATAAATAGCCGGTTCGAATTGATAGAATACATTCTGGAATGCCCTGTTATTATTAACCAGTGAATCACTTATCCAATTTGTTACGCTTTTCAATACTGAATCACCACTTACTCGACTGAGCCCGGTTGAAAGATCAAATACATCCATGGACCCTTCAGAAAATGTTACGGTAGTGCTGTAGATCTTATAGCCCATCACACTATCCAGGTTATCTATGATATTAAAGTTTGCGGAGGTATAATTGCAGAATACATAATCGGGTACAGTTGCATCAATGCTGGGTGTTGGATTTACCCAGACAGTGATTGTGTCACCCACACCGTAACAGGTAAGTCCTCCGTCTCCCGGAATAATAAAGGGTATGAATCGGTAGATTACCTCATGAACACCATTGTCTTCATTATCGAGCTGGTCTTCAACCGGGGGAACTGAGGGTGGATTACCAGGAATGATCGTTTGAGAATTGCTTTCGCCAATAATAAATCCCGAGGGATCCTCGACATCAAGGTTGTACCTCCACTCACCGTTATATAACCAAATATTTGGGTTTTGAACTGTGATAATCGCCCATTGATTATCACAAATAAGTGTATCCGGAATAGTGGGAAGAATCCTTGGAGTTGGATAAATGGTTATGGTCCTCGATTGCTCTATTCCCGGACAAGAATCTCCCCCATCGTCAGGATCTATACGCGGCACAAACGTGAAAGTTACCTGATGGGCTTCGGTACCAATATTTGTCAGGATGTACCTGTAGGTGGTATCACCATCAAATACTTCGGGGACCTCATCTATTCCCAACAGTAAACCATCTTCGGTCTTTTCCTTATATAGGTCAAATATCCATCTTCCCCTTACCGAAACATTGGGATTCCGGACCATCAGTTCCACCGTATCACCGCTGCAAATCTCCAGATCAGGGACCGTTACCCTGATCTCCGGTGTCGGATTCACCCAGATCACGATTGTGGTATCCTGAACCTGTGAACATATCAGGTTGTCTTCAATGGTCTTCCTGGGTACAAACCTGTACTCAACCTTATGTACAATGGTATCGTCATTGAAAAGTGTTTGTGGTATATTCGTCGCCGTCAACGCAGTATCATTCTCCATGTATCCACTAATCAGGGGATCGTCGGGGGTAACATAAAGATCATAGACCCACTCGCCAAAAACAAACTCGTTGGGATTATGTATCCTAATATTTGTTGTTTCTCCATTACAGATGACTGTATCTTCAGCAACTACCCTGATGGCCGGAGTGGGATTGACCCAAATGGTGATGGTGGTATCCCTCCAGTTCATGCAGCTATCACCACCCCAGGTGGATTCAATGTACGGGGTAAAGGTGTATTTAACCGTACCATACCTCAATCCTATGTTTACAAGCGTATCGGAAATCTGATTCATTGCCTCACCAAAATCCATATATAGAGGAAGTTCGGGCAATGTTCCGACGATACTGTCCCCATAATCTACATCAAGCCTGTACCTCCAGTTTCCGATGGTACTATTCGGGTTGGTAACATTTATAGAAATGAAATCCTCGTTACAAATGGTGTCATTACCAACCTCAACGATAATATCTGGTGTCGGGTTCAGCCAGATCGTAATAATCGTATCCCCACCCTGGTCGCAGAACAACCCCTCATGACCCGGACGGTCATCCCGTATCCTCGCCTTAAAGAGGTAATCAATCTGTTGTACCTCCCGTGTCAGGTTTACCAGATCATCACTGATATCCAGGTCTGCCGGGTACTCCCCATCGGGCTGTACACCCTCCACTGCTCCGGCATTGTATGTCGTGGTCAGCTGGTATACCTTCGTCCCGATTACATCCTGTGTACCATCGTTCACCGTGATGTTTACCGTCGATGAGTCACAATAGATTTCCTCAGGAACACTAACACTCAGCTTTGGAGTGGGGTTCAGGTAGATCGTGATGCTCGTGTCGTTGCCTCCGTCACAGTAGTAGGACGGGTTGGTACCTCGCGGATCTTTGATCCTTGACTTAAAATGATAGGTTATCGATTGGACCTCTTCTGACAGGTTAACCAGATCATCGCTGATATCCGTGCCGGCAGGGTATTCTCCTGTTGCCTGAACTCCACTGACTCCCAGTGGATTATAGGTCGTAGTCAACTGGTATACCTTCGCTCCAAGAACTCCCAACAGGTCATCATCCACCGTGATGTCAACCGTAGTACTGTCACACCAAACCGTATCCGCCACACTCACACTCAATACCGGTGTCGGGTTCAGGTAAATTGTAATAATCGTGTCTCCTCCCTGGTCGCAGAACAACCCCTCATGACCCGGACGGTCATCACGGATCCTCGCCTTGAAAAGGTAATCGATCTGTTGTACCTCCTGTGTCAGGTTAACCAAATCATCACTGATATCCAGGTCAGCCGGGTACTCTCCATTGGGCTGTACTCCCTCCACTGCTCCGGCATTGTATGTCGTGGTCAGCTGGTAGACCTTCGTCCCGATTACATCCTGTGTGCCATCGTTCACCGTGATGTTTACCGTCGATGAGTCACAATAAATTTCCTCCGGAACACTTACACTCAACTTTGGAGTGGGGTTCAGGTAGATCGTGATGCTTGTGTCGTTGCCTCCGTCACAGTAGTAGGACGGGTTGGTACCTCGCGGATCTTTGATCCTTGACTTAAAATGATACGTTATCGATTGGACCTCTTCCGACAGGTTTACCAGATCATCGCTGATATCCGTGCCGGCCGGGTATTCTCCTGTTGCCTGAACGCCACTGACTCCCAGTGGATTATAGGTCGTGGTCAGCTGGTATACCTTCGCTCCAAGAACTCCCAACAGGTCATCATCCACCGTAATGTCAACCGTCGTACTGTCACACCAAACCGTATCCGCCACACTCACACTCAATACCGGTGTCGGGTTCAGGTAAATTGTAATAATCGTGTCTCCTCCCTGGTCGCAGAACAACCCCTCATGACCCGGACGGTCATCACGGATCCTCGCCTTGAAGAGGTAATCGATCTGTTGTACCTCCTGTGTCAGGTTAACCAGATCATCACTGATATCCAGGTCAGCCGGGTACTCCCCATTGGGCTGTACTCCCTCCACTGCTCCGGCATTGTATGTCGTGGTCAGCTGGTAAACCTTCGTCCCCATAACATCCTGTGTGCCATCGTTCACCGTGATGTTTACCGTCGATGAGTCACAATAAATTTCCTCCGGAACACTTACACTCAGCTTTGGAGTGGGGTTCAGGTAGATCGTGATGCTTGTGTCGTTGCCTCCGTCACAGTAGTAGGACGGGTTGGTACCTCGCGGATCTTTGATCCTTGACTTAAAATGATACGTTATCGATTGGACCTCTTCCGACAGGTTTACCAGATCATCGCTGATATCCGTGCCGGCCGGGTATTCTCCTGTTGCCTGAACGCCACTGACTCCCAGTGGATTATAGGTCGTGGTCAGCTGGTATACCTTCGCTCCAAGAACTCCCAACAGGTCATCATCCACCGTAATGTCAACCGTCGTACTGTCACACCAAACCGTATCCGCCACACTCACACTCAATACCGGTGTCGGGTTCAGGTAAATCGTAATAATCGTGTCTCCTCCCTGGTCGCAGAACAACCCCTCATGACCCGGCCGGTCATCCCGGATCCTCGCCTTGAAGAGGTAATCGACCTGTTGTACCTCCCGTGTCAGGTTAACCAAATCATCACTGATATCCAGGTCAGCCGGGTACTCCCCATCGGGCTGTACTCCCTCCACTGCTCCGGCATTGTATGTCGTGGTCAGCTGGTAAACCTTCGTCCCCATAACATCCAGTGTGCCATCGTTCACCGTGATGTTTACCGTCGATGAGTCACAATAAATTTCCTCCGGAACACTTACACTCAGCTTTGGAGTGGGGTTCAGGTAGATCGTGATGCTTGTGTCGTTGCCTCCGTCACAGTAGTAGGACGGGTTGGTACCTCGCGGATCTTTGATCCTTGACTTAAAATGATAGGTTACCGGTTGGACCTCTTCCGACAGGTTTACCAGGTCATCGCTGATATCCGTACCGGCCGGGTATTCTCCTGTTGCCTGAACTCCACTGACTCCCAGTGGATTATAGGTCGTGGTCAGCTGGTATACCTTCGCTCCAAGAACTCCCAACAGGTCATCATCCACCGTAATGTCAACCGTCGTACTGTCACACCAAACCGTATCTGCCACACTCACACTCAATACCGGTGTCGGGTTCAGGTAAATCGTAATAATCGTGTCTCCTCCCTGGTCGCAGAACAACCCCTCATGACCCGGCCGGTCATCCCGGATCCTCGCCTTGAAGAGGTAATCGACCTGTTGTACCTCCCGTGTCAGGTTTACCAAATCATCACTGATATCCAGGTCAGCCGGGTACTCCCCATCGGGCTGTACTCCCTCCACTGCTCCGGCATTGTATGTCGTGGTCAGCTGGTAAACCTTCGTCCCCATAACATCCAGTGTGCCATCGTTCACCGTGATGTTTACCGTCGATGAGTCACAATAAATTTCCTCCGGAACACTTACACTCAGCTTTGGGGTGGGATGGACATAAATTGTAATATCGGTGGCTGGCATTGTACATGTTCCGAAAACAATTGGCGTGATGGTATATGTAATTGATTGAACACTGGTTCCGGAATTTGTAAGGAAATCAGATATGGTATGGGGCAGGGCTCCCATTCCATAAATGGAGTCTGGAGATGAATAGCCACTGATTTGAGCGGAACCGGTTACTTCCCATCTGAATTTCATTAGCTGGAATGAATTATTCAGGATAATCTCTGTTGCAGTTGAATCGCATAAGATTGTATCTGTAGCAACAATCGATGGGGCCGGAGGATTCAAGTACCTAACTTCGACATTGGCCTGGGCACTGTCCTTATTTCCACAATCATCAACAGCTATCAAATAAACAGTGTTGTCTCCGATGTTACTGCAATCAAAAATGCTTTTGCTTACGACAATGAGCTGTGTGACATTGATCGTGTTGCTACAGTCATCAGTCACCGAGTAGGTCCTGGTGATCGTCTCCGGACAGCTCAGCCCGTTACTTACATCACTCACCCAGGCTACAACTGGAGCTGCCGTGCAGTTGTCTGCTTCGTCGGTTACTACAGTGATATTGGGTACTGGGACATCCCCGATGCACTGTACATTGATCTGGGCAGGATTACTTGCCGTCGGGTTTATATTATCATTCACGACGATGAGCTGTGTGACATTGATCGTGTTGCTACAGTCATCAGTCACCGAGTAGGTCCTGGTGATCGTCTCCGGACAGCTCAGCCCGTTACTTACATCACTCACCCAGGCTACAACTGGAGCTGCCGTGCAGTTGTCTGCTTCGTCGGTTACTACAGTGATATTGGGTACTGGGACATCCCCGATGCACTGTACATTGATCTGGGCAGGATTACTTGCCGTCGGGTTTATATTATCATTCACGACAATGAGCTGTGTGACATTGATCGTGTTGCTACAGTCATCAGTCACCGAGTAGGTCCTGGTGATCGTCTCCGGACAGCTCAGCCCGTTACTTACATCACTCACCCAGGCTACAACTGGAGCTGCCGTGCAGTTGTCTGCTTCGTCGGTTACTACAGTGATATTGGGTACTGGGACATCCCCGATGCACTGTACATTGATCTGGGCAGGATTACTTGCCGTCGGGTTTATATTATCATTCACCACAATGAGCTGTGTGACATTGATCGTGTTGCTACAGTCATCAGTCACCGAGTAGGTCCTGGTGATCGTCTCCGGACAGCTCAGCCCGTTACTTACATCACTCACCCAGGCTACAACTGGAGCTGCCGTGCAGTTGTCTGCTTCGTCGGTTACTACAGTGATATTGGGTACTGGGACATCCCCGATGCACTGTACATTGATCTGGGCAGGATTACTTGCCGTCGGGTTTATATTATCATTCACGACAATGAGCTGTGTGACATTGATCGTGTTGCTACAGTCATCAGTCACCGAGTAGGTCCTGGTGATCGTCTCCGGACAGCTCAGCCCGTTACTTACATCACTCACCCAGGCTACAACTGGAGCTGCCGTGCAGTTGTCTGCTTCGTCGGTTACTACAGTGATATTGGGTACTGGGACATCCCCGATGCACTGTACATTGATCTGGGCAGGATTACTTGCCGTCGGGTTTATATTATCATTCACGACAATGAGCTGTGTGACATTGATCGTGTTGCTACAGTCATCAGTCACCGAGTAGGTCCTGGTGATCGTCTCCGGACAGCTCAGCCCGTTACTTACATCACTCACCCAGGCTACAACTGGAGCTGCCGTGCAGTTGTCTGCTTCGTCGGTTACTACAGTGATATTGGGTACTGGGACATCCCCGATGCACTGTACATTGATCTGGGCAGGATTACTTGCCGTCGGGTTTATATTATCATTCACGACAATGAGCTGTGTGACATTGATCGTGTTGCTACAGTCATCAGTCACCGAGTAGGTCCTGGTGATCGTCTCCGGACAGCTCAGCCCGTTACTTACATCACTCACCCAGGCTACAACTGGAGCTGCCGTGCAGTTGTCTGCTTCGTCGGTTACTACAGTGATATTGGGTACTGGGACATCCCCGATGCACTGTACATTGATCTGGGCAGGATTACTTGCCGTCGGGTTTATATTATCATTCACGACAATGAGCTGTGTGACATTGATCGTGTTGCTACAGTCATCAGTCACCGAGTAGGTCCTGGTGATCGTCTCCGGACAGCTCAGCCCGTTACTTACATCACTCACCCAGGCTACAACTGGAGCTGCCGTGCAGTTGTCTGCTTCGTCGGTTACTACAGTGATATTGGGTACTGGGACATCCCCGATGCACTGTACATTGATCTGGGCAGGATTACTTGCCGTCGGGTTTATATTATCATTCACGACAATGAGCTGTGTGACATTGATCGTGTTGCTACAGTCATCAGTCACCGAGTAGGTCCTGGTGATCGTCTCCGGACAGCTCAGCCCGTTACTTACATCACTCACCCAGGCTACAACTGGAGCTGCCGTGCAGTTGTCTGCTTCGTCGGTTACTACAGTGATATTGGGTACTGGGACATCCCCGATGCACTGTACATTGATCTGGGCAGGATTACTTGCCGTCGGGTTTATATTATCATTCACGACAATGAGCTGTGTGACATTGATCGTGTTGCTACAGTCATCAGTCACCGAGTAGGTCCTGGTGATCGTCTCCGGACAGCTCAGCCCGTTACTTACATCACTCACCCAGGCTACAACTGGAGCTGCCGTGCAGTTGTCTGCTTCGTCGGTTACTACAGTGATATTGGGTACTGGGACATCCCCGATGCACTGTACATTGATCTGGGCAGGATTACTTGCCGTCGGGTTTATATTATCATTCACCACGATTAGCTGTGTGACATTGATCGTGTTGCTACAGTCATCAGTCACCGAGTAGGTCCTGGTGATCGTCTCCGGACAGCTCAGCCCGTTACTTACATCACTCACCCAGGCTACAACTGGAGCTGCCGTGCAGTTGTCTGCTTCGTCGGTTACTACAGTGATATTGGGTACTGGGACATCCCCGATGCACTGTACATTGATCTGGGCAGGATTACTTGCCGTCGGGTTTATATTATCATTCACGACAATGAGCTGTGTGACATTGATCGTGTTGCTACAGTCATCAGTCACCGAGTAGGTCCTGGTGATCGTCTCCGGACAGCTCAGCCCGTTACTTACATCACTCACCCAGGCTACAACTGGAGCTGCCGTGCAGTTGTCTGCTTCGTCGGTTACTACAGTGATATTGGGTACTGGGACATCCCCGATGCACTGTACATTATTTTTGCTTATTGAAAGGTTTGGCGCAACCGTGCATTCATCCGATGTACCGTCATCCACCATATCCGGAGAGATGGTTACCGTACCTGTAGTCTCATCAAGATAAACTAAAATGTCCTTTGTAATTACCGTGGGCCGTCACATCCACAAAGGTGATCGTCGAGGTAACTGCGGTGGCGGCATTGCTGCAGTCATCCACGGCGTTAAAGGTTACGGTGATCACATTGCCACAGCTCTGCGTGTAACCTGTATAGTTGTTCGTGATCGTGATCGTCTGATCACAGTCATCCGCCACACCCGCCGTAGCCAGCCAGGCCGTGATCGCTGCACTGTGGTCCGTGCCCTGGTTACAGGTCAGGGTTAGTGGGGCTGGGGCGTGATCAGACAGGTGCCGTCACATCCACAAAGGTGATCGTCGAGGTAACTGCGGTGGCGGCATTGCTGCAGTCATCCACGGCGTTAAAGGTTACGGTGATCACATTGCCACAGCTCTGCGTGTACCCGCATAGTTGTTCGTGATCGTGATCGTCTGATCACAGTCATCCGCCACACCCGCCGTAGCCAGCCAGGCCGTGATCGCTGCACTGTGGTCCGTGCCCTGGTTACAGGTCAGGGTCAGTGGTGCCGGGGGGGTGATCACCGGTGCCGTCACATCCACAAAGGTGATCGTCGAGGTAACTGCGGTGGCGGCATTGCTGCAGTCATCCACGGCATTAAAGGTTACGGTGATCACATTGCCACAGCTCTGCGTGTACCCGTATAGTTGTTCGTGATCGTGATCGTCTGATCACAGTCATCCGCCACACCCGCCGTAGCCAGCCAGGCCGTGATCGCTGCACTGTGGTCCGTGCCCTGGTTACAGGTCAGGGTTAGTGGGGCTGGGGCGGTGATTACCGGTGCCGTCACATCCACAAAGGTGATCGTCGAGGTAACTGCGGTGGCGGCATTGCTGCAGTCATCCACGGCATTAAAGGTTACGGTGATCACATTACCACAGCTCTGCGTGTAACCCGTATAGTTGTTCGTGATCGTGATCGTCTGATCACAGTCATCCGCCACACCCGCCGTAGCCAGCCAGGCCGTGATCGCTGCACTGTGGTCCGTGCCCTGGTTACAGGTCAGGGTTAGTGGTGCCGGGGGGGTGATCACCGGGGCCGTCACATCCACAAAGGTGATCGTCGAGGTAACTGCAGTGGCGGCATTGCTGCAGTCATCCACGGCGTTAAAGGTTACGGTGATCACATTGCCACAGCTCTGCGTGTAACCCGTATAGTTGTTCGTGATCGTGATCGTCTGATCACAGTCATCCGCCACACCCGCCGTAGCCAGCCAGGCCGTGATCGCTGCACTGTGGTCCGTGCCCTGGTTACAGGTCAGGGTCAGTGGGGCCGGCGGGGTGATCACCGGGGCCGTCACATCCACAAAGGTGATCGTCGAGGTAACTGCGGTGGCGGCATTGCTGCAGTCATCCACGGCGTTAAAGGTTACAGTGACCACATTGCCACAGCTCTGCGTGTAGCCCGTATAGTTGTTCGTGATCGTGATCGTCTGATCACAGTCATCCGCCACACCCGCCGTAGCCAGCCAGGCCGTGATCGCTGCACTGTGGTCCGTGCCCTGGTTACAGGTCAGGGTTAGTGGTGCCGGTGGGGTGATCACCGGGGCCGTCACATCCACAAAGGTGATCGTCGAGGTAACTGCGGTGGCGGCATTGCTGCAGTCATCCACGGCGTTAAAGGTTACGGTGATCACATTGCCACAGCTCTGCGTGTAACCCGTATAGTTGTTCGTGATCGTGATCGTCTGATCACAGTCATCCGCCACACCCGCCGTAGCCAGCCAGGCC
Organism: uncultured Bacteroidota bacterium; assembly: GCA_963747365.1. Lineage (GTDB taxonomy): Bacteria > Bacteroidota > Bacteroidia > Bacteroidales. The sequence continues at coordinate 40,654 of CAVVFB010000007.1, read as the reverse complement.
GTGATCGCTGCACTGTGGTCCGTGCCCTGGTTACAGGTCAGGGTTAGTGGGGCTGGGGGGGTGAGGACAGGTGCCGTCACATCCACAAAGGTGATCGTCGAGGTAACTGCGGTGGCGGCATTGCTGCAGTCATCCACGGCGTTAAAGGTTACGGTGATCACATTGCCACAGCTCTGCGTGTAACCCGTATAGTTGTTCGTGATCGTGATCGTCTGATCACAGTCATCCGCCACACCCGCCGTAGCCAGCCAGGCCGTGATCGCTGCACTGTGGTCCGTGCCCTGGTTACAGGTCAGGGTTAGTGGTGCCGGGGGGTGATTACCGGTGCCGTCACATCCACAAAGGTGATCGTCGAGGTAACTGCGGTGGCGGCATTGCTGCAGTCATCCACGGCATTAAAGGTTACGGTGATCACATTACCACAGCTCTGCGTGTAACCCGTATAGTTGTTCGTGATCGTGATCGTCTGATCACAGTCATCCGCCACACCCGCCGTAGCCAGCCAGGCCGTGATCGCTGCACTGTGGTCCGTGCCCTGGTTACAGGTCAGGGTTAGTGGTGCCGGGGGTGATCACACAGGTGCCGTCACATCCACAAAGGTGATCGTCGAGGTAACTGCGGTGGCGGCATTGCTGCAGTCATCCACGGCGTTAAAGGTTACAGTGACCACATTGCCACAGCTCTGCGTGTAACCCGTATAGTTGTTCGTGATCGTGATCGTCTGATCACAGTCATCCGCCACACCCGCCGTAGCCAGCCAGGCCGTGATCGCTGCACTGTGGTCCGTGCCCTGGTTACAGGTCAGGGTTAGTGGGGCTGGTGGGGTGATCACCGGGGCCGTCACATCCACAAAGGTGATCGTCGAGGTAACTGCGGTGGCGGCATTGCTGCAGTCATCCACGGCGTTAAAGGTTACGGTGATCACATTGCCACAGCTCTGCGTGTACCCTGCATAGTTGTTCGTGATCGTGATCGTCTGATCACAGTCATCCGCCACACCCGCCGTAGCCAGCCAGGCCGTGATCGCTGCACTGTGGTCCGTGCCCTGGTTACAGGTCAGGGTCAGTGGTGCCGGCGGGGTGATCACCGGGGCCGTCACATCCACAAAGGTGATCGTCGAGGTAACTGCGGTGGCGGCATTGCTGCAGTCATCCACGGCGTTAAAGGTTACAGTGATCACATTGCCACAGCTCTGCGTGTAACCCGTATAGTTGTTCGTGATCGTGATCGTCTGATCACAGTCATCCGCCACACCCGCCGTGGCCAGCCAGGCCGTGATCGCTGCACTGTGGTCCGTGCCCTGGTTACAGGTCAGGCTTAGCGGTGCCGGCGGGGTGATCACCGGGGCCGTCACATCCACAAAGGTGATCGTCGAGGTAACTGCGGTGGCGGCATTGCTGCAGTCATCCACGGCGTTAAAGGTTACAGTGATCACATTGCCACAGCTCTGCGTGTAACCCGTATAGTTGTTCGTGATCGTGATCGTCTGATCACAGTCATCCGCCACACCCGCCGTAGCCAGCCAGGCCGTGATCGCTGCACTGTGGTCCGTGCCCTGGTTACAGGTCAGGGTCAGTGGGGCTGGTGCAGTGATTACCGGTGCCGTCACATCCACAAAGGTGATCGTCGAGGTGACTGCGGTAGCGGCATTGCTGCATGGGCATCTACGGCATTGAACGTTACGGTGATCACATTGACCACAGCTCTGCGTGTAGCCACTGTAAGTCATCGGTAACGACAACAGATCCATCGCAGTCGTCAGTTGCACTCGCCGTGGCCAGCCAGGCCGTGATCGCTGCACTATGGTCCGTGCCCTGGTTACAGGTCAGGGTCAGTGGGGTTGGGGCAGTTATTACCGGTGCAGTGACATCATCAATTGTAAATGTAACATCATCAGTATCATCGCAGGTACCGATAGACTCGGTCCAGCGGAAGGTGTAATCACCCTCAGTATCTACTGTGACTGTCGTGTTAGGGTTTTCCGCACCACTCCCCCAGGAAGTAACATTTCCGGCTCCTGAAACAAGTGACCATATACCTTCTCCTATACTCAACGTTGCTGCAAGATTAATGTCCATACCACAAACAGTACTCCCAGTTCCTGCATCAGCTATCAATGGGGCCGTTTCCCGACCATCGACTGAAATAAAACTTGTAGCATTGTTTTGGTTGGTATAAGCGGTCAAAATCCAGTCGGATGACCGGGGAGAAGAGGAAATTCGAAATTCATCTATGATTCCATCCCAGCCACTACCTTGTGTACGGCCATCATTTCCTATATCAGCAGTGTTGCTGATGGTATTAAGCCCGCTATAGGTTCCTGAACGTCGAAGAGTCCCGTTTACAAAGACCTGGTAATTGACTCCATCCCATGTAAGGGCTATATGATTCCAGGAAGCACCGAGATTATAAATATTCTGCGCAGTAGTGTGACTATTGCCCAAACCAAGATCAAGTGGCTGATTACTATTTGTATATAACTGAATACGCTGAGCCCAGGTTGTCTGATCACTATGCCCAAAGATATACCCTCCGCTAATATTCCAAACCCAGGTTTCAATCGTGCCGCTGGCGGCTGATAAACCATTGGTTTCGATGGAAATATAATCCCCAGCGCTGTTAAAGCGACTTCCTTCAAAAATCTTCGATGTATAATTGGTTCCAATACCTATGGCAGTACCATCTGCATTAATCCCGGTAGCATCTTCAAAGGTTTGACCAAGATGATAAATGGAAGTATAATTTTCCGACCAGGCATCTTCAGTGGAGGGGTTAGCACCCGGGGTAACACTGCCAAAATAGATATATATAACAGTAGTGCCATTCTGCAACACTGTAGGGACCTTTACCCAGGCAAGGTATCGCCCCAAAATAGGATCGTAGGTTTCAATCTCAAGATCGAGTGGAGTTACTTCATCAGCGGAAAAAGCAATATCCCATCCATCAGGACTGGTGACATAACCACCATTTGTTGTGTCAGCCAGGTCAGCATCGGTAATATCGATTAGTACCGGGAAATTGGTAAGGTCGGTGGAGAGAGTACCAGGGACTCCATCAATAGTAATCGCTTTGCGGTAACAATATCCATCCAACCAGGACTGAGCACCCAGTTGTGGAAGGGCCAATAAAAAGAGCAGAAAACCCAGCAGAACCGGTTTTAAAAAGCGGGGGAAAGAAGGGCTGGCAGAAGGACATAACCGTCCCGCGCCAGGTTCGCCTGACAGAGTATTAAAATTGCTATTTCGAATCCCTGTTCTGGTGGTAAACACCTGCTGAAAAAGGTTATACCAGGCACCCCGGGGTACCCGGATCAGGTAAATACTTCACGTTACATTCCAACTTCAAGACTCATAACCAGTGAGTTTCGTTGCTTATACACATTAAAATTGCTTATACGCATTATAACGGTGTATGTTACCCGAATCTAGCTAATTTAAACGGGATTTACGTACTAGAAACTATGGAAAAATGCATGAAGCACATCGAGTGAACGGATCTCCCCTAAACCTTCCACATGATTCCGGTAATATCTGACCTGTTGATCCAGCACCTTTTTTCGCTGAACACTGTTAAACCTGGAAATTCCGGTTTCCCTGTAATCATATCCTAAGTAGCTGCTCCACAGTATGCTGGTCTCTTCATCCAACTGTTGGTCCGAATCGGTAAAGAGGGGCTTAAAACGACCGCTCCCCAGGTCGAAAAACCGGTTGACACCGTTGAAATTGTTTTGTGGATAAAATCCGAGATGGCGGGAAAGGTGAAACAAAAAAATGATGTGGAAATCGGGCATGGGATCTTCCAGTGCATCAAGGTAGCTGATGGAATTCATTAAAAAGTGGGAAAGCATGGGGTTGGGCTCCTCTTCTCTGACCACCCTGTAAAGCACCTCGGCCATGAAAATTGCCTGGGTACTTTTGGTAATATCGTATGGGATAGAATGGATCGGAATGGCCCGGGTCACCTCTTTAACAAGGTGCATATCCCTGGACTCTTTGTAATAGACTTCAAAGTCGAGGATAAAGAGAGGCTGAAAAAGGTTGGAACGATTATTCCTTCGTGACTTTCGCACCCCTTTTGCCATATAGGTCTGCCTTCCGTACTGCTCTGTGTAACAATGTACCACAAGGCTCGATTCGCCATACCGGGTGGTATGCAGAACAATGCCCCTGGTTTTCCGGATCATGACTAATGGATAAAGAGCAGTTTCGTCACATGGGTAAGTGTGCCATCGGAATTGGACAGAAAAATCAGGTAGACACCGGTTGCCACCCGTTCACCCCTGAAATTGGTACCATCCCAGGTAGCCTGTCCTCCAAGCGATTCAGTTTCATATACAAGGTTGCCACCCATGTCCTGGATCTTCACATTGGTCCCGGCCACGAGCCCCTTGATGGCTATGGGACCCTCATAAGTTTCACGTACAGGATTTGGATAAACCACCACGTCGCTGTAAACCGAGCTCCCGGCCATTGCATCGCCGGTGTATGAAATGATCCCCTTATCGGTGCCAAAAAAGACCTCGCCCGACACACCGTCCACACAGATGTCGATCATGTTGTCCGAGAGCAGGGGGCTGTTAAACTTGTTGAACTGAAGCACCTGTTTGAGGCCATCCTCAGACACCAGGTATGCCCCTCCGCCTGAGGTTCCCAGCCATTTTCGGTTTGCCCCGTCCACCTCGATGGCTGTAACCACCTGTTCCCCCAGGAGCACATCTCCCGGAATCGTCCCATCCTCTCCGGGAGGTTCGTCGCGGGGGACAATGATTTGCTGGGCATAAACCGACCCCTCGGTAAAGAGACGGTAGGGACTGTATATCACGAGAATACCCTGGTTGGTTCCCAACCAGAGGTTCCCGTTATGGTCCTCAGCCATCGAACGGACGTCGTTGGTAATTACCTTACCATACTTGTCCAGGATACTTACCCGTTCATAAATGTCATCCGAAATATCGTCAATTGTACCGTTATCATCCATTGCAAAGAGTCCGTTTGCCTTGGGAATAATCCCCCATTTATGTCCCGTTCTGGTGACCAGGATCGATCCGAGCGCGCTAAAATCGGTGAGTTTATTACCAGCCTTGAAACTCTTCCAGGTTCCGTTACTCTTTAACACCGTAATGGGCTCAGCCACATTGGAATTGGTGATCCATAGATTTCCTCCCTGATCAAAAGCCAACCCGCCAATCCTGACAAAATCACCTCCGGGGATGATACTCTGCAAAGAGCTGTTGGAAGCATTGTGAACCGCAACCTCCTCTCCATTTCGATATTCATGAACACCATATCCCCAGGACCCGGCATAAACATGTTTGGCATCGGCAGGATCAATGGCTATATTAAGCAGGTCGCGACTCTCTTTATTTTGCGCATAGGCCCAGATACTTTCCCCGAAAATCTCAAGTGTGGCAAGATTGAACTGGTTGTTCCACGACCCTGTTACACCCCCCAGCGCAGCATACAGAATATTGCCTGAAGAGGCCATGGAGAAAACGCTGGTGGAGAAAGGACCGTTCGGGATGATCATCCGGAGTTCACCATCCTGCCGGGTGACCAGTCCGCTCCCGTAATCAGCAACCCAGATATTTCCCACTGGATCGAGAGAGGCAGACCTTGGAGATCCGGTATCGAGCTGTTTCACAACCAGGTAATCCTTGCTCACAAGGCTCACAATCGACTCATCCACAAGGGTTAAGAAATCACCCTGGTTCAGAATTTCCCTGCACTTTTTCCCGCTGAAATAGGGATATTGATTCCACCCCGGGCCCGCATTGTAATAGACCTCATCCTGATTTCCTGCAGGATCCTGATAGGAAGCAAAAATTGCATTTGAAAAATGGGCTATTGCCGAAAATGCACCACCGGAATTTGGAATATCTGTCAGCGTTTCCCATGCATTAAAATCAATCAGAAAGGGATCATCCAGCAATCCACGCCTGACTCCCTGATCGGTTGCAGCATAAATATAGCTGCCGTCGATCGTAACCTGGTTCACCCTTAGTGCATCTCCATTATCCCCGATGTAGTAGGTATCCCGAATCTCATCCTTTTCCAGGTTAATCACCACAATTCCAAATCCGGTTGAGAGGTAGGCATCCTGGCCATAATAAAACAGATCATAGATGGATTTGTCCCCCGGAATCTGCTTATTCATGATATCGGGCATGTTCACGATCTTCCCATCGCGTATGATATCTATGTTTGAACTCTGATACGCCAGGATCAAAGTCTGTAACTCATCACTCCAGCGCATGGCTGAAATTCCGTTATCCGAAAGGCCCTCAATTTTCGAAAGCAACTCGACCGAGTGGTCCTCCAGGTTATAGGTGAACAGGCCCCCGGTGGAAGAACCAAAAACCTTCTGGTTAGTTACCTCAACCAGGTTGCAGTAATTATAAGGAAGATGTGTTCTCCACTGCCCCAGTTTTGTCTGTCCGGTTAAGGAAGCTGAAAGGGCAATTACCAGTGATAAAAACAGGGGGGTGAGACGATTTCTCATACACGCTCGACTTTCTATAAATACGGTAATTCCATGAACATATTACATCTCCTTTAAAAATTGTACAAGTGCCTGAACAGCCTTTGCACGGTGACTGATGCTGTTTTTTTCTTCCGGGTCCATCTCGGCAAAAGATTTGGTGTAACCATCCGGCCTGAAGAGCGGATCATATCCGAACCCCTTTGATCCGGAAGGCATTTCGGTGATTACTCCTTCACAGATTCCTTCAAACTGATGCTCAATCCCATCCATGATGAGCGCAATAACGGTCCGGAACCTTGCCCTCCTGTTTTTGACCCCCTTCATCTCCAGGAGTAACTTTTTAATATTCCCCTCAGCCGGAGATAGTTCAGGGAAAACAGTGGTGCCGATGCGGGAATACCTGGCCGAATAAACCCCCGGAGCTCCGCCCAGTGAATCCACTTCAAGGCCCGTATCATCCGCAAAACAATTGCGGCCCGCTTTCCGGTAAATATACCAGGCTTTCTGAGATGCATTTCCCTTCAGTGTATGGTGTTCCTCCGGGATATCTTCATTAATTCCAAGCTCATTCAAATCCAGGAGCTTAAATCTGCCGGAAAGCATTTCGCTGATCTCTCCAAGCTTGTGGGGGTTATTTGTTGCAAATACGATCTCCTTCATAAAAAAAGGCCATTATGAAAATGGCCCTGAAATTACGAAAAAAGTAAACTTTATGATCCTCCGGTTGAACTGAATCCACCGGCAATTTTTGCCGGCTTCGGATTCATGCACATAACAGGCAACCCTTCGGGGTTGGCGATCAGATACTGTTCCGGGGCTCCTAATAAATAGTCAACCCAATTAATGTCCCTGGTGGCCATCACAAGGATCAGGTCCGCCGAATGGCTCTTGGCATAGCTTACGATCTCCTTTTTGAAGGACTGCTCACCCTGTGTGGTTACTATCTCATAGGCTACATCATGTCCCTTCAGAAATGTTTCAATGTACCTGATATTAGAAAGGGTCCTTTTGCGGAATCCTTTATCTTTGGATTTTGACTTCAGGATCACAAATTTTGATCCAAAATTCCTGGCAAGATAGTAGATCCAGTTGGCCTTTTCCTTGTTCTCAGTTTTAAAATCTATGGGTAAAAGGATGGTATCGATCCTCTCCTTCACCGGTTTATCCTGAACAATCACAAAAGGAATCCTTGAGGAAACCACCACTTTCAGGGCCCTGCTTCCAAAAAGTTTCTGAGCTCCCTTCATCCCATGGGTACCCATAATGATCATCTCGGCCTTCAGGTCCCGGGCTGTATTTCCGATGGCATGAAAGATATTTCCTTCAACCACTTCAGTATGAGGCCTGTTCCCGAATTCCTTTCCCAGCCTTTCTGCATCAGCATCCAGTTCAGTCTTTTTGGACGCAGCACTCTTCATATCCTGTACAATATGAAGAAGGAGAATTTCCCTGTTCAGGGATTTGGAAATATTTACTGCGTGCTGAAAAGCATTCTCAGCTACCTGTGAGAAGTCCCACGGTACGATAATAGGCCTTTCTAACTTTTCCATAAATATATTTTTATATTTTTGATTGTACCTATCTTCCATGGAAACCGCACAGTTCCCAAGTTATGAATTTATTTATCAAGTCATATAGAATCAGCTTGATTTTTTTTCTTGTCATAGCTTGTGAATCCAGCTTCAACCGTGGTATTGCTCAGGATTACACAATCTTTCCGCACCCCTGGATACAGGAGATAAATCTGCCTCAGGAATTTGCCGATATTCCCAACCAATCGTTCTACCTGGATAGGAACGATGTTCTTTATATAGGGAAAGATAACGGAATTAACATCATCAGCGGGAATAACACCAGTCATCTCGGTATGGACGGCCCTGTTTTTATTTCGGGTAACGGATCCGATACAATCTACTTTGCCTGTGAGAATGACATGGGGTATCTGCTGAAGGATAAATCAGGCAAATTCACTGTCCGCTCTCAAAAAGACCGGATCTCCAGGGCAAATCGTGATTTTATACCATCACAGCTGATCTGTCTGGATCAAGCCGTATTCGTGAATACCGGCAGGGGTGTTTACCAATTCCAGGAAGATCAAATTAAATACCATCCTTTCCCGGATAACGAGGGGAGGCTCCACTTTATTAATGGCCATCTGATACTCAGGATGAACCAACTGGAAATTCATAGTTGGACCGGGGATGGTTTTCATAAAATGACTGAACCGGAAATGATCCAGGATACTCTCCTTATGATTCCGGGTGAGCTTGAACGCAATAAAGATTTAACGTTTCTGGATTATCTTACAACAAATGAGGTGATTGCCATTTCCAAAAAGCAGGGGTTGGTGATCCTTGACCGGAAGGGGAATTTCTCTGCTGCCCTTGGAAACATTGGTGGACTGCCTGTTAATCCTGTCAAACAGGTGAGCAAATGCGCAGGAGATGAATTATGGATTCTCGGGAGCTATTCGCTCCATAAAATAAGCCACCCGTCCACACTCAGTATCCTCCGGTTGGCTCCGGAAGATTTTGGCCGGATCTTTACTTCCGAAAGTTCCGGCAGGAGCGTAATTCTGGGTACAAGTCTGGGCCTCTTTTTTGCTGAACCTGTTGGTAGCGAAAGGGGAGCGTGGAACATCGGGAATATTACAGGCAACCAGGCAGGTTCATTCCACCTGGTTACGGGCGACGGAACCACAATTTTTGCAGCCGGATCGGACCACCTGGTATCCTTACATGAGGAAAAATTGGAGGAGGTTGCAACCGGGAGCTTTACCGGGTTACAAGCCATCAGCCAGGAGCTGGTGGTTGCATCGGGAGCGGATGGATTGGAAAGCTTTCAGAGAAACCACCAGGGGTGGTCCAGAATATGGTATGACTCCTTACACAGAAACGCTTTTTCCTTTTCAAGATTTAACGACAATATTTTCGTGATATGCAAAAACGAGGTCTACATGCTCCCGGGATCCCTGGATGGGATCAGCACCATCCCTTTCTTGCGGGAAGACCTCCTCCATAAACTGGTCACTGTTGACAATCAGCTTTACCTGATTACAGATGTTGGGGTATACCGTTTCGACGAAAGTGAAGCGTTATTCCTTCCTGTTGAAAATGAACAAAAGGCCGGAATATTATTGGCATCCGACATTGTTGTCACCGACGAAAACAGTGGGCACTGGGTGGTACGCCACCAGGGACCATACAAGACGGAAATTCTGCATACGAAGGCAGGCAAAAAAGAAAATACAGAAGAACTCTCCTATCCGGTCCTTCAGAACCTTGGCCAGATCGTTGAACTGAACCTGAGGGACAGTGTGCTTTACCTTACCGGGATGGACAAGATCCTGCTTTTTAATCTCAGATTACTTCCCCCTGAAAAGGGCATACAGCCTCCCCTGATCGAACTGGATACCGGCTCTCTGGCCGATGCGTCGGCCGCAATTCGGATTTCAGGGCTGGAGTTTCAGAGCAACCCTGAACCCGAATTCAGATACAGACTTGTTCCCGAGCTGGAGAACTGGTCGGATTGGAGCACATCCAGAAATTTGATTTTCAACCGTTTGAAGTCCGGTTCGTATACCCTTTATGCCCAATCAAAAGATCTCTATGGCAGAATTTCGGAAGCAACCAAGATTCATTTCAGTATAAAAGCTCCGTTTTACAGCTCCTGGTATGCCTTTGCATTTTATGGATTAGCTTTGTTAATTGCCCTTTTTATAATCCGGAAATTGAGGCTGTTAAGTTATCGCCTGGGCGAATCAAGGGTATCCCAGCGCATGCAGTCAAAATTGGATGACCTGACCCATGAGAAAGAAAAATCAGATAAAATAGTGGCGGATATTTTGCCCGACCGAACCGCACAACAGATGCGACTGGAGGGCAAAGCAAAATGGGATAAGTATGAAAGGGCTACGGTACTCTTTTCAGATATCCAGGGTTTCACAAAGATTGCAGAAGAGATGAATCCCGAAGCACTTATTGATGAACTGGACCAGTTCTTTTTCCATTTCGATTCGGTGGTAGAGAAGTATAATATCGAAAAGATTAAAACCATAGGTGATGCCTATATGGCAGCCGGGGGGATTCCGGAAAAAAACAGCACTAACCCGGTCGAAGTGGTACTTGCAGCCCTGGAAATGCAGGCATATATGCAAAAACTGAAAATGACAAAAACCGACATCTGGGATTTACGGATCGGCATTCATACGGGTCCGGTCATTGCAGGAGTGGTAGGACACAAAAAGGTGTCGTACGACATCTGGGGAGATACTGTGAATACAGCCTCGCGAATGGAGTCCTCCGGAATTCCCGGTAAAGTAAATATATCGGGAATCACCTATGGGATGGTTAAGGACTACTTCATCTGTGAATACAGGGGCAGGCTTCCGGTGAAGTATAAAGGGAACATAGATATGTATTTTGTTACCGGTCTCCGGCCAGAATTGTCGGTGGATCTGAAGGGCATTCCAAATAAAAGGTTTTTTTTAAAACTGCAGCTGCTCAGGCTTGGAGACCTGGAAGAGCGTGTATTCGAAACCATCATGTCCAACCTGCCCGACAACCTCTATTTTCACAACATTGATTATGCACGAAAGGTCTACAACCAGGCGTTTCTGCTTTGCCGGGCCGAGGAGGTGGAGCAGGAGGACCGCCTCCTGGTAAGAACCGCTGCCCTGATGCTCTATGCGGGTTTAACGCAGGCGTACTCAAATTACGAGAACAGATCATCGGTCATAGCCAGGGAGCTCCTGCATCAGTATAAATATTCCGAAATACAGATTGACAGGATCTGTAACCTGATCATGTCTACAAAACTTCCCTTCCAGCCCAATAACCTGCTGGAAAAAATTCTTATCGACGCCAAAATGGAGTATATCGGACGGCCTGATTATACCGACAGGATAAAATTGCTCTACAAGGAGATGGTTGAGACCGGCGCTAATCTGAATGGCCAGCAATTCAAAAAACAACAATTGGAACTTCTCTATACCTTCGACTTTTTCACCGTCGCTGCCAGGCGGCTCCGGGAGGTCCCCGGAGAAGTGCAACAAAACTCCCTTGAACAGGAGAGGTGGATATAAAACATCCTTAAACAACATGAATTCTGAATTGGTGCTCAGGGTTTGAATGATTACTTTTGATTCCTGCTTAATCAATAATTTTAACAATCATGAATCTTGACTGGAAAAACCTCGGGTTTAATATCATGAAAACCGATTACAATGTCCGGTGCGTTTACCGCGACGGGAAATGGGGCGAACTGGAGGTTTCAGCCGATGAAACCTTCCCCATTCACATAGGTGCCACCTGCCTCCATTACGGCCAGGAGTCCTTTGAAGGACTCAAGGCGTTCAGAGGAGCCGACGGGAAGATCAGGCTGTTCAGACATGATGAAAATGCCAAAAGGATGATCAGATCTGCCCAGGGGGTATTAATGGCCGAAGTACCGGTTGATTTGTTCATGCATGCTGTTGAAAAGGTGGTGCTGCTTAACAAGAAATTCGTACCCCCCTATGGTTCAGGTGCATCGCTTTACATCCGGCCCCTGCTAATTGGAACCGGGGCGGAAGTGGGTGTCAGGCCGGCCAGGGAATACACATTTCTGGTATTCGTCATGCCGGTGGGACCCTATTTTAAATCAGGCTTTAAACCGGTTGATATGATGATCTGCAGGGATCATGACCGCGCTGCCCCCCTTGGAACAGGACATCTCAAAGTGGGAGGTAATTATGCTGCCAGTATGACTTCCATCCATGAAGCGCATGAAAAGGGATTTGCAACAGCCGTCTACCTCGATGCCAGAGAGAAAAAGTACATCGATGAATGCGGACCGGCCAACTTCTTCGGAATCAGGGATAATACTTATGTCACACCAAAATCAAAATCCATACTGCCGTCCATTACCAATAAGAGCCTTCAGACCCTGGCCGAAAGCTTTGGAATGAAAGTGGAAGTGCGCCCTGTCCCTCTGGAGGAACTGGCCGACTTTGATGAAACCGGTGCATGCGGAACTGCTGCAGTAATTACCCCCATTCACAGGATGGTTGACCTGGAAAAAAATGTAACCTATACCTTCGGGGATGCAGACAATCCGGGACCTGTTACCACCAGGCTTTACCAAACCCTGGTAGGAATCCAGACCGGAGACCTCGAAGATCCGTTCGGATGGACCAAGATTCTTGATTAAATTCCTATCTTTGCCCCAGCCATTTTTCAGGCTATGTCAAAGAAAGAAAACAGGACATATTCAAGGAGGATCCGAAGTTCGGCAATAACCTCAATGATAAGCATTTCACTTGTATTACTTTTAATTGGCCTGGTTGGGCTTTTACTGGTAAACGGGCGGAATATACGCAAACAGGTTATGGAGAGCATTGGATTCAATGTGATCCTCAAGGAGAACATCAAGGAGGCAGATATCTATCAGCTCCAGAAAATTCTCGATGCAAGACCATATATACTTTCCACTGAATATATTACCAAAGAAGAAGCTGCACTGGAGACTGAGCAGATGCTGGGCGAGGATTTCATCCACTTTCTGGGTTATAATCCGCTGCCCCCGTCCATCAGGGTAAGGCTGCATCAACCGTGGGCCAACCCCGACTCTGTTATGATGATTGAACAGGACCTTCTGCAATATGACTCCATCGAGGAGGTCTATTATAAAAAGTCACTGCTCTATGCCATTAATGAGAACATCAGGCAGATTTCGCTGGTAATCCTCGGATTTTCAATTCTCCTGACGCTGATCTCGGTGACCCTGATCAACAATACAATCCGGCTATCCATCTATTCCAAACGATTTATCATCAATACCATGCAACTTGTGGGTGCAACGAGGGGGTTCATTCGCAAGCCTTTTCTTTACCATGGAGCTGCAAATGGCTTTAGTGCCAGCCTGATTTCCCTGGTTATCCTTTTTGGCCTGGTGTACCTGCTGCAGGAGGAGTTTGAAGGATTTATCTCCCTGAAAGATTATGATCTGCTGGCCATTCTTGCACTGGGCGTGATGATCACCGGAATGTTGATTAATTTTGTCTCCACCTTTTTTGCAGTCAATAAGTATCTTAACATGAAGACTGATAAGCTTTATTAAATACAGCACGAAATGAGTAAAAATAATAAGGGCAAAGAGAGTTTTGCACTGGGTAAGGAAAACTACAAACTCCTGGTAATCGGATTTGCCATCATTGTACTTGGTTTCATCCTGATGATGGGAGGGAAATCGGAAGATCCCAATGTATTCAATGAAGAAGAAATATTCAGTTTCCGTCGCATCACCCTGGCCCCCATGGTGGTCCTGGCAGGATTCATTTTCGAAATCTGGGCCATCATGAAGAAGCCCAAATCTTCAGAGAATGACCTGGATTGAAGCGCTGATTCTTGGTTTGATCCAGGGACTTACAGAATTTTTACCTGTCAGCAGCAGCGGACACCTGGAGATCGGGAAGGTCCTGTTAAATGTTGAAGTTAAGGAGGACATTACCTTTACGGTGCTGGTACACTTTGCAACCGTACTGAGCACCATTACCGTTTTCTTCGGGGAGATCAGGGAACTGACAATAGGACTCTTTGCCTTTCGGTGGAATGCCGAGACAAAATATGTATCGAAAATCCTGCTCTCCATGATTCCGGTTCTGATTCTGGGTATATTGTTTAAAGAGGAGGTGGAATCCCTTTTTTCGGGTAACCTCCATCTGGTGGGCGGAGCCCTGCTTGTGACAGCCGCGCTGCTTATCTCCACCCAGCTTGTGAAACCAGGGACCAAAAAAATCCCGTTCCCGGATGCGCTGCTTATGGGGATCGCCCAGGCCATAGCAGTCATACCCGGAATTTCAAGATCGGGAGCAACCATCTCAACCGGGCTTCTTCTTAAAAATGACCGGAGTGAAGTCGCGAGATTTTCATTTTTAATGGTATTGATTCCCATCATAGGGGCTGCTCTTCTTGATATCCTCTCCTTTTCATCCTCAACCCCTGAACCGGCCATATCTGCAGGCCCTCTGATTATTGGCTTTATTGCCGCCTATATATCCGGAGTCCTGGCATGCACCTGGATGATCCGTCTTGTAAAAAGGGGCAATCTCTATTGGTTCGCGCTTTACTGTGCTGTAATTGGCATCATAGCAATCATAATATCCTGAATGAATGGATTTCAGTAATCCTGAAACATACCTGGAGGGGCGCGTCCTTTTTATTGATAAGCCACTGACCTGGACCTCTTTCGATGTGGTTAATAAAATCAGGAAGTTACTTAAGACCCACCTGGGTATTAAAAAAATCAAGGTGGGGCATGCCGGTACCCTCGATCCACTGGCCACGGGGCTGGTAATTATCTGCACAGGAAGAGCCACCAAAAATATCCAGCAGTTCCAGGACCTGGATAAGGCTTACCTCGCGCAAATCAGACTGGGGGCTACCACCCCATCGTTCGATCTGGAAAGTGAAGTTGATTTTACCTTCCCATGGGAACATATCACCAGGGAGATGGTTGACCAGGCATTGATAAAATTTACAGGAGATCAGGAACAGATGCCCCCTATCTTTTCTGCAAAAAGTGTGGATGGGAAAAGGGCCTATGCAATGGCCCGAAAAGGTAAAGTGGTAGAATTACAAAAACATCCTGTCAACATTCACAGTCTGGAGCTACAATCCATCCATCTTCCCAACCTCACTGTTCATGTGGAATGTAGCAAGGGTACCTATATTCGTTCCCTTGCCCGTGACCTTGGTGAGGCGCTGAATTCGGGGGGGCACCTGGTTGGCTTGCGGCGAACAAGAATCGGTCCATATAAGGTAGAAAATGCCATATCTTTGGAAAACTTTATAGAAAATATTAAACATTTGTAACAAATTTGGGTTTCTTACGTATAACGAGGCTCGCAATTATTCCATAATCATATCCCTGAAAATGAAGTTATCCCAATACAAATTCGATCTACCAACCAATCTTGTCGCTAAATTCCCATCTAAAAACAGGGACGAATCCAGGCTCATGGTTCTGGATCGAAAAACACAAACCATAGATCACAAGACCTTCCGCGACATCATTGAATATTTCGACGATCAGGATGTGATGATTTTTAATGACACCAAAGTCTTTCCTGCCAGGTTGTATGGAAACAAAGAGAAGACCGGGGCCGAAATTGAAGTCTTTCTGCTCAGGGAACTAAACCGTGAACAGAGACTCTGGGATGTGCTTGTTGACCCGGCCCGAAAAATCAGAATTGGAAACAAGCTCTATTTTGGAGAAGATGATTTGCTGGTTGCCGAGGTGATCGACAATACCACCTCACGGGGCAGAACCCTGCGCTTCCTTTATGACGGAGATTATGATGATTTTAAAAAGACCCTGTTTGACCTGGGAGAAACCCCACTGCCTAAATTTATCGAACGCAAGGTGGAACCGGAAGATAAAGAGCGCTACCAAACCGTCTATGCAAAACACGAAGGAGCAGTTGCAGCCCCAACCGCAGGGATGCACTTCAGCCGTGAACTCCTGAAGCGATTGGAAATCAAGGGAATTGACTTTGCATATATTACTCTTCACGTGGGACTGGGGAACTTCCGTACCGTTGACGTGGAAGATTTAACAAAGCACAAAATGGACTCCGAACGGATCCATATTACTGAAGAGGCAGTGAGACTGGTAAATGCTGCAAAAGAGAAGAAGAAAAATATTTGCGCCGTAGGCACTACGGTCATGCGCACCCTGGAGAGCTCTGTTTCGACCGATGGCTATCTGAAGGATTACGACGGGTGGACCAATAAATTCATCTTTCCACCCTATGAATTCAGCGTCTCCAACAGGATGGTGTCCAATTTTCACCTGCCATACTCAACGCTCCTGATGATGGTATCTGCATTCGCAGGGTACAATTTTCTGATGGATGCATACAAGATGGCCATTAAAATGGGATATAAATTTGGAACATATGGTGATGCGATGCTGATCCTGTAAAGCCCAACTATGCCCCTTCTTAATTCCATTATCTCCTGGGTAAATGTAAAGAGACTATACCAGATCGATCTTTTCAAAAAGTATCCTTATGATGTTCAGAAGGAGGTGTTTACTTCCCTGATCAATCAGGCATCAAAAACGGTGTGGGGAATCCAGTACGGATACCACTCCATTGACTCCATCAAAGATTACCAGCAGCGGGTTCCCATAAGCACCTATGAAGATGCAAAACCTTACATCAACCGACTCCGGGAGGGGGAACAAAACCTGCTGTGGCCCAGCGAAATCAAATGGTTTGCGAAATCATCGGGAACTACCTCCGACAAAAGTAAATTCATCCCTGTAAGCAACGAATCTTTGGAAGAATGCCATTTCAGGGGAGGGAAGGATGTCATTGCCATCTATACAAGGGAGCGTCCTGACAGCGGGGTGCTAAAAGGTAAGGCGCTCACCCTTGGCGGAAGTGCGCAGGTAAATAAGTTCAGTAACGAATCCTACTACGGGGATCTTTCTGCTGTTCTCATAGAAAATCTTCCCTTCTGGGCACAATTTATCAGGACTCCTGCTGCGGAGATTGCCCTGATCCCCGATTTTGAAGAAAAACTGGAGAAAATCACCAGGCACACAGTGGGAGATAACGTGACAAGTATTGCCGGTGTCCCCTCGTGGAACCTCGTGCTTTTAAGGAAAGTTCTCGATTTCACAGGTAAAAGTAACATCCTCGAAGTGTGGCCCAATCTGGAACTTTTCACCCATGGCGGAATCAGTTTTACCCCTTACCGGGAACAGTTTAAAAAGCTGATCCCTTCGGATGAAATGAACTATCTGGAGACCTATAACGCATCGGAGGGTTTTTTTGCAATCCAGGACGAGCTGGTGCGGGATGATATGTTGCTGATGCTTGACCTGGGGGTATTCTATGAATTCATACCCATGATTCAGCTCGGGAAAGAAAATCCCCAGGCGCTCACTATTGATGAAGTTGAACTGGGAGTAAACTATGCGATGGTGATCTCCACCAACGGAGGACTGTGGCGCTACCTGATCGGAGACACGGTAATTTTTACCTCACTCTACCCACACAGGATCAAGATTTCCGGGAGGACCAAATATTACATCAATGCATTTGGAGAGGAGGTCATTGAGGACAATGCCGAAAATGCACTGATGAAAGCCTGCAGGGAGACCGGGGCAACCATCAGGGAGTATACTGCAGGGCCCTTATACATGAGTTCCGATTCCAAAGGGGCACATGAATGGATTATTGAGTTCGATTCAATCCCCGACAACCTTGAGAAATTTACCAGGGTTCTTGATGAGACGCTTAGTGAAATAAACTCGGACTATGAGGCCAAACGATACAAAAATCTGACCCTCATGGAACCTCAGATCGTATCGGTGCCACCCGGAACTTTCTACAGATGGATGCAAAAAAGGGGGAAACTGGGCGGTCAAAATAAAATACCAAGACTGGCCAACAATCGAAAATATTTAGATGAGCTCAGGGATATTCTAACCGGATAAAAGTTATTATCTTAGAGTCCCATTGACCATTAAACATCATTGAATATGCATATAGCCGTAGCCGGGAATATCGGGTCGGGAAAGACCACTCTCACCAGCCTGCTGGCGAAACAATATGGTTGGGAAGCCCAATATGAGGATGTGGATGATAACCCCTACCTCAACGATTTTTACCAGGATATGCAACGATGGTCTTTCAACCTCCAGATATACTTCCTGAACAGCCGTTTCAGTCAAATTGTGAGGATTCGCCAATC
Organism: uncultured Bacteroidota bacterium; assembly: GCA_963747365.1. GTDB lineage: Bacteria > Bacteroidota > Bacteroidia > Bacteroidales. The sequence goes on along the minus strand of CAVVFB010000007.1, from coordinate 22,430 downwards.
GGGAAATAAGATCATCCAGGATCGGACCATCTACGAAGATGCATACATTTTTGCCCCCAATCTGCACAGTATGGGGCTGATGAGCACCCGTGACTTTGAAAATTACTTTGCCCTCTTCAACCTGATGAGTTCCCTTATCGAACCTCCCGATCTGCTCATCTATCTCCGCGCCTCCATTCCTGTCCTTGTGGAACAGATCCAGCAGCGTGGCCGAAAATTTGAGAACAACATCCGGCTCGACTACCTGAAACACCTCAATGAACGGTATGAAGCGTGGGTGGAGACCTACAACCTGGGGAAAATGCTGATCGTGGATGTTGACAATCACAATTTCCGTGATAAACCAGAGGACCTGGCCTCAATCATCGACAAAATCAACGCAAATATTCACGGGCTTTTCTGAAGCGAAGTTATATTTAACTCCTCGCTTAAAAGCGCCTTCGGCTCTTTATAGGCTTCGTCGTTAAATATAACTTCAATAGGATCTATTGTGGGACTTCCACTGCAGCCAGTGGTTTAAAGACAACATCCACTATGTTGGGTTTCTTATAAAATGCCTTCATTACCTTTTTCACATCCTTGGTGCTCAGACCATTCAGGATATCCTCGTAATTCGCCGGGTCGTCATAGTTAATGCCATTTACATAATAACCATAAATGGAATTCAGATAATAGGAGTTGTGCTCCTTGCTCTGTTCCCTTGTCTTCAGCATGTTCTCAACAGTTTTGGAAAGATCCTCAGAAGAGGGGCCCTTCCTGGCCAATTGATCCAATTCCAGAAAAACTTTGGATTTCAGATCGCCGGCCCTGTCAGGATCGCAATCGAAGCTGATATTCATATTGGCCTTGCCTTCGGGCAGACGCTCCAGGTTGGTTCGGATGTCCACCCCATAGGTGCCACCCTCCTCCTCCCGGATTGATTCAGTAAAGCGCAAATCAAGGATCCCTTCGATGACATTTAATACCTGAAGGTTATAGGGATTGTAACTCATGGGCTGGTTGATTACAATGTTCACATTGGACTTGGGTGTTTCCAGGGCCAGCTCAATTTCCTTTTCAACCACCCCATTGGGTTCCCTGACCATCCTGTCCACCCAGGTCTCCGAACGATCCAGGTCGGGAATGGCGCCAATGTATTTCTGAACAAGGGGCTTCAGCTGATCCTCCTCACAACTTCCAACGATAACAAAGAAGAAATCACTGGCATCGGCAAAGCGATCCAGGTATACCTCCTCGATCATATCCAGTTGAATGTCATCAAGGAATTCCAGGTCAAGAATGCGGGTACGGGGGTTATAATTGGTGAGAATCAGACTTAGTGAATCACCCATAATTTTCTGAGGATTGTTCCCCATATTCTCCACAAGGCCTTTGTACCTGGCCATGATGGCATCATGAGCTGACACATCGAACCTGGGCTTGTTAAAGGAAAGGTACAAAAGCTGCAACATGGTCTCCAGGTCCCTTGGTGTAGTGGAACCATTCACCCCTTCATTGAGGTTTCCCAGCTGCAGATCAAATGCAACGTTTTTACCGGTCAGCATTTTTTGCAGGTTCGTGGCATCGAACTCTCCCAATCCATAAAAGCCGGTAAGACTGGTCATCATATCAGCCGAGGGAACATAATCATTATCATAAAGCGAGCTGCCACCCACGCTGAATCCGCGGATCTGAACCTGGTCCTTCTCATAATCGGCGTACCTGAATATTACACGGGCACCATTTTCCAGGGTCCACTCCACAGCATCAAACTGATCCAGTTTCTTCGTGGAGATGATGGCTGCCGGTGAAAGCTCTTCCATCACCAAAGACTCAGCCAGCTCCTCTTCCTGATAGGGATCGATTTCGGCCGATGCCACCTGTGTGAGAATGGCCATCGATTCGGTCCCGGTCAGGTGCTCATATCCTTCACCCTCAGGTCCCTGGATCACAAGAACCTGGTTCTGGTCCGTAATCCAGGCATTGAGGTTGCTGGTGAAATCTTCCAGGGTAATGGTTGGAAGCAATGCCTGAACAAACATATATCCGGTCTCTGCGGAGAGGTATGCATCTCCGTTCAGGTAGTTTTCCATATACTGGTTAATATATGCCTCATTGTGAATCTTATCCCGCTCATTATAATACTTATCCCACTGGGTAAGGATCTGAGCCTTTGCACGATCCAGTTCTCCCTGTGTGAATCCGTACCTTTTTGCCCTTTCAAGCTCAGTCATAATGGCTGTCAGGCCGCCCGACTCCTGGTTTGGATTGGGCATGATAATCACGCTCAAAGCTTCATAACCCCTTTCAAAATCCCCATAATTCACGATCCCCACAACAAAAGGCGGGTCCCCTTTCTGGACCAGTTCATTGATACGCTGTCCCATCATCGCATTGAAAAGTTCATGGATATAAGCTTCCCGGTGATCCAACAGGTTCTCGGCCCCGGTACTCTCTTTCCTGTGCCGGATCATATAACGAATAATCGTATTGGGAGCCTCCCTGTCTGTCACCAGGCCAAATACGGGAGTTTCCATGTCGGGTATTTCGTAGAATGGCCTTTCGGGGGCATTTTCCACCGGAGGTATTTTAGAAAAGAGCTCAACCACCTTTGCCTCCATCTCATCGGGGTCAAAGTCTCCTGCCATGGCAATCGCCTGGAGATCGGACCTGTACCATTTTTGGTAAAATTCCCTGAGTGTATTATACTCAAAACTTTCAATCACATCCAGGTCACCAATCACATCCCTCTCGGCAAATTTCGAACCGGGATAGATGTAGGGCAGAGCGGCAGAATACATTCTGAACTGAGCATCCCGTCGGGTTCTCCACTCCTCTTTGATTACACCTCGTTCTGCATCGATCTCCTCATCTGTGAGCAGAAGGTATTTGGACCAGTCGTTTAGTATTAATAGACATGAATCGATGACTCCCGGCTTGTTCACAGGAACATCCGAAAGATTATAGACGGTCTGGTTCTGACTGGTGTATGCATTGATGTTCTCACCAAAGGCCACACCGTGGCGCTCCAGAAAATTGATGATCCCCTTTTTTGGAAAGTGTTCGGTACCGTTAAACGCCATATGCTCCAGGAAGTGTGCCAGACCATTCTGGGAATCCTCCTCAAGCAGGGCACCCACATTTTGGATAATGTAAAAGGATGCCCTCTCCTTTGGCTCCTTGTTGGCCTTTATATAGTAGGTCATCCCGTTATCGAGGACTCCGTGGCGAACCGATTCATCGTTGGGAAGGGGTGCCGTGGGATCCATCTGGGCCAGGGCAAGCTGACTGACCAATGACAATAAAAGAAGGAAAAAAAATACTGTAAATCTTTTCATGATCCTATGCATTATTTGATTTTCGATTGATATTTCCAGTTAAAAGGATTATGAAATTACGCAATTTGAGGTTATATCCGAATAAGTAATCACTAATAAGAATAGATAAGTCGACTTTTTAAGCAGATTTTTTTAAATTAACGCCTCTTTTCATTTCAAACTATAAAAATAAAATGATGAATACCTCCAGAAGAAACTTCCTGAGAATTTCGGGAGCCGGGTTGCTGGCCACCCAGGCCCCATCGGTTTTAGCGGGAAACATGGCCGGGAACAGCAGAATTCCAAATGCGGATATTCCCTTTCAGCTGGGCATTGCTTCCTACACCTTCCGGGAGTTCAGCCTGGAAGAGACCATCACCATGACGGGAAGACTTGGAATCTCCAAGTTGTCACTAAAAAGCATGCACCTGCCCCTGGATATGGGCCCCGGGGAGATCAAATCGGAGGTCGCCAAAGTGACCTCGGCCGGTATTGACCTCTATGGCGGAGGAGTAATCTATATGAAAACCACTGGGGAAGTGGATCAGGCATTTGCTTATGCCGGGTATGCCGGAATGAAAATCATCATTGGCGTTCCGGAGCATGAACTGCTTGATTACTGTAATCAAAAGGTAAAAGATACAGGTATTCAGTTAGCCATCCATAATCACGGACCGGGTGATGAGAAATACCCCACACCGGAAAGTGCCTATAACCTGATAAAAGATATGGATCCAAGAATGGGACTCTGCGTGGATATTGGCCATACCGTCCGCATTGGTGAAGATCCCATTACCGACACAGCAAGATTTATAGACCGGGTGCTGGACGTTCATATCAAAGATGAGGATAAGGCCGATGCATCGGGAGAGACCTGTGAGATTGGCCGGGGTATTATCGATATTCCCGGTTTCCTGGAGATGCTCCTCAAAAAGAAATACAACAAGGTAGTCAGCTTCGAATATGAAAAGGATGGCAATGATCCCTTGCCTGGACTGGCCGAATCGGTAGGATATGTAAGAGGTGTGCTGAAAATGCTCAGGTGAAAAGTTCTCAAAGGTTAATTCCTTTGAAAATAAAATCGTTGAGTTGAACCTCCAGGTTATGGGCAATGACCGGGCATTTGGCCCGGAGCAGGAAAAAGATGGTCCGGCCGGCTCCCGACAGCCCTTCATAGTTCCCCTGTCCCTTGCTGATTACCAGGCCGGCCTTTGCAAACCTTTCAAGGAAATCCTTGTTGCATAAACTCAGGATGGTCCCTGGTGCAGTGGATCCGGATGATATTATTTCAGCAACCCCGTGAAGTCCCGATTCCATCGCATCGTCCATGGTGGCATCATTGATCACGGGAGCCTCCCGGACTACATAGGTGACCGGTTTACCCAGCTCCCCGATCAGTAGCCTGTCGAAAACCGACTCGCCGGCATTATCCCCAATAAAGAGTACCGAAGAGGCACCCTCGAGATGTTCCCTGAATTCAGCGTAGTGGAAAATGGCGTACCTCATCTGTGATATCTTTTCAACCTCCTCCATGAGGTTGTACTCCTGACTGATCCCGAAATCAAGAACATTGCCGATTGTGGAGAGGCGGATGGATGTGAGCAGCGGATCATCAGACTCGTGAACCATCTCCTCAAGGCGCGGGTAGACAGAAAGAACCTGAGCAATACTTGCCCTTTTAAGATCCTTATAAGGATCATTCACCCCGGTGATCTCCCTGATCCTCCGATAGATAAATTCACCAGTTTCGGGTGGGGTGTTGGACAATGGGACTTCCTTAAAATGGCTGCCTACCTCATCCAGAATCTTCTTGATGACCACCTCGTCAGCTGTAACCAGCCGGGCAGCCCTTACGGCCTGTTCCATAAAACAGGGGAAACAATCGAGGCAGGTTTTCATGCCGTTAAAGTTAAAATAACTTTGATTTCACAAAAAAAAAGAGGGTGCCCTTTTGAGACACCCCCCCTTATATTCAAATATTTGATAACTACTTCTTGATCAGAACACGATTGGATACTTCCATCGATACAAATTTCACCGAAACAATATACATTCCGGATTCAAGGTTACTGATATTCAAATCTGTGGTAAAGCCATTCACAGGAGCACTGTATATCAGCTGACCTGTAATGTTTGAAATGTTTACGGATTGAATTTCAACAGCACTCGATAGGGTAACCGCGTTAGCTGCAGGATTCGGATACATTTGCAGATAGGAAGCCTTATTTACATCAACACCTGTAATCCAGGGGGTATAATCACCGTCATTGAATACTACGTTAACAACGTTTTCTCCCTCAACAGCTGTATAGGTCCTGTTTGGACCACCACCCGGGAATTCAGAGATCGGATCCCAGGTTCCATTAACCCTGAATTTAAACTCAAGGGCTGTTCCTATTTCAATGTTGGGAACAACAATGGTATAAATGCCATCCGCATCCACATCAGCAGCATTTTGAACGGGATCTCCCCAATTATTCATCGAACCTGCAAGGTCAACTTTATCCACTGCCGGATCAAATATTTCGGCGGCAATCATGCCACTCATATCCACATTGAAGGTAACGCTCACAGGCGGTACAACAGGAGTACCCATGATCGTACCGTTTGTCATCAGGGTCACTTCACCCATGTAACTGGCATTATGCCAGCTTTCATCGGCAAGCTGGTTCCAGGCCCATTTACCATCCAGGCTTCCGTCGGCGTCATTGTCTCCAATCTTCGCATCCCATCCAATGAGCATGTTGTCACTCAGGGTGACTCCAATCCTGCTGAAGGGAACCACCAGTTCCAGTGTGTAGCCCACACCTTCGTTGATTACTTCCACGAAATCAACACCATTCTTCAGCGTATCCTTGTTGATCACCAAATTAAGGTTGAGATCGTCCGGCAGGCTCCATACCTTTTCAAGCATGAACTGAACCGAATCCATCGGTTCGGCCTTATCATCGATAAGGTCAGCATTCTGCTTAATATTGGAGATGTCAAAATAGATGCTGTAATGATCCCGTTCCCAGGGATTGTTCAGATCGGTGATCAGTGTATCATCCTTCACCTCGAGCAGCACATAGAAATTGTCAGGATCCCAGAGGGCCTTGATCGTACCGCTGAAGTCGGCAGCATTGGTAACCCCTGTGGTGCCAAGGTCTCTCAACAAAGGCATTGCAATGGCATGGGTCCAGTCCCCGTCTTTTACTCCGTCGACTTCGATCTGGGCCGGTGCTTTTGCAGTTGAACCCAGGTCAAAAAATACCGGGTTCAGTTTCATGTTGCCCATGTAAGAGGCATTGTGCCAGCTTTCATCGGCCGACTGGTGCCAGGATAACTTGCCATCAAGGCTCCCGTCTGCATCATTGTCCCCGATCTTCAGGTCAAATCCGATGATCGTTTCATCGGGTATGGTCACACCAATGGAGGAGAAAGGAACTACAAGCTCCAGCTGATAACCCGTTCCATTGTTGATCACTTCCACAAATTCAACTCCCGGTTGCAATGTATCGTTATTTGCTACCAGGTTAAGCGGGAGACCTCCTTCAACACTCCAGATCTTCTCAAGCATGAACTGAACGGAGTCCATAGGCTCTTGTTTATCATCCACCAGGTCAGCATTCTGCTTCAGGTTGGCCACGTCGAAATAGACGCTGTAATGATCCCTTTCCCAGGGATTGTTCAGGTCGGTGATCAGCGTGTCATCCTTTACATCCAGGAACACATAAACATTTTCGTTGTTATGCATCACCTTGAATGTACCGCTGAAATCAGCTGCACTGGTCACACCCGTGTAGGTGTTTTTAATGGTAGCAGAATAGCTGGTTGCAGCATACCATGAGTAATCTGCGACACCATCGATAACGGGTGCGTGCTTGACCCTCGAAAGGGAACCGTCAGCTTCCAGCTTGGCTGTTCCCATGTAGCTTGCATTGTGCCAGCTTTCATCGGCGATCTGGTAAAGTGAAACTTTGCCATCAAGTGAACCGTCGGCGTCATTGTCACCCACCTTTGCATCAAATCCGATGATCTGGTCAGCAGCCAGGGTCACGCCGATAGAGGAGAAAGGAACAGCTATCTCAAGTGTATAGCCGGTACCTACGTTGATCACTTCCACGAAATCAACACCATTCTTCAGCGTATCCCTGTTGATCGCCAAATTAAGGTTGAGATCATCCGGCAGGCTCCATACCTTTTCAAGCATGAACTGAACCGAATCCATTGGTTCGGCCTTATCATCGATAAGGTCAGCATTCTGCTTAATGTTGGAGATGTCAAAATAGATGCTGTAATGATCCCGTTCCCAGGGATTGTTAAGATCTGTGATCAGGGTGTCATCCATCACCTCCAGAAGGCAGTAGATCGCATCTGCACCCCACATGGTTTTGATGGTGGCACTGAAGTCAGCTGCATCCGCAACCCCTGAGGTGCCAAGGTCCCTAACAAGGTCCATAGCAGTAACACCTGCCCAGGCAGCGTCACTTCCATCCCCGTCAATCACCGGGGGGGTGGCAATCTGCCCAAAAGCAGCGGCACTGAAAAAACCTGTCAGTAAGGCTCCCAATGCCAGTTTTTGTAATTTTCTCGTCATAGTAGTTAATTTATTAAGTGATTAATAAAATACGAATTTAGCATTATTTTAATATTTGTTGCAATTCGTGGCCGACTTCATTATAATTTCTTCCTTCCCCGGTTATTTGTGGTTATCAATTAGCAGGATCACGGGCACGACATAATAAAAAAGAGGCTGTCCCTTTTGAAGTCAGCCTCTTTTCTCATGCTCCTCAGGTAGGACTTGAACCTACGACCTACGGATTAACAGTCCGCCGCTCTAACCAACTGAGCTACTGAGGAATTATTCCGGCCAATAAACCGGTGCCTGTCAAGCGGTGCAAAAATAAAAGCTTTTCACCAATAAAACAATACATTTATTAAGATTATCAATCTATCTGATAAATTATATATTTGCATCACGTGCAATAAAACTCTGATCATATGGCAAAAGTACTGGGTATGGGCAACGCGCTGGTAGACGTTATCACGCAAATCGACAATGACGAGATTCTGGGAGAACTCGGATTGCCCAAAGGCAGTATGACGCTGGTGGATTTTGATACCTCCAATTTTATATATGCCGAAACGTCCGGACTGCCTAAATCCAAAGCTTCCGGCGGTTCTGCTGCAAATACAATTCACGGCCTGGCCCACCTGGGTGTGGAAACCGGCTTTGTGGGCACCGTGGGAAATGATGAAATGGGCAGATTCTTCAAAAAGGACATGCAGGTAAATAAAATTACCCCCATCCTGTTCAGGACCATGCATGAGACGGGTCGCGCGATAGCACTTATCTCATCCGACACGGAACGGACTTTTGCTACCCATCTGGGTGCAGCGGTTGAATTATCGGCAAATGATATCACCCATGATATTTTTGAAGGTTACAATTACTTTTATATTGAAGGATACCTTGTTCAGAACCGTGAAATGATCGAAAAGGCAATGCGTCTTGCCCGACAAGCAAACCTTAAGATTTGTCTTGACCTTGCCAGTTACAATGTGGTTGAGGAGAACAGGGAGTTTTTCATAGAATTGATCACAAAATATGTGGATATTCTTTTTGCCAATGAAGAGGAGATCAAAGCGCTTAGCGGAAAACCGGCTGAAGAGGGAGCCCGCCAGCTCAGCGGTATGGTGGATCTGGCAGTAATCAAAATGGGAGCCGAAGGCTCTTTCTGTTTTTCAGGCGGAGAGATGATCCGGATAGGGGTAAGGCCTTCAAGGCCCATCGATACCACAGGTGCGGGAGACCTTTATGCTGCAGGTTTTATCTACGGCCACCTGAATGGAAGACCATTGGAAACATGCGGTAAAATAGGAGCGATCCTTTCGGGCCGTGTCATTGAAATGATCGGTGCAAAAATGGATGAAGCCACCTGGGAGACCCTTCGCAGGGAGATCAAAACACTGGAAGACTAGTCTGCCGGGCGGATTATTCAGCAATGAACCTGATTTGATACCCTCCGAAATTCCTCATATTGATAACCCGGTTATCCTCAAATAAAAGATACTGCCCCTTTATTCCGGATAGTACACCTTTCACTTCAGGTTCCTTATCAAAATTGAGGCTTTGGATCTTTTCAGGGTAATGCGCCACGGGGTAAATAAATTCATGAACCAGGTTGTTTCCGGTCACAAAAGGTTTTAAACGGTCGGGGACCATAGGAATGATCCGCATCTTCTCATCAACCAGGTTGATCTCCCCGGGTTCGTCGCCTGTTAGCATTTTTCTCCAATTTGTTTTATCGCTGATTTGCTCCTTGAGCGAAACCTCCATTTCGCCGGCTGTAAACCGGTTTGGCGCTCTTGCCAGTTCAATGGCCCTTACTGCTCCCTGGTCTATCCAGCGAACAGGCACCTGGGAACTCCTTGTTACTCCGACTTTCAGTCCGCTGGTGACAGAGAGATATACCACCTGCTCGGACAGGCAGTGCTCCCTGGCATAATCCATATCCCTTGCAACTCCCTCATGTGCCCTGCAAAGTTCGGGGCGAAGTACACACTCTTCTGTCTCCGGAGCGGTGGAAAAACAGGGATAGCAATAACCCTGGGCAAACGATTTACGGGTTTCCCTCCCGCAGCGAACACAATGAATGGTCCCCTGGTACGTCATGACAATCTGGCTTCCAATAAGCTGGTTCATTGAAATCCTCTCACTTCCCAAAGGAAGCTGATACTCCACAGGATCTCCCTGAGAAACTTCCATTTTCCTGATCTCTCCAATTATTTCCATGACATCTAAGATACAAATTCAAAAATATTTTCCATTATTTTACTACTATGTATTGCATGGTATTATTTTTTTTCCATATCTTTGTTATGACATGTTGCTTGCTTAGGCCTATAGTATGATATACATAGTAGTATTTGCTTAACCGCATTAAAATTCTGAACAATGAACATAGAGAACGCAAAAGCACAGATGCGGAAGGGTATACTCGAGTATTGTATCCTGTCCATTTTAAATAAACGGGACCTGTATACCTCTGATATTATCAGCGCTTTGAAAGAGAACAACCTGATCGTTGTCGAGGGAACGCTGTATCCGCTGCTCACCAGGCAAAAAAATGCCGGCCTCCTCCAATACCGATGGGAAGAGAGTACCCAGGGCCCGCCCCGGAAGTACTATGCTCTGACCGAAATCGGTAAAGTTTATCTCAAAGAGATGGACTCATCATGGAGCGCTCTGATTAAATCGGTTGAATCGATCAAGAATTACCAATAAAGCCCTATACCATGAAGAAAACGATCAAAATAAATCTGAACGGGATCATCTTCAACATCGATGATGATGCCTATGAAAAGCTAAAATCATACCTGGACACCATCAGCCGGTATTTCTCCAACAAACAGGAGAGTAAAGAGATTATTGATGATATCGAAGCGAGGATTGCCGAGCTATTCCAGGAACGGGTATCGGCTGAAAACCAGGTAATCACGCTGACCATCGTAAACGAGGTTATCACTATCATGGGAAATCCGGAAGATATTGCCGATACCGGTGAAGGGAGCGATGAACAAAGGTCGTTCCACCACTCATACACCCGCAGTAAAAAGCTTTACCGTGATCCTGAACATTCGGTGATAGGTGGTGTTTGCGGTGGACTTGCAGCATATTTCAACATGGATCCGGTCATTTTCCGGCTCCTTTTCGTGATTTTCTTCTTTGCCGGCGGAGCATCTATCCTGGTTTACGTGATCCTCTGGATCGTGCTCCCCAAAGCTGAAACTGCAGCACAAAAACTGGAAATGCGCGGGGAGAAGGTCAATGTCTCCAACCTGGAAAAAAAAATTCGTGAGGAGTATGATTACGCCAAAGAGAACGTAAAAGAGAATATTTCCAGGGCAAAAAATTCCGAGACCTATAAAAATGCAAAGAGCGGAGTTTCCGATTTTTTCGAGGTTTTGGGAAAAATTCTTCTGGTGTTCGTTAAGGTCATCCTGATCATAATTGGCACCAGCCTGGTTATTGCAGGTATAGGGATTCTGATCGGACTTATCACCCTCCCATTTGTCGGAGTGCACCTTTTCCCGTTCGAATCCTACAATTTTTCCCTTGGTGATATACTCATTCCCTTCACTGAACCCTTTTCAGTAACCCTTCTCATTGTTGCAGTTACCCTTTTGATCCTGATTCCCATAGGTGCAATGATCTATGCACTGGTCAGATTAATATTCAACATTAAGACCCGTAACCGGGGACTGGGTGTGGGAGCGCTGGTTCTCTGGCTGGTTTGCCTCTTTTCAATTATGGGTATCGTGGCCTTCGAAAGCAGCAACTATTCCGAGACCGGACGAAAAAACATCTCCCAGGAACTGGATACAGGATCGGATACCCTCTATTTAAAGATCAACTCGGATCAGCAGGAGTACCTCGAGGATGAGTCGATCATCGACCTGGATGAAAAATGGTTCCTCCTTGAGGATGCAGAGGCCTTCTACGGTAAGATCAAAATTGATCTGGAGCGGGCCGGGGGTGAAAACTTTATCCTTGAGATTGAAAAACAGTCCAAAGGCAAGAACTGGGAACGGGCTGAAGAGAATGCCGCTAAAATTGATTATGGATTTCATTTAAAGGGGAATATGCTGAAACTGGATCCATACTTCTCAGTGGGAACTGAGGATAAATGGAGGTTCCCGGGAGTGGAGACCACCATCCGGATCCCTGAGGGCAAAGTGGTTGTACTCGATCGTGAAACCAGGGAATATCTGGATGGAATTCACAATGTGGATCACCTTTCTGATTGGAATATGGCCGGAAAAACCTGGAAAATGGCCGAAGAAGGGCTGGAATTAGTTGCAGAATAAATTGATTATTTACTATATTTGCACCCGGTTTTCGCAACCCCGATTGACCCGTGGTGTAATTGGCAACACGTCTGATTTTGGTTCAGAAGAGTCCAGGTTCGAGCCCTGGCGGGTCAACAAAGTTTTATTTTAAACCCTTCTAAAATAACAATTTAGAAGGGTTTTTCTTTATGTTAGTGTAACGTTGTTGTCTATCAGCAATTGTATTTCAATTGATTCCCATTAGATTGTGACATGTATCCCAACAACTTCATAAGTCGTTTATACAATTTGTATCATCTATTCCTATCAACCAATTATGGGATTTTTATACTCCAATTTAGAGTTGATAATTGCAGTGAACATAGACTCATGACTTTCGAAATAAATACCTTGATACAAATTTATGCCGGAGAAGATAAAATCCCATATACGAGTTATGATTTATTTGTCTACGCTCCTAATTTCCGGGAAAGATTTGTTTTCATTAGTAACTTCCCCTGAAATATCTTTATTACTTTGATTGCCCACTTGAATGTTTTATAAAAAGCTGATATGTGGACGAACAATCTTTAAAAAATAAAGATTGAGTACCCATCTAAAGAAAACAATAACTACGAGAAATATCTTCACAATGAAAAATTCATGGATTGTATTACTAATAACTTTTATCATAAACTCAAACCTTGATCTTAAGGGGCAAGAATACACTGAGTTTGACAAATTTGTTCCGTTTTACTTTGACACCTACGTTCCAAATAATTACGTACAAGAGAATCAGTATCTAAAAAGTTCGATAGATTCAACAACGCCCCCGGCATTTTCTGAAGTCAAAGATAAATTGCCGGAACCAATCTGGCCAAACTGTCCTGATGGCATAAGCTTATATTGGAGAACCTGGGAGATTGCATTCGGTAACCTGCATAAGGCTTCAAAAGAAAAAGGCTTTATTGCTCCATATATTGATCCGGCATTTAATAATAACATTTTTACTGAAGATTGTGGTTTCATGTTATTGTTTGGACGTTATGGGTCCAGAGCGTTTAATTTTCAGCAAACCCTGGATAATTTTTATGCCAAGCAGCACAAAGATGGTTTTATATGTCGGGAAATACGTGGAGTTGACGGGTATGATGCATTTCACAGATACGACCCGTCAAGTGCCGGAATAAATATATTTCCATGGACCGAATGGGAATATTTCAAAAATATCGGTGATATAGAACGTCTCCAAAAAGTTTTCCCTGTATTGTTAGCTAATTATCAATGGTATAGCAGTTACAGGACCTGGCCTGATGGCAGTTATTTTTCGAGTGGCTGGGGCTGTGGGATGGATAACCAACCCAGACTGCCAGAAGGATATAACAATGCATTTAGTCACGGACATATGTCTTGGATCGATGCAACAACGCAACAAATTTATTCAGGTAAATTACTCATTGAAATGGCCCGGATATTGGACCGTAACGAAGATGTTTATGATATAAAAGAAGAGTTGTCCGGCCTTTCATCCTTTGTGAATTCAAAAATGTGGGATTCAAAAGAAAGTTTTTATTTCGACCGGTTCAGGGACGGAAGCTTATCAAATGTTAAGACAATCGGGGCATACTGGGCACTACTTGCTGATATCATACCCGAGAAAGAAGTAAAAACCTTTTTAGCTCACTTATCGGATACTACTGAATTTAACAGACCTCACCGTATACCAACTCTTTCTGCTGATAATCCCTATTATGATCCTGATGGAGGATATTGGAGAGGGGCGGTCTGGGCTATGACAAATTATTCCGTTTTGCGTGGATTGACAAAAATTGGAGCTGACTCTCTTGCCTATGAAATAGCTAATAACCATGTCAGGAATGTTATTGAAATTTTCAAAAATTCAGGAATTGTCTGGGAAAACTATGCCCCTGAATTTCAAACAGGAAGCGGCAAAGAGAATTTTGTTGGCGAAGGAGGTCTTACCGGGACAGCAATTTTACTTGAATATATTTTTGGAATTCGTGCAGATGTCCCAAATCAAACAGTAACATGGGATATACGACTAACAGATGAAATTGGAGTTAATCGATATCCTTATGGAAAGGAGGGCATCGTTAGTTTTCATTGTCAAAAAAGATCAAATAGGAAGGATGAACCGCAGATCAAAATTAAATCCAATACTCCATTTAGCTTGAAAATAATTTGGGATGGGGGAAGCAAAATAATTTCTGTAAAAGCAGACTCGAATAATTAATACCTGAAAATGAAAAAATATTACTCTTTTCTGTTGTTGTTCAATGGTGTATTCATACTTGGAGGTATAGCGCTGGGCGCATCGGTAGTTCGTGTTGAAGTAGCAGATAAAAATGTCATAGTTGTAGTAGTTGAAACCCCGGGTGAGGAAAATGCACCTGAGCAAACTACTTCATTATGGCAGGTCGATGGTTTTAACCTGTCCCAGGTTGGAAGGTATTCCTATGTATGGTCGGAAGAAAAAGCGAATGGAAGTAATTATCCTACAACCCTCAGGCATCATATGTATTTAAAATTGACCGAAAATCTAAGAAATGGTACTACGTACAATATAAATACTCCATATGGAATGCAATCACTTACTTTTAACGATCATCAAACACGATGCGAATCGATAAATGTAAATCAGGTAGGTTATTTTGGAGGATCCAGCGTTAGATATGCCAATATCTCAATTTATTTGGGTGATCTTGGGACCAATACCTTATCATCTCTGCCCGCCTTTAGTGTATTAGATCATGATGATAATGTTGTAATTAATGGTACTGTGACGGATTATGGATTTGACGCCGGAGTTGGCGGGGAAGTATATCGTATCAACTTAGCTGGTCTGCCTGATGGCGGCCCATACCGAATTTCAGTGTCTGGTTATGGTTGCTCCTATCCATTTGGAGTTGGGGCTGACTATATCGATCAATCAAGTTACGTTCATCTGCGAGGGCTCTATCATCAGCGTTGTGGGATCGCCCTTGAAGAACCTTATACATCTTTTAAGAGGGATGCCTGCCATACATCAGTACAAATTACCGATGGAGTACCTTATGATTTCATTACTCAAACCAGTTCAACCACAAGAAGTATTTCCGGAGGGTATCATGATGCCGGTGATTTTGATAAACGCGCCTTTCACACATTAATACCAGCATGGTTACTTAATCTATATGAAGCCTTTCCTGGCGGTTTTACAGATAATCAATATAACATTCCTGAGTCGGGAAATGGCATCCCCGATTTCCTTGATGAAGCCCTTTGGGGAATAAAAGTATGGGAAGATTTGCAGGAATCTGATGGCGCTATTCGTGCCGGAGTCGAATCAGACAGGCACCCTGTATATGGTGTGGTTTCTGCAGCTACAGATAATAATTCGTACCGAACATATAAAAGATGGGGACATACAACAGCATCCGGAGCTGGACTGTTTGCTCATGCATCGCGATTGCTTAATCCCTTCGATTCTATCCGCTCAGATGAGTTATTAACAAAAGCGGAAGATGCCTGGACTTACATAATGGCACATGCCAATGATCCAGATATGCTTACAGCTCATTCTGCACAAAAAATGTATGCTGCTTTAGAGTTGTATTTAGCTACAGGTGATGAAGGATATCATGCTGCATTTAAAACTTATGCCAACTATTGTTTAACTGCTGCTTGGCCTGAACAATACAACCCACAATGGTGGAATGGAAATACCATGACAGATGGGATGATATTTACACCATATTTCTTTGGATATTTAATTACTGACTTGCCAGTGGACCAAGGCATTAAGGAAGCTTACACCTCTATGCTGGAGAAAAGCGCAAAGACAATGATGATGGAGTCCACAAACAAACCCTATCCGGTTGGATATTATAGTTCAGGTTATTCTTGGGGAAATGCTACAAACCAGGGAAGATATGCTGATCCAATGATCTATATGTATCGTTTGAATACTGATAATAATTATTTGAATGCCATTAGCCAATTAGCTGATTATTCTTTGGGATTGAATCCCCCAGGGAAGAGTTATGTTACCGGTTTGGGAGCAAATCCTCCTAACAATCCAACTCATCTGGATTCATATTTTTCTGAAAAGGCTGGGCAGGGTCCTGTTCCGGGAATTGTTGTATATGGGCCAGTTAGTGCTCCAAGTAGTGCAACATGGGAGAAAGCGGTTTGGGGAAAGGTGTATCCGTCATTTACTTCGTTGCCTGAACAGCGACGATATACCGATGGATGGTCTTTTATAGGGGCTGATGAATTTACCACATGGGAAACCATGGCACAAAATGTTGTAATGTATGGCTTCTTAAGTTCAGTTGGTGAGAGTGTTAGTGACAATATTCCTAATCCCCCTAGTGAGTTAAAGCTTACACCCTTGCCAGATGGAACAATTAAACTAACATGGAACGATAATTCGAGTAACGAAGAAGGATTCAAAATACAGCGTAAAGCAGGTTCAAATGGAAGCTATGTGCAGATTGCAACTGTTGCAGCAGGAACAACCAGCTTTAGTGATGGCAGTATTTCAGATACTACGTCATATTTTTATAGAATAAGGGCATACAATGCACTCGGGGAATCCGATTTTTCCAACGAAGTCTCAGCCACCGGATTGCCATATAAAAGTGTTGACATCGGAACCACAAATAGCGGACATACCTACGATATTTGCGGGATTATAAAAATCGATGGAGCCGGGAGCCAAATTGATGGGACTTCGGACAAATTCAGATATACATTTCAGGACAATTTGACTGGTGATATTACGATTATTGCAAGAATTGATTCCTTCCAGGCTATTAATAGCAATGCCCTGGCAGGGTTAATGATTCGACAGGACACAACTGCGGATGCTTATTATTATGGAATTTTTATTAATCAAAATTTAAATATTACAGGTAAGTACAGGAATAACCCTGATTGGTCATTTACAGGTGATGCAGGGGCGGCTATTTTGCCCATTTGGTTTAAGATAACCAAAACCACTACAAATAATATAATGACTACTTATACCTCTAACGATGGTGTTACCTGGACACAGAGATGGCAGGACTGGTTTGAATCCAAAATAATCGAGCCTTTTACTGCCGGACTTGCTGTTTCAGCAGGAGAGGAAAACGCATTAGCCACTGCAATTTTTTCCAATATTTCATGGCCAAATGAAGTGAATTACTATACCCTGACAACAGAAGCCTCAAAGGGTTCCATTCTATTGAATCCGGCAGGAAATTGTTATTTATCAGGTACTTTGATAAATGTAAATGCAACTCCTGAAACTGGCTATAAATTCGAAAATTGGAGCGGTGATTTAAGCGGATTCACAAATCCCGAAATTGTAATCATGGACAGTGACAAATCAATAACTGCCAATTTCAGTGAACTTTCAACACATTTAGGGAATGAGATAGATGACACAAACAACCTTGCACAAACAGGGACAGGACGGACTGCAGTTTATGTTACGGATCATCTGGATTGTATTACTGATAACTCTAATCATAAATTCAAACCTTGATCTTAAGGGGCAAGAATACCCTGAGTTTGACAAATTTGTTCCTATTTACTTCGACACCTACGTTCCAAATAATTACGTACAAGAGAATCAGTATCTAAAAAGTTCGATAGATTCAACAACGCCCCCGGCATTTTCTGAAGTCAAAGATAAATTGCCGGAACCAATCTGGCCAAACTGTCCTGATGGCATAAGCTTATATTGGAGAACCTGGGAGATTGCATTCGATAACCTCCATAAGGCTTCAAAAGAAAAAGGCTTTATTGCGCCATATATTGATCCGGCGTTTAATAATAACATTTTTACTGAAGATTGTGGTTTCATGTTATTGTTTGGACGTTATGGGTCCAGAGCGTTTAATTTTCAGCAAACCCTGGATAATTTTTATGCCAAGCAGCACAAAGATGGTTTTATTTGTCGCGAAATACGTGGAGTTGACGGTTACGATGCATTTCACAGATACGACCCGTCAAGTGCCGGAATAAATATATTTCCATGGACCGAATGGGAATATTTCAAAAATATCGGTGATATAGAACGTCTCCAAAAAGTTTTCCCTGTATTGTTAGCTAATTATCAGTGGTATAGCAGTTACAGGACCTGGCCTGATGGCAGTTATTTTTCGAGTGGATGGGGCTGTGGGATGGATAACCAACCCAGACTGCCAAAAGGATATAACAATGCATTTAGTCACGGACATATGTCCTGGATAGATGCAACAACGCAGCAAATTTATTCAGGTAAATTGCTCATTGAAATGGCCCAGATATTGGACCGTAACGAAGATGTTGATGATATAAAAGAAGAGGTGTCCGGCCTTTCATCCTTTGTGAATTCAAAAATGTGGGATTCAAAAGAAAGTTTTTATTTCGACAGGTTCAGGGACGGAAGCTTATCAAATGTTAAGACAATCGGGGCATACTGGGCACTACTTGCTGATATCATACCCGAAAAAGAAGTAAAAAACTTTTTAGCTCACTTATCGGATACTACTGAGTTTAACAGACCTCACCGTATACCAACTCTTTCTGCTGATAATCCATATTATGATCCTGATGGAGGATATTGGAGAGGGGCGGTCTGGGCGATGACAAATTATTCCGTTTTGCGTGGATTGACTAAAATTGGAGCTGACTCTCTTGCCTATGAAATAGCTAATAACCATGTCAGGAATGTTATTGAAATTTTCAAAAATTCAGGAATTGTCTGGGAAAACTATGCGCCTGAATTTCAAACAGGAAGCGGCAAAGAGAATTTTGTTGGCGAAGGAGGTCTTACCGGGACAGCAATTTTACTTGAATACATTTTTGGAATTCGTGCAGATGTCCCAAATCAAACAGTAACATGGGATATACGACTAACAGATGAATTTGGAGTTAATCGATATCCTTATGGAAAGGAGGGCATCGTTAGTTTTCATTGTCAAAAAAGATCAAATAGGAATGATGAACCGCAGATCAAAATTAAATCCAATACTCCATTTAGCTTGAAATTAATTTGGGATGGGGGAAGCAAAATAATTGCTGTAAAAGCAGACTTGAATAATTAATACCTGAAAATGAAAAAATATTACTCTTTTCTGTTGTTGTTCTATGGTGTATTCATACTTGGAAGTATAGCGCTGGGCGCATCGGTGGTGCGTGTTGAAGTAGCAGATAAAAATGTCATAGTTGTAGTAGTTGAAACCCCGGGTGAGGAAAATGCACCTGAGCAAACTACTTCCTTATGGCAGGTCGATGGCTTTAACCTGTCCCAGGTTGGAAGGTATTCCTATGTATGGTCGGAAGAAAAAGCGAATGGAAGTAATTATCGCACAACGCTCAGGCATCATATGTATTTAAAATTGACCGAAAATCTAAGAAATGGTACTACGTACAACATAAATACTCCATATGGAATGCAATCACTTACTTTTAACGATCATCAAACACGATGCGAATCGATAAATGTAAACCAGGTAGGTTATTTTGGAGGATCAAGCGTTAGATATGCCAATATCTCAATTTATTTGGGTGATCTTGGGACCAATACCTTATCATCTCTGCCCGCCTATAGTGTATTGGATCATGATGATAATGTTGTAATTAATGGTACTGTGACGGATTATGGATTTGATGCTGGAGTTGGCGGGGAAGTTTATCGTATCAACTTAGCTGGTCTGCCTGAGGGCGGTCCATACCGAATTTCAGTGTCTGGTTATGGTTGCTCCTATCCATTTGGAGTTGGGGCTGACTATATCAATCAATCAAGTTATGTTCATCTGCGAGGGCTCTATCATCAGCGTTGTGGGATCGCCCTTGAAGAACCTTATACATCTTTTACAAGGGATGTCTGCCATACAACAGTACAAATTACAGATGGAGTACCTTATGATTTCATTACTCAAACCAGTTCAACCACAAGAAGTATTTCCGGAGGATATCATGATGCAGGTGATTTTGATAAACGCGCCTTTCACACCTTAATACCAGCATGGTTACTTAATCTATATGAAGCCTTTCCTGGTGGTTTTACAGATAATCAATATAACATTCCTGAGTCGGGTAATGGCATCCCCGATTTCCTTGATGAAGCCCTTTGGGGAATAAAAGTATGGGAAGATTTGCAGGAATCTGATGGCGCTATTCGTGCCGGAGTGGAATCAGACAGGCACCCTGTATATGGTGAGGTTTCTGCAGCTACAGATAATAATTCGTACCGAACATATAAAAGATGGGGACATACAACAGCATCCGGAGCTGGCCTGTTTGCTCATGCATCGCGATTGCTTAAGCCCTTCGATTCTATCCGCTCAGTTGAATTATTAACAAAAGCGCAAGATGCCTGGACTTACCTAATGGCACATGCTAATGATCCAGATATGCTTACTGCTCATTCTGCACAAAAAATGTATGCTGCTTTAGAGTTGTATTTAGCTACAGGTGAAGAAGGATATCATACTGCATTTAAAACTTATGCCAACTATTGTTTAACTGCTGCCTGGCCTGAACAATACAACCCACAATGGTGGAATGGAAATACCATAACAGATGGTATGATATTTACACCATATTTCTTTGGATATTTAATTACTGACTTGCCAGTGGACCAAGGCATTAAGGAAGCTTACACCTCTATGCTGGAGAAGAGCGCAAAGACCATGATGAAGGAGTCCACAAACAAACCCTATCCGGTTGGATATTATAGTTCAGGTTATTCCTGGGGAAATGCTACAAACCAGGGAAGATATGCTGATCCAATGATCTATATGTATCGCTTGAATACTGATAAAAATTATTTGAATGCCATTAGCCAATTAGCTGATTATTCATTGGGATTGAATCCCCCTGGGAAGAGTTATGTTACCGGTTTGGGAGCAAATCCTCCTAACAATCCGACTCATCTGGATTCATATTTTTCTGAAAAGGCGGGGCAAGGTCCTGTTCCGGGAATTGTTGTATATGGGCCAGTTAGTGCCCCAAGTAGTGCAACATGGGAGAAAGCGGTTTGGGGAAAGGTGTATCCGTCATTTACTTCGTTGCCCGAACAGCGCCGATATACCGATGGATGGTCTTTTATAGGGGCTGATGAATTTACCACATGGGAAACCATGGCACAAAATGTTGTAATGTATGGCTTCTTAAGTTCAGTTGGTGAGAGTGTTAGTGACAATATTCCTAATCCCCCAAGTGAGTTAAAGCTTACACCCTTGCCAGATGGAACAATTAAACTAACATGGAACGATAATTCGAGTAACGAAGAAGGATTCAAAATACAGCGTAAAGCAGGTTCAAATGGAAGCTATGAGCAGATTGCAACTGTTGCAGCAGGAACAACCAGCTACAGTGATGGCAGTATTTCAGATACTACGGCATATTTTTATAGAATAAGTGCATACAATGCATTCGGGGAATCCGATTTTTCCAACGAAGTCTCAGCCACCGGATTGCCATATAAAAGTGTTGACATCGGAACCACAAATAGCGGAAACACCTACGATATTTGCGGGATAATAAAAATCGATGGAGCCGGGAGCCAAATTGATGGGACTTCGGACAAATTCAGATATACATTTCAGGACAATTTGACTGGTGATATTACGATTATTGCAAGAATTGATTCCTTCCAGGCTTTTAATAGCAATGCCCTGGCAGGGTTAATGATTCGACAGGACACATCTGCGGATGCTTATTATTATGGAATTTTTATTAATCAAAATTTAAATATTACAGGTAAGTACAGGAATAACCCTGATTGGTCATTTACAGGTGATGCAGGAGCAGCTACTTTGCCCATTTGGTTTAAGATAACCAAAACCACTACAAATAATATAATGACTTCTTATACCTCTAACGATGGTGCTACCTGGACACAGAGATGGCAGGACTGGTTTGAATCCAAAATAAACGAGCCTTTTACTGCCGGACTTGCTGTTTCAGCAGGAGAGGAAAACGCATTAGCCACTGCAACTTTTTCCAATATTTCATGGCCAAATGAAGTGAATTACTATACCCTGACAACAGAAGCTTCAAATGGTTCCATTCTTTTGAATCCGGCAGGAAATTGTTATTTATCAGGTACTTTGGTAAACGTAAATGCAACTCCTGAAACTGGCTATAAATTCGATAATTGGAGCGGTGATTTAAGCGGATTCACAAATCCCGAAATTGTAATCATGGACAGTGACAAATCCATAACTGCCAATTTCAGTGATCTTTCAACACATTTAGGGAATGAGATTGATGACACAAACAACCTTGCACAAACAGGGACAGGACGGAGTGCAGTTTATGTTACGGATCATCAGGGTA
>CAVVFB010000006.1:0-368986 GCA_963747365.1 uncultured Bacteroidota bacterium | reverse complement strand
TGACTCGCCATCCACTGTGCCCACCGTCCACGGTCTACCGTCCTCGGTCACGCTTTGCAGCACAACGCTTTGCGGCGATGCGGAGCGCAGTGAAATATTCGCGGCAGGATATTGATCCTTCATCCAAAAATATTTTTCGTTCGAGAAGTGCGCGTCCTGATTTGCGACCATGAACTCAAGATATTCATCCACGAGTTCATCGGAGAGACTGCCGAAGCCTTCGCGTTTTTGGAAGGGCAGCTCGAACATGGCACAGCGCAAATGTTCAAGCAGGATGAGCAAATGATTCGGGTTGACTAATGCCTGCTCGGGCGAACTGCCGAAGAAATAATCTGGGTGATGCGCGAGGAATTGGTCGAGCGGGCTGGATGACGCGACCATGATCGACACTGCGGGATCATCTCCACGCCCTGCCCGACCCGCTTGCTGGCGCACACTTGCGATGGTGCCTGGATACCCGACAATGACTGCCGCTCCCAACCCGCCGATATTGATTCCCAGCTCAAGAGCATTCGTGGCTACGACAGTTTTTACCGAGCCATCGCGCAAGCCTTGCTCGATCTCACGGCGTTGGTGAGGGAGGTAGCCAGAGCGGTAGCCGCGTATTGAGTGAGAAGTAACAGGTGGGAAGTGAGAAGGGTTTTCCTTTTTACTTTTTTCTTCTCCCATTTGTCCCTGCAAGTATGTCAAAATGATTTCCACACTGCGGCGGGTCCTGGCAAACACAACAGACTGAATATTGTGCGTGAACAAGTCATTTGCCAAGCGCACGCTTTCGAGCAGACTACTTTTCCGCAGGCCGAGTGTGGGGTCGGTGACTGGCGGATTGTAAATAATGAAATGGCGTTCGCCGCGTGAAGAACCGTCGTTGTCAATTAATTCGACCTCTTCTTCGATGAGGGCTTCAGCGAGTTCTTTTGGGTTTCCGATTGTTGCAGATGCGAGAATGAACTGCGGTTTCGCGCCATAAAAATTTGCCACCCGTTTCAGTCTGCGGATGACGTTGGCGACATGCGAGCCGAAAACTCCACGATAGGTGTGGGCTTCATCAATGACGATGAATTTCAAGTTACTGAAAAAATCAGACCAGTTGGAGTGGTGCGGGAGAATCCCTGTGTGGAGCATATCGGGATTACTTAATACGATACGCGCATTTTTGCGAATTGCAGAGCGTTGTGATTGCGAGGTGTCGCCATCATAAATGGCAGGTTTCAGGTTCCAGGTTTCAGGTTTCAGGTTAGCAAGAGTGGCGAGTTGGTCTTGCGCAAGGGCTTTGGTGGGAAAAGATAAAGGGCGCGCACTTCGGGGTTTTGAAGCATGGCTGCAAGGACAGGCAGGTTGTAGGCGAGAGTCTTTCCGCTGGCGGTGCCTGTCGCGAGGATGATATTTTTATGCGCGCGTGATCGTGTCCAGGCGGAGAGTTGGTGGGAGTAAAGCTGGTGAATGCCACGGGTGGATAATGCCTCTCGAAGCGGAACAGGCAAATCGGTCGGGAAGGGGTGCGTTTGCGCGGCTCGCGGCGGAGTTGTCTTCCACGCAGAAAAATTCGGCGCGGTGTCCGCATCCCGTTTCCAGAAGTCGAGTAAAGATTGAAGGGTATTCAAAGGATAACCTAGGCTGCTGCTGGTTCTTCCCCGCCTGCATGCAATGAACGGAATGCCAATGCACCGATTCCAAATGGGATCCAAAACGTAACTGTGCGATATGTGAGCGTAATAACCACCGCCTGACTCCAATCTACATGGAGTGACGTGAGAACGATCGGCATGACGCCTTCAACGATACCAATGCCTGCAGGTGTGGGAGAAACAATGAGGAAGAGATATGTAATTGAAAACCCTGCGACAATCGTACCTGCTGAGAAAGGAACTTCAAAAGATAAAAAAGCGCAGACCAACACACACATTAACAGAATCTTACCCAAAATTCCCCACAAGACGGGTCTGACCAGGCTGGATGGCCGTTCTGTGAGACCAGCAAAACCTTCGGAAATTTCATGGGCAAACTCATGTGCGCGAACTTCGCTCAGATATTCTTTCTTGCGGAATATTTTTACAAAGCGGTTAACTCCGCGCGCTATTTTTGCCAGAAAGTCTCCGAGTTTTTTCTCTGATTTATACCCAAGATATAAAACGAATATGGCTGTAACGGCAATGCCAAGCAGGATGAGCGTGGCTGACATTTCGGCTGGTCCCAAATCTTTGCGGCGGACAAGTACGATCAACCCAAGCGAGAGGATGACCAGAAATGCAATTTGATCCAGCAGGAGGAACAAAGCCGCGGCAACGGTGACTTTTCCGGTGGGATGTCCGCGCCTATGGGCCTCGGTGGCGAAGAGAGCGATTCCGCCAGCGCCCGCAGTAGGTGCGACAGTGTTGATGAAATTCGCGGCAGCGGAAATGCGGGTCAGTGTCAATACAGATTCATCCAACCCCAATAAATGATAAATGGATTGATACATCCGCCCTGTGGTGATGAGCCATACAAATTCGATCAGGATCGCAAGGATAAAATACGCCAAATGTGCTTTTTGTAGTGTTTGCATGATCATTTCAAGTTCGCTAAAACTGATCGCGACCACGGCAATGCCAAGAAAAAGTATGACGATGAGGAATAATTTCTTCATTGGAGATGATTATACTCATAAAAAGAGCAGGCTTGCGCGCCTGCTCTTTTTACGGAGTGGCTAAATAAGTGTGGGAACGAAGTCGATAATGTGAAAGGTATATTTTGGAAAGAGATGTTTCTTCAATTGGCGCTGATTGAAATAAAAAACAAACAGGCGAACAGCACAGGCTAAGGCATAAGGACAACGCGAGAAACAGCGAGAGGGAGCGAGCCAGGTAATGCCGAAGTTCAGCATTATCGGCTTCTACCGAAAAGGTATCGGTTTTACCTTCTGACACAGCATAACGTCCGAAGTGATACCACAAGGAAGCATAGACATCCAAGCCGTCACTAAAATACCATTTGGCTTTGGGTGCTTCATCCACGATGGTTTGCATTACAGATTGCGATCTCTCCCAATCCACTTTCCAGCCCAGAATGCAGCGAGTTTCTCGATCTACAAGCGTTATGAGGTAAATTCTGTTTTTTTCTCTCCTATGAAAGTGAACAGCTCATCAAATTCGGCTGTTTTCACTTCTTCTGGTACAGGCGCTTCTGGCAATATTTCAGCATGTTCCTTCGCCCAATTCGCAACACTTTGATGATGAACTCCCAATTGACGTGCGGTTCGCCTCAGTCCCATTCCGTCCACATAAAATCGAATGGCTTTCTGGCGCACTTCAGCACTGTAGCCGTGGCGTTTCTTTTCAGGTGTGTAACTACGACTACAAAAGTAGCAACGATATCTCTGACTGCCCGCTTTTGTTTTGCCTATTTTGTATTGACGTTTTTCTTCTTCACATTTTGGACATCTCATAGTCCCTATTTTACTCACTGATTTAGCCACTCCGTCTTTTTATGAATTGACAGACTATCTGCGCCTGCCGCCGCCCACCAGCGAGGCATAGTATAGCAGTTGCAAAACAGCGGTGATCAGCCCGGCAACATAGGTCAGTGCTGCGGCATTCAGCACAGTGTTGACGCCGCGCTGCTCTTCGTCAGTTTGGATGATGCCGGTTTGCACGAGCAGCTGCTTCGCGCGGGCTGATGCGTTAAATTCCACAGGCAGGGTTGCGAGCGCAAAGACCGCTCCGCCTGCAAAGACGAGCACACCCAGCCAGGCAAGTTCGGTGAATTTCAGGAACACGCCGACCATGATCAAAATCCAACCGAGGTTCGAGCCGATGTTGACGACCGGCACGAGGGCAGAGCGGAAGCGCAACGGGAAGTAATCTTCCGCATCCTGCATGGCGTGACCAAGTTCATGCGCCGCAATGGCAACCGATGCCACAGATGCGACATTTGCAACGCCCTGCGATAAATAAAGGGTCTTGTTGCGCGGATCGTAATGGTCGGTGAGATTGCCCGCAACGGTTTGAACTTGCACGCCGTACATGCCGCCCGTGGATATTAGTCTTTGCGCAGCTTGCGCGCCGGTCAAGCGGCTTTGGGCCTGTACGCGGCTCCATTTGTTATACGATGATTTTACATACCACGAAGTGAGTCCCATGAGAATGAACGCAGGGATCATATACATTAAGTAGTTTGGACTGAAAAACATAACTGCTTCTCCTTTTCGAGACCTTCTTGACTCAGCGACTATGGCGTGGGAACAACGGTCGGCTCGGAGGTCGGGAGGGGTGTCCCGTTGAGTATCGCCTGCAATGTTTCCACTGCTTTATCCAGTTGTGGATCGAGGTTGGCTTTGTAATCTTCCACGGTCCTTTCGGCAGTCACATCAGGAGTAAGACCAATTTCGTGGATGGTATTCCCGTTCGGTGTGAGCCACTTGGCGATGGTGATGCGTACCGCGCCATTATCGCCGCTGAGGGGAATCCAGTTTTGCACGGAACCTTTTCCATAGGAAGTGACGCCTACCAGCTTGGCGCGTCCACTATCCTGTAAAGCGCCTGCCACGATCTCAGACGCAGATGCAGAGCCTTCGTTGATAAGCACTACCATGGGGATTTTCGTATCCGTTGCCATTCCATTGGGAAGGGCATCGTATGTAGTACGATTGCCATCGCCGTATTGTTCATAGAGCACAACGCCGTCACCCATAAATTGCGAAGTGACTTCCACGGCGGTTTGCAAATATCCACCGCCATTATTGCGCAGGTCGAGAATGATGCCTTTGGGGTTTTGCGCCATCAGCTCTTTTAGGGCGGCCAGTAATTCGGGTGTGGTTTTTTCGCCGAAGGTGGTGATCTGAATATAGGCAATCCCATTATCGAGCATTTTGCCCGAAGATGATTTCATGGTGATCTTTTCGCGAGTCACATCGAATTCAAGTGGTTTGTCTTCACCTTCGCGCAGGATCGTCAAATGCACAACTGAGTTGGCGGGACCAAGCACCTTGGTCCGTGCTATTTCTGCGGCTATGCCGGTCATATCTTCGCCGTCAATCGCGATGACCTGGTCACCAGATAAAAGACCGGCGCGTTCAGCAGGGGAACCGGGCATGGGACTGGTAATGGTCAGATATTCGGTGGTGGTATCCACAAATGCGCCGATGCCTTCATATTCGCCTGACAGGCTTGAGTTGGCATCTGCATAATCCTTGGGATCCATGTAGGTTGAATGCTCGTCGCCGAGGGCGTTCATCATGCCGCTGATCGCGCCGCGCATAAGCGCTACATCATCCACGGGTTGATCTACATAATTTTCATGGACAAGGTTCCACGCTTCCCAGAACGGCGAGAAGAGCGCCTGGAATTCTGACGGGGTGGCTGATTGCTGCTCCGGGGAGGTGGTGGGCGGCGCAAGTGTGATGGGTTCCGGGAAACCGGGAAGATTCGCCAATGGTAAGAGATGTCCGCTTACAAAGCCGCCTGCGAATGAGCCAAGCGCGACCACTATGATGACAAGCGCCACAAATATATACTTTAATGTTCTATTCAAAACTGCCTCCAATTTTTAAATCAATGTAGGAAATATACCTCCCAGGGATTAATGTTTGCTGAATTTTTTATACGATTTGTGTAAGAATGCACCAGGAAGCCCTAAAGATCTCAAAAGCCTTGGGCCTATTACTGGGAAAATTACTCTTTCTTTTCCTTTTCCAGTTCTTCCATTTTTTTGCGAAGTTCATCCATTGAAATGTCCCTCTTCGAGGGTGTGTACAACGATTTGGTGATCGTTTCCCAAAAGCCTTTCCCTCTTGTATTCGCCGCACCGCGCGCAATGGCGTACATGACGAAGTTCGCGCCAACGACAAGGGCAATAAATAGAAGGGCACCGATCACTGCTTTTTCGTTTTCCATTATTGCGCCTCCAAAATATTGATCAACTCATTCCAACTCTGAAAGGCTGGCGTTGGCATCGCCGTTCGCGGCTGTTTCGCCGAACAAAATGCTGAACATGCCCGCGGACTTTGCGGCGCGCGTGGTGCGCGTCAGGTCGTCGATCATCACACAGCGTGTGGGGTCAGTTTCGCCAGCGGCTTTCATGGCAATGGCAAATGATTCAGGCATGGGCTTGCAATACGGCGCGACGGTGTTCACATCCACGATGGTGAGAAATAGATCGCGCAGGTTGAGCGCGGCGAGGACTCTTTCAGCGTGGTGAGATGTCTGCGTTTGTAAAGATCAGGTTGCGGGTTGGCAGCGAAGCGATGACCGAGCGTTGGGCAGAGTCTGGAGTCAGGTAGTCGCCGAGGGGCAGGTCATGCACATAAGCCAGGTAATCATCCACATCAATTTGATGATGTTTCTGCAAGCCGTGCAAAGTTGTGCCATATTGCAAATAATATTTTTCGCGCAGCGCGGGGATTTCATCGGCGGGAATATTCATACGCTCGCGCATGTAATCGTTCATGCGATTTTTGATCGCCAGCCACAAGCCCGCGTTGGACGGATAGAGCGTGTCGTCGAGGTCGAAAAAAATGGTGGTGAATCTCATTGCGCGATTATAATGCCCCCATGCCTATTCGTCTTTTATCTTCCGAGGTCTCTTCGCAAATTGCGGCGGGTGAAGTTGTCGAGCGCCCCGCGTCTGTGGTGAAGGAATTGACTGAAAACGCGCTGGATGCGGGCGCGAAAAATATTTCCATTTCGATTGAGGATGCGGGGCGGACTTTGATCGAAGTGGCGGATGATGGATGCGGGATCGCCGCGAATGAATTGGAATTAGCCGCCGCGCGTCACGCGACCTCGAAGCTGGTTCAGTCCGATGACTTGTTCCACATCTCGACATTGGGCTTCCGAGGCGAAGCTCTCGCTTCGATCGGTTCCGTCTCGCAAATGACGATCACCTCGCGCGTGGCATTCTGCCAAGGAAGGCGCGCGCCTAAAAGTGGACGGTGGCATTTCGAGGCAAAGTTGAAAAAGTCGGCGCACCCGTCGGCACGGTTCTGCGTGTGGAAAATTTATTTTACAACGTGCCTGCGCGTTTGAAATTTTTGAAAACCGATGTGACCGAAAGACGTGCCATTGATGCGTTGGTCACGCGCTATGCGCTGGCTTATCCGAATGTGCGTTTCAAAGTAACGGACGGCAAACAAGTCACCTTGCAAACCGCAGGCGACGGTGACAGGCGTGCCATTCTCGCCGCCTTGTACGGTGTGGAAGTTGCCAAGCAAATGCTCGAAGTGATGGACGCAGAAGATGGATTATCACTGACTGGCTTCATCAGCCCCACTTCATTGACTCGCTCAAATCGAAAAGAAATTACATTCTTCGTCAATGGTCGCTGGGTGCAGGAATTCTCGTTGACCACCGCCTTGTTGCAGGCATATCACACCTTGTTGATGGTCGGACGGTATCCGCTCACGGCTTTGTTTTTAGAAATTGCTCCCGAAGATGTGGATGTGAATGTGCATCCCACAAAAGCGGAAGTCCGTTTTAGAAGTCAGGATAAGATTTTTAGTTTTGTCCAACGCGCCGCGCGCAAGGCATTACTGGCATACACGCCCGTGGCATCTGTCTCGCCGCAGTTGTGGGGTTCGCGCTCCGCTCCATCCGAGAGCAAGAGAAGTTGGGATTGATTGGAGTGTAGCGCATGACGACGAGTTACAGGTTACAGGTTACAAGTCACAGGTTGAAAGCGAAGCATCACCCAGCGACCAACCTTCCAACTTGCAACCTGCAACATTCAACACTGTTCCGTTATTCACACTTCATCGGTCAAATCGGCTCAACTTATATCGTTGCCGAGGGACCTGATGGTTTGTATCTCATTGACCAACATGCGGCGCATGAGCGCGTTTTGTTCGAGAAGTTGATGGCACAGCATGACAAGAAAAGCATCCCGTCACAGGCTTTGCTTTCGCCCGAAGTGGTGACTCTGCCGCCGCAGTCTGCGAAGGCGTTGACCTCACAATTGCCATTCTTGAATCATTTTGGCTTTGAAGTGGAAGAATTCGGCACGAACACATTTCAGGTGCGCGCCATGCCTGTCTTATTTTCGGGCGGCGACCCATCGTCCGCGCTGCGGGCTTTGGTGGAGGATTTTGAAGAAGACGAAGCGCCCTTGCAGGCAGAGGTCGAGGCAAAACTTGCGGCGCGTGTCTGCAAGCGGCTGGCGGTCAAAGGCGGGCAGACTCTGACGAGCGAAGAACAGCGCGCGTTGTTGAATGACCTCGAAGCCTGCAACTCTCCGCGCACCTGTCCGCATGGCAGACCGACGATGATCCATCTGTCGGTGGATACGCTGGAACGTCAATTCGGCAGAAAAGGTCCACGGTAATGTTTTATACATAGGGACACAGCGGCGCTGTGTCCCTACTAAATTTGCAAGGTAGATAAAATATCCCACGAATGGACTAAAATTGATGCATGAAAAGACTAGTGGATTCCATCTCAAAAAATGATGCGGGGGAAATATTTGAGCATATCCACGCCATGGCGGCGCTGGTGGAATGTGACGGAACTTTGGTCACATGGAATTGCGCTTTCGGCTCGATTAAGAAATTGTTCCCCGCTGCGAACAAACTTGAGGAATTATTTTCTCGAAGCGATAGAGACCAGATCATTTCCAAGCTGGGCTCGAACGCAGAAGAACATTGGGTTGCAAAACTTCCAGTCCCCGAGATCGAAGAGGGTTTTAATATCTATTGTGACTGCCTGCTGATCCCCGTCTCGGAAGAACGTGTGCTTTTCATCGCTGAAGAAGTCAATTCAGATTCCGCTTTTCAGGGAATTGTCGAGCGTTTAAACAGGCAGGTCAAACTGTTCCAGATCGAGAGCGAGGTTACAAAAAGAATAGCCCGCAACAAGCAGATCGAAATGGAGGCGGTTATGGTCCAGGCGGCGGAGATCGCGGAAATTGATGCGCTGACTTTCCTGCTCAACAGACGCATGATCGTCAAAAAACTTCAAGGCGAGGTGGTGCGTGCTGAAAGATACAACAGCCTGCTCTCGATCTCGGTGGTGGATGTGGATCATTTTAAAGTCGTAAATGATACGTATGGACACTCCACGGGGGATGAAGTCTTAAGACAGGTTGCCAGCCAACTACAGGACCATATCCGCCACCCTGACGTTGTGGGACGTTACGGCGGCGAGGAATTCCTGATCCTTTTGCCAAGCTCGGATGCAAATGCTGCCGCAGAACAAGCCCAGCGGTTGTGCAAACATATGCGCGAATTGGTCGTGCCGATCAATCATGGTGAGCAGACAATAAACATCACCGTCAGTATTGGTGTTGCCCAGTTTCAAAATGGACCGGATACCTGGGAGACCCTGCTCAACCGTGCAGACAATGCCATGTATGAAGCAAAGAACAAGGGGCGCGATCGTTGGGTGGCGGCAAAATAATGACCCACTTATCCGTTGGTCTGCCGGAACGTCCAGTTTGACAAAAAGGAGCGGGGTACCTTGTATGCCACCGCGATGAATTGTTCTAAACTTGCAAGGAATGAATATTCGCAAATAGGCTAGAATTGAGCCGTGAAAAATTTGTCGGATTTGATTACAGCAAATGATGTTGGAGAAATCCTGGGGCATGTCAGTACCATGGTTGTGCTTTTGGAGTGCAATGGCACCCTGGTATCATGGAATCCCGCTTTTGGCATATACAAGGAAAAAAGCCCGCTCGCGGGAAATTTGCAGGAATGTTTCCCGGAAGAGAGGACCAAAATTGATGACTTTTTGAAGGCAAATCAACGCGACCGTTTTGTGGTTGAACTTGGAATCGACGAAGAGAAAAAAACCATCTTTTACAACTGTTCCTTGATCCCGCTTGAGGGTGAACGTCTTGTTTTTATAGCCGAACGTCTCGATTCCGATACCTCCCTGCAGGAGATCATTCAGCGTCTGAATTGACAGGTCAAAATGTTCCAGGTGGAAAGCGAATCTGCAAAGACGATTGCTCTCAACAAACAGACCGAAGTGGATGCCATCGTGGCGCAGGCGGACGAACTCTCCAATACTGGATGTGTTGACCTTGCTCCTCCCGCCGAATGATTGTCAGATCACTACAGGATGAGATTGCGCGAATCGAGCGTTATACCGCTCCGTTTTCTGTCTCGGTGGTCGATGTGCGATAATATCAAGAAGATCAACGATGTCTACGGGCATCTTGTGGGGGATGAAGTATTGAAGCACGTTGCCTACCAATTGCAAGATCACATCCGCAACCCTGATATTGTGGGGCGCTACGGTGGCGAAGAGTTCCTGAAACCCTGCTGCCCAGTACAGATGCGTCCCAAGCAGCCGAGCAGGCTGCACGTTTGTGTAAATTTTTGCGTGAAGTTCCTCAGGTATCGGTAAGCGCACATTTGTTGAAGGTCACCATCAGCATTGGCGTTGCCCAATATCTGCCCGTGCGTGGAGACCCCGGATACCCTGCTCAGCCGCGCGGACACTGCCATGCACGATGCTAAAAGCAAGGGGCGTGACCGCTGGTCCGCCGGCTCGGCCCTGGTCGCCGCCTGCCTTGCCGTCGAGGAGGATGCGTGGCTCGCCACCAGTGCGGCGCTGCTGATGTTCGGCGTCGCCGGCGAGGTCGCGGCGGCGCGGGCGCGCGGCCCCGGTACGTTTGCGGTCGAGATCATCGATGCGCTGCACGGGCTGAGCCGTCTCACGCTGGTCGGCAAGGCAAGGGTGACGTGATGAAGGCCAAGCTCGACCTGCGCGTTTACGCGATCGTCGATCCCGAGGTGTCGGGCGGCCACGATCTTGTCGATCTGTCGCGTCGGCTCGCCGCCGGCGGCACCACGCTGGTCCAGCTTCGTGACAAGCTGTCGGACACCAAGGCGATGGTGGAGCGCGCCCGCGCCATCAAGGCGGCGCTCGGCAACGTGCCGCTGCTCATCAACGATCGCGTGGACGTGGCGCTGGCGATCGGCGCCGACGGCGTCCACATCGGGTGGGACGACATGGCGCCGGCCGACGCACGGCGTTTGCTCGGCCCCGACGCGATTATCGGCCTCACCATCAATTCGCCGCAGCGCGCCGATGCGACGGACCTTTCGCTGATCGACTACGCCGGTATCGGCGGTGTCTACGGCACCACGTCAAAGGCAACCAAGAACCAGCCGATCGGAGTTGAAGGCATGGCGCGCGTCATCGAGGCGCTGCGCCGCAGGAAGTCCGGCTTCCCGGCATGCGGCATTGCCGGCATCCACGCCGCGAACGCCGAGCCGGTGATCCGGGCGGGCGCCGACGGCGTCTCGGTGATCTCGGCGCTGTCGATGGCGAAGGATCCGCAGGCGGCGGCGCGCGAGCTGCTCGCCGCGGTCGACGGAGCGATCGCGAGGCGCACGCAGCGAGGCGCGCCATGACGCCGATCGCCGTCACCATGGCGGGTTCGGATTCGGGCGGCGGCGCGGGCATCCAGGCCGATCTCAAGACGTTTGCCGCGCTCGGCGTCTATGGCGCGACGGTGATCACCGCGCTGACCGCGCAGAACACGCAGGGCGTCAGCGGCATCCACGACGTGCCAACGCGATTTCATCGCCGCACAGATCGACGCGATATTTTCCGACTTCGTGGTCGATGCCGTGAAGATCGGCATGCTGTCGCAAGGTGGAGACCATCGAGGCGGTGGTGGACGGCATCGACCGGGTCTGCGCGCAGCAACGTCGTGCTCGATCCCGTGATGGTCGCGACCTCCGGCGATCTGTTGCTTGCGATGGATGCGGTCGATGCGCTGGTCGAGCCTGCTCGTTCCCGCGTGCCCTCGTGATCACGCCGAACCTCTCGGAGGCGGCGGCGCTGCTCGACCGGCCGATCGCGCGAGAGCGAGTACGAGATGCGCGGCCAGGCCGAGCGGCTGATCCTGCGCGGCGCCAACGCGGTGCTGATCAAGGGCGGCCACGGCGAGGACGAGGAGAGCGTCGATCTTCTGGTCGGCAAGGATACGGTGGCGCGCTTTGCCGCGCCGCGGATCGCGACGCCGAACACGCACGGCACCGGCTGCACGCTGTCGTCGGCGATCGCCGCGGGTCTTGCCAAGGGACTGAGCTGCGAACGACGCGGTGCAGGAGGCGAAGGATTACGTGTCCGGCGCCATCGCGGCGTCGGACCAGTTGAAGGTCGGCGCCGGGCACGGGCCGGTGCATCACTTCTATCGCTGGTGGGGCGCGCCGCTGGTGCCGTCCGGCAGGCCGGTCGAACAGACGGAAGAGTGAGGAGACGATGGTGACGAAGATCGGAAGAAGGAGCGTGCTTGGCGCCGGCGCGGCTGCGGTTTTCGCGCCGTCCGTGGCGAGCGCGCAGCAGAAGCGCTGGCGCATGGTCACCTCCTGGCCCCGGCGTCTCCCCGGTCCGGGCATGTCGGCCGAGCGCGTCGCCGAACGGATCAGTGCGCTGTCCGGCGGCCGGATTCAGATCATGGTGCATTCGGCAGGAGAAGTCGTCCCGGCGTTCGAGGTGCTCGACGCGGTCGGCTCCGGCGTCGCGGAGATGGGTCACACCGCCTCGTTCTACTGGCAGGGCAAGGATCCGTCCGCCGCGTTCTTCACCACCGTTCCGTTCGGCCTGACGCCGGCCGAGCACGTCGCCTGGATCGATGCCGGCGGCGGCCAGGCGTTGTGGGACGAACTCTACGCGCCGTTCGGTGCAAAGCCCTTCATGGGCGGCAACACCGGCGTCTGCATGGGCGGCTGGTTCCGCCGCGAGATCAAGAGCCTCGCCGATCTGCGTAGCCTGAAGATCCGCTCGCTGGGGCTCGGCGGCGAGGTGTTCCGCCGTCTCGGCGCGACGCCGCAGACGACGCCGCCCGCGGAAATCCTCACCAGCCTGCAGTCCGGCGTGATCGACGGCGCCGAGTTCGTCGGCCCCGGCACCGACATAGCGCTCGGCCTCTACCGTGTCGCCCACTTCTACTACGCGCCGGGCTTCAACAAGCCGAACGGCACCGGCGAGTGCATCGTCTCGCTCAAGCTTTGGGATACGCTGGACTCCGAAACGAAAGCCATCGTCTCGCATGCCTGTGCCGTGGAAGCATCGTTCGCGCTGGCCGAGATGGAGCGCCTGAATATCGAGGCGCTCGCCGCGCTCACGACGACCCACAAGGTGCAACTGCGGATGTTCCCCGGCGATCTGGTCGGCGCGGCGCGCAAGACCGCCGCCGATGTGCTGGGCGAAGTCGCCGCCCGCGGCGAACGGGCCAGCAAGATTCATGGCTCCTACATGGCGTTTCGCGAGCGCACGGCGGCCTGGTCGCGCATCTCGATCAAGGCCGTGCTGGACGCCCGGGAAGGCTAGAAACCGATATTTTTTGCCGTCTCTGCCGGACGTTTACCGGGCTTTAACGATTCGCGGCCGATTTATTAACCATAGGGCTCCGGCTGCCCTGAGCGACGGTTTTCGTCGCAAGCAGCCGCCGAAGCCGGGTCGCGTGTTCTCCGTACAAGCAGCGTGAGTGGATCGTAGCAGCGCGCGAGTCCGCGCGGTGTTGCGAATTTCGTCCGGACTCGAAGCGACGCAACCCCGAGGGGAGAGGAATCAATGGCTTTCAATCTAATCAAGACCGGTGCGGTCGCGGCAGTCGCACTGCTCGCAGCACCGCTCGCCGCCGCAGCCGCGGACATGAGGGTGCCGGTCTACAAGGGCATGCCGCGCTCGGTGATCTCTTACTACAACTGGACCGGCTTCTATCTCGGCGGCACCGTTGGCTATGCCTTCGGCGGCGCATCGGACTGGAGCGTCGCCAACGTCAATCTGGTGAGCGTCGACCCGAAGGGCATGCTCTAAGGCGTCACGGCCGGCTACAACTGGCAGGCCGGCTCGTGGGTTTACGGCATCGAGGGCGACTACAGCTTCTCCGACGTCAAGGGATCGGGCGCCTGCCCGGCGCCGGCGAGCTGCCAAACCGAACTGTCCTACCTCGCCACCTTCCGTGGCCGCATGGGGTACGCCTTCGACCGCTTCATGCCGTACTTCACCGTCGGCGGCGCGTACGGCGAGGTCCAGGCGTCGAGCATTCCGGTCGCGATCTCGGCGTCCGACAACAAGCTCGGTCTCGCGATCGGCGGCGGCCTCGAGTACGCCTTCCTGGCGAACTGGACGGTCAAGGGCGAGTATCTCTACGTCGACCTCGGCAAGATCAGCACCGCCGCGGCCGCGGCCGATATCAGCTTCAGCTCGCACATCGTCAGGGCCGGCTTGAACTTCAAGTTCTGACGCGGCCGCGCGATCTCGCAGCACGCAGTCACTGGCCGAGTTGAACGCGGCCAATGGCCTAGTCGACACAGAGCCCCGGGCTTCGTCCGGGGCTCTTTTCTTTGCGCAGGGCCATTGGATGTGGCGGGTCGGTCACAACACCAGCCAAGCCCGCGGCAGGAGAGGCCGGTCGCGGCCGGCACTATTGCGCCGCAAAGTCCGTTGGCTACTCTGAATTCAACCAGTCAAGTGATTCGCTCGAATTTGTGGGCCTTATCCCCGACTTTAGCGGAGTTTCGGACCGCTTACCCACAGGAACGAGCCCGCCGAGATCCTCGGCACGTGTGCCCAGTCCAACAGTGAACCGTGCGTGCCTGGCCGCCGCTCTCCGAGCGGCATGCCGATACGGCGCGTCGAACAACGTCTCGGTGAAGCGTTCCGGCTGCGCAGGCGCACACATCACGCCTTCCGCATAGCCAGACGCCGAGCCGGCGCAGGAGAGGTGACTATGAAACTCAGATCGATCGGGGCTGCCATCGCCGCACTGACGTTGCTTGCAACGCCGTACAGCGCCGACGCTGCCGACATGCCGGTGCCCATCTACAAGGGCGGCGTGCGGTCCGTCATCGCCTACTACAACTGGACCGGGTTCTACGCCGGTATCAACGCGCGGCTACGGCTGGGGCAAATCGGACTGGAGCGCGCTCAACGTCGACACCAGCCCGTCGGGATTCATCATCGGCGGCACGCTCGGCTACAACTACCAGACCGGTTCGTTCGTCTGGGGCCTTGAGGGCGACATCGCCTGGTCCAACCTCAAGGGCAGCACCAACTGCGGCCTCGGCCTGACCTGCGAAACCTCGAACAAGTGGTTCGCCACCGCGCGCGGCCGCGTCGGCTACGCCTTCGATCGGTTCATGCCGTACATCACCGGCGGCGCCGCATTCGGCGACATCGAGGCGACGGTCAATCCGCTGGCGCTGAGCGCCAGCGAAACCCGCGTCGGCTGGACCGCCGGCGCCGGCCTCGAATACGCCTTCCTCGGCAACTGGACCGCCAAGATCGAATACCTCTACGTCGATCTCGGCAGCTTCGGCACCACCTTCACCGCGCCGCTGCCGAACAACGTCAGCTTCAAGGAAAACGTGGTGCGCGCCGGCCTGAACTACAAGTTCTCCGGTCCGATCTTCACGCGCTGGTAGGCCGGCGGTCACACAGGATTCCGAAACTCAAAGCCCCGGGCGCGACCCCGGGGCTTTCGTTTTGCGCACGCAGCGCGCGATCACGCGCGCGCCTTGACGATCTTCTGCTTCTGCGTGCCGAGGCCGTCGCATGACCGAGCTCGACCACGTCGCCGACCTGCAGGAACTTCGGCGGCTTCATGCCGAGCGCCACGCCCGACGGCGTGCCGGTGACGATGATGTCGCCCGGCTCCATGACGAAATACTGCGAGCACCACCACACGATCTCGGCGACGCCGAACACCAATTTCAGGAACATGAATCAAATTGACTTCGCGCCTTGGAATATTTCCATACCATTTTTTCACCAAATCAAAAACGTATTTTGAATCGAGGTTTGCCGATATGGAAAGAATGGCATTGTTGGGCGCATAAAATTTATAAAAAAATGATTTTACATCATCAAGCGTGGCATTTTCGATATGCGAAGTTTCTTTGCCGAATGGTCTGCCAGGCATAGGGATGATTTGGAAAAGCCAGTTTCCTGATGTATACCCAAACATCGCCATATGGCTGGTTCAAACATGATTCCTTAAATTCCTCGATAACCACATTTTTCTGAACATCCAGCTTTTGCTGAGAAAAATCGAGGCCAAGCATGCGATCCGATTCAAGCCAGAAAGCTGTTTCAATATTAGCTGCCGGCAGGCTGATGTAATAATTGGTAATATCGTTGTTTGTAAATGCATTGTTCTCACCACCAACATGTTGCAGAGGATAATCAAAATCAGGTACATTTACAGATCCACCAAACATCAAGTGCTCAAACAGATGTGCAAAACCAGTCTTATTTGGATCTTCATCTTTGGCACCAACATTATATAAGGTATTTACAACAGCTATTGGCGAAGTTTCATCTTTGTGAAAAATAACGCGGAGGCCATTTTCGAGTTCAAATTTTTCTATGTTTTATCAATTTGGTAAAAGTTTAAAGTTTGAGTCTACTCCGAAAAGTAGGTTAAGAATGCTGAATTTGGGCTAAAGCCCATTAAATCAGGGCGTTTGACTAGCCCCTGGCTTAAGCCAGGGGTAATTGATTATCAAACGATTAAAGGGCTTTAGCCCAAAATTTATCCGTTTTCGCAGTAGACTCAAGTTTGAAGTTTCAAGTTTCAAGGCTTCAATATAAATTCATTGAAAACTTCTGATTCAATCATTTTTATCAAAATGGGCTTTCATGGATTCAATAATTAAATCAAGTTCTTCTTCTGCGAAACAGTCCTCGTAATACCTTTTAAAAACTTCAATTTTTAAATCAATTGGCGAAATATCCGGATAATTTTGTATGATACTGCTTTCAACAATTGTCCTACCAAAATCAATAAGCTCTGCACCAAAAATTGAGCGCTCGCTTGCTGTTTTTTTGAAAAAAATTTCTCTTTGAACCAGGAGTATTTCTTCTGGGGTATCTTTCATATCATCTCATTGAAAATTTTCCGTTCTTTTCTGCTAAATCCGATATAAAATTAAAACATCTCACTTAAAAATTATAGACTCCACTTTTTAGCAATTCCAAATTTTTAAGATATTCTTCAACAATCTCATCCACAATTTCTTTCACTGGTTTTATCTCATCAATCAAAGCCGAAATTTGGCCAATATCTCCAACTCTCCTTCATCCGAATCTCCTTCAAAAATTCCCAGTTTGGCACGCCCACGGCCAAGCAATCCTTTTAAAAACTCAACTGGTTTTCCTTCCAGTTCCGCTTTATAAACATCTTCAGCAAATTTGTTTTTGATAAGACGCACAGGAGCCAGCTGTTTCAAGCTTAATCGGGTTCCCCCCTCTCCCATCTGAACCACCGTATTTTTAAAATTGGCATGTGCAGAACTTTCTACACTCACTGCAAAACGACTACCAATCTGAACCCCATCAGCTCCCAATGCCATCGCGGCAAGCATTCCGCTTCCAGTACCAATTCCGCAGCAGCAATCAAAGGCAAACTGGTAACTTTGCGAATATGGGGAATTAGCACCATTGTAGTAGTCTCTTCGCGCCCATTGTGGCCCCCCGCCTCAAAACCTTCGGCTACAATGGCATCTACGCCTGCCTCTTCCGCTTTTTTGGCAAATTTGGTATTTGCTATCACGTGAACAACGGTTATTCCATTGTCTTTCAATACCTTAGTCCAGGTAGCCGGATTTCCTGCTGAGGTAAAAACTATTTTAACCTGCTCATCTACAATAATATCCATCAATTGCTTCAAATCGGGATAAAGCATCGGAATATTCACTCCAAAAGGCTTATCTGTGGCTTGTTTTGTTTTTTGAATATGAAGTCTTAGAACTTCAGGATACATCGATCCTGCACCAATTAACCCTAATCCACCTGCATTGCTTACCGCGCTTGCCAGTTCCCATCCGCTGCACCATACCATTCCACCCTGAATGATTGGATATTTAATATTAAAAAGTTTTGTTATTCTGTTTTGCACCATATTTCATTTTTTCATGTAGTGGACAAATATATTTTGAAAAACAATAAGAAAATCTTTTTGAAGTATCATTAAAGTATTCAAAATCCATCTTTAAACAATTGCCTAAACGTTTTATTTAATTTTTGTTGATTGAGTATATTCTTTTAACTTTACAATATACAAAGTCCCTAAGTTTCAATTTTTTTAAACTGTTTGTGAAAAGTAAAAAAATCAATATTCTGTTTTTTGGATTTTTTTTGTTTGTCCATGTTTCGCTTGTTTTTTCGCAGCAAAAAAAAATCCTAGTGTTGCATTCGTACAATTCAGGCCTTAGTTGGACTGACAATATCAATAAAGGAATATTTGAAACATTCAAAGACGAATTTCATAAAACATTGGATATCCGTTGCGAATATATGGATGCCAAACATTTTGAGGAGAAATCATATTTTGATTTTTATGAAAAATACATAGAGTATAAATACCGGGATATTAAAATTAATCTCATCATTTGTTCCGACAACGCAGCTTTTGATTTTCTTTCAAAAAACCATAATGCATTTTTTAAAAATGTACCTGTTGTTTTTTGTGGTGTAAATTATTGCGATTCAATCCCTAAAGGGTTTACAGGTATAATTGAAGACATTGATCTGTATACAAATTTGAAAACCATTCTTTCCATTCATCCCGACTATGGAAAACTTTATATCATAAACGATAGATCAATTACTTGGTTCGAGTATATCCAAAGAGCTAAACCATATTATAAAAATCAAATTTCAAAACCTGCGATATGAATTCCTTAGTGATTATACGCTAGAAGAACTTGAAAACAAGCTAACTACATTAAACAAAAAGGATGTTGTATTGATGCTGTTATTTAACTTCGATAGACTTGGAAATGCCTATTCTTATGATTCTTTTTTGGATGCGATTACTCCCTATTGCAAAGTACCCATGTATGGAACCTGGGATTTTTATTTAGGACAAGGAATTATAGGAGGTAAAATAACCAATGCATTTGATCATGGTGTTATGGCAAGTAATATTGCCAAAGTTGTACTTTTCCGGAAAACAAACAGCAGACATTAAGGTAGTAAATGGGCGAAAAATGCAATGGTTTGTGAGGGGACCGATGCCAGCTTTACAGTGGGTGCCATCGGGGAGACCGTCATGTACCAGTGGGAGAGCACACAGGACCTGGCATCCGGCTTTACCGTAATCGGCGGGGCCACTGCAGCCACCTGGGCGGTGATTGCTCCCGGTGCAGCCCTCGATTCCACCTGGTACCGCGTCCACGTATACAGTACCACCTGTCCGGAAGAGGCTTACTCCGATACCGTTCAGCTTGTGCTGAAATACGATCCTGCCCTGGTGGGTCATCCCGCCGGTCAGACCATTTGTGAGAACGACGGAACCGGCTTTGCCGTGGATGCGGGTCTTACCTTCAACCCGGTCTTCGACTGGCTTGTAAGCTACGATAACGGAACCTCCTGGCTCACGCTGGCTGATACAGCCGTGTACAGCGGCACCACCACCGATTCGCTGAGGGTGATGTCGGCCTCCTCCCGGTTCAACGGGTACCAGTACAAGGCCATTGTGACCGGCGAATGCGGAACACCCGTTGAGAGTAATCCGGCGGTTCTGATGATCAATGAGCGGCCAGAAATCCTTGAACATCCCTCCGATACAACGGTATGTGAAGGACTGCCTGTTTCCTTCAGGGTGGATGCCGGGGTGACCGCCCTGGCGGCCTATGCATGGCAGGTGGATATGGGATCGGGCTTCGTGGCCCTTGGTGATACGGCAGGTGTTTATGCAGGTACCGCCACCGATGAACTCAAC
The DNA here is from genome assembly GCA_963747365.1 of uncultured Bacteroidota bacterium. Taxonomy (GTDB): domain Bacteria; phylum Bacteroidota; class Bacteroidia; order Bacteroidales. The sequence goes on along the minus strand of CAVVFB010000006.1, from coordinate 349,330 downwards.
GTGCTGAATCCCGTAAGCAGGTTTAACGGGTACGAATACCGCGTGGTGGTCTCCGGTGCATGTCCCGTACCGAGGACCTCCAACCCGGCCCTGCTCATGGTTTCGGAGAATCCCGAGATCGTCACCCAGCCCGTGGATGTGGTGATCTGCGAGAATGAGAGTCCGCTTATCACGGTCAACGCCGGTGTCACTTCCGGAGCGGTCTATGCCTGGGAGGTGAGCTATGATCTTGGCGGCTCCTGGCTCGATTTGGCCGATACGGCCATCTATACGGGAACCGCAACCGGTACCCTGCGCCTGATGGGTGTCCCCTCTTCGAATGACGGAAATCTCTACCATGTGATCGTTTCGGGTGTTTGTACCCCGGCAGTGACATCGGCCGATGTAAGCCTGACCGTCAGGGAGCGTCCCGAGATTATCAGTCAGCCCGCCGACAGGGTGGTCTGTGAAGGGGTGATGGCACAATTCGACGTGGATGCCGGTGTGACCTCGGGTGTTGCCTACCAGTGGCAGGTGAACATGGGAAGCGGATTTGTGAATCTTGGTGATACCGCTGGTATCTATGCGGGTGCCACTTCGGCATCCCTGCAGGTGCTCCTGCCCGGATCAGGATTTAACGGCTACCAGTACCGCGTGAGGGTAACGGGCGATTGTACCCCACCGCAGCTCTCCAACACCGTCACGCTGACGGTACAGGAGCTTCCGGAGGTTACCCTGCAGCCGGTTTCCAAAACCATCTGCGAGGAGCAGAATACCTTCTTTACAATGAGCAGCGGGGTAACCACCGCACCCTCCTACCTGTGGCAGGTGGACATGGGAGGCGGATTTGTGGATATCGGTGCCGACACGGGAGTCTACAGCGGCAGCGGGACGCCCAACCTGTTCCTTTCCCTCGTCCCCTCCGGTTTTGACGGCTACATCTACCATGCGGTTGTGAGCGGGGTCTGTGCCCCGGATGCCGTTACTGATGATGTGTTGCTGACCGTCCGTCAGAATCCGGAGATACTCGCCGATCCGGTGAACGATACAATCTGTGAAGGCGATCCGGCCATCTACACGGTGAATGCCGGGGTGACCACCGGGGTCACCTACCAGTGGCAGGTGAACCGGGTCGGACTCTGGCAGAACATTTCCAATGGTGCCGACTATGCCGGTACCAACACCAGCCAGCTGACGGTAAATACTCCTGTTTCCTCCTACAACGGCTACCTCTACCGGGTAATTGTAGGGGGTACCTGCAACCCGCCGGTGACCTCCGCACAGGCCCTTCTGGTAGTGCATGAGCGTCCCGAGATCATCACACACCCCTCTGATAAGGCGGTCTGTGAGGACGGAGACACCTACTTTGTGGTCCGTTCAGGAAATACCACCCTCCCGGCAATCCTCTGGGAATACTCGGTGAACGGGGTAACCTGGGATCCGGCTTCCACCCTGGCAGGGGTGAACGACGATAGCAACGATACACTGTTTGTGACCGGCATTCCTTCTGGTTATAACAATTACAGGTTCCGGGCAACGGTAAGCGGACAATGCCCGGTACCGGTGACCTCCAACCCGGCGGTGATGACCGTGTATCAGAAACCCGAGATCATTGTCCAGCCGGCCGATGTGACCGACTGTGAGCAGAACACCGTGATGTTCTTTACCGATGCAGGCGTTACCACCAACCCGGTTTACCAGTGGGAGATCTGGAACGGTGCCGCGTGGACCATTCCGCCTCCCGATATCTACGCGGGTGTGAATAACGATACAATGTACATCAACGGAATCCACTCGGGGATCGACCAGCTGCAGGTCCGGCTGCGCCTGAATGGCATTTGTGCACCCGGACAGGTTTCCGATACGGCGGTGCTGACCGTGGATGAGCGTCCCGAAGTGACCTCTCATCCCGACGATGTGACCATCTGCGAGAATGACTCGGCCACCTTTGAGGTGAGCGCCGGTGTGACCACCGCCCCGGTTTATACCTGGGAGTACTTCGACGGAACGCTGTGGCAGAGTGCCACGGGCGGTTTCTTCGAAGGTGAGAACACCGGAACGCTGCGCCTCTATGGTGCAACCGGGGTTCCCTCCACATGGACCGGCACGCAGTTCCGTGCCATTATCAGCAACGGCTGCGGTCCCAATGACACCTCGGATGTGGCCACCCTGGTGGTGAACCAGCGTCCCGAGATCCTTTCCCAGCCCATGGATGCGGTGACCTGCGAAGGCATTTCCACCTCGTATACAATCGATCCGGGCGTAACCACCTTCCCCTCCTACCTGTGGCAGTTCCACAACGGCGTAAGCTGGATGCCGGTCACCGGCGTTCAGTACAGCGGTCAGGGTACCCAGACCCTCACGATCCTCAATCCCACCTCCAACATGAACGGCTATGGATACCGGGTGATCCTTTCGGGTGCCTGCGATCCGTCGCTGGTTTCCGATTCGGTCTCGCTGACCGTTCAGGAGAACCCGGAGATCATCCTGCAACCCGGCAACGCAGCCATCTGCGAGGGGAGCGATACCACCTTTGTGATCCATGCCGGTGTGACCACCAACCCGCTCTACGAGTGGTTCTACAACGACAATGTGAACGGATGGCAGAGCGTAACCGCCGATGGCGTCCATTCGGGATTCAATACCAACACCCTCAGCGTAACAGGGGCACTCTTCACGATGGACAACTGGATGTACCGTGTGGTGGTGACAGGCGATTGCGGTTCACCGGAAACCTCACAGACTGCCCGGCTGGTGGTTTACAAGCTGCCCGAGATCCTTTCGCAACCTTCGGATACCACCACCTGCGAGCTGCGGAATGTGGCCTTCAGCGTGAATGTGGGCAGTACCGACGCGCCCTTCCTGCAGTGGGAGGAGTTCAATGGCACTTCCTGGAGCGTGCTTTCCGACGGGGGCAACTATATCGGTGTCAATTCGAACCAGCTGAAGGTCTATACGGTCGATTCAAGCATGACCGGGTTCCGTTACCGCGTAAGGGTAATGGGCCAGTGTGATCCGGAGGTGCTCTCCGATGAGGCGGTGCTGACGGTTCAGTCGGCCCCCGACATCTGGCTGCAGCCGGTCGATGCCACAATCTGCGAAGGGGATCCCGCCAGCTTTACAATGACCGCCACCGGAACAGGCATCAGCTACTTCTGGCAGGTGGACACCGGAACGGGATTTGCCGATATCACCGGTCCAAACGGTGGCGTATACAGCGGCTGGAACAGCAATACGCTGGATCTGACCGGGGCCGACCGTACATTTAATTTCAACAAGTACCGCATACGGGTATCGGGAGCCTGTGCGCCGGTGGCCATGTCCGACCTGGCCATCCTCTTCGTGCAGACCCCTGCAGAGATCCAGAACCAGCCCCAGCCGAAAACCATCTGTGAGTTTGAAAACGCCGTCTTTACGGTCAGCGCCACGGGACTGGGACTCGCCTACCAGTGGCAGGAGAGTCGCGATAATGGCAGCACGTGGGATGATCTGAGTGACGTGGGACTCTACATCGGTTCGCAGTCGCCGACCCTCAGCATATTCGCAGTCGAACGGGGAGCCAATGGCTATATCTACCGCGTGGTGATCACGGGCAGCTGTGGTCTGCCGGTGACCTCCGATGAGATTATTCTCACTGTGGAGACTGCTCCGGAGATCCTGCGACAGCCCATGGCAATTACAGCCTGTGAGAACACTCCGGCCGGATTCGGGGTCGAAGCGCAGGGTACCAACATTGTTTACAGGTGGCAGTTGAACCAGGGAGGCGGATTTGCCAATATCGCCGATACCGATGCCCGCTTTACCGGGGCCGGATCCGATACCCTCACCCTTCTCAGTGCCCAGCTGAGCCAGGCCGGCTACAGCTTCCGGGTGATCATCTCGGGCAACTGTCCGTCCGCGGCCACCACCAGCCCGGTCATCCTGCTTGTGAACGCCAATCCGGTCATTAATACCCAACCGGTAAATGCAGCCATCTGCGAGGATGGAACCACCCTGTTCGGGGCCGATGCAAGCGGGGCCGAGCTGCAATACCAGTGGTATGTCGACCGGAAGGATGGTGCCGGGTTCGTGGTGCTGACCGATGATGCGGTGCACCTGGGATCCAACACCGACCAGGTCCAGCTGACCAATGTACCGGTCGGCCAGGATGGCTGGCAGTACCGCCTGCATGTATTCAATGCATGTACGGCCACACAATCAAACGTGGTGACCCTGACCGTTTGGCCCAACCCGGTTCCGGCCATTACACCGGCCCAGCCCGGCAACTTCCCCAACTACCCGCAGATTTGCGGCGGGGATCTGCTCACCCTGGACGGTTCGCCAACCAGTGGCTCTGGCAACTACACCCTGCACCAGTGGAGCGGGGCCATCGGTCCGCTCAGCGCCATCAACATGCAGGTGGTTGACTTTATGACAGTTGTGAAGGGCGATTACAACCTGGCCTATACGGTAACGGACGACCGGGGTTGTAAGGGCAGTGATGTGGTAACAATTATCAACGACCGGCCCGATGCCCAGTTTGTCTCCAACGCCGTGCCCTCGTGCGGCTATATGGAGGTCGATTTCACAAATACCTCCTCGGCCGACGCGGTGAGCTTCGCGTGGGACTTTGACGACGGTACCACCAGCTCACAAAGGCATATCACCCACGGATTCGATAACCTCGATATAACCGGACAGGTGGCCTACTACAACATCACCATGGTGGCCAGCAGCATCAACGGCTGTAATGATACGGCACTGAGTGTGGTGACCATCTATCCAAAAGTGGTGGCCGAGATCACAGCCGATCCCACCGGGGGGTGCCATCCCCTGCAGGTCACACTGATCTCCCAGCCCGGCGGTTCGGGGTACCGGTGGGACTTCGGGGACGGTTCCCAGCCACAGGATGGCTCCTACATTGCCTACCACCTGTTCGAGAACTTCGGTACGGCGGTGAAGGTCAATACTGTATCGCTGACCACCACATCGGCATACGGTTGCTCCGACACCAAGACGGTGGATGTGACCGTTCAGCCGATCCCGCAACCCAATTTCACTGCGGTACCGCTGGTACAGACCTATCCCGATGCAACGGTCGGCTTCACAAATACCACCCAGACGGGTCCGTGGAGCTTCCTGTGGAACTTCGGAGATAACCTCACCTCCACCGAGGAGAGCCCCACTCACATCTATGCCGTGCCGGGGACCTTTGATGTAAGCTTCCACGTGATGAATGGCGCTTGTGAGGACAGCAGTAAGACCACGGTGGTGATTAACCCGCGTCTTCCCATCGCTGCCTTTGCCGAGCCCATGGGTGGTTGTAACCCGGTTGAAGTACAGTTTGTGAACCAGTCTCAATGGGCCACCACCTACCTGTGGGATTTCGGTGACGGCTATGTCTCCACAAAGGAGAACCCGTCGCACACCTTCTACGATATCGGTACCTTCACAATCAGGCTGCAGGTAACCGGACCGGGGGGAACCGACTACGCATCGTGGACCATCGATGTATGGGAGTCACCCAACGTGGCTTTCAACTCGTCGCCCGACTCGGTATTCGTGAAGGATAAGCCGGTGAGGTTCTACAACCTGAGTGCCGGGGCTACGAATTACGCGTGGGACTTCGGGGACTATTACGAGGACGGTACGGCTGCACCGGGGAACTTCTCCAATGCGGCGGATACCTCGCACATCTACTTCACCGAAGGGTATAAGGATGTGACCCTGGTGGGCTGGAACGAACATTGCAGCGACAGCATCACGCTGATGGCGGTGAAGGTGATTCCCAAGGGAGAACTGCAGTTCCCGACGGTATTCCGGCCCGATCCAAGCGGACCCAACGGGGGGTATATTGATCCCAACGATCCGTCGGTGGATCCCAACTATGCCAACTCGATCTTCTTCCCGGGTGTGAACAAACAGGTGTCTGAGTATCACCTATTTATTTACAACCGGTGGGGCGAACAGATCTTCCAGAGCGATGATATCAACATCGGCTGGGATGGTTATCTCCACGGGAAGCTGGCTGCACAGGGGGTCTACTTCTGGAAGGTGAACGTGGTATACAAAAACGGTGCACCGGACACTGCACGGGGAGACATCACCCTGCTTCATAAGAATCAACAATAAATAAGAGGGGGTCCGGGATGCTTATCGAACGGGTCAACATCCCGGATCCCAATATTTAATGGTGTTTTGTGAAACTTATTTCGGAAGAACCCGTTAAACCACTTGTAAGGTTGCCCTGTATATTGAAAAAGTTATTAATTTTATTTAATTTAAGGTGACTGAGTGAAAAGGTTTGCGCTGATCATACTTGCAATTGTACTGGCATCCGGGGTCTTCGCCCAGGATCCCCATTTCACGCAGTTTTACGCGAACCAGCTCTACCTTGCCCCCTCCTTTGCCGGTTCCACCGGGGGGGACAGGATCATGGCTGCCTACCGCAACCAGTGGCCCGAACTGGTGAGCGGCGTATATGTTACCTACGGCTTTTCCTACGACCACTACTTTGAAAACTTCAACAGCGGTGTGGGTATACTGATCACGAAAGATGTGGCCGGGACGGGCGACCTGGGGATCACAAACGCCGGGTTGCAGTATTCCTACGATATTAAAGTCAACAAGGAATTTCACCTCAGGCCGGGGATTCATTTCAACTATACCCAGCAGGGACTTAACTTCTCGAAGCTCATCTGGAATGACGAACTGGCCAATCCCGGCGGGGGGACCATCGAACAGGAGCCATCCCCCTCCAAACCCGATGTTGATTTTTCAGCTTCGTTGCTGGGATATACAGAACGGTTCTGGGTGGGGTTCGCGGTCGACCACCTGTTGCGCCCCAATTACGGGCTCTACAACAACGAGGTTAACTGGCCCATCAAATACTCCCTGTTCGGGGGTTACCAGGTTGTGAAGAAAAGCCGGTTGCAAAACCCCGTTGATGAAACCGTTTCACTGGCCTTCTACTTCAGGCACCAGGACACTTTTACGCAGCTTGACATGGGGCTCTACTGGTACAAGGCTCCCCTGATGCTCGGTCTCTGGTACCGGGGTATCCCCTTCTGGGGCGGCAGTGAGGACGATCCCTACCGGAAGGATCCCAGGGGCGATGCCATCGCTTTCCTGGTGGGATACAAAATGGACCAGGTCCGGGTGGGCTACAGCTACGACTTCACAATCTCCAACCTGGTCTCCTCCACAGGCGGGGCCCACGAAATCATAGTGACCTACCAGTTCAAGACCACCCGTAAAAAACGTAAGGCCCGCATGATCCCCTGCCCCGAGTTCTAGAACTATGAAGGCGGGCTTGAAATATGGTTCAAAGGAGCTCACCTTTACCCTTCCCGACCATTCGAAGGAGATCAGGCACACTGAACCTTCCGGTGTGGTGGATGCGGAAAAATTCCGAAGCGACCTCCACAACTGCATCGAAAGATTCAACAACCCCGTCGGGAGTGTGGGTATCGCCGTGAGCGACAAAACCCGCCTCTGCCAGTTCCCCCTTTTCCTGCCGCTGATCACCGGGGTTTTCCTGGAACGCGGTGTAAAAAAGGAGGATATCACATTCTTCATCGCCTACGGAACCCATCCCCCTCAAACCGAAGAGGAGTGCATCAACAGTTATGGTGAGATCTACAGGGATTACCGCTTTGTTCACCACAACGCCCGGGATGAGGAATCACTGGTGTTGCTGGGGACCACTTCCAGGGGAACGGAGGTAAAGATCAACCGGGAGATCCTTCAGAAAGACCTGGTGGTAACCTTCGGGGCAATCCTGCACCACTACTTCGCAGGATTTGGCGGCGGCCGGAAACTGCTTTTTCCGGGCCTGGCCGGTTATGATGCCATTCTCCACAACCACAGCCTCTTTCTCGATTTTGAGAACCGCCGGCTGAATCCCGGTTGCCAGTCGGGTCAGCTGGACTCAAACCCGCTGGCGCTCGACCTGGAGGAGATCAACGCCAAACTCCCTCCCAAACTGGAGATCCACGGGATTCTCAACAGTAAAAAGGAGGTGTGCGAGATCCATTTCGGATGGAGCTACCACCAGTTCAGGGAGGCGTGTGACCGCTACGACCACTTTTTCCGGACCCCGGGTTACAAACCGTATGACCTGGTGCTGGCCAGTGCCGGGGGATATCCCAAGGACATCAACTTCATCCAGGCCCACAAATCGATCCACAATGCTGCCTCCTATGTGAAAAACGGGGGCACCCTTGTAATCCTTGCCGAATGCCTGGACGGGATCGGGAACAAGGCCTTCATGGAGCTGTTTAAGCTTGGCGGTCCGGAGGGGATTTACCGGGAGATGGAAAAAGCCTACAGGAATAACGCGGGGACAGCCCTGGCCACCCTCGAAAAATCGCAACGGATCTCCATTCGGCTGGTCACCTCACTGGACCAGGAGATCTGCAGCATGATGGGTACCGTGAAGACCACCGAGGAGGAGGCCGCAAGGCTTTCCGGGGGTGCAACCGGTGATGTGGCCTGGATCGCCAATGCCAGTCTGCTCTACCGTTAATGCATGAAGCCATTTAAAAAATACCTGCTCCTGGCCCTGCTCCTGATCCCGGGATTGGCCGGGATTGCCGATGCCCAGTATGTGCCGGTTCACATCTCCAACCAGGGGATCTACATCTTCCTCGACGAGCTGGCTTCGGAGCACCTTATCGATCTCTGCTCGCTGGTCAGGCCCTACTCCCGCAGGGAGATTGCCGGTGCGCTCCTTGAAGCGGAGAAGGGGCGTACGCAAATGACCACCCGGCAGCAGGCCGAGCTTGACTTTTACATGGCCGACTACGCCAGGGAGCTCTCCCTGCCCGGGGCCCCGGCCACCAGCTGGCTGTGGCAGAAAAAGCACGGGGATAAGCGGTTCGACCTGTTTCACTACAGCGATTCGCTGTTCAGCATGACCGTAAATCCCATTCTCGGATCGGATGTGTGGGTGAATGAAAACGGGGCCTTTTACCACTGGTGGAACGGAGTGGAGGCCCGCTCGACAATTGGCCGGTTCGGTATCTGGGCCTCGCTGAGGGACAACCACGAATCGACCGCACTCACTGCCCGTGATTTTCAGAACGACCGCACCGGGGGATCCAATATCAAGCTTTATTCGGATGGGAAACGGGACTACTGGGAGGTCCGTGCCGGGATCACCTACGGTTGGGAGTGGGGTCACGTGGGACTGATCATGGGACAGTTTGCATGGGGTGAAAACAATGCAGGGGCAAACATCCTGTCGGGCCGTACCCCCGCATTTCCCAGGCTCGAGCTTGCCCTCGACCCTGCACCCTGGTTCCGGATGACCTATGTACACGGTTCGCTGGTCTCGGAGGTGGTCGACTCCTCCCTCTCGTTTACCACTTCAACCGCTTACGGAACCGACTACCGGGAGGTCTACCACGGAAAATACCTGGCCGCCAATATCTTTACATTTACCCCGGTAACCGGCCTGCAACTTTCGGTGGGCAACTCGGTGGTGTACGACTACCGGTATCCCAGTGCCGCCTTCCTGCTCCCGGTGGCCTTCTACAAGGCCATCGATCACACAATGAATGCAGGTATCAACAACATGAACTCCCAGCTCTTCTTCTCCGCCTCCTCCCGCAACCTGAAGCACTTTCACTTTTACGGAACCGTCTTCCTGGACGAGGTTGCAATGGATCGCATCTTCAATGACAAGGAGTTCAACTTTGTCTCCTACAAGGCCGGATTCTCCTCCACCCTGGTACCCAATGTGCGTGTGGTGGCCGAATATACCTGGACCAACTGCCTCACCTTCATGCATAACATTCCCACCACCACCTATGAGTCGAACCGCTACAACCTGGGCCACTACCTTGAGGATAACGCAAAGGATCTGTATGCCGCGGTGGAGTGGAGTCCCTGGCGCACCCTGCGGCTGAGGGGTTATCTCAACCGGTCGTTAAAGGGACCCGACAATACCGCGCTGGGAACCATGCCGAGGGAAACGATCCCTCCCTTTGACCCCGTTGTGTGGGAATCCATGAAAGCCGGCGTACTGGTCACCGTACAGCTGGTGAATGACCTGTCGGTCCGCCTTGGTTATGAGTGGCGGGATGTGACGGGCGACCCGGATGTTTTGGAGCGGTGGACGGCGGAGGTCTATCACGGACAAACCAGCACGCTGCGTTTCGGGATCAATTATGGCTTTTAATCTGAATGTATGACTGAAAATATCTACCCTGTATTCGACAGGATCTATGACCGGAAGGTAAAGGAGGAGATCCTCCGCCAGAGTGCCAAAGTGATCTGGTTCACCGGACTCTCCGGTTCGGGAAAAACAACACTGGCCTCCAACCTGGAGAAAGAGCTCTTCTTCCACAGGTTCTTCTGCCAGGTGCTTGACGGGGACAACATCCGCACCGGGATCAATAACAACCTGGGGTTCAGCGAAGCCGACCGGCTGGAGAATATCCGGCGGATCGCAGAGGTCTCCAAACTGCTCGTCAACACCGGCATGATCACCATCTGCTCCTTTATCAGTCCCACCCACGATATCCGTGCCCTGGCACGCAGCATCATCGGGGAGAAAGACTTCATCGAGATCTTCCTCAACCCGCCGCTTTCGGTTTGTGAAGCGCGTGATGTAAAGGGACTTTACAAACGGGCACGTGCCGGTGAGATCAAGGATTTCACGGGGATCTCCTCCCCCTTCGAACCACCCGAAAACCCCGATGTGGTGATCGATACCTCGGTGGTAAGCATCAAAGAGTCGGTGGATCTCATCTTCAGTGCGATCATCGACCGGATTACCCTTTAACTTCTTTCAGGTGATTAAGGGTAACGCCCGCTCCAGAGCAGGGTCACGTCGCCCTTGCTGTGAAAGGAGGAGCCGTTGGACCATGTTCCTTCGGCCACCCACAGGTAGACCCCGCCGGCTGACTTCTGCTGCATGAAGTATCCGTCCCATCCCTGGTGAATGTCCCTGGTCTCGAAAATAACCTCTCCCATTTTTGAATAGACCCTCAGGTGGTATTCGGCCGGTTCCTCACTGTAGCGGGGGTGGAATACATCGATTCGCTGATCGTTCTGATTGTAGTAACCGCCGGTGGGACCGGTCTGGCTGCCACTGAATGCGCTGGGGAAGGTCAGCGTTCGCTGTACCCCGGTCAAAGCGCGAAGCTCTGCAAAGGCGGTATCGGTACAGCCTTTATCGTTTCGTACAACCATCCGGATCAGGCGGGCATTTTCGGGAATCTCCCGGCTGCTTAGTGCAGGCTGGAATTCGCTGGATGACCAGCCGGCCTGTTTTGTGCCGCTGGCAGATAATAATTCCCAGTCATAGGAGAAGCCCCCTGTGGAGTAGTTCATCAGCTCCAGAGTCACGGTACCATCCATCTCCTTCACTCCCTCACTCATCTCGAAGCCGGCCACGGGCGACGGATAGACCCTGATCACCTGGTAATACAGTCCGCTCTCTCCCTCCGCCCCTGTGGCTTTCATGGCCACAGCATAGGTTCCCGCCTCTTCATAGGTGTAAACCGGATCGGGCGCTTCGGAGATCTCCCCTGTACCGAAGCTCCATGTGACCGAGGTGGAATGGAGACTTGAGTTGCGGAATTCAACCCTCAAAGGTGCACACCCTTCCATGGCCGAGGCTGTGAACAGGGCTACCAGGCGCGGTTGTTCCCTGGCGGTATCGGGTTCCTCCGGACTCTCCTGAACCATCTCCTTCATTTCGGTCACCGGGGCCGGGCGAACTTTCTGCTCAGCCTGGTTCTCGCTTTTCTTTATTATTGACCCGGATGAAGGGTTTCCGGCTGCATCCTTATCGCCGGTCACGCTCCCTGGTCTGATCTCCTCCCTTCCGATGTCGTCAGGGTCTGTCTCCCGGACCTCTTCGGTGACCGGAACATCTCCCTGCCTGCTTTCCACCAGAACGGAAGGGGTGGGGTCGAGCAGGGCAATCGTTACGGCGCCTGCCAACAGCAAGGCACCTGCATACCAGATATTGAACCTCCCTGTATCAAAACGAAGGAACTGCTTCACGCGCAGCTTTCGCTGCACACCCTTCCAGACCCCCCCGGACGGGGTAATCTCCGCATCTCCCAGTTTGGACCGGAATAACCCTTCTATGTTCTGATGATCGCTCATCCTATGTTTTCGCTCTTCTTAATCTTCATGAGCCTCTCCTGGAGCCACCTCCTGGCGCGGCTGTATTGCGACTTGCTGGTATTCTCATCAATCCCCATGATCACGGCAATCTCCCTGTGTTTGTACCCTTCGACGGCATAAAGGTTAAAGACCATTCTGTAGCCATCAGGCATCCGGTGGATCACGTTGTACAACTCCTCTCTTGTAAATTCCGACTCATCCCACTGGTATTCATCGATTTTTGTCTTTTTCACCTCATCCAGGTCGTCGTGATACCTGTACTTTTTCATTTTATGATAGTGGGTAATGGCCGTGTTAATCATAATCCTTCGCATCCATGCCACTATCGAACCTTCACCCTTGAACTCCTTAATATTCAGGAAGATTTTCACAAATCCCTCCTGGAGGACATCCTCCGCCTCCTCGATGCTGTTTGTATAACGGTTGCATACCCCCAGCAACAAGCGGGAGTATGAATCAAACAGCTTCTTCTGTGCAGAAGAATCACCCCTGATACAACCCGCAAGTATCTCCTTATGGATATCCATGAAAAGGTACAGTTAGATGACCACCAAACGTATGATTTGGTTGCACGGGAAATGCCCCATCTATCTTACTACGAAAAAAGGGTTGAGAAGGTTTTCTTTGTTGTAGACCAGTTCCTCTCCATTATCGATCCGGTATACATTTTTTCCGGAGGCCTTTACCACTGCATGGGCTGCAGCTGTATCCCACTCCATTGTGGGCCCCAGCCTGGGGTAGATATCCGCTTCACCCGCTGCGACCATGCACAGTTTCAATGAACTGCCCGAGTTCACAAGCGAGACCGTTTTCCCGCCCGTTTGGATCGATTTGACATAATCGCTGGTCTCCCGGTTGTAATGTGACCTGCTGGCCACCACCCGGAAAAATTTCTTATCCGTCTTCCCAAAGGGAAGCGGTTCGGAAAACTGAATCAGGTAATCGAAGGGCTGATGGAAATTTTTTTCTTCCCGGCAACGGTATGCCCCCCTGCCCTGGAGCCCCACATAGAGTGTTTTGAGAACCGGGGCGTAGACCACCCCGAAGGTGACCTTTCCGTCCACCACCAGTGCGATATTTACAGTAAATTCACCATTGCGTGCGATGAACTCTTTGGTCCCGTCCAGCGGATCCACCAGCCAGAACTTCGGCCACCAGCTTCGGTTCATATAGGGAATCTCCCGCCCCTCCTCGCTCAGGATAGGGATCATGGTATCCTTCAGTGCCGTGACAATGATCTCGTGTGCCCGCCTGTCCGCCAGGGTAAGCGGGGATTGGTCCGGTTTATGTTCCACCTCAAAATCCTGATGTTCATATACATCGAGGATCGCCGACCCTGCCTTTAAGGCAGCCTGGACAGCCAGGGTGTATTTTTTTTTCATCAATGCGAAGTTAATAAAGAGTCTCCATAATTGATGAAATCTTACTAATTTCACACGGAATACAATCTGATGAAGAAAAGTAAGACCGGACTGATCATCATTGATCTGCTGATTCTGTGTTTGGCCTATGTAGTCACTGCAGGATTCAAGCCTGTTATGATTGCCTACATGTCTCAGCGCTACCTTGCCGGTTTTGGCGTGATGCTGACTTTGTGGGTCTTCTCCTCCTTTTACATGGGGAAGTATGCTATCATCCGGAAAGAGAATCCCCGGTTCCTGATCCGCAAAATTATTATTCCCAACCTGGTGGCTCTGGCTTTCGTGGCATTTATCATCTATGCCTTCAACACAACCTTTTTCTCCAGGATGATGGTATTCGGAACGGTAGGGTTGGCCACGGTGACGGAAATGATGTTCTTCAGCCTTTACACCTACCTGCTGGCTTCCCCCGAATATGATGCGGCCACTGCCTTCCTGGAGCAGCCCCCTTCCCAGTCGGATCGCAGAAAAATGCGTGAGGCAGTGATACACAGTGACCACCGGGTGGACCGGGAGGTGATGATGGAGGCGATCACCGAGGAGTGCGGGGAGAAGGCGGCCCGCTTCATTGAAAGTCATGTTGCACTCACCGATCCCGGGACCCTGATCACCTCGACTACCACACGGTTCAACATCCTTCGTCAGCCCGATAAGCAGTTCGATACCATTGTGAACATCAGAAGGGTCAACGATTTCAGGTACATCAACCTTTTCTTCGAGACGGTGAATCACAAACTGCCCAACCAGGGAATCTTTATCGGTTGTGCTGAGACTGCCGACATGCGCATGAAACGCATCATGAGAAAATACCCGCCGCTTCTCAACAGGCTGGTCTACACCCTCGATTATATTGTCAAACGAATCTTTCCCAAGTTCTACCCCACCAGGGGAATCTATTTCTTCCTCACCCGCGGAAACAACCGGGTGCTGACCCGGGCCGAGATCCTGGGAAGGCTCTATGCCTGTGGCTTTGAAATCGTGGAGGAGAATTATGTAAACGGACTCTATTTCTTTGTTTCCCGGCGTATCAAAGAGCCCGCCTTTGATCCCAACGCCTCCTACGGGCCCTTCATCCAACTCAAACGAGTGGGTAAAGGGGGCAGGATCATCAAGGTATACAAGCTGCGGACCATGTACCCATACGCCGAGTTCCTCCAGGATTACGTGCACCAGCAAAACCACCTGGATGAAAAAGGCAAGTTCAGGAATGACTTCCGGGTGGCCCCATCCAGGGCCTTCCTGCGAAAACTATGGATCGATGAGCTGCCCATGCTGATCAACCTTTTTAAGGGCGAACTGAAGGTGATTGGCGTCAGGCCGCTGAGTGAACAATACTTCAGGCTATACTCAAAAGAGTTGCAGGAGAAGCGGGTGAAAAACCGGCCCGGACTGATTCCTCCCTACTATGCCGACATGCCGGGCACCCTGGAGGAGATCCAGGAATCGGAACTCCGCTACCTGGAGGCCTATGAAAGGCATCCCCTGAGAACCCAGATCCGGTACTTCGGGAAAGCCTTTTACAACATCCTCTTTAAACGGGCCCGCTCGGCATAAGATACGGTGAGTAGTGTGAAAAGAAATATTCCTATCTTCGGAAAAACCGAACCCTTAAGATGATACTCGTAACCGGTGGAACCGGACTTCTCGGATCGCACCTGCTGCTTGAACTGGTGAGCCAGCATAAGGAGGTGATTGCCGTGAAACGCCCCTCTTCCGACCTGGAGGAGGTAAAGAGGGTATTTGCCCGTCACTCGCCCGGGTCGACAGATCTTTTCAGGCTCATCAACTGGGTGGAGATCGACCTGGAAGAGCCCCCGGAGGTGGAACAGGTCATGACCGGTGTGGACCGGGTTTATCATTGCGCGGCCCGGGTCTCCTTCCATCCGGGCGACGACAGGGAGATGATCCGGTATAATGTTACCAGCACCGAAAATGTGGTGAATGCCTGCCTGGCCGCCGGGGGGAAGCGTTTGCTTCATGTCTCCTCCTCTTCGGCCATCGGTTCGTCTGCGGACGAAACAGCGGCCCATGAAGGCCTGATCTGGTCCGAAAGCAAAATCCATACGCCCTATTCGGTCTCCAAGTTCCGGTCGGAGATGGTGGTGTGGAGGGGTATCGAAGAGGGACTGGAGGCGGTTATCGTCAATCCCACCATCATACTGGGGGCAGGGTTCTGGCAGCGGGGAAGTTCTACCCTGTTCAGCCGGGTGGCCGGGGGCCTTAAATATTCCACACCGGGGAAGACAGGGTATGTGGGGGTCCGCGATGTGGTGATGGCCATGACCCTGCTGATGGAATCGGATGTTCAGGGGGAACGGTATATTCTAAATGGCGGCGACTATACCTACACGGAGATCATGGAGATGATTGCCGCTGCCATGGGTTCGCCACGTACCATGAAACAGCTCTCCCCTTCGGCCCTTCTCTGGCTTGCAAGACTGGATGCTGCAAGGAGCCTCTTTTCAGGGAGGCGCAGCCTCACCTCCGTCCAGGCCAGGGCAGCTTTCGGCAACGCTTCCTACTCCTCCAAAAAAGTGTGTGAGGCCATCGGATTTAAGTTTACGCCCGTGGAAAAGGTGGTTGAAGATATCTGCTCCCAATACCGTGACGAGCATCAGGAGCTTGTGAAGGGCAGGAAGAAATCCTCCTCCCTGAAAACCTGAACACCCCTGTTGAAGCGGGAGGAGGATTAGATGCTTGCGTCGATCCGCTTGTTAATGCTTTACCCCTTCATATATCAGCGTCTTCCCCGAAATAAATTGAGTCTATTTTCAACTTTTCTGCTATATTTGTTGCCCGGTAACAAACCAACAATCAGTATATCAGATATGAAAATCGCAAACATTGTAACGAACGCGGTCCTGGCAGCAGCAGTGGTGGTTCTTTTTATACTCCATTTCTCAGGCGGAGAGAAGGGTGAAAAACGTGGCGGAAATGCCCGGGAAGCCAGCATTATGGATCCCTCCAACATCAGTATCGCTTTTTTTAGTATGGACTCGGTGATGAACAACTGGGACCTCTATTTCTCATACCAGCAGGAACTTTCCAAAAAACAGTCCGAGATGGAAGCTGAATTTGCCGGCAAAACCGAATCTTTCTACCAGAGGGTTCAGGATGCACAATATAAGATTCAGCGACAGCTCGTTACCCGCAGTGAAGCCGAACAACTGCAACAGCAACTTGCTTCCGAAGAGCAGCAATTGATGGGTTTGCAGAACCAGTACGCCGCCGATCTGCAGGAGCAGGGGATGGTGAAGAACCGCCAGATGATGGATATGATTGAACGTTACGTAACCAGACTCAGCAAGGAGAATGGCTACAGTTTTGTTTACTCCTACCAGTTCGGAGGCAACCTCATTTACGGTGCCAAACCTTACGATATCACCAGCCAGGTGGTAGAGGGACTGAATCAAACCTATATTACGGGAACCGAACTGGACTAAATGGGTTTCGCCGATGCATACCTGCTGAAGGCTGGTTTGCGGGAACCGATCATCCAAACCGATCCACATTCCGATCTTAAAATCATGGTTGCCATACCGGTAACCAACGAATCCGGGCTCGAAAAATGCCTGGATTCACTGTTTATGGCCGCAGCACCCATCCGGTCCGAAGTCCTGATCCTTGTCAATGCTGCCGCCTCGGCACCCCCCGCCGTGTTTGAGCAAAACCTTTCGACCCTCTCCCGGGCCAGGGAGTGGATTGCCGCCCATCACCACCCCTGGATGGATTTTCACATCTGGATTGACCACTCCTTCGGGAAAAAGGAGGCCGGTGTGGGCATGGCCCGGAAGATCCTGATGGATGAGGCGGTGAGACGTTTTAATGTTGCGGGAAATGCCGGGGGTATTATTGCCTCCCTGGATGCCGATGCGCAGGTGGACCCCAACTACCTCCGGGCTTTGATCTCCCACTTTTCAGAGGGCAGCGACGACGGTCCGGATGGCTGCTCCATCTGTTTTGAGCATCCCCTGGAAGGGAAAGAATTTCCCCCCGGGGTGTACGATGCCATCACCCAGTATGAACTCCACCTGCGCTACTACGTGGCTGCCGTGCGCTCCACCGGTTATCCCCATGCCTATCAGACGGTGGGTTCGGCTTTTGCGGTCCGCGCCGGTATATACTGCATGGAGGGGGGGATGAACCGCCGAAAGGGGGGTGAGGATTTCTACTTCATCCAGAAGGTGGCACAGCGCGGCAACTGGTCCGAGTGCAACGCCACCAGGGTGGTTCCTTCCCCCAGGCCTTCGGACCGGGTTCCCTTTGGAACCGGGCGCGCCGTGCAGCAGTTGATCCGGGATGCGGATCCGTCAGGAACCCTTCCGGCACTTAAAACCTACCACCCGGAACCCTTCGGGATGCTGCGGGAGCTCTTTTCGGGGATTGACGAGCTCTATCAGGAGCCTCTCCGTTCAGACCATCCCACCGATGATTCCGACCTGGCTGCCCTGGGTGATTTACCCGGGGTGCTTATGGATTTCCTCTCCCTTCAGGGTTTCCGGGAGTCCCTTTCCGAGATCCGGGACAACTGTGGTTCAACGGAGGCATTCCGAAAGCGCTTCTGGCGCTGGTTCAACATGTTCCGGATCATGAAGTTCCTCCATTATGCAAGGGAACACGGGTACCCCGATGTGGAGACCGGAGATGCAGCCTGCCGCTTCCTTTCCCTTGAGTTGAGGCACTCAAACAGGGAATTGCTGGAAATATTCAGGAATTCTACTTTTTTTCTTCCATCACCAGGAAAACATCCTCGTTCTTCTTTTTCATAAGAAACTGTTCGCGGGCGTACTTCTCCAGGTTGTCCTTGTCGGTGGTGAGCTCCTGAAACCGGATGGAATCCTTCTGGATCTCCTCCAGGTAGTACTCCCTGTCCTCTTCCAGCTGCCTGATCTCCCTGGACATCCTGATGCGGTCGACCATGCTGTACTGGTCGAAGAAGAGGATCCAGAAGGCAAACACCGATATGGTAAGAATATACTTATTCTTCGCGTAGGGCCATATTTTAATCAGGAATTCCTTCACCCTGTAAAAGTATTCAAAAAAGAGCTCTCCCATTCCCGTCAGGAAGAGAGACTATCAACATTTTTTCAGGTATTGGAGCGAAGGCTGCTAATCTTCTTCCATAAACGGATACCTGTAGTCTTTGGGCGGAACAAAGTTCTCCTTAATTGTGCGTGGTGAAACCCAGCGCAGCAGGTTGATCATGGAGCCGGCCTTGTCGTTGGTTCCCGATCCGCGGGCCCCTCCGAAGGGCTGCTGTCCAACCACCGCCCCGGTGGGCTTGTCGTTGATGTAGAAGTTTCCCGCGCAGTTGGAGAGCTTTTCGGTCAGCCACTCGATGGCATACCGGTCCTGTGAAAAAATGGCTCCCGTAAGGGCATACATGGAGGTATCGTTTAATATATCAATGGTTTCCTTCAGCTGATCGTCCCTGTACACATAGAGGGTGAGTATGGGCCCAAAAAGCTCCTCCTCCATGGTGATATACCGGGGATTGGTGGTCAGGATTACGGTGGGTTCAATGAAATATCCCACCGATTTGTCATAACCGCCGCCGATGATCACCTCGGCATCTGCATCTTTCTTCGCCCTGTCGATGAATCCGGCCAGCTTGTCGAAGGCTACTTCGTCGATCACTGCATTGAAGAAATTACTGAAATCTTCCGGCGGGCCCATCTTGATCCCCTTCATCATCACCTCCATGTGCGCTCTGACCTCAGGCCACATACTTTCAGGGATATAGGCCCTGGAGGCGGCAGAACATTTCTGGCCCTGGAACTCGAATGCGCCTCTGACCATGGCTACCACCAGTGCTTTCCGGTCGGCTGAGGGATGTGCAAAGATAAAATCTTTTCCCCCGGTCTCTCCCACAATGCGCGGGTAGGACCTGTACTTTTCAATATTGGCGCCAATGGTCTTCCACATGTGCTGGAATACCTCTGTGGAGCCCGTGAAGTGGATCCCTGCAAAATCGGGATGGGAGAATATCTCCTTCCCTGCTACGGGACCCGAGACAAAAACCAGGTTGATCACACCGGCCGGGACACCGGCTTCCACAAAAGCATCCATCAGCACTTTGGCCGAATAGACCTGGGTGTTGGCACACTTCCACACCACGGTATTTCCCATGATGGCCGGCGCCGTGGGCAGGTTGCCGGCGATGGATGTGAAATTAAAGGGAGTGAGTGCAAATACAAATCCCTCCAGAGGCCGTTGTTCAACCCGGTTCCAGATTCCTTCTACGGAGTTGGGCTGCTGCTGGTAGATATCGGTCATGTACTTCACGTTGAAGCGAAGGAAATCGGCCATCTCACAGGCGCTGTCGATCTCAGCCTGCATCACATTTTTTGACTGGCCCAGCATGGTGGCTGCATTGATGGTATCTCCATAGGGTCCCGCAATAAGCTCCGCAGCTTTCAGAAAGATGGAGGCACGGTGCTCCCATCCGAGGGCAGTCCATTTCTCTTTGGCCGCCAGTGCAGCTTTTATGGCCAACTGAACATGACTTGCATCGCCCTTGTGAAAATGGCCCAGCAGGTGTTTCCGCTCATGGGGCGGGTGGATGGGGACAAGGTTTCCTGTTCTCACCTCTTTTCCCCCGATCACCATGGGAATATCCATGACCTGTGATCTTAGTTTTTCAATCTCCCTTTTAAGCGTTTCACGTTCATGAGTCCCTGGCGCATAGTTCCGAACGCGCTCATTCACCGGCACCGGCACATTAAAAAATCCCTTTGGCATACCTTTTATTCTTTATGAATTGAAGTTTAAGCACTCAAATATAGGTGCTAACCAACACTGTTACCACATATTATACAGCACAACGACTGCAAAAAAAAGAAAAAGAATCACGAAAAACGCTGTCTTATATCATGTTCGGGATAAATGGGAACGATAAGCGGGTGTTGCACAACAGTAATAAAGGGGGAACCCTGTTTCCCATCACCGGTGAACAAAAAGAGAATACATGCGTTATTTATATTAAGTATAAATTAATGGTTTAACAATATTTAAAACCCTGAACAGATGTCATTTCAATTACCCGATCTGAGTTACGATTACAATGCACTGGAACCGTATATCGACGCACGGACCATGGAAATCCACCACAGCAAGCACCATGCTGCCTATACCACTAATTTCAATACCGCAGTCGAGGCCGCCGGACTTAATGGAAAAACTGCCGAAGAGATTTTTGCAAAAGTTTCAGGCTATTCGCCAGCCATCAGAAATAACGGCGGAGGATTCTACAACCACAACATTTACTGGTCCATCATGGGACCCAATGCAGGAGGAGAGCCAACCGGTGCCCTTCTGAAGAGCATCAAAGATGCATTCGGATCGTTTGAAGAGTTTAAGAAACTTTTCAGCACGGCTGCAGCAACCCGTTTCGGATCCGGCTGGGCCTGGCTTGTAAAAAAGGCCGATGGAACACTGGCAGTCTCTTCTACCCCCAACCAGGACAATCCTTTGATGGATGTTGCCGAGGTGAAGGGTACCCCGCTGCTCAATATTGATGTGTGGGAACATGCCTACTACCTCAATTACCAGAACCGCAGGCCCGATTACATTGCAGCCTTCTGGAACGTTATTGACTGGAACAAGGTTGCAGCAAGACTTTAAGAGGGATTTTTTCTCAGCTCCCGTTTCTCAAACAACATAAAATTCACAAGCTTCATATACTCCAGGACTACATCCTGGATGTCGTCCCTGCTTCTCCACCACCTTTGGGCATTAAAGGTGGTGTAGGGGCTCGGACTGCATCGGACAACCACCTGCTGTCCGGCACCTTTAAACGCAGCCCTGAAAATCTGATAAGCCCGCCGGGTATGGTGCGATGAAGAGACCACAAGGAGGGTATCCGTGTCTGTCCGGGTTGCCAGGTAATCCCTGACAATTTCTGCCTCCATCCGGGTGGAGGTGGCACCACCGGGCAGAACCACAATGCTGTCTGCGGGAATGCCCAGGGAGATCAGGGCACTATGTACCTGTTCTGTATTGCTTAGTATACGGGCACCTCTCTCTTCGAGTGTTCTCATGGCTCCCGTCCCCACCTCAACGATCCATACCTCACCCGCCATATTGCCGTGGTAGAGATCTGCTATCTGCAAAACCCGGTCTGAAATGGTCCCCATAAGCATAAGCATGGCATCGGCATGTTCCGGTTGATCCGATTTCACCAGCCAGGTTCCCGCCTTCCGGCAGCTTCCGACAGCCAGGAGCAGTAACAGTATGACCAAAGCAAGCTTCCGGATCATTTATATGGCAGCAGCTTCCACCTCCCTGAGGACGCGGGTGAGGTTTCCGCCCCAGATCTTTTTAATCTCTTTCGGGGTGTAGCCCCGTCTGACAAGTTCCAGGGTGATGTTGCCCATCTGGCTTACATCGAAGCAATCCACAAGCGCTCCTCCCCCGTCAAAATCGGTTCCGATCCCAATGTGGTCGATCCCGATCAGTTCCACCACGTGATCGATGTGGTCGACCGCATCCTTCACGGTGGCCAGTTCCCTGGGGTAGCTCTCATCCACCGCAAACCAGTCAACCAAAAAAGCCTCTCTTCCGGCAACATCCAGCTCATAATAGTTGCCATGTTTTTCCTTTACAGCCTCCCGTGCCGAATCCCTGAGGGGGTTGGGTAACGGGGTCTTCAGGTAGGCGCTCAGGATACACATCTGGATCACCCCACCATTCTCCTTCAGCTTCAGCAGCAGCTCATCGGAGAGGTTCCGGGGGTTGTCGCAAAGTGCCCTTGCACATGAGTGTGAGGCGATGACCGGAGCCCTGCTCAGCGCGATCACATCCATCAAAGATTCGTCCGACGCATGGGAGATATCCACCATGATCCCCAGGTCGTTCATCCTGGCCACCACCTCTTCCCCGAAGGGGGAGAGACCGCCATACTCTGCAGTATCGGTAGAGGAGTCACAAATATCGTTGTTGTAGGTGTGGACCAGGGTTATATACCTGATGCCCCGGTTATAAAAGGTATCCAGCAGTCCCAGTTCGTTGCCCAGCGGATAGCCATTCTCCATACCCAGGTAGACGGCCCGCTTTCCCTTTCGGGCGATCCGTTTCAGGTCGGTGGCCCTGGTGGCAATCTCCAGTTCGCCGGGATGACGGCTCACCAGTGCATCGACCGTATCACAGATCATCGTGGCCTCTTCCAGGGCAGCGCGGTTCCCCCCGGGGGTCCGCTGACCCTGTCCCACAAATACCCCAAACCAGATGCCGTCGAGCCCCCCCTCTTTCATCCTTGGCAGATCTACCTTGCTGCGCCGCGGATCATTCTTCTCCATGAAACTGAACCCCTCATGGGTAAGCAGAAGAGGTGTATCTGTATGTGAATCGACTGTAAAAGCTGCATCATGGATCCGGGAAGCCTTTTTTTTAAGACCGGACTCTGTTTGGGTACATGCCGAAAGGGCCACTGCCATGGCCAGGGTGATCAGGAGGCTGTGCATATCAGGATGATTGAATTGAAGTTGCAAATAACTGAAAAAACCGGGGTAGAACCTATCTAAACTCCACTGCGTCCGGACACGAACCGCTCCAGTATGGAGTCGTCGTTGATCTCCTTTGAAAGAGAGGCGATGGTATCCATGGGCACGTCGTAAAGATCCAGAACCAGCAGTCCGTCCAACGCATCATTGAACTTGGGATCGAGGTTGAATCCAATGATTTTGCCATTGAGCTTCAGGTAGCGCTTTAGCAGGATCGGCATTGTATAGTCGTTCGGCTCCACCTCCTTGATGAAGCGGTCGAACTGATTCAGATCGCCGGTGGTCTCCAGGATAATCTCCTCGTCCACATTGTAACCGGGAACATTGTAGCGGGTGCGGGGCCTGATGGAACGGGCCAGTTTTCGGTCGTAGTGATGCTCCTTGATATACTGCATAATCAGTCCCCTGGAAAACTGCGAGAAGTTGTTGCTGATGCTGACAGGTCCGATCAGGTAACGGTACTCGGTGTGCTTGAGCATAAAATAGAGAATCCCCTTCCAGAGCAGAAACAGCGGCATGGGTCTTCGCTGGTACTCCTCCACAACGAAGGAGCGGCCCAGCTCCAGCGCCTGCCTCAGGACAGGCATAAACCTGCGGCTCATGCGGAAGAGGCTCTGAAGGTAGAAACCATTGATCCCGTACCTTCTCAGGATCTCTTGCCCCTTCCCCACCCGGTAAGCTCCCACGATCTTTTTTTCATTGCGATCCCATACAAACAGCTGGTTATAATAAAGGTCATATTCATCCAGGTCCATGGAGCGGTTGGTCCCCTCCCCCACACCCCTGAAGGTAATCTCCCTAAGCCGTCCCAGTTCATTCATAATATGAGGGATTTCAATACTGGGCGTACAGAAAACATCAAACTGGTCGCTGGTAAAGAGGGTATACTCCTCCCTGATCTTCTCCACCTCGCATATAATGAGATCCTGGCTGACCGGTGGTGCGATGGGTTCGGGTTTATGTGAACGGCTGATGCGGGGACGGAAAAATTTCTTCACCTCCAGCACCGATCCCAGCGCATAAGTCCGGGCCCTGAGGTATCGCCCAAAGGTACTTACATCGGTAAAGGCATCCTGCTCCTTCACTGAAATGGGGGTTCCCACCCGTATGCGTATCTTCTTGTGTTTTTTGTTAAATACTTCGGCAGGAAGGCGTATGGTGCGCAGGGAGGGGTGGATCAGTCCCAGCAGATGGAAGATCCTGGAGTTGGAACCCTGGAAGTAGATGGGAACCACGGGAACCCTGGCCTTCTTGATCATCTTCATGGCAGGGTACTGCCACTCCCGGTCGCTGATCCCATAGTTATCCTCGTTGTAACTCGACACCTCTCCGGCCGGGAAAATACCCAGCACTCCACCCCTGCTCAGCTGCTCAAGGGCTGCCTTCACACCACCCAGGCTGGAGGCTGCATCTTTCCTTCTTTCAAACGGATTCACAGGAAGCATGTACTCCGATACCGGCTCAAGTTTATTGAGAATAAAGTTCGACATCACCTTGATATCGGGCCGGTGGTGCTCCATGATCTTTACCAGCAGCATCCCGTCGATGCCCCCAAAAGGATGGTTGGATACGGTAATGAAGGCTCCCTCCCGCGGAATCTTCTTCAACTCCTCCTCATTCACCTCGAAATCAAGTTGTAACCGGTCGATGAGGGCATCGACAAACTCCATGCCTCTCAGGTGGTTGATCTCCTCGTATAGTTTGTTGATCTTACTGATGCGCAGGGCTGTCATCAGGATACGTGCGGCACTGGCCCCGCCAATGCGGCCCAGCCTGGCGGCCTTCACGAATTCATCGGTCTCAATCAGTTTCAAGTTGGTAATTTTCTGCAAAGATAAGCTATCGAATGAAACTAAGAAATCTCTTATCTTTGAAGATGATGAAACGAATCCACCGGATCGGGCTGGCCCTGCTGTCAGCATTGCTGTTCTCCATCCCCTTCTTCAACCGGGGAACCGGACTGTTTATGTTGGTTGCATTTATTCCCCTGCTCTTTATCGAGGAGGATCTTTCGTCCAGGAGAGAGGGCTCCATCACCTGGTACGCTCTGCTTACCTTTGGAGTGTTTGTTACCCTTACTACCTATTGGGTCTATTTTGCCACCTGGATCGGGATTGTGGCGTCGGTAATTGTGAACGGAGGCTATATGGCGCTTACCTTCCGGGTATTTCACTATACCCGGCGAAGACTTGGAGACAGGCTGGGGTATGCCTCCCTGGTGATTTTCTGGCTCACCTTCGAGTTTCTCTACCTGAGGGCCCAGATTAACTTCCCCTGGCTGATTCTGGGGAACGGGTTTGCCCATGATGTGATCCTGATCCAGTGGTATGAAATCACAGGCGCCCTGGGCGGATCCCTTTGGGCGCTGGTGATGAACATCCTGGTTTTCAAACTGATCAGGGGCTGGATCAAGAACCGTAGCTTTACGGCCAACCGAAACCGGATCAGCTGGGTTCTGGCTTTCTTCCTGATTCCGTTACTGATCTCTTTAACAAGGTATCTCACCTATGAAGAAAAGGATGAACCTTACGAGATTGTGGTACTTCAACCCAATATTGACCCCTATCAGAAATTTAACGAGATCCCCCAGGAGGAACAGACGGCAATCCTGCTTCACCTGGCCGATTCGCTGGTGACCCCAAATACCGAATATATTGTGGGTCCGGAGACTTTTCTTAACCAAAGTATATGGCATGCCACCATGCATACGAACCCGGAAATTCTAAAAATTTATGATTTCCTGAGTGAGTTTCCCCGGGCCAAGCTGGTGATGGGTGCCACCACCTACAAGCTCTATACCGAACCTTCAGAGTACACCTCCACGAGCCATCCCATTAACCAGGGGAAGTACCGCTACGACAGCTTCAACAGCGCCTTCCAGCTGGATCAGACCAGCAGGATCCAGCTCTACCACAAGTCCATGCAGGTTACCGGTGTGGAGAAGATGCCCTATGCAAACGTGCTGGGTTTCCTGAGTAAACTGACCATCAGGCTGGGGGGTACCATGCGCAGCCATGGCACACAGGCCTTCCGTGACGCTTTTATTTCACCACAAGACGGTACCCGGGTTGGACCGGTGATCTGTTGGGAGTCGGTGTTTGGTGAGTATGTGACCGACTATGTGACCGGGGCAGGGGCTAATTTCCTCTTTATCATCACCAACGACGGATGGTGGCGCAACACTTCGGGCCACCGTCAGCACAACTCCTTTGCCAGGCTGAGGGCCATTGAGAACCGGCGGAGCGTGGCACGAAGTGCCAACACGGGGATCAGCTCACTGATCGACCAGCGGGGGAATGAGCTGGCCCGGTTGGGCTGGTGGGAGCGGTCGGGACTAAGGGGGACGCTCAACAAGAACGACCACCTCACCTTTTATGCCAGGTATGGCGATTACCTGGGCCGCATTGCCACTTTGCTGACCGTTATTCTGCTTCTCTATACCATCGTGTTCCGATACATCAAGAGATAGAAACCTTTATTTCATGCTTATGGACCCCTTCCAAATCATTAAACCCTCCGAGATTACCGATAATGTATTTAAGCTGCTGGACAAGGACTGGATGCTGGTGACAGCCGGGACGATGGTGGATTACAATACCATGACTGCAAGCTGGGGACACATGGGGATCATCTGGAACCTGCCCATTGCCATCGCCTGGATCCGCCCCCAGCGCTACACCTACGAATTTGCCAACCGCTTCCCTGAGTATACCCTCTCCTTTTTCACGGAACGCTACCGCACCGCCCTGCAGTTTTGTGGCACCCGTTCGGGCCGTGACCATGACAAGGCTGCCGAAACGGGACTCACACCTGTGGAGACCGTCAGGGGCAATGTGATCTTTGAGGAGGCCCGGCTGGTACTTGAATGCCGTAAAGTCTACGAGGATGACCTGAAAAAGAAAAATTTTATCCTGCCCGAGGTGGCCGGTAAACACTACCCCAAAAGCGATTTCCACAGGTTCTATATGGGTGAGATTGTGAATGTCCTGTCCCGTTAAACCATTTACTTACCTACAACCCGGGTTGCTATGCAACCTGCCTGTTTTTTACCTGTCTTTCCCATGAAAGTATAATACTTTGACGACGAAATACGAGGACATACACAGGGATGTGATTGAATCGTGCATGAAAGGAGATGTTCGCGCGCAGTATCAGTTATACAGCCTCTATTCAAAGGCCATGTATAACATCTGCTACCGGATGGTCAATCAGCAGGAGGAGGCCGAGGATCTGCTCCAGGAGTCGTTCACTTATGCTTTCAGTAAACTGGGTTCTTTCAGGTTTGAGTCGTCTTTCGGGGCATGGTTGAAGCGCATCGTTGTGAATACCTGTATCAACCACCTTCATAAAAGAAGGGTGGAGCTGGTTTACACGGAACAACCTACCGATCCGATGCCTGAAGATGATTTTGTGGATTACGAAGCGATCAGATTCAAGGCAGACCAGGTGATGAAGGCAATGGAAAAATTGCCCCAGGGTTACAGGATCGTTTTCTCTCTCTACCTGCTTGAGGGGTACGACCACGGGGAGATCGCAGAGATCCTCGGCATCAGCGAATCGACCTCCAAGAGCCAGTTTTTAAGAGCAAAACAGAAAATTAAGGAAATCATAAGCCATGAGTGACAGGTTAGAAGATTTTGTGAGGCAACACAGTGAGGAGTTTGATCTCCGCGAGCCGGATCCGTCCGTCTGGTTAAGGATCAACCCGGCCCATGCGCCCCTGGGCAAGGGGCAAAGGTCTCTCAGGTGGTTGCGGGTAGCCGCTGCCATCGCAGTGATCTTTGCGGGATCGTCGGCAGGTATCTATTACCTCACCGGGGGCAACAATGAAACCGGTCTCTACCACGATGAGGCTTATACGGAGATGCTGGAGACCGAGGAGTTCTATAACAGGATGGTGGCCGAGAAGTACAACGAGCTTAAGCCTTTCCTGGCATCCGATCCCATGGCAAAGGAGATGCTGACAGACGATTTTGAAGAACTCGACCAGGTGTATAAGGAGCTGAAGAACGATCTGAAAGACAATATATCCAACCCCGAAGTGATCGAGGCAATGATCCTGAACTTCAGCATTAAACTGGAGATCCTTGAAGACTTGCTTAACCAACTTAAAGAAAAGGAGAATCAAGATTATGAGAAAGATGATTCATATTCTTTGTAGATCTGCCTGGCGGCTGTTTCTTCTGATGCTGCTGACGGGGACTACTGTCTCCGCGCAGGAATTTAAGTCGAAACTAAACCTGAACAGGGAATTTCCTGCCACCCGGGAGTCCACCCTGGAGATAGAGAACAAATATGGTAAGATCCAGGTGATTTCATGGGAAAAGGACCTGGTGGTGGTCGACGTTGAGATCAGGGTAACCGAGTCAAGCGAATCAAAACTCGATAAGCTGAAAGATGACATCAGCATTGACTTCACCGGAACCAAAAGCTACATCATTGTCAAATCGAATTTCAAGAGTGAAAGCGGGCGACTGGCTTCCGAACTGAAAAGTGTTTCACACACCCTTTCGGGTTCCAATAAGAATGTGGAGATCAACTATATGATCAAGGTTCCCTCCTACCTGGATGTGGTTCTGATCAATAAATTCGGGGATATTTACCTGGACGACCTCAGCGGGGATGTAGAGATCGAACTCTCCAATGGTGCACTGAAAGCCAACCGGCTGGATGGCAATACAAACATTACGCTCAACTTTGCAACCGGGATGATTGAAACCCTCGAATCGACTACACTGAATCTGGCCTATTCGGACCTGACGCTCGGCGAGGCAGGTCAGCTGGATGTGACAAGTAAATCTTCCAAACTGAATGCCGACAGCATTAATGTTCTGAAGATCAATTCGCGGCGCGACAAGCTTTATTTCAAGAAGGTGGAATACCTCTATGGGGAGAGCAACTTCACAGAGATCTGGATCTACGATTTTCTCCGGGAGACAGACCTGGACCTGAAGTACGGAAAGCTGACAATCGAAAATGTAATGCCGGCATTCAGCAGGATCAATATCGAATCTGAGTTTACAGACGTGACGCTCCTGTTTGATAAGCAGTGCCGTTTTGATTTCGACATCCTTTACCACGAGAAAGCCCTTGTCAAACTGCCCGAAACCGTCCGTGATACAAAAGAGTCGCCCCAGGGCGAAGAGCACCTCCGCTCCACCGGGAGCTGGGGAGGCGATCAACCTGTATCCCGGATCACGATCGATGCGCTTCAGAAGTGTTACATTAACCTCTCTATAAAGTAACCGGTCATGAGATATTTAACCCTTATCCTGTTGCTGGCCCTTTCATCGACCGCTTTCTCCCAGTACTACCACAAGGAAGTGGGAATCCGTGGGGGATACTCCAGCGGCATCACCTTCAGGGTGAATATAGAGGAGGCGACCTCCTATGAAGCTCAACTATGCTACCGTCAGGATGGCGGCATATTTACCATTCTAAGGCTGAAACACAAGGAGATGGGCATGGTTCAGAACGGAAACTGGGAGTTCCTCTACGGTTTGGGGGCCCATACCGGATTCTACTTTACCGACAGCTACCGAATCTTTTTTAAAGAGATTTACTACGATCAAACCATTTTCACACCGGTTTTCGGGGTGGACGGGTACGCCGGAATTGACTATGTGCTGGAAAACGCTCCCATGAGTTTCGGGATCAGCTTTCAGCCCCATATGGAGATCTCATTGAAACAGCTGTTCAGCCTCAATCTCTGGGATTTTGGATTTCATGTAAGATACAGGTTTTAACTAAAATAAGTAACGATGAAAAAAGTGACAATGTGGATGGTAATTTCGGCGATGGCTGTTTCGCCAATGATGGCCCAGGAGGCTGACCCCACGAAAAATGAAGAACAGCAAGAGGTGTGGGTGGATGAAGCCATTCAGGGAGAGGAGCCCCAGGTAGTTGAAGAAGTGGTGGTCATGCAGGAGCCGCAGCAGGAAGGCCAACCGAAGCATCGTGAGGTACAAACCCTTATGCCGGAATCGGGTGGCGGCGGATATGGCGCTTTCTCGGTGGGCTATACCACTGTCAACAATCTGGATGCCATATCGATGGGAATCCGTGGAGCATGGGTAATCGGACATGGATTCGGAATAGGTATTGCAGGGGAGGGATTTACAAGTGATTTTACCCCGGTGGGATCTGACTACTATGCCCTATCCGGTGGGTACGGCGGACTGTTGATTGAACCGATTATCATGGGATGGTTTCCGGTGCATGTCTCCATTCCCCTGGTACTTGGAGGAGGGGGATTGGCTTCCTATGCCACCAATTCCGATCCGTGGAACTACGACAATCTTGATCCCACCTTTGGTGAGTACGCAGCATTTTTTGTGGGTGAAGTAGGTATTGAACTGGAGTTCAACATGGTAAGATTTTTCAGACTCTCGCTGTACACGAACTACCGGTGGACTTCAGCACTCGAAATGCACCCAATGGACGGGCTTAGTGTGATATCCCCCATCTACCCGGTCTCCAAAGATGCACTGAACGGCTGGAGCTTCGGGATGAGGTTCAAGTTCGGGAGCTTCTGATTGGACCGCTTTACCCGCGTAAAGGCTCACAGGGCGGCCTTTAGCCAACTGAGGTAACTCTGAATATCCAGGTCGGTTCCTTTCGGCTGACCGATCACCCTGCCCTCCGGATCCATGATCACGTAGAGTGGAATGGTGTTGGTCTGGAAGTGCTGAATTTCAAAATCGATATTCTGTTGCCCGATGGTCTTCTTCTCCTTGCCGTCCACCTCCGAGATGTACCACTCCTCCTCGGGCAGTTTTGTGCGGTCGTCCGTGTAAAGGGCAACGATTACAAAATCGTTGCGAAGGGTGCTGAGCACTTCGGGATCGGACCAGACGGCTGCCTCCATCCTTTTACAGTTGGAGCAAAAATGCCCCTTGAAATCGATCAGTACAGGTTTACCGGATGCTCTGGCACAGGCCAGTCCCTCCTCCAGGTCGAAAAACCCGTTCAGTCCGAATGGCAGGTGGAACACATCGGCGTATTTCACCGGGGTGCACTCCTCCTGAGGGGATGCCGCTGACGAGGGAGCACCACCGTAAACTCCCCTTTGGGTAAGATCCAGACCGGTGGATGATTTGGGCGGAAGCAGGGGTGAAATGCGTTTCAGTTCATACCCGAATAGTCCCATGAAGAGGAAAACCACAAAGGTAAATGAGGCCAGACTCAGCAGCAGACGGGGGACCGAAACATGGGGAAGTTCGCTGTCGTGTGAAAATTTGATCTTCCCGAGTAAATATGCACCCAGCATGGAAAAGAGCACAATCCAAACCGCCAGGTAGAGTTCACGGGTGAGGATCTTGCTGGTGGGATCGAGGGCCAGCAGGAATTTCATACTGAAGGCCAGCACAATGAAACCCAGTACCACCTTTACAGAATTGAGCCAGCCGCCGGACTTGGGCAGCCCCTTGAGCCAGGAGGGGAAGATGGCAAAAAGGGTAAAAGGAATGGCAAATGCCAGTCCGAATCCAAACATTCCGAGGATGGGTTTGAGAGCCAGTCCCCCGGCAGCCTCAACCAGCAGGGCTCCCAGAATCGGACCGGTGCATGAGAATGAGACCAGCACGGTGGTAAGTGCCAGGAAGAAAATTCCTCCCAGACCTCCCTTATCCACCTGGCTGTCGGCCTTGTTGGACCAGCTGGAGGGCAGCACCAGCTCGAACATGCCAAAAAAGGAGAAGGCAAAAACAATGAAAAGGGCAAAAAAGATCAGGTTGGGAATCCAGTGGGTACTGAGCGCATTGGCCGCATTGGGCCCCACGTTGGAGATACTCACGATGACGCCCAGCAGGGTATAGATGGCCACAATGGAGATTCCAAAGAGTACTCCCCTGAAAACGCCCCGGGTTTTGCTTTCGCTGCCCTGCATAAAGAAACTCACGGTCATGGGAATCATGGGGAAGACACAGGGAGTTAGCAGAGCCAGCAATCCCAGTCCGAAGGCCAGCCAGAAAAATCCCCACAGCGAATTCTTATCCTCCAGGGCGGGCACAGCGGCTACGGAGGCCGGTGCAGCACCGGGGATCACCTCAACCGTATCCTCCGGATCTGCACCGGTATCTGCAACCATTACCGGCAGCGCACCTTCGGAGGTAGCCGCTGCACCTTCGGTAATGGCCGCTGCACCTTCGGAGGTGGCTGCTGCCCCATCCACGGTTATTGTGAAGCTGAACGGTTCGGTTTTTGGAGGAAGGCAGGTGGCGTCGTCGCACACCTGGTACTCAATTTCGCCCGTAATGTCGTAGGTACCCGCCTGGCTGAACCGGACCCTCTGGCGAAGCTCTGCCTTGCCCGAGATCGTACCCAGTTCCATTTTGAATCCTTCGTCAAATTTTATTTTGGCTTTGGTCACCTCTTCGATTTCTCCGGCCAGGGTGTAGCGGTCCGACGCATCATAGTATGGTTTCGTGGCAATAGGACCTCCCTCCGGCAGGTGAACCGAATAGAGGTGCCAGGGCATATCGATGGAGGCCCTGAAGACCAGCTCGGCTTCCAGGCTACCTCTGTTTTCGTGACTAAAGGTCCAGCTTACAGGGTCCTCTATCTGGGCCTGTATTCCGGGAACCATTAAAAAGACCCCAAAGGCCAGAATAAAGAATCTTTTGATGGCAGGATTGCGTTTCATCAATATTATTTTTTGACTTTAACGAATGGAGGTTTTGGACCTAGCGCCTTTTCCTCTGCAGTTCCGCTCCGTCGGGACCGAAAACCCTGTACTCCAGGAAATGGATGTCATCCACCGGGTGGATCTTCACCCTGCAACCCAGTTCACGTCTCCACTTGCGTTCCTCCGAATTGAATCCCTTCTTCAGGAAGGTGGCAACAAACGGATGGAGCTGCAGATCGAGCGATTTGAGCTGGTGTTCCTTAATGAGTTCAACAAGATCGCTCTTCACAAGTTCAGGGAAGAGAATGGCAGGTTGTACCTCTCCGGAGCCATGACAGGTCGGACAGCTCTCGGCCGTTTCAATGTGCATCTCGGGACGAACACGCTGACGGGTGATCTGCATCAAACCAAACTTGCTCAGGGGAAGAATGTTGTGCTTGGTCTTGTCAACCGACATGGCTTCTTTCATGCGGTCGAACAACTTCTGCCTGTGATCTGCCCTGTGCATATCGATAAAATCCACCACGATAATCCCGCCCATATCACGCAGGCGCAGTTGCCTGGCGATCTCCTCGGCGGCAAAGAGATTTACCTCAAGGGCATTGCTCTCCTGGTCGTTGGATGATTTGGAGCGGTTCCCGCTGTTCACATCGATGACATGAAGCGCTTCGGTGTGCTCGATGATCAGGTAAGCGCCCTGTTTAAATGACACGGTCTTCCCGAAAGAGCCTTTGATCTGCTTCACAATGCCCATCTTTTCAAAAATGGGCTCTTTCCCGGTATAGAGTTTGACAATCTTCTCCCTCTCGGGAGCAACCTGATGGATGTAATCGCGAACTTCGTTATATACGATTTCATCACTGATGTGCACCCCGTCGAAATTGCCATTCAGGTGGTCACGCACAACGGCCGCCTCACGGCTAAGTTCGCTGATCACCAGGGCTGGTACATTTCTGACGGGCAGATTTTCGAAAGCTTTCTCCCACTTCTTGACAAGGGAGCGTAGCTCGGCATCCAGCTCCGCGACCCGCTTTCCCTCGGCAACGGTTCGGACGATAATTCCGAAATTCTGGGGACGGATGGCCTGAAGCAAATTTTTAAGACGCTCCTTCTCTTCCGGGGATGATATTTTTGATGATACGGAGATTTTATCCGCGAAAGGCATCAGTACGATGTTTCTTCCGGGTATAGAAATCTCCGAACTAAGCCTGGGACCCTTCGTGGAGATGGGCTCCTTGGCAATTTGGACGAGGATATATTGACCCTGCTTGAGGACCTCGTTGATTTTTCCGTGCTTATTGATATCGGGAAGCCGCTTGAACTTGGTGACCGGCACCGGCCTTCCCTTTTTTGAAATTGCTGTAGCCAGGTATTTGTTCAGTGTGCTGAACTGAGGACCCAGATCCAGGTAGTGAAGGAATGCATCCTTCTCATATCCCACATCAATAAATGCTGCATTCAATCCTGGCATAATCTTTTTGACCTTGGCCAGATAGATCTCCCCAACTGAAAACTGCTGAGAAAGTGATGATTGATTTAATTCAACGAGCTTACCGTCTTCAAGCAGTGCAATAGAAACCTTCTCCTTTGTTGAGTTGATTACCAGTTCACTGCTCACAATTTCTGCATTTATGAAGATTAAGCTAATAGTAAATAGCACTAAACCTAAAGACCGAAGTACTTTAGGTTTAGTTCTTTAATCAGGAAAAAAGGATTTATTTCCTCTTCTTGTGTCTATTCTTCCTCAAGCGTTTCTTCCGCTTGTGGGTAGCCATCTTGTGTCTTTTACGTTTCTTTCCGCTCGGCATAATGATAAACTTTTACTTCACGTTGGTTTTCACTTTGCTAACAAAAGTTTTCGCTGGCTTGAAAGCAGGAATTGAGTGCTCGGGAATAATAATGGTCGTATTCTTGGAAATATTACGGGCAGTTTTTTTAGCCCTCTTCTTCACAATGAAACTTCCAAAACCCCTCAGGTATACATTTTTGTCATAGCTGAGTGAGTCTTTTACAGTCTCCATGAATGCTTCAACTGTTTTCTGAACAGTCACCTTCTCAATTCCCGTATTTTTGGAAATTTCGTTTACAATATCTGCTTTAGTCATTTTAAAAAAACCTTTAATTATCAATGATTTACATTAGTTCCTTATGTTGGAATTGCAAATATAAATACTTTTGCGT
This sequence comes from uncultured Bacteroidota bacterium, assembly GCA_963747365.1. Lineage (GTDB taxonomy): Bacteria > Bacteroidota > Bacteroidia > Bacteroidales. The sequence goes on along the minus strand of CAVVFB010000006.1, from coordinate 314,501 downwards.
GAATATGAAATTGATTTGAATTAATTTTTATTTTAGTGCGCTAAATATAAGTACATTATAATTATAGCGGCGGCGAAGGTAATGAATTTTGGCGGAATTGTAGGTAGTTGGTATGAAAAAAACAAAAGGGATCTCCCCTGGCGCCGCACCACCGATCCTTACCTGGTATGGCTCTCGGAGGTGATTCTTCAACAAACCCGTGTGATCCAGGGGATTGATTATTATAACCGGTTTGCCGAAGCCTTCCCTGATCTTTCATCCCTGGCCTCCGCACCGGAGGACCGGGTGTTGAAATTGTGGCAGGGTCTCGGGTACTACAGCCGGGCCCGGAATTTGCACAAGGCCGCCAGGGAACTTGTGAAGACCGGCGGTGGGAAGATGCCGGCCACCTACAAGGGTTTGCTGGCTATGAAAGGGGTGGGTCCTTATACCGCCTCGGCTGTGGCATCCATATGTTTTGGCGAAAGAAAAGCTGTGGTGGACGGAAATGTCTCCCGGGTGATTGCCCGGTGGTTCGGGGTGGAGGATCCCGTGAACGGCACCACCGGGAAGAGGACCATTGAGGCCCTGGCCTCACAGCTGATGGCGGAGGGAATGTCACCCGGTACCCATAACCAGGCCATGATGGAATTCGGGGCCCTGCAGTGCGTGCCCGTTTCGCCCGATTGCAGGGTGTGCCCTCTTTTGGAGAGCTGTAACGCATGCCTCACAGGCCGGGTGGCAAAACTGCCGGTAAAAATACCCAGGCGTCATCCGGCTGATCGCTGGATGTACTTCTATTTTATAACCTGCGAGGGCGAAACCATTCTTCGCAGGCGTGAGGAGCATGGAATCTGGCGTTCCCTGTATCACTTCCCCATGGTTGAGAAATCAGAGGAACACTCCGCAGAGGAGATCCTTGGGGAGATATTCCATCAAATGCTGGGGGAACTCACCACCCTGGCGGAAGAATCCCTGCCAGGGGGATTTCATAGATTTTCATCGGTTTCGGCGCCCATCCGCCACCAGCTCACACACCTTACGATACACGCACGGTTCATTCATACTGTATTGCCCTCCCTGCCCGTCGTTCTTCCGGAGAAATTCATCCGGATCCCCCTGGATGAATTGGACCAGTATCCGGTGCCCCGGCTCATGGAAAGATACATGGAAGTAGCCAAATTTTAAGTATCTTTGGCGTGTAATAAACAAACCATCGAAGTGATGTCCGTAAACAAAGTAATACTGGTGGGAAATGTGGGAAAAGATCCCGAAACAAGATACCTTGATGAGGGAACCGCCTTTTCAAAATTCCCTTTGGCTACCAGTGAAACCTATAAGAACAAAGCGGGTGAACGCGTCTCCACCACCGAATGGCACAACGTGGTCCTTTGGCGGGGCCTGGCACAGGTGGCAGAAAAATATGTAAAAAAGGGAACCCAGGTCTATATCGAAGGACGGATCAAAACCCGCTCTTATGATGACCCGAACGGGAATAAGAAGTACATAACCGAAATTGTGGGTGACCAGATGCAACTGCTTGGCAAAAAGCCCGATGAAGCAGGGGAACAGGGGGGGCAATCCTTCCATGCAGGAGAGCAATCCTACCAGGGGGGCGGGCAGTCCGTTCAGGGTGTTAAACAAGGAGCTCAGCCGGGTACAGGTGGATCTGCAGAACCCGGCACCGGTAACATCGACCCATTCGATAACGGAGACAATGGTCCGGACGACCTGCCGTTCTGAGCCGACCGATAACCTATAAATCCGGATTTGGAACCCTTTTTACCATCCATTTTTCTTGAGGCCGTTTTTTTGCCGGTCACCCCGGGCGTCATTGTTGCGATGGGAGTGGTGGTGATCCTGCTTTTCTGTTCGGCCATGATTTCCGGGTCGGAGGCGGCTTTTTTCTCACTCACCCCGCAAAACATTCACTCCCTGAAAGAGAGTAGTTCGCGTCATGCCAGACATGTACTGGACCTTCTTGAAAAACCGGAGCGCCTTCTTGCCAACGTTCTGATATCCAATAACTTTGTCAATGTTGGAATTGTCACCATTTCAGCCTATATCACCGGATCCATCCTGGACTTCAATGAAAGGCAGGTACTGGGTTTTTTAATCCAGGTGGTGGTGATCACCCTGATGCTATTGCTCATTGGGGAGATCCTTCCAAAGATCTATGCCAACCGGTTTGCCCCTGGATTCGCGTACAGGATGGCCCTGCCGCTTTTGATACTCGACCGCCTGTTTAATCCGCTGATCTACATCCTGGTCCGATCGACCCGCCTGGTGAGGAGAAGGCTTGCCAAAAAGGGGCAGTACATCTCCATGGATGATATTTCCGAGGCGCTCGATCTTACCACCGGTGTGGTGAAGGATGAGAAACAGATGCTGGAGGGAATCGTACGTTTCAGTAACCTGGAAGCCTCCGAAATTATGAAACCCCGCACCGATGTGATCGCCGTTGAGATCGATACCGACCTGGATACCCTTACCAGGGTCATTATCGAATCGGGATATTCACGGATACCGGTCTATGAAGAGACCTCCGACCATCTGAAAGGGATCCTCTATGTAAAAGACCTGCTGCCGCACCTCAACCAGGGGAATGACTTCAAATGGCAAAGTCTGATCCGGGACCCCTTTTATGTTCCTGAAACCAAGAAAATTAATGATCTGCTCAGTGAGTTCCAGTCGAAGAAGACCCACATGGCCATCGTTGTGGATGAGTATGGCGGCACCGAAGGGATCGTTACCATGGAGGATATCCTGGAAGAGGTTGTGGGTGAAATCACCGATGAATCGGACGGGATACAGGAGCTCTACAAAAGGATAGATGCGCGGACCACCATATTTGACGGCAAAACACTGCTGAATGACTTTTATAAAGTGACCGGACTGGATGATGAACTGTTTGATGATGTAAAAGGCGACGCGGAGACAATAGCCGGACTGATCCTTGAGCTGAAGGGCGGATTTCCCAAGGCCAGGGATGTAATCGTTTGCAAGAATATTGATTTTACAATATTGAGCATGGACAACCGCCGGATCAGGGAGGTTAAGGTGTACCTGAGAGAACTGTAATGATATGATACGGCAGCATTTCAAACAGACCCTTCCGATCATGATCCTGGCTTCATGCCTTGCCATGTTTTCATGCGACCGCTCCTTCACCCCGAAACCTGCCGGGTATGTGAAGATTGAAACCCCTGAAAAGAGTTACCGGATCTACGACCTTCAACCCTTCTACAGATTTGAAATTCCGGTATATGCCGAGATCGTGGAGAACCACATGGCGGGAGCGACAGGCTGGATCAACCTTGTGGTTCCGCAGGTCAATGGCACCATCTATCTGAGTTATAAACCTGTGGATGGTAACCTGGGGGATTATATTACCGATTGCCGGACCCTGGCCTATAAACATACGGTGAAAGCCGACGGGATTGAAGAGACTCCTTTTGTCAACCGAAAGGAGAAGCGATTCGGCATGATCTATGACCTGAGCGGGGATGTGGCATCTGCAGTACAATTTTTTATCACCGACAGTACCACTCATTTTCTGAGGGGATCGCTCTATTTCAATGCTCTTCCCAACCGGGATTCGCTGAAACCGGTGATCGATTTCATGCGTGAAGACATCCTTCATCTCATTCAGACCACCGAATGGAAGTATTAATTCATATTTGATTAACTTTGACCAACCTTTAAAGGTAACTGAACTACATTATTGTGGGTGTATTTTTGAAGACGGAAATATTACCGGATTGTCATCTGGGAGTTTGGGAGATTACGGAGGATTACGATTCTCTGTATAAAATGGTCGATTTGACACCGGTTGAGAAAGCCAAACTGGATAGCTTCAAAAACATCAGCAGGAAAATTGAATGGCTCAGTGTCCGCACCCTTGTTAATAACATGCTGGGAAAAGATACCCGCATTCTCTACAATGCCGAGAACAAACCCTTTGTAAGGGGCAACACCCACAGGATCAGTATATCACATTCCAACAACCTGACCGCGGTTATGATCAGCAAGGAGAAGCCTGTGGGAATCGACCTGGAATTCATGACCGGAAAGATCAGCAAGGTCGCGGATAAATTTATCAATGAGAGGGAGACGATTACCAATAATCCGGAATTGAGAAAGTATCACCTCTACCTTCACTGGTGTGCCAAGGAGGCCCTCTATAAAATCCTGGATAAACAGGATATTAATTTCAGGGACGGGCTTACCATTTCACCCTTCGCTCCGGAGGAGCATGGTTTTATGAAAGGCCATGTTATGAACGGACACGGTGAAGAGGATATTGAACTGGAGTACCTTCAGCACGATAACTATGCACTGGTCTGGTGCGTCAAAGAATGAACAGTTTCTACGATAAACTGGCAGACCGAAGCAAAAAACGATTTGCCTTACTGGTAGATCCGGACAAGTATGATGACCGTTCTCTTGACATCCTGATGGACCAGGTCAACCAGTACCCGCCCGATCTCCTGCTGGTGGGCGGAAGTATTCTTTTCAATCCCATCGATCTCACCATTACCTCGCTTAAACTGGGCACCAGACTGCCGGTGTTCCTGTTCCCCGGAAACGTCATGCAGCTATCCGACCAGGCCGACGGGATCCTGTTTCTCTCGCTGATCTCGGGCCGCAACCCCGAGTTTCTCATCGGGAATCATGTTCTTGCAGCTCCCCACCTGAGCCGATACGGCATTGAGGTGATCCCAACCGGTTACCTGCTCATCGAAAACGGTCGCTCCACCACGGTCGAATACATGAGTAACACCAGGCCCATCCCGGCCGGGAAGAATGACCTGGCCATTGCCACCTCCATGGCGGGCGAGATGCTCGGGATGAAAGCGATATACCTTGAGGCAGGAAGCGGGGCTGAGCATTGTGTGGGTTTGGATATGATCCGTTCGATCCGTAAAAGCATCACTTTGCCGCTCATCGTGGGCGGGGGTATTTCTACAGCTGAACAGGCCGGGGAAGTATATAATGCCGGGGCCGATATGGTGGTGGTGGGAACCGCCATTGAGCAAGACCCCACCCTTGTGAAAGACTTTTCCACCCTCCGCGACAAACTCAGCACCAAGCACTGAGTACTGAGCACTGTCCACTGAGTACTGATCACTATTTCACGATATCCTGAATGACCTCCCCGGTTGCATTTTCGGGCATGGAAATCTCCATGAGAGAGGCGATGGTAGTCGCAATATCGGTTGGCGACACACTGTAGGGAATGGTGGTTCGTTTCACCTTCCAGCCATAGAAGATCAGGGGAACATGGGAGGCATATCTGAACTCATTAAAGCCGTTTTCCACAAGGTTGCTGTGCTCCACCCAGCCAGGGGTAAGATTGAGGATCACATCACCTGAACGTTTCTGGAAGTAACTGTTCTGTATGCGTTCCAGTGGACCATCCGTAAAGCTATTCTGCTGAAGAACGTGCGACTCAATGGCATTAGAAACACCTCCCATCTGGATCATAAAACGGGCCACCCGGTTCTGGACATCCTCCAGGGCCAGTCCCGAGTCCTCGATGAGCTGGTGGTTCAGGTAGACCTGGTGTGCATGGTAAAATGTGACCCATTCACCCTGCCCGTAGACGGCATTAAGGTAGGAGCGGAGCAGTGAGACACTTGTTCGATAATTGAAAAAACCAGCAGGAATCCGGTAATCGGCCAGGTAACGGGGATCCACAGCCAGTGCATTCTCGGCGGTAAGGTAGATCAGCACGTTTTCAAGTCCAAGTTCACTTTCCAGGAACTCCAGCAGGTGGGCCAGGTCCTGGTCCAACCGAAGATAGGTATCCTCAACCTCTACCGACCACGTGGAAAAGTAGTTGGACAGGTGGCTGGTGGCATTGAAACCGATGTGAATCATATCCGTGACGTTCCGCTTGCCCAGCTCCTCGTTCACAATGGCTGCGATGGCCATATCCAGGGTATAGGTATTGCCCCAGGGTATGGTTTTCAGCACCCGGTAATCACGACCCCTGGATCCTGTGCTGCTGATTTTATTCAGGTCGTAGGGGAAGGTGATCTGTCCCCCGAAGCCTGACTCATACACATTATTGTCGAGCATCGATTCGCTGTATTCAGAGATGGGCAGAAGGGTCTCCCAGCTTCTTTCAAGATAGATATCGCGATAGTTCTTCAGGTTGAACTGGTTTACCCATCCCGGCAGCGAATCGGCATAATAGCTGCTGGTGATCCAGTTTGCATTTTCGGAGTCGAGCCAGTAGGCTCCGGTGGCGGTATGTCCGGCCATCAGGACCGCCGCCATGGGATCCATGGATATCCCGATGGAACGTGACCTGAAGCGGCTCTTTACCATCAGTTCATCGGACAGCGTGCGGCTGTTCATGGAGACGGGTGAATAGGACCCTGTGCCATAGGAGCCCCCGACGGTGGTCTGCTTCTTGTCGTCGATGGCGTAAATGATCTCGTTGGAGACACGATCGTACCAGAAGTCTGAAACAATCCCATGGTCCGACGGCATCGTGCCAGTTGCAATCGAGGCATACCCTGCGCCCGGGTCCGTAATCAGGTACCTGTACCTTGCATTCTTACACTGAGCCCCGGTGGTGGCCATCTTTTTAAATCCCTGCTCACCAAACTTATCCCAGTAAACAGAGAGGTAGTCGTACTGCATACCGGAAACTGTAATTCCGACAATCAGTTTGGGTTTCTGCGGAGGGATTTTCTGACCCGAAACCATGCAAACGGAAGAAGCGACCATCCCAATCACCACCCCACAAAATAATCTGCCCCTCATCCTTATGCTCATCATTTGCTTTTATTATTAGGTCAGATCCCCAGCATGCCGGTGACCTGTTTGTATACATTCTCGCCCGTAAAACCCAGCTTCTCATCCAGCACCTTGAAAGGAGCTGAATACCCGAAACTCTCCATGCCGAATACCTTCCCTGAAGCACCCACCATTCCCTGCAGGGTTACAGGCAACCCGGCGGTTAATCCAAAGACGGGAACCCCTGCAGGAATCACCGACTCCTGGTAAGCAGGGTCCTGGCTCCGGAAGATCCCTTCGGAAATCACCGAAACCACCCTTACCTGCAATTTTTTCTGATCCTTCAGGAGCGCAGCCCCCGAAATCAGGGTTGCCACTTCCGATCCTGAGGCGATCATCACCACATCGGGTTTACCATTGCACTCCTGCACTACATAGGCTCCTTTTTCTGCCTGAAGCGCATCGCTGAAACGGTCCGATCCCTGGCGTGCAGGCAGATCCGGGATCCCCTGCCTTGAAAGGATCAGGGCGGTGGGTGTTTTACGGTTTGAAAGGGCCATCTTCATGGCCACGGTGGTTTCGGCGGCATCGGCCGGACGAAGAACCATGAGCGAGCGCTCTCCATGGTGATTCCTGAGATGCTCAAGAAGCCTTATCTGGGCCTCCTGCTCCACAGGCTGGTGGGTCGGTCCGTCTTCACCTACCCTGAATGCATCGTGGGTCCATATATATTTTACAGGCAGTTCCATGAGGGCTGCCATCCGGACTGCCGGCTTCATGTAGTCGCTGAATACAAAAAATGTTCCGATCACCGGTATCACCCCTCCATGAAGGGCCATTCCGTTGGCAATGGCGGCCATGGTCAGTTCAGACACGCCGGCCTGAAGGAAAGATCCGTTGAAATCGCCCCGTTTAAAGGCAGTGGTCCGGTTGAGGTAACTGTCGGTCTTATCGCTGTTGGAAAGATCGGCCGATGCAACAATCAGGTTCTCCACCTTTCCGGCCATTTCAGCCAGAACTGTACCCGCTGCGACCCGGGTGGCTACACCCGGCTTTTGCCGGATGGCTCCAAAATCGATCTCAGGCAGCTTACCCTCCAGGAAGTTGTGGTACTTCTGGGCCAGCTCCGGGTTGGTCATCTCCCATTCCGACTGTGCGGCCTTCTTCTTTGCAGCTGCACGACGCTTGCGGTCAAGTATCTTTTTCCAGGTCTCCCCGACCTCCGGGAAGATGGTAAAGGGATGCTCCGGGTCGCCTCCGAGGTGGACGATCGACTTCGCAAAGGAGGCTCCCGCTTCCGACAAGGGCATTCCGTGTGTGGAAGTCTTGCTCTCGAAGCTTTTCCCGTTCTCATCCAGGGCACCCTTCCCCATGATGGTTTTGCCAATGATAATGGTGGGTCGCTCCTGCTCTTCATGAGCCGATTTAAGGGCATCAAAAATTTCCGAGGCATCGTTGCCATCAATGGTGATTACATTCCAGTTCCATGCCTTATACTTCATTGCGGTATCCTCGGCCGATACCGCATCGGTACGGGTGGAGAGCTGAATGTCGTTGGAGTCGTAGAACATGACCAGTTTATTTAACCCCAGGAAGCCGGCAATCCGGCCTGCTCCCTGTGATATCTCCTCCTGGACCCCTCCGTCTGAGATGTATGCATAGGTTCTGTGTTCCATCCAATTACCGAACCTGGCAACCAGGAACCGTTCAGCAATGGCAGCACCTATTGCCATGGTATGGCCCTGTCCGAGCGGACCCGAGGTGTTTTCCACCCCTCTTGTGTGATCGGCCTCCGGGTGACCGGGTGTGGGACTGCCCCACTGACGGAAATCACCCAACTCACCGAGGGTAAAACTGCCTGTAAGGGTCAGTATCCCGTAAAGCATGGGGGACATGTGGCCGGGATCCAGGAAGAACCGGTCCCTGTTGGGCCAGGTAAGGTCGTCGGGATCGAAATTCAGAAATTCTGAATAGAGCATCTCAATGAAATCGGCTCCTCCCATGGCACCGCCAGGGTGACCCGATTTTGCCTTTTCAACCATGGCTGCTGCCAGTATGCGGATATTGTCTGCTGATCTGAGGTGAATTTTGTTATCCATTACCTGAGGGTTTACAAATTGAAGTCTTAAATTTTCAAAGGCCCTAAAATACCGAATTCCCGCGGGGTGAGCAAATTTAATTAGCGGGGTTGGGATGGATTGTTTACTTTTGCTATTCTATAAAAGAGAGATTGGGCTATGGCATTAAAATGTGGCATCATCGGGGTGGCGAATGTAGGAAAATCCACCCTTTTTAATTGCATGTCAAATACAAAGGTGGAGACCTCCAGTTTTGCTTTCACATCCAGTAAATCGAACATGGGGGTGGTCAACGTACCCGACCCGAGGCTCTACAACCTTGTTAAATTCCAGCCTACCGAGAGGGTGATCCCTGCCACCGTTGAAATCGTGGATATCCCGGGGCTGACAAAGGGCGCCAGTCTGGGTGAGGGTGTCGGGAATAAGTTCCTTTCGGACATACGCAATACCGATGCCCTGATCCATGTGCTCCGGTGCTTTGATGACGACCGGCTTCCTCATATCGACGGTTCGGTAAACCCGGTGCGCGACATTGAGACCATCCACCTGGAACTGCAGGTAAAGGACCTCGAGTCGGTGGAGAAGAAAATGGAACGACTGGCAAGGATTGCCAAGTCGGGCGATAAGGATGCCCGCAGGGGGGTGGAGGTGCTGGAACTTTACAAGGCCCATTTTGAAAATTTTCAGAATGCACGGACCCTGAAGATCGGAAATGCCGACAGGAAGTATGCCGAAGATCTCTTCCTGCTTACCGAAAAACCGGTCCTGTATGTTTGCAATGTGGAGGATCAGGCGGCCCTCACAGGGAATGCATATGTGGATCAGGTGCGGGAATACCTGTCGGAAGTTGATTCGGAGATCCTGATTCTGGCTGCAAGACTGGAGTCGGAGATTGCCGAACTGGAAGAGGAGGAAGACCGCAGGGCTTTCCTGGCCGATGCAGGTCTCGAGGAACCCGGTGTGAGCAAGCTGGTTCGTTCGGCTTACTCGATGCTGAACCTGCTCTCATTTTTTACGGTCGGTCCGAAAGAGATCAGGGCCTGGACCATCCATAAAGGTGCCCTGGCGCCCGAAGCGGCAGGGGCCATTCACAGTGATCTGCAGAGAGGATTCATCCGGGCCGAGGTGATGAAATATAAGGATTTTATCACCCTTGGGTCGGAGCAGGCCTGTAAGGATAAAGGCAAATTGTCGGTGGAAGGGAAAAACTATGAGGTGTGCGATGCCGATATCCTGCACATCCGGTTTAACGTTTAACAATGCGGCAGAAGACCCACATCCTGGTTCTTCTCCTTTTCCTGGTTTCATCGCTCCATGGCCAGTGGCGCGAGGTGCAGCTTGACGACGGAGATATGGCATCCGACCTGGCTGAAGCACTCACCTTTCATAAATATCCCACTTACCCCCAGTACGTGGAGATGCTCCAGCACTTTGCCCGAACCTTCCCCGGTATCTGCCGGGTGGACACCATTGGTACCACATCACAGGGCCGCCTTTTGCTGGCGGTGAAGATCAGTGACCATGTGGAGCTTGAGGAAGCGGAAGCGGCATTCCTCTATACCAGCAGCATCCATGGCAACGAGCTGGTGGGCTACCCAATGATGCTCAGGCTGATCCAAACCCTTCTTACCGGGTACGGTAACGACAATGAGGTGACCCGCCTGGTGGACAACCTGGCCATCTGGATTAATCCCCTTGCCAATCCCGACGGAACCTACTTCCCCGACGATGACCTTTCGGTGGCCCGCTCCATACGCGAAACCTCCGGGATGACAGACATGAACAGGGAATTTCCCGATCCGGCAGCCGGCGAAATGATCAATGACACTTCAGGACGGGCACGGGAGACCAAAGCGATGATGGCGTTTTTGCAACAGCACCGGTTTACCATGTCGGCCAATATCCACAGCGGGGCTGAAGTTGTGAATTACCCATGGGATCACACCGATACGCTGCATCCTGACGACAGCTGGTTTCGTTTCGTGTCACGCGAATATGCCGATGAGGCCCGTTCAGTGGATCCCGCTTATATGTCGCTTTTTGAAGACGGGATTACCAACGGTGCTCAGTGGTATAAGATCAGCGGGGGGCGGCAGGATTATGTCACCCACTACCTGGAGGGACGGGAAATCACCCTGGAACTATCCAGCATTTACCAGCTTGGTAGCGGATTGCTGGATGAATACTGGCAGAAGAACCATCGATCGTTACTCAATTATATGGCCCAGTGCATGTACGGGATCAGGGGGAAAGTCACCGATTCGGGCACCGGATTCCCGGTTTCAGCCCAGGTGGAATTCTCCGCCGGCGACCCCTATCACTCGGTTGTGCACAGTTCAGCCAGGCATGGCGACTTCTACAAGCCCCTGGAAGAGGGGAGCTACGATCTTGGTAGTATCGGCTGCCGGTTACATCACCGATACAATCCCGATGGTCGGGGTGAACCGGTACGAGGCCACCTGGCTGGATATTCCACTGGAGCCGGTCGCCGGCTCCACAGACCTGGATGGTGTTTTCACTGTCCGGATCTATCCCAACCCTGCCGGTAAGCAGCTTTTCATTGTTCCGGGAACCATGGAACCGGGACCGGTTGATGTGATGATCTTTTCAAGTGAGGGAATCATGCTTTTAAGGGAGGCACATCACTTCTCTGGAGCGCCACTGGTCATTGAATTGGAGCACCTGCCTGCAGGTCTCTGCCTGGTGAGGGTTGCCTCGGGCCAGCACACCCGGGTAGAGAGAGTGATCAGGGAGTGACCTTGCAGGATGGTGCGATTTTTGTATTTTTAAAGGATGATCCAAAATGATAATGAACTGCAACCCATTTAATAAATTATTGCTCATCACCCTGGCGATTTCCGCTCTTTTGCCCCTTCACCTTTCAGGGCAGGGGGAACAGCCGGGATACACTCCCAAATCGAGGATCCTCTTTATATTTGATGCCTCCAACAGCATGGCCGGACCATGGGAGGGTGCGAAGAAAATTGATATCGCCCGGGATATTCTGCTGGAGATGGTGGACAGCCTCGAGAACATGCCCAATGTGGAGATCGGACTGAGGGTTTACGGACACCAGAGTCCGGTTCCTCCGCAGGATTGCAGTGATACCAAGCTGGAGGTTCCCTTCGGTCCTTCCAATGCATCGAGGATCCGGCAGAAACTGAAATTCATCACTCCCAAGGGAACCACACCCATCGCTCACTCCCTGGAACTGGCCCCCGGAGATTTTCCTTCGTGCAGGAATTGCAGGAATATTATCCTGCTGATTACCGACGGATTGGAAGCCTGCGATGGGGATCCCTGTGAGATCTCCAGAAGATTGCAAAAGCAGGGCATCATCCTGCGCCCCTTCGTAATCGGGATCGGAAACGACCCGGGGTTCCGGGAGACTTTCAACTGTATCGGGGATTATTACGACGCTCCCAATAAGGAGCGATACCGTGAGGCACTCCGGGTGGTGATCACACAGGCCCTGAATGCAACCAGTGCCCAGGTTAACCTGCTTGACAGTCAGCACAGGCCCACCGAAACAGATGTGAATGTAATCTTCTATGACCGGTTTTCCGGAGTGGTAAGGTACAACATGATTCATACCATCAACACCAAAGGGAACCCGGATACACTTTCACTCGACCACATGAGCACCTATGATGTGGTAGCTCAAACCATACCGCCTGTAAGGATTGACAGCGTAAAACTGGTGACCGGAAGGCACAACACCATCGGGCTGGATACTCCGCAGGGTTACCTGATGGTACGCACCAACCGGGGAAAGGCCCTGGATAAAGAGAAGATACTGGTGAGACAGGCCGGGAAACACTCCACCATCAACATTCAGGAGATGGGCGACATGGGAAAGTACGTGGTTGGAAAATATGACCTGGAAATTCCGATCTACCCCCTGATGGTGGTTAAAGATGTGGAGATCAGGCAGAGTTATACCACAACCGTTGAGATTCCGGCACCGGGCTATGTGGTTTTTTCCGCGCAACAAATGGGATCGGGAGCACTCTACCAGCTGAACCCTGAGGGTGATCAGAAATGGGTGCTGAATCTGCCAGAGAACAGCAATAGCCAGGGGTTTTATCTGCAACCGGGCTCCTACAGGGTGATATTCCGCCGGGCAGATCTGAAATCGACCGATCTTACCGTGGTAAAGAATTTCAACGTCAGTTCAGGCTCCACCGAAACCATCAACTTCTACCAGTAGCACAATATTAAACCTATTCAAAGGTTACAGGTCAAACAACCAAACACCACAGGATGATGCCGGAGTGGGATGACAGTGAGATCCTCGAAGGAGCTAAAACCCCGGGTAAAGAGCAACAGGCTTTTAACCAGCTTGTGCTTAAGTACCAAAAGAGGCTCTATTGGCACATCCGGAAGATCGTGATCACCCATGAGGATGCAGATGATGTACTGCAGAACACAATGGTCAAGGTCTGGAAATCGCTGCCCGAATTCAGGGCTGAGTCGGGACTCTTTACATGGTTGTACCGGATCGCCACCAATGAGTCGCTTACGCTTCTGAAGCAGAAAAAGAGGCGGATCTTCGCCCCGATGGGAAATCTGGAAAAGCGCATGAGCGACCAGCTGGAATCGGATCCCTTCTTTGACGGTGACCAGGCGAGCCTGAAGTTACAGAAGGCTATTCTGAAACTTCCTCAGAAGCAAAGAATGGTCTTTAACATGAAGTATTTTGACGAAATGAGATATGAGGAGATGTCGGGGATACTCGGCACGTCGGTGGGAGCACTCAAAGCCTCTTACCACCATGCTGTAAAAAAACTGGAAATCATGCTGTCAGAAGATTAAACCTTTCTGAAATATAATGGTCTAAACTTTAACAATATAGAATCATGGAGATGCAAAAGAAAAATCCTTTCAGGGTTCCCGGGGATTACTTTGATACACTCCCGGGGCGTTTGACCGGCCGGATTGCCGGGATTGAAACAGATCAGGTTCCCAGGAGAAGGCCGGGAAGTCTTCGAACGGGACTTGCTGTTGCAGCTGCCTTAACCGCCCTGGCACTGCTCACCTTCCCGCTGGTCAGAATGCTCTCACCGGAAGGTGAAGCAGAGGACAATTTTATGGAAGTTGCATTGCTGGACGGCGCAGGGCTCTTTGCCAGTGATTATGAATTAGCCGGATTCCTGGAGGAGACAGATGCCCTGCTGGACGATGAGGATGCCTATCTGAACCAGGCCATGGAATATCTTGCCAGCGCAGATGTGGAAATGGATCTTATATATGAAAAATAAACCAAACGATCATGAAGAGAAGAATCACCCCAAATCTGATCACCATTGTATCGCTGACTCTACTGATCCTGAGTGGTGCTGCAAATGCACAGACCGACGAGCAGATCAAACGTTTTAACCAGGAGAGGGAGGCATACTTTAACGAGAATCTTGAACTGACCCCATCCGAGAAACTGGCATTCTGGCCGGTATACAACGATTTTACAAACCGGAAGATGAAGGTGATGGAGGAGGAGCACAACACCTTCAGGTACACGCATGAGAACGCGGGGAACCTGTCGGACAAGGAGATTAATGAGATCCTGGTACGCATTCTTGACTACAAGGAGCAGGTATTCCGGCTTGAACAGGAGTATTACAGGGAGAGGTTCCCTGTCGTCCTCCCGCCTCAAAAGGTTCTGAAACTCTACAAGGTTGAGTGGGATTTCCGCAAACACCTGGTTGGAAAATTAAGGGGGGAAGGCAAGGGCGCTGCTCCCGGAGGAGAAAATGGACATCATGAGATGGAACAAAATCCCATGGCCCCTGAATGGTCACCCATTTTTTAGATTCAACTGACTGTCCCGGTTGAGAAATCCTTAAATTCCAGCAGATCTTCGGGCAGGTTCAGTTCCACATCCCTGAGGTACCGGACGCTTGCCTCAATGTCGTTGTACATCACCTTGTCATCCCCGACGAAGGCAACATATTCCCTGTATCCTTCAAAGAATCTTTCCAGGTATGGACTTGTGCGGACCGGCCTTCTGAACTCGAGGGCCTGGGCCGCATTATAGAGCTCAATGGCAAGAATCCTTTCCAGGTTCTCCATTACCTTCCAGGCACTGGTGGCTGCATTGGCCCCCATGCTTACATGGTCCTCCTGTCCCTGGGACGACTCGATGGAATCGACCGATGAGGGGGTACAGAGCTGTTTATTATGGCTCACCATTGATGCTGCGGTATACTGTGGAATCATAAATCCGGAGTTGAGTCCCGGGTTGGCCACCAGGAAATGGGGAAGTCCCCTGGAACCCGAAACCAGCTGGTAGGTGCGACGCTCTGATATGTTCCCCAGTTCACTCATGGCAATGGCAAGGTTGTCGAGGGCCAGTGCCAGAGGCTGTCCATGGAAATTCCCTGCCGATATGATCAGATCCTCCCCCGGGAAAATGGTGGGATTATCGGTCACCGAGTTAATCTCGTTCCTGAAAACATATGCCACATAGTTGATCGAATCCTTTGAGGCTCCGTGCACCTGGGGAATGCACCGGAAAGAATAGGGATCCTGAACATGATTCTTGGAGCGGGAGATCAGTTCACTTCCCTCGAGGATCCACCTGATCCTTCGGGCGGTGACGATCTGACCCTGGTGTGGCCTTATCTGCTGTATCAGTTCATGAAAGGGTTCGATCCGGCCGTCGAAGGCATCCAGGGAGAGCGCTCCGATGATATCGGCAAGTCTTGATAGTTTAAAAACGCGCAGGCAAAGTTGTACCCCGAAGGCACTCATGAACTGGGTACCATTGAGCAGGGCCAATCCTTCCTTGGACTGCAGGTCAATGGGTTCCCACCCCATCCTTGAGAGAACATCCTGTGACGCATGCTTCAATCCGTTTACACGCACCTCACCCATGCCCAGCAATGGGAGGCTCATGTGTGCCAGCGGGGCCAGGTCGCCCGATGCTCCCAGGGAACCATAGGAGTAAACCACCGGAAAAACCTGGTGGTTGTACATATCCACCAGGCGCTGAACCGTAGCCACCTGTACACCCGAATTTCCGTAGGAGAGGGATTGTATCTTCAGGAGCAGCATCAGGCGGGTGATTTCAACAGGAACCTCATCCCCCACCCCGCATGCATGCGACATCACCAGGTTTTTCTGCAAAAGGCCAAGGTTCTCGGCGGATATCACTTTATCGCACAATGAACCAAACCCGGTATTGATACCATAGATCACCTCATCACCCTTCTCAAGCCTTCGGTCCAGGTAGTCCCTGCAGATGGTGATCCGCTCCTTCACCTCCTGAGACAGGAGAAGCTTTTGCTCCTCTTTGAGGATCTCATCAATCTTTTTCCAACCTATCTCACTGGTGTTTACCAGGTGTACCTTTTCCATATGTTTGAATTTTGAGACCTCAATACCGGAAAAATATTACTGAGCCAGTCGCTCCACAAGCTGACCGGGCGTCAAACGCTCCTGGTTTCCTGTCACCATCTCCTTCAGGGTGATCACTCCATCTGTCACCTCCTGCTCACCCACAAGGGCAACAAAGGGGATCCTGCGGTTATGGGCATAGGCCATCTGTTTCTTCATTTTGGCACTTTCGGGATAGAGCTCAGAAGCAACATATCGTTCGCGCAGCCTGTCGAGAACCGGGAGAATATAACCAACCTCTCTCTCCCCGAAATTAACAAAGAGCACCCTGGTATCCATCTCCCCCCGTTCCGGGAATCGTTCCAGCTGCTGGATCACATCATAGATGCGATCGGCTCCGAAGGAAACACCCACACCCGACACACCCTCCAGTCCGAATATCCCGGTGAGGTCGTCGTACCGCCCTCCTCCGCATATGCTGCCCATCTCAACCTCGGCCGAGATCACTTCGATGATCGTCCCGGTGTAATAATTTAACCCCCTGGCCAGGGTAATGTCAAACTCAGTTTCTGCCTTCATGGGTGTCTGTTCCAGGTAAGAGCATAGCTGTTTGATCTCTTCAATCCCCCGGACTCCGGTTTCGGACAGTGCCAGGTACTCTTCCAGGAAGGCCAGTTTCTCAGGGCTTGTCCCCTTCATTAAAAGGACCGGCTCCAGCTTCCCCAGGGCCTGGTCACTGATGCCCTTCTGCTGCAGCTCCTGGAGCACCTTATCTATCCCGATCTTTTCCAGTTTGTCGATGGCTACGGTAATATCGGTCATCCTGTGCAACTCGCCGATAACCTCAGCAATCCCTGTCAGTACTTTGCGGTTGTTCAGCCTTATCAACACCTTCAGCTCCAGGTCCCTGAATACGGCATCAATAATCCGGACCAATTCGTACTCATTGAGCAATGAAGTACTGCCAATCACATCCACATCACACTGGAAAAATTCCCGGTAACGGCCCCGCTGGGGTCGATCGGCCCTCCAAACGGGCTGGATCTGGAATCTCTTAAAAGGAAAGGTAATGTCGTTCCGATGCTGAACCACGAAGCGGGCAAAGGGGACGGTAAGGTCATACCTGAGCCCCTTCTCGGAGATCATGGTTCCCAGTTTCCCGGGCGGGGTCCTGATGAGCTCCTCATCACTCAGGTTCTCCTTGAAATCGCCCGAATTGAGAATCTTGAACAACAGTTTGTCACCCTCATCCCCATACTTTCCCATGAGTGAAGAAAGGTTTTCCATGGCCGGTGTTTCGATGGGCTGGTAGCCATAGGTCTTAAAAATCCGCCTGATTGTATCAAATATATGGTTACGCCTGGACATTTCCAGTGGCGTAAAGTCTCTCGTACCCTTTGGAATGGATGGTTTATCTGCCATTGAAAATGATCTATTTGGGAACAGCCCTGGTCAGCCGTTCGAAATCGCTTTTAAGAAAGGCGTCGGGATTTTTGCTGTTTGACTTGTGGTAGTCGTAGTAATAAAATCTGGCATCGCCGGTGCCCATCAGGATTTTATAGACCCGGTCCTCAATCTCCTTGCTCTGGGGCCCCACCTTATGAAGGATGACGGCATTCTCATCCTCTGCCATGATCAACTCCTTGATCTTCTCCCGCTCCACGATCTGAAAATCGTAGGGATAAATCGCCCTGATCTTCGATTCGGTGGCCAGTGCAAGGGGCAGATCATCCCCGGTCAGGTAAAGAGTCTTCTCCTTTACACTGCCCATGTTGTCGTTGTAGTACTGAAAAACGGTCTGGGAGACCAGGTTGGGATCTTCGGTAATGATCTTGATGTGCTGCTGCATAAAGCGCAACAGGATCCCCAGCTTGTAGGTATACTCATCCTCATCCACCCCATAGTAACTCAGGGGAATATTTGTGATATCCTTAAGATCGTCGAGGGTTTCATGATCATCCCCTCCCAGTGAGAGGCAGAGGAAGATGTAACGGGTATTCGATTTATCCTTTTCAAAACTGACCGTTGCCACGTAAAGGAATGAGGCATTATAATCCAGGCTCTTCTCGGCAAAATTCTTGTATTCCAGGAACTCATAACCGGTGATGGTCCAGAATTTTTCAATGGCATCGCGAATTTCAAAATTGTATTCCGACATGAGGTTATCACTGAGAACCACATAGGTTTTTGTGTTGTGAAACCTTGTCAGATCCTCGGATGTGGGCAGGTACTCCCTTTGTGCTTCCAGTTGTACCAACGGTAACACTACTAAAAGGGAGGCAATACATTGTTTCATCATTTTGATTGGTGTTTTTGGATGGTCAGCGTTCAGGAAAATAGAGTGGGTGTTTCTCATTGTACCTGCGAATAAATACAAATTTCATCTGCTTTTGTTTTCTGCCTTTCAATGCCAGGTACTCATCAGCAAGTTCAGGATCCTTCATCAGCATTACCTCCACACTCTCGCTGTCGTATTCCATCACCTCCCCGGTCTCAAAGTCAAGCAGGTACTGTTTCAGATCGGTACTTGAATAATTCGACTGGGGTGAATTGTACCGGCCCTGGTAGTAAGAGTTGGAGTAATAGGGATTGTAACGGTAAGGATCATAATAGTTGGGATTGTAGGTGGTGACCGAAGCAACAAAATGGGAGATACTTCCTACCAGACTGATCCGGTGAAAAGCAGAGCCCACGTTGATGAAGAGGGCCCCATTGCGGCCATAACCCCAGATTTTGGATGTTTTGAACTCCTTTTTCACCCCGTTATCATCATAAATGACAATCTCATCCTCTGAGGTGATTTTTTCATAGAATTCGCGGTCGAACAGATCCACATCGGTAACCACCCTGGCCGGGGGAATGGGCCTGGCCTCGCGGACCATCTCAAAATTGGTATAGATTCCATCTGGAAACTCATAACCAGAAGAATAACGGACCATCCCTTCGGGTGCTCCCTCCTGGGCCAGAGTCCAACTGCAGAGTCCTAACAATATTATAAGTGCCGAAACTGGTTTCATGATTCCATACCCTTCAGGCAAAATTACTAACTTCTATAAGTAAATGGTACAAAAATAAAGCCAATGTTTTCCATGGATCTATAAATTTCTCTTTCTTTGTCAAAGAAAGCCATTGAGAATTCAGATGTTAACCAAGTTTCTAAACCGGATCATTGAACGCGGTATTCATGATACCATGGATCAGTCTGAGATCAACAGGCTCAAGAGAATCAACCTCTTCTATGGAATCCTCTTCCTTTTATTTACAATCTCCTTTCTGTTCGGATTATTTAGCAGGAACCCATTAACATTAGTCCGCGACGGGGGAGTCCTGGCCGGAACACTCCTGGTCTATTTTCTGGTTCCGCCCGACAAAAAACCTGATCTCAACAGCACACTGGGACTCATGATTGTTGCCCTGTTGTTCCTCTCAGCTTTCCTGGTTGATTCGAACATGCACTCTTCCCTGGTGCTTGCATTTCTGCTCATATTCCCGCTTGCCGCTGTAAGCATAAACGGGAAAAATGGCCTGATTTTATCATTCATACTGGGGGGATTGATCCTGGTGCTCAACTCGATTCCCGGTCTTCACAGCCACATCCACCTCAAGGCTTCTGATGCGACCATTTTCATGGCCACCTACATTGTGATTCTCATTCTCAGCCGCCATATCGAAAACTCCAACCGGTTGCTGTTGGCAAAGCTGAACGATTCCCGCAGCCAGTTCAAGGACCAGGTGCTTCAGAGGGACGAGTTCATGACGAGACTATCCCATAAACTGAGAACCTCCCTGAGCAACATCACCCTGATCAATAACCTGGTACACGACAGTCGGCTTACCTCCCTTCAGAAGGAGTTAATGGAGACCCTTCAGGCATCCACCAACAACCTGATCGAGGATGTAAACAACATTGTGGAGATCGCCTCCCCGGGAATCCTCGACTATAAAAAGAGTATCATCTCGTTTGATCTGAACCGGGTTATGGATGAGGCACTGGATATCCTGAATTCGGGGAGCACTTCCTATGGAGATGTCACCATCGTGTATTCGGGCCAGATGAAGCAGCTTCTGATCGGTGATCCCAGTCTGCTCCGGGGCCTTGTGATTAACATTATCAAGGGAGTGAACCTCTATAAACAGCCGGGCAGTCAGGTTAAGGTCCGCGTCACCACCCTGCGTGAGACGCCCAGCCAGGTCAGACTGGAGTTCAGGTTCATATTCCCGACCAATCTAGGGAAGAATATGATCACTTACCTGGATGATCTGAAAAGCGGCAACACTCCAAAGGGATCGAATCTTTCCACGGCGTACAACCTCCTGCTCGAGAGTGAAAGTGAACTGATGGTTGATCTGGAACAATACGGGGCCACCATCTCCTTCTTCCAGGACTTTGCCAAGGATGCAACCAGGAGTGTGCAGGAGATTGAGGAGGCATTGGGAAAAGCGAAGGAGAGCAGGAAATCCATGTTACTTGTGGAGGCACGGGTACTGCTGGTTGAGGACAATGAGATCAACCAGAAGATTGTCCTTCTGAGTCTCAACAAAAAGGTGAAGCAGATCGATGTGGCCGGAAATGGGAAAGAAGCCCTGGAGATGTTCGGACTGAAACAGTATGACATCATCCTCATGGATATTATGATGCCTGTAATGGACGGACTAACAGCAACCAAAAAGATTCGTGAAATAGAATCTACCAATAAAAGCCACATTCCAATCATTGCCATTACGGCCAATGCCCTGGCTGGTGACAGGGAAACCTGCCTTGCTGTCGGTGCCGATGACTATATTGCCAAACCTTTCCAGGCCGAGCAACTGGTCAGGAAAATGAAAAACTTGCTGGCCTGATTTTTAAAGGTCCTTGCAATCATCCCCCTTAGTTCCGACTTTGTTTTTAATGGAATCCATCGCGAGCTTTTCCAGCATATCGGTGGTGACTGATTTCGGTCTCTCCAGGGGATAACCCAGGGCCCTGTCCCAGATAATATTCGCAGTAATCCCGATGGCCCTCCCTATCCCGAACAGAACCGTGTAAAATTCATACTCGGTGATACCGTAGTGCCAGTGGATGATCCCCGACTGTGCATCTACGTTTGGCCAGGGGTTCTTGGCCTTGCCCTGCTCCTGCAGGATGGGCGGTACTATTTTATAGAGCATATCTGTATACTTGAACAACAGATCGTCTTTCAGGTGAGTCAGGCAGAACTCACGCTGCAAGGTATACCTGGGGTCAGTTTTCCTCAGAACAGCGTGACCGTATCCCGGAATGACCTGTCCGGAATTGAGTGTATCCCACACAAACTGCTTCATCTCCTCCTCGGTGGGAACCTGTCCGTCCATCTTCTCCACAAGGTCCTGCAGCCATCTCAGTACCTCCTGGTTGGCCAGTCCGTGAAGCGGTCCGGCCAGCCCGTTAATCATGGCTGAAATGGAGAGATAAATATCCGACAGGGAACTGGCTACAAGGTGCCCGGTATGGGCGCTTACGTTCCCGCTTTCGTGGTCGGCGTGGATAATGAAATTAAGTCTTGAAACATCATCATACGGTTTGGGGATACCCATCATGTGAGCAAAATTGGCCCCCATATCCAGATACGGATTGGACTGAATCCTTTTCCCGCCTCTGTAGAGTTTGGCATAGATGTAGGAGGCCACCTCGGGAAGCTTGGCCAGCAGGTTCAAAGAATCTTCGAACATGGGATCCCAGTAATCATTCTTAGAGATTCCGCCCTGGTACTTCTTGGCAAAGAACGATTCCCGCTGCATGGTAAGGATCGCTGCAGAAAATATGGCCATAGGGGGCGAAAAAGAGGGAAAAGCATCGATTACCTCGTACACGTAACGGGGAAGGATCCTACGCTTCCTGAATTCATCGGCCAGATCGGCCACCTCATTGTCGGTCGGTATATCGCCTGTCAGCAGGAGGAAATAGAGTCCTTCCACATAGGGCATCTCAGCCCCGGGGGCCTTTGGCAACTTCTCAAATACCTCCGGGAGTGTATATCCCCTGTACCTGATTCCCTCCTGCGGATCCAGGTAGGAAATGTCGGTCACAAGGCTCTTCAGTCCGCGCATACCGCCAAGAGCCTGGGCAACTGTAACCTGGTCGACAATTACGTTGCAATAATCTTTCATTAATTTCCTGATACGGGGACGAAACTCTTCTATTTTTTGATGAAGTCTCTCTTTCAGAACTGACATATGGCTAAATTTTTATGGGATTATAATCTTAATTAGAGCGATACAATATAATATATATATTCAGATTATTCAATATCTTCAGGGTCCGGCCCAAAAAGCAAGAGGGCCGCCCTTTCGGACAGCCCTCTTTGCTATTGATGATCAGGGTGTTTCCTAATACCCGTAGATAGCAGTAGTGCCCAGCTCCTCTTCGATTCGAAGCAGCTGGTTATATTTGGCGATCCTGTCTGAACGGCTCATCGATCCTGTTTTGATCTGACCCGAGTTGGTTGCCACTGCAATATCGGCGATGGTTGCATCCTCAGTCTCTCCCGAACGGTGTGAGGTCACAGTGGTATACCCTGCCCTGTGTGCCATTTCAATGGTATTCAGGGTCTCGGTAAGTGTGCCGATCTGGTTCACCTTGATCAGAATGGAGTTGGCACAATCCAGCTCTATTCCTTTGGAGAGATATTCAACATTGGTAACAAACAGATCGTCTCCCACCAGCTGGCACCTGTCGCCGATCATCTTTTTCAGGACAACCCATCCGTCCCAGTCAGACTGATCCATACCATCTTCGATGGAATCGATGGGATACTTGGAAATCAGCTCGGCCAGATAGGCAGCCTGCTCCCTGGAGTTACGCTTTGCTCCCTCCTTGCCTTCGAATTTGGAGTAGTTATAAATTCCATTCTCGTAAAACTCAGATGCAGCGCAGTCAAGTGCAATGGTAATATCGGAACCAGGTTTGTAACCGGCTTTCTCAACAGCCTTCAAAATGCTTTCGAGAGCATCCTCGGTTCCGTCAAGTTCGGGAGCAAATCCTCCTTCATCCCCAACGGCGGTGCTCAGTCCACGTGCCTTCAGAACACTTTTAAGTGCATGGAACACCTCAGAACCCATCCTGAGTCCCTCCCTGAAGGTTTTGGCTCCAATGGGACGAATCATGAACTCCTGGAAAGCAATGGGTGCATCGGAGTGTGAACCTCCATTGATTATATTCATCATGGGAACGGGCAGATGTTTGGCATTGGTTCCACCGATATAGCGATAGAGGGGCATATCGTGATACATGGCTGCAGCCTTTGCAACGGCAAGGGAAACACCCAGCATGGCGTTGGCGCCCAGTTTGCTTTTGGTCTTTGTACCATCCAGTTCAATCATCTTCTGATCGATCGCCACCTGATCCATGGCGTTCATTCCGATCAGCTCTTCAGCAATCACTTTATTGACATTATCGACGGCTTTCAGAACTCCTTTACCCAGGTAGCGGTTTTTATCGCCATCCCTCAGTTCAAGCGCTTCATTTTCGCCTGTGGAAGCCCCAGAAGGAACTCCGGCACGTCCCACATAACCGCTTGCCAGTGTCACTTCCACTTCAACGGTTGGATTGCCGCGAGAATCAAGAATCTCACGTGCATGAATATCAACTATTTGTCCCATGATTGGATTATTTTATTGGTTCATTAATCTGTTCAGCGGACTCATCATGATGATCCTCCCCGGCAGGTGGTTCTGCCTCTTCTGCAATTTCCTCCACGGGTGCAGTATCCTCCACGGGTGCAGTTTCAACCACGGGTGCAGTTTCAACCACTGCGGCGGGGGCTGCAACTTTCGGGGCAGCTACTGTCTCATCTTTGGATTTGCTTCCGCGACGACGACGACTGGTTGTCTTTTTTGCGGCTGCTTTGGCTCCCAGCATGATTTCGTTGAAGTCCACCAGTTCGATGAGGCACATATCGGCATTATCTCCCAGGCGGTTTCCCATTTTGATGATACGGGTATACCCACCCGGGCGATCGCCCACTTTGGCTCCCACTTCACGGAAAAGCTCCGTTACGGCTTCTTTGTCCTGCAAATAACTGAAAACCACACGCCGCGAGTGCGTGGAGTCTTCCTTTGAACGTGTGATCAAAGGTTCAATGTATCTCTTCAGTGCTTTTGCTTTCACAGTGGTTGTTTCAATCCGCTTGTGCATGATCAGCGAAGAAGCCATATTGGACAGCATGGCCCTTCGATGGCCACTCTTCCTTCCCAGGTGATTAAAATTCTTCTTATGTCTCATTACAATTAATCCTTGTCCAGTTTGTATTTAATAATATCCATTCCGAAAGTCAGGTTCATGTTCACCAAAAGCTCTTCCAGCTCGGTGAGTGACTTTTTACCGAAGTTCCTGAATTTCAACAGATCATTTTTATTGAATTTGACCAGGTCGCCCAGGGTTTCAACTTCTGCAGCTTTCAGGCAGTTAAGTGCCCTTACAGAAAGATCCAGGTCAACCAGCTTGGCCTTCAGCAACTGACGCATGTGCAATACCTCCTCATCAAACTCCTCGTTGGCAAATTTTTCGTCGGTATCGAGGGTGATCTTCTCATCGGAGAAGAGCATGAAATGGTAAATGAGAATCTTGGCTGCCTCTTTCAGTGCCTCTTTCGGGTGAACGGAACCATCTGTTTCAATCTCAATGATCAGTTTCTCGAAGTCGGTCTTCTGCTCGACGCGATAATTCTCAATTTTAAACCTCACATTCTTGATGGGCGTGAAAATGGAATCCACGGCGATAAGACCGAACTCGGCCTCGGCCGGCTTATTCTCATCGGCGGGCACATATCCACGTCCTTTGTTGATAAGGACTTCCATCTGAAGTTTTACATCGGGTTCCATGTGGCAAATCACGAGCTCCGGATTCAGCACCTTAAAACCACTGAGAAAACGCTGCAGGTCGCCTGCTTTAAACTCCTCCTGGCCTGTAATGGTTACGACAATCTTCTCGTCGATCGCATCATCAATCTGCTTTTTAAAGCGCACCTGCTTCAGGTTCAGTATAATCTCGGTAAGATCCTCAATTACACCGGTAATGGTGGAAAATTCGTGTTCAACCCCCTCAATCTTAATGTTAGTGATGGCATAACCTTCCAGTGAAGAGAGAAGGATGCGCCTCAGGGAATTACCGACTGTAATCCCATAACCTGGCTCCAGCGGTCGAAACTCAAACTTACCATACCTGTCATCTGCTTCAAGCAAAATGACCTTATCTGGTTTTTGAAAAGCTAAAATGGCCATAGTATGAATGTGATTTTGTTATTTTGAATAAAGTTCAACGATAAGCTGCTCCTTGATGTTCTCAGGGATATCTGCACGCTCGGGGCGGTTGAGAAATTTCCCTGTCATGGTAGCCTCATCAAACTCAAGCCATGATGAAGATCCGTACCTTGCAGTGCTAAGGGATTCTGTGATCACCTCCAGGGATTTAGAACGTTCCCTTACTCCTACCTTTTGACCAGGTTTAAGGGTGTAAGAAGGAATATTAACCACTTCACCATCCACAGTGATGTGCCTGTGTGTTACCAGCTGCCGTGCCCCGGCACGAGTGGGTGAAAGCCCCAGCCTGAAAACCACATTGTCGAGCCTCGACTCGAGCAACTGGAGGAGAACTTCACCTGTCACACCCTTACTGCCTGAAGCCTTCTCAAAAATATTTCTGAACTGCTTCTCCAATACTCCATATGTATACTTGGCCTTCTGCTTCTCTTTCAACTGAATACCATATTCAGAAGCTTTGCGTCTGCGTTTGTTGTTTCCGTGCATTCCCGGGGGATAGTTCTTCTTTTCGAAAGACTTATCCGTCCCGAAAATGGGATCTGAAAATTTACGAGCAATTCTGGTCCTGGGACCTCTGTATCTTGCCATCTATCTGTTTAATTTATTGTTTAATGAATTATACCCTCCGCCTTTTTGCGGGACGGCAGCCGTTGTGCGGCAGCGGTGTTACGTCAACGATTTCAGTTACCTCAATACCGGCGGCATGGATGTTGCGGATGGCCGACTCCCTGCCGGATCCAGGACCCTTCACATATACCTTAACCTTCCTCAGTCCAAGGTCGTAGGCAATCTTGGAACAATCCGAAGCTGCCATCTGGGCAGCGTAAGGAGTATTCTTCTTGGAGCCCCGGAATCCCATTTTACCGGAGGAGGCCCAGGAGATTACCTGTCCCTGATTATTGGTCAGGGAGATTATAATATTGTTGAAGGAGGCGTGAATATGTGCCTGCCCGGTGGGTTCAACTTTTACTGTTCTTTTCCTTGACGTCCCTGTCTTTTTAGCCATAATCTAGACTCTCTTATTTGGTTGCTTTCTTCTTGTTTGCTACTGTCTTCTTTCTTCCCTTCCGGGTACGGGCATTGTTCTTTGTACTTTGTCCCCGGGTGGGCAGACCAATACGATGACGGATCCCACGGTATGAACCGATGTCCATCAGCCGCTTGATATTCAACTGAACGGCCGATCGGAGCTCACCTTCAACTTTATATCCTTCAGTCTCATTGATCATCTTCCTGATAGCCGATATCTGGTTATCATTCCAGTCTTTCACCTTCATATTCCGATCGACGCCTGCAGCGTCAAGGATGGTTCGCGCACGGCTGCGACCAATGCCGTAAATGTAAGTCAGGCTTATTTCACCTCTTTTGTTCTTGGGCAGATCAACACCAACTATTCTAGCCATAATGGTTCAATTGTTTTTAAAAATTTCTTATCCCTGACGTTGTTTAAACTTGGGATTCTTCTTATTAATTACGAACAAGCGTCCCTTCCTTCTGACAATTTTACAGTCAGCGCTGCGCTTTTTTACAGATGCTCTAATTTTCATGTGTTCTCTTTTATTACTGTTGCCACATGCAGCTTGCGATTCCTGTTCGCCCGGTTCATGTGTATATTATTTTATATTCTCTTATTCCTTTCTACTGAGCACTGAGCACTTTCCACTGTGCACTTTCCACTGTCCCTGGCACTTTCCACTGTGCACTTTCCCCTGTCCACTGTGCACTACTTATAGCGGAAACTAATCCTCCCTTTTGTCAAATCGTAGGGAGACATTTCGACCTTTACCCTGTCGCCCGGTAACAATTTGATATAATGCATTCTCATTTTCCCGGAAATATGAGCCGTAATTACGTGTCCATTTTCCAGTTCAACCCGAAACATTGCATTGGACAGTGCTTCTGTAATGACACCATCCTGTTCAATGGAAGATTGTTTTGCCATTAGCTGTTCAGTTTATTTAACGCTTCATCTATATAATCGAAGGTAGACAAAACGTCTGCCTTACCTTTATCCACAGCCACTGCCCACTCGAAATGAGCAGATGGTAAATCATCAGCGGTGCGAATGGTCCATCCGTCCGGATCCTGGGCAATCTGTCTGCGTCCCATATTAATCATGGGTTCAATACAGATGACCATTCCCCACTTTAGTTTCGGTCCGGTACCCCTTCTTCCATAATTGGGTACTTCAGGTGCTTCGTGCAAATGACGCCCCAACCCGTGCCCGACCATCTCCCTGACCACACTGTAACCGTTGCTTTCTGCGTGTTGCTGAACGGCATGCCCGATATCTCCGATCCTGTTTCCCTCAATGGCCTGCTCCACACCCTTCTGCAAACACTCCCGTGTTACCGCCAATAGCCTGCGGACCTTCTCACTTACTTCACCAACCTGGAAGCTGAAGGCGGTATCTCCATAAAATTCATCCAGGATTACCCCACAATCGACCGAGACCAGATCACCCTCCTTCAGGATCACGTTTTGGGACGGAATTCCGTGAACTACCTGGGCGTTTACGGATGTACAGAGTGTCTTTGGGTAACCCTGGTATCCCAGGAACCCTGGTAAAGCACCGTGGTCGCGAATGAAAGTTTCAGCGATCTGATTCAGTTTTTCGGTGGACACTCCCGGGACAATATGTTTGCCCACCTCGGCCAGTGTCTTCGAAACGAGCAGGTTGCTCTTCCGAATCAGTTCTATCTCCTCCGCAGTTTTATATAAAATCATCAAAGAACGCCTCTCTGCTCTAGATCGCAGCCGCACTTCCGGCACGGCCTTTGATCCTGCCACTCTTGGTCAGACCGTCATAATGACGCATGAGAAGGTGGCTTTCTATCTGTTGCAGCGTATCGAGGATCACACCTACCATAATCAGGAGTGAGGTTCCGCCGAAGAACTGCGCAAAACTCTGGTTTACACCAGCCATCATTGCAAAAGCAGGCATGATGGCCACAATAGCCAGAAAGAATGATCCTGGCAGAGTGATCCTGGACATAACTGAATCCAGGAAGTCGGCTGTTTTCCTTCCGGGTTTCACACCGGGGATAAACCCGCCGTTTTTCTTCATATCTTCTGCCATCTGCATGGGATTCACGGTGATGGCTGTATAGAAATAGGTGAAAAGAATGATCAGCATGGCACTGGTAAAGTTATACCAGAATCCCACCGGGTTGCTGAAAATAGCTGCAAATCCGGAAGCTGCATCGGCCTTGGCAAATCCGGCTACAGTGATGGGAATGAACATAAATGCCTGGGCAAAGATAATGGGCATAACACCGGCTGCATTCACCTTCAGGGGAATGTACTGGCGCACCCCTCCATACTGTTTGTTACCTACGATCCGCTTGGCATACTGAACCGGGATCCTCCGGGTACCCTGTACCAGCAGGATGGTTCCCATGAATATCACAAACATCACAAGCATCTCAACCAGGAATGAAATCAGTCCTCCACCCTGGTTTTCAAGGCGCGACATAAATTCAAGCCCCAGTGACTGTGGCAGCCTGGCAATAATCCCGATCATAATGATCAGTGAAATTCCGTTTCCAACCCCCTTGTCGGTGATCTTCTCACCCAGCCACATGATAAACATGGTACCGGCCGTAAGGACAAGCATGGCTCCCATCCTGGAGAAACCTTCTGAAAATGCCTCGGCAGGAAGTTGATAACGAAGACTTGTGATATAGCTGAGCCCCTGTGGAATCAGGATAGCAACGGTCAGATACCTGGTAATCTGGTTAATCTTTCTTCTTCCGCTTTCACCCTCACGCTGCAATCTCTGGAAGTAGGGAACTGCAATTCCCAGCAACTGTACCACGATGGAAGCAGAAATGTAGGGCATGATCCCAAGTCCAAAAATAGAGGCCCTGTTAAAGGCTCCACCCGTAAAAAGGTTAAGCAGATCAAGAATTCCCCCGGTATTCTGACGGTTCTTGGCCAGGTCAACGATCATCACCGGGTTGATCCCCGGGAGAACGATGTGTGTTCCCAGACGATAGATCAGGATTATTCCCAATGTATAGATTATCCTGGCCCTCAGGTCCTCGATCTTCCAGATATTCCTTATGGTCTCAATAAATTTTTTCATCAGTTATCGATTCAATCAGATTTGCTGCGCGGTTCCTCCCTGTGCCTCGATGGCTTGAATGGCTGATTTGGAAAACGCGTGTGCTTTTACAGTCAGTTTGCTCTTCAACTCCCCGTTCCCAAGGATCTTCACCAGGGAATTTTTTCTCACCTGTCCGGCTTCAATCAAGGTCTCCACAGTAATCTCGGTCAGTTTCCTGTTATCGGCCAGCTCCTGCAGTGTACTGATATTTACTCCTTTGTACTCCTTGCGGTTGATGTTTTTGAAACCAAACTTCGGCACCCTGCGCTGCAGAGGCATCTGTCCGCCTTCGAATCCGGTCTTCCGGGAATAGCCCGAACGTGCCTTCTGACCCTTATGTCCCTTTGTGGAGGTGCCCCCTGTTCCGGAGCCCTGTCCGCGACCAATCCTTTTCCTTGCTTTCGTGGAACCCTTTGCCGGTTTTAAGTTGCTTAAATCCATTTTATATATCTTTTAACTTCTATCCTATTTTTTTCTGAGCACTGTGTACTGTGCACTGTGCACTGTTCACTGAGCACTATTTTACCTCTTCCACTTTCACAAGATGTGAAACCTTGGACAACATTCCAAGAATCTGGGGGGTGCCTTCCACTTCAACGGTCTGATGAAGCTTTGTAATGCCCAGTGCTATCAGCGTACGTTTCTGACGGAGGGGCCTTTTAATGGCACTCTTTACCTGGGTGACTTTGATTTTTCCCATCGTATGATTGAATTATCCGTTAAATACTTTGTTAAGAGAGACCATTCTCTGGTTTGCCACAGCATTGGCATCCCTAAGCTCGAGCAGGGCATCGAAAGTGGCTTTAACCAGGTTATGAGGGTTGGATGATCCTTTACTTTTTGCAAGTACATCTTTAACACCAACACTCTCCAGCACGGCACGCATTGCACCCCCGGCTTTCACACCTGTACCACTGGAAGCAGGCTTGATAAAAACCTTGGCTCCTCCGTACTTTCCATACTGCTCGTGCGGAATGGTCCCTTTGTGAATGGGTACCTTGATCAGGTTCTTCTTTGCATCTTCCACTCCCTTTGCGATGGCAGTGGTCACTTCATTGGCTTTACCCAGTCCGTGTCCAACGATCCCATCTTCATTTCCAACCACTACAATGGCTGAGAAGCTGAAGGTACGTCCCCCTTTGGTCACCTTGGTTACACGCTGGATGCTAACCAGGCGGTCTTTTAACTCGAGGTCACTTGTCTTAACTTTTCTGATACCTGTTGACATATTTTTCTTTACAATTTAAGTCCGCTTTCCCTGGCAGCCTCTGCAAGATTCTTCACCCTGCCATGGTATAAATAGCCGTTCCGGTCGAATACAACGTTATCAATCCCTTTCTCTTTGGCAACTTCTGCAATCCGCTTACCAACCAGCCTTGCCTGCTGGGTCTTATTCACTTTCTGCGAGGCAATCTCCTTCTCTTTGGAGGAGGCGGTTCCCAGTGTCGTGCCGGTCAGGTCATCGACCAGCTGAACATAGATCTGCTTGTTGCTCCTGAATACGGTCATCCTTGGACGATCGCCGGTTCCGGATAGCCTTTTGCGAATCCTGTACTTGATTCTCTGCCTTCTTTCTTGTTTCGTTAATGACATTTTTAACGCGCTTTATCTGTTATATTTTCTCTTCTATTTTACGGAAGCCGACTTCCCGGCTTTCCTGCGCAATTGCTCGCCAACATACTTGATACCTTTACCTTTGTAAGGCTCTGGCGGGCGGAAGGAGCGGATCTTTGCAGCAACCTGTCCGATCAGCTGCTTGTCTATGCTGGTCAGGGTGATCACCGGGTTCTGGCGACGTTCTGATTTGGTTTCAACTTTAACTTCAGCCGGCATCTTAAACCGGATGTCGTGTGAGTATCCAAGGGCCAGTTCAAGCGTATTGCCATCCTTCACATCGGCACGGTATCCGACACCCACCAGCTCCTGCTGAATGGTAAATCCTTCAGAAACACCAATGATCATGTTATTCAGCAACGAACGATAGAGGCCATGCATGGCCCTGTGATCCCTCTCCTCGGTTGACCTGGATATGTGAACCAGGTTCCCTTCAACCTTTACGGTGATTGCTTTGTCAACCGCCTGTGACATTTGGCCCTTGGGGCCTTTAATGGTCACCAGATTGTCTTTGTCCACCTCGATGGTTACACCGGCCGGGATGTCGATGGGTAAAATTCCTATCCTTGACATGAGTTATTCTCCTAAATCAGTTAATATACATAACATAACACCTCGCCGCCAATATTCAGGCTGCGGGCTTCCTTATCGGTCATCACACCCTGGGATGTGGAAATCAAAGCGACGCCAAGGCCATTCAGTACCCTGGGAAGATTGTCTTTGTCGACATACTTCCGCAAACCGGGTTTACTGATGCGCTGAAGCGACTTTATGGCCGGCATTTTGGTCTGGGGATTGTACTTCAGGGCAATCTTAATGCTTCCCTGGGGACCCTCCTCTTCAAATTTATAGTTCAGGATGTACCCCTTCTCGAAAAGGATGCGGGTCATGTCCTTCTTTATGCTAGACGCAGGAATTTCCACCACTTTGTGATTGGCCATTACAGCATTTCGAATTCGGGTCAGATAATCTGCAATCGGATCTGTCATTTCTATTTCTCTTTATATAAACTATTTCATTCTATACTTCCTACCAGCTGGCTTTCTTTATCCCGGGGATCAGACCCTGGGAAGCCATCTCACGGAAAGTGATCCTGCTGATACCAAACTGACGCATGTATCCTTTGGGGCGACCGGTAAGCATACACCGGTTATGCATCCTGATGGGATTGGAGTTCCTGGGCAGCCTGCTCAGTCCGACGTAATCGCCTGCATCTTTCAGTTTCGCCCTCTTCTCAGCGTATTTCTCAACCAGCTTCTGCCGCTTTACCTCGCGAGCTATCATTGATTCTTTGGCCATTCTTCTATTTTTTATCGTGTTTAAACGGTATACCAAACTCTTTCAGCAGGGCAGTACCTTCTTCGTCGGTGGCTGCTGAGGTAACAAATGTAATCTCCAGTCCCATGATCTTATTGATCTTGTCGATATCGATTTCAGGGAAGATAATCTGCTCGGTAATGCCCAGTGTGTAATTTCCACGTCCGTCGAATTTTGAAGCAATCCCTTTGAAATCCCGTATCCGGGGCAGTGCCACTTTAATGAGCCGTTCCAGGAATTCGTACATCCGCTCCCTGCGCAAGGTTACTTTAACCCCGATGGGCATACCCTGGCGCAGTTTAAAGTTGGAGATATCTTTTGTGGAGATGGTCTGAACAGCCTTCTGGCCGGTGATCTGGCTCAGCTCCTCCTGGGTAATATCGATCAGTTTTTTGTCAGCAATCGCCTGGCCAACACCACTGTTGAGCACAATCTTCTGAAGACGCGGCGCCTGCATTACAGATGTATAACCGAACTGCTTCATCAGCGCAGGAACGATCTCCTCTGCATACTTCTTCTCTAACGTAGGTATATATTGCTTTGCCATTACTTAATCTCCTCACCTGATTTTTTTGCGTATCTGACTAACTTGTTGTCCTTCAACTTCCGTCCAATTCTGGTAGCTTCACCTGTGGAAGGGTCCACCAGATTCAGGTTGGAGATGTGAACAGGAGCTTCCTGCTTCGTGATTCCTCCCTGGGGGCTTTTGGCATTGGGTTTGGTATGTTTGGAAGCCATATTCACACCTTCCACGATGGCCCGCTTCTTATCGCGGTCAACCGTTAGCACCCTGCCCTTTTGTCCTTTGTATTCGCCTGAGTTGACGATTACCTGGTCACCTTTTTTAATATGTAATTTCTTTTGCATCGGTCTGGTCGTTAAAATCGTTTACAATACCTCTGGAGCAAGTGAAACAATCTTCATGTACTTATCCCTGAGTTCCCTGGCAACAGGACCGAAGATACGGGTACCCCTCATCTCATCCACGTTATTCAGCAGCACAACCGCATTGTCGTCAAAACGGATGTATGAACCATCGGCCCTTCGGATCTCCTTTTTGGTTCTTACAATCACTGCTTTGGATACGGTTCCCTTTTTCACTTCTCCGGAAGGAATGGCCGTTTTTACCGATACCACCACTTTGTCTCCAATGGAAGCATACCGCTTTTTTGTGCCACCGAGCACCCGGATCACAAGAACCGTTTTGGCTCCGCTGTTGTCGGCTACGGCTAATCTACTCTCTTGTTGTACCATGATTACTTAGCTCTTTCGATAATTTCTACTAATCTCCATCTCTTGCTCTTGCTCAGGGGCCTGGTTTCGCTAATCTTCACAGTATCTCCCACATTGCAGGTATTTTCCTCGTCATGAGCCATGAACTTGGAGGTCTTATTCACGAATTTACCATAGATGGGGTGCTTAATTTTGGTTTTCACTGCAATCACAATGGATTTCTCCATTTTATTGCTTACCACCACACCCACACGTTCGCGTCTTGTACTTCTTGTCGTTTCCATATTCAATTACTTTTCAGACTGCTTGTTAATTTGCCTGGCCCTCATTTCTGTCTTCAGCCGGGCAACGTTTCTGCGCGTCTCAACGATCTTATTCGGGTTGTCGAGCGGAGAAACCGCGTGGTTCATTTTCAAACGCACCATCATGGTTTCTTCGTTTTCAAGTCGCTCCTGCAACTCGATTGATGTTAACTCCTTTATTTCTGAACTCTTCATCTTTCAAATATATCTGATCGATTTCTACTCTACTGAATAATCCCTTCTGACCACGAATTTGGTAGCAATGGGAAATTTCTGGGAACCCAGGCGCAATGCCTCCTTTGCCACTTCGAAGGAAACACCTTCCAGTTCAAAAAGGATTCGTCCGGGTGTAACTGGACATACAAATCCTTCGGGGGCACCTTTTCCCTTACCCATTCGCACTTCAGCAGGCTTCTTGGTTATGGGTTTGGCCGGAAAAATACGGATCCATAACTGTCCTTCCCTTTTCATATGGCGGGTAATGGCCTGGCGGGCCGCTTCAATCTGGCGTCCTGTGATCCATGCATTCTCCTGTGCTTTGATCCCAAAGGAACCGAATGCAAGCTGGTTTCCCCGCTGGGCAGTTCCCTTCATGCGCCCTTTTTGCATTCTCCTGAATTTGGTTTTCTTCGGCTGTAACATTGTATAAGTTTTTCCTGTTTATGCTTTACTTTCCAGGGGATTCTTAATCCCTTCTGCTATCCCTTCTCTGCTCCGGCCTGGGTGCTCTTCCGGCTTTGGCTTTGACATTTTCTGCGCCTAAATTGGGTGACAGATCACGTTTCCCAAATACCTCTCCGTTGCAAATCCATACCTTCACTCCGATTACGCCTACCTTTGTGTTTGCTTCAGCAAGCGCATAGTCGATATCGGCACGAAGGGTATGCAGTGGAATTCTTCCATCCTTATAGGACTCTGACCGGGCCATTTCGGCTCCGCCCAGGCGACCGCTTACCAGAACCTTGATTCCGTCGGCTCCCATTCTCATGGTAGAGGCAATCCCCATTTTGATAGCCCGGCGGTAGGATACTTTTCCCTCTACCTGGCGTGCGATATTATTGGCAACGATGGTGGCGTCAAGCTCCGGACGCTTCACTTCAAAAATATTGATCTGAACCTCCTTCTTGGTAATATTCTTCAACTCCTCTTTCAGTTTGTCCACTTCCTGACCACCTTTACCGATGATGATGCCCGGACGGGCTGTATTCACTGTAACGGTAATGAGCTTCAGTGTGCGCTCAATGATGATCTTGGAAATGCTGGCCTTGGCCAGACGGGCATTCAGGTATTCCCTGATCTTGTGGTCCTCCACCAGTTTGACAGAATAGTCTCTGCCACCATACCAGTTTGAATCCCATCCTTTAATGATTCCCAGGCGATTACCTATCGGATTTACTTTCTGTCCCATCTATGCTTTATTTTCTGTTACTTGTTCCTCTACCTGATCAGCAATCACCACCGGACTGCCGATAATAATGGTTACGTGGTTTGAACGTTTCTTGATCCTGTGGGCCCTTCCCTGGGGAGCGGGCTGGATCCTCTTCAGCGTCCTGGATACATCCACCTTAGCCTCCCTGACCACCAGTTTAGTCTCCTCAATCCTTGATCCTTCGTTCTTGGCCTGCCAGTTGGCAATGGCCGAAAGCAATAGTTTTTCGACTTTTCCGGAAGACTCCGTCTTGCTGAATCTCAACATATCCAGTGCTTTGTTCACTTCAACACCCTGGATCATATCCGTAACCAGCCTCATTTTTCTGGGAGAGGTAGGACAGTTTCGCAAAACTGCTAAATACTGATTCTTCCTCTCCTGCTTGAGCTGATCTGCTCTGTTTCTTTTTCTTGCACCCATTTCTTCGTAGGATTATTATATTATCTCTGCTTTCCACCATGACCCCTGAACATCCGGGTAGGCGCAAATTCACCAAGTTTATGTCCCACCATGTTCTCGGTAACATATACCGGAATGAACTTATTGCCATTGTGCACGGCGATGGTGTGGCCCACAAAGTCAGGAGAGATCATTGACCTTCTGGACCATGTTTTAAGCACAGACTTCTTACCGGAATCGTTCATTTCCAGTACGCGCTTCTCCAGCTTGAAATCGATAAAAGGTCCTTTTTTCAGTGAACGGCTCATGCTATATTATTTTTTTAATTTTCTCTTTTCAACAATGTACCTGTCGGAATACTTTTTCTTGGAGCGGGTCTTAAATCCTTTAGCCGGCATCCCGTTCCTAGATCTTGGGTGTCCTCCCGAGGCGCGTCCTTCACCACCACCCATCGGGTGATCAACCGGGTTCATAACCACACCACGTACACGGGGACGACGACCTTTCCAGCGTGAACGGCCGGCCTTACCTGATTTCTCCAGCCCGTGGTCCCCATTGGAGGTGATACCTATTGTGGCACGACAGGAGGTCAGGACCATCCTGG
Organism: uncultured Bacteroidota bacterium; assembly: GCA_963747365.1. Classification (GTDB taxonomy): domain Bacteria; phylum Bacteroidota; class Bacteroidia; order Bacteroidales. Next base: position 278,074 of record CAVVFB010000006.1, on the reverse strand, counting down.
ATTCCCCTGAAGGGAGTTTGATAATGGCATAATTTCCATCCCTGGAGGTAAGGGTTCCATAGGATCCGGCACTTCTTGCAAGCATGCCACCTTTCCCGGGTTTTAATTCAATATTGTGCACATCGGTTCCCAGGGGAATGTTTGCGAGCAACATACAGTTTCCGATTTCAGGAACAACCTGTACGCCCGATATGACTTTCTGTCCAACCTTGAGGCTGTGGGGAGCGATCATGTAACGCTTCTCTCCGTCGGCGTAAACAACAAGTGCGATCCTTGCCGAGCGGTTTGGATCATACTCAATGCTCTTTACAATTGCCTCCATGTTGTCCTTGTCCCGTTTAAAATCGATCAAACGGTATCTCTTCTTGTGACCACCACCCATGTAGCGCATGGTCATTTTACCCGTATTGTTTCTGCCACCACTCTTCTTAAAAGGCAGGAGCAGCGACTTCTCCGGTTTGGTGCCCGGAGTAAGATCATCAGAAGCTGAGATCTCCTTAAAACGCTGACCGGGGGTCGTGGGATTATACTTTTTGATTGCCATAATTCCTTAAATATTGCTGTAAAAATCGATTACTTCACCTTCGGCCAGGGTCACAACAGCTTTCTTGTAAGAAGCAGTTTTACCGACTGAGACACCGGACTTGGTGAAGCGCTGCTTACGCTTGCCGGCATAACGCATGGTATTCACCTCTGAAACCTTTACGCCGTAAAGTTCTTCAACCGCCAATCTGATCTGCAGTTTATTTGCAGTCTTTTCAACCACAAAACCGTACCGGTTGAAAGACTCCCCCTGGTCGGTCATCTTCTCGGTTACTATGGGCTTAATTAAAATTTTCATGATCTGTAGGATTCAAAGCATTTATGCATTCTTCTGCAGAACGTCGAGTGAACTCTCAACAAATAACACGGTCGAAGCATTCATTATTTCGTATGTGTTTAATTCTGAGATAGTTATAACTTTTGTTTTCTGCAAATTTCGCGACGACAAATATATGTTTTTATTCCTTTCGTTGATGACGAAAAGCGACTTTTTATCGTCGATCTTCAGATTTTTACGAATGGCTGCAAACTCGCTTGTTTTCGGAGTATCCAGGGTAAAATCTTCCACCACGATCATCTGCTTGTTCTGAACCTTGTAAGTAAGTGCAGATTTACGGGCCAGATCTTTAACCTTCCGGTTCAGTTTGCCTCCATAGGTTCTGGGCCTGGGACCGAAAATCCGCCCGCCACCCCTGAACAACGGGTTCTTGATATCTCCAAAACGAGCGGTACCGGTTCCTTTCTGGCGTTTGATTTTCCGGGTACTCCCTGCAACTTCACCGCGCTCCTTGGATTTATGTGTTCCCTGGCGTTTATTGGCCATGATCTGCTTCACATCCAGGTAAATGGCATGATCGTTGGGTTCGATCCCAAAAATCTCTTCGGCCAGTTTTACCTTCTTCCCGGTACTTTCCCCGGAAATTTTTAATATTTCTAATTCCATCACTTCTCGATAATTAAATATGAGCCATTTGATCCGGGAACGGAACCTTTCAGAATCAGCAGATTGTTCTCAGGGACGATCTTCACCACCCTCAGGTTTAAAATCTTAATTCTCTTATTTCCTGTCTGTCCCCCCATGCGCATTCCTTTGAATACCCTGGAAGGATAGGAGGATGCTCCCAGTGAACCCGGTGCACGCAACCTGTTGTGCTGACCATGGGTTGTACCGCCAACACCTGCAAAGTTGTGCCGCTTAATTACACCCTGGAATCCTTTACCCTTGGAAATGCCCGAAACATCAAGCCATGTGTCATCGTGAAAATAGTCAACGGTGATCACGTCACCCGGTTTCCAATCTTTCACAAAACCCTTCAGTTCAATCACCTTCTTCTTTGGGGTGGTATTGGCTCTGGCGAAGTGTCCCTGCTCGGGCTTTGGGGTATTCTTTAATTTCTTTTCGTCAAAGGCAAGTTGAACTGCAGCGTAGCCGTCAGATTCAACAGTCTTAACCTGCGTAACCGTGCAAGGGCCAGCCTGTATCACGGTACAGGGGATGTTTTTTCCATCTTTGTCGAAAACCGAAGTCATTCCGATTTTCTTACCAATTAATCCTGGCATCTTATTCTGTTTTTACCTGTGTTAGACTTTTATTTCAACTTCAACTCCACTGGGCAACTCAAGCTTCATGAGTGCATCGATGGTTTTGGGAGTGGAACTGTAGATATCCAGCAGTCTTTTGAATGAACTTAACTGGAACTGTTCTCTCGACTTCTTATTCACGAAGGGAGATCTCAATACAGTATACACACGCTTATGGGTGGGCAACGGAACGGGTCCGCTAACCACAGCACCTGTGGATTTTACGGTCTTAACAATCTTCTCGGCTGACTTGTCAACCAGGTTGTGATCGTAGGACTTCAATTTAATTCTGATCTTCTGACTCATTATCTTTAAATAATTATGATAAAGCTTTTCCTGTAACTTTTTCAAGAACCTCCTTTGCCAGGTTAACCGGCAATGTCTCGTAGTGACTGAACTCCATGGTTGATGTGGCTCTTCCCGATGAGAGGGTTCTGAGTACGGTCACATAACCGAACTGTTCACTCAGGGGCACCTTGGCTTTAATCACCCGGGCTCCGGCTTTGGAGTCCATGCCCTCAACCTGTCCGCGCCTTTTATTCAAATCGGAGATCACATCACCCATGTACTCTTCGGGTGTGACCACCTCAACAGACATGATGGGCTCGAGCAATACCGGATTCGCTTTTAAAGCGGCGTGCCTGAATGCCTGGCGTGCACAAATTTCAAAAGAGAGCTGATCGGAATCCACAGCGTGGAAAGAGCCATCCATCAGACGCACTTTCATTCCTTCAATGGGAAAACCTGCGAGCGGTCCGTTAAACATGGCATTTTTAAAACCCTTCTCAATGGAAGGAATATACTCCCTCGGGATGTTTCCACCCCTGACCGAATTTTCAAATACAAGGCCTTTATTCTCTGTGGAAGGACCGAGGAAAATTTCTATATCTGCGAATTTACCACGTCCGCCGGTCTGCTTCTTGAAAACTTCGCGATGTTTAACTTCGGTGGTAAGTGCCTCTTTATAGTTGACCTGTGGCGGACCCACATTACACTCCACATGGAACTCCCGTTTAAGACGGTCCATTAGGATCTCGAGATGCAGCTCACCCATCCCGTTGATGGTGGTCTGGCCGCTTTCCGGATCACTCCGAACCTGGAACGTGGGATCCTCCTCAGCCAGTTTGTTCAGTGCAATACCCAGTTTATCAATGTCGGCCTGAGTTTTGGGTTCAATGGCGATCCCGATTACCGGTTCAGGAAAATCAATGGACTCAAGGATCATTGGTTTACCCACCGCAGTGATTGTATCACCGGTCCTGAGTTCTTTTAATCCCACCACTGCGCAAATATCACCGGCACCAATCTCTTTCTTGGGGATCTGTTTGTTTGCGTGCATCTGGTAAATGCGACTGATGCGTTCTTTTTTACCTGTACGGTTGTTATATGCCATCACCCCCTCTTCGAGTTTTCCGGAGTATACCCGTATATAGGCCAGTCGACCGACAAAAGGATCAGTGGCAATCTTAAAGACCAGACCGGTCAGCGGCTCACTGGTGGAGGGCTCCCTGCTGATCAACTGTTCGGTCCTGGGATCGATTCCTTTCACGGCACCCACATCTATCGGGCTGGGCAAAAGGTCGCAAATGGCATCGAGCATTCGCTGGATCCCTTTATTTTTAAAAGCAGATCCACAGAGCACCGGAACAATTTGCATGTTAATGGTGGCCCTGCGGGCATATGACATAAACTCCTCAACCGAGATGGATTCCCTGTCTTCGAGGAAACGCTCAAGCAGGTCGTCGTCCGATACGCAGACGGCTTCAACCAGCTTCTCTCTCCACTCCTCAACAGTCTCTATCAGATCTTCGGGAATTTCACAATACTCGTATTTCACACCCAACTCGGCATCCTCTTTCCAGACGATGGCCTTCCTTTCGATGAGGTCGACCATGCCCTTGAAGTTTTCCTCGGAACCAAAGGGTATTTGCATGGGAACAGGGTTGGATCCCAGCTTTTCCTTGATCTCCTGAACCACTCCGAAAAAATCGGCACCCACACGGTCCATTTTATTAATAAAAGCGAGACGGGGTACCTTGTACTTATCTGCCTGCCGCCAAACGGTCTCGGACTGGGGCTCTACTCCTCCCACAGCACAGAAAACAGCAACGGCACCATCCAGGACCCTCAACGAACGTTCAACTTCAACGGTGAAGTCAACGTGTCCCGGAGTATCAATGATGTTAATCTTATGCTCCTGGTTGTTGTGTTTCCAAAAGGTGGTGGTGGCTGCTGATGTAATGGTGATACCGCGCTCCTGCTCCTGTATCATCCAATCCATTGTAGCGGCGCCGTCATGGACTTCACCGATGCGGTGGGTGATCCCAGTATAGAACAGAACACGTTCTGTGGTGGTAGTCTTCCCGGCATCGATGTGCGCCATGATCCCGATATTTCTTGTATGTTTTAAATCTGGATTCATAAGTGTTGCACACTTACCTTGCAATAAATGCTATTTCAAAATATGTATTAGAACCTGAAATGCGCAAAAGCCTTGTTGGCTTCAGCCATACGGTGCGTATCTTCTTTCTTTTTGTAAGCCGCACCCTCATTATTAAATGCTGCAATAGTTTCCGCTGCAAGTTTCTCACTCATCGATTTTCCTGCACGCTTACGGGCATAGAGAATAAGGTTTTTCATGGAAACGGATACCTTTCGGTCGGCCCTGATCTCCATGGGTACCTGGAATGTTGCTCCTCCCACCCTGCGGCTCTTCACTTCAACCTGGGGGGTAATATTATCAAGTGCTGCCTTGAAAATCTCCAACGGGGATTTTTCGTTATCCTTGGTTTTCGCTTCCACAATATCCATCGCTCCGTAAAAGATATCGTAGGCCTTGCTTTTCTTGCCATTGATCATCAGGTTGTTTACAAACCTGGTTACATAGGGATCCTGGTACCTTGGATCGGGCAGTAGAATTCGTTTCTTTGGTTTAGTCTTCCTCATTATATATTATATCATGCTTATGAGTACTGTACGCAGCGTACTGCGCACTATTTTTTCTTAGGTCTCTTTGTACCGTATTTACTTCTGCGTTGGGTCCTGCCCTCCACTCCTGAAGTGTCAAGTGCACCACGGATCAGGTGATACCTTACTCCGGGAAGATCTTTCACCCGGCCTCCCCTGATCAGTACAATGGAGTGCTCCTGCAGGTTGTGTCCTTCTCCAGGAATATAGGCGTTCACCTCTTTCTGGTTGGTGAGCCTTACCCGGGCAACTTTACGCATGGCTGAGTTGGGTTTCTTAGGTGTTGTGGTATACACACGCACGCAAACACCGCGCCTTTGGGGACATGAATCCAGCGCAGGAGCCTTACTCTTATCGTTCAGTTTCTTTCGGCCTTTACGAACTAATTGTTGAATCGTTGGCATACTATCCTGTTCGTTTTATTTATAATCGTCTGTTAATTTCGGATCGCAAAGGTATGGCTTTTTTTGAAAAAACAATAAATTTTTAATGAATAATACGAATGAAAGGTCTCAACTTCAGGATTTGCAGAAATAATAAGGGTTTCCGAAAAAAACTTTCCCGGGTCACCGGACTGATCCAGCGTATTTTAGTATCAGAATTTTATTACTTTTGCATGACTAAATCTCAGGCTGGAAATTCAGAATACCTAACATAACTTATTGAATACCTTTTACTTAATAACCAATGAAGACATATACAACCAACCAGATTAAAAACATTGCCCTGCTTGGAAACTCCGGATCGGGCAAAACCACTTTAGCGGAAACCATGATCTTTGAGGGTGGTATAATTGCCAGGCGAGGGGAAGTGAGTTCCAAAACCACTGTTTCGGACTATCACAAGATTGAGCAGGATAACCAGACCTCCATGTACTCCAGCGTGATGTATACCGAATATAATGGTAAAAAAATCAATATTCTGGATGTTCCGGGTGCAGACGATTTTGTGGGGGGTACGGTCTCGAGCCTTCATGTGGCCGATACGGGTGTTATTCTGGTCAGTGCACAAAACGGGGTGGAAGTGGGTACCGAGATCCATATCAGGTGGGTTGAGAAATTAAAAAAGCCTGCCGTTTTCCTTGTCAACAAATGTGACCATGACCACGCCAATTTTGAAAAATCATTTGAATCCATTAAGGAGAGTGTGGGAGGGAATGCTGTACTGGTCCAGTATCCGGTGAACGCGGGTCCCGGTTTTAATACAATCATTGACCTGATCCTGTTCAAGCAGTTTAAATATCCCAAAGAGGGGGGTAAACCCGAAATTACCACCATCCCCGAGGATGAAATGGAGCGGGCTGAAGAGCTTCGGAATGAGCTTATTGAAAAGGCTGCAGAAAATGACGAAGCCCTCATGGAGCTCTTTTTCGAGAATGATGGTTTAACCGAAGATGAAATGCGTAAAGGGATCACCGCCGGTGTCATTGTGCGCGGAATGTTTCCGGTTTTCTGTGCCTCGGCAAAACACAATATGGGGGTCGGCCGTTTTATGGAATTCCTGACCAATGTGGTGCCCTCTGCCAGCGAGCTACCGCCGGCCATTACCACTGAGAGTAAAGAGGTGAAGTGCATTCAGACCGGTCCGACCTCTGTTTTCGTATTTAAAACATCAGTTGAATCGCATATCGGGGAGGTCAATTACTTCAAGGTGATGTCGGGGGAGGTAAAGGAGGGTGTGGATCTTACCAACAACCGCACAAGGAATAAGGAACGCCTTTCGCAGATCTTCGCTCCGATGGGCAAAAACCGTGAGAAGGTCCCTTCAATGGCAGCAGGCGATATCGGTTGTACGGTGAAGCTGAAGAATACCAAAACCAACCATACGCTCACATCCCCGGATGTATCTTATGAATACGGGAATGTCCCCTTCCCTGAGCCCAAATTCAGGACTGCCATCAGGACTTTGACCGAAGGTGACGAGGAGAAACTGGGAGAATCCCTCTCCAAGATTCATCAGGAAGATCCCACAGTGCTGATAGAATACAGCAAGGAACTGAGGCAGATCATTCTCTCGGGACAGGGTGAATACCACCTGAACATTGTAAAGTGGCAACTTGAAAATGACTTTAAAGTGGCAACTGAATTTGTTACTCCCAAAATTCCCTACCGTGAAACCATTACCAAAGCTGCTCAAAGTGACTATCGCCACAGGAAGCAGTCGGGAGGTTCCGGACAATTCGGGGAGGTTCACATGATCATTGAACCCTATATCGAAGGATCTGAACCCAAACCCATGTTCAAACTCGACGGGAAAGAGTACAAGATGTCCAACCGGGGCGTGGATACCCACAAACTGAGCTGGGGGGGTACGCTTGAATTTGTGAACTGTATCGTCGGCGGATCCATCGATGGACGTTTCCTTCCCGCTATCCTGAAAGGAATTATGGAAAAGCTGGAACGGGGACCTCTCACCGGTTCTTACGCACGCGACATCCGCGTATATGTATATGACGGAAAAATGCACCCTGTCGATTCCAATGAAATCTCATTCATGCTTGCCGGCCGTAACGCTTTCAGCAAAGCCTTCAAGGTGGCAGGACCCAAAATTATGGAACCAGTATACGAAGTGGAAGTTTTGGTTCCCTCCGATTATATGGGCGATGTGATGAGCGACCTGCAGGGAAGGCGTGCCATTGTACAGGGCATGGCCAGCGAGAAGGGCTTTGAGAAGATCACAGCCAGGGTACCTCTTGCAGAGATGAACAAGTACTCGACAGCTCTGAGCTCAATAACCAGCGGTCGCGCCATGTACTCCATGAAATTTGATGAGTATACCCAGGTTCCGGGTGAAATCCAGGATGAACTTCTGAAAGCATACGCCGCTGAACAGGAGGAGGAGTAGACTCGTGGCTTTTTACTCGCCCCTGAAATTCTTTGCTTTGCAAATAATTATAGGGGGCATCGTAAAAACCATCTCGTCAGAGCAGGCTTAATGAAGAAAAAGGAATTCCGGGTTTTAGAGGAGGAGCCTTCTTTTTCTGCATTTGATGTCAAGGTAATCTGGGAGGAACCTATAAAGGTTTGCTTGCAAAGCTTTTCAGAGACACCGGATTACCTTAAGCTACTTCAGCAGTTCCTTCAGTTTGTTGTCCAGGTATTCGCCCCTCAGTCCCTTGGCCAGGATGATTCCATCTCCGTCGATGAGGAAGTTCATGGGGATGCCCATGACACCGTACATGGCAGCGGGTACTGATTGCCAGCCCTTCAGGTCGCTCACATGGGAATTCCATTCCAGACCGTCTTTCTCGATGGCGGCCACCCACTGATCTTTGGATTTATCCAGGGAGACGCCATAAACCGTAAAGCCGGAACCGTTCACAAACTCCTTTTTATTAAATTGCCTGTAGGTTTTTACCAGGTTGGGATTTTCCAGGCGGCAGGGTGAGCACCAAGAGGCCCAGAAATCAATGAGAACCATCTGGCCCCTAAGGGAGGTAAGGGCAATTTTCTCGCCGGTGGGTGATTCAAAAACCATCTCAGGGGCGCGTTCCCCAAGGTTGATCCCGGTTTTAACATCACTTCTTTCCAGGATCAAATTCCGGGTCTCATTCTGGTCTCCTTTCCCTGCACTGCAGGAAAAGACCAGTAAAGCAGCTGCAAAAAGTGTAATAAATCTTTTCATGTTCATGGGATTATCCTATCGCGTTTACTGCATATCTGTTTCTGATCCTGATTACTCTTCCCGGTTGATCATGGCTCCCAGGCTGTTCAGGCGCTGGTCGATTCGCTCATAACCGCGATCGATCTGTTCAATATTTTCGATGGTACTGGTCCCTTCAGCCGACATGGCTGCGATCAGCAGTGCCACTCCGGCACGTATATCGGGCGAGGACATTGTCGTAGCCCTGAGACTGATCCCATGATTCATTCCGATCACGGTGGCCCGGTGGGGATCACAAAGTATAATCTGCGCACCCATATCTATTAATTTATCGACGAAGAAGAGGCGGCTTTCAAACATCTTCTGGTGAATGAGTACGCTTCCTTTTGCCTGTGTTGCCGTCACAAGGATTACACTGAGCAAATCGGGCGTGAGTCCGGGCCAGGGAGCATCGGCTATGGTCATGATGGCTCCGTCGATAAAGGTTTCTATTTCATAATGATCCTGCGCGGGAATGTACAGATCATCATTTTTCAGCTCGAGCCTGATCCCCAGACGTTCAAATGAAGCAGGGATGATTCCAAGCTGATCATATGCCACGTTTTTAATTGTTAGCTCAGATCTTGTCATTGCTGCCATTCCAATGAAGCTGCCCACCTCGATCATATCTGGCAGGATCCTGTGATCGGTACCGCCCAGCTGTTCCACCCCCTCCACAGTGAGCAGGTTGGATCCGATGCCTGAAATAAGCGCACCCATACGTACCAGCATTTTACATAGTTGCTGAATGTAAGGTTCACATGCTGCATTATAGATGGTGGTTGTTCCTTTGGCCAAAACACTGGCCATGATGATGTTGGCTGTTCCGGTAACCGACGCCTCATCCAGGAGCATGTAGGTGCCCCTGAGGTTGGAGGCGCTGACACGGTAAAAATTTTTACCATGGTCGAAATCAAAGGTGGCTCCAAGGGCCTGGAATCCAAGGAAATGTGTGTCGAGCCTCCGCCGGCCGATCTTATCGCCTCCCGGTTTGGGAAGAACTGCCTCTCCAAAACGTGCCAGCAGGGGACCCAGCATCATGACCGATCCCCTGAGTGAGGCCGATTGTTTTCGGTATTCCTCTGTTTTGAAATACTCCAGGTCGACGTTCCGGGCCTGGAAACTATAACTGCAATCTCCAAGTTTTTCCACCTCTACCCCCAGATCTTCAAGCAACCGGATGAGCATCAGCACATCCTTGATAAGGGGCACATTGTGGATGGTGATCTTATATGGAGTGAGCAGCGTGGCACAAAGTATTTGAAGTGCCTCGTTCTTGGCCCCCTGGGGGGTAATTTCTCCGCTGAGGCGATGCCCACCCTGGATAACAAACTTCCCCATCGATCAGGAGTGCTGTTTATGCTTCTTCCCCCCCCCTGTTTTTTTCTTCTGAACGGGACGATTTTTGGCAAGAATATCCTTGGTTTCGGGAAGTTTCAATTCGGAACTGACCTCCAATTTACCTCCGGAGAGTGTTTTCATATCGGCGAATATCTCCTCATCACTGACTGCTTCACGATTCCAGGTCAGGTAGGATTTCTTCATATGATAGGCGATCATGCGTATCAGATCATCCTTCTCCTCGCCCGGCTCCAATGCCACCGCCTTCTCAATGATCAGTACTATCGACCGGCCATAATGCTTCTTTTTGATTTTAAACTGATGGTAAGGAACTCTTTCGGGTTTACTTTTCAGCGATTCGGGGGCCGGCAGGTCGTAGGGTGAGTCGATATCCAGATCAAATTCTGCGATAATCGCCAGGTGATCCCATAACTTGTGTTTGAAATCGCTCACATCCCTGAGATGGGGGTTGAGATTGCCCATCACACCTACCACGGTTTTTGCAGCTTTGTTTCTTTCCTCACGGTCTTCAAGGGTCTTGATGTGATTGACCATTTTCTGTATGTTTCTGCCATACTCGGGCAGGATCAGCTTTTTGCGGCTGGAATTATAATCGTAACTCATTCAATAATATTTTTTTACAAAAGTAAGCTTTTTAATCACTCCACCACCCTTAGCTTGGCGAATTTAAGCAGAAGCTGCTTTTTCCCGATAGGAAATTCCACTGTAGCCTTTATGTTGGAGTCGGACCCTTCCAGGGCAATCACCTTTCCAACACCAAAACGGGGGTGCTCAACCCGGATACCCACCCGAACAAGGGAGAGGTCGGAAGGAATGAAATCCTTTGGAGGCTGCGCTGTAGTATGCGTTGAAGCCTGGTTCACAATGGTAAGCCGGCGTCCCCCCATCTGCACACTCTGGGGTGAAGATTTTTGACCCATAGCCTTTCGGTAGGCTTCGGGAACAAATTTCTCCTTTTCCGCCTGGACCCCCTGGGAAATAACCGGGTAGAAGTCGGGTGGAAGATCCAGGTATCTGGAGTCGATCTCCTTAATAAAACGGCTGGGGGAGCATGCATTCTGAATCCCCCATTTATAGCGCTGGGAAGCATAGGAGATCATGGCGGTCTTCTCGGCACGGGTAAGTGCCACGTAGAATAGGCGCCGTTCCTCCTCCAGATCTTTAGGATTACCGGTGCTCATCTGGGAGGGAAACAACTCCTCTTCAGCCCCGGCTATGACAAGGTGTTTAAATTCAAGCCCCTTGGCAGAGTGAATGGTCATCAGTGACACCTTATTCCGATCCCCGGCTCCCTCCTGATCCGCATCGGTCAGCAGGGTTACCTCCTGAAGGTAGTCGACGAGTGTCATCTCACCTTCGCGTTCGCTGTTGTCGGTAAAATCCTTGATCCCGTTGAGCAGCTCTTCAACATTCTCGAACCTGCTCACATTCTCGGGGGTCTGGTCAGACTTCAGATCACGGATGATACCTGCCTCATTGGCAATGGAGTAGGCCAGATCGAATGCTTCCATTTCACCCAGCCGAATCTGGAAACTTTTGATCAGGGAGGTAAATGCCTGTAGCTTCACAAGGGTCCCTTTTGTAAATCCCAGGTTCACCTGGCCCAGGTGTGTCAGGATATCCCAGATGTGAGAATCGAGCTTCTCGGCATACTCATTCAACTTATCCAGGGTGGTCTTTCCGATCCCCCGCACGGGATAGTTGATAATCCGTTTAAGCGACTCGTCATCCCCGGGATTTACCGTCAGCCGGAAGTAAGCCAGCAGATCCTTGATCTCCTTCCGTTGGTAAAAGGAGAGCGAACCATATACTTTATAGGGGATATTCAGCTTGCGCATGCTCTCCTCAAAGATTCTGGACTGTGCATTGGTCCTGTAGAGAATGGCAAAATCGGAATACTCCAGCTGCTCCCGGAACCGCAGGTCGGATATGTGCCTGGCCACTGTGAAACCCTCCTCCCTGTCACTGGCGGACTTCACAACACGGATAGGTTCTCCTGTTTCATTTCGGGAGAATACCTCCTTTGTGATCTGCTCCCTGTTCTTTTTGATAATACTGTTTGCCGCATTCACAATATTCTGGGTAGAACGGTAGTTCTGTTCCAGTTTATAGAGGCGGTAATCGCTATAGTCATTCTTGAAATTCAGGATGTTTTCGATGCGCGCTCCCCTGAAAGAGTAAATGCTCTGGGCATCATCGCCTACCACGCAAAGGTTGCGATGAATCTCTGAGAGCTTCCTGATGATCATGTATTGCGAGTAGTTGGTGTCCTGGTATTCATCCACAAGGATGTATTCGAACGCCTCCCTGTATTTGTCCAGCACCGCGGGATGGTCCCTGAATAGCAGGTTGGTTTGCAGCAGGAGGTCGTCAAAATCCATGGCACCGAAATGCTTGCAACGTTTCACATACCTTTCATATATTTCCCCCAGCCTGGGTTTTCGGGTAATCTGGTCACGCACCTGGAACTCACCATTACCAAGGTACACTTCGGGTGTGACCAGGTTATTTTTTGCAGCAGAGATCCTGCCGAACACCTCATTGGGTTTATAGATTTTTTCATCCAGGTTGAACTCCCTGATGATGGTCTTTACCAGACTCCTGGAGTCTATGGTATCGTAGATTGTGAAATGGGTTGGAAACCCCAGTAGCTGTGCCTCCCGCCTGAGGATCCGGGCAAAAAGGGAATGAAAGGTTCCCATCCACAGGTTCCTGGCCAGGTTGGGATCAACCATTGCCCCGATCCGCTCCTTCATATTGCTGGCCGCCTTATTGGTAAAGGTGAGTGCCAGGATCCGGTGGGGCGCCACTCCCAGTGAAAGGAGGTATGCAATCCGGTAGGTAAGTACACGTGTCTTGCCCGATCCGGCACCAGCAATGATCAAAGCCGGACCTTTATGATTGGTCACTGCTTCCTGTTGTGCTTTGTTCAAATCCTTTTTGATCTCTTCCACTATCTCCTCCGGTTTGGGTGGGCTAAGTTAACATATGTTGATGGATATTATTCGGGAAAAATAGCCTCTATTTGGTTAAAAAATTGCACAGTTTTTTTAATTAATGCAATTTTACAGGCCCTGGGTGCGTATAATAATTTGGCAATAATTCGTTTATAGTTTACACAATACAGAAATTGCAATCCAATCCTGTTCATAAAAAAAAACATCGAAGACTCCTCCTGGTGATCCTGGTGATTGCTTCAGCACCCTTTTTCAGTGCTGCCGGACAGATCACCTCCCCTTCGGCCGATCGCGTGGACAGCCTGTCCTATCCGGTGAAAGAGGGGAAGGATCCCTTTTTTATCTTTTACCAGACCAACCAGATCTTTAAGGCAGGCTCGCTCTCTGCCACGCTCCCCGGCAACGGGAATTACAATTTTGAATGGAGCCGTTACAATCCGGATTCACCGGGGTTCGGTCCACCCTTTCAAACTGCATCAAACCAGCCCTCTTCGGCTGTTTCCGGCCTTGAGCCGGGGGGATACATGGTACGGATTTTTAATGGGACCGGTACAGATACCACCCTGATGGCCTGGGTCATGCTGGATGGGCTTCGCGCCTGGGTACACAAGACCGAAGAGGGTAAACTGGATCCCCTCTACCGTGACTGTTCCAGGCTGGCACTGCTTGGATATGTGGAGGAGGATACCCTGCTTTATTTCGATCCGGTATCCAACGATCTCCTTCGAAGGCCGCTGGACTATGGTTTTAAGTGGACCTCGGACAACGAAGGTCTGGATATCCCCCGCGACTCAACCCTGCTCAATCCCAACATTACCTATTCGCCACCCTATAAGGATACCTGGTACATCCTCACTGTGACCGACGAACTGGGAATGGTGGAGGTGGACTCGGTCTTTTATGAGAGTATCCAGACAAAAGCCGATTTCCGTGTTACTTACTACGATAAGATCACCGGGGAGTATGACTCCACACTCACGGGTGAATTTGACAAGGATTTTAAAAAGGGGAGCACCGATGCAACACTCACCGTGCGCTTTATCAACAAATCACTGAACGGGGCCAGATTCGAATGGGTTTTACTGGATACACTGGGAGGTATGAAGGAGACCGCCACCACATACAGCCTGGAGGAGACACCCGGGTATACCTACCAGGCAGCCGATAAGTTCTACTACCCCTCTCTGCTTTCAGTCAGTGAAGAGGGATGCGAGGATTCAATCAGCCTGAACCAGGGAATCTATGTACAAAAATCAAAGCTGGAAATTCCCAATGTCTTCACCCCCAACGGGGATAACCTGCATGACAGGTGGGTGTTTAAACACCAGTCACTTGAAAATTGCAGGATTACAGTGGTGGACCGGTCGGGCAAGGTGGTTTATAAAATGAAAACAGAAGATATCTATTCATGGGATGGATGGAACGGAAATCTGCTTGAAAGTGAACGGCTTGCCCCGGAAGGGCAGTATTATTACGTGGTAGAGGCATTGGGATATGACAGGGTTGAATACAGTGACCCAACCGTTTGGGAGAGCATGAAAATTTTCGGGGGACCCGGAATCAAGAAAGACGGAGACACTCCTCCCGACGGATCGGATCCAGACGCTGGTTCGGCAACACTTTATACCGGGTGGCTTTATCTCTATCGTCGATATTAAGAGTGAAGTATCTAAGGATCATCATCATTGCCTTTATCCTGGTTGCTACCGGAGTCTACCTGTGGGTCACAACGGGCAGCGATGCCGGGGATCTTCTGCTGGAACGCCTGAACCTGGCCAGCCGCAACCTGGCTCTGGTTGTAATGCTCCTGTTCGCCCTCACCCTGCTGAGTACGCTCACCGGACTGCCGGTTTTTTACATCAACCTGGCCATGGGATTTATTCTAACCTTTGTACCTGCCCTGATCTTTAGCTGGGCTGCAAACATCATCGCTGTAATGGCCACTTATTACATGGTCAGGCTGCTCTTCCTTGACTATTTCAGGGACAAATACGGGAAGAAAAAACTGATCAGGCGAATCAATAAAAGAATCACTAAATACGGGATGTGGACCGTTACAATCAGTCGTGGAATTTATATTATCCCTACCAGCATCATCAACTTCAGTTTTCCCCTGAGTAAAATTTCACCGCGCTCCTACCTTCTGGGAACTACCCTTGGATTGATTCCCGAATGCCTGATCAGTGTAGCCACAGGCTACCTAATCAAACACGGAATCAGTTTGCTCTCCTACCCTGAGACCGGGTGGTGGAAGGCCCTGATGATCGGCGCTTTTATTCTCCTGGCCACACTGCTCCTCATCCTGCTCAGGATCCGCCAGGTACGCAGGAAAAAATTCAGGCGCCTGAAGGTGGTACCCTACGAAAAATGAGGGATCGGGATAACTATTGTTGAGCTGTAAAAAAAAAATGCCGAATTTAAGGGAATAATTTTTTGATCCCATGGTGATAGAAAAAGCAGTGATTACAGCAGCTGCGCCCAACCAGCGAAAACTCCCGCTTCAGACCCTGATCGATAAGTGGGGAGAAGAAAAAACTTTCCTGGAACTTCTTATCGAGGAGGTCATGGCAGCAGGCATTAACGACATATGCGTGATTACCCAACCGGGCGATGAGGGCCCCTATGGACAAGCCATTGGCGATCATGTGCATAACGTCACCTTTTTACCCCAAAAGGAGGCCCTGGGTTACGGTCATGCCCTGTACACTGCCTATGAATTCACGGGCAGGGATTCGTTCCTGCACCTGGTCGGGGATCACCTTTATGTGAATCGGGGCAGTGAATCATCGGCAAAGCACCTGGTCGATTTTGCCACAAAACAGATGTGCGCTGTTTCAGCCGTGCAGCCCACCCGTGAAAGTCTGATCACTCATTTCGGAGTAGTGGGAGGGAAACGGGTTCAGGGGGTAAATGATGTTTACCAGGTTGAACGTGTCATGGAAAAACCGACCCCTACCGAAGCCGAACAAAAGCTTCTTGTACCTGGTTTACGGGCCGGTCATTACCTCTGCTTTTTTGGCATGCATGTATTAACCCCCGCTGTCATGGATATACTGGGCAGAGAGCTCCGGACCAACAGGAAAATCTCTCTTTCAGTGGCATTGAACATCCTGGCACAAACCGAACAGTACCTTGCCCTTGAGAAGAACGACCTCAGGTATGACATGGGGGAAAAATATGGGTTGCTGAAGGCTCAGCTCGCACTGGCCCTCCATGGAAAAGACCGTGACAGGATCCTCAGCGAGCTGGTCGAGTTTTTTGCCATGAAAGACGAGGCTGGAAAATAATGGGAAAACTGGTCGAAATCATTATATCGGAAAATGCTGAAATAAAAGATCAGCCGCTCGACAAATTCTGTAGTTCAGCCTCCACAGAGGAGCTGCTGCTGGAGTGCGAATATCTGGAAAAATTCCGAAGGGAGAGCGATAACCTCTACCATCGCGTAAGGGCACTCTTTTTCCTCTACGGAATCCACCGGTTTCACATCTCCATGCGGGAGGAGATCAGTCACAACGGGCTTATCCCGTTTGAAGCGTATGATCACCTGCTGAATCGCAGGTTCGAGCAGACCATTGATCTCCTGAACGGGATCCAGAAAGAGCATGGACCCAACGAGGGAATCTCCAGCGGTCTGTCGGAATCTTACCGCAGACTGGCATTCCAGACTCTTGCCAACCAGGTGAGGTTCAGCGTTCGAAATACCCTGGGCAACCAATGGATGTTCAGGTGCGGACATCCGTTTGACCAGCCGCTCTCTATGCGAAAGGAGCTTGTTCATCCCGATCCGGATACCGGACTTTTCCCTATCCTTATGGAGTCCACACCGGTGCGAATGGACCTCACCCACAGTGGCTGGAGTGATATCTTCTTCCTTGGAATGGATTTCCCGGAAGGAGCCAGGGTGCTTAACATTTCTGTAAACCTGGAAATTTTCGAAAATGGAAAATCCAACACTCCGGAACCACCCATACGGACCTACTTCCGGGTGATCGATCAGCCGGTGGTGAGACTGACCAGCGTCGATCTGGGCGCAACGACTGATATTACAAGGCTGGATGTGGTTTTCGATTTTGCCAGGGATTACCTTGGCCTTCTGAAAGCTGCCCTGATTGCCGGGGGGATCATTCCGCCGGGGATGGAGGGTGCCGGACTGCCCCTGTCCGATCTGCTGGACCGCATGGTGGGGGCCGGTAAAGGTTTTGAGGTGGCGTGTCATGTGAACAATATCCCCAAGGGCTCCCGTCTCGCGGTATCCACCAATCTGCTGGCTTCCATGATTGCCCTGCTGATGCGTGCAACGGGACAAACAGCTTCCCTTACCGGGGCCCTTACTGAGGAGGAGAGACGACTGGTGGCCGCACGTGCCATACTCGGAGAATGGCTGGGTGGTTCCGGAGGAGGATGGCAGGATTCGGGAGGAATCTGGCCCGGAATCAAACTGATCAAAGGGGTCGAAGCAAAAGAGGGAGACCCCGAATACGGAAAAAGCAAAGGACGTTTACTGCCCGATCACACAATCCTCTCGGTGGATGTTGTCAGTGAATCGACCAGGCAGAAATTACAGGATAGTCTGGTGATGGTGCACGGAGGGATGGCCTCGGATGTGGGTCCCATCCTGGAGATGGTCACTGAAAAGTACCTGCTTCGCTCTGAAGCCGAGTGGAAGGCCCGGGGAGAGGCCATCCGGTTCTTCGACCATGTGGTGGAAAAACTTAAAGAGGGCGACATACAATCCATCGGGCGTTTCACCCATCAGAACTTTACAGGTCCCATCCAGACCATCATTCCCTGGACCACCAACATCTTCACCGAATCGCTGATCGATCGTGTCCGAAAGGAGTTTGGAGAAGATTTCTGGGGGTTCTGGATGATGGGAGGTATGTCGGGGGGAGGCATGGGTTTCATGTTTGAACCTTCGGTGAAGCAGAGGGCCCGGATACGGCTCCTGGAGATCCTTCATGAGATAAAAAAGATCTATGAAAAGGCCGTTCCATTCGCCATGGATCCGGTGGTATACGAATTCAGCATTAATGAAGAGGGATCGGTTTCCACCTTGCTTACAGGGGAGCATGCCCTGATGTCACAGTGGTACTATATCCTTCAATCGCCCTCTATTCTGAAGAAAGATATCAATACCCTGACCATCGGGCAACGAAACGAGCTCCAGCAACTGGGACAGCAATCCAAATCGGGGACAGCCTATCAGCAGCTGGTATCCGGCTTGTACGAAAGGATGATCCCCCGTGTGGAAAAAGAGGTGAAGGGAGAACAATCCCTTTCAGAAATCCTGGAGGCTTCCGGTTTTGACCACGAGATGCACCAGCAGATCAGGGCCGATTATAAATCGGGCCGAATCGGTCTCTCCCAGAACCGGCTCCCGGTGAGCAGCGTCATCAGGGATGTGACCCCGGACGAGATTACATCTCCTGATGAGAAGATTTACGCCTCACACAGGGAGGCCGGCATGAAGGCTCTGAAGGAGGGAAAGCTCGCCATTGTCTCCCTGGCCGGTGGTGCCGGCAGCAGGTGGACCCAGGGTGCCGGAGTTGTGAAGTCGCTTCACCCGTTTATCCGTTTTGCAGGCAAACACCGGAGCTTTATCGAACTGCACCTGGCAAAAAACAGGAAAATTGCAGAGGAGTTTGGATGCGAGATCCCCCATGTACTGACCACCAGTTTCCTCACCCATGATGCCATCCGGGAGTTTCTTGAAACCTTCGGATCGTTCGGTCACACAGGTCCCCTCTATCTTTCTCCGGGCCGCTCCATCGGACTGCGCCTTATCCCCACGGAGAGGGAGCTCAGGTACCTTTGGGAGGTGCTGCCCCAACAAATACTTGATATCCAGGAGCAAAAAGTTCGAGATAGCCTGCAGAAGGCTCTGATCAACTGGGCGAAGGAATCGGGGGAAGGAGAAGACTACAGGGATAACCTGCCACATCAGTGCGTCCACCCGGTGGGACACTGGTACGAGATACCCAATATGATGCTGAACGGGACCTTCGACAGGCTGCTAAGGGAGAATCCGGGGGTTGAACATTTGCTGGTCCACAACATCGATACCCTGGGAGCCAACGCCGACCCGGCCCTGTTCGGTATTCATCTGGCCCATCAGGGAGGTGTAACCGCCGAGGTGATCACCCGGCGGCTGAATGACCGGGGAGGCGGACTGGCCCATGTGAATGGCCGATTACGCATTATAGAGGGACTGGCACTGCCTGACGAAAGAATTGAGTTCTCCCTGAGCTACTATAATACGGGTACCTTCTGGCTTGATATTCAAAGTATCCTTGATCTCTTTGAATTGTCCCGCGAGGATCTGGCCAATGCCGAAGCCGTAAGGACCTCGGTCAGAAGAATGTCCCGAAGAATGCCAACCTACATGACCATCAAGGATGTGAAAAAAAGATGGGGGAAGGGTCAGGAAGATATTTTCCCGGTTGCCCAGTTCGAAAAATTATGGGGTGATATGACGGCCCTTTCTGATCTGAAATGCAGCTATCTGCCGGTAACGCGAATGCGTGGTCAGCAACTCAAAGAGGTCTCCGAACTTGACGGCTGGCTCCGCGACGGATCGGCCTCCTACATTGCCGGTTTGTGCGGATTTTAACCACCCGCTGGAAACTGACAATATGTCAACCAGAACGTATTGGCTCAATATTTGACCATTAAGGAGCATATTATTGAAATTAATTAAGCGATTAAGAGATGGTTGACAAGTCGAAAGAAACTGATAATCAAAAAGATAAGAATACTGAAGCTGAAGAAACCGTGAACCAGGAGGAGCCTCAGAACGGAACTTCCCTGGAGGAGGAATCTGAAGAGAACCAGGAAAACGTGGTTGAGGAGGAGAAAAAAGAGCCCACCCTGGAGGAAAAACTGGCAGAATTGCAGGATCGCTACCTGCGGTTGTCAGCCGAGTATGACAACTTCAGGAAAAGGACCCTCAAGGAGAAAATCGACCTGCAGAAGAGTGCCAACTTAAGTCTTTTGAATGATTTATTGCCCGTGGCCGATGATTTCGATCGCGCCCTTGGGATGGTGAAGGAGGCCCGTGACATGGATGCAGTGAAGGAGGGGATCAACCTCATCTCAGGAAAATTCAGCGGGTTCCTTGCCCAGCAGGGAGTGAAAGAGATAGATATCACAAGCAGGGAGTTCAATACCGACCTGCATGAGGCGATCACCAAGATCCCGGCTCCTTCAAAAAAACTAAAGGGCAAAGTCGTTGATGTGGTTCAAAAGGGATACTATCTGAACGATAAGGTGCTTCGATTCGCGAAAGTAGTGATTGGAGAGTAAAAACAGCGGACAACCGGACCATATGGCAAAAAGAGATTTTTACGAAATACTTGGGGTTTCAAAAAACGCTACGCAGGAGGAGATCAAGAAGGCCTATAGGCAAAAGGCGATTCAAAACCATCCGGATAAGAATCCCGGGGACAAGGAGGCTGAAGAGCGTTTTAAGGAGGCGGCGGCGGCCTACGAGGTGCTTTCCGACGAACAAAAACGACAGAAGTACAACCAGTTCGGTCATGCTGCTTTTGAGAACGGTGGCGGCGGCGGTTTCCGGGGGGGAGGCATGTCCATGGAGGATATCTTCTCACAATTCGGTGATATTTTCGGCGGATTCGGCGGATTTGGAGGATTTGGAGGATTTGGAGGCTCCTCCCGGGGAGGAGGGGTTGCCAAGGGTTCCAACCTCAGGGTGAAGGTATCCCTCGACCTGAAGGAGGTTGCCAATGGTGTGGAGAAGAAGATCAAGGTTAAAAAATATGTTGCATGCAAATCATGCAGCGGTACGGGGGCAAAAGATGGTACCGCGAAGGAAACCTGCGGCACCTGTCGCGGCAGCGGACAGGTAACCCGGGTAACCAACACCTTCCTGGGGCAAATGCAGACCGCCTCACCATGTCCCACCTGTCACGGAGAGGGTAGCACAATCAGCCAGAAATGTGAATCCTGTTACGGTGAGGGAATTGTGAAAGAGGAGGAAGTGATCAAAATCAACATTCCCGCTGGTGTTGCTGAAGGTATGCAGGTAAAAATGAGCGGCAAGGGCAATGCGGCACGTCGAGGTGGGGTAAACGGTGACCTGCTTGTGATTATCCATGAGGAGGAGCATCCTGATCTGACAAGGGACGGTAGCGACCTGATCTATAACCTCTACCTGAGTATTCCCCAGGCAACCCTGGGAGCAATGGTTGAGATTCCCACTGTTGAGGGTAAAGCCAAGATCAAGATTGAACAGGGAACCCAGCCTGGAAGGATCCTTCGCCTGAGGGGGAAAGGAGTACCGGAGGTGAACGGATATGGCCGCGGCGACCTGCTTGTGCAGATCAATGTATGGATTCCCAAATCGCTGGATAAGGAGGAAAAGAAACTATTTGAAAAAATGGAACATTCCGATAGCTTTACTCCACGGCCCGACAAGTCGGAGAATGGCTTCTTCCATCGCATGAAAAACCTTTTTGAATGAACCGAGCGAGTGAGCTCAGCGGAGCTAACAAATTTAGTGAGCTCAGCGGAGCTAACAAATTTAGTGAGCTCAGCGGAGCTAACAAATTTAGTGAGCTCAGCGGAGCTAACCTTATTACTGCCGATGCTGTGGTCAAGGACTACCGTGGTCACAGGGCACTGAACAATGTATCTCTGCAGGTTCCCGAAGGGAGTATTTACGGACTTCTGGGACCAAACGGGGCAGGGAAAACCACCCTGTTGCGGATTATCAACCAGATCACCGCACCCGACCATGGCACGATCCTGTTCCGGGATAAGCCCATCGGAAATGAACACCGGCCTTTGATCGGATATCTCCCCGAGGAGAGAGGACTTTATAAGAAAATGAAGGTGGGAGAACAGGCGCTCTACCTTGCCCGGTTAAAGGGGTTAAGCCGGCAAGAAGCCCTTAAAAGGCTGAAGGTATGGTTCGAAAAATTCGAGATGGCCAGCTGGTGGGAGAAGAAGGTTGAAGAGCTTTCCAAAGGGATGGCACAGAAAGTACAATTTATCATAACCGTGCTTCACGAACCCCGGTTGCTGATTTTTGACGAACCTTTCAGCGGATTTGACCCTATCAATGTAAACCTTCTGAAAAATGAGATCCTCCAGATGAAACAGCAGGGTGCAACCATTATCTTTTCCACACACAACATGGCGTCGGTGGAGGAACTATGCAGTCATATTACCCTGATCAACCAGTCGGAGGTGGTCCTTCAGGGGGAGATTAACAATATCAGGGAGAAGTACCGGGCCAACAAGTACAGGGTACTCTTTAAGGGAGAGCCGGAAAAGCTCAGCAGGGGACTTGAAACAGGATTCGAACTGTTGCAGATGGATGAGAACGGGAGGGGCCAGGAGGCGGTAATACGGGTCATCAGGGACGGGGGATCCAATGAACTTCTTAAAAACCTGGTGCAGGTTACAGAGGTTAAAGCATTCTATGAAATCCTCCCCGATATGAATGATATCTTCATCCAGGTGGTGAAGGATGCAACCAACAAAAACAGGCAGACAGGATGAGCATGACCTCACTGATCATACACCGGGAGTACACCACCCGGATCCGTAAGAAATCATTTATCATCATGTCCGTACTCGGACCCTTTATCTTTGCAGCCTATGTGCTGATCCCCATGTATTTTGCAACCATGGAGGACAAGGAGGAGAAAAGGGTTGTGGTACTGGACGAATCTAAACTCTTTACCGAATACGGACCCGATGGAGCTACCTGTGTAATCCCCGATGCCGAATACCTCAAATTCCAGGTTATTGAAGGGGTTCCGCTGGAAACCTTCAAAGCAGGCTTTGATCAATCCGGATACTACGCGATCCTTTTCATTCCCAAAAACCTGATGTCGTCCGAATCGTCACTGATCTACTCCACCAAACAGATCTCACTTGAGGTAAGTGAACATATCAAACGATCCATGGAGGGCGAGTTGGAACACCTGAAACTGGCCGCCAATGACATTCACGATATCGAAAGGATCCTGGCGGAAGTAAAGACCACCCTGAACCTGCGCAACATCAAATGGACCAAAGACGGGGAGACCCGGGAGACCCACACCGGAGTGGTGATGGGTGTGGGATACATGGCCGGATTACTGATCTTCTTCTTTATCTTCTTTTTCGGCTCACAGGTGATGCGCGGAGTGATAGAAGAAAAGGTGAGCAGGATCATCGAGGTGATCATCAGCTCGGTAAAACCATTCCAGCTGATGATGGGCAAAATCATCGGGGTGGGACTCACCGGTCTGACCCAGTTTATCATCTGGATTGTTTTCTCCGCAGTACTGATTGCCGGTCTCAAGGCTGCATTTTTCCCGGAACTCAACCAGACACCTACCGAACAGGTAACGGGATCTGGTCTGTTCGGGGAGGGAGCAGGTGAAGGGGCAACTTCCGCTGACGGTTCTGTGCTCACAGGTGAGGATATGGATGCAGCCAGGGAGATTTTCACCTCACTGAAAAACATCAACCTGGGGGTCATGGTGGGATCGTTCCTATTCTTTTTTATATTCGGCTACCTGCTGTATGCGGCCATGTTCGCCGTCGTGGGTTCGATGGTTGACAATGAGACCGATACACAGCAACTGATCCTGCCTGTGATCCTTCCCCTGATCCTGGGACTCTATGTGATGATCGGCGCCATCAATAATCCCGATGGTCCGCTCCCCTTCTGGTTCAGCCTGATTCCCTTCACATCCCCTGTTGTGATGATGGTGCGGATCCCCTTCGGGGTACCCTGGTGGCAGGTGGCTGTTTCAGGATCACTGCTGGTTGCTGCCTTTGTAGGGATGACCTGGATTGCAGGAAAAGTTTATCGAACCGGCATCCTTATGTACGGTAAAAAGATTACATACAGAGAGTTATGGAAATGGTTAACCTATAAGACATGATAGCCATTCTTGACTTTGGAACCAATACCTTTAACCTGCTCATCGCCGAGCGGAAGGATCGTGGTTTCAATATTATATTTACCAGCAAGCAACCTGTAAAACTGGGTCGTGGAGGGATTCAAATCAACCGGATCACCCCGGATGCATTCGAACGGGGGTATGTAGCCATTCACAACCACATGGAGAGCATCAGGAAATATGAGGTGGAGGAGATACGCGCCTTTGCTACCTCAGCGATCCGAAATGCCACGAACGGACAACAGTTTGTGGATGAGGTGGAAAAACGGTTCGGGTTCAGGGTCAGGGTGATCCCGGGCGACCGGGAGGCGGTGCTGATTTACAAGGGGGTCAGGCAGGCTTTTCGCATGACACGGAAAAAAGTGATGGTCCTCGACATCGGGGGAGGCAGCAATGAATTTATCATTTGCAATGACCAGGGAATAAGCTGGAAGCACAGTTTTGAGCTGGGAATGGCACGTATCCTGGAACTTTTTGAACTTTCCGATCCCATCACACACGAGGAGATTCATGCCCTTGAAGCCTACTTCAGGCATGAGCTGGAACCCTTGCTGGAAGCTGTTAAAAAGGAGAAACCACGTACACTCGTAGGCGCATCAGGATCCTTTGATACTTTTTATGCCATGATCAGATTGCGTGCCGGAGTGGTTACCGATACGGGTCACAGCCGACCCCTTCCCATGTCTGATTTCAGGCGGATCCACCATCAACTGATACGCTCCACCCATTCAGAACGCATGAATATGCCGGGGATGGAGCCGGTCAGGGTGGATATGATTGTGCCCGCAGTGATTTTTGTTAGTTTTGTGTTACGTGAATGTAACCTCCAGCATCTGGTTCAATCTGATTTTGCCCTCAAGGAGGGGGTCATCGCCGAGCTGGTAGGTCTTTGAGCCGATCACCTGTTCCTGATAAAAAGAGCATAACATGGCAAATATTCTTGTAATAGACGACGAAAGGAGCATCCGGAATACCCTGAAGGAGATACTGGAGTATGAGAAGTTTACGGTCGATCTGGCTGAAAATGGTATCGAAGGATTGGAGAAGTATAAAAAAGCAAACTACGACATTGTCCTCTGCGACATTAAGATGCCCGAGATGGACGGTCTGGAGGTGCTGGATAAGCTCTTTGAAGAGCAGGGTGAGGCCCAGGTGATCATGATTTCCGGTCACGGAAGTGTGGACAATGCCGTGGAGGCGATTAAGAAGGGAGCCTATGATTTTATTGAGAAACCCCTTGATCTGAACCGGCTGCTGATCACCGTCCGGAATGCCCTTGATAAAACCAACCTGATCACCGAAACCAGGGTATTGAAGAAAAAAGTGGCCAAAGGGTATGAAATGATCGGGAAATCAGAGGCCATTCTAAAGGTGAGGGAGATCATTGAAAAGGTTGCCACAACCGATGCACGGGTGTTGATCACCGGATCAAACGGTACAGGAAAAGAGCTGGTGGCGCGCTCCCTGCATGAGAAAAGCCACCGGGCCTCAGCCCCGCTCATCGAGGTCAACTGTGCCGCAATACCTTCCGAACTGATCGAAAGTGAGTTATTCGGACACGAGAAGGGTGCTTTTACCTCTGCCATCAAACAGCGAAGGGGGAAGTTCGAGCAGGCAGACGGCGGCACCATTTTCCTTGATGAGATCGGGGATATGAGTCTTTCGGCCCAGGCCAAGGTGCTGCGGGTCCTTCAGGAGAATAAGATTAGCCGGGTGGGTAGTGACAAAGACATCAGTGTGAACGTTCGCATCGTGGCTGCCACCAACAAAAACCTGAAGGAGGAGATCGAAAAAAGCAGGTTCCGTGAGGACCTCTACCACCGGCTGAGTGTCATCCTGATCCGTGTGCCTTCACTCAACGAGCGATTGGAGGATATCCCACTGCTGGCCGACCACTTTAACACGCTCATCTGCGAGGAGTACGGCACCCAGCCCAAAAAGATCACCGATGATGCCATCAAAGAACTTCAGAAGATCACCTGGACCGGCAACATCAGGGAGTTCCGAAACGTTCTGGAGCGACTGATCATCCTGTGCGACAGGGAGATCACCGGAAAAGATGTGATCAGCTTCGCCCAACCGATTTCGAAATAGATCAGTGCTCAGTGTTTAGAATTTCATTGAGCATCTCCTGGTAGATGACATGATTGTTCACACGGTCGTCGGGACTGATGCGCTGAAAAAAGTAGATTTCATAGAGGTAACCACCCAGCACTTTAAAGGGTTCTTTGTCCCTTGTCAGGTGAATGAGCCTGAAGTATGGATTGTCCATCAGGTTCTCCAGTGGCAATCTCCCCTCGTTGGGACTGAAGTGGGCATCCCAGATCACAATCTCCCCCTCCTCTATCTTGAACTCCGGGTGGTCATGATCGTAAACAAATTCATGAACCTGCTCCTCATCAAAAGGATTGAGACCCATGAAAAAGCAGAAGAAAGGATCATAATAGATCAATCTGTTCTCAAAATATTCTGAATCCTTTAGCCATTCAGAAGCTTCCTTGGTCAATTTTTGCGTTCCTACCAGGCCCACAGGGATGTCATAAACACGATGAGGTACTGTGACCAAAAAAATGCAAAGCACGACGGTAAGCGCCTCCTTCCATACCTTCTGCATTGGAGTCCACTCCATCAGCCTGCCCCAGGCATTCGCTCCCAAAAGAGCAGCCGCCGGTACGATGGCTGCGATAACCCTTATCATTCCAATGGAATTACCCGCTCCCTTCCACCATACATAGCTGTGCGCTGCAAAATAGAGGAAAAAAGGCATGTAAATGATGAGCATTTCCATCATCCATGCTTTCCGCTCCTTTTTCTCTTTCAGGAAAGGGTCCACGAGCCAGACCAGCACTCCTGCAAGAAGCATCACCGCCAGTGGCAGTCCGAATGTATATTTTGATTCCTTTACATAGTGCAAAAGCTCTCCACTTCCATAAATCTCCCTGGCATTTCCCTTGTAAGGCATTTCATGGATTACCCAAAGGATATCCTTGAAATAAAAACTACCGGCAATACTGTAAAAGACAAAACCAAACAGCAAAAACGGGATCGCTTTCCACTGTTTTTGCCAGGCAAAGGCAAGGAAAAACAGGGGCAGAATCACCACTCCTTCGGTCCTGACAAAAGGGAGGAAGGAGAGGATGACTGCTGACCATATATATTGTTTTCTGTAGAACAGGAATATGGTCAGGATGAAAACCAGGCTGAAAAGAATTTCAGTCATACCACTCAGCATCAACACTGTATAAAGTGGAGAGGAGATAAGCATGAAAATTGCCACAACAGGGTAATTAACCCTTATCATCTTAGCCGTCCTGTATGTGAAGTATGCAGCTGCTGTACCTGCCAGCACATTGAAGATTCGTATCCCGTTATAGCCAAACTGGGCGAAAGGTGAGCTGATTGCTGTAAAAAATGGTTTCCCCCAATGGTGCAGAAAAAAATATGGATTCTGAAACGCATACCGTGAAAAGCGATAATGGGTGATATCATCGGCACCTCCAATGGTCCCTTCCGAAAGAAATACCAGGATTGAATAGGCCACAACCAACCCTGATAAAATGATAAAGACAAAATACTTCTTGATGAATCGGATCATTTATAAATCCTTTTGCGAAACATACCGTATTTGAAAATACAATAGATGGCCCTGAATCCATCTTTCCAGTTTATTTTCTTGCCCTCACTGTAGGTTCTGCCATAATAGGAAATTCCCACTTCATAAATCCGGATATTGGGTATCCTGGAAATTTTAGCAGTCACTTCAGGCTCAAAACCAAAGCGATTCTCCTGCAGGTATATTTTCTTAATGATTTCTGATCTGAACATCTTGTAACAGGTCTCCATGTCAGTGAGGTTCAGATTGTTGAACATATTTGAAGTGAATGTGAGCATTTTATTTCCAATGGAATGCCAGAAGAAGAGGATCCGGTGTGGATTGGAACCCATAAATCTGGAGCCGTAAACTACATCAGCCTTATTGCTTAAAAGCGGTTTAAGCAGGTCCTTAAATTCCCTGGGATCATATTCCAGGTCAGCGTCCTGGATGACCAGGAAATCTCCGGTGGCCTCTTCAATCCCCCTGCGAATTGCAGCGCCCTTACCCATGTTCTCCGTCTGATTGAAAAGGCTTAACAGGCTACTCCTGTGGTCTGAGATATAATCCTCAATCGCTGCTTTTGTACCATCCGTGGAGCAGTCATTTACCACAACTACCTTTATTTCTATTTCTTCAATTTGAAGGTTCAGAACCTGGTCAAGAATCAAATGAATGGTCTTTTCTTCATTGAAAGCAGGAATGATCACTGAAAGGGTTTGCTTCATTGATATAGGAAAATGAGGGCCAAATATAATTAATATTTCTGCTCAGGCCGGATCTCTGCACCTTCAGCATCCATCCATTTCTGTTTTAAAATCCCAAATTCCTGACTCAGGTTCTTTATTTGCTTTTTTTGTTTGGAAACTACAATCGACAGGTGCAGCAGATAGAGAAGGATACATATAATGGCTATTGTAATTATCAAATTGGGTGGATCATACACACCTAATAACTTTCCCAATGCATCAATACCGTTTCTCCATATTGAAAAGAAAAAGATCAGGAATGAAAAGATCACCCAGATAATTGCATATTCCTCTCTTAATTTTCCTGTTATGATTAACCTGCTTACAAGCAGGATAAAAAACACACCTGTTATAATACCCAGCAATTGTATTCTTATTTCCGGCAATAAGTTTTCTGTCATATTATCTGTATTTATATTTTAGAAAAGAAAAAATGATGGATAAGCTAACCTTCATCATGTAATATAAACCCGAAAGCGTTCGAATGGAGGATTTGCCCTTTTTACGTTCTCTCATCGAAACGGAAACTTCAGATATATTAAAACCATTTAAATGTAAAATAACGATCGATTCCGGTTCAGGGTACTCATCAGGATATTTATCTGCTAAAAATTCTATGGATTTCCTGTTGTATAATCTAAAACCAGAAGTAGCATCAGAGATATTTATACCGCATAATGATTTTATAAGCCTTTTGAAAATCCGAATACCTATCCTTCGGGCAGTGGACGATTGAAAACCATCATTCTTAATGAAACGGGAGCCAATAATGATATCGGAAGATGAACCTATCATTGCATCGTACAGTTTCAGAATTTCAGCAGGCTGATGCTGGCCATCACCGTCAACCTGAACGGCATAATCATAATTGTTTAAAAGCGCATACTTAAAACCCGTCTCAACGGCCCCTCCTATGCCTAAATTTACCGGTAAGTTTATGTGTGGCACATTCTTTCTTTTTAAGATTGAAGAGGTATGATCTGTTGAGCCATCGTTAATTACAATCGCATCAGCATGCAGGGGGAACCCAACCGCTTCAATTTCATCCAGCAAATTCTCAATAGAATCTGCTTCGTTATATGCCGGGATTATAATGAGCAGTCTTTTCATCACCATGATTCATTATAACAGGAGCATGTTTTGATACATTTTTGCAGCTACCTCCTGAACCGCCTCATCCAAAGTTTTTCCGGAACGTCTGGCATATGCCCTCACTTCACCAAGCAGCTTCCTGTCACCCGCCATTTTTGCAATCAGCACCTCTCTGCCCCTCTCTTCTCCCATCTCCTGAAGATCCTCAGTATTGTCACCATACACATAATACACATAGATCCCCTTTCGTGCCAGGTCATAGTCCGGAATTGTCAGGGAATTATAGAATTCGGGGTGGTTATATAACTTAAGGAAATTATTCCAATAGGCCTCTCTGCTCATTCCGTCGTGATGGATAAGGCCTTTTTTGGACTGATAACTCTGAACCTGTTGAAGTAAAACAAGGCATACAACAAGGCTCATCACTCCTCTCCGCAACCATTTCCCGGGGCTCTTTAAAACAAGCTCGAAAAATGCAGCCATCGGAAATGCAAGAAGGCCGCCGAGTTCCACATATGCCCTCTGGCCAAAACTACCCCCAAACCACCAGCACCACCAGGAACTTTGAACGTAAATCATGACCACCACCCAAACCACCAGGGGCCAGAATAAATCAGTGATCCTTTTTCGAAGGATAACAAGGCCCGCCATAGCAAAACCCATCATTGGCGCATATATAAACCAGCCCTTCTTGTAACTGAAGAGGGACTCCAGAATATGCGGCCGGCCCCAAAAAAAATCACCGCCGTGCGGACCATAACTGTAGAAAAGGTATTGTCCGGTCACCGCATGCCAGTAAAGAATCTGGGGTATCCAGACCATGATAAAACCGGCAACCATGATCAGAACCAGGTAAAACTTTTTTACAAAAAAGAGTATCCTTTGCCTGAATTCATTCAGGGACTTCACCCTGTAAAGAAACAGGATGAACACAACCAGGATGTTTGTGGGACGGACCAGGGCAATAAAGCCAAGCAGCGCCCCTGTGAGCAAGGTGTTTAAAAGGGTTTGCCTGTCATACCACCGGTCGACCAGCCACAGGAAAAGGATCATCAGGAAAAAGCTGCCCGCATGGGACATGGCTGCTTCATGGGTTGTGTAATAAAACAGATTTGTTCCCAGGGCAGTAGCCAGCAGTGTCCAAATGGTTACCCTGGCACTGAAGTATCTTAACAGAAGGTTCTTCAGGATCACAAACCCGATGATCACATACATCAACATAATGATTACCAGGAATAACTGGTAGATGGAACTGTAGCCATCCCTCGCCTGGCCGAACAGGGGGGCCAGGGTGTGGGCTATGAAAAATCCCGGAGCATACATGAAGGACATTCCCATGGAAGTTACAATCAGCCGCTTCCCTGTTTCCATTTCATAAAACCAGAATTTATCGTCATTGACAAAACCCTCAGGTGGATTGTCCAAAAAGCCCAGGGTCACATCTCCATAGATAATTGTTGCGGGCAGGTAAGCATAGTAAGAAATTACATCCCAATGAATGACGCCCCGTTCATTGGGTTTATTCCGGGTCCAGTTGTGATCCGCAATATCCACTCCGAGGTAAAAAAGTGCAATAAACAGAATGGTAATCCTGAGAAATAACAGAGAACGGCTCGATGGGGAATTTTCAGGCATCTCGACAAAAATAGTTTATATATCCAATTTACCTCAATCGGGGTTCAGAATTTCATCCAGCATCACCCGGTAGAGGTCATGATTGTCCTCGCCATCGTCAGAGCCAATGCGCTGAAAGAAGTAAATTTCATAGAGGTAACCACCCAGCACAGTAAAGGGTTCTTTGTCCCTTGTCAGGTGAATGAGCCTGAAGTACTGATTGTCCATCAGCCTCTCCAGTGGCAATCTACCTTCGTTGGGACTGAAATGGGCATCCCAGATCACAATCTCCCCCTCCTCGATTCTCTCTTCAGGATGCTCCCGGTTATGCACAAACTGGTGAGATAAGCCATCGTCGTAAGGGTCCATCCTCATGAAATGGGTGAAGAAGGGGTCATAATAATAAAACCGGGTTCCGGCATACTCCGAATCCATATACCAGTCAGAGGCCGCTTTCACCACCCTCTGGGTACCTACCAAGGGCACCGGGATTGTATAGACTTTAAAGGGAATGATAAGCAGAAATATGCTGAGTACAGCAGTGATGCCGCTCTTATAGATTTTAGAAACGGGAATGATTTCCAGCAACCTGCTCCAACCCAGCATGGCAAGCAGT
The DNA here is from genome assembly GCA_963747365.1 of uncultured Bacteroidota bacterium. Lineage (GTDB taxonomy): Bacteria > Bacteroidota > Bacteroidia > Bacteroidales. Next base: position 246,440 of record CAVVFB010000006.1, on the reverse strand, counting down.
ACTGCGGAGGGAAGAACTGCAATAATCACCCTGATCATTCCCACTGAATTGCCCATACCTTTCCACCAGATATAACTGTGGGCAGAGAGGTAGACCATCAGTGGCATATAGACCACAAGCATTTCCATCAGCCATTTATTTCGAATCCCTTCCCCAGTCTCCTCCAATTTGGACAGGGGCCTCAGGGCCCAGGCAATCAGGCCGAGGGATGCCAGAACCACTGTTGGAATTCCAAAGATGTACTTCGATGCCTTCACATAGTGCAACAATTCACCACTGCCATAGATATCCTTTGCTCCCCCTGTATAAGGCATATTGTGAATTACCCAAAATAAATCGTCGTAGTAAAAACTTCCCACGATGCTGTAAAAAACAAATCCAAAAAACAGAAAGGGTATAGCTTTCCACTGTTTTTGCCAGGCATAGGCGATCATGAAAAGTGGCAGGATGCTGATGGCCTCAGTTCTGATGAAAGGCATGAAGGAGAGTAAGAGGGCAGACCAGATGTACTTTTGTTTAAAAAACAAAAAGATTGTAAGAACCAGAACAAGGCTGGCCAGTATTTCGGTCATGCCACTCAACATCAGTACAGTGTACAAGGGGTGATGAAAGCAGGAGGAAGATTCCAAGCACAGGGGTTGAAAGCTTTAGTAATCTGGCAGTCCTGTAGGTGAAATATGCCGTTGCTGTACCGCAAAGCACATTAAAAATCCTGATCCCGTTAAAGCCAAATTGGGCAAAAGGAGAGGTGACCGCTGTAAAAAAAGGTTTGCCCCAGTGATAAAGAAAGAATTCGGGAAAGCGGAAGGCATACCTTGAGCGCCGGTAATGTCCTATGTCATCGGCACCACCATGGGTTCCATCCGATAAAAATACAAGGATTGTATATGCGATGATTACACAAAGAAGAATAACCGGGACCAGGTACTTCTCATCCTTCGGAATCTTCTGGGATTTGCTGTTCATTTACATACTTTTTTTTGGAATCACTTAACCTTATCTATTCTGAAAATCTCCGTATTCCCGATCTGCCCGATTTTTTCCCCCAGAACCGATTCGATGTTTTCATTTTTGAAGGCCTCCCTGGAACCCAGAATCACATACTCAATGCCTGTTTCCTTCATAAGCGGAATCCGCTCCTCCATGGATAAATGGTCCAGTGGGCCATAATCAGTCAGCCCCTTCCGGTTACAAAGGTAAAGGGATATATTGATGCTTGGGTCTGGTGTGCAATGAACCCGTTTTGAACGATCCACTCCCAGGTCATCAAGGTACTCCTCAATGTCATACATTGCAAGGGCCCTGGAAGACCCGATGTAGGCATAATCCCTTTCGCTGTACCTGAACTTCATCACTTTATTGCAATTTGCAATGAGGAACAGCACCAAAACCAGTAATACGACCTTCGACCAAACAGAGCCAAGCAGACGCGGATAGAGTTTCTCCAGGATTGAAAAGAAGGTCAGGTAGACAGGAATAAAGATAAAAAAGTTGTTTGCCTGGTAGTAGTCATGGTTTCTCATATCAAGGAAAAACAACAAGGTGAAACCCAATGCACCAAGGAAGATCAGTATGGAGAGGCGGTAGAGAAATTTATTGGCTTTTCCAGGAAAAAAAAGGTTGAACAGGAAAACCGAAGCACTCAGGTAAAGGAACCACCTGGCATGATAATGGCTCATCCCAAACCACATTTTCATGCTCTCAAGGGTGAGCCGGATGGTCTCCCTGTCCAAATCCCAGATCGGTCTGATCTGAACCTTTGAAACACTCCCTCCGTGAAGATCAGAATAGGTTTTCGCATAAAAGTACCACCCCGTTATCAATAAAAGAACTCCAAGGTAAGAAAGTACTGTTAAGGCGCTTAAATGAATGAATGACCCTGAATTTCCCTCCCGCCTTCGATTCAGGAGTTCAAGCAATGCAACTCCTGCAAGACCAAAAAAAGGCAGGAGTGAGGAAGTTTTTGTAAGTCCTGCCAAAAGGAAAAAGAACATCGAGAGCAGCCAGGTCCGCGTGTGCCTGTTCTCCGAATAGCATAGAAAATAGTAAAATCCTCCAAAGGTCAGTGAAAGAGCAACTACATCAGGAATAAAGCCACTCACGTAAAAAGCATATACCGGGGAGGTGAACATCACAAGAGGAATAAACGCTGCGTAAACCCAATTGCGTGTAAAAAAATAGCTTGCCTTGAAGAGGTATACAAGCCCCATAAAACCAATGGCAATCTGGAATCCCCTGAACCAGAACTCATGTACTCCAAACAACCTGTAAAATATGGAGATGATATAATAGATCAGGGGGAATTCCACCACCGTTATATCGGAGGTAAAATGATCAGCCAGAAGGCAATTGCTTTGGGTTCTGAAAAAGCTCCCTCCATAGGCCAGGTTTACCGGGAAGGCGGCACTGATACAACTCCGCCACTGGTGCATTCCAACCGGTCTCAGAAAAAGGATTTGATGAAAATCATAGAGCAGTGCAATGGCGGTCAGAATCAATAAAAAAAGGAAAACCGGCCGAAGGGGGGATGATCTAAAATAGCTCATTTAAATCGAATTACTTAACCTTATCTATTCTGAAAATCTCCGTATTCCCGATCTGCCCGATCTTTTCACCAAGCAGCTCATCGATGTTTTCATCCTTAAAGGCTTCCCTGGAACCCAGAATCACATACTCGATCCCACTCTCCTTCAGGAGCGGGATCCGCTGTTCCATCGACAGATGCTTCAGGCGCATAAAATCGGTCAATCCCTTCCGGTTACAAAGGTAAAGGGAGATATTGATGCTTCTGTCGGGTGTGCAATGAACCCGTTTTGAACGATCCACTCCCAGCTCATCGAGGTACTCCTCGATATCATACATCTTAAGGACCTCCACCGACCCATTGTAGTGCAGGTCACCTTCACTGTACCTGAATTTCATTACGTTGCTGCAATTGATGACCAGGAGTACGGCCATTATAAGTAGCGGGAGCCTGGTCCAGCAGGAGGCATACAGGTGTGGAAACCGGTTCGCCAGAATCGAGAAAAAAGTCAGGTAGATGGGGATAAAGATGAAAAAATTGTTGATCAGGTAGTAATCATGGTTTCTCATGGACCTGAAAAAAAGGAGGGTAAATGCCACCGCTCCCAGGAAGGTCAGAATGCTGAACCGGTAGAGAAATTTATTGGCTTTTCCCGGAAAGAAAAGGTTACCCAGGAAAATCATACCTGTCAGGATGAGAAACCACCTGGCATGGTAATGACCATGGCTGTACCAATACCCCATACTCTTTAGAGTCTCCCGGATGGTCTCCCTGTCCAGTTCCCAGATGGGCCTTATCTCCACTGCCGATACGCTTCCCTGGTGAGCGCTGGAATAAAGACCGGCATAAAGGTACCAGCCTGCGATCAGGATCAGGACTCCCACGAAAGTCAGGATGGTTCCGGTTCGAAGATGAAAGAGGGATTCCGGTTCACCCTCATATTTTCGGTTTATCAGCTCAAGCAGGGCCACTCCTGCAAGGCCGAAATAGGGTAACAGGGAGGAAGTTTTAGTGAGTCCTGCCAAAAGGAAAAAGAACATCGAGAGCAGCCAGCTCCCCTTGCGCCTTTTTTGTGAATAGCTCAGAAAATAGTAAAAGCCCCCAAAAGTGAGGGAAAGCGCCACAGCATCGGGAATAAAACCGCTCAGGTAGAAGGCATATACCGGAGAGGTGAATATCACAAGGGGAATAAACGCCGCATAAACCCAGTTGCGTGTAAAAAAATAGCTTGCCTTGAATAGGTATACAAGCCCCATAAAACCAATTGCAATCTGGAATCCCCTGAACCAGGCCTCATCTACTCCAAAAAGCCTGTAAAATATGGAGATTATAAAATAGATCAGGGGGAATTCCACCACTGTGATATCGGAGGTGTAATGATCGGCCAGCAGGGCATTGGTCTGGGTGGCAAAAAAGCTTCCTCCATAGGCCAGGTTTACCGGAAATGCGGCACTGACACAACTCCGCCACTGATGAATTCCCAGCGGCCTCAGGAAAAGGATATGGTGGAAGTTAAAGAGGATGGCAATCCCTGCCAGAATCAGCAAAAAAAGTGAGACCGGCCAGAGACCGGTTGCCTTAAAATACTTCATTTATATCAAGCACTTTGAAAAGATACAAACCTACTTAAAATATTTTAAGTAGGTTTGTTGTTGCTTTGAGAAAACAATGATAAAACATGGCAGAACCATCCGTTTCGATCATCCTTCCTGCATATAATGAAGAGGAGGCCATTGGCACCACCCTGCAAAAGATGCTTGAGCTGAAACTTCATGAGAAATACGAAATCATTGTTGTGGATGACGGATCTCTGGACAGAACTTCTGAAATCGCAGGCGGGTTTCCTGTCAGGCTCTACCGGCACCATTCAAACAAAGGCTATGGAGCATCGCTTAAAACCGGGATTCGCAAGGCAACCGGAGATTATGTGATCTTAATGGACAGCGACGGACAGCATGATCCCAAATACATTCACGAGATTGAAACCAGGCTTGAAAATGCCGACATGGTCATAGGCGAACGCAGTCATACCTCCTTCCAGGTTAAAAGGAGAAAAGCGGGAAAGCGCCTTATTAAACGCATCGGTGAGTACCTGGTAGAGCAAAAACTACCCGATTATAACTCGGGTTTCAGAGGATTTCACAGGGAGACCATCTCTGGCATGCTCCACCTGATGCCCAATGGTTTCTCGTTCTCGACCACCTCCACACTGGCCTACCTGAAAGAGGGATACAACATTGACACATTCCCCATTGAAGTGAGTGAACGGATCGGACGAAAAAGCAATGTGAAAATGGTTAAGGATGGTTCCAAAACCATCCTCCTTCTTTTCAGGATCATCATGCTTTTTAACCCCCTGAAGGTGTTTTTCCCCGCCAGCGTCATCTCTTTCTTGCTGGGACTGGGATTTGGAATAGCAGGTTACCTTTTCTTCGACCGTTTCTCCAATGGGGCAGTGGTCCTTACCATGCTGGGAATGTTTCTGTTCTTCATTGGACTGGTTGCGGATCAAATTTCCATTCTGAATCGCAGGAAACTGTAAAATGGGCAGGACGATTCCTCACAACAGTTGGAGTGACCGGGATGTGGAGGCACACTGGGACCGGGTGGCATCCATTTATGTGCAGGAGAATAACCGGGTAAAGCAGACCCACGACCAGCGATTCTTTGCCTCAGTGAAACATCTCAGCCTCGAAAAGGGAATGAAGGTATTGAATATTTCCAGCCGTGACGGAGAGGCTACCCGGCATATCCTAAAATCTGAGCCATCCTGCAGGGTGATCAATGCGGAAATCTCGGCCGGCCTGATGGAAGAGGCAAAGAAGTTTACGCCCCTGATTACCCAGAAGAAAATAGACAGCTACTCCACCCTCCCATTTGAAGAGGGGGAATTCGACCGGGTCCTCTCACTGGAAACCCTGGAACATGTGGCGGAGCCCCTCAGGTTCCTCGGGGAGTTGCACCGTATATCGACCCCCGGCGCCATACTGGTGCTGACTTGTCCCCCTGCCACCAGCGAGATCCCCTACCGGGTCTATACGGCACTGTTCGGGGGCCATGGAGAGGGGCCGCACCGTTTCCCTCCTTCCGCAAGGGTGAAAAAGTTGTTTGAACTTACAGGCTGGATGCTTTACTACCACCGGGGGACTGTGCTGATCCCTGTGGGTCCAGCATGGCTGAAGGTTTGGGGAGAGAGAATCATAAACCGGTTTCAAAAAACATGGATTTCCGAACTGGGTATCCGCCAGGTGTATGTCTGTAAAAAACAATAAACAGGCGCTCGAAGAGATAATGCGATCGGAGCTGTGCAACCGCTGCGGGACCTGTGTGGGCCTTTCGGGTGGTGCCATTCGCTTTTCGGACCGGGAGGGCAGGTACCTGCCTGAAATAGCAGGTGAACTGGAGGGTGCAGCCTATGAAAGAATTCTGAATGCCTGTTCAGGCAAACACTTTGATTTCCCGGGACAACGCAGCACCATTTATCCGGATTCACCTCATTTTCATATTTTTACAGGACCCTATCACTCCATCAGCATCGGTTATGCATCTGATCCGGAACTCAGGAGCAAGGGAGCAAGCGGAGGAGTGATCTCCACACTGCTGATCTACCTTCTGGAGAAAAAACGAATCGATGGAGCAGTGGTCACCCGCATGTCAAGGGAGAAGCCCTGGCTCACCCAGTCCGTTATCGCCACCACCCGGGAGGAGATACTGGAGGCTTCCCAGAGCAAATACATCCTCACTTCGGTAAATGAAATCCTTGACCAGATAGCCTCCTTTAAGGGAACACTGGCCTATGTGGGCCTGCCCGGACAGGTACAGTCCATCCGTAAGCTCCAAAAGGCAGGTGATCCGGCCGTGTCTGCCATAAAATACATTTTCGGGCCCTTTTACGGGAATACTCTCTATTTTTCATCCATAAAGAGCTTTCTGAGATCTCACGGCGAGAAAGACTTTACCCGGATTAAGGAACTTCACTTCCGGCATGGGGAGTGGCCCGGGAATATGAGGGTTGAAATGCAGTCGGGAAGGGTGATTGAGTTAAAGAAATTCCATGCCAACTACCTCATCCCCTTTCACATCGTGAAAAACAGCCTCTTTTGCACAGATTTCTCCAATGAATTCACCGATATTTCATCAGGCGATGCATGGGCCCCGGTATATGAGGAGCGGGGGAAGGGTTTTTCAATGGTGATGGGCCGGTCAGAAATGGGACAAGCCCTGTTGGAGGAGATGGAGCAAGCCGGGTGGCTTCATCTGACTCCCCTTTCAGAGACCCAGAGCATTGAGATGCACTCGCACGGTTATGATTTTAAAAAAAGAGGAGCTTTTATCAGGCTCCGGTTCCGGAAACTCGCAGGGAAGGGTGTCCCCGACTGGGGTTATCAAATCAGGGGCTTTTCACCTAAGCGCATCTTTATGGAGGTGATCATCAGCACCCTCTTCATTTTGCTAGGTACCAGGCTGGCCAGGTGGACCGTGGAACAGTTCTCTCCAACTTTTATTGGAAAAATATTTGAACGGACACGAACCACCTGGAAAAGATCAACCCATCACATCAAAAGAGAATCGCTGAATCCATGAAAAAAAGCATCCGGAAGGGACTATTCGTTTTACTTCATATGGCAGGCTTCATCCTGCTGTGGTTTGTGGTCAGGGATCTGCGATGGAATGATTTCCTGAAAGAGCTGGCCTCCTTTCCTGTCTGGAAGTACATCGCGGGCCTTACGATTCTGGCCGGGGTTTATATCATGAAATCCTGGAGATGGCAACTCCTGAACCGTTCCTTTGGCATTCAGATACCCTTGAAAACTGCCATTGTGTTTTATCTTTCAGCCGGATTCCTGAGTGTAATCACACCTGGCCGATTGGGGGAGTTTGCCAAGATCTACTTCCTGAAAAGAAAATATAATGTCAACACAGCCATGGCCACATCCTCTGTGTTATTGGACCGGATATGGGATGTGCTGGTGCTGAGTCTTTTTGCTTCCCTATCAATGACAGTTTTTTACGCCGGGGCCAGTATCATCGTACTGCTTCTGATGGCTGCTCTCTTTATTGTTTCCATGCTTGTAATCGTGCTGCCAGGGGCCATATTCATACCTCTGCTTTTCGCATTGCAAAGGTTCAGCCGTTTAAAGGAGAAAGCAAACGAAATCTATATCATGTGGAAAAGCAAAAGGTTCAACAGCATTACCAGGGCCCTGGTCCTCACCCTTTTAAGCTTCCTGATGCTGGCGGGTATCCCGGTCCTGTTTTCCGCCGGCTCTCCTTACCCCATTGATTTTATGGAGGGCATTGGAGCCATCTCAATTTCCAATATTCTATCCTTCATTCCCATCACCATTGCCGGTTTCGGAACCAGGGAACTGGTGTTTACAGAGATCTGGAAGCTTCGTGAGTACCCCAAGGAGATTGCAATCTCGGTATCCACCAGCTATTTCATGGTTACTTACCTGGGTTCCCTTTTAATCGGTGGACTTGTCTACCTTCTGAGGCTGAAAGAACTTTACCGGCCCAGGGAGATCAGGCAGATGCGCGGTGAATAATCAGGAACCTGTCTTTTGCTCATACACCCGCCGGACCACCATCTCAAGGGCTTCATCCACTTCAATATCCGATCGCCGGGCATGTTTGCGGATCTCTTTCATGAGCATCCTGTCGGATTCTATTTGAGTCTGAACAAGGGCCAGTCCCTCTTCCATAGCCATTGATTTCAATGTTGTATGATCATCACCAGTATAGTAGTCATAATAAATTCCCAAACGTGCCAGGGTGGCATCCGGGAGCGAGAGCATTTTCCAATACCGGAAATCATCTTTGAAACTAAGAAAATTCAGCTTATAGGCCAGGCGGGTCATACCGGTGTGATGAATGAATCCCTTCTGATATTGCATGGTTTGAACCTGGTTTACAAATAGAAGGAAAAGCAGGAATGCCCCCGTGGTCCATGCCAGGACTTTTCGCCGCTCCATGGAAACCTCAACGATTGCCGCCAGAGGTAAAGCCATTACGCCATATAAGTCCACAAACGACCTGAGTCCAAAGCTTCCTCCGTTCCACCACGACCACCAGCTGGCCAGAAGATAAATCTGAAACAGCAGATAGAAAGTAACACTCCAGCGGGCTGCGCTGCATTTTCTTCCCAGGAAAAAGAGCCCGAAGGTTGCCACAAGCATCACCGGGGTATAAAGATACCATCCCTTCCGGAAACTGAACAGCAGATGGAAAATGTGTGGGGAATCAAAATAGAAATTGCTGCCCGAAGAACTGTATGAGTTAAATATGAAATGGCCTGTTACAGCTCTCCAGTAAATCATCTGAGGGATCCAGGGAATCAGGAACATGAACAACATGACCAGAATATGTCCGTAATGTTGAAACAGGAATCGCGGGCGTCTTTTTAAATCCTCCAGGGTTGAGATCCCCCATACTGCAAGGAGCATCCCCACCAGGATGTTGGAGGGCCTGATCAGCACGATCATACCATAGACAAGGCCCAACAGTAGCGATTTACGATAGGTCGGAGCTTCATACCAACGAATTACAAGGCTTAGAAAAAAGGTGATAAAAGCGAAATTATATCCATGCGACATGGGCCCTTCATGAACGGTATAGAAAAAAAGGTTTGTCCCCAGTCCAATCAAAACCAGGGTGATTGCTGTGGCTGCAGGGGTAAAATACCTCAGAAGGATTCGCCGTAGTACCCACAAACCCATCATGACCCAAAAAAGGCTGGACAGCATCAGGAACAGCTGATAGGTCGGGTTAAAACCATCCTGGGTATTCCCCACCAGTGGTGCAATCCAGTGCGCCATCAAAAAGAAGGGGCTGTACAGGATGGATAGGCCCATGGTAGTAAGGATCAACCGGTTTCCATTCTCCAGCTGAACCGGCCAGAATTTAGTATAATACATAAAATCCTTATCATCGAGAAAACCCAGGGTTACATCCCCATAGATGAAGGTGGCCGGCAGATAACTGTAATAGGATATTACATCCCATTCTATCACTCTTCCTTCCCCGGGTTTGGAGCCCGACCAGCGGTGATTGATCACCATTGTAGTCAGCATGGCCACAAAGATGAACAATAGTGCCATGCCCGGTAATTTTTGACGGATCTCTATTCGCAATGTGATTATTGTTTGTGTCAGTAGCGGAATCAGGATAAAAATAGTAATTAGAACTGGAAATAGATAAAGGGTTGGAGACCGGCCGACCACGACTGGTAGATTACAAAAATAATCACCATGGTGATGATCGCCTTCGCCCACAGGGGCGTCCGGATGAACCGGTTGAGAAGGTTCATCTTCCATTGTTCGGGAACCCAATGGGTGAAGTAGCCCAGAGCCATTACTGAAAAGACAATGCGAAAGCTCCAAAGTACATCGGGGATAATGGCTGCATTAAAATGGTGGATAACCTGTCCGATCAGCTGATTGGCTTTCTCCATGGATTCGGAACGAAACCATATGCGGGTGAAGGTGATAAAAATAAAGGTGTTGGCAATCTTCCAGAGTCTTGCAGCCCAGTGTTTGCTTTTCTCGTACGGACTCACCTTCCGCCACAGTTTGTACACCACAAGTCCGATTCCGTTCAATCCGCCCCAAACCACAAACTGCCAGCTGGCACCGTGCCACAATCCCCCCAGAAGCATGGTGATCATAAGGTTTACATCGGTCATGATCCTTCCCCTTTTGTTCCCGCCCAGGGGGATGTAAAGGTAGTCGCGAAGCCACGTGGAGAGTGAGATATGCCACCGTTTCCAAAAATTGCCCACATTGGTGGCCTTATAGGGTGAATTGAAATTTCTAGGAAGCCTGAAACCAAGCAGCAGCGACACCCCGATGGCAATATCGGTATATCCCGAAAAATCAACATAGACCTGCAATGAGTATCCGAACAGTGCCGCCAGGTTTTCAAATCCGGAGAAGCCCGTGGGATTGGAAAACACCCGGTCGACGAAATTGAGGGCGATATAGTCGCCTATGAACATCTTCTTGAAGAGCCCTTTGAGAATCAGGAAAAGGGCAAAGCCGAACTCCTCCATGGAGAGGCTGTAGCGCTTGTAAAGCTGGGGGATGAACTCCGAAGCCCTTACAATGGGACCGGCCACCAGCTGGGGAAAAAAGGAGACATAGAAGCCGAAATCGAGGAGATGCCTTACCGGATCGACCTTGCCCCGGTAGATATCCACCGTGTAGGAAATGGTCTGGAAGGTATAGAAGGAGATGCCCACCGGAAGCAGGATCATACTCACATCAAAGTGGGTTCCGGTGAGGTTGTTCGACCAGATCGCCATGTGGTTCACGACCTCCATATCCAGGTTAAAAAGCTTGTTTAAAGTGTCCACGAAAAGGTAGGTGTACTTGAAGTAGGAGAGCATGAAAAGGTTAATAACCACGCTCAGGATCACCCCGAACTTTTTCAATGAGGTTTTCCGGGCATGGTAGATCAGGTTCCCCAGGTAGTAGTCGGAAAAGGTGGAGAAGAGAAGGATCAGGAAGAATAATCCGGAGGTTTTCCAGTAAAAAAAGAGACTGGCCACGAAAAGAAAGATATTCCTCAAGGCCCGTTGCCGGTAAATGCCTGAATAGATCAGCAGCACAACCCCGTAGAAGACCCAGAAAAAGAGCCCGGTAAAGATCAGCGGTTTCTCCGGATTAAATAGGAATATGTCGTATAATGGCTGACTCAAGATTACCTTCTTTGGGATTGATACTCTTTATACTCAAGCATAAGGGCATTGTAAAACATCTCGGCCACCAGGTTAATCCCCAGTGCCGAGAAGTGGATGTAGTCACTGTTTGCAAGCGGCGGATCGGCTTTTGCGAAGGAGGGCATTGAATTGTATCCGCCCATGGCCTCATAAAGGTCCCAGAAGGCAAAACCGGCATCCAGGGTTGCCTTTTTCAGGGCATCCCTCACCGGTTCCACGCCCGGGAAGCTCTCAAAAGCCCCCTTTACCTTCATCGACATGTCGGATGGACCGATCACGATAACAGGCACTCCCGGGCAAAGTTCTTTTATAAAATCGAGCTCCCGTTTAAACGAGTGCTGGTACCGGGCCGCATTGATAAATGGAACCACGTTTCCACCATACTGGAGTATGATAAGTCCGGGGGAAAGGTACTCCATCATCTTGAACTGCTGTTCCCGGTTCATCTTGGTAAAGACCAGTCCAGATCCGCCCCGCATGGCGATATTATCCATCTGAAGGCCCCGGAAAGATTCAAAAGAAATCCCGTAAATGCGTCCTCCCTGCGGAAGGTTCATGGCCAGAGAGAGCTCCCTGATAGGGGAATGATGACTGTAATCGGCCACGCTGAAGCCATCGGGAATATTCTGAAAGGAATCCGTGATGGTATCGTTCACAATGAAATGAAGGGATGCCTCCCTGACATAGGAGTGCATGAATACCCTGACCCTGTCGATCGTCCCGCTGCGCCTTGATGTATTGAATATATAGTGCAGGGTGGGCCATTGCTCTCCTCTTGGCGAGGGAACCGAAGTAAAAGCCCCCATGACCCCGTAGACATTATGATGAATTGTCGAATCCCGGCTTCCATAAAAGGTGTAACGGAGCCAATCACCCTCCTGCTCCTGTCTGAAAGCCATATTTCCCCCGTAAATCGGAATAGCCGGTACCAGTCCGGTTCCTGAACCTCCAAACTGCTTCTGCAAGCGGTACCGGATCAATGCTGTCATCCTGTCATTCTCGATTTGAGAGTCTCCGAAATGCATGATCCTGGTCCGGGCCACTGAACCCTTAAGCAGCCCCTGCAACTGCGAAAAGAAGGGATCAAGCAGATGGGCTCCCCCTTCTGCAAATCTGATCCGGTAGACCGATCTCCTCAGGCTGTCGGTATTGGCAGGGTGAATCACCGGGAGATCACCTGCTGACTCCCCTTCAAAAGATTCCTCCCCCGGCGATTCCACGAGGGGCAGTTCAAAACCCTCCTCCGGATCCTCTGTTACCGTGGAAGCCGTTACCAGCTCATTCACCATCTCATCCTTGTCCTGAACGGATCGGGACAAATCGGAAAGATTCATGAATTTAAGATGGATGTCAGGGTTAACAGAGATCCCCTCGCGCGGAAAAACAATGGCAAGGAGTATCAGCAGCAATGCTACTGAAACAAAAAAAATGAAGGTCCGCAGTGGCTTCATATATCAAATATAGCTCTCACTGCGGGAATTCCAAATGGGAATTAACGATTAGGTTTGATCCTGATGACCTGTCCGGGCTGAATTTTTGAGGAGTTGGTGATGTTGTTCAGTCTGGCAATATCGCTTTCCGATACACCCGGGTATTGTTTTGCAATCTCCCAAAGGGTATCGCCCGATTTCACCCGGTAGGTAATGTAATCACCCGTTCCGGCGACGGCTATCTGGGAGACCGTTCCTTTGGAGGCTCCCTGTGGGGCGATTGATGCAGAAGATTGGCCGGTGACAGCTGCAGAGGACTCTCTTCCGGCAAACTTCTGCCTTTGGGAAAAACTCATATTATTCACTTCAGCATACTTTTCGGAACTTCCTTTGGGCTTGTAGATCAACAGTTTCTGACCTGACCGGATGACGTCCCGGCTGATGTTGTTCCAGTATCGAAGATCAGATGCCCTGACATCATACCAGTCGGCGATGTAACCCACGTTGTCGCCCGATTTTACCGTATAATACAGCTTATCATACTTATCTTCCGGAAGATCGACCCGGTAGCTGGCCGAATAGTGCTGGGGGGAAGCCACATCTTTACTCGGATCAAAGAATACCGAATCTTTAAAAGCGAAAATACTGTCCTGCATATCGATAAAAGCGCCTGTAAACTCCATGGGAATCTTAATGGCGTAAGGGTGTTTGGATGTCCCCGGTACAATATCGGCCCTGTACTGCGGATTCATATCCCTGAGCATCGTCACCGGGACATTCAGCACCCCGGCCACCTGTTCAAGGTGCAACGGTTCATAAACCATGATCGTATCCACAGCCCTGGGCATCGTGAGGGGTGCAGAAGAAATCAGGTGATCCTTGTAATAATTCATGGTGTAGGTGGCTGCAATGAATGCAGGAACATATCCACGGGTCTCCCGGGGCAGGTAGTAATAGATCTCCCAGAAACTGCGCCTGCCTCCCGAACGCCGGATCGCCTTGTTCACATTACCGGGTCCGCAGTTATAGGCTGCCAATGCCAGGGTCCAGTCCCCATACATCCCGTACAGATCCACCAGGAAGCGCGCCGCAGCCCGGGTGGCTGCCACAGGGTCCTTTCGCTCATCCACCAGCGAGTTGATGGTTAAACCATAGTTCTTCCCCGTACCGTACATGAACTGCCATGCTCCTACCGCTCCCGCCCTGGATACTGCCCTTGGATTCAGGGCCGATTCAATCACGGAGAGGTATTTGATCTCGTAAGGGACTCCGTAAAGATCGAAGATCTCCTCAAAAATTGGAAAATAATATTCGGAGAGTCCCAGCATGTTTCGCACCTGTTCGCGCCTTTTGATTGTATAGAGTTGTATGTAATTCCTGACAATCCGGTTGTAAGTCAGATCCACAACCGAAGGAATCTCTGCCAGTCTGGCCAGGTATACAGAATCGGGAAAATCGGGTACCAGTGTGTCGGCCTCTGCGTTATAAACATCCACAGCACTTTCCAGAGACTGGTTCACATACCAGAGATTTGCCAGGCTGTCCAGGTTGGCACCCGTACGAAGCTCCATCTCACCCTCCATGGAAAACTGCTCCTGGATGGAGTCAAACAGTGGTTGATTCAATGTATCCTGCCCTTTAATAAAAGCGGTGTTTAAACCTAAAAATATCATCCCCGCTAACAGGGACTTCGCTCCATATATCTTTCCCATCATTATCTTCTAAGGTTAAAACTGTATGTCAGGCCATAAGCATGGCCGGTTAAACTCCCGGGAACCATCAGTGGTTGAAGTGAAGGAGAGATTCCCATGGAGAGATCCTCATTCACATCCCAATTGAAGAGCTGGGCATCCACGTATGCATCCACAACCTGGAGGGCATAGACGGCAATCATCGCAATGTAGCTCAACTCCATATTACGCCTCCAGTACCTCAGGTAGCGCTCATTGGTATCGTCGGGATTGAGCGCATACTCGCTGCTATAGACCTTGTACTTCCTGGTATTATAGCTGATGGCATATCCCGCTCCCCCCATGGCTACCCAAACGATGGGTATCTTGTAAAACTTTCTGTTATAGCCCTGGCCCAGTCCAGGTAAAACAAGTGCATACATGATGGCTTTGGTGGCAGAGTGGCTTAAGTCGGGCTGGAACCGGACTGTATCTGCCTGCACCCCTTTCGCAGCACCGATGCGCGAAATGGTATCGGCTCCCAGGTAATCGTAAAGGGTATCCGATATCCAAACCGGCCGATCGGATTGTGAGGATAGCGTATCCGGATCCTGACCCGCTGACCGGACAGAATAGATAGTAGCGATCATCACCGCAAGGAAAATTTTGTTCATTTACCCGGTTTATCGAATATGCTCACAATGCGCTGTAAGTCCTCATCCGATTTGAAAGGTATAACGATGCGGCCTGTGCCTTTATTGCTTCGCCTGAACTCCACGTTGGCTCCGAAATGGTGAGAGAGGTGCTCCCGCAACTCCTCATAATCAGATATCTGCTCCTCCTTCAGACCCGGCTCCGGGGGAAGAGTTGTTTTTGAACCACGGGCCAGGTTCTCCACCTGCCTGACAGAGAGGTCCTGAGCCAGGATTTTCGTGAAGACTTCAATTTGAAGTTCCTTGTCCTCAATGCCCAGCAGGGCTCTGGCATGGCCCATGGAGATCTTCTTCTCCCTTATGGCGTTCTGCATCTCTACGGGGAGATTCAGAAGCCTGAGGTAATTTGTAATGGTAGCTCTTTTTTTTCCAACCCGCTCTCCAAGTTTTTCCTGGGTCAGGTTGAACTCTTCAATGAGTCTCTGGTACGAAATGGAAACTTCAATGGCATCCAGATCCTCCCGTTGAATATTCTCGACAAGGGCAAGTTCCATCATGGTATCGTCGCCTGCTTCCCTGACATAG
The DNA here is from genome assembly GCA_963747365.1 of uncultured Bacteroidota bacterium. Taxonomy (GTDB): domain Bacteria; phylum Bacteroidota; class Bacteroidia; order Bacteroidales. The sequence continues at coordinate 230,859 of CAVVFB010000006.1, read as the reverse complement.
GCAGGGATGCGCTTCAAGCCAGCCTTCTGGGCAGCCCGAAGCCGGCGCTCACCGGTAATCAGCTGGTAGCTGTTGTCAGCCGCTTTTCGCACAGTGATGGGCTGAATGATCCCGTGTTCCAATACCGATGCAACCAGTTCATTCAGGGCATCCTCGTCGAAATGAGTCCTGGGCTGAAATGGATTTACAGCAATGTTGTTCAAAGGGATCTCATTCGCCGCCGAGGGTGAATGAACCAGTTCCCTCAGGTGATCGTCCGGAACATCGATCAATGCTCCCAGTCCCCTGCCCAACGCGTTTTTTTTAGCTGCCATAGAGATGTCTGATTAGTCCAGTACTTTTTCTTCCTGTTTAAGAAGGGTCTCCTCGTTCTTCTGCAGGATTTCCCTGGCCAGGTTGAGGTAACTCACTGCGCCCCTCGACTCGGCATCATATAAAATGGCCGGTTTCCCAAAACTGGGAGCCTCGCTGAGTTTAATGTTCCGCTGGATGATCGTTTCAAAGACCATTTGCTGAAAATGTTTCTTCACCTCATCCACCACCTGGTTGGATAACCTTAGCCTGCCATCGTACATGGTAAGCAGGAAGCCTTCAATTTCCAGTTCAGGATTAAGACCGCGCTGTATGATATTGATGGTATTCAGAAGTTTTCCCAACCCCTCCAAAGCGAAATACTCGCACTGTACTGGTATAATTACAGAGTCGGCAGCCGTTAATGCATTGACCGTGATCAGCCCAAGAGAGGGAGAGCAGTCAATCAGGATATAATCATAATCGTCCCTCACCTGCGCAATCACATTTTTAAGCATGTATTCGCGTTCGTTCATATTCAGCATCTCGATCTCAGCCCCCACGAGATCGATGTGTGATGGGATCAGGTCCAGAAGCTCGATCTCGCTGTTGAGAATAATTTTACGCGGATCCGCATCCTCAATGAGGCACTCATAAATGCTGGTCTTCACCTTCTTGATATCAAACCCTGATCCGGAAGTTGCATTTGCCTGCGGGTCAGCATCGATGATCAATACCCTCTTCTCAAGCACAGCCAGGCTGGCTCCCAGGTTAATGGCAGACGTAGTTTTTCCGACTCCTCCCTTCTGATTCGCTAATGCAATTACTTTTCCCATTGGCTTTTTTTTTCTGATTGATTTAATAGAAACGGGATGGTCTCCTCTCTTCTCGCTTGCAGGGTTCAAATTTACTATTTTAGTCTCCCCTGCTAATTTTAGTCATTTCGTTATTGTAAACAATGATTTTTCATTTTTGAACACCTTATCAACAATCCATGCTTATAACTTGACTATCTTTGTCCCGGATCAGAAGAATCATAATGAGCAAGACCAACTGGATTGTGATCGTAAACAGGGCAGCAGGCGGAGGAAAAACCGAACGGGACTGGCCCGAAATAGAAACTTGCCTTCGGAAACACGGGATTAATTTTGAATCCTTTTTCACCAACAGGCGGCTGCATGCAGCGATTATTGCCAGAACCAAGATCAAAGAGGGCTACTCCCGGATTATTGTGGTGGGGGGTGATGGAACCATGAACGAAGTGATCAATGGCCTCTTTGCCCAGGGGGTCGTTCACACCACCGAGGTGATGCTGGGGATGATCTCTGTGGGAACCGGAAATGATTGGGCAAGAATGTTTAACATTCCGCTTGACTATGAGGAGGCTGTGAAAACCATCAAAAAACAGCGCACCTTTATCCAGGATGCCGGACTGGTACAGTATACCAAAAACGGGAAGGAGTGGAAACGGTATTTCATCAATATTGCAGGATTGGGTTTCGGTGCCAGGGTGGTAGCGCGTTCAAACCGTATGAAGGATAGGGGGAAAAGCAGTACCCTGTTATACTTCTACAACATTTTTACCAGCCTGATGGGCTACAAAGCTCAAAAAGCGGATATCCAGATAGACGGATTATCCTTTAACCGGAGCATCTTCTCCATGAATGTGGGAATATGTAAATACAATGGAGGCGGCATGATCCAGGTACCTCACGCCGTTGCCGACGACGGTCTCTACTCGATCACACTGATCAAAAAAATAGGGAAACTGAATGTGCTTGCCAACGTAAAACGCCTTTATAACGGGAGTATAGTCAACCACAGCCGGGTTGAGACTTACCTGGGACAATCTGTTCAGATCGGGGGTTCCTCAAAACTGCAGCTGGAAACCGACGGGGAAACACTGGGCCAGGGTCCGGCAAGTTTCCGGATCATTCCGAGAAGTGTGCGGATTATTTCAGGGGAGAGGATAGCCTGATTTCAAATAGTTTGGGCCAGAACTTCCCGGTTACAAAAAGCCGGTCACCCTCTTCATCCCATGCTATGCCATTCAGAACATCGGTATTTGACTTACGGTCGCCCGCTTTCAGAATTCCCTTCAGATTGATGCGCCCCTCCACCTTACCTGTTTCAGGATCGATGATCACAATCTCATCGGTATAGTACCGGTTGGCCCAAATTTTTCCATTGATATACTCCAGTTCATTCAGGCTCTGGACGGGTCCCTGATCGTTATAAACCTCGATCTGCCTGTTTACGGTAAACAACCCGGGATCGAGAAAATAGATCACATGTGTACCGTCGCTCATGATCAGCTCCTTTCCATTGTGCGTAAGCCCCCACCCCTCCTTATTCTGATAATAAACCTTCTGAATCTCATCAAAGGATGATTTATCATAGATAAAGCCAACCTGTGACTTATAGGTAAGCTGGTAGATCCGCTCACCCATCAATGTGATTCCCTCCCCGAAAAGAGTGGGATCCAGGTTTCGGATCTTCACCACCTCCCCGGATTCCAGGTTCACCTTTCTCAGGGAGGAGGTGCCATAGTTACCGGTCCCCTCATAGAGCCATCCATCCATAAATTGCAGTCCCTGGGTATATGCCTCAATATCGTGCGGGTACTCCTTTACCATGGAGAATCCATACTCCACGGGTTTCAGATCCGACAAGAGGGTGATCTGCCGGCTCTGATTCTCGGAGCCTCCACCTTTGAAGAAAACCCTCAACCTTACACCGGATCTGCCGGTTCTCTCCGACCCGGTGGGAATTCTCGCTTCCACCGGCCCGCCTTCAGGAAAGCCGGTAGCGGCTTCCAGGGTATGAATCAGTGTACCACCCAGGAAGATCTGCACCGAATCGACCGAAACCGTGTCGGGATACTCCAACCGAACCGGGATATCCATACCCAGCGGCAGCATAACCGACTCTTCCGGTTCCACAAGGGTAGAAAGTCTGGCCTGGGCAGCAGGGGCCTGCTGTTTTAAGGGCTCCTTCTTTCCGGAGACACCATTCCTTGGTCCGCACCCTGAAAGCACTACCGTGGCCACAAAAAGGGAAAGAAGGATTCTGGTCATCTCTTAAGTGGAATTAAATACCCAGGAGGCGTTGTAAAAAGGGTCGTTTCCGGGGAAGGCTGTTCAGCTCTTTCTGCAAGTCGGGTTGTTCATTGGGATTGATCAAATGGTAGATTTCACCCCAGCCAAGCATTCCCCCTATATTTCTGTCGTCAATGAAAAGGTCTGCCTCGATCTTCCGGCTGGAGTAGAGGTCATCAAACACCTCCTCCGGGTAGCTTTTGTTTACCGCGTAAAACTCAACCCCGTTCTGCCTGCAAAATTCCACTGCCTCATCCAGCTCCTTTCCGGTCCGGTAGGTCCAAAGAATCAGCAGGTGCTTTTGTTTCTGCAGTGCACGCAGGGTATCGAAAGCGAAAAGAAGCTCCTTCCCGATGGCCGGATATCTGTGTTCAACTATGGTACCGTCAAAATCGACGGCAATTTTAAGAGGGATTTCCATCATAAAAGCAACAATTGGCTCAAAAATACAAAAACCTCTTAAAAGAGATCATCTACCGAAAGATATCTTTCCCCTGTATCGTAATTGAAGGTAAGGATTGTTGAACCGGGATCAACCTGTTTTAACAACCTGGCCACTGCCGCCAGGGAGGCTCCAGATGAAATCCCCCCAAAAAGTCCCTCTTCCCTTGCAGCCCTGCGGGCATAATCGTACGCTTCACTCTTTTTTATAGCAATGGTTCCATCCAGCAGAGAGGTATCCAGGTTCGGGGGAATAAAACCGGCACCAATTCCCATGATTCCATGCGGGGAGGGTTCTCCCCCGGCAATGACTGCCGATTCCTCAGGCTCCACTGCGAACACCTTTATGGCAGGCATCTCCCTCTTAAGGAGCCTGGCCACCCCGGTGATATGTCCACCGGTACCCACCCCGGTCACCAGATAATCGATCCCGCCGGGGAAATCTGCCAGTATTTCCCTCGCGGTTGTGGCCTCATGGATGGCTGGATTGGCACTGTTGTCAAATTGGGAGGGAATCCAGGAAGGGGTAATTTCCGAAGCCAGCTCTTCAGCCCTGGCCATGGACCCCTTCATCCCTTTCTCACGGGGTGTAAGAACGATCTCCGCACCATATGCCCTGAGGATGTTTCTGCGTTCCACCGACATGGATTCTGGCATTACCAGGATGATCCTGTATCCTTTCACTGCAGCAACCATGGCCAGCCCGATCCCGGTATTTCCTGATGTAGGTTCGATGATGGTCGCACCTTTTGGCAACACCCCCCTCCCCTCTGCATCACTTACCATTGCATCGGCAATCCGATCCTTGATACTCCCCCCGGGATTAACCCGCTCAAGCTTTACCCAGACATTCCCCGCACCGGGAAACAATTTCCCCAAACGCAGGTGAGGGGTATTTCCAATGCTCTCTAATATATTTTCGTATTTCATAATCTGCTCTTGTTAATCGTGTTACTCTGCCTGGCTTCGCCTATATCACAAAATCATAGGGTGCTTTATAGTCCTTGCTGTCCCTGATCACCACCCGGTGGTTTCTGTATACCACAGAATGGGGAAGCACGCTTTCGGTGATCCAGGTATTCCCTCCCACCACCGTATGGTGACCGATGGTGGTTTCGCCCCCCAGGATGGTGCTCCCCGCATAGATCACCACGTGATCCTCAATGGTGGGGTGACGCTTGGTTTTAGCCAGTCTCTTCTCCACGGTAAGGGCTCCCAGGGTCACCCCCTGGTAGATTTTCACATGCTCACCGATCCGGGCGGTCTCCCCTATTACGATTCCGGTTCCATGATCAATGAAAAAGGGTGAACCAATTTCAGCACCGGGATGTATATCGATCCCGGTTTTGCCATGGGCATACTCTGTCATCACCCGGGGAATTACAGGTACGCCCAGATTATAAAGGATATTGGCGAGGCGGTAAACCGTGATAGAGTAAAAGCCGGGATAACAAAGAACGATCTCCTCCACACAGCTGGAGGCAGGGTCGAAACGGGTAATGGACTCGGCATCGGAGACCAGTTGTTCGAATACTCCGGGAAGCCTCTGGAAAAACAGGGAGACCAGCCCTTCGGGTGATTGCAACAATGATTTGTCGATCGACCGGAGCAGATCCTTCAACCTGATGGTGCAGCGCTCCAGCTCCAAAGCAAGCCCATCGGGATCGGAGGACCTGTTTTCCATGATGGGGAAGAGGGCCTTTATCAGGGAGTCTGTAAACTTATGGGTCTCCGCAATGGATGGTACTGCAGTGCAATTTCCGCTACTGAATTCACTGATCCTTCTGGCGAAGTCCTGGTATGGTCTGCTCATTTGCTATTGGTTAACGGGAAAAGCTGAATTCCCTAATGGGAAACCCTCATCTGTAGTAAAAGGTTCAGCAGAGAGAGCAATATATAGGTTAAAATCACCAGTGTGATCCCGGGAATCCCTGTAAGGACCAGGACAATCCCTGTAATCAGGAGCAGAATATAACGGACCAGGTTGCCTCTCAGGTTAAAACTTTTAAACTTCAGGGAATACATGGGAACCGGCATGATCATATGCAATGCCATTATCCACATCACAGCCCACAGAAAATAGAGGTTCACCGCGGTTCCAAAGAGCACTCCCTCCTTCATGAACTGCCAGTAAAGGCCGGCCCAGAAAAGGGCATGCGCCGGGGTGGGCAACCCATAAAAAAAAGTAGCACCGCGCTCTTCCAGGTTAAACCGGGCCAGCCGTATTGCCGACAGTACAGGTACCATGACCACCGAAGGAGCATCAGCCACTGCAGAGTTCGGGGATAGAGTACAGCATCGGCCAAAACAGAATTGTTGTCTGAAAATTGAATAAATAAAAATGGCCGGTAGCAACCCGAAAGTGACCATGTCAGCCAATGAATCGAGCTGCTTCCCAATCTCGCTGGTGGCATTGAGCAACCGGGCTGTCATACCATCCATGAAATCAAAAAGTGCGGCAATAAAAAGAAGATATACAGACCAGTGCCATTGTCCCTCCAGGGCAAGAACAATGGCCACCGTCCCGCAGGAAAGGTTCAGCAGGGTAAACAGGTTGGGGATGTGCTTTTTCATGGGGATCCGTTACTCTTCAGTACGTTCTGCCCGTGCCTGTTGTTTTTCAAAATAACGGAGTGCCCAGCGTACCGAAAAATAACTGACCCCGATCATAAATGGCCACGACAGATATCCGATGATTGCTCCTATATACATAAATTAAAAGTTTTTGTTCTAGCCCGAATGATTCATAAAAAAATGCACTGTTCACTGTGCACTAATATACATGATGCTCCGATTCCATCTCCTTCTCATCAATCTTCTTTTTATTAAGCGACCTCCATGCATAGATGATATAGGCCAGTACGAAAGGCACAAAAAGCGATACCCAGCTCATGGCCACAAGTGTATACCGGCTTGAAGATGCATTTAGGATGGTCAGTGAGCTCTGCAGATCGTATGATGAAGGATAGAATGCCGTGTTGTTCATACCCGCCAGCATAAAAAGCGAGAAGACCACCAGGATGGTACCCGGACCGGCAAACCAGATACCGTTGCCGGAATCCCTCAAAATTCCGCTGGCAATACCACCCAGGACGGCCACCACCCCCGCCAGGAAAAGGATCAGGACAATGGGCATGGCCACGAGGTTGTGCAGGTATTTATAGGGCTCCATAAAAATAACGCCCGTTTCGGGATTCACTGCGAATCCATCCCTCATCATGAGCCATACAGCAAATACCAGGAAGAATACCACGAAAGGAACAGCGTTCCAAATCAATGCCTTTTTGGTCCTGGCAATAATGTTCTCATTATCAATGGTCTTCATGAAATAGAGTAGTCCCAGTACCCTGGCCAGGAAAAAAACGGTCAGTCCCAGCGAAAGGTTGAACATACTCAGTGCTGCCTCCAGTCCGTGTGCCCCGGTGGCCCAGGTGACACTGTTCATCTCATTCAGTGAAAACCGGGCCCCTGAAAAGAAGGTTGCCACGGCCACACCCACCAGGAAGGTCCCCAGTAACCCGTTCAGAAAGAGAAACCTTTCATAGGTGCGCTGCCCCAGGAAATTGCTGGCCTTTGTGCGAAACTCATAGGATACTGCCTGGATTACGAAGGCGAACAGGATGGCCATCCACACCCAGTAGGCCCCACCGAAACTGGTGGCATAAAACAGTGGGAAAGAAGCAAAAAAAGCACCTCCGAACGTGACAAGGGTGGTGAAGGTGAACTCCCACTTTCGGCCCAGGGTATTCACGATGATGGTCCGCTCCGATGGGGATTTTCCGATACGGAATATGAAGGTCTGGCCACCCTGAACGAAAAAGAGAAAAACCAGGATGGCTCCCAGAAGGGACACAATGACAAACCAGTATTGCTGTAATGCCAGATATGAAAGATTTCCAAACATAACTATTTCCCTCCAGGTCCTTTTTTAATCTGTGTAACCATAATTTTTACTTCGGCAATGAACAGGATGGTAAAGGTGGCCAGGAAGATCCAGAAGGTTGCCTGCACGGCACCCGGACTCAGCCTGGTTACGGCTGAAATGGTCGGCATCAGCTCATAAACTACCCAGGGTTGCCTGCCCATCTCGGCCACCAGCCATCCACTCTGACTGGCGATCCAGGGCATGGGGAGGGTGATGATGGCTACCCATAACAGCCATTTACGGTCCCCCCACCTGTTCTTTAGGCTTAACCAAAGAACAAGCAGGGTTAAAATCATAAAATGTAATCCCAGTATCACCATCACATGAAAGGAGTAGAAATTTAATTTCACATTGGGAATCAGCTCTTTCAGCTCTCTCCCGTTGTAATAACCATACCCGAGGTACTGGTAGTAGGTATTCAGCCACTGGGGATCTCCGAATTTATCCAGCAGGGCCGTATAGGTGGCTTCATCCCCTCTCTCCTTCGCCTTTTTCAATTCCTTCAGGGTTTGTATTGCCACTACTCCCTGTTGAATTTTACTCTCGTAAGAAATAATTCCCTGCTCCTCGTTCCCGTATACCAGGTCTGTAATCCCGGGAACAAATCCGCTGGGGGTCAGGAAAACCATGTAGGAGAGGGCATTGGGAATCTCGATTTTAAAGATAAAATCCTCGCGCGGATTGGGGATCCTGGTGGTATCGGTACGCATGGCCCCGATGGCCACCAGCGGCGCATGGGTCTGTCCTTCGTAAAGGGCCTCCATGGCTGCAAATTTCATAGGTTGTTTCCTGGCCACGATCCTTGCAGAAGTATCGCCTGTGGTAATGGTGGCGATGGCCGCAATAACCCCGAAAACCGAAGCGACAATCGTACTTCGCTTTGCAAAAAGCACCTCCCTTTTCCGAAGCAGGAACCAGGCGCTGACCGCGATCACGAAGAGGGAACCCAAAAGGAAACTGGAGGTAACCGTATGAAGGAACTTATTGACCGCCACATCGGAGAAAATTACATCCCAGAAGCTGGTCATTTCATTACGGGCAGTCTCGGGGTTAAAGGCTGTTCCCACCGGATGTTGCATCCAGGCATTGGCGACCAGGATCCAGACGGCCGACAGATTGGCTCCGATTGCAGTGAGCCAGGAGGCGGTCAGATGAAAGCGTTTACTCACTTTATTCCATCCGAAGAACATCACGGCGATAAAGGTGGACTCCATGAAAAAGGCCAGAATTCCTTCAATGGCCAGGGGCGCCCCGAATATATCCCCCACGAACCAGGAGTAGTTGGACCAGTTGGTTCCGAATTCAAATTCAAGGATAATTCCCGTGGAGACCCCGATTGCAAAATTGATCCCGAATAGTTTCATCCAGAATTTGGTGATCCGCTTCCACTCCTCATCACCGGTCCGAACGTATATGGTGTGCATGAAGGCCACGATGAATGAGAGACCGAGTGTCAATGGCACGAAAATCCAATGAAACATGGCGGTGAGGGCAAATTGCCCCCTTGACCAGTCCACCAAAGACATATCAATTGAATCGATCATTTACTTTAAGGATTAGTGAGTTGTTCCAGTACATAATTGCTTCGTTCTTCGTCCGATGAAAAGTCTCGTTTCAGGATATCGGGGAAAAAAAAGATCCGGAGGATGGCGAACATGATAAATAACTTGACCAACACAATTCCCCACAATTTCTTCCCCCAGGTCATGCCTCTGAAACCATCATAATAGAACCTGAAAACCCTTTTAATCATTTTTCATAAAGTTCGGTAAACAAATTTATAAATCTAAACCGTACTGATCAGGATTGTTTATTTTTATTTGCTATAAATAGACAAAATTTTTACCATCTTTAGTACATATATCAACCCATTTCAACGGATATTTGTTAAATATATGCAATGAATAAAATCCTTACAACAATCATCCTGCTGATCACCTTTGGTGTGATCATTGCTCAACAGGAAGCTGAACTGGAGATTGGCATCATTGAGAAACTCAATCAATACATCCCCATGGACGCAATGCTGGTAAACGAACACGGGGATACGGTAATCATTGGCGATTTGATCGACAAACCAACGATCCTGAATTTTGTCTACTTCCGGTGTCCCGGTATCTGTTCCCCTCTGATGGACGGTCTCTCCGATGCCATGGAGGGGACCGACCTGGTACTGGGCAGGGATTACCAGGCCCTGACCATCAGCTTCGATGCAAGGGAGAACACCGACCTTGCCATTCACAAAAAGAACAATTACCTGAACCTGATGAAGAAAAAGGAGGAAGCCGAGAAGGGATGGCTCTTCTTTACCAGCGACAGTGCCAATATTTCCAGGCTCACCGGGGCCACAGGATTCAGGTACAAACCCACCGGAAACGACTTCATACATGCAGCCACACTGATCATCCTGACCCCTGAGGGAAAAATCTCCAGGTATATGAACGGGATCTACTTCCTCCCCTTCGAGCTCAAGATGTCGATTATCGATGCCGGTGCAGGTAAATCGGGTCCTACAATCAACCGCGTTCTTCAATATTGCTATTCCCTTGATCCCCAGGGGCAGAAATATGTACTGAACATTACCAAGGTTTCGGCCACCCTCATCATCTTCATGGCACTGGTTCTGTTTATTGTACTCCTGTTTTACAGAAAAAGAAAAACTGCATAACATATGACTTCACAAAATTCGGAGAGCAGAGGTTATAAAACCTATATGGAGGAGGATATGGGAAGAAAGGGAATCTTCAAATGGATTCTCTCCACCGACCACAAAAGGATTGCCCTGCTCTATCTCTACTCCATGATGGCCTGGTTTACCATCGGGGTGATACTGGGGCTTCTCATGAAACTTGAGCTGATTGCCCCGGGCAAAACCCTTATGGGCCCGCAGGCATACAATGCCACATTTACAGTGCATGGGGTGATTATGATTTTTTTAATCGTGATCCCCGGCCTTCCGGCTGTTTTTGGAAATTTCCTGCTGCCCATTCAGATCGGGGCCAGGGACGTGGCCTTCCCAAGACTGAACCTTTTTTCATGGTACATCTATGTTTTGGGTTCCATACTGGTCATCGCCTCCCTTTTTGGAAACGGACCTCCAGATACCGGGTGGACCTTCTATGCCCCCTATAGTTTTAAAACGGGAACCAATATGCTGCCCGCAGCCCTGGGTGCATTCGTACTTGGTTTCTCGTCCATTCTTACCGGGTTGAATTTCATCGTGACCATTCACAGGATGCGGGCACCGGGGATGACCTGGATGAAAATGCCCCTTTTTCCCTGGACCCTTTACGGAACGGGTTGGATTCAGTTGCTTGCCACCCCCATTGTGGGAATTACCCTGCTGATGGTTGCCGGTGAGCGGATCCTCGGTATCGGGTTCTTTGATCCGGCCAAAGGGGGTGATCCACTGCTCTATCAGCACCTTTTCTGGATCTATTCACACCCGGCGGTTTACATCATGATCCTTCCTGCAATGGGGGCCATTACGGAGATTATCCCCACCTTCGTAAGGAAGACCATTTTTGGGTATAAAGCCATGGTGATCTCCACAATTGCCATTGCTTTTGTGGGCTATTTTGTATGGGCGCACCACATGTTCACCTCGGGCATGAGCGGAACCGCACTCTTTACATTTTCGATCCTCACCTTTATTGTGGCCATCCCGAGTGCCATCAAGGTCTTTAACTGGATCTCAACCATGCACAGGGGTTCCATCAGTCTTGAGGTTCCGTTTCTGTGGGCCTCTTCATTTATTTTCATCTTTATGATCGGCGGACTCACCGGACTTGTTCTGGGTGCACTGGCCACCGATGTACATGTGCATGATACAGCTTTTGTGGTGGCCCATTTTCACTTCATCGTGTTCGGAGGTGTGGGGTTTGCCTTTTTCGGGGCCATCCACTACTGGTTTCCGCTCATCTACGGCCGAATGTATGACAGTAGTTGGGCCAGAACGGGCTGGATTATTTTCTTCATTGGATTTGTCTCCCTGTACGGTCCGATGTTCTATCTGGGAATCAAAGGGATGCCACGCCGGTACTTTGATTACCTTGAAGAGTTCCATGGTCCGAATATCATCTCTTCATTCGGGGCCCTGGTGATGATCACAGGATTGATCATCATTGTCACCAACCTGATCAAATCGGCCCGAAACGGCCCAATCGCCCCGCACAATCCCTGGGGCGGAACCGGCCTGGAGTGGAGGATACAGGCACCACCCTCCCTGGAGAACTTTAACGAGGTTCCGGTGATCGACAAAGCAACCTATAAGTTTGATTAAATCGTTTTTATATGTCTGAAACCACTGTACATCATAATAAACACAGGGATGATCTGGGTTCCAAGCTTGGCATGTGGCTATTCATTTTTACCGAACTGCTGCTGTTTGGAGGGCTCTTTATCGTCTATTCTGTTTACCGTTTCAAAAACCACCAGGCCTTTCATCTTGCCGCTCAGGAACTGGATGTGACCATTGGAACCATTAACACGGTGATATTGCTGGTCAGCAGCATGACAATTGCCATGTCCACCACAGCCATTCAGAAGAAAGACAAACGGACCACACTCCTGCTGGTTGGTACGACCATGGTTCTTGCCCTGGTTTTCCTGGTAAACAAATATTTCGAATGGAGCGGCAAAATCAGCCACGGGCTCTTCCCGAACTCCCCGGTACTGGAGGATCTCGGACAGGGCGATATACTTTTTTTCGGACTCTATTTTTTCATGACCGGCCTTCATGCACTCCATATCATTGTGGGAATGGTTCTGCTTGGATTCGGTTTTGTCAGGGTATGGAAGGATCAACTCACCTTTGACAATTTCCAGTTGCTTGAAAACGGCGGACTATACTGGCACCTGGTGGATCTCATCTGGATTTTCCTTTTCCCGTTGTTTTACCTGATTACTTAAATATTTTGCATATGTCTGAATCAACACACCATATTGTATCCTACCGGACCTACGGTCTCATTCTCCTTCTGCTGCTGACCCTTACAGCAACATCTGTGTCAGTGACACAGATTGAGCTCACGAAATGGTCCACAGCTGTCGCCCTTCTGCTGGCTTCTGTCAAATCGTTCCTGGTTCTTGCCATTTTTATGCACTTAAGGTTTGGCGAGCGGATGTTCAGGCTTATGACCGGATTCATCTTTCTTCTGTTTACCGCTGTTATGATCATTACTTTCCTCGATTACGCATTCAGATAAACTCCCAGTCCATGTATACAGCTGTTCCACAAGAAGCTTCCAACTTTGTCGCCGGCGTCGACCTGGCATTCATGGTGATCCTTGGTATCTCAGCTTTCTTTCTGATCGGCCTTACCACCCTGATGATCGTGTTCATTTACAAATACAGGAAGGAGAAGCATCCCAGGGCCTTACAAAATGAAGGAAGCACCAGGCTTGAGTTGATCTGGACAGCCATTCCACTGGTCCTGGTGCTGGTTATGTTCTATTTTGGATGGATGGGATGGCGACCCATGAAGAATCCGCCCGATGAGGCCATGCATGTAAAGGCCATTGCAAGAATGTGGAATTTCCAGTTTCAGTATGAAAATGGAAGAATCACCGACACACTTTATGTCCCCCTCAATGAACCGGTCATTCTCGACCTGGTGGCTCTGGATGTTCTCCACGCCCTGTATATCCCGGCCTTCCGGGTCAAGGAGGATATGGTTCCGGGGCAGGATAAGGTGATGTGGTTCATCCCCGGGACCGTTGGAAGGTTTGATCTTTTCTGTGCAGAATACTGCGGTCTTGAGCATTCCTACATGAATTCCGCCGTGATTGTAATGCCCGGGGACGAGTTTGAAGCCTGGATTACCGATACGACAGCGGTGGCCGGTCCGGCTGCTGGTTCAGAAGCCTCACTGGCTGACCAGGGGTGGGCTGTAATGCAGAAAAATGGCTGTAATGCTTGCCATTCCCAGGATGGATCCCCTCTGGTGGGACCCTCCTACCTTAGTGGTTGGGGAACGACCCGAACCGTTTTAAGCGGCAGGGAGGAGCGTGAGCAGGTGATGGATGAGGAGTATGTAAAACGTTCCATATACGATCCCAACGCCGATGTTGTGAAAGGATACGGAAAAGGCCTGATGCTCTCCTATGAAGGGATGGTAAGCGAAGAGGAGATCAACCTGATTATTGAGTATCTGAAAGAACTCAATGAATAGAAAATCAGGCGGTTCATATCTTCGTGCAGTTTTAAAACTGGGCAAATTTACCATTGCCCTGCCTGTAGCCCTGACCGGTTTTCTCGGTTATTTCCTCCACACCCCCCTCCTGGACAAAGATGCATGGCTGGTCATTTCTGGCGTTTTTCTTCTCTCCATGGGATCGGGTACCCTCAACCAGATCCAGGAGAGAGAGACCGATGCCCTGATGGATCGCACCCGGGGAAGGCCCATCCCGGCAGGTAAGATCAAACTCCGGCATGCCATCCTCTTCTCTATGATGTTCTCGCTTGCAGGAGTTGTGATCCTGGTACTCCCGGGTAAACCCCTGGCGGCGGTCATCGGGCTGTTTACCCTGATCTGGTATAACGGGGTCTACACCCCGCTCAAGCGGATTACAGCTTTTGCAGTTTTCCCGGGAGCACTCATTGGTGCCCTTCCTCCACTGATCGGGTGGACTGCTGCCGGAGGATCACCATGGGACCTGGAGATTTTGTCTGTATCATTTTTGCTTTTCGTGGGACAAATGCCTCACTATTGGCTCCTCCTTCTGAAAGTCGGGAGCCAGTTCAGGGATGCAGGGTTGCCGGTAATCACCAACCTGCTGTTGCCCCGCCAGATCAGAAACCTGAGCTTTATCTGGATTGCCGCCACCGCCGTGATGGTTTTGATGCTGCCTGCGACACCCATGATGGGAAACCGGCTGATCTCGGCACTGATGATCATCCTCAGCATAGGCTTTTTGATCAGGATGTTCAGACTTTCTTACCGGGGCGATCTGATACAACATTGGAAAAAGGCATTTATTACTGTAAATTTGTTCTACCTGTTGATCATCCTGGCATTGATTGCCAATAAATTAGTTGAAACAACCATTTACTAAAACCCCTTGACAATGATGAAACAAACATTTATGCTCCTTCTGATCCCACTCCTGACTGTGGCATGCCTCCGTGTGGAGCAGGCACCTGCTTCGGCTGAACAATCAGAAAAGAAGACCGACGGGGTCTTCATCCACATCAGCAAAGGTGCTGAAGATTCCCATGCGGTGCTGATGGCCCTGATGCTCGCTGATAAGTTCTCAACCACCAACGATGTACTGGTATTCTTTGACCAGGACGGTATTGATATGGTAGTGAACGATGCCCCCAATCTGAAGATGGATCCATTCGATGCATCGGACGACATTTTTGAACGCTTGCTGAACCGCGGTGTGGAGATCCTGGCCTGTCCTGCCTGCATGAAAGTTGCAGGAGTTGAAAAAGAGGATCTCCGGGATGGCTTGAAAATTGCAGAAAAAGAGAGATTCCTGGACTTCACCGAAGGCCGGATTTTAACACTTGATTATTAACAACTGAACCTATGAAAATTTTATGGATCGCAGGGGCTGCCCTATGGATGGTGGCCTGTAATACACCACCAAAAACAGATGCATCCCAGGCAGAGAAGACCGAAATCTCTGCTGATGCCCAATGGGTTGAAGTGGTTCTTAATGTAAACGGCATGACCTGCGAGGGTTGTGAGAATGCTATAAATGCCGGGGTCAAAGCCCTGGACGGAATTGCCACCGTGGAGTCCTCCTTTGAGGAAAAGTGGACCAAAGTGAAGTTCGACGAGAACCTCACTTCTGTGGAGGAGATCTCTGCAAAGATCGCCGAGACCGGCTACGAGGTCGTTGGGGAAATTTAGGCATTCCCTTTCCTTTTGAGGTCTAATCTTGTTTAATCCCATCTTTGCTTCAGGTTATCAAACTCCTTGCTGAAATTCGTTTTCAACGAATTGTAGGCTGCCTCGTTTGATAACCTTTCGCAACATAGGGAATATGGCCGTTGGACTCCGAAGCCTATAAACATTCGTTTACGAAGGTTTTAAGCGAGGAGGGCAATGGCCATATTCCCTTGTAGAGGCAATGGCCATATTCCCTTTTAGATAAGAAAGGAGAGGAAGCCCATGTAGAGGATCGCATCGGCAACCAACCGGTATGCCTCCTGTTTTCTGAACAAGGAGGGCCGCAGCAGTACCCAGAGAAGCAATCCTTCCATTCCTGCCAGGATCAGGGCAAACCTGGATGCGCGTTCTGTTCCATAAACCAGGAACTGAAGCAGGGCCATCACCAGAACCAGAATGGCCGTGGCGATCATCAGGTTTCGGGTTGCCTTTTTGCCCAGTGTTCCGGCCAGGGTTGAGATCCCCAGCCGCTTGTCGATCCCGGCATCATAAATGGAGATCACACCAAGATTGAGCAGGAGAACTCCGGCCATCATGATCAGAACCAGGATATGGCCCGAGGTGACGGGGAGTGTACGGGAAATGAAAGGGCCCATCCAGGTTCCGGTCATATAAAGGATCAATACAAAAACCTCACCCGGAATAAAAAACAACCGGTTACGTTTGAAAATGTGTCGCATGGCGTAAAACAGGAATACAGCCCCCCCCAGCAGCAGTGATGCTTTCAGCATTCCGGTGTCAAGAAAATTAAAAATCACGGTCAGATTAACCACGGTAACCATACCCAGGATGTATATCAAACCACGTTTGTTTGTGAAAATCACTTTGTGCATCTCGCGGTGACTGTTTTTCCGGTGTTTCCATGCATCCAGAAGATGGTCGCCCATGTAAAGGATCCAGATGGTCATGGCCAGGGAGGCCCACCAGGCCCATCCCGGATTTGCCGAAAAGAGCCGGGCAGCCAGCACTGAGGTGGCTACCGCTCCAAGTACTATATCGAGACTGAAAAAGTGAAAATAGCGATAGGGGTGGGTCACTCTTTTAGGTATGATGATTTTTGCACTCCCCCAGGTAGGGGTGGTTGACGGGGTAAATATTGGCCCTGGTCAATGCATGCCCGACCACCAACATGAACAATCCTGCAAACCCGATGAACATACCGACCTCCTGGAAACCAAGTACCTGTTTGCCAACTGTACCGGGGAATATCTGCATGTAGAGATCGATAAACTGGCCCACGATCAAAAACGGAATCACGATTTTCACCACCAGCTTGTTTTGGGCCGTGGCCTTTGGCATCAGTAATACAAACGGGAGAAACCAGTTAATCAGGATGTTGGCAAAGAAAAAGGCTCTCCAACCTTCTCCCCTGAGACGGGTGACGAAATAGATGGTCTCTTCGGGAATGTTGGCATACCAGATCAGCATGAATTCCGAAAACCAGAAGTAGCCCCAGATAATACACAACATGAAAATGTACCTGGAAAAATCACCCACGTGATATTTCGTCAGAAATGGAAAGTACCCGCGCTGGTTGAGTATCAAAACCACAAAGGCGATCACAATGGAGGCATGGTGAAATGCAGCCACAAAGTTTCTGATGGCAAAAATGGTGCTGTACCAGTGGGCATCGATAGACATGACCCAGTCGATCATGGCAAATGAGAAGGTAATAATGACGATAAAAATATAGATCCTGGCATAGTGCTCCCCCTTTTTAAAGTAGGTGATGCCTCCGGATTGGTCCTCTTTCCGCGAGAGACGCGTGAGCAGCCATGTCATCAGGATCCATAGTCCGAAATAGACCACCATCCTGGTAACCCAGAAGGGAAGGTTCAGGTAGGGTGCCTTATGTGCCAGTAACGGATCGTGTGAGACCGCATCAACATGCGACCAGTGGTAGAGTGAATGTGCGCCGGGGATCAATAGCAGGAAAAGCACTGCTGCCACAGGAATATAGGCCCCCATTGCTTCAGGAACCCGAATGAAACCGGCAGACCATCCCGAGTGTGTTACCCGCTGGATGGATAAAAACAGCATGGCCCCCACAGCAAGGGAGAGAAAATAGACATTGTTTAACAGGTAGTTGGCCCATGCCCTTTGAGGATCACCGGAGAAGGCAATCACCATAGCCGCGATTCCAATGGCAATCATGGACAAGGTTCCAATGATATAGATCCGGGATAATTTGAGTCTTTCTTCCATGTGAAATGAATTTAGGGCGCCTGTTGTTGAAGGTTCTTACGAATGTGTAAAATGATCTTCCAGCGATCATCCTGCCGGATCATGCCTCCATGGGCACCCATGATCCCGTATCCCACCGTGATGGAATGATAGATCTCCCCGTCCCTCAGGGCAGTCACTTTTTCATTGATCAGACTGGCAGGGGGATAGGGATATTTTTTACTGGTAAAGAGAAATCCCTGTCCATCCCCTTTCTCTCCATGACATGAGATACAGTAGATTCCATATGCTGCTTCACCCCTTGTAAGATTCTCTGCTGTTGCCTCCCATGGATTCACCAGGGCCTCACCTGCGGAAATCCGGTCCTCATCGGTTTTCTTCCAGGGATAGGGCACCATGTCCATTGGCACTGTGCCCTCTACCGGCATTCTCATGGTGAGCTGGTCGTCAAAATTTGGATTGGGGGTGTAGGATTCGTAGGCATTTGAATAGTACATATCGGGCATGTAATCCCATCCGGTGGTGGAACGGGTCCGGTCGCACGAAATCATCACCATCAAACCAAATGCTGTAAGAGAGAGGTTTCTTATCATGCTCATATTTTTACTTTTCTAGAATTTCAGATGCACCTGCCTCCTTAAATACCAGGGCAACCTTCTTTTGATCCACCTTCTCTTTTTTCACCAGGATCACAAATTTATCGTCGGTTGCCCTTTCATGGAAAATAGGTTTCTCATTGCTCGGCCACAGGTTGGCGCGCCACGAGAAGGTAAAGAGGCTCAGGATGGTTATGCTGAAGATGGTCAGGATAATGGTAACCACCAAAAATGAAGGGAACGCACTGCTGGGTTTCCCTCCGTAATTAAGCGGCCAGTCAATTACAGCCGTGTAGAAAAGGAAAGCCAATACGGCCAGTGCGGAAAACAGGCCGTAAAACCACCCCACAATGGTGATTTTTGATTTTTTTCCATGTTGATCCAGGATCTCGTGAATGGGGTATGGAGTGAACACATCCTCGATTTCCATCGCCTCCTCCTTCATCTTACGGAAAGCTGCGAGTATGGATTGCTCATCATCAAAAACCCCTATTAAATATTGAGTGTCCATCATCTTAATCTCCTTTTTTAACCTCTTCTTCCACTGAAGAGTGTGTACTGTTCACCTGATACTTATTCACCGCTTTCACCTCACTGATGGCGATCATGGGGATATACTTGAAGAAAAGCAGCACCCCGAAAGTAAAAATACCCAGGGTACCCAGGTACATGGAGATCTCCACCATTGTCGGGGAATAGCTTGCCCAGGCTGAGGGGAGATAATCCTTCGAAAGAGAGGTGACTACAATGTTAAACCGTTCGAACCACATCCCCACATTAATGAGAATGGAAATAATGAACACCACCAGCAGGTTTCTGCGGATCTTTTTAAACCACATGAGCTGCGGCACCAGGGCATTGAAGATGAACATGCACCAGAACTGGATTGTAAACTCGCCGGTAATGCGGTTGTGAAAAAAGGTGAAAATCTCATATTCATTGCCCGAGTACCATGCCACAAAAATTTCCGTCAGGTAGGCTGTCCCCATGATCAGTGATATGAATATCAGAATTTTAGCCACCTTATCCAGGTGTGCATTGGTCACAAAATCTTCCAGTTTGTAAATTTTGCGAAGGATAATCATCAGTGTCATCACCATGCCGAACCCGGAAAAGATAGCCCCCACCACGAAGTAGGGTGGAAAAATGGTGGTATGCCAGCCGGGTTCCACGGAGACGGCAAAGTCGGTTGATACAATCGAATGAACCGATACAACCAGGACTGCTGCAATGCCACCCAGGATATAACTGAGCCCTTCATAACGTTTCCACTCTCCCACAGAACCCCTCCAGCCCATGGCAAAAAAGCCGTAAGCTGCCTTTTTTATTTTCGATTTGGCATTGTCGCGTATGGTGGCAAAGTCGGGGATCATTCCCAGGTACCAGAAAGAGGCAGAGATCAGCAGGTAGGCAGAGATGGCTATAAAGTCCCAGAAGAGGGGGGAATTGTAATTGACCCATAGCGGACCCCTTGTATTGGGATATGGAAAAATGAAAAATGCATCCCATATTCTGCCCATGTGAAGGGCCGGAAAAATGGCCGCACACCCCACGGCTACCACGGTCATTGCTTCTGCAGCACGGTTGATGGACGATCGCCACTCCTGCCGGAGGATGAGCAGGAAAATGGAGAAGGCGGTACCGGCATGACCTATCCCGATCCACCAGACGAAATTGATGATGGCCCATCCCCAACCCACGGTATTATTGACCCCCCATGTGCCTATCCCCTGCGAAATGGTCACATAAATGGACCAGAATCCCAGCAGCATCAGCACCGAACTGATTCCAAGTCCAACGATCCACCAGAACTTGGGACGTGCATATAGCGGGGAAGTGATATCGGCTGTAATCTGCCCCAGGGATTTGTTCCCCAGGATCAGCGGGCCCCTGATTTCCGTATTATACATCGTATATTTTTTGTTTGTTAACCATGTTGATCGTGTTTCTCTTCTGCCTCCGGCATCACATTTCGCACCCTGGTAAGATACCCAACCGACGGAAGGGTGTGCAACTGTTCCAGAAGGTGGTAGTTCCGCTCCTGCATCCTGAGCCTGCTAACCTTTGACTCCGGATCATTCATATTACCGAAAACCAATGCCCCGGAGGGACAGGACTGAACACAGGCCGGTTGAATCTCTCCATCTTTTAGCGGACGATTCTCAAGTTTGGACTCCATCTTCTTCTCCTGGATCCGCTGCACGCAGAAGCTGCACTTCTCCACCACCCCGCGCTCGCGAACCGTTACATCGGGATTTAGAACCAGGCGTGCCAGATCGCTGTTCAGGTTATAGTCAAACTTGTCGTTTTTAATATACTTGTACCAGTTGAATCTCCTTACCCGGTAGGGACAGTTATTGATACAGTACTTTGTACCGATACATCTTACATAGGCCACCTGGTTGAGACCCTCATTGCTGTGCATGGTTGCTGAAACCGGACAAACATTCTCGCATGGGGCATTGTCGCAGTGCTGGCACATCACAGGCTGGTGGAAAACCCTGGGATTCTCCGGTTCATCCGAAAAGTAACGGTCGATACGCATCCAGTGCATGATCCTCCGTTTTTTTACCTCCTCCTTACCCACAACAGCCACATTGTTCTCGGAGGTACAGGCTACAATGCAGTTATTGCAACCTGTACACTTGTTCAGATCCACCATGAGTCCCCAGTGGAAGCCATCGAACCTGGCCTCGGGGTATAGGGTCTGGTGCTGAGCCTCTGCCTCAAGGTGAAAGTGATTCCCCGCATTTGGGTCACCCTGGAACTCTTTCAGGGTGGTCTCCCTCACGATGGGCCGGCCCTCCATTGTGTGGTGGGTTTGAGTCCTTGCGATGGGATAACTCCTGTTTGTCTTCTCAATGGTGATCCCATCCAGGCAATAGGATCTGGAACCATCCATATACTTCACAAACCGGAAAGCGTTAACACCCACGTTGCTTCCCACTTTCCCGGACCTGGTACGACCATATCCCAGAGCCATGGAGACCGTTCCCCGGGCCTGCCCGGGCTGTATGATTACAGGAACATCGATCCCGTTGAGTTTAACCACCATCTCATCCTCAAGTCCCATCGATACTGCATCGGCCCCTGAAACCAACAGATAGTTATCCCAGCACGCTTTGGTGATGGGATCGGGCAACTCCTGTAACCACGGATTGTTGGCATAACGCCCGTCGTTCAGGGCCACCGTGGCGTACAGGGTTAGCGCCATATCGTTTTGGGGTGGATTGATATCCACATAGGGAGCGGCGTAGTTTTCTGAAGCAGGAAAGGGCTTCCTGTTGTCATGGTAAAATCCTGCCTGCAAAGTATTTACCCACCACTGTTCCGATCCCCTCTCCTCCGGCGGAGCAATGTTATTCTTCCACCAGGACTCCAGATGGTCGCGGTAGGAAGTCTTCTCTCCCGCCCAGGTCAACAGGGAGTCCTGGAAAGACCTGGTATTAAATATGGGATGAATACAAGGTTGCTGAAGGCTGTAGGAACCTTTAAGCGGTTCAGCATCCCCCCAGGCTTCAAGATAATGTGGCGTGGGACAGATGACCTTTGCTGCCCCGGCTGTCTCATTGAGGGCGCTTCCCATATAAAGAGTAAATCCGGCTTTACCCAGGGCCTCAAATCCGCCCAGGCTGTATACCGGGTTTACGTCCATCATGAGCAGGTTATCTACCCCGCCATTTTCCAGTTCCTGAAGAAAGGCCAGGAATCCTTTGTCATCTCCTTTTTTAACCTGTATGCATCGCTCCAAATCGAGGGTGGTGCCATAGTTACCCAGCATATGGTTGATACCGGCCACCATCTTCTGCACGGCAGGATCATTGGATCCGCACACCACCAGGGATGTTCCCCTGTGTTCCAGTAATGCATTGACAAGTTCATCCACTTCGGTCACACAGGGAGGAGCCTTCACATTTGGCTGACCTGAAGCGGCGGCCAGCCTGTTGTAGATTTCAGCCAGCATCAACATCGATTCCCTGGGGGTGACGGGAATCCGTTCATCGGCATTTGAACCGGTCATGGAGAGCGCCGATTCCACCTGTACATGTTTTGACATGAATGGATTCTCTTTACTCACCTCCCTGGTGGTCGCATAATCCCTGGCAAACTCCACGGGTGTGAGCCAGGTTCCAAGAAAGTCGGCATCAAAAGAGAGAATATAGCCCGCCCTGTCAAAATGAAAACCGGGGATCACCGCTGCTCCAAATACCTCCAGGTGAGCCTCCCTGATGCCCGATGCAGAAACCTCATCATACTGAATCCATTCTGAATTTGGATAGGCCCGGAAGAAATTTCCAATTACCTCTGCACTGGAGGGACTGATGACCGTGGGAGTAAGAATCACCGTGCGGCCTCCCTCAGCAAGCCTGCTGGTTACAAGCTGATCCACATCCTCCCATGAAATGTTTTTCCCGTCTGCTGAAGGTTCCTTGTAACGGGCATCATCATAGAGGTTCAAAACAGAGGCCTGAACCCGCGCGGAGGTGCCACCGCGGGAGACGGGCGAATGGTGGTTACCCTCAATTTTAATTGGACGGCCGTCCCTGACCTTCACCACCACACTGCAGTACTCTGTGCCATCGAAAAAGGTCGATGCATAATAACTGGCTTTCCCGGGAGTAACCTGTTCGGGTTTGATCAGGTAAGGGATGGCTTTCTGTAACGGTTTTTCACAACTGCTCAAAACAGCAGCACTCGCTGCACTGAAACCGAATAATTTAAGGAAATCACGACGTGAGGCCGGAGCATTCACCACCTTGCTGTCAGGCACAGTCCGGTTTTCCTGGTGAGGGTCTGTGCCATTCTTATATTCTTCTAAACTCCTCCAATGTTTTTCCATGGGATGATCAGGGTTTAATAGTGACATTTGGAGCATTCGGTTCCGCCGGTGAGTTCGGCAGTAATCCGTTCAATCTCACCCGATTTTACCTTTTCATGCAGCTCCTTGTACTGGTCATAAAAAGCGTTATCGAAAAATTGCACTTCGGTATCCCGATGACAGTTGATGCACCATCCCATGCTCAGGTCGCTGACCTGCCTGACCCGGTCCATCTCCTCAATGGGGCCATGACAGGTGGCACAATCAATGCCCGCAACAGTCACATGTTGTGAATGGTTGAAAAAGACATGGTCCTGCAGGTTATGAATGCGGATCCATTCAATGGGAGTTCCGCTCTCGTATGCCTCCACCACCTTGCTGATCTGGTGTTTTCCAGAACGGGCACCTTCCCGGACGATGACATGACAATTCCAGCAAACACCCACATCAGGAATACCGGCCGACTTCGAATACCCTGCTGTTGTATGGCAATACTGGCAATCGATCTGGTTATCTCCGGCATGAACCGCATGTGAAAATTTAATGGGCTGATCGGGCTCGTAAAGCTCCTGCCTTCCCAGGGAGGTACCTGCATCTACCAGAAGTTTACCCTGTACACCAATCGCTCCGATAAAAATAATTGCCAGGATATAACGCCTCTTCACCTTCTTAAAAAAGAAGACATCCAGGACAACCCAGGTAAGGACAACTCCAAGCAGTATAAAAAGAAAGATCTTATTGATCACCGGCTTCTTTGTGGCAAGTCCCTGTTCTTCAAAATCATCCAGGAACAGCTTAATCATCTCCACATCGCTGTCGGTAAGATTGAAAGTCAGGTGCATGGCCGACATGGTGTTTCCGGTTGGCTTGAGAACCGCTTTTTTAAACTCCTCAGCACTTTGGTTTTTAAATTGGCTGGCGATCTCCCATGCGCTGGGATTCCAGTTGAAGGTGTCGATCTCAATGGTATTGTGGCAATCGGCACAGGCTTTGGTTTCGAACTTTCCTTCAATCAGGCCGTAAAACAGTCGTTCACCACGCATAAGACCCTCGGAGCGATGCCCGGCATCGTGTTCGCCATCTTCGCAGAAGGCCTGACGGGGTATTAGAAATAGTGATGTAATGAAGAAAAGGGCAAAAGCCAGACTTGAAACTTTTGTCATGTCCAGATCAGGTTTTTTGAATGCTATTATTTTATATAGCAATATTGCTAATTTAAAGCTATTGATTGGAATTTTTGTCCAACAGTTATATAATTTTTAACCTGTATAAATTATTACGCTGAATCATGTACCTTGTGGTCATGCAATCACTCTTTTCAGAGATATTCCTTCCCGTTACCCTTGGGATTATAACTCTTGGTATGGGACTTTCCCTCACTGATCGTGATTTCAGGAATATTTTCCTCTATCCCAGGGCTGTCACCACGGGGATCATCAGTCAGATGTTGATTCTGCCACTGATTGCCTTTTTAATTGGACTGATCAGTAACATCGACCCGCTGTTTAAAGTGGGACTGATTATAATAGCGGCATGTCCGAGCGGGGCAACCTCCAACCTTGTCACCTATATACTCAGGGGAAATGTTGCACTTTCCATTTCAATGACCTCCATCAACAGCGTTATAACCCTGATCACCATGCCACTGGTGGTTGCCCTTTCTCTTGCGTTTTTTATCCATCAGGATGCCAGCATCAGGCTCAATGTGGGTGAGACCATCATAAATGTATTCCTGATCACACTTTTGCCTGCTTACATAGGAACACGGATCAGAAAATGGAAGCCTTCCCTGGCTGACGGACTTGAAAAACCACTGAAAATAGTTCTTCCGGTCCTTCTGGCCCTGATCTATGCAGGGGTTGTCCTTTTTGAACGGGAAGGAGAATCTGCCAATTTCAGGGATTTTACCACCATTCTTCCATATACCCTTGCAATGCACCTGGCAGCCATGGGAGCAGGTTTGCTTGTGGCCAGACTGGCAGGACTGAAGCTCAGGGACCGTTTTACCATCGTGATTGAAGTGGGGCTGCAGAATTCGGCACTTGCCATTTTTGTGGCAACAACACTGCTGAAAAGTCAGGCAATGTCGCTGGTCGCTGTGGTTTATGGCTCCTTTAGCTTCTTCACCACCCTGCTTTTCGCCTGGATCGTTAAGAAATTATCCAGGTAATTAATTAACGGAACAGGTAGATAAACCCGGTACTGGAATAGGGCTCCGATCCTCCCTCTTCCTCAATGACATAATAGTATACTCCCTCAGTCAGTTCAAGTCCTTCGCTGTTTGTACCATCCCAGAAAATCCGGGGTGAGCTGGAATGAAATACCTGGGTACCGGTTCGCGTAAAAACACTGAATTCATAAACGGTGACACCATCAGTTACAACTTCAAAATAATCATGAGTCCCGTCCCTATTAGGAGTAAATACATTTGGAATCACCAGTTGTGTACCTGTGGAATCGGCTGCAGCGGAATCTGGCATGGTCACCGGTCCGAACGTTATCTGCGAAACCCCTGTTAAAGATTCGCTATGCTGCCCGCTTGCAACGGGAAGCAGCCACAAAGTGCAATATACGATCGCTAATAGTCGGAGTGGGGTCATATCTTCTCGGTCAGCTTCTGGACCACCCTAAAGTTATTAAAAAATTCTTTGGCGAAAACCCTGATCACTGTATATGTTGGAATGGCCAGTATCATACCCACAATCCCGGCCAGACTTCCGGCCATCATAATCACAATAAAAATCTCAATGGGGTGAGCATAAACACTGGTTCCGAAGATAACAGGCTGGAAAAGTACATTATCGGTGAGCTGGGTTATGATAAAAACCAGCATCATATATCCTAACATGGGGGCCAACTGTGTGGAAACGTCCATATCCAAATGGGCTGCCACTCCCAGGATGATCCCAATGGCGGCTCCCATCCAGGGCCCAAGGTAAGGAATGATATTCAGTATGGCAGCCAACAACCCGATCACCAGTGCATTATTGAAACCAATCCCCACTATGGTCAGTCCCAGGGTCACCATGGTGAGGATTCCTGCCATCTGCAACAGGATTCCTATGAAATACCTGCGGAGCAACCTTTTAATCGACTCCAGGGCGTGGGTAAATGCTTGCTCCTTATCTTCCGGGAAAATGGTTACAATATAGCCGGAAATCAGCTTCTCCTCTCTCAGGAGAAAGAAGGTGATAAAGGAGATGGCAAAGATGGCCCATGCCAGATTCCCCAGAATTGAAGCCATATCTGCCAGCAGGTCGGTAACCGCCTCAATACTGAGGAGAGAGCTGAACCGTGACTGGATTTCATCCATCAGGGAAAAATCTCTGGCATCCAATAGGTTCAGTTTTCCAATCCAATGCTCAAGATACCGGATAGGGCCTTCAAATTCCTGGACAATCATCCCGGAATCGATATTGGAAAGTTCTTGTGCTTTCGTTGCGATCAAAGGAATAAATATCCGGAAGAATCCAAAAAATACCGTCCAGATCAAAATAAGGGTGAGCAGTGCGCGTATGGAGACTGGAATTTGCCATTTCCATATATGGATCCTTCCAAGTAACCTTACCAGAGGCCGGGTAACGAGTGAGATCACCGAGGCTATGAGAATATAGGCCACAATATTTGAGAACCGCCACACCAGCAGTGCCAGAATGACCACTCCGGCTGCCACAAGCAGGGTGCGCGGTGTAAACCAGTTCTTCATAGATTCTCAAACCCAAATATAGTGATTTTGGTGTTGATATTTTTCCCTTTATAATTCAGGGTCGATTGTCTACTTTTACCACCCGGAGAAGTTGAAATCATGAAACAGTATCTCGATCTATTATCTTATGTATCGGAGAACGGTGTCAGGAAGGGGGACCGCACCGGAACGGGAACAGTTAGCACCTTCGGGTACCAGATGCGATTTGACCTTTCCAGGGGATTCCCCCTGATGACCACCAAAAAACTACACATCAAATCAATCATTCACGAACTACTCTGGTTTCTCCGGGGAGAAACCAATACGAAATATCTGAATGATCACGGAGTCAGGATATGGAACGAATGGGCCGATGAAAATGGAAACCTTGGACACATCTATGGCTTCCAATGGAGAAGCTGGCCCACCTCGGGAGGGGGTCATGTGGACCAGATCTCTTCAGTGGTTCAATCCATTTTAAATAACCCCGACTCAAGGCGTCATATTGTCAGCGCCTGGAACGTGGGTGAACTGAACCATATGGCCCTGCCACCATGTCATATTCTTTTCCAGTTTTACGTGGCTGATGGAAAACTCTCCTGCCAGTTATACCAGCGGAGTGCCGACATTTTTCTGGGAGTACCCTTCAACATCGCCTCCTATTCTTTTCTTTTGATGATGATGGCACAGGTAACCGGACTTCAGGCCGGTGAATTCATTCTTACCCTGGGGGATGCACATATCTACCTGAACCACCTGGAGCAGGTCGGTCTCCAGCTGAACAGGGAACCAAGAGCCCTTCCCACTGTCCGTCTTAATCCGGAGGTCAGGGATATCTTCGGTTTTAAATTTGAAGATTTCATCGTGGAAAATTACGATCCACACCCACATATAAAGGGAGCAATCTCTGTCTGATATGGAAACCAATATCCTTCACAACATCTCTATCATTGTGGCAATTGCAGAAAACCAGGCCATCGGGAAAGAGAATAAACTGTTGTGCCACATCCCGGATGACCTGAAGCGGTTTAAACGACTGACCACAGGCCATACGCTGATCATGGGACGGAACACCTTCCTTTCACTGCCCAATGGCAAGCTCCCCAACCGTAAGCATATTGTAATCACCGATGTGGCTGACGAGACCTTCGAAGGGTGTGAAATGGCACGGTCCATCGATGATGCAATTGCCATGACCCGCTCGTCGGAAGAGTGCTTTGTCATTGGTGGGGGCATGGTTTATGCCCAGTTCCTTCCAATAGCCGGTAAGCTTTACCTGACCCGGGTCCATAGCTCCTTTGAGGCAGATACATTCTTCCCTCAAATCGATTTCACGCAATGGAGGGCCGTTTCATCCGAATCAGTGGAAGCCGGGGAGAATAACCCATACGCCCACACCTTTACTGAATACGTAAGAATTTAAGGGGGTATTGTAGTTCACGGGCGAATTCACTATTTTGCCTCCCTTAACTAAATCTCAAAATATGAAAAAGCATCTGTTTATTGCTGTTACTGCACTTTTAATTCCCCTGTTCCTCAACGCACAGTCCAATAAAATTGAAGGAACCTGGTTTAACGAAGAGAAAACATCAAAAATTGAAGTCAAAAACGGAACTGATGGAAAAATCTCAGGAAAAATAGTCTGGCTGGAGGAACCAAATGAATTTGGTGCGCCCAAGCTGGACAAGGAGAACCCTGATGCAACTCTGGCCAAGAAGCCTTTGATGGGCCTGACCATTGTAAAAAACTTCAAATACGATTCCGATAAAAAAGAGTGGGGCGGGGGAACTATTTACGATCCTAAAAACGGCAAAACCTACGATTGCTACGCCTGGTTTGAAGATGGCGACTACAACAACCTTTATATCAAAGGGTACGTTGCAGGGATCAAGGCACTGGGACGAAAGACAACCTGGACGAAGAAATAGTGCTCAGGGGACAGTGCTCAGTGGACAGTGCTCAGTGCACAGTGTACAGTGCTCAGTGCTCAGTGCTCAGTAATTGCGTTGAAAAACGTACGGAATCGTACATACCGGTACCACAACCGTTCACTTTTTTCCTGATTCCAATCACCTGAAATAACACCTACTACGCTTGTTTTCTGACGTTTGCAATTTTTGGCATATTATATGAAATACAAACCTTGAAAACAAATCTTACGTCCTTTCTTTTAGGTTTAAGTGGTTAGTTAAAAGGGGTCCTCAAAGACCCCTTTTTCTTTTATTGCAGGCAGCATTCAGGGGTGCAGCAGGGTTGCAATGGCCACATATTCGGCCAGGGCTATTCCCTTGGAAGCATCCGTGTTCTTATAATAGTTCTTCATCAGCGGCGATTTCTCCACACCCCTGGGTCCATGCTCATACTCGAAGGGCAATCCGGCAAATTCAAGGTGATCCCCGATCTGGATTTTTGCCACCGGATCCTTTACAACCTCATCCAGCAGGGCAGCGAATTGTCTGGACTCCAGGATAAAGGCATGTCCCAGTCCGCTATCAAGGATGGCCTCCCTGCCAGCATGTTTATTATCTTTTCCCTTCACCTCCTGGATCGATGCCCCCGGCTGCCCCACAAAAGCAACCATTCCCTCCTGCATATCATGGATCATCACCTGAAGATCCCTTGCCTGGTTGTGTATTTTTGAGATGGCGGCCAGTTGACCGGCATGTGAACCATCCTCTGCCACCTCCAGCAGCCAGGCGGTATGTTCCTGCGCCGCAGCGGTTTGTTGCTGGTTGGCCACAGCTTCATTCTGGTATATATCAATAAGATCTCTGCCCATATTGATGTTGCCCATTACCATCACACAGGCGATCCCCACCAGCAACATCACAATATAGGGCAGGTTGGCTTTCTCTTTTCCGCTTCTCTGAAATGCATTGACCACATAAAGAGGCACAAAACCAATAAGCAGGAAGCCAATACTTGAATAGATCAGCCATCCGGCTCCCGGCCAGTGCATGAGCTTAAAGGTTGCGCCGGCCAGTAGCAGGGCAATGGTCAGGTAACCGACAATGGCATATACCGGGTTTTTTCTTTCAACCTGTTCCCTTTGGCTGGTAATAAAGTAGAGTGGCAGGAATACAAGGACAATCAGCATCATTCCTACAGTAATCATGATACCGGCACCGGGCCAGTGCATTCTTTTAAATAACGAACCAAGTATGGTCAGGATCGCAGATGTCAATCCGAACAGATACGTGAAATTTTTCATTCTTTGAAATTTTTTATCAAGGTTTAATAAAGTCTGGTGCTGGATTTCCGGCAGCCGGTTGTCACCGATGGAGCCGAGTACCAGGCTGTAGGAAGATTCAAAATCGCTCCCTTTCTCCATAGACTCCTCCACCATGCAACAAACATGGTCCAGCAGGTCATCCATCAGCCGGTCGTAAGTCAGTCCGCGGCTGACAAGGTCGGCTTTCATGCGTTCATAGTTGTCGTCAATGATTGCAGTAATCATTTCAGGCCGGGGTAGGTTTGAGCACGTAAGTGAGCGTATTTACAAAATCGAAAAATTCATCCACCTTCTGCTCACTCCACGACCGCCCCGTTTCGGTAAGAGTGTAATACTTCCGGACACGTTTCCCGATAAACTCCTGTTCAGTGGTGATATGTCCGTCAGCCTCCAGTTTATGTAAAACCGGGTAGAGGGCACCGAATGTGAGTTTGACTTTACCGGTGGTGAGCTCCTCCACCTTTTTGGTAATTTCATACCCGTACATCCGTCCGTTGTCGGCCAACAACTTTAAAACAATGGTTCTCAAGGTACCTTTAAGTAAATCGTTTGCGATCATAACGACAAATATATAACATTATTATATATATGATTCTTATATATAAATATTTTTTGCAGAAATGAATGCGGTTCTGAAGAAAATTGAAGTCAAAATTCAACAGTTTCAGATATTTTGTTCGATCTTGGTATCTCCTTTAAAAGAACAGTTCTGACTGAAACCAATACCATTCACTTCGATGGAAAGAAGAAAATTCATAAAACAAACCACCTCAGCTGCCATGCTGACATCGCTTTTGCCTGCTGGGGCATTGGGCAGACCCGGACCTCCTCAGGGGGAGTTGAAACCCTATATCTGTATCTTCTCCAAACACCTGCACTGGCTGGGATATGAAGTGATGGCCCAGCTGGCTTCGGAGATCGGGTTCACCGGGATCGACCTGACCGTGAGAAAAGGCGGACATGTTCTCCCGGAGAATGTAAAAAGGGATCTCCCGATTGCCGTCGAAAAGATCCGGGCCTGGGGGCTGGAGGTTCCCATGATCACCACAGAAATCATTGATTCGGAAGATTCCCTGACCCGGGATATCCTGGAAACCGCCGGGAAACTGGGTATTGGCCTCTACAGACCGGGTTGGTTCAGGTACGAAAAAGGGGTTCCGGTTGCCGATGTCCTGAGTCATGCACGAAAGCAGATGAGTCAGCTTCAGGTGATAAACCGGGCCAATCATATTGCCGCATCCTACCAGAACCACGCAGGACTCTCTGTGGGCAGTTCGGGATGGGACCTTTTGAAGATGATCGATGGACTTGATCCCAGGTGGACCGGGGTACAGTTCGATATCAGGCATGCCATTGTAGAGGGGCCCGATACCTGGCCGGTTTTCCTGGAGATCCTCAGTCCCTATATCAACAGCCTTGACATCAAAGACTATACCTGGGAAGGCAGCACGGTGGTCGATGTACCGCTTGGAAAAGGGATCGTCCCCTTTAAATCGTACCTGGAAGAGCTTCAGAAATTAAAGATCTCTGCCAATTTTTCAATTCACTGTGAATATCCGCTTGGAGGGGCCGAGCGGGGCGAAAAGGAGCTGAGTATATCAAAAGAGCAATTCGTGAAATCAGTTCAATCTGACCTTCAGTACTTTACCAATCTATATTCTCATCAATAAATTTGATAAAACTCTTGGCCATTTCCTCCTGTTCGATGATTGAGGGGTGACCTGGAGTATCCTTGTAGTCTACAAAATGGGTATAAATCCTGCTGTCGTTCAGATCGTTGACGGCCTGTGTAACATATCCGGGCCACGGTGATCCCTCCCGGGTGGCATCCATGCTTCCGAGTGCACAGATGATATGTGCCCGGGGATAGTGGTACCGGATATTTGCCACAAACTGCCGGTATGCCTCAATAATGGCTGTATCGCCGGGAGCCTCTTCACCAAACCTCGACTGAAACTCCGGATGTTCAGGCATATGAACCAGCCAGGAATCATTCTGCATCAGGTTAATAATCACCAAATCACTCTGATAGAGTGAGAAATCCCATTGACTATGAGGATCTTCAGGATCCAGACGGTCATAAATTTCGGGCATGATAACGGGGAACCAGCTGATGGTTATGCCAATTCCACTTTTACAGGTGCACCTGTATTCTGCATCGTAGTGTCTGGCAAGAATAGCCGAGTAGCTCAGGTAATTATTGGTGTAGGTGCTATCGGGCGAGTCGCCTCCTGAAAAGTCCTCCACGGCATAACCTGCTGTTATGGAGTTGCCGTAAAACTCCATCTTCCTTTTTTTTGCGGGCGATTTTGCCAGTACTTTCGCTCTTCCTCCGATCTTGAATCCATAAAACGCACTCTTACCCCTGTCCCATTCGGTTCGCTTAAATAGCTCTACGGTGTGATCGCCGGCAGATAAATTGGAGGCCAGGGTATAATATTTTTTCAGGGTATCAGGCCTCAATATGAAAAACGAGTCCTGGTCTATGATGACATTGTAATAGTTATCGCCCCTGCTCTCGCTCATCAATGCCGAAATGGAATCTCCCTGGAAATTGATACGGATGGATGAACCCGACCAGTACAACTCTGCCGCTTCCATTCGAGAGGAGTCAATTCTGCCTTCATAGGTGATCCGGGGATCGGAATAGGCCACAAATATTTCCTTGTCTCCTTTGCAGCCAGATACTATATGCAGGGCGATCAGTAGAAATAAAAGCCCGATTGTTCTTTTCATGATAACCAAGATAGCA
This sequence comes from uncultured Bacteroidota bacterium, assembly GCA_963747365.1. Lineage (GTDB taxonomy): Bacteria > Bacteroidota > Bacteroidia > Bacteroidales. The sequence goes on along the minus strand of CAVVFB010000006.1, from coordinate 197,936 downwards.
ATTTTCTAAAAAAAAACCGCCAGGGTTTGCCTGACGGTTTTTAGTGTGGGGTGGAAGACCGGGTTCGAACCGGCGACCTCTGGAACCACAATCCAGCGCTCTAACCAGCTGAGCTACATCCACCGTTTGGGAGTGCAAATTTATAAAAAATTTCTGTCAGCGAATTTGTTTGGTGAATAATTATTGATGTAAAATCTTTTGAAACAGCTCGTGATACCTGTTCATCACCGCTTTCTCCCCATATTGTTCCAGGGTGCTTTCCCTTATTTTTTCGGCTGAATAGGAGTCACAGGATGTCATGATCTGCTCCATGGCCGATGCCAGCTGCTGAGCATCTTCCGTTTCGATCAGTAACCCATTCTCGTTATTAACAATATCATCGGGCCCACCCGAACGGGTTGCGATTACCGGTAATCCTGAAGCCATGGCTTCGATCAGTACGGCCCCGAAAGCTTCATAACGTGTGGGCAGGACAAAACAATTGGCATTTTGCATCTCCTTTTGCATCGCATCCCTTGTGATCCTGCCCAGGAATTCCACCTCCTGTGAGAGCCCCAGCTCTTCCGACTGCAGCTCAAGCGCTTCCCGAAGACTCCCCCTGCCGGCCAGTCTGATCCTGAACCCCGTGATCTTTTTCTTTTTCAGAATATCAACAGCCTTCAGCAAAACATCGATGCCTTTTACATGTTCAAGCCTCCCTGCCCAGAAGAAAACAAATGGATCGGTCCTGCGGGGTCTTGCGGGGAGAACAAACATATCCTCCTGGATCATGTTGGGGATGATGACTGCCTTTTCTTCGATCCATGGCATCAGATGGGTGAGTCCACTCATCAAGCTGCCCGAGACTGGTACCACTGCATGGCAGTTCCTGAATGCTTTCTCAAAGAAGGGCAGGTAGAACGGCTTTACCATGTTCCTGGCTTCGGGGGTGGTCCAGACAAAAAAGCTCCTGTGCTCCACCACAAGGAAGGGAATATCGTATCTCATGTGAATCAGACCTGCGGCATATCCGGCCCAGGTAACACTATGTGCAAGGATCAGGTCAGGTTTACCAAACCTCCTCTGGTAACGGGCGTAAAGCTTCACTACCCGCTTCGACCAGCCTTTGATATTCCGCTTCTCGTTTCCCGGAATTTTCAGGTAAACAGAACGGATCACCCGCAGTCCGTTTTCCTCCCCTATCCTGAAAGTATGCAGGGCAGATACTCCGGACTGAATCAGCTTGCGGACTCCGATCACCCGGTTTACAAGAACATCCACCCGGTAACCCATACGGGAGACCGATTCACTGTGCTCCTTGAAAAAGTAACCCCCATCGGGCGGGTACCAGGAAGGAATGACCAATATGCGGTGCGGTGTATCCATCAGGGTGCTTTGCGGGTGAGTTCAAATGTATAGTACTCAACAGGGTCCGAAGGAAATTCAGCGGGTTTTGAATGGATAACCCTGCCTGAATAGATGGCACACTTTGTATGGGCCACATGATAGATTTTGTCTGCCCTCCCCGGACCCGCTCCGTCCAGGATGGCAGCCATCACCTCGAAACGCACCTTGTCGGGGTGGAATCCATAGTCGTGCCAGATCACGATACTCTTGTCGTGAACCAGGTGTCGGAAGATATTCCGGGTATCACTTACGATGGTGTCATAATGGTGATCCCCGTCAATAAAAAACAGGTCAAATTTCTGATCCAATGCTGCAAAATTGTAACTCCTGGAATTGCCCCTCAGATGGGTGACGTTTTTAATCCCATTGGAAAAAAGCCGGTGGGAGGAGATCGTTTTTTCATGCATGCCCATGGACCTCATCTCCTCATCAGTAAGCGAGAGGGTATAACAATCCCTGCACCTGGATGAAACATTTGCCACGCTCTCACCACGCCAGGTTCCGATCTCAAAATACCGGCACCCCTCTATCCTCCCTGCCATTCCGGCCAGCAACATCATATCGGTAGGCAGGGATCCGCCATCCAGGAAGGTCATGGGCCCCAGGTTGACAATAGGATCGATACCAAGCTGTTCCATTGTAATCACGGGCAATCCACGCGGCAATGCAAAAGTTTTATCCACATAACCCTCCCAGGTCTCCTCGTCGGTCAGAACCCTGTTCAGCAATACGGGTTTACGGGCAATCCACCAAAGGGCTTTAAGTGCTTTTCCAATCTTACGCATCATCTGTTTTTTGGTTCTTTTTTACAAGCCTGATATACCAGGTCAGGCTATAGAGGATCATGATTGCACTCACACCACTGTACAAAGCAAGACCCAGGTATACACTCTCCATCACCACCCCGGTTACCAGGCCTGCAAGCCGGCAGGCCAGCCTGATACTGTCGATGAAAAGGGCCTCCTTCTGTTTCCTGTAAAGATCGGGGATAAAGGAGAGGGGCATTGTCAGACTCACCGCAAAGATCCATGGCAACATGATCTGCGCATATTTTCCCGCTTCTATCCATCTCTCTCCAAACAGGAACCCGAAAATACCAGGGGCGAAAATTCCAAAGACCACAAACGGTACAATCAGCCATTGGATGGTCCTTGTAAGAAAAAGCCTTATCTCGGACAGAATGGGCTGACCCGCTCTTTGTCTTTCTGAAAACCGTTGAAAGAACACCTGGTAAAACGCAGTGGCCACCAGGTTTACCGGCCGGTAGAGGACCATGTACCCGAAGGTGAATATACCTGCAATGCCGGTGGAGAACCATGAGCTTAGAATAAATACCGGGAGTGCGCCTGATAGATTATTCACAAGACCCTGCCACATGTTATACCTTGGAAAAAGATTGTACTCCTTACCAAGTCTTTTCATTTCAGAAAGCTTTAACCAGGACCATTTTCGCCGGTTGGTCCGGATAAAAACCACCACAAGCAATAGTAATCCCACAAGCTGACCAAAAACCACTCCGAAGATCAGGCCTGCAGCTCCCGCCATAGCCAGGCCAAGGCCAAGCTTCAACAGCGAGTTCCCCAGGCTCTGGGCAATGTTGGCCCCGGCAATTAGCTTGTAACGCTTCTGGCGGTTTGAGTAGTTCCGGAAAGATGTAAAGAGGCCAACTAGCAACGTGGAAAAGGGAATAAAATATAACCATGGGGAGATCTCATCGCTTCCCAGCCATTTGCAAATCAGGTTATTAAACAGGAGTATTATGAATAGCAAGATAAGGCTGACCGTTATGCTGATCATTCCCGAAAGGCCCAGGAGGTTTACCGATTCACGATCACTCCTTGGCAACAGGATTGCCAGTTCATACTTGGCCGTTGAGAAGATAAGTGCGATACTGAGGATGTTCATATAGAGGCCGAAAACCCCAAAGTCCTCCTCCGTATAGATTCGACTCAGGACCACATAAATCACCACGGAAAAGGCCTGGGCAAATGTAGTCCCGGAGATCAGGGTGGCCACATTTTTGAAAAATTCGTTGTGCCAGATTTTGCGAAGGGCCTGAAACATCTCCAAAAGTAAGAATTATACTGCAATTGTGTCATGCTTCAGCAGGGCCTGTTGATTGGCATGCCCTTTGATCACCCAATCGATGTAAATAATATATATTTGAAACAAATTTTTGAAATATGAGAGCATTAAGATCATCAAATCCTGTAATGACAGGAAGTATATATGAAAAGGCAGGAAGTTCAGCTTCGGAAAGTGCAATGACAATCACCGGTACACTCAATAAAATAGGGCTGATGCTTCTGCTGTTAATCGCATCGGCCTCCTACACATGGAAATTGGTCCTTGGTGATGATCCGGGCAGGGTGGGCACCCTGGCCATCGTCGGTGGAATAGGCGGTTTTATTTTGGCAATGATCACCGTTTTCAGCCCCAAATCCTCCCCGTATACGGCTCCCGTCTACGCCATCCTGGAAGGAATGTTCCTGGGAGCCATCAGTGCCGTGATCAATGCACAATACCCCGGAGTGGCATTCCAGGCTGTACTCCTTACCATCGGGACACTCTTTACAATGTTGTTTCTTTACCGGTCGGGCCATATCAGGGCTACGCCAAAATTCAGAAGGGGTGTGATGATGGCCACGGGTGCGGTTTTCTTTGCATACCTGATCAGCTGGATCCTGAGCCTGCTGGGAATCCCCATGGGTTTCATGCATTCTTCAGGTCCCCTGGGAATCATCATCAGCCTGGTGATCATCGTGGTAGCAGCCCTGAACCTGATCATGGATTTCGATTTCATAGAGAAAGGATCTCAGATGGGTGCTCCCAAATACATGGAATGGTATGGGGCATTCGGATTGATGGTAACACTGATATGGCTTTATATAGAATTCCTGAGGCTGCTATCCAGATTTGCCGGAAGGGATTAAAAAAAACGAAGTGAGTGATTTAGAAAAATATTTCGAACCTTTCAGGGAGAAGATCATCGGGAACGAAACCACCTTTGAATCGCCATACGGCACCAGAAGGATCATCTATGCGGACTGGATCGCCAGCGGGAGACTCTATGAACCCATTGAAAATAAGTTACAGAGTCAGTTCGGCCCATTCGTAGCCAACACGCATAGTGAGACCACCCTGACCGGTTCGTTGATGACCAGGGCCTACCAACGTTCACATAAGCTGATCAAGGAGCATGTGAATGCGGGTCCAAACGATGTAATTATTACTGCCGGTTACGGTATGACCGCGGTAATCAACAAGCTCATGAGGATCCTCAGTCTGAAGGGTTGCGGAGGTAGTAATGATTGTGTGAAACAGGCCGACCGTCCGGTGGTCTTTCTCACCCACATGGAACACCACTCCAATCACACCTCATGGTTCGAAACCCTGGCCGATGTGGTGATGATTGAACCCACCGGCGACTTGCGTGTGGATCTGGATGATCTGAGAAGGAAGCTGGAGCTTTACAGGAACCGTAAATTTAAGATCGGTTCATTTACGGCTTGTTCCAATGTGACAGGTGTCAATACTCCCTACCACGAAATGGCCCGGATCATGCATGAATACGGTGGGGTTGTTTTCATCGATTTTGCAGCCAGTGCTCCTTATATGAAAATGGATATGCACCCAGAAGATCCTATGGAGAAACTGGATGCCATCTTTTTCTCTCCCCATAAATTTCTAGGCGGACCCGGTTCCTCGGGAGTTCTTATTTTTGATAAAGCCATGTATGCTGCCGAGGTGCCGGACAACCCAGGCGGGGGGACTGTCGATTGGACCAATCCATGGGGAAAGTATAAATATGTGGATGACATAGAGGTGAGGGAAGACGGGGGCACGCCCGGTTTTCTGCAGTCCATCAAGGCCTCCCTGGCCATTAAGCTGAAGGAGCAGATGGGTGTGGATAAAATCCTGGCAAGGGAGGAGGAGCTCCTGGAGCTCGCTTTGCCCGGACTGCGAAAAATTCAGGGGATTGAAATACTTGCCGGGGATGTGGACAAACGGCTGGGTGTAATCTCTTTTTTTCATCCTGACATTCATTTCAACCTTTTCGTTAAGTTGCTGAATGACCGGTTTGGCATCCAGACCCGCGGAGGTTGTGCCTGTGCCGGAACCTATGGTCACTTTCTCCTGGAAGTTTCCTACGACCAGTCGCAGGAGATCACTGATAAAATAAATCACGGCGACCTCACTGAAAAGCCGGGATGGGTGAGATGGTCGCTTCACCCCACCATGACCGATGAGGAGGTGAGGCTGATCCTTCAGGCCATTCAGGAGATCACCCTTCACCACCTCATGTGGGCGGAGGAGTATGTTTATATACCCAGGAAGAATGAGTACATTCACCACACGCAGGTCGGCCATCCCATTGAAGATAAGATCATGGAAGACTGGTTTAAACTATGATAAAGATTGTTCCGGTAAACAACAGAAGCAGTGAAAGATCATTTCTCATGTTTCCCCGTGTAACTCTACAGGGATGACCCCAACTATGTCATCCCGTTCGACAGCGAGATCCGGAAGGCCTTCAACCGGAAAGTGAATCCCTACTTTAAGCACGGGGATGCGGTACGGTGGATCGCACTGGATGAAAAGAACCGTGTGGCAGGTCGTATCGCAGCATTCTATGACCGCGATAAGGATGGGTCTGAAGAGTTGAAAAACGGGGGTTGCGGATTTTTTGAATCGGTCAATGACCCCGCGGTGGCAAACCTGCTTTTCGATACTGCAAAACAGTGGCTTACCGGGCGGGGGTATGAAGCCATGACAGGCCCTGTCAATTTCGGGGAGAACGACACCAACTGGGGTTGCCTGGTTCAGGGCTTTACACCACCGGTCCTGGGGATGACCTACAATCTACCCTATTACCAGGGGCTTTTCGAAAATTACGGCTTTAAACTATATTACAGGCAACTGAGTTTCCAGATTGACCTTGATAAACCGTTCCCGGAGCGATTCTGGAAAATTGCAGAGTGGATCAATAAACGCAAGGGATACTCCTACAAGCACTTTGATCCAAAACTTAAATCAAAGTTTATTGAGGATACCATCTCTATCTACAACGATGCCTGGCGGCCCCTCAGGAAGGATTTTACTCCCATGGATCCGGATTCTCTTAACGATGAGTTACGAAAGATCAGGGACATCATGGATCCCGAGCTGATCTGGTATGCATATTATGAGGGCAAACCCATCTCTTTCTTTATGTTTCTTCCCGATGCCAACCAGATATTCAGACACCTGAATGGGAAATTACATCTGGTCAACAAATTACGCTTTCTCTATTATAAAAGAAAGAATACCATTACCCGTTTCAGGGGTACTGTTGCTGGCGTCGTCCCGAAATTCCAAAACTCGGGCGTTGAGTCCGGAATTATATGGCAGCTCAATGAGGCTGTGAAAAACAAACCCTATTTTAAACACATTGAATTGGCATGGGTGGGCGATTTTAATCCTAAAATGATTGATCTCTATCTGAACACCGGCGCCCAGCATACAAAAACCCATATTACTTACAGGTACCTGTTCGACAGGGAGAAACCCTTTGAACGGTTCATGGGAGAGGTGGTTGATCTGGGCAAGTTGCCTCCCGGCGCATTAATATCCGACTGACAGGTATCTATTTATAACAAATATTTTGAAGTTCTGACAAACATTTTTATCTTTGCATTCCGTTTTGAAAAATTGAAAGAAATAGTACAATGAAAAAAGATATACATCCAAAGAATTACAGACTTGTTGCTTTCAGGGACATGTCCAACGGGGAAACCTTCATAACCAAGTCAACTGCAAATTCCAGGGAGACTGTTAAATTGGATGACGGGATTGAATACCCGCTGATCAAACTCGAAATTTCCAGCTCTTCTCACCCATTCTATACAGGTAAGATGAAACTGGTTGATACCGCCGGTCGTGTGGACAAGTTCATGAACCGATACAAGACACACCTGGACAAGAAGAAAAAATAGAAGGTATTAATAACCTTTGTGGAAAAAGCCATCCCTCGCAGGGTGGCTTTTTTTTGTACATTTAAAACAAAAAATGCAGCTCATCCTCTTCGATGACCACTCCTGGGAAAACCTGCTTCCCCTTACTTTTACCCGCCCGGTTGCCGACCTCAGGGTAGGGATTCTGACCATTGCAGAGAAGTGGGCAAAATATCTTGAATCAACTCCCGCCCACCTGACCCAAAAACATCTGTCGGAAAAGTTTCCATTCATTGCAGGAACTGATAACCTGCTGATAAACGGCTCACTCCTTCCCGGTAAAGAGCTCCTGAATGCCCTGCGGGCGCTTCAGAAGGGAGATTCCCTGAAAAAAGGGGATCTCCTGCTGGGTTTTCGTACCGGAGCTTCCGAAGCAAAAAAGTTCAACCTTCAAAAGTGGATAAATTCGGCCGGCGAATTCCCCGGGGAGGTTTTCATGATCGATTTCCCCTGGAAAATATTCCAGTTGAACGGGCAGGAGATTGGGGCTGACCTGGGGTTGATCACTTTTGGCCGAAAGAGCGGTCGATTGAGTGATACGGTAAGGGTAATATCGCCGGAAAATATTTTTATTGAGCAGGGATTCAGGGGAGAACACATCACACTCAATGCCTCAACGGGTCCCATCTACCTGGGACAAAACAGTGAGATAATGGAGGGTAGCGTGATCAGGGGACCCTTTGCACTTTGTGAAGGATCAACTGTGAAACTGGCGGCAAAGGTTTATGGTCCTACCACCGTCGGACCCCATAGTAAAATAGGTGGAGAGGTAAACAATTGTGTGATTCACTCCAACTCCAACAAGGGTCATGACGGGTTCCTGGGAAACTCGGTTCTCGGAGAATGGTGCAACCTGGGAGCAGACACCAACAACTCCAACCTCAAGAACAACTATGCAGAGGTAAAAGTCTGGAATTACCCGAAGGAAAGATTTATTAAATCGGGATTGCAATTCTGCGGACTGATCATGGGTGATCACTCCAAGTGCGGAATCAATACCATGTTCAATACAGGAACGGTGGTCGGGGTCGCTGCCAATATATTCGGTTCGGGATTCCCCCGCAGTTTCATCCCTTCATTTTCCTGGGGAGGAGCCGCCGGGATGACCACCAATCAAATGAATAAGGTGCTGGAGACTGCTTCGCTGGTTATGGAGCGCAGAGGTCAGCAACTATCCAAAATGGACGAGTCGATCCTGAATTGGATTTTTAACTATTCTGAAAAGTTCAGGAAATAGGAGGTTATTGCACCAGGAGTTCGTCGAAATCCTCCAGAAGCTTTACATCCTTCTGCCAGTCATACAGGGTTAAGCCCCTCAGATCGTAATAGTAATTCCAGTAGTTCCTGAGTGCCTGAACGAATCCCCGCCTGGCCACATCCTTCTCTTCAAGGGCCACGTTCAGATCCAGCACATCGATCTTCCCGATAAGGAACCGCTGTTTGGTTACCTCGTACCGGAGGTTGGCTATGGTATCTGCCTTTGAGGCAATGGCCACCTGGTCATCCTGAAGGTTAAACTGCATTACCTGGAGAAAGATATTTTCATCAAAATCAATCTGCGATTGCCTCACATCAGTCCTGGTCACCTCCTGGGCCGACTGGGCCATCCGGTATTGGCCGCGGCCCAGTCCCCAGTCAAGCAGGGGCACCTGCACACCTACCTGAACACGCTGCTGGTTAATGGGGTTCTGATAGGCTCCACTTAAGGTCTCGGCATTCTGGCTCAATCCCACCTGGGCAAACAGATCGGCCCTGATTCCTTTCTGGGACTTGGCCTCTGCCACCTGACGTTCTGCTTCCAGCAGCTGCCGTTGCATACTCAGGATCTCCGGGTTGTTGGCTTTTGCCTCAACCAGTGTCCTGCCGAAATCGAGGGTCATGTCGGGAACCTCCCTGGGAAGTGTTAGCTCCACATTCACCCGGTCGTTGAATCCAAGGAAGGATCTGAGTCTTGATTTACGCAATGCCAGGTCGATGTTGGCTTCATTCAGCGCTGCACCCGAGTTCAGGGAACTTAACTCCATCTGCAATAACTCATTCTCAGCGATGGTCCCCAGCTGGTAACGACCTAGGGCGATCTGGTAAAGCGTATCTGTGTTGGCATAATTTTTTTTAGCAATCTCAAGATTGATCTGGGCCAGGGCCAGGTCAAAAAAGTAACCCACCGCCCGCTGGCTCACCCTCTCCATGGTATTGATATAGGCCAGTTTTGCCTCCTCAAATTTCATGGGTTCAATTTTCCGGTCCCATCGCAGGGAGTTATATCCGTTAATAGGTTGTATGAACCCGATCGTTACAGGATAGGCCAGATAGGTTGTGGGAGGATCCTCGGTAAAATTGTCGTTCCGCTGAATCTGGGAGGTCACAAACACCTGTCCCCCTGTAAGGCCGATATTCTGGTTGAGCTGCAGATCCAGGCCCGTTTGCATATTGGAGGCAGAGACGAATTTTTCAGATCCGTCGGGCTGGGTCACACTCTTCATGACGTTATTCAGCGAGGGAATCGTTGCTTCCAGACTCAGCCCCGGCCGGAACCTTGCAATGTGGGTCCGGTACTCCCAGTAGCTGCTGCGAAACTGGTGCCGGGCCATCAGCCCCATCAGCGACTGGTCCCGGGCCAGCTCGATCACCTCCGGAAGAGTCAGTATGATATCCCCGGCTTCCGATTCACTCTGAGCCTTCATATCCCTGGAAAAAAGAAGAACGGCCAAGAAAATTGCAATGCGATACATGTTATTCATACCTTAATGATTCTATGGGATCCCTTTCGGATGCCCGTTTTGCCGGGGAGTATCCAAATATCACTCCCACTGAGGCGGAAACTGCAAATGAAATGACCACACTCAGGGGAGTCACCACGGTCATGATATCAGCAAATTTGGTGATCAGGTAGGAAGATACAATCCCGATGATTACCCCCACCAACCCACCGCTCACGCTGATCAGCACTGCCTCGGCCAGGAACTGGACCACGATATCCCTCTTCTGTGCCCCAATGGCGAGCCGTGTCCCAATTTCCTTAATACGCTCCATCACAGAGGCAAACATGATGTTCATGATCCCAATCCCTCCCACCAGAAGTGAGATACTGGCAATGGCCCCAAGTACTATATTGAAAACATCCTTGGTCCGCTGCTCCTGTTTCAGCAGCAGTTCGGGAACGGTGATCTCAAAATCTTTCACCTCCTCATGCCGCCTAAGCATCAGCCGGGCAAGCAGTTCGGTGGATGGGGATAGTTCGAATGATTCATTCACCTGTACCACGATCCGGTCCAGCTGGTGGTAATTGGACGAGGCGTTCTGGGTGGGACTTACACTGATGGCAATGGAATGAAAATGGTCCCCCATCATGCTGGTCCCTGCGCTTCCCTTGATGCGTGATCCCACCAGGGCCCGGTTCTGGTACCTGAGCAGCATGGTCCCTACCGGTATATAGATGTTGTCATTCATGACATTGACACCAATGTTCTCAAACCGGGTCAGGCTGACATCGGATTTTTCCAGCACCCCCACTACCTTCAGCCAGACTTTATCAAACTTGATGTATTTGCCTATGGGATTCTCCTTGCTGAAGAATTTGTTCTTGATGTTATCGCCAATCACACAGACCGGGATTCCGTTCTCCTCCTGGTAACTGTTGAAGAATGTGCCTTCTGAAAGCTGCAGATTGAAGATTTCGAAATACTCATTTGATACTCCCAGTAATTTTGCGGTGGCACGTTTCCCTCCCTGTATGACAAAACTGTTAAGAGCGATTTCAGGAGAAACCCTCTTTACAGAAGGAAGCACATCTTTAATGGCTTTCACATCCTGGAGGGTGAGACCGGGGGAGAATTTCTTTGCCTGCTTGTTCTCCCCGCTTGATTCCGAATCATCACCGGAGGCCACCTCCACAATGGGTGTGATCATAATGTTGTTAACCCCTACCATTTTGATCTGTTCCAGGATCTCTTTCTGAGCCCCCCGACCAATGGCCAGCATCGTGATCACCGCAGCCACGCCGAATATAATACCCAGCGCAGTCAGTAGGCTCCTTAACTGGTTCGCCATGATCGATTCAATGGCGATGACAATATCGTGAAAGTACCTGCTCATAGCTTTATCCTTGTGGTCTTGCGACCTGTTCTCCAGCGGGCTTTTGCCCGTTGGGATTACGCACATTCCGGGATTGCGGGGTAGGGGTGGTTCTCTTCTTCACCTGTTGCTGATTCTGCATCCGCTTCACATCTTCCGCTTTCCGTGCCTTAATCACATCCATGAGTTCAAGCCCCGAATATTTGAACGATTCAGGTTCCTCCGGCATGGAGAGGAAGAGTTTCTCTCCTGCCCTGAGCCCCATTTCCACCACAATGAAATTCTCATTGGATTCACCCAGCACAACAACCTGTTTTACACCTGCACGGGTATAAACAAATGTTAAGCTGTCGTTGGCATGGACCGCCTCCATGGGCAGAAAGATCACACTATCAAGAACCTGGGTAATAATCTGGTTGCTAGTGGTCATTGAGGGCCTCAGGATGGTATCCCTCTCATTCAATTCAATGCGGACCTCGAAAACCTTTGCGTCAGTATTGGGTAGCTGCTGCCCTATATTGGCCACCTCCATCACCTGACCGGTATACTTTTTCTCCGGAAAGGCATCCACCCCGACCCTCACCTGCTGTCCGACTTTAATCTTGCTGATATCAATTTCATTGGCATAGGTCTGGGAAATCATCGTGGACATATCCGGCAGGGTGGCAACGGCCAGGTCCCATGTATTGATCTCGGTACCGGCAGTACGCTTTGTTCCGTCCCAGTCTCTTTTGTAGATCACCATCCCTGAACCCGGGGCATAGATATCGAATTGTGTAAGGACGGTGACCATCTCCTTCTGGCTCCGCTGTTCCCTGGCCAGGTTGATCTCTGCGTTACGCATATCGGCTTCAGCCTGTCTGACCTTCAGGGAGTAGTTCTGCTTTGCCTGATCATAGGCCCGTGATGCCTTTTCAAGTTCGATCTCCGCCTGGCGAATGGTGGCGGGGGGTTCGAATTTGGACTGCTCCAGGGCGATCCCGGCCTCTTCCCTGGCAAAATTCAGGTTGATCAGGTCATCCCTCAATTGCCTTAACTGCATGGTGGTATCCAGCTTGGTACGCATGTATTCCGACTCGGACTTTTCAAGGTTGTCCATGATGTCCTTCAGAGAATTATCAGCTTCCGAGCGGTCCAGCGTGGCAACCCAGTCGCCCGAATCAACAACGGTTCCTTCCGGGATCAGCTCCTGGATCTTCACACTGCGTAGCCGGATGTTCCTGCTGCGCAATGAGGAAGGAGCCTCGATCTCGGTCTCACGTATGGCCTGTAGTTCCCCTGTGATCATGACTGAAATTTCAAACCTTCCCAACTGCGGTTGTGTTTCCAGTACAATCTCCTTCTCCTTTCCTGAAAGCACCGAATACAGGATCAGTGCCGTGAGCAATACAACCGGGATAACAATGGCCAATAAAGTCTTTCTCTTCATGATGTTTTATACTTGCTTTGATTCTGTTAATTCAACAATCTGTTTATGGTCATCTGTGCTTCACTGGCAAGCCTGTCTGCCTCCTTACTGCTTTCAGCCTCGGCATAAAGTCTGATGATCGGTTCCGTATTGGATTTGCGCAGGTGCACCCACCCTTCGGGCATATCCACCTTTACACCATCGACAGTGTTTACCCGGTAATGGGCATACTCCTTCTTAAAAGCATCCAGTACGAGGTCGGGATCAGTTCCTCCGGGCAGCACAATTTTGTTTTTTGAGATGGAATAATCGGGATATTTCTGCCTCAGCTGACTGCAGGAAAGTCCGCTTTCCGCAAGGTGAGTGAGGAACAGTGCAATCCCGACCAGGGCATCCCGGCCATAATGAAGCCCGGGATAAATCACCCCACCGTTACCTTCACCCCCGATGACACAATGATTTGCCTTCATCGCCTCCACCACATTCACTTCTCCCACTGCGGAAGGTACGTAGGTATATCCATATCCTTCTGTTACGTCCCTGAGTGCCCTGGTGGACGAAAGGTTCGATGCAGTGTTTCCAGGGGTGTGCCGCAGCACATAATCAGCCACAGCCACCAGTGTGTATTCTTCGCCAAACATGGAACCGTCTTCACAAACAATGGCCAGCCGGTCCACATCGGGATCCACAACGAAACCCACATCGGCACCCTCCCGGATCATTACGGCAGAAATTTCCGTGAGATTCTCAGGAAGGGGCTCGGGATTGTGAGGAAATCTGCCATGGGGTTCGCAATAGAGTTCCACAATATCTTCCACCCCCAAAGCTTTCAGAAGCTCTGGCAGGATGATTCCCCCTACAGAATTTACACAATCGATGGCCACACGGAACTTTTTTGCTTTGATCTTTTCAACATCCACCAGCTTCAACCCAACTACTTCACTGATATGTTGGATATCTATTCCTTCCAAAGGTTTAACCGACCCCAGATTATTTATCTCCGCGTAATTAAAATCGTCTTCAAGGGCTCTCCTCAGAATGGATTCACCCTCCTTTGCTGAGAGAAACTCACCCTTTCCATTGAGTAGTTTCAGTGCATTCCACTGGGCCGGATTGTGACTGGCTGTAAGGATGATTCCACCATCGGATTTTGTCCGGGTAACTGCCAGCTCAACGGTCGGTGTGGTAGCAAGTCCTGCGTTCAACACATCGATCCCCATAAAGGAAAGAGTTGCAGCCACAAGCTGCTCGACAAGGGGGCCGGATATGCGGGCATCCCGGCCCATGACAACAAGCGGACGCTCTTTCCCGGTTTGCTCCCTCAACCAGGCACCGTAGGAGGATGCAAAACGAACGGTATCCATTGGAGTTAAACCTTCACCGGGGCGACCCCCAATGGTACCTCTGATTCCCGAAATTGAAATAACCAGACTCATTTCCCTAATTATTAAATATGTAAGAAATCCATTTTTTAAAACGACCCTAAAGTTAAAACTATTATGTCAACAATGTTTACCAATTAGCTGTATCTTTGTAGCTTTTAACAACAACTAATAATCAGGGAATTGGACAAAACCGGACCAGATAAAAACAAGTTCCGTAAAAGCAGGCAGGATGGGAAACTGCGACACGAATCCGTCACATTTGGCAAGAGCAGGCAGAGCGGTGATTTAAAGGAGGGCAAAGGCAGCAGCTTTTCCAAAGATAGCCCCAAAAAGGGTGGGAAACCTGTTAAGGCTGCAGGAGATGACTCCATCAGGCTTAATAAATTCATTGCTTCATCGGGAATCTGTTCCAGGCGGGAGGCTGACCAGTTGATCTCGGCTGGGGTCATCACAGTGAACGGCAAGAGTATCACCGAGCTGGGGACAAAGATATCTCCTGGTGATGATGTACGTTACAACGGGAAACGGATGCAGACCGAGCGGAAAGTATACCTGCTTTTGAATAAACCAAAAGATTATGTGACTACCACCGACGATCCCAGGGAACGAAAAACCGTGATGATGCTGGTGGAGGGAGCATGTCCCGAAAGGATCTACCCGGTCGGACGGCTCGACCGGCAAACCACCGGGGTGCTGCTTTTTACAAACGATGGTGAACTTGCTAAGAAATTAACCCATCCGGGTTATAACAAGAAGAAGATTTACCATGTTTACCTGGACAAAGGGATCACTGCTGCCCATATGAAGCAACTATCCGAAGGGGTAACCCTTGAGGATGGTTTTATTCAGGCCGATGGGATCAGCTATGTGACGGCCGACAGCAAAAAGGAGGTCGGACTTGAGATCCATTCGGGTCGCAACCGGGTTGTAAGGAGGATGTTTGAACACCTGGAATACCGTGTAACCCGCCTCGACCGGGTCTACTTTGCCGGTCTCACTAAAAAGAACCTTCTCAGGGGTAAATGGCGTTTCCTTACCGATCAGGAGGTGAGTCGCTTAAAAATGAACGCATACGAATAGGTCCATGGAGCATAAAGCAGGATATGTAAACATCCTCGGAAAACCCAATGTGGGGAAATCCACGCTGATGAATGCCATGGTAGGTGAAAAACTCTCCATTATCACGGCCAAGGCCCAGACTACACGTCACCGGATCCTTGGGATTGTGAATGATCCAAATTACCAGGTAATCTTTTCTGACACACCCGGAATTCTGGAACCCAACTACAAACTGCAGGAAGCCATGCTCAAGGCTGCCCGGTCAGCCCTTGTGGATGCCGATGTAATTGTCTACATGTCCGAAATCGGTGAGAAACCGGATCCTGAGGAGACTTTCCTGAGAAAACTGGTGAAGTTCAAAACACCGGTTCTTCTGGTCATCAATAAAATCGACCTTAGTAACCAGGAACAGGTTACCGAAGCCATCCAGATGTGGGATGGGATCCTCCCCAAAGCGGAAAAGATACCCATCAGTGCCCTTGTGAAATTCAATGTTGACCTGGTTTTCCGCCGGATTCTCCACTACCTTCCCGAATCTCCTCCCTACTACCCCAAAGATGCACTCACCGATAAATCCGAAAGATTCCTCACCGGCGAAATGATCAGGGAAAAAATCCTTCTACAGTATAAACAGGAGATCCCCTATGCTGTGGAGGTTGAGATTGAATCCTTCAAGGAGGAGGCAAATCTGATCAGGATTTATGCGGTCATTTATGTGGAGAGAGAGAGTCAGAAGGGCATCCTGATCGGGAACGGTGGAAAAGCCCTGAAAAGGGTAGGGCGGGATTCACGACTTGATATGGAAGCTTTTTTTAATAAGAAGGTTTTCCTGGAAATGAAGGTCAAAGTGAATAAGGATTGGCGAAACAACGAGAAACAGATCAGGAAATTCGGATACCTCTAAATCAATTTGCATATGGGGAAAATAGTGGCCATTGTCGGAAGACCAAACGTAGGTAAATCAACCTTTTTCAATCGTCTCACGGAATCCAGGCAGGCGATCGTGGACGAGGAGAGCGGTGTAACCCGTGATCGTCACTATGGGAAGGTAATCTGGAATGGCCACGAATTCAGCATCATCGACACCGGCGGATATGTAGTTAACTCCGATGACGTGTTTGAGGAGGAGATCCGTAAACAGGTGATTCTGGCCATAGATGAGGCCGATGTAGTGGTCTTCCTGGTAGATGTAATTTCCGGCATCACAGACCTGGATGCAACCGTTGCGGCGATGCTGAGAAAAATCAAAAAACCGGTGGTGCTGGTGGTCAATAAAGTGGATAACTCCCAGCGGCTCTTTGAAGCCACCACTTTTTACGGTCTGGGACTTGGAGATTACTACCCCCTCTCTTCCATCAACGGAAGCGGAACAGGTGAGTTACTCGACCACCTCACTTCGCTCTTCGGAGACAAGAAAGAGGAGGTTGTGGAGGAAGAGATTCCTAAGTTTGCTGTGGTGGGACGTCCCAATGTTGGGAAATCCTCATTTGTGAATGCTCTGGTGGGAGAAGAGCGGAACATTGTAACTCCCATATCCGGAACCACCCGGGACTCCATCAATACCAGGTATACCAAATTCAACCATGACTTTATCCTGGTGGATACTGCCGGTCTGAGAAAAAAGAGCAAGGTGAAAGAGGACCTGGAATTTTACTCGGTGATGCGGTCGGTAAGGGCCATTGAAAATTCGGATGTGTGCCTCCTGATGATTGATGCCACCATCGGGATCGAGGCACAGGATGTGAATGTCTTTCGCCTGATCGAAAGAAACTGGAAAGGTGTGGTGTTACTGGTAAACAAATGGGACCTGGTGGAGAAGGAGACCCAAACCATGAAGGAGTTTGAAAAACAGATCAGGCTCAGGCTGGAACCCTTCGATGATGTACCCATTCTGTTTGTATCGGCGCTCACAAAACAGAGAATCCACAAGGCGTTGGAATTGGCCGTTCAGGTTTATAAGAATCGAATACAGCGAATTCCCACCTCCAGGCTTAACGAGGTGATGCAGGAAGCCATTGAAACAAATCATCCCCCATCGGTAAAAGGAAAATTTATTCAGATAAAATATGTGACCCAGCTTCCTACCCACGCCCCCTCTTTCGCATTTTACTGCAACCTCCCTCAATATGTGCGGGAGTCGTACATGCGATACCTTGAAAATAAGATCAGGGAACATTTTTCTTTTACGGGTGTTCCAATAAAAATATTCATGCGGAAAAAATAGGCAGGATTTTTGTAGTAAAAGAGTATGATGAAACTTGCACGCTTTGCCTTTTGGATGGGATTGATACTGCTGGTCTCCTGCAATGAGGTCACTGAGGTTTACCCCGACGAACCGGTGGTGGACTACCAGGGATTTGGAATCTATATTTCCGAGGATGAACTTGGCAATAAAGTGGTGATTGGCAGGATTACCTTCGATTTTACCGATGGGGACGGAAACCTGGGATTGCAACCGTTTGAGGAAAACTCAAATCCACTCCTTCCAGACAGCTTAAAGTACAATTTCTTCCTGCAGTTATATGACCTCGAGGGATATGAGTATGTAAAGATACCCGAATCCAGTGGCGGGATTCTGAAATACCGGATACCCTATCTGAATAAACATCCAACGAAGGGCACCATGGATCTGGATATTTCATACCCGGTTATCGTCCACGACACAATTTTCTATACCTTCTACATCATGGACAGGAGTTTTAACAGGAGTAATACAGATACCACCGATGTGATTGTATTAAGCGGGATTGACCTGGATCAGTATTAGGATGGCTCACCTGCCTACAACTTGATCCCCATAAAGAGTACATCATCCACCTGTTCAAGATCCTCCTTCCAGAGGAAAAAGTTGCTTTTGATATAGTTATACTGCTCCTCCATGGGCTTTTCATGGATATCCCTCAACAGGTTCTTGAGTCTCACCATCTTGAATTTTCTGCCCAGCGGTCCGCCAAACTGATCGGGATAACCATCCGAAAACATGTATATAATATCTCCCTTCTTCAGCTGGAACACCTGGTCTATGAAATCTTTCTCCGACCGGTCCTCGTCCATTTGACCTCCAATGGAGCTGCGACTCCCTTTGATATAGATCTGCTCATCTCCTGCGTAAACAATCACAGGTCGCATGGCCGAACTCACCGTTAATTTATGACTTTTCGTATCTATCTCGGCCACAATAATATCCATTCCGTCATTGGAACCACTGGCCTCCTTATTCTGATTAAGGGACTCCCGTACCTCATTATCAAGGGTAATGAGTACCTGCGAAGGTTTCTGGATACCGGCCCTGAGACAAATATCCTTGATCAGTGTGGTACCGATCATGGACATAAAGGCTCCCGGAACCCCATGCCCGGTGGAGTCTGCACAAACCACCATAAACCGGTCCTCCGCTACCCGCTCATACCAGTAAAAGTCCCCGCTCACAATATCCCTGGGCTGATAAAAAACGAAGCTGCCCGAAAATGCGTCATGAAGTTTTTTGATGGGTGGCAGGATGCTGGCCTGAATCCGCTGGGCATAGTTAATGGAGTCGGTAATATCCCGGTTCTTCACCTCGATCTCCTCCTTCTGCATAATCACCTCCCTGGTACGTTCATCCAGCTGACGCTGAAGATATTCCTGAATCGCCTTCTGGTTTCTCTCCCTTATTTTGAAAATAATAAAGATGGTGGCCAGAACCAGTAAAATGGCAGTGGTGATAAACCACCAGGCTTTCCAGATGGGAATTTTAACAACGATCTCGAGGCTGATGGGTTCCATCGTACAATTCCCATTGCTGTCACACGCCCTGAGGAGAAAGTGGTAATTCCCATCCTCCACCCTTCCGTAAAAGGCGTAGGATACCCCGGAAACATCGGACCACTCATCTTCATAACCCTCAAGTTTATACTGGTAGGTAACCTGCTCGGGATTACTCAGATTGATTCCCACAAAATCGATCCGTATACGATACCTGTCATACTTAAGCCTGATAGGCCGGGTGGGATCAAAGGGTATATCTGAGATAACCACCGATTTAAGACTTAATCTTGGCGGGATGGTATCCTCTTTCGCCTGAAAGGCATCATACCTGATCACACCAAGGGTGGAACCAAACAGCAGGCCTCCGGATGGGGTGCTGATGGATGCATTGCGCGATATGTCGGATGTAAAACCTTCCTCTTTCCCAAAAGTCCGGATCATCTTCCTTTGAGGATCGATGCGGCTAAATCCCTCCCTGTGACCGATCCAAACGTATCCCCTGGGATCGAGACCGATCGAATAGGTATAATCACTTTTCAGGCCTGTTTCTGCGTTGAACCACGACAGGGTGTCATCATCAAACATAAAGACACCATCTCCATAGGTACCTGCCCAGATCGCCCCGTTCTTATCCTCCGCAAGGGAGATGAACTCAAGCTTTGGTTTTCCTTCTATAATTACTTCCTCTATCTCCTGATTGGACCTGATCCCAAACAAGCCGCTTGTGAGTGTTGCCACCCAGGCAACCCCCTCGCGATCTACCAGGATATCGTTCACTTTGTTATGGGGGAGACCATTGGTGGTTGAAAAGTAGGTGCGATGTCCGTTGGCCTGATTGTATGTGTAGACGCCATTATTGGTAGCCACGAAGATACTATCCCCGTTCCCGTCAATGGCGTTTATGATATTGTCCAGTGAATTCCCTGAAACAAGCAGGGGACGGATCCGAAGGCTCCCATCCTCCTTCATATACAGGCCACTCTCCCTGGTTCCGATATAGAGATCATTACCTGAATCAAGGTACAGAGCGGTGACATCGTCTGCCGGTAATCCGTCGCTTGTTCCAAGGTAGGAATATCTCTCACTCACCTCTGAGTAATAAGCAAGCCTGGAATTGCCTCCGAACCAGTAATCGGTCCCCCTGTTACATACGGCACTCACCCCGGGGAACTGCACTTCATCCCATATATCAATAAAAGTGAATGCCTGGTCTCGTAATACAGCAATTCCGTTCCCCTGGGAGGAAAACCACTGGTTACCCTCCTCATCGATAAAAACCTGGTTGATGTACTCATCCGGAATGCCGTTCTCCTCGCTGAAAAGAACGGAGTTTCCAATCATACCATTTTCGTCAAGCTCAATCCGGTGGATCCCCTTGCCATAATCGGTAATCCAGACCCTTCGCCTGCCATCAAACCGGATCGATGTAACACGGGCATATCCCAGTCCCGCCTGCTCACCGATCTTGTGGACTTCAAACTGCAAGGGGTCGTACCCGCTTCCTGTGATTGAGAAGATCCCTTCATCTTCTGTACCCACCCAGAATTCACCCGGATGGATGGCAGAGACGATCTCCTGAACCACCATGTAACGCAGTTCGGCGATATCTCCGGTATGAACATAGGTATCCAGCGATTCATCAAAGCGGAAGATGCTCAGCCCGTCGTTTGATCCCACCAACAATACTCCCTCGGGGGTGATCTGAAAATTATTCAGAAACTTGCCTGCAAAGGGATTATTCTGGTCTCCCGGAACTCCGCCCACATAGCGAACCTCAAGATTGGGAGAAATAATCATAAGGCCACTCTGCTGCAGAAGCGCAATGATGTTTCCACCGGCATCTTCGCGGATGGCATGTATGGATGAACGCGGACCCTCCAAAGGTGTGATTTGCCTGAAACGGCCCTCTTCCAGCATGGAAATCATACCATTATCGTGTCCGAACCATAACCTTCCCCTGGAGTCGAGCAGGCTGCAAAAAGCGATGCTCGAAGGAACCGAATCCCCCTGAAACTCCTGTTCAAACACTTTGCCATCGAAACGGCAAAGGCCCTGGCCGGTACCTACCCATAGGAATCCATCGGGATCCTGGTTAATGGTATAGGCAAATTTGTCGCACAACCCCTCGGCTAAACCAAAATTGAAAAATTGATAGGTCTGTGCTGACCCTCCAAAAGAGATCAGCATCAGGGTAAACAGGAGCGGTAACCTTTTCACGCGAGCAAATGATTTTATACTATTCTATGGGTTCAAACTCCACCTCACCCCTGTACTTGGGAACACCGCCGATGGGGATGGTGTAGAACGGCAACGCTTCGTCGAACTGGTTGCGGACATTTACAACCACATTATTATTTTTCACAAGCGGTACTGCTTTCACAAAACGAAAATCATAAGATGTCCCTATCTCCTCAGGCTGAACTACAAGATCGTCGAAAGCCCAGTTGTCCTCTTTCGATATATTCACATCCTGGCCCTGCCTGGCCACTGAGATCACCACGATACTCCCGTCAACATCCCAGTCGAAATTGGAGACTTTTACCGACTTGGTACCCACCTCCACGTATGGATAGATATGGGCAACCTCCTGGGTGGTGTTATGCATCCTGAATGAGTATTCATATGCAAAAGCATTGGCGCCCTCTATGGGTCTGTTCTCCTCTGCATTGGTGCTCAGGAAATAACGATACATATTTCCGTCATCACCCTCGACTCCTTCGCAAATAATCTTGAATACCCGGCCGTGATACTGCTCCACATATTCACCCTGAACCGGGTTAAAGGGTCCAAAGGTGTACCAGCTGTTATCATACCGGGGATTCTCAGCAAAGGCACGTGAAGCCAGCAGGGTCCCGCTCTTGTAATTTCCTATGGGAGAAGTCTCCCGCGCGAAGGGTTCAGACCAGGCGGTCTCCCCGCCATAGACCTCATACACCTGCCTTGTGTTAAAAACTCCGGCTATTTCATCAATCTCACCTCCCGTATCGGGATCAAATACCCGAATGAAAAAGGGTTGGGTGTACTCCTCGGGTATAAGGAAGAAAAAAGCCTGGGAGAAATCATCATCGCCCCAGCTGGTTTCTGCTGATGGTCCGAAGGTCATCAGGTAAGGAATGTTCTCCTCCACGTTGGGTACCGGCTGAGAAAATCCTAATATACTTACTATCAATAAGATAACTATATATATTTGTCTGATCATTTATTCCTTTTTTCTATTAGGACTAAAAGTATACAAAATTCGTGCAAAAAAAAACACGAGTTATAAACGAACGTGTAACTAACTGTAAATGTGATAAATGAAACTATTCAGAGGTTACCACCACCTCCTTGAAATTGGCACGTACCTGGGGCTCATGCCTTCGGCCCTGCTTTCGTTCCTCAACCCCAAGTATGACTTTGAATTTTCCCGGATAGTTGTACGTGTGCGGAACAGTAATACCCTGTCCGAACCTTCCATCTCCGAAATCCCATACATACCGTCCCACATCAAATCCGGGCAGATAGGACTGGCTTCCGTCAAAATCTACAACCGTTCCCGTCCGGATGGTGTCAGGACAAACGATCACAGCCTGTTCATTGAGCTCGATGTCCAGGTTCTTCACAGTCTGCCCCTCCACAAGGGTATCCAGCTGAATATCATAAACATTCAGTTTGCATATATAAGTGCCCGGTCCGGGAAACTTATAGATAATGTCGTGGCCGGGGATTGTTAATGTATCGTTGATGGTCCAGGAATAGTTGAAGAGGTTTGTATCCACCGTATCCAGTTTCCGGTCATAGATCCTGTATTTGTAGAATGTTTTTTTAATGGGGGCAACCGATTCAAATACCGGAATATCGGTTGCAAATTCGAAAATATCTTTTGATCCGCCCAGGCGATCGCTGGTGAGGTACCCGCTTTTCATATCGGCACTGAACCAGGCATGATAATCGTTGGAGAGGGAATTAAATGGTGGCAGAAGTTTGATGGCTGCAATCCACTCCCCATCGGTGTATATGGTTTCGAACAGGTCATACCCGGCCTTATCGTTGTCATGCCCATTCGAGGAATAAACCACTCTGCCCGATTCATGAAAGCAAGGATAGATCTCATTTCCCGGAGAGTTTACGCCTGGGCCAAGATTCTCGGGTTTGCTCCAACGCTCACCGGCAAGGTGCGAAACGTAAAGGTCAAATCCGCCCTCACCACCCGGGAAGTTGGCTGAAAAAAAGAGGGTGTGGCCATCTCCACTCAAGGCAGGAGAGAAAAGCCAGGCCTGTGGGTCATTATACTCGTATGGTCTTATATTCACCCAGTTTCCATCTGTATTTTCAGCAAAATAAAGCCCCAGCGGATCAAAATCCCGGTTACCATCAGAGGGCCTCTGCTGCGCAAAGACCATGGTTTTGAAATCACCGGTGAATGAGACCGGTCCCTCGTGCATCTGTGTAACAAGGGCATCGACGAACGGTCTCTTCTGCCCGGTGCCAGGCTGGTACCAGAACATTGTAAAAAGCCTTCGGCCCTGGCCATCGGTGGGGCTGCTGGCACCCACACTTGTAGATTCGGTAATGTATACCACGCCATCCTCATAGGGTACAGCCGCAGCCTCAGCCAGCCCGGTGGAGATACGGGCCTGCTTGGTCACCTTGTAGTAATCCTGTGCCGACAATGATGGCAGCAAAATGATCAGGGCTCCTGTGATGAATAATCTCCTTGTCATGGCCTAAAAATAGAACGGATCATCGGGTATGGTCTTGATCACCGGTCTGAGCTCCCAACGCAAAACGATTTCGTGGCTTCCTCCCAGGGCAGTTCTCACCGCACCTGTTCCAATTGTATAGGCATACCCCACCATCCACTGTGAATTGATCTGGAAATTCAGCAGGGCAATCACATAGTTGGGATAATCGTACGCTCCCCCGATGAATACACGTGAATCCATCAACCCCACATTCAAACTGGCCTTGAATCCGGTCATAGATTTACTGTAATCCACAATGAATGAGGGCTTCAGACGAAAAGCCCTGCTGATATCGAAAAGATAAGACCCTGTAACGATCATCCGGTAATCCTTTGGATTGGCAGTCAGCTTCTGGTCGGGACCTGGAATGGCCAGGAGTTCGGGTACCGACAGTCCCACGAAAAAGCGATCTGTGTAATAGAGCACCCCTGCCCCGAAGTTGGGGAACCAGCGTTGATAAACATCCCCAACCGGGTATAAAGGATCGTTTGGATCCCTGATCCAGACACCATCCGTATTGCTGTTAACCCCATAGATCCCGGCCGAGAGTCCGAAGGACAACCTGCCCGTTCCCAGGTAGATGCGGTAGGCATAGGTGGTCATAAATGAATAGAGACTCTGGTCGGGGGGGGAGCTGTTGTATGCCACTACGGCGCCCAGGGCCACCTTGGAGTTCCCCACAGGTGTATGCACATTCATTTGCATGTCCATGGGACCTACCCCGCCATATAGCGGTGAGCGGTAGATTGCACTCAGGCTGATTGCATCCCGGAACCCTGAAAAGGCCGGGTTGTATGTGGTCCATGCCAGGTGGTAATTACTCACAGATGGGATCAGCGTGTTCTGTGCAGAAACGCTGATCGCTGCAAAAAGGCAGATTCCTATGAATAATTTGCGGATCATCTGTTTAATCCCTTACGATAATATAGTGTTTCTTCTCAAGTTTATCGGTCGATCCATCCTTCTGGTCGATCTTTACATTCAATACGTAATAATAGGTGCCGGCAGGAACCAAATTCCCGTTGTTGGCCTTTCCATCCCATACCACCATTTCATCCTCCCTGAGCCCACCCTGGATCACCTCAGCATCGTAATCAATCTCCCCGATATTCTCCCGGGTAATGGTTCTTACTGAATTCCCAAGGGCATTGAAAATTGAGATGGAAAATTCAGTCGCCTCTGCCAGTCCCCTGATGATGAAATAGTCGTTCACCTGATCCCCGTTTGGGGAGATTCCCTCGTATGGCTGAGCTTCATCCTGGGTGATTACGGTGAAGTCGTCGTCAAACACACAAACCCCATTCACGATCTCCCATTTGAATTCGTTTCTCTCGCCCTTGACCAGGCCGTATACAAGGGTCTTGGGATCATGCTCATCTTCAAAATCTCCACTTCCCACCGTCACTGTCCATGTACCCACTCCGGCAGTAGGAGGATCCGCATTGAGCTTAATGGTGTTGGTCAGGTATATGGTATCATCCTCACCGGCATAGGGTGGTTCCGGCTGCTCAAAAAAGCTGATTTTCACCGTATCCGTTCCGCTGCAATCGCCCGCTTCACTGGTAAAGTAGAGGGTATAGGGCAGGTGTGCCCATGCTTCAGGATCCGCTGGATCGATGGATGCCCTGACTGAAAGAGCCAGGGGATCGGGCAGGAAGCCCAGTTTACCGGGAAAATCGCTTGCCCAGGATCCGGTACCATGATCGGGATCAACCACCAGCGACACTTCATTATCGCACACTGAACTGTCGGTAAGCCCGGTGGTGACTGTAATCACCGGGTCGGGGGTCATGAACACCTCGATGGGCACATTTCCAACAAGGTTTTGTGCCGGAGCTATACACTCTGTTCCGTCGGTCAGTCTATAGAGTAACTTCCCGATTGTATAATGATACTGTGTACTCAACGCATCGGTACTCAGGTTCACCTCCACCGTTCCGTCACCGTCCAGCAGCTGTGGATCGAGCAGTTCCGTATGAACCCCGTCGGAGAGTGAGATCTCCCATGGGGTAAGATACTGCACCAGATCCTCTATGTTCAGATCCACGTCCAGCAGTATATCCTTCTCACATGCCTTTGGCAGATCTCCTGCCAGTGTTCCTCCAGGAAGCTCCATCATTGTAACGGACATATTCCCTGAGGTATCCTCACACTCACCAATCACCACAATCCGGTTGAACTCTCTTGAATCCAGCGTGGTAAAGGTGTAGGGCAGATCTTTTCCTGTACCCATCTCGGCTCCTGTGGCGAAATCCCTCCATGAATACAAAGTGGCCTCCTCGCCCTCTCCGGTTGGCATCTCACCGTGAAGCACC
The DNA here is from genome assembly GCA_963747365.1 of uncultured Bacteroidota bacterium. Lineage (GTDB taxonomy): Bacteria > Bacteroidota > Bacteroidia > Bacteroidales. Next base: position 171,845 of record CAVVFB010000006.1, on the reverse strand, counting down.
TTTTCGGTATTCAGGCAGGCTGAATCGGCCGGGTCAATTTCATTGCCGGAAATGGCCGTATGGATCACAATATGGATCGTATCCGAAACCTGAGAACACACCTGGTCCTGTCCACCCAGGCTGGGACCACTCAATACAACCCTGCGGTACCAGTAGTCCTCCGATAAACTAAGCTGGGGATGATCTGTATAGTTCAATTCAGCCGGACCATAAGAAACCTGGCTCCAGGGGCCGGGAGCAACCGTTCCTGTTGCCAGTTCCCACCTGTAATTCCTGGTAGGATCACTCCCACCCTGTGTGGCCCCGCCTCCCGGCTCTGGTCCCGATGCAGGGTTTTGCGTCAAACCGGCCAGAAAATCAAACTGACAATTGACGGTAACATCTGTTAAAATCATATTGCCGCTGATGGCGGGAATCACCTGGATGGTTTTGGCAGCACTGGTATTCTTACAGACCCCTTCCTGGCCGCCCGAGCTTACTACCCTTCGGTAAAAAGTGGTATCACCGGTCATCACCGGCGGGGTATAACTCTGCAGGTTGTTCCCGTTGGTATCGTCGGCCTCCACCCAACCCGATCCTGCAGTGCTGGACTCCCATTTGTAATAAATCTGAGCCGGGTGTCCCCCACCCGGAACAGAGCCCTGCATCAGCTCGGGCTGGTCACCGGTACAGACCGTCTGATCGGCCGTTGTGATGAGGTTATTGGTAATGATGGGTACATTCAGGATCTCTACCGGGGGGCTGAAATCCACGCATGCATCTCCATTCCCTGAAAGCACCTCCCTGCGATACCAGATGGTGGCCGTAAGGTTTCCGGGCTGGTAAGCGGATGCATTAGCCCCGGCGACCCCCGCCCAGGGGCCTGTGATTGAAGGTCCGCTCTGCCAGCGATACCTCCAGTTGGTCGGATCGGGATCACCTCCTGAGAGGGTAAATTCCGGATCCTGTATAATCCGTTCTGGTGCAGTATTCACACAGATGGTATCATAATCGGCCAGGATATTATTGGAGATCGGTGCAAATACAGTGACCCTCAGTGCCGCAGAGGTATCCACACAGGCCCCTGAAGTGGTAATCCTGGCAAAATGGGTGGAACCATTCAGACCCGCCGGAGGGACATAGCCGGGTTGGGTATTGGTACCGTTGGCAGGGGAATAAATCCCGCTTCCTTCATCTTTCTGCCATCTGTATTTATAGGTACCAATGCCGGCGCCTGGTGATCCCACGGAAACAAATGGAACCGGGATATTTCCCTGGCACACGGTATCGGGCGCCGATATTGTGTTGTTGGTGATGGCCTGGTGCACATATACTGCAATACGGAAGCTTATATCTGGTTTCGCTACTTTCGGGTCCGTGACGATCCTTCTGAAATAGGTGGTGTCAGCAAGAGGGGCTGAAAAACTAAGGGACCGACCGGTTGCTCCCGGCAGAGGCTGCCAGGAATTCTGAGAACTCGAGCTGTCCACCCACTGGTAACTGTAGGTTCCGCTCCCTCCTTTAGGCTCGGATGCAATGATATCATCCGGTACCTGGTCGGAACAGACCCAGAACTCAGAAGGCACCGAATTAAAAAGGAAGCCCCGGAGAGGCGCTTCAAGACCATCCTTCCAATTGGCAAAACCTCCCTCCTGCGCACCAAAATAGGATGAGGTTCCTAAATGTCGCCCGGGTTGCCCCTTCACATCATCCACCACGTTAAGTCCCCGGTCACCCGTCCCGGACAGCCAGTAGATTCCGCCACCGCCACCGCCACCCGGACCGGTTGGAGCAGCGCCGTTTGTATCCCCGCCCTTCCCTCCCGTTGCCGATAGCCTCGGGTTATTCTTGTACCCGCTCACATCCAGGATAATTGCACCGCCACCGCCACCACCACCACCTGAGCCGGTTACGGTACCGGTCACAGAAGCGCCATTGGCCCTTATCCATCCAGAACCGTTCCCGTCGATTGTATCTGCCACGATGACCACCAATCCACCGCCTCTGGCACCTGAGGAACCAGTATAGCCCGGTACCCGGACTCCAACGCCACCACCACCTCCAAAAAACACACGGTTAAAGCGGTTAAAAACCGGGTCCAGTTCATTGCTGTTCAGGTAATATCCTGGCGAAAAGAGACCATAACCTCCATTACCCCCCAGGTCCGGCAACCCGGGATCACAATCGTCCAGTTCATTTCCACCCTTACCCCCTACGCTGTAGTTGGCACCGCCGCCGCCACCCGACAGCTTTCCGTTTCCGCCTCCGCCTCCGTTGATATTATACCCTTTCCCCCGCATCAAAGTGAAAAGGGTTTCGGTGATCCCCTCCCCCTTCCTTCCTGCCAGCACAGGACTCGGCGGGTAGTATAAACTGCTATAGGAACCGGGATCCTCGAATGAACAGACCCCCTGATAATCAACATCCTCCACACCACCCCTGAATCCAAGGCCCGAAACATTGATATCCGCACCCAGTTTCAGGACATTTGTGACAAACATGGATACCACGCCACCGGTCGATCCGTTCCAGGGAGGTGCTGTAACTTCGCCGATTACCTCCGCATTTCTGTAGGAAGGGACCCTGATCAGTTGTGCCACATCTCCGGATCTTATTCTCCCGATCTCAGGGGTCAATGCAGCATTCAGCACCACAATGGTATCAACCGGACCTTTGATGATTTCGGTGATGATCAGAAATGCATATTTTCCGGCGTATCTTGATTCAACAATACCACCGTTGTTATCAATCACGATGCCCCGGACATAATAAACCATTACCGTATCGCCATCCTTAAATGCTGGATCCAGGCCGTTAACCAGCAGAGAGTCCACGTTATTGGTTTCCCAGGCAAGAATGCTTTCAATGGCTGCGTAGTGGTTGATAATGCCAGATACTGATTCAGTCTGCGCATGTCCCGGGCCAAGAAACAGGCCCAATAGGATGAGTGTCAGGTATATTTTCCTTCTAGGGAGCAAGTTGGGATTTTAGCTTTTTGATTGCAAGCCAATATAATAATAAAAATCTTTATTCTCTCCCGGAGAAGAAATCTAATCCCGTCACTTTTCAACCGGCCTGTTCTGTTTTTTCAACCATCAACGGAAGGGAAACGTAAAAGGTGGTCCCCTTACCGTGCACCGTATCGTACCAGATTTTTCCACCCAGTGATCTTACGATGCTGCTGCTTATGGCAAGGCCCATTCCCATTCCACCCGATTTGGTGGTAAAGTTGGGCTGAAACAGTTTGTCCCGGATATCCTCCGGGATTCCGTTCCCGTTGTCGGTGATGCTCACCACCGCCTTCAGTTCGTCCACCGCCAGCCCGATGCGGATTATTCCCTTTCGGTTTCTCGGGATGGATTGGAGCCCATTTTTCACAAGGTTGATAAAGACGCGCATCAGCTGCTCTTTATCGGCGAAAACATAGACTTCCCTTTGGGGGCCGGTATCAAGAATCATCTCAGTTCTCTCGGTTGCTTCAAAAAGCTGCAACAGGTTGTGCAGCTTAGAGACAAGCTCCAAACGGCTGCTTTTGGTTTTGGGCATTTTTGCGAAATCGGAAAACTCGTTTGCGATGGCACTCAGGGAATCGATCTGCTCAACAAGGGTGGAAGAGATCCGCTCAACCATTGCCGGGTCGGCTACCCCTTCCCCTATGGCACGTTGGAGGTGCTGCACATTCAGTTTCATAGGCGTCAGAGGGTTCTTAATTTCATGGGCAATCTGTTTGGCCATTTCACGCCAGGCAGATTCCCGCTCACTCTGTGCCAGCAGTCCGGCGCTTTTTTCCAGCTCCTGTACCATATAATTATACTCTTCCACCAATCCCCTGATTTCATCACTCCGGTGATACACGATCGTCTCATTCTTTGCATTGAGACTTATCCGGGCAATACGGCTTTGTAACATCCTCAGAGGTTGGGTGATCCGGTCGGCCAGAAATACACTCAACCCCAGTATGACAAGCAGAAGGATCAGGTATATATTGATCACAGCCACTACCATATTGGTTACATCCCTGGTAAGGGCACCCGACTGGGTAAAGTATGGCAGATTCAGATAGGCCAGAAATTGGTTCTCGCCATTTAAAAGGGGTACATAGGCCGAAATGTAATTCAACTCTCCTATGTGCTCCTGATGAATGATTTCAGATGCCCTGCCCCCCGAGAGCTCCTCATAGACAAGCCGGTTCATTTTCATGCTGAGCAGCTGACTTTCGAAGATCTCCCCCCTGGAGGTGGCCAGCAACTCCCCGTTTTGGTCATACAGGTTAATGTCCGTATAGAATACATTGGAGAATTTCCTCAGCAGCTCATCAAGGTTATAATAGCTGTCGGAGGACCAGTTACTGAGGTCCTTCTCATACTCCACCTTGTGAATAAGTTCGATATAAACCGATCGCATGGTATTCCGAAGGCTGTCGTTGTTTTTATCCCTGTACTGTTGAACAATAAAGTAGATCGTTCCCGAACAGATCAGGACAAAGGTGAGAAAGAGGGTCCCCACCATCGAGTACTGGATCCTGTTCTTGAAGCTCCAGTCAAAACCAGGTTTCTTTTTTCCGGCATCCACCAGGAGAAAAATCATCGCCAGCATCAGGAAGTTCAGGGCAAAGATGTAGGAGAAGGAGATCAGGTTGTCAACAAGAGTTACCGAGGGACTGCCCACGATGATTGTATTATCCTTATCCACATTGTAAATTTTGTGGTCCCATCCCCCCATGGTTACCCTCTCGAAAGTCTCCTCCCCACTTGTGTAGAAAGCCGACAACCGCCGGTAAGAAAAATCCCCGTTACGGGTAATCAATATCCCCTTGTTATAGCGGGCATAAGAGAAATCCAGATTGGTAAGGTCGCTGTACCGCTCATCAAGCAGCAGTTCCGGATATCCCAGTTCTTCGGAGATAATTCTTGAATCCAGCTCAATAAATATGCGGTGTTCCTCCCCGGCCAGAAGGTAAGGGATCACTGCCAGGTAAGAGATCCTGCCGTTCAGGTTATCCAGAAAATAGAAATCGCTGCCCGGCACCTCAATTCCTTTGGTCTGAATCATCTCTTCAAAAAAGGTATAACAGTGATACCATTCATCATCTGGTGGAGCCAGGTAGACCCGGTCACCGGGACGACAAACTGTAAACTGAAGTTCATATTTTGTCAGGTACCCGGAAAAATAGTTACGATTAAGGTGACCCACCAGCGGCTCGATCTCTATGAAAGGATCCATGTATCGGGCCAGCAGGGAATCATTCCGGATGGCCTGGCTGATATCACTGAAAAGCATCTCTGCTACCGGATCATGCTCGGTGGAGAGTTTTACCAGTTCAACCTCCTTCTGCCGGTCCACTTTGATCCGGTTGTATTCCTGAAAACGAATCACAAGGAAAAAGGAGACAAAGAACAAAAGGAAAATGTACCTGGAAAAAGGGATACGGTCCGGATGTCCATGGCGGATAAAAAGTTGCCCAAGGAAAATCAGCGTGAGCCCGGCCCAGCCACTCCATGAACCATTTTCCCATGGCAGCAGGTATGCCAGCAGAAAAGTGACTGAAATGGCTCCGATACCGTACAGGGCGACCCTCCAGGTTTTAGTGTTGGCGCACGTAATGGCCCGGTCCATTACCATTCCAATGGATGCAAACCACATCATGATCACAGCGAGGGCCACAAAGCTGAATGTCGACAGGGTTATAACCCTTTGAGGCTCCAGGGAGATCATCGAATCGAGAACAAGGCTGCGCAGAAGCAGCTCCACCAGCAGGAACATGAGCGCCCCCACCAGAAAGATCATGATGGACAGAACCCTGCAGGAGATTCGGTTGCCTTTTTTTGCAACGGTTCTCTGCCTGTAAAAGAGAGCCACAAGAGCCAAAACCGAAACAGAGATCACAAGCAGATGTCCAAGGGAGGCAAATAATCGATTTGCAAAAATATCGGGCTGGAACAACGTTACATTTTCAAAGAGAGAGGCAATACCGAAATGAAGAAAAAGGAGTGTCCCCGAGGGAATCAGAAGTGCTGTTACAGCAACCCATAACCATCTCCGGGTACCGGCAGCCCGGTCGGCCATGATGAACAATGCGGCCCAAAAAAATATCAGGAATCCTATGAATGCGATCCTGGTCACCTGGCCGGGTTCCTGCTTATCCTGTTGAACCATTTTGAAATCAAGTGAGAAGAGGTATTCTCCCTCTCTGTTTAATACCGGGAGACAGCCCTCCTCCTCCAGAAACTCGATGGTAACCTCCGGATCCAGGTTAAAATCTTTCTGAAACCCGTTGATCAGGAATTCGTTCTGAAACGGATAGTGTTTTCTGACCTCGATCAGTCCCAGTAAAGTTTTTTCTCCCTGCTGACTGGTCACAGTAACATAATCTGCATTCCGGAGCGAAAGAAACGGTTTGTTCAACCTGGGACTCCACCTCTCATGGATAGGGATAGCGTGATCAGACCAGTATTTAAGTTCTCTCCCATCATAAAAAAAGATGGCGATATCCTTTCTGACTGAGAGTTTCTGGTATTGTGACGACCTTCTGCCAAGCACCTCCAGGGGATCATCCTTTTCGAATTCAATTTCCAGTCTTGAAATCTCCTCCTTCAGAAACTGCTCCTTTTTATGCAAAACCCTTTCGAAATCAGCCTTCTCCCTGGCGTAGTCGTGCTGTTTTGCAGTACCTCCGGCGGAGAGCAACCAGGTGACAAGGCAACCAAGGGCTGCAAGGAAAAGAAGATTCCTCTGAAGATTCCCGTCACGCTGTTTTATTTTGTCCGGCTGCTCCATAGGTTCGGTTTATTCGTGATGATAAGGCTCTCCCTTTAGAATGGTAAATGACCGGTAAATCTGCTCCAAAAACAGCAGCCTGATCATCTGGTGGGAAAATGTAAGCCTCGAAAGAGAAAACTTTTCGTCGGAGCGCCTGTATACCTCCTCCGAAAATCCGTATGGCCCGCCGATCACAAAGAGCAGGTGATTTACCCTCCCCTCCAGCAGATTCAGATGTTCGGCAAAGCCAATGGAATGGTACTCTTTTCCCCTCTCATCCAGCAGGATCACATGGTCACCGGCTTTGACTCTTTTCAGGATCATCGCACCCTCCTTCTCCTGAACCTCTTTCATACTCATGTTGCGGCTGTTTTTCAAATCCGGTACCGTTTCAATCTTAAAAGGGACATACCGGACCACTCTTTTTCGGAACTCCTCCACACCCTCAAGGATGAAGGAGTCCCTGGTCTTTCCTGTCTGCAGAAGGGTAATGCGCATAACCACTGATTAAAGAGGTTTTTTGTATCTTGCAACCACCAGACCCTTGGCCTGATTATTGTAGTGAAATACAAACATAATTCATTATTGGAGAATGGCCGCAAATTACAGGTTCATAACTATTATTTTGATCAGTGTCAGCTGCCTGCTGCCGGTCACAGCGCAAACCGTTCCCGCTGAACTTACCAGTGCAATGAAAGCCGGTGATGCGGAAAAAGTTGCACAGTTTTTCCACGAAAGCCTCGAACTGACTATCCTGGAGAAGGATTACAGGGCCAGTAAAAACCAGGCTACCCGGATCATGGAAAATTTCTTCCTGGAAAATCCTCCCACCGGATTCGTCATTTCATTCGAGGGAACGAAGGAGAAATCCAGGTATGCGATTGGCAATCTATCCACTTCCAAAGGAAATTTCAGGGTTAATATTTTTTTCATGAATATGAATGATAAGCGCCTTGTTTACTACATGAGTATTGAAAAAGAGTCACAATATGAACTCTCTCCAAGACCTTGACCGGTATATCGACCTGTGGTTTGAGGAAGATATCCGGGAGGGTGACCACACCACCCTTAGCACCATTCCGGCAGAGGCCACGGGCAGGGCGATTCTGCATGTAAAACAGGAAGGAATTATCGCCGGAATTGCAGTTGCCGGAAGGGTTTTCAACCGTTTTGACCCACAGGTAAAAATGACCGCTTTCATGGACGACGGGGATTCCATATCGGTGGGTGACAGGGTGTTTGAAGTGGCGGGGAGAGCCCAAACCATATTGCAATGTGAAAGGCTTGTTCTGAACATCATGCAGCGGATGAGCGGGATTGCCACATCCACCAGGGAGTTTGTGCATCTGGTTGAAGGAACAGGGACCAGGATCCTGGATACGAGGAAAACCACCCCTGGATTCCGGCTGCTGGAAAAGGAGGCGGTCAGACTGGGTGGGGGTGGAAACCACCGGTTCGGACTCTTTGATATGATCCTGATCAAAGACAATCACATCGACTTTGCAGGAGGAATTGAGCAGGCCATCCGGGGAGCGCTTCAATACCTTGAGAAAAACAAACTCAACCTTCAGATTGTGGTAGAAGCCCGCAACATTGGCGATGTGGAGGAGGTCCTTCGGATCGGGAATGTCGACCGGGTTATGCTGGACAACTTCACCACCCGGATGACCCGTGAGGCAGTGACCCTGATTGACGGGCGCCTCGAAACCGAATCATCGGGAGGCATTACCCGTGATACCATCCGGGATTATGCCGAATGCGGAGTAGATTACATCTCGGTGGGAGCCCTTACCCACCAGGTAAGGAGCCTCGATTTGAGCCTGAAGGCAGATTTCTAAAAAGAATCATACAATGAACAGGGATCTTGGAGAAGAACGTCGTGAATTTGGCCGGGACCGGCTGGAAAGATCTGACCTGCCTGATGATCCCATGGTGCTTTTTTCTGACTGGCTGGACCAGGCACTTCAATCCAATCATTCCGATCCTACCGCAATGACCCTGTCAACTGTGGAACGAAATGGGGTGCCCTCTTCCCGGATCGTTTTACTAAAAAAAATTGTAGAAGATAGCCTGGTGTTTTATACCAATTATCACAGTCGAAAGTCCAGGGAAATCAGAGCAAACAACAGGGTCGCAGCCCACTTTTTCTGGCCTGAACTGGAGCGTCAGGTGAAAATCGCAGGCCATGCAATGCCTGTCAACGATCAGGATTCGGATCACTACTTCGGCTCAAGGCCATACGAGAGTAAAATTTCTGCCTGGGCCTCACCACAAAGTGAGGTAATTCCGAACAGGGAGTACCTGGAAAAGGAGTTTGCGAAGTACCGAAAGAGATACAAAAACCCTGACGAAATTCCCCGTCCGGCTTACTGGGGAGGTTACGCCATCATTCCCTGCCGCATGGAATTCTGGCAGGGTGGTCTCAACCGGCTCCACGACCGCATCGAATATACAAAGAAAGTGGATCGCTGGAATAGAGTCAGATTAGCCCCATAGCAGCGTGCAAATCTATGCTTTAAGTTTCTGAATCTGAGCCTCCAGCATCTCGATCTTACCTTCTGCATCGGCCAACTTCTGCCTCTCTTTCTCTACGATCTGCTGTGGTGCGCTTTGCACAAACTTTTCGTTTGCCAGCTTCTTCAGTACACTGGTCCGAAACCCCCTTGTGTAGGAAAGCTCTTCCTCGAGTTTTGCCAGCTCCTCCAGGGGGTTCACATTCATCCCCATGGGTACAAAGTACTCCACATTTTTCACGATAAAAGCGACGGTATCACCGGGATCCTCTTCAACCTGATGTACCGACGACAGGTTGGCAAGTTTAAGTACTACCGGCTCCAGATCGTGGTGATAGACCGAATTTCCGGAGGGCCTTACAAGCAATTCAACGGTCTCCCTTTGTGCAATACTCTTCTCCTTACGGATGCTTCTGACCTGGGTGATCACCTCCTTTACATCCTCGAAGCGTCCGATCACCATCCTGTCCGCACCCGACAGGGCCGGCATGGGTGAAACCATCAGGCTCTCACCCTTTCGCCTCTCTTTCAGAAGTTGCCATATCTCCTCGGTAATAAAGGGCATGAAAGGATGAAGCAGGTGAAGAAGGCGGTCCACAAAAACGAGCGTCTGTTCATAGGTAACCCTGTCGATGGGTGCCTGGTAGGCCGGTTTAATGATCTCCAGATACCAGCCGCTGAACTCCTCCCAGAAGAGCCGGTAAATGATCATCAGTGCATCTGAGATCCTGTACTTCCCGAATTGGCGGTCCACCTCTTCAAAGGCGCGGTCGAGTTGTGCATCAAACCACCTGACAGCAACTTCCGAATGAGCGGGCTGCCCAATTGCTGAATCCACCTCCCAGCTTTTGATCAGCCTGAAAGCGTTCCATATTTTATTGCTGAAATTTCTCCCCTGCTCGGTCAGGCTCTCATCGAACAGGAGGTCGTTACCGGCCGGAGAACAGAATAGCATTCCTACTCTCACACCGTCGGCGCTGTATTTTTTAATCAGCTCAATTGGATCGGGTGAGTTGCCCAGGGATTTGGACATCTTCCTGCGCCTGCTATCCCTTACAATTCCTGTGAGATAGACTGAATTAAACGGCTTATCACCCCTGTATTCATACCCGGCAATGATCATCCTTGCCACCCAGAAAAACAGAATCTCAGGGGCTGTTACCAGGTCATTTGTGGGATAGTAGTACTTAATGTCTTCATTATCAGGATACCTGATTCCGTCGAATACCGAGATGGGCCAGAGCCATGAAGAAAACCATGTATCCAGGACATCTTCATCCTGTCTCAGACCGGTAACCTTCAGTGAAAGATTCCCTGTTTTCTCCACTGCAAGTTTCAACGCCTCCTCCAGGGTTTCCGCCACCACATAATCGTTATGGCCGTCGCCATAAAAATAGGCAGGAATGCGATGCCCCCACCAGAGTTGCCGTGAGATGCACCAATCCTTCACATTTTCCATCCAGTGACGGTAGGTATTCTTGAATTTGGAGGGCTGCAGCCTGATGTCGTCATTCATGACATGGTCCAGTGCCGGATTGCCAAGCTTCTTCATCTCCAGGAACCACTGCAGGCTTAGCCTGGGTTCAATCACAGCATCAGTTCGCTCGCTGAAACCCACCTTGTTCATGTAATCCTCCACCTTTACAAGGTTTCCTGCAGATTCAAGCTCAGGGATAATTTGCTTTCTTGCCTCAAACCGGTCCACACCCACCAGAATTTGCGCAGCTTCATTCAGGGTTCCGTCATCGTTGAAAATATCGATGGAATCCAGGTTGTGTTTAATCCCAAGCTCATAGTCATTAATATCGTGCGCCGGGGTGATCTTCAGCGCCCCAGTACCAAACTCGCGATCCACATACTCATCCACAATAACGGGTACCGGACGGTTTATCAGTGGAACCAGCACTTTCTTCCCATGGAATCGGAAAAACCTGTCATCTTCGGGATGGACACAAACCGCCGTATCTCCCAGGATCGTCTCCGGACGTGTAGTGGCAATGGTGATAAACTCCTTTTCCCCCTCAACCCTGTATTTTATATAATATAACTTCGATTGTACCTCCCTGTAGTTCACCTCCTCATCCGAAACGGCTGTGAGTGCCTGAGGATCCCAGTTGACCATCCTCACACCCCTGTATATCAATCCTTTTCTGTAGAGATCGACGAAAACCTGAATAACACTCTCCGAAAGTGACTCATCCATTGTGAAGCAGGTGCGGTCCCAGTCGCAGGAGGCCCCCAGCTTCTTTAACTGTTCCAGTATGATCCCTCCGTGTTTATGGGTCCAGTCCCAGGCATGCTCCAGGAACTCCTCCCGGGTCAGATCTGATTTTTTGATCCCCTGTTCAGCCAGTTTATTTACTACCCTGGCCTCGGTGGCAATGGAAGCATGGTCGGTCCCCGGTACCCAGAGCGCATTTTTCCCCATCATGCGGGCGCGCCGGATTAAAACATCCTGGAGCGTATTGTTGAGCATATGACCCATGTGCAGCACACCGGTAACATTGGGTGGGGGAATAACGATACAGTAAGGTTCCCGCTCATCAGGGGTGCTTTTAAAAAACTGATGCTCCATCCAGTAGGCATACCACTTGTCCTCCACGCTGGCCGGATCATATTTCGGGGGAATGTTCATTGTTAACTCCATTTTAAGTCCCGCAAAAATAGTAAAAAAAGGGACGGCAGAATGGTTTCACCGGTCCGGAAATCCCGTTCACCGAATTTTACCATAATTTAATATTGAAAACTAATAAAACTAAAATAGTTTTCTTATACTTGCGGAAAATTTGAAACCCTGTGGAAGTCAGAGAGCGCATTTTAATTGAATCGGGACAACTTTTTGGAAAGTACGGCATCCGGAGCATGACCATGGATGCCCTTGCCGAGGAGATGGGGATATCAAAGCGGACCATTTATGAACGCTTCAAAGATAAGGATACGCTGCTTCTGGAGGTGATCAGGTATTACAAAACCCAGACTGAAGAGGAGGCTCACAGGCTGATGGATCAATCTGACAATGCCATTGAAGCGCTCTTCCGGATTATGAAGATGACAATCGGTCAGATGATGCAAATGAATCCCAGCTTCTACATTGATTTCAAAAAATACCACCCAAAGGTGTTCAGGGAGATTTTCCAGCCTGGCAATATCCGCGATTTATCCCTTACCGGGAAACTGATTGAAACGGGGGTTCAGCAGAAAGTATTCAGGGATGATCTCAACATCGGGATTGTCAACCGTGCCCTGCATGCGCTCTTTGACCTGTTTGGTCAGGACAGTAACCTTGTGGAGTCCGGGTATAACCGGAAAGATATGTTCAACCACATCATTATCCCTTTTTTCAGGGGTATCTCCACAGTGAAGGGCCAGAAACTCCTGGAGGATTGTAAAACCATTCTGGATGAATAAGCAAGAAGTAATATTACAGATATGAGAACCAAGATGAAACAATTTATTTTGACCCTGATCCTGGCGGGCGTGACAATGGCCCCGGTAATGAGTCAGGTATCCTCGGCAGGAATTCCGCCGGAACCTGAAGAAGCGCTTGTCCTGAACCTACAGGGAGCCATCGACCATGCCATCACCTATAACAAAAACCTTCAAAATGCGAGGATGGAGGTGCAGCGCTCCAAAGCCACCGTTTGGGAATCCATTTCACAGGGACTGCCTCAGGTGGATGGAGCCGTCGACTATATGACCTACTTCAATTACGAAATGGAGTTCAACTTTGGAATGGGCGGGGAGGCCCCATCATTTACACCCGACCAGTTACAGGAAGCCTGGAACCAGACTTCCGCCCTTTTCCCCGGGGTTACCCAGCAGGATATTTACAACTACAGTGCAGGTTCCTACTATGAGGGCGTACTTCAGGGTATGCTGCCCCCCTCCACCATTCTGCTCAATGATGCATCCACAGCCAAGCTGCAGGTCTCGCAGCTGATCTTCAGCGGACAGTACATCATCGGAATCCAGACCGCCAAACTGGCAAATCTGATTTCAGAGCAGAATTACCAGTTCAATGAGCTGGGAATCAAGGAGTCGGTGATCACCTCTTATTACCTGGTGCTGATCACCGAGGAGTCGCTTGATATCCTTAAAAGAAACCTGGAGAACCTTGAGGAGACCCTCCGGATGACCGAAACCATGTACAGGACCGGCATGGCCGAGCAGACCGATGTGGACCAGATCCGGATCACCGTCAACCAGCTTCAGAATTCGGTGAACTCACTAAACAGGAACCTGGAGCTCAACTATAACCTGATGCGCTTTCAACTGGGGGTTGATGCCCAGACAGATGTCCGGCTCACCGACGAGCTGGAAGCTCTTTTTCAGAGTGAAGAGCCTGAATCTGTGCTGGTGGCCCCTTTTATCCTGGAAAACAATATTGGATACCAGCTGATGAAAACCCAGGAGGAGATCAACGGGAAACTGTTGTCGATGGAAAAATGGAACTACGCTCCTTCTGTGGCCGGATTCTATAATTACAATGCAAAGATCCGAAGGACCAATTTCGATATGAATCCCAACCACCTGGCCGGGTTATCCATGGCGGTGCCCATCTTTTCCAGCGGGATGAGAAAGGCACGGGTCGACCAGGCCAGGATCAATTACGACATGGCCCAGAACAACCTGAGCATCATGGAGGACCAGCTGAACCTGCAGGAAAAGCAGTACCGTTACAACCTTCAGAGTTCACTTGAGAACTATGCAACCCAGAAGGAGAACCGGGAGGTAGCCCTGAGGGTATATGAAAGCTTCACCAGGAAGTTTGAGCAGGGCATGGCCAACAGCCTGGACATTACCCAGGCCAACGGCAACTACCTGGAGGCTGAGAGCAATTACATGACCTCAATGATGGAGGTCCTGAATGCCAAACTGCAGCTTGATAAATTAATGAACAATCTATAGTCCAACCCAATTTTGAAACAATACTGAACATGAAAACCTTTTCAAAAATGAATAATATAAAGATCTTCCTGCTCACCGTAATCGCAGGTGCTGCACTTTCATCCTGCAAAACGCAACCTACCGAAGCTGAAACACTGGCTGCTTCACCTGAAATAAAGATACAACCGGTGAAGGTAATGGATCTGACTTACAGGGAGACGGCCATCACGCAAAACATTACTTCGACCATTGTCGCCTTCGAGGAGACCTATCTCTCCCCTGCACTGTCGGGAAGGATCCGCTCGGTAAAGGTTGATGTGAACGACCACGTTAATAAGGGGGACCTGCTGGTGGAGATGGACAGGACCCAGCTGGACCAGACCCAGCTCCAGTATCAGACCCTGAAGACCGACCTGGTCCGCATGGACACCCTTCTGAAATACGGATCGGTGACCCAGCAATCGTATGACCAGATGAAGGCACAGGTGGAAACCACTGAACTGATCCTCGAAAACCTGAAGGAGAACACCCTGCTTCGGGCGCCCTATTCCGGGATCATCACCGGTAAATATTACAACGACGGGGAGCTCTTCTCCCCGGCACCCAACACCCCTGCGGGAAAGGCCGCGCTGGTTTCGATGATCCAGGTGGACCCCGTCAAACTGATGGTTAACCTGAGTGAAAAGGATCTTCCCCTGATCAAAGAGGGAATGACAGCCACCATAACCACGGATGTCTACCCCGGTGAAACCTTCAATGGAACCGTTTTCAGAATTCACCCCACCATCAGTGCCGCTACCCGGACCTTCACCATTGAGGTAAAAGTTCCAAACAATAAGGAGAATCTTGCACCGGGCATGTTTGCGCGGGTAACCCTGAAACTGGGCAAAAAGGAGGCTCTTGTTGTGCCGGCCATCGCGGTATTGCAGCAATCCGGAACCAATGAGCGATACGTGATGCTTCATGAAAACGGAAAAGCCCGAAAAGTCGTCATCCAAATCGCAAGCCGGATCGACGACCAGCTGGAGATCGCTTCTCCCGAAATTAAAGGAGGGGAACAGCTGATCATTGCCGGCCAGAGCCACCTGGAAAATGGGGCTCCCGTAAAGGTGGTGGATTAATTATTTAAAGCAAGGAAAAATGAGCATCTACGGAAACGCGGTCAAACGACCGATTACAACAATCATGGTCTTTGTGGCATTGATGGTCATGGGAGTATACTCTCTGAACAAACTGCCCATCGATTTCTACCCCGATATTGATTTCCCCGCCATCTCGGTAATCACCACTTATGCAGGGGCCAGTGCGGCTGATATTGAAACGAATGTGACCCGGACCATAGAAGACAACCTGAATTCAGTGGGGAACCTCAAAAACATTTCCTCCACATCACGTGACAATATGTCCATTGTGGTGTGTGAATTCGAGTGGGGTACCAATCTGGATGAGGCATCCAACGAAATGCGGGACGCCCTCAGTTTCGCCGAACAATTTTTACCGGAAGAGGTGGATAAACCGGCACTGTTCAAATTCAGTTCAAGTTCAATGCCGGTGCTCTTTTACGGGGTAACCGCGGAGGAGAGCTTCCCCGCCATCGCCAAGATACTGGACGAGAAAATAGTGAACCCCCTGAACCGGATCGACGGGGTGGGTTCAGTGGGCCTGATGGGAGCCCCTGGCAGGGAGATCCAGGTTGACATTGATGCCAGGAAAATGGAATCCTACAATCTCACCGTTGAGATGATCGCCGGGGTGCTGAATTCCGAGAATCTGAACCTGCCTGCGGGGAACATTGAAATGGGATTGATGGATTATCCCCTGAGGATTAAAGGTGAATTCCCCTCCAGCGATGTCCTGGATGACATTGTTGTAGCCAGTTTTAACGGGCAAACCGTTTACCTGAAGGACGTGGCTTCCATACGGGATACCCTCCGGGATATTTCCCTGGATGAAAGGCTGAACGGTAAAACCGGTATGCGGATCATCATCCAGAAACAATCGGGCGCCAATACGGTTAAGGTATGCCAGGATATCCAGGCCCTTATGCCGGAACTGATGAAATCACTCCCGGAGGATGTGGATATTATCACCTTTTTTGATTCATCGCAATTCATTGTGGATTCCATTAACAACCTCTCCTCCACCCTGATGTATGCCGCCTTTGCAGTGATCATGGTCATTCTCGTCTTCCTCGGAAGATGGAGGGCCACCTTCATCATCATCCTCACCATTCCCATCTCCCTGATCGTAGCCTTTATCTACCTCTTCATTTCCGGGAGCTCCATCAACATCATTGCGCTTTCGTCGCTTTCCATTGCCATTGGGATGGTGGTGGATGATGCCATCGTGGTACTGGAGAATATCACCAAACATGTGGAGCGGGGAAGCCGCCCCAGGGAAGCGGCGATATACGCCACCAACGAAGTCTGGCTGGCTGTGATTGTGACTACCCTCACGGTAGTGGCCGTTTTCCTGCCGCTGACCCTGGTTGGAGGGATGACCGGTGAACTGTTCCGGCCCCTTGGTTACATTGTCTCCATCACCGTGGTTACTTCCACGGTCAGCGCCATCACGCTTACCCCTATGCTTGCCTCCAAGATGATGAGGCTTAGAAAGAAACCCAAAAAGGTCCGCAAGGCCAGTTACGACAACACCATCGGGCGATTTCTCGATTGGATGGACAGTTTTTATGAGCGCTCTCTTAAGGTGGCCCTGCGGTTCAGGTGGGGTACACTGATTATCGCCTTTGCCATCTTCCTTGTATCCCTGACGATGGCAGGAAAGATGGGCTTTGAATTTATGCCCGAGGCTGATCAGGGATCCATGACCGCAGCCATTGAGCTGCAAACCGGTCTGCGGGTGGATGAAACCACCAAGGTGGCACGCAAGGTTGACGAATTCATCAAGGATAACATGCCGGAGGCTAAGTTCTATTATACCTCATCCGGATCGGATGACCAGGGAGGCATCATGTCTCTCTTTATGGAATCAGGATCACACCGGATCAATGTCAACTTTACACTGGTAGATCAGCTTGAAAGGGACCGTGACGTATGGGAACTCGCCAATGTACTCAGGGAATTCCTGGGAACCATTCCGGAGATTGTCAGTTTTGATGTGGTCCCCAACGGAGGCATGGGAGGCACCACTCAAAACAACGTGGTGGTTGAAATCTACGGGTACGATTTCGTCTCGACCTCAATGATTGCAGATGCACTGGCCGACAGCGTAAAATCGATCAAGGGTGCCACCAACATCAATGTGAGCCGGGATCCTTCCAAGCCCCAGCTCCAGATCGTCCCGGACAGGGAAAAGATGGCCCAGCACGGGCTCAGCACCTATGCCATGGCCAATGCAGTGCGTAACCGGGTTGAAGGGCCATACCTGAGCCGGTACCGGGAGGAGGGTGACGAATACGACATCGTTCTTCGTTTCCAGGAGGATGAACGGAATTCCCTTTCCAACCTCAATGACATCGCGCTGGTGAATATGAATAACCAGGTGATCAGGCTGGGTGAGGTGGCTAAAATAGAGGAGAACTGGTCCCCGCCCAACATCGAACGCAAAAACAGGGAGAGGATCGTGACTGTATCCATCACCCCCGACAAAGTGCCTTTGAACAAACTGGCCGAACAGGTACAGGCCAGGATCGATTCCATGGAGATCCCGCCGGAGGTGAACATCCAGATGGGGGGGGCTGTGCAGGAATTGCAGGACTCCATGAAAGATTTGATGTTATTGTTACTACTCAGCCTGATCCTCACTTACCTGGTGATGGCCAGTCAGTTTGAATCCATGAAAATGCCCTTTATCATCATGTTCTCCATTCCCTTTGCCTTCACGGGCGTGATCCTGGCTCACCTGGTTACAGGAACCACTATGAGCGTGATTTCAATGGTGGGGGGGGTCATGCTGGTCGGAATCGTAGTGAAAAATGCCATCGTGCTGGTTGACTACATCAACCTGATGCGTGAGCGAGGACTGAAACTGAATGAAGCCATCGTTGTTTCAGGAAAATCAAGGCTCCGCCCTGTATTAATGACCTCCCTGACCACCATCCTTGGAATGCTCCCCCTGGCCCTGAGTAAGGGATCCGGATCGGAGATCTGGAGTCCCATGGGGATTGCCGTGATTGGTGGACTGGTCTTCTCCACCATTGTGACACTTGTCCTGGTACCTGTGGTTTACCACATGATGCTCCGGAGAGGTGAGAAACGGGTTAAAAAGGTGCAGTATGAATTTATGAATGAACAAGCATGAAAGCAGTATTTATAGTATATAACCAGGCTCATACCGAAAAGGTGGAGTACCTGTTTGAAAAGCTGAATATCAGGGGATTTACACGCTGGACCGGCCTTACAGGCCGGGGCAGCGTGGAGGGCCCCCCGCATATGAATACCCACGCCTGGCCGGAACAGAATTCGGCCAGCATGGCGGTGATGGAGGAGGATAAAGTGGATGAAGTCCTGAATGTGGTCCGCCGCCTGGATGAAGAGAACAAGGATGTGGGTATCAGGGCATTTGTCTGGAATATCGAGGCCATGTATTAGTGGATCTGATCCAGGCTTTCTGAAGCAACCCGGCGTCCGGTCTCCACCATCTCTTCTGCCTTGTAGAAATCATACATGGTGCAGGAATCCCTGGAGATATTCATCAGGATGTCGGGAGTGTGCATCTGCAGGGCGGTATCGGCCATACGGGCGGTCATCAGGTCAAGAGTCCGTGTAAGAAGTGCAAAGTAGCCGAGGTTCTCCGCCCCGGCGCCTGGATTACTTTTCCGGAGATGACTATAGAATTCCCTTGTTTTATGCAGGTATGAAGATTGTTTTGCCTCCCCCTCCAAGTCCAGGACCATCGGTTTACGGGCGGGTATATCGGCGTTCACATTAACGGCAATCAGCTTGTCACCATCGATACGCTCCACATACTCCAGAGGGATGTTGTTCAGAACTCCACCGTCCACCAAAAGGCGGTGGTCCTCCTTAACCGGGGTGAATACCGACGGAATCGCAATGGAGGCGCGGATGGCATGATACAGACTTCCCTCCCGGAATACCACCTCCCTCCTGCTGATCAAATCCACTGCCACAGCCGCGTAGGGTAAAGGAAGCTCCTCGATGTTGGTGTCGGGAATATAATCTTTCATCTTCTTCAGTACCTTGTCCCCCTTGATCAGTCCCTGCTTGCTCAGGGTGAAATCCACCATCCGGAAAATCTTGCCCTTGTCCAGGGTATAGATCCACTCTTTAAGCTCTTTCAGTTTCCCCGCGGCATAAACTCCGCCAATCAGTGAACCCATGGAGGTCCCTGCAATGGAGGTGATTTTAAAACCGCGTCTCTCCAACTCCTCAATGACACCGATGTGAGCGATGCCCCTTGCCCCTCCGCCCGAAAGTACAAGGGCTACTTTTTGATTACGGATATGATCCATCACCACATGCTTGATTGTTTTCCCGTTATCGAGCCAATGCTAAGCTTCAGAATCACCATTTGCTTCAGGTTCCCCGGTTCAAATTCGACCTGTTCAGGAGCTCCATGCTGAGCCATGATGATCTCCAATCCCATCTTGTTTACTCCGGTCATCAGACAGGATCTCCATGGTGCCATATCCCACAACCGACCTGTAGCGTGTGGACCATTTGCAGGCTCTATCCTTTTTTACAATCTCCGCCGTCTCCTCCGCCTCAAAACAAACCCGGTTGTTCTTTCTGATCAGATCGATCTTTTTGCCTTCCGGGGCCGAATGAATGTATATGCATCCTTCCCTGTACCCGAAATTGAAAGGTACAATATAGGGCAGATCACCATCCATCATGGCTACCCTGCAGATACTGGCACCGGCTTAGATCTGGTCCAGGACTGTCCGATCCTTTATCTCCTGGTTTGATTTTCCTCATTCTCTCTTTCAGCTAATGGCTTGAGCCGTTTGGGTTAATTCAAAGTTAATGAATCTGATTCAATATGGAAATGCTCTTAATCATACTGCACTTTGCGAAATTCAAGTACTTTTGTTTTTCAATAGAATTATAATGAAATTTCATCGATTAAATTCATTGGCTTCCTGACCCTGTGGGTGACTCATTTCCGGATGCAATGAAAACCCCGAACAGAAAGCAAAGGACCAGGGAGAGGAGATCTGGTTTGAAGAGGTGGTTCATGATTATGGGGAGATTCCCGAGGATGGGGATGGCCGCTGGACCTTCGTTTTCAGGAACCTTGGGAAAGAACCCATTGTAATCAACCGGGTCCGTTCAACCTGCGGATGCACTGTTCCGGCCTGGCCGAGAGAGCCCGTTGAGCCGGAGGGTACGGCTGAAATCACAGTGGAATACAATACGGCCCAGGCAGGTACTTTTTTTAAGTCGCTCTATGTCTATTCAAGCGCTTCCAATTCGCCGGTGAAATTGCAAATAAAAGGAAAAGTAATCCCCAACCAGGAGTAAGATGCCAGGAATATCAATAAAAGGAGAACGGATGCCGGCCTCCCCGATCCGGAGACTGGTACCCTTTGCCGAAGAGGCCAAAAAGAAGGGAAGAAAAGTCTATCACCTTAATATCGGTCAGCCCGATATTAAAACCCCCGAAGTGGCGAGGGATGCAGTGAAGAACCTGACAGCGGAGGTAATCGAATACAGTCACTCGGCCGGGAACGAAAGCTACCGCCGCAAGCTGGCTGCCTTTTACCGGGAACTGGGGATTTCGGTAGATTACACCGATTTGCTGGTAACTACTGGAGGATCGGAAGCGATCACATTCGCCCTGATGTCGACTGTGAATCCACACGAGGAGGTGATTGTCCCGGAACCCTTCTATGCAAACTACAACGGTTTTTCCATATCGGCAGGGGTCAGGGTGGTTCCCATCACCTCGGGCATTGAAAACGGGTTTGCCCTGCCGCCCATCGAAGACTTTGAAAAAGTGATTACCCCTAAAACAAGGGGAATCATCATCTGCAATCCAAACAATCCCACCGGCTATCTGTACACGCAGAAGGAGCTGGAGTTGCTCGGGGAGATCGTAAGGAAATATGACCTCTATCTTTTCTCGGATGAAGTCTACAGGGAGTTCTGCTATGACGGGGAGAAACATTTCTCAGCCATGAACCTGAAGGGATTGGAGCAGCACGTGGTAATGCTGGATTCTGTATCAAAGCGTTACAGCATGTGCGGGGTTCGCGTGGGTGCGCTGGTTTCAAAAAACAAGGCGGTTATCTCCACTGCCCTTAAATTTGCGCAGGCCAGGCTGAGTCCCCCATTCTACGGACAGGTGGCAGCCGAAGCTGCACTTGATACCCCACCCTCCTATTTTAAAGAGGTTTCTAAGGAATACATCCAGCGGCGTAACTTCATGGTGGAAGCCCTGAACAGAATACCGGGAGTGGTCTGCCCCACACCCAAAGGAGCGTTTTACACGGTGGTGAAGCTCCCGGTAAAGGATGCCGACCATTTTGCGCAATGGATGCTCGGAGAATTTGAATATAACAACCAGACGGTAATGGTGGCTCCTGCATCGGGATTCTATTCCACCCCCGGCCTGGGCAAACAGGAGGTCCGGATCGCCTATGTTTTAAAAAAGGAGGAGCTTGCAATGGCCGTTGAGATACTCGCCGAGGCACTGAAAGTATACCCGGGGCGAACCTAATCACCCCGCGGCTGTTTATCTTGCACTCAAATCCCAGGATTTGACTACCTTTGCAAAACGTTATTTTTAAGAAAGAAGAATATTGAAATTTAGTGACTTCGGCTTTGACCCCTCCCTGATGGAGGGCATTGAAGCCATGGGATTTAAAATCCCGACCCCCATTCAGCAACAGGCCATCCCGGCCATCCTGGAGGGGAAAGACATCATCGGATCAGCACAAACCGGTACCGGAAAAACGGCAGCCTTCCTGCTCCCGGTCATCCAGAGAATTATAGCCGATAAAAGAGCCAACAAAACCAGGGCCCTGATCATCGTTCCCACCCGGGAGCTGGCCCAGCAAATTGACCAGCAGATGGAGGGGTTTGGATATTTTACGCCGGTGGGTTCCATTGCTGTTTATGGTGGAGGCGACGGTGCCCTGTTTGCCAGGGAAAAGAAGGCGCTGATGGAAGGCACCGAGGTGGTGATCTGTACGCCTGGAAGGATGATTGCCCATCTGAACAACAACTATGTGAAGTTCGACGGACTGGAGTACCTGATACTGGATGAAGCCGACCGCATGCTTGATATGGGATTTTACGAGGACATCATGAAGATTATCCAATATATACCCCATCAAAGGCAGAACCTGATGTTCGCTGCAACAATGCCCAAGGACATCCGGACGCTGGCCAGGAAAGTACTTCACAACCCTGTTGAAATCAGTATTTCCGTCTCCAAACCTGTAGAGAAAGTACTCCAGGTTGCTTACCCGGTCTATGAATCCCAGAAACTCCCACTTGCCATACACCTCTTAAAGGGCCGTAACCTGAAAAGTGTGATTGTCTTTTGCTCCACTAAATCTGCTGCCAAACTGCTGGGAAGGCAACTGAAACGCGAGGGACTCAAAGCTGAGGATATTCATTCGGACCTGAGCCAGAAGGAAAGGGAAGAGATTATGCTCCAGTTCCGGAACAGGAAACTGAATATCCTGGTTGCGACCGACCTGCTCTCCCGTGGAATTGATATCGACAACATTGAGCTGATTATCAATTATGATGTACCACATGAAGGGGAAGACTATATCCACCGGATCGGGCGGACAGCCAGGGCAGAGACGGACGGAATAGCCATCACGCTGATCAGTGTAGAGGAACAATATAAATTTGCCCGTATCGAGAAGCTCCTGGAAAAGGCGGTTACGAAATCGATGGTCCCCGAAGCACTGGGTGAGACTCCCGAATACAATCCGGATAAGAACAGGGGTCGCGGAGGCGGAAGGAATTTCAGGGGAAAGAGCCAGGGACAGCGGAAAACTGAGGGGAACAGTAGAATGAGCAGGAGGTACGGAGGCAACAGGCCCAAAGACAGCAAACCCGGCGAGAGCTCTCAGTCATAGATCAGATATTTTTTCCTCATTCCCATGTAGCGTTCAATTCCCTCCCGCCAGCTGGAACGGATTTCCACCTGATTCCACCCTGCCTCAATCTGACTGCGAAGAGATGACGTACCTGCCAGCTTTTCGAAAAAGGGGGTGAAAAAATCTCCCTTATCCGGGTACGACTCATAGGCCTCAAGCAAAAATTCAAGGAAAAGGCGGTTCCAGCCATCCCCGGGAGAAAACCCCCTCAGATCGGTTCCGAAGCAAGAGATCCCCTTAAACTTCGGATTCGCTGCAACCCCTTCAATGGCTACCGGTGTAAAGGAGAATTTGCCCTTTAAACGTGGATGGCCATATACCTCGAATGGCATGGCAGTCCCTCTTCCTTCACTTATGATGGTTCCTTCAAAAAAACAGGTGGAGGGATAGAGTTGAATGGCATGGTCGTTGGTCAGATTGGGGGAGGGAGGTACAGGCAGGGAACAGGGCGACCGGCGGGAGTAGTTTTCGCATTTAACAATAGTAAGGTCACATTGAATACCCCCGCATAACCACCCCTCCTGGTTGATCATTTGCGCCAGCTCACCAATAGTAAGGCCGTAGACCACGGGGATGGGGTGCATTCCCACAAAAGAGGAATATTCAGGTTCCAGGACCGGGCCGTCTACATAACTCCCGTTTGGATTGGGCCTGTCGAGCACCAACAGCGGAATCCCGTTTTCGGCGCAGGCCTCCATCGTATAGTGAAGGGTGGAGATATAGGTGAAGAAACGAACGCCCACATCCTGAAGATCGAAAACCACAAGCTCCACACCCGACAATTGCTGGGGAGTCGGTTTCTTGTTACTGCCATAAAGGGAGACTACCCGCACCCCGGTAACCGGATCGGTATGGTCATCTACCGGAATCCCGGCACCATGGTCACCCCTGAATCCGTGTTCAGGACAAAAAATCTTTGCTACCTGTCCCGGAGGAATCCCCGAATTCAAAAGGGTATCCAAAAGGTGAACACCCTCAACCAATGAAGTGTGGTTGGCCACCAGTGCAATTTGCCTGGTCCCGATCAGGGGCAAATAGGTTTCAGGACGCGCTGCTCCCGGCTTCACATTATGGTTTCTCTCCTGACTTCCCGCATGGTTTGTAAACAATACCCATACAATAGAAATGATCAGGATCCTGTTCATGGATAATTTAATCAAGGGTTCATTCAATGGCCAGACTTTTAACAAAGATAACTACATTTGGATCCAGAATCCACATTCCTTTATCCTTGAATACCGAACTGTTCATCGCGCGCCGGATTATCGGTAAAAAGAGGGGACGCAAAAGCTTTTCCGGCTCAATCGTTGCCATTGCCACTTTTGGCATTGCCCTTGGCCTGACCGTGATGATCCTGGCAGTTGCCATTATCACCGGATTTAAGAAGGAGATATCTGGTAAGGTCACCGGGTTTGGCGCACATATTCAGATTCTTAACCTGGATTCAAACCTCTCCTACGAGACTAAACCTGTTCCGGTCCACCTGGAGAGCCTGGACAGGGTAAGTGCCATGGAGGGGGTAAGGAATGTTCAGCCATTTGCAATCAAGGCAGGTATCATCAAAACCGGTGAGGAGATTCACGGAGCCGTTCTGAAGGGGGTTGATCCGAAATATGACTGGAGTTTCATACAGAAACACATGACCGGGGGGGAGATTCTCAGGGTTAACGATTCGGTTCGATCCGGTAATGTGGTCATATCGCGTCAGACGGCCGATCTCCTGAAACTGGGGGTTGGTGATAAGTTCACCATGTACTTTATTCAGGATCCCCCCAGGGCCAGGACCTTTACAATTGAGGGGATTTACAGCACCAGTCTGGAGGAGTTCGACCGGCTCTATTTATACGCTGATATACGTCAGGTTCAGAGGCTGAATAACTGGCACGAAGGGGAGGTAAGCGGACATGAAATCCTGCTGGAGGATATGGATCGTCTCAGCGAGATGGCCAATAAAATCAGGGAAGAGGTGGGGATTGATTTCCTCGAAGATGGAAGCCGGCTCAGGGTTGAGACCATCCAGGAGAAATACACCCAGATCTTCGACTGGCTTAACCTGCAAGACCTGAATGTGGTGGTACTGATTATCCTGATGGTGATTGTGGCAGGGTTTAACATGATATCCGGACTATTGATCCTGATCCTGGAACGCACCAACATGATCGGCATTTTGAAAGGATTGGGAACCACCAATGCATCCATCCGCAAAATCTTCCTCTACCAGTCAGCCTACCTTACCCTGGTTGGACTGGCCTGGGGCAACCTGATGGGACTGGCCCTTTGCCTTGCACAGAAGTACCTGGATATTATCCCCCTCGATCCAAGTTCCTACTACCTCGACACAGTGCCCATCAACCTGAACCTGATTCATATCCTCCTGTTGAACCTCGGAACCATGGTGATCACCATTCTCTTCCTGCTTCTTCCCTCTATGATCATCGCCAGGATCTCTCCGGATAAAAGCATCCGATTCGGCTGATGAAGAGTCTATTATATCAGGAGAGATTGAGAAAAGTACTCATGGAACCACTTCCCGGTGAAAAGGGGCAAGAGGGTATGGCTCCGGAATTCAGGGGCACAGTAACCCGTGTAACCGATCCGGTTCCTGCAGCAGTGATGATCCTTTTGTTTCCAGTTAAAAATGACACAGGTGTGGTCTTTATTAAACGAAATACCTATGACGGGCCCCACAGTGCCCAGGTAAGTTTTCCTGGTGGAGCCTGGGAAGCAGGCGATAAGTCCCTGCTGGATACAGCCATCCGGGAGACCCGTGAAGAGCTTGGCATTACCGAAGATATCGATCTGCTGGGGTCTCTGACGCCACTGCATATCCCCATAAGCAATTATGTAGTGACTCCATTTGCCGGCTGGCTGAAAGAGCGTCCTGTGTTTAAACCGGATCCTTCAGAGGTACAGTATGTGATTGAATCCTCCATCGGAGAGCTGTCTGATCCTGCGAACATCCTTTCAGACAGATGGGAACAGCACGAGAGGACCATCGTTGCACCCTACTACCGGGTCGGTAAAGAGAAGATCTGGGGCGCTACTGCGATGATGCTCTGTGAATTTCTTCAAGTGGCCTCCAGGCTGCCATGACATCGCCGTTGATGATATTTTTATAGTGTTCGTAACGTTCAAGCACCTCCCTAACATAATTGTAAGTCTCTAAACCTCTGGCATATCCGTACTTAACTGCCGGATCGGAATAATATTCGGGGTCTGATTTCTTTAAAAGCCACTCCTCCACATCACCGGTCCAGGTATTTGGATCATCACCATATTTACTGGCAAGTCTGCGTGCATCCTGGATATGACCATAGCCAATGTTATAAGCAGCAAGAACAAACTTGATCCGCTCCTCCTGGTTGGATATCTCATTCTTGAACCGGTCATCGAGCCATTGTATAAATTTTATCCCGGCTTTTATATGGTCCCTTGGAGGGGAGTCCATTGAAATCCCGTAATTCAATGCTGTTCCGGGCATCAGTTGCATCAGGCCAAAGGCTCCTGCCCAGGAAACTGCATCCGGATTAAACCGGGACTCCTGGTAGACCATCGATGCAAGCAACCGCCAGTCCCAGTTGATCAACTCGCTCTCCTCCTTCAGAATATCGTCAAACTCTGAAATCTTTCCACTGCTCAATGCATAAAATTCGCTGTGAATATTGTGGTAACTGTGCCTGTTTTTGAAATACTTATCATAGAGATATGTATACCTGCTGGTCTGCCTGAATTCTTTAATCCATCTGTCGATTTCGGCTTTAAGGCTATCCGATTTCAGATTCACTGCCCATGCCACATTCTGAGGAAATGAAACAGCTGTTCCCACATCCAGCTGGGGAAAATAGGTGGCATTCACAAGGCCGACATTCTCATCACAAATAGTATAATCAATTTCTCCAAGAGCCACTCTTTGAATGAGTTGTTCCGATTCGAGCTGAACCTCCCTGATCTGAATACCGCCTCCAATCTCATTGGAAAGGTCCAACAACCTTTTGGCATAAACAGAACCAGTCTGTACATATACCGTTTTCCCTTCCAGGTTGAGCTGATTACGTATTACGTTAGTCTCAAGCTGTTTAGGATTCATCTCTTTCCAAAGCTCGGGCTTTCGCTGTACCAGTACCTGCCTGGTTTGCAGTAAGGGTGATGTAAATTTCACCTGTTGTTTCCGATCGGCCGTAACCGTCAGGTTTTTCGCAATCAGATCGACCTCCCCATCATTCAGGTCCCTGAAATTCTTTTCCAGATCGTTACTCACTGTAACATTCAGCTCCAGTTTCATATAGTCAGCAAGTTCCTGAAGCATTTCAAACTGGAATCCCATCGGTTGTCCCCGGTAGATAAAATAACTGATGGAATTATACTCTGTAACCACCTTTAGTACGCCCTCCTCCCTGATTCGATCCAGGTGGTTGGTCCTTGAAGGTTTCAGGCTGTCAAGATCCCTGAATCTTGAGGGTTTGTCACCCCGGCACCCCCACAGAAAAAGTGTGGAGAGCACGAGGAGTCCGGCAATAAAACTATAAGATCTGTTATATACCATCAGTTATAAAATGTCCACTCCAGTCCCACCCTGAAATTCCTGGGCTTCATGGGATACCGGTATGCGGTAAAATAATTATTTCCAAGGAACTGACCTCCGCTAAAGAGGTTGTTATAAGATGCAAAGATTCGGGTCCGTGCAATCTTAAAAGCAATAAACACATCCAGGAAGGGATAACCGCCCACATCATACTTATCCTGTAGATGGAATACTCCGGTAGCAGGCATATATGAGCTGGCTTTGTACCTGGTTGTGGCATAAAGATCGAATCCAAGGTTGGTTACCAGGGCTCCTTTGAAGAAGACCTGTTTCCAATAGTTTGAGCTGTAGAAAGCCACTGCCGGCAGTCTAAGTACCTGATCCGCTGTTGCATACTGTACAAGCAATTTATCATCGGAGTTAAATCCGGAGACCACAAAATGCTTTGAGAAATAGCCTGAAATGATCAATATATCTTTGTCATAAATCCTTGGAAGAGCCTGCTCGTCCCAATACTGATAATTGGAGAGATAGGCCAATCCTGCACGCAGCTCCATCCCCAACTCCTTACTGATTACAAATGCTTCCCCCTTTATCCTTAAAAGGGAAGGGAAATCATGCTCCCACCTGAAAAATGAGGAGGAGTAGTGATTTAAAAAATAGTGAGGACGGCGATGCTCAAAACTACCCCTGAGCCCCAGGTCTGCCTTCTGAAGGAACCTCCGGGAAAAGGTAGCATTCACTCTGAAATCATTTTGATAATATCCTGCCAGGTAGTACTTTCCATCAATAACCCAATCCCATATACCGGTAGTTGGCCCGGCCAGGTAGAACCCCACATAGATGTCGTGGAAATATGTGTCATTGAATTTTGCAACGGCCGAATCCCTGTAAATGGTATCCAGTTCCAGTGGAACACGGGAGATTGTATCCACATGTGAAAATACCTGTTGGGGATCAGGTGAAAGTGCTCCAAACCGCCGTAGTTCG
The DNA here is from genome assembly GCA_963747365.1 of uncultured Bacteroidota bacterium. Classification (GTDB taxonomy): domain Bacteria; phylum Bacteroidota; class Bacteroidia; order Bacteroidales. The sequence goes on along the minus strand of CAVVFB010000006.1, from coordinate 143,155 downwards.
TATCCCGAATAGACCCTGGCTGAAATCTTGTCATAGTCCGGGTCACCCAGGATCACCTGGAAAACGTTGGATAGCTTATCCTCTGAAACTGAATCAAAGGCATTCTGAACTTCATAATAGTAGTTCTGATATACCGGCGAAAGGTTTTCAATGTCAACCACATCCTCATAGGATTTAAAATGCCGGTCATAGTAAAGCTGATAAGACAGGGATAGTGTTTTCCCGCTGGTTGAAGTATTACCCAGGGTGTCGGTGGTGGAAGTACGTTCAATAAGGTTGTATTTCTGCGTGGCAAAGAAAGAGATATTCCTGTACTGTGATTTTGCCTGGTCGAGTTGCATGGAATATAACCACGGCTGATCCTCCGTATTGGCAATAAATGAATCCATATCCTCCAGCCCGGCATGGTCTTCGGCCTTGAAATCGTTGTAATAGAAGGTTCCAAAAATACTGTACCGGTTCCTGGCATGACTCCCGAACAGCCCGATGCGATTGGATCGTGTCGCCTCATTCGTATATAACTCCTTACCGGCAAGTATATTAAATTCCAGTCCGAGATTAGAATAAGGGGACAGATTCTGGGTATGCAATACCGATATATTATCCTCCTTCCAGCTAACGATTGGCATGGTGGTGTAAGAAAGTATTGTAAAAGGCGATTTGGTATTAAAAAACAGGGTGCGTTCGGGGGTTTTCAAATAGGGATTCCATCCATTTCCAAAGACAAAGGCATCATTTTCAGGACGTAAAAAAAAATCCACATGATTCAGGCCGTGTCCCAGGATTCCAAGATACTCATAGCTAAATCCCTCTTTGAATGCAGGTTGATAGTTAAGCTCCAGCTGGTGCATACTGGTATCCAGCGGAGCCTCCTCGAACCGGGTATAGTTGTGCATTAACTTCCAGGTATTGATTCTCTTGGCCGTGTCAATCACCTGTGCATGTGCTAACAAAGAGCCTGATAACAAAAAAAATATAAATAAACTTCTTCTCACCCGCATTACAGGTATTGTTTACTAAGTTAAGAAGCAGGGATGGAAAAGAGAGGAATTAATTCAGATAGAAATTAACAAACTTTGAACGAACCAATAAGCAAACATGAGTTTTCCTCTCAAATGGCTTTAGATCTAATGAAAAATCCCATCCGGATCTCCGGATGGGATTAAATAAGATAGGCGACGACCTACTCTCCCACTAAACGCAGTACCATCGGCGCTATTGGGCTTAACTTCTCTGTTCGGAATGGTAAGAGGTGGATCCCCATTGCAATAGTCACCTAAAATCTTCAATAAAATTAACATATCGGAAGAAGTATCTTTTAATTAGCCTTGAAAAAAGCTCACGGGCAATTAGTACTGCTCGGCTATGACATTACTGCCTTTACACCTGCAGCCTATCAACGTCATCGTCTTTAACGGCCCTTAAGGGAAATCTCATCTTGAGGCAGGCTTCGCGCTTAGATGCTTTCAGCGCTTATCCCTTCCAGACGTAGCTACCCTGCAATGCAGCTGGCGCCACAACAGGTACACTAGAGGTCTGTCCGACTCGGTCCTCTCGTACTAGTGTCAGGTCCTCTCAAATTTCCTACGCCCACAACAGATAGGGACCGAACTGTCTCACGACGTTCTGAACCCAGCTCGCGTGCCACTTTAATGGGCGAACAGCCCAACCCTTGGGACCTTCTCCAGCCCCAGGATGTGACGAGCCGACATCGAGGTGCCAAACCGCTCCGTCGATATGAGCTCTTGGGAGCGATCAGCCTGTTATCCCCGGCGTACCTTTTATCCTTTGAGCGATGGCCCTTCCATGCGGAACCACCGGATCACTATGCTCTACTTTCGTACCTGTTCGACTTGTCAGTCTCACAGTCAAGTACCCTTATGCCATTATACTCTACGCATGGTTACCAATCATGCTGAGGGTACCTTTAGAAGCCTCCGTTACTCTTTTGGAGGCGACCACCCCAGTCAAACTACCCACCAAACACTGTCTCCCGTTAGGGATTAGACTCCAGATAAATGAAGGGTGGTATTTCAAGGTTGACTCCACGACTCCTGGCGAAGCCGCTTCATAGTCTCCCACCTATCCTACACATCATTTACCCAAAATCAATGTTAAGCTATAGTAAAGGTGCACGGGGTCTTTCCGTCCCGTTGCGGGTATCCGGCATCTTCACCGGAACTACAATTTCACCGAGCTCATGGTTGAGACAGTGCCCAGATCGTTACACCATTCGTGCAGGTCGGAACTTACCCGACAAGGAATTTCGCTACCTTAGGACCGTTATAGTTACGGCCGCCGTTTACTGGGGCTTCGATTCAGAGCTTCTCCCGAAGGATAACCCCCCCTCTTAACCTTCCAGCACCGGGCAGGTGTCAGGCCTTATACATCATCTTTCGATTTCGCAAAGCCTTGTGTTTTTGATAAACAGTCGCCTGGGCCATTTCTCTGCGGCCATCTTGCGATGGCGCCCCTTCTCCCGAAGTTACAGGGTCAATTTGCCTAGTTCCTTAACCATGAATCACTCGAGCGCCTTAGGATTCTCTCCTTGACTACCTGTGTCGGTTTACGGTACGGGTACCTTATATCTGAAGCTTAGAGGTTTTTCTTGGAAGTCTGTTTAGGGTCACTATCCGCTTGTCCGAAGACTCACGGTACTATCAGTTTCGGCATCTTCAAGCTATTAACCCGAAGATAAACCTACAACCTTTAACGTACTATTCCGTCAGTACGCGGACCTTTCACTACTTCGTCATCCCATCGCAGTATAAGGTAGTACTGGAATATTAACCAGTTGTCCATCGACTACACCTTTCGGTTTCGCCTTAGGACCCGACTAACCCTGATCCGATTAGCGTTGATCAGGAAACCTTAGTCTATCGGCGAGCAGGTTTCTCACCTGCATTATCGTTACTTATGCCTACATTTTCTTTTCCAGCCGCTCCAGCAAACCTTACGATTCACCTTCAGCGCAACTGGAATGCTCCCCTACCACTCATAACTTAAGTTATAAGTCCATAGCTTCGGTAGTATGCTTATGCCCGATTATCATCCACGCACAATCGCTCGACTAGTGAGCTGTTACGCACTCTTTAAATGAATGGCTGCTTCCAAGCCAACATCCTAGCTGTCAGAGCAATCGCACTTCGTTAGTTCAACTTAGCATACATTTGGGGACCTTAGCTGATGGTCTGGGTTCTTTCCCTCTCGGCGCTGGACCTTAGCACCCAACGCCTCACTCCCGAGGAACATGTCATAGCATTCGGAGTTTATCAAGGGTTGATAGGCGGTGAAGCCCTCTAGCCTTATCAGTAGCTCTACCTCTATGACACTTATACTCGAGGCTGCACCTAAATGCATTTCGGGGAGTACGAGCTATTTCCCAGTTTGATTGGCCTTTCACCCCTATCCACAGCTCATCCAAACACTTTTCAACGTAAACTGGTTCGGTCCTCCATAACGTGTTACCGTTACTTCAACCTGGCCATGGATAGATCACAAAGTTTCGCGTCTACCCCCACTAACTATACGCCCTATTCAGACTTGCTTTCGCTTCGGCTCCGTTCCTAAAGAACTTAACCTTGCTAGTGAGGAGTAACTCGTAGGCTCATTATGCAAAAGGCACGCCGTCACCGCATAAAGCGGCTCCGACCGTTTGTAAGCGCATGGTTTCAGGTACTATTTCACTCCTCTGTTCGAGGTGCTTTTCACCTTTCCCTCACGGTACTAGTTCACTATCGGTCTCTCAGGAGTATTTAGCCTTACCAGATGGTCCTGGCAGATTCACGCAAAATTTCTCGTGTTCCGCGCTACTCAGGATACTACTAGGATTATAAATTTTTACATGTACGAGACTATCACTCTCTATGGTTCTACTTTCCAGAAAATTCCATTTCAAATCTAAAATCCATGTTGTAGTCCTACAACCCCAATGTCGCCGAAACAACACTGGTTTGGGCTCTTCCCCGTTCGATCGCCACTACTTAGGGAATCACTATTGTTTTCTCTTCCTCCGGTTACTTAGATGTTTCAGTTCGCCGGGTTTGCCTCCCTTGCGGGATACCTGGTCTTCAACCAGGTGGGTTTCCCCATTCGGAAATCCACGGATATAATGGTTATTTGCACCTCCTCGTAGCTTATCGCAGCTTATCACGTCCTTCATCGCCTCTGAGAGCCTAGGCATCCACCATACGCTCTTAATTACTTTTTTCAATTACGGTTAATTAAAAAATCTTCTTTCCAATATGTCAAAGAACCTTTTCCTATCCGATACATCGGAATCTGGAATTGTGGAGAATAAGGGAGTCGAACCCTTGACCTCCTGCGTGCAAAGCAGGCGCTCTAGCCAACTGAGCTAATCCCCCGCATTTTGAGTAGTCCCGCCCAGATTTGAACTGGGGACCTCTACATTATCAGTGTAGCGCTCTAACCACCTGAGCTACGGGACTATTAATTCCCGCTCAGCTTCCCGTCATCCCGGATGTTACATGCCTGTAACACACTGAGCATCGGGATTTTCCAGTTAAAACGTCAAAATGCGTTTAAAAGGATATATAAATAATGAAGTAAGATAGGAAAGAAGTCATCGTAAAGAACCTCTCTAGAAAGGAGGTGTTCCAGCCACACCTTCCGGTACGGCTACCTTGTTACGACTTAGCCCCAGTTACTAGTTTTACCCTAGGCCGCTCCTTACGGTTACGGACTTCAGGTACCCCCAGCTTCCATGGCTTGACGGGCGGTGTGTACAAGGCCCGGGAACGTATTCACCGCGCCGTGGCTGATGCGCGATTACTAGCGAATCCAGCTTCACGAAGTCGAGTTGCAGACTTCGATCCGAACTGAGATCGGTTTTCGAGATTAGCATCCTGTCACCAGGTAGCTGCCCTTTGTACCGACCATTGTAACACGTGTGTAGCCCTGGACATAAGGGCCGTGCTGACTTGACGTCATCCCCACCTTCCTCACGGTTTACACCGGCAGTTTCGTTAGAGTCCCCGGCATTACCCGCTGGCAACTAATGATAAGGGTTGCGCTCGTTATGGGACTTAACCCGACACCTCACGGCACGAGCTGACGACAACCATGCAGCACCTTGTAAATCGTCCTAAGAAAGATCAGTTTCCCGATCCGTCGTTTTACATTTAAGCCCAGGTAAGGTTCCTCGCGTATCATCGAATTAAACCACATGTTCCTCCGCTTGTGCGGGCCCCCGTCAATTCCTTTGAGTTTCACTCTTGCGAGCGTACTCCCCAGGTGGATCACTTAATGCTTTCGCTCAGTCGCTGACGATGTATTGCCAACAACGAGTGATCATCGTTTACAGCGTGGACTACCAGGGTATCTAATCCTGTTCGCTCCCCACGCTTTCGTACCTCAGCGTCAATCATAGCTTAGTAAGCTGCCTTCGCAATCGGTGTTCTGTGTAATATCTAAGCATTTCACCGCTACATTACACATTCCGCCTACCTCAACTACATTCAAGAAAACCAGTATCAATAACAGTTCCACAGTTAAGCTGCAGGATTTCACCACTGACTTAATTTTCCGCCTACGTACCCTTTAAACCCAATAAATCCGGATAACGCTTGCATCCTCCGTATTACCGCGGCTGCTGGCACGGAGTTAGCCGATGCTTATTCGTACAGTACCGTCAAACTTCTACACGTAGAAGCGTTTCTTCCTGTACAAAAGAAGTTTACAACGCATAGCGCCGTCATCCTTCACGCGGCATGGCTGGTTCAGGCTTGCGCCCATTGACCAATATTCCTCACTGCTGCCTCCCGTAGGAGTCTGGTCCGTGTCTCAGTACCAGTGTGGGGGATCATCCTCTCAGACCCCCTAAACATCGTAGTCTTGGTGAGCCGTTACCTCACCAACAAACTAATGTTACGCATGCCCATCTTTAACCGCCGGAGCTTTAACTATAAAAAGATGCCAGTTCATAGTGTTATGGAGTATTAATCCGAATTTCTTCGGGCTATTCTCCAGTTAAAGGTAGGTTACAAACGCGATACTCACCCGTGCGCCGGTCGTCGACTGTCCGAAGACATCGTTACCCCTCGACTTGCATGTGTTAGGCCTGCCGCTAGCGTTCATCCTGAGCCAGGATCAAACTCTTCATTGTAAAAGAATATTTAATTTGCTCAAGGATTCTTCACTCCTTAAAATTCATTTGGAATTTCAGGTGACTTCTTTACCTATTTCTTACTTCAATATTTTCAAAGAACTATGTTCTGTTACTCTTCCGTTTTTGTGGACTGCAAAGTTATGAACTTTATCTTAATCTACAACTACTTTTCTTCACATTTTCTCCTCGGCTTTCGCTCTGGAAAAATCTCTCGTTTCAACCCTGTTTTAAGAACAACTGCTTGTGAAAGCGGATGCAAAGATAAGAGATTCTATTTTCATTCTCCAAATGTTTTTTTGATTTTTTTTATAAATAATTTCATACAGTTGAAAATCAGCATCTAACAAAATCTCTTCAAAGACCATCGTTCTCTCAAACGGGCTGCAAATATAATGGTTTCCGTTTCCCCACCTAATAAAATCTTCAAAAATATGATGTATTTTTGATCAATACACAGTTACGTTATGAACAGCAAGCTCGTCATAATCCCCACCTATAACGAAATTGAGAACATCAGTCAGATGATTGAGGAGGTTATGAACCTTGCACCAGATATAGATCTTCTGGTGGTGGATGACAACTCCCCCGACGGAACCGGATCCCGGATAAAAGAGCTTCAGCCGGACCATTTGAGACGGCTTCACCTTCTGGAACGGGAAGGAAAGCTTGGATTAGGAACCGCTTATATCATGGGATTCAAATGGGCAATTCAGAATGGCTACCTGTATATATGCGAAATGGATGCCGATTTCTCTCACAACCCCAAAGATTTGCTCCGGTTGTTTGATGCATGCCAGAACCAATCAGCCGATGTTGCCATCGGATCCAGGTATGTCTCCGGGGTAAACGTAGTCAACTGGCCCATGAGCCGTGTGCTGATCTCCTACTTTGCCTCTGTTTATGTAAGGTTGATCACGCGCATGAAAGTCCGGGATGCCACAGCCGGTTTTGTCTGTTACCGTAAGGAAGTGCTTGAAGTGATTGGTCTGGACAGGATCAAGTTCAAGGGATATGCATTCCAGATTGAGATGAAATTCAAAGCATGGAAATACCGGTTCAACGTGGTGGAGTTTCCGATCATTTTCACCGATCGAAGGGAGGGAACTTCCAAAATGAGCGGGAGAATCGTCAGTGAAGCCGTATTTGGAGTGATCGGGTTAAAATTAGGCAGCTGGTTCAGAAAATACAAGAAGGAAGGAGAAAGAGATGAATAATTACCTGGTTAAAGAATGCGAAGATTGTAAACAACGGGATCGTTACCCCGGGATTTGTACTGGTCCGCGGAGGAATCATAAGGGCCGTTGGAAAAGGTGAGCCTGTTGAAGAGGCCGGGGTGGTTGAGGTAGTTGACGCCGGAGGAAATTATCTGATCCCGGGGGTCATCGATGATCAGGTACACTTCCGTGAGCCGGGCCTTACCCATAAAGCGGATATTGCCACAGAATCTAAAGCTGCCGTGGCAGGAGGGATTACCTCTTTTATGGAGATGCCAAATACAAATCCCCCTGCCACGACGATCGAAGAGTTGGAAAAAAAATATGACCGGGCAGCAGAGGTCTCACTGGCCAACTACTCCTTCTACCTGGGGGCAACAAACGATAACATTGAGGAGATTAAGCAGCTTGACCCGTCAAGAATCTGTGGAGTGAAAGTCTTCATGGGAGCCTCCACCGGAAACATGCTGGTGGATAACCGGAAATCACTTGAGCGGATTTTTGCCGAATCCCCTACTCTGATTGCAACCCATTGTGAGGATGAGTCCACCATCCTGAAAAATACCGGGGAACAAAGAGAACTGTATGGCGAAAATATCCCGGTTAGCCTGCACCCTGTCATCCGGAGTGAGGAGGCTTGTTATCTGTCAAGTTCGCTGGCGGTTGAACTGGCCCGGAAGTATCAGAGCCGCCTTCACGTACTTCATATTTCCACAGCGCGCGAGCTGGATCTTTTTGATCATGGAACCGATTTTGACAAAAAAAAGATAACTGCCGAGGTTTGTATTCACCACCTTTGGTTCACCGACGCCGATTATGAGACCAAGGGTACTCTGATCAAATGGAACCCGGCCATAAAGAGTAAATACGACCGGGATTCACTGATGGCAGCGCTATTGAACGATAAACTGGATGTGATCGCTACTGACCATGCTCCTCACACCATTGAAGAGAAACAAAGCAATTATTTCGTATCCCCCTCGGGTGGCCCAATGGTCCAACACGCCCTTGTGGCAATGATGGAGCTTGTGTACCGAAATGAAATTACCATCGAAAAAGTTGTCGAGAAAATGTGCCATGCCCCAGCCAGGTTATTTAAAGTGAAGGGGAGGGGATTCCTTTTGCCCGGCTATAGGGCCGATATGGTTCTGGTGGATTTAGAGCGGGAATGGAATGTGGCCAATAATAACATTCTCTATAAATGCGGCTGGTCGCCACTTACCGGCGAAACCCTCCACTCGGCGGTTACCCATACCTGGGTAAACGGGAAACTGGTATATTATGAAGGGATGTTCAATGAGATGATCAGGGGGGAGAGGCTGGAGTTTGAAAGAAAAGGAAAATAAGCAAATGAACACACTAACAACACCTCAACAACATGAAAAAGAAAATCCGGTCCTTTTCCAACTATACCCATATCAGCGGGTTGTCCCTTATCCTGGCACTTTCCGTTTTATCTGCCGCGTGTAACACAGGAAAAAAGAGGGTGATTGAAGCTGAGCAAAAGAATCCAAAGTGCAAGGTTGAAAAGTCGAACTTCGGCATCTCTCCTGAAGGGGATTCCGTGGCACTCTATACCCTGAAGAATGAAAAAGGCTATGTGGTGAAAATCACCAACTACGGAGGGATCATCACAGAGATTCATACACCCGACAGGAATGGGAAAATGGGAAATATTGTATTGGGATTCGACAACCTGGAACAATACCTGGGCGGACATCCCTATTTCGGTGCACTGATTGGTCGTTATGGAAACCGGATTGCAAAAGCACAGTTCTCTCTCGATGGAGAGGGGTATCAGCTGGCTGTAAATAACGGTAACAACGCACTGCACGGAGGACTAAAAGGATTTGATAAAGTGATCTGGAATGCACAGGTAATCTCCTGTGTGGACAGGGCTGCACTCAAACTCTCCTACCTGAGTCCCGACGGGGAGGAAGGATATCCCGGAAATCTGACTGTCTCGGTCATATACGAGCTGTTAATGGATCAGCTCTTTATAACCTATGAAGCGGAAACCGATAAAGCCACCATCCTTAACCTGACAAATCACTCCTATTTTAATCTCGCCGGCGAGGGCAACATTCTCGACCACGTCCTTTATATAAATGCATCAAGGTATACTCCATCCAATGATGAGCTGATTCCCACCGGTGAGCTGGCCAATGTGGAGGGTACACCATTTGATTTCAGGAAACCGGCCGTTATCGGAGCGCGCATCGACAAGGTCGGCGGCAACCCTGTGGGTTATGACCACAATTATGTTCTTGACGGGGTTGCGGGTGAAAAGCGACTGGCCGCCAAATTGTTGGACCCAAAAAGCGGCAGATCTCTTTCGGTTACCACAAGCGAGCCAGGGGTGCAATTTTACACGGGTAACTTTTTGGACGGAACCCTGATCTCCAGGGGAATCACCTTTAGGCAATATTCAGGGATGTGCCTGGAGACACAGCACTTCCCCGACTCACCCAACCAGCCCGGTTTCCCATCGACAGTTCTGCGTCCCGGAGAGAAATTTATTTCTCAGACCATTTTCCAATTCGGCGTGGAGAACTAGGAAATGATTAAAGCGTTCATAAATCTGATGGCTGCCACCCTGGCAGTGGCCGCCTTATCGTGCACCGGAAACACGGATAAAAAAGAATCCCAGCCCTTGCCCCCGGTTCGTTCCGGGGCCTATCTCGGAGAGCCTTTGCCTGATACACTGCCCCTGCTCTTTGCTCCTGGTGTGGTATCCACAGGGATGTTTACAAGGGATGTAGCGATCACACCCGATGGAAAGGAGATCTACTTCTGTGTGGCCATCGGCAATTATACCTATGCCACAATCCTGTTCACCAAAGAGGAAAACGGAAAGTGGACGGCTCCCGAAATTGTCCCTTTTTCAGGAGGTCCCGGTGTATTTGACTTCGAACCAGCCCTTACACCCGATGGTTCCCGGCTCTACTTTCTCTCTACCCGTCCGGATGGCGATGAAGTACCCGGGGATCAGGATATCTGGTATGTGGATCGAACCAGTGAGGGGTGGGGAGATCCCATCAACCCGGGTCCCCCGGTCAATACCGACGGTGGCGAATTCTTTCCTTCTCCGACCAGAGACGGCACACTCTACTTCACCAGAAATGAAGCGGGAAGCAGGCTCAACCAGATTTACCGGAGCAGATTTGCAGATGGCAGATTCCAGGAACCGGAACTTCTTCCCCAACAGGTGAATTGCGGAACAAATCGATTCAACGCTTTCATTTCTCCCGACGAGAGTTACATGATTGTCCCGGCTTCAGGTATGGAGGACGCATATGACGGGGTTGACTACTATATTGTTTTTCGGAATGAAAACGACGGCTGGTGCCGACCGGTTAATATGGGTGAGGCAGTAAATGCGGATAATCCGGGTGGATGGTCGCCCTATGTATCCCCGGATGGTAACTACTTTTTCTTCATGGCCACAAGGACCCTGGAGATAGAGGAGTCTGACTGGAACTATCAAAAACTGTTGAATCTCTACAACAACCCCAACAACGGCAATGCAGATATCTACTGGATGAATACCCGGTTTTTCAGCAACCTGAGGGAGAAATCGGGAGTCGACCCGACCATTAAATAGTTAAATTAGCGGATTGACTCCGCTCCTATGCCCATAAAGCTATTCCTTCTGTTCTCGCTCCTTTTCAGTCCTGTGGTTCTTCTCAAGGGACAGGATCAGGTACGGGTGACAAGGTTTGATCATCCCCCGGTTATTGATGGAATAGCCTCTGATGAATCCTGGCAATCGTGCCAGCCCATCACCCGGTTTATGCAGAGGGAACCCCGGATTGGTGAACCTTTCTCGGAAAGGACCGAAGTCTTTGTCGGGTATGATGCCAATTACCTTTACATTGCATTTCGTTGTTTCGGGGATCCAGGTTTGATAACAGCCAAGGAGCTGGCCCGGGATGTGAGTCTTGGATATGACGACCGCGTTCAGGTGATCCTCGATACCTATCATGACAAACGCAATGCCTACTGGTTCCAGGTAGGACCCCGGGGTTCCATCGGGGATGCCATTGTCAGTGAAAACGGGGCTGTCCTCAATAAGGCCTGGGATGGATTGTGGACAGGAAAAGCAACGATCCACGAGAGAGGATGGGATGTGGAAATGGCCGTTCCCTTTAAAACCCTCGGATTCAAAAAAGGTAATACTACCTGGGGATTGAAGCTGATCAGGAACTACATGCGAAATGAGGAGACCGGTTATTGGCCGGTGGCTAACCTGAATACACTCAAATTCCAGGTATCCGATGCCGGGACCCTGGAGGGACTGGAGGGAATCTCACAGGGAGTCGGACTCGATCTGGTCCCCTATGGACTTGCCGGGGCCAATTACGAAAGTGAAACCCCGGAAACCGACCCCGTGCTCAATGCCGGGTTTGAAGCCTACTACAACATCACCTCAAACCTGAAAGCGGCAGTTACACTAAATACGGATTTCGCTCAAACAGAGGTTGATGACCAGCAGATCAACCTGACACGATTCAACCTTTTTTATCCCGAAAAACGTGATTTTTTTCTGGATGGGGCCAATTACTTCAATTTTGGTATCAGCGGGGATGACGCCAACGCCTGGGGTAACCTTATGGTGCCCTTCTTTTCGAGGCGGATCGGACTGGACTCGGCGGGTAACCCCATCCCGGTTCAATACGGAACGAAAATAACCGGACAGGCCGGAAAGTGGAACATCGGGGCTATGTATATGAAGGATAAACGTGAGAATTGGGATCACTCCCATTTTGCAGTTTCCCGGATATCCAGGAATTTTGGAGACCAATCCCAGGCTGGATTGATCAGCACCTATGGAAATGCACTGGAGGATGTACAAAATTACCTGGTTGGATTCGATGTGAAGCTGGCTACATCAAAGTTCCGGGGGGATAAAAACCTGGCCCTTAAAATGTATGGCCTTAAATCGTCCACCATGTTTGAGGATGAATCGCAAAGAGCTGAAGGCAGAGAGCTTGCCTATGGAATCGAATTTGGATATCCGAATGACCTGGTAAACATGAGAATCGGTCACATGCAGATCCAGGAAAATTTTGTTGCCGGTGCAGGTTTCGTCCCACGGCCCGGTGTCAGGCAAAGCTATGGTGAAATGATGGTTGGACCCAGGCCGGGCAAATGGGGAATTATGCAGATACAGACGGGCCTGGGTCTCGATCATATTTCAGACTTCCAGGGAGTCTTGCTGACCAGGGATTGGAGTATTATCCCTTTTGTAGTCCGTTTCCTGTCGGGTGATAAAATGGGCTATTCAATCCACTCCACCTATGAACTCCTGGATGAACCCTTCGAAATTTATGAAAACAACGTGATACCCGAGGGAAGCCACAACTTCCTCTATCATAACTTTTCACTGCAATCTGCTCCTCGCCGGCAGGTGTGGGGTATGGTAGATTACCGCACCGGAGGATTTTTCAATGGAACCAGAAATGAGATCCGCCTTAAGGCAGGATATAAGGTGATCGTTCCCCTTTTTATCGGGGGTGAACTGATCCGAAATGACATTAACCTGGAAGATGGGGGTTTTATTGCCACTGTATACCGCTTAAACCTTAATATCCTTTTCACGCCGGACATTACCCTCTATAACTTTGTACAGTTTGACAGTAAATCCAATAAAATGGGCTGGCAATCAAGATTCCAGTGGATCCTGAGACCGGGAAGAGAGATCTTCCTGGTTTGGAATAGTGTTGCCAGCGATCCTTATAAAAATTTTCAGCTGGAGGAGGCAGGTGCAAAGCTGAAAGTGAAATTCACCATCAGGTTCTGAAACCTCAACAGGTATATTGCTATTCACTATGAAGTGCAATGGCCGGGTTGATTCGTGCCGCATTCAGGGAAGTGATGGTTACCGTTACCATGGCAATGATAATGGCCAGGAGCGCTGCGAGTATAAATAGTACCGGTTTGAATCCCACATTGTAGGGGAAGTCCCTTAACCAGTCCTGCATCATGAAATAGGCCACCGGCATGGCAATTACGATGGAAATCCCCACCGCATATCCCACACTTTTCGAGATCACAGTGATAATGTTGCCTTCTGTCGCCCCCATTACCTTACGGATACCGATCTCCCTGATCCGTTTCTGGGAATTATAAAGCGTCAGACCGAACAGTCCAAGCGAGGCGATGAAGATGGCCAGAATGGAGAAGATCATGGTGATGGCCCCGGTTCGTTTCTCCTCCGCATAATATTTATCAAGCTCCTCATCCAGGAAGAAATACTGAAATGGTTCATCACCTGCAAACTCCTCCCAGGTTTTCTTCATGAAATCCAATCCGGCGTCGATGTTTTCCTTACCCGGTGCAAGCCGGACCGTCAGGTAGCCCGACCAGTTCCAATCAGGGCGTTTCAGAAACACAACCTGGGCCCCGATTTCATGTTTCAGGGTAAGAAAATGGTGGTCCTTCATCACCCCTACTATCCTCATTTCTGTTTCCCCACTTTCAAGAACAGACTGGTTCAATGGATCCTCTATGTTGAATTTACGAACAGCGGCCTCATTGACAAGACAGGCTGCGGAATCGGTCATAAACTCTTTGGAAAGAAATCTGCTGCCGGGTGTGGCCAGTTCGAAGCGGTAGGTCTCCATAAAATCCTCATCGGTCCAGAAGGTAAACATCAGGACAGCCTCCTCCGGCGGCCTTCCCTTAATTCCATGGGTATTGTTATTGTTCGGAGCTCCAAGATACGCAGTGGAGTTAGTGGCTGAAAGTATGGATGTATGTGTGGTCAGCTCTTCTTTAAAGGCCTGAATTCGTTTATCAAGCGGGTGGATGCGGTCCATGACCACCAGCTGCTCCTTGTCAAAACCCAGATCCTTGCTGGTCATGTATTTAAATTGCCAGTAAATCACAAGGGTACCGGCAATGATAATGATCGAGATAGAGAACTGCATGATTACCAATGCATTTCTCATCCAGGTGGTGCCGTTTTTTGTACTGGCGTTCCCTTTAAGGGCGAAAATGGGTTTGAAAGATGCCAGCACAAAGGATGGATAACTTCCGCTTAACAAGCCCACCAGGAGAGCCAGAATCACAAATGACGGAATCATAAACCATCGGAATATATCTCCATACTCCAGGTTCAGCCCAACCAGTTTATTGAAGGGACTGAGCAATATTACCACCAGGGCAATGGCGATCACCAGTGAAATCAGGCTGAGGAATATACTCTCAAACAGGAACTGCCTGACCAGCTGTTTGCGGCCCGATCCCACTACCTTTCTCAGGCTTACTTCCTTGGCACGGCTCAGTGACCTTGCCGTACTCAGGTTCATAAAGTTGATGGAGGCAATCACCAGCACAAAGCAGGCGATCACCCCGAAGATCACCAGGTAGGTCCTGTTCCCGATGGGACGGTAGCATACATCCCCGGCCACTTCGATATCTGCATCTAGATGGATGCCTGTCAGTGCCTGGGTAAATACGCCGTATTTTCCACCGGCTTCGGCAAATTCTTCCGGGCTGATCCCCATAAACTGCTCCAGCTGGGGACGGATATTTTCAAGCAGTGAGGCATTTATATGATCATCAAGCGCATGCTGATCGGCACCCGGTTGTACCAGGATGTAGGTTTGCATATGGTTATGAAACCAGCTTGTGCTCCTGCTTCTTTCTGTGGTGCAATATGAGACCAGAAAATCATAATAAAAATGTGAACTCCGGGGGGCATCCTCCACAATCCCGGTAACCCGGAACAGGGTGGAATCATCGTTCATGGCAATGGATTTACCAATAGGATCTCCTTCAGGAAAATACTGGTTTACCTTTGACTTTGCCAAAACGATGGTATTGGGTTCATCCAGGCAGGTGGAAGGATTTCCCTCCAGCAGTTTCATTGAGAATACTTCGAAGAAGCTTGAGTCCACATAAAGAATGTTGTTCTCAAGGTATTTATTGGCCGGATCCACCCACATTAATAAATTATTCTGGGTCCAGAACCGGCAGAAGTTTTCGATTTCGGGAATCTCCTCATGGAAGGTTGGTCCGAATATGGGGCTGTTCCATGCCCCTTTAAACTCCTCTCCGGCCATTTTGCCATCCAGGAACAGGCGGTAGATATCGGCAGATCGCTCATGAAATTTGTCATAGGAGGTCTCTGAAACAATGTAAAGGATGATGAATATGGCACTGGCCAGACCGATGGCCAGACCTGCGATGTTGATGGCATTAAAGGCTTTATTCCTGCTGATGCTTCTAATGGTGACCCTGATGAAATTCTTCCACATGTGACTGGTTTTTCATTTTTTTACAGAAACCGTGCCAGCACTCCTATTGCGCTGGTATAATGACTCTTACCCTAAAAACCACGCTGCTTCAACAGCACGGTTGCGGACATGGATGTACGGTTGCGGACACCCGGCCCTCTACAGGACGCACAGACGGGTGAAATGTTACATTGAAAGGATGGAATCAGGATTTATTAAATCCCTTTCTATCCATCTTTCCCCATTTGTTGCGATTCAGAAGTTTGTCGATGTTCCCTTTGATGGACATGAGCATGACCAGGGGGTGATAAAATATAGGTTCCAGGAACGCGGTACCAATCAGGCGAAGGACATCCCTTCTTTTTTCGTATTTATGAAAGGTGATCTCTTCAAACAGGACCGCCCAGATGGAGAGCGAGACTGCAAAAAAATAGACAAATCCCGTAAGAAGAAGGAAAAAAGGCCAGTTGAGCTTTCCGGTTATCGCCAGGAAAATGAACCAGAGGATCCCCAGAAATTCAATAATAGGTGCCAGGTATTCAAACATGAGCCAGTAGGGATAACCCAGCATTCCCAGTTTTCCGTATTTCCTGTTGAAAAAGAGCTTCCTGTGTGTATAAAGGGTTTCCAGGGTGCCCCGGGTCCAACGGCTTCTTTGCCTGGCCAGCACCTTCAGGCTGGAAGGTACCTCTGTCCAGCAGAGTGGGTCGGGAATATAAACCACATCGTAGTTGAGCTTATGATCGGCCATATACCTGCGGATGCGGACCACCATTTCCATGTCTTCACCCACCGTATTGGTACTGTAGCCACCGGCCCGGATCAGTATTTCCCGGTCAAACATACCCAGTGCACCCGAAATCAGCAGGAGGCCATCCAGTTCACTCCATGCCATTCTCCCCATCAGGAAGGCCCGGGTATACTCCATGACCTGAGCCCTGGGTAAAAACTTCCTAGGGAGGTGAATCTTATCAATGCGGCCTCCTGATATCTCACAGGAATTGGCAATGCGAATAACCCCTCCGGCCCCGATAACCCTCTTCTCTTTCGCCTCCATAAACGGCTTTACCAGCTTCAGCAGGGCGTCTGCTTCCATAATGGAATCGGCGTCGATGCTTACCACCAGGTCATTCCGGATCACATTCAACCCTGCATTGAGGGAATCGGCCTTCCCCCCGTTGGCCTTGTCAATCACGGTAAGTTTCTTAAAGGATCGATTCCGGGACTTATAGACACCACGTATGCGCTTGCAGGGTATCCGATAGTCAAAATAGTAGTTGACCTTCTCCAGTTCGTAGTACTCAATCATCTTCTCCAGGGAATCGTCGGTACTTCCATCATTGATTACCACAACCTCATAGTTGTTATAGTAAAGAGAGAGCAGCGTTCTGATGTTATCGAGGATGGTGCGGGATTCATTATAAGCAGGGGCCACAACCGACAGGGAAGGTGCCAGGGGTGAGGATACAATGGAGTTGTAATCAACATAGCTGTTCTTTCGCAGGTATTTCCGCAGGGAGACCGCCGAAAAGATTGTCAGCATCAGATAAGTGCTGAATATCAATATTGTGATAATAAATACCGCATTCAGCACAAAAAACATCAATATGTCAAAAAATTTATTCACATCTAATAGATTCGGCCATCCAGGACATGCCTGATGATGATCTGGTAATTTTTATATTCCGATTTTGATTTCATCAGTTTAATCAGCATGGCAATTCCGGGCTCATCCATATTTTCAATGGCCTTGGTGGCCCAAATCTGCAACTGAACATCCTCCTCCGAATCAAGGACCGATTTGAGGAATTTCAGGTTCTTCTCGTCGGGGATCCTTGCAAATGACCTCAATATCTCCAGCCGGTTATTCTGGGTCTCCCCTTCATATTTCTTTTTCATGGCGGGAAGAGAACTTTTCAGGCGGATTTCCCCGCATACACGGAAAGCGGTTTGGCGAACCTGCTCATTTTCATGATTAAAGAGGGCGATTACCTCTTTCCCTGCCCCGGTCTGCCTGAACCATGCCACCATCTCCAGGGCATAAATCAGAATGCTGATATTTTCCGATCTGAACCACTGTTTAAAGGCTGGGACCTTCATATTGTGCTGAATCAGCATTTCATGCAGCGTAATCTGTTCCCAGACTGAAAGTGGCTTTTCAAGGAGATGAAGAAATTCATACGGATTCTCCTCCGATAGCCTTACCATGGCAATCTGTGCTTCCATCCGGAGGATCCCGTTGTTGGAATTGAGGCTCTTAATAATCTGATCATTGGCATCCCTGATATTCATAAAAGCAAGCTCGCGGAATCCCTTCACATTTTTATGCCACTTTCTGCTGTTCGCTTTTCGCAGGGAGTCACTTTTCAGACCCAGCCGTATATACAGGCCCTTAATCTGTTCCTTGATCTCCCCCTTCAGGTTAATACTCAGGTCGATCATCTGGTCGATGAGTATCTGGCGGTTGACATAGTTGTTGGCCACCTTTTGGATCTCGCCGAAAGCCTGATCCCTTTTCTCTTCTTCAAAAAGGTAATTCATGAGCAGTTGCTGATACTGCTCCATCAGGTACTCCTTGTTTTGCTGCTCCCGCTCCATCCTTCTCCTGTTCAGCAGTATAATAATCAAAAGCGTAATCAGGGTCACAATGGAGTAGATGATCACAATATAAAGAATGGTGATCAGCAGGGGAGATTTCTGAAAATTATCCAGGACCCATCCTGCGTAATGGCTGAGATCGGTTGAATCGGGCGCAACTATGGGGCCGGTCATGTTTCCGTAGATCGATATCCCACCGTACAGGCAGACCATTATAAAGATCAGGAGGCGATATTTGATTGAATTCCTCATCTCTTGATACGGAAATAGCAACCAAGCCTCATATCGATCCGGTTCCTGTAACTCTGAACCGCGTACTCCTCGTAGCCGTAGCCAACCATTGCAATCAATCTCACCAGAGGGGTGAGTTGTTTTGAGTATTCAAGCCTGCATGTGATCGCATTGAGCCTGTCCAGGTCTGTCACCACCAGAACAGGTTCATCAGGTGCGGCACCAAAACCCAGGGTAAGTGTCAGATGGTCAAATTTGGAAGCAAAATACCTTCTCCCGCTCAGGTAGTATGATCCGGTTATCCCGACCTCTTTGAAGAAAAGATAGTTCCTGAAGGAGAACCACCAATTCCCCGCATACTTTTCAGCAGAAAAAGTCAGATAAGCAAAGCTCTGCTCCCAATAGAAATAGCGCATTCCTGCCGATACTCCAAAACCTTTTGGCAGGGATTGCCATATCTCTGCCGCTGCCCTGTGAAGCGGAAGGTAATTGATCACACCGTTGGGTGAAAAGCCATATCCCAGCAGTGCATAATTCTTCTTACCAAGGGTAAAGTATGCATCCAGGTTGACCTGATAATCGGTGGACGGGGTATTCCCACCCGCTGATTCATAACCGCCATTGAGAGAAGGAATCAATGTTCCGAACCTGACTGGAATCTGTCCCCCCACGGTAAGCATGTGCCAGTTTCGCACATAGGGTAAGGCGAAATGGTCAAAGGAGTAGTGCAGGAAAACCTCGGGACCTTCCGTTTGCATTTCTTCCGGTGGTCTTGACAAATTGTACTTCTCAAGGATCTCCGGCGATCCGGGTTGAAGTGCAAGCGCCTTTTCAGCGCAATACTCAAGCCTGGTCAGGTTGTTCTCCCAGTATGCCACATCCACACAAGTCTGATAGGCTTCATACAGTTCAGGCTCTTTCAAAATGACCCCGTCCAGGAGCATATAGGCCGAGTCATAGCTGGCTTCCCATCCATGGATTCGGGCCAGGTAGAGGGCCACGTCATCATAGTCACCCTTCTCTCCCAGCAGCTGGTAACCAACCCGTTTTGCAGTTTCATAGTCACCCTCAGCCGCCAGATGGCGCATAAGGTCAAATCCCTGTTCCGGATTTACATAACCGGGAATTTCCTGTGCCTGAAGCGTGATAGAATATAATACACCAAGAAAGAAGAGAAGTGATACTTTAGGCATACAATCAACTGTTTTTTATAGCAAGGGACCTGACGGTTTCCATCAGCACATCCAGATCCAACGGTTTGGTCAGAAACCCTTTTGCACCCAGTTCAATGGCATGCTCCCTGGTCTCTTCAAGCGTTATTCCGGTAATGATGATCACCGGGATTTTCTTCTTCATTTTGGTATTTACATGACGCACCAGCTCCAGGCCCTTTGTGTAAGGCATGTTGATGTCGGTTATCACCATGTCAATCTCCTCTTCTCCAAGGATCCGGATTCCCTGATCCCCGTCCGTTGCCATGGAAACTTCATAGCCCGCATTTTTCAATGAGTACTCGATGGACCTCAGAATCATGGTATTGTCTTCGCATACAAGGATTTTCATGGCATGGAAATACGATACAAAATTAATTTAGAATCACCTGATGACCATATGTCAAAGGTAATTAAAATTACCCCAGGTCTCTGATTAACAATTCAATATTGTGTAAGCCACGCTGCTCAAGGATCAGCTCTTTATTGATCATCACCCGGTCGATTGTCGACTGGTCGAAATAACGGATGGTAACCAGTTCAAGACCTGTCTGGTAAGACACTTTAAAGTTCTTCTCCAGTTCATCAATGACAGCCCTCAGTTTTCGCTTGTCGTTATTTACAATCATCTTGAAACTGATTGCCGAATTCTGCATCAGGTTGATCTTAAATCCGTTCCTCGAGAAGATACCGAAAATCTCCTGCAGGTTATTTTCATTGATAAATGAGAAATCGAGGGGTGAGGTCCGGATCAACACCTGGTCCATCTTAAATATAAAAGAGGGGGTCAGCTTGTCATAACTAAGATTGCCCACCAGCGTTCCGGGAGCCTGAGGATCCAGGAAGGATTTTACATGCAGGTTGATATGCCTGTTTTGAAGGGGCTTGATTGTTTTGGGGTGGATCACACTGGTCCCAAAATAGGCCAGTTCGATGGCATCCAGGTAGGATAATTGCTCCAATAGTATGGTATCGTCGAAGTACTTGGGATCGGCATTTAGAACGCCCGGAACATCCTTCCATATAGTAACGCTTTCAGCCTTAAGTATATAGGCCAGGATCGCGGCAGTATAGTCGGACCCCTCCCGGCCCAGGGTGGTGGTCTGGTCATTAATTGTTGAGGCAAGAAATCCCTGGGTGATCAGAATCTTTTCACCGTTAAATCTAAACTGTTCACTCACCAGGCGGGAAGAGAGTTCCCAGTCCACTCTGGCCTCTCTCCATGAATGATCCGATTTAAGGGATCGTCTGATATCCATCAAACGGGTGGGGAGTCCGGAATGGTTCAGGTAGTGACTGATAATGGTGGTGGAGAAAAGCTCCCCGTAACAAATCAGCTGATCATAATCAAAATCGAAATTCAGGGTGGGTTCTTTCTGAAGGCGAATCTTCAGTTGATCAAGCAAACTCCCCAGTGCGGTCAGGGCTTCATTTGGCCCTTCCCCAAACAGACCCGTTACGATCTCCTCATGGTAATTCTTCACCAAATCGAACTCCTTTTCCATTAACTCACTCTCTCTGCCTGCATAGGCTTCAATGATTCTTTCAAGCGCATTTGTTGTTTTACCCATGGCTGAAACCACCACCACGATCTGTTCCCTGGTGTAGTTTTCAAGAATGGAAACAATATTTCGTACCGCATCTGCACTCTTTACAGAGGCCCCTCCAAATTTAAATACTACCATCTTTTTGATATATAATTCTTAACTTGAGGTCAAAATTAGCAAACACACTGAATCTATAAAAGATCATGAAGGTTATTATCACATTTCCCACCTGCCGGATGGAGGCGGAAATCTTTGACACACTCACCGGGAGAGTGATTTATAATTCACTTCCGTTGAAGCGAAATGTAAATACCTGGGGAGACGAGATCTATTTTGAGATTCCCGTTCGATCTGAATTAGAAAAGGGGGCCCGGTCCGAAGTTTCGGTCGGTGATCTGGCCTACTGGCCTAACATGCCCGCCTTTTGTATCTTCTTTGGGCCCACTCCGGTCAGTAAGGGCAACCAACCGGTTGCCGCTAGCCCGGTCAATGTTTTCGGAAAACTCACTGATGTGAATCCGGAACTCCTCAGGGGAATTGCAGACGGGGTAAATGTGAGGGTGGAAAGATTGGATTAGAGGCGAATTCGCAGCATTCTGCCAATTCGTTCCCCGGTTCGCTCCAGCAAAAAGGGGGCATTTTCCAATGCGGTAGCCAGATCGGAGGGTCTCTCCAGAATGGGCATGATCACGTCGAATCCCGCATCGTAAAGGGCTCCGACATCCTCCCCTACATGGCCCGCTGCTCCAATCACCGGTTTTCCATATTTCATTGCCATGCCTGCAACCCCAAATGGAGTTTTTCCAAACATGGTCTGGCTGTCCATCTTTCCTTCTCCTGTAATCACCAGGTCGGCCCACAGGATGGCCTTTTCGAGAGAGACCGTTTCAGCCACAAGATCAAATCCCTTAACCAGCCTGGCTCCGAGGAAAGCCATCAGCCCGCCTCCCAGTCCCCCTGCGGCACCGGCTCCCGGAACTGTTTCAATTTCCTTGTCCAGCTGCCTGGCAATCAGACCGGCCAGGTGCCTGAGATTTTTATCGAGTCGTTCTGCCATCACCCCGTCGGCACCCTTTTGTGGCCCGTAGACATAGGAGGCCCCATGGAGTCCTGTGAGCGGATTGGTCACATCACAGGCCACCAGGATTTCGGTTTCGCTGATTCTCCGGTCGAGACCCTCCATACGTATCTGACTCACATCACTCAATGCACCGCCACCCTGGGGAACCGGTTTTCCCTTACTGTCCAGGAATTCCACCCCCAGAGCAGATGCCATACCGACACCGCCATCGTTGGTGGCGCTACCCCCTATGCCGAGCAGAATCTTCCTGCAGCCTCTCTCAAGGGCGTGACGGATCAGCTCCCCGGTACCGTACGTGGAAGTAACCCACGGGTTCCGTTCCGCCCTTCCAAGTAATTCAAGTCCGGATGCCGCAGCCATTTCAATCACAGCTGTAGAACCATCGCCCGACACACCATAGAAGGAGGGGACTTTTCTCATGAGCGGATCATGGACTTCCAGCTTAATGATCTGCCCGCCTGTGGCATTAATGACCGACTCAACGGTTCCCTCTCCTCCGTCGGCCATGGGTACCAGCCTGATCACAGCATCAGGGATCACCTTCCCGAGCCCGCGGGAGAGGGCCTCTGCCACTTCAGTGGCCCTTAGACAATCTTTAAAGCTGTCGGGTGCAAGAAGGATGTTCATCTTCCGTTGATTGAGCAATAAAAGTAGTAATATCATCCAATTATAAAATATTTTAAATATTTTCAGCTCACTAACCAATAATCCTCTATCCATGTCAACCGGAATGCTCGCCCTGATTGCAGCCTTGCCCATTGCTGCAATTTTTGTTCTGATGGTAGGAATGCGATGGTCTGCCACCAGGGCCATGCCTGTGGCCTTTGCCATTGCCCTGATCCTGGCATTGACAGTCTGGAAAACACCCCTGAACTGGATCCTGGCAGCTTCGGTAAACGGACTGGTGATCGCCATGAAGATCATATTCATTGTCTTTGGAGCACTCCTCCTGCTCTTTACCATGCGGGAGAGCGGAGCCATCCAGGCCATTAACCGGGGCTTTACAAACATATCCACCGACAAGCGTGTCCAGGCAATTATCATTGCCTGGCTTTTCGGAGCCTTTATCGAAGGATCGGCAGGTTTTGGCACCCCGGCGGCCCTTGCAGCCCCCCTTTTGCTGTCTTTGGGATTTCCGGCCCTTGCTGCGGTCATGGTGGCCCTGATCGCAAACGTGACCCCTGTCTCCTTCGGAGCAGTTGGAACTCCCACTCTTATCGGAATCCAATCCTCACTGGACATCCCATCCGTACAGCAGGCCATCGCTGAATCGGGTATGACGTATGTCGAATATATTCAGCAGATCGGGGTATGGACCGCTGTTCAGCATGCCCTCCCGGGATTGATCCTTCCTCTGATCATGGTGACCATGATGACCAGGTTTTTCGGGGAGAAAAAAAGTATTCGCGATGGCCTGGCCATATGGCCATATGCACTATTTGCAGGATTCTGTTTCGTTGCCCCATACACTCTTGTAGCCATTTTCCTGGGACCCGAATTCCCCACCCTGCTCGGGGCACTTGTCGGACTGGCCATCCTGGTCCCTGCCACCCGGGCCGGTTTCCTGGTTCCGAAAAAGAGCTGGGATTTCCCAAAAAAAGAGAACTGGGAGAAGAACTGGATGGGATCCATAAGTATGGAGACCAACACGGATAAAGGAAAGATCTCCATTTTTCGGGCATGGAGCCCATACATCCTGATCGGCCTGCTGCTGGTCCTCACCCGGATCAGGAGCCTTCCCTTCGAAGGCTGGGTAAAATCGGTGGCCCTTGACTACTCCAACATTTTTGACACCACGGTAAGTGGAACAGTTGACCCGCTGTACAACCCCGGAATCATGCCATTTATCCTGGTCGCCCTTCTGTGTATTCCAATTTTCGGGATGAACAGAAAACAGGTGGGAGTTGCATGGGGTGCGGCGACAAAACGGATCAGAAATCCACTCATTGCCATGGTGTTTGCCGTACCCATGGTTGGAATCATGATGCAGTCGGGAAACAACCCGTCAGATATGGTGGGCATGCCCATAGCCATGGCCATTGCCGTAACCCATATTTTCCAGGGTGCATGGCCCCTGGTGGATGCTTTTATCGGGGCCCTTGGAGCATTCATGGCTGGTTCAAACACCGTTTCGAACATGCTCTTCTCGCTGTTCCAGTATTCGGTTGCCGATCAGCTGGGAATCTCCACCATACTGACCGTAAGCCTCCAAAATATAGGGGGGGCCATGGGAAACATGATCTGCCCTCATAATGTGATCGCTGCATGTGCCACAGTGGGTCTGGTGGGAATGGAAGGTGTGCTGATCAGGCGAAACCTGATTCCCATGACAATCGTTGGAGGAGTGGCAGGGATCATCGGGTTGATACTGGTTTACACCATTGGAAATGGAATAATGTAGTGCATAGTGATCAGTGCTCAGGGGACAGGGGACAGTGCTCAGGGGATAGTGCACAGTGCACAGTGCTCAGATAAAAAACTTTGGAAATGCAGATTGAACTGGCTTATGGAAAGGGGTGGAAGAATGCCAGGATTCCCGATCACATTTACACCGAGGTGGTGGAACCCCGGTATGTAAAGGGGATACCCGACCAGATCGGGGCTGTGAGGGAGGCCCTGGCCAACCCCATAAACCATCCTCCGATTTCCGGGTCGGTCACCAAAGGGCAGAAGGTGGCCATTATCTTCAGCGACATCACCCGCGCCACTCCATACCCTGTTCTCCTCCCGCCCCTGCTCGACGCACTCAGCCATCTCCCCGACGATCACATCACTTTTTTCTGCGCCACCGGGACACACCGTCCGGCCACCCCCGAAGAACTGAACATTATTCTGGGGAAAGAGGTGACAGAAAGATTCAGGATCCGGCAGAACAGTGCCTCCGATCCGTCACAGCAAAAATTTGCAGGTACCACCTCCTCCGGTAACCGGATCCGGCTCAATAAGGAGATTCTGGAATATGACCTTAGGATCCTGACCGGATTCATCGAACCCCATTTCTTTGCAGGGTTTTCCGGTGGAGGGAAAGCTCTGATGCCGGGAATGGCTTCACTGGAGACGGTGCGGAATAATCATGCGATCAGGAATCTGGAGCATCCTAAAACTCGGTGGGGGCATACTTCCGGAAACCCGCTTTGGGAAGAGGTGACCGAAGCGGCCGAACTGGCTTCTCCACTCTTCCTGCTGAATGTCACCCTGAACCGGGACAAGGAGATCACCGGGGTTTTTGCCGGTGAGCTTCGGGAGGCACATTCCAGGGGTTGTGCCTTCGCAAAAGAGAACGCCATGGCTCCGCTCAAAGGGGAATTTGATGTGGTGATCACAAGCAACTCGGGTTACCCGCTCGATCTGAATATTTACCAGTCGGTAAAAGGGATGAGTGCTGCGGAAAGGGTGGTGAAAAAGGGGGGAACCATCATCATGGCTGCAGAGTGCCGGGACGGAATCCCCGAAGGAAGCGACTACCAGACCATCCTTGCCTCAGTGGACAGCGTGGGGGCACTGATGAATTTCATAAGGAAACACGAGCCTGATTACCAGGATACCTGGCAGGTCTACTTCCAGGCCATGATCCAGATAAAGGCCGATGTTTACCTTTACAGTAACCTGGATCCCGACATTGTAAAGAGTGCACACCTTAAACCGGTGGGCAACATCAACCAACTAATCCTGAGACTTGTTGACAAATATGGTCCGGATACCCGGATCTGTGTGCTCCCCGAAGGGCCGCACACCATCCCCTGCCTGATTTAAAATTGCCTGATCAAATCAATTAGGTTCTCCGGTATAGCTCTTTTTTACTAATTTTGTGGGCGCTTGAGATAATGATCCAGAACCCATATCCATCCCATCCACATTTCCGGGGACTAACCGCTTTGCTTCGGGAGGAGCCATACAAGATTCAGTACCTGGAGTCACTGGCAGGATCGGCACGCTCGGCCCTGATTCAGGCATGCCTGGATGAGTTGAAGGGGCCTCATCTGATCATCTTCAGCGACAAGGAGGAGGCTGCCTATTTCTATACCGACCTGGTGACCCTTGAGGGGACGCCAGACCGCACTCTTTTTTTTCCATCATCCTACAAGCGGTCGGTACAGTACCAGCAAACCGATGAAGCAAATATCATTACCCGAACCCAGACCCTGAGAAGGCTTTCGGAGCGAAGGGTGGCCAGTTTCATCATCACCTATGCCGAAGCCCTTGTGGAATCGGTGCTGACCAAAAAACAGCTGGGGGAGACCACCCTGGAGGTCAGACAGGGCGAAAAGATTGATATGGCATTTCTGGAGGAGGTATTGCAGACTTACGATTTCCATCTGGTCGATTTTGTCAATGAACCGGGACAATACTCCATTCGGGGAGGGATCGTGGATGTTTTTTCCTATGCATCGCCCCACCCGTGCCGCATTGATTTTTTTGATAATGAGGTTCACTCCATCCGGATTTTTGACACCGATTCACAGCTCTCCCTTGAGACTGCTAAAAAGATAAACATCATTCCAAATATCCAGTGGGAGCATGAGTTGGGGGAAAATCGAATCTCCTTCATGGAATATATTCCATCGGGAACGATCCTCTGGTTGGACAATCCCGCTATGATCAGTGACCTGGCTCAAAGTCTTTTCGACAAGACGGAATTTAATACCAATGCCGACCGGCCGGTAAGCAAGGAGCGTTTCCTGATCCCGGGAACCAGGCTCCGCGAACAGATGGATCGGTTCAGGCAGGTGATTTTCGGAGTCCATCTCAATCAGGCCAAAGAACAGACCTGGAGGTTCAATACGGTACCCCAGCCGGCCTTTCATAAAAATTTCGAACTGCTGGTCTCCACCATGAAAGAGCAGTCGGCTCTGGGAGTAACCAACTTCATCCTCTCTGAAAATGAAAAACAGCTGGAACGGTTGAGGGATATTTTTACCGAAATTGATCCTGATCTGCAGTATAAGACCATTAGCCAGACCATCCATGAAGGGTTTACCGACCTGGATCTGAAATTTGCCTTTTACACCGACCACCAGATCTTTGAAAGGTACCACAAGTTCCGGTTCCATGACCGTTTCAGCCGGAAAGAGTCGCTTTCTGTCAAGGAGCTGATCGGCCTTAATCCGGGCGATTATGTGGTACATGTGGATCATGGAATCGGGATTTTCGGGGGACTGGAGAAGATCGAAGTAAATGGAAAGATCCAGGAGGCCATAAAGCTGGTTTTCAAAGACAAGGATGTGCTTTACGTGAATATTCACTCCCTTCACCGTATTTCGAAGTACAAGGGAAAGGACAGCGTTCCGCCAAAAATCTATAAATTGGGCAGCGGAGCCTGGCAGAAGCTGAAAAGCAGCACGAAAAAGAAGGTTCAGGACATTGCCAGGGAGCTGATACTGCTCTATGCAAAAAGGAGGGATCAGGAGGGCTTTGCTTTTTCGCCCGACACTTACCTTCAACAGGAACTCGAATCCTCCTTTATCTATGAAGATACCCCCGACCAGCTTTCAGCCACTTCCGATGTGAAAACCGGAATGGAGGCAGGATTTCCCATGGACAGGCTGGTTTGCGGGGATGTGGGATTCGGGAAAACCGAAGTAGCCATCAGGGCCGCCTTTAAAGCGGTCAGCGACAGCAAGCAGGTGGCGGTGCTGGTTCCAACCACCGTACTGGCTTTCCAACACTTCAATACTTTTAAGGAGAGGCTGAAGGGCTTTCCCTGCTCGGTCGACTATATAAGCCGGTTCCGGAGCTCCAACGAGCAGAAGCAAATCATTTCCAAACTGAAAGAAGGAAAGATCGACATCCTCATCGGCACCCACAAACTGGTGGGTAAGGAGATCGAATTTAAGGACCTGGGGCTGCTCATCATTGACGAGGAACAGAAATTTGGAGTAAGTGTAAAGGAGAAGCTGAAACAGCTGAAACTTAACGTTGATACCCTTACGCTTACCGCAACACCCATTCCCCGGACCCTGCAATTTTCCTTGATGGGTTCCAGGGATCTCTCCATTATCAATACGCCACCGCCCAACCGACACCCCATCATTACCGAATTGCACACTTTCAATGAGGAGATCATCAGAGAAGCCATCGATTATGAGGTGAGCCGGGGCGGACAGGTTTTCCTGATCCACAACAGGATTCAGAATATCATGGAGATTAAGGAGATCGTAGACCGGCTTCTTCCCGGTGTTCGATCGGTGGTGGCCCACGGGCAGATGGAGGGTAAAAAGCTTGAGTCGGTGATGCTCGACTTCATGCAGGGAGATTTTGACGTACTCATCGCCACAAGCATTGTTGAATCGGGTCTCGACATTCCCAATGCCAATACAATAATTATCAACAACGGTCACCAGTTTGGATTGAGTGACCTGCACCAGTTAAGAGGCAGGGTCGGAAGGTCAAATAAGAAGGCTTTTTGCTACATCTTTGCACCCCCGGTCACATTGCTCTCGCCCGAATCGCGCAGAAGGCTGAAGGCCGTGGAAGAGTTCTCCGCCCTGGGAAGCGGGTTAAATATTGCCCTGCAGGACCTGGATATAAGGGGAGCAGGGAACCTGTTGGGTGCCGAACAGAGCGGTTTCATTGCTGATATTGGCTTTGAGACCTATAACAGGATCCTCAACGAAGCGATCCAGGAACTGAAAGAGAACGAATTCAGCGACCTTTACGGCGGTCCATCCGGAGATCAACCTGAAACGACTACCTATACAACTGATTGTCATATCGATACAGACCTTGAGCTCCTCTTTCCCGACCGCTACATATCCAATATCAGCGAAAGGGTAGAACTTTATCGCAAACTGGATGCCATCAACGACCGGGAATCTCTCCTTGCATTCAGAGAGATGCTCACCGACCGGTTTGGGCCTTTGCCTGCTCCGAGTGAAGATTTATT
The DNA here is from genome assembly GCA_963747365.1 of uncultured Bacteroidota bacterium. Classification (GTDB taxonomy): domain Bacteria; phylum Bacteroidota; class Bacteroidia; order Bacteroidales. Next base: position 114,020 of record CAVVFB010000006.1, on the reverse strand, counting down.
GAAGGTTGTTGAGCTTCGCTGGATCGCCCGGCATCTGGGTGTTGAAAAAATAATATTGAAAAAGAACATCCTGATCACGTATTTTGTAAGTAATCCTGATTCGCCGTTCTACCGTTCAAAAAGGTTCAATGAGCTGATCAGGAACATCCAGGCCCACCCGGGGATCTTTAAAATGAGAGAGGACCAGGAAAAACTGAGCCTGAGAAGCGACCAGGTGGGTTCCATCCGTGAAGCCTGCATGATCCTTCAAAAACTGGTGAACGGATGGCAGCAATGAATCTTGTACTCGACCTTGGGAATAGCTTTGGCAAGATTGCAGTTTGCCTTGGATCTGATGTGTTGGAATCTGCAGTCTATGAAAAGATTACAATCCGTGAGATTGCCTATTTTAATACCCGGTACGATGGGTTAAAGGGAGTGATCATCTCTTCGGTAGTGAACGATTCCAGGGAGATGATCGATTACCTTGGAAACCTCTTCAATACCTGCATTGAACTTGATCACAACACACCCATCCCGCTTATAAACCGTTACCACACCCCCGAAACTTTAGGGTACGACCGGATCGCAGCAGCGGTAGGGGCATATACGATTTACCCGGCAAAAAACGTTCTTGTCATAGATGCCGGTACGGCCATCACCTTCGACCTGGTAACAGCCGGAGGTGAATACCTTGGGGGAAATATCTCACCCGGGATGGCAATCAGGTTTAAATCCCTGAACAAGTACACCAATCGCCTGCCCTATCTGGAGCGACCTGAAGAAAAACCGCCCCTTCTGGGAAGAAGCACAAAAGAGGCCATCCAGGCTGGCGTCGTAAACGGAATCATATTCGAATTAGATGGATTCATCGGAGCCATGGCCCAGTACCACCCGGATCTTCAGGTGGTTTTAACCGGAGGGGATGCAAAATACTTTGAGGGCAAATTAAAAAATAGCATCTTTGTGGACCTGAATCTGAACCTGATCGGACTTAACAGAATTTTGGAACACAATGCATCTGAAAAGATATAGCTTATTATTTGCCATACTGGTTGCCCTATCTCCCCTTTATGGCCAGTTTAATACCTATTCACCTTACACTCGGTTTGCGCTGGGCGACCTTTCAAAACAGGGATTTGCCCAGAATCAGGCCATGGGAGGAACTGGATTGGCCATTCACGACGGGAACCGCATCAACATCCTTAATCCTGCCTCATTTGCTGCCCTGGACAGCCAATCGGTTTATTTTGACTTCGGAGTCAATGCATTTTTTAATCAGTACCTGACAGAAGGTGATAACATCACCAATACTTCCAACACCTGGTGGAACCTGAACCTGCACCATATTGCTTTTGCCTCGGCCATGGGCAGACACATGGGAATATCCGCAGGTATTGTTCCTTACAGCAGTATTGGCTACAGCATCAAGCAGGAGTACAATGATTATAACACCGGCAATGCCATGGATACCTATTATTCGGGCGAAGGCGGGATTATGAATTTCTATCTTGGAACAGCATTAAAGGTTTTTGACCGGGTCTCTTTTGGGGTCACTATGAATTACCTGATGGGGAAGCTCACAAGGGAACGGAAAGTCGATTTCCCGGCCAATACAGAATATTCAACGGCCACCTCAGAAGAACGTTTCGATGTAAGGAAACCGGTTTTCAGCTTCGGAGTGCAATATAAAGAGGTGATAAAAGAGGATTTCTTTTTCTCGGTGGGTGCCACTTACGATCTGGCAACCAATATCAAAACCGAGCTTCAATATGATGTCCTCAATACGATTTATCCTTATAAGGAAGTCGCCCTGGACTCGGTCACGAAAATTACACCTGAATATATACTGGGGGCAGATACTTTAGAGGGGTCTTTCAGACTTCCTCAGAAGATTGGAATTGGGTTTGCCGCCGGAATTACCGATAAACTGATGGTAACGGCAGACTATGTCAGGCAGGATTGGACAGGATCTCTATCGGGGAACAACTATCATACCGCCCCCTCAAATTCCTTCCACTTCGGTGCTGAATACACCCCCGACCATGAAGCTTTGAGAGGTTATCACAAGCTGGCATCCTACCGTATCGGAGGTTACTATTCCAGCAGCTATCTATCGGTTCTGAAGGGAGGTTCACTACCCGATGATCCTGATGGTTTTTACCAGTTGAAAGATTATGGCATAACTTTTGGAGTAGGGTTACCGGTAAAATCCATCAGATCGAGCATCAATGTGGCTTTAACCCTTGGTACCCGAGGTACTGCAGAGTACAATTTAGTAAAAGAAAATTATGGTATTCTCACATTTAATGTAACTTTGCATGATCTTTGGTTCAGGAAAAGAAGATTTGATTAGAACTTGAAATATTTTGACTGGAATGAAAACGAAAGCCCTCAAATCGATCATCTTAGCATCAATAACCCTTTTGATTGTCATCCCTGTGTTTTCACAAAAAGGGATAGAGGACGGATCAAAATACGGTAAAGGTGAAGATAGTATCAACTGCATTAAGAATCTTTCACTCTACAAGGAATTTTTCAAACACAACAACTACAAAGATGCTATCCATTCCTGGCGGAATGTTTTTGGAGAATGCCCGGCAGCCAGTGAAAAAATGTATGTTGAGGGGGTGACCATGTATAAGAGTTTTATTGAGTCCGGACCAGCGCCACAACGCTCCGAAGAGATGATCGATACTTTAATGCTCATCTACGACCGGCGTATGGAGTATTTTCCCGGTCAGGATGGTAGCATCCTGGGGCGAAAAGGGATCGATCTGCTTCGCTACCGCCGGACAGATATCGTGGCTGTTGAGCAGGGATACGGCATCCTGAAAAAGAGCATCGAACTGGAAAAAAGTGAATCACGTGATGCTGTATTGGTTACCTTCATGAATGCAAGTATTACCCTGAATAAAGCTGATAAAATAGATGACAACCAGGTCATTGAAGATTACTTCATGGTTACAACGATCATCGACAAGCTTCTAGCAAAAAGCTCAAAATGGGAAGCAGCAAAGCTAAGCGTTGATGACCTGATGCTCAATAGCGGACTGCTTACCTGTAATGCGCTCAACAGCTACTTTGAACCCCAGTTTGCGACCCAAAAGGGGGACCAGGTATTCCTGGAGAAGCTTATCAATTTCTATTCGCAATCTGGTTGTGACCAGACTGATCTGTATGTGGCTGCTTCTGAACAGATGTATGTGATTGAGCCGGGACCGAAATCGGCCCACCAGCTTGCACGGTTGTTCATGATCAGAAATGATTATCCCAAAGCATCTGAATACCTGAAAGAGGCAGTTCGGGGAACCGACATTGATTCACAAACAAAAGCTGAATGGTACTTCGAACTCGCTGTGGTTACACGTGCACAGGAGAAATATTGTGAAGCCATCACCCACGCCAGAGAGGCATTAGCTTTAAAAAGCGATTATGGCCAGGCCTATCTGTTGATTGGAGATTGCTTCATTTTATCTCGCGAAAACCTGGGTGATGATTTCCAGCAAAGATCAGCATATTGGGCTGCTGCTGATAAATACGCCAAAGCAAAAGCAGTGGATCCATCCGTTGCTGATGAGGCTGCCAAGAAAATCGATGACTACTCAGCACAGTATCCCAACAACGAAGAGGTATTTTTCCGCGATTTGAAAGATGGAGACTCCTTCGAGGTGAAGGGATGTATCAACGAATATACCACCGTAAGATCAAGAAAGTAATCCAACTGAAAAACTATAAAAGGATTCCGCATATTATTTTGCTGATGCTTTTGGGGCTTTGGCTGACAACCGGTTGTGAAAATGACATTGAACGCATCAACCTGCTGACCAGTGAAACAAAAGTACCCACCATCAGTGGTACCAATGTGAAGGTGATCTACAGTGATTCGGGAAAGGTTAAAGTTCAGATTCTTGCCCCATTCTATAAACAATTCCCAAATGCGGAAAAACCCTACATGGAATTCCCTGATGGCATGGAGGTCTTTTTCTACAACGACTCTATGAAGATGGAATCCGAGATCCGATCAGACTATGCCATCTATTATACCAATGAAAAGCTCTGGCATGCCACAGGAAATGTTGTGGCCCATAAACTCAATCATGGTGATGCACTTAATACGGAGGAGCTTTACTGGGATGAGGAGAAACAGCTGATCTACTCCGATGTTTATACAAAAATTCAGAACCAGGATGGGACTTTTTACGGGAAACGCGGATTTGAAGCATTCCAGGACCTTTCAAACTGGAAGCTGAAAGGAACCTCGGGAACAGTTAACGTACAGGATGAGGAGTAGCATATCGGGCATATTCGAGGTGATCTGGTTTGTACTTGGAGGGCTTATGTTGTTCATTGCGGCAGATCTGGCCATGAGCAGCGGAATCAAGGCCAGCTGGTACTATTTCATATTTTCTTTCCTGGCATTCGGTATGTACTTCTTAAGAAGGAATATACGCATTAAACGACGCTAAAAAACCAATATTGCTCACTGTTATATTGATTCTGATTTCCATGGTTTTCTCGGCATTCTTCTCCGGGATGGAAATTGCATTTATCTCCTCAAACAAACTGCGTATAGAAATTGACCGTAAACAGGAGAAAATTCTCTCAGGTATCGTCTCTTTTTTTCTAAAGAATCCATCAAGGTATATTGCCACAATGCTGGTTGGAAACAATATTGCCCTGGTTATCTATGGAATTGCATTTGCCACTCTGCTGCAAGAACCCCTAAGAAATCTGATTGGAAACGGATCTCAGGCCACCGTGCTTCTCATCCAAACCCTTGTCTCAACTTTGATTATCCTGCTCACAGCAGAGTTCCTTCCAAAAACCATTTTCAGGATCAATCCAAACAATTCGCTTCGCCTGTTTAGTATTCCCATCCTTGTATTCTATGTGATACTTTTTCCCGTGACCATACTGACCATCGGGATCTCCAACTTTACAATGAGATATATCTTCAGGATCCGGCCCGACAGCCACTCCAGGCAACCGGTATTTAACAAGGTGGATCTGGATCATTTTATCACCTTCGAGCAGATGGAAAAGGTGAAGGGCGGTGAGATTGAGGACCTGAAGATTTTCAAGAATGCCCTCGAATTTTCCGGGCTGAAAGTGAGGGATTGTATGATCCCCCGCACCGATGTGATCGCAATGGAAGAAGAGACCTCTGTGGAAGATCTTGCAAGGCGTTTTGTGGATACCGGCCTCACCAGAATACTGATATACAGGGAGACCATCGATAATGTGAACGGGTATGTGAATTCGAAAGATCTTTTTAAAAAACCCGACCAGATTAAAACCCTTCTGAAACCTATACAGATCGTACCGGAAGCCCTGCCCGTAAATAAGCTCCTTACCGGTTTTATCAAGGAGGGTAAGAATATAGCCCTGGTGGTGGATGAATTCGGAGGCACCTCCGGGATCATTACCACCGAAGATATCATCGAGGAGATTTTTGGAGAGATCGAAGATGAACACGACACAAGTGACCTGTTGGAGAAACAACTTGATAAGAACAGGTACCTGCTATCGGGCCGGCTGGAGATCGATTATCTCAATGAAAAGTATTTTTTGGCTATTCCAGCTTCAGAAGAGTATGATACCCTTGCCGGGTATATCATCTACAATTATGAAAGCATTCCCGAGAAGAATACCACTGTTTCTATTGATAACTACCTGATTACCATTACAAATGTGAGCTCAAATCGTATCGAGGAGGTGGATCTTAAAGTACTCTATTCCTAGAGAGACAAATTTCAGTGAAAGGATTGCTATTAAACTTCTAAATATTACTATATTCGTACGCTTAAAATTTTAGCTATTCATACACATAATCAGATTGATAAATGGCCACATTACAGAATATTAGAAACAGGGCGGGATTGCTGGTAGCCATCGTGATCGGGCTTGCACTTTTTGCATTTATATTGGGAGATTTTATGGGCTCGGGAACCTCCACCATGGGGAATAGGAACGTCGCTGAGATTGCCGGAAAATCGATCGAAGTAACAGATTACATGAATCGCGAAAAAAGCCTTCGTGAATTTTATGAATTGAATGCTGGCGGAAGGGGGCTCGATGCACAACTGGAACGTCAGATTCAGCAGGAGACCTGGAACAGGCTGGTCAGGGAAACCATAATGGAATCCTCATACCAGACCCTTGGCATCAACGTGAGTGCCGATGAACTGAAAACGATGGTAACCGGAGATCAGACCATGGGTGTTGCAGTTAATCCTTCATTAAGTGAACCTCACCCCATTATCAGGCAGATGTTTTCCAACCCCGAAACAGGCCAGTTGAACAGGACTGTAATGACCAACTATTTCAACGCATTGGATAATCCCCAGTTTGCCCAGGAGAAAAAGAGGTGGTTATTCATTGAGAATGAAATCGTGAGCGAAAAAATGAACGAAAAGTATTTCAGCCTTGTGAGAAAGGGATTTCAACCCTCCTCCCTTGATTTGAAAGACTATGCAACCGAGAGTGGTAAAAGCACGGATTTTACATACATTTCAAAACCCTTTTCAGAAATCGCAGACGAAGAGATCACATTCACTGAATCTGACCTCAAGAATTTCTACAAAAACCATAAAGAGAATTTCAGGCAACAGGCATCCAGAACTTTCCAATATGTGGTTTTTGAAGTCGAGCCCAGTGAAACTGATGTTGAAAATGCCAGGTATTGGGCATCGCAGGTTTATCCTGAATTTGTCCGGACCTCCGCTGATGATGTTCCCCGCTACGTAAATGGGACCTCGGATGAGCCTTACGATGTCAGGTATTACACTTACGAAGAGCTTCCCGAAATGATCCGTGACTCTGTTTTCAACGCCTCCACCGACAAAGTGGTGGGTCCCTATCGTGATCAGGAGACCTTCAAGCTGATTCGTGCTCATGATATTCAGATGCGTCCCGATTCTGTAAGGGTAAGGCATATTCTACTCTCCAACCAGGCATTCGGTGGGGACCGGCAGTTAATCAACAAACTGGCCGACAGTCTGGTTAACGTAATTAAAAACGAAAACAATTTCAACCAGATCGCCCTTGAGTATTCAGCCGATGAAAGCAACCGCACCATTGGAGGGGACCTGGGCTGGTTCAAGGAAGGATTTATGGTAACCGAATTCAACAATGCCTGTTTTGAGAATAAAACCGGGGACCTGTTAACCACCGAAACCCAGTTCGGAACACACATCCTCAGGATTGAAAACCAGAGTCCTCCTGTAAAGAAGATTCAGGTTGCCACCATCACCAGGAACATTTACGCGGGTGATGAGACCAACCAGGACTACTACAACAGGGCAGTGAAATTCAGGGGCAAGGCTACCGACCTTGAAAAGTTTACAGAGCAGGCCCGTGAATTTGGACTGGACCCCAGGTTTGCACCTAACATTACCAAAGACCAGGAGACCATTCCTGGAATAGAAGAACCTAAAAGCATTACCAAATGGGCATTTTCTGCCGAGATTAATAGTGTAAGCACCATTTTCAGCCAGACCAATGAGAAATATATCGTGGCTGTTCTGACTGAAGCCAAAGAGGAAGGATATGCGACGCTTGAATCTGTGCAGGCTGAAATTACACTGGCCGTAAAAAAAGAGAAGAAAGCCGAAGCCCTTGTTGCCAGGCTCAACGAACAACTGGCAGGAGTAACGGACCTGAACCAGTTTGGTGCTGCAAACAATGTCAATGTGGGCGAAGCTACACAGGTTAAGTTCGCCAATACCTACGTTCCCGGAATCGGTCTGGAGCCCTATATCGTTGGTGCATCCATGTATCTCCCGGTTGATCAGATCTCCAAACCCATAACCGGAGAGAGCGGGGTATTCGTGATTTCGGTTACCAATCGCACAGAGCCGGTTGCAGGAGCATCCGAAACGGAAGCCATCCGATCAAGGCTCAAGTACACCCTGGAATCGAGAAGTAACTACGAAGCATACAATGCCCTTCTCGATGCAGCTAATGTGGAAGATAACAGGTTGGAGATTTTCTACAACTAGCTACGGTATATCGGTTCCCTCGCTGAACCCAGCCTTCGGCTGGCTTAGGCTTCGGAAACCGATATACCTCCGCACAGAAAGCCTTGGTAACAAAAGCTGAACCCAACCTTCGGCTGGCTTAGGCTTCGGAAACCGATATACCTCCGCACAGAAAGCCTTGGAAGCAAAAGCTGATCCCAGCCTTCGGCTGGCTTAGGCTTCGGAAACCGATATACCTTCGCACAGAAAGCCTTGGAAACAAAGATAAAAAATGAGGATTTGTATGGCGAAGCATATGTCGATGAAGCGACCTTAGCGAGCTTGCTTAATGATTGGCTTCACGCAAACTGCAAGCTCGGTTCAGTCGCGAAACACTAATGCGAAATATGCTGAGGGATATTAAGCGAGGAAACCTTAGCCAGCCAAAGGCTGGGTTCAGTGACAAGATTAATATCCCTCAGCAACTAATCCACGTTGTCGTGCAGATAGCTGTTATCAGGCTTTAGCTTCGGTCCCTCCTCTGAGTTCCCATCATCGGTCAGCCTGTAGCGGGATACCTCCTGTTCCTCCGATTGCTTCTTCTGGTCGATGGTGATCTTTTTACGAACATAGGCAGGGATGTTTTCCAGTTCCTCAATTTCTTCGTTGTCCTGACCGGTCAGCATGGCCCGCTCCCGAAGCTTCTCATGGGTCTCCTTAAGGATCCTGACCCGGTCTGCCATCTTTCTCTCACGCTCCTCCGGTGGGATATCCGACGACTGGTCCAGGAGGATATACTCCTCAGAGGAACCACGGTCCCTGATCCCGAAATCAAGGGATTTTTGCTCGGCACCATCGGGGAATTTCACTTCCCCCTGCACAGCTCTCGCCCCGGGATCCCTCAGGGGAACCATATGTTTCTGCTTCTTCCCGATATAGAGCTCAGGAATACTGTTCATTTTAAACCCGGTTGCAATGATGGTGACACTGATCTGATCACCCAGCGACTGGTCGCTGCCCATCCCCCAGATGAGGGTGGTGTCACGAGAGGTTGCGCTCACCACATAATCGGTTATCTGGGAGATTTCGTCCATGGTAATCTCCTCAGTGCCTGAAGTGATATTCAGAAGAACACTTCGGGCGCCGGTTATGTCATTATTGTTCAGCAGAGGGGAGGTAAGTGCACTGGCTATGGCTTCTTCCGCCCTGTTCTCACCGGAGGCCGTAGCCGATCCCATGATGGCAACCCCGCTGTTGCTCATGACCGTCTGAACATCGGCAAAGTCTACATTAATATACCCGTGAACGGTGATAATCTCTGCAATACCTTTCGCTGCAATCGAGAGTACATCGTCTGCCTTATCAAATGCATTACTAACCTTCAGGTTCCCGTAAATCTCCCTGAGTTTTTCATTATTAATGACCAGCAGGGAGTCCACATGATCCTTCAAAAGGTTAATTCCTTCAATAGCCTGGTTGATTCGCTCCGGACCTTCAAAACGAAAGGGTATGGTTACTATGGCAACAGTAAGAATTCCCATCTCTTTCGCAATCCGTGCGATCACCGGAGCAGCCCCGGTACCCGTACCACCACCCATACCGGCGGTAATGAAAATCATGTTGGTGTTGCTTGAAATCACCTCCCTGATCCGGTCCTCGCTCTCCATGGCAGCCTCTCTTCCGATTTCCGCCTTACTGCCGGCTCCCCTTCCCTCAGTTAAGGCACCTCCCAGCTGTAATTTGACTTTAACGGGGCTGTTATGCAGGGCCTGGGAATCGGTATTACAAACCACAAAGTTCACATCCTTGATTCCCTTGTTGTACATGTGATTTACCGCATTGCTTCCGCCTCCACCCACACCGATCACTTTGATCATGGATGACCGCTCTGGCGGCAGGTCAAAATTCATTAAATCTTCCATGGTTTCTGATTCTACATTTTTACATCAGCCTCGTCAAAAATATCATGCAGGGTGTTCTTCAGATTTTCGAATAACTTCCCCTTTTTCATCCCTTTTCGGGTACGCCTCTCTTCATAGGCATCGAAAACCGGTTCTTCCTTCCCTTCGGTCGTAACTTTTTCCTCCTCTTCATTAATGACCTTCTCATCCCTCTTTTCATGATAGAACTCCAGTCCTTTCAAAAGAAGTCCTATGGAGGTGGAATACATGGGTTGGTTTACCACCTCGGCTGTATCAGCAGCCAGTTGTTCTCCGGGAAAGCCAATCCTCACATCCAGCCCTGTCTTGAATTTCACAAGCTGATTAAGGTGCTTCAGCATGGAACCTCCTCCGGTGAGAACGATACCTGCGCTCAGTTTATCCATGTAACCGGAGTTTTCTATTTCGTAACTCACCGCATCAATGATCTCCTCCATCCTCGACTGAATGATATAGGCAAGGCTTTTAAAACTGATCTCCTTGGGATCACGTCCCGAAATTCCGGGAATGGTGACAACTTTATCTTCCTGGGCCAGATCACCCAAAGCAGAACCGAACTGAACCTTCAATGATTCGGCCTGCCGCTGAAGAATGGAGCAACCCTCCTTGATGTCCCGGGTAATCACATTTCCGCCAAATGGAATGACTGCCGTATGCCTGATCACATCGTCATAGTAGACAGCTACATCGGTGGTCCCACCCCCGATATCCACCAGCGCCACACCAGCCTCCTTCTCATCTTCGGTGAGGACAGCTGCACTTGATGCCAGTGGCTCCAGTACCAGTTGCTTCACATCCAGGCCCACCCTGTTGATACATTTTCCAATATTCCGGGCCGAGGAGGTCTGGCCAATCACAATGTGAAAATTGGCCTCAAGCCTCTTCCCGAACATCCCCACGGGGTTCTTCACCCCAGTTTCGCTATCCACGATGTAGTTCTGGGGAAGCACATGGATGATCTCCTCACCGACATCCACCGGGATCTTATGCATGTCATCTATAAGCCTTTGAAGATCTTCCCGTGTGATCTCATCCTCGTAGGAGTCCCGGTTGATATATCCGCGGTTCCGGACAGACTTGATATGTTGTCCCGCGATCCCTACAAATACCTCCTTAAACCTGATTCCTGATTGTTTCATCGCCTCCGACGATGTGGTTTGAATTGCATGGACGGTCTCCTCAATATTAAGGACTACTCCACGCTTCACCCCTTTTGATGCAGTCTGGCTGATCCCCAGGATTTCAAGCTTTCCCTGTTCGTTCAACCTGCCCACCAGGCTCACGATTTTCGTGGTCCCGATGTCGACTGCAGCTACGATTTTTCCATTTGTTGCCATAGTGTTACCGTTTAGTACATATTACTTGATTTGTATATTTCAAATTGATTGTTTGATAAGTATTCCACCCGTACCTGGAGAGCCCCTGCTGATAAAGAAGCTCCAGGTTTCTTAATTTTTTCTCGCACTGGTCCATACCTCCCAGGAGAATACGGTGCGCTCCAACCCTGGGGATAAGTTCATATTCTCCCACTTCATTCACGTAGATCTGAACTACCTGGTCGTTCCAGAACTGGTGATCAGACAGATAGTCACAAAACTGGTAGATCTCCGACAGGCGTATCCCCAATTGATCATCTTTCACCGAGGCTGGCAGGTATCCCGTTGCCAGCATAATTAAGGGTGTAAATTGTTTCGACAGGGGAAGAACCTTCCCTTCTCTGTCAAGATAGTAGCCCCTGCTGCCGTTAGGCAAAATACGCACCAGGGGTACACGTTGCTCCACTGAAACCTTCAGTCTGCCCGATATATCTTTGCTCACCTCAGCATTCCTGATATAGGGGTTCTCCTCCACAAGATGTTCCAATTTTCTCGTGTTGATCCCGGAGAGCGGATAACCCCTGATTTCCAGTCCCGAGGTCTCTATCATGGAGCGCACCTGGCCCGGGGTTACGAACCGGTTGTTCACCGTGTCCTGGAGGGTCACTTCGATGCGGTTACATAGAACCTCCTCTGACTCGCCCGCCACAAATCCCATCACCATCACGAACCATGCAGCGATGCCCAACCATGTCAATATTTTAGCCACCTTCCTGATCATCTTCTTTCCATCCAGTTTTTAATGGGTGAGACAAACTGGTTAATATCACCTGCACCCATGGTTACAAGCAGAACAGGTTCCTGCTCCATAAGTACCTTCATTACCTGCTCCCCGGACACCCTGTATTTCTCATTCATATTCACCTGGTCGAAGATCAAAGCCGAAGTCACTCCCGGAACCGGTTCCTCCCTGGCAGGATAGATCTCCATAAGAATCAGAACATCGAGAAGCTCAAGACTCCTGGCAAATGGTTGTGCGAAGTCCCTGGTGCGTGAGAACAGGTGGGGCTGAAAAATTCCTGTAAGTTTCTTCCCGGGGAACAGGCGCCTCACCGATGAAAGAAACGCACGGATCTCCTCAGGGTGATGGGCGTAATCATCGATGTAAATCCTTTTATCGTTGTATACCTTCACATCGAATCGCCTCTCCACACCCTGGTAATCAGAAAGGTTCAATGCAATGGTGTCGGGGGTTAAACCCAGTTGGTGAGCCACTGCCACAGCTGCGACTGCGTTCTCCACATTTAGTCTTCCCGGCAGGCGCAGCGGGAGGTTGGGAATGATCCCTGTGGGAGTTACCATTGAAAACTGAGTTCCAATACCCATGGGAACCATTTCAAGGGCATAGTAGTCGGAACGGGAGTCCTCCAGTGAATATGTGAAAGTCTCCACATGGGCAGGTATCTCCGGGGAAAGGCCTAACTTGTGGATCAGTTTCCCCTTCTCCCTGATCTGGGCAATAAATGATTCAAATCCTTTACGCACATTCTCCTTCGTATGATAGATGTCCAGGTGATCGGCGTCCATTGAGGATACAACTGCAATCTCGGGGAACAGGGATAGGAAGGAGCGGTCGAACTCATCAGCCTCGGCAATGATCAGCCTTGAAGCAGGATCCAGTAACAGGTTGCTTCCGGTGTTTTTACATATCCCGCCCAGGAAAGCATTACAACCCAGGTTCGATTTGTGCACGATGTGAGCCAACATGGTCGAGATGGAGGTTTTTCCATGCGTCCCTGCCACCCCGATACCTTTGCCGGCATTGAATATCTCGCCCAATGCCGCTGCACGTTTGATCACCCTGAAACCGTGTTTCCGAAAATAGTTAAGCTGCTGGTGATTTTTGGGCACCGCGGGGGTATAAATCACCAGTGTTCTTTCGGGGTTACGGAAGGCCTCCGGGATCAGTACCGACTTGTCCTCAAAATTGATAACAACACCTTCCCTGGAAAGCTTGTCGGTCAGAGCCGTGGAAACCCGGTCATACCCTGCCACCCGTTTACCCTGGCTTACAAAGTAACGTGCCAGCGCACTCATTCCGATGCCGCCGGCTCCAATAAAATAGACGCTATCCAGATTTGTCCAGATCATTTGGTTTCCATCAGTTTTGTCACCTCCGCAGCAATCCTTTCGGCAGCATTGGTGATGCCCAGTTTTTTAATGTTTTCAGACAACTCCAGCTGTTTCTTCTCATCATCCAGAAGCTCAAGCATGGCATCCACCAGCACCTTCTCAGCATCCCGGTCCGGAATCATCACGGCAGCCATACGTCCCGAAAGGGCCTGTGCATTTTTCGTTTGATGATCCTCTGCCACATTGGGAGAGGGAACCAGGATCACCGGTTTCCCGATGACGCACAGTTCGGATATGGATATTGCTCCTGCCCGTGATATGATCAAATCTGCCGCACCGTATGCACACTCCATCCTTGATATAAATGGCATTACCTTCACATTTATTAATCCGGATTCCGCCACCATTCTTTCAATCTCCTTATGATTACTTTTCCCGCATTGCCATATCAATTGCAGATCCTGCCGGTCCAGCCGGTTCAACCCGGCCAAAAGACTCCGGTTCAGGGTTCCTGCCCCCAGGCTTCCGCCCACAACCAAACAGGTCCTTTTTCCAGGAACAAGTCCAAACTCCTTCAGGTCTGCCAATTTGTCGGTGGAGCGATGAACCAGTTGCTGGCGAATGGGGTTGCCAGTCAGGTGGATTTTTTCTGCCGGGAAATACCGCTCCATCCCTTCATAGGCCACACATATGGAGCGGGCTGTCCGGGCCAGAAGTCGGTTGGTCATCCCTGCATAAGAGTTCTGCTCCTGGATCAGGATGGGAACACCCCCCCTTGCAGCAGCTTTTAAAATGGGACCACTGGCATAACCTCCCACGCCCACCGCAACATCGGGTTTAAAGCGACTTATGATTCGTCTCGATTTGAGCATACTCGAAGCCAGCTTGTAGAAAAAGGATATATTTTTTAAAGTCAGTCTTCTCTGGAAACCAGCCACAGGTAATCCTTCGATGGGGTATCCTGCTTCAGGAACCTTCTCCATCTCCAACCTTCCCATAGCCCCCACGAACAGGAATTCTGCTCCGGGATGCATCGCCTTCAGAGCATCTCCAATGGCTATGGCCGGGAATACGTGTCCGCCGGTTCCGCCGCCCCCGATGAGGATCCTGTATGATGGTCTGTTATGCATTCAAATCAAATTCGGTTCTCGTTTTCCTTTGCCCCATCTTTATTTTCTCTGCACTCCCGGCACCGGCTTCTGCACTCCCGGAATCGGGGGTCTGGCCACCATTCTCAGCTTCCGGGACGGACTCCCGGGAATCCACGCCCTGCGCCCTGGACTCATCCGTGCCCCAACTCACCGACAGGATCATACCGGCGGCTATACTGGTGAAGATGATCGAGGAACCGCCCATACTCACCAGGGGGAGTGTTTGTCCGGTTACCGGCACTAAACCTACAGCAACGGCCATGTTCACAAAAGCCTGAAGGACCAGCCCCATGGAGAGACCAAATGCAAGGAAGGCCCCATAGGTACTCCGGCTTCGCCGGATGATCAGGCCGGTCCTGTAAAAAAGCCATAAATAAAGGGCCACTACCAGGAATCCGCCCACCAGGCTTCCATATTCCTCAATGATAATTGCATAGATGAAATCGGAGTAAGGATGCGGCACAAGGTTCCGCTGGGTTGAGTTCCCGGGTCCCTTTCCGAAAAGGCCGCCCTGAACAATAGCCACTTTAGCCTGGTCGGCCTGGTAGCTGTCACCCTCCCCGCTCACGAACGACTCAATCCTGTTTTTCCAGGTGGAGGTTCTTCCCTCTTTACCCAGCAGCTCGGTTGCACCCAGAAAGATGGCGAATGCAAATAATCCTGCAAATATCATCAGGGCCAGGTACTTCACCGGTATTCTTGCAACAAACATCAGGGAGAACGCAGTCAGAAAAATCAGTGCTGCCGTGGAGAAGTTTGCAGGCAGAATAAGACCACAAATCCCGACGATAGCCAGGGTTACCTTGCCAAATACATCCTTGAAATCGCTGATGTTGTTCTGGTTCACCGACAGCACCCTGGCCAGGTACATGACCAGGGCGATCTTTGCAAAATCGGAAGTCTGAATTGTGAATGAGGTTCCGGGTATCTGTAGCCAACGGGTGGCATCATTAATATTTTTCCCGGCTACCAGGGTAAGGAACAACAGCGGGATGGCCAACCAGAGTGCGACCACCGAAAGACGGCTGAAGATGTGGTAGGGCACCAGGTGGACAAAAAAGATGATGACAATCCCCAGCAGGATGAACCTCAGCTGCCGGAGAAGGTAATAGAGGGTATCCCCGCCGCGATACTGGTAAGCCAGCGAACCGGTTGAACTGTATACCGATAAGAGCGAGATCACCAGCAGGATCATTATCGCCAGCCAGATCACCTTATCACCCTTTATGTATCTTTTAATCTTCACCCTTTTTCACAGACTTTATAAATTCACACCTTCAATCCCACTGAGCACTGAGCACTGTCCCCTGTGCACTATTCCCTGTCCCCTGTGCACTATTCCCTGTCCCCTGTGCACTCACAGAGATCTGACAGCATTCTTGAACTGCCGTCCACGGTCCTCAAAACTTTCAAACAGATCGAAACTGGCACAGGCCGGGGAGAGTAAAACGGTCTCCCCATCACGTCCCAGGTAGTACGCTGTCTTAACAGCCTCATCCATACTTCCCGTTTCGACGATCGTCTCCACCATGCCGGTAAAAGTTTTGAGTAACCGCGCGTTGTCTTTACCGAGGCAGACGATCGCTTTTACTTTATTTTCAACCAGGTTAAAGAGTTCGCTGTAGTCGTTTCCTTTATCAATACCACCCACAATCCACACAATCTTACCCATCACACTCTCCAGCGCATACCATGTGGAGTTCACATTGGTTGCCTTGGAATCGTTAATGAAGTTGATCCCGTGAACTTTAGTGACGATCTCCAGCCTGTGTTCCACACCCTGAAAATCCATAAGTGCTTCGCGGATCACCTCGTTGCGGATCTTCAGAACATTGCCCGCAATTCCAGCAGCCATACTGTTATAGGTATTGTGCCTCCCTTTCAAAGAAAGCTCCTGGACTGACATTGAAAAATCCACATCATCGAATTCGATGTGCATTCGCTCATCTTCCCCTACCCAGGCCACATCACGATCTTTTTTCTTATATGCAAAAGGCAGTTGTTGCGCCCTGGATACGATCTTTTCCAGTTCCTTGATGGTAATTTCATCATCCGAGCAGAAGACAAAATATTCTTCCTCGGTCAGGTTCTGACCAACCCTTAATTTTGAATCTATATAATTCTGGAAATTGTAATCATACCGGTCGAGGTGGTCGGGTGTGATATTGAGCAGAATGGCAATATCGGCCTTGAAATCAAACATCCCGTCCAATTGAAAGCTGCTCAGTTCAAGTACATAATAATCATAAGTTTGGGTTGCAACCTGCAGGGCGAAACTTCGTCCCACATTTCCTGCTATACCCACATTCAGCCCGGCCTTTCGCATCATGTGATGAATGAGTGAGGTAGTGGTGGTTTTCCCGTTGCTCCCGGTAATACAAATTTTCTTGGCATTGGTGTATCGGCCTGCAAACTCAATTTCCGAAATGATCGGGATCTCCTTCTTCCTCAGTAGCTTCACAATGGGTGCACTCTCAGGGATACCCGGACTCTTAATCACCTCTTTGGCACTAAGTACCGAACGTTCCGTATGTCCTCCCGTCTCGTACAGAATCTGGTATTCATCCAGCAATTCCCGGTAGAAAGGTTTGATCTTACCTGCATCTGAAACAAAAACATCAAATCCCTTCTGCCGGGCCAGTATGGCAGCTCCGGTTCCACTCTCTCCGGCTCCGAGGATGACAATGCGTTCTCTGTTTTCCATGGATTATTAGTCGTTTAATTTATCTGATCTTCAGGGTTACAATGGTCACCACTGCCAGCATGATCCCTACAATCCAGAACCTGGTGACAATTTTTGGCTCGGGAAATCCTTTCTTCTGGTAGTGATGGTGTATGGGCGACATCAGGAATATCCTTCGTCCAACTCCGTATTTTTTTCTGGTTCGTTTGAAATAGCTGACCTGCAGGATCACCGAAAGGCTCTCCACCAGGTATACTCCGCAAAGGATAGGTATGAGCAGCTCTTTTCGGATGATCACCGCGAAGACCGCGATAATACCTCCCAACGCAAGACTGCCCGTATCACCCATGAATACCTGGGCCGGAAATGAGTTATACCAGAGAAATCCCAGGGTAGCCCCGATAAATGCACCTGCAAAAATAACCAGCTCCCCGGCATATGGTATATGCATAATATTCAGATAATTGGAATATATCGCATTCCCCGACAGCCAGGCCAGTATTCCGAGGGTAACCCCAATGATGGCAGCTGATCCTGTAGCCAGTCCGTCCAGTCCGTCCGTCAGGTTGGCTCCGTTTGAAACGGCTGTCACAATAAAGATTACTGCCAGTACAAAAATGATCCAGACCAGCGGGTCGGCATATTTCCCTGCAAACCAAACCAGCCATGTGTAGTCGAATTCATTATTTTTCACAAAGGGAATGGTGGTCAGCGGTCTCTTGTGTTCCTCTACAACGTAGAGATTCCCGCTGCCGTCCACCTGCATCACTTCGGTCTTATATGTATTGAAGTTTTCTTCGGTAATGGTGATCCGTTCCCTTATTTTTACATCGTCACTGAGAAAGAGGGTCACTCCGACGATCAATCCCAATACCACCTGGCCAACCACCTTGAATTTGCCGCGTAATCCCTCCTTGTTTTTCTTAAATACCTTGATATAGTCATCCAGAAAACCGATCACACCCAACCAGACTGTTGTCACCAGCATGAGAATGATATAGATATTGGTGAGATTGGCGAAGAGAAGTACCGGAATCAATATGGATGCCAGGATAATGATCCCCCCCATGGTGGGCGTTCCCTGTTTTGAAGACTGACCTTCCAGTCCCAGGTCCCTCACCGACTCCCCGATCTGCTTTCTGTGAAGAAGTTTGATGATTCTTTTACCAATAATCATCGAGATTACCAGGGAGGTGATTACTGCAAAGGAGGCCCTTACGGTAAGGTATTGAACCATTCCTGCCCCTGGAAAATCAAACTGATCAAGGTATGTAAACAGATGGTAGATCATTCCGTCCTGGTTAAGTTTTGTTTGAGAATAAGCATATCGTCAAAGGGCATCTTCTTATTCCCGATGACCTGGTAGTCCTCATGTCCTTTTCCCGCCAACAGAATAATGTCCCCTGCCCGTGCCAGCATGCATGCAGTACGAATGGCCTCCTCCCGGTTCACAATCCGCAACACCCGCTCCCGGGCGGAGGGAGGAACACCCTCCATCATGTCATCCAGTATACTTTCAGGATCTTCATTCCTTGGGTTATCGGAGGTCAGTATCACCTTATGACTTGCATCTGCAGCAATCCGGGCCATCATAGGTCGTTTGCCCCGGTCCCTGTTTCCACCTGCTCCCACCACGGTGATTACTTCGCCGCCCGAAACATTGACTTCCCGGATGGTTTCGAGCACATTGCTCAGTGCATCGGGAGTGTGGGCATAATCCACCACACCCGTCACCCCTCTTTCCGAATGGATGGTCTGGAACCTTCCTTTCACCGGTTCGACTCTGCTCAGTTCGGCAAGCACGTCATCCGGATCCTGTCCCGAAAGAACCGCAGAACTGTAAGTGCAAAGCAGGTTGCTCGCATTAAAACGCCCGGGGAGCTTTACCCAGACCTCTTTACCATTGATCTCCAGGAAAGATCCCTCCATAAGCATTTCCCTGACCCGGCCCCTGAATTCACCTCCCGATCGCAGGCTGAAGGTGTGTTTTTCGGCCCTGCAATTCTGCAGCATGACCTGACCGTTCTTATCATCCCCGTTCACCAGTGCATAAGCTCCTGCAGGAAGCTGGTCAAAAAACCGCTTCTTCACCCCGAGGTAAGTCTTAAAATCTTTATGGTAATCCAGATGGTCCCTGGTGAGGTTTGTGAAGATTCCGCCATGATAGTGCAGTCCGCAAATGCGATCCTGGTCTATTGCATGGGATGAGACCTCCATAAAGCAGTATCCGCAACCCAGCTCCACCATTTTCCTGAGGTAGGCGTTAAGTTGAACAGGGTCCGGGGTGGTATGGGTGGCTGGGAATTCCTTCTCACCGATAAGTACACGTATGGTGGAGATTAACCCGGCCATAAATCCCAGATCGGTATGAATCCTGTGAAGCAGCGTTGCGATGGTGGTTTTCCCGTTGGTACCGGTGATTCCCACCAGGTGGAGATCACGGGAAGGGTGACCGAAGAAGGCAGAGGCCAACAGGGCCAAAGCTTCCCTGGTATTGGATGATTTTAACCATATGATTCCGGGGTAACCTTCCAGGGGCTCCTGTTCTGACACAACCGCCACAGCCCCGCCGGCGATGGCAAGTGGAATAAAATCATGACCGTCGAAGCCGGTTCCACGGATGGCCACAAACAGATCACCCGGGGCCACCTTCCTGGAGTCGAAACTAATCCCGGAAACCTCCAGGGCAGCCGAACCTGTGATCTCCACAGCTTCCATCTCTTTTATGATCTCCTGCAGTTTCACTATCCCTCCTTAATACTCATGTTCAAACTCACCTCCATGCCCTTGCTGATCCGTTCCCCGGGACGAACCGATTGTTGTCTGACCGTACCGCGTCCGTTCACAACCACCCTGATTCCGCTGGACTCCAGAAGATAAAGAGCATCCTTCAGTCCCATATCAACCACATTGGGGACCAGCGCAGCGGGAATCGCCCGGTCGTTGAGGAGCAATCCATCGGGAGTACTTTTGGTGGAAACCCACCTCCCTTTCCCTTTACCCGGATGCAGGGGAAGCTTCAGGTAACTGAATGTATTTTCAAGCGGCTCCCTCATTCCGCTTTTGGAAAATGGAACCTGGATCTCCTGATGGGCTATCTCAACACCTTTTTTATGCATATCATACTCCCGCACATAGATCCGGTCCGTCACCGATCGGAAAATGGGGCCTGCCACCAGGTTCCCGTAGTAGATATACTTTGAAGGGGCATTGACCACCACAATGCAGGAGTATTTGGGTTTATCTGCTGGAAAATAGCCCACAAAAGAGGCCTGGTACAGAGACTTTGTATAACCCTCTTTGTTGAGAGAAACCTGGGCAGTCCCGGTCTTTCCCGCAATTCTATAGTGGCTGTTTGAGAGGTTTTTGCCGGTACCGTTCTCTACAACTCCCTCCATCATCGCCCTGACCTGAACCAGGGTCTCCCTCGAACAGATATGATTATTCAGCACCTCGGGCTGGAATTTTCTGACCACCTTGCCATGGGAACGCATCTCTTCCACGAAAATGGGCTTAACCATGGTACCGTTGTTGGCAATGGCATTGTAAAATGCAAGAATCTGAAGAGGCGTCATCCTCACTTCGTATCCAATGGACATCCATGGCAGGGAGAGACCCGACCACAATTCACTATCCGTATATTTAATATCAGGTTTCCCTTCACCCCTGATCCCTATGTCCAGTTTCCGGTTGAGACCCATCCCGTACAGCCGGTCTACAAACTGCTCCGGCCTCTTCTTGTAGTTTTGGTTCACCAGGGAGGATATCCCCACATTGGATGAAACCTCAAATGCATGCTGGACCGTAATTTTACCAAGGCCTTCCTCCCCGCTGTCCTCCAGCTTCTGTCCGTAATAGTAAACGACTCCGTCACCCACATCCACAATGTCATCCGGTTTCACATAACCATCTTCCAGTAAAGCGATCATTGATGCAAGCTTAAAGGTGGAACCCGGTTCGGTGCTCTCTCCTATGGCATAGTTGTAATCTTCCCGGTAGTTGCCATCTCCATCTTTAGCCAGATTGGCAATGGCCCGTACTTTTCCGGTCTCCACTTCCATCAATACCACGGTTCCATGGTCGGCATCGTGCCTGAGTAGCTGGTTATAAAGTGCATTCTGTGCCACATCCTGCAGATCCACATCGATGGTGGTCACCACGTCATAACCATCCTCGGGCTCAATCTCATTGGCATCATTGATGGGCATCCAGATATCCCCTCGAATTTTTCTCATGAGGCGGTAGCCCTCAACACCTTTCAGTTCAGCTTCATAAGCCCCCTCAATTCCCACTACACTTTTCAAATCTCCGCTCATTGTGTAGCCAACTGTTCTGGCTGCTAACATTCCGTAAGGCCGTACCCTTTTGTTAGACTGGATATACTGGACCCCACCCTTGAACCGGCCCTCGTTGAAAATGGGGAACTTCTTCAACTGTTGCAACTGGGTGTAGGTTACATTCCTCTTCACAAGGAAGTAGCGCTCTCCCTTTTCGCGGGCTCTCACCATCTCTCTTTTGTAAGCAGACCAGTGGCGGTCGCGGAACAGATTGGAGAGTGATTTGGAGAGCTGGTCGACTCCCCCGTAAAAAATATCATCGCTGAATGATTCGGATTTGAAATCCATCCGTATCTCGTAATAGGGCACCGATACGGCAAGCAACCGGCCATCGGCCGAGTAGATATTTCCCCTGTTGGG
Source organism: uncultured Bacteroidota bacterium (assembly GCA_963747365.1). GTDB lineage: Bacteria > Bacteroidota > Bacteroidia > Bacteroidales. Next base: position 92,160 of record CAVVFB010000006.1, on the reverse strand, counting down.
TTCGATCACCATATGGCGCACTGTGCTGTTCTCCTCCTGTGCCCACTTCTCTTTTTCAAAAAACTGGAGCTGCAGGGCTTTGGCAAGAATCAGCAATCCCATCACCAGCATAAGGATGTATACCAGTGATGCCCGGATCAGTATGTCACGTTTCAACGACATCTTATTTTCCAGTTTCAATCAGTTTTTTAGGAGGCTCAAGATTCTCCTCAAGTCCCAGTTCATACCTGTTCACCAGTCTGACCACTTCACTCTGCCGGCTGATGCGCACCAGGTCTGAAGAGATGGTGATCGATTGTGCCCTTAGCTCCTTCACATCTCCCTGAAGCCGGTTAAGCCGGATCACCGTTTTTTCAGCATGATTCCGGTTGGCAATGGAGAGAAAAGCAACAATTACCAGCAGGAGGATGAAGCGTGACTGTTTCATAACCGTTTTACGGGTTAGCACGTTCCCATCCAGAAGATCACGCAGGGAAAAGGGTTTCCCGCCCTCTTCCAGGGTTGTGTCGAATTCTACTTTTTTAGCCTCTTTCACCATGTATCAACTCTTTCTGCAATTCTTAGTTTTGCACTTCTGGCTCTCTTATTTTCCTCCAGCTCTTCGTTGGACGGGATGATTACACTGCGGTTAACCAGTTTCCAGGGAGTCTGCCAGCGACCGTAAAAATCTTTGGTAACCTCCCCCTCCAGATTCCCCGAACGCATGAAATTCTTCACCAGCCGATCCTCCTGGGAGTGATAGGTGATCACCACCAGCCTTCCTCCCGGCGACAGCGCCTCCGTGGTCTGAAGCAGCATCTCCCGCAATGCATCCATTTCTCCATTCACTTCGATCCGAAGCGACTGGTAAACTTTTGCCAGGAATTTACTGGGTTGTCCCTTGGGAATAAATCTTTTAAGAGCCTCCTCCAGGTCACCCGTGGTAGCAATCCTTCGTTCCATCCGGAAAGCCTCCAAAGCGTTGGCCAGTACCCTGGCGTTGATGATATCACCGTAATTCCTGAAAACCGAGGTTAACTCCTCAACCGTATAACTGTTTAACACCTGTTCAGCTGTGACCTTGCCGCGCACATCCATGCGCATGTCGAGTCTGGCATCCGATTTAAATGAAAAACCCCGTTCAGGAATATCAATCTGGTGAGATGAGATACCCAGGTCTGCCAATATTCCGTCGACCTTCTCTATGGCATGGTATCTCAGGTAATTTCTTAAATATCTGAAGTTTGCCCCGATAAAAGTTACACGCTTATCCTCCGGAACATTGACTCGTGCATCCTGATCCTGATCAAACGTCACAAGCTTTCCTTTTTTACCCAACTTTTTTAGAACTTCGAGGGAGTGTCCCCCTCCACCAAAGGTCAGATCTACATAAATGCCCCCTGGTTTGATATTTAATCCTTCTATGCTTTCATGCAACAGTGCTGGCCTGTGGTAGCCCATTATCTATCCGGTTCGTCAAATGTTCCTCCTAAAATTTTCTCAGCCATGGCTGCAAAGTTTTCATCTACATCACTCACCCCACCATACCTCTCGGATGCCCAGATTTCAATCTTTCCCGATTGTCCTGCCATCACAACTTCGGTACCGATTCCGGCATAATCCAGTAGTCTTTTGGGTATTAGCATCCGGTTGTTGGCATCCAGGGCAACCTCGGCCGTTCCGGAGAAAAACATCCTCAGAAAATGTGCATGTTCCTTGTTATATGGATTGGTCCTGGCCCGGATGATCCTGTTCTGTCTCTCCCACTCCTCCATGGGGTAGATGATCAGGCATGGTTCAAACACATCCCGCTTCAACACAAAACCATCCTGAAGTCCTTCCCTGATCTGCTTTTTAAAAGCAGAAGGAAAGGAGAGCCTCCCTTTTGGATCGAGTCTGACCGTATAGTCTCCGATGAAGGTAGTCATAGGGTTTTTGCAGGTTCGAAAGTAAAAATAGTACTTTTTTACCACTTTGTTCCATTTTACCCCACTTTTTCCCACTTTGTTAATAACTTTCAGCCATTTATAGCCGGGATTTTTTTAATACTTTTGTTATTGTAATGGATGAAGCAACACATAAGAAGAATTTCAAGCCCATCAATCTCCGTGACATTTTTATGGAGAAAAATCCATCCCTGGCAAGGTGGATTCCGGGCTTCGTCTTCCGGATCCTCTCGCGGATACTGAGGATCGACTTCATGAACGATCCCATTCTCTATAACCACGGATATAAGAAAAATGTAGAGTTTGCGCGGGCTTCCATTGATGCTTTCAACGTAACCCTCGAGGTGATAGGTCGTGATCACCTGAAAAAGGATGGAAGGTTTATTTTTGTATCCAACCATCCACTGGGTGGATTTGACGGGATGATGATCATCAGTGAGTTAAGCAGGACCTACCCCCATCTGAAAGTACTCGCCAATGATATCCTTACCAAAGTAGAGAATATGGATGGAATCTTTGTTCCTGTAAACAAACACGGGTCCCAGGCCAAAGAGAACGTACAGCGGATCCATGCCATTTTTGAATCCGACCAACAGGTTATGTCGTTCCCGGCAGGACTGGTCTCCCGAAGGAAAAAGGGGGTAATCAGGGATGTTCAATGGCAAAAAAGCATCATCACCAAAGCCACTCAAACCAAACGGGATGTGGTCCCCATTCATGTCTCCGGCCGATGTACCAATTTCTTTTATAATCTGGCCAATATTCGTAAATTCCTGGGAATTAAGGCAAACCTGGAAATGTTCTTCCTTCCCAATGAATCTTATCTACACCGGAACAAACACTTTGTTATCACTTTCGGGAAACCGATCTCCTTTGAAACTTTCGATAAAAGGTATACCCCCCTGGAGTGGGCCCAGCTCGTAAAGGATCATGTTTACATCATCGCTGAGGACCCTGAAAGGGAATTCAGCTTTATCAAAAATTAAAGTACAATATCATGACTATGAAGGATATTATCCCTCCTGTTCCCCTGGAAGCCCTGAAAGATGAGTTGAATCAGGAAAGGTTCATCAGAAAAACCAATAAGGCTGGCAACAGGATATACATCATCAATGCCAACAACGCACCCAATACCCTGAGGGAGATTGGAAGGCTCAGGGAGCTCGCCTTCCGGGCAGCTGGAGGCGGTACAGGGCTGGAGTGTGACCTGGACGAATTCGATACCGGTGATCATTCATACCAGCAACTGATTGTCTGGGACCCTGAGGAGCAGGCAATCCTGGGGGGTTACCGGTTTTTTATCTGCGACTCCGGCAATTGTGTGAAAGATGGCCAGGTACGGCTCGCCACATCAAAATTATTCAATTTCTCCGACCCCTTCATTCATGATTATCTTCCGCATATGATAGAACTGGGCCGTTCGTTTGTCCAACCCAAATACCAGTCGACCCAACTGCGACGCAAGGGAATATATGCCCTTGACAATTTATGGGATGGTTTGGGAACACTGACAATGGACTACCCGGAGAAGAAATATATGTTCGGAAAAGTTACCATGTACCTCCACTACCACCAGATGGCCAGGGATATGATCCTCTTTTTCCTGAACAAGTATTTCCCCGACCATGATGGGCTGGTCATCCCAAAGGAGCCGCTGAAAATGGCAACCGACAGGGCCAGGCTGACTGCCATTTTTAAAGGACAGAATTACTCTGAAAACTATAAGATTCTCTCCAAAGAAGTTCGGGCCTGCGGGGAAAATATTCCCCCGCTGATCAATGCCTATATGAACCTCTCACCCTCCATGAGAACTTTTGGAACCGTACTGAACCGGGGATTCGGAGATGTGGAGGAGACCGGGATCATGATTACCCTGAGCGATCTGTATAAAGCCAAGGTTGAACGGCATGTGATGAATTACATCCCCAAACAGTTGCTAAAGATAAAAAATATCCGCCGGAGGGACCTGAAACTCGCCCGCTTAACAAAAAGGTTCTACTTTAATAAACGGGGATATTAATAGGCACGCATATTGATTCCGTGGATGTAGTTCAGGAATGAAGTACTTGCAACTTTATTGCCTCCCGGTGTGGGATAATCACCGGTGAAGTACCAGTCTCCCTTGTCATCCGGAACAGCCTCATGGAGCCCCCTGATGCTCTGGTAGACAATCCTGACCTCGGCATGAATGCTCGAATCGGTAAGCATTTCCGCAATCTTCGCACTGATCTGTTCATCGGTGAAGGGCTTGTAGATATCCTTTACATAATTCACATACTCCTCCTTGGGCAGTTCCTTCTGCAGGTTGCACTTTTTATACACCTCGTTGATCACATGCTCCATCTCGTTCTCCTTGAGTAGCTCGATGGCTGCCTGGAAAGCAATGAAATCGCCCAGCTTTGCCATATCGATCCCGTAGCAATCGGGATACCGGATCTGCGGAGAGGAAGAAACCACTACAATTCTTTTGGGCTCGAGCCTGTCTAGAATCTTGATAATGCTCTGCTTAAGTGTGGTACCCCTTACGATGCTGTCATCAATAATCACAAGGTTGTCCTGACCCGGTCTGAGTGATCCGTAGGTGATATCGTAGACATGGCTGACCATGTCTTTTCTTCCTTTGTCCCGCGAGATAAAGGTTCTCAGCTTCAAATCCTTGATAGCCACTTTTTCAATTCGGGCGCGACCGGTCATAATCTTCAGAACCTCCTCCTGATCGAGACTCCCGTCCAGCTTCTTCAACTTTTCCAGCTTCTGCCGAACGGTAAAATCCTCGATGCCCTTCACCATGCCATAAAATGCAGACTCGGCTGTATTGGGAATAAAAGAGAAGACCGTATTCTCCACATCATAATCGATGGCTTTGAGAATATCGGGGACCAGCAGTTCGCCAAGTTTTTTACGCTCCCGGTAGATCTCCCGGTCAGAGCCCCTGGAAAAGTAGATCCTTTCGAAAGAACAGGACTTCTTCTCCTCCTCTTTCCGTATCCTTTCCAGTAAAACATTTCCATTCTTTTTGATGACCAGAGCATGGCCCGCCGGCAGCTCCTTTACCGCATCAAATTTTACATTCATTGCCGTCTGGATTGCAGGCCTTTCAGAGGTCACAATAACCACTTCATCATCCTGGTAATAAAAGGCCGGCCTGATTCCCCATGGATCACGCATGGCAAACAGGTCGCCGTGACCCATCATTCCTGCGACTGCATATCCCCCGTCCCAGTATTTACTAGCCTCACCCAGGACTCTCCCCACATCCAGGTTCATACTGATCTGTTCGGTAATGTCGCGATTGGTATATCCTTTCTCCTTAAATGTATTGAACAGGACCTGGTTCTCCTTATCCAGAAAATGCCCCACTTTTTCAAGCATGGTTACCGTATCTGAATAGTCTTTGGGAAACTGGCCAAGGTCCATCAGTCTCGAAAACAGCTCATCCACATTGGTCAGATTGAAATTCCCTGCCAGTACCAGGTTCCTGGTCTTCCAATTGTTCTGCCGCATCACAGGATGAAGGTTATCAATGGAATTTGAACCGAAGGTGCCATACCGCAGGTGACCAAGGTAAGCTTCAGCCACAAAGGGAAGATTCATCTTAGCCCACTGCGGATCGTTGAAAGCTCCCTGATGTTTTCTCTCGGCCCTGCTATATTCTTTATAAATTTTCTCAAAAATCTCATTGATTGCCGTCGAACCGACCTCTCTGTGACGGCTGAAGTATTTCATACCGGGTGGGGTATTCATCTTCAGGCTTACGATTCCCGCTCCGTCCTGCCCCCTGTTCCTCTGTTTCTCCATAAGAAGATACAACTTCTCAATGCCATACCTCCACGACCCATGGGTGAGCTGGTAATGCTCCAGGGGTTTCAGTAACCGCACCATCGCAATACCGCATTTATGCCTGACTTCGTCTATCATTTAATATTGATATAATCCTCCACGAGGATAGGATTGGGAAATTTCTTTTTGATCAAATCATAAAGCTTCAAAGCCTCACTGCGTGTCCGGCAGTCACCCACATAAACCTTGAAGTAGGGCTCATCGTAATCGTAGTAGGCATCGATCTCGGGAAAATTTGAAAGGAAGCTGGCCCTGACCCGTTGTTGCTCCTCCTTGGCCCCGATGCCACTTTCGGAATAGATGCGAATCCGAAAACCGGGAACGCCTGTTATATTGCTGTTGGATGACAGCAGTTTGTAATAGTTAACATCCAGCAGAGAGTCGGTCCGGATGCTGATGTGATTTTGGGACCCTCCTCGCTTTAGACTTTTGAGCAGATCTTCCCCCGAGCCCGGTTGCCCCCATGCAAAGGCTCCTGCCAAAAGGAAAATAGAGATGAAAAGTAGGAAGAATTTCATGAGCGGTCTGTTCCTGTATTTGCATCACAAAATTAATCAAATTTGCATAAATTGATTACTTTCACTTTATGCCGGAAAAAAAAGAGGGGTCAAGGCGCCGAAACGAAGTGTTCACAGGGTTGATGCTGATTCTGGTAGCTGCCAGTTATGTTACCGCTTTGTTGCTGGATTTCAAATTTGTGAGTCCCTATGCCACCCTTCAGGAGGATCTGAGTTATCTTTCCGAGAATACCCTGAGCCAGAAAATAAGTTCCATCGCCTGGCTTTTTACAGCGATAATTATGGCCCTTTCCATCCCTTTTTTCTTCTCCCTGTTGCTGGGAAAATTGAAGTTGCTACCCTACCTGAATGCAATCCTGATGTTGGGCGCTACCGCAGGATTCCTGATGATGGCGCTGGTGGGACTGGAGCTACACAGGGATATTTCAGCCATGGCGGCTGAAAGCATGGATCAGGCCGGTGACCAGTTCAACCTGCTGCTGCTGGGTCATTTCCGAAGAGAGCAGTTCTTCAGGCTTGTTGGAAACAGCTGTTTGGGAGCATGGGCACTCGGGATGAGCCTGACCAGGTTCCGGGTTCCCAGGTTTCCTGTGGTTTCAATGTTGCTATTGATGGGTTCCGGACCCGCACTGGTATTTTTCAACTGGTATGATCCCGATCACATTGGTCACACAGGGGCTATAGCCGGAGTGATCATTGGCATAACCATATTCTGTGTACGGCTGATCAATAAAGGGATTTACGATTAATGATCCAGCCCGGCACTCACCGCTTCGGTGATCTCAAGGTTATGCCAGACCGACTGGACATCGTCATCATCCTCGAACTCTTCAATAATCTTCATAATCTGAAGAGAGTGCTCCAGGGAAAGTGTAATGGTATCATTGGGAATTCTTTGCAGACCGGCACTTTCAGGCTCAAGGCCCATCTCCTGCAGCTTTTTCTGGACATTGTGGAACTCCTCCATGGGAGTGGTGATCATAAAGGTATCCTCCTCCAGCTCAATTTCATCGACACCCGCATCGATCAGTTCAAGTTCAAACTCATCGGGATCCATTTTCCCTTTGGGCAGGCTAATCACCCCTTTTCTCTCGAACATGAAACTCAGCGAACCATTTGTTCCCATGTTGCCCCCCCTTCTATTGAAGATGGCGCGCACATTGCCAACCGTACGGTTGCGGTTGTCGGTAAGACACTCCACAACAACCCCGATGCCGAAAGGAAGCATCCCTTCAAAGGTAAGCTCCATGAAAGTTGAGTGGTCCTTGTCTGCCCTGTTGATGGCCCTCTGGATGGTATCCTTGGGCATGTTCATCCCCCTGGCATTCTGAACGGCAGACCTGAGACGGGGATTAGCTTCCGGATCTGATCCTCCGGTGCTTGCAGAAACAGTGATCTCCTTGATGAGTTTCGTGAAAAGTTTTCCCCGTCTGGCATCAATTGCGCCCTTTTTGCGCTTGATGGTTGACCATTTGCTATGTCCTGACATAATGTTGTGAGATTTTATGCAAAAATAGCAAAATGCCCGTTTCCTGAAACAGGTTTAACGACGGATTACCTGGACACCTCCAAATACAACATCCATTTTGATATTGATACTTGCCGAATCGGGACTCCAGGAGTCACTCTGATACATTGCCGATCCAAATACAGCCGTATTGCCATCGGGTAGCTCTGCCCCGGCAAAAACCGCATCGGCAGTGATCCTCACCGGCAGATCACGGGGGATAATCACCTGGGTTCCCCCGAAAACAGTACTGATCTTCGTATGAAAACTCCCTTTGCTCAGATCCACGCTGGTGAAATCATACACCCCTTTTGCAAAAAGTACAGTGTACTCCTTTCCCGACTCTGGCTGATCATAGGTCCGCTCACTAAAGATGGTCTCCTCGGGTTCAAAATGGTGGGAGGGAATGATAAACCGCCCGAAAAGGACTTTTATTCCCAGCATGACCAGGAAAATTCCCACCACCACCTTAAAGACCGGGAATTCAACCTGAAATACCACCTTAATGATCATTGCAATACCCAGCAAGAGTAAAAATGCACCCCAAAATATACCTGCTCCCATTTTCATTTGTTTTAAGATTACAATTATTTCTTCAGCAATTTTAGGGAGAATACAATCGATTCGAAACACTAAATCGGCGAAGCAGGAGGTTTTGTCGGTAAATGGCCCTTTTACAAAGTTTTAACAAAAAAGTTAGGTTCATTTTCTACCTTTGCTCCCTGTGTCAAAAAGAAAGCTTTATATAGAGACCTACGGTTGCCAGATGAATGTGGCAGACAGTGAGGTGGTGGCTGCCATCCTGCAAAGGCAGGATTACCAGGTCACAGGGGAGATTAAGGAGGCCAGCCTGATCCTGGTCAACACCTGTTCCATCAGGGACAATGCCGAACAGCGCATCCGGGCAAGGCTCAGGGAGTTTGGCCGTATCAAGAAGGAGAACAAGGATGTTACGGTAGGTCTCATAGGTTGCATGGCTGAAAGACTGAAGGAGGATTTGATTGAAGAGGAGCCTGTGGTTGACCTGGTGGCAGGTCCTGATGCCTATCGTGAGCTCCCCACGCTTCTTGCCCGGGTCGGGATTGGAGAGAAAGCGATTGATACGCTGCTCTCGGATACAGAAACCTATGCGGATATCACACCGGTGAGGATGGATCAGAACCAGGTGACTTCCTTCGTCTCCATTATGAGGGGCTGCAACAATTTCTGCGCCTATTGCGTGGTTCCCGGGACCCGGGGCAGGGAGAGAAGCCGCGAGCCGGAGACCATCATCAGCGAAGCCACACAACTTTTTGAAGTGGGTTACAGGGAGGTAACCCTTCTGGGTCAGAATGTGAATTCATACCGGTGGGGGGATACAAAAACCGGGGTGACTTTCGAGCAGCTCCTCGACCGGGTAGCTGCAATCGACCCCTTGCTCAGGGTGCGCTTTGCCACCTCCCATCCGAAGGACATGAGCGATGAACTGCTGAAGGCGATGGCTGCCCGGCCCAATATATGCCGGTCCATCCACCTTCCTGTGCAGTCGGGCAGCACCACCGTACTGGAGCGTATGAAAAGAAAGTATACCCGGGAACATTACATGGAGCGGGTTGAGGCCATCCGCAAATACCTTCCTGAAGCATCCCTTTCCACCGATATCATTGCCGGGTTCTGTGGTGAAACCGAAGAGGAGCACCAGCAGACCCTGAGCCTCATGGAGTGGGCCGGCTTCGACCTTTCTTTCATGTTCAAATACAGTGAAAGGCCCGGGACCTTTGCAGCTGAGAAACTCGAAGATGATGTTTCCAAAATGGTGAAAACCAGGAGGTTGAACGAGATTATCGAGTTACAACTGAAACTTTCCCTCGCCGGCAAGCAGAAGGATATAGGCAAAATCTACGAGGTCCTGGCCGAAGGCACCTCAAAGAAATCGGAAGCACAGCTCTATGGCCGCACCTCCCAGAATAAGGTTGTGGTTTTTCCCCGCGGATCGGTAGCTCCTGGTGATTATGTTCATGTGAAGATCACCGGTTGCACTTCTGCTACACTGATTGGCTATCAGCACCCGGGCTCCTGATTACCGGGGTGGAATTGTTTTCAGAAAAAGTTCATCCAGCTGCTCCTGCGAAATTGTCGAAGGGGTATCGATCATCACATCGCGTCCCGAATTGTTCTTGGGAAAGGCAATCACATCACGGATCGATTCGATTCCTGCAAACATGGCAACCCAGCGGTCGAAACCGAAAGCGATTCCGCCATGGGGAGGTGCACCATACCTGAAAGCACTCATCAGGAACCCAAACTGTTTTTGGGCCTCTTCAGGGGTAAAACCAAGATGATCGAACATCAGCTTCTGCAACCCTTCCTCATGGATCCTGATGGATCCTCCGCCGATCTCCACACCATTGATCACCAGGTCGTATGCCTTTGCCCGGACCTTGCCCGGATCTGTGGTGAACAAATCGATATCCTCTTCATAGGGACTGGTGAAGGGGTGGTGCATGGCATGAAACCGGCCCGTTTCCTCATTCCAGTCCAGTAGCGGGAAGTCAACCACCCAAAGTGGCTTAAACACATTGGGATCCCTGAGCTCCAGGCGGTTGCCCATCTCAAGTCTCAGTTCACTGAGCGCTTTCAGTGCCAGGTTGCGATCACCGGCCAGTACCAGGATCAGATCTCCCGGTTTGGCCCCGAACCTATCTGCCCACTGTTTGAGCGCTGTGTCATCAAAGAATTTATCGACCGATGATTTCAGGCTTCCGTCTTCATTAAATTTAACATATACCAGACCCTTCATCCCGAGCTGGGGCCTTTTGACCCATTCCGTGAGTTCATCCAGCTGCTTGCGGCTGTAACCGGCACATCCTCCGGCACAGATACCACCCACATACTCGGCTGAATCAAAAACCTGGAATCCCTTTCCACGGACCATGCCGGTCATCTCGATGAGTTCCATGCCAAAACGGATATCCGGTTTGTCATTACCATAACGCCTCATGGCCTCCTGGTATGGCATTTTTGGGAACACTCCTTCAAACTCCACACCCCTGACCGACCTGAACAGGTGCCTGGCCAGTCCCTCGAAGGCTTCCAGGATATCGTCCCGGTCAACGAACGACATTTCGCAGTCGATCTGGGTAAACTCCGGCTGCCGGTCTGCCCTCAGGTCCTCATCCCTGAAGCACTTCACGATCTGGAAATACTTATCAAAACCGGCCACCATCAGCAACTGCTTAAAAGTCTGCGGTGACTGGGGAAGTGCATAGAACTCTCCCGGATTCATCCTGGAGGGCACCACAAAATCCCGGGCTCCCTCCGGGGTGGATTTGATCAGAACGGGGGTCTCCACCTCCAGGAAACCCTTTTCACTCAGGTACTTCCTGGTCTCAAAAGCCACCTGGTGCCTCAGCATCAGGTTCTTCTTCACTTCAGGCCGCCGCAGGTCAAGGTAGCGGTACCTCATCCTGATTTCATCGCCTCCGTCGGTGTGATCTTCAATTGTAAACGGGGGCACCTGCGACGGGTTCAGGATTTTCAGGCTCTCCACCAAAATCTCGATATCGCCGGTGACCAGCTGCGGATTCTTATTGCTCCGCTCTGCAACCTTGCCCGATGCCTGGATTACATACTCCCGGCCCAGTTTCCGGGCCTCCCTGCACAACCCGGGATCGGTCTCCATATTAAAAACCAGCTGGGTGATCCCGTAGCGGTCCCTCATATCCACAAAGGTCATTCCCCCCAGGTCCCTCGATTTCTGAACCCATCCCGAAAGGGTGACTGGCTCTCCTGCCTGCTCCATCCTTAACTGACCGCAGTTGTGTGTTCTGTACATTTTTATGTTTTTTATATGATAAGCTACCCCGTATGCCTATTTTTGTCATAAGCGAGTGCAAATTTAGTAACTTTTGGTATGGAGAGAACACTATTCCCCGATGAATATTTTATGAAGGAAGCCCTGAAGGAGGCTCAAAAAGCATATGACCTGAAGGAGGTACCCGTCGGAGCAGTCATTGTGAACCTGGACCGCATCATTGCCCGGGCCCATAACATGACCCAGCAGCTGATGGATGTGACTGCCCATGCCGAGATGATCGCCATCACTTCAGCGTCGAATTTCCTGGGAGCCAAATACCTGACCGGCTGCACCCTTTTTGTGACCCTTGAGCCTTGTGTGATGTGCGCTGCCGCCCTGAAATGGGCACAACTGGACCGGGTTGTGTTCGGAGCTCCGGATCCAAGAGAGGGTTTTTCCCGCCTGGAGCTGTCCATTCTGCATGAAAAAACCGTGGTGGTTTCGGGAATCATGGCGGAGGAGTCCTCCCGGCTGCTGAAACAGTTCTTCCGGGAGCGCAGGGATCTAAAGGGTTGAAACGGGGAATCCCGCCTTCTCCATGTCCTGCCAGAAACCGGGGTAGGATTTAGTCACCACCATGGGATCATTCACAATTACCTTTCCAAAAGGTATGGCCAGTGGCGCAAAGGCCATGGCCATGCGGTGATCGTGGTAGGTTTCAATAACCGGATTGTTTGCAGGTTGCCCTTTGTTTCCCTTCCAGAGGATCCAGTCACCCCCGGTATCGGTATCAAGTGTAAACCCAAATTTTCCCAGCTCAACCTGCAGCGCCTTCACCCGGTCGGTCTCCTTGACCCGCAGGGTCCGGGTACCCGTAAAGCGAAAGGGGACTCCCAGCGCACAGAGTGTCACCGCACAGGTCTGCACCAGGTCGGGACAACCTGAAAAATCATATTCAAACAGGGCCCTGCTGACCTTCCCGCCGGAGCGAAGAATCAATGAATTCCCTTCAAACAAGCTTTGAACCCCCAGTTGAAGAAACAACGACGCGAGTACGGAATCCCCCTGGAGGCTATCCTTCTCCAGGTTGGGAAGCGTGATGACCGAACCGGGCATCAGGGCGGCCACCTGGTACCAGTAGGAAGCGCCGCTCCAGTCTGACTCCACCACAAACCGGCCGAAGTTGTAGGTGCCCCGGGGAATGGAGATTTCCCTTCCATTAAAGGTGGCCCCTATACCTCCTTTTTGCATCAGGGAAAGGGTCATCCGGATATAGGTTGCAGAGACCACATCGCCCGATAGCGAGATTTGAAGTCCCCCTTCAAGAACCGGTCCGGTCATCATCAGTGCGCTGATAAACTGACTGCTGATACCGCCATCCACAACAATACTCCCGCCTTCTTTCATTCCTCCTCCGATCTCCAGCGGAGCACAACCTTCACGCTCCATATACCTGATTCCGGCACCCAGTTCCCTCAGGGCATCCACCAGCGCTCCCACGGGCCTCTGCTTCATGCGATCAGACCCGGTGAGGACCACCCGCTGGTCCCGGGTGGATAAAAAAGCTGTCAAAAAACGCATGGCAGTGCCGGCATGACCGATATCTATCACCCCGGAGGCCTGTTTTAAAGCATCCCTGAGAACACGGGTATCGTCACTATCGGAAAGATTTCCGGGCTCAATCCCGCTCCCGGAAAGGGCCTGCATGATCAGCATCCGGTTGGATATACTTTTTGAGGATGGCAGGTATATGATCTCTTTTATTGAATTTTGTGGCGCGAAGATGACTTTTTTCATGATTCAAAGATAATAATTAGCATATATTGCGGCCGGCAAAAAACTGCTTCAGTAACCGTTATACCATCATGATAAACTTTGAAGATACCAAAACCGCTTTCAGCATCAAATCAGACCGCGACCTGCGACGGGCATACATTCTCTTTAAACTGATCTCATACCCCATCCTTGTGAAAATTGCCAACCCGGTCATTTGGGTTTGCTCCAATCTGAGGATTCCTATCGGATGGATCGTTAAGCCCACTGCATTCAAACATTTTGTGGGCGGAGAAACCCTTGAGGCCTGTCAACCCGCAGTGGAAAAGCTCAAAAGGGCCAATGTCTATTCCATCCTTGACTATTCGGTGGAGGGCGGAGAGTCGGATAAAGCCATTGAAGCCGCGCTTCAGGAGACCCTGAGAGCAGTGAGAAATGCAGGGAATAATCCGAACATCCCATTTGCAGTTTTCAAACCCACCGCCTTTGGAAACAATGATGCACTGGAGATCCTCAGCGGCTCTTCAGTCCCCGACAAACATACCATCCGGGAGGGTGAGAAATTCCGACAACGTGTCGACCAGCTTTGTAAAACCGCATTTGACTGCGACATCCCCATCATGATCGATGCCGAGGATACCTTTTATCAGAATTTCATCGACCAGGTTGTGATGGATATGATGCGAAAATACAATTATAAAAGGGCCATCGTGTTCAATACTTACCAGATGTACCGGCATGACCGCATCGGCATTCTTGAAGCAGATATCCGCACTGCCAGGGAGGAGAAATTTTTCCTTGGAGCCAAGTTTGTACGCGGAGCCTATATGGAGAGAGAGCGTGAACGTGCCCGGAAGTTGCGTTACCCGGACCCCATACAGCCCGATAAGGATAGTACGGACAGGGACTTTAACCTGGCACTTAAAATCTCTCTTGACAACCTGGATGTGGTCTCCATCTTTAACGGCACCCACAACGAGTTCAGCAGTAAGTACCTTGCTGACCTGATGATCGAACGGAAAATTGACCCTGCCGACAAGCGGGTATGGTTCTCGCAGCTCTACGGAATGAGTGAGCACATCAGTTTTAACATGGCAGCAGCCGGGTTTAATGTGGCAAAATATGTACCTTACGGTCCGGTTCGTTTCGTGTTGCCCTACCTGATGCGCAGGGTGGAGGAGAATACTTCCGTAAAGGGACAGACAGGGCGTGAGCTCGGACTGATCAAAACAGAGCGGAACAGGCGAAAAAATGAAGGTAGATAACCAGAAAAATACATACAGAATCTGGCTCAGGAGACTGATCATGGCCATTGTATTCACCATGGTCATCATTGTGCTTATCTTTATTCCCTGGTTCGATAATCCCGGTCTCCGGCTGTCCGAATATCATGTGATCATCTTTATCGCGACCCTTTACGTGGGGATCAATATCTATTACTCAAGGAAAATCCCCTGCTTTATTGCTTACAGCGACCATGGGGAGATGATCGTGATGAGGTATTATCCCCTGAGCCTGTTCAACAGCAAAAAAAATTCCATAGAGATTCCGAAACAGCAGTTTGTGAAGTATGAACTGAAACCCTTCTTCTTCGGACGCTACCAAAAAATCATTCTTTACCAGCACTTCCGGAACAAGATCGTGGGCTACCCGCCCATCAGCCTCTCAGCTGTTGACGATCAGGACAGGAACAGAATCCTCTCCTCATTGCAAAAGTACTTTAAAAGCGGGGTCAACCAGGACTAGGCGTGCTGCAAAAACATGCAGCCTTCAGTTGAATATCGGATCTGCTCCAGGATTCATCAAATAGATTTTCGGTAAGTATGGCCTTCTGGTGTTGCCCTGTTAAATGGTAACAGGAAGCCAGGCCTTTTAAGGACCAACCGTTTTTAGGATGTAATTGCAGGTCCGTTTGAAAGACCTCGATTGCTTCTTCGTGATGGCCCTGCTCAAGCAATAAAGCGCCCAATGAATGCCTGATGGGCATCATCCAACCCCATGGCTCATCATAGCGCAGTTCATCGTCCTTTTGCACTGCCATTCTCAATAATCGAAATGCTTCCTCATAGTTACCCTTTCTGTATTCCAGCTCACCTTTTGCCATCAGCACCCCTATATCAAGCACCGTTTTCCCCGGATTATTCCCTATTAACCGGCTACCGGGAACCTGCTCATAAGCATTTAACAATGCTTCGTATTCACCTGAGGCCTCCTCAACCCTTCCGCTGGCAGCAAAAGCAACGGTCCTGCCATAGTGCCAGAATGCGGTGGTCAGATAAAGATCCTCAGGAGGCCTGACCTGCTGGATCAATTCATCCCACATGCCAAAGCGGACCATGACATGGGTGGGTACAGCAATGAAACCATCCAGAAAATCAGGATAAGCCCTGACCACTTCAAGCGGTATCGCATCAATCAGATCTTCAGAGGCTGAAAGTGCCAGCTCCTTCTGACCATCAAACATGGCGGCATATACAAGGAAATGATGGTTATGTGCACGGTAAAAGGTATAAAAACCACCTGAAGAGATCCAAATATTGTCTGCTTCAATGGCTTTCTGATTGGCTGTAATTGCGTCCTCATAGGATCCAAGCCGGATATCGATATGTGATGGCATATGAACCAGGTGACCGGCTCCGGGCATCCTGTTGCGGAGAATATCGGCAGCGGGAAGTGCCTTAGCAAAGAAGGGCGATGCCTCCATGGTATGGATATAAAAATGACAGGCGCCCGGATGATCGGGATGTTTTTCAAGAACTCTTTCCAGGATAGTCACAATTTCCCCGGTACCGGGCTGCGGAATGCCTTCGGAGGTCCATAAATCCCATGGACGCAGATTCATCATGGCATCTGCATAGAGTACGGCGACATCCACATCCTCCGGGAATTCTTCATAGGCTTCCTTCATTGCCCCGGCGTAGGCCAGATCCAATGATCTTCTGTCATCCGGAGCAGGCCAGGAATATCGTTTGGACAATGCGTTTATTAACCTGGCTTCAACCGCTGAAGCCTTATCTAATTGCTCCAGGGCCATCACGATGGTCTCCCATGCAGCAATTTTCGCATGGTCATCCATTTCAGTATTATTTATGCTCGGTCCGGAAGAAATAGCCTGACCCCACCAGGCCATTACACAATTTGAATCCAGAACAAGGGCTTGCTGGAAAGAAAGAATGGCTGCTTCATGATTATAACCATAATAGAGTGCCAGTCCCTGGTCAAAATATTCCTGGGCCTCCTTTGAATTTGTGGTAACTGTCCGATGATACTTTGAAAGACCATCGTAAAGAGGCAGCAATGGGGTGCGCTGATCTTGATTCTGGCAGCCGGCCCATCCGGCTAAAAAGAGAAGTGCTAATAATTTCCTGTTCATCTCCACCTTCAATATTTTTTGTGATTGTATGGGATTAATGTAGGAAATATATTTCTTAATAATCTATATATCATACTTTTAACTCCAATTTAACAGGACGGGTCCGCTTCCGGAGACAACGATAAGCAGGAATGTGATCACATTAACCCTGAAAAAGAGATGGCTGATGAACTGACTGAATTAAAGTACCTGATCGCCCTGACAATGGTTCCGTCCATAGGACCGGTTACAGCCCGAAAGCTGATGAACAGGGTTGGATCGGCACAGGATGTATTCCTCCAGAAGAGGAAAGTCCTGGAAAGCATTGAGGGAATCGGACCCTGCCTGTCCCGATCCATTAACGAATCATCCCTGGTGGGACAGGCAGAGAGAGAGCTTGAATTCATGGGAAAGCATCATATACAGGCGATTTGCTATAAAAATCCTGACTTCCCTCCGCTCCTGAATGAGTGCAACGACGGACCGGTACTTATTTATACAATGGGTAATCACGGACTCCGGTGTCAAAGGAGCCTGAGTGTGGTGGGAACCAGAAGGGCCACCTCCTACGGGAAAGAGATCTGCAGGGAGATGATCAGGGACCTTGCCCGGCTCGTGCCCGACGTGGCCATTGTAAGCGGACTGGCATACGGCATTGATGTGATCGCTCACCGTGCTGCCCTGGAATATGGATTACCGACGGTGGCGGTCCTGGGTCATGGGTTTTCCACCATCTATCCTTCCTCCCACCGGGAGACGGCCAAAAAGATAGTTCAGCAGGGAGCTCTGGTAACCGATTTCCATTCAGGGATGGGTCCGGAACGTAACAATTTCCTCAGGCGAAACCGGATCATTGCCGGAATTTCAAATGCGACCCTGGTAGTGGAATCGGCCCGCAAGGGGGGCGCCCTGATTACAGCCGACATTGCCTTCTCATACAACAGGGAAGTACTTTCCGTACCCGGTCGGGTGACCGACGACCGGTCGAGTGGTTGCAACAACCTGATCAAGAGCTGCATGGCCACGATGGTTGAATCTGCAGAAGACATCATCAGGAGAGTGAACTGGGATTGCGGGAATATTGAACCCACCCGCCCTGTCCGGAAAGTGGATCTCACCGCCCAGGAGCAAAAAATGCTGATCGCCATCGGGGAGATACCCGACATCACCCCGGGAACCCTGAGTAAAATGGTGGACCTGCCAATCCAGAACATTCTGGCCATGCTGCTGGAGATGGAGCTGAAAGAGTGGATCTCGGTTGAACCTGGAAACAGGTACCGGACCAGAATTTCGCTCCACTGAATCCTGATAATGTTCTTTGACAATGTTTAATGACATATCCCCTTTTTGATAAAGGAGATACCGAACTCATGGAAAGATTTTTAGATTTAAGGCAGTTGAACCAAAAAAATAATTCTATGGATCCCAGAGTTGAACAATTCATGGCTAAAATCAAAGCCAAAAATCAGGCAGAACCAGAATTTCATCAGGCGGTACAGGAAGTCGCCGAATCACTTATCCCCTTTATTGAGGATCATCCCAAGTACAAACATGCCAAGATTCTTGAGCGGATGGCCGAACCGGAAAGGGTGATCCTGTTCAGGGTACCCTGGATCAATGATAAGGGCGAGGTTGAGATCAACCGGGGGTATCGCATCGAGATGAACTCAGCCATCGGCCCCTACAAGGGCGGTCTAAGGTTCCACCCCACGGTGAACCTGGGGATACTTAAATTTCTTGCTTTCGAGCAGGTACTGAAAAACAGCCTGACCACTCTTCCAATGGGAGGAGGCAAAGGAGGGTCCGACTTTGATCCAAAAGGCAAATCTGACAACGAAGTGATGCGCTTTTGCCAGAGTTTCATGACCGAACTTTGCAGGCACATCGGACCAAACACCGATGTACCGGCCGGAGATATCGGGGTAGGTGGCCGGGAAATAGGGTTCATGTTTGGTCAGTACAAAAGAATCCGCAATGAATTTACCGGCGTACTGACCGGCAAAGGACTTGAATGGGGAGGAAGCCTGATCAGGCCTGAAGCTACGGGATACGGGGCGGTCTATTTTGCCAACGAAATGTTGAAAACCAAGGGTGATTCACTAAAGGGGAAAACCGCTGCTGTATCTGGTTCCGGAAACGTGGCACAGTATACCGTCGAGAAGCTGATCCAGCTGGGAGGAAAGGCGGTCACTCTTTCCGATTCAGAAGGTTCAATTTATGATCCTGACGGAATCAATGCTGAAAAGCTGTCATGGGTAATGGAGTTAAAGAATATCCGAAGGGGCAGAATAAAAGAGTACGCAGAGAAATTTGGGTGCGAATATTTTGCCGGGAAGCGTCCCTGGCACGTGAAGTGCGATGTTGCCTTCCCTTGTGCCACCGAAAACGAGATCGGAAAACCGGATGCCGAGACCCTGATAAAAAATGGTTGCAAGGTGGTCAGCGAGGGTGCCAATATGCCCTCAACCCCTGATGCCATCGAAATATACCTGAACTCCAGAATCCTTTATGGACCGGGTAAAGCAGCCAATGCAGGAGGGGTTGCCGTTTCCGGGCTCGAGATGACACAGAACAGCATGAGGCTTCCCTGGTCAAGGGAGGAGGTTGACGCAAGGTTGCAAACCATCATGAAGAACATTCATCAGATTTGTGTGGACTATGGAGCCGAATCCGACGGATATGTAAATTATGTGAATGGTGCCAACATCGGAGGCTTTGTAAAGGTAGCAAATGCAATGATGGCCCAGGGTGTAGTATAAATCTCAATAATCAAACGAGGGTTTCCCAAGAGTTCGTTTATAACTAATTCTAAGGGATGCTTAGGAAGTAACCTGGCATTTTTTACGCAGTAAAAAAAGCCACGTTACGAATAAGCATCCCTTAGAAAACAGAAGATGATGACCCTTATGATATACCCTCGTTTCTTTTTCAAACGGGGTATTTTGACAGGGGCCTGCTTTTATTTACTTGCATTTATTGTAAGTTTGTAGCCGCTTAAAAAATGTACACCGATTCACATACACACCTCTATCTGGATGCATTCTCGGAGGACAGGGACACAATGGTAAAAAGGGCCGTGGAGGCCGGTGTTACCAGAATGCTTCTGCCCAATATCGACAGCTCCACCGCCGGTGCCGTGTTTGCCATGGCAATGGATTATCCGGGACATTGTTTTCCCATGATGGGTCTTCATCCTACTTCAGTTAAAGGAAACTACCTGGAGGAGCTGGCAGCCATTGAAAAACTGTTGGACCATCCGGGGATTGTTGCCATCGGCGAAACAGGGATCGATCTTTACTGGGACAAAACCCATATCAGGGAACAGGAGATTGCCTTCAGGACCCAGATCGGGTGGGCAAAAGAAATGGGGCTCCCGCTGGTCATTCATGCCAGGGATTCTTTCCAGGAGATCTTCAGAATCATGGATGAAACCAGCCCTGATGGGTTACAAGGGGTGTTTCACAGTTTTACCGGGGGAAAATCTGAGCTCCGGAAAGCACTCTCCCTTGGATTTAAAATTGGTATCAACGGTATCGTTACTTTTAAAAATTCAGACCTTTGGCATATATTAAGCGATATTCCACCGGACCGGCTTTTGCTGGAAACTGACTCCCCTTTCCTGGCACCGGCTCCTTTTCGGGGAAGAAGAAATGAAAGCAGTTATCTGGTTCATATTGTATCCCGGGTGGCGGAAATTTATAACTTGAACATCGAAGAAGTCGGAGCCATCACCACCCGTAATGCACTCGAACTTTTTCAAAGAACCTATTGAAAGATGGATCAGGACGGACGTTCCATATTACTTATCTATACCGGCGGCACCATCGGGATGCTGCAAGACCCGGTAAAGGGTTCCCTGAAACCTTTCGATTTTACGAAAATAATGAAGTATCTTCCCGAGATTCAGGGTTATGGTTACAGAATTGAGTCCATTAGCTTTGAGCCTCCCATTGATTCATCCGACATTGACCCTTCCACCTGGATAAAACTTGCAGATATTATAGAGAATAACTATGATAAATTCGACGGTTTTGTGATCCTTCACGGAACCGATACCATGGCCTATTCGGCTTCGGCACTTAGTTTCATGCTGGAGGAGCTGGCCAAGCCCGTCATCTTTACCGGGGCCCAATTACCCATCGGGGCCCTTCGTACAGACGGAAAAGAGAACCTGGTTACCTCGATTGTGATTGCAGCAACCAAAGAGTATGGGAAGCCCGTGGTACCTGAAGTCTGCATTTACTTTGAAAGCAAACTTTCCCGGGGAAACCGCACCACCAAGGTCAATGCCGAACATTTCAATGCATTCCAGTCAGCCAACTATCCATACCTGGCCAAAGCAGGAGTACACCTTGCATACAATCGTGCAGATATAAGACTTCCCGGAAAATTTCCAAAGTTGAAGGTCCACAAAAACCTTTGCCGGCAAATTGCAATTCTTAAACTTTTCCCTGGTATAACCGGGGCTCACCTGGATGCCATCCTGGGAATGGAGGGACTAAAAGGGGTGATCCTCGAGACCTACGGGGCGGGAAATGCTCCTACGGGATCCTGGTTCCTGGACCGGATTAAAAAAGCACTCGATCGAGGAATCATTGTTCTGGATGTAACCCAATGTATAAGCGGAAGTGTGGAAATGGGATTTTACGAAACAAGTCGAAAGCTTCTAAATGCTGGTGTAATAAGCGGTTATGACACAACAACTGAAGCAGCAATCACCAAAATGATGGTCCTTTTGGGACAGGAATTACCCCATGCAGAGGTTAAAATGCTTTTAAATAAATCCCTAAAAGGTGAAATCACTCTCCTGTGAGTAGTCGTATTAATTATTTTTTTTGTATTTTTCGCCGCGAAATTATCCCTGGAAGTAAGACTTCAGGATCAGGGACAGGTTCTTATAAAAAACTGAATGTAAGCTGGTTCATAATCACGAGTATTGATTCTTGAATCTAAAGGAGAGGTGCAGGAGTGGTTGAACTGGCACGCCTGGAAAGCGTGTGTACCCCTAAAGGGTACCGAGGGTTCGAATCCCTCCCTCTCCGCAAAGTTCTTAAAATTTAAACTTAACTTTGACAATAAATAGAAGTATTCATATAATCATTAAAAAGTAAAACAAACAAACAACACCATGAAAAAATTATTTGCATTGATAGCCGTATTCGGTATGCTTTTTATGGGAGCATCAATCTTTGCGCAGGACGAAACGACAGAAGCTCCTGCCGCAGAAGATACCACACAGGTTGCTGAAGAGGTTGTAGTTCAACAGCCCGTCGCTCCTGTTGCTCCGGTAGCGGTTGAGGAAAAGAGTGGACTCTCAGTTCTGCACACCACACTGAAAACCAAATTTATCGAAGGTGGTGCCGGTTTTATGGGCACTATTATTCTGACGCTGATTTTTGGTCTGGCGCTGGCGTTTGAAAGGATCATATACCTGAACCTTGCATCCACCAATACCACGAAGCTTCTCACCGACGTTGAAGCCGCCCTTAATGATGGTGGGATTGACGCTGCCAAAGAACTTTGCCGCAATACCAGGGGACCGGTGGCCAGTATTTTCTACCAGGGTCTGGACCGGGCCGATGAAGGTATTGATGTGGTTGAAAAATCTGTGGTATCGTATGGTAGTGTACAGATGGGCCTGCTGGAGAAAAACCTCTCATGGATCGGACTTTTCATTGCCATTGCACCAATGCTTGGTTTCATGGGTACTGTAATTGGTATGATCGATGCTTTTGACAATATTCAGCAGCAGGGAGACATCTCCCCGACAATTGTGGCAGGTGGTATCAAGATTGCCCTGATCACAACTGTATTTGGTCTGATGGTGGCTATTGTTCTTCAGCTCTTCTACAATTACCTTGTGTCGCAGATTGACAATATCGTTAACAGGATGGAAGATGCTTCCATTTCCCTTATCGACATGCTGGTAAAATATAATTCAAAAAAATAAGAAGCCATGGCTTTTTCAAAATTAACTAGAATCATATTATTCATCGTAGCAGGAATTTCCATTCTGGTGGTTCTCTTCTTCTACGTGAGCCCCAAAACTGTCGACTATGACAGCATGGAGCAACGCGTACAGGAAGCTCAGAATCCGGTGGACATGACCCCGGCGGCACCTTTGCCCACGGTCGACTCCACCACAGTTGCTGAAGGTGTTTCTGCTGCAGAGGATACTATAATGGCAGAAATTGCCACACCCGCTGCCCCGGTAGTGACTGCCGCTCCCGAGGTAAAATCACCAAAGGAGGTGCTGTCAGGCTGGGAATTCCTTGTATGGAATCGTATTGACTTTGCGCTGATCTGGGCCTATATCCTGGCCCTGATCGCCGTCTTTGCAGCCATTATCTTCCCATTAATCTCAATCTTATCCAATCCAAAAGGGCTGGTCAGACTTGCGATGGTAATTGTCGGAGCAGCTGTTCTGGTGCTGATATCATATCTAATGGCCTCCGGTTCACCGCTGGAGATCATAGGGTATACAGGTACGGCGAATAGTGATCCATCCACCTTAAAAATGATTGACACTGGACTTTTTGTGACATACATACTTTTTGGATTGGCCCTGGCATCCATTTTGTATGCCATCATATCTAAGGCATTTAAATAAAAATTAAAAAACGTAACCAATGGCAAGACCAACACCGGAAGTTAACGGAGGATCACTGGCGGATATCGCCTTTCTGCTTCTGATTTTCTTCCTGGTTACCACCACTATGGATATCGATACCGGTATCACCAGGCTTCTTCCCCCGGAACCGGAGGATGAACAGGAGACCGAGGTTAAGGTAAACAAGAGAAACGTATTAGTTGTACTCCTGAACCGAAGCGATCGTCTGATGGTAGGTGGAGAGGAGATGGACCGGCTGAATTTAAAGGCCAAAACCATCGAGTTCTTTACCAACCCTGCAAACGATGTAACACTTCCCGAAAAAGAGGAAGTGGAGATCGCGTTTCCTCCGGGAAGTTCATCCCTGTTACCTCCTGACGGTATCTGGAGGGGACAGGTATCCAAGGGTGTAATCTCACTTCAAAACGACCGTTCAACCACTTATGGAAAGTACCTTCAGGTACAGAACGAACTTGTGGCAGCAGTAAATGAACTGCGGGATAACTTCTGTAATCTTTACTTTGAAAAAGATTTCGATGAACTGAATACAGCCATTCCCGCTGAGGAGGAGATTAATGCTGGTATCCGGAAGATTTATAAGATGAATATATCCGAATCTGACCCAAAAAACATCCAAAGATAATGGCTAAATTCAGAAGAAAAAAAGGGAGTGGTACTGTAACCATTAACACCGCTTCGCTTCCTGACATTGTTTTCATGCTTCTATTTTTTTTCATGGTAACGACAACAATGAGGGAAACTGAAGTTCAGGTAAAGGTAAAGGTACCTGAGGCCACTGAAGTGAAGAAGCTGGAAAAGAAATCCCTTGTAAGCTATATCTACGTCGGACGCCCCGTTGCACACGTGGCCAGGATGTATGGAACCGAACCTTTAATTCAGCTTAACGATAAGCTTGTGAATGAAGAGGGCATCCCCTATGAATCGGTACAGGACTTTGTTATTTTTGAAAGGGAAAAACTTCCCGAATCGGATAAGAGCAAGATGACCATGTCTCTGAGGATCGATGAGAATATCCCCATGGGTAAAGTTGATGATGTGAAGCAGTCCCTCCGAAGGGCCCGTGCGCTGATCATCAACTACTCGGCAAGGAAAGAATACAGAAATCAGGGAGTTCAAAGATAACTCCCATCTGATTTAATAAAACGGAAGAGGGTGCCTCAATAGGGTCACTCTCTTCTTTTTTATTCGTAGAGGGATCTGTAGATCTGGTTGACCATTTGCTGGAAAGTTTCCGGCTGGTCGAATATATTCCTTTTATTCAGGAAACGTTCGGTGTGATAGAACAGCCTGGTTTTATCGGTCCCGGTGAAATCTTCAATCCTGCTTTCAAAATACAATTCCCCAATTTCTTTGCCATAAAGCTTTCTTACCGAATTTCCCAGTCCGAAGAGCAGGTAATATTTTGAAATGGGTTTTGCCGGATTCTCGTAATCACAGTAGATCTTGTCCACATAACTCCCGTTCTCGTAAATGACCACCTCACGCACAAATCCCTCGTAAGAATAGAAAATCCACTCGCCGTGTCGCTGCCTGGTTTTTTTGAATCCCTGGAACTTTATGGTGCCATCGTTGTAAAGTTCCATCTCCGGTAAATAGAATTTCCCGCTGGGCGCCTTAACTTTTCCATTTACAAGTGTCCGGTCCTCGATCCCAAAATAGTTTACATAAGGCATCATCCTGATGATCTCCTCGGGATTTGAAGACTCCACCTGTTTCTCGAAGTTGGTACCTGCAAAAACTTCTTCAGCATGTTCCACAAGGAGTTCCTGTTCATAAATGGCATCTTCAAACGCCTTCCGGTCACGCATCTTGGTAATCAAAACGCCCATGTCCAGGGTAATCCCGAGGCTCATATCCTCCAGTCCCCTGGAAGTAAAAATCAACTCCTTTTCATTTCTGTAAATGCAGGAATTTAACTTGTCGTGATAAAGAATTCTCAGATTTTTAAAATCCTTGTGCCAGCGTATTCCCTTAGTCTGGCCACGGTCCTTTCCGAAAAGCAGGGTAATCCTTATGTTTCGCTGATCGGCCTGCTGAAATTTCAGGATGATACTTTCATGCAATTTTAAAACCGGGCAGAAGAACACGATTTCACTGTTTGCTTCAGAAAGCAGTCGGTCGATCTGGTAAGACACCCCGACAGAAGATAAAAATTCGGCAGCCATTTGGTCCTAAATAATATATAATGTTAGATGATTAACTGAAATTATGGAAAATTCCTGCTGCTTCTTTGATGAAATATCAACAGGCGAAGGTGACAAGTGAACCCGGGGTGACCGAAGAAAAAAAGAGGGCATAAAAACCCTCTTTTCTACTCAATGTGTGATGAGTTTCGGCTGTTTTGTGACTCCAGGAGGACTCGAACCCCCACCATGGGAACCGGAATCCCACGTTCTATCCAGTTAAACTATGGAGCCATCATGGAGCGCAAAGTTAATATTTTTTGAATCGGTAGGGTAACGGATGATCCTTCATCTTATTTGACCTTCATATTTTCTCCCGGATCTTCGCCGGCTAATTCATCGCCTGTAAAGGGAGGATAAGTATCGGTCATATACATCATGTACAGGTTTACCCTCATCTGCCAGCGTATTTGCCCGGTTACCCATTCAAAGGCAAAATCGGGATACTTCGCGGTGAAAAGGACGATCCACCAGGCCAGGAAAACCAGGATACCCACAAACCATGTCCTGAATATTAAAATAAAACCGTGTGGAATAAGAACATAAAAGATCCCAAACAGCATTCGGACCAGGGTCAGTCCCCTGTTCACCTTTTCAGGGTAAGGAATCACCAGGAGGGTATACGCATCGTTCGATCTGACCCCAAATGCAGGGTAACCGTCCGATACATTATAAATCCTGGCATTGAGACGGAGATTCCACCTCATGAGCCCTGCCTGGAATTCAAACATGCTCTCAGGATAACGCCCTGTAAAGAGAATGACCCAGAAGGCCACAAATTGAAGAATCATTCCCCATAATCCAACAAAAATCAAAAGAAATCCATGGGGAATTAAAATGTAGAGCCAGCCAAACAGGGTTCTGAGCAAAAGTTCACCCCTGGAGTACCCGTCCTGGTGTTGAATGGTTAATTTCATCTTAGTCTTTTTTTTTATTGACTCTCCTCGCCGCAAGCTGCGAGGATCATCGATTAATTATTTACTTTGGTTAATGTGAATTTCAGAAAAAAACCCTTCATAGGCAACTTTTTGTTGCCGTAATAAAGCAAAAATAGGCTAATTTCGCTCCCTCAATCAGAAGTGGATCAAATGGAATACAAATTTGCAGAAATTGAGGAACGCTGGCAGAAATACTGGGAAGAGAATCGCACCTTCCGAACTGAAGATGACTTTTCAAAACCCAAGTTTTATGTACTTGATATGTTTCCCTACCCTTCAGGTTCAGGCCTGCATGTAGGACATCCTGAAGGATATACCGCCACCGATATTGTGGCACGCTACAAGCGGATGAAGGGTTTCAACGTACTTCATCCCATGGGATGGGATGCTTTCGGCCTTCCGGCAGAGCAGTATGCCATTGAAACGGGAACACAACCATCCATTACCACCCGGGTTAACTGCGACAATTTCCGCAGGCAGATTAAATCGCTTGGACTGGGATATGACTGGGAAAGGGAGATCAACACCACAGATCCCGGATATTTCAGGTGGACGCAATGGATCTTCATCCGGCTCTACAACACCTGGTTCGACAAATCACTTCAAAAAGGACGTCCCATCGAAGAATTGGAGATTCCCGATGAGATCAGTGAAAATGGCCGGTTGGCGATTCGCCGGTATCGCGATGACAAGCGACTTGCCTATTATGATAATGCCAAGGTTTGGTGGTGCCCCAAATGCAAGATTGTTTGTGCCAACGAGGAGGTTCTTAACGACGGCACTCATGAGAAGTGCGGCAACCCGGTTGAAAGAAAAAATTTGAAACAGTGGATGTTACGGATTCCGCTTTACGCCGAGAGACTCCTGGCCGGACTGGAGAAGGTGGATTGGCCTGAAGGGGTTAAGGACATGCAGCGCAACTGGATCGGGCGATCCACTGGTGCCGAAGTTGATTTCCAGGTGAGGGGGACCAACACCTCACTCCGGGTGTTTACCACCCGTCCGGATACGCTTTTTGGAGCCACATATATGGTTGTGGCTCCTGAGCATCCCATGCTCCCGGAGCTGGTCTCAAAGGAGCAGGAGAATAAAGTGAATGATTATGTGACCCAGGCCGGCCTTAAATCGGAGGTGGATCGTTCCGATCTCTCCAGGGCAAAGACAGGGGTCTTTACCGGCAGTTTCGCCATTAATCCGGTTAACAACCGGCCAATCCCCATCTGGGTGGCCGACTACGTTCTGACGGGGTATGGTACCGGAGCCATTATGGCTGTTCCCTGTCACGATGCCAGGGATTTCGAATTTGCCACTGTATTTTCCCTTCCCATCGTCTGTATCATGGATCCCAGGACTGATGACCAGGAACTGAGAAGCAGGATTCTTGAAGGGAAAGCATGCTGGATTGAGGATGGAAGTTACATCAACTCCTCCGACACAAAAACCGGACTGGACATCAACGGGCTCTCCAGGAAGGAGGGTATTCGCGCAACCATTGTATGGCTGCAGGAGCGAAAACTGGGTAACGAAGCCATTAACTATAAGATCAGGGACTGGCTGTTCAGCAGACAACGCTACTGGGGAGAACCCTTCCCTGTGATTCACTGGGAAGATGGAGAGATCTCACTCCTGGAAAAGGGGGACCTTCCTCTAAAACTTCCCGAACTTCAGAAATATGAACCGGGAAGTGAAGGTGAATCTCCGCTGTCCAATGCACCCGATTGGCTGGAGGTAATTGGTCCCGATGGAAGAAAAGGCCGGAGGGAAACCAATACCATGCCTCAGTGGGCCGGTTCGTGCTGGTACTACCTCAGGTACATTGACCCCAAAAATGAGGAGGAACCATTTTCCAGAGAGAAAGAAAGATACTGGATGCCGGTGGACCTTTATGTGGGAGGTGCTGAACACGCAGTGCTGCACCTGCTCTACAGCCGGTTCTGGCATAAGGTTTTGTTCGATCTTGGCATGGTGTCGACCGATGAACCTTACCATAAACTCTACAACCAGGGGATGATCCTGGCCTTTGCCTATGAAACAGGCACAGGCGCCAAGATACCCACCGACCTCGTGGAGGAGAGCAGTGAAGGATTCTTCCACAGGGAGACCGGTGAATCACTGAAGCAGATTGTGGCCAAAATGTCCAAATCGCTGAAAAATGTAGTGAACCCCGACGATGTAGTCAATAGCTACGGCGCCGATTCTCTTCGTTTGTACGAGATGTTTCTCGGTCCGTTGGATGCAGTCAAACCGTGGGTTGAGAACGGAGTTAAAGGGGTTTACAATTTTCTCAACAGGGTATACAGGTTTTTTACTGACCCGGAACATCTCCATCAAAAGGAGGAGGACCCCGAGGTGCTTAAATCGCTTCATGCCACCATCAAAAAGGTAGGGGAAGATATTGATGTACTCCATTTCAACACCGCCATCTCCCAGATGATGATCTTTACCAACCTCTGTATCAAAAAAGGAAAAGTGACCAGGATCACTGCAGAGAGTTTCATCAGGATTCTTGCTCCCTTTGCTCCGCACCTGGCAGAAGAAATTTGGAACATCCTTGGCAGAAATGGCTCGGTTGCACTTTCGGAGTGGCCGGCTTTTGAGGATCGTTTGCTTCAGGAGCAGACCCATGAATACCCTGTAATGATTAATGGTAAACTCCGGTTTAAAATTGAATTACCCATTGACATGCCTGCCGAAGAGGTACGGGAAAAGGTTCTCGAACATGAGGTTGCACAAAAATGGAGCCAGGGTGCTGCCCCCAGGCGCTTCATCCATGTTCCTGAAAAAATCATCAACATCGTTATATAATGAGAAGAGGAAGAGATCTGATCATCATGGTTCCGCTGACAATTCTCACTGTGGCCACTGCTTATTTCATTCCACAGAAAGCTAGCCCGGTTCAACCGGACGGAAAGTCCACGGAGGTTGTGGAAACCCGGCCGGAAATTGAAATCACCGTTGAAGTGCTCTATGGAATTCCTCTTGCACCCAATCAGGTTAGCAAAGGAAAAGTCCATAAAGGTCAGTCGCTGGCCGACCTGCTGCTCCCACTGGGTGTAAGTCCAAAACAGATTTACCAGATTTCAATGCTGCCCGATTCGCTCCTGAATGAAAGAAATATCAGGCCGGAGAACAACTTCGTTGTTTTTTCCACAATTGATAGCATCCCTGAAATTTTTGTATACGAAAAAGACCCGCTTCATTATGTTACTGTTTATCTCGATTCCGAACCGGTAAAGGCTGTAAACGGGACAAAAGCGGTGGAGCAGAGAATCAGGACGGCATCCGGAACCATCGAGATTTCCTTATGGGAATCGATGCTAAAAGCTGATGCCAATCCAATCCTGGCAGTTGAGCTCAGTGAGATATTTGCATGGACCATCGATTTTTTTGGTGTGCAACAGGGCGACAGGTATAAGGTGATCTTCGAAGAATCATACGTTGACTCCCAATCCATCGGGATAAACCGGATTCTGGGGGCCTGGATTTATCACAATAACAATGATTTCTGGGGGATCCCCTTTGAGCAGGACGGGGTGGTCAGTTTTTTTGATGAAGAGGGAAACAGCCTGCGAAAGGCGTTCCTGAAAGCTCCGCTGAGATTCTCCAGGATAAGTTCGGGTTATTCCAACTCCAGGTTTCACCCGGTACTTAAAATCCGTCGTCCGCATCACGGAGTTGATTATGCAGCCCCCACCGGGACACCCGTGCACACGGTGGGTGACGGGATCGTCACAAAAGTTGGCTACCAGAAACAAGGTGGCGGCAATTACGTGAATATCAAACACAACAGCGTATACTCAACCACCTATATGCACCTGAGTAAGTTTGGTAAAGATATTCGTCAGGGACGCTATGTGAAGCAGGGCGATGTGATCGGTTACGTGGGGGCCACCGGCCTGGCTTCCGGACCCCACCTCGATTTCAGGTTTTATAAAAACGGAAGTCCGGTAAATCCGTTAAAGGTGGAAGCCCCTCCTGTTGAGCCGGTCAGGGAAGAAAATCTTGCTGATTACAATGTGAAAAAGAAACTGACCATGAGTATCTTAAAGCTGATCTAGCAGCTTCTCAACTACCACCGGAAAATGTTCATACTCCAGTTGATGGATCCTGTCAGCCAGGATTTCAGGTGTGTCCCCTTTTCTGACCTCACATTTGGCCTGGAAAACAATATTACCTTCATCATACTCCTGGTTCACATAGTGGATCGTTATTCCCGATTCGGTGTCGCCGCTGGCTACAACTGCCTCATGAACTTTGCTGCCATACATTCCCTTTCCTCCGTAACAGGGCAGTAGTGCCGGATGAATATTGATGATCCTGCCACTGAAAGCCTGAATAAGAGAGGAAGGAACCAGCCACAGGAACCCGGCAAGTATAACCAGGTCTATCTCTCTCTCTTTCAAATGATCAATAACCTCATCGCTTTCATAAAACTGCTCCCTGTTGAAGACAACTGTCTCCACATGAAGGGCTTCGGACCGCTGAATCACACCCGCACCAGGCCGGTTTGTAAGCACAATCACCACCCTGCCGGAAGGATGCGTTCGAAAAAAGCGAATCAAGTTCTCTGCATTGGTGCCTGATCCCGAGGCAAGTATTGCTATCCTTTTCATTTTCTAGGTTTTACACATATTGAAAAAGAGATTTTATTCAAATTAAATCACTATTTTAGACGAAATTATTGTCAAAAAAAAGGCTTTCTTTTGAAAATAGTCGAATTTTGCATTTCTTTGCACCTTTAAAAATAACCAATATTATTAATTAAAATTTTATAGTCATGTCTGACGTTGCATCAAGGGTAAAAGCAATTATTGTTGACAAATTAGGTGTTGATGAGAACGAGGTAACTCCGGAAGCTAGCTTTACTAACGACCTGGGCGCTGATTCTCTTGACACAGTTGAGCTCATTATGGAATTTGAAAAGGAATTCAATATGGGTATTCCTGATGATCAGGCTGAAAGCATCTCCACTGTTGGAGACGCGATCAAATATATTGAAGAAAACGCAGAATAATCTGTTGTTTTCGTTCAAATAACTCCAGGCATGAAACGGGTAGTTGTCACAGGATTAGGGGCCTTAACGCCCCTCGGAAAAAATTTGCAAGAGTACTGGGAAGGTCTTGTGAACGGTGTGAGCGGTTGTGATTGGATTACCCATTTCGATACTGAGAAATTCAAGACCAGGTTTGCCTGCGAGGTAAAAAATTATGATCCCCTGCAATACTTTGAACGCAAAGAGGCCAGGAAGCTTGACCCCTTTGCTCAGTATGCCATGATTGCGGCCCATGAAGCCTACCTGGACGCAGGATTGGATCAATCAGAGATCAACAAGGACCGTGCAGGTGTAATCTGGGCATCCGGAATTGGGGGAATCGAAACCTTCACAAATGAAATTAAGGGCTACCTGGAGGGTGGAAGCACCCCCAGGTTTAACCCTTTTTTCATTCCTAAAATGATTTCTGATATTGCGGCAGGTATGCTCTCCATGAAGTATGGATACAGGGGGCCCAATTACTCCACTGTTTCGGCCTGTGCATCCTCTACCAACGCCCTCATTGATGCCTTTAACCTGATCCGTCTCGATATGGCAGACCTGTTTATTTCAGGAGGCTCGGAAGCGGCGATCTGCGAAGCCGGGGTTGGCGGCTTTAACTCCATGCAGGCACTCTCTTCCAACAACGAAAATTACAAAAAAGCCTCCCGGCCGTTCGATGCAAACCGCGATGGGTTTGTCATGGGAGAGGGAGGTGGCGGCCTGATCCTGGAAGAGCTTGAGCACGCCCTAAAGCGTGGGGCTAAAATCTACGCCGAATTAATAGGAGGAGGTATGTCGGCAGATGCTTACCATCTGACCGCACCCCACCCTGATGGGGAGGGCGCAAGACTGGTGATGCTGAATGCCCTGAGGGATGCCAGGATTGAACCTGAAGCAGTTGATTACATCAATGTGCATGGAACAGCCACCCCGTTGGGTGATATTTCCGAAACCAAGGCGATCAAACGCGTTTTTGGAGATCATGCCTACAAACTTAACATCAGTTCTACCAAATCCATGACCGGACACCTGCTGGGAGCAGCAGGTGCAATCGAGTCCATTGCGGTGATTATGTCCATTAATCACGGCATTATCCCTCCCACCATCAACCTTGAAACCCTGGATCCGGAAATTGATCCCAAACTGAACCTTACTCCGAATATTGCCCAGAAGCGTGAGGTTAACATTGGGATGAGCAACACTTTTGGATTCGGGGGTCACAATACATCGGTTATTTTCAGAAAATTTAAGGAGTAATGTGTTGAATGAACGCAGGTTCTATCTTCAACTGATTAGAATGCTGGGCTTTTTACCCCGCAATATTTTGATCTACAAACTTGCCTTTCTTCCCAAATCAGCCCTTGTAAATCATCCTCAGTCGGCCTCTACAAACAACGAACGGCTGGAGTTCCTGGGCGATGCGGTACTCAGTACAATTGTGGCCGACTACCTTTTCCGCAAATTCCCCGATAGCGATGAGGGTTTCCTGACCAAAATACGTTCCCGGATTGTAAAGCGAAAAAACCTCGACCAACTGGCCGATCAGATCAGGATTCCCTCTTTGATACGACACCAGGTTCTTCCCGCCAACAAGTCAAAGCATATTTATGGCAACACCCTGGAAGCACTGGTGGGAGCCATATACCTTGACCGCGGCTACAGGTTTGCCCGGAAATTCTTTCTTAAAAAAATTCTTGAAAAGCACATCGACCTGACCCTGCTTGTGGACAAAGACCCCGACTATAAAAGCAGGATCATTGAGTGGTCTCAGAAAAAAAGAGTTGAAGTGGTTTTTGAGAGCATTGAAGAGCACAATACGGGACAAAGATTCCCGGCGTTTATCTCCACCATTTCACTAAATGGTACAATTAAGGGAACGGGCAGAGACAGTACCAAAAAGGGGGCTGAACAGCGTGCAGCCAGGGAGGCCATGAATTCCATTCAATAAAAACAGGGATGGCAGTAAAGAAACATAAACTTGAAATGGCCATCGATGAGGATTTCTGCCTGCTGGGGATGGTGGCTGACCAACCCGACTACAGGTTATGCCTTCTGATCAACCGTACCCTCGGATTTGACTTCCGCAAACAGGATGATCTCTCGCTTTACCACAAGAAACTGGATCAGGATCAGGAATTCTCACTATTTGAATACTTTGACGATGAATCGCTGCTCACCTACAGGGTGATTGGGAACAGGGCAGAAAACGGATATTTTCTGGATGAATTAAAGAATTTGGACTACCTGGTACATATACAGGGAGAAATTATGGAAGAACAAATCACTTCCTTTTTCCGGAAAACAGCAGCCATCCCTGAAGTTCGGATGTGTGTTCCTGTGGATCTGAGAAGGATTCGCAACAAGGAGAGGCTTTTGCTCTGGTAATCTTTTAAAACAACCAGCGAAATAACGGGTAGACAACCGAGAACACCGGCAACTCCTGGTAATTCTGGTAGCCCTCTTTGTAGAGTTCGTCCATGATCGCCCCCTGCCTGATGATAGGGCGAAACATCCAACGGTAGAAAGGGAACAGGCCTAAAACCAGGTCAAACAGCATATCCAGCAGAAACAACAACCCGGCAATTACAGCAAAAATATATCCGCTGGTCTGCATGTTGAATCCGGGACCAATCGTGGTAATCCCCAAAAGCGATGCGATCCATATCAACGACTTTAAAATCAGTCCGGGGGTCAGCAGATAACTCACTTTCGAACGAATCCTGTAAACGGAAAGCATCAGCGTTGAGAGAAGACCCCCTGCCACCATTCCCCCAATGAAACGCCACACCATGCTTTCGACGGGAAAAAATAACATGAAGCCAGCCAACGCAGTCAGTTTGATCAGTGTTGCAATCCTGTGAAAAAAATGAGCCCTGGCACTCCTGGGAATCACTACCCGTTTTGTCCTGGTTCTGTATTTCACCTGGTGATCCATCACCCCGAAAGTACGGATCTTCGAATCAAGGGTCTGAATCAGTTCCACTTTGTAAGGTTTCCCTCCTGCCATGGCATGGGCACTGTAACAACAACGATCTTTAGACGGTATTTCTGAATCCATTTTCACATAACCGGTAACTTCCCTCCAGCTTGTCTTAAATTTCCCCAGGCGAAACCATGTTTTTCTTCTTGGGTAGATATAGACAAGCAGCACCACCCCGGCCACCATGAAGAAGAAGGTACCAGCCAGGCTGGCAGGATCATCCAATATGGCAATAAGGAGAGGACCGATGACTGCTGCAAACGCAAACAGAAGTCCAAAACCATGCATGATATATTTAGCCAGCAGGATGGGATCATGCCATTCGGGACGGTTAAACATCTCCTCCTCCTGCTTTTGTTTTTCCCGTCTGATTCTGGCCTGTTGCTGCATCCGCTCCCGTTCCCTGCGGAATATCTCCCTGGCCAACAGATCGTCATAGGAGTCCCTCGAAGAAGCCTCACTTCCATGCTCCATCAGAAAATCATAAGCAGCATCAATCTCGAAGAATTTCTCGCGGGCACCGGGTTCCTGGTTCAGATCCGGATGGTACTTCATTACCAGTTTGCGATAGGCAGCCTTAATCTGCCCCTGTGTAGCTCCGGGTGATACCCCAAGAATTTTATGGTAATCTTTAACAGGCAACAGGGTCCATTTCCTGCAAGTTATCCAATCTGCCGGTTCCCGCAAAAAGAAAAAGCTGTCCGCCGGGAGGACGGACAGCCTGCAATAAACCCTAAAACTAAACCAAATTGCCTGCTACTGCATCTTTGATTATTTCTTGACTTTTTCAGAATCCACTTTCATATCATCCCCTTCTTTTACGCTCCATTCTGATCCTTCATCACTGGAAATAACCACCTTAACCTCCTTGGTCTTAACGGTGTTCTCTCCATCGGGATCGCCTTCACGCTCCTCGTTGATGAAAATATGATAGGTCTCTCCTTCGGTATTCCATACCAGAGAATCCCCGCTTGACTCTTCTATTAGGGTGGTCTTGCCATCCTCGGAAATGAAGACCATCTTTTTAGTATTGCCCGTGTTACTCTCAGACATCGTTTTATGAATCTCCATCACTTTTTCATCACCGGTACACATCACCTCCATGATGTTCAGTGCGTTTTCAGCTTGCTCCTCATTCTCAAAGCTATAGGTGGTATCTTTTACCACTTTGCCATCCTTCTTCACCTTGATGGAAACAGTGGTCTCCTGCGCGCTCAGTCCCGAAGAAAAAATAAAAGCAATGATAATGGCTAAAATCCGAAAAGGGTTTAAACTTTTCATAAGCAACAGTTTTGGTGTACTGCAAAACTATGGCGGAATATCGTTACAATCCTTTAAAGGAAGTTAAAGATTGTTAAAACACTCTGAATGAACCAAAGAGGAGGATTATCTTTGGTGCATGAGCCGAACTGTATTGTGGATATTAACAGTCTTCCTGAGTATCGCCATGATTGCCCTTGTGGGTGTCCAGGCATACTGGTTTAAAAACTCCATCGACGCCAAGGAGCAGCAGTTTGGTTTGGTGGTTAACCAGGTACTTGACGAGATATCCAATGAACTGGCGCAGAATCAAACCATCACCACCATCCTCGAAGAGATCAAACCACCTTTGGTCCGCCACCAGGGTACGGCCGTGTGGAACTACCGGATTGACCAGAGAAGCATCCTGGGTGAAGATGGAATCGTTATCGCAGAATCAAAGGTCCATCAGGAGGGATCCCTGGTCTATACCCGGCCGGACCAATCATTATTAAACCAGAAGGTGGAGATGATTGATGACTCGGTACTCGTGGTGATCGGCCAGGATGAAATGTACGGGGACACGATCCTGATCTCGGCTATGAATCCTGATCAGGTCAGGGTTGAACTGGCCAAAAGCTGGAAAGAAAAGGAGATGTTTGTCAATAAGATCGTTCGGCAAATCATGGAGAAGGGAGGAGATATTGAAGCACTCATATCCGAGTCGCAATTGAAAAATCTTTTGAGCCGGAAGCTTATAGAGAAAGAGATTAATATGCCCTTCGTTTACGCCGTCTACCACGAGGGCAAGAAACCCATCTACCAATCGGAAGCTTTCAATGAGTACGAATCCTTTAAATATTACCGATCGATCCTTCTGCCTGGAGGAGTATTTGATAAACCCACCCTGATCAGTATCTATTTTCCAGAGGAAAAAAAGCACTTTTTAAAGTCTATGAGAATGATGGGGGGAACCTCGGTTTTAATAACCCTGTTTGTGTTAACCCTCTTTTCACTGGCACTATACATCATTTTCAAACAGAAACGGCTTTCCGAAATAAAGAATGATTTCGTGAATAACATGACCCACGAACTCAAAACCCCCATATCCACCATCAGCCTGGCATCGCAGATGCTTAACGATAAAAGCATCCCCGATGAACAGAAGAACATATCCCATATTTCAAGAATCATCCAGGCCGAAAGTAAACAGCTGGGCTACCAGGTAGAGAGGGTTCTGCAAATGGCCATCTTCGATCATGGTGAGCTTAAACTGAAACTGGAGGAGATTAACCTGCATGAACTCATTGAAACCGTAGCCCAGAATTTCCTTTTGCAGATCGATAAGCGGGCAGGCCGGCTGGAGTTCCTTCCGGAAGCAGATGATCCGGTGATCATGGGAGATGTAATGCACATCACCAATTTGATCTCCAACCTCATGGAGAATGCATTGAAATATACAAAGCAGACTCCTCAGATCACCATTGTCACAAAAAACGAACCTGGCGGTATTATCATTTCAGTAATTGATAACGGAATCGGGATCAGCAAGGAAGAACAGAAAAGGATCTTCGATAAGTTTTACAGGGTTCCTACCGGGAATATCCACAATGTCAAAGGGTTTGGGCTCGGTCTCAGCTATGTGAAACTGCTTGTTGAACAGCACCATGGCTCTATTAAAATAAAAAGTGAACTGGATAAAGGTTCCAGGTTCGATATTCACCTACCTTTACTAAACGCAGAAGAAAATCACTAAAGATGAACGAAATCAAGAACCGGATTTTACTGGCAGAAGATGACGAAAACCTGGGGTCTCTTCTCCAGGAGTACCTCCAGGCTAAAAATTATGAGGCCGACTGGGTTACGAATGGTGAGAAGGCATTCCGTCATTTTGAACAATTTCACTATGACCTTTGCCTGCTTGATGTGATGATGCCGGTAAAGGATGGCTTTACCCTGGCTTCGGAGATTCGCATCCTGAACCGGGAGATTCCAATAATTTTTCTGACTGCCAAATCCATGAAGGAGGATGTGCTGGAAGGGTTTTCACTGGGAGCAGATGACTATCTTACCAAGCCCTTCAGCATGGAGGAGCTGCTCTTCAGAATTGAGGCGATCCTGCGAAGAACCAAAGGAACCAGGAGCGGTGAATCGAATGTATGGAAGATCGGGTCCTTTACTTTCGATGCCAATAAACAGAAGCTGTCGGGAACGGGAACCGAACAAAAACTGACCACCAAAGAGTCGGAGTTGCTTATCCTTCTCTGTAACAACATCAACCAGGTTCTGGATAGAAACTTCACCCTGAAGGCGATCTGGATCGACGACAACTACTTTAATGCCAGGAGCATGGATGTTTATATCACAAAACTGCGCAAATACCTGAAGGCCGATCCCAATGTTCAGATCATCAATGTGCATGGAAAAGGATATAAATTGGTGGTGGATAAAGATTAAGGAAGGCTAATCAAG
This sequence comes from uncultured Bacteroidota bacterium, assembly GCA_963747365.1. Taxonomy (GTDB): domain Bacteria; phylum Bacteroidota; class Bacteroidia; order Bacteroidales. The sequence continues at coordinate 53,992 of CAVVFB010000006.1, read as the reverse complement.
TTTCAGAACTGCCAGGAATGCCGACTGAGGCACTTCGATGTTCCCAACCTGACGCATCCGTTTCTTCCCCTTTTTCTGCTTTTCAAGCAGCTTTCTCTTCCGGGTTATATCCCCGCCATAACACTTGGCCGTCACATCCTTGCGAACAGCCTTAACAGTTTCCCGGGAAATCACCTTGGCGCCAATGGCCGCCTGTATGGCAACTTCGTATTGCTGACGGGGTATAAGCTCCTTCAGCTTCCCGCAAATTCTCCTTCCGAAATCGTAGGCATTATCCCGGTGAATCAATGTGGAAAGTGCATCCACCATCTCCCCGTTTAGCAGGATATCCAGTTTGACCAGGTCGGCTTTCCGGTAACCATGCGGATGGTAATCAAAAGAAGCATATCCTTTGGATATGCTCTTTAGCTTATCATAGAAATCAAATACGATCTCTGCAAGCGGCATTTCGAATGATAGTTCCACCCGGTTGCTGGTGAGATATACCTGGTTCTTAAGAATTCCCCTCTTATCCAGGCAAAGCTTCATAATGGAACCCACATATTCGGCCTTTGAAATTACCTGTGCCCTGATAAACGGTTCCTCAATACGGTCGATTGCCGTTGCAACCGGCAATCCTGAAGGGTTGTGCACCTCCACCAAATCACCCTTTGTGGTGATCACATTGAAGGATACGTTGGGAACCGTGGTGATCACATCCATATCAAATTCGCGGTCGAGTCGCTCCTGTACAATCTCCATATGCAAAAGTCCCAGAAATCCGCATCGGAATCCAAAACCCAGCGCAGCCGATGATTCGGGAATAAAAGTAAGTGATGCATCATTAAGCTGCAGCTTCTCGATGGATGCCCTCAGATCTTCATACTGGTCGGCATCCACCGGGTACATCCCTGCAAACACCATTGGTTTTACATCCTCGAATCCATCCACTTTTTCTTTACAGGGCCTGGCCACATGGGTAATGGTATCACCCACCTTCACCTCTTTGGAGGATTTAATACCCGAAATGATGTAGCCCACATCTCCGGCCGCAAGAAAACTTCTTGGTTCGGGACCAAGTTTTAAGATTCCAACCTCATCGGCGTTATACTCCTTCTGTGTAGCTACAAACTTAACCAGATCGCCTTTACGGATGGTTCCATTCATGATCCTGAAGTAGGCAAAAATACCACGAAATGAATTGAATACCGAGTCAAAGATCAGGGCTTGTAACGGGGCCTCAGTATCTCCTCCCGGAGCAGGAATTTTTTCAATAATGGCTTCAAGGATCACCTCCACACCCAGTCCGGTTTTCCCGCTGGCTTCGATGATATCATCACGATCACATCCAATCAGATCCACAATCTGATCCTTCACTTCATCGGGCATGGCACTATCCATGTCCATCTTATTGAGCACAGGAATAATTTCCAGGTTATGATCAATGGCCTGATAGAGAACAGAGATGGTTTGAGCCTGAATTCCCTGTGTGGCATCCACGATAAGCAGGGCCCCTTCACAGGCAGCTATGGACCGGCTTACTTCATAGGAGAAGTCCACATGCCCGGGAGTATCGATCAGGTTCAGCAGATATTTTTTTCCATTTTGCGAATACTCCATCTGAATGGCGTGGCTCTTGATGGTGATCCCCCTTTCACGCTCCAGGTCCATATCGTCCAATACCTGGTTTTGGAAGTCCCTCTCATTGAGTGTTCCGGTTTTCATGAGCAGCCTGTCTGCAAGGGTACTTTTCCCATGATCGATATGGGCTATGATACAAAAGTTGCGAATATGATCCATCAGGAATGCGCCGTTTTTTGCGCCCACAAAGATAGTTATTATTCGGGATACGAAAAAGGCCGCTTCACATCATGCGAAACGGCCTCTTGATATATATTGAAGGATATGTCTACATCATTCCCATACCGCCACCGCCTCCTGGCATCGGGGGCTCGGGCTTGGGAATTTCAACAATGGCACACTCGGTGGTCAGGAACATACCGGCAATGGATGCGGCATTTTCCAGAGCAATCCTGGCAACCTTGGTTGGATCAATTACACCGGCTGCATACAGGTTCTCATACTTCTCGGTGTGAGCATTGTAACCGTAATCACCTTTCCCGTCCATGATCTCCCTGACAACTACTGAACCTTCAAGTCCGGCGTTTTCAACAATCTGGCGAAGAGGCTCTTCAAGTGCCCTTCTCACGATGGAAATACCCGTGTTCTCATCGTCGTTGGAACCTTTGAATTTGACCAATTTTTCAAGAGCACGAATGTATGCGACACCACCGCCCGGAATAATACCCTCTTCAACAGCAGCGCGAGTGGCACTGAGGGCGTCGTCGAACATATCTTTCTTGGATTTCATCTCCACTTCAGATGCAGCACCCACATAGATAACAGCAACACCACCAGCCAGTTTAGCCAGACGTTCCTGCAGTTTCTCACGGTCATAATCTGAAGTAGTGTTTTCGATCTGCTTTTTGATCTGGCCTACCCTGGCACTGATCATTGCTTTCTCCCCGGCACCATTGACAATTGTGGTGCTCTCCTTATCGATGGAGATCTTCTCGGCTTGTCCCAGCATCGACAACTCGGTGCTATCCAGCTTCAAACCCTTCTCTTCCGAAATCACAGTACCTCCGGTCAGGATGGCAATGTCTTCCAGCATCTCTTTCCTCCGGTCACCAAAACCAGGAGCTTTAACAGCAGCGATTTTCAGTGATCCGCGAAGCTTGTTCACAACCAGGGTGGCCAGTGCTTCAGCATCCACATCTTCAGCGATGATCATTAAGGGACGACCATTCTGTGCTGTTGCTTCCAGGACAGGGAGAAGGTCTTTCATGGTTGAAATCTTCTTGTCATGAATCAGTACAAAAGGATTTTCCAGAACAGCCTCCATTTTTTCTGTATCGGTTACAAAGTAGGGAGAGATATATCCGCGATCGAACTGCATCCCTTCAACCACTTCCACGTAGGTATCCGACGATTTTGATTCTTCGATGGTAATTACACCCTCTTTTTTAACCTTCGACATGGCTTCCGCAATCAGGGCTCCAATGGAGCTTTCGTTGTTGGCGGAAATAGATGCTACCTGCTCGATTTTCTTGTTGTCGTCACCAACTTCCTTGCTCTGCTCTTTAAGGCTCTTTACCACTTCCTTAACAGCTTTGTCGATACCCCTTTTAAGGTCCATCGGGTTGGCACCGGCTGTTACGTTCTTCAATCCTGCATGCACGATGGCCTGGGCCAGAACAGTTGCAGTGGTGGTTCCGTCACCGGCATCATCATTGGTTTTGGACGCAACCTCCTTCACCATCTGAGCTCCCACATTCTCAAAAGGATCCTCAAGATCGATCTCTTTTGCAACAGTTACACCATCCTTGGTCACCATAGGTGACCCGAATTTCTTTTCAACAATTACATTTCTACCCTTGGGTCCCAGTGTTACCCTGACAGCATTAGCCAGCTGATCTATACCGCTTTTCAGCAGATCACGGGCTTCCATTTCAAATTTGATCTCTTTAGCCATTTTTTATGCTCTTTTATAGTTATTTACTTTGTAATGAATAAAACATCGTTTTGCGAAATAAGAAGATAATCTTCGTTATCGATGGTTAATTCCTGGCCGGCGTACTTTCCGTAAAGGACATGGTCCCCCACTTTGATCTCCATGGGTTCATCCTTCTTGTCGGATCCTACCATTATAACTTTCCCATGCTGTGGTTTCTCTTTTGCTGTTTCGGGAATGATGATACCACTAGCGGTCTTCTCTTCAGCCGCTGAGGGCTTAACGAGAACCTTACCTGCAAGGATTTTACCTTTAAATTCTGCCATTGTTTTATTATTTATAAGTTCGACATTATCAAAATCGTATTTCCTTAATCACATTCTGTGCCAAAGGGTATAAACAAAAAAAAAGTGTCAGTAATATGACATACTGACACTCCTTATGCTCTTTTGTCCTGTTTTACTCCTCTTCCTCTGATGCAGGATCGGTTCCAAACGATTCAGGAAGGTCTATGGTTTGAGCCGGCTGGTCCATGATGGACTCATCAAACTGCCCTTGCAGACGCGAATTGGCAGCTTCACCTGCTTTGGGAAGGGTGATTCCGGCCAGAAGGCTAAAAAGGATCAGTGCAGCCCCAAGGCTCCAGGTAGCTTTTTCAAGGAAATCAGCTGTTTTCCGAACACCCATATACTGGTTGGATGATGAGAAGTTCGAAGCAAGTCCGCCGCCTTTGGAATTCTGAACCAGTACGATCAGTATGGTGAAAACACAGGTGACTAAAATCAATACTGTGAATACTATAAACATTTGATTCTCTCTTTATGAACGATTTATATTGCTTATTTTTTCAATTTGCGCAGCAAAGTAAGCACTTTTTTCCGGATATTTCAAACTTAATTTCTCGTAGGCATAGATGGCCTTTGCATAGAGCCCCTGTTTCACATAGATCTTTGCCAGAGTGTCTGTTATAAATCCGTCGTGTTCCCGGATGGAAGCCAGCGACACATCTCTGTTGCTTGCTGTGAATTTGTTTGCCCTGATGGGTCCCGGATCCTCCCTGAGAAAGTTCAGGATCAACCTGTTGGCCAAAGGAATCTCCTCCGATGAATCTGCCTCTGGAATGGAATCCATATCCTCCATGGCAGGGGTATCCCTCATCCGGGTCTGCGGCTCTTCCATTTCGGCCTCCTCTTTAACCACTAACTCTATCAGGGTTTCCGCGCTGATCTCCCGTTCATCTTCCAGTTCCAAAAGATCATTATCGGCACTTTGAGCACCTGCATAAGGGGCGTGCTGTCCGATTATTACATCTACCTCGGGGTGTGTTTCGGTGAAAAAAATGATTCCTTCCGGCTCCTGGGCAGGCGGCTTCAGATCCTCCATCCTTGACCCTGACACACCGGTAACCATCCGGAAGAGTTTTTTGCGATCGGCAGCATAAACGGCCGCAACCTTCAGCTCCTGTTCTTTTTCATAACCCAGAGATTCCCGGATTCTGACTTTCAGCATATGGGCCAGGTTAAACATGGGATAGTTCCTGCACAGATCATTAACCTGGTCAAGATCCGCCGGTGAGTAATGATCCGTACTGATTAGATGTTTGAAATAGGAAGCGTCCATAGACTGTTTTGATTACCAGGAGACAAATGCCTTGTTGAATATATCTTCAATCAGATTCTCCACGATTAATGCGATCAACTCACTCTCCACATTCGACAGATTCTGGGTTGAACTATAATCCTCGTATCTTGAAAAGCTTGAATCAAAATCCAGCTCAGGTTCAATATAGTTTGTATACTTGACCCTGACCGTAATGGTGAGCCTGTTCATGGCAGCTACCTCGTCGCCGGTAATTGCCGTGGGCCTGGTGACATAGTTGGTGATCTCACCTGAAAACTCCACATCACCGCCATTGGTTGTTAATTCCAGGCTTGTATTGGATTGAATCTTGTCGATCAGGGCATCTGTAAATATCTGGCTCAGCTGTGCCTGCACAAGGGCAGCCCTGTTGGGGAAATACTGAACTGAATACGAGGTTACCTCCGGGGAGATGTTTACTCCACTAAACGAGTAGGTAACCTTGCAGGAGGGGATTACCAGCACCAGGGGTAACATGATCATGGCAAATGTTCTATTCAATGTCATACTCTTTTATTTTCCTGTAGAGGGTCCGCTCCGAGATTCCCAGGTCCTGTGCAGCATACTTGCGTTTCCCATTATGTTTTTCCAGTGCTTTCAGGATCAGCTCCTTCTCCTTCTCTTCAAGCGAAAGTGACTCTTCAAGGATCTCCTCTGTATCCAGGATCCGTTCCTCATCCCTGTTTGATCTGGGAGAAGCCTGCGATGCGAACCGGTGGTCGGCCTTTATGGAAGTGTCATCCCCCGCAGTATACAGTTTCTTAATGATCCCTTCATGCTCCTTTTCAATGTCACTTCCAACCCGTCCGGATTCCATAATCTGAACCACCAGTTTTTTCAGATCTGTCATGTCTTTTCTCATATCGAACAAAACCTTGTAAAGGATCTCCCTTTCCGAATTGAAAGCATCCTCACTGATCCCATCCCTGGCAATCAGGGCCGGAAGCCGGCTTTTCTGGTAATCGGGCAGGTAGTGCATCAGCGCTGAAGCCGAAACCTCCCGCTCCTGTTCAATAATGGAAAGCTGTTCTGTCACATTCTTGAGCTGCCTAACATTCCCCGGCCAATCATAATTAAGCATAACCAGCTTGGCCTCCTCCTCCAGCCGGATGGACGGCATCCTGTATTTTTCAGAAAAGTCGGTGGCAAATTTTCTGAACAGAAGGAGAATATCGTTACCCCGTTCCCTGAGTGAGGGAATGGTGATCGGCACCGTATTAAGCCTGTAAAACAGGTCCTCCCTGAATTTACCCTTTCCGATTGCTGTGGGAATATCATAGTTCGAGGCCGCTACAACCCGTACATTCGTTTTCAGCACTTTTGAGGACCCTACCCGCATATACTCCCCGGTTTCAAGGACCCGCAAAAGGCGAACCTGGGTTGAAAGCGGAAGTTCAGCCACCTCATCCAGAAAAATTGTTCCATCGTCAACCACTTCAAAATAGCCCTTTCTGGCATCGGTGGCACCTGTAAATGAGCCTTTCTCATGACCAAAAAGCTCCGAATCAATGGTGCCATCGGGAATGGCTCCGCAGTTCACTGCAATATACTGGCCGTGCTTCCTGGTGCCGAGTGCGTGAATGATCTTGGGGAACGACTCCTTCCCGGTACCGCTCTCCCCGGTAATCAATACGCTTAGATCGGTGGGAGCAACCTGACGGGCTATATCAATGGCCCGGTCTAAACCGGCATAAGTCCCGATGATTCCGAAGCGTTGCTTTATCTGTTGAATATCCATGTGGCTCTATGACAAAATAACCTGAAAACATGACAAAATTACAATTTATACTGAATTCGGAAAGTTTTATTCCGATCCTTTCCCTATTTTTGAAATAAAAAAGTGAACCATTTCCTGGGAATTATTCCAGCCCGTTACGCTTCCACCAGATTTCCCGGCAAACCGCTTGCCCTGCTGAGAAATAAACCAATGATACAATGGGTCTTTGAGAGGGCTTCGGTTTCTTTACCGCATGTGGTTGTTGCTACAGACGATATCAGGATCAAAGAGGCAGTAGAGGGATTTGGAGGGGAGGCGGTGATGACATCCTCCAACCACAAAACCGGAACCGAAAGATGCGCCGAAGCTTTAAGGTTGTTACATAAAAACAGTCGTGTGGCGTTTACGCATGTGATCAACATTCAGGGCGATGAACCGCTCCTGAAACAGGAACACCTGGAAGCTTTAAAAGGCTGTTTTACAGAGCGGAACACTCAAATTGCCACTTTGATACAACCCATGCATTACCCGGAAGATCTGGCCAACCCCAATGTTGTAAAGGTGGTGGTAGACAAATCGTTCCGGGCACTTTACTTTTCCCGGTCGCCTGTTCCTTTCACAAGGGTAACTCCGGGAGAGGAGGCCAGGAGTTCCCACACTTTTTTTACGCACATAGGCCTTTACGCCTACCGCGCGGAACTCCTTCAGGAACTGACCGGGCTTCCGGTATCGCCGCTTGAAAAGGCAGAATCGCTTGAGCAGCTCCGTTGGCTGGAAAATGGTTATCATATCCAAACCGTGATCACTGACCATCCGGCAATAGGTGTGGATACTCCGGAGGATCTTGAGAAAATCCGGAACCTGATCTGACTATTCATAGTGCAGTACATCGGCCGGATTTGATCTCGCTGCCCTGTATGCCAGTGTTGCAACATCCATTGCTGAGATCAGAACCGCTGTCATTGCTGCAAGGGCATAGATCCAGGGTTTAAACCCAATATTATAGGGGAAATTCATAAGCCAGTCCTGCATAAACAGGTAAGCTAATATCCATGCAAGCAGGACTGAGAGGATCACCAATGAGGCGATTTCACGGGAGACATGCAATACCACCTCTCCAATACTGGCTCCCATGACTTTTCGAATCCCTATCTCCCGGGTTCTGCGTTGAGTATTGTGCATGGTCAGTCCGAACAATCCCAAGCAGGCAATCAGGGTAGCCAGAATGGAGAAAAGGAGCGCCAGTCTTCCTGTCCGCTGCTCCTCCTTATAGTAGTTATCCAGCTCTTCATCCAGGAAAAAGTACTGGAAAGGGGCCTCACCAGTCATGGCGAACCAGGTATTTCTGATCTTATCCAGGGTAATGGGAATTCCCTTGCCGGCCACTCCCAGCCTGATGGTGATATAACCGGCCCATTCATGTTCTTCTGTCTTGTACCTGACCATGTAGGGCCCAATGGGTTCAAACAGGGAGCTGTGGTGGAAATCCTCAAGAATCCCAATGATCCTCAGCTTGTTGGTATCTCCTTCCAGGGTGGGTTCGAGAATCACTGTACTAAAAGGATCCACAATGTTATACTCCTTTATGGCTGCCAGGTTGACCAGGATGGCTGTTGTATCATCCGGATGACTGTAGTCAAAAAAACGGCTCCGTTCTCCCACCAGATTAAAACCATACGTATTCATAAAATCTATGTCCACGTAGTTTGTGGCGAAGAGGAAATTCTTTGAAGCCATTCTCCCCTCAATCTGGTAAGTTTCGGTGCTGTTGTTAAATCCCAGATAGGATGTTGAGTTGGTAGCGCCGGCTACACCCGGAATATTCTCAATCTCACGACAAAATGCCTGAATGCTTTTACCAAGTGGATAGGTCCGTTTCAGGACCAGGAGCTGGTCCTTCTCATAACCCAGTTCCTTGTTTTGCAAATACCTGAGTTGACTGGACACAATGAGCGTTCCAATGATAAGGGCCACCGAAATGGTGAATTGAACCACCACCATCATATTACTGAAAAGCACTCTCCGGCGCCCCCCCTGAAACCCGCCCCTGAATCCCTTCACGGGAGAGAAACGGGACATGAAAATGGCAGGATATATACCACTGATGATTCCCACAATGAGGGCCAGGAGTATAAAAAGGGGAAGCAGGAAAATATTCCGGTTGGAATCCATCCTCAGGTTAAGTTCCATCACCCTGTTGAACAACGGGAGTGTAATTTCCACGATGATTAATGCAAAAAGCAGTGCAATCAGACTGAGCACGACCGACTCGGTAAGAAATTGCCATATGATCAGCTTGCGGTCTGAACCCGCTACCTTCCGCAGTCCGATCTCCCTCGACCGTGATGAAGACATTGCCGTGGAGAGGTTATTGAAATTGATGGATGCAATAAGAAGAATGAAAAAGGCCACAAGGGAAAAGATTTTAATGTAGAGGCCATCGTTTACCGGCCGGAAACAGATCTCCATTCCCACCTCAATATCGGGCTGGAGGTGAATATTCTTCAAGGGTTGAAGATAGACCCCGTAGCGGTTGCCTCCCGCTTTCCACTCTTCGGGGCCAACCCCCAGAAATGTCTCCAGTTCTCCCCTGATATGATTTTGCATTACATCATCCATCTTTTGCTCCACCGCATCGGGATCTGCCCCGGGAGCCAAAAGCACATAACTGAATATGGAATTCTGAAACCAGGTCTCCTCCCGGGAATACTCCAGGGTACTCATGGAGGCAATAAAATCAGCGAAAAAATGGGAATTCTCCGGCAAAGGCTCTATCACTCCGGTGACCACATAATAGTTACTGTCCCGGTTCACACTCAACGGCAGCCCAACCGGATCCTGCTCCCCGAAATACTCCAGGGCTTTTTCACTGGTAATCACCACAGACTTTGGCCTGGTCAGGGCTGTAAAGGGATCCCCCTTTATAAATTTGATTGTAAATATGTCAAATATGGATGAGTCAGCAAACAGAAAATGGTCCTCAATTTTTTTCTCACCGTCGTACCAGATCAGTTGCTGGTTAAACACATCGAAACGTACAAAATTCTCGATCTCCGGAATCTCTTCTGTGAAAGTGGGCGCCATGGTCATGGATGTCCAGGCACCCCTGAATCCCTGATCCCCGATGCCGCCATCAATATATAGTCTGTAGATCTGATCGGCATGCTCATGAAACCGGTCGAAACTCTTTTCCTTGATAATGAACAGAAGGATTAATATGGAGCTTGCAAGTCCGATGGCCAGCCCGGAAACATTAATCAGTGTAAATACCCTGTTTTTACTGATGTTTCTGAGTGCAACCGTAAAATAGTTTCTCCACATGTATCATCCTTTGGGTTCAAATTTAACAGTTTTCGTGCCACAAAGTTTAACCACCTGTTATCAAATTGAATAGGAGAAAGTACCCGGATCCTGATATGCAAGGGATGTCCGGAAGCGAACCGCAGGTGTTCGATATAGGACACTAATGATTAAAGATCGAGAACCACCCGGAAGGTATAGAGTGAAAATTCTCCCTTCAACTCCTTAAAAGTATATTCCAATTTATTCCCGGTTGTCTTTGCCATCTCTATAAAGCCGAGTCCGGCACCACCTGCTGAAGAAAACTTACCGTTGGTGATGGTCGACAAATAGAGATTCTTCAACTCCTCAGTGTTCTGATTATTCACATTGTCGATCCTTGATCGAAGCGAGGCCACATCTTTTTTCCGTACAGGGTTACTGGTAATTAACTCAATGGAATGGGTGTTCCGGTTGATATAACAGGCGGGGCAAAATCCAATTTTCTCATCGCTTTTGCACTGAATCTGATCACTGTATTTCGAAATATTTTCAAGGGCCTCTATCATTACAGAGATCATCTTCTTATATGCCTTGAAGGAGATCTTGTGTTCCTGAGATGCAATCTTAAACTCCGACAGCAACATTTCGATGGTGCTGAAGGAGAAAGGTCCCTGATAAGACAGGATTGACTTGTTTAGCATGTCCACTCAGATTACATACCGCCAATTTAAGAAAATCTCAATTACGATTCTTCCATGTTATCCACATAGCCGGAATCTACAAGAAGTCTCTCTCCATAACTCGCCTCAACTGCAAGCTGGTCGCAACGTTCATTTTCCGGAATACTGGCATGTCCCTTCACCCAAACGAACGAAACGCTGTAACTGTTGTAGACCTCCAGGAACTCTCTCCAGAGATCGGGATTCTTCTTTTTTTTAAATCCCTTAGCTTCCCAGTTGAATACCCAACGCTTGTTTACCGCATCGGAGACATACTTTGAATCGGTATAGATCTTCACAGAAAGATCATCCCGCTTCAAAGCCTGTAGTCCCCGGATCACAGCCAAAAGCTCCATCCGGTTATTGGTGGTCAATTCGTATCCTTGTGACAGCTCCTTCCTGTGTTTGCCGTAGATCATCACCACTCCATAACCACCTGGTCCCGGATTGCCCCTTGCAGATCCGTCTGTATAGATGACTATTTCCCCGGCCTTCATGGTTGCATCATCTAACGAGAGTCATCTCCTCAACGAGATGACCGGCTCCGGCAAGCTTATCGATGATGAAAAGAACATACCTGATATCAACATTGATACACTTTTGAATTTCCGGTTCAAATGCAATATCGCCACTCATGGCCTCCCAGTTACCATCGAAGGCAAGACCGATCAGTTCTCCATGGCTATTGATCACCGGGCTTCCGGAGTTACCTCCGGTAATATCGTTATTGGTTGTGAAGCAAATATACAGGGTACCGTCGGAACCATAGGGTCCGTAATCCTTTTCCTTATACAACTCTTTCAGCTTTTCCGGAACAACAAATTCATATGAGAGAGGATCCTCTTTTTCAATAATCCCCTCCATGGTGGTATAATGGGCATAACGTACAGCATCCCTTGGTATATAGTCTCCCACCGTACCATAAGTCAGCCTCATTGTAGAGTTTGCATCGGAATAGAAATCCTTTTCCGGCTGCATCTCCATGAGTCCCTTCAAATAGAGCCTGCTGCCCTCCTCAGACCTCCTCAAATAGTCAGACAGGTTCCCATTCACCTCAATTATTTTCCTGGATGCAAGGTATGCCATAAAGGCGGGATCCTTCTGCAGCACCTTCAGAGAGGGATCATCAAGAAAGGCATTGAATTTATCTTCATCCACTACGAAGGACTTCTTGAAATAGTGGTCCACATATCTCTCTATATTTCCCTTGTATTTCTCCTTTACCTGTATAATGTTAGCCGGAAGATACGCATCATCCAGCTCTTCGATAAGCAACCGGATCATTTCGGCCATAACCTTCTTATCGGTTGGCGGGTTATAATCCTTATAGAAAGCATCGGCTTCCATCCTGACCGCATCCTTGGTCTCTACCAGATATTGGGGCCTCTCCCTCGCATTCTCCATTGCACTTTGAAGAGCATCCAGGTGCCTGGAGAAGTAGACCGACTCCATCCCTCCGCCCCTGTTTACAGTCTCATAAAGGTACTGTTCAGCATTTTGAAGCTCTTTACGTTCTGCCACAGAAGTCCGGATCTCACCGAGCACATTTCCGTAGAGTTTAATCCGTGCTTCATCCTGATTCACCCAATCAGTGAATTGGGCCTCAAGATTCTGTTTTTTCTCCAGTACATTCAGGTTCTTTAAACCCTCGGCTTGTCCGATGGAGTATTTCCAGTAATTTGCTGAATTGGCAAACTTGGCTGCATATTGCAGTCTTACTTTTTCATCTGCGCGCATATCTTCCATCTGGAGATCCTGTTTGATCCCCCGGATACGGATCCTGTTGGGATGAGTGATCTGCAGCAGTTCATCAATCTCCCATGAAGTCAGGTACCGGTTGGTGCTTCCGGGAAAGCCCATCACCATGGCAAAATCATTTTTTTCATAACCCTTCAGGGAAATAGGAAGGTAGCTTTTCGATTTCATCGGAACGTTATCCGGACTGTAATCTGCAGGTTTCCCGTCAGGAGCCGTGTAGACCCTGAACATGGAGAAATCGCCGGTATGTCTGGGCCACTCCCAGTTGTCGGTATCGCCTCCATATTTTCCGATCGCCTCGGGAGGTGCACCCACCAGCCTTACATCCCTGTAGGTTTCTATGACAAAAAGAAAGAACCGGTTGTCGTTATACAGGCTACTCACATAAGCTTCATATTCATTATTCCCGGTTGCCTCAGATTCAATGGCCGCTGAAAGTGACCTTATCCTTGCACTGCGCGCGTGAGGATCCATTTCTTCATTAATCTCATTCGCAAACCGGTCGGTAACCTCCTCCATGCGCACCATGAAACTGATGGTTTTCCCTTTATTGGGCAGCTCCTCAGCCCTTGTCATGGCCCAGAAGCCATTTTTCAGGTAATCCTTCTCCAATGTACTGTGATACTGAATTTCATCATAGCCACAGTGATGATTCGTAAGAAGAAGTCCGTCGGGTGATACCAGTTCCGCTGTACATGAACCCCTGTCGAGAGCTCCAACAGCATCCTTCAGACTTGCATGGTTTATACTGTAGATCTGGTCAGCAGAAAGCTGCAATCCCATCTCTGTCATCTCCTCCATGTTCATATTTTCCAGCAGGCTTAATAGCCACATTCCCTCATCAGCCTTCACCCCTGCCTGGAACATTGAAAGAACAGCAAAGAGTGCAATGAATATCTTTTTCATTTAAGAAATTTATAATGCTTAAAAGTTTTGAAATCTGCAAACTGCAAATATGGCAAAATGTTTTTTGAAATTGCCGGGTATGTTTAAGAAAAGGAGAGAATCAGCTGGTTGTCCAGCAGCCTGAAACTGCGGCGGTGATAACCGGTCGGACCTGATTCAAGAATGGCTTTACGGTGCTCCCTGGTGGGATAACCCATGTTTCTGTTCCAACCATATGAAGGGTACAGATTGTGCAGCGATTCCATATACTCGTCCCGGTATGTTTTGGCCAGTACAGAAGCGGCCGCGATCGAGGCATAGATTCCATCTCCCTTGACAATGCATGAGTGAGATATCTTCCCAAAGGGTTTAAAGCGGTTGCCGTCCACTAAGAGGTGACCGGGTTCGGGATTGAGTCTCTCAACCGCCCTGTGCATGGCCAGAATGGAAGCATTCAGGATGTTGATCCTGTCGATCTCCTCCGGCTCTGCAACCCCAATGGCGAAGGACAAAGCCTCGCGCTCCACCACAACTCTCAACCTCTCCCGGGTCCGGGCACTCAGTTTTTTACTATCATTCAGGAGGGGATCTGAAAAACCGGGCGGAAGGATAACCGCAGCGGCATACACAGGCCCGGCCAGACAACCCCTTCCGGCTTCATCACACCCGGCCTCAACAACTCCTGCTGTATGATAGGGTTCAAGCATCTTTCTCCATAACCTTCTCCATGGAATTCCAGAGTTTGGCTGCTGTGTCATCCCAGCTGAAAAGATCTCTTCTCTGCCGTCCTTTCTCTATAAGATCTTCCCGCAAACCCTTCTCCCTGACCATCCTGATCATGGCATCCCGAATGCTTCCCGGGCTTTCTGGAGCTGCATAAAGAGCAGCATCCCCTGCAATTTCAGGCAGGCTGGTAACTTTCGATGCAATCACCGGGATTTCGCATTTCATGGCTTCAACGATGGGAATCCCGAACCCTTCGAAGAATGGCACAAAAGTCATGGCCCAGGCTGCACCGATCACCCCGTTCAAACGGTCTTGTGAAAGTCGCCCGGTAAAAATCACATCACTTTTATTGGGCATCTTTTCCAGTTGCTCCTCCATGGACCTGGTGAGAAAAAACTTCTCTCCCACCAGAACCAGTTTGTAGTTGGCCCTGTTCTCATCCTTGAAAAGTTGAAAGGCCTTTAAAAGGTTGGTAATGTTTTTTCTCGGATGGAGGCTGCCCACAAAAATAAAATAGGGACATCCCTGTGTAAATTCATTTCTGACCTCAACAGCCTCTTCCGCTGTGATGGGTCTGAAATTTTCATTGGCCCCGTTATATGCCAGATCCACCAGATCTTCCTCAACCTCATACTGGTTGATGATATCCCTCCTGGAATATTCTGAAACAGTAACAATCCTGGTTGCCTTGCGTGCATACCTGGGGAAGAAGTAGCGATAGTATTTTCCAGCAACCAGGGGAAGATCTCCCGGCCGATGCTCAAAGTTAATGTCATGAATTACCAGTACTGACGGGACTTTTGAACGAAGTGGCAGGAATCCGTCGGTACTTAGGAACAAGTCAGGTTTCACCCTTCTCAAAAACATAGCAATCCTGCACTCGAACCAAAAGTACCAGAGCAACGGGTGCCGGGTTGCCGGTCTCAAAATTACCGGGGTCACGTTTTCACCAAATATGACCTCAGGGCTGTATTTACGATCGAACAGGAAATAAAAATGAGTATCAGGGTGGGCTTGAGTAATTCTTTTAAGGGTCTCAAATGTAAACCATCCAATACCATCCAGTTTTCCAGGCATTAATAACCTGGTATTCACAACAATATTTCGCATTTTTCTTTCCTTGCTCAAGATACCCGACATATCTGGAGCGAACTTATTACATTTGTGTTGAAATAAAAAATATTTCTTCCCCGGTTTGAAAAAGCGCTTCCTCACCAACCTGGCTCTTCTGATCCTGCTGAACCTGCTGATCAAACCATTTTGGTTTTTCGGGATTGAAGTGGGGGTTCAGAACCGGGTGGGCGAAGAGATGTATGGTTTCTACTTCTCCCTTTTCAATTTTGCATTTATCCTTAATATCCTCCTGGACCTGGGGATAAACAATTTCAACAACCGGGCCATCTCGCGCGAACCGGGTTATCTCAGGGATTACCTGGCTGCCATTATTCCGCTTAAACTGGTTTTATCATTTGCCTATGCAGGAGTTGCCTATGCGGCCGGAAGAATCATCGGATACTCTTCGGAACAGTTTTCGATGCTTTGGATACTGATTGCAAACCAGTTCCTTGCCTCTTTCATACTCTATTTCAGATCCAACATCAGCGGGCTGCAATATTTTCGGACCGACAGCCTTCTCTCGGTACTGGACCGGAGTCTGATGATTCTCATTACGGGGCTCCTGCTCTGGGGTAACATCATCAAAAAGCCTTTTAAAATAGAGTGGTTCGTATATGCCCAGAGCCTCTCTTATGTAATCACTCTGATTACAGTGGCAGCGATGGTCAGGTACCGTTCCGGCGCATTTCTTCACCGGGTCAGTTTCAGACGGTCGCGCGAGGTTCTGCAGTTGAGCTACCCCTTTGCCCTGCTGATCCTGCTCATGTCCATTTTCAACAGGGTGGACTCAGTCATGCTCGAGCGGCTACTGCCTAACGGCAGAGAGGAGGCAGGGATCTATGCCCAATCATTCCGGTTCTTTGATGCAGCTTCACAATTCTCACTTCTTTTTGCAGCCCTGTTGTTACCCATGTTCTCAAAAATGATCAAAATGAGGGAGGATGTGAACGATCTTGTCCGCACTGCTCTTCCACTGCTGATGGTGGCAGGTATTACGCTGGCAATCAGCTGCAATTTCTACCGAACCAGTATTATTGATCTGTTGTATATTGAACCTGCCGCTCACAGCTCGACCGTATTTGGAATCCTGATGGTTGGATTCCTTTTTGTTTCCACAAGCTATATATACGGTACCCTTCTGACGGCCAACAACAATTTGCGCCAACTCAATATGGTGGCGGGCATCACCGTAATACTAAATGTATCCCTGAACCTGATCCTCATCCCCCGGTACCAATCGGTCGGTGCTGCTATCTCCAGTCTGACCGCCCAGGGATTCTATGCCACCGCACAAATGATCCTCACCAGAAAAATCATGAAGATCTCACTGAACGGTGACATCATGCTAAAACTTGCCGCATTTCTGGTCCTGAACATTGGGATGGGTTACCTGACCCTGCTTTTCCCGGGTTGGACCCCCGGATTCCTGATCCTGCTCTCCTCGTGCCTGGTAAGTGCTTTATTGCTGGGGTTGATTCGTCCCCGTGAACTGCTCTCTATTATAAATAGTTAATGATCCTACCCGAAGTGCCAGGCCAGTGAGGCGGAAGGATTCCTATGGGTCAATATTTTACATCTACATACATATTTACTCCACTACTGTAATTATATTTATCTTATATTTAAATACTTACATATTCATATATAGTCTTTTTTACTCTACTATATTTATATCCATAACAGAGATGTTAGAAAGTTGTTAATTGTTACAGAACCCCGGATGGCGTCAAACAAAAGGCAATGTCTATTTTTAGCAAAATAAACCTAACCCAATCCAGGTGGAGAACAAGAAAGACGAAAAACTGCGAAGGAAATTCCAGGCTTCTCTGTTATTTAACGCAAGAGAAAGAGATGCCTTTAACCTCTATTGTGACAAGTACAAGATTCAGAATAAGTCCAGATTCATGCGGGAGACGATCATGACGGAAATTCTGAAAAAATTTGATGAGGATTATCCCACCCTGTTTGAATTTGAAAAACCCAACCTTTTCTATACCAAATAGCTGATCAGAGCTAGATAACCTCCAGCGAGTAGATAATAGCTTCGAGTTGTTTCAGTTTGACCCTTTTCTTTTGATTCGGATAGTAGATGTATCCATCCACTGTGACAATTCTGTTCCGGGAAGCATCATAAACGGAATGGCTGATGAATGGGCCGCCCATAAAACCATTCTCAAGTTCCCACAATCCCCTTAACTCTACCACATCCATACCCCCCTTTTTCAGATCGAAAGCGATAGGTGGGTACATGGGGGAGAGTGTCATATAGGAGTCTTCCCGGGGACCGTGAACAAACTCTTTTGTAATCAGGTTTCTTCTGGCAATTAACGCTTCTGTATTCAAATCTTCCGGGCCATTTGCAGGGTAATCGAATACCTGGATCACCTGTGAAAGATCGGGAGCTTCGATACTCACTGAAGTATACTCATCTTTGCTGAAATCCATATTATACCCCCTGGGTATATCAAGACGAATCTGGTGATGGGATGTAATCTCCTCCTGGATAGCAGGGTCCTTTGTATCCCTGTATGTCGCCATAAGCCTGTTCCTGTCGTACTGGACCAGGAAATTCCGGATCTGCTCCTCGTTCATCTCTATCAGGTCATGCAATTCCCTGCTGCTGGGAGCTTCCATTTGAACGACAATCTGGGGTTTGGCCCAGACATTCTCCCTGAACCGAATCTGCGGCTCGAGTTCTGAATCAATGTTAGTCAGAACGACGGAACGATGGTACCGGTAAAAATTGTCAAACGATGCAGCGGTGATCTGGATCACATCAAACAGGGGTTCAGACTGGGGAAGTCCGGGAATTTCCTCCTTCAGGATATCCTGAAGCAGGGATCCGGCGCTGTTATCCCAGTTAAAATTGTCCATAACCACCAGTACCTCGCCGGCACCTCCGGTAATATTCGGCATAATCCCTCCCGTAACACCGCCCTGCTGGCTATTATTGCTGCAGGAGAAGATTGTGAGGAGTAACCCTGAAAGCATAAAAAAACCTGTCCACTTCAGTAAACAGGCCTTTTTGCACCGGCGGAAATTACTTTTTCCCACCCTTAATTCTTTTTGAATCTACAGTGTCATCAACGATTACTTCATCATCATCATCATCGCCGGCTGTGGCTTTTTTGAATTCCCTCATTCCCTGTCCGACGCCACGCATCAGTTCCGGAATCTTACGGCCTCCAAAAAGCAATAATACCAGCAGTACAACAACAACAATTTGCCAGACTCCTATAGCAAGGGTTATAAACGCTTCCATTTTTATTTATTAAAAGGTTTGAAATACAAAAATAGGTAAATTATCTTTCTATTTATTAAATAATCCGATTACGTCATTCAAATTAGCATATAGTAACAGGCTAAGCAGGATCACCATACCAACAATCTGGGCATACTCCAGGAACTTATCACCCGGTTTACGCCCGGTTATCATTTCGAACAGGGTAAACATAACATGTCCGCCATCCAGTGCCGGAATAGGCAGGATGTTCATAATAGCCAGGATGATAGACAGGAATGCGGTCATATTCCAAAAACTCTGCCAGTCCCAAACCGGGGGAAAAATACTACCGATTTTAATGAATCCACCCAGCTCTTCATAAGCTTTTGTCTTGGGTTTAAACAGCATTTTCAGCTGCTTGAGATAACTTTGGGTGATGTTCACCCCATGTTTTATTCCCGCAGGGATAGACTGGAGAAAGGTATATTTGATGATTTCCGGTTCGAAAATCTCAAAGTATTGAACGTTCTGAAATCCGAACAGACCCTCAGCACTTGTGGTCACCTCCATGTTCAATGTGTCGGCTCCACGCAAAACGCCCAGATTAAAGCTTGTATTCTTCGCACGGTTGGTCGCTGCAACAAACTGATAGTAGAATTCGACAGGTGTACCGTTGACCGAAATAATCCGGTCTCCCTCCTTGCCTCCGGCACCTTTCAAAGAACCATCCACCAGCTTCGAGACCATGCAGGGCACAATGGGATCCATGGCATACTCGACCTTTAGCAGCCTGGCGGTCATCTCCTCGGGAACTCTGATGTCTATGATTTCTCCGTCACGTTTCACCGTAATCACTTTGGTTTCGTTAACCACGATATCGTGGTGAATGGTTCGCCATTTCTCAACCGGTACATCGTCGAGAGCCAGAATATGATCTCCATCCCTGAGGCCCATTTCGTGAAAGGTATCCTCAAACCTGAGCCCGTATTCCAGACGGCTAACCGGTATATAGGATTCCCCCCAGGCAAAGAGGACCGTGATATAGATGAACAGTGCCATAATAAAATTTACAAGGACACCACCCAGCATGATCAGCAACCTCTGCCATGCTTTTTTTGACCTGAATTCCCAGGGCTGGGGGGGCTTTTTCATCTGCTCCCTGTCCAATGATTCGTCGATCATACCGCTAATTTTCACATAACCTCCCAGCGGCAGCCAACCGATTCCATATTCAGTGTCCCCGATTTTCTTTTTGAACAAAGAGAAACCGGCATCAAAAAAAAGGTAAAATTTTTCTACCCTGACCTTAAACAGACGGGCAATCAGAAAATGGCCCATCTCGTGCATTATGATAAGAATCGATAAACTTAACAGCAGTTGTGCGATCCTGATAAAAACATCCATTGGTAATTATATTAATTCATGTGCGACCCGCCTGGCTTCCAGGTCTGTTTCAAAATAGTCTTCGAGATCGGGATTCTTGATAAAAGAGGACCTTCCCAGCGTACGCTCTATCAGATCCGGAATATCCATGAACCCGATTCTCCTTTCAAGAAATGCATCCACCGCGACCTCATTGGCAGCATTCAGGATACAAGGCCAGTTGCCCCCTTTATTCAGCACTTCAAAAGAAAGTGCAAGATTACGAAAATTTTTTGTATCCGGCAGCTCAAAGTTCAATTGTGGAAATTCGCTAAAACTCAAACGCTTAAAATCAGATTTCAGCCTCGCCGGATAGGTAAAGGCATACTGGATAGGGAGGCGCATATCGGGCAGTCCCATTTGTGCCTTTACAGATCCATCGGTGAACTGAACCATGGAGTGGATAATCGACTGGGGATGCACAACCACCTCGATCTGTTCAGGCCGGCAACCAAACAGCCACCTGGCTTCAATCACTTCGAGTCCTTTGTTCATCAGGGTGGCAGAGTCAATTGTAATTTTTGGTCCCATGCACCAGTTTGGATGACAAAGTGCCTCTTCGGGTGTCACCCGCTCCAGTGATTCCCTCGCCATACCCCTGAATGGACCGCCGGAAGCCGTAAGAATCAGTTTCTCAACTGAATATGCAGGTTCACCGGTCAGACACTGGAAGATGGCCGAGTGCTCCGAATCCACCGGGATGATGTTTACCTGCTTCTGCATCGCCTCCTTCATGATCATCTCTCCGGCAACCACCATGGTCTCCTTATTGGCCAGGGCGATGTTCTTCCCCGCACGGATCGCTTCAATGGTTGGTCTCAGACCGCTGAATCCGACCATGGCTGTGAGCACCATATCCACAGAATCAAATCCGATTACCTGGCTCAACGCCTCTGCTCCGCAATAAACCTTCACCGGATAATTCTCAAGGGCACTTCGGACCATCTCATAGTGATCCTCATTTCCAATGACAACCGCGTTGGGATGATAAAGGATGCTCTGCCGGATCAGTAAAGCTGCATTATTCCCCGCAGCCAGTATCTCCACCTCAAAAGCATCGGGATGCGCTGAGATCACTTCAAGAGCCTGTGATCCTATGGATCCGGTTGAGCCAAGTATGGCAATCCGCTTCTTTATCATGCTAAAAAACGATATAGTCTGCCGGGTTCAGAGGCACTCTGTCGTGCCATAACTCAAAGTGGAGATGGGGACCGGTGGTCAGTTCACCCGAATTTCCCACAATGGCTATGGCATCCCCGGCCACTACTTTTTGTCCGACCGATTTAAATAGTACGGCGTTGTGTTTATACACAGAGATGAGTTCGTTATCGTGCTGAATCTGGATCACATACCCGGTCTCCAGTGTCCAGGTGGAAATGATAACCGTTCCGTCAAGAACTCCTTTCACTACCTCATTGGGCTGGGTAACAAGGTCGGTCCCGTAATGTCCTTCCATGGGATCAAATTCACGGGTTACGATGCCATTGACAGGCGTGAAAAAGTTCATGTCATAAAGATTGGTGTTCACATGCGATTCCTCCAGAACATTGAGCCTGAATTGCTCCTCAGCTTCAACCTGCTGCCTGAGAAGGGAATCATTGGATGAACGATAGAAGGCAATCTCCATCTTGTTTACAACACCAGTGGTATCGTTCATGAAATTCTCGGGAGCCTCGCCGGTAATAATCCGGTTGAGGTTTTCAAAATACTGGTCCCTGATGGCCTGTTCATACTCCAGGGAGTCGAGTTTCATGGCATTGGATCGAATATGCTGCATCATGGCTGCATCGGGATATCCCGGAATTAATTCACGGATATTGGTATATGCGATCAGGGAGTATACGATGGCCACCAAAAGGATCAGTACCACCCCTGCAAAGGTAAGGAGATTCAATCTGGTGAGCCTCATGGTCCCTACCTCTTCATAGGTATCCTCATTCAGGAGCACCAGGCGATACTTATTGGTCAGTTTACGAAGAATCTTCCAACGTTTCTTTTCTGAATTTCTACTCATGGGGATTGTACCGGTACGGCACAAAGATAAAAAGAATCCGGACTCAGGGATCAGGAGTGGAAATCAAACATGGGTAGAATTTCCCGTCGAATATAATTCTGTCCTGTGTCATTCTTCAGAAAACCCGCCCTGACAAGCGCTTCCTCCTCTGCAACAAAGAGCTCCATATGTATCAGCGTCCAGGGTCTGAATGCATACAACGGATTCTCAGACTCCATCACGTTCATGGTAATCATATAGTCCGTCAGGCTTGTGGTGTAACCCACATAAAGCTTATCATGATGATGTGAATAGAGTACAAATACTTTATAACTCATAAGTGTCCCGGATCATTGACTTTTAAAAGTAAGCAAATTTGATAAATGGTTCTCCACAATCATCACATTTTGTGATTTCTTTTATAAAATCACCATATGGCTACACGGGTTGCCTAATATTTTATACGTATGCGTTGCCACCCCCTGATAAATGCCACCAGGTCTTTTCGGTTGTCTCCGGAAAGTGCCGGGTATTCACCATCCCCGTAACCCCATGAAGGCATGGCAGTCCCCTCTCTTCCCAGGGTGATGGTAGCCATCAGAAACCCGTTTGAGGCTGCACTGAGGAACTCCTGGTTATTCAGGGCAGGGGCATTTGTGCCCTCCCCGGATGGCCCATGACACTTCACGCACCTGCTGCCAAAAACCTCTGCTCCCCTTTTCCTGTCGCCTGGATTACTCCCTGGAAAAATATAGGTGAGAGGATCAAGGGCCGATTTCCTCATGAAACCAATGATATTGCTGATATCCTGCACACCCAGCCGTTCCTGGTCATAAACATCGGCCGACCAGCCAAACATTGCAGTATGCGCCCTTCCCCCGGCAATCGTTCCATACAGGAAGCTGTTTCCGGCCGCCTTCAGGAAACCGGCATTGATAATAGACGGTCCGGTTTCTCCCTCACCAAACTCACCATGACAGCGCGAGCAGAGAAAATGGAATTTTAATCCGCCCTCCTCCAGGTCAGGTTGTGGCAGGCTCAGAGGGCCACCCTGGGGGCGGACTGACTGCCAGCTGCGGATCAGAGTCAGCAGGTTGCCAATGTCATCCGGTTCCAGGTTCGACCACGCGGGCATGGCAGTATTACCTCTTCCCCGAAGAATGGTTTCCACAATGAACTGGTCATCAGCCCTGGAGAGAAATCCTTGCTGATGAAGGGCTACAGCCACATCTCCCGAACCGTTCTCACCGTGACATGCTTTGCATTTCTGTTCAAAAAGAAGGCTCCCCTCAGCAATACTGCCATTGTAATCCAACCCTCCGGAGGGCAGCTCCGTACCACCCCTGTTTTTTACAAACGCAGCCATATGATCCAGCTCCCTCTCCCTTATCCCGGAGATGGAACCGGTCCAGCTACCCATCTGCCGCAGGCTTCTTCCCTTCTCCATGGTAAAACGGATAAAATCCTCCGAAGCCACCCTTAGAAAATCGACTCCTCCCAGTGATGGAATCCCCGTATCATACTCTTTGTAACCTTTCCCTTCGCCCTGTTTTCCATGGCATGCCGAACACATGTAGGCAAAGCCTGTGGCTCCGTCCAGGGTATCCCGGATCCCTTTAAACTCGTTGAGGGTCGGGATTGTGAAGTAGTCAAAGGGTATATCGGGCTTGGAGAGACCCATCACAAATACAGCCAGAGCCTCTAAATCTTCCTCTTCCAGTTGAATCTGAAGCATCCTGGAACCGGGAGAGACCATTTCGGGATCCTTGAAGTGTTCCTTCAGCCACCGGGAAACCGTCTGTTCACCGGATATATTCTGAAAGCTGTATTCGTGCCTGGTTTTTTCGCCCTGGCGGGTCAGATCGGGACCCAGGATTCCACCCACATTGCGTGCCTTGTGGCATCCAAGGCAACCCTCCTGTGAAAAAAGAAATTTTCCCCTGATAAATACCTCCATCCCCTCCATTTCTCCGTCTGCCTCTCTCCCTTTAACATCAAAGATGGTAAGGTGGCATTTTCCGCAGGATGCCTGGATATAGGGTTGTTCGAGGAGAGGTGAGGGCCAGTGAGTGGAAGGCAACCGGCCAAAGGCATCCTCCCTGGAGAGAGCACTGCCCTGTCCGCCATGACAAATGGTACAACCATACTCCTTCACCGGATGGTCATCCAGGAATGGTCCGGGGTGAGAGGCATGGGGCTGAAGGGCCTCCCCCATTCTTGAATCTTCAATGCCTGAATGACAGGAGATACAGCGATCGACACGGTTAAACTGCGGCAGTTCCACCTGGAGTATACCCGTTTCGAAATTCTCATCCTCACTGACAAGGGCCCTGTAATCCCGCTGAACCTTTCTCCACTCCTTTCCGATCCCTTCATGGATCCAGGCACCGGTCAACAAAAGCATGAGCAGGGCTGAGAGGAGCATCACCCCCCATATAACCCTGTATGTATATCTCTTCTCGTCCATCGCTTCCTATTGTAAAGGCCACTGGGAAGCCGACCAGAAAAATTCCCAGTTGGGTCCTCTGAACCAGTTCCCCACCAGGGTGAATATCACAAGGGCAACAAAAGAGCAGGTGAACAGTACAAGAGCCGCCATCCTGGTTGATTTTAGTCTTCTACGCACCATTTCGGCGGCTGAAATGAACAATACAGTGGTGATGGTTGCCGGGTTGATCAGCAAGACGAACCATTGTGAGATCCCCGGAATCCAGTCTCTCAGCCATCCATACCGGATCATCACAAAAAGCTGCATCACCACCGCAAGAAGTGAACCCCCTGCCGAAAATAACACCAGTTTCAATCCCTTTTTCCCGGAAAACCACTCTCCGACATAACCATCCTCCCTCTCCTTATAGGGAATTGAGAAGAGAAAAACCAGGTAGAGCACGGGTACCAGCATTCCCCCTGCAAAGGCCGAGTAGGATACAAGTTCCTGGATTCCTAAAAAGTACCATGGCGATTTAGCAGGGTTTTCGGGGTGGGCAGGATTGGCCTGTTCAAGCAGGGGTGCATCAGCAAAGATGGACACCAGCAGGATAACTGCCACCACACCCAGGAGAATCGCCAGCTCGGTCCACATCACCACCGGCCATGACAGCCACCTGTTTTCCGTACCACTCTCCTGCAGGTAACGCACCGGTCTGCTCAACCCGCCATCTTTTCGGATCCGCCAGAAATGGATGGCCATCAACACGATCATGGAGAGAGGCAGCAGGATCACATGCAGTGCAAAAAACCTCGAGAGGGCCGGCTGACCAACAATCTCCCCCCCGATGAGCATCTTCTTCAGGAACCCTCCCGGATCAAAAAACGATGTAATCCCTGCAAGGTCGGTCAGTTCTCTCGCTGAAGCAGCAATGTTTGAACCGATGGTTACCGCCCAGTAGGCGAGCTGGTCCCATGGCAGCAGGTACCCGCTGAAATTACTGAGAAGGACAATGACCAGCATTACCACACCGATGACCCAGTTTAACGAACGGTTGCCCAGGTATGAACCCGTATAAAACACCCTGAGCAGGTGCAGGAAGACCACTATCACCATCCCCTGGGAGGCCCAGCGGTGCATATTACGGATAATCCGTCCTCCCGGCACCACATATACAATATCCTTTACCGAGCGGTAGGCTGTCTCCACCGAAGGGGTGTAATAGAAGATCAGGATCAACCCTGTGAAAACCATAATCAGGAAAAGAAATCCGAGAATGATTCCCAGTCCGAAAGTAAAGGTGGGTTTCAGGGAATGAATATGAACCCGCGTGGCATGAATGTGCAGGAAAAAGTTTCGGGAGATGATCCCAACCCGCCTCTTCCGGTCCTGCTCCCCGGCAGGCTTCAGTTCGAACTGCTCTATAAGGTTTTCTTCCACAGTCATCATCAGGAGGTTAGAAACTTCTCATCAGCCGCCACCGTCTCACCGGGATCAATAACCACCTTCCCGTCATGGCTCTTATTCACCCTGAACCAGGAGAGGTTGCGTGGTGCAGGTCCGGAGAGTACCTCCCCGTCTGTGTTGTATTGTGAACCGTGACATGGACACTCAAAACCATCGGTGGTTCTCCGGAGGGTACAGCCCAGGTGGGTGCAAATGGAGGAAACCGCCCTGAGCCCCTCGTGGTCCCTGTATACAAACAGGTTGTGCTGTTCAAGATAGGTAAATGTATCCACAGGAAAGCGTGACGGTTCACCCAGGGTGATTCGCCTCTTCTCACCGGCGATCCGTGGAAAGAACTGGCGAAGATAGCTTATTGCTGCTACTACCCCGGTTGCCGCAGCAAGAGCCAGAGCCGATTTTTGTAAAAACTGCCTGCGTCTCATCATCAGGTCTTAAAATTATATAGATTCTTTTTGAATAGGACACTCCAAACCAGTGAATTCTCTAATTTATATACATTTGAAATTATATCATTTCGAGTTATTTAGCCATGAGAAGCGGAGTTGTTCCAAAGGTAACATTGACGTTTTTTTTAATTGCCCTGTCCCTTCTGACATTAATAAACTGTAAACGTGATGATTCAGGGACGGGTGACCGGAAAAATTCAGGCACTCCGAAACCAGCTGCCGAATATGTGGGTCGCGAAAACTGCAGGGAGTGCCACGAAAAAGAGTACAATCTATTCCGGGGATCGGATCATGACATGGCCATGGACACCGCAATTGAGGAGACGGTGCTGGGCGATTTCAACAATATATCCTATCACTCATTTCGGAATCACCTCCAGGTTTTTTAAGGAGGAGGGTAAATACATGGTCCACACTGAAGGACCGGACGGAACCATGGAAGACTACCAGGTTTCCTATGTATTCGGGGTCAGGCCGCTCCAGCAATACCTGATCGAATTCCCCGGCGGCAGGTACCAGTGCCTTCCAATATGCTGGGATACACGTCCCGCTTCAAAGGGCGGTCAGAGGTGGTTCCATATCTATCAGTCGGAACGGATACCCCCGGGTGATGTGCTATACTGGACCCGGATAACCCAGAACTGGAACTACATGTGTGCAGAGTGTCACTCTACTAACCTTCGAAAAAATTACGTTTACAATGAGAAGGCTTACCATACCACCTGGTCGGAGATCGATGTATCCTGTGAGGCTTGCCACGGACCGGGTTCAGATCATATCCAGTGGGCCCGAAAGGTTCAAAACGGAAGCAGTCCGGACATATCCCCCGATATGGGACTGGTGGTCAGGCTGAAGGATACGGATCAGGCCACCTGGATCTTTGATCCCGATTCAGTAACCGCCCGCAGATCAGTTCCGAGACAGTCGGATGAACTGGTTCAAATGTGTTCCAGGTGTCATTCCCGGCGGGCTGTGGCCACTGAAGATTACGATCACGGTGGGTCCCTTCTGGATACCCACTGGCCATCGCTGCTGGAAGAGGATCTTTATTTTGCCGACGGCCAGATCCAGGATGAGGTTTATGTGTATGCATCTTTTTTGCAAAGCAAGATGTACAAAGCCGGTGTGGTTTGTAAGGATTGTCACGAACCCCACAGCATAAAACCCTATGCCCTGGGAAATACCCTCTGCTTCCGGTGTCACATGGCAAGTGAGTACGGAACCCGCAAACACCATTTCCATGATCCAACCAAAGAGGGGGCAAGTTGTACCGAATGCCACATGCATGAACGCACTTACATGGTGGTTGATCCCCGCCGTGACCACAGCATCCGTGTTCCGCGACCCGACCTTTCCGATAAGCTGGGAACTCCCAACGCCTGCAACCAGTGCCACCCCGACAAATCGACCCAATGGGCAACCGACTATCTCAGGAAGTGGTACGGTCAGGACCTGCTGGACAGGCAACATTATGGGGAAATTTTCTGGGCTGGCCGACAGCGCTACCCTGAGGCCGAGGAAGGATTGCTCCGCCTTGCCGGCGATCGCCAGCTACCTCCAATGATCAGGGCAAATGCCATCTCGTTACTGGGAGGATACAGCAGTCCCGCCACCACCCAACTGCTCAGTCTGCTGATCAATGATCCCGACCCGCTGATCAGGTATGCCACTTTGACGGTGGCTGAATCCGGCGAACCCGGGTTTATCAGGAACCTTGCCGTTCCGAGGCTCAGGGACAGTATAAAACTGGTCAGGCTGATGGCAGCAAACTCCCTTACCGCTGTTCCCCGGGAGATGGTCCCGGCAGGATCACTGGAGCTCCTGAATACGGTTTTAAAAGAGTACAATGCTTCCCTGATGATCAATGCCGACCACCCCTCCACCTTCCTCAATTTTGGCAACCTCTACCTGAATACCGGAAATTATGAGAAGGCAGAGGCATCATTTAAAGAGGCCATTGAACTGGAGCCTGGACTGGTGGGACCCTACATCAACCTGGCAGACCTCTACCGCAGGTTAGACCGCGATGATGAGGGTGAAGAGGTATTGAAGAGTGCCCTGGAGCGTTATCCCGATCTTGCCCCTGTCAACTACGCATTGGGACTATTGAAAGTGAGGCAGGGGAAGCAGGATGAAGCACTGATCTATCTGAAAAATGCAGCGTTCCAGGACCCGAAGGATCCCCAGTTCAGCTATGTTTATGCCATCGGTCTGAATTCCCGGGGTAACCCAATGGAGGCTCTTTCGTTCCTGCGAAGTGCGCTGGAAAAACATCCTTACGACAGGAACATTCTTTACAGCCTGGCCACTATTTCCATGGAAAATGGTAATTATGCGGAAGCTTTGACCTATGCTCAAAAGCTGGTCGGGAACTATCCCCTGGATACCCGTTACCAGGAGCTGATGACTCTATTGTCCAATTAAGCCGGCACATTCTGTCTGAAGAGAATATTAATTTTGATTTTCGCCGCAAAACCACTATATTTGCAACCGCTAAAGCAATTAGCACGTTCTAAACAGATAATGAATACCAAAGATATATTGCGGGGTGGAGCAGTTGGTAGCTCGTTGGGCTCATAACCCAAAGGTCGTAGGTTCAAGTCCTACCCCCGCTACTAAAGAAAGCCTGGATCGAAGATCCGGGCTTTTTTATTGGTGCACGTTGAAAGCTTGCTTTCATAAGGGCAACAATAAAAAAGCACGTTGTGAGCGAAGCGAACATAGGCTTTCTTAGTAAAGCACCCCCAAATGGCACTCGCGATCCGCCGCAGGCGGTGAGCAACACTACCCCCGCTACTACGAATAGGCGCATTACCCAGTATTCATAAGGGTTTGCGCCTATTTCTTTTACCCACTACTGTAACATTACTGAAACAATTCTTCGATTTACTCTCACAGTGATTTATCTAGAATAATATCAATGTTTTTGTTGCAACCATTTCTTCTGTTTCAATCCGGTAAAAATATACACCCGGACTATGAATGCCAGCATCCCAGGTAATGCAATGGCTCCCTGAAATCCTGTATTCATCCACTAATGTTTCTATAAGTTCACCAAAAGAATTATATATAGACAACTTAATGTTCTGAGGCTCTTGAATAATAAAGGTAATATTGGTTTGTTCAGAAAACGGATTTGGATAGTTCTTTAACCACAATTCATCATCGCTAATCTCTTTAATAGCTGTTGGTTTCCTATAAGAAAATCTCCAAACATCAGACCACGGTCCAACGCCACTTACATTTATGGTTCGTACTTTCCAGTAATATTCATTATTATTATCTTGAATATTAAGAACCAGAGAATCTATCCCAATTACTGTATCATTAGCTACAATTGTATTGAAATTATAATCATTCGCAACAAGAACTTCATAGTATTCTGGTACTGTGTATAGAGATATACCATCAAAAAGAAAAGGTTCATCCCCATAATAGGATACTGATCGATTAAATGAATATCCTAGTCGTTCTGATCCTTCTGGAACTGTCACTAAGATGGAGAACTTTTCCCAGTCATCCGAGGTATATGTAAAAGTATATAATGAATCCTTAAGACTACTATCACTTGATGTTCCAAAGAAGGTAATAGTAATGTGATAATTATAACCTTCTACTCCCTTACTATAGCCTTCTGCTAACAAGTAAGGATTATTTTCACGATCAAAAGAAGATATTTCAATATTTTGAATTAATGGATCGTTACCTTGAATATCTCTAAAGGCAAATTGACCTGCCAAGCCCGGAGAGTATTGTTCCCAGTCGTCCCATTTTGATTTCCAATATGGAAATCTACTAAGAAGCATGAGTGGATATTCATTACCACCGTTTGTAATCAGGTCTGTATAAACTGTATCCATTGGATTCCAAGAAAGCGTAATATCTCCCATTGAAACTGAACTGTTTTCCGCAGGTAGAGTCAATATAGTTTTATCAGGATAATCAGGGGCAGTTTTAAATGAATGATGTATACTCCAGTTTAAGGTGTCACCATGTCTATATGCTCTAACCCGAACAAAATATTTAGTATTATTCAACAAGTCGTTTGTCATTACCATTGTATCCGCTTGAACAACACTCTTTAACATTTCACTCATAAACGTTGAAGATGTATCCAATTCAAATTGGAAGGAATCGGCATTAAATATTTGTGCCCATTGAATATGTGTGTCCACTGGAATATTATTGGAACCGTTTTTAGGATATACAATTACAGGGGAAGGATTTAGTTGAGATTTTGTATTACGTAAGTTTTGTGATTCAGCAGGCCAGGACGTGTTTGCTAATCCTTCGCTTTGGCATTGAACAGAGTAAATATGGCGACTATCACCTGCGATGATCAATTGACTGTCATTGATTAGAAGACTTGGATTAGATGAATAACCGTTCCCAATATAATTAGGCATTTTAAGTGTCCATATTATATTTCCTGAAACATCAACTGAATATAAAGTATCATTTTGGTTTAGCGCATAAATAATATCCCCCTCACCAACTACAGGACAAAAAACATCATAAAAATCAAAACTATTGGAATAAAACTTCAAAAGCCAGAGTTGGTTGCCATTCTTATCATAGGAAGACAGGGAAGGTCTTGCCCTTGATCCTAAATAGCAGTTGTTTTCGCTACTTACCACTGCCGGTCCAGCGTAATCGATATCAGTTTTGGCAATATATTTTGTAACCCCATCTTTAATAAAATATATTGTTCCAGGAATGGAAACAAGTAAGCTACCTTCAGAATTAATGGATAATCCATAAATCCTTGGGAATCCAAAGCTTTCATCAGTCCATTTCCACAGAATAGTGCCATTAATCGAGATACAATATACGGTGTTTGCCTTTCCAAGATAAATCTTACCCGATCCATCAATTGCTATGAATGCCTCATCAAAGTAAACGGAATCAGTATGGGTAATCCAATTCTCAGTACCATCTGGCGAAATAGAGTAGAATGTCCCCACTTCACTTATAAAATTGATTGAATTATCTGGTGCAATAGCTGGTGCGGAGTGAATAGCCTGTTCGATGTCATATTCCCACTTGATATTACCCTCCGTATCGAGTGCGAATAATTTTCCGGATGCTTTAAAGCACGCAAAAATTGTCCCATCATTACCAATCGTTGGAGAAAAAGTGCTATACCATCCGAGTAATGTTTTCCATTTGAAAGAACCATCTGAATTAAGAGCATATAAATATCCATCCTGACAACTAAAATAGATGGTACCATCTTCTCCTATTGCTGGAGTATGAATAATCTCATCATCTGCTTCGTAACTCCAGATTAAAGTGCCAGCTGATCCCTCTTCCACTACCTGGATATAGTTTTGGCGTATCAGAGTATCATTACCTCCGGGTCCTTCCGCTACTAATTGCACATTAAAGATGCCAAGGCTGTCATATGTATGAGAAGGCTCAAATTCTATGGATGTGTGCCCATCACCAAAATTCCAGAACCAACTACTTACAGGATTCTGTGTATTGTTGGTAAAATGTACTGTCCCTCCTTTAATTAACCTGGTTGTTTCAGCCGTAAAATCAACAATTGGATTTTCTGCTGCTATTATCTCTAAATAAAAAAGTTTCCGTCGTTCACTGCAGACAGAAGTTCCTCTATAAATTGTGTAGGTCACTTCTCCCTCATAACTTCCAGGATTAAGATCAGCGGCAATATCAATCGTATAGTTTACTCTGATAAAACCATTATCACTCTCATAAACTTCATCAGTAGTATAAACAATGCCAGTGGGAAAGGATTGGGATACATCATAACTCCCTGAAGCAAGGCAACTCCCCGCACCAGTATAGGAAGAATAGAATTCCCCTACCTGTAGTGTTAAAGAAATTGTATCAGTGGTTTGAGCAGAAATTTGAGTAATAGTATTTGGTAAAAGCAAGCAAACTAGGAATGTAAGGATGAAATTTTTCATGGTTTATGGGGATATTGATTTTATGCAAAAGGTGTATTTTTTAACGCTATCTAAAATACAAATTAATGGCCTGAAAGAATTAATTTTTTACTTATTTGAAATCTTTCCGTTGACACTTTGACTATATAGTGAACCAAGACTTTCGTTAGTAAAGCACCCAAAAATGGACTCGCGATCCTCCAAAGGCGGAGATCAACACTACCCCCGCTACTAAGGAAAAGCCTTCCGAACTTTCGTTCGGAGGGTTTTTTTATTGAGTTACTTGTCGTAACCAGTATTCAAATACAGGATCGTTGAAAAGAATCGATTTTCCGTGGATTTCCACGATGTCTTTCTCTTGTAGGACTGACTTATTTTTTGATACGTTTCTAGGAGTTCCTAATTTGTATTTTTGCATAGTTTCCGAAGCGGTCAGCTTTGTTTCACCGGCAAGAATTGCGTAAATCAGGTTAAGTTGTGTGTTACTAAGTGCATCACAAATATCCTGATAGTAAAGTCTGTTTGAATTGATAACCAGACTCATCGCTTCATGGATAATTTGATTTGTTGTTTCTGAAATTGTACCGTTCCAGGTATTATGACATAGCTGCTGAAGGTAATCAGGATGGTTATTAGTCATTTGAATCAACAGCCTGACTTGCTCTTCACTTATAAACTTTCCGGTTTTTCTAAAACTTTTCGTAATGAAGTCCACCCAGTGATTCTCAGGAATTTTATCCATGATAAAAAGGTCTCCAAATCTATAAAATGCTCTTGATTCATTTTTAAAAAGTTCCAGCATCATATGCTTTCTGCTCCCATAAATGCAATAAGTGCTGCTTTCGTGATGTTGCCAATATGACCGTAGTTCCTGTTCGAAAGCAATATGGTCATCAAACCTGGAAATATTTTGAAATTCATCTATGCATACTACTATTTTAATTTTTTTCTTTTTGGCTATGACTTCCGGTAGATTAATTATTTCATCTTTGGTTTTTTGTGCTTCATTCCATGAAAAACTTACAGAAAAATCATTTATCGGATCTGCTCCAAACGAAAAGGAAGGGGTTATTTTTTGAAAGAGATCTCTTCCAGACTTTATCAGTTCTTCCTTTTTACTTATACTACACTTAATGATCTCCCTTGAATATTTCTCCAGAAATTCTTGCTCAGTTCGTATATTGAAGAAATCAATAAATGCAAACCTGAGATTCTTATCACTATTCAGGCTTGCAATCTGTTTAATTAGTGATGACTTTCCCCATCGTCTGGGCGATATCAGTACGGT
This sequence comes from uncultured Bacteroidota bacterium, assembly GCA_963747365.1. Taxonomy (GTDB): domain Bacteria; phylum Bacteroidota; class Bacteroidia; order Bacteroidales. Next base: position 20,479 of record CAVVFB010000006.1, on the reverse strand, counting down.
ATTGATTCCAGCCGATATGTTATTCCGAATTCTCTTTATGTCCTCTGTTCTGTTTATGAAACTTTGTCCTGTTACGATTTTCCCGTATTTAAATGGTGAATTCATTTTAATACCAATTAATATTATACCATATAGTATTATACCCAAAGGTATAAAGTATTTTATATAAAGTCAAGAAATATAATAACTCCTTCCAAATCCCTCAATAAATCGAAGTTAGATATTTCAATAGTCCCCGCTACTACCAGAAACCCGTTGCGAAATCGCACCGGGTTTTTTATTTCCAGAGAGTCAAGAACTTGTTCTTATAAGCGAATGGGAATAAAAAGTCCAATACGAGCGGAGCGAGTATGGGTTGCTGGTAGTAAAGCAACCCAAAAATGGTACTCGCGAAGCTCGAAGGGCTGAGCAACACTGCCCCCGCTACTACAAGTGAAAGGAAGCCCTTGTGATTGAGATAATTGAAAGGGCTTTTTTGTTTTAGGTGCGGTGATAGGTGCGGTAATTTAGTTAATGAATTATAATTATTTCAAAACAGATGAAGAACACACCTGCAAATAAAAACCTGCAACAGGCATTGAAATTTAGACCTGATTGAGTTAACTTTCTTGCTCTTTTCGCTTTTTGCCTTCAGTCCTTTAAAAAAATATATTGTATGAAGAAATTGCTGTTATTCCTGCTTGCTGATTTTTTATTTTTCACAGCATCCTCCCAGGTCAGCGAGATTCCCTATACGGTACCAGAGGTTCCATGGGAGGAGAGTTTTGGGAATCACCGTGCGGTTATCGTAATTGATCAACCTACCGATGCGGTCCATATTAAATTTTTATGGAGACGGCATGATTTGTCACCGGAAAAAAACCGCATGCTGATTATCCATGCCGGCACCGGTGATACCCTGAAGAATGTTTACCGGGTCAGGTTAGACGATGAACAATGTGACCTGGTTGCCGGTCCTGTGCTTCACCCTGGGACCTACTATTTTTATTATTTGCCCTACACGCCGGAAAAAAGGACTCCTTTTGCAGGCAAGTATCTGTTACTCGAAATGGCCCCAGATGAGCTCTGGGTTCAAAAACATCATTTAACAGATAAGAAAGGTCGTTTCAAGGGGGTTGGGAAAGCTGAAATTAAAGAGATTCAATCCCGGAGTTCTTTCGATAGTTTTTATCCGATGGAGGTTGCAGCGACACGCGGCGAGGTTGAGGAATATAAGAAAAATTTCAAGGATGGGTACCTTGTTTTTCCGGAGGACAGGAGTTATCCGATCCGGATGAAGGATGCATTGCCATTCAGGTGGATAGCAGGTGAACCTGCAGGTGAGTTTCACGGAACGGCACAAAGGAACGAATATTATGTCTTGCAGATAGGCATATTTGCCTCCCAGAAAAGCATCATTAATATTAAGCTGGGTTATTCTGATTTGCACGATGGACAGGGAAATAGCATTCCCGCGGAGGCCTTAACCTGTTTCAATACGAATGGGACAGACAGCTGGGGAAGAGCTTTTACCAGGGTTGTCAACGTTGACCAGGGGAAGATCCAGGCCATGTGGGTGGGGATCGAAATTCCGGGAGAAGTGGTTCCGGGTACCTATAAGGGGCATATTGATATTATTCCGGAGAACAGTGAAGAAAAACGGGTAAAAATCCAGCTTGTCGTAAGTGATCAATACCTGGCAGACAGAGGCGACGGTGAGCCCTGGAGGCATTCACGGCTCCGGTGGCTGAATTCCACCCTGGGTCTCGACGATATTCCAGTGCATCCGTATACCCCACTTGAAGTTGCCGGAAGGAAAATATCCTGCCTTGGCAGATCCATTCAGCTGAATGACCTTGGAGTGCCGGAACAGATCAATTCACAGGGAAATGCATTATTATCCACCCCCGTTAATTTTGTTATTGAATCGGAAAACCACAGGGTGATTTTTCCAAGGGCTGATTTTGTCTTCAAAGAAAAAAAGGAAGGCCGGGTAAACCCGGGAAAGTACGACGGAAAACGAGATGTTGAAGGTCGTTTGCCTGGGAGAAATGGAATACGACGGAAGGATTGGATATCAATACACAGTGACATCGAAAAAAAATATCAACATCCAGGATATCCGCATAGAACTTCCCGTTAAGCAGCAATATGCCACCTATATGATAGGGATGGGCCGTCAGGGGGGACGTACTCCTAAAGAGCATTTATCGCGGTGGATAGAATCGGAAGACAGTTTCTGGATCGGATCGGCCTCGGGGGGGATCCACTGTGAATTACGGGGTGGGGAATACAATGGTCCTATGTTGTTCCTGTATAAACCCTCTCCCCCAAGTTCCTGGGAAAATGCATGGAACGGAGGGTACTGGATACATGCTCCGGACAGTACGGTAACGGCATCGGCATTCAGCGGATTCCGCAGGATGAAGGGCGGTGAATCGGTCAGCTATGAATTTGCGCTGATGATCACACCTGTAAAAACCTATGATTTTAAAGGGCAGTTTTCCAACAGATATTTTCACCATACAGAGCCGACCAGAGAGGTCCTTGCGAATGGGGGCAATATCATGAATGTGCACCATGCCACCCCGTATAATCCTTATATCAATTACCCCTTTCTGGTGCCGGACAAAATGAGTGATTTTATCGAACAATGGCATTCCCGGATGGAAGGTAAAGTTCTATTATACTGTACGTGAACTGACTACCCGTCTTCCGGAACTATGGCCCTTCGCAGTCTGGATCTTGAGATACTGGCCGATGGGGCCGGAGGAGGATATGCCTGGCTGCAGGAACATCTGGTAAAGAACTACAAAGTCCAGTGGTACAATTACCTGGGAGACGGCCGGGCTGATGCTGCAATCTTGACCAGTACCCAATCGAGGTGGTACAATTATTATGTTGAGGGACTGGCCTGGCTGATAAAAAACATGGATATTGACGGTTTATACCTTGATGATGTTGCCTTCGACAGGCATATATTGAAAAGGATGCGCCGCATCATTGATATGAACAAACCCGGCTGCATGATCGATCTTCACTCCAATACCGGCTTTTCAAAAGGGCCGGTAAACCAATATGCTGAATTCTTTCCTTATGTCGATAAGACCTGGTTTGGAGAAGGATTCAATTACAGTATTATGCCAGCCGATTACTGGTTTGTGGAAATCAGCGGCATGCCGATGGGTATAGGGAATGATATGCTTCTGCATATGACAGACAATATGCGCAGGGGCATGCTGTTCGGGATGACACCCCGCGGCTTTTTTCCCATGTGGGAATTCTGGGACTCCTTTGGAATATCAGGTTCGGAAATGCTTGGTTTCTGGGAGGAGGATCCCGTAATCACTACCGATCAAGAAGATGTATATGTTACTGCTTACATGAAGCAGGGGAAAGTATTGGCTGTAATAGGGAACTGGCTTGACAGGAGTGTGGAAGTCCGGTTAAATATTGATTGGGAACGACTGGGACTTGATCCATTGTCGGTCACATACACAGCACCTCATATCGGTGATTATCAAACAGAAAATGTCTTTAAGGCCGGAGAACCCTTTCCGGTCCCTGCCAGAGGAGATCTTTTACTGGTTATCTCGAATGCGGAATAGAATATCAACCAGAATGCTCTCAGTTGAGACATTGATATTTGGATAGTGTTTCAAACTGTGAACTTCTAGACAGTAATTCCAACGACAGGCGTAATTCGCTGTGTTTTTCAACGCGTTGGCTCCAAGCCCTTGTCCGGCGTTTTGTCCAAGTTGACTGTCTCCGCTACTAAAACAGACTCCTTTTCATTCTCCTGTTTTCGTCACCCCTCTTGGACTAAATTTTCAACTATCAGATTATCAATATTGTAAGTCTTCAATTTTGTTAATTTAGGGTGTCCCGCTATCTTGCATAGGTGTTTGTCCGGGAGAAAAAGAACAAGAGTGGCACGGGTAGCATCCAGATTATCGAAGAGAGTAGTGGAAGCTATCGCGTAGCCAAGACAGTTGGATCATCATCGGATAAAGATGAGATTGCCTATTTGCTCAAGAAAGCCTACGCGATCATCCCAACCTTGATTGGACAAACGAGCATTGATTTTCGGAGTGCAAGCACAAGAGAGTTTGTTCAGCATCTCCGGAAGGTCAAGACCAGCCAGGTGCAGGTAGATGGTCCTGAGAAGGTGTTTGGGAAGATCTTTGATGATATTGGATTTGGGGAGATAAAATAAGAACTGTTCCGCCACCTGGTGATCACCCGCTTAATTGCACCAGGCAGCAAGCTTAAGACAGTGGATTATCTGGAGCGTTACAAAGGCGTATCGATTGATGTTAGCCGGGTGTATCGCTTTATGGATACCCTCCAAAGTAGCTTGAAAGAGCAGGTAGAGCAAATTACATTTGAATTACATAAAAAGCGAGTAATTCTCCCTGATTACCTTCAACGGGTTTGCATCCTGGGATTGAAATAATCCTTGAACTCCCGGATGACGAGTATCGAACAAAACGAAAGGATTATTCTTTTATCAACCCATTCAAAATTAAATTGCTGAATGGAAAACCTATCTAAATAAGAATAAAGATGATACATTGAACTATAACTGTAGAGTATTGTTTAAAAGGCAGGTTCGCCTAAATGCTTTCCTACACTAAAAAGTGATTTCAAAATCCGGATTTAGACCTCCCGGCTTCCTTCTTTCAATTCAGTACGGCTGCTCCCTTCTGATGTATCATCTTCGTATTAGCATATAACCATTAAAAACCTGAAGAAAATTAAAGCATTAGAATTATCAAAGTATGGAACTACTGAAAATCTTGAAATGAAAGAAGCCATGCATAGAGGACAATGAAATCTTGATGAAATTGATTTTTTAATCATTTATTTAATCGTACGTATCATTCAATGTACTTGGACCTATCGACATGGATTGTGGACACAACTTGATTGATGAACTTTAACAACCTGGTAATTAGCATTATTTGTATACTTGAAACAAAATTACAGCAGCAGCGTGCAATTTTAAAATAGTACATCATCCTGAATAAATCCGACATTATGATGAATAAACAAACAAAACGAATACTCAGAATAGTATTTATTGTTGCAAGCATAAGCTCCTTGTACTTTGTACCATGGATATTGGTAAAGGCCTGGATTTTGCCACTCCCCGATACGGTACAGGAACAACTGAATGAAGCAATTGATTATGGATTTGATGGTATGATTGTTTACGTGGACCAAGCTGGGAAGCCACCGGAGTTTTATGCCGCAGGCTGGCACGACCGAAAAAATAAAATACCTGCCTACCCGCAAGCCTTATTCAAGATTGCCAGTATTACCAAGCTATATGTCGCTGTTGCTACCGCAAAATTAGTAAAAGCAGGGCGTTTGTCTTTGGATGAAACACTCGCTGAATACTTTCCGGAACTTGCGGGAAGAATTGAATATTCAGACAAAATAACCTTGAGAATGATGCTGCAACATCGGAGTGGCATTCCCAATTTTGTAGACCATCCTGATTATTGGAAAAAACCTCCAAAAAGCAGACAAGAAACACTTGATTACGCACTGGATTTACCAGCTGACTTTAAACCAGGTGAAGATTATGGTTATTCAAATACCAATTATATGTTGATTGAGGACCTCATTGATAAAACGTTGGGCTATCCCCACCAGCAATATATCAAGGAGGAAATTTTGAACCCACTTGGGCTGAAAAACACTTTCGGCTCGCTTGGTGAAGTGGATATAGACGATGTGATGAGTGGCTATTATGTTGGCGTTGATGAAGATTTTAAGTATGAAAACACAGGCTTAATGCTAGCTACAGCAGAGGATGTGGGTATATTCTTGCGGGCATTAAACGATGGTTCTGTATTTAATGAAGGTGAACAGGAAATCTATTCCTCCATTTACGTATACGAACATACAGGTCTGCTTGTTGGCTATCAGAGTATTGCCAAATACTACAAAGACATGGACACGGTTGTTATTCAATTCAATAATACAACCAACTTTGATGGATATGACTGGAATTTAGCAGAAATTGTATATAACCGTATTGTAAAAATACTGAGAATGCAAAATAGCCCGTAACTATCTATAAAAATAATAGAAATGAAAATAGTAAAAGCAAACCTCAGTTATATTAAAAATGACAGAAACGACAAAATGAAACACAGATTAAGAATAATACTGACTTTTGGACTCATCATTCTCATTCAGCTGTTTGGAAATGCCCAGGAAAATCAAAACCAACAGTTTTTGCAAGAAGTAGGAGTTATTGACAGTCTTTATTCCCAAATTCTGAACGAGTCAAGAAAGATTTATATACAACTACCTCCCAGTTATAGCCCTGAGAAAAATCAGAAAAAATACCCGGTGGCTTTTATTTTGGACGGAGAAATATTTCTTCCAACTGTTAGCGATGTGTTAAATTATTATGGTGGTGGTTTTACTCCCGAAATGGTACTTGTTGGCATTTCTAATGAAAAAAACAGGATAAGAGATTTAACCACATCAACCATAAAAACCCAAGATGGGATGCCCTATAATGAAATTAATGGCAAAGCTGAAAATTTCAGTGAATTCATTGAAAAAGAACTTATTCCTTTCATAGAAAGGAAATATCCTGTTAGCAATTTCAGAACATTAATTGGGCATTCTTATGGAGGATTGTTTACCATTTACACACTAATTAATAACACCCTATTTATTTGTCAATTATTTGGCCATTGACCCCGGTTTGGATTGGGACAACCAAAAATTATTGAAAGAAGCAGAAGAAGTACTTGGCACTCATAAATATGAAAACAAATCTTTGTTTATGTCTTTAAGTGGGCAATTGAACATGCAGGACTCGAAGGTAACAATTGACAATGTAATGCAGGATACAACGGAATTCACATTGTTTGCCCGTTCCAATATTGCCTTTTCAAACCTGGTAAGGCAAAACGCTAAAAACGGATTGTCTTTTGAATGGAAATTTTATCCCAGAGACTTACACGGCACCATTCCATTTCCATCAATCATGGATGGGTTGATCTCACTTTTTGAATGGTATCAATGGGAAAATACTGATAAATTCAATTCACCTGACACACCAAAAGAAGAGCTTCTCAGCATAATAAAATACAGGGAAAAGAAGCTCAAAGACCATTTTGGATATTCTGAACCTCCTTATCCGGAAGAAATTTTAAATATGTCAGGTTATATGAATATGGATATGGAACAGCTTGAAAAGGCAAAAATGTACTTTGAACTTGCCATTGAGTATTATCCTGAAAGTGCAAATGCCTTTGATTCTATGGCTGATTATTATGAAACACAAGGTGACTTTACCAATGCTATAAAATATGTAAACAAAGCTTTTGAATTAAGTGGTAGCGATTACTATAAGCAAAGAATTGAAGGACTTAAAGAAATAAATAGAAAATGAGGCTTAGCTTTAAGAAATCAACAATAAACGAATTTTATAAATATATGGAAAATGGAAACTTAAAAAATGGACAGAAAAATATTGCTTTCTACGCTATGGATATTCGCAATTTTCAATTATCTGTATTGCGACATCATGGGTCTCATGGATGTAACCCTGTTAAAACAATATTTGACAGGAAGTGTAAACGGAATGGAACTGAATGAAAATTTCTTATTAATTGCTGCAATCCTGATGGAAATACCCATTGCAATGGTCCTGCTGTCGAGAATATTAAATTACAAGGCCAATCGGTGGGCAAACATTAGTGCCGGAGTACTCATGACGCTTGTTCAAACAGCTACTCTTTTTGCAAGTGTACCTACAAAATATTACTTATTCTGTAGTATTATCGAAATAGGAACAACCTTATCTATTGCGTGGCTCGCGTGGAAATGGATAAATCCAGGTACAGTGACCGATAAATAGGATCCAAAGAAACAATAAACTTCAATTCAGAGAGCATTCATTTTTCGATTGAGAATGTAGTATACTATCAATAGTCTAAGTTTAGGATCATATATGATACTATTTGCTTGCATTTATTAAAAAAAGAGTTAATTTTATAAAATAATATCATATATGATACCAAAATGATTTAATAATGACGAATGAAGAAATAATAAAAGTTATAAAGGAAAGAAGAGAAGTACTTGGAATTAACCAGGAATATCTTGCAGGACTATCTGAAGTTGGGCTGGCAACTTTAAAGCGCTTTGAGAGCGGTCAAGGAAATATAACTTTAGCTAACCTTCGTAAGATTGCTGAGGTATTAGGATTGGATATAAATCTTAAAATAAAAAGACCAACTTAATGAGACGTGCGGAAGTATATAGAAATAAAATCCTGGCAGGAATCTTATCAGAGACAGACAATGGTTATACATTTACCTACGACCCGGAATATTTCAATGATAATTCAAAACCCGCTATAAGTCTGACTTTACCCAAAACAAAATTGTCATTTACTTCAAATTACCTGTTTCCCTTTTTCTATAACATGCTTTCGGAAGGGACAAACAGGGCACTTCAGTCAAAACAATTAAAGATTGATGAAAATGATTTTTTTGGCTTATTGCTGGCAACAGCGCAATATGATACAGTAGGTGCCATTACTGTCAAACAGATAGATAATTAATATCTTATGGAAATAATGAATTGCCCGGGTTTGCTATCAGAGGGATATTCACAATATAGTCCGCTTTTTCTTCGCAGAATGTTCAGTGGGAAAAAAGTGAGCCATATATTGCCTTATAACGCACCGAAAGCAGGTGAGGAAGATCAGCAGAAATTCATGGAAAACCAGAAACGAATTTCTATTTCAGGTGTACAGGAAAAATACTCTGTAATTTTGAAAAAAAACATATTACGTTTAACAGAAGAAAAGGAACAGGGTACTTATATACTTAAACCAAAACCCGATGGCTATAAAAGAACGTATATGGTACCAGCAAATGAGCATTTAACGATGCAAATAGCTGCTCAGATATATCAAATTCAAACTGCTGAAAACGGCTTAGTATTTTTCAGAAATGATGAACATGCATATCTTACAAAGCGATTTGATATTGCTGCCGATGGACACAAGCTGGGAAAGGAAGATTTTGCATCGTTAGCAGGTAAGACGGAAGAGAATACACAAAAGAATTTCAAATACAATTATTCCTATGAGGGTATTGCGGAACTTATTAGGAAATATGTAGGAGCCTGGAAGATTGAAATGGAGAAATATTTTAGATTAGTGATCTTTAATTTTTTATTCTCGAATGGTGATGCTCATCTAAAGAATTTTTCACTGTTAGAAACCATCAATGGAGATTATTTACTGAGTCCTGCTTATGATCTGTTGAATACGAGAATCCATGTGAGTGAAGAGAGTCCTTTTGCATTGGAGGATGATCTGTTTAAGGAATGGAATTGGTCCGATTGCAGGATTCAAAATCCAGATCACTATCCTTGTAAAGAAGATTTCATTGAATTCGGGAAAGCAATTAAAATAGGCGAGAGCAGAGTAATTAAAATACTAACTCCCTTTTTGGAAGAACAATCTGGGGTAATGAGTTTAATTGACAGATCATTTTTAGACAAGGAAACAAAAAGTCTTTATAGACAGCACTATCAGGAACGTTTGGGGATAATTAATTTAATATAGGTTCATTATTATTATCATTCAAAAAATCAACTACTTCTGTCAAATCCCTTAAAATATTGAAGTTCGATATTTCACCTGTCCCCGATACTACCAGAAGCCCGGCGAAGATTTTCGCTGGGTTTTTTATTTCCTGAGTGTCAAAAGTTTGCTTTTGTAAATGGAAGGGAATAAAAAGGCCAATAGGAGCGTAGCGAGTATGGGTTTCTGGTAGTAAAGCATCTCTATCCTGGACTCGCGAAGCCCGAAGGGCTGATCAACACTACCCCGCTTCTAAGAACCCTCTGAAGTACTTGATTTCAGGGGGTTTCTGTTTCTTATGCCTTAAGCAATCGGTCGATCAAGGGAGATGCATATAATGGTATATTTATAAACTTGTTGGATTGTGTCAGATTCCTTGGAGAAATTCGGATAATTTTTGCAGGATCATATTTCGAAGCATAACTCTGCAGACTTTTCGTATTTCTGCTTGTTCCGCTTTTAACCTCTAAAGGATATACATTGTTTTCAAAATTTAAAACGAAATCCACCTCTGCATCACTTCTTGACGTCCAGTAATAGAGCTGCTCATGACCTGCTGAAACAAGTTCCTGTAAGATAAAATTTTCAATAAACGCACCATTGAAACCTTTAAACAACTCATTCGGAGACACAATCTGATTGGAAGTAATATTTAGTTTTGCTGCCAGTAAACCTACATCATGCAGATATACCTTGAACTTTGAAAAATCAGCATATGCCGACAGAGGTAATTTTGGGGTTTCAAGATTATATGCAATATTGATCAATCCTGCTTTCCTGAGCCATTCAATTGCCTGATCATACATACTGGATCTGGCATTCTTTTTTATATTCCTGTATTTAAATTTCTTGTTTTCTCTTGCAAGTTGATTAGGAATCGAATTCCAAAATTCTGAATTCTTTATGGCCTGGTTTTTATCAGCGTACTTTGAAAAGTCCCTGTCGTATGCCTTGAGGATATCCTTTTGAATTAACCTAACTGTGGCAATGTCACCTGTTTCTAAATAACTATTTATCACTTCAGGCATCCCGCCCAGGTAAAGATATAATTTCAGATGATCAATCATTTTGTTATGGATCGGTTCCGGAAATGGCCTGATCTCCACTAATCTGTTAAGTTCTTCAAGAAATAAATCTTGCCCTGCTGCCATAAGGTATTCTGAAAAAGTCATCGGGTATAAAGAAAGAAAACTAACCTTACCTACCGGGAAACTGGTATCTTTTTCAATACTTACTCCAAGCAGTGAACCAGCAGCAATAATATCGTATTTTGCACCTCCCCTCCTGGAAGTATTTCAGGCTGGTTAAAACGGCTGGAACTGCTTGTATTTCATCAAAAAAAATAAGACTTGTCTTAGATTCTATCTTTTTTCCAATGTAAAGCCCCAGAGAATTAATTATATGTTCCGGATCCAGAGAAGCTTTAAATAAGGAAGAAAGATTTCTATCCTGCTCAAAGTTGAAATAATGCAACTCTTTATATTCATTATTACCAAATTCCTTGACAAGATAGGTTTTGCCAACCTGCCTTGCGCCTTGAACGATAAGCGGTTTCCTGTTAGCGCCTTTTTTCCAATTAATCAGCTCCTTATAAGCATGTCTTTTCATCGGATATCCTTTTTATCTCCATTATAATGCACTAAAATATACATATTTATATCCGCATAAATGATACTTTACATGATAATTAAGTCTTATAAAGTGCTATTAATATGCATTATAAACTCCAATAAAGTGTAATTGAATGATTCTTAATGGAGATATGACCTTGTTATTTTTGTAGTAAATTCAAGCACTTCTGCCAAATCCTTCAACAAATCGATGTTCGATATTTTGCTTACCCCCGTACTAAAGAAAAGTAGAAAGGCGATGTGTGAATTCGGGTTTTCGTCGTAATGATTTTCATTCAGCGATCACGAGCGAAGGGAGTAATTCAGTCTAAATCCATTGTAGGTCATGACGAAGCTGCCCATCTTTACCGAAAGCTGTGGCGGGCATGAGCGAAAAACAAGCTTCGTACAACTAACTGGAGAACTTGAACAATAATTATTTACATGTGTTTCCAAAATAGCTTGACATCAGAGGTATCACCTCTTTATTACTAATTATAAACTGGAATTAAAATGAATAAAAGAAGTCTTTCTGTGATAGCAGGTATCAGTTACCTGGTTATTTTCTTTGCGGCAATATTCGCAAATTTCTTTGTAATTGAATCCCTTGTTAACGATCCGGTCCTGACCATCCAGGAAAATCATATGATGGTTAGATTCGGAATACTGGCATTTTTGATCACGGTTGTTTTTGATGTGGTAGTTGCCTGGGCGCTCCTTGAAATGTATAAAGACCACTTCCTGTCGCTACTTAGTACCTTGTTCAGGTGATGCACGCGGCCATTATGGGAGTGGCGGTTTTTGCACTTGTGATTGCACTTTCATCGGCAGGTAACCAGGCGATTTTAAATCAGATCGACATATTTAATATAATCTGGTTGATCGGACTGTTTTTCTTTGGGATACACCTGATATTGCTGGGAAGAATCATTGGCAAACCCAGAATAATAGGAATGTTTCTGGTACTTGCGGGAGCCATGTACATGGTCGACACTGCCGCACATTTTGTATTTCCGGATTATGAAGACTATGCCACAATTTTCCTGGCACTAGTAGCAATCCCAAGTATTGTAGGCGAAATGGCTTTCTCAATCTGGTTGCTCATCAAAGGAGGTAAGGAATAATAAAAACAGGGATATGAAAAAACTGATCCGACTCGTTGGAATCATCTTATTTTCCCTGCTCGCCATAATCATACTGGTCGTTGGAATTTTATCCTTCCTATATTCCCCCAGGTATTTATACCGGCTGGCAAAATATAATGTGGCCGATGTAAATGATTACCTCCATTTTGAGAACAGAGAGATACAGGCGGCAGATAGAGCCTTCTCATTTCCGGTAAGTATTGATAAGCACTTTCTCAAAAATTAGAGAAATGCTGCTGTATACACTTAGTATGAAACCTGATATTGAAGAAATCAAGAAGCGTTCAAACAATCAGGATAAGAACCTGAACTTATATTCTCTTTCCTGGATGAACTAATTAAGAAGAAAGAGAATCCTGCTCCGAGAAGACCAATTGGCTTTATTTGTATTGTACTCTCTGAATTCACTTTAAACTTCGACTATACTTAGGATTAAGCACTCACTTTTGAAGTTCGATTTCTGACTGGTCCAGAATTCTGGAGAAACATTAATCTTATTGAGTATAACCTTCTTCCAGACCAGGCTCAGATGCATGCAATTCTTTTCTAATGGCGTCATTTATATATTGATTCAATGAAATGCCCTTTAATGCTGCATTATGGACTGCCTTTTTATAAAGTTCCGGAGCTAAGCGAATATTGAGGTTTCCTACAGATTCCAGAGGAAGGTGATTGTTTTTGCAATCTTTAATATGCTCATCCACCATGTATTTAAATCCTTTCAAGTTCATCTACAGTTTTCCTTTCAAAGCTTATTAAATCATTTCTTCCCTCGACCTTTCCTTAAAACACTCTGTCTTCAGAGGCAAAGTGTACAGTACCTATAAAACTCTTATATATGATAACATCTTTCATATTAAATTATTTGATTTAAATTCACTAAGCACTAATTCAATTTGATAAGTTTTTAATATAATCCCAGAATGACGCCTATGAAGTTCTTTGTTCCTGGCACTGAGAATCCCAAGAACTCTTTCTGACTCAGACCCTCAGGTAAGCCGCCGGCTGAGGTGATTTCAATCCTGTCAGGAAAAATCTCAAATTTGGGAGAAACTTCCCCAGTGAAATCATCATGCACCAATGCATTAATGATAGCTTCCCGTAGCGCGATCTTATCCCACAGATTTCTATCGAACCTTTCTTTCGAGGTGATCCTGGTCGAAATCGGGTCTTCTGATTCAATTTATCCAGAACCCGTTTAGCAGCCCTGATCAAACAGGCATATCCATATTCATTGTTCTCAGTAAGATTAATCCTGGATAAAGAGCCGCAGTTGGCAACTTTAATTGAGGTAGAATTGTTGTCTGAAAGCAGGTAAGCAATATAATTAAACTTGTCCGAGTTTGCCAATAATTCCAAATTCGATACAAAGTTCTCATTCAAAGAGAGGTTCAGATGCATTACCAACCCTGATAAAAATGCCTTTCTCTGTCATGCCATATTTTTTTCTCTTGAAATATGGTTTCTCCGGCCCACCGGCGGTAATAACTTTGATCAGGTATTACTCACCTCTTTTCTCTACCCGGACATCAAACAATCCCAGACAGGAAGGGTGAATATTATTCTTCAAACTGTCTTTGATTTTTAATATGTAGGAATCCATATCCTCAACCCCTGTAACTGATCCGTCCTTATCGATCCCGATATATATGATATCGCCTTCATGATAATCCTATCCTCACAATCAAATAAGGCATGGCAAATTTTTAAGCAAAGGTTTGTTCGAAATGCTGACAAAAAAGTAATACTTCAAGTGATTCACTGAATACCTGATAAATAAAGGAATTCAGCACTAATACATGCAGACAAAATGATGAAATATCATTAAACTGCTGACAAATCCAAACTTGATTAGCACCCCCTCCAGAACTCGCGAATCGCCGCAGGCGGTGAGCAACACTACACCCGCTAATCGAGTATGAGGAAAATAAAATAGTTTTCCTCCCATTTTATATTCCGTCCTCACACACCGTGCATACCGTTTGGTACACAGCGGTTCCTCAAATAATAACTCTGACAGATCTGTAATAATCCGAGAAAAAGATATACCCGGTTTGGATCAGGCAATCTCTGCCACCGGAAGTGAAAACTGGAAGCTGGTTCCCTTGCCAACCACACTTTTAACATAGATGGACGATTCATGTAGATCAATGATCCGCTTCACAATGGCCAGGCCCAATCCGCTGGATCCTCCCCCCTCATCTTTTTTAAAGTAGCGGTCAAAGATATGGGGGATATGTCCTTTGGGAATTCCTTCGCCAGTATCCGCAATTATGATCGCTACCTGATCAACTGAGGTGGCATTTATTTCTATATTGATGGTATCGCCATCATTGCAGAACCTGATGGCATTGTCAATCAGATTTTGCAGTACACGGTCGATCAGAAGGATATCCGCTTCCACTACGGGTGTATCTTTGGATACGATGGTGTTAATGCTCACCCCTTTCTTCTGTGAAAGGATTCTGTATTTGTTGGCTACATCGTGTACCAGTTCACCAATGGAGAATGGTTCCCGTTTCAGGATCACCTGATTGGTTTCCAGCTTGGACAATTCGAACAGGTTGGTCACCAGCTGCTGAAGGTTTTCGCAGTTTTTATAGATTACACCCAGGTATTTTACCTTTCCTCCGGTTCAATGGTATCCTTCTTCAGTAATAGTGTTTCTGCATACCCCTGTATGGAAGCGATGGGAGTGCGAAGGTCGTGGGAGATATTACTGATCAACTCATTTTTCAGGTTTTCCAGGCCTTTAAGCTCTTCAATATTCTGTTCAATGGTATCGGCCATGGAATTAAAAACATCGGCGATCTGGTCCAGGTCATCATTGCTTTTTATCCCGATCCGGGTTTTCAGGTCCCCTTCACTGAACTGCTGCATTCCCCTGATGATCCGGTTCAATTTCTTAACGATGAACCACAAAGCCAGCAATCCTACCAGGGCCGATCCAATCAGAATGGTGATGATGGAACGGATGGAAAGCCCCATGATGTAACTTCCTCGAACCAGGTTTGCCGCAGTGGTATACTCCTGACTAGCCACCATGTAAATATAACCTGTCAGCCGTTCCCCCTGCACCACCTCCGCGGCGGAAAAGATCTTTGTTTCTCCGGGGTTCCTGGGATCATCACCGTAAATGATATGTTTTCGGGATTTATCGAGGAACTGTTTTACCGGATCCAGTGATACCGATGAAGCTTCACCACCTTTTCAGGGGCTACATAACTCAGTATTTTGCCCTGTGCATCCAACAGGTACACTTCAATGCTTGGATTGATCACCATTAATGAATGCACCAGGTCCTGGATACCAGCTTCATTGATAACACCGTCTTCCAGGAATGGCTTCATCATCACTGCCACATTGACGGCCAGGTCCCGGTTCAATTTCTGGTTCACCTCAAATGAATAATTCTTTGCAGCCTGTACCGATATGTAAAGGGTAATCACTGCGAACAAAAACAGAACAATGATAAATAGGAAGGATATCCTCCGGTACAGTCTGCTGAATGATTTATTATGTGTTTTTGTCATGATTCTGAATCTTTAAACTTATAACCAACCCCCCATGTGGTTAAAATAAATTCGGGTTCATTCATATTCTTCTCAATTTTGGAACGAAGCCTGTTGATGTGAGAATTTACCGTGTGTTCAAATCCCTCGAAATCCACACCCCAGACCTGGTTCAGCAGATCCGCCCTGGAATAGGTCTTTCCCGGATTGGAGGCCAGCAATACCAGCATATCAAACTCCTTGGGTGAAAGCTCCACCTGCTTGTTGTAGGCTTTGACGATTCGTTTTGATACATCTACATAGAAATTCTCGCACTCCAGTATCCGATCCGATTTTACAGAACCCTGAACCTCTCTTTTACCCCTGCGTAGAACAGACTTCACCCTGGCTATCAGTTCCCGGATGCTGAAAGGTTTGGTCATATAGTCGTCTGCCCCGAATTCCAGTCCCAATATTTTATCAATTTCCTCTGATTTCGAGGTAAGCATAATGATGGGTGTTTCGACCTTCTCCTGACGCAGTTTTTTACATATCTCTATACCATCCATGCCCGGTAATTTCAGATCCAGAATGATCAAATCGTATTCAATTTCCATTGCCATGATGAGACCGTCTCTTCCATCATGGATCTTGTAAGCCTCATGACCGTTATCGACCATGTGAATGGCTATGAGATCAGCAATATCTCGATCGTCTTCTATGATCAGTATCTTGCTCATTATCATTAATTTTGCGAAAAATAAGGAATAAAGATCACAAAACATTCACAAATCTGTGAAATGCAGTGATCCTGCTAACAGTTGTTAATTAGTGCCTGCAAGAAACCCCACAATTAATTGTTGTACAATGAATTAATATTGATAACTTGTTTGAATATAGCTGGTTTCCCGCAGGTTTAATTCACTGAAAATACAGATATTCAGCGTATTAAGCACAGGAGATTCGAGCAACAAATTGAACTTGGAACCATTCCTATCGGTGAGACAAAGATCACGAGACCCAAATTTGAAGCGGTCTTTATCCTGCATAATGTTCCGCATTGAAAGAGCTGGGAAGTGCGGTCCAGCAAATGACCAATCTGGTTCCAGGGGATTATCCTTATATACCTGATCATCGCCCTGATATATATTATGAGAAAATACGGGTGAATTCCTGGCTGGTTTATCCTGGCCGCACAACTGTCGGATTGACCTTGAAGATAATCGGAACTCTGCTCCGATGAGCTTCAAGAAAAGCGATACATAGTTGGCGGATCCAGAAAGAAGAGGGCGGCGCCAGGGTTAAGGTGGAAGAGTCTTTGACAGTAATTGGCGCAGTTCTTATAAAAAAAATACTGGAAAAAGATCATATTCATATCTTCAGAGATACTGTCTCACAAACTTTGACCGAATTGTGATGATTCTGTGACCATTACATAACAATTGATACGTAGGTTTGACTGTGCGGAATACCGCCGCGACCCTATGCAACGAACTCCGATCAATGTTCATTAAAAACAATTGTTATGAAAAAAGAAACCTTTACACTTCTGATCCCGATGCTCCTTTACGGAGTATCGGTAACCCTGCATGCCCAGACGGATCCCGACACTGCACAGGCAGTGAGCGTTGACCGGTTCAGTGAGGAAGCCGGGAACCTGTTTGTCAGGACGGAGGAGAACGGATTTCCCGGGTCCAACGAACCGGTGGATTTCGACATGGAGCCCTTTATCACCAAAGGGCTCGGTCCGGACGGTGAACTCATCGCTTACTACAACTTCGACGTGATGCCCACCGAACCGGCACCCATCTATGTATTGTTCCGAGAAGGAGAGGAATTAGCCGTAGCAGGCCAAATGAACATCATCAACGTGGTTCCGGGCGACACCGGCTACAACGACTTCTGGCAGGTGCATAAAGTGACCGTTCCTATTGATTACGTGGCCAACACGGTCACGAACTACAGCCGAATCATGACTGCCGGTTACACTGTCGAGGCGCTGTCCGCTGTTGTCAACTGCCCGGTGGTCCCCGAGGGATCCACTGCCAGGTACCGCTGGGGCGGTGGGGACACCGGACTCACACGCGGCTGGTACAAAGACATGGTGGTCTACTACTTCAACTTCGTGGAGGCGCCCCTGATGACCGACGAATCGGACATGGTGCCGCTCTCCCCCATCTTTGTTACTTTCAACATCAACCCTGACATGGAAGGGGGCGGTCCGCCTTCGGGATTCGTGACTGATCCGGCTACCGGAAGGACCCGCGATGTTGCCGCCACCCTGCCGGGAGACGTGGGCTACTCGCCCCTCTGGTGGGTAACGTGTACGATAACGCTGACTTTGACAGCGTAGGCGATCTGGGGTCCGCTTCCACGGCCAATATCCTGGCAGAAGGCGTGGCCAGTGTGAACTGCCCGGTGGTTCTTGATTATGTTCGGGTGGACCGCTTCAGTGTTGAAGCAGGGAACTTGTTTATCAGGACGAGGAGAACGGATTCCCCGGGCCCAACGAGCCGGTGGATTTCGATATGGAGCCCTTTATCACCAAAGGGCTCGGTCGGACGGAGAGCACATCTCCTACTACAATTTCGATGTGATGCCCACCGGACCCGGCACCCATCTATGTACTGTTCCGCGAAGGAGAGGTATCCCCTGTATCAGGCCAGATGAATATCATCGATGTGGTTCCCGGAGTTGAGGGATACAACGACTTCTGGGAAGTGCACACGGTGACCGTTCCATGGGATTACGAAGCCAATTCCGTGACCGGCTTTTCCCAAATCATGGATGCCGGATACGATATTGAGGAAACTACCACGCTGGTGAACTGCCCGGTGGTATCAGAAGGTTCAACGGCGAGTTTGCGTTACAATGACGGAGATACCGGCCTGACCAGGGGCTGGTACAGGGGATCGGTGGTATATTACTTCAACTTCGTGGAGGCGCCCTGATGACCGACGAATCGGACATGGTGCCGCTCTCCCCCATCTTTGTTACTTTCAACATCAACCCTGACATGGAAGGGGGCGGTCCACCTTGGGATTCGTGACTGATCCGGTCACCGGAAGGACCCACAATGTTGCCGCCACCCTGCCGGGAGACGTGGGCTACTGGCCCCTCTGGTGGGTAAACGTCTACGACAACGCTGACTTTGACAACGTAGGCGATCTGGCCTCCGCCTCCACGGCCAATATCCTGGCAGAAGGCGTGGCCAAAGTGAACTGTCCGATCGTTATGTCGGAGGTGGTTATTTCCATCGGTGAGGAGATCAGCACCGACAAGGGCTTCACCCTCGGACAAAACTATCCGAACCCATTCAGGCACTCCACCGAGATCAGGTTCAGGACCAGCCAGCAGCAGCGGATATCCATCCGGGTATATAACCTGCTGGGTGAACAAGTCGCAGAGCTCATTGACCAGTCACTGCAGCCTGGAGAATACTCCGTCCGCTGGAATCCCGCTGAAGAAGCAGGAGGGGTCTATTTCTACTCCGTCCGGGCAGGAAGTTTTACGGCGACCAAGCGGATGACCCTGCTGAAATAAACCGCTGCTGGTTGGTAAGAAAGGGATTGTGATCCCGGCTAAACAAGACTCCCGGAGTCCAAACAGCTCAGGGAGTTTTGTTTCTTCCTGAGGAAGTTCGGATCAACTGGAAACTGTTCGGCCCCGATGATCCGAATGTCCCTGAAATCCTTATGCCAGGGTTTACGCCGGGCCCTTTTGGACAGCATCTCATCAAAGGAAATGAAACAGTCCGGATCGGTACCGATGGAAATGCCCCCGGTCCCTGCGGTTCGTATTATAGAATTTGTCCACCCTCTGCTCTGTCTTTTCTGACTGGCGTACATAACACATATCCAGACCCAGGACGCATATATCCCTGCAACAAGCTCTCCTCCATTAATTTAAATCTAGCCACTATCATTCAGGCTTAATTCAAAACTTCGTAATTGCATACTTATCTATCATAAACGTAATCGCTAAAAACTGTACCCTAATGAAAATTGGAAAACGAAAGAAGTCCGCGTCGTTTCCCGGTGGTTATTCCATGACTCGATAAGATATATCTACATCTAGGATTGAATCCGAGAAAACAAATTGTTTTTGAAGAATTACCGATAGGCCGGCCCAATGATAAAGCCTATATTATTTTCATGAACACTATAATCATCCAGACCACTGCGGTAGCTTCCATCGCTATATAGTTTTTGATAATCAAGCTCAACGTTTTTTTATTGAGCATTGCATTAAAGAAGCCAATACATCCTGGGAATGGATTAGTTCCAGACCCGAAAGTGGCTTGCGTGGTACCATCAGGTGGCACTGAATATATTGACCATGTGTTTTATGCTCAAGGAGAAGCTCTTCTATTTTAAGGATTTACCGCTGCTGTCAGCAAGAGATATTAAGGACTGGTTGTGCTTCAATATGGCGAAAGAACTGACAGAATTAGATATGTTCTGTTTTTAGTATCTATGACAATTCCTCAGGAAACATTAATTTCTGTATTTTTCTTTTATCCTCAAGTGAGCCTAACGATTTTACCGTATTTAAGTGGTGAATTCATTTTTGTGCAGATTAGTATTAAACCATGTAGTATTATACTTAAAGGTTTAATTGATT
>CAVVFB010000005.1:0-1060143 GCA_963747365.1 uncultured Bacteroidota bacterium | reverse complement strand
GCTGGAACACAAAAAGAAAACATGAAGGACATGCGCGATGCCGGAAGACAGGTCATCTTGCGTGGCGAGCGTATAGGCATCAGCAAGATAACCAGCGACATCGCCAAAGAAATCAGGGGATCAACTGGCGTTGCTAGACTTGTTGCGCAGAAGTATGGTGTAAGCATGTCTCTCGTTTACGCCATTCGTAAGCGTCAAATTTGGCGTCATGTGGTCTCAAAAATAGCAAAGCACTGACCAAGGCTGAAAAAAAACACTTGGAAGCAGTGCGCGCTCTGGCCTGCGCTGTCTGCGGGAAGCCGGGGCCGAGTGAGGCGCACCACATAAAGCAAGGGCTCCACTTTTGTACGATCAGCGTTTGCACCGACTGCCATAGGAACTGGCACGGCACCAAGGAACTATGGAGAGTGCGTAAGCTCGATGAGATCGAAGCCCTGAACATCACGCTGAGTCGCGTCTTAGGGTAAGCACCTAGAAGAAAGTTGATCCAGATCAATGACCGTGAGCGCTAACGGTGGTAGAGTCTCTACATCGGATCAGCAACAAGACGGAGAAACAAAATGACCACTACCCGCACCGACTACGCAGCGCAGATGGCCATGTTCCTGGTTGAAAAAACCGGCACCGTCTTCGGTGAGTGGATGGGTCGCATGCCTGCCGCAGAGCAGCGTGCGTTGTTCGGCCGGTTCCTGGGCAAGGGCCGCATCATCATCAACGGCGCAGAGGAAACCCTGTGCATGCGCATCAAGTGCTGCTACGGCCTGGACTACGCCGACGAAAAGCAGACGAACTGGAGAGACCTGCTGATCCGAACCGCAAAAAGCAGCGGATCGTGCTGGAGGAGATTCAATCGTCGGAAGCGCACGAATACAACGGGAGTCCCGTCCCGCTTTACATCGAGCACATTCCAAGCGAGGTGCAGTTTTCCTGGTACACCGAGGCAGAGCGCAAGCGTTGGCTAGAAAGCATGGAGGCGCGAGACCTGCTGCGCATTGAGAGTGGCTCCTTCCTGCGCCTTACGAACCGTGGGCGCGAGGCAATCAAGGTCGGCTGGCCAGCAAAGCGGCGCGACTTTCAAGCGGAAGAACTAAAGCGGCAGAAAAAGGCGGGCCTGATCTCCGACGAGGACAAGCCGCCTGCGCGGTGGCCGTTCGTAACCGATGAAGCAAACCTATGACCGCCGCCACCACCGCCCAGCGTCAAGCAGCACTCAAGGCCCGCAGGAAAGCTGCGGGTCTGGTGCAGGTAACGGTATGGGTGCATCCTGACTGGGCCGGCGTCATCAGGGCAATGGAGAAGAACTGCAAGAACCCGCAGAAGCCACTGACCGCAGAGGAACGCGAGTTCCTGGGGTTGCAGATTGAACCATTCAGTTCATAATGCGACTGTCATGACGGGAAATGAATCAAAGAAACCGAAAGCGTCCGGTCGGGGTGGATTCCAACCGAACAGTGGGCGCCCGAAGGGTTCGCTCGACAAGGGCAATGCTGCCGCTGCGCGAAATGATCCTTGGCGCCCTGCACGCTCAAGGGGCGGGCAGCAGTATCTAGAGGGCGTGGCGCAGTGGCACCCGCAGGCTTTTGTCTCACTGCTAGGCAAAGTCTTGCCGACTACGCTGGACGGTCAGATCAGCCATACGATCAACTGGCCGGTGGGTTCCGCCGATTGAATCCTGATTACACCCCGCGCCCGTACTTTCAGGCGTATCACGACAGGGATAAGCGCTGGACTTGCATCGTTGCTCACCGAA
The DNA here is from genome assembly GCA_963747365.1 of uncultured Bacteroidota bacterium. GTDB lineage: Bacteria > Bacteroidota > Bacteroidia > Bacteroidales. The sequence continues at coordinate 1,058,393 of CAVVFB010000005.1, read as the reverse complement.
GGGCCGGCAAGACGGTTGCGGTGGTCTTCGATCTGCTGACATGCGCTCTAGGCACCAGCAAAAAGAACGCGAGATACGGCTACCTTGCGCCTTACTACAGTCAGGCAAAGGCAGTAGCCTGGGATTACCTCAAGCGCTTCGCGGCACCGGTAGCGGTCAAGATCAGCGAGTCGGAACTGTCGGTCGAGCTATTCAACGGCTCGCGTGTACGCCTGTACGGCGCTGACAACCCTGACGCGCTCCGGGGCCAGTACTTCGACGGCATCGTGCTGGATGAATACGGGACCAGCGTCCTACCGTATGGGGCGAGATCATCCGGCCGGCGCTGGCTGACCGCAGGGGCTGGGCAACGTGGATTGGCACGCCGAAGGGGCGCAACCACTTCTACGACATTAGGAATCAAGCGCAGGCCGACGATTGGCTATACATCGAACTGAAGGCTGACGGACACCAACATCCTGGCCGAAGAAGAACTGGCCGACGCTCGCAGGACAATGACTGAAGCTCAGTATCAACAGGAGTTTCAGTGTGCCTTCGACGTTCCTGCCCTGGGCGCCATCTACGCCAAGGAATACCAATCGGCCCGCGACGGCAGGCGCATTGCCAATGTCCCATATAACCCGTTGCTTCAGGTCAGTACCCATTGGGACATCGGCATTGGCGACAGTACGGCTATCTGGTTCGCCCAGCGTTCAGGATCAGAGATCAGGCTGATCGACTACTACGAAGCCAGCGGGTTCGGGATTGATCACTATGTGGGCGTGCTTAAGGGCAAATAAACGTCTTTGGGGTTTTTCAAAGGTCAAAAGGGACGATATTATCGTCTTCAATTTCCCGGAGGAGATACCATGGTCGTTCAGTATCCCGGTCAGAACTACTATTCGCTTGTGAGACAGTATGGCCGTGACTACATACTATCAGAGTTCGACATTATCACCCATCCGGTGGATAAAAGAGAGAATTACATTAAACGGTGTATCGGTCTGCCCGGGGATAAACTTGCACTGGTGGATGGTGTAATTCTGGTAAACGGAACGATTAAATCCGAACAAAAGGGAATCAAATACAAGTACTATGTTCCACAAACGGTGAACCCCTGCCCGACCGGATATTGGATTCGTTAAATATTCTTAAAAATTCAGTTACCTACAATCCGGTAAACTCACTTCACGTTTTATACTTAACCGTTGAAAAAGCGGATCTGCTCATTTCCTGCCCGGAGTGCGCAGTATTCAAAGATATTCTGAACCAATGCTTTCCTTCCCGAACCAGGAGATTTTTCCACATAGTGGGGATTACCGTTGGACAGGCGATAATTTCGGTCCGGTCGTGGTACCAAAAAAAGGTGACAGCATCTATATTGACATGATTAATATACCTCTTTACCAGAGGATTATACAGGTCTACGAAAAGAACGACCTGCAGTTAATTGATGGGGACCTGTATATCAACAATAGCCCTGCGGGCTACTATACATTTAAGATGGATTACTACTTTGTCATGGGCGACAACCATCATAATTCGGCCGATTCCAGGTACTGGGGATTTGTCCCCGAAGATCACCTGCTCGGGAAAGCCGTAGTCGTCTGGTTTTCCATTGAACCTGACAAACCACTTCTTGAGGGTTTAAGAAAAGAGCGTATCTTTAATATCATAAAATAAGAAATTTAAAATGAAGCTTTTCAATCTGACAAAACACAAATATTTCAAATTTGGTGTAGCCATTACAATCTACCTCCTATTCGTGATCTGGCTGCGCAATTTCTGGTTTCTCCTTGGAATTCCCGTCATCTATGACATTTATGTGAGTAAAAAAGTGAACTGGTCTTTCTGGAAGAGCAGGACAAAGAAAAATAATGTATTGGTTGAATGGCTCGATGCGTTGATTTTTGCGGTTGTGGCCGTTTCAATCATTAACATCTTTTTGTTCCAGAACTATAAGATTCCCACTCCATCGATGGAGGGCAGCCTGCTTGTGGGCGACCACCTCTATGTAAGCAAAACTGCCTACGGACCCAGAACACCAAATACTCCTTTGGCAGTTCCATTTCTTCCCAACACAATTTTAGGAGGTAAATCATACCTGGAATGGATCCAAAAACCCTATAAGAGACTGAAGGGATTCAGTGATGTGAAAAGGGATGATATCGTAGTGTTTAATTTTCCTGCTTCCGATACGGTTGCCCTGGAGAAATCGGATCACAAGATCTATGCGAAGGGGAATTTTGATTACTATGACCTGATCAGGGATGAAGCGTACGGACTGATGCTGGCCGACTCTGCCAGGAACGGGTTCACCCGTCCAGGCGGGGTTTATGAAGATTATGTAAGAAAGCAGATCGCGGAGAGGTTTGACGTGGAGACCAGACCTGTCGACAGGCGCGATAACTACATCAAAAGATGTGTTGCCATTGCAGGGGAGACCATTCAGGTCGTGAACAACAATGTGATTGTGAATGGTCAGCCTCAAAAAGAGTTTGAAGGATTACAGCGCTGGTACAGTGTACACACCAATGGTACCCCTATTAATCCCCGCTCTCTGGAACCTTTGGGAATAGGACGCGAGATGGCTGACGTCAGGAACAATCCAAATTATACCTTTCCCATCACTGAGGATGCGGCAGACCAGTTGAGGTCCCTGCCCGGAATTATCAGTGTAACGCCCAGGAAACTCTATTCGGATGGAGAGTACGACAGGGATATTTTCCCACACGATCCGCGTTATCCATGGAACCTGGAGTATTTTGGTCCTTTAACGGTCCCGGCCAAAGGCCAGACCGTTGAGATCAACAGCCTGACACTTCCCCTTTACAGACGGATCATTGAAGCCTACGAACAGAACAATCTGGAAGTAAAAGGAGACCAGGTATTTATCAATGGTCAGCCGGCCACAACCTATACTTTCAAGATGGATTATTACATGATGATGGGTGATAACCGGCACAACTCGGCCGATTCGCGATTCTGGGGTTTTGTACCTGAAGATCATATCATTGGAAAACCTCGTTTGATCTGGCTTAGCATGGATAAAGAGTATGGAGGAATAAGATGGGACCGCATGTTCCGGCTGGTAAGGGCCAGCAGGTAATAATGGACTGTCATTGATCTACCCGGCACTATATAATGGTCCGGTACAGTATTTTGCCAGGCTGGTTAAGGAGAAGGAGATCATCCTTGAGCAATACGACAGTTATGCCAAGCAGACCTACAGGAACCGTTGCAACATCATCGGAGCCAATGGTTTACTTACCCTATCTGTTCCTGTAAAACGGGTCAAAGGAACAAAGAGCCTTCTCAGTGAGGTCAGAGTGGACTACCATTTACCCTGGAACAAGATCCATTGGAAAAGTCTGGTGGCAGCCTATGCCTCTTCGCCATTTTTTGATTTTTTCAGAGATGACCTGGTCAGTTTCTATGAACACCGGTTTGAGTACCTGGTAGACCTCAATACAGGTTTACTGGAAAAAACACTTCAGTTGATGGGAATTCAAATCCCGGTAAGGAAGAGCGAAAGATTCCAGGCCATTACCAGCGATGACGATCCACGTTACTTCATTCATCCCAAGCTGGATCCAAAGGAGGCTGACCCCCGGTTTTCACCGGTTGTTTACCACCAGGTATTTGAAGAAATACACGGATTTCAGCCAAACCTGAGCATTCTTGACCTGCTTTTTAACGAGGGACCCGGTTCTCTCTCTGTCCTGTTAAACTCCCTTAGAATTTAAGTCCCATGGTAACCATAATGTTATTGCGGTTCACCTGGTTAATGGAGACCTCATTTACTCCGGGAGCCGGAGAATAGAGTCCATAGACCTCTTCGTGATGGCCGTATGCATAACTGATATCAAAAAACATATCCCTTGTGCGGACTCCCGTTCCGCATGAGTAGATAAACTCCCGGGCATTATTCCTGCTGTCTGAATAAGGACTCATCAGGTACTGGAAACCTCCCCTTAGGTATGCAAAATTGATCCTTACCTCTGCCCCGGCCTTCATGTTGTGTACTGCCTGAAAATCCTGGTGAATGCGATCGTTCTCTTCGAGAAACTTATCATCGTAGGCATCCAGTTGGGCCGAAGAGTAATCAGCATATTCATAAGCAGCGGAAAGGGTGGCCATTTTAAAAAGGATTACTGACGCGTGGGCATTGACGCGTAAAGGTGACCTCAGTTTGTAGTCATAAATACCGTTTGGAGAGTATGCGCTGCCAGCTGGAATTTCTGACCCGGAATCCCAGGTGGAAGTGGCATCTGTAAACTTCTCATCGGTCAGCTGGTAGAAGGTTGGAATCTGAAAAGTTGCACCCATCCGGAGCATTTGAAGAGGTCTGATGATCATTCCAAACCGCATGGTATATCCCCATCCCCTGGTATAGTTAAACTCCCTGAAGTATAAACTGTTAAATTCTGCCAGCATGTTATTTGGATCGGTTTCGGAGTGATATATCTCCTCATTGAACCTTACCGACTGAAAACCCATTGTACCTCCCATATAGAGAAAATTACTAAAATTGAATGCACCGGAAATGGAATATTCACCAATGTAACCCGATTGATCCACCAGCCTGTACTGCTCCTGTCCATATCCTCCGTTCTCTACATCGTTCCAGTACTCCTGGGCAGTCTCATCAAATGGGAGCAGGTAGGCGTCATAGGCAACCTGTTCGTAAAACGGGTCCAGGTTATCCGGGTTGGCATTGGCCGGATCGGAGTTGGCATGCCAGGTAAAATCGTCAAGCAGGGAACTGTTGGCATGAGAACTACTGATGGTTGTCCTGTCATTAAAATTGACAAGTGTATTATAACCTATTGCAAATGAAGCACCCACAAATCCGCTCTTTCGCTTACTGTTAATGCCTGACGCGTAACCCATGCTTCCCACGTTAAACCTAAACCGGGATTCCTCGGCAATATCCCCCATATAGTTGGAGGAGGTATTTACCCAGTAGAATGAGGGTGTAAAAGAGAATTCCGAACTGCGGTAGAATCCTAGTCCGGCCGGGTTCAACTGGACGGCTGAGAAGTCACTCCCCAGTGCCCCGGTGGCTCCCCCCTGGGCAGCGTAACGGGCTGTTCCGAAAGGGTTGAGCATGGAGAACCTGAGCGCCTGTGTCTCGGTCTGTGCCTGGATGGTGGTTAAAGTACACACCATTAGCAGCGCTATGAATAAATCTCTTCTCATGGCATATCTGTTTTTGTCAATAAAAGCGGACCCCGTTGAGAAATCCGGCATTATAAATGGTTATCGCCTTGAAGGGGAAGAACCTCCTGAGCTACGGCTTGGTGAACTTGAACCGCTCGACCGGCTGCTGCCTCCACTGTAAGAACTGCTGCTCCGGCTGGGTGAGCTATAGGAGCTGCTCGATCGGCTCGGTGAGCTATAGGAGCTGCTCGACCGGCTCGGTGAAGAGCTGTAGGAGCTGCTCGACCGGCTCGGTGAAGAGCTGTAGGAGCTGCTCGACCGGCTGGGACTGCTGGAACTGCCTGAACTTCTGCCGGGAGAACTGTATGTACTGCTTCCCTGGCTCGGTGTACTGCTAGGCCTGCTGTAAGTAGTGGTGGTCCTGCTCGGTGTAGAACTCTGAGGGACATTGGTGGAACTCCGGTTATAGGTTGCTGTGGTACTGGTTCTGGGTTTACTGTAGGTGGGTGTGTAGTTCCCACTTGAATTTACTGAACTCCTTTCCACAGTAGCTGCAGGCCTGGTGGTTCTGACCACATTGCCCTGATTGGAGCCATTGCTTTGGGTGGCCTGAGTATTGGGCCTGGTAACCGTTGTATTGGTCCGGGTAGCAGTTGTATTGGTCCGGGTAACTGTTGGATCTGTTCTGCCGTCTGAGGAATAGGTCCGGGTAGCCTGTGTTTCGGTCCTGGTGGCTGATACGTTGTTACGGGAACCGCTCACAGTCGATTGGGATCCACTTGTCTGGATTCTGTCCTTGGGGTCAACCACTGTCGATCCATTGGAGTATCCGGAGGATGCCCCCGGAGCCCTGTTATACCCGTAAGAGCTGCGGCTATCCATTTTTCCGTATGCATAGGGGGTTGCATGCCCGTAATATGAAGCATCCCAGTATCCGTCATTGTATCCGTGCCAGTAGGAACCGTAGTAACCGCCATAGTATCCGCCATAGTATCCGCCGTAACCATATGAGTACCAAGGATCATAGTACCCGCCATATCCATAACCGTAATAGGGATAGTAGGGGTATCCATAGGAGAATCCAAATCCCCATCCGGGATATCCGAAACCAATGCTCATACCCCAACCCATGTAGCCGCCACCATAATAACCTGTATAGTACGGATCGTAATAATCCCAGCCATAATACTCATCAGAGAAGCGCCTCAGGTTAGAAGAGTAATAATATTCATTGGGATCGCTATAATAGTTGTTCACCACCACAGGGGCACTCTCCTGACCATACTGGGATTGCTGTTCAGGAGTACCACTTTCCTGGTACTGTTCAACATACAGGGCTTCACTTCCCTGGGGCTCATAGGTCTCTCCAAGCATTTCTGCCTCCTTCTGAACCTTGTACTTTTCATAGTCGCTCTGGTATTCATCCTGAGAACCCTGCGGACTGGCATAGACCTGCTCCTGTACCATCGGCTGTGCCATAATAATTTTTTCAGGGGCAGACTGGGTCTCCTGTACAACCACAGACTGGTTCTCTTTTGTGTTTGGATTGTAATAAACATCGTCGTATTCAGCGGAAGCTGTCTGCTTCGATGAGCTGCATGATGTGAGGACGATCGCGGTGCCTATGATGGCCAGTTGTAAAGTTTTCATGATATTTCCTCCCTCTATATTTTGCATCTGGTTGTTTTACATGAAAATAAACAAAGTTCGTGCCAAAAATGATATTCTGAAATACACACTGGGTGCAATATAAAAAATAAACTTGTGGTTTCTACCACCCGGGTTGCGAAAGGTTCATATGTTGCAGGGAGTGATTGTAGAGAGGAATACGGTCCGGATTATAGGTCCTGCCCATCCGGGGGTTATCATCCTGTGTATAAATCCAAAGTTTCTCCCGGTTCCACACCAGTAACTCATCCCTGCTATCACCAGTGAGATCTGTCACATGATAGCAGGTTGCCGGATGTCCGTCGGTGGGAAATCGAACCGAAAGCTCACCATATTTATCAAAAAGTCCCCCGGAAAGTGAATCGGCCGATATTATAAAAAATTCCTCTCCATCCCCCTTCCAGTTCACAGGAGCGCACCTGCTTACACCGGCTGAGGCAGTAAAAAGTTGTCTGACTTTCCCCGAAGCATCCGATATATGAACCAGTCCGTCGCTGCCCCACCCATTGGAGGTTACCAGCTCGGGACCCGGGGTTTCGATATCAAAATCGGCCACCGAGAGGTAATTCACATGCCCGATGATATTTTGTTTCATTACGTGACCCTCAAAATCCACATACATTACGCCCCAGTCCCCTGCGGCATAGAGCAAACAGGGTCTACTTACCTCCCCTTGAAAAAGTTCAGAAACAGTCACACCATTGCACCTGTCACCGATAAACTCTCCGGAATTGAACCTCAGGCTTCCCTCATGGTTAAAAACCGAATATCCTGCCAGTACTTCATCATACCCGTCTCCATCCAAATCATAGATAAGAGGTTGCGAAACCTCCTTAAGATCCCGCTGCCACAATAACTGAAGTTTTTCATTCAATAAAATCAGCCCTGACTCGTGATCCGAAATCAGAATGCAGTTGTCACGGCCCGTCCTCAGAAAATCACCAAACTGAACGGACCTGGGCTCCATAAACCGGGCAAGCTTCACACGCTGGAGCAGCTTGCCGCTGTTCCCCTCCAGTATATGAATCCAACCCTGCGCAATAAATATCACTTCGCGCTCCCCATCTCCATCCAGATCATGAATCTGGACAGGAAGTTCCCGGCCTGATTCTTTCAATGCCATAAGGGTATCCCCGTATTGCCATATCATTTTTCCATCCAGGTTCATGGCGGTGATAAAACAGACAGAATTTCCAGTCACATCGGCCCTTGCAAACAGAATTTCCTTGTTGCCATCGCGGGTCAGGTCTCCTATCCGTATGTTCTGGTCAGTCCCGAAAGACCTGGTGTCAAAACTTTTCCAGCGAACCATTTTGGGGTGCCTCTCTAATTGAATCTCTTCTCTCCTTGCAAACTGCCTCTTCTTTCTGTTCAACTTTCTGAGTTCCCCTTTCAGCATTTTCACCTCCACCCTTTTGAAAACAGCAGGCATATCTGAAATCAATCCGATGCGTCCCGGCAGTAACGTCTCATTCTCCTCATACATCCGGATTGAATCGTTCAGAATGGTCGATATCTTGTTACGCCTGATTGTCACAACCGCATGCATCTCCTCGCCTGGTGTCCAGACCAGGGGTTTATACTCCAGTATTCTCTCAATGGGTCTTAGTGGAGTAACGGGCTGACTGATATGCTTCAGGATCACGGTATTTCCTTCAGTACCGAAAAAATAGAATTCATTAGGATGCTGGTAACCGAAAACCACGCCGCACTTATCGAATTTCGCCATGGGGGTAAAATCCAGCTCTATTTTGCAATCATTCCACATGGAATCTCCTGTTATAATGATCGGGTGGGTGGTCAGGCTCAGGGGTTCATTCTGCTGGTCCAGATTGATAAAGGTCTGGACCAGGCTGGTTCCGTCAATGCTTTTTCTTACCTGCCAGGCCTCATTAAATCCTTCCTGCCTGAGCGAGGTTGCTATCCTCCACTGTCCGACGGCTCCGCGCCCTTCCTTAAAATAAATAGCTTCATCTCCACCCTCTGAAAGAGGCACAATGGCCGAATCAAGTTGATTAAAATCATCCGTAAAAACTGATGTCTGAATTACATTTTCAGAACAGGAATAAATCAACAGGGGGATAAGGATGGTCAGTAACCTTGTTCTCACCGGTCCGTCAGTCTAGATGTGAGTTAATTTTCGTAAAGATACACTTAAATCATCGCTCCTCCCAATATACCCTGCTTTAAAAGAATCTTTAATATATTTACATCCGGAAGGAAAATATGGAATGCGTTTAAAACCAATTCTCATACTGCTGTTACTGGGCCAATCGATTTTTGCTCAAAAGCCGGTAATCCTCTCCGATTTTATCAATCAGGTATCTATTTCAGATCTCCAATTGTACTACCTGGATGACCCTCACTGCAGCACCCAACCTGCTGAACTTTTTTCAGGAATGCTGGATCAGAGTTTCAGGAAAGTTGATTACGGTAACCCGGATCCGGCGCTGGTTAATCCCGATTCGGAAGGCTGCGTCTGGTTCAGATTTTACTTTGTAAACCGATCCACCCGACAATTTTTATTTCATCTGCAGCCCAGTCTTTTCTCCGAGTTCAGTGAATTCAGGCTGTATCAGGATTTCGACAACGGAATGATCACTGTCCGAAAATCCGGCAACTCCATTCAACCCAAAAACAAGGATGTAAACATCAACGGTTCGGACGACCTCAGAATTTTTATACAGCCTGGATACAGCGACACGCTCTATTTGCGTGTTGCGCTTACCGAAGGGTCTGTCCTTTCTGACCTCACCTTTACGGTCTCCACCCAGACCAGCGTCATTCAGAAGGACAGATCAAAAAGACTTCTATACGGAATCTTTGTTGGTATCATGCTGATAATGGTACTTTATCACATTCCCATGTTTGTACAGGGCAGGGAAAACAGCTACCTTTTTTATATCCTTTATATCCTTGCTTTTCTCGTTTTCTTTATCGATAAAGAGGGTTTTATATATGAAATCACCCCCAGATTTACATCAGCCCCCACCACCATTTTTTTGATGGAAATTTTCCTGCTTTTTTTCCTGTTGTTTGGAAGATCATATCTGAATACCCGTCAAACCCTTCAGTCATGGGATACTATTCTGCTACTTGCTGTATGGTTTACATTGGGCGGTTTGATCCTCAGCTTCACGATACTGCTGCTGCAGGGTATAGGTTTTGATGTCCCGGTTTTTATCCAGCTGGGAGGCCTGGCCATCAACATAGTTTCAGCCATTGGGTCCCTCTTCCTTGCCATCGTGCCGGCCATGATCCTCACAAGGGAGAATTATCAACCGGCGAGGTACTTCCTTTTTGCAAACCTGTTTCTCATCCTGGGGGTTGCATTGAACTATGCCCTGAAGGAGTACACCCTGGGAAAACACAGCCTTGAGCTGGGAGTGACGCTTCAGATTCTTACCTTCTCAATTGGTCTGAGCGAGCGAATCAACCTTTTGAAAAAAAGCAAGGAGGTTGCCCAGAGAAGGATCATCGATCAATTGAGGGAGAACGCAGGATTAAAGGATAAGGTGAACCGTGAACTGGAGGATAAGGTCCGCGAACGGACCCGCGAGATCCAGAACCAGAAAGAGCACATCGAAAAGCAGAATAAGGAGATTAAATACAGCTTTGATTATGCCAAGAAGATCCAAAACACAGTCCTGCCCAGGAATGAGGTTTTTGAGAATCTTTTTGGGGAACACTTTATTTTTTTCAAACCCAGGGATATTGTGAGCGGAGATTTCTACTGGGTTTCACAGAGTGGCTCAAGGATTTTTCTTACAGCAGCCGACTGCACCGGGCACGGCGTTCCCGGCTCCCTTATGAGCATGCTGGGTATCACCATGCTGCATGAAATTGTGAATGAGAAGAACGTGGTCCATTCGGAGGAGATTCTGAACCAGTTACGGCTGAGCATTGCCCGTACTCTGAAACAGGAGGGGAAAATCGGGGAACAGAAGGATGGTATTGATATGGCCCTTATGATTTATGATACTGCCAAAAGGACCCTGGAATTTTCAGGAGCAAACAATCCGCTCTACATCATCCGGAATGGTGAGATGCTTGAGTATAAGGGGAACAATATGCCTGTAGCCTATTATGAGAAGATGTCGGATTTTACCCGTTATACCATCGATATGAAAAAGGGGGACAGGGTTTATATGTTCACAGACGGATTCCCCGACCAGTTCGGGGGCCCACAGGGAAAAAAATTCAAATACCGTCCCTTTAAGGATCTGTTGCTGGAGGTTAGCGAAAGGCCTATGGAGGAACAACACAGGATCCTGAGCCTCATCTTCGACGAATGGAAGGGTGACCTTAGCCAGATTGACGATGTTCTGGTCATTGGTTTGAGGTTATAGAGCTTTACCCCTTCGCCTTTTTTTTCTTTCTTTGTAGCTTTAATAATCACGCAACCTGAAGTTCAGGGAAATCTTATAATTTAATTATGTTCCAATGGCCAAAGAATTAACCAGTAAAGAAGAGAATTATGCACAGTGGTACAACGACCTGGTACTGAAATCCGGATTGGCGGAGAACTCGGCCGTGAGGGGTTGTATGGTTATCAAACCCTATGGTTATGCCATTTGGGAGAAGATGAAGGATGAACTCGACCGGATGTTTAAAGAGACCGGCCACGAAAATGCCTATTTCCCGCTTTTTATCCCAAAATCTTTTTTTAGCCGTGAAGCACAGCATGTAGAAGGTTTTGCAAAAGAGTGCGCGGTGGTCACACACTACCGGCTGAAAGCAGATGAGGTGAATGGAGGCCTGATGGTGGATCCCGAAGCAAAACTGGAGGAAGAGTTGATTGTGAGACCCACCTCGGAGACCATCATTTGGAATACTTATAAGAACTGGATCCAATCTTACCGTGACCTCCCAATCCTGATAAACCAGTGGGCCAACGTGGTACGCTGGGAGATGCGGACAAGGCTGTTTCTCCGGACCACGGAGTTCCTGTGGCAGGAGGGGCACACTGCCCATGCCACCAGGAAGGAGGCTGAGGAGGAGACCATGCAGATGGTTAAAATTTACGCTGAATTCTCGGAAAAATTCTGTGGCATCCCCGTTATAGTGGGAAATAAAACTGAATCTGAGAAATTTGCAGGCGCGGTGGAGACCTTCACCATTGAGCAGCTGATGCAGGACGGTAAAGCCCTCCAGGGGGGAACCTCCCACTTCCTGGGCCAGAACTTCGCAAAGGCATTTGATGTCCAGTTCACTAATAAAGAGGGAAAACTTGACCATGTATGGGCTACTTCCTGGGGAATGACCACCCGCATGATCGGTGCCCTGATCATGGCACATTCGGATAACCACGGACTCGTACTTCCCCCTAAAGTGGCACCCCTCCAGGTCGTGATTGTCCCCATCTACAAGGGTAATGCTGAATTCCCGGCTATTGCCGAAGCTGCCCACAGGATCAAAGGACAGTTGAAAGCAATCGGAATCTCTGTGAAGTTCGATGACCGTGACAATCAGAAGCCCGGCTGGAAATTTGCCGAGTACGAATTGAAGGGGGTACCCGTCAGACTTGCCCTCGGGCCGCGGGATATAGAGAACGGAGTTGTGGAGCTGGCCCGGAGAGATACCCTGGAGAAGAAGGTGTTACCACAGGAGGGAATCGCTGAATACATCCGCTCACTCCTCGAAGAGATCCAGGAAAACATCTATCAGAAAGCCTGGAATTTCAGAAAAGAGAATACCCACAGGGTCGATACATGGGAAGAATTGCTGGATGTGCTTGAAAATAAAGGAGGTTTTGCACTGGCTCACTGGGACGGGACCATCGAATCTGAAAATAAGATCAGGGAAACAAAGGCTACTATACGCTGTATTCCACTTGATACAAAGGAGGAAGCGGGCAGGTGCATTGTCAGCGGGAAACCCTCCAAACTCCGTGTAGTCATTGCCAGAGCATATTAACAAACCTTTTCACTCAATAACTCAATCCAGAATGAAGAAACGTTTTACACAATCCATGTTTTTCGTTGCAATGCTTCTGATGGTTCAGAGCTGCAATGAAAAAGAGAATCTGCAGGAGCTCTTTTCAGGAACCTTACCCGTCATTGAAATCAGAAATGGTGAGCTGGTCCAGTATACTGAAGCTAAAACCCTTTTTATCCGCGTTTTGAATGATGAAGCCGAGGTGGATGGACAACTCTATTCTATCCAGACTGAAATGGAAGATGATGAGAAAATTGTGTTTTCCGCCGATTTTCCGGTTGATCCGGAGGTAAGGGTTTCACGGATGACCTACATGAAATCAGATCAAACATTGGAGCTGGAACTCGGAAACCTGGAAAAAATGGTCACACTGGAACAATTTGACCGGATGATCAGCCGTAAGAATTCCGAATTTGCCGGGGTGGACCTCACAGCCGATATTTCCAACCTTTCAGACCCTCAGAAAGAGATGCTGCGACTGCTCTTCAGGGTGGCCGGAATCATGGAAGATTTATTTTGGGAACAGGTGTTCCCCGACAGGGATGCGGTACTCGGATCGATGGTAAACGATGAGGTAACCCGTTTTTTCAGGATCAATTACGGACCATGGGAGCGGCTCAACGGGAACCTCCCCTTCCTGCCCGATTACGGAGCAAAGCCGGCAGGATCGGGTTTTTATCCTGCCGATATGACCAAAGCCGAATTTGAATCGATTGAAGACCCCGCCAAATCCAGCCTCTATACAATCATCAGGCGAAACGAGGAGGGTACCCTCCAGGTGATCCCCTACCACGAGAGGTGGGCCGAACAGGTTAAAGAAGCAGCTGACCTTCTGATCCAGGCATCTGAACTAGCCGAGGATAATGGATTCAAGAAATATTTGAAACTCAGGGCTGAAGCGTTACTCACTGACGATTATCTGGCCTCTGATTTGGCATGGATGGAGATGAAGCACAACGAGATTGATTTCGTGGTTGGTCCCATTGAAAACTATGAAGATGCCCTTTTCAATTATAAGGCAGCCTATGAATCCTTTATCCTGATCAAAGATAAAGAGTGGAGCAATAAACTTGATTACATCAGCTCCATACTCCCCAATATGCAGAAAAGCCTTCCGGTTCCCCCGGAGTATAAAAAGGAGGTTCCGGGAAGTGACTCTGACCTTGGTGCATATGATGTGGTATACTATGCAGGTGACTGCAATGCAGGGAGCAAAACCATTGCCATCAATCTTCCCAATGATGAGCGGGTTCAGGCCAGTAAAGGGTCCAGAAAGTTGCAGTTGAAAAATTCGATCCGAACCAAGTTTGAAGAGATTCTTGTACCCATCAGCAACGTCTTAATAACTGAGGAGCAAAGGGAATTTGTCACCTTTGATGCTTTCTTCGAAAACACCATGTTCCATGAAGTTGCTCACGGGCTGGGTATCAACCAGACCATCAACGGAAAAGGAACGGTTCGGTCGGCCCTGAAAGAGCAATACAGCGCACTTGAGGAGGGAAAAGCAGATATACTGGGGCTGTTCCTGATCACCCAAATGGCAGAAAACGGGATGCTGGATGAGAAGGAACTCATGGACAATTATGTCACCTTTATGGCCAGTATTTTCCGAAGCATACGCTTCGGTGTAGCCAGTTCCCATGGAAAGGCCAATATGGTCAGATTTTACTATTTCCAGGAGAGCGGTGCATTTTCCAGGGACGAAATCAATGGCACTTACAAGATTGATTTTGAAAAGATGCAAAGCGCCATGAATAATCTGGCCGAACTGATCCTTACCATTCAGGGGGATGGTAATTACGATCTGGCAAAAAGACTGGTGGATGAATCGGGTTTCATTAGGGAAGAGTTGCAGGCTGACCTGGATCGGCTTCAAAAGCTTAGTATTCCCGTGGATATTGTATTTAATCAGGGCCCAGATCAGCTGGGACTGTAAGTTGAAATCCGGAATTCAAAATAATACAGGATGTGAATGAACCACTTTGTGATTCTGCTTGTTTCATGCTATTATAACCTTTAAATAATTTTAAAATGGCAGTTTTAGTAGGTAAGAAAGCACCCTCATTCAGCGCTCCGGCGGTAGTAAATGGAGGTGAATTTATTGAGGATTTTTCATTGGATCAGTTTTTGGGAAAAAAGTACGTTTTATTCTATTTCTACCCGGCTGACTTCACATTTGTATGCCCGACAGAAATTATTGCATTCCAGGAGAAGATTGAAGCGTTTGAAAGTCGAAATGTTGCAGTGGTCGGTTGCTCCGTAGATTCCAAGTATTCACACTGGAAGTGGCTTCAAACCGAGCGGAAGGATGGGGGAATCAAAGGTGTTAAATACCCTTTGGTGGCCGACAACGCCATGACCATCGCTGAAAACTATGATGTACTGGCCGGTACATGGGAATATTCAGAGGATGGTGAAGCCAGATTTGAAGGTACTCCCGAGGCCTATCGCGGACTCTTCCTCATCGACCGGGAGGGTGTGGTGCGGCACCAGCTGGTGAACGATATGCCCCTGGGCAGAAGCATTGAAGAGGCATTGCGATTGATCGATGCACTCCAGTTCAGTGAAGAGCACGGTTCAGTTTGCCCTGCCAACTGGCACAAAGGAGACAAGGCCCTGAAAGAGAACCAGGAATCCATCTCAAACTACCTGGCAGAGAAATAAGCGTTTGCAACCATAAAACCTGTTTAAAAGGGAGATTCATTGAGTCTCCCTTTTTTGTAACTTGCCTTTGATGCTGGAACGCTTCACTACCTACAATGGGGACCACGGACTTCTCCGGTTTGGGGATCGTATTTTGCTTGCGGTAAGCGGTGGGTTGGATTCGGTGGTGATGGCCCATCTTTTCGCTGAAACCGATTATGAGTGTGCCATTGCCCATTGCAATTTCCAGCTCAGGGGTGAAGATTCCGATGCCGATGAAGCCTTTGTAAGGTCTCTCGCAGAACTTCTGGAGATGCCCCTCTACGTGGAACGTTTTGATGTGGAGAGGGAGATGGAAGAAAAAGGGGTCTCCCTGCAAATGGCCGCCAGGGATTTACGGTATGAATGGTTCACTTCCCTGGCACACCGTTACGCCTTTAACGCCATTGCCACCGCTCATAATCTGAACGATTCGGTGGAGACCTTTTTTCTGAACCTGGCAAGGGGCACCGGGATAAGGGGACTCACAGGAATCCCGGACCGGAACGAAAATGTGATCAGGCCTATCCTGTTCGCCGCCAGGAAAGAGATTGAAGCCTATGCCCAATCAAGGAACCTGTCTTACCGGGAAGACTCCAGCAACAGGGAAACCAAGTACCAGCGAAACAAAATCAGGCACGATGTAATCCCGGCCCTGGAACAGATCAATCCAGCATTTATCCTTACGATGGCCTCAAACATGGAGCGAATGGCGGAGATTAGGGAGATGGTGGAAAAAAACGTGGATACGGTAAGGGATGAGATTTTCCAGAGGATTTCCGGGAAGATACGCATCCATACCGGACATTTGGTGAAATTGGACCCGGTGAGCACATGGATGTATGAGCTGTTCGCCCCCTTCGGGTTTACAAGGCCCCAGTGCAAAGATATTGAACAGCTCCTCAAATCCGGATCCGGCAAGCGTTTCCTCTCCCCTTCACACCAGCTATTTAAGGATCGGGACCAGTTGATCCTGGTGGAATCCAAAGCTGAATCCTTTGAACGATACTACCTGGATACACCTGAGAAACACTCCTCTCTTCCTTTCTCAATGGATATGGAAGTGATTGAGCGGAGCGAACTGGACCAAATTCCATCCGGGAGTAATATAGCCTGCCTGGATTATGATGAGATCCAGTTTCCGCTGACCATTCGCCGCTGGCTTCACGGTGATTATTTCTATCCGCTGGGAATGAATCAGATTAAAAAATTAAGCGATTTTTTTGTGGATGAGAAGGTACCCGTTCCGTTAAAGGAACGAACCTGGATCCTGGCTACCGGAAAAAAGGTTGTGTGGATCATGGGACACCGGATTGATAACCGGTTCAGGATCAGCGAGAAGACCCAGAGGGTGCTACTTCTGAGGTTTCATCCCGATGTTGCTCCGTAAATTCCCGAAAAACTTTTTCAATTGCTCCTTGTCACGCGACTTTATCATCTCTGTCAGCGATCTCATCTCCTCATTGATCCGTTCCACCTGCTCAAGACTATGAGGGCTTAAAAGTATTTCCGATAACAGGTAGTCATCCTCCGAAAGTAACCCTTCTGCAATTTTATAATGCTTCTTAAAGGTGGTGCCGGGAGCCTCCTGCTCCTTCATGCTGGCAGCAAAAACCATTGTGGAGGCAAATGGTATGGAGAGGGAATAGGCGATGGTTTCATCATGTTCCTGGAATGTATATTCGAAGATTTTAATCCTGAGACTGCTGTAGAACTCCCTGAAAAAGGCTTTCCCCTCCTCGTCCGACTCCGAGATGATAATGGCATTCTCATTACTCAGGTCTTTCACGTTCCCGAAGGTCGGACCAAACATGGGGTGCGTGGAGACAAACCTGCGCCCCGCCTTCTCATAGTATTCGGCCAGCCCGTTTTTTACCGAAGTGATATCGGCAATGATGCAATTCGCTGGCAGATAAGAGATCACCTCATTGAAAACCGGCAGGGTCTTGTCCAGGCTGACGGCATTGATAAGCAGATCGGGGGTGAAATCGAGGATCTCCTCCAAATAGAGAAATTTCCTGGAATTGAAAAAATACCTCATTTTACTGCGGTCCGTATCGTAAACTCCCACTTCGTAATCAAGGCAGAGCGACTCTACCATCCATGAGCCCATGTTACCGGCTCCGATTATTGCAATACGCATGCTGTTTTTCGATTATTTCTGTTTATAAATCCGATTTGTTTGCTGGGCGAGCATCATGAAATCGGCCATCACAAGCGCCGCCGATGCCTCCACCACAACCGGTACCCTCAGGGCGATACAAGTGTCATGTCTGCCTTCAACCTCCAGGGTCTCTATTCTGCCCGATACCATATTGATGGTTCGCTGCGCTTTGTGGGTGCTGGAGGTCGGTTTCACCGCTACACGGAACATAATCTCGTTCCCGTTGGTAATTCCACCATTGATCCCTCCTGCATGATTGGTTTCAGTTACTCCACCGGTAGAGATAAT
The DNA here is from genome assembly GCA_963747365.1 of uncultured Bacteroidota bacterium. Lineage (GTDB taxonomy): Bacteria > Bacteroidota > Bacteroidia > Bacteroidales. The sequence continues at coordinate 1,040,512 of CAVVFB010000005.1, read as the reverse complement.
ATTATCATTGTGTTCGCTGCCGGTCATTCTGGCAGCATTGAAACCAGCTCCAAACTCGATCCCTTTAATGGCTGGAATGCTAAAAATAATGTGGCTCATTACCGCTTCAACGGAATTAAAAAAAGGTTCGCCCAGGGCCAGGGGAACCTGTCCAATTCTGCACTCAACGATACCTCCGATCGAATCACCGGCTTCAACAGCCCTGTCAACGGCTGCATCAATATCTGCAATTCCTCCTGCTTCCACGAGTTTTGCCTCTACACTGACCGGGGCGATCACCTTTTTTGCAATGACCCCTGCCGCCACAAGGCCAAGAGTCAGCCTTCCCGAAAAGTGGCCGCCACCACGGTAATCCTGGTAACCTCCAAACTTCTGTTGAGCAGTGAAATCGGCATGACCGGGACGCGGGGTCTCCATTAGTCTTGTGTAATCCCCCGACCGGGTATTGCTATTCTCGAATAGGATCATCACGGGTGCCCCGGTGGTCAGATCATTGAAAACCCCACTCATTATCCTTGGAATATCTGCCTCCCTGCGGGGAGTGGTTCCCTTTGCACCGCTTCTGCGCCTTGAGAAATCAGTGTTAAAATCGGAATGTTTCAATGGGATTCCTGCCGGACATCCATCGATGACCACGCCTACGGATTCGCCATGAGATTCACCGAAAATACTGATCCTGAAAATAGTACCGAATGTGTTCATGATCCGTTCAATATTTTGTAAATGGCCTTCAGCTGCCCGGCACTCATCTGGCCTGGAGCCGTTTCAAGACCCTCTTCGGGTGATGCAAATGTAAACTCTGATCCCAGGAGCGGGGCTGCCACCCGGGTAATGCGCCCCTGGGGTCCCATCCCCAGGATCACCTTTCTTCCCGGCCGGGTATAGAGAGAGAATAGATTGATAAGATCCTCCTTCGACTGAACCTGTGTGGCTATCTTTGCAACCACTCCTCCCTGTCTGAAACATGCCTCCAGTATACTTCTCAGCTCATCCTTTCCCGGTGTTCCTGTGAAATCATGATGGGAAACGATCACCTCGCATGACGCTCTTTCAGCTGCCCGCATTATCTCCCCGGCAAACTCCGTGGCCGATTCCAGTTCAAGGTCCACGTAGGAGGCACCCAGTTCAATGGATGCAATAAGCAAGCCGGTTCTATCCTTTTCACTGAACACTCCCGGGCGACAGGCAACCACGGTTTTGATGCCTGACGGAATCTTTGAATAAAGCTCCGAAGGATGTACACCGATGAGATCCAGTCTCAGTTCAATTAATTCAGCGCCCCCATCCACAAGGGGAACCAGCTGTGAAGCATCACTGATGCTAATACAAATCATGGAGCATTGGTTTTAATTCATCCAGCGGGATGGGCCTCACCACAGCATTTCCCGGTCCGTCGAGCAAAATAAAATGGATCAGCTCCCCGCTCTTTTTCTTGTCCTTGCGAATGTTTGAATAGATCTCTTCCGGATTAATTGTTCTCTCAACGGGCAAACCTGCCGATGCAATGACCTCTTCTATGAGTGCAGCATCGGCCTGCCTGAGCATCCCGAGATTAACCGATAACCTGGAGGCCATCATCATTCCCAGGGCCACAGCCTGTCCGTGCAATAATTTTTGATCTCTTTCAATGGCATGCCCGAAGGTATGCCCAAAATTAAGCAATCTCCTGGGGCCCGACTTCGTACTCATCCTTCTCTACCACATCTACTTTTGCCTTTACCGATCGGGTAACTACCTCCTCAAGCACTGAAGGCTCAAGAGCAAGCAGTTCATTCATATGATCTTTTAAATAGTGTAAAAAAGTTACATCCATAATGGCCCCGTACTTGATCACCTCGGCAATTCCTGAAATGTATTCTCTCCGTGAAAGGGTGTTCAGAAGATCCAAATCGCACCAGACAAATGAGGGTTGCCGTATTGTACCGATCATATTTTTGTATCCATCCAGATTAACTCCGTTCTTCCCTCCGATGCTGGCATCCACCTGTCCCAGCAGGGTTGAGGAGATGAATCCGAATGGGACCTCCCTCAGAAAGGTAGAGGCTACGAAACCAGCCACATCGGTGGTAAGCCCTCCGCCGACTCCAACCAGAAGGGAGGATCGGTCAGCTTCAATTTTAACAAGCTCACGGTAGAGATTCTCAACGGTTTGCAATGTTTTATAGTGTTCTCCCGAAGGAACCACCAGGCTGGTATATGCACAGAAAATATCAGTGTGCTCGCACAACACATTCTCGTCCACCAGCAAAATGGGCCTGGGACTGATCTCCATGAGACTTTTGGATAGGGTTCTTCCCACAGAAATGGCTGTACTTCCTGAAGGTGTGGTAAGGTTGATCTGTTGCATGGCTTACTCGCTATTCATCACACTGGTCTGGTGGTTTATGGACTCCTGGTGAATGGACCTGAAAAGTTTTATAATGAACTCCTCGCTAAGTCCCTTTCTGGTTCCCAGAATGGTCCGGTTCTTTAACATATCGTCCCATCTTTTGGTTTGGAGAATTGTAATATTATTATCTTTTTTATACTGTCCGATCTTCTCAGACACCTTCATCCTCTCCTCCATCAGGTTAATAATCTTGTCATCCAGTTTATCAATCTGGTCGCGCAGCTCTGCCAGGGTTAACATCAGGCTGTCATCCACTTCAGAATCTCTCAGAATAAGACGGTCGAGAATCATCTTCAATCCGTCGGGGGTCACCTGCTGATTGGCATCGCTCAACGCTTTATCGGGATTACAGTGGGTTTCGATGATCAATCCGTCGAAATTCAGGTCCATCGCCTTCTGGGAAATATCCTGCAGAAACTCCCTGTTGCCGCAAATGTGACTGGGATCCGTAATAATCGGCATCTCGGGAATCCGTCTTCTAAGTTCAATGGGAAGCTGCCATTGCGGTGAATTCCGGTAGAGGGTCTTATCATAAGTGGAAAACCCACGGTGTATGGCTGCCATTTGCCTGATCCCGGCATTGTTGATTCGCTCGATGGCACCAATCCACAGATCCACATCGGGATTGACAGGATTCTTTACCATCACAGGAATATGAACACCTCTCAGACTGTCGGCAATATCCTGGACCGCGAATGGATTCGCCGAAGTTCGTGCACCGATCCAGATGATATCAACACCGAATTTCAGTGCTTCATACACATGTTTCACATTGGCCACTTCGGTGGATACCAGCATACCGGTCTCTCTTTTAACCCTCTGCAACCACCTCAGCCCTTCTGATCCTACGCCCTCGAATGCGTTGGGCCGGGTCCGGGGTTTCCAAATTCCGGCCCTGAATATTTTTATCCCCATTTTTGCCAGGGGAATCGCTGTATTCATGACCTGCTCTTCTGTCTCTGCACTGCAGGGCCCGGCCATGATGATGGGTTTGGTAAAAACCTCCCCGCCGAATTTCATCGGTTCTAACTCAACGTCAATTACCATATCAATGTCTATTCTATTTCAGATTTTCCTTTTTTATATTCACCAAGGATCCCCAACGATGGAGTAAAGGGCCTGATCGCTTCAAGTGATTTCTTATACATATCAAAATCACTGATCTCCACATCAACAAAAAACATGTATTCCCAATCCTTCCCGGGAATGGGCATGGACTGGATCTTGGCCATATTGATCTCATAATAGGAGAGGATGGAGAGGATTTTGGAAAGAGAGCCAAACTTGTGAGCCACCGTAAAATAGACGGATGCCTTGCTCACCTCCTCAGTAGGTATCTTTACCCCGTTATCTGAAAGGATCAAAAAGCGGGTATAATTCATCTTATTTGTTTCAATACTTTCTGCAAGGATATCCAGTCCATATTTGTCGGCAGCCAGCCTGCTGGATATGGCCCCGGTATCCATCAATTTCTTTTCAGCAATCTCCTCAGCACTCATGGCGGTGTCAATGCTCTCGATAAGCCTGATCCCGGGAAGGGCATCAAAAAAGTCCTGACATTGCAGTATGGCCATGGGATGTGAGTAAACCTCCTTCAGCTGTGAAATCTTTACCCCTGGCATGGCGACGAGGTTTTGCTTGATCCTCAGGTATATCTCCCCGATGATATGCATTTTGGTATTGATAATCAGGTTGTAGTTTGGAATGATGCTGCCGGCCAGCGAATTCTCAATGGCCATGATCCCGAAATCTGATTTTCGGTCCTTCAGCGATGTAACCATATCCCTGAAGGTGTTCCTGGGCAGTATCCTGATCTCCTCATTCTCAAAATAGTGGTGTGCAGCGATCTCATGAAAAGCGCCATATCCACCCTGTATTGCAATTGTCTTCGCCATTATCTTAAAACAAAAAACCCGACTTCTAGCCGGGTACCAAATGTGTAAAACAAGCCCGACCAGTTATCTACCAGTAAAAAAGTAAAAGTAATATACACTGTGTGACTGGGCCATTGATTAATTTTTCCGGTGTAAAACTAAACAATTAATAGCAGATTTCCAAGTATCATTACGATATGAAAGATTTCTGTGGAAATAATTATCTTTTATTAATATTGAACCCATGAAGATTAAAGAGAGGTATGAAAAAGTCATTGACTGGTTTACCGAAAACATGCCTGTGGCCGAAACTGAGCTTGACTACACCGATCCTTATGAATTACTGGTGGCTGTGATCCTTTCAGCCCAGTGCACCGACAAAAGGGTAAACCTTATCACACCTGGATTTTTCAAACAATTTCCGGACATATCTGCACTTGCAGCTGCTGAAGTCAAGGAGATTTTCGAGCTGATAAAAAGTTGTTCATATCCCAATAATAAAGCCAAACACCTGTCGGGAATGGCTAAAATGGTGGTGAAAGAGTTTGAAGGGACCATTCCGGATACAATGGAAAGGCTGCAAAAACTTCCGGGAGTCGGGAGAAAAACAGCCAATGTGATCCTGTCTGTGGCTTTTAACCTTCCTGCCATGGCTGTGGATACACATGTTTTCAGGGTTGCCGCAAGAATCGGACTCACCTCAGGGGCAAAAAATCCATATGAAGCTGAAATGCAGCTGATCAGGCACATCCCCGGGGAAGAGATTCCGAGAGCCCATCACTGGCTGATACTCCACGGCAGGTATGTCTGCACCGCCCGAAATCCTTCCTGCAACCGGTGCGGCCTGATTCACCTGTGCAAATACGTTGAAAAGAAAAACAAAAGTTGAAAATCATTTTTTATACATTTGAGCGACATCATCATCAGTGGAATGCGAAGAATAATTATTTATATTATACTGTTCGTTTTTCTTTTTGCGGGCACCTCCGCTACAACCCCGTCGATCGACTTCAGTGCCGGGAGGTACAACAATGTCTGCAAATCGCTTCAGAATGATGTCTTGCTTTATTTTGTATTTGTTGATACCAGGACCACCTTTCCCTGGAGTGAATTTGATATTCTGACGACAATTGACTCCATCCAGGTTGCAGTACACTGGCTGGAAAGAGAGGCAAAGGCACGCGGAATTAACCTTCTTATTAAAACTGACTTTTACATTGGTGACGAATTTACGACCATTCAAAAGAACCTCCCTCAAAATAGTGTGGATGAAACCATACGGAATCTGAACCTGGTGGAGGGCATGAAGTCGTTGAGCAGATGGGGTGATAATATCTCCAGGACCATCGGCGAATCACTTTATATTAAAGAGAAAGACGGAATCCCGGCCCAGAAAAAACCGGGGACAAAAGAGCGGCTGATTGCATTCCTGAGGGATGAATACCAGGTGGAAAGTGTGGCACTGCTCCTGCTGGTAAATAACTATTTTAAGACAGATATATCACTGGCAGTCAACACACTGAACAACGATGATGTGGAATTCTCGGTGGTAAGTTATAAATACCCCTCTGAAATTGCCCACAATTTTTTGCATCTGTACGGGGCAGCGGATTTGCATGAAACCTGCTTCAGAAGAAGCAGCCGAAATCTGAAACTGGCCGCCAGTGAATTTCCTGACGATATCATGTCAGAGGTTTATGCCCGACCGATAAATGAGCTTGAGATGGGAGCGTATACAGAATATATGATCGGATGGAGCGATGAGTTGGAGAAGGAGTACGAACCTTTAATGACCGAGAGATTTACCCTTTTTAAATAAAAAAAAAGTGTTATTTTTACTTCAGTATGGCAGTTACTGCAAATGATTGGCAAGAGATCCATTTAACCCAGTGATTAAATAAGTTTTCCTATGAACCGAAATCCATTATTATCCGGCAAATTCTTCCTTCTTCTGTTTGTCTCATTCAGCCTGTTGGTTGCCGGCTGCAACCTGAGATCTAAAACAGGGGGTGAAGGATCCGGGGAATTTGAAGCATCCGGAAACCTGGATGCTGAGACCCAGGAGCAACTGAATACCGCCAAGCGAATTTTTTACTCGCTGCCTTCTCCCCTGGAGACAGCCATGTTGATTAAAAATGCCGGAGCCGCGTACAATGAAGAACTTCTTAATCCCACCGGCAATACTTCTCGTTATATTACAGTGAAGGGCAAAGCTCTGAACCTGGGGATTTACTCTACCGACCTGAGCTATGCCAGTCTGTTTGACCAGACTCAGGCCACCCTTGATTATATTGGTGCTGCCAAAGAGATGGCCGACGGGCTCAATATCCTCGATGCCATTGACCAGGAGACCATCACGACACTGGAAGAGAACATCAACAACAGGGAGATGATCATCGACATTATTTCGGAGACCCTGATGAACTCCAGCTCCTTTCTTAAAGAAAACGGATTGGAAGCAACCGCCTCCCTTGTCCTGATGGGTGGCTGGATGGAAGGACTTTATATTGCAACCAACCTGGTGGATGAAAACAGGCTCAAGGGAAATAAACTGGTTGAAAGGATTGTTGATCAGAAGCTTTCACTGGATATTATAGTCAACCTCCTGATGCAGTCGCCTGAGAATGAGGACGCAATGGCTGTACTCGAGGACGTAAAGAATCTGAAGGGTATTTTCGATAAAATTACCATTGAGCAGGGCGAAGTTACAGCCGTTGAAGATTCCGAAACCAATGTCACTACCCTAAAATCAGAATCGTCCATTAAGATTTCCAAAGATGTTTTTCTTGAGTTGAAATCAAAAGTTTCCGAGATTCGCAGTAGCTACATATCTTAATCCCATAAGAAGATGACTAAAAAGGGCATTCTATTTATATCCCTGATTGTTTGCATGATCGCATTGCCGGTGGCATCCATCGGGCAGTGCAAACAATTTGCCAAAAACACATGCAAACCAGGACTCGACCCATACCAGCACGATGGCAATTATGATGCAGCTGCCCTGTTGGTAGAAGGTGAAGAGGCTGACATGTACAGGGTCCTACATGCCGATGTCAATTACAGAATCGGAGTCTGTGGCTCGGGTAACCTTTCTTCAATTCACTTTAAAGTACAGGATGTCAGAGATAATTTCAAAGTACTTTACGATAATAGTGAACATAACTTCGAGTGGAAATGGGATGTAAAGCTGGAATCGAGCAGGCAGCTTCGAATCATTGTGTCGGTTCCCGTTTCGGATGAGCATTCAACCACACCCGAGGAGGGCTGCGTCACTGTTATGATCGGATCAACCGACTTCTAATTACCGGAACGCTTAATTCACTTACCATGACTAAGAAAGGCATTCTCTATCTCTCAATTCTGGCCAGCTTACTTGTCATTCCAAATGGTTTGAATGCACAGTGCAAGCAGTTTGCCAAAAACACATGTAAAACCGGGCTTGCTCCCTACCAGCATGACGGAAACTATCATGCAGCACTTTTAATTGAAGGAGAGGAGGCAGAGTTATACAAGACCTTTTATTCAGACCGGGAGTACCGGATCGGAGTATGTGGCGCTCCAAACCTTGACCGGATTGAATTCAAAATCATTGATTCGAGAAGTGGAAAAGTTCTGTATGATAACAGTATGCATGATTATGAGTGGAAATGGGATTTCAAACTTGAATCGAGCCAGCAATTGAAGATTATGGTCAGGGTGATCGCCCCTGAAGGAAATCTTGAGGAGCCGGAGGAAGGTTGCGTGGCCATCATGTTTGGCTCGAAGGATGAATAGTCAAAATTATATAGTTTAAACCTTAAAGGGTTGTCCTTCAAAACAGGATAACCCTTTATTTTTATAGTTGTTGCACCCTCTAACTTTATTCTTTCACTCTTATGGACCCTCAAGAAAACCAGTATCATTTCAGCTTTTTCAAACCTACCACTGAAAGTGCCCGGCACAACAGGAACATGATTCTGCAACTTGTACTGATCTGGACTGTAGCCATTTTTGGCTTCCAGGTGCTTCTGAAGATCCTCGAAAAACCGACACCCGAGCCTGCTTTCCTGCTTTTTGAACAGTGTTGGCCAGCCATTGAATCGGGAAACCCTGATGTGACTGACCTTCAAAGCCTGGCACAGGCTTCTCTGTCGGTACTTGGGAAGGTACATATCCAACCTGCTCACCGAAGTGCTCTTGATCATGCAGTCAGCTGGTCGGCGTGGCAGATTGCCGACAGCTCCCGGCAGGCCACCCTTTATGCTGCGCTCACCGATTTTGAGTCGGTCGCCGCATCTGCTGAACAAATTACCGACCCGACCTATATTGCCAGGAAAGAGGTTCTCATCCCCATTCTTGGAGAACTATTTGGTCTCGCTCCTCTGGATATAAGAGGAAAGATTGCACCACTTGAGGTTCACTCTTCATTACTGGAATCATTTGATGATGAAAACCGTGAAGTACTTATGGAAGCCATGGGATTGTACCTGGTGCATAACCAGTCGGTTCTGACCGATATGGAATTTCTGGGCTTTCCTTTTCATTACTTCTACACTGCCGTTTTCCTGCTGATCCTATTCGTAGGGCTCTGCTGGTTATATTGTGTTCGAACCGACTGGTTCAATAAGAAATATGGCATTGAAGAGTAATCCATCATTCATCACTCATAAGAATCCAAACATGAAAAAATTATTTATACCTTCAATATTACTGCTCTCTCCCACCCTGCTCCAGGCAGCGACCGCTGCAACCCAGCTGGAGGGTGGATTTAAAGTCGGCCCCGCCATTATCCTGATCACCATGCTGATCCTGTTTGTATTGGTAGGGATTGTATTCAGAGCCAGGGACACCGCCGATTACTATTCTGCAGGAAGGGGAATATCCAAAGTTGGTTCCGGGATGGCCATCGCATCCAACTGGATGAGCGCTGCATCATTCCTGGGAATGGCAGCACTGATGTACGGTTCCGGGTACCACGGATTGTCCTTTGTGGTAGGCTGGACCGGTGGCTATGTCCTGCTGCTGATCCTGATGGCCGGTCAGATCCGGAAATACGGGAAGTATACCGCGGCAGACTTTATAGGTGACCGCTATTATTCAAAAGGACTCCGTGCTTTCGGGGCCATTATAGCAATCCTGATCTCCATCTCCTATTGCGTGGGACAGTTCGGAGGAATCGGGCTTTTGTTCAAATGGATCCTGGGAATCGACTACACCCTGGCAGTGATCATAGGCGGAGCTGTGGTCCTTACCTATACACTGATCTCCGGGATGCTTGGTGCTACAAAAAATATGCAGATCCAGTATGTAATCATCATTGTCTCCTTCCTGATCCCGCTCTTTATTCTGACCGTCAAGTTTGATTATTTCTGGTTGTTGCCACAAATCGGATACGGTTCGGTTGTTTCAGACGCAGTTCACGGACTCCCCATCAAAGAGATCAACGGGTTGTACAATTCACTGGGTCACGATTATGCTGCCGTACCTGTTCCGGAGTTTGCCATGCCCTGGGATCCGCCCACCGGGAAGACATTCTTTCAATGGATAGCCATTGCCTTTTCGCTGATGATCGGTACAGCCGGTCTGCCCCATGTCATTCAGCGGTTTTATGTGGTTCCCAATGCCAAAGATGCCAGATGGTCTGTGGTTTGGGGGCTTTTCTTTATTTGTTTACTCTACTGGGCCGCTCCAGCCTATGCCGCCTTTGGGAAAATTCTCTCCCTGAATCCGGAAGTCGGGACCCTGGCACAGGATGCAATTGTCGTCTATACTGCCCAACTTGGTAATGTGAACCGGCTCATAGTGGGATTGCTGGCAGCAGGAGGGGTTTCCGCGGCTTTTTCCACAGTAGCCGGGCTTTTGGTAGCCGGGTCATCGGCCTTCGCGCACGACCTCTATGTAAAGGTGATCAATCCCAGTGCCACCCCAAAGAGTCAGTTGGTGTACGCAAGGCTGGGGACGATTCTGATGGCCATCATTGTAACTCTGCTTGCGTTGAAAAACTTTGCCCTTATCGGTCAGCTTGTGGCTGTTGCATTCTCACTGGCCGGGTGTACAATCTTCCCCCTGTTCCTGCTTGGAATATGGTGGAGCGGTTCGAACCGGGCAGGAGCAACTGCCGGTCTGATCACCGGAGGCACCATTTCACTCATCGCCATAACCTACTTCATTGCAGGCAAGTCGGGAGTTATTTTGCCGGCACATGAGTTTATCAGTTACTGGCTGGAAGCCTGGTATTTTGCCTGGATTGGTGCTCCGCTGGCTATCCTGGTTCATATCATTGTTTCTAAAATAACAAAAGAAACACCACTGGAAATCAGGAAGTTCCTGGTCGAACAGGTACACAGTTAATGAATACTTCGGGATCAATACCTGTCAGGATCATTATCCTGGTTATGGTTGCTGTGGTGATCACAGGAGTGCTCATTGCCCGTTCTTATTACGGAAAAATCAACAAGGCTTCAGATCCCAGGATTATCCGTGCCCGGGAGCTCTATTCTCAATACGACGGGGTTGCCAGAGGCGGCAACTTCCATGCAGTTTTCGACCTTCTGGACTCCATTGAACGGATTTACAGTGCCACTGAGCATTACAGGGGTTCTTTTGAAACGGGTGTGATTGAAAATAACCGGGCCGCTGTTTTCCTGACCCTTGCTCTTTACGGGGATAGCATTGATCGCGATAAGAATCCATTTTACGGCATAAAGGCCGACTCGTTGGTTAAATTGGCAGATTTGCATGTTCGCAAAGCCATCTTCATCTATGAAACATGGGGCCAGGAATTTGAAGGGCTGGATGAAACTGAAATTGCCGAGGTCATTAAACCCGGTTTTATTAGCGGATTTTCTGAAGAGGAGCCTGGAGATGTGATGAAATTCCTGGAAAACCGGGTGCAGGAGATCATTACGGCACAGGGCGAGAATGACCGCAGATTATCGGTTTGCCTCACCAACCTGGGAGTGGTCTATCGTTACCAGGGCGCCTACATGGAAGCAGTTGAACAATACGAGATGGCGATTGAACGATGGGACCGGAATCTGGAAGCTGAGAATAACCTGAACAAGTTATTAAATAAACCTCTGAAAAAAAGGAGTATCATTCAGAAAATATTCCCTCCTGAACGTGGAGCTAAAAGCGAAAACTAAACCATTCAAAAACGGACCAACCGATGAAAAGAACAACCATCGCCATGCTGATGATCCTGATAATCCCGGGACTATGGGCCCAGGATAAGGAAAAAGATAAGGATATTGAAAAGGATCAAGAAATAGTGGAAGAGAAGAAATTCGGTGTGAAATTTTCCGGTTTTGTAAAGAATGATTTTTTTTACGACACCAGGCAAAGCGTTGCCGCCCGGGAGGGTCATTTCCTGCTCTGGCCTTCACCGGAGTACCTGGATGAGAACGGAGAAGATATCAATGCAGGAACCAATTTCAATATGCTTGCCATTCAGTCAAGGCTGAGCCTGGCCCTCTCCGGACCGGATGCCCTGGGCGCCAGGACCTCCGGATTGATCGAAGGAGATTTCTTTGCCCAGTTAAATGACAATATTGATCTTTTCCGACTCAGGCACGCCTTTGTCAAGCTGACCTGGACCCATATTGAGGCATTGGCAGGACAGTACTGGAACCCCCTTTTCGTAACCGACTGCTTTCCAGGTACAGTCTCTTTTAATACCGGCACTCCCCTTCAGTCGTTTTCAAGGAATCCGCAAATCAGGATTTCATTTAATGCTGGCGGACTGAAACTTACTCTGGCCGCCCTGGCTCAACGGGACTATGCCAGTGTTGGCCCCGCAGGAACCACTTCGATCTATTTGAGGAATTCTGCAATTCCTGATATGCATCTCCAGGCTCAGTACGGATTCAATAATGAGACAGGTACCGGACTCTTGGCAGGAGCCGGCATAGCCTACAAAACACTGGTTCCCAGGCTCTCCAGCGAACCAGTGGCGGGCGAAGTTTACAAGATAAATGAAAAGGTTGGAGGGCTGACTGCCATCGTCTTTGCCAGAATGACTACCAAGCCGCTCACAGCAAAATTACAGCTACGTTATGGGGAGAATATCACAGATCTTTTAGGCATCAGTGGTTTTGCGGTTACCAATATCATTGATCCTGTCAGCGGATTGCAGGAATACTCCCCCTTGAGGAGCATGACACTCTGGGCTGAGGTACATAGCAATGGCAACCCACAGGTAGGTTTGTTCGGCGGTTACACCGTCAATAACGGCACCAGGGATGAGCGGGAAAGCAACTTATACCCCGTCTATGGTCTGGCAACCAATATTCGTTCCCTTTACAGGATCTCTCCCAGGATATTTTACAACATTGGTAAATTACGACTGGCCCTGGAGCTGGAGTATACCTCGGCAGCTTACGGTTCCGATTACAATGCTTTCTATATTCCTGACACAACCTCATCTGTGGGGAATCTGAGGACTTTACTGGCAGTATATTACTTCTTTTAAACAGAGCACTGAGCACTTCTCACTGTTCCCTGAGCACTAATTTCGGTCGGAGGTAGTGTCCTGTATAGGTCCCTTCCGGGATCCCTTCAGGGACTCCCTCATAGATGACCCGGCCACCCTGGCTACCTCCTTCAGGTCCCAGGTCAATGATCCAGTCGGCACACTTGATCACCTCCAGGTTATGCTCGATCACCAGCACCGTATGCCTCTTTTCCAGAAGTGACTCCAATGAGGCCAATAATAATGATATATCATGTATATGAAGACCTGTGGTGGGCTCATCGAATATGAACAGAACCTTCTCCTCGTCCGAATCTTTACTCAGGAAATAGGCCAGTTTTACCCGCTGGCTTTCTCCCCCGCTGAGTGTACTTGACGACTGACCCAATTTCACATATCCAAGTCCTACCTGCTGCAACGGTTTGAGCTTCCGGATAATATGCTTTTCGGTGGAAGTACCACCCTCACTAAAAAACTCTATGGCCTCGTTGATGGTCATTTGGAGAACATCGTAAATATTCCTGTTCCTGAACCTGACATCCAGAACCTCATCTTTAAACCTTCTTCCGTGACAACTCTCACAGACCAGCCTCACATCTGCCATAAACTGCATCTCCACACTAATCTCCCCCTCTCCCTGGCATTCATCACACCTGCCTCCGTCGGTATTGAATGAGAAATGAGAGGCACTGAATCCGTTGATTTTGGAGGCCTGCTGGGCTGCATATAACTTCCGGATTTCATCAAATGCCTTCAGGTAGGTTACAGGATTGGACCGGGACGACTTCCCGATTGGATTCTGATTCACAAATTCCACCCTGTCGATCAGGTGCAGGTCTCCCTCGAGCAGGTCATGTTTACCAGGTTTCTCTCCTGAACCATTCAATTTTTTATTCAGGGCAGGATAAAGAATTGAGCTGACAAGGGTCGATTTACCAGATCCGCTCACACCGGTTACCACTGTGAAAACGTTCAGCGGAAACTTCACATCCACACTGGCCAGGTTATTCTCCCTGGCACCGACAATCTTCAGGTAGTTGTTCCACCTCCTCCTGGAGGTTGGTATGGGGATGTTCGCCAAACCATTCATATACTTTGCGGTCAGACTCCTTCCATCCTTCAGCAGGGCTTTAAGCCCGCCTTCAAAAACCACTTCTCCCCCATGCCTTCCGGCCATTGGTCCCATATCAATAATGTGGTCGGCCGATCGTATGATCTCCTCATCATGCTCCACAATCAGTACGGTATTCCCAAGTTGCTGCAACTCCCGTAAAACTCCGATCAGCTGATCCGTATCCCTGGAGTGTAATCCGATGCTGGGTTCATCCAGGATGTAGAGCGATCCAACCAGGCTGCTTCCCAGTGAAGTGGCCAGATTGATCCGCTGACTCTCCCCTCCCGAAAGCGTGGAGGATAAACGGTTCAGTGTCAGGTAACCAAGACCCACGCTGGTCATAAACCTGATCCGGGAATTGATCTCCTTCAACAATCTTTGCGACACCTCCCGCTCCTTAATGGGTTGTTTCAGATTGTTGAAAAATAATTCAAGTTCCACAATGGGTAACTGAACCAGTTCAGTAATCTTCCTGCCTCCAACTTTTACATAACCGGCCTCTTTTCTAAGCCGGCTGCCGCCACATTCCGGACAGGTGGTTTTCCCCCGGTATCGTGACAACATTACCCTGTATTGTATCTTATACTTCTTCTCCTCAAGATGATCGAAAAACCTGTTTAATCCTTTGAAATAGCGGTTGCCTGTCCATAACAATTTCTGCTGCTCTCCGGTAAGCTGATGAATGGGCTTATGGATGGGAAATCCGAACTGCTCTGCATTCATCAACAGTTTTTCCTTCCACTTTTTCATCTTCTCACCTTTCCAGCATACAATGGCGTCATCATAAACCGAAAGTCGCCTGTCGGGGATTACAAGATCCTCATCAATCCCCATGATCTTCCCGTATCCCTCGCAGGCAGGGCATGCTCCCAGGGGATTATTAAAGCTGAAGAGGTGCTCTGAAGGCTCATCAAATTCGATACCGTCGGCCTCAAACCTTGTGGAGAACTCCTCCATATCACCGCTTTCGGGGTCCCAGATCATACAGTGGCCATGCCCCATCTGCAGAGCAGTCTGAACCGAGTCCCCAAACCGGGAGACTGAATCGTCATCATCCTGTACCACAACCCTGTCCACCACCAGGTTGAGGGGATCCTTTCCCGGTTTATTCCCTTTGCCTTTTAGTTCTTCAAGAGGAACAATCTCCTTTCCTACCTTGGCACGGGTCATCCCCTGGCCTGCATAGATATCGAGCTGGTAATTTGTATCCTTATCCGCCTGAAGGATGACTGTTGAAAGAATCACCAATCGTTTTCCCTTTTCCCGCGACAAAATAAAATCCACCACATCGGATACGGAATGACGCTTTACCGGTTTCCCGGAAATTGGCGAATAGGTTTGGCCGGCACGGGCATAAAGAAGCTTGATGTAATCGTATATTTCGGTGGAGGTTCCCACCGTTGAACGGGGATTCCGGGTATTGACCCTCTGCTCGAGTGCAACCGCGGGAGGAATTCCATGGATGAAGTCCACATCGGGCTTATCAATCCGTCCCAGAAACTGGCGGGCATAGGCAGACAGACTCTCCACATATCTTCTCTGCCCTTCAGCATAAAGTGTATCAAAAGCTAAAGAGGATTTACCCGATCCGGACAACCCGGTAACTACCACCAGCTGGTCCCTTGGAATGCGGATTTCAACGTTTTTCAGGTTATGAACCCTCGCCCCTTTTATATGAATTTCCTGGTCGATAATGGCTGGTCTCAAATTTGCACCAAAAGTAGCACATTTTGTAGTAACAATAATTTTTAGTTAATTGCATCCTTGATTATTTAACAAAAAAAACTCGCCTATAGAACACCTCTACGCTTAACCAACAGGAGAGAGAACTTGAAAAGAAGTGAACTGAACGACCAGGAATTGGTTCAAGCATATATCAAAGGTGATCAATCAGCCATTGAATTGTTAATTACCAGGCACCGCAGCAAGGTGTATACTTATATTATGCTGACCATTAAGAATCAGCAACTTGCTGAGGATCTTTTTCAGGAAACCTTTATCAAGGTGATCCAGTCCCTTCGGGGGGGTAAATACAAAGATAATGGCAGGTTTCTTTCATGGGTCATACGAATTGCCCATAATTTGATTATTGACCATTTCAGAAAAGAGAAGCAGATGAACTCTGTCTCCAACGATGATTCAGAGGTGGATCTTTTCAACAGCCGGAAGTTTTCGGATAAGAACATCGAAGAGATCATTGTAAGCAACCAGATTCAATCCGAGTTAAGAACCCTGATCAATGAACTTCCTGCCGACCAGCGGGAGGTTGTCCTTCTCAGGCACTATGGGGAATTAAGCTTCAAAGAGATAGCCGATCAAACGGGTGTTAGTATCAATACGGCCCTGGGCAGGATGAGATATGCACTGATCAACCTGCGAAAAATGATCCATGAGAGGGCGCTCTCTCTTACGGTTTATTAAGAAACTTTTACATTTATTTACAATATCCGTATCAAATAGGCGTTCTAATGGTGGAAAACCTATTTAATACTGCCTATGGTAAAAGTTTCTACCCTTTTTCACCGGGTGGATGGATTTGATGACAGAAACACATCGGACGACACCCGGGAACTTTCGGATCAACTCATAGATGCCCAATTTTTAAAAGCATTGCTGGAACCTTTATTATTTGATCCGGGAGATGAACTGGTGCAGCGTTTACTGCACAAAATCTGACTCACAGGCTGTCGAATTTCCGGCAGCCTTTTTTATTTCATTCGGATAGAACCGGGTTAAATATCCCGGATGACTGCAATAGCCGAGCAGATGAAAACACCCGCAGTTTCGGTGCGAAGACGGGATTCTCCCAGGTGAATGGGCCTGAATCCCGAGCGGATGGCAGCTTCAACCTCCTCCTCGGTGAAATCACCCTCGGGTCCAACCAGGATGGTATAGGATCCCGGGGGTCTAAGATCATGGATTGAAATTCGGTCTTGTGGATAGCAGTGTGCAATGCCGAGTGCCCCATCCTGCTTCTGCCTTAAAAACAGATCCATCTGAACAGGCTCCGATAAGTCCGGTTTTGTAGCTTTCAAAGACTGTTTCATGGCTGAAACCAGGATGCGGTCCAACCGATCCATTTTGACCTGTTTCCGTTCGGTCCGCTGACAGACCAGGGGTGTGATCCGGGTTATTCCAATCTCGGTTGCCTTTTCAAGAAACCATTCGAAACGATCCATATTCCTGGTGGGAGAGATGGCAATATGAAGCTGGTATGGGAGAGGCTGGAAGTTTTTTGTATGTGAAGTGATGCTCAAAAGACAGGCTTTCGGATTTTCATCATGAATCATGGCCTCATACCATCCTCCTGCCCCATCAATAAGGATTACCAAATCACCTTTTTTAAGCCTCAGCACCCTGATTGCATGCTTTGACTCCTGCTCCTCAAGAACATGTGTAATCCCTTTGATATCCGGCGTATAGAAAAGATGCATGATTTAGATTTGAACCTAAAAATAGTAATTTAACAGGCTAAAGCATCAGAAATGTTCAGAATAGGCCTGCTTTCCGACACGCATGGGTATTATGATCCGCGAATAGCCACCCATTTCAGTGAAGTGGATGAAATCTGGCATGCCGGTGATGTGGGAGATTATGAGGTTATCATTCAGCTCAGCAGAATTGCCCCTGTGATTGCAGTTTACGGTAACATTGACGCTACCCCCATACGTTCCAGGTTTCCCGGCCAACAGCGGCTAACCAGGGAGAGACTGGATATATGGATGACTCATGTGGGAGGTTATCCGGGCAATTATGAACGAAGGGTAAGGGATGTGATCTATACAGATCCACCGGGTCTTTTCATTTCAGGGCACTCACATATTCTGAAGGTGATGCCTGATAAGAAAGGGGGATTTCTGCATATGAACCCGGGATCTGCCGGTCGGAATGGGATGCACCAGGTGCGCACACTCATCCGGTTCGAGATTACCGAGGGAAGGGTAATCAGTGCCGATGTAATCGAACTTGGTCCCCGCTCGGCCTAATTATCTTCATACTCAAGGAACCTCTCAATAAAAAGCTCCATTCTTCTCTGGGCAGAGAGACTGTAGACATATCCGGCCTGGCCCGGGTTGGTCTTGATCCTTCGCTCTCCCGGTTTCAGATCAAATACTATATTGTTGAAACTTCTGTTCGATGAAAGCACCTGCAGTCCTCCGGGGGAGTATGCGATGTAGTACCATGTTCTGTCATCTACCCTCAAATATATATCGAAGATATCACCCGACCCCTTTTCAACCAGTTCCACATAGGCTTCGACCTTTTTGTTGACCTGAATATCGCCAATGTTACCTATTCCCACCTTTCCATTGTACCTGAAGGATCGCGTATCCTGGTTCCATTTCAGGGGCAATTCATTGAAAAAGATGGTACTCTTCCACTCCGGCGGTATCTCCTCGTAGGCCCCGGTCAGAGCCAGCTGGCGCTGCAGCAAACCTGCCTGTTTGTCGCCCAGCAGGTCACGCATGGCTAGCTCGTATTCAGGACGGGTCAGGTCAACCGGATCCAGACTTGGTAAACTGTCAATCTCACGACCCATTATATTGAGTGCATTGGATGAAAACAAAAAGTTAAGGCCCAGGATCAATTTCGCTTCAAATCGATCTTCACCTACAAAATGTGTGGCGTTCCCCGCCGATTTGATCTTAACCTGCCCATAATCCAGTGTCAGGTCCACAAGTCCCTCCCCGTAAACCTTGCAATTTTTTGTCTCCAGCCTCAGGTAGTTACCAGGAAGGCCCTGATTGACAAGTTTTTCTTCACTGCTGATGATATAACTCTCTTTTGCCTGATCGTAGATCAGGGTACCGCTGGCATTTGTGATGTTTGCATCGTAATAGTCATTGCGGGCACTCAGGAACGCAGAGTAGATATGAGTGGAGTCGCGCGTTATCAAAGAGCCTGCAACCATTTTGTTCAGATCCGTATTCATCATATTCTCTCCCACCGGGATCCGGATATCCGAGGGAAGAATATCCGCAGTAAACCTGAGCCACCCTTTTCCAATTTTACAATCATGCACAATCCTGGTACCCCCGTCAAAAGTTAAAGTTGATTTTTCTGCAAAAAGATTTACCTCACCCTGGAAATCAAAGAAGGGGCTTAGCATGAAAGGATCATCCTGCCCGACCCTTCCCAATGCACGTGTCACCAGGGAGGTATCCACCCAAATCCTGTCGAAATAGAGTTCGAAACTGTTACCGAAAGCGTCCCGGTAGTCGTAGTAACCGGAACCGGTATATTTCCTGGCGCCATCCACGGTAATATCTGCACCATAAAGGGTGTGCTTCCTGTTATACGTGTTGGCCAGCAACCTTGCATTTTTCAAAAGATTCATGGATGCCTGGGATCCGATCACAACCTCACCTGAGTCAGGAAATACATAAGCATCCGCTACTTCAATAAACGGTACCCGGTGGGCAGACAGAAGGCGGGAGACAAAGTCATAGGTAGCTTCCGGAGCCACAAAATGAAGGTCATCCTGACCGGGGTGAAGGGACTTGTAAAGCGGACCGTTGGTTTTAAGGGAATCGATTCCGATATCCACACTATTCTGGGGAAGTTGTTGCTTCTGAGAAAGATCCACCTTTGCCTCATCCATATACAGGGTGAACTTATCAAGGTTGGTTTCATACAGATTATACGGGAACTCAATCCGGGTCTGATCTTTGTTTGCAGAAAATTCCCCTTTCCGCTGATCAATATCCACCAGGAAATTCACGTCATCGGCGAGGAAAGAAAACTCCTGTGACCAGTCGCCCCGCAACTGAACTCCCGCCGAATCGGCCATAATCACCCTTGAATCATAACGAAACCTGTCCGATTCCAACCTGGCATTTTTCAGGGCCATCACTCCTGAACCCATCAGGCCCGCAGGCCTTAATTCCAGGTTTCCTCTATGATAAACGGAGTCGTTGAACATGCGAAAGGGTTCCATTACCTGTTTCAATTTCATCACCTGCTGAGGTGAAATCAGCGTTATATCAACCTCTGAATTCTCCACCTGGGGAAACTCGGTAGCTTCAGGCCTCTCCCTGATCTGGAAACTTTGCGAACGGGCCATCATGGAATCCGGGTGCATCATGAATTGGTCACTCCAGGTGGTGGAAGTCAGGTAATCGAACGATCCGAAACCACGTAACCCACTGCTGCTCATTTCAATATCATTATAAAACCTTCCCAAACCCCCATAAAGTTCAACCCCCTCTTCAGGAGCCTGCATATAGAATCCCAGGGAGTTATCCTCACGCAGGGTCATCTGCATCTCCATGGGAGGCAGGATTCCGGCAGAAGTGAAGGTTCCCGTGGGCGCGATGGCCTCGGGTCTGAAGTTATCAAGACTGTCGATTGTGAAAGCCTCCAGTTGAAAATAAAACGAATTTCGATCGTATACTCCATTCTGAATATCCGGACTATCGAAGTAGATAAATGATTTATCCTGGCTTGAAAAAGTCGGGTACTGGGGATAGCGTTCCAATCCTGACTTATTATTGGGGTCATCAATCAGCAGTTCCCCTGTCATGCTTTCAATTGCATTGTCAATACCGATCAGTAATGGTTCCCCGTATTGGTTTGATTCACCAGTGTTTATCGACATCTGCAGGGAATCGATTTTTTGCATCGATATCTTGAAGGTGTCAAACTGGAAGAAAAAGTTAGAACCTGAAAACCTGAATAACCCTGCATCCACCACTCCGTCAAACTGGAAACTGCGGTTTCGTTTCATGATAATGCTGTTATCATTGGGAATCAGTCTGACATTTTGCGAATCACTCAGGAATATTAAAGGAATACCCCGGATGGTCAGATCACGTGTATTAAGATTAAGTTCGGCATTGGAAACACCCTCCACCCTTGAGTTGAATCTGATCACATCATAATCACGCTTTCTGATGGATGCCTCGATGTAATCAAATAACTTCTGCCGTAAGGTGATCATCTGGGTCTCATCGTCAAAATAGACAAAACCCAGTTTGGACAGGGTCATGAGCTGGTGCTTGATCTGGTATTCGGAATACCCCACGAAATCTGAATAGGGGCCCGAATTGAAGGTTCTCCCCCGAATCATATCGGCATAGGCAGCCAGCTGCGCCAATGGATGGTAGAAATCCATTCCCTGCAATCCAAGATAAAAATCGTAGTTGAAAAAGGTTTTGGATTCGAAAGTAGCCCTCCCGATGGATGAACCAAGCATAGCCTGGAATTTCATCATGCTATCCTGCCGGTTCCATAAAAGCTCATCGAAATTCATATCGATGTTATGGTAGTTATTGGAGTAAGGCCCCTGGGAGGTGAAATCCTCCGATTTACTCAGTCTGAGTTGCTCCTTTTCAACATCATAATCCAGGATCAGATCGGGGTGAAAGATTGAATCTTTCCCTAAAAAGATATAAACCTCCGTCTTGGGGGAGCGAATAAACCTTCCATCCATGTTGATCCGGTTCGATTTGGCGCTGACTCGCAGTGTATCGCCACTGAATATTTCTATTTCGGCAGGTACACCGGCTACCCCTGAACCAACCAGGTTTGCACCTTCGATGCTAAGTCCGCCACTGTAATTGATTCCCGGTACATACTCCTCCAGGAGATAGGAGTCCTTGTAGGAAATGAACTGGGGGTATTTGGCCCTTTGGATATCCTGGACCACTGTTACCTTATCCTCAAGCCTGCCGAGTACCTGCCCGTCAAACAGTGCCGGGTAGTAAAGTAATGCGGAATCGGCAGAGTAGGAGGATGTCTTCAGGTTGATGTTAAAACTACCCAGTTGGGCAAACATCTCTGTATCGGGAATTCCCACCCTATCCCAGGTAACCCTTCCCCTGCGTCCCACCCATTGCAGGGTGAGGGGATCGATGTAGCCGGTGGCATTCATAATCTGGATAAAATCCATGCCGGCATAGCAGGCTACAGTCACATCTTCAAACTCTACGGTCATGGTTTCACCGGTCTGAAAGCGGAACGAAGGGGTTGAAACCTTCCAAAGGATTAAATTGGAGGAGTATAGCACCTGATCCTCCAGAAGTTTGAGGGAGAGCTCAAGCCACTGACTGATGGCGGGCAGCAAAGCCCGATCGCCTTTTAGGAATAGTTTGTATCCCTCCAGCCATTCATCATAACCGTGATGGGTTTTATTCTCATAAAAAAACGCTGATAAGATTCTTTGAAAACTGATAAAATGAGGCCTTGGCCGGCATTTCTTTTCCAACATCAGGTTTGAGAATTCGATAATCTCCATTTGATGTACGTAGGGCAGGGAATCGAAAAGGATCATAAACCTTTCAAAATCGGGTACCTCATCACTTTGCAGATTGGACCCGGTAAATGCTGACAATTCAGAAATAAAGGTAGCTGTGTCGACCTGAAACATATTGATTGTCTGTCCTTTAACTGAAGTAAACAGGAAAGCAGAAATCAGGATGATCACCAATCTTCTCATACCGGCTTTACTCATAACCTAAGGTTTTTTAAACAAGAGAGAGATCCAGTTCTGGAGCTCTGTCGTCTTCTGATGATCCAGCCCGCACTGGTAAGCAACATTCAGGATAAACTGCACATCTTCCGCCAGAAAACCACTTACCAACAGGATTCCCTCTTTTACCAGGTGATGACTATACTGAGGGAGATCCCGGACCAGTATATTTCTGGTGATATTTGCAAGGACAACATCAAACTCCAGCCCCTCAAGGGAATCAGCATCGCCAATTCTGACCTCCATGGATGAGGCCCCGTTTCGTTCCACATTCTCCAGCGCATTTTCGTAGGCCCACTGGTCATTGTCCACACCCAGTACACTACCGGCACCCCGTAAACAGGCATAAATACCAAGAATTCCGGTACCACAACCCATATCAAGAATCCTGCGTCCCTCCCACTCCATTTCCATCATGGCCTCGATCATCAACCTGGTTGTATGATGATGACCCGTACCAAACGACATTTTGGGTTCGATGATCATTGTACAGGGAAGATCATTCAAATCGTCATGAAAAGGGGCCCTGATGAGTATCTTTTCACCAATTACCACCGGATTAAATTTCTTCTCCCACTCTTCGTTCCAGTTCTGCTCGCGGGTCTCGTGAAACATGTACTGAACCTTCATCCCCAGTTCTGAAAGTTCATCTATAAGCTGGTTGAAAAGATCCCCGGAGAAATCTTCCCCGGGAATATATGCCTGTATCATATCCTCATTCTCAACGAAACCTTCGAATCCGATTTCTGACATTTTGGCCAGCAATATCTCTCTTTCGGTGCTGTTCCAAGTTCTGATTGGTATTTCAAATTCAAGGTATCCCATTGAGGTTGAATGGACCGGATTAAAAAGCGTTCACAATGGCAATGAACTCCCCGGCATTCAGAGCGGCACCTCCGATAAGTCCGCCATCCACATCAGGATTGGAAAAAAGCTCTGCTGCATTGGATGGTTTGCAGCTACCGCCATAAAGGATGGAAATCTCTTCGGCAGCCTTTCCATCGAACATCCCGGCCAGGAATCCCCTGATCCTGTGATGCATCTCCTGCGCCTGACCGGCTGTTGCAACAACGCCGGTTCCTATTGCCCAAACGGGTTCATATGCGATTACGACATGCTTCATTTGATCAGCCGTCAATCCTTTGAGACCGGTCTCTATCTGCTCCTTTACCACTTCAAAATGGTTACCGGACTCCCTCTCTTCCAAAACTTCACCACAGCAATAGATCGGTTTCAATCCGCTGTTCAGTGCCAGCTTCACTTTTTTATTCAATAAATCATTGTCCTCATTGTAATAGGATCTTCTTTCGGAGTGCCCGAGAATCACATACTCAACCCCGACTGATACCAGCATGGCCGGGGATACCTCACCTGTGTAGGCACCGGAGCCTTCCGATGCACAGTTTTGCGCACCCAGTTTCACATTTTTGATCATATCCTTTACTCTGCTGAGGTGTGTATAGGGAGGTGCTATGATAACCAATGCATCACTTTTTTTTTCAAGCTCCAGTTTCTCAACAGCTTTGGCAAGCTCCATACCCTCCTTTAAAAGGGTGTTCATTTTCCAGTTTCCTGCAACAATTTTCTTTCTCATGATTAATACTGATTGATGGTTATATTAAATGTAATCATTATAATTCTATGGGTGAAATAAGCGCTGCAAGCGCTACCAGTGCCACAATACCAAGAACAAAGCAAAGGACCACTCCCTTTTCAATAGCCGCGGCTCCCTTTTTATAAACCAGATCGGGTAGATATGAACTGAACTCCAAAACATCAAATGAGAACCCTTCAAAGACACCGGCATCCATCAGCATTTGCTCATCTTCACTCATCGGAGCTGTAGCATTGTCAATCTTTTGCGGAAGGTCAGGATCCAGTTCTGACAGGGATGGAAAATCCCTGAAACCCCATTTTCCAATAATGGTTCCATCTGAAATTAACATAAATCCCGGGTTTGATCGCACCATGGTTTTCAACATAATCTCATCACCCGCAAAAAAAGGATAATCCAGTCCCAAGAGGGAAGAGATTGAATGTACAACTTCGGTGGTTGATGCTGAAACAGCAAGAAAAGAGAAATCATCTGCAAGAAGTTCCAGTTCGGACCACTGGCCGGCCATCTTCATCGCACGGGCATCTGCCTTTTCCAGATCATAACTGATCATGATCAGTGTGAAGCCCGGATCGGCAAGAATTCTGTCCACCAGGTCGTTACCAGATTCATCCATGATGGCAAAATCGTGAATTGGCGGTTCATAACCTTTTCTGATCAGCCGGGAATCGCTGCTTACAAAATCCCAGGAAATGGTATCCTTCGGATAATCGGCCAGGCTGAACTGATGCTCAGTTCCCTGATCACGGTTTCGATAAACCAGGATGGTCTCGTATTCATCCACTGGTGCATCCTCAGGAATCTCCATATCCTCACTGATAGATGTACCCAGGTCGTAAGGTCTGAAATCGATCAAAGGCAAATGACGATAGTTCCATACGGAGAAAAGTATAACCCCTGCATATATAACGGAAATTACGATCCACTCCATCGCTTTGCGCCCACTATCATATTCTGTTTTTCGCCCGAAAAAGAGGAGGCCCACAAAACACATGAGCGCTACGTTTTTCAAAAAAGTCTGCCAGTTGGTCAGAATCAGAGCATCCCCAAAACAGCCACAATCAGAGACAGGATTGAAAATGGCAAGAATAAAGGTTAATAATGTAAAGAAAAGCATGAACCAGAGAAGTACACGATATATAACTTTTCGCCTGTAACCGAGTATCAGTGCAACTCCCAGAACAAGCTCGAACGCTGCCAGTACAATGGACAGGGGGAGTGAGAAAAACTCCAGGAAACCCAACTTAAAGGCGGTGAAATAGTCCGCGAACTTATAGGCCGAACCCAATGGGTCAACGGCTTTTACAAAACCACTGAAAATGAATACAATCCCCAGCAGGATCCGGCTCAACAGTTTAAAATATTTCATGATTCAACCCCCAATTGTTTTATGATTAAGTCAGAAATAGCGAAAGGGGACTGCATTTTCCCCAGACCATCCGTACAATCGATTAATTTAAGGTCATCAACATACTGTTGCAATAATAGATACTCGCGCATCACACGCTCCTGAAAACCAAGGTCCTCTTCATGAATATCACGTTCACCCTTCAGGTAGGATCGGTCATCACCCTCACGTGCCTTTGCCAACTGCTGCCGTGTGAACTCAATGGGTACGTGAAGAAGCAGGTTCAGATCGGGTTTGGGCAGACCATTGTGTTTGAACTCAAAATCCAGGATCCAGTCACGCAACCGGATCCGCTCCTCAGCGGACGGGAGTTTGGCGCACTGAAAGGCAATATTGGAATAGACGTAACGGTCAACCATCACCAGATACCCCTCATCCATCCAGTTTCTGATCAATGAGGATGCATCGGCCCTGTCCCCGGCAAAGATCAGGGCAACCAGGTAAGGGTCAACCTGGTCGATGAGACCCATTTCACCCCTCAGGAAACGGGCCACCAACTCTCCAAACACCCCTTCCTGAAGCCTGGGAAAATGAAGATACTTGTAAGAAATACCCTTTTTTTCAAGATATTCCTTCAGTAATTTTAGTTGGGTGGACTTGCCTGATCCATCCAGTCCCTCAATCACAAAAAAACGCATGAATCGATTTCGGATTATTTAGTGTATTTTTGATAAAATCTGATTATAAACATACAAAATATCGACTCAACAAAAGTGTTTTAATGAATAACTTCTCCACATCAACCACTCTCTTTTCAAGGAATTTTTCGATCAACCTGGGAGGACAACTCCTGGACCTTTCCACACCTGCAGTGATGGGAATAATCAATGCCACTTCCGACTCATTTTATCAGGGCAGCCGAATTCCCGAACCTGGAGTTGCCGTTGAGGTTGCCAGGAAAATGATGCATGAAGGGGCAGCCATTCTGGATATTGGTGCTGTATCTTCCAGGCCTGGCGCTCAGGAGATTTCGGAAGCGGAAGAGCTGGAGAGGATTTTGCCGGTGATTGAAGCCCTCAGAAGTGAAGTTCCTGAGGCAATCATTTCTGTGGATACCTGGCGTTCCGGTGTTGCCAGTACCCTGCATAAACGATACGGTATACACATGGTAAATGACATCACCGCAGGCCGGCAGGATCCGCATATGTTTGCAACGGTGGCAGATCTGGGGATTGCCTATGTCATGATGCATATGAAGGGAACTCCTGAAACCATGCAGGAATCACCCAGATATGAGAATGTGGTGGATGATCTCCTTCAATTCTTCGGGGAGAGGATCTATAAACTCAGGAAACTCGGAGTTAACGATGTGATTGCTGACCCGGGTTTTGGCTTTGGTAAAACCCACGAACAAAACTTTCAGCTGCTCAGGGAGCTGGACACATTTGCAATCCTGGAGCTGCCAATCATGATCGGACTTTCACGCAAATCGATGATTTATAAATCATTAGAGAGTACTCCATCCGAGGCCCTTACGGGCACAACTGCTGCACATATGGCTGCATTACTGGGAGGGGCAAACCTCTTAAGGGTACATGATGTAAAAGAAGCCGTTGAAACTGTAAAAATCTTCAACCAGATTATGAACAGTCCTTCGAACACCGTTTAACTATGCTAAGTGCCTTCATTCATATTCGTTTACTTGATGTTATCGACATCTTCCTGGTTGCACTTTTGTTCTACCAGCTTTATATGCTGATCAGGGGCACGGTGGCATTCAATATCTCGCTTGCCATAGTCTCCATCTACCTTTTCTGGTGGGTGGTTCGGGCGCTGAAGATGGAGTTGTTAAGCAATATCCTGGGTTCGGTGCTTGGTGTGGGGGTTATCGCTCTGATTATCCTGTTCCAGCAAGAAATCCGAAGGTTCCTGATCTATATGGGGACCAGGTATATGGATGGGAACCGCATCAGCTTTGACAAGATTCTCAACATCCGGTTTGATTCCAAAAACCAGGTGAAAATCAGGTCATTGCTCAAAGCTGCCATCCAATTTTCACAGGAAAAGACAGGGGCATTGATTGTGATCAGGAAAAAATCAAATTTGGACATGTTTGCTCAGACGGGCGATATACTCAATGCTGAAACCTCCAGCCGCCTCTTCTCGGCCATCTTCAACAAAACCAGTCCCCTCCATGATGGTGCTGTAATCGTCGAGAACGACAAAGTAAGAGCCGCCCGGGTCATCCTTCCGGTGACTGAACAGATGGGTCTTCCTCCCGAATACGGGTTGCGGCACAGGGCCGGACTTGGAATTTCAGAGGTGACCGATTCATTGGTGATCATTGTATCTGAAGAGACTGGAGAGATCTCCATCGCAGAACAGGGGACACTTCAGAAAAACATCTCATCCAAAGCACTCAAAGAGAAACTGGAATCGGATTTTGGTAAATGAAATCAAGCCCTGCGGATCAACGATTTTTCTTTTCCCTGAATCATCCTGAGGATGTTGGATCTGTGGGTAACCAAAACAAGTAATACCTCACAAATTTCACGAAATTATAGTTGAGGCCCGGCCGTAACAAGGGCCTTCCCCTGCATGTTGTCTGTAAACTGTTCGAAGTTGGAGATAAAACGCTGTGCCAGATCCTTTGCCTTCCTTTCCCACTCAGAGGGATTTTCATAAGTATCACGGGGATCAAGGATTCCCGGATCAACATCGTGAAGCTGGGTTGGGACCTCCAGGTTGAAATATGGAATCATCCTGGTGGGCGCACTGTCGATGGATCCATCCAGTATGGCATCAATGATCCGGCGGGTATCCTTGATGGAAATCCTTTTCCCGGTACCATTCCATCCTGTATTCACAAGATAAGCCGAGGATCGGGCAGCATCCATTCTTCTTACCAGCTCATACCCGTATTTGGTGGGATGAAGGGTAAGGAAAGCCGCTCCAAAACAGGCCGAGAAAGTGGGGACAGGCTCAGTTACCCCCCTTTCAGTACCTGCCAGCTTCGCGGTAAATCCGGATAAAAAATGGTATTGAGTCTGTTCACGGGTAAGTTTTGAAACGGGAGGCATCACTCCAAAAGCATCGGCAGTCAGGAAGATCACTTTGGGCGCGTGTCCGGCTTTGGAAACGGGCTTCACGATGTTATGAATGTGATAAATCGGATACGATACCCTGGTATTCTGTGTTTTGGATCCATCGTTAAAATCCACTTTGCCATCGGCTGCCACCACTACATTCTCAAGCAAAGCGTCTCTTTTAATGGCGCGAAAAATATCCGGTTCACTTTCCTTGCTCAGATTGATGGTCTTGGCATAACAACCGCCTTCGAAGTTAAAAATACCCTCATCATCCCAGCCATGCTCATCATCGCCGATGAGTTTGCGCTTTGGATCTGTGGAAAGTGTGGTTTTCCCCGTACCGGAGAGACCAAAGAAAATGGCTGTATCACCCTCTTTATTTACATTGGCTGAACAGTGCATGGCAGCAATCCCTTTCAGTGGCAGGTAATAATTCATCATAGAGAAGATCCCTTTCTTCATCTCTCCACCATACCATGTGCCACCGATCACCGCTTTTTGTTCCGAAATGTTGAAGAACACAAACACCTCTGAGTTTAATCCCTGCTCTTTCCAATTGGGATTGGTGGTTTTGGAAGCATTCAGAACCGTAAAATCGGGTTCAAAATCCACCAGCTCCTCTTCGGTTGGCCTGATAAACATATTTTTGACAAAGTGTGCCTGCCAGGCAACCTCCATTACAAACCTCACTTTCAACCTTGTATCTTCATTGGCTCCACAGAAACTGTCTACAACGAACAAACGCTTTCCGGAAAGCTGGGCAGATGCAAGATTGTAGCCATGAAGCCAGACCTCTCTGGAAATGGGTTTGTTATCCGAACTTTTAGCGGTAGCGGACTTCCACCAAACCGTATCTTCGGTGGTCTCATCCCTTACAATATATTTATCCTTTGGAGAACGTCCCGTGAAAACCCCGGTATCCACATTCACTGCACCAAATTCGCTTTCCACACCTTTTTCAAAGCCTTCAAGGGCCGGATCCATTTCCTCTTTATATAGCTGTTCGAAAGATGGATTGTAAACAATCTCCCTCACATTTTTGATTCCATACTGGTCAAGTTTCAATTTATTCGAAAAAACATTCATGAAGTTTCTAATTTAAGGAAATCAGTTTGTTATTGCGTTGATTTAATAGTACAGTGTAGTAATTACTTTCAAAAAACCCCGTAAATATCCTAAAAAAAAGCGGCAAAACCAAGTTTTGCCGCTTTATGATTAGTGTATGGCAGTTAGATGTTTCACTATCTCAGGTTAGCCTGGGCTGCAGCCAATCTTGCGATGGGCACCCGGAAGGGTGAACAACTCACGTAGTTCATCCCGGCCCGGTGACAGAATTCCACTGATGCCGGATCTCCGCCGTGTTCTCCACATATCCCGACTTTCAGTTTTGGATTTGTAGAACGGCCTTTGGAAACACCCATTTCAATCAGCTGTCCAACCCCTTCCTGATCGAGGGTCTGGAAAGGATCATTTTTCAGCAATCCTTTCGCAATGTAAATGGGCAGGAATTTACCGGCATCATCCCTCGAGTATCCGAAAGCCATCTGGGTCAGGTCATTGGTCCCGAATGAGAAAAACTCGGCATGTTCTGCAACCAGGTCGGCTGTCAGAGCAGCACGCGGGATCTCAATCATGGTACCCACCTGGAAGTCGCACCTTGCACCCTTCTCCTTAAATACCTTTTCTGCAGTGGCACGGATAATCTCCTCCTGCATTTTGAACTCCTTCCATGTACCGATAAGCGGAACCATGATCTCGGGTCGTGCATCCACCCCCTTCTTTTTCAGGTTTACAGCAGCTTCGATAATAGCCCTTGCCTGCATCTCAGTGATCTCGGGATAGGTATTACCCAAACGGCAGCCCCGGTGGCCCAGCATGGGATTGAACTCATGCAGGTCCTCAACAAGGGATTGAATTTCGGCAACTGTAATTCCCATTTCATGAGCCATAACCTTCTGGTTGGCTTCATCATGGGGAACAAACTCATGCAGTGGCGGATCGAGCAACCGGATGGTAACCCCAAATCCCTGCATCGCCTCAAGAATTCCCTCGAAGTCCTCACGCTGATAAGGCAGTAATTTTTCAAGTGCCTTGCGACGTTCGACTTCGGTGGTGGACAGGATCATCTCCCTCATGGCCTTAATGCGTTCACCCTCAAAAAACATGTGCTCTGTCCGGGTCAGTCCAATCCCCTTCGCTCCAAATTCACGTGCAACCTTTGCATCATGAGGAGTATCGGCGTTGGTACGAACATCCATCCTGGTGTGTTTCTCGGCCAGTTCAAGGATGGCACCGAAATCACCGCTCAGCTCCGGATCGATTGTGGAAACTTTTCCTTCCAGTACATTACCGGTTGATCCGTTGAGTGAGATCCAGTCTCCCTCCTTAAGCGTTTTACCAGCTGCAGTCATGGTCCGGGCCTTGTAATCGATCTTCACCCCACCGGCGCCCGATACACAGCACTTACCCATTCCGCGGGCAACCACAGCAGCGTGTGAGGTCATTCCACCACGTGCAGTAAGGATTCCCTTGGCAATGTTCATTCCTTCCAGGTCTTCTGGTGAGGTTTCAATCCTTACCAGGATGGACACAGGATACTTGGTCGCTTCGTCGGCGAAGAATACGATTTGTCCGGTAGCAGCACCAGGTGAAGCAGGCAGTCCCTGGGCTAGCACATTGGCTTTGGCAAGTGCACCCTTATCAAAAACAGGGTGAAGTAATTCATCCAATTTTGCCGGCTCCTGACGAAGCAGGGCCTTTTTCTCATCAATCTTACCCTGCCGAAGCATATCCATGGCAATCTTTACCATGGCAGCCCCGGTGCGCTTCCCGTTGCGGGTCTGGAGCAGCCACAGTTTGCCTTCCTGGATGGTGAACTCCAGGTCCTGCATGTCCGAGAAATAGTCTTCCAGCTTCTGCTGGGTTTCATTCAGCTCGGCATATACTTTGGGCATCACCTCTTCCAGGGAAGGATATTCTTCTACGCGCTCTTTTTCAGATACTCCGGCAAGCTTGGCCCACCTCAGTGAACCCTCTTTGGTGATCTGGCGGGGTGTGCGCACCCCTGCAACCACATCCTCACCCTGTGCATCGATCAGGTATTCGCCGTTGAAAATGTCTTCACCGGTTCCGGCATCGCGGGTAAAGGCAACTCCTGTTCCCGAAGACTGGCCCATGTTTCCATATACCATAGCCTGAACGTTCACAGCAGTACCCCAGTCACCAGGAATCTGATTCATGGTACGGTAGTATTTAGCCCTGGGAGTTTCCCAGCTATCGAATACGGCCATTACAGCTCCCCACAGCTGATCCCAGGGATCAACCGGGAAATCGTGTCCGGTTTGCTTCTTAACAGCAGCCTTGAATTTCTCGACCAGCTCTTTCAGATCTTTCACGGTAAGTTCATTGTCGTTCTCCACGCCACGTGCTTCCTTCACCTCCTCCATGATAGCCTCGAAAGGATCAATGTCTTCTTTGGATTCGGGCTTCATACCCAGGACCACATCACCGTACATCTGGACAAACCGGCGATAGCTGTCCCATGCAAATTTTTCATTACCGGTCTTGGCGGTCAGTCCTTTTACAGCATTCTCATTCATTCCAAGGTTCAGAACCGTATCCATCATACCCGGCATGGATACCCTGGCTCCTGAACGTACAGAAACCAGGCAGGGATTCTCATTGCTGCCGAATCCGGTTCCCATGATATCTTCAATCTGCTTAATTGCAGCTTTGACTTCTGCCTTAATAAGTTCAACCACTTTTTCCTTTCCCAGGGAGTTGTATTCGGTACATACTTCGGTCGTAATTGTAAATCCTGGAGGCACCGGCACACCAATCAGGTTCATCTCTGCAAGATTGGCACCTTTTCCGCCCAATAAATTTTTCATGTCGGCTTTACCCTCTGCTTTTCTGTTACCGAAGGTATAGACGCGTTTTACTTTTGACATTGGAAATTTGCTTTTAGTTATTAATAATGAGTTATTTATATGAAATACCCTTGAATTTTAAAGACACAAAGGTACCTAAAAAAAACTATAAAACTGTTCTAAATAATGTTAATTGGGTGAAGAGCTTATGAGCCGAACTGCCTGATTGCCTCCAACATGGCCAGCACGTTCGGCAAGGGAACATTGGCCTGGAGATTATGTACCGTATTGAAAACAAATCCTCCTCCCGGGGCAAAGATCTCACACTCTTTCAATACATGTGCCTTCACCTCCTGAGGAGTGCCGAATGGAAGCACTTTCTGTGTATCTGCCCCACCTCCCCAGAAAGTGAGCCTGGAACCATATTTTTTCTTGAGGTTTTCAGGATCCATCCCGGCAGCATTTACCTGGACCGGGTTGATAATATCGAATCCTGCTTCTATAAAGTGTTCTAAAAAAGGTTCAACTGCACCACAACTATGTTTAAAGGTCTTCCATGCAGTATTTCGGTGGATCCAGTCATTGATCTTTTTGTAATAAGGCGCATAAAGCTCATCAAAGGTCTCCGGGGAACAAAAGGATGAATCCTGGGTGCCAAAGTCAGTTCCGCAGATAAAAGCCACATCCACCCTGTCGCCTGCGGCCTCCTTTGCCATCTCAAGGTTCTGAAGGGCAATATCGGTCTGTTTTTCAAATATCTCATGAAGATAATCAGGGCGCATCAATGTGGACATATACCATTCAGCCACATCCCTGATTCCCCTTGGATGTTTAAGATTCATAGCCGGTACCAGGGCAATATCACCAATGGCCGTACCCCCAAAATTGGCCACCAGACCTTTCCCTGAGCCGGTCACCTTTTTAATGGAATCGCTCCAGTATTGCCGGTCCGATTCTCCCCAGAGTGTAAATTCCTCCAGGTTGTCTTCCGGGTTGAGTTCCCCATCATGAATGACTCCCTGCCTGTTGATGGCATCAAAAAAATAGGCCGCTTTGGGCATCCTGGCGCTTGGGGGAACTGAGCTGTCTCCCTGGGGAAAGAGAATAGTATCTCCTTTTTCATCCTTCTCAACCGTGAAGGAACCGGGGACCAGCACCTCCTGTCCCCAGGAGGTCCGGTACTCTTTCCACCCTGCCATTTTATTACCAAACATGTCCGAAGGCGGCGAGATACCTATCACATCCACACCCATGGCCTCTTTCAGATCATCATCCACCTCCCCCAGCATCTGGTAAGGTTCCGTAACCTTCACCGGCCTGTTTTCCAAACCAAAATGGGCCCTGAGTTTTTCAACCAGCAGCACATGAATCCCGGTCACCGGGGTTGCTCCAAAATCGACCACCACCCTGTCAGGCTCTTCATGGTTCAGCGTTTTAATGAGATTTTCTCTTGAGTTCATAGGTGAATGAAGTTAAATGGCATATGTGAAAAGTCGGGATTTACCAATTCCAAAAATAGGAAAAAAGGTCTACCTTTGAAGGAGACTAAACCAAAAACATCTCATATGAAACAGCTTTCCTTTTCCCTGCTTATTCTGCTTTCCGTTTTTTCCTGTGATTCCGGTTCCGGACCGGAAATCAGAAGTCTGTTTAACGGTGTGGATCTGACCGGCTGGCATGCTGATATCCCGGCAATGGATGAAAATCCGGATACTACAATGGCATTTATCGTTCGTGATTCAATGCTGGTAAGTCTTGGTGATCCAAAAGGTCATTTAATTTCGGATTCTGTTTTCATGAATTATCGCCTGGAAGTGGAATACCGTTTTGCCGGGGAACCCGGGAATTGTGGGGTGCTTGTACATGCGTCGACTCCAAGGGCATTATATGAAATGTTCCCAAAATCCCTGGAAGTACAGATGCAACATAATGAGGCCGGTGATTTTTGGTGTATTGTTGAGGATATTTCTGTGCCCGATATGGTAAATCGCCGTGGACCGGAGGAAGAATGGGGAATTACCGAAGGCAAACAACGCAGAATAAAAAATCTTACAGACGGATCTGAGAATCCGTCGGGTGAATGGAATACCATGGTCGTTGAGTGCTTTGAAAAGGAAATTAAAGTCTGGGTGAACGATCAACTTGTAAATTACGGATTTGAATGCAGTGCCAGTAAAGGACAAATTGCAATTCAGGCAGAAGGCTCGGAAGTTGAATTCAGGAAAATTGAACTCACTCCGATTTCGGCGCTGACTGAAACAGCAAAATAGGCATCACACTTCAGTTCTATCTCAGTGCCAGTTCGATAATTGTATCTATAGGTTTTACCTTCTCTTTCGGTATTGTAAGGACCAGTCCCGTGGTACCCTTCTTCACCGTGATTTCCACCTTTGATCCGTCATCGAAAAACCGGGCCGATTTTATCTTGGGCAGATATCCTTCGATTTCGATGGAGCCTTCGCCCGGGTCCAGCACATGAACATATACCAAATCACCCTTTTGAGTAAGGGCACCCCACTCCTGCGGTTTCACAGCACCCTTTCGGGTTCCGTAAATGGCTTCCCCGTAGGATTCGAGCCACTGCCCGATGGCCATCAGCGTATCGACATTTTCAGGTTGTATCTTCCCGTTGGGCATGGGGCCTGTGTTGAGCAGAAAATTCGCTCCGTAACCGGCAGCCCTGACCATTGTGTGAATCAGTTGCTCCACAGATTTATAACTCTCATCAACGATATTAAAGCCCCAGGATCCGTTCATGGTCTCACACATCTCCAGGGGAACCTCGGTGGAGATTCCTGTATTGTTAAATCCCATGGAGTTTTCTCCCGGCAGGTCGCGTTCAAACATCATAAAATCCTCACCGGGAAATGGCATCTTATGGTGATTGCTCCCGATCAGGGCGCCGGGCTGGTATTGATGGATCAGGGAATAGGTCTCTTCCAGACGCCAGTCGGCATCGGGTTTGTCCCACATCCCGTCAAACCAGATCCCCCCAATTTCACCATACTGGGTCAGCAGCTCGGAAAGCTGTGTATTCATGTAATCGATATAGTTGTTCCAGTCACCTTCAGTGGAACGGCCTTTAATGCCCTTTCCTGTTCTTCCCTGTGGAACATAGTCGGGATTGTGCCAGTCCAGCTGAGAGTGATAAAAAAAGAGTTTTATACCCTGACGGTCACACTCCTTTTTGAGCATCCCGATCACATCCTTTCCATACGGGGTGGCATCAACAATGTTGTAGTCGCTTACCTTTGAATCAAACATGGCAAAACCATCATGGTGCTTGCTGGTGATGGTGATGTATTTAATTCCCGCCTTCTTTACCATGGAAACCCACTCTGCCGGATCAAAACCGGCCGGGTTAAAGAAACCAGGAAGCTTTTCGTACTGAACGATGGGAATATTCTTTTGCTCCATGATCCATTCGGCAATACCCTGATCACCTCCTCCACCCATGACGGAATAAACTCCCCAGTGAACGAAAAGTCCAAATTTCGCATCCTGGAACCACTCACGGTTCTCCAGATTTTCCTTCGCAGGAACATAGCCCTCCTGTGCAAACAGGCTTAAGCTGAAACAGGCCAAAATGAAGATAGAGACTCTATTTCTGATCGGGATGGTTTTCATGGTGTGTTTGGTTTATAAAATTGGTTTATAAAAGGATTCGCTGATGTGGTTGCAAAATAATATATTTATTGCGACGAACCCAACAAAATACAAAAACCATGAAACATTCCTTGCCCGCCATTGCCTTCATTGTCCTGATCCTGTTCATTGCAGGATGTGGTTCAACCGCAAAAAAAGAAAAAAGTACCTCCGACGGCTCCCGGAACCCAACAGCCATGGCTGATATCCTTGAGGAAAGCCTGTTTAACGATATCCTGTGCTACTGGTATCCCCGCAACATCGATTCGGTCACAGGTGGTTATATTTCCGGTTTCCAGCGTGACTGGAGCCCGACTGAAAGGCCCTTACCAAAGGCTCTTGTACAGCAGGCCAGGCATGTCTGGGCCACAGCCTTCATCCTGGAACACTACCCGGAAAAAACAGAATACCTGGGTTACAGCTCACACGGATTTGCCTTCCTGAAAAATGCCATGTGGGACCAGGAGTATGGCGGATTTTATGTGACTTGCAATGCCGACGGAACTCCTGCACTGGAGAGGGGGGATGGCAAGTTGGTATACGGACAGGCTTTTGCAATTTACGGTTTATCGCAGTATTATACTGTCAGTAAAAATGAAGAGGCCCTGGAGCTCGCAAAAAAGGCTTTCCTGTGGATGGAGAATGCCCATGATCCCAAGTATGGTGGTTATTTTGAGAATCTGCAGCGCAACGGGTCGGGCGACGGATTAAAGGATTACAACAGCTCCATCCACCTGATGGAAGCATTGACCACCCTCTACCGGGCCTGGCCCGACAGCCTGGTTCGAGTCAGAATGGAAGAAATGTTCTACCTGATACGGGATACATTTGTACATCCCGACGGGTACCTGCAGCTCTATTTTCACCCTGACTGGACCCTTGTAACTGATGAGGAGCTGGCGGAACGCTCGGGAGCCAGATCCCATCTCTCCCAGCACATCACTTACGGACATGATGTGGAAACTGCCTTCCTTCTCCTGGAAACCGCCCATGAACTGGGCATGGGAGAGAATGAGGAAACCCATGCCATTGCCAAACGGCTGGTAGATCATTCAATGGAATCGGGATGGGATCATGAGGCCGGAGGATTTTTCGATGCAGGAAAAGACACAGGCAATGGCATTGAGATCATTCAACAACGGGAAAGCCTGGTGGAGCCAGATCGAGGGTCTCAACGCACTGCTCTTAATGCATACACTTTACCCGGACGATCCCAATCACTATTATGATCTTTTCCTGGAGATGTGGGACTATATTGAGACAAACCTGATCGATCATGAGTATGGCGGGTGGTATAACAGCGGTCTGGACACCTCTCCGGAAACCGTGGATGAATTAAAGAGCCATGGCTGGAAAACCACCTACCACAATGCTCGGGGGATGGTGCACTGCATTGAAATGCTACGCTCCCTGTAAACCTGCTAAGGTTGTTTCAACTTTAAAAAACGCTCATACCCCTCTACTTCAGGAACCCACTCCTTCTGTGGAAGGTAGCTCCTCCCCGGATAGGATTGTCTTACCAGCCTCCGGCCTTCATCCAGATCATTGATTCTGCCCATGGCAATGGCCTGGATAAGAATGTTCCCCAGGATGGCACCTTCCACCGGTCCCGATACCACTTTCCTGTCACATATATTGGCAATCCGCTGGTTCAGGTAATCGGACAGGCTTCCCCCTCCAACCAGGTGCAAAACCTCGATCCTTCGTCCCGAAAGTTGTTCCAGTTTTTCCACATGATACCTGAAAGAAAAGCAGAGGCTGTTGTATGCACAACCCAGGTAACCATTGAAGCAGTCAGGTCTGGGCTGCCCTGTTCTTTGAAAATAGGTATCAAAGGCCGTTTTCATATCGTCCGGATGATAGAACTCCGCATCATCCGGATCGATTACCTGCAGAATGGGGCCTGCCTCCATTGTCATACGCTCCATTTCTGCATAGGTGGTACTTTCAGGGAAATGCCTCTTTAATCCCTGCAATAACCAAAGGCCAACAATATTCTTTAATATCCTGTAGGTATTGTTAAAGCCTCTTTCGTTGGTCAGACCCAAACGAAGGGCCTCTTCGCTGATCAGGGGTGTTTTTGATTCAATTCCTACGATGCACCAGGTACCGGCCGAAATGTAGGCATAATTGGGATTCTCAACCGGGATTGCTGCAACCACACTGGCTGTATCGTGCCCGCAAACAGCTATACTCCTCATAACGGTTCCTTCCGCTTCAGCGATTACAACGGGGCCAAGATGGGTTCCGGGGTCAATGACATCTCCCAGGATATCCTGTTCAAGGTTGAGTCGTTCCAGAATAGAAGAATCCCAATTCTTTCCACTGAACTGAAGCAGTTGCGAGGTGGATGAGATGGTAAGTTCGTTGACGGCATGGCCCGATAAAAGGTAATTGATATAGCAAGGTATGAACAGGATTTTTGAACTCCCGGCCATAACCTCTGAGTTTTTCAGAGAGAGCAGCTGAAAAAGGGTATTGAATATATAAAAATTGATCCCTGTACGCTGAAAGGTCTCCATTTCGGCCATTGTATTCCTCCACTTCTCCATCATCCCTTCGGTCCGGGAGTCCCGGTAGGAAACGGGCTGCTCAACAAGTTCTCCACGGTGATCCAGGTGTACGAAGTCCACGCCCCATGAATCCACCCCAATACTGACAGGAGGAACGGACGAGTTTTCAATGGCCATTGCAATACCTTTCCTGATTTCCATGACGATCCGCTCCATATTCCACCGGCTGTGGCCTTCACTGATCTCCATTTCATTACTGACCCGATGCACTTCATGATAGGATATTCCATGGGGATCGATGACCCCGAGCATCACACGGATACTTCCGGCCCCCATATCAACCGCTATGCACCTGAAATCTTGCATAAATGACAGGATCATGACCTTTTCAACAACAACGCTTCAGCCTCCACCGACCATAAACCATCATGGCGGTCACAAATGTCGGCCAGGTCGCTGAACAGCGGATTCATGTGACCCAGTTTTCTGAAATCGGAAATGGCAGTAAGAGGCATCTCTATATGTGTATAGATCAACTTCTTCCCTCCCGGTATCTTAGGGAGGTTAAGGGTGGCTTCGGGTACAGCGTTCAGTCCGCCGATGTGGGTGATCAGTCCGGAGGTATCCATCCCTTTCTCCATCAATTCCAGCGACTCCCTGATATCGTCGGTATTACCACCGCTTGTTCCCACAATGTGGGTAAATGCATAGTGCACATTATAGAAGTTCAGCAAAGCTGAGAAATTGGGATCGGCCGGACCGGCAAAAAAATTAAGACATCCGTCGAAGGCAAGTAATTTGTCGGCCTGCTCGATCACCTGGCTCACCGGGGCAAATACAAAAACATCATTGTATCCTCCCTCCCCGCTCAGCACCTTCAGCTGACCGACCGGGTCATTGACCATGGAAGTATTCACATAGTGGAGTTCGATACCCCTTTCCCTTGCAGTTTCAGTACTGTATAAATGTGCTGCCCTGTCGAGCCGGACCTGGTCAATGTCTGTAACCACCATCAGGGACGGTTTCCTATCCATCCGGTGCAACACATAATTGATAGCCGCCAGTCCCATGGGCCCCACACCAGCCAGGATCGCCATTTTCCCTCCATCCACAATCTCCATATCATGTGCATAAGTACCCGGTTTGATATGATAGTTGGCATGCATGGCACCGATCACACAGGAAAAGGGCTCTGCCATGGAGGCCGGGTAATACCCGGGGCCGTTATAAACCAAAAGACAACCTCTCTCCATAACCTCGTTGGGAATCACAACATAAGTAGCATCGCCCCCCAGAAATCTGTAAGAATAGCCGGGGGCCCCCAGGATCCCCACCGGTCCGTCCGCGTAATTTAGGGCCGGTTGAATGGCAAATTTATCTCCTGTTTGAAACTGATCCTGCCATTTGGAGCCCACTTTAACGATTTCACCTGCGAACTCATGACCAACGATGACCGGATTCACTGCGACGTCGTTTGGAATTCTTTTATGGTCCGTTCCCTGTGTAGCTGCCTTATAGGAAGACATACACAGACTGTCGCTCACCACCTTTGCAAGAATCTCATTTTCTTTAAGTTCTGGCAGTTCAAACTCTTCCACCCTGAGATCGCTTTTCCCGTATAATCTGACAGCTCTTGTTTTCATCTAACGCAATGTTTAAGAAATTAAATCAATTAATTCTGAAGGATTGTGAATCATCAGGTACTCCCCTTCTGCAGGCTCTTTTATAAGTCTTCCATATCCCCAGGAGACGGCCACAGGGACCATCCCTGCCGAACGCCCCGTATAAATATCATTATCGGAATCTCCCACAAACAAGATTTTGGCCGCATCGATCCCCATCCTGCCGGCAATCTCGATGGCCCCGGCAGGATCGGGTTTCCGGGGGACCTCCTCACGTTGTCCAAGTACCGGGTCAAAAGGCCAGTCCGACAGGTAAAACGAAGCCACTTTTTGGGTTAAGAGATGGGGCTTATTGGAGAGTATGGCCATTTTAACCCCACGATTAACTAGCTCATCGAGCAGGGCGGGTACCCCGTCATATACCCTGCTTTTGTTGTGCAGATTCCGGGAATAAATCTCTTTAAATTCAGATACGTAGGTCAAAAGCTGCTCTCTTTCCACCGGTTTGCCATAGGCCCGTTCAATGAATTTAACAGCACCGTTTCCGATCCATTTGAGATAATAATCCATTTCATGTTCAGGAAATCCATGCCTGGTAAACAGTTCATTGGCAGCACCTGCAATATCCTCAATGGTATGCACCAGTGTTCCATCCAGGTCAAAAATGATTCCTTCTGTCTTCATTCAAAATTTAACTTAACATGGTTTGTCCGCCTGTGACCATAACGGCCTGTCCGGTTTCATACTCCTGGTCGATCACATATTTGATGGCCTTGACCACATCCTCCACCCGGCATCCCCGGCCGGCAGGAACCATCGACTCATAATGACGTTTCACATCTGCAATTGTTTTTGCACCGGGAACCTTACCAGTCTCAAGGTACTGTTTGAAGAGACCCGTCTGGGGATGTGACCAGAGGGGACCCTCGAAGTAGTTGCCGGGACAAATGGCATTTACCTTGATGCGTTCAGGCATCAGTTCCATGGCAAAGGAGTGGGTAAGTCCGATCCCTCCAAACTTACTCCCCGAATAGGCGAAATTCTTTTTACTCCCCTCCACCCCGGATTTGGAGTTGATCTGGATAATATCCCCGAAAGAGCGATCCGAAACCCTGTTCTGGGCCCGCATGACAGGAACGGCTGCCTTGACACAGTTATAGTATCCATGGTAGTTGACACGGGTTACAAAATCAAATGTCTCCGGGTCCATCTGGTCAATACCACCTGCCTTCAGCACACCGGCATTACTGATCATTAC
Source organism: uncultured Bacteroidota bacterium (assembly GCA_963747365.1). Lineage (GTDB taxonomy): Bacteria > Bacteroidota > Bacteroidia > Bacteroidales. Next base: position 999,257 of record CAVVFB010000005.1, on the reverse strand, counting down.
ATCCAGTCCGCCGAATTCAAGGACTGTCTCGTATACTGCATCCTGAACCGATTCCAGGCTGGTCACATCGGTCCTTAGAAACAAACTCCGGTTTGCCGTGGTCTGACCATTCAGTTCCAGGCCCAGGGTACTTCCGGCAGTTTCGTTTAAATCCATAATCACCACGTTGGCCCCCTCGGCAAACAGGTTCCTGGCCAGTCCCTCCCCGTAGCCCATGGCACCCCCGGTAATGGCAATTATTTTATTGTAGAGCGCTTTACGGACCTGGGGTGAGGCCACTGCTTCAGGCAGGTGTGCCCCACGGCTCTTTTTCCTGACCGTAGCAAGTTTCTGTTCAATTTTCGATTGATTGGAGGAGAGACCAAGGAGTCCGAGATCCTCGATAAAAATGTACTCTCCCACATCCTCCCTGGCCCCCAACACCTCTTTGATCACCTGGTCTGCATCTCCCCTGAAGACAGATATGCTTCTTCCAAGGCGGATTGTAATCTGTTCCGGATCGGTCTCCAGGAGCTGGTCCATCGGAACAAAACTTCCGCTCTTTGTCGATTGGTCAGAGAAGATCATCCGCAGGGCGGGAACAAGTTTCAGAATGGTTTCCTTTTGCTGATCCATTGGATGTGTGATTAAGGATTAAAAAAATGAAAGATGACCGCATGTCCCAACTGTTCCAGCTGGTCTCTTGAAAAGGTATCGGAGTGCTGATCCCTGGAAACAAGGTACTGGTGTGCTGCCAGACAGGCTGCCCCGTTGAAGGAGATATTTAAAAGGGTATCGTCGAGGGTTGCTCCTTCGTTGCAATCGACTGTAACCGGACGCATGGCCGTTGTATTGTGTTCGGTCCCAAAGGATACCATAAATCCCTCCCTGTAGAAGAATTCCGCATAATCTTTCAGGATCTCTTGTTTATTTCTCAGGGGAATCAATTCTACGGATTTAAATCCGCGCCCCGCCAGTTTCTCTGCCAGTTGCTCTTTCCCGGATTCGAAGGTTGTGATTGCTCCACCGGTCCCATCCAATAACATGGGATATGTGGGAATCCCTCCCGCATCCCTGATCAACTGGATAATCTCATCAAGCGGGAGAAAAGCCTTTTCATCCTCCGGAACAAAGGCAGGGGCCCCGGCTTTCAGCAGGCGGGCACGTAATTCCTCTTCCAGGCCAGCGATATCATTCCAGTTTTTATCAGAAGATTTACCACCATAAACCTTTGAGATCAGGCTGGCAAACTCCTCCTCACTACCCGCCGCAAGCCGGATCTTCTGGCGCAGGGACTTTGCCACATGCCGCTCACGCAAAAGCTGCATGGCATCATGCTCCATGATCTCATCCACAGAAAGAGACAGATGGGTTTCCTGCACTGCCAGCCACAGGTTCAGAAGTGCGATCATTTTTGCCACCTGAAGATTGCTTTCAGCAACCACCCTGTCCAGTTTCTCCTGCTGCTTTTCAGACAATATGGATGGATGAGCCAGTCCCTTCCCGCTGATGTAGGTCCGCCCCGGATTTCCCGGATCGTTCACCCGGATTCCGGCTTCCTGTTCCGCCTTGCTGATCCCGATCAATTCGATGTTCAGCAGGGGAAAAACACCATGTTTCCTGCACATCTCAATGAAATCAGGGTATCCGTCAGTCACATAAAAGTCGTTGATTCCCAGTATGCGGACATCCTCGCTGGCAGCCATTTTAACAGCCTCTTCAATGGAGGAAAAAGCACTGAAAGAGAAAGGCGTATGGATATGGTTGTTGACTTTAAGGGGAAATCCGGAACGCTCCGGATCGTAAGATTTCAGTAACTCATCTGCTCCGGGGTATGCTTTCAAAAAACTCATTCTTCTTGGTTTTTATTTTCCTAAATTCCCAGCCTGCTTCTTCGCAGCTGTTCGCCTGAAGTATAATTAGCGGTAGTCTGGTGTCCCTGCAAAGGAACAATTTTTTCATGGATGGCATCCAGGATCCAGCTTGCCTGGGGGAAGAAAAAGTCCTCCAGTTCGTAGGCCGGTATGATCCAGTTCCTGGAGCCAACCACAACCGGGGGAGCATCCAGGTCATCAAACCCCAGTTCAGTGATATTCTGGGCCATCTCTTTCAGGAAGGATCCACGCTCGCTGGCATCACTTACCAGCAGGATCCGGCCGGTCTTTTTCAGTGACTTCAGTACCGGCTCATAATTAAAGGGAACCAGGGATCGGGCATCGATAATCTCGGCCGACATGCCATACTTATCCCGGAGCTGGTCGGCCGCCTCCATGGCCCTGTAAAGCGTGGCACCGATGGTCAGAATGGTCACATCACCTCCCTCCCTTTTTACATCCGGTTCACCAATTGGAATTTCATAATATCCCTCCGGGACTCCCTCCTTATGGAACTCCTCGCCTGTACCGTATAATCTCTGGCTCTCGAAATATACCACCGGATCGGTCCCCTGAAGAGCAGCATTCATCAATCCCTTGGCATCGTAAGGAGTAGCCGGGAAGACCACCTTGATCCCGGGTATATGGGCCACCAGGGAAGACCAGTCCTGGGAGTGCTGTGCCCCGTATTTGGAACCAACCGAAACCCGCAGGACAACCGGCATTTTGATCAGGTTTCCACTCATTGCCTGCCATTTGGGAAGCTGATTGAAAACCTCGTCACCTGAGCGGCCCAGGAAGTCGCAATACATGATCTCCGGGATCACCCGGCCTCCGCACATTCCGTATCCAATGGCTGTACCCACAATGGCTCCCTCAGAAATGGGCGAATTAAACAGGCGGTGGTACGGTAATGCTTCAGTGAGTCCGCGGTATACTGCAAAAGCCCCTCCCCAGTCACGGTTCTCCTCTCCATATGCAACCAGTGTAGGATCCTTATAGAAGCGATCCACAACCGCTTCAAAGATCGCATCACGAAACTGGTACTGTTTCATGGCCGAGTATGGTTTGCCCTCCTGATCATAGGCATAACGCTCCTTCTTTGCAATCTGCTGAACCCGGGGATTCTCCTCCAGGGTCATCAAAGTATCCAGGGGGCCCTCCTCCATGGCATCCAGGGATTGGTTGGAGAACATCATTTCACCAATCAATTCCGGGTGAGCAATCAGATCCATGCGGGGAGAAACTGCATCGTCGATGGATAGTCTGAAGGCACCCAGGAGCAGATCATCCGTCTCAGCTTTAATCTGGTCCAGATTGGACTGATTAGCAATCCCTGCAGAGATTAGTTCAAGTCCGTATGAGACTATGGAATCTACCTTCTCCCACGCTTCAATCTCCTCCTTTGAACGATAAGAAGATGAATCAGAGGGAGAATGACCGCTGAAACGGTAGGTAAGCACATCGAGAAATACCGGCCCCCTCTTCTCCTGAAGTATTTTCATTTTTCTTTGATAGGCATCAACCACTGCCAGGGGATTGTATCCATCCACCCTTTCGGCATGCATCTTCTCGCGATTTACGGCTGCTCCAACCCTAGCTGCAATGGAATAGCCCATGGTCTCCCCGCAGGTTTGTCCGCCCATCCCGTACTGGTTGTTCATAATGTTGAAGATGATAGGCAATCCTCCCTTCATATCACCCTCCCACAATTCACGGTATTGATCCATGGCAGCAAAGGTCATTCCCTCCCAGACGGGACCACAACCCAGTGAAGCATCCCCGATGTTGGCCACCACGATCCCCTGCTTTCGATTCACCTTCTTGAAGAGCGCAGCTCCCACCGCAATGTCACCCGATCCCCCCACAATGGCGTTATTGGGATAGATCCCGAAGGGTGTGAAAAATGCATGCATGGAACCACCCAGTCCTTTATTAATTCCCGTTTCCCGGGCAAATATTTCAGCCAGGGTACCATATATGAGGAATTTGTGAGCCAGAGATTTTATATCGCCCTGATGACCCTTTTCCACGATGGAGAGGATACGGCCATCAAAGAAATTCTTCATAATCCCATAAAGTATCTTGTCCTCCAGCTTCTGGATGGCTGAAAGCCCTTTGGCCAGGATCTCACCGTGGGACCGGTGTGATCCGAATATATAGTCATCCACACCGAGCATATAAGCCATCCCCACCGCTGCGGCCTCCTGACCGATGGAGAGGTGGGCGGGTCCCGGATGCGAATAGGGAATACCTTTATATACCTCCTTGATTTTAATCAGGTTAAGCATGGTCTCAAACTCCCTGATGATCAGCATATCACGGTAAATCCTTACAAGGTCGTCCCTGGTAAAGCGGGAAAGTTCCTCTTTCAGGCTCTTGTTATAAGTGTTCACCGGGATGGACCCCAGTTCGAGGATCTGGGTCTTTCTTACTTCCGATGGATTGATAAATTGCGTCTTTGGCATGGTATAGGTCTGTAAGGTCTGTAAGGTCTGTAAGGTCTGTAAAGTCTGAAAAGTCTGTAAGGTCTGTAAGGTCTGTAAAGTCTGTAAAATCTGTAAAGTCTGAAAAAGATTATAACAGGTCGGGTGAGAGATGTTCAATCTGGTTTTTAATTTCAGCCAGGAACCTGGTGGCGGGTCCGCCGTCAATGGCCCGGTGGTCATAGGTCAGAGAAAGGCCTATAAAGGGCTGAATGCCAAAGGAACCATCAGGCATGATCAGGGGCCGTTGAATAATTGTGTTGACGCCCAGGATGGCCACCTGTGGCAGGTTGATAACCGGCGTAAACATTTCCACACCATAGTTACCCAGATTTGAAATGGTAAAGGAGGCTGTCGAGGGAGCCAGGAGATCAGGTGATATTCCCCCTCCCCTGGCCGCATCCACAACGCCTTTAAGCTGCGATGAGAGCCCGGGCAGTGAATAGTCATCCGCATTGAGCAAAGCGGGAACCAACAATCCGCGTTCAGTATCGACAGCCAGTCCCATGTTCACCTTTTTAAACTGCCTGATCTTCCCATCCAAAAACTGGGCATTGGCCTCGGGATAGATTTTCAGCGCCCTGATCACCGCATAAACAACCATGTCATTCAGGGTAATGTTTTGGGAGTTGCCTTCCTTCATCCGGTTTTTTGCTTCTTTCCTGAGCTGCAGCATAGCGGAGGCATTGGCACTGAGATGGTGGGTTAACTGGGCCGAGTTCTGCAGGGAGTTGTACATTGCATTTGCAATGATCCTGCGTACATTGGATTGAGGTATTTCGATGTAATCTCCTCCATTTGAAATGGATAAGGTGGCTTCCAAAAGCTCTTTGGAGGTAATCTTCCCAAACGGGACCTTCCCCTCAGAAGGAACCACAAGGCCTGCCTCTCCTTCCACCTTCTTTTGAGCAAGCGGGGTAAGTCTTTTTCCTTTTCTGATCTCCTCCCGGATATCGCGTTCAATGATTCTGCCACCCGGACCACTACCAGTGATCCCGTTGAGCATGACCCGCTTCTCGCAGGCCAGTCGCCTTGCCCTTGGAGAGATTGCAATTGTTCCATCCACTCGCACATCCTGACAGGGATTTACACCTTCTGCAGAAGATGGGAGATCCAAATCAGGAGTCACCGCAGGAACTGTTAGGGGCGTTTCAGCCCCTTGTGTTGAAGCCAGAGCACTGCCGGGCCTGAATTCATCCACCGGTTCTCCTTTACTCCCCAAAACGGCCACATTGACCAGGACCGGTACTTCATCTCCGGCCTCGAAAAAGCGGCTTAAAAGAATTCCATCTGCCTGAGCTTCCTCCTCGAAAGCGGCTTTATCGGTTTCATAGGCAAAGAGCAGGTCTCCCCTTGAAACGGATTCTCCTTCCTCTTTGTACCATTGGGTGAGAATGCAGCTTTCGACGGACTGCCCCTGCCTGGGCATAATAACGGGTTTAGCCATTTTGTAACTTGTATAGACAAGTACAAATATAACACCTTTATTTTGATTACAAAAAGAAATTTACCAGAAACAAACATATTTATTATATTCCTTATAACTAGAGTTTTAATTCATAATTTCAAATGGTTTTTGCTAAATGAAAACCAAATACATATATTTACAATTACTTTTTTTTATCATAACAAATACTCAAGCTTCCCAATGGCACTCAAGGAGGTTCCTCAATACAGGAAATTATACGAAAAGCTCAGGACCCTGATCGAAGAGGGGACCTATTCCCGGGGAAACATGCTACCCTCCGAGAATGAGCTTTGTGCAGTGCATCACCTGACCCGCCCAACGGTCAGGAAAGCACTGGACATGCTGGTAAATGATGGTTTCATATTCCGTCACCAGGGAAAGGGCAGCATTGTTCAGGGACAACCCAAAGGCATCGGTATCCTTTCACTTTCCGGAACCACTTCCGCCATCGGGCAGGACAAGCTAAGCACCCGGATCATTGTAAAACCCCACATCAGGAGCTGGGACCAGGCCTTTGGTTTCGAACTAAGCGAGCAGGAGAAAAACCTGGGATGTATCTATCTTGAACGGCTTAGAATGATCAATGGTGCGCCTGTTTTTTATGACATTAACATGATTCCCAACCTGAATCTTCCCAGATTTACTTCAAGGACTTTTGAGGAACGGTCGCTTTTTGATATCCTTCGCAAATACTACCAGATTGAAGTCAGGGGTGGGGAACAAAGCATTCAGGCCATTACAGCCGATAAAAGGATCATTGAACATTTTGGTGTAAAGAAAAGTCACCCCATCCTGCGGGTGGACCGAAAGCTGGAAACCAATAAAGCAGGCTTTTGCTTTTTCAGCCAGATATTCTGCAATACTGAAACTTACAGCCTGACCGGACGGTTTTAGCCCTAACAGACTTCCTATGCCTATACCTGCTCCGGCACGATATAAGGATAGCGGTACCTTCGGGTAAGCAGCATATCTGCCTCCTGATGGTCAATGAATTTCTCATACTCACCACTAAACTCCAGCGTCTTTCCCACCGTGTAGGCAATGTTAGCCAGGTGAGGCAGTACACTTGACATATGCCCCTCCAGGATATCACAATTCAGACCGGAGGGATCACCGGTTCGGACTGCATCAATAAAATTGGCATAATGTCCTCCGCCTTCAGGCTCCATACCGGAACCGGCAAAAGGCTCATTTTCTCTTTCCCGGTAAGCATTCCAACTGGAACCATTGACCTCGAGCCATCCGGCTGTACCGTAAAATATATTCCCGATTTTGACTCCCAGAGGAGCCTCTCCATTGGTATACCGGCCCCTGGTCTCAAATTCAAGTATTTTTCCATCGGCATATTCAAAAACCGAAGTCTGCGTATTTGGAGTCTCCTGAGAGCATTCATCAGGTGAAATGCCAAACAGGCCTCCCATGGATTGCACCTTCACCGGATGTACCTTCTTATTGAGCCCCCAGCGCGCAATATCAAACTGATGTGGTCCCTGGTTCCCCGTATCCCCATTTCCAGTATTCCAGTGCCAGTGCCAGTTATAATGACCCCTCTTTTCATTGTAGGGGCGATAGGTACAGGGACCCAGCCACATATCATAGTCAAGAGTGGAAGGCGCCTCGCTGTCAGGAGAAATTCCAAATGAATCCCTTGGTTTGAAGCAGGTTCCGCGTGCCATAAACACATCCCCGATGCCGCCATCATGTAAAAAAGCCATAGCCTGCACCACAGAAGGAATGGAGCGACTCTGAAAACCTACCTGTACCACCCGGTTGTATTTCCTTGCAGCCTCCACAATCTTGCGCCCCTCCCATATATTATGTGAGCTGGGTTTCTCTACGTATACATGTTTCCCTGCCTGGATAGCCCATATACTCGCCAATGCATGCCAGTGATTGGGAGTAGCCACCACCACGGCATCTATATCAGGGTTATCAAATACCCTTCTCATGTCCTGCGCAGTGGAAGGCTTATACCCTTTCTGATTCTCTGCAACCAGGCTTGCTGAAGCATCAAGAAACTGGGTATCCACATCACAAACTGTATGAATGGAAACACCACCATCATACATCTTTGAGAATTCATCCATGAGATCGTGCCCTCTTCCCCGCAGGCCGATCACAGCCAGGTTCACACGCTCATTCGCACCTATAATTCTGCGATAAGAATTTGCAGAGGCAACACCTAGCCCTAAAGAAAGGCCTGTAGTGCCCAGAGCCGTTTTCTTAATAAAAGTCCTTCGGTTTTCCATGCTTTGTTTTTTGAATTATATTTGAAAGCCAAAATATTCATTTACATGGCCATGAGCAAGAAAATCGGCATATTCCTTTTCTTTTTCGCCACTTTTTTATAAAATGGAAGCAGTACTATTTGATATGGACGGAGTCCTGCTGGACTCGGAAGCTTTTATCTGTCAGGCAGCAGTGGAGATGTTCAGGGAGAAGGGATTTAAGGTTGCCCCGGAGGACTTTCATGAATTCACCGGGATGGGAGAGAACAGGTACCTGGGGGGAGTGGCCAAAAAAAACAACATCCCCTTTGAATTGGAACGGGACAAAGCCAGAACCTACGAGATCTATGGTGAACTGGTAAAAGGAAAGCTGTCACCTTTTAAAGGGGTACCTGAATTTATTGATAAATGTCTCACAATGGGGTTAAAAATAGCCGTGGCCTCCAGTGCCGATCCAGTCAAGATCCTTGTCAACCTGTCTGAAATCGGGATCCCGGAACAGAGGTTTCATGCCATCGTAAGCGGGTTGGATATCGTGCAAAAAAAACCTGCCCCGGATATTTTTCTGAAGGCTGCAGAGAGACTTGGTGTTAAACCGGAAGAGTGCCTGGTGATCGAGGACGCCATAAGCGGTGTTGCCGCCGGGAAAGCAGCCGGGGCCAGGGTACTGGCTCTGACCACTTCGTTTTCCGCAAGAGAGTTATCCGGTGCCGACTGGATTTCGGCATCCCTGACTGAGGCCGGCGACGCCATTCTCAACTGGTAGGCCCGGTCAGGTCGCTCAGGAAAGGAATTTCCTTCTCAACTCCTCGATCTGGTCCGCATCGATAGGCACCAGTTCACCCAACGGATGACCCAGAACCAGCGATTTGGCACTGAATTCGGCCACCTCCAGCCGGTCAAATGTCTGCAGTAGCTTGTCCCCCGTTACAATGATCCCATCATTCTGAACGATAATGGCCGGATTGTTCTTCGATACCAGGTCGGGTATTGTTGGATCGCCGGCAAACTGTTTTCCGAACTCCACCGATTTTATATCCTGCAGAAAGATCCAACTCTCGGGGATGGTCCTGACATCCAGCCTGGTATGGGATACTCCGAAGGCCATGATGTTGGGGGCCTGGGTGAGAATGATTGAATTGATCTCGGGATGGGACCTGTAGATCTCTGCATGCAGGGAAAGGGAACGGCTGGGCAATTTTCCCCTTTCCCTTTTCCCATCTTTGATCTGCACAATATCCTCCAGGTCAATCTCCCACCTGGGTACATTCCTGGGGGTGATCAGGAAATCATTCCCCATCCACCGAACCGATATATTCCCATATGAACTTATCATCAGTCCCTGGTCACATGCCCGTTGCACCAGCAGGGCAATGTTACGGCGGATGGATAGTTCTTCGGGGGTATGCTCTACCCGGTCCATTTCAGGCGGATCCTCCGGAATCTGGGTTTCAAATCTGGCGATCTGATCGTCGGTCAGGTAGTGCGGTTTACCAACTGTGGAGGCCCCGATAATGGTCCGGGCTGAAAACTCCAGAGTTTCGAAACGGATAAAGGCATCCTTCAGGTTCGAACCACCCACGACAGTGCCGTGGTTCTCCATGATCACTGCATTAAATCCCTTCTCAAATTCCATGGCAATCTTCTTTCCCAGCTCCTCCCCGCCAGGCAGGGAGTATTTAGCATAGCCTATGGGGCCGCATATGTACTTTGCCTGCGGGATGATATTGGTGTTGGGAATCTGCCTTACGATACTGAAGGAGACCAGTGCCGGCGGATGGGCATGAATAATGGCTCTGATGTCAGGGCGGGCCTCATAGATTGCCTTGTGAAATGGAAACTCCGATGAGGGTTTGTGGTAACCCCTGATGGTCCCGTCTCTTTTCACACATACAATATCCTTTCGCTGAAGGGTTCCCTTATCGATGGCCGAAGGGGTCACCCAGATATCTCCCTGGTCATCCATGATGGAAATATTTCCCCCGGAGGTGGTGGTTAGTCCTGCCCTGTAAATCCTGCCGATCACCTCGGTGACCTGGTCACGGGGATGTTGCAGGGATGTATCCAGTTTTTTCATGGAATTCCATGTTTATTTTTTAAACGATAATCTCTGTCAAACCCAATTCACGGAATGGCCGGAACCCCGGCCATACCTTCCCGGCAATGACAAGTGCAGCTCCCAGCGAGGTTGCATTTGCCACTTCCGAGGTAAAAAGGGTAAACCCCGGAAATGCCAGTGAGAGGAATCCGGTGAAAAAGGGATTTTTGGCAAATCCGCCTGTTACATAGAGCCGTTTGACCGGGTTGGTTTTTGGTATGACCAGTTTAACGGAACGGACAGCCTGCCTGGTCAGATCCAGCATGAAGCAGACATATGCCTCCCTGAAGGTGCTGAAAACCGAAAGTTCTGATTGCATGTCGGAAAAATGCACGCTCTCCTGTTCCACACTCCACAACCGCCTCAATTCACCGGGAGCGGGCCGGACCCTCTTATAACTTCCCCGCTCCTCCCCGAAATGAGCTTCCATGATTCCCGTATTCAAATCGTGAATATGCCCCAGGAAAAACCGGGAGGACTTTACCGGTTTTCCATTCACAGCCATGTAACAGAGACAATCCTGCTTCAGCTCGGAATCACTAAGAGGCTCGGGATTAAAGGGATTCATGGTGATGGACCAGGTTCCGGTCGAGATCAGGACAAAAGGGTCACCAGGGGCCAGGATGTAGGGTGCAAGGGAGGAGGAGCTGTCGTGGATTCCAACCCCGGTTTCAAAGGCTGCTTCTCCCACCTTTATCAGCCGGGTCTCTGATATTTGTACCGGTTGGGGCAGCACCACCCCCTCCTCCTTCAACCATGGGTGATAGGTCATGCCCTCAAAATCCCACATGGCAGTGTGGCACCCGATGGAGGTATGTTCGGAGTTGATCCGACCGGTCACCAGATAGGAAAAGTAATTGGGCAGGTGGAGGATATGGTGAACCCTGCCAAACAGTTCGGGCTTATCCCTTTTTAACCAGAGCAACTGAAGTCCTGAATTGAGCATGCCCAGGGCAGGAGATGCCGTTCTTCGCGAGAACTCATCCACACCTCCATGGGATTTGTAAAACGCTTCAAGCCACTGACCAGAAAGCGGTTTCAGGTAGTTATAAACCGGTGCAATCCGCCTCCCCTTTTTATCCAGGTATACCAGGGATGCACCGTAGGTTGCAAAATTGACCCCTTTAAGTGTGTATTTCTTTGAATGGGAGTAGTCTAGTATTGACTTTTTAACCCAGGATTCCAGCTGGACAGCATCATCGCACGGAAATCCATCATCATCTGCCGTCTCCTCAAAGCGGGTCTCCTCCTCATGAAGAATTTTCAGGTTCCGGTCAAAAAGGGCCACCTTTTTGTTGGTTTTTCCCACATCGAATATAAGGATCACCTCTTCCTTCATCACCGGGATCCCTTGGCCACTCTCCTCCGGTAGTGTTCGACCTCCCAGTTATCAATGAAACGGATCTGTTCAGGAGTCATAAAATGCGGACCGCCAAAACGCTCCGACAGGTAACTTATCTTCATCAGGTCGGTATAAACCTCCAGGACTGTTTCCACTGATTTCAAATTCTCCTCAATGGCAGTCAGCCCTCCCCCCTCCTCCACAACGACCCTGGGCGGGTATCCATTTGTCTCCTCAAACTGCTCACAGGCTGATATTACCAGCTCGGTATCCATCCCTTTGCCCAGGAAAAGATACTGCGATTTGCAATAAACGATGATGTCGGGTGAGAATGGTTTTGAGACCTTCAGGTAGTGGTCTATATCCTGACTGAAATGTTCCACCAGCTTACTTCGGACCGACTTTGTCAGCCTTCCCCTTGTTCCGTAATAGTATGCTATGGCCTCTGTAACCTCAGACTGGTAAACGCCCGGTGTGGAGGGGGGCAACTCCAGATTCTTACCCAGTTTAATCCGATCGTCAATGGAAGCGTAGAGCGTCCGGATTTCTTCAATGGTATCGGCTGCCACAAAAACACCATGGTTTTGAAGGAAGACAATTTGCGGAGATTTCCCGTTCATTTTCTGGTAATCTCCGATCCGCTGCTGCAGCTTTTTAAACAGGATAAACCCGGGATCGGTGTATTCAACATAGAGGGCATCCGTTCCAAACCGCACTTCCACCTCCTCCCTGGCCTTACCGGAACACATCACTCCGTTCACCAGGGTGGGGTGGGTATGGATCACGAAAGCGTAACCGATCAGGTTGTGCAGTGAGGTCTCCACCGAGGGACGCAAATGTTCGGGTGAAAGTATAGCCTCTTTCATATCCGCCTTTACCTCTTCCTCCCTTGCAACGGGTTCATCACTGTATCTTTTCGTCTCCATTTTCCCCAGTTTCTCCCTTGAAAGGCAGACAAATCCGCTCTCATCGATACCTGCCAGGGGTATTCCGCTGGCTTTGATCCAAATCCGGTCCTTGTTTTTGAATGAGGTGTTCCCTCCCCCGGCAATTACATAAGCCGGATTATCCCCATAATACCTCGATATATCTTTCAGCCTTTGTAATTCATTTATCATTTTGGGTCTGGTTTATATGACAGTAGTTCAAATATAACTGTTCGATGACTCAGTACAATTTCGCATAAAAATAAGCTATCTGCATGAGGCCGTCAATGGCCTATGTGAGAATTTAGTTGCACTTTTTGCAATTGTTTTAATACATTTATAGCCATGGACGATTTCTTCAAATACCTCAACCCCGGGGAGGAAGATAAAAGTTGGGGGATTTACCTGAATGTAGCTGGCAAAATGAAATTTCCTCAGGGGAGGATACCATACCCCAGTAATGAACACCCCTCGAACTATTACTTCACATGGGAAAAGGGAAGAATTTTGAATGAATTCCAGATTAATTACATCACAAGGGGATCGGGTATATATGAGACCCTCGAAGGACGCTACCTTGTGAAACCGGGATCCCTGCTGATCTCAAAGCCAGGTACCTGGCACAGGTATAAACCACATAGAGGGACAGGCTGGATGGAAAACTATGTGGGATTCGATGGTTCCATTCCCCGCAATATTCTAAACATGGATCAACCTTTTACCCTCAAACCTGTCCTGCAGATTGGGAACAGGGAAGAGTTCATTGATACCTACCACAAGATCTTCGAAATGGTCCTGGAAGAGAAGCCCGGATTTCAGCAGGTGGCCTCAGGAATGATCATGAAGCTGCTGGGTTACATGGTATCACTGGAGAAACAGAAAAGCTTTTCTGGAAAAAAAGTGGAACGGATTATCCGTAGTGCATGCTTTGAGATGCGTGAAAATATAGGGAGCGAAATCGATTTTAAAAAATTTGCGGAGGACCAGTATGTTGGCTACTCCTATTTTCGTAAGATGTTTAAGCAATATACAGGAATCGCCCCGGTACAATATCACCTGGATCTTAAAATCAGGCGTGCACGTGATCTTTTAATCACATCTGAATTGAGCATCAAGGAGATTGCCTACCAGGTGGGCTTTCACTCCATCCACTATTTTAGCAGGTGCTTTAAGAAGAAAACAGGATTATCACCCTCCGATATCCGGAAAAGTAACTAATCCTGTTTATCTTTTGCTCAATACATCCAGTTCGTATTGCTGGATTTCGCTGATATATGCTTCACCTACAGGTACACCCTCCTTCAGGCAATAATAGTCCCATACAGCCCCAAAAGGCTTTGTTTTCAACTCCTCTTGCAATGCCAGCCTTTCAAAATAATGCCCTGACTCTTCATATGCCCTCAATGTGGAGACAGGTTCCAACAAAGCGATTAAAAAGGCCTTTTGTGTTGCCCTTGTTCCAATGACATATGCTCCGATCCGATTGATGGATGCATCAAAAAAATCGAGACCGATGTTCACCCGATCCAGGAAATCGTTTCGAACGATTTCGGATGCAATCAACTGGATTTCTTCATTGAGGGTAACCACATGGTCAGAATCCCATCTGATGGGCCGGGTTACATGCAGAAGGATTTCATCTAAGAATTGGAGACAGGCCGAGATCTTGTCACCAACCTGTTCGGTTGGATGAAAATGCCCATTATCCAGACAAATCAATTTATTATTGGAGATGGCATAACCAAGGTAAAAATCGTGTGAACCCACGGTCATCGATTCGGCACCGATGCCAAATAATTTACTTTCAACAGCATCTTTCATAAATTCACCGGGATAATCGATGACCATCGCCTCATCCAATGATTTTTTCAGCAGTACCCGGTGACCGTTCCTGTCTACGGGTGTATCTTTTGATCCATCGGGTATCCAGATGTTGTGTATACAGGGGGTTCCTAGCTGTTTACCTATTTCAGCCGAGATGGCGCGGCACCGCTTCAGGTGCTCCACCCAGAACAGCCTGTCGTCTTCGTTTTTAGAGGAGAGGGTAAATCCAGATTCGGCCCTGGGGTGAGAAAAGCAAGATGCATTAAAATCCATTCCAATCCCCTGCTCTCTGCACCAATCGATCCAGCTCTGGAAATGTTTTGCCTCAATCTGGTCCCTGTCCACTTTTTCACCCATAAAATCACCGTAGATGGCATGCAGATTCAGTCGTTGTTTGCCTGGAAGCAATGTGAGCACTTTCTCCAGATCCTTGCGCATTTCCACAATGCTTTTAGCTTTTCCCGGGTAGTTCCCGGTTGCCTGAATTCCGCCACCAGAGAGGGTTGCATTCGGCGTTTCGAAACCTCCCACATCATCGGCCTGCCAGCAGTGAAGGCTTATGACCACATCGTTAATCCTTTCCAGAACGGCATCTGTATCCACACCCAGAGCAGCGTACTGGACTTTGGCCAATTCGTACGATTTTTCAATTGTCTCCATGTTTACCATTTTCTTAATCCAAATAAAAAACTTCTTCCAATTTTGCAGATACAGGCGAGTGATCAGAATGAACCTCCATAATGTCGGCCATGAAATCCCACCACTTTCTGACGATTTCGGAATGACTCAAATCCTGTGATCCATCTATTCCAATAACCTTCTGAAATGCAAAAAGATAGTGTGTTTCCTCATCAAAAAAAATGGAATACTCACTTATCCCAGCCTCTTTCAGCAGTAATGAAAGCTCAGGCCAAATTTGGTCATGACGCCTCTTATATTCATCCTTCTGACCCCTTTTTAACTTCATTTTAAACGCCAAACGCTTCATCATTACAGCTTATTTTTCTAAAGTGAATTTCCGATTCCAACGAGAACAACAGCGAGCAGGATCACACCGATTCCAATTGTAATGGTCCATTTGGTTTTCTTAGCCACTCCCTTCCACTCTTTACGGTATATCCCCCACATATTTGCTGTCAGGATGATTGTTGACATGTGCAGAATCCAGGAGCTTGCTCCATTACCCAGTTTGCTTTCTCCCATCCCATAAAAGAAAAACTGCATGAACCAGGTGGTGCCAGCCAATGCCGAAAACATCAGGTTTCTCGCAAGCGGAGTTTGCCTGTTTACATAATCACCATAGGATTTGTTTTTTATGCTTAGAATGGTGGTCCATATGAAGTTGGTGGTCAGTCCTCCCCAGAGGATGACCACAAAGGTCACATTATTCTGGTATAGTGGATTGTACCCGGCTGCTACAGCAGCTTCCGCCATAGGCTTTCCAGCTTCGATGCCGAAATTAAAAAATGAACTAAGGATGCCTGAAAGTACGGCTATGATCAGACCCTTTACCAGGCTGAACTCCGGCACACTGGCCTTTTGGGCCTCTGAGGATAGTTCACGTTCCTTCATCATGCCCGCTTTTCCCGAAATAGCTATACCTGTCAGGCAGATGATTACTCCAAGTAGCACAAGCTGACCTCCCTGGGTGCTCATCATATCGGTGAAAGAGACTTTGCCTTCGGCTGGATTAATGTTATAATAGATGGATGGGACAATGGCCCCGAATGCAGCGCAGAAACCGAGTACCACCGAATTACCCAGTGACATGCCCAGGTACCTGACACCCAATCCGTAAGAAAGACCTCCTATACCCCATAGCAGCCCCATTAAAAAGGTGAAAAACAGGATTTGGTGTGAGCTCGCTGCAATGATCTCAGCAAACCCGGGAACAGATAACCAGGCTGCAACAGGGGGCACAATCAGCCAGGAAAAAAGGCCTCCCAGCATCCAGTAACTTTCCCATGACCAACCCTTTACCTTATTATAAGGCATGTAGAAACTTCCGGAAGCAATCCCCCCAATGGAATGGTACAATACGCCCAATAGTGCTTGCATATGCTTGTTTTAAACAGATTTAAAAAATGTTGATACTTTTGATACAGACCAATGATACTAATCATGTAAAAATATGCTTGTAAATATCAATCATCAATACACATATTGATTTTTAATTTGCACTCTTTGGGACCGGATTTAAAAAAAAATAGTATCATTGTTTGCCCACATGCAATAAATGAATTCCAGAGAGAGGGTCCTAAAAACCATCCATAAAGGGGTGCCCGACCGTCCACCCCTATTTGCAACTGTTACCCCCCAGGTGGCAAAGAAATTATCTGCGCAACTTGGTGTTGATTATGAAGAACCCCTCGATTCACTATTATCCACACGTATTTCTCATATGAAGTTACTGAGTGATATGGGTAACGACTGTATTGGAATTGCTGCCTGCACCCCAACCGACCGGCCCACCATCACTTATCCGAACGGAATTACAGAAAATGAGTGGGGTATGAAGTTCATCAACGCCGGGCTCTACAACGAATTCCACAAATTCCCATTGGAAAATGCAAAAAGCCCTGCCGATATCAGGGCTTATCACTTCCCGGATCCCTTTGCACCAGGCCGTTTTGATGCTGCAAAGTCGGCCATCTCAACCTATGGTAACGATTACGGCATCGTAGCTGATCTGGAAACTTCCATTTTCGAGACCGCCTGGTACTTGGTTGGACTCCAGAAGCTGCTGATGGACATGATGATGGAGGAGGATTATGTGGATGCTCTCTTTGATAAGGTGATGGAAGTAAATACAGAAATCGGAAGGCAACTGATTGCTTTGGGGGCAGATATTATTTGGGGAGGTGATGATTTCGGATCTCAGAGGGGAATGCTCATTGATCCGGAGACATGGCGTAAGTATTTTAAGCCCAGGATCAGGATCATGTTCGAGGAGTTCAGAAAGGTGAATCCGGACATCAAGATCGCCTGGCATAGCTGTGGTTCCATCCTCCCTATCATTCCTGATTTTATTGAGATCGGACTGGACATACTCAATCCGATTCAACCCAAAGCAACAGGAATGGAACCAAGATTCCTTAAAACCACCTATGGGAAAGACCTTATATTTTTCGGGGGACTGGATATCCAGGAACTGCTTCCAACGGGGATTCCTGCTGATATTAAACGTGAAGTAGAGCTGCTTTCCAAACTATTGGGAGAGAATGGCGGCTATATCATTGCCCCGGCACATAACATCCAGGATGACACCCCGGTTGAAAATATCATCGCAATGTTTGAAGCGGTAAAATCCATGCATTTATGAAAGAAAAAGTCGAAAAAAACAACAACAATCGCCTGGTCTCACTGGATCTGTTCAGAGGCCTGGTCATGTTCCTGCTGGTAGCCGAGGGAGCCGGACTGTATCAAACCTGGCTGGAGGCAACCGTACCGGGCACATTTATGAATACCCTTGCAATCCAGTTTCACCATCACCCCTGGAACGGACTCAGGTTCTGGGATCTGGTACAGCCGTATTTCATGTTTATCGTGGGAGTGGCCATGTGGTTTTCGGTAACCAAAAGGCAGCACAGGGGTGATTCCCGCCGTAAAATCACCCTGCATATCCTCCAGCGGTGCCTCCTTTTGCTTGTATTTGGTGTAGGACTGCACATAGGATCCAGGGGGAAGCTGGTATGGGAACTCTGGAATGTTCTCGCGCAGCTTTCTGTAACCATTTTAATCGCTTATGCCATCATGGGCCTGCGAGGGCGCACCCAGCTACTGATCTCCATTGGATTACTGGTACTCAGTGAGGCACTCTACCGGTTCACCGGCATCCCCGGATATGATCAGCCCTTTGTAAAGGACCACAATTTCGGGTCATTTATGGACATGATTCTGATGGGAAAAATCAACAACGGGGGAGGCTGGGTGGCCATCAATTTCATTCCAACCGCGGCTCATACCATTTGGGGTGTTCTTGCGGGGAAACTGCTTGCATCATCAAAATCGGGATGGACGAAGGTCCAGCTGCTTCTGATTTACGGAAGTATGGCATTACTGGCGGGTTATCTATTGAACTGGTCAGGCATCGATCCCATTATCAAACGAATCTGTACAGCCTCCTTCGTGCTTGCTTCCGGCGGCTGGGCTTTGCTGACCCTGGCTTTTTTCTATTGGCTTGTGGATATAAAAGGGGCAAAGAGGTGGACCTGGTTTTTTGTTATCGTGGGGATGAATCCCATATTCATCTACCTTTTCATGAATACCGCCGGCAGCGATTGGCTGGTAGACTTTTCCGGGGCTTTCATAACCGATGGGATGATACGACTCGGGGCAGGAGAAACCCTTGCACTTTTTGTAAACTCCCTGGTGGTCCTGGCCCTTGCCTGGGGCCTCTGCTACTGGTTATACCGAAGAAAGATCTTTTTCAAAATCTAATTTGAAGCACATGGTTCTTTCCCGTTTAATCAGGATCATGGTTGTCTTTCAGCTGCTCCAAGTTGCCATTGCCAATGGGCAGGAGCAGCCAGGAGAAGCCGGGTCATTCAGGCTCGCACTCTGCCAGATGCAAGTGGTGGGTGGTGACCGCACGGCAAACCTGGCCCATGCAGGGGAGATGATTACTGAAGCCGCTGAAGGAGGGGCGCAATTCATCCTGCTTCCGGAGGCCATGGACCTGGGTTGGACCGATCCTTCTGCCCTCACTGAAGCCGAGCCGGTTCCCGGGGGTAAGACCTGCAAGTTCCTTTCAGAGATGGCTACCAAACATCACCTCTATATATGCTCAGGTTTGATTGAGAAGGAGGGTGATAAAGTTTATAATTCGGCAGTCATTGTCGATCCCAAAGGCAAAGTGATCCTGCTCCACCGGAAAATCAACGAACTGGATATCGGTCATCCCTACTACGCCCTGGGCGACAGACTTAATGTCTGTCGCACCGAGTATGGTACCCTGGGGCTGTTGATTTGTGCCGATGCCGTCACCGAGGGCTTTGTACTGACCCGTTCACTTGCCTATATGGGAGCCGACGTGATCCTCTCCCCCAGCAGCTGGGCTGTGGTCGCCGATCATGACCATGTAAAGGATCCCTATGGCGGTATGTGGAAGGATGCCTACAAACCCATTGCAAAAGATTTCCGGGTTTGGATTGCCAGTTGCAGCAATGTTGGCTGGATGACCGGGGGACCATGGAAGGGCTGGAAGGGGATCGGTTGCTCCATGGTAATTGGCCCGGGCGGCACAGAGGTGGCCCAGGCACCCTACGGGGTAGATGCAGATACGATTATTTACGTGGATATTAAACCCGAAGTCAGGCCCGGGCAGGGAACTACCTGGCAAAAGTACTGGAGCAAATAAGTTTTCAGGCAGGAAATTTCCAGGGTGCCCTGTAACCCGGTTTTACCAGGGTATCAGCATTGACGGAGTTGGTGATTTTCCGGAGTTTCTCATCATAGATCACCTTGTCATCTGTCCAGTATGAGATATTTCCAAGATGTGCATACAGCGCAGCCCGGTGACCAATTTTTATTTCTGCGTTGAGTGCATCTCCATAGCGGATGGCCCTTACGAAGTTTTCACAGTGATTCCATCATTGACGCCGAGGATCCCTGATGGGGAAAACGCAGAAATGGGCAGCGTTCCCGACAAGCCAAAACCTGCAGTCACGGCAGCCGTTGATCTGAGAAATGTTCTTCGATTGGTCATGATGAAAAAGGGTTAGTGTTTTAAAATTTGAGAGACTGGAGGTATTGGATACTGATACGGGCCACTGCCTCCTGGTCATCACCGGGCTGATCATTCTCCACAACCAGGTGCTTAAACCCTGCCACATCGCGATAGGAAAGAAGGTCTGCAAAGTCCAGGATCCCTTGTCCCACAGGGGCAAAACTTTCCCGGTCCGGGGAATCGTAAGAGTCCTTCACATGGACAAGCTCAAAACGTCCGGGGTACGCCTTAAAAAACTCCCTTATATCCGCACCTCCCTTGTGCGACCAGTAGAGATCAACCTCCATGGTCACCAGTTCGGGTTCGGTATGTTTGAGTATATAATCGTAGAATACGATACCCTCCTCCGTCTGAAACTCCTGGTCGTGATTGTGATACGCAAACCGCAATCCATTTTTATTGCAAATCGCACCCATTCGGTTACACTCATCCACGGCATACTTAATTTTGTCGAGGGTGGGACTTTTGCCGTCATCCATCCAGGGCCAGTAGCATACCAGGTACTTTTTATCCATATCCAGACAGTCATCCATTGTTTTTTGAAGCCCATCCCCCATCAACCCTGAGATGCTCGTTCCGCCGGCCAGCGGAATCAGACCAATCTCCTTCATAAACGCTTTCAATTCAGCCGGTTTCTCCCCGTATGTCCCTCCAAATTCCAGGTACTTGTAACCCATCTCAGCCAGTTTTTTCATGGTTCCCCGGTGGTCCGCCTTCATCAGGTCAGCCACCACATTGGTTATCAAACCAATATCGTGCAGGGGATCTTTCCCTTTTACACACCCTGAAAGCAGGGTTGGGAAAAGCGCTGTGCCGGTCAACCCGGTGGCAGAAGTGAAAAGAAAGTCTCTTCGTTTCATATTTTTAAAAAATATTATTCAAAATTGTTACAATAAAGATAGTTTAAATAATTTGCTAATTTTAGAGCATCACACATCATTCCGGACTGCCATGACACCATCAACGTTTAACCGAAGGTCTTTCGTTAAGACTGCAGTGGCCTCGGCTGCAGGTATCTACATTATTCCCAGCCATGTACTCGGTGGCCGGCTGGGCCATGTTCCACCCAGCGACAAACTCAACATCGCGGGGATTGGCATTGGTGGAAAGGGCAGTGTCAACCTGCGGTCCATGGACACAGAGAACATTGTGGCATTGTGTGATGTGGACTGGAAGTATGCAAAGGAGGTCTTCGACGCGTATCCAAAGGCTAAACGTTACTGGGACTGGCGCAGGATGTTTGATGAGATGGGCGACTCCATCGATGCCGTAATGATCGCCACATCCGACCATACCCATGCTGCCATTGCGGCAACAGCCATTAAAGCAGGGAAACATGTTTACTGCCAAAAACCCCTCACCCACTCGGTTTATGAGTCCCGTTTGCTCACTCATCTGGCAAGAAAATACCAGGTGGCAACCCAGATGGGCAACCAGGGAAACTCATCCCCTGAAGCACGCACCGTTGAGGAGTGGATCTGGTCCGGGGAGATCGGTGAGGTGAAAGAGGTTCATGCATGGACCAACCGTCCCATATGGCCCCAGGGGTTGGAGCGGCCAAAGGAGATACAGGTCCCACCCGATACAATGAATTGGGACCTCTTTATCGGTCCTGCTCCCATGCGGCCCTACCACGAAATCTATTCCCCGTGGAACTGGCGTGGCTGGTGGGACTTCGGGACAGGAGCCCTGGGAGATATGGCGTGCCATATCCTTAACCCGGTATTCAATGCCCTGAAACTTGAGTACCCGATCAGGGTCCAGGGATCTTCTACGCTTGTAAATACGGAATCTGCTCCCCAGGCCGAAGTGGTGGAGTATACCTTTCCTGAAAGAAAAGGGCTGCCTGCCGGCGTGAAGGTAAAAATGCCGGAAGTGAAGGTTTTCTGGTACGATGGGGGAA
The DNA here is from genome assembly GCA_963747365.1 of uncultured Bacteroidota bacterium. Classification (GTDB taxonomy): domain Bacteria; phylum Bacteroidota; class Bacteroidia; order Bacteroidales. The sequence continues at coordinate 977,401 of CAVVFB010000005.1, read as the reverse complement.
TGATGCCATCCCGGCCTATGGAACTGGCCGATGGAGAACCCCTCATGGAGGATAATATGGGCGGGTGTATCTTTGTGGGAAGCAGGGATAAACTGATCTGTAATCTGGGTGGAATCCACCCCAGACTACTCTCCGGAAGGAAACCCAATGTACCTGAAACCCTCAGGCGCATCGAAAACTATCCCATTGGGGAGATTCAGGACGGACCTCATGAGCAGGACTGGATCCGGGCATGCAAGGAGAATCCCGAAAACCGGGTTCAACCCATGTCGAACTTCGATGTGGCCGGACCGTTTAACGAAATGGTGGTGATGGGGGTACTTGCAGTCAGATTACAAAGCCTTGACCGGGAGCTGCTATGGGACGGACCAAACATGAGGTTTACAAACATCTCGGACACAGACCAATTGCGCGTGGTGAAATCGGATGATTTCAAAGTGATCGATGGGCACCCCAACTTCGACACCAAATATCTGACCCTTCCTGCCCTGGAGACGGTCAAAGAGTATATCCGGCACAACTACCGGGATGGATGGAGCCTTCCCGAATAAAATCATATTTATAAAACTTTTCAAATGAAACACATTAACCTTTTTGCAATCATGATTCTCGCTATGATGGTGGGTTCGTGCAACCAGCAGGGACAAAATCAACCGGAAAAGAAAGACAATTCCAAAGCGGATGAACCTGCTATTAATACACTCACTTCCCAGGAGATCGATGAAGGATGGGTTCTGCTTTTTGATGGGAAATCCACAGACGGATGGAAAAATTTCAACCAGGATACCCTCACCGGCTGGTTGGTGGAGGATGGCTGTCTTATGGGCATGGGCATGGGAGGCGACATTGGAGGGGATATTGTTTCGTTGAAAGATTATGAGAATTTTGAATTGAAGTGGGATTGGAAACTGGGTCCGCACGGGAACAGCGGGGTCATGTACCATGTGATCGAGGATGCAAAATATGCTGCCGGGTATGAAACCGGACCTGAATACCAGCTTATCGAGGATGAGGATTACAGGGATGAAAACGGAAACCCCTACCCTCTTGAGGATTGGCAGACCACAGCAGCCGACTACGCCATGTATGTGGCCAACGATCAGAAAAAGGTAAACCTGCGGGATTGGAACAGCTCGATGATTCTCTTCACACCTGAAAAGGCCGAGTACTGGCTGAACGGTAAAAAAGTAGTAGAGTTTGAACCCTGGAGTGAAGATTGGTATCAGCGCCGGAACAGCGGGAAATGGGATGCCTATCCGGATTACGGAATGGCTAAATCAGGCAAACTCTGCCTGCAGGACCATGGCAGTAAAATCTGGTTCCGCAACATCAAAATCAAAGAACTGTAGTGAGGGGCCGGGCATACCTCTATTTTATCAGCCTGGTGGCAACCCTGGGCGGATTGATGTTTGGATTCGATGTGGGTATTATTTCAGGGGCCATTCCTTTTATCCAGCCCTACTTCGGATGGGATGAACTACAGTTGGGATGGGGAGTCAGCTCCATCCTGCTTGGCTGCATCCTGGGTGCTTTCGGCACAGGATCCCTCACGGAACGGTATGGCAGAAGAAATTTATTAATCATTGTGGCTCTGTTTTTTGCAATCTCCTGTGGCGGAATGGCCCTTTCACATAGTCAGATTTTCTTTATCATCTTCCGCGTACTGGGCGGACTTGCCGTAGGTGCAGTATCAGTTTTATCGCCAATGTACGTGGCCGAAGTGGCTCCTCCCAAGATCCGGGGAACACTTATCACCGCTTATCAGCTTGCCATCACCACGGGTATTCTGGTTTCCTATCTGGTCAACTATACGCTGCATGATGTGGAAAATAACTGGCGATGGATGTTTGCCACAGGATTGCTTCCTTCGGTTCTCTTTTTCACAGGATTGATATTCATCCCCGAAAGTCCGCGCTGGCTGGTCAAGGCAGGATACCGGGAAAAAGCGTTGGAGATCCTGGAGCGGATCGGGGGAAGGGATTTCGCAGGATCGGAGATCAGTGAGATCGAGAAAAGCTTTACCCACACAGGCAGCGGTTCGGGTTTCAGAACCCTTTTTAAGGCCAGGTACCGCAAGGTAATCATACTGGGCCTGCTGCTTTCCGTATTTGTTCAGATCACCGGTATAAACACGGTCGTGGACTATGCGCCAAAGATTTTGATGACAGCCGGACTGGAGATCAGGAATGCGCTTTTGCAGACTTCGATCATCGGGCTGGTTAACTTTGCATTTACCTTCATTGCTATCTTCTGGATAGACCGGTTGGGTAGAAAAACATTTTACATCATTGGTTCGTCCGGAATGGCAGTTACCCTGATCATGATTGCTGCCGCTTTTCACTTTGCGTGGAATCCCTTTTTTACCACCGCATGCATCATGGGATTTATTGCCTTCTTTGCATCCTGTATCGGGCCGGCATTCTGGACCCTGGTGGCTGAAATATTCCCCAACCGCATCAGGAGCCAGGGCGTGGCACTGGCTTCCTTCACGCAGTGGGTTTTTAATTTCCTGGTGGTTCTCCTGTTCCCCTATGTGCTTGATGCACTGGGCGGCTCTGTCACATTTCTCTTCCTGTCGGTGATGTCATTGATCCAGCTGATCATGGTCACACTCCTCTTAAAGGAGACCAGGGGAAAGAGCCTTGAAGAGATTGAGATCCTCTGGAAATGAGCCTGCAATATGCAGATTTGCGTGCATTTATAAATCCGCCATACGGCTGGCCAAATCCGGGAAATCAGGCAATGGGGCAGAGGGTACCGGTTCGTACCAGAATGTGGCACTGCTCCAGTCATCCTCTCGCTCGTAAAGGGCCGTACCTGTGGATTCCAGTCTGGCAGGATCGTATCCGATCTGCTGAATCGTAATGCGACACTCCTTTTTCCAGTAAATTGGATCGGGCAGGTGCCAGCGATACATAGAAATGAAACCATCCTGGTTATAGCTACACCCATGATAAAGAAAGGGTGTCTGCTGCATTCCGTAAGAGAGGCAAACATAGTCCTCACTTCCCGTTCCGCAGATGGTTGGGAAAACATGATCTCCATCCATATATACCTTGATCTCCCCTTCACCCCACCAGTTCTCCTCAAGGGTTCTGATACCAAGTACCGCACCGATGAACCGGCCTCTCCCGGATCTTTTGGGCAAAAGCTCAAAATCTTCCTTCAGGGTCGTCGGGTTAGCTCTCAGGAAACAAACGTGCAATCTTCCAAGAAAATCCGGATGCTGATCCCCGATGGTATAATCAACCTGGTAAAACAAGGTCTCATCACTTTCACCCTCATTGGTAATGGTGATTTTGGCATGCTTGCTAAAAGGCATGGGCAGCCATATATTCAATGAAGCATTGATCCCGGTGGAGTGAACAGCCGACTGGTATGTGTTGATCCGTGCATGTGCCGATCCCATAAAGTCGCCCAGTGGACATTCCACACTGGGATGATCCTGGTTTTCCCAATAGGCCCGGACTACCATGCTTCTGAGTGCAGTGGGATTATCCTTGAAGCTTCCCGTCATCCATATATGTCTGATGGTTCCCGGTGAAGCTACCTCACAGAGCACGACTGTTTCGCCGGCAACCACAGTTTTGGCCGGAAATCCCTTTCTCCCTGTGCCCAGTCCTGAGGCCGACTGACCACCCTGACCTGGAGAACCGGTCGGATTCTCAAATGAAGCTGATCGTGATTCAAGGGTAGTCCCAAGATCATAAACTTCTACCCCTGGTAGGGTTTTATCATGGGTGCAGGAACAAATAACAGCGAGCAGAACGCAAGCTAGTCCGAATTTGCAGAAACTATGAACCATCTCACATATTTAAATTACATACACAGTTCTAAAAATCAGTATCCGGCTGAGAAAGCTCCACCTCTTTGATCCAGATGTTGCGATAGAGCACATCATGGCCCTCGGCCTGAAGTTTCAGTCCCTGGGGTGAATCGGTGATCCCCTTTCCGTCATCGTTCCCACCGTCTATTCCTGAATTAGGGCCACCCCATACCTGGTTAATTTCAACATTGGAATATACTTTCGTACCGTTAAAATAATTCGTTACCATAGCCTTCTCGACCCGTTCACCATCCTTGAACCTGGCAGCCCGGAAGGTAATATCGTAGGAGTTCCACTTCCCTACCCCTTTATAGGCAAAATAGGGCGATTCGATTTCATTGATCACGGCAGCCATTCCATGCCTTGTAGAGTCACCGTCCAGCACCTGGATCTCATATCTGTTCTGAAGATAAACGCCCGAATTTCCCCCCGGCTTTACAATGAGAAATTCCACATGCAGCCTGAAATCGTGGTATACTTTTTTGGTAACAATATCTGCCGAGCCGTACAGACCTCCTTCAGCTGCCGGATCATTGCTGTTCATTACCGTACCCGGATCCACAGGATCCTTCACAATCTCCCATCCTATGGGCATTTCTGCTGAAAAGCGTGGACCCTCCCAGTAGATCCAGTGCTCATCCAGCGACTCCCTGCTTCCATCGAATAGTACATCTGCCCCCCGGGGTGCTTTTGCCCCAACGCCTACAGGTTCCATGTTGCACCCGAATACAACCAGCGCCATTGCTGCGATCAGGGTAAAATTTGTTGATTTCATCTCTTATGGGTATTAGTTAGAAGTTTTATTCAAAATCGATCATGGCTTTCATCACACCATCCTTATATCCGGCCACAAGGTCGAAAGCCGCCTTGGCATCTCTGAAGCTGAAGCGGTGGGTGGCCATGGCTTCCACTGAAACTATACCGCTGTCCATCATCTCCAGTGCCGGATGAACAGCCTCATTCTGCCTTCGGACATTCTGAATGGTAAGCTCTTTGTGCCGTGATTTGTCAACCGGGAGCGACCACCGGTCAAACTCAGGGATTCCGATGATCATCAGCTTTCCTCCCGGTTTTAACAGATCAACTGCTTGATCAATGGCCTCCTGCTTGCCACAACATTCAAACACCACATCCAGCAACCCGGGTACTTTTCCCGAGATCTTTTCCACAACATTTTCCCTATCGGGATTGGCTGTCATCACTGCTCCGATGCTCCGGGCAATCTGAAGCCTGGCTTCAATTTTATCGGTCACATAAACCTCTTTAGCTCCCAGGGCAACCGCAGGTAACAATACGCTCATTCCAATTGGCCCGAATCCAAGTATACCTACCTTTGCTCCCTTCATTGGTATCGATTGTCTGACTGCATAAACGCCAATGGCCAGGGGCTCAGAGATCGCTGCCTGGTCGTAGGAGATGGAATCGGGAACAGGGATGCAACTGGTTTCCGGCATGACGATGAATTCGGAGAGGGAGCCCTCTGCCTGCCCTGGACAACCAAGGAACCTGAGTTTCCTGCAAGTATGAGGTCTTCCTGCCTTGCACTGATCGCACTCCCAGCAGGGCATGGCAGGCTCAATGGCAATCCGGTCACCGCGCTTCACACGGGTAACTCCCTTCCCCACAGACTCCACCTCCCCTGCACCTTCATGTCCTACGGTAAAGGGGTATTTCACCACCTGGCTTCCAATTTTTCCCGAAACATAATAGTGGATATCCGACCCGCAAACACCCAGGGTTTTCATTCTGATCAGAACATCATGATCATTCAGGATTGAAGGAGTAGGCACCTCCCGCATCTCCATCTCGCGAATGCCTGTCAACATCATTGCTTTCATAAAACTGCTGTCAAGTGAATGGATTAAAAATAACCAATTGTTATGGATAATGGCTAATTTAGAGCCAAAGAAAGGTAAAATCATTTCGCATGAAAGTTCTGTTTATCGGCGGAACGGGGAATATCTCCACCGCCTGCTCGAGGCTTGCACTGAAAAGGGGAATTGATCTCTTTTTGTTAAACCGTGGGAGTAAAGTAAGACCCGGACTTGAAAGGGCGCAGTTTTTAAAGGCTGATATCAATCTGCCGGAACAGGTGAAAGATGCATTGAAAGGGCACCGTTTCGATGTGGTGGTCAATTTTATCGCATATACCCCGGAGGAGGTGAAACGGGACATAAAACTGTTTTCAGAAATCTGTGATCAATATATTTTTATCAGCTCTGCTTCGGTTTACCAGAAACCGCCCTCTCACCCTGTGATCACCGAATCGACTCCGCTGGCCAATCCCTTCTGGGACTATTCCAGGGACAAAATAGCCTGTGAGGAGATCCTGATGGAGGCATATCGCAGCAAAGGATTCCCGGCAACGATTATCAGGCCTTCCCACACCTACGATATGGTGATCCCCGCAGCGGTTGGAAGCTGGGAGGATTTCACCCTCATCGAAAGGATGAGAAGCGGGAAAAAGGTGGTGATCCATGGAGACGGAACCTCACTCTGGACCATGACCCACTCCGATGATTTCGCGATTGGTTTCACGGGACTGCTGGGTAACCGGCAGTCCATCGGCCACAGTTTTCACATCACTTCGGATGAGCTCCTGACCTGGAACCAGATTTACGAAATGATGGCCCACGCGGCCGGAGCTGAACTGAATGCGGTTCATGTTCCATCCCGCATCATTTGTGATGTGGCCGGGAAACTCGGCCAACAGTGGATGACGGGCAACCTGCTGGGTGATAAGGCAAACAGTGTCATCTTCGACAATACCAAAATCAAACGTTTCGTACCCGGATACTTGGCCACCATCCCATTCAGTGAAGGAATCAAAAGAACCATAGGCTGGTTTGATGAACAACCCTCGAGGATTCAAATCGACGAAACCAACAACCTCCTGATGGATGCCATCCTGTCTTCCGGACTTTATGAACGTTTAGACCGGGGGTGATGGCTGATGATCTCTGAGCGGAGGTACTCGCGGTCAAGGTGGGTATAAATTTCGGTGGTGGTAATCGATTCATGTCCCAGCATCTCCTGGACAGCCCTCAGATCTGCTCCGCCTTCAACCAGGTGAGTGGCAAAGGAGTGTCTGAAAGTATGGGGGCTAACCTGTTTCTTTATACCTGAAATGATTGCCAGATTTTTTATGACCGTAAAAACCATGACCCGGGTAAGCATATGCCCCCTTCGGTTGAGAAAAAGCACATCCTCGTGACCCGGCTGAATTTCCAGTGAATTCCTGTCCGGCATATAAAGATCAATCTCCTTTATTGCCCTCGAACTGATGGGAACAAACCTTTCCTTATCTCCTTTCCCGATCACCCGGATAAACTCTTCTACCCTGTAAAAATTGGAAATCTTCAATTCCACAAGTTCAGTTACCCTCAGGCCGCAACTGTATAGTACCTCAAGCATTGCCTTGTTTCTCCGGCCCTCAGGCCTGCTAAGATCAAGGCAATCAAGCATTCTGTCAATTTCTGCCTGGGTAAGCACCTCGGGAAGTTTCCGTCCCAGTTTAGGGCTCTCCAGAAGTGCAGTGGGATCTTTCCCGATTTGATTATCCAGCAAAAGGTAACGGTAGAAGGCCTTTACACCCGATAGAATCCGTGCCTGGGAGCGGGCCGAAAGCTTATTTTCATTGATCCACACAAGAAACCGGTGCAGATGCTCCTGCTCAATAGCACCGGGTTCAAGGTCAATATTCTCAAGCTCCAGGAAACTGGTCAGTTTTCCCATATCAGACAGGTAGGCTTCCACCGAGTTTCCCGACAAACCCTTCTCAAGCTTCAGGAAACCTTCAAAATCCTTTATTACTGGACCCCAATCCATCAGAAGTTTGTGTAATTTTGGAAGATGAAACTGATCGGTATCTCCATATTCCTGTTCATTTGGATGGCATTTGCGGAGGCCCATCCGCTTCACCTTTCCATCACGAATATAACATATGAAAACGGATTGCTGAAAATCAACCTGAAAACATTCCGGGATGACTGGGCGATGGCCTATTTCCATTTCCATGGTACTGAAATCGATTTCGGCCAGGGAAACAGCCTGGAAGACCCCTGGATCTCAAAGTACCTGGCGGAGTGTTTTTCAATTGCCCCTGAAAAAGGAGGGAATCCTGCAGGACTGACCATTGACACCATCCTGATTACCGACGATACGATGATGATTGAGATGCGCGGTGAGCTGGAGGGAAACCCAAAATCTTTGTACATTTACAACGCCTTACTGACAGATATTTTTCCTGATCAATCGAACCTGGTTATTTTCGAGTATGAGGAGAGGGAGACTGGTATAAAATTTGATGTTAGGAAACACGAAGAAGTGGTGGAGCTGAATTAACCGCATGAAGAGGATCTGTACCCTTATATTATCTGTAGTCATTCTGGCTATGCCTGTTCGGGCAACCCATAACAGGGCCGGGGAGATCACCCTGACCCAGCTGGATGCCCTTACCTATGAAATTATCATCACCACATTCACTTATACCCTGAGCCTGGCCGACAGGGACAGGCTTGAGGTCCAATGGGGAGATAACACCTTTACTTTTGCCAACCGCATTACAAAGACTAAACTGCCTAACTTTTATTTTAAAAATGTTTATAAGTCCCAGCACACCTTCCCGGGTCCGGGAATCTACGAAATTGTTGTTCAGGATCCCAACCGGAATGAGGGAGTAAAAAACATACCCAGTTCTGTCAATGTAATTTTTTCAATCAAGACCACCATTATGATCAATGCCGGGCTGGGAAACAACTCGACGCCCATATTGCTCAACCCGCCCATCGACAGGGCAGCCTACCAACAGATCTTCATTCATAACCCGGCAGCGTACGACCCTGATGGCGATAGCCTCTCCTATAAACTGACTGTCTGTACCGAACAGGATGGAAAACCAATTAAAGGATACAGCCTTCCCCCGGCAAGTGATACACTTTACATCAATCCATATACGGGTGACCTCACCTGGATCACCCCCTCCGATACAGGGATCTTCAACATTGCCATTGATGTGGAGGAGTTCCGGTCGGGAGTGAAGATCGGCAACATCGTGAGGGACATGCAGATTGAGGTCTACTCCACAGACAACCATCCTCCTGTGCAGTCGGATCCGGGAGACTTTTGCGTGGTGGCAGGCTCCACTCTGGCATTTTACGTGGAAGCCATCGATGCTGATAATGATTCCATAGAACAGTTTGCCACAGGAGGCCCCTTCGTTATGGAATCGGATCCCGCGACCTATACCAGGGATCTTTTATCCTCGGGAATCGGATACAGCCGTTCCTATTTTGAATGGAATACCAATAGTACCCACGTAAGAAATCAATATTACACTGCCGTTTTCAAGGCTGAGGACAACCATCCGGTCACTCCGCTGGTGGATATCAAGAATGTCAATATTAAGGTCCTTGGACCGGCGCCTGAAATACCATTTCTGATCCCGGGCAGTAACACGGTAACAATTACCTGGCCCGCAGATAGTGCTGCACCTGTCCAGGGATATCAAATCTACAGGAATACCGAACCGGCCGGATATCTTCCCGATACTTGCACTACCGGAATCCCCCCCTCCACCGGCTACAGGCTGATCGGTCAGACCTCCCAGCGGTTGGATACCATCTTTGTGGATGATAACAATGGAGCCGGGCTAAAGCAGGGAAACGAATATTGCTACGTAATTGTCTCAGTTTACCCTGACGGGGCTCTGAGCTTTCCTTCCGGCGAAAGCTGCACACCGCTTGTAGAAGGGGCCCCCTCCATACTGGAGGTAAGCGTGACAGATCACAGTAGCAACGGAAGCATAAGGGTGGCCTGGGCCCGTCCCGACAGACTGGATACCATACCTGCCAACGGGCCCTACGAATACATCATCTACCGGTCTCCCGACCTCCTTGGAAAATCTCTTACACAGACCGGGTCTTTCAAAACCTCATCACTTAGCGATACAGCATGGATGGACACCGAAGTGAATACACTTAACTTTCCCTGGTCTTACAGTGTTGAGCTTTATAACGATGCCCCCGGTAATCGTTTCCTCATTGGCAACCCGGAGGTGGCATCTTCCCTTTATCCGAGGCTTACCGGTAAAGATAACCAGGTTGAAATCGAAATGATGAAGAACGTACCCTGGATCAACTACGATTATACAATCTATCGGCGCAACAGTACTACGATGCAGTTTGATTCCATTGGGTTCACAACTCAAAATATTTTTACCGACGGCGGACTTACCAACGGGATTGAGTATTGTTACATGATCAAAAGTACAGGATGGCGTATCCTTGGAAACGGTCTTTTTGAGAATGTCAATCTGAGTCATATCAACTGTACCACTCCCATCGACTCCATACCACCCTGTCCACCCGGTCTCAACGGCTTTTCAGTCTGCGGAGAGGGTTATAACCACCTTAGGTGGGAATATTCGGATGATCCGCCATGCGCTAACGATGTTACCGGATACAAGTTATATTTTAGTCCGACCTCAGCAGGCATTCCCGGGGAGATTGCACAATTCGAGGGTCGCAACGACACAGCTTATAACCATTTCACCGAAAGCTCACTCACAGGCTGTTATTATGTAACGGCCGTAGATTCTTTTGCAAACGAATCGGCACCTTCGGTCAGGCTCTGCCTGGACGAATGCTCAAATTACCTGCTGCCCAATGTATTTTCTCCAAATAATGACGGAATTAATGATCTCTATCTGCCCCTGATGACCTCCTTCGTTGAAAAGGTCGATATGAAGATTTTTAACCGTTGGGGAGCTCTTGTATTCGAAACGGAGGATCCGAAAATAAACTGGGATGGCAAAATTTCAGGAACCAATCAGCTGGTCTCCACCGGAGTATACTATTACATCTGCGATGTGTATGAAAACAGACTTTCGGGTCTCGAAGTGACCTCCCTCACCGGGTTCATACATGTATATTCGGGTGATGACAATGAACCAAATATCGAAACCAAATAGGCAGTATGAAGAAATGGATCATATCGGTTATCATATTGATCGTGGCTATACCAGGACGGGGAGAGGTGGATCCTTACCTGGCAGGGCGCTCCTGCATGATCCAGGAGAAGTATGATTTGGCCCTTCTTCATCTGAAACAGGCCAATGAACTCAAACCAGGAGAGAGTAATATCCTGATGAACCTGGGGTTGTGTCATTTCAAAATGAACAACAATCCTGCAGCAAGGGAAGCTTTTTATGAGGCAGAGAAGCACAGGGAAGGAGTGGGAACACTATACCTGGCAAAAACCGAGGTTAGGTTGAATCATCCCGAGCTGGCACTTAAATACCTCAGGGAGCACCTTTCGTCACCTTACAGGGTTCCGGAAAAAGAAATCCTGCTGGATCCTGAACTATCCCATTTGGAGGGGAATCCGGGCTGGCAACAACTTTGGAATGAGAACGCCTGGTACAACCAGTCCGACCAGGAGTTCCAGGAGGCTCAGTTTCTCAAGGAGAACGGAGATGCACTGGAAGCTATAAACATATTGAACAAACTGGAGAAACAGCATTACAAACGAACATTTGTCTTCACTGAAAAAGCTGAGGTATATGCCCTGCTGGGTAATGAAAAGGCAGCCCGTTCGGCCCTTCATTCAGCAATCCAGAGCGATGTGAAAAACCTGGATGCGGTCATGTTGCTTTCCTCTTTGCAGCTGGGAAGCGGTGATGTGGAAGATGCAATCAATGGCCTCAACAGGGTTATCCGCCAGGAACCCGACCGGTTTGAAGCATACCTGTTAAGAGCCACTGCCAGGAGCAGATCGGAAAACCTTTCCGGAGCGCTTGAAGACCTGGATTTATACCTGACCTATTTTCCGGATCAGCACCAGGTCATTTACCAACGCGGTATCATCCAGTATGAACACAAAAAGTACCTTGATGCCATCCAATCCTTCAACAGGGCCCTTGAGATGGAGAGCGGTGAAGCTGAATATTACTTTGCGAGGGGACGAACTTATGCCGCCACAGGGACCACCCGTTACGCGGAAAGGGATATGTCCATGGCCCTGGATCTGGATCCATACGACGGGGATATCTGGTTTGAAAAGGGAAAACTGGCTGAAGAAATGGGAGACAGAACCGGCGCCTGCCTATGTTTCCGGAAGGCTTACCAGTACGGAATTTTTGAAGCCGGAGAAAGGTTCGAACAAACGTGCAACTAACACATGAAGGCTGATCATACCCGTAGCTCAATGCATCTTAGAAAAATATTTGATAAACTGGGCCCTTTCGTATACCGATGGGTCTTTCAGGCTTTTGTAGTTCATCTTTCCCCTGAACTGAGATAACGAACTGTAATTATTTTTCTGCATCCATCCCTTCATCTCATCGATCATATCCCTGAGATAATCAATTCCATTTCGATAGAGAACCGAGCAAACCTGCACGGAGGTGGCTCCGGCCAGGATCTGCTTAATAGCTGCCAGTCCGCTGTGTACACCTGTTGAGGCTGCCAAATCCATCTCTTTCACCTGGGAAGAGACAATACCGATCCATCTCAGCGAAAAACGCAGATCGGCCGGAGAACTGAGCACCTCTGCCGAACCGAAGGTGAGGCTGGCCGTGTCAATATCCGGAGCATAAAGCCGGTTAAACAGAACTACAGATGCTGCACCCCTTTGGTAAAGCTGATGGACCATCCATGTGATATTGGTGAATCCGTGACCCAGTTTCACCATTACGGGAAGGGATGTTTTCTTCTTTACATTTGAAACCAGATCGAGGTATGCATTCTCATACGCCCTGGAATCCTTATCTTTCTCGATGGGCAGGAAATAGATGTTCAGCTCAAGTGCATCCGCACCTGAATCTTCAATCTTTTTCGCAAATTCGATCCATTCATTACTCCTCACACAATTAATGCTTGCGATCACCGGAATGTTTACTTCAGCTTTTGCCTCCCGGATCAGGGACAGATATTGATCCAGTGAGTTTTCCCTGGCATAGGTAACCAGATAATCCGCAGCTTCCGGGTAGTCGCTGCCGGCCGACATGGAACTCACCTCAAACATGATCTGTTCTTCAAAGAGCGACTTAAGTACCACCGCACCGGCACCAGCCTGTTCAATCTTTTTTATCCGCTCAACAGAGCTTGTCAATCCGCTGCTGGAAACAATAAGCGGACTTTTAAGTTTCAGTCCGCCATAGGTGGTGGATAGATCGATCATATTACAAAATTTTAATAGTTCCTTTGTCCGAATATCAGGCTCCCGATCCTAACCAGGGTGGACCCCTCCTCTACTGCCAGCATATAATCGTCTGACATTCCGTAAGATCGCTGGTCAAAATATGATGCATCGCGAAACGCAGAATCCTTCATCTCATCAAATATAAGATTTAGTCGCTGAAATTCGTTCCTGATCTGCTCCCTATTTTCTGTATAGGTTGCCATCCCCATCACACCCCTGATCCGGATATGCTTCATCTCTTTAAAAGCTTCCGATTGCACCATGGAAAGGGCCTCCTTACCGGAAAGACCGAATTTTGTCTCCTCCTGAGCGATGCGGATCTGCAGCAGGCAATCGATTGTGCGATTGTGAAGTTCCGCCGACCGGTTAATGGCATCCAACAGATTCATACTGTCCACACCATGAATCATGTGGATAAAAGATACCAGGTACTTGATCTTATTGGATTGCAGATGGCCGATCATGTGCCAGCGAATATCAGGGGGTAATCGCTGTTGTCTGGCCGCAAGGTCCTGGACCTTATTCTCACCAAAATCGCGCTGACCTGCCTCATAAGCCTCCATGATCAGTTCATCCGGCTTGGTCTTGGAGACTGCCACCAGCCTGACATGACCCGGCAGACTCTCTCTGACACGATTCAGGTTCTCCACAACTCCCATATCCAAATATACGACTAATCCAGAGAATGGATTACAAGGCCGCTCCTGAGTTTGGGTTCAAACCAGGTCGTTTTGGGGGGCATGATCATTCCGTTATCGGCAATATCAATGAGTTGTTTCATTGTTACCGGGTAAAGAGCAAAGGCAACAGCCATTTCCCCGTTGTCCACGCGATCACTGAGCTCCTTAAGACCCCTTATTCCCCCCACAAAGTCGATCCGCTTCGATTTTCTCAGATCGGTGATATTCAACAGCGGGTCAAGTACCAGGTCAGAGAGAACCGTCACATCCAGGCATCCTATGGGATCATGGTCATCGTAGGTGCCATCTCTGGCAGAAAGTGAAAACCACCTACCTCCCAGGTACATGCTGAACTGGTGTAACCTCTCTGGTTTATAGATCTCAGTTCCTTTTTCCTCAACCACAAACCCTGCTTCAAGCGCCTTGATGAACTCACGGGGTGTATGGCCATTCAGGTCCTTTACAACCCGGTTATAATCAATGATGGTAAGCTGAGATTCAGGGAAATGGACCGCCAGGAAGAAATTGTACTCCTCCGATCCTTTGTGATCCGGATTGGCCTCCTTCCGTTCCTGTCCCACCAGGGCTGCAGCTGCAGTCCGGTGGTGCCCGTCCGCTACATAGGTGAAGGGTATCTCATTTTCAAAAATATTCACCGCCTTACGGACATGCACAGGATCAGAGATGAGCCAGAAGTGGTGCCCTACTCCATCATCAGTGATGAAATCGTACTCAGCTTCTCCCGCAACTACCTGCTCCACAATGGCATCCAGACCGGGGTGATCCGGATAGGCAAAAAAGACAGGTTCAGCATTGAAATTGGTAACCCGTATGTGATTCATCCGGTCCTCCTCCTTGTCAGGCCGGGTAAGTTCGTGTTTCCTTATTACACCATTCAGGTAATCCTCCACGGCAGCGCAACCCACAATTCCATACTGCGTTTTCCCAAACATGGTCTGCCCGTAAACATAGAGCATCTCCTCTGCATCCTGAACGAAATACCCCCCGGCAATCAGCCGATCCAGGTTCTCTTTTCCTTTCCGATAGACAACATCTGAATGAAGGTCAATATCTTCTGGCAGATCCACCTCTGGTTTTACAACATGGAGGAAGGACCATGGATTGCCTTCAACCTCAACCCTTGCCTCCTCTGAATTCAGGACATCGTAAGGCCTTGAAGCCACCTCCTTCACGTGCTCCTTTCCCGGCCGGTAGCCCTTAAATGCATGTAGCTTTGCCATAAACTAGTTCACTTTGAAAGTGGAATCCCCCCTTTCGAGAAAATTCACGATCTGCCTTGCAGCTGCAACTCCTGCATTTAAATTGGCTTCGGCAGTCTGGGCACCCATCTTTTTGGGTGTAAAGAGCACCTGTGATTTGTAATGGGCCTCAAGTTCCTCCCTGCAATCGGGCGCGATATCTGAGAGGTATCTGAAATCTTTCCGCTCGGCAAACACCTTTTTCAATCCGGCTTCATCAATCACCTCTTTCCGTGCGGTATTCACAAGAGTGGCACCCCCGGGCATGCTTGACAAAAGATCATAACCAACCGATCCGCGGGTTTCTGCAGTAGCAGGAATATGAAGAGAAATATACTGACACTTGCTGTAGAGACTCTCCACCGACGCCTCACAGGAGACCCCGTCATTTTTTATAACAACCGGATCCACATAAGGATCGAAGGCATATACCTTCATACCAAAGCCCTTTGCGATCAATCCGACGATCCTTCCAACTGCCCCATATGCGTGAATCCCGATTTTTTTCCCTCTAAGCTCGGTTCCCGTGGTTGGATTAAAGCCATTCCGGTTCATGAAAACCATCATCCCCAACGCCAGCTCGGCCACAGCATTTGAGTTCTGTCCGGGTGTATTCATCACAACCACGCCCTTTTCAGTGGCTGCTTCCAGGTCCACGTTATCATAACCGGCGCCGGCACGGACCACTATTTTAAGGTTCTTGCCCGCTTCAATCACCTCCCTGTCGACCAAATCGCTCCTGATAATTAAGGCATCCGCATCTGACACTGCTTGCACCAGGTGAGAATGATCGGGATATTTTGAAAGAACTTCCACTTTATATCCGGCATCCTGGAGTACACCTTTCACTTCTGCCACCGCTTCGGCCGAGAAAGGTTTATCTGTTGCTATTAATACTTTTTTCATTTTTCCTGGGATGTTTAGTTTAAATATTCTTCTCAAATACTCTCATGACATCGATCAGCGCCTGAACGGATGATTGGGGCATTGCATTGTATATGGAGGCCCTGAAGCCACCAACCGACCGGTGACCCTTCAGACCCGACATGCCCTTTCCGGAAGCAAAAGCAAGAAATTCTGCCTCTTTTTCCTTGTACTCCTCTTTCATCACAAAGGTCACATTCATAATGGAACGATCTTTTTCATACCTGATCCCGGAAACAAAGAGGGAATTCCGGTCAATCTCATCATAAAGAATGGCCGCTTTCTCCAGGTTCTTTTTATACATGGCTGCTACCCCACCCTGCTCCTTATACCAGCGCAGCGTGTGCATGGCGGCGTAAATGGAAACACATGGAGGGGTGTTGAACATCGATTCATCAGCAATGTGGACCTTGTAGTTCAGCATGGAGGGGATCATCCTGTCGACTTTTCCAAGGATTTCATCCTTTACGATTACAAAGGTGACCCCGGCAGGAGCCAGGTTCTTTTGAGCACCTCCGTAGATCATCCCGTATTTTGAAACATCGACGGGACGACTGAAAATATCCGAAGACATATCTGCCACAAGGGGTACCGGAGAATCCATATCCTCCCTGATCTCCGTACCATAGATTGTATTGTTGGTGGTAATGTGGAAATAGTCAGCATCTTTAGGGATCTTATAATCCCTGGGTATATATGAGTAGGTGGCATCTTTGGAGGAGGCCACCACATTCACTTCACCGAACAGTTTTGCCTCCTTGATGGCCTTATTGGCCCATACCCCTGAATCCAGGTAGGCAGCTTTGTTCTGAAGCAGGTTATAGGGTACCATGCAAAACTGCAAACTTGCACCCCCCTGCAATAAAAGGACACTGTACCCTTTGGGAATATCCAGCAGCTCCACAAAAAGTTTACGGGTTTCATCCATAATGGCAATAAACTCTTTGCTCCTGTGGGAAATCTCCATGATGGATAGACCTGAATGGTCAAGATCCCTGATGCCATCGGCTGTATGCTGAATGGTGTATTGTGAAAGGATGGAGGGGCCGGCGGAAAAGTTATGTTTTTTCATGACAGATAAATGATTTGATTTGATTTGTTATTTCAATAACAGTTAAAATTACATTTAATAGAATTGTTGGCCAAACATTGTGAATAACTTCCGATCAATAGTTATTTTCTTCATTTTACTTATCATCTCATAGTAAAACCAGGTGGTCTTTATTTAATACCGGAATCAGATCAGTGAGATCAGTTTCATGGCAGTAACCAATCACATCATCCAGGTTGTTCTTTTTCAGACGTCCATTCTGGGCCACCTTGGAAATATAACCCATTATGTTACCCCTGGCAGCATTGTAAAGGTCAATGGATCCCAGGGTAGCATCACAAATGGTACTGAAATGATCATCTTCAAGTACCAGCTGTGCCAGTGCTCCGGCAAACAGGGTATCTTCCAGGTTAAATTTGTTCTTCCATCCGGCGCAGAGCACAAGCAAATCCTTCTGCTGAAGAATGATATAATTTGCAAGCGAAGTCAGATTCAGATAGGCTCCAATCAGAACCTGGCTTCCGCTGGAGGCCAGATGAATCGCATTGGTTCCGTTCGTTGTGCTGTAAACGATCTGTTTCCCTGCTACCCTTTCAGGGGTAAAATTGTAGGGTGAATTTCCGAAATCAGCAAAATCCCTGACCAGCCCGTCTCTTTCGGCCGCAACCATGAAACCTTTCTCCTTATATTCCTTTGCCTCCCTTAATGTACCTACAGGGATGATCCTCTCCACTCCGTTCATAAAGGCGGTAACGATGGCTGAACTTGCTCTCAGAATATCTGTCACCACCACAATTGCATCAGGATTCTCATAATATGGGTAGAGGGCCGGAGAAATACATACCTCAACCTTCTTCATTTTCATATTCCGGCTATTTTCCATTCTGAGTATAGAATGGAAGTCGTACAATTTGAGCAGCAACCATTTTATTCCTGATCCCTATAAAAATTTCACCTCCAACTGCAGCATGCTCCACCGCCACATAGCCCATTCCTATTCCCTTTTCCAGCATGGGTGACATGGTGCCCGAGGTAACCTCTCCGATTTGAATTCCGCTGGCATTGAGGATGGGATAGTGCTGCCTGGGTATTCCACGTTCCTTCAACACAAATCCAACAAGGCGTTTTTTTACTCCCGCCGCTTTCTGTTTCTCCAGCGACTTCCGGTTTATAAAACCGTTTCCTTCCGTGAATTTGGTGATCCATCCCAATCCGGCCTCCAGCGGAGAGGTGGTATCATTAATATCATTGCCGTAAAGGCAATAGCCCATCTCCAGCCTGAGTGTATCCCTTGCTGCCAGACCAGCCGGTTCGATTCCCAGCTCTTTCCCGGCTTCAAAAATCCGTTCCCAGATTGAAGCAGCATCATCATTGTACATATATAGTTCAAATCCCCCTGCTCCCGTATACCCGGTATTACTGATAATCACCTCCTTTGCACCGGCAAACTCACCGGTGCGAAAATGATAGTAGGGAATGGCTGAAAGGTCTTCCGGAGTAAGTGTTTGCAACAACTCCAATGCCCTGGGACCCTGGATAGCCAGCTGGGATATGTGATCTGATGCATTCTCAACGGTGGCGCCCTCCAGGTTTTGCCGGACGATCCAGTTGTAGTCTTTTTCGATGTTGGAGGCATTCACAACCAAAAGGTATTTCTCCCTGTCGTAAAAATAGACCAGAAGATCATCCACAATCCCACCCGTTTCATTTGTGAAACAGGTGTACTGAATTCCACCCGGAGATAGTTTCTGAATATCATTTGAAGTAAGCTTCTGTACCAGGGCAAAGGCATTCGGACCCTTCACCCAAATCTCCCCCATGTGCGAAACATCAAAGACACCCACATTTTTTCTCACATTAATATGTTCCTGCATCACCCCGGTGTACTCAACCGGCATTTCAAATCCTGCAAAAGGAACCATTTTAGCACCCCTTCCAAGGTGATAATCATAGAATGCTGTTTTTCTCACTGTTATAAAGATTTTTAATTGGAAAGCACTTTGAACTCAACACGCCGGTTCTTCTCTCTTCCTTCTGCTGTATCGTTGGGGGCTACCGGCTGAGAATCAGCATAACCCTCATATACAAGCATGGTTTCCGGGATACCTCTCCCCACCAGGTAGGTGACTACAGATTTTGCCCGGTCACGTGATAACTTCTGATTTATACGTAATGTACCCGTATTATCGGTATGACCCGAGATCTCAAGCTTCATACCCGGATTGTTCTGGAGAAACCGGACCACCTGATCAAGGGCATTGTTGGACTCGGGCCTGAGCACAGCCTTCCCGGTCTGGAAGTATATATTTTCCAGGACCACCTTGGTTCCGACTTCGATCTTCTGAAGGTAGAAATCCTGCACCACCTTTTCTTCACCCGATTCGCCAAGCAGGTCAAGTATATCGAGAAAATAGAGATACCCTGTCGCATTGATTTCCACCCCGTATATGGCAGCTTCGGGTAAATTTGCCACATAAACGCCCAAATCGTTGGTCACAGTCCTTACTTCCTGAATGGCTCCCTGCGGATCCATATAAGAAAGGCTGGCCATCACCGGACGGATGCCGTCCAGTGTATCCAGCACACGACCGGTAACAATGATGGAGGTATCCAGATTAGGGAGCCTGGGCTTTGTGAGAAATCCTCTCTTTGTTTCACCGGGACCGGCAACCAGCTGATCCTTCATTGAGGTAACCAACTCCTTCTCGGAACCAAGAAAGACCACCTTAAAGATATCCTTTGATCCCAGTCCGCCCTCCCTGATGGTGGAGTAGTAGCCGTAGTCACCGTTTTTATCCATGATATATAAGACCTCGTCGTCGGGTGTGTTGATGGGATAGCCCAGATTTTCCGGAGCGGTCCACCCCCCGTTGTCTGCCCTCTCGGAACGGAAAATATCGAATCCGCCCATGCTGTTATGCCCCTGCGATGCAAAATAGAGATACTTGCCGTCAGCTGTAATAAAAACCCCCTCCTCATCATAGGGTGTATTGATCAGTCCGCCGATATTACGGGGCTCTTCCCATTTCCCTTTTTCATTCAGTCGTGTATAAAGAATATCCTTCCCCCCGGCAGTTAACCTGGCGTTCCTGCTTACGTAGAAGAGCTCGGAACCATCCGGGGAGAGGGCTGCAGAGGTCTCTCCATCTTTACTGAGTAACTTCTTATCCATTACTTTCGACCTTGACCATTTAGCCTTTTCAGGGTTATAAGTTATAATTTCCAGCTTACCATTATCCTCATAACCCCTGTAAATAAGGAGCTTGTTTCCATCTGCCGAGATCCCAACCACGGCTTCATTATTCTCGGTATTAAATGGTTTTCCCAGCCTGAATGCCATCTCAAAACCTGACCCTGAAGGGGTGGAACGGTAGATATCCTCGTTATATTTATTATCCAGCGGATTGCGTTTTGCCTTCCCGAAAGGCCTTCGGGATGAGAAGTAGAGAGCCGTGTCACCATAGGCAAAGATGGGATTGTAGTCATCATATTTTGAATTTATATTCTCACCAAGGTTTTGAAGAATAACCCTGACCGGATCCTGTGAAAGACTCCTTCCGTGCTGACACTCTGTGAGTCGCTTTGCAAGCACACTACTGTATATTTCCTGTTCATCCTCATCAAGGGTCAGTTTATGTTCCTTGAAGTGACTTGCTGCCTCTTCAAACTCAAGTACCAGCTGATAGGCATTTCCCAGCAACAGGTGAATATCCTGGCTCACCTCTTCGTTCAGATCGTAAGCCCGAAGAAGGTAATCGATTGCGATGTATTTATCATCGGTAAAAAGATAGCAGGCTCCGATCTTGTAGTTCAGTTCGGCATTATCAGGATTATATTGATTGGCATACAGGTAATGATCCCTGGCAAGATCAAAGGTTCCTCTTCCCTCTTTAAATTGCTTATCACCCTCCTTCACACTGCTCCATGCCTCCTTAAATCCGATCTCCACTCCGGTTTTGAACTCCTTCTTTTTGATGGTCACATCTTCCTGACCCAAAAGTGCAGCCGGAACCAGCAGTCCAACGGTGAGAATCATTAACCACCTTCCGATCATAAATACCTTATTCATTGCATTCCTTTACATATGCTTCTGCTTCCCGGGCACCAAGCTCCAGGGCCATTTTCCAATCCTCACATGCTTCAGAGAGATTTCCATTCAGCTCCCGGATCAGTCCGCGGTTAAGATAGAGCAGGGAAACTCCGGGATTCTCCACGATGGCAAAATCAAGCAAGGTCAGGGCCGGCTCAAGGTTGTTCTGACTGGCCAGAATCGATGATTTGTTCAGGCTGGCTTCCGCAAAACCACTTTCAAGATTGATGGCTATGTCGAAATCATCCATGGCGGCATCCAGGTTTCCAAGAAAATAACTGGCATATCCGCGGTTATTCAATGCCAAAACCATTTTCGGATTTAACTCCAGGGCCTTTGTATATTGTTCTATGGCACCTTCATAATCACCCAGTAAAATTTTAACCGATCCCAGGTTATTGTAGGCCAGTGCAAAACCAGGATCGTACTCAACCGCAGTCCTGTAATCGAAATGAGCACCCTGGAGGTCACCCATCCTTCTTTTAATCCCTGCCCTTTCATGATATGCCAGGGCAAAATCTGACTTTAGTACGATGGCCTGGCTCATATCATTGATCGCCTTGCCGTCAAACCCATCCCTTATCCCGGTAAGACCACGGAAATAGTATGCATAGGGATCATGGTAGCCTTTGGAAATGGCCAGATCGAAGAGATCGGCATCCATTCCTGTGGTATCTGATCCAAACATGATGTACCCTTTATAAAAAAAAGCCTCCCCAAGGCCGGGATCAAAACGAATGGCCGAATCCAGATCGCCCATGGCCCGATCCATGGAACCCCATTGGATGAGAATCCTTCCTCTCTGCAAATATGCGGGGGCGAATGTCGGGTCAATCTCAAGGCATTCAGTCAACTTTGCACTGGCCATCTCGAACTCCTCCTTAAGGATCAATGAAACTCCATCATGGAATGCCTGATCTCTTTGTCTTTTCTCAGAAAACGAGATCTGGCTGAAAACCATTTGCACCGAGAGCACCCCGGTCAGAATCATTACGAGACTTCTTTTCATCGATCTTTCCCGGTGATAATTAACCGGGCTCTGTTTTATTTCTAAAAATAATTATAATTAATTTAGTGCCCGGAATAAGTTTTCAACCTACCTTAATACAAATATGATAACTGATCTGACCTATCTTAAAACCATGTCGGGCGGAGATGCGAACTTTATCGCAGAGATGATCGCCCTTTTCAGTGAACAAATCGATGAATATTCTGAACTCATGCCCCGGATGCTCAGGGAAAAGGATTACGATGGACTTTCCAAACTGGCTCATAAGGCCAAATCATCTGTTGCGGTCATGGGTATGAAGGGTGTGGCCGAACTTCTGAAAGAGCTGGAAAAACTGGCTCATGAGGGGCTGGAGTCCGATCGGTATGATAGTATGGTAGGCGAATTCCTGGAAAAGAGTCAGTTAGCTGTGACAGAATTGAAACTGACGAACCTTCAAACCGGGTAATGATTGAGACAAAAAAAATTGGAGATATCCTCGTGGTAACCCTGAAGGATACCAGCAGGTTCAACTCCCCGATCGCAGAAACTGTGAAGGAGCAACTCCTTGCATATTTCGTTAAACCAAATGTAAACCTTGCTTTTAACCTGAAAGGTATCACCTTCATTGACAGTTCCGGATTTGGAGTCTTTTTATCAGCTATGAAAGCGGCCAGTAACAATTACGGCCAGTTCAAGATCTGTAATGTGAGCCGCGAAGTTTTGGAGCTTTTCAAATTGCTTCAACTTCATCATGTATTCGAGATTTATGATCAGCAGGAGGCATGTGTGCAAAGCTTTAAACGATAATTTTTCCTATTTTTGCCCAAACTTAATGAATGAGTACCATGTATAAAATCGCAATTTGGATTACATTGACCCTGCTGGTGGGTGCCTGCAACCAGACCTCTCAGAGTGAAAAAATAGTTTCAGCAACCATTGAGGAGTTGCTGGCCAGTCCAGAAGAGTATGAAAACAAGGAGGTTGCCATCACGGGAATGATTACCCATGTATGCAGGCACGGGGGACAGAAATGTTTTATTCTGGCTGAAGACGGAGAAACCCAGATCAGGCTCGTTCCCGGAGGGGATATCGACGAATTCAAGATCGAACTGGAAGGGTCGACGGTAGCTGTAAAGGGTACCTTTCGGGTCATGGCAGCAGAACAGGCCGTAGAACTCCAGGCAGATTACCAGTCCAAGGCGAACCACGCGGTTGAAATGGCACACTCCGAGGCCGAGAAGGCCGATGTTTTCATTGAAACAATTGAATACCGGGAAATTACCCAATAATAAAGATGGGGTGGAGGAAGTGGAACCGGTGGCTTCACCGGGAGATGGGCTTTTTATTTTTTGGAATGGCCATTATATATGGGATTTCAGGGATTGCCCTTAATCATGGGGCAGCCCGACACTGGACTCCTGGAATCATATCACGATCAAATACTTACCAATATCAGGCTCCCATCCAAAAAGCAGATGTGGATCGAGGTGTCATTGAGGATATCCTTGAACTTACAGGAGAGGCGAAAAACTATAAGCAATACTATTTCCCCAACGATGATTTCCTTATGATCTACCTGAAGGGCGGTCACATCAACCTGGAACTCTCCTCCGGGAATGTGATGGTTACAAAGGTCCGAAACCGCCCCTTGTTCAGTGAAGTGAATTACCTTCATTATAACAAGCCAAAAAAGTTGTGGACCTGGTTTTCAGACCTGTTTGCATTCTCACTGATCCTGTTGGCCGTATCCGGACTGATCATGGCCAGGGGAAAAAAGGGGATCACGGGGAAAAGTGGGCTGCTGTTTGCCGCCGGTATTGTGATCCCGCTTATTTTCCTGATGATTTACCTCTGGATATAGGGAGGTACAATCTATATATATAATTGCTATCTTGGGTGGTGTTGATCTAACCATATTGGAATGAGCAGAGAGATCCTCGAAGCATTAATGCAACTTTTTGCCATCATCTCCCGCCCGGAAAGCAATGCTGCCGAACGCAGACTTGTGGTTGAATCCTTTCTGAACAGGCGATTGAACCAGGAACTGGTTGCACTCTACCTTGATGTTTTCAACGGGTATTTTAATCAGGTCATGGAGGAGGATTCCAAGGTTGCCAAAAAGGAACGGGTTCTGGCAAAGCGGTCTGTAAGGGTCCTTAAAATTTGCACAGATATTAACAGGGAACTTGCTCAATCACAAAAGGTTATTGTGCTCTTTCAGATGCTGGAGTTTATCAAATCTGAGCGCGAAACTGGCACCGAACAGGAGATGGAATTTATTGCCACTGTGGCTGATACCTTCCACATCCCCGAAGAAGACTACCTTCTGATCAGAAATTTTGTTCTTTCAGACA
The DNA here is from genome assembly GCA_963747365.1 of uncultured Bacteroidota bacterium. Taxonomy (GTDB): domain Bacteria; phylum Bacteroidota; class Bacteroidia; order Bacteroidales. The sequence continues at coordinate 953,025 of CAVVFB010000005.1, read as the reverse complement.
AGGACCTTGAGGAAAATAGCTCCTACCTTGTAGTTGACAATAACCCCGGCACACCAGAGTTACGGAAAACCAAACATATTTACAGGAAAGACCTGGCGGGCCAGATCCGGTTTATTCAGGTTCCGTCAAGCAACCTCTACTTTCTCAAATATTTGGGGAAAGCTGAACTTTACATGAATGGTCAGTTGCTTGAACCCCTGAAAAGCTATCCGCTAAATTCCGGGTCCTCCCTTAGAAATCAACAGATCAGACCTGTTTATTACAGTGATATTGTCTCACTTTTCGTGGGTGACAAAGTCAAATCGAAAATTATATTTGAGGCGAATCACATTACATACCGGTTTAAAAACGGCGCAATCGGTCTTCACGATATAGGATTTACTGAACAATCGGGCCGGCTGGTAGGGATTATGGGGGCCAGCGGTGCAGGAAAATCGACGTTGCTCAATGTACTCAATGGAGTGATCAAACCCAGTGAAGGAAAGGTGCTGATCAACGACATCGATATACACAGTGACGACCCGGGGATCAAGGGGACTATCGGGTTTGTCTCCCAGGATGACCTTTTGATCGAAGAGTTGTCTGTTTACCAGAACCTTTACTACAACGCCAGGCTGTGTTTTGACAACTATACCCATGAGCAGTTGGTGGAGGCAGTGCACCGGGTTTTGAAAAACCTGGGACTATTTGAAATCAGGGACATTCAGGTGGGGTCTCCGCTCAATAAAAAGATCAGTGGTGGTCAGCGAAAACGGCTCAACATTGCACTTGAACTCATCCGTGAACCGGCAGTTCTGTTCCTTGATGAGCCCACATCAGGACTTTCAAGCCGGGACAGTGAAAATATCCTGGATTTACTGAAAGAGTTAACCTTCAAAGGAAAATTGGTATTTGTGGTGATTCACCAGCCCTCGTCCGATATTTTTAAAATGTTTGACAGACTGCTGATCCTTGATACAGGGGGCTACCTTATCTATAACGGGAATCCCGTTGACTCCATCGAGTACTTTAAATCCAGGGTGCAGGCAGCTGACTGGAACGAAAGCGAGTGTCCCACCTGTGGCAATGTCAATCCCGAACAGGTTTTTAATATTGTGGAGACCAATGTGTTGGATGAGTTCGGACAGCTCACACATACCCGCAGAATCTCCCCTTCCGAGTGGAGCGAACACTTTCGGAAAGTATATAAGGAGTCGGAAAGGGACACCGCTTCAAAAGCGGACCTTCCTGAGATCTCCTTTAAGATCCCCGGCAAACTGAAACAGTTCGGGGTATTTATAAAAAGGGATTTTCTGAAAAAACTGAGTGATGCTCAGTACCTGGTATTCAATTTTGCCGAGGCTCCGGTACTTGCCCTTCTTCTCGCCGGGATAGTCCGTTACTATGACCTGGATGTCTCAAACAAATTCGGGTATACTCTGGCCGGGAATACAAATATGCCGGTCTATATTTTTATGTCGGTTATCGTGGCCATTTTCATGGGTCTGACCGTGAGCGCCGAGGAGATCATCAAGGACCGTAAAATCCTGAAACGCGAGGCATTCCTTAACCTCAGCTGGTCAGGTTACCTGCTCTCCAAGGTATCTGTTCAATGGTTGATCTCAGCCATTCAGGCTTTCACCTTTGTGATCATCGGGAATACGATGATGGGGATCAAGGGGATGTATTTCGAATACTGGCTTGTATTGTTTTCATCATGGGCAGCTGCCAATGTCATGGGACTCCTCATATCGGATAGCTTCAAGACGGTGGTAACCATTTACATACTTATCCCTTTCCTGGTAATTCCACAGATCATACTGAGCGGAATCATCGTCAAATTCGAAAACCTGAACCCCCAGATCTCATCACCAAAGAAGATCCCCTGGTACGGAGAGGTTATTACGGCGAGGTGGGCTTATGAAGGGCTTGCCACTTACCAGTTTATGAACAATAAATACCAGGTGAACTTTTATGATCAAAACAAGCTCCAGAGCATTGGAAATCTGAAGGCAAACTTCCATATCAAACAACTTCTCAATAAGCTCGATTATGTCGAACGGAACCTTGATCAGCCTGAATCTGCCGAAATAGTGGCCTATTCCCTCGAGGTGCTGAGGAATGAAATACGTAATGAATTCAGGGAGAGGATGATCCTGAAGAGCTATCATGAAGCGACTCCCGGATACTCCATGAAATTCAGCGATCAACTCTATCCCGGCCAAATCACACAGGAAATCATCCTTTATACCCGGGAGTACCTTGAAGCACTGCAGGAGTTCTATAAGGAGACATTCCGGAATGCAAGGAATGAAATCGATAAAATCACAAAATCATTTGATTTTGAAGAACTGAAAAAGCTTCAGCGGAATTACAGCAATAAAACACTGGAAGAGTTCGTCACCAACAACAAATCGTTCGACTACTACACAGAGTTCAAACGCAAAGGGGAGATGATTCAGAAAAGAGACCCCATCTATCTGGATCCCACCTACAAATTTATCAAAGCACACTTTTATGCGCCGCGGAAGATGGTAGCCGGGGTATTCTACCCGACCCTTTGGGTAAATGTAGGGGTGATCTGGTTAATGACCCTTGGCATATATCTCCTGCTTTATTTCAGGGTCCTCAAAAAACTCCTGGATCTAAGGTTTGCAGGCTTCGTCGGGTAATATTCTATATTGCTGATATTTAAAATGTTATTCTACAATTTCAATCATCTTGAAGGGAACCCGGATAATAGACTCATAGTCCTCTCCGGCCTCAAGCATATCTTCATCATCCTCCTCGTAATACCAGTTGATAATCACCTCGTTTTTACCTTTATGGATGGCTTCCAGTTTTTTAAATACATCCAGGATGCACTTGGAGGAACTGGTATTGAAGTACTCCAATTGCACGTTAACCTGGGTTAATCCCAGGGGTGCACCGCTGTACTGCTCAAGCCACTCTACCAGTGGCTTGTAAAATTCAATTGAATTTTCAGGTATGGATCTTCCTTTTACCTCTAATACACCCTCCTGACCATTAAATTTAACACTCGGGGTTTTTGCAGTTCCTTCTATTGACAATGATTCCATATTTGGCGATTTAACTATGTTTTTCACTACGCAATTTCGACGAAAACATCTAGATTGAAGAAGTAGTATATATTGTTATATTTTTCGAAATGATATTCAAGCTTATGACCTGTTTTCCTTGCAATATCCACCAGGCCAAGTCCTCCTCCACCCTTTTCTGACAACCGCTGATGATTCAGGATAAATTTATACATGTCCTTCAACTCCTCCTTACCCATAGAGTTGATCTTATCAATTTTATTCTTCAATACATCAACTTTGTCCTGGGTGACAAAATTTCCAGTGGATATCCTGTAGCTTTCTGTCTCTTTGCTGACAATGATCATAGCAAATTTGGAGTCAAACTCCTTTTGCATCGCCGCGGGCAATACTTCAATATGATGGTAAAGATTCTGAAGGCTTTCCACCAGGACATTATAGACCTTCTTACGAATTTTGGAATTTTCATTACGGTCGTCCATCCCGGCTTCAACCACCTCTAATACATTGCTGATGAGCTCACCTGAGATATTCCCTTTGAAGGCCATCAAAACATCTCCGCCATTCAGCTTGGAGTAATACTCATTCAGATCAAAGCCCATTTAGCTTCATTTTGTTGACTTGGAATTTGCCGATTGATCAGCAAATATAAAAAAAATGTTTCAGTAACTAATATAGATAAAATTCAGACCCTTTTGCAATAAATAAATTCAAAACATGTTTTTTTTTCAACAGGCAGATGAATTGACTCGAGGGTGTCCCAAAAGGGTCATCATCGATTTATTGCTAATTCTTATGGTGCTTATAATCTTTCCAGTTGCCCTTAAATGTCTTGTAGTTGACGTATGAGCATTCCAGGGGTCCGTTGAATAACTGTTGCCTTGAAGCAGGTCTTAACCCAACTCTTTTCATGGCTATGCCGCTGGAGGAGAGAATCCAGGCATCTGATCCTGGAAACTTATGTTTCAGGGTAGTACCGATCATTTCGTAGAAAGATTCAATATCCTCTTTTTTTAATCTCTCTCCATAGGGAGGATTCATCACGATGGTCACTCCCTCCATGGGATCAGAGGCTTCGAAGTCCAATTGCTCTACTTTAATCAAATGGGATAACTCCATGCTTTTCACCTGTCGCTTTGTGATCTCAACCGCCTGCGGATCCACATCCCGTGCAATGATGGGAACCTTCACCACCCTTTCCACCGCGAGACTCTTGGCCACATGCTCCAATAGTTCCGGGTCAAATTCCTTCCAGTTCTCGAATCCATATTGCTTTTTAAAGATACCCGGCGGAATCTCTGCAGCGATAAGGGCCGCTTCAATGGCCAGTGTTCCCGAACCACACATGGGATCAAGAAAAGGAGTCTCCCCGCTCCATCCGGTAGCCATGATCATACCAGCGGCCAGTACTTCGTTCAACGGGGCTTCAAAATTACCCGACCGGTAACCCCGTTTGTGCAGTGACCCCCCGGAACTGTCCAGGGAGAGTGTGGCACGACGGTCGGAGATATGAAGATTTATCAGTAAATCGGGTTGTTCCCTGTTCACAGATGGTCGCAGACTGGTCTTCTCCCTGAAACGGTCCACAATGGCATCCTTTACCTTTTGGGCGGCAAAAAAACCATTGGGAAAGTGGGGGGAGTGTACCACCGAATCTATTGAAAACGTCATCTTGTTATCCAGAAACTGCTCCCAATCAAACTGTTTCACTTTCCTGTAAAGACCCTCGGTATTGCTGACCTCAAATTCCAGAACCGGAACCAGTACCCTGAGTGACAGCCTGGAGGCCAGGTTCACCTTGTACATCAGGGCCCGTCTGCCATAAAATGTTACCCCCCGGTTTGCGACCTCCACCTTCTCAGCGCCTAATCCTTCCAGTTCACAGGCCAGCAAAGGTTCTAGACCTTTGAAGGTTTTTGCGTGGTACTTTTCAAATTGTGCCATATCCCAGTTTTTTGAAAATAATCTCTTCTGCCCGTGCAAAGCGCGCCTCGCCTGTTCCGGTAACCAAATCCCACTCCATTCCGAAACGCCCGATCTCCTTTTTGTATCTTTCAAACAGGCGTTCGCGTTCAATACCTCCATTCTCCCTGACTCCATCCGGAATCCAGGGTATGTCAGGTGCACACAAAAGGACAAGGTCAAACCGGGCCCCTTTTAACGCATCATCGATCCATGCCGGAACCGTTTTGAAAACCACATCAAACCACACCCTGGTGATGATGAGCCAGGTATCGAAGAAAACCCACTCCTTATCAGAGATTTCCATCTTATAGGATAAAATCTGATGCCTTGCTATATGCTCAACATCTTCAAAGGTATAGGGCCGATCAAGCCCCTCCACATAACCCCTGGCATACTCCTCAACGGCTGTTCCGTTAAACCGGTTGGTCAGCCAGCTCACCAATTCGGTTTTTCCGGTTGACTCGGGTCCGGTTACCAGTACCCGTTTTAAATTCCTGTTGTAACCTGACATGTCCTTTTCCATTGAAAATATCCGATCACTGCCAGTACGGTATATATCGCAAATAACAAAAAGGTGGGATATAATCCGCGGTAAAAATACAAAGCCATTGAAACTACATCAACAATAACCCATATGATCCAGTGTTCAAGAATTTTCCGGGCAAGCATCCAGGTGGCAGTGAAACTCAGCGCAGTTGTAAAGGCATCCCAATAAGGAATAGGAGAATCTGTATACCGGTCAAGAATGAATCCTGTCCCTGTAAAAGCAACTACCGTTATCATAGCCAGTATAACACCCTGCTTCAACCTGATTCTTGTAACGGGCATTCCGTCTTTATCACCTTTCTTCCCCTTCGACCAAACCACCCAACCATATATACTAATAAAAAAGTAGTACCCATTGAGTCCCATATCCGCATAAAACTTCGACTGGTAAAAAACCACCATATAGAGTATGGCGCCTATCATTCCCATGGGCCACAAAAGTAGATTTTGCTTTATGCTGAACAAGAGATACAAGAGGGAGAAGAAAACGCCCAGGATCTCCAGGTACTGTTCACCCATCCAGGAGATCATCTGACCTCTGCTTTGGCCATTATCTCCACCGCTTTATTAAAAACCTCGTTGGAGGTGTTATAGATCTCATAAAAACTGGACATGTCCCATAAATCCCTCGCCATGTATCCCTTCAGGAGAAGGGTTATATGGTCACCCGAAATATTCCACTGATCCTGTTCAAAGTCGAGATCCTCCCCTGCTGCAAAGCTGATCAGAGCATCCTTCAGTTCCTTCCCGGGTTGAAAGTTTTCCTGAAATGATTTAAAATCCGGATTTTGAGAAAGGAGCTCATCCCGGTGTTCCTCTACATACTGAAGAATGAAACGGTTAAATATTCCCCTGCTGATCAGCTCCCTGTAGTAGTCGGAATAGGCACTGGTATCCATGGGTACAAAAAAGTCGGGCATAATTCCGCCACCGCCGTATACGGTCCGGTTCAGCACAAGGGTCTGATAACGTTGAGACTCCGGGAAAACAATACTGTCTTCATTGCTGAGTTCTCCATGATTATACCGGTTAATCAGGTCCATGGCGTACTCTTCATAACCATCCTCGTAGGGCTTCTGGATAAGTCTGCCGGTAGGTGTATAGTAGCGGGCCACGGTAAGCCTGATCATAGAGCCGTCACCCAGGGGGAAGGGCTGTTGCACCAGGCCCTTGCCAAATGAACGGCGCCCTACGATAACTCCCCGGTCCCAGTCCTGGATCGCACCACTGACAATTTCACTGGCCGAAGCTGAGTTACCATCGATCATGATTACTAGTTTTCCATCCTCAAGAAGTCCGGTTTGGCGGGCCCTGTATTTTCGGACAGGCATGTTATTTCCTTCAGTGCTTACAATAACCTTGTCTCCTGAAAGGAAATGATCAGCCAGGTCAACGGCCACAGGCAGCCATCCTCCGCCATTCCCCGAAAGATCGAGGATCAGATCCACCATCCCCTTCTTTTTCAAAGCCACCATGGCTGTCTCAAACTCCTCAAGGGTTGTGTGGGAAAACCTGGCAAGTTTTACATATCCAACGCGGTCATTGACCATATAGGAGGCATCCAGACTAAATACGGGTATCTTGTCCCTGGTAATTGTAAACTCCAAAAGACCGGGGACACCCCGGCGGTGAACAGAAACATCCACCATTGTACCTTTGGGTCCCTTCAGCAGGCGCTGAACATCCTTTGTGGTTATACCCGTTCCCGCTACAGTCACACCCTCTACCTTAATAATCCGGTCACCTGCCACGATACCAACCCTCTCGGAAGGACCTCCCGGAATGGAACGAATAATGAAAATTGTATCATCCAGCACATTGAAACTAACCCCGATCCCGTCAAATTCACCCTCAAGCTGCTCATTCATCTCCTCAAGCTCCTCCTTGCTCAGATAGGAGGAGTGAGGATCCAGTTCGTGCAGCAAATGCTCAATGGCATCCTCCATCACTTCTGTGGTGTTAATGGAATCCACATAATATTGGCTCACCCTCTCCATCACCAGGGCCAGTTTAAGGGCTTCCGGACTTGAAAACTGGGCCTGTCCGGATAGCGCACCCATCAGGATGATTCCCAGCAGACTGATATATTTTATTCGAATCATGATTAACTTTTTTCGGTATATAGTTATAACCTCCTGAAGCCAAAATTGTTGCAAAAACGGTGATCCTCTTATTACTCCCATTCAATGGTAGCCGGCGGTTTTGAGCTGATATCATAAACAACCCTGTTAATGCCCCTGACCTTGTTGATTATATCATTGGAAATCTGGCTTAATACCTCGTGGGGAAGATGCCCCCAATCGGCCGTCATTCCATCGGTGGAGGTTACAGCCCTCAGGGCTACCACGTATTCATAGGTGCGCTCGTCACCCATCACGCCTACCGACTGAACCGGAAGGAGGATGGCTCCTGCCTGCCAGATGCGGTCATACAGACCATACCTGTGTAATGCTTTTATATAGATATCATCGGCCTCCTGCACAAGACGGATCTTCTCGGGTGTAATCTCTCCCAGGATCCGAATCCCAAGCCCTGGTCCCGGAAAGGGATGTCGTTTTAAAAAGGATGCTGGAATTCCCATCGAATAACCGACCCTTCTCACTTCGTCTTTAAACAGCAACCGAAGCGGCTCCACGACCTTCAGAGCCATTTTCTCCGGCAGTCCACCCACATTATGATGCGATTTTATGGTCACAGACGGACCATTCACCGATACAGATTCAATGACGTCGGGATAGATGGTTCCCTGACCAAGCCAGGAGATGTTTTTCAGTCGTTTGGCCTCCTGCTCGAATACCTCAATAAAATTCCTGCCTATACTCTTTCGTTTTGCTTCCGGCTCGGAGATCCCTTTCAGGTCGGAAATAAACTTTTCACCAGCATCCACACCTATCACATTCAGTCCAAGGTGCTGGTAGGAATCAAGCACAGTCTTAAATTCGTCCTTTCTTAACAACCCGTTATCCACGAAAATACAGATCAGGTTGCTGCCAATGGCACGGTGCAACAGAGAGGCAGCAACCGTTGAATCCACCCCTCCGGATAATCCGAGTACCACCCTGTCATCCCCCAGTTTCTCTTTCAATTCCTGGACGGTAGTCTCCACGAAAGTCTCCGGGGTCCAGTCCATGGAGCAGCCACAAATCTCCGATAGGAAATTGAAGAGAATGGTACTCCCTTCAGTGGTATGATAGACCTCGGGGTGAAACTGAAGCCCGAATGTTGCCTCATCAGTTGCCATGTAGGCACCCACCTCCACATCACCTGTTGAGGCGATTACCTTATGGTTTTCAGGCAATCTGTTGATGGTATCTCCATGCGACATCCAAACCTGAGTATGGGCAGACAGGTTTCTGAGCAGGGGATTCTTGTAATCAATAAAACTGAGCCGGGCCCTGCCATATTCCCTGGAGTCTGATTGTTTCACTTCACCACCGTAATGATGGGAAAGGAACTGGGCACCGTAACAGATCCCAAGCAAGGGGTATTTCCCCTTTATACTCCCCAGGTCGGGAATTGGAGCCTTTTCATCCCTCACGGAAAAGGGACTACCCGAGAGGATCACACCCTTCACGGAACCATCCGGCTCCGGGTATTTACTATAAGGATAAATTTCACAGTAGACATGATGTTCCCTGACTTTCCGGGCAATCAGCTGGGTATACTGGGATCCAAAATCAAGGATTAAAATTTTTTCGCTCACCTTACTTCTCTTTACCTGAAATGAAGGGACAAAATTAACATTTTATTCCGTAGTCACCCTTATTTGATCAACGGAATAGCAATCTCCGTCGTTGACTCCAAAGGTCGGTTCAAAAATGGATCTCGCCTCTTCAACCAGCAGCGCGTGGTCCTTATACCTGCTGGAGAAATGTCCGATCAGAAGCCTTCCGGCACCCGAGTCCCTGGCAATGACAGCTGCCTGAAGGGCAGTGGAATGAAGGGTTTCCAGCGCCAACCCTCTATCCTTTTCAGCAAAAGTAGCCTCATGGAAAAGAAGGTCCACATCCTTCAGCCTTTCCGACAGGGCAGGTTCAAAAACTGTATCTGATATGTAAGCATAGGATCGTTGTCTGAAGGGAGGAAGGGTTAACCGGTTGTTGGGGATCACCTCCCCGGTTTCGGTTACATGATCTGCCCCCTGCTTGATTCTCATTACATCTGCAATTCCCAGTCCATACCCGCTAATGCACTCTTTTCTTAAGTTTAACAGCTTTTTCTTCTCCCTGAAAAGATAGCCATAGGTTATTGTTCTGTGTTTCAAAGGTATGGGAGTAACCATAATCCTGTTATCTTCAAAAATATAGCCATCACCCTCCTGACCGGGAGCGTGGTAGATCATCTCGAACGGGGGATTGCCAAAGAATGAGAAATGCTGTTTCATCATCGTTTCCAGGGTATCGGGACCATAAAGATGAAGCGGAACCCTCCGGCCCATCATTCCCATTGTAGAGAGTAATCCAAACAAACCAAATACATGATCACCATGGAGGTGCGATATGAAGATATGGTGTATTCGGGCAGGGTTATAACCAAATTTCCTCAACTGCACCTGGGTTCCTTCCCCGCAGTCTATTAAAAAAAACCGCTCATCTACCTGAAGTAAATGAGCGGTCGGAAATCGTTTTGTGGTTGGCAGCGCTGAACTGCTACCAAGTATGGTCAGGTTAAAAGACACCTAACAAAAAATTATCCAGCCTCCTTGATCAAAGCTTCTGCCTCCTGCAATGAATTTGATATGTTCAATACAGTATCGAGTTGAGAAATGGTGATCAACCTTTCTACTGCATCATTCAATCCTGTGAGCACGAAGGTTCCACCTGCATTTTTGCACAAACGGTTTGCCACAAGTATTGCACTCAATCCTGATGAATCACAGTAGCGGCAGTTGCCCAGGTCCAGAATGATGTTTTTCTCACCATTTCCTGAAACAAGTACCAACTCGGATTTCAGTGTCGGAGCAATGTGGGTGTCGAGTTTTTCCTCCAATACTTTGATCAAAGTATGGTTTTCAAACTTGTCAATCTTGAATTCCATAGCTGACTAATTTGTTTAAGGGTTTTACTTACTCTTGCTTATCGTTTCCGCGTTTCTTCGCTTTTTTATTCTCGTTCTCTTCCATCTCTGATTTCAGGGCGGCGAGCTCTGAAATGTCACCAAGTGTGGTTTTCTCCAGGTTTGTTTTAAGCTTCCTGGTGGCTTTCCTCACTTCGGAACCCTCTCCTTGTTTGGCGGCCCGGGTCAAAGACTTCTGTTCATCCTCATGGATACGACTATGAGACAAGATAATCTTTTTTGCGGACTTATTAAACTCAATCACCTTAAAATCTATTTTTTCGTCCACTTTCACATTGGTTCCATCCGCTTTCACAAGGTGCTTCGGTGTAACGAAACCTTCAACCCCATATGGAAGTGCAATGACCGCACCTTTATCCATCAGTTCGATAACGGTTCCCTCGTGAACGGAGTCCACATTGAACACATCCTCGAATACGTCCCAGGGATTCTCCTCAAGTTGTTTGTGACCCAGGCTCAGCCGACGGTTCTCCTTATCTATTTCAAGAACAACCACATCAATCTCGGCACCAATGGATGTGAATTCGGCAGGATGCTTCACTTTTTTGGTCCATGAAAGATCAGAGATATGAATCAATCCGTCAACACCCTCTTCGATCTCAACAAATACCCCGAAGTTTGTGAAGTTCCGGACCTTAGCGGTGTGCTTACTTCCAACGCCATACTTCTCTTCAATCTTCTCCCACGGATCGGATTTAAGTTGCTTGATTCCAAGCGACATTTTTCGCTCCTCCCGGTCTAGGGTCAGGATCACTGCATCAACTTCGTCTCCAACTTTCATAAACTCCTGGGCACTCCTGAGGTGTTGCGACCAGGACATTTCAGAAACGTGAATCAGACCTTCAACCCCGGTGGCAATCTCAACAAACGCACCATAATCAGCCATAACAACCACACGTCCCTTCACCTTGTCTCCCACTTTCAGGTTTGCATCAAGTGAATCCCATGGATGAGGTGTCAGCTGCTTCAGACCCAGCGCAATTCGCTTTTTATCATCATCAAAATCAAGGATTACCACATTCAGCTTCTGATCCAGCTCAACAATCTCCTCGGGATGGTTTACACGACCCCATGAGAGGTCTGTGATGTGGATCAGTCCGTCTACACCACCCAGGTCGATAAAGACCCCGTAGGATGTGATATTTTTAACGGTTCCTTCCAGTACCTGTCCCTTCTCCAGTTTGGCAATGATCTCTTTCTTCTGCTGCTCCAGCTCCTCTTCGATCAGTGCCTTGTGGGAAACGACCACGTTTCGGAATTCGTGGTTGATTTTGACAACCTTGAATTCCATATTTTTTCCAACATAGGCATCATAGTCCCTGATGGGCTTCACATCGATCTGCGATCCGGGGAGGAAAGCTTCGATTCCGAATACATCAACGATCATACCGCCCTTGGTGCGGCATTTGATGTATCCTTTGATAACCTCATCCTGGTCAAGTGCCTGGTTAACCCGGTCCCATGACCTCATCGACCTGGCCTTTTTATGGGATAGTACCAGCTGACCTTTTTTGTCTTCCTGGCTCTCCACATAAACCTCAACCGTATCGCCTGCTTTCAGATCCGGGTCATAACGGAATTCCGAAATGGAGATTACTCCCTCTGATTTGTAACCAATATTGATCACCACCTCACGCTTGTTCATGGAAATCACTGTCCCATCGATTACCTCATTTTCGGCAATTGTCGAAAGGGTGGCTGAATACATTTTTTCATAATCTGCCTTGCTGACCGAACTTTCCAATTCATTGGAGGAAAAATCATCCCAGTCAAAATCTTCCACACCGGTATTGGAGTTGGGGTCAGTTTTGGCAATTTCTTTTACTTCCGCAGGTGCGGTAGCAGCGACAGGTTGTTCCTCTACGGCTGGCCCGGTTTGTTCCTCTACGGCTGGCCCGGTTTGTTCCTCAGTCGGCAATTCTTCTTCGGTGGGCTCATTTCCTGGTGTTGCTGCAACAGGCTCTTCGACTGGTACTTCTGCAACAGGCTCCTCCTGGGTTACATCCTGGGTTGAGGTACCTTCTGCAACAGGCTGTTGCGGTTCAGCCTGGTTCCCGGCTAATTTTGTTTGATCTTCGGCAGTTGCCTCAGCTCCTTTTGTTGTTTCTGACATTGTAAATCCTTTAAAATTAATAAGTTAGACATTATATTGATTCAAACGAGGCGCAAAGTTAACAAAAGCCACTCAAACCCCCAAAAAAAGAGGAAAGTAAATCACTGAAAGACCATTTATCGTTTTATCTTTATTAAATTACCTTTGCGTTGCATTTTAAAAAACTCTAGAAAATGAAAATTACGATTGTTGGAACGGGCTATGTGGGACTGGTTTCAGGAACCTGTTTCGCAGAATCCGGGATTTCTGTTACCTGCGTGGACATTGACCAGGATAAGATTGAAAAGCTGAAACAGGGAGTGATCCCCATTTATGAGCCCGGTCTTGAGGATATGGTCAGAACCAATGTGGAGCAGGGCCGCCTGTTTTTCAGCAACAGTCTTAAAGAGAGTATTGTGGATTGTGATGCAGTGTTTATTGCCGTTGGGACCCCTCCCGATGAGGATGGCTCGGCAGACCTTAAATATGTCCTGCGGGTAGCCGATGAGATCGGTACTTACATGCAGGATTACCTGGTTGTGGTCACCAAAAGTACCGTCCCCATTAAAACGGCTGAAAAGGTAAGGGCCCAGGTCTCAAAAGCCCTGAAAAGGCGTGGTTCAAACCTGGAATTTGATGTGGCTTCCAATCCTGAATTTCTTAAGGAGGGTGCAGCCATCCAGGACTTCCTGAAACCCGACCGCATTGTTATCGGGACCGATTCAGAAAGAGCCGAAAAAATCATGGGTCGTTTGTATAAACCCTTTCTGCTCAATGGCCATCCTATTATCTCCATGGATATAGCCTCTGCCGAAATGACCAAATACGCCGCCAACTCCATGCTTGCCACCAAGATCAGCTTTATGAACGATATAGCCAACCTGTGTGAAATCGTCGGAGCTGATGTAAACATGGTTCGCAAAGGGATCGGCAGCGACACCCGGATTGGAAATAAATTTATCTACCCGGGGGCAGGATACGGTGGAAGCTGCTTCCCAAAGGATGTCAAAGCACTGATCAAAACAGGTGATGATTATGGCAGATCCCTCGAGATCCTCAAAGCTGTTGAATATGTAAATGACAACCAGAAGCTGGTGATCCCCGCCAAAGTCAAATCCCATTTCGGGGATAGGCTAAAGGGCCTTAAACTTGGCTTATGGGGATTGTCATTCAAACCCCATACCGATGATATGAGGGAGGCTCCGGCTTTGAAAATCATTGAAGAGCTTCTGAAAGAGGGAGTTTCCATAAAAGCGTATGATCCCGTTGCAAGGGTGGAGGCAAAGCGGATTCTTGGAACCTCCATTGAACTTTGTGAAGACAAGTATGAAGCCCTGATCGATGCCAGCGGACTTATTGTGGTCACCGAATGGCCGGAGTTCAGAGTCCTTAACTATAATATCATTGAAAAGCTGATGCTGGAAAAGGTAATTTTCGACGGCAGGAATATATACGATCCCAATGAATTGGTGGAGTTCGGGTTCACCTATTACAGCATTGGAAGACAACCGGTAAAACCGTAACCATTTAAAATGAACCGTATACTGATTACCGGGGGAGCAGGATTTATTGGGTCGCACCTTTGTGAAAGGCTCCTTGGGGAGGGAAATGAGGTGCTCTGCCTGGATAACTATTTTACCGGCAGTAAAACAAATATCAAGCATCTCCTGGAGAACCCCTATTTTGAATTGATCCGGCACGATGTGACTGCACCTTACTTTGTGGAGGTTGATGAGATCTATAACCTTGCCTGCCCGGCTTCACCCATTCACTACCAGTACAATCCCATCAAAACCGTGAAAACCTCGGTCATGGGTGCCATCAATATGCTGGGGCTTGCCAAAAGGATCAAAGCCAAAATACTCCAGGCTTCCACCAGTGAGGTGTATGGTGATCCCATGATTCACCCACAGCCCGAAACGTACTGGGGAAATGTGAATCCCGTAGGAATACGTTCCTGTTATGATGAAGGCAAGCGTTGTGCCGAAACTCTTTTCACCGACTACCATCATCAGAATAGAGTAAGGATAAAGATTATACGCATATTCAACACCTACGGTCCGAAAATGCATCCCAACGACGGACGGGTGGTCTCCAATTTTATTGTCCAGGCACTCCGTGGTGAGGATATTACCATCTACGGAAATGGTTCCCAGACAAGGAGCTTCCAGTACGTGGACGACCTGCTGGAAGGAATGATCAAAATGATGCGCACCGGAGATGATATCACCGGGCCAATCAACCTGGGAAATCCTTTGGAGTATTCCATTCTTTCTCTTGCAGAGAAAGTCATAGAGCTGACAGGGTCAAAATCCAAAATCAGTTTCCTCCCGCTTCCCCAGGATGATCCCATACAACGAAAACCTGACATTACACTTGCCGGGAAGATTCTGGACGATTGGAAGCCGCAGGTGGAACTTGAAACGGGACTGAAGAGAACCATTGCATATTTTGACAACCTTTTAAAAGAGGAGGGACAGAAAAAATGAAAGGAATCATCCTTGCAGGGGGATCAGGTACCAGGCTCTATCCTATTACCAGGTCCATTTCGAAACAGATTATCCCTGTATATGACAAACCGATGATCTACTATCCACTCTCGGTCCTGATGCTGGCCGGAATCAGGGAGATTCTCATTATCTCCACGCCGGAGGATCTGCACCTTTACCAGACCCTGCTGGATGACGGATCGCAACTTGGAATCTCCCTCACCTATGCCATTCAGCCGTCGCCCGACGGGCTTGCCCAGGCATTCCTGATCGGAGAAGAGTTTATAAACAGAGAACCGGTCTCTCTGATCCTTGGAGATAATATCTTTTACGGACACGGGTTTAGCAGAACGCTTCAAACTGCAGCAACACTGAAAGAGGGAGCTGAGATATTCGGATATTTTGTAAATGATCCGGAACGATACGGCGTAGTCGAATTTGATAGTTCCGGAAAAGCCATCAGCCTGGAGGAAAAACCTGAAAAGCCCAGGTCAAAATATGCAGTAACCGGTCTCTATTTTTATGATCATTCCGTGGTGGCCAAAGCAAAATCCCTTAAACCTTCCAAACGGGGTGAGCTGGAGATTACCGACCTGAACAGGCTCTACCTGGAAGAGAATACACTCAGGGTACAAATCATGGGACGTGGAATGGCGTGGCTCGACACGGGTACACATGAGAGCCTGCTGCAGGCATCCAATTATATCCACACCATTGAACAGCGTCAGGGATTAAAGATTTCCTGTATTGAGGAGATCGCCTATAAAATGGGATTTATAGACCGGCCAAAGCTGCTGATCCTCGCCGAAATGCTGAAAAAAAGCTCCTACGGTGAATACCTGTTTCAAATTGCAGATGAAACCACATTCGATTTTACAAACAGAGGTGCATGAAGACCATTGAGACAGGTATGGATGGCCTTTTGATCATCGAACCAAAGGTTTACAGGGATCAGCGCGGATATTTCCTTGAAAGTTACCACCAGGAGAGATTGAAGGCACTCGGAATCAATTATCACTTTATACAGGACAACCAGTCCCGTTCGGTAAAGGGGGTGATCAGGGGATTACATTTTCAGAGGGATCCGTTTGCCCAGACCAAATTGGTCCGGGTTACAGAGGGGGTCATCTATGACGTGGCCGTGGATCTGAGAAAGAGGTCAGGAACCTATGGGAGCTGGTACGGAATCGAACTGAGCATTGACAATCACCTTCAGTTACTGATTCCCAAAGGTTTTGCACATGGATTCTCGGTGCTCTCCCCAAACGCCACCATCCTGTACAAATGTGATACCATTTACAATCCTGAATCTGAAGCCGGTATTCGTTTTGATGATCCGGAGCTGAAGATCGACTGGAAGGTTGACCTGGCATCAGCAATCATCTCAGGGAAGGACAGGGCATTGCCCCATCTTAAGGAGTTAAAACAGATATAACATGAGCCAAGTACTTGTAACAGGTGCCAATGGTCAGCTTGGGCGGGAAATCAAAAAACTGCGAAACCTTTTCAGCCAGGTCTACACCTTTACCGATATTGAAGAGCTGGATCTGACCGAAGTTGTAGCCATAGAGAATCAACTGATATCCCGACCGGCAAAATACATCATTAACTGTGCTGCATATACCGATGTGGACGGGGCGGAATCGGATCCTGACCGGGCCATGCTGCTAAACCGTGACATCGTCAGGAACCTCTCCGGGGTGCTGGAAAAATTCCCGGATACAAGGCTTATCCATATCTCCACCGATTACATATTTCCCGGCAACCTTCTCCGGCCCCTGAAGGAGGATGATACACCCGGACCACTCAACATATATGGTCTCACAAAGCTGGAAGGAGAGAAAGTAATTCAGGATCACCCCCGTGCTCTGATATTTCGTACCTCCTGGCTTTACAGTGTATTTGGCCGGAATTTTGTCAAGAGCATGATCAACCGGATGGATCAAAAGGAGGAGCTCAGGGTTGTGTATGACCAGGTTGGATCACCCACCTATGCAGAGGATCTTGCCAAAGCGATTATGCAGATCATTTCCGATGTGGAGTCAGGTAAAAAACCATTTGTCCCGGGGATATTCAATTTCTCCAATGAAGGGGTTTGCAGCTGGTATGACCTGGCCATTGAGGTTTGCAGGCAAATCTCATGTGGAGGGAGCATCCTGCCGATAGAAACGTCGGGTTATCCCCTGCCTGCAAAACGCCCGCCCTATGCGGTACTTAACAAATCAAAGATCAGGGAGGTATATGGGGTCGAGGTACCATACTGGCGGGACAGCCTGGAAAAGTGTATTAAAGGTCTTTTATAACTGTTGTACAGAAAAATTTTCAAGCTATGAACAAAAATACAGAAATCCTGAAACAGGTTACCAAAAGAGCACAGGTATGGTTGGATAGTCCCATCGATGAACCATCCAGACAGGCCATCCGGACCATGATAAAAGAAAATGAAACGGAGCTCATTGAGAGTTTTTACCGTGACCTCGAGTTCGGGACCGGAGGCCTCAGGGGCATCATGGGGGTAGGAACAAACCGGATGAACATCTATACTGTGGGTATGGCCACCCAGGGATTGTGCAACTACCTGATTAAACAGTTCAGACACCGCGATCAGATCAGCGTGGCCATTGCCTACGACTGCCGGAATAACAGTCCGCTTTTTGCAGAGATCACGGCACAAATCTGTATTGCGAACGGCATCAAAGCTTACCTGTTTGAGAGCCTGCGCCCTACCCCCGAACTCAGTTTTGCCATCCGACAGATGGGATGCCAGAGCGGTGTGGTGGTAACTGCCTCGCACAATCCTAAAGAGTACAATGGTTACAAGGTATACTGGGAAGACGGTGGCCAGATTATTAATCCCCACGATGAGAACATTATCAAAGAAGTTCAGAAGATCAAATCAATTGGTGAAGTTAAATTCGACGGAGATAAAAGTGAAATCATTTATCTTGGGGAAGAGATAGATGCCCTCTATATTGAAGAGGTGGCTAAACTATCCATTCATCCCGAGGTTATTGCAGCATATTCGGATATAAAAATCGTATACACGCCCATCCATGGATCCGGAGTAAAAATGGTACCCAGAGCCCTGAAAAGGATCGGATTCACAAATATCCTTAATGTGCCTGAGCAGGATGTGGTAGATGGAAATTTCCCCACAGTGGTCTCCCCGAACCCGGAGGAACCGGCTGCTCTGGACATGGCACTGAAAAAAGCAAACCAGGTGGGTGCCGATATGGTAATGGCCAGTGATCCCGACGCAGACCGGGTGGGTATAGCCATCCGGGATAATCATGGCCGGTTGATGCTTGTAAATGGTAACCAGACCGCCTCCCTGCTCTCTTACTACCTGTTGTCGCAATGGTCCGAAAAGGGGAAACTTACCGGTAAGGAGTACATTGTCAAAACGGTGGTGACCACAGAATTGATTGCCGAAATGGCCAACCACTACAAGGTCCCCTATTGGGATGTTCTGACCGGCTTCAAATTTATTGCCGATATCATCCGAAGGAATGAAGGTTCCATGACATTTATCGGGGGAGGTGAAGAGAGTTACGGCTTCATGATCGGAGATTTTGTGCGGGACAAAGATGCGGTTTCTTCATGCGCCATGTTAGCCGAAATCGCAGCCTGGGCAAAAAGCCGGGGGATGACCATGTTTGATTTATTAATGGAGATGTACCAGAAGTTTTCCATCTACCAGGAATCACTGATCAACGTGGTGCGGAAGGGAAAATCGGGGGCAGAGGAGATCCAGCAGATGATGGTGGAATTCAGAAATAATCCGCCACAAAGCCTGATCGGATCACCGGTGACAACCATTCGTGACTACCTCGAACAGAAAAGCACCGATACCTTTACAAAGAAAAAGACTCCCATCGATCTTCCAAAATCCAACGTACTCCAGTTCCTGCTTAAGGATGGGAGTAAAATCTCTGTCAGGCCTTCGGGTACTGAACCAAAGATTAAATTCTATTTCAGTGTATCCGACAAGCTGGAGAAGAGAGAAGATTATGAGAAGGTAAAAGCGAAACTCGAAGCGAAAATCCGCGAGATAGCAAAAGAGTTAAAACTCAACTGATCCTGATTATGAAATCATACCGTAAGGAACTCTGGTTCGACATTGCCCGGCGGAGGGAACTGATCAACATCACCCGGGAGGTACAGGCCTGTCTGACGGAGAGTGGCATCAAAGAGGGTCTGATCCTGGTAAACGCCATGCACATTACCGCCTCTGTCTTTGTCAACGATGATGAGTCAGGGCTGCACCATGACTTTGAGGTGTGGCTGGAGAAGCTTGCTCCCGAAAAACCTTACAGTCAATACAGGCATAATGGTTTTGAGGACAATGCCGATGCACATCTCAAACGCACCATCATGGGACGCGAGGTTGTAGTGGCTGTCACCGGGGGCAAAATGGATTTCGGCCCCTGGGAGCAGATCTTTTACGGAGAGTTCGACGGAAAGCGCCGTAAACGGGTACTTGTGAAAATAATCGGAGAGTAGGAGAATCAGGAACCGTCATCTGCCAGCTGCATGGATGAAATGGTCTGGTTCAGCCCCCTCTTAATCTGCTTCTCCGACAGGACCTCAGACTCTGTTTTGTTCCAGTTGGTGTACCAGGTGTCGAATCCCAGGTTAAACTCCTGTTCCGAGACCTTCCCGTCAGCATCAGCATCCATTGCAGTCAGGAATAATCTGGCAACCCACTCCTGGTTGCCGGGAGACCATTTTTCCGCAGAATAACCATCATCAAGTCCTTCAGATCTTCCTGCCAGTTGATCCTCAACCGATTTGCTCCTGGCAGCCACAAATCCATTGATGGGTTTTGCGGAAGGATCCGAACCAAAACTGCCGGGAGAAGGAGCGGGATCGCCAGGGTTCCTTGCCGGAAGAATATTTGCATAGCTATGGTGCGAATCTAGGGAAACCAGCCGGTTAAACAATTCCAGGTTTTCGGGAGAATCATCGCGTATGGCCGGACGAAGGACCCCGGCTAGCGCTTCAACCTGGGCATTGATGCGCTCAGGCCTGAAAAGAGAATCATTCATCACCTTTATCTGCGACAAATAGGAGTCTTTGAATTCAGGGATATTGAATAATCTCTCAAGAAACAGATTTTCTTTATCCCAGGGTTTGTTCAGACTTAGCTGCTCCCTCTCTTGCTGGGTTCTGGTCCACTGGCCGAATGAATGATCCTGGTCCCATGGGATGAAAATAAACTTATGGTTATCGGGTTTCAAATAAAGATAGAAATTCTGACCGGAGCCTAAAATGCCGTCAAGGTCACTGATCAGTACGGTGACAGCCAGGTAACGGGCGGTTTCATCCAGATCAATAAAGTCACCAATCCGGGCAGAGAATTCATAATCGGAGGAGTGTGTAACGAGCCTGCACAAATCTATTAACCGCCATTTCGCTTCATCGGTCAGCCCGGATTTAGGATCATAGATCTGATCATATGCTTCCCAACGATCACCAAGGTCACGAAACAGGAACGGGGTGACTGGTTTAAGAATTGCACCCTTCTTCGTTCCGAATCTCTCCTGGATGAATTGCTTATCAACATTTTCGACAATGGAATAGAGCCCGAAATACTCCTTATCATATTTTCCCGGCACAGAAACATACACCCTGGCATAACTGGTCCGGGGTGCAGGCACTCCGGCATCTCTGAAGAGCTGGTGAGCGATTACCTCATTCATGTAGCTGGGATCGGTAATGCAGTTGTGCAGATTAAGCTTGACCGCGCCTCCGACCTCCCTTCCGGGATAGCCATCATTAAAATCAATTTTAAAGGGTAGTTTCGGGGTACCCATCGCATTAAGGTATGTTCCATTACCTTTATAACGGATGGTTGCGGAAACAAATGAGGTCTGATTAATTTCCAGATCTGCAGTAGTTTCCGGGTACTCTAAACCCAGTACGGAGGCAATTCCATTTCTCTCTCCCCTGGCTCCTCTAAGGTTAAACCTGTCCCCGTTCAAATGGTAGGTCAGAGCGCCAAATCCGAATCCTATCTGGTCGGCATCAAGCGGGTTTGAACCTCCGGAACCCCAATCACTGAACCATTTCTTCCCCAGAGACTCAAATTCTGCCTCCGAAAGCATGTCGTCTCCGTCAGAATCGCCGTCTGCAATAAATGCGGGAGCTATAAAACCTCCATAGCCAAATCCGCTTCCATCTGCTGACCCGGAATCGATGAGGTTTCCCGGATCCATGGATTCCCAGTTTTCAGAGGTAAATCCCAGGTGAAATTCCCAGACTTTGGCAGTAATAAAGAGGTTTTGTTCAGGATCATTTGCCTGGGTTAAAACCCACATACAAAAACCCATCAGAAACAGACCGGTAATCCTTTTCATGCTCTTCATCCGTGTTTATATTTCATAACAACAGATGAGGGCAATCCACAAGAATGAAATCGCTGTTTAACAAATATTTAACACCCAGAATCCCATAGGGATCTGAGAAGTTAAGAGAACCTCTTGAGGGGGCTTGTCAGGAATAATTCCTAGTAATTGCTCTTTCTTGGCTTGGCCTCGTTGACCACAATGTTTCTGTTTCCCAGCGATGATTCATTTAAACCGGCAATTGCTTTTTTGGCTTCTGCATTATCATCCATGGTAACAAATCCAAAGCCCTTGCTTCTGCCATTGTACTTGTCTGTAATAATACTCGACGAACTTACTTTACCGTATTCAGAAAATAATTTCTCCAGGTCATCCTCAGTTACCTTATAGTCAAGATTTCCAACATAAATATTCATAATACTCTTAATTTAATGAGGTACAAAGGTAATTCAATATTTAATATAAATACACTAAAAAAATCCAGCAAGGTTCAAACAGGAACAAACTGTTTAGCCAGGTTAACCAGGTAGAGCCTTTCCGAAGCCCTGGTAAAAGCCGTATAGAGCCATCTCAGGTAATCCTGGTTCAACATCTCATCAGTAAAAAAACCCTGATCGAGAAAGACTGATTTCCACTGTCCACCCTGTGCCTTATGGCAGGTCACAGCATAGGCGAACTTCACCTGGAGTGCATTGTAATACGGATCGGCTGAAATTTTAATGGCCTTCTGCCTGCGACTGGCAGCCTCGGGGTAATCCTCTGCAACGGAAATATAGAGGCCTTTTTGCTCCTCCTTCCCCAGTGAAGCGGTCTCCAAATCGATCACATCCAGCATAATTTTCGCACGCAGTTCGATTTGTCCGTAATCGGGAAGGGAGATCTCCACATCTGCAAACTTATGCCCGTGGACCTCTTCTGTACCCAGCAAGCGTTCCACCTTAACAATATCACCGTTTGCAATGAAATCAATCCTGTTTTCGCCATCCTTCCAGAAGTAGTTGTTTTTAACCACCATAAGCAGATCACCTGCATTGAGTTGCTCCTCACGACATAGAATCTGACTTCTTATTCCGGCATTAAAGCGATTCGCGCGTTTATTGGAACGGGTCACCACGATGGTCTCCCCGCTTCCATACCGGTCGTAGCTGGAACTAATGGTTTCCAGAAGTTCGGCACCTGAGACCATGGTGATGTCTTCAAAGGAATCAAAATTAAAATCGGGGTATTCCCTGCAGTTGTGCTGAAATCAGTTTCCTGATGGAGGTGGCATTATAAAGGATCCCCGATCCTTCAGCCTGCCGGATCACATCGGTCATCTCAATTTCGCGTACCCGGTATCCAAACTGTTCCAGCCTCTGACGGTTCAGTGCCGGGCTGATTTCCAGGCCCACCGGGGGAAGTTGTGCGGTATCGCCCACCAGGACCAGTCGGCAGGATGAACCCATCTCCACAAAATCGAGCAGATCACGCAACAGATCACCCGATCCAAATACAGTGTCCGGCGACCTGTCCCCGATCATCGAGGCTTCATCCACAATAAAATAGGTGTTCTTATGAAGATTTTTATCCAGAACAAACTCCCCCAGCCCATCCCTGCCTGTTTTTTGTCTGTAAATCTTCTTATGAATGGTCCATGCTGAACTGCCCGTATAGGCGCTGAGCACCTTGGCTGCCCGCCCTGTAGGTGCCAGTAAAACGCATTCCTGATTCATGGAGGCCAGTGTTTTTACCAGGCTGTTTACAAGGGTGGTCTTCCCAGTCCCGGCATATCCCCTCAGAAGCATTACTTCACCCGGATCATCCGAAGCGACAAATCCTCCCAACTCATCAATCATCGCAATCTGCCCCTGGGTAGGCTGAAAAGCAAGATTTTCAAGTATTTTGGAGGCAATATATTTTCTCAGCATGGCTCTTGATTAATGCACAATTAAAAATTTATAATATACTTTTTTTTACTAAATTTGTGCGCAAACCAAAATAGCATACCCCATGAGAAGAGTAATCCAGGTTCTGTTTGTATTAATAATCATTGTTTTAGGTTTTTTGGTTGTTGAGAGTATCATGGAACCAATTCGATTTAACAGAGATGTTGAAGTCAGGGAAACTGCCACCATAAAAAGATTGATTGAAATCAGGGAAGCTCAGAAAGCATATAAAGACATCTATAAGCAATATACGGGAAGTTTTGATACCCTCATATCTTTCCTGGATACTTCTTATTTCCAGGTCGTGAAAGCCATTGGTGATATTCCTGAAGATTGGCTGGAAGAAATGGGGTTTGAAAAGGCCCGTATCAAGGCACTTGCCGAGGGTATAATCACCCGTGATATCACACAGGTTCCTGTACTGGACTCCCTCTTTGGTGAAGGATTCAACTCCGACTCGCTGCGATATGTCCCTTTCACAAAAGGTGTGCAATTCGCCATGGAATCGGGTGAAATTCTTACATCATCCAACCTGACGGTCCAGGTTTTGGAGGTGTCTGTATTGTATGATGATTTGCTGAAAGGAATGGATGAACAGCTTATCGTGAATTACAAAGACGAACGGATGAAAATTGTAGGATTCGAAGGGGTAAAATTCGGATCAATGGAAGAGGGTACAGTTACCGGAAACTGGGAATAATTTCGAAGATACCCATGCAGGTAGAGGGTATTATATCGAATTCCATCACTCAAGAAATCAGACTAAAAGGTCACCAGGCCATCCGTTTCTCTGCGGATGGTTTTTCTATTCTTGTCTCTGATGCCAGTTATAAACCGGTGTTTCTGAAGCAGTTCTATTACGACTCATCTGTCCCGGCCTCCAAATTCCCTGCAGAATGTGCACGCATTCTGGAAGATCAGCATTTGCTCGACTTTAAAGGCGAAACCGTATTTATCCTGGATTCTCTTTCGTCAACTGTTGTCCCGGAGCAGCTTTTCAACCCATCCGATTCCCGGTCTGTGCTAGAAAAAACAGCCGAGGTTGCAGATACTGATATCGTTGCACATCGCTATATCAGGGATAGGGACCTGAATATTTTATATACCATCACCCCCGACCTGGAGAATCTTAAAGAAAAGATTTCCGGCAGGGTTCAGATCCTCCACGCTTCAGAATGCTTATTATCGCTCTCCGACCAGGTGCAGGCCAGTGACCACCAAAGGGGATTTATCCTTTTGGAAGTTCAGAAATACACCCTGGAAATCCTGATTATCCAGAAAGACAGGGTCAGTTTGATGAATCAC
This sequence comes from uncultured Bacteroidota bacterium, assembly GCA_963747365.1. Classification (GTDB taxonomy): domain Bacteria; phylum Bacteroidota; class Bacteroidia; order Bacteroidales. The sequence continues at coordinate 928,242 of CAVVFB010000005.1, read as the reverse complement.
TACAACCTGAAGGATCCGTCCGACTTTATTTATCATACCCTGAATACCCTGAAACAGTTGGATCTGGATCGCGAGAGCATCCCTGTTTACCTTTCCGGAATGATACACCCTGAACATGAGCTATTCGGACTGCTTGGGAAGTACATCCGGCACATCAAAACAACCCCATATTACCTGGAGGAGCTTTCCAGGACACAGATGCTCCGTTTTATGATTCTTTCGGAGGGAAGCAAGTGCGTATCATAAGCGGAGCATACAGGGGCAAACAGATTCACCCGCCAAAGAATTTCAGGGCAAGGCCGACCACCGATTTTGCAAAAGAGAGCCTGTTCAATATCCTGTCGAACAGATACGATATGGATGAGCTGGATGTCCTGGACCTATTCTCAGGAACGGGGAGCATCACCTATGAATTTGTTTCACGCGGAGCACGTACCGTTGTTGCAATCGAGAAGGAACATGTCCACTTCAATTTCATCCGGAAAACCTGTCAGGAACTGAAGATGGAGCTCGTTACAGTGATCAGGGGGGATGTATTCAGATACCTGAACAGGCCCACCCAGTCCTTCGACATTATCTTTGCCGACCCTCCCTACGACAACCCCCTGCTGGACACTTTGCCCGATCTGGTCTTTCATACAAAGATCCTGGCAAAGGAGGGAACCTTTATCCTCGAGCACCCGGGTAGCCACTCCTTCACTTCCCATAGTCACTTTTTTGAACACAGGAAGTATGGAGGGGTGAACTTCAGCTTTTTCAGGTAACCCTACTGAGTCTTTATAAACTTACTCCTTCCAACCAGTTCTCCCGATTCAATGCGTCGGATGATGTACATGCCCCTTGTCAGATTTTGTATATCCAGATTGAAGATCTGATACCCCGGCTGAGTCTCCATATTCAGAACCATCCTGCCACTCAGATCAAACACCTCAAGTACTCCCGGTATTTCAGTTCTGCTTCCCAGGTTCACGTACAGATAATCTTTGGCCGGATTGGGGTAAACCTGCAGCTCTCTTAAATCCGCAAACCTATCCAGTATACCGGTTGGAGGCGTTTTATAATTGACAGCAGCCTGCAATATCTCTTTTGTATTCCGATCCTGAACAAATGCAACCACCACGAGATCAGCGACATCCTCTATAAAAGGCTCAAAAGTCCATTGGTTAGTCATACTCACACTGACTCCTTGGTACCAGTTCTGACCCAGGAGCTTTCCTGCCGGTGTCGGGAGCATCTCCAGTACCACATTCCTGAATGCACTGTCTCCATTTGTGCCCTCGTAGATTGTGACAAGGGATTCCATCACGACCACATAGAGTTGAATATATTCGGTGTAGCGATCAGATTTACATGTTACTGTGGTGTAAGCCGTCAGATCGCTTTCAGTCCAGTCCACTTCCAGTTCAATCTCAAACGAGGGGATCTCAAGGGATAAGAGATCGAGATCATCTGACCCGGGGATGTTTTCAATACTTGAAAAATCGTATCGATACATACCGTTTGACCCTCCATCGAGAACAGCGTAGGGCACCAGTCCCACTCCTAAATTACCGGCCCTGGTCGTAACCATACCCGGATTATTCAGGTTCATGGGATCTTCCCCTGGATAAGCAGTATGATATTGAAGATCAATCACCTCAGAACGGTTTGCTTTAGCATAGGCATCCACCTGGATATCTGCTGAAAAGGAGTTCTGATCCGATGAATTTGTGAAGTGCTCTAAGACAGCTAATTTCGTCTTTTCTGAAATCATCAGATTATCAAATGCAAATCCCTGGTTGCCAATTCCCTGGGCTCCAGTGGTGGCAATTGCCAGGCGAAGGGTTGCGAAGCGGTTACCCTTGAGTGCGCTCAGGTCATGAGAGGCTTCCACCCAATCTGTATCCGGACTGAATACATCAAGGCTCCATCCAACCGGGCTTCCTCCCGGAAGATTATAGATATTAACAGAGTTATACCAGTTAATTCCCTTAGAGCTGGCCCCAACGGCCTTCCATCCCTCGTTCCGGCGATCCATGAACTGAAGAACCGAGCCATTCACATTAGGCACAAAACTCTTCATCATATCCAGTTTGATCATCGGACGGTCCATATCACTGAAATCGAAGCAGGGACTCTGAATCCAGGAGTGCTCCACATATCCGGAGCCATATCCCGATAATTCGGTATACCAGGAGTTCCCATTTCCTTCGGGAGTAAACCCTTCGAAATCGGGAGTACCCCAGACCCAGCTGGCATTCCCGTCCTCCGACTCAATGGTCCATCCTCCCTGATCCAGATCAAATGCCTCGGAATATCCTTCAGCATCCAATTTGAAAGTTGGCCTAAGTTCCACCATTTTTGAAACGGTATCACTGCAAGCACCCTGGGTAATGGTTTGAAGTCTTACCAGGTATGTGGATGCATTTGGAAACTGATATTCAATGGTATCAGAATCGGAGATCACCTCATCCAGGATATCTCCGGATTCGGACATGAAAATCCACTTCATCGATTCTATGGGTGTGAATCCTTCAGTGGTCAGGTTCACAAATTCAACCCCCTGGTTATCCAAATGACAATCACTGATCCATGTGAAATCACTATTGGGATTGCTGCCTAACAGGGTATCCACCTGAAATCCTGAAACGCATCCGTCAAAAGTGGTGGCCGTTAGTGATATGGACCATTCACCGGGATATCGGATAGAAGTGCTGCGGATCAATTTCACCACTGTAATTATCCGCCCCGCTTAATGGATCACCAAAATCCCACCGCCATGTTTTAACCGATAATTTCGATGTGCTTTGGTTATTGAAAGAGACCATTCCGCCGCCTTCGGGCAGGCAGGAACTTCCTATTGCAAATTTAGCCACTGAAGCAGCATGAACCGTAACCACCAGTTCAGTAACCTTTTCACAACCGGTCTCTGAAGATACTTTACAAGAAATGGTATTTTTTCCTGCCGGAGCAACAGATGGATCAAAAATAAAACCGCTGCTTACATTTCCGGATAACTCCATTGCCGGAAAAAACTGCAGCCGGATCGCTGGCAATGAGCTGGATTGCATCCTCATTCTGACAGAAAGTTGTTTTCCCCGATGGTGAAAGGATTTCAGGCTGGGCTAATTCTATTAACTCAAAATTTTCCCTGATATAGAGCTTTACGATATCAGTATAGGCATATTCAACCGTATAAACACCGCCAGCCAGTTGCACGGGATCGATGGTGGCTGTATTATCCCCATGATCGGTGAGCCCTGCTACCTCGTTGTTGAGAGGGTCCTTCAGGGTAAATGTACCCAGGACTCCGGCAACATTCGAGGCGCTGACCAGGAAGGGAGCACTGTAATCACAAACCTTCGGCCTGGGAATATAGAGATCACCATTGGCCCCCAATACAAATACCAGCGCACTGTCCATGCTTGTACAACCGGTCGGGTTTACATAGGTATAATAAATAGTATGCGGAGAAAGAACGGTATCTGCAACAGCAGGACTAAAATAATCTGTAATACTGTTGACACCCGGTCCGGAGAATACACCTCCCGGAATATCGGCTGTGAGCTTAAAGGGCGGTGCTTCCACACTATACCCTGATTTCAGATTTGTGAAGTTCACCGCAGTGGAAGCATTCACTGAAACCTGCACACTGCCGCTTCCTGTATTTTCCACCCCATTCCGGTCAGTTACCAGGGGTACACTGTACCAGGTGGTTTCCACGGGCGATACAAAAACACTATAGGGGCTCGCATCAATATCCTCGATCAGAAGTGTTGTATCTCCATCAGACAATTCGATGGAGAATGGTTCTCTTCCAATTAAATATATAACTAACTCGGCTTGCTCTCCTTCGCAGATCTCAGGCAGGGTCGCTAAATGAGTGAGTGGAAGCTGTGTATATACTTCCAGCTCATTCACTTCAATCATACCAAAAGGTTCGCCGATGTTACCTGCCGAATCTTTCATTATGATACTCATTTCCAGTTCGCCGGGAGCCACCAGGTTATCGGTGGATGAAACTTCATAGGAAAGTGTATAGAGGCCAATTGAAATCTCAGAGAAGTTCACCCTATCGGAACTTAGCGGGATCCCGTTGATCAGTGTGCCTGAAGCTGCCGTATAGCCGGTACCATCGGCGGTGATCGTTGCCACCACCACGCCTCCGACCCCAACTTCCTCATCCGGAACTTCAATCCTGGTCACCAGAGGGGCATGGGCATCGACCGACACCAGGTTAACATTCCCCAGAGCAGTAAATGGATCACCAATGTTTCCTGATGGTTTTTCTAAAATCAATGATGATACAAATGCACCCGGTGCAACATCGTCATCCCCTTCCTCAACGGTGTAGGTTAGCCGGTACATCCCTCCCCCGGTCTCAACAAAAGCCATATTGGGCTGGGTAACACCAATCCCGTTTACGGTTGAGGCAGGGTCAAGGGTGTAGAGAAGCCCGTCGGTCTGGATATTGATCACAACCCTGTCCCCGATTTTATAATCACCTGCCACCAGATCCGCAAAATTGACCACAGGCCGTTTTGCATCCAGCAGATCATTATTCTGTGAAATGGGAGTGGTATAGGGCAAACTCTGTGCAGTTCCATCGGTAACAACCAGATTACCAACAGGAATATTCTGAAGCCTCTCATAGCTGTTTCCGCCTTCAACGATTACAAAATTCGCAAGATAAGTGGTGTTGCTGATCCGGGATAAATCCTCCAGAGGATATCCTCCGATGTTACCTGAAACCAGGGTGTAAACTGAATTACCATCATTTGAAACCACGATGGTAGCTGAGACTATATCCCCAATCTTCATTGTAGCATTTGGAATGGTTACACTGAGTATCTCAGGGTCTTTGATCTTAACAGTTACCTCAAATTCACAGCTTTCTGAATTCCCCGAAAGATCCTCTGCTACATATGTGACCGTGGTAACTCCCAGCTGGAAGATCCTGGTTCCAACATAATTAATTCCTGTTAAAGGCGAATTTCCTATGGTTGCACCACTCATCGACCAGGTTAATTCGGACACTTGACAATTGTCAGTAAAAACAGGATTCACCGTAGTAAAGGAACCTGACAGCAGATTTCTATCTATTTCAATCACCTCATCGGCCGGACATAAAGTGAATTGGGGTGCCTCAACATCATCGACGGTAATGACCACGGTATTGGAAGCTGCGGGACCACATTCGACCGTGGAAATCCGTTGATAATCAGTGGTAAAAATAGCTCCGGCCGGCGGATTATAGGTAATGCCAGTGGCACCGGGTATATTTGTAAAAATAGCCGGGACGATCCGTGATTGCCATTGGTAGCTCCAGTTGTTGCTGCCACCCGAGGGTGACAGACTGTTTACTATCAGTGCAGGATCTCCCCCCGGGCATATTTCCTGATCCGCAGCAATGGTCCCCCCGTTTAAGATAACTGAAACGGTTACCATAGCGACATTGGAGAAGACCTCTCCGGCACCATTAAAGGCCCTGATCCGGTAGTAATAGGTATTATTGTTCTCAGTATCGGTATCCGTAAAGGATTCGCTATCCGGGGCCAAAGTCTGAATATTCAAAAAGACACCTGTGGGAAGGTTGGAGCGCTGAACCACAAAACCTTCCTCAGTGCTGCTTCTGTCCCTCCATGTTAAATCCACGGAACAGATATTTGTTGCTGAACCCTGCAATTGGTCCGGGGCTCTTGGTACAAGTAATAGGGTGGTCTGACTTCCGGTTATCCATGCCGATGGAGCTGTGGCATTTACCGCACGCACACGGTAGAAATACTCGGTGTCCTCCCCGAGTCCGCTGTCATCAAAATAACTGGTTGCAGGGGTTCCGACCTCAACAAAACCGGTCCCGGCAGTGAGGGAACGTTGTATCTCAAAATTGGCCTCGTTGGTGGAGTTATCCTGCCAGTTTACCCGCATCGAGTTCTCCGTCACCAGGCTGAAAATCATGTTGCTGGGTGCAGCAGGAGCCAGCAGAAGTGTGATCTGGTTACCCAATGTCGTTGTTGAAGGACCGGTGGCGTTTACTGCCCAGACACGGTAGTAGTAGCGGGTGTTCTCCAGAAGCCCGCTGTCATCAAAGTAACTGACCGCCGGCGTGGCGATCTGTGTATAGGGACCGGCCAGTAGAACGGCACGCTCCAGTACAAAGTTCGTTTCGTTGGTGGAGTTATCCTGCCAGTTTACACGCATGCTATTGGATGTCACCAGGCTGAAGGTCATGTTGCTGGGTGCAGCTGGTGCCGGCAACAGCGTGATCTGGTTACCCGATGTCGTTGCGGAGGGACCGGTGGCGTTTACTGCCCAGACACGGTAGTAGTAACGGGTGTTCTCCAGAAGCCCGCTGTCATCAAAATAACTGACCGTCGACGTGGCGATCTGCGTATACGGACCGGCCAGTAGAACGGCGCGCTCCAGTACAAAGTTCGTTTCGTTGGTGGAGTTATCCTGCCAGTTTACACGCATGGAGTTGGCGGTCACCAGGCTGAAGGTCATGTTGCTGGGTGCAGCAGGAACCGGCAACAGCGTAATCTGGTTACCCAATAACCAGGTGGATGGACCGCTGGCATTAACAGCCCGCACACGGTAGTAGTAACGGGTGTTCTCCAGAAGCCCGCTGTCATCAAAGTAACTGACCGCCGGCGTGGCGATCTGTGTATAGGGACCGGCCAGTAGAACGGCACGCTCCAGTACAAAGTTCGTTTCGTTGGTGGAGTTATCCTGCCAGTTTACACGCATGCTATTGGATGTCACCAGGCTGAAGGTCATGTTGCTGGGTGCAGCTGGTGCCGGCAACAGCGTAATCTGGTTACCCGATGTCGTAGCGGAGGGACCGGTCGCGTTTATTGCCCAGACACGGTAGTAGTAGCGGGTGTTCTCCAGAAGCCCGCTGTCATCAAAGTAACTGACCGTCGGCGTGGCGATCTGCGTATACGGACCGGCCAGTAGAACGGCGCGCTCCAGTACAAAGTTCGTTTCGTTGGTGGAGTTGTCCTGCCAGTTCACCCGCAAGGAGTTCTCTGTCACCAGGCTGAAGGTCATGTTGCTGGGTGCAGCTGGAGCCGGCAACAGCGTAATCTGGTTACCCAGTGTCGGGGCCGATGCGCCGGTGGCATTCACTGCCCAGACACGGTAGTAGTACCTGGTATTCTCCAGAAGCCCGCTGTCATCAAAGTAACTGACCACAGGCGTGGCGATCTGCGTATACGGACCGGCCAGTAGAACGGCGCGCTCCAGTACAAAGTTCGTTTCGTTGGTGGAGTTGTCCTGCCAGTTTACACGCATGCTATTGGCTGTCAACAGGCTGAAGGTCATGTTGTTGGGTGCAGCTGGAGCCGGTAACAGCGTAATCTGGTTACCCAATAACCATGTGGATGGACCGCTTGCATTCACGGCCCTCACACGGTAGTAGTAACGGGTGTTCTCCAGCAGCCCGCTGTCATCAAAGTAATTGACCACAGGAGTGGCGATCTGCGTATACGATCCAGCCAGAGAGAGGCTACGCTCCAGTACAAAGTTGACCTCGTTGGTGGAGTTGTCCTGCCAGTTCACACGCATGGAATTGGCGGTCACCAGGCTGAAGGTCATGTTGCTGGGTGCAGCTGGTGCCGGCAACAGCGTAATCTGGTTACCCAATAACCAGGTGGACGAACCGGTGCCATTCACAGCACTCACACGGTAGTAGTACCTGGTATTCTCCAGAAGCCCGCTGTCATCAAAGTAATTGACTGTCGGCGTGGCGATCTGAGTATAGGGACCGCCCAGCGAAAGGCTACGCTCCAGCACAAAGTTTTCCTCGTTGGTGGAGTTGTCCTGCCAGTTTACACGCATGGAGCTGGCAGTCACCAGGCTGAAGGTCATGTTGCTGGGTGCAGCAGGAGCCGGCAACAGGGTAGTTGTTGTTTGAATGGAAGTATAAAGCGAAGGTCCTGTAAGGTTTACGGCACGAACCCGGTAGTAATATTGTGTACCCTCATCCAGTCCTGTATTGGTATAGGATGTGGTTCCAGCCCCCGAGGTATGTATCAGTGTGAAGTCCCCGCCCAATCCTGTAAGTGACCTTTCAATCTCAAACCCTGACTCGTTACCTGAAAGATCGTCCCACGTCAGCTGGATGGAGCTGGAGGTCTCCGATCCAAGTGAAAAATTACCGGGAATTGCCGGTAACAAGCTCAGATAATCATCCACGGCAGTGAACCAGGTATCCCCCATTTTGTCATAGGCCGATTGCAAGGGATGGATTCCATCGGGATCCATCTCGGTGGCATAATCAATGCCGGCCCCGCTTTCCAGGTCAACCATAAACACACTGGCATCTCCCCTTGCAGCAATCATTTCGGCCACACTGTCATTGTATGCATGGGTATTGGTACTCCAGAGTGCATTATCGGTTCTGTCTATTATCCTGGCCACCATTACTGTCACGTGGTTTCCACTGGAAAGTTCCCAGGCATCAATCTCATCCAGGATGTCTTCCACATCCACTGCACTGGGAGTCTCCGCTGCGCTAATGTCATTGGTTCCGATATGCAGAATGATCATATCAGCAGGATACACGTCCAGGTATGGTTGCCCTCCCGGTGTAATCTGTATGCTGTTCAACTGATCGAAGCCGTCCTGTAAAAGACGGACCACATACTGTCCCCGGGTACCGCTGATGGCACCATGTTCAGGATCGGAAAGGTAAACCGAACCTGCTGTGGTATGGCCCACAAAATCGAAACTATAACCCGCTGCCGTAAGCTGGTCAAACAAAACTCCCCGATAGGATACAGCCTCATTCATAGGGGGTGTGAAGCCATTCCACCCCACTGTAATGGAGTTTCCCAGGGGTAAAATCCTGTAGGTCTGAGCCTGACCCTCCTGTAAAACAAAAGTGAGAAGTGCGATAAACAGGATAGCTATATTTAAGTGCGATGATTTCTTCATTTGATACCTTTTACATTTGGACAATAATACTATGACAAATGGTTCAGCAGAAAGTTATACAAAACTAAAACCATTTTCCCAACGATATGTTGATATTTGACAAAACTGATTTTAATCTGCACCAATTATAAGAGACCATTGAAAAACGACAGGAAATGAAATCAAGTGTTTGTATAATGCTGATTATATGTACTTTATAGTGCCCATGATAAAAATTAAGTCTTTGGAAGCCACAGAAGTTACCAGATAGTGACATTTATTGATCACAAAAAAAACATCTTTCATCACATGAAAAGCATATTTGAGCACAGTTTTGGGTTGCATCCTTGGTTACTGAACCACAAATTTTCCTGAAAAAATATCCGTTCCTGAAACAACACGAAATATAAACATTCCCGGGAGCAGTGGACGACCCTCAACATCTCTCACATCCCAAGAAATCAATTCTGGTCCGGTCCCCGTGCCATATGTCTGGATTATTGAGATGAGAGAGCCCTGTGCATTCACAATTTCTATCCGGATCTTCCCGGGATTGTCCACCGGAACCTCAAATACTGCCGTCTCAGATACTGGATTCGGGTATAATTTTACCTTCAATTCATCCACTCCCCTTCCTTGTACAAGTGTAATTGAATTTGACTGAGAAGGAGTGGGTTGGAGAAATTGGGTCCAGACTTCAAAGCCATCAGGCATGCGACCCCAGGAGAGGTTAGGACCAATAAAGGGATATGAAATGCTGTCCACCAACAGGCCTGTATAGTCGAATATTCCAATCTTCTCCCCTGTCTTGGCGATTTTAAACCCAAGATGGAGAATGCCCTGACTGGTTTCGTTATCTGCCCACAGGGTCAGGTAACCATATGGATCGATTGATGTGGAATCTGGGTATTCCGATGACATTCTGAACTTATACTGATCGGCCAGACTGTCACTAAAATATAAACCTCCAATATTTATGGGAGTATCTCCCTTGTTGTACAATTCCAACCAATTCTCATATTCTTCATAATCATCTCCAATGACAGTTTTGTTATTACCCATCACTTCGTTGATCACCAGGTTTGAAAGATCCGGATAGATATTTTCAGCACCGGGGGTTGGCGGTATTGAATACCACTCTCCTTCGATCTGTAAGCGGCTGGTGGAAGCGTTATTAAACTGCTTACGGTAGCTTAATGAATCAATAACTGTTCGTTCGTCATAGTGTAAAAGAACGATCTGCTCCCCTTCCCTTTTAAGTTTGAAGTTCACATGATTAATCCCCTGATCTTGCTGATCATCAGCAAAAAAGACCAGGTAACCCTGCGGGCTGATGGTTGACATCGATGGCGTATGGCTTGGAATCCTGAATTTAGTTGGTGCTCCTATGCTATCGGTCAGATAAAGGCCTCCCACATCCACACTATAAGGATTAGTATTGAAAATCTCAAACCAGTCCTCGAATTCCCCATTTTCATCAGGGATGCTTGAATTTGAAGTCATAAATTCATTAATGAGCAATCCTGAAAGTTGCGGTGCAACATTCCTTACGCCAAAAGTAACCGGAAAATATTTCCATTCTCCTGAATCGCCTTCCCTGCTATATGAAAAGTGTTTAAATTGATTTGGGAAGGAAACAGAATCGATAATTCCGACCCCATCGATGCCCGTAAGTGCAAAATGCTCTCCTTCTCCCTCAAGCTTGAAACCCAAATGAGTAATCCCCTGTTCTGGCTGGTTATCGGCCCACAATATCAGGTGACACCCTGATTCAATGGTGGTGGAATCGGGTCGATTAGAGGGGATCCGGAATTTTTGCAGGTGATTCATGCTATCGGTGAGATAGAATCCTCCTATGTTCACATTAAAGTCATTGTCATTATAAATCTCAATCCAGTCGTCATACTCCCCGTACTGATCAGCATTACTTTCATTGCCCGAGGCAACAATTTCAGAGATGTAAAGCTTTGCTGATGGCTCAAGGTAGTTTGGCAAACCTGGTGAGGGGAAAACAATCTGAAAGATATCAGGTTCAGTTTCCAATAATCCCAATGACTGATCGGTATACGAAGCACCAAAGGTCAGTGTATCGATGAAATGCTTACCATCGGGTTGAACCAGGCCAATCTGCTCACCTTCTCCCGAGAGGGAAAAATCCAGGTGAAGAACACCCTGTTCCCTTTGGTTATCGGCCCAGAATATAAGGAAACCGTAAGCCGGAATTGTAGTAGAATCTGATCTACCCATGGGAATCCTGTACTTTGTCGGGAATCCAAGCGAATCGGTAAAAAAGACTCCTCCAAGGTCAACCGGGTAATTATTTCCGTTGTAAATCTCTATCCAGTCATCAAACTCACCGTACTCATCCCTGACGGTTGTTGTATTTTTAACCATGAATTCGTTGATTTGAATGCCCTCCAATTTTCGGACATGATTAACTTCCCCCGGGGTAGCACTCAAGTATTGCAATTGGCTGTTACCATCCGGGAAGCGTCCCATGGAGATGTCAGTATGTTCGACAAAATAGGTAAGGCTATCTATCATTCCGGCACCCACCTGATACAGACCAATCTGCTCCGATCGACTATCCAGTTTAAATCCAAGATGCTTAACGCCCAGTTCCTCCTGTCCGTCGGCCCAGAACACCATGTGTCCATATGGCGGAATGGTAGTAGAATCCGGTGCACTCAGGGGAATCCGGAACTTCGTCGGATTCCCAAGCGAGTCGGTAAAGAAAAACCCTCCCAGGTTAACCGGAACGTCATTCGCATTGTAGATTTCGATCCAATCATTAAACTCGCCGTACTCATCCATTACCATGGTGAGATTACTGGCTGCAAATTCATTAATAAAGACACCCTCCTTCCGATCAATGGTATTTCCCCATCCGGGGGTTGCACTCACATATTGAATATTAGAGCTTCCGTCGGGTATCCTTCCAATGGGAATATCAGGATACTCATTGGTATAACTAAGGCTGTCTATGATTCCAGCGCCCACCTGGTAAAGACCAATCTGCTCCGATCGGCTGTCCAGCTTAAATCCTAGGTGCAATGCACCCTGTTCCACCTGTCCAGTCGGCCCACAGCAACTTGTACCCTTTGGGAGGGATAATCGTTGCATTGTCCCCGGAAGGAATCTGATACTTAAGCGGATCCTGAAGACTATCCGTGAGAAATAGTCCAGCTAAGTCAATCGTATCATCTGTCGGATTAAAAAGCTCGATCCAATCATCGGCCTCATTGAACTCATCCTTGTAAGAACCATCATTTCTGGTCAAATATTCATTTATCCTGACTTCAATGAGATCCGCCAGGGTATTCTTTCTTCCCGGGGTTGGCAACAGGTAATCCCATCGATCCGCTTCCGGGTTGCGACCGAAAGTAACATCGGAATACTGATCAACATAAAATAAGGAGTCAATAATGATTAATGCATAACCCTGTTTCTGCACCAGGAAAAGGGATTCACCCTCTTTACTCAATTTGAAATTTGTGTGCAGTGCTCCTTGTTCAGCCTCACCATCGCACCATATTAAAAGGTAATCCCCGGCTCTAACTGTTGTTTTTTCCGGCATTCCAAAGGGAACCTGGTACATCTCCGGAGATTCAGCTGAACAGGACAGGAACCAACCTGCCAGATCAACTTCAAACTCATTGCCGTTATAGATCTCAAGCCAGTCATCGAATTGACCGTACTCATCGGTCACTGTATAGCTATTGGAAGCACCCACCTCATTGAGATATATATTTTCAATCCTCTCAGCAGGTTTAAATACTGCTTTTACAGATTCATCAGTTTTAAAATCCAGGTAAATCGTTGAGCTGTAAGAATCTGACGATCCCTCCCAGTATGAAAATGCATATCCCGGATTCGGCACCGCGACCATTCGCACCGGTATATTCCGGAAATATAACCCAGAAAACTGATCTGGCAGGCTTACCCCTGCTGCCTGAACATATCCTTCCATCGGATTATTTACACTGGTTGAAAGTGTATTTAGACCCGGAATTCCAAATTTATCCCTCATAAAAAGCCGCATGCTATCGGGACGGGTTTCCGCAAACCTGGGCATCTTGCTATTTGTTTGATAATCAAATTCAACGGCGCTTGGTTTCCCCCACCTCTGTGTATGCCTGGGCATCTCCCTCCCAATCATATCGGCGATACTGTCTAAAATGAAATTCACCCTGTCCGGCTGAAAGACTGTGTTCATAAAGCCAGCCATCCTCTGAATGAATTCACTTTTAAATGAATCATTCTCCAAAAGGGCCCGGATGAGTTTATCATCGCTTGCCCCCCTTGTTGCCCAGTTCAGTGAATTACCAGTTCCGGGGAATAAACCCCATCCAAAATCCGTATCGAAAAGAATCCACCTCCATTTCCCTCCTTCTCCATGGTAACGCCAGTATTTGATGTTATTCTGAGGCCAGTCTTCATTTTGAAAATAGATATCCACCAGGTAATAATTCAGAAACTCCTCTACATCCATTAAGGTTGAAACAGAATCAAAATTGGATTCCAGAGATAAATCATTCTGATCGATGAAATTAATCAGGCTTTCATAATGTTCTCCTGAACCACAGACCACCTGGTTCCAGTCAAAATAATCCTCCTTTTCAAGTATGTCTACCTGGTCGGGATCAATGGAGTAGTTACTCTCCATATAATGTTCATTGATTTTTTCTCTCACATTGAGAATTCCCCAGTACTGTCCATTGATAAAAACGTTTGCTGGTTGATATCCCAGGTAATCAATATCCATTTCTCCCATGACCAGACTTTGCATGAAACCGTCCCTGAGCATTGAATAATAACCATCATTTCCTGAATTCCTCAAAACCAATCCTTTGAATTCTGAAACTTTTTTGGAAGAAAAAAAGGATAACTGAAACTATCATCTCCATAACTCTTTCTTGCATAAAGGGCCAATGATTTAAATGTGTTGAACCTCGAACATCCCCCCGTGATCTTGGTGCCAGCAAGCTGGTTGATAACCTGCTCCCCACCTGCTGTATAAAACTCAAAATTAATTGGCCTTTCCCAATCACGGTTCCAGTTGACCGGATCTGGAGAACACCAACCGGTAATCCCCCTGTAACCTTCCACATAGATGCCCCGGTCACCGCTAAAAAAATTCTCCGGATCAGTAGATATGGACACAACAGGTAGGGAGGACTCCTCATTCAGAAAATAAGTATTCGTAATAACCTCACCAGGCAGTTTATCTTCATAGTACACCCTGGCCCTGATCACACTGGAGCTTGTAATTTCGATGGGTGAATGATACTGAGGTGATGCCTCGCTAGGCCAGGAACCATTCGTAGTGTAATGGATAACACCTGAATCATTGTTGATGGATAGAGCTACCAACTGTGGTCCCGAATAGAATCCCCCGGACAAAGAGAAATCCAATGAATCGTATGAAATTTCATGTTGATATCCAACTGTGTTATTTGGTTCGCCCGGGGTCGGGTCCTTAAAGAAGCTCCAATCCGGAGAACCATCACCCTTTCTCCCATAAGAAATATCGATAAATTGTTGGTTATATGATATATAATCCACCATCTCACCTGATGGACTCGAGATGGTCAACGCTCCTCCATCCATATCCAGTTTAAGGTTGCCAAAGTCCTTGTTCTCCGGATCAAGCCACAAAATCACCTGCCTCCTTGAACCCACATAGATGTGTTCAGATATTTTGAATTTCTGAAGTTCTCCAGGTAGATCGGATAAATAGTATCCATAAAGGTCAATGCTTTGGGTTCCCCCATTGTATATTTCTACCCATTGCCGGTAATTTACACCGGGATCGAGCCGGGTTCTGATGTTTGACGCCTGAAATTCATTGATCAAAACCTGCGATTTTACTGGAAATGTAAACAGTAACAGAAAAAAAAAGAGGATGGAATCTCTGCGCATTTTAAAAATCTAATTGGAATACTATTAAACCAGGTTGAGAAATTAAAACTACATATTTATGGCATTATATTCATTCTGATTTTGATGAACAAACATTTAGATTGACATACGGATACAGGGATAAAACCAAACCTTGCACGGTTTTACAAAATAGGAATGTAATTTCGTCCTTGCATATTATCAATTGGTCACATCGAAATGAAGAATCTGAAGATCGATTAGGGATGAATGTATATTTATAAAAGAAAGTTAATCGATGAAAAAAGTCTGAAAAGGTGATCCCAGACAAAAAGAAAAGTGAAAATCAACCCTGTATGAGAAGCTTACGTGCAATAGATTTTGTACCAACCACGAGCATCACTGCGTATATTCCGTTCTGAATCAATGAACTTTTCGAAAATGATTCTACAACTCGAACGAGTTCATCAGGCTCATTGATTTCCCTGAAGTAAACCAGTCGACCGCTCATATCAGATATTCGAATGGAAACATGGGGATTCCCTGTATTGGGATACTCCATATAAATGTTAAAATCGCCATCTGATGGATTGGGATAGATGGCCATATACAACGTATCCTCTGCGGTCCTTTCCAAAACATTCTTAACTTCCAGGCTTTCAACATCTCCATATACCACTCCCTGGTCTGTCCTGGCAAAAGGAAAGAGATTATATGATTTGTTCGGCTCAACCGGTATATCTATTGTATACTGAATTTCACCCGGACCAGCCTGAAAATTCTGGATTATTTCATCAGTATTCAATGCTTTGTTGTAAATGGCAGCAAGGTAAAAAGTACCCAACCAGGGGCGTTCTCCGTTCACTTCATTGGAGAGGGATAAATTGTAATCATCGGTCATGGATGAGAAGTCACCCAATCGTGTTCCAGAGATCAGCTCCACACTGTTTACAAAGATCTTTTCTTCTCCACTGCTGGCGCGGGTATATACTACATGATGCAAATTGAGGCTAATGAAACTCTGTGCAGTAGAGATTTCGGGAGTACCATTCATATCCGTTGCAGTGGTATTCAATCTGGCCACATAGTCATAGGATGAAGGATTACCAACATATGCCAGGGTTGCTGCCCTGCTGAAATTATCCTTTGAAATGGAGAGAATTCGGGCTGGGCCACTTTGATAAATCTGATCTGAACGAATCCAGGCCTCCATGGTTATTTCGTTGGATCTGGTAAGTGATTCGAGCAACCTGACAGGTTTCTCAAGGGTGAATATCGGTGAATTTCCCTTTACATTGATCCCCTGACCGGACACCCAGTCAATGGCAAGCGGATCTCCGATCATCAGGTCAATCGGAGTGCCTGTACCAGAAATGTCTTTTATCTGGTTTCCTTCTCCTGCTGAAAAATCATACAGGACCTGAAGATTATCCAATACCCTGCCGGGGTGGATCACCTCCGAATCCTTGATTGTAGCATAGATCACCTGTTCCTTCTGGGATGTATCAGCCCCTGATTCAACAACCAACCCATAATCCTTGAGTATTACATAACCAAACGAATTTACGGCCGATTTCATGGTAACGTAAAATGGAGCCGTTGAAACCTCTAAAATCTCCACCTCCGGTAGAGAGGGAGCCGAGGACTCATCCGGATTCCGGGTTGTCACCAGGAGTGGCGCAGAGGGTATACTTTCATTCAGAGAGGCGTCATAGGCAGAAACCGAAACCGAATACTCAATACCCGGTCTCAAACCTGTCATTGTAAAAGAGTTGGACGGTGCTGCGCTCACCGAAATTCCATTCAGATAATGGCGATATCCTATCACTTCAACGTTGTCAATCGATGGATTCCAAACCAGACCGATTGAGTTTGAGGTAACCAGTGAGGCAAATATCCCCATAGGAGTAGATGGTGGATCCGAATCCGTTTCCTTGGTTCGAAAATCCAGTTCTGTTGACTTTGTACTTTCATTCTGAAATGCGTCCAGGGCCGAGACAGTTACCGAATATGTAGTGTTCGGTTCCAGATCAACCACCGAGAAACGCGTATTTGGTGAAGAACCAAGCCAAGTCCCATCCAAATAAATGTTATAGCCTGTCACTCCAATATTATCTGCGGAGGCATTCCATGAAATAATTACAGAATGTTCTGTCAGATCCGATGCTCCAAGCCCCCCCGGCACAGAGGGTGGTTCAAGATCAGGATCAAGTGTACTGGCTCTGAAAACATTCGAAGGAAGACTTTCATTTCCAGAAGCATCATAAGCTGAGATGTTGATATCAAAGGTCGTATTGGATGGTAATCCTGAAAAAGTAAATGAATTACCTATCGTGGTTCCTTCCTCTGTTCCATTGAGCATGACCCGGTAACCCTTTAGAAAGATATTATCCTCGGAAGGATCCCAGGCAATACTAAGCAATTGTCCCGTAGCGTTAGTTAATCGTATATTTTGAGGGATGCCTGGCGCTTCCACGTCGGCCGGATCAGGCACATCCCCTTTCAGATTCGGCAATTGAAGCATTCTGTCAGGTGGACTGGGTATCCGGCCACGGGGAACATCAACCCCCTCTTTATATGTAAAAACAAATGAATCATCGAATAACAACCACTCATCCCGGGCGGCCCCCCATTCATCTGACCCTCCCCCGAAAAAACTGGTAATATGCCTCGTATCCACCCAAATGTCAGGCAGATTCCTGAAACATAACCCGGTTCTTGAAAAAGAAAGCTTCCCATCCAGGAAGAACTCAAGAATTCCATCATTATTCCCTGCATTTTGAGGGTCAGAAATAAGCCTACCCGGATCGATGCTGTTTACCACCAGACGTATGGTCATATTGTACCAGGTCGAATCTGAAACATCCCAATAGGTATTTGGAAAACTGAAAACATCCCCATAATAGGTAGATTTATCCTGGTGATATACATAAAAGAACATGGTGCCATCTCCCCCTGAATCCTTTGACCACATAATCCTTGCGCTGAATCCATCATCCCAAGCCATATCCATTCCACCCCCAGGATTATTACCCCCACCTAAGCCTGGAAGTTTTCCTCCAAGCACCCATTCAAAACCAGGTTTGAACATCAAATTATAGGAAAAATAGACCTCCTCCTGTCCTTTGTTAAAGGGAGCCAGCCACTGTGCACCTCCGTCATATGGATCCCAGGAACCCTCAGGATAATTAAACTTCATAACCCGTTCACCGTCTAAATCAACGATCTCCGTTTTATCCACTCCATTCTCCCAGGTTGGATAGTTCCAGTCCCTGCTCCATTCGCTTCGATTATACAGGCCCACGGTTGAGTTATTCAGATTCTGCGAAACGATGATATTGAATACTTCAGGGTCTACGGACTGGGCAGCCACCGGATTTAAAAATCCAATCCACGCAATCAGAAATGTAAAGGCTGAAATAATCGTGTTGTGCATATTAACCAAACTCTGTAATAAGTTCCATTTCGATTCTACCCATGAAAAATACCCTACTAAGATAAAAGAAAATTATCTTAGTAACTGTAATACGCAAATTGTCAGTTAATGTTGTTCTATTTGACATTCACCTTGGCCATCATGTATTTTACTTAGGACTGACAAACTGACCAAATGGTTCAGTGATCCATTCAGAAATATTGATAATGATTTGGGATATCTGTTTTTTGAAGATCTAAAACAATTTGGCAGAATCCCGCTTGATCAATTATGTGAGCTGATTCCATTTTCCGTTACGTATCTCTGCAACGATTTTGGGAAACTTTCCATAGAGTAAAATCTTCTCTCTTAGACTGTTCCAGAGATATACCCATTCCAGATGATCATTAACTCCTTCCTTTTTAATGAATATCAACCTGATTCCCCTGGGAATAAATTTAACTGCATCGTAGGTGGTACGGAGCAGACTGAAAAACCGATTCTGATATTTCTGGGCTTTAAATCCACGATCACCTTTAACGATGGATCGATATACACCTGAGATTGGTTCCGAACGGCCAAAAGACCCGGTAAGTCTCACAAGGTAATCCCATGTCAGGCGACCTGAAGGCATGAAGTGGCGAAACGAGAGGTCCGCGCAATAGTAAAGTTTTTGTCCACTAAGGATAACAGCCTGGGATAATTCAAAGTCTTCACCTGAGCTTAAGAGATTCCCTTTTCGCCCAGTTAACTGGAAATTAAACCCTTTCTGTTTGAGATTGTCCCAGGTACTCTTACGGATATTCATCCCGGCTCCGTAAAGACAAGCCTTTCGTTCTCCTGATTTATCTCCCTGTGGACCAACAGCATAGGAGGACTCATATCTGTCAAACCAGGAAGGTGGAGCTCCTTCAAAAGATGCAATACCTAATCCCCCCATGATACCAATTTCCAAATCTGAATACATCGTGTCAAATACCTTCTGAATCCACTCTGATTCAACCCAGTTATCGTCATCAACAAAGGAGATAATCTCATATCGGGCATCCTCAATCCCACGCCTTCTTGCGTGACTGATCCCTGGATTTGGTTCATTTACCACCCTCAGATTTACGCCTTCCATTTTCCAGCTCTCCCTTGCAACTGCAGCAGTTCCATCGGTGGAGGCATTGTCAACCATCAGTACTTCCCAGTCAATATGATGCTTTAGACTCTGGTTTTGAAGGCATGTGAGAACCTTCCTGATTTTCAGCTCACTATTGTAACAGCAAATAACAACACTTATTCCTCTCTCCATAAAAATATATCATAAAAAAGAATGGAACTGGAGCACATATGGAAGGCCTAAAATTAGTCAAATATTTTAATTCGGCTATTTTTGCAATAACTAAGCGACTCGGAAGATGGTTCAAAGTGCAAACGTTATGGTCTCCTTTAGTTTTTTTTCCATTCATATACCGGGTAATAAATTCAGGCGAAGATGAAAAAAGTATACCTCTATCCAATTTCTGCTCGTACTGAAAAGGCAGTTATCAATCCCTATATCTGGAACCTGAGGGATGCCCTGAATAGCCATTTCGAAGTGATAAATGCGAGCAAACCTTCTAAGACCGGTATTTTTGACATCCTGAAGTATCTTCATAAGGTCGATGTGGTATATTTTAACTGGAGCGAAGAGGTACCCGAATTGCACAGGGGAAGATTACAGGCAGTTTTCCTCCTGCTTTTGCTTCAGTATCTAAGACTTTCCCATATTCTGATCATTTGGACGCTGCACAATAAAGAATCTCATTTTAATCGGAACAGGTGGCTGAAAAAGAGGCTGTACCATCAGATGCTAAAGAAAAGTGATCTGATTATCACCCATGCAAAAGAGGGCCTGAAACTAATCCCCACGGGAAAAAAAGCATCTTTCCAGCCCCATCCCGTGAAAGACTCCATCATCAGTAAGGTCGGAGACAAGAAATTTCATTTCGATCTAATCATCTGGGGAACCATTGCTCCCTATAAAGGAATCACGGAATTTTTGAAATTCCTGGAGAAGGAGGAAATTATCGGGAATTACAGGATACTAATGGCAGGCAAAATAACTTCCCAATCATTGGCAAATGAACTCCATGCCTTTGAAAGCAAGTATAGCAACCTGGTTTTAATGGATGGTTATGTGGATGAGAAACGACTGATCGATCTGATACATGATTCTAAAATCACATTGTTTACATACCAGTCAGATACCGTTCTCAGCTCAGGTGCGTTAATGGATTCACTCTCTTATGGGGCAACCATTGTTGGACCTGCGGTGGGTGCATTTAATGATCTTCATGAGTTAGGGCTCATTGAAACCTATTCTGATTTTCAATCCCTCAAAGATGTTGTTAACAGATTATTAGCCTCATCCGTGGAGAATCTTTCAAGACAGGATCGAATGAAGGTATTTATGGCTGCAAACACCTGGACCGAATTTTCGAAAACTATTCAGAATCTGATTGAACAACTGAACAGAAAATAAATATATGAGAGTAATTGTGAATGCAGACGATATGGGAGTATCGGATGATGTAAACCGATCCATAATATTATTACACCAGAAAGGTATAGTATCCAGTACTTCCCTGATGGCCAATAGCAAAAGCTTTAAAGGGGCTGTGGATCTGCTTTCGCTCCATCCGGAACTGGGCACAGGGGTACACCTGTGCCTGGATGGGCCCTACCAGTCATCTATTGATTATAAATCCATAATCGATCGTGAAAAAGGTTCCTTTTACAAAAAGGAAGAGGTTGTGAGAAGAATCCGGAATTCCTCTTTTGACAGAGATGAAATATTTCGTGAATTCAGCCTCCAGATTGAAAAAGTGCTGGATCATGGAATAGAGGTTTCGCATTTGGATACGCATCATAATTTACACCTCTATTTCCCTGTTTTATCACAGGTCATTCGAGTTGCCAGGAAGTATGGGATCTCGCATATCCGTTCACAAAAACTTGACACCTGCATTCCCAAAAGTCACATCAATAAATTATATAGAAATATCCACCAAATATACCTAAACATGCGACTCAATACAGTACATGGATACTATGATCCTGCCATGCAGGATTGCATTGATTTTGAGCGCAACCTGGCGAGGTTAGAGCAGATGCTTAATTCAACAAGGGGAGTTATTGAAATCATGTTACACCCTGCGGGTGAAAATGATCCTGAAACCAGTTTTTTTTCAAGTCAGGAGGTGGCGAAACTGCTCTCCATGCATACCATACTCAACTATCATCAGTTGAGGTAATCCTATTCCCTGAAAAGGCCCTGGGCCTTCAGAATCTTTATAAATTCAGCCACACGCATTTCCCATGTGTTCTCGGAAGCCACTTTCTTCCGCAAATCAACATAACCGGGTTTCTCCTGCTTCAGGGCCAGCTTAACAAGGTCATAAAAATCGCTGTTATCCTCACTAAAGTATATGGTTCCCCGGGGAAAAGATTTTCCTTTTAAGTTAGGCATTGCACTCATTACAACCGGAACCCCGCATGCCAAATAGAGATACAATTTATTGGAAGTGGCTCCCGGGTTCAGTTTTTCCTGATTATAAGGAATAATGGCTACATCAAACTGGCTGATGGCATCATAAAGAGATTGATCCTTCAGTACACCAAGCTGTTCAATGCCTGAAGGTCGTTCAATCTTATTCATGAACTTTTCCTCTACAGTCCCTGCCAGCCTGATGATCAGATTGGGGTCTTTAAGGAGCTCATTGATCACTAGTGTGGATATGGTAATCTCCCTGATAAAACCGACCAATCCAAGGACAACTTTATCATTTTGAATTCGTTTGACCGGAGATTCCATGTTTACAGGATCTGGCCCTCCAAGCGGAATCTCATAAACCCGGTTGTTGTATCCGGAAAGTTTCTGTGCCAGAAATGGGGCAGTTGCGATACACAGGTCGGCATTCCTGGCCACCGTTGCTTCACATTGCCGCCAGTATTGATCTATAAGTTTGCTCTTCACAGTTGTATTTCCCACAACCTCATCATTGCAATAGTAGACTGAATTTGAAAAAAAACGGGTAAGCTGATTGGCTGTAAAATCAAAGGTAATGACAAACAGATCACCCAGTAGTGCTTTTAACTTTTTGAAAAGCCAGATCTGGTATAATCCATTGATTAAGGGCATTCGGAACCTGATCCTGTAGCCTGGGAAAAACCATGTTTTTATTATAGTGAGATTCTCGACTTGCTTAAGTTCAATTCTAGGAAATCCAGCACTATTCTTCTCAATGAAATAGACTTCATGACCAAGTTTTAACAGCTCCCGCGTAACCTGGTGTCTGGCCCGGGGGGCTTCCTCCCAGCTGGTAAGGGTGTATATCAGAAACTTCATAGCTTCCAGGAGATCTGTGTATGATCAGGATTTGCAAGTTTAGCTGCAGCAGACAGGTTTATTTCAGACACCTCATTTTCATTTAAATACATATCAATCATGTACAACAACATGCAATTGGTAAGAATATTAATACTCACACTTCCAAAGGCTCCGGCACCTGTAACAAGGGTCAGAATCAAACCCAAAAAGTTATATTTTATAAACATTAAATTCTCGGGAAGCCTGGAAGATAGCGAACGATAAAAGATAATAACTACTGCAATAACGAAAAGCACACCATATTTTATATACTCGCCAATCAAACCTATATCCGACTGGTAATAACCGTATCGTTCTGAAATACCAGCAACTCGTAAACCATAAACCGACGATCCGGTAGCTCCGTTCCCTGTAAGATAAGCCCAGTTATTTGAGTAGAAATCGATAAGAAAGAACCTTGCAGCTTTTACCCTGATACCACTTCCTGCACTTTGACTTTGACTGACCGTCACATCAAACATTGCAGTAATAATGTCCTGAAAAAGTAAATAGAGTGGGATAATAGCAATTCCAATCAATGCAAAGAACAGGAATCTGGACTTTACCACCTTGCTCTGAAGCATAAATACAATGGACAACAACAACATGGCACCAATCACTTGTCGGGTCCCCAGTAGGATGAATACTGCCCAAGCGGCAAGCAATAATAGGATATATCTTATCCTATATGTCTTAAAGAAAGAGTAAAGCCAGATGAAGTATGATATAACAAGAAATCCGGCTCCTGGCATAAAGATACGCAGCGTACCGCGGTCCATGAACATTTTGCTATTGATCAGGGCAGTCGGGTAAATCACATACTGAGTAATGTAAATGGCCATATAGAGGATTGCAAATACTACGATGGTTTTACGGATATACTCAACAGGTATCTTGAAGTAGTGAAGGAGGAAATAGACAAGGTAATAATAAATGACCCGCTGACCAACCGCTGTAGCTGAAAAAGATTGTTCCTGAAAAACATTGGCTCCAATCATACTAAAAACCAGTGAAATCAAGATCAGCCACACCGGAAATGCAAAGCGCATTTTCCCCGGTCGGTCTTCTCCATACACGAAATAGAGAAGAAGGAAAAAGAGAATGATGACTATTCCTGCCATTTCAATTACTTGAATGACCATATCCGGCAGGAAGACCAGGGTAAACAGCTCCAGGGAGCATAAAATCACTGATATCAGAACGAACTTCTTAAGCATGCTCAGGTTTTTTCACCTTCCAAAATAGATAAATTTATCTTCCCCTTCCAAAATTATTGCTAAAGATCTGGATTACAAATTTAACTCCATAGGCAGGGAACTGATACAAATAGTTCAATAAAGGCCACTTCAGCAGTCGCAGTGAAAGCATGGGGGCATACCAGTTGTTAACTAAGAATTGCACTAAAAACTTTGTAACCACAATTCCAAGAAGTCCATATACCGGAAGAGTGGCAAATCCAACCACCAGGATCATTGCACCCGAAAGAGTTGCCGGCAATACAAATGGAACATGGTTGGTAGAAGTATAAACGGTGGCATGAAAGGAAGAATGCAGATCCAGAATCTCTGTAACAGCGATTATCACAAAAATAGACAGGGGTACAAACCTGGTTTCAATGGAAAGCATATCCAGAAGGTTGTTCCCGAAAAAGACCAGTACCAGCGACCCCAAAACCAGAACCGCAGTTCCAATAAACATATATTCGGACGATTTCTGCCTGAGAACCATGGTATTTTTCTCTGCAGCCAGTTTATAGATCTTTGGCACATTGGAGTAGAATGGCGCCCTGGCAATATTCAGAAGAAATGTAATTATACGCATGGTAAACAGGAAATTGGCCATCATCACCACATCGCTGATTTGAGATGCAAGAATAGAGGTACCGGATTGAATCCCGTAGGCACCCCAGAAAAGAAGTCCGGTTCTCCAGGTAGCTGCCCACAGGGATTTGAAAATAACCGGATCAAATTTGGTCTTATCCTTAATCTCAACCTTCTCATCACGGAACCACTTCAATACAAACCATTTCAAATAGAAAAACCTTATGATCGACTCCAGAAACATGACGCCAATCAGATAAGCAGGGCCAAGCTTGAAAAGCAATAGAATAATAAATGCTGTCACCCTTAACAAACCCTGAAATGCTCCAAACCTGGCCTCTTGTGCCACATACCCCAAACCCCGCATATAAGAACTCCATTTGACTCCCATGATCATGGAAAAGCAGTAGGGGATGATAATCAGGTAGGCAACCCAGAGATCGGTCTGATGATTCGACAGCTCCATGATATTCCATACTGCAGCAACCCCCCCGGTGGCGAGTATTACCACAGCGAAAAGGCTCAGGTAAATGTAAATCCGGTTGGCGGTAGTGAGCAAATTTACCAGGTTAGGAAAATGAGGTTCCCCCTCCTTAATCTGATCAATATCATCATACTCTTTCTTATTCCTTGGGAGATAAGCCGATCCTGCCTTGAAGTAGGATACTGCCCTGATCAAAGTGGCCCCGAAACCGGAATCAGCCAGCATGGCAAAACCGATAATGGTGTTGATAAAAAACCAAAAGGACTGTTCGACAGGGGTGTAGAGCTTCAGAATAAGGGGTAATACAAAAAGCGCACTTCCAAAACGTACAAAATAAGATGCCCACGACATCATGGTGGGACTGTTGTATATTCTTCTTAACATACGATATTAATCTCTCATAAATGACTGAGAAAATTCAAATCTATCATCAAAATGAAGCTATTGGATTTTCTGCGTAATCAGGACTTGAATATAATACGCAAAGCTGAATAAAAGGATTCAATATGGAGCGTTTAAAATATTATCTTTGACGAATCAAAAAAAAAACGAAGTACCTATGAAAGAGAAGTTGACCATTGCGCTTCCTGTTTACAAGCGGACAGATTTCGTGAAAAGTGCCCTGGACAGCGCAGTGAAACAGACGGTTCCCTGCAATATATTGCTGATCGATAACAATTCTCCACACAACGACTTTCAGAAGATCGTCGACAGTTATAAGGGTGTGGATATTAAATATGTGAGGACCAAAGAGACTGTTCCACAGGATGAGAATTTCAACAATTGCTTTAGATATGCAGAAACTCCATGGGTAACTGTACTACATGATGATGATATGCTCCATTGTCAATATGTTGAATACTGTCAATCCATCTTAGAAAAATATGGCGAGAATGTGGGTGGAGTGATGGTACCTAGCTTTGTTGGCGAGCAGGAGTGGTCAGAGATATATACTCAAAAAGTAATGACTGATGATATCCGATTCATCAAAGAGCCTTATTTCTATTTTAATACGGTCCCGTTTCCCGGAGTATTGGTGAATAAGGATGTGGCATTGAAAATCGGGGGATTCAATAATAAACTTTTCCCCATTGCCGATTTTGATTTCTGGTATCGTTATTCAAGAGAGATGCCCATGGTGTACATTGCGCAGCAAATGGCCTTTTACCGTATTTCCCCATTGCAATCGACCAATAGTATGGTACACGACATGATCAACAATATATACGATTACAGGTTGCGCCTGATTAAAGAGGGTAAAAAAAATAATTTTCTAACAATGCTTGCCTTGGAACATGCAAGGATTGAAAATATTGAATATTTCACAAGTACCTATGAGAACCTGGAATTACCTGAAACATTTTTCAATGAAAGCAACCTGAAACGGGCCAAAAAACTACTCTCATTTCCTCCCCTCAGGAAACTGGTGGTTCGCTATAAAAGAAAAATGGCCTTTTCACAGGCAAAATAGATTTTTTCAGGCAACCAATTCCTCCATTTTCCCGACATATCATGTATATGCATCGCCATTTAAAATTTGATTGACGATTCCGGATTCTTGACGAAACGACATACAGCATGAGGGCTTAATATGTACATTGTTAGCGCAGAATTTTATGAAAAAAATGAAAAAAATTACCCTATTTGTGATGACCCTGATGATGGGTTTCCCTGGAATGATCCGGGAATTGAACGGACAAACAAAAGTCTTTGATCAGACGATCACCTGGACCCATCCGCCTTATGAGTATGGCGGTTATGGTTTCTACTGGTGGCACAGAACCGATGGATATTCAATCATTAATTACGGGGATATGCCAAGTGATAACTGGGCATCACCCAATAACTATTATAATGGCGAATTCACCATGTCTGTGGAGGTAATCAGTCAACCCACCACCGATCCCTTCTGGATTCAGTTTGGCATCTGGGGGGACAAATATAAGGGAACGCTGCATACTGAAACAATGGCAGCCAGGCAATGGGTAAACGGAGGTGCCGGCTCATCAGGTTCATATAGCCTTGGGAGTCCCTCCACCTGGTGGAACAAGCAGCCGAGTGATCCGCTTGATTTCAACCATGCAAATGATTTTTACCGAATCGGTGTGGTGCTTTGGAATACCAGCCCCCTTTGCGTTCCCATGGGAACTGAATGGAATCCGGATGGTTGTCCGGAATATGGCGCCAGGTTCTTTCCCATGACCATACGGATCCGTGTATATGCCTCTTCGGGTACCTATGTTCCTCCTGTCACTCCTCCCAGCTATACCATCGATTACCCCAACGAGAGGACCGGCACAGTAGTCTCAACGCAGGATCAGTACAGTTACAGCAGTAGTTTCTCACCTGTTTATGATGGGAATGGACAGTTTCTTTCTCTAAGTCCCGGTACCAATGTCTACTTCAGAAAAAAGTCTGACTATTCAAAGACTCAGACCCTTACTGTTCCAGGCAGACCCGGTACACCCTCCTTTGGTATTGATTATCCCAATGAAAGGACCAGTACAACGGTGAGCAGCGAGTACAGATACTCCTCAAACAGCGATATGAGCGCCTCCTCCACGGGAGACGGATCTTATGTTAGCCTTACTCCCGGATCCAATCGTTATTTCAGGAAATCGGCCACCGGATCTGCTTTTGCATCCAGCATTCAGACCCTAACCGTTCCGGGCAGACCCGGCGCCCCCTCCTTTGGAATTGATTACCCCAATGAAAGGACCAGCACAACTGTAAGCAGCGATTACAGGTACTCCTCCAACAGCGATATGAGTTCCTCCTCCACAGGAGACGGATCTTATGTTAGCGTTACTCCCGGATCCAATCGCTATTTCAGGAAATTGGGCACTGCATCCGAATTTGCTTCCAGTGTCCAGGAACTGATTGTACCATCCAGACCTGCTTCTCCAGCTTTTGGAATCGATTTCATCAATGGCAGAACAACTACCATCATCGATAGCTCGCATGAATACGGATTGTTGTCCGATATGTCGGATGCGGTTTCCGGAACTGGTGATTATTTGGCAATAAGCCCTGAAGTTGTATACCATATCAGGAAAAAGGCTACTTCATCCGCTTTCCGCTCCGGCATTCAGTCTCTGGTTGCACCGGCCAGACCTTCTGCTCCCTCCTTCCAGATTGATTATTTAAAGGAGGAGATCAGCGTACCCGTTGAGACCGGGTATCTCTATGCAAATAATCCGGATATGAGCTCTGCCATACAGGGTTCCGGTAACCTGGTTCAGGTTACCCCGGGAGTCAACATTTACTTCCAGGGGTTGGCTTCGACATCAGAATTTGCATCTGAAGTCCAGACGCTTGTATCCCCGCCCAGGCCTGAAGCACCGACAGTCGGTATCGATTATGTAAATGAATCAACCGACAAATCCATCTCCCCTGAACTTCAATATTCAGGCAGCAGTGGATTTGAAATAGCTGAGAACGGAACTGGTTTGTCACTGAATGTTGTCCCGGGAGAGGACCTTTTCTTCAGGCAGGATGCTACTGTTTCGTCATTTTCCTCTGAGGTATTCCAGCTTGTTGTTCCGGAAAGACCGGTGGTTTCCAGTGCGATATCAGGATCGACCTCCCTCTATCCTTTTATTATTGATTTCACTTTCTTCCAAAAGGTCGCTTCACAGGACATCACGAACATTTCAGTGGTCAATGCAGAACTTAAATACCTGAATATCAAGAGCTCCGGAACCACTGAATCTATTTTTGAAGGACTGGTGTATGCCACGGCCAATGATGTTATCTCCATTCTGCTTCCGACAAATTCCATCCAGGAAGGAAACTTTACATCCAATACCTTTGAAGTCACTTTTACGGGTCAGTTGCCGGGAGTTGGAATTGAATCAACCAGACTCAGCACTTTTTACGTCTACCCCAATCCCGGAAGTGGCGTATTTCATTTGAAAATTGATGATTTTAACACCCAGGCAAATTACAGGGTTGAGCTTTGCTCCATTACCGGGAAGGTCGTCCAGATGGAGACTTTCTCCGGAACGGAAGATATGCGCCTTGATCTGTCGGGCCTTCCCGATGGAATTTACCTATTGCGCTTATCAGATAATGAAGTAATAAACGGAGTGGTAAAACTGATCATAAAATAAGGCTGATTCATCTATTTATGACCTGTATTTATCATCAACCCCTAGGGGGTTGATGGTCGAAATTTCTTTCTGAGGATAAGAAATATGAATTGGAAGTTGCCAATAAAATATCTTTTCCACAACCGATGTGGTTCCTGGATAAACCGATAAAACCATTCCAGTCCATTTTTTTGCATCCACAGGGGGGCTCTTTTGGTAACTCCTGCGACCACATCAAATGCACCGCCAACTCCTAGGTTATAAATAACTCCGGCGAGCAATTTATGATGATTGAATATAAAATTTTCCTTTTGAGGCGATGGCATTGCAATAAAGAGAATATGTGCTCCGCTTTCTCCAATTTGCTTTGCAATCTCCTGTTCTTCATCTGCCCGGAAGTAACCGTTCCTGAATCCGGCTATTACCTCATTTCCGTATTTAATTGAATAGATTTGAGCGACCTTTTGTACTACCTCCTCACGGGCGCCCAGAAAGTAGCATTTGTATCCTTTTTGAGCTGCACGGTCGATTAGTCCTTCCATGATTTCAATACCCGGAACCCTTCCCGGTATGTGATGTCCCAGGAAACGGCAAGCCCATACAATGCTTTGCCCATCAGCACTAATCAAGTCACATGAGGTAACGCTTCTTCTCAAATCCTCATCCTCCTGCATGGCCACCATGGTCCACGCATTGATTACCACATGACTGATGCGCTGGTTAATTTGAATCGCATTGTCAATCAGATGAATGGTCTCATCCATGGTAAGTGCATTCAAAGGGATTCCAAGAAAATCTATTTTTTTACTGGTCTCTTCCATTGATTACATGAGTTATGCCTGATAAAGCAACGTTGACTTGAAACTCAAAAATAGAGGTATTCAAGACTCCTTTACAGTCTGGATACCATGCCATTTGTTACTAAGCCTGGTGTTTCCCATAATAAGTTTCAATACCCTCCATGATGTATTGGTTATCGAATAGTCCTCAGGAATCTGGGCATATGTTCCCTTTTGGTGCTCCCTGACCACAAGGCGTATTGAATCCATTACAATTTGAGGGTCAAACCCGGTAAGGATAATGGTTCCTGCATCCTGCGCTTCAGGGCGCTCCATGGATTGCCGGAGAGAAATAGCGGGGAAAGAGAGAATGGCAGATTCCTCACTGATGGTGCCACTGTCTGATAGGGTACAACTGGCATTTTGTTGAAGATTCACATAATCGGTAAAACCGAAGGGTTTAAGAAACTGAATATTTTGATTATCAATCTTCCTGCTGCTCAACTCAAGGCGCTTCCTGGTTCTAGGATGGGTCGAGACAATTACCGGTAACTCATATTCATGAACCAGGTTATCCAAAACACTTAAAATACTTTCAAGGTTCTCGCGATTATCCACATTCTCTTCCCTGTGTACACTTACCAAGAAATAACCCCGGGGAGTCAGGTTCAAATTACCCAGAATTCGGGAATTATCAATCTTTTCCCGATAATGATCCAAAACCTCCTTCATGGGCGAACCTGTAAGGTAAATTCTCCTGTGGGGCAACCCTTCACTGATCAGGTGCCTACGGGCATGCTCTGTGTACACCAGGTTAAAATCGGCAATGTGATCGATAATTCGCCTGTTTGTCTCTTCAGGTACGTTAAAATCAAAACTCCTGTTTCCTGCCTCCATGTGGAAAACCGGAACCCGTAATCGCTTTGCCATATAGGCTGCAAGACAAGAATTAGTATCCCCCAAAACAAGCAGTGCATCGGGTTTCTCCTTCCTGAGAACCTCTTCTGATTTTTTCATGATATCCCCGATTGTCGCCCCAAGCGAGGAGGTATCGGCCTGGAGGAAATAATCAGGTTTTTTCAGTTCAAGGTCATTGAAAAATATTTCATTTAACTCGTAATCGTAATTTTGGCCTGTATGCACCAGAACATGGGTAAGCTGCTCATCCAACAGGGACATTACACGTGAAAGTCTGATGATTTCAGGCCTTGTCCCTACGATGGTCATAATTTTAAGCTTCGATTTTATCATATTTTTCAAAATTATACCTCCTCAAAGTAAGTATCGGGATCCTCAGGATTATAGAACTCATTGATCCAGAACATTGTATATAATTCTTCATTCCCAATATTCGTAATGTTATGCGTATACCATACCGGCATGTCAACAAAGGAAGGAGCCTCTCCCGATACCTTGAATTCGATGAGCTCCCTGATCCCGATTCTGCGCAAACGGATGATTGCGGTTCCCTTTACAACAACGAATCTTTCAATCTTACGTGTATGGAAGTGGTTCCCCCTGGTAATCCCCGGTAAAGTGGTAGAAAAGGATACCTGTCCACCCAAACCCAGGCGCATGGTTTCCACAAAACTCCCCCTGTTATCCGTGTGTTTTGTCAACCCGAAAGGATAGTGTGTCGGGATATCAATGTATGACTTAAATGTATTAAACAGATTTATTTCAAAAGCACCATGCAACTGCGGAATCATTCCGTTTCCCACATAGTCCTCTTTAAACTTAATCATCAGAGATAAAAGCTCTGAAACTTTTATTGAACCTGTGTGTTCGACCTTAATGGAATCATCTGCCCTCTTATTAAGAATGCAGTCACGAAAGACTTCACACAATTCCCCGATATAGATCAGTTTTACCTCTCCGTCCACTTCAATCTTCGGACTTTCATGGTGGGTCAGCTGGTGACTGAATGTTGCCACTACTGAATTGTAATAGGGATTCCCAAATGGACCGAAGACGTTAGGGATCACAAGGCCGGAAAACAATGCTCCGGACCTTTCTGCCCATTCCTTCAGCAGTTGACGTCCCTCCCTTTTTGACCTGCCATAAGGGTTATCCCTCTCTTCCTGTGTGGAACTTGAAAAGAGTAAATGAGGTGTTGAACCGGTATCCTCCATGGCCTGTATCAGCTGATTTACAAGTTTAAGGTTGGTGTTATATATCTTATCGGGGTCATGATGACGATTCACAGCCGCCAGATGAACAATCACATCACATTTTTGTACCCATTCTCTCATGATGCCATCGTCCTGAAAAAAGTCATCCTTGAAAGGTACAAGTGAAAACCGGTCATTAAAAAGGCTCAGAAAGTTATACATATGTGTGCCCATGAAACCTGCCTGTCCGGTAATTCCTACACGTAGCATTGAATCATGAATTAAGATTTAAATCCTCCCTGATAAATTCAATCTTCATCAATAGCTTTTTCATCCCTTCTTTATCAAGCCTGGTAGTATTGTGTGAATGATACTCTTCAATCCCGGACATACTATCCTTCCCTTCCGAAAAGAAACTTGCATAATTCAGGTCACGGGTGTCTGCAGGAATGCGGAAATAGTTTTCCATATCCTCAGATTTTACCATCTCCTCCCTGTTAACCAGGGTTTCGTAAAGCTTTTCACCATGACGGGTTCCAATCACCCTTATCGGTACATTGATACCGTAAAGCTCCATCAAGGCCTGCGCTAGTACTTCAATGGTAGCAGCCGGGGCCTTCTGAATGAAAATATCCCCATTTTCTCCATGATTGAAAGCATATACAACCAGATCAACCGCATCCCCGAGTGTCATCATGAACCTGGTCATTTCCGGATCGGTTATGGTAATTGGTTTCCTTGCTTTTAGCTGTTCCACAAAGAGTGGAATAACTGAACCCCGTGATGCCATCACATTTCCATAACGAGTGCCACAAAATACCATTCCTGAACCGTTCAGGTTTCGGGACCGGGATATCATCACTTTCTCCATCATTGCTTTTGAAAGCCCCATGGCATTGATAGGGTACACTGCCTTGTCTGTACTTAATACCACAACCCGGTCCACAGCATACTTTTCAGCTGAAATCAGGACATTCTCAGCTCCAAGGACATTTGTTCTCACAGCCTCCACAGGGAAAAACTCACAGGATGGAACCTGCTTTAAAGCCGCAGCATGAAAAATAAAATCCACCCCTTTCACCGCCTGGTCAACAGCCCGGGAATCTCGCACATCCCCAATATAAAACTTGATCTTGGGATTATTCAACCGGTTTCTCATATCATCCTGTTTCTTCTCGTCCCGGCTAAAAATCCTGATCTCATTTAGACCATAATCCAAAAAACCATCAAGCACTGCATTACCGAAGGATCCGGTACCCCCGGTAATTAACAGTGTTTTGTTCACAAATGACTTTAAATTCATATGTTATTTTTTTTACAAAATTGTTTCATACTGATGACTACAAACCAAGCATAAGCGGATCCACACCCATTCCATTGAGCATTTTACCAATCTCATCCATATATACAGAGTTCATCACGATGACCACATCGGGTTTATAATCTGAAAGGAATTCGGGCAGAACATACTGAATCCCGACTCCGGGAATATAGTTGCCACTCATATGAGGATTGATATCAACCACATGCTTAATTACCCCTACATCATGGAACTGGGTTAAGAATCCAACTGATTTGGAACCGCCACCCCAGATCACCACCTTCTTATTCTCTGACTTAAAACCCTCCAGCTTTGCCCGCCAGGAGTCCAGCTGGATCTTGATTTGTTCCACAAAAAACTTTGTTAATGCTTTCAGTTCCTCAACAGACTCTTCAATGGGATGTATCTTCTCAGAAATACCCTCCACTGGCTTCGCCTCGATAAAGAGGTATTGATCATCATATAAAAGGTACATATCCAGGACCTCAAAGCCGGTAGCTCTGAAGAGTCTGCCCAGGGAACCCGGGCTCATGTAGGTACTGTGCTCGTAGAAGATGTCCCAGAAAGCCTGGATCTTCAGGATCCTGACAATGCTGGGGATCTCAAAAAACAGAACCACCTTCTCGTTGTCGGTGATGGATTTACGGATGGTCTCCATGAAACCATAAGTGTCATGGATATGTTCAAGCGTGTGACGGCAAACAATGCAATCGGCCTTGAGTTCTCCATGTTTTTCAGAGTAGAACTCCTTGATAAACCTCACCCTGGAATTCTCGGCGGTTCTTCCGGGCACCCAGGCCGGATCAATACCGATCCCTTTGTTATCCCCCAGTTCACAGAGCAGGTTGATAAAATCACCCTTGCCACAACCGATCTCAATCACCTCCTTACCCCTGATATCATACCGGTCAATAAAGCGTTGTGAAACACCTGTAATAAATTTTACGAATGTGGGAGAGAAACCCTGCTGATCCTCATAGCCCTGAGTATAATAATCCAGGGAGGTATCAAAAGAACTGTTGAAGATGAATCCGCAATGGTTACAAAAGGCCATAGAAATCTCCTTTCTTGGAATGGAAATAGCTTCCTTATAATCCTT
Source organism: uncultured Bacteroidota bacterium (assembly GCA_963747365.1). Classification (GTDB taxonomy): domain Bacteria; phylum Bacteroidota; class Bacteroidia; order Bacteroidales. Next base: position 893,951 of record CAVVFB010000005.1, on the reverse strand, counting down.
TATGGTTACGAGGCTGTGTACCGGAGCCTGCGGAATCACAAAAAAATCCTCGATATCATTGTGCCTGCAATTGGGACAGTGTGTATGTTTCATGGAAAATTATTTATTGAATGTGTTGATATCAAAATCTGCATGGCCCCTGTCCTTATCCGATACCTCGGTAATCTTAATGGGCCAATCAATATTAAAAGCCGGGTCATCGTAACGGATACCACGTTCCGCTCCCGGTGTATAAAACTCGCTGACCGGGTAATAGATTTCGGAGTTATCCTCCAAAGAAACCACGCCATGAGCAAAATTCCCTGGCACATATACCATTCTGTAGTTGCTTTCGCTTAACTCGTGTCCCACCCACTGCATAAAGGTGGGGGAATCGGGTCTCAGGTCAATAATCACATCGTATACTCTTCCCTTGGTGCAGCGAATAAACTTGGTCTCCTGGTAAGGATCTATCTGGTAATGCATACCACGGATCGTACCCTTTTTGACTGAAGCGGAAGTATTGATCTGGCGGATTACTGTGCGTATACCATGTTCCTCGAACTCCCTCTGGCACCATGCCCTGCCAAAAAAACCACGTTCATCTTCCAGTTTTTTTATCTCGACCAGGAAGGCTCCTTTTAATTTAGTTTCTGTAAAAATCATATTTTCAAGAATTTACATGATCCATTCTAGGTTCCCGCTGATCAGTTTTTTCTCCTGCAAATTATTCAGAACCTTAAGTCTGATCAACCGGGAGTCCCTGAAATTGGGATCATTGAATTTCATTTCCACCAGGTTATCCTTTATTTCCCTGATGGTATTTGTCAGGTCCCAGATGGGTTGATGATTGGGAGCCAGCTTCTTGTAAAGGTCAAAATTCACCATATAGGAGCGCTTATCAGGAGCTGCATCCGGATTGGTGGTCACCCTCACTCCGGGTATTTGAGATGCAACTGCCTCTGCCAGCGGTTTAATCTGGTTGTTCCATTCATTGGAGCCGGTATTTACGGCTATAAAATTGCCACCCTGGTTCCTGTCACGAACCACACCCCATTCAAATGCTCGTGCCATATCCTTTGTATTGATCATGGGTCTCCAGGGAGTACCGTCGCTGAGGATGCCAATTTCCTTATTTACAAGTGCTCCGGCAACGAAATCATTCAATACCAAATCCAGCCTGAGCCGGTTGGTAAAACCACAGGCTGTTGCGAAGCGGAGGCATGTCACCATAAAATCATCTGAGGCCAGAGGCTCTAGATCTTTCTCGGCTGCAACCTTCGAACGTGCATATGCTGTCAGGGGGTTTAGCTCATCCTGCTCCTTTTTGGGATAATCGCTGGCCGAACCATACATACTGCAACTGGAAGCATAGACAAATTTCTTTACTCCATTTTCCTTGCAGAGTCTGGCAAGATTCACAGCAGCCCGGTAATTCACATCCATGGTAATCTCTTCGTATTTGTTGCCCATGGGGTCATTTGAAATGGCTGCCAGATCGAGCACCACATCCACATCCCTGAGGATATGTTCGGGGAACTTCCTGATGTCTCCAAACACCTGTGCATTTAGTTTTACCTCAGGAAAATGATCCGGGTTAACCAGGCAATGAGCAAAATAACCAATGTCGAAACCAATGAGTTCCGCATCAGGGAAAGTTGACCTGAGTTGATTGGTGACACTTGGTCCGATGTATCCTGAATTACCAGCAATTACTATTTTCATATTTTTCTTATTTATGTGATTTAGTTTATTAGTCATTCCAAACCTTCCAGGGGGCCCTGTTCTCCTTCCACAAACCATCCAACAGGTTCTTATCCCGAAGTGTATCCATGGGCTGCCAGAACGCTGTATGTTTGAAAGCATTCAACTGCCCATTAGTGGCCAGTTTTTGCAGGGGTTCCTGTTCGAAGACTGTGGAATCTCCCTCAATATATTCCAGCACCTCAGGTTCAAGTACAAAAAATCCTCCGTTGATCCATGCTGTATCGTCTCCGTCTCCCTCGGGTTTCTCTTTGAAATAGGAAATTTTTGAATCTCCTGGTTTAAGGTTAAATACGCCGAAACGTCCATGTTGGCGAACTGATGTAAGTGTTGCAAGCATTCCGCTATTTTTGTGGTGCATGATCAGATCATTGATGTTGACATCACTCACCCCATCTCCGTAGGTCAGGCAGAAAGGTTCATCACCGATATACTCCTTTACCCGTTTGATCCTTCCACCGGTCATACTCGATTCGCCGGTATCCACCAGGGTTACCCTCCAGGGTTCGGAACGCATGGAATGCACCTGCATCTGGTTATTTTTCATATCAAATGAAACATCAGAATTATGCAGGAAATAATTGGAAAAATACTCCTTGATCATGTAGCCCTTATAGCCGCAGCAGATGATAAAATCATTCAGCCCATAATGAGAGTACAGTTTCATGATATGCCATAGAATGGGTCTCCCACCGATCTCAACCATGGGTTTGGGTCTGATTCCACTCTCCTCACTGATGCGGGTTCCAAAACCTCCCGCAAGAAGTACTACTTTCATGTTTCTTATTTTTATTTTATAAAGTATCTAAAACTTTCAGGGTTTTTTCGAGTGCAATACCCAGTCCCTTATTGGTCCAGTGGGTATCCGTTCCATAATAGATCCATCCCTCTGCCTTTGCCTGCATAAAATCATTATAGAGGGGGATATAAGGAACCCCGCGTGCTTCCAGTCCGGTATAAAGTCTTGGAAGAAAATTATTGTACTGATCCTCATTTACAAGGGTATGGTAAATGGTATACTTGGATGGAATGGCCATAAAGACCATTTTGAGGTTATATTGCTCATCCAGTTTTAAGGCCAGGTCGGCAATGTTGTCACAATAGGTGTCGATTTCCTCCTGGCTGTGCTGGTAATAAAAGCTGGAGGGTTCACCATTTAACTCGTCGTGGAAGAATAACCAGGGCATCTCCTCTTCAAGGGAATACACCGGAGTCTGATCAGTGATGTACTTAAAAAGATTAAACTTTAATGTTGTCGAGGCGGAATACAGGCCGGTAGTAAAAACATTCCGGGCGACCAGAGTTCCATATAGCACATCTGTATTATCCTGGAAAATAAAATCTCTCACATCGGCCACTGCTTTTCTGATCCCGCTTCTGGGATCAGGGGGTGGCGCAGGCGAATGGGGCACTAAAAAACGCGTCGGAATGTAACGCTCAGCTGATTCATAGATAATGATCTTTTCCTTCGAACCGGAAAACTGTTGCTGACCAAGATACTCCAGGGGGCGATCCATCCTGGCATAAAAAGCACGCAGATGGGTTGTGTCGCCAAGCCTCTCGGGAAAAGTTGTCATCCTGGTAAAATCAAAAAAACTATCACCAAACAATAAAATATCAGCCTGCTGAAGGGTTGGATGCTTCTCTGTAAAACGATATTTCACTTTGTATGAAGGAAGTCCCTTCTCCCTGAATTCCTTTACCAGCCCAAAGTAATAGAGCTCTCCGAATTTCGTATTCTCCCAGTATTCGGGAATAATCTTCTCTTTAAGAATTGCATTGAACATGGAAGGAATGCGTACGGCAATGAATGCGTACAGGCATACAACCCCGGAAATATAAATCAAAATTTTCAGTAATTTCTCTTTCATCACTATCTCAACTTTAAAATTGAAAATACAGGAAATCAGTACCATGCCATTCGCCAAGTACCAGCACAAAAAGAATGATCACAGTCAAAACTGCCCATTTCCAGAAGGTTGGCAAATTCACCTTTAAACGACCATATAAGCCTGAATATTCCTCAAAATACTCAACAGCCAACAGGAATGCAATGCTAATAAATGCAATGTAGAAGTCAACACTAAATGTAAAGAGGTTTAAAGCATGGTTGCCTGAGAAATTAAAGATGTTTTTGATAACCAGAAAAGCATCTGAAGTATTGTTTGCCCTAAAAAATATCCATGCAAAAAATACCAGTATAAATGTAACCAGGATCTGGGTGAACTTATAAAGTCCCTCATGTCTGGCAATTCCTAACCATTTGTTGGCACTGGTCCGGAATTTGCCGGTCCAGATGGCAAAGACCAGGTAAAAACCATGTAGCGCACCCCAGATCACAAAGGTCCATTCGGCCCCGTGCCATAAACCACTTATCAAAAAGGTTATAAACAGGTTATAATAATATCTCCATTTCACCACCCTGTTTCCTCCCAGTGAAATGTAGACGTAATCCCTGAACCATGTGGAAAGGGAGATGTGCCAGCGCTGCCAGAATTCCCGGATATTCAGTGCAAAATAAGGTCTTCTGAAATTCGTCATCAGCCGGAAACCCATGATCAGGGCTGCTCCAATGGCTATGTCGGAATATCCGGAAAAATCGCAGTAAATCTGAAAGGAGAAGAAGAAAGTTGCAATCACGTTTTGTAAGCCCCCGTGATCGGTGGGATTGTTATAGACCAGGTTTACATACTCGGCCAGGCGGTCTGCTATGACCACCTTTTTAAAGAATCCCCATACCATTAGTAATATACCTTCCTTCACCCGCTGGTACTCAAACTTATAAACCTCCCTGAATTGGGGAATAAGGTTCACAGACCGTTCAATAGGTCCGGCTACCAGCTGGGGGAAAAAGGATACATATAATGCAAATCGTCCAAAATGGAACTCCGGAGTCTGTTGCCGCCGGTAGACGTCAATGGTGTAGCTTAAGGTCTGAAAGGTATAGAATGAGATACCTACAGGAAGCAGGAGATCATATGCTGGTACCTCTGCAAAAATATTAAACCGGTCCAGGAAGAAGTTTACAGTTTCTCCAAAGAAATTGAAATACTTAAAAAAGAAGAGCAGACCCAGGTTGGTTGTCAGACTTGCCGCAAGCCATAGTTTACGCAGCCTGGGCTTCTCTGTCCGGTACATCAATAATCCGGCAAAGTAATCCACTAACGTCGAAAATATGACCAATACGATATATTTGTAATCCCAGCACATATAGAAATAGTAGCTGGCCAAAAGAAGTAGGATCCACCTGTATTTGGGCGCAAGAATAAAATAGGCCGTAACTACAATTGGAAAAAATATGAGGAATTCAATGGAATTAAAAAGCATTCTACGAGATTCTTTTAGTGACTAAATAATGTTACCTGATGATTATTTTCCCTGCTATTATTCTGTTCTCTGCGGACTGAAAGCTCAACTGGTACAAATAGGTACCAACGCTCAATCCATAACTAAATAAACTGATTTCGGTCACGGGACCTGTAAGTTCCCTTTGCATCACTTTCTTACCAGTCATGTCAAAAAGTTGAAAACTTATCCCGTCCCCTGGATTGTAAAGATGGGCCAGGTCTATTACCACACGTTCATGGACCGGATTCGGATAGATCAAGTGGTTCAAACCGAATTCTGTTTCCAGGTAACCAGAGGTGAAACTCACATCAATCATAAATGCCTGGTAGGTCGTATCTATTTGATCCGTAACACCCAGTATAACAAGATTTTCACCTGTGTCACTATTGGAGGGGATGCCTATGGCTACCTGTGCCGCTGCAATGAATTCAAGCCATTCTGGCAGGGTTGATTTAAAATAGAATAAGGGATCATTGTCAGCATCAGAAGCCAGTATTCCGTAAGTATAAGTCTCTCCTGCTGTAGCTGTAATTTCGGGTAGCGTTGTGATTACGGGAGCCTGATTCTGGAGGATTACCTCCACTGTAAAGGACTGGTTATCCACAGAGTTTCCATCCGTTACACGGACGGTGACGTCGTGGAAGCCTTCCTCTCCCCTGGCCGGAATACCTGTTAACAGACCGGTGCTTCCGTTGATCTGCATCCAGGCAGGTTTCTGCGGTGCCGAATAGAAAAGAACATCTTCCGGATCAGGATCAGTGGCAGTCACGGGATACTGATACAAACCGTTTGTAAAGGCTTCAAGAACTGGTGCAGAGGTAATCTCCGGTGGAAAATTAAGCCGGACCACATCAACCAGTAAGGGATAAGTATTGGATTCAGTCCCCCCATCCACCACCTTTACAGGTACGGTTAGCTGTCCGAAGAAATTCTCCTGGGGGGTAATGGTGGTGCTGTTTACATTATAATTGTTCCCTGGGCTCACGATCACATATAGACCTGGAGGGGCATTCTCAGGATCGGCAATGATCAGTTTATCCAGTGTAATATTCAATGATTGTCCTTCTGAAATGGTGAGATCCTGCTGCCCAATAATCTCTGGTAACCAGTCCACAGAGAATCTGGTAATACATTGATCGGTTTTCTGCAATCCGCTCACCACCTTTCCACGATCCATGGCCACAAAGGCGATATCCTCATACCCGCTCCACTGGGAATCTTTTGGAAAGACTGTTGCCCTGCGATTCTCATCAATGGTAACATTAAAACGGACCGGGGCGGATGGCGAAACACTCCAGATTATATCCTGCGGACTGTCCTCTGCATCGCTCACATAGTAATCCAGGTTAATCTGTGCAAATGAGCCACCAAGGGCAATGGTCTGGTTGGGTATCTGGCTCACCACAGGTGCTGTATTATATGCATCAATGACTGCAAACCACTTATCAGCCATTTTATCGTATCCGGTTTGATTGGGATGCACCTGGTCCACCATATCGGTATAGTAATTGATCCCTGCACCACAGTGCATATCCACCCATACGATCTTGTCCCCGTTGCTGATCCTGTTCTGAGCCATTGTATACAACTTGCTGTTATAGGTTGCTGTATTGACATGCGAATTACAGGTATAATTCGCGGGACTGATGATCTTTGCCAGGAATACGAGGACTGGTCTGCCGCTGGCAACCTCGTAATCATCAATGGCATCCAGCAGGCGTGACACGTTACTGACATCATTGTGTTCTAAAGCAAGCACATCATTGGTTCCAATCTCCAGAAGCACAATATCAGCCGGGTAGTAATCCAGATATGGCCCGGGGGTAACCTGTCCCCATGGAGAGCTTGTGGTCCCCGTTTGCACAATATCGGCCAGCTGCTGGTCCTTGATTCCGCTGAATCCTGCGTTATCCGGATCACTCATAAGGGTATATCCGTATTTATTTCCACCCACAAAATCAACATAATATCCGCTATTGCTCAACAGGTTATACAATCTGCTTCTGTAACCGATCGCTTTGGAATCCTGCAATCCATCGGTACAATCATAGATATCCCCATTTAAACACATGCTTCCCCTGGTAATGGAATTTCCAATAGGCAGGACCCTTAACTGGGACTGGGCATTGGTATTTTGACTGAATGCCATCATCACAATACTCAACAACATGACAGGGAGGCGCAACAGATTCTTGGATACAATCATAATTTTCTGGGATAACATTTAGGCTACTAGGGATGGATATATAAAATAGGGTGTTTAAACTGACACCCTATTTTATACTTATCCACTCAGAATTCTACATTAGTTGATGACAATTTTCCCGGTTTGATGCTGGCTCATTGACTCATTAAACACCCGGAACATATACATTCCATTTTCAAGTTCGGAAACATTAATCTGAACTTTAAAATCTCCGGTTGCGATTGATTTATGAATCAATACTTTCCCGGACAGATCTGTAATTTCAATGGTTGAAGCCTGTTCTATAAATTCGAAGACTACATAGTCCTTAGAGGGATTTGGATATACACCGGCTACTAACTTGCCGGAAATTTCAATGCCGGTCGTATTTACCACAGTAACGGTGAACATGTGATTGATCGTAAAGACACCATCTGAAACAGTGATCATCACCGTGTGTGGCCCAAGGTTGGCATCGGTTGGTATACCACTCAATACCTTAGAATTAGCATTGAATGTCATCCAGGTAGGAATGATGGTCCCCGAATAGGTAATTGGGTCTCCTTCGTAATCAGTGACATCGATCAGGTAGGCGTAGAGTTCATTCACTTCAGCGGTTTCATAGGGTACCGAATTAATTACAGGGGGTGTATTCACATCCCTCACGGTTATGACAAACTCCTGCTTGACATCTTCGTATCCATCGCTTACAACCAGTGTTACAGGATGGTCACCTACATGCCTCTTCTCAGGCGTTCCGCTTAAGACATGAGTGGTCGTATTGAAGCTGGCCCATGAGGGGATGATCTCGGGAGTAAAAGTCAGCACATCGGCCACATCGGCATCAAAAGCAGTCATGGTATACTCATATTCCTGGTAATTATCAACTATTTTAACTGGAACAGAGGTAATGATAGGCTTATTGTTGTTGCTTTCAACTACAATGGTAAAGTCCTGGGTAATCTGGAATATACCATCGGATACAACAATCTGCACAGGATTATCACCAGCATCCGTCCTTTTGGGAATACCGATTAATACCTTGGTAGCCGGATTGAAGCTAAGCCAGGAAGGAAGAACAGGAGCTGAATAGACCAGTGCATCACCATCAGGATCCTCGGCAGAGACAAAATAGGTATAGGCTTCGCCTTCACTGATGGTTGTGACAGGATCTGAAGTAAACGCCGGGGGATCGTTTGTATTGGTCACCGTAATATCGAAATTCTGGAAAATCTCAATACTGCCGTCTGTCGCTTTTAAGCTCACCGGGTGAACACCCACATTCAAATTGGTTGGGGTTCCTGAAAGCAATCCGGTTGTCGGATTAAAAGTCAGCCATGAGGGCAATGTAACCGCTGAAAGGGTCAGTGGATCATTGTCATAATCCGAGGCGGTCACTGTGTAAGAGTATAGCATATCCTGAGCTGCTGTCAGAACGGGAACAGAGGAGAAAAGCGGGTAGTAATTACCTGGTTTACAATGCGGCTTTCCAGCGATTCCATCATTGTAAATTTCACTTACCTCACTGATTGATAATGCTTTATCATACACAAGGATCTCATCCATAGATCCATTGAACGAGTAACGGTTTGTTTCATACTTATCCCAGTAACCAATATTCAGATCAAATACTCCATCTCCGATAAAATCAACGTTTTCAAAAATCTGGCTCACCCAGCTCCTTACAGTATTCAAATAAATGTTGAGAGTACATGCTTCTCCTGGGGCGCCACCCTGATACACAGCAACAGCATGGTACCATTGTCCCTGGGAGATGGGGTCAGAGAGGACCGATTTTATGTCATCAGTTGCTGATTTTGGTCTCAGGGTAAAGTTCAGCTTGGGAGTACCCGAAGTAACATCAATCATAAACAGATAAAGCATCTCATCATAAAGTGCAGGTGAACCTCTACCAATTAGAACCTGGTTATTTGGATCGGGCAGATGCTGTCCGTTATATTTGAACCACAATGAAACTGAAAATCCTCCGGACCGGGCAAAATCATACTGACCTTCATCTGTCACATATACAAACTGATCAGTCTTGCCCAGAGGTGCGAATGTTTTAGCATTATCCACCTTACCTTCCACATTCGTTAACGGAGTAAGGGTATTGGCCGTATAACCTCCCTTAAAATCCTCGAAAACATTTCCGGTGGTCTCATCCAGTTTCCAGTAAGAGATGAGATCGTCTGCACATACGATCGCGTCGGAAATATAGACCACAAAGGTACGAACAGATTCTCCCACAGAATTATATGCACGAACTGTAACAGCCCCACCATCACCTGTTGCGGCTGGCGTCCACGTGATTAATCCCGTGGTTGGGTTAATGGTCATTCCCGGGCGTCCGGCAATTAATTGATAGGTTTCAGCCGGGTTTGCATTGATGGCATTTACATCATAGGTAAAGACCTCTCCAAGAGTGGCTGTCTGGTCACTGATAGGGGCAATATAAGGTGCCTCAGCCGCCCTGCCGCTTTTACTAAAAGCAAATAGCATCAGGATGGCAATCATGGATACAATATTCATTTTTTTCATACAGTAAAGAATTTAGTGATATTCTGGTTTTTGTTTGAATGATTTCTCAACATATACGTTGCACTTTCGAAAATGTTTTAAAAAATTACATTAGTTATTAAGAACTGCGGGATAGATCCTCAACGCTTAAACAAAGGTTGCACTAACCCTTAGATTTTATGCCTGTTTTAACGAAGAAAAAGCGGGGTTGTTTCCTTAATTTGACAGGTCCGGTAAAATTGAGGATTTCAACCCCAAAGGGGATGATGAATGAGAAAAATAATACAATAGTAAGAAAATATATTCCATCCTTATTATTTAAACGTTCATCATTGAATTTTTCAAATTGATCAATTTACCTTATGCTTTCAGTATACCAATTTATCGATGGCGGGATACTCCCAGGAATTCCAGAATTTTCCATTTAAAGAATCCTCCGACCATCGTGGTATACCAATATAGAATCGGAATGTAAGCGAAAAGGCACTTTGAATACTTCTTTAAGAAGAGCATATTCATTTTCCAATTGAAGTTTGATTTGGTATCCGTAAACAGTTGTCTGAGTTTTTTAAAACTACCCTGGTGACTTAGTCCCGTGTTCTCACGGTTGTTCCATATTCTTAACTGAGGATACACCCACAATTCAAAACCATTAAGCCTGGCTCTGTATGTAAAATCACTATCCCCATGATATTGGGGGAAATTCTCTGCATCCCAATACCCTATCTTGTCAATTACCTTAACAGGTAACAGGGTTCCCATACCAGGCAACCAATCGACACGCACAGGTGAAGCAAATTTATCACCATCAGCCTGCTCATATCCCAACATATAAAGCCTGCCCGACCAGGGATTAAACCTGCCACCGAATGACCATAGAATGTTTTCGCTGCCCATGTTATAGATCTTGGATCCGACGATCGTATCCTCATTTAATTGAGGAATCAGGCTGCTAAGCTCTTCAAAATAGTTATCCGCAGGTTGTATATCATTGTTCCAAAGTAAAACATACTCATAATTTCCCTGCTTTGTGGCAAAAGCAGCCCCCATGTTTATTCCTCCACTCCACCATAGATTCCCATCTCCCTGAAGAACGATTACATCAGGAAAATTTGATTTAATCCATCCGGAGGTTCCATCCTTTGATCCATCATCGATGATTACAACAGAGAATTCCAGAGGGCCTGTTTGATCTTTGGAAAGCAATTCATCAAGCTTTCGCAAACAATTCTTTGTATATTCAAGATGATTGAAAACGGGAATAAGCAGAGCAACTCTTCTTTTTATAATGTTAGCTTCCATTCTTAAAAGGATAAATTCTTATCTTATGTCAATATAGCTCAAAGTTAAAATGCGATGATTAAAAAAAGATACCTTTCTCTAATACTTATCATAATCATTCTTTCTTCATCCATTTTAGTAAAACTGGCCTTTTCCAAAGGTTGGTTTGTAACTTTCCTTTCGGTGAATAATCCTGTTTCACCTGAATTGCTGATTGTTGAAGGATGGGTATCCGATCCAACCATCCAACTGGCGGCAAAGGAGTTTCATGATAAAGGCTATTCCCGGATTATGACAAGCGGAAGTCCGATTGACCCATATTACCTGATTTCGGAAGATGGGTATCTGGAATTCAGTTTTATTAATCAGCCCCTTAATCTCCATAAATATGACACCATATCCTTTATATTGTCAGGAACCCCTGTGCAGGGTACTTACCCCGAATACATGATCTCAGTCAATGATCAACCGGTCTTGACCGGTTTTACTTCCGGATCGTGGCAAACCTATTCGCATATTCTGGATTCTTCCACGACTGCTGAAAAAATCAGCATCTCTTTTATCAATGATGCACATAATATGGGAGATGACCGCAACTTGCAGGTAAAATGCCTGCATGTAAACCACACCTCTTACCTGGCCAGATCCAGTGTAGTTTTGCATTACGACAAATCAGACCAACTGCGGATCAACCCTCGATCCACCAATTTTGGTTCAGTGGCAGAGTTATGTGCCTATAAACTACAGAAAGAAGGCATTCCGGATCACTTGATTGAAGTGGTACCATCACCCGTTTCCAGCAAAAACCGCACTCTTGCCAGTGCTATTGTACTTTCCGAATACCTGAAAAATAAGAACCTTCCTTACACCAACGTAAATATTATTTCAGAGGGTATACATGCCCGAAGGACGTGGTTATCATATAAATTTGCCATTCAGAACAAGACCGTTGATGTAGGTATTATTTGTATTCCTTCGACCCGTAGTTATAACACAGGAATTCAAACATACACCCAAAAAGAGATCCTGAGAGAATTAACAAGTATTGTTTACTATACCATCCTGTTTCATAAAAATCGGTACCGGAAACAGCTTATCCGGCACTATCAGCCGAGCCAGAGGATTTTTTAATCAGACCCTTTTTTACAGCGTGCTTTTTGCCCTTGCTTCTATCTGAATACTGCTGGTATGTAGAATTTTTGAATGTACTATCCTCATTTACGAGCAAGTATATATCCTTGATCAGTTTAGAAGAGACATCATCCAAACTGGAAATCAGGCGGCTTCGCTTCACTTTCCCCAACCTGGTGACATATAGTTTGATATCCGCATATTTCATCAGGATAAATGCATCCGATACAAGGCTGTATGGAGGAGTATCAACAATGATATAGTCATATCGCTCATTGAGTATCTTGAAGAGCTCCTGGTTCTTTTTGCTTGAAAGCAGTTCAACCGGATTAGGGGGTACCTGTCCCGTTTGAATAATATCCAGATTGGGGATATCGGTCTTGATAATAATCTCATCAATGGTGACCCGGTTAATCAGATAAGCACTAATCCCCACAAGCGCTCTGGTTCCCAGCTCACTATATACTTTACTCGGTTTTCTGAGATCAAATTCCAGAAGTACGGTTTTATTGTTGGTGCTGGCAAAACTGGTTGCCAGATTAAGTGCGGTAAAGGACTTCCCCTCTTCAGGAATCGAGGATGTTACCAGAATGGTTCCATGATCCTTTCCCATTAAATAATAGATCAGGTTGCTTCGAATGGTATGAAAGGCTTCAGCAATATTCGAATGCGGATACTCCAGGACCACATTATTCATAGCATTCTTATTCACAGGGATCACTCCAATCTGTGGAATACTCACATATTTTTTTAACTCATTGTAATCGAGGAACCTGTCTCCGATAATGCGTTTCCCCAAAATAAATGAAACTGGAATGAAGAAGCCAATCATGATGGCCATCAAAATGACCACGATTCCTTTTGGTGATGCCACTGAGACATAATGTGGAGGTTCAACTAATTCACAATCGGCGAGGTTTGAGGATTTAATAATCTGTGCCTGAATTCTTTTTTCAAGAAGGGATGAGTAAACCCCCTGGTTAATTTCAAATTTACGCTCAATTCCAAGTAAACGCTGTTGGGTATAAGGAAGCTTGGAGAATTCTCTTTCCAGGTTGGCAATTTTTCCATTTAAATCTTTCAGCTCATTCCTGGTGGTGGATATGCTGAACCTGATATTTTCGGAGATGGCATTCTTCAAATTCTCAATGCTCACATTCAATGTCTGCAACCGGGGATTACGCAACTGGTCATTGCTGATAAACTGTTGCTTTTCGGCATTCAGGGTGGTAAGTTCCTGGATCAGGTTATTCAATAACTGGTCGTTCAAGCCCATTGAGGAGGGGGCAAGCAGTCCCGATGAGTCCTTATTATCTGTAAAATAATCATTAATCTGGATCAGGTAGTTATACCTGCGATTTGTCTCCTCCCTGGTTACCGAAAGAGTCTGAATCTGTGTATAAATATTCCCTGCTTTCTCATCGATGTTCATCACACTGACACTGCTCCTGAAAGATTGCAACTGTCTTTCCGTTCTGCCAAGCGAATCTGAAATACTGGATATCTGCCGGTCTATATGATCGATGGTCTGATTGGCGAGAAAATTTTTCTCGGTTAAATTCTGCTGGATATACTTACCTACAATCTTATTAAGGAATTCATAACCCTTAAGGGCATTGGGGCTCTTAAAACTAAGATCGACCATGGTAGACTCCAGAGAAGTTGGTTCAACAGACAGGTCCTTTTTAAACTTTGCGGTAAGCACACCGAAATCGTTGAACATAAAGAACAGGTCCTTGCCCTGATATAACTCCGAACGGTAGTTTGAATTCAGCAATACACTGAAAGAACAAAATGAATTCCCGACTAATTCACCAAATTTGAAGGTCCCTACATATCTGAAATTGGTCTTTTCCAGGACCGTCTCATTGGTTCTAAAATCGATAATTCTTGCCTCCCTGTTCTCAGAAGCAACCAGAAAGCTCTCCTGATCAATAATCCTGACAAAAAAATAGGTCTCAACTGGCTGAACATGATTCTGGTCAGGGATTACAATAAAGGGAGCATCCTTGTAAATATCTTTTAAACTGAATTCCAGCTCTTTGGGGATATTATCTTCCTGCAGGTAATAGGTTGTCCTCAAATTCATATCCTCAATCACCTCTCTGATCAGCGGAGTTGAGTTGAATATGAAAATTTCGTTCTGAAAATTTTTCTGTTTTTCAAGGATCCGGCCAACTTCCATGATATCATCTGGGTTCCCTCCCCCATAGGTTTTACCCTCCTCAATATTCAGAACTACCGTTGCTGCAATTTTATACTTCTTTGCTGAGAACTTCAAAAAGACGGCAGCAAATCCGCAGGTAATCAACAGGGAAATGACAATCAGGTACCAGAATTTCAACAGGTCCCTGATCATTGCTAATATGTAATTGGCCGGATTGTTATTGTCTTTCATCTACACTGGATTTTTATTGCAACACTTAAGTTCTCCCTATTTCAGATAGGTGGCCATGAAGGTCATTACCACGATGGCAAGTGAAACGGTGGACAATAACAGTTCCCATGGAAACTCGCTCATTCCCCACTTTTTCCGCTTGAGTGGTTCAATATATATGACGTCATTGGATTTGACCATGTAATAGGGTGAAGAGAGAAGTGAATTGCTGGTAAGATCCAATTCATATTTTGACCTGTGATCACCTTCCTCCCTGATTATTAACACCTTTTGTCGATTGCCAAAGGTGGATATATCATTGGCATATCCAATGGCCTGAAGAATATTCACACTTTTATAGTTGAATACATACACACCCGGCCTGTTTACTTCCCCAAGGATCGTAACCTTGTTGTTTACAAAACGAATGAAAACTGAGGGAATATTAAGATATTGTGTCAGCTCCTTTTCCAACTTATCCGCAGCATCAGCAAGAAGCAACCCGGCTACCATCACCCGATCCACGTAAGGCAATTTTATATATCCTTCATCATCCACAGTGTAACTGAGCAATGCCGGGTCATAAATTCGTTCATCAGTGCCCCGGTCAAATATGGTTTCGGTTTCATCAGCACTGGAAATTTTTATGTACAGCTCATCCCCCTGCCTGATTGCATTATCGACGGGTTCATCCACAAAATACATGTTGTTGATCTCCTCCACACTGGTACCGTCCCCATCCTGGACAATTACAACTTTTCGATTGGGAACACAGGCAGCAAGCAAAACAATGCCCAGGGTGATAAATCCAATTTTAATAATGCGAAGCATAAATAACAGATTTTGTTAAATACCGTAAAGATAAAATAATAAGTATAATTTGGTTATTCAAATTATGATTGACTTACAAGCTTCGCTTCAGAAAAAATGGAGGTGGTACGATTAGGAATTAATGTCCCCCGGCCATAAAGAAGGTCTTTACGGTTTTAAAGAAAAGTCCGAAGTCTTTGGACAAATTCCAGTTATCGATATAGTGCAGGTCCAGCTCCATCCATTGTTCGAATGAAACATCATGCCTGTCGGGGACAATCTGCCATGAGCATGTAATCCCGGGCTTAACAGATAGCCTTCGCAACTGCCAGCGCTCGTATTGTTTTACCTCATCCTCCAGGGGTGGACGGGGACCAATCAGAGACATATCACCCCTGACCACATTAAACAGCTGGGGTAACTCATCAAGACCCGTTTTACGAAGGAATTTTCCCACCCTGGTAATCCTTGGATCATCCTTAATCTTGAAAACCGGTCCGTCCGCTTCATTCATGGCCTGCAGATTTTTCAGCTGAGCCTCGGCGTCAACCACCATGGTCCTGAATTTAAACAATTTGAATTTCCGGCCCCGTAAACCGATCCTCTCCTGTTTAAAGAATACCGGACCTTTAGAACCGATTTTTATAATCAGGCCAAGTGAAAGAAAAACAGGTAATAGTAAAACGATCGCGATAATTGAAAAATAGATATCTCCCATGGTTTTCAGAATCAGGGAAAGACTGTTGGATGGAGCATCCACGATGGAGAGGTCTCCTGTCTTATTGAGTGTTTTCAACTGAAATTCCGTAGGATCAAGGGGTGAAACCGAAGATTGCAACCTGAAAATCACACCTACTTCGTTACAAATGTCGCCTAACTTTTTAATCAGGTCAATATCCACATCCCTCCTGCAATACATCAGTTCATCAATTACCTGGTGATCGATCACCCATTTCACATCCTGACCGTTAGGGATAATCTCTATTTCAGAACCATATTTTGCCCTGATCAACTTGGAATCGGTCATGATGGAAGTTATCTTAAACCCCCACTCTCTCTGTTTCAGAAGGTTTTCAATTACACCGTCGGAAAATGCATCTGCTATTATCATTACCTGGTGCGAACTTCTTCCATAATAGCGATAGGTACGAAGTGCAGCATAAGCAAGCAGCCTGAACAGCACCGTAACCGTAAACATCGTTGTTACAAACACAATGATGAAAAGTACGGGCAAAGAGGTGAGTCTGAAAAGTAATTTCACCGCCAGCAACCCGATAAAGATAATGAAGGCTGTCCTTACGAACTGGAAGGCAATGGTCATATATCGCTGGGTCCTGGGTATTTTGGCCATGGCGGAAATCCTGGAGAGGACAAACCATGATATCAGTATAAACGCGAAGAAGAGAATTCCCTCAAAGATTTTAACATCCAGCTCCGGAATAAACAGTGTCCTGGTGACCCAGATGGAAAAAGGGTAGGTTAAGCTGACAAGAATAAGCTCAACCAGGTCGATAAAACCTTTGGCCCTTCCTTTATTGTTGAGGTGGTAATCTCTTACTTTATTATAAATATGTGTCATTCAACTTACAATTGGAGTGGTTTACAAATTTCAACATTTTCTACGGATTGATACGCAGAAATAATGTTAACGTTTTCACAATTTGATCAAGAATAAGATTACGACCCCCAATGAGATATTTATGTGGATAAATCTCGTGAAACCCGGAAACAGAAACGTTTTCAGAACTTCACCATAGCTCTCTTCAATAAAGTAGTTCACCATCAAAAATTAGAGCTTTGTCAATATTTTATTACTTTCTAACCCTGCCCATGAACAAACTTTACTAACTTCGCTTATACGGAAAAGCTGTCTAAACGAAACCCATTTTTATGGATGACCTGATCATCAGACCAACAGACAAATCGATGGCTGTTGATATCACCTACGGTATTTTGAACTTTACGGGAAGGTCTATCCTGACCGATCCGAAAGTGTTTTTTGAACCCATCACCCATTGGGTTACCAAATACCTCAGAAGTCCTGCAGAGGAAACAGTTGTCAATATAAAGCTTGAATACATCGACACATCTTCCACCCAATCCCTTTACCAGATCCTCCGGCAGCTAAACAGTGTCAGGAAAAAAGGGCTTGTCTTTATGGTTAACTGGTACATTGAAGTGGATGATCCTGAGATGAAAGAGCTGGGAGAGTTGATCGAACAGCGTCTTGGGGTGGAATTCCATTACATCAGCTATTAACACTTCGGAAAAAATTCCTAATTTCGGTCTAACATTAATGGACCATCCATGGGAGAAATTTCAAACAAACTTTCCAGGGCCGAACTTGAGGAGTTATGCCTGAAGCAAAATATCGTCATAGAACGCAAAGACCCTTTTACCAATGCCAAAATGTTTCTTCCCAATATTGAGAAGATCAACAAAATGATCAGGGAGTTCGATTTCCTGGTGGACGGATCATCGAGAGGGAAAGCTGTGAACGAAATCAGCAAAATTGAACGGTTTTTGTTTGACAACGAGGATAATTCCGATATCAAGAGTAAATTTCTGGCTACCTGCTATACCACCGCATCGATGTATATTGAAAACCATCGGAGCCTTCTGGAGGATAAGCGCTCTGAAAACTGGAAATACCTTTTTGTCAGTTACTTCAAGCTTGAGGATATTTACAACTACTTCAATAAAAGTGTAAGTGCTTCTGTATTCTTTAAAGTTTATTCCATCTATAACGATATGGTTGACCTGACATATAACGTGAAACTTATGGAGTATCTCAGGAGCCAGGTTGCACTTGAAATCCCGGTGGATGATGACAAGGATATCCCGGGTAAGCTTGAAGAGTTCAATCTTAAACTGATCCTGTTGTATGAGTTGGGATTCATCGACCTGATCAAAAAGCGGATCCCGGATAACACCCTGCCAAACCTGGCCAGGTTCATTACCGTGATTCTGAACGAAGATCCTTCAGCATGGAGAAGTGTGATGAATAAGCTGAAAAATCTGAACCTCCAGAACGACAGTGACCTGCTTACCGAACTGAACCTGAACAAGGCTCATGAAATCTTTTCAGTGTTTGGAATTGAACTGGAAAAGGAGTAATATTATATCTGCATTACAATTGAATACCTGAAATAGTTTTAGAATGGATAATATCACAATTGAACCCACAAAAAAATCATTAGAAGTAGAGTGTTCACCGGGCTATTTTAAGCTTTCGGGTAATTCCATACTTTCAGATCCCAGGAAGTTCTTCAAACCCATAGTCGATTGGGTGGAAGCCTACGTTCAGGAACCCCTTGACCGTACCACCATTGATCTTAAACTGGAATATGTGGATACAGCCTCAGTCCAGAGCGTTTTTGACCTTATGCGTATGTTCAAGCCGCTTCAGGAGAAAAACAAAGAGGTAGCTGTTAACTTCTATTTTGAATTTGATGATCCTGAACTACTTGAACTGGGAGAAATCATGGAGGGACGACTGGGTATAAAATTCAATTTCATCGAATACCAGTAGCCCTTTCAAATCATAACAGAACTCATCACCGGCGAATTATCGGGACTCATCCAAAAGTGGGAACCGGTGCTCAGGGAACTTTCCCCTGATATTGTCTCCCTTAGAAGAAATATCCAGAACCGCTCCATCAGGCAGATTGTAGGTCATATGGTTGATTCAGCTTCCAACAACACCCACAGAATCGTTCACCTCCAATACCAGGTGAGTCCCGTCTCCTTCCCCGATTATGCCAACCTGGGCAACAATGACCGGTGGATTGCAATCCAGAATTACCAGGACGAGGATTGGGATGTTCTTGTATCGCTATGGACTGCCAACCACAGGCACATTGCCCATGTGATTACCCAGGTTGATCCAGAAAAACTGGATTCAGTCTGGGTCTCGGCACTGGGAGTGCAGGTATCCCTTCAGGATATGATCACAGATTTTCCCCGGCACTTCAAACTGCATATTTCCGAGATTGAAGCATTGATCAGTACAAATAAAACCAGGACCAATCCATGATGAAAAGAAGAAAATTTCTCCAGGCCGGAGTGGTCTCCGCAGCAGGAGCAGCCTTACTTGGATGCACAGGTCGCGGGACTCCTTCTACTGCTCCTGATGTCATACAGAAAATTCGTCACAACCCCATCGGGGTATCCACCTATTCATTCTGGCAATTTAATGGTCCACCTGAATCGATGCCCATTGAGACCTGTATTGACCATGCTGCCGCCATGGGATTCGATGGTATTGAGCTATTACTGGTTCAGATGACCTCCCAGGATAAAAGTTATCTACAGAGTCTGAAAAAAAGGGCATTCTACAGTGGTCTCGACCTGATGGGCTTCTCGACACACCAGGGATATCTTAATCCCGATAAGGCTTTCAGGGATGAAAACATCGCCATGACCATTTCGCAGATCGAACTGGCCTATCAGCTCGGGATCCCCACCATGCGACTGAATACCGGGCGATGGGGTACCAGTGAATCGTTCGACCAGCTGATGGAGAACCGGGGAATAGAACCAACCCTTGAGGGTTACACTGATGAGGATGGTTTCAAATGGGTGATTGATTCAATTCAGCAGTGCCTTCCCAAAGCACAGGAGTGCGGCGTGGTACTGGGCCTTGAGAACCACTGGGGATTAGGCCGGACTGCTGCAGGGGTAAGGCGCATAGTGGATGAAATCAATTCTCCCTGGCTAAGGATTACACTGGATACCGGAAATTTTCTTGAAAATCCTTACGACCAGCTGGAACAACTGGCACCGGATACAATCCTGGTACAGGCAAAGACATACCAGGGGGGTGGAAAATGGTACACCCTGGATCTTGATTATCCCCGTATCGGAGAGATCATGAGAAAGCACAACTACAAGGGATATATCTCGCTCGAGTTCGAGGGAAATGGTAATCCCCTGGAGGCCATCCCCGAAAGCCTGAGTCTTTTCAGGGAATGTTTCTACTATGAACCCTGAAAAATAGAACTTTAATCATGATCAATTACGAAGCACTGTTTAACATTTCATACGGGCTCTACATCGTGAGTTCGGGGACAAGAGAATACGGAAACGGATTTGTATCCAACACCTTTTTCCAGGTCACTTCGGATCCCCCAAAATTTGCAGCCTGCTGCAATAAGGAGAATCATACTGCCGGAGTTATAAAGTCGACAGGTTCCTTCTCCGTTTCCATCCTGCAATCCGATGCCTCAGCTACTACCATTGGAACCTTCGGTTTTAAAAGCGGAAAAAATCTGAACAAGATGGAGGGAATGGACCTGAAATATGGGGAAACGGATGTACCCATTGTTCTCAATGATGCCATTGCATACCTTGAGTGCCGTGTGGTGGAGACTTACGATGTGGGCAGTCACCTGATATTCATCGGGGAACTGTTACAGGCCGATGTGCTTGATCCTGGCAAGGAAGCCCTCACCTACCTGCATTACAGGCGTGTAAAAAAGGGAGCTGCCCCAAAAAATGCCCCTACCTATGTGGATAAAACCAAACTTTTTAAAAAATCTGCCGGGGGAGAATATTCCAGGTATGAATGTGCTGCCTGCGGATACATTTATGATGAGGAGAAGGAAGGGAAGAAATTTGATGATCTGCCCGATGATTGGGTCTGCCCCGTTTGCGGATCCGAAAAAGAGGACTTTTTTAAACTTTAAAAGATAACCATATGGAAAAATCACTGAAAGGAACACGGACCGAACAAAACCTTTTAAAAGCTTTTGCCGGCGAATCCCAGGCTAAGAACCGCTATGAATTCTTTGCAAAACAGGCAAAAAAAGATGGGTTCGAACAGATTGCGGAGATTTTCATGCAGACAGCCAGGGAGGAGCAGGCGCATGCCAAGCGCTATTTTAAATTCCTGGAGGGAGGACCTGTGGAGATTACTGCCACCTACCCTGCAGGAATGATAGGCACCACCGCCGAAAACCTGAAGGCCGCGGCTGAGGGAGAAAACGAAGAATGGACCGACCTCTATCCTGCTTTCGCAGAGATTGCCAGGGAGGAGGGTTTCCCACAGGTGGCCGTCGCCTTTAAAATGATTTCCAAAGTGGAAGCTGAACACGAAAAGCGGTACCTGAAGCTGCTTCAGAACATCTCGGAGGACCGGGTCTTCATGAAAGATGGTAAAGTGTGGTGGGAGTGTATGGTTTGCGGATACACCTACGAATCGGAAAAGGCACTTGAAAACTGCCCTGCCTGCCAGCATCCTCAGAAGTACATGAGAATAAAGGCGGAGAATTATTAATTTGACTATGATCGACGTAGGGAGTTTCGCAACTAACGAAAATTTCTGATTGACAATCTGTTAGTTCTCATATAGATTTATCTGTTATAACCCTTGCTTGTGGTTTTCCAGTGATAAGGCCTCTTTATAAATACATAAAAGCCGATCACTGTAGTCCTGAGGAGAGTGATTGTCAATAATTCGCTGTAAAGCTTTTTTTGCCTTTACCTCAACTTGTTGCCTGTTCCGGAAAATGTCAACCAGGATATCTTCCATCTGGGTCTCAATAGATTTTCGTATCTGATTCCTTTGTTGCTCAGTCTCGTAAAGCGCTTCTCCAAGATCATTCTTAGGAATTTCGATGATCCATCCAACTTCATTGTTGTTTATTTCCGGCATTGCACGAACATTGGTTGAGATCACGGGACAACCAGAGGCCTGGCACTCAAGCAAAGAAAATCCGTAACTATCTGCCCAGGTTGGCAGCAATCCAATATGATGATTCCGGAGTATCTCGAGGGCTTCTATATTGGGTAAATAGTCAAAATAATTGACCCAACCCGATCTCTTGATCCTGTCTTTAATGGCTTTTACATCCTCATCTGTTTCTTTAGTAGCATAATTCTGCTTATCAATCCTGCTAATGATTGTCAATTCAAAATCGTAATGATGTCTTAGTTTATCAAACACGTTAAGTATTTCTACACCTCCTTTTCTGTGAAATGCCGCACCCAGAAACACAAATTTCAACCGATCTCCGGAAAAATCTTTCTCATCAATACTTTTTATCAATATCGGCTGAGGTGGATGAATAACAAAGATTTTCTCTGCTATTTGATCCCGAAATTCAGCGAAATGGTTCAGCAAGTCCAGCTGAATCATCTTACTACACTCAGAAAGTGAAATAATTCCTTTACAACTATTTTTTGTGATTTGCCTAAGGGCTTTTGCCGCCTTTCTCTTATTTGGGATCTCTCGATCATTTCCGTGATGATATGAAAACAGCTCTTCAAATCTTGGCAAGAAAGTTTCAAAGTGAGAAATCCAAGGAGTTGAAGAATAACTAATTGTATTGAATAAATGGATCAAATCCACCGGAGGATGCTTCAAGCTAGTGTATTTGAATGACCTAGAACTAAACACTTTCAATCCCAATCTGGACATAACCTTCTTAACGACAAGATAAGGATTATACCATGAGATATTCTTATACACTAAACCATCAACTTTATTTATAATACATCTCTTCTCAGGATAAAAGTCACGTTCGATCCCTATCTTGATCGGTTGATCTTTTAAATAAGACCTTTTGCTGAGATTTCGGTTCATCTGTTTTTATTGTTTGTGGATACAATGGACAATGAAAATACATATTTCTGAAGACAGTCAAAAAAAAGGAATAACGAATGTTGAAAAATACTTCATTTAATGTTATTCTACCAGATGAAGGTCTGTATGAGGACGATTTTGCGAAACTGGGGTTCAATATTTGTTCCAACTGAAGAAAAGGTAGAGGTAAACCTATTTGCTAAAACTAATGGGGTTCACGAATTAGCTTGGGATCCCTGATGGTTCTTTACAAAATATTCAAGCTTGATGCCGAATTTGGCGAGGTGATCTCAATGAAGATCAGGGATATCAAATAGCCTATTGATTGATAACCTTTTGAAAAACAATCTTTTCACCCATCGTGATGCGCAACATATATATTCCTGGTGTATCGATGGAGAGCGTCATCAGTGTTGTCCCGGCTTCTGCCTGTCTGGTAGCCACCAGGTTTCCAATGGCATCAAAAACCTCAACCGTACTTCTCACCCCTGAAGCCTGGGGCAGTTCCACATGAAGGTTACCGTGAAAAGGATTTGGGAATACCCGTGCAACACCCTGCTCCTCCTCAATACCCACCGTGCACCTGGGATCTGAAGCAGAAAGTAACTCTATTTCTATGGGTTCGGTGGTGCTTGAACAGTTTTCGCCTGTGGTTACCAGCGTGTAGCTTCCAGGCTGGTTCACCGACAGGGAAATGCCGGTCTCTTCCAGGAGCTCATCGCCCCGGTACCAGTTTCGGACTGTACCTGGAATAAGGATGGTTTGCAGGGTAACACCCTCTCCATTGCAGAGGGAGGTCTCTCCCATCACCTCAACCTGAGCTTCGGGTGAGGAGTGAACAATCAGATCAACAGGATCTGACTTCCTGAACAGCCCCCATCGGTAATTTCCACATCGTAGCTACCCGTTTGGTTTGCTTTTAGAAGCGAATCGCCCCATTGGATCCGGACATCGTCCCTGTACCATTCGAACTCCAGTCCATCTCCGTCATTGACACTGAAAGTGGCAGTTTCATTCGAGCAAAATTCCAGTTGACCCTCCACCAGCATCTCCTTTGAGGGAGTCTCCCTGACCTCCAGGTAATAGGGTGCCGAAGTAAGGGAAATTCCGTTTTTAGCTACTGTAACAGTATAATTACCAGAATCCCCAACAACAATGGAGCTCTCCTGCTGGTCCAGCGCTGAACCCTCGTATTCCCAAAGATAACTTAGTCCTTCACCTTCGGGTCCCTGTAGCGTGACAAGTTCGCCGGAACATAAAAAGCCCGGCTGGGAAGGGGTGATCTCAACACGCTCAGGCAGAGACTTATCGAGCGAGATGATGATCGGGTTATCAAGGCCACTCTGGAAAGAATTGTCAAGGGTGAATGTCCCGGTTCGTACTACATCACCGTTGGTCACTGTGTAGGAGTAGGTTCCCAGGTATCCCTCAAAGGATACTTCTCCTCCTGCATCAGTAACAAGATCAACGGCCGGGGTCCACCATTGGTTTTTAATCAAATCGTTCCAGACTTCACCGTGGGGCCTGATGGTCCAGTCAGTCTCATAAAATGCTGCTTCAGGATTCCAGTGCCTGGAGGCCCAGAAGCCCCAAACCAAAATCGATTTAACAGAAGAGTGACTGAACAGGATGGTCATAAAATCGCTGGTATAATCGGCCTGCACATCCCGCTGAGTTGTATTGATATCAAACTCGGTGATTTTAATTTCCTTGTCAAGTTCTGCAAAGCGTTCCAAAATATCATAAACCCTGGGAATAGAGGTAAGGTCGGTTCCAAAATGGCCCTGCATTCCGATCCCGTTTATCTCACCTCCCCATGCTTCAATGTCCTGCAGGAGGTTGTAGTAGTAGTCCTGCTTCACCTTATTTATACCAGACCCACTGAGAATGGTGTATTCGTTCAGATAGAGCTTCACGCTCCTGTCCGCTCTGCGAACCCTTTTGAACCAATCGGCCATCACCTTATCTCCCAGGATATCCTGGATGTCGTGTTCCGAATAGGGCTCATTGATCACATCCCAGTCATTCAGCCTTCCGCTGGTAAAGGTAACTACCTCATCGATATGTTGATCGATGGTGGAGCGCAGGGCTTCAGGATCATCCTTCAAATCTTCCACAATACCAGGAGTGAACCTGAATGAGGGCCAGATCACGTTATGACCCCTGGCAGGGATCCCATGCGCATCCAGCGTGTCCAACGCAAGACTGATGGCAGGGTGATTAGCGGTATTGATAAACGTGGGCCATTTAAGGTCATTCTCAAAAACCACCTCATTAAAATTATCAAAGATCATATTGCGATAGGTGGCATTGCTGTTAAATTCACTTGCAACGATGGCCGTTCCAAATCCAAAGAGGTGCTTCTCCATCTCGATGTGGATCTGGGCTCCCCCCAGTGCCAATCCCGCTTCATCATAAACCATGATGCTAGCCTCACCTTTGCGAATTTGTGCAATCCGCTCTGCAGCGGGGGCACGCCATGCAGCATCGGGATCCTGACCCACATAGCTAATTTTGGTTTCGGGTAAATCCTCCAAATCCAGACTAGTCTGGTAATTTAGGAAACGGACATCCGCTACCTCCACAGTTTGTGAGGGAAATCCCATGTGAAAAAGGAGACTGAGCTCCGACTGAGTCCAGGTGGAAGTCATCTTCGCACGGGCATAGTACTCTTTCCACTCCGCCCCGATAAGTACATTGGCTGAGAGTTGTTTTTCATAGCTAACTTTTTTTTCTATGATCACATTCAGGGTCCCCTCACCAGTCTCTTCTGCTGAAGAGGTCGTTCGGGCATAAAAAGCAACAAGAACCACATCATCCTTGGCCAATCCTCCCACCGTCGGGAATGACAGCTGGGCATCCCAGGTATTGGCCACATCAGTGCCAACCACAACCTTTATTGCCTTTGTAAACTCCTGATCAGTAACAGCTACTGTAGTCGCTGTACAATTTCCAATTTTCGTATAGGTGGTTCCGGTTTCCGTATTTAGCATCGTCCCTCCCCCGGGAACCTGGGCCAGGACCAGAGAAGAAGCAAAAGAAATCAGGAATAGTGGCAGGAAATGTTTAGAAGTTCTCATCAGTGGGGTGCGTTTATTACAATTCAATATAAAACAGAACACAAATATATCAGTTAAAAGTTGCATCGGGCTATCGCAATAGTGAAATTGAATTCGCTATTTTTGCATCAAATTATAAAACGAATGACAGATCTGCTGATCGAACTTGGACAAAAAGGCATCCTTTTGCCGGAGAACCTGAAATCGGTGCTGGAAGGGTGCAAAAAACTTTCCGTATTTAACTCCACTCCTGAGCTGGTCGAAGTGGCCACAGGCAATAAGGAGAACATCAAATATGAGGTAATCTATGACATACCCGGAAAAGGTCCGTTTACCGAGGCCATTGTACACAGGGTAAAGAACGGTATCTCCGCCAATTACACCGAGGCTTATATGCGCAGGCGCGATCCGGGTACGATGGTCATTGCAGATGACCTGCCCACCGATAAGCAGAGATTCAGGGATAAATACGGATATGAGTTCTCTTCCCTTCAGGATGAAACACATGAATGGTTGAAGCAGCAGGAGCTCTCTCTCTTTTTCTATTTTGCAGGAAGGGTCGGAATTGGTTCACTGGGAATTGCCATTGTGCCTTCAAATGCAGCTTTTTTTGCCCTGGGTCTCTCCATGCTCCAGGAGATCGTTCCGGTAGCCAATCTGAAAGAGGGCGCAAAAATTGAGTCTTCCATCCTGGTTGCCCCGGTATTCCGGCATACACATTTCAAAGGCAAACAGGTGGTGGTTCACAACCGTACGGCCCACATGCATGAACTGTATGCCTACAATTTATATCCGGGTCCAAGTGCTAAAAAAGGTCTCTATGGGGTCATCCTTTCACAGGGCGAAAAGGAGGGATGGGTGACCGCACACTGTTCGGCCGTGCAATCCGTCAGTCCCTACGACAATATCACCACCTTCATGCATGAAGGGGCCAGTGGGGGCGGAAAGAGTGAAATGCACCAGCACATTGTCCGGGAACCCGATGGCAGGGTCTCACTGGGAATAAACCTGGAAACCGGTGAGGAACGCTTCATTACCATCCCCCGGTTCTGCACGTTCAACCCGGTTGCCGACGACATGGCATTCTGCCACCCTTCCATACAGCGAAAGGATGGCAAACTACGAATCGTCGATGCCGAGAATGCATGGTTTATTCGTGTGGACAGTATCAATGGATACGGAGATGACCCCAAACTGGAGAAGGCCACCATCAATGCATGTTGTCCGCTTCTCTTTCTGAATATAGAGACCACTCCCCTGTCCACGGCCCTGATCTGGGAACATATTGAGGATGAACCCGGGAAAAGATGTCCCAATCCACGGATTGTGTTGCCAAGAAACTCGGTTGAAAATGTGGTTGACAAACCCGTATCGGTGGATATCCGGAGTTTCGGACTTCGTGCTCCCTCCTGTTCAAGGGAGGAGCCCACTTACGGCATCCTGGGGTTATTCCACATCCTTCCCCCAACCCTTGCCTGGTTGTGGAGGCTCGTCTCACCCCGCGGATTCAACAATCCAAGCATCGTTGAGAGTGGCAAAATGGGAAGTGAGGGTGTGGGATCCTATTGGCCGTTTGCTGCCGGGAAAATGATCAACCACGCAAATATGCTGCTTAAACAGATCATCGAAACCCCCAGGACCACCTACACCCTGGTTCCCAACCAGCACATCGGGGTATGGAAAGTCGGTTTCAAGCCACAGCTGCTCATGCGGGAGTACCTTACCCGGCGGGGAGTTGCAAAACTCAGGACCGACCAGTACCAGCCGGCCCGTTGTTCGCTGCTGGGATATGAGCTGAACTACCTGACCATCGAGGGTTCGAAGATTCCCTCACGATTTCTGAAGGTATATAACCAGAATGAGGTGGGTATTGAAGGGTATGATGCGGGCGCCGAAATACTGATGGAATTTTTCAAGGAGGAGCTGCAGCAATACATGAAAAAAGATCTGTTACAAACGGGAAAGAAGATCATTGATGCCTGCCTGTCCAATGCCTCCATCGATGAGTACAATGAAATCGTACCCACCAGCTACAACTACTCGTTTAACAATATGGATGACTACGAGCTTAGTAACAGCTAACGATCTATACATCAAAAGCAAAGAACATTCCTATGAACTTTTCTTTCCGGTTGAAGAATTCATTCACAAGGCTCCGGCCATTGTAATACTGGAATCCAAGCCTGAGACGCAGTTTGTCTCTTTCCTGGGGCAGGATCCAACCGGCAGTAAAGTTGATATTTTTTGAAAATCCGTTTTGCTGGTATGAACTGACATTTGTGGCTGCAAAAACACCCCCCAGCCAGCGGTTTTTCCCGCTGAAATAGTATTCTAGTTCCACCCCGCCCATGTAATTCATGTAGGCGTACGAAGCAGGCCAGTTCTTTCTCAGCCCCAGGAAATCGCTACCCGGGTCAAAATAGCCCATTTCGGCATAAATCATCAGGAAATCGAGCCGGGGACGTGCCAGGAACCAGAGTGGTCTTACCGAAGCTGCCAGCCTGAAATCATCCAGTACCGGCCCCTGTTTGGCAACCGGATTGTTGGTTGTCACAGAATAGGTGGTCTGCACCGGAAATTCATCCCCGATATGGGTGCAGATGTGGTGCTTGGAAAACCGCAAAAACAACCACTCGGTGGGATTCCCCGATATGGCGAAATAGTAAACGCCATCGAGACCAATCAGGTCATTGTTTCCCTGCCGCATATGACATGGGGTCATGATTCCCATCTCTCCTTCGATGCCCAGCTTCGGGTTTGAGGTGGGCCTGAACTGCAGGAGGGAGATCCGGATGGCCGGATAGATTGTCAGGTGCCCCCTGTAACTCCCGCCCTGGTTCACCTCATCGGTATAGTCATAATCGGCATACTGCATAAACCATGCAGCAGCCTCAAACCGGTTCCCAAGTGGATCGGCCAGGTAGGTGGGATAGATGTGATCAAACCCCACCACCCTCAGATTCCAGCTTTTCAGGGGGATCAAGAATGTGGAATCCCGGGCTATTACCGGGAGCGTGGTCATGGGGAGCACGGTCAGAAGAGTGATGACCAGTAATAGATTTCTTTTCATTTTCCGGTTATTTTAAACTCTGTTCCATTACTGTTCGATGATTCCGCTCCAAACATCGTTGTTGGGTCCATTGTTGGCCGTCTCACCACCCAGCACCCATATTTTTCCTTCAAATTCAACCACTGCATAGGAGTGACGCGCGCTAAACGCCGAACCCTCTGAATCGAGGCTCCAACCCTCCCCTTCCGGCCTGGTGTAAGTGTAGTACTGGTCCCCTTCTGTATAACGGAGATGATATTGCTTGCTGTCCTTTCCTGGAAACAGCCAAAGCGCGTTGTTGTAAAAACACATGGGATGGCCTGCCCTGACAAGGTTAAACTCATCTTCAGTCTCCCAGGCAATTCCGTCGTCGGAATACCACAGGTGGTAGTAATCCGGACCGGGCTGATTCTGAAGCTCCTCATTATCGAACTGGTAACTGTAGATCCCTCCCTGAAGATAAATCCTGCCGGTGGACGGATCCACACATGCAGCGTGTTCACTCCGTTGTCCAAAATCATTGTTATCCAGTCTGACCCAATCCATTCCATTCACCGAACGCCACACATCATGAAAATAGTGAGTGGAATAGACCCCGTCTGCCTGCTCAAGCATTGTGGAACCACCAATGATATAAAGGTAATCCGTACCCTGATGACGGGCAGCCAGGCAGGCATGATTGAACCTGGGCATAAAATCCAGGCTCATATCCTCCACGGGATAGCTCCTCTGTTTAATCTGTATCCAGGTAACCCCATCGGCCGATCTCCACACATCATTGGTATATTGCCTGTAACCGGTCTCCTCGTCCACTTCAAAACCGCCCACCAGGTAAGAGCGCATCGCCACTACCATCGTTGAACACGGTAACCGTGTGCCCCTGCCTCCCCTTCCACGGTGCCGATTTGGTAACCAGGCTCCAGTCCTTTCCATCAGCCGAGTTCCAGATATCCTCCATGTAGGTATCACCGCTTGTGCGGCCGCCGTCATAGCCGCCGAATATCCACAGCTTGCCCTGGTAAGCAACGGCTGCATGATCGGACCGGTTGCTCCACTGCGCCTTTTTTGTGACCTCCTTCCAGGTAAAGACACCTGTATAGGGTTCCATTCCCCACTCACTGTAGGACATCGGATCACATGAAGTGAGAAAAAGAACGGTTACAATCAACAGGTTTGATGAAATTCTTTTCATATGTTTCAATTGATCATCAGGGCCCTGCTCATTTGAAGCGTGCCCGACTGAACGGTCACCACATAATATCCGGGTTCCTGTCTCTCCAGCGAAAGCTGGTTTGGTGAATGGGCCATAACCGACTCCAGCCTCCCGCTCTGCACCACCTGTCCGGAACTATTAAAGATCCTGACAACCACGGTCCCCTTAATTTCCCGGCTGAATTCCAGGTTCAGGATAGAGTTCTGCGGGGAGAGCCAGGCATGAAAATCTGCATCCTGCACGCTCTTTTCCAGGACGGAGGTATGATCCTGCTGAGTCAGCTTATAGACGAGTTCAATGCCCTCTCCCGATCCCAGGTTCCTGCTGTACTGCTTGTTTACCGCATCATTCCAGTGTTCATGTACACCCAGGCTGCCAATGGGGGTTCCGTCATTTTCGGGGTCATAGATAATGCCTTCGGGCCACCACTCGCTGGAGGCCGCCTGGTGCAGGTAATCGTCAACCGCCCCGAATCTCACATAGGTATACCTGGGGGGGGTAGTGGTCAGATCTTCCACCTTGAACTCCTCCTGGAGAATATCAAGTGCAACCGATGCGACTGCCACCGGGTCGAGGGAGATCAGAATGGAGGAGGACCAGTCATTGTTGAAGGGTGCACTGCGGAATTTGGCAGGCGGATCATGCTCATAGGAGGTTCCCCACAACAGATCCCCAATGTAAATGAGGGTCTTACCCCCAAGGTTTTCGTAAGACATTAAATCGACCATCACCCGGTACTGCCTGTACTGATCACGCAAGGGAAGATCATAATCCTCCCTGTGCAATCCCTTATGAAGTCGCCATGCTCCGTCCCTGGTGTTCGAACCAAAATGGTTTTTGGCAAAAAAGGTAACGCCGCCCCAACGATGCCCCTTGATGGCCGGAACATTCATTACATAGTCTGCATATACCGCACAATCAAAGAAAGTATCATAGTCCAGGTCCAGAATCGACCCCCGGTCCGAATAGTAGAGGGTGTCGGTATTGGTCATTCGCAACTTGTCCCTGTTATCATAATCCCCTTTTGACAGGTAATGGACGTTGGGGAATTCGGCATGCAGCTTATCGTAAATATGCTTAAAAACCTGGGTATAGGGATCACCGATGTAAATGGCCTCCTCGGGCACCCCAGCCTTGTTTATCAACTGACGCAATACGGCAAGGATGACCTGGGGGGAGGTATCCACATTACCGTAAGAATCATCATTTCTGATGGAAAGATCCTTGTTGGTGCTCCATGCGTGCACTGCATTTATTTTGAAATAGATCTTTTCACCTGCACTGTAACCGGTTTCTCCCCTGCCATGGGTTGAATTGAAATAGGTAAAAACGGAATTCCACGCCTCGGCTTCAGTAGCTGCACCGGTTACTTCGAGTATGGCAGTCTGCACCATCTCATCCACCAGCTCCTGACTGCAGTTTTTGTCCAGGAAATAACCGTCACCGTACACTTCCGACTTACAATTCTCATTGGTAGCATCCGGATTGTGAACCCATACCACCCTTCCGGGAATGATGCCTTTCGCCTCCCCGATGGGAACATTGGGCCCCAGGGGATCTAAGTAATCGTAACTTTCATTTTCAGATGCAAAGAGCTCCTTCTGATTGCCGATGATTGCAACAAGTCCAAATCCCACCCCGGCCAACAGAAGCATTCCGGCCAGAAGATATTTCGATTCGGATAACTTTCTGACTGCCTTCTTAAAAACCACAACCGATATGGCAAGGCCACTGAGGTAGATGAGCAGTGACGAGGCAAAGGGGATGGCCACTTTCATGCAGGGATAGGCGGCACGCTGCGGCTTTGGCAACACCCTGATGAGTACCCATATCAGCGACAGGAGACTGAAAAGTGGAAGGGTCCATTTTTTTAAAGCCATAACCTGACGTTGTCCATCGGTACGAACCCTTTTAAACCCGGATATCTTTTTCATCGCTTTCTATTATATTTTAAAAAGAACAGGGTGACCAAGGCCACCCTGTTCAAAATAAGGAGGTTCAATGATCTTACTTCAGCAACATCATTTTCCTTGTCTCAGAACCAAAATCGGTGGTGAGCTTATAGAAGTAAGTACTGTTACCGGCAAAATCAGGAGCAAATTCAACGGTTTGAACACCATTACCCATTCTCTCATTGATCAGCTCATCAACCATGCGTCCGGAAACATCATAAACCTTCAGGCTAACATACGATTCACCACTGAGGTTGAAACTGATGGTTGTACTGTTGGCAAACGGGTTGGGATAGTTCTTCAGTTCAAACCTGGAAGAAGCAGCGGTCTTGTCACCAATTCCACCGGGTTCTCCGGAATAAGCAGCTTTTACAGCAGCAAGAGCTGCAGCAGGATCATAGGCCATATCCACCCAGTGCAGTGCACCAATGGGCTTACCGTCTATGTGAGAGGGAAGGCTTTTGGTATATGAAAAGTCCTCGATCACATCAGAGATCTTGGTGATCCCGCCGGCACTAGAGGTTTCAGTTTCAACACCAGGAATGGTATTTGCATCCCAGTCACCAAAACGGGTCGGTTGAAGATCCGGAGCGGTAACACCAGCAACACCCCAATTGAAACGGTTCCAGTCGATATAAACATCAGCTGCGGCCTGTGGCAACGGATCGGTTCCAAAGCCCATATCCTCTGCAGGAAACTCATAGGCGATATTGTTCTCGGCTTTGATATTATCCCAGTCAGCGATCAGTTGCTCGGTTCTTTCATTCATTAAGATTCCGGGGACATTGACAATGGTCCATGGCCCGTTTCCAAGTCCGCCCCAGTTCAGGTAAGAGGCTGCTGCGCCTGTAATCCCGTCATTGGGAGTTCCTGTATAATAGGCATTCAGAGTACTGCTGGAAACACAAACGTTATCGGCAGCATACCAGATATAGTCTGAGATCTGATCAATATCTGCTGTGAGTGCAGTTGAGTCAGCATTCAGGTACTTCTTATCAAGCCATTGATAAACGGTAATGGTATCCACACCTACAAGGCCATGCAGCAATGCATCCGGATCCTGTCCGCCTGTGGCCACATTCTCATGGTCTTCACCAACCCAGTTGGCATTGACGAAGAGGTTGTTGGTGTAATAACACTCTTTCCAGTACTGGTTCAGGAAGGGATACTTCGTGTTGTTGATAAACGTGTTGTGGTTGATGAAACCATAAGCCATCATACACTCCTGTCCAAGGACAGTCAGACCGGCTCCGGTGGAGGTGTTGTTTTCGTAGATCAGGGTATCCACAGGTACTTTGCAGTTGATAACCCTACCGGCCCACCACTGTCCGCCATCATGGAAATCACGGAAATAGTTGTTCCTGAAAATGGAAACCTGTCCGTTTTCCACACCGTCGGTATTAAATAGTACACCGTAACCCATTTCGAACATACAATCCTCCACAACCAGCCTGCTGTTGTTTTCACTGATGGAAAAAAGATTCCAATAAGCGCCGCCATCGCCGCCATCGGTCTGCCTCCAGTGAAGCTGAACACCCTGCAGGGTAAAACTTCCTTTGATGACGTTGGCTCCAACAGCCACCTCATTCAGCGGAAGACGGATTATGACCGGTTTTGGACCGTCACCTGCCTCAGCCCTGATGGTAAGGGTTCCACCCGTATTGTCCACATTGATGGGAGCATGCATCAGGTAAAACTGCCCTCTTTTCAATTCATAAATCTTGTTCACCCCGCCTATAGCCTCAGCGTTGATGGTGGTTTCAATGATACCGCCATTGGCAGCTCCGCCTTCAAGGACCTTGACGTCCTGGGCAGAAAGGGCTGCAGTAATGAACAAACTTGCAACTCCAAATAGTAAAGTTCTGATTTTCATGTTTTTCAGTTTTGATTAATAAATAACAATGATTAATATATCGATAGATACCTCCTTTTTTTACAGATCAATCTTTACACCCAGCTGTGCGCGGAATCCGTAGAACTGGCTGTTGGTAGGCAATGCCGGATGACCCGGTTGTTCGCCAAAGTAGTAGTCGTCCACATGGTTCCCGATGTTAGTCAGGTTTGCATAGCAGGATATATTCTTCGTAATCTGCTGCTTCAGCATCAGATCCCACAGTGAGAATGTGTCATAATAACTGTCGAAGATCGAGTAGCGGGCATCCAGGCTCTCCACGGTATGGCTCTGGTACCGGTAGGAGACCCTTGCGCTGAATCCCTTGTAGTCCCATCCCAGGATTACATTAAGAATTGAAGCGGGCTGGTCTTCCATGGGCCCCGTACGGGTGTTGTACTCCTGTCCGTAGATGGGAACGGGAATAAATCCTGAGGAATCCATACCCACTACCACAGATTCGAAATAGGGATACTTGGTCTGGGTTTTCATGATGGTATAGTTCACATCCAGGACAAGCCCCTTGAGCAGCCCCGGCAGGTACCAGAAGTTGGTCTGCCATGAAATCTCAAGTCCAAACACCTGTGCCTTCTCCGGGTTATTGAAGGGCAGGTTGGTTGTGCCTTCCATTTGAAGATAGCGCTCATCATAATACTCGGCACCAAGGATGCGATCATCCAGGTCATCCGGTCCGCCCACAATCAATCCTTTTTTGCTGGGTTTGTAACCGTTCATCACGAAGATCAGGTCGCTGATCTCCTTGTAAAATCCATAGATTGTAAACAATCCCACCTTGGGTTTCATGATCGAAACACCCAGGTCATAGTTCCAGGCGCTTGAGGGTTCAAGCCATGGATTGTTGGATGTGATATCCTGACCTGTTTGCGGGTAGATAACCAGGGGTGAGATCTGGCGGAAACTGGGCCGGGAGGTACTTTTATAAGCTGCCGCCTGGATGCTGAGAAAATCGGTTGCCTTGAACTTCAGGTTTACCGATGGAAACCACTGTTGATTTTTCCGAAGGGTGGTTATAGAATCGGGATTGGGTTGAATACCCACCACATTGTTGGCCTGTGTGATGTGGTATGCAAAATATTCCGTTTCCTCCTGCTCATACCTGACGCCCGGAAGAATCATCAGTCTGCTTCCGATATTCAGTTCGACCATTGTATATCCGGCCATCAATCTTTCCGTGGCCTCGTAATCCCTCTGGTAATCCTCAAGCCCCCTTACATAATAAGAGTCTCCTGCCGAATCGAGCAACGTGGCCTGCATATCGGTGAGCAGGTCGATATCTCCCCCCCATGTGAGGTCATATCGTCCATTGAGGAATTTGCCGGGATCGTAGCCGGGATCCACAAAATTCTCAGCGTTGATCCCGCGCTGTACTCCAAGGTCGGTTTCCACCCACGGGAAGACCTGCAGTAATCTCTGTCGCCTGGCCACAGACCCCCCCCATTGAAGATCATAGTAGCTCGCAATACCATTACTGGTCCGGGTCAGCTGGTGAAATTTTCCACCCAGCTTCAGTTTTCCGGAAACACTACCCGCAATATTGAAAGCCAATTCGTAGTCGAGCCTGGCATCGTAGCTTTCATCAATCAGTTGCTGTGAACTCCTTTGAATCTCCTGTAAATAGGTATCGGCGATACTCAGGGAGTCAAACCCTCCGATAGATTCAAAAACCTCCTGGGGATCCCTGTAAATCAGCCAATCCTGATCAATATTCAACCTGGAATCCTCGACGAACGGAAAACTCTGGTTTTCCATATTCACATCGGAATAGGTGGTGGAGAGCGCCAGGTCCACTTTGGAAGCTCCGAACCGGAAGGTATTCTGCAGTGAGTGGGTTCGTGTCATGGTTTTCCAGAAAGCTTCATTCACATTCTGGGTGTAGCTGGCGGCCATGGTCTGGGTAAGAAATTCACGTCCGTTGGTCCTTGTAAGCACATCGTCATTCTTAATACTGACCAGGTTAAAGAATTTCACCTCCCACCAGTCGTTATGATAATCCAGGATCAGGCTCCCGTTGGTCCGGTGACGCGTCTGTGTCTGGTCGACAAGTGAGATGTTTTGTGTTCTTGTGAGAAGGACGGTGTCCACCACCTCATTGCTTCTCATCCAGTACAAAGTCGTTATAGGCACCCGAGTACCCGGCAGAAAAACGGTGGGATGGTAATTGCTTTTGTTCGGTGGCGAGCCTTATGCTCACCCCGAATTTCTTATCGAAAAACCGGTCACTATAACCACCGGTAAACTTATAATTGGCAAACTCATTTCCCAGGTGGGCATAACCTCCTTCTGCGGCAAGGTTGATCTTCCTGGTCATGGGAGCCTCCTGCAGGCGAAGGTTGACAGTGCCTCCAAGTGCATCTGCATCCATGTCGGGACGAAGCGATTTGGATACTTCAATGCCCGAAAGCATTTCACTCTGAACCAGGCTAAGGTCCACACTTCGGTCAAAATCACTGGTGGAGGCCATCTTTACACCCTCGATGGTCACATTGTTGTATTTTGGGGATAATCCCCGGATTACCACCTGGTTGGCTTCCCCCGATCCTCTTTTAAGTGAAACACCGGGCAGACGTCCAAGTGCTTCGGCAGCATTGGCATCGGGTAACTCTGCGATTTTTTCCGAAGACACAACGTTTGTCACCGTATTGGCAGCCATCTGCTGGTTGATGGCCGCACGCTGCCCGTAGGCCTGGGCAGTGATCACAACCTCCTCTCCCTGGATGGTCAGTACCTGAAGAGCGACCTCAATGGTCTCGGTTTCACCATCGGTAATATCCAAGGTCATCTCCTGTTCCACATATCCCAGGTAACTGATGGTCACAATCTGCTGACCATCCGGCACAGCGGTTAGAATGAAAGATCCGCCAAGGTCGGTGGAGGTCCCGTGATAGATGGTTTTAATGATAACGTTGGCACCGGGCAAAGGATCTCCTGTTTGGGCATCTTTTACCACCCCTTTAATGGTTCCCGATGCAAAGAGCACACCAGGAATAAGAGCAAACAATAAAACAAAGAGCGTTAGCTTTCTGGTAAAGTTGTTCATAGTAGTTCAGGTTCGTTTAGTTAGTTTAGTTTAGATTGGCAAGTTATGCATCTTTACAATGCAATCAGTTGCATAAAGTTAATTTATTTTCTTAAACTATAAATTCAAAATCCTCTTTTTTCTTTTTCCGTTTTTTTTGTGCTAAATGTAAAGTGTTCTTAATCTGATATTTTCAATATTCCTGCCGGAATAAAAAAAATAAAAGGATTTCTTAAATTGCAATTCCTGATTGGGTAAAGATGGCTCAAACGGTCAAATAAGTCAACAGCCGGACTTCCATCACTGTTAAATTCGGGAGAACTGACTGGAAATAAGGCCTGGAAATCTATCATGGAAATGAGCCGGGATGTCCTGAACCAAGGAGAAAGATCATGAGAATAATGAACCCAACGCAATTCAGCAAATCTATCACGATCGTTCTTCTTGGTGTGGTCATGGGCTGCCAGCCTGCTGCCCCCGGGGATCATCAGAAACCCAACATCGTGATCATTTTGTCCGACGACCAGGGTTGGGGTGATTTTAGTACAACGGGGAACAGGAACATCGAAACACCCCATATCCATAGCCTGGCGGTTGAGGGTGCCCTCTTCAGTAATTTTTACGTGGAGGCGGTCTGCTCTCCCACAAGGGCAGAGCTTTTAACCGGCAGGTATCATCAGCGGGGGGGCGTATACAGCACCTCTTCCGGGGGCGAAAGGCTCGACCTGGATGAAACCACCCTGGCACAAATATTTAAGCAGGCTGGATATGTGACTGCTGCATACGGTAAATGGCATAACGGGATGCAGCCACCCTACCACCCTAACTCGCGTGGGTTTGATGATTTTTACGGATTCTGTTCGGGTCACTGGGGGGATTACTTCAGCCCGGTGCTGGAACACAATGGAGCAGTGGTCCAGGGCGAGGGGTTCCTGGCGGATGATCTTACAAACCATGGCATCCAATTTATCGAGACCCACAGGAACCAACCATTCCTGCTCTATCTGCCCTATAACACCCCCCACAGTCCCATGCAGGTTCCCGACCGGTGGTTTGCAAAGTTTGAAAACTATGGAACCCGGAATGCGTGCCGGCAATCCCGATGAGGAGGATCCCGTTTTCACAAAAACAGCATGGGCCATGTGTGAGAACATCGACTGGAACGTGGGACGCGTGATAAATAAGCTGGAGGAACTGGGCCTTGAGGAGAACACCATTGTGATCTACTTCAGTGACAACGGTCCCAACAGCTGGCGATGGAATGGCGGCATGAAGGGGCGCAAGGGGTCCACCGATGAAGGTGGGGTCCGTTCCCCCCTGTTTGTGAAATGGCCGGCCAGGATTGAAGGGGGAGTGGTGGTTGAGCAGGTTGCATCGGTGATCGACCTGCTGCCCACATTAACTTCTCTGGCCGGGATTGATCTCCAGCTAGAAAAACCCCTGGACGGAGTAAGCCTGAAACCGCTTTTGCTGGAAAAGGACCCGCCATGGGGTGAAAGGTACATTTTCAACCAGTGGAATGAAAAGATCAGTGTGCGAAGTCAGAAATTCCGGCTCGACTCTGAAGGGGCCCTCTACGATATCGAAAATGACAGGGGTCAGAAGGTCGATGTGGCAAAACAGTTTCCGGATATTTACAAAGCCCATCTGGAAGCGAAGGCTACCTATTTAAATGAGGTGGCGGCGGAACTACCCGGGGAGGATGTGCGGGCATTTACCATCGGGTGCCCCCAGGCAACCTTTACCCATATGCCGGCCCGCGACGGGGTCGCCCATGGAAATATCAGCCGTTCGAACCAATATCCCAACTGCTCCTTTTTCACAAACTGGATCACTCCGGATGACAGCATTACCTGGGATGTTGAGGTCCTTGAGGAGGGGAAATTCCAGGTAACACTTTACTATACCTGTCCTGTCGGAGATGAAGGAGCCTCTTTTCTCCTGACCCTGGGTGATCGCAAGCTCAAAGGTAAAATTGATGTACCCTTTGACCCACCCCTGAGGGGGATGGAAAACGACCGGACCGGTCAGCGTGGGGAATCCTATGTGAAGGATTTCAAACCACTGAACCTGGGCATCATGCACCTCGACCAGGGCCCGGGAACATTGACCATCCGGGCACTGGAGGTACCGGGCCGGACTGTGATGGATCTTCGTCTGCTGGTTTTCGAAAAAATGAAATAATTATTCCACTTGCGCTCATCAGCATTTTGATTGCGACCCGGGTTTCCTGTCAGCAAAGCATTGAACCGGTCAACAAAAACGCCACACCCGAAGCAAAAGCACTGCTCGATTTTCTCTATTCCATCCAGGGTAGGAAGATTCTATCCGGTCACCACAATGGCAGCAGAGATCTGGATCAGTGGCACAAATATGTGGAGGATCTTACCGGCAGCTCCCCCGCTGTATGGGGGAGTGACTTTGGAAATTATTACACCCGGGGGAACCCGGAAGAAATTGTCAGGGAAGCCGCTCAGAGGCACCGGGACGGCTACATCGTCACATTGATGTAGCACACCGGCCGGCCCCAGGATGATCCTCCGTTTATTTGGGAGACAAGTACACAGGGCGAAATGAGCGACAAGGAGTGGAAGGATCTTATCACACCGGGAACGGATATTCATCGCAAATGGACAGAGAGGGTCGATACAATTGCCTCCTACCTGAAACAACTGCAGGATTTGAACATCCCGGTGCTGTGGCGTCCCTATCACGAAATGAACGTATCTGTGATCGGTTATTAATATGATCTGTCAGTGGCCCGGTTTCACCGGGACCGGTTTTTCCACGACCATTTCCCTTATCTGACGGGGAGAAAGTTCAATTTTTGCTTTGATCAGTTTTGGAAGGTTATAATTGGCCAGCAGGTAGTAGTACATCTGAGGGTCTTTTTGCGGCAGCACAAAAGGTTGGTGTGCCACCCCGTCTTTATCAAAATAGGCGATAAAGGTCCGGGAAAACACATCATCCATCCGCTTGCTGCTAAAGACAAGCCAACGGCCATTGGATGACCATGAAGAGAAACTTTCGGCACTCCCGCTGTTCAGTTCAAGCTTTTTATAACGCCTGGTTTCGAGATCGATACAATAGAGATCGCTCTCCCTGTGAAAAATGGTGAAATATCCATAGTCAGACATGGAGCAGATCATATACCTGCCATCGGGAGATATGGAGGGCATGGAGATGCTCATGCCCGTGGAGTCGGCATTGAGAACCATCACCGGATCACCCCATTTATTGAGATTTACGCTGTATGGCACACACATGAGACTGTACCTTGAGTGCAGGAGGCTTTCATCATCGCCCTCAGTGGCTTCAGGCGCACTGAGATAGTAGAGAGATCTTCCGTCGGGTGACCAGACCGGCATATTTTCCCGGCGCCCGGTTGAAACCACCGGTGAAGTGGATACTGTATTGCTTTCCAGATCATACACCACCAGGTCTGATTTCCTGTCGGCGACATCCACTGCCTTGTTTAAACGTGTGGTCAGGTGGGGACTGATCTGACCTGTCGAGAATGCGATGTGCCTTCCGTCCGGGTGCCAGGCCGGATAGATGCCGGCTGAAAGTGCATCGGGCGTTCGGGTATCGACCTTTGAGAGTTTCCCATCATTCCAGAGTATTGTTCCCGGATGGACGATCCGAAAATGGATCAGCATTTTCGAAGGGTCGTTGTTGGCAAAAGAGTGACAGTTCATACAACCGTGCCCGGTTGAGGAGTTCCCGATAACAGGAATCTCATCAAAATTGGTCAGGTTGCGCTGGTAGATCCCCATGTCACTCCACTTGAGGTAAACCGCATGGACCAGCCTGTAAACCAGCCATGGATCGATGGATTCCGGTGCAATAAAATGATGGATGCTGTTAAATTTATACCACACTCCGTCGTTATACGACAATATATCCACCCTGAGCATTTCCCCGGCATGTGTGAAGATCAGTTTTTGCCAATCGTCTGCAGGGATTTTTATGGTCGATGAACGCTGCCGGATCACAATGGGTTCACTATCTCCGGCACGGAATTCAACACGGAACCTGGTACCCGGTTCACCGATCACAAAATTGAGTGGTGCAATATTGGGAGGAATGGTCAGATCATAATATTCCGGGAAGATGGCGGCCCGGGTTTCAGTTTCCATGGCATCTTCAGGGTTCCTTCCGCAGGCCATGGTCATGCATGCAAGGGCTACAGCCAGGGGTACCAGAAGAACACTTGGATATTTACAGGGGAGCCTCATCATCATCATCCTTTGTCATTTCAGGTTTAACAATACGGGGATAGAGGTACCCAAGGTAGTACATGTAGCTCTGGCCCATTTCCCGGTAGAGGACATTCCGTGCCATGGTCCGGTCTCCCTCATACTTCTTCTGAGTGCGGCCGAAATCACTGAAACGGTCGAGGGTGGCCTGACTGATCTGATACCGGGAAAGGAGATCTGACCGGTTCATCATTCCATACATCAGGATCGCCTCCTCATAAATTCCAACCGGCTCATCAAAATAGCTCCCCACCTCTGTGTACAACTCCATAAAAGGATCCAATTGTCCATCCAGCAGGTAGTAGAGCATCAGATACTCATAAGCCAGTTTGTTTCCCCTGTTTGCCTCGAGCAGATCCCTGAAACGCTGGTCAATATAGGGGCTCAGCTCCATTTCCGCAGGTATAAAGCTCCTCTTTTCCATCATCTCTACATTGGATCGTATCCGTGTAGTATCCCCGATGTAAGGCAGGTATTCTTTTACAGCCTCCCGGCTCACCAGGCCCAAATCCAGAATTCTCAGGCACCTCTCGGCTGCTTTATACTCACCGGTAACCAGGTGAACCTTAACCAGGAGTTGCAGTGCCCTTGGACTGTATGGATAAAATACCAGGGCCTCGTAAGCCTGGTGCCTGGCCTCGCTGATATACCCCAGTTCGTAGTAAAAATCCGCTGCGATAAGAAGCATCTCGGGAGAGAAATCCACATCCGGATAGAGGGCATCGGTTCCCGAGATCTGGAAGAATTTAAAGAAGTCCCTGGTGAGTGTCCCGTTTCGCGTGATGGCCAGGTTATAGTTTACATTGGCTGAGAAACTGTAGTTTTCCAGGGTCGTCGCCGCCCTTGCCGTCCGCATGGCATCATGGTGGTAACAGTAATAGTCGCTGGCCACTATTTTTTTTGCATCCGGGCGGAAAGTGACCAGGTGAGCAAAAAGGGCCATTCCAGGGAGGAGCACAAATGCCAGGGCCAGCGATATTTCAGAACGAACCTTTGCCGAAAGCTTTCCAGGTAAAAGCAAAAGCTTCCCCCTTTCCTGTAAAAGCGACACAACGGATGCAACCATTAATAACAGGGGAACAGAGAAAATAAAGATGAAAAAAGCTGCCGAAGATTCATACGCCATGAAATAGGGTTTCTCAGGGAAAAACCACAGGTATTCGCCCTCCACCAGGATCGGGATCAGGAAAGCAGATCCTGAAACCCAGACCAGACTAAGCAAGCTTTTCCGGTCTCCCCGTTTGATGGTAAAAAAGAGTGCCATGATGGAAAAGAGAAGCAGGAACCCGCTTCCCGAAATATACCAGATCAGTACAGCCTCCGCCGTGAAGCAAAGCAACCTACCGGTAAGCGTCTTCCATGGGGCCGAGAGCGGCCACAGGGCAAGGATTACGAACACCTGGGATATGATCACAGAGAAGGGGAAGTTGTAATTGTTGACCAGCACAATGCTAAAGGTAAAGGGGAGTAATGCCAGCAGTCCGTTTGACAGACTGCGGTACATGCCGTTCATCAATCGGCGCGTCACTACCCAGATAACCAGTGCCAGCCCGAAAAAAATCAAGGGTCCCAAAACCTTCGAATGAAACGACTGCATCAATACAAGGGCAATCCACTGGGAAAACCCTCCCGGAGATTTGAGATGGCTGATCAGAAAATCGGAAGTCAGCAAAAAAGGAGGCTGAACATGGTGGAAATAGAGAACCGGCCTGACCACAAAGGTGATGTACAGAAAGGCAAGGGTCATGTAAAGGCCGGTGAACCCGGTCAATAATATCCGTAATGACTTTTGATCCATTGTCAAAAATAGAAATTTATTCAATTTACATTATCTTAACATTTTTTTAATACTGCATGGAAGCCTATTACTTCATCATTGTTGGAGTCCTGTTTTTGCTGACCATCTCCATTCTGGTTATTGGTGTAAGCAATGATGCTGTCAATTTCCTGAATTCAGCCATAGGGTCAAAAGCTGCACCATTCCGGGTGATTCTTGCAGTTGCGGGTCTCGGGGTAATGGTGGGTGCTGTTTTTTCCAACGGCATGATGGAGGTGGCCAGGAAGGGGATCTTTAACCCGGAATTTTTTGCTTTCTCCGAGATCATGGTCATTTTCCTTGCGGTCATGCTGACCAATATTCTGCTGCTTGACTTCTTTAATACAGTGGGACTACCCACCTCCACCACGGTTTCCGTCGTGTTTGCAATTCTGGGGGCTGCGGTGGCTGTTTCCATCTACAAAATAGCCAGTACCGATGTGCCCATAGATCATGTAGGCACCTACATTAATATTGAGAGTTCGGTAATGATTGTCGTGGGAATATTCCTCTCGGTGGTCATCGCCTTCAATATGGGAATGATCGTTCAATGGATCGTGAGGCTGGCATTTTCATTTAATCTGAAAGACACCTCCAGATACTGGACAGGACTCTGGGGTGGTTTTGCCATCACCACCATTCTTTATTTCCTTCTGATCAAGGGAGCCAGGGGCTCAACATTGGTCACCCATGAGATGCTGGATTTCATTAATTCCCACACTGTCCGGATCCTGCTGATCAGTTTTGCCGGCTGGAGCATCCTTTTCCAGATCCTGGTCATGTTTACCCGGGTCAACATCCTGAAAATAATTGTACTGGTCGGTACTTTTGCACTGGCCATGGCCTTTGCAGGGAACGACCTGGTGAATTTCATTGGTGTTCCGTTGGCCGGATTTGAATCTTTCAAAGTCTTTATGGCTTCAGGATCTTCCGATCCCGGGGAACTCCTGATGTCAGCACTCCGTGAGCCGGTAAATACACCCCTGTATTTCCTCATTGCATCAGGAATCATCATGGTGCTAACCCTTCGCTTTTCAAAAAAATCCAGGTCGGTCACTGCCACCACCATTGATCTAAGCCGGCAGGGTGAAGGTTCTGAAAGATTCGACTCCTCCTCCCTGGGCAGGTTTATGGTCCGCCGAACCATAGAATTCAGCAATGGGATAGGTAAAATCACTCCGGGTGTAGTATCAAGGTTTATTGCCCGCAGGTTTGATGAGGAGAGAGCAGGTGGGGAACCGCAGGAGAAGCTTGCATTCGACCTGGTCCGTGCCTCGGTCAACCTGGTAGTGGCCAGTATTCTTATAGCCATCGGTACATCCCTTATCCTTCCTCTTTCCACCACATACGTAACATTCATGGTGGCCATGGGATCCTCCCTGGCCGATGGT
Organism: uncultured Bacteroidota bacterium; assembly: GCA_963747365.1. Lineage (GTDB taxonomy): Bacteria > Bacteroidota > Bacteroidia > Bacteroidales. The sequence continues at coordinate 849,304 of CAVVFB010000005.1, read as the reverse complement.
GCATGGGGACGGGAAAGTGCCGTTTACCGGATTACCGGGGTGTTAACTGTGATCGGCGGTTGGTTCTTCACAGCCTTCATTGCCTCTATCGCCTCCTTTCTCCTTGCTTCGCTCATTTTTTTCGGGAAAATGCCGGTCATTCTTATCCTCCTGGCTCTTTCCATTTATATTTTGTTGAGAACCCATGCCTTCCACAAAAAAAGGAGTGAAAAACAGAAGAAAATGGAGAGCGAAATGATGAATGCATCCTTTGAAGTACTCAGTTCATGTGAGGATGAGGTAAAAAACTCAATCATCAAGGTATCAGAAATGCTCTATCTCACCTACTCCAACTTCTTCAAGGAGAACCACAAGGAACTGAAAAAACTCAGAAAACAATCAAAGCGCCTGAACCAGGAGATCAACGAAATTCGCGAAAATGTGCCAAATACCCTAAAGAAATTCAAGGAGACGGAGGTTGTTTGCGGGCACCATTATGCCCATGTGGTGGCCTACATGAAGGAGATGGGTAACGCACTGCAACATATTATACAGCCTGCATTTTACCACCTGGACAACAATCATCCGCTGGATAAAAATCAGACTGCTGCCTTAAAGGATTTCAATGCCCGTATCCGTGAATTTTTCAATTTTGCCATCGCGCTTCTGAAAAACAGGAACTTTGAGAATTTAGGTGAGCTGGTCAGGCGACGTGATGAAATGATCAGCCTTGCCAATGAAATTTTTCTCAGCCGGGTCAAGATTCTCAAGAAAACCCACAAAGGCAGCAAAGAGAGTGTGACCTACATGGAGATGCTTGTGGAAACGAAGAGCCTGCTCCTGCATGTTGTACACCTGATCAAGGCGGACATCCATCTTATTGAATCGTTTGTCTCGCAGGAGGTGGCCGAAAAGACGGTACCGGACTAAAGGACAACCATATATTTACTAAATCAATTTATCTATGAAAACGCATTTACAAAGAATTTTTCTCATGCTTGCCTTTTCGGTTCTGGCCGAAGGGATTTCATTTTCCCAAACAGGGGATATTTATCAATTGAAAATTTACAGCATCGGGGATGAACAGCAGGAAAAGCAAGTGCACAATTTTCTGAAGGATTCATATATCCCTGCATTGCACCGCACGGGGATCAAAAATGTAGGAGTCTTCTCTCCGGTGGAAGAGGAGGAGATGGCCGGCAAATTGATCTATGTCCTGATCCCTTTCGAATCCATTGGACAGTTCGAACAACTCGGAGCCTTATTAAATAAGGACGGGGAATTTCTGAAAAAGGGTTCTGATTATATCAATGCTGCCTTTGACCATCCACCCTATTTAAGAATGGAGAGCATCCTTTTAAGGGCATTTTCAACAATGCCCCAATATGGAATCCCAACACATGCCACTGCCTGGTCCGAACAGATTTATGAACTCAGAAGTTACCAGGGAGCCACCGAAAAACTTTTTAGAAACAAGGTGGAGATGTTTAATGAAGGTGGCGAAACCAAAATTTTCATGGAACTTGGATTTCAACCTGTATTTTTCGGAGAGGTCATTTCCGGTTCTGCGATGCCAAACCTGATGTATCTGACGACTTTTAAGGATAAAGCATCACAGGAGGAACACTGGAAAGCTTTCCAGAACTCACCTGACTGGGAAAAACTCAAGTCAGATGAGCGATATCAAAACAATGTTTCCGAAATTGAAAAAATTCTTTTGCATCCGGCAGATTACTCGGAATTATAGTGTTTTCCTGATCAGCGACAATGTGATCACTGAAACAGCCAGGAAGAGGAAAAGAGTGAGATCGAGGTTCAGGGCGCCAATGTGATCAGGAACCACACCTGCCAGGGACAACAAATAGATGATCAGGGCTAAGAAGGAGATCAGAATTACCTCTTTTGCAGGCTTTCTCTTTTTAATTACCGCCATCAGTACAATGGGAGCCATCATGGCCGTACCCGTAAAACTGACACGGGCCAGCAGGGCCAGCTGATCGCTCATGAGGGTAGAGAAGACCATCACCACAGCTGCAAAGAAAAACAAGGAAATGCGGGTGATACGCATTGCTCTCTTCTCTTCACCAGGGAGCAATGAACGCAGTTCATTGCCCAGGGCAAAAATCTGTGCATTGGTGGTGGAGAGACAGGCTGCAAACAGACCAACGACGGCTAGTGCAGCCACAGGAGCAGCCTGGTCGAACAGAAGGGCCTGGGATAAAAATTCGGAGGCAGGGACTCCTGTATACTTTACCGCGCCATACATACCGATAAAAATAGTGGGCATAATCACCAGGATCGCAAAGATACCTACTCCAAAGGCCATCTTTTTCATGGATGCCAGGTCCTTGATTACCACCAGCCTTGTCGTAAGCTGGGGTTGTGTGACCGGAATCATCACCACGGCAATCATTGATCCCAGAAGGAATTGCCAGGAAAACAGGCCGTTGGGACCCGGAGTGGATAACAGTTCAGCATTTACCTGTTCAACAGCCTTAAAAAGATCGGGAACACTTCCAAAGGCTGCAATGCAGGATCCCCCGATCAGCCATATAACCATAAGCAGAATGAGTCCCTGTATGGCATCGGAGTAAACTATAGCTTTCAGTCCGCCTATTTCAGCGTACACCAGCATGATCACCACCATGATCAGTGACCAGGCCCATGAGGGCAACATGCCGGGAAAGACGGCTTCGAGGAAAATAGAGATCCCCCGGATCTGGATGGCTACATAGGGGATCAGGAAAATAAAGGCACTTGTAAACATGGCCGCACCCGCCCATCTTGTTTCATAAGAGGAGACCATCAAACCGGCAACACCCTGGAAATTGTGCTCCTTGGCTTTTTTCCTGAGCAGGTAACCAAACCAGAGAATAAAAAAGACCATGACCCCGTCTGAAAAGGCCAGGAATATCCAGGCACCAATACCATGGTTCCGGAAGAAATCGGGCATTCCCAAAAAGGTAAAGGCGCTGAACAATGCTGCAGAGAAAGTTAAAAAGCCAAGGATGGGACCAATGCTCTTTCCTGCAAGCATAAACTCTTCAGCAGAACGGTTGCGCCGGTAAGATTTCCAGGAGGCAAAAGCAAGTAAAGCAAAGAAGATGCCAAAGAAAATATAGAGCCAGGTTTTCATGATTTTCCCTCCTCATCATCGCTTCCCGGGTGCACCTTTCCCCCAATATAGGTGATCACCACGAGCGCAACCGTGATTAGAAAACTTGCCCATAGAGAATAGGGTATTCCCAGGATCATTGGTTTATAAATCCCGTGAGGGATCATCAATGGTGTATAGGCTGCAACACTCAGCACAACAACCAGGATCATGCAAATGTTCCAGTACCTCTTTTTTCTATTCATAATCGTGGAATTGTTAATCCGCCGTCGGCCATGATCACTTCTCCTGTGGAGTAAGGTAAAAGTCCCTTTACCAGGGCTAATACGATTTTCCCGATATCGGAAGGTTGCCCCCAACGGGGCTGAACGCTCAGTCCCTCTGCCAAAAGCTTATCATATTTCGCTTTGACCCCTGCCGTCATATCGGTCTCAATCACACCGGGCCGCACTTCATAGACCGGGATATCGTATTCACCCAGCCGTACTGCAAAAAGTTTGGTCATCATACCCATACCGGCTTTGCTGATACAGTACTCTCCCCGGTTTACAGAGGCCACAGTCGCTGAAATGGAGGAGATGTTGATTATCGACCCAAAGAAAACCGAATCTGCCTTTTTCTGTTCCACCAACCAGTTGGCTACAGCCTGGCTCAGGAAGTAGGGCCCCTGCAGGTTGGTTCTCATCACATACTCAAAACTCTCCTCGCTGGCTTCCAGGATGTCGTTCCGCTGTTTCGGGGCAACGCCCGCGTTGTTGACCAGGAAATTGAGCTGTCCCATCTCCCTGCGGATCTTCTCCAGGATCGATTCCCGGTGCGCTTTCTGACTGATGTCTCCCTGGCAATAGATCACCTGAATACCCTCTCCCCTGAGCTGATCCAGGACATCAGCGACCTGCTCCTGGGGTCGGACTCCATTTAGGGCCAGATGAATTCCCTCTTTGGCAAGCTCCCTGGCTATCCCAAGGCCTATTCCCCTCGACCCTCCTGTAATTAAAGCAGTTTGTTTCATCTTATCTCATTCACTAAATTTCAGGCAGGTCCACCCATGCTTTTTTGGCCCAGCTTTCAAGTCCTTTCTCTGCCAGCTGAACCCCTTTTGCCCCCTCCTTCAGATCCCAGGGGAAAGGTTCATCTTTCACCACATGCCTCAGGAACAGTTCCCACTGTACTTTGAATGCATTTTCAAATAGCTCCTGCTCAGGGACCCTTGACCAGCCTTCAAAGAATGGAATGGATTGCTCAATATCGGGATTCCAGACCGGCTTGGGCGTATTGCCATAGTGCTGGGTGTAGCACTCCCTTAATCCGGCCACAGCTGAACCCAGGGTACCATCCACCTGGATGGTCAGTAAATCGTCCCGTCTCACCCGTACGCACCAGGAAGAATTGAAATGCGCCACAATCCCATCCTCCAGTTGAAAGGTGGCATACGCAGCATCGTCGGCCGTGCACCTGTAAGCATTGCCCTGCTCATCCACCCTCTCTTTGATATGGGTGGCTCCCAGGCACGACACCGCTTTCACCTTTCCGAATATATTGTCCAGCACATACCTCCAGTGGCACAGCATATCCACAATAATTCCGCCATCATCCTCCTTCCTGTAATTCCACGAGGGTCGCTGCGCCGGAACTGTATCACCCTCAAAAACCCAGTATCCAAACTCTCCCCGTACCGACAGTATCTTCCCGAAAAAGCCCTTTTGTATCAACCGTTTCAGCTTCACCATGCCGGGTAGCCAAAGCTTATCCTGAACCACACCATGCTTCACTCCAGCCCTTTCGCAAAATTCATAAAGCTCATAGGCAGTTTTAAAATCAGAGGCGGTAGGCTTTTCGCAATAGACATGTTTCCCATTGGATGCAGCAAGTTTGACAGACTCTGACCTCCTTCCGGTTACCTGCGCATCAAAATATATCTCATAGGCAGGGTCGGTAATGACACCCGCCAGGTCGGTGGTGTATTTTTCAACCCCCGACAGTTCGCACAGGGCCTTCAGCCTGGCTTCGTTTCTTCCCACCAGGATAGGGTCGGGCATAATGTATTCACTTTCCGAGATCTTTACCCCTCCCTGTTTGATGATCGCAGCAATGGAACGCATCAGGTGCTGGTTCTTCCCCATCCGGCCGGTGACGCCGTTCATGATAATTCCTACCCTGTGTACCTTCATTTCTGATGTTTTTAACTATTTTGCCGATAGGCATTTACAATTCTATCCAGGAAAAGATCCTGATTACCCTCCCAGAACCTGGTGGAAAAGATCTCCACTTCATGAAATCCTTTGAATCCGGCCTCTTCCACCCACCCCCGGATCTGTTTCAGGGGGATACAGCCCTCCCCCATCAGTCCTCTGTCCAGAAGCATATCCACAGTGGGTACATTCCAGTCACAAATATGGTATGCAAATATGTTGTTGTTTGATCCGCATCTTCTAATCTGGTTCTCCAGGTCACCATCAAACCAAAGGTGGTACACATCCACAGCTATCCCCAGGAAATCATCCCCAAAATACTCGGCTATTTCATTGGCCTGTTCCAGCGAAGTAACCGCTGAACGCGTATCAGCATAAATGGGGTGCAGGGGTTCGATGGCCAGTTTAACATTCAGCTCCCTGGCCTTTGGCAGGATGGTTTCAATCCCCTGCCTGATCTGATCTCTCGATTGCTGAAGCGATTGCCGGGGTTCTGCCCCGCCAACCAGCACCAGCATGGGGATCTCCATTTCTGCTGCTTCCTGCAACATTAAAATATTATCTTCAATGGCCGAATCCCGCTTGCGCTTTTCGATGGCCGGAAAGAAACCTCCCCTTACATAAGAGACCGGAGTCAGATCGTGTTCTTTCAAACGGCTGACCACACTCCTGTGGTCCAATCCATCCACCGCATCCCTCCATATGGAGATTCCCTTTATACCCAGGGCTGCATATTTTTCACAGGCAACACCAAACTTCAGGGGTTTGGTGGTAATTGTGTGAATACACAATTTCTCCAGGTTTTTAATCTCCGATGCCATCATATTTTGATTTGATCAGGCCGGGATCCAGGCAGCCGAAAAAGGTGTAATAGGGTTCACTCTTAACTATTCTTGTCAAATACAAAGCCAGCTCCCGCATGTGGTAATCCCCCCACATGCCCGATTCACCATGGGCAGCAACTCCCTTTACCGGTTTGTGATCCCAGCCATTGGGTTCATGATAAATGGAATGCAAAAGAATACCCTGGTGGTTGGGATCGGTACTCAGATAGGGTTCATCCAATAGCGCATGCATCACTGTCAATCCGGCCTGCCAGTACTTTTTACCCTGCCCGGGGTCCCTCTCTCTCCAGGTACATGCCCAGGCGAAGAAGTCCCTGTGCCCCGATGGCTGCTGCAGAACTGTCAACCGGTTCATATGCATTGAATGGATCGGCCACTTTTCCCAGCACATTGTCGATTTTATAAAGGGCCGGGGCACCGGTGTCCCAGTAAGGTACCCCATCCAAAGGAGTATGCTCTATAAAAAAATCACAGGTGGCCCTGGCTGCTTCAAGCATAAAGCTTTCAACAGCCTCTTTCCCGCCATGGGGAAACCACAGGGCAGCCGGGAGTTTCTCCACAAGTTCCAGTTCCTCGGCGAATCCGCACATTGCCCAGGCCAGACCTCTTGTCCAGGTGGTATATCCACTGAACCCCTGCTGGGCATTTGGACAGCGGTAGCTGCCATCATTGGTGTTAAAGATACTTTCGTGGGCGGTCCGTCCCCGCAGATCATATCTGTCCCGGCCCGTTCCGTAATAAACAGAATAATCTGCAGTGGCTTTTGCATGCTGAATAGCCCTTTCCAGAAGATCAATGCTCACGTCCCCCTCCACCTGGTATACATGCCCAAGCAGGTGACTTAACATGAGCACCCGGATGGTACGAATCGTATCCACGAACAGGGAATGGGGACCGTTAAAGGAGTAGATGAACCCTCCCCCTTTGATATTTGTCCACCGGCCTGCCTGTACTGCCCCGCTCACTTTCAGTGCCAGTTCATAGGTTTGCCTCTCCCAGTCGTTCTCAGCCATTTTCTCCTCCCTCATGAGCCGAAGCAGGTTTCCATAGGTGCTGACATTATTAAACCCATGGTCGTGGACGCCCGTATGTGTTAAATGAGGGGCCATTAATTTGATGGTATGCTCCTTCCCGTAATTCAAAAACCAAGGATCACCCGATGCATCAAACTGAAGGAGGGCAGATCCGTACTGAAAACCCTGCGTCCATTCCGTCCAGCCCCGGGTTGTGTATTTCCCCTTTACTGTAAAAACAGGAGAACCTTTCACAGGATCATATTCCCTGTGAATCAACCTGATTTTTTCACCGGAAAGTGTCCAGAACTTATCCAGCTTTGTTGAGAGCTGACGGGGATGTAACTCAAAGTCAATTTTCATGCCTCAGACACCTCATGAAATGACTAAACCATCTGTATATCCGGGCCGGGCCCAGCACAACCGGTGAGGACCGGCATAGGGAGCCAGCCGGGCCTCCAGGGCCTGTTGATCAAACGGGTTGATTTCTGTCCTCTCAAATTCCTGTGCCAGGTGAATATTCTCTTTGAGTTGTTTGTTCCCGATATGTCCCACAATGATCGAAGATACTCCTTCCAGGGAGAGGGCGTAATTGTAAAGCTCCCGGGGGGTTGCCAGCTCTCCTGCCAGGTCACGCATCACTTTCATGCCAAGCACCCCGGTATTCTGTTTCCTGGCAGCAGGTAGTGCAATCTCTGCATATTTTCCAAACTGGGTAGGATTAAATGCCAGAAGAGCCACATCCACCTCAAATTTTTCAAGCATCTCCCTGGAGCGCTCGGCGCTGGACATACTTGAAAATCCTATGAACCTGGCAATTCCAGCCTTCTTGATATCCTGCATCTCCTTGTATATACCCTTTCCGATCTCGTCCACATTGTCCTGGTCATTTAAGGAATGGACCATCAGGATATCGATATAATCGGTATTGAGCCGGGATAAACTGTCTTCCAGTTCTTCCCTGACCTCCTTGGGATTCCGGGTTTCCACTTTGGTGGAAATAAGCACCTTATCCCTTACCGGGGAGAGAATCCTGGCAAACCTTTCATCGGGACCCACCGCATCCTTGCTCATTTTGAAGTCGCTGTAATTGGGAGATGTATCAAACAGATTGATGCCATTTTCAACGGCCTCCTCCAACATCTTTTCCCACATTCCATTCTCGTTCTTCTGAAATTGGGAGCCTCCTCCAAAAGCAAGAACCGACACTTCCAAACCTGTCTTCCCCAGGATCCGGGTTGGCATCCTGCCTTTGGCCTCCATACCTGAATACAAAGAAAAAGAGGTCAATGCTCCGGAAGCTGATACGATGGCTGCACCTTTTACGGAATCTCCGATAAACTTACGACGTGATATATTTTTCATAATTTCTATTATTTGAATGCCACCTCCACACCGGTCAACAGGCCTGCAATCTCCCCGTGCATTTTCGGGAAATAATCCACTTTGGCACTGCTCGCACTTGTTTCCTTCCCAATTTCAATTTCCCCGGAGTAAATCTCATTATAATCTGCCGTCAGGTGCACTTCAATTTTATAGGTGTATCGTCCGGCAGGAATCTCCTTTTTATTCCATCCAAATCTCATTTCCGCGGAGCCAATCTTCGGCGTGGCACCGCTGATGGCATCCGGCAGTTCATCTGCGTTATTGGCCCAGTCCGATTTCTCCACCCATTTCGGACAAACGCCATCAACGGTGTACCCTCCATATGCCAGCCAGTCACTGGCATAGAGTGTCTTCACATAGCTGCCGTCCATGGGCTTCCAGCCAGATGGCCATGCAGTAGGATGGAGTGACATTCTCTTTATGAAGTACCTGATAACTGACCACCAGCTCCCTGCCTTTTGCCGCTTCGCAGGGCCGGGATAAAAAGAGTGCCCCCAGGATCGTGAAAAAAATCATCCGATAAAGTAAATACAAATTTTGATTCATAACCACAAAATTAAAATATTCAATCCGCCCCCAGCAGGAAGAAAAATCGTTTTAATTTCATGTCGGACAAATTAGGCAGATTTAATCCAATTAGTATAAATTGAGAGGGATATTTGTAAATTTATCTGCATTTTGAATTTTCTTTGACTAAAATTAATTTCCACTGACTGTGGATACAGACAGATATTCAATTATAGAAAAAACCTGAACCAGTGAAACTACCAAGAACCTACTACAATCCGATCTCACTTTTTGGAAGTATACTCTCCAGTGTATCGGCCCTGATCATATTCTTTTTTATGATTGCCATGATTTTCTTTGAGCATGGCGAATCCGGCTCCTACATCGGACTTTTCATCTACATTGTGCTTCCTGTGTTCCTGATTATCGGGCTGATTCTGATCCCCATCGGAATGTCGAGAAGGTCGCGGAGAATTAAAAAAGAGGGTGAAGGAAGCCCGGTATCCAATATCGTTCTTGACCTGGGCAACCAGAGGCACTGGAATGCCATGGGTCTTTTTATTGCCGGCTCGGTCCTGTTCCTTCTGTTAACCGCAATTGGCAGCTATAAGGCTTTTCATTACACCGAATCCATTGAATTTTGCGGCACACTCTGTCATAAAGTAATGGAACCTGAATATGTCGCTTACCAGGGTTCATCTCATTCGAGGGTAACCTGTGTGGAGTGTCATGTGGGTGACGGAGCCGGCTGGTATGTAAAAAGCAAGCTTTCGGGATTATACCAGGTTTACTCTGTACTGTTCCATAAATACCCCACCCCCATTGAAACCCCGATTCACAGCCTCAGGCCTGCCCGTGAAACCTGCGAGGAGTGTCATTGGCCCGAAAAATTCTATTCCTATAATCTGCATAATCAAAAATACTTTCTGGCCGATACGGCCAATACCGAATGGAATATCCTTCTTAAAATGAAGATTGGATCGGAAAATAGTGCCCAGGGACTGGTTCAGGGTGTCCACTGGCATATTAACCCGAATGTTCAGGTAGAATACATCTCATCCTCAGAAAAGAGGGAGTCCCTTCCGTGGGTAAGGTATATCAATAAAACCACCGGGGATACCATTGTTTATATGGATAATTATGAAACACTGGATCAGGCAGCAATGGATACCCTGGAAAGAAGAGTGATGGATTGCCTGGATTGCCATAACCGGCCTTCCCACCAGTTTTTGCCGCCCCAGAAGTTTGTGGATGATTTGATTGCCTCGGGAAGGATCCCTGTTGAGTTACCGGAGGTGAAGGCGCTGTCCATGCAGGTTTTTAATACAACATTCATTGACCGTGATTCGGGCAGCGCAGTCATAAGGGAAAGTGTTCTCGATTTTTACAATTCCGGCTACCCGGAAATAGTGACTGAAAAACCGGAACTGATTGATCAGGCCATCGATGGTCTCCTTGCAGGTTATAACAAGAATATTTTCCCCGAAATGAAAGCAAACTGGGATGCCTATCCAAACCATATCGGTCACAGTGAATTCAATGGATGTTTCAGGTGCCACAACGGAAATCATGAAAGTGAGGATGGAAAAATCATATCCCGGGATTGTAATTTGTGTCATACAATTCTGGCACAGGGTAGTACTGAAAATTATGAAACCACAACTGTCGATCATCCACTTGAATTTAAACATCCTGTGGATATTGATGAAGCCTGGAAAGAAATGGCCTGTTCGGATTGCCACAGGTACCTCTATTAGAATACCTATGGTTGAAGTTGTTTTACCTATTAAGAGAACCCTTCTGATTATTACGGTCCTGGGAATTACCCTCTGCTCCTTCGGACAGGTTAAGCATCCAAAGCGGGGCATTGCATTCGGTTACCATTCGGAAGCCGATTTTCAGGTCATCTCGGGGTCGCTCTCCTGGTGGTACAACTGGGCCAATACGCCTGAACCGGGTGTGGCCGGAGTTTTTGAAGCTTATGAAATGGATTTTGTACCCATGGCATGGAATGCTTCCTACAATGTATCGAAACTGAAAGAATTTTATACCAGCCACCCCGAGGCAAAATTCCTTTTGGGATTCAATGAACCAAACTTTCGTGAGCAGGCAAACATGACCCCCTCAGCAGCTGCAGCAGCATGGCCCGGACTGGAGGCCATTGCCGATGAGTTCGGACTTGAACTGGTAGGACCGGCCGTGAACTGGTGCGGGAACTGTGTCAGTGAAGGAGGTATCACCTATACCAATCCCTATGATTACCTGGACGCCTTTTTCGCGGCTTGTCCCGACTGCAGGGTCGATTATATTGGAGTGCATAACTACATGTGTTATTCCGGGCCTCTCATCGATTACCTGGAGGGTTTCAGGAAATACGGCAGGAAAATATGGCTCACAGAATTTGCCTGCTGGGACCAGGCGACCATCACCCTGGATATGCAGAAAAACCTTGTGATCGGCGCGCTTGATTACCTGGATAATGATACTTTGATCTACCGGTATTCCTGGTTTACAGGACGGTCAGGTTCGGGAACGCCCCATCTCGATTTGTTCGAAAGTGAGCCGGGAAAACTGAGCGATCTTGGTGAGTTATACCTGAATTACAATCCCATTCACGACACTTCATTTTACATGGCTGTTCCGGGTCGCATTGAAGCCGAAAACTACTCCTCCATGTCAGGAATCGCCCTGGAGGGTACTTCCGACTTCGACGGCATTGCCAATGTGGGCTGGATCGATGCCGGCGACTGGCTTGAGTATAATCTTAACGTACCCGATTCAGGCGACTACTACCTCTATTTGAGAATTGCTTCAACAACATCTTCAAGTATCCGGATCCTGACGAACGACTCCCTGGAAACAGTGTTGAATATCACCTCCACAGGAGGCTGGCAGAACTGGAAAACATTAAAGAGCCAGGTATCGCTGGACACAGGGTTTGTTAAACTCAGGCTCCATACCCCGAAGGGAGGTTTTAATATCAACTGGCTGGCCATTTCCACTCAGGAAAACAGGAGCCCGCTTTGCACTGCAGGGGAAGACCAGGTGATTACCTCCCCTGAGAGCACACTTCTGCTGGCTGGACAGGGATCGGACCCGGATGATGACCCGCTGGTCTATAAATGGAGCAAGGTCAGCGGCGCCGAATGTACCATCGAATCGCCCCATACCCCGGTGACGAATATCATCGGCCTGGCCCCGGGATCCTATTATTTCAGACTGGAGGTTTCAGATGGATTGGAGGTCACCTCGGATATGGTCAGGATCACAGTAAAACAGAGTACGGTGGGTACCCCTGAAATGATTGCAGGTCCTCTGGAGGTATATCCCAATCCTGCGGGTAACCTCCTGGTGGTAAATATTCCTGAACACATCCTGGCTGTGAATTTAACGGTAACAAATACTTTGGGACAGATCGTATTAACCCAATCCTTTTCAGAGAATAACAGGAACACAGACGTGGATATCACCGATCTCGAAAACGGGATCTATTTTGTGAAACTGGATGCGTTAACTGTGAGCTTTGTTGCCAGGATCATTAAAGCCGGTGAGTAACCATAAGAGACCAAAATCTGAAGGAATCATGTTTAAACCTCATATTCATATCCTCGCTGCACTTATTTTGGGTCAAACCCTTTTTGCCCAGACCATAACCCTTGACAATGGAATCGCAAAAATGGATGTCTCGCTCAACGGAGGGATCATTAAAGAGATCAGTCTTCATTCCATTGACATAAATCCCATTCACGCATACGGACATTTTATCTGTTTCGACCACTGGGGACCTTCCACCCCCGAAGAGGAGGCCCTGGGCATTCCATTCCACGGAAATGGATCAAAAATTCGATGGACCCTTATCCATGGTCCCGGTCAGGATGAGCAGACAAACATCGTTGAAATGTCCTGCCTCCTGCCGGTTGTGAAACTGGGAATGAACCGGAAGATCTATCAGAGTACAAGCGCTCCGGTATTCAAGATTGTGGAAGAGATATCCAATCACAACGACAGCAGAAAGGTTTTCAACCTGGTGCAGCATCCCACCATAGGGGCGCCGTTCCTTGATGAAACGACCCTTGTGGACACCAGGGTGGACAGCGGGTTTTCACAGAACGGGACCCTTCCCCCGGCTCCCGGAGATGTTTTCAACTGGCCGGAAGCGATGGTGGATGGCGATAACACCGATCTCAGGTTCCTTTCCACGGATCATTCCTGGTCGTCGTCGGTGGTCACATTCATCCTTGATGAGAAGGAAGAATACGGATGGGTGACAGCGGTCAATCCATCTCTGAACCTGATGATCGGATATATATGGCCTACTTCCGATTACCCGTGGCTGAACCTGTGGATGCAGATTCAAAAGGGGGCCCCGTTTGCACGGGGTCTGGAGATGGGATCCACCGGTTTGCATCAGACCTGGCCTGTTTTATTGGAGATGGATACCATTTTCGGCAAGAAACTGTATGAGGAGTTGGACAGGGATGAGACCCTCATTAAATCTTACTACACCTTCCTCTCCGAAGTCCCTTCCGATTACAGGGGTGTTGCCTCAGTCACACTGATAAATGATACAATCAGAGTTGAAGAGTATGGAATGGATCCTGGACGAAGCATCCAACTGGATATCGGAGATATCCGGGCGGCAGAGGAACAGGTCATGGTCATCCGGGGTGGTTCGGAAAATGGGGGATTATTGGAAACCACCATCAACGGGGATACAACCCTCACAGGTGAAAGAATCCATCCAAACCGGATCTATGAACTGGAAACCGGGGAGACTTACCTTCAGCACGGACCCATCAGGGTAAATAATCCCGGGGGCACCCTCACCATCAGGGGAGAGGAAGGCGGGTCAAAACCAGTGATCCTGAAGGTGCCCCTGGATGGAGCAGAAATTGGGACCAACGAGATCAACAGCAATCTGACCCTCCAAAATATCCAGTACCACGCCCGGCAAACAGATGGGGTCCGGCCCGTCTCGTGTTGGAATATTCAGGGTGCAGACCATCATTTATTGGTGGAAAATTGCCTGATTGAGCACTGCAATTTGAGTATTTTCAATATGGATCAGGTTCCTCAAGGAGCTGAAATTGTGATCAATAACAATTATTTCCGTGATCTGAATGGTTTCGATCAATGGTGGGGTTCCAGGATCGTACAATGCAGGGTTCCGGTGGATCTGTTTATTTTCGAGAACAATACAGTTTCAGGGGGAGGGCTCACCATTCTGGGACAGAACTGCCTGTTTGATTATTCGGTAATCAATCACAACACATTCATCAATAACCATAAACATCCGTTTGTGAATCAATACTGGAAGGAGGTTTATTTTACAAATAACCTCTTTGTAAATACCAATATGGTTGGTGAGGATCTGGAAAACGTTGCCTCCGGAGGATCTGATCCCGATGTAACATTACATGGAATCTCCGGTCTCGATTCCATTCATCTGACCATCCGGATTCAGGGTAAATACCTGAATGAAGATTCCACCGCACTTTCATCGGAGGTGGACGGACTGGATGATGTCATTTACTATTCGGCCGATAACGTGGTGACTTACAGTGCAACGCTGGATCAATATTATGATGGATCAATCGATGGTGTCTGGGATGATGCCCCGGCTTCCTTCCTGAACTGGAACGGTACAGAAGGACCCTTCAAAGTATTAAACGTACCCGGGATGTGGTTAAATTCACGGTCACAGGCCTGGATTGAAACCTATGACAATTTAAAGGATGAAAACAACAGCATTTACCAAATGAGGACCGGTGATCTGGGACTGGGAACAGATCCGTTACCACAGCAAGCTGCGGATCTCTTTATTCAGTGGAACAGATCCCAATGGGCTGTCCCGGGAGTTGAACCACCTGCTGATTTCCTGGAGTATCAGTTTGGTGATTATGATCCGGTAACCATACCCGGTGTAAACACGGAAAATTCTCAATCCGGAGGTATTACCAGGATCTCCGATTTGCCCGAAGATTTTTCGTACAGTGCAAATCTGATTTCAAAAAGTGACGGCCTGCGCATCGGGGCCCTGCACTGGAACAATGAGACTTTTGATGGAGAAGCATCTCTGACTGCTGTGAAGCAGGCCTATAACCGGATCCATACGGGTTATGCTGATCGTGAAGCATTTCCTTCTTCCAAAATAGAATTGAAAAATTTCCCAAATCCGTTTAGCTCTGAAACCGTAATTGAGTACAATTTACCGGATGGGGTTCATACTGAGTTAGATGTATATAATGTCACAGGCCAGCTTGTGGAGAACCTGGTGAATGAATTTCAGGGGGCCGGTATCCATAAAGTTTCTTTCCATGCAACCGGTTTATCTGATGGTATCTACTTTTGCCAGATTAAAGCCGGGAACAATCAACAGCAAAATAAAATGATCCTGCAAAAATAGACCCCTTTATGTATATGAAACATTTGCTTATTGTTGGAACAGCGCTTCTCATTTTTAGGCTCGCATCTGCGCAAAACACATCCACCCACAGTGTTGAATTAACCCGCCCGTTGCAGGATGCGGTCATTGCGAACAACATGCCTGAGCTTAGCTGGCTTCCCGTTGAAGGCCATACCTACGCTGTATGGATTGATGGTATAAAAATGGATTCGGGCCTCACTGAAAACTGGTTCATTCCATTCCCGCTCTCCTATGGTGAGCACCGGTGGAAGGTGGTAGCATCCGACGGGCAGGGAGAAGTATCAAGTAAAACAGCCCTATTTACAATCGGGGGAGATCCCCTTTCCCCTCTTCCGGAGAATGCGGTTCTGCTTAGAAACGACTGGATGGTCATTTCCTCCCTGCTGGCCGGAAATGACGGTGCGTCCATTTCAAAGAAAAAGAGAGACCTCCGGGAGTGGAAAAAAACGTCATTGCCCGCCACCGTACTCACAGTGATGGTTAGAAACGGGCTCTATCCCAATCCATACCTGGATCTCAACAATATGAAAATACCCGATTTGAGCGACGAGTTCAATGACAAATACGACCTCATCCGTTTCAGCCATATCAAGGGGAAAAATCCCTGGCAGTCGCCTTACTGGTATCGTACCACATTCAATGTACCGGAAGAGTACTCAGGAAAAAAAATATGGCTGACCCTGGGAGAGATCAATTACCGGGCCGAGGTCTGGCTCAATGGTAAGTTACTGGCCGATACCTCCGAGGTGGTTGGAATGGAACGTCAATTCAGGTTCGATATCACAACCTGGGCTCAAATGAAAGATATAAATACCCTGGCCATTGCCATCTACCCTCCCGACCACCCGGGTGTTCCTGCCGATGCCCCGGTCACCCCGCTGGCAGATCCCGGATTAAACATGGCCGACGGCATGATCAGCAAGGATTATACCAAATGGGATGTCATTGGGTGGGACTGGATACCCGCCATTCGCGATCGTGACATGGGAATTACCGAGGATGTATTTATCAGCGCCACCGATCAGATTGAACTGGAAAACCTGTATGTGACTTCCGATCTGCCGCTGCCCGCTACCCACTTTGCCGATGTGACAATCTCCGCTAACCTTGTCAATCACGCTTCACAGACCATGGAGGGTATCCTGAAGGTCACCCTATCGGGGGGGAACCGGGTGATTGAATGGGAGCAAGCCTACCATGCGGAAGCAAAAGATACCCTGGAGTTCCTCTGGAACCGGTCAAACATTCCCCAACTGAGGATTAAAGACCCGGAACTTTGGTGGCCCCTTGGATATGGAGAACCGGCACTTTATGATTTGTCATTAGAGGCTGTAAGCTCCAACAATAAGGCCCTCAAACAGATTCAGTTCGGAATCCGTGAAATTGAAACCTATATGGGTCCCAACGAACGGGTCTACAAGGTCAATGGAGAGGAGATCTTTTGCAAAGGGGGGAACTGGGTTCACGATATGATGCTTAACTGGACATCGGATCGATACAAAAAAGAGATTCTCCTTACAAAACATGCCAATCTGAATATGCTTCGTGTCTGGGGCCCTACCGGTGCTCCGGCAGAAATATTCTATGAGGAGGCTGACCGGAATGGAATCTTGTTGTGGCAGGACTTCCTAAACGACTACTGGGGAACCTTCCGAAACAGCCCGGGAATGCGCCCGGAAGTTTCTCTTTTTGAAAAGGCTTCCACGCAGATTGTGAAGCGCTACCGGAACCATCCCTCGCTGATCATCTGGTGTGGCGGCAACGAAGGCCCCAATCCGCGCGAAGAACTGCTGATGAATAAGGTTCTGCCTCAGAACGATGGAAGGGATTCCAGGCACTATCTGAAAATATCCAACGGCGATGGCCTGCATGGTGGAGGTCCTTATCATACAATCCTTCCTGAATTATACTTCAGCGAACCCAAACTGAGCGGTTTCAGCAGTGAAATTGGAGCCAGCGGTGTGCCTGAATTTGAATCGGTGAAAAGATTCATGCCCCATCGGGGAGAGAGCTGGATGCCGGGTCGCTTTCCCCTGGATGGTGTATGGGCCTACCATGATGCAATTAATTTCAGCGGAACCGATCAACGCAAGTTCTCCCACTATGACGACATCATCCGGAATTCCTACGGAGCCTCCGACTCCACCCTGGAGGGGATTGAAAACTACCTGGATAAATGTCAGCTATTAAATCATGATGTCTATGGTGCCTGTATGGAATCTGTCAATTCTCAGTTATGGCAAAACTCCAGCGGTATTCTATTTTGGAAATCCAATTCAAGCTGGCCCAGCATGGTCTGGCAGATTTACGACTGGTACCTTCAGGCCCACGCAGGATACTATAGCATAAAAAGATCGGCGGCCCCCCGGAGTGTACAGTTCAACAGGGGAAGTCAAAAAATTGAGGTGATCAATGCAATCCCTGAAGCAATGGGAAAAACCCTGGTTTCAGCGGTCCTGTATGATGGAAATTTAAAAAAGATATGGGCTGCATCCGAAACCCTCGAGCTGAATGAAAACGCCGTTTATGAACTGGACCAGTCCGTACCTGTCACCCCGGAGGCCTGCTACCTGAAGCTCGGGCTTCAAAGCCCCTCTGGAGAAACCATCGCTGACAACTTCTACTGGCTCAGTGCAAAAAATGATTTCAAAACCTTTAACCAGCTTCCGGAACCGGAACTTGAAATCAAAACCGGAAAAATCAAGCCCTCTGAAGGGTCCACTGGTTACACTGTGATCGTTTCCAACAGAGGTGAAAGTCTGGCCCTGATGACAAATCTGAAACTTGTGGATCCGGTTTCCGGATTGGAGGTTCTGCCCTCTCTCTGGAGTGATAACTACCTCTCCATTCTCCCCGGCGAGCAGAAAACTGTAGAAGTAAGCACTGACACAGATAACCTGCCTGAGAAATTAAATCTTACATGGAAGTCCTTTAACATGAAAACATCCAGGTCAATCCCGCTGAACAATCAAACCACCGATCCCGAGGCCACCACAGAAACCATCTGTCTGTTCAATCACCTCATGGAATTGTCAAAGAGTCACACCCTGTTCGGGCACCAGGATGATCCGGCTTACGGCATCGGCTGGGCCTATGAAGAGGGTAAATCGGACTGCAAAATTACCGCAGGCTCCTATCCTGCCGTGTATGGCTGGGAACTGGGAGGGCTGGAGCTGGGGAACCAGAAGAACCTTGACGATGTACCCTTTGATACAATGCGCAAACTGATCATCGAGAGCTACCTGCGCGGAGGTGTAACCACCATCAGCTGGCACGAATACAGTCCCCTGTCGGGCAGGGATGCATGGGCAGACACCAATGATACCGTGAACAAGACGGTAGCTTCCATTATTCCCGGCGGTTCACACCACGGCGTCTATAAAGAGCACCTGGACAAGGTGGCTGAATTCCTCCTTTCCCTGGAAACGCCCGACGGTACCCCGGTCCCGGTGATATTCAGACCTCTTCATGAGAATACAGGCAGCTGGTTCTGGTGGGGCGAAAGACACTGCACTCCCGACCAGTACAAGACCCTGTTCCAATTTACGGTTGATTATCTGAAAGAGGAATGCGGAGTTCACCATGCGCTTTACTGCTACTCTCCATCCGGTGGATTCAGCTCCGGTGAAGAATACCTTGTCAGGTATCCCGGTGATGAATATGTGGATCTCCTTGGCTTCGACCAGTACCGGATAAAATCCGGTGAAAAGAGCGGGAAAGAGGCCATCCGGAGTATGGAAGTCCTGGCTGATCTGGCAAGAGAAAGAAATAAACTATATGCCTTCACCGAAACCGGCGATTTCGGACTCAAAACCGCCAATTGGTTTACTTCTCACCTGCTCCCGGTCATTGACACCAATGAAAAAACCCGTGGCATTGCCTATGTACTGGTCTGGAGAAATGAAGAGCGCCTGGTGGATCACTTCTTTGTTCCTTATCAGGGGCACGAACAGGCGGCTGATTTTAAAAAATTCAGGGAGAGTGATCTGATTCTCTTTGAAGATGACCTTCCCCTGAACCTTTACAAAAAATAGGTTCCTAAATCAGGCGATAACTCACAAAGGCCACATGCTTGCTGTCGGGCGACCAGGAGGGTACATTGATGGTACCCTGTCCGCCGAAAAGCTTGGCCATTACCCGTACTTCCCTGGTTTCCAGGTTCATGATACGGAGCATCACATCTTTATTGGGTGGATGGGAACCAGCCGGAACATCGGTTCCGAATGTCACATAGACGATCCAGAGCCCATCCGGTGAAGGATGTGCAAACCAGTCATTGTAGGCATCGGTGGTGACCTGCTCCTGATCGCTCCCATCGGTCTTCATTCGCCATATCTGCATCACACCGGTCCGCTCTGAATTGAAATAAATATACTCTCCATCAGGTGAATATTCCGGACCGTCATCCAATCCTTCAGAGGTGGTTAATCGCTTTTCCCTGCCGCCGGCAACAGGAATTGTATAGACATCATAATTTCCACCTCTTTCAGCACAGTAGGCAAGGGTCTTTCCATCGGGCGACCAGCCATGCCAGTAGGATGGGCTGAGACTGGTGACTTTTTTCGGATCGCCCCCCCCGATGGGCAGGGTGTAGATCATCGAACTGCCGGTTTCTGTCTGGTCGCTGATGACCAGTTGTTTTCCATCGGGTGATATTCCATGGTCATTGTTGATCCGGATGGCAAAACCTGTGGGAATCACCTGCGGCTCACCCCCTGAAACCGGGATGGAATAAAGCTTCCCTTCACTGTTATAAATCAGGGAACTTCCATCAGCCGACCAGTTTGGGGCTTCCAGGTGAATATCGGTATGCAGGACAACCCTTCTGTCGAAGGATGCAATGGCAATGGTTTCAAGGGTGCTTTCCAGCCTCTTCAATGAATCGGGCTTTGCAACCAGTGCCTCAATCCGGACATTTGAAAAAATGGCGGTTTCAATGGTGTCGTTGTTGTGTGCACATACACCAAGTCCGATGTAGAATGGCCCCGGGAAGGGCAGTTTAAAGGTTCCCCCTGATGATTTCAGTGTTTCACCCTCCTTTGCCACCGACATTGAAAAATAATCTCCGTTTTTCTCAATCCGGACCCTTTGCGGTGATGAAATATTGGACTGCACCTCCCTGGTGACTCCTCCCTGCAACTCCCTGTACTGAATTGATGTTAAGCCATCCCCATGTACAGCAGCATCCACATATACCGAGCCGGTATCCAGACTCTGCCGGATGATCAGGCACGCCTTCCGGTGGGGATCCACTCCCCCGCCCACCCACTCGATATCAGCCGCAATGGAGATATCACCCGAAACCTGTTTCCATACATAGTGTAATTCATCATGATCGAGCCACATATTGGTCCCGCCACCTGATACGGTATATGAACTGTCTGCAGGATCGAACCGAACCGAACCGGCATACCCCACATTTCCAATATCACCATGGTCCTGGAAAATTCCCAGGTCGGGTACTCGGTTGCAGGCACTTAAAAGCATGATTGTAAAGGGCACCATATAAAATACAATTTTCTTATTCATCTTCAGGAATTTGTTTGTTCATAAAGTTATAAAATCATATCTAAGGAAGACAATAAATGAATAGACCAATTCCATAAATCTAAATATTTGACTAATTTTCAGATTCTCACTAAAAAACAGTCCAATGAAAAGAAATATTATTTTGTCCTTAGCCATTGCAGCAGGGATGTTCCTTATGATTCCTGTCTCAGGTCAGTCCGTTAACCAACTCAGCAAAAAAGAGAAAAAAGAGGGATGGGTCCTGTTGTTCAATGGCAAAGACTTCGACGGATGGAGACAATGTAACGGGACTGAAATGCCTGAAAACTGGACCATCGAAGAGGATGCCATGAAGGTCTTTACCGGGAATGGGAAGAACCCCGGCTCGGGCGCCAACGGAGATATCCTTTATGATAAGATTTTTAAGAATTTCGAATTATCAATTGACTGGAAAGCCGGCAAGATGGCCAATTCCGGAATCTTCTTTAACATCCGCGAGGTCCCGGGCCAACCCATCTATTTTGCAGCACCCGAAATTCAGGTTCTTGACAATGTGGATGCAACCGATAACAAAGTTGACAGTCACCTGGCCGGCTCCCTCTATGATATGATTGCGGCTGATCCGAAAACCGTGAATCCTGCCGGAGAGTGGAACAACATTGTTATAAAAGTTCAGGATGGGAAAGTCACCCATACCCAGAACGGTGTGAAGGTAGTTGAGTATACATTGTGGACCCCCGAATGGGATGAACTGGTTGCCAACAGCAAGTTCAGGGATTTCCCCGGCTTCACCGAGGGAATTTCAAAGGAAGGCTACATCGGGCTCCAGGATCATGGATATACGGTATGGTTCAGAAATATTAAGATCCGGGAACTCTAGCGAGTCCAGAACAAGTTCGTGATAATATTGTTGAATCTGCAATAGGCTTTGGAATTTGAATGAAAACATTAACCACTCTTATTGCCGGCACTTTTTTGCTTTCCTCATTTCAGGCATTGTCACAGGATCAGGAGATTCAGGCAAGGATTGTGGATGAATCCAGCAGGAAACCCGTCTCATTTGCTACTGTTAATTCCCATTCCGGTAAAGGTGTAATCTCTGATGAAACAGGGTTTTTCAGGTTTCATTTCAATGAGGATCAAGCCTTTGACTCCCTTCATTTCTCTTGCATCGGCTATCTTTCAGCCAGCGTGGCAATAAATGATATCCAAAAGGATGCTTTGGATACCATCATTCTGTCTCCCCGGTTGTTCATACTGGATGAGGTGCAGGTGGAATCAAAAAAACGCAAAACGCCTCAATCAAAACGAATCATCAAAGAGGCCATTGCTGCCATCCCGTTAAACCATCCCGATTTCCCTGTCAAGTACAATGGGTATTACAGGGAATATTTAAAGCACAATGAGGATCACATTAACCTCATTGAAAGTATCATTGAGCTAAGCGATTCGGGGATAAACACCCGTGATCATTTTGCGGCCGGTCTCCTTTTCAAACGATCCAGTCCTGATTTTGAAACGGATCCGGCATTGATGAGGGCCTATGATAATGTGAATAAGTTCGTCCCCTATTTGTGGGCTCCCAATATAACTTCCAACGAACTCGTCCTGCTTCGTTCCCATGATCCTGTCAGGAATTTCGATCAGGCTACGCTCTACCACATCGACAACCTGAAATCGAAATTTGTAAAAAATCACGATTTCAATCCACCCCGGATTACCTATCTGGATGACACTCCCTACTATGCCATCTCCTTCATGGATAAAAAGCCCTTGAAAAGAGGTGATAAAACCATCGTAGCGGAAGGCACAATCTTTATAAATGCAGATGATTACGGTATAAAAAAACTCTCCTATGCGGCATTTGCACAGGAAGGGATTGAGCGGAAGAAGTTATTCAGCCTGAATCTTGAATACAATCAGAAGGAAGCGCTTTATTACCTGAACTATCTCTCCTTTAACAACCTGTTCATGACCAGGAATTTCGCCATCTCGGATGCTTCTGTTCACGAAGGGAGTGTTGATTTAACCTTCAACCAGGCTTTCGACACCACGGGGCTGCAACTGGAAGATTTCAGGGTTTTATGGAAGGAAAGTGAGTTGGATATCCGCAATATGGAGGTGATTCCGGATTCAAATTTAATCCGGCTTAATGTCAGCGGAACCGAAGATATCCAGTCAGAGCACCTTGTATTTGAAATTACGAACCTGAAAGATCTGAACGGTAATCCGTTGGAGAAAGCAGGGTTCAGGGAGTATTACCAGTATCGAGAACTCTTTGTCAGGGATTTTCAAACAGAAAACACATTGATCTCCAATAACCTTGTCGACCTGCTAAAGCCCGTCTTTGAGACCAGGATATTTGGTGAAATGACAGCAGATACCTCGTGGATCAATACACCCCTCATTGAAGAAGATTTCAATTCGGGCCTGGCCGGACTTGAAAACCCGGTGTTCCGGTCCGGGGTGGAGAACCTTTTAAGCAGGAATGAAAAAACCGTCAATGAAATGGTATATCTGCATACCGACCGGGAAGTATATGCCCCTGCCGATACCCTGTGGTTCAAAGCCTATATCAGGGATATGGAGAGGCTGGATACCAGTTCGCTAAGCCAGACCCTTTTCGTAAAGATTTTAAATGAGAGTGGAGGTTCTGTGGATGAGGCACGCTATCTGATAGAGCATTCCAATGCCCGGGGCCAATTTATCCTGGATCAGAAAATAAAGGAAGGAGTCTACTACATTACTGCTTATACTTCCTGGATGCAGAACTTTGATACGGATCAGCTGCCTGTAAAACAAATCCTGATCAGAAAGGAGCGTAGACCCGAACTGCAGATGGAACTGGTACTGGACAGATCTGTATATTTCAGTGGAGATACCGTAAAGGCAGTGGTGCATTGTTTTGACGAGCAAAACAGGGATGTGGAGGATGTAAAATACCTTTACAGTGTGGAGGCCGGTAAAAAGAACAAAATAGCCGGCGGCCGGGCAAGTACCTCCAAGGAGCATCAGGACACCCTGAAATTTATCATACCCTCCCATGCCCCTGAGAGCACCTGTTTCACAATCCAAGGCACCCATAAAAGGCAGGTTATTGATACCCTGTACAGGCTTCCTGTGATCAGTGATATCCATGTTGATTTCTTCCCTGAAGGAGGAAATTACCTCAACACGCTGAAATCAACCATTGCCTTTAAGGCACAAACGCTGCAGGGGGATCCCATCCATATAAAGGGTGAAATTGTGGATCGTGAGGGTAAGCTGATCAAAACCATATCATCCGAACACGATGGAATGGGTGCTTTCACAATCTCAACCGGGCGCGATCAGACACTTTTTATGAAGTTGACCGATCCCCCCGGATTCGATACACTTTATTCCCTCCCGGCGGGTCTTGATCAGGGCTGGCAGCTGAGCGGGACATCCACTGGCGATGAAATCATTCTTGAGGTACAGAGGAAGGATACTCCCGGCGAGGTCGCGCTCATTACCCTGATGATCAGGGGTCACCTTTCCCACTATCAACAAATCCGGGTTAAAAAAAGCGAAAGGGTACATATCCCCCTGAAAGACCTGCCTGCCGGAATCGGAGTTGTTACACTTTTTGACCAAAATATGAAACCCAGGGCCGAAAGGCTCTTCTACCTGAACCCTGCCGGAGAGGTTGGTTTCAGTATAAAGAGTAATCACCAAACCTATGTTCCCAGGGATAAGGTCACCCTTGAGATCAGACCCACCAATCAGACCGTCGGGTGTGATGGAAGTTATTCACTTTCGGTTGTGGATGAACAGCTGGGTTTTACAGATTTCATCAGGGAGCCCAATATCCGTTCAACTTTACTTTTAACACCCGAAATCAAAGGGAACATACATCATCCCGATTATTACATGAATCTGAACAATCCCGGGGTCTCCCATCATCTTGATCTTCTTCTGATGACCCAGGGTTGGAGAAACTACTCCTATGTGACGGAGACTGACTGGAACCAGGTGCAGGGGCCAAAAAACCTGGAGACGATTTCGGGAACGCTGCTCAGGCAGCCATTCGGGAAAGAGGCCGTAACTTCTGCAGGGAATATCAATGTGTTTTTCGGAGGTAATTCATTTAAAATACCGGTAAATCAAAATGGCCGGTTTGCTTTTACACCGGAGTACGAGATGAAATACAATTCCGGGATATTGATTTCAGCCCAGACAAACCCGCCTTCCTACTATGCCATTCTCCGGGTCGATGAACCCGAATTCCACAGGAACCTGAACGGATACCTGAGGGTACTGACCGATAGCGTAAGCAGATCTACAAATATACCCCTGTTGCCTTACAGGTCCGTCACTGATCAGTTTTCACTTGGCCTCACTTACTTTCAATGGATCGAAGAGGTTGAGATTGTAAAAGAAAGGAGCCATCTTGATGATGATGCGTTTGATGCGGTCCTTGAGGATTTCATCATGTACAACAAACGAGAGTCGGGACCAGAGGATATTGAAGGTGCCATAGATCTGATTGGTATCCTTTACAACATGGGTATTCCGGTGGACTATGATCCGGTAAATGACATCCTGAAGCACCTGGGATACCCCCAATCGACCATCGGATGGGTGGTTGATGCTTCCTACTATGGAACCAATTATAGTTTTGTTCAGAATTTCGTCCCGCGCAGTATTGAGAAGCTTTACCTGGTCAAAGGGTTCGAAACACAGTACTATGGTCCAAACATGCCCGAGGTGGTGGTCTCCATCAAATTGAAAAGATTTGACCCCGACGACCAGGATTACGATCCATTTCAGAGTAAATTTAACATTGCCCCATTCGAGGTTTCAAAGGAGTTTTACAAACCCCTTTACAACACAGAAGAGCGAAGAGGTGCCATGATTCCCGATCTGCGCAAAACCATTCACTGGGATCCTGACCTACAGATCGGTAAAGAGGGAAATGTCATGGTGGAGTTTTATAACGGCGACCGCTATACCAACGTCAAATGCATACTGGAAGGGATCACCGATAACGGCGTACCCGTCCATGAGGAATACCACTATAATGTTTCACTTTCGGGTGACTAGCTCTGACTGTGAATTGAACTGCGCAGCCGGATTACTTCTTTTGCAACAACAAAGAGGCCGGTCCATGTCCACACATGAACCGGCCTCCTGGAATATCAGATCGACGGTTTATTTCTTCACCACCTTATTATAGAGCACATTATCTCCGAATTTCAGTTGAATGAGATAGATTCCGCTGTGGTATTCTGACAAATCAATACTCTCCTGTTTTTCAGGATTTGCAACGCTGATGAGGGTCTTCCCGGTGATATCCATCACTTTAAGTTCGTCGGCAAACCTGTTCATCTCCAGATGAACCGTACCGTATGTTGGATTGGGATATACTTTTACTTTAAATCCATTCAGCTCCTCAAGACCAACATATCCCACAACGGTAACCACTGCTGTCAGGGTGGTCTCATTACCGGCGGCATCGCTTACGGTAACATCCACATTCACCTCTCCGATATCACTCACGGAAAAGATGGACTTGCTCAGGGCGGTCCCTGTAACACCGCAATTATCACCAGAACTGACAACCAGGTTTGCAGCGGTGATCACTCCGTTTCCGCTTGCATCCAGCTGTACAGTGTAGTCCTGCACCTCCAGAGAGGGTGGGGTTACGTCGGGGGTAACCGTTAATTTACCTGAAACATAAACCATGACATAGTTCGGGGCACTACCGCCTGAAACCGTAATATCATAAAGGCCCTGTGGACTGCCGGCATTTGCAGAACAGCTTGCAACCGGTTCCTGAACAACTACACTTTCGTCTTCAGTTCCTGCAAATCCCAAATAGCTAACCGTAAACTCCGGATTGGCTTCGCAGGCTTCACGGTTCATATCAGTTGCCGCAACTGTCAGCTCTTTTGCGGTAATATCGGCTGTCAGATCGGGAGAGGTGGTAAGGGAGTAATTATCCTTATCAGCCCCGCCAAGGGCCATGGAAGTCGTTACCAGGATTCCTGTTCCGATACCGGACTGGGCAAAAATCCCGGCTTCTGCATTTGTCAGGGTTACAATATCCTCACCTACCACTCCTTCCAGGGCAGCGCCGGTAACCACTGCATGGGTGTTCCCGTCATATTCCTTGTTCCCGGCAATGGCATTGATCACAGACAGATCCTTCACATTTACAACCAGGTCCTGCATCACAGGAGTGGCAGCAAGATATTGGCCGTCACCTTCCTGGGTAGCAGTGATGGTGGTTGTTCCGGTTCCTGTAATGGTTACCGTACTGCCGCTGATGGTTGCCACAGTCTCATCAGAACTGGCGTAGGAAACCGCAAGCCCGGAGGTAGCCGTGGCCGTCAGATCAAAATTGCTGTCCCCGTATACAGAGGCCTCCAGGGCATCAAATGAGATGGTCTGGGTTCCTTTTAATGTGGTGACAGATATCGCATTTCCAAAGGTGCTCGTTCCGGCAAGGTTAAAGGCACGTATTTTGTAATAATAGGTAGTACCCGGAGCCAGGTCTGTAACATTCCACGAAAGAACATCATAGTCCCATTTATCATATCCGGGCAGTTTATTTGTGAAACCGGGGTCCGTCGCCACGGAAATAACATACCCCTCTGCCCTTGCAGCAGCAAGCCAATTAGCGGTAAACGCCGTACTCGTAATATTAGTGGCAGCCACAGCTGTCGGGCGCTCTGGAACCTGCATCGGAACTCCGTATATATAAATTTCAGAAAATGTAGCCCTGGTGTCCTTGGCAGTCATATAGATCCTTACAAACCTGATGGGATCCGGAGAATCAACATCGGCAGTGAAAGTGCTATCGTTTGAAACACTTTGAGTAGCGAGGTCGGTCCAGATAGCTCCATCGGCACTTACCTGTAAAATAAATGTTCTGGGAAGCTCGGTATCATAAGGAAGAACCATGCCATATCCATCGATATAATGGTAAGTACCCAGGTTAATCTGTACCCAGGCTCCGGCACCCCCTGGTATGGCACAATGAGTGGCCAGCGAGCCATCCACGGCGTTTCCGGGTTCAAAACCGGTTATTGAGTCAGTTGCCACAACCTGCCTGGAGGTTGCGACGTTCGGGTTGGTGCCCGTATACTGACCAAATGCAGCAGCCGAAACTAAAAGTAACAAAATAAGCGTTTTGTTAAATCGCATCATATTTTTCATGGTGAGGTATTTTTAGTTTTCTACGTAATTATTGCCCTGGGGTTTCGTAATCCTTCAAAAACTGTTTAAGAGGAAGTCTGACAATGAATGGATTTTAAGAGAAGCCGGCAAAAGAATCCATGATGGTCAGAGGTAGATTCTATCTACCGGTTTTAGGAATTGTTATATTCCATACTCAATATTCTCCTCCTTTTTTTAATGAGGTCTGTCAGTTCAATGACCATATCGTCATTGACCCTCATTGCCATCGGGATCACAAACGCTTCTGTTTGATTGAGGTATTCAACTATCATTTTATTGCTGTGGGTATCGGTGTGAAGATCGGTAAGATTGCTGATCCGGTCGGCACACTTGAGAATCAGGGCATAGGCCGACCCATTGTTCAAAATCCGCTGCAGATAGGCTGATTTTGTTTCATCCTTTCGTTTTGTAACTTCCAGCACCAGTTCAACTACCTTGTGTCCTTCAAAATCGATCCTTCGTAATTCCTCCAACTGTGTATCCGGCAGGTCTTCAAGAAGATCGTGCAATAGGGCAGCCTTCAGCAGGATGCTATCGGAATAATACTTATAGTCGAACAGAATCCCCAAAGTCGAGAAACAATGCCTGAACTGATTTCCCCCTACCCTGCGTTGTACCGAGATCAAAGCAGTGGCTTTCATGATGTAAGGTGCAAGTACCAGGTTCTTTAGTGCTTCCAGTTCTGACATATGAAATTATTTTGTCTCAAAAACTACTTCACCCAACGGATGTTTATCAAATTGGTTGTTTTCCAATTTCGGTTTCAGATTACCTTCATAAATATATATGGCAGCCTTTTGTGACTTTAATGAGTTCCTGAAAACATTTTCTGTCAGCACCAGCTCTCTGGCAGGGGAGTGAATGGAAAAACCATACCCACCTCCATCGGTTCCATTATTTTCAATGATATTCTTTATGAATGTATTTCTGTGAGGAGCATTCATTTCCCTTTCTTCACGCAGATTCACTCCATCACTCTTATTGTTGTAGATATAGTTACTTTCAAAAACCACATCGGTATCCTTATGCCCTGTACACAATCCGTAACGCCCGTTATGGTGGAACTCATTTCCCGTTACTTTGCTTTGATAAACCCGCCAGCAAATGAATAATCCATCCAGATCATTGTGATGAACATCATTGTTTTTTATAAGTGAAAAGGGTGAACCCGTACCCGGGTGCAGACCATTATTGCCACTACCCGAAATCTCGCAATTTGTCACGCTTACATGCTCCGTGATCTGCCAGCTGATTCCTTCTCCGTTAAAATCCTTTACATGAACACTGTCAATACTAATCTCCCTGGATCTGATGATCAGTACTCCTGCACTGTTACAACCATCTGCAAAATAGTTTTCAATCCGGTTCCCATCTATAATCAGATTTGAAACCGAGGCGTTTTCCGCATCGAATACCTCTATTACAGAGGAGGCATTGGATATTAACCCATTTAAATCTGACCGGTAATCGCGGATCAATCCTTTATCTATATAAATCACGTCATCGGTAATATCTGTGATATAAGCGGTTGAAACATTCCAGCAGCCGCTATTCTCGTCATCTGTCACCTGCACTTTCATACCAATTCCAAAACCATCGGCGTTTTCAACAGTCAGTTTCAATTCACCATAATCAGCGTCGGTTATATATTTTGTCTGAACACCTTTACCTCTTTTCAGCACGGTTTCCTTTCCCGAACCAACGAGTCTTACATTTGATTTCAGTCGTACCGGTGCAATGATTTCATAGATTCCGGGATTCAGGAAAACGGTTCCTCCTGATTCTTCAACTGCATCAATTGCGTATTGAATGGATTGATTATTAAAACCGGAAACATTTGCATTTTCCCCTCCAACGCTTATTACACGCCTGGCGATTTTAGGAAAGACCAATGCATCTGCTTTTTCAATGCTCTGGGAATGGATGGGAACGGGGAATGTGAAAATGAGGAGCGTGAGAATGATCAGAAGGAGTAAATTTTTCATATATCAAAGTTTTTGAAGATTTAATATTTTTATAGTTCATTTAACCCAGTGCAACATCAAGCAGCATCATTACAGCAAATCCTATCATGGCACCAATGGTGGAAAGATCTGTTTCGTTTCCTGTCTGGGATTCGGGGATTAACTCTTCGACCACGACAAATATCATTGCTCCGGCAGCGAAGGACAGGGCATAGGGAAGTAAAGGGGTTATTGTCAGTACCAGAAAGGCACCTGTTACTCCGGCAATAGGTTCAACCACTCCTGATATTTGGCCATAGTTAAATGCTTTTAGCCTGGAAAAACCCTCTCTTCTCAATGGAATGGAAACTGCTGCACCTTCAGGGAAATTCTGCAATCCGATTCCAATGGCCAGAGCAATTGCCCCTGCAAGCATCCCGGCATCCGGATTATTTGCCAATGCACCAAATGCAACACCCACTGCCAACCCCTCTGGAATATTATGAAGTGTGATGGCAAGAACAAGCAGGATGCTGCGTTGCCAGGTTGTTTTTATACCCTCCGCTTTATCTCTGGCAAGTCCCAAATGCAAGTGAGGCAGGAGCCTGTCAACCAGGTATAGAAATGCACCACCCGATAAAAAACCAACCAATGCCGGTACCCAGGAGGGTGTGCCTCTTCCTTCAGACATTTCGATGGCAGGTTTGAGAAGCGACCAAAAACTTGCTGCAATCATCACACCTGCAGCAAAGCCAAGCATTGAATTAAGTATCTTTTTATTGATGGTCTTAAAGAAAAAAACCATGGATGATCCCAAAGCTGTAACCAACCAGGTAAATGTTGTGGCCATGAGCGCCAGCAACACTGGATCGAATTCCAGTAACCGATCTGTCAATGAAGTCATTTGAGCACAATTTATTATTTACCTGAAGGCTCCCTCCTGCTTTTCATAAAGCAGCATTTTATGGTGTGTAAATTAATAAAAATCCAGGGTCCGGACCTATACCCTGACTCTATTTTACCTCAAATTCTCCTTTCAGATGAATATCCGCCGATGAACTACCGACCATAACTTAGAAAGTCCCAAAAAAAACGTTGGGCAAGCAATGAGCTATAGCGGAATATTTTCGATTCCACCCAATGCATAGACCTTGTCTTTAACCCATTTTGCCCATGCCATTGGCCTCTTTGAATTGTCGAAAGTCTGCCAGGGGATAGGCTCACCAATGGTGACGGTAATGTGCTTGCCGCGGTGTTTATATGTTTCGTCTATTAAATAAAGCATCTCGAGGGTTGCTTTAATACCAATAGCTTTCCTGAATCTGTATAAACGGTAAAAGAATTTCGAGTTTTCACCTCCCATATGTATCGGGATGATGTCTCTCTGATACTGTTTTGCTTTATTGATAAAGCTTTTTTGCCATTCCAGGTCCATTACCTTTCCCCCGATCTTACGGCTTACCAGTCCGGACGGAAAAGTCAGGATTTGTGTCTCAGATTTAAAGGCGTTATCCAGTTGTTCTGCCAGCTGTGAGCCCTGCCTGCCATGCTTATTCACAGGGATGAATACGCCATGAAGGTTCTTCAGGTTCATAAGCAGGTCATTCACTAAAAATTTATAATTATCCTTACCATATTTCTCCCCTACCATGACCATTATAATATGGCCATCCAGGCCTCCCCAAGGATGATTGGCTGCAAAAATGTATCTCCCATCATCAGGCAACTTTTCTTCTCCCGTTACTTCAATCTTCAGATCGAAAAACTTCATCATGGCCTTGCTGAAATCGTATCCTTTCAAATGACCGAAATCCCTGATCATCTCATTGATCCAATCCTGGTGAGCGATTCTTCTTAAGTATCGGTATATAAATCCGGGGATCCACCTGGCCAGTTTCGGATTTTTATCATAAAATAGATCCCTTACATCAATTTCTTCAAAGCTCCTGTTATTGTCTGCTTCCATTTCTTCCTCTTATTGATCCTGGCACAAAAGTAAAAAAGCCACAGAAATTATAAGCTTATAAAGACTTTCCCTTAATGTTGAGATAATGCCACGGAGAATGAGAGGTGCCTTATTTCGCCGTACCTTAGCCTAACTTAGAAGGGATTTCATTTGACAGTCTCTCATTCAAAAGCTACCTTTATTATTCCCAAAACCCCAACAATGAAAAAACTCATCTTCTATCTTGCATTTTCGGCCCTTACCATTGCTTCTAATTCTCAAGCCCCAAACGGATTCAACTATCAGGCAATTCTCAGAAATTCCGACGGTACCGCAATGGCTAGTGAATCGGTTGCTCTTCAGATTAGTATCATTAACGAACTGGGTATTTCAAGTTATCTAGAGATTCACAACATAGTGACTAATGAATTTGGATATACCAATGTAATTATTGGGGATGGAATCACCTCTGATAATCTCTCATCAGTGGAATGGTCAAATGGACCCTATTTCCTTGACATTACTGTAAATGGAGTGGCAATGGGATCCAGTCCGCTTCTAAGCGTCCCCTATGCTTTGTATGCAGCCTCGGGCAATGAGGGACCGCAAGGACCTGTGGGAATGCAAGGAATCCCTGGAGAAATGGGGCCTCAGGGTCCTAAAGGAGACGATGGAGATCCTGGGCCGGAAGGTCCAATCGGAGACAAGGGAGAAATTGGGCCCCGTGGAGAGATCGGCCCACAGGGTGTCACTGGGCCCATAGGACCGCAAGGCGAGCCTGGAGATACTAAATGGAGTGAAGTAACAGGAGGTATTAATTATGCGGATGGAAGGGTTGGAATAGGAACCAGCAGTCCTAAAACGTATCTTCATATGAATGCCTCACACGTACCTACATTGGGTCAGTTTGTAATTTCCGCTCCTGCAGGTCAGGATATTCAATATTCTTTTCTTAATGGGAATGATGTCAAAGCATACATGTGGTGGGATTCAGACCAGGGTGATCTGCGTCTACAAAATAACACCAATGGTGACTTCAGCTTAAATCCATACGGTGGGAATGTAGGAATTGGAACTACCAGCCCAGTTGAGAAACTCGATGTAAATGGGAATTTAAAAGTTGATGGGGATATCATCATCGATGGAAAATACCTTTCAGAATTACTTGAAGAAATGCAGATGCTGAAGGATATGGCAGGTGTCGGAACGGTCACTGATATAGATGGGAATGTATATAAAACTGTGAAGATTGGTGAGCAGATTTGGATGGCTGAAAACCTAAAGGTCACTCGGTTCAATGATGGTACGGCATTAAATCTAGCAACATCGATGGAAACAAGAATACCTCCTTATTATTGTTATTACAGTTTCGACCCTTCCTTTGGCGACCAATATGGAGCTCTCTATGGATATGGTATCAATATAAATGAAAACAATGTATGCCCTGAAGGATGGCACTTACCTGCAGACACAGAGTGGATAGAATTGCAGAATTATTTAGGAGGGAAGGAGATTGCCGGGAAAAAATTAAAATCAGTTAACGGCTGGTATTTACCAAATGAAGGAGCAAATGAAAGTGGATTTTCAGCATTGCCAGGAGGAGGAATTTTTTCGGATGGTGGTGATTTTGGCGTTAAAATGTTTGTTTACATGAATAGCACAGGATATTTTTTAGGACAAGATTATGGAAGCAGCCGTTTCTTGTTTAACTCAAGAAATGATTTATTTAAAATGAATGACGCTATTAATGATGAAGGAGAAATGATGGGAATAATGATTAGTGCTTATAGTGTCCGCTGTATTAAAGACTAATTTAAAATGAATAACTCATGAATACTTATTTCAAAAAGACAGCACTATGGTTTAACCTTCTATATGCGGTATGCTTACTCTCCTCTATTTCTCTACAAGCCCAGATTGAGATTACTCCTTCAGTCATTTCTTCCTCTGGAGGTTACGGTGAAAAGGAGAACTTCTCTATTTCATGGACCTTGGGTGAACTAGCCATAACAACTCTTCAGGGAGAGAATTTGGTTTTAACACAGGGATTTCAACAACCTTCCGAAATCGGGGTAGGCCTCAAAAAGTATGAAATAGATTGGAATATTTCAGTCTATCCCAACCCAGTCCACAATGAATTAAACATTCTGTTTGATCTAAGAGGATCAAAAGATTTCCTTCTTGAATTGCAAGATGTAACTGGAAGATTACTCATACAAGAATATCACCAGAATGTGAATCCTGGAGATTTGGTGATTCTAAATACGTCGGACTTTGCAAGTGGGGTCTATTTCCTGAGAATCCTTACTACTAACTTCCGGCAGGTGAAGGTCACCAGTATAAGTAAACTCTAGTTTGATTTTAAATGGTAATCAATCTGACAAATAATCCCAAGCCCCTCAACAATGAAAAAACTCGTCTTCAGTCTTGCTTTCATGGCTCTTACCATTGCTTCTTATTCCCAAGCCCCTCAGGCTTTCAATTACCAAGCAATTCTCAGAAATTCAGATGGCACTGGTAAAGCAAATGAGACTGTGGCCATTCAAATTAGCTTGATTAATGACCTGGGAGCCTCATCCTACATGGAGGTACACAACACCCAAACTAATCAACTTGGACTAGTTAATCTTGTTATAGGTGAAGGCACCTCCAGTAATGATTTATCAACTGTTGATTGGTCTGATGGACCCTACTTCCTTGAGGTTACAGTGAACGGAGTATCTATGGGGTCAAGCCCTCTGTTAAGTGTCCCATATGCTCTATATGCCGCTTCTGGCAATGAAGGTCCTCAAGGGCCTGTGGGAATACAAGGAATTCCCGGAGAGATGGGTCCACAAGGTCCAAAGGGAGAAAATGGAGATCCTGGACCGGAAGGTCCCAAAGGAGATAAGGGAGAAGTTGGGCCTCAAGGAGAGATCGGTCCACAAGGAATCATTGGGCCTATAGGACCTCAAGGCGAGTCTGGAGATACTAAATGGAGTGAAGTAACAGGAGGTATTAATTATGCGGATGGAAGGGTTGGAATAGGAACCAGCAGTCCTAAAACGTATCTTCATATGAATGCCTCACACGTACCTACATTGGGTCAGTTTGTAATTTCCGCTCCCGTAGGTCAGGATATTCAATATTCTTTTCTTAATGGGAATGATGTCAAAGCATACATGTGGTGGGATTCAGATCAAGGTGATCTGAGACTTCAAAATAACACGAATGGTGATATCCAGCTTAATCCCTATGGAGGTAATGTAGGGATTGGGATTTCAGCTCCCTCTGAAAAACTTGATGTGGCTGGAAATGTGAATGTCAGGGGAAATCTCATAGTCCAGGGACAAATATTAGCCGGAGAAAAAGAGATTGATCTTAATGATGTTCTAAGGGCTTTAGGTCTTCCTGTGAATTACTCTGGAACAATAGTTGATGTTGGAGGAAATAGTTATAAAACTGTAATAATTGGAAGCCAGGAGTGGTTTGCAGAAAATCTTTTTACCTGGTATTATAGTGATGGGAGCGAAATAAAACGAGCATACAATAACGACGATTTTTATAGTCTAACTACTGAATCATCTGATGCCGTTATTCAATTAAAAAACCGGAACAATCAATTTTTTGATGAATATGGCTTGGTATATAATCAGTTTGCAGTAATGGGTGATAAGGATTTATGTCCTGAAGGCTGGCATGTGTCAACAAAAGCCGATTGGGATGTCTTAGTAGAATATCTTGGGGGAAGTGATGTTGCAGGAGGCAAACTGAAGGAAGCTGGCTATTCTCATTGGCTTACATGTTATCTGGGTAATGTACCAGCAACGAACGAAAGCGGGTTCACTGCAATTCCCGGTGGTTTTATCTCTATAGAATCCTGGCCTCAATTCGGAATCCATGAGATACCGCCGGATTCAGAGTGGGCTGCATGGTGGTATGGAGATCAATTACCAACAAGTTTCCATATTCTTACATCATGTTTAAACAAGTCAAATGTACCTCTTCCTGAAGGTCATCCCATCGGGGCGCCTGTAAGATGCGTAAAGGATTAATTTCTAAAAATGAATATACAAACCATGATACTCGCTTTAGTTGAACTTGCGATCGCTTAATTAAGGCTATGCCTCCCCTATTTAGGGCTGCAGGATAATCCTTAACAAATATATAGGTAATCTGACTTTAACTTCGAATGTTAAAATGAATAAGTACATTTTGGATTTCTGCAAATTACTACTACCGGAACGGATGGTAGAAAAAATTCAATATCGAGGTGGACAGCGAATCGTTGAACAGATACCCTTACATAAAGCTGTAACAACCCACTCAGCACTAAAGACCTTTATAACTCTTGTCCTCTCTTACGGTATTCCCATCCAGAATGTTCTGAAGATGTCAAGTCATAACGATTTCAAGGAATTAAACCTTAGATTGCTGTTAGCAAAGAATACTTCAAATTGGTTTCAAAGAAGTGGGATATTTATTAGTTTAGAACAAAATCATATTACAAGTGATAAAAAGAATTGAAAATCAATTTCTGCGATGGAAATAAGAAGACTAATACTTCAGAATTGGAAGAATTTTTTGAATGTAGACGTTGCTTTTTCAGAAAGGACTTTCATAATAGGCGCTAACGCTTCAGGAAAATCAAATCTTCTAGATGTATTTAGATTTTTACAGGATATTTCGAAGCAGGGTGGCGGGCTACAACAAGCTGTTAACATCCGTGGCGGAATAAAAAGAATCAGGTGTTTAGCTGCAAGAAATAGATCGAACATTAAAATAGAAGTGCATCTCGCCGAAAGCGGTTCCGATGATATTAAGTGGATGTATTCTATTGACATTAAACACCTTGGAGGAGGATTTCTCAAAAACGAAGCATCAATCCTTTCTGAGAAAGTTTGGTCTAGAGATGTGAATGATTGGATCTTAGAAAGAACACCTGAAAGCCCGAAAGAAGATGTTGAGACACTAAAATATACTCATTTAGAACAAGTTACTACTAATAGGGATTTCCGAGAGATATCAAATTTCTTTAATGAAGTGCAATACTTAAACATTGTTCCTCTGTTAGTTAGAGACACAGAATCATATGTAATTTCGAAAGATAAAGAAGATTTTTATGGGCGAAACTTCCTTGATAGAATCTCAAAAATGCCTGAAAAGACACGGCAAGCTTACTTCAGAAGAATTAACGATGTACTCCGAATAGCTGTACCTCAGCTCGAAGAGCTCCAATTTGTGAAAGATAATCGCGGCATTCCACACTTAGAGGCTCGCTATATTCATTGGAGAGCAAAAGCGGGAAAACAACAAGAAGAGCAATTCTCAGATGGGACTTTACGACTTATTGGATTTCTTTGGGCTCTTTTGGATGGTTCAGAATCAGTTTTATTAGAAGAACCCGAAATCAATTTACATGCCGAGATAATCAGACAGCTTCCAGAGTTCATTGCGAAATTGCAAAAACGAAAAAATAGAACCAGGCAAGTCATAATCACAACTCATAGTTATGATCTGCTTGACAATGAAACAATTGGGCCGAATGAAGTTGTTATATTATTTCCTAGCAATGAAGGAACAAAAATAAAGATGGCTCAGAATGTAAAACAGATTATGAAATTATTGAAGGTAGGTCTAAGTATTGCAGAAGCAACTTCTCCAATAACAAGACCTAAAAATATCAATATGATGGGGCAATTAAATATTTTTGACTGAAATGAATGTAGTAATTGTCTCAGAGGACCAAGCTACTGAAGAAGCGCTAAATAGAATCATATCATATTCCAACACCACCCTTAATATTGAACTCCGATTGCCCTCTCGAGGAGGAAAAGTTAAGTCACTTATAGGTAATTTCAATGATCTTGCAAAATCACAACCGGTGATATTATTGATTGATCTCTAAATACAGAGGAATGTGCTCCCTTAATGATTCAGAAATGGTTTTATGAAAAGACCAAAAAAAATAAAAATTTTCTTATAAATGTTGCAGTCAATGAAGTTGAATCATGGTTGATGGCAGATCGAGAAGGATTTTCTGCTTACTTCAAAACACCTATTGCGGTAATTCCTACCTCCAAAGTCAAAATTAATCGGAAACCAGAGGTCAGTGAGAATTAGACTTCCCCTATAAATCTAGCCTGTATTTGCAAAGAGAGATAATCCCAGCATCAAAATCCACTATTTTTCGAGATAGTCTGATTCCAATAAAAGGTGCTAAAAAAGGACCCCTATACAATTCTACCATAATCCCATTTATAAGAGACCATTGGAACATTGAAAATGCGATTAATAATTCATATAGCCTACGAAAAGCATGTGAAAGGATTGCTACTATAGGTGATAAATAAAAAAATTCTAATGTCCGGAAATGGTAATGGTTATAGAATCAACCCTTAGGAATCGTCCCTATAATGCAAAAGTCCTGCTAGTACTTGACTTGCAGGACTTAAGCGGTCTGGACGGGACTCGAACCCGCGACCTCCGGCGTGACAGGCCAGCATTCTAACCAACTGAACTACCAGACCTTATTATTGATGGATATGGACATTCTAACTATTGGAACGTGCATCGTTCAAATGCGGAGCAAAAATAGATGAAATTTTCAATTCGGCAAAGAATAATTAAAAATTTATCCCATTACCGCTTCAACCATGGTTTCGGATGACAATAATTCCATGGGGATAAAATTACCCTGGAGTTCCTGGCCATTCACCCTGAGGCTTTTAACGCCATATTCAACACCACCTGGATTACTTACCGTGATCTTCAGTGTTTTTCCCCTGAAGAGCCTGGAGGCAGTAAAACCCTTCCAATCCGACGGGATCGATGGATTGATTTGAATTCCATTATATCCGGGCCTGATCCCCAATATAAACTGGCTCACGGCATAATAGGTCCATGTGGCCGAGCCGCTGAGCCACGGAAGCCTGGATGCTCCGAAACGGGGACTCTCCGGTCCATGTGTACTCTGGCAAACTACATAGGGTTCAATCTCCCTGATTTCGGCTCTCTGGTTATAGGCAGCAGGCATATAGGCCCTCAGGTACTCATAGGCCTGGTTACCATGGCCGAGCATGGATTCGGCCATCACTGCCCACCCCTGGGTGTGGACAAATATTCCTCCATTTTCCTTCTGCCCGGGATTCATGAGCATGGCCCGCACGATGTTATAATCGGAGGAGGTGTAGGCCGGAGCACAAATTCTGATCCCATAACCGGTGAACAGTTGCTCTCTTACCTGTTTCATGGCCTCTTCAGCCTGCTGAGGGGATGCTGCACCACTCATAACCGACCATACCTGAGGATTCAGGAAGATCTTACCTTCGGGGCTTTCTGAAGAACCGAATTTCATTCCGTCCGCCCGGTAGCCCCTCATGAACCAGGCACCGTCCCAGGCATGCATCTGCAAATTTGAATCGAGCTTCTGCAGTTCATTTTCGGCCCAGGCCCTCTCCCCTGCTTCATCCATGATCTCCGATATCTCCATATACTCCTTCAGAGCCAGGCGCAGCTGCATGGCCACAAAAACCGATTCACCATCATTTCCGAATCTGAGACAATCATTCCAGTCGGCCTTCAGGCCAAAAGGCAGTCCATGCTTCCCCGAACGCACGGTGGAGAATTCAATGGCCCTGCGAAGATGCATCAATACGGAACCATGCCCCTGGTCGGCATAAGGGATCTCTGCACGGTAGAAATCCAAATCGCCGGTCTCCTTTACATAGGCAGGGACCGCATTAAACAGCCAGAGGCTGTCGTCACTCCGGTATTCCAATGGATCGGGGGCTGGTTCAGACCCCGGTTTATGGGAGATTGGGTAGACCACCGGCATGGCTCCGCCGGTGGAGACCTGGCCACTGATCATCAGCTCCAGCCTTTTTCGCGCCTGATCAGGGATTACGTGCAAAATACCCATAATATCCTGAACCGTATCGCGGTAGCCAAATCCGTCCCGGTCGATGCCCGAGTAGATCAGGCTGGCTGCCCTTGACCAGTTAAAGGTGATCAGTGAATTGTATATTCCCCAGGTATTGATGGTACTGTTAAGCTCCGGATCCGGTGTTTCGGCCGAAAGACCTGCCATCATGGAATGCCAGTGCCGTTTCAATGCCTCCAGTTCAGCCTCAACCCTTCGCATATCGGAGTACTTCGTCAGGGCATCCCTGCCCTCCTTAGCAGCCTTTCCGATACCTGCCATGATCAGGAACTCTTTTGTTTCTCCGGCTTCCAGAGGCAGCGATCCGCAAAGCGATCCGCAGGGATTGTCTCCATATCCAAGGCTGTTGGTGGGTTTTCCCTGCGCGACAGTCAAAGGATTTGAATAGGTCCTGTACGGACCAAGAAATGCCTCCCTGTCGGTATCAAATCCTACCAAATCGAGTCCCCACATGGCCTGGAACGTGTGCCTCCCCTGGTCTTTTTCCTTGAAATTATCGGGCATAGGGGGGATGTTCACATTGGTGCCGTGATCGATGATCCCGTCCACTACCTCCATTTTTGCAGTATACTGCACGTACTGGATGTTCAGCAAATCATCAACGGCGTTCCAGCTCCCGGCATACTCGACGTAACTAAACGCCCTGAGGTTTCTCCTTTGATCTCCATGGTTGGTAACCTTCACTTTCCACAACTCCAGGGTGGCACCAAGCGGAACGAAATAGGTGGTTTCCGACCGGATTCCGTTATATTTTGAGCTGATCACCGAGTAAGCGGTCCCGTGCCGGCAGGAGGATTCAAACGCTTCCAGGGGCTTTCCTACAGGCTGCCAGGAATTGGACCAAAAATCCCCTGAACCGAGGTCGTGGAAATAGATGGTCCGCCCGGGCTGGTCGCCGGGAATACTGTTAAAGCGCATGCGCATGAAACGTCCCATGCCACCGGACTTGTAGAAGCTGTAGCCCCCGGCATTATTGGTAATAATGGCCCCGTAATTGGTATCGCCCAGGTAGTTGCTCCATGATTTGGGTGTATCTGGACGGGTGATTACATACTCTTTGCTGGAGTCGTCGAAATATCCGTAGTTCATTGCGGGTAAATAAAACTCAACCTGAGACTGTCACCGGGATTAAGTTCAATTTTCATTGGCAAAGATATGGAAAGGATTTTATCTTCCAGCTTGATTTTTGCCCTGACCGGATTACCATTCAGGTCAATTTCCGGTTTTGAACCGACCCGCTGATCCTCAATCTTAAGGGAAGTGATACCCATTGTTCCCGATCTTACAAGGATTCGGATCGTTCCCTCTTCCCTTACATAGTGAGCGGTGCCATTTCCGTGAGCAAAGAAAAGGGTGTAACCCTGCTGGTCCATTTTTGGACTGAAGCTGTAATTCCCGTTATTGATTCCAAGACCCAGGTATCCGTGCAGGATCGACCAGGCCGACATAGGCCTGTAATAGTGCCCGCCAAACTCCTGGTGGTCCCAGTAAAGCCCCGCTTTCCGGTATCTTTCATCCACCGATTTTATCACCATCTCGGCCTCCTTCACAAGTCCCTCATAAAGCAGCAAAGAGGCAAATGCCAGCTCAACACCCGTCCAGCAGGTATTGGCCTGGTCCACCCAGAGATCTGAATGCTGAATTGGAAAAAGGTCCGGGGTTGCCGGCCAGGTACAGTTCCTCAGGCCGAAGTCCCTGATGTATGAGTAAGCCATTACCTGCTGAAGCGCAGAATGCACCTTTTCAGGATCCAGCAGGGATCCCAGTCCGCTCTGGTATGCCATCCATTGTCCCACCAGCTGGTCGGTAAGTACCCCCTGGTCTTCTCCTTTCTCACCCATGTAATCGTTCGAGAGCATGTAATATTTCCCATTCCAGAGCTTATCATCCATCAGGCGTCTCCCTTTTTGCAGAATCTCATCCGACAGCCTCTTTGTCTGTTTGTCGCCCATCACCTCCGCCGCTTTGCTCACCGATGCCATAGCCGCCATCCATTGCGACTGAATATAGGAGGCAAGTCCATACATGGGGAAGTTGTCATAACTGCACATGATTCCCTCCATATCGGGCATCATGTCACCATCCGCATCCCGGTTGGTGAGGATATAATCGATACCGCTGAGCACGGAGGGCCACATGGCCTCCAGGTATGCCTGATCGCCCGTCCAGAAAAAATCCCTGAGCACCATCTGAATAAAATTGGGCACCAGGTCGACCCGGTGAAAAACCCCGAAGGTCCCGTTGTGTTCCATATCCACATCGGCCTGCAAACCATGGTGAATCTCGCCATTGTCGCTCTGCAGTCTTCGGTGTGCATGCATCATGCTTTTTTGAAGCTCCGGGAAGAGGGCCACAATGGAGGAGGAGCCGTAAAGAGATACATCAATTGTCCCAAACGGGCCCCATGGCTTTTCGGGGGTCATACCCTCCCGTATTGCGAAGGTTCCCCTTTCAGTTAATATTGAACTGGTAATGAATGTATTAAATTGAGAATTCACCTGGTTCAGGACAAATGCAGGAAGTGAACTGTTATAAAAATCAGCCCTGAATCCAAGGGTGGCAGCCCGTAAATCCAGGATATTCTCAGCCATATACCCGGCCACCTGCCCGGAGGATTTAAAATAATTGTTGTATTGATGCCCTACCTTGCGGCCCGGTTTCACATCCAGGACATAATCCCTGTCTCCCACCTCAGTGGTGTCTGCAACGATCCCTCCATAGGCATTGGGAAAATACCATGACAGAATAAATGAGTGGACAAAGGGTTCTCCCGGTTTCAGCAGATGATCAACCCCTATGGAGCTAAAACAGCGCTGATCATTGGTTCCATGCTGATTCCGCCCGATTAATTTGCCATCCAATTCCCGGTTCCGGCCCTCTGTATCGTTGATATTGTCAAAACGGTCGGAAACCAGCAATTTCTCATAATAGGGGTGTTTGTGCTCCCAACCCAGGTAATAACTGGATTGACCTGAAAGGGAGATTATTCCCATTTCCCCTGCTGAAGATTGATCCGGGTCCAGTCCCCCGCAGGTCATTGTAAAACCTTTGAACCCTTCACCCTGATGAGCCTGTGTGACGAAGTACTTGTCAGTTTCGTCATACCCGACCAGGTTTCGAAGCGATGCAACCAGGAACACCTTCACAGGCCGGTCGCCTGTGGGCACAATTTTAAAGTCAAAAAAGACACCCGGCAGGGATGAGTTTTTCACATCACCGGGAATAAAGGGCGAGAAGGCATTCATCTCAATCTCAAAGGGCATCTCACTGTCAGAAAAGATCATCCTGGTCATAGGGAAACTGGCCGAATAACTAATCTTCTCCACGGCCGAAAGCCATGGATAATAGTAATCAATGCTCTGCAATCCACCCTCCGAAAGACTGTTGTTCAACTGGAGCAGCTTCATGCGCGCCTGCTCCCCCTCCACCTGGTACCTGACCAGGAAAAAGAAGTAGGACTGATCAGCAAAATTCCTGGGATGGGATTTTACCTCGAGGGGATCACCGGTCCCCAGCGGCCAGTTGTTCATGATGCTCCAGTTGTAGAACTGACCGTCTTTCCTTAATTCTATGGAACCTGTCCCGATCCCGCCCATGGC
The DNA here is from genome assembly GCA_963747365.1 of uncultured Bacteroidota bacterium. GTDB lineage: Bacteria > Bacteroidota > Bacteroidia > Bacteroidales. The sequence goes on along the minus strand of CAVVFB010000005.1, from coordinate 805,721 downwards.
AATCCCGCTTCGTACCCGGTCATCCCGCGTAAAGCTTTCATGAATGCCCATCTCCCCGTTTTTGGGAAACTCCTGCGCGCAAAGAACTGTTCCCATCAAAAGCGCCAACCCCCATAAAGCACGGAAGTTTATTTTTGATATTCTGTTCATTGATAGGATTCCTCCATTTCAGTTCAGAGGATCACGAAGAGAAACAGGATGATCAGGGCAGCCAGAACCACCATGAGAAATGCCTCTAACCGCTGTTGCCTGCCTAGTTTGCTGAACATGACCATCGCCGTTTTGAATAAAAATACGATCAAACCTTTCAACGAAGGTTTGCTCTCTTGCAAAAAAGGTACAATAGACTATTTCATATACTCTTTGGGAGATACCTTGAACATTTCACTGAAACAGGTCGAGAAGTACTTCGGGTTATTAAAGCCAACGGAATAGGCCACCTCAGAAATATTGTATGTTCCCTGCTTTAGTAACCTGGCAGCTATCTTAAGCCGGATCGTCCGTATATATATATTGACCGTCATCCCGGAGAGGGTTTTCAGCTTCTTATAAAGATTTCCCTTACTCATCCCCAGCTCGCAGGCCAGTCTGTCGCCCGAAAGCTCGGAGTCATCAATGTTATCCTCCACAATCTTCACGAACTTCTCAAGGAAACCCTGGTCAATCTGGCTGATCTTGATATTCTCGGGGATGTAACTGGCCGACTCTGAGAATTTATCAGCCAGCAGTTTTCTTGCTTCAAGGATATTCCGGATCTTCAGCTTCAGGATTTCCGGGTTAAAAGGCTTGGTTATGTAATCGTCTGCACCTGATTCAAATCCGGAAAGTTCGCTTTCTGTTCCGCTCCTGGCGGTTAGTAAAATAACCGGAATGTGACTGGTCGCCTCATCTTCCTTGATTTTTTTGCAAAACTCCAGTCCATCCATAACAGGCATCATAATGTCACTGATGATCAGATCCGGAAGGTTCAGACCGGCAACCAGCAAACCCTCCTCCCCGTTTTGGGCCAGCATTACGTTGTAATAACTGCTCATCTCGTTGTAGAGAAATTTTTGCATATCAAGGTTGTCCTCCACCAGCAGGATCCTGAACAGGTCCTCACCCACCAGGGGAGTGTCCTTGGCTGCACTGCTGGTATACTCATAGGTCTCCAGCATGGCCGATATATACTCCATGCTCAGGTCGGTCTCCGGCTCGACCAGGATTTCATCCTTCCGGTATACCTCACGATTTTCGGGAATCAATACCTCGAATCGACTTCCTTTACCCAATTCACTATGCACCTCAATGAGTCCATGGTGCTTAAGCACCAGGTCGCGCGCAAGGGAGAGACCGATACCCGAACTGATCCTTGCTGACTGGTGTTTAGTGGTAATCTGGTAGAAACGGTCAAATACAAAGGGAAGATGCTCCTGGCCAATACCCACTCCATTATCCTCAACTGTGATCTTAATCCACTCTCCGGCCTCTTTAACCCTCTCCACAGAGAATACGATCTTTCCCCCGGCTGGGGTATACTTGAATGCATTGGAGAGGAGGTTATAAAATATCCTCTCCATTTTATCTGCGTCAAAGAGCACACTCACACGCTCCTCTTTCGATTTGAAAGTGAAGTTTATGCTCTTTTTCTCTGCATAAGGCATGAACAAAAGGTGGATGTTTTTCAGATACGCAAGAAGGTCATCTTCAGTCACGGCAAGTCCCAGGTTACCTGTTTCAACCCGCCTGACCTCCAGCAACTGGTTGATCAGTTTGAAGAGTCTTCGTTCGTTGCGGTACATCAATTCAAGTTCCTGTTTCACAGCCGGAACATCCGAGTAATTCTCCTGGTTCAGAAGCTTCTCGGTCGGACCGAGGATCAGGGTCAGCGGGGTCCTGAATTCATGGGAGATGTTGGTAAAGAATTTCAGTTTCATCTGGTCCGATTCATGCAGAAGCTCGGCCATTCGCTGAATCTCATCGCTATGGTCGGCCAGCAGCCTGTTGGCCTCTTTCAGATCATGGGTGCGCTGCTCCACCTCCCGCTCCAGGTTTTTTTTCTGATTTTTCAACACATTGGTCCTGATCTGCAGGATCAGCAGGAACACAAGGATAATGAAAAAGGCCATAAGCAACCTGAAGAAAGGCCTCTGCCAGAAAGGGGGAAGGATGTTAAGTACGATCTCGGTGGGCTCCCTGAACTTGGTTCCTTCACTATTGGTCCCCATTACCCTGAGGGTGTATTGACCGCTCGGGATGTTGGTATAACTGATGTAACGGTGACTGGCATCCACCTCGTTCCAGGAATCATCGAAACCCTCCAGCATATACCTGTAGCGGATTTTCCCGGCTGCAGCCATATCCAGGGATACAAATTCGAAGGAAATAAACCTTTCCCTGTGGGTCAGGGAAATCTCCTTAGTGGTGGATATGGAATGGGACAGGACCACCCGGCCATTGATTGTATCCCTGGGCAGAACCTCGCGTCCTGAAATGCTAAACCCGGTGAAAATGACGGGGGTGTAGTATTCAGGTTTTTCACCAATCTCCTCCGGATCAAAGTAATTAAGCCCCTTGGTTCCTCCAAAATACATGATCCCCTCCTTATTCTTAAAGAAGGCACCTTCATTAAACTCGGTCCCCAGCAGTCCGTCCTGGGTTGAGTAAATACTGAACTCCTCCGTCACCGGGTCAAACTGAGCCAGTCCCTTGTTTGTACTGAGCCAAAGAGCGCCCGCCTTATCTTCCAGTATCCCGTGAACGGTATTACTGGGAAGTCCGTCGTCCATGGTATAGGCAGTGAAGGTTCCGCTTTTCTTGTCAAAGCGGTTCAGGCCCCCGTTATATGTAGCAATCCAGAGAATATCCTCACCGTGTATCCCGGGTTCAAGAATGCACCTTACCCTGTTATTGGAGAGGGAGTTGGGATTGGAAGGATCATTCTCAAAATGGGTGAACCGACCGCTTTGGGGATCGTATCTGTTGAGACCGCCATTGAGGGTTCCCAACCAAAGGATTCCTTCCGAATCCTCGTAGATATACTGGATATGCCCGTCGTTGGTCCCGTTGCTCTTCCCGGTAGCCACCACAGGGAATAATTCAAAGGAGAGTCCGTCATCTCTCAGTTTACAGAGTCCCAGCGCGGTTCCGCCAAAATAGGTATGCCCATCGCGGGTCACACAGATCGACCGGAGGGACCAGAGGGGGAAAGCCGTGCTGTCCTGCTCATTCAGGTGAAAATTGAGGAATCGTCCCCTTGCCGGATCATAGAGACCAATTTTATAGTCAAAGGCGCCCATCCAGATCCTGCCATCCTTAGCTGGCTCCATTACACCAACCAGGTTTGCCGGAAATTGGGTTGAATACTCCCAGGTAACATTCCTTTTGAGGTCCAGCTGATTGCCAAAGCCCGTGGTTGATCCGTCTTCCAGGTTAATGCGGTTCAATTCGGTCTTGGTACCTATGTATAACTGGCGGTGATCGTCTTCGTAAATGGAGTAAACCTCATTGTTGGAGATATACAATCCCCTGTCCGGAAAATTATCAATGGTCCTGAAACGTCTTGCATTGAGGTCACCCCGGTAGACCCCATTCTTCTCAGTGCCTATCCAGACCAGCCCGGTGTGGCTCTCCATAAGTGCATCCACCTTTCCTCCTCCAAACCGGTAAGGATCGCTCGCGTTCGCCTCAAACAGCTCTATGGAAGCAGCATCGGGGGAGAGTCTGAAAAGGCTGTGCGCAATGCTGGTATTGGAATTGGATGAAGCCCAGATATATCCCTTTGAATCAATCAGCATGTGAAAAATCGGGATGCCTGCGGTTTCAGGGATGAGGTGTTCCTCGTATTGCATTCCCTTTTCTTCTATCCTGTAAAGACCATGATTCGATGCCACCAGCATCTCACCGGTGGTGGTCATCAGGATATTGAAGATGGATGGCAGGTGATTGGGATTAAGCGGTTTTGTCACCAGGTGAACAACTTTCGAATGCTCGCTGTACGGTTCAAGTATAATATCCAGACCCGCCTGGGTCCCCACCCATATTTTTCCATCCGGGGCGCAGAAACCCGAGGATATGTTGGGACTTCTCAGTTGAAAATCGCTCGAGGGAGCTGACATAAATCTTTTTACTTTGCCTGTGAGCTTGTCCATTCTGTTCAAACCGTTCATCGTACCGACCCAGAGGTAGCCCCTGCCGCATTCGAAAATATTTACAATACGGTTATCACTCAGACTCTCTGGATCAGCAGGGTCACTCATGTATTGGGTAAAACGATCCTCTGCCCTGTCGTAAAGGTTCAGTCCCTGTTCCGTCCCAATCCAGAGATGTCCTTCAGAATCTTCAAAAAACCTCTTGCTCGAGTAGGTCTGTCTACCCGAGAATACGACACTGGAGATTGATCCCTCTTTCAGGGGGTCCGGGAGATAGGTATGAAAAGTTTCCGTCTGCGGATCAAAGCGCTCCAGGCCTGAACCGTTGTAAATGATCCATAACTGGTTATGACGGTCTGCATAAAGCTGGGTGATCCAGCTGTCAGACGGACTGCGGCTGGTTTTCCCTTTGTAATAGGTTTTGAAACCAAAACCATCATAACGGTCCAGTCCATCCTGTGTCCCGAACCAAACGAATCCCAGGGTATCCTCCACAATAGACGAAACGAGGCTGTGAGAAAGTCCGTCTTCAACACCCAGGTGTTGAAAGCGCAACTCCGACCTCTGGCCATGTACGGCCAGGAGTGCACATATGATAAGAATGATTGGTAAAAGTAGTCGCTTCATTCCCCGGGATTTTAGCTCCCGGCACCAAATTAGAAAAATTTTTAGTGCTTTACGACTACTGCTTTACAAAAGGCCTGATGATCGCCGCTTGAGTACCTGTAATTTCCAGGTAATAGAACCCCGCCTCAAATCGTGTCAGATCGATTTCAACCCGGCCTCCCTTACAATCCTGTAAAAAGCATATCCTGCCAGTGATATCAGTTACCTGCAGATGTTGCACATCCACCGGAAGGCCTTCCACATAAAGAAGATCGTGTGCCGGGTTCGGGTAGAGCCTGGGTTCTCCTTCACCGTCATCCCTGATACCCACACCGCAATCCACTCCCTGGCCTGAAATAGTGACCTCCACCTCATCATAGATCAAGGGGTTGTCCCATGCTGTGGCCCTCACTTTGACGGTTCCGTTTCCGGCGCAGGTCCCCGATCCCTTTAAATCGAAACCGTAGGACTGAACACTGTAGATGACCTCCACACCATCGGATTCAACACTCCATATAACCGCATCAGACAATATCTCCTCGGGGGTTACCTCTGCTTTAAAAATGAGTTTGCCTCTTCCCTGAATTTCATATATTTCAGTCCCCAATGCATAAATTGAAACGGTTTCAGCAGAAGCGTAATCGAAAAATCCCATGGGTACATCTTCCACAGAGACCCCTTCACCCCCAAAACTGATCACCACCATGCTGTATTTCGGTACAGTCACCAACAGACTATCGGACATGGTGATCATGCTTGAATCAACGGTAGCATCTTTTGCGCTGTAACCCTCACTTGTGATCACATACTTCATGGCTGTTTCCGGTGCCAGGACCAGCAGTTCGTCCGGAAGATCCAGCTGGACTGTAAAGTCATTTTCAAAATCACGGCTGAAAAGCAGGACGGCAAATGCATTGTCCTGGATATATGCATGACAACCTACCGGATCCAATCCGCCATTGGGACTGGAAGGGTTGATCCTGGGAGCACTGGTTTCCACCTGCGTCCTGAGTACATTCCCCTTGCAGAACCTGTTATAGTACTGTGTTGTATAGAAAAGGGGTAGCTTTTTATAGTCCTGTGACGGAACCACCATTTTCCATTCTCCCCCGGTAAGATGAAACACGGTGGGAATAGCTCCTCCTCTTTCAGCGGCGCTGGCGTAATAATCAGTCTGAACGATGGCCTGCCCCATCCGGCCGAAATAACTTGGACTGGTCATATTGGCTTCATACATGTAGGTGGGTTTAAAATTCCCACTCGCCTGGAGGATCACATCCATTGTCTCTTCAAGGCCTACCAGGTTCCTGTTCATCTCAACCAGGCCATTTTTATAATAATCAAGCTCACTATCTCCCGGATCAATTTCAGGAGAATAATTCAGGTTGCCTCCCAGGTAACCACTCACTGCCAGCCAATCAACCTCCCCGGTATCACCTTCTAAAAGACTTTCATGCAGGCCATAACTATCACTGGGCACAGGACTGCGGCCACTGTATACCAGCTGGATCTTTTCCTGGTCATAATACTCAGACGCCCTCATCAAAGTGGCCATCTCCCTGCACCACTGGCCATAGGCCGCATAATCGGACCCAATCTGTGCATCATGGCTGGCTCCACCCCATACTTCATTTCCAAATTCAAATATCAGACCCCTGCTTCCCTCCAGCAATGACTCCTCATAGCCTTCTGCCACCCGTTTTGCCCCGTATTCCGATTCGGATGGCCCGGCAAGGTATTCCAGGAAATTGGCGAAAGTCTCAGGATTTGTTCTCCAGTCGGTGGCATCTTCCACACCACAGCAAATCACCGTATAGGCACCGATCTCGTTACAGAAATCCATCATCCGCCCGAAGGTCATTGATTTTCCGCTCCCGATATAATCCTTGAAAGAGAGTGGATTGGCCGTCAGTGCCCCCCATCTTATGCCGGCGACTTCCAGTTCTTTCAGAATCCTGATCTGCTCGGGATCATTCAGAAACTCCCCGTATTTATAGTCGGGATTCACCCCCAGCCCTTCGCTTCGACCGATGGGTTCCATGATCACTTTTAGCCTGGCTTTTTTATTGGAGATACTTGCATCAAAGGGATCAAAAGCATGGGTGGTAATGGTCACAGGAGTGCTCTTTGCGGATGGATTATAGGCTGCATCCAGTGCTTCCAATTCCACCACATAACCGGTCTCCGGAAGAAGGTTTAATACATATTCCTCCTGCCCGTAGATCAGACCGGATTGATTGAAAAGCACCCCATCCAAATAGAGGTTATACCCCCTGATCTCCGTTTCCCCGTCCGAAGCACCACTCCATGCAATTTTAAGTGAAAGATCCGAAACAACGAGAGCCTCCACCTGGGTGGGAGGATTTGGAGCGATTCCATCACTCACATAGGTAGTGGTGGTGAGGATCTCACTTTCGGCCGACTCATTCCCGGAACGGTCTTTAGAGGTAACCACCAAACAATATGTGGTTCCCGGAATTAATTCTGTAGCCTGGAAAACGGTTTCCTTAATCACCCCTTCATTTACCCTGACTCCGTTCACATAGACATTGTAACCATCCAGATTGCGATCATCCGCGGAGGCACTCCACCCGATCCGAAGGTCGTTGATCCCAGTATTTACCAATGTAAAATCACCTGGTGTCGAGGGCTTCACCACATCATACACATGGGAAAGAAATGCACCCGGGATATACTCTTTTTCGATTCCCGGGCCTTCCCAGAGCATCCCGCCCATCAGGGTATGGATGTTCCAATGGGTCCCATAGATCGCATATGTTTTCCCTGCTTCCAGGGAAACATCGACCGATTTCCACTCCTTGCTCCCACTATTTGTACCCACTCCGAGACTTGTATGCAGAATCACCTCCGCGTTGTCGAAATCGGTATCCATGCTCAGGCCGATGCTGCTCTGGTCGCCTGCGATCATGGAGAAATTGTATACTCCGGTGGTTGGAGGAACCACATATCCCTTGAACATAGCGGTAAAGAAATCGGTTCCGGTGCATGGAGGGGAATCCTGACAATCGGCAAATACCGAAAGTTGCAGGCCGGCCAGGTCAATCTGGTCGTAGGGAGCCACTCCGCCGGGTGCAATCATGCTAAAAGCGGGATTGGACTTCAAAGGCACATACTGTTGCCAGAATACAATATCATGAATTTCGAAATTAATCCCCGGATTATTGTAAGGCCCTATAAAAACCTCGAATGAAGCAGTGGCAGTGCCATCCGGATCAGTCGCTTCCACATTTACAGTCACTGTACCTGTAATTCCTTTTTCGGTGGCATGGATGATGGCCAGTGTATTCCCGGCTGTGAAAGCCACATCGTTGATCTCGAGAATTGCCGGGTTGGCAGAGGTAACTGTAAAACTGATCTCCTGGACCTCCTCCTGCTCTCCGTCATCCACATTCGGAATGAAAAAAAAGTTATGCCCTGTTCCAGCATAAATGGTATCATTTACAGGAGTTCCGATGGAGGGTGGAGTTTGTCCTGAAAGCTGACCGGCCGAAACCAGAAAAGCAATGCAAATCAGATATATCTTCTTCATTTCGGGATGTAACAGGTTAATGAATCATCATGATCTTTTGGGTATTTGTCCGGTTGCCCTGGATCAGCTGTATTATAAATAAGCCTCCCGGGAGCTCTCCGCCCTGTCGACCAGGGAGTGAGATTACGGCACGGTTTTCACCTGCCGAAGATGGCAGATCCGACCATTGCATCATGAGCATACCGCTTAGGTTATACAACCGGGCAGAAACCGGTGCCGATCGGTTCAGCTGATAGGTAAGGTGGAAAGACTGAGCTGCCGGATTGTAATATATTTCCAGGGGCAGTGAGGATGCCATTCTATCGGGAACGCCGGTAAGGAAGTCATCAAAGATCCCGTTTCGAAGCCTGCATGCTCCTGCCCCGGTGGCGAACCATACAGAACCATCCAGATCAAAAGCGATATCATAAACCGTATCACTCAGCAATCCATTTTCTACGGTATAGGAGGTCCATGTACCCCCTGAGAAAGAAGAAACTCCCCCATAGGTTCCAAACCATAGCCCTCCCTCATCATCCTCAGCAATGGAGATCACATCATTGTTAATTAATCCGTTGTCTGTTGAATAGAGGGCCCAGTTTTCCTTGGCAAAATAACCGGAATGGGTCTCGACCCCCACATCGGTTCCAAAAAACTGCTTCTCCTCCCCATTCACCATCACGCTGCGGATATTCCCTGAATACGGGGTCACCCCATATTCAGAAGTCCACCGGGAAGCACCGCTAATCCCATCCACCCCGGAAACAAATCTACCTATACCTCCGTCCTGGGCAATGTAAAGGGTGTCTCCAAAAATATCCAACTGTCGAACGGGGGTGGACAACATATAACTGTAATACTCCGAATAGATCATCGGATCCATGATCCCGTTATGGAACCATGTAATTCCATCTTCAGACCCAAAGAATTTCCCATTACGGGAATCAATGGCTATATCGGCAACATCATCATTCAAAAGACCGTTTTCCACGGTATATGTGGTTGATCCGGTCACACCATCTGTATCAAATTCAAGCACCGAAACACCTTGCAAGCCGGCCACCCACAAATGGCGTTTCTCACCACTCTGTTCAAAGGAGAGCGCATTCACCTGGTTTCCGGCCAGGTAATCGGCATCCGTATAGTAACGCCAGTTAAGATCATTGTAGCGGCACAATCCGCGGTTGGTGCCAAACCATTTCACCCCATCGCTGTCTACGTAAACAGCCCTCACAACAAAGACCCCCTCATTAAAGGGTGCCATCTGGCGTGCATCCAGGTTCCTGGCTGTGATGGAGAGCCCCATGATGAGCCCGAATGAAATCAAATATTTGAAAAACCTCATTGTTGTTTATGAATCATGATTGAATACTTCCCTTTGCCCGCATCCACCTGTAGGATATAACTTCCTGCAGGTCTTTCTCCAAGGTCAATGATCCACCCGCCTTCGCCCTTTAATAGCGGGTCTGATACAATGGTCTTCACCAGTGTGCCGGCCAGGTCAAAAACCCGGATGACCACATCTTCTTCAACCCTTTTCTGAAACATCATCTTCACATGGATCTGGTCCGTAAACGGATTCGGGAAACAACTTATCTCATTTGTATAGCGGGTTTCTGACCTTATGCCTGTCGAAACGGGCCCGATCAACTGAATTCCGTAATCCTGACCCAGGTTCCTCGAGTAAAGCTTATCGGTTTCATTGTTCCAGTGTTCATGTACACCTATACTCCCTATGGGGATGCCATCCCCCTCCGGATCATAAACAAACCCTGCTGGCCAGTTTTTTGAATCGGCAGCCTGGTGAAGATGATCGTCCACGGCACCATACCAGGGCCTGTCCTTTCCAGGACGTGAAGGATCATTGAATTCGGTTCTCAGGAGGTCAAAACAGACCGACTCCAGGGCAACAGCGTCCTGTGCTGCCAGGATAGAATTGGGCCAGTCGTTGTTAAATGGCGCCGATTGCCATTTCACGGGCTTTTCAGTTGCTTCTGGTCCGCCCCACAAACCTTCCACGATGAAAAGCACCGTATTGCCTCCCAGGTTTTTATGTCCCATAATATCGGTCAATACTCTGTAGAGGCCGTATTCGGTCCGGTAAGGCTGGTCATTCTCGGCACTTACAAGACCGGTATGTAAATGGGATGCACCGTCCCTGGAATGGGATCCAAAATGGTTCTTGGCAGTGAGGGTTACACCAGCCCGGGCATGTGCCTTAAGGCAGCAAAGGTTAATCAGGTAATCTGCCTGCTCCATCTCTTTGTAGAGATAGTCTATGCCCGCCCCGGTCATCTCATCTCCCTTATCAGACCACATTATGGCGGGTTCATCAGCCTCGCTGATTCTGGTTCTTCCCAGGTCGCTGTGTGACTTGTCCACATATTTCACATCCGGGAAACGGGCCACAATCTGTTCATATACATCCTGGAAGATGTGGGCGATGGGATCACCTAAATAAATGTCCGCCTGGCTGATTCCACAGTCATTAACCAGCTGATCCAGGAGACTGATCACCATTGCAGGAGTTGTTTCGGCAATGCCATAATTATCTCTTTGCCATGCCTCGGCTGTTAGTCTCTCAAGGGTACTTCCGTCGGAAAGCCATCCTCCTGTACCCATATTCAGCTTAATGAAAATCTTCTCTCCTTCCTGGTAAGACAGATCACCCAGACCCTTTCTTTGATTCAGATCGGTAAACAGCAAAGTCCATGCGGCAGCCACATCAGAACCTCCTGTCAGTTTCAGGACCACACCCTCCAGCATCGCGTCAATTACCTCCTGGTTGCTGTTTTTGGCAAGGAAATAGCCATCAGGCTCCCCTCCCTGATTAAACTCATTTGTGCAGTTCTCGTTTGTGGCATCCGGATTCCATTCCCATACCACCCGGCCGGGAAAAATACCCATTTCCTCACCCATGGGCTGGTTCGGCGGGAAATCTGAGGGATCTGACTTCTGCTCAGCAGCCACAGCCTTCTCCGGGAAAATGTTGGAGGAGAAGGTAAAGAGCACCATGGCACCCACAAATGCTGCAACTGCCATTATGTACCTGTTCCTTTGAAAAAATCCTCCTGATCTTTTAAACAGGAGGGCTGAACCTGAAATGGAGAGCAGGTAGATTACAAAACCGGACATAAATGGTACTGCAGTCTTCATGCAGGGATAAGCCGCCCGGGAGGGCTTGGGGATTACCCGGATCAGAAACCATACCGTGGATGCAATACCGAGTACAAGAAAGGTGATCCTGGATCGTTTCATTATTTTTTAGTTATGATCATGGAATGCTGTTCTCCCCCGGTATCGACCTGAAGGATATAAAATCCACGGGCTTCACCACCCATATCAAGTGTAACGGCTCCTTTCCCTCCAAGCAGGTAGGCCGAAGTATAAGAGATAATGTTTATCCCGGCCATGTTGAAAACCTTTACATCCGCATGACCCGTATGGGCACTCTCCAGGTTTATATCCAGGTAAAGCCTGTCTGTCACCGGATTGGGATAACAGTTCAATTCAGCACTCTGCCCATTTTCGGAGACTCCGACGATGACGGTAGATACCCTGAAACTTGCTGAGGCTTCCGATTTCCCGTCTGTTGCTGCAATTGTAACATCAGCGGCACCTTCAAGGAGGGCAGTGGCTTTTACCTTCAGCACATTCATTACGATGGAGAAGCTTAACTGAGGCTGGTCACAACTCACAGTATATGAGAGCCCGAGACCTTTGGGATCACTGAAAACCTCGAGCAGGTTGTCATGGACCAGCATGAAGGAATTCAGTTTGGTAAGTGCAAAATCGTTGATGGTACCAATTTGCTCAACTAGCTCAATGGTCCCCGATGTTATTTTAAAAGAAACACTGGCGCTGGTGGGGCCATCTGATGCAACAACAGTAACTTCGGGAGAACCTGCAAATTCATCAGAAGCATTGACTTTTAATACATTGTCCTCTACCTTAAATGCCAGCACTGACTCAGCGCAGGAGACTGAATAGGAGAGGATATCGCCATCCGGATCATTGAATACATTAAGAAGATGATCATGGATTACAAGGTCGGTATTTAATTCATTCACCTGGTAATCAGCAATGGTTCCGCTTACTACCACAGCACTGTTTGGGCTGGAACTGCCTTTGATCAATCTTACACGGCCAAAGCCATCAGCATTCATCCAGTGGTCATTGAAGGCTTCCTCGGGAACCCACACTGAACCGAAGAAATTATCCCTTTCGGTGCCGGTAATATCATTGTCGCAATAGGCCATACTCATGGCCATCTCCTTGTTTCCAACCAGGACAACCCTGGATGCTTCCTTGTTACTATCAACATAGCTGTCGTCATATACTGCCATAGAAAATTCATAGTAGTACTGATTGCCCGCTTTTTTCATGCTCAGTTCGGGGAAATGATCCGCATAGTCCATAATCACAGCAGGCCAGTTGGTTCCATCAATGTCACAGACTACGAAATCCGACGCCGTTTCGCCATCTGCCGGTGCATCCACAGCAATGTGGTAGGAAAATGCATTTTCGCTGTTCATTCCCCATTCGGGATTGTCATCAAATACGTGCAGTCCTCCTGACATGTCCTCATCTATAAATACTTCCACGATGTCAAAATCGGGATAGGCCCCGTCAGGATAGACATAGCCATCCACAAAGGCATCATCGGTAATTTCCACCAGAAAGTAAAGCAGATTCCCGGGAGCCGACCAGCTAAGCTTGAAACGTCCGAAATAGTCGGACGAATCAATCTCCTCACCCCAGGTAATCCAGGTCTCATCAATGTGGTACCACTCCGCTGCACTCCAGCAGGCATCCCCCGGATCGCCGTCAATGACAGGTATCGTTTCAGCCTCAAGTGCCATTACTGCATTACTGACCAGCGATTTGGGCGTTATCAGTTCAATTCCATAATTATATCCCAGGTTTCTTGAATACTGCATATCCACATCGTTGTTCCAGTGTTCATGAATGCCCATGCTACTCATGGGAGTGCCATCTCCTTCCGGATCATAGATAAATCCGGCGGGCCAGTTCTTTGAATCGGCAGCCTGGTGAAGGTGATCGTCCACTCCACCGTACCAGGGAGTTCTCAGTTTTATATCATCAGGATCGTTGAATTCCGTTTTTAATATATCGAAACAGACCGACTCCAGAGCTACCGCATCCTGGGCAGCCAGGATGGAGCTGGGCCAATCTCCGTTAAAGGGTGCCATGTTCCATTTGATGGGTTTGGAAACCGCCTCGGGACCTCCCCATAATCCTTCCACTACAAATAAAACTGTATTGCCACCAAGCTTATCATGTCCCATTATATCTGTCAGTACCCTGTACATCCCATAATCGGTTCTCCATGGGCCTGACCAATTCTCCTGGCTCACCAGGCCAGGATGCAGGGATGAGGCTCCATCGTTCCTGGCATGGGTGCCAAAATGATTTTTTGCCGTCAATGTTACCCCTGCACGCGCATGGGCCTTTAAGGTTGCCAGGTTGATAAGGTACTCCGCTTCCTCCACAATATCCCAGGTGTATTCAGCGCCATCAGGCGTAATCTCGGTCCCCCTGTCCGACCAGAAAAATAGAGGTTCGACAGATTTATGGATAATGGTTCGGCCAATATCGGCATGCTGGGGATCCTTGTCGATATACTTCACATCGGGAAAAAGGGCCACCATCTGGTCATAATTGTCTTTCAGGATATGTGCATTGGGATCTCCGATGTAGATATCCTCCTGTAGCACGCCATAGACATTAACGAGCTGTTCCAGCACCGAAATGGCCATGGGCGCAGAGGTCTCGACATTGGGATAGCTATTAAGCTGCCATCCGTCACCGTAGGCCAGGTCCGATGACCTGGTGAGCCAACCGGCACCTCCCTGGTTGATCTTGATATAGATCTTCTGCCCGGGTTCATAAGTGACTGCACCCCGTCCCTTACGCTGATTGAAATCGGTAAAAAGCTTTTCCCAGGCCGTACCCACATCATAGGATCCGGTCAGTTTCTTCACCACATCATCCATCATGCGGTTAATCACATCCTGGTTGTTATTTTTGGCAAGAAAATAGCCATCAGGACCTCCAGGCGCATCATATTCATTGGTGCAATCCTCATTGGTGGCATCCGCGTCCCATTCCCAGACCACCCTTCCGGGGAATATTCCCAGTGCCTCCCCCATTGGCTGGTTGGCCGGAAAATCTGAAGGAACTGCAGCCTTATAAATGGATCCGGCAGCGGAAACCTGATCCGGGAAAAGGTTGGATGAAAAGGTAAAAAGTACCAGTGAGCCCATAAAAACGACGGCGGCTACCACGTATTTAGCCTTTTTAAGAAGCCTTCCCGACCGCCTGAACAAAAGGGCCGAGCTGGAAATGCCCAGAAGGTAGATCACAAAACTTGACATAAACGGGGCAGCAGCCTTCATGCAGGGGTAAGTTGCCCTGGATGGTTTGGGGATCACCCGGATCAGGAACCATCCAGTGGATGCAATCCCAATGATGATAAAGCTTAATTTATAAGGTATTTTAAAATTTATAAGCTTGTGGCAGAGTACTACAAATCTCCCTGAACTATTTCCTTCTCTTCTCATGAATTCCATTTTATTAGTAGTTATCTTTTGACCTGACTTGATTTTCATAGGAAAGGTTGTCTCCACCTGGGTGCCCTTAGCCCCAAATATCTTTGGAATAACCCGTAACTTTCAATGCACCGGCTATGGAACAAGTAATTTGCTTCAAAATTGCCAAAATATTAAAGCAATCTGGTTCACTAACTGCTACAATGAGTTTCGTACTTTCACATCCAGATCCAGATCCAACTGAGATAATTTACCCAAAGGTTCAACCAGGTAATCCACCCCTTCAGGAACAATAACCTTCATTTCAAGCCTGTTTCCTTCGATCCGCCACTCTACATCAACCAGGCCGGCAGGATGGGGAACTGTTCCCCTGGCCCACGAAAGGGTTTCCGATTGTGGCATGATCCTCATGCAAAGGAGAAACGCAGGGCTTCATGGTCGTAAGCTTCTGAAGCTTGCATCTTCCAGTCTCCGGGTGTTTCCAGTGAAACAGACCCATCTTCATCCTCCACCGTGCCCCAGGCTATAAATCCTCCGATACTAAGGGGGACCTGGAAGGTCATTGTACCATTGGCCAGCACCTCCACAGCCACCACGTTCCGGCCCTTTTTAAGATAGCTGGCCAGGTCATAGGTATCATACTCGGGATGGGAGGTATAAAAACGTGAGGGCCCAAAATTGAGATGGATTCCGTTCACATAGATGTGGTACCGGGAATCGGCAAAAAGATGAATGCTGGCCGATAAGGGCTTTGCTTTCAATTCAAGGTTCCTCCTGAATAACACAGTCTGCTGGCGCCCCGTCCCCCCGGCATCTTTCCATACAAATTCAGCCGGGTGTTCCTGGGTATAGCCTGTTACAGCGAGACATGAAAATACCAGTGCGATGATGATCCTGTTCATAAATGAGGCATTAAGGTTGGAGGTACCTTATCCAGTCAATAACCCGGTCCGTCCAGGTGGAAAGATGCCCCTGCCCAATGGCCAGGGAGAAACCATGACCACCGTATGGATAGATATGCAATTCTGAAGAGACCTGGTGGGCCCGGAGTGCCTGGTAATAAACAAGGCTGTTTTCAACAGGCACCCCGCTGTCATCCCCTGCGTGGATCAGGATGGCGGGCGGGGTCTCCTCTGTGACCTGCAATTCGTTGGAAAAATTGTTTACAAGCTCCTGGTCGGGTTTCTCTCCCAGCAATGCCCTCCTGGATCCTTCATGGGTAAATTCACCTGTGAAAGAGATCACCGGATAGATCAATATTGAGAAATCGGGACGGCAACTGTGTCGCTCCACCGGATCAGGATTGAGGGCATCCCCGGCATCGAAATGCGTGGAAAGGGTGGATGCAAGATGTCCCCCGGCGGAAAATCCCATGATTCCAATCTTTCCCGGGTCCACATTCCACTGCTCCGCATTTGATCTGACCAGGCGCATGGCACGCTGGACATCCAGGAGCGGCGATTTATAAGGTTCGATGTTGCTTGAGGAACCGGGAAGGCGGTATTTCAATACAAAAGCGGCGATTCCTTTGGAGTTCAGCCAACGGGCAATGTCGGTTCCTTCCCAATCATAGGCCAGGATGTTGTAGCCACCTCCGGGGCAAATGATCACAGCCTCCCCGGTGGCATTCTTCTTTGCCGGGAGAAACAGGGCGATGTCGGGTTTCTGAACGTTCCTTACCCTGACAATATCTGCGGTATCCCAGATGGTTACCTCACCGGTTTCACGGTAATTGGGTGGATCTCCCTCCCAGAGTGGAAGAATGCTGTTTTGTGCCATAGCGGCTGTGACCATAAACGTAAGTAGCAAAGAGATCTGGATCGTTTTCATATGCTCAGGTTTTGAATTAATAGGTTTGATTAATCAACAGGACCACCTGTTCTTCCGGGTAGGGCGAATGAATTGCTTCTCCATTGCCCAGGCGTACCTCATTGCTGCCCTTTTCCCCCGTATCCACATTGATAAAGGTCACCTGGTACAGGTTTGAGGGTACCAGGGGAACCAATTCACCATCTTCAAAACTCTCAATAAAGACCAGGTAGGATTCCCCGGGTTTTTGAAGACCATATTGTTTCATGCCGGGTATATTTGACTCCAAAATCTGGCCGGAGTAATCCATCTGGTGGAATGGTACCTGGGCAATGGTCTCCTTCAGAATGGAGAGCTTTCTCCTGAATTCCGGTCCGCCCCACCCCGGGTTGGACTCCGGGATGGTCCAGTCGCCCGTCTCATGACCCACGGTAAAGGAGTAATCAAGGTTATTATATAAACCGGCTCCTGAAAGGATGATCCGCCAGGCCTGGTTTATGTAGAGCTGATCCTCATGGGGCATGAAACCGGTTTCGTCCAGTCCCACCACACCCCCTAAATCAAGGTTCATTTGTGCGGCCCCTGAAAGAGCATAGTGAAAGTTGACCATGGATACTCCTTCAGGAAGGAGCTCAATATCATACTGAAAATTAGAGATATTCTGGGCAATCAGATGTGTGTTTGTCATTTTCGATTCCTCGTCCCGGATGACTGAAGAGACCCAGGCCTGCCACTCCATGGACAAACCGTTTGCAATTTCCACTTTTTTTTGCCAGGGTCTGGAAAACACATCCTCATCTTCCAGGTTTACATAAGCTACCCCGCACGGATGATCTGACCATGGTTCATTCTGAATCTCGAAGAAAAAATTATCATACCCATTCAATTCACTTGCCATTTTTCGGATGTATTGCTCCTGGAACTGTTTCAGCTGGCCATTGTAAAGGGTATGAACCCTGCTGAATTCAGTCTCACCCACTCCATTTACATTGTTTTTGATGTTGAATGGCGAAAGCAGCCAGGCATTCTCTGCATAGATGGAGGTAAACAGGGTCACCTCCACAATAATCCCATTCTCACCTGCTATGCTCATAAAATCCTTCAACCTGTTAAAATATGCTGGATTGAAGCTTCCAAGATCGTATTTCTCCCCTATTTTGGTCCAGGGAGCCAGGAACCGGCCAGGAAGCGGGGCCAGGGTATTCATTTCGATCCCGAAAATATTCTCAACCGGCTCGATATAGGTACCCGTAAAAATCCTTGTGTAATTGAAACCCTCTTTCCCCAGTGACTCCAGGTACAACTTATAATTAAAATCCAGGTTTACCAACGAGCCGTAATGCTCGGCCGAGGAGATCAGGATCACCGGATCGCCTTTATATTCAAGATACCTGGGATTGTCTGGGCAGAGGCGAAGGGTTTCGGAGGAGTGCAATGATGCCGTACCCGCATTTTCCTCCGACCCGCTTTTGCATGAGATCATCATCATAAGGAGTAACAGGGTTACCATAAAATATAAATTTTTCATGATCATGATTTTTGTATGATACTCCAATATTCAGGGTTGCTTCGGTCAACCAAATGTTAAAAATAGCCATATGGATTCATAAATGGGTCATATATTTTCATGAATCCATCCAGGGGGTTTGATTTATGGTTCAAGTAGACTAATTTGCACAGCAATCAGGAAAGTAAAAAATACAAAGTAAAAAAGATGGAGACAATCCGGGTGGAAAACAGGCAAAAAAAGAGAACCTACATGATCATGTCCATCCTCAGGGTGGCCATCGGCTGGCACTTTTTATATGAAGGACTTACCAAACTCCTCAATCCTGAATGGACTGCGGCGGGCTATCTTCAAAGCGCCACCGGCCCACTGGCCGGACTATACCATGCACTGGCTGCAAACGAAACCATTTTGACATTTGTTAACATCCTGAATACCTGGGGACTGGTACTTATAGGACTGGGACTGTTCCTGGGGCTATTCACAAGGATTTCACAGGTGGCCGGGATCGCCCTGCTCTTCATGTATTACATCTCTCACCCTCCTGTGCTCACCGAACCAGGATTCTTCCGTGAAGGCTCTTACTTTTTCATCAGCAAGGATTTCCTGGAAATGCTGGCGCTGGTTACACTGATGTTCTTTCCAACAGGGATGTTCCTGGGCCTGGACGGACTCTTTTCCCGGATGGCTAAAAAACCGATGCATAAACTGGACCACGGACAACCCGATCCGGAAGTGACAAAAGCCAATGTAGGTCAGATCCAGAGGCGGGAGGTACTGAAACACCTGGCCACGGTTCCCTTGCTGGGTGCGGTTATTTATGGGGCACTTCGACGCACAAAAATGAACAGCATGGAGGAACAGAACCTGGTGGACTCCACTTCAGGAGCCACCCAGCAATTTGTTCAAAAGATCATGGCCGGGGGAAACAGTGATCTGCTTAAAGATCTGAAAGGAAAACAGTTTAGAAGTGAGACCAGTCTGTTAAAAGGCACCCTTCCAAAGGGAATGCTGGGGAACATGGAGTCCTCGAAGCTGATCCTGGGGGGTAACCTTCTCAGCGGATATGTTCACTCACGCGACCTGATCTACGTCTCCTCCCTTGTACTTAACTATCATCAGAAAGACAGGATCTTCCGCACACTGATGCTTGCCGAGCAGTCGGGTATCAACACCATACTCTCCAACCCAGTGGTTATGCCGCTGATGAGGGAGTACTGGGACGAAGGTTATGGAAAAATCCAGTTCATTACCGACTGTGCCGGACTGGACTATTCGGATGGTGTAAAGCCCATGGATTTTGGCAAATACATGGACCTGGTTAAAAAGGCCATCGATGACGGGGCTGCCTCATGCTACATCCAGGGTGAGACAGCCGATTACTACATAGAAAACAACCAGCCTGAAAAGCTGGTAAAGGTGATGGATATGATACGTGAAAACGGACTGTCGGTGGGCATCGGTGCACACAAGATCCAGACCATCAAAAAGTGCGTGGAACTGGGACTGGAACACGATTTCTGGATGAAAACCCTCCACACCCTCGATTACTGGTCGGCCAAACACCCAGTCTGGCACGATAACATGTACTGTTTCGATCCTCAGGAGACCATCCGTTTCATGGGGACATTGGAGAAGCCGTGGGTCGCATTTAAAACCCTGGCAGCAGGCTCCATCAGGCCCGAACAGGCTTTCTCCTATACCTTCAACAGCGGAGCTGACTTTTTATGCGTGGGGATGTACGATTTCCAGATCATCGATGATGTGAACATCACACTCGGAGCCCTGGAAAATGTAACAGACCGGACCCGGCCATGGAGGGCATAAATCCACTAATTGTTGAAACGGAAAAAAGCTTTGTTTTATTCATTCTTTCATTCCTCATATCCCCCTAAATTAGCCATTTTTACAAGAAAAATCATTTCTTTTGTACAGAACCGTCATTTAAATCCTTCTTGCGTATTTTCCAATATATAAGCCTGATCGCCATGATGCTGCTGCTTGTTTCCTGCACGCAAAACCATGCTGATATCATGAAGGAATTCAAAAGGCTAAAGGAAAGCAAAGCTGACCCCTACACCCTGGCTTATTCCTATGCCTCCTACCTCTCCACTTCCACACAAATAAAACCAGAGGAGGCCATCCCATTGATTAATGAACTGATCTCCATGGCATACCCTACTGCTGCCAGGTACTGCATCGACAACCTGGAGAGAAACGGGATTCGCTCCTTTGACCTGCTGGCATTGCATGGACTCTGTTACCAGCATGAATTGCAACCCCTACTGGCCGGGGCCGATCTGGAAGCAGCCCTTAAGGGAGATCCCGGAAATGAAAAGATCATGACCCTGCTGAACAACCTCAGGAGGCAATCCCCAGATGCATCAGATCTGCCCATGCATGAAGCCCTGTTTCGCCAGGGGCTGGCCTGCATCCAACAGCAGGAATATGACTCAGCCCTCCACTTCATCAAAAAGGCCATTGATTTGGGAAATCAACCTGAATATGAACCATTCATCGCCCGCATTGAAAATGTGATAGAAGGTGAAAAGATGATCTTTTTCAACCCTCTGAACCATAAGGGTTATCTGGTAAAATCGCATGGACTCGCTGCCATGAAGGAATTCGGAGCAGCCCAGATTACCCTGGATGGCGGACTGATTGCCTGTCCCGGTAACGTGAACCTGATCCTTGCCAAAGCCCTGGTATGGGTGCAGGGTGGAAACACTGAAACTGCCAGACAGTACCTTCTGGAACAGGAACAGCAGGGGATTGCCATAGACCCTTCTGTCAAACAACGAATCCTTCAACCTCAAAACTAACCCAGTAAGTGAACATACTCGGAATTTCGGCATACTATCATGATTCAGCGGCAGCCATTCTTGTAGACGGACACCTTGTGGCTGCAGCCCAGGAGGAGCGGTTTACACGCAAAAAACATGATCCCGGATTCCCCGGCCAGGCCATTCGTTACTGCCTTGAAGAAGCGGGACTTGAAATTTCCATGGTCGACCAGGTGGTTTTTTATGATAAGCCTTTCCTGAAGTTTGAGCGCCTGCTTGAGACTTACTATAACTTTGCACCCAAAGGAATTTCATCATTCGTTACCGCCATCCCGGTGTGGATCAGTGAAAAGCTTTTTCTCAAGCGAAACATCCGGAAGGGTCTGCAGTCGATCGGTAGTTTTAATGAACAGAAGCAAAAACTTCTCTTCCCCGAGCATCATCTCTCCCATGCGGCCAGCGCCTTCTACCCCTCCCCCTTTGATGAGGCGGTGATCGTTACGCTGGATGGTGTCGGTGAGTGGGCAACCGCCTCCATCTCGCTGGGAAAGGGAAAGCAGATCCGGATTGTAAGCGAGTTACACTTCCCGCACTCCATAGGGCTACTCTATTCTGCTTTTACCTATTATCTGGGTTTCCGGGTGAATTCGGGAGAATACAAACTGATGGGACTGGCGCCCTATGGCGATCCGCGTTCAAAACAGGTGGAGGAGTTCAGGAATAGTATCACTTCCAAACTGGTAAGAATCAATGACGACGGATCCATATGGCTGGATCAGAAATACTTTCGCTATGCAACCGGACTCCGGATGACCAACAGCCGGAGGTGGAAAAAGCTTTTTGGCCTGGCCCGAAGAAAGGAGGAAGATCCCATCGGGCAGATCCATTGCAACCTGGCTCTGGCCATCCAGCAGGTCACCGAAGAGGTGGTCCTGAAGATGGTCACTCATGCAAAAGGCTTTGCCGGGACCGAATCCCAGTCTCAAAATCTTTGCCTGGCCGGGGGCGTGGCCCTGAATTGTGTGGCAAACGGCAAACTGAAAGAAGCAGGCATATTCCGGAATATCTTTGTACAACCTGCCGCCGGAGATGCCGGTGGGGCCTTAGGGGCTGCACTGGCAGCACACCATATCCACAATAATGCGGAGAGGATCGTCAATCATCCCGACTCCATGCAAGGAGCTTTTCTCGGGCCACAGTACAGCCGAAAGGCGATTGAAAAAATGCTCAAAAAGTTCCATGCCAGGGCCGAGGAGTTCAGCGAATTTAGATCATTGAGTAAAACCGCAGCAAGGCTCATTGCCGACGGAAATGTGGTGGGTTGGTTCCAGGGTCGTATGGAATTTGGTCCGCGTGCACTTGGGAACCGGAGCATTCTGGCTGATGCACGGAGTCCCGAGATGCAGAAGAAACTGAACCTGAAAGTTAAATTCAGGGAAGGATTCCGCCCTTTTGCCCCATCTGTCATGGAAGAGCATAGCTCCGATTATTTTGATTTTGATATGCCATCACCCTATATGCTGATGGTGGCACAGGTAAAAAAGAAGCTATTGAAACCTATTCCGGATCACTACTTCGATTTGCCTTACATGGAGCGGCTCTATGTTCAGAGAAGCGAGCTTCCCTCGATCACCCATATCGATTTCTCGGCGAGGTTGCAAACTGTAAATCGTGAGACCAATCCGCGTTACTGGGGGCTTATTAATGAATTCAGGAATCTTACCGGATACGGAGTGATTGTCAACACGAGTTTCAATGTAAGGGGAGAACCCATTGTCTGCACACCTGAGGATGCATACCGCTGTTTCATGCGGACAGAAATGGACTGCCTTGTGGTGGGGGATTTTCTACTGAAAAAAGAGAATCAGTCCGCCTGGGTGGAGAAAGACTGGAGAAAGAAAATCGGAACCGACTGATGGGGGACTTCCTGTAAACCGAAAAAAAAGAAAATGATAAAAGACCTCTGGAAATTTTTAAAACAGCGAAAAGCATGGTGGCTTCTCCCTGTTATCTTTTTTATCCTGATTCTGGGTATCTTGCTGGTACTGGGTGGAGGAAGTGCACTGGCCCCATTCATATATACCCTTTTCTGATGAGAAAAACCGAAAGATACCAATACCGCGAAACCCTCCTGGTCATTGTACTGGGTTTCTCCCTTTTGTACCTGGTCACCGACAGGGAGTGGATGCTTTATCTGGCCCTGGGAACTGGTATTGCAGGAATGTTATCCGTGAGAATAAACAGATGGATCCACCATGGATGGTTCTTCCTGGGTGAGAAGATGGGTTGGGTGGTAAGCAAGCTGCTGCTGGGCATACTCTACATCGCCATCCTGCTTCCGGTAAGCACACTGGCCAGGCTAAGCAGGAAAGAGGTTATGAACCTTAAATCGCCCGAGAAAAGCGGCTATCACCCCAGGGATCACCAGTATGTTCCCGAAGACCTGGAAAATATGTGGTAAAATGGGAAGAAAGACTATTTTACGAATCCTGGTCTCCCTCCTGATATTTGCGGGTCTCGATCTAGTGAGCGGAATTTTCCTGATTCCCGACAATTTTAACTCCTTCCGGACAAAACATTACTATTACCATCATGGCCTGATGCCCGGACAGGCGACAATGGCCGCATGGGGAGCCCTGATTTACCCCATGTTTACCAACAATCTTGGGATGGTTGATTCGACAACGGGCAGGGTTGACAAAAAAAACAATAACTACAGGATCCTGATCCTGGGGGATTCCCACTCGGAAGGAGTCGGGGTTCCCTATCCGAAAACCTTTGCCGGAAGGCTAGCCAGAGAGCTTCAACCACAGGGCATTGAAATACTCAACGCCTCGGCTGTCAGCTACAGCCAGAAAACAGAATACCTGAAGGCCAGGTATCTAATTGAAATCAAAGGACTACAGGTGGATGAGATCATGGTACTTGTGGATATTTCGGACATTCAGAATGAGCTGGTCTATGAGAAATTTGAACCGGAAGAGAAATCCGCAATGGGTGATCTGCTCTTCCGGGCGAAAACTCTTCTTACAAAAAAATCAACCATCTATTACCTGGCAGATGCCATCCGGACCCAAAAACAGCAGGAGGTTTTCTTTAAAAACATAGAGTCTTTTAATAAGGATGCCGGGACCAACATGAACACCAATATCTGGGAACTATATTCCAGTTTCTTCAGCGATTTCAATGATGAAGTACTGCTCTCCAATCCGCAATTTCATGGGATGGGGGGCTGGATGGAGGATGAAACTTTCAGGGAACTTGCCCTGAAGGGAATCGGGATGGGACAATCATACGTATTGAAGCTTAAGGAGCTTTGTGATGAACACGGGATTGGACTCACACTCTCGGTCCACCCGTGGCACCACCAGATTACCAGGGGAGAGGTCTCCGACGAATATGTACAAAACTGGGAATCATTCGCACGCGATCAGGAAATCCCTTTCATCAGTTTTTATCCCCTATTTATCACGGATGAGGATCCGGATAGTGTCATCCGGAAATACTATATCAGTAACGACAACCACTGGAATGAATTTGGTCATGAACGGGTGGCCGTCTATCTGAGGGAATACTTTCTCCATCACACCCCGAAAGAATAGCCGGACCAAAAAGCCCGGCCATTCTCAAACTACGAAGAGAAACTATGAAAAGAAACTACTACCAGATTATTCTGCTGCTATCACGTTAATATCAACTGATTGAATATCCTGACTAACGGTCTCACCCCAGTTGCCATAGCTTGTGGCCACAAGGGTGAAAGTATAGGAACCGGGAGTATAATAGTTTAGTGTCAATGAATCGGTACCCAATTCCAGCGTGGTACCATACCCTGTTTCAAAAGTGTTTTCTGGCTTATCCCCTCTGAAATAGGTGAGAAACTCCCCTGTTGCATCCGATAAGTAAAAAGTAACACCTCTCTGGGTTGTCACCGTGTTGTTTTGCAAATTGGTGGTAAATGCAGCTGAGGTTGGCAGGGGCTCCTCCTTGTTACAGCTGTAAGGGATCACGAACAGGGTCAGTGTTGCTAAAAGAAATATGCTGTTTTTCATCATTTTAGGTTTATGGATTACCATCCTGGATTTTGCTTCAATGCCCCATTATTCACATCGATTTCAGAAAGAGGCAGAGGGTAGTATTCATGTTTTCCTCGCTGGAATATCCCGGGTCCCAGCAGATCATCCCAGTTGATTCCCCATGCCGGATCAAAGCTCCAACGCACAAGATCGTTCCAACGGTGGGATTCAAAGGCAAGTTCGATGTCCCGCTCATGAATAATAGCATCTCTTGTAAGGACCGGGATTGGCGCCATATCCACCCTGGCACGGACCTCATTCAGAGCATTAAGTCCCGTTCCGTCATCACCCATCAGGAACATCACCTCGGCATACATCAACAAAACATCTGCAAACCGGATCACCTTCCTGTTGGTGGGATCGTTATTGGGAGCAGCGGTCCCAGGCACATCATAGATAGGGAAATAGTACTTCTTCATACCAAAAGCGACACTGGGCTGATCGGGGTGATTAAGTCCCCGGGAGGATGCGATGCGTTTGGTATTTACAAATGGATTGAACTTTTTATAATAGGCATTTGCCGGATCCACATGCATGGTATCCCCATTAATATAGCAGGATGCATATGCGCGGGGATCGCGGTCAAAACCGGCAGGAGTGCCAACCGAATCACAGGCATAGAACCAATCGGGATGAACCTCGTGATTTTTATAGCTGTTGCTATGCGGGGAGAAATACTGGGTATTCAGTGATCCGCTCCACTGCCAGCCGGGGAGCCAGCCGGGTTGGATCAGGTCATCGGAATATTGCACCTCCCAAATGGATTCAATATTGTTTTCTGATTTATAGGTGTTATTTTCAGATGGAAGGTCCATAAAAGCGGTATTGGAAAGCAAAGCCATTAAATAATCCTTTCTTGATTTGGGAGCCTTTGGCATCACAAGTTCATACTCCCCCGAATTCATCACATCCAGCAGAGCTTCTTTTGCCGTCACCAGGTCGGCCTGGGCCTCAGCACCCGCCTGTGTACCATTTACCACGTGAAAATGATAGTACTTATACAGCATGGCCTTCCCCAGTAAAGCACTGGCCCCTCCTGTGGTCACCCGCCCCAGGTCTTCATCCGAATATTCCGATTTTTTTGGAAGGTGTGGTATGGCAATTGCAAGATCCTCCTCAATTTTATCCCAGAATTGAAGGGGATCTCCGTTGGGGAAATTCGCATTGTAGTCAACCGGAAAATTCACCTCGTCATAATAGATGGGTGCCTTATAAAAGGTGACCAGGTAGAAATTGTACATAGCCCGCAGGGCTCTTACCTGGGCCTCGTAAAGGTCCCTTGTCTCCTGTTTGAATCCTTCTATATCTGTTCTCTCTTGAAGTTTTCGCAGGAATTCGCTTGTTCGGTACAAACCAAAATAGAGGGCCCGCCAGGTTGCATCATTCTCCCCGCTGCTTGAACTCATAATGGCGAGATTATCCCGGTTGGGAGTTTCAAAAAGGGTTCTGTCTTCCCATGTACCATTGGATAACTGCATCTGTAATCCAAACATCCCCCTGTCCGCCAGGGGGGAATAGCAGGAATTCAAAGCCAGTAAAAAGTCATTCTGGGTCTGATAGAAACTTCCGTCGGTCAGGTTGTTTTGGTTTTCAACCTCCAGAAATCCCTCACTGCATCCGGCACTAAAAATAAGTGTGACCAGGATCAGCAATCTTATCAATCTATTTTTCATAATCATCCGTTTTTTTCAACACCATTAGAAATCAATCTGCAAGCCCACAGACAAGATCCTGGGTAAAGGATAGCTGCCTCCATCGGTACCGGTACTCATGGGAGATCCTGTGGTTGGAGCCTCAGGATCACGACCCTTGTAACTGGTAATGGTCCAAAGGTTTACAGCGCTCAGATAAATCCTCAACCTGGACATTCCCACAGACTGGGCTGCTTGCCGAGCAAGTGAATAGCCCACCTGAAGGTCCTTGAGCCGAAGGAAGGAAGCATCCTCCACCCACCAGGTGGATATCCTGTCATTCCGGTTGCTGTTGCTGATATCGGCCCTCACATACTCCTCCGACGGGCGATCTATCCTGTAATAGTTCTGGGAATACTCCAGGGCCTTATTATGGTCAAGGTCCTGGCTCCAGAAGCTTTCGATCCCTGCACGCTGAGAGTTGTAAACATCCATATTTTTGGCACCGTACCAGTACATGGTGAAATCGAAACTTTTGTAATAGAGATTCACATTCAGGGAATAGATCATATCGGGAATGGGTTTACCGATGATGGTCCGGTCGTCATCATTGATTACCCCGTCAAGGTTCAAATCCGTAAATTTCAAATCGCCTGGTTCCGGCACACCTTCGGCGGGAACCGCATAAAGGTAGTTGCCTTCTCCATCATAATCCTCAGGAGTAATGATCCTCTCTGCGATCCATCCCCTGAGCGAACCCACTGTATTCCCAATTCTTGCAATGTTGTTGCCATTGATATAGGTTTCCGGAATATCCACGACCTCGTTCTTAATGGTAGTCAGCATACCGGTGACCTCATAGTTGAAATCACCCTCCATATCGCGGAAACTCACATTGAATTCGAATCCCTTGTTCCTGATATCGCCCAGGTTCACCATGGGACTTGCTATACGGCCGAATATTCCTGAAACAGAGCGCGAAACGATAAGATTATCGGTAGTTTTCATATAATATTCCGCGGTGACGGATAATCGGTTCCTGTAGAAACTTCCGTCCACCCCTATATTGGTCATTGCTGAAGATTCCCACTGGATCAGTTCGTTGCCGAAACTGTCCAGTACATTCAATGCATTGGCTACCGATTGTGATACTCCAAATACCGGGGAGAACTGGCTGTAGCTGCTAAGGTTGGCCTCATACTGGAAATTACCTATGGCTGAATTACCCGTTTTCCCATACCCGACCCTCAGCTTGATCATATCAATGGCATCCACATTGGGAAGGAGGTCCTCATTCAGTTTCCAGGCTGCCGAGGCAGAGGGGAAAGTCCCCCAGCGGTTACCCGGCCCGAAACGGGAGTTGCCATCCCACCGCATACTGGCAGTTAAAAGGTATTTCCCACTGTAGTCATAAATCACCCGTCCCAGATAGGAACTCCATTGTACCGGTGTGATATAACCTGTTACGTTATCAAAAGAGTTTGCATTTTGCAGGGTATTGAGATTTTCATACTCAAATCCACTGGCACGCACATTCGAGCTGTAACCTTTGAAGGTACGTGCATGCTGAACACCGGTAACCGTCAGATTATGACTCCCGAAAGATTCCGAAAAGGTGAGTTGGTTTTCGATGGAAAGGGTCAGGTTTTCTGAATAGTTTTCATCGAGAGTGGATAGTTCCCTGTCCCTTACCCCCGACTGAAAAGATGGGTTCCAGTCCCTTGTATGGCTGAATCCCCCCACTGCTGATGGAGTAGTCTTAAAGGTAAGCCATTTTACGGGCTTAATCTCGAGGTAGATACTCCCCAGGAAAGAATTATAATTACTGTTGAGCTGGGAAAGATCCATGGCTGGCCTAACGTTGGGCTTGTCATTTCCTCCTGTATTATTGTAGGATACGGTATCCCCGGCAGAGGTGATATAGGGAACGGCTTCCTGGGGACCATCGTATCCTCCCTTATTATTTTCATTATAAACTTTCATCAATGGAGAGGCAATCAGGGGAGTATCCCATGCCCCACCCTGCCAGGTTCCTGTTGAACTTACACTATTCCTGGCGACAGCAAAAGATTCTCCAACCTTCATGTACTTGCCAAGTTTGAAATCGGAATTTGCCCTGAAGCTGTATTTCGTGGCTCCGCTGCTCCGAAGGATTCCCTCCTCATCCAGAATATTTGCCGAGATGGAGTAGTTGCTGGATTCTCCACCTCCCGAAACCCCTAAAAAGTAATTCTGGGTATAGGCCTTCTGGATAATCTCATTTTGCCAGTCGGTACCTTTCTCCCAGCCATCTCCATAATAGTACTGGCGAAATTCATCCGTATAGGCCTCCTGGCGCTCGATGCCATTATCATCATAAATTGTATTATAGAAGTCTGCATACTGTTGCGCGTCCATTACCTCGAACTGCTTGGGTACAAGGTTAAGGCTTCCAAACGCCGAGAAAGTCACTTTGGGTTTACCCAGACTTCCCCTTTTGGTCGTAATAATAATTACCCCATTGGCACCATCGGCACCATAAATGGCGGCCGCAGAGGCATCCTTCAGGACCTGGAAGGACTCAATATCATTGGGATTAATATCATTCATGCTGCCCCCAACCACACCATCAATCACATATAGTGGATTTGGATCCTGATTTATGGAGCCTGTCCCCCGGATACGAATCGTCGGACCCGAACCCGGATTACCACTCTGAGTAACGAGTACTCCGGAAGCGCGGCCCTGGATGGCCCTGGCAAGTGAGGTAGCGGGTGTTTTTGAAAGTTGTTCGGAAGTAACCACAGCAACGGACCCGGTAAGATCGCTTTTCTTGACGGTTCCGTATCCAATAACCACCACTTCATCCAGCGCCTGGATATCCTCAATAAGTGATATGTCTATGGAGGTCTGGTTCCCAACGGCAATTTCCTGTTCAAGATAACCTATGTATGAGAATACCAGGACCGCATCAGCACCAGGTACACTGATGCTGTAATTGCCTTCCATATCTGTAATCGCACCGATAGTGGTCCCCTTTACCACGACATTTGCTCCGGGTACCCCCTGCCCTTCAGCAGCATCCGTTACCCTTCCGGAAACCGACTGCTGGGCAAATAGGCCCTGTGCAGAAAAAATCAGGATGCCCGCACAAAGCAAATGAATGATTATGTTCTTATGCACTTTTTGTTTCATGTTCGTGAAATATTTGGTTGGTATCTTCTTACCGGCACTTTAAAATAATTTAAAAAAAGGGACACGCGATGCATCCCTTTTTTTAAATCCAATCTGATACGAATTACTTAACTACTTTAAATCCTGAAGGAATTCCATCAAGTTTAACAAAGTATACACCATCGACCAATTCACTCATATCGAGTGTACCGTGAACATTCTGAGCAGATTTTACCATTGATCCGGTGATGCTGTAGATGGTTACATTGGAAGACTCAACACCCCTTACATTCAGCTGGTCATTGGATACAAAGACCTTCACACTGCTTTGGAAATTATCCCGGATTCCACCAATAACGATCTTTTCAGGTTTCAGGGTAATATTTCCTGCATAATAGGTGGAGGCATAGCAGTTATTCCTGTCGGATGACCAGTGGTACTCCACATTGAGAGTAGCAAGTGTGCCCCTTGATTTAATATCAAATGAGATCACATCTCCAACCTCCACAGCCATATACTCTCCATCAAGATCATCCGGCATGACTGGATAACCTAAGGCACCATCAAATGAGAATACGGTAATTGCCCTGATGACTCCGTCCGTCACATCCCAGAAGTGGGTAGCCATGGCCAGACCTTCCAGTCCATGATCATTGCCTCCCCAGGCTCCGGCAGCCCAACCTTTCCAGAAGGTGGTCTTATTCAATCCAACCGAAGCGGCATATTCAGAAACAACACCATCCTTAAACAGAGCTTTGCCACCACCCAGTTCCACACATCTCGCATATGCCATGTTTTGATAGGTAACCAGGAATTCAGCAGCACTGTCCGAGGCAGCCAGGAAAGAGTTTTCATGGCGGTTTGGGGATGTCGGCTGTACCATAATTTCGAAATTATGGGTACCGGCATCAAACTGGGCGTTGGTATCATAGTACTTTGTGAAGATATAGAGGTTGGCACCGTCATGGACGCCTTTCCACTGGGCTCCAAAAGTCATGTCTCCATCCAGGTCATAGATATCCCCATTGACCGGATCTGAAACCAGTTTATCCATTGCCTTTGCATCTCCAAGGATATCCCAGGTGGCATCAAATGTAGCCGCATCGGTGATACTCTCGTAGGTCCATACATCGGGAGCCTGAAGAATATCGGCTGTTGCTTTGTCATACGGGTTCTCGGCATAGCCGGTAACATCAGTATAATCGGGTTCAGCCTCCCATGCAACCCAGGAAACACCTGCCATAGCAACATCGCCAGGTTCAGGAGGAGCGGGAGCCAGCACCAGGTGTCCGGCATAATAATTGGAAGCATAGCAGTTGTTTTTGTCGGATGACCAGTGATACTCCACATTGAGCGTTTCAATTGTACCTCTCGACTTAATATCAAAAGAGATGGTGTCCCCGACTTTCACAGCAGTGTATTCTCCTCCCATGTCGGTGGGATCGGTGGGATACCCAAGGGCACCATCAAAAGAGAATATAGTAATTGCCCTGATAACCCCGTCGGTCACATCCCAGAAGTGGGTAGCCATTGCCAGACCTTCCAGTCCATGGTCATTGCCTCCCCAGGCTCCGGCAGCCCATCCTTTCCAGAAGGTGGTCTTATTCAATCCAACCGAAGCAGCATATTCGGAAACAACTCCATCCTTAAATACAGCTTTTCCTCCACCCAGCTCCACATAACGTCCATAGGCCATGTTTTGATAGACACCTATGAATTCAGCAGCACTGTCAGAGGCAGCCTGGAAAGAGGGCTCGTGACGGAAATGAGAGGTTGGCTGAACCATAATCTCATAATTGTGGCTGCCGGCATCCATCTGTGCATTTGTGTCATAGTACTTTGTGAAGATATAGAGATTGGCCCCATCGTGAACACCTTTCCACTGTGCTCCAAATGTCATCTCCCCGTCAAGGTCGTTGGGATCACCATTGGCTGCATCGGAGATAAGCTTATCCATATTATGGGCGTCTCCCAGAAGTTCCCAGGCAGCATCAAAAGTGGTTGCATCTGTAATCAGATCCATGGGAAGCGAAGACGGTGCCATGGGGATGACCACCAATGGATTGTCATACGGATTTTCGGCATAGCCGGTAATGTCAACATAATCAGGTTCAGCTTCCCAGGCAACCCAGGAAACACCAGAAAATGCCTGTGAAAATGCTCCCACAGCCATCAGAGAGAGCACCAGAATAGTAGCAATTCTTTTCATAGGTAAATTGTTTTAGTTTGTAAATGAAATTACGATGAGGTAAACATATTTAATATGCCACTCAACGAGGTCAGGTATATTATTAAAAAGGTATAATATATTTAGATGGAGGAATATTTACCGTCCATCCAGAGTGATTTCAGGAATTCCCGGTTACAGGACCGTTCCCGGAGCCAATCTGGTTAGAATTGAGTATCGACCCGATCCGGTACTTACGGCGACGCTGCCATCCAGGGGTTGTGTTTCGAAGGCGGATTCCTCCAGCGCTTCACCATTGATTAATATTCCAGCCGGAGCACCGGGAATATGGATGGTGGCGCTGGTATTCACCGGAATCTCCACCTCCATGGTCATGGTTTCACCATCAACAATCCAGCCTGATGAAATGGTCCCGTACATGCTGTTATGGGTTGCTTTGGCCGATGTGAGGCCCCCTCCCGGTCTTGGATGGATGATCACATGCTTGTAACCGGGACTATTTTCATCAATCCCGATCCCGGCCACCACCTGGTAAAGCCATTTGCCAATGGCCCCGTAGGCATAGTGGTTAAATGAATTCATCCCGGGGTCCTGGAATGTGGAATCGGGCTTCTGACCATCCCAACGCTCCCATATGGTGGTGGCACCCATTGTAACGGGATAGAGCCACGAGGGGTACGCCTTACGGTTCAGCAATTGATAGGCCAGATCGTTCCTGCCCCTTTCGGTAAGGGTCAGGGAGATCAGTGGTGTCCCAAGGAACCCGGTGGTAATATGACCAAAACTTTCCACATCCTTTGCCAGGTTGGCGACAGCCTTTCCGGCCTGCACTTCATCCAGCAGGTCAAATGCCAGGGCCAGGGTATAGGCAGTCTGGGTATTTGCTACCAGGCGGCCATTTGGTGTAACAAACTCTTCATTGAAGGCCTTCTTTACCTTCTCTGAAAGTTCACGGTAATACCTGGCATCTTCATCCTTCCCAAGGACGGAGGCTGTTTTTGCAACCAGGGAAGACGAATAGGAATAGTAAGCAGTGGCAATCAGGTCGGTGGTGGTATAGGCACCCATGTAACTTGCCTGGTTGTCATCGAACGACAACCAGTCGCCGTAATGCCAGTTTTCTGTCCACAGGTAATCATCTCCTGCTGCATTTTCCATATAAGCGATCCACTTACGCATGCTTTCATACTGGTTTTCCAGCACCTTCACATCCCCATAATTGAGATATAACACCCAGGGAATCACCACACCGGCATCCGCCCAGCCTGTTTTCCCTCCTCCAAGAATACTGGGGATTACATCTCCTATTGAACCGTTCTCCTCCTGGTCGGCTGCCAGGTCCTTCAGCCACTTTGTATAAAAGCCAGCCGCATCCATATTAAAGCAGGCCGTGGGTGCAAAAACCTGGGCATCACCGGTCCACCCCAGCCTTTCGTCCCGCTGGGGACAATCGGTGGGCACGTCCAGGAAATTACCCTTCAGACCCCAGAGAATATTATGCTGCAACTGGTTAATCAGAGGATCTGAACAGGTGAAGGATCCGGCCGGGCTCATATCCGAATGGATCACCATGCCCCTGATATCATCCTTGCTTAAAGTACCCGGATATCCTGAAACCATCACATACCTGAATCCCTGGAATGTGAAATGAGGCTGAAAGACCTCCTCACCGTCTCCTGCGAGGGTGTAGGTATTTGTTGCAGCTGCCATGCGAAGGTTCGTATAATACATATTACCTTCCTTATCAAGCACTTCTGCATGCCTCAGGGTGATCACATCACCTTTCTTTCCACTGGCCTTGATTCGGATCCAGCCCACCATATTCTGACCCATATCCACCCTCCACTCATCCCCGGTCTTTGTGACCGAGAGAGGCTCCAGCTGGTTCACAATCCGGACCGGGGGACCTTCGGGAGCAATCAGGTTTGATCTCTTTTCATCAGTAATCTTAACTGCCTGCCATTGGGAATCGTCAAAGCCGGGAGTACTCCAGCCCTTCATTTCCAGGGTGGCATCATAGACCTCTCCGTTATAAATATCAGAACTTACAATGGGTCCCCTGCCTGCCTTCCATGATGCATCGCTTCCCATCACCTCAGAACTTCCATCTGTATAAGTGATCACCACCTGTGCAATGGCTGAGAGTCGCTCCCCCCAGTTATTCCTGTTATCACCCCATCCAAGGGTACCCCGGTACCATCCGTCACCCAGAATGATCCCTATGGCATTCTCACCCTTGTTCAGGAGGGAGGTTACATCGTAGGTCTGGTACTGGAGGCGTGTGTCATAAGAGGTCCATCCGGGGGTGAATTGCTGGTCCCCCACCCGCTGACCATTGATCTCGGCCTGGTATAAGCCATGACTGCTGATATAAAGACGTGCAAGGGCGATTTCCTTGCTTACATCAAAGACCTTTCTCAGATACGGAGAGGGTTCCGATTTTTTAGGATCTTCCTCCCAGGGGTTTGATATCCATTCCCCGATCCACTCCGTACCTGGCATAATGCCCATCTCCCAGGATGAAACTTCACTCCATTTGCTGGATTTCCCATGGTTATCCATGATTTTAACCTGCCAGTAGATGCGCTGAAACGAATGTAGCGGGGGGCCCTCATAGGAAACGTGAATGCTCCGGGAGGAGCTCACCTTCCCGGTTTCCCACAACAGGTTTCTACCCTTTTCCAGATCTTTGGCACTCAGTGCGGCCCTGATCTCATAGGAATCCTGCATGGTGTTCCCCTGATCCGACTGGATGATCCAGCTCAGGCGCGGCCTTGGATTATCGATTCCAAGCGCAGTGGATTTGTAGTCGGCTTTCAGGGACTGAACGGTTGGCTGTGCAACGATCATCGTGCCCGGCATCAGCAAGAAACTGGCAATTAAAAGATTTCTGAAGTTCATGGTTGGGATGATTATTTATGGTTCATTAAATATATGGTTTATTTCATGAAATGAATGCAATCTATTGCTGATCGTACTGTTGCTGGAAATAAACCTGGCTGCTGGGTTGATAGCCAATGCGATGTGCAATCGCTACAACTCTTGCGCCGCTATTCAATTTAACAGGTTCGGTATAAACATTCCATGCATCACCCGGGATCTGCTCCCCCATCAGCACCTGGTACCCGATCGATGCACCTTCTGTTCCGCAGGTAATCGAAAAGTTTTCTCCGTCGGGTGAAACCACAGGATCCTCCGTTACAGGCTGAATACCTCCGGGCCATATGCTTTCGATATAATCCTTTTCGGAGATGAAACCCATGTCACCGGTCTCCGCAATCCATCGTTCACACTCGTTACGAAGTTCTTCAAGCTTATCTCCATAGGCAGGATCAGCAGCAAGGTTATGAAGATTATCGGGATCCCGGGATGTATCAAACAGCTCCTCTTCCGGTTTGCTTTCCCTAAACCACTGAGCCTGGATTTCATTGAGCTCTCCTTTGTCACGCAGTCTCAGGAGTTCCTGCATAACGGCCATCTGTTCCCTGTATTTAACCGGCAGATAATACCCCTGTTCGGGACGATAATTCCGGAGATACAGATATTGATGATCCCGGACCATCCTGATCATATCATACCGTTCATCAAACCGGTCGGCCGCACCATGAACATATTTTCTTTCTGATAGGTCTTCAAACTCACCGGCGAATGCCCTGCCATCCAGGTAAACGGGCGGCTGAATACCGGCCATTGACAGGAGGGTTGGTGCAAAATCCACAAAACTGATGAGCCTGTCATCCGTCTCCCCGGCACGGGCTTTATCAGGATACCTGATGATCAGGGGTATCTTCGTGCCGGAATCATACAGCAGCCGCTTCTGCCTGGGCAGGGGTCCGCCGTTGTCGCTATACCAGAAAATAATGGTGTTATCCAGAAAACCGTCCTCTTCCAGCTGTTTAATGATCTCCCCCACCTGGAAGTCCATCTCCACGATATTGGAATACATACGCCTCACATCCTTTTGTCCGGTTTCATTATCAGGCAGATAGGGAGGGATAGGAACCTCCAGGCCGGCATCCACCCACAATGAATCTTCGGATTTCACCCAGATCTGTGACTCATGGGTTACTCCAAAGTTGAAAATGGCGAAAAAAGGCTGACCTGGTTTTTTATTTCTCCAATGAGCCTTTGGAGAACTCTCATCCCAGGCTGTAACTGGTTTTTTAAACTGATAATCTTCTTTTGCATTATTTGTGCAATAGTACCCGGTCCTCCGGAGGTATTCACTGTGCATCTTAACCTCAGCCGGCGGCATCGCTTCATAGGGAATGATTCCTTCCGGCAGATACCGGACCTGTCCCGTGTTGCGCATATGGGCTGCACCAATCCTGGTGGGATACATCCCGGTTGCAAGAGCAGCCCTGCTTGGAGCACATACTCCTGAAACAGAAAATACATTGGTGAACCGGACCCCTTCTTCGGCCAGCCGGCTTAGGTTTGGGGTAGCGATGGTTGAATCCCCGAATGCAGGAATGTATGGGCTCAGATCTTCTGCAACCAACCACAGGATATTGGGCTGTGAATAGACAGCCTTTGCATTTTTTCCGGGGGTTGCAACCGGAGCGTTGCATGCAATGCAACAAATCATTGCTGCAAGGATTAGATTTTTAGCCATTTAAGTTTGAATTATAGGTATAAGCGTTTAAGTCGCACTTCTCAATTGATTGAATTTATTCTAATTGGCTCATTTCTTACCATTCTTTTTATAAGGTTATCAAATATACCTTCCATATTTCCACGTCTATTGTTCCTGTAATGAAACTCGTTGAGGTATCCTTGCAAACGTTCTTCGGTGCAGTGATGATGGATTCCTCGTAGCCAACCTTTAAGGTTCATGATGTGGGTATGTAATTCGGGCAATCCTTTTCCTTTATCAGATTTCACCTGTTCTAACTTGGGGTAATCCTTCCTCAACGGAAAGTACCCAGTCCTTTCATCGGTAATTATTCGTGCATCTTTCGAGATGTGAGCGTTAAAAAATGGCTCAAACGATTTAGACGAAGCATTTTTTATTACCTTAGCATAAGCTCTTCCCATCCCTCCGTTATCTAATTCAACAGCCACGATTACCAACTTTTTCTTGCCTTTACTTCTTCCCCGTTTGCCTTCTTCTTCGCCACCGATAAAGAACTCATCAACACACACAATCCCTTCAAGTAGATACCTCTCTGTACTTTGCATTGCCTGCTGTATCTTCCATTTGAATTCCCAACAAGTCATTTGCCTCAACTCAAATTCGTGCGAGAGTTCTAATGATGACATCCCTTTTTTCTTCGTTGCTATCTTGAATGCTATATGAAATGCTGTTAGTAAAGGAAATTTACACTTGTCAAACATTGTCCCTGCTGTTGGGCTTTCGTCAAACTTACATCGGGTACACCGCCTGGAAGATGGCTTCTTACCTTTGCAAAAGTTCGTGCTTCCGCACTTTCTGCAATGGTATCCATCTTCCCATTTTATTTCTGCTAAGTAACGATAACAATGTTCGTCGTTACTAAACGTCCGATTAAACTTGATTGAGTTCACGCCGATAAATTTATCTGTCCTACCCATATTGCATTGGTAGAAATTCTATCAAAATTAGTGCGACTTAAACGCTTATACCTATACTTTTTTTCTAATTCTTTATCAATTTAAAACAGTTCTTTTCCCCATCCTTATGTCGAATTGAAATAATGTAGATTCCTGAACCCAAATCGTTGATTTCTATTTTGTTTGTTGCGTCGATATTTATTTCAAAAGTGCTGACGGTTTCACCTAAAATATTTTGAATAAAGCACTGAGCAGCTTGGTTTATTGTTGATTCAGATTTAATGTATAAAAATGAAGTTGCAGGATTTGGATAACTCGTCCATTTTTTTAAAACCGGTAACTGCTGAATAGCTGATGTTACCATCGAATCGGCAGTAATTGTTGACCAGTTGTAGTGATACAATCCCATGTGCATCTGGCGGCTTGGTTCATTGGTATTCCACGGATCTAAAACGAGCTTCCACGATGCTGATGGCGACTTTGTCCAAACAAGATTGGAAATTTCTATATTATCATTGGTACCGCTGATTTCTATCTGGTGTGCACCGGTAGAACCAATATTGCTGAAATCAGCTACATTTGTAATGAATATGTCATTACAACCGTTTATTGAAGCGTAAGGCTGATATGCTTCAGTTTTCGCCCCGAATATCCTCACTTTTGAAGCGTTTACAATTTCGCACATTGGCCATGCAGAAGGAGGATTTAAATTTCCTCCACGTTCAAGGTTTAAACCATAGAAGGTTAACTGTTGTGAAGTTCCCGAAATTTTCACTTTCCGGTGTCCGGGATCCTGGCTTACACCTTCATTGGCATGTTCATCCTGATAATTGAAAACGCGTCCACCGCCATTATCTGAAAAATACATTCTTATCAAATTTGGTTCAGTATCTGTCCAACCCCTATTGAAACGAACTGTGCGAATAATGGAGTTCGCACCTGCCATCCAATGAAGACTGCCCATATTCTTAACATTCGAAGGATTAGTGGTGATATCCATCAGGTAGGTTGTCGCTGTGGCACTGTTCTCCGTGTTGATTAACCAGTTTGGAGATGATGTTGGAAAACCACTTGCATCTTTAAAAACTGTTCCGCATAACCCAATTCCAGGGCAGCCAAATAATATTGTGTTTGACTTTAGAGTGATTGGGGAGCTGAGAGAGAAAACACCTTTAGGGAAACATATTTTTGTATTTGAATTAATCAGTGATTGAATTTGTGCAGCGGTTGAACCTGCAGGAACAAACACGGCATCTGTATCCTCGAAAGATGGAGTCGAAGCCCAGATGTGTTTCGATGTTAAATCGGATGGAGGCGCAGCAGCAGCAGTTTGAACAATGGCAGCAGTGGAAAGGACATCTGCTTTTGCATCGTAATGCGTACCGTAGTATAAAACACTTCCGTCTGACCTTGCAACCTTGTCTATATAGTTGAACCGTTTAACATGGGTCCAATTATTTATCGGAGTTAAAGCTGCAAGGTTTTCGTCACCGTTGTTGTTTACAAGAGTTCCTGCGCCAGTTACATATACTCCGTTCAACGCGAGGTTGCAACGACTGAGGTTCTCTATAACGAGATTTGAAGTACTTGGGGAAGTAAACGTAATTTTTGAATCGATTAACGAGAACGGAAAGGTCTGGACACCATAGCCCTGACCATTCATTTTGATTGCTGTTCCAGAAGTTTTTTCAATCGTAATACCTACCATTGTAATTCCTCCGTAACCCCACAATCTTAGGGCATTAACGGTCTGGCCGGTGAAGGTGCAACCGGAGATCGTACTCTGTACCATTCCGCGTAAATCCCATTTTACCCCTTCATTATACTCCGGAAAGTAAAGGCCATACTGCCCGCCAGTAACAGAAATGTTTGCCAATAATTGGTTTGCTCCGCCAAAACCGGTAAGTCCGGCGAAAAACCCACTTCCTGATACACTTATATCTTCGATAAAACAGTACTGCGCACAACTCCAGTGAATACCGACTGCTTTGGAATTGCCAGAACCTAAATCGATGTTGATACTGCGCAGGCCACCTTCCATTATTGCACCGGGGTCGCGCTTTTCAGAGTCAGGACTAGTGCTTCTATAGCAAAAAAGTGGCATTGGGTTGGCTCCTTTGAAAACTGCCGTATTGTCGGCCAGTTTTATCACCGGCCGGTTTATCGATGAGCCTACGATACAAACAGGGTGAATAATCGTCCAACCATTCGAACCACCGAAATCGAGTTTACAAACTATCGTGTCCGAAACTAAATAGGTACCTGAAGGAATGAACAGCGTTTGATTCGCCAGTCGGGCAACATTAATTGCCGTTTTCAACTTAACAGTAACATCGATGGTTCCATTCATCTCTTCAGCACTCAGGTTCTGACTTTCCTTAAAATCAAGCATGCCCATCTGATTGGCTGTAATTTGGGCATGGATGGAAAGAGTAAAAGTGAGGCTGATTAAAAGGCTGACATATAATAATCTTTTCATCTGTTTAAAATTCTGGTTATGTTGCGAATTTCATTTCAAGTATTCAAATAAATTCATTAACTGCGTTAAATGATATTCCATTTTCAACTAAAATACATTCCACTCCAAGAGCCCTTGCATCTTTGTGGGTCACTAATTCCGGGGACAGAAAGAAAGATTCTGGCTTCATGATACTTATCCAGACAAAAGAGCATATTTATTAACAAACTATGATTTAATTGTTTATAAGAACGATACGGATTATCAATTTATCTTGACCTATTAGATAAATATATCAATATGAATTATATATACCGTATTTGGACATGTGCCGTATCTGATAGAGAAGCCTGTATACACCTGTATTACAAGCTTTAAGAAGACAAATTGAATAAATGTAGCAAGTGGGTTGTACGCTCAATTAATTGTATTGCGAGTCCAATCTTTTTTACTGCATATTGGCTTGTTTTTTAACTGGCAGCACTTTGCCTGAATGAACATCAAAAAGCCTGTTAAAAGTTTCCTTTGTTGCCCGAATCATTTCGGGATACGGACGGTCAGTGACATCGACAAGCCCTATATTATAGTTCTCTCCGTCAAAACGCCCGGTTGATGGCTGATCGATCCACTGGAACCAATGAGTACCAATTACCGCAGGGTGTGCAGCAGCATTTTCTACGTAATAACGATATGCAACACCCCGTTGAGCCTGGTTGCTCACCTGTGCCAATCCTGGGGCATGTCCTCGTCCGGGTGTTCCGAAATGAAACTCTCCTATGATAACCGGAAGCCCTGTTAAATCAGCGACTTTGCTGAGATCAACCGGGTTTAAAGAATAACCATACATATTAAAACTGAATACATCAAAACTCCTTGCGATTTTTATCATTTCTTCAGGATGAGACACATCTCCATAGCGCATTCCAAGGTTTAGGTGATTCGGATCATATTTTTTTATTGCTGTATTGACAATGCCAATAAGTTTAGCGAAAGTGTCATAAACAAAGGCTTTCCGGCGTTCAGGAGTATCACCTCCCGAAAGATATTTTTTCAATGCAGCTTTC
Organism: uncultured Bacteroidota bacterium; assembly: GCA_963747365.1. Lineage (GTDB taxonomy): Bacteria > Bacteroidota > Bacteroidia > Bacteroidales. Next base: position 764,683 of record CAVVFB010000005.1, on the reverse strand, counting down.
ATCGGAGTATCCTTTCCCGACAGGATAAGGGCAACAAGCTCCAGCTCTCTTCTGGGCCAGGGCACTTCGTTACCAATAAAGTAACCCAGCAGATAAGTATTTTCTTTTAGCGGAGAGCATTGCCGGGCGGCTGCAGCATCAACCCGGGCCATATAATCACTGGCATAAACATCGGGCATACCCATAATCCCACTTTCAATCCCCCAATCGCCAATATTTGCCACAAAGGGTTTCTTCCGGGCTTTCCCCAGATTGGGATCCGACCAGTTTGCGATTGTATTAATACCCCAACTGTCCATCCGGCGAAAAGTAAGATCCATCCATTTCGGGTACCAGTCCGGACCAAAACGCCGAAATAGGTTCCAGGAGTAAAAAGAGGAATTGCCACGTCTTTTGGCAGCTTGCTTTATTGTATCCTGTTCAAGCTGGGGTGGCAATGCGGTAAAAATATACTCCCGGCCCTTGATTCTCGAAAAATCGTCGCGCGGATTGATACAGGTACTTCCGGAAGAAAAGAACAAGTAACCTTCAGGATCGACAAACCACCATTTGCCATCAATCTTTTCGACACGGAAAAATCCGGTAGCTTTTACTTTGGTGTTCAGGAATCCTCCATATTTTGAAACGTTGGAATTTTTGGTTTGCAAGGTCTTTTCTTCCTCATCCCAGGCAGTTTTAAGGTCAGAAATCGTTTTTGCTTTTCCATCCCAGTTATCAGGTATCCATTGGCCAAACTCGTCAACCAGGAGTTTTGGACATAGAATAGAATCTTCTACATTCATAGTAAGGCGTACATTACGGATTTCAAGAGTTTGTGATCCAATCGGCTGATTCATTGAAATGCCTAATGAATCAACATGCTGTATCGATCCGACATTGTCGGAAAAACTAATCCAATAACCGATCCGTGGAGTCTTACCGATTGATGCCATATCCATTCCTTCTGTATTTTTCTTCTGGAAATGCACCAGAGGTATTGACGCCCTAACCCAAGCGCCTTGAAAAGGCACAATTTCCACCTTCCGAATTCCTTTGTTATCGTAAAGTGTGAGACCGAAACGCTGGGTAGTAGAAGAGTTAAATTCAAATGTCAGGAAGCCAGATGAGGACCAATCCGATGGAAGTTCAGGATTCAATTCTTTAAGCGCCCACTTCTTTTCCGAAAATCCACCTTCAAATTTCGCGACAGTTTGCGCATTCGCAACCGAACAAGCGAATATGAAAATAAACAGGAAGGATACAAAATCATATAATTTATGCATCAGGGCTTGTAGTTGATGCTTTTCTTCGGTAATGAAATTATTCATAATAGTCACTTAACCTGAATTATTCATAAAAAAGGAGAAAAAGTTCCCTGAAATTGCTGAAGTATCAGTAAATTCAAGGTGTTCACAACCTTCACTCCTTTGTACAATGATAAAGAATTATTCTGAGACCATCCCATTAGTTCACGAGCTTTTTCCTGTATCCAACACACTAGTAGTGTGACAATTTATTTATGAAACATAACGTTTAGATAATTTTCTATATGCATCTCTTTTTGTATACCCCCAGTTGATCATTCGTTGTTCGAAATTTACTTGCCTAATCCATGCACATGTTTCATCAATTAGTTGATGTTCAGAGCCTATTCTTCTGCCGATACACTCCTCTTCAAGCATGCTTATTTCAATTTCTGCCATATTTAACCAGCTGGCATGCTTGGGAGTATAGACGAATTCAACTCTTTCCAATAATTTGTCCGCTTCAGCTTTTGAGAGCATCTCATAGAACAACTTGGCAAAATGAGTATTCAAATTATCAAGAACCACTATGATCTTTATGGCCTGGCTATATGCCATAGACAAGTTCCAAAATAAAATTGACAAAATCGGTTTTGGTTCGTGTCTTGGTCACTTTCAAAAAGTGCCTCCCAGCTTTCGGTTCAACGGCCACAAAAATATTCCTGGTCCCATTTCTTTTATATTCATAATCAATCTTTTGAACTTTTCCTGCATTCATTCCGATTGGCGAGCGAGTGTCACTGATTAATTGTTTGCTTTTTTCATCTACGCATACCACCGGTATGAAGGGATCATAAGGCAGATTATACAGATCCAGGATCTTATATATTTATCCAACATGGGGAAGGTATGTCTTGAAGGGTGAAATTATGACCATTTTTGATAATGCTGGATGAAAATGAACACTGATCCAGGATGAAAAACCTGACACTTGGTTCATCCTAAGCAAGGAGGATGAGAATTTTTTATGAATAAACAAGAAGACGAGAGTTTTCTGTCAGACACTAAGTAACGATAACAATGTTCGTCGTTACTAAACGTCCGATTAAATTAAATTATACCTATTGAATTAATTCGTCCATAGTGATCAAGTATTACCTTTTTTCTGATTCCATGTTTTGATAGAAGTTGAAGCTTTCCCCTGACAGCACGCGATCCACAAAATCTGCCACCGGTTGCTGGTCCTGGTAAAAATAGGCTCCGGCAAAAGAGTGATCGCCTCCCTGAAAGGTAATCAGCTGGCAGCTACCACCCAGTTTTTGCAGGTGTTCTGCTATGGAGTGTGAACCAAACAGCATCAGCCATCCCGGTGAATCAGGCGGACAAAAATGGTGGGCTGCAACGCCATAGGGAACCAGCGGATCAGCATCACCATGAAAAACCATGGTGGGTATCATGTTCTCTCGCGTAATCAGGTTCAGATCCATGATGGCACCTGCCCCCGAAATGATACCCGCATACCTGAATTCCGGGGACAATACCGGATCAAACAGCTGCATCTGCTGTCTGTCCCAGTGGGCCGCATGAAGGACGGTCTCTGCTCCTGCACTACTCCCTGCAATAAATATCCGGGTTGTATCGATATGGAACTGTTCACTTTGTCCGGTCAGGAATGCCGTGGCATGCCAAAGCTGACTGGCAGCAATCTGAATGGCCCTGATTTTCTCAGAAAGAATGCCGTCACATCCGAAATCTTTACCTTCCATATACAGGGTATAGGTAATGGATGCGCAGGCAATCCCCCGCCCGGTAAGATATTGGGCCAGTTTGTGCCCCCCTCCCCTGTCACCCTGAGAAAATCCTCCCCCATGCACAAATATGACAAGCGGTATATCCTTTTCACCCCCCTGGTCCGGTAAAAAAATATCCAGATCCAGTGATATGGAATCATTCTCAAAGTAAGTGCAGGTTTGAAAAACTTCCGGATTTCCCAGTATTTGCCCCTGCGCAACTAAAACAGGTTTGATTTCATCGAAAGGGATATCCTGAACGCACCTATTGGTTGCCACTGCCAGGGAGGCAACAGTGGCTGCACTTTGTCCCAGTATCATAAAAACCGGTTCCATGCGTATGGATCCAAATGCAATATGGGAGCAGGAGACTGCCACGGGAACCAACAGGTTTTTGCATTCCGATTTCAAAGGAAGAATGGAACCAAGGTCAATCTGATAGGGCTTTTCCGGCTCAACGCCTATATCGCCCTCATTTTGCACATATCCTTCAGGTGTGATATAACGCTGTGTATTATGCGAATCCATTGTATAGGAGCCCATACCGATCGGGTGCTGAACCGGGGATTTCCCCTGAATCTCGTTTTCGGTCATCACAAAATCGCCAATCATCCGGCGTGCCTCCCTGACATAAATCTGGTAGGGCCAGTGCCCGTTATCCCGGAACTCATCTTTTGCCAGGCCCCATTTTTTCATTTCGTTTTGAACCTGTTCAGGAATCCTGGGGTCGGTTGCAATGAAATAGAGCAACCCCTTCTGGTAGGTCTCATGCTGTTTAATAATTTCACCCCTCCTTTCGTAAGTGGCTTCCGGGTAATCATAATTCATCCCGATATGATCAAAGCTGAAGGGTCCATGGTTATTTACATCGGTCTTCAGGTTGGGAATGGGGTCAAATTTGTTAAAAGTACCGTTCCATCCAGCATTTAAGACCCTGATTAACAATTCATATTGTGTTGAATCATACCCGTCAGGTCTGGTAAAGGGAACAAGGTTTTCCTCCTCCCGGGTCAGGCACATCCTGAAACAATAGGCCTGCAACCTTTGGTCACCTTCACCCCTGTTGCCGGGATCATCCGTTGAAATCAGGGGCAGGACCCCGCTGCCGGGGTCGCCCGGGATTACATATGGGCTGATTTTCATCTCTCCAAAATGATGCCCATGATGTAAAACACCCACCTGGACCCCGTTCCACTCTTCATTGTAGACATTACCGGCTTCTCTTCCCACATGGTAAGTCACGCCCGCCAGGGCCATCAAATCACCCTCATAGGTCGCATCAATAAACACCTTTCCTTCAAAGGTTTGCCCGCTCAGCGTAGTAATGGAGACAATTTTTCCATCTTTCATAACGATCCCGTCCTCCCGGTCCAGCCATTCATTGCGGAAGACTTTAATTTCAGATTCCCGGATAAAATCCTCAAATACCTGTTCAGCAACATGAGGTTCAAAGATCCACATGGTGCGTTCGGATCCATCCATGGCCGGTGTACCCTGACCCTTATTACCGTAATCCTCCTTTTCCTGCCATTTCCAGGTTTCCGGCTCCTGGTAATAATCATAGATACGCTGGTAAAACTCCCTTGATATTCCGCCTATTACCTCTTTGTTACCTGTATCTGTAAATCCCAGTCCGGATGAGGTCATTCCCCCGAGATGAACATCGGGTGAAACCATGATTACCGAATTCCCCATTCTTGCAAGCTGAACCGCAGCTGTTACTGCAGCTGATGTCCCTCCATAGATTATTACATCAGCGCTTCGTGTATGGGGAGAAGAATTGGTTTGACCTGAACTGTCCAACAGGGTGATGCACGCCATCAATACTATAATTGCGATTTTCATAAGTCTCATTCTATTTTAATGATACATCCAGTCCCGATAGATATGCCCTGTTCATTTCACCATCAAAGGCATGGATTTCGAGCCTGATTTGCGGAAGCTGACCATTGCCAATGTCAAATGGAACTTCGATTTTTTTCCATCCCTTCAGTTCTGCCCCGTCTATTGTATCCTTTATCTTTCTTCTTTCTCCGTTTCCGGTGATGGTAAAGGTAAAAGAGTATGGCTTGTGATCCTCCGAATTTAAAAAGAATGAAACCATTCCGGATTCTAATTCCTTTGCATTTAGTTCAACCCCTTCATCATTAACGTTGATGGTTTGCATGGTGAATTCAAGGGAGGCACTCCGGTTCTCCGACATTGGAGAAATAACCAGTACCTTATCTTCTCCCTCGAAACTGATCCATTTCGTTTCACTGTTTTTCCCTGCATTGAATATTTTCCACCCGGGAGCTGCCTCCTCAAAAAGTGGGGCAAAATCTTTATACGAATATGCCAGTATTTTTGAATACTCTGCAGCGCTATACCTGTTTGCCTCATCAAATGGTCCCGGATCGTAGGCCGGTTCAAATTCAGAGGGCAGAACTTCTGCGTTTTTAATATGGAATATCTCCTCCCCCTGACTGTCTTTTAAAATTTTCCCGCCGTTTCTGATCACAAATTCGCGGGTAAGGAATTCCGAGACCCTCAACAGACTATCAAAATTGTAATCGGAATATGAAAACTTTGCAGCCGTATCCAAACCGGTTTTAAACTTTTCAGGGAGACCGCGGTAACCCATAGCGCACCCCAGGATTCCGGCAGCATTGGATGGGTTACAGTCGGAATCCAGTCCGCACCGCATGGAATAAAGGATCGTTTGATCCATATCACCCCCGCCATAGAGCAATCCCAAAACAATAAAAGCCCCATTAATTTTAGCATCAATGCCAACCCATGCCTCCCTGTTTTGCTGATGGAAGGGTTGATAGTCAAGCGTCCTGTAGTATTTATTCATGATTTGTTCCCAGCACTTTTTCCAATCATCAGGGTATTCCAGGTGCCAGTTGATCACATCCGCAACGCATTTTGCATAATTGCACTCCTTAGGGATGCATTTTAATCCTTCCCTGATAATCTCTTCCACATCGTTTGTAAAATAGGCAGCAGCATACATTCCTCCCACAAATTGTCCTCCATACACTCCATCGCCATAATTCATCATCCGGCCGAACTTTTCACCCAGGCCAATGGCTACATCGGGCATACCGGGCGCTATGATACCACTGTAATCGGCTTCGATTTGATAATCAATATCCTCACAATTGACATTATGGAGAGGGTGCCCCGATTCAGGAGGAGCCATCCCGCTTCTCAGGTTTTCACGAGCGGTTCTGTTTGCCGCCCACAGTCCATAACCGGTGTTGGCGAAATCAATCCCTGCCTGCCTGACATCCACATCGATTCCATATTTTTCCATAGTGGACAAAAAAGTCATCTCCACAAACAGGTCATCATTCCCATGCTGATTGATCATGGTTGTTTCCCAGGAAGGGATTTTGTCCTCAGGTATTTGCATATCAATGAAATCGAATTCTGTGGGGAGACCCCATCCCACACCTGCCATCTGGCCAATCCACGCCCCCTTCATCTTATCCCTGTACTGATCCATGGAAATTTTTTTATAGCTTTCCTTTTGATCGCATGCAAACAGGGCAATGAACATGAAGAAAAAAAGATACTTTCCCATTATTCGGTTTTAAACATTGATTTCTCCTTTGTATTAAACCAGTTCATCAAATTTTCCTGGTACTCACCAAGATAGCTGTGTCCTACGCCTTCAATTTCCTTCCAATAGAGATCAACCCCTTCACGAAGGAGAAGATCCCTCAGCTCCCGGCTTGCTTTCCCTATCCTCTCCTCCTGATCCCCCCAGACCATCCAGACGGGCGTATTTTTAAATAAAGAGGCCTCTTCTTCCCTCAGGTTGAAAATGGCTCCTGAATAGATCCCTACTGCACTCCACCGGTCTATTGTACTCTGCGAAAATCTGAAGGAACCACCTCCTCCCATGGAAAATCCATAGATATATTGTTTTCGGGGATCTGTATTGAACCTTCCATCAAAATCTGCAAGAGCTTCTTGAATATCGGCCTCAGCAATGCCCCGGTACCCTTTATCTCCCCGGCCCCAGGGGTAAATATATAATCCTTCCTTTCGGAAACCCTGTGATGTAACCCCCTTAACTTCTGGTTGCAGCGACATGAAAAGCTGTTTCCTGGGATTATCGTTGCTTCCGCCTCCGCTTCCGTGCAGTTCCATATAAAATGGATAATCTGTTTTATCCGGATCAAAATTCTTTGGTAAAAACAAATTGTAATAACTGTATTTACCATCCGAAGGCGATTTAAAAGCGATAATCAAAGGCCGGGGTCCATTGACATAGTTTTCCCATTTGGACCCTTCATTCTCGAAAAACTGAAGCACCCGGGATGCCTCTTCCATATTTTCCCCGGTGATTTCAAAACCATGGGTAGTATCCAATGTAAACCTGGCCACAGATTCAAAATGCTCTTTTAGCAACGGATTGCTTTCCCTTGCCGCAAGTTCATGCAAATAGGACACCAGTTTTTCGGGCGCATCCGTTGGAATTGGCTTTCCTAATGTTTGCATCATCCACGCATCTGCCATGACCAAATTGCTGTTGGCATGGGGATCTTCTGCCAGTACAGATTTGGATTTCTCACTGGTCATACCCGGAACGCTACCCGGCCACAGGTAGATCTGTTCCGTGGACTGAGCGAAAGCTGAAAAGCAGAAAATCCAACCTCCAAGGGTCAGTATATGTATTTTATTCATCCTGAATTATTGAGTTTCATTTTGAATAAATCCCCTTCGAATAAATTCATTCACCTTCTCAGCAGAATAGTCTGGCCACCACGTTTTGAGAGGGCGTTTTCTGGCTTCTAGCAAGAAGCCTGCAGTTGTCGCCTCTTTTCCCAATGACGCATGGTAATCACCGAGCTTTCTCTCAGGATCGGGCCATGCAGAATCTGGTTTTTCACTTTTGGTCGTCCATTTATAGACAATATTATTATGTTGGACCAATTCTCCCCCAAATCCCCATTTATCATCATAAACATCAACCCCAAACTGAGCTTCATTGAGACAGTGTGAAAAGATATTGTTTTCAATCACCGAAGGGATGGTAATCTCCCCAATGCCCCTTACGGATGCTGTCCTTGGATATTCAACATTCGTTGAATCCATTAACCTGACCTCCAGAAAAACATTGCTCCTAATTATCCCGTAAGCTCCTGGAATAGAAGCGCTTTTATGATATCCCACATTCAGATTGATTGCATTTTGAATAAAGAGATTATCCTCCACCAATCCACCCGAACGTAACTGGAGACCATGTGCTGATGCCCTGGCCAGGATATTTCCCCGAACAATAATTTTATCACAATTGGGATTCAATTCAGACATATAGATATTATGGTTAAACATGGTGGCTCCGGCCCCTTCTATTTGCTCATCCCAGCCATTGTGATCGAACAGGTTCTCCTCAATTAAAATACCATCTGCACCACTTATATACATCCCCTGAACACGGGTCCTTAACTCATGGATGTTATATGAATCTCCGGCCCAGGAGTGGAGACATATATTCCTTCTGAAATTCAGATTTTTAAGTTTCCCTTCACGATCACGGGGGGTGGTATAGGCACCCATTTGCATGAAATTGAATTTGCAATCTTCAATGAGAATATTTTCCCCGCCGGAGGCAATCATTGAAATCCCTGAAACTCCATTTTCACTCTCATAATCAGGTGAACTGGGATCATGTTTATAGGCATAGAACTCCAGGCCCACAAAGGCCATGTTCGAACGTTCCTGTTCTTTGATCAGAACAAAAGGTCCTTCAGTCTTAATCACCGGCCTGTCACCCTGCTCGCCGTACCAGGAAACCACCATGGGTTCAGCTTCGCTCCGTCCCGAATAAAATGCACCAAGCCCTTCGCCCATGATCCAGGCATCCCCCCTTTTGAGGAGCAGATAATCGGGATATCCATCCCTCAACAGGGTCCCTGCTGTTTCAATGGTTTTCAGGGGTGTTGAAGGCGACAATCCGTCATTTGCATCATCGCCTTCCGAATCGCTTACATATACTATTCTTGAGTCAACACCAGGTTCTAAAATGGTCCATCCCTCCTCATCATATACCCCAATTCCGCCGCTTTGTCCGAAGCCGGGTGAAGCAGGGAGAATTAGGTCACATATGGAAAGGAAAATTATAAATACAGTTTTCATTTATCAAACAATTGCATGACAATCCTTCTGCAGAACACGGCATCCTCCGGAAAGTGATTCATGAGCCTTACCGTTTGGCCATCAGCATCCTCTATCATATAGAGCGTTGGAATTGCCGCGGGGAGTTCTCCGCACATGACCCTGACAAACACTGATGCGGTAAGCAGGGTGCCAAGTTCACTGGGATGGCTGCCATCGGAAGTAAAGAGATCGACCGCGGGACGGAGTTCCATCGCCAGTTTCCATGCCTGGCCTACCGGGACCCTGGTCGCGCCACTTTCTTCAGCGGCTTTTGTATACACTTCATCAATATCGGCCTGGTATTGGGGAACCCTCTCCCTGGCCCATGTATTGAAAAGGTATGTTTTTGCCCCGTGAAGGCTATTGTACCCTGCAAATAACTTCACGTATTTCAATGTGCTGTCGGGATAATCGATACACGACATACTGTTATCCTGCAAAACCACGATGTCAAAATCACCCTCCGCAATCATTGCTTTGGTTTCCAGCAGTCTGTCTCCATTCCAGTGCTCCCATAAATAAGCCCCGCCAATCACCGATTTTCGGGTGATCAGTTTTGTGGAAGTCTCCGCAGACATCAGGGATACAATGTGCGGAAGGTTATACCCGTAGGTATAGCTGTTCCCCACAAAAAGCACTTTTAACTCCTTTTGCTGAGCATTTAATAAAAATGGAACGAAAAGCAAAGCAATGAACAGCTGCTGTCCGGACTTTTTTATGGATTGAGTTCCTATTTTTCCCATATCATTTTACTTTAGCATCTCTCCGAGTTCAATTTCACCCCAGCCATAGGGAGCCTTGCTGGCTCCCCATGGATCGGTATTTCCAATCCATCTCAGCGCATTGGAGCCATTCACACTCCCGCCACTTGATGTTACCCCCGGGGGAAAATGCTCACCTTCATCCCTGTCATTAAATCCGGCCGTAAAGGCCAGCCTGGTTCCTGCGTCAGGTTCTCCGGACATCCCCCCTCCATATTCGCTCCAGGGAATGAACCACTCCTGAACTTTGTAGTAGTAATCTGTCTTCATATTTTCAATCTGAATCCCGAACAGGGATTGGGCCTCCTCAAAGGTGTAATAGGTTCCATTAAAATCCCAAGGATCGGAAAGAGCCCGTTTAAAACCAATGGGCCGGTCATTCTCCACTCCACAGGCCACCTGGTACTGACGGGTCGTAAAGGTTAATCCAAAACTGTTGGAAACAAACTGGTCGCGGTTTGCCGGATCGCTTATTTCTGCGATGCTGCGGCTGTCGGTCAACAGGTCAACCGCATCAAAATGGAGATAAAACTGCTCGTTTTCCGTCCCGGTAAATTCATTGGGCCAGGCCACATCATTGTCGTCATTGATTTCCAGGAGCAGGTAAATCCCATCAGCCCCATACGCTGCCTTAACCCCCATGTTACAATCGTGGGTCAGCACAGGATTAAATGCAGCCCCCTGGGCAGCATGGGTCCTTTGTTTCAATACCAGCTGGTCCCGGTCCGCATCAATAAGGTTCCAGAAATCCGATACCCTTTTATCCTCAGCCGAAAACTGGCTTTCCATCTCAGCGTTCAGACCATAAGCCACCAGGAGACTGTCGGAGGGATCAGGTGCGGAACATTCAATCACACGGCCGGTTTGCTTCGAACCCGCATTGGTCTTCGTGCCTGTAAACTGAGGCAAGATCCGGTCCGATTTCCAGCTTAATGCAGGTATCCCTGACGAAAAAGTGCATGGGATCACAGGTTCTCTTCACGCCCGCTTTGTCCGTTGCCAGCGCCGTCAGGCAATATACCAATTCCGAATCCTTAAGCGTTAAATTTATAGAGGGATCCGACCCGGCACTTACTTCACCCAGTTTCTCTGCCCCATTGAAGAACTCCAGCTTTTCCCAGTCCGGAAACAGGCTAAGGTCACAACAAATGGTGATCCTCTCTCCCGGATCGGCTACCGGTCCGCCCAGGCTGAACATGGTTCCCGGATCGGTATGGGGATTATAGGTCCGGTCGAATTCCTTCACACTAATTTTCAGAGGATTGTGATGCGTGGCCAGGCTTCGGTAAACAAAAGCCATCTCCTTATTTAAAACCCAGCCGGCACGGGCTTTGTCTCCATGGTATTTCTCGTAGGATTCTATATAAGTCAGGCCGCTGTCCCAGCTCTCCTGATCCACCAGCCAGCCATCCTCTTCATCGATGTCCACCAGTTTCACAGGACCTTCTGACGGATTGCCGTTTACCGGATATCGTGCATAAACAGCCTGTTCAACCAGTTTCATATAGGTGTCAAATGAATAACCATCCTCATGCCCCTTAAGTTCCAGGGCCCAGCTCCACAGGGCACCCTTTTCCCTGGCAAGCGCCATCATCTTTTCGGTCCTTTCGATGCCCCTTTGCCCGATCAGGGCATCGAACTTACCCATGATAAAAACACCGGGGACCCTGAGAGCCTCATCCACCGGTACTTCAGGAATTCCTCCTGCAGAAACATTGGCCACGAAACAGATGGCACGCCCGGGGGCATAATTAATAAATCCATAGGTGGCGGACCCTCCGTTGGAACTTCCGTACATGACGAAAGGCAGGTTGGCCAGTTCCGGGTGATGACCCATTCCGGCAAATTCATCCAGGGCAGTGAAAAAAACTTCCGCCCCCTTCTCGTAAACCCTTCGTCCGGGAAAATTGTGAAGCCCGGCCACCGCAAATCCCAGGCGCATGGCCAGGGCACGCACATTCTCATCCCGGGCAAAGTTCCGGCTGTCACCGCTTCCGCCACCATGACCCGAAATAAACACCCCTTTTACGGGATGCACACCCGGAGGAATCCATAGTTTGATCATCTGTACACCTTCAGCATCCCTGAAGTCATAATAGGTCCCATCCCAGGAAACCTGGTTACCATTATCCAGTATGGCCCGCTCTCCCTGTGCAACTCCTGGCAAAGCAATACCCCACAGACCCAGGTAACAAATGATTCTCAACGTATTTTTTGCTTTCATATCAAACTTCTTTTCCGGAGATTTATCTCCCGTATTGGTTATTTCTGTCATATTTGAATTTCAGGACCCAGGCATAATCGCAGGGCCTTGCCCCCGGGTTCCCCAGCATCTCCTCCGGAACCTTTGCTGACATTCCCCACTGGTCTCTGCCCGTATCGACCCATTCGAGGGGTTTTTCGTAACCAAGCATGGTCACATCACTCTCCCAGATTATATTTGCACCCTTGCAAATGAAAGTTTCACTTTTAGGCCAGTCAAAAACAATGGCATATCCATAGGTACTGTCCTTGCTCATGGTGTACCAGATTGGCTGACCCAGCTGGGTATTGTCACAAAGGGTCTCATAGGGACGGGTCCCGTAGATGGCCTCCCCGTTCACCTTCAGCCACTCTCCCAGCTCCTTCAGGAGGTCCATCTGGATTTGGGGGACCCTGCCCGAACCATCCGGGTTGACCATCAGGTTCAGGTTCCCCCCCTTGGCCACAATCCGGACAAACATCTGGATAAGCTCATCGGCCGAGAGGTAGTTTTCCAGGGAATCTGACTTGTTGTAACCGTAGGATTCCGACATGGATCGGTTCTCCTCCCAGGGTTGGTCCATTTTTTCCACCACCTCATCGGTTTCGCTTGTATAGAAATCGCCATGCTCCTCACGGGTTCCTTCTCCCAGCCGGTCGTTGGAAACCACCTCCTTGCGCCCTTCGGCCCTGTTATAAAAATAGGCCACGATCTCAGGAGTCCTGTAATATCCCGCCGGACGCTGCCACTCTCCGTCAAACCAGAGAATGTCGGGATCGTATTTATCAATGAAATCCTTAGCCTGGGGTACAATGAGCTCATTGATGAAAGAGCGGACCGGGATCTTTCCCGATAACATCCGGTTGTGTATGGAAGGATTGAAGGGGCCCGTGATCTCCCCGGTTTCCCTTGTTAAACCAGCCTGATCGGGGGCCATGTCGTCGGACCAGTAACGGATGACAAGGGAACCGTCCTGACCGATCACCGGGTATTCATACTCCTCCACTGAAAAATAAAACCCGTAGTAGATCCCTTCCTTTTTACAGGCCTCCACAAGTTCAGCCGTAAGGTCCCTGTGAGGATTCATATCCACTGCATCGCGCCGGGTAAATTTTGAATCCCAGAGGCAGAATCCGTCATGGTGTTTGTTAAAGGGAACGAAGTATCTGGCACCACTCATTTTTACCATCCGTACAATCTCTTCAGCATCGAAATGACCGGCATTAAACAGGGGAATGAAATCATCCCTTTGAAAATCCTCCCCCCAGGTTTCCCTGTGATAATCCTGGTAAGCATGGTACATCTGATTCAGATACCAGTCGGGATAACGAGCCCTGCTCCAACCCTTCTCCCCGTAGGCAGCTATGGAGTAAGGGCCCCAGTCGTAAAAAATGCTCAGCTTCGCATCCCTGTACCACTCCGGTGTGGGGTGCAGGTCAATGGATTCCAGCGTCCCATGGTATAATCCCTTCCGGTTCACCTCTTCCAAATCGATCACATCGGCTTTTGCACTCCGGATCAGTTTTTCAGATTCCTCATTGAATAAATCCTCAATGCTTTTTTTGAAAATGAATTTCTCATACCGGGTTTCAGCCGGGGTGCAAGCCTGGATAATGAAAATAAAAACCACCATCAATCTCAAAATCATTGCAGTGCATTTCAGAATGAGATATAAATGTATTATAAATACTTCTAGATTCCACATGCCATCCATGCCTGATGGGTGATTTGAGAAAATAGAAGAAGTATTTGAAAATAAGGCAGAAGTAGGTAGTTGGAATATAAATACTAAAAGATAAGTTAAAACAGATTCCTTTTTCGGCCGGTACCCGGAAAAGTCATAACTTTAAGTGCTAACTAATAATCTCGTCCGATGAAAAGAATTCAAACCTTTTTGTTGTTTGCCGTTTTACTATGCGCTATAGCCTCTGCCCAGACTCAGCTTGAGAACGCAGATTTTGAGCTATGGGAAGATATCCTCGTAAGTGATCCCGACACCATCCGTGAACCGGTAGACTGGAGCTCCTTAAAAACTTCTGATAATCCCTCTCTGAGCACGCTTTCGCCGGTTGTATGTTTCAGAAGCAATGAAGCACACAGTGGCAAATATTCACTGCAACTCATGAATGTACAATCCTTTATTGTCGCAAATGGGGTTGCCACCAACGGCCGGCTGCATCCGAGTATCATTACGGCTGATTCATACATTTTCACGGATACACTGGATGGCCAGTGGAATACACCTTTTACCGGAAGGCCGGACAGTCTTGCCGGATGGTTCAATTATTCCCCGCAGGGAGGTGATAACTTCCAGGTCCAGGTCACCCTTCACCAGGGTTTTGGGAAACGGCCTGACCCCGATGATACCGAGAATTGGGTTGCTGAGGCAGAATATACCTCACCCCTGGATACTGAAGGCGGGTGGGCCCGTTTTTCAACCCCCATCCAATATTTCAATGAAATCATTCCGGAATATTTGCTGATCGTATTGAATTCAGGGAATGGCTATGAACCTGTGGTTGGCAGTACATTGCTATTGGATGACCTGGAGATGATTTACAATTCACCCCAGTCCAATCCCGGCATACTGAAGCAACCCAAAGGTTATATATATGTGGTGGAAAACCGCCAACTGATTCTGAAGGGGCTGGATCCGTCTCAATTCCAAAACATTGATATTTATGATATTTCGGGGAAGCTGCTTTGGGCCGGAAAGCTTACAGCCGATCAGTTTAATTTTACTCCTGCAAATCTGGGAACAGGGCTTTACCTCTTTAAGCTGTCGGGCAGGGATATCATTTTTACACAGAAGGTTTTAGTGCGTTGAAATATTCAGGCTGAAAATGAAATTTTTATACCTGCTTATTACATGTTGCTGTCTTCTGATTTTGCCATCAGGCCCTCTGCAGGCTCAGCAAAAATCCGTTTTCAAAGGAGTGATTACGGATGCCACCAATGGAAATCCCCTGGTGGCGGCCAGTATCAAAGTGGAAAAAGATTTTTCTACCGGAACCATATCCGACCGTGAGGGGCGGTTTTCAATCCTCATCGAGCCGGGTACCCATACTTTTGTCATCTCTTTCGTGGGCATGGAAACTGAGTTATTCACCCTTACCCTTGAACCGGGAGAAAGCATTGAAAAAGATTTCCAGCTTCTACCCCTTTGGCAGGAGCTGGAAGAGGTGGAGATTATGGTGAGTAAATTTGAAAAGCCCATTGAAGAGATCACCATTTCCATGCAGGTGATTAAACCCATCCTGGTGGAGAACAAAGGTACCCGGAATATAACAAGTGTGCTGGATCTGACCCCGGGATTGAATATCATGGATAACGAACCACAGATCAGGGGCGGGAGCGGATTTACCTTTGGGGTCGGCAGTAAAGTGGCTGTGCTGGTTGATGATATGCCCATGCTCTCCGGAGAGGGCGGAAGGCCTTACTGGGACCTGATCCCGGTAGAAAATATTGAGCATATCGAAGTGATCAAGGGTGCCTCCAGTGTATTATCGGGGACCTCGGCCCTTAGCGGTGCCATTCATATCATGACCGCTTCCCCGAACATCAAACCCTATACCAGGGTAACAACCTATACTGGCTTCTATTCAAGCCCTAAAGACCCCTCCATGAAATGGTGGAGTGATTATCCCTATATCACCGGATTCAGTTTTTTACATTCCAAAAAGTATGGATCCCTGGACCTTGTCATCGGTGGAAATGCCGACTGGGACCATGGCTATCTCGGCGCCCCCATGCCTGGTCCCCTGGTGGTGGATACCATCTCTGATTTCACCGACAGGCAGATGAGGGCACAGAAATACAGGTTCAATTTCAATCTGAAGAAACATTCCAAAAAACATACCGGGTTGAATTATGGAATCAACGGCAACTTCATGCTGCAATCGGCACCCATGACACTGGCATGGCTTAACGATTCCAGCGGTTTTTACAGGGCCTACCCAGGAGCTGTATACCTGCAGGACCAGTTCATCTTCTACCTTGATCCGTTTATGAATATCTATTCCGGTAATGGAACCAGACACAGCCTGAAAGCCAGGATTCTGCAAAATATTTCCAGTATGACCAATAACCAGTCTACCAACAGTACCCTTATCTATACCGACTACCTTATAAAACGTTCCTATGAGTTTATCAAAGGATTTGAGCTGGTGGGGGGGGTGTCCATGACAAAGAGTATGGTTTCAGCCGAAATGTTCAGGAGTTCAGGTTCAGAATACAACGATCAGTTGAATGTCTCGGCGTATCTCCAGGCTGAGAATGAAATTAAAGACATCGTATTTACCTCAATTGGAGTGAGAGGTGAGTATTTCCAGCTGAATGATTCCATTACTGCCCTGAAACCCATTTTCAGGGCAGGGATTAATTTCAAACTCTATCCGGGTACCTTCATCCGGATCTCTTATGGCCAGGGTTACCGATTCCCCAGTATTACAGAGAGGTATATTAAAACTTCGGCAGGCAGTTTTGCAGTATTCAATAATCCTTCCCTGGAACCGGAAAGCAGCTGGAATGTTGAGATCGGGTTAAAACAAATGTTTAAGTTCAGGAACTTTTATGGTTACCTGGATCTTGCAGGATTTCTCCAGGAGTATTCCAATACCATTGAATATCTTTTTGGATTCTGGGATCCTGCATTTGCCCTGGCCGGATTCAAGTTCCTGAATACAGGTGATTCCAGGGTGTCGGGAATTGATATATCCCTTAACGGTTCAGGTAAAATTGGACAAAAATCAGGAATCAGGACCATGGCCGGTTATAATTACATATTACCCAAAACCCTTGAGCCCGATCTTGTTTTTGCCACGGATGCCAGGAACATCGAATACAGTTACGCAACAACCAGCCTTGACCCTTCAGAAAACATCCTGAAATACAGGTTCCTCCATACCATTAAAGCTGACCTGGAATTTTACTCGGACCAGTTCTCAACCGGACTTTCCCTCAAATATTTCAGCAGGATGGTGAACCTCGATAAAGCCATTGAGGATTTTGAAAATGCAACCTCCAGTTCGGGGGGAACGGTTCAGCCCATTCGCTATATGGATTATTTCAATAACCACAACCAAGGAAATACCATCCTGGACTATAGAGTAAGTTATGAGTTCAAAAAACAGCATAAAATTTCACTCATCTGCAATAATATACTCAATCGCTGGTATTCCCTGCGACCCTTAAAGGCGGAACAAATGCGCACGGTCATGCTGCAATATGTTTTAAAACTTTGAGAAAATAGAAGAAGCATTTGAAAATAAGGCAGAAGCAGGTCATTGAATTAGTCCATATACTTACCGGCAGATTAATGATCATGGCAAAGCATGCTTTCATGTCTTTTGTATTGCTCTTATGTTTCTCATGGGCCATTACCCAGACAAGAAACACCGGAAATTCAATGCCGGGATACTATACAAATCCAATAATCGAAGAGGCTCCGCGAAACATCATTCTTCAGAATCGCTGCGGCAACAGGCTTACAATCATGTTCTTTGAGGATCGGACAGATCTTCAGTTCATTTATAAGCCCAACGCATTCCGAAGAAAGGAGTTTCCGGCAAGAAACTTCTCCAACCGTGACAACTACACGGAATTGTTCAAACAGTTTCGATTCCCGCAGATTCAGGAGCATTATATTGAGGAGTGGGACTATGACCCATTTGTTACATCGTTGGCCTGCAGAACACCCTGGGATGCCAAAAATAATATTACAATTGTAAATATCGCGGATGAAAATGCCTTTGCCATTTCAGCAAAGGCACCTCTGCTCATTGCCATAAAGCCACACCAGGTTTTCGATGCCCAAAATGGATTACTGACTGAGAAATTCAACGACCGCGGGGAAGAAATTGTATCCTTTATCAAATTCAACAGCTTTCACGAGAATCGTTTCCGGGTAACAGATTCAGGAGAATATGTACTTCAGGTCTTTGAGAATGAAGTACTTATTGTGGGAGGTGAGGAAAATATGGTCCAGGTAGATCGGGTTGTGACGGCCCTCAAAGGGTTATCATTGCATGCACTGATCGATCGTAATGAAGAGCTACTGGCAATTCATATGAATAAAGGCATGGTTCGTATGAATAATCCGGAATTCCAGGAGGTTATTGACTTAAATCATAGAATGGTCTATTCCGGAATTGATGAAGGAGGTGCCTGTTTTGGAGCCCTGAACCGCATTTATTATCTGATCTGGGTCCGTGATGGCAGCATGACCTCTTCCCTGATGGCGCGTGCCGGCAACCCTGAACTCATCAGGCTATGGACTGGTTTCCTATTGAAGAATCCCTCGGTTACCACCAAACCGGATGGCGAAAAGGTAGCAGAATTTCTCCAGATCGTAGGTTCACGGTGGACAAAAAGTGAGGAAGATGGAATCTATTATGCCACCTTATCCCTGTTCACCTACTTCCAGACCACGGGGCAAACAGATTTGCTTCAGGGGAAAGAATTTGTTGTACTTCTTCAGGCTATTCATGACTTTCTGGAAAAAGGATGGAACAGGGAGATGGGAATGATCGTCAGTGATACAAGGGGTGAAACACCTCTGAGAAGCAATCCCTACTTTGGGTATGATATGGTCAATGGAAATTACGAGAATACAGGCCATCATATAGGAGAAGGAGGTGCGGGTATCAGCAAGTCAGCCAGCTTATACAATATGGTCAACACCTACAACCTGCTTTATATGGCAAGCATCATGCTCCACCAGAGGCCTGATCTTGACCAGGGTCAAACGGAAAAGTTTATGAATATTGCCACCGAAATTCAGAACACCATACGAAATAAATATGTAGATGCCGATGGACATCTCTATTCCGAATATCTGCAATTTGATGATGGAAGCGAAACATGGCAGGCTTTTGCCAGAGGAGCCGATTACTGGGAATATGTATGGGCGCTCTCCCTGGGGCCTTTCTACCCTGCTCCCGACCTCCAGTTGGAAAGTGCCAGGATGGTCCCCGAAGCCTGGCCGAAAATCAGAGCCTACGGCTATTGTCCATGGAATACATTATCCCGCATTTTATCGGAATATGAAATGTCATCCGAGGATTATATGGAAATGCTTTCTGAAGAAGTTAGCGAGGCACGAATGCTTACAATGAAATACCCGATGTCCGGTGCACTCACCGAATACAATAAGGCAGTCGAGAGTTGGCGCTCCCTTCCCTTTACAGCCGGAAGTTTCTTCTTTACAGTAACGGCTCAGATGATACAAAGTATGCCAATGGGTATTGGGGTGAGGGCCAGCAACAATGTGGATCATATTGAGAATTTTCAATTCCGTCTATCCTCCTTTGATGCCAGCGCTTCCGGGAAAGGGGATGTGATCAACAAGTACACCCTCAATGGACAGGAGATTCCTTTCACCTTGCAAATACCTGAAAGCCTGATGCGTTTTGGTAAGAATACCCTGGAAATTGAACGATGCACCTTTTTTGAGGGTTTCAGGCTCTATTCCTCGACGGCACAACTGCTGGATTATTCACACCTTCCGAACGAAATACAATACCATTTCTCAAGCCCGGTTGGTGCAGATCTGGTAATTGAAAATATAAACAAAGCCAGTATCGAAATATCAGATCCCTCGGGAGAACCCCTTGAATATAAAATCATTACATTGAATCATACGAATAAGACCCTGGTATCAGTTCAAAACAGGGGCGATTTTATTCTGATTGCCAGTTATTAATAACCATCTGTACCCATGAAAAAGCTTATTACCCTCGCCTGTCTGTTTTCCACAGTCCTGCTGGTTTCATGCAGCCTGAAACATGAAACAACAAATGAACCTGAACACCAGCCAAACTCCTCCTATTCGGGTAAATACCTGGAAAGGATAGCCTTTCCCATGGGAGGAATCGGTACCGGCATGATCTGCCTGGAAGGAAATGGTGCGATCTCTCATTTTTCCGTACGCAATGTGCCTGATCTCTTTAACGACCCGTTTATGTTTGGAGCGATTGCGATAAAAGGGCTGGAGAACGGGGCTAAGATACTGGAAGGCCCCCTGCCCAAAAACAAGATATTTGGCAGTCCGCATTCGGGAAATGGGAACTCCAACAGTAAATATGGATTCCCCAGGTTTGAACAGGCCGGGTTCACTGCCCGCTTTCCTTTTGGCAATGTGAGTCTGAGGGATCCGGATATTCCGCTTGAGGTGGAGATTACCGGTTGGAGCCCATTTATCCCGGGCGACGAGGACCATTCATCCCTCCCGGTGGCTGCCCTGGAATACACTTTTACCAATTCGTCCGACTCCGCATTGGATATGGTCTTCAGCTATCATTCGGAGAATTCAATGCGTATCAAAGATGAAGAAAGCCCATTTGGAGCAAGCTATCCCATACCGGGCCACACGATTCAAAAGACCCCAAACGGATACATCTTATCCCAGGCCTGTCTTCCCGATAAACCTTATTACAAAGGGGATTTTTCAATCACCACACTGGAGGATGCCGTGGTGGATTACCGCTGGTTCAGGGGTGGATGGTACGATTCCCCTACCCAGCTATGGAACGACATCGAAAACCTGAAGACTCCTGCAGACACTGCAACCGAAGGATCCACCGGTGCATCCCTTTATATTCCGGTAACATTGCAGTCAGGAGAGTCCAGAACGATCCATCTTCTGTTTTCCTGGTATGTGCCCCATTCGAATCTGGTTGCCGGTATCAATAGCGCAGAATTGATTGCCCCTGTCTGCGACCCGGCAACCGGATGTTGTTCTTCTGAGTACACTTCCCAGTTCTATGAGCCATGGTACTCAGGGAAGTTTATGGATATCCGGGAAATGATCACTTACTGGAAGGATCAATATGAATCCCTGAGAGAGAAAACCAGCCAGTTCACCTCCACGCTTTTCGCTTCAGATCTTCCACCGGAAGTCATGGATGCAGTATCAGCCAATTTGAGCATCCTGAAATCTCCCACAGTGCTCAGGCAGAAGGACGGAAAACTTTGGGCCTATGAGGGCTGTTTTGATAGTGAAAGCGGTTGCTGCCATGGTTCATGTACCCATGTGTGGAACTATGCCCAGGCCATCCCCCACCTGTTCCCGAGGCTTGAAAGAACCCTGAGGGAGACCGAGTTTTTCGCCAGCCAGGACGAACGGGGTCATCAGAATTTTCGTTCTGCCCTTCCCATCCAGCAAACAGGCCACGGGTTTCACGCTGCTGCAGACGGCCAGCTGGGAGGGATCATAAAAGTATACAGGGATTGGAGAATCTCGGGTGACACAGAATGGTTAAAGTCGCTCTGGCCCCAGGTGAAATCCAGCTTCGAATTTTGTTCAACAACATGGGACCCTCTTGGAAAGGGAATTATTGAAGAACCTCATCACAATACATATGATATTGAATTCTGGGGACCCGATGGAATGTGCACAAGCATTTACATGGGAGCATGTAAAGCAATGGAGGAGATGTCCGCAGCCCTGGAAGAGGACCCGGCACCTTACAATGAACTTCTGGTAAGGGGAGGAAATTTCATGGAGGAAGAGCTTTATAATGGTGAAT
Organism: uncultured Bacteroidota bacterium; assembly: GCA_963747365.1. Lineage (GTDB taxonomy): Bacteria > Bacteroidota > Bacteroidia > Bacteroidales. The sequence continues at coordinate 742,984 of CAVVFB010000005.1, read as the reverse complement.
ACTTTTATCAGAAAACCCAGTGGGAAGGATTACAAACACCCCCTCCCAATGCAGAAACTGTTATATGGAACATTAATTACAGCCAGGAGGCCAGGGAAATACTGGAGAAGGAGGGTCCCAAGTACCAGTATGGAACCGGTTGTCTCTCCGACGGGATTATCGGTGCCTGGTTCGGTGCTGTGGGAGGTTTGCCCCTGTTCCTTGATCCGCAGAAGGTAAAGGAACATTTGAAATCGGTGTACAGGTATAATTATAAAACCGATCTTAGCGACCATGTGAATCCACAGAGATCGGGATTTGCAGTGGGCCGGGAAGGCGGTTTACTGCTTTGTTCCTGGCCAAAACAAGGCCAGCCCTCCCTTCCCTTTGTATACAGTAATGAGGTTTGGACCGGAATCGAATACCAGGTAGCCTCACACCTGATGATGATGGGGGAGGTTGAAGAAGGACTGGACATTGTGCGTTCTGCCAGAAAACGTTACGATGGCACCATCCGGAATCCATTCGATGAATACGAGTGCGGGCACTGGTATGCACGGGCACTGTCCAGTTATGCGTTGATGCAGGGACTCACAGGACTGAGGTATGATGCCATCGACCGGACCCTTCACATCCATTCACAGATCGGAACTGATTTCCGCTGCTTTATCTCCACTGAAACGGGCTATGGACTTGCCGGGCTTAAAAACGGAGAACCTTTTGTGGATGTAGTGTCGGGGTCCATCGAGGTGGACCACTTCATCGATCACACAAAGGAGAACAAGGAGACCAGGTAATCTGACCTGAGAGATCAGCTATCTGCCGGGTGCATCATACCCGGCAGATACATCATCGATTACCACCACCCAGTCGGGACCGCCCTCACCCTCCCGGAACATCGTATTCCAGTTGCTAAATTCAAAGGTTCCTGTATTTTCAATAATCCCCTGGGGGAAGGCATAGCCGGTGACGGGATTGATCCACCAGATTTTCAGCTTTTCTCCCTGAATAGCCGCGGTACTCACTGTTGCACCACTGATATAGGGAAGGTAAGCCATGATATAGCTGGCATCATTTTCACCGGGTGTGCCATCTCTGCATACCTGCACGTGATCGGAAGCATGGGAGGGATGAGTCCCGGTAAGGATTCCCTGGTCGGGGAAACGGGTCAGGAAAGGCCGGGATTCCATCAGCGCCCTCAAATGGCCCAACTGGCCACTTCCCGGATCCTCCAGGGCTTCGTCCCAGGTTTTATCGGGCCATATCCTGCCCTTCCCGTCATCCCGGTTCATCTGCCAGATGTTGTTGTTGCCGTACGTATGGCCGAAGGCGCCTGCAAAGACTGACCAATAGGCCTGTTTCCGGACCTCGTAATCGTCATGTCGCCCGTTCACCGGGTTAAAACAGATCCCGATACTCTCGTAGGCAGGTTCTCCGTTGATAACAGGCTTGGGTGGTGTAAGGGAGTAGTCATTGAAAATCCAGTCATAGACCGGAAATGAGGGAGCCATATGTCCCGTTTGTATCATATTGAAATCGAGCCAATCGCTATGGTGCAGCCAGGTTGAACTGGTCTGTTGCCCCCTGGGATGATAAGATTTCAGATGACTCCCCTCATCCCCCTCTTCCAACCCTTTCGCCATGGCATTCCAAAGGTCTAATTGCGGACCGGCCGGCCAGTCACCGCCAAGAATCCATACCACGTTGGGAGCATCCCTGTACCTCTCTCCCAGGAATTTACCATATGTGTATGCATTTTCCTCATTAAATACGGCCACCTCATTCACAAGGGGGTGCGATCCCGGAAGAACCCAGCTATGCCAGGTGGGCAGGAGGGCCAGAACAAGACCGAGCTCTTCCGCTTTTTTCACTGCAAAATCGACAAGTTCAAAATAACCCTCGTCGGGCTGCCGGGGATCAAAATCCCCGAAAGGAAGGTTTCCTTCCATATTCGGAAAGGTAAGTCCATCCAATTCACTGACGATCACGGCCTGTATAACCGTAAACCCCTTCCCGGCCCTGTTTCTCATATAGTATTCCATCTCCTGCCTGTCAAGCCGGTGCAGCATCTCCCAGCCGGTATCTCCCAGCCAGAAAAAGGGTTCACCCTCCCGGGTAACCAGGTAGCGGCCATTATCAGAAACCTTAAGAAACTGTGCATGCAATACCGGTTGCAATACAAGGAGGGCAAAAAAGCCCATGATTAGTTTACGGACCATCACTTTCCCATTTAAACCTCAGGTTCAGGCCCATAGATCAGAACACTGCCCAGGTTCAGGCCATACCCCTTTACCGGATCCCGCAGTACGACTTTCACCTTGTGCGGACCGGCCGGTAAATTGTATTTCCAGGCCACGTCGTGCTTGCGCTTGCTGAAAAGGGTAGGCATCACCGTCTCCTCGTACAGTTCTCCATCCACGTATACTGCCAGCTTTAACTCAGCCTCATTCAGCGATGGATCCTCCTTTACGGCATCCCCTTTGATTACAAATCCATTTCCCTCGAAGTCAAAGGTATATTCGGTCTTACCTCCGGATTGCAATCTTCGTTCACCCCATCCGATGTCAATTTTTCTCACCGGGAAGTGGCCCTCAAATGCTTTCTCAAACTGAACCGCCCCGGGCTCCTGGAGCGGGATCACCACTTCCTCGGACCCGGTCTCTCCCCCATTCCTGCCAATCATTCCCAGCGCCTGCCGGAAGCTCATTTCATAAGTGTCGTTCAACGAAAGGGTGGTATACCTGAAATCCATCCCTTCCACCCTGTCCAACCCCTGTTTCCAGAATGCCGGGATCGCATCATAACCCAGAATGGTGCCCAGGATTCCCCCGGCACTGGCAGGATTGCAATCCGAATCCTGTCCGCACCTTGTGCTGATATCGAGTGTTTTGCCGAAATCACCCTCCCCGTAGAGCATCCCGATAACGATGTAGGCGGCATTGATCTTGGCATCGATGTTGAAAGGAATAAATACGCCATCCGGGCACCCGATATCGGATGACCACTTCCTTTCCACCTCAAACCAGGTGCGTTTCCAGTCATCCGGAAACTGGCTGTGCCAGTTAATGACATCGTGGATACACTGGAAGAACTGGCTCTCCACTGGGATGGTCCTGAGTGCCTCAGAAACAATAAACCCGATATCGCCGGAATAGAAAGAGAGCGAATACATGGCGGCCACATAGACCCCGCCATACCAGCCATCCCCGTAGTTCATGATATGACCAACACGGTCGCATACCTCGGAGGAGGAGTTGACCATACCCGGGTTCATCAGTCCGGCAAAGTCTGCCTCAATCTGGAAATCGATATCATCGGCATGCGGATTATTCATCCAGTGTCCCGATGCAGGCGGTTCTAACCCGCTCAGTATATTGTAACGGGCAGCCTGGTTGGCATGCCACAGGTTGTATTCAGCATTGGCAAAGGCTTCGGCATGAGACATTGCCGGAGCGTCCAGTCCCTCTTTCTCAAAAACATCCACGAAAGTCAGGTCCATGTAAACATCATCATACAATCCCGGTGCATTGTTATAATACCACTCCATCCTGGTCTCATCCCACAAAATGGGGACATAGTCCTGGATCATGGTCCCCGGGAACCTGAATTCAGTGGGTCCGCCATAGGTACACCCGATTACCTGTCCGGCCCAGCCTCCCCTGATCTTGTCCATCAAAGCCTGCTTCGTAATTGTGAACTCCGTAGGATAGGTTTGTTGCGTGTGCGGATTGTTTGCCGGTCTGCTGGTGCAGGAAAAGAGCATTGCTGTAAGCAGCAGGGTTAAAAAATGTTTCATCATCGCTATATTTTATTGTTCAGGAAATATTCGGTCTCCTCCCTTCGCGGGATTGAACTCTGAGCACCCATTTTCTGTACCGAAAGGGCTGCCGCGGCATGAGCCATCCGGATGGCCTCTTCCATGGGAAAACCCTCGGCAAGGGCAACGGCGAGCTGACCGTTAAATACATCGCCTGCTGCCGTGGTATCGATGGCCCTGACACTGAAACCGGGAATCATCTTTTCGAGTCCCGAGCCAGGGTCCGACACAAATGCACCCGCTGCGCCCATTGTAATGATTACGGTCTTCACACCACGCCTGTGCAGTGCCTCTGCAGCCTTTTTAGCCTCTTCAACCCCTTCCACCCTGATCCCGGTGAGCCTTTCCGCTTCGGTTTCATTGGGGGTAATCACATGAACCCCCGAAAGAATCTCACCGGATAATTCGGCTGCAGGAGCCGGATTCAGAATCACCCTGGTGCCAAACTCCCCGCATAAACTGATCGCTTTCTGAACCGTCTCCAATGGTGTTTCAAGCTGAATGATCATGAAATCCGCTTCATCAAAAGCCTCTTCCGCCTCATCCAGATCATCGGGCAGTAATTTCGCATTGGCCCCGGATGCCACTGCAATTGCATTCTCTCCGCGTTCAGATACAGTGATCATTGCAATCCCTGACGGAATTCCTTTACATACCTTGATGTTCTCGGTATTGATGTTGTCCAGTTTATAGGCTTTAACCGCATCAGTCCCGTAGGAATCATCCCCGACAGAGGCAATAAATATCACATCCCCTCCGGCACGGGCGGCAGCCACGGCCTGGTTGGCCCCTTTACCCCCCGGGAAGGTCATAAACATGCCGCCAAGCAGCGTCTCTCCCGGCCGGGGAATCTCGGGCACCTTGATGATCAGGTCGGTATTGGAGCTTCCTACCACCAGAATTTTTTTCATGTCGTTTGCTTAATTTAAGGGTAACACTATACCAACCGCGCAGCAATGATCAGGCTCAGTCCGGTAAGAAAGAGAAGGAACATGGCAACCAGGATTCCCTTTAAGCCTTCAGCCTTTCCAAACTCCTTCCAGATAAAGACACCCCACAATGCCGCAATGAGCGTCGCTCCCTGTCCAAGTCCGTAAGAGATTGCATAACCAGCCTGTCCCGATGCAATGATGCTGAAGGTCATCCCGATGCTCCAGATCATCCCTCCCAGAATCCCGATCATGTGAAGTTTCCTGTCGCCCTTTTTAAAATAGTCTTTGTAGGTGGCCCTCTCACCTGATACCGGTCTGTACATGAAAAAAGTGTTCCAGATGAAATTGGAGAGCAACAATCCGACCGCGAAGATCACCGACGCCGTATAGGGAGTCAGTCTGCCAGCCTCCGGTGTGGCAAAGTCAGTGACCATGGAAGCGGCCACAAAGCGGTAGAAGAATCCCATAAGGATGCCTCCCAGGACAGAGATGACAATTCCTTTGGTGGTAGCCGACATGCTTCCGATGCCTCCTCTGTGTTTGCGATAGGCGATTGCATCCAGAAGAATCGCAAGCACAACAAGGGCCACACCCGTAAAGAGAATGACCGGGTTACCCAGGGGCGTGGCCAGGTAATTAACCACCACCCCGATCACCAGGGCCAGACCGATTCCAATGGGAAAGGCCACTGCCATTCCAGCAATATTAATGGCCACTACGATCAACAGGTTGGCGATGTTAAATACGGCACCTCCCAATAGCGCAGAGCCAATGGCCCTGCCGTCGGCCTGTCGAAGATCCTCCAGGAAAGCTCTGCCTTCCTCCCCGCTGCTTCCCATTGTAAAGGCCAGGATCAGAGAGAGGATCAGTACCCCCAGTGAATAATCCCAGTAAAAGAGCTGGAACGCCCATTTTTTAGATGCCATTTTCTGGGTATTGGCCCAGGAGCCCCAGCAAAGCATTGTGATGACACACATGAGGACCGCAACAAGGTAAGACTGGATAATTACCATGGTTATTGAGTTAGTGGATTTTAAAAGTAATCATTTTAACAGGACCTGCAAGACCGCTTTCGATCAGGTCATATTCTTCATTCGGGATGCTGCTCATGGGGTAGGACCATGCATTGGGCAGCCGTCTGACATTGGTCTTTGTGCGTCGCTGACCGGCAGGCAACCTGGCATCACCTGACAGCCCGTTGGCCCAGGTATTGGCAACTTCAATCCTCAGATGGTTTTGTCCGGGCTTCAGTGCATGGGTGATTTCTGCACTGAATGGCTTTTTCCAGAGAATTCCCAGATCAGTACCGTTCAGATAGGCGTGTCCAACTTCAACAATATCACCGAACTCAAGAAATATACGGACACTATCTTGCTCAGACTCAGCCTGCCATTCAAAGCTCTTTTCATAGGTGGCAATCCCGGAAAAAAAACGGATTCCATCCTCTTTTCTCTGGTTCCAGTAAACCAGCGAATCAAAAATAGTTACACCTATCCCGGCCGATTCCTCCGGGAAATATACTACCCACTCACCGGCAAGTTCTTCCTGCGCCAGAATTTTCTTCTCCCCGCTTTTCCCGATCCAGGAATCACTGGTTACCCGATGATCGCTGTCGGTCAATTCAGGAGCAAAAACAAGGAAAAGCGAACCATGGGCATCCATGGAGAGAGGGATCCTGGTTCTCCCATCCAAAGACCCGGCCTCACTTACTTCATACATTTTCCCGGAGGCAGGATCCCATAATTCCACCGCTTTGCCATTCTGCCTGAAAGTGGCAATGCCCGATATTGGGTTGTCTGCGGTATTCCTCAGGAAATAGATATCTAAATCGCTCCATTGCCGATGTATATAATCCAGGACAGCGGGATTGTCGGATCCCTCAAATTCAAAATCGGCAGGAATGCCTTTATTTTCCAGGATGGAACGCAGGTCCCTGCCCCAGTATACCATACCCTCACCATAAGAATTTGAGGTTAGCTGCTCTCCGTCACAGGCGCCCCAGACCTGTTCTGCAAGATCCTTCACCTGCTGATCCCTCTCCTCCCAGTTGAATAATCCATTACTCCTAATTGGTTTCGGTCCGATGACTGTGGCACCTTCCCGGACCAGCTTCTCGATTTTTAAAAGAATTTCGGGCTGCATATAGACCTCATCAGGAAGAGACAACAAGGCATAACTCTGCCCATGCGGCAACACGAGCCTGCCATTCTCAATCACTATCCTGTTCAACAGGATGTCCGAGTTGCATACATCATAATCGTAACCTGCACCAAGACCCTCCACCAGGTGTTTGGCCGGGACAAAATTGGGAACCGAATCACCATAATAGAAGAGTACATCTCCCACAAAATCGCCCTGCTGCAACATATAGCTGCACCGGGCAAGATAATCCATCCATGGTCTGACCATGGGCCACCAGATTCGATGCTCATTGATCAGGGTACCGAAGGCATACACCCATCCCGGGGTACCTGCCTCCAGGGGAGTATGCGGCCAGGTATGAAAGTTAATTCTGTTAAGACCTTCGCAAAAGGCCTTGTCGGCAGTTGGTTTCAGATCGCCCGGACCCTCATTCCAAAGATGAGTGCCGGTAAAAGCCTCTGCTTCCACATACTTTTGGTTATAAATATGGGAAGCGCTCGCCACTCCCTTAATCACATCCAGTTCCTCCAGGTAGTGCTTTTCCCGCTCTGTACCTTTATAGCTTCTCCAGAATTCCGTGTTCTCAGGTAAATGCCAGAATTCACCTCTGGGAAAACTCAATGAACCGGAAGATTTAAGGGATTCGAAAGGACAATTATGAACCGGCATTCCGGGACCGGCAGCTTCGGCTACAAATCCAACCCCATGCTCCTCACAAATCTCGCGGGTACGGGCATAGTGGTTTTCGATGATTAAATCCGACAGCACCCTCCTGTAATCATAGAGAAATCTTGAAGTGGTATTATTGTCTTTTACAATTCTGCCATCCAGAACGGGAAGGTAAGGAAGCATGCTGTAGCCCATGCGATTTTCAAACTCTGTGGTCATTTCCGGAGTCCAGAGCTGGCCCTGAACTTCATAACTGTCGGTATAAAAGTAGCTGAGTCCCGATTCCCCTATGGGTAAGCCAAGTCTCTCCTCCAAACGATCAATAAAGAAGTTAATATGCCTTTCACTGGCTTCAGCATTGAAATGGTCGATCATGGGTCCTTGTGAATTGGGAGTGCTGGAGATCATCGGCTGTCCTGTAGTGGTGCAAACGTAGCGCACCAATTTCCAGGAGCCCTGAGGCGCCTCCCAGGAAAGCCTGCCCGATGAATCCATGGATCCGGTAAGATCAATCACATCTGATTTAATAAGCCCATCTGAATCCATTTGATAGGCAATGAGTGCCACTTCCCTGTAAAACTCTGGCAAACCATTGTCGCCCATGGGGATCATCGCTTTAGACTTCCGGCCTTCTTTGCCTTCCATTGAAGGAAGCTCGGGGAAAGCCAGGCTTGCCTCAATCCGGCCCGGCCCGGTTATCTCCAAACTTGAAGAGAACAATCCCATGGTCTGGTGTTCAGGTAAGGTCCAGGCTCCGCCGGCATTCCATCCACTTGCAATAATCAATCCCAGATCCAGGCCCAGGCGTTCGGCCTCATTAATCGCAAAACAAATGGCATCCACCGATTCATCACCCATGAAAGGCGGACCCGCGGGCATGATGCTGTCTTCATCCACCACACTCTGCACATCCCAGATGTCAAAGCCTCCCATACCCATCCGGGAAGCCTCCTCCATCTCCCTGGTAATCTCCTCCAGGGAGAAATTACCATCCACCCAGGCCCATAAGGCCCTTGGCCTTGACTCAGGGGGTGGAGTTGCAAAACCCGCTCTAAGCTGACTTAAATTTGAATCCTTTGCATCATTACAACCCTTGAAACAAAGGAGTGTAAATAACACGACAGAAAGTGAGAGTATCCTTCTCATAATGGGTTTTATTACTGAGCACTATTCTGTAATTCTCGGCCAGTTGTCGGTGCAGAATGAACTGGCAGGCAGGCCCTCCCAGTTAAAGAGGTTGGGAACTGCGGTATTGGTCCACGCATAGCGGACGGCTACAGGGTTTTTCACATCGGGGTGTCCTACAACCACCGTATGACCATCCACCACTGCATTTGCAGGATGATAGATCCGGTCCTCTCCGGCGATCTCAAAATGGGTGAGCGGACCACCTACCGACTGAAGGCCCCTGCCTGTATAATCAAAACTGACCCGGATGGTATTGCCTTCAATGTCAATCTCCCGGTAGAGGGGACCCGAACAGATTATATCTTTCCCATAATCCTTTGCAAGTGCCCAGAGTGCCAGTCTTTTTCCCACATCTCTTTTATTGGTCGGATGGATATCTTCAGGGTTCCCGATATCCAGTGTCACAGCCATTCCTGTATTTTTCAATCTGGATAGAGTCATGAACTGCGCCTCTCTCAGCTCCGCGGAGGAGTGTTCCACGCCATAGGTGAATGGCGCCAGCTGTACGAAATAGAATGGGAATTCACCACGATCCCACTGGTTTCTCCAGTCGGTGATCATGCCCGGGAATATGGTCCGGTATTGAAAGGCCCTGCCCACATTGGATTCACCCTGGTACCAGATGGCCCCTTTGATTGCAAATTTGGTCAGTGGGTACAACATCCCGTTAAAGAGTACCGAAGGAGTGTTGGGATTGGTCAGTTGGGGGATTGCAGCAAATTCTCCGGCAATGCGGTACTTCCACTTTCCGGCCAGCATCACCGGTTTTGCCCCGGGATCATCCAGGGGATAAATCCGCAATTGCTGGGGATCACCGTAAAGGCCACCCTGCGAAAGGGTATTTACAATCCTGATGGCTAAAACCATGCTGGTTTGTTTAATATAATCACCCGGTACATCATAGATTCTGACATCGGTCCAGTTATCAATTAAATTCATGGCTCCCACCTTCCTGCCATCCAGGTAGGTCACATCCATCTCATCAATGGGGCCCAGTTCAAGCCTCAGATCCTTTCCAAGCCAGGCCTGGGGGATCTCCAGAGGAATGCGAACCCAAACCACTCCTTCGATCATTCCCAGCTCCTTCATGGTACTCCATTCGGCCGGACCATCTGCTTCGATCCAGTTTGAGTCATCGTACCCCGGGCGCATCCATCCCTCCCGGATCCCGATATTACCGGGATCATTGGGATCCATCATGATTCTCTTCACCTCCAGCAGGCTGTCCATAGACTTCTCCGCCCTGTCCATATCCTCGTCGGTGAGGCTGTAGAGCTTATCAAGCTGAGTATCATAAGCCCCAAATGTCCTGAGCATCTCCTGGCTGGTCCATGCCTCCGAAAGGGTACCCCCCCATGATGTGTTAATCAGTCCCACAGGTACATCCAGGGATTCATGCAGGTATTTTCCAAAAAAATATCCCACTGCGCTGAATCCTGCCGCGCTGGATGGAGAACAAACCGACCATGCACCGGTCACATCATCTTTTGGCCTTGAGGCGATGTGTTTTTCCACCTGGAACAAACGGATGTCGGGATGATGGGCCGCCGGTATTTCGGAGGGAGCAGATTCCGCCCTGCGCAGGGGCCACTCCATGTTGGACTGACCTGAACAAACCCACACCTCTCCCAGCATAACGTTTTCGAGCACCTTTGTAACATCTGCCTCGATTCTGATTTCAAATGGTCCCCCCGCTGCTGCAGTATTTACCTCAACAAGCCAGTTACCCTGCCCGTCGGCATTCACCTTGTACCTCTTTCCATCCCAGCCCGTGGTTACTTCCACTTTTTCACCAGGGGCCGCCCAGCCCCAGATATTAGCCGTGCTATTTTGTTGCAGCACCATATGATCTCCGATGATGGAGGGGAGCTTCAGCTCTGACCCTGAAACCTTTTCGCCATGGAATAATCCTGAAAGGATTATCAAAAACACGATGGAATGTTGTCTCATTTTTGTGACTTCTTAGATTTTATAGACTTATTGATGTTCCCACTTGATGATCCAGTCCTGAGTCCTTATTCATTATACATATCTATGAATTTTTGATCCAGCTCCTCAGAGTCATTGTACTTTACCCTCAGAGCTGCCAGCTTCATTTTCAACTCCGCAACAATCTCTGCATACCCGGGATTGTTATATTCGTTTTTCATCTCCATGGGGTCCTTTTTGCGATCATAAAGCTCCCATTCATCCACATCATAATAAAAATGGACCAGTTTGTATTCGGTGGTCACAATACCGTAATGCCGTTTCACCATATGGACAGCAGGGTACTCGTAATAGTGATAGTAAACCGCCTCCCGATTCCATAGCTCATCCTCTCCCCTGAGGAGCGATACAAAACTCTCCCCCTGCATGTCTGAGGGAGCCTGAATGCCGGCTGCTTCCAGGAGGGTCTGAGCAAAATCGAGGTTCTGCACCATCTCATTGTTCACACTCCCGGCTTCGGTTACACCTGGCCAGCGTATGAGCAGGGGTGTCTTGAAAGACTCATTATAGATGAAGCGCTTGTCGAACCAGCCATGTTCGCCCAGGTAAAACCCCTGGTCGGAGGTGTAAACCACGATTGTATTCTTATCCAGCCCCGTCTGGTCCAGGTATGTAAGCAGAGTTCCCACGCTTTCATCCACTGCAGCGATGCAACCCAGGTAATCCTGCATATACCTCTGATATTTCCACCTCATCTGATCCTCTTTGGTCATACCAGGGTATCTCATTTTAAAATCCTCAATGATGGGATCATAAACTTCATTCCACGACGCCAGTTGTTCGGAAGTAAACCGGTTAAAATGATTCTCCATCGCCTGCCTGTCCCAGTCGGAAGCAGGATCAATCCCCAGTTCATCCAGTACTTCCGGCCGCAGTTTGGAATCGCCTGCCCAGTTCTGGTGCAGCAGGATATTCATCTCAGCCTCCCTTGCCGCAGACCCCCTTCCCTTATAATCGTCAAACAGTGTCGGAGGCTCGGGAAATGTTTTCTTTGTGAACTCGCGGTAGTGGCGGGGTGCAGGGAGCCATTCGCGGTGGGGTGCTTTATGCAGGTAGAACAGCAGGAAGGGCTTATCGGGATCCCTTCGGTTCTCCATCCAGTCCATGGTCATATCAGTAATGATATCGGTGACATATCCTTCCACCCTGATGTTGCCTTCGTTGGTAATAAAATCAGGGTTGTAATAGTTCCCCTGTCCCGGCAGAATCTTAAACTCATCAATCCCCCCGGGATTGTTCCCGAAATGAAGTTTTCCAAACATAGCGGTCTGGTAACCAGCCTCCCGGAACAGTTGAGGGAATGTCACCTGGGTGGTATCAAAAGGGAATCTGTTGTCGATCTTCCCGTGCATATGGCAGTGCTTTCCAGTTAATATGGTTGCCCGTGAGGGGGCGCAGATTGAGTTGGTTACACAGGCATTACTGAATAGCATTCCCTCCTCGGCCAGCCTGTCTATATTGGGGGTTTGGATCAGATGATCACTGTAGGCACTGATGGCCTGATAGGCATGATCGTCCGACATGATAAAGATAATGTTGGGTGGCGTTTTTTTTGCGGCCTCATGGGTACACCCCAGGAAAAAAAAGGCAAGGAAAAGCATTGAATAGATGGGCTTCATGATCGATCGATTATTGGGTTATTGGGTTTAATGTAATACAATTCTGTTAAATCTCTGCCTTCCCATAGCATCTGAAAATAATTTCCATGTGTTTCCGTGCCAGCTCCATGGAGATAACAGGAGGCTCGTCGCCATCCAGGACCCTGATCAGGTGCTCCGTAAGGGCATAACCATCATCCTGGGCTGAGTAATCCAGCATGATCTTCTGATTCCTGGCTTTCCCCTCCTGATCCAGGTCATAAAAAATAAGCCAGGGATCGTCCCACGAGTTGAATCCAAGCTTTATTCCCCCGCGGGTTCCGCAGATCCTGGTCTCGTTGGGCGTCTCCATATTGGCGTGTCCGCCCCGTTCCCAGTAGTAACTGATCCCTTCGGAAAGCTGCATGTTTATAATAAAATGTTCCTCCACATCGTAAATATCTGTCCCCGGATTTACATCATCGAGTCCGCTCATTAGTCTGGCACTCCCGATCGACTCCACCTCATGGCGGTCTCCCAGTACTCCCAGGTGAAATGAGAGGTCATACACCCCCCAGTCGAACAGCGGTCCCCCTCCTGCAACGGCTCTATTCAGGAACCATTTGGCAGTGGGGTGATACTCAATTCCGGGCCTGCTCTGACGCCCGATTGAGTTATGGTGAATGGCATAGATCTCCCCAAGGGCTCCCGAATCGATCAACTCCTTTACCTTTCTGAATTTCGGGGTCAGCCGGGAGTGCCGGCCCGAACACTCCATGGCCAGGAGATGGGGATATTTTGACTTGATCGCCAGCATCCCTTCAATCTCCTCCAGGTTCAGGGCCATCGGTTTCTCAAGCAGCACGTGTTTCCCGGCCTTCACAGCTTCTATGAACATCTCCCTGTGCAAAACCGGGGGAGTGGTGATCAGGACCAACTCCACTTCCGGATCGTTCAATATATCTTTGTAATTACCGGTTTTATTGGGAATATTGAATTCTGCCCTCACCCACTCCAGGTTCTCAGGGTTCCTTGCTGCAATCCAGGAGATATGTGTCCTGCCCGTTCTCTGCAGGTTACGCAGATGGACCCTGGCAATCATACCTGCACCTATTACACCGATGTTGTAAGTTCGTTTTTGGTTCATTTTAAGGTTTGGGTCTGTTTGTACCAGGCGATGGCATCTTCCAGGCCGGAACCATCCTTATAATTGTGGATAATCCAGCTCTCCTTAAGTTCGTGAGACTCCCCCGGTTGTAATGTCACATATGCCGAATGGTGTTCCAGTTCCAACAGATCATCCTCCGGATCCACTGAAACCTTCTTGTATATCTCCACAAATCCCTGTCCGGGATGAACCTGGTCCCTCTCCACATAATCGAAAGTCATCACCAGCATGTTTCCCCCGCGAACGGCCACAATCTTTCCCTGATCCGGGTGGAGAAAGGCCTTTGCAAATCTCGTCTCTTTATCCGGACCGGCTGGCTGAGCTATAAAGGTAAATGCCCCTGACACAATTTCGCCCTCCAGTCCGCCTGTTTTTTCAGTTTCCGAAGATGTTATCCTGAGAACCCCCTCTTCACAATCCGGAACAAAAAAGAGGGTATTCCCTTCGAACCTGGTGTTGGACCAGATGTCCCAGGAGACAGGGCCCTCAGAAGTATTGGTCATGGTTATACCGATCTGGAGTCCAACCCGCGACAGGGTGTATCTTTTAAGGATTTTCACCCCGCTGACCGGGCTCGGCGGACCCTCCAGGGTTACCGAGGTATCGGTCTGCTCAACCACCTGGTAAGGTGAAAAGATCAGGTATGGATCGGGAGGCCAGTTTGACCTGGCGTTTCTTCTTTGGCTATTCAACTCCTGGTGAATCCACCAGTCAGATTGGGGTCCCGGCCAGATGATGTGGCCAAAATATGATTTCCACCCTGAGTAAGCTGTCGGAATGATCCGCTCCCCCGCCGGTTCGTTCCAGAGTAAGGGTTCTGATTTGAGGAGGTTATTACCCTCCATGCTGCCCAGGCTGACAAGCCGGCCCCCGACTTCTGTCAGAATCCCTGCCTGAAGAGATCCGTTTCTCAGCCAGAGTAAGGAACCTGACTGCTGACTGCTGTCTGTTTTTAAATCCGCTTTCCACTGAAGGAAGAGGGACTCCAGCCCTCTGACCTTTTCGGGAAAAATGCTGGCCAGGTTTTCCGTTTCAGCGGGATCCTGAAGCATATTGTAAAGATCCCATTCACGGTCAGGCCCGTCGCGGACCAGTTTCCAGTCACCCTCGCGAACCGCCTGTCCATTCTGCCACTCCCAGTAGAGCGGCTTGATGCGCCTTCTCTCCTTTCCCATCAGGACGGGTAAAAGGCTCTCTCCCTGCATGGGAGTAACCTTCTCACCCCTGAATTCCGAGGGGTATTCAGCGCCGGATACATCCACGAAGGTGGCCATGATATCTATGAAGTGCCCCGGAAACCGGCTGATGGAGCCGGGCTCAATTTCACAAGGCCAGGCTGCAATGAGCGGAGTATTGATTCCGCCTTCATAGCTGAAGTTCTTGAAATACCTGAAGGGGGTGTTGGAGACATTTGCCCAATCGGGACCCAGGGAGGTCCATCGGGTCATGCTCCCTGTCTCCCCGTAATCATCCCCGATGGAAACCATTTCTGCCGAAGCCCCGTTGTCAGATACAAACATAATCAACACGTTGTCAACCCTGCCGGTTTCAACAAGCTTATCGATCAGCCTTCCGATATTCTGGTCCAGCCGGTCGATCATGGCCGCGTAGACCTCCATTTTCCTGGCCTCCTCTCTGCGAACCTCCGCGGAAAGGCTGTTCCAATCCTCATGAGTAGCCTCTGAAAGTTTGTAGGTCGAATCGATCAAGCCCATCTCAAGCTGCCTTGCGTAACGCTTTTGGCGAATGGCATCGTACCCCTGGTCATACATCCCCTGATACCTGGCGATATCTTCAGGCCATGCCATCAGGGGGTCATGAGGTGCCGTATAGGCCATATAGAGGAACAGGGGACGATCATCACCCCGGTACTCCTCCAGCCAGTTTATTGCGTAATTTGTAAAATAGTCGGTCGTATAAAAATCTCTCGCTTCAGGCGTATAGGGAACATACATCTTGGCATCGATGCACCAGGCCCGGTCGATTTTCTTCCCCTCTTTTCCTTTGCGTGCCGGAGCCCCCTCTCCGGCCCTCTGAATACCGGGATTAAAATGATTACATGCTCCATCTTTCAGACCATAATAGTGGTCAAAACCCCTTGTGACAGGATTCTCAAGCCCATGGTGCTTTCCTGACCAGAGGGTGATATACCCGGCTTTATGCAAAACCTCACCCAGGGTGACCGCATGAACCAGTGGGTTTGTGTATGTATGGTCATACCCGCATTGTTGCGCATAGACTCCCGTCAGGAGGCATGCCCGGGAAGGAAAGCACTTGGATGTATTATGAAACTGGGTAAACCGTATGCCATTTTCCGCCAGGCGATCGATGTGCGGGGTTCTGATCTCGCTCCCGTAACACCCCAGATCGGACCAGCCCATGTCATCCGCACTGATCAGGATGATGTTGGGAGGGGCCGGACTTTTGCTGCAGCCTGTAATGGCAAACACCATCATCAGGATGAGATGGATGCGATTCATGAGGCACACATTATAGGTTTTTTCTCCTGTACAGCGCCTCCATGAAATAGTAGTCGGCGTAATTCAGGGGAACATCGATCTCCGATCCCCCAAGCAGATTCCCAACCGAGTGATCCAGTATAAATCCCTGGTTCTCTCCTGCACCTGACCTGTATTTATTCCATAGGTTATCCAGGATCCGGTCGGCCTCCCTTCGGTAGAGGTCGCCATTTTCAGAATAGCCGCTCAGTTCGTACAGGGCAGAGGCAATAATCGTTCCGGCAGATACATCCCTGGGTACATCGGGGATACCCGGATCATTGAAATCCCAGTAAGGGACTCCGTCTTCGGGCAGATTGGGATGGTCCAGCAGGAATCCGGCAATGTTTTCGGCCTGCCGAAGGAATCGCTCATCCCTGGTATAGCGGTAGGTCATTGTATAACCATACAGCCCCCATGCCTGACCCCGTGCCCACGACGACTCATCGGAATAGCCCTGGTGCGTGTTTTTCTGGCGCACCTCACCGGTAATGGTATCGTAATCCACCACATGAACCGAGCTGTAATCCTCCCTGAACTGATGTTCCATGGTGGTCAGCGCATGTTGGATGGCAATTTCCCTGTAAACAGAATCTCCCGTTTGCCCCGATGCCCAGAACAGCAGCTCCAGGTTCATCATATTATCGATGATCACCGGGCACTGCCAATTCTCCTTGTTAAAATCCCAGGAGCGAATGCATCCCACCGTTTCGTAATACCTGGCAATCAGTGTTTTTGCCGATTGAACCAAAACCGGAATGGATTCCTCACTGCCCGTAAACCTGAGCGCATTTCCATAACTGCAAAACATCCTGAATCCCACATCGTGGTTGATGCCATTGAACTGCTCCTTCTCCAGTTTAGCTGTATAGGCTGCCGCCTTCTCTTTCCAGGCCTCTTCCCTGCTCATTTCGTACATGTACCAGAGTGTTCCGGGAAAAAATCCACTGGTCCAGTCTCCACCCGGAACCACCCTCAATGATCCGTCCCCGTTGATGGTTCTTGGACTGACCAGTTCGCTGCCTGCCGAATCAGCCACGATCTGCTCCGTATTCTGATACAGCAACAGCAGCTGTTTCCCGATGGCATCGATGCTAATTTCATCTGCCTGGCTGCCCGAATTCCCACAGGATGTGATGACAAAGGAAAAGAAAGTTAATAATACGCTTAACTGTTTCATAAAGAATAGGTTATATTTAAATGTTCAGCGAAATGAATTTCCCTGCCGACCTGATATAATCTGCTGCCAGCCTGTACTCTTCATCCGTTTTCAGATGCTCCATCATCAGGGGCACATTATCAAGTTTTGCAAGCTCCCGAAGATAAATGGTGTAGTCCAGGCTACCAAGTCCCGGCCTGAGCTCATCCAGCTGCGGAATGTAATTATCTTCTCTCAGGGTGATATCCTTGGCATGACAACTCCTGATATGTGGACCCAGTTTTTCAAACATATCCTTGATCAACTCACCATTGCCAAAATAATCCCTGGGAGAGGTGATCATATTGACCGGGTCGAGGTGTACCCCAAAATGCTTCCGGTCAATGGCGCTGAGCAGTTGAAGATAAGTTTCGGCTGAATCGGGAAAGGCCCAGGGCATCGCCTCAAGGGCAAAGAAGGTCCGTACCGGATTCACGGCATCAATAATCTTCCTTGTGGTCTCCACTACCTGTTCAAAAGTGGCATCTGAAAAGTTATCCTTATGAGGTCCTGCCCAGTACTCTGGATTTTTAGATCCGCTCACATTCACGCAGCACCTGGCTCCGATCTGATCAGCCAGTTGCAGGCCTGCGATGCATTTTTCAATGGCCGCCTTAGATTCATCCGGATTGGCAGAGATCGGGTTGCTCCATGCCCCCACTTCGGCAATTACAATGTCATTCTCTTTGGCTGCTTTTTCATATTCGCGGATAAAGTTTTCATCTGCACCGGGCTCAACCGGGCAGTAAGCAGCCCGGTAACCCAGCCTTTTCAAAGACCCGATCCACTGAGCGGGCTCCTCAAAGGGGTCAAAAATGGGTCCTCCCAGCCTTACAAAAGGTCCCTTCATGGAACGAGCGTGCAAAATACCGGGAGCCAGATTGATGGCTGCAACCCCTGCCGTCATCGTCTTTAAATAAGATCTTCGCTTCATAAATACCGGTTTTCAGTTTGTATTCCTTTGAAGGGTACCCGAAGGCATCGCCTGCGGGGTCCTGCTTGGCCCCAATACACTTATTTTTCCCACATCATCAAAAACCAGCCGGTCTATATTCAGGATCCTTCTGCCTGAGGGATGTTCGGGATCGGCATGACTGTGGTAAACAATAAAAGTTTCTTTCTTATCGGGTGATTTAATGATACAATTGTGACCCGGACCGGAGACGCCAATCTCCGGGTTCTTTGTCAGAATCGGATTATCCGGATTCTTTGTCCACATTCCTAGGGGTGATTTTGCTGTGGCATAACCTATTCCGTAATTGGGATCTGAATAGTGGTTACATGAATAGGTCATATAATAGGTGTCTCTGTTTTTAAATACAGTCATCCCCTCACAGGAGCGTGCATGCATGCTCCTGGCCCCTTCCCATTCCTCATCCACATAGATGCACAGCTGATGTTCTGAATTTTCCATAATGGACAGATCCTCTTTAAGCCTCACTCCAAAGATCATTCCCCAGAAGTATCCTTCCCTGTTCCATGGCTCACCCACCACTCCGACCCGCTCATAAAACAAATAAGCATCCTTGTTATCATCTATGAAAATATGTCCGTCGATAGAGGATTGATTGTTATCGAATAACGGAACATAAAGATCTTTGAAGGGTCCCTCCGGCCTGTCGCTCACCGCCAGACAAACTCTTAAGGCTGTATTGTCTTCTTCTCCCCCCTTACAACTGAAAACCATGTAGAACATACCCTTATAGGCAAGCACCTCCGGAGCCCAGTAGGTATCCTTGCCCCATGACTCCTTGCTTCTCTGATAGGCGTATCCCAAGGGGCGCCAGTCCACAAGGTTATCTGAGGACCAGCATAGAAATCCATCCCGGGCAGAAGTACCATACAGGTAGTAGGTCTGATTATGAAAAATCACTGAAGGATCGGCAATAATCAGGGAATCGCCCACCGGATTTGAATAGTAGCCGGAGCTGTCAGGATTGTTCTGAGCATCAAGGCTGATGAATGTCTGAAACATGAGCAGCAAAAGCAGGATCTGGATCATTGTTTTGCTGTTCATTTCAAGCCAATTTCACCCAACGCCTTATTAATGATTCCAAGCATCCTCTCCTTCTGAATCTCCAGGATTTCGGATCCTTTTTCACGGCTTGCATATAATCTGGGATCCTCTCCGCTTATACCCAGCGGCCATTTGGCTGCTTCTGCCGGCAGGTATTCCATATGCACAAGTTCTGGTCTTAATGCCATCACAAGGGAGGTCTCATTCATGGCTGCATGATCGACCATTATTCCCATTCCCTCCTCATCCCGGTATCCCCAGCAATTCAGGATCTTCAGTCCGTACTTTTCTTCCCACACGGCGGTGTGTCTGATAACAAAGTTTGTGGATGGGCCATGGCCATGGGCTACCAGCACCTTGAATCCTGCCCTGTTGATCTGCTTCAGTATGGCTTCCATGATCACCTTAAACTCCTCTTCGGCGATCCAGTAAGAACTTCCGTCCAATTGCCGGGTGGAGTAAAAAAACTCAGATTCCTCATCTCTGACACTGTAATCCATCCCGTAATACTCTTTTCCATCAATCACCTGTTGCCGGTCAGGACCCATAAATAACATCGGGTATACAATACCCCCGGCCTCCCTGGCAAGGATTTCGAAAAAACCTTTTGACTGCAGACCGTCGGAGCCGAGGGGAAGGTGTTCCCCGTGCCACTCAATGGTTCCGAGAGGAAGATAAGCTACAGGAGCTCTGGCAATCCGCTCTCTGAATTCGGTGGGAGTTAGCTCCTCATATAGTACTTTTTCGCGACTCATTGTATCTTGTTTTATTAGACGACCCATTTATAACTGCATCCCTGCCTGAAATGAATGGTTTCGTATTTGCTCACAGCCTTACTTAGATGGAGGGACAACTCCCTCATTCCAAATTCTTCAGTGGTTCCATGGTTCACAACAATCAGGGGCCGGCCGGTATCCTCGGCAAACGTGGTTTCTATCCAGGTTGAGATCGAATCGTCAATTGCAATGGCCAGGTCCATTTCAAGATCCATAAATTCCATGGGATTGCAGATGTAACCGGTACCCAGTCCCACAGTTTTCACAGGGTAGTTTTCATCTCCATAAAATGCGATACCTGGCTGACCGACGCTAACAAGACTTGAAGCGATTTGTCGGGCTACCTCGATGGCAGGACGAGTTTCAATTTTATACACATTGTAATAGTTTTTTGACCTGACCAGGTCAGAGTCCAGGAATCCAAGAGCCCTTCCAAAAGCAAACGGGATCCCGAATCCGCCGATTTTATCGAGTACATCATGACAGCGAATAACCACCATACCATTCTCCTCGATCCATTTCTTCTTGGCTGCAACCTGCTCCATATATAATTCTTTTGCCGGGGAGGGCGCCGACAGGTAGTCCCATTTGCTTTCTTCCAGATCACGATGTGTGTAAAATGTCGGTTCATGGACCACCATGGTATTCACTCCTTTTTCCCTGGCTTCCTTGAGTGTCTTCCAGTAAGGCATCCATGCCGTCCCGATTTTGCTGATCACCGTATCCGGATCACCGACGATGATCTTATCTACAGATGGCTCATTAACCTCAACCAGGGAGCGGAGATAATCGTTAAGATCTTTTGCTGTCATTTTATTCAAATTGTTTTCTGCAAATAAGGTCCCTGGGAGAATACTTATTCCAAACGCCGTGGGAGCTGCTGTACTTAAAAATTCTCTTCTTTTCATCTTTAAAATATCACGAACATCCTTAAATAATACCAGTATATCCCTGGTGAACGAATGACTCGGCCGCTTTGCACTCCCATTTGTACTGGAACCCCCTGAATTCATCCATTTTCTGGTGAACCGGGAACCATTCAGAGGGCTTCTGGGAAACATGCTTCAGGGTTGCTTCCTTTTTAAGCTCTGCCGTTTCGGTTATATCTATGAAATGAGTGGGATGGAAATTCTGGGTCTGTTCTCCGGTTAACACTTCATAATAATAGAGTTCGAAGGCCTTTGATTGATCCGGACGAAACCGGTTCCAGGTGTTGTACACCAGGCTGGAGCAAACCCTGTGGTCGGGATGGGTGTCGATGGGCCAGTGGGAAAACACCACATCGGGCGATTCCTTTTCAATGATCAGGTCCATATTCAAATAAGCCTCCCGGTTGATGACGGTATTCCCGTCAATCTGACCGGCAAACAGGGGACTGGCTCCCATCACCCTGCATGCTTCCATCGCTTCAGCTGTCCTGATCTCTGCAGCCCTGTCGTGCGACACCCCTTCAATACCCGCTTCACCCCTGGTCAGGTAGAGAACCGATACCTTATGCCCGAGGGATACAAACCTTCCTATTGTACCCCCGCATCCACTCTCCGGATCATCCGGGTGGGCCCCTGTCACAAGGATCTTCAGTGGTTTTTGCTCTCCATTTGGGGATTGAGAAAACGCCGGGGCCCCGAGCAGGGATGCCCCCATCAGTGTGCCTGAGACGGTAAGCATCTCTCTTCTGGTCTGTTTCTGTGGTTTGGTCATCATGGATGCAATATATTAAAATGGTCTGCAGGGATTCTTTAAAAATAGCATATTTTTCAACCATGAACCCGGATCAACCCAGGAAAATCCTTTACCCGGAAAATCTTCTATTTGCTGCCGGGCTTTAATTATGGAAAATGGAGTTTCAGCGATGCCATGGAGTCAGATGTGGTGGCCATCCATCCACTCAGTGTGGCATCCGGTTTGCCGTGCATAACCGGAAAGAGCTCATCAATATATAGGGGATGGTCGGTCCGGTAGATCAAAAAGTACAAGCCTTGTGGAATCCTTTTTCGCACATCCTGAGTTAAGAAATAACACGGACAACGAAACTGAATCAATCTTTCTAAGAAGTTGCGTTCTTAGAATTTTGCTTTTGATTTCGTTTTAATTTTACGATTAACCGGTCTAATTTGAGGATCTCTTTATACAGTTTATTATTTTCGATCTCCAATTTATTTTTTCTTCCTTCAACATCTAAGGTATCATTAATATTTTCGATACGTAATGCCCGTAAAGCATTTATGTGGTTTGCTAACGTAACAATTATTTCATTCAGCTCATTCTCTTTTTTCTTCAGGTCCGATATGTCAGTTGCTATGAGTATGTAATTATCTCCCTGCAAGATAAGGTGGCAAAATGTGAATTGACAGTCTGAGATATAATGTGTTTTTCAGGGATACTATTAAAACATCATGTTTGCCATGAGCCGGTTGAGTAAGGAAATAATCTAATTTTGAATTATCATCCGGTGTGATGAAATGTTTGAGGGATGAGCCAATAACCCTTTCATACGGAGACTGAACAATCTGAGCAAATCTCCGGTTACAATAGAGAATTGTACCCTCTTTTGTAAGAGTGACTGCTCCTTCGCTCATCTCTTCTATGAAAGTACGGTATGGTGTTTCGGCAGAACTGACAGAATAGACTTGTTCTCCCTTTTTTCCGGAAACCATTATCGCATCCACCTCTCCGTTCCTGATTGCCGTAAGAGCCTCCTCAATTTCAAGCAGGCGTGAATGCAATTCCCTATTTTCAATGATAAGCTGTTCTTTCGTTCTGTTCATTTAAATTCATATTAAACCAACTGATTCAAAGTTCCCGGAGTCCCTACTTTTCCTTCACCTCTCTCAGATCCAATCCTAAAAGGACTTTTTCTTTATTTGACATATCCCCAATAATGCGATGGAATGGAAGTGGCAGCTTTTTAATCAATGTTGGGGCTGCAATGATCTGGTCAACTTTTGCTAAACCCGGGTTTTTATAAAGGTCTATCACTTCAAGTTCATATTGCCCTTCAAGATATTCTTCACAAATCTTCTTCAGGTTGGTTATTGCCATGATTGATCGATTCGTTGTCCCGGTTATGTATAAACTCAAAATATATTTTGCCTGGTTTCGTTCAGGCACAGGCAGTTCAAACTTTCCCGGAGTGTCCATTATTTTTGGTTTATTCTTTTTCATAAATAGGCCTGATCAGATATCTAATTATAATTCAACCTATGGGTAATAAATCAAGTCCTACAAGTACACGTTCTGCATTTGAAAGATCTCCGATAATCTTACGAACGGGTACCGGTAATTTTCTCACTAACGTGGGTAAGGCAAAGATCTGGTCCTCGGCACCAAGCTGTGGACTTTTCAAAAGATCAATTACTTCAATGGAATATTTCCCCTCTAATTGTTCCTGACAGATTTTTTTCAGATTTGCAAATGCAGTAAGCGCCTTTGGAGATTGTCCTGCAACGTATAAACGAAGCACCCATTTTTCATCTGCCGTTTTACCGGGTTTACCTTTTTTTATTATCATTTCTGAATTCAACTTCTTTGCCTTCATAGGATACTCCTTATAATGATTTTTTCAAATTGCCGGTTGCACTTTTTTCCATGACAGCTTTTCTGCTGACTGCCATTTCCATTTTGTCCTGTTCCAGTCTTTTAATCATATCCTGTTCTGTTTTTATCAAGTTAACAGCTTCGGATTCTTCCGAATCAAAATCGGCATGTAATGCTGCAATCTGTGATTCCAATGCCTGCCGTTTCCGTTCAATTTTGCGTTTTTTACGTTCAATTTCATGCTTACGAGTCAACACTTCGGCGTTTTCAAGAGCTTCCTGTGCAATACGGGCCGAACCGGTTAAAACTCCACTGGCACCAATATAAACCTTACGTAATTCCACGCCGTGGTCAGTGAGAATGAATTCGCGGATCTGGTTTGAATTAGCCATCCCCCTCGATTTAAGAACATACATTCCCCTGTTTCGTTCGCCGCTCAATTCAATATCGCGTAATAATAACCATGTATCTATCAATGATGATATTCCGACATCAGAATTCTCTGCTGTACTTTCGCCTGAAGTCAGACTGGTAAATAAAGCTGTGATATGCTTTGACTTAAGAAAATCAACAATACGTACTAACATTGTTTTTACTTCGAACTCTTTATCACCAACCACGAAAGTATTTATGGGATCCAGAATAACAATATCAGGTTTGAAAACATTTACAATTTTGTGAGTTACAGCCAGATGCATCTCAAGACCATAGAATGTTGGCCGGGTTGCCTGGAATTGTAACAGCCCTTTCCGTACCCAGGGCTCTAATTTTATGCCGATCGAAAGCATATTGCGCATAAGCTGGTTCGGAGACTCTTCGAAACAGAAATAAAGGACACGCTCGCCCCGTTTACAGGCAGCTTCTGCAAAGTGAGCCGCAATACTTGTTTTCCCCACTCCGGCAGTACCTGAAACAAGAACGGTGCTGCCGCGGTAATAACCTTTTCCTTCAAGCATATTATCAAGTAGCGTTATGCCACTTGAGATTCTTTTATTTGATACAATATGTTTCAATCCCAGGGAGGTTATGGGCAGTACTGAAAACCCATTTTCATCAATCAGAAATGGATACTCATTGGTACCATGAATTGAACCCCGGTATTTAACGACTCGTAAACGACGTATAGAGGTCTGTTCAGTTACACGATGGTCGAGCAAAATAACACAATCAGAGACATATTCTTCCAGGCCTTGCCGTGTAAATGTTTCGTCTCCGCGCTCGCCTGTTATAATTGCAGTAACACCCTTTTCTTTTAACCAGTGAAACAGGCGCCGCAGTTCGGCACGCAGGATCAGCTGGTTAGGCAATCCGGCAAACAGTGATTCAATCGTATCCAGTACAACACGTTTTGCACCGATACTATCAATTGCATAGGCAAGTCTTATGAACAGACCTTCTAAATCGTATTCCCCGGTTTCTTCAATTTCACTGCGCTCAACACGTACATAGTCAAGAGCAATTTTTTTATTCTTAACAAGATCTTCCAGATCAAAACCGAGCGATGCAACATTTTGGGTTAATTCCTCAATAGTTTCTTCAAACGACATAAATATGCCCGGTTCGTTAAACTGAATTGCGCCACGAACAAGAAACTCCATTCCGAAAAGTGTTTTACCGCAACCTGCACCACCACAAACCAGGGTTGGCCTGCCGGTTGGTAAACCGCCTCCGGTTATTTCATCAAACCCAAGGATGCCACTTGGTGACTTTTGCAGACTTTTTATTGCGGGTTTTGATGTTGTCTTTTTCATTCACTTTCAGATATATACGGCTATTAAAGGATTATACCAACAGGTCGGGCTGTTTGTCAAGTGATTTTTTTGAAAATAATTACATAAAGGTTTTTAAGAAATTGCGAATTATGTATTATATAATTATTTGAAAAATTTACATGATTCATAGATTTCGTTGGGTCAAACCGGAGATCCTGATGGAGGCGCCTGATTCTTCAGGCAGTCTAAGGGATATAACTATATTAAAATAGTCTGCAGGGATTCTTAAAAAATAGCATAATTTTAAACCATGGACCCAGATCAAACAAGGGAAATCCTTCACTCGGCCTTAAAACGGGCTGGGGAGGAATTGCTGCAACATTTCGGAAACAGCGGTAAGATCAGGATAAAAGAGAGTATCAGTTCGGTCGTGACTGATGCAGATTTTGCATCCGAAAGAGTGATCACTGAAATCCTTTTATCATCACCTGAACCTTGCAATATCATTTCCGAAGAGTCGGGCTTTATGGACAGGGGATCTGCTTACACATGGGTGGTGGATCCACTGGACGGCACCTCCAACTTTGCAGCTGGTCTTCCCTGGTTTGGAGTGATCATCGCATTGTTTAAGGACAAAAAGCCCATTCAGGGAGGGATGTACCTTCCGCTGGAAAAGCAACTATACTATACAGAACACGGGGGGGGTGCCTATAAAAACGATCTGCGCATCACCACCAGAGATACCATGGCACTTGAAGATAACCTGATTGCTTACTCCTTCGATTATTGCAAGGATCCGGGTAAGGCCTCCCTGGAGATGGAAATGCTCCGGAGGCTCTCTGCAAAAGTCCGGAATATCCGCTCCACCAACTCATTGGTTGATTTCTGCCTTGTGGCCGACGGCCGGCTGGGTGCAGCCATCAACCAGACCACCAAGATCTGGGATATTGCAGCGGTATGGCTGCTGATACGGGAAGCGGGAGGAATAGTGACTGACATCTCCGGCTGTCAAATCGTTTTCGACCTCTCTGCAAAGGCCATCAGCCGGAACTACACCATTGTCGCCTCCGGCTCCGGCCTCCACCGTGATCTCATTGACATTATCAATCCAAAACCATAAATCCTTATGAAAACTTATTCCGCCATATTGCTCATCTGCCTGGTCCTTGGCAGCCTCGACTGCCGGTCGCAGGATGAGATCCGCCTGATTATCCGTGGTGATGATATCGGATCCACCCATGCGGCCAACCTGGGATGCATCAAATCCTACCAGGAGGGGATCATGCGTTCGGTGGAGATCATGGTCCCCTGTGCCTGGTTTCCGGAAGCGGTACGCATGCTTAACGAAAACCCGGGGCTGGATGTGGGGGTTCATCTCACATTTACCAGCGAATGGGACAATGTAAAATGGCGGCCCCTGACCAATGCCCCCGGTATCACCGATGACCAGGGATTTTTCTTCCCCGTCATCTGGCCCAAGTGACAGGGTCCCCGAAAATATGTCGCTGAAGGGGTCTGACTGGAAACTGGAAGAGATCGAAGCTGAGATGAGGGCACAGATTGAACTGGCTGTGAAGTACATACCTCAAGTCAGTCACCTCAGTTGCCACATGGGTTGTGCCGGATGGGATGATTCGGTGGCAACTGTATTCAGCAAACTTTCCAAAGAATACAATCTGGATATCCGGACAAACCAGTATGGAGTGCTTAGTTTCCCTCTGGAACAGAAGTCCGAAACTTTGGAGGCACGCATCAACGATTTCATTGAAGGATTAAACAAGCTGGAAGCAGGTAAAACCTATCTGTTTGTTGAACACCCTGCCCTGGAGAGCCTGGAGATGTCTGCAGTGGGACATGAGGGATACTACAATGTGAATGAAGACCGGCAAATGGTCACGGATCTGTTCACCAGTGAGAAGGTGATGAAAGTAATCAGGCAGCGCGGCATCAGGTTGATTTCCTACGCCGATCTGACCAGGTAATTGATAAGGCTTTTAACCCATAAATGATAATCCCATGATCAAACGGTTGTATTTCGTTGTTGTGATGACACTGGTTCTGACCGGCTGTCAACAGGAGGTCCGTGACTATTACATTACCTCTTACGGGGCAAAAGCCGATGGAACCACCCTTAATACCATTTCCATTCAGAAGGCCATCGACGCCTGTTATGAAAATGGCGGAGGCAAGGTGGTGGTTCCTCCAGGTGACTTCGTTACAGGAACCATTGTGCTTCGATCTGATGTGAACCTTTACCTTGAACAGGGCGCAACTCTCCTGGGCAGCCTGGACACAGCCGATTACCGGATCGATGGTCAGAGGCACGGAATGATCTATGCGGTCCAGTCCACCGGGATTACCATATCCGGCGAGGGTGAAATTAATGGCAGGGGAAGCAGTTTTCACCTTGCCGGCCGGGCCCATATGGGAGAGGACTTCGACAGGAAAGTAACCCGTCAGGGTGAGCAATACATGCCCCCCGAACCGGTTCCGGCAGACGGTCCCATCGGCTTTGATGCCAGGCCCGGGATGATGGTAGTTCTGCTGCAATGTGAGCAGGTGGCCATCAGGGATGTGACGTTCTCAGATTCGCCCGTATGGTGCTTCCGCATTGCGGATTGCGATGATGTAGTTGTTTCGGGCATATCCATTCGCAACAACCTGTTGGTTCCAAACAGTGATGGGATCCATTGTACAACCTCAAGAAATGTCCGGATCTCTGATTGCGATATCCGGGCCGGCGATGATGCGATCATTGTGACCGGTTTCGGGACCCAGGTGGGTGTGAGCGGGGATGTCAACACAAAACTTGATTATACAACCAGGGAATTTGGTAACAAGACCGGTTATGCTGAAAATGTGGTGGTTACCAACTGCCTGCTTCAGTCACGCTCTGCCGGCATCCGGGTAGGCTATGGCATCAATCCAATCCGGAACTGCGTTTTCTCAAACCTTGTCATCCATGATTCAAACCGTGGAGTGGGAGTATTTTCCCGGGATGATGGCTTTATTGAGAATATTCTTTTCAGCAACATCACCATTCAGAACCGCATTCATTCAGGGCACTGGTGGGGCAATGGAGAACCTATCCATGTCTCGGCGATCAAACAGGACCCTCAAATTCCTGCCGGACCCATCAGGAATATCCGTTTCCGCAATATCATTGCAGAGAGCGAAAACGGAATTGTGATATATGGCACTGAAGAATCTCCCATATCGGACTTATGGCTTGAGGATGTATCCATCCGGATCTCTTCGGGCAGAAACAGTGAAACTTATGGGGGGAATTTTGACCTCAGGCCTGTATATGACAGGGACCTGGGTATTTTTAAGCATGACATACCGGCGCTGTACAGTCAGTATACCGACGGACTCACCATCAGGGAGTTCCATGTTGAGTGGGGTGAAAATCTGCCTGACTACATGAGTCATGCCATTTACTGTAAGGAGTATGAAAACCTGACCATCTGCGACTTTGATGGAAGGGCGTCCAAACCAGGCATCAAGGACATTGAACTGGATAACTGGAAGAACGCGGTTATTAAACCCTGATCCATGAAGAGGCTCCAGAGTATAGTACTTGCAGGAATCATTTTGCTGCCGGGGTGTAAGGAAAATCTGAAAGTAGAATCTGTGAATCAAAATCCGGCGCATAAAATAGTCGTATACCAGGTGTTCACACGGCTGTTCGGCAATACAAATACGGCCAATAAACCATGGGGTACAATGGAGGAGAACGGGGTTGGCAAATTCAATGATTTCTCCATCGAAGCCCTCGAGGCCATCAAAGAGCTTGGGATAAGCCACATCTGGTACACCGGTGTTTTGCACCATGCCATGGTCACAGATTATTCAGCTTTCGGGATACCGGGGGATGATCCTGATGTGGTCAAAGGGAGGGCAGGTTCACCCTATTCGGTAAAGGATTACTATAACGTAAATCCAGACCTGGCTGTTGATCCTGCCAGGAGACTGGAGGAGTTTGAGGAGCTGATCAGCCGGACCCACAAGGCAGGACTGAAAGTGATCATCGATATTGTTCCTAACCACGTGGCCAGGGTTTACCACTCAGTCACAAACCCTCCGGGTGTGGAGGATTTTGGAGCTTCCGATGATGTGACAGTTGAATACGCAAAACATAACAATTTTTACTATATACCCGGGCAGCCATTCAGGGTACCTGAGTGGAGAGATGGCTACCGGGTATTGGGTGGAGAGAACCATCCCGGGGCAGACGGGTACTTCAATGAAAACCCGGCCAAATGGACCGGGAACGGCTCCCGGAACCCTCAACCCGATATGTATGACTGGTATGAGGCAGTAAAGGTGAATTTCGGAATCCGGCCCGATGGAAGCAAGGATTTCGATGAACTACCAGAAGGATATGAAAACGAACCCTGCCAGCTTCACAATACCTTCTGGAAGGATAAGGATGTTCCTGACTCATGGGAAAAATTCAGAGATATAGCCCTGTACTGGATCGACAAAGGGGTGGATGGATTCCGGTATGACATGGCTGAAATGGTCCCCGTGGAGTTCTGGAGTTACCTGAACAGCTCCATCAAGATGGTCAGGCCCGATGCATTTCTGCTGGCTGAGATTTACCAGCCCCAGCTTTACCGGGATTACATCCGGCTGGGGAAGATGGATTATCTTTATGATAAAGTACAACTCTACGACACTCTGAAAGCGATCATGCAGGGCCACGGCAGCACCGATGCCATTGTGCAAATCCAGGATGAGCTTGCTGACATTGAACCTCATATGCTTCATTTCCTGGAGAACCATGATGAACAGCGCATTGCCAGTGCCGGTTTTGCCGGGGATGCCCGCAAGGGAATGCCCGCCATGGTGGTCTCTGCCACCATCGGTACCTCTCCTGTCATGATTTACTTTGCCCAGGAGGTGGGTGAACCGGGAGATGGAAATGCCGGGCATGGAACAGAAACACGGACCACCATATACGATTACTGGGGAGTTCCCAGTCAGGTGAAGTGGATCAATCATGGTGCCTTTGACGGTGGCCAGCTGGAGCCAAAGGAAAAGGAGCTGCGTGCTTTCTACAGTAAGCTGCTCAACTTCACCCGAAACAGCAGGGCGCTGATGGGTGAGTACCGTGAAATTCATACCTATAATCGTAAACATACTCCACGGTACAACGACCGGGTATTCTCTTTTGTAAGGTGGAAAGATGAAGAGCGTTTAATCATTATTTCCAATTTCGATGCCAGCGACAGCTCTGGCTTTGAGTTACAACTTCCCCGGGATATAGTTGAATTATGGAACCTTACTGAGGGCAGCTATCAGCTTAAGGATCAACTCTCCAGACACAGCCTGGAATTGATAGTGTCGGGCATTACCGCGACAACCCGTGTGGATATAGGCCCACTGGAATCTTATATCCTCAAATTCGAGTAAGAAATCTTGGCTTCACATGCAAGAAGAGGGCAACCGGATATAGCTTAGTAGAGCATTTCATCCATATTCATTCTGCATTATATATAGTTGCAATTATACAATTTTATGCACTACACATAATGCATTTATCCAATCAAAAGAGAGGGTCCGATTTGCCCGGTGCTGTCCTGACTCCCTGCCGGTAGTACTTCAGTGCATTCCGCTTTACCTCCCCGGTGGTATGCTTCACATGTTTGCTCAGGAAGTCCAGCACATACTGGGGATCATGCTTTGAATACTCGCGCATGACCCAGCCCACAGCGGTTTTGGCAAACCGTTCATTACGCCTGACCAGGTTATCCGAAAACTGCCAGATCTCCTTTGAATAATGAGTAATATACCTGGCCCGGGCAAAAGGAACCAGCGAGGCACGAGCCTTCCACAAATAGGGATCCCGGTTCCATTGTTTCAGTTTCCATATTACCTGGGGATCACCCGAATCAACCAGCGGGGCGAGAATCCTTACGCAGAGCCAGTCTGTGGTATTCCAGTCATAAATATAGCGCTCATCAAACCAGTCTGAAATCAGATTCACAAGGAAACTCCCCTTCATTCGCTCCAGCCAGAATAGCTGCACATAGAGAATGGCAGCCAGCTTCTCCTCGGCAAATCTGCCCCGCATGAGACCGTTCACAAGAGATACCTGCCGGTTCATGGGCAGATTCTCAAAAGAGGAATTCCTGTCGCGGTTCAGAAAAACCTTCCGGATCTCAGGGGTACCCACACCCAGGAAAGGGATCTCTCCCTTCAGGTAAAGATTCCACCATTCTGCCTTACCGGGGGTGGCTTTCTCCCTGATTTCTTCTAAAACGTCCTGGCGAAGCTGGTTCATCTCTACAATCATCTTATCCCCAGGTGCTCCCGGACTTTTTCAGGATCAAGGGCCGCTTTCAGATAGGGATGCGCTTCGGTACTGAAGACCACCGTTTCCAGGTTATACATCTCCTGACCGGCAAAGGCCAGGTAGAGATATTTCAGCGTTTCTGCCAGGAAGTAGGTGGCCATGTAGTCGCGCTGCTCACCGGTCACCACATCCTTTATGGCTGTAAAGGCCACATCGGTTGAACAGAATTCCATCAAATCGGCATAATACCCTTTAATCATCTCTATGTAGCGCTGCTCCCCGGTGAGCTCCCACAGGTACCAGGCCGATTCGATGATCTCGGGATTCAGGTCATATTCCGGATTGAGGATCGAGTCAATCTTATAGTCATAGATCATGGGCTCCAGTCCGTTTTTTCTCCAAAGCCAGTCCCAGCTCTCCTGGAGCTCTGCAGCTTCGTGGATATGCCCCGATACCGCCAGCAGTGCAGGCATAAAAGCGTCCCAAAGGGTTACCACTGAACTGGTATGCTCTCCCGTATACATATTCACCCGGCCATACCAAACTCTTCCATCTATCTCCTCTGGGAGATACTTCAGGACCGCTTCGATGCTTGCGTCCCACATCTCCTTCAGTTCTGGATCCCCAAAGAGCAGCCATCCTTTGTAGAGGTATTCATAGTATG
The DNA here is from genome assembly GCA_963747365.1 of uncultured Bacteroidota bacterium. Classification (GTDB taxonomy): domain Bacteria; phylum Bacteroidota; class Bacteroidia; order Bacteroidales. The sequence goes on along the minus strand of CAVVFB010000005.1, from coordinate 710,820 downwards.
AGTCGGTTCCGGCACAGATGTGACTGGTGGGATTGATCCACTCACCGGTCTCGATATGAATCACCTCTCCCACCAGTCCGATCTCCGACCTGCGGTCGAAAATGGCCCTGCTCGATCGTTTGGCTGCCTGGTAATAGACCGGATCACCGGTAAAATAACTGAGCATGCCCATCTCCAGCAGGTAGGTGCCGGCCTCGGCTACATTAACCACGCTACCCTCTGCAACCCCAGTCTCCAGGTTTACCCAGTAATGTGGAATGCCGGTTGCAGAGCGGAAGGCTGGCATCAGCCGGTTGCCGAAATCCACGGCTTTCTCAAGAATCCTCCGATCGCCCGATAGCTGGTACATGGAGAGCAGTCCGCCCAGCACCCTGATATTCACCTCGAACACTTTGGCATTAAAATCCTTGTTAAAAAAAACCGAATCAGCCACATACCTTAGCACCTGGTCGGCATCCTCTGTGAGACCTGTTAGCACCAGGGTACTGAATGCATCGATAGGTGAAATGTTTAAGGACTCTTCGTACCAGTTCATGCCCGAATTGCTCAGGGGGAGCAGCACATCCTTACCCCAGGCATAATCCCGGTAGGCATCCCACGAACGTTTGGTATCATGCCTGACCCGGATGGCCAGCTGTTGGGTGGGATGTTCAGTTTCCGGTTGCCCGCAGGATACCATTGAGAATAAAAGGAGTAAAACAACAAAGTGACCGATCTCTTTCATAGGAATAGAATTTACCCGGCTGCATCATCAAGCATGGCGGTGAATTCGATCTCAACCAGTGCTTCGGGACGAATCAGTTTTGCAACCTCAAGCATACTTGTGGCTGGCTTTATCTTCCTGAACAACTCACCATGAGCCCTTCCGATCTCCTCCCACATGCTGATATCCGTCACATAGATGCGCGTGCGGATCACATCCTCAAGGCAGCTCCCGGCCTCCTCCAGCACTTTGCGGGCAATGCTGATGACCTGTATGGTTTGCCTGTAAGGATCGCCCACAGCAACTGAATTCCCCAGATTATCCAGTGCAATGGTGCCGGAGACTTCAATGATGTTCCCGGCCCTCACAGCCCTTGAATATCCTACGATTTCCTCCCAGGGTGCACCTGTTGATATTTTCATTTTCTCCATGGGCATACAACTATCCTTTTGATCAGGGAAATTACAAAAAAATCACCGACATCCTGATACCATGCAACTATTTGCCCCTGTAACCGTTTAGGTAAATATGAATCGGATGAAGATCCTGGCGGTAATAACCGGATTAATGATTACCGGTCTGGCCGGCAAAGCCCAGCAGACCAATTTTCTGGATCACCTCAGGATCGGATTTGGTGGGGGAGCAAACATGGCCAACATCATGGTTCTGGAATCCTATAATGTCTTCGAGGACCTCACCGGGGTGGATTATAAAAACGGTTATTCCCCCATGGCGAAGAACATTGGCAACCAGTATTTCGTGCAGGTGGAGTGGTACCATAAGTTCCTTGTTGTCGCCCTCAAACCCGGAACATACACCTTCCGGTTCAGTAAGAATAACAACGTGATCTTTGCCAGTGAAACAGTAGGGCAGTCCACCCCCTACCTGTTGAGGTATCTCACAGTGCCACTCGAGGTGAGATACAATCTGGATCTGCAGAGGTTCAGGCCCTATGGGGGACTCTCCCTGGCATACAGCAACCTGCTGGGTTCCAACGACCCCTCCAACCAGAGCTTTATCCATCCGAAGCTTACAGCCGGAGCTGTGGCCGGAAGTTACATCGATCTGAAATACATCATCCTCGATCTGAATGTGGGATACCTCGCCGGACTGCATAACATCACGAGTAAAAGCGATCGGTATGTCACCGGTAACGGGGCTACTTTTGCCCAGGATGATATTTTACTCAACAACCTTCAGCTGAGTCTCTCGCTTCTCTTCTCCCTTCAGAAACAGAGGCGAACCGGAGCAGTTGAATGTTTTTATTGATCAAATGAGAAAAATTCTAACATATGGAATCCTGCTGGTATTAGCCTCCACCGGGTGTGAAATCAGCCAGAAGGAGATCGGGCCCGGGGATGGATTCCTGAAAATATTCAACCACCCTGAGGAGACACTCGCCTTCTATCCCGAGAGCGTCGTACAACTTTCAGGAGGAGGATACCTGTTTATTTCAGCGGTCAAGGACGAAACATCCGATATGGAGTATCCCACCACCCACCTGGTCCGGACCGATGCAACCGGGGTAGTGGAGTGGTCGGGAAACTATGACTGGCTGACTCCGGCTTCGGACCTGATCCTGGTGGGAGGATCAGCCCTCTTTGTGGCCATGGATGCACAATTGAATGCCTATGCCATCCTTGTTGATCCCGGCTCCGGGGATGTGACCGGACAGCACGACCTCCATATGACCATGCCCCTCTATGCTTACCTCGACAAGCAGGGAAATCTCCTGGTCCTTGGATATGATTTTGTCTCCCAGTCCTCCTGGATCTCCAAGTTCAACAGTAATTTTGACCTGGTGCAAAGCAATACATTGCCAGTGAATGCCGACCTCGATTTGATGATTCAGCGCCACCTCAACAAGACCGGCGAGGATTTTCCCTTCTTTATGGGTGAATACGCCACCGGTACAGCCACTGGCTATTATCTCTCCTGCTTCTATAACTACACCCTTCGTACAGTATTCCTGGATATCTCCTCCCTGAATCACACCGGCGATATCTTCTCCTTTCAGACCGATGAAGCCATCAGCTCGGTGATCCACAAATCCGGTTCTCTGTTCGGACTCACAGGTTATTACGAAGGGAATAACTATATCGTACCCGGGACTCAGGCGGATGTAAACAGCAGTCAGAGTATCAAGGATTTTGAAGCTGAGCAGTTGTATGAGTTAACCTATAAGGCCAGGGTTGTATCCACATCCATCACCAGGGATGGTGAAACGTATGCCCTTTTTGTCTCCCAGACCAATGCCAGCTCCATCGTGATCTACCAGTATGCAATGGAGTCCGACAGCCTCATCCGTACCATCCACAGGACTTTTGATGAGCGGGTCGAGGTGGCCGATGTGATTCAGACCGGCGATAACGGGGTGGCAGTTCTGGCGGAAATATACCTCCTGGGCAAGTACCGGCGCCCTGTTTTATTCAAGGAGCCGGCTGAACTGTTCTTCCCCCCGGAGGAGTGACAGCATTATAATTTTATAAACCTTTCTGTAATCCTTGTCCCTTTCTGTATGAGCAGCAGGTGGTAAATTCCGGAAGGAAGTCCCGATACATCCATTAAGGCTGTATTGGGACCGTAGATGCCTTCCTGTGAAAAAATCATCACCGTCCGCCCCGAACCATCGGTCACATGGAAGTTGACCACCCCCCTGTGCGCCAGCATAAACCGGATCCGGGCCAGGTCCGAAACCGGGTTTGGGAAAATCTGAAGTGAATTTGGATTTTTTCCCGGAACGACTCCGGGTACCCCGGTGGTGGAGACAATCTCAATCTTCTGATCCACCCACTCTGCAAAGCCTGTATCAATCAGGGCCTGGTTATCTCCTTCAAACCAATCCTGGATAATGGAGGTATAGATCCTGCGGTAGTCAATGTCGTAAACCAGGTTTCCATTATGAAGATCATCCTCACCCAGCAGGGGATTCGCACCGTAGATGCCGTTGTTCAGCCTGGTCCCGAATACAAAAACAGGGGTGGCCGTTCCGTGATCGGTCCCGTAGCTCTGATTGGAATAGGCCCTTCGCCCAAATTCGGTAAAGGTGATGGCCAGTACCCTTTGATCGATACCCAGGTTTTTAAGATCGGTATAGAAATCCTGTACCGCGGTGGACATGTTATAAAGAAGGGAGGCGTGCAATCCTTCGCTCGAATCACCCTCCAGCACCTGCTCTCCATGGGTATCAAAACCGCCTATGCGGCAAAGGAATATCTTTGTTTTGATTCCCCCGCTCAACAACCTGGCGATCAGCTTCAGCTGGCTTGCAAGGTTATTGGCTCTCGCGGGTGAGGCGTAGGGATAGTTTTCCCGGTACTCCACAGAGGAGTTGCTCCCCTGGTCATAGACATTTTTCAATCGTTCGGCATACTGGTTGGACTTCAACTCAAAATCCATGATATAACGGAGTTCGTCACCGGCGTGACTACCGGGGAAAGCGATGGGTGGATCCACTCCAACGCTGTTGATCAGGTTGTAGAACTGATCGGGATTCCCTATGTTCAGACCAATGGGGATTCCATTTTCCCGGTGGAAGGCAAGCGAGAGGGTCCCGCTCAGTTCGATCCCCAGGGGGTCCTGCATGGATGGGCCGGGATAGGCATCCGGGTAGCCCGGGTAGATGTTATCAAGGTATCGTCCCATCCATCCCGAGTGATAATCATGATCGCGCGATTCATCTGTGCCCATAAATACCACATCACTTCCCCTGAAATGGGAGAGGTTCATATCCGGATAACCCACATTCTGAATGATGGCCACCTTTCCCTGGTCATACATCTCCTTGAACGAACCCATATCGGGGTGCAGGCCCACTCTGACTGCCTCTTCCACCAAAGGATCCACTTCAATGTAACTCCGGGTACCGCTTTCGCGAATGGCGATATTGGGCCTCAGGTTGTAATATTCAGTGTATTGGGAGATGGGAATCAGGGTATTCAGTCCGTCATTCCCGCCATGAAGCTGGATAAAGATCAGCACATGATCGTTGCTGCTGGCTGCAGCCATTTGTTTCAAACCGCTGTTGGCTGCCAGCAGGTTCAGCGGAATACCGCCCAGTGTCAGACCTGCTGCACTCCCGGCTGTAATATTGCGTAAAAATTGTCTTCTCTTCATCTCCGGCTCAGTATAGTTGAAATTCGGGGGTTTGAATCAATTTGGAAACGAGTCGGTTCAGGAGCATCCTCACCGTCTCATCGTTGGATGAATTCTGGTAAGCAATCCACTCCTGCCTCCATAATCCAAGGGCATAACTCTGATTATCAGGATAATCCAGAAATACCGTGTACAGAAAATAGTCACTTCGCTCCTTGGTCAGGGTAACCGCCAGCAAGTTTTCGCTCAATACTGTCATGATCTCCTCAGCGTCCGAAGGGTCGCTGACTTCTCCCGAATTTTCCAGCCAGGATATCACATCCAGGTAAATGGACCGGGGATTCTCACCACCAGGAGGCTCCATAAGCAGGTCGCCGGTCTGATATCGATGTGCCAGTGCATAGGTGGTGATCCAGTTCCGGTTATACCCCGGAATCTGGTGATAGGCCGGATAGCCCGCCACCTCAAAGGGCTCGTAAAAATTGAGTCCCTGGTCCACCAGGGAGTCGACCACAAAACCCATATTTGCATAAAAGGCAACCGGGTTGCTGTTCCGGTCAGGAAATTCCATTTTAAAGCTTCTGAAAAGGCCGCAGAAAAGATCAACGGGCGATTTAATGAGCGCTCCCATGTTATCGTTCTCCTGCACTGCATCGTCATGATCAAAGAAATGATCGCTGGCCAGGAGTACCTTCAGGGCTTCCACGATGCTGTAATCATTGTCCGTTAAAATCCGGGCAAGCGGTCCGATGATATCCTGCTCTGCCTCCTCCGTGATAAAATGATAAACGAAAAAGCGGTAAAGCTTCCTGGCAATGAAACGTCCGGTCTCCAACTGTTCAAAGATCATTTCGATCATTGCATCCAGTTCGTCATATGCCGAAGCAACTGTGGGGTAGCCTCCGGCCAACTCGGCCGGCTGTATGCTCTTCCCCCCGAATTTCTCCGTAAAGGTTTTAATCCCTGGATCATGCTCCACAGCCACCTCCACAGCACCGGCCCCTGCTCCCACTATGCTGGTGCGCATCTTCCCGCCGGGTAAACCCGTATCGGCATCCAGGAAGGAGAAGGTTTCATCAATCGACCATCCGGTGAGCACCCGGGTAGCCTCCCTGATGTCCTCCTCCGTATAATTGGTGTAATCGCCCTCCTTCACCTGGGTCCCCTTCCCGATACTGTACAGCTCAAACATCTCCCTGGCAAAATTTTCGTTAGGTGAACGGAATTTACTGGAGTAGCCATCCAGGTAGCGAAGCATGGCATTGTCCACGCAAATCTTTTTGAAAAGCTCCTTAAAACTGCCATAGGCATAGTGCCTGAAAAGAGCATTCTGGTAATAGATTGCCTCGCTCGACAGAATCTCGGTCCAACTGGAGGGGAGATGGGTATGAAAAAACCAGGTGATCCGCTCCTTCAGGGTGAGGGGCGCCCTGCGCATCACATCCATGTGCCAGCACTGGAAATAGCGGAACAGCTCATCCTGCTCGCGGTCCGGACCGGCATGAGACTGGCCCGACGGATCGACCCAGGTGGATCCGGTGACCGGGTCAACAGGGGGCATTGGATTTTCTGCACCATCATCCAGCAGTAGGGCCATCGCCTGATCTGCAGTAAGTGTACTAAATTGTTCAATATCTTCGCGCGCAGGACCGAAAGTGGCCCTTCGCAGCAGGTGGGCGGCCCGTGCTTTACCAAGCACACCGGAAAATTTATTCAGGGAAGCCATCTACAACGGGTTTATTACACAAACCATTATCCGATCATTTGGTTGCAATCCCGAAATAAAAGGAAGGTTATTTAGAATCGTTCTTGATAACCGCAGGTTTGAAGAGGTTATTATGTAACGTTCCCCCGGGTAACCGGATATCGTTCATAGATTTTCTGGTCCATGATCAACCTCAGCTTCTCCACTGCCCTGAAGATCTCCTCATAGGATGTGTAAAGGGGAGTGATCCCAAAGCGAATATTGTTGGGTTCCCTGAAGTCGGGAACCACCACTGTTTCACCCACTTCAGGATCCAGCAGGGCCTTGCAGATCCTGAACCCCTCTGCATGCTTCAGGGAGACGTGAGAACCGCGTTTCTCATTGTACTCGGGCGATCCAAGTCTGAATCCCAACTCGTAGAGCCATTTTTCTGCCAGCCGGATCAGGTATTCACCCTGGGCAATGCCCTTGCTTCGGATGGAACCTATACCCGCCTCCAGTACCATATCCAGGGCAGGTTCAAGGCCCGATACCGAAAGCACCGGGGGTGTACCGGTCAGGTATTTGCGGATCCCGGCTGAAGATCTGTAATTCAGCTTGAAATCAAATGGATTTTTCTCGCCGAACCACCCCTGGATGGGATTCTCCATTTTCTCCTGCAGATCTTTCCTCACATAGATGAAAGCAGGAGAACCGGGACCTCCGTTCAGGTATTTGTAAGTGCACCCAATGGCCAGGTCGGCGTTGGCCTTTTTCAGGCTGATGGGAATTGCACCCACCGAATGACTCAGGTCCCACAGGACCATGGCCCCATGCATGTGTGCCAGTTCACTTACCTTCGCCATGTCATAGAGATAGGCACTTTTGAAGGTAACGTGCGACAGGCTTACAAGGGCAGTTTGCCGGTTAAACATCCTTAAAAGTTCGGTCATATCGGCCGATACTCCATCGGAGGATTTGAGCAGTCTGAGGGAATGCCTGTTCCCGAACTGCTTGACAAGGCCCTGAAGGACATACAGGTCTGAGGGGAAATTCATGTCATCTGAAATGATTTCACCTCTCTCCTCCTGAAGCTTCAATGCTCCGTAGGCAAGTTTGTAAAGATTTACCGATGTCGAATCGGAAAGGATTACCTCATCGGAACGGGCTCCGACAATCTGGGCAATCTTCTTTCCCAACCGCATACTCTGCTGGTACCATCCCTCGTTCCAGCTACGGATCAGACGCTCACCCCATTGCTCCCTGATGGCCTTATCCAGATACCTGACCGTTTCGGATGGCAAACGGCCCAGGGAATTCCCATCCAGATAAATCAGCGAGGGATCTTTAATGATGAATCGTTCCCTGTAAGATTTTAAGGGATCCTGCTTATCCTGGAATCGGGCGTGTGATAGTGAGTAAGGGTCAGTCATTACCATAATACTTATCTTGCAAGGGATATGGTCACAGCCAGTTCGTAGCCGCCATATCCAAATACCATTCTATATTCCTGGAGCGCGGACTAACGTAAAAGGCGGGGTAGTCAAGGTAGTTTCCCTCCTTCATTACAATCTCGTTTACCACTTTCGATTTTGATTTACCCGCCACAAGGAAGGCAACCCTGTGTGCAGCATTGATCACTCCGCCGGTGATTGTGATCCTTTTTTGTCCTGTCTGCGGATGCCTTGCAACCACACAGGGACGCCTGGAATTCCACAATCCGATCTGGTCCGGAAAAATAGACACCGTATGACCATCTTCCCCCAATCCAAGCCAGATCCAGTCAAAAACCGGGAACCCATTCTCCTGGGGAAGCCTCTCTTTCAGCAGTTGGCCATAACGTTCTGCCTCCTGCTCCGGATCGGCCTCACCCCGGATCGGGTGCACCCTCTCCTTTGGATAGTCCACCGGATCAAGGAAAATCTCTTTTGCATTGCCGTAATTGCTCTCCGGATCGCCGGAAAGGACACACCTTTCGTCACCCCAGTAGAGGTGAATATTTTCCCACTCTTTTGGTAAAGCGGTAGCTGCCAGTTGCCGGAAAACCGCCAGTGGTGTTGAACCTCCTGAAAGAGCAATATGAATGGGCCTCTCCTCATTGCTGGTTTCATAAAGGAAGCGATTGACCTCGCAAACAAAAGCGGCTGCAAGGGTATCCGGATCGGGGTAGATATAGTGCCTTCTTCGGTGCATCATAGTTCACAATACAGGCCGTCATCGGCCAGGTTTTTACAGGGGTATCTCCATGTGTAATCGTCCCCCTCAATCAGGTTGTCAGCCATTTCCGGACCCCATGTCCCGCATGGATAACCGTAAAGGGGTATTCCCGGAATATTATTCCATGCATCCAGAATGGGATCCACGAACCGCCAGGCCGCTTCCACGGCATCACCCCGGGCATAGAGGGTACTATCTCCCTGCATGCAATCCAGCAAAAGCCTCTGGTATGCTTCAGGGATATAACTGTCTGTTAAGTTCTTATAATGAAAATCCATATTCGCTTCCTGTACTTTGAACCCCGAACCCTGCTCCTTCATTCCAAATTTCAGCAGAATCCCTTCATCGGGTTGAATGCGGATCACAAGCTGGTTCCTGTTGACCCTTCCCCCGCCGGAAAATAATGTATGAGGAGAGGGATTAAAATGGACCACAATTTCAGTAACCCTGGTGGGCAACCTTTTGCCGGTACGTATGTAAAAGGGGACCCCCCCCCACCTCCAGTTATCAATAAACAACTTCATGGCCACAAATGTTTCTGTCCGGCTATCCTCAGGAACACCCTCCTCCTCCCTGTAACCCACCATGGTTTCACCCCTCACATGGGAGGCAATGTACTGTCCGCGGATCACCTGTTTAATAATTTCATCCCCCTCAATGGGACGAAACGACTGGAATACCTTCAACACTTCATTTCGTATGGCATCGGAACTGATCACGGTGGGCGGCTCCATTGCCACCAGTCCCACCAGTTGTAAAAGGTGGTTTTGTAACATGTCCCTCAGGGCACCTGAATGGTCATAATACCCCCCCCTGGACCCAACCCCCAGGCTCTCAGAGGATGTGATCTCCACATGGTGAACAAAATTCCGGTTCCATAAAGGCTCAAATATACCATTTGAGAACCGGGTAACCAGTACATTTTGGACGGTCTCCTTTCCAAGATAGTGGTCAATCCGGTAAATCTGGTGTTCCTGTAAATGATGGAGCAATGAACCATTCAAATCCCTGGCCGTATCAAAGTCAGTTCCAAAGGGTTTCTCGATAATCACCCTTTTCCAGAATCCATTCTCCTCCGAAAGCAGGCCGTTACCGGCTAAACTGGTAGGAATAATCCCATAGAGTGAAGGTGGAGTGGCCAGGTAAAAGATGTAATTTGCATCAATGACCAACTGGCTGGTCAGATCCAGCAGGTGTTTGGAAAGCCCCGCATATTCCTCCTTTATTTCCGGGTCCATGGCATAGTAATAGAGCATTCCCGTCACGTCGCTCTTATGCTCCAGGTGACCTGCAATCATCTCCCGGTAAGAGGAATCGGTGTAAACGGTTCTGCCTACACCCAGCACTGCAAATTTCACGGGTAAAAGACCCAGCTTCCTCAACTCGGCCAGTGCAGGTATCAGCTTCCTCCTTGTCAGATCGCCCGAAGCGCCAAAAATAACCAGGATATGATCCGATGATGTATTCATTCAATTTTTAATTAGATCGCTATCTCAGCCTGATCCTTACAACACTCGAACGGGCAGTTACGTAAAGGATCCTTTCCCCGCGGTCGAATACCAGGTTGGAAGCCGGCTGCGGAAGCCCGATGGTCCCCAGGTGCTCCCCGTCGGGTGCAACCACAAGGATACCGCCCGGTCCGGTTAAAAAAAGGTTCCCTTTTCTGTCCACCTTCATTCCATCGGGCCCCCCCGGCAGTGAGAGATCCGATGCCTGAAAGAATCGTGAACTCCCCGTCACGTTCCCTTCCGGGTCCAGTTCGTACCTTAGCCAGAAAACCTCCTGATCACTCTGATCCGAACCCGGACTGCCTTCAAAGTTTGCCACATAGAGGTATTGTTCATCGGGTGACAGGGCAATACCATTGGGCCATGAGAGGGTACTGTCCACTAATGTCACCTCTCCGTTTCTGAGCATAAAGACCCCGTTGAAGGAGAGCTCCTTTTCCGGATCTTCATTTAATCCGCTTAACCCCCATGGAGGATCCGTGAAATAAATAACTCCACGGGATGACTGGCAAAGATCATTGGGACTGTTCAGCCTTTTTCCCAGGTAATTGTCAGCCAGGGTGTATGATGTGCTGTCTGGTGCAATCCTGGTCACGCTTCTGGAGCCATGCTCACAGACAAGCAGAGAACCATCCTTCCCGGCCAGCAAGCCGTTGGAATGATTACTGGGACTGCGAAAGACCTCAAACCTTCTTCCCTTAAAACGGTAGATGGTATTTTCCGGAATATCGCTGAACAGCAGGTCTCCATCAGGGTGCATTGTAGGACCCTCTGTAAATCCAAAATCAATTCCGATATTTTCCGCCAGGGCATCCCTGGAGACAACCTTCCAGAATCGTTCACTTTTGGCGGTGAAAGTCCCTACCTGAAGCCCCTCCTCCACGTTTTTACAACCTGGCAGCAGAAGTGATAACAGCAACAGATGAAATATCCTTCTTTTATTATTCATTTTCATATTCATATTCATATTCATTTTCCTATTCCTATTCCTATTCCACTATGGCTGGAGGAGGGTCCCGGTGGATCATATTCCTGTGGTGACCGCTGGTTTCCATTTTTCTTGTATGACAGATCATACAATTTTCATGCGTCCCGATGGTTCCGGCCATCCCCTGGTATTGCAAAGGTTGCTGGTTATCCCTCTGCAGACCGTATTTGTTGTAGGCCCCATAGACGGCATGTGTGGAGCCGTGACAGGCAATGCACATCACACCGTGGTTATCGGTCCGGTTGCGATAGAGTGCATCAAACCCGGGAACCCAGCTATTGAAAGCAGTACCCGCATACCCGTCTTCAAATATATGAAAATTGGTATGACACGACCGGCAATCGGGCTCCATCAGCCAGGGCATCCTTGGTTTGATCTCCTCCTTTGAAGAGGCAAATACCGGTTGCAATCCCCTGGAAAGTTTACCTGCCGCATCAATGCCTCCCTGAGCTGCCAGCAAACCCAGTGCATGATCCTCCATGGTGCCATGACACTCGGTACAATTGATACCTACCTGGCTGTGACGGCCCCTGTAACAGCCGGTGTTGCCTTCAGGCCGGCTGGGATGGCACAGGTTGCAGGACTCGTGATCCATTCCCGGGAGCAGGTTCGCATGAAAACCATGCATGGCAGATGAAAAGTTCAGGACTCCCGGCTTTCCCGGTGCCATTAAAGCCGGATCGGCGTGGCAGGACTGGCAAAGCGCCGGATTTCCGGCCAGGGCATCCTCAAGCAGGGTGGTCCCGTTATACCGGTCATGTGCCTTAAGAATATTTCCGGCCGTGAGATCGGACATACCGGAAACCCCGTTCCAGGCCCAACCTCCCTCATGGCAGTTCCGGCATCCCAGTTCGGTGGATGTGGGAGCCACTGCTTTTGTCACGGCCATTACCTCACCGCTGGATTCATCCCTGGCCGTGATTGTAAATATAGGGTAGGGATTGAAGGTACCATCATCCATATAAGGCACCACAGGAATCAGGTGTGCCGCCCAGACCGGACCTGCGGACTCCATGGTTCCTGAGACACCTTTCCCCATGAGACCTTTTCCTTCGGGCAGGTCTGTTCCGAAGATCGGGGTGTCATAATCCCAGAACATGGAGTGATCCTGAGGATTTCGAAATCCCTCCTCAACTTCATATTCAATGATCACACCGTATGTCACCAGTTGGGGCTTTTCCCCCCTTTTAAAAAGTTGTGCATTCAGGGTATTGGCAGGTGGCAGGAAGGAGAAGTACTTCTCGTTGTCGGATATGCAATGCATCCCCAGGTCGTTCCAGACCAGGAGCACATAATCATCACTGGCAGGGTCAAACTGCGGAATATCCAGTGGCAGCTGGGGGGCTTGATAGGGTGCATCCGATTCAGTGGATTTACCGAGCACCTCCCGGTATATATATGCTGCCAAAGCCCTTTTTTCATTGCCGGTCCCGGCAAAAGGGGGCATATAGCTGTTCACCTTTCCCATCCCGTTGATGATCGCCTCCAATCCGCGCTCAGTCAGCTTGTCCGATTTGTTTATTACCCCGTTATAACCATTTATCGTGTGACATGCCATGCACTGAAGCCTGAATATTTCGGCACCGGCCTCAACAATGTTCTCATCGGTCACCTCCTTCACTTTACTCCACTTTGCAAGGGTCAGGAATCCCTCCTTATTGATCAGGTCCAGATCCGAAGGTGAAATCCCCGAGGAATACATATGCCCGTACAAAACAAATGGCTTTCTCGCAATCTCGCGCATGTATTCAAAACCGGCCATCCAGGCAAAACTGATAACCACCAGCACAAGCGCTCCCACCTTCTGTACATTTTTCGGGGTTCTGACCAGGGTGAAGAGGCCTAGTCCGAACAGGAGAATGGAGCTGACCAGCAGCAGGGTGATAAAGGGTGAACTTTCCCTGTTGAAGTGAAACAGGTTTCCGAATGACTCATCGCTGATGACCCGGGTATAGTAAATCCCGGCCAGAACCAGCACACCCAGTGGAATATACATCCACTTTGCACAAAGCCTGAACACCTTGTTCCTGGTATCGGCATCTTTCAGTCCCGACCCGGTCACCAGCCCGAATACCCCTGCAAAGATCAGCGAAATACTGGTTCTGAAGATCAGTGAAGGAAGAAAACTGGGGTTAAAAAAACCGTGCCAGAAATTTCCGGTTTCCATCCATTTCCCGGGAGTCAGCATAAAACCCAGGATCCCGTTGATGATAAAGAGACTCAGCCAGGCAAAAATAAAATAGAGCCAGCCCAGGATCATGTGAGGTTTATGGTCCATCTTGCCAAACCGGTAGTGGTAGATCAGCAGCGCCACGATCTCTCCAATAAAAAAGACCCATTCAATGGCCCATCCAAAGACAAAGGTATGGATCAGGGAAGAGGTTGCACCCGGATTTACCAGGGAGATGATAAACCAGATGCCCACCCCGCTTATGCCTCCGAATACCATGGAGAGAAGCAGAAAGAACCAGGTGTGTCTCCTGACATACTCAAGAAGTATCTCATCTTTTGTTTTCACAGCCTTCCGCTCGGTCAGCACCAGGAATAGACCCCCGCCTACTGCCAGGTGGGCAATCACAACATGTAAAATGGCGATAATGGCGATCAGAATCCCCCCTCCGGTATTGGGGAGGAACCAGACAGGATAATTCATGATTGCTGAGTTTTAGGTTTGAATATCAGGGTGATCATATAGTAGAGTGCAACCAGGCCAATGACAAAGACAATCAGGAATGCAACCAGCGGAGATACCTCTTTTATGTTCCCGAGCTGCGACGGACTGAATACCTGGTCCAGGTATGCGGCCCGGGCCAGGTCGCGGATGACAACCATCAAAAGCACCTGGATTCCTCCAAGGAACATGGAGAGGTTAAGCCGTCCCGTGAAAGAGGAGTGCAGGATCAGAAATGCCCCGATCCAGGAAATTGCCATCAAAATGGTGGCAAACATGGATCCGCCCATGAATGTCTTCCATACATTTTCGGGCATGGTAAGCCAGAACCAGGTTCCCACTCCCATCTGGATCAGTGTAATCCATCCGAAAATCTTCAGGTTTACCCTGATTTCAATTCTTTTCTCCTCCGGATCCAGCCTGGAGAAGTGATAGAAGATGGCACGACCCAATCCTCCAATGGCAAGGGCAGCCATTACAAAGTGCAGGTACCGGGGCCACAGGGTCGGCTCGCCCAGGTTCAGGTTCCATCCGCCGGGATGATCAAAGTAGATTCCCCATCGGTCGGGCCGGATGGCAAGGGTGTTGTTGTTCACAAGAATAAATGCAGTATAGAGCAGGAAAACCGAAGTCACCAGCAGTGCTCCTTTTGACCAGAGGGGGGCTGTTTCTGCTTTTCGGACAAAAATATAGGCTGCAAAGTAAGCCACGATCAGAATTGGAACCACCAGGATCCAGGGTACCGCCAACATCACGGAACTGGAGTAGAAAAGGTGCCCATAGAGAACCTGGACAAAAAGCAGCGGAGGGATGCCGAAATTTACGGTCAGGGCAATCAGCGTGGGCAATGTTCCCGAGGCCTTCTTCACCGGCTTACCCCGGAGCAGGTCCCATACGGTAAGCAGGGTCCCTCCAAGCAGAAAATTCATGAGTACCATGTGAATGAAGAAGGTAAGAATCAGGAGCAGTTCGAACCATAGCCAATGTACCGGAATGGTATCGACCGAGGGAATAATCGATTCGTACATGATGTGTGTTTAGGGTTTAACCGAAGTTAAGAAAAATGTTCCGGATTTTCGGGTTTGAAAAAGGAAGCATCGGAAAGGATTTTGAGCTTCCTTCCACCGGTCCTGTAAAGGTAGATTACATAGGGGACAAACAGCACCAGCAGCCATGAAATCCCCACCATCAGAATAAAATCATAAATACCATGAATCGCGATCGGAACCAATAACGCACGTTGCATATAATCCCTTCTCAGCTCTTTGTAATGCCTGGCGATCCCAAAATAATAACCCATTGTAACGCCGAAAACAGCATGGGCCGGAACGGCAGTAATGGAACGAACTATGGCAGTTTTAAACCCGCCGTCCATCACATACATCACATTCTCTACTGCAGCAAAACCCAGGGATATAAAAACGGCATAAACAATCCCGTCGAACTGTTCATTGAAACTGGGACTCTTCCAGATCACCAGGTAAAGGGCCAGGAACTTAAAAACCTCTTCAGTGGTTCCCGCAACCAGAAAGGCCTGGTAGGCAGCGCTTCCAATCTTTCCCAATTCAGGCATGACTCCCATGAGAAAACGCTCCACGAAAAGGATGGGAATCACAGCAACCATACCCGCAGCAAGTGCTTTGACCAGCAAGCCCAATGGCTCCTTCTCATACTTATCCCTGAAATAAATATAGAGTGCAATGATGAAAACCGGGGCGATGGCCGATAGGAATACCGCCATGCCTACCAGCCAAAAGGTGAAGCGTAGGGACCGCCAAAAGAAGCCCCCCCGAAGGGAGGAGCCTGGTAGTATCCGTAGCCCTGGTTGATGCTGATGGAGGCGCCGATGGAGATGTTGTTCCCCAGTTTATAGGTGGCTCCCATGGAAAGATTATCCACAAGACCCGGTGCCATGGGCATCAACGGATAGGATGTCAGGTTCTTATAACCCGATCCGTGCAGGATCAGCCGGTCTGTCATTTTATAGGAGGCTGCTGCAAAAACCGCAAGACTTGAAAAATTATTTGAGGACCCGAACTCTCCTCCCGGCATCTGCAGGCTGCCCAAACCGGTGTAATTTGAAGCGATCAGACCTCCGTGCAGGGCCCACCTGTCATTCAGCGGCAGGGTGTACATGGGAGCGGCATAAAAACCCATTACCGAACCATATCCCTGCATATAGGTAAAACTTGTGCCCACACTAAAGTTCCAGTGGCCGGGCAGGCCATCCTTCTTCAGCATGGATTTCTCCGAGGCTTCGTTCCCAGCGACCGTTGCGTCCCGGGATTCAGGAGCCTGTTCACCAATGGATTGCTTCAGACGAATCACTTCATCCTCAGCCGACTGTGCAACCAATAACTGCACAGAGAATAGCATGGATAATATGAAAATCGAAATCCGCATGATCAGAATCAATGGTTGCTTCGCTACAAAGATACAAATGTAGGGTTAACCTTAAGTATCCGATTCGATGAATTTTCCAAAGCGCCTGTACTTTTCAAAGAGAATGGCATATTTTTTCACCATCGCGGGATCGGGTTGGTATTCAGTTTCAAAACCGCCACCCATGGCTGCCTGCGCCTGGGGAATGGTTTTATAAACACCTGCAACCACCGCAGCAGCCATCGCCGTACCCAGTGCCACAGCCTGTTCCGAACGGGCAACCTTGATGGGCATATTGAGCACATCTGCAACGATCTGCATCACAAACGGAGACTTTTTAGCCACCCCTCCAAGGGCAATGACCCCGTCAATCCTGATTCCCTCTTCCACAAAACGATCCACGATCATTTTCGCACCGAAAGCGGTGGATTCCACCAGGGCCCTGAATATTCCCGGAGCATCGGAACCCAGGGTAAGTCCCATGATCGCACCTTTCAGGTTCTGATTCGCATCGGGAGTGCGCCGGCCATTCATCCAGTCAAGTGCCAGCAGGGCCGAGTCGCCGGGATCCACTCCCTCAGCAGCTTTGCTCAGTTCTGCAATCATCCTGTCGGATGTCTCCTGCCTGATCCTCTCCCGGGTTTCAGCATCCACACCCTCCATGGTTCCTACCACGTGCTCGATGGGCCACATCAGTACCTTTCTGAACCATGCATAGATATCTCCAAAGGCACTCTGGCCTGCTTCAAGTCCCACCATTCCGGGGACAATCGATCCATCCACCTGACCGCAGATCCCACCCACCAGCTTTTCCCCCACTTCAGAGGCCGGGGCAATCATCATATCGCAGGTGGAGGTTCCCATCACCTTGCTGAGGTAGTAAGGTTGAATCTCTGCGCCCAGGGCGCCCAGGTGAGCGTCAAAGGCACCGGCTCCCACACTCACTCCCGGGTTCAATCCAAGCTTCCCGGCCCACTCATTACTAAGGGTTCCCACCTTCACATCACATGTATAGGTCTCACTGAATAAGCGCTCCTTCAGTCCCTCAAGCAGAGGATCCAGCCTGACCAGGAAATCCTCATCAGGGAGTCCGTCAAAATTCTCGTGCCACATGGCTTTATGGCCGGCTGCACAGCGGCTGCGCTTCAATCCCACAGGATCCGTATCTCCTACCAGCAGAGCCGGAATCCAGTCACAATGCTCCACCCATGAATAGGCCTGCTCTCTTACGGAAGGGTCTGCCCGCAGCACATGCAGAACCTTGGCCCAGAACCACTCCGAGCTGTAAATCCCTCCTTCAAACTTTGTAAAATCCTCACCCCCCCAGCTACGGGCCAGGTGGTTGATCTCCCCGGCCTCTTTTACCGCAGAATGATCCTTCCAGAGCACAAACATAGCATTGGGATTCTCTTCAAAACCAGGAGTCAGCGAAAGTGGTACGCCCTGCCGGTTTACTGCGACCGGCGTCGATCCGGTCGTGTCGACCGAAATTCCCACCACCTTATCTGCCACCCCTTCAGGGCACTTTTTCAAAGCCTCTTTGATGGAAACCTCCAGGCCCTCCAGGTAATCAAGGGGATGTTGACGGAACTGATTCCGCGCAGGATTGCAATACATTCCCGCTTTCCACCTCGGAAACTCAAAAACATGGGTTCCCATCTCCTCACCCGTTTGGGTATCTACCACCAGGGCACGAACCGAATCGGTTCCGTAATCCACCCCTATTGTATAACTTGTCATCATGTTGAAAGTCTGTGAAGTCTATTTTTGACCGTAGTAAGCCTTTTTTCCATGCTTACGCAGATAGTGCTTATCCAGCAGAAACGGTTCAATGGGTACCTGATTGCCAAGCACCCGGGTACGGAAGGCCATTTTTGCACATTCCTCCAGCACTACCGAGTTGTGTACAGCATCTGCTCCATCCACACCCCAGGTAAAGGGTGCATGACCATGAACCAGGACGCCGGGAATAGTGATATAATCTGCTCCCTGAAAGGTCTCCACGATCACTTTCCCCGTGTTGGTCTCGTAGTCCTTCTCCACCTCTGTTTTTGTGAGTGGCCTGGTGCATGGAACTGCCCCATAAAAATAATCGGCATGGGTGGTCCCATAAGGTGGCAGTGCCAGGCCTGCCTGGGCCCAGGCTGTGGCCCATTCGGAATGGGTATGCACGACTCCTCCTATTCCCTTGAAATGCCTGTAGAGCATCACGTGGGTAGGTGCATCGGACGATGGTTTCAGGTCACCTTCGATTTGTTTCCCGTCAGCATCCAGCACTACCATTTGACCGGGACTCATCTTGTCATAAGGGACCCCCGAGGGTTTGATCACGATGTGACCGGTCTCAGGATCTCTTTCACTGGCATTTCCCCAGGTGAAGACGACAAGCTTATGTTTTACAAGGTCCAGATTGGCTTCCAGCACCTTTTCCTTTAATTGCTCATGCATCACAGATCGTATTGGTGATTTACAAACCCCTTGCCAGGTGATAATAGAGGTCGTTCCACCTCAACTCCTTTTTGATGGAAGAGATGGTGGTCGACTCATCAATAAGAAGAAATTCAATACCGGCAATACCGGCAAAATCCTCAAGGTGATCTTCGGTCACAGCCATACTGAAACCAGTATGATGAGCACCTCCGGAGAGGATCCACGCACCGGCAGCCACCTCAAGGTTTGGTTTTGGTTCCCATACAACCCTGGCCACGGGAAGTTTGGGCAGGGGAGCATCGGCCGGAACTACATCACAGGGATTCACCAGTAATCGGAACCTGTTTCCCAGGTCCATGATGGAGGCATTTACGCCCGGTCCCGAGGCCACATTAAATACAAGTCTGGCCGGATCGGCCTTCCCTCCGATTCCCAGGGGATGAACCTCCAGTCCCGGTTTTCCATCCCCAATGGACGGACATACCTCCAGCATGTGGGCTCCGAGTACTTTCATCCCATCGGGGTGCAGGTGGTAGGTATAATCCTCCATGAAGGAGGTCCCTCCTTTAAGCCCCATGGCCATTACCTTCATGGCACGTACCAGCGCTGCCGTCTTCCAGTCTCCTTCAGCTCCAAATCCGTAACCGTCGGCCATCAGCCGCTGGCAGGCCAGTCCGGGAAGCTGAGAGAGCCCGTGAAGATCTTCAAAGGTTGTGGTGAAAGCCGAAAAGCCTCCCTCTTCCAGAAAAGATCGCATTCCTTTTTCGATGCGGGCAGCCTCCATCAGCGCAAGGCGAAGTCTTCCCCCCTTCCCGGCTTCAGCAGGCATCTCGTAGAGATCCTCATAAATGGAGATCAATTCTTCTATCTCTCCCACACCGACAGCTTTGACCCGCTCCACCAGGTCACCCACACCATAACCGGATACAGAATATCCAAGCTGAATCTGGGCCGAGACTTTATTACCTTCGGTGACGGCCACCTCCCGCATGTTATCTCCAAAGCGGGCCACCTTGCAACCCTGCCAGTCATGCCAGGCTGCAGCAGCCCTGGTCCAAACACCCACTTTTGCCTGCACCCACGGGTTGGCCCAGTGTCCGACCACCACTTTTCGTTCAATGTGCATTCTGGTACCAATGAAACCAAACTCCCGTCCGCCATGAGCCGACTGGTTCAGATTCATAAAATCCATATCAATGGACTCCCAGGGAATATCCCGGTTAAACTGGGTATGCAGGTGCATGAATGGTTTGCTCAGGGACTTGAGCCCTGCAATCCACATTTTTGCGGGAGAGAAGGTGTGCATCCATGTAATCAGTCCGATGCAGGCATTTGTATGGCTGGCCTCCCGGCAAAGTGAAAGAATGGCTTCGGGTGTAGTCAGAACCAGCTTGAAAATCACCTTCACAGGAATTTCCTTACTCTTGTTAAGGGCTTCTGCTATCTCCCTGGAGTTCCGATCCACCTGTTTCAGTGTCTCTTCTCCGTATAAATCCTGACTGCCTGTTACAAACCAGACTTCCAGTTCACTCAGATTTTTCTTCATATCTCTATATTTTTTCTAATTAAACTTTACAATGTAAAATTGTATCCTTTTTCAATCATTTTTTCATACTTTCTTTTGTCAAACCTGTAGAGAAATGCTCCCTTTCGGGAGCTGCTTTTATCCTTCTCCTCCAGCTTTACAAGTACACCCATGGAGAGTATCTTTTTACGGAAGTTTCTTTTATCCAGTTCGGTCTGATAAATGGCCTCATAGAGCAACTGGAGCCGGGGAATGGTGAACTCTCCCGGGAGCAGTTCAAAACCGATGGGCTGGGAGGCTGTTCTTCTCCGAAGTCGGCGTAAAGCACTTTCCACCATTGTGTTATGATCCATGATCAATTTTGGCAGTTCTGTCAGACTCACCCAGGTAGCGCCATACTGTTTTGAATAACCATCCGAATAATGACGGGCCGGTATCAGTGCATAGTAGGCAACTGAAAGCACCCTCCCGGCAGGGTCTCTTTCCATCTCCCCGTAGGTTTGCAACTGCTCCATGTAGATATTCTGCAAACCTGTCAGGTCAAAGAGAATCCTGTTGGCTGCAGTGTTCAGACTTTCTTCAGCTTGAAGGAATCCGCCGAAAAGCGACCAGTCTCCCATGAATGGTTCAAACTTTCGTTTGTGTATCAGTAACTTCAGCGCTCCATCGTCGAAGCCAAATATGATGCAATCCACAGCAACATGAAATAGCGCCTGGTCGGAGTAATCGGATCTTTGTTTAGTCATACATGAAGCTCAGCCTACCAGAAATAGATATAGAAGGCAATGATAAATACAATGATGATACCCGAATTAATCACATCCCACTTGCTCCAGCTGGCACGGGTCAGGGCCCTTTGCTCGGGGGTGGCCGATCCCAGGTAGAGTCCCTGGATCTTTGCCGGGTCCGCAGCTTTAGTAAGGAAGCTAACGCCCACCATCAGGGTGATGACAATGAAAAAGAGTGCAATTTCATAGTGCAGCCAGTTGGGCGTAATGATCAGGTCGTAAAAAAAGCCGTCTCCTACCGTATCCCCATAATAGATTTTCATTCCGAGCCTAAGCATGCCCAGGGTGAAGCCAGCCACCAGTCCGATAAATCCTGCCGACGGGGTTGTTCTTTTAGAAAGGATTCCCAGCAGGAATACCGCTGCAATTCCCGGTGCCAGAAGGGACTGAACATCCTGCAGGTATTCATAAAGAACCTTGCCAATCCCTTTCATTACCGGGATCCACAGGATGCCCAGAATCACAATGACCACTGTAGCCAGACGACCTACCATCAGGTAGTGCTTTTCGCTGGCCTCGGGTTTGATTTTTTTATAAAAATCGACCGTAAACAGCATGGAGGATGAGTTAAAGAGCGATGCAAGCGAACTCATCAGAGCCGCCAGGATCCCGCCTACTACAATGCCCGTAAATCCTTTGGGCAGCAGATCTTTCACAAGGGTAGAGAAAGCTGCATCGTTTGTGTCAAAGTCCATGGTGCCCTGCTGCTTAAGCGCAAAAGCGATCATCCCTGGAATCAGGAAAAAGAAAACCGGAGTGAGTTTCAGATAGGCACCAAAGATAGATCCCCTCCTGGCCTGGGTCTGATCACGACCCGATAACACCCGCTGGACAATATACTGGTCGGTGCACCAGTACCAGAAACCAATGATTGCTGAACCAAGGATTACACCGGTCCACGGGAAGTTCGGGTCATGGGGCGAACGCATCAAACTGGCCATGCTGTCGGAGGTGGAGCGGTAGATCACTTCACCAGCATCATTCAGATAAGTTACATCGGTGGATCTTACAATCTCCATCAGGTTATTCCATCCTCCCAGTTCTGAAAGTCCGATGACCAGGATGGCGATCGAACCTGCAAGCAAAATGGGGGTTTGAAGAATTGAAGTATAGAGCACCGCTTTCATTCCTCCAAATACTGTATAAATGCCTGTGATTACCACCAGTCCGATGGCAGAGATCCAGAAAAAATCGATCTGCTGGTTGAAGATCGTCACGTATTCAATATTAAAAACATCCTTAAAAACCACTCCCCCTGCATAAACGGTAACTGCAACTTTGGTAAGGATATAACTGACCAGGGAAATAATGGAGAGAAAGGAGCGGGAATTGGCATTATAACGTTTCTCCAGAAATTCAGGCATCGTAAATACCCCGCTTCGGGCGTAAAAGGGAACAAAGAGCCAGCCCAGCATGAGGATCATCCAACCCTGAATCTCCCAGTGTGCCATTGCCATACCGCTTTCAGCTCCGGCTCCGGCCAGGCCAACCAGGTGTTCCGACCCGATGTTGGAAGCAAAAATCGATGCCCCGATGGCAATCCATGTGGCATCCCTTCCAGCCAGAAAATAATCGGATGTATCCTTATCCTTTTTTCTCAGTACATAAAAAATTACTCCCACCAGTGCAAGGCAGAAGAGTCCGAGTACAATCCAGTCAAGTGTGGCCATTGATTAAGATGTTTGAGGTTAGGAGTTATTGGGTTAGTGCAAATTACATACGGATCATCTGTTTATTAAGTGTAATTATAACACTTATTATAAAAAAAAACAAGGAGTGCAATGATTAATAAAGAGGTGAAATGGAAATAAAACTGATCTGACTAATAGACAAATACTTTCACCGATTGATCTTCGTTCCACCTTACGATATATATTCCTGAATTTAAATTGTGAACGGTAATTGGTTTTCCAGACATGGGTGCCTGATAGTGTTTCCTTCCCCAAATGTCATAAACGGTGACAATGGTATTTTGCTGCCCCGAAATATAAAGGTTTCCGTCCTGAGAAAATAGCCGGATTTCGGCGGACTGATTTGTTGGAACTGATACACTACCGCAATCCTCCTTAAATTCAAAGGAAGAGGGAGTTGTATTGGTGTTGGAAGAAGCTCCTATATTTTCGTACTGAATGTTACAATAAGTTCCGTTTCCTTTTGTGTTGCTGAAATAGATACCGTATCGTCCGGCTCCCTTGATATCAATGTCTTTAAGAACAAGATTTCTAATGAATTTTAAATTACTTCCAATAAAAATCGCATCGTTTTTCGAGTCGTAAAAATCGACATTATAAACTTTAATATTTTGCAGATCATACTGTGAACTGCTATTGATATGTAATGCCCCTTGCTGGTTTCCCCATAAATCTCCACTAACCCCAACCTGACCGCCGGCAACACCACCTCTGTAAACCGAGATATTATAAAATTCGCTATAACCTTCGTTGCTGAATGGCATCCCGGGAAAATCACATGTCACACGAAATCCGGCTTCCATTGGGTCAATAATAACAATGTTGTAAGCCTTGTTTTGTTTGCCGCCAAAAAAACCTAATCCCGAAGCACGCCAGCTATTTTCACTGGTACTGTAACAGTAGATATTATTCTCGCACATACCGTCAGCACGCGACCATGAGGCCATATCATCATCTCCATTGTTGCGGAAGCTGCAATGCTCTACAACCGTATTCTTACAACCATAGGCCAAATTCATTCCATCCGCATAGTTGTTGCGAAAACGGCAATGCTTAATGTTCAGATTATCTGCGCCTTCAATCCATCCACCACATTCGAAATGTTCAATCCACAGGTTTTGGACACTGGAATTGGAACCAAAGCTGCCCATAAGTCCCTTGCCTACCTGATAAACAGGATCGGTATTGTAATAGCGTTTGTTATTAATGGTATTAAGATAAAAACCCTCAAGTACTACGTTGCTGCTATATGTTTCAATTCCGCGTTTGTTATAAGTACTTCTATCGTCCGACGAAGCAGTAAAATAGATTTCAGTGTGCCACATTCCTGCTCCAATAATTTTTGTTCCATCTCCACTTATATATAATCGGCCATCAATCTCGTATTTTCCTTCCGGGAGGAAAATCGTTTTGCCTTTGTTTTGCTCTACGAAATACTGGAGTTTCCCATCATCGGGCTTATACAGAATCTTGTTCTCATCTGTAACCGATTCAAAGGTGACGGCCTGCGGAATCTCTTCGAGTTCTATAAAATCAATTGTGTAAGCTACATCGTTGTCATCGGCTTTACTCAACCGGAATGTAGTATTTGCCGGTATTTTGCCGGATAATTTCAAATGAATTTCGTCGAAACGCATCCTTGGAAACCTGGTATTCACATCAGGGGTATTATCGGGGTACTTGCTTCCTGACCTTAAAATATATTGCCAGGCCCAGTATGAATTAAGTGTAACAGGCTGCACAGAATCACCATCTATAAACAGTATGAAATTCCCTGTGGTTCCTTTTCCTTCGGAATCGTCGGGCAAAGAAAATCGTATTGTTAAACCATCTGCAGTTTTATCATTGGTCCATTGGACATAGGAGCCTTTTCCAATAAGCTGAACAGCAGACTGATTGGAAGCTTCGCTTTGGATTTCACGCTGATCGGATGTAGGTTCAAGGAAGGTTCCGTTTGTTTCACATTTTCCCGGTTCGGCTTCATATCGCAAATAAGGATGATCGAAATAACCCCGTTCATATTCATCATCGGCAAACAAGATGCTTTGCGCGCTTAAATTCGAAGCAAATGCCACCATTAATAAAATAAGAAACAGATTTCGTTTATCCATGTGTTTCAATTTTACAGAAAACCAATGTCGAAACTACAAATTGATTTGGAACTTTCAATTATCAAATTATTATCTCCCTATATTTACTTTAGGGATTAATCCAAAAAACAAGGCTTATGAAGAAATTTGCTTTACTTTCGATTTCCTTCTTAATGGTGGTGATGATTTCGAATGCGCAATCACTTAATAATCCAAAAGATACGGCCGGATATTATATTGTAAAGTGGGATTGTTCTCAAAGCGCCTTTGCGGCTTCAAATAACATTGAAGCAGATGAAACTTTCACTTTTGCGGTAGATGTTACCGGAACTCCATTTGAGAACTGGTTAAAAGAAACTCCTTCAACAGTTGGAGCAACACGTGCCCTGGCTATTAACAAATGGACAAATTACGGGGATGTAAGCGGTGGAACCAACCGTTTAAAACAGATTGACGAAAACATCTTTGCCGCTACCTGGAATATCATTCAAATGGCAACTTCAATGAATGTCGGTTCAGCAACCGTAATGGATTCGGTTGTCAACATTTACGGTCAGGTTTTTGGTTTTGAATTTACAGCTGTTAATCCTGGTACGGGATGGTGGATGTGGCCGGAAGAGATTCCGGAGGGAACAGCAATAGATCCGGGAACGGGTGCCATATTCAGAACACTTCCATATACAAGTACGAAAACCAGCCCTGAAATCTGGAGTGATGATTATGAAGGCGGATTGTTCTTCTCAAATAATACGCCGGAAAAAGGATACACACTGCCATGCATGATATCTACCAGGATTGCCGGAAGAGAATTCAAAACAGATGCAAAGGTTATTGGTCACGAATACTATAATATTTTGGGTATCAGACTTCCCGGGGAACCTCTCAGTGGATTTTATATTCACAGGATGTTAAAGGAAGACGGAACTTCGGAGGTGGTTAAAGCATTCAAAACTAAAGTATACTAAGGGGTGATTGAATAATCATAATAAATTATACTTTTAAGTTCCTTTAACCAACTTAAACTGATCTGTATGCAAACTACTTTTTCACTGGGAACCGTGGACTGGCTGATCATCGCGATCTACTTTGTCTTTGTTCTTGGAATCGGATGGGCGCTCAGAAGGTATATGAAAGATGCCTCTGCCTTCCTGGAAGCTGGCCGGTCACTGCCTGCATGGGTAACCGGACTGGCATTCATCTCTGCCAATCTCGGGGCACTGGAGGTGATCGGAATGGCAGCATCAGGTGCCAAATACGGGATGATGACCGTCCATTTTTACTGGATCGGGGCCATACCCGCCATGATCTTTCTGGCCATTTTCATGATGCCTTTCTATTATGGGTCCAAAGCCAGGTCGGTGCCCGAATATTTGAAACTCCGGTTTGATGAGAAAACAAGGGGGTTCAACGCATTTGCCTTTGCAATCATGACCGTTTTTGCGTCAGGAATCTCAATGTACGCGCTGGCCCTGCTGGCCCAGGTGATCCTGCCGCTGAATATCGACTGGAACTTCCTGGGTATACACATCGGTGAATTTGATTTTTACCTCTTCATATCGGCCATGATTGTTCTGGTATATATGGTACTGGGCGGATTGACTTCGGCCATTTACAACGAAGTGCTGCAGTTCTTCCTGATTGTGATCGGCTTTCTTCCTTTGGTGATCATCGGGCTGACCGATATCGGCGGATGGGAGGGGCTGAAAGCCAATCTTCCCGAAGAGATGATGCATTCATGGAAATTTGCCGGAAGTGCCGACGCCAATCCCATGGGAGTTGAATGGTTCGGTATTGTCATGGGGCTTGGATTCGTTCTTTCCTTTGGCTACTGGTGCACCAACTTCCTTGTGGTCCAAAGAGCCATGGCTGCCGGTTCCATGACTGCTGCCAGGAAAACCCCTTTGATTGGGGCCATTCCAAAAATGTTACTTCCGGCCCTGGTCATTCTTCCGGGTATCATTGCCATGGCTCTGACCAACATCGGAGCGATCGAATTACCCTTAAAGGAAGGTACAATGACCACCGATTTTGACAAGGTGATCCCGGTTCTCCTGATGAAATACATGCCCGTAGGAGTGCTTGGACTGGGACTCACTGCCCTGATGGCTTCTTTTATGTCAGGCATGGCCGGAAACGTATCGGCTTTCAACACCGTATTTACCTATGATATCTACCAGAGTTACATCAGGCCCAGCCAGCCTGACAAACACTACCTGAAGGTGGGCAGGTGGACCACCGTGGTCGGGGTCCTGGTAAGCATTATGACCGCCTATGTGGCCAGATCGTTCAACAACGTGATGGACTTCCTGCAGCTGATATTCGCCTTTGTGAATGCGCCGCTGTTCGCTGCCTTCCTGCTGGGCATGTTCTGGAAACGAACCACAGGGCATGCTGCTTTCTGGGGTCTGATCGGAGGAACCCTGTCAGCCGCCATCCATCACGGACTAACACTTCCCCTGGGTGGTGAGGTGGGGATCAAGGGTGGATATTTTGCACATCTTCATACCTATCCCAGCGAAATGGCCCAAAATTTCTGGACCGCCATATATGCCTTCACTGCAGCATTGCTGATTACACTGGTGATTACCGCGGTTACCAAACGGATTAAAACCGACGAAGATCTCAAAGGACTGGTCTATTCCTTAACGCCGAGGATACAGGATGATTCGGAACACTGGTACCAGCGACCGGTTGTAATGGCCATCATAGTGGGTGCCATTGCCCTGGCTCTGAGTATTATTTTCTGGTAATTTAAAACAATAGGAAAATGGGATTAGATATAAAAATACCGATCGGACTGATGTTCAGTATCTTTGGAATTATTCTGACCATACTGGGACTGGTAACCAACGGAGATGCAGAAATGTATGCTAAATCACTGGGCCACAATATAAACCTGTGGTCCGGACTCTTCATGATCGCCTTCGGCGCATTCATGCTGCTTACTTCCACTCTGGTAAAAAAGAAGAAAGGGAAATAGCCCGGATGAGCCGGGAAGAGAGGGCCTTCGCTAACGGGGGCCCTCTTTTTTATTCCATCCGGCCCTGATCACAACGATGGCACCGGCCAGAACTGTCAAAGCACCCAGGAAAGCCAGGATGGAGAATGTTTCAGGGCCCACCCAAGCGACCTCCATCCGTGTCAGGATCGCCATGGAGATGAAGGTGATCAGGGGATTCAGGGTAATAATCACGCTCACCCGGGTGGCTTCAGTAAATTTGATGGCCAGGGCCAGCGAACCATAGGCCAATACCGTATTCAATCCCAGGTAGACCAGGATGAACCAGTGGGCTGCAGGCATTTCTTTAAGGCTCGGGAAACTGGCCAGCGGAATGAGCACCAGTGAACAGAAACCATAGATAAACAGATTCAGCTGGTTGGGACGGTATGTTTTCACAAGCACCTTTTGCAGGGTGGCAAAGATCGCCCATGAAACTCCTCCTCCCAGCACCAGAAACATTCCCCTTGTAAAATGTTCTCCAGCCCCGGAGATGTCAGAAAGCTGCTCCGAATAGAACAGGCCCATTCCTGCAAGGACCAGGATAAAACCCACAATGTGTTTCCAGTTCACATGTTCCCGGAAAATCAGGATCCCTGAAAGGGCAAAACCGACAGGACCGATCTGTATAAAAACCTGGGCACTGGACGGTGAAACGTATTTAATACCGGTGATAAACCCAATGTAGTTTATTCCCAGGAATATGGAAGCCAGAATCAGAATAAAGGGTGGTCGTCTGAATATGGCAAAATCGGAACGGCGGAAAATGAGGGTCCATGTACTCAGAACAAGGAAGGCAAAAAAGAAGCGAAACCATACCACTGTAACAGGCGGTAATTCACTTGTAATTACCTTCAGAATGATAGCCATAAATCCCCATAGAGAGGCAGTAACGATGGCGTAAAGAACACCTTTTCGGTTATCGGAGCCCATTTATCAGGAATTTATCAGGGTATGACATCCATCTCGTCGATCAGGTAACCGGCTCCGGCAAATTTATCAATGATGAAAAGCACATATCGGATATCCACGGCTATATTCCGACAAAGCTCCGGATCATAAAATACATCACTCATGGTTCCCTCCCACTCCCGGTCAAAATTGAGTCCGATCAGCCTTCCTGAACCATCCAGTACCGGGCTTCCCGAGTTCCCGCCGGAAGTGTGATTGGAGGCTATAAAACAGACCGGCATGGTTCCATCCACTCCGTAGGGGCCATAATCCTTTGCCTCGTACAGTGACACAAGCTTATCAGGAATCATATAATCGGCATGACCCTCCCTGCTTTTCTCAATCATTCCCTTTAGTGTAGTTGTGGAAAAATATTCCACTCCGTCCCTGGGCCGGTAGCCCTTTACGCTTCCGTAGCTAAGTCTCATGGTCTGGTTGGCATCCGGGTAAAGAGGTTCATCATCAGCCATCTCAAGCAGGCCGGCCATGTAAGTCCGGTAGAGTTCCTCTTCTTCCCAGTCGAGCTGCCTGTGCTGATCTATGAAATGGGTCTTATAAATAGTATTGAACTCTTCAAGACAGACGGTCATGGGATCCTCCTCCACCAGGGCAACTGCCTTTTTGGAATCCCTGGTGTAAATATCCAAAAGTTCCTGGCATCGTTTCCTGTCACTAAAAAGTGTTTCAGCATATATCTTCTCTGCAAACAGGCCGAAATCACCCCCGTGCTTTTTTGCAAGCCTTTCGAAAAATGCCGGATGGTATTCCACCGGCATCTGATTTTGATAGGCCTTCATCATTGCAGTAAAAATATCCCTGTCAACTGGCAGATAAAAATCCTTGAAGAACTGCTCCATCTCAAGTTCAATCGATTCCCGGGCAGCACCCCGGACCATCATTTGCCTGACCCTACTGAGCTGGGTGAACAGTTCAATCGCCATTACTGATTCATTGTACAAATCCACGGAGAGGGAATAGGCGTCCATTTCACGATTGAGGACCCTGAATTTCGCAAGCAGATCTCCGTATTTCATGATACGCTCACCATCCTGATCCACCCAGAGCTGGAAAGCTGACTCTTCTTCCACCTTATGCTGCACCGCCTTGTTTCGCTCCAGTCCAAGGATCATCCCCTGCCACTTCTTCCATGCATTGCTGACCCTTCGGTATTTATGCGCATATTGAATCCTGACTTCATCCGAAATACGCATATAGGCATCCATGATCTCAAGCCGGGTGGTCCTTAAGCCAATCATTAAAGGCAAACTGGATTCAAGCATATACCGAACCACATCCGAGTGAAGGTATTGGGTTGTTGAGGCAGGATAGCCAAGGATCATTGTGAAATCTCCATCCCGGATGCCTCCCAGGTTCACCTCCAGGTGCCTTAGGGGTTTATAGGGCTCATTGTCCGGGCTGTAATCGGCAGGCTGATTATCCTTGTTGGCGTATACCCTGAAGAGGGAGAAATCGCCTGTATGACGGGGCCAGATCCAGTTATCCGTGTCACCCCCAAAATTACCGATCGACGACGGGGGTGCTCCCACCAGGCGTACATCAGTGAATTTTTCGTAGACAAAAAGGTAATATGCATTTCCGTAATAAAACGATGCCACATCTGCATCCAGATGAGTTCCCCCTGTTGCTTCCCGGATAATTGCTCCCATATTCTGGTTGATCCTTTGCTGACGCTCCTGTGGGTCCATTCCCTGCTCCAGTCTGTCAAATACCTTTTGAGTTACATCCTGCATGTACCTGAGATAGGTGGCAGTCAGTCCCCGGTTAGGCAATTCTTCCTCCCTGCTCATGGCCCAGAAACCATTGCTAAGGTAGTCATGCTCCACTGAGCCGTGCGACTGGATGGCTCCTTCCCCGCAATGGTGATTGGTCAGCAGAAGGCCCTCACCGGATATCATTTCACCGGTACAGCCTCCGCCGAAAATTACGATGGCATCTTTCAGGCAAGCCTGGTTGATGCTGTAGATATCCTCTGCCGTGAGCTTTAAGCCAGCTTCCTGCATCTCCTCCATGTGATACTTTTCTATCAGCAAGGGGATCCACATCCCCTCCTCGCCTCTCAGGTTTTGTGATCCGCTTATCAGAATCAGCAGGAGTAAATACAATGCCTTTTTCATCTAATAAAATTTTTCAGTTCACTGTATATTTTCTGGACCGGGAGACCCATCACATTAAAATAACTGCCATTGATCCTTTCCACGGCAATATGACCGATCCACTCCTGGATCCCGTATGCTCCCGCTTTGTCAAATGGTTTGAACTGATCTACATAATATTCGATTTCCTCAGTCTCAAGATTTGAAAAGCTTACATCAGTCGATACGTAAAAACCGGATCGCCTGTCAGCTGATCTTAAACAGACCCCGGTGAAAACCTGGTGGGTCCTCCCCGACAACCTGTTGATCATCGCAATTGCTTCCTCCCTGCTGCGGGGTTTCCCCAGCTCTTTTCCGTCCAGCCAGACGATGGTATCTGCAGTGAGTAATATCTGCTTTTGCAATAATAATTCCGTATAGGCATCCGATTTATGGTCCGCCAGGAACCTGGCAATTTCCCCTCCCTGCATTCCTTCCGGATAAACTTCATTCGTATGTCGGGTTTCCACCACCTTAAAGGGAAGCCCCAGTTCATTCATCAGTGCGGCCCTCCTTGGAGAACCCGAGGCAAGCAGAATCTCGTATGCAGTAATCTCCGACAGCACCGGCTAATATTTGAAATTTACCAGGTAAAACACCAGCACGGAATAGAGAATCCCAAACAGCATGATCAGCTTGATGAGGGTGCTGGCCCGGTGATAATCGCGTTTATTCTTTGCAAGTATAACTTTTATGGCAAGGAGAACAAGAGGAGCAATCAGCAATACGATGAAGTAGATCAGGGAGTAAAAGTCGGCCGGCTTCACCGAAAAGAGTATAAATTTCAACAGCAGGAAGATCAGGACCGCAAGGGTGAAAGAAATCAGCCCCACCACGATGGCTTTTGTCCACCCGGAGCCCAGTACAATTGGAACCGTCTTCATCCCGTAAGCTGAATCTCCCTCAAAATCCTCTGCATCCTTAATCAGTTCGCGGATCAGTGTGGATAGAAAAGCAAAAAAACTGAAGCCTGCGACCCATGCAAACAGATAATTGAAACTCACGTGGTGGAGTAACATCTCTGATCCATAAGCCCTGTTGAGCAGCGGAATCTCGAAAAGAACCACCATCATGGGAACCAGACCGGTCAGAAATGAAACGGAGAGGTTCCCCACCAGGAACTGCCTCTTATAGCTGGTGGAGTAAAACCAAAGGAGCCCGGTTGCAAGCATAAACACCAGGGAAAGAGCCGGCAGGTCAATATAAAAAGCAAGATATATCCCGATTCCAATCCCAATAAAGTTGAGCATGGCGTGAAGAATCATGGCCTGGCGCCTTCCCACCTCCACACCCACCACCACCCTGGCGGGTTTATTGATCATATCAGTCCTGGTGTCGAAATAGTCATTAATGATATAGCCCCCTCCCGCAATAAAAACAGTGGAAAGCACAAGAAGGAAAAACTGAATTCCCCCGAACTGGAGATGAAAATCCGAATCGGGCAACAGGGGCTCCATGATCAGGTACCTCATGGCATACTGTGTGGCAGCGATGATGACCAGGTTTGGAAACCTTACCAAAGTGCATATGGAACGAATGTTTCTGATCATCTCCCGGTGCTTACCACAAAAATGATTCTCCATCCATCCACCGGCCTTGCAGCCTTAAAACCTGTTCGATCACATCCCTGGCACAACCTTTTCCGCCGCCATAGGGGGAAATATAGTGTGCTGCCGATTTAATCTCTTCAACAGCGTCGGCCGGACAACAGGGGACTCCGGCCCGCTTCATCACTTCATAGTCGGGCAGGTCGTCGCCCATGAAGAGAACCTCCTCCGGTTTAAGATCATATTTAAACAGGAAATCTGTGAAATCTTCTACCTTGCTGGCGGATGCCAGGTAAATGTCTGTAATCCCCAGATCCCTGAACCGGGTCCCTACCGATTCGGAGTTCCCTCCTGTGATAATGGCAATGGGATATCCCCTTTTTACAGCATATTGCAGCGCATACCCGTCCTTGGTATTCATGCTTCTGATAAGTTCACCCGACGGGTGAAGATAAACCTCTGGGCTGCTCAAGACCCCATCCACATCAAAAGCAAATGCCCTTATGGCCTTCAATCCCTCTTTAAAGTTGGTCATCTCCTCTTTTCGGATCATTGATTGATTTGCAGGATCGTACGATATCCCGGCTTATAAAAGTATATAATTTCTGCCAATCGGGATTTCCCTTCAGTAATTCAAGGTGCTTCCTGATGGTTTGCTCATCTCCGCGGACTGCAGGACCGGTCTGTGCACCCGCCGGACCAGTTTCACGCATCTTCAGAAAGGTTTCACGGATGAGTGGTTCCAGCATCGAAAAACTACCTCCGTTTTCCTCGATGATCCGTGTGGCGATGGTGACCATGTGATTGGAGAAGTTGTTGGCGAAAACAGCTGCAAGGTGCACAGTGAACCGGTCTGCCGAGTCCATATCCACAACGCTTTCTGTGATGGAGGATGCAAGGGCGTGTATTTTCATTAATACAGCCCGGGAACTCCCCTCCACCAGGAAGGGGGTATCATCCATTGAAACCTGCCTGTGCCAGGACAGGGTCTGGAGGGGGTAAAGGACACCATAATTCTCAAAATTTCCGGAAAGCTGATCCATTCCAACCGCTCCGGCCGTATGTACCCAGATTCCTTTCCTCCCGGAAAAAAGGGATGCCACTTCAGCAATGGCCTGGTCGGTAACCGCCACCAGGTAGAAGTCGGCATCACCCGGAACCTCGTCAGCATCCAAAACCGCCACGCTCCCGGAAGCGGCTGCCACCTGCCGCGCTTTATCAATGCTCCTCGACCAGATGCAGGAAACCTGCTGCCCTGCTAAATAAAGATGCCGGGAAATGTGCAAAGCCACATTCCCGGCACCCAGAATAACAATCTTATATGGTCCTGAAGATTCGATGACCTTCGTTTTAGAAGCAATATTTATTCTCCTCAATCAATTTGTCGGCAATCTTTCTTCGGGCTTCCTTCACATTCACACCTGCCACAGCCGTAAACAGATCAATTCCTTTCACAAGCTGGTCTCTTACCTCCCCATAGGCAAAGGAGTAGGTCGTATCAAGGGCAAATTTACGGATACGGGCGGCCGCATCATATACAAACACATCAGCCATTTCACGGTAAATCCTGCTGTATGACTCACCTTTCAGAGCTTCCATCTTTTTCAGTCGAAGCACCACCGATTCGGCCACATAGACCTGGATGATGCAGTCGGAGATATTACTGAGAATCTCCTGCTCCAGAACAAGTGTCCTGGTAAACTTTTCTGAAGCGGCTTTCATAAGCATCAGCGGCACTTTTTTAAGATTGGCCACATACTGATCCTTCTCTTCAAAATATCCTTTGGGCGTGGCCATTTTGCCATTGGAGGCTTTCACCTCTTCAAAAGCCTTTGCAGCCTCCTCCATAATGGGAAGAACACCCTTGGCACCCCTTTTCAGGACCGCATCCACCAGCAGGAGCCTGTTGATCTCGTTGGTTCCCTCGAAAATCCGGTTGATCCTGGAATCGCGGTAACCCTTGTCGATCATCATCTCGGCCGAGAAGCCCATACCTCCATGGATCTGAACACCTTCGTCCACCACATAATCCAGCGACTCGGAACCAAATACCTTCATGGCGGCAGCCTCAATTGCGAAATTGCCAAATGTTTCCATGGTATCGCGTCCCTTATCATCCCCATGGGCCACATTGTAGTTAATGGCATCATCCATTGCCTTACTGGCCCTGTAGACTGAACACTCCGTGGCAAAGGTACGGATTACCTGCTCGGCGAGCTTGTGCTTGATGGCCCCGAACTGGGAGATCAGGCAATTAAACTGCTTCCTCTCATTCGCATATTGAACCGATTGATCGATAGCTTTCTTGGCTGAACCTATTACATTAGCTCCCAACTTAATACGACCCATATGCAGAATATTCAGGGCGATCCTGAATCCTTCCCCCCTTTTGCCCAGCAGGTTCTCTACAGGAACCTTCACATCGTTGAAGAAGATCTGGCGGGTGGAGGATCCCTTAATACCCATTTTCTTCTCTTCGGGATTGAAGGTAATGCCCCCAAAGCCTCTCTCCACGATGAAGGCACTCAAGACACGGTCATTGTCAATTTTGGCAAATACCGTCATCACATCGGCAAAACCCCCGTTGGTGATCCACATCTTCTGACCGTTCAGGATGTAGTGCTTTCCATCCTCTGAAAGCACTGCCCTGGTTTTCCCTGAGTTTGCGTCGGATCCTGCTCCGGGCTCTGTCAGGCAATAGGCACCGAGCATCTCGCCTGTGGCCAGCCTGGTGCTGTATTTCTGACGCTGCTCGTCGTTTCCGTAATAAAGGATGGGAAGGGAACCAATCCCGGTATGACAGGAGTAAGCCACGGCATAGGAGTAACCTGCACCCAGTACCTCACTGGAGTACATGGTGGTTATAAAGTTCTGTCCGAACCCGTTATACTCCTCGGGAACAGTGATCCCCAACAGTCCGAGTTCACCCGATTTCTTCAGCAGGCCCGCCATCAGGCCCTCTTCCTGGGCGTCAATGCGATTGGCAACAGGAAAAACTTCCGTTTCAAGGAAATCCTTACAGGTCTCCCCGATCATGCGTTGTTCCTCGTTGAACTCCTCGGGAATAAAAACATCGGCCAGATCAGTCTCTTTTACCAAAAACTCACCGCCGGTTATCAATTTCTTCTCTTCCATAATCTATTGTTTAGTATTTTATTTAATTGCCATTGATACCAGTTCCGCAATATCGTAGTTCTTCACTTTTTCCTCCTGGTTCTTATATTTGATGCCATCGGTCATCATCACCATACAATAGGGACATGCCGTGGCAATGATATCCGCACCGGTTGCCAGCGCCTCTTCGGTCCGCTCGATAAACACCTCTTTATCACCCTTCTCTGCCTCCTTAAACATCTGGCCGCCACCTGCCCCGCAGCAAAGGGCAAAACTCTTATGCCTGCCCATTTCAACTCTTCCGGACGAGAAGGCATCCAGCACCTGGCGGGGTGCCTTATACTCCTTGTTGGCCCTGCCCAGGTAACAGGGATCATGAAAAACGATCCTGTTCCCTTTTAAGGAATCCTTTTGCAGGGAAAGTGTTCCATCGCCAATCCTGTCACGCAGGAACTGCGAATGGTGGATCACCTCATAATGACCACCCAGGTCGGTGTATTCATTTTTAAAGGTGTTGTATGCATGCGGATCACAGGTGATGATCTTTTGTACCCCGTATCCTTTAAAAACTTCAATATTCATCAGCGCCTGCATCTGGTAGAGCATTTCGTTCCCTGCCCTGCGGGCCACATCTCCGCTGGAGGACTCCTCCGTACCAAGCACCGCATAGGAGGTTCCCAGGGAATTTAATATTTTAACAATGGCACGGGAAACCCGCCTATAACGGTCATCAAAAGCCCCGGCACTGCCCACCCAGAGCAGGTATTCGGGCTTTTCGCCTTTGGCAAACAGACCGGCCATCACCGGTACCTCCACTCCGGGTTCAACCCAACCCATCCTGTCATCCTGTGAAAACTGCCAGGGAGCACCGTTGTTCTCAATGTTTGAGAAAATGGAATTCAGTTCACCGGGTGCGGCAGACTCCTCCATGACCAGGTACCGCCGCATTCCGACGATCATGACTGGCTGGTTGATATTGATGGGGCACTCCTGGGCACATGCATTACACAGCGTACAGGCCCAGAGCTCCTCCTCTGTCACAAAGTCACGGATCAGCGATCTGTTGTCAGAGTAACCTGCCCCGTTCTTCAGTATCCCAGGCCCCTTCTCCCTCATCCTGGCCCTTACGTCCATAACCACCTTCCGGGGCGAGAGTTTCTTGCCGGTGATATTGGCCGGACAAACCGAAGTACAACGGCCGCATTCGGTACAGGCCAGGGAATCCATATAACTTTTCCAGGTCAGATCCTCCACATCCAGAATCCCGAAGCGCCCGGGAACCTCTGCTGCGTTCTCTCCACCCTGAGGCGGAGAGGCGAAAGCCAGGTTGGGATCCATCATGATCTTCACCTCTTTCGTGATACTTTCCATGGTATCCAGCTTACCCAGGGGCTCGAGCCGGCTCAGGAATACGTTGGGAACAGACATAAATACATGGAAATGCTTGGAATAGGGCAGGTAGTTGGCAAACATAAAAATCAACAGGATATGCATCCACCAGTTCAGATCATGAAAGAACTGGTTGCTTTCACCCGCGTCTATCCATCCGGCAAGAATATTGCTTACCGGATAGAGGCCCACAATTTCGTGTCCGGCCTGCCCTGCCGACAGAAGGTAAAAGGTATTCATTCCCAGGAGGGAAACCATCAGCAGAAAGATCACCGTAAGTGCAATATTTGCATCCAGGTGGGAGATATGCTTCATCTCGATCCCTGAAAAACGCTTCACATGCAAAAAAACACGTCTGAACAGGAATACCAGGATAGCCACAGCAATCATCAGTGCAAAGATATCCCCGGAGGCCACAATGAAGCTATACAGGCCTCCGAGAAAAGACAAAACCCGGTCGGTTCCGAACAGCCCGTCGATCACCATCTCCACACTGCCGATAAGGATCACGCAAAACCCCCAGAATACAAGGGCATGCAACAATCCAAGCAAAGGTCTTCTGAAAATCTTGGTCTGGCCGAAAGCCACCTCCATCATCACCCCGAAACGCCGGCCAATCTGCCTTACAGGAAATTTACCTTTGGTAATCTTAAAGTATCCGATATACTTCCTTGTGGTATAGGCAAATACACCAAAGGTTACCAGCAATACGGCCAGGAAAACGATTTGAGACATCATCCTTTTGCAGCCTTAATTTCCGAAATCAGTTGCGGAAGTATCTTTTGCGCGTCTCCCACAATCCCGTAATCAGCGGCCTCAAATATAGGGGCATCCTTATCGGTATTGACAGCCACAATGCATTTGGCGGAGCTAACCCCTGCCAGGTGCTGGATGGCACCGGAAATACCAAATGCAAAATAGAGGTTGGGCGCGATGATCTTTCCGGTCTGACCGGTATGCTCCTCATGCGGACGCCACCCTTCATCTGAAACGGGACGGGAACAGGCAGTGGCAGCACCTAGTATGCCAGCCAGTTCCTCGATGGGGCCCCAGTTGTCGCCCGACTTCATGCCCCGTCCGCCGGAAACAACGATCTCGGCGTCGGTAAGCAGCAGTTTACACCCCATCTTCTGAACCTCTTTAATGTTCGTTTTGGCAGTCGCCACATCCACACCCGGATCGAAGGTCTCAACCTTTGCCGTGCCGCCGGTCTCCTTCACCCCAAATGAGTTCTGGGCAAGCGTAAGCACAGCAGTACCGGAGGTGATCTCCACCTTTCCAAAAGCTTTGCCGCTGAACACCTTCTTTCGAACCACCAGGGGGGAGAGGGATTCGGGGAGGGCGGTTACACCGGAAGCAAGCCCGGCTTTCAGCTTTGCCGACACCCTCGGAGCAACTGCTTTCCCGGAACTGTTATTTGCCATTACGAGGATTTTCGCACCCGATTTCTGCATGGCAGCTGCAATAATATTTGTGTAAACCTGGTTATCCAGTCCTTTGGGGGCAGTCACTGCACTCAGGACAACAGATGCCCCGAAGGCACCCAGTGAAGAGAGCTCATCCTGGCCCACATTCCCAATGGAGAGTGCAGTGACACTACCACCAGCCATTTTTGCCACTGCAGCGGCATACGACACAAGTTCATGAGAGAGCTTTTTGAATTTCCCGTCCCAGTTTTCGGTATATACTAGTACTGACATATCTAATGTTGTTTGATTATTTTCAGAATTTTACTGAGCACTGAGCACTGTGTACTGTTCACTGTGCACTGTGCACTGTGTACTGTGTACTGAGCACTACAGTACTTTGGCTTCATTTTGTAACAGGTTCACAAGCTCCCTCACATTGCCGGCATCAATCAGTTTGCAAGGAGCCTTTGGCTCGGGCAAAACAAACTCCCTGTACCGGGTAAGCGTTTCAGCTTCAACAGCCGGTACCACCTGGAGCGGTTTCTGCCGGGCCATCATGATCCCGCGCATGGCGGCGATCCGGGGTTCTTTGGCTATGCCCTTCTGAACCACTCCTACAAAGGGCGCAGGAACGGTGACCACCTCTTTCCCTCCGTCAATATCGCGGGTGATTGCTGCCTCTCCGCCTTCAAAACTTATAGAAGATACAGCTGAAACAGAAGGAATATTGAGAATTTCAGCCAACATTCCGCCGACGGCTGAACCATTGTAATCACTGGATTCAATCCCGCAAAGAATTGCACCAAAATCCCCGCTTTTCACAACCGATGCAATCTGGGATGCCACATAATAGGCATCGCCCGCAGCTGCATCCACACGAATGGCATCATCAGCCCCAATAGCCAGGGCCTTCCTCAGGGTGGGTTCCGACCCTGCCCCTCCGACCGTAATCACCGTTACTTTTGAAACCACACCGGATCCGCCCTCCCTGATCTCCATGGCCCTTGTCAGCGCCAGTTCATCCCACGGGTTGATGATCCATTGCACCCCATTATCGTCTATGGAAGTGTTGCCGTTCGAAAACCTGACCTTGGTGGTGGTATCCGGAACATTGCTTATACAAACAAGAATACGCATATCTAGATTTTTAAATATCCTGACAAATATAAAAGAATTCTAAAAACGCCCCACACCGTTCCGGTTATCTAAACTCAATATATATGCGATGCATGAAATGTACTTGCAATTTACCATATATGTCTTACTTTTAAACGTAAAAATATCTCCATGTTCAGATCCATACTTGTCTTCTGCACCCTCTTCATTTCCATACTGTTGGCCAGCGCCCAGGATAAATTGGTAATCGACGACCGGACCGGTATTCTCATCCCGGAACTGGAGGATCTGATCGGACAGAGACTTCTGGAGGAGAAAATCACCTATTCAAAAATGGTCGATTACAGCAAACGCTGTGACTACTATTTCGGCGAACTCCGGAAATCGGGTGATGACCTGGTCATCAGAATCAGGGATTGCAATGAAACACTGCTGGGTGAAAAAAAACTGGGCAGCAGGATCGTGAACGCTCCCCTTCCGGAGCAGGGGATCCTTATCTCCTATGCCATCGTGGAAATGATATCTGAACCGGGAAAATATCTTGTCGCGGCTCCCGGCGAGCCCCCTCCTGCAACACCGGCAGCAGTTACGGCTCCCCGAAAGGACAGCACCATAACCAATGAACACGACTCCCGCTATTTCTTTGCGCCTTCGGCATACAACCTTAAAAAGGGTGAATTGTACTACAATACGGTCTACTTCCTGATCCACGACATCCAGTATGGGTTCAGTGACTATTTTTCCATGGGAATGGGAACCACAGTGATAGGTCTGCCACTCTATTTCACCCCCAAACTCTCCATCCCCATCGGAAAGAAATCGGCCCTGGCTGTGGGGGACCTGCTGATGTTAGGTACCTGGGGATCGGATTTTCTGGGCAACCTTGCTTACGGAGCTTTCAGTACAGGAGGGAGAGACGGAAACATCACCCTGGGAGCCGGGTATCTTTATACAAATGAGAACGATTTAACAGGGAAAACCTCCTCGCTGGTAAGCAATTTTTCAGCCATGACACGCATCTCCCCCTACATGTTTCTGCTCACCGAAAATTACGTGATGAGTGTGAACATTAACAGGACCGCATCCTACTATGACATGTCAGATCCCAATTACTACGAGTATATAAGTGAAACATTCGTCCAGCGAAACACATTCTGGTACGGTATCCTGGGAATCAGGATTGTTTCGAAAAACCGGGATTTCATCAGCTGGCAAATGGGTTTGACCTACGTGGTGAATTTTCCGGGCAGTATCCCGCCCCAATACGATAGCTGGGAAATCGACGCACCCACCAGCTCAAGGCTGATTGCTTTTCCCACGGTTTCGTTCACAATTAAATTCAGTAATCAGTAATCCTGCCCGGTTCAGCCGGTTTCGGAAATATGGCTCAGGCGCCCGGGATCAAGGATATGGATATGCTTATTCTCCAGTGCAATGATTCCCTCCTTCTCAAATTCTTTCAGGAATTTGATGACACTCTCCACCGAAATGGAGGCGAAATCGGCAATATCCTGCCGTGATAGATAACTAAAGACATCTTCGTGGATAAATGGCTCGGAAGTCAGGTAGATCAGGGCCGCTGCAAGTTTTCCCCTCATCTGCTTATAGGAGAGGCTTGCCACGATCTCCATCAGGTGATTCTCCGACCGGTAATTCTTTGAGGTGATCCGGAATCCGAATTCGGAGTTGGTCTTCAGAAGATTCCTGAGGCTCTCCTTATCGATCATCAGAACCTCAGTATCTTTCAGGGCCATGGCCGAGTAATGATAAACCTTCTCCCCGAACATGGAAGAGAAGGCCAGAAAATCTCCACTTCGGGCAATCCATAGGTTTTGAACCTTCCTCGGACCAAGCTGTAGGTAAACCTTTGCAAGACCCGACTGAATAAAAAGCACATGGGGTGCAAAAGCGCCCTGCTTGAAAAGCATCTCGCCTTTCAGGTAGCTCACATGGGTACGGTTCTCACTGAGGGCCTCCAGCTCCTCCTTGGAAATGAGCTGAAAACAATCCGGTTCATCCTGCCTGCCCGGCTTTCCTGGAATATGGTCCTTGTTTGGCACATGCAAAGATAAGCCAAAACATGGAAAATAATAGGGAAAAAGCTGTCACCTCCCACCCCTATTTCATCGGCAGATTCGAAGAGAAAGGGGATCTTTGCCTGAAATTTAAAACCAACCGATATGAAAATGTTAAGCACAAGCCTGCACGAATTGGAAA
Organism: uncultured Bacteroidota bacterium; assembly: GCA_963747365.1. GTDB lineage: Bacteria > Bacteroidota > Bacteroidia > Bacteroidales. The sequence continues at coordinate 669,154 of CAVVFB010000005.1, read as the reverse complement.
CTGCTGCAGATCTGGAAAAATACATCAGTGAAAATGAGAATGTCATGGTATGCTGCGGCCGGATGGGGCCCATGTGTATTCCTGTATACGGAGTCATGGAAGAGCTGGAAGAGGAGCTCAGCCATGTGAAATTTGCAACCATGGCCTTTGACTCTCCCGAGGCAGGCATCATCCGGAACAATCCGGCCTGCCGTGGATTTATGGGACTTCCCTTCACAATGTATTATAAGAACGGTAAAGTAGCCCATGCAACAAGCAGCATTCAGAACATGCAGCAGGTAACTGCCATCCTTGATAAACATTTCGGTTCCTGATCAGGGAAGTGCATCCATGAATGGCGAAGAGATATTCGATGTGATCATCGTGGGCGGGGGTGCAGCCGGCCTTACAGCCGGAATATACAGCTCCCGTGCACGATTGTCAACCCTGATCCTTAACGAGGGAGCCATCGGCGGACAGATGGTACTCACCGAAGAGGTGGCCAATTACCCGGGAGTGGAAACCACCAGGGGGTATCTGCTTGCCAATACCATGAAAAACCAGGCCAAAGCCTTTGGCTGCAAAATTAAATCCAACCTGAAGATCAAATCCTATGACCTTGAAGGTGAGATCAAACACTTGGCATTGGAAGATGGCAGGGAATTCAGTGCCAGGACGGTGATCCTCTCACCCGGGGGCAGGCCTCGTCCGGTAGGAATGCCCGGTGAAGAGGAATTCAAGGGAAAAGGGATCTCCTATTGTGCTACCTGTGACGGGGATTTTTTCACCGGCAAGGAGGTGATTGTGGTGGGAGGAGGAAACTCAGCCCTGGAAGAGGCAGTGGTTCTAACCAGGTATGCGACCAAAGTGACCATCGTTCACCAGTTTGATCATTTCCAGGCCTTTCAACATGCCATTGATCAGGCAAAGGCAAATCCGAAAATAGCATTCATCATGGAGTCCGAACTGCGCTCTTTTACGGGTGAGGGTGCACTTCAGGAGGTCTCCATTGAACATTTACCGACAGGTAAACGTTCTTCCATGAAAGTAGACGGGGTCTTCATCTTTATTGGATACATTCCAAATACCGGTGACCTGGAGGGAGTTGTGAAGTTGAATGAGAGAAAAGAGATTGTGACCGATGAGGGGATGAAAACCAGTATCCCCGGTGTTTTTGCTGCAGGAGACTGCATCGCTAAACGCTACCGGCAGGTAACCACCGCGGTGGCCGACGGCACCATCGCCTCCCTGGCTGCTGCCGAGTACATCAGGGCATAGGGAAATCTGCCTGGTCCAGGATCTGTAAGAGTTTGAATAATAACAGCTGAATATGAAGGAAAAAGAAATAGTGAGCACGATGTGGCTCGAAAACATGGCTTTTGAGTCCGAAATCAACGGGCACAAGATCATCGTGGATGCGAAACCTGAATTTGGTGGCCAGGATCGGGGTCCCCGTCCCAAGCCCTTAATGCTGGCAGCCCTGGGGGGATGTACCGCCATGGACGTGGTCTCCATCCTGAAGAAAATGCGGGTGGAGTTTAAGAGCCTGAACGTGACCGTGGAAGGGGAACTGAGCGAAGAACATCCCAAGCACTTTACAAAAATGCATGTGATCTATGAGCTGGAGGGAGAAAATCTGCCCCTTGATAAAATACAGAAAGCCGTATCCCTTTCCGAGGATCAGTATTGCGGAGTGAGCGCCGTATACAGGAAGGTCATCGAAATCACTTCCGAGATCCGCTTAAAATCTTAGGTCTGAACCTGATATTCAGGGTAACAAAACCCTGGATTGCATCTCAAAAGCTTTTGCTTCAACTAAGCAATTCTCCAGTTCATATTTGCAAACTTCCTGGTTTCATCAGGACGGTGTAACCTTCTTGGGCCAGGAATCCGATTTTATTTTTTCATTCCCTTTCCATGATTGGAATTTACTTCTCTACAGATACATTATGGGGGTATATCCCATCATTATATTTAATTTAATGATTTAATGCTGGTTTTTCCAATCTCATATAAAAGCCACCCTAAGACGCACCTTCTTTTTTTTTGTGATACATACATAATAATTTGCATATTTCGCTTTTATGTAATACATTTATGATTCTAAATGCGTAACGCAAACATGTGTTATGAATCCATTTCAAACCAACGCTTACCGCGGTCCTGAGTATTTCATCGACAGGAAAAACGAAACCAAAGCGCTGAATGAGGCTATTCTCGCCGGGCGTAACATCACCCTGTTTTCCCACAGACGTTTGGGGAAGACCATGCTTTTACACCATGTTTTTGCACAACTGGATCCAAATGAATACGCACCCGTATTCGTTGACCTCTTTGCCAGCCGGAACCTGGTGCACTTCGCGCAGAAAATGACGGAGGTTTTATACGGGCAAAAGATCCTCCACCAAAACAGACTTAGTAAAATCCTGGGAAGTCTTGGCGCGTCTCTTTCCTTCGACTCTCTCACGGGTGGTCCCCAGGTAAACTTTAATCTTAGCGAACCCTCCAGTGTCCTGAAGAGCATTCCCCAACTTTTTAAACTTCTTTCGGAATCCAAAAAAAAGGTGGTTCTTGCTTTTGATGAATTCCAGGAAGTGGGTCAGTACGAAGAGGATTTTGCCGAAGCAACCCTTAGAACACTTATGCAGGAATTCCCGGATATCGTTTTCCTCTTTTCCGGAAGTCGCAAAAGCATGATGAGAGAAATCTTTGCGGATGCAAATCGTCCATTTTTTCAATCAACCCAACTAATGGAACTTCATGAGATTCAACAGGATATATATGAAAAAGAAATCTTCCACATCCTTGATAAATTCAAAAAAACCTATGATCCCCTGCTTATTAAGCAGATCCTGAATGATACTTATTGCCATACCGGATTTACCCAGATGGTCCTGTCCAGGGTGTACAGTGAGTCCGGAGATCGCATCGACTACCCAATTTACGAAGCTGTATGGACGGATATACTGGAAAATCATAAATCTATGGCCCGGGAACAGGAGTATCTCCTTCCTGAATTACAATGGAGGCTTTTGACTGCAATTGCGCGGGAAGGTCATGTATTGGAACCTTATTCCCATACCTTTATTTCCAAATACAGGCTATCCGCTCCCAGTTCAATGAGTCGCGCTGTTAAAGCACTTCTCGATAAAGGTTTAATTATTGACAGCGGAGATAAAGGTTTACGAGTTTATAATGTTTTTATCGAGAAGAATCTGAAATCCTTCCCCTACTCATGAAGAAACAATTTGTTTTTCTACTATTTTCTCTGTTAATATTCACATCTCGTGGATATTCACAAGAAATAAAATTGCCTGAATATTTTTGCGGTCATCAAGTAATTCTCGATGAGGAAAATAAGATTCTTCCATGGTACTCACCACAGGAAAGAGCCTATGATCATTTTCTTCACCTGCGTTGGGATTTTATAAAAACTAAAGTACCGCTCTCTCCACCTCCCCCACCGAGATCAGATTATCCCCAGTATTATTTCTATTGTGCCTTTATGGATAGTGGCGGTGAATTGAAGCCGGACATGTGGATGAACGATGTGGGTGAGAAACTTCCCAATTGGTTTGAAAATGCGAGGCTTTACTACGCCTATACAGGTGACAGCAGCGTAATGAAGATTGTACTGGATATGGCTGATTACTATCTGGAACATGGAAGCAGTCCGTCTGACTTTGCCTGGCCGGATTTTCCTTACACAACCACGAACGCAGGTGATACTTTATTCCGCGGATTTACAAATGAAGGGAAGCTGGTCCTTCATGAAATTCAGGTCGATCATGCCGCAGAAATGGGTCTGACTTATTATAGAATATATCTCTTTACTGCTGACAGGAAATACCTGGATGCAGCACTGAAGGTAGCGGATGGTATTAGCCGCCAATGCAAGAACCGGAAATGCTGAAAAATCAGTTTGGCCCTATCGTGTGATCATGAGCACAGGAGAAATAAGTGCTCAGTACGGAGCCAATTGGACAGGAGCCTATATGCTTTTTGACAAACTGATCAAAGACGGGATCGGAGATACCACCCTCTATAAGGATATAAGAACCAAGGTAAAATCATTTTTAGTCGAATACCCCATGAAGACTGGATATTGGACTGATGGTCACAGCGATACACACTTTGATGACAATACATATAAGAGTAATCTGAGTGCAAGCAATATGACCCTTGCCATGTTCGATTTTCCAGAACTCAATCCTGATTACAAAAATGATATTCCTAAACTTATAAAATGGACTGAAGATTACTTTGTTTTCAGGACGGTGGATGAGGAACCTGCCACAATGTGGGGAGCTAACATAGTAGGGGAACAGGATCTTTTTAATCATAAAATGGATTACCAGACTGCCCGTTATGCTGCCCAGTGCGCCAGGTGGTATGCCCTTTCGGGCGACGATGCATACAAAGAAAAAGCTTTTCGCTCTTTGAATTGGGTCACCTATTGCAATGACATTGAAGGAAAAGCATATGAAAGCCCTGTAAGCAAAGGGATTAACAGTTGGTGGTCGGATTGTTACGGAGAGTGTCCGAGAATGTTTTACCATGCTTTTGCAGGAATACCGGAATGGGCACCACCCGGGGAGAATCATATTTTATATTCTGAGGGAATTCTCAGGCAGGTTCAATATGAGGCTAATCGTATAAAATATAGTGCTTGCCGGGAAAATGGGACAGAATACCTCAGACTGAATTATCTGCCTGTACTTATCACTCTGAATGGTGAAAAACTTAAACTCAGTGAATCCTTAATTCCGGACAGCTACACTTTAAAAGAGGTGGGTAATGGAGATTATTCAGTAGTAATCAGGAGAAGCAAAAGTGGAGAGATTTCTATTATTGGTCCAACAAACACTGTAATTATTGATGGTTCCGTACGGCATCAAAAAATAAGTGGTTTTGGTGTGAATATAAATTCAAGCTGGTGGGAAGAAGGATCTTATAAGAATACCCAATTGGTTGAACCCGCTATTGATATGCTTATTGATAATCTCAATGCAGCTATTTTTCGTGTTGTAATTGAAGAAATGGACTGGGAGGCGGAGAATGATGATAAAGACCCGGATCATTTCAACTGGAAATACTACAACAGGATCTTTGCGGATATTAAATTCAAAGGTGTTTGGAATACATTGAAATATCTGAATCACAGAGGCATTACAGATAATCTGATTATAAGCTTTATGGGGGCTCCCCCCGGATGGATGGGGACAAATTACTCTGTCGATCCAGCCAGGGAAGATGAATTTGTAGAGACCATTGCAGCACTGCTCTTTTATGCCCGGAACAATGCAGGAATCCGGTTCAGACTGGTTTCACCGATGAACGAAACAGAACTGGACGGCAGAGAAGGCCCAAATATGAATGATGCCAGGCAGTTTGCACGGGTCCTGAAAAAACTGGCGCTGAAGCTTGATGACATCAATATGAGTGATATTCGTTTTATTGCCCCTGACGCAGCAGGGGATAGTTTATTCGGAGCCTGCATGGCGGAGATGGTTCAGGATTCTTTCTTAATGAGCAAAATTTATACCTGGGGAGTACATCAATATGGAAATGATGCTTCCAATTATTTAAGAATCGTCGAAAGGAGTGAGAATCCGGTTCAGTCATTCTGGGTGACTGAGACTGCAGGAATTCAAAATCTCCTTGGACAGCTGGATGATGATGCAAATGCCTTTATTTTCTGGGATGGGTTTGACTGTGTATATCAGCATGGCATCCGAAACGGATACGGGGATAAAGCGCCAAATGACTGGGTCTTTTGGATCAGGGATGAGGGTCGCCCCTTGCTTGAGTTTAATGAGGAAGAGCAGAGCTGGATTCCCCGTAAGCAATTCTATGAATTCGGACAGCTCTTTAAATTCATCAAGCCGGGGGCGGTAAGGATTTCAACAAAACTGGGTAATGAAAACCTCTTGATGCATACATTCCTGAATCCGGATAACCGATTGCTGATTACCGGATGTAATCCCTGTTCCGAACCTGTTGCAATAGAGGCAGATATTACAAATTTGTCAACACAGAATCGTCTCGAAGTGTATTACACGGATAGTCTGAGAAACATATTCCAGGCAAGTGATATAGAGATATCGGGAAATTCGTTTAAAACCATCATTCCTGCGAATACAATCTTTACGCTACGTGAAAAATCCAGTGCATTTCAAACAGGAGTATCAGATCGTATAAAACCTGAACCTCCCGGCTGGTATGCCGGTGACATGCATGTGCATCGAGATTGCGGAGGTCCTGATGAAGGAATCCTTCCGGAAGAAAGGTTTATTGAGATGATGGAGGTGAATGACCTTGCTGTAATAAGCGTACTGGCCGATATGGGAGATGCCGAAGTAAAACCAAGTGAGACTGATTTGCTGAAAGTAAACGGGGAGAATCATGAGTATTCAGTGCCCGGCAGAATCATTCATTACGAAGCAGAATGGCACTGGGATCCATACGGAACAACTTTTGAACACAAGGCACTTGGAGGTCATATTGTATTATTGGGATTATCAGAGGCACACAAAATCTGGGAAGAAGCACCTTACAAAATCCTGGAATATGGACGAAACCAGAATGGCATTGTCGGGTTTTGCCATACTGAATACCTGAACGACACCATTCAGAATGAACTTAATTGTTGTATTCCAATAGATTATCCCGTAGAAGCTATCCTCGGAACCTGTGACTTTTTCTCAGAAGACGTGTATGGTTCCATCTCGGAAAATTATGGAAATTACAATGCAGACGCTACAATAAATGCATATTACAGGATGCTTAATTGTGGAATCCGCATGGGCCTGTGTGCAGGAACCGATTACCCCTGTAATTCCGGAGAATCACTTGGCACTCTATTAACCTATGTGAATGTTGATGCACCTTTTTCTTATAGAAAATGGGTGGAAGGAATAAGGGATGGGAAAACAGTTGTTTCCAGGAATGGCCATCGGGAGTTTCTTGAACTAACAGTAAATGAAGGATATACACCAGGGGATGAAATAAAATTTATCCGTAAAGAGAAAGTATCAATATCTGTTAAATGGAGCGCAACGGAAGCATTTTCGGGAAGACTGGAATTGGTTTATAATGGAAAAATAATTGCCTCTGAATTAGCGATTGTGCATCCAGATGAGCCAGTGATTCTTACATTAGAACAGGATATTAATGAAAGTGGCTGGATTTGTGCCCGCCGGATGGATGATGGCGGGCATCAGACACACACAGCCCCTATCTATGTGACAGTTAAGGATAAGCCTGTCAGGGCCAGTAAAGCAGACGCGATGTACTTTGTAAAATGGATCGATCACTTACTTGCAAAAACTTCTCCGGGAAACGAATGGAGCCAATACTTTACGGAAGATTTGGATCTTGTCCGGCAACGATATCAACTGGCCCGTGAAGCCTATTTACGAATTGCAGATGAAGCTGAAAACTAACCATCCGGGAATTTCATTTTTTTTGCTTGGGTTCCTTCTGTTCACTTCATGTTTTACTAAAAAGGCAGATGTTCCAATCCTTGTATTAGCCGATGATTCTAATTTTGGAACCTATACTGCCGAATTACTCAAAACTGAAGGCTTCAATGAATTCCTGTCCGATTCACTTAGCAGTCAAAGGATCACTTATTCCTATCTGAAACTATTCGACATTTTAATATTAGCAGAATGTAAAATAGAACCAGGTAAACTTGAGATCATTGAAAAATACGTGAAATCAGGTGGGAATTTAATTGCCTTCAGACCGGATTTAAATCTTTCGGAGCTCTTCGGTGTTGTTCCTGAAGGTGATACAATTTCGGAGGCTTACCTGAAAATAAATTCGAATAATTCCGAAGGCAAGGGATTGTCAGCCAGAATTATGCAATTTCACGGAACAGCAGATTTATATTCCTTAAATACGGGCACAGTATTGGCTCATATTTTTACAGATCAAACCCATCAAAGTGTTTATCCGGCTGTAGTAAGAAACAGGTATGGTAATGGTCATGCTGTGGCCTTTGTCTATAATCTGCCTAAAAGCATAGTATATACGCGTCAGGGAAACCCATTGTTTGCAGGATTGGAAAAGGATGGAATTCCGGGACTCAGAGGGATGGATCTCTTTACCGATGGCTGGGTTGATACTTTCGCAAATACAATGAACCAGGCAGATCAGCAAATGGCCTTACTTAGTAATTGTATACAGGAATTTAACAAGGTTATAAATCCTTTACCCCGCCTGTGGTATTTTCCTGACACCTTGCAATGCCTTGCAGTGCTGGATAATGATGGGGAGGATAACGACGAGTTCGATTTTGAACCACAATTGCGCGATATTGATTCTATGGGCGCTAAGATGACCATTTACATAAAGGATGTTGATAAAGTCTCAAAGGAGTGGAGTGAAAAGTGGACTGAAAAAGGATTTGAAATTTCGGGGCATCCTGACGATACGCATGAAGCTGGGAATCCCTCATGGAATGGTATGAATGATGCCATTCGGAAAAAGAAAGATGAAATCGAAAATAAGTTCAATCTTTCTATGCAAACGAATGTAAATCATTGGTTTGTCTGGTGCGGTAAGAATGAAAAGGGAGATCAGGATTTTGGAGCCCAGGCAAGGCTTGAGGAACTTCATGGGATTGAGATGGACGCTAATTATGCACACTATGATATCCATTCAAGTCAGGGCAAAAACTACCTTGGTACTCCAGGTTATAACCAGGGAAATTATACCGGAAGCGGTCTTCTGATGAAATATGCGGACCATAATGGGAAGACTATCAATGTTTACCAGCGATTTAATTCAGTTTACGATCAGCAATACAATGAAGGCAGTACTGCTGAAGATTTTTTTAATTGCTTTAAGGGGCTTGTTGACAGAAGTTTACATAATGATATTTTCTCGATTGTCAGTATCAAAGCACATAATAATGAGTATTACTTTTCGAAGGAACCCCTGATGAATATGCTGGCGTATGCAAAAGATAACAATGTCCCGGTTTGGACAGCCCTGGAGCTTCTCGGTTTCCTTAAAATGAAAGATGAAGCAACATTCTCCAATATCCGATGGAAGAATAATGTACTGGGTTTTTCGGTTAAATCATCCCTGCACCACAGGAAAGGATTACCCTGCCTGGTTCCCTTTGGTTTTTCGGATAAAAAGGTAAAAAGAGTTCAGGTTGATGGTGAAGAAATCGAATATCGTGTGAACAGAATCCGGGAATTGGAATATGTGTTTTTTACGGTAGAGGGTGGCTCCACGCACGAAGTTTCAATCATTTACAAGTAAAGCCACCTCTGCACAAGGCAAGGGTGGCTCTCTTTTTATATGCTGACTAAGGATATAAACGATCTCTAAGCCTGTCCGGCCGGTCCCCCGAAGTTCATCGGGATTAGTGGTCCTCCGGTGATTCCTGCCGGTCCGTCTATCTTTTTGATGGGCCCGTGCATCTTCTCATACTTCTCGATGTTCTCACCGAGGGCATGGAGCAGTCGTTTGGCATGCTCGGGGGTCAGGATGATCCTCGACTTAACCTCCGCCTTGGGAATCCCGGGCATCACCCTTACAAAATCAAGTATAAATTCAGATGACGAATGGGTAATGATGGCCAGGTTGGAATAGATACCCTGGGCTACATCTTCCTTCAACTCGATATTGATCTGGTTCTTCTTGGCTTTTTCTTCCATGATTACGCGCTGTTAATCACCGTGTTAATCAACCACTTCGATCTCTTCGGAAGTTCTCACAGATGCTCCGGGAACAAGTTTTTCATACTCCTCCCTTGACCCGACCACCAGGTTGTCATAGATCCTCGAACCGGTACCGGCCGGAATCTGGTGACCCACAATCACATTCTCCTTCAGACCATCAAGGATATCAATCTTTCCAAAGATCGCTGCTTCATTGAGCACTTTAGTGGTCTCCTGGAAAGAGGCCGCCGATATGAAGCTGTTGGTCTGCAACGCTGCTTTGGTGATTCCCTGGAGAACCTGTGAAGAGGTTGCCGGAACCGCATCCCTGGCTTCGATCAGTCTCAAATCCTTCCGCTTCAGGACAGAGTTGTCGTCCCTCAGTTTCCGGGCAGTAATAATCTGGCCGGGTTTGTAATCCTGGGAATCACCCGATTCAACTACGATCTTTTTGGCATAGATCCAGTCATTCTCATTCATGAATTCCCACTTATCAACCACCTGCTTCTCAAGGAATTTGGTATCTCCCGGATCCACGATCTCAACTTTACGCATCATCTGGCGTACAATGATCTCGAAGTGCTTATCATTGATTTTCACACCCTGCATCCTGTAAACCTCCTGAACCTCGTTTACGATATACTCCTGTACCTTGGTAGGTCCTTTGATGGCCAGGATATCGGCCGGGGTGATGGCTCCGTCTGAAAGGGGTACTCCCGCCCTCACGTAGTCGTTCTCCTGTACAAGGATCTGCTTGGAAAGCGGAACCAGGTACTTCTTGACTTCCCCTGCCTTGGAGGTGATGATGATTTCACGGTTACCACGTTTGATCTTCCCGAATTCAACTTCACCGTCAATCTCAGATACCACAGCAGGATTGGAGGGGTTCCTTGCCTCAAACAGCTCGGTTACCCTGGGCAGACCACCTGTGATGTCACCGGACTTACCAACAGCCCTGGGGATTTTCACAAGTATCTCACCGGCCCTCACTTTATCGCCCTCGCTTACCGCGATGTGCGCACCCACGGGCAGGTTGTAGTTTTTAACCAATTCAGCTTTATTGTCAATGACCGAGATGAGCGGGTTCTTGGTACGGTCCCTGCTCTCGATGATCACCTTTTCCTTGAAGCCGGTCTGTTCATCAGACTCCTCACGGAAGGTGATCCCCTCAATCACGTTATCAAAACTAACCTTACCGGCCACTTCGCTAATGATCAAGGCATTATAAGGATCCCATTCGCAAATCAACTCCCCTTTTGAAACTTTGGCCCCATCTTTCACAAAGAGCTTGGAACCATAAGGAATCGTATGGGTTGTTAATACAATTCCAGTGTTTTCATCCACTACCCTCAGTTCCGCCAGACGACCGATGACAATCTCCGCACTTTTACCGGTCTCAGGATCGGTTGAAGTAACGATGCGCAGCTCCTCAATCTCGGCAATTCCATCGTACTTTGAGGTCACGTTGGACTGAGAAGTGATGTTCGATGCCGTACCACCCACGTGGAAAGTTCGCAGTGTAAGCTGTGTTCCGGGTTCACCGATGGATTGGGCCGCAATAACGCCCGTGGCCTCTCCCATCTGGACCATCTTCCCTGTGGCCAGGTTACGTCCGTAGCACTTGGCACAGACACCCTTTTTGGATTCACAGGTCAGTACCGAACGTATCTCCAGCTGTTCGATGGGCGAATCTTCAATCACCCTGGCGATGTCCTCCGTAATCTCCTCGCCCGATTCAATGATCAGATCCCCCGTAAGCGGATGATACACATCATGTACCGTTGTACGTCCAAGTATCCTTTCGTACAGTGTTTCAACCACCTCCTCACTCTTCTTGATCGCCGAGGCAACCAGTCCGCGCAAAGTACCGCAGTCGGGCTCCTGGATGATCACATCCTGGGAAACATCCACCAGCCGGCGGGTCAGGTATCCGGCGTCAGCAGTCTTCAGAGCTGTATCTGCGAGACCTTTACGCGCACCGTGGGTGGAGATGAAGTATTCAAGTACCGACAATCCTTCCTTAAAGTTGGACAGGATCGGGTTTTCAATAATTTCAGAACCGGTTGAACCGGACTTCTGAGGCTTGGCCATAAGTCCCCTCATACCGGAGAGCTGCCGGATCTGCTCCTTGGAGCCCCTCGCACCCGAGTCAAGCATCATATAAACAGGATTGAATCCCTGTTTGTCAGAGCTCAGCTGCTTCATCAGTGTCTGGGTCAGGCGTGCATTGGTATGTGTCCAGATATCAATGATCTGGTTGTACCGCTCATTGTTGGTGATCACACCCATGTTATAACTTCCGACCACCTCATCCACCTGTGCATATCCGTCCTTCACGAAAATATCCTTTTCAGCGGGAATGATTACATCATCCAGGTTAAAAGAGAGTCCTCCCTTGAAGGCCATGCCATATCCCAGGCTCTTGATATCGTCAAGGAACCTGGCGGTCTTGGCGGTTCCGGTAACCTTTAAAACATGACCAATGATTTCGCGCAGCGATTTCTTGGTCAGAAGTTCGTTGATGAAACCAATCTCCTTTGGCACAAATTCATTGAACAAAACACGCCCCACTGTGGTTTCGATCACTTTAGTCTCACCCTTTTTACCGCCAATTACTGGAACCCTTACCTTGATGACAGCGTGGAGATCTATGATCTTCTCGTTGTAAGCAATGATTACCTCCTCGGAAGAATAAAAGGTCATTCCTTCGCCCCTTACGATCTCATCATCCATGTTATGCTTTGCCTTGGTGATGTAGTACAGACCAAGTACCATATCCTGGGAAGGAACAGTAATTGGGGCTCCGTTGGCAGGGTTCAGAATATTGTGAGATGCCAGCATCAGAATCTGGGCCTCAAGAACTGCAGCATTTCCCAGGGGAAGATGGACAGCCATCTGGTCACCGTCGAAGTCTGCGTTGAACGCTGTACAAACAAGGGGGTGAAGCTGTATGGCTTTCCCTTCAATAAGTTTCGGCTGGAACGCCTGGATACCAAGCCTGTGCAGGGTCGGCGCCCGGTTCAGCATCACCGGGTGCCCTTTCAGTACATTCTCAAGGATATCCCAGACAACCGGATCCTTCCGGTCGACAATTTTCTTGGCCGATTTTACGGTCTTCACAATACCACGCTCAATCAGTTTCCGGATGATAAATGGTTTGTAAAGCTCTGCTGCCATATCTTTGGGAAGACCACACTCGTGCAATTGAAGCTCGGGACCAACCACAATCACCGAACGGGCGGAGTAGTCAACCCTCTTACCAAGGAGATTCTGGCGGAACCTTCCCTGTTTTCCTTTCAGACTGTCGGAAAGAGATTTCAGCGGACGGTTGGCATCGGTCTTCACCGAGTTGGCCTTCCTTGAATTATCGAACAGCGAGTCCACAGCTTCCTGTAACATCCGCTTTTCATTCCGGAGAATCACCTCGGGAGCCTTGATCTCTATCAACCTCTTCAGACGGTTGTTCCTGATAATCACCCTGCGGTAGAGGTCGTTCAAATCGGAGGTGGCAAAACGGCCTCCATCCAGGGGAACCAGTGGCCGCAGCTCGGGCGGAATAACCGGCACCACCCTGACGATCATCCACTCGGGACGGTTGATCCCTTTGGATGCACGGAAAGCCTCAACCACCTGCAGGCGCTTCAAAGCCTCATTCTTTCTCTGCTGGGAGGTTTCGGTTCCGGCCTTGTGCCTTAATGAATAGGAGAGCTCGTCGAGATTGATCCTGGAGAGCAACTGGTGCAATCCTTCAGCACCCATACCTGCAATGAATTTATCCGGATGATCGTCCTCCAGGAGCTGGTTCTCCTTGGGAAGACTGGCCAGGATATCAAGGTATTCATCTTCGGTAAGGAAATCCAGGTAGTTGACTCCATCAGCCTGTTTCAATCCCGGGTTGATCACCACATACCTTTCATAATAGATAATGGAATCCAGCTTTTTTGTGGGAAGCCCCAGCAGGTATCCTATTTTATTGGGCAACGACCTGAAATACCAGATGTGAGCCACAGGTACCACCAGGGATATGTGACCCATCCTTTCACGGCGTACCTTTTTTTCAGTCACCTCAACTCCACAACGGTCACATACAATCCCCTTGTAACGGATCCGCTTGTATTTTCCGCAATGGCATTCATAATCCTTTACCGGGCCAAAGATCCTTTCACAGAAAAGACCATCCCTTTCGGGTTTATAGGTTCGGTAATTGATTGTTTCAGGCTTGAGGACCTCTCCGCTGGAGCGTTCCAGAATCTCTTCCGGAGAAGCCAGCCCAATGGAGATCTTTGTAAAATTACTGCTCTTTACTTTGGTGTCTTTCCTGAATGACATATATCTAAATTTATTCGTTTTTAAAATTGTTCTGTACAGGCCGTAGCCCGGGTAGCAGGATCATTATACCAGGTTCACACTCAGACCGAGTCCGCGCAGTTCATGCAGCAGTACGTTAAGTGATTCGGGTATACCGGGCATTGGCATCGGTTCACCCTTCACAATGGCTTCATAAGCTTTCGCCCGGCCAATGACATCGTCCGATTTAACGGTTAATATCTCCTGAAGGATGTTAGCGGCGCCAAATGCTTCAAGGGCCCAGACCTCCATCTCACCAAAACGCTGTCCGCCAAACTGGGCTTTACCGCCCAGTGGTTGTTGCGTAATCAGTGAATAGGGACCAATACTCCTTGCGTGCATCTTATCCTCAACCATGTGTCCCAGTTTCAGCATATAGATCACACCCACCGTGGCTGGCTGGTCGAAACGCTCTCCGGTACCACCATCATAGAGGTAGGTTTTCCCGTACCTGGGAATACCAGCCTCATCGGTGATCTCGTTGATCTGCTCGATCTTTGCTCCGTCAAAAATGGGGGATGCATACTTGGTCCCCAGCTTCAGACCTGCCCAACCGAGTACGGTTTCGTAGATCTGGCCCAGGTTCATCCTGGAAGGAACACCCAGTGGGTTCAGTACAATGTCAACAGGGGTCCCGTCTTCCAGGAAAGGCATGTCTTCCGAGCGAACAATCTTGGCCACAATTCCCTTGTTTCCGTGACGACCGGCCATCTTATCACCCACTGTAATCTTCCGCTTCTTGGCCACATATACTTTGGCCAGCTGAATGATCCCAGTGGGGAGCTCATCACCACTGGTGAAACTGTGTTTCTTCCTCTTATAGAGTCCGTCAATCTCCTTGAATTTGATCACGTAGTTATGAAGCAGGTCGCGGATCAGGTCGTTTTTGTGTTTATCGGTGGTCCACCTGAGGGGATTTACGCTCGAATAGTCAAGTTCCTGAAGTTGTTTCTGTGTAAACTTGGTTCCCTTGGGGATGATGTCCACATTGAGAAAATCTTTCACTCCCTGTGAAGTCTTTCCATTGACAAGTTCGAACAGTTTATCGACCAGCTGGGTCTTTATATCTGCAATATCCCTGATATAGGTATCATCGATCTTCTCAAGGATCTGCTTGGTAGCAGGTCTCGATTTCCGCTCCTTCACCGTTCGGGAGAAGAGCTTCTTATCGATGACCACACCATAAAGAGAAGGTCCGGCTTTCAGAGATGCATCCTTCACATCGCCTGCCTTATCTCCAAAAATTGCCCGCAGCAATTTCTCTTCCGGGGAAGGATCCGACTCGCCCTTGGGAGTGATCTTTCCAATCAGGATGTCGCCGGGTGAAACCTCGGCACCGATCCGGATCAAACCATTTTCATCCAGGTTCTTGGTTGCCTCTTCACTGACGTTGGGAATATCGGAAGTCAGCTCTTCCAGTCCGCGCTTGGTATCGCGCACCTCAAGCAGGTACTCATCCACGTGAATGGAAGTAAAAACATCCTCCCTTACGAGACGCTCCGAAATCACAATGGCATCCTCAAAATTATATCCCTTCCAGGGCATAAAGGCCACCATCAGGTTTCTTCCAAGAGCCAGTTCACCCTGCTGGGTGGCATAGCCCTGTGTCAGAATATCACCCTTTTTGAGTTTCTGATTCTTTCTTACAATGGGCGTCAGGTTCACACAGGTGTTCTGGTTGGTTTTGCGGAATTTCGGAAGTTTATAACGCTTCACATCATCGTCAAACCGAACAAACCTCTCATCTTCACTGCGGTCATACCGCACTACAATTTCATTTGCATCCACAAACTCCACCACACCTGTCTCCTCTGCCCTGATCTGCAACCTGGAGTCCCGAACCACATTCATTTCAATCCCTGTTCCCACGATGGGGGCTTCGGGATAAACCAGCGGTACTGCCTGCCGCATCATATTGGATCCCATCAGGGCCCTGTTCGCATCGTCGTGCTCCAGGAAAGGTATCAGAGATGCAGCTATGGAGGCTATCTGGTTCGGTGCCACGTCCATCAGTACTACATCTAATTTATCCGCCAGAGGGTAATCAGCTTCGTACCGGGCCTTTACCTTAGGATTCTTAAAGGTACCATCCTCATTCAAAGGGGCATTGGCCTGGGCAATCAGTTTATCTTCTTCCTCTTCAGCACTGAGGTATACAATGCCATTGTTGGAAAGATCTACCTTTCCGTTCTCTGTCTTTCTGTATGGAGTCTCGATAAATCCGAGATCACTGATCCGCGCGAAAACGCAGAGCGAGGAGATCAATCCGATGTTGGGACCTTCAGGGGTCTCGATCGGACAGAGCCTTCCATAGTGCGTATAGTGAACGTCGCGAACCTCAAAACCTGCACGCTCCCTGGAGAGACCTCCTGGTCCCAGTGCCGACATACGGCGTTTGTGGGTCATTTCTGCCAGGGGATTGGTCTGATCCATGAACTGCGACAGCTGGTTTGTTCCAAAGAAAGAGTTGATCACAGACGACAGGGTCTTGGAGTTGATCAGATCCGTTGGTGTAAACACTTCATTGTCACGAACATTCATCCTCTCGCGAATGGTACGGGCCATCCTGGCCAGCCCAACGCTGAACTGATTCATCAACTGCTCACCCACGGTACGAACCCTCCGGTTACTCAGGTGGTCGATATCATCCACATCGGTTTTGGAGTTAATCAGTTCGATGAGGTACTTGATAATCTGAATAATGTCCTCACGTGTGAGAACCCTGTTCTCGGTGTCGGTATCCAGCTGTAATTTCTTATTGAGCCTGTAACGCCCAACTTCACCCAGATCGTAGCGTTTATCTGAGAAAAAGAGCTTATCAATTACATCCCTGGCAGTGGTTTCATCCGGTGGCTCGGCGTTCCTCAGCTGCCTGTAGATGTGCATTACTGCCTCCTTCTCGGAGTTACACGGGTCTTTCTGAAGGGTGTTGTAGATAATGGCAAAGTCATTGATATTTGCAATTTCTTTATGCAGCAGGATCGTCTTGGTACCTGAATCGATGATCTCATCGATGTGGTCATTCTCAAGAACGGTCTCCCGATCAATGATAACCTCGTTCCGTTCGATGGAGACCACCTCACCGGTATCTTCATCCACGAAATCTTCAATCCAGCTCTTCAAAACGCGCGCAGCGAGTTTACGGCCCACCAGCTTTTTCAATCCTGTTTTTGATACTTTCACCTCATCGGCCAAACCGAAAATTTCCAGCACATCCTTGTCGCTCTCGTAACCGATGGCCCTGAGCAATGTGGTAACAGGTAATTTTTTCTTACGATCGATGTAAGCATACATCACATTGTTGATGTCGGTTGTAAACTCGATCCATGATCCCTTGAAGGGGATAATCCTGGCAGAGTAGAGTTTGGTTCCGTTGGCATGAACACTCTGTCCGAAGAAAACTCCCGGCGAGCGGTGCAACTGGGAAACGACTACCCTTTCGGCCCCGTTTATAATGAACACGCCCCTTTCAGTCATATAGGGAACAGTGCCCAGATAGACATCCTGGATGACGGTATCAAAATCCTCGTGTTCGGGATCGGTACAGTACAATTTTAACTTTGCTTTCAATGGAACGCTGAAGGTAAGTCCCCTTTCAACACACTCATCGATGGAGTACCTGGGCGGATCAATTGTATAATCCAGGAACTCCAGAACAAAATTGTTCCGGGTATCGGTTATAGGGAAATTATCATGAAATACCTGGTAGAGACCCTCATTTTTCCTGTTCTCAGGTGTGGTCTCCATCTGGAAGAAATCATGAAATGACTTTAACTGAACCTCCAGAAAATCAGGATATTCCAACTGATTTTTAATGGAAGCAAAACTGATTCGGTCTTGATTTTTAACTGGCATTGACATCGCTTTATAATCCGTGGATTAAGGTTTGAACATATAAGTGCAAAAAGGCTTAGATCCCCTATTGAAGGGGGATCTAAACCTGTAAGTGGATAATGCGACTGCCCTATTTAAGCTCAACTTCTGCTCCGGCTTCTTCTAATTGGGATTTGAGAGATTCAGCTTCATCCTTGCTCACACCTTCCTTAACGGGTGCAGGCGCAGAATCAACCAAAGCTTTTGCCTCTTTCAGTCCGAGTCCTGTGAGTTCCTTCACAAGCTTCACAATCTGCAGCTTGGCTCCACCCGGAGCTTTCAGGATCACACTAAACTCGGTCTTCTCAGCAGCCACAGCAGCGTCACCGCCAGCGGCAGGACCTGCTACGGCAACCGCTGCAGCTGCAGGTTCGATACCATGCTCTTCTTTAAGTACTACAAGCAGTTCATTTACTTCTTTGACGGTCAGTCCGACCAACTGATCAGCAATTTTTTTAACGTCAGCCATTTTTATTGAATTTTTAATGTGTTAGTTTTCCTTTTCTGATAATGTTTTCAAAGCGCCAGCCAGTTTTGATCCGCTCGATGCCAGCGCAGACACCAGGTTTCTGGCCGGTGACTGAAGCAGCATAAGCAGGTCTCCCAGCAGCTCCTCTTTGTTCTTGATATTGGTGAGTGCATCCAGTTGATCATCGCCGATATAGATCGATTCTTCAACGAAAGCGCCTTTAAGAACCGGCTTTTCCATTGTTTTTCTAAACTCCTTGATCAGTTTGGCAGGGATGCTCCCTGTCTCACAGAACATGATGGAGGTTGAATCTTTCAATACATCGTACAGATCATCAAAATCGCCCTCTGCCTTCTCCATTGCTTTACGGAGTAATGTATTCTTGACGACCAGCAGATTGATCTCCTTCTCAAAACACTTCCTTCTCAGTTTTGATGTTTCCTCCGCGTTCAGCGAAGAAATATCGGTGAGGTAGAAATGCTTGGCTTCGTTCAAACGTTGCGTCAGATCCTCAATGATTACATCCTTTTCTTCTCTTCTCATTATGTTGAGACTCTTTAGCGATTATTATTCTTCTATAGCTTTAGGATCTACCTTGACTCCAGGACTCATGGTGCTGGACAGATAGATACTCTTGACATAGGTTCCCTTTGCAGAAGAAGGTTTCAGCTTAATGATCGTGTTTATGAATTCACGGGCATTTTCAGTAATCTTTTCTGATGTAAAGGATACCTTACCAACAGAGGTATGGACGATACCGTATTTGTCTACTTTGAAATCGATTTTCCCCATCTTCACATCCCTGACGGCTTTTCCGATTTCCATAGTCACTGTACCACTCTTAGGGTTAGGCATCAGGCCCCTGGGTCCCAGCACACGGCCAAGTTTTCCCATTTTAGCCATGACAGGAGGCATGGTGATAATGACATCCATATCGGTCCAACCTTTTTCGATCTTCTCAATATAGGTATCCAATCCAACCCAATCAGCTCCTGCCTCTTTTGCCTCATCCTCTTTATCCGGAGTACACAAAACAAGCACTTTGACATCCTTTCCCGTTCCATGCGGAAGGGTTACGACGCCACGAACCATTTGATTAGCTTTCCTCGGATCAACACCCAACCGAACATCGATATCAACCGATGAATCAAATTTGGTACTGGTCATCTCCTTCACAACTACAGCAGCTTCACTTATGGTATATAGTTTGTCTTTGTCTAACTTCTCTAAAGCTAACTTCCTGTTTTTAGTAAGTTTACTCATCTTTAAAACGAATTAATTGTTAGACGGGAATTCCCCTTTTACGGTGATTCCCATACTCCTTGCGGTACCAGCAACCATTTTCATAGCAGACTCCACGGTAAACGCGTTCAGGTCGGGCATTTTTGCCACAGCAATCTGGCGAACCTGTTCCCAGGTTACACTTGATACCTTCACCCTGTTTGGCTCGGCCGAACCTTTCTTGAGTTTGGCCAACTCCAGCAGTTGAACTGCCACTGGGGGTGTCTTTACGATAAAATCAAACGATTTATCGCCATAGACGGTAATGATCACTGGCAATAACTTCCCGGCCTGCTCCTGGGTTCTGCCATTAAACTGCTTGCAGAACTCCATGATGTTGACACCCTTGGAACCCAATGCAGGTCCCACGGGAGGGGATGGATTAGCAGCACCTCCCCTGATTTGCAACTTTATTAAGGCTTCTACTTCTTTTGCCATTTCTAATTTATAGTTTATATACTTACCGCTTACAACATCCGCTGACAACCATACAGGAAGCATTCTTGGGACATATCATTGCCTGGAAATTGTAATTTTTTAAAAACTCTTTCATTTATACTGCGCACTGAGCACTGTGTACTGAGCACTATTACCCTTCTTTCTCAACTTGCATAAAGCTCAGTTCAAGCGGGGTCTTGCGACCAAAAATTTTCACCATTACCTTGAGCTTCTTCTTTTCATCATTCACCTCTTCGATAATCCCGGTAAAACTGTTGAACGGACCATCAATCACCTTCACAGATTCACCTACAAAGAATGGAACTGTGATCTCCTCGTCACTTGCTGACAGTTCATCCACCTTCCCGAGAATCCTGTTTACCTCTGTCAGGCGCAAAGGTGTTGGTAACTGGTCTCCTTCAGATCCCAGGAAACCAATGATGTTAGGAATGTTTCTGAGAATATGTGGGATTTCGCCGGTAAGTGACGCTTCAATTAACACATAACCGGGAAAATAGTTGCGCTCCTTGCTGATCTTTTTCCCATTTCTGATCTGGTAAACCTTTTCAGTGGGGATCAATACCTGCGCAATTGAATCCTGCAGGTTCAACCTGCTGATTTCACTTTCAATATATTCTTTGGCCTTCTTCTCCTTACCACCAATGGCTCTGAGAACGTACCACTTCTTTTCCATATTGCTCATGGATTATACCAATTTATAGATGCCTTCCAGAATCTTCTGAAAAGTAACATCCATCGCGAAAACGATCATGGCAAAGATCAGAGATGCCACCATTACAACCAGGGCACTGCTCTGCAACTCTTTCCATGAGGGCCAGGTTACCTTGTGTGCCAGTTCGTTGTAGGATTCCCTCAGATAATTAAATATTCGTTTCATTTCGGATCAAATTTGCACGGGAGGAGCGACTCGAACGCCCGACACCTGGTTTTGGAGACCAGTGCTCTACCAACTGAGCTACACCCGTGTACCTAAAGCGTTTAAATAGAGAAGCCGGGTCCATCACAGACCCGTACTCTCTATAAATTAAGTTGCTAAATCCTAATCGTTGATCTTAATAACCTGACCAGCACCAACCGTACGTCCACCTTCACGAATTGCGAAACGAAGACCTACGTTAATGGCTACAGGGTAGATCAGTTTTACTTTAATCTCCACATCATCACCGGGCATTACCATCTCGGTTCCTTCGGGAAGAGTAATCTCTCCGGTAATATCCAGGGTACGCAGATAAAACTGTGGACGATATTTGTTATGGAAAGGAGTATGGCGTCCACCCTCCTCTTTCTTAAGAACGTAAACCTGGGCTATAAATTCAGTATGGGGAGTAATCGAACCGGGTTTGGCAATTACCATTCCCCTTTTGATCTCCTTCTTATCAACTCCACGAAGTAACAGACCTACGTTGTCACCAGCTTCACCCCTGTCAAGGATCTTGCGGAACATCTCCACACCGGTTACAACCGTCTTGCGACTTTCGGCACCCAGACCGATCAGGTTCATCTCATCACCAGTGTTTACTACGCCTGTTTCGATCCGGCCTGTTGCAACAGTACCACGACCTGTGATTGAGAAAACATCTTCAACAGGCATCAGGAACGGCTTTTCATTTTCACGGGGAGGAATGGGGATGTATGTATCCACAGCATCCATAAGCTCCATTATTTTTTCTTCCCACTTTGGTTCACCGTTCATCGCTCCCAGGGCGGAACCGTGAATCACAGGAGCATTGTCACCGTCGAACTCATAAAAATCGAGTAATTCCCGGATTTCCATTTCAACAAGCTCAAGAATCTCCGGATCATCAACCATATCAACCTTGTTCAGGAAAACAACAATCTTGGGAACGTTTACCTGGCGGGCCAGAAGGATGTGCTCCCTGGTCTGGGGCATCGGACCGTCGGTTCCGGCAACCACAATAATGGCACCGTCCATCTGGGCAGCACCTGTTACCATGTTCTTCACATAGTCGGCGTGTCCCGGACAGTCAACGTGCGCATAGTGGCGGGTTGCTGTCGAATATTCAACGTGGGCAGTATTAATAGTGATACCGCGCTCCTTCTCTTCCGGAGCATTGTCAATGGAGTCAAAATCCCTGATTTCTGAGAGACCCTTTTTTGCAAGGACCATTGTAATAGCAGCAGTCAGAGTGGTTTTACCGTGGTCAACGTGACCAATTGTACCCACATTGACGTGCGGTTTGGACCTATCAAATTTTTCCTTAGCCATAACTTAATTTAATTAATTTGATAATTGTTTATTTAATCACTTTCTAATTTATCAGAGCCAATGCTGGGAATTGAACCCAGGACCTCTTCCTTACCAAGGAAGCGCTCTACCCCTGAGCTACATCGGCTTACTCAAGGTTTTGAGCGGGAAACGAGGCTCGAACTCGCGACCCCGACCTTGGAAGGGTCGTGCTCTACCAACTGAGCTATTCCCGCCTGGTAACTCTTGAGAGAGTAGTGGGGAGAGAAGGATTCGAACCTCCGAAGTCGTACGACAGCAGATTTACAGTCTGCCCCAGTTGGCCACTTTGGTATCTCCCCATATTATCAATAAGCAAAGTACTTCTGTTAAAAAGATCAGAGCCGATGGGGGGATTCGAACCCGCGACCTGCTGATTACAAATCAGCTGCTCTGACCAACTGAGCTACATCGGCATGTCAATAACGTCAATGAAAAATACCCTCCAAAATCGGTTCGCAAATGTATGAATATTTTTATTAGATCACAAAAATAACTCCCTCTTTTTTAGAAGGCATAAAAAAAGCTGCCGGAGCAGCCTTTTTTATTGGTATTTACATGGTTATTTCTTCCTGATTTTTGTCTTTCGTTTGACAAGCTGCTTCTTCAAAGCAACAATAGAAAGGTCTGTCGCCTCTTCAAATGTTTTACATTGCTTCTTGGCAAAAACGGTCTGTCCTTTTACATCAAGTTTGATCTCAACCAGTTTGTTTTCCCGGTCCTCATCATTGGCCAGTCTCAGGAAAACCTCTGCGCCCATAATATCATCATACACGGTGGGCAGCTTTTTGATCTTCGTGTCAATAAACGACAACAACTTCTGATCGGCATCGAAGCGAATTGAATGCATCTTTATATCCATAGGAACCTCCTTATTTTTCGGCCCTGGGATGGGCCTGATTATAAATAGACTTTAACTTCTCAAACGTATTATGTGTATACACCTGGGTAGCGGAAAGGTTCGCGTGACCCAGTAATTCTTTTATGGCATTCAGGTCGGCACCGTCATTCAGCATGTGCGTTGCAAAGGTATGCCTCAACACATGCGGACTTTTCTTATCCACGGTGGTGACCAGGGCAAGGTATTTTCGGACTATCCTGTAAATCAGCGACTCGTACGCCGGAGCTCCGGAAGAAGTAACAAAAAGCGCAACCACGTTCGGATCGGTGACCACCCCGTCCCTGAGGAGAAGGTATTGCCCGATGGACTGTGAAAGTGCATCATTGATCGGGATCAAACGCTCCTTATTTCTCTTTCCTGTGACTTTAAGATTTTTGACTTTTGAATCCACACTTCCGGTGTTCAGACCGAGGAGTTCACTCCGTCGCATTCCGGTCTGATAAAACAGGTCTATAATCAGCCTGTTCCGCACACCCTCGAAGTCATGTCCGAAATCATATTGATCCAAAAGGCTCTCCATATTACGTTGTTCCACAAAAACAGGATTCCTCTTGCTCATCTTTGGCTTCAGCACACGCTCCACCGGATTGGACAACAGCAGGCCTTTCCGGATCAGGTATTTGCAGTAAGTACTCAGGGCCGCAAGTTTCTTGTTGACAGTTCGCGGAGAGATCCCTGAATCCATTTGAAAGACCACCCAGGAACGAATGGTCCTAAAATGCAAATCCATGCCCTCCTTGCCGTTTTCCTGGCAGAAAGCATGGAATTGATTCAATACAGTATTGTAAGCTATGACGGTATGCTTTGCATACCTCCTCTCAGCCTGCAGATATTTCAAAAACTCTTCTGTCGTGGTCATGGGCAGCATTTCAACATCTGCCAAAACCCCGGAAAACTACTCCTCCTCCTGCTGCAGTTGCTGAATATAAACGGCCTTGAGTTTCTGCTGGCGCTTAACAACCGACGGTTTGATGAACGCCTGACGGGCTCTCAGTTCCTTTACCACACCGGTTTTCTCAAACTTGCGCTTGAACTTCTTCAACGACCTTTCAATATTCTCACCCTCTTTAATGGGAATTACAATCATTTCAATCTGGTTTTAATTTCGAGCCGCAAATGTAGAAAATCCTGATCTAATATTCAACAAAAACATTCGATTTTTTAACCCGACTGAAACTGGCAACATGATGATGGCTATATATGAATACCGGAATTCTGTCAAACTTTTTCTCATTATCTATAAAAATAGGTAAAAAATCTTAGCAATACAATAAATAGCGGGTGCATTTTTTAATCATATGAAAAGTCCAGGTAGGGTGCAATTTTCTCCAGTGTGGAGTCAGCAAGTAACCCGTTTTCCCGGATCTCAGCGTGCGAACCTATCCTTCCCTCTGAATCAATGTATTGAACCAGGGTTTTTACATCCTCATACTCCAGATAAGGATGTTTGAGTAACTGACTGAAGCTGCATCTGTTTAAAGGAAGTTTCTCCAGCCCTGCGGTGTCAAGGAGCAGTAAAGGAGTGATGACCTCCATCGTTTCCTGGCTCATTCCGTAAATTTCTGAAAGTTGTGCAATCCTGCAATAACCGCCCAGCAAACGCCTGTATTTGACAATCCGGCCCGCAAATACAGGGCCGATGCCCGGAAGCGTCAGTAAGGTTACCGAATCAGCCAAATTGATATTCACAGGGGAAATCTCCTGGCGGGACTCCCCCTGCCGATGGGAATATCCCTGTGTTGGGGTTGACAATACTCTTTCGGAAGTGCCATATTGCACAGAGACCCGGTTCAGGCTGTCTGAATCGGCAATTCTGGAAAGAAGTGCCATGGCCTCCTCCTGGAACTGTTCAACACCGGCTGGTTCCCGGGCAGGGAGTACCCCTACTGCCACCCTGATTCCCAGGGTCAGGATCACCAGCATGGAAAGCAACACCATAGCCCGTTGTTCACCCCGTGACAAAAGGTAATATTCTCGTAATATTTTCCTGATCATTTACCGGTTAATGGACCGGAAGGAGAATGATCGGTCTAAGGGAAGAGGGTAATTACACGGCTGTAAACACCCAGAACAAAAAGAAGTGCGATGGCCAGGGGGGCAACAAATTTCACCAGGAACATGAAAAGCCTTGAATACCCGGTTTTATACCTCCCGTCACTGGAGAGTTCACCCTTGGTAATATCCTTTGAGAGGAACCAGCCGATAAAAATAACAATGAAGAAACCTCCCAGTGGAAGCATCAGATCGGGGGATGCATTGAACAGCCCGAATAAATCGCCGGAAACGGTGCAGAGAATCCCAAGGAAACCCACTGAGACCATGGCCAGAATGGTCGCCTTTTTCCGGGTCATGGACAACTGCTCCGAGAAATAGGCCACGATGACCTCCAGCACCGAGATTGTAGAGGTGAGTGCTGCAAAGCAAAGCAACAGGAAAAACATAAAGGCCCAGATGAGTCCGCCGGACATATTCTGAAAGATCACAGGAAGGGTGATGTAGACCAGGTCGGGACCACTGTCAGGACTGATTCCAAATGCAAACACGGCAGGGAAAATGGCGAGGCCTGCCACCACTGCAACTACTGTATCTGCCAAAGCCACACTTACTGCGGTATTGGCCAGGCTCTCCTTTCTGCCGATATAGGAACCATAAGTGATCAGGGTCCCCATACCGATCGAGAGTGAGAAAAAAGCCTGTCCCAGTGCCTCTCCGATGATTTTCAAGGGGGCCTCACGAATGATGGAAAAATCGGGTTTAAAAAGGAACATCACACCCTCCCTGGCCCCCTCGAGAGTGAGGGACCTGATCACCAGGATCAGCAAGATTAACAGCAGAAGGGGCATCAGGATTTTGCTATACTTTTCGATCCCGTTCTTTACCCCGGAAATCACAATGTATCCGGTAAAGAACATCATTAGGACAAACCAGATGACCGGGCGCCAGATCCCCGATTTGAAGGATTCAAAATGGTTGGTGAAAAAAAACCGGGCAGCCTCAGCATCCATATCCCGGAATCCGATCTGATCATAAAGGATCATCCACTTCACCGACTGAACCAGGTATTCCAGTGTCCAGCCGGCCACTACCGTATAAAATGCAAGAATAATAAAGGCGGAAACAACTCCCAGTAATCCAATGAGATACCATTTTTTACCGGGAGCTATTTTTTTAAATGCGCCAACGGGATTGAGTTGGGCAGAGCGTCCAATCACAAATTCCGACATCATTACCGGAATTCCAATGGCAGCCACAAAAAGCAGGTAGACGAGCAGGAAGGCCCCTCCCCCGTTCTGACCGGCCACATAGGGGAATCTCCATATATTCCCCAGTCCGATGGCAGAACCCGCTGCAGCGGCAATCACACCAAACTTACTGCTAAAGCTATCCCTCTCTCCACTAACACCCTTTAACATCCCCCCGGTAATTAAAGCCTGTCTATGCAGTTCAGGTCCTCAAAGGCAATCTTCATTCGCTCGATCAAAGACTTCTCGGATTCCCTCATCCAAACCCTGGGATCGTAATATTTCTTATTGGGTTTGTCTTCTCCTTCCGGATTCCCGATCTGACCCTGCAGGTAGTTGTGGTTTTTGGCCTCAAACTTCCGGACGCCATCCCACGAGGCCCACTGAGTATCGGTATCTATGTTCATTTTGATCACGCCGTAACTGATGGCCTCACGAATCTCCTCCTGAGTGGATCCTGAGCCGCCATGGAATACAAAATTCAAAGGTTTTTTACCAAGTCCGAACTTCTTTTCCACATACTTCTGGGAATTGTCAAGGATTTTAGGAGTAAGTTTCACATTACCTGGCTTATAGACTCCGTGTACATTACCAAATGAGGCAGCAATGGTGAAGTTTGGACTCACCTTTGACAACTCTACGTAAGCATATGCCACATCTGCAGGCTGTGTATAGAGCAGGGAGTTGTCCACGCCGGAATTATCCACGCCATCCTCCTCACCGCCGGTGCAACCCAGTTCAATTTCCAGCGTCATCCCGATTTTACTCATGCGGGCAAGGTACTTTTTGCAGATCTCAATATTCTCCTCAAGAGGTTCTTCAGAAAGGTCCAGCATATGTGAACTGAACAGCGGTTTTCCATAAGTTTTAAAATGTTTCTCACCGGCTTCGAGCAAACCATCAATCCAGGGCAACAGCTTCTTTGCAGCATGGTCGGTGTGAAGGATCACCGGGACACCATATGCTTCAGCCATGGCGTGAACATGTTTGGCTCCGCTGACTGCCCCTGCAATAGCAGCCTTCTCATTAGCATTGGAAAGTCCTTTCCCGGCAAAAAAGATCGCTCCGCCATTGGAAAACTGGATCATCACTGGTGAATTTACAATCTTAGCTGATTCGATGATTGCGTTCACCGAATTGGTTCCCACCACATTCACCGCAGGGATGGCATACTCATTCTGCTTGGCAATTTCAAGCACTTTCCTAAGGTCATCGCCTGTGATGACTCCAGGTTTAACAACATCTGAAATCTTATTGGACATGATTATATCTATTAAATTGGATTGTATATAAATAAGCTCACAAAATTAATATAAATATTGGTTAAATCAACAGGATCAGAAGGGATAACCGATGGCAAGATTGTAGGTCAGGTCACCCCCTGATATACCCGAATTTCCAACCAGCCAGTTGGCGCCTTCTATAGCAAAAGGTGAGCGGAGGGGAACCCCAAGGTCGAACCGGAATATGAAAAAGCTGAATACAACCCGGGTTCCTATACCTGTTCCAACGGCCAGCTCTTTGTAAAACCGGTTAAATTCAAAACCTGCGCCTAATCCTGTCATCCTCGCTGGAGAGAGACCAGATGTTTCCCACATCTAAAAAGAGGGCCGCCTCCAGTTTCCAGAAGAGCCTGAAGCGATACTCCATGTTGGCTTCAAGCTTTACATCCCCGGTCTGGTTTGGATAGGTGGTCTGCTCGGGATCATTGTATGATCCGGGTCCCAGGCTCTTCACCTGCCAGGCCCGGATGCTGTTTGCACCACCCGAAAAAAACTGTTTCTCAAATGGCATGGCGTTGGAGTTCAGATAGGCAAACCCCACTCCTGCAAACCCCCTGAAAATGATGCTCACATCTTCGTAAAGAAAAGTATAGCTCCTGGCGTCGATATCTCCTTTCAGGTACTGGGCAAAATCGACCCCCAGCAACTGGTAATTCCCGTCCCCGGGATCGGGCGCAAACAAATTGTAACCCGCATACAGCAGGTTCCCTGCTGTTTCAAGGTTAAACCTCACATCCTGAAAACTCTGATTCTTCAGCAACTTTTTATTGGACCAGTTTACCGAATAGCGCGAATCGATGATCAGGTGCGGTTCATAGCTGTAAAAGAGGTACTTTCCCTCCAGCCAATCCTGGAACTCCTTTGATTTATAGGGTGTTAGAATCAGGCTCGCCTCAAAGGGAAAAATCCTGTGAATCATCCTCTCATTTCCCTTCCAGTCATATCCGAAGGAAGCGTTGGCAAGGGTGCGGATATAGTCGGGTCGTTTTTGATAGTTATAGGAGAGCCTGATGTTGGTTTGAGGGTTATATTTCCGGATAAACCTGTCGGTTTTAAACGGCAGGAGAAACTTAGGAATCCGTAGACGTGACTCCACCCCAAACTCCTGCATCAGGCTGGGTCCTGCACTTCCCTCTGGATCCGAGTCGGACTCTTTCAGGTTCTCAATGGCCCCCGTGAATGAAAGGTCAAACTGCTCCGACCCGCCAAAAAGATTGCGGTGGCGGTATCCGATATTGGCTGCTGCCCCAATATTACCACCAGAGTTGGTCCCCTCCAGCTTAATTGTATAGGATTGTAAGGTTGCCGGAGATATCCGAACATCACAATCGAGCATCGGGGTCTCACCCTCCACCTCCCTGAAACGGATATCCACGATCCTGGAGGCGCTTAAGGCTGAGAGGTTACGATAGGTTCTCTGCATATCTGAGGCATCAAATAACTGACCCGGAATAATATAATTTTTCTGGGTTACCACACCAGGTCGAATATTGGACTTCCCCTCAGAAATCAGGTAAACAGAGTCATAAAACAGGGTATCCCTTTGCCGGGTTGAGGACTCCCCTTCACCCCTGGAGGCCATCATGTCGTGGTCGGTTTCCATGTAAACATTCCGGATGGTGTAAACCGGATGATAGGTATGAATCAGGTTACCATAGTCATCCCTGGCGGGGAAGTTTTTGATTCCCAGGACAATGCTGGCACTGTTCTGTTGGGAGGTATCCACCTCATAGTATACAAACTCCTTATTAAACCTGTAATATCCACTGTCCCTGAGGACATTCTCAATCCTGACCATCTCTTCAAGCAGTACATCCACATCAAACAACTCGCCCGCTCTGAACTTACTGGAGCCTGTATCGGCCAAAATCATCGAGGAGACCGCAGGATCCTGGAAGAAATATGTAATGTCCTTAATTCGATAAGGTACATTGGGGGTTACATGATAAACCACCTTCGCCTTCCGGTTTTTAAAGAGGGTGGAATCGGTAACGACCGCATTGTAAAACCCCTTGTTGTTCATATACAGCTTTAGCTGTTCCGTTGATTTCTCCTTCAGATCGTCGTCGTAAACAGCCGGCGGCTCCCCAATGCGCCGGAGCCATCCATGGGGCCATTTCTCCTTCGCTGGCGAAGAGAGGTTGTAGAGCGAAAGGTAAAACTTCCAGAAAAGCACCCTTTTATTGGGCTTCTGCTTGATGTAATCATCGAGGGCTTTTTTATCAAATTCTCCATCGCCGGCCTCAATTTTATAATTGTTCAGCAGGTACTCATCCGAGGGCACATATTTAGTAGCATTGCAGGAAATCAGGAGGATTGGGATAGCCAGGAAGATGATATGGATTGACCTACTTCTCAATGGTTCGATTAAAGATGCTAAAGTACAAATATAATGTAGTCAAATCTTTTTTCATCTTTGCATATATTCAACAGACTCGCCATGATCTCCATCGCAAAATCCAAACTGATCCGCTCGCTTGAACGGAAAAAAAACAGGGAAGAGCATAAACTGTTTGTTGTGGAAGGTGTGAAGATGTTACAGGAACTCCTCGGAGCCAGCGATAGGTATGCCCCTGAGGTGAAAGAGATCTTCGCCACCGGGGAATGGATGGACCGGTACGCGGAGACGGTTGGGGAGGGGATCGGCCTGATTGAGGCATCTGAGCAGGAACTCCGCAGGGTAAGCCACCTGGTTACTCCCCAGCAGGTGCTCGCCATCGTCAGGATTCCGGAACAGGAGCTCGACCCGGCCAGACTCTCCGGGGAGATTGTGCTGGGGCTGGAAGCCATTCGCGATCCCGGGAACCTGGGAACCATTGTGCGGACAGCCGACTGGTTCGGGATCAGGCATATCCTCTGCACTCCCGATTCGGTGGATCTGTATAATCCAAAAGTAGTTCAGGCAACCATGGGCGCGATGGCAAGATGCCGGGTATATTACACCGCCCTGGAACCTCTCCTGCAACATCCCGCCATGAGTCATAAGCCGGTTTACGGCACCTTTCCCAGGGGTGAAAATATCTATGAAGCCTCCATCGAACCGGCTGCACTGATCCTATTTGGGAACGAATCAAACGGTCTCTCGGGGCAATATGACCAGTATATCAGGGGCAGGTTATCCATTCCCTCTTTTACAGGGGAAAGGGGTGGTCCGGAATCTCTTAACCTGGCCTCATCAGTTGCCGTGGTCTGCTCGGAGATCAAAAGGAGAGGCTGAAGCGCTAGGTCCGTTACCGGCCGGACTACTCGAAATGAAAATTAAGCATGACGATGATGGAACGTGCACTCGCGATGGATTCGGTGTACTCCCAGGAGGGTTCATGACCGGTGGGATCAATAATATTCAGAAGGCCCACGGCCAGTTTTAATTCAGGGGCAAATTTAAAATACTTCAGGTAGGTATCCACACCGAACCCGAACTCGAGGTAAAGGTCACCCGGCAGGAACTTCACCTTTTCATCCGTTTCAGTATCATACTTTCCCTTTCTTTTGGCCGACATATCGTACCTGAAATTGCCCCCTCCCACCAGGTAAGGGCGATAGTTATTCACTCGACGCGACCGGTATTTAAAAAGAAGCGGAAATTCCAGGAAACTGGCACCCAGGGCGACCTGGTAAATGGGATCCTCCACCGTGGGAGGAACTCCCGCCGAGGAATAATAATCGTAAAAATAGAGGTCCCTCGCTCCGAAACTGATCCCCGGAAGAAACCGCAGGTTCCAGTTTTCACTCAGCCTCAGATCAGAAACAATTGTAACCTGGAAACCTGGCTGCAGCTTGCTCAAATCTGCATATACAAAATTCCCATGATCAGGTTGGTAATTCCTTTTGAAAGCAAGATCCATGCTATTGAATCCTACGGTAAATCCAAAATGGAGCCGTTTCAAATCAAAGCCAGGAAGATTCTTAGGCCTCTCCTCCTGGGAAAAAGCCTGAAGAGTGATTAAAAGAATAAAAATAAGCAGGGGGAACCTTCTCATACTTGAACTAAACGGTGCAAATATAATAAATAGTATAAAGGAGGATCGCACAAAATTTAATCGGCCAGAATCTGCTCCAGTGATTTCTCAAAGTCCCTGGCATAATCGGTAATGAATCCGAATGAAACATCGTCTATCCTGAGCTCCTCCTTGGTGACGTGACCAAGTGCGGAAAAGTGAATTCCCGAGTCCATCATGAAATCCAGAAATTCGGTCTCCTGCTCCGATGAAACCGAAACAACCACCCTGCTCTGGGATTCTCCGAAAAGAAAAGCATCACCACGTATCTCGGCAGGGGAAGTCACATCGAAACCAAGCCCTCCGGGGAGTGCGCACTCAACCAGGGTAACAAAAAGTCCGCCCAGGGATACATCGTGCGCAGAACGAACCAGCCTCTTCCGGATCAGTTCCTTAACCACCCCCTGCAACATGATCTCGTAATCCAGATCAAATTTAGGGGCCGCAGATTCATATACCAGGTGAACAAAAGAGAGGTATTCCGAAGAGGATATATCATTATCGGAGCGACCAATAATAAAAATCACATCACCCTTTCTCCTGAAATTTACCGTCATCACATCCTCCATCCTGTCCAGGATTCCCAACATCCCCACTACCGGTGTTGGGATAATACTGGTAATCTCCTCCCCGTTCTGGGTCAGGTTATGAAAACTTACGTTTCCGGCCACCACCGGAATCTTCATTTTCCTGCATACTGCACCAATGCCTTTTACACTCTCTGCAAAATCGCTGTAGACAAACGGGTCTGAGGGGTCACCGTAGTTCAGACAATCGGCCAATGCCAATGGTCTTCCACCCGAACAGATGATATTTCTTGATGCTTCGGCAACAGAGATCATCGCCCCTTTGCGCGGTTCAAGCTTGCCATATCTGGAGTTACCATCCACGCTCATGGCCAGGGCAAAATTGTATCCATGAACCTTGATGAGGCCGGCATCTGATGGATATCCACTGCTCAGGTTGGACAAACCGGCCATGGTATCAAACTGCTCATAGATCCACCTTCTGGAAGCAATATTGGGCAAAGCAACCATCTTACGGGCAATATCCTTCAGGTTCCCTGGCATTGGGACCTCATCGGCCGAGACCACCCTGGGAGTCCTGCCCCTGGATTTCATTTCCCTGATATAGACCGGGGCACCTCCGCCTCTGACCAGCAGTTTAACCGGGAGATCTCCACAAACCTCCCTGCCATTCAGAATCCGGATTCTCTCTTCCCGGGTGACCTTCCCCACTGAAACACACTGAAGCTCCCATTTCCATGCAATCTCTTCCACCAAAACCCGATTCTTCCTGCTCACCGCCAGCAACATCTGCTCCTGGGTCTGGGAGAGAAGGATACCCAGAGCATCGATATCCTCCCTCATCAGGGGTATTTTTTTCAGTTGAATCTCCACACCCTTTTTACCCCTGTCGGCCATCTCCGCTGCGGCGCAAAGTATCCCGCCGGCCCCGATGTCCTGCATTCCACCGATCAAACCCTTGCCATTGAGCTCCATGATACAATCCATCAGTATTTTGCCGCTTGCCGGGTCTGCCACCTGAGAAGAGGGAACCAACTGCCCTTTGACCCTGATTCCCCTTGAGGCAAAGCCTGCCCCATGAACTCCCTGCCCCGAGGTTTTTTTACCCAGCAGGACCACCTCCTGGCCAGGATTTCCAAATGCTGCCCTGATCAGGCGATTTTTATTTACAACTCCTATTCCCAATATGTTGACAACGGGATTGAAATTATAACTTTTATCAAAAAGGATCTCCCCACCCACTACAGGAACCCCAAAATTGTTAGAGTAACTGCCAAGGGCGGTGACCACCGCATTGACCATTTCCCTGATCTGTTTTTGGGCGGGATCTCCAAACCGAAGGATATTCAGCTGGCCCACCGGCTCCGCGCCCATGGTAATCAGGTCGCGGATTACATTGCCTACCCCGACAGCGCCCTGTTGTGGATCAACAGCAATGGGATGGTTGTGGGACTCCATCTTCACCACGCAGGCCAGTTCGTCATTGAGTTGAATCACCCCTGCATTCTCCTCACCCGCCTGAACCTCAACCCCGGCTCCCTCCAACGGCATCTCCTTCAGCCATTTAATGGAACTTTTATAGGATATATGTTCAGACCACATGGCTGCAAACATATTGAGTTCAAATGCGGAGGGATCGCGGCCAAGCATCGATCCAATGGAATAAATCTCATCCTTGGTCAGGTATGAGAGTGCCCGTTCTTTTAGCTGTGATTCATTTTGATTCATCTCTTCGTTCTTTACCGTAAAGATAGCGAATAGATCTTACCAAGATAATTTTTACATTTGTTGAGGAACCCAAAATTACAAATTTCACTATGAGAAAAATAGCGATCGTTACGGGTGCATCTGCCGGAATTGGCCGTGCCACAGCATCGCTGCTTGCAACCAATGGCTTTGATCTGATTATAACCGGAAGGCGTAAAGAGCTCCTGGAATCATTGGGGAGGGAGATCCGTTCAAAGACCAGGGCCGATGTCCTTTCGCTGGTTTTCGATATTCGTCGGCACGAGGAGGTTAAAAAGGCCCTTGAAGGGCTTTCGGGCAAATGGAAAGATGTGGATCTGCTGGTAAACAACGCCGGCCTTGCTGTGGGCCTGAATCATATTCATGAAGGGGTGGTGGATGACTGGGAACGCATGATTGATACCAATATCAAGGGGCTGCTCTACATCACCCGTGAAATCACTCCCGGGATGGTAACCAGGGGCTCGGGTCACATAATCAATATAGGCTCCATTGCCGGGAAAGAAGCCTATGAAAACGGAAATGTATACAATGCCACAAAATTTGCAGTAGATGGCCTGTCCGAAGCGATGCGTATCGATCTGGCGGAACATGGTATCAGGGTCACAGCCATCAATCCCGGTGCCGTAGAGACCGAGTTCAGCCTCGTGCGGTTCAAGGGTGACCTGGAGAGAGCCGACAGTGTCTACGAGGGATTTGAACCGCTTGTTGCCAGTGATATTGCCGAGGCCATCCTGTTTGCAGTCACCAGGCCGCCACATGTGAACATTGATGATATGCTGATCATGGCTACCTCCCAGGCCCGCACAAGAAAAATAATTAAAAGGACTAAAACTTAAGCGATGTACAAAGTTGAATATCTGGAAGACTTTACCCGGAAAGTGTTTGAAAAAATGGGATGCTCCCCCGGGGATGCAAAAACAGCCACCGATGTTTTTATAGCTGCCGAACTGAGAGGCTACTCCAGCCATGGCATGATCCGGATCAAGGACTATTACCAATTATGGCAGGCCCATCGTATCAATGTGAAGCCCGATGTCAGGATAGTGCACGAATCACCAAGTACCGCAGTGGTCGACGGAGACGGAGCCATCGGTATGATCGCAGCCGCCAGGTCCATGGAGATTGCCATCCAAAAGGCAAAGGTGGCAGGAACCGGCTGGGTCTCGACCCGCGGATCGAACCACTTCGGGATTGCCGGATACTACTCCATGATGGCCCTTCAGCACGATATGATCGGAATATGCATGACAATCGCCAATCCACTGGTTGCTCCCACTTTCTCAATCTCACAGATGCTGGGTACCAACCCCATCGCTGTGGCCGTTCCGGCCGGAGTGCACCCGCCCTTTGTGGCTGACTTTTCCACTACCCCTATCGCCCGGGGGAAACTGGCCGTTGCGGCAAAAATGGGTGAGCGTGTACCCCTGGGATATGTCCAGGATGCCGACGGAGTCCCCTCCACAAATCCGGATATCCTCAAAGAGGGGGGATCGATGGTAACCCTGGGGGGAACACGTGAGCAGGGAGGTCATAAAGGATACTGCCTGAGCGCCATTGTAGATATCTTTTCAGCCGTTCTTTCAGGCGCCAACTTCGGTCCTTTTTGTCCCCCGTCAGTTGCTTACCTGCCCGTAAAAGAGGAGAAGGTGGGGGAAGGGACCGGTCACTTTTTCGGGGCCATGCGCATCGACGCCTTCCAAAAACCGGAAGCCTTCAAATCGCAAATGGACAAATGGATTGAAACCTTTCGCGCCGCCAGGCCAGCCAGGGGGCACGACCGTGTCCTGATCCCCGGTGATCCCGAACGGGAAAACGAGGAGCGTATCCGCAGAGAGGGGATCAGGGTACTTGGTCCGGTTCAGAAAGAGATGAAGGAGATTGCCGATGAACTGGAGATTGAGTTCGAAGAAAACATGTAGGGAACAAACAGTGCTCAGGGGACAGCGGGGACAGTGCACTGAGTACTGTGTACTATTTTTCGAAGAGAAAAACTTCCTCAATTTTCATATTGAACACCTGGGCAACATCATAGGCAAGCTTCAGTGAAGGATTGTATTTATCTTTCTCTAGAAAAATGATGGTCTCCCGCCTCACCCCAACTTTTCGGGCAAGATCGAGCTGAGTGAGGTTGTTGCGGGCACGAAGTTCCTTGATGCGATTAGTCATGCGACCGGCGAATGTATCGGTGGTAGATCCAGCTCAGGGCAAATACAATGGCCATTCCCATGATCCCCGCTCCAATGAGTGAATGACACTCCAGCTTTGTCTTATCCGAATAATAGATGATGACCAGCCAGAGGTAAATCGAGACATAATACGAGGTTGCGGCACCCCTTCGGAGAATTTTTTTCGACATTTCATCTTCGGCCGGAAGGTTCAGCTTGACAGCCCTCAACCTGCCGAAGGCAAGGAAAAGTGCAAAACCCACCACCAGAATTAAACCAAGGATCATCAATAATTCCTGCAGACTAAACTTAACAGAAGGTGAAACCAGCCATACAATAACTGAAACAATTAAAGAAACAGCCAGGACGACCATAAAAATTGCTTTTCTCATGATTAATGTTATATATTTCTAATACAATGTTAGAATATTATAACATTATAAGCAAATATTCTCATGAAAAAATTAATAGCAATCAGGAATCAAAATCCGGAATCCGGTTTTATGTTATAATAACTACTTTTGCTGAAAATAACTGAAAAATGTTCGATACCATACTCCAGCACAGAAGCATCCGGAAATATACAGGTGATCCGGTCCCCCGCGTGGTCCTGGACTATATCCTTGAGGCAGGGACGCGGGCCTCAACCACAGGCAATATGCAGGTATACTCGGTGATTGTCACCACCGATGAGTCCGTGAAGGAGGAGCTGGCACCCTGTCATTTCAACCAGCCCATGGTTAAAGAGGCACCCGTTGTGCTTACTTTCTGTGCCGATTTTAACAGGTTCAACAAGTGGTGCAGGTTACGCAATGCCGAACCGGGATTTGATAACTTCCTCTCGTTCATGACCGCATCCATTGATGCCCTGCTTGTCGCTCAGAATGTTTGCATCGCTGCGGAGGATGCCGGTCTGGGCATCTGTTACCTTGGAACCACCACCTATATGGCAGAGAAGATTATCGGGGTTCTGAATCTACCCACAGGTGTAGTGCCTGTTACCACGGTTACTCTTGGTTACCCCGATGAAAGGCCCGAACTCACCGACAGGCTGCCCCTTGAGGCGGTGGTTCACATGGAGAAATACTGTAATTATTCGGACTCAGACATCGAGAACCTGTACCGGGAAAAGGAGTTAATCAAGAGTTATCAAGAATTTGTCAAAGAAAATAACAAGGAGTCCCTGGCACAGGTGTTCACAGATATACGGTATAAAAAATCAGATAATATATTGTTTTCCAATGCTTTAATAAATGTACTTAAAAAACAGGGATTCATGAATCATCCATAAAATCGGGCCGTCCGTCAAAATTATTAACGGATGACAGGTTTTTACAAATATGGACGAGTTTTTTTCTTTTCAGATAAAGTCTATATTTGTACAAGTCACTTAATTGATATTCGATTTTAAAAAATATGCCATGAGAAGAGCAGTGATCATTCTAGCAGTTGTGTTTGCAGCAGGCATCCTGCTGAGTTCATGCAATAAACAAGCATGTCCGGCTTACAGTCAGATTGACACCGAACAAACCGAGCAGGCAGGTTAAAATCATTTAGTTACCCATTGCTCATGGTGAAGATTTACCCAAGGGTAGATCTTTTTTTTTGCCCCGACGCCCACAAACCCCTGCGGATTTTGTTACTTTGTAAAGCGGGTATTTTGAAAGTCAATGAGAAAGATTTTTTTCATCCTGATGATATGCAGTTCATTTCCCCTGGTTTTAACGGGACAGGGTGAAATAGATGAACAGCGGCATACTCTGTTCAGGGATGAGAGCACCTTTGCTGCCTTTCTTAACTCCAACGGATTTAGTGTGAATTACCGGCACGGCTATTACAGGGACGCCCGGAACCAGTTTCTCATCGATGCCGATTTCACCTATGTAAAAGATCCCAAGGAGATTAAAACACAAGTTGTATACGACTATAACACACGCCGTTACGTTTTCGGAAAGGAGAATCTCTTCTGGGAGTTAAAAGGATTGGCGGGCTGGCAGAGTGAGTTATACCGGAAATATGATAAAAACGGAATCTCGGTGAGGTTGTTTTATGAAGGTGGCATCTCCCTTGGATTCCTCAAACCCATCTACTATGAGGTTTTCACTTACTCTGCAATTGGAGAAGCAGTCGACCGGGAATACCTGAAATTCGATCCTTCTATTCACCAGTCACAAATCGGGGGAAGAGGTCCGTTTTTCATGGGATTCAATGAACTGAGCGTGGTTCCCGGAGCCACCGTGAAAGCAGGTCTGAGCTTCGAGTACAGTCAGCGCGATGCCGTGATCCATGCCCTGGAAGCCGGGATCAGCCTGACGCTCTATCCAAAAAAGATGACCATCATGGCAACAGACCAAAATAAGTTCTTCTTTTTCAATTTGTCGGTTGGATACAGATTTGGAAAAATTGTTGACATCAGTGAGGCTGCCCGGGCCAAAACTGGAAAGCAAAAAAGAGAGGAGAGAAAAAAACAAGAATCGACCCTTCCCTACCCGGTGTATTAAATTTAGTTGAAATCGAAGTATTGGCACTCCTGATATTTTGCCAATTTGATAAAATTAGCTAAATTCGCACTCCTGTTATTTAAAAACAAAACTTATCGTAATCATTTAATAATTAAAAACATGGGGAAAATTAAAGTTGGTATTAACGGATTCGGCCGGATCGGAAGGCTGGTCTTCAGGGTGGCTGCTGGCATGCCTGAAGTTGAAGTTGTGGGCATCAATGACCTGATCGATGTGGACTATATTGCATATATGCTTAAATATGATTCTACTCACGGACGTTTTAATGGAACCGTAGAGGTCAAAAACGGAAACCTGATCGTGAATGGTTCCACCATCAGGGTTACTGCTGAAAAAAATCCTGCAGATCTTAAATGGGATGCCGTTGGTGCCGAATATGTAGTTGAATCCACAGGACTCTTCCTCACAAAGGAGAGTGTCAAGGGTCACATCAGTGCCGGTGCCAAAAAAGTGATCATGTCCGCTCCGTCAAAGGATGACACCCCCATGTTTGTAATGGGTGTGAATCATAAGAAATACACCAGAGACATGAACGTCGTTTCCAATGCATCATGTACAACCAACTGCCTGGCTCCCATCGCAAAGGTTCTGCAGGACAAATTTGGAATCATTGAAGGCCTGATGACCACCGTGCACGCCACCACCGCTACCCAAAAGACCGTTGACGGACCTTCCTCCAAGGACTGGAGGGGCGGTCGAGGAGCCGGACAAAACATCATCCCCTCCTCCACAGGTGCTGCCAAAGCTGTTGGCAAGGTGATTCCTGAACTGAATGGCAAACTCACAGGGATGGCTTTCCGGGTTCCCACCCCTAACGTTTCAGTGGTCGACCTTACCTGCCGCCTGGAAAAGGGCGCTTCTTACAAAGAAGTTTGCGCTGCCATGAAAGAGGCAAGCGAAGGCGAGCTCAAGGGTGTTCTTGGATACACAGAGGATGCTGTGGTATCCACTGACTTTCTTGGTGAAACCCGCACATCCATTTTCGATGCCGGAGCCGGTATCGGACTCAATGACAACTTCGTTAAGGTTATCAGCTGGTATGATAACGAAATGGGATACTCCGCCAAGGTTGTTGAACTGCTGGTCCATATGAGCAAAGTGGACAAAGCATAAAAACCAATATGGGGCCGTCTCAAAAGAGACAGTCCCTTCTTTTTCTTATGGATGCTTATTCGTAACGTGCTTTTTTACTGCGTAAAAAATGCCAGGTTACTTCCTAAGCATCCCTAAGAATTTAATAAAAAGTCCTTTTGAGACGGCCTCTTTTCATGTATGATTCTGGGGCACTAACTTTAGTAATATTCAATGTGCTCAAAGGGTATCTGGATGGTCTGTTCGTAATGCAGGCCAAGTTCCTGGATGGACTCATCTCCCTCCTCGAAGAACCACTTTATCTGCACATCTTTACCGGCATCATGATTGATCTTCATGATCCTGAGAACCTCGAGCATATATTTTGAGGATCCGCTGTTGATGTATTCTAGTTTTATACTCATCACTGTCTTTTGAGCCGGAGTAAGGAAATACTGGTTGATCCAATCAATCAAACGCTCAAAAAACTCTCCAGGATCTTCCGGAATTGATCTTCCCTCAAAAGAAAGTTCACCCGTATCC
Organism: uncultured Bacteroidota bacterium; assembly: GCA_963747365.1. Taxonomy (GTDB): domain Bacteria; phylum Bacteroidota; class Bacteroidia; order Bacteroidales. The sequence goes on along the minus strand of CAVVFB010000005.1, from coordinate 628,820 downwards.
CCGATAAATTCCACCTCGGGCGAATTGAATGTCTTTTTTAAATAGAGATCTTCCATACAGATTTCAATAGTTTACTCATGTCTTAACGCAAGAATCGGATCAAGCCTTGAGGCCTTCACAGCCGGGAAATATCCCGAAACTACTCCAACCCCGAAACACAATACTATCCCCAGGATGATCCATTTCCATGGTATTATAAAGCTGGAGCCAATGGCTAAAGATACACCATTTCCGATGATTATTCCTAACAAAATCCCTACAACTGCACCCAGTTGTCCGATCAAAATGGCTTCATAAAGGAACTGTCTCTTGATCATCAGGGACTTGGCGCCAAGGGCTTTCCGGGTTCCAATCTCCTTGGTTCGCTCTGTTACGGAAACCAGCATAATATTCATCAGACCGATGACAGCCCCCAACAGAGTGATCAGTCCGATGATCGTGGCAGCCATGGTTACAAATTTTAAATTCTCGATAAGCATTTGGGCCAGCTGGTCACTCTTGGTAATATTGAAGTCGCTTTCATCTCTTGCTTCAAGCCCTCTTACAATCCTGAAGATACCTTCCGCCTCCGAGACCGCAATATCGAGCATCTCCGGTCTTGAAGGCATCACATTGATGGAATAACTCATCTGGGGCCTGGAGAAATATTGTCTTATGTTGGTATATGGGATCAAGCATACGCGGTCAGTCCCCATTCCTCCCGATTGTCCCCTCGATTTGAGGACGCCAACCACCCGGTACCTGCCATTGCCCACCGAGATGAATCGGTTCAGGGGGTCCACCTGGTTCCCGAAAGCCTGGCGGGCAATATCTTTTCCTATCAGAACAAGGTTGGCATTTCCCTCAATCTCCGACTCCGAAAAATTCCTTCCTTTCTCCATTTCATATCCTGCGGTGAATATGTAATTCTCATCTACCCCAAGTACGGAAGTATTTGGGTTGGATTTATAAGATTTATACTTAACCACTGCGGTGCCCGAAGCATGTGTCCATATCGAAACATAACCCGGTAACTTATATTTTTCCTTAAATTCCGAAGCCTGGCGGTGGGAGATGAAATCGTGATTTTTTCTGCGATAGGACTGATTCCCGATCTGAACCCGCATGCTTCTCGATTCAATGGTAAAGGTGTTTGCGCCCATCATACTGAATGATTCGGTCAGACTTCCTTTGATGGAGTCAATGGCTGTAAGGATCCCCACAAGTGCCATGATACCAAATGCAATGATGAAAACTGTCAGGATGGTTCTGAGCAGATTGGTCCGTATGGATTTTAATGCAATCCGGAGGTTTTCTATAAACAGAGTAAGTTTCAAAGGAAAACAGGATTAATACAGAATAAAAGTATAAAAATCTGAACAATTGGAGCGCATTTATGTCTCGCTAACAAGTCATTTTCAATTATATTTACATTTAATTCAAAAGTTCTCTCCATGACCTTCGATTTTCAAATGATCAAAGATACCTACCGGACATTGCCCGGCAGGATCATTTCAATCAGAAACATTCTCTCCCGCCCGTTGACTCTGACAGAAAAAATACTTTACAGCCATCTCTTTGATGAGAAGAGTTTACGTGCCTTTTCAAGAGGTGAAGACTATGTGGATTTTAAACCCGACCGGGTAGCCATGCAGGATGCAACTGCACAGATGGCCCTTCTGCAATTCATGCAGGCAGGAAGAACCAGTGCAGCAGTTCCCTCCACTGTCCATTGTGATCACCTGATTCAGGCCAAAGAGGGTGCACTGGCCGATCTGGAAACTGCAAAAAACAGCAATAAGGAAGTTTATGATTTCCTGGGGAGCGTTTCCAATAAATACGGGATAGGCTTTTGGAAACCCGGTGCCGGAATTATCCATCAGGTTATCCTGGAAAATTATGCATTCCCGGGAGGGATGATGATCGGTACAGATTCTCACACAGTCAATGCCGGGGGACTTGGCATGGTGGCCATCGGGGTAGGTGGAGCCGATGCAGTGGACGTAATGGCTGGGATGGCATGGGAACTCAAATTTCCGCGACTGGTAGGAATTAAACTGAGTGGTAAACTGGGTGGTTGGACATCAGCCAAGGATGTGATCCTGAAAGTAGCCGGAATCCTGACGGTCAAAGGGGGAACCGGAAGGATCGTTGAGTACTTCGGAGAGGGTGCCGCATCCATTTCATGCACCGGGAAAGGTACCATTTGCAACATGGGGGCCGAAATCGGGGCTACAACCTCACTATTCGGATATGATCAGAAAATGCGCGAATACCTTGCAGGCACAGGCCGGGAAGATGTAGCCCTGGAAGCAGACCGGGTGAGGGAACACCTGACCGGCGACCCGGAGGTCTATGCCGATCCGCATTCTTATTTTGATGAAGTCATTGAGATCGATCTTTCCACACTGGAGCCTCATATCAACGGGCCTTTTACTCCCGATAAAGCGTGGCCCATCTCTAAATTCGCCAGTGCAGTTAAAGAGAACGGGTATCCTGAAAAACTTGAGGTGGGTCTCATCGGATCGTGCACCAATTCATCCTACGAAGACATTACGCGGGCTGCCTCGATTGCGAAACAGGCATTGGAAAAAAGGCTTAAAGTATCATCCGAATATACCATTACCCCGGGATCAGAACTGGTGAGATACACCATTGAAAGAGACGGACTGATCGATATCTTTGAAAAGATTGGTGGCGTGGTCCTGGCAAACGCATGCGGACCCTGCATCGGACAATGGGCCAGGCATCATGCAGAAAAGCAGGAGAAGAATTCCATCATCACCTCATTCAACCGGAATTTTGCGAAAAGAAATGACGGGAATCCCAATACTTTCGCATTCGTGGCCTCACCTGAGATTGTAACGGCCCTCTCCATTGCCGGGAAGTTAACCTTTAATCCGTTGGTTGACACCCTTATCAACGAAGATGGTACGGCCATACGGTTGGAAGAACCCAAGGGTAAGGAGTTGCCCGAGAGGGGATTTGAGGTTAAAGACAACGGATACCAGGAACCGGCCGGAGATGGAAGCAAAATCGATGTAAAGGTAGATCCCGCCTCTGAAAGGCTTCAGATTCTTACCCCTTTCACCCCCTGGGATGGTGGTGATCTGAAAGGTCTGAAACTTCTTATCAAAGCCAGCGGTAAATGTACCACCGACCATATTTCCATGGCAGGTCCGTGGCTGCGTTTCAGGGGACACCTGGACAACATCTCCAACAATATGCTCATCGGGGCAGTGAACTTTGCCAATGGCAAAACCAACGAGGTACTTAACCAGTTAAACAGGAGTTATCAGTCTGTTCCGGAAACTGCCCGGGCCTATAAGGCAGCAGGTGTGGGAAGTATTGTGATAGGGGATGAAAACTACGGGGAGGGCTCCTCCCGCGAACATGCTGCGATGGAGCCAAGGCACCTGGGGGTCAGGGTAGTTCTCGTAAAATCATTCGCCAGAATTCATGAAACCAACCTGAAGAAACAGGGGATGCTGGCACTCACATTCGAGGATAAATCGGATTATGACAAGGTTCGGGAAGATGATACCATCGATGTGACAGGGCTATCCAAACTTGCTCCCGGGGTTCCCCTTAAGATCAGGCTGAATCACAGTGACGGATCGACTTATGACTTTAAAGTCAACCATACCTTCAATGAAAACCAGATCGGTTGGTTCAGAGCTGGTTCTGCGCTCAACCTGATCAAAAAGCAAAACCAGGGCTAACTTGGACAGGAACGATCCATTCATTAAGAACTTTGCCTTACTGGGTAAATTTCTCAGGCAGTTTCCTGAAAAATCAAGGAGAGACTCAGGTGCACTTATCGGGCTGAACAGCGCATTCTACAAGTCGTTCAGTGAAACCCTTGACCGGGAGCCTGTACTCAACCCATGGTTTACTCCGGCATGGATCGATCGTGCACTGATGGGGATTGCCCTGATGCTGGAACAGAGGGTGCTGGAGGATTGGCTGACGGCCTATAAAGAATTACCCGTTGAACCGGCCAGGGAGAAGACCATCGGACTGGTACTTGCAGGGAATATTCCATTGGTGGGATTTCATGATATTCTCTCCGTTCTGGCAGCCGGGCATCGTATCCTCGCCAAACCCTCTTCAAAGGATGACCGGCTCATCAGGAAAGTGGCAGATATGATTACAAACCTTGATCCGCAAACGGGAAGCCGTATCTGTTTTACGGAAGAGTACCTCACCGGGGTTGATGCTGTAATTGCCACAGGCAGTAACAACAGCTCCCGCTATTTTGAATACTATTTCCGCGAAATACCGCACATCATCCGCAGGAACCGTAATGGTGTAGCGGTTCTGACCGGTAATGAAACTGAAAAGGAGCTATTGGCCCTGGGTGAAGATATATTTACCTTTTTCGGGATGGGATGCAGGAATGTAACCAAGCTCTTTGTCCCGGAAGTGTATGACCTGAAGGTGTTACTTGGGGTTCTTGACAATTATATCGATCTTGCACAGCATCACAAATATGCCAACAATGTGGACTATTATCGCTCCATATACCTGTTGAACCAGATGAAATTCCTGGACAATGGCGTGCTATTGTTAAAAGAGGATACCGCCATCGCCAGTCCGGTCGGGGTTGTTTTTTATGAACGATATTCTGAAATTGAAACTGTACTGAAACGGCTTGCTGAACATAAGGATGAGATCCAGTGTGTTGTATCTCAACACCCCGCAATTCCGGACAGGGTAAACCCCGGGGGAACCCAGGAACCCATGCCATGGGATTATGCAGATGGAGTAAATACCCTCAGTTTCCTGAATCAATTACAATGATTTTTCTTTTCCGTATCATAAGCGATGAAGACCATGAATTCTACCGCGATCTTGTGATCGACGGATCTGATACATTTCTCGATTTTCATCATATTCTTCAGGAAAATCTGGGATTCGACCCCTCCCATATTGCCTCATTCTTCATCACCAACGCGAATTGGGAAAAGCAGCAGGAGATTACTCTGATCGATATGATACAGGAGCCTGGTGTTGAAACACTTACCATGGGAGATGTAACCCTGGACCAATATTTCCATGAGATCAGTCAGCGAATGATCTATGTATTCGATTTCTTCTCCGAACGCGCTTTTTTCATGGAACTCATTGAGAGTTCGGACGAGACCTCTCCAAAGAGGACCCCCTTTATCGCACAATCCATGGGGGAGCCTCCACGTCAACTGGCCCTCGACCTGCTCATGGGTGACCAGGGTGAAGCATTTGATTTTGACCCGTACGATGACGGGTATAATGCCGGTGAGGATGACCTTCGGATCGATGACCTGGATCCGGATCTTTTCGGATCGGGAAATCCGGAGGATGACTGAAATGGACAAAACACTCCTGGTACTGGCAGGTCCCACAGCCATTGGGAAGACAGCCTGTGGGATTCATCTTGCCAGCCATTTTAATACAGAGATCATTTCGGCCGATTCAAGGCAGATCTACCGTGAAACCACCATCGGAACGGCAGTGCCCGCTCCGGAAGAACTCAGGCTGGTAAAACACCACTTGATCCAGACTGCCTCCCTGGAGGAGCCTTATCATGCCAGCAGATATGAGCAGGAAGCCCTCCGGGTGCTTGAGGCCCTGTTTAAGGAGCACAACCTTGTCCTGATGGTGGGTGGATCCGGGCTTTACATCGATGGCCTCTGCAACGGAATTGACGATCTCCCCCCGGCCGATCCAAAATTGCGTGCACAACTGCTTGAACAATTCAGACTGGAGGGGCTTGAACCCCTTGCAGGACGGTTGAAAGGACTGGACCCTCTAAGTTACGGAAGGATTGATCTGAAAAACCATATGCGGGTTCTGAAAGCACTGGAAGTATCCATTCAGACCGGAAAACCCTATTCAGGTTTCCTCTCGGCCCCTAAGAAAGAGAGGCCTTTCAGGATCCTGCGTGTAGCGCTCGACATGGAACGGGAGGTACTCTATCAGCGAATCAATCAAAGGGTGGACCTTATGATGCAACGCGGATTACTGGATGAAGTGCGGAGCGTAATCCGGTTCAGACACCTTACGGCCATGAAGACGGTGGGTTACAGGGAGTTGTTCAGGTATCTGGACGGAGAGATTTCACTGGAAGAGGCGGTTGATCTCATCAAACGAAACACAAGGAAGTTTGCCCGCAAACAACTTACCTGGTTCCGGAAAGGGAACAGGTACCAGTGGTTTCACCCGGAAAAACCGGCAGAGATTATTGGCTGGATTGAACAACAGCTCCTCTATTTGTAGAAATTCCTGTTAAATGCCGAAAACTCATCCCTCCCAAGGATCAGCCTCCCCCAGAATGCCCTTAGAAAACCGGCTCCATACCCAAGTAACTGTGTATAACTGGTAAGTATGGCCAGCAACCCTATGGACAGGCTCCTGTTCTGAAATGCGGCCGTTAGAAAAAGCATCATGATGTGCACGGCAAGCGGAGCAAAGAACAAGGGTGATATGAATATCCCGGCCGAAAGAAGCAGGAGGGTTCCCAGGATGAAGAGCGCCGGTGCAAAGTGGACCAGCTTCATTGATCCGGGGTGTCTTTTATAAAGATTGATCCTGGCAATGCCCGAATTGTAAACCTGTTTGAAGAACTGCCTGAGGTTGGTCCTTCGCTTGTGATAGACATAAGCATCTTTGATCAGGGAGGTTTTAAATCCGCTTTCCAGGATTCTCAGGCTCAGGTCCACATCTTCCCCGAACCGCATGGTGGAGAAACCTCCTGTGACTTCATATACCTCACGGGAGAATCCCATGTTGAAACTCCTTGGATGAAATTTCCCCAATGTTTCATTCCCACCCCGGATTCCGCCCGTGGTAAGAAAGGAGGTCATGGAAAAATTAATGGCCTTCTGGAGGTTTGTAAAATCGGGGTGAGCCCTGTCAGGCCCTCCAAAGGCATCTGTATAATCACCCTCCAGCCTCTCTTTCACAATTCTGCAATAATCAGGGGGTATCAGGCAATCGGAATCCAGGAAAATCATATAATCTCCGGAAGCCTCCTCACATCCGAAATTGCGACTGGGTCCGGGACCAGAGTTTGCCTTAAAGAAATATTTGATATCCAGTCGTTCTGCATAGGATTCCACCACATTGACACTGCTTTGGGTGGATCCATCTTCAACGAGGATGACCTCGAAATCTTTTTCCGTCTGAACTGAAAGGCTTTGGAGCAACTCTTCGACCTCCCCGGGCCTGTTGTATACGGGAATAATCAGAGAAAACTTTAACATGGGTTGCTAAATCTGATTCTCGATTTCGTAATTGTTTCGCTCCGGCGAACTCCTCGAGATCAGCTCTCCAAGGAACCCTCCGATAAAAAGCAGTGAACCGATGATCATGCTGGAGAGGGCAATATAGAAAACGGCGTTGTCGGAGATCAGCCGCTGTGGGACATCGTTAATCAGCGCTACCATTTTACTGATCCCCAGGTAGAGGGCAATCCCGAAACCAAGGATGAACATCAGGGTGCCAAGCAACCCGAAAAGGTGCATGGGTTTCTTTCCGAAGCGGGTCAGGAAGGCAACGGTCAGCAGGTCCAGAAAGCCCTTCACAAACCGGTCCATTCCATACTTGGTCACACCGTATTTTCGCTCCTGGTGCTGAACCACCTTCTCCCCGATCCGGTTAAAACCATTGCCTTTGGCAAGAACAGGAATATACCGGTGCATGTCGCCATAAACCTCAACGCTCCTGGCAACATTCAGGCGATAGGCTTTCAACCCACAGTTAAAGTCATGCAGCCTGATCCCGCTAATCCTTCGTGCAGCCCAGTTGAAAAGTTTGGTAGGAACCCGTTTACGGAGAAAAGGGTCGTAACGCTTTTTTTTCCATCCGCTTACCACATCATACCCCTCTTCGATAATCATCCGGCGCATCTCGGGAATCTCTTCAGGACTATCCTGGAGGTCGGCGTCCATGGTGATGACCACCCGGCCACCTGCCAGTCTGAATCCGGTATGGAGCGCTGCTGATTTCCCATAGTTACGTCGAAACTGAACACCCCTGATCTCCTTGTATTTCTGCTTCAGATCTTCAATCGCCTTCCACGACCCGTCCCTGGATCCGTCATCCACAAGGATCAATTCGTATGAGAGCTTATGGCTTGTGAGCACCCGGTTGATCCAATCACACAATTCAGGAAGGGACTCCTCCTCGTTATAGAGGGGAACAACAATTGAAAGGTCCATCTGCTGAATGAAATAATTTACACCGCAGCATCAATGGGAGTCTCCTCCTTCTTAATAAAGGCGGCCAGGATCAGGCCAAGGATTGCATTCACAACAATACCCATAATCAATCCCATGGTGAGCATTCGTTTGGGCTCGAAATTTTTCGCCATTCTTTCAATGATATCGTCCACCATACTTTCCGGAATCCTTGGATTATTCATTACCTTCTCCTCGGCTGCCAGCCTGATCTTATCAATCAGTTCAGTATCGATTACATTAAACAAAAGATAGCTGTAGAGGGTGGACAGTATGGAGGAGACCACCCCTATAAGCAGGGCCATTACAAATATCTGTCCGAATGTTGCAAAGCCGCCCAGGTACTCTTTCCGGTAGGCCACAAGACAATAGGCGAGGACTATGATTCCGATCAAAATAGTCACATATTGTGTCCAGTTTGCCGTGGCCAGGTCCATTACATAAAAAATCACACCCAGCAGGATGCCTACAAAACCGACAATCGCTCCATAAATAAGAGCAGGTTTCAAAACTGAAGTTTTCTTTTCCATGTTTAGTTGTTGTATAGTTGGTTCAATGGGTACCAAAAAAACGGGCAAGCTACTTATATCGCACCGCTACAACCGCCTACCCTTGCTACCTTCCGGTCCTGGGGGAATTCAACAGGAGCTGGTCGTATAAGACTTGCCCGTAGGACAAAGTTAGTCAAAAGTCCTTAAAGTCAAAAGTCCATACAGAAATCTTGCTGATCCTATGCTTTTGGCCTGAGGCTTCTTACTGTCGCGCCAGCCTGCCACATCTCAGACTCCCTGAGTTCTTTCAGCTCCTTCTCCAGGTAGTCTCTGTAGTTTGCTCCGCTGGTCTTCTCCAGTACCACTTTGGTCTCTGCTCCGCTCTTAACGGCTTTATAGAGATCCTTGAAAACGGGTAAGGTGGCCGCCTTGAATTTAGGTTTCCAGTCAAGTGCTCCACGCTGGGCTGTGGCACTGCAATTGCTGTACATCCAGTCCATCCCATTCTCATCCACAAGGCGGATAAGGCTCTGAGTCAGCTCCTCAACAGTCTCGTTGAAGGCCTCCGAGGGTGAATGGCCATTCTCTCTCAGGACCTGGTACTGTGCCTCCATGATCCCAGCCAGTGCCCCCATCAGTACGCCACGCTCGCCGGTAAGGTCGCTGTATACCTCATCTTCGAAGGTGGTTGGGAAAAGGTAACCCGATCCGATCCCGATTCCAAGAGCCAGGGTGCGCTCTTCGGCACGCCCTGTATAATCCTGGAAAATGGCAAAACTGGAATTGATTCCGGTACCGGCAAGGAAGTTGCGCCGTACACTTGTACCCGACCCCTTTGGAGCAACCAGGATCACATCCACATATTTTGGGGGAATCACGCCGGTCTGCTCCTTATAGGTTATGGAGAATCCGTGTGAGAAATAGAGCGCATCACCCTTCTTCAGACAGGGCTCCAGTACCGGCCATACAGCACGCTGGGCTGCATCCGAAACCAGGTACTGGATTACTGTGGCCTTCTCTGCTGCCTCAGCAATGGGAAACAGAGTCTTGCCAGGTACAAAGCCATCTTTTACAGCTCTGTCCCAATCTGCTTTAAACTCAGGTGCCTGACCGACAATCACATTGATCCCGTTGTCTCTCAGGTTCAGTGCCTGGGCAGGACCCTGTACACCGTATCCGATGATCGCGATCACCTCATCCTTTAGCACCTTCTGTGCTTTTGAAAGAGAAAACTCTTCCCTTGTTACGACATTCTCTTCAACGCCGCCAAAATTCAATTTTGCCATTTTTTGTTCTTTGTCTTTATATTAAATGAACCTTTCTAACTTTTTAACTTACCATACTAACAATCCAAACCCCTAACTGTTTACCCCTGCCTCTTAATAGGTCACCACATCATCAGCAGTTTCCATATGATGCAGTTCTATCTCCTTGAGATATGCGGTTAGCTCCTTGATCTGCTTGGTCAGGGCAACCCGTCCGGACCTCACAAACTGCAGAATTCCATAGGGCTCCAGAGCATGGAAAAGATCCCTGGTCTCCTCCTTGTGGCCGGTCTTTTCAACGATAATATATTCCGGCTCAATGGTCAGAATCCTGGCATTATGATTCCTGATCAGCTTTTCAACCTCGTCTCCGAATGCAAAGGCCTCGGTGGGCACTTTATAAAGCGCGATCTCCTGGTAAACAATTTCATCCACCGTATGGTAAAAGGCCTTTAGAATTCCGATTTGCTTTTCAATCTGTTTGGTAACCGATATGACTATCTCTTCAGTTGTATTTATGACAATTGTGAATCTGAAAATCCCCCTCACTTCAGATTCGGAGGTATTCAGACTTTCGATGTTAATTTTTCTCCTTGAAAGGATCACTGTAATGCGGTGCAGGAGCCCGACTTTGTGCTCGCTGTAAACCGTTATTGTATACTCTGTTTTCATATTTGATGTTTTTTTCAGTAATGAGTGGAACAAATCATGCTGCCAGACTACTCCAGACGGATATCAGAAACTGAAGCCCCGGAAGGTACCATGGGGAATATATTTCCTTCCTGCTGAACCTCAATTTCCAAAAGGAATGGCCCTTCCCAGGCAAGCAGGTCATCCAGGGCCTTATCAAGCTCTTCGCGCATGGTGATCTTCTTTGAAGGTACCCCAAATCCTTCTGCGATCATACCGAAATTTGGATTGGTCAGTCCGGTACTGGAATACCTTCCGTCAAAAAAGAGCTCCTGCCACTGTCGCACCATTCCCAGGAATTGGTTGTTTAAAAGGATCATCTTCACCGGAAGGTTATATTGTGCAATGGTACCCAGTTCCTGGATGGTCATCTGGAAGCCTCCGTCGCCCGAGATAGAGACAACCGGTCGGCCGGGATTTGTAAATGCAACGCCCATGGCAGCCGGAACGCCAAAACCCATGGTCCCCAGTCCCCCGGAAGATACCCAGGAATTGTGCTCCTTGTGTTTGTAATACCTGGCCGCAGCCATCTGATGTTGTCCCACATCGGTAACAATAATGGCCCTGCCGTCGGTTTTGTTTGATAATTTATGAATCACCTCGCCCATGTGCATCTTCGGACTGTCCGGGTAACAATCTTTATCGATTACCTTCTTTTTCTCAATGGCTTCCAGTTCGCGGAAAGATTCCAGCCACTCGGCATGTTCGGCCGGTTTTATCCTGGGCAACAGAAGCTCTATCGCCAATTTTGCATCGCAATTTATGGCCACATCGGTCTTAATGTTCTTATCAATTTCTGCCCGATCAATCTCAATGTGGATTACCTTGGCCTGAGTTGCATAGGTTTTTATACTACCGGTCACCCTGTCATCAAAACGCATCCCGATGGCAATCAGCACATCACACTTATTGGTATTGATATTGGGTGCATAGTTTCCGTGCATACCCAGCATACCCACCGCCAGCGGGTGATCTTCCGGGAAGGCCGACATTCCGTTAAGGGTATTGCCCACGGGAAGCCCGGCCTTTTCAACAAACTCCCTGAAGACCGATTCAGCCCTGGATATGGTAACACCCTGGCCACACAGTACGAAGGGGCGCTCTGCTGAATTGATCAGTGCTGCAGCCTCATCGATTTTGACCGGATCGGGCTGTGGATTGGGAATGTAACTCCTGACCTGGGTACGTTTCTTATAATTAAACTCCACCTCCTCCTGCTGGGCATTTTTCGTAATATCGATAAGTACCGGTCCTGGTCTGCCCGAATTGGCATAGAAGAAAGCCTTTGCAATCACATCGCAGATTTCGTCGGCACTTGTGATCTGGTAGTTCCATTTGGTAATAGGCATGGAAACACTGACCATATCTGTTTCCTGGAACGCGTCCGAACCCAACAGGGATGCACTTACCTGACCGGTAATGCAGACCAGTGGTGTGGAATCGAGCATGGCATCGGCCAGTCCCGTTACCAAATTGGTGGCGCCCGGTCCCGAGGTGGTAAAACAGACTCCCGGCTTCCTGCAGATGCGGGCATAACCCTGGGCGGCGTGGACCGCCCCCTGCTCGTGACGTACCATTACATGCTTCAACCGGTCCTCATAATGATAGAGGGTATCATATACCGGCATGATTGCACCACCGATATAGCCGAAGGCGGTGTCAACGCCTTCCTCCAGCAACGCCAGGATAAGAGCTTCAGCACCGGTCATTTTCTTCCCGGCCAAACTCTCCTTCTCTTTCTTTTTCATTGTCTCTGTTTGCATGCTATTTAATTTTCTGGTTATTTTTTCTTTTTTCCTGAGCACTGTGCACTGTGCACTGTGCACTGAGCACTGTGCACTGTCCACTGTGCACTATTATTCCCTGACCACCCTGATCGCTCCCCGGTCGGCTGAGGAGACCATACTCGCATAGGCTTTCAGCGCGGTGGATACCTGCCGGTCCCTCCCGGGTTTCCATCCATTGGGATCAGCATCAGCTTCTTGCCTGCGCCTCTCAAGCTCTGCATCCTCTAAAAGTACATTCATGCTTCTTGCCGGAATGTCGATGCGTATCCTGTCGCCATCCCTGATCAGGCCGATGGCTCCTCCATCGGCTGCTTCGGGCGATATATGACCGATTGACAACCCGGAGGTTCCCCCGGAAAACCTGCCATCGGTAATCAGGGCACACTTTTCCCCCAGGTGTCTCGATTTGATATAGGAAGTGGGATAGAGCATCTCCTGCATGCCAGGTCCTCCTCTCGGACCTTCATAGCGGATCACAACCACATCACCTGCCTTAACCCTCTTATCCAGTATGGCGTCGCAGGCGTGATCCTGGGAGTCGTAGACCTTTGCAGGTCCTTCGAAGGTGAGTACTTTTTCTGAAACACCGGCAGTCTTCACAATAGAACCCTTCAGAGCTATGTTGCCATACACCACTGCCAGACCCCCGTCCTTACTATATGCGTTTTCAATATTCCTGATGCAACCCGATTCACGATCAAGATCGAACTCCTCGTAACGTGTATCCTGGGAACCCAGGGTGAGGTTGAATTTTCTGCCGGGAGCAGCCGTGTAGATATCTTCCTGGCGGTCGCACGGTTTTTGATGGATCAGATCGGCACACTCCATGGCCTCTCCAAGGGTCCGTCCATCGACCCTGGGCACATTCCTGTGTATCAATCCGCCCCTGTCCAGTTCTGCCAGGATACCCATGATCCCCCCTGCCCTGTTCACATCCTCCACATGATATTTGGAACTTGGAGCTACCTTGCAAAGGACAGGAGTGGTTCTTGAGAGGCGATCCATATCCTTCATCGTAAAATCAACTTCAGCTTCATGAGCAATAGCCAGCAAGTGCAGGACGGTATTGGTTGAGCCTCCCATGGCAATATCCAGGGTCATTGCATTCTCAAAGGAGTTGAAATTGGCAATTTTTCTCGGAAGGACATCCTCATTCCCCTCCTCGTAATAACTCAGGGTATTCTTTATTAGCTGAAGGGCTGCCTTTTCAAACAATTTTTTCCGCTCCACATGGGTAGCTACAATGGTCCCATTCCCAGGCAGGGCCAGCCCGATCGCCTCATTGAGGCAATTCATTGAATTTGCAGTAAACATCCCTGAACAGGAGCCGCAGGTAGGACAGGCCAGTTTCTCGATCCGGGCAACCTTTTCGTCAGAGATGGCCGGGTCGGCGGCCATCACCATGGAGTCAATCAGATCATAAGTTTCATCTCCATCATGACCTGCCTCCATAGGCCCGCCTGAAACAAATATCACCGGAATATTCAGACGCATGGCAGCCATCATCATCCCCGGAGTAATCTTGTCACAGTTCGAGATACAGAAGAGCGCATCAACCTTGTGTGCATTGGCCATATATTCAATACTATCGGCAATCAGGTCCCTCGAGGGCAATGAGTAAAGCATTCCGTCATGACCCATGGCAATTCCATCATCAATGGCGATGGTATTAAACTCGGCCGCGAAATATCCCGCCTTCTCAAAAATCGCCTTAACCTCCTGCCCGATATGATGCAGATGGGTATGTCCGGGAACAAACTGTGTAAATGAATTTGCAATTCCAATCACAGGTTTCCCAAAATGAGCCTCCTTCATTCCGTTTGCCCGCCAGAGACTCCTGGCTCCGGCCATCCTTCGGCCCATGGTACTGGTGTGACTTCGGTAAGTTATTTTCATTTCAGTGTTGTTTCCTTTTTAAAATTGAAAAAGCCATCCTCTTTTCTGAGAATGGCTTTGATATGTTTTATCAGCTTTATACCACCCTCAGGCCAATCCTGGAATCACCACCAGCACGAGCACCACGAGGATAATATGAAGACTGTTCTTTAACATAATTCTATAACATGGTTCAAATATATGGATAAATTTAATGTATCAAAACAAACCACAGTAAAAATAACATTTAATTAACCGATTGGTTCATCCTCTTCCTCCTCCGGACCTATTTCAAGAATCTTGCCCGACTCCACAGCATCCAGTGACTCAACCGATTTCAGTTTTCGTTCAATCTGGTTGGTACGGGTAACCCGAAGGGTCTCCAGTGTACCCGAAGCCGTGTCAAGCTGTTTCTGGACTCGTCCCAGGTGAATAGAAAATTTACTGAACTCCGACTTAACTGCACCCAGAACGTTCCATACTTCACTGCTTCGTTTCTGCACCGCAAGCGTCCTGAAACCCATCTGCAGGCTGTTGAGCAATGCCGACAGGGTGGTAGGGCCAGTCACCGTGATTTTATATTTTCGCTGCAGGTTCTCGAACAGGCCGGGATGACGGAGCACCTCGGCATAGAGGCTCTCAATGGGCAGGAACATAATTCCGAAATCGGTGGTATGAGGGGGGTCGATGTACTTCTCGCTGATCTCTTTTGCAAAGCCCTCCACCGATTTGATCAACACTTTCTGTGCCGCATCAATGGTAACGGGTATCCCCTGATCATATGCCGCCAGCAGTAATTCATACGACTCTATGGGGAATTTTGAATCCACCGGCATCCAGACCTCTTCACTGGCACTCATTCCCGGCATCTTTATGGCATACTCCACATTCGCCTGGCTCCCTTTCTTGGTCGCCACGTTTTTACTGTATTGCTCAATGGTAAGAATCTGCTCAAGGATGTTCCCAAGCTGGTACTCACCCAGTACCCCCCGTGTTTTCACATTTGACAAAACCTTTTTCAAATCGCCCACACCCAGGGCGAGGGTCTGCATCTCACCCAACCCCTTATGAACCTGTTCAAGCCGGTCACTTACCTGCTTGAACGACTCACCCAATCGCTTCTCCAGGGTCGATTGCAACTTCTCGTCCACTGTCTTTCGCATCTCCCCAAGCTGCTTTTCATTGTCATCCCTGATATTTTTCAGATTTTTCTCAATGGTAAGCTGCAAATCCTTCACCCCTGATGTGAATTTCTCCTCAAAGGACTTCATGGAAGCAGCCTGCTCTTCACGGTCACTCTTAGCCCTTTCATTGTTCTCGTTCCTGTTTCGCTGAAACTCATCACGGATCTCTTTCTCCATTCGTTCCAGTGTGGCCTCAAACCTCACCAGGGAGGTCTCCACCTCTTTCATCTGGGGTTTGATATCAACGGTCACTCTTTTTTTCAATCCGATCAGAAGATTGATCAGCAGTAGTGCAATGATCACAAACAGTAAAATTTCAGTCATCTTCAATAGCATTTATCCCCTAAAGATAACACAATCAGAAAAAAGATAACTTTGTTTTTATGAATGCGGAAAGAAAGCGATTTATATACAGCCTTGTCTTCCCGGCCTTCTTCCTGTTCATGATCTGGACCATAAAGATCTTCGAAATTACAATGGAGCTCTCTTTCGTGGAGGGCGGGGTGTTCCCCAGGAGAATCAGCGGATTGAAAGGGATCCTTTTTTCACCCATGATCCATGGCGACTGGAAGCATCTGGTCGACAACTCCCTGCCCCTTTTTTTCCTGAGTTTGGCCCTCTTCTATTTCTACCGGGATATTGCATACAGGATCTGGCTCCTCATCTATTTTACAGGGGGTATTCTGTTATGGGCATTCGGAAGGGAAGCATACCACATCGGGGCATCGGGAGTAATCTATGGTCTGGCTTCATTTCTTTTCCTGAGCGGATTGATCCGGAAAGTGAGATCGCTGATAGCCATTTCCCTGCTGGTGGTTTTCTGGTACGGGGGAATGGTTTGGGGACTACTGCCCTTTGACTACGAAGTCTCATTTGAGGCCCACATTACCGGTGCCGTATCGGGGATTATGCTGGCTTTCCTCTATCGTGATCAGGGACCATTGCCTGAACCCTCCCTGCTGGATGAGGAGGAGGAAGATGAACCTGATGGTGCCGTTCCACCGGTCTAACCTTCCGGCCTGCGACTTTCCCACCGCTCCTTCAGCAGGGCGAAGAGGTATTCATCCAGCAGTTTTCCTCCTTTGATTACTGTTTTCTTATGGATGGCCTCAAGGATAAAGCCGCACTTCTCCAGCACCCGCATGGAGGGGGTGTTGAATTGAAAGACATTGGCAAAAATGCGCAGCCACTGAGTCTCCAAAAAGGCAAAATCCACTAATATACCCACTGCATCAGACATGATTCCCTTCCCCCAGTATTTTTCCGAAAGCCAGTACCCGATCTCCCCGTTATAGCGGTAAACATCCTTCCCGGTATATATCCCGATCCCGCCGGCAGCCTCACCTTCAATCTCAATGGCCAGGATCAGGTCACACCGGTTCTCCCCCGCCATCTTCAGCCACTTGACTGCATCATCCAGTGAATATGGATAGGGAAACCCGTCCCTCAGGTTCTCTGCTACTTTCGGGTTGTTGGCATGTTTTACAAGTGATAGGGCATCGTCGGGATGCCAGGACCTCAACCGGAAAAGGTCTCTCTCAATAATTGGCAACTGCATGGATTCAAAATACAAAATGACCGGCAATTATGGAGCAATTATGCTACTTTTATGCCGATTATTAGATGGGATATGCTGGTAAAGTTATATGAAAAGGCTCCCGATCAGAAGCTGATTGATAAAATTGTGAATCTGCTGCGAGATGGTGGTGTCATCATCTACCCGACAGATACGGTCTACGGGATCGGATGTGATATCCATAAAGCAAGGGCAGTGGAAAGGGTAGCCCGGATCAAGGGGATCAAACCCGAAAAAGCACGTTTTTCCTTCATCTGTTCAGATCTGAGACATCTTTCTGATTATGCAAGAAATGTGGATAACCACACATTCAAACTGATGAAATCATACCTGCCCGGACCCTACACCTTTATTCTGAACGCCAGCACCCAGGTTCCCAAATCCATTAAACAGAACCGTAAAACCGTGGGAATCAGGATTCCCGATAATAACATTATCCTGGAAATAGTCAGGCAGCTGGGAAATCCGATCCTAACCACCTCGCTTAAGGAGGACGACGAGATCCTGGAATACCCCACCGACCCTGAACTGATCTATGAAGAGTACCGCGACTTTGTGGATGCAGTCATTGATGGCGGATATGGGGGAATGATTCCATCCACCATTGTGGACTGCAGCGGAGATCAGCCTGAGCTAATACGCGAAGGACTGGGCCTGATCGACCTGAAATAAATGGTTTTTGGTCTGGGATTTCTCTTTACTCTTTCCTAACTTGCCGCATGAAACGAAAAACCGGGCTATGAAAAAAACAATCCAGGCATTTAAGGATGATAAAAAGGTTGCCATCGTGGGTGCCTCACCAAACAAGGATAATTTTGGCAGGTCGCTTATGAACGAACTGGCAAAAAAAGAGTATCAGGTCATTCCGGTCAACCCGAAATATGAAGAGGTTGAAGGCGTTAAATCAGTGGCCACTGTAAAAGAGCTGCCCGAAGGTTTTAAAAACGTGATCCTCGCAGTTCCTTCCTCTCTCACCGATGGGATCATTGATCAGTGCATAGGGACTCCTGTTAAACGGGTATGGATGATCAGGGGAGTGGGCAAGGGGGCTTTTACCGAATCGGCCTACCAAAAATGCAATGAAAACGGGATCGAAGTGGTGTATGGATTTTGCCCGATGATGTTTTTGGGCGATGGCATGCACAAATTTCATTTCTGGCTCCGGAAACGCTTTGGAAAGATGCCAGCTGAATACCTGATATCGGGAAACTGACTTAGCGTCTCCAGAACATGGGGGAGAAAAGCACCAGTACCGTAAAGAGTTCCAGTCTGCCAACCAGCATCAGGAAGGAGAGGAACCATTTTCCAACCACGTGAAAATCGGCATAATTGAGTGCAGGTCCCACTCCCCCGATACCAGGACCGATATTTCCAAGGGTGGCTGCAACAGCCCCTATGGATGTGTTTATATCATTGCCCAGAATCGCTAATATCCCCATGGAGACTACCGCAATGATCCCATAGAATGCCATAAATGCAAGCACATTGGTTACAATCCTCTCCTCCACCGCCATCTTGTTCAGCCTTACAGGAATAACGGCATTGGGATGGATCATCCGCTTTAGCTCCATGGTGCTGTTTTTCAACATGATAACCACTCGCATTATTTTTGGACCTCCGCCTGTTGACCCGGCTGAACCACCAAAAAACATAAGGATAAAGATAAGCACCCCCATCCATGGTACCCAGAGGAGGTAGTCATCTGTTGCAAATCCGGTTGTGGTAATAATGGAAACCACCTGGAAGAGAGCACTGCGAAATGCCTCTTCAAATCCCCTGCCCGAAGTAAAAAACAGCCCAAGGGTTATAAGCAGGGAAAAACCTGTCACAAAACCCAGGTACCATCTGAATTCTTCATCCCTCCATACTTTTTTAAACCTGCCATGCATCACAAAATAGGCAAGGGTGAAATTGGTTCCGGCCACGAACATAAAAAAGGTAATCACATATTGTATATAAGGAGAATCCCAGAAAGCAATACTGGCCTGTTTCGTAGAATACCCGCCGGTGGCCATTGTAGTGAGGGAATGACAGAGCGAATCGAAAAAATTCATTTCACCGGCCCATAACATCAGGGTCTCAAGTGTAGTAAGGACAAGATAAATCATCCATAGTCGTTTTGCAGTGTCTTTTACATGGGGATGCAACTTGTCGGGTGTGGGACTCGGCACCTCGGCCGAGAAGAGCTGCATTCCCCCGATACCGAGAAAAGGCAGCAGGATCAGTGTAAGAAGAATGATCCCCATCCCTCCAAGCCACTGAATCAGACTTCGCCAGAACAGTACCCCGTGTGAGAGCTCCTCAATGTTATTGAGGATGGAAGCCCCGGTTGTGGTGAACCCGGACATGGTTTCAAAAAAAGCATCTGTAAAGGATGGGATGGAACCGGTAAGTAAAAAAGGCAATGTTCCAAAGAGTGAGAAAAGGATCCAGCCCCCGGTTACAATCACATAACCATCCCTGTTATTGAGTTCAATGGGTCTTTTCCGGTTGGAGAAATATGCAATTGAGCCTACTCCGGAGGTAATGGCCCCCGAAAGAAGAAACTGCAGGGAATCATGATCTCCGGTTAACAGTGCGACGGGAATGGAAAGCCACATGAAAAAACCCTCAATGAAGAGGATCAGTCCGATGATCCGCATGATGGTCCCCAGGTTCAGCATCTCTAATTGAAAAACTTCCCGATGGTATTGATTACTCCCGGCAGTGCAAATACTACCACCCTGTCGTAAGGTTTAATCAAAGTCTCCCCATGCGCAATGAAAGCGTTCTTTCCCCTGATCACACCCCCGATAATGGCTTCCCGGGGGAAATTGATCTCTGAAAGCGTTCCGGCGGTGACCGGGGCATCCGGCTTGACCATAAACTCCATTACCTCGGAATTGGTACCGGTCAGACATTTGATACTCGAAACCTCCTCCGACATTGTGAAACGGAAAATGCGGCTGGCGGTGATCAGTTTCTTGTTAATGATGGTATCGACCCCTATTTTCTCGGCGAGATGAATGTAACCCATATTTTCAACCTCGGCAATAGTCTTTTTTACACCCATTTGCTTGGCAAGCAGGCATGACAGGATATTGGTTTCTGCGTTCTCGGTGACTGCAATAAAGGCATCCATTTTATCCAGCCCCTCTTTCTTGAGAAGCTCCATGTCTGTGCCGTCACCGTTGATCACCAGTGTATTGTTCAGCATATTTGAGAGCCTGAAACTCTTTTGCCTGTCGGCCTCAATAAGCTTTACATAATGTTGATTACCAAGTGCATCAGCTGTCTTTCTGCCTATGCGGCTTCCCCCAAGGATCATAATATTGCGAACCTCAAACTGCTTCTTACCGGAATACTTATAGAGCTCCTTTAACCCGTTCTTACTGCTGATCACATAAACCAGGTCACCCTCCTCAAACATGTCATCCCCGGCAGGAACGATGGTTTGTCCGCGCCTGGTTATGGCCACAGCCCTGTATTCCAATCCTTTATCGCCAGAGGAGAGCTCCCTCAGGGTCCGGCTGATGATGGGAGCATCCTTATCCAGCCGGATCACATACATATGCAGCTTTCCGCCCGAAAATTCAACCACCTCGGTACTTCCGGTCTCCGACAGAAGTCCTACAATCTCCCTTGCTGCAATTTTCTCCGGGTAAATCATATAGTCCACACCCAGGTTCTCAAATATCTCCTTATTTGCCGGGAGCAGGTACTCCTGGTTATCGATCCGTGCAATACACTTCTTGGCACCCAGCCGTTTGCTGAGAATCGCCGAGTTAATATTCACATCCTCCGAGTAGGTTACCCCGATAAAAAGGTCCGCTTTGTGAATTTTCGCCTCCTTCAGGTGGGCGATGGAATTTGCATTCCCCTCAATGGTAAGCAGATCAATTGCGCTGCTCACCGCTTTAAGACGATCCACATCGTTATCGATGACCACCAGATCGTGTTCCTCACTACTCAACATCTTGGCCAGATGTTTTCCCACTTCACCGGCTCCGGCAATTACAATCCGCATTTTAATTGAATGATTTTCACGGACAAAATAACAGATAATTGTCCAATTGAACGAATGGATTCGTTTTTTTTTAATATTCAGTAACGAAAGCTCCCCGGCTGGCCGTGCTGTAAAAACTCAGACCAGCCTGCCTTAATTTTTCTGTATACCACACCGGGCTTGAACCATCCACCACTATATTCCGGGAAATTGAGAGAATATCTTCCTGACTCAGAACCGGATCACCCGAAATAAGCAGAAAATCGGGGTTTACTTCTGACAGGAACTCAATCGCCCCTTCTCCGGGTCTCCCTGCCAGAACCACTCCCCGGATGCAGTTGTTCCCCACCAGCCAAAGACCCGTTTTGATTTGGACAGCGCCACTGCCCCCACCGAGTGCAGGGTAATCCGATATTCCTTCAGAGAGTCTCAATACCGAAACCTCAAAACAGCGCCTTCCCCAGGCCTCCGAGAGGTAACGGTCCATGAAGACCACTGATTGGGGATCATCCGACAGGATGTAGTGATCAACCATTCTCCCCTCCTTAATGGTAATCAGGCTTCCCCCTTTAAAATTGGATATCTGCACAACATTCGATTGTAAATGGTCGGCTCTTCTACCTGACAACCATACCACCATGATGAAAAAGACAAAAGCAGAAATGTATAGAAACTCCCTCTCCCTTCTGATGAGCCAAATGATTAACAGGAACAGGAGAATCATCAGCATGAACGTGGTAACCCTGTCTGTGAAAAGTCCCGCCACCACCGAACAGGGGAAGGAGGCAATGAGTTCAACGAAAGCATTCATAGCCGAAGCGGCCATGATTAGCAAAGCGTTTGCTATACCGGTCCCCACCCCAATACCAGCCAAAGGTGCTGCCACGACAAAAATGGTGATGATACAGCTGAGCAGGGGTATAACAATCAGGTTTGTAAGAAGTGCATAGATGGGCACCTGGTGAAAATAGAAAATAACCAGGGGAAGTGTTCCCATCTGGGCTGCCAGGCTTACCCCTGTAGCCTCCCAACACCAGCGGGTCAACCTGTTTCCGGGCCTCCAGATTCCCGCAATAACCGGATTGAGTGTAACAATAGAGAGGATGGCAGTATAGGAGAGTTGAAATCCCACCTCCAGCAATCTGCCAGGGTGAATCAGGATCAGCATGAACATGGATACCAGAATAGCATTAACCGGATGGCCCCTGTGGTGGATGATCCTGGAGAGAGAATAGAAAGTAAACATGGTCACCGATCTGCTCACCGAAGAGGAAAATCCGGTAACATAGGCGTACCCCCAGAGAATAAGGGAGATCAGAACCGCCCTGTATATCTCCCTCTTTCCCAGGCGCACCATGAACCAGAATACCCGGTTCAATACCCACCAGATTAATCCTACATGGAGCCCCGAAACAGCCAGCACATGCATCCCTCCTGACATGGAATAGGATTGCTGCAGATCCTCGCTTAAGCCTGAACGATCGCCCAGGCATACAGCCTTCAACAGCGAGACGGACTCCGGCGACCCTTCCCAGTATTCAGACAAATCCTTTCTGATCTCCCCGGGACCCGGAATCTTTCTGGCAGACTCATCCAACCTTCGGTTCAGACAACCTGTGGTATCACAATAGAACCTGTACCAGCAATTCCTTCTTCTCAGAACAGATGCATAATCCACCTCGCCGGGGTTTCCTGCATTCTTTACGGGAATCAGGGTTCCGCAGAAGACCCACATTTCCCCCACACCCGGCAGCGCAGAGGTGGAAGGCACCTGCAAATAAGTCTTCAATAATGTGCCATTCAGAAAGATGGAGTCGTTTGAATAAGCCATTTCAAGCTCCAGTCCAAACACCAGTTTTCCGTTTCTTATGACAGGCTCATCCCTTACCTTCCCTTTAACCACTGCATATTCACCGGCAGGGATTCCCGGATCCTCAGGCTTATCGATGGTGCCTGTTGCGAGTCCGGCCAGAAAAAAGAGACTCTTTATGGCCAGGATGAAACACAATTGAAAGGTGCGGTTACCCGCGACGGGGAGAATGTAAAACAGGAGGGATCCAGCCCACAAGGGAAATAAGATCAGAACAATGGACAAAGGATTAGTCCCGATAAAACCTGTATATCCGGCCAACGATCCAAGGGCATAAGGGATCAACACCTTCACCACGGGAACATGTCTGAGATTAATCATCTGAATGAAGCCCTCCCTTTCACATTAATGAGCCGGATCGGGGCATATCTGTCAATCTTTTTAGATTTTACTTGAACTTTTATTACCTTCCGATAGTTTTATATAGCAGTACAAAACCCTTAATTGAATTCCAATGGCAAATCTTACTACAAAACACATGGGGGTAACCCTTAAAAATCCTCTGATACTGGGTGCCAGTAATCTCGTGAACAACCTGGAAAAACTTAAGCAGGCTGAAAAAGCAGGTGTTGCGGCAGTGGTATACCGCTCCCTTTTCGAAGAGCAGATACAGCTCGAGGATTATGAGCTGAGCAGTCAGCTGGAGGCTTTCGATGAACGTAATGCAGAGATGATCAGTCTTTTTCCGAAAATTGAGCATGGCGGTCCCAAAGAGCACCTGCACAATCTTAAAAAGGTTCTGGATACACTCTCCATTCCTGTATTTGCGAGTTTGAACGCGATCTACACCGAATCGTGGGTAGAGTATGCCAAATTACTGGAAGAGACAGGAGTAGCAGGACTTGAACTTAATTTCTTTTCAGTACCCCGTGATTTTGATAAGTCAGGACACGATATCATTCTTCAGCAAACAGAATTCCTCAAAGCAGTAAAAGCAGCAGTAAAAATCCCGGTTAGCGTCAAGCTAAGTCCGTTCTACACCAATGTACTGAAGACCATTAAGGATTTTGACGCAGCAGGAGCAAATGCTTTTGTCCTGTTCAACAGGCTTTTTGAGCCGGATATAGACGTGGAGGCCGAAAAGCATGTCTCCCCCTGGAACCTGAGTACGCACAGCGACCACAGGCTTTCCATCAGGTATATCGGCCTTGCCTATGGAAACATCAATGCCAGTGTGGCTGCCAACAATGGAGTCTATGAAGGAATTGATATTGTGAAGATGATCCTTGCAGGAGCCACTGCGGTTCAGGCGGTCAGCACCTTCTACCACAACGGTGTGGGTTATGCCGCAACCATGCTGAAGGAGCTGGAGGATTGGATGGACCGCAAAGAGTATGATTCCATCGAGGCATTTCGCGGAAAGCTGAGCAGCAAAACCATAAACGACCCGTTTGTATACAAGCGCGCCCAGTATATTGATATGATCCTGAAATCAGATGAACATTTCAATTTTTAAAGGATACTCTCCTTTTAGGATCATCCTTATCGTCATCCTGTTTATAAGTGGCACGATGCGGATGAGCGGGCAAAAACCGGTCACACCAGGTGCATCTCCCGGGGCCATCCGGTTATTGGAATATATCTATTCGATTACCGGTAAACAAACCCTCTCGGGTCAGCACTGTGCCCCTCTGGTGGGATCCACGAGGTTATCTGTGGCCCATAGGGTAAACGGACATTACCCGGCTCTGTTCGGACAGGATTTTGGTTTCAGTTACCCGGGTTACTGGGACGGAATAAACTACAGGCAGAGAATCGTGGATGAAGCAATCCTCCGTCACGAGGAGGGATTTATCATTACGATTATGTGGCACGCCGTTCCTCCAAACCAGGATGAACCCGTCTCCTTCAGCGAATCGATCCAGAGTGATCTGACAGACCAGGAATGGAACGACCTGGTCACTCCGGGAACCCTTATGAATGAACGCTGGAAGTCACAGGTGGATGTGATTGCCTGGTTCCTCAAACAGCTGGATTATGCAGAGGTACCTGTACTTTGGCGTCCCTACCACGAAATGAACGGCGGGTGGTTCTGGTGGGGACAGAAAAAGGGTCCGGATGGGTATATAAAGCTTTGGCAGATGATGTTCGACCGTTTTGTAAATTTTCACGGTCTCACAAACCTGATCTGGGTATTTAACACCAACGAGTTTAAAGACGGAGTTGACCCGCACGAAACATACTATCCGGGTGATGCCTATGTTGACATCCTGGCAACTGATGTATATTCAGAAGGGTTTAACAAGGTCAATTATGACCAGATGATTAAGCTTGCAGGGGATAAACCCGTTGCACTGGGTGAGGTTGGCGTTCCTCCGGATGCAGACAAGCTTAAGGAGCAACCCGGATGGACCTGGTTCATGAAGTGGGGAGATCCGGGCGGAGACAGAAGGGGTACAGATGAACGTGCCCTCTTTGAAAGTGAACGGGTGATTACCCATGATGAGTTACCCTGGGTGGATATCAAAGATCCCAGGTTACACTATCCGGTTTTAAAATAGGTGGTGATCTTAAGCTGACTGGTTGCAAAAAGAACCGGAAAAGATAAATCTTTAAGGTTATTTATTCGGGAAAACGATCTTATAATCGCAATCTACACGCCCCCTGCTCATGGCTTTCAGTCTGGGTACCAGTAACTTCCGACGAATCGGACTAATTTTATCGGTAAACAGTTTCCCATCCAGGTGGTCATATTCATGCTGAATAACCCTGGCCCTGATTCCATCATACTCCTCATCATGGAAATTCCAGTTCTCATCATAATACTCAATTCGGATGCTTTCAGTACGGGAGACCTCCTCCCTGATATTGGGCAGGCTGAGACAACCCTCTTCAAAGGACCATGGATCACCCCACTGTTCCACAATATAGGGGTTGATAAACACCTTCCTGAAATCTTTCAGTCCGGGCTCATCATTATTTTCGGCCATCGGGTTTGTATCAACCACAAATATTCTCAGGGACTTTCCCACCTGGGGTGCAGCAAGACCCACACCGTCACTTGCATGCATGGTGTCAAAAAGATCTTCAATAAACTGATTCAATCCTTCATAGTCCTCCGGAATGTCGGGGGCAATCTTCCGTAGTACAGACATTCCATATACATATACCGGTAATACCATGACGCTTCTAAATCAATCTGCTTTATTTAACGCCTAAGTGCCAGGATTGTTTCGACGTTCCATCCAGGTCTGAAGAATAAGTGATGCGCTGATCTTATCCAGATTCCCTTTCACCCTCCGGTCCGACTTTTTCATTCCCCCGGTAACCATGGCTTCCATAGCCATTTTCGAGGTAAACCTTTCATCCATCCACTCCACACCTACAGAAGGAAAGCGCTTTTTAAAAGCCTGAACAAAATAGCGAAGAGGTTTCATGGACTCTGAATCGGTCCCGTCGGTTTTGGTGGGATATCCCACAACCAGGGTCTCAACCTCCTCCCTCCTGAAATACCTCTCCAGGTAACCCATCAGTTCATGGGTAGCAACCGTTTCCAGGGGAGAAGCGATCATCTGCCCCGGATCGGTCACAGCGATCCCCGTCCGTTTTGTTCCGTAATCAATGGCCAGTATCCTGCTCAAATCATCCCGAAATTAGGATGTTGGCGAGAAATCAAGGCTGGCCATCCGCACATAGCTGTCATAACGCCATTTGGCATTGGTCTGGGCAGCTTTAAACAATACGGCCGCCTCCTCCGGGAATGATTTCTGCAAGGAGGTATAGCGAACTTCAGAATTCAGGAACGACTGGAACTGGTCCCATTGTGGATCCTTGGAATCCAGTACGAAGGGATTCTTTCCTTCTTCTTCCAATTGAGGGTTGAAGCGGTAAAGGTGCCAGTAGCCACTCTCCACAGCCTGTTTTGCCTGGTTCTGTGATTTACCCATTCCTGCACGCAGCCCATGGTTGATACATGGTGCATATGCAATGATCAGGGATGGACCGGGATAAGCCTCAGCTTCCCTGATGGCTTTCAGGTACTGGGACTGGCTTGCGCCCATGGATACCTGAGCTACGTAAACGTAACCGTAGGTCATGGCCATCATGCCCAGGTCCTTCTTGCGGATCTTCTTTCCTGATGCTGCAAACTTGGCCACAGCACCCACCGGGGTTGCCTTGGATGCCTGTCCTCCGGTATTGGAATAAACCTCGGTGTCCATGACTAGGATGTTCACATCCTCACCCGAAGCGATCACATGGTCCAGTCCGCCAAATCCGATGTCATATGCCCAGCCGTCCCCACCAAAGATCCAAACCGACTTCTTAACAAGGTACTGCTTAAGAGCTTTGATCTCCCCGGCAATTGCATGCGGCTCACTCTCAAGGGTAGCCAGCAGTTTTGCGGATGCCGTCTTGGATGCCTCCAGATTATTCATGGAGTCGATCCATGCAGTGAAAGCCTCTTTGGTTGCCGGCTTCACATCATTGAGGACAGCGGTCATCTTATTTTTGATGCGGCTGCGGTTTTTATTCACACCGGTGGCAAGACCAAAACCATACTCTGCATTGTCTTCAAACAGTGAGTTGGCCCATGCGGGACCCTGTCCGTCCGGGTTTACGCAGTAAGGAGTGGATGGAGCCGAACCTCCATAGATGGAGGAGCATCCTGTGGCATTGGCTACAATCATCTGGTCTCCGTATAGCTGGGTAATCAGCTTGATATAGGGTGTTTCTCCGCAACCGGCACATGCTCCGGAAAACTCGAAGAGCGGCTGGGAAAACTGACTGTTTTTCACAGTCTGTTTCTTATCAACCAGGGTATCCTTGTAAGAGATTTTTTTGATAAGGTGATCCCACCTTGAAATTTCAGCTTCCTGGGTAGCCAGCGGTTTCATCTCGAGCGCCTTGATCTTGGAAGGACAAACATCGGCGCAGTTTCCGCAACCGGTACAGTCCAGAACCGAAACCTGGATCTTAAACTGAAGCCCTTCGAATGACTTACCGTTGGCCTTCACGGTTACAGTTCCCCCGGGCAGCGCTTTTGCCTCTTTCTCGTCGATCAGGAAAGGACGGATGGCTGCATGGGGACATACATAGGCACACTGGTTACACTGGATACAGTTTTCGGGGATCCATTCGGGTACATCCACTGCAATCCCCCGCTTTTCATACTGGGATGTTCCAGCGGGGAAAGTCCCGTCTTCACGCCCCAAAAATGCACTCACAGGAAGATCGTCACCGGCCAGGTTATTGATCGGCTGCACCACATTCTTCACAAATTCCGGAACCTTATTGCTGCCAGCTTTTTCATCTTCCGAAACAAGCTTGCTCCAGGCTGGATCAACCTCAATTTTGGTAACGCTCCCACCCTTTTCCACTGCGGCAAAGTTCATTTTCACCACCTCTTCACCCTTGCGTCCGAAACTCTTGATGATGAATTTGCGCATCTCCTCAACTGCCTTTTCGTAAGGAATGATGTTGGCAATCTTAAAGAATGCCGACTGCATAATGGTGTTGGTCCGGTTGCCAAGGCCCATATCCTGTGCCAGTTGGGTGGCATTGATGATATAAAAATTTATCTTGAGATCGGCCATCTGTTTCTTCACATGGTTAGGAAGATGCTGAACGGTCTCCTCCTCACTCCAGATGGAGTTCAGAAGGAAAGTTCCACCTTCCTTAATACCTCTCAGCATATCGTACTTCTCCAGGTAGGAAGGTACATGACACGCTACAAAATCAGGTTTAACCACCAGGTATGGAGAGCGGATGGGTTTATCACCAAATCGCAGGTGCGAAGTGGTGATGCCGCCCGACTTCTTTGAGTCATAGGCAAAATAAGCCTGACAGTATTTGTCGGTCGATTCACCGATAATCATGATGGAGTTCTTATTTGCACCTACAGTGCCGTCGGAACCCAGACCGTAGAACTTACCCTCAAAAGTTCCTGCATCGCCAAGGGAGATTTCAGGCAGCAGGGGAAGGGATGTAAAGGTTACGTCATCCACAATGCCCACTGTAAATCGATTCTTGGGTTCAGCCATCTTCAGATTGTTGAAGACCGAGATCATCATTGCCGGTGTTGTATCCTTGGAAGAGAGTCCGTAACGGCCACCGATGATCAGGGGAGCACTCTTTTTCCCGTAGAAGAGTTCTTTGATATCGAGATAGAGCGGCTCTCCGTTGGCACCTGGCTCTTTTGTACGGTCAAGTACGGAAATTCGCTTCACCGATTGGGGAAGCACATCCATGAAATACTTTGCAGAGAAGGGCCTGTAGAGGTGCACCGTAAGAAGCCCAACCTTTTCACCCTTTGCAGTCAGGTGGTCAACTACCTCTTTCAGGGTTTCGGTAACGGAACCCATCGCAATGACAATGTTCTCTGCATCGCCGGCGCCATAGTAGGTAAATGGTTTGTATTCACGGCCTGTAAGTTTGCTGATCTCCTTCATGCAGGAAGCAACCTCATCGGGTATCACTTCATAGTACTTGTTCGCAGCTTCACGTGTCTGGAAATAAATATCGGGGTTCTGAGCCAAACCACGGGTTACAGGATGTTCAGGATTCAGAGCATTGTTCCTGAAAGCCTTGAGAGCATCCATATCCAGCAACCTGGCCAGTGCATCCTGGCTGGGTACTTCCACCTTCTGGATCTCATGGGAAGTGCGGAAACCGTCAAAAAAGTGCAGGAATGGAATCCTCGTTTTGATGGCAGTCAGGTGGGCAACAGCCGCAAGGTCCATTACTTCCTGAACACTTCCGGTGGCAAGCATGGCAAATCCGGTCTGACGTGTGGCCATTACATCGCTGTGGTCTCCAAAGATGGAGAGGGCCTGCGCAGCCAGACTTCGGGCAGAGACGTGGAATACACCCGGGAGTAGTTCCCCTGAAATTTTATACATATTAGGGATCATCAGTAATAACCCCTGGGAAGCTGTAAATGTGGATGTTAACGCTCCACTCTGCAATGAACCATGCATAGCGCCTGCAGCACCTGCTTCAGATTGCATTTCAACTACCTTAACGGTCTCTCCAAAAATATTCTTTCTGCCGTTCGCCGACCACTCATCCACATGCTCAGCCATGTTGGAAGAGGGTGTGATTGGATAGATGGCAGCCACCTCACTGAACATGTAAGCAATATGCGCTGCGGCATAATTACCATCACAAGTCATGAAATTCTTCTTATTAGCCATGATATTTTACTTAAATATTTGAATTACAATTAGTTAACTATTTGAACTTTCATCACCCAAAATTAGCAATTTAGAATAAAAAGTCCCACTGTGACAGGAATTTAAATTCATTACAAATAATCCCCTGTGAAAATTAACTAAATCAAAAAAGTGACGGTGCAGGCCGTCACTTTTATTTTAATCTCATGATGACGTTTAATCACTATTCATGGAGATCAGGAATTCCTCATTTGTGCCCGTCTTACTGATGCGGTCACGCAGGAATTGCATGGCTTCCACCGAATTCATGTCGGAGAGGTAATTTCTGAGAATCCAGATCTTATCCAGCATGGGTTTGTCAAGCAGCAGGTCTTCGCGCCTTGTACTGGATGGATTGACATCGACTGAGGGGTAAATCCGCTTGTTAGAGAGTTTTCTGTCCAGCTGCAACTCCATGTTGCCGGTACCTTTGAACTCTTCAAAAATCACTTCGTCCATTTTTGACCCGGTCTCGGTCAGAGCGGTGGCCAGAATGGTAAGTGAACCTCCGTCCTCTATGTTCCTGGCTGCTCCAAAGAATCGTTTTGGTTTGTGAAGCGCATTGGCATCCACCCCGCCCGACAGCACCTTTCCCGAGGCCGGGGAAATGGTGTTATAAGCCCTTGCCAACCTGGTAATGGAGTCCAGCAGGATCACTACATCATGACCGCACTCCACCATCCTCTTGGCTTTTTCCAACACAATATTGGCAATCCTCACATGCCTTTCGGCAGGCTCATCAAAAGTGGATGAGATCACTTCGGCATTTACATTCCTGGCCATATCTGTTACCTCCTCGGGGCGTTCATCAATCAGCAATACAATCATGTATACTTCAGGATGGTTTGCTGCAATGGCATTGGCTATATCCTTAAGGAGAACGGTTTTACCCGTCTTGGGTTGTGCGACAATCAGTCCGCGTTGCCCCTTCCCGATAGGAGCAAACATATCCACCACCCTCACAGAAAGGTTATGTTGTCCGTTCCCCACCAGGGTAAACTTCTCTTCAGGAAAGAGGGGAGTCAGGTAATCAAAGGGAACCCGGTCGCGAATAAAATCAGGACTACGGCCATTGATCGACTCCACCTTAATCAGTGGGAAGTACTTTTCTCCCTCTTTTGGAGGACGAATCGTTCCTGTGACATTGTCCCCGGTCTTAAGACCAAACAGCTTGATCTGACTTTGAGAGACATATATATCATCCGGAGAATTCAGATAGTTGTAGTCGGAAGATCTCAGGAAGCCATACCCGTCGGGCATGATCTCCAGCACCCCTGAATTGGTGATAATTCCTTCGAAATCATACTTGTCCACCTCCCTGCGCTCCTGTGGCTTCTTTTGAACACGGTTATCGCGGTTATCACGCTGCTCACCCCTGTCACCCCTGTCCTGATATTCAACACGCTCCTGGTTTTCAACGCGCTCCAGACGTTCCCCGTTCTCCTGAAATTCAATACGTTCCTGACGTTCAACACGGTCCTGACGGTCGCCTCTTTCCTGACGGTCACCTCTTTCCTGACGGTCACCTCTTTCCTGACGGTCGCCTCTTTCCTGACGGTCGCCTCTTTCCTGACGATCGCCCCTTTCCTGACGGTCACCTCTTTCCTGACGGTCACCTCTTTCCTGACGATCCCCACGCTCCGGGTAGTTCCCGCGAACGCCCTTGTTATATGGCTGACGCTGAGCGTTATCTCCACCTTTTCTTGGCGTATCGTTTCTTTGCCGGCGTTCACCCTGAGGCTGTGTCCTGATCTCCTGCCCGGTTACCGGTTCAGGGGCTGGTTTGTTTTCTGCCACCTTCTCACCTGCATCAGGCTTCACCTCTTTTGCAGACTTTCTCTCCTTCTTTGGCCTCCCCGGCTTTTTCTTCTGTGATGACTGGGATAAGGTTGCAGGTTCAGGAGCAGATTCCTTGATTTCACTTTCCTGAACGGGAGCCACTTTTTTAGTGGTTTTGCTTTCAGAAACAATAATGGCTTGTGCATCCAGGATCTTATAGATTAGATCCTGCTTTTTAAAGGCCTCTACTCTTTTGACTTTTAATTCTTTAGCAAGATCTCTCAATTCAGAGAGAAGCTTTTGATTCAATTCAAGAATATCGTACATAAATATGTGGAAATTTTAAAGTAATCCAGTAAAAAAATTGGTAATTCAAGTCGTTTTGAAAAAAACAGAATGGAACAAATGTTCGTTAGAATGGAATTATTGTGCAATATTAAAGGAATTAAAGTGATTTACCAAAAATAAATGGGATCAAACACTCCCTGGTTTGGTATCATGAATAGTTTGTATATATTTAAGTTCGATTGATAAGTGCCTGTTTTGAAGAAACCTTGAAACAAAAACGGCATTTTTCACGTATAACGAATCCCAAGAAGGCGAGGCATGAGACAGCTCAAGATCATTAAGCAGGTCACCAACCGGGAAACACCCTCTCTTGATAAGTATTTGCATGAAATAGGCAAAGTGGAACTGATCAATGCCGAGGAGGAGGTTGATCTTGCCAGGCGGATCCGGAAAGGGGATGCAGTGGCCATGGAGAAACTGATCAAAGCAAACCTTCGTTTCGTGGTTTCGGTATCCAAACAATACCAGAACCAGGGGCTGAGTCTCCCCGATCTTATCAATGAAGGAAATCTCGGGCTGATAAAAGCCGCTCAGCGTTTTGATGAAACCCGGGGATTCAAATTTATCAGTTACGCGGTCTGGTGGATCCGCCAATCGATCCTTCAGGCCCTTGCCGAACAGGCCCGTATCGTCCGCCTTCCGCTAAACAAAATCGGTTCCATTAATAAAATCAATAAGACATTCGCTGAGCTGGAACAAAAATTTGAGCGGGAACCTACAATCCTTGAAATAGCTCAAACCCTCGAACTGGCTCCCGAAGATGTTAAAGATGCCATTCGTAGTTCCGGCAGGCATGTCTCCCTTGATGCCCCCTTGCAGGATGGTGAGGAGGGCAACATGTATGATGTGTTGCTCAATAGTGAAACCCCCTCTCCGGACCGCGGATTGCTCAATGACTCTCTTCGCAAAGAGATTGAACGGGCACTGAGTACCCTCACCTACCGGGAAGCAAGCATCATAAGGCTATACTTCGGCCTCAACGGTAAGCACCCCCATACCCTGGAGGAGATTGGAGAGGAGTTTAACCTGACCCGTGAAAGGGTCAGGCAGATTAAAGAAAAGGCAATCAAAAGGCTCAAGCACACTACGCGCAGTAAAATCCTGAAGAGTTACCTGGGTTAATCCTTCCTGATGATATCCCCGGCACTGGATTTTGACGACCGGACCACCCTCGCATCACCCATATGGTAAATACTTCCTGCGCTGGAAGCCGACATTGAAATTTCATCAGTGGCATGAACCCTTGCATCGCCTGCACTGGACACATCCACTTTCACAATGCCAGCCACCAGGTCAAATGCATGCAGGTTGCCTGCACTGCTCAACGATACATTAAAAACATCGGTCTTCCCGGCCAGCCGGGCATCCCCGCTGGAACTGATCCCCAGGTCAATCTGCCGGGCTTCCACCTCCAGGGTAAGATCTCCTGCACTGCTGATTCCCAGTTCAAGGTCATCACAATGAAAAAGGGTTTGTCCCTCGCAATCACCGGCACTGCTGATCTTCAATGAGGAGAGTTCAGGTAGTGTCACATAAACCTTCTTCGATTTGGCATTCCGTATATTTACCCGCTCGGTGCCTACCTCAAGCATTCTGCCGCTCAACCGCGTTTCGATCACTTCAAGCAGATTCTCATCAGCCTCCACCCTCACTTCAAAATTGTCTCCCTCGCTGAGAAATACATCAATTCCGGAGCTGATAAGCACACCGGTAAACCCTGATATATCACGGGTTTCCTCTACAACATTACCGTTTCCGGAGACCCAGTCTCCCCAATCGCCCATGATACAGGAAGTGCTTCCAAAAACCAGGAATGCAAATAATAATAAGATTGCTTTTTTCATTGAATCTGTACTTTTAAAGTTAGTATTTGACCGGACTTACTCTATATAGACGCTTGAAAAAATAAAATGTTACTCCACCTCAAGCACAAGACCTTTCAGGTACTCACCTTCAGGATGATAGAGGCTAATGGGGTGATCGGCCGGTTGGGTCAGTTGCTGTAAAATCCGCACGTTTCGCCCGGCATTGGCTGCGGCCACAAAGACCGATTTTCGAAAATTCTCTTTACTCACTGCCTGTGAGCAGCTAAAAGTGAACAGGATACCACCCGGGGCAATCACCTCAAATGCCCTTTGATTGAGACGTTTATATCCCTGTAGTGCATTACTCAGTACATTCTGATGCTTGGCAAAAGCGGGCGGATCAAGAATAATCAGGTCGTATTGATCCTGGATCTCCCTGAAATAGGCGAATGCATCAACGGCATATGCTTCGTGCTTCGTACTGCCCGGGAAATTCATCTCCACGTTTTCACGCGCAAGATCGATGGCCTTCCCCGAACTATCTACCGTATGAACAAATTCCGCTCCTCCGCCCAGTGCATAGACACTGAATCCACCGGTATAACCAAACATATTCAATACCTTTCTACCCTCCGACCAGCTGCCCAGCATCCTGCGATTCTCCCGCTGATCGATGAAGAATCCGGTCTTCTGACCGTCCGTCCAGTTTACCCTGAAGCGGAATCCGTTCTCCATCACTTCACCCTCTGCAGCCTCACCAAAAAGAAAACCCGACCGTTCTTCTATGCCCGGTTTTTCGGGCAGGGTGGAGTGACTCTTGTTATAAATGGTTTGAATCCGGGGCCCGGCCACTTTTAGAAGTGAGGTTCGGATGGCCTCAAGGCTTTTATACATTCCAATGGAGTGCATCTGTACCACTACAACCCCGGCATAATAATCTACTATTAATCCAGGCATTCCGTCACCTTCGGCATTAACCCACCTGAAAACATTGGTTTGCGGGTTCTCAACCATCCCCAGCCTTTCCCTTAGCTTCCATGCCCTCAGAATCCGGTTATCCCAGAACTCCTGGTTAACCTCCACCTGGCTGAAGCTGAGTACCCTTACTGCTATGGAACCCTGCTGATAATGGCCCAGGGCCAGGAACTCCTCCTTGTTATCGTATATATCCACAACCTCACCTTCCCTGGCGGGTCCGTATATCTTTTTAATGGCTCCGGAAAAGACCCAGGGATGAAACCGCCTAAGTGATTGATCCTTTCCGGAACTTAAAACCATTTTTGTGCGTTCACTCATGCTATTTATACAAGGCGTTTCTCAGTTCATTATAAATCTTCAGACAGATCCAGGCATCGGTGGCTGCATATCTGAGTTGTGCTTCAGAAAGGGTTTCGGCATCCCAGTTGGAGACCTGTTGTGATTTGGAAATACGGTGACCCAGGACTATGGAGCTCAGCTTTTTCAACCCTTTCTCCCATATATGAAAGGCCTCCACGTAATGCTGAAGATCCAGGAATCCCCCGGGCTCAAACTGAAAATCGGATCGCATCCTTCGGAGGTCATCGCTCAGACCCGACCCCACCTTAATCACCTCATGGTCCGAGAGCAGGTTCCGAAGTCCTGCGGGGTACCCCAGCCGGCTTACCCTTACCAGCCAGGCATGATCGGGTGCGGATAGCTGGATCAGAGAGGTAGGATAGAAATTCCCCTTCTTAAAGGATGGTCTGGTCTCGGTATCAAATCCCAGGATGCTGTGGCTTGAAATGGCTTCAATCTCCTCCAGAAATTCATCCTCCGTCTCTATAACCGTGATGGGGCCTTCGTACTGGATCAGTTCAAGTGCTGCCACCTCCTCTTTGGTAATCTCGCTCTGAAATAATCTCATTCTGCTATGGGATCAACACCTGCAACATAAAGATCATGCAGCGAGGAGAGAGAA
This sequence comes from uncultured Bacteroidota bacterium, assembly GCA_963747365.1. GTDB lineage: Bacteria > Bacteroidota > Bacteroidia > Bacteroidales. The sequence goes on along the minus strand of CAVVFB010000005.1, from coordinate 592,877 downwards.
CGAAGCAACTTTTTACCCCAGTGTTCCATAAACCTCACCTTCACCTCCCATACCGAATCGTTCATAACCTCCTCCAGTCCGTGGCTATAGAGAGAGGTGAAGTCCCTAAGTTCCTGGTAAACATCAGCCAGATCTTCGGAAATTGTGTGGGTAACGAGGTCCGACCGGTCAAATTCATCATCCTCGGCAGGTCGGAGGATTTCGTTGTGTGGTCCCAGAAGGGCTCCGATACGCTGAAAAACTTCAACCCACTCCAGTTCGGAAACGTAAGGTTCCGGTCCCGATTCGGTAACAGGCTCAGTATCTCCCACCTTTAAAATGGCTGAGTATACCTCCGACAGATGCCTTAGTGCCTCAGCGACAAATGCCTTGCCATCTTTTTCCCTTAACTCCTCAAGGAAGAGGGCCGTTTCGTTGGCAGCCCTGACAAATGTGACCACCTCTTCCGAATAGACATATGAATGAAGTTTTTCCTGATCCTCGTGCATGGGACAAAGATAAACAAAAGCCATCAATTGTCCGGCAGGCTATTTCAAGCCGATCTTCATATCCTTACGGCGGATGACTACCCCCGAATCAATCAGGTATTCCAACAGGGAGATAATTTTATCTGGTTCGGCTTCCAACGCTTCTGCAATTGTATCAAGCTCCCTGAAACCTTCAGCCAGAAACTTAATAATTTCTTCTTGCAACTCCCTGAATTCGGGAGTTCCGGGCTTGAGCTCCTTTTTCTCAATACAAACATCGCACCGACCGCATCTGGGCGTATGAAACTGGCCAAAATAACCAAGAAGAAACTGGTTCCTGCACATGGATTCGGAAGAGGCGTAACGAATCATCTCACTGAGTCTTTTTTCATAGCGCTCTTTTCGGAACCTGTAACGATCGGGGGAGATCAACAGGTTGCTATCATCCAGTCGCTCTTCCAGATAGGTAATCACAGGGATGTTTTTACGGGGAATATAGTGAATGATCTGCTGCGATGCCAGTGATTTCAGAAATTCGTAAACCTTCCGGGGAGGTAGTCCGGAGCGCCTGGCCAGGAATGCCTCATCGATCCTGACATAACCAGAAAACAGGCCGCTATATGAACGAAGCAGAAGTTTCAGAAAGGCATCGAATTCTGCATTTTTCACCTGGAACCCGTACAGGTTATCCCGCCCGGTACGAAACATAATCCTGGAGGGATTATGAAAGGCATCGGTCAGGGCAATGTAACCCTCCCTGGCCAGTATGGTAAGCGAACTGTTTGCCACCATGGAGTTAAGCCTGGATTGATGAAGAAAATCACCGAATTCAAAATCATACTGCTGCCCTTTCCCGCTGCCCAAAGGAACCTGAAGAAAATTTCCCAGAGCTGCATAGACCTGCCTGATTTTCGGAATCCCGGGAAAGTTAACCTCAATGCGCCGTTCGGCCAATCTGGTGTCGGCTTTACCAAAAAGGAGAATGGACCACGATTTTTGTCCGTCGCGACCGGCCCTTCCCGCCTCCTGAAAGTAGGCTTCGGGATTATCAGGAAAATCCACATGCATCACGAACCGTACGTCGGACTTGTCAATCCCCATGCCAAATGCGTTGGTTGCCACCATCACCCTGAAGTGGTCCGTGATCCACTCCTGTTGCTGGTTGTCACGCTCCTCCTGCTTCATCCCTGCATGGTAAAAACCTGACGAGATGCCATTCTCTTTTAACAGATTGGAGATCTCCTTGCACTTCATTCGGTTTCTTGTGTAGATTATCCCACTCCCGGCAATACTCCCGGCAATCCGGATAAGCTCACGGTGCTTATTTTCTGTCCGTCTGACCACATAGGCAAGGTTGGCCCGGTCAAAGCTTTTGGAAAGCAGATTTTTCTTTTTAAAACCCAGCTGTTCCTGGATATCAGAGCATACCTCCGGGGTAGCTGTGGCAGTCAGGGCCAGGATGGGCACTCCTTCCAGAACCTCCCGGATCGACCTGATTTCCAGATAGGAGGGCCTGAAATCATATCCCCACTGTGAAATGCAATGCGCCTCATCCACAGCAATCAGGTTCACATGCATGTCCCGGATCCGGGCCCGGAAGAGGTCGGTGCCCAATCGTTCGGGAGAGACATAGAGGAATTTGAAATCCCCGTAAATGCAATTATCCAGGGTGATTGATATTTCATCCCGGGTCATTCCGGAATGAATGGCTGCTGCTTTGATCCTCCTTTTCAGCAACTGATCCACCTGGTCCTTCATCAGGGCGATAAGAGGGGTTACCACGATGCAGATTCCTTCCATGGCCAGTGAGGAGACCTGGAAAGTAATGGATTTACCTCCGCCTGTTGGCATCAGCGCCAGTGTATCATTTCCCTCCAAAACCGAGGTTATGATCTCCTGTTGAAGCGGGCGAAATTCAGAATACCCCCAAAAACAGGATAAAATCCCCCGAATTTGTTCCAAATCAGCTAAGCTTTTTTTTTGTAATTTTGCCACATTTAAATTTAACCAAATTCCAACACAATGTCTTTCGTCCAGGATAAAATAGCATTTGAAGGGATTACCTTCGACGACGTACTGTTAATTCCGGCCCATTCGGAGGTTCTTCCCAGGGAGGTGGACATCAGTTCTGTCTTCTCCAGGAATATAATGCTGAATACTCCTGTTGTCTCGGCAGCAATGGATACGGTTACTGAAGAGAACCTTGCCATCACCATTGCACGGGAAGGGGGCATCGGGGTGATCCATAAGAACATGCCGCTGCACGAGCAGGCCGGTCAGGTCAAAAGGGTCAAAAGAGCTGAAAGTGTTATGATCCATGAGCCCATTACCATCCGGAAGGAGGGAACTGTCCGCGATGCACTGAACCTTATGAAAGAGTATAAAATCGGGGGCATTCCTGTGGTGGATCAGAATAATGTCCTCATTGGGATTGTCACAAACCGGGATCTGAGGTTCCAACAGAACATGGACCGGGCCATTGCCGAGGTGATGACCGGTGGGAACATCATCACTACCACCCGGAAAACCGACCTGGCAGAAGCAGCGAAAATTCTGCAAAGACATAAAATTGAGAAACTCCCGGTGGTTGATAATGATCATAAACTGATCGGTCTGATTACCTATAAGGATATTACCAAATCGAAAGACAGACCCAACTCATGCAAGGATACCAATGGCAGGCTTCGTGTTGCCGCTGCTGTAGGTGTCACACCCGATATCATTGAACGGGTATCAATCCTGGTGGAAGCAGGTGTGGATGCGGTGGTGATCGATACGGCACACGGGCATACCAGTGGAGTTATTCAGAGTCTGAAAATGGTAAAGGCAAAGTTCCCTGGTCTGGACGTGGTGGTCGGAAACGTTGGAACCGGAGAAGCAGCAATAGCCCTTGTTAAAGCAGGAGCCGATGCAGTAAAGGTTGGAATCGGACCAGGATCCATATGCACCACCCGGATCATTGCAGGGGTTGGAGTACCGCAGCTGACTGCCATATACGATGTGGCCAAAGCCATTAAAGGAAGTGGGGTACCGGTTATCGCAGACGGAGGAATCCGTTACTCGGGTGATATCGTGAAGGCACTTGCAGCAGGTGCACATTCCATTATGGCCGGCTCGCTGTTTGCAGGAGTAGAAGAATCACCAGGGGAGACCATTATTTACAACGGAAGAAAGTACAAGTCATACAGGGGGATGGGATCTCTGGAGGCCATGCAGCAAGGTTCCAAGGACCGCTATTTCCAGGACATGGAAGACGATATCAGAAAACTGGTTCCCGAAGGTATAGCCGCAAGGGTACCCTTCAAGGGAAGTCTGACCGAGGTGATCTTCCAGATGATGGGCGGATTGCGCGCCGGTATGGGTTATTGCGGTGCAGCCAATATAACTGCACTGCAGAATGCAAGGTTTACAAGGATCACCAACGCAGGGATACAGGAGAGCCATCCCCATGATGTAACCATCACAAGGGAGGCTCCCAATTACAGCAGATAATATATCATAGCACCTATCGTTTTAATTAAAACCTATTTGTAAAAATGAAAAAAAGTTTAATCTCCATGCTCCTGGCATTTGTCACAATGCTTGGACTATACAGTCAGGAATCGAAGGTATTATTGACCATTGCAGATGAGGAGGTCACACTATCAGAATTTGAGCGGATTTACAGAAAAAACAATAACGAGGCTTCATTGAACAAACAGACTCCCGAGGAGTACCTGGATCTGTTCATCAACTTCAAACTCAAAGTAATTGAGGCTGAGTCTCTTGGAATGGATACCACAACCAAATTCATCACTGAGCTGGAGGGTTACAGGGAGCAACTGGCAAAACCCTACCTGGTTGACGAAGAGACCCGTGAACAATTGATTGCAGAGGCCTATGAAAGGTCCAAAACTGATATTAATGCAAGTCATATCCTGATCAAAATGCCAAACAACCCTACGCCCGGGGATACACTGGCTGCCTATGAAAAGATCCTGGCGATCAGGAACAGGATCATTCGGGGAGAAGATTTTGAAAAAGTGGCCAGGGCCACCTCTGAAGACGCCTCAGCGGGCAACAATGGGGGTAACCTGGGATACTTCACAATATTCTCGATGATTTACAGTTTCGAAAGCGTGGCCTACAATACTCCGGTAGGTCAGATCAGCATGCCCTTCAGAAGCAGCTACGGATATCATATTCTGAAGGTGAATGACAGAAGGCCTGCCCGGGGCCATATCAAGGTTGCCCATATTTTTATTCGTACTCCTGCCGAGATGAGTGAGGAGCAGAAGGAGGAGGCATTTACCAAAGCCCAGATGATTTATGACAGTATAGATATGGGTAAGGATTTTGCGCAAATGGCAACCCTTTACTCGGAGGATCCCTCCTCAGCCAAAAACGGAGGAGAGATACCCTGGTTTGGCACGGGCCGAATGATTCCTGAATTTGAAGATGCATGTTATGCCATTGAGAATAAAGGCGATTATACAAAACCTTTTAAGTCATTTTATGGATGGCACATTGTGAAACTGATCGACAAAAAGGAGATTGGCACCTTTGAAGAGATGTTGCCTGACCTTCAGGAGAAGGCCAACCGGGGCGACCGTATGCAATATCAGACGGATCGCTATATTGAAAAACTGAAATCCGAAAACGGATATACGGATTACAGCCAGGGGATCAAAAAGGTTTATGCTGCCGCCGACTCCTCACTCCTTTCGGGAAAATGGGATGGTGGGAACCTTGAAAAGGACCGGGCACCCATTACAAAAATTGGGGAGCGGACCTTAACCACAGGAGATTTCGTAACCTATATCCTGAAAAAACAGCTCAAGGGAAAATCACGACATATCCAATCTTATATTGATGATCTGTATGCCCAGTTTACCAGGGAGGAAGTGATCAGCTATGAAGAATCAATCCTTCCCGAAAAGTATCCCGAGTTCAGGTATATATATGAGGAGTACCATGACGGGATCCTTCTGTTTGACATAATGGATCAGAAAGTCTGGTCGAAAGCCGTAACAGACACGGTTGGACTCAGCGCTTTTTATGAAAGTCACAAAAAAGACTATATGTGGGGAGAGCGCTATGAAGCGATGGTTGTGACCTGCAGTGAGGATGCTGATTTGGCCGGCCTCAGGAAAAAATATAAGAATATCAGCAGGGGAAAGTTAGACCAGGCTGAACTGAATGAGATTTATTGTGCCGGCGATACAATACCTTGCGTGACCATCGAAAAGGTCCTTGAGGAAGCGGGCAATAACGAACTGGTGGATGCCCTCAACGGTGAACCGGGTTTGGGACCTGTGGTTGCCAGCAACGGATCTCAGGCTTTCGTTATCCTGAAAAAAGTCAGAGCTCCCGAACCCAAACTTCTGGATGAAGCCAGGGGACAGATCACATCCGACTACCAGAATTACCTGGAAAAGGTGTGGATCGAAGAGCTGAAAGCAAAATATCCCGTGGAAGCAGACCGTTCACTTCTTTCGGAGATTATACGCTGATGATGAGCAGAACCCTGCTATACATGTCCCTGGTTTTAATGGCCACAACCGGCTGTTCGCTGATCAGCCACAGTAGTAATGAGGAGCCTGTTGCAAGGGTTTTTGATATCTATCTTTATCCTTCCGATCTGGATGCTGCCATTCCGGGTGGCACCTCCGGAAAGGACAGTCTGATCCTGGCCAAACGATACATCAACACCTGGGTGAGAGACCAGTTAATGTTGAGCCGGGCAGAACAGGCACTTACCGTGGAACAAAAGGATTTTGAAAACCAGATCGCCGAATACCATCGCTCATTACTGATCTTCTCATACAGGCAAAAACTGCTGCAGCAGAAGCTAGACACCGTGGTTGCCATGGAAGAGATCCAATCTTATTACGAGGAAAACAGCAGCAATTTTATCCTTGGACAGGATGTAATCAAGGGTACTTTCATCAAGGTGCCCCTTTCAGCGCCCAGGATCGACCAATTGAGAAGCTGGTCCTATTCAAACCGGGAGGATGACCTGGACAACATTGAAAAATACTGTATTACCTATGCAAAGAAATACAGTAACTTTAATGACACATGGATCTATTTTTCTACAATCAAACCGCAGTTGCCCATGACCATCTCCGATCCCTCCAGGTACCTGAAATACAATAAGAACGTTGAAACCACCGATTCGGTGTTCAGGTATCTCTTACATGTGAGTGATCACCTGCCCGAGGGAGAGATGACCCCGTTGGAGATTGTATCGGATAATATTACAAGCATTATCCTGAATAAAAGGAAGATTGAGTTCTTCCGCGACCTGGAACAGAGGGTCTATGATGATGGTGTTGCCAGGAATCAGTTCGAAATTTATCAATAAGAACCTCATGATGCGAATTACATATATTTTAACCGGAATCATTTTCTCCTTCACAGTAGCAGCCCAGCCGGTCATCATCGACCGGGTGGTTGCCGTTGTTGGGGATTTTAATATTCTTCAGTCGGATATCGAACAGACCTACCTTCAAATGAGGATGCCTGGCGGGTACATCCCGCCCAACGCCAGGTGTGAAATTTTCAATCAGCTTATCGAACAAAAATTATTGATGGCACAGGCAAAGATCGATAGTGTAGAGGTCGGACCCGAACAGGTTGAGATGCAAATGGAATCAAGGCTCGACTACTTCATCTCCCAGTTCGGGGATGAGGCAGAGATGGAATCCTATTTTGAAAAATCGATTTATGACATAAAGGACGACCTTCGGGAAGCCATCAAGGAACAGATGATTACCCAGCAGGTTCAATCCTCCATTATTGAAGGAATTTCGACCACCCCGTCCGATGTAAAAAGTTTCTACAGATCACTGAACCCGGATAGTATCCCCTATATCAACACACAGGTGGAACTTGCACATATTGTCGCTTACCCCTCCTACAGCGAGGAGGCGATCTTCCAGGTGAAGGAACGGTTACTTGAACTGCGAAAGCGTGTCATGGAGGGTGAAGATTTTGGCACCCTGGCTATTCTCTACTCGGAGGATCCGGCTGCCTCCAGACGGGGAGAACTTGGTTTTATGATGCGCAGTGAACTGGACAAAGCCTATGCCACGGAGGCATGGTCACTAAAACCCGGACAGGTATCCAAGATTGTGGAGAGCTCATTCGGATACCATATTATCCAGATGGTGGAGCGCCGCGGCGACAGAGCCAATACAAGGCATATCCTGATGAAGCCCAAGGCTGATGCCAACGCCAAACAGAAAGCAATCTATAAACTGGACAGCCTGGTAACTGCGATCAGGACAGACTCCATCACATTCAGCATGGCTGCAAAACGTTATTCGGAGGACGAAAAGACCAATATTAACGGAGGATTAATCGTTAATCCCCAGACCCAGGCTGCAACTTTCGAATTGGACCAGCTCCCCACGAAAGACTACTACATGATCAGGAACATGCAGGTGGGAGATATGACTGATCCCTACGAATCGGTTGACCATAACCAGAAGATCTGTTATAAAATTCTCCTGCTCAAAAACCGGACTGAACCGCACATAGCCAACCTTAAACAGGACTACCTGCTGTTGCAGAACCAGGCCCTTCAGAAAAAAAATGAAGAGGTGCTGGATGAGTGGTTCAGGGAAATGAAGGGAAAAACATATATCAGGGTTGACAACTCTTTTAAGAACTGCGCCCATTTTGGTGAACAGACAAGTCAGAGATGATAGGAAACCGGCATAGGCGTGTTTCACTGTCATGCATGCTGATCATCTTCACGCTGCCGCTTTCCCCTCTTCTGCTTGCACAGAAATTAACAAGACTGGAAATCCTGAATGCCGAGCTTACCGCTTATGATATCAAGCTTGGTAAAGATGCCCGAAAACTTATTGGAAACGTCCAGCTGAAACATGAGGATGTAATCATGTCATGCGACTCAGCCTATTTTTACTCCGAAACCGGTTCTGTTGATGCATTCAGCCATGTAAAAATGGTCCAGGGCGATACCCTTGCACTCACAGGCGACCTGGCCCACTATGACGGGGAGACCAAGGAGGCAAGGGTGTGGAACAATGTCAGGCTGGTTAATAAGGGAATCTCATTGGAAACTGACACCCTTCACTACTACCGGTCCCGGGGAATCGCAACCTACCAGGGCGGCGGGATCCTGACCCAGGAAGAGAGCAGGTTAAAAAGCGGAAGAGGACGTTTCTTACTGGATACAGAAATCTTTTTCTTCATGGATAGCGTGGAAATCATTAATCCCGAATACATCATCAACACCGACAGTCTGAAGTACGATTCTCAAACAGAGATCTCCTATTTCTCCGGACCCACAGAGATATTTAATGATGCCCGTTTTATCTATTGTGAAAACGGTTGGCACGATATGCAGAAGAATATTTCGTTTGTAACCGACAACGCATATTTGGAAGAGAATGGCCGCACCATCAGCGGGGATACCCTCTATTATGAAGCCGAATCCGGTTTCGGACGGGCCCGGTCGAACGTTGTCATGGTGGATACGCTTAAAAAGATGACACTGAAAGGGAATTTAGGGCTCTACCAGAGTGAGCATGAGTCCCTCATGGTAACTGACAGTGCGCTGATGATCCAGGTGGATGGTGCTGATACCATGTATTTGCACGCCGATACCCTAAAGTCTATGCAAAATCCCGACTCCACCTCAATGGGGCGAGTACTGAAAGCTTACTACAAGGTGAAAATCTATCGCACCGATCTCCAGGTGATGTGCGACTCGCTGGTCTATGTTGAATCCGACAGCGCGTTTGATTTCTTTGGTGAACCGGTCCTGTGGTCGGATGAAAACCAGCTCACAGCCAGTCGGATCAGGGTGGTCATGAAGAATCAGCAATTGTACAGGATGGACCTCACGGGTGTGGCCATGGTGATCAGTCAGAAAGATTCGGTCAAATACGACCAGATGAGGGGAAAAGAGATGACCGGTTTCTTTGTAAATAACCAGCTTCAAAGGATCAATGTTACCGGTAACGGACAGACCATTTACTATGCCACGGACAAAGAGGTTATTGTCGGCGCCAACAAGACCGAATGCACCAACCTGGTCATCTATCTGAAGGATAATAAGATCTCAAAGGTTAGCTATATGACCAAACCGGATGGAACCTACTACCCGCTGGAGTTGTTTCCTTCAGGAGAAGCGCTGCTGAGTGATTTTAAATGGGTGAATGATTGGAGGCCCAGGATCTACCTGGATGTATTCAGTTGGAAATAATTAGTACTCATCTTCATTGAAAAAGAAATCATCCTTGCTGGGATAATCTGGCCATATATCCTCAATGCTCTCGTAAATATCGCCTTCATCTTCCATCTCCTGCAGATTCTCAATCACTTCCATGGGTGCTCCGGAACGGATGGCAAAGTCAATCAACTCATCTTTAGTAGCAGGCCAGGGAGCATCTTCAAGCTTTGAGGCTAATTCAAGGGTCCAGTACATCAATCGGCAATTTTAATGAAACTTATACGCTTATTCTGAGCCGCAAAATTAAAAAAAAAAACAAATTTTACAACTTTGTTTTCCAGGGTTGCTGTCGTACGCCTTTCAGTTCCGCAATTTTTCTTGATAACACAAAAAAATAGTCGGACAACCGATTATAGAAACGGATCACATCTTCCTGAATATTAACCTCCTGGCCCAACCTAAGGATTGTCCTCTCGGTTCTCCTGCACACGGTCCTGGCGATATGGGCCTGAGAAACTGCCGGATGTCCGCCCGGAATGATAAATGAGGTGAGTTGCTCAAGGGAGGCATCCATCTCATCAATCCGCTCCTCCAGGAACAAAACCTGCTTCTCCCCTACTACGGGAAAATCCACAGGGCTGCTATCCATGTCAGCAGCCAGCACCGATGCGGTGGCCATCTGAATGTCCAGGATGGTCAGAAGATCCTCCCTGATGATCTCATCCTCCAACAGGTCACGCAACATGGAAGTGTGGGCCATCAACTCATCCACGGTACCATAAGCCTCGATCCGGGAATGAAATTTATCCACCCTTCGTCCGCCGATAAGGGAGGTTTTTCCCTTATCTCCGCCTTTTGTATAAATTCCTGATTTCCTTGGCACTTATGTATCCGGATTTTCGTTTATCTCGATACTATCGATTTCCCCGTCAAGTAAACGTATAATCCGGTGTGCATACCTGGCAATGGACTCTTCATGGGTAACCAGGATAATGGTATTCCCGCGCCGATGAATGTGTCCGAACAACTTCATGATGTCTATCGATGTTTTGGAATCCAGGTTACCGGTCGGTTCATCGGCAAGGATAATGGATGGATTGTTAACCAGGGCACGGGCCACAGCCACACGCTGACGCTGTCCCCCGGACAACTCATTGGGCCGGTGGTCCATCCGGTCTGCCAGTCCCACCTCATCCAGTGTCTTTTTCGCCAGTTCAACCCTCTCACTTTTTCCAACCCCGGCATAGATCAAAGGGAGTGTTACATTTTCAAGGGCAGTATAACGGGGAAGCAGGTTGAATGTCTGGAAGATAAATCCGATCTCTTTGTTACGGATTTCAGCCAGCCTGTTATCATCCATTTTACTCACATCGGTTCCGTTCAGAATATACGAACCGCTGGTGGGCGTATCCAGGGCACCGATCAGGTTCATCAGGGTCGATTTCCCTGATCCTGAGGGACCCATGATAGCCACATACTCGTTACGCTTGATTTCGATGTCAACGGAACGCAACGCCTCCACGGTGATGGTACCAATGTAGTAATTCTTGACAATTTTATCCAAGTTGATAATCGTTTCCATATTCAAAAATGTTGTACACGAAAGTAAGGATTCTCAGGAAGAATCAGTTAAAAAAAAACTAAAACTTGATTTTTAAATCCACTTTATTCAGGTCGCTGCGCAACAACAGGATTCCCATTTGAAAGAGATCAATGCTTAACCTGACCTCCTGCCAGGAAATTACCTCCATCCATGCCTTATTCATCTCTTTTGACCAGTAGATATCATCCAAAATAATCAGGGACTCTTCCCCTGCCATTGCAATCAGTTTTTTCACATAGAAAACCGTCGGCTCGTAAAGGTGGTTCCCGTCCACGAAAGCCACAAACCTTCCTCTTATATAAGGGATCACTTCCTCTATCTTATCACTCATCTCCCCCTGGTGAATCACAACCTGTCCCGGGTTACACCTGCGCATCAGCCGGGCCGCAAAAGAGGCACGAACGCTGTTTCCCTCAATGGTATGCAACACCACCCCGGTACTCCCTGATGCAAGGTAGAGGGAACTGATGCCCAGTCCAGTACCCAGTTCAAGGACTACTTCAGGTCCAAACCACCTTGTAATCCTGAAAAGCAGTGACCCATATTTCTCAGTCACCGACGAACGCCGCACAAATGAGCCCACCGACCTTTCCCATGCGGAGTCCATCTGGGAGGTGGTCCCCTGGTCTCCCGCCGGGATCATGGAATGATCCCCCTTCAGCTCTCTGTGGACCTTAAGGATTTCCCCCGGCACTTCAAGCTTTGCACCATTGAATAGCACCTTATTTACAAACTCAAACAGGTAAGGGGAGTGGATGCCATGACCCTTCCGGTGCCTTAGGTAAAAGAGGTGATGGATGTACTTCAGGATTCGCCAGGTCATGAGAGGGCTTTCATCTAAAATGCTAATTTTACATAAATTGCTCCACGCATGCAACAGTATTTAAAACAGGATATCAAGTTTCTGCCCGGAGTGGGGCCTAAAAGGGCAGAGTTGTTGCAGGAGGAGCTTCACATCGCGACATTCGAGGAGCTGCTCACCCATTACCCCTACCGTTATGTGGACCGCAGCAAGTTCTATAAAACTTCGGAAATCACTTCAGAAATGCCATTTATCCAGATCCGCGGCAGAATCCACGGATATGCCTCCGTGGGCAAGGGCAGGGGAAAAAGACTTACGGCCGACTTCAGGGATGAATACGGTCATATTGAACTGGTCTGGTTTAAGGGTGCCAAATGGATCCCGGAAAACCATCCGGTGGGAAAAGAGCTGGTGGTATTCGGCAAGCCAACGGTGTTCAACAGGAAACTCAACCTGGTCCACCCCGAACTGGAGGACCCGGAAAAAAAGCAGGCGGTCAGTTCAAGCCTGCAGGCGGTCTACCCGACCACTGAAAAACTGAAGGATCAATACCTCACCTCCCGGGCCATCAGCAAACTCATGGCCAACCTGATAAAGGGACTTCCCGCCAGGTTTGAGGAGACATTGCCTTCCTGGCTGCTCCAATCTCTTCACCTGGTGAACCTGGACACTGCCCTCCGTCAGATTCACTTTCCGGATAATCAAAGCCAGGTCAGGCAAGCCGAACTGAGGCTTAAATTCGAGGAGCTTTTCTACATCCAGCTTAACATCCTGCAGGGGAAGACCGATCGGAATAAAAGATACAGGGGCAATATATTTGAAAAGGTGGGTGAAACCTTCAACACCTTTTACAAGGTTCACCTCCCCTTTGAACTCACCGGAGCACAGAAAAAAGTAATGAAGGAGATACGCCGTGACATGGGTTCGGGACGACAGATGAACCGCCTTCTTCAGGGAGATGTGGGAAGCGGGAAAACACTGGTAGCGCTCATGTCCATACTCATAGCCATGGACAACGGGTTCCAGAGTTGCATCATGGCTCCCACGGAGATTCTGGCACAACAACACTTTGGAAGCATCAGTAAGTTCCTGACCGGTATGGATGTCCGCGTGGAACTGCTTACCGGTTCAGTAAAAAAGGTTGACCGGAAACCGATCCATGAGGGTTTGCTGGATGGATCACTTCACATTCTTATCGGGACCCATGCCCTGATAGAAGATGTGGTCCGGTTTAAAAACCTGGGGCTGGTGGTCATCGATGAGCAACACCGTTTTGGAGTGGCACAACGTGCCAGGCTTTGGAGCAAGGCAGAAGTCCTGCCCCATGTGCTGGTGATGACCGCTACACCCATCCCGCGTACCCTGGCCATGACCCTTTACGGGGATCTGGATGTGTCGGTTATCGATGAGCTTCCCCCGGGGCGTAAGCCCATTATTACAAAGCACTCTTTTGATTCCAAAAGGCTGCAAGTGTTTGGTTTTTTGAAAAAACAGCTGGACGAGGGCCGGCAGGCTTATATTGTCTACCCCCTTATTAAAGAGTCGGAATCCATGGACTATAAGGACCTTGCGGATGGTCTTGAAAGTATCTCGCGGGCCTTCCCTCCTCCCCAATACCAGGTAAGCGTGGTCCATGGCCAGATGAAACCGGAGGAGAAAGAGGCCTCCATGAGACATTTCGTGGCAGGCCGCACCCACATCATGGTAGCCACCACGGTGATCGAGGTGGGCGTGGACATACCCAACGCCACGGTTATGATCATCGAAAGCGCTGAGCGTTTCGGCCTCTCCCAGCTCCACCAGCTACGCGGTCGTGTCGGGCGCGGCAGCGAGCAGTCCTACTGCATCCTCATGTCGGGTTATAAACTGTCGGACGAGGGCCGTAAACGACTGGATACGATGGTAGCCACCAACGATGGTTTTGAAATTGCCGAGGTGGACCTTAAACTCCGGGGACCCGGCGACATCGAAGGCACCCAGCAGAGCGGAGTCCCCTTCAACCTGAAGATCGCCCACCTGGGAAGGGACTTCCAGATTCTCCAGCTGGCGCGCGACACTGCCGAATCGATCATCAATGAGGATCCCGGACTCTCTCTGGAGAAAAACCGGCTCTTCGCCAAACACATCAAAAAAGGCAACCCGGGCAGAATTGACTGGGGGAGTATTAGCTGAATATTACTACTTTTGCCCCTAATTCCTAAAACTCATTTTTGCATGCGTAACAGATTTTTCATCCTGGCCGCCGCTTTTGCAATGACAGCAAATCTGGCAGCACAATTCACCACCAAACCCGAACAGGTAAAAGAACATGTCTGGATCCTGGCCTCCGACTCGCTCCTGGGCCGGGGATTCGGTACACCCCAGGGCCTGGAAGCAGCAAGGTACATTGCCGGACAATTCGAAGAAGCAGGGATTGAAACTCTTGATGGACATTATCTTCACCCCTTTAACTTCCGTAGAGGCATCCTGAATATTTCCGGCCAGAATGTGGTGGGAGTAATCAGGGGAAATAATCCTGATCTGAAGGATGAATATATCGTGCTGGGTGCTCATTTCGACCACCTGGGATGGAAAATCAGCGGCGGAGATACGGTCATTTACAACGGGGCTGACGACAATGCCAGCGGCTCAGCGTCCATCATCGAGATTGGCAGAAACCTGGTTCAGAGAAAGGGTGAGCTGGGCAGAAGCGTGATACTGGTGGCCTTTGATGGTGAGGAGAGCGGACTGATTGGTTCAAAACAATTCCTGAGCGACTCCACGGTATTGCTTCAACAGGTTAAAGCAATGTTCAGTCTGGATATGGTTGGGATGGTGGAAGCACATAAAGGTCTGGATATGAAAGGTGTATTCCTGCTGGAGGATGCCGGTTACCTGGTCGGGGAACTGGCCGAAAAATACAGTCTGACTATCACCAGGGCCAACGACAAGATTGAGGAACGAACCGATACGGCTCCCTTCGGGAAAATAGGAATTCCGGCCATTGCCCCTAATACTGGTACTGAATCGCCTTATCATAAGCCCGAGGATACTGCAGAGAAGCTTGATTACAATGGGATGGCCCGGGTGACAAACTATATGAGTGAGGCCACCCTTTTTCTCTCTTCCCGGGAAACACTTTCGGATAAGACCTTCACGACCGGGGGAGAACCGACAGAAAGCAAAATGAAAATATTCGAGCCCGGGGCGAGACTGAACATGGGAGCTGCCAACCACAATTACAAGGACCAGTTTTACGAGGGGAAATACATTTTCGCTACCAGCGCCGGCCTGTTTGCAAAAATCAGTTTCACCCGCAATTTCAAACTGCAGCCCGAGGTACTGTATGAAACCAAGGGAAGCCGGCACACCGACGGGGTATTCCGCACCCACTCCCTGACTACCCCCCTGAATCTGCAGTTTCTCACCACTGAAAATGAATCGGTCCGCCTCTTTTTCCAGGTGGGTGGATACTTCAGCTATCATTTCGCAGGAAATATATCAGGTACGCCCATCGATTTTGTAAATGACTATAATGACCGTGAGTTTGGGATCACCTACGGGGCCGGACTGGAGATCTTGAAGATGGTGCAGATGGGTATATATTATCAGAAAGGACTAACGGACCTGAACCGATTGCCCGATAACCGTATTGTACATGAAAATATCTATTTCCAATTGGGATATCTGTTTTAATGATGCTGATTATTTATATCCAGAATAAATAACCGGGATTTCTCATTTATATGATCTTCGGCAAGTGAGATTCATCCAACATCAATAATTTTGTGCCATGATTGATCACGACGGGATAATCGAACGTATTGAAGGCGGGGTGGCACATGTGAAGATCAACAGTGTGTCGGCCTGTTCGGCCTGTCACGCCAAGGGAGCGTGCGGTGCGGCCGACCAGGAGGAGAAGTTCCTGGATGTCAGGCTGGATGGTCAGACCTATCATGACGGAGAAGCTGTTAAGGTATTGGTGGCTAAGCGCCTGGGCCTGAAAGCGGTGGCACTTGGTTACTTTTACCCTTTTCTCCTGCTGATGGCCGTTCTGATCCTCCTGATTCTGGCCGGTACCGGAGAGATGAAGGCCGGGCTGATTGCCCTGCTTTCACTGATTCCATACTACCTGGGCCTCTATCTGGCCCGGAAACGGATTGAATCATCTTTTACATTCAGCATACAGAAAATTTTAGCGGTGAAATGAGCCAGATCATTCTTTTTACGGTGGTCACACTGGTCGCCATCGGAGGGGTTGCAGCGGTCATCCTCTATTTTGTGGCGCAAAAATTCAAGGTTTTTGAAGATCCCCGGATCGACCAGGTGGAGGAAGCGCTTCCTGCTGCCAATTGCGGAGGATGCGGATTTCCGGGCTGCAGAAACTTTGCTGAGACACTTGTCAAATCGGAAAGCTGGGAAGGGTTGTTCTGCCCTGTGGGCGGAAACGATACGATGGCAAAGGCAGCTTCCATCCTTGGCCGGGTGGCCATTGAGCAGGCTCCCAAGGTTGCCGTGGTCAGGTGCAACGGAACTCCTGAACACCGCCCGAAGCTCAATGTTTACGACGGCGCACAGACCTGCGCCATTGTTCATAGCCTCTACATGGGTGAAAGCGGATGCCCCAACGGTTGCCTGGGATTGGGTGATTGCGTGGTTGTATGCAATTTTGACGCCATCCACATGGACCCTGTCACCAATCTGCCCGTAGTGGTGGATGATAAATGTACAGCCTGCGGCGCATGCGTGGTAGCCTGCCCCAGGAACATCATTGAACTTCGTAAGAAGAACAAAAAAGACCGGAAGATTTTTGTCAGCTGCATCAACACCGAAAAAGGAGCTGTTGCGAAAAAGAACTGCAGCGTGGCCTGTATCGGGTGTTCCAAGTGTTTCAATGTTTGCCCCTACGATGCCATCACCATGGGAAACAACCTGGCCTTTATCGATTCCGATAAATGCAAACTCTGCCGGAAGTGCGTGACCGAATGTCCCACCGATGCAATTCTTGAACTGAATTTCCCTCCCAGGAAGACCGAGATCACCGAACCCACTGAAGCAGAAACAAAATAGTAACACGATGAGTCTTAAAACATTCTCAAGGGGTGGGGTTCATCCTCCGGAAAACAAGCTGTCCACCGGTAATGCCATCCAGGAAATTCCACTTCCGGAGGTGGTGGTAATCCCCGTATCCCAGCATCTGGGGGCACCCTCAAAAGTTCTTGTAAACAAAGGTGAAGAGGTAAAGGTTGGGCAACTTATTGCACAGGCCGAAGGGTTTATCTCTACCAACATCCACTCCTCGGTCTCCGGCAAGGTACTGAAGGTAGACCTTTTTCCTGATAGTTCGGGGTACCGGAGAATGGCAGTCCAGATCCAGGTGGCGGGCGATGTCTGGATGGAGGATATTGACCGGTCTGAGGACCTTGTTACCGACACAGTACTGAACCAGGAAGATATCCGGAAAAAGATGCTTGAGGCGGGTATCGTGGGACTGGGAGGGGCCACCTTCCCTTCCCATGTAAAACTGATGGTCCCCAAAGGTAAAACCGCCGAATACCTGATCATCAACGGGGTGGAGTGTGAGCCTTATCTAACCGCCGATCACATGCTGATGATGGAACACCCCGATGAACTGGTTGCAGGTATAAAGCTGCTTATGAGGGGACTGGGAGTTGAAAAAGCCATTCTGGGAATCGAGAACAATAAGCCCGATGCCATCCAAAAGATGAAAGAGGTCACCGCCAACACTGCCATTCGGGTTCAGGGTCTGAAGGTGAAGTATCCACAGGGGGGTGAAAAGCAGCTGGTCCAGGCTCTCCTGAAAAGGGAGGTTCCCTCGGGCGGACTCCCCATCGATGTGGGGGTGGTTGTTTTTAATGTAGGAACGGCCTATGCCACCTATATGGCGGTGATGAAAAACCGTCCCCTGATCGAAAGGGTGGTTACAGTAACCGGGAAATCACTGGAAAAACCATCCAATTTCCTGGTGAGGATCGGAACCCCGGTCTCCCATCTGATCGAAAAGGCCGGGGGATTGCCCGAAGATACCGCCAAGGTGATCAATGGCGGTCCCATGATGGGAAAGGCACTTTCTCTCCTGGATGTCCCGATTGTGAAAGGAAGTTCAGGGATAGTAATCATTAGGGAAGGAGAAGCATTACGGAAAGAGATCAAACCCTGCATCAGGTGTTCCCTGTGTGTGGGGGTATGTCCCATGGGCCTCGAGCCATACCTGTTGATGACCCAGTCCGAAAAGGGATTGTTTGAACGGATGGAAAAGGAGAAAGTGCTGGATTGCATCGAGTGTGGCAGCTGTAGTTATACCTGCCCCTCTTCACGGCCGCTGCTCGATTACATCAGACTGGGGAAAGCCGAAGTTGGAAAAATCATGCGTTCCAGGAAAGCTGTATAAGGAAGAATCTTGAAAATATATACCCAATGAATAAGCTCATTGTATCACCTTCACCCCATACTGCCACCAGGGAATCTGTCCCTTCGCTCATGTACGGGGTGATCATCTCCCTGTTGCCTGCACTGGGAGTTTCGGTGTTCTATTTTGGGATCGGAATGTTGATTATAACCGCCGTGTCGGTCGTCTCCAGTATCCTTTTCGAATACCTGATTCAGAAATTCATCCTGAAGGTCAAAACCACCCACCTGGATGGTTCAGCCCTCCTGACCGGACTGCTTCTCGCCTTCTGTCTTCCGTCCAACCTTCCCGTCTGGATCGTGATAATCGGTGCAGGGGTGGCAGTGGGGATTGGAAAAATGACTTTCGGTGGACTTGGAAACAATATTTTTAACCCGGCTTTGGTGGGCAGGGTATTCCTCTTCGTATCCTTCCCGGTGGCCATGACCTCCTGGCCTCAACCCGGACAGTGGATGAAATATACCGATGCCCTTACAGGGGCCACACCCCTGGGAATTATAAAAGAGGGACTGGCCACCAAAACCATAGGTGAGATTATGCCTGAAATTCCCTCTTTCCTCAATCTCTTCCTGGGAAACAACATGGGTTCGGCAGGTGAGGTGGCTGCCTTTGCGCTGCTGATCGGCATGATCTACCTGCTAATTAAAAAGATTATCACCTGGCACATCCCGTTATCCATCCTGGGTACCGTATTTATATTTACCGGAGTTCTCTGGCTGGCCAATCCCGACCGGTTTGCCAATCCCCTGTTTCACCTGCTGACAGGAGGGCTTATGCTGGGAGCCATCTACATGGCCACCGACTATGTGACCTCTCCCATGACAAAAAAAGGGATGTTGATTTATGGCACCGGGATCGGAATTGTCACCGTGCTGATCCGCGTATTCGGAGCCTATCCCGAAGGGGTTCAGTTCGCCATCCTCATATTTAATGGCTTTACTCCCCTGCTGAACAAGTATATCAAACCCAGACGATTTGGAAAGGAGGTTTCCCATGGCTAAAAAAGAGTCCACATTCATGAACATGACCGCCACCCTGGTGGTGGTTACCCTGGTGTCTGCCGCGCTGATGGGATCCGTATTCGCTTTGACCAGGGAGCCCATCAGGCTGGCTGAACTTGCGAAGAAGAATGAAGCCATTGCCGTGGTGGTGCCCGGGTTTGATAATGAACCTTCCCAGGAGGTTGAAAAGTTATTCCTCGACGGGGACACCCTGTACCTCTATACAGCCCGGAATGGTGGAGAGGTGCTGGGAACTGCAGTGGAGACATTCACCAACAAGGGTTTCAGCGGAAACTTCAAACTGATGGTTGGATTTGATACCACCGGAACCATCATCGACATCGCTGTGATCCGTCATTCCGAGACGCCGGGTTTAGGAGATAAAATGGAAAAGGAGAAATCCGATTTTCATGTTCAGTTTATGGGGAAAGATCCGGCCAACTTTAACCTGGCAGTTAAAAAGGACCGTGGCGATGTGGATGCAATCACAGCCTCCACCATTACCTCCCGGGCTTACTGCGATGCTGTTACGCGCGCCTATAAAGCCTATCAGACGCTCAAAAATTAGTGCCTAGAAAAAAAGATTATGAATCAGTGGAAGAACTTTAGTAAAGGATTGTTAAGGGAGAACACGACTTTCGTGCTTATCCTTGGGATGTGCCCCACACTAGGGGTCAGCACCTCGGCCATAAACGGACTCGGGATGGGACTGGCTACCACCTTTGTGCTGGTCATGTCGAACGTGGTCATATCGCTGATCAAAAATGTGATCCCCGACAAAGTCAGGATCCCATCATTCATTGTGATCATCGCATCCTTTGTAACGGTGGTTGAACTGGTGATGAAAGGTTATGTACCTGTCCTGTTTGATGCACTGGGAATTTTCATCCCGCTCATCGTTGTCAACTGTGTGGTACTGGGAAGAGCCGAAGCATTTGCTTCAAAGAATACGGTCTGGTCCTCCTTTTTGGACGGAGCCGGAATGGGCCTGGGTTTCACAATGGCACTCACCATCCTGGGGACTGTCAGGGAGCTGTTGGGAAGCGGGGCATTTTTCGGGATGAAACTGATCAGCGGCGATGCCATTTTGCTATTCATCCTCCCTCCCGGAGCATTTCTCGCCCTGGGTTACCTGATTCTACTTGCCAATATGATTAAAGAAAAAACCGCCTGATCATGGAATACATTCTGATCATCATCACCGCTGTATTTGTCAGCAACATTGTACTGAACCAGTTCCTGGGGATCTGCCCTTTTATAGGGGTTTCCAGCAAAGTGGAGACCGCCATCGGGATGACCGGTGCAGTCACCTTTGTCATGGTCATCGCCAACCTGGTTACCTACCTGATCCGCCAGGCGGTCCTGGTTCCGTTCGACCTCCTCTACATGCAGACCATTACTTTTATCCTGGTGATTGCATTCCTGGTGCAGCTTGTGGAGATTATCCTGAAAAAGATCTCCCCTCCCCTTTACCAGGCACTGGGAATTTTCCTGCCGCTGATCACCACAAACTGCGCCGTACTGGGTGTGGCTGTACTGGCGGTTCAGAAGGACCTCAACCTGCTGGAGAGCACCACTTACGCCCTGGGAAATGCCCTGGGATTCGGACTTGCCCTGATCACCTTCTCAGGGATCCGTGAACAGCTCGACCTTCTCAAAATCCCAAAAAGGATGAAAGGGGTTCCCATTGCCTTTATCGTGGCCGGACTCATGGCCCTGGCTTTCATGGGATTTGCAGGAATTGTATAACACTCCTGCCCTAAGAAGGATAGAAATCTTGGAATCTGAAACCATTATAAGAGAAACCATCTCATTTGTAAAGGAATCTCTTGCCGGCGCCGAGGGAGGGCATGACTGGTTCCACATTGAACGGGTATGGAAATCAGCATGTTATATCCGGGAAAAAGAGGGAACAGGCGACCTGCTTACCATCGAACTTGCCGCCCTGCTGCATGATATTTCCGATGCAAAATTTAATGGTGGAGACGAAGCGATGGGAAGCCGGATGGCCGTCGATTTCCTTGTGAAACAGGGAGTGGACCCTCCCCGGGTGAAGCATATTGAGTCTGTGATCAGGCATGTTTCATTCAAGGGAGGGTTCCACCAGGACCAGGAAGATTCCATTGAATTCCGCATCGTTCAGGATGCCGACAGGCTTGATGCCATAGGTGCGATCGGGATTGCCAGGGCATTCAACTACGGTGGATTTAAAAACAGGCCTATGTACATTCCCGGGTTACCCCTTCAGGAGTACCTTGATTCAGCGGCCTATCACAAATCGGAAGCACCCACCATCAACCACTTCTATGAAAAATTGCTGAAACTGAAGGCGCTGATGAATACAGAAACAGGGAAACAAATGGCACAGGTGCGCCATGATTTTATGCTACTTTTCCTGGATCATTTCTATAGCGAGTGGGATCCGGACCAAAGGAAACCTGTCCCTAAAACAGGAAATTCAGGTTGATGTAGAGTCCGCTGTCGCCATCCTCCTTCTTCGCAGCAAAGCCGTAATCGACCGCGATAATAAAGTTCTGGTTGAGGGCTAAATGGACGCCACCACCAAATCCCAGGTGCGGTATCTCTTTTGCCTCCAGGTCAATCACCGAGGGTCTGTCCCCGTAATCCGAACCCGGTGTACCGGGCAGAGGCTCAGGAATCCCCGAGGTATCAAATTTATATTTCTGGGTAACCATTCCTGCATCGGCAAAAGCCGAAAGAGCGATGTAAACATTCTGATTAAAAACTGTGGTTCTCAGTATTTTACCCCTAAGTTCCACGTTTCCGAAGGCAAATCCGTCACCCACGATCCGGTTTCTCCTGACGCCCCGTACGGTCTTAGACCCACCTACACCGTCGGTTGTAAGATTGGGAGCGGTATTGTAAAGATATGGCAGCATATAGAAAGGCATCTCACCGGAAATTTTCCCCTGGTAAGAGAGCCTGTACACAAAATTCATCCACTCGGGGATGAGGGTGAAATATTGCCGGTGGGTGAATACGATCCTGGTATAAGAGTACTGGGTATTGCTCAGGAAAGAGGGAGCATAATGAAACTGCATCTCTGTCCATATCCCCTTAAAGGGATTGGGTTCATTATCCCTTGAATCATACACAAGCCCCCCCTTCAGAAGCGTATGATTGCCACCGGCTGCCTGGTCGGCCTTGATCACCCCCCAGTCCATGTAATCCTGGTAGAGCGAGTTTTGCGACAACAGATCAGACTCCTCTTTCCCTTCATTCAGGTCATCTACATCAACGGCTTCGACTTTGCTGCCATAATAGGCCACTCCGCCCAGCCAGCGGAATTTCTGCCCGATAATCTCACCCTGGAAATCAGCCTTTATCCTGAGAAGCTGCCTGGCGTGCCTGTAATACATTCTGTTGGCATATCCCCCGGCATCCACACCGGTCTTTTCGTAATCGAGGTCATACAAGGCCTGGTAGCCATTGAACCCGTAAAAATCAAGGTTCTTTTCGGTCAGGTATGAGGCCTCAAAAAAGGAACGAACCCCGGGGATCAGCCTGTCGGTATCGTAGGTGATCTGGTTAATCCCGTTCCCTTTCGTGGTCCTGGACCATTCAATGTAAACTGAATGATCATACATGGGATATCTTGATCCGTCACCGTACCAGTAAAGATTCACAAGTGCCCCGTACTTAAACCCCACATCCGAATCGTAGGCTACCACAGGAACCCCGCCAAGAGAGAATCCATCTTTCACCTTCTCTTCCTTTTTATTCCTGGCTGAGTCGGCATCCTGGCCACTCAAAGTGATGGCAAATAGTACAATAAAGGACAGGGAAATCAGTTTTGGGGTGGTCATAGAAGATTGTTTTAGCCGGGGCAATATAGAAATAATTTCCATTTTTTGTACATTTAGTCTTTCAAGCCAAACTCAATGAGAATATTACGTCCCGTGTTTTATCTCCTGATGGTACCCATCGGGGCATTCCTCCTTTTTCTTTTGTATGCTTCAGTGGATGACTATAAGCCCGCAGAAAGCATCAGACAATTCACCAGCGACGCTCCCACTCCCCTGTCCGACAGCTCTTTACTAAATATGCTGATCTGGAATACAGGGTATGCAGGACTGGATGCCACCATGGATTTCTTCTATGACGGGGGCAAACAAATAAGGCCCTCAGAAGAGGGCGTAACCCACAATTTTCAGGAGATCCGAAGTACCCTCAGGGACTTTCAAGGTTATGACTTTATCATGCTCCAGGAGGTCGATATCAATTCCAAACGCAGCTACCATATTAACCAGGTGGAGGCAATCGGTGAAGATTTCCAGGGTTATCAAACCTTTACCGGAATCAACTACAATGTATTTTTTGTTCCCATCCCCCTGCTAAATCCAATGGGACATGTGGAATCGGGGTTATTGTCCCTGACCAAACATACACCCACAACGGTTGACCGCTATGGTTTCCCTGGAAATTATGCATGGCCCAAGAACCTTTTTATGCTCGACCGCTGCTTCCTGGTGGAGAGACACCCGGTCAGTGATGGAAATGAATTACTGATCATCAACACTCACAACTCGGCCTACGACGACGGCTCTCTGAGACAGCAGCAGATGATCTACCTGAAGGAATTTTTACTGAATGAGTACAGTCAGGGCAACTACCTGGTAGTTGGCGGTGACTGGAATCAGACTCCCAACGGATTCGTACCGGAGCTCCCCTCCCACCTGTTCGATACCCTGGATCTAACCTATGTGGAAAAAGATTTTCCGGAACCAGGATGGAACTGGGCCTTTGATCCTGCCCTGCCCACAAACCGCAGGGTAGATGTTCCATATAACCCCTTCACCTCGCTGACAACCGTTATTGACTATTTCCTGTTGTCGCCCAATATCAGCGCAGAGGAGGTTAAAACCATTGACACCGGTTTCCTTTTCAGCGATCACCAGCCGGTCCGGTTGGTGGCAAGGCTGAATCCCCGATAGTATTTATAACCCCTGACGCCTTCTACTCCCATGAAACCCTTGAAGCGAATTCTTACCATTTTGATTATAATCATTGTCGTGGCCCTGGCCGGTGGCATGATCTTTCTGAGCAACCTGAAAACAAGAGCCGTTCCTGATTACAACAAGGATGTGGACCTTGAAAACCTGACCGGGGAGGTAACCGTAATCAGGGATTCGCTGGGAATACCGCACATTTACGCACAGAATGAGACCGATCTCTACCGGACGGTAGGATATGTCATGGCACAGGAGAGGCTCTGGCAGATGGATCTGCTCCGCAGGATAACAACCGGAAGGTTGTCCGAGGTGCTCGATCCCTCGCTGGTGGATGCCGACCAGCTCTTCCGTGCACTGCAGTTCCAGAAGAAATCGGAATGGGTCATCTCAGAAACGGATCCTGAAATCCTGGCATGCGTGGATGCCTTTGCCGATGGTGTGAACCAGTTCATCGATCAGAATCAGCAAAAACTTCCGTTTGAGTTCACAATGCTGGGTTATAAACCCGAACCATGGAAAAGAGAACACACCTTTAACCTGATCGGTTATATGGCATGGGACCTGGCCTCGGGATGGGGAACTGAGATCGCACTTTTCAAAATGCAACAGGTGCTGGATGAAGCCCGGTTCAGGGAGCTTCTTCCCGATATGGATTACCAGGGAACATATATATTTCCGGGCTTTAGGTGCGCCGGTAAAACCCTTGAATTGCAATCGGGAATCGATGATGCCATCCGGATCGTAAAGGAACTCGGACTCGAAATTTTCGAAGCCTCGAACAACTGGGCCGTCTCGGGAACCAGGAGCAAGACCGGCATGCCGTTGATGGCTAACGACATGCATCTTGGACTGATGGCTCCGGGCATCTGGATCCAGATGCACCAGGTGGTGGAGGGATCGCTCAATGTGACCGGAGTTGTATTGCCCGGTGCTCCATTTATTGTTGCCGGACATAATGAAAATATCGGTTGGGGCATGACCAATGTTACAGTGGATGACATCGACTTCTACCTGGAAACCATTCATCCGGCCGACAGCAATCAATACCGGCTGGATGGCGGGTGGAAAAATATGGAGCTTGTAGAGGAGAAAATCATTGTCAAAGGAAAAGAGCAGCCCGTGATCCGGACCAACAGGTATACCCACAGGGGACCGGTGGTGAGTAATTTCAGGGGAGTGGATGACCACGTGATATCAATTCGCTGGCAGGGCCGGGAATTCAGCAACGAACTCAGGGCCTGTTACCTCCTGAACAGGGCAGCGGGCTGGGATGATTTCAGGGAGGCAGTCAGAACATTTAATTCGGTCAGCCAGAACATCGTCTATGCCGACCGGTTTGGGAACATTGGTCTTCAGACAGCTGCCGGGGTTCCTATCCGCAACGGAGGGGGGATCCTGGTGTTTCCCGGCGACACATCCCTGTCTGACTGGATCGGGCAGGTTCCCTTTGAAGAATTACCCTACACTTTTAACCCGGAGTGTGGCTATGTTTCCAGTGCCAATAACAGAACCGTTGATGATGACTATCCCTATTACATTGGGACCTGGTTCAGTCTTCCCAACAGGATCGAACGAATCAGGGAGATGCTGGATAGCCAGCCCCAATTCGATGTGGAAGATTTCAAAAGAATGCTGAGGGACCAGACCTCCCATTTCGCAAAAAAGATGAACCCGGTATACCTGGCAGCACTGGAGGGTAAAACCGAAGGTATATATGAAGAGGCCCTTTCAGAACTGAAGCAGTGGGATTACAACATGGAAGCCACCTCCTCAGCAGCCCTGATATTCGAAATATTGTGGCTGGAGCTCAACAGAACCATTTTCAGTGATGAACTGGGAAAAGATCTCTATCCGTTGATGCTCAGTGAAAATATCATTTCCCGCAACCTGATAAACCGTGTAAGGATATCCGGAGAATCGGCCTGGTGCGATGATATCATCACCGAAGGGATCACTGAGGGCTTCCAGGATAACATAGCGGCAGCTTTCACACAGGCGGTGGATACCATAGCCTCCATGTTCGGGGAAGATCCCGGGAGCTGGGAATGGGGAGATCTGCACAAAGTCTCCCTGATGCATCCCCTTGGTAGCGTTGCCATTGTAGAAAAGCTGTTTAAGGTCAACAGGGGTCCCTTCCCCATCGGAGGTAGTTTTCATACGGTTTGCCCCTACAGCTACCCGCTGGGAAAATCGTTTGTTGCCAACCATGGAGCCTCTGAAAGACATATATTCAATACGGCTGACTGGGACCAATCCCTGACGGTTATTCCAACGGGTGTTTCCGGAGTCCCGGCATCCCCACACTATCTTGACCAAACCGAATTGTATATAAATAACCGCTTTCACAGCGACCCATTCAGCCGGGAAGCCGTTGAAAAGAGTAAGAAATACACTGCTGTTTTCGAATAATCAGGAGAGAAAACTATTCATTTTATCAAGAAGTACTGCTGCCACCAGTGGTTTTGTAATGAAGGCATCACAGCCAGCCTGCCGGGCCTGCTGATGGTCAACAGAAAAGGCATAGGCTGTCTGGGCGATTATGATCACATTCCGGGCAAAGGTTTTTATCTCACGGGTTGCGGTAAAACCATCCATTTCAGGAAGAAGTACATCCATCAAAATAAGGTCGGTTTCCGGATGTTTCCTCATATAGGCTACCGCTGCTTCTCCATCGGTACTATAGTTTACAGTAGCCCCCGTCTCTTTTAGAATTTCGCCCAGGAGGAATGCACTGGACTCATCATCCTCAACTACAAGTATCTGCTTCTGATTCCAACGATAATTTGATGAAATGTTCATCAGGTTTATTTAAAGTTTATTCCTATGTTATTCTAAGTTAGTACAAATTTCTATGGAAAAAAAATTAAATTTAGTCGCTCAACCCAACCAAAAAATGAAATTGAAAAAAATCCTGGGCATCGATATTGGAGGATCGGGAGTAAAGGGAGCCATTGTGGATACAAAAAAAGGCGAACTTCTCACAGAACGTTTCCGGATTGCCACACCACAACCGGCCACGCCTGATGCCGTTGCAAAAGTCATCAAAAAAATCGCAAAACATTTCGACTGGAATGGTCCCATCGGGGTAGGTTTTCCGGGAGTGATCCAACATGGAATTGCCAGGACAGCAGCAAATTTGGACGATTCATGGATCGACATGAATCTGAATAAACTTTTCTCCGGGGTAACCGGATGTACCGTCCATGTGGTGAATGATGCAGATGCTGCAGGAATGGCAGAAGTTAAATTCGGTGCCGGGAAGGGTAAAAAGGGAACCCTGATGCTGATTACCGTGGGGACCGGGCTTGGAACAGTAATCTTTACCGATGGAAAACTGGTTCCAAACCTGGAATTTGGTCACCTTTTGCTCCATGGGGCAGATGCCGAATTGTATGCCTCGGATGCAGCCCGGAGTAATAATCATCTGGAATGGGATGCCTGGGCAGGACGGTTTAACGAATACCTGCTTCGCATTGAACAACTGATCTGGCCCGATCTGATCATCATCGGGGGGGGGGCAAGCAAGCACGAAGCAGAATTCTTTCCATAC
The DNA here is from genome assembly GCA_963747365.1 of uncultured Bacteroidota bacterium. Classification (GTDB taxonomy): domain Bacteria; phylum Bacteroidota; class Bacteroidia; order Bacteroidales. The sequence continues at coordinate 564,885 of CAVVFB010000005.1, read as the reverse complement.
CTTACCACGAAAGCTCCCGTGGTATCAGCCATGCTGATGAACGAGGCTGGGATCATCGGTGCAGCGCTGGTCAGTAAATACTACAACAAACTGGCAAAATCCTGAAACTGTAAAATGAAGAAGGCCGTCTCAAAAGTACAGCCTCCTTTCGTTATACCCGTTCGTCGCTGAAAATATTTACTGCATAAATATTTGTAGGCTTCCTCTCGGGTATAACATTCAAAGAGGCTCTTTTCAAAGCCTCTTCGATTTTCAAGGTTGATATATTCGTGCTATTTTTCAGCGGTCCAGTCCTTCAGGGAACCGGCCAGTTTTACCAATTTGATAAACTCAGAGCGGTACCCCTCCTCATCTTCTCCCCGGGCATCCTTCGCCAGTGCAATCACATGCTCCATGGAGGAGTCCTTCACATACTCAGAGTTCCTGAGTATCATTCCAAACTCGGCAACTGCAGCAGAGAACCGAAAATTAATTGAAGTCTGATCCAGCTCCAGAAGCCTGCCTTTTACCGGTATTTCAACTTTTGTGCTGGTAGTACCACCGGGTTGCTTGTAGCGAAGCTTTACGGTCATCAGTTCGGCAGAGGGATCACTCTTTACATTTTGAACTATTTGAGTCTCCTCACCATAGGCCTGGTACTTCAGCGGGTCGATGCTCTGCAGTGATTCACCGGAGCCTGCAGGGATCAGTTCATAGAGGGCTGTTACCGTATGTCCCGCACCCATCTCACCGGCATCCTTTTTGTCATCATTGAAATCCTCGTCGTTCAGAAGCCTGTTCTCATATCCAATCAGCCGATATCCCTTCACACGGGCGGGATTAAATTCCATCTGGAACTTCACATCCTTTGCAATTGTAAAAAGAGTTCCTCCAAATTCTGAGATAAAAACCTTGCGGGCCTCCTGGATGTTATCAATATAGGCATAGTTACCATTGCCCTTGTCGGCTATGATCTCCATCTTGTCATCCTTGTAATTTCCCATGCCAAAACCAAGCACAGTCATAAATACACCATCCTCCCTTTTCTCCTCTATCAATCTTTCCATCTCGGCGTTGCTGGAGGATCCTATGTTGAAATCGCCATCGGTAGCCAGGATAATGCGGTTGTTGCCCTGAGGGATAAAATGCTCCTGTGCCACCTTGTAGGCCAGTTTGATTCCCTCCCCTCCGGCGGTGGATCCACCCGACTGCAACTGATCCAGCGCGGCGATTATATCCTGCTTTTCCGACCCCTGCTGTCGATTCCAGTACCAGTCCTGCAGCTCCTGCATAGACCACTATGGCCACGCGGTCCTTGGGCCTCAGTTCGTTTACCAGCATCCCAAAAGCCTGCTTTAACAGGGGAAGCTTGTTGGGGTCGCTCATGGAACCCGATACATCGATCAGGAATACCAGGTTGGAGGGGGGCAATTTGGATTTGTCAATGTCTTTCCCCTTTAGTCCCACATGCAACAACTGGTGAGAAGGATTCCAGGGACATTCAGATAATTCGGTGTAGACCGAAAACGGGTGCAGTCCTTCAGGCCCGGGGTACTGGTAATTGAAATAGTTGATCATCTCCTCGATCCGGACTGCATCAACGGGTGGAATTTGTCCCATATTCAGGAAACGTCTCACATTGGAGTAGGAGGCTTTGTCCACATCGATACTGAAAGTAGAGAGCGGATTGTGCAGCACATCTTTGAATCCATTCTCATGGATGGCCGAATATCCTTCAGTGTTATGTTGAATATAGCCAGGTTCAGGGGCATACCCGGTCTGGTACCCGGACCTTTTGGAATATCCTTTTGTATTCACACCTGAAACAGTTTCCGCCATGGCATACTCCATATCGGCAACGGCATGATAGGGCTGATCGGGCCCCTTGGTTGGCATCACGATTTCTTCAACCTTCACATTGGAAAGTATAAGCTGAACATCGATCCGTTTGGAATTCCCGATCATGATCCTTTTGGTTTCGTATCCGATAAAGGAGAATACCAGATGGGAGGCTTCAGGAGCCACGTAAATCTGGTAGGAACCATAACGATCTGAAATGGTTCCGTTGGGAGTACCCTCCTCCACCACACTTACCCCGGCCAGGGGAGTCCCCGTCTCATCAGTAACCAATCCGTTGATGATCCGGTGTTGCTGAGGAGCCATACTGGCAGCGCTAAGCATAAGTACTGCGAAAATTGAGATGATTGCTTTCATGATTTTGCATTTTTGGTTTGACTTCAACAACAGGATGCAGGCTTTCCACAAATTCCATAAAATTCTTTTGCTTTTTTTTTTGCTAACTTTAGACTATTCCACTCCCGGCAAATGCTAACCATAGGCGCTAAACACCCAGAAAAAACTGACGAGGAACTGCTCGGACGTTACCAGGATTCAGGGAATCTGGACCTTCTGGGCGAACTCTATGCACGGCATATGCACCTTGTATATGGAGTATCCCTTAAATACCTGGGCGATCCTGAGGATGCCAAAGATGCCACCATGCAAATCTTTGAAAAACTGATCTCTGAACTTTCCGGCCAGGAGGTACGTCATTTCAAGAGCTGGCTCTATGTCCTCACCAAAAATCATTGCCTGATGCAGCTCCGTTCAAAAAAAAGTGGTGAAAAGAGGCTTGAAGGGTTAAAAACTGAAGTTGAGTTTATGGAATCGGGGGATGATCTGCATCCTATTGACAGAAATGATCCATCCATTGAGCAGGCTTTAAGGGAATGCATGGATAAACTAAAGGACGAACAAAAGGAGTGCATTGAATTGTTCTACTACAGGAAGATGTGTTACAGGGAGATTTCCGGCTCCCTGGGCATGGCAGAGAAGAAGGTGAAAAGTTTTCTGCAAAATGGAAAACGGAATTTGAAAATTTGCCTGGAAAGTAAAAATGTGCGCTAAGAAGAGAGATAGAAACAGCAGCGATTTCCTGCGCTATTTGAAGGATGACCTTTCAAACCAGGAGCGCCACGCCCTGGAAAGGGATCTGGAATCCGATCCTTTTGAAAAAGAGGCCATGGAAGGACTGGAAAGTATCCCTTCGGAAAAAGCCGAAGCCGATTTGCTCTCATTACATGCATCTTTAAATAAACGGATCTCCAGAAGAAAAAGGAGAACCTGGTACGGCATTGCTGCCACCCTCGCCTCGATCCTGATCGTAGGCACCATATTCCTCAATATTTACGATCTCAACCCCGACGATCCAAAACATCAACCAGTTACTGAAGAGTCGTTCAGGACCCTGGACTCTGGACATAAGGGGGAGGTGCTTACCAGGGAGAAATCCGGCGAAGAGATGGCGAGTCAAAGAGGCGCCTGCCGGAGAGATGCCCGCGGAGAAGGCTCCTGTTGGAGAGATTCTTGCGGATGAAATTCTTGCGGATGAAGAACCTGCCGTGGAGGCGTTTGCAGGCGAGATACCTGCGGAAGAGGAACCTGCCGGAAATATACCTGCCGGAGAGGCGTTTGCGCCGGCAAGATCTGATCAGCCCGACCAGATGGATGCAGAATTGGTTGTCGTTGAGGCTGAACCACAAAGAAGTAAAAAATCGGTGGGAAAAGAGTACATGGCCGCGCCTGAATCGCCCGCCGGTCAGGTTAGTGGTATTGTGGTTTCATCGGAGGATATGGATCCGCTCCCGGGAGCAACCATTATGATCCGGGGAACCCATTCAACCACGGTGGCAGATATGGAGGGCAGGTTTACCCTTCCGACAGAAGATTCCCCTACCACAGTGGTTGCCAGTTTCATTGGGATGGAGACTGAGGAGTACCAGCTCGAACCTAAGAGCGAAAATCAACTTGTCATGCAACCCGATGCCGCGACACTTGATGAGATTGTGGTGGTTTCATCATCTAAAACCATTAAAGCCGGGGAAACCTCTCCCTCCTATGCCTCGGCAAAACCCTCTGGCGGATATGAAAACATCCGGGATTATATAGAGAAAAATATGGTGTTCCCCGACCTGTATACCCCCGGAGAAAGGGAGGTTGTGATCCTTATGTTTAATGTGACATCCGGCGGTCTTATCACAGGTATTCAGGCTCTGAAAACTCCCGGAGAATCTTACACCCGCGAAGCCATCAGATTGCTAAAGGAAGGGCCTCAATGGTCCCCTGCCAGCTTAAACGGAAACCCAGTGGATGAACAGGTCCGCATCAGGATTGTTTTTAAGAAAGACCGGTAATGACAAGCAAACCAACAACAGATACATGAAATACATACTAAGCATATTGATAAGCATGTTCGCAGTTAACGGCTTTTCGCAGGGAGGGTTTAAGAACTTTATTGACCAAAATTATATCGAGGTCACCGGCATGGCAGAAAAGGAGGTCACCCCGGACCAGATCTATTTAAAAATCGTGGTGAATGAAGCAGACTCCAAGGGGAAACAGACACTCGAGGAGCTTGAAAAAGGGATGATCAAAAAGCTCTCGGAAACAGGCATCGATGTGAAGAAAGACCTTGTGATCGTTGATATGGCAAGCAATTTCAAAAACTACTGGTTAAAAAATAAGGACATCTACTCTATGAAAGAGTACCAGGTGGAGTGTAAAGATGCCCGGACGGCCGGAAGGGTTTTCCAGGAACTTGAATCCCTGGGGATTTCAAATATCAGCATCGAAAGGGTCGACCACAGTGAATTGGACAAATTTCGTGAAGAGGTGAAGGTAGCAGCCATAGTTGCAGCCAGGCAGAAAGCCGAAGCCCTTTCCGGAGCCATTAATCAGAGTATCGGGAAAGCCATTTATATCCTGGAACTGGACTACCAGCTTTACAAGACACAGGCGAATGTGCAAATGTCCGCCATTAACATCAGGGGATATTCAGATGCGGAATCCATGCCCATGCCTGAAATTGAGTTTGAAAAAATAAAGCTTGAGTACACAATCCGCGTCAGTTTTGAATTGAACTAACCAACCAAATATAAAGAAGATGAAAAAAATCAAATCTGTACTCATTGCCGGTCAGATCATGCTCCTGGCTGCCGGGCCCGTCCAGGCACAGGACCAGAGCATTTATAAGGAAATGGGCTTCACATCTCTTTTTAACGGGAAAGATCTTTCTGGCTGGAAGGTTCCCGACGGGGACAACGGGCACTGGTCGGTCATCGACGGAGTGATCGATTATGATGCACGGTCGGAGGCGACAGGAAGTAAGGACCTCTTGTCAGAGAAAGATTACCTGGATTTTATATTACACGTGGAATGGCGCTTCAAGGGATATGGAGACCATCTCTTTCCGCTGCCCACCATTTTGCCCGACGGCAGCTATTTAAAAGACACAAATGGCAATACCCTTGAACCTCTTGGACCCAATTCCGATTCAGGTATCCTGCTGAAGGGCGCGGGTCAGACCAATCTCTGGTGCTGGTCGGTAGGTTCAGGTGAAATTTGGAGTGTACGGAACGACATGGATCTGCCGGCTGATGTAAGGGCTGCAGCAGTTCCCGTTGAAAACGCAGACAAGCCGGTGGGCCAGTGGAATGCCTTCGATATTGTAGTCAAGGGGGATCGCATTACCGTCTTGAACAATGGGATTACTGTCATCAATGATGCCCTGTTCCCCGGCCTGGACACAAAAGGCCCTATCGGCTTTCAGCACCACGGGGGAATCAACCCCGAAACAGGAAAACTGCAGGGAGCATCCAGCCTTGTTCAGTTCAGGAACATCTGGATCCAGGAATTGCAGTAGTCACCTGCAGGACGTATTCTTTAATTGAATATTCCATGGGATTCATCAGAAGGATCATATTTATTGCCTTAACAGTTATCCCGGTCATTACTCATGGCCAGGAGTTCTATTTTGGTCATGATCTCTCCTATGTGAACCAGATGGAGGATTGCGGAGCAGTATTTAAGGAGAATGGATTACCGAAAGATGTATACACCATTTTTGCAGATCACGGGGCCAACCTGGTCAGGGTAAGGCTATGGGTCGATCCCTCCTGGTGGCAGGATTCACTGGTCCAGCCGGAAGGGGTCAAAGCCCACTATAACGATTTGGAAGATGTGAAAGAGACCATCCGCAGGGCCCGGGAGTCGGGAATGAAAGTAATGCTTGGATTGCACTATTCCGATTTCTGGGCTGATCCGGGAAGGCAACTGATCCCCAGAAGATGGCTGGATGTGGCCTACTCACTGGAGGATTTAAAGGATTCGGTCTACAATTACACCCTTTCGGTGCTGAGCGAACTTGAGGAGGAGGGGCTTATGCCTGATCTGGTCAAGGTCGGGAATGAGAATAACGGCGGAATCCTCAGGCACATCCCTGAAGAGAATGGCTGGGATCCGGCTGAATCGGTAAGCAACAGCTGGGCCAGGCATGCCCAGCTTTTCAACGCGGCGATTGCAGCCGTAAGGGAAGTGGGTTCAACGGCATCCATCCATCCGAAAATTGTGATCCACTTTTCCAACAAACTCAGCGGACAGGTATGGAATTACCAAAATATAATCAATAACGGGGTCACAGACTTCGACGTAATCGGTATATCCTATTACTATGCCTGGCATGGGGGTAGTATTGGAGAGCTTGAATCGACCATCCTGGATCTGGTCCGTACCTTCCCCGGGTATGAGGTTATGGTGGCTGAGACCGGTTACCTCTGGACCACTGAAAACTTCGACGGACTCGGAAATATTATCAACACTCCCGATCCGGAATACCTGCCGGTTTCACCGGAAAAACAGCTGGAATATATGGTGGATTTTACAAGAGCCGTAAAGAATGGCGGGGGTACCGGTGTCGTGTTCTGGGAGCCGGCATGGGTTTCAACTCCCTGCAGAACCCCATGGGGGATTGGCTCTTCCCACGACCATGTGGTATTTTTCGATCCGGCGGATCATAATTTCATGGAAAATGGTGGCGGAAGATGGTGTGAAACTGAATTCTATGAAGATACCATCACTGCTTCAAAAGATGTGAAAGTGACTTTCTCCGGTGATTTTTTGATTTATCCCAATCCAGCCGGGTACCGTTTTTTCGTTAAGCTGGCTGATCCGTTAAAGACAACTTCTGTCCGTATTTATGAGCTTGCCGGAAGGGAAGTACATTCCTGGATTTCATCTTCAAAAAGTGCTGAACTGATGATCGATGTGGAAAACCTGGCAGAGGGACTCTATATTGTAGCCATTCAACAGTCAGGGATCTCTCTTTTCAAAAAAATCATGATCAGCAGAGGGTGAATCCGGGTTTCACTTTTTAGCGTAGTTTTTAGGTGTAACATCATAAATTTTTCTGAAACACTTCGAAAAGTAGGAGTGATTTGTGAAACCCACCTGAAACATCACCTCCGATACCGTTAATTTCCCGCTTGCCAGAAGTTGTTCCGCTTTCTGCAAACGGATAAACCGGATAAACTCATTCAGCGACTGATCTGTTAGGCTCTTAATCCTTCTGTAGAGGTTTGAGTGGCTAATCCCCACGGCGTAGCTGATTTCATTTGCAGTGATCCTGGAATTTGTCATATTCCTGTGGATATAATCCACAACCTCTTTTAACAATTTATCATCTTTTGAATCAACCTCAACCTGGTGGGCACTTATTAAAAGCTTACGGTTGATTAATTGTTCCGTTTTCTCCCTGCCTGCAATCAGGTTGGCAATATTCGCCTCAAGAATTTCGATCTCAAAAGGCTTTGAAAGGAATAGATCCACTCCCGCCTCTATTGCTTTTAACTGACTATCTTTCTCTATTTTAGAGCTCAGAAAGATCATTGGAATTCTGCTTGCTTTAATTTTTTTTCTCACCTGCTGCGCAAATGAAATACCATTCATATCTGGCAGCTGGATCTCACTTACCAGTACGGTCGGAACTCCCTCCCTGATCATACTCAGTGCATCATTTCCACTGGAAGCCCATAATATGCTATACCGGCCGGCAAGGGATGTACTGATATATTCATACAGGTCGATGTTTTCATCCACGACCAGCACAACCGGTAACCCGCTGGCCATACCCTCCTGAATTCTGGAAGCTTCACGGACTTTCTGGATGGTCTCTTTATTTACAAATTCCCTGACAAATATTTCATCCTGCGCCCGTACTGAAAATTCATTGCCGGGGGGCAATGTAATCCTGACCTTTGTTCCGACTCCGATCTCACTTTCCAGGTCAATTTTCCCATTCATGACCTCCACAAAATCCTTAACAATGGTAAGCCCTATACCCATTCCTCTTTGGGGGATATTCCCGCCAGGAACCTGGTAAAATCTATCAAAAACCTTTTGCTGCTCCTCCGGCGAAATGCCAATTCCATTATCTTTTACCTCAATGATGATCGTCCGGTCCGGACCTGGCTTTATACTCAGCACTACACCTCCACCGCCTTGTGTAAAGTTTATGGCGTTGGACAAAAGGTTTTGAAGGATGGAGTATAGTTTTTCCTCATCAGTTTCAATGGTCACCTCCTTAATTTCAGCCTTGAGCTTCAGACTTACACCTTTTGAAATAGCTTTTCCCTTGAACGATTCAATTACCTCTCTGCAAAAGGCGATTAACTCAAGATTATCATTGAGTCGCTCCCGTTTATAACCCATTTCAATCTTCCTGAAATTTAACATCTGATCAATATAGACTTTCAGAAAGTGAGCATTTCTTTCAACGAGTTTCAATGTTTTCCTTGTATCATCTCTGATCTCCTTCCGGGCTAAAACGGTCTTTATCGGATCAATAATCAGGCTGATGGAGGTAAGTAACTCGTGGGATATATTGATATAGAACCTTATTTTCGATAAACTCCGTAACTCATTCTGATCTTTTTCAAGCCGGATCAGGTTCATCTCAACTTTGTCCTTTAACCTGTTCCGATACTGGTAAACCATCACTCCAATAACCAATAACAGAAGAATAATGTAGGTTGCAAATAAGGGCGGACTCGCCCAGAATGGCAGCCTGATTTTAATATTCAGAGAGGTAACAGGATTGTTGGAATCGCCCGACAAACTTTTCACCCTGAATATATAATTCCCCGGTGGCAGGTTAATATAATCTATGGAGTTGGAACCTGATTCATTGACCCTCCAGAAAGATTCAAATCCATCGAGCATACAGGCATACTGCTCCTGTCCCATATCACCATAGGGAAAGGAGGAATACTCCAGTTTAATATTTCTGCTTTTATAGGGAAGTTCGAGCTCCCTGCTGTTTGAAATTGTACTGGTCAGAATATTTTTCCCCGATAATTCCATATTTGGGAAAACAGGTTTACCATTCACCTTTACTGCGGTAATCAGTACCATGCGGTTTTTTTCAACCCTGTAAAAATCACGGGGGCTGAACTTCAGGAATCCGTCAAAACCGCACACAAGGATATCTCCCCCTGTAGTTTTCCGGAATGGAGAAAGGATTAACTTTTTTAAGGGAGTCCGTTCGGGAATGGGAAAATAGTTGAAAATCCTGGCAGCTGGATCAAACCTGAAAATTGTATGATCACTGCTTCCCCATATGATCCCATCCTCATCTTCAATGATCCCGGTTACAATAAAGTCTTCATCGATAGGCATCTGGATGGCTTCAAAGTGATCTTCATGAATGTCATATTTAAATAGCTGATTTTTAGATCCGATCCAGATCGACTCTTCTTTGGAGTATGCAATGGCTGTTAGGACCGGATTTCCGCTAATCTGATTAAGTCCGCCGATCACTTCAACTTTCTCCGTATTAAAACTGAAATTGATCAGCGAATTTCTATTCAACGCCCACAAATGGTCTTTTCCTTTCACCATCAACCCATTAAAATCAGCTGCATAATGGATCTCAATCTCCTCCAGTTCCTGAATACCGGTATTGGCCCGATAAAGACCTCCGCCCCATGTCCCGATCCAAAAGACGTTATTGTATCCCTTTATGATGGTACTGATGTAATTTGATGAGACCCGGCTTCCCGCGCCGTCATCCATAAAAGGTATAAAAACCTTCTTCCTGCGGGAATCCCAGATATTGATCCCTGCAACACTCCCAATCCATATACGGTTACTACTGTCAATTGAAATCGCATTTATATTTTCGCTCGACAGAGGGGTATTATCCATAACACTCATGAAGGTATGGTCACTATCCTTTTGATCACTTGCAGACAGCAGACCGTTTGATGTGGCAATCCAATAGGTATGGCTACTGTCATACAGAACATCTGTCACACTGGTCCCCACCGGTTCTTCCTTCACCCCGAAAAATACCGGGAAATATTTAAATAACTCGGCAGAGAGGTTAAGCCTGCTGATCCCGTTTGAGGTTGCCAGCCACAGGTTGCCCTTATTATCAGGAAGAATGTTCCATATCTGGTTATTAATGACGGAATATTGATCAAAAGGATTGTGGTAATATTTTTCTACCGATCCGGTCATGGGATTCAGCATGTTAAAACCTAAATCGGTGCCAAAATAGATCTCTTCCCGATTCCTTGCATAGATGGTCTTAACCACCTCATTGGACAGATCACTGGTGGTCATATTGAAAGTCCTGATTTCATCAGTGAATCTGTTCACCATGAAAAGGCCGGTTTCAGTTCCGACAAACAAAATGGAGTCGTTCCCATCCGAATAGGGCTGGATATCAAGTACCAGGTTGTGTTTGATATTGGGTTTATAGTTCCTTTTCAGATCAACTGATTCAAATTGCTCCCTTCCACTATAAAGAATATTCAGTTTATCTTCAGTTCCCACCCACAAATTTCCGCTGCTGTCAAGGTAGATTGCCAGTATTATATTCTGACTCAGATTCGAATTAAGCTGGTTATAAAATACCGACTCGTCGCTACGGGGATTGTACTTGTAAAGTCCCTCATTTGTTCCTATCCAGACAATCGAATCGTTCTGATACAGGATGGCCCTTACGATGTGGTTTGCAAATTTATCCGGCCTTTTGATTTCCCAGCTTTTCAAACACAGATTAAAAACCCCCATATTCGTTCCGATCCACAAAGAGGTATCCTTTGCAAGAGATAAGGCCTCGGTTCCGGCAGTCCCCAACAGTGCGGAATTTTCCGGATGGCCCGACTCCACCCTGATGGTCCTGTATCCGTCATACCGGAGCAATCCGTAATCCGTTCCAAGCCAGATAAACCCGTAAGGGTCCTGAACAATTTTATAAATTTTTGCATTCATTGCCTTTCCATTGGCAGAAACAGTCTCAAACCGAAGCATCCCGGATGGATAGGTTGAAATGGCATACAGCCCTCTGAAAAAGGCAAATGCGATCAGTATTATGAAGGATATCTTCATAAAACAATTTTCAGCAATATAGGATCAATTCCGGATTCAGAGAAATTTTCATGTCGAATTCACTTCTATTTCTGCCCGATTTATTTTGTTTTTTATCTAATCTGGCATCATAACAATGGAATTTGGACACAACGAACCTTCCCGTTCTGCCTAAATTGGTTTCGATGAAAAACTATCGAGGTCTTGTAGCCCTCCTTTCAATTGCCCTGATTCTGGCTTCACTCATCGTAGTGATAATCGTGAGATTTTACGTTGGACATTATTAATAGATCTTTGATTATGAAATATTCTATTTTAATTCTCTTTTTGTCCTTTATAACTACAGATTTGTTCTCCCAGCAAGTTACCATTACCGGAGAGGTCAGAGGTGCTGAAAGAGAAACCCTTCCCGGGGTGAATATTATAGAAAAGGGTACTGTGAATGGTACGGTTACCGACCTTGAAGGAAAATTCTCACTCCCTGTTTCATCTCCGGAACCGGTAATCATCCTATCCTATCTTGGATATGTAACCCAGGAGATTGCAATCAGAGATAAGAGTGAAATGAACATTGTTCTGATCGAGGACCTGGTAGACCTTGAAGAGGTGGTGGTGGTTGGTTACGGTACCGCTAAAAAGAGTGACCTCACCGGATCTATTTCTTCGGTTAAACCAAACGACCTTAACATTTCTGGAATTTCAAATGCCGCCCAGATGCTTCAGGGCAGGGTGACGGGCCTTTATATCAGCAGTGCAAACCAGAACCCGGGATCAACACCTGAATTTATCCTGCGTGGAGCTGCTTCCTTCCAGGAGGGCGAAGCAGGTCAGCCCCTGATTGTGATCGATGGATTCCCGATGGACAATGCTTCCTACATTAATACCATCAACCCCAGTGACATTGAGCAGATCGATGTTCTGAAGGATGCATCGGCTACAGCCATTTATGGATCCAGAGGGGCAAACGGGGTCATTATGATCACAACCAAGCAGGGGAACAAGCAGGGCATCCAGGTAGATTACAGCGCGAAATTCTATACCCAGTCCGTAGCAAGAACGGTCGACATGATGGATGGACAGCAATATGCAAGATTCTATTATGACCTGGCCCATGATCCCTCTTTGCAATTGGGGGACTGGGGGCCCGACAATGGCTATCCGCATCCGTTTGGCTCCTGGGATACACTTCCCAATACCGATTGGCAAAAAGAAGTGATCAATCACGGGAATTTCACCACAGAACAGAACCTGGCGCTTTCGGGTGTCAGAGAGGGTGTTAAATACAGGGCCGCCGCAAACTATTATAACGGAGACGGGATCATATCTCCTTCTGATTATAAAAGGATCAATACAGTCGCCAGACTGGATTATGACTATAAAAAGTTCTCCTTTAATATCAATATCAACTATACAAATGAGAACAGGAACAGGGTGTTGAATTCGTTTGAAAGATCGCTCGGCTTTTCGCCCTCCTCTCCGGTTTATGATAGTGAAGGAAACTTGTCGACACACGCCTTTGAACCAAACGCCACATGGTACTACAATCCACTCTTTCCATCCCAGGCTGAGGAGAGCTTTTCCGAAACCAACACGACCAGGATATCCGGAGGAGTTGAGTATGAAATCATTCCTGGCCTCAGAGCTTCAGTAAAGGGTGGAATTACCCAGAATGCAATGGAAGGATTCTACCAGAGATTTAAACCCTTATATGATTCACAAAAAGAGACCGAAGCCAGTATCAGTTCAGGCAACAGCAGACAGATCTATGCTGACTACTACCTGCAGTACACCAAACAGATACAGGATCACAAATTTTCCATTCTGGCCGGGGGATCTTACCAGGACTTCAGGGACCGGGGACACTGGGCTTCATCGGTTGATTTTCCATATACAGATATTGGATACTATAATATTGATGCCGGGCTGCTGGAGAGACAGATGGGAAGCAGCTGGTATGAAAAGAGGGTGATTTCGGGACTTGGAAGAATAAACTATGATTATAAAAGCAGGTACCTCGTTACCATCAATTACCGGTTGGATGGCGCAACTGTTTTTGGAGAGGATTATAAGTGGGGAAACTTCCCATCCTTCGGACTGGCATATAGGATTGACCAGGAGGAGTATTTCAGCAATCATGTGAATTTCCTCTCCATCCTCAAACTGCGAGCAGGCTATGGTATTGCAGGAAATTCAAACATCCCCGGATTCAGGACCCAGAACCTGTTAGGATTCAGACCGGTGCATGAAGGAGCAGGTATTACCAATGCCATTCAATGGGGAAGCTCCTATATTCCAAATCCCGACCTGCACTGGGAGAATACCTATACTTTCAATTTAGGCCTTGAGTTTGGCAATCCGATGTTTTACGCAGAACTCAACCTTTACTCAACCAATCATGACGACCTGATTCTTGACAGGCAGGTCCCCACAGAACTGGGCTATACCAATATAACGGTAAATAAGGGCTCCATGCTGAACAGAGGGGTTGAAGCCAAGGTTGACCTCTTCCTCAGTTTCTTCAACAACGAACTAAGGTGGAAACCAGGGGTATGGTTCTCCTATAACCGGAATGAAATTACAGATTTGGACGGCGATATTATCCTTGACAAGGACATCTGGATAGACCGGACCAATTATGGTTATGCCGGGATCAAACAGAAAGGCTATCCGTTGAATTCAATCTGGGGTTATGACTACATTGGAGTATGGCAGGAGAATGAAGCAGAGGAAGCCGCCATCTATAACTCCGCTCCCGGAGATCCCAGATTTGCTGATCTGAATGGTGTGGATGAAAATGGGCAGATTGTATCAGGACCGGATGGAATGATCAACGAAAATGACAGAATCTTCCTTGGAGATGCCAGTCCGGCTTTCACTGGTGGCTTCAGGAACCAGTTCAACTATAAGAATTTCGAATTTTCTTTCTTCTTTGAAGGGGTATTTGATAAAGCGGTTGTAAATGTGAATAAGGCCACTTATACCTTTCCCAGTTATCAATATGGAAACAACAAGGCATTAAGGGCTCTGAACAGGTGGACATCTTCAAATCCGACCAACGAGGTACCCTCACTCACAAAAAACCTCACCGAAAAGATGGTGCGAAGCGACTGGACCATTGAGGATGGTTCGTTTATCAGGCTGAGGGATGTTACCCTTACCTATAAGTTGTTCTTTGACGACCGGAACATCAAGAACCTGATCATTTTTGCAAGCGCATCAAACCTCTTTACCATTACGAAATATTCCGGGATTAATCCGGATGTGTGGGCCACTGATGCAGAGTATAACCTGATGCCTTTTTCACGGGTTTACACCCTTGGCATCAACGTATCATTTTAAATGTCTGAAAGATGAAAAACCTGTCAATGATTATAATCCTGGTAACGTTGCCACTGCTTCACGGATGTGATGAGATCCTTGTGGAGAAAAATTACGGGCAAATTGCCGATAGTGATTACTGGAACACTGAAGCAGATGCCGTTACCGCCATTAAGGCTGCTTATGCCTCAACCCGGGGCGGATGGCAGGGATTGTCGTTCTGGCAATTTTGCGTGGAAGATATGGGAACCGACATATCCACGGGAGGTTACTTTGCTGTCAACGACTACATCGCCTATACCGGCTGGTCGGGAACCACACCCGACTTTGTGGACTGGGGAATCTGGGGGGATTTCTGGAAGAGTATCAATTATGCCAATACCGTACTGGACAAAGTCCCCGGGATGGATATCGATGAAGCGGTAAAAAACAGGGTCATCGGTGAAGCGCATGCCATCAGGGCGATGGTATATTTCTACCTGGTAAACTGGTTTGGCGGAATGCCCGAAGTAATTACCACCATGGAGACTCCCCTTGAAATACCAAGGCAGAGTGTGGAGAGTAATTACAGGCTGATTGAAGATGACCTCAAGACTGCCATCCAGCTCCTTCCTGACAAATCCACACTGATCGGAATGGGCGAAGGGGATTATGGCCGGGTTACAAATGGTGCTGCCCGCGCACTCCTTGCCAGGGTTTACCAGCAACAGGGCAGATGGACTGAGTGTGCGGCTTTAGCCCTTGAGGTAATCAATTCGGGAGAGTACTCACTGGAGCCTGATTATAAAGATATTTTTTCTCTTCAAAACGAAGGTTTTGGCAACAAGGAGGTGATCTGGGTCCTCCCTTTTATCACGGGGACCAGTCCAAATGTGGATGCCAACGTTTTTCAGGTTTACATCTGGAGAGCTCCTGAAAATACTGATTACTCAAAATATTATGACTGGAACGGGGAGATCAGGGCGACCACCAGTTTTTACAACTCTTTTGAGTCCGGTGATCTCCGCAGGAAACTCCTTTTTGCATCCTCCGATGCCATAGACAATCCCATTATGATGATCAAGTATCCGCCCGATCCGGCCACCGAAGGGGCCCACTCGGGAACTGATTATCCATTTATTCGTTTGGCCGATGTTCACCTTACCAGGGCAGAGGCACTGGCTCATATGGACGATCTTGACGGGGCAGTTGATGAGATCAATAAAGTAAGGGCACGTGCAGGACTACCGGATCTTGATCCCTCGAACTTCACAAGTGTTTCCCTCCTGAACCACATTCTCAATGAAAGACGGTGGGAGTTGTACTTCGAAGGTCACAACAAACGCGATATGATCAGGATGAACCGGGAGGGTATGCTGGAGTATATCAAATCCCAATCAGCGGACTGGGAAACCTTTACGGCAGAGCGTTATCTGTTGCTGCCTCTGCCTTCCAATGCCTTAGCCTCAAATCCAGGGCTTGTCCAGAATCCCAGGTTTTAATCAAAAATGAAAAAATCATGAACCGATGAATAAGCTGAGTTATATAACCATTCTGTTACTCTCCCTGGGTTCGGCCATATCATTCAATGCATGCAATCAAACTGAGGACTATTCCCATATTGTATACAAGAATTACCTCACCTATGAGATAAACAGGGCAGAAAACTTCATTGAAACAACAGCCGAGGGGACCCTGGAGGGTGAATACCATGCAGGCTCAAAACAGGCCTACCAGGAGGTAATTGATCAGGCAAAGCTTGTGGATGAGAATGGTGCTGCAAACCAGGAGGAGATAGACCAGGCCTATGCCGGTCTGCTTCAGGGGTCGGAAGATTTCTTCGACCAGATGGTTCCCTTCCGTGCGGCTTTCCAGGTCTGGATCGACTATTCAGAAATCCTCATAAGCAGTACGGTGGAGGGCACCCTGGAGGGAAATGTTAAACCCGGTAACAAAGTCGTGCTTCAGGAGGCGACAGATAAAGCAAAGGATATTAAGGCATCGGAGGATCTGACCCAAAGAGCCCTTGATCTGGCTACCACTGACCTGACCGGTGCTATTTATCTTTTCAACAGTGAAATCATTGGAAAGGCAACCACTGCCATGGCCAACCCGGGGTTTGAATTACCAGGTTTTGAGACAGTCGATTTCAATGAAGTGGATGGTTGGACTGCTTTTGGCAAAGTGGAGGATTGGGCACCAAAAGCATCTGTTTCACCCAGCGAAACGGCACCTGAAGGAGCCTATTTTGCCAGGATAGGATCCTACACCCAGGGAATCTACCAGAACCTGCCCGAATTAATTAATCCAAATGCAGATTACACTTTGAATTTTAAAGTCTCGCTGCAGTCCAACGAGCCCGACTGGCAGGGCAAAAAATTTCCTGCCATACTTCGTACCCGGATCCTTGTTTTCGAACAGAAGGAGGGCGATTATAATTTTGTGACTGTCCTCGGTGAATCATTTGACACCCTTGGTATTAAACCGGGTGATTTTATGGAGTTGAACCAGACTGTCACCATTGATGCCATTTCCGCATCCATTGGGAAAAAAGTGGCCGTTGATTTTCTTCAGAGACACACCTGGGATGCTGCCAATCCAATCTGGGCGGAAAGTTTTGTCGCCCTGGATGATATACACCTTTTCAGGAAACTATAAATAACATAATCCATTATTAACAAACACTTTAAGCTATGAAAAAAATCTTTACATTATCGTTTGCGCTCTTTGCTTTCCTGGCCGTTTCGGCCCAGGATAATGTGATCAAAAACGGCGATTTTCAACTGGGGGATGAATCATCCACTATCGCCGGTCTTGCTGACTGGAACATGGACAAGGAGACTCCCGGATCCGGATGGTGGGGCGATGTCCTTAACCGCAGGGTTACCTTAACATCGGGTGACTCCGCAACCATGTACCAGGTTGTGGAGGTCATTTCGGCCGATTCAGTACTCTATGATCTTACTTTTTTAGCCAGTGACAGCTGGAATACCGACAAAGTTGTCGTGATTGCAAGTACCTCTGACGCTGATACCACCGTCAGAACCATTTTAGTGGCCGACAGCCTGCAGATCGGGGTGGACGATATGGCCCTTACATTCGGATTCTCTGCCGGTTCAGCCTACGCTGGAAAATATCTGATCATTGAGTTTACATGTACGCAACTTGAAGGAGATGCAGCCTGGACAAATTTTGACGATGTTTATATGGTAAAGAGACTGCCCGGTGTTAATAATCCTCCCATTTGTAATCCTGGGCCCTACCAGACCGCAAGAGGAACCGAATTGGTTACACTTGACGGGTCAGGCAGTTCCGATCCCGACGGTGATCCGCTTACCTATAAATGGATCAGCACATATCCGGGAATTGTTCTGTCAGATCCCACAGCGGTCATGCCTACCTTTACTGCACCTGATGTATCCGAATTAACCACCTTCTCATTTGCACTGTTTGTGAATGACGGAACCGTTAATTCAGACACACTGCTTACCAATGTTACTGTGATACCTGCAGCTGAGCTGGTAAGAAACAACGATTTTAAGATGAGGGTACCGGAAGCCGATCCGGCATCAGCCAGCCTGAAAGATATAGCCTACTGGAATATTGACGAACTGAGAGATTCCCTGTCAGGCGGAAACGGGGATGGTCTGATCTGGCTGGCATCTTTCGACCCGACCATTTATCAGGTGGTTGATGTCATAGGTACAGAGGCAGCCACATACTCACTTGCATTTACAGGCAGAAGCTCCTGGAATTCAACTTCCATCAACTCCATCTTCAGTGTTTCTGAAGCAGATTCATCTGAGCGGACAGAAATTGCCATGCAGGAGAACCTCACAGGGATTAATCCCGGCGGAGGAATCAGCACATCAGCCGATGCCACCTACAAACAGGTTCTGGCCATACCCGCTAACTCGGCCCATGCAGGTAAAAAGCTGATCATTGAATTTGATAATATTGCATTTGATGACGGGAATGACGACGGCTGGTGCGAACTGAAATTTGTATCGCTGGTGAAGGAGGTTGTAATCGGCATTGGAAAAGAGGGGGTGAAAAACCTCTCTGTTTATCCGAATCCCGTAAGAGGCATGCTCTACATTGATGGCAATGTGGGTGTATCCCGGGCAAGGGTCTATTCAATTCTCGGAACCCTTGTGAAGACCATCGAAGGGGATGAATTAAAACAAATCAATGTCGAAGATCTTCAGTCAGGGCTCTATATTATTTCGCTTACTACCGAAAGCGGAATCATCAATAAAAAAGTACAGGTTAAATAAATTACAGTTCTGATTTTCAAAAGCCCATACATTCATTCCTGAAAGGTATGGGCTTTTTTTCTCTCGTTTCTATCCACATAAAAACCATAGAATGTACAGGCACCTTCCACTCTCGCTTTTGCTTATATTACTGATTTCATCCTGTAACGGAAGGAGTGATGATCTGGTCGTAACCGGAAGTTCTCTTTTTAATGCAGGTTGGGAATTCCGGATTGATTCCTCCGGGTGGGAGGAGGTAACCCTTCCGCACACAGCCCATATTGAACCACTGGTTGTAAATAACCAGTGGCAGGGAGAGTGCTGGTATCGAAAATCCTTCTCCTATAACCCCGGCTGGCAGGGGAAAAAACTGTTCCTCCGCTTTGAGGGTGCCATGAATGTGGCAGAGGTATGGATCAACGGGAATAAGAAGATAACCCATTTCGGAGGATACCTTCCATTTGTGGTGGATATAACAGATGATATCCGGGGGATTGAATCAAACACCATAGATGTGAAGCTGAATAACGAGGATAACCCGGAAACCGGTCCGAAACCTCTTCCAACACTTGATTTCAACATGTATGGGGGGTTATACAGAGATGTATTCCTGGTGGTGAAAAACCAGGTGCATATAACCGATGCACAATTTGCCAATCAGATTGCAGGAGGCGGAGTCTTTGTTACCTATCCGGAAGTTACCAATGAAAAAGCCATTGTTTCCATTAAAACCCAAATACAGAATTCGGGAGTTAAGGCTATCCGGGTTGAGGTAAAGCAATTATTGAAAAAAGAGGGCAGATCCATCGGCGGCGTATCACAGAATATCGCACTTGATCCGGGTGAATCGAAGGAAATTGAGCAGGAACTTGAGGTTCTGAATCCCCTTCTCTGGTCACCGGATTCCCCGAATCTGTATCAGCTGGAGACCACAATCGGGGATAAAAGAGAGATGCTGGACCGCGAGATCACAAGGATCGGTATCCGGAAGTTTACTTTCCGGGAAAATAAACTTTACATTAACGGGGAAGAGACCTTTCTCAGGGGTGTCAACCGCCACCAGGAGTATCCCTACATCGGCTATGCATTGTCAAATCATGCACAATATCGCGATGCACTGAAGATAAAACAGGCGGGATTTGATTGTGTCAGGCTCTCCCACTATCCACAATCTCCATCCTTTATCGACGCCTGCGACGAGCTGGGGATTATCACCATTGCTCCGATCCTGGGATGGCAGTATTACAGCGAGGATGAAAAATTCAAAACCCATGTGGTGCAGGACTGCCGTGATCTGATCCGGCGTGACCGGAATCATCCCAGTGTGCTGGCATGGGAGGTGTCCCTGAATGAGTCGTGGATGCCGGAGCCATTTATCGATTCGCTTGTGAAGGCTGCCCGTGAGGAGTATCCGGGCGAGGATTGTTACACCACAGGATGGCAAACTCATGGTTATGATATTTATTTGCAGGCCCGGCAACACAGGTTAGGGCATCCTGCCGATTATCCGGATAAACCTTATATCGTATCGGAGTATGGCGACTGGGAATACTATGCCATGAATGCAGGATTAAACCAGGATGCATGGGGAGAGCTCCTTGCGGAGGAACGATCGAGCAGGCAGGCTCCGGGAAGCGGTGAAAAAAGACTGCTTCAGCAGGCCCTGAATATCCAGGAGGCACACAATGATAATTTCACCACTCCTGCTGTGGCCGATGGATACTGGGCAATGTTTGATTACAACAGGGGCTATGCAGATGACCTTGAAACCTCAGGAGTCATGGGTATCTTCAGGTTGCCCAAATACAGCTACTATTTCTTTCAGAGCCAGAGACCCGCAGGTGAATCCATTGCCGGAAAGCCCAATGAACCGATGGTCTTTATCGCCTCTGAATTTTCAGAATCATCCTCCCGTGATATCAGGGTTTTCAGCAACTGCGAAGAGGTTGCGCTGCAGGTAAATGGAAATATTATCGGGACTCAAAAGCCCGACCAGGACAGGATATCCGGTCACCTGAACCACCCCCCCTTTACCTTTCGGAATATTCCCTTCACACCGGGAAGCCTGATCGCAATAGGAAAGACAGATGGAATTGAACTGGCTTCTGATACCATCATCACTGCAGGCGAACCGGCCAGGATTGTGCTTGAGGCAGATCTGTCAGGAAGACCGTGGGAAAGCGGTGTGAAAGATGCAATATTTATATATGCCAGAGTCATGGACGAAAATAACCAGGTGGTCCATGGGTATTCCGGCATGGTACAAGTTTAATATTTCGGGGGATGCATCCATCATCGGTAATGGTAACCCGACTCTCCGAAGCAGGTATCGCCACCGCGCTGGTAATGGCCGGTGATGATCCCGGTGAAATCATGATCTCGGCTGTTTCCGGTGATTTACTGTCGGAGCCCCTTGTAATACGGACCAGATAGGATGAAATAACCCGTAGCAGAGACATTTATAAAAATATTTTTGGTCATCTCGTCAGCCATAATGAGCAAAAGATTTTTGATCCTTGGATTTTTGATCCTGACACGATTTGCATGGTCACAGGAGCTATATGTGGGCGGTACCATGGGATTTACTGATTACCTGGAAAAGAGGTGCGGAATTGTATTTAAGGAGAATGGCGTTCCCAAAGATCCTTTTCAGAGCCTGGCCGATCATGGGGCCACCATTGTCCGGTTGCGGATCGATCACCCACCCTTTTCCAGCAGCTACTCTGAAGGTGAGATGGTTGATCATCCATCGGTTGAAAACGTAAAAATAGGGATGCAAAGGGCCAAAGATGCAGGGCTGAAAACACTTGCTCACATTTGGTTACACCTCCTGGGCACTTGAAGACAGTCAGATGCTCAATCCCTATGTAGCTCCGTTGGCCTGGCAGGAGATCGCACTGGATCTTGATAAAATCACCGATTCGGTTTATACTTTTACCTACAAGGTCCTGGATGAATATTGCAAAGAGGGGCTGATTCCTGAGATCGTATCCATTGGAAATGAAAGTGTCTGGCATAGGTTGATGCCCAATGTTCCTGAAGACGAACTCCCTCCCTACGATGCTGCAAGAAGTGCCGCACTGCACAATGCGGGGTCACGGGCAGTCAGGGATATTTCCTTAAAATATGGAGTAAACATCAAAGTCTGCTTTCACATGATGGGACCCTCCCGTACCAAGTGGTGGCTGGAAGAACACTCTCCATATAACCTTGATTTTGATATCATTGCCATCTCCCTTTACCACGCCTGGAACAAGGACGATTATGCCGGATATTCTTCACTCGGGGAATATGTGGACTACATTGTAAAAAAATACCATAAAGAGTTCCTTGTGATGGAGACTGCCCAGCTTTTCAGGGATGGCGGGAACGACCATCATGTGGATATCCTTGGGAAAGAAAACATCCCTCCTGCCTATCCCAATCCGCCCACCACGGAGACGCAGAAAAGATACCTTACCGACATCACGATGGAAGTGCTCAACAATGGAGGTTCGGGTGTCATCACCTGGGGAACCGAGTGGGTGGGATGTGATTGCTATATCTATGCGGATCAATGGGGAAAAGGATCCTCATGGGAAAATAAGGCTTACTGGGATTTCAATTATAATCTTCACGATGGCATAAACTGGATGCAGTCTTTTGGCTATAAAGTACCTGTAACTTTTAAAGTGAATATGACCGGTATTGATGTTTCCAACGGGGTATATGTAACAGGAGAATTTCCCAATGACCTGGGTGAAGAGTGGAAGCTCAACATCATGACCCTTGAAAGTGACAACATCTATGCCTACTCCACAGAGATGGAGATCGGTGCATCAGGGGCCTATTACTTTCTGAATGATGATGACTGGGGAGCACGGGAGAAAGTTCCGGCCGAATGTATCGCCTTCTGGGGACTGGACCGGGGATTTGAAATACCTCCCGGCTCCGATAGCATGACTTTTGCATATGTCTGGTCCAGTTGCAAGCAGATCAGTCCGGTTTCAGTCCCTGATCCGGCCACTGCAAAGTATGAATCCCTGTTTGATATCCGCTCCAATCCCATTGAGAACGATCAATTACATCTCAAACTGCATTCAGGCGGCCGGGTAAATCTGACCATCATGGATCTTCAGGGCCGAATCCTGCATCTGCAGGATATGGACTGCTCGGCCGGAGATATGCTGACCATTGATCTTGGTACTTTTACGAAAGGTGCATACCTTGTAAAGCTCTCCTTCAACGGGCACCTCAGAAGTGAATCGAAATTCTTTGTGATCACAGGTTAAAATCAACTACAATGAATAAAATTCAAAATGGATTTCTCATTCCTGTTCTTATTGTCATTCTTGTTTCCAATGGTTGCGGCAGCCACGCTTCCCGCTCCGGATCGGTCGGGGGCTCGTTCTTCAACATGGATACAACATCCCGGGGTGTTGACATCCCTCTCTATTCAGAACAATCTGAATGGTCGGGCAGTGCATGGAGAGGGGAACGGATCAGCAGCCAGTTACTGATCTGGGTGGAGGAAACCGGTATGGATCTGAACATAAGTGCAACCGCACTTTCAGGAGTCGGGAATGCAATGATTCCCGGGGAATTGATCCGAATGTACGAGGTCAAATATGTAATGACCGATGCTTTTGCCGATGGTTGTGCCAAAACCGGGATTGAAAATTATGATTCGTCACTGGTTGCAGATGTTCTTGAACCCCTAAAGACTCCGTTCTCTCTGGAAGCCCGGGTACCCAAACTGATCTGGATTTCCGTGGATATTCCACCTGATGCTGATCCGGGTATTTACACTGGAACCATCACTGTGGCGGAGGGGAGAAAAAAAGGAGTCGATTTTCAACTTGAAGTGGAGGTCCTGACCCCACAATTGCCACCTCCTTCTGAATGGAGTTTTCATCTTGATCTGTGGCAGAACCCATTTTCAGTGGCCAGGTATTTCAACGTGGAGCCATGGTCGGAGGAACACTTCGAAAAGATGCAGCCCACCCTGGAAATGCTGGCGAACGCCGGTCAGAAATGCATCACATCGACCATAACCGGCAAGCCGTGGGGAGGACAGACTTTTGATCCGTTCCAATCGATGGTCAAAAAAACAAAGTACGCCGATGG
Organism: uncultured Bacteroidota bacterium; assembly: GCA_963747365.1. Classification (GTDB taxonomy): domain Bacteria; phylum Bacteroidota; class Bacteroidia; order Bacteroidales. The sequence continues at coordinate 541,039 of CAVVFB010000005.1, read as the reverse complement.
CACATGGAGTTATGACTATTCGGTATTTGATGCCTGGGTGGAATTCGCCATGGATTGCGGTATAGACCGGCAGATCAACTGCTACTCCATGGTCTCCTGGAGCAACGAATACAACTATTTTGATGAATCCAGGGGGCAGGAGGTTGCTGTATCATGTAAACCCGGAGACCAGGCATACAATGAAATATGGACCCCTTTTCTTAAGGATTTCAGGGACCACCTCAACCAAAGAAACTGGCTGGATAAAACCACCATCGCCATGGACGAAAGATCATTGGAGGATCTGCTGGAGGTAATCAAACTGATCGACCGGGAGGCTCCGGGATTAAAGATTGCCTTCGCCGGCGGGTACCATCCTGAACTGGATGGGGTATTGTTCGACCTCAGCGTGGCTTCTGCCCACATTGTTCCCGTTGAGAACCTGGCCCGCAGACGTGCTGCAGGATCCAAGACCACCTTTTATGTTTGCTGCGTGGAAGAAAAACCCAATACATTTTCTTTTTCAAATCCTGCAGAGGCGATCTACCTCGCCTGGTACGCTGCAAACCGGAATTTCGATGGCATGCTCAGGTGGAGCTATAATTCATGGACCGAAGATCCGCTTTATGATTCCCGGTTCCGGCGGTTCCCTGCGGGAGATACCTATATAGTCTACCCGGGCGGCCTGAGCTCGGTAAGATTTGAGAGGTTGAGGGAGGGTATCCAGGACTTCGAGAAAATCCGGATTCTAAAAAACGAATGGATCGCAGAAGGTTCCGTCGAGTCTGAAGAAAAGTTGAAGCTGCTCAACAGTGAACTGGAAAAATTTGATATTCAAGGTCTTACAACCATACCGGCATTTGAACTGCTTGTTGAAGGGAAACAATTGTTAAATCATTTGTCAAGAATGCCGATATGAGAGGAATGGCTCAAATAATCATTTTTCTTTTCATGCCTGTTCAATTGTTTTCTCAATCCATTGAAGGAACTTTTGTTAGTAAGTATGACAGATTTTATAATGGCTTTGCTTCCCCGGAGGAACAATAACTCTTTGTCAATCATAAGTTTCAATATGTTTTTGGCAGTTACAGATGTCCCTGGAAAATGAAATTATTCGATTATCACTTTGTTCACCTTAATACTACCATCTTCCATGGTTACTGAAATAAAAAAGTTTGCTTGTTGCAATTAATAAACTGACTATTGTCTTTCTCATTGTTATATTTTGAATTGACTATTTTAAAAACTTATCGAAAAAAACGATCACTTTTTCAATGTTTGCAGGTGTTGAAAATTGAGGTCCGCCATGACCTGCTCCTTCCAGTAACTCAAACGACACTTTGTAGGCACCAACTATTGATTTTAAAGCATCATAAAAATTCCGGCTTTGTGTATAGGGAATGTTGCGATCCATACTTCCAGCTTGAATAAAAAATGCAGCGTCATCAGCCGAAATATATGTTGTCGGATTGGCTTTTGCTACCAGTTCTGGAGCCGATTGAACCGCTTTCCCTATCAGTTGTGATTCAGGCGAAGATTCGCCATTGGTTCGACAGGTAAATCCTAAAGCTGAAGCTTCAGCATCCATTGTGCAAAAATTGATAGGGCCAAACCAATCAACCGACGCAATTACCTTCGACGAAATGCCGGCATTGCCAAGGCTGGCACCTTCCAACTCGGCAACTCCGGATGAAGTACCCAGCATGGCAGAAAGATTTCCTCCTGCTGAGGAGCCCCAGGAGCCAATCTTATCTGGATTCAAATTATATTTAGTGGCATTGACGCGCAAAAAGCGGACAGCCGCTTTGCAATCTTCAATTTGTGCAGGGTATTTGGCTTCGCCACTTAGTCGGTAATTAATACTTGCTGCTGCATATCCCCTGGCTACCAATGCTTTCGCATTTTGAGTTTCCATTTGCTTATCACCCATTTTAAAAGCACCACCGTGAATCAGAACTACCACAGGAAAGGGACCCTTGCCTTCAGGCAAATAAATATCCATCACCTGTGCCAGAGAAACAGTAGCATAAGGCACATCGGTTATTGTTTGCACATTAGTACTTGCGATTACTTTTGCCTCGCCTATAATTCCTGACAGCAGGAAGATTACAAGAATGAATTTAATTTTTTTCATTTGTTTTTTTTGGTTTCTAAATTAGCGAACTAATATTTTCTTAGAACATTCGGATTGTCAGATTAAACTCAGCTCAAAAATAAAACGGTTTATACTGCTTTTCAGAATTTAAATGGTGAAGCGTCATATTTCGAATTTGAAGTGTAGCAGTATCCAATAAAAATGAATTTCAATTTCATGCCAGTTCTTCTAAGGGTTCAGTTTTTCAACCGGTAAAATTAAACGTATCAACGCATCGGCAATAAGGCATTAGACAATCATGGTTGATCCGGTGATAGCCAAAAAACAATCAGTAATTTATGCAAAAGAAAAAGTTAATCAGAGCTGAGATCACCTTACAGTCAAATTGGAGCTATAAATTTCTTGGATATTGGATTTAGGTTACCTTAAACTTAGTAAATAGTCTCTCATTGATGAGAAAGGAAGCTTGCTTCTTTTTGATAAAACCATAGATATGAAGTTGTCACATTCCATCTCGTTGAGAAGGTTCATGCAGAATGCTTCATACAGAAAATCCATTGTAGTAAGGTATTGAATACCATATTCCTGACAGTAGGTTATAATGTCCCTTAAATTACTGCTCGCCAGTATATCTTTATGATGATACCTACAATAAGCCATGCATGCGCTTTCTCCAGGGCCAAATCTGCGTTTTACTTCCCTCTTAGCCGTGTGGCCTGCAAAAACTACAAAGAACCGGCCGCTGCAAGTAAAAGCCATGACCCATGTTGTAACCATTGTTCCTACCACCGCCACTTATTGGCATGATCCTCGCGTTGCGGATAGGGTAAAAAGGTAATATTACTTTCGCTCTTTATGCCAACGGTAATACCATTAGAAACACAACGTCCGCGTGTATGAGCAGTTGCGATGCCAATGCGCTTTGTTGTCTAGTTACCACGAGGTAACCAAAAGCACAAACCTACGCAAACCCGCTGCCAGCAATGACTTATACACGCCTTGTGGTGCGTTTTTTTCAAGTAGTCATCGGATTTATTTTTATCTCGCCCCCAATTGCTCTTAATACTTTCATAATTGTCTCGAATTGAGGTTTAGCTCCATCAGATAAAGCTTTGTATAAACTTGGTCTACTTAATCCGGTTTCTTGAGCAATTTTTGTCATTCCAATTGATTTTGCAATATGTCCAATTGCTGCAATAACGTCTGAATTATCCCCTTCCTCTAAAACAGTATTGAGATATTCTGCAATCATCTCTTTATTATCAAGATAATCAGCGATGTCAAATTTTGATGTTTTCATATCTCTATTTTTTTATTTTTCTCCAAATCTCTTTTGCCTTTTCAATGTCCTTTTGTTGTGTAGATTTGTCCCCTCCAACAAGAAGTAGAATTATTTTTTCATCTTTTTCCTTAAAGTAAATTCTATAACCTTTAGCGTAATTAATTTTTAGTTCACGAATGCCATCTCCAACGGGTTCGCAATCTCCAAAGTGTCCGTCACTTTCAACTTTTTGAATTCGGAACAATATTTTTGCTTTGGCTTTTAAATCTTTAAGCTTTATCAGCCATTTATCAAATTCAATTGTTTTCTCAATAAAGTACATTTATTTTTGTATTCATTCGGATACAAATTTACACAATCCTTTTGATTTCGAAAGCTTTAAATCAAATTCCGAAGCCGTCTTCTAAAATGCACCACAACGTCCGCAGGTATGAACCGTTGCGTGGCCAAAGCGCTTTGTTGTCTAATGGGGGTTTTCGCGGTTTTGCGGAGAGAAAGGGATTACTCACTTCGTTCGTGATCCCTAAAGGGAGAACCAGCACAACAGTGAAAATCCATATTCGCGCAGAGTGTCTGCGCGTAAATGGTCTTTTTAATTGCCTGTCCGCTTTTGAAAGCAAGCTTTCAATGCTTCAAGGCAATTAAAAATCCCCACGCTTCGTGTGAGGATTTTTACTGTCTTGCGGAGAGAAAGGGATTCGAACCCCCGGTGCCCGTAAGGGCACAACGGTTTTCGAGACCGCCCCGTTCGACCACTCCGGCATCTCTCCGGTTTGGTGCAAAAGTATAATTTTTTAGCGATATTTGGCAATTCATCAAACCGTGTTGATCATGCGTACAGCTCCGGCTTTTCTCCTGGTTTTGCCTTTCATCTTTCTGATACCCGGATGCAACTCCTCCCATCCTGTTGTTGAGGATGAAGAGGCCTATATTAATGAGATCCATGCATGGCAACAATCCAGGCTGGAAAGGCTCAAAGGGCCCAATGGATGGCTCAACGTGGCAGGACTCTTCTGGCTTGAAGAGGGAGAAAACAGCTTCGGTTCCGATCCCTCCAATGATATTGTTTTCCCTCCAAAGGCTGACCCTTTCTGCGGTTCGCTGATGCTTCAGGGCGGGGCTGTGACCCTGTTTGTGAAGGAAGGGGTAAAAATTACCAGCGCAGATACCCTGGTAAAGTCTCTGAAATTAAATGATGACCAGTCGAATCCTGCCACAACCCTGCAGCAGGGAGACCTTGAGTGGTTTATTATCAAAAGGGGAGATCAATATGGAATCCGGCTTCGGGACTTCAACCATCCGCGAATCGATGCACTGGATCACATTCCGGCCTATCCCATCAACACGGAGTACGTGGTGGAAGCCACGCTGCTTCCCTTCGATGAACACAGGGCTTTCACAGTGGGTACCCCGGTAGAGGGGGTCACTGAAGAATACCAGTGCCCCGGTGAACTTCACTTCCGGATAAAAAAAGAAGCGCTGATCCTCTATCCCTTCACCTCGGGAGAGGGTTACTTTTTAATCATTGCCGACCAGACCACCGGGCTTGACACCTATGGTGCCGGGCGTTTCATGTATGCCGTTCCCGATTCGACCGGACGAATCATCCTGGATTTCAATAAAGCCTACAATCCTCCCTGTGCATTCACTCCCTTTGCCACCTGTCCCATGCCTCCAAAAGAGAATTTTCTGCCGGTGGCCATTGAGGCCGGGGAGAAATCGGTCCACCTGGATTAATCAGACATCCTATGAAGATTTCCCTGCTCCTGATGATCACCCTTTGTACACTCTCCATGGCTTGTAACACAGGTGGCCGGAACGGAGTTTCCGGGGAATTAAAGGAACAATTTTCCGCAAACCCTCAGGACAGCGAAATCCTTGAAGAGCTATTCTCCCGGTTTGCTGAATTCAAAGACAGCTCCACATCTGATCTGTTGGTTACGGTCGGACGCTTTTTTATGGGAAGCCCTTACACCCCGCACACCCTGGAACAGGAACCTGAAACCCTGGTTGTGAATCTGAGGGAATTTGATTGCAACACCTTCGTGGAAAGCTGCCTGGCCATCGCAAGGACCATCCGGTCGGGCCGACTTGACTTCGAACACTTTACTTCCGAATTGGAGAACATTCGCTACCGAGAGGGGATCGTTGATGGCTATGCTTCAAGAATTCACTATTTCAGCGACTGGATCCATGTAAACCATTACAAACAGGTGATCAGGGATGTTTCGAAGGAGATCGGGGGGAAACCCTTTCACAAAAAGGTGAATTTCATGAGCACCCATCCCGACAGTTACCGGCAACTTCTTTCGGACAGCGCACTGGTCGGGATCATAGCCGGGCAGGAGACCGAAATCTCAGGGAGGGAGATGTACTTTGTTCCAAAAGATCATGTACCGGATCTGGAATCGGGTTTATGCGAGGGAGATATCGTGGGGATCACTACCGGTATCGGGGGACTGGACATCTCACATGTGGGAATCCTGACCGGGCAACCTGGCGGGTTCCATCTTTTGCACGCCTCCTCAAAATCCGGAAAGGTTATTCTTTCAGAAGAGACCCTGGCGGATTACCTGGCAAATAACCCTTCAGCCACAGGGATCATGGTGGCCCGTCCGCTTTAGGCAAAGACCGCCCTACCCCATTGCAAACCCCAGGATAAGATAGATCAGGGTGGTTAAAAGCCCTGTGAGCAGGGCATAGGGCATCTGGGTCCGTACATGGTCGATGTGGTCGGAGGCAGAAGCCATGGAGGAGATGATGGTGGTGTCGGAGATGGGTGAACAGTGATCCCCGAATACACCCCCGCCCATTGCGGCAGCGATCACCAGCAGTACATTTGCATCATGCATCCGGGCCATGGGAATTGCAATGGAAAACATAATGGCAAAGGTCCCCCATGAAGTCCCCGTTGAAAAGGCAATAAACGAGGAGAGCACAAACACCACGGCTGGAAGAAGCTGAGGCGATAGCCATCCTTCGGTAATACCTGCCACATAAACTCCCGTACCCAGGATGTTACAAACGTGACTGATGGCAAATGCCAGCATCATCAGCAGGGCAAGGGGCATCAGCTCGCTGATCCCCTTCAGGATTAGTTCAATCATTTTCCGGATCCTCATGATCCCCTGTGCCCGGTATAATACCATGGCCACAAGGATGGAACTGGTCACCGCATAAAGTACAGCCGAAGAACCCGAACCCCGGCCCATGGCCCTGGTAAAGTGATCCATAAAGGAGGATGATCCCTCCACCTCGCCCCATCCGGTATAGGCCAGGCTTACGATCATCATGAGGACCATTGTGAACAGGGGGACAATCATATTCACTGCCCTGGGTTTTATGCCCTCTTTCATTTCACAGGCCGTAATCTCCTCTGAAACCATCGGCCTTGAACCCTCATTCATAAGTTTTCCGGTCTCCCTTGTTCTTTTTTCAGCCCTGACCATGGGCCCAAAGTCTTTCCGGGTTACAATCACCAGGAAAAGCATGAGAAGGGCGATCATGGGATAAAAGTTAAAAACCATGGCCGACAACATTGTTGAAAAAGGAGCTTCGATACCCTGGGTAAGTAACAACCCCATAATAAAGGCCCCCCAGGCATTAAACGGGATCAGGATGGAGGTAGGTGCCGAACTGGTATCGGCAATATAGGCCAGCTTCTCCCTTGGAATTTTCAAACGGTCAAATACCGGTCGATACAGCGTTCCTACGGTCAGTGAACTGATGGTGGTTTCGATGAACAGGAGAATCCCGGTGGCAAGTGCAAGCAGCTCCACCACAACCCTGCTCTTTCCCATCCGCTTCCCTTCCAGCGATTGAAGCAACCGGTCTATCCTCAGGATGAATCCCTGTACGCCACCCGAATACTGGATGAAAATTAACAGGGCTCCCACAAGCGCACTGAACATAATCGTCCGGGTGTTGCCCGGATTCCTGAACACATCCACAAAACCCTCCATGGTTGCGATGATGCCCTGCAAAAAATTCCAGTCGCTGTAAATCATCCATCCCAGCCAGATCCCGGCCACCAGTGAAATATAGACCTGTCTGGTCAGCAGGGCCAGAACAATGGCCACCAGGGGGGGTAAAACAGAAAGGAGCCCGAAATCATCCATTTCCCTAAATTAGCGAAAGCCTTTAAATAACCGCGGTTTCCAGCAGTTCAAAACTGTTCTTATCTGCATCCATGGCTGCGAGGATACCGTTTGGAATTGTAAGCATCCGGCTGATATGACCAAATGAGAGCCCGTACGAGACGGGAATCCCCAGAGGTTTCAGAAGGTCATCCAGTGCCACCTTCAGGGAGAGGGTGGGTTCTTCATTTATATTGCACTGGTCGAATGCACCCATAATAATTCCGGCTGCCTTTTTAAGGTTGGTACCCGAAAGCAGGTGGTAAATCATCTTATCCACACGATAGGTCTTCTCTTCAACCTCTTCCAGGTAGACAATTTTACCCTCAAAATCGGGTTCAAACCGGGTTCCGATGATCGAGTCCAGTACGCTGATATTCCCTCCGATCAGTAACCCCTGAGCCCTTCCGCCGGTAATGGTATAAAGGTCATATTCCGGGTTATCACGGGTCTCTTTCTCCCTTTTGTAAGGATAGGGATACCTCTCCCGGGATTCCATAAGCACCTTCCGCATTGATTTCATGCTGAACCGGTTGAAATCTGAGACGCCCATGGGTCCGTGAAAGGTCACAAGGCCGGTTTCCTTATAAATGGAAGTGATCAGCGCCGTAATATCACTGTATCCGATAAAGGCCTTGGGATGCATTCTGATCAGATCATAATCCAGCATGTCAAGGATCCTGATGGAGCCATAGCCTCCCCTTACACACATGATGGCATCCACATCCTCCCGAACAAACATATCCATCAACTCATCAGCCCTCTCCCGGTCGGGTCCGGCAAAATAGCCGTACTCCGAAAGCACGGTTTCATTGTACGTGGTACGAAAACCAAGGCCCTCCACTTTGGAGATACAGTCGGCAAGCTGCTGCGCAGTCACCGGACTTCCGGGGGTCACCAGTCCGATCAGATCGCCCTCCTTCAGGCGCCCGGGCAGAATTCTGGGAGGAATTCCGGGAGGAATCCTGGGAGGTAGCTCACCGGGGGTAAAATCGGCTCCCTTTAACCCGGGGGCCGAACCTAGTGCCAGCGCTGCAAGGGCACCCGTCTTTTTAATAAAGTTTCTCCTGTCTGCCATGCAGGTACATTTTAGGATGCTGCCTTTTTAATTCCGATTCCCGGCAGTTCATTCAGGGTAACCTTGCCGTCCACCACTTTTACGCCCTCGTAGAGATCATTGCTGATGAGCAGATTTCCATCCAGATCGGCCCAATCCACGAGCGGAGAGAGTTGGGAAGCAGCAGATACGGCGCAGGAGGTTTCTGTCATGCAACCGATCATCACTTTCATATCCAGGGCCCTGGCCACCGTGATCATTTTGTGCGCTTCTCTCAAACCGGTACTCTTCATCAGCTTGATATTAATCCCCGAATAGACACCCTTTAAGGCGGCCAGATCGGAAAGGCGCTGGAAAGCCTCATCGGCAATAATGGGCAGGGGGCTTCGCTCCGTAAGCCATGCCATCTCTTCGATTGCTGTTTTGGAAAGGGGCTGTTCCACGAATACGATCCCCTGCTCCTTCAGCCAGTATACCATCTCAAGGGCTTCATGTTTATCCTTCCAACCCTGGTTCACATCCACATAGATGGGAACATTGGTTACCGACCGTACCGTGCTGATCATCTCCCGGTCATTTCCGCCTCCTAGTTTTACCTTCAGGACCTTAAACCGCTCCGCTTCAATGGTTTTTGCCTTCACCACTTCGGCCGTGTCGATGCCGATGGTAAAGGAGGTCATGGGTGTGTTCAGGGGGTTGATCCCCCAGAGCCTGTAAAGAGGCTGATCCAGCAGTTTTCCGGTCAGATCGTGCAGGGCTATATCCACGCATGCCTTGGCGGCACTGTTCCCTTCGGCCAGCGAATCCACATAGGCCAGGATATCATCCAGCATAAAGGGATCAGCGAACTGCTCCAGGTTCACCTTTTTCAGAAACCCGGTCACACTCTCCTGCGATTCACCAAGGTAGGGGGGCATGGAGGCTTCACCATAACCCGTCACACCTTCGTATTCAATTTCAGTGAGTACCACCGGTGTGGTATTCCTCGAGTTGCCGGCCACGGTAAAAGTGTGCTTCAACTGCAGTTCATAGGGGCTGAAGCTCAGCTTCATTCTGCCCTTTCCCATTTGAGCCCGTGGGGTGCTGACCGGTGGGGTGTCCGATGTGGTGCAACCAGCCATCGGAATAACTGTGGCCAGTGAAACTGCTCCTGCACTCTTTAAAAAGCTCCTCCTTCCCGAATTCATCCGCTATATGTTTGATTTATTTTATGATCTCCCTGTAATAGGCATTCTCCATGACGGGCCTGAAACCATTGGACGCTTCACCAATGATCCGGGTTGCCCTGACAAACATTTCCGGATAGGTATCAATGAAATGAGCCTGCGTACTATCCATGCTGTTGATACTAACCCTGTCGCGGTATCCGGAGGCATGAATAAACTCCCCTCCTCCCATGTAGATGGCCACATGGGTCACGCTCTCCTTCTCTTCGCTGGTGGCTTTCCTTCCAAAAAAAAGAAGATCACCCTCCTCCAGTCCTGCCGGGTTAAACTCAGTGGTGATCTCCCTCCCGCAATGCGATTGCTGATCGGCATCCCTTGGCATCTGGATCCCGTTCATGAAAAAGACATTGGCAACCAGTCCGCTGCAATCCAGGTTCTTGGATGAGACCCCTCCCCACAGGTAGGGGATCCCGTGGAATGCCCTGGCAGTGGCCACCAACCCCTCTCCTGAAGGATCGTTGTAAAAAACAGTACCGGCCGGGACCGATTCCGATTTTTTCACCCAGCCCCGGCGCCCGTCGGGATATTCAACCTCATGGTAAGCTTCCTTTTCTGCTATCACCGGAAGCATGCATCCTATCACCAGGTCTGCCACCGGCATGGAACCCTCCCTTGGTTCGGTATATACAAAACCATACTGGGAACGAAAGACAATTTTTTGCATGTTCCCGTACTTTTCCAGCGCTTCGGGCTCCATCCATTGAACCTCACTCCTGTTCACCCATCCCAGGTATCCATCGGGAAGCTGGATCAGAACCTTCCCGTCCGCCTCCTTCAGGATTCTTAACGGGGTCCCGAGCAAAGCCTGGCTTACAAGCTCCGATTTACTGCTTGGATCCCTGCGTAAATGAGATACTGAGTTATTAACCAGTCCATTCACAAGCCGCCCGGACCACTCTTCAGGAAGCAATTTCACAAGGTTTGTCACCCCGGGAAAGCGCTCACTCATTGAAGTTTCCACTGTATGATAGGCAGCACTGCTGGCAAGTTCACCTTCCAGAAGAATCGTTCCGTCCGCATGGGTAACCGACAGGTTCCAGAGTTCGACCCTCCTGTCGGGGGCAAACTGGCTCTCCAGGGAGTCAAGGAGTGTTTCAACCCCTGAAAGGGTACGCTCAGTCCTGGAGGTACAGGCTGACAGAACCAACATGACCCCCAGAGCGACAATCCAGGATGTAAAAAGATTTTTCATAGTTATAACGATCCTGTCAAAAATAGCAAATTTCATTACATGCCGTGATGTTCGGTGCGCCTGATGATCTCCTCCTGCAATTCAATACCCAGGTCGTTGAAGTAGTCGCTGTACCCGGCCACCCGCACGATCAGATCCTGGTACTTCTCCGGATGTTTTTGGGCATCACGAAGGGTGCCGGCCGATACCACGTTGAACTGAATATGATGCCCGTCCATGCGAAAGTAACCCCTGATCAGCTGTGTTATCTTCCGGATGCTCTGATCATCCCTGAAAAAATCGGGGGTGAATTTCTGGTTCAGCAGGGTTCCCCCGGTCTTCAGGTGATCAATCTTCAATGCCGAATTAAGCACCGCAGTGGGACCTTTCCGGTCCATTCCCTGGAAGGGGGAGATGCCTTCGGAGAGGGGCTGATGGGCCAGCCTGCCATCGGGTGTGGCACCCACTACCTTCCCAAAATAGACATGACTGGTGGTAGGCAGCATATTGATACGGCAGGTGGCTCCCCGGGGAGTGGGTCGTCCGTTAATGGCTTCGTAAAAAGCATCAAAGACCCAGGTGGCATGCAGATCGGCCCTGTCGTCGTCATTCCCGTACTTCGGGGTGTCATACAGTAATGCGGCCCTCAGTTCATCATGACCTTCAAAATTGTCAGCCATCACCTTCAGGAAGGTTGGCAGGGTAAGGTTCTTTTTATCAAATACATGGTACTCAAGGGCTGTAAACATATCGGTAATCGAACCCAGTCCCACCCCCTGGATATAACTTGTATTATAGCGGGCACCACCCGCATTGTAATCCGTTCCGCTGGCGATACAGTCATCGATCAGCAGGGAGAGGAAGGGCACCGGCATATGGGTGCTGAAGATCCGCTCGATGATGTTGTTCCCCCTTATCTTGATATTGACAAAATGATCCAGCTGTCGCAGGAAGGCCTCCTTTAAATCCTGGAATGATTCAAATGAGGCCGGATCACCACTTTCAATCCCGATTCGTTTGCCTGTTAAGGGATCGGTGCCGTTCCAAAGGGTGATCTCCAGCACCTTCACCAGGTTAAAGTAACCGGTCAGAATATAGGCTTCGGTCCCGAAGGCACCGCTCTCCACACACCCGGATGCACCCCCGTTCCGGGCATCCTCCAGGCTCTTTCCCTGCCTCACCAGTTCCTGGATAATTGCGTCTGTATTGAAGATGGAGGGCTGGCCAAATCCGGTTTTCACGATCCTTACCGCCCGGTCCACAAAAGCATCGGGGTTCTTTTTACTGATCTGTACCATGGAGGAGGGCTGCAGCAGCCGCATCTCCTCGATCACATCGAGCAGGATAAAGCTGAATTCATTCACCGCATCGGACCCATCAGCCTTTTGTCCGCCCAGATTGATCAGGCAGAAATCAGTATAGGTATTGCTCTCCTGGGCAGTGACACCCACCTTGGGTGGTGAGGGGTGGTTGTTAAACTTGATCCAGAAGGAGTGCAGCAACTCCTTCAGACTGTTCAAATCGAGCCTCCCCTCCGCCATATCCCTCCTGTAAAACGGATAGAGGTGCTGATCGAGCCGTCCGGGATTGAACGAGTCCCACGGGTTCAGTTCTGTGATGACTCCCAGGTGCACAAACCAGTAGTACTGAAGCGCTTCGTGTAACGTTGCCGGAGCTTCGGCAGGCACCCTCCGGCATACGGCAGCCATCCCTTCCAGTTCTGATCTCCTCTGAGTATGAACCTCCGCAGCTGCAAGCTCATCAAGTTTTTCCGCATGCCTCTCAGCAAACATGATCAGTGCATGGGCCGTGATCTCCATGGCGTGAAGCTCCTCCCGCTTATCATACGCCCTGGGATCATTTAAAAAATCGAGTCCCTCAAGGGCCACCTGAATATCCCCGATGATATCCCTCATCCCCTTGCTATAGATCTTTTTCCCCAGCACCGTATGACCCGGGGCTCTCTGCTCCTGGAATTCGGTGAAAATACCGGCCTCGTAGGCTGACTTCCACGCCTCTCCCACATTGTTAAAAACCCGCTCCCGGTTGGTTCTTCCGCTCCAGTAAGGGATGATCACCTCTTCAAAGGCCTTCCGGGTCCGGGCATCCACCTTAAAGGATACCTTTTGCCTGCTGTTCAGAATATCCAGGTCCTTCAAAGAGTGCAGGTTGATCTCCGGATAGGTCGGAGTGGCCTTGGGGGCCGGTCCGCGTTCACCCACAATCAGCTCACCCTCGTTGATACAAATGGCTTTGTGCCTGAGGATATACTCAAATGACCGGGCCCGCTGAACGGGTACGGAATACTGGGCCGGGGAAAGCTCCTTATAAAATTGTGTAATCAAAAGTCCGCGTTCCGCTGAAAGGCGGTTCACTGCTTTCAGGCTGGCTTCTCTTAATCGTTCTATTCTCTCTGTCATGTTTTTTGGTTTGATCCGTTTAACCCCCAATAGAGATTTTCAGTCCGGTCATTTCAAATCTCTTCCGAAGACTCTCCATAAGGGGTGCGTCCGGCTCTTCTGTATGGCCAAGCCGGTTTTTAATTTTCAACCGGGTATATTTATTCCCAGCAATCCGGTGATAAGGGAGCAGGTGAACCTCCTCCAGGAGCCCTTTCCGCTGCTTTATAAAAGTGAAAAGCCGTTGCATCTCATCATCCCCGGTATTGATTCCGGGGATGACAGGGATCCGGAAGATCACCCGGGCTCCCTGCCCCAAAAGGAAATCGGCATTGGAGAGGATCACCTGGTTGTCCACCCCTGTGTACTTCATGTGCAGATCCGGATCGATGTTCTTCAGGTCATAGAGGAAGAGACCGGTGTACTCCAGGATTCGCTCAAAATGATCCTGACTGGCAAAACCACAGGTATCCACTGCGGTGTGCAACCCGTTGTCCCTGCACCTTTTCAGCAGTGATTCCAGCGCTTCGGCCTGCATCAGGGGCTCCCCACCCGAAAAGGTGACCCCTCCGCCCGACTCCTCGTAAAAGTGCCGGTCCCTCAGTACCGTCTCAATCACAACATCCAGGTCAACCCGCTCTCCATAAGTTTTGGAGGACATAATGCCCTTCCCGTTCAGTTTTCGCTCCACCTGAACGGTAACGGGTTCCGGGGAGTGACTTTCCGGATTGTGGCACCACCAGCATCTTAAGGGGCACCCCTTCATGAAGACCGTGGTGCGGATACCCGGACCATCATGAACGGCGAAACGCTTGATATCGAAGATCTCTGCAGTGGACATTGATACATGAATAAACGGGTAAACGGGAAATGGGAAATGGGAAAGACGGTACGCCCGGTTTAGTACCGGGAACCCGTAGCCGAATCATAGAACATCAGGCATTCATAAAGGCCGGTGTCGACCGAATGGCACAAATGTATCTGGATGGAACATGGATTCTTCACAGGCGCAAGTTAAAGGATTATCGGGAATAAACGACCTCACCTGCCACGATGGTTTGCTGAATGACAAGTGAACCATTTTCAATAGTAAACAGGATCAGGTCGGCACGCTTCCCTTCGACGACTTCACCCAGCTCACTGAGTCCCAGCAGACGGGCCGGATTTGTACTTGCCATCTGAATGGCTTCTGAAAGGCTGCACCCGGTAAATTTCATCATGTTACCCACACAGAAGGTGATGGGTGATGCTGCCCCGGCCAGTACATTTTCGGCCGGGAATTTTACAACGTGAGGCGTCAGAACTACCGTTCTTTCCCCCCTGGTATATTCACCGGGTTCAAGCCCGGCCAGATCCAGTGCATCGGAAACCAGAATGGTACGATCGTTCCCTTTGACTTTATAGAAACTTACCACCTCTTCCTGATTCAGATGATACCCGTCTACGATAAGAGTGGCAGATAAACGGTCGTCCGCTAACTGGGGCCACAGGGGGTTATTGTGACGGTCGATCATATTGGCACAACCATTTCCCAGATGTGTGGAGAGGGAGGCTCCGGCATCTGTTGCCGCTTTAATCTCCATGGCATTGCCATTGTGATGGCCTAATGCAACAATGATCCCCTCCTGATTGCATTTCTGAATAAAAGAGACCGCTCCTTCCATTTCAGGGGCTACCGTAATCATTTTGATCCCGTTTTTCGCAGCATGCTGATATTCCATAAACTCATTCCAGTCAGGCTCCCTGATATACTTTTCAAGATGGGCCCCCCGGAATCCTTGTACAGGTGAGATATATGGGCCTTCCAGATGGAATCCGGGGATTGAATTTCCAATCTCTTTATCATCAAGCGCATGGGACAGAATTGAAAAGCTGTTCATCAGGGACTCATGATCTGCCGTAGTCAGGGTGGGCAAAAAGGAGGTAACACCCCTTTCCCAAAGGACCCTGGTGGCTTCCCTGATCATTTCAATTGTCAAATCCTCATCTGCAAAATCAATACCCATATATCCGTTAATCTGAATATCAATCAACCCGGGAGCGATGTAGATCTCCCGCTGTCCGACTGCCGAAGAAAGCGGATGAATCCTGGCGATTTTCCCGCCTGCAATCTCAATGCTTACCGGTTTTTGATCCAGATAATGGATTCCTTCAACAACATAGGTATCAATAGCTTTTTCCACTCCGGGATCGGCATGCTTTACTTGGGTACAGGCGGCCATTGAAAATAAAATAAAAAGAAATGAATAACTGGTTCCTGGTTTCATCTGATTGGTCTTTTGCCTTAAAGATAATACACCATTGTTAATTTTATCATTATACCTCCTTCAGTTTCCACCTTCCCCTCCGGAAGATGGCCATGGAAATGATGGTCATGGCTCCCTCCCCAATCAGAATGGCATAGCATACCCCGTTAATCTGGAGTCCCAGTACATGGGTGAAGATGTAGGCCAGGGGAATCTCAAGGAGCCAGAATGCAATGAAATTGATCCAGACCGGAGTCGCCGTGTCTCCGGCTCCGTTAATGGAGTTGGTCATCACCTGCCCCATGGCAAAGACAAGGAATCCAAAACTGACCACACGCAGGCAGGTCACCCCGGTCTCCATGACAACCGGCTCATCCACCGCATTGATAAAGAAACCTATGAAGGTGTCGGGGATAGCGATGAAGATGACAGATATCAGTCCGAGGAATACCATATTGCCGATCCCGACCACCCAGGCCGATCGTTCGGCCCGGTCAGGCTGTTTGGCGCCCAGGTTCTGCCCCACCAGCGTTGCAGCAGCATTTGCAAGTCCCCATGAAGGTAGCAGAGCAAACACGATGATCCTGATGGCAATGGTATAACCTGCCACCACCTCTTCGCCCAGGCTGGTAACGACCCATACCAGGAAAATCCAGGAGGAGGTGGCAATCAGGTACTGTCCGATGGCCCCCAGTGAGAGCTTCACAAGCTTGACCGCTTCAGTGACCTTCACCACGATCTGCCTGGCCCTTACCTTTACCCTGTATTTTCCCTGGCCAAGAAGGTATAACTGGTAAACGACTGCCGTACCCCGGCCTATATTGGTGGCTATGGCTGCTCCCTGAACCCCCATTTCAGGAAACGGACCTATGCCGAAGATGAGCAATGGATCGAGGATGATGTTCACGATATTGGCAAACCACAGCACACGCATGGAGATGGCAGCATCCCCGCTGCTGCGGAACACTGCATTGATGATGAAAAGAAGCATGATCACCCCGTTTCCACCAAGCATGATGGCGGGATACATGTACCCCATCTCAACAGTCGCTTCGGAGGCACCCATCAACCTTAGCAAGTCTTTTGCAAAAAAGATGCCCACTGCCGAAAAGATCATTGATACTGCCAGCCCTGTAAAAATGGCCTGAACAGCAGAGACGGCTGCCTCCTCTGGTTTCTTCTCCCCGATCCGGCGGGAGACAAGCGCCGTGGTGCCCACGCTCAGTCCAATGCCAATTGCATAAACAATTGTCATCAACGATTCGGTAATACCAACAGTGGCAATAGCTTCTGAACCCAGCCGGGAAACAAAAAAGATATCCACCAGTGCAAAAACCGATTCCATGATCATCTCCAGCACCATGGGGATGCTCAGGAGTATAATGGCTTTGCTGAGGGGAATTTGTGTGAAATCCCTTTCAGAGCCACCGATGGCTTCACGCAGATCCCTGAAAAACTGGCGTAATATAGAGTTTGAAAACTTAGAACTTAATCTGATATGTGACATGGAACTGAGAATTATTGGTTAGAAAAGAAAACAGAGTGACCCACCCGTCCTAGAAAATTCGCGGTAATGTGGTCACGGTCATATTTTCAATAATCCTCATGTTTTCAGGTTAATTTGGAACAAAAATAAAGGCTTCCTGATTAAAAACAAAATATTACGGAAACAATTAACGGTTGATTAACCGCAAATTACCTCCGATAATTCAATGGGTATCTCCGGATGGCTGCTGTTATTGATCCTCTCCAGTGACTTTCCAAAAACCCTGTAGGTTTTGTAAACTTCCCCGCCCATGTATTCCATTTCGGCCCTGACCTTTAAATTGGATTCCATCTCGAGGTGACTGTCAATATATTGAAGTCCGCCCCTTCGTGCCGATTCCAGCAGCGCCGAACCCATGATGCTGTCCACTCCCCTGTTCTGATAATCGGGACGAACTGCTCCGAGCAGGAGGTTCAGCTGATTCGACCGCTTTCCGGCAAGCAGGATATGGATAATCCCCAGTGGGAGAATGTAACCCCTTGATCTTTTGATTCCCTTGCTGATATCGGGCATGGCAATTACAAAGGCGACGGCTTCGTTTTTTTCATTGATCACCACCTTTATGTAGCGGGCATCCATAAGCAAAAGGTAGCGGTTGGCAAAGTCATCCATCTCCTCCAGGGTGAAGGGCATGAAACCGTATATTTGTGTAAAGGTCTCATTGATAAGTGAGAAAATGGGCCTGATCCAGGGCTTCAGATCCCTGCGCCTGCTGAATTCAAGAAGCCTGATGCCCGGGTTGTTCCGCATGGCACGTTCCGCAACCTTAAGATAGAGATCGGGTGTCCTTTCCGGAATCCGGATCTTGTATACGACAAGGTCAATGTCTTTGGAATAACCCAGTGAACCGAGGTGACCCACCATGAACTCAAAATTGCAGTGCGTGGCAATGGAGATGGGTTCATTGAATCCGCTGATCATGAATCCCTGCGGATCTTTATCGGAGAATGCAAGTGGACCCACCATTTTATCCATCCCCTTGATCCTTGCCCAACTTTCCACGTGCCTCATCAATACTTCGATCACCTCAGGGTCATCCCAGGTTTCCAGGAAGTTGAACCTGGCATGCTTTTCATGGTGCTGCTGGTTGTACTTGTGGTTGATAATTCCCATGATCCTTCCCACCACCTCCTTATCCCGGAAGGCCAGGAGCATAATCACATCACAGTACCCGAAAGATTTATTCTTCCTGGAATGAAAGAATGTCCACTCGTCCGAGTATATGGGAGGGATCCAGTTGGAATGGTTCTTATGGATCTTTGCCGGTAAATGAATGAAATTTCGCAGATCCTGTCTTGTACAAACAGGTTTCACCCGGATATGCATACGCGTATCTATTAGTAGCAGCCAGGGAGCGAAAATACTCTTTTTTTTGAAACTAAAATTTTCCGGCCAGTTCAGTGAGTGCATCACCGGCCAACCGGTTCACGATCCATTCATCCATCATCCTGGATCCCAATGATTTGTAGAATTCAATGGCAGGTTCATTCCAGTCAAGCACTGCCCACTCCAGCCGTCCATATCCCTTGTCAACTGTCATTTTGGCCAAATAAGTAAGTAAGGCCTTTCCAAACCCTTTCCCGCGGTGCTCCTCCAGGACAAAAAGGTCCTCCAGGTAGATTCCGGGTTTACCCAAAAAAGTGGAAAAGCTATGGAAATAGAGCGCAAAACCCACAGGCTGACCGTGATCATAACCGATCACCACCTCGGCTGCCACATCATTCCCAAAGAGATGCCTTTCAAGGTTCTCCTGAGTAGCTACAACCTCATGGGAGAGCTTTTCATATTCGGCAAGTTTCCGGATAAAATCCAGAATCACCGGCACATCTTCCCTGTTTGCTTTTCGGATCCGGAATCCTTCAATTTTTGTTTTCATTGCTGTTGTCAGGAATTATCGTATGTGGGTATATAAGTGGGTCTTTTCAGAAACAGATGCCGCACCTCCCCGGGAATATTGATAAACCGCACCCTTACATCGGCCATGAAGGTACCCAGCACTTTATGCACCGGCCCCAGCCGGCCCTTATCGCTGAAGATTTCGTACAATCCCGATTTCCGGTCCATCATCAGCATGGCCAGGTACCTCTGACTGCGCGCAAGAACGCCCTCCATCAGTTCATAGAGAAGATCTTCATAGCCTGTCTCACAATAGATTCCGTCGAATGCCAGCATTCTTACCTCATCGGGATCGACCCGCCGTTTTACCCAGGGAATCTTTGTCCCCATCCGTACCATCGCATTGACCATTGGAGATCCAAAATCAACAACCTTCCATGAGATCGGGTACTCCTGAACACCGGCCACCACCCTTCCCGAATCGCGGATCACATGGTAACCATGGTCCTTGAAAAGTGTGTTTGAGAAAAACAGGTTATAACCGCTGTAGAACTCATGCAGGATCCGCTCCATGGAGTCCTTCTCCGAATCGGCCAACTGCTCCACCCTTTCCGAAAGTTTCGGATTCAACCGGCTGAAACTGAAGTTGGCCACCTCACCGATGGTCTCCATTCCCATCTGTGAACTGAAATTCATACTTCGCAGGTTCTTTTTATCAATCAGCGCGTAGATAATGGATGGCCTTCCGGTGTCCGCTTCCCCCCTGAGCTGGGATGGCTGGGCAAAAACAGGCTGAATGAACCGGCCTAGTACGGTGGTACGTTTATGCTCATCTTTTAGGTCGGATTTCCCTTTTAGTTTCCTGGGAACCTCGCGAAAGGGGGCCTTGATGGAGAAATAGCGGATCATCCAGCTGTCGTGGTCCAACCCGCCGGTTTGGGTATGCCTGCCCACGAAACCCACTGACCCCATCATTTTACCAGCTTTCCTCAGAAACATGAAATAGATCTCACCGGGTGCAGTCAGGCGATCCACCAGGTTCAGATGCCGGTACCTGAAACTGCCGGGCTGACCCAGTGTGGTGCTGTGAACATGATCGATGAGTTCCTGCGGCGGGGTGGTTTCAACCTCGACAGTCAGGTCATGATAGGTCAGAAGTGTTTTGGGTAAATTCATAAGTTCCGATCAGAAAATTATTACCAGTGAGGATGGACCTGGGGCCTGATGAGCCGGTTGTAAATCTCTTTCACGCCTTCCATCTGCTCCGGGGTCATTGGTTCTTCATCGAGGGCCGACAGGTTGGATATCAGCTGTGTATCCCTGGATGCACCGGGAATCACAACACTTACCTGATCGAACATCAGTATCCATTTCAGAGCCAGGGAGGAAAGGTTCTCCCGGCCGGGAAATACTTTTTTAATCTCCTCCACCGCCTGAAGTCCGGTTTGATAATCCACCCCCGAGAACGTTTCTCCCTTGTCAAACATGGCGCCTTCACGGTTAAAATTCCGGTGATCCTGTTTTCCGAATTCGGTTTTTTTCGAATAGAGGCCGGAAAGCAGTCCGCTGGCCAGTGGTACCCTGACAATGATCCCGACATTCTTCGCTGCGGCCGCATTAAAGAATATCTCTGAAGGTTTATGCCTGAACATATTAAAGATGATCTGCACGGTGGTGACATTGGCATATTGAATAGCCTTCATGGCCTCGTCAACCTTTTCAACACTTACCCCTAAATGCAATATCTTCCCCTCCTCCTTCAGAAGGTCAAACAATCCGAAAATCTCAGGACGGTCATACACCCCGGAGGGAGGACAATGCAACTGGATCAGGTCAAGCACTTCAAATCCGGTATTGCGAAGACTCTGATCCACAAAGTGCCTGAGGGCCTGTGGCGTGTAAGTTTCATTGGTATGCGGACTAAGCCTCCTCCCGCATTTGGTTGCCACGTAAACGCGCTCACTGCGGCTTCGCACCACCTCTCCGACCATTTTTTCACTCAGTCCGTTTCCATAGACATCGGCTGTATCAATAAAATTAATTCCGTTATCAATGGCACGGTTTATAATGCCCCTGGCGTTCGTTTTGCTGAACGGTTCTCCCCAGCGGCCTCCTGCCTGCCAGGTGCCAAGGCTGATTTCGGATATCTCAAAACCTGTTTTCCCTAACTGTCTGTATTTCAAAATCTCTATCTTTAAATGTTGCCCGATTTAAAATGCAAGCATCTCCAGGGAAGTGTCGGCCAGGTTGCCCTCCCTGTCACTGCTTCCGGCTGTGATAAATATCGCCCCCACACACACAAAGGCCTGGGTGCCCCACCGGCCATTTTCAAGGGTGTCCCACTCCTCCCATACCCCCCGCTCCGTATCATAGGCCTCAACCAGGTTGCTGGCCTCCTCCTGCAAAGGATTTTCCCCTCCGATCACCACAATGTGGTCCAACATGTCAACAGTGGTACACGCAGCCCTTGGTGTGGGCAGGTTCTGTCCGGCAGGCAGGCTCTTCCACCTTCCCGACTCTATATCGTATACATCCACCTCGGCAATGGTTTTCCCGGACTTGTCGTCTCCACTTCCCGACGGACTGCTTCCTCCTGCCGCATAAATTTTGCCATTGCAGATCCCGGCCTGGAAATGTCCCCTGGTCCGGGGTGCATCGGTTAGTTTTTTCCATTTTCCCGTCTTCGGATCATACCGGTCCACCCGGCTGGTCGTTTCCGGATTGTGCAGGTCTGTCACCCCGCAGATCAGGTAGATTCTTTCGCGGTAAACCACCACCCCGGCCGATCCCCGAAGCCTGTCAGCGGGGATCGGGTCCCCCCTTCTCCACTGGTTGTTCTCAGTATTGTAAATATAGATATGTTCAAGGGGCCTGTCATCGGGGTATTCACCAGTGAAAGCTCCCAGGACCCAAATTTCATCTTCAATTCTGATGGCCTGGAAATTGTGCATCTCCACGGGAGGGTGTGCGCCCTGGCTCCATATTCCCGTGGAAGGATCAAAAATATCGACCGGATGTTCTCCCCGGCCGCCCAGCAGGTAAAACTTCCCCTTGCACGACATAAAACCATTGTCTCCCCTGGCCCCAACATCACCGGAAGCCTCCACAATACTCCATTGCTGTCCAAACACGGAGAATCCCGAAAGGGCCATGAAACCCACTATAATAATTTGCCTCAATGTTTTACTTTCTCTCCTCATTTACTAATGCAAATATCCTTTGGTCTCAATGATCACAACCCCGTTGGCTCCCCTGGAGCCATACATGGCTGCAGCACCATCTTTCAGAACAGTAATGCTCTTCATCTCGCAGGGATTCACGAAAGTGATATCACCCACAGGAATTCCATCCACCACATACATAGCCTCAGCAGACCCCTGGATTGTTTTTTGTCCCCTGACAAACACTCCCTTGTTGCCCGATTCGGTAGTCATCACCTCAACTCCTGCGAATTTCCCCGTAATCAGGGTCAACACATCTGAATAGTTACAGAAGTCATTATTCTCAGAATCAAGATTTGACAGCGCATAAGTAAGCTGATCGGCTTTCAGGTAGCCCATCCCTGTTGCAATGTCACGATTTTCAGGTGTATCCCTGAAGATCAGGTTGAGCTTCAGATATTCATCCTTACTGCCCACTCTCCGGTTCAAAGAGGTAAATACCTCGCTTTTTACAACAAGGACATCCTTCTGCTTACAGACCAGCTGAAATACACCCTCCTCATTGGTCGTCACCGAGGTCTTTGCCTTTTTGGCGGTTACCTCCACATTTGCAACCGGATAGCGGTTAAAGGCTGTCAGTTCTCCTCTTATCACCCTGGTCTGAGAGAAACCCTGTGCAGAAAGTATAAGGCACAGTGCAATCGATAGAGTTGATTTCATAATGGTTGTTTTTATAAAGTAATTGTTCCTTTTAAAATTCCGGCGATCATCCTGATATGTTCGGGGGTGGTCCCGCAGCAACCGCCCACAATATTTGCCCCTGCTGCCACCAGCTCTTTCATCTGCCGGGCCATCTCACCGGGAGACTCCGGGAAAACAGTTTCTCCGTCCACATATTGCGGCAGGCCGGCATTGGCATGTATGAGTATGGGGATTTCAGCATCAATGGCCCTGATCTCTCTGACTATTTCTATCATCCCGGATGTTCCGTTCCCGCAATTGGCTCCTACCACACCGACCCCGGCATCCCTGGTCATTTCCAGGAAATCGGCCACCCCCACCCCCATCATGGTCCGGTAGTCACCCGAAAGGGTCCTGGAAAAAGTGAAGGTACATGCTACATCCAGGCCGGTCACGTTTTTAACGGCTTTAATGGTGATCCGGGCCTCCTCCAGATCAGACATGGTCTCCACCACGATCCCGTCCACCCCCCCGGCTGCCAGTCCGCGTGCCTGTTCCATCATCCCCACAATTAACTCCTCCTCAGAAACCTCACCCATCATTACCATTTTACCCGTGGGACCCATGGAGCCCAAAACCAGGACTTTATCACCTGCTGCCTGTTTTGAAAGCTCTGCGGCAGCCTTGTTAAATTCAAAGGTTCGGCCCTGCAGGCCATAGCCCGCCAGTTTAAAAGGGCTCCCCCCGAAACTATTGGTCAGAATGATATCTGCACCCGCTTCCACATAGCTTCGGGCAATCTCCAGGATATCCCCTGGCCGGTCTGTGTTCCACGATTCGGGACACTCCTGCACCTTCAGTCCCTTCCGGTGCAAAAATGTGCCCCATGCCCCGTCCGAAATAAGAACCTTTCCCTCTGCAATCCTGTCTAAAAGCTTTCCCATGTCAAAATCAATTGTCCTGTTTTATTTTAAATACTCCACCAGGAGCACATCATAAAAATCAAGTCCATCCAATTGAACTGTAAGTTCTCCATTCTGGATGTTACAAATGGGAACTGTTTCACCAGAAGCCAGTAACCTGATACTGCCCACTTCCTTCAAAGGTTTGAATGTAATTGTAAATCCGGGCAGTGGAAGCGGCGGATGGAATGCATTCCCAAGCTGTCCCGAATGGTTTATAAGACCGAACCACTCAAAATCACCCTCATGGCTCAACCGGTGGCTCATCTCCAGTAAGGGCGATGCGTCTGTGGTAAAAGAGGGCCTGTATTCCAAAAGGGCCTGTAGTACCGATTGCATCAGGAGAGCATGACCGTAATGCCTGGTGTGGTCATACAGCGAGCCTATGGGGAAAGTGATCAGTGCGGATTTGCCTTTACCGTAATCCATGGAGACGATTCCCGGGCTGCTGGTAACCTCTGTATAGTAACACTTTTCGGGTGGTCCGATCATGGCGGGAGGAATGTACCCAAGATGAACCGTTGCACCCTCCCTGGCCCTGCACAAAGCAATATCTTCCCATACATAAACCAGGTCTAGATACTCAAGCAACCTATTCTGCAGCAACGTTTTATCTTCCGGAAAAATTCTGAAATAGCATCCCTGCGTCTTAGGAACCCTTTCAAAACCGGGTTCAACACCCAGGCTATTCATCCTGAACCGGTTTAATGGATTTCCGATTTCATCTGCAGTGGATGTAAACCCGGTGGCCAGGATCTTTCCGCCATTGGAAACATACCGGTCCACCAGTTCGCAGGCCTCCGGGGTCATCCTTTCAATTCCGGGCAGAATAACCAGCCGGTAATCCGGGAGCGCCCTGGGCAGGTCGCTATCGGTAATACGCCAGTGCTCCATCACATCAAACTGGATGTGGTTTTCCGTCAGGAACTCAAAGATCCCCCGGTATTCGCTCTCCCTGTAACCGTCATGCAAAAGAAGCACATCGGCCCCGGAATGTGACCCGTGAAGCCAGGCTTCGTTTCTTTTATGGAACTGGAAAGCCCTTGTTACATTCTCCAGTACCCATCGATCCTCCAGGTTATCCAGCCTGCCAATGCAATAAAAGTCAGGACCGGCTCCGTGAATCATGTTCTGGGCGAGCCTCTTCTCCGTGAAAAACTGCGCATCGGCCGCATGCCTGGCGGGATAATCAATAAAGTGAACGGCAGCATTGCTCACCTGCATATTCTGCCACGAACCCAGTGCACTTTTAACGTTGTGTGAGGCCGAATACTCCCATGCCGGCCGGTCGCTGAACAGACTGGAGTGGGACTCCTTCCTGTAGAGATCAACCCCGGCGTGGGTATAGGTACATATGGCAATCTGATCTCCAAACGACTTAATATGTTCACTGATCCGGTAGAACAGATCCTGCGCCGATTCCTCCTTAAACTGCCTGTACTTCCTGAATACCGGGTCGGTATCATCCTCCGTTACCGGAAGATTGAGTCCCCCGGACCACTTATTAAAAGCTTTCCTGTCAGCCTCAGACTGGTCGATCCCATGATAATTATTACTGTAATCCCTGGTCTGGTAGCCTATCATATTGAAAAAAACGCCATCCAGCGGAAAACGCTCCAACGCCTCAGCTGAGAATCTTAAAGGAGTACTCCTGCTGGTAACCACCGTTTACGCTGGTGTGCACCTGCCCGTTGTAGTTGACATTTTCTCCATGGATGCCCACGTAGAGCCACTCAGGTTTCTTCCGGGCAAGCTCCTCATTCAGCTTGCTGAAATCGAACCTTCCCATGACACGGATTCCCGCTTCATGGAGTTCCCCGATTACACTGTCGATGAGATCAAATTCCAGGTAGGGATTCCGGTAGTGGTACTCCAGGTTGGTATTGTAATTGGCTACTATTCCACCCACATTGATCAGAACCGTATTGGCACCCACATCCAGGATTGATTTTACATACACACCGACATCAAAATCCTGTGCATCGATCTCCCTGAGGTTGGTCTGCACCATCCGGTATGGTTCATTTAACCACCATTTTGCTTCCTGCGCCTTTATTGAAACCAAGCAAAGCAACAATGCCATCGGTGTAAGGAGTCTTCTTGAAATTTTCATGGAACCGGTATGATTTTATTGGTGATCAGGCTCCCAGGTTCCAGCGCCTGAAATAGAGCCCCTGCCTGACAATGGGAAGGGTTTTGTACTCCAGCGCCTCCATCTCCTTTTCGGAAAGAGGTGTAAACCCGGATGCGATTTTCATGTTCTCCTCGATCTGCTCCAGGTTATCCACCCCGAGGATGGTGGTGCTCACCGGAAGGGTCA
Organism: uncultured Bacteroidota bacterium; assembly: GCA_963747365.1. GTDB lineage: Bacteria > Bacteroidota > Bacteroidia > Bacteroidales. The sequence continues at coordinate 514,942 of CAVVFB010000005.1, read as the reverse complement.
TGTTGTAGGAGAGAGCCTCCCGGATGGTAAGGGTTCCGGGAAGGGGTGTCCTCATGCGTTCGGGTTGCTCTTCGAGGGGCGGGGGCGTCCAGGTGGATATCATCCTTCCCCGTGTGGCCACTTTCATGCCAATGATGGCCATTCCCTTCTTTTGAGCTTCCGGGAGCAGGTAGTTCTTAAAACTCAGGTAGTGCACATCTGCTGCATTCAGAGCCATCAGGATGGCGTCAAAGGGGAACCGGTTGATACAATCAAGAAGGACCAGGGGTTCATAATGCCCGGTGACCCCAAGGTGCCTGACGATCCCCTCCTCCCTGGCTTTGATCAGGGCTTTCAGCGCACCATCCTCCGCAAAGATCTGATCAACCTCCTCCTTCCGCTGCACGTTATGAAGCTGCCACATATCCAGGTGGTCGGTCTGCAGGCTGTTGAGACTCTCCTCCAGTAACCTCATGGATCCGTCGTAACTGCGGTCGTGGGTCTTGGTGGACAACCAAACCTCTTTGCGACGGGTTTTCATAACCATCCCAATATGCTTCTGACTGACTCCACCCCCATAGGAGGCGGCAGTATCAATATAATTCACCCCGAGATCGATGGCCCTGTTGATCATCTTTTCGGATAGCTCTTCGGTGCCCTCTTGCTCCAGGGTCGCCTGTCCGCCGAGACTGAGGATCCCTACTTTGTACCCAGTCTTTCCAAAAGACCGGGTGGGCATGGCCAGGTGGGTACGCTCATTATAGGGATTTTCGCCACTGATCTTCCCCAGGCTCAGTTCTCCGGGGGCAGGTGCACCGTAAAAAGAGTTTCCGGCAACCACAGAAGCTGCGGCAGTAAGTCCCGCACCCAGAAAGGCACGTCTTCCGATTTTGCTTTTTTCAGTCATGGGAATAAAATGTTTTGATCCTTATGCAATATACCATCTAAAAAAATCAAAAAAAAACCGCATTTATTCCGGCACAAAATTGTTTCAATAGAAACAAAAAGCCGGACCATAGTGTACAGGATGTTAAATGCAAATGGCTATTTTCACAATCATGAATAAGCGTTACTTCCCCATCCGGATCCTGCTGGTCCTCTCCACCTTCCTGCTCACTGTGCTGCTCTATATCGACAGGGCATGCATCTCCGCGGCAAAGGAGGAAATTTCAGTTGACCTGAATTTCGACCTGACCGATTTCGGGTGGGTCATGGCCATGTTTACCCTTGGGTATGCCCTTTTCCAGACACCAGCAGGGAAATGGGCCGATCAGCGCGGTGCCAGAAGTGTTCTGGCCACCATTGTGGGACTATGGTCGGTACTGACCGCCCTTACAGGAGCGGCCTGGAACTATCTCTCGATGATGGTCATCCGGTTCCTTTTTGGTGCCGGTGAGGCCGGTGCCTTTCCCGGCCTGTCGAAGGTGGTTTACAATTGGTTCCCTGTAAGGGAGCGGGGAATCATCCAGGGCATAAACTTCTCCGGATCAAGAATAGGGGCAGCCTTTGCACTTCCCCTGGTGGCGGTGATCATCGGCAACGTAGGATGGAGGATGAGCTTCCTTATTTTTGGGTGCATCGGACTTGTTTTTGCCCTTTTATGGTATTTGCTTTTCAGGAATACCCCGGAAGAGTCGGGGGCTATCTCGGAACGTGAAAAAAAGTATATTCTGGAAAACAGGCAACACTCTCCAGGGACCGAAAGAACCATCCTTGGATTCGGGACTATCATCAAATCCAGGAATATGTGGCTGGCCATGCTTCAGTATATGGCCAGTAACTTTACCTTCTATTTTACCCTCACCTGGATGTACCCTTTTCTGAAAGATCGTTTTACACTGGGAGGTGTGGAAGCCGGCCTCTACGCCATGGTCCCGCTCTTAGCAGGGGCATTGGGTAACTGGGTTTCAGGACTCTGGGTCGACCACCTTTATAAGAGACAAAATGTAGGGATATCCCGCAGGCTCCCTGCCATCACCGGATTCATCCTGGCCGCATTGGGCATGGTGATGATGGCCAGCATCGACACCCCGCAGGTGGCCATAATTTTCCTTTCCATTGCCATTTTTGGAGCCGATATGACCCTGAGTCCCTCCTGGGCCTTTTGCATCGATATCGGGAAAGAGAATGCCGGCGCAGTTTCGGGAACCATGAACATGGCCGGGAACCTGGGTGCATTTGTCACCATCATCGCTTTCCCCTATCTTTACGAGTGGACCGGTAGTTTTACCCCGTTTTTCTATGTTTGCATGGTCTTCTCGGCCATTGCCATCGGACTCTGGATGACAATGGATCCGGGTAAGTATATAAAGCCGGTAAAGTCATAAAATATGAAGTTAGCATTAAATACACTGGTATACGAGGTGGGTAACAGGGGACCGGAAGAGTCGCTCCGCAGTGCCGCCAGGTTTGGATTCAGGTATATCGAATATGCGGGGATCCGGAAGGGAAATCCAGCCACAATGACAGCGGAGCAGAAAAAGGAAGCTGTGCGGATTGTCAGGGACAATGGCCTTGTAAGTTCACAGATGCTCCTGGTGGCTACAAGGGATACAGCCCATCCCGACCGGAAGAGGCGGGATGCCGTCTTCGAGTACATGAAAAAGTGTGCCGACTTCCAGATGGAACTGGGCGGAAGGCAACTGCTGGTTTGCTGGGGCGGCGGTCTCTACGAGCTGGGTGTAACCCCCGAGCAATCGTGGCTATACATGCTCGAGAATGTGGGACGTTTTGCCGGGTGGTGCCTGGATAAGAACCTGCTGGTTGGAATTGAACTGGATCCCCATGTCTATTTCATCGTAAACAGCACCTGGAAACTGGCCAAGGTTGTGGAGGATCTCGGATTGCCCAATGTATATCCCAATGTGGATGTGGGTCACCTGGTCATCACCCGCGAAGATCCGGACAGCCTGGAGAAACTGAAAAGCAGGCTATTACACGTCCACCTCAGTGAAACCGAATCCTTTGCCCACACCAACAGCATCCTGGGAACCGGCGCCGTGGATTTCAAAGCCTACGTGGATAAACTGCTTGAACTGGGTATCGAGGAAAACTGTAAGAAATACGGAGAGCCCTGCGTGGCCGGAATTGAGATGGGCAGTGAGGCCAGCGGCGGTTTCGTAGAGGACCCTGATCGCTGGGTTCAGGAAAGTCTCGATTACCTGGAAAAAATTATGCCCTGGCTTGAACGGTAAACAAAACATACAATGAACATCGTGAGTAAAATAGTAATCGATGCGGATGATGCCGCCATTCACTTGAAAAAGGAGCTGGTGAAACACCTTCAAGGCAAAGGTATTGAGGTGGAAGACCTGGACTACATCGGGACGAATCCTGATGCCACCTACCCCGAAGTGGGATACAACCTGGCCAGAAAGGTAAAGGAAGAGAAGCTCGACCGTGCCATACTGATCTGTGGAACCGGACTGGGGATGGCCATGATTGCCAACAAGGTAGAGGGTGTTTATGCCGGTGTATGTCACGATGTATATTCCGCTGAAAGGCTCCGTGCAAGTAACAACGCTCAGGTTCTGACAATGGGCGAAAGGGTGGTGGGTGTTGAGCTGGCCAAGACCATTGTGGATGCGTGGCTGAAAGCTGAATACCAGGGTGGACGGTCAGCTGCCAAGGTGGATATCATGCGCAACCTTGAAAAAGAATCCTTTAAAAAATAGAGTTCATGCAAAAGTTTATCAATGATCCCTCCCTGGTAGTGGATGAAATGCTCCAGGGATTTGTAAAGGCTCATACAGACCTTGTATCTTTCACAGAAAACGATCGTGTCATCAAGTATAAAGATGCCCCGGTTCAGGGTAAGGTGGGCATTATAACCGGCGGCGGTTCGGGTCATAAACCTGCTTTTGTGGGTTACATCGGAAAAAACATGTGCGATGCAGTGGCCGTGGGTGAAATTTTCACCTCCCCTCCTGCCCGGATGTTCTACGATGCCATCAAAGCTGCCGATGGAGGAAAGGGTGTTGCCATCCTCTATGGAAACTATGCGGGTGATAATATGAACGTGGCCATGGCCATCGAAGAGGCCGAAGATGAAGGGATCCAGGTAAAAAAGGTGGTGGCCAATGATGATGTTCCCTCAGCACCATCTAAGGAAAGAGAGAAACGCAGGGGTGTTGCCGGGGAGATTCTCATGTGGAAAGTGGGAGGTGCTAAGGCCGCTATGGGTGCTTCACTTGACGAAGTAATTGCCGCAGCGCAGAAGGCCATAGACAACACGCGCAGCATCGGGGTGGGACTGAGCGGTTGTACCATACCCGAGGTGGGGCACCCCAATTTCAAGGTCGAAGAGGGAAAGATGGAGGTGGGAATCGGACACCACGGGGAACCGGGCATAGAGATTGCCGATCTGGAATCTGCCTCCGGAGTGGCCAGAAGAATGCTGGATGTGATACTTCCCGATCTTCCCTTTTCGGGAGGCGATGAAGTCGCTTTGCTCCTCTCAGGGCTGGGATCCACCCCGGTTATGGAACTCTATATCCTGTACCGCGATGTGATCGCATTGCTGGAAGAGAAACAGATAAGGGTTTATATTTCCTATGTGGGCAACTATTTTACCTCACTGGAAATGGCCGGAGCTACATTGAGCATGATGAAACTGGACGAAGAATTGAAGGCCTGCATTGATTACAAAGCCGACTCGGTCGGACTGAGACAATTTCAAAGGAGCTAATAGATGAGTAAATTCAGTAATAAGGATGGGGCACTGGTGGTGGACCGCATGATCGAAGCCATCCGGGATCATAAACAATACCTGAGCGACATCGACGGGGCCATTGGCGACGGGGACCATGGGATCAACATGAACAAGGGGTTTACCATGACCCGCGAAGCGCTGGACAACGATCCAGGCGATTTTTCCCACGCCCTTCTGACACTGGCCAGGGTCCTGATGATGCGCATCGGGGGGTCCATGGGACCACTGTATGGAAAAACCTTTAAATCCATGGGGCAAGCCTTTGCAGATCATGAGGAGATTGATGCAGAACTCTTCCGCCAGGCACTGGCCGGGGCCAGAGAGAGTATGCTGGCCCTCTCCCCTGCCAGGGTTGGTGATAAAACACTGGTGGATGCGCTCTATCCCGCCATTGATGCCTTCGAGCAGGCCCTGCAATCGGGAAAGGGTTTCGGGGAGGCCCTTACAGCCATGAAAAAGGCGGCTGAAGAGGGTAAAAATGCCACCGAAGATATGGTGGCCAGGCTGGGACGCTCCAGCAGGCTTGGAGAAAGGTCCAGGGGAGTGGTTGATGCAGGAGCGGCCTCATGTGCACTTTTACTGGGTATCATGGCCGACACGATCATAGAATTACTATAAAAGACAGGTATGAAACAGGGTGTAATCATTGGATTCCTGGGAAAAACCCAGGACAGGTTTTCAGAGTATCAGGCGCCGGTAACTGTCAGGGAGAAACTGGAAATTGTAAAGCAGATTGATGGATTTGATGGAGTGGAAATCGTCTTTCCCTATGAAACCGGCGATCCGGTGGAGACCAGTGGCTGGATGAAGGAGCTGGGGCTGAATTTCGCAGCAGTCAATGTAAACATCAAGAAAGAACCCGAATGGGTTCCCGGTGCACTCTCCAGGCCGGTGAAAGAGATCCGTGACAGGGCCGTGGATATGATCAAAAGGGGAAAAGACTACGCCCAGGCGGTGGGAGCCCCCCACGTGAGCTGCTGTCCCCTTGCCGATGGTTATGATGTCCTGTTTCAGATCGACTACAGCACTGCCTGGAAATATATGATCGAAACCGTTGGTGAAGCAGCCGGATACAAACCGGAAATCCCCCTTTTCATCGAACCAAAGTATTCTGAAACACGGGTGCACTGCCAGCTGGACACCACTGCCAAAGCACTCCTGCTGCTTAAAGAGGTCGGGAATCCCCATACTGGGATCACCCTCGACATGGGCCACTCCCTCCAGAGCCAGGAGAACCCGGCCCAGTCGCTGGTCACCATCTACGAATCGGGTTTTGATGCCTACATCCATACCAACGACAACGATACAAAAGCCGACTGGGACCTGGTGGGTGCCAGCCGTCACCTGCTCCATTACGTGGAGCTGATGTTCTGGGCACAGGAGTATAAATATGACAAATACTTCACAACCGATGCCTCGCCCAGGATTTTCGGCATGGTCGACTTTTTCGAGCGCCATTCGGAGATTACCCGTGGCGTTTACAACCTGGCCGCAAAGCTGGATCATAAAAAGTACCGCAGGCTCATGGCCGGGGAGAATTACATCGAACTGATGAAACTGGTTAACCGGGAAATCTACAGGTTATAAGTACTCAGTACTCAGTGAACAGTGCTCAGGGGTCAGGGAACAGTACTCAGGGATCAGTGCTCAGGGATCAGTGCACAGTGCTCAGGGATCAGGTGGTTTGGAGACGACCAGAATTTTACCTGTGATTCCGCAGGAGTCCGGAAGAGGATCATATACCCGTATGGCCAGGTGATTATCCCGTTTGTAATAAACCACTTCGGTAATATCTATGGTAAACGGATGATTTTCTCCCAGGAATGCTCCCACCAGCGCTTCATTCAGGTAGATCTCTGCACGATGACTCACCCCTTCAAAGCTCAGTGATATATCCCGCCCTGCCCACAACTCGGGCAGCGTATGCCTGCAATGAAACCAGGTTACACTGCTTTGCTCCTCCCCGCTGAAGCCGGAGGCGAGGGTGGCGGGTATCCTGACCAGTTTCCCATTACCCCTGTGAAGTACCTCCCACCCGCATGAGGGCGTATGGACAGGCAGTCTGTCGATCGTTACGGGGGCACTGTAAAGTGAATCGGGCCCGGCCTCTGCATCTATATCGGGCCACATGTTCCACTGGTATCTCCAAAGATCCAGCGTATCGGAATCATAGGAATGGCTGCAGGAAAATGGCAAAACAAGCAACAGCCAGAGAGGAATAAAACTCTTCCATCCATAGCTTTCCCTGATCCGGTTCACTCCTTTCATATCTCCCATAATCAATCCATTTAACCACCTTAATATGAAAAAGGTTCAAATCCGATCCTGTCAAATGTAAAACTTTTAAGATCCGTTTCAATGTATTAACTTGAGTTCATGAAACGCAGATCATTTTTAAAAAACTCGGCATCTGCAGCAATCCTCACGGGTGTTGCAGGTTGCAGCCAGGTATCCCCCCAGGGGGGAAATTCCGGTTCTCCCGCACCTCCGGGTACCGGACCCTATTATCACCAGGGAAGAACAGAGGGTTACGAGGAATTCAGGATCATTCCGGAAGGCCGGAAAATTACAAAGATCGAAACTTTCTCAAAGGAGAGCGTTGCGGTTGTGCGGGTGACCACCGACGATGGTCAACAGGGCTGGGGACAAATCTCCACCTATAACTCCGACATAACCTCTATGATCCTGCACCGGAACCTGGCGCAAAAGGTGCTGGGCAAGGATCCAGCCCATATAGATCAAATTGCTGACCAGTGCATTGAGGAGAACCTGAAATACCCCTGGTCCTATGTGAATCGAGCACTGGGAGGTATCGACACAGCCATCTGGGATCTATACGGACAGATCACCGGCAAGCCTGTTTGTGAATTATTGGGAGGGACGGTTAAACCTGTCAGGATCTATGGTTCAAGCATGAGCCGCACCATCAAACCGGATGAAGAGTTGGAAAGAATGATCCGTTTGCGCGATGAAATGGGTATCACTGCCTTCAAATTCAGGATTGGTAAAGAGGCCTCCCGCAACGGGGATGCGTGGGAAAACCGCACCGAGGATATGATTGGCACCCTGGGTCCCGCCCTGGCCGGCAGCTGCACACTTCTGGCCGATGGCAACAGTGGGTACACCCCCGACCGGGCCATCCATTATGGCCGAATGCTCCAGGATTACGGTATCGGCCAGTTCGAAGAGCCATGCCCTTACTGGGAAACCGAATGGATCAAGGAGGTTACCGATACGCTCGACATAGATGTCTCGGGAGGCGAACAGGATAATGATATTGCCAAATGGCGGCGGATGATTCAATCACATACCTTCGATATCATTCAACCCGATCCACTCTACCTGGGTGGAATTACCAGGACCTGGAGAACTGCACTCATGGCAAACCAGGCGGGAATTCCCGCGATCCCTCATTCGGCTAACCATGCCATGGTCACCCTTTTCACCCTTCACCTGATGCGGGCCATCCCCAACCCTGGGAAATACCTGGAGTTTTCCATAGAATTTGAAGAAGAGATCAACAGGGAGGCAAGGGCAATGTATGCACCGGTTCTAAAAATTGAAGATGGTGCACTGCACCTTCCGGCTGAACCCGGATGGGGCGTGGCCATCAATCCAGGCTGGCTGGATAGGGCTGAATACCTGATGAGCAAAAGGGAATAGGACCACGCCTGATTCCCTCTTCACCAAAATCACTTTCTGTTAATTTGCTATCTTTGCGGCATACAACATCTGTATGAATTTTGATACTCTTGGCATACAACTTCCCTTAACCGATCCGGTACTGAAGTTTTTAATCATACTTCTGATTATTCTGATTATCCCGATAATTTCTGAAAAAATCAAGATTCCTCACCTGCTGGGGATGATTATCGCTGGCGTGATCATTGGCCCTTTTGGATTGAATTTACTGAGCCGCGACAGCAGCATTATCCTATCGGGGACTGCAGGCCTGCTCTATATCATGTTCCTGGCAGGATTGGAAATTGACATTTACGATTTCAAGAGGAATGTATTGAAAAGCACCTTATTGGGTCTATATGGTTTTACAATCCCTATGGTACTCGGAACCCTGACCGGTATTTTTGTCCTGCATTTCTCAGTAATAACATCAGTCCTGCTGGCCAGTATGTTTGCATCACATACACTGATTACCTATCCCATCGTGAGCAAATATGGCATCTCAAAAAACCTTGCAGTAAATACTGCAGTTGGCAGCACCCTCATAACGAATATTCTGGCATTGACAGTCTTAGCCGTAATTGTCGGGATGACTAAAGGTGAAATCAACAGCATGTTCTGGTTGAGACTTACCCTTTCGTTTGCTGCCTTTTCGCTAATAATTGTATACCTGTTCCCTTTACTGTCCAGATGGTTTTTTAAACGTTACAGCGATAATGTTTCTCAGTACATCTTTGTACTGGTCATGGTCTTCCTTGGTGCCGTACTTTCAAGGTTTGCTGGTATTGAAGCAATCATCGGGGCATTCCTGTCAGGACTGGCATTAAACCGTCTTATTCCCCGCACATCGCCGCTGATGAACAGAATAGACTTCGTGGGTAATGCCATTTTCATTCCTTTCTTTTTGATCGGGGTGGGAATGCTGATTGATTTCAGGGCATTTGGCAGCAAGGAAACGATCATCGTCGCGATTATGATGACCGTGGTTGCAACGATTGGAAAATTAATTCCTGCGTGGCTGATCCAGAAGCAATTTAAATTCAGCAGGGATCAGCGGCGAGTGATATTTGGATTGACAAATGCTCAGGCTGCAGCAACCCTGGCCGCGGTTCTGGTAGGTTATAACATTATCCTCGGGTACCATGATAACGGAGAACCCATCAGGCTTCTCAACGACAGCATTTTGAACGGTACTGTCATTATGATCTTGATCACCTGTACGATCGCTTCCCTTGCCACACAGAAAGGCGTTCAAAATATTGCGCTTTCAAAGCTGTCCGACGATGATTCATCCGAAAGCACCGAGAGAATACTGATTCCTGTGAATAATCCGAATACCCTCGATGAACTGATTAATCTGAGCACCATCCTGAAATCAAAAAAGAACAAGGATGGCCTCTATGCCCTGAATATTGTGAACAGTGAAAGTGTCGAACCTGAAACGGAGACTAAGGCAAGAAGCCTTCTGGAAAAGGCCAAGATTGCTGCATCTGCCACAGATGTGGAAATGAAAACGCTTTTACGATATGATTTGAATCTGGTGCACGGGGTCACGAATATTATCAGGGAGAATAACATTACGGACCTGATTTTGGGGCTTCACGTGAAAGAAGGCACTTCGGATACATTCCTGGGCAGTCTGACGGATGCCATCCTATCCAGAAGTAATTTTACAACCTACGTTTATCATCCGTTTCAGCCCATCGGAACCATTAAACGGCATGTTGTCGTTGTCCCCGAAAACGCTGAATTTGAATCAGGATTTTCTTTCTGGCTGGCAAAAATCTGGAATATTGCCCAGAATACGGGAGCAAAAATCATTTTATATTCATCTGAAAATACGAGAAAAATAATACAGGAAATAGCAATTAAACATCCTATTGATTTGATTTTTAATCTGTTCTCCGATTGGGATCAATTCGGAGAATTATTAAAAGAGATAAGAATCGATGATAACATCATCATCGTGTTAAGCCGGAAGAAATTTGAATCCTACCAGTCTGTAATGGCGAAAATACCCAGCTATTTATCCAGGCATTGTCAAAAGAATAATTTCCTCATTATCTATCCAACACAATCTATCTCAATTCAGAACGAGAAAGTTGATCTGACGAATCCTTCCTTATTGGAAGCTATCGAAAAAGTTGATCTAATTGGACGGACTTTAGCTGCTATTTTCAGGAGGAAATAAGCCCACCACCTATATCCTGCAGACAAAGGATGTACCCGTTCACGCTTTTGCCCGGATTAAAAAAAGATGTATATTTGCCCCCCGAAAGTGATGGCGAGGTAGCTCAGATGGTTAGAGCGCATGATTCATAATCATGAGGTCGGGAGTTCAATTCTCCCTCTCGCTACAAAACAAAGCCTTTCAGACGAAGTCTGGAGGGCTTTGTTCGTTTTGGCCGTCAAAAGCTTGCTTTTGAAAGGGCAGAACGGAAAAAGGACTTTGTGAGCGCAGCGAGCAGAAGGCTTTGTTTTGTAAAGCAACCCCTAAAAGATTCGCAAGGCCGCAGGCTGAGCAATTCCCCCTCTCGCTACTTAATAATCAACCACTTATACATAAATTTGTATAAGTGGTTTTCTTTTGTGCTGGTTTTTGATGGATCTTTATAAAAAAGGAGTCCTTACTCATTGCAAATTCCAACCACAGTGGAATATTCCAAGCTTTATTGTTCAATTTATAAATTTCAGAGCGCAAAATCCAGTCCCACGATAAACATATTTTCATTGAGGGGAACCGTTTTCCCCGTTACCCGGTAGCTGTACTCCACATGCAATGCAATATTTACTGCAGTCCACAGACCTAAATAGTAGCGCAATAATATTGAATATGCTTTAAGTTCGTGGCCGGGATCATAGTCCGGCGGCATGATCCAGTTAAAAACCCCGGAAGCAACCAGTCGGTTGTTGAACATACCGGCGTAATCCAGTTCCACAAAACCGCCACTGTAATTGTAGTTTATTGTCGGATCCAGGATGTTTAAAGCTTTGTCGTCGACCCCCTGCATATACATGAGTTGCAGGTTGAACGTTTGCCAGTTAAAACTGCCCGTGGCACCATAGCGATAGAATGTATTATTATTTGACCCATTCGTGTTGCCCGCCGGGCCGATTACCTGCCCCGGTAATGTCAATGGCTGCCATCCATAATAGCCAAACAAACCGATGCGCTGTCCGGCGCTTTGTCCTTCACCTTTCCCGATCATCTGTGTTACATTCAGGTATATATCCTTGTTGTTATTGTTATCGGGATTGCCACCATTTCCATTAACTATTCCGGCGGCATACCTGAACCCGGAGCGGAAATGACCTGTTGCTTCAATACCAATCTGGTTATCATTGAATCCATAGCTGTTACTGGGAGTCGTCATATTATATACCTCATAGGGCTGCATGAGGTAGTAAGATCGCTTTGAACTAAACACATGGTACCCCGGTTCGAAACGCCCCACCCGGATATTCAGTGCATTTTTGATAATGTTACTGAAAACCAGACTGACCGACTCAAGGGATCCGAGTTGGGAACCATTGCTGTTAAGGCTGTCCAATCCCATGAATCCGTCAGAAGGCATATCAATCCGCGGGGCATAGATCACCAAAAAAGAGATATTCTTATGCAGCACGCCCGCAGCCAGCAAATCGAACCCCAGCAGGTTAAAACTGGTGGCGGTACCATCGGTGGTATTATACGTGGAAAGCCCCAAGGGCAATCGCATGGCGATCGGGATTGAACCTTCAAATACATTTCTTTCTTTCCCTTCCTGTCCCGGAATCTGGTAACCATTGTCCCGGAAATTCTGTCCGAAATCATTCAATTTTGTAAACCCGGTATGACACATTGCACAGTTGAATCCATACTTCCTTGCAAATTCGGGGATGGCCTGTGATTCAATGGGATATATAAATTGGAAAATGCAAACTGCGATGATGAATGTATATATATTTTTCATTTTGCCCTCCGTTATTTAGGTAATTCAGAAGCCGGAATTGGTTTAACATCAGCAACTTCCGGATTTAAACTTGTCATTGCCGAAGTCATAAACACAACAAGCGCCTTTTTCTCAGCCTTGGTAAGTGACAGGGGAACAACCAGGGGAGAAATATTAGGATCATGGGCCCTTCCTCCTTTATTGTAAAGGTCAACAACATCTTCAAGGGTTTTTTCGGAGCCATTATGCATATAAGGTGCCCTCAAAGCCACATCCCGTATGGTGGGTGTCTTGAATGCGCCCACATCAGCAGTGTCTTTTGTAACAACATACCTCCCTAAATCCGGTTTCGAAGGATCAGTGGGTGTAACTCCAAGATTATGGAAGCGCCCGTCGCTGAAATAGGGACCCCAGTGACAGGCTGTGCAATGGCCTTTCCCATTAAAAATTTCCAGACCTTGTTTTTCGAGTTTGGTCAAGGCCTGCTCATCACCCCTGGCATAACGGTCAAACGGCGAATCGGTGGTAACAACAGTCCGTTCAAAAGCGGCAATGGCATTAGCGACCATATCGAGGGTGACAATTGATGAACCAAAAACCAATTCAAACTCTTTGACGTAGCCGGGAATATCCTGTACTGAGCGGATCATCCCCTGGTGTGTATTTCCCATTTCAATCGGGTTATCGACCGGGCCTTTGGCTTGCTCCTCAAGTGACTGAGCTCTTCCATCCCAAAATTGCAGGGGAGCATAAGCTGCATTCGAAACGGGGGGAGACCTGCGGCCTCCTTTTTGACCATTAATCCCGGTGCTGGTAGGTCCGGCATCTGACCAACCCATAGCAGGGTTATGACAGGTGGCACAACTAATCGTATTGTCTTTCGATAACCTGGTATCAAAATAGAGTTGTTTGCCCAGCAGGATTTTCAAATCAGACTGCGGGTTATTTACCGGGATTAGGACCGGCGGCAGATTGCCCAATTTCTGTGGTCCCAGCGATTGAACATTCACCGATGTTAATGGCCTGTCACCCTGATTTTGTCCATTTAAAGGGCACTGGGACAATATAATACAGAATGTCAAGAATAAATTGATTTTTTTCATAAAGCCTTCCTGGTTTTGAAACCGTTTATCGTCAATGACTCTCAAATAATTAATTAAATTTATGGCCGATTATTATTAAATCAAAGCAGCTCCATGTATTTAACAACATCTTATTCAATTAATTAATTAATTACTGGTGGTTGGTTTTTCCTGTGCAATTGAACCACCTCTGCCGGTTTATCGGGGACCATCGTATTTGGGAAGCAACAAGGTAACTAAGTAGATGATATTCCTCGAAAAGGCTTTGAAGTAGAGCTTAGAGTTTGGATGGGTGCGGGGTGCTGGATTAGATGATCTGCCAACTGAATTTTTCCTGGTTGACACATTCAAAATTATGATTGTCTATTATAAAATAAAGCAAATACCGATATTTCAAGAAACCAGTTAACTTGACTTTGAAGATATAAAGCAGATAAAAATGTGAAAGTTCCGGATCGGTTTAGCACTATAGTATGGTGTCAGATTTTGATATCGGAAAATGCAGAAAATGTGGTTAAATGTAAGTTGAAACCTCCGGAAACTCTGTGTTTACAGCATACCTTTCAAGATTTATAATCACGAAGCCGCCAGGCTGAGAAAACCCTTTAGGCTCACGAAGCCGCCAGGCTGAGAAAACCCTTTAGGCTCACGAAGCCGCCAGGCTGAGAAATTCTCCCTCTCTCTACTTTTCTAATAAAGTGGTTACATTCATTTCAGATTGTAGCCACTTTATAATTTGCCCAATATTTGCCCAAAATACCCCATTAAAATCTCTGCTGAACAAGCAGGATTCATTGAGTCAAATCCAATAGTCCCACAAGTTTTAAATGAAGGAGTTAGACGATGTTTTACTCCATTTATTTTATAAATGACAATGGATAAAGCAATCATTCTATCTGCTTGTTAGTAATGAGATATAATTCGATAAAATGCTTTCTTTAAAATTATTTAGCCATCAACCCCAACGTTCTAATGAGCATATCCGATAACTTGTATCTGAAGTATGTATATCTTATGTTATGGGATATTGGGAATGGCCACAGTTCACCAAAGACCATCCAGTTAAATACTCCCCACCTTTAGACAACGATTTTTAAAGTTAAGTTTGTTTTCTTTTCCGGCCAGCTGGCCGGAAAAGAAATATCAAGCTGCTTGACCATACACATTTTCTGGTTTCTGATATCCTAATGACTGATGTGGCCTGCGGGTATTATAAAATTCCATATACCACTTCACCTTTGCATATAATTCCACTCCATCTTCAGATGGTTCAAGATAGATTTTTTCATACTTGAGATTTCGCCAGAATCGCTGTCGAGTAGACCGAGGGAATTTCACCCTCAGCCCCTCACAAAACCGTGCAAAATAGTCTCCCATCACACGGATTTACAGTCTGCTCGAGCAAGCTCGGCAGACTCCGCCCTCAGATCGGAACTTCGTTTAGCGAGCCATTATAGGGCATTCCTCACTCCGATTTCACTCTACTAAATTCGTAAAAGAACGGTTCCAATATAATGTATTACCTTGAAGATAAATATAAACTAAATTGATATGGATACTCTAAAATTAAAAGACGGCCGCCTTTTAGCCTTCGAACAATACGGGACTGAAAATGGAATTCCTGTAATCCACCAACATGGTTTTGGTGATTCCAGACTGGCTAGACATCCAGACAATAAGCTTACAATTGAAGCTGGCGTAAGGCTAATAACAGTAGACAGGCCTGGATATGGGGAATCATCTCCGCATCCGGGAAGAACTTTTCTTGATTGGGTTCCAGATATTGAACAACTTGCTAACCAACTTAAAATTGACAAATTTGGTGTAATGTCTCATTCTGGGGGTTCACCTTATGCTCTCGCACTCGCCTATAAACTCAAAGACAGAGTCAACAAGGTTATACTTGTTTCACCAATTGGTCCATTAAATGTTCCTGGTGCATCGGAAACAATGCATAAAAGTTTTGGTTTTCTGTTAAAATTTGGGTGGCTTAAACCCATGATTAGAATAGCCGGTAAAAGCGAAGCAAAAAGAGCGAATTCGAATATTGCTAAATATGCTGACAACTGGCTTAAAGAATCTCCGGAGCCAGATAAAATCTTATTCACAAACCAAGATTTACGAAAGATGTTTGAAGACGGAATGAAAGAGGCTTTCAAACAAGGAGCAGCAGGTTGGGTTGGCGATGTTTTTGCTGGTATTAATTGGGGATTCACCCCTGAAGAAATCCATATCCCTGTTAAAATCTTCCATGGAAGTGCTGATGAATTGCTTTTTGCTGAAATGGGAAGAAGACTGGCACAACGATTGCCACATGCTGATTTCCAATTATATGAAGGCGAGGGACATTATTGCATTTTTAATCACTGGTCTGAAATACTTAAGACCTTTTCTCGGGGTCAAGAATAGTTATTTATAGATTTCCAATATCTGGTCCCATTTCGAGAACTTTCATCAATGACAAGCATACATTTTAGTGATTGACGTAGAAGAAAAAAAAAATAACGCCCTATAACACGGACAATATGGGTAAGTTGTTTGTCACGGTTTTTGCTTCGAATGCTTTATAAAAACAACCTGACTGATCAAAAAATTGTAAATGGTAATCAAATATTTTGTATATTTGTAATATGCACTTTTATATATTTGTAATATTAATTAGTTATGATGTTTAAGCGGGATCTCGAAAAAGTAATTTTGAAACAGCAGAATGATCTGGCGCGTGATCCTGGAATTGCAAGAGAAAAACAGCTTAAAATCCTGCCAAAATTTGCAACAATTATATCAGGAGTCAGGAGATGTGGAAAATCTACGCTTGCCCGACAATATCTAAAAAGCACCTCCCCTCTCTACTACCTTAATTTCGAGGATATAAATCTTAGCAATTTCGAACTAAGCGATTTCTCAAAGCTGGATGAGCTTTTCCCAAAGATCCTTGGAAACAATGGATGCTTTTTCTTCGATGAAATACAAATTGTGCCCGAATGGGAAAGATATATCCGGCAACTCACAGACCGGGGCGATAGGGCGGTGATTACAGGTAGCAATGCGGCCATGCTGAGCAAAGAGCTTGGAACACGGCTTACCGGAAGACAATTGTCCACCGAATTGTATCCTTTTTCTTATATGGAATTTTTACTACTGAGGAAATTGGGAAACTCACCTGAAAGCTTCAGTAAATACTTAGAAAAAGGAGGCTTCCCTGAATACCTGAAAACCGATGACCCGGAAATCCTGAGCAATCTGTTTCAGGATATTTTTTACAGGGACATTATGCACCGAAACGAACTGCGAAGTGAATCTGCTGTAAAAAACCTGTTACATTATGCCATATCCAATATCGGAAAAGTAACATCCTACAATAATCTGAAGAATCTTATCGGTGTTGGCTCGGTTAACAGTGTAAGTCAGTTTATAAATCATTTTCAATTGGCCTATGTGCTGTTCGAACACAGAAAATTCGACTATTCACTGAGAAAACAAATGGTCAACCCGAAAAAACTGTATTGCGTGGATAATGGTTTAATAGCCCAAAATGCATTTACATTCAGTGAAAACAAAGGAAGAATGCTTGAAAACACTGTTTTTCTTCATCTGAAACGAAGTGGACACAAAATCTTCTATCATAAAGATAAGCAGGAGTGCGATTTCCTGGTATACAAGGGAAGTAAAATTACAGATGCTATCCAGGTTTGTTTTGAACTTCACGATGAAAACCAGGAAAGGGAAATCAAAGGTATTGAAGAGGCTATGCATATCCATGCATTGAATCAAGGTACGATTGTAACCTTTAATGAGGAGGATGTCATACATTCCGGGAACAAGACAATTAAAATAGTACCCGCATGGAAATGGATGGCGGAATCCTGATGCTGAGATGAAAGTACGAGCACTTCATCTAATTCTCATTTAATCTTAACCCAAAATGTGAGTATACAGGCCTTTCATATCCATCGCTGTCTGCCGGTCTGTTGATGATGCCCCCATAGTTTTTTACATACATGCAGGAGGATCCACCCTGATCGCAGGACATCACATTCCATGCTCCCAGCAGTTTCAAAAGATGAGCCGATTCTTCGAGAGAAAGCCCCAGGCTGTACTGCGGCCTTTTCCCGTCAACAATCATCATGTATAAGTATTTTCCTTCCTCGTCTATGCCCATGATCGTCCGGGAGTAGGGTCTGTGAAGAGGATCCGGCTGTACTTCACCCTCAAGTAATATATCAAATCGGCCCCAGATGGTATTATATTTTTCATCAGTTAAAACTGTATCAACAATTGAGGCCTTAAAATAGGCGGCATGGTTATCCTTATTAAATGATAGAAAAGGACGTTTATCACTATCCTCAAGCAAGACAGGTCTGTTTTTTACAATCCAGTTTCCGGTCCATTCTCCCAGCTCACAATCTATGGCCATTGACTCTCCCGCTTCACCGTTAATTGCGATATAACAATCATTCTCCGTTGCAAATCTGCTTGTCAGGTACTTCACGGTTAATTCCGGAGTGATCATGATCTCCAGTCCGGGATAACGAAGATCTGTAACTGTCAGAAAGGTGACTGCTTTCGGATCATCTTTTTTGAGAATGAAAAGTTTGGTCGCCTCATTTATATACCTCTGATCCAGGTATAGTTTTTTACCGAATTGCTCAGAAAGTTCAGAAATATCATACTGCTGTTCCCACATCATCAGTTTTTCGTTGTTGCGGAAGTTTATATATTTCTCATTGATCAGCTCCACTTCCCGTTTCATCTGGGATATCTTGAAATCAACTATAAACGAAACCAGGAAAACGCCCATTACCGGCAGCAATATTCTTAATATCTGATTCGCTCGTAAACCGAACCTTTTAAGTATCCATAGGAGCAGGAAATATGCCATTACGAAAACCAGCAGCAACAGAAACACCAAAGCATACATGGGCAGGTCCAGTAATCGCCAGGTTGCAGCGATTAGATTGTCCATAACATGATTAAAAAAGTCTCCCATTTCTTCTTAGCGATTATATGGATATGGCGGATCTCACAAATATTACAAAAATTCATCAATTTATCCGCCAATAAAGCATAAAGGCCACTCCATCCATCATTCTTGTGTTTTCATTGCATATTACTAATTTTGTTATCCCTTGAGTGCAATTAAATCAGGATCGACAGGTAACGATGATAAAATTCAAATACTTGGTATTTCGTATTTTGCTGCTTTCAGGTTCACCTTTTTTAATGAACAGTTGCATACAGTATCCATTCCCCCTCATCAAAATTAACCATGAAGGACCAATAGGCTGGAAAGAAAAAGGCCCATGTGAAATAATATATTATGCCGAGGGAGACAGTATAATTATTCCGGCCCGGATAAAATGCAGGGGTGGCGTATCCTCAAAATACAACAAACATTCCTACTCGATTGAGTTTGACCGCAAAGTTTCATTCGGGGATATACCCGCCGATAATGACTGGGTACTGAATGCAACCTACATCGATAAAACCTTTATGCGGCATAAATTGAGCTACGACCTGTTCACGCAAATGGGTGACCTGAATCTTGCTCCAAAGTGCTCTTATATGAACCTTATGCTGAACAACAGGCAAAGGGGATTATATGTAGCGATGCAGGAAGTAAATGCAGGCATGGCCGGCCTTGTGAAATCAGATACAATGGCAATGCTGTTCAAGGATCCGCCGGTCTTCAATGAGCAGCGCCTTAATTTTGTCCGGGACCCAAACAACTATTACCAGCAGAAATACCCGAAAAAGCAGGATTCTGACAAAACATGGTACCTTGACGAGTTCATCGATTTTATGTTTAATTCCCCCGACTCAATATTTCTTACTGATGTTGACAAATGGATAGAATTACAAAATCTCATTGACTGGCACCTCCTCCTGCTCTTCTCAAACAATGGAGATGGGGTCTTAAAAAACTTCCTTTTATACAAAATTGATTGCCATACACCATTCAGGCTGGCCCTCTGGGATTACGATCATTCATTCGGACGGGATGGTGACTACGAGTTGAATATGATGAAGAATGCCGGAGAGCCAAAGCGCGCGGTAATCATTAAACGCCTGATGGAAATACCAGGATCCAGCTATCCTGCAATGCTCAGGGAGAGGTGGTGGCAATTAAGGAAAATGAATATTTTGTCCTACAAAAACATACAGCGGCACCTGGAAGAAAATGACAGGGTTATCCGGGACCAGATTCCCCTCAATGCCGGAATCTGGCCACTGGATGACAAATGGTATGACGATGACAACAGTTATGAGGAGGAACTGCAGATAATCCTTGATTTCGTTTCATTGAGGATCAAGCAACTTGATGATTACTTTAACTGAAGCAACTCCCGATCACTGCAAAAACTTCATATTTCTCACGAAAGTATTGACCTGGAAACTGGCATCCGAAGTGCTGTTTAATATCCGGTCCCCGACGTAGCAATTGTCAAAAGTAATATCGTCAACCATGTTCTGCGATGAAAATCCGCTCAGGACAAACGGCTTATCTCTGTTTTCCCATTTGATGTTTTTCAGATAAACCCCCTGGATGTGTCCCGGAGGATCCTCACCATACAAGGTTCCGTCCGTGACAATGAACTCAAGGTTCTTAAATTCCACTTCCTCCTCCACACGAATATCTTCAAAGCGGATATTCTTCACCCATGCCGGCCCGTCGCATACAATGCTGAAGCCCGAATGCCCATCGGTCCTCCCTCCTCCTCTTGCATAAAGGATATCGCAATTCTTCACCAGGATATTCTCTACCGGGCCCCCGTTCAGTTCAAATCCCAGGGTAACACCATCACTGCATGACCAGCCGACCATTACACAATTGGTCACAGAAATTGAATCCACGTGAAGATGATGATCCATCGATTTAATGGCCACACAATCGTCCCTGCAACGCATGAAGCAATCATCGATTGTGAAATTTTTACAGGATACAGGATTAATGCCGTCCAGGCCCCATATGGCCCCGTAACCAAATACCTTCACATTGTGGTAACTGCTGTTGCTGCAATTGGTCAGCGTGTTGGTCCAGCCCCTTGTATTCCTGTTGAATATTCCGCTTACGTGAAGCCCGGATGTTCCAGAGATTTTCACATTTCCCTGAAGAATCCCCCTGCCCCTTATGGTTACATTCTCAAGATTTTCCCCACGCAGATTGGCATGCACGATTGCTCCGCCGGCAATATACAGGGTCTGGTTGCTTTTTAAATCGATCTGTCCCACATCATGATTCCCGGGTCCGTAATAAAGCACATTTGAATCCCCGGCCATGGGCGGGTCTGCTTCGAGTGGATTGGCAAAAATGGCCAGGTGTGGTAATTCATTGATTTCCAGGTAAAGTTTTTGCGGACCCTGCAGGGTGAAGGTAAGTTTGTGTCCATCCTTGATGGCAACGATATTACGACTCTTCGGGCGAATGAGAAATGAATCAATCATCTCCGTGCATTCTATCTCAATGGTGATCTGACCTGAACAGGAAAAACCGGCCACATTCAGATCTTCCATTTCCTTGCTTCCGTAAATCGTATAATCAATGGCTTCAGGGTCGTTATAAATCCTCTCCACCCATATGGATTTGCCATTTGCTTTCAAAGTAAAATCGGGACTGGTGCTCAGTCCCGGAGGGGCAGGGTAAGAAACAACTGATGTGGTAACCCCGAAAACGGGCATGCCAAGGATCATAAATATAAGGGATGCACAAACGGGACTATTTGCCATAAGGGTAGTTTTCCATTATTTGATGAATGATCTCTTTAATATTTGCTTCTCTTTTATCTTCGGAGACACCCTCATCAATTATTTTTGTGCCGGCACCCTGCCAGATAATTGTTTCTGTAGCCCGGTCTGCAATGGTAATAAACAGGGTACCTTCGATGTACTCATCATACTTCATGTAAGCGGAGGAGTTGGATGTATGCCAGCCCATTGAACCATATCCGACCTGGGAGGCTGAATTCTCGTCCACTTTTTGCTGCGTCTTGATATGAGCATTTACCAGCAGATCAGACTCTTCAGCCATGGATAAACCTTTGGCAGACAATTCCTCCTCCATGGCTGTGAGGATTCTCTCGCGATTGACCTTGCCGACGCTCTCTTCAAGGTCATCCCTGGTGTACTTATAGCTTTTAAACTCCTTAAAATCAATCTCCTTATCGTAATCGAATACGATTTTCACCGGGCTGCAGGAGAGCATACCAAAACTTAGAAACAGAATCAATATTTTTTTCATCCTTTTTTTTTATCCCTACAATTTAAGCACAAAGTTCCAATAATGCACCCATTTATCCCTGAGTTTAATTTTTAACCGGATGATCCCACAATCAGGAAAAAATTTAATGAAACATCTGTTTTCTGCAATAAAGTTTCTAAAATTGAATCGAAAGATTTAATTGAATGAAAGCAACACCCGAACATCACGAGCGAATCGCAAAAATGACATTTGCATCAGTTTATCCGCACTACATCAACAAAATTGAGAGCAAAGGCAGAACAAAAGCGGAGTTGCACCAGGTAATAGCGTGGCTGACCGGTTTTGATGACCCTAAACTGCAGGAATTGATTGATGAGAACGCAAATTTTGAAACATTCTTTATGAAAGCCGATTTAAACCCCAATGCTCACCTCATTACTGGAGTCATCTGCGGTTACCGGATAGAAGAAATTGAAAATTCTTTAACAAAACAAGTAAGGTATTTAGACAAACTGGTGGACGAATTGGCGAATGGTAAAAAGATGGAAAAGATTTTAAGAGTCTAGTAATTGCCAAATTCGATAATATTCCCTGAGGCTGTGGATATTTTAAAACTCTGACAGATGATACAGTGGAGATTAATAGGATGTCTGTGATTAAAAATTATTGTATATGGGATTGAAACAAGCATAAAGATATATGATTACTATATTTTAAACTCAACAGCTACTTTTCATACAGATTTGATATCAATTGAGGAACTTAGAAGAGTGATCCTGATTGACCATCCAAAATACAAATCATTCCTAATCAAGTATAAGGGAGAAACTTACGGATATTGCTATATATCTCAATATAAGAAGAGACAAGCCTATGACAGAACAGCTGAGATAACAATATATTTAAAGCCTGAGTATTCACGTAAAGGAATTGGGAAAGAGACTTTGGGATTACTTGAAATGGTTGCTAAAAATAATGAGATTAGCGTATTAATTGGGGTAATTACCGGAGAAAATCAAGCGAGCATCGGCCTATTTGAGAAATGTGGATATGAGAAATGCGCTCATTTTAAAAAAGTTGGAGCAAAATTCGATAGGATCCTTGATGTCGTTGCATATCAAAAGCTAATTAATGAATAATCAACTGTGGCTGAGCTCGAAGATCCCTGACCCATCCGGAAAACAAATTGGCCGCCCCACTGTTTTTTATTCATATGATCTTTTTTATGGATTTGAATTTTTGGATTTTTGCAGGGTAACGATGGGTTTGATGATAGCCATACTGATCATGGGATTGTGGGGAGGACATCTCTACTACACCCTCACCTTTGTGGAAGTCACGTGGACCAACCCCTGGTTGTATCTGCATTTACTGATACAGGCCTATTTTTATACAGGTCTGTTTATCACCGGCCACGATGCCATGCACCAGTCTGTTTCCGGAATCAAATGGCTTAATAAATGGGTGGGGCATCTTTCGGTATTCCTTTTTGCCGGTCTTTCTTATAAAAAGCTAATGAAAAACCACTGGGACCATCACCGTTATCCCGGAACCGAAAATGATCCGGATTTTTATACCCGGTCCCAGAATTTCTTTGCATGGTGGTTTATGTTTATCGTACGTTATGCGACCATTTGGCAACTGCTGATCATGGCCTTGATATTTAATGTATTAAAGCACCTGCTGGGTATTGAAACGGCACCCCTGATTGTGTTCTGGATCATCCCTGCAATTCTGGGAACCTTTCAGCTCTTCTATTTCGGCACATACCTTCCCCACAGAAGGCCTCATACCCCGGAGATGGGAAAACACAGGGCCCGTACCCTGGAACGAAACCACCTTTGGGCGATGCTGTCGTGCTATTTCTTCGGATACCACCTCGAACATCACAATTCACCCGGAATACCCTGGTGGAGGCTATACAGGGAGAAAGGGCAATGACAAACAGGAGCCCGGGTAAAGAACCTGTCATACAGATTCACCAGGTACGCAAGTCCTTCAAGGATGTCAGGGCTGTGGATGGTGTAGACCTCCACATCCGCGAAGGGGAATTCCTTGCCCTGCTCGGCCCTAACGGAGCAGGGAAGACCACCCTTGTTGAAATGGTCGAAGGTCTTCAGAAGCAGGATTCCGGAGAAATCCTGATCATGGGCCTCCCCTGGAGAGGGAATGAGGTGCATCTTCGCAGCCAGCTTGGAATCTCGCTCCAGGAAACCCGGTTCATTGACAAACTCCGGACCCGTGAAGTGCTCGAGTTATTCGCAAGCTTTAACAGGATTGATGGTTCCCGGGTAAACGAGGTCATGGATATGGTTAGGCTTAAGGACAAAAGCAGGGCCTTTACAGTGAATCTTTCCGGCGGACAAAGACAAAGACTGGCACTGGGGATTGCCCTGTTGAACGAACCCTCCATCCTGCTGCTTGATGAACCCACAACCGGACTGGATCCCACCTCGAGGCACGAGATTTGGGACATCCTGATGGAATTTAAAAGAAATCAGCTTACAACCATGATCCTGACGACCCATTACATGGAGGAAGCCGCTTACCTGTGTGACAGGATCGTCATCATGGACCAGGGTAAGATCATAGCCCAGGGAGGCCTGGATGAACTGCTCCGCCAGAACCAGAGTGAGGAGATCATTGAATTCTTTCCCTCCGGAGAACCAGGGAAACTTGGCCTCGAAAGCATGCCATGGCTGAAGAAATACAATTTCGACGCCGGGAGGAACAGGCTTACACTCTTTGTTACCGAGATCCTGGTGGCCCTGCCTGATATTATTAAGCAGTCTGAATCCACGGGAATAGGCATCGGAGGCCTGACCTGCCGGAGAATGACCCTTGACGACCTCTTTATTTCACTTACCGGAAGGCGGCTCGCCGAATAATGTGTGCAAGATGAAACGAAATCCGCTGATCCAGTTAATCCTCATACACTACCGGGAATTCATCAGGGAACCGGGAATACTATTCTGGTCCATTATCTTCCCGGTGCTGATGGCCTGGGTGCTTGGAATTGCATTTTCAAAACAGGGCGAACTGGTCCAGCAGGTAGCTTACATGGAAGACCCGTTGCATGTAAATGCCGATATGCGCCGGTTGCTTCATGATGCCGACCTCATCCACAATCCTGAAAAGGAGGGACCGGATTACTATGAAAAAACAATTCACAATGAGAAACTTGGGAAAACCTCCTTCAAATTCCTGATGACCGACTGGGACGGAGGGCTCCTGATGCTGAAGCGGGGCCAGGTCAACCTGATCATTAGGGAATACCCCGACAGCATGGAATACTTTTTTGATCCGCTCAATCCGCAGGCAAAGATGGTATACATCCTGCTGAGTTCCGCCGTAAACAATGAACAGCTGGTCTATGAGACGGCCCGTATCAATCCACTGACGCAAAAAGGGAACCGTTACATTGATTTCCTGATACCGGGACTGCTGGCGATGGGTGTAATGAATTCACTGCTATGGGGCATCAGCTACTCACTGATCGACATGCGCTCCAAAAAACTCATGCGAAGAATGGTTGCCACTCCCATGAAAAGATCCGAGTTTTTGATCAGTATCTTCGTTGCCCGGCTTTCCATAACCATCATCGAGGCCCTCCTGCTCCTTGCATTTGCCTTCACCTACTTCCATATCTCCATCCAGGGAAGCCTGCCTGCCTTCATTCTGATATTCCTGTCCGGAAACATTGCCTTCAGCGGCATTGCCATCCTGATCTCCTCCAGGACTGCGAATTCAAGGATCGGAACGGGGTTGATCAATGTCATCAGCCTGCCCATGACCGTCCTGTCTGGCATATTTTTCAGTTATCATAATTTCCCGGATAAAGTCATTCCCATCATTCAGAAGTTCCCCCTGACCATGATGGCCGATTCCATCCGCAGTGTTTTCATTGAGGGTGCCGGCATTGCCCAGGTTAGCCTCAATGCACTGATCCTGTCTCTTATTGGCATCATCTGCTTTGCCATCGGCCTCAGGACCTATAAATGGTACTAATGTTTTCCCTTTAAACAAATTGGAGTAAAATCGTCATCTGCATTTTCAAATTTCGAGAAACTACGCCTGATTTGCATTTGGTCATGGGTGTATGGATATCTTTGCCTGTGAAGATCTAACATTTCTTCCATTGAGTATTTATCCATTAATTCATGTATATCCCAAAAATCCTTTTTCCTTCCTCCCCTGGAAATAACATCAATTTTCATGGCTATAATTTCTTCAACAGTCGCCAATCATATGCCATCTATCAGAACAATTTCTTGAATAAATGCATCCGTATAAAACAAATCCAATTTTATACAATCGTCTTTGCTATTACCAATATAATAAGACCTACCCTGTCCAACGGCTTTATACGTATTTGTGTCAACATAAGAAAATGTTTGCCGTAAAAAAGCATCTATTTTCTTAAAATCAATAGAATTATATGGAGCATCAGAAAACAAATCAATATCAATTGATTCCCTATGTCCAAGTTGCAAACTTAAAGCAGTCCCGCCAACTAACCTGAAATCATCAAATTCCCTGGCTGCCATAAGCGTTTTTAATACACCAAATAATTGAGAACCAGTGGAATTGTAATGAAGTCTATTTTCCATGAGTATTCAATATTTGATTGACACTCTCTTGTCCGTAAAATCGAATTATCTCGTTTTTCTCAATTTTATTACCCCTCTCAAATACTCTCTTTATAATTGATTTCTTTTGTTTATCCCAGTCAATGTTTTCCATTCTTGTATCCCAAAACAAAATGTGCCTCAGTTTAGAAAGATCAGGTTGTAATCCAGGTTGCCTTCTTTTTATTTCTGCAATGTCATAATATAGCTGCAAAGTCATAAAATACCCTTCTTCAATCTCCAGAGCGTTCTCAATCTTCAAAGCAAGATTTGTGTTCATCCTTCTTTTCCCCTTGGTTATAGATACCAGGGTTTGAGGGTATTCATCTAAAGAAATGGCAAATGGTCCTTTCTTCAAATGACGCTTTTTTAGCTCACGCTCAAGTATTAATCCAGGATGGATCCCTTTTATTATTGATAATTCAGTGTTCATAATACAAATATAAACATTTTTGTTTACACAATATCGATAATAACTAAAAGTGAATAAAGCTCTTCCTTAGAGTCTTTCAGCCCAAACTCAATATTTGTTATCTTTAGCAAAAGCAGCGAATGTTCTGAGACCTAATATCTGAAAAAACATGCCTAAGAAGATAGAACTAACGGTAGGATTGCTGGGGGGACTCGCATATATTTTACTATTCACAATTCATTTGCAGGGTCAGGAAAAGACAATGCAGATTCCCCCTCAAAAGATTGCAATTGAATGGAGCGGCGGAAAGCCTTCGGGTACAATCACTGTTCTGAACGGAAGCTTAACGGAAATTGAAATTGTCAAAGGAGATGGGAAAATCAAAGATAATCGCTTTGAATTTACTGGGACCGGGCCTGCGCGAATTACGCTTGAATTTGACGATGTTCAAAATAACCCGGGTCCGGGAGCAACGATCATTTCTGTAAAAACAGACAATTCTCCTTTTTCCTTTTTCCTGAGAGATGTCAGTAAGGAATTTCCAATGTTATATTCCGGATTATAAAGTGGTTGTGCTTATGGATTCAGATAATCGCTCCTATGCTGAAGTTGAATCTGATATTTTATCCCGTAAACTTCAGACAAAACTTCAGAAAATTGAATCAGAACCCGAAGAATCTTTTGCTTCCGCTGAAAAACGAACACTGAATCAGATCAGTTCCTACCTGGTTAGGCATCTCAAGAGACTTTCGCATTTTTCAGATCACCGAAAGCTATGGCAAATATGCCCTCAGAGGTAAATGTAATTACTCCGATATTTTCTTCATCCCCTCTTATTCTGTCAGAACGTGGCAGGGCGTGCAGTCTCTTATTCATACACTGCAGGCCGTGGCGTCAGTGTTGAAATAAATACGACCCGCAACCTGGATGAAGGTGTACTCCCTATCCTTCATTCCACACACACAGATGATGATATTGAATACCATTCCACTTCCTTTGTTTCATTGGAGAATACTTCCCTTACTGAACAATCCGTAAAGGGTACCCACTATCTGGTTGCAGATAAGTTGAGCGCGGGAAATATGTTTACGGAAGAGCAGGAAGAAAGTCTGAAACCGGCACTCAGGGAGGCTTTTAACACCACTGAAGAAACGGTCTTCTATTTTAGATCTGAGATAAGCAATAAAGGTTCAGTCCCCCGCTATGCCTGGTTTAAAACAATCAAACCGGGAAACGCCTGGTGGCAGAATTCTCCCTATACATTTGATCCGGCCACCGGATTTTCAACCTATTCAACCGACAGTGTCTTTTGTATCTCTAAATTAAACGGGAATCCTTTGCCAAACGAAGAAATGGCCGTTTTACTTCAACCGGGTGAAAAGGCTGTTTTTGAATTTTTTCTTCCGCATAGCTCCTATTCCAAACGAGCGGGCTTTGACACTTGCATCTCAGTCTTTTGACAAAAAGTATATGGAGTGTAAAGCGTTCTGGCAGGAAAAACTAAAAAAAGCGGCCCAGATCCATGTACCTGAAAAGCGGATCGAAGAGATGATACAGGCAGGGTTGTTGCATCTTGATCTAATTACTTACGGAAACGAACCGGATGGAACACTTGTTCCTGCCATCGGGGTCTATACGGCGATAGGCACTGAAAGCGCCCCCATCATTCAATTCTATAATTCCATGGGCTGGCACGATGTTGCCAAACGGTCATTGACCTATTTTCCTGGACAAGCAGCATGAGGATGGATTCATGCAGAATTTCGGGGGTTACATGGTCGAAACCGGCGCTGTACTATGGTCCCTGGGTGAGTATTTCAGATATACCAACGATAAAGAATGGATCGAACAGATCAAGCCAAAAGTTCTTAAATCATGTGATTTCCTGCTGCAATGGAGGGAAAAAAATAAAGTTGACAGCTTTCGTGGTAAGGGATATGGAATGATTGATGGCAAAGTAGCTGATCCTGAAGACAACTTTCACCAATTTATGCTCAATGGATATGCATACCTTGGATTAAGCCGTGTAGCTGAGATGCTGGCCGAAATTGATCCTGCTCAATCCAACCGCATCAGAAAAGAAGCTGAAGCATGGAAAAAGGATATCAGGGAGTCATTTTTCAACGCAATGGCACTCTCTCCGGTAGTT
The DNA here is from genome assembly GCA_963747365.1 of uncultured Bacteroidota bacterium. Classification (GTDB taxonomy): domain Bacteria; phylum Bacteroidota; class Bacteroidia; order Bacteroidales. The sequence goes on along the minus strand of CAVVFB010000005.1, from coordinate 486,168 downwards.
CCGCTTGGTGACGGGAGCTGGTGCCCGACAGTACCTCCATGGGCTGAGGCCATCGGACCGAGGGCACTTTATGCTAAAAAAGAGACCTTTTTTTCACACGGAACATTTACCGTTCCGGATGTACTGCTGGGCCACTGTATCTTGTGTTTTGCGAAGTGTTAGACAGTGGATGAGCCTGCATCCAAAATGATGCTGGACTATCAAAGTGAGCTGTTTTTTCAAAACAACGCTGCATTTAGTCAGCCTTATTATAGCCGTCACAATTGGATACCAGGCGAAACTAGGCATGGTCAAGCCATTTTTGAAAACTTATTATAACACCTTTTCCGCCCTGGCGGACCGGGAAACCTATACATTTTGGGAGCATTTGTACCATGCCAGCCCGCATAAAACGCACGAAGAAGCCTGGTTTTTAATGGAAACAAGATGGATGTTATACATGGAAGATGGTTCCACCCTGAGACTGTTAAATACCATTCCGCGTGAATGGATGGAAGATGGAAAAACCATTGAATTAAATGATGTACAAAGCTATTTTGGGCCCTTGAATCGTAAAAGTAAAGTCCGAGATAAAGAAAGGGTATATAGAAGCAAGCATAGAATGTAATTCAGACAGAAAACCCGGGGAAGTAAGCATACGAATACCTCATCCGGATTGTAAAAAGGCTGTTAAAGTGACAGGCGGTGAGTATAATCCTGTTAGCGAAACCGTTACGCTTAAATTATTTAACGGGAAAGCTGATATCCGTGTTGAATATTAAGAAACTTGTTTGCGGTATTTTGAAAATTATTGTTTAGTTAGTATATTCTAACTATATTTGCATCATGAACGACTTAAAAATTATTATTGCGAAGTTGTCAAATATGATGGGAAAAGAAGAAGAGACAGCCAAAGAACAGTTCAATCTTTCATCACTCACCCTGACCCAGATGCACTACCTGGAAAAGATCAGTGAATTGAATAATCCAAATATCACTGAACTTGCTGCTATAATGAAGCTCTCCAAACCCACCGTAAAAGTGGCGGTGGATAAAATGATCGAACGCGATTATGTTTTTAAGGTTCAGTCGGATGAGGATCGTCGCAGTGCCCATCTGCACCTCACTGAAAAAGGGAAACTTATCAACCAGATGCACGATTATGCCCACAAAAGAATCGCCGAGGCCATCAGGTCCGGACTTAACAGCGAAGAAGAGGAGTGCCTGATCCGATTGCTTAAAAAAGTACTCGGTTAATCTGTTTTTTTAATTATATAGTTAGTATATACTAACGAAATAAATATCACATGGATTCATCCTTTAAAATTGAAGACTACAAGGGTCTTTCAGACAAAGAGGTGGCAGAGAAGTTAAAGTCCGAAGGATACAATGAACTTCCCTCCTCCAAACCCAAAAACATTATCCACATTGCCATTGGTGTGATCAGGGAGCCCATGTTTATGCTTCTGGTGGCGTGCGGTACTCTCTACCTTGTTCTTGGTGACATACAGGAGGGACTGATGCTGATGGGTTTTGTATTTGTGGTGATGGGGATTGAGTTCTACCAGGAGCGTAAAACGGAGAAAGCCCTGGATGCACTGAAAGACCTGGCCAGTCCGAGAGCACTGGTAATCCGTGAAGGGCAGAGTAAAAGGATTGCCGGACGCGAGGTGGTAACCGGCGATATCATTGTATTGCAGGAGGGCGACAGGGTCCCGGCCGACGGGATTGTTCTCAACGGGGTGAACCTGATGGCCGATGAGTCTTTGCTCACCGGAGAATCGGTCCCTGTGCGCAAAAGAGAATGGGAAGAGGGAGAGGGATCCTTTATCCCGGGCGGGGACGATATTCCGGGTGTTTTCTCCGGTTCGATGATTGTACAGGGGAACGGGATCATCAGGGTAACTGCCACAGGCATGAAAACAGAGATCGGAAAGATAGGGAAAGCGATTGAATCAGTGAAGGAGGAACCCACCAGGCTGAAGAAGGAGATGGGTGTCCTGGTCAGGCGGCTTGCAATCATAGGAGTAGTATTGTGCCTGGTCGTCATTGCAGTGTATACAGTTACAAGGGGAGATCTGCTGAAGGGATTCCTGGCCGGGATTACACTTGCCATGGCGATGCTGCCGGAGGAGTTCCCGGTCGTATTAACCATTTTTCTTGCCCTTGGTGCCTGGAGGATGTCAAAGAGGAATGTACTGACCCGTAAACCGGCTGCCATCGAGACCCTTGGATCTTCGACAGTTCTTTGCACAGATAAGACAGGAACGCTCACATGGAACAAGATGACAGTAACCCGGCTGTTCAACGGATCGGGTTTTCACGAGGTCGGGACTGCAAGTCATTTTCCTGAGCCATTCCATGAAATCATTGAGTATGGGATTCTATCGAGCCAGGTGAATCCGTTCGATCCGATGGAAAAGGCGATTACCGATATGGGTGATCAGCAGCTGAACAATACGGAACACATACATACCGACTGGATCATGGAAAAGGAGTATCCCTTGTCAAGAAATCTCCTGGCCATGTCCAGGGTCTTTTCTGCAACCGGCTCGGAAAAACGTGTCATCGCCGCTAAAGGTGCGCCCGAGGCTATTTTTGACCTTTGCCACCTCGATCATCTCAAAACAACCGGCTATTTAGAGGCAGTTGAAAAGATGGCCTCATCCGGGTTGAGGGTACTGGGTGTGGCAAGGGCAAACCTGGTTCCCGGGAGTTTACCTCCCGGGCAGCATGATTTTGATTTCGAATTCGTTGGATTGATCGGTCTCTCCGATCCGATCAGGGAAAGTGTCCCGGGGGCAATCAGCGAATGTTACAGGGCTGGTATCCGCGTAATTATGATCACAGGGGATTATCCTGTAACTGCGATCAATATTGGTAAAGAGATCGGATTAAAAAATCCCGACCAGTTTATTGCTGGCCCCGAATTGCAGGAAATGAGTGAAGAGGAGCTTGCCGAACGCATCAGGGAGGTGAATATTTTTGCCCGTGTGGTACCGGAGCAGAAGCTGAAAATTGTCAATGCCCTTAAACGTAACGGGGAGGTAGTTGCGATGACCGGCGACGGGGTGAATGATGCACCGGCACTGAAGGCCTCCAATATTGGAGTCGCCATGGGGGAAAAGGGAACCGATGTGGCCAGGGAGGCCTCTTCTCTGGTACTGATGGATGATAACTTCTCTTCCATTGTGGGGGCGGTGAAAATGGGGCGGAAAATATTTGACAATCTTCAGAAAGCCCTGGGATATATCTTTGCCATACATGTTCCCATCGCAGGATTATCCCTGATCCCGGTCTTTTTTGCAGATCTTCCCCTGATCCTCTGGCCTGTTCATATAGTTTTTCTTGAACTGATCATTGATCCCGCATGTTCCATTATTTTCGAGGCTGAGAAAGAGGAAAAAAATGTGATGACCAGGCCCCCAAAAGCCATTGATGAACCCTTTTTTGGTGCAAGGAAGATATTTTTAAGCTGTATGCAGGGGGTCGGGATCCTGGTGATCAGCATGCTGGTCTATCTGACTGCACTTAAAACGGGTCACAGTGAAGAAGCCATCAGAACGCTGACATTTGTGACACTGATCGCTTCAAACATTGCAGTAATCCTTTCCAACCGGTCCTGGACCAACCATATTTTCAGGATCCTGATTACACCAAACAAGTCTGTGAAATGGGTCGTGGGAGGTGCAGCCTTCTTCCTCGTTCTTATCCTGAGCATACCGTTTCTGCTGGACCTTTTCCAGTTTGAAAAAGTGGGCCTGGGTGAGGCTGTGCTGGCCGGACTGGCCGGCCTGTTCAGCATCACATGGTTCGAGTTATATAAAAGAGCGAAACTCAAAAAAAAAGCGCTTATTTAGCAGTTTATAAATCCTATTAAAGCCGGTGCAGATGATAAAAAGAATGATTGGAAGCCTCCTTTTGGCCGGAATCATTTTCAGCCAGTTACCGGCTCATTCCGGAAAACCTAAATTTCATGTTGTCATCGATACCGATGGGGCACTTGACGACATGCGCTCGATATCCATGCTGCTTTCCCAGAACGATATCCGGGTATTGGCCATTACCTGTTCACAGGGAACTCTTTTGCCCGATTCGGTCTGTGTAAAAGTGAAGTCATTGCTTTCGGCATTTCATCATGAGGGAATTCCGGTCGGGATTGGCGAAAAGTCAGATCTGGAACTCCCAAAATGGTCGGCCTTTGCTCAAAATATCACATGGGCAGATGAGACAAAAGATCAAAATACAGATTTCAGAGAAAATGCAACGAATCTGCTTGGGAGGACCACTGAAAATTACCTCCATCCAATCACATTGATAGCTTTGGGGTCTCTAAAAACCTATGCCGACTGGATCAGGGAGAGTCCTGGTATTTCTGGGAAAATAGAACGGATCATCTGGTACAATCACCACGATATTACAAAGGGTTATAATTATTCAGTTTCCGGGGAGAGCTATGAGTTTATCAGGCAAACAGGTATTCAGCTCGATGTGGTTTCCAACGACTCTGATCGATTGGTTGTCAACGAGGATTACCTGGCAGGCATCATGGGTTCAAAGTCTGTATATGCCAGGCAGATCGGGATTGTTCATACCCAGCCCGTAGTTGAAGAAAGAATAAACCAGTTACATCTGCAATTATGGGACGATCTGGTACCTGTTTATCTTACGGTCCCCATCCTGTTTGAAACTGAGACAAAAGAAAAAGTAAGATATGTAACATTGAATCATAGTATACCCGATCCTTATGTTTATGAAGCGATCTCCCTGTTGTTGGAATCGGCAAACGTTGCAAATAACCGCGTATTTAAAAATTTCCCCGTCGAACCGGCTTTATACAAACCCGAATATGCGAAAATATTGAATTCAACAATTGAAAATTTCGGACCCATTGAATGGAAAGCCATTGCCATGACCAATGAGATACATGGCCATACCGGGATCTATTCGATCATAGGTGCAAAAATGGGCATCAGGGCAATGGAGTATTTTAATGTGGGCGTCAATAATCTGATTGTTACCACTTTTGCCGGGTCAGAGCCTCCGCTAAGTTGTTTTAACGATGGCGTTCAAATCAGTTCCGGCGCAACCATAGGGCAGGGACTGATTACTGTTTCTGACAGCATCTCCCCTGTTCCATCGGCCATATTTGAATTCAATAATCAAAAAGTAAACATCTCACTGAACCCTGAAATTGCAAGTCAGATGGCCAATGATATCAGGCATGGAATTGAGGAATATGGTTTGCTTACCGATGCCTACTGGCTCTTTATCGAAAAACTGGCGATCGGATACTGGAGAGATTTTGACAGGCATGAAATTTTCAACATTAAAAAGTATTGAACCATCCATATCTTTAATCAGAAATCTCCATTATTTTAAAATATTCAACCCTGCTCAGGATTTCCGGTTGGCTTTCGATCTCCCTGACTTCATAGTGTTGCTTTTGTGCCCTTTCCTTATGTGATCTGGCTTTCTCACCACTCTCCTCCACCATTATTTTAAGTTTATCGGGATACAAATTACCATCACCATCACAATAAACTGAAACCTTTACCGGGCAGGCAAATTCAGTCGACAAACCGTAAATGTCTGGATCTTCAGCCAGTATAGAAGCAAGCAAATCGCCATCGATCGGATCAAGAAAATTATCCACTTTGAGGGAATAACATGTTATGTATGATACATCATGAGGAAGATTCCGGATGGAAATAACTGCCGGGGAAAAAATCCATTCTCTGATGCCGGCAGAGTCAGCTTTAACGGCATCATACCAGATCTTCGCACGCTGACCCTTCAGGTATGTGGCAACTCCATATATTCCCTCCATATCATACATATGGCTGGCAAATGAAAATGAGCTTCCATAGCATGTTATTGACTTTAGGCCGGATATTGTATAAGTGCTCATTTCCTGCATTTCCTCTTTACCAGCCCATTGCTCAAAAATAGTTGGCAGCTCAAAAGATCGGCTGAACAGGATTCCTGAGCCGACCAGAATAAAAACGGCGAGTACAGGCAGCCATTTCTTTCCGGACCTGTTTATGGATAAGGTCCCCTTTTCAGGACAAACCTGGATGCAGTCACCGCATAAATGACAATCCATATTTCTGACCTTATGCGTTGAGGACACCGGGATTAGATGTGGGCATGCTTTTGAACAAAGTTTACACCCGGTACAATTAGAGGAATTACGTACAATTTTAAAAAAGGGTGATGGCCTGTTCCTGAAGAAGGATAATAGGTTCGATAAAGCATTTATCGGACAGAGGTATCTGCACCAGAAAAGTCGAAAGAAGACAGATCCGAATATAACAACCACCAGCACAATGGTGGCCATTAGGATATTAACATCCGGATGAAATCCTGAAGTGACAGAAAAATATGGACAAAACCATTTACAGAACAACTCACTTCTGGTGACTGAAAAGTAAAAAGTAATAAATAGCAAAATATACTTCAGAGAGCGGAGAATCTTGTCTGGCAATCCCGAAATATTCCTTCTTAATTTCCATTTGTCCCCCAGCTTTCCAATCCATTCTGAAACTGATCCGACAGGACAAATCACCGAACAAAAAAGTTTACTAAAAAAAACCACTGCAATAACCAGCATGAGGCCCATGCTAATTTGCAGGTTGGTCATGTTGCATGCCAGTGAATGGTTCAGCAAAAAACTTGCATATGCCTGTATTCCACCCAAGGGGCAAAAGGCTTCAAAATCGGCAATGTATTGTTTGCTGATAATCGTTCTGATGCCTGCCGAGACGATTAATCCAATGATAAGAATTTGAGTAGCTAAGCGGTATGGGTTAGTTTTTACCTTTTTCATCCGTAAAGTGTGGATATATCCCAACCAAAAAGGGTGACCCATTTGAGGCACCCTCCCTAATTCTTAGACTGTGGAGAATGGAGATTTATTTTTCTTTTGTCTTTTTTTTCTCATTAGTCGTTGCAGGCTTTTCCTCCTTCCCTTCCAGTTCCTTTCCGTTTTGGTTTTTCGCTTTGACCGCAGCTTCACTGTTACATTTAGCCAAAGAGGGACATGATGCACACTTGGTGGGGACCTCCTTCCTGTCCATCTCAGTTTTGGCCTTACTTGTTTCCGGGGTTTTTTCCTGGGCAACTACAATGTTTACCATAAAAAAGGAAAGTAGGAGGAAGCAGGATAACAGGATTATTCTCTTTTTCATAATATTGCTGTTTTATCATTAATGACTCAACAAATATATGGTTGTTGATTAATTATTTACGTTAGCAGAGGGTTAATACAGGTTATAGCAAGGTTATATAATGTTATGAAGATGTTAAGATTGTCGCTTGTAAAAAAAAGCTTCGTACTTTTAATGCCATGAGAAATTCCCGGATTCAGCTGATTTTGTTACTGTTAGCATTCTCTTTAATGTTCGCCTTAATTGGAATTCAGATGAGATGGGTTTTAAGGGAAGCAAATCATCAACAGGAGGAATTCGATAAGAATGTAAAACAGGCCCTAATAAGTATCGAGAAGAATACACTGGCCATAAAAGATTGTCCTTCCCCCAATAAAACCCCCGGTTCGTGCAACCTATTGTTAAGATCAATAAATGAGGCTTTTGATCTTGATTCGTTAATAGAGCATGATCTTTCCAATCATGGAATTAATTTGGATTATGAATATGGAATTGTCAATGTCAACTTAGATAATTATACAGGAGAAAAAAGAGGAAAAACAGTGTCAGCCAACCTTGCTGAAGGTCTGAAGGACTCTGGCTATGAACTGCTGATAAATTTTCCTGAAAAACACAATTTCATTTTGGCCCAGATGGGAAATACATTTATCAGCTCCATCATTTTAATAGTCCTGCTAATGGTTTCATTTCTCATGATATTCCGGTTCTATCAAAGAGAGAAAGAATTCACCCGGCATATTAAGTATTTTGTCAATAATATGGCTCATGAATTCAAAACTCCCCTTACCAATATTTCGTTTGCAACCAGTTTGGTTGCTAAGAATGATATCGTAAAGAGTGACCATAAACTAAGCTCCCTAACTCATATAATAAAAACAGAACAAACGAAACTGAATGAAAGGCTTGAGAATGTATTAAGCTCATTCGGAAGAACCAGTGTGGACAGTGTTGAGGTGGATCCGGTTAACATACAAACCATCGTAAATGCTGTTGTTACCATTTATGAGGACCAGGTAAAAGAGAGGGAGGGCCAATTGAGCACCGTAATTCAGGGAGATAATTTTGACTGTTACTGCCAGGAAGATCTGATACATATCATTTTGAGCAATCTCCTCGAGAATGCCCTTAAATACTCCGGAAATAAACCCGATATTACCGTCCGCCTGGTCGCATCTGTTCCTCTATTCTCCCTGGAGGTTGCTGACAAGGGTATTGGGATTCCAAAGAGATATCAGGGTAGAATATTTGAGCAATACTACCGCGTACCAAAAGGGGATAAATACGATAGCAAAGGATTCGGAATCGGTCTGTTTCATGTCAAACAGATTGCAGAACAACTTAATGGAAGTGTAAAGGTTTTTAGCAGTCCCAATAAAGGCAGTCGCTTTGTTGTGGAGTGGCCCAGAAAAGTAAGAGAATGATTCAGGAAAACAACAAACCAAGAATTCTTCTGGTTGAGGATGATGTTAATCTCGGATTCCTCCTTGTGGAATACTTTGAGAGTAATGGTTTTGATGTCAAGCTATATATCGATGGCGAGGCTGGGCTTAAAGGTTTCCAGCTTGGTTCATTTGATATCTGTATTATTGATATTATGCTCCCGAAACTGGATGGATTCTCATTGGTTAAAGCGATAAAAAGTCTCAATTCAGAGATTCCAATACTCATTCTATCGGCAAGGTCTTTAAAAGAGGATAAGATCAAAGGCTTCGATTTTGGAGTGGATGACTATATCACAAAACCCTTTGATGAAGAGGAGCTCCTTTGCAGGATTAAAGCTGTTTTGAACCGAAGAAAATCACAACCTTCCGGAACTGATAAAAACCTTACCCATCTGATGAAAATCGGCTCTTTTGAATTTTATTCAGATAAGCAGGAATTAATTCAGTATAAAAAAAGGCAGCGGCTCACCTACAAAGAGTGTAAAATACTGAAACAACTGGCTCAAAGTAAAAACAAATTGGTCAGGCGGGAGGAGATAATGATAGAAGTCTGGGGAGGATCAGACTATTTTACAGGCCGTAGTTTAGATGTCTTCATTTCAAAACTGCGAGGCTACCTCAAATCAGATCCCGATGTGCGCATAAAAACAATTCCGACAGTTGGATATATTCTGGAGGAGTCGTTGAAACAGGTTTGATTTTAAGGATTTACAATACCCTCTTATTCTTCCTTTTAAACTTTGCCCGGATCACGTCCCTGATCACAAGTTAGCCTTAGAAAATTGCAGGTTTACTTTCCCTGTTTCTTCATCTCTGGCAATGGGGGAGGCCCATCATGTAATATGGGAGTATATACCTGTGAACCTTTTCGTTCCGTAAACTCTTGTTTAATTTCTGATATTAAATCAGGATTCTCAAACAGATCAATCATGGTTAATGCCAACGCCTTTGATGAATAGATCATCCCCTTATGTCCGATCGACATTCCACCACAAGCAACCACCCCCCAGGTGTGCAAGGGAATGTTTTCAGGTACAGTGATGGTTTTTAAGCTGATCTCAGGTACATTCCAACTCACATCTCCAACATCGCTGGCAAAGGACTGAGGATCATTTAATGCTTCTGCCATCGAAAGGACTTTATCCGACAAACCTGTTTTTTCAAAGCCTGATGCTTCCTGAATCTTTTGAGCAAATTCAGTCTCTTTTTCTGTATATTTAATGGGTCCTAACAATTCAATATTTGATTGAAGGACCTCAGCTCCTTTCTTGTTTTTCAGAGTGTTATAAACTCCGCTATTTAAAACAACTTCATATTCCACACCTGCAATAATTGCGGCGCCTTTGGCAATCTCCTTCACTCTTTCACCAATTTCGAATAAATTTTCCATTTCAATATCACGCACCCATAACCAGACTTCAGCATTTTCTGGTACTACGTTAGGAACTTCTCCGCCTTTGGTAATCACATAATGGATCCTTACAGTGGGTTTTACGTGTTCGCGCAATAAGTTGATCCCATCAAGAAAGGATTCGACACCATCGAGTGCACTTCTGCCTTCCCATGGTGCCAATCCGGCATGAGCTGCCACTCCTTTAAACTTGAATGTGAAGTCCAAAATACCCTGGGTATTCATGACAATTGATTTTATTCTGTCAGAAGGATGCCAGTCCAGGCATACATCAAGATCGCTAAATCTGCCATCCCGGAGCATGTATTTTTTGCCTCCCTGGTTTTCCTCGGCAGGAGTTCCATAAAGTCGAATAGTCCCATGAATTAATCCTTTTTCCATCATATCTTTAATAGCCATTGCAGCTCCCAAACCTCCAGTGCCTATTAGATTATGTCCACATCCATGCCCAGGAGCACCCTCAGTGAAAGCCTCCTTTTTTGAAATTGCTTTTTGCGATAATCCCGGGAGTGCATCATATTCACTAAAAACACCAATAATGGGCTTACCTTGCCCATAAGAAGCTATAAAGGCAGTTGGCATTCCGGATATTTCGCGTTCAACAATGAAACCTCCTCTTTCAGCATAATCAGAAATACACCTGGATGATTTATATTCTTCCAGGCCAATCTCTGCAAAGGACCATATACTGTCACTTAATCCGGTCAAGTCCCCTGCAATTGAATCAATGTATTGAATGGCCTGATGTTTATTATGGTTAGATGCATCAGATGTTTGGGAATTTAGAGAAGAAGTTATCAGGAATAAGGCAGCGATCTGCAAAATTTGAAAAATAGTTTTCATCATGGAGAATGTATTAATGATGTCGTCCTATACTAACTGAAGTTAGGTGATGCATGTAGCTAATTATTCGTACCAATATTAACTCCGAAATTTATTTTCAGGTCATTGAAACTCCCTCCCTAACTTCTCCTTCAGTTTAAAGACCTCTATTGCATTTTCCCTGAATATCCTGTCGATAATTTCAAATGCAACATCTTCAGTCAATAAACCCCTATTCACCCTTTTTGCCAATACTTCTGACACTACGTCCTTACCAAATTCCAAAGATCCGATCGATTCTTCTATCAAATGACAGTCACCACCCCAGAAAATTTTGTTGTAGGGTACACAATCGAACATTTCATCAAGTGTGCTTACAGCCCTTTCACGGGAGATCTGAGGAAGCCATACAAGGTCGAGATATACATTCGGATACATTTTCGCCAATGCAACGAATTCGCCTGTCCACGGAAATCCCCCATGAAAAAGAACAAACCGGGCCCCAGGATACTTCAAAAAAAGGTTGTTAAGTTTGGTTGGCTGGCCATTGTCCAGGACACCCCCATTCCCGGCCAGATAACCTGTATGGATCTGAATGGGCAGATCGCATTGGATTGATTTCTCAATAATCCAGTGAAACATGAAATCCTGAAGCTTTTTATCTTCTGCGGGGCTAAGCTGGTTTAGAGGTTTGTCATATAGAGACCGGGCTTCTTCATAGGACACATCTTCAAAATAAAGTGTTCGCACATAGGTCACGGCATTCTTCACGCTGACAACCTTTTGTTCTGTAAACTTTTTAAAGTGTTGATCGCATTGTGCAAGATAATCATCCAGACTATTCTCTTTTTTCTCCTTCCACCCGAATATTAAGGGATGAACATTGAGAACAAGTGCAAAATATTCGTTATCGATTTCTGTATTAGAATTGTCCCACCATTGGTCCAGAAAAATCAACTCATACCCTGCCATGTTGAACGCCTCTTTAAACCAAAGTTCATAATTCTTATAATTCTGCCCGATCCGGGCAGATAACTCTGCTATGTTGTCTTTGGTAAAATAGGGTTCATTGAATCCATACAATTTCTGGAATCCTTTCACAAAATGGCTGTAATAACTGGTACCCCGCGAATAATCCAAGGCTTCTCCGTATATATTCCAACATTCATCGAGACTGAGCGAATCTATCAGTTTCAAGTCACCTCCCCTCCCGCCAACACCAGCGGAATTCAAATCTGCTGCCAGGTAACTCACAGCCATCAAATGGTAAAAACAGAAATTAAAATTACCTATTTGTTCAGGGGTTCGCTGATGTTCATGAGTATTGATTATTTTAACCTGATCGGCGTGAACCCTAATATTCCTGTAAACGGAACTCTCGTCAAGGCTGCACTGGTTCATGAAAAGAAGGCACAATAACATAAATGACCAAATGCCTGCTGATAGGATTCCTATTTTCTTCATAGCTGTATTCGTTTAAAAATTATTGTTCAGCATCTATTTCCAATAATAAATTCTCGTAATATTCACGGGCTATACTCAATCGTTTTTGTATACCCTCATCAGTGTATAATTTTGATTTCTCAAAATCTTCCAACAATTTAATTGCTCCTAAATTTCTGTATATGATATTTGGGGCAGTTTTCGCATCCCAGGTTGGGTGACCGTCAACAACAATGTATATGGGAGTAGTATGAGCAACAGCACCATTGTCACAATATACGGCAGCAGCAATCCACTGGCTTTTTATGGGATTAAGATTAATCCTTATATCGATCGAATCGAGCTTTTCAGGATTTTTCTTTTCAATTAAAAGTCCATCATTTTGATAGATGGCAACACGGCTAATGTTTCCAATACCTGGATTAGAAATCGCTCTTAAAACCAGCTCTGATGTTGACCCGCTCTGTTTTACTATTTCCGATCCGGGAAGTTTACCATCAATTTCAAGAAATAATGCAGGGCCATTAGAAACAAATGTATGGCCTGATTTCAATCCATCAAACCATGTATCTGCAGAAAATTCATCCCCGGTATATACAAAGGTACGCACCTCACCTATCGTAGATCCCCAGGGAACATCAGAACCTGCAGCTGCTGTTAGCCTAAACCCGAGATTCAGGTAATCATAATAATCTGAGGTATTGATCCTTGAAAACTGAAGCAATTCAACAAAATCAATTTCCTGAGTGGTAACATACCATGGGAACCCCATCGGCAGGTCGCAGCCATTCCAGGAAAAATGTGCAAAGCCAACAATAGCTCCGGTTTGCTCATGGAGCTTTTTAAAAATAAGGTCGTAATAGTTATATCTTGTGGTATCTCGTGCAAGCTGGTTAATATTTAGCCCGATAATATGGCCATAGGTGCTGCGGGGTTCTTCTTGGCCTGAAACAAGGCATATATCCCCCTGCCTTGTTCTGAATTTTTCTCCGAAACCTTCCTGTTTGAAATATGTACCGCGATGATCTCCCATCTCAAGTAAATTAACAAGGTGGACATCTTCAGCTTTGGCATATTCTAATAAAAATGATTTAAACTCGGGCTTGTTCGTGGGGTGATGTACATGCACATCACCAGAATACCAACCCCTTTGTGGAAGATCAATCCACCTCTTCAGTATAAAGGTTTTTGTTAATTCTTTTTTCTTATTTGTCAGAATAAATTCTTCGTTTAAAGGAATATACTCGTTGCCATGTTCCATACTAATCCGCCATTTCCCCGGAGCCAAATTAATTGTAAATTCCCCTGAAGTTTGGTACATCACTGGTTCGCTCCAGTATGGAATAGAAGGTAAAAGACCATACGCAAAACAACGGTCATCATTATTATTACTAATGCCATTCATCTTGCGTACAGGGCCTATCCAGTTTTTATCTTCATTAAATTCGATGCCACTAAAAAACAAACTTGTTCCAGATGGCGACTCCGCGACTAAACCTAATGGGGGCACACGCACCTGGCCATCTTCAACACTGCTGATACAAACCATTACAGGGGTAATTTGACGGGTATCTTCTTCGATAACCTGTACTCTCAATTTGACAAGTTGCTGTTCTTCCTGGGCAAACAAAAAGCCTTTAAAACCCAGCAGGAAAAGGAAAATAGCCAAAGGAACTTTTTGTCTTCTCATTACTTAATAATTTATATAAAAGCGTAAGATTATATTTTCTATCAAGTGAATCGGGCTTTCCCGGATTTTTCTTTTAATATCATGACAAATATTATTCAAATATTTAACGCCCTTCTAGTCTCAAAAGAATAACAGAATGTCTTTCCAGATCAGACTGAAAGATATCTGCAGTTGTTCCGATATATTTCTTATTCCAAAGGTCATAAATCTGGTAATTTTTATCAAACTTAACCTGATAAAGTCCGTTGCCATAAATACCTTCATGTCCCCAGAATGTTTGCCAGTTTATTCTCAGAGGAATATTATTTTCACTCCTGTTAAAGAAGCAGACTGCAATATTATCTCCGCTGAGTTTTTTCATCCATATCTCAAGATTACTGTCTCTGTATGCTATAAAACCTTGCAGACCCAGAGTATCCTGATCAATTGCAATTACCTCGCGGTTTGTAAGTATATCTACGGTCTCCTGGGACATGTTACGTAAATCGTTTCCGGTGATTAAGGGAGCAGCCAGCATGCACCATAAAGAAAAATGAGCCCTGTATTCAGTGTCCGTCATATTTCCGTTCCCTACCTCAAGCATATCCGGATCGTTCCAATGGCCAGGTCCCGCATAACTATAAAGCTTTCTCTGCTTATCCAGTAGGTTTAGCCATCCTTCCCCTCCCCAACTTCTGGTGCAGTCCCAACAATCCACAATATCTGTCGTAGTCCGCCACAAATGTCCGACATTCTTCGCCCATTTCCAGGGTTCTGATCCACCCCACTCGCAAATACTAAAAACCATAGGGCGACCTGCTTCTCTAATCGCCTGACTCATAAGTTTATAAGAAGCCTCGGCATCCTGAGTGGAGGTATTGCAAAAGTCGTACTTTATATAATCTATTCCCCATGATGCATAAGTTCTGGCATCCTGGAATTCATAACCTCTGGATCCGGGGAACCCTCCGCAGGTTGTAATCCCTGCACAGGAATATATACCTAATTTAAGTCCTTTACTATGAACATAATCAACCAGGCTTTTGATACCGGAAGGAAATTTATCTGAACTGGCCATGATATTTCCTGATTCATCTCTCTGATCTGCCTGCCAGCAATCATCAATATTAATATACTCATATCCGGCATCTTTCATTCCTGAACTGACCAAAGCATCGGCAATTGATCTAACTATCTCTTCATTGATATCACATCCGAACCAATTCCAACTACTCCAACCCATTGGAGGGGTTTTTGCCAAGTCCTCAAATTTCTGTGAATATAGAAGCGATGAAAACAGGCTAACAAAAACAAAAAAAATAGGTTTCATATATTTTTATTTAAATTATATTGACTTTTTGATTCTTATTAATACACATTTTAATATGTTCTCTAGCGCTGGAAATTCACAGGAGCCAAAATAAATGTTTGCAAAATGCAGCGAAGAATAAAGTATAATACACTATTTAGTACAAGAAAACTCCGTTATACCCTTACTGACAGGGAAGGCTACATTCAATTGGAAATTACCATCCCAGAAATTGCATTCATATAATTATTTTTTCCTTTCAATCCTTAAGACGCTGACCGAATAAGCCGGGAAACAATATTGAAAACTGCTACCGGCAACAAATGTGCCTGAGGATGGAACTACTTTGCTTGGATTGCTGATTGAATTCTCCGCTTCCAGGCTATCTGCCAGCATGGTTAAATGGCCCACGGGATCGACCTTTCTCACTCCATCAAGTACAATATTTAGGGTTTCGGGTGTGCCAGAGTTGTTTGCAACCTTCAGGAGTATATCGTTTTTTCCGTTCTCACAATCAATGGAAGCTGACCAGTAACAATGGGCTGAATTTTGAGTAAAAGGCAAAACAAAGGTCCCCTGATTATCGGAGAACAACATTTTTCGCACATAATAAGAAGGTGTTGCAAAGCTTGTTACCGCATCATTCCAGACTGTACAAGGTCCGAATACACATTGGTTGATTATACTGGAGTAATTTCCAAATCCAGTCCACCACATTCTCTCTGAATTTCTTTCACATCCCAGATTGAAAATAGCATCTCCAATGGCATCTCCAAAATTACCAATGATATTGCCCACGTGTCCCAGTGAAGAGGATGCATATTCCGCAATGCATATCTTTTTGCAGCCAGGATCGATGGTATCAAATCTGTTATATAAACCTGATAAATCTTTTTCAAAACCCAAATCACCCATATTATAAAAATGTTCATCGGTAAAATCAACCTCGTTTCCGAAAGTATGAGAGAGTATTCTTCTGTGGCACACACCATTAAACATAAACTTCATGTTCGGATAACGAGCTAAAACAGCCTCCCTTATCATGGCATATCGTGCAGAATAGTTGTTGACATCCTGTTCGGACCCGTTTTCGTTACCTATTTCAAGGTATGTCAGATTATATGGCTTCGGATGACCGTTTGCAGCTCGTTTACCTCCCCACTCTGTGGAGATTGGTCCATTACAGTATTCTATTAAATCCAATATATCGTCTATGATTGGTTGCATTCTATCAAGCGGACAAACAGCATACCACTTTTTATCCCAGAAACCTTCACTTATTCCGGCAGAGGTAGTATAGACAGGTTCAGCCCCTAAATCTTCGCACATCTGCAATATTTCGTCTAACCCAAAATATAGATCATTTTTATACTCCCACCTGTTTCGCGTAGATCCTGGCCTTTG
This sequence comes from uncultured Bacteroidota bacterium, assembly GCA_963747365.1. Classification (GTDB taxonomy): domain Bacteria; phylum Bacteroidota; class Bacteroidia; order Bacteroidales. The sequence continues at coordinate 469,520 of CAVVFB010000005.1, read as the reverse complement.
CTCAATAGGACCAATTGAATTTTTCCAGTTCCAGCAAGTATCCATACTGCCAGACTCAGCTACACATCCACCCGGAAATTGAATATATCTGAGCTTCAAAGCGTCCAATTTTTCAGCCAGGTCGGGCCGTAGGCCATTCGGACGATCCTTCCAGGTTGGTGGCATAAGTGTAACTACATCGAAGTAAACATCTCCTGTGGTTGATGCATAGATTGCCAGGCGATTGTCACCCGTGACATGCTGAATTCCAGCAGTTTTAAGATCAAATGTAAAACGTTTCCACTCTGTAGTAAGCATAAAATCTGATGACTGGGCGTAAACAACACCTTCGTTACTCTCCAGTTTTATTTTGATCGTTCCATTGTAATTTGAACCTCGTTTTGCCCAGAGGGAGAGCCGGTAGGTTATATTGTTTTTAAATGCGATCCCCCAATAACCCTCGTTTGCGATCCCAACACTCCCTGATGCCACTGAAGAAATATTCAGTTTTATGCAATGCTCCTGATACCTGTTCAGCATCTCTGTGTCTGCTGAATCATTGGAATATATAAACCCACCGGAAGACCCGTTTTTTACCAGGGACCAGTGGGCTAAAGGATCTAAAAGTTCCTCAAATGAAGGATTGTGAATTAACTGGGCATATAAACCTCCCTGAAACTGGTGGTTAAATTCCTCTAGTTGCTGTCCTCTGCCAATATCAGCAACCCTGGCCCCAGGTGAAGATACCTCTATTATGCAACTTGATGTGGTATTCTGAGCCTGCATCATAAAAGATCCTGCAAACCAAAAAGTTATCATCGTTAATACGACCAGAAACCGTTTTTGGACTTTCCTTTGATTTGTTACCAATGCCATGTTATTTTCAATTTCTCTTTATGCATCTGTCAGACTATTCACCGCAAACCATCCAATCAAATGCTTTTTGACCGGCAAGTTGCCCTCCATCGATCACAAAAGTCTGGCCGGTGATATACCTCGACATTTCATGGGTAAGAAGTAAACATATTGGCGCAACATCGGTCACTAAACCTGTTCTGTTGAAAGGGATGTATCTTTTAGAAAATTCTTCCACAAATTCATCACTATCCACCCCAAAATTTAGTGGTCCGCGGATATACCCCGGACAAATCGCATTTACGTTAATATTCAGATGTGCCAATTCAATGGCCATGGTCTTGGTCAGTAATACCAATCCAGCCTTTGATGAATTGTAATGGGAATGTCCGAATTCGCCATCCAATCCGTTTTTACTTGACATGTTAATTACTGAACCACTTTTCCGCCTGGCCATATTCCGGCACACTACCTGGGCTACATAAAATGCACCTGTCAGGTTAATATCCAGTGTCCGAAGCCATTCTTCTTTTGATATTTGCAGAAAGGGAGCAACATGGCATATGCCTGCATTATTTATTAAAATATCAACCGGTGAAATGGCTTCTGCTTTTTCAATACAATCCGTAACTGCCTTCTGGTCTGAAACATCCACTACAAATGGATTCACAAGACAGCCCATTTTTTGAAGTTCTTTGTTTGATTCCGTCAGCGTCGTTTCGTTAATATCTAAAATTGTTAACATAGCACCCGCATGACCAAATTGCCGTGCAATTTCAAATCCAATACCACTGGCACCACCTGTGACAAGAACATGTTTGTTTGAAAATTCAACCGTCATTTTAATTCGTTTTAATAATTTATATATTCTGTCGAAGACTTATAGATTGTTAATCTTTAACTTGTTCTTAAACTCAACCAACACATCTTCCAATACACTCAAAACCATGCTAATATCCTCAGAATTGTGCTGTATACTGTACCCGTGATGAGCAGGCCCGCCTCCGTAATCATGAAAATAAATTCCGCGTTCCCAACAACCTTTTAAGATTTGAAGAAAGAGATGATTGTCGTGGCAAAAGGTTTCTTCATATTTCCTTGCAGGAGTTTTTCGACCCAGCAGGATATTAAATCTGGCTCCAAAATTGGGAACTACCACATTAAGATCATGTAGCTTAATGATTTTGTCCAATCCTGTATGCAATTGTTTTTCAAGTTCATAAAGTGCAGTATAGAAATATGGTTTTGATGCTTCATGCATAAAAGCAAGTCCTGCCAGAACAGGGACCAGATGAGCGTTAAATGTGCCACTGTGTTGTACTTTGCCCAGTGGGGAATACATGTCCATTATCTCTTTTTTACCACAAAATCCTGAAAGGGGCAAGCCACCACCGATTGATTTTCCAATGGTGCTTACATCCGGAATGATATCAAATTCATTTTGGGCAGCCTGAAATGATTTTTTATATGCAGACTGTATTTCGTCAAAGAACAGGACAATATTATTCTCATAGGTAAGTTTTCTGACAAGTTGTAAATAATCAATATCAGCCCGGATACCCGCGCAATTGAAATTTATTGGTTCTAAGATCAGAAGGGCCACCTCATCTGCATGCTTTTCTATGGTTTGAATTAGAAACTCTTTATCATTAAAGGGAATAGGGATTATCAACTCAGCCATCGATTGCGGTATTCCTTCAGATTCGATATAAGGTTTGGTCCTGTTTCCGGGGAAGTCAGTTATTGGAGGATGCCCTCCAATATAGATCATCTCGTGATAACCATGAAAATGCCCTTCAACCCTGATAATTTTAGTCTTGCGGGTATATGCCCTGCAAGCCCTGATCATATGAAGCGTAGCTTCAGAACCCGAAGAGCAAAATCTTACTTTATCGGCACACGAAACTGTGTTGCAAACATAGGATGCCAGTTCTTCATGAAAGACAGTCTCAAATGAGTTCACATACCCTATATCGATGGCAGTTCTTAAAGCTTCATCAACTGCCGGGTGACCATTTCCAAGTAATCCTGCCCCGTGGGCACAGCACATATCAATGTAATCTTTGCCGTCCAGATCAGTTACCTTACTTCCCTTTGCTTTGGAAACGTAAAAAGGCATTTGAATTGCCTTATTAAAACGGGTCGAAGAATTGACCCCGCCGGGCATAACCAAACTTGCTTTTTTATAATGAAGGGATTGTGCTGTCATTCCGTTATAATTTTTTAAGCCTATAAAACAGGACCGAATGAGCAGGAATCGTCAATTGAGAAGTACTCTTTGTAATTCCCGCTACAGCATTTCCCCAGATGTCAAACATCTGACTGTTTTGTCTGATTCCTAATTCTTTCCAATCAATGTCAAATGTTTTTTCTTCCTTATTCCGGTTAAAGAAGATCATTGCCATTTCATTACCGGATAGCTTTTTCGACCATACCTCGAAGTCGCTTTCATCAAAAACTTTGCTTCCCTGTATTCCCAACTTATCCTGATTGACCTTAATCGCATTCTCATTTGTCAGGATCATTTTCGTTGTATCATCCATGGAACGCAGGTCATTACCGGCCATCAACGGTGCTGCCAGTAAACACCAAAAGCTGAAGTGGGCAATATATTCGTTGCTTCTCATTCCTCCATTTCCAACTTCAAGCATGTCAGGGTCATTCCAATGATCAGGCCCTGCAAATTTTTCGAGCCCCACCTGCTTATCCAAAATCACCGTCCATCCGGATCCACCCCAGTCTTCCTTACAATCCCAGCAGTCCAGAATGTCACTGGTAGTACGCCAAAGATGACCAACATTCCGGGCCCATTTCCAGGGGCGGCTATCTCCAAATTCACACATACTAAAAACAATTGGTCTGCCGCAATTGGAGAGGGCTTCACTCATATCTGTGTAAGCCTTTGCCGGGTTAAAACCTTCAGCATTGCACCAGTCGTATTTTAAATAGTCCACTCCCCATTCTGCATAGGTATTTGCATCAATTTCCTCATAACCATGACTGCCGGGACGATAGTTGCAGGTCAAAATCCCGCCACAGGAATATAATCCAAACTTAAGCCCTTTGGAATGTATATAATCGGCCAGATTCTTTATGCCTGAAGGGAACTTTGAAGAATCAGCGACTATCGTACCATCCTGATTACGTGCTATTGCCCAGCAATCGTCAATAACGATGTATTCATATCCCAGCTTGCTCATACCGGTCGATACCATCGCATCAGCCGTTTCCCTGACGATTTTTTCGTTAATGCTGCAATTGAATCTATTCCAGCTGTTCCATCCCATTGGAGGTGTTAATGCCAGATTTTGGGTTTTTTGAGCAAAGTTTCCTAGAAACGGAAGCAATAAAATGGTAATAACTAAGATTTTGGGTTTCATTTTTTTTCATTAATAGTCGTATGTATTAAGACTTATAATACAAAGGTATGTAGGTCATCATTGAAAGGTTTTCATCCATTTGATCAAAGGCTGCATCCACACTTCGCTCGGCATAGAAAGAACAAAACCGTGCCCCCCCCTTGGATACAGATGCATTTCGGTCTCGATATGGTGCCGTCTCAATGCTTCATAAAAGATGAGACTGTTCTCTACAACCACTCCATTGTCATCCCCTGCATGAGTCAAAAAGGTGGGAGGAGTTTGATCGGACACATGTAGCTCATTGGATAATAATTCTATTTTTTGAGCTGTTGGATGTACCCCAAGCAAATTCTTTCTTGAATCAAGATGAGTAAGCTGATCAGTCATTGAAATAACCGGATAAACCAGTATCATAAAATCAGGACGTAAACTGATTTTTTCCGGATTGGAGATAAAACAGGAATCAAAATGAGTGCCTGCAGATGAGGCAAGGTGACCACCAGCCGAAAAACCCATAATTCCGATCTTATCCCCATCAATATCCCAACCATGTGCCTGCTGACGCACGTGTTTGATGGCTTGTTGCGCATCCTGCAAGGGTCCAATTGTTTTATCAGTCATGATAGAATCGGAAGGCAATCTGTATTTCAGAACGAATGCTGCTATTCCATGATTTACAAAGACTTTAGCTATATTTATTCCTTCCAGAAGGTAATTCACCATTCCGTAACCACCACCTGGACAGATAATTACAGCGGTGTGGTCAGATTGCTCCTTACCTGGCAGATATACTTCCAGAGTTGGTACTGAAATATTTTCATTTCCTCCGAATTGACCCTCAATATTCAATGTAATTTCCTTTACATCAGATGGTAAAGAGTTTGGAATTGAATCATTGTACAGGGGAATAATCATTTGTGCAGACAAGTCGCCTGTCACCATTTCAATACAAAATAGGATAAGCCCAATTTTAGTGTACATGGAGGCAATCCGATTATTTTTTAAACATCTCATTGATAAGTTCAACCGTCCGTTTCACCATCATCCGGCCTCCCTCAGGTGTTACTGAACAACTTTGAATGATGGCACCATACCCACCATGCCTGGCAGCTATTTCCGTAGCCAGGTAAGCTCCGGACCCTGCCAGCTGGATGGTAAAGGTCTGCAATGCATTGCTCTGTGCCTGTATGCTGATACCAAAGTCTGTATAAAGCTCAAATTCATTCGTACATATGGCAACATCTCCTAGACGCAATACATGTATCTCTGTTTCAAACTCAGGATAAGGGTCTGTCTTCTGGCTTTCGTATCGCTGGACAATATCTCTGTTCCATGTCATATATGCCAGTACCTGTTCTGCTGCTTTCGGATCTGCAGCGATCTGCGACATTGTCTTTTCCATCTCCGCTTTACAGTATGCATACTCTTCGTCTGTAACCAGCCACATCGGTAAATCCAGTTTTACTACCTTATGGACTAACTGAACATTGGCATATCGTTCTTCCTTTACTGTTTCATACGCTTCTTCAACAGCTAAAACAACACGCCTGCCCATCTCTTCCAACTGAGTCAGCTTTCGCAGCTCGACCATCCTGTCTTCTGCAGCTTTTCGGTATAATGGCCTTGTTGAGATATCCCCTGCAGCACTGGTCCATCCCAGTACACACAGATCTTCGCCAAAGCGTTCCTTTAAGCACTCCCGCACCGGATACCAGTAATCGGCATTCACAGCATACCGATTTTCAACCTCCTGGGCAGGACAACTGAGATTAATTGCGGTCGAAATGAGTTTACCATCCTTGTTCCAGAAGAAGAGAACATTCACGTCGTGATCCTCCATCCCTTCAAAATTTAGAAACTCGGGGGTATTTGTATTCCCGTACATTCTTGCTGATCCGTCAATATAAACAGGCCTGCGGCTATAACCAACAACTGCATGGCTCAACCCCCAGGTAACACTCCCCGGGCTGCGATTTTTCCAGGCCTTAATAATCGCTTCGCTTACACTCCTAACAAAGAAGTCCCTGTATTCTTCAACCTGAAGGACTCCTTCTTCCGGAATTTGATACCTGAACGAAAAACTGCTGTCATTCTCTAATACCGGAGCTGTATGTGCATGGGTTGCATTAAGGACAATTTTGTTTACATCCAGTTCCGGAATTTTTTCCTGCACCTTTTCACGGACCATCATAAGAAATACCCGTGGGATAGAAACAAGATCGCATGAGACCATAATCGCAACATCGGTCGAATGGTTGCTATCAGCTGATTCAAGGGCAATAACACTGGCCGATAAAGGTGTCTCCGCTGTTTCGGCAATTCGCAGATGCATCTGTCCGGCCAATGCAACTGGTAAGGCGGGTGTAATATCGGCTTCTGCAGTGCCGATTTTCAACTCCGATGATTGTGAATTTGCAACAGAAAAGATGGTCGTGATAATTAGCAGCAGCGAAATAATTTTGTTTTTGTTTTTCATTGTCACCGTGTATTTCATTTTGTTAATTGCTGGTCGAATAATAGCATTGATCCAGATCCATGGAATCATTTATTTGCCCTGTATCATCTGTCGGCCTGTATATCTAATAGGTTTGAATCAAATAATACATTGACTGGAACTCTTGACCAATGGTAAACCTGAATTTGCCATCAAAGTATTCCGATGGTATATAACCTGTTATAAATCCTTGGGGATTAACAGACATCACCCGAAGATCTTTCCTTTCTGTTTCAATTTCAATGATTGCTTCAATGATCTCAACCTGTATGGGGCCTTCACCAACCTCCAACTGTTTTGTGTGATCCTCATTGTACCTGCTGTATGTATTATCAGCTCTTCCGACTGCAGTCAGAAGCATGTTAGATGACCGATTAATTGGTTCATCGGTCAAAGTACTAATAGCAACAGTGGCAAAATCAGTCTTAACTTTGATTTTCAAATTAGTTAATCTTATATCCTCCTCATTTCCCACAAAACCATAAACCGCCTTGGTATTAGGGGTATCAATCCATCCAATTCTCTTCTTCAAATTCCGGTAAAGCTCTTTGTTATCTGAAAGAACCTCTCCCTGCTCTACATCTAGGACCGGAATGTCTGAATATATGAGTTCTTCTTTATCACCTGTGGCATCATCCAAAACCATTGCGATGCGCTCTTTTTCCGGGGTAAGCTGCAGTGCTTTGAGGCTATTATTAAACCCAACTGAGGATGGTTCCCTAATCAAGATATTGGTAGTTTTCTCCGATGTACCAACATCTCCTCTTCGAAGAATCAGGGCTGCATGATAGAATAATCCAAACTTTGCTGGATCATTGAAAGTATCGAATACCCCTCCTCGGTAATAAACGCCTCCTATTGCGTCGGAGGTTATTGGTTTTCCAATCATATCAACATTTTCATCTAAGGTATACCTGTATGTATGTATGGCAAATCCTCCCCATCCTTGCATTGATCCCACAGCCGCCAAAAGAAGCGGGCTCTCAGCCCGCCATTCGTTTGGCCAGGGATCGTCCCACTCCGATACAAAAAACGGTTTACCCCCTACCCTGTTAAAAGCAAGATATGGCAACATATTGTCAATACTGCCCGTCATTGACTCATTTAGAAAAGATTTATCATCCTTGCTCCAATTCCAGCCATACCAATATGCATGACTGTCAGTGAAATCCGCTACTAACTGGGAAGAAAGATGCGCTCTGTTTCTACTCCAGTTGGTTCCTGCAATTGGTATCTTTACGCCAGTTTCTCTCATATGCTGAATCATCTCAAGATAATACGACCTGGTAACTTCAACCAGGAAATTCTGAATGGGTAATTCATCCTGAACGAACTCAACATTACCCTTTTGGACTTTTATTCCATTTTCATTAGCCCACTCCCTGTAACGCTCTTCCAATTCACCTCTGTAGGGTTCGATTGTCACCTTCTGGGATAGCAAGTCACATTCATTTGTAACCTCAGCAAGTGCTATTGCCGGATCATCCTTATAGGCTAAAGTCGTGTATGGATTTATATGCGTCCACAAATCATAGTTGTATTTTTTCTGCAGATCTATCATTCTTCTATTAAAGGTACTGTAAGGTTTTGCTGCATCTCCAAGTTCCTGTGCCACTTCAACGCCATCACCTGATTTAAATCTCCTGTACGTCAACAGATCTAAATACACATAAATGCCTTCCGCTTTTAGTGAATATATAAGATAATCAAGCCTGTCCAGACTAACAGGATCAAGATTCATTGTATTGGCTAAATTTTCACCTTTTGTAAACTGAAATATATTTGGACTTGACCACTCAGCATCCATTTGGTGAAATCTAACAATATTTACTCCGATTTTCGCTAGCCTTTTCGCAACCTTTGAGCTGTGCTCATGCGAGGGAAAGCACTGTGCACTATTGAAATTTGTTCCCCAGAACTTTGCTTCAGTTCCATCTTCAAATATGAATTTGTCATCCACAACCTTAAGGAAACCGTGCTTGCCTGCAGGTTTCTCCTTATCATAGACGAAAGACAAATCAATAGGCATATCATCCCAGGGAAGCGTATAGGGTATGGTGTTTCTTACCGTATCGCCAGAAGTAGCCATATTGCAATTGCTGAGAAGGGCATTTTCCCTGCCGAACATCTGGAGAACCATTAATATCAGCGGTAATATCAAACGTCTTTTCATCTCATTCACATTTTGTCTAAATCATACTCATCTTTCGATAAAACATAGTCCACTAAATACTACAAAATAACACCCTATTACCCTATGGAAATAAAGTACTAATTGGTATTGCTTATGCCAAGTAGAAACAGGAAGTGTTAAGTACACCTGCGCAGTAATTAAGCTTAACCGGTATTTTTTGAAGATCAGATAGACAATCATAATAGAAGCATTTAAACAGGGCAAATTTGAATGCAAACAGGGCTTGGAATCTTAATTTCATATCCTGTAGGAGAAAGATGACCAGTCTGAATATCGAGTTTGAATGAGTTCAAATTGTCCGTATTTTGATTTGATACGATCAGAAAGTCATCTTCTTCGGTAATGATGAAGTCCCTTGGCATTTCACCTTTTGTACTGGTGTGATCCTGGTAGATTAATGTGCCATCTTTGTGTATAACATAGCATATTAGAGAATTATGTCCTCTGTTGGAAGCAAATAAATACTTTCCCGTTGAACTGATCCTGATTGCAGCGCCAATGTTATCTCCCTTAAATCCGTCAGGTAGTGTCGAAATTGTCTGGAATTCCTGAAGTTCTCCAGTATCCGAGTTTCTGAAATAGGCGCTGATGGTTGAATTCAGCTCATTGATGACGTATGCCTGATTTGATTCCGGGTGCATGATCATATGTCTTGGGCCTGAACCAGGCTGGGTGGATATTGAGGATTGCCGGTTCTTCATAAGCTTTCCAGTAAGTTTATGGAATCTATAAATCATCACTTTATCCAGACCCAGATCAGTAATATATACAAATCTCCCTTCAGGGTCAAATATAATACTATGTGGATGGGGCCCTTGTTGTCTAACTGGGTGAATGCTTGAGCCCCTGTGCTGTATGACTTGTATAACCTTACCAAGGGATCCGTTATCCTTGATCGGAAATACGCTGATGAATCCGCAGGAATAGTTTGCTACAATCAGAAATCTTCCTGAGTTATCGACCACCAGATGGCAAGGATCAGTGCCATAGCTTGGTTGACTGTTTAAATACCGGAGAGTCCCATTTTCCCGGTTTAACCTGAATGCACTCACCGATCCACTTGCTATTCCCTGGAATTCTTTTAGCTCATTTACACAATACAATATCTCTCCGTCAGGACTAATCGCGATGTAGGATGGATTTCGAACTCCTTCAAAAATGTTTGCCATAGTCAATTTCCCGCTGATCGTATCCAGAATAATGGAATAAAGACCTTTTCCTTTACATTGCAGAATCTGATTACCTGCAATCTCAATAGGTTCAGTATAAGATCCGACTATAAAATTCCTTTGATTCTCCATAGTTTCCTTGGAAATGTTTCTTTAACCCCATTGTTCCGATGATCCGGGCAGGTATTCATATAATTCGATCCTGAGTATTCGAAGTGCTTTGGACATATGCGCCTCGACAGTTTTAACAGAAATATTAAAAGCAGTTGCAATTTCCTTATACTTCAGCCCTTCAAACCGGCTTAATTCAAAAACTTTACGGCATTCGACGGGTATTTTTCCAAGTGAAATCATGATCCTGTCTTCCAGCTCCTTGGCTATAAGAGATTCCTGTACAGAATACATGTTATTTAAATAGACATACCTGTAAATATCGGCATATCTTGACTCTATCTTCTCCTTTTGTAATAAGTTAATGCAAAGATTCTTGGTTATTGTGAAAATATATGATTTAAGAGAATTCCCGGGATTTATTTCTGCACGTCGTTCCCAAATTTTGGCAAATGCATCCTGCACAATCTCCTTCGACTTTTCATGGTCATTAAGAAATTTGTTCGCAAAAGTGCATAACCGGATATAATTCATTCGAAAAAACAATTCGAAAGATTTTTCATCTCCGCGTTTTATTTTAAATCCTAGTTGATCATCCATTGCATATAAATTATTTCATTAACCTTTCAAGCAGCCATTGCCAATCTAAAACAACTTTAATCCAAAGCATTGGTCATTGATTTCAGTTCAATTCTCTTACCGGTATGGTGGGACTCAAGAGCAGCGGTGAAAAGTACATGGCTCCATTGGGTTTCTACCGGATTAACATTTCTGAATGGGTGAGCTGAACCTATACCGACCAGTTCATGGATAAATGCGCCAATCATTTGCAGAAATGCATCAGAAAATCCAAATTCAAAAATACCTCCTGTGATCGTGGGAATTGCCGATTGAGAACCGATATCCAGGCTGGTCCATCCCTGCTCCTTACCGCTGGTAATCAAATACTCAAATGCCTTGGGGTTGTGCGTCGAGAACTTAGCAGACCCCTCAGTTCCATATACCTCTATGAACCAGTTATTGGTTGCTCCGGGAGCCATCCTTTTGGTTTCAATAACCATTGAAAATTCCTTACTCGTTCTCGGATCGAAGCATCTGCAGGTAAGTACCGCATTGTCCCAGGTTTTACATGGCACCGCTTTCCCATTGCCATCGGGCCGTGTTTCCGCAATCTTCTGAAGGTCAGCATAGAGAGTCAACGGTTTCCATCCCATTCGCAATGGAATATGTAGGGTATGCATCCCTAAATCACCCATACAACCATATTCCCCGTTAAATTCAACTTCCCGTTTCCAGTTGATGGGTTTTGAGAGATCCAAATCGCTTGAATGATGAAAACCGGTTCTGACTTCAATTAGGCGTCCATATGTTCCGGAATCCAGCCATTTGATCAGCTTCTGGCAAGCCGGAAAATAGGGAAATTCAGAACTGCACCGTACTAGTATCCCTGGATTTTCCTTGATTGCCTTCAGAATACTTTCATTGGCCTTCTTGTCAATACCGAAGGGTTTTTCTCCCAACAAATGTTTGCCGGAATGAATGATATCGATATACATTTGTTCATGAAGGTGATGGGGGACAGCACAATAAACAGCATCGATTCCTTCACTTGCCAGAAGTTTCCTGTAATCAGTTGTTTTTATACCAATTTCAGGAAAATGATGAAGATACCACTCCCATTCTTCCTGATTTGTGCTGCAAATTCCTGCAATTACTGGAATGTCGCCATGATCGAGAAAATGGCACCAACGTGCAACTGAACTTGCGAATTCACGCCCCATGAGTCCCAGTCCAATGATTCCAAAGCGGATTTTTTTTCTTTCAGGATTCATTACTTATATCCAAATTCTTTTTCAACTTCTGAGATAGCTTCTTCAATGATATCCATTCCTATATTTGCATATTTCTCATCCATGATAAGCGGTGGAGACATGCGTAAAATGTGTCCGGCCGGAATCCAAGCTAATCCCCTTCTAAATGCTTTCTGATAAATCAATTTGCCTGCTTCATCAAATGGTTCTTTGGTAATTTTGTCTTTGACAAGTTCTATGCCCAGCAAAAATCCCTTGCCTTTGACATCACCAATGATGGGGTGTTGCTCTTTCATTTTTAACATGCGTTTCATAAAAAATGCACCCACTGAATTGACATTCTGTAAAATCTCCTCTTCTTCAATTACCTCGATTGAAGCCAGGGCAGCCGCACACGCCATGGGATTACCGCCATAACTTGAGGAAGCCGAGATCTTCTCAAGAGCATCCCCGTTCGCTTCACTTACCACCATGGCAGTTACCGGAAATCCGTTACCAAATGATTTTCCCAGAGTTACTATATCTGGGATAACCTTATAATGATTAATTGCCAGCCATTCTCCCGTACGACCCATTCCGGCCAGCACTTCGTCATCATACAGTAAGATATGATACTGATCGCATAGCTTTTTCAGCTTGGGAAAGAAGTCGTCCGGCGCAAAAATACTTCCTGCCCATCCCTGCACAGGCTCTAATACAAAAGCCGCTATATTACCAACCGTTCCTTCTTTAATAAAATCTTTGTAGAACTGAATATATGCATCGGTGTCAATGGTACCATCCGGTTTTGTCCAGAGAGGGCGATATGTATCAGGACGCGGAACCATGTAGAAACCAGAAGCACGAGCAGGTCCATAACTATATGTCTCGCCGCGATACATTTGTGCGCAACTAACCGCCCCCAGGCTCTTTCCGTGAAAATCGCGAAAAGCTGAAATAAACTCATGTTTGCCACTTATTGCGCGGGCGGCTCGGATAGCTGCTTCAACAGCCGATGTCCCATCAGAGTATAACTGTATGGCGTTTAGCTTACCAGGAAGCACATTTGCCATTTTTTCCATCAGTTTCTCCTTAACCGGAGTAGTAAAATCATGGGCATTCATTAGCTTCTTGGCCCAATAAGAAACTGCTTCTGAAATTTTAGGATGGCAATGACCCAATGATGTCACATAGATGCCAGACGAGAAATCGAGGTATCTGTTCCCATCGACATCCTTCAGCATAATACCAGAACCCTCTTCAAAGCAAACAGGAAAGAGTTTAACCTGACTGCTGAGCCCCTTCATATATCTACTGGTATTGGCATGCATCCTTTGCGACGCTGGACCGGGTGTTTCCGTTATTAATGAAGGAATCCCTTTAGCGCTTTCTTTCCACCATTCTTTTTGTATTGATAATACTCGTGTCATAGGTGCCAAGTGTTTATTAGTCAGGTATTAAATCAAAATGGAATAATTCCATGAATTCGCTCTCCATCTCTTTATCCATGCTTTCCCAATCATTCAGCTCTTCATATATATCATTGCAATACAGGTTATTCCGACCAGCAATTGCAGCATATTTCAAAGCAGCCTCGGCTTCTTTGCCACTGAGTATGGCTGCAAGAAAAGCAGCAACAGCAGTGTCACCTGCCCCAAGGGCATTTACCAATTTATCCGGATCAATTTGATATGGATTGCACCATAGCTCGCGGTTGTTCCACTCTTTTTCAGATAAACCCAATTTGTTTTCCCTGTTGAGCAGGCAAATGTTGCCGGTAATAAGGTAGGTACCTCGATGACCCGCTTTTATAAGCAATATTTTTACGCCCGATTCAATGATTCTTTTTCCTATCTCTCTGATGATACTGATCGGTATCAGGTCAATAATCTCTGAATTGCCTGCCGATGAAAGGATTTTATCATACTCGTCGGGCATCATAATTCGTAATACTTCTTCCACGCTTGGGACAAAAATGTCTATAAAGGGCATGACCTGTTTCATAATTTGAAACCAATCCTGTTTCCCCGATTCACTTTGGCCATCGGGCAGGCTAAAATCCATTGAAGTAACCACACCCATTTCTTTAACCCTTGAAAACAATGTCAATAGCTGTTCACCCTCCTTAAGGTAGAATTGCCTCAACAATGGAGGATAGCCGAAGTGGAATAAACGGCTTTTTGAAATGGCCTCAAAATCGATAGCGTCGATATCAAAGATTTTACTGCACCCCAATGATTCCAGAAAAATACGGTCAATACCCTGGGGTGCAATAACAATTCCGCACGCCGTGCCATCCTTTTTAGTGATTTTTATCCCTTCTGAGAGCTGATACTTATCAAGCAATTCCCAGGCGATTTTTCCAATAATATCATCGCCGATCCATCCGTTCAGAAAGATTCTTTTATTGAATTTTTTCATGGAAATACCGGTATTGGCCACTATACCCCCGATGGAAAAGTCAAGTCTGTTAATTTCGATTAATCTTCCAGGTTTAAAAAAGCTGGAAAGGCTGATTTCCTGTTCACTGTTCTGAAATCGGGGAACCAGGTCGACGCAAAGATATCCAGCTATAACAGCATCATATTTCTTCATCATGCTATTTTGATATTCTTCAAATAACAGAAATCACGTAAGATCTGTAAATGATCTCCATATGCAATGATATAATGTTGTCCCGAGATCTTCTGGGCAAATTCTTCAACCGGTGTGTCCAGGAAAATTTCGAGGCTGGGTAATTGGGGAGCCGGAGAATCCCAACCGGCTTCCTCCCATGATAATAATTTCCCATCGCCAGTACAAATGTGCATCGTATAACGGTCCCCAATATTTGACAAACGAGCCATGGTCAGTCTTCCGGTTTTCATGCTTGAGATATTTAGAAGTCCTCCGCTGCTATTCCCAAATGCCGCAGGAGTAACTTTCACTTTTCCATTTACCACTTCGGCAGGAACAAAATCAGGCACTCCCAACAAAACACTGTTTTCGAAAAACTCATAAAATTCAAGATATGCAGCACATTGCCCTGTAAGATGTTTAATAACCAGCTGTGTGACTGCACCCATTACATCATTTTCAGGGATAGTACAAATATTCAACTCATCTGAGAGCAGCATGAAAATCATCGCCGGTGGAAAACTTAGAATCTTCTTCATCCCATCAACATCCTTTAGAGATATTGCATCGAATCTATTGTCTTCAACAATCTTTTTAATCGCCAGGAAATAGGTTATCCCTGTCCGTATGAAATCCTCATCAACCGGTTTATCAAAATTCCACTCTTCTTTAATCTTTACTAAAATTTCGTTAATATCCCTGGATTCGATGATTTTAGTCAACTGAAGCATTTCCAGTATTTCAAAAAATTCTACTTCTGTTCCTATTTTGGACTTTAAAGACAGCCCCTCATAAAGGGTATTGTAGAGTTTCATGTCGCGAAATCCCATCATACCCACTTTCGTACTTTCCAAAGATCTTAAAGCCGCAGCAGCAATAGAAAAATCTTTAATCCTGTCAAGTGGAGATGGTTTACCTATTATGTTGTAAATAAATTTGAATTTATAACCAAGATCTTCAAACACTTTTCGAAGAGCAGTAGTTCCTGCTTGAGGTGCTGCGGTTACAATGCGCTCCATTTCAATATCTCCTGCAAGCCCCCAAAGGATCATTGGTTTACTTCTAAATACATTGGTTACTGAAATTACGGCATGCGAGGGAATCCAACCTGCAATACAAACTACCAACAGGTCAAAATCGACCCTGGAAAGATCATTTAAAGCCCTTTTTACATCCTCACCTGCAGGATCATCCGTAACATGTTCTGTTGTTACAATAGAAAAACCCAAGGTTTTTAATTCTTTAAGGGCAACTGAACATTTTTCTTTGATTAACTGCTGAGGTGAATTAATCTCACCAAATCCCACAAATGCCATCTTAATTTGATCCATTTTCATTTTGCGTAACTCTTATTATTCATTATTGCGACGAAAAGCAGGTAGACTATACACAAAACTGGTACTATGAAAGCTGTTTGAATTGATGCTGTTCCATCTGCCACCATTCCCATTATAGGAGGGATAAAAGCCCCCCCTGCAATGGAAGAAACCATCAATCCCGAAAGCTCATTGGTATATTCAGGCATGCGATCCACTGTAATTGAGAATATTAATGGGAAAATATTTGCGAAACCCAGTCCAACCAAAAAAATCCCAATCAATGTTACCGGAAATGAATCGCTAAAAACCAACAGGACCCCGCTAAGTGCCATGATAGCAGTGAATAACAGTAAGCGTTTGGGTGCTATCCGGGATAAAACGAGAGATCCCAGGAATCTGCCAACCAATATGGGAAGGTAAAAAAGTGACCAGCTAATTAACAGGCCCATCTTATCAACAGAAATTGAAAATTTTTCCTTTAAAAGAAGAGGAATATTTGCGCTCATTGAGATTTCGACACCGCAATAAATAAAAATACCGATCACCATCGCTAATACATAACCATTTCCAAGTAACCTGAAACTGGATTTAAAAGAGGCATGATGGTCACCATCCTCTTTCTTTTCTTTGATTCTAATAGTGTTCAGACCAGCAAAACTGACCAAAATAATACAGAAGAATACAGGAAATAAGATACTCCAGTCCACCCCAAATGCATGAAGAAGAAAAACGGGTAGCAGAAAGCCCATGGATGAACCCACTGTAATCATTGATTGAGCAAAAGACAGGTTTTTTGAATAATGACCCTCTTTAGAAATATCGCGTATGATGGGGTTACCTCCAACCTGAAGGATAGAGCCACCAGCTCCCAATAGAAGGATAGCCGCTAATATTTTATAAAATTGCAACATGGAGGTGCCATCAACAATCATATGGCCACGCATCCCGGATAATATTGGGATGGTTAGCCCGGTAAGCGCAATGGCAAGGCCTAAATTCAGAATGAATTTTTTTCCTTTTTTATCCTGTACAAGACCAATAGGCACTGAAAGCAAGCCATACATGATATAAGCCAGCATGGGCAGTAAAGAAGCCATGGTATTAGATATCTTGAATGATTCTCTGGCAAGACTAACCATCGGTCCTGCTGAATCAATCAGGCCCATGGCCAGAAATATCATGTAAATCGGTACAGTTTTTATTCTTTTCATGCAGATATGATACTTGTCAAATGTAGATTCTCTTAATACTCGACAAAACCACTGCCTTTTCAAATTGTGTCACTATATTTGCATGGATTATTTGAAATTTGCATTTTTAGGAACAATATACCAGTATCCAATTAAGTATTCCAAAGTGAAAGTTTATACTTACCGGAGAGGTAATTAATGGAGTTTAAAAATATGCAACCTATACTTGAAAAAGTACTGACCAATTATGCTTCTTGTATTGCAGTAAAAAGAGAAATGATTCCTTTTATGAATTATCCCTTGCATTATCATCCGGAGTATGAAATTATTTATGTCCAAAAAAGTCATGGCATCCGGTTAATGGGGAACCATATAGGAAACTTTTTCGATGGTGATTTAATGTTTATTAGTCCCAATCTGCCGCATGTATGGAAGAACGACTTGGTTTTTTACCAGGGTGATAAGAACCTCTCAGTTGATGTTTATGTAATACATTTTCTCGAAAATGCCTTAAGTAATGGTTTTTTTGATCTGCCTGAATTTGCCCATATAAAAAGAACTTTCCTACTAGGCCAGCAAGGGATGTTAATAAACGGAAGTGGGAAAGAGAAGATTATTGAACTAATAAAAGATGTTTATGATTCTTCCGGATTTGAACGACTGATTCTATTTTTGAAAACGCTTGATAAGATTGCTAAAGTAGAGGATTATGAATTACTTTCAAGCAAGGGCTATATCAATTCATTGAATAATACTGATTCAGAAAGAATGAACAAAGTGATTAATTATCTAATGGATAATTATACCAAAGATCTGAACCTGGATGAGATTGCTAATCTTGTTAACCTTAATAAATCATCTTTTTGCAGATATTTTAAATACAGAACCCACAAAACCTGTTCTCAGTTTTTGAATGAGATCAGGATCGCTCATGCCTGTAAAATGTTGGTGAATAGAGATATAAATATTTCTGAAATTTGTTATGAAACAGGGTATAACAATATCTCCCATTTCAACAGACAGTTTAAACTGATTACCGGATTAACTGCCAAAGTATATGCAAAGAAATATTTAAAAAATGTTTAAGGTTGTCCTTATTTATTCTAATCTTCAAAAGATTTACAATGTAGGCTTCTACCAGGCAAAGCCCCGGTTATATCTTGGATAGTTTTTTTTCGCAGGCCTGAAGAAAGTACCACACTGCATTTAATGCAGATATTTTAAGTAATCTGCAAAGGGTTACTGATCAAAGGCTATCCCTCTGGAACGATTTGAAAAGATGAGCAGAGATGAACAGGAATTAGATTATATCTAATTGATATATAAATATTTGCGAGACATAAATAAGAATCAATCACTTAAAATTCTGTAGATATTGTTCAAAAAAATAAATTCTCCTGTTCGACGCAAATATAGTGACACAATGTGTATATGATGTAGTTTCTTAAAGTTACAAGGAATTCTAATTTTGAATATTATCCTGACAAACTTAATATGTAAGTTTATGGGTTTCATTAAATCATTAGTACCAGTCCGTCTTACCAAAGAAACATTCAAAACACAGATTAGTCTGTATAGAAATAAAAAATAAAAAATGAAAAGAAGAGATTTTTTCAACTGTTCGGCAATCGTAGGTGCTTCGATCCCACTGGGCATCACTCCATTATTGTCCTCTTGTAGTAATCCCGAAAACAAAAGTAAAATAACATATACTCCTGAGGAATTAGGAATATACTCATTTGCAAAGAAAGCGCCTGACGGACAGCCGCTAAAGGCGGCTTTAGTTGGATGCGGATCACGCGGAACAGGTGCTGCAATCCAGTTCTTGAGTGCTGGAAACGATTTGTCAGTCGTTGCGCTGGCAGATGTATTAGAGGACAGGCAAAAGGAGTGCCGGGAGATTCTGATCAAAGAAAAAAATAATAAGGTAGCCGATGATATGTGCTTCCTGGGTTTTGATGCTTATAAGAAAGTCATGGAACTTGATATAGACGTTGTTTTGATTGCAACGCCAACACATTTTCACCCAACACATCTAAAGGCTGCCGTCGAGGCCAATAAGCATGTATTTATGGAAAAGCCGGCTGCCGTTGACCCAGTTGGGATTCGAACGGTTCTTGTAGCGGCAAAACAAGCAGAAGCTGCAGGATTAACCATAATCACAGGCACACAACGCCGCCATCGGAGAGATTACTGGGAAGCATACATTCAGATCAAAAACGGAGCAATCGGTGATGTTTTGTCTGCAACAGCACACTGGAACCAGGGTGCCTGGTGGAATAAAGTAAAAAGACCTGAATGGTCTGAAATGGAATATAATATACGAAACTGGTTTAATATAAAATGGTTAAGTGGTGATCATTTACTTGATCAGGGTGTTCACAACATTGATGTTGTAACCTGGTTATCCGGAATGGTTCCTATTAGGGCAGTTGGATATGGCGGAAGAGCGAGACGTTTAACGGGTGATATTTTTGATTTTTTCAGCGTTGACTATCAGTATGCAAATAACAAGCGAATGTTGGCCACTGCCCGCCAGATTGACGGGTGCGATGGAAATGTATCCGAGTCGGTTATGGGAACCAGTGGTATATTGTACACCAGCAACGGAATCCACATCGAAAATTATAATGGCGAGACAATCTGGAAATATGACTACAATGCAGGTCCCATCAACGATGATTACATCCAGGAACATATTCACCTGGTGGAATCGATTCGCCTGAATAAAAAAATAAATCAAGCTGAAGATCTTGCGATTTCAACGATGGTATCAATCCTTGGGCGCGAGGCTGCATATACGGGTCAAGCCATAACCTGGGAAGAAATAATGGCTTCTGATCTACGCTATGGTCCCACTGAGTATGCAATGGGTCCTGTGCCAGAATATAGGGAGGGAGAAGCACCTATCCCTGGACACGACCCAAAAACTCCAATTTAGAAAATCATTGTAGTAGTAGTTAATAGTTAGTCATGAAAGTCTACTTTTCGAAGTAGACTTTCATTTATCAAATCCTCGATTTAAAATATGAAAAAGCTCAAAGTAAAGTGGCGCTTGATCATACTCGTCGCCGGAATCATAATGGGTGCTATTCTGATTCTCGGAGTGAATAGAACCGTAAAAATTACAAGTACCAATGAATATTGTCAGTCCTGTCACATTCATCCGGGAGCCGATCAGAGCTGGTTAAAATCGTCTCACTACTACAATGAAAGCGGGATTATAACTGGCTGTGTGGAATGTCACCTTCCACCACCTGGAGACTTTAAACATTTCAGAACAAAAGTGAAAACGGGAATACATGATCTATACGCATATCATTTTAAAGACAGTGCCTCGTTTGACTGGGAAAGAAAGCAACAGTTGGAATATGCCGTATCGATTGTATATAATGAATCCTGTAACAAATGTCATCAGAATCTTTTCCCCAAAGGAATAACCGAAGAGGGAGGCACAGCACACCTTTATTACGAACAGAATGCTGATAAGCTGGACCTCAATTGTATAAACTGTCATCTGGACGCCGGGCACTACCTTCCAGGATACAAGCACGAAAGAATGACCGGAATTAAGATTACGAAAAAGGGATCTCAGGAGTTATTTACAGAACCGACAATCCTTTTAAGCTTCGCTAATTTTACCGAGCATATTCCCAGTACAACAGTTTCATTTAATATGATTGCAATAAAGGGGGGAAGATTTTCAATGGGTAGTCCTGAAAATGAACCTTTTCGAAATGCAGATGAGGGGCCGGTTCGTACGGTGGAAGTATCATCCTTTTTCATGGGAGAAGTTGAGGTTAGCTGGAATGAATTCTGGACATTTTTTGGATTAACAATGTCAGAAGGCCGGACAGATCCTAAGATTGCAATGGCAAATAATTCAGGAAATCCGGACGCAATAAGCGGACCAACTCCTCCTTTTGGAAATCCTGATCAGGGATGGGGAAGCGGGGAACGTCCTGCGATCACTATGTCTCACTATGCAGCTCAGACCTATTGTCAATGGTTATCAAATGTGACGGGGAAAAAATATCGACTTCCAACAGAAGCGGAATGGGAATATGCCTGCAGAGCAGGAACAGAAACTCCCTATTTCTTTGAAGGAGATCCTAAAAGATTTTCTGATGGAGGCCTGCGAAACAGGTTGTTTGGCGCTGATACCACCAACATTAACGGCTTTGTGGTTTATTCACTTAATTCGGGAGGTAAAACCAAGGAGCCCTCATTTGTCCGAGCCAACCCATTTGGTTTGAAAAACATGAACGGCAATGTATTTGAATATTGCTCAGATTGGTATTCCCCCGAAGCTTACACCCTGACAGAATCAAATGTTTCTGACCCTGAAGGGCCTGAATTGGGAACGGAACATGTAATTCGGGGTGGCAATTATGCCTCCTACGCCGGGGAGGTAAGATCGGCGTCAAGGGCATACACTGATAATGAAGCCTGGTTAAAAACTGACTGTCAGCAGCCAAAAAGCATCTGGTGGTATTCTGATATGAGGGGGATTGGATTCCGGGTGGTTTGCGAACCTGATGGCATCATATGCCCGGATTCCTTGTCGATTAAACCCGGTGAATAAGCATTCTGTTTGACCTCCTGACCAGGTCTAAACCGAGCTCAAGTGCCTCCATCCGGGATTGAAAGAATCTATTAAAGTTTTCTGATCCAGATATTTCTGAAGCTTACAGGATTGCTGTGGTTCTGAAGCATTATTACCCCGGGGCCATGAGATTGATACTTGGGTATTCCAATATATTCGGTTGGGCCAGAAAGTTGAACATTGTTTTGAATTAGGACACCATTTTGCAATACAGTAACATGGGCCGGAGTAAATAGTATGCTGTCAGCTTTAAACCTTGGCGCTGTATAAATCACATCAAAGGTCTGCCATTCACCCGGTTTGCGGCAAACATTCACAAGAGGTGCATACTGCTTGTAAACAGATCCGGCTTGTCCGTTACTATAAGTACGGTTGTTATAGTTATCGAGTACCTGTATCTCATATCTCCCCTGTAAAAAGATCCCTGAATTTCCGCGACCCTGGCTCTTATTTTCAGGGTTGACTTCAGCCGGCGTGCGCCATTCAATATGCAACTGAACATCCTCGAAAAGCATTTTTGTCTTGATACTTCCCAATCCCTCCTTTACTGTAACACAATTTTCCGATACTACCCACCCGGGAGTTCCGTTATTATCATCGACCCAGTGCTGTTTTAAAGAACTGACAGTTCCATCAAACAGCACAATCGCATCCGAAGGTGCTTTCATATTCGTTTCTCCCGGTGTAACCAACGGTACCTCGGGAATCCAGATCTCAGTCATTTCAGGCTTCATTCCGGCATCTTTGGGATTCTGAACCTGCGCAATGGCAGAAAGAGATCCAAAGACACAAACTCCACATAGAATCGTTTTCATTTCCTTATTTTTTATTTCAAACCAAATCATTTTATTGATCGCTCATCTGTCTTAATAGACACTAATAGGAATAGGTAATCATAATTGCACTGAAAGGCTTTATTTTTAACTTTGCATCCTCATCTGTGATGGGCATTCCCTGAGTGTCCGATGCACTCATAAAAACGTTAACATCCTGCAACATGCCTGTATTGAAAGATATTTCCTGCTCATGAGGCAAATAGTTTACAAAGAACTGTGCTTTCCGTTCATTGCCAAACTGCCAGTTTGAAGTTAACACAGAAGGATAGTTAATAGGATGACCTCCTGTTTTTGAAATCATTGGAACATTAGTGGCACCCTCAAATGGAAGGGGTTTCATCATCCTGCCGGTAACAAGAAAATCCTTGCCGATTCCGGTACGCCAGGGGTTAAGATTCCGGATGAGTTGAATGATACTTTCCTGATCTGGTATTTCTGTCTCCCATGAAGTTCCCCAGTCCCAAATCATATCCCCATTGCCTCGTAATATCACCGTTAACATATCGCCTGCACAAAAATGATAAGACAGCCGCTGCAGGTAATTCATCGGACATTTTTCTGTATCAAGGGCATATACTGCTCCATTCTGATTTCCCATAAAATTATTCGCATATTCATGGTGAACAAATGCATAGGCCGGAACTGGTGTGCCAACGAAAAGATTAATGCTGGCTCTCGCATCGTTAAAGAACAGATACTGAAGATTGATCTCCGATGCGGCGGCTTCGCAACCCACCAGGGTATTGTAACCAGCCTCTTTCAGTATGGGCTGAAATCCTTTAAAGATATCATGCATTGCATCGTTCTGCCAAAGCCCTGGGCCATAGGCATGTCCGTGGACCGTACCATAGCATGCATAGCAGCCTCCTCCCAGATTCTGATCAAAATACTGAATATAGTCTGTTTTACTTTGTACTATTTTAGCAATCTGGTCCACCACTACATCCTTTACAAAGCCATTGGATGGACACATATCGTACCCAATTCTCTGGGAATTGGGTCCGGCACAAACACCGTTGGTTGCCAGTGATCCATCAGGAGCAACTTTCATCACACTTTCCAGGTGTTTTTCTTCAAACTCCTTATACATGTTGTAGGTGGTATCCGTATTACTCCGCAGCGTATACCCGATTCCACTGGCATATAGACCAACCAGGTTCCCTTTTTGATGTAACCCCTTTACGAATTCAAGGTAATTATTCTCTCCGCCATATGGAGGCCAAACATAAGGAGGACACCAGGGAGCAGAGCCTTCCCAGTGCATCAGCAAAGCCATTATTTTACTGTCAAAAGCCTGGTTGTACTTCTCGATGATCGTTAATGCATTGGTATATGGATACAGTTCATTGGGAGTCATATCTCCCAAATCTTGATGTCCGCGTACAGGATATGCAATCACAACAGGTGACTCAAAGAACCATTCCGGTAACATCTGATTGTCCTGAATCTTGTCTGGCACAGGAATTTTTGACGTTTCACGCCAATCCCGGTATATGGCAGAAGCATCATACCAATCACCATCGAAAACACCCAGGATCATATCATATGGCATTTTAAACGTTCCCTTACCAGCACCCCCGGTAAACAGCCGAAAATCTAATTTTATACCGTCTTCACTGGTCCTGTAAAACTCAATTCCTTTGGGATTGCATTGTTCATCATGGGCAGCCAAATATAAACCTCCATTGGCATTATAATAGGCCATGTATTGCATTTGAGTTGAAGAAGGGTAAAGACCTCCCCAACCCATTTTGGGAAATTCAATCGGGGAGAATCTAAACCAGGATTCCTCCCTTATTCTTACATCTTCTATTAAGCAACCTTCCTGGGCAGGCCAGAAGATCCTTCCGCTGCCACCGGTCGCTACCAAATCGTTCGGTACCACCACATTTGGAAAATCAATATGATCAATCGTATAAGCCGAATTGTTGTCAACACTCAGGTTCAAGCGCATAAATGGAGAATCCTTTGATACCAAAATGGTAACGACCACTTTAAGGTCCACGCTATCAAACCGGCTAAAGGTCAACTTTATAAGTTCACCCGTAAAATCCAAATTACAATCGCGTGCCTCCAAAGCATTGAACTCGTGGATTGCTCCTTTTTGAGAGGCATCCCGAAAACGAATCGTAAACAATGGACCTTCAGCATCGGGTGTATAAATCAGATTTTTACCACTTTTTTCTATTGACTTTATGGAACCGGTTCTGCTGTTTAAAGTCAGCTTATAAAAATCATTATTATAGCTCACCTCGTTACCAGTACATCCTGAATTGAGCAATGCAGCAGCCATGATTGACATGAAGCCGAAAATTATCTTTTTCATTAGGGTATTTTTTTTGAGATCTGATTTTATTTAGAGTCATTCGCAACGCCGATTACGCTTTCAAACTTCAGATTATTTATAAATATTTCCTTTATTCGGAGTCGAAATTGATTCTTTTTAAAGTACTATCTATTTGATTTATTGATATTTGAATATTTAGGTTTCATGAAATTAATCTTAAAAAGGTAAAGAATTTGATATATCTTTCCCGATCCCCAGTCTTGAAGAAATTTTCGTCCATGATTTGTCGATCTCAAAAATATCGGGATTAAGAAAATAACTTGTACTTTGCCACAGTTCGTTTTCCTTATCAAATATGCGAAGGTTTTCGGGATCCTGCGAAAGCCATGATTTTAATCGAACCAAATCAACATCCGAGATTTCCTGATCAAAGAACTTATGTAAGAGGTCGTAATAAATTGTTTTCTTCACTGTGCTGTGGTCATAAATTTTCAATGGAACCTAAGAGTAGTACAAATTAGAGCCGTTTTACCCTTACTGGTAGTTCGCATTTCTTAAATTATATGGCTAAATCGCAGGACAAATCACAATGCAAAAAGTAAGAATGCAGAAAATTCCTGAACTTGACCGGTTCTTCAGGTCGGTTCAGGGCGGATTAACACATTCATCCGTTGGTTCAAAATCCGCTGTACCCGTTGCCGATTTCCGGCACCGGATCGGGAGCATCTATGATGGTCCGACTGGTGCTTATAAGGATTGCAACGAAATCAGTTAAATAAGCCCCATGGCACTTTTTTGTCATAATAACTTAAAAATTATCGGCTTTCCTGTAAGCCTCGATCAGTGCTTTTTCACCCTCTAATCCATGAATGCTTATACCATGTTCCATACACAAAACACCAGAGTACCCCTTCTGAAATATATGCCTGAAAATAACCTGGTAATTAATCTCACCTGTTCCCGGTTCATTGCGTCCAGGATTGTCTCCCAGATGGAAGGCGGCAATCTCATTCCAGGCCCGATCCATATTGGGGATAAGGTTCCCCTCCGTGATTTGTTGATGGTATAAATCATTTACAATTTTACAGGAAGAGCTATTAACTGCACGGCATATGGCGTAACTCTGTGGAATGCCTGTAAGGAAGAGGTCGGGGTGGTCACACTGGTTGAGCGGCTCCATCACAATTACCACTCCCTCCGGTTCGGCAATTTCGGCCAATTGCCTGAGGTTATCGATTACGTTGGCAGTCTGGTACTCCATCTCCATTTTGTGATTCATTTCCCCCGGAACGATCAATACCTGTTTTGCACCAGTTCGCTTCGAACATTCAATGGCTTTTATCAGCCCCTTCCTCCATTCATGGATACTTTCCGGATCATTATATACAAGGGATGCCCCGACCTCTCCAAGGACAAACGGTCCCATTTCCATCTGATTCCGCTGAAGTTCTGCTGAAATCCTCTCTTGCAATGAAGGCTCCCGATTCATTAAACCATTGTCGAAAATGGCCCTGAAGCCCTGGTCACTACAAAATTTGATCACCTCAATCGGATCCTTTCCTGCCATTTCAGGAAATGTGCTGAAGTTAGGAGCATACTTCAACCTGAATTTTGCATCATTCGAAACTACCGGCGAGTTTATACCCCCTGCTCTGAGAGCAAAACTTCCGAATCCTGTGCCGGCAAGCGTTGCAATTGAACCCTGAATAAAATTTCTGCGTTTCATGTTCCTCTGATTTTATATTTGACTTGGATTTTGAACTGTTATTTAAGCACGAAGAAAATAGTTGATTCCCCACTCCCTTTATACAATTTGACCTTCCGGAAATAAAATTTACCTATGAGATGTTGTCTATCTTATTCAAGGGGAATAAAAACAGGGATTTTCGTTGTTAAGGGAAAGGACTATCAAATCGAATGAATGAATTGAAATCTTAAAGTTAAACAGATTTGACGAACCTCTACCTGGAGGTAACCTTTTCATAATCTTTGTAACAAAATCATAAAGAATAGAGGCATCAGGATGATTTATATTCCTTTGGGGAAATCCCGTAAAATGATTTAAATGATGCCGTAAAGTTTGATGGAGTATTAAATCCCACTTGATATGCCACTTCGGAAACTGTGTAACGGTTTTCCTCAAGCAGCACGGCCGCTGCCTTCAGGCGGGTTTCAATCATATAATCCTTTGGCGTATTTCCGGTCAGATCTTTAAATCTTCTGTAAAGATGGACCCTGCTCATACCCAGTTCAGAACTAAGTTCAGTCACATTATAATCACTGTTCCCGAGGTTTAGTTCAATCTTGTAAAATACCTTTTCCAGAAACTCTCTGTCCAACGGATTGACACCAGTGATCTTTGGCTTTTTGTTTACTCCGTCTCCGAAATGCATCCGGAGCTTTTCCCTTGATTCAATCAGGTTTCGGATTCGGACCATTAGTTGTTGTGGGAAAAACGGTTTCTCAAGATAGTCATCGGCACCTTTCTCATATCCTTCGATCTTGCTTTCCAGATCACTTTTAGCTGATAAAAGAATGACAGGGATATGCTCCGTTTTCGGATCTTTTTTAACCATTGAACACATTGACACCCCATCCATCACAGGCATCATTATATCACTGAGAATCAGATCAGGTAGAAATTGCTTCGCCTTCTCCAGTCCCGAGATACCATTCTCTGCCTCCTCAACCCGGTAAAAATTCCACAACATCCTCCGAATATGTTGCCTAAGTTCGATGTGATCCTCAACAAGGAGAACAAGTGGTGCATCCTCAGGAAGTACTGGTGGATCATTCATTTCCAATGATTCAAGTATCTCCTTTCCGTAGGCAATATTCATTCCGTTAAATATGTGGACATCTTCCTTTCCGATCCGCAGATCTGGAGCAGGAATTGTAACTGTAAATCTACTGCCTTTGCCCAATTTACTATCCACTTCAATGGTCCCGTGGTGTAATTCAACGATTTTTTTGCAAAGGTATAATCCGATGCCCGAACCGGTGCTTGAAACAAATTTCCTGGAGGTATGATCGGTTTGATAGAACTCCTCAAAAATGAATGGTAAATCCTTTTCTTCTATCCCAATCCCGGTATCGCTGACCTCTATGCATACAGTCTGGTCTTCCTTTCCGGGGGAGATTGTTACGATAATCTCGCAAAGTTCCTCCGTAAAGCTTATTGCATTGCCAATTAAATTATACAGAACCCTTTCCATTTTATCCCTGTCAAATTCAAATTCAAAGAAAGAAAAACCGGTCCTCAATTCCATATGCTTATTCTCCCCGATTACAACAGATTGAAATGCCTGAATGGTTTCCCGGGCCAGGTTTAGCAGATCATGCCGGCCCAATTCAAGTTTTAGCAAATTCTGCCCCGCCTTTCGAAAATCAATGAGGAGCTGGATTAACCGAAACAAACTGGTGGAGTTTCGATGTATCAACTGGAGTTTCTGACGTGTATCAGCACTCCCTTTGAAGTTACGGATAATCTCTTCAAGCGGTGAGATGATTAGGGTTAAAGGGATCTTAAATTCATGAGATATATTGGTGAAAAATTGTAATTTCATATTGGAAAGAGCCGCTTGTTGTTCCTTCTCATAATTTTGTCTGCTGATTTGCTGCCTTAACCTGAACTGTTGCCTGGCGCTCTTGTAGACCAGATATGCGGTCAAGCAAAGCAGAATACCATAAAAAACAAAAGCCCACCATGTTAGCCAGACAGGTGGGAGGATCCGAATTGCCAGGCTCGCGCCATTCTCATTCCATATCCCGTCATTGTTCGATCCTTTAACCCTTAAAGTATAGTTACCATAATCAAGGTTTGTAAAGTCCATTCTTCTCCTGGTCCCGAGCACATTCCACCGTGTTTCATCAAAGCCCTCCAGCATATAGGCATACTGGTTCCTGCTACTGGATATATAATTCAAAGCAACAAATTCAAAGCTGATTACATTCTGAGAATATTTCAATGTTATTTTCTCAGTTAAATTGATCGGTTTACTCAATGGTGAATCGGGTTGGTTTACACTTACCTCCTTGTTACCAATGAAAAATGACTCTATATATACAGGTGGGACAATGAGGTTATCCCGGAATGAACCAGGTGTGAAGTAGACCAGTCCATTTGTCCCGCCCAGGTATATGGTATTTTCCTCACTTTGAAAGGAAGCATTATAATTAAACTCATTATCAACCAGACCATCTCTCCATGTATAGTATCGTGATATACCAGTAGATTCATCGAATCGAAGCAGACCTTCCGTTGTAGAGAGCCAGAGCTTCCCAAAATGATCTTCCTGAATGGATGTTATCTCATTATTCCTGTATTCTTCAGAAATGGGAAAGAAAGAAATCTCATCGTTGGGAGATAATTTAATGAGATCATGAAATTCTGTACCGAACCAAAGGTTTTCCCTGGAATCCTTGTAAATGGAGATAAAATTACCCTCCCGCAATTGTGAATCGCTGATTTCATCAAAAACATTACTACTGATGTTCCTGCTGTTATCCATTTTGAAAACACCACCCTGGTACGCTGCAATCCATAAATCGCCATTTCTGTCGCGTTCAAGGTCCAGAATATTCAATTTGTTCAACTGCTTTTGTGCACCAAAAGGAATGAATCTTTTCTGATGAAGATCAAACAAAAACAGGCCTCTTCCCGAGGTACCTAGCCACAACAGTGAGTCTGATTCAAATAGTAGACAGGTAACATGCAATGAAGCTACAAGCTCTTCCACAGGGAGAGGCAGGAGATGAACCCGAGCCCTACGATCGATCAGGTCAATCTGGGTTAACAGACCGGATGAACTTCCTATCCAGATGCTTTCATCCGGTCCCCGAACCAATACCCTGATGTTTTCCACTTCAAGGGATCGCAAAGCTGGAAATGTATTATAAATTTCGTCCATTTTTTGATGTTGCTCATCAAAAATCAATACCCCCTTATCCCATGTTCCGATCCAAAGATTCTTTTCTTTGTCCTGGGTGATGGCGGTGATGTTTCGGCTGAACAAATCAAGTTGAGAATTAATTAGTGAATTTTTATGAAAATTCACCGATGTGTTCTTTATAATATTGACCCCCGAGGAATAGGTCCCAATCCATATATTTTTCTGATTATCAGTAAAACCGCAGGTTACGAAGTCATTTGAAAGACTATAGGCATTATTGATATCATGCCTATATTGTGTAATTATGTTTTCAATGATGTCAAATTTATAAAGTCCATCAGCTCCAATCCAAATGTTTTTGTAGGATTCATTGATGATAAAGCTTATCGATTGATAAATTCCTTTTTGATTACCATCCAGCATCCTCTGCAATCTGACCCCTTGAGACGGTGAGAACTCAAACAGTCCCTGGTCAGTCCCCAACCAGAATGTTCGGTCATTATAAACAAATACTTCTTTTATCTCGCTGATATTATGCACCATACATTCATCAAGAAGTAGAACCGGAATGAAATCATCACGCTCCTTATCGTATTTGAGAATGCCAAGTCCTGAAACATTAACAAAGGTTTTATCGCCACTCTGAATGATTTTTATTACCTCCCTCTCAGGTGATCCCTCTGTTGACCAGAAATGGTAAGTGGCAGTTTTGTCATTCTTCTTATTATATTTGTGGAGAACCTTATTCGTCCCCACCCAAAGATATCCCTCCGCGTCCTGAGAAAGATCATTTATGTTGCCTGATGCAAAAGAAATCCTCTCAATTTTGTTTTGCTCCCGGTTGTATTTATGCAACCCTCCGCTCCAAGTTCCTATCCACAAATCATGATCAAGGTCCTCATATAAGCTTTGTATCTGATGATATTGAAGAGAAGCTGTATCAAAGATATTGCTTTTGAATACCTCAAAGTCATATCCGTTATACCGGCAAAGGCCCCGCTTTGTTCCGAACCACATATATCCCATGAAGTCCTGCTCTATGGCATCAACGCGCAGATTTGAGAGACCATCCTCCAGTGTTAAATGTTCAAACTCGATAATGTCAGGCTGTGCCAGAATATTGTGGCTTCCGGAAAGAATTCCAGCTACCAAAACCAAAAGGATTTTATATGCAGACCTTCGCGACATGAAGCCAAAAGTAACATATTAATAACATAGCAACCACCAGAATTTGCTCGAATAGGGGGTATTCTGTATCATTTCCGATAATAATAGTAACAAATTAATAAAAAATGAAATGATTGAACGCTACGAAACATTCATTCCAAATATATGTTTGTTCCTTCATTACCTACATTTGAATTATGAAAATCAGATTAACCATGCTTAAAATAAACCTCTCCATTTTCTTCTCAGGTCTCCTGCTTTTGTTATTATCATGTTCATCCCAAAAATCAAATGATACAGTTAACTCAGAAGGGGATGACAGGCACGGAGCCTATTCAGTAGCCGCCTATTACTTTCCTAATTACCATCCGGATGCGAGAAATATACGGCGCTACGGCAGTGGATGGACAGAATGGGAAATTGTTAAGAATGCCCGGCCAAGGTTTGAGGGTCACAATCAGCCGAAAGTTCCAGAATGGGGATACACCGATGAATCGGATCCGGATCAAATGGAACAGAAGATCAGTATGGCAGCAAGCCACGGATTGGATGCATTTGTATTTGACTGGTACTACTTTGACGACGGCCCATTCCTGGAGGGGGCACTCGAACAGGGTTTTTTTGGAGCCGATAATAACCATCTCATCGATTTCAGCCTCATGTGGGCCAACCATGACTGGAATGATATCTTTCCAACTGACTCAAGTGAACTGATGGATGAGGACGGCCCTGAGCTGCTTTATCCCGGTAAAATATCGGAATCTACCTGGGACAAAATGACTGATTACATTATTAAGACTTATTTTTCACATCCAAGTTACTGGCTGATAGATAATTCACCCTATTTTTCAGTGTATGATCTGACTAAATTTATTGCCATTTTCGGAAGCCTGGAAGCTACTGCCGGTGGTGTGGAACAGTTTCGTCAAAAGGTAAAAGCAGCCGGATTCAAGGACCTTCATTTAAATGGTGTTGTCTGGGGAAAAACCATTCTTCCATCAGAAGAAATTATACCGCCTGAGGAAATTGAAGAGACTTTAACCAGGATTGGATTTACCTCCACCAGTTCCTATGTCTGGATACATCATGTAACTACGGATTTCCCGACGCATTCTTATAATGATATCAAAGAGCAGTACTTTAAGTACGCGGAGGAATTCTCCGAGGAGATGGATCTTCCTTATTTCCCGAATGTGTCTATGGGCTGGGACAGCAGCCCCCGAACCAACCAGGAAGAACCTTTCTGGAATCTGAAATATCCCTATACAGGGATCATCGTAGACAATACACCGGAGAATTTCAGGAAGGCCCTTTTAGATATGAAAACTTTCCTTGACGAGCACCCAAAATCACAAAATACATTCATTATTAACTGTTGGAATGAATGGACAGAAGGCAGCTACCTTGAGCCTGATACAATTCACCATTTGGCTTATCTGGAGGCTATTGAAGAGGTTTTTAATTAGTAAGAAAAGGTATTGAAAAGAACCATAATATACTATTATTAAAATCACATAAATTTCTAACTATCCCAATTATTCACCAAAACAAATTGCTATGAAGAAGCAAAAACTACTTTTATTGTCCATGATGCTGTTCGGGCTTTGCCTGACGCTATTTGCCCAACCGCCTAAACTAATCTTTACGGAGTTTGCGATGCCGGCCAATGAAGCAGCACATTATTATGAGTTGACCAACATGGAAACCTCAACCACCCTTGACCTAAGGGATTTCTGTATCAAACACTATGGATGGTGGATGCCCTATCCTACAGGTGGATGGCCCTCACCCAACACGTTGTTGAAATTTAAAGACGTTCTTGATGACTCCAATGCCTTCCTGGCTCCGGGGGAATCATTTGTAATTACCATGACGATGGAAGGTGTGGATGACGATGGTTACCCGCTGCACAGGCAAGCTTTGAATGACGTTTCAGATCTTTTGATTTATGCGGATGAAAGCGGAGACCCGACATTAGAACACGACAGTATCAGCACCAGCATTTGGTGGGTAAGAAATCCAGATGGTGAAGAAGGCAAGGTACTATGGTACTTAAGTTCGCCCACCGACTCGGTGGCAATTGATGCCATTAACAACTGGGTGAATCCCGAAACCAACTCGGCCTACAGGGCTCAGCCCTCTCCTGTGGCAGGTGTGGAAGAGGCCAACAGGACGCATACCTTTATCAGAAAAGCCAACATTACGCAGGGCAACCTTGACTGGAACAATGCCAGGGGCAATGACCTTTCCGATTCTGAGTGGCTGCCTGTTCTCTATGATCCTACCAATGTCTGGAATCCGGTGGTCTTTAGCACTGTTGGAAACCATGGTGTGTTCAGTATCGAAATATCTTCCGAAAAAGTTATTATCAATGAGACAGCAGGGACCATTACAGTACCCTGGGGGATTAGAAAAGGAACCTGGGATGTTACCAACAGTCGATCCCAGGGAATTTTTGATGCTATCACCTTTGGGGACGGCTTGGCCTGGAACTATGAAGAACATGGTGATACGGCCACCACTGCTTGCCAGACCGGAGATATACTGAATGTATTCGCCGTTGGCAATACGCTGATTAACAAAGCATACAATATCATTAGCGAAGCTCCCGCAGCCAATAATGCCCTTGCTCTTCCCATGAGAGTGTATAACTCATTTTATCAATCGTGGTTGCATGGAACCGTATCTGGGGGTATCGCCCAACCCACGGACCCAGAGGACAGAAGGCTGCTTCAGCAGTTCTATATTACAGAAAATATGCCGGGTATGGATACCATTGGTTACCTGCCATATGCCGTCCGGATAGACACACTTCTCGCAAACATTGAGATTGCACCCAACGCCTCCATCGAAATAATTTTCGTGGATGGAAAAGAAAGGGTTGATTTGAAGGAGGGTGACATTTTAAGGATTACTGCAGAGGACGGGTCAACAACGAAGGATTACTATCTCGACCTGGAGCATATTACAAAAAGCACCAACGCTTTACTGTCGGCCATTACCTGGCCTGACATGCCGTTTGAAATGAATGGATGGAAAGGAGACACCATACCAGGATTCTCACCGTCCATCTTTAGCTATACAATAACCGTGCCTTTTGGCATTAGCAATGTGCCTGCCCTTGTTCCCTTTAAGCAGGACCTGAATTCAACTGTGAAGATCGAGAGGGCCGTTACACTTAACGGAACCAGGGAGGATATGACAACCATCATTACGGTAAGCTCCCAGGATACAAGCAAAGCTGAACAAAAGGTTAATGTGTATAAAATCACTTTTGAAATGGAGAAGCTTGAAGAGCACCTCCAACCTTATAAAGCAACCCCGTTCATATCGGAGATTGTCTGGAGGATTTGCGAAGGCGAGGCTACTTTTATCGAGATTGCCAACGTTGGCAACCAACCATTGAACCTCGAGAATTATATGTTTATGCTTGCAGTCGGAGGTGGTACTCCGGCAGATATTATTCCCTGGTTTACCTTCCCTGACTCCAGTGAATGGGTTTCCCGTTATACCCACTATATCCCGGGCTTCAAGCATGGAACATTTGAAGAATGGAAAATCAATCCTGCGGTTATGAAACCAGACCCCAGCGTGGATCCCATCGTGGAGCCCGGCGGAACCTTTGTAATTGGAAGGTTCCACCAGGATCAGTTTAATCCTGCAAACACAAGTGTCCATATGAATAAATGGGAAGAGGTTGATATTCACTGGAGCCAGTTCCTTGAAAATGAACATGGTGAAATGGGATTCAATTACAACCAGACGATTCCGTTCTTATGGAAAACGCTCTCCATTATGGTCTTCGAGATTATAAATCCAGCTGTACTTGAAGGAAACAAACCCGTTAATGACCCGGCAGATTTTGTGCTGGTTGACCTCTGGGGTAATTTTGTCCAGGGTTCAGACTGGGTAGTGGCAGGAGTAACAGCTGATAATGGAATTAAATTCGGGAAGAAGCCCAGCGCATGGAGACCCAATATAGATCAGAATGGCGGTTGGGGAACCAATGCAGAGGACAGTGACTGGAGCGTTGTCTGGCAGCGGGATGTAAATAATAGTAATGACATCATGAGTGAGGATATTGGCAACTACTCACATGATCCGATCACAATATTTATGTCCACAGTGAGCTCCACAGCCTACATTGTAGATCCGGGATATGAAGGTGAACTGCAAATTTCAGGAGTATCCATCGGGTCGACGGTTGAGGATTGCCTTGGAAATATCATCAAGGCCGACGAAGGGCAAAATCTTTCGGTGATCAGCAAGTCCACAGGTCTGGTTCTGGAACCGGAAGCTACGGTGACAAACGGAGATATCCTTAAGGTTGTTTCAGCAGATATGGTGAACACCACCAATTATAGCCTTAAGGTGGCAGCTGGCGGCCTGGATAGCAATGCAGAGCTAACTGCTGCTGGTGGTTCTGGTCTGACAATTACCACTACTGGTGAAACAGGAACCATTGAGGGCATTGTGATGGGATCTACCATTGCCGAAGTGCTGGATTTGGTAATTAAACCTGAACTTGCAGTCCTTAACGTGGTTGACAAAAACAACAACCTGGTTCCCCTGAAGGTACTTAATCCTGATCAAATACTGATAAGTACCAAGGTTATGGGTGATCTCTATTTTGAAGTGGTTGCTCAGAACCAGACCACCATTATCACTTATAAACTGGTGTTGGATATTTCAGCAAGTGATGCATGGGTGACCTCCAATCTCTACGATGTATCACAGGATAACCATGTGATCTCGCTGGTGCCTGAGGGAGTTTCGGTTAACACTATGTTAGAGAACCTGGTACCTAGCGGAAAATCCAGCATGGTGCTTCTGGATAAAACTGAATTGAAGCGTGACTCTGGGTATGTGGTCGAGGATGACATTCTTAGGGTTACATCAGAAGATCAGAGCATGTCTGTGGATTATAGCATCCGGTTCCTTGGTGCACCTTTGCGTACCATGGCATACGTTACTTCTGATGTCTATGACGTGGACGAAATCCTGTTGGTAATCGGAAACATTCCTTCCCAAACAGCTGTTGCTAATTTCCTTATAAATCTAAATCCTGCTCCCGGAGCGATCGTTACTCTTCTGGACGGTTCAGATAACGTGAAGGAGACGGGCATGGTTACGTCCAATGACAAAATCAGGGTTGTGGCTGAAGATGGTGTGACTGAGACCTTCTATACCCTTGATGTTCTGGTAAGTAACCTGGATTTGAATAAAGATGAAATCAGTATTTATCCGAATCCCGTGAGTGATGTACTGTATATCAGTGGATTAACGAAAGGTTCAACCATCCATCTGTCCAGTATTACCGGACAGAAAGTGAAGGTAATGGAAGCTGTGACAGATCCTGCCAAAGTTTCTGTTGATGGACTGACCAAAGGATATTACATCATCAAAGTGATAGATCCCGATCAGAAATCAATCCTCTTCAGGTTTGTGAA
Source organism: uncultured Bacteroidota bacterium (assembly GCA_963747365.1). GTDB lineage: Bacteria > Bacteroidota > Bacteroidia > Bacteroidales. The sequence continues at coordinate 433,203 of CAVVFB010000005.1, read as the reverse complement.
AAACTAACCGTTATCTAAATTAATTTACAAGGGGCTGTCAAAAGGGACAGCCCCTTTTTTTTTCTTTGGACCGCATCCTGAACTTCCCAAGATGAAAGCTCTTCGGGATCGCCATTTTCTCTACCCAGTCTTTAAAGATCCAGAGCTGAAGGAAGCATGGAAAACGGAATACTCGGAAAGTGAACAACTGACATGCCGTGTGAAGCAGAGGACTCAAAAGAGCAACCATTCACATTGCTGCTCTTTTTCATTGCGCCTCATACTTATCGGATTCCACCGGTACCGTTCGATACATTGATCAATAAGGAGAATATTCACATGCCTGGAAACAAATCTTTGCCTGTTGAAAATCCGTGGACTACTGACCATCAACTCCTGGATCGAAGGGTCTGAATGAAGCGGCCTTGAGCCCGGCACCCTGTCTGGTTAGGCCATTTGTAAGATATTTGGAAAGTGTTTTTTAGTGATATTCACAAATAGGTTAATTCACACCGAAATGTGTAACATTACATTGAGCAAATGTAACAAAATCATAAAATCAAGGGGTTTTAGTTTTTGTACAATACCGTTTGGAAGTATTAAGTTTAAGCACTGAAATTTTATTTCTAATAAACACAGATGAGATATTCTATTCCGGTCATGTTACAAAGGATTGTTTTCATTCTCGTGATTTACCTTATGGTTCCGTGCAGCTGCAGCAAACTGGAAGACCAGGAGAAATACCAGAAGCCGGAATGGTTAACCGGTAAACTTTTTACCCAGATCAAAGCCGATGACAATCTCTCGGTATTCACATCCCTGCTTGTGAAAACCGGTTATGATTCCGTGCTGGATGCGACCGGTAGTTTTACCGTGCTCGTTCCGGACAATCAGGCATTCGATGACTGGTTCACTTCAAATCCTGAATATAACGGTGATGTTGCTAATATCCCTTATAAAGCAGCTGAGGCAATGGTTCAGTATCATATTTTACAAAATCGCTGGAGCAGAAACCAGTTTCAATCTCTCGATATTTATGGATGGATCGACAGAGATGATCCAGGTAATGATAAACCAAGGGGATACAAACGGCAAACCATCTTTCAGAATCCAAATCAGAAATACTGGTTCAAGGAAATCGATGAAGATGTGATCACCATAGTTGATTCGACAGAGAGTAATAACTATAAAACAGTCTATAGTGCATCAAGAAAGTATCTTCCTCTTTTTTTCAGTGAATATTTTGATATCAATGATCTGAAAGGCAGCGACTATGAGTTCTATTTTGACCGTCCATTCGAAAGCAGCTATATCTATATAGGCAATGCCAAATCCACCAAAGATGAGATCCCTGCTGAGAATGGTTTCATCTATGTGATCGACCGGGTGATCATCCCTCCGGTCAACGCGGAGGAGTATCTTAAGATGGACCATGCAGGAGTCTCCACTTCGAAGTTCCTCCAAATGATTTATCAGATGCCAGACTTTTCGCAAAATCTTGAAGCAACATTTGACCAACCGGAGGCACTGGCAGGTGGTATATTCGACACCCTTTACAATCTGACCTATCCGACGTTAACCTTCAATATTCATGAAGAACTGACAGGTCCGAATACAAGCAATCAAAACTATACTGTTCGTTACCAGAATGGTCTGTTGGTACCCACTGACCAGGCACTCGACCATCTGATCAATATGGTTATCACATCAAACAGCGGATATCCCCACTGGCCCGCTTGGGAAGTTGTCCCCAATGAGGTCAAAAGAATCATCCTGAACACCCACATGTCTGAAAATCCAATCTACCTCACAGACATTCAGGAGGGATTTGTAAACGGTTCGAATGACAGGGTGACCGTTGATGAGTCGGTCATTATAGAACGCTACTACGGGAGTAACGCTTCAATTCTTCTATTGGATGAAGCCCTTGTTTCCAGGGCCTTTACAAGTATTACCGGTCCGATATACCTGAGACCAGGTTATTCCACACTTTTATATGCACTGGAATATTCAAAAACCCTTCCTGCTTTAAAAAGGGCAGGAAAAGAATATGTATTATTTGTACCCTCAGACCAAACTTTGCAACTCGATTCATCGTTACTGCTGGTCTGGATCAATCGGGACAGGAATCAGTACAGTTTTAAAGCACTCAACCGAAATGGAAACAGCATACTGGAGGTAAGCAGGAACCAACTTTCCCAACGGATTTTGAACCAGGTTGGATCCTCCCTTCCTAAAGGGATAGCACGACGCGAATTTATCGAGAATCTTGCTGGTAATTTTCTGGTCTTTGACAATGAGAATCAGGTGGTCACCGGAGGCAGAAAAAATGTTTGGGGATACCAGGGGGATTCTGCCATTGACCTGAAACCCTTACTTTTTGAAGAGCCCTCTGATAATGGATTTACCTACAAATTCGAAGGATGGTTTAATACACCCATTGTTACAATCTATTCCATGATTTCGCAATATTCTGCCTTCATGAAACTGATCACAAAGGCTCAATTGAACGATCCTCAATTTTACAGATTTAATTTCTTGAATGAAGGTGAGCTATACACCATTTTCATCCCCAGTGATGAGGCGCTGGCGAGCTCGGGAGCCGACACACTTTCCATACCGGATCTGCAACAGTTCATTAAAGGTCATTTTATTAAAGGCACACGGATATGGACCGATGGTTCTGTTCAGGGAGGAGCCTTTGAGACGCTCAGAAAGGATGCAAACGGAAGTGATTTTATTACTACCTACGCTCTCCTGAATATTGAAACAGGAGTAGATTACATCGATATCCTCGATCAGGATCACAAATTTTACTATCGCATAGACGAGGATCCTGAAAAAACCAATATAATGGTAGCCACTCAAACAGTGCCTTCGAATCCAGGCCCTCATGATTACACCATCACCGGGGTGGTCCATGAAATTGATACGGTATTAAACAAAGCGCTTGAAACCAGATGAGGCACACACCAACCATACCATTACTTCTGGTTCTGTTCTTTCTGACCACAATCATTTCCGCACAACCAAATCAGGTGATCAGGGGAACCATTATCGATAGTGAAACCAAGGAGAGGATCATCGGAGCTACCATTACTGAATATGACAGAGACATCAGGATCATCGGAGGGACCATCTCAGACCCCAACGGCAATTTTGTGCTGAATGTGAGGAATCAAGAGAGTCTCTTCCGTGTAAGTTATATCGGTTATCAGGCATTGGATTTCAACCTCAATGGTAGCGAGACATTCCTTCTTGAACTGGTTTCAGAATCCTTTAAGATGGAAGAGGTGGTAATCACCGCCACCAGCAATAAGGATCCGATGTCAGGAGTGTCAGAACGTGATGTGACCGGATCGAGGGTCAAGGTGGATATGCTCGAGTCTAAACACCTGGGAGTTTCCTCTGCTGAAGAATCATTGCAGGGGCAGATTTCAGGGGTGGATATAATGGCAGCCTCAGGAAACCCGGGAAGCGGTTCGACAATTGTTATCAGGGGCCTTTCCTCATTGGGGGGAGCCAGACCACTGATTGTAGTGGATAATATTCCTCAGGACATCCGAATTGATCAGGCTTTTGATTTTGCTTCGGCTGACCAGGAGGATATTGGCGACCTGATCAACATCTCTCCACAGGATATCAAGTCAATAGAGGTTTTGAAAGATGCTTCCAGTTCAGCAGTATGGGGATCCAAAGGTGCAAACGGGGTGTTATTGATTCAAACCCACAGGGGAAAACAGGGAAAAACAGTATTTGAATATCAGGGAAAGTTTACCCTCAATGTTCAACCGCCGGCGATTCCCATGTTAAACGGTGATGAATACATTACCATGCAACTTGAAGAATTACACAACCAGAGCGGATTGTTTGTTCTTCCGCCAGAGATTGCGTATGACAGATCGTTCCCTGATTTCTATAATTACAGTGCTAATACCGATTGGGTGGATGCTATCACCCAGAACGGGTTTATCAATGACCAGTATTTCAAGCTGTCAGGTGGCGGTGAAAAGACCCGGTATTTTGCCTCTGTGAACTACCAGGACAATACCGGAACTACCATAAATACTTCTCTTAAAAGGATTTCTACGAGGATCAATCTGGATTACAACGTATCCACTAAAATAAGGTTCTCTGTCAACTTTAACTATACTAACAGCCTCAAGGAAGACAACTATGAGAACCAGTGGGACATGTCCAGAAACATACGGCAAATGGCTTATATCAAAGCACCCAATATGACCATTTGGGAGCACGATCAGTATGGCAACCTGACCGGTGAATACTTCACACCCATTGAAAGTTACCAGGGCAATGGGATTGCCTATTACAATCCGGTGGCCATTGGAAACCTAAGTATTAACGACCAGGAGCAGAACCAGGTGCAAAACAGCTTTATCCTGAATTACAACGCACTTGCATGGCTTCAGTTTCAACAGATGATCACCTTCCAGTACGTTGGTGAAAAATCAAAACAATTTCTTCCCTCTGATGCCATCGGTGCAGACTGGATCAATCCACTTAACAACAAGGCCCAGGAGATAAACAGCACATCCAGCAGGATCCTGTCCCGATCCCAGTTATTCTTTCTCCCTCGTTTCAGGAATACAAATCACTCAGTTTCAGGTATTCTCACAGCAGAACTTGAATCAGGATCCTCAAACAATGTTTGGGAGGTAAGCGGCATTGGTCCCAGTGTGGCATTGCAGGATGCCGCATTACTTTCACCGATACTCTCCCTGGGTTCCAGCCTTGCTTATCAGCGCGGATTGGGATTTCTTGGAAGTGCAAACTACAAACTTAGAGACAAGTATATTGTTTCATTGAATGCCAGGGTAGACGGAAGCTCAAAATTCGGATCCAGTCAGCGTTGGGGTTTTTTCCCAAGTCTGTCACTTGGCTGGCGATTCTCTGCTGAAGAGTGGTTCAGAAATATGACATGGTTAAGCAATGGGAAAGTGAGATTGGCATGGGGCCAGACAGGTACACAGCCTGGTAATCCCTATGATCGCCACGCCATCTTTGATCCGGCAAGTCCGAATCAATACATTGAAAGCCCAATCATTGTTCCCAAGCAGGTACAATTAGATTACCTGAAGTGGGAGACAGTAAGTTCCTGGAACCTGGGGCTAGACCTTGGGGCATTCAAAGACCGCTTTATCCTGACAGCAGAGCTCTATAGTAAAACCACAGAAGACCTTTTATGGACCGATTATCCCATCCCGATGTCCTCAGGTTTTTTGACTTTGAAGAATTTTAATGGTGGGGTTGTTCAGAATCAGGGATGGGAGCTGTTTGCAAAGGCAGATGTGATCAAAAAACCTGACATCTCCCTGAGTATTAATGTTAACATTGCCCAAAATTTCAACTCCTTTGTTGAGTTTCCGGAGAATTTTAATAATGAAATCAATACAAACATTGGTACAGGCCAATATCCTGTTAAAGCTAACATTGGACAACCAGTTGGCTCCTTTTATGGCTTCCGCTACCTTGGTGTCTGGTCCTCTGACGAGGATGTGATTGCCACCAATGTCAACGGAGATATACTACTTGATATTTATGGAAACCCTGTTCCGCTTTCATATAAGGGTACCTATGAATTCAAAGGGGGTGATGCCATTTATGAGGATGTCAACCATGATGGACAAATCGACCTGAACGATGTGGTATACCTTGGAAATTCCAATCCGGATCTCATGGGAGGATTCGGGGCAGCCTTCACCTGGAAACAATTCTTCGTCTCTGCCCAGTTTCAATACAGAACCGGCTTCCAGATTGTCAATATGGTTGCCCTGGAAGCAGAGGGAATGAGGGACAAGAACAATCAGAGTAAAGCAACACTTCACCGCTGGACCTTCGAGGGACAGGATGAACCCGACATGTTGCCCCGGGCTTACCTGTACCATCCGGCTAATAACCTGGGTTCTGACCGCTATGTGGAGGATGGTGATTTTCTGCGTTTAAACTTTGTTACTTTGAGTTATACTCTTAAGCGTGAGTTATGCAGAAAATTAAATATCAATTCTTTAGATATCGCAATTACCATGAGGAAGTTGCTTACAATTACAAACTATACCGGACAAGATCCTGAGATCTCTCAAATTTCCAGTAATCCGTTCTGGATCGGTGCAGACATAGCCAGAACTCCTCCCCCGAAAGCATTTACCCTGAGTATCGCGGTCGGGTTTTAATTGAATGAAGTAAAAGTGATCATGAAACTGAAAAAATATATCATCCTTCTTCCGTTGCTTCTGGTTTGCATCTCCTGTGAAAACTGGCTGGAACTCATCCCCCCCGACGGACTTGTTAAGGATGAATACTGGAAGACCAAAGAGGATCTGAAAGCCACACTGATGGGTGCCTATCAACAATTTGCCAGACTTGGATAATCTTCTGTTTGTACTGGGAGAAGCCCGGGCCGATATGGTAATTAAAGACATACACACGCCGGCTGATGTGCAGAACATTATGGACGGTAATATTTATCCTGACAATTTATATAGCAATTGGTCAGGATTCTACACAGTTATTAACTACTGCAATTCTGTATTAAAATATGCACCATTGATAAGGGACCTGGATCCTACTTTTAATGAATACCAGCAAAAAGGATATGAGGCAGAAGCAATTTTTCTCAGAAGTATGGCCTATTTCTACCTGGTAAGGACCTTTAGAAGTGTACCCCTGGTACTAGTCCCCTCCGAATCGGATGGAGTCGATTTTTATCTGCCTGTTTCCGATGAGGCCACCATATTGAACCAGATCAAAACCGATCTGCAAAATGCCAGACTTTTCGTAACTGCCAACTATCCAACCCTGGAAGAGAATAAAGGAAGGGCCACAAAAGCCGCAATCAATGCATTATTGGCGGACATTTGTCTCTGGAATTTTGAATATGAGGCATGTATCGATTATGTTGAAGATATTGAAGCAGAGGGAATTGCCCCGATCAACCCTTCACTCTGGTTCAGTATATTTTATCCGGGGAATTCTTTTGAAAGTATTTTTGAATTTCAATTTGACGAATCCCTGGACCAAAGCAATTCTACTTATGATCAAACCTTCTATCTGAATCATTTCCTGGCCAGTGAAAAAGCGATGGAGAGGTTCGATGTAGAAGATGAGTCCTCAATTTCGGAAGAGTATATCCGTGGACCAGGTTCACTGAGACCCAATGATCAGAAAATCTGGAAATATTGCGGCGCCGCAGGTGATTCGAAAACACTACGACCCAGCTCGGAAAGGAATAGCTGCAACTGGATGGTCTACCGGATGTCGGACCTGGTACTCATGAAAGCAGAAGCATTGTCGCAGATGGGCAGGTATGATGAAGCGCTGACCATTGTAAACAACCTGAGGCTGAGGCGCCAGGTAGACGCTGTTTCAGCAGCCTTTACTGCGGATGCATTTGAGGATATAATCATGGAGGAACGAATACTTGAGCTTGCCTTTGAGGGGAAAAGGTGGTTTGATATGTTGCGCATGGGAAGAAGGAATAATTACAGGCGTAAAGCCGATTTTATCAACCTGGTCATCGAAAATGTACCCTCCACCCAGAAAACCGTGCTCGCTTCAAAACTGACCAATCCGTGGGGTTGGTACCTTCCTGTTTTTGCAGAGGAATTGGAAAGAAATATGAATCTTAAACAAAACCCCTATTATGCAGATTACAGCACAGACAAATAGTCGGTCCTGGATCCTTTTCATTCTGTTGGTTCTTTTTTCCTGTACCCAGGAAATATCAGATACCGGTTTCTTTGATGAAGAAGACTTGCTCTTCTCCATCGCTACTTATATTGAGGAGAACCAGGCAGATTATGAACGACTCTGGAAAATGATAGAGGTAACAGGTTCTTTTGACGCGCTTAATGCATATAATCCTGGAGGAGAGGGTTTTACATTTTTCCTTCCCACTGACGAGGCTGTAGACAATTTCCTTGCACAGAGTGATGATTACCCGGACTTTGAAACGCTTCTTAAGGATCCCGGTTTCTGCATGCAACTGATTCAGTACCATCTTGTAAACAAGGCCATCCGCTCCACTGAGTTACCCTTTGGGGTGCTTCCCGACTCTACTGCTTCCGGCGATTACCTCACCATCTCTATTGAGGTGACCGAGGACACTTCCATATATAAAGTGAATAACCTGGCAGCCATCATTGAGCGGAACATTGAAGTATCCAATGGCTATATCCATGTGGTGGATCAAATGTTGGAACCAATCATATTCAGCAGTTATGAGTGGCTTCTGAACAATCCCCAATTTTCGATTTTGGCCTCATTATTCGAGGCTACAGGAATTAAAGATACCATGGGAATTTACCGTTTATCCCTTGCCGGTGAATTGATGGATAACAACTATACATTACTGGCTGAACCCGACAGTATCTATTCCAAGGCTGGCATTATGAACATGGACGATCTTAATGAGCGGTTCGGTACCCCTGGGATGGAGCCGGATAACCCGGAAAACGGACTCTATCAATTTGCAGCATATCACATCCTGGAGGGCGTTTATTTCCTTGATGCCATGGAAGGATCACGAAATTACAACACTTATGCCCTTGCTCCTGTAGCTATAAACAGCGGATATGACATAAAGATCAATACGGGTGTGGACACATTTCAAGTCATCTCCTCAGTTACAGACACGACCTACATCGATTATATTCTGCCACTCTATGACCACAGCAATATCAACACTAAAACCGGTGCCATCCATGCCATCGACCAGGTAATGGAATATTTTGTTCCGAAAATTTCAGATAACTATTTTCAATTTTATGAAGAAACTGAAATTTTGTCTGCACGTTTGGTACCAGGAACCTATGAGTATGTGGATAAGGATTTGTTTCAATACCTTTCCTGGGAAGGTCCAGATGAGATTATCTATTATAAATCGGCCAGTACGGAGGAAAAGGCCTCAAACAAGGATTATCTTTTTATCAAAGGGGAGTTTTCAATAAGCTATGTTGTCCCGAAGGTGCTTCCGGGAATCTATCAGATGCGGTTGCAGGCCGAAGCCATCAATACCGAGAATGCCACAATCGAAATCTTTCTGGATGGAAAAAAAATGGGCAGCAATTTCAACCTGACCAATGGAGAATCCGCCTACTCACCATACAACGATATTAAAGTTGGGATTGTTGAATTTACAAGGTATGAAGAACATACAGTTACCATTCAGACACTGATCCCAGGCGAGTTCAAATGGGATTTCATTGGTTTCATTCCAAATCAAAATCCATGAATCAGAATCAAAACATCTACATATTCTTAGCCATCCCGGTATTGCTGTCAGGATTGATCGGCTGCACCGATCAATGGGATAAACACTACCTGCCCGAAGATGAAAGGGTGGAGATGAAGCTATGGGATGCCATTCGTCAGGAACCTCGTTTTTCAACCTTTGTTGAAGCCTTTGAAAACCTGTCATTGGATACTATTTTCGACAATGGAATGACCCATACACTATTCCTGCCCACCAACGAAGCGATGTCTGCATTGTTGGACACCGCCCTCAACCCCGAGAAGATCATCTTATACCATATTTCTCCCACCCTCTTTCTGTCTGGAATTGTTGATGATTCCAGGAGGCTCCAGACACTTACCGGCAAATATCTTCTCCTTGAAGTAAATGGGGATGAGGTCAGTGTGGATGGTATACCGGTACAATATACCAGTCCTCTCTACCTGGATGGCAAGTATTACGAACTGACACGAGCAGCATCACCCCTTCCAAATTTATATGAATATACTGATAAATATAGCCAGTTTATTAAAATATATATCGACTCCAGAGATTCTGTTTTCCTGGATCTGGAGCTTAGCACTCCCATTGGTTTTGATGAGTATGGAAATACAGTTTATGATTCAGTATTTGGAGATGTAAACCTCTTTGAACAGGAGTATTTCCCGGTTTCAGAGGAGTTTAGAGACAAAAATGCAACTTTCATCCTTTTTACTCAGGACCAATACACCGCTGCCCTGGATGAGATGGCCTCTGTAATAGGCGTTTCGGGAGGAAGTGAGATTTCAGTGAAATGGCAGCTTGAGGTTTTGATGCCTCAATTGATGAAATCGGCACTTTTTAACGGAATGCTCGAATATTCAGATCTGATGGCGGGTCGACTTGAAAGTATTACTGGTGACTCCGTTGATGTGGATTACGAAAATATCGATCCGGATTCTAAATACATTTGCAGCAATGGATTAACCTATTTGTTTAATGACTTTACTATAGATAATTCTATCTACCTTGGAGGAGTACAGGTTGAAGGCGAATCGCTGATTGATACCCTTGGAGCAGGATCCTGGACCTGGAACGATGAAGTTGTTGTTAGCGGAGCCAGAGTTTCCCCCATTGGCGTCGAATCCGTTTATGCTTCCAATGGAAGCAGCCTGAACGCCCCATTCTCCAGAGGATATACGGGGGATTTCTCTATTCAATTTACCATCCGCAATGTGCTTCCCATGCGATACCGGCTTATCTGGAGCGCCAACTTCAGGCCTTCAGGTCTTTTTGCAATTTATATCAATGGTGAAAGGATAGGAGAATTTGACTCATTTAAATTCAGATCGACCATCCAGAGTGTAACCGGGGAGTATTTCAGGCCCACTGAAGGGTTTAACAGGAAAGATTTCTGGGTTGAAAATCTGACAGAGTTTGGAGATGTGACCATACGTTTTGAATACCTGGGTCCTGGATCCGAGCAGAATAACGGGCTAAACATTGATTACGTTAAACTTATACCTGTAATATAGTGGCTAAACCTATACGCATCCTCGGCATGTTATTGATCTTGCGACTGGCTTTCCCTGCAGTCTGCTTTGCTCAGGATTCTTCAGAAATCAGTGCCGCTGATACTTCCTTCATCATTACGGGACGGGTTCTTGACCCCAATGGCAATCCCGTATCAGGGGTATCCATCAGCATTGAAGGAGAGCTGGATGTCCCTGCTGTTTCGGCCGACGATGGTCGCTTCTTACTGGATGTAAGTTCCATGTCATCCTGGTTAATGATAACTCCTACGGATCATTACAAGACTTCCAGGATCTTTCTGAACAGCCTGAAAAACATTACAATAGTTCTGACTCCCACTGATTTGGAATCCATACATGACCAGGTACAGACACCTTTCGGCCAGTTCGCAAAAAAGAATCTTACCTACAAAGTTGAGAATGTTGATCCCGGGAAGATGGCATACTATCCTGTCCAGAATACAGATCAAACATTTCAGGGTACAATGGCAGGAATTTTCAGCACCGGACAATCAGGGATGCCTGGAAGTGGTGTCACTTCCTATATCAGGGGGATAACCTCAATGCAAACCACCAACCAGCCACTTATTGTTGTAGACGGAGTACCCCTTGAAGAGAGCGGACTTCTTAATTCACAACAGGACGGCTATTCCTTTAATCCCATGTCATCCATCGATCCCAATGACATTACCAGCATCAGTGTTTATAAAGATTACGCGACAGGTTCTTTGTATGGAATGAGGGGATCCAACGGTGTGGTTGTAATTGAGACGCTTAAACCTACCGAAGTTCAAACCACCATTGACTTCGGTCTTCGTACTGGGATCGCTTCAGTACCAGAGCTCATTCCACAGCTCAACGCTCTCCAGTACCGTAGCCTGGCCAACGAGGTTTTGATGTCTTCAGGCATGTATGAAGAAAACTTTCCGGAAGCCTACCCGGGTCTCTATATTAGCGCACCGGAAAAAGGATATCAGAGGTACAATCATGATACAAGGTGGCAAAATGAGGTCTTCAACAACGGCCTGCTCTATGATGTTTACCTTAGGGTCAAAGGAGGAGATCAGATCACCCGGTACGGTTTGTCTGTCGGTTACCTGAACCATGCAGGAGTTATAAATAATACGAATTTTGACCGGTTTAACATAAGGCTGATCGGTACATTTAACATCTTCAACTGGCTCCGGATGTACATAACTTCCAACCTGACCAATACAGGTTCGGAGTTAATGGAGTCTTCCAGAATCGAGCAAACCAGTCCGATACTGACCTCACTGTATAAATCACCCCTTCTTAATCCATTTGGTTACGATGAGAATGGTGCCAGATTACAGTCTTATGATGACATTGAAGAATTAGGGGTGAGTAACCCCTCTGTGGTTGTAAATGACATCCAGGACAATATTCAATCCACACGGTTTATAACCTCAATGAGGATAGAGGGAGACCTTGGTGCGAATTTAAAATTGACCAGCCTCATAGGATTGAACTATCTATCTTCCGAGGAGGATAATTTTATTCCCAACTTTGGTATGGCACTATTTTATAGCAATGAGGTCTACAACCTTACAAGGTCCATGAGGAACCACTTTCTCTCCCTCTACAATAACAATTACCTGAAATATTCACTTCGCCCGGGAGCAAAGAATGCCATCGAGGTCACTGCCGGATTGAGCTTTACTACCAACCGAAGGGAAGAGGACTGGGGTATCTCCAAGAACTCCAATAAAAATGACGAATACACCTCACTTCAAAGCGGAACAAGTTACCTCAGGGAACTGGGAGGCTGGAATGACAGGTGGAACCGGATGAATGTATACGGACATGCTATCTATACCCGATCGGACCGGTATATGTTTCAGGTCAGTATCAATAATGAGTTCTCGAGCAAGACCGGTCAGGTACCAGGCATAAATGACCAGGGAATATACTACCTCAATGAGATACCGGTAGGACTTTTCTACTCAGTGGGCGGAGCGTGGAGGTTATCAGGCGAAAGCTTCCTCAAGAACCTCTCCTGGATTGATGATTTCAAACTGAGGCTTACCTGGGGGAGAACCGGAAATGATGATATAGGCAGTGTTAGCGCCAGGAGGTACTATACTTCGGTTCTCTACAGGGAGGCGACAGGAATTATCCCTGGAAACCTGATCGACCAGTCCCTTAGTTTTGAGACCAACTACCAGTTGAATCCAGGAATAGACATCTCTCTGTGGGCTGGCAGGTTTAGCCTTTCGGCAGACCTTTTTCGCACCACCACTGAAAACATGTTGGTGTACAAACCGGTTGAATCCTATACCGGCTTTACATTTGCAGCCATAAATGACGGATCAATGCTGAACAGGGGTTGGGAATTAAACGGCCACTTCAGGGTGATCACTGTCAAGAATCTAAGCTGGGATATAGGATTCAATGTTGCTTCCTACAATAATGAAGTTCTTTCCATAACCAATGACCAGATCATCACCCCCTTTGAGGGCGGCGCATTTATATCCAAAGTTGGAGAACAACTGCAAAGTTTTTACGGCTACATCTATGAAGGTGTTTTTTTAACCAATGAAGCGGCAACGGAAGCCAACTTGGTTAACAGTGAAGGTATACCTTTCAAAGCCGGGGATGCCATTTTCAGGGATATTGACGGCTGGAATCCGTTGCTTAAAGTGCGAACAGGTGAACCTGACGGAAAGATCGATCAGTACGACAGAACTATAATCGGAACTCCTGCCCCTGACCTGTACGGTGGGGTATATACATCCCTCAGATGGAAAAGGTGGACCTTAAGCGCACTTTTACAATTTGTTCATGGAAATGAGCTTTTTAATTATGTGAGATCCCAGAATGAAAAGATGACCGACCTGTCCAATCAAAGTACCCATACGCTCGAACGCTGGCAATATGAAGGTCAGGCTACAAATACTCCACGCGCACTCTGGAACGATCCCATCGGGAATTCAGCATTCTCCACCAGGTGGATTGAAGACGGCAGTTATATGAGACTGAAAAACCTGAGAATCTCCTACCGGTTAAGCAGTAAATTTCTGATTTTTAAAAATGCAGAGATTTTTGGCTCTGTAAGTAATCTATTTACAATTTCGAATTACCTGGGGTATGATCCTGAGTTCAGTTTTTCATTTCACAACATGGAGCAGGGCATCGATTACGGTATGACACCACAGACCAGGAAAGTTATGCTGGGTATTAGAATGGGATTATAATTAAAAAATTGGCTGAATTATGGACAAATTTTCTATACGCTGCAGCTGTTACATAGTCATTGGAATACTGACCGGATTTCTGGTCTCCTGTGAATCATTTTTTCATCCGCCACAGGATATGGTCCTCGATTTTGAGGAGACCTTTAGTGACTGGAATGAGTACCGATCAGCAGAGTTAGGTTTGTATAAACTGCAACAGGATCTGGTTGATCAGCTCGTTATCCTCGGCGAACTTCGGGGCGACTTGTTGGAAGTAACTCCCAATGCCGATGCTGACCTGTTGGAGGTATATAATTTTAATATGGGTCCCGATAACAAATATGGCTCCCCCATACCCTTTTACAGACTGATTGGGGCCTGCAATAACCTGTCTAATCAACTGGAAAGTGCTCATCCCGAGGTGCTGATGCCTCGTTCTGATATCACTCCATACACCAGGCTTTACGGTGAGGTAATCTGCATGCGGGCTTGGGCCTATTTTAACGCTGTCAGGATTTTTGAAGAGGTTCCTTACATCTGGCCGGATCTGATCTCAGCAGAATCGATTCAGGAGTATGTGAATACCGGTTTCACGGTGATCGATACCATGAGGATTATATACGGTCCTGACGGATATCACAATGACACCATATATATGGATACCATTCAGCTGGACAGGGCCTTTCTCAACCTGCACGCTGTTATTGATACATTCACCACCCAAATCAATGAACGCGTTAGGGAAGTGGGGGTGTTACACAATCTAATTAATGGAGATCCCAGCTGGGAGGTAACCATCTGGACCAAACCGTCCATGCACTGCCTGATGGGACAGATGTACCTTCACGACGGGAACCTCTGGGCCGCAAGAGAACACTTCGATCAGATCCTTTATTTTAACGATTTTAATAATTCGGAAGGATATTATGTCCGGTACGGTCTAGACTCAAAATTTAGAGCGGTATATGATAAATTCGGAAATTTTACTGCCAGTACATGGAAAAATATTTTTCTTGGATTTGACCGGGATGAACATATCCTGACGGTCTGGTTCAATAAATCTTACCAACAGCAGAATGACCTTCAGAACTTTTTTTCCAACGTGGAGCCTAACCGCTACATGTTGAAGCCCACACACCTAGCTATATTGAATTGGGAAACTGTCTGGAAAGATTCTGAAATAAAGTATGATGAGAAACCGAACAAGACATACATGGTGGCGGTGGGGATGCCAGGCGATTTTGGCAGGGGATATGAGGCTTCCTACGTTTATTGGCAAAATGGGCATATAATGCCCTGGGAATCGGTCCAGGAGATGCTGGAATATAAGAGACTTGGAGAAACCCGGACTGTAAGCGAGATAATGGCAGGCGTGGATACCGTGGTTTATAAATATACATTGGGAAGAAACGAGTTTGACCGGGATGCCAATTTTCCTATTTACCGTGCTGCAGGTATTCATTTCTACTATGCAGAATTGACTGCCCGGGGCGTTTTCTACCAGGGCGAAAACGATTACCGGGGAGAGACCAATACCTGCCTTACCATTCTGAACAATGGGGATTACGAAGATGCCGATCCAAAACAGCTTGGAATCAGAGGAAGGGTGGGTTTAGGAGATGGTTATGATGGCATCCAGTTAGGAAACATCATCTATCAACATGATCCATTTACCAATAAAATAACCGGTTATCTCGATTATACAAACAACATCGAAGCCAAACAGAGGTATCTTGAAGATCAGATTATGGACGAGAAAGCGAGAGAAATGGCTTTTGAAGGAGAACGTTTTTACGACCTGATTAGGATCGCACAAAGAAGGGGCGAACCCTCTTTTCTGGCCGATAGGGTTGCTGCCAAATTTGATGGTGCGAAAGCTAACCAGATCAGGGAATATCTGATGGATGAACACAATTGGTACCTTCATCCGTGGTAATCTGATCTGCTCCATGTGAATTGAAATTTAGACAAAATGAGAAAGCGAATCATGAACAAAGGTTTCCATCTTATCTATTTTACAACCATCCTGCTGGTTTCGTCCAGTATTTTGGGTCAATCTGCACAATGGAAGCAATACGTGCTAACCCCTCCATCCAAACATTGCTTTGCAAACAAAGTACATACCACCAGTGGCCAGGTAGAAAATCCGGAAGCATTGTTACAATCAGATGGGAAATACGCTAGATTAACCTACCCTGTAGGAGGAGAAAAACCTTATGTGATTCTGGATCTTGGCCCCTCCAGTCCGGGTGGATATCCATGGTTCGAAGTAACGGATAAAAGCGGAAAGACTGAGATCCGGATCTCCTATTCGGACTGGTTTCCTTTTATTGCAGATTCGGTATACGGAGAGACAGGTGATTTCAGCAGGGGCAGCTGTACCTATCTTGGCGTTGAGTTGCCGGTACCTCCTGGGAATCCCTACCGATATGAATTATATACAATTTCTGGTCCAGGGAAGTACATCCACCCGATGATCCAGGGCCAGCAAAGATGGGTTCGTATCCAGCTGGATACAGAGGGCAGCAGTGTTGATATCGACGGCTTTGCCATTGAGAATGTTTCCGATATGTCTCCTTACTCCGGACATTTTCTGTGCAGTGATGAATCACTGAACCGGCTTTGGTACGCAAGCACATATACCGCACAGATTGCCTCCTTCGAAAACTCAGATGCCTGGACCATAATCCAGGGCTGGCTGGCCCCCAGAGGACTTGCCCGAAGCAATCCGGTAGGATTGTCGAACAAAGGTTACAATTGGGAAGATATTACTCTGGAATTCGATGCCATTATCCGGGAGAATCCGGGTCCTGTCTCCGCCGTGGGCTGGGCTTTCCGGGCTAAAGATGAAAACAATGGCTATGTGGCCAGAATAGACTTGGATAAGCGATTCTCCATCTACAAACGTGAAAAGGGCATCAATACACCGCTAAAAGAACCTGTGGTGGTATCTTTGCCGGTGACCGACGGAGTGAAGTATCACATCAAGGTGGTGGTTAGAGGAGAGACCTTCTTTACCTACCTGGAAGACCAGTTGATCGATATAACTACGGACCATACCTTTAGGCAGGGAAGAATCGGTTTTTTTCAACCTCTGGATCAATGGTCTCTGATTGATAACGTGGTGGTTACAAGCGATGGGCAACAGGTTCTTCTGGAGGACCGGTTTGAGGAAGGTCTGGATCAGTGGGAATTTAATCGGACCCTCCCTTTCCTGGCCGATGGTGCCAAACGAGATCGCTTACCATGGATTGGTGATCTTGACTGGATAGGAAGGAATGTCTATTATGCCTTCGATAATATATCCTATATGAAAGGCTCCCTGGAAATGTTTGCATTCAACCAGAGCTCCGACGGATTGATCTGGGCCACCTGTTATCCTGAGAACATGGAGAAACCCGGTCCAGGTGAATATGGCTATTATCAATCCGATGAGTTCTCTGCCTGGTTTGTCCCTACTTTGGCAGATTACCTCCTTTTCACTGCAGATTACAAGAGTGCACGTGAGCTTTTTGATGAGGTGGTCCTGGACCTCGATTACCTTTGGCAATATGTGGAGGGGGACGGACTACATTTTCAACGATACGAAACCTCCAAGGGGGTTTGGGGTCATGTTCTCGGACAAACCGGCAAAGGGGCCTATTGTAACATCCTGATATGTGATGCCATGGCCGAAGGTGCCTTTATTGCAAAGGCCATCGGCAAAGAAAAAGAGGCTGAAATCTTTGCCAACAGGGCTGAGATTATGCAAAAAGCCATTCAGAAGTATCTCTGGGATGAGGACCTGGGATACTATGTAATGAAAAAGGGAAGCAGGGACTTCTGCTATGAATCCAATGCATTGGCACTGGCAATAGGATTCCCGGATGATTGCCAGGCTACCCGAATCGAAGCGCAGCTTAATGATCATTTTCATGGTAAAATACACAGCCTTGCAATTCGCGGAAAATTCGAATACGGTTTCGATCAAAGAGCATTTGAACAGATTCGGAATCCTGGTGGAACTGCAGAGTGGTTGGATGCGCTCACCGACTGGCAGGGGCCTCATACAACATGGGAATGCATGACCTATCCCCCTTTGCAAACGGCAGGCAATGCCTGGGCCGATCTTTCTCATACCGATACGGGGCTGGCCCACTTGTTGTCTGGATACGTCCTGGGCGTGCAACCCGATTCAATTGGATTTAGTGCATATCATGTTATTCCCCATACGGGTAACCTTGATTGGGCTGAAGGATCAATACCCACTCCACATGGAAACATTGATTTTTCCTGGAAGATTAAAATGGAGAATACGGCCATCGCCATGAAGCTGAAATCCCCGGAGGGAACCACCGGTAGAATCGGCATCCCTAAAGATATTGCCGGAAGCCACTGCAAGGTAAAAGTGAACAACAGGAGCAGGCAAATCGATGCTGAGGATGAGCATTTCTTCTACCTCGATCAATTATCAGCAGGAGAGTATACCATCGATGTTTTAAGATCTGGCAAACCGGAATAACTCCTTCAGCTCCGGTATTGTCAACAAGTAAGTTCCAATGCATAATTTGGGTTCATGATATTAATGTTGATTGTGTTACTGCATTGCATACCGCAGCAAAGCTTCCAAATTAATTGCACTTTCCCACGGACGGTACCTGGTTGAATAAGGCACATCTTTGATATAGAATTCCGCCCAGACACCTGTAGAATCCGTTACTGATAATGTCCTTCTGTAGACAGCCTCCGCATTGCCTGTACCCGTTTCCAGTAAAGCACAGAGCAAAAACCCGTAATCATATCCAACTGTACCTCCTGGTTTGGTTATTATCGTCGGATCGATCACAGAGGATAAGATCCCCGTTTGCTCAAAATGATCGTACACCATCTGGACCACGGGCTTCAGTTCCTGGACTTCAAACAAGGTGGATCGGATAAAATACGGGATCAGGGATACAGATATCAGGTTATAAGAGGCAGGTTCCCTTTCAGGAAGAGGACCCAGGGTAAGACAGGCAGGACACTGGTACCTGTTGTTTGCATCACGCTCAGTCCAAACAACCCCGCTTGATCCTTTCGAATTAATAAAAAGACAATCAGGTCCGGCCCTTTCACAGACTCCGTGACGGAACCTGGGAATTTTCGTAAGCATTACTCGCTCGAAATTATTGGCTATTAGGTGTCCGTCTTGCCAGAAATTTGAGCGAAACAGATTCCTGGTATGCAACAGTATTTGTTCTTCTGTTTCAAGTTTTTCAGTCGCCCATTTGTTGTGTTCCTTCATCCAGTCCAGAAATTTCTCACCTCCATCGATAAACAACATGGTGGCTTCTGCAGAACCATCATTCAGAGCGGACCTAGGCAAAAAGCCTCCTGCAACATAGGTTTCATCTCCATTAAAAGGCAGCATACCTCTGACCAGGTGTTTCTTCTGCACCTCCCAACACCATTCGAGTAAGGGAAAAATCATATCTATGTACTGATCATCATGTGATTTCTCCAACCAATTAAAAGCCTGCAGGAGGATGTATCCGGTAATCTCAACCTCATCATTCTCATGCACGTGAAATACACCATCGATCCCTATTCCCTGTGCATTATGGATTTTACCATATTTCTGCCAGATATTCCAGTAATAGTCCATGATCTGCCTGGCCTCATTATGGTAACCCAGTGCTAATAAAGCTCTTGAAACGCCGTACTGATCCCTTACATAACCCAGAGGATACCGATAGCCCGCCATTACCGCTCCTTCCTTTCCCTGTTGGGTCCTGATCATAACCGAAACGTCATCGATGGTTTGAAGCAGCTTCTGCCTCAGGGGGAGGTCCGCTGGAAGCAACAATTCAAAGTCGGTCCTGCCCGCGGTAAATTCTTTCCACCATTTTCGGGTCCTTTCCAGCAATCGGGTATAGGCCAAAGCACGAACCTCTTCCCCGGATTCTATGGTCTGCGGGTATTCGGGACCTCCTGTAAAGTAGAGTTCGGATTCACCCCGCAATACAGTGATAAGGTACTCGTTCTTCTCCCCGATCCGCTCGACATGGGCGTTCCCCTTCCACGAAATTTGATGATAGATGGGTCTGGGATACGGATATTTTCCATAAAACCTGGTTCCGGCCGGGACTCTAAACAGTATCGTACTATCGTGTTTTTCAGCACCTTCATTATCAGGTTCATCGATGATCTCTACATAATCCTTCAGCTTAAGATGAAAATACAAAGGTTCTATAAGGTCAAATTGTCGAACCATCGAGGGCAACTCCGAGTCTACAAAATCTACAAACGTCCCCACAGTTCTTCCACTGCGAAAGACCCGGTGGGTCCAGATCGCAGTTCCTTGTTCTCTGGTGGATGCAGTTACGATTTGGGAACTATCAACAAAGGCCAGGCTGAATATGGAAGGAGTTGAATATGGGGACGATCCTATCCAGAAGATATTCGCACCACTCTCGTACACCAGCATCTTTCCGTTTCCCAGGGCATGTACCGATCCATCGTCTTTATCATTCCCTTTCCAGACTATCGGGGATGAAGGCTCCTGACAACATAAACATGACCTGCCATAAAACCCGCCGATTACAAACAACAATATCGCTATTGATTTCCATTTCATTCTGCAGATGTATTGCCGTGTATGAACGTGCTCTAATATAGGTACCTGATAATCATCAGGGTGCAATTTTAATCTGAAACCTGCTTTACTGAGGCGGCGTGGGACGAAGACCGGTATTAAATACATGATACCCTTACCTTTTTCTAATGTCTCCTGAATAAGACTTGTTACTGCCATGATAACCATTATTTCTGAATATTCCATTTATAATTATCTCGATCCAAAACTCATTCATTTTCGGGAACGATGATCAAGTTCAGCGAGAGTTTATTCATACAAACCCACGAAAAACCTCTCTACATCAGGTGAATTTTTTATTAATTCCTATTTCTCCATAAGGACCAAAGCCGACAATGCGGGAATTGCAACTTTGCCGGTACTTTCCCTTGCTTCCGGCTCCTCCGGACTGACCATTAAAAAACTTCCCTTTGAGTTCTCCAGTTCCACTTCTGCAATGACCGACTGATCATAGGATTGATTTACCACAACCACTGCCCTTTGATTGGTTCGATGATTTATGAAAACGGAATAGATCACCTGTTCATTATCCTTAACCTTTACTTTTGCCCCAACAGTACCTACATACTCACCTTCCCAGAGAAAATCACTGTATCGTTCCCTTAAAGAATCCACTTTCTTACCATATGCAATCGTTAAGGGAAATTCATCCAGATGCCCTTTAAAATTCCTTGGTTCGTAACTCATGATGTACCTGTAAAGCAGGGCCTGATTGATCGGATGCCTGTCATTATAACCACTCACAGCAATCATCATCTGAGCTTCTGGAGCGACATAACGATGCATGGGAACGTCATCTCTACCAATGCGAAAATAAGAAATACTATAGCTTCTGAATTGCAAATCACGAACCGATTCTCCTGCAAATAAAAATTCCGGATCTCTTTCACGGGCAATTTTACGGAACCCATTTTCCAATAATAAATCACCGGAATAAACATTGGAGGGAACGTGATGGCTGTGCTTCTTATCAAAGCAATAAAGTGCGGGTCCGTGATGCTGACATTCATCATATAACATTCCGGAGGCTCCCAGATCAATGAGTTTATTAAACTCGCCATTAGCCACATCCTGCCATTCAGGACTATGAGGACACATGGGGATAAGGCCCCTGGTATTGATCCCCGCCAGCTGGACAGCTGTCTGGTATTGATAGCCCCCATGCTTGAAATAACTGCCGTAAGGATCCTTTGCTGAATACCTGATCAATTCCTTCTTGAACCACGGCTGACTCTCATCAGCCCATGTGAATTTGGAAAACAATATGATGTGTACACCCAGTTTTTCACACTCGTCAATGGCCTGTTTCAAATCTTCCCAGGTTCCCAGTCGCGGGTCCGTATCGTGCGACGGGTTTCCACGGTCCTGTCCGCCCATATTCCATCCTGTCAACTGAATGGCTTTAACCCCATGCTCAGCACATTTCCTGGCATATTCGACCAGGTTTTTATATGTAGAACGGGGATAATCTTCAGATGAATTGATATGAAACTGTTGCCAGGAATGGACTTTCTTTGCCCACTGCGGGCAAGGCAATTTCCTTATCCAGGTTTTACGCCATTCTTTATATTGATCGGCACCTTTCTGCCAGTCCCCGGCATAAGGTTGAATTACGATGGGTTTCAGATTTCCTGTTTCTTTTGGATCTATATAAGCAAAATGAACACAACTGTATTCAATGTGAACCGGTTTTCCACCAATACTATCCGTTTTGGGGACAGCACCATTTTGAGAGTGTTCAAGCCCCGGCTTTAATTCGAAGGTAAAATTTACCAAATGCGTATCGGTAGTATCTTGATATCCCACATACATTCCTTCCTGATCATTACCCAGGAGCCCAAAATGCGATGCAATGGTGTGAAATGTCTGCATCGGATAATCGACGCCCCAATAGCCTTTCTGGTTAGAGAAATATGGATATACGGGACTCTTTAATAGGCCGCCTCCATAAATAAAATACATCCATCTGAGTTCAGGTTCTTCGTCCGGCGCATGAATATCACCCAGGTAAGGCCAGTAAGCCGATTCGATAATATAGGGTGAATTATTTTCTATACTGGCGGTAAATTGCAGTCCTTCATCCGTTAATTCAACAATACCTTCAAATTTGATATCCAGATTATTCTCGCAGTCACTGCTTAACTGGTCCCATGTGAAAACAATCCTTTTGTTGTTATTGGAAATTTCAACTTCACAAGGTGCCTGCCTTTCACCATACACACAATTATCCCTTCGCCCCGGAACCGGGATGGCTAATCGGAAAGACCTTGACAGGTAGCCTCTTCGCTGAATTTGCCACCCGGTTTTCTTGCTAACAAGATTCACCAACCGTCCTGAATTTTTATCGAAGACCGCTTTCAAAGTTTCATTTTCCAATACAAGTGGGACAACAGTATGCTGGGACAAAGCCGGAACTTCAGTAATTAAATCAACAATGGGATAATCACCTGCAAAATCATCCTTAAGGAATTTTTCATTAACAGGGATGCATTGTGTCAAAAAAGGCACAAGCAGTAGGTAAGGCATAACTTTAATTTTCATGTGTGTATCTCTAAATATTAAAATTGGACATTTATAAAGGAACCCTTATCAGATGCTTACTGAGCCTAAATTGAAAAAGTCAAGTTCTAAACCATGTCTTAAACATTACTTTATCGAAACTACCACCCAAGTTTATAATACAATTTAGTAATGTCTTACCCTTATCTCAATTGGTAATACTTGATGAACAAGAGACTTCTGGAAAAATATAGTACAGATTTCCATTTCGTGTCAGTGGGCGTTTCCTTTCTTTATAGATGGTGACTGCGTTTTTGATTTCTTCTCTCTGTTTTTCAGATCACACCGGACTCGTTCATTTAGGCAGACATGCTTTGGAAGGAATAATGAATTCAATCGGATTAGTGAGGAACGATTTGCAAAAACGGATCACACTAACTCTGCCAAAGTGTGTTATAACAGGAGTGATGAATTTCATTTTGTCCTTTATACCGCCAGGCCTGATTGCACTGATTACCCTGGGTACCTGGCTTGCACTCTCAGGTTTGTTTGCTTTCTGGCGGATCAACTTCATTGTCGAAAATGTCAATAGCCCCATTTTTATGAAAGAGAGACTCAAAATGTCATTGACAATCTCTTTTCTCTATCTGCTGGAATGGGAGGGAACTAAGGGTGTGCCCGGATGAATCGTGGGCATTCCAATCACAATGGTTTTAATAAAAATTAATGATGTTGCAAAAGAGAAAGTAGAAAAAGAAATTATTACTTCCTTTTAAACTTTGCACGTACCACATCCCTGATCACAAGCACCACCTCCTTACCCAGGAATGCCAGCGAGCCATAAAACAGAACCTCTCCAGCAATAAAGATCCCCAGGATTAACCCCCCGGCCGACGAGGTCTTCATGCCAAAAATTGCGCCCAGTGCCCCACCGATCAGGGGTGAACCCACAATCAGAACATAACTGATCAACTGTATGATCAGCATGGCTCTTTTCCAGGGTGTGTTCACCAGGCCCTTAAGGGTTCCGGGTTTCTCCTGGGCAGGAGGTTGGGTCGTTTCAGGTTTTATGGATTTTCTCATCCTATGAATAACATAAAAGCCCGGTCAGGGTTCAATTTCGGACAACTAAAGCAGAGATTGAAGCGAAAGGCTAATTTTGTTATATTTGATCCCTTATGAAAAAGAATCTTTTACTGATTTTGATCCCCGCCATCACGCTCCTGAGTTTTACCTCCGACAAGCCGGCTTATCTCCTGTATGACAAAGATGGCAGGGAGGTGAAATACTCTAAAATGCTGAAGGATCTGGAAGATGCCGACATGATATTCTTTGGTGAACTGCACACCGATCCCATCGCCCACTGGATGCAGATCGAACTAACCAAAGCGCTGTACAGTCAGAAGAAGGAGTCCCTGGTACTGGGTGCCGAGATGTTTGAAGCCGACAACCAGGTGATCCTTCGTGAATACCTGGGCGGACTCTATCCGGCCGATAAGTTTGAAGCGGAAATGCGTCTGTGGAACAACTATCATACCGATTACAAACCCCTTGTGGAGTTTGCAAAACAGCACCAGATCCCTTTTATAGCCACCAATATTCCCCGCCGCTATGCTTCCATGGTTTACAAGGGAGGCTTCGAGGCACTGGAAGCGCTCTCGGATGAGGCTAAAAGATTCATTGCCCCACTGCCCATCCTCTATGATCCGGAATTAAAGTGTTATAAGGATATGCTGGATATGGGATCGGAGAAAGCACCGGAAGGATTAAAGGAGATCCCGGAGGGGATGAAGACAGACACAGCCGCGATGGAGGCTCCAGTGGGAATGATGACAGACACGGCTGCGATGGAGGCTCCCGCGGGGATGCCGGCAGCGCATGGCATGTCCATGGAAGGCATGGAAAACCTGCCAAAAGCGCAGGCTGCCAAAGATGCCACAATGGCCCATTTCATCCTGGAGAACTGGTCGGCAGGAAAAACATTCTTCCATTTTAACGGATCATACCACTCCAATCACCACCAGGGCATCATCTGGTACCTTCAGCAACAAAACCCTGAGCTCAGGATCGTCACAATCAACACCGTTTTGCAGGAAGAGATCGGAACGCTTTCAGAGGAGCATCTGAACAGTGCAGACTATATCATCTGTGTTCCCGAAAGCATGACCCGGACCGGGAGATAAAAGAAGGGAATAAGATTACTTATTTTCCTACTCCTTCAGCTTCCTGTCCCTGCGAAAGATCTTAAGGATCCTCTCATCGTTACGAAGGTCTGGGATTTCAACACCCTCCCACTGCCCCGGATACCCCAGGTTCACATACATCCTGTTGGTGCTATGCCAGAATATGGGATCGATCACAATCCACTGCACACTTGCAGAGGAGTAAGCAGGCACGAAGTACCCTGTGTAGACCACCTCCCGGTTTGCGGTCACAGCAAAAGCAATTCCGCTTACCGAATGCTCCATCCCCTCAATTTTCTCCCTGGCCCCGTCGGTGACACTGAAACAGTACTCTCTGGCGTCGTACAGGGTTAAATCAGAATAGACAAGAAGGGGATCCTCCCTGAGAACCACTGAGTCCGGGTCGATCTCAGGGGTTTCGCCGACAGTTGCATAATCCTCCAGAAGGTAGAATTCCACCTCGCCAATTGCTTCTCTGTCACTCTTTTCACAGGAAGTGAAAGCACCTAAAAGAAGGGCCGCCAAAAAAAGAGAGAGCGTCCTGTATTTCATTTTGAGTTTGAATCTACGTATTTTTCAATACTTTTAATTCAAAACATACAATCAAAATGGGAATACGGCTCATTGTATCACTTTTCCTGCTATGGACCTTCACCTGCTGCGACAAACTGACTGAAGAGACCCGGGAGTCCATGCCACTGGATGGAAAGTGGGCCTTCAGAATAGACTCGTTGGATGTGGGGATCGGTGAACATTGGTATTCCGAATCCCTTGGTGGAGAAATTCTCCTTCCCGGCTCCATGGCAGAAAACGGACTGGGAAACGAGGTTTCGCTCACCACCCCGTGGACCGCAGGGCTGACTGACAGCTCCTATTTTAGTGACGAGAGGTACAGGAGGTACCGGGAACCCGGTCAAATAAAGATCCCTTTCTGGCTGCAACCGGTAAAGTATTATTCAGGACCGGCATGGTACCAGAGGGAGGTCATCCTTCCGGGGGATTGGGAAGGCGGAAATATCGTGCTGATCCTGGAACGATGTCACTGGGAGTCAAAAGTTTTTATAAACGACAGGGAGGCAGGAAGTAATAATAGCCTGTCGGTACCTCATCAATATGACCTTTCCTCATTGCTAAAAAAGGGCAGGAACAGGATCACCATCCGGGTCGATAACCGTATGATTATTCCTGTGGGTATCAATTCTCACAGTGTAAGCGACCATACCCAGACCAACTGGAACGGGATCATCGGGAAGATCCTTCTGGAGAAGAGGGCCGCGCAACAGGTGAAAAACATCCGGATTTATCCTGATATTCATGGCTATACCGCAAAGGCAGCGATTACCCTCAGCAACCAGTCCGGTAAACCTTTCCGGGGCGTTTTAGAGATTAAGGCCGGCAGCTTCAATTCGGAAGAGATGCACAACTCCAGGGTTCTTTATCAGGACATTTCCATATCCGGGGAGGAAGAGGTGGTGGAAGTCCTGTACCCCATGGGAGATAATTGCCTGCTCTGGAACGAGTTCTCTCCCTCCCTGTACCTGATGGAGGTGTTAATCACCGATGAAAGGGGCAACCCCGTGGACAGATTACAGGAATCGTTCGGAATGAGGGAATTTAAAGTGGAAGGGACGCGATTTGCAGTAAACGGGCTACCGGTATTCCTTCGGGGTACACTGGAGTGTTGCATCTTTCCCCTTACCGGTTACCCTCCCACCAGTGAGGAATCATGGATCCATATGTTTGGCCGGTTTAAAGAGCATGGTCTGAACCACGTTCGCTTCCACTCCTGGTGTCCTCCCGAGGCTGCTTTTGAAGCGGCCGATAAATTGGGATTCTACCTGCAGGTGGAGTGCGGCTCATGGGCCAACCAGGGAAGTACCATCGGGGATGGAAGTGCTCTGGACAGCTTTATCTACCGGGAAGGTGACCGGATCCTGGCGGAGTATGGGAATCATCCCTCCTTCTGCATGATGGCGTATGGGAATGAACCTGCAGGTATAAACCAGGAGCGTTACCTGGGTACACTTCTGGAGTATTGGAAATCCAGGGATAACAGGCGGGTCTATACCTCTGCAGCCGGATGGCCATTTATCCCTGAGAACCAGTATCATAATAGCCCCGGCCCAAGGATTCAGCATTGGGAGGAGGGTCTTGGAAGTGTGATCAACGCAACTCCGCCGGAAACCTCCTATGACTTCCGCCAGGTAATAGCCCCCTTTGATGTACCTGTAGTCAGCCATGAAATCGGGCAGTGGTGTGTTTATCCCGACTTCAATGAAATAAGCAGGTATACAGGAGTGCTGAAACCTGCCAATTTCGAGATCTTCAAAGAGTCCCTGGAAGAAAATCATATGGGCCACCAGTCGGAAGCGTTCTTCATGGCCTCAGGGAAGCTGCAGACGTTGTGTTATAAGGCCGATATCGAAGCAGCCCTGCGAACCCCTGGATTTGCAGGTTTCCAATTGCTGCAATTACATGATTTTCCCGGGCAGGGAACTGCCTTGGTGGGGATCCTGGATCCATTTCTCAATGCCAAGGGCTATATCGATCCTGAAACCTTCAGGCGGTTCTGTAACCGTACGGTTCCCCTGGCACGCATGGACCGGCGGATCTTTCTTAATAGTGAAACATTCAGGGCAGAGATTGAACTGGCCCATTTCGGAGAGACCCCGCTGACCCATCAGAAGATCAGGTGCCGGATCCTTGATACCGGGAACGGGGTACTTTATGAAAAGTGGTTGGAAAAGGAGGAAGTGCCTGTTGACAATGCCGTTCAGGTGGGTTCCCTTGCATTCGATCTGAATCGGTTAGATACGGCTCAAAAGTTAACCCTGGAGGTGAGCCTGGATGGGACTCCCTATGTCAACTCCTGGGATATCTGGGTTTACCCGAAACGGGTCGATCCAAATCCACTGGAGGTAAGGGTTACCGGGCAGCTCGACAAAGAGGCTCTCCATGCTTTGCAACTGGGAAAATCTGTGTTGTTGCTGACCCATGGCCATGTGAACAATAACTACGGAGCCCTGGTGGAGACCGGGTTCTCCACCATTTTCTGGAATACGGCGTGGACCGGCGGACAGGCCCCTCACACCCTGGGAATACTATGCGATCCGGCACACCCGGTCTTTCACCAATTCCCCACGGAATTTCATAGTAACTGGCAATGGTGGGACCCCATCTCGCACGCACAGGTTATGATCCTGGATCATCTTCCGGAAGGATTACAACCCCTGGTACAACCCATCGATACCTGGTTTGAGAACCGGAGACTGGGACTGCTTTTCGAGGCCAGAGTGGGTACTGGAAAACTCATGGTATGCAGCATCGACCTTATGCAAGATATTGAAACACGCCCTGTTTCCCGGCAACTGCTAAAATCGATCCTGGATTATATGAATTCGCGGACTTTCAACCCGAAACGCAACTGCAACCCGATCAGATCAGGATGATGTTGTAATCCGGGACGTCAGGTTGCTTCCTTCCCGGATCTAAAAACCGCCCCCCCCGTTCAGCTCCCCGCTATCGCGGCTCCTGAGCTTGCGGGCCCTGGTTTCAGCTTGTCCGAAATTGTGCGAGTAACCCAGGTATACGGTTCGGCTTTCCCAGTAAAATGCTCCTGTGGATGGATAGAAATTGATGGACTCGAAACTGAACCTGTTGGTATTAAAAAGATCATTCACCCTTAGGCTGATGGTCCCTTTCTGGTTAAAGACCATATAGCTTACACCGGTATTCACCATCCACCTGGGTTGAAACTCCCACTGAATGACCTTCCTGGCTCCCCGGTACTGGCCAAACAGCTGAAAGCTGAGATTTTCTGTAGCCTTAAAGGTATTGTTCAAACGAAAGTTGGTGGCAAAGCTTTCCACCTCCACATACTCATTAAATGCATAACCGGTCATGAGCTGGTAATAGAGATCCGCGCTGGCATTCAGGTTCCACCATTTCGTGGGGCGATAACTGCCCGACAGCTCAAACCCGTACCGGTCCTCTCCCTCAGCGTTATTGTAGGTGATCAGGACCTTGTTGTCATCAAGCGGATCAACTTCCGTATAGCGTATGATATTGTCATTGATCCGCCGGTAGAATGCACCGAAAGTTGCCGAGCCCTTGTTAAATTTCCTGGTATAATTAAACTCATATGAGTTGGTGTACTGGGGAGTCAACTCAGGATTCCCTGCAAAGGTCATCAGTGGCGAGGACCAGTTGCTGCGGATGGGATTTACCTGGTCCAGACCGGGCCTGTCTACCCTGCGGCTATAGCTTAACTGAAACTGGTTATTCTCACCGGCAGCGTATGTGAAA
Organism: uncultured Bacteroidota bacterium; assembly: GCA_963747365.1. Taxonomy (GTDB): domain Bacteria; phylum Bacteroidota; class Bacteroidia; order Bacteroidales. The sequence continues at coordinate 403,669 of CAVVFB010000005.1, read as the reverse complement.
AAAGCGGACGGGTAAGCCGTGAATTTATGATCCTTATAGGTTTCCGACTCCTCAGACTGGTTAAAAACAGCATTCACGTCATATTGTTCCACCCTTACACCGAGCTGCATGGAGAGCTTTCCTAACTGCTGTCCATAATTGGTATAGGCGGAGTAAATGCTGCGGTCGTATGTGAAGGAACTCCCTCCCATAGGAGCTGTTTCATACCACCCCTCTCCGTCGGGTATCTTCAGGTTGTTTTCATCATAGACAAACTGGTGCCGGTCGGTCTGGTAGAAGTTATCAGTGTTGCTGAGCCGGGCTTCAAGTCCCATCTCAAGCTTGATATTCCCGGTGAGCGGATTGGTGTAGTCAATGTTGATTACCGTAGAATTACCGTCGTCCCTGGTTTCATCCGTATAGTTTGATGTAAGATCGTCAGGATTCATGGTCTGACTGTAAATGCCCTCGTTCATCTGACCGGTCATTGAATAGGAAGCATCAAATTCAATGTTGTGATCCTCTTTCACAAAATCATGCCTGAAATTCAGATTGTACGATCCGGTATAGTTGTCATCTTCAGTATCTTTGGTGTTCTGACTATCCTGGATATCCTCAAAATAGATATCAATATTACTGGTACTGAGACCCTTATATAGGTTCTGGGTAGTATAGAGCGACAGGGTGTTGAATTTGTTCATGTAGACATCTGCCCCGACTTTAAACAGGTGTGAGGTGTTTTGTCCGTTATTTGAAAAGTATTGCTCAGACATATTGTCACTCCTTAAAACCTGACCCCCACCCTGGTTTGCCCCGGTATTGCCGCCATAATTGGCAAATAAGTTGACGATTCCCTTCTTGAAATTCAAATCCAGTGCCCCGTTATACTTGAGGTTTTTGCCATAGCTGATCCCGCCATTGATATTTCCATTCAGCCCCATATTGGCATTCTTATTTAGCACAATATTGATGATCCCGCTCATTCCTTCGGGACTGTATTTGGCCGAGGGATTGGTAATCAGTTCAATGCTCTTGATGGAGGAGGAGGGGATCTGCCTGAGCAATTGGGCGGCACTGACATTGGTGGGCTTTCCATCCACAAGAATCTTCACATTCTCATTACCCCTGAGGCTGATCTCACCTGTCTGCTGGTCGACGCTCACCGACTGAATATTGTTGAGAAGTTCCGATGCGGTGGTGCCGGTGGCAGTCAGGTCTTTTCCCACATTAATCACTTTCCGGTCGATTTTCTGTGTTACAGAGGAAATTTCACCACGTACTACTACCTCTTCAAGCTGCTGTGTACTTTCACTGAGCGAAATTACACTCAGGTCGTGTTTGGCGTTGTCACGGGAGACATCCACCTCCCTGGTGATTTTTTCGTACCCGATAAATTGAATCTCCACCTTGCTGTTTCCCTCGGGAATCGACCGGATCTCAAATTTTCCCTTATCATCCGTGATCCCGCCTGAAAGGATAGAGTCTTTGCCGTCCCGCACCACGACATTTGCATAGGGGATGGGTTCTTTTGAAAGCGCATCAATCACGCTCCCGAAAACGGAACCGTATGCCGATGGGGGGTTGTCATCCGTGGCCCTGATATCGATCACAACAATTAAAATCAGAAGGCCCGTAAAAAACAGTCTCTTCATCAAATCACTCATTTTGCCAGGGGTTATAAATAGCCATTAAACACTTTGATGTGCAAAGGTCTATTTATAATCAATCTAAACAGTGATTTTTAACATATTTAACATGGAAGTAATGGCCCTCAGGATCTGGTTACTTCACTGCCCTCATATACCAGTCAAGGGTTTGAATGAAGGCATCCGGGTATCCCGATTTCCTGATCCGTTCCAGGTATGACATGGCCTCCCCGAAAGTGCGGAATTCCCCTGAAGCATACCTGTAATATCCATCCTCACAGAGATATTCCCTTACCGGGGAGATATCTTTAAACCGGCTGATCTCCAATGGAACCATATGGGCAGCCACCTGTACTGTATACCAATAGTCCGAAGCCCCTGAATCTTCTTCATTGCCCGGGGCCTTCAGGGGAGCGGGGACATAGAATCCCGATAATACAGCCTGCATCGGCCCGGGATTTACTATGGTTGCAATCACCTGTCGGTTCAGGTACCTGCCCAGGGGTGCATCGGTGCCATCGGGATAATCATTCATTGCAACCGGGGCAAGTTCACCCTTGCCTTCCATGGTAATCCGGCCCGGTTCTACTCCCCTCATCTCCAGGTATCCGGCAATCTGAACAGCTCTCTGATTGGAGAGTAACAAATTATATTCGGACGATCCGGTCGCATCTGCATGCCCCGAAAGGTGAATAGCCGAGACCGGGTAGGTATGCATCAGATCGGCCACCTTTTCCACCTCCAGCATACCCGCAAGGGTCAGTAAATAGCCGTTATGATCGAAGGGAATTGTGGTCTGTAACCGGGAGGAACCTGCAACCTGTGAAGCAGGGACGACTACTTCAGGCTCTGTCTTCCCCCGATTCAGTACTTCCAGGATTTCATCGGTCTCCTCAGGCTCAATGGCCTTTTCGACAGTGATCACCGGTGCAATTTCCTCCCGTGGATGCCCGGTTTCTGCGACCTCCTCCGGCGAATCCAGCTCAATCACCATGTTGATGGTATTGGACGAGGGATCATCGGCCCGCCTGACGGCATAATACCCATCCAGCTCGTTCCATCCAGGGTTAAAGAACATGTTATCCCCGGTGGTGTTCACCGGATAGCCAAGGTTTCGGGGTTCCTGCCAGTTTCCGTCCGCTCCCAATTCAGAATAAAAAACATCCATTCCACCTATTGTCGTGTGACCCTGGGAGCTGAAAAACAGGATGGAGTCGTTGCCTGAGATAAAGGGGGTATGCTCCTCATAGGTTGTATTGATCACCGGGCCGATGTTGGTGGCAACTCCCCATTCACCCCTGGCATCCAGCTTCGATACATAAATATCCAGACTGCCCTCTCCTCCCCTGGTATCACTTGTGAAGTAGAGGGTTTTCCCATCCCTCGAGATACTGGCATGTTCCTCCGAAGTCCGGCCATTTACATTGGGCCCCAGCGCTTCAGCCCCGGACCAGCTGTTTCCCCTGAACCTTGATACGAATACATCCGAATGGGAATAGAACCGGTGAACAAGGTAGAGTTCCAACCCGTCATAGGAGAGGCTCACCGGATAGGTTTCACCCACCATTCCAATCTCACTGTTGATCACACGGGGCCTTGACCAGACATTGCCGGTGCGGCTGGTCATCATGATTTTTTTATCATTGGGGTAATCCACCAGGAAAATCAGGATATTTCCATCGCCCGAAATAACCGGGTTATTGCAGGAGGGCAGCTCCTCCTCAAAATGGGAAAGAACACTTTTAAATTCAAATGAGGGAGCATCTTTCAGCATCAGTTCGGCTCTGTGGCACGCCTCAATCTGCAACCCGGCGTACTCCACCTGAAGCGGATCCTCGTTTGCTGCAGCTTTCCGGTACAGGGTATAGTTTTCAACGGCCTTGTCAAAATCATTATTCAGGTGACAGGCCCTTCCAAGCATAAAATAGGTGAGTACAGGAGCTCCCGGTTCCTTGTGGGACCGCTCCTTATAAGTGAGAGTCACCCCGGGGGCCGCCTCCTGAAGATAGGCAACCGCCTGGTTTTCATTCCCGGGAATATTCAGACAACAGGCCCCGCAATGGAAAAGAATATTGCTGTTCCCGGGATCAAGGGTGAGTAAATTCTTATACCGGTTAAACGCCTCCTCATAAAAACCGGTCTGGTACAGGTATTCAGCATCGAAAAAAATTCGCTTGAATTCCTTGGTATATTGTCCTGTAGCCGCAACCGAAATTCCCAGGAAAACAATCCATAACAATCTTCTGAAGTTCCTCATAATATAAAAATAGAGGTTATCAGCTTTGCTACTTAAACCATTTATCCACAGGTAATTCACATTTAACAATCCCTATCTACCTGAGATTCCTGATTCTCACCTCAATCTCCTGGTTATCTTTCAAGAGATCAACCAGTTCCTCCGGATCGGTTTCCCCGTAGTGGTAAGGGTATAAGAGAGCGGGTCGAATAGCCAGGGCAAGGTCCGCCACCATTTCAGGGGTCATTGTATAGGGCAGATTCATCGGCAGGAATGCCACATCAATATCTTTCAGTTTTTTCAATTCAGGTACATTCTCGGTATCACCTCCGATCAATACCCTGGTATCCCCGAAAGAAAGCAGATATGCATTGCCCTCCCCTTTCGGGTGAAAAGGTATCCCGTCCGGGCGCTTATGAATGATGTTATAGGCTGGATAAGCTTCCACCTCAATACCAAGAATGGTCTCCTTGTCACCATTTTTCATCACCCCAGCACTGAACTCCTCCAACTGGTCCATACAGGTTTGGGTCATCACCACCCGGGTCCCCTCCTTCATAATCTGATGGAGGGCTGTCAGATCCAGGTGGTCTCCATGCTGGTGGGTTACCAGCACCAGATCTGCATCAGGAAGTTTTCCATAATCAGCCTCACGCATGGTGGGATCAATATGAATCACCAGATCATTAAATTCAAACATCAGGGTCCCATGCCCGATAAAAAACATCTCAAGGCTACCGCTTGTTGTTTCCACCACATCGCTCCCGAACTGTCCATTGACCTGAAAAAAGGGGAATAAAATCATGATCGTTAAACTGAAAAAGTGTTTCATTGCATCAGATTTAAATTTAAGGCAAGTTAATACGATCCTGGCTTTCTTTCCAAAAGTTTGTATGCCACCGGCACAATGATCAGTGTAAGCAGTGTGGAGACCGATAATCCTCCAATGATGGTCCACCCCATGGGTGCCCATAAAGTCCCCCCCTGAAGGGTCAGAGGCAACAGTCCCCCAACGGTGGTCAGCGCAGTTAGCACAATGGGGGTAAAACGGGTTTCTGCGGCCAGTGGCAGTGCTTCATCCAGCGAAATCCCGCGCTCCCTGAGCTTATTGATGTAATCCACCAGGATGATGGAATTATTTACAACAATACCCACCAGGCTGGTGAGTCCCACAAATGCCGTAAACGAGAATGAGTTTTCGGTAATCAGCAAGGCCCATATCATCCCGGTGAAGGCAAAAGGAATGGCAAGGAAGACGATGAGAGGCTGCTTAAAAGACTTGAATTGAAGCAACAGTACCGAGAAAATGGAAATAACTGCAATGATAATGGCATTGGTCATGCCCCCGAAAGCCTCATTCCTGCTTTCAAGCTCACCACCGATATAATAGCTGTAACCCTCCGGCATCGGATAGTTTTCCAATCGCTCAATCACCGGTTCCATCACTTCATCCAAAGTAAAGTCGGGATGAACATCTGCAATAATTTCGGCCGTGCGTTCCAGCCGGAACCTGTTGATCGTACTTGGCACCTGTTGCATGGTGATCTCTGCGAACTGCTTCAGCTGGATCTGCTTTCCCGAAAGGGACGAAACATAGATTTTATCGAGCTCCTCCACACTGAACCCACCCCCGGGATCGTCATGATCCATCTGTAAAATAATATTATACTGTTCACCATCCGTATCCCTGAATTTGGAGATCCCAATACCCTTTACGGCCATGCGGATGGTCCGGTCGATCTCTATCACAGGCACACCCAGCATATTGGCTTTCTCCCTGTTGATTTCAAAATGGAGTTCAGTATTGGTTTTCACAAATTGATTTTCAATATTGATAGCGCCGGGCTGCTCCCTTATCATCTCCTCCACATCAGCTGATATCTGGCGCAAAACATCCAGATCATCCCCGGTCACATACACCTGAACAGGGGCATCAAAAGGTGGTCCCTGCTCGAAATCCGTTACCCGGATCATGGCCCCCGGATAAGCACTAAATTCAGACCTTAACTTCTCCAGGGTGTTGAGAAAAGCCTCCTCCTCATATTGATTGAGTTCCACATAGATTTCAGCAAATTGTTTATCGTTCTGCCTCGGGAAGACGTTATAGTAGATCCGTGGATTTCCATGTCCCACATTGGTGGCATAATACCGCACTTCAGGGGTGGTATCAAGGACCGATTCCAGATAACGGGCCACCTGATCGGTGCGCTGAAGAGAGGATCCCCCGGGCAGGATTGCCTGGATCATCAGGTTGGGTTGCTGTGCCTTTGGGAAAAAGGAGATCTGAACATACCTGAACATCAGGGATGATCCTGCCAGGTATAAAAGCGCCAGGCAAATTGAAAGCAGGGGCTTCCGAAGGGAATGTTTCAGTATAAATCTGAAAGGGTGCTCAATAACCCATATGAGGAACCTGCTAAAACCTTTTGGTTTACGCGGAACATCACCGGCATTCCGGAATAAACGGCTGGTGACCACGGGCGTAAGTGTAAGTGCGACAAAGAGTGAAATGGTCAGTGTAATCATGATGGTCACCGGCAAAGACATGATAAAATCGCCTGTTTCATCGGGCATGGCTGCAAGGGGCACAAACGCCAGGATGGTGGTCAGTGTGGAAGTAACAACAGGCCATCCGATCTCGGAAGCCGCCAGGATGGAAGCTTCACGTTTCCGGTGGCCCATCCGAATAAACCGGTTGATGTTCTCGACCATCACAATGGAGTTATCCACCAGCATACCTAATACCACCACCAGGCCGGCAATGGAAATCTGTTGCAATCCGAAACCGGAAAGTTTCACAAAACCGAGTCCGATCACCAACGACAACGGGATGGCCAGTGCCACCACAAAAGAGGATCTTAAACCCATGGAGAAAAAGATGACAAGGGCTACAAGGACCATTCCCTGAAGAAGGTTTACCACAAATCCGTTCATTCTGCTTTTTACAGAAGCAGGCTGATTATAGACCATCTCAAGCTCCATTCCCCCGGGCAACTCCTCCCGAAAGGAGTTAATAACCGGCATCAGCTTTTCGGCGGTCTCCAGTACATTCAGTCCCTCCTTCTGGCTGATCCCGATAAAAATGGCACGTTTGGAGCTGTACCGTGCCAGGTAATCCTGCTCCTCATACCCAAACTCCACATCCGCCAGGTCCCTTAGATAAATCAAACTGCCCTGGTATGAATGAACCACACAGTTCCGGATCTCATCAAGATCCTGAAACGATCCGGATGATTTCACGCTTAGTGTGGAAGAACCAATGGTAAGGTCGCCGCCGGGAATATTTGCATTGTTGGTCTCAATAGCCCTGATGATCTGCTCCACGGAGGTATTCACCATGGCCATCTTTTCAAAATCGAGGTTGATGTGGATCTCCCGGGTGGGGAGTCCGTAATAGGAAACTTTTCTGATACCGGGTATCTTTTCAACCCGTTTCCGTAACTGCTCAGCAATCGCTTCAAGCTCCGAGTAGGGTTCATCATCTGATACCAGCGCCAGTTGCATCATGTTCATATCGGATATGGACCATTGCCACATTTCCAGCTGAACAATCTCATCGGGGAGTGTGCTGCGGATGCTGTTCACCTGCCGCACCACCTCGTTATACTTCTCATCCGGATCAGTCTGACTTTCAAACTCTACTGTCACTATAGCTATCCCGTCCCTTACTTCCGCCGCAATCCTTTTTATATCCTCCAAACCGTTCAGAGTCTCTTCCAGGGGGAGGGCCACCATTTTTTCCATATCAACCGGACTCGCCCCCGGCATCACCACGATCACGGATGAACCTGGAACAGTCACTTCAGGATTCTCGGTCCGCGGCATTGTCATATAGGCACGAACCCCAAGAATGGTAAGAAAAATAAAGATCATCCATGTAAATGACCTTTGCTGAATGGCCAGTTCAGGTAGTTTCATTGCGCTTTGTTTTCATTGTAATGAACGGGTATAACCTCCATATCCGGTCTCAGGAACTTTGCTCCCTCTGTAACGATCCAATCCCCCTCTTCCAGCCCATCCAGCACTACCACCCTGTCGCCCAGTATCCTTCCGGTATTGATTATCCTTTTTGTAACTGTGCCCCGGGGTTGGACTTCCTGATCACCTGTTTGGGCAAAGACGAACACTTGAGCCTTATGATCGCTGGCATTGAGAAGGGCTTCCAGGGGCACAACCAGGGAGCGATTCATCCCGGCCGGATAGATATCTGCCCGTGAAAAAAAGCCTGTTCTGAACTGCGGATCGGTCTGCAGAATCTTCAGCTCAGACTCATAGGTACCCGTTACCGGATCGGCCACATTGCCCAACCCGGTCACCTCGGCCAGGAACTTCCTTCCCGGAAATGCATCCATTGTGATATGTGCCGAATCACCAATACCCAGTTTCACAATATCCTTATCGGTGACAGAGGCCCTGACCACCCAGTCATCTTCAGTGGAAGCGAACATTATGGCAGGGTAACCAGGCCCGATCACTTCACTGGTCTCCACCAGTATTTTCATAATTTTCCCATCTGCCGGAGCCTTGATCCGGGAATGGAGCAGGTTAAAGTCGGCAATCTGTTTCTGCGCCCGGGCAAGTTCAAAGGCTGATCCGGCATTTTGATACTGTTCAAGTGTGGCCACACTGTCATGATAAAGATTCATGGCACGATCCATGTCACGTTGTGCCTTCTCCAGTGCAATGGTTGCCTGGCTAACCTGGGCCCTGATTTCCGAAAGGTCCAGTTCGGCCAGAACCTCTCCGGCCGAAACTCCAATCCCCTCCCTGACGTTGATACGGCTGACAATCCCGCCCGTTTTGAAACTCAGTTTCATCTGTGTGGTGGTGCCCAAAAACCCGGTTACCCTAACCGGAATCTGGTAGGTCATCTTTTCAACCCTCTGAATTTTCACGCTCATAGGTATAGGATCCACCTGCCTCTCCTTTTCCGGGGCAGTACAACCTCTCAAAAAAATGAGCCAGATTACAAGACAGAAGATATGCTTTGCTTTTAAATTCATATTTAATTTTTAAGGTTGTTCATTGAATTCCTCAAGATTAGCGGCCCCCATGGCGTAAATAAAGTCAGCCTGCTGACTGAAATAGGCTCCCTGTGCAATGATTGAGTTGGCAGCAGCACTGGTGAGGCTCGTTCGTGCATCGATGAGCTCCAGCAGGGAGGATTGGCCCTCACTGTATTTTCTGCTGATCAACTCGTAGGCCCTCTTGGCCGAACGGGTCTGCTTGCGTGAAGATTGCACCGACTCGTATGCTGCCTGGAGTGCATAATAGCTATTGATAACCTCCAATCTGATCTGCTGTTGAGTCTGGGTGAAAAGCTCTGACAGTTTTTCACCTTCAATCTTTGACTGCTGAACCTTGAAATGGTTAGACGTACCCTGGAACAGGTTCCACCTCAATACCAGGGAAGCCATCACAAAATCATCCTCCTGGGTGAAACTATACTCCTCACCCTGGAACCCATAATCCACCACTCCGAAAAGTCCCGGAATATTATTTCCACGGTTCAGACTGGTAACATGCTGATTCAGGATCTGATACTGTTTGATCTGCTGGAGTTCATCACGGTTCTGAACCGCCAGTAAGCTGGCCTCTTCCAGTGAAAGCAGAATAGGTTCGGGCGTTTCGGTTAAGATCTCAATGGGAGCATCGAGTGACCGGTTCAGGAGAAAATTGAAATATGCGCTTGATGCCTCAACCATATTTTTGGCCTGTGCCCGCTGAACCTCAACCCTGCTGAGTTCAGATTCAGAACGGTAAACAGCATCGATGGTGACTTTATCATTTTCATATAATCGCTGACTTACCCTCAGATTTTCTTTCACAAGTGTAATGGAGGTATCGGCCAGCCAAACCAGGTTATAGGCTTTCTGGTAATCATAATAGGCCTGGGTTATCTCCCTGATGAGTTCCCTTTTATACCTCACCACATCGATCCTGGCTATCTCGGTGTACTGCTTCCTGATCCCGTGGTTGTAAATGAGGTCGGTATTGAAGATAGGCTGAACCAGTGTAAGCTTGGTTTCCTGTTCATTGGGACGCAGAAACAGAAATTCCTGGTTTTCGATCTGGGGAAACATCTCCGCCCCGGTGAGCATGTTCAGGGTACTGTAAACAGGGTTCAGCATATCCCCCACAGGGAACTCAATGGTTCTGCCGCCATCGGCAACCGTGTACCGGGCATTCAGGCTTAAATCGGGGAAAAAAAGCCCCCTGGCCTCCCGCAGAGCTGAAAGGTTGGCCGCATAGTCCAGTTTTTTTTGTTTAAGCCCCTGGTTGGACTGAAGTCCTTCGGTGATATACCCCAGCAGAACCGGGTTCTGTGCAACTGCTTCAACACCTGCCAATGAGGTCAGGGATATCAGTAAAGCTGCAATAACCAGGCTGGCCTGGCAGTTCAAAATCTTTTTCATGAACGGATACCATTTAAAACCAGTTCAAAATGACTCTCAAAAATATGTACAGGGGATAGCTCGAGCATTTCAAACAGTCCCTCCTTCATTGTTACAAAGCGAATCACGCTCAGTACCGACATCCAGAGGGTATGAGCCACCAGGAGGGCCGGAATATCAGACCGGATCAGTTTCTCGGCCACACCCTGCTCCACCACCTGGATCACTGTTCCAACGGTCGATTCATTATAAATCAGGTTCTGCACATCACTTGTTGAATAGCTGATGCTTCCGGGTTCCAAACCCTCCAGGGTCAGTATGGACTTCATCTGGTCGGGGTGTGATTTTGAAAATTCCACACAGGCCCATCCCATCCGCTGAAGCTTCTCAATGGCGTTTCCTGCCTTTTCAGCTGCCTTGAGGGTAATCGATCTCAGCAACAAAATGGATCTCCTTGCCACGGCCATCTGCAGGTCCTCTTTGCTTTTAAAATAGAGATAAAGAGTTCCCTTGCTCAATTCAGCTTTCTCAGCGATATCATCCATGGTGGATTGCTCAAAACCCCTGGAGAAAAAGAGCTGCTCTGCAGCCTGGATGATCTCCTCCTTTCTTTGCTGTTTCTCCCTCTCCTTTCTTTGCGCTGTTCCCATAAAATTTAAATTAATGACTTGAATATATTTTTTGACTATCAGTCATTTTATAAACCAAAGTTAAACATTATTAAATCAATGTCATAATTTAATAAGAGATCGGGGCTCTACTATACTAAAGATTGATGATCGGGAGTTCTAAAGTTGATGCCAGGCAAATTGAGAAAGAAAATCCTGAAGTACCTTCTGATCCTGCCGGTGGGATTCGTGGTGATACAGGCATTGTTTGTGTTGCTGGTTTTCGCAGGAGCTCTTGGCAAGCTGCCAGACAGGCAAGCATTAAAAGAAATTCAGAATCCAATTGCATCCGAGGTATACTCTGCCGATGGGGTACTCATGGGTACCTACTACATTCAGAACCGGCAATACCTCGAACCTTCGGGGATTACCAAATCCATCAAAAATGCCCTGGTTGCCACAGAAGATATCCGGTTTTACAGCCATAAAGGTATTGATACAAGAAGTCTTTTCAGGGTATTTTTTAAGACCCTTCTACTGGGCAAGGAGGGTTCCGGGGGAGGGAGTACGCTGACCCAGCAGCTGGCCAAAAATCTGTTTCCCCGCCGTGACTTCGGCTTCATTACTATGCCGGGAAATAAAGTGAGGGAGATGATCACAGCCCGCAGGATGGAGAAATTATACACCAAGGATGAAATCCTGGAGCAGTATCTTAACACTGTATCCTTTGGGGAGAATACCTTTGGCATCACGGCTGCTTCCCGCCGATACTTCAACAAGGATCCCGGGGATTTACAGATTGAAGAGATTGCGGTACTGATCGGCATGTTGAAGGCCACCCACAACTATAATCCCGTGATAAACAAAGAGAAAGCCCTGGCACGCCGGAACGTGGTGTTGGCCCAGATGGCCAAATATGGTTTCCTGGAGGCTTCAGTGGCAGATTCGCTGCAGGGATTGGTGCTGGAGGTGGACTACCGTCCGCTTCCCCAAAACGCAGGTATCGCGCCCTACTTCAGGGAATTCATCAGGGCCGATCTGGATAGATGGTGCAGTGAGCACGAAAGGAACGGGTCAGAACACTACAACCTCTACACCGACGGTCTGAAGGTTTATACGACCATCGACAGCCGGTTGCAACTATATGCCGAAGAGGCAATGCAGACACAGATGACCCAGCTTCAACGGATATTTGAAAAGCAATGGGCTTTGGATAATCTCTGGAAGGGATTGACAGAAAAACAGTTGATGATCAATTATGACGGTGAATATCACCCCGGGATGGCATCGGAGGCACCTCGTAACATGGAACTCTTCACGTGGGAAGGTCCACAACGTGGAGAATACAATACACTTGACTCCATCAGACATTACCTCAAATTCCTGCAGACAGGGATCCTGGCCATGGATGTAAGATCAGCTGAAATCAGGGCCTGGGTGGGTGGAATCAATTACGAATACTTTAAATACGATCATGTCCTTTCCCGGCGGCAGGCAGGATCCACCTTCAAACCACTGGTTTACCTTGAGGCACTTGAACAGGGGGTCTCTCCCTGCGACTACCTTCCCAATGACAGTGTGGCATATGGCGAATTTGACAACTGGGTCCCAAGGAATGCCGACCGGTCGTATGGGGGATATTACTCCATGAAGGGTGCCCTGGTTCACTCGGTAAACACCATAAGCGTTGCATTGCTGATGCAGGTTGGTATCGACAGTGTGCTGGAGTTGTGTCAAAGGGCCGGTATTGAAGCTCCCTTGCCTGCAGTTCCATCCCTGGCACTGGGATCAGGAGCAGTTTCACTTCTTGAAATGGTGGGCGCCTACCAGGCCATTGCCAATCTGGGAGTAGGAAAGAAACCGGTTTATATCAAAAGGATAGAGGACAGCAGTGGAAATATACTGGATGAAAATGAACCTTCAATGGAGGGAACGACCATTTGTAGTCCCGAAAATGCAGAACTCATGATCGAAATGCTGAGGGGCGTGGTAAATGAGGGTACTGCCGCCAGTTTGAAAACCAGATATCAGATGCCAGGGGATGTTGCAGGAAAAACCGGGACCACGCAAAACTACACGGATGGCTGGTTCATCGGATTTACGCCCGGCCTGGTTACCGGAGTCTGGGTTGGAGGAGATTTACAGAATATTCGATTTAAAAACATGCAATACGGACAGGGAGCATACACCGCCATGCCCATCTGGGCAGGCTTTATGGAAAGTGCCTTCCAGGATGAACACTGGAATATCCTGCAGCAGGAGCGATTTGAAATCAGTTCCACAATCCGGGAGCAGCTGCAGTGCGATGATTTCAGGATGAAGAAACCGGTTCAGTTCCATCCTGTTAAAACCCTAAAGGAGAAAAAACTGTTCAGGAGATTATTCAGGAGAGAAAGGTAACGGTTTCGGAAAGTGGCTTCCTTTTTTCGGTGTGACGTTCGGGATCCACCTGATCCATTGGATAACCAAGGGGCAAAATCACTACCGGCTCCATTTTCTCCGGCAATCCCAGCAGCTCCCGGGTAATTTCAGGATCGAAATTGCAGATCCAGCAGGTGGCCAATCCCAGTTCGGTTGCCTGTAGGGTCATGTGATCGGTGGTTATGGCCACATCCACATCACAGAGGTCCTTGCCGTCGGATCTTCTTTTCCAGGATTGGGTATGGTCCCCGCAGATCACAATCACACAGGGTGCAGTTCTGAACCACTCCCGGTGATAGGCTTTATGGAACCTGCCCAGCTCCCTTTCTCCCCGGATCACATAAAAGTGCCAGGGCTGGTAATTGACTGCCGAGGGTGCCACTCTTCCGGCTTCAAGGACAAGACTCAGCTTTTCCTCCTCCACCGGCCTTGCATCATAATTACGACAAGAGTACCGGCGCTTTGCAATATCAAGAAATCGTGTCATCTTTTTCACTCTTTCCATGTACTAAATTAAAAAAACCCGGTGAAATGACCGGGTTTTTTGATGTTGCTATTTATTCAGTTTTCTGGGTTTCCCACCATTTCTCCAGTGCTCCTCAATCTTCTCCAGAGAAACACCCTTGGTTTCCGGGATATAGAAATAACCCCAGACGATTCCAATCAGGGCAACGGCTGCAAAGATCCAGAATACACTTCCGACACAGGATGGGCAGACATCTGAAAGGTCATTTCCTTCAGGAACCACAACTGCTTTGGCATTTCCAATGGCACTGGCCATTTTATAAAAGGTCCATACCACAAGGGTATTAAAACCCCAGTTTGACAATGAACCGATAGATGCACCCAGTCCGCGAACCCGGGTGGGGAATACTTCGGTAATGATGAGCCATCCCAGGGGTCCGAGGCTAATGGCAAAGAATGCAATGTAAACCAGCATGGAAATCACAAGGAACCATTTACCCGCTCCGGGAAGCATGAATCCAAGACCCATTCCAACCAGGGCAATGGCGATACCGGAAAGACCTATAAAATAAAGTTTCCTCCTGCCCAGCCGGTCGATCACGAATAACGAAATGATTGTGAAAAGAACATTTACCGCGCCTACAATTACAGATGCTGCAATGGCCGCTTCGGCACCTTCAAATCCTGCTGCCAGGAAAATCTTCGGACTGTAATAGATGACCGTATTGATACCCACAAACTGCTGGAAGAACATAATCCCGGCGGCAATGATCAATGCATTCCTGAGCCAGGGTTTGAAAATTTCCTTCAGGCCAGCCTGGCTTTTATCAATGTTGATATCGGATTTCATTGCAGCAATGGAGCCCTCAATAAATTCGGGGTCTTCAATTCTGCCCAATACCTGCCGGCTCTCTTCCTCACGGCCCTTACTCATCAGCCAGCGGGGTGTTTCGGGTAAAAAGAACATGCCAATAAACAGAACAAGCGCGGGCGCTACCCCAACCCAAAGCATGGGCCGCCAGCACTCCAGGTTGTTATTGTCTGCAATTGCATTGTCGCTCAGGTAGGCTGCAAGGATACCGACCGTAATAAGTAACTGGAACATCGACACCAGGGTCCCCCTGATTTTAGTCGGCGAAATCTCAGAAATATAAAGTGGTACAGCAAAGGATGAAACTCCGATGGCCAGTCCGAGATAAAAACGGGAAATCATCAGTTGGATCACCGTTGGAGCAAAACCGGTCCAGACTGCACCTGTGGCAAAGATAAAAGCAGAGGCCAGTATTACTTTCTTCCGTCCAAGGATGTCGGTAATGGTCCCGGTAAACAGAGCTCCGACCACCGCGCCAATCAGGCCCAGTGCCGTCAGGCTCTCCACCTGTGAATCTGTCAGTACAAAATAGTCCTGTAAAAACGGAATAGCACCCGAGATCACCCCGGTATCAAACCCAAAGAGAAGGCCGCCTGTAGCCGCAATGCTGGCGATCACAACAACTACACCTTTGTTGCTTTTTTTCATAGTACTCATGTTTGTCGTTAGTTTTTGTAAATTGCAAGCAGCAAATATATCATTTTCGACGATATAGAATAATTTTTCTCTTTTTTAAAATCATTCTACCTAATTGAATTTCTGAGCATTGCTCTGATTAACTGTCTTTTGATATATCAAGAATTTTCTTATATTGCATCTAAGCCGCGAACCATATAAACTCCTCTCAGATGAAAACGAAATATGAGCTTGAGTATACACTCAATACATCGCCCTATATACTGTTCAACAGGATCAGTACCCCGGAAGGATTATCTGAGTGGTTTGCCGATGACGTGAATTTAAGCAACGGTCTCTATACCTTTATTTGGGAGGGCACCGAACATCAGGCTTCTGTTTTGCAAAAAAAGAGCAATAAATCCATTCGGTTTCACTGGGAAAACGCGGAAGATGAACCGGAGGACAAGGATATCTATTTCGAATTCAAAATTCACACCGAAGAACTTACAGGGGATGTGGCACTGATTATTACCGATTTCGCCGAGGAGGAGGATAAGAGCGATGCAGTTGACCTGTGGGACTCACAGATTTCAGAGCTGAAACGGGCCATTGGACTTTAGAGTGCTCAGGGGACAGGGGATAGTGCTCAGGGTACAGGGGACAGTGCTCTGTGACTTTTCCAAAATAAGTTACCTTTGTATCCGTTGAATCTTTAGGTTCCAATTGGAAGCGGCGTGAAAAAACTTCATCTTCTGGTCATAAAGTCATTTGTGGGTCCGCTTATACTCACCTTTTTCTTCGTGATATTCATCCTCCTGATGCAATTCCTCTGGAAATATATTGATGACCTCATTGGAAAAGGACTTGAATTTCAAATCATTTCAGAGTTTCTGCTTTATACCAGTGCCACACTTGTCCCTTTGGCCATTCCGCTGGCAGTACTGCTGGCCAGCCTGATGACCTTCGGAAATCTGGCTGAAAACCTGGAATTACTGGCCCTCAAATCATCCGGCATATCGCTGATACGCATCATGAATCCGGTCATTGTACTTACAGCCCTTATAGCAGTCGGCGCATTCTTTTTCTCCAATAACGTTCTCCCCTATTCGAACCTTAAAATGAGGTCGATGCTATATGACATTCAGCAGCAGAGGCCCGAGTTAACGATCAAGCCAGGAGTTTTTGATAACAACCTGGAAGGGTATTCCATCCGGATCGGTGACCGCGATCCTAAAACAAGCCTGCTTAAAGACATCCTTATTTTTGATCATACCGATAATCAGGGCAACATCAGTGTAACCATTGCCGACTCTGGCTACATGAGAATGTCGGCCGATGAAAAGCACCTCCTTCTGACCCTTTATAACGGAAAATCATATATCGAACTTCAAAAACAGAAGAGTGAAGGCAAACATATCAAAAGTTACCCATTAAGAAGGGACCAGTTCGATCAACAGGAGATGGTCATTGTGTTGACCGGATTTGGACTGAACAGAACGGACGAAACGCTGTTCAGAAACTCATACTCCATGTTGAACCTGGAACAGCTTAACCATTTCGACGATTCGCTCACCAGCGACCTGAATGAGATCCTTGACAGATTCAGGAGTGCCATGGATAAGTCACTCATTGGAAAATCGAAAAACATCATGATCAAATCCCAGGAGTTCATTCCCGACTCCCTTGAGACGGTTCAGGAGGCCGGGGATTTTAAAATCCAGCCGGTCTTCGTGGATACATTGTATGCCAGTCTGAATAAACTGGAACGCAGAAAAGCCATCAGCCAGGCCATCAATTTTGCAAGAAGCAATAAATCAATCACCACCTCAAATGTGGGAACCGCCGAATGGAAAGTGGCAAGGTTGCGACGATACCAGAATGAGATCCACCGTAAATATTCCTATTCCATACTCTGTCTGATCTTTTTCTTCATTGGAGCCCCGCTGGGGGCAATCATCCGAAAAGGAGGACTGGGGATGCCTGTGATAATCAGTGTTCTGCTGTTCCTGATCTATTATGTCATCTCCATGGTGGGCGAGAAATTCTCCCGTGAAGGAATGGTCCCCCCATCCATCGGAATGTGGATCTCCACCTTTATACTGGTGCCAGTGAGCATCTGGCTTACACAAAAAGCGGTCAAAGACTCGGTTATCCTGAATATTGAAACCTACTTCACATGGTACAAGAAATGGAGACTGCGAATGAAAAACAGGCTCCAGACCTCATGAAAATAGCCTTACTGACCAATAAACTTCCCTATCCGCCGAAGGATGGAGGATCCATCGCCACCCTGAATATGATCACCGGATTATGCGATGCCGGTCACAGGGTCACCTGCCTCTCCCTGAATACGGTGAAACACCGGTACCCCGTAGAGAAAATTCCAACCTCATTAACAGAGAGGATCAGGTTTATAGGCATCCATTGTGACAGCTCCATCAGGCCGGTCAGGTTGGTGCGGAACCTGGTTTTCTCCCGGGAACCCTACATCGCTGAACGGTTTTATAACCCTGCCTTTAGAAGGAGACTCAAACAGTTGCTGGATGAAGAAACGTTTGATATCGTTCAGCTTGAAGGACCCTATTTGGGACACTACATTGAAACAGTGCGCCAGGGAAGCAGTGCAGTGATCTCCTTCAGGGCACATAATGTTGAGCACAGGATCTGGGAAAGGAAGGCGGCCCATGAGGGCGGGCCCCTCAGAAGATGGTATTTCAGGAATATGGCAAAAAGGCTGAAACGATTTGAACTTCAGGTGGCCCGGGATTCAAACTGCCTGGTAACCATCAGTCCCCTGGATGAAAAGGCATTCACGGAGATGGGAGTGAATAAGCCGGTAATCACCATCCCCACGGGTCTCAATCTGAAGGAATACCCCTTCGCTGAACTACCCGTGGAATCGTCGGTATTCTTTATCGGGGCCCTTGACTGGCTGCCAAACCAGGAGGGGCTAAAATGGTTCCTCGACCATGTAATCGACCCGCTGTATGAAGCGATCCCCGGAATTACATTTCATGTGGCAGGTCGCAACGCGCCTCCCGGTTTTGAAAAACTGCTTTCCAAAAAACAGGTGATCTACCATGGTGAGATCGAAGATGCGATCAAATTTATGCAATCCTACAGGATTATGGTCGCCCCGTTGTTTACCGGCAGCGGGATCAGGATTAAAATTCTGGAGGCCATGGCGCTGGGCCGACCGGTGGTTACGACTCCCATCGGCATTGAAGGAATCCCGGCGCGCAATAATGTAGAAGTTATGGTCTCCGGAGATCCTGAATCATTTAAAAACCAGATTATTAGACTGTGTAAAGAGGATGACACCGCTATGGGAATGGTGAGGGAAGGCCGAAAGCTCGTTCAGGAGAATTTTGATACCTTTGAACTCTCAACCCGGATCACCCGGTTTTTCAACGAACAGGTATGATTTTACTTCAGGCGATATTCTGGTTCAGTCTTTTCCTGATCTTCCACACCTACATCCTGTTTCCCGCCATACTGCAACTGCTTTCCTCCGGGAATAAACCGAAAGAAACTGATCATGAAAGGGTTAACGAGAATTCAACCAGCCATTTTCCGTTTCTTTCGGTGCTCATTGCGGCATTCAATGAAGAGGAGGTCATTGAAGCGAAAATCAGATCGGTGCTGGATTCCGACTATCCTGCCGGCAGGATTGAAATCCTGGCAGGGTCGGACCACTCGACCGACAGAACCAATGAGATTCTCCTTGAACTGGAGAAGCAAAACCAGATGGTAAAAGTCGTGTTTTTCAAAGAACGCACAGGTAAACCCGAAGTCATCAACCACCTGGCCCGGAAAGCAGGGGGTGAGATCCTTGTAATCACAGATGCGAACGTGATGCTGGACCGGGCCACACTCCGGAACCTTGCAGAGAGTTTCAGAAACAAAGAGGTCGCACTGGTAGATACCCGCATGGTCAATACCAGTTTGAATAAGGATGGAATTTCACACCAGGAGAAATTTTATATTGGCAGGGAGGTCAGGCTGAAAAACCAGGAAAGCATCCTCTGGGGCAGCATGATGGGACCATTCGGGGGTTGTTATGCCGTAAGGAAACAAAATTTTACCCCGGTTCCGGGCCATTTCCTGGTAGATGATTTCTATGTCAATATGTCGGTCCTGATGCAGGGCTTCAAATGTGTCAGCAACCTCAGCGCCAATGTATATGAGGATGTCTCAAACGATCTGAAGGAGGAGTTCAGGCGGAAGAAACGGATCTCAGCCGGTAATTTCCAGAATCTGCAAAAATTCGGATCGCTGCTATTTTCCCGTCGTCCGGGCGTGGCTTTCTGCTTTCTGTCCCACAAGGTAATCCGATGGATTGTTCCCATGCTGGTATTGATTTCCCTGGGCACATCACTTTACCTTGGTATTTACAAAATGCAACACGCAGCCAGCCCCCTGTCCCCGGGTAAAAACCTCTACCTGATGTTTGCCCTGGCCCAACTAATATTCATTTTCATCCCTGTTATTGACCAGATTCTGCGGAAATTAGGAATCCATGTTTTACCTTTGCGCTTCGTTTCACATTTTGTATTGATGAACCTGGCTCTGTTGGCCGGTTTTTTAAGATATTTAGGAGGAATAAAAAGCAATGTCTGGCAACCCACAAGGAGAAACCAAAGTAAAGTTGAATCGCATTGATGAGGCTTTGGAGGAGATCAGGAACGGGAAAATAATCATAGTAGTGGATAATGAGGACCGTGAAAATGAGGGCGATTTCATTGCCGCAGCCGAATTAATCACCCCGGAGACTGTCAATTTTATGGCCACCCATGGGAAAGGGCTGATCTGTGCTGCAATCACCGATGAAAGATGCGCAGAGCTTGACCTGCCCCTGATGGTCACCTCAAATACAAGCAGCCATAACACCGCATTTACGGTTTCGGTGGATCTGCTGGGACACGGAACCACAACCGGAATATCAGCCTCGGACCGCGCAAAAACACTGCGCTCACTGGTTGACCCGGCAACCAGGCCCGACGATCTGGCAAGACCTGGCCATATCTTCCCCCTGAAGGCAAAGCGGCAGGGCGTTCTGAGAAGGGCCGGACATACCGAAGCTGCAGTGGACCTTGCCAGGCTGGCCGACCTGAAGCCGGGAGGTGTACTGGTGGAGATCATGAACGAGGATGGAAGCATGGCACGTCTGCCCCAGTTAATGAAAATGGCCCGTGAATTCGGACTTAAGATTATCTCCATTAAGGACCTGATCGCTTACAGGCTCAATTCCGACAGCATCCTTGTAAAGGGAACAGAGGTGCAACTCCCTACCGAATATGGCCATTTTATGCTTACACCCTTTATCCAGAAATCCAACGGACTGGAACATGTGGCACTTACCAAAGGAACATGGAATGATGCTGAACCTGTGCTTGTAAGGGTACACTCCTCCTGTGTAACGGGGGATATTTTCGGAAGTCACCGCTGTGATTGCGGTGAACAGCTTCATGAGGCCATGAGAATGATTAACACCGAGGGCCGCGGAGTAATCATCTACCTGAATCAGGAGGGAAGAGGGATCGGGCTCTACAACAAGATGAAGGCCTATAAACTGCAGGAGCAGGGCAGGGATACCGTGGAGGCCAATGTGGAACTGGGATTCAGGGATGATGAACGCGACTACGGCGTCGGGGCAGGTATGCTCTACTCGCTGGGCATCAAAAATATCCGGCTTATCACCAACAACCCTGTGAAAAAAACAGGACTTGAGGGTTATGGCATGAGTATCGTGGAAACCATTCCCCTGGAGATCCCCTCCAATAAACACAACCAGTTTTACCTGGAGACCAAGCGTGATAAAATGGGGCACTTCCTCAATATTGCCAAATACGATAGCAACAGTGCGAATGAGCAGTAGATCGCTGAGGATCGTATATATGGGGACTCCGGGTTTCGCCGTGGCTCCCCTGCAGAGGCTCGTGGAAGCAGGCTATCACATCACGGCAGTGATTACAGCGCCCGATAAACCTGCGGGCCGGGGTAAGATGATACGCGGCTCGGCTGTTAAGGATTATGCACTGGCAAATGGTCTTTACCTTCTTCAGCCCGAAAACCTGAAAGATCAGGATTTTGTTTCTCAGCTCAGGGATCTGGCCCCCGACCTTCAGGTGGTGGTCGCTTTCCGGATGCTTCCCGAAGTGGTGTGGAGCATTCCTCCCCTTGGCACCTTCAACCTGCACGCCTCCCTCCTGCCTGACTACAGGGGAGCGGCTCCCATCAACCATGCAATCATCAATGGTGAATCCCGCACCGGTGTTACCACCTTTATGATTGATGCAAAAATCGACACGGGGAATATTCTTCTCCAGGAAGAGATCTCCATTGGTGACCAGGAGAGTGCAGGAGATCTCCACGACCGCCTGATGGAACTTGGTGCGGAGGTGGTTCTGCAAACGGTGAACAAACTGGCTGAAGGCACCCTGCAGGCCAAATCCCAGGAAGACCTGATCCACCCTCAAAGAGAGCTGAAGATTGCCCCAAAGATTCATAAAGATGTGTGCAAAATAGACTGGGATAAGCCGGGTGTGGTGATTCACAACCTGGTAAGGGGATTAAGCCCCTATCCAGCCGCCTTTGCCTTCCTGGAGAAAGAACCCGGACAGACGGCACTCTGCAAAATCTTTACCACCAGATTCGAATCAAACTCCCACTCCCTCCGTACAGGAAGCATCCTGACCGACGGAAAAAGGGAGATGAAGGTGGCTGTTTGTGATGGTTATTTGCAGATCCTTTCCCTTCAACAGGAGGGAAAACGAAGGATGAATACCACAGAGTTCCTTCAGGGAGTCAGCCTGACTTCCGGGATATCCCTGTTTTCCTGAGCTGCTTCAGGTGGAGTTCCTTTCCCTCGATCAGGTGATAATAAAGTTTAATGGCATTGATGAATTGTAGCTGGTAAGAACGGGAATACCTGCCAGAGACAAAAAATTCAAAATTGTAATCCTCTATTTCACCCATGGTAATCTTTCCGGGCTCCGGATTGTTGAAATATTCAAAAAAACGTTTCATCATAAAGAGGTAGCTCTTTCTCGATTTCTCAGAATAACCCTCCTTCTCCAGCATCTGCAGGTAGAGTTCAAAATCGGGTCCGGCCAGGTGGTTCTCCTGTTTGAACCATGAAGAGATGGATTGCCACCACTCCGGGGAGGCTCTTTTTGCCGATCTTTCTTTAAAGAAATCGATCCTGGTCTGCCTGCCGTCAGGTGGCAGGACCATCTTCAGATGCAGTTCATTAACCTCAGCCATCATTCCCAATTTTATATAAAGGTATGACACTGGCAAACCAATGTAAAGTTTTGACAGTCAAAAACATTAACACGTTTTGAACAATCGGCCTGTTTCCCGTGTCTGAATATTTGAGTAATTTTTATAACCCTTATAACTGGAAATCATGGTAAAACTGACCACTGCGCTCCTGATCATGGCACTTGCCCTACCGGCATTCACCCCGGCTGCCGCTCAGAATGCAGGCACAAAAGATGAGCAATTCAGGGAGATGACCGCCCTGATTGAAAGCGGCCGCTATCTTTTCACCGTTCAGTCCGTTCAGCCTGCCGGGGCCGGCACAGTGCATACCTCCTCAGGCTACACCCTGGAGGCCCACGACTCCATATTCAAAGCTTACCTGCCCTATTACGGGAGAAGTTACCAGTCCGGTTTTGGCGGGGACGGAGGAATTGAATTCGAAGCGAGTCCGGAAAACCTTACCATTACGGTTCAGGAGAAGAAGCAAATGATCCAGGTTCAGTTTGAGATCAGCGGAAAAAATGACAGCTACGATCTCTACCTTTCAGCCGGTTCCTCCGGATACGGTTCACTCAGTATCAACAGTCAGAACAGACAGCCCATCAGCTACAGCGGGACCATCGGACCTCTCAGGGAGGAATGACCTACTCGTCGAACCTGAACTGCATCTGGTCATCCGTGATGGGCTCCTCCACTGTTTCCAGCTTCAGAAGCGGTTCACGCTTTTTACGGCGCAGGCAAATCTCGGTACCTTCCAGCGGCTGGGCACCCTCATTCAATAGGTTCATCCGGTAGAGCTGTTCCAGTTGAACTCCGTAAATTTGTGAGATCTCATACATGGTCTCCCCTGTTTTCACAATATGAATCTCATTGCCCCTGGCAGCTTTCCGGCGTTTAGGCTGAAGGTAGATGATCTGTCCCGGTTCAAGATTTTCACCCTTGTAAAGGTTATTATACCTGTAAATCTCATTCTGATAAAGGTCCATCTCATCCCTGATCGATTCCGGAGTGTCGCCCGGCTCTGCCACAATATACTCTATCTGATTGTTCATACGCACTTCCCTGGAAGTATTGTATTTACGACCGGACGAACCGGTTTCACCAGGGGATTCACTGCCGTTTTCACTGTCCATTCCGCCCTCCAGGACCATTAAATCATAGCGGAATAATTCATTCTGCTCAATGATCTGAATCAGCAGGGTAGCATAGTTGGGGGCAGTGGCATAACCTGCATCTTTCAATCCTTTGGCCCACCCCCTGTAGTCGTGGGGTTTCAATTCAAAAAGGCCGGCATACCTTGATCTGGTAGAAAGAAACTGTGAGTGGTCCATATAGGATTCATAGGGCGAGTTGTAGGAGCGAAAACATTCGCTCTTGTCGTCATCGTCATAGTAAATCTTCTTTCCGGTCCACTCATGACATTTAATCCCAAAATGGTTATTTCCCCTGGTGGCAAGTGTACTGTTCCCGTTATTTGATTCCAGGCATCCCTGGGCAAGGGTGATGCTGGCCGGAATTCCAACCCGGGCCATCTCCTTCATGGCCAGTTCGGAAAAGGTTTTGATATACTCCTCCCTGGACATACTATTTTTATTTTGCCCGTGCAATGGAATCTGCAACAATAAAATCAGCAACAAGCCTATTCTCCTTCTTCTCACCATCATAATCGATTGGTTTCATTGATTGAACCGGGGTAAAAATAGATATATACCCATCACTTCCACTCTATAGTTTTTAACAAGCGCGTAGTTCATAACGATCGTTTATAACATTTTGATACACCTATGTTATAAATTATAATTTTATATGAAAACAACCCCGTCATGAAACAAAGGGCATTTACCATCCGCATTGCCGAGTACGACCGGCCTGACCAGCTTCCTGCCAGGTCGGAGCTTGTTGAAAAAGCCATGGAAGCTGCCGGGAACGCATATGCACCCTACTCAAAGTACCAGGTAGGGGCAGCGGTCCTTTTGGAGAATGGAAAGATTTATACTGGTAATAATCAGGAAAATTCAGCCTATCCCTCGGGAATGTGCGCAGAACGGGTGGCCATCTTTTACGCCGGGGCACAAAATCCCGGTGTCCCTGTTGTCAGCATTGCCATTGCCGCATTTACAGAGGGAAAGTTCCAGGAAAAGCCGGTACCTCCCTGCGGAGGTTGCAGACAGGTGCTTTTTGAAAAAGAGTCACAGGGTGGAGTCCCCATGGAGGTGATTCTTTATGGAACCCGGAAAATCCAGGTCCTGCGCAGCGCTTCGGACCTTCTTCCCATTCCATTTACGTTAAACAGCGGAATTTAAAGTTCAGGGGATCCCCTCTTCTTACTGAAAACAGGGAAAATGTCCATTTTCGGGTAGGGGGCCACTACCTCAACAGGCTCGTTTTTTACCGGGTGAACAAAGGAAACACTTCTGGCATGAAGACTGATCCCTCCGTTTTTATTGGATCGCCGGGCCCCATACTTCCGGTCCCCTTTTATGACACAACCCATATCAGCCAGCTGTGCCCGGATCTGGTGATGACGGCCCGTTTCCAGTATAACTTCCAGCAGGTGGTAGTGGTCGGAAGATGCCAGCAGCCTGTAGTGAAGCCGGGCCCATTTGGAGTCCGGAACCTCCTTTTGATGCACATAGGACTTGTTCTGCTTTGTATTCCTGGTCAGATAGTGTTCAAGGGTGCCCGATTCGGTTTTTGGACGCTCCTCCACGATGGCGTGGTAGATCTTCTCCACCTCCTTCTCCTTAAACATCTGTGCCATCCGGCTCAGGGCCTTGCTGGTCTTGGCCAGGATTACCACCCCACTGACAGGACGGTCCAGGCGGTGGGGAATGCCCATAAAAACCTCCCCCGGTTTCTGGTCCCGCTGCTTTATAAACGCTTTCATGAGCCCGTCCAGCGGTATATCACCCGACTGGTCGCCCTGCGCAATGTCGGACGTGCGCTTGTTGACAATCATCAGGTGGTTGTCCTCATACAAAATGGGAACCGGTGGTTTTAACTCACTCACTTCATATCACTTTTTCGCACTGAGCACATGTCCACTGAGCACTGTCCACTGTCCACTGATGTCACTTTCCCCTGAGTCCACTGTCCACTGTGCACTAATACTGTTCTTTTTCGTTGGGAAAGTTCCTGGACCGGACATCCTCAATATAATTCTGCACCGCACCTTTGATCTCCATCTGAAGATTATGATAGCGCCGGAGAAACCTTGGTGAAAACTCCTGTGTGATCCCCAGCATGTCGTGAAGCACCAGCACCTGGCCATCAACCTCCGAACCAGCCCCGATCCCTATGGTTGGAATGGTGATTTCCCTGGTCACCTCACCAGCCAGTTTTGCCGGGATCTTCTCCAGCACGATGGCAAAGCAACCCGATTGGGCCAGTGCCCGGGCATCATCCTTCAGTTTATCAGCCTCATCCTTTTCGGTGGCTCTTACCACGTAGGTTCCGAATTTATGGATCGACTGGGGTGTCAGACCCAGGTGACCCATCACAGGAATCCCGGCGGAGAGAATCCTTTCCACAGATTCGACAATCTCCCTTCCCCCTTCGAGCTTGATCGCACTCGCACCGGTCTCCTTCATAATCCGGATGGCCGATGCAAGGGCCTCCCTGGAATTTCCCTGGTAGGTGCCGAAAGGGAGATCGACCACCACAAGTGCCCGGACGGTGGCTCTCACCACCGAGGCTGCGTGGTAAATCATATTGTCCAGTGTAATGGGGAGTGTGGTTTCATATCCCGCCATTACATTGGATGCAGAATCTCCCACCAGGATCACATCAATTCCGGCCTGGTCCAGCAGCCGGGCAAAAGAGTAATCGTAACCGGTTAACATGGCAATTTTCTCACCCTTGAGTTTCATTGCATGAAGTACATGGGTGGTAACATGTTTTACGTTGCTGTGAAGTGACATGGGTGTATTGTTAAATGATCTAATGTTTTCCCGCATGCAAAGTTTATAATAAAAAATCGTTTTGCAGTCAATTTGTCAGTAAACCTGACATGAAACGGGTGGATTTCCATCCGATTCCGTGTCAATATTGCAATGAGAAGTGAAAATCAGGTTATGGCATAATCTCTGATAGAAACAAAACAGTACTTAGTACTCAGTACTCAGTGCTCAGAAAAAAGAGATCAGGAAAATTTAAAATAGATAGATGTTATGAGTAAAATTATCGGAATAGACCTTGGAACCACAAACTCGTGTGTTTCAGTAATGGAAGGTAACGAACCGGTTGTAATTCCCAACAGTGAAGGCAAACGTACAACCCCGTCCATTGTGGCATTTGTTGAGAATGGCGAGAGAAAAGTGGGTGACCCTGCTAAAAGACAGGCCATTACAAATCCCACCAAGACCGTCTCCTCCATCAAACGCTTCATGGGAGAAACCTTCGACAGGGTTACCAAGGAGATCAACAGGGTTCCCTATAAAGTAGTTAAGGGTGAAAACAACACCCCCCGTGTACAGATCGATGACCGCAAATATTCTCCCCAGGAAATTTCTGCCATGATCCTTCAGAAAATGAAGAAGACCGCCGAAGACTATCTGGGCCATGAAGTTACAGAGGCAGTAATAACAGTTCCTGCATATTTCAGTGATTCACAGCGCCAGGCCACCAAGGAGGCCGGTGAAATTGCCGGACTTAAGGTAAAACGGATCATCAATGAACCTACTGCTGCTTCGCTTGCCTACGGACTTGACAAGAAAACTTCCGATCTGAAAATTGCAGTTTTCGACCTGGGTGGTGGTACTTTCGATATCTCCATCCTGGAACTTGGGGATGGAGTATTCGAAGTGAAATCAACCAACGGCGATACCCACCTGGGAGGTGACGATTTCGACCAGGTGATCATCGACTGGCTGGCCGAAGAGTTTAAAAAGGATGAAGGACTCGACCTTAAAAAAGATCCCATGGCGCTGCAACGTCTGAAAGAAGCTGCCGAGAAAGCCAAGATCGAGCTATCCAGCTCCACCCAGACCGAGATCAACCTTCCCTACATCATGCCCGTGGACGGCGTCCCGAAGCACCTTGTGAAGAGTCTCTCGAGGGCCAAGTTTGAGGGTCTGGCCGATTCACTGATCCAGGCCACCATTGAGCCCTGCAAAAAGGCTTTGAAAGATTCAGGTTACACCAAGTCCGACATCAACGAAGTGATCCTGGTGGGAGGTTCAACCCGGATTCCTGCCATCCAGAAGGTAGTGGAGGATTTCTTCGGCAAAACACCTTCCAAAGGTGTGAACCCGGATGAGGTTGTGGCTGTTGGTGCAGCCATCCAGGGTGGCGTTCTTACCGGTGAGGTAAAAGATGTACTGTTGCTGGATGTGACACCCCTTTCATTGGGTATTGAAACCATGGGAAGCGTGAACACCAAGCTCATTGAGTCCAACACCACCATTCCCACGAAGAAGACACAGACCTTCACCACTGCGTCCGACAACCAGCCCTCCGTGGAGATTCATGTACTTCAGGGAGAGCGTGCCATGGCCAAGGACAACAAGACCATCGGTCGGTTCCACCTGGATGGAATACCGCCCTCACCCCGGGGAATTCCCCAGATTGAAGTTACGTTCGATATTGACGCCAACGGAATCCTGAATGTTTCTGCAAAGGATAAGGGAACCGGTAAAGTGCAAAGCATTCGGATTGAAGCCTCATCCGGACTCTCGGACGCTGAGATTGAGAAGATGAAGAAGGAGGCCAAAGAGAATGAGGAGGTCGACAGGATTGCCAAGGAGAGGATCGAAAAACTCAACAGTGCCGACAGCCTGGTATTCCAGACCGAGAAGCAGCTGAAGGAGTTTGGGGATAAAATTCCGGCCGATAAGAAAGCGCCCATCGAAGATGCCCTTACCAGGCTGAAAGAGGCACACAAGTCGGAAGACCTGGCAGCTGTTGAAAAGGCAATGGAGGCATTGAATGCATCATGGCAGGCAGCTTCACAGGACATCTACAATGCCCAGCAACCTGCAGGTAATGCCGGACAACAGGGTGAGGAGCCCCAACAGGAAGCCTCCAGGTCCAAAGGCAATGATGGCGAGGTTACCGACGTTGACTTTGAAGAGGTAAAATAACCTTTATTTCATTATATATATCCGAAGGGCTGTTCCATGGGGAGCGGCCCTTCTTTATTTCAGGGATCAGTTGATCGAAGCTTCTCTCTTTTTGGCTATATTTGAACTCCCATGAAAAGTCCGGTATTTGTTTTTGCAGTGGTCGTGATATTCTCCGGAATATCCACATTGGATGGTCAGAACCAGCTGGATGAAAAGGGCCGGAAAACGGGTCCTTGGAAGGTGGAATACCCCAATGGTGAAACCCTGTACGAGGGAAACTTCCTGGAAGGAAAGCCGGAGGGATTAATGATCCGGTACTACGAAACAGGCGCCATAAGGGCAAAGATATACCATGATTCCCAGCTTGACCGCAGCAGGGCGGAACTCTTTTACAAAGGCGGCAAAAAGGCAGCACAGGGAGTTTATCAAGGCAGGGATAAGGATTCGGTTTGGAGTTACTATTCTGAGTTTGACGGTACTCTGAGGATGCAGGAGGGTTATGAATCCGGAAAGCTCCAGGGAATTTCATGCCGGTACTATCCCTCGGGCGAGGTTTCGGAAGAGGTTCACTGGGAAATGAACAGCCGGGAAGGACCGTGGATACAGTATTTCGAGGGTGGAAGCATCCGTCTGAAAGGCAACTACCATAACAACATGCTGAACGGAACCTACGAGGTCTACTTCTCTGACACGCTCCTGATGATGAGCGGAGTGTATGCGGATGATCAATCGGAAGGAACATGGAGCTATTTTGATGAGGATGGAACATTGCTCTACACCCTGGATTATAAAAACGGAAGGCCCGTGGACCAGGAGAAATATTTAAAATTAATGCAGGATACTCTTTTAAGATATGATACCATTGAGACGCCTCAGCCTGTCCAGTTCTTTTAGTATGAGGCAGTGGATCACAGTGGTCTTTCTGCTGGCGACAACCATTGCTTCAGGGCAAAAGATCGGAGAGGGTGTTTACTGGGTATATTTTACCGATAAATCGGACAACGGATATCAAACCGACCGGCCCGGTGATTTTCTTTCGGAAAGATCGATCAGCCGCAGGGCCTGGCAGGGACTGGGTATCGGCCTTTCAGACGAACCTGTTACAAGAGCTTACCTCGACACGCTGCTGGAGATGGGGGTGCAGGTTCGCCACATATCCAGGTGGCTCAACGGACTGGTCATGGTCCATGCAGATGAGGAGCTGTTCCATAAAGTCCTGGAGAAACCTTTCGTTGACACCATTGCATGGAGACCCGAATCTGCATCGCTCTGGTTCCCTCCCCGCCCTTCCGGGGAGCGATTCGGGCCGCCCCTTGAATCTCCTCCTGATTTTCAGTATGGGATTGCCACCGAGCAGATCCGGCAGGTGGAGGTCGACCTGCTGCACCGTGAGGGATATACCGGCCGGGGGGTCTGGATTGCTGTTCTGGATGCCGGATTCCGGGATGTGGACTCCCTCCCGTCATTTGAGTCCATGATCAGTGAGGGCCGTTTGCTGGGGACCCGTAATTTCGTAAATGACAGCTCGGTCTTCCGCCTGGTAAACACCCATGGGATGTATGTTCTGTCCATCATCGGTGCTGACTGGAATGGCAATATGATGGGGACCTCACCAGGTGCCGGTTACTTCCTTTGCAGCACCGAAAATGTGCATTCGGAGACCCGGATTGAAGAGATTGCCTGGGTGGAGGCAGCTGAATATATGGACAGCCTGGGTTTCGACGTCTTTAACACCTCACTTGGTTATTCAGACTTTGACTCCACGGAATTTGATTACACCTACGAAGACATGGATGGCCGTTCCACCTTTATCTCAAGGGCTGCATCTCTTCTTGCGGAGAAGGGGATCATCCTGTGCAACAGTGCCGGAAATGAGGGAGATGATCCCTGGTACCGGATCACGGCACCCTCCGATGCAACCGACATCATCTGCGTGGGAGCAGTGGACAGCCTCGGCAATATTGCCTCATTCAGTTCCAGGGGCCCTTCGTTTGACGGAAGGATTAAACCCGAGCTGGTGGCCATGGGAAGGTCAACCGGAATTCAATACATTAACGGCGGACTGGCCCGTGGTTCGGGAACCTCCTTTTCGGCCCCGGTGATGACCGGATCAGTGGCCTCCCTCTGGCAGGCCTTTCCGGAGATTCCGGCCAGGGAGATGATTCAGATGATACGCAATACGGGGGACCGGTTTTACAACCCAGATGCAACCTACGGCTATGGTATTCCCAGCTTTGCCAGAGCCTACAGGATCATCAGCAGTTCCCGTTTGAGATATACTTCCGGAGGGGGTATGCATCTATGGCCCAATCCTGCGGGTACCCTCATCCATATAAACCTGAAGGGAACAGCTGAGGGTGAATATCTTCTCAGCCTCTATGATATAAACGGAAAGTGCGTTGCAAAAGAGCCTGTGACCCTTCCAGGTGAGGTTCGATTGCCGGAAGGGCTGTCACCGGGACTCTATATCCTTGAAGTGGTCACATACGACATGGTTTACCAAAACAGGCTGATCATCCGGTGATGGAAGGGGAAACCACATCACTCTCACTCTCCCAGCTGCTGGAACAGGTGGAACTGACCCTTAAGAAAGCGTTCCCGGTTTCAACATGGATCAAGGCCGAGATTCTTGAACTTCAGGTTAACCCAAGGGGTCATTGTTATCTCGAACTGATCGAAAAAAGCCAGGATAATGATGCAATTATCGCAAGGGCCCGTGCTACCATCTGGGCATCAAAGTTCAGTATGCTGAAACCCTATTTTGAAACCACCACCGGGATGCCGCTGAAGAGCGGGATCAAAATTCTGTGCAGGGGAAGTATCGGATTTCACCAGGTTTACGGGTTTAGCATCCAAATTACCGACATCGACCCGGCCTTTACACTTGGGGACCTGGCCAGGAAAAAGCAGGAGGTAATCAACCGGCTTCGGGCTGAAGGGGTGATGGATATGAACAGGGAGCTCCCTTTCCCGACTGTTCCGCAAAACATTGCAGTGATATCCTCAGAATCGGCAGCAGGTTATGGCGATTTTATGGATTCGATTCATGAGAACAATCAGCAATACTACCTCTATACCAGGTTATTCCAGGCATCCATGCAGGGTGATGATGCACCCGCCTCCATCATCCGGGCACTGGATGCAATCCACGCTTCAGACCATCCATTCGATTGTGTGGTCATCATCCGTGGTGGCGGTTCGAGGGCTGACCTGGAGTGTTTTAACGACTATGACCTGGCGTACTATATCACCCAGTTCCCCATCCCGGTTGTCACAGGTATCGGACACGAAAGAGACGAATCGGTGGCCGACCTGGTGGCTTCCCACGGGTTGAAAACCCCCACAGCCGTTGCTGAATTCCTGGTGGAAAAATTTCTTGCCTTTGAATTCAGACTCTCCTCATACCGGGAGAGGCTCTCCAGTGTGGTGGGCAGAAACGTAAAGATTCACCAGATAAGACTGGAGCGACTCTCGGGAGATATTAAACATCTCTCGGGAGGATACCTGCAAAGAGAGCGGGAAAGGGGTGAACGGCTTGCCGGCCATCTGACCCACCTCTCCAGGGGATTCGTTCACAGGCATATGGAGAGGCTGGATGGGTCGGAGCAAAGGATCCGGAAGGCAGCGGGATTCCGGATTGCCCGGGAGAAGGAGCGTCTCCATCATATGGAATCAAAGAAAGAACTAATCGACCCCGTAAATGTTCTTAAAAGGGGATACTCCATTACCCTTCACCAGGGGAGAGTGGTTACCGGAATCCGGGGGATCAAACCGGGTGAGAAGCTGGAGACCAGGTTGCACAGCGGAATCATTTTAAGCAAAGTGGAAAAAACCATTTCAACAGATGACAAAAGAGAAGATTAACTACGACGCAGCAGTGGGCGAGATCGAAGAGATTCTTGAAAAAATTGAAGAGGGCGACCTGGGAGTGGATGAACTGGCCGAAAAGGTAAACCGGGTCACGCTGCTTCTGAAAATCTGTCGTGACAGGCTCCGTTCCACCGAGGAACAGATCAACAAAATCCTGGGAACAGAATAGTGCTCAGGGCGACAGGGGACAGGGGTGCTCAGGTGCTCAAATAAGACGTGCGATCACATTCAGCAACTCCTTAACCTTAATGGGCTTGCTGAGGTAATCGTCGCAACCTGCCTCACGGCTTATCTCCCTTTCACCCGACATTGCGTATGCGGTCTGGGCCACAACCGGCAGATCAGGTCGCTCCTGCTTGATGATCCGGGTGCACTCGTACCCGTTGATCAGCGGCATATTGATATCCATCAGCACCATGTCCAGTTCAGTATGTTCCCTGAATAATGCCAGTGTCTCCTCCCCGTCCCTGGCCCAGAGGATTTCCGCCTCGGTATCTTTAAGTGCCTCAAAAAGAAAATAGTAATTGGAGTGGTCATCCTCAGCAATAAGTATCTTTTTCCCTTTCCATGATTTTGACTCTGAAACGGGAGTCCTGAGGGCAGCCTCATATTTCAGGGGCACCTCATTCCTGGGCAGAATGAACCAGAAGGTGGATCCCTCACCCGTTACAGAATCCAGGCCGATTTCCCCTCCAAGGATCTCGGTAAGGTTCTTGGAGATTGCAAGGCCAAGGCCCGTGCCGCCATACAGCTTTGTTTTATTTTCATGACCCTGCATAAAACGGTCGAAAATCACCTTCTGCTTCTCCTCCCTGATCCCTATCCCGGAATCCTTCACATAGAACCGGATCCCCTTTGGATGCTCTTCAATCCCCAGTACAATCTCACCCTCCTCGGTAAACTTCACCGCATTACCAAGCAGGTTCACCAGAATCTGTTTCAACCTGAAAGGATCGGTGTAAATGGCCAGATCACTCACCGGCCAGTCCCATTTCAGTGACATGTTCACATTATCTTTGCCCGCGCGCCTGAGGTTTTGAAGGAACATCAGGTGAAGCTCCTTAAACAAATCCCTGACAAAGCATTCGGCAATGTGAACATTCACCTGTCCGGCCTCAATCTTTGCAATATCAATGATATCGTCGATAAGCCTCATCAAATCGTCGGCTCCCTGGTTGATCTGGGCTATGAAATCCCTGCGATCATCATGCGACAGTCCGTCATCCGAAAGCAGATCAGAGAACCCGACAATGGCATTCATGGGGGTTCTGATTTCGTGCGACATATTGGATAGGAAGGCCGTTTTCAGACGATCAGACTCCTCAGCCTTATATTTTGCTTCCAGCAGTTTTCGTTCAGCATCTTTTCTCTCGGTGATGTTTTTCAGGATAAGCACCATCGACTCCGGTTTACCATTGGTACCGTAAATGGCCCCGCTCGAGGCTTCACCATCGAACATCATTCCATCGGGCCGTACAATCTGGTATTCCAGGTTTTTCAGATAACCCGTCTTCCAGGTCAGGTTAAAATCCTTGATGGCACGCCTCCAGTCATCCCTGTGGATAAAGCGAAATATTTTCTCACCGTAAACCAGTTCGGGCTCCACGTTAAAAACCTCCAGAAAGACGCTGTTGAAGTCCAGGATCATGGCGGAAGGGTCCACAACGATCATTGGATCGGGAGAGGACTCAAACACCCTGCGCTGTTTCTCCTGGGTAATTCTCAAATTATCCTGATGCCTGCGCCTTTCAATGGCCAGTGCAATCTGATCACTGGCGAACTCCAGCAGGGCTGCATCCGACTGGGTATAGATCACCTCTTCGGAGTAAGACTGTACTGCAAATACTCCAATGGTCTTCTCTTCGTGCTTCAGGGGAACACCAAGCCAACTCACACAGGGAGCACCCACCGGCTCAATTTCCCCCTTTCGGGTCAGCTGCTGCTCTCTCTCCACGTCCACCAGTTGCGCCTCGCCGGTTCGGATCACAAAACTGGTAAGTGTCTTTCTTGCAGGAAACTCGGTGAAGGAGTCCTTTTCATCCTCCATAAAGGGGAGTGTCAGCGTATCGGAGAGCTCATTGTAAAGCGCCAGGAAACAGTTTGTCGTATCCAGTACCCTGCCCAGCGACTCCCTGATCTTGATGTAAAGTTCATCAAGGCTCTGGGTGGTGCTCACCGCGTTGGAGATATCAAAGAGTACCTGCCTCACCTGTTCGTCCCTCTTTCGGTCAGAAATGTCTTCATGAATACCGGTCAGACGAGTGGTGTTGCCATCAGGATCAAATCCGACTGCCTTTCCCATGCTCCGGATCCAAAGATAGGAGCCGTTCTTATGCCTCATCCGGAATTCGATGTCGAATGATTTCTCCCTGTTCTTAATCACCCGCATCACTTTATTCATGGAGCGCTTCGCATCCTGTGGATGGAGCAGGGAATTCCAGGTATCAAGCTCCTGGGGCATATCATCGGGTTCGTATCCTATCATGGAGAACCAGATGGGAGAATAATAGACCTGGTTGTTCACAAGATTCCAGTCCCACAGACCCAGGTTCGTGGCCTGAAGGGCCAGGTTCAGACGTTCCTCACTCGTTGTTAATGCACTCTCAGACTTCCTGGTATCGGTTACATCCCTTGCCACACCGATCACCGTTTCAACCGATCCCGGAGTGCTCACCTCGGGATAAAGCCTCCATTCAAAAACTACATTTTTTCCTGCCAGGTTGAGTTCAAAAACAATGGTTTGGGGTTTTGCTTCCCGGAATACCTTCTCCAGGGCTCCTTCCCACACATCAACCAGCTCCTGAGGAAAAACACCCATCTCCCGATGGCTTTTGCCCAGAAACTCAATGACCTTCAATCCGGTCTGGAGTTCCACTGCGTCATTCACATAAATGTGTTTGAATTTGCGGTCAAACCGCATGATCACATCCGGTGAATTATCTGCCAGTGCCCTGAAGTGTTCCTGAGATTCGGAGAGGGCCCTCATAGTCTCCCGTACCTGAATGAACAGCCTGGAATATCGCTGTGAGGAATAGACCGATGGGATCAGTGTAAAAAGCCGGTCTTTAAATATGTAATCCCATACTTCCACCCTGATCTTCCCATTTTCCCTGAATGGTTTCACGTCCCCCACCAGGAAAATAAGAGGGACCTCGGAGAAACACTCTTCCATCTCCTGCTCCACAATGCCACGCAGATTCAGAGGAGAATCAAAATCCGCCATGATCAGATCAGGTGGATTCTCTCTCAGTCTGGCACTTAATTCCGAACGCTCTTTACACTGATAGGATGTAACATCAATCTCTCCCTCCCGGAGAGTTTTCACTACATCTTTAACTACCAACGGGTCCAGATGCCAGAAACAAATTTTAATTTTCAGGCCGGCCATCAGGCTATTTCAAAATTCCATGGTTTCTGCCTGAAAAATAGTCAAAAAATGTTACCGATCATAGAAGTTTATCAGAATCTTATGCGAACTCCTGCCATAAGGTGTACTCCGGCCTGGGGAAAATAGCCGTCAAAGGTTCCCTCCTCCCCTTCATTGTAATAGCGGTAAACCCATGCATTGGTTTCGTACTCCACGTTGAACAGATTCAGAATCTGGAGGTTCAGAGAGATCTCCCTGATAAAATCGGGGAAGAATGAATATGAGACTCCCAGGTCATTGATCAGATACGGATCCAAATTTCGATCGGCGGAGGAAGTATTGTCTATAAACTGGCTGCCCACATACTTTGAAGCGAGGTATAGATGCAGGTTATGAATGGGTTCAACATCAACCTGGCTATTGAAAAGAAATCCCGGTGAAAAAGAGAGATTTGTTGTTCCCAGCGACTCCTCAACCTGGTAAGGTTCGTTTTCCGGGTCATTCCAGTAGTCCCAGTTATCCACATACCCGGTATAATTTAAAATCTTATTGCGGCTCAGCGTGGCATTCAGATTCCACCTCAGCCACGAGGTGATCTCAACACCGCCCGACAACTCAATCCCCGTCCTGTAACTTCGCTCCACATTGGTCATTACCGCGCTCCCCACATCATTGATCTCACCGGTCAGGACCAGCTGGTTGTGATAATCCATGAAATAGAAATTGGCATCCAGTACAACCCGGGTACCCTGGAATCCGTAACCGGCTTCATAATCCATCAGGGTCTCAGGAACCGGAACCGGACCGGCGGGATCGGCATCCACAAAATTACTGCGGTTGGGTTCACGGTTGGCCCTGGCCGCCATCAGATAGACCCGCTGCAAAGTGTTCAGCTGGAGGTTTATTCCGGCCTTCGGATTGAAAAAAAAGAATACATGCTGCTGCGCCAGATCCCTCAGGTCATCATCAATTCCCCGGATGGCATAATCGATCCCCCTCACCTGAAGGTCTCCATAGAGTGAGAACTTCTCACCTGCCATTATGGTGGCCTTCAGGTAGGTATTCCAATCGGACTTGAGCCCCCTGTTTTCATACCAGCGGTAGCGAATTTCAGAATCACCCGGGAAACGGGCCCATATCAGGGTGCCGTAATGATCCCCGTCATACTGGTTCCATCCACCGCCCACCAAAGCTGAGAGTGCTCCCTTTTCATAGGAAAGACTGCCCACAAAGCCATAAAAATCATTATCCAGCCATTTTCTGCGTATCAGGTCACTTTGGGTGACGGTATCTCCCCCCATCACCACGTTGTCAAGCTGATAATCAGAAAGCGCTTCATCCTCCATGTATTGTTCATAATAGCCAAATCCCCTGGTATAGTGAAGGGCTGCACTGGCATACCAAAAAGGCGAGAATTCATGGGTCAGGTGCAACTGGTAATGCATTTGGGTATAATGATCCACCTGGTTGTCGTAATAGGCCGGGTTACCTCCGGCATCGGTGTAACCACCCAACCCATTGTAGGTACGGTCGCTCTCCAGCAGATGGGAGGGAACCCCGTTCCACGCCTGGTAAAGCTCCTCCTTTCCTGAAAAGGTAATAAATTTGACCATGGTCTTTAAACCGTAATAGGCCGCCGAGGCATACCAGGAGTTAAGATCGGTCCAGGAACGATCCATATAGCCATCGGAATGCATATCCGAAAGCCTCATATCCACTGAAAAATGCTCCCTGATCAGTCCGGTCCCCGCCGACAGGGCATTCCGGTAGGTCCGGTACGAACCCAATGTACCCTCATAGGTTGCGTAGGGTTTCATAGCCACCTTCCGGGTCATCAGGTTCACACTGGCACCAAAAGCCGCAGCTCCGTTGGTTGAGGTGCCCACCCCCCTTTGCACCTGGATATTCTCCACCGAGGTGGCAATATCGGGGAGATCCACCCAATAGACCGAATGCGACTCGGCATCATTGAGCGGAATTCCATTGATGGTCACATTGATCCGGTTTCCATCCGTTCCCCTGATGCGCATGGATGTATAGCCTATCCCGATACCCGCATCGGAGGAGGTCACCATTGATGGTGTCATGGCGAGCAAAAAGGGTATATCCTGACCGAAGTTTCTGGCCCGGATCTCCTCACGATCCATGTTGGTAAAGGCAACGGGACTCTTTTCCCCCACCCGTGTGGAAGTAACCATCACCTCCTCCATCTTCAGAGGGGCCGGTTTCAGAGAGAATTCCCCCAGCTCCATATCACCACTCACCGAAATGCCCCTGCTGAAGGATTCATATCCAATGTAAGTTACCGTAAGGGTATGGTTTCCCGGGGGGACATTTTCAAATGTGTAGGTACCATCGGCCAGGGAGACCGCTCCCCTGTTCAATGCCCGGATCACCAGGTTGGCCCCTGGCAAAGGCTCCTGTTCCTCATCGGTTACCATCCCCGACAAGGTGAACTGACCAGCCGCTGCCATAGCCCACAAGGGAATGAACAGCAGCAGCGCTACTCGCTTCATCATTCTTTCCAATTACGGTTATACATACGAGCCTCTTTTTTCCCTACACCGGCATTACCCGGATCAGGTTCTAAGGGTATAATCTCAGCCTGTAATTTTAGGCACCCCCTTAGGGAAGTTCACTGCAAAGGTAGCAAATAAATTGTACTTTTGTGGCAGAAAAGACAGCATGGATCTCTCCCATTATCTTCAGAACAGGGTATTTAAAGTGCTTGCAAAAGTTGCCGCCCGGGAGCAGGTGGAGACCTATGTAATTGGTGGCTATGTCCGTGATCTGCTGTTGTATGGGGAAAAAGCCACCCAGAAGGACATTGATGTGGTGGTGGTGGGAAGCGGAATAAGAATGGCCGAAAAAGTCCGGGAATCCATCCAGGGAGAGGTTCACCTGGCGGTATACAAAAATTTCGGCACCGCCATGCTGAAATGGGACCAGACGGAAATTGAATTTGTAGGTGCAAGAAAAGAGTCCTACCGGAACGATTCCCGGAAACCAACGGTGGAGAACGGTACACTTGAAGATGACCTGAACAGGCGCGATTTCACAATCAATGCAATGGCCATTTCCCTGAATCCGGAATCATTCGGGAACCTGCTTGACCCCTTTAACGGGATGAAACACCTCGGCGAGAAGCTGATTAAGACCCCGCTGGATCCGGAGAAGACCTTTTCAGACGATCCCCTTCGAATGCTGAGGGGGATCCGGTTTGCCACCAGGCTGGGTTTCCAGATTGATCAGGGAACCCTTGATGGAATCACCGGGAACAGGGAACGGATCAGGATCATATCCCAGGAGCGGATTACCGATGAGCTCAACAAAATCCTCATGTGCGATACCCCCGGTGTTGGCTTCAGACTACTGGAAGGCACCGGTTTGCTGGAGATCATCTTCCCTGAATTATACCAGATGAAGGGAGTGGATGCGGTGGAGGGGCAGTTGCACAAAGATAACTTTTACCACACCCTGGAGGTGGTGGACAACATCTCTAAAAGCACCAACGACCTGTGGCTCCGCTGGGCAGCCCTGTTGCATGACATTGCAAAGCCCCGGACCAAGAAATTTGAACCTGGTAACGGCTGGACCTTTCATGCCCATGAATTTGTAGGGGCAAGGATGATTCCCGATCTTTTCAGAAAAATGAAACTGCCCCTGAACGAAAAGATGAAGTATGTCCAGAAGCTGGTGATGCTTCACCTGCGACCCATCGTTCTGTCGCAGGATGTGGTTACCGATTCGGCTGTCCGGCGGATGATCTTCGATGCCGGAGATGACCTGGAGGATTTGATGACCCTTTGTGAAGCCGACATCACTTCTAAAAATGAGCGCAGGGTAAAACAACACCTCCATAATTTCGGGATCGTCAGGCAGAAGATCCTGGAGATTGAGGAGAAGGACCATGTGCGCAATTTTCAACCCCCCATTTCAGGTGACGATATCCAGTATGTATTTGGCATCGAACCCTCCCGTCCGGTTGGAATCATCAAGAATGCGATCAAAGAAGCCATCCTGGACGGAGAGATTCCCAATGAATTTGATGCTGCCTGTCAAAAAATGCTCACCCTGGGCAGGGAGCTTGGCCTTACGGTTCAAAACGCCTTGAAAAGGGGGTGCGACTGATATCCAGCAATACGGGCAAATGGTCGCTGTACCCGCCCGTATAATGGTACCCCTCGTAAGTCCGGAAAGGTTTCACACCCCCATAGGTAAGATCAGGTACCAGCAAATGGGACAGGTTAAAAACCGTACCCCCGATCCTGTAGCGCTCACGAACCCCGCTTACCAGGAATAAATCAATCCCGCTCCATGCACCCCTGTATTTGTAGCTGGAGGCCTCCAACGAAAATGGTGAATAAAAGCCTTTCAGCGGCTCCAGCGACCAGGCCTCCCGGGTGTCATTGAAATCTCCGGCCACCACCACAAGGTTTCCCGGGGCCATGCTCCGCACCGAATCGACCAGGTATGCCAGGCGGGCCGCCTGTTCCCTTCGGTAGACTGCAGTCGCTCCCGCCCCCCTGTAACGCGAGATAAAGTGGATCAGGAAGAGCTCGAGGGTATCATGGCTCCCCCAGGTCCCCCGAAGGTGAAGCATCTCCCGGGTCTGCTCAAAACCCTCCCCGGCAACCGGACCGATAAATTGCCAGCCAACCGGATTGAACCGCTCAGGCCTGAAAATACAGGCTACATCCATACCCCTGTGATCCGGACCCTCCCGATGGAGATAGCTGTAATGGTACGAAGCCAGTATGGGATGCGAAACCAGGTCCTCGAGGACCTGTGGACTCTCCACCTCACAGAGACCAACCACCCCTGGTGGCTGCCACCGGCCGGCTGCAACGATCACCCTGGCCAACCTGGTT
This sequence comes from uncultured Bacteroidota bacterium, assembly GCA_963747365.1. GTDB lineage: Bacteria > Bacteroidota > Bacteroidia > Bacteroidales. The sequence goes on along the minus strand of CAVVFB010000005.1, from coordinate 362,994 downwards.
AGCTTCTGGTAATAACGGTCGTAACTCCAGTAACGAACACCTTCCGGGGTAAACTCATCATCACCCGGCAGGGTGTCATCCGAGGGATAGAAAAGGTTCTCCACGTTATACCACATCAGCCGCAGGTCACCCCGCCCGGACTCACCCTCACCGGTCTCACCCTCACCGTTCTCACCCTCACCGGCCTCATCCTCCACGGCCTCACCCTCCACGGCAGAGAGGCGTTTCAATGGGTATGAACTGTCCTGGGCCGCTGTGGGCCGGATGATCTGGAACAAAATCAGGAACAGGAAAATCCGGCCTGCCCTATATGGAAAACGGTACATCATTTTGCGGGCGACATGTGCCACCACAGGTTAATGTGCCAGGGGCAGGAAAATCAGCGCTCAAAAGCCCCCAGGTCGGGCGCTTCATCATCCAGCCTGTTTTTCCCTTCAAAATCAAAGGGAATCCCGATGGCATGGCCGGGAAGACCGGCGTTAATGGCAGGGGAAAGGGTATCGAGCGAATAGAGCACGGGAATTGAATCGAGCCTGGGATCTTCGTTATTGATGATATTGGAAAAGAGGGGATCGTTTACATAATCAAGACTGTCAGGATCGATCCTTGTCAGACAGTAATCAAACAGGTAGTTCATGGGCAGGTCATCGTAGCTGTCGATCACCAGTTCTACCCTTGCATTCCCGTAAATAATGGAGTTCCGGAACTCGGCCTTTTCATATTTCCCGCCCGTATAGATCACCAGCTGGCCCTCCTCGTTCCTGTTGGCAAAGTAGTCGGCCATAAAAAGTGCGGGCAACTGGCGGTTGGAATACCATGAGGGCCATGCATTATAAAACGTACAGTGGGTAAAATCATATGCCCCCCCGTAGATCAGTGCTGCACAGCTGCCTCCGCAATCCCCTATCACCAGGTTTGCCGCAGAGACCGCTGCATTGAGCGAATAAATTCCATTGGAGCTCATGTGGTTGATCAGGGTGTTACGGATCAGAAGGTCGGGTTGTAATCCCGATTCGGGCGAAGCGCTGACCAGGACCCCCATGGTGCCGCAGATGATCTCAGCGTGGTCGATGACGTTGTGATGGCTGTTTTGTGACAGGTAGATAAATCTCCACTGACCCGGTTTATCCTTGTAAAACTCCTCCAGCCTGTCACCCCGAAACTTCACCGGCTCTTCAAGGGTGCCGCCTACCTGAAGGGTGCCATCCACGTATAGCAGCGCATTGTAGTGCATGTATACCGTAACACCCGGTTCAATGGTAAGGCTTGAAAGTGAATCCACGTAGAGGTAATCGATAATCAGGTAGGGCTTATCGTTGGTCCAAGTAACCGGCTCATCCAGGTAGCCACCCCTGATGATATGCACATCCTGTCCCCATGCCACCAGGTCGATGTCCTGCAGGTTCCCATTAGTCAGAAACAGGATCGAATCCTGTATGAGCAGTATATCAGCTGTTTCATTGGGATCCAGTGTAGCCTCCACGAAAACAAACATACTGTCCCTGGGCGCTATCTCCAGATCCGAAAACCGGGTTCCCGGAACCCCGTCCACATTGATCCTGAATACCGAAGATTTGCCTCCTGCGAGGGTGATCTCATCGATTTTGATAAACTGGTTATTGGGATTTTTGATCCGGAACGATTTGGTAACCGTTCCGATGGTGGTAAAGACGGTATCAAAATAGAGTGTGTCGACGGTAAAAGCCAGCTTTGCATCCGGATCCTCCACATAACTGCGCTCCGGCTGGCACTGGAAGGCCAGCAGGCACAGCACTCCCAGGATTGTCACAATCATTAAATTACTCGATCTGGTCACCTTAACGCTTTATACACCTAATATGAACGTAAAGATGAGAAAAAAATGATATAGCAGGTCAGGGTCGCACAGATGCCACAGATTTATTACATTTATAAAAATTATTCTGCATGTTCAAACCATTGATCCTCTTCGCTGTCATGTCACTCTCCGGTTGCCAAACCCCTGATAAAACTGTTGATCTGCTGATCAAAGATGCGACGGTCTATACCGTTGATGAGAATTTCTCCACCTGTACCTCGTTCGTGGTTAAGGATGGCCGGATTGTCGATACAGGTTCGGCAGATGAGATGGAGAAGCGTTACAGTGCCATCACCACCCTTTCACTGGCAGGAAAATTTGTTTACCCGGGCTGGATCGATGCACACTGCCACTTTTTCGGATACGGCTTGAACCTGAACGCAGTGGATGTGGCCGGCACCTCTTCGGTTGATGAGATCATCAGCTTGCTTAAAAAGCACCAGGAAACCAACAGCGGGAGCTGGATTACGGGCCGCGGCTGGGACCAGAATGACTGGGAGGTGAAGGAGTTTCCCGATCGCACCCTGCTCGATCTCCACTTCCCGGATACACCTGTCCTGTTAAGGCGCATCGACGGACATGCCGCCTGGGTCAATACAAAAGCCCTGGAGCTCTCCGGGGTCACCGCAGCAAGCAAGGTTGAAGGCGGAACTGTGGTGCTGAAAGATGGGCAGCCCAGCGGGATCTTCATCGACAATGCCATCGGACTGGTCGCCTCAAAAATCCCTGAACCTACTGTGCAGGAGATGACCGAAGCCCTGTCAGAGGCCCAGCAGAACTGTTTCCGGGTGGGTCTTACCTCCGTCCAGGATGCCGGGCTCCCCCGGTCCGTTGTACAACTGATCGACGACCAGCATCAAAACGGTGCCCTGAAGATCCGCATCAATGCAATGCTCTCTCCTTCCGAGGAAAACTTTACACATTATGTGGAGAAGGGTCCCTGGCGAACCGACCGTTTGTCGGTAAATACAATCAAACTGTTCACCGACGGAGCGCTGGGATCCCGGGGAGCGCTGATGATCAGTGACTACTCCGATGATGCGGGAAACCATGGCCTGCTTGTCACACCCCTGGAAGAGATTGAAGCCTGTTCCAGACGTGCCTATGAGCACAATTTTGCAGTGGCCACCCACTGCATCGGCGACGCAGCCAACCGGGAAACCCTGAAGATCTATGCCGGAATCCTTGGAGGGAAAAACGACCGTCGCTGGCGAATTGAACACGCCCAGATCATCCATCCCGATGATTTCCATTATTTCGGCGACTACAGCATCATTCCCTCGGTTCAGTCCACCCATGCCACCTCGGACATGTACTGGGCCGTTGAGCGGGTGGGAAATGAAAGAATAAAAGGCGCCTATGCCTACAAACAATTACTGGAGCAAAATGGCTGGATCCCCAACGGATCGGATTTCCCGGTGGAACAGATCAATCCCCTCTTTGGCTTCTACGCCTCCGTGGTTCGAAAGGACCAGTCAGGCTACCCCGGGGGCGGATTTCAGATGGAAAATGCCATCAACCGGGAAGAGGCCCTTCGGGCCATGACCATCTGGGCTGCCAGGGCCGGTTTCGAAGAGGATCTCAAGGGCAGCATCGAAGCGGGCAAGCTGGCCGACTTTGTGGTCACCTCCGTGGACCTGATGACCGCCCCGGAAGCAGAACTTTTCGGCATCCGGGTGGAGGCTACCTGGTCGGGGGGGGAAAGAGTGTACAGTGCTCAGTGAATAGTGCTCAGGGAATAGTGCTCAGGGGACAGGGGACAGTGCTCAGGGGACAGTGCTCAGTGCCCAGGAATAGGAAGATGAAATGGTATAAAATTATAGGTATCGTTATTCCTGCAATGATGCTGCAGGGTTGCCCGGGGTATGGCTATAAATATAATAAGGCATATTTTCCCACCACACCGGTCAACTTCACTGAGATCAACACCGTGTATGACGATTACAATGCGACATCCCCCATCCTCGGAAATGGCTTCCCTCTGTGCTTCTCATCCAGCCGGAATTCAGGGGGAGCCAATTTTGATATTGTTTACAAGTTCATTTCCATCGAGTTTTCAAAGACCACCGGCGAGCTTTCCATATTTGAAGGGGCGGATGCCTACCAGTACTTCATGGGGGAATGCAGTAATTTGGTTCAAGGTGTAAGAAAGATCAACACACCGGAAGATGAACTGGGACCCTATCTGATGATGATGGACCATGTAAGCGATGGGGCCTTTGGCCATGACGGATATACTCCATTTATAATGCTCTATTCCAACAACATAGACGGGAACCAGGATATCCGGTTCACACACAATACCGGCCGTTATGAGTATGAGGACCCGCTTCCGGTAAGCTTTCTGAATTCCGATGCCGATGACGCCTACCCCTGTTTCAATGCGGACCGTTCAGCCCTCTATTTCTGCTCCAGCCGCGAAGGGGATTTTGACATTTACCGGGCCCGGACCGACCCGGAGAAGGCCATCCTCGATCTCCTCTCCTCATCCGAAGCGCTCCCGATCGAAAAAGATACCCTGCTCTCTTCAGAAGGGGATGACAAATGTCCATACCTTGCCTATAACAATTTTGATCTGTATGGCGATGAAATGATACATAACTTACTTGTATTTGCTTCCAACCGGGAGGGGGGCTACGGCGGATATGACCTTTATTATTCGCCTTATGTGGATGGGCAGTGGGAAGAGCCGGTTAATTTCGGCGCGGGTATTAACACCGAATATGACGAATACAGGCCGATTGTACTGCCCCAGTGGGAATTCGAAAATGATTTTATGATTTTTTCATCCAACCGGACTGGCGGACTGGGGGGCTTCGATCTCTATTACGTGGGCATTCCGGCTATCGGATACCCCACAGGCTATTGAATGGAGCAATAAAGCACCGGCGGATTTTGCTTACCTGAAAATGAAGTTTGCCCCGATGGCCGCGATGCCCCACGACCACTGCGAGACCTGGAGGTCATACTCTGCGTAAAGAAAGGTATACTTGCTGATGTTGAAGCCAATGTTGACCGGCAGCCAGGCCCTGAACCTCACGTTACCCGGCATTTCGGGGTCGTAGTTCACATCCATGTCCAGCCCGGCCGAAAGGTTGATGTTGTAGTTCAGCGCATAGGTGAACAACCCGGTGATATCCACCCCGAAATTGTCCCAGTAGTGCACTCCGCCTATGACTGAGATGTAGGTGTACCTGGCCTCATGGATCAGGTACTGAAGGTCTGCCCCGAAAAAGGGCTTTCCACCCATCACGTAGATCATTTTCGCATTCAGATCCAGGGAATAGCTCAGGCTGTATCCCCCGTTCACCCCAATGGCCAGCGCCCCTCCCTGGTCGGCCTCCACACCAATGTTGCGCAGCCCTACACTGGCATTGTCAAAGTAATAGGAGGGTGTCACACCAAGACTGAAGGAGCGCTCGGGCAGGGTTTTTGCAAAGTTGACCACCTGGCCGGATAGCCACACGGGGATGGCAAGAAGCAGGAGAGTAAGGATGCGTTTCATAAAAGCAGTGTTCAATGTTCAGGGTTAGTTTATATGCAAAAACCCGGGCACCAAAAAGATACCCGGGTAACAAAAATAAGATTTCCCTGAAATAATCTCTAAAAAACAATCTCATTCCCCATGTAAAAGTCGAGGATTTTTGTATAAAAGATCAACACATACCGGGATGTGATCATCTCCGATGACGACTTAAAAAGCTGCCGGCGGGCCTCCTGCATCTCCAGGGCCGTTCCCGTACCTACCCTGAAGCGCTCCTCGGCAAACCGGAAAACCTCATCGCTGTTGGCGACCGCCTCCTGGGCCGATTTGTAATTATCCAGGGCTGCTATTGCTTCGGTATGGTACTGCTGGATTGATTTCTGCAATTCAAGAACCGTGTTGCTGTACTGGTACTCGGCATCCTGGAGATTGATCCTGGCCTTATTGATACCGGTTTGAACCTGCCAGCGGTTAAAAAAGGGAATCTGTATCCCCATGGAAACCTGCTTGTACTGGTTATTGTTTACCTGTTCTTTAAGCGGATAAGCCATGGTGGGGTTGGAGGGATCGGGATCCAGGGGGTTCACAAGGCCGTCGCTGTAGTTTGAATAGTAGATCCCACGCGCATAAATTCTCGGAGAGCGCTGTCCCTGCTGTATGGCAAGCTGACGTTCCTGCGCTTCAATGCCATACTCTGCGCTTTTGATCTGGGGAAGAAAGTGAAGTGCATACTGGTAAACCGAATCGAGCGTTGGAATATCGGACATGGAAGGCTCGGGAAAATCGGGTTTCTCTATCTCAAAATCGACCTGGTCGGTAATATTCATCAGGTGCATCAGGTTGAGCCGTGAAATCTCCATGGTATTGATGGCCTGGGTCTGTGTAAGCTTCACATCTGAAAGCTGAGCCCTCACCTCCAGCAAACGCCCCCTGGGTTCATTGCCCACCTCCACCAGCCTCTCCATACGCTCTACCTGATGGGCCGTAACCTCAACATTCAGCTTTGCCACCTCCACCAGCTCCTGGTTCCGGAGCAGGGTCAGGTAGTTGGTCATTACCTTCAGCAGGAGGTTATCCTCCATTGCCTCCAGGTTCTTTATGTTCATCTGGTAGCTGGCCTTGCTCATCTTCATATTGTTCAGATTCTGCAATCCGTCAAAAAGAACAAGGTCACTCTGAAGTCCAAGGTCGCCCTGGCTCACATTGGTGTTCTTCCATTCATAGGTGCCCCTGTCCAGAACGCGTCCCGAACCCAGCTGGTGCTCAAATGAGCCGTTCAGGTTGGGCAACAGGTCCATTTTACTCTGCTTCACATCCTGGGTGGCCGACTGCAGCATCAGCTCCTGCCGCTTCATCTCCAGGTTGTAATTGATCGCATATTCCACACAGCGATCCAGGGTCCATAAAGTGTCGGTCTGTGCGTCAAGCGCGGGCAGACCCAGGCCGGCAAAAATGGCAACGATCAGCATTTTTCTCATGGGGCTGGTTTTATCGGTTATACTTCAGGATCAGTTTGTCGTGGTCGGCGTAGTTCTGGTAGGAGGATACAATTACCTTCTCACCCGGATCCAGTCCGCCGAGCACCTCGTAGTACCTGGGATTCTGGCGTCCAATGCTGATATCACGCTTCACGGCGAACTCGCCCGATGGATCCAGTACAAACACCCACTGCCCTCCGGTAGTCTGATAAAATCCGCCCTTGGTAAGCAGAATGCCCTCCTTGGATTCACCCAGCTGTAACCTGATCCTGGAGGTCTGACCGATACGGATCTGTTGCGGCACCTCCCCGGTAAAGACCATGTCCACAGCAAAGCGGCCCCCCTGAACCTCCGGATAGACCTTTTTAATCTCCCCGGTATAGGAGACACTTGCAAAGTCACATTCACCGGTTAAACCCCGGGTGACCCTCGCAATGTAGTGTTCATCTATTTCAACCCTCAGCTTGTAAGAGTCCAGTATATTGATGGTCCCTACCCGGGTCCCGTAGGTAACCACTTCGCCGACCTCGGGATTAAGGGAGGCAAGCTCTCCATCCTGCGACGCCTTGATGTTCAGATTCTCCATCCTTCTCTGGATGATGACCATGCTCTTCTCCATGCTCTCCGACGACTTCTCCAGCGATGCGATCTGGATCGAACGGAAAATGGAGTCATTTTTGAAGTTGGCTTTCATCAGCTCCAATAGTTCCCTGTCTCCCTGGAAGGCTTCCTTAGACTGATCAAACTCCTCCCTGGAAATATGTTCCTGCTCCCACAGCACCTTGTTGTTTTCATAGGCACGCCTTGACTGTTTCACAGATATTTCAAGTTCGATAATCTGCCGCTTATAGTTCAGCCTGGTCTGGTCCATCTGCAGGCGTGCCGTACGCAAATCGTTTACGGCCCTTACAACCTGGGCCTCACTGTTGGTGATCTCCAGTAAAAGGTTGTCGTTACTCAGCCGTATGATCACATCCCCCTTTTTCACCATGTTACCCTCTTCAATAAGGATCTCCTCCACCCTGCCGCCCTCAATGGCATCCAGGTAAATGGTGGTAATGGGTTCAACGGTTCCCTGAACTGTGATATAGTCCTGGAATATATCCTGGGTTACTTCCTCGATGGTAATCCTTGAAACATCCACATTGTATTTGGAGCTCTTATCTCCAAATATGAGGATCACCACCACTGCGATCATGAGCGCCCCGAAAAGGAAATACCAAATATTTTTCCTGGTGATTCCCCTTTTTTTCTCAAGCTTTCGGTCCATGCCATCCATATTGTCCATTGGTATGCTTTTAAGTTACCCCCATTCCTTGCCACTATTATGCCAAAGAAAGCAAAAAATTGATAACCACAGTATTATAAATTAACCACTTTTTTGTTCCTTTGGAAAAGTGTCCGATTTCGGGATTTATATGTTCGGAATCGAACATATCGACCCCTGAAATGGTTATAGATATATGAGAAAATGATTGAAAGATAATGGATTGAAGGCAAAGGCACTTTTTTTGCAATATCTTGCTTTCAAAAGATAATAATCTGACCCTATGGAAGAAAAAATCGGTAGAATCCTGGCAGTGGATGACAATGAAGACATCCTGTTTGCATTGAAACTTTTACTCCGCCCTCACGTGGAGATCATCGAAACACTTTCCGGCCCTGAACGGCTGCCTGAGATGATGCAGAAGCAGGATTGGGATGTGATTCTGCTGGACATGAATTTCACAAAGGATGCCATCAGCGGACAGGAGGGTTTTGATGCCCTTTCCGTAATCATGGAGATGGATCCAAATGCCGTTGTGGTTTTCATTACGGCATACGGGGATGCTGAAAAAGCAGTGAAGTCCATCAAGATGGGTGCCACGGACTTCATTCTGAAACCATGGCAGAACGAGAAGATACTGGCCACCATCAATTCAGCCATCAGTCTCCGCCGCACCCGGATCCAGGCACAGAACCTGAAGATGAAACAGCAGGAGATCAGCGCGGTACTGGACCAGCCATACACCGATTTCGTGGGACAATCGCCCGAGATGTACGAGGTGTTCAATACCATCAAGAAAGTGGCTGCCACCGATGCCAATGTCCTGATCCTGGGCGAAAACGGAACCGGGAAGGAACTGGTGGCCAGGGCCCTCTACCGGAACTCCCTGAGAAAAGATGAGGTTTTCATCAGCGTCGATCTGGGATCGATCCCTGATACACTCTTTGAGAGTGAACTTTTCGGTCATGAAAAGGGTGCATTTACCGATGCTCATAAAATGAAACAGGGTCGTTTCGAGATCGCTTCCTCCGGCACGCTCTTTTTGGATGAGATCGGCAACCTCACCTATCCGTTACAGTCCAAGCTCCTGACAGTGCTCGAGAGAAGGGAGATTAACCGGGTGGGATCCACCAAACCGATTCCCATTGATGTGCGGATGATCTGTGCCACCAACAATAACATCCACCAGGATGTGGCCGATGGCATCTTCCGCCAGGATTTGCTTTACAGGATCAACACTGTTGAGGTTCACCTGCCGGCCCTCAGGGACCGGACCGGGGATATTCCGCTGCTGGCCGATCACTTTCTGAAGATCTACAGCCGGAAATACCGCAAGCCGATCCGGAATATTCAGTCATCTGCCATCAAGAAACTGAATCACTACAGCTGGCCGGGTAATGTAAGGGAGCTTCAGCACGCCATCGAAAGGGCTGTGATCATGTGCGATGGCACCAGCCTCGGACCCGATGACTTTGTCCTCTCCTCCATGGTCCGAAGCAGCGGGGGACTGGAACTGGATACTTACAACCTGGAAGATATTGAAAAGACAATCATCGAAAAAGTACTGAAAACCAACCAGGGGAATGTGACTCAGGCAGCCACACAACTTGGACTGACCCGCACATCATTATACAGGAGAATGGAAAAGCATGGTCTTTAAACAGTTCCGTTTCAATATTATCCTCAGGGTACTGCTGCTCACAGCCACATGCCTGGCCCTCTTTATTACGCTCAGCAGTGCCTATACCTTCACCCCTATCCTGGTGGCCGGGCTGATTATCTACCAGGTATGGACCATGATAAGGTATGTCGACCGCACCAACCGGGAGCTGGCCAGCTTCCTTGAGAGCATCAGGTACTCGGAGTTTACCCGTTCCTTTCAGATCAGTGACAGCGGCTCCTCGTTCGATGAACTGAACACCGCATTTAACGAAGTAATGAAAGATTTTCAACAGGTGAGGTCGGAGCGGGAGGAGCATTTTCAATACCTGCAGAGCATCGTGCAGAATATCGACATCAGTATCCTGGCTTACCAGCGTGACGGAACCGTTGAAATGATCAATCCTGCCGCCAAAAAGCTGTTTCAGGTCAATACCCTCAGGGACATTAACAAACTCAGACCCCTCAGCGAGAAACTGGCCAATACCCTCCTGGCCATAAATCCCGGGGAAAATAAGCTGGTCAAGGTTCAGGATGAAGAGGACATTCTTCAGCTGGCCATCCATGCCACCGAGTTTAAGGTGAAGGAGAAGGTGATCATGCTGACTACCATCAAGAACATTCAGAATGTTTTGGAAGAGCAGGAGACTGCCGTCTGGCAGAAGCTGATCCGGGTGCTTACCCATGAGATCATGAACTCCATCGCTCCCATCTCTTCTCTCTCCTCCACAATCGAAACCATGGTCATTCCCTATACCACCGGGGAAAAGAGTGCACCGGAAATCGACCTTGAAACCGTCAATGAAATTAAGGTTGCCCTGCAGACCATCAACAAGAGAAGTACCGGACTGATGAATTTCGTGGAAACTTACCGGAGTCTGACCAAGATTCCAACCCCCAATTTTGAGGTGGTTTCCATGAAGGATGTGATCAGCAATGTTCACACCCTGATGAAAAAGGAGGTTGAGGAGAAAAACATCTCCTTTACATTCTTCACTGAGCCGGAGAACATAGAGGTCCATATCGATGAGCAGTTGATCGGCCAGGTTCTGATCAACCTGGTGAAAAACTCCATGCAGGCGCTGGATGGCTGCAAGAATGGAATGATCCTGATCCGCGGATTCTATAACAAAAGGGGACGGCCTTCCATCCAGGTAACAGACAACGGGCAGGGCATCCTGACCGATGTGATCGATAAGATCTTTATACCCTTCTTTACCACCAAAAGAAGCGGTTCGGGCATCGGCCTGAGCCTGTCGCGCCAGATCCTCAGGCTGCATGGGGGATCCATTACGGCCAAGTCAGATCCCAACAAAGAGACGATCTTCACAATGACTTTCTAGTACAATATATCAATGGTAAAAAGAACCTTTCTGCTTTTGTCCCTGGTGCTTTTGCTCCTGCCCCTGCAGGCACAGCTGAAAACTTACCTGACCCTTGAAGCCGGACCACACTGGAGCCTGGTCCGGGCGGAAGATCCCGGCAACTATTTTGAAAATGCAAGCGTGGGCAGTACCATTGCCGGATTAACCCTGGAACAGGAGGTTATCCCAAACCTGTCGGTGGTCACCGGGATCTACTACCGGCCCTATAAAACAGGGATGAACATGACCGATAACCGGAGGATGCAGTCCCGATTCGACTACCATACTGCAGTGATGATCCCGGTCAGGATCCAGTACAGGATCCAGCCCACCGAATATCCTGTCAGCTTCACACCCCGCCTGGGTTATCTTTACAGCATGAACTCCACTGCGGACTGGACATTTTCATACAGCGGTGTGCTTTCTGCCCCGGGCGGACCGGCATTCTCGTATGTGCATGGTCAAACGGCTGATGAACCGGGGAAGCATCTGCTGGAGATGGGGATGGCCATCGGACTGCGTTTTTCCGGATTCTGGCAGGTCTCATTCAATGTTTCCTACCTGTCGGGGGCACTCAACAAGACATCATCGGCAGCCACACTGGATTATACCGATCAGCAGGGCAGCTCATATACAGCCCGTTACAGCTCCGCGGGTAATGGCATCCACAGCACACTATCCCTTCACATGCCGGTAAGCAACATCTGGCAGAGGCGCGACTACCGCATCCGTTCACGCATCGAGAACTCCGCCTGGAAGGGGAAAGCGGTAGAGCGGAAAGGAGAATTGTATGCAGGCGGGGAGATAGGGGCGCTCTGGCGATTGTTTTACTCCTCTGACCCGGCACTGGGAGCACGCCCTATGGAAGGCCGGGGCATATTCCGTTATGCCAATCTGCATACAGGTATTTACGCCGGGTACATGATCGCACAGGAGCTGGGGATTGACCTGGGAATCAACTACCAGCGATCCAACACCTTCTACGCACTGATGTTTGACCATGAAGTGGATTTCACCGGGAAAACAGGTGCCCCGATGTACCTGGAGGTCCCCCTGAGATTCAGGTATTTCTATGATCTCCACAAGCAACGGATCTTTGCCGTTTTCTGCGGCGGGGTATCCCTGCTGACCCAGTTCTCTTCCGGGGGGTACGCATCCCCGGGCGGAGATTTCAGCTATACCGAACCTGCCACCCAGGTTACAACAACAGCCACGGCAACCTCCCATGCAGAAAGACTCTCCAGTTTCCGCCCCCTGCTGAGGATGGGGACAGGCATAGAGTACCTGCTTCCTACCAGGTTTCCCATGTACATCACCGGTTATGTGAATTACATGCAGGGGTTTATGGCAGCTGAACAGGTGGAGGTCACCTCCGGCCTCGCGGGGGGCCCCGTTACAGGAACACTACTATACCATGGCAGTGGCTGGAGCCTTGATGTGGGCGTGAAAATACCCATGAGCTTTGACGACCGGCAAAACTGTGTCCGCCTTACAAGGTGAAAAAAAAAAGGAACGGATGATTTTCTACGCAACCTGCAGGGGTTCTTATGCGTCTATATAGGTACACCACAAAAAATGAAACCATGAAGAAACATCGTTTTCAGCTTATGGCCCTCTTTGCAGGCCTCTCGCTTCTTCTCTCCTGCAACCAGGCAGAGGAAAAAGGGCAGCTTTCATTCGGACTGGACCTGGTGGAGGAGACCCTTCAGAAAGCTGCTGCAACCGACTACGATCTGACAACCGCGCTGGTTTCAATAATGAGTGAGGACGGCATCCTGGTTTACGACAAGGAACCCGTTGAACTGATCCGATTCGGCGAGGGTATCATCACCCGTTCCCTGAGACTGCCCGCAGGCGGATTCATGCTTACCGAATTCATGCTTTCCGGCGCCTCGGGTGAAATTCTCTGGGCAACACCCATGGAAGGATCCACTCTGGCAGGCCTGGTCCGGGATCCGCTGCCTCAATATTTTAAAATCCAGCCCAACGAGTCGACCAGCGTAAATATCCAGGTAATCCGCGTAGGCAACCATCCGCCGGAAGATTTCGGGTATGCAGAGTTTAGTATAGATTTTGTAGAGCGATTCTGCCTGAAGGTTCATTACACCCAGGTTTGTCCATATTACGAGTTCGATTCCATTATGGGACCCGACGGAGTGAATATCCCCTATTACCAGTCCATGCTGATGGTCTATGCAAACGATCGATTGGTTCTGGAAGAGGCCATGGTTCCCGGGATCAACAATTATCAGCTGCCTTTGATCCAGGGAAGCTACCTGGTCAAGGCCATCGGTTGCGACGGCAACACCATTTTCAGACAATATTTCAGCCTGGATGCGCTATCCGGGTTCCGTTGTGACCCCAACTTTCCTCCTTTGATGATTCCATCCGGCCAGGATCCGGATCTGGTGATCACTCCCGAGGGAATTTACGAACCTACGATCAGACAGGGACTTTTCGGACAACTCATAGGGCCGCTGGACAGCTTTATGGACAGCACCCTGAATCTTGACCAGCTGCTGATCAGGGATATCTACCTGTTCCCGTACAATGTGCTCGACTCGATCTACACATTAGCACCCATCGACTGTTATATCTCCCAGGATCTGCTTCCGGAAAGACCGGTTGCGAAGGTACGGACCAATTCACAGGGGTATTTCCAGTTGGAACTTGAACCGGGTGAATACCTCTACCTTGTAAAAACTGAAGAGGGATACTATATGGATGCCTTTGTCAGTTCCCACAGGCCCGGCTATATAATGATCTATCCCGAGGAGGTGACCCATCTGGTGATTGGCATGATGGACTGCTCCATGTGGATGTAAAGCGGGTTCCGCCAGGAAATCATCGGGTTTTTCTATCTTTGGAAAAACCCGTTTTTTATGTCCGAAGAGTACCTGCGCGAAACCTATTCAAAAAGAATCATCCGATTCCAGTCAGCCGCCGGCCACTACGGCAGGCTGATGAACTGGCTATCCCTGGTGCGGCTTCTTTCCCTGGTAGCCATCGTATGGTTTATCCTACTTGCAGTGAAGCATGAGAACCCCCTCTTTTACGCATGCTCCGCAGCGATGCTTCTGGTCTTCCTCTTCCTGGTAAAGCGTTTCAATTTTCAGAAGGAGCTGAAGAACCTGAACATCCGGATCCGGGATCTCAACCAGAAGGAGCTCTCCTGCCTCAACCACCAGTTCCGTGATTACCCCGACGGACAGGAATTCGCAGATCCCGGTCATCCCTGGTCGCACGACCTGGATCTTTTTGGACGCGGTTCACTTTACCAGTACCTTAACCGCACCTCCACTCTCAAAGGGAAGGCGCTGCTTGCAGAGGCACTCACCACCGAACCCGGGGGCCCGGAGGTAATCCACCGGCGACAGGGGGTTATTGCCGATCTGAAGGAGCGGATCGATTTCAGGCAGAATTTTACGGCCAGGGGCGAAATGTTCAGCCAGACCGGGGATGATCTTCACGGCATCGAAAATTGGCTCTCCACGCCTTCCTATATCACCAACCGGAAATGGCTCTTTTACCTGGCCGTGGGAATGAGTACCCTGGCCATCGCCATCATTGTATACGGAATGTTGGTCCCGGGGGGAGCCCGGTACCTCCTCCCGCTGCTCGTGTTTAACTTTGCCATGCTCTCCCCTTTCGTGGCACGTACAGGCAGGTACCAGGAATCCATCTCCAAAAAGCACAAACTGCTTGAAGGGTATGCACAATTGCTGAAGCTGATTGCAGAGACCCCGTTTGAGAATCCCGAACTCATGGCAAACCGGGCCGCGGCAAGGGATGGGATGAGAGAGGTCACCAGGCTCTCCAAACTGCTCAATTTGTTCGACCAGAGGCTCAACATGTTGCTGGGCGTGATTTTCAACGGTCTTTTCCTTTACGATTTCATCATGGTATACCTGCTGGAGCGCTGGAAGAGAAAAAACAGCCACAGGATCATAAAGTGGATTGAGATAACCGGGTGGACCGATGCCATGATCAGCCTTTCGGGCTTTGCCTGGAACCATCCCGGTTTCAGCATGCCGGAGGTGGAGGGTGCACAGGGACCCATTGAGGTCCTTGGATTGGGGCATCCGTTGATCCGCTCCGACAAAAGGGTTGTCAACGATCTCTCTATCCGTCAGGAGCAGGTGGTGATCATCACCGGTGCCAATATGGCAGGGAAATCCACATTCCTGAGGTCACTTGGGGTCAATACCGTTCTGGCCTATACCGGTTGTCCCGTTTGTGCCACCAGATTCACCATGGGTTTCACGGGACTTTACTCCAGCATGCGAACAGCCGATTCACTTGCCGATGAGGAGTCCTATTTCCTGGCCGAGATTAAAAAGCTGCAACGAATTGTCAGGCGCATGGAGGCGGGTCATCCCATGCTGATCCTTCTGGATGAGGTATTGAAAGGGACCAATACCACCGATAAAAAACGGGGGTCGGTGGGCCTGATCAAACGATCACTCCCCTATCCGGTGAAGTGCTTCATCGCCACCCACGACCTCTCCCTGGGCGAACTTGAGAAAGAGCTTCCAGGGAAGGTGGTCAATTACTGTTTTGAAAGTTATATTAAAGAATTGGAGCTCGTGTTCGACTACACAATACGAAAAGGGATTGCCACCAATATGAACGCCTCGTTCCTCATGAAACAGATGGGGATCATGGACTAAAAGAAAACCGGAATGGATAAGTTCAAAAGCTGGTTACACACAAACGGGATCATACTCTCCTTTGCCGTCATCAAATTACTGGCTCACCTGTTAACAGCGACAAATTACGGCTTTCAGCGCGACGCATACCTCTACCTGGCACAGTCAAGGCACCTGGCATGGGGCTATTTCAGCACCCCCCCGCTGCTGGCCTTCATCACCAGGATCCATACCATGATCTGGGGGGACTCCGTGCTGGCAGTAAGGTTGCTGCCCGGGTTGGCCGGGGCAGCCTCAATCTTCATCGTGGGATCGCTGATCAGGCAACTGAAGGGAGGGACCAGGGCACAGGTAATCGGACTCACAGCATACCTGTTCTCGCCAGCTTTCCTGCGACCGGCCAGCCTGCTGCAACCGGTAATCTTCGACAATCTTTTCTGGCTGCTTTCAGCCACGGTGATCTTCCGCATGATCCGGAAACAGGATCCAGGGCAGATTCTCTGGATGATCCCGGTCCTTGGACTGGGCTGGCTCAATAAATACTCGATCATCTTTTACGCAGTGGCACTGCTGACTGCCATGATCATGAGCCGGAACCGCAGATTGCTCTGGTCATGGGCTTTGCCTGTCACCCTGGCAGGCGGACTCCTGCTGATCCTGCCCAACCTCATCTGGCAATACCAGCATCACTGGCCGGTGATCTCCCATATGAACCAGCTCCAGGAAACGCAGCTTGGAAATGTACTGATCAAAGATTTCCTCTTTGCACAGATCTTCATGCACCTTCCGGCCCTGCCTGTGTGGCTGGGAGGACTGATCTGGCTGCTGTTCAACCGGAAACACCGCGATTTCAGGGTATTTGCGTGGGCTTTCCTGATCACGCTGTTGCTGATCATTCTGCTCAGGGGTAAGTTCTATTACACCATTGCAGCCTATACGATGCTGGTGGTTTTCGGGGCCCTGGCCTGGGAGAGGTGGGTGTCCCTGCCCCGGCGGTTCCTTTTCCCTGTCCTGCTTTTTGTGACCATCCTGTTTGGGATTTTCCTCTTGCCTTTCAGCCTGCCCATCTATAAACCAGACCGCATGGCCGGATTTGACCGCAAACTGCTGAGCCGGGGAATAGATGTGATGCTGAAGTGGGAGGACGGGAGTGTACATGACCTTCCCCAGGATTATGCCGATATGGTGGGCTGGGATGAACTGGGGAAAAAAGTGTGGGATTTCTATGACCGTTTGCCCGATTCGATTCAGGAGCGGACCCTGGTATACGGAGAATCTTACGGATCTGCAGGAGCCATGGATTACTTTCGTCCCGGCCCCTCCTACCCCGAAGTTTACAGCTTTAATGATGCCTTCATGGAGTGGATTCCAAGGCACCCGGAGATGGAATACCTCATCTATACAGGTTATTCAGACCGGATCCCCCTCTATTTCCGTGAGTATATCAAGTTGGGTGAGGTCGAACACCCCTACTTCAGGGAACACGGACTCCCCATCTATTTCGGCAGTCATCCCACGGAAAAACTATACAAGGACTGGGAAGAGGAATGGATGGAGAGCAGGGGCCGGTTCAGCCGGTCGCCCGATGAGTGATCAGTTCAATTTTCTCAGGGTTCTCTGCAGCTGCCTGAACGAAGCCGGCCTGGCCAGGATGGTCCGCTCCCTGTTGACCAGGAACAGGGTGGGAGTGGCATAAATCTGATAGAGGGAGGCAACCCTGCCCTGCCATCCTGCCGGATCGTGCACGGTGATCCAGGGCATCGGCTCCTGGGAAATATACTGTTCGAACAGCGCCGCGGAACTATCGATGGAGATGGCCACCACCTCCATATCCAGGGTGTTCTCCTCCATGTACCATTGCTTCAGCTCCGGGATCAGCTCCCGGCAATGACCGCAAGTGCTGGACCAGAAAACCACCAGGGTATAGGGATTCGGTATCTCCGAAAGGATGTGGTTTTTTCCGTCTGTATCCCTGACGGTAAAATCGGGAACGGTTGCTCCCAAAACCATTTTTTTGTAACCCTCCATCCGTGACCGGACCAGCTCTGCCACCTCCGATTCACACGACTCATCCAGGTATTGATCGGCCAGGTGGATCTGGACCTGCTCCATCCCCAGAAGTTCAAATCCTTCCAGCATAAACTCAACCACAAAACTGCGAAGTTCGGGGAGTGGTGATACATTCATCATGATCTGGTCAACAGCCTCCACAAATTGCGCCTCCTGTTGCTCCATTGTAAAGGTATCCACACTGTACAGGGAGAGATAATCCACAATCCTGTAGGTATAAACCGGGGCATACAACAGGTCGGGATCGTCAATAGAGGCCATATCGAAAAAGTGTTGTTTCAGGGTATCGATCCGCTCGGGGTGTGTCATGGATCCCCGAACCAGCGGTGCACGAAATGCATTCATGATCCTGGTGGCGTACAAATCCGGATAGAGCAGCGTCAGGGAATCCATAAAGCGGTTCCTTTCGAGTTGTAACTCCTCGTACCTCTTTACAGCCGAATCGTAATGATCCTCTCCGGGTCTGTCCGGAAAGAGTTGGCCGTATACCCTGGTCAGTTTCTCTTCATAATCAAGCTGAAAAGTCATAAACTCAAAGTAGACCCGGTTCTCGGTGGAGTTTTCAAAAACGGGAATCGGACCATTCTCATTTATAGATACCACCATCGAAATATTTTCACGGTTGTAGATGAACTCCACAAACCTGTTTTCACTCCTGATCCCTTCATATTCATCCGAAAAGATCAGGCGGCAGACCCCCGGGGGATAATCGCCGGGGAGCAGGAATAGAAAAGAACCGGTGCTTGTTTCAATGCTGTCTACAATCCCGAACCGGTCTCCATAGAATGAAGCCAGGTAGATCATACCCTGGCCCGAATGCTCAATGCTCCCCTGGATGATGTAAGGCTGGGCGGTTAACCGGCCCGATATCACCATCACCAATCCCAGGATCCCTATGAATGGTCTAATCATGATCTGTTTCGCTTACCACACACTGACCGGTGAAATTACGAATTTATACATACCTGAATAGCAGATTCTGTCACTATTCCGGTTTGTAAAAATTATAATAGGATTGATTAACGGGGAATCGTATAACTTTGTATCATGGATTCAAATAAAAAAGCGGGTGGCCCATCCTGGGTTTCCGTCATACGCAAATATAACCAGCCCGATAAACGGAAAAGCATCTGGCAGATCATCAATTCCCTGGGGCCATACCTGGTACTGTGGGCGGTGATGTACTACACGCTGGGCATTTCATACTGGATTACCCTTGGCCTCTCACTGCTGGCTGCAGGGTTCCTGATCCGGATTTTTATCATTTTTCACGACTGCGGGCATGGCTCCTTTTTCAAGTCATCCCGAACCAGCCGGGTGGTGGGGACCATCCTTGGAGCCCTGGTTTTTACGCCTTACGATCGCTGGCACCGCAGTCATGCCGCACATCACAGTACCGTTGGCAACCTGGATAAAAGGGGTGAAGGGGATGTATGGACAGTGACAACCGACGAATACCTCGCCATGAAACCAGGCGAAAGACTGGTCTACCGCCTCTACAGGCATCCCATCCTGTTGTTTGGAATCGGGCCCGTCATACTGTTCACTCTATGGTTCCGTTTCAATACCAAACAGGCCGGCCGTAAAGAGCGCTGGAATACCTACCTGGTAAACGGGATCATACTTACATGGTGCATCGGACTAAGCCTGCTGATGGGTTGGAAAGCCTTCCTGATGATCCAGATCCCTGTCATCCTGATTGCCACTTCGGCCGGCTCCTGGCTTTTCTATGTTCAGCACCAGTTTGAGGAGGTAATCTGGAGTCACAACGACGACTGGGACTACCAGGAGATGGCCCTGCGTGGGAGCTCATTCCTGAAAACGCCCCGGATCATCCAGTGGTTTTCCGGAAATATCGGCTTCCACCACATCCACCACCTGAGTCCCAAGATCCCCAATTATAACCTCCCACGGTGCCACGAGGAAAACCAGATGTTTGCTGCCATTCAACCGATCACCATTGCCAAAGGACTTAAGACCATGAAGTTCAGGCTCTGGGATGAGAACCTGGGCCGGCTCATCACCTTCAGTTTGCTTAAAAAAGAATCCATAAACCTATAACCTTTATAATTCCAAGAGATGAAACAACTCCTTCCCCTTTTTCTTGCCATGACACTTTTGATTTCATGCAACACCAGTACTCCAAAACAAGCAGGTACCACTGAAAATGAGACCCCTCAACCCGAAACATGGATCCAGCTTTTCAACGGGCAGGACCTTGACGGCTGGACCATCAAAATGAACAAGCATCCCCTAAATGAAAATTTCAACAACACCTTCCGGGTGGAGAACGGGATGATGGTGACCCGCTACGACGGGTATGAGCGCTTTGATGAAGAGTATGGCCACATCTTCTATAAGAATCCTTACTCCCACTATAAACTCAGGGTTGAATACCGGATCGTGGGAGAGCAGGTTCCAGGCGGAGAGGGATGGGCCTTAAAAAACAGCGGCGTAATGTTTCACTCACAATCGCCTGAGTCCATAGGCCTGAACCAGCCGTTTCCAGTGTGCATTGAGGCCCAGTTCCTTGGGGGAACCGGTGAAGGGGAAAGACCCACTGCAAACCTTTGTACTCCGGGTACCAATGTGGTGATAAACGGGGAACTGGTCACCCAGCACTGCACTGTATCCACTTCGCCAACATTCAATGGCGAGGAGTGGATTACTTTCGAACTGGTGGTATATGGCGACAGCATGATTCACCACCTGGTGAACGGGGATACGGTGATGACCTACACAAAACCTCAGATCGGCGGTGAACCAGGTGACCTGCCGGAGGGATTTCCACTGGCCGCAGGCACAACGCTCAAATCGGGATATATCGCCCTGCAGGCTGAAAGTCATCCCTTTGATTTCAGGAAAGTGGAGCTTCTTGACCTGAGCAAATAAAGGAACTGAATTAAAACTATCTTCTGCTTGGTGTGGACCTCCCGCCCGATGATCTGGAGGGAGTAGCCGTTGTCTTAGAAGGAGTGCCCGATTGCTTTGATGGAGAACCAGATGGTCTCACCCCCTGCGAACCGGAGGATTGTGAGGGTTTGCTGTACTGGTAACTCCCCCTGTTCTGGTTATAGTCATTCGACCTTTCTGCCCCCCTGTTGCGTGAATTGAAATCCTGGTTCAGATTCTGGCCGGGGGTGGTTTGGGGCCGGCTATAGGTATTGGAGGGTTGCCCTGTGGAGGGCCGGGTCTGCCCTGTGGAGGGCCGTACCTCTCCTGTGGAGGGCCTGGTCTGCCCGGTGGAGGGTTGCCCTGTGGAGGGCCGTACCTCTCCTGTGGATGGCCTGGTCTGCCCGGTGGAGGGTTGCCCGGTTGAGGGCCGTACCTCTCCTGTGGAGGGCCTGGTCTGCCCGGTGGAGGGTTGCCCGGTGGAGGGCCGTACCTCTCCTGTGGAGGGCCTGGTCTGCCCGGTAGAGGGTTGCCCGGTGGAGGGCCGTACCTCTCCAGTGGAGGGTCTGCCCACAGAGTTATCCACCCTGTTCCAGTTATCGCCTTCCTTCCGGTACACATTCCCGTTTCTGTCGGTGTAGACATTGTTATCCCGGTTGGCAGGCTGGGCTAAAGGTTTTGATCGGTCGGCTGCTGCAATTTTATTCCCTGTTTTGGGATCATAATAGGTATCCCCGGTACGGGTCACCCCCTGCGGACGGTTCTTATAAACATTATTGGATGCCGGATTCTGATTGCCATAGGGGGTTGGCCTGCCGTAGCCCGGTTTATACCCACTGTTTCCCTGGTTGCTTCCTGCATAATAGCCGGCCCTGTAGCCACTGGAATAACTATGATGATAGCCATAATGGTAACCATGCCTGTAACCGGCCGGACCCCAGTATCCGTAATAGGGTGCCCCCCAGCCCACGGTCATCCATCCGTAAGAGACCCCGTATGTGAATCCCCATCCTGTGTATGGATTCCACCGGACATTGTAACCATAGGTCACCGGCCTGGGGTAATAATAATTACCATACCAGGGATTGTAATAATAGCCAGTCCCGTAGTAAACACAACCATGATATGCATAGGAGTTCACATAACCGGGGGTATAACCCACATATACAACCTCAGGAGTAGATTCGTAAATGTAGACATACTTCACATTATAGACCGGCGATTCGGGAGGAATCTCCTGGACCGGTTCGGGAACAACCACACTTACCATCCATGGTCCGGTTGGAGAACCGGACTCGAACCATATGGCATTGTCACAACAGTAATAGCGGTTGCCAATGAGCAGTACCGATTTATCAGTATTGACGGCATATTTCATTTGGGTATCCTTGACCGGCTCAAACTTTGGTTTTCCGTCGTAGGTAACCTCCAGTTTAGCCTCTCTCCGGTCCACTTCGGCTGTCTGAGGAATCTGGTTCTCCAGTAAAGCCTCCTTTGCCTCCCGGGTACCTGCCACGCTGGCCCTCACAGAACCCATATCAGACTGTGCAGGGATATCTGAAAAGACAGCCGGAACCTGGTCCGGCTCCACAAAGCTCCAGGGACCTCTGTCCAGCGATTTTGAACGATACCATCTGCCTGCCACAAGTACAAAGTACTCCTGTGTTTCAATGTTCATCAGGATGTCGTCTGCAGTATTGGTCATATAGAGAATCGAAGTTCCCTCGATGGGGGCAAAATCAGGTTCACCATTCGATTGAAGCAATTCGGCAGGTGTTGTCCTCAGAATTATAGCCGGAATAATCTCACTATCCTCCGATCCTCCATTCCACGTGTCCATAGCCTCACTGGCAAGCTCTTCCAGCTTCCGGGGAACCTTTTCTGCATATTTCCACTCAGCACCATTTGCGGAGTTGTACCAGTGCTTCCCTCCATTGATATAATAGATTCCCTTTTTTGTGTCCTTCACCAGAAAAAATGGAGTATTGACCACTTTTTCATACGGGGTCTTCTCAATCTCCTGGAAGATGGGGTCTCCATCCACCATGATCAGCACCGACGGAATCGTGGTAAAGATGATCTCAGGGGGGGCGTTGTTCAGGCCCGACGAAAGCTCCATTGAAGTCTCGTTCATATCCAGATCGGCCAGCAGTTCATCCAGCGATAATATAATTTCCCATTGGGGAACCTCATTTTCAATAAATTGGCTCAGTTGTTCAATCTTCTCATCCTCCATATCCGGAAATTTCGCTGCAGAAACCTCCATATCCAGCAACTGGACCATTCGATTATCCCGGTCGGTGGATATGACACAATCAAACCACATGGCACCAAAAACCGGACTTTCATAATCCTTATTGGTCACCGATACCGCTGACCTGGCTTCCATCCTGTTGGCAGTAAGAGACTCAACCTGGGGTTGGTAAATTATCACTTTGATGTCATCCTTCTCGATTTTCTTTGGCCAGTCCGACTGGCTCTGGGAAAGGAGTGCCAGCGGGAACAAAAGGATAAACAGGGCTGCAACAAATTCTCTTTTTGGATATGGTTTCATCGCTATCTGTTATATTTTGAGACAAGTTAATCTTTTAATGGGCGGCCAAAGCCGGTTAAATATTGATTTTTTCAACCATTCAAACGTTGAATAAAAGGGTCAGTAATTTCATTGGAATACAGCCGTGCTTTACTACATTAGCAAGCCATTTTTTTTATAGCCTGATGACAGACCACAATCCAACCTCAAGAAGGTTAATCCTAATCATCGTCCTCATTACCTCCTTTATCAATCCTTTTTTGGGAGCAGCCATTAATATTGCGCTGCCGGCCATCAGCAAAACCTTCTCCATGGGTGCTGTGGGAATGAGCTGGGTGGCCATGGCCTTCCTCCTCTCTTCGGCAGTTTTCCTGGTTCCTATGGGTAAACTGGCCGATATCAAAGGACGAAAGAGGATTTTCTTCATCGGCAACATAATCATCCTCCTCTCCTCCATCCTTTGCGCACTCTCACCCTCAGGTGGATTGCTTATCCTGTTTCGGGGCATACAGGGAATCGGGAGTGCCATGGTTTTTGGAACAGGGATTGCCATCATCACCTCCGTATATCCTCCGGGTGAACGCGGCAAAGCCATTGGTATTACAGTCACAGCGGTATATATCGGACTCTCACTGGCTCCTTTCCTGGGGGGGATTCTCACCCAGTATCTGGGATGGCGATCCATTTTCTATGCCACTGTTCCGTTCGAGTTGGTGGTTGTCTGGATCACCTGGCGATATATCAGCCAGGAGTGGGCCGATGCAAAGGGAGAGAAATTCGATCTGCCCGGGTCGCTGATCTATCTTCTCTCCATGTCGGCATTCATGTTTGGCTTCTCACGATTGCCGAAGACCTCAGGGATCATCCTGGCTGCTGCCGGATTGATGGGAGTAATTGGTTTCATTATCCTGGAAATGAGGCTCAAATTCCCGGTCTTCAATATCCAGCTTTTTAAATCCAACAGGCGGTTTGCACTTTCGAACCTCGCTGCACTGATCAATTATGCCACCACCTTTGCCATCACCTTTTTGCTGAGCCTCTACCTGCAATACGTAATGGGTCTTACCCCCAGGGATGCCGGGATGATCCTGGTTACCCAACCGGTTATCATGGCGATTGTTGCATCCATTTCAGGCCGGCTCTCGGATACCCGCGATCCGAGGGTCCTGGCCTCTGCAGGTATGGGGATCATTGTAACCGGACTGATCCTGCTTTCATTCCTTTCCGAACAATCCACCTTCACATTCCTGGTGGTAATCCTGGCCGTTGTCGGGTTTGGATTCGGGATGTTCTCCTCGCCCAATACAAATGCCATCATGGGTTCGGTGGATAAAAAATACCTGGGCGTTGCCTCTGCCACGGTGGGAACCATGAGGCTCACCGGACAGATGATGAGCATGGGAATCGCCACCCTGATCCTGCATGTACATATTGGAAACCGGCCCATTTCAGCGCTCAACTCAGCAGCATTCATGACCAGCATGCGAACCACATTTATGGTTTTCGTTGTGCTTTGCACACTGGGGGTATTCTTCTCCCTGGCAAGGGGCAAATCAGAGTCGCTTTCAAGGGTTTCAAAACCTTCATGAAATCAGGTTCACTGAACAATAAGCCAATTTATCTGTTCTTTATCCGTAACCCAATAAAACTAATATGATACAGGAATTTAAAAAGTTTATCAGCAAAGGCAATGTCATTGAGTTGGCAGTTGGCCTCATTATGGCAGTCTATTTTGGCGCCATTGTAAAATCGCTCGTTGACCACATTATTATGCCTCCCATCGGGATACTTCTTGGAAATGTGGATTTCTCAAACCTGAAAGTTATTTTGAAGGCAGCTTCAATGAATGGTGATGTGGCCGTTCCCGAAGTTGCAATCAGCTATGGCCTGTTTTTAAACACAATCATTACATTTTTAATTGTTGCCATCGCCGTTTTTATGGTGGTGAAGGGCTACAACAAAATGAAGACTTCCGTTGAGAAAAAAGAGGCTGAAACTCCTGCTGCACCACCTGCTCCCTCCAAAGAAGAGGTTCTGCTGACCGAGATCAGGGACCTGCTGAAAAAGTAAATCCGACCCTTGTCAGTCGCCTCTCCCCTTTGAGGAGGCCAGAAAAATTAAACAGCGAATTTAAAATTCGCTGTTTTTTTTTAGTGCTCACCGATCACTCAGAGCAATGACCACTTCGCCGGCTCTGGTTTGTATTGGTCGTAGTGGCTATCCAATTACGAATCTCACTTTACATATATTGTCAATAATACCTTGGTTAACAAGGGATTAATAACATTTACCTTCTTGAAATAACAGATCGTCTGTGGCATTAATAAACCTTATTACAGATTCTATCATGTAATCTGCCTCAGCTTCCAGTATCCCGGAGATGCAGTTGCTTTCCAATATGAGTTGTGCCTGTCCGGATAGCTTTTGGATGTCAGTCATAGGGCCAGGATGCATATGCACTTTCATGCCGGTGAGATCTCCGACTTCATGCGTGAATCTCCACTTTTTTCACGATAAATGAGGAACACTGAATGCCTTTCTGCTTGGTTCCGGAAACAAATCTCAAATTAGCGGTGATTCTCAGGTAACCGTCGATGATAGAAATGATATAGTTGTTCCTGCCAGTACTGATATGCAGTGCATTTTTCACAAGCCAGAACCATGAATTCTTCGCAGTTCTTTTGAGTTCTTCCCTGATTCTATGTATTATCTCCTTCATATCTGCAGCCGGCCTTCCGGCTATAGTATCACAGTGAATAAGTTCGCCAATGTGTATATACCTTTGATAGAAACCTAACAAGTCATTATATTCCGTCCAGGTTTCTGTGGCATATCCGATTTCCAGGGAATTGATCTCAGAGCTTAGCAGTAAATTCATGGAAGTTACGATGCCGTATCTCTCATTCAGGTAAAGTTTGCAGTGCAGGTTAGGTATCTTCTTATACTGAAGTGCCAATTGATCCAGATCACAATAGGTGGCTGTGTTGTCTGGGGAGTCCCTGACATATATCTCAGTGTGAATCCTCCTGGTTTTCAAGTCATTGACCTTATTTAAAAATTTATACCATTTCGAGATCTTCATATAGGGAGATACCAGGATGACCCATTCAACACTCTCATCGAGTAATGTGAGGATCCCGGCAGAAATTTCAGAAGGTCTGATCAATTTCATGTTATTAGAATTACTTTTTCTAAACGCTGATCATGGGCAGTTCGAGCACACTAATGCCTGATGTTAGGTATCAATGATAATCGGTCTCTTATTGGTATATGGTATAAACCGGGCTGATATCGCCACAAGGGAAGAAAAAAATTTCCGAAAAATTTAAAGTAGCTAATTATTAGCTATATAGATGACGTATAGGATAAAAAATAACTATTAAAAATATTTATTATCCCTAAAGCACCAGATAAGTATGGTATCCAGATAATAAATATCCTTTTCTCATGAGTAGTCAATTGAATTGGAACATTATTAAGCAGTTTTCCGGTAAAAATATGTTTGGTTTTACATTTCAGGATGTGGTGAGGGAATTTCCGGAGAAGAACCTTGTCCATCTGGCCAGGACAATTGCAGGCATGGTCGATAAAGGTATGCTATATAAAATAGCTTGGAATAATTACCAAATCATTCCTCTTAACGCGGATCCCGAAACTTATGTACCTGATCGGCATCAGGTTGCGAAATATATAATGCAGAATAAGGAGTATTATATCGGTTATGCTTCAGCGCTAGAGATTCACGGGTTAATACTCCAATCTGAGGCCAGGGAATATGTGGTCACTAAAAAGCAGATGAAGCCGGCCATCAGAAGTTTTGGGAAAATTACCTATCAATTCATTCAACATGATGCAACCCGATTTTTCGGCTTAAGCAGCATCTGGATAAACCAGTATGAGAAAGCGATGTTGAGTGATTTGGAGAAGACTCTCGTGGATATTGCCACAAAGCCCCGGCTTTGTGGAGGCATCATTGAGGTCGGGAATGCCATATTCCATGCGAAAGACCGGACTGATCATGACAAGCTTTTCTATTATTTCGCAAGGAATATTAATAAATCAGCTAAAAAAAGATTCCTTTTCCTCACCGAATTATTGGATTTGGAATGGACTACTGAACATGAAGGAATGATGAAAGAGCTGGGACCTGGTATTTCTTTATTGGATCCGGCTGCAACGTACAAAGGAAAAATAATGAGGAAATTTGGATTGAAAATCAATGTGGATCCCATCCGGATTAAGGAGACAGTCGTTCATGGAAAAATATCTTGATGTCATCATTTTTGATTTCCGGAAAGGATATTTACACCTGTTAAAAAGGAAATTCGTTTCAGGAACCAAAAATATTGGCTTACCCCGCAGCAGAGCTAAGGGGAACCTAGCCTGCGAGCTCGGCTTCAGCCAATGCGCTCGCGTAGTTCAAATTGAAGTCAAAAGAAAAAGCGGCTACCAATCCCTTAATTAGTAACCGCTTCATTTTTAGTGTGGGAACTGCTGGGTTCGAACCAGCGACCCCCTGCTTGTAAGGCAGGTGCTCTGAACCAGCTGAGCTAAGCTCCCTTTAGCGCGTGCAAATATAGATGATCTCTGCTAATTCTCAAAAAAAGAATTGTACTTTTTGTATATTTCAACCTTTATTTCCTAAAAAGAATATCATGAATCGCACCCTGACCTCCATTCGAATGATTGCAATTACAGCAGGTGCCGTAGTTGTATGGATGAGTTACCACTCCTGTACCCGTTCCGCCCCTGTGGAGGAAAATCCTGTGCATGTGAATGTGATTTTGGATTCCACCTGGTATTTGATGAATCCCATGGATATTGAGTTCGACAGCCTGGAGCAGATCATGATCGATTCCGGTATGGCCGATCTGATTATGGACTACCGAAGCATCAGGGCTTACCATCTGCCCAACTCCACCCCTCCTGCCCTTCAGTTCAACCCCATCCCCTATGGTTTCAGGATTCCCGGTCCGACTCCTAAAATATCGTGGGAAATTCCCACAGGCATCACCAGGCCTTTGAGGGAAGCAGACCTGGCCTTTATGTCCATCCCCGAGCTGGCCTCCCTTTTGCGGTCAGGTGAGATCTCCTGCCTGGCACTCACCGAGCTGTACCTTGAGAGACTGAAAAGATATGACCCTCAACTTCGCTGCGTGGTTACCCTAACCGAGTCCTATGCCATTGAACAGGCCAGGAAGATGGATGCCGAACTTGCTCAGGGAAAGGACCGGGGAATTTTGCATGGGATCCCTTACGGAGCCAAGGACCTCTTCGCCTTCCCCGGCTATCCCACCACCTGGGGAGCCGGAGCATACAAGGACCAGGTTCTTGAAGATACCGCCGGGATTATTAAGAAGCTTGAGGATGCCGGTGCCATTCTTGTGGCAAAGACCACCCTGGGGGCCCTGGCTATGGGAGATGTATGGTTTGCTGACACTACCCGGAATCCCTGGAACCTGGAGGAGGGGTCGAGCGGATCATCGGCCGGATCGGCTTCGGCAACTGCAGCCGGGCTGCTCCCCTTCGCCATTGGAACAGAGACCTGGGGTTCGATTGTCTCCCCGTCAACCCGGTGCGGAACGACCGGATTGCGTCCTACCTACGGGCGGGTTACCCGGTCGGGCGCCATGGCGCTCAGCTGGAGCATGGATAAGGTAGGTCCCATCTGCAGAAGCGCAGTCGACTGTGCCATTGTTTTTGATGCCCTCCGCGGGACCGATCCAAAGGATAAAACGGTGCTGGATGCCGGTTTTACTTACCCGGGCGTGGCCGATCTGTCCAAACTGAAAATCGGCTATTTCAAATCGGCTTTCGATTCGGATTATGAGGAATCTGAATTTGATGACCAGTCCCTGAAGGTTTTGAAAAAACTGGGTGCCAAACTTATTCCGGTTGAGCTGGATAATGACGAGATTCCTGTTGCTGCACTGGGACTGATCCTGACGGCCGAAGCTGCAGCAGCTTTTGATGAGCTCACCCGTTCCAACCGCGATACGCTGCTGGTCCGCCAGCACCGTTATGCCTGGCCCAACACCTTCCGGACTGCCCGCTACATCACTGCAGTGGAGTATATCCAGGCCAACCGCATCAGGCAGGACCTGGTGGAGGACTTTCACGGAAGGATGAAGGATTTTGATGTGGTGGTTATCCCGTCGTTCATGGGTGGCAACCAGTTGCTGGCCACCAATCTGACCGGTCAACCGGTGGTCGTGGTTCCGAATGGCTTCAAGGAAAACGGTTCACCCGACCAGTATCAGTTTCCTGGGAAACCTGTTTGATGAGGGAACCATCCTGGCCGTGGCGGCTGCATACCAGGAGGCAACCTCCTTTAATAAGAAGAGGCCCAAAATCTCTTCGCAATGACTATTTTTTAAATCCGAGGATTAGCTTTTTTTGCATCAGCTCCTCTATGAATTGCTTAAGGGCATCATCCAGGTATTTCCCGCTCTCAATACCGGTGACCCGGGCGATCTCACCCCTGAGCTGACCCGCAGGCAGATCCTCTTCCACCAGCCTGGTGAGAATGAAAACATTCAGTGCCGAAAGGTTCAGGAACTGAACATAGCCGGTATCGGGCGACCGGAATATCAATACATAATAGTCTCCCTTCAGACCGGGAGTCTGCACAGCCGGATGCATATGCACCGGGTAGGTCATTCTGATGATCTCATACTCGGGATTAAACGCGAGTCTGTCTTCAAGCACCCTGCCTTCTTTCACATACTCCGGAAAGGGTCTGTCAGGCATATTATGAACCTCGATCTCCATCCACTCAAAATAGAGCAGGTCGTCGAGGTAAGGCTTTCCAATTCGCTCGCCGGTTTCCTGGGCGAGATGGTAATGATAGAACTCGAATGGTAATCTCCACACCTGTGGAGTCCCGGGCTGACCAAGGACAAAAAACTCCTGTACCAGCCGGTCCCACTGCTCCTCACCCAGGGTGGCCAGGGTAATGGGAAAACCCGAATCGAGAATATCCCTGACCACGTTATTTACCAGCCGCCTGTAATGGTGGATTCTCCCCGGGGTTACACCCGGAATGACGGTCTCCCTGCCTGTCCGGCAGTACTCCCCAAGCTGCTCCTGGATCCTGGCTGTATCTTTATTTAGTTTCATGCTCAACCCTCCAGTGTTTACCGATCAGCTTTTTCAAATGCATCAACTCTGCCTGGAGCTGATCCAGCTCCTCAAAATTGTAGTCTCTTTCCAGCAGAACCGGAACCGGGTTCATTCTCCGGATCGTCCACTCGAACAGTTCGTATACCGGGTCGGCGATGGGCTGTCCGTGGGTATCGATGATCAGGTCCGGTTCAACCTGTTCATGACCTGCCATGTGGATATAGGCCACCCTGTCCAGCGGAAGCTGACCGATGAAATCCCTTGCATCATACTGGTGATTAAAGGCATTCACAAAGACGTTATTCACATCCAGCAACAGATTGCATCCTGACTTTTCCACGATCTCACCAATAAATTCAGCTTCGGTCATCTCGGCAGCCACCGGAGTGTAATAGGATACATTCTCGATGGCAATTGGTCTTTTAAGAAAATCCTGTACCTGCATGATCCTGTCTGCCACATGGTCCACTGCATCCCTTCGGAAAGGGATGGGAAGCAGATCATAAAGGTGGGCATTCTGACTCTTGGTATAACTCAGGTGCTCGGAAAAAATCTCCACCCGGTTCTCATCCAGGAAGATTTTCAACTCCCTGATAAAATTCCAGTTCAGCTCCTCGGGACTCCCCAACGAAAGTGAAAGTCCATGACAGGTTACCGGGTAACCGGAAACTGCCTTTTTAAGGGTACGGTTCCAGTTCCCGCCCACCCCCATCCAGTTTTCGGGCGCAAACTCGAGGAAATCGGGCGTGAGCAACCTGCTGTCCAGAATCTCCTCCGAGATATCCCTTCTTAAACCTATACCCACTTTTCCATTCATGCTCTGAGTTTTTAAAGAAGAGCCCCGCGGTTTCGCGGGGCCCCTTTTCAGACCGGATCAACCATATCAACCCTTACCACACATGGTTACCTCACAACACATCCGGTCTGGTTTACCATTATGCTCCGCATTTCCCTTCACCGCATTTCCCTTCGCCACATTTGGCTTCCTTGCTCTTTTCCTCTTTGGCTTCGGTTTTGGCTTCGGTTTTGGTTTCGGTTTTCGCGTCGGAACTCTTTACATCCGTGGTTTTACCTTCAGCTGCTTTTGCTTCAGCAGCCTTTGCTTCTGCACTCTTCGCCTCAGTGTCCTTTGCTTCGCTCTTCGCATCTTCCTTCTTGGTATCCTCACCGCACGTCAGTTCACCTACCTTATAGGCAACAGCTTCTGAAGCATTACCCTGGCTGGAGTTTACATCAATCAGGTAACTGCGAACCTGCGATCCCGATCCAAGGTCGTTATAGGCCAGTATATCCATACCTGCCAAAGGCGAGGCTACCAGTGCTGTGGTCAGCAAAGCACCTGCAACAATTGATGCAGAATTTAAGATCTTTTTCTCTGTTTTCATGATTCTGAATTTTAATTAACTTGTTTGTAGTGAGTCTGTCGTCAGGAAAATAGAATCCTTACAAAAGGAGTACTTTTTAACAACTATTTGACATTTATCTCCTTTAGAACGGTGTGGAGAATCTCGGTCCTGGATTCATGCGGGAGGTGGTGATGACAATTTTCGGAGGTGCACTCCTGCCGATAGTGATCAACCACCCTGTTGAGTTGATTGATCTGACTTTCATACTTCCGGCAAAGGTGGCAGGAAAACAAATGAAACTTCAGTTGTATCCACCTTTTAAAACCCAGGCGGTTATCGAGTCGGTAAGAGATCAGGAAACTGGCTTCGTCGCATGCCATCATATGCCTGCTCATGAAAACCATTAACTTATACCCAATTTTCATAACAATCCTTTAAAGCCATTTACTTTCAACACATCTTCGCATTTTTAACCGGGCCCTGTGCAACATGACCCATAAATTGGACGGTGTAATGCCCAGTTCCTTACACACCTCGTCCGATTCAGTCTCATCGATCAACTTCATGATGAAAACCGAGGCCAGGTTAGGCGGGAGCAATGAAATACATTTCTCAATAATGCGCATTAACTCGCTCTGTTCCAGCTCTCCCTCCGGCATCAGGGAGTGAGAATTGGGCCCTCTGCCTTCAAGCCAGTGTCCTCGAAAGGGTTCTTCACCACCGTAATAATCACCATCCCGGATTTCCTCCCGGTACTCACTCATGGAGGTCTCCCGTGAGGAGTAGTTTCGCCGGTAGGTATCAATAATCTTACGTTTCAAAATAGAGATGAGCCAGGTACGCTCGGAACTCCGGCCCTGGAAACTCTCTCTGGACCGGAGTCCTGACAGGAAAGTATCCTGTACCAGGTCGCCCGCCTTTTCCGGGTCGTTCACCCTGACAATGGCATAGTTATAGAGATAATCACCATGGCGATCCACCCATAATTGGGGCTCCAGTATATGTTTTTCATCTTCCGGCATGACCTCAAGAAAGAACAATATATGAAAAACTGCTGTGTTCATCAGGAAATTGTAATTTTGTGGTCTTAAATTCTAATTAAAATGAAAATCGTCGATACAACGGGGCTCACCTGTCCCCGGCCGCTGATCATGCTGAAAGAGGCCCTGCTGGAGGCAGAACCGGGCACTCAGCTGCAGATCATTACTGATAACCAGACTTCACTGAAAAACCTTTTGTCCTACCTGAACGACCAGGGCGCAAGTCCCGATGTGAAAAGCAAAGGCCAGGTTCATACAATCACCACCCTGAGTCCCGACATCCGGAATGCCGAAACGGATCCGGCAGCCTACTGCACAACAGCTATTGTAAACAGTGATTATGTGGTCTGCCTGAGGAGCAACAGGATGGGTGAAGGTGACCCCGAACTGGGGAAATTGCTCATGGTGACCTTTATGGAGAACCTGAAACTGCAGGATCAGCTTCCCACCCACGTGGTTATGTATAATTCGGGCGTAAAACTGGCCATGAGGGAGTCTCCCGTATGCAGTTCACTTTCAGAACTCGAGGAGCTGGGTTGCCGAATCATGCTCTGCGGCACCTGCATAGACCATTACAACCTTCAGTATGAAATCGGGGTGGGTATGATTTCCAACATGGTATCCATCACTGAAATACTGGCACGGACAGGCCACGTTGTGACTCCCTGACCGGTGTTAAATCCCTATTCATTAGTAACCCATGTCCATTAGCAAACCTTTCGACCTTCTGACCACCATCGAATATGGAGGGTGCTCGGCAAAAATTCCGGCCGGATTGCTCTCCGAGATGCTGAAGGATTTGCCGCTGAACAAAGATCCCAACCTGATGGTGGATGTGGAGACCCACGACGATGCCGGGGTATACCGGATCAACGATGAAACCGCACTGATCTTTACCACCGACTTCTTCCCTCCCATCTGCTCCGATGCGCGGGAATTTGGTGAAATTGCCGCAGCCAATGCCCTTTCGGATGTCTATGCCATGGGGGGAACCCCGCTGCTGGCGCTCAACCTGATGATGTTCTCCCATCAACACATCCCCCTGGAGGTTTTTGGGGAGATCCTCAGGGGAGGCGATTCCAAAGTCAGGGAGGCGGGCGCACTAACGGTCGGTGGACACACAATTGACGATCATCCCCCGAAATACGGACTGGCCGTGGTGGGCACCGTTCACCCCGGGAAACTGATTACCAATGCCGGGGCAAGACCGGGCGACCGGCTGGTGCTGACCAAATCCATCGGGACCGGGGCGCTGGTATCGGGACAAAAAAACGGGCTCTCCGGTGAAAAGGAGTACCGCGCAGCCCTGGCGCAGATGAAATCGCTCAACAGGGAGGGTGCACTGGCAGCAGGGAAATACGGGGTGAGGGGTATGACCGATATAACCGGCTTCGGACTGGCGGGACATGCCCTGAAGATGGCCCAGGCCAGCAGGGTGAGTTTCAGGATCCGGGCCCGCCGGATCCCGTTGCTGGAGGGAGCCTACCGGATCTTTGAAAAAGGGAGCATCCCCGGCGCCGCCTTCCGGAACCAGGAGTTCACAGGAAGCGCGGTTCACTTCACAAGGAGTGTGGATTACACCCTCAGGATGCTGGCACACGATGCCCAGACCTCCGGGGGCTTACTGATGTCGGTCTCCCCCGACCTGGCCGGTGCCCTTGTGGCAGAGCTTAACCAGCGATCGGCCGTTCCCATGGCCACCGAAATCGGCGAGGTGCTGGAAGAGAGCCCGCGGAGGACTCTATTTTGAATGAAAGACAACGTGCTCAGAGCAGATTCCTGATCATCTCCACCACCCCGAGATCGGCCTCGAGCCAGTCCAGTTCATCCAGCTCGTCATGCCCAACCCACCGGTACTCCTGGTGTTCCGAAAGTGATATGAATCCCTTTTCGATGGTGCAGATGACAGGGATCAGCCTCACCGAGCGGGTATCATAGTGGTGTTCCACCGGCTCTAATACCTCCAGCGGGTTGATCTCTACGCCAAGCTCCTCGAGGATTTCGCGTTTGATGCATGCCCCGGGGCTCTCCGAACCCTTTAATTTCCCCCCGGGGAACTCCCATTTCAGGGGATGTGGCATGGAACTGCTGCGCCGGGTGGCCAGCACCTTTCTGTCCTTAAAAATAATGGCACAGGTTACCTCAATCATCACTCAAAACAATCATCTCTCTAAGCAATCATCGCCTGGGGAAATCCACATGGGTGGCAGTTACCTGCTTCCGGCCCACTCCTTTCCAGCTTTCGCTCTCCAGGGTAACCACCACCACACCGGCAGTGGGCAGGTTGTCAAGGGGCACCTTCAGGAAGTTGTTGGCATACATTGTAAAAGAGGGGTTGTGTCCGAAAATGGCCAGGCTACCGATCTCTCCGGGAGCCCGCTCCACCACCCTGGCGATCTCCTTTGTACCGGCCAGGTAAAGATCATCCTGAACCTGGAACATGGAGGGATCCAGTCCCCAGATGCGCTTCATGATCAGTGCGGTGTTCAGTGCCCTGCTGGCCGGACTCGTAAAGATCAGCCGGGGGATAAGCCCCATCTCCCTGAGCCTGCCGGCCATCATCTCCGCACTCCGGATTCCCCGGTCACTTAGCGGACGATCGATGTCATCCAGTCCCTCGTTATCCCAGCTGGACTTTCCGTGCCTGATGATATAGAGTTGTCGCTTCATCATAATGGCAGCATCATCATTACAGCAGGTTGCTGGCCACATCGGCCAGGTAACTCCTTTCACCCTTCAACAGGTGAACGTGGGCGAAAATATCCTGCCCCTTCATACGGTCGGCCAGGTAGGTCAGACCATTGGATTTGGTATCCAGGTAGGGGGAGTCGATCTGCTGTATATCTCCGGTAAATACCATCTTGGTTCCCTCACCGGCCCTGGTGATGATGGTCTTTACCTCGTGTGGGGTCAGGTTCTGCGCCTCATCCACGATGAAGAACACCCTCGAAAGGCTCCTTCCCCTGATATAGGCCAGGGGTGTAATGATCAGCTTCTCGGTCAGCTGCATCTCCTCGATGCGGGAGAACTCCTTGCTCTGCTGCTTGAATTTCTGCTTGATGACCGCAAGATTATCAAACAGGGGCTGCATGTAGGGTCCTATTTTTTCATTCACATCACCCGGAAGATAGCCGATATCCCTGTTCCCCAGGGGAATAATGGGTCTGGCCAGGAAGATCTGTGTATACTCCCTGCGCTGGTGAATGGCCGCCGCCAGTGCCAGCAGGGTCTTCCCGGTACCTGCCTTTCCGGTCAGGGCAACCAGTTGAACCTCAGGCCTCAGAAGGGCATCCAGCGCAAAAGTCTGCTCCGCATTCCTGGGATCGATCCCATAAGTCCGCGTTTTCTCCACCCGGGTCATCAGCTTGTTAAAGGGATCATAATGGCCCAGTCCGCTTTTGGATTCATTCCTGAATATGAAATACTGGTGGGCCATGGGGGTTTTGGTGAGTCCAAACCGTTTCACATCCACTCCCTCGGCCGATTCATACATATCAGAGATCACCTCCTGGTCCACCACATCGGTTGATTTCACATTCTCGAAGATGTTGTCGATGTTCTGAACCATGTCATTGTGATAATCCTGCGCCATAATTCCCAGGCTCTTTGCCTTCATCCTAAGGTTAATATCCTTGGTGATCAGGATCACGGGACGGGTGGGGGAATTTTTCAGGTGCAGGTATTCGGCAATGGCCAGGATACGATGGTCGGGGGTATTCTCCGGGAAAGAGGAACGGAGCTTTTCAGATGGGGCCTGACCCGTACAAATGCTCAGTTTTCCCTTTCCGCGCCCCAGCGACAAACCACCGTTAAAGATCTTATCCCCGCTCAGCTTGTCAAGGTCACGGGTAAACTCCCGGGCGTGGTAATTGATCATGTCATTCCCCTTCTTGAACCGGTCAAGCTCTTCGAGTACCGTTATCGGTACTACAATGTCGTGCTCATCAAAGTTGTGCATACATTTATAATCATGCAGCAAAACGTTGGTATCCAGTACAAAGATCTTGCGGTATTTTTTCACAGCAGTCGCCATATCCCCTTCAATTACGTTAACTTTACCACCGGTGAGTCCAGGTGATGATTCACCTTTTTTTCTGGCTTTAAAATTAGTTGAATTTAACCCGGAACGGCGTTTGAATTATTCACATTAGATGTAGTTTTGCACACAGTTATGAACTATCAGGAAGCCACCGGATTTCTTTTCAGCGCTCTTCCTATGTACCAGCGCATAGGAAAGGCCGCATATAAGGCCAACCTGGACAATACCCACCGGCTGGATGAGTATTTCGGTCATCCCCACAAAAGTTTCCCGGTCATCCATGTGGCAGGGACCAACGGGAAGGGTTCCGTGTGCCACATGCTGGCCTCTGTATTCATCCAGGCAGGCTTCAAAACGGGACTTTACACCTCCCCCCACCTGCTCGATTTCCGCGAGAGGATCAGGGTCAACGGCAAACCGATCCCCGAAGAGGAGGTCACACAGTTCGTCAACAATCACCACGACATCATCCGGGAGATCACCCCCTCCTTTTTCGAGATGACTGTGGCCATGGCCTTTGACTACTTTGCCAGGGAGGGCGTTGAAATGGCCATCATCGAGACCGGCATGGGGGGACGGCTCGACTCCACCAACATTGTTCAGCCCCTCCTCTCTGTAATCACCAACATCTCCATGGATCACAGCCAGTTTCTTGGCAATACCCCCGCTGCCATTGCCCGCGAAAAGGGAGGCATTATCAAACCCGGGGTCCCCCTGGTAGCGGGTGCAACCAGCGCGGAGACTCTGGAGGTGCTGGTCGGCATGGCTCAAGATCTCAAAGCCCCGGTTACGCTGGCCCCCGAAACCTTCGAACCACTCTTCCGGACCCTGAATCCCGATAACACGGCAAACTTCACCTTCCGCAACATACCGCATTCCCGGGTGGAAAGATATCCCTGTGACCTTACCGGCAACTACCAGAAGGAGAATATCTCTTCGGTTCTCACGGCCCTTAACCTGGTCAGACAGATGGGCTGGAAGCTTCCCGAACCCGCCCTTCAGAAGGGGTTAAAGCGGGTTACCCTGACCACAGGACTTATGGGAAGATGGCAGAGTGTGGGGGCAAATCCCAGGAGTATATGCGATACCGCTCACAACAGCGCAGGAATCAGCGTGGTCATGGAGCAGGTAAAACAGACCCCCTGGAAAAACCTTCACGTGGTTTGGGGAATGGTCAGTGACAAAGACAGAGACTCCATCCTGCCCCTTCTTCCCCTGGAAGCAACCTACTACTTCACCCCATCCTCGGTACCCAGGTCACTGGATGCAGAGACACTCCGCAAAGAGGCTGCCATGTCCGGACGAAAGGGAGAGGCATATATCTCGGTGGCAGAAGCATACCGGGCTGCACAGCAACGGGCCGGTGTGGATGATATGATTTTCACCGGCGGCAGCACCTTCGTGGTGGCCGACCTGCTGGAATCGCTGGGGTATTGATATTTTCATTTACTTTGCATCTCAATGAAAGAGGAACTCAACTACCGGACCGTCTGCTTTGCCGCGATGGAGGCGATGAAAAGAGCCGCCGCCCACATCCGTGAACAGCACGAGAACAGGGACACCCTGAAAATCGAAACCAAGGGGGAACATAATTTTGTAACCCAGGTGGACAAGGAGGCCGAAAGAATCCTGGTGACGGGACTTTCAAACCTCCTGCCCGAAGCCGGATTTATCGCCGAGGAGGGAACCAGTAACAAGCACGGGGAGACCTATAACTGGGTGATCGATCCCATCGACGGAACCACCAACTTCATTCATGGAGTATATCCCTTTGCCATCAGCGTGGGACTTGCCCAGGGGGAGGAGATCGTGGCAGGGATTGTCTATGAATTCGGCCTGAACGAGTATTTCTACGCCTGGAAAGGCGGTGGAGCCTGGAGAAACGGAGAGCGGATCCATGTGAGCAATGCCTCTACAGTAGCGCAGTCGCTTATTGCAACCGGGTTTCCCTATACAGATTTCAGGTTCCTGGATCAGTTCCTGACAAGCATCCATTACTTTATGGCCAACTCCCATGGCCTTCGCCGGCTTGGATCAGCGGCGACCGACATAGCCTATGTGGCTTGCGGAAGATACGACGGATTTTATGAGTATGGCCTGAACCCGTGGGACATCGCCGCCGGTATCCTGCTGATAAAAGAGGCCGGAGGAAGCGTATCCGATTTCAACGGGGATGAAAATCCTCTTTTCCATGAAGATTTCGTTTGCTCCAACGGACACATTCAGAAAGAGTTCCAGGAAATCACCAGGAAAATTATGCTGGATAAATGAAGCTCCTCTCCATTGTCATCCTGAACTGGAACGGGAGGACTTTCCTGGAGAAATTCCTTCCCATCCTGGAGACGAACAGCAGGATGGAGGGAGCAGAAATCGTGGTGGCCGACAACGCATCAACCGATGGTTCCGTTGCTTTTCTCGAAAAACAGTATCCACGGATCCGCCTCATCAGGCTTGACAAAAATTATGGATTTACCGGGGGTTACAACCGTGCCCTGGGACAGCTCGACTCAAAATACTACCTGCTCCTGAACTCAGATATTGAGGTCACCCCCAACTGGCTGGAACCTCTGATCCGGCACATGGAATCCCATGCAGATTGTGCCGCCTGTACACCGAAAATCAAGGATTACAAACGAAAATCCCACTTCGAATATGCCGGGGCAGCCGGAGGATACATCGACCGGTACGGATATCCTTTCTGCCGCGGCCGTATTTTCGATTCGGTGGAAGAAGACCTTGGCCAGTACGACCAGGTTACCGATATATTCTGGGGGTCCGGCGCCTGCCTGCTGGTCAGGGCAGAACCATACCGGACGGTGGGGGGACTCGACGAGCAGTTTTTTGCACACATGGAGGAGATCGACCTCTGCTGGAGACTGAAACGTGACGGCTGGAACATCAGCTTCATTCCCGGTTCCACCGTTTACCATGTGGGCGGCGGAACCCTCTCCCGGGGAAACCCCATGAAAACCTACCTCAATTTCCGCAATAACCTGCTCCTGCTCCATAAGAACCTGCCGCGGGACCAAAGGGGAAGGATCCTGTTTACACGCATGATCCTGGATGGCATCTCAGCCCTGAGGTTCCTCGCGGGAGGCTCGTTGAAAGATTTCCGGGCAGTGGTGCGCGCCCATCGCGACTATTATGGGATAAAAAAGGCTTATAGAGGGATAAAAAATAATCACAATCTGCCGGATAATCCCGTTCTTGTACCCGGAATTTTTCCGGGTAGTATTGTTTCCGGTTATTTTCTGAAAGGAAGAAGAACATTCCAGGCACTTCGGTGGTTATGAGAGCGTCAGGAAGGGTAGATTTTAAGACAAAAATGAAGATGAAGAATATTGATGCACAGGCCTGGGAAGGGATAGGTAATCTTCCGCAGATATTAAAAGTGAACGCCAAAAGGTTTGGATCATCCACCGCCATTGACAGTGTCGACGGAACCTCCTACAGTTACCAGGAGCTCGATCGCTCGGCCCGGTTTCTTGCCTCCATGCTTTACAGTTCAGGCATTGAAAAGGGAAGCAAAGTGGCCATCCTGAGTGAAAACACGCCCCACTGGACCCTCTCCTATTTCGGGATCCTCACCACAGGAGCCACCACCGTACCCATCCTTCCCGATTTCAGGGGATCGGAAATCATTTCCATCCTTGAACACGCGGAAGCAAGGGCCATCTTTGTTTCAGGTAAACTGATCTCAAGGCTTGATGCAGGGGTGCCGAAAGGAATCGAAATGGTGATCAACCTGGACAATTTCCAGGTCATGGATGTGGAGAAGGGAAAGATCGTTCCCCCGAAGGGAGATCCGGGAAAGCTTGAAAAACTGCATATATCCGACGACCTCTTCCCCGGGGAGGAGCGTTTTTACCAGGCCGCGGATGATGACCTGGCTTCCATCATTTATACTTCCGGCACCACCGGCCGTTCAAAAGGGGTGATGCTCACCCATCTGAACATCCT
Organism: uncultured Bacteroidota bacterium; assembly: GCA_963747365.1. GTDB lineage: Bacteria > Bacteroidota > Bacteroidia > Bacteroidales. The sequence goes on along the minus strand of CAVVFB010000005.1, from coordinate 322,254 downwards.
GAGTAATGCCAAGCAATCGGGAACCGTACACGTGGTTACCCCGGAGGACAGTTTCCTCTCCATGCTGCCACTGGCACACAGTTATGAAAGTACCATCGGCATGGTGGTTCCCCTGCTCAACGGAGCCAGGATCCACTATATCGAGAAACCCCCGACGGCAGCCTACCTTGCACCGCTGTTCAGGAAGCTGAAGCCCACCACCCTGCTCACCGTTCCCATGATCATGGAGAAAATTTATGCAGGCAAGATCAAACCAGCCCTCTATGGAAAACCGGTCATGAAGACCCTGATGAAATTTGGGCCCACCCGAAAGCTGCTTTCAAAGGCTGCAGCCAGAAAGCTCATGGATTTCTTCGGTGGCAGGGTCCGTTTCTTCGGAATCGGCGGGGCTCCCCTGGCGCCCGACGTGGAACGCTTCCTGCTGGATGGTAAATTCCCCTATGCCATTGGTTACGGACTCACCGAGACTGCTCCCATGCTGGCAGGGTTTGCCCCCGAAAATGCAATATACCGCTCGGTTGGAAAAGTAATGGACGGGGTTACCATGAGAATTGACAACCCCGACCCGGTAACCCATGAGGGAGAGATCGTTGTAAAGGGCTCCAACATTATGAAAGGCTACTATAAGGAGCCCGCAAAAACCGCCGAAGTTTTCACGGCCGACGGTTACTTCCGGACCGGTGACCTGGGATACATTGACAATAAAGGGATCATCTACATCAGGGGCAGGTTAAAGAATATGATCCTCGGGGCCAACGGCGAGAACATCTATCCCGAAGAGATCGAGGCGGTCATCAACAAGGAGGATATCGTAAGCGAATCCCTTGTGATGGAGGTGAAGGGAAAGCTGGTGGCCATGGTACACCTGAGGGTCGAGGTCATGGAGGAGCGCTTCAAGCACCTGCAGGAGAATGCCGCAGATTTCCAGCAGCTACTTCAGGAAAAATACGACGAGGTACTGGCAGAGCTGATGATCCAGGTAAACCAGCATGTGGCCCGGAACTCCAAACTGCAGCTGATGATTCTCCAGGCACAACCCTTCGAGAAGACCCCGACCCAGAAGATCAAACGCTTCCTCTACCAGCAGGAGGTCAATTCCTGATCCTATACACTGGAGAGCAGGTTATCCAGGTTCTCAAATCGTTTCTGATAATCCTCAATGGAACGCTCGATGAGGTCCATGGCCTCCTCCCGGTTGTACACATGGGTGATCTCCACATCGGCCGGGTTCCCTGGCAGATCCTTGTAGGTGAGAAAATAGTGCCGTAAACGGTTGACAACCTTTTCCGGAAGATCCGAAACATCGCGGTAATCCTCATAAAGTGCATCGTTGTTCATCACGGCAATCAGTTTATCGTCCGCCTGGTTGTTATCGATCATCCTGAATCCGCCAATGGGCCTTGCCTTTACCAGGATATCGCCGTGCGAAATCTCCTTTTCGGTCAGCACACAAATATCGATGGGATCCGAATCTCCCGTAATCTGATTATTACCGGTTTTATCCCTGCTCAGCTGCGCCACCCTCTCCCCGCTGAATGTCTGGGGGATAAACCCGTAAAGTGCCGGAACAGAATTTGAGTACTTCTGGGGCCTGTCAATTTTCAGGTAACCGGAGATCTTGTCAACCTCATATTTGACAGTATCCCGGGGAACCATTTCAATGTAGGAAACGACCACCTCGGGAGAATCGGGACCAATGTCCACACCGTGCCAGGGATGCGATTTGTAGCGCAGTCCCATCAGCCTCCCGATGGGATCCATTAATTTATTTGTCATAACATACTCCTTTAACCTGTGAAAATCTGTTCACTTTAGAAATGGCAATTCCTGCTGATCCCAATCTGTTTATCGCACCAGGTGCGGCATCAGCCGCTCCAGCCCCATTACCCGGCTGCCTTTGAGAAGGATCGTGAATCCACGTGGCGGATGCTTTTCAAGGTGCGACCGCAATGCATCCACCTCCCTGAAAACAAAGATATCCCCGGTTGGTTCACACACCTGGGAGAATTGTGGCCCCACCAGTATCATACGCTTAAAATTCAGGGTCTTAAGCCATGCTGTCAGCTCCTTATGCTCCTGTATGGAGGCAGGGCCAAGCTCGGCCATATCCCCCAGGATCACCATGGAGGGCATCCCGGCATAGGCTTTAAGTCCGCCCACCGCCTCCCGCATGCTGGTGGGATTGGCATTATAGGCATCAAGGATGATCCGGTTATGCTCCCCCTCCACAACCTGTGACCGGTGATTTTCAGGCTTATACGATGCAATGGCATCGGCAATATCCTCGCCCGGAACTCCCAGTTTCAATCCGCATGCAGCTGCCAGAATGATATTTTGCAAATTATATACCCCCACAAGATGGGTCATTACCGGAAACCGCTCCTCCCCGATCTGCAGATAAACCTCCAGGTAGGGGGACTGGGAGGTCAGAATCAGGGATACCGGGAGCTCACCCCCCGGTCCGACCCTGAACACCTTCACCCCGGTTGCCGAAGCCTTCTCCAGCAACATCTCATCGCGGCCATCCACAATGGCCTCACCTCCGGAACCGGCCAGGAACTCATACAACTCACCCTTGGCATCCAGGACCCCCTTCAGGGAGCCAAAACCTTCCAGATGGGCCTTACCCACGTTGGTGATCAAACCCACATCGGGTGATGCAATTCGTGAAAGGGTTTCAATTTCACCCGGGTGGTTTGCCCCCATTTCAATGACAGCGACCTCCTCCCTGCCGATGGAAAGAATCGTCAGCGGAACACCGATGTGGTTGTTCATATTCCCTTTGGTGGCCAGAACGTTAAATCGCCTGGAAATAACGGATGCGATCAGCTCCTTGGTCGTGGTCTTCCCGTTGGAACCGGTAATGGCCAGCACCAGCGGGGCAGCCTGCTTCCTGTGATATGCCGCCAGTTCCTGCAGGAGTGCCAGCACCGACGGGGTGTAACAGATGCCCGGTTCCCCTTCATGCTCCTTTAATTCGGTAACGGCCAACCGGCATCCGGCCTTGAGGGCGTCCCGCACATAGAGGTTCCCGTCAAAACGGTCCCCCTTCAGGGCAAAAAAAAGCGTTCCCCGCAGATCCTTCCTCGTATCCGTCGAGATCCCCTCCGACAGCAGATACTCCTTATATAATTCCGGAACGGTCATTCGTTTTTACTATTTTTATAGTAGTCTTGGGATGTATAGGAGTGAACTGGCATTTTTACTGTAGTCTTGGAATGTATAGGAGTGAACTGGGATTTTTTGGCGAAGCCAAATAACCACTTCACGACTATACATTACAAGACAATATGCTTGTTGCGATTAAATATACTTAAAAAGTTTGTAAAAAAACGAAAGGCCGTCCCGCGAAGAAACAGCCTTTCAGTATCATAATCCCGGCCTTTTATAATCCGGTAGGCGTTCCCACCCTTGTCATGGCGCACCTGAATCCCAGGTCATCGCGCGATTCGGTTTCGAGCAGGTAACGGCGCTCGCCCGGGCTCATCCAGTATGCCCTGTCTTTCCAGGATCCGCCTTTGTAAACCCTCACATTGTCACCGAGCATGGACATCATATCATTCTCCTTCTGAACATACATGGTATTGGACCCTTCATACGCGTCGGAAGAGCGCTCTCCATTCTCAAACACCGATTCCTTGTCACCGTCCAGGTAGTTGCGGTAGTCCGATCTCCTGTAATTAAACCGGCCCTCTGCATCGGCTTCTGTAATGGGTTCGCTTCGCGGGCGGCCCAGGCTGTCGAGCATGGGTGTTCCGTTGGCATCCTGGCTCAATTTCTGGAACTGGTTTCCGCGGAAAGGCCTGAAATCGGAAACATCTTCGTAAGACATGGGGCGATATACATCGGCAACCCACTCATTCACGTTTCCGGCCATGCAGTACAGACCATAATCATTAGGCCAGTAAGAGGTTACGGGAACCGTAATCGAACCGGCGTCGTTCAGGCTTCCGGCCATACCCATCAAATCACCTTTGCCACGAACAAAATTGGCACGCATCATTCCCATGTCCCTCGGATCATCATTTCTGACATTGTGACCATCCCATGGATAGGTTCTGCGCTCCCAAACCAGCTCTTCAACGGTATTCCCGATCAGCGAAAGGGCAGCAAATTCCCACTCAGCCTCGGTGGGGAGCCTGTACTTGGGCAGAAGAATCCCATCCTCCATGCTCACAAGCCTCGATTCCGCATTGGGATTGAGACTGGGAATCGGTTCAATGATATTTGGTGTATAGAGGCCGTACATATAGGCTTCCGTATTGAAGTTCCGCTCATCCTGCTGATCGGTGGAGAGTTCAATGTGACCCATGTTCACCAGTACCATCTCATTGACCCTGTCGGTTCTCCACAGGCAATAATCAGAGGCCTGCAGCCAGTTCACACCTACAACCGGGTACTCATTAAAAGAGGGGTGGCGAAAATAGTATTCAACATAAGGCTCATTATAGGCCATCGGATCACGCCATACCAGTGTATCGGGCAGGGCTGCCCTCACCACCTGGGGATTGTTCATCCCGAACACGCGGGAGAGCCAGTGAATGTACTCCTTATAATCCACATTCCGGATCTCGGTAACATCCATGTAAAATGAACTCAGAGTCACCCTCCGCGGAATGTTATTCCATTCGTAAAGCACATCATCCTGTACCTTACCCATTGTAAAGGTGCCCCCTTCAACCAATACCTGTCCGGGACCTGCTTCCTGTTCAACAGCCTGTTTTACTTCAAATCCTCCGTTTTCAGCGTCATTATATGCCCACCCGGTGGTAGTTGAAACTTTGCCAGAGGAGGTTGTATCCTTATTACTGCAACCTGCAATCAGCAGGACGGCTAAAATAACAGGGAACACTCTCATCATCATTTTCATGGCTTTAATGGTTTTTCTGGTACGTTTAATCATGGCTAATTTAAAAACATATATCAAAAGTAACTAAATTTTGGGACTTTTTATTGCCCCCGGTTTCACTGACTTATAAAGGTTTTCAAAAATAATAATAAGCGACAATTCATGAGCCCCCATTGTAGGAATATAGAGTTCGGGGGTTGAAAGTTTTGCATCATAACTGTACCGGAACCTGAATTTATCCCGGGAATAGCCCATTGAGAAGATGGCAGTTCCGTAGGAGAAAAGCAAATCCTGCCTTACCCATACCCCGGCCAGCACACTTCTGAATACCACTTCCAGGCCGTAATTAATCTGTTGATAAATATCCTGCTGAAGAAAAATAATATTCGGGGAGAGCTGCAATACCTCACGCCCCAGCCTTTTTTCATATACAGGGATCAAAGCTCCCACATGTGCCGAGTATCTCCGGGAGAGCCGGGTGTTCGGATCTTCCGTTGGCGACATATAGGGCTGAATGAGGTGGTGACAGGCAAGACCTCCGTAGATATTCTTATAAAACGCGGCAAATCCAACCGCAAAATCGGGATACCATTTTGAATAATCCTGGATTTCGGTGGCTGACCCTCCTGTAAGCTCATCGGGAAGTACCAGTCCGGCCGCGTTGAAACTCCGCTGACCCACCGAGGCCTGGAATCCACCCGTCATGGTCAGACGGCGTGTAACCTTGAGGTGATAGGCGTAAATGGCATCCAGCGACATGGTGTTAAATACCCCTCCCCCCTGCCGGTCGTTTACCACATGGACACCGATACCCCCCTGGGCGGGTTCCAGGTACTGCTCATAGGCGGCATGATAGGTGTTGTAGGATTCTGCCGCTGCCGGCCACTGATTGCGATATCCCAGGCTGACCTTGGTGATTCCCTCCACTCCGGCCATGGCCGGATTCATAAAAAGCTGGTTGGCATAGTATTGTGAACTGATGGGATCCTGCGCCATGGCTCCGCTCCATGCAAGGAACCATACCCCCAGCACCGCCGGCACCACCCTATATCGGCTTTTAACAATCATTTAACCATCACCCTTTGCAACCATTTCTTAAATTTTCCGAACCTTGCACTGTAAGGAAAACAGAATATCTCACACTAAACACTGAGCACTGTCCCCTGAGCACTGAGCACTGTGCACTTGCACTATGCACTGTCCCCTGAGTACTGTGCACTATTTTTGTGTACTATGCACTATTTTTTTGCGTTATAGTATATATCTTAAAACAAACGAAATCGTATCTATATTTGTTGCTGCCTGCGCTTATGAAGATGAAGAATCTGATATTGATCTGCTCCCTGTTTATCCCCGCATTGCTGCCGGGACAGTCCGAAAATGTTGTGATTGAATGGGATACTAACCATGATCAGCTCATCTTTCCTCATGCCTTATACGCAGATGGAGACAATACGTTACCCTATTTAACAAGAAAAATAGAATGGAATGCCCCGGGAACGGTTCCGGTGGTCACCATTGAGGTGGAAGAAACCTCGGAAACCAATCCCGGAATGATGAGGTCGGTACCCCTGGAACAGGTTAAACAGGAGCCTTTGCTTGAATATGCGCTGGTCCGGGAATCGGGTCGCTCCTTTGTGGTGGTTAAGATTCTGCCTTTTATTAAAAAGGGATCCGGAGCGATCGAAAAGGTGGACCGGTTCACCCTTCAGCTGGAAGCAAAAACGGCCCTGGCCCCCCTCAGGAGCGAATCCACAGGCAACTGGTCCGGACAATCGGTGCTGTCATCCGGAAACTGGTTCAAAATTGCGGTGGAAGAGAGCGGCATGCACAGGCTCACTTACGAACAGCTGAAGGAGATCGGTATCCAGAATCCTGCATCGGTCAGGGTATACGGTACCGGGGCCAGGCAGCTTCCCGAAAACTTTTCAGAAGGATACCTCGACGATCTCCGGCCAGTGCCGGTGCATATGGACAAAGGCGGTGACGGCATGTTCTCCCCGGGCGACCAGATCCTGTTCTATGCAGAGGGACCGGTGGCCTGGGAGTATAACCAGCAGGAGGATCTTTTTATTTCTCAGCTGCATCACTACTCATGGAAAGGATTCTACTTCCTCACCGACAGCCAGGGACCTGCCATTGCACCCGGCGATGCACTCCCCGGAAGCGGGGATCCCTCCGGTGAGGTGGACCGGTACGATTTCAGGATCCATTTCGAGGAGGAAAAATACAACCTGATCAGTTCCGGGAAGGAGTGGTACGGCGACAATTACAAGGTGATCCTCGAGTACAACTACCCCTTCAGCCTTCCAAAAATGCCCACCGGTGAACCGGTCAGGATCAGGGCTTCTGTGGCAGCCCGCTCGGGGGTGGCTTCAGATTTCAGGGCCAAAGCCAACGGCACATACCTGGGAAATATCGCTGTTCAGTCTACCGACCTGGGACACTATACCTCCACCTTCGCCTTCGATAGCAACAGGACCTTCCCATTCACCCCCCAGGGAGACATTCTGACGGTCTCCCTGCAATATGTTCAACCCGACTCCGACTCGGAAGGGTGGCTCAACCAGCTGGTTCTGAACGGCAGGGGCATACTCACCCTGGAGGGGGTTGACGAACTCTCCTTCCGTGATAAACAAAGCAGCGGATCCGGCAAAGTGGCCCGGTACCACCTGGGTAAGGGAAGCGGATCGGTCATCTGGGAGATCACAGATCCGTCTGTACCACAAAATGTACCCTACACCCTGTCGGGGGAGGATGCTGTATTCACAATGGATGCGGGCCAGACCAGGGAGTACATCGCCTTCAAACCCGACGGTACGTTCCCCACACCCCAGTATGCCGGAACGGGACTGGGGGCTGTTGCAAACCAGAACCTTCACGCGCTGGGACACCCCGATATGATCATCATTGCACCGGTGCAGTTCCTGGAGGAGGCAGAGCGGCTTTCACAACACCGGAGGATGAACGACAACCTGGATGTGATTGTGGTTCTCCAGGAACAGGTGTTTAATGAATTTTCCTCGGGAACGCCCGATGTCTCAGCCATCCGTAATTTCATGAAAATGTTTTACGACCGTTCCGAAGGCCAGGGAGAATATTGCCGTTACCTGCTCCTTTTCGGCGACGGATCGTTCGATAACCGTACCCATCCCGACAAAAAGGATAATCCCAACCTGATCCTCACCTACCAGTCCGACAACTCCCTTTCGCCTACACAGTCGTTTGTGTCGGACGACTTTTTCGGTCTTCTCGACACCGACGAATCGATGTACGACGGACTGCTGGATATCGGGATCGGGCGCCTTACGGTATCTACTCTGCAGGAGGCAAAGGATGTGGTCGATAAGATCATCTCCTACAGCGATCTTGCCACCCAGGGAAGCTGGAGGAACCAGCTCTGCTTCATCGGCGACGACGAGGATTCCAACATTCATATGCGGCAGGCCGAAGCACTGGCCGCCTATGTAAGCGGGAACTATCCCTCCTACAACATCAATAAAATCTACCTGGATGCCTATCCCCAGGTAAAGGGAGCCACAGGTTTCCGCTACCCCGATGTACAGAGGGGTATCAACGACCAGGTGAACCGCGGTGCCCTGATCGTGAATTATACGGGTCACGGCGGACCGGCAGGACTGGCGCACGAGCAGGTGGTAACCACAAACGATATTCTCTCGTGGAGCAACGATGGAATGCTGCCCCTTTTCATGACCGCCACCTGTGAGTTCAGCAGGTATGATGAATACGACAGGGGGCTCGACCTGGAGATCACCTCGGCCGGAGAGGAAGTCCTTCTCAACAACAGCGGAGGCGGAATCGGACTCTTCACCACCACCCGCCTGGTTTACTCGGGACCCAACCACGCGCTCAACGAACGGTTCTACGAGGTGGTTTTCGAGAAGGATGCAAACAACCGGAACTACCGGTTGGGCGATATCATCGTTTACAGTAAAAACAATACCGGGGCAGGGGTCAACAAGCGCAACTTCACGCTCCTGGGCGACCCTTCCCTCCGCCTTGCCTACCCCGAGCACAGGGTGGTGACCGACTCCATCAACGGGATCTGCCTCCTTGAATCGGCCGATACCCTTTCGGCCTTTGACTGGGTGAGGGTGACCGGACATGTGGAGACCCGCGACGGTGCGCTTATGGAGGGTTTCAGGGGTGAAGTGTTCCCCATGGTATTCGACAAGGAGAAGAAGATCGAAACCCTTTCCAATGATGGTACCCCGCCGTGGGATTTTATGGCACGAAACAGCATCCTGTACAGCGGAACAACCACCGTTACCAATGGGCGGTTCTCCTTCGGATTTTATGTCCCCAAAGATATCAGCTACGCATACGGCAGAGGGAAGATCAGTTACTACAGCAACGACTCTGCCCTCGACGCCCATGGTTCCTGCGAAGGATTCATCGTGGGAGGAATCGGAACAGAAAATGTGCTGGATAAAGCCCCGCCGGAGATCGGACTCTTTATGAACGATACTTTTTTCCGGGATGGAGGAATTACCGATCCGCATCCCACCCTGCTGGTGATCGCAAGGGACAATTACGGGATCAATACCACCGGGAACGGCATCGGTCATGACATTACCGCCGTCCTTGATAACAACAGGGGCAACGCCCTCATTTTAAACGAATTTTTCACCGCCGGAACCGATAGTTACAATACGGGGATGATCCGCTATCCTTACTCAAACCTGGAGACCGGGCCCCACGAAATCACGGTCAAGGTCTGGGATATACACAATAATTCGGCCGAAGAGAGCCTTGAATTCCTGGTGATCGATTCGGAAGAGATGCTCATAGAGGAGCTGTTCAACTACCCCAACCCGTTCAGCGATCATACCCTTTTCAACATTGAGCACAACAGGCCCGACCGTACCATGCGACTGGTCATTACCATCCACAACCTTTCCGGGGAGATGGTGAGGATCATCGACCGGCAGGTTTACTCTCCGGGCTACAGGCTTGAACCGGTGGAGTGGACCGGCGATTCTTCGGGGGGAGCCCGGCTGGGAGGCGGGGTTTATATATACAGGGCCACCCTCACCACAGAGGATGGTGAAACGGCCACGGCAAGCGGAAAACTGGTTCTGCTGAATTAAATTTTATAAAGTGAGCAGCCCTTACATAATAAATATGCCGATTATCCGTACTTAATAAGCAGGCAAAAAGTGCTTTAGATGACCTCTTTTTGCCGAATTCGTAGTATATTTGCTGACCAAAACATTAAATAATGTTGAAAGGATTTAGAATTGGATTCATAGTTTTGTTAACCGCGTCGTTACTGGCTTCTGCCAATCACCTTTCGGCTCAGATCGAATCGGGTGACCTGGGCGGAGGAGAGTTGAATACCATTAAAACAGCCGTGTCTTTCTTAACCATTGCCCCCGACTCAAGGTCAGGAGCCATGGGCGATGTGGGAGCAGCAACCACTCCCGATGTGAATTCGCAGCACTGGAATATCGGGAAATACGCTTTCCTTGAGAAGAAGGGCGGATTCGCCATTTCATACACCCCGTGGCTCAGAAACCTGATCCCCGACATAAACCTGGCCTATCTTTCAGGATATTACCGCATCGACGACAACCAGGTGATCAGCTCATCACTGAGATACTTCTCCCTGGGTAACATTGTGTTCACCGACATTACAGGAACTGTAACCGGGCAGTATAACCCCAACGAGTTTGCAGTGGATGCAGGCTATTCACGGCTCTTCACGGATCATTTCTCCGGGGGGCTCGCCTTCAGGTTCATCCGTTCAGACCTTACCGCCGGTCAGAATACAGCCGACGGACAGGAAACCCAGCCGGGAATCTCCTTTGCCGCCGACCTTGGATTTTACTACCAGAGTGAAGTGGACCTGGGTACCGGCGACGGTGAATGGGCCGCAGGCGCCACCATCACCAACATGGGTACACCTGTCTCCTACACGGCCGACGCCCAGAAAACACCGATCCCCACAAACCTGAGGCTCGGGGGGCGTTTTACCTACAATATCGATGACTATAACAGCATCACGGGGACCGTGGATCTGAACAAGCTCCTGGTGCCCACCTCGCCTGTAATCAGCCAGGACACAGCCACGGGCGATGACATCATTGTCCGCGGGAAAGAGGCCCCCGGTTCGGTGGTGATGGGTATGGTTCAGTCGTTTTATGATGCTCCCGGGGTACTCAAGAACAACGGCGAGTACAGCGTGGCTCAGGAGGAGTTCCATGAAATTGCCTACAGTGCCGGTATTGAATACTGGTACCGAAGCCAGTTCGCCATCCGTGCCGGCTATTTCAACGAACACTCCACCAAGGGGAACCGTAAATATTTTACCGTGGGGATCGGCCTGCAGCTGAACGTCTTTGCACTCGACTTCTCCTACCTGGTGCCCACCAACGGGCAGAACAGTCCCCTTGCCAATACCCTGAGGTTTACCCTCGGATTCAACCTCTAAAAAAACCCATGGCATTACGCATCGGATTTGGCTACGATGTGCACCGGCTTGAAGCAGGGATCCCCTTCTGGCTTGGCGGTGTGAAAATACCCCATGAGAAAGGGGCAGTGGGCCATTCCGATGCCGATGTGCTGATTCATGCCATCTGCGATGCCCTGCTGGGTGCTGCAGCCCTTGGCGATATCGGCACCCATTTTCCCGATACCGATCCGGCCTACAAGGGCATTGCCAGCACCCTTCTGTTGAAACAAACGGGCGATCTGCTCAGGGAAAAGGGATTCGGGGTGGGCAACATCGATTCCACCGTCTGCCTTGAGGTTCCCAAAATCAAGCCCTACATCCCGCAGATGAGGGAAGAGATTGCCCGTTGCCTGCAGATCGATACGGCGGCAGTGTCCGTGAAAGCCACCACCGAAGAGAAGCTGGGATTCACAGGCCGTGAAGAGGGCGTCTCCGCCTATGCGGTAGCATTGATTCAATAAATCCATATCTTTGATCCGGGTCCCATAACATCAGTAGGTTGAAAAATTTAAAAACAGTGGTCCTTGGAGCCAGTCCCAACCCGGTCAGGTTCTCCTACAAAGCAGTAAAAAGCCTTTTGCGGCACGAAATAGAGGTCATTCCGGTGGGTTTCAGAAGCGACGAGATCGAGGGAGTGGAGATCCTGACGGGAACTCCCCACATCGAGGATGTGCATACGGTCTCGCTTTATATCGGATCGGGCCGCCAGGAGGAGTATATGGACTACATCATTTCATTGAAGCCCAAGCGGGTCATCTTCAATCCGGGCACGGTCAATCCTGCTTTTATGGGCAGGCTGCAGAAACTGGGGATCGAACCGGTCAGTTCATGCATGCTGGTTATGCTCAAGGAGGGCGAGTTTTAAACCGCCCGGATTTACGATCCAACCCCATGAAAGGAATCTTTAACCTGGAATCGGTCAAGGAGCTGATCCTTGAAAAGCGCGGATCTCCTGCTCTACTTCTCCAACGATATGTGTTCGGTTTGCCGGGTGCTGAAGCCTAAAGTGGAGGAGCTGCTTTTTGCAGCGTTCCCGGAAATGGAGGCACGCTACATCGATATCGATAAAAGCCCGCTTCTCTCCGGACAATACCGGGTATTTACAATTCCCACAATCCTGATCTATTTTGACGGAAGGGAGCAGGCCCGCCTCTCCCGGAACATCAGCATTCACCAGCTGACCGAAATCATCGAAAGACCCTACACCCTCCTTTTCGGGGAGTAGCTCCGCTCACTTCAGCAAAAGCCCATCGATCACCGCATCCTCCACCAGGAAAGGAAGGGTGACGGTCAGACCCGGGGTCCTTTCCATCTCCCTTTGAATGGCCTGAATGGCCCCTTTGTTACGGGCCCAGCTTCGGCGGGCAATCCCGTTATTCACATCCCAGTGCAGCATCATCTCCAGCCGTCGACCGGCCTCCCTGCTGCCATCGAGGAGCATCCCGAATCCGCCATTGATCACCTCACCCCAGCCCACTCCGCCCCCGTTGTGAAGGGAGACCCAGGTGGCGCCCCGGAAGGAATCTCCGATCACGTTCTGCACCGCCATGTCGGCCGTAAAGGCCGATCCGTCATAAATATCGGAAGTTTCCCGGAAGGGCGAATCGGTTCCCGACACATCGTGATGGTCACGGCCCAGGACCACCGGTCCCGATATCTCCCCTTCCCGGATGGCCCTGTTGAAAGCACGGGCTATAGCAACCCGTCCCTGGCTGTCGGCATAAAGGATCCGCGCCTGCGACCCCACCACCAAACGGTGCGCTCCCGCCTCCCGGATCCAGTGAATATTATCCCTTAGCTGCCCCCTTATCCCGTCGGGTGCCTCCTGTGCGATTTTCTCCAGCTCCATGGCCGCAATCCTGTCGGTTACAGCCAAATCGGCAGCATCGGAAGAGGTACACACCCACCGGAAGGGTCCGAACCCGTAATCAAAGAAGAGCGGTCCCATGATCGCCTGCACATAGGATTCGTAACGGTAGGTGCCGTCGCTGACGAAAAACATCAGCCCCGGCACGGCCCGACTCCAGCAGGAAGGCATTCCCGTAATCCCAGAAATACATCCCCCTCTCGCACAGTCCGTTCACCGCCTTCACATGCCTGCGCAACGATTGATGCACCTCTTCCCTGAAAGCATCGGGCTCATCGGCCATCATCCGGTTGGCCTCCTCAAAATCGAGTCCGGCCGGGTAATACCCCCCCGCAAAGGGATTGTGAAGGGAGGTCTGGTCGGAGCCCAGGTCCACCCTGATCCCCTTCTCCAGCAGGTATTCCAGCAGGATCACCACGTTGCCCTGGTAGGCCAGGGAGACCGCCTCACCTGCCCCGCGCGCTTTCTCCATGCGCCCGGCCAGTGCGTCCAGGTCATCATACACCTCATCGACCCATCCCTGTGAATGGCGTGTATGGGTGGCCCTGGGATTTACCTCTGCCACCACGCAGATCCCCCCGGCGATCACCGTGGCCTTGGGCTGGGCACCCGACATGCCGCCCAGTCCGGAGGTCACGAACACCCTCCCCTTCATACCCTGGTCACCGTCCAGCTTCAGCCGGGCTGCATTCATCACCGTAATGGTGGTGCCATGGACAATGCCCTGGGGACCGATGTACATAAACGACCCCGCCGTCATCTGCCCGTACTGACTCACACCCAGCGCATTCATCCGTTCATAATCATCCTGTCCCGAGTAGTTGGGAATCACCATTCCATTGGTCACCACCACCCTCGGAGCCTCCTCATGAGAGGGAAACAGTCCCATGGGATGCCCCGAATAGAGCACCAGCGTCTGCCGGTCGGTCATCTCCGAGAGATATTTCATGGTCAGCCTGTACTGGGCCCAGTTCTGAAAAACCGCCCCGTTGCCCCCATAGGTGATCAGTTCGTCGGGGTGTTGCGCGACCGCCTGATCCAGGTTATTGGAGAGCATCATCATGATGGCACCGGCCTGGACCGACCTGTGGGGAAAGGCATCCAGGCTGCGGGCGGTGATCCTATATTCCGGCTTATACCTGTACATGTAAATCCGGCCATACTGCTCCAGTTCCCTGGCAAATTCCCCGGCCATCACCCCGTGGTGGGCCACAGGAACATACCGCAGTGCGTTCCGGATGGCCAGTCTCTTCTCACCGGCCGAAAGAACCGGTCTGCGCTTTGGAGCATGATTCAGTGACGGATCGCGTGGCTGTGCCGGGGGCAGTTCACCGGGAATGCCCCGGGCCACATCAGCCCTGAATGCTTCGGGCGTCATTTCCGGTTTGAAAGCTTCTGAAGTCATCTTTTCCTGGGTTTATAGCCCAAAAATACATATTTCAATTTATTCTTCAGGGATGTAGCAGGATGAACGGGTACCGAACCACCGGGTCCGGTTCCGCGCCACCACACCGTACACAACATCCCTGGCAAAAGGGGGTACGATCAGCAGAATCCCGAGCAGGGGCCAGGGAAATCTCAGCCCAATGGCAATCCGGATGGCCGCGGAGGATCGCTCATACCGCTTCCCGTTCTGCAGAAGCACCACGCTATCCGCCACCGGGGCAGGTTTATGGCGGGAATTTTGCTGTGAAGGTTGTCCGGGGGCAGGTTGTCCGGAGAGAGGCTGAAAACTGAACCGCCCCTTCCTGTCGTTTCGCTTCACAAATCTCACTGCGCGACTGCACAGGTTGCAATACCCATCATACAATATGACCCTTTTATCATTCACATGAACACAACACCACAGGGAGCCAATTGTTTGTTTGATCGAATTTTCACCGATTTTCCCCCAATCGTACCCTTAATACAGTGAGTTTTGGTAAATTTGCTCTCCGGAACAGAAATTGAACCAAAACCATTGAATTGAACCAAAACCATTGAATTGAACCAAAACCATTGAAAAATGAATAAGAAAAACAGAACCTGGTTGATTGTACTGGCTGCCCTGGCGATCATAGTGATCTGGGGAGTCAAACTGAATAACCGATTTGTAACCCTCGAAGAGGGAGTCCAGGGGCAATGGGCCAATGTGGAAAATGTTTACCAACGCCGGGCCGACCTGATCCCCAACCTTGTGAATACCGTGAAGGGTTATGCCGATTTTGAACAGGAGACCCTTATCGGGGTTATCGAGGCCCGTGCCAAGGCCACCAGCGTGACCATCGACCCCACGAACCTCAATCCCCAATCCCTAGCAGCCTTCCAGGAGGCACAGGACGGATTGGGTGGTGCACTCTCCAGGCTGCTGGTAACCATTGAACGTTACCCGGAACTGAAGGCCAACCAGAATTTCCTTGAGCTGCAGGCACAGCTGGAGGGAACCGAAAACAGGATCACCGTTGAACGCCGTAATTTCAATGAATTGGTGCGTGCATACAACACCGGGATCCGAAAGTTCCCTGGCGCAATTATTGCCGGTATGACATCCCGGAACACGATGGGTTACTTCGAAGCGACAGAGGGAAGCGATGTTGCCCCCGTGGTGGAGTTCTAACCCGGTCTGCGATCAACTAAACTGACGAAGATGATAGCTGCAAACTTTTTCTCCGCAGAGGAAAAAGAGATGATCAGGGAGGCCATTCAAAGCGCTGAGGCCAGCACTTCTGGAGAGATCCGGGTGCACATCGACAACCGCTGCAAAGAGGATGTGATGGACCGTGCGGCATGGTGGTTTGAGAAACTGAAATTGCATCAGACCGAACAGCGCAACGGGGTGCTCTTTTACCTGGCCGTAAAGGATAAAAAATTTGCCATCCTGGGAGATGCCGGAATCAACGGGGCTACCCCTGACGATTTCTGGGACCACATTAAGGAGAGGATGACGGAACACTTTTTAAAGGGTGAATTCGCAGTTGGTCTGAGCAAGGGAATTCTGTTGGCAGGGGAGGCCCTGCGAACCCATTTCCCCCACCAGGCTGATGATGTGAACGAGCTTATCTGACGAAATATCATTTGGAAAATCATGAACGGGATACAAAAATCAATCCTCCTGTATATCCTGGCCCTGCTCCCCATTGGAGTAACGGCCCAGGATAAACTTCCCGTTCCGGCTGCACCCGGTTCCTGGGTAAACGACTATGCAGCCATCTTTTCCGGTGACCAGGTTCAGCAGCTGAATCAGAAGCTCAGCGGATTCGAAACCCGCAATTCCACGCAGATATTTGTGGTCACCATCTCTGAAAATGATGGCTACACGGCATCCGACCTGGCACCCCGGATCGGTGAAGCCTGGGGAATCGGTCAAAAGGGAGAAGACAACGGGTTGCTGATCCTTGTTGATATGCAGGTGAATGATGTATTTATCTCCACCGGGTACGGACTGGAAGAGTTTGTCCCCGATGCCATTGCCAAAAGGGTGGTGGAAAACGAGATCCTCCCTGCCTTCCGAAATGGCTTATATTATGAGGGTATCGATAGTGCCACCAACGTACTGATCTCACTGCTGGAGGGAGAGTTCACCCCCGACCAGTACCGTCAGCAAAGCTCATCACCGGGAGGCAGCTCCATTGGTGGGCTGATTTTCATGATCATCCTCCTCTCCATCCTCTTCGGAGGCAGGAGAAGAAGAAGCTCCGGCATCGGAGGAAAAAGCAACCTCCCTCTGTGGCTGGCCCTTGGTATGTTATCGGGCGGCAGGCACTCGGGAAGCTGGGGTAACTTCAACTCGGGAGGCGGAGGCTTTGGCGGCGGCGGCGGATTCAGTGGCGGCGGTGGCGGCTCCTTTGGTGGCGGCGGTGCCGGTGGCAGCTGGTAACAAAGGTATTTTCTTACAGATGAAAAGCCGGCTTCCCGTGGAGAGGCCGGCTTTTTCAATATGCCATTGATGAGCAGAAAAACCTACTCCATATTTTTCTTTTTCCTTCTTCCTGCAACATAGGCTATACCTGCGCCTGCAAGCAGGGCCAGCAATCCTCCGTCCAGCGGAGCACCGGCCTGTCCGCCCCTCGATGATGATTCTGGTAGAGTATGATTATCTGTTTGGTTATAGGGTGGATTAGAGGGAGTCTGAGGTCTTCGCCCAACAGCCTCTGAAACACTCGAAAAAGCGATTGTAGAGGCCAGCAGGATTAATGCAAGAGAGAATCTTTTAATTGGTTTCATAATATCCTAATTTAGAATGAATAAACATAGTAGTAAAAATAGAGGAAGAATTCATCGGATGCAAATTTCTTATCAACAATAGTATCCTGTTTGTCAATGAATTAAACACTTTGGACGAACAGCCCTGCCGGATGAACTCCTTTTTCTTATTAAAAATTATCTTTACGCAGCAACTTACATATAGATTTTTAAACTGATTCAATCGTGCACATTTTACAAAACCTGATAAAAAAGAGATCCAACAGGAACATCCTGATGATCATCCTGGCGGTTGCACTTTTATATCTCCTTTTAAGGATTACCATATTTGCCACAGATCCGGTTCTCCCCCTGCTGAATACCATCTACAGAGCATACCTGTTTCTTCCCGAGTGGATCGCCAACCAGATCTTCATGAAGCATGGAGGCTCCTGTAACAATCATCAACCACGAGCTCATCTACAACAGCCAGACAGCGTTTCACAGCGGATACGAGAAGTTTATTGCAAACTGGCCGAAATACCTGCTCTACAAAAACTGGTGCATCTTAATCCTTGTCCTGATTTGGGTAAATTCTTATCCGATCAAAAGAAAGCTGACTGCGACCTTAAGTTTCCTGCTTGTACATTTACTGGCAGTAGTTGGGGGGCTTTTCCTGATGGGTGTGGTATACCCCCAAATCTACCAGGACCAGATCAGCTTCCATTTATCACCAACCCTTGCCGGAACAGTGCTGCTCTATTGCTTTGTGGCCGTTTGGACCCTGTTAAGCAGCACTGAACTCAGGAAGTTCTTTCTGAGGCTGGGAATCAGGTACCAACCCTCCAACCGGCAGATTCTTGAAATCGTCGTATTGCTTTTCTTTTTCCTGGTGTTGAGAGAATTCCTGATTCCTTATTTCAGGTATAAGCCCTATGTCACATTGCTGCTGGGAATCACCGGGACCATCAGTTCCTGGTTTGGATACCCGGGCTATATCTGCTGGAGATCAATTAGTAGGTGAATATGGCAGATTGGGACTTTCCAAACACTGCCTGGGCTTTATGTCCTTCTATCTCTTTGCCGCCTTTGTTTTCCTTACCAGGGAAAATATTCCAAACAAAGTCACCATCCTGTTTATCTCGGCCGGACTCATATTTCTATCCATCCTGAACATCATCCGGCTGGTGGCGATTTACATTATTGTCCAGGGAGTTAACGGAACCGAAAGAGCCTCTCTTCACCACGAAATCTACAACATCGTGATCTACGTCTTTATCTTCGCAATGTGGATCCTGTGGTATGAAAAATTTGTCCGCAGAGCCGAAAAAGGAGTTTCTCCTCATAAGAATGGATGAGGCTTCCGATTGAGCAGGAAAGGCCTCTCAATGAAAAATGGCCGTCTCTTCCGGGACAGCCATTTTTCTTTTCCTTTTGATCGCAATCTTTGTATGAGTGGGTGATTTGATAGAAGGAGAGGGATTCTTTAATCCCAGGGTGGTTTGAGAGGAGCCTGTAAAGTGCCGCAGGCGCTTTTAAGCGACTAGAAAACCAGCCCTGGGGATTTAAAATACTCCTGAGCCGGGTTTTAAAGCCCCTCCTCTCCCATCTTGGTGTCAACCAAAATCCTGCCGCAATATTCGCACACGATGATTTTCTTGTGAGAAGCAATATCGAGCTGTCGCTGGGGCGGAATCTTATTGAAGCAGCCACCGCATGCATCACGCTGCACGGGGACCACTGCCAGTCCGTTGCGGGCATTGGCCCTGATCTTCCGGTAAGCCGTGCTGAGGCGGGCCTCGATGATCCCATCCAGCTCGACCGATCTCTTTATAAGGATCTCCTCTTCTTTCTTGGTTTCGTCGATAATTGCGTCCAGCTCCTTCTTTTTGTTATCCAGGTCCAGCTTGCGC
This sequence comes from uncultured Bacteroidota bacterium, assembly GCA_963747365.1. Lineage (GTDB taxonomy): Bacteria > Bacteroidota > Bacteroidia > Bacteroidales. The sequence goes on along the minus strand of CAVVFB010000005.1, from coordinate 302,989 downwards.
TCCTCCAGGATGGCTGATGATTCACCGATCACGACCTTTTTCTCATCGATCAGAACAGTGAATTCGCGGATCCGCTTTTCACAAAGCTCGATCTCCAGGGTCTGGAACTCAATCTCCTTGGAGAGTGAATCGTACTCCCTGTTGTTTCGTACGTTGTTTTGCTGCTCCTGGTATTTCTTGATAAGCTCCTGGGAGTTGTGTATCTCCTGCTTTTTCCCGCTGATCGACTTCTCAAGAGCCGCCACGTCCTCATCATATTTTGAGACGCGTGTCTGCAATCCTTCGATCTCATCTTCCAGGTCCTGAACCTCAAGGGGAAGTTCACCACGGAGGATCTTTATCTTATCAATGGCAGTATCAACCAGTTGCTTATTATAGAGTGCCTTTAACTTTTCGGCAATTGTCATTTCAGTAACCTCTGCGATTTTATTTGCTTTAGCCATGTACTAATAGTATTTGATTGGATTTGTGTCTGTTTCCGATAAACGGATTGCAAATTTAGGGAATTTTTTCATAAGTAGGTCATAAAAAAGCTCCCGGGTAAATTGCTCACTCTCAAAATGGCCGATATCCATCAGAACAATTTTCCCCTCTGCATCAAAAAACTGGTGGTATTTAAGGTCTCCCGTTACAAAAACATCAGCTCCGGAAGCAATGGCCCTTCCCATCAGAAAACTTCCGGCCCCTCCGCAGAGCGCCACCTTTCGGACCTTCTTTCCGAGCAGCGCCGAATGGCGTATGACCGGCAGACCGAAACGTTCCTTCAGAAAATTGAGAAAAACCTCTTCATCCATCCCATCCTCAAAATCGCCCACCATGCCCATTCCCACTGCAGGGTTGCTGTTTTCCAGGGGATAGATGTCATAAGCTACCTCTTCGTAGGGATGAGCAGCAACCATCGCCTTCACAACCCTGCCCAGAAGATGTGAGGGAACAATCGTCTCCACCCGGGTTTCCGGTTCCGTGTGCAGTACCCCGGGAATACCCACGAAAGGATCGGTACCCTCTCCTCCCCTGAAAGTCCCGCTCCCCTCAAGGTTAAAACTGCAACTGTCGTAGGCCCCGATCTCACCCGCTCCGGCTTCAAAAATTGCCTCTCTTACCTGCCCGGCCCGGTCGGTGGGAACAAAAACCACTAGCTTCTTCAGAAGACCCTTCCGGGGTTCAAGGATTCTCAGGTTCCGGAGTCCCAGCCGCTCCGCCATGGCACGATTTACCCCGTCGTGAACAGAATCGAAATTTGTGTGACCGCTGTAGAGGGCTATCCCCTCCCGGAGGCTCCTGGCCACAATCCTTTCAGAGGCGGTCTTCCCGGTGACCGATTTAAGTCCGCCGAAAATCACCGGGTGGTGGGAGATAATCAGGTTAAACCCGAGCCGGACCGCCTCCTCCAAAACATCTTCGGTCACATCAAGGGTGATCAGGATCCCGTTCACCTGCATCTCCGGATCACCTACCTGTAAGCCCGAATTGTCGTACGACTCCTGCAAAGACAATGGAGCCAGGCGCTCCAGTGCCCCGGTAATCTTTTTTAGTTGTATCATGATTACAGGTTCTCCCTTACCTCGATGAGCAACTCCCTGATATTCTCAAGAGATTTTATAATCTCAAAGTTGTGTTCCGTATCATCCTTGTTCTCCTTCATCTTCATTTTGGCGCCCTTAAGGGTCATCCCCCGCTCCTTCACAAGGTGGAAAATGATGTGAAAGTTATCAATGTCCTTCTGTGTGAAAAGACGGTTTCCCTTCTTGTTCTTCTTGGGTTTGATGATGTCAAACTCCTTCTCCCAGAAACGGATCAGCGAAGTATTTACTTTGAACATGCTCGCCACCTCCCCTATGGTGTAATAGAGCTTCTCGACTTTTGTCTCCTTGTACGGCATACTCCGGAATTTCAGGTAATTGGTTTCAATTTAGCAAAAAGGCGCCGGAAATCAAACTCTGGCTATCCTTATTTCACTGAAAGAGAGCCATCCACACCAATAACAAGCGGCTGCCCGGGGAAATCGGCCAGACTTAGTTCGATGATCTTATGAATGGCCCGCTTCTGCGCATCGGGCCTAGGGCCACCTTCTCCCGGCTGGTAAACAGGGATCACCTCACCCGACAGGAAAACGCCCTCCCTGTTCACATTTACCTTCACGATGGGGGCTATTCCGTTGGGCCCCGACAGGTTAAAGCGCCTGTAGGTGGCAAAATTCCCAAGGCTGTAACAGATGAGCCGGTCATTGTACAGTTCCAGGGCCCGCGTAACATGGGGACCGTGGCCGAATACCACGTCGGCCCCTGCATCCACCACATCGTGCGCAAAACGGTGGACACTGCCCCGGTTCTGCCCCAGGTACTCCTCGTCGCCCCTTACCACATGCTGGTGATCCTTACCCTCGGCGCCGCCATGAAATGAGATGATCACCACATCGGTCAGTGAGTCAAGCATGGCTGTAATCCTGGCAGCTCCCCGGTAATCCTTCATATCCATGGTCCCCTTGTTGGGTGCAAATGCAGCAAATCCGTAGGTCACCCCTTCCTTTTCAAAAATGGTCCAGGGATGGGTCTCAAAGCCTGCGTAGGCAATCCCCACCGAATCGAGCAGCCGGGCGGTGGACTCCCTTCCCTTCGGGCCGAAATCATTGACATGGTTATTGGCGACACTCAGCACATCATACCCGGCCTCCACCAGGCAGCCGGCAAAATGTCCGGGCATGCGAAACACATAACAACTGGTGGTATCCTTGCAACCTTTTGGGGTCCCTTCCCCATCTCCGAACCCCCCTTCCAGGTTTCCGAAAAGAAGGTCGCCCGACTGAAGAACAGGGTGCACAGGTCTTAACAGGGGAGAACAATCCTCTCCCGGGGGAAGGTAAATGGCCGAAGGGTAATTTGTGCCCAGCATGATATCACCGGTTCCGATGATACAAAGGGTATCCTTCCACAACCGAAGTGGTAAAAGCTCCGGTGGTGCAGATGCACTATCGATGGAAACCATCATTGAAAAAGGGGCCACATTCAAAACAAAGGGAATGGGCCCCGGACAATACAGGATCTTTCCCCTCGCCGGATCAGGCAGCGTATCCGGCAGCGTATCCGGCAGCGCCTCCCTGGTCACCTCAATGGTATCCCCAAGGAAAAGGGTGGAGGTTACAAGGGTATCCTGGGCCTGCAGTGTGACAGAGGCGAACAGCAGGAACCCGGCAAAGAGCTTATACATTCGGGTCAGGGAAAAATCAATTAATATCGAAAGAGGGGTCGGCCTGGGAGAGCAATCCGATCATCTGGTCGTACTCCTCCGGTGAAAGGTTGTTTGCATAATAGTTAACGGGATCCACCGGACGGCCATTGATGTGGACCTCGTAATGAAGATGGGGAGCCTTGGAAAGTCCCGTGTTTCCAACCTTTGCGATCACCTCACCCCTTTTTACCAACTGCCCCGGATTTACAAGCACCTCGCTGCAGTGACCATACAATGTTCTGTAACCAAAACCATGGTCAACCAGAACCTTCTTTCCAAATCCACCGGCCGAGTAGCCCGCTTCAAGCACCTTGCCATCGGCAGTTGCATAGATAGGGGTTCCCTGCGGGGCCGAAAGATCGATCCCTGTATGGGGTCTGACTACCTTAAGGATGGGGTGATACCGCATGCCGAATGAGGAACCGAAGCGGGTCAGGTCCTTCTGACTGATGGGTTGAATGGCAGGCCTGGCAGCCAGCCTCCCCTCCTTGGTCCTTGCCATCTCAATCACCTCATCGAAGGAGGTGGACTGAACCACAAGTTTGCGTTCGAGCAGGTCGATATTGAGATTGGTCTGTGATAAGCAGATCAGAATGTTGATAATCTCTCAGGAAGGCATATTTTTCTGAACCGCCTACACCTGCCATCCGCTGTGTGGCCGGCCATGGATCCTGCTCAAAATAAACCCTGTAGATCTGATCATCGTTGTGGGCAATATGGTTCAGCGCCTTCTCCAGCTGTCCCACATCCCTGTTCATCAGTTCCATCTTATAAACAACCTCCTGCTGCCGTGCAATAAGTGACTCTGCACGAGGCGATTTCGCATAAGAATCGCGCAACATAACGATGGAGAATGCCCCCATGAAAGAAAGCCCTGCAAAAAGCAGAAATTGAAGGAATTTTTGTTTACCTGAGGGTTGAATCCTCTGGTATGAAAGGGTCGTGGGGTTAAACTTGAATCGGTCCATTCAGTTGCAATATACAAAAAAGAGTGATTAATCAAAGGATTGTCCCGACAGGATGGAGGTGAGGATTACCTGGTCATATTGCTGGGGGGTGAGTTCCAGGAAAAAAAAGTTAATGGGGTTCACCGGCTCTCCGTTCAGCTGAACCTCGTAATGAAGATGTGGTGCCACGCTCAGACCCGACTCCCCCACCGTGCCGATCACCTCCCCCCGCTTCACGGTGCTGCCGGTGCGGACCTGTAACTGGTCCATGCATGCATAAAGGGTTTTGTAACCATAACCGTGATCGATCACGATCCGGTTACCCAGTCCCCGGGCCGATCGCGTCACACTTTCCACCGTCCCGCTCCCCGTAGCCATCACAGGTGTTCCCACGGGAGCCGAAAAATCGATTCCGGTATGCATCTTCATGATTTTATAGATGGGATGAATGCGGTGCCCGAAACCCGATGCAATCAGGGAGAGGTCAGGGTTTCTGATGGGCTGAATGGCAGGAATGACCGCCAGCATCTCCTTCCGGTTTTCGCCCCTGATCATCAATACGTCGAACAGGAGGGCTGTCTCCCGGTTGTGTTGCATCAGTGAATCCGACTTGCTGGCCGTATAGTAGACCACATCTTTTGTGGAAGACTGAAGCAGGTTCTGGAAAGTCATCCCCGAACGCGGAAATGTTTCCGTTTGCACCGGCTCGGCATCAAAAATGACCCGGTAAATATCCCTGTCGATCCGCTGGATCTCCTGCATCACCGTATCCACCCGGCTTTTTCTCTCACTGAGCTCCTGAAACTGTTGCTGCAGAATATCATTCTCCCTTCTGATCTGCCGCTCCCTGGGGGTGTCAAAAAAGAGAGAATAGACCACATTCAGCAGCACAGCTATTACCAACACTGCAAACCCGTAGATCACCACACGCCAGATGCGTACACCCAGACTCTTGTCCAGGCTGTTATAATTGAGTTCCTCGGGGTTGAATTTGAATTGCGATTTCGCCATTCAGCAAAACTTTCCGCGAAAATAGCAAATAAATCTTAACTATTTCTGGCTGTAGGACTGAGGCTGATATGAACCGGCGGCACCGGATGCTTTCATGGCAAGGAGTGTATACTCCCCCGGAGTGAGGTTCTCGAAGAAAAAATACATGGGATCCACAGGGTGACCATTTTTACACACTTCGTAATGAAGGTGGGGTCCGGTCGAACGTCCGGTACTGCCCATTTTACCCAGCACTTCACCTCTTTTGAGCTTTTGACCCGGTTTTACCAGGATCTCCTTCATGTGTGCATATCTTGTGATATACCCGAATCCATGATTCACCACAACCTCTTTACCATAACCCTGGCGGCTGAAATGGGCCGTCACCACGGTTCCATCGCCGGTGGCATGAATATCCAGCCCTAACGGTCCGGCCAGGTCGAGTCCATGGTGAGATGCACGCAGTCCGGTAAAGGGATCCCTTCGGTAGCCGAAGGATGAAGTGATCCAGAACGGATCGGCAGGGGAGATGGGATTGATGGAGGGCTTGCAGGCCAGGAATTTCTGGTTGCTGACCGCCTCCTGATAGACACTCTCCAGGCTGCTTGTCTGGATCAGCTGCCGGCTCGAAATCTTATCGATCCGCTGAGAAACATTACTGACAAGTCCCGGTTCCCGGATATTCGTGAAGAGGTTGTACGAATCCGAACCTCCCGTACCCGCATCCCTGATTGTAGATGGAACCGGCTCAAGACTCAGGATGGAGCGGTAAAACCCGTCATCCCGGTTGCGCAGTTCCGAAAGCTGCGATTCCACCAGCTGAAGGTTGTTGTTAAGTGCCAGATATTCAGATCGCAGCTGAGCATTCTCCTGTTCATAAATGATTTGCCTTGGAGTCGGACTATACCTTTCAAATCCAAACCGCATCAGTACGGCCAGTGCAACCAGGCCAAAACCAAAAAACAGGGAAAACCGGATCCACTGTCTCCTGGAAAACCTGACAGGCTCTACACGAAGTGTTTCGGGGTTGAAAAAATATCTTTTGGCAAATATATTCATCATTCCAATCGCATAAATATAAAAAAAATTATTTTTGCTCCTCTAAGGCATTTTAACGTAACTTCTCCCTCCGGGTTACGTTTTGCCGGTAAAAAATAATTTTGACCAATGACTTCCCAAGAGATACGAGCAGCCTTTTTAAGCTATTTTAAGGACAAAAATCACCAGGTTGTCCCGTCTGCCCCCATGGTATTAAAGAACGACCCCACCCTGATGTTCACAAATGCGGGAATGAACCCGTTCAAGGACATCTTCCTTGGGAACCGGAAACCCGATTCGAGACGGGTTACCAACACCCAGAAGTGCCTGCGGGTTACAGGGAAGCACAACGACCTGGAGGAGGTGGGACACGACACCTACCACCACACAATGTTCGAAATGCTGGGGAACTGGTCCTTCGGTGATTACTTTAAGGAGGAGGCCATCCGGTGGGCCTGGGAATTTTTAACCGTACACATGAAGCTGGACCCGGGTCGTATCTACGTCACCGTTTTCGAAGGCGATGAGAAAGATGGGGTGGAAAGGGACCTGGAGGCAGCCGGAATATGGGGTACATTACTCTCCCCCCGGCAGATCCTCGACGGATCAAAAAAAGATAATTTCTGGGAGATGGGCGAAACCGGCCCCTGCGGTCCCTGCTCCGAGATCCACATCGACCTGCGGGATGAGCAGGACCGTAAAAAGGTGGGGGGCGCCAAACTTGTCAACAGCGGTCATCCGCTGGTGATCGAGATCTGGAACCTGGTCTTCATCCAGTACAACCGGAAAGCCAACGGTCAGCTCGACACCCTTCCCGAGAAGCATGTGGATACAGGAATGGGATTCGAAAGGCTCTGTATGGCCCTGCAGGGTAAAAAATCCAATTACGACACCGACCTCTTCCAGACCATCATCAGCACCCTTGCAAAAAACACCGGACACCTTTACGGCAATGATCCAATGCCCGATGTGGCCATGAGGGTGGTGGCCGACCACCTGAGGGCCATCTCGTTCTCCATTGCCGACGGACAGCTGCCCTCCAACAACAAGGCCGGCTACGTCATCCGCAGGATCCTCCGGCGTGCCGTCCGCTATGGATATACATACCTCGGTCAGAAGGAGCCCTTTATCAATAAGCTGGTCCCCGTTCTGGCTTCCACCATGGGGGAGAGCTTCCCCGAACTGCAGGCCCAGCAGGAGCTGATTCAGAAAGTGATCCGGGAGGAGGAACAATCCTTCCTCTCCACCCTCGAAACGGGCATGCGCCTGCTGGACGACCTTGTGGAGAAGGCCGGCAGATCGGAGAGCAGGGAGATTTCCGGTAAGGAGGCCTTCTCGCTTTACGATACCTTTGGGTTTCCACTCGATCTCACCGAGCTGATCCTCTCCGAAAAGGGGATGAGGGTGAACCGGGAGGAGTTCCGCATTGAAATGGATGCGCAGAAGAATCGCTCCAAAAAGGCCGCTGCGACCGAATCGGGCGACTGGGTCGAGCTCCTGGCCGGTGACCACGGGGAGTTTGTGGGTTACGACCGGCTCACCACCGACATCAGGATCACCCGCTACCGCAAAGTGGTGGCCCAACAGAAGGAGGTTTACCACCTGGTCTTTAACCTCACACCTTTCTATGCCGAGAGCGGCGGCCAGGTCGGCGACCGGGGCTTTATCGAAGCCGGGGGAGAGAGGACAGAAATCATCGATACGAAAAAGGAGAATGAACTGATCATCCACATCGCAAAGCAACTCCCCTCCGACCCCGGCGCAACTTTTCATGCAGTGGTGGATACGGAGCGCCGCATCAAAACGGCCAACAGCCACACGGCCACACACCTGATGCACAATGCCCTGCGGGAGGTCCTCGGGAAACATGTGGAGCAAAAAGGCTCCCTTGTGGAACCCGAGTACCTGCGCTTCGATTTCAGCCACTTTCAAAAGATGACCGATGAGGAGATCCGCGAGGTGGAACACCGGGTGAACCGGATGATCCGGCAGAACAGCGAAATGGAGGAGCACCGCTCACTACCCATGACAAAAGCGCTCCGGATGGGCGCCATGGCACTTTTCGGGGAGAAGTACGGCGATGCGGTAAGGGTGATCCGCTTCGGCGAATCGGTGGAGCTGTGCGGGGGAACCCACGTGAAGGCCACCGGGCAGATCGGGGTATTCAGGATCTTCAGGGAATCCTCCATCGCTGCCGGGATCAGGCGGATCGAGGCTTTTACCGGGGAGATTGCCGAGCGCTACATCGACGAAAACATGGACATGATGCGGCAGATTGCATCCACCTTCGAAAATCAGAAAGACCTTGTAAAGGCAGTTAAAGGCGCCCTGGAGGAGAACAGCAAACTGGCGAAGCAGGTGGAGCAATTTCAGCATAACATGCTGGGCGTGATTGCCCGAAACCTTGAACAAAAGCTGGAACACATCGGCGATCACGGGGTAATCGTTTCCAGGGTAGACCTCGACAATCCTGCCCACCTCAGGGACCTCTCCTTCCAGGTACGCTCCCGGTTCCCCAATATCAGCCTGATCCTTGGTACCGAAATCGGGGGGAAAGCCCATCTCTCCATCATGCTTTCCGATTCGCTGATCCGGGATACCGGTCTGAACGCCTCTTCAATGATCCGCGAGGTCTCCGTTGAGATCCAGGGCGGCGGCGGCGGTCAGCCCTTCTTCGCCACAGCCGGCGGCAAAAACCCCGCCGGGATAGACAGGGCTCTCAGCAAAGCCCGGAAACTGATTGTGGAGGCCGTTGGTTAAACCTGATCTGCGGCTGGTAAACAATAACCCGTCAGTATCCATCTTCCCGTAGGTCAAAACTCCAGGGTTTTTTTCCTCGGAAAACCAGATCACCGTAATCGCATCTTGAGCGGGGTTCTGTAAATAGGGCAATATGCGGAAAGCTGACTGTCCAAAGAGAGACATGCTCGTCAGGAACAAAGATTCAAAAAAAAAGTGAGGACAAACCTTCATTAATCCGGGAAGACTTCTGTATCCACTTGCTCAAGGATATCCGATTCTGATCCGTTGATTTTTTGGACAGAATTCCCTTTGAAGGGATTACCGGATTCAAGTTTTCAGTCCTGCTTACTTTTCGATATTCCTTCAGATTTGCAAATTTATTGATAATAGTACGTGGTACCATCCAGGTGCCGGCGCCAAAAACATCCAGTTGCTTCATCAATTCCTTTCCTGTCTGTGCCTTATAATCATCCCGGGTACTGGAGGTTGCTAACGTTGCCACGGAAAGAACCATTAATAATAACTTTATGTTTCCCAAATGCCTGAAAATGATTGTCAGAACCAGAATCAACAGGTTTAATCCAATGAGGATCAGCGTAGAGTGTAAATGGGACAATCCCAGGGATAATAGCTGGTGGTGGGTATGAAAACGATCCGCAGTAAAAGGCGATCTCCCTGCCAAAATACGAAGTGTAAACACCCTTAAAGTATCAATCAAAGGTATAATAAGCAGTCCAAAGGCAATGGCCGGCGCCGAGATGTAAATATCTCCCAGCGGGTTGACAAGGCTGCTTTCAAGAAACAGAACAATGAAAACCGAGAGTACCATGCCAATGATCAGGGAACCCGTATCACCAAGAAAAATCTTATTCAGCCTGCCGAAAACATTGAAGCGGAAAAATGCAACCAGGGCGCCTGAGGTGGAGAAGCAAAAAGCCGCATAGGAGTAATCCTCCAAAAGAAAAAACCAGACCCCCAGGCAGGATAAGGTAAAAATTCCTATGCCGGAAGCAAGGCCGTCGATTCCGTCAATCAGATTAAACCCATTGATAATCACAATAAACATAAAAATTGTAAAGAGGACACTGACCATATAGGGGATTTCATGGATCCCTAAGAATCCGTGGAAACTTGTCAGGCGTATATTTCCCATGACTACAATCAGTGAGATCGCAAAAACCTCTGCCAGCAACTTCTTTGAAGCACTGATCACCAGTATATCATCTTTGATCCCAATGAAGAAAAGGATCAAAAGTCCGGCAAAGAAGTATTTAAAATAGTGATCGAACCCGGTATCTCCAAAAAGGCAAACCGGTATGATCATTCCAATAAATACAGCGCTTCCTCCCAGTGTAGGGATGGCAGATTTATGGGACTTTCTCTCACCGGGTTTATCGCATAGGGACTTCACATTTGAAACCGTCACGATGGATGGAATCACTGTATAGGTAATTGTGAAGGCCAGCAGGAAACCAAGGCAGATGATAACCCACTCGGGAAAATTGAAGGTGAATTTTCCCAATTCGACAATCGCCGAAATCATACCTGCTACTCATCACAAATTGGTCCGGGTTGTTAATTAAATGTTAAATTTAACAAATCCCCCTTACCCACTCCGGCTAATTGGAATCTATTTGACTAACAGTTAATAAGCAATGACTTGTCTCTGTTATTGAGATTTTAAAGTGTATTTTGAACACTTTTCAAACCACTCCGGCTTGTCAGCAATAACCCTGCGAACATGATGGCGCCGTTGACAATCAGCAGTTCGAACCCGAATTTGTAACCGTTGAACAGTTCGGCCGAGTAGCGGCCTAAAAGGAAGGAAAAAAGGGGCGAGAGGATGGCCAGCAGCGGCACCAGGCGGTCGCGCGGCTGCCGGCGGGTGAAGAGGCCAAAAGCATAAAGTCCCAGTAGGGGGCCGTAGGTGTAGCCGGCCACACGGAAGATGGCGGAGATCACATTCTCATCCTGGATGGCCCTGAATAGCATGATCACAATGCCCAGTACCACCGAGATGCCCAGGTGAACCCACCGGCGGGTCCGGGTCAGTTGCCGCTCCTCCATGCGCCGTCCATCCAGGATATCCACCGTGAAGGAGGTGGTCAGTGCCGTGAGGGCCGAATCGGCACTGGAATAGGCCGCAGCCAGCAGTCCCACGATAAAAAAGATCCCCACCACCTGGGGAAGGGTTCCGCCCGTGGCAATAAGCGGAAAAAGGTCATCGGTCGACCCGGGTACGGCAATCCCGGCATGCGATGCAAACTGGATCAGTACAGCCCCCAGGAAGAGGAACAGGAGGTTGACCGGGACAAGCGAGAAACTCATGAGGTAGATGTTCTTTTTGGCATCACGGATATTCCTGCAGCTCAGATTCTTCTGCATCATATCCTGGTCCAGTCCCGTCATCACAATGGCGATAAAGGCCCCGCTCAGAAAATGTTTGATGAGGTGGTTCTCGCTCTGCCATCCATCCCAGACCCAGATCCGGGATGAGTCGCTGCCGGCCACCCGGCGAATCATCTCCCCCATGGAAAGGTCCATGGAGCGGGTGATCAGGAGGATGGAAGCCACCACGGCAGCGAGCATACAAAATGTTTGCAGGATATCGGTCCAGATAATGGTCCGGATCCCGCCCCGGAAGGTATAGAGCCAGATCAGCGCAATGGTTACAATTACAGTCATATAGAACGGGATGTTCCATTCCTGGAAAACGGTGGAATGAAGTACGCTGGCCATGAGGAACAACCTGAAAGAGGCCCCGATGGTGCGTGAAAGCAGGAAAAAAGAGGCCCCGGTTTTGTATGAGGATCGTCCGAACCGCTGGTCCAGGTAACCGTAGATGCTGGTCAGCTTCATCCGGTAGTAGAGCGGCAACAGCACCTGGGCAATCACCACGTACCCCGCCAGGTAACCCAGTACCATCTGCATATAGGTGAACTGACTCGATACCACCCAACCGGGAACCGAGACAAAGGTAACCCCCGAAAGGGAGGCCCCGATCATCCCGAAGGCCACCACAAGCCAGGGCGATTTCCGGTCACCCAGGAAAAAAGAGTCATTCCCCGCCCCCCTTCCGGATATCCAGGAGATACCCAGCAGCAGCAGGAAATAGGCAGCAATAATGGATAAGATCAGTGTGGATGACATCTGCTTTATTCAAAACCGTGTCAAATTTGATCAATTTGCTGAGATGAAGAAAATATTTGTTGCTATTTTTGATCTCTCCTTTTATAACACGATGCAGCAAAACTATTCATCCAGACTGCTTGAAGAGGCCGTGGAAGAGTTCGCCACGCTCCCCGGGATCGGAAGAAAAACCGCCCTCAGGCTTGTATTGCACCTTCTGAAACAGGAAAATAAGACGGTGGAACATTTCGGAAACACAATCCTCCGGATGAAAACCGAGATCAGGAGCTGCCGTTCGTGTCACAACATCTCCGATACGGAGCTATGCAACATCTGTGCCGATCCTTACCGCGACAAACAGACCATCTGCGTGGTGGAGTCGATCCGGGATGTGATGTCGGTGGAGAACACACAACAGTATTCGGGGATTTACCATGTGCTGGGAGGCATCATCTCGCCCATGGACGGCGTAGGCCCGGCCGACCTCACCCTCGACTCCCTGGAGGAGAAGGTAAAAAGCGGGAGCGTCGGCGAGATCATCCTTGCCCTGAGCACCACCATGGAGGGCGACACCACCAATTTCTACATCTACCGCCGGCTGAAGGATTTCCCGGTAACAATCACCACCCTCGCGCGGGGTGTGGCCATCGGAGACGACCTGGAGTATGCCGACGAGGTGACCCTGGGAAGATCGATCCTGAACCGCACCGCCTTTGAGGATACATTTAAAAAAATGAAGTAATTTGAACCCATGGAATTTAAAAAGAACCAATACCTGATCGACGGGATCCCGGTAACCGGCCTGGCCGAAAAGTACGGATCACCGCTTTATATATACGACAGCGCTGTCATGATCCGCCAGTATAAACAGATCACCGGCGCCTTTAAAAACACAAGGGTAAAGATCAATTACGCCTGCAAGGCCCTCACCAATATCAACGTGCTGAAGCTCTTCAAATCGCTGGGATCGGGACTGGATGCCGTATCGGTGCAGGAGGTCGAACTGGGACTCAAAGCCGGGTTTGATCCCAGGGATATCCTCTATACGCCAAACTGTGTCTCCATCGAGGAGATCGAAGAGGCCGTGGAGCTGGGGGTGCGCATCAACATCGACAACATTTCGATCCTCGAGGAGTTTGGCGTGAAATACGGGGCCGGAATCCCAATCTGCGTTCGCATCAACCCCCACGTCCTTGCCGGAGGGAACCACAAGATCTCCACCGGCCACATCGATTCTAAATTCGGCATCTCCATTTACCAGATGCCCCACGTTCACCGCATCGTGGAGACCAACCATATGAAGATCGAAGGGATACACATGCACACCGGGTCCGACATCGTCGATGTGGAGGTCTTTCTCCGTGCCACCGAGATCATGTTCCAGACTGCTGCGCAGTTCAGGGACCTGGACTACATCGACCTGGGAAGCGGGTTCAAGGTCCCCTACAAGGCCGATGATATATTCACCGATGTGGAGACCCTGGGGAAGGATCTCACGGAAAGGTTCAACCAGTTCTGCAAAACCTATGGCAGGGAGCTGACCCTGGTCTTTGAACCCGGGAAATTCCTTGTGAGCGAAGCCGGATCGTTTGTGGCACGGGTGAATGTCATCAAGCAGACCACCGCAACGGTCTTTGCCGGGCTGGATACCGGGCTCAACCACCTGATCAGGCCGATGTTCTACGACGCCTACCACGAAATCATCAACATCAGCAAACCCGAAGGAAAGACCAGGATCTACACGGTGGTGGGCTATATCTGCGAAACCGACACCTTCGGGTGGAACCGGAAAATCACCGAGGCTGCGGCAGGGGACTACCTGCTGTTTAAAAACGCCGGGGCTTACTGCTATGCCATGTCCTCCAACTACAACTCCAGGTTCAGGCCCGCCGAGGTCCTGGTGCACAAGGGGAAGGATTACCTGATCCGCAAAAGGGAGGATATGCAGGACCTGCTGCGCAACCAGGTCGAACTGGAAATCCTTTAAACAAGCCTCTGACCATGGAGCTGTCCGTCATCATCGTCAACTACAATGTCAAACACTTTCTCGAGCAATGCCTGCATGCCGTGAAGGAGGCCATGGCCCAGATCGATGCCGAGGTGTTTGTGGTGGACAACAACTCGGTGGATGGCTCGGTGGAGGAGATCCGGACCAAATTTCCATGGGTCAGGCTGATCGCCAACCGGGAGAACGTGGGATTCAGCAGGGCCAACAACCAGGCCATCAGGGAGTCGGCCGGCAGGTATGTACTGCTGCTCAACCCCGATACAGTGGTGGAAGAGAATACCTTCCGAACGTGCATTGCCTTCATGGACAAACATCCCGATGCCGGGGCCATGGGGGTAAAAATGATCGATGGGAAAGGGGTCTTCCTTCCCGAATCCAAACGCTCCCTCCCGACGCCCATGGTCTCCTTTTACAAGATGTTCGGTCTCTCTGCACTCTTCCCCGCCTCAAAACGATTCGGGAAATACCACCTGGGGTACCTCGACAACAAAGAGACGCACCAGGTGGATGTGCTGGCAGGTGCCTTCATGTTCCTGCGAAGGGAGACACTGGATAAGACCGGTCTGCTCGATGAGACCTTTTTCATGTACGGAGAGGATATCGACCTCTCCTACCGGATCACCCGGGCGGGATATCACAACTATTATCATCCCGGCACCACAATCATTCACTACAAGGGGGAGAGCACCAAAAAGGGGAGCCTCAATTATGTGAAGATGTTTTACCAGGCGATGATCATCTTTGCCGGGAAACACTTCACCACCCGGAAAGCGCGCACATTCAGGATCCTGATCAACATGGCCATCTATTTCAGGGCGGCACTGTCGGTGGGCCGGAGGTTCATTAAAAAGATATACCGCCCCCTGCTGGATGCGGCGCTGATCTTCCTGGGTTACCTTTTTGCACTCCCCTTCTGGGAGCAGGTCAGGTTCAACATCCCGGGGTACTACCCGCCCCTCTTCCTGCATGTGGTGGTCCCCGGTTATATCCTGGTCTGGCTCATCTCCATCTACTACTCCGGGGGATATGACAGGCCGGTTAAACCCCTCTCCTTTCTCAGGGGGCACCTGGCCGGAACACTGGTGATCCTGGTCATCTACGGCCTGCTTCCGCTGGACTGGAGGTTCTCCCGTGCACTGATTTTCATGGGATCTGCCTGGGCCATCCTCAGCACAATGGGACTGCGGGTGGTGCTTCACATGCTGGGTATTGCAGATTACCAGGTCGATCTGAATAAACAGAAACGAATGGTGATCGTGGGAAAGGGCGAAGAGCTGAAACGGGTCAGCGACCTGCTCCGCGATACCCAGGCCAAACCAGATATCATCGGGTATGTATCGCCCTCCCCGCTGGAGCATGAGCCGGGTGCACTTGGGCACATCGAACAGATCGATGAGATCACCGCCATCCATAAGGTGAATGAAATTGTCTTTTGTGCCAAGGACCTCTCTTCGCAGGTGATTATCGGGATCATGACCAGGCTCATCGGAACCTCAACCGATTTCAAAATTGCCCCGCCCGAGAGCCTTTCCATCATCGGATCCAATTCGATCAATACGGCGGGTGACCTTTATACAATTCACTTCAACTCCATTGGGAAAGAGTCCAACCGGCGAAACAAAAGACTCTTTGATGTGATCGTCTCCCTGCTGCTGCTTTTCACATTTCCCTTCTGGATCCTGTTTACAAGGGGGAAATTCCGGAGCCTGCTGAACCTCTTCATGGTTCTTGCGGGGACGCGAACCTGGGTGGGTTATCTCGGGCCCGGCGGACCCGGGCTGGACGGACTTCCGAAGCTGAAAAAGGGGATCCTGGATCCTGCCGGCCGGCGAAAGGAAAAGAGCTTGTCGCCCGACCGGATCAAGGAGATCAACGTGGTGTATGCCAAAGATTACCGCGTGTTCAGCGACCTGTTAATAATCACACGGAGTTTCAGGGAAATATAACGGCAGAAATCGTTAATTTTATCAAAACTGCTGTCATATGAGAAGATTCCTTTTTTTGTCCCTCCTTGTATCTTTCCTCTTTCCCGGATTTGTCAGCGCCCAGAGAGACTCCTCGCGGAACGATTTCACAAATGCCGAATCGTGGCTCCTGTTCGAGGATTACAGTGAAGCAGAAGCCATCTACCAGAAGCTGCTGAAGTGGGACCCTTCCAATGACAACCTGAAGTACAAGATCGGAATCTGCCTGCTCCACGACCCTTTCCGTAAAAAGGAGTCCATCGGGTACCTGCAGGAGGCCAGCAAAAATATAAATCCCCAGTACAAGGAGGGAAGCTTCAAGGAGCGGACCGCCCCGGCCGATGTGCTTTATTACCTGGGGAGTGCCTACCTTGTGAACGAAATGCTTGACCCTGCCATTGAATCGTTCCGGGAGTTCCTGAAGATCATGGACCCGGAGGTTTACGATGATGAGCTTGTGAAGGCACAGATCAAGGCCTGCGAAAATGCGAAAAGGCTGATGACAATGCCGGTGGACATTGACCTTCACCCCCTGGGAACGACGATCAATACCCGCTATTCCGAGACCAACCCGGTCGTTTCCGGGAATGGCGAAAGGATGGCATTTATTACTAAACAGCCCTTCTTCGACGAAGCGCTTTTCATTGAAAAGGTGGATGGCGAGTGGACCCTTCCCATGTCGATCACCTCCATGCTGGGGTTCGATATGAATGTCTACCCGGTAGCCCTGAACCACGAGGGCACCGAGATGCTGCTTTATTATGACGATGGGCTCATCGGCAATCTCTATACCAGCCGTTATGCGGATGGTTTCTGGTCGCCCGCCGAAAAACTGGGTGAGCCCGTCTCCACCAAATATTACGAGTCGCATGCCTCTTTTTCAAAAGACGGGGAGAGCCTCTATTTCACAAGTAACCGGAAAGGTTCGCTGGGCGGGCTCGATATCTACCGCTCCGGCCGTTTGCCCGACGGGAAGTGGGGCGAGCCCGAAAACCTGGGTTCCACCGTCAACACCCGTTATAACGAAGATACCCCTTTCATCACCAGCGACGGCACCAGGCTCTATTTCAGCTCCTTCGGCCACTTCAACATGGGCGGATACGATATCTTCTACTCCACCCGCAACGACGACGGTTCGTGGGGAGAGCCGGTCAACCTCGGGTACCCCATTAACAGCACAGGCGACGATCTCTTTTTCCTTCCCGTGGAAAACGGGAACGGGGGATACCAGTCACGGATCCCTTCGTCGGGATCCACCCGGTACGACCTCTTCTACATGGACATCTATTCGGTCAACAACCCGCGTATGTACATGGTAACCGGGTTTGTCCGCACCAGTGACGGAAAATCCGACCTGACTACCCTGGAGATGTTTTTGATTGATCCCGAAACCGGCGATACCCTCAAATACAGCATTCCCATTGACCCATCGGGGGCCTTTACCCTCAACCTCCCCCAGGGAGATTATAAACTGCTCCTAACAGGGAAAGGGTACGAGGATCTGATCACACCCCTGAGCATTACAAAGGGTTCGAACAAAAAGGGGATTATCCTTAAACAGGCCCTTCTGCTGGAGCCGGTTGAAAAGGAGCCCCTTGTATTTGAGGGCGAAGAGAGTGCCATTGAGCTGAAAGAGACCGCCTATGAAGGCACTGTGGGAGTCCCGCTGATTATTCCCGTGAAAGTGGAGAAGGGATCCACCCTGGTCATGAAGGTAACCCATGACTCTGTCCTTGTCAGAACCGACACCATCCAGGTGGATAAGCGCCGGGCGGAGCTTGAGATTGTCCCGCTATTGGGAGTCAACCTGGTTGAGCTGGAGATGACCGACAGCGATGGGAACATCCATCGTAACAGCCTGGTCGTAAATGGCATGGAACCCAAACCGGTAAAGCCGCGCAAAGAGCGCAAAAACGAGGTGGTGGCCCAGGAACCCCTGGAAACCTCTGAGGCTGAAACTGCCGATACCGGGGAGCAGGATACAGTTCAGGTTGCCGAACCCGAAACACCCGAAACACCCGAAGCTTCATCCACCGGTGACGGCCGGAGCAAAGAGCGCAAAGGCATATTCCCCGTGATCCTGGGGGTCGGGCTTGGCTCACTGCTGCTGCTCTTTATTCTGCTGTTCATCAGGCGGCGAAAAAAGGAAGATTAAACTGGTTCGCAGCAAATATATGGTGCTGTCAATTAAATTTTTAAATTTGTAATAAACACATTAATCCATCCTGAAATGAGAAGATCCTTCCTGATGCTGTCTGTGATCCTGCTTACCACGATAGTCGCCGGTCAGGATGTCAAACAGGACTTTGCCGACGGTGAGTTCTTTATCGCGGCAGAGGAGTACGAAGAGGCCCTGTATACCTTTACCAAGGTATACGCAGGTGGTTACCAGGACAACGCAAACATCAACTACCGCATGGGCATGTGTCTTTTGCAGATACAGGGACGAAAGACCGAATCCATTCCCTACCTGGAGAAGGCCGTGGGTTCTGTTTCCGAAAAGTATTCTGAGGGCTCACTGAAGGAGACCAATGCCCCTGTGGATGCACACCTTTTGCTGGGAAATGCCTACAGGATCAACATGGAATTCGAGAAAGCCTGCGAGCAGTACCGTCTTTATGAGGAGTATGTGGGAACCAGCGGCACCATCGAAGGTAACTATGCCAACCAGCAGATCACCTCCTGCTCCAACGCGGTGGTGGCCATTAACAACCCTGTCGAAGTATCCGTCGGAAACCTGGGCCAGGTCAACTACACCCACCAGAAAACCTTTAACCGGGTCGTTTCGCACGACCTGAAGACCATGGCATACATGGGTCAGAATCCCTTCTTCAGGGGAATCTATGTATCGGTCAAACAGGGGGATACATGGTCCAAACCGGAGGGGATCAACGTTTCCGTGGTATCCGAAGGCAACATGGATGTGGTGGGGCTCTCCTCGGACGGGAAGAAGATGTTGTTTGCCGTTTCCGATGAATTTTCAAGCAACATCTACATGTCGGTTTATGAGAACGACCGGTGGAACCCGGCCCAGTCGCTGGGAAAACCGATCAACTCCAGGTATTATCAATCTAACGCCAGCTTCAGTCCCGACAGCCGCTCCATCTACTTCACCAGTAACCGGAATACCTCCATGGGAGGGATGGACATATTCCGCAGCGACCTGCAGGATGACGGCAGCTGGAGCGAACCGGTGAACCTGGGTGAAAACATCAACACGGTGCTCAACGAGGAGACCCCCATGATCAGCCCCAGCGGAAAGAGGATCTATTTCAGCTCACAGGGTCACCAATCCATCGGGGGATTCGATGTTTTCTATTCCGAACTGCAGGAGGATGGCAGCTGGGGTGAAGCTGTCAACCTGGGATATCCCCTGAACACCACGGATGACGATTTCACCCTCTCACCCCTTGGTGTGAAAGAGGAGGGTACAGCCTACCTGTTCTCGGCAAGCGATCCCGGTCAGCATCCCCTGTTTAAATTCGAGATCATCGGCCGCGATGAAATCGCCCGCGCTGTACCTTTCGATGAGACTGTTGAAGAGGTGGCTGAAGTGGTGGTACCGGAGGTAGTGGTGCCGGAAGTGGTAGTACCGGAGGTAGTGGTGCCGGAGGTAGTGGTGCCGGAAGTGGTAGTGCCGGAACCTGTAAAACCTGCTGAGAAATACCTGATCAAACCTGTTTTCTTTGATTTTGACAAGTCGGCTCTTACGGAGCAATCCAAAACAGCCCTGGATGAAACAGCCTCCCTGATGAAGCGCTTCCCCACCCTGCACCTGGGGGTTGAGGGGCATACCGATGCAGTGGGGAGTTTTGAATACAACCAGCAACTCTCCCTGAGGCGTGCTAAAGCGGTGGCCGATTACCTGGTTGCAGCCGGAGTCAGTGTCAACCGGCTCGATGTCGCAGGTAAAAGCGAAAACGAGTTCGTGGCAATCAACAGAACCAGGGATAACAGGGATGCACCTGAAGGCCGTCAACTGAACCGCAGGGTGCAGTTTAAGGTTTCAATTGAAGAAAATGTCATCATTGAGATGGAAAAAATCCAGGTTCCCGATGATCTGAAAATTCAGGAATGATGAAAAAAACAATAGCAACACTCCTTCTTTTCTGTGCAGCAGGCCTCCCCCTGCTGTCACAACCAGGGGAGCAGACAGCCGAGTTCCTGTTTTACGAGGCCGATTACTGGTATACCGAGGAGGAGGATTTCCTGGAGGCTTCATTTCTCTTCAAACAGGTTCTCTCCATGGAACCCGAAAATGCCAATGTAAAGTACCTGCTAGGAATGTGCTATAACCAGATTCATGGCATGGCTGAAGAGGCAATCCCCTACTTTAAGGAGGCTACGAAAGAGATCACCCTGAAATACAAAAAAAGCAAATACACCATCAGGCAGGCTCCCCATGACAGCTGGTACTACCTGGCCGATGCCTACCGGAAAACAAACCAGCTCAGCGAGGCGCGCATTGCCCTTGATTCATTCAGCAACCTGAGGAACTTCGAGAAATACTACAACGTGCGGCTCACCGAAGAGGCCATTGAGCAGGTTGAAAGGGCAAAAATCATCCGGGATGCCGAACTCAACCTCAGGGCGCTTTACTTTAAGGAGCCCATCAATACGGCAAGATCCGATTACAGCGGGGTGATCTCGGCCGATGGAAAAATGATGGTCTGGGTAACCAGCAAACCGCTCTACCAGGCCGTCTTCATGTCATCGCGCAGCGAAAATGACTGGTCCCTGCCGGAGGAGATTACCACCCAGATCGTCTCCGACGGCAACCTGTTTCCCACCGGGCTCACTGCCGACGGCACTACCCTGCTGCTGGCCCTGCGGCCCACCAAAGGAAACTCCGATATCTGGTACAGCCAGTATGACGGCAAATACTGGAGCCCGGCCCAGCCGGTATACGGTGAAATCAACTCCAATTCAAACGAGGTCCACGCCTCCTTCAGTCCCGACGGCAACCGGATCTACTTTGCCAGCGACCGGCGGGGCGGGGAGGGCGGACTTGATATCTGGTATTCCGACAAAAAGGCCGACGGACAGTGGGGCACCCCTGTGAACATGGGTGGGAACATCAACACCACAGAGGATGAGACCAGCGCCTACATCGCACCCACCGAAGGGCGCTTTATCTTCGCCTCCAGGGGCCATTTCAACATGGGGGGGTATGACATCTTCCGGTGCGAGATGGATAACGATGGCAACTGGGGACAGCCGGTCAACATCGGGTATCCCGTCAACACCACCAGCGATGATACCTATTATGTTCCGCTGAACGACGGACTGAGCGGGCTCTACTCCAGGTACACCCGCCAGGCCATCGGAGAGGAGGATCTGTGGTATGTCGAGATCCAGGGCAAGGAAGGATTCATCACCGACGGGCTGGTCCTGGCAGTGGATACCCGGGAGGAAATTGCCAGCAGGGATTTTGCCATTGTCCTGGTGGATGAGGCAACCGGTGAGGAGATCGAAGTCATCTACAACTCAAAGGAGGATGCCTTCAGGGCCGATACGGGCACAGGCAAAACCTTCAGGGTGGTCTCCTACAAACAAAAATAGGTGGACATTCTGAACCATGATCATATCTCCCTCAGGGCACTGGAACCCGAGGACCTTGAAATCCTCTATCTCTGGGAGAACGACCCCACCGTATGGCCCCTCTCCGGAACGCTGGTCCCCTACTCCAGGTACGTTCTGAAGCAATACCTCCAAAACGCGGGCAAGGATATCTTCGAACAAAAACAGCTGCGCCTGATCATCGAACTCCGGGAGGAGAAAAGGCCCGTGGGGGCCATCGACCTTTTCGATTTCGACCCTTTCCACCGGCGCGCGGGAGTGGGAGTGCTCATCGCCGGAGAGGAAGACCGCAGGAAAGGATATGCGGGAGAGGCGCTGGAGACCCTGAAACGTTACTGTTTCCAGGTGCTTGGGCTGCACCAGCTCTGGTGCAACATAGCCGCCGGGAACCCATCCAGCCTCCGGCTGTTCCAGTCGGCCGGTTTCACCCTGGCCGGGGAAAAAAAAGAGTGGCTCTATAACGGATCGGTGTTTGAAAGCGAACTGCTTCTTCAGTGCATAAAAAATTAGTATCTTAGGGTTGTATCAAGAACCGTGAATCATGAAGAAGATTCTCTTTCCCATCCTCCTGTTGCTGGTCTCCTGTATCCCGGAGCTGGTTCCCCCCGTTGTGGAGATCATTTCACCTGCGGAGGGATCCGAATTTCAAAGAGGCGAGACCATCACGGTAAGGGTCAGTGCCTCGGACGATGACGGCACCATCGAGGAATTAAGATTTTACGTGGATGACTTCGGGATGGCATCCACCGCAGATTTTCCATATAGTTTTTCGGTCTCCACCGCCGATATGACAGTGGGATCCCACACCATGAAGGTGGTGGCCACCGACGATGACGGGAAAGAGGCGGAGGCCGCTTCCGGTTTTCTTTTAATTTCATCCCTTGCCGTGGTTGAAACCGGGCAACCCGGTATTATCACGCGCGATTCGGCGGTCATTGAAGGAAGAATCCTTAACGACGGGGGAACCCCCGTGAGCAGGGTGGGTTTCCTGTGGGGAACCGTAGCAAACAATATGCCGAGCTATACCGAGCAAATTGTACCCCTGACCGGTAATTCCTTTCAGATTACCCTTACTGAACTCACCGCTGAAACCATATATGTGGTGGCCTTTGCCGAGAATGAAAAAGGCAGGTCCTATGGCGATCTGGTCACATTCAATACGATACCGCCGGAAAACCAGGCCCCGGTCGTCACCATATTGTCACCGGACGATGAATCGCAATTTACCGTGGGCGACATGATGGAGATCAGGCTCAGGATTACAGATGATACAGATGATGCCTTTGGGGTCAGATTATTCATTGATTTCATGGGCATTGCATCCTTAACCGGCTTTCCCTATACCTACAGTTATTCCACAGCCGGAATGGATGCTGGACCCCACTCATTGCTGGTGGAGGTCACCGATGGCCCCGGGGCCATTTCCACGGCAACGGTGATTTTTACCATCAACCCCGTACTGCCTGTGGTTGTGACCGACGATCCCCTCTCCATCACCACCCTTGGGGTTGTGGCGGGCGGAACCATTACCGATAACGGGGGGGGTACCATTACCGGGGCGGGGGTGATCTGGGGCGAGGAGCCCTTCGACGAAACAGCTTACCAGGATCAGCCCGCCACCCTGTCGGGCGACCGGTTTACTGTGGACCTGGAGGTTCCGGGGTACGGACGCTACTATTACATCGCCTATGCCGAAAATGAGGCGGGCAGGTCCTATGGCGAGCCGGTCAGCTTTCAACCCCTGGTGGCAGAGAATATGTTCGTGGACCAGAGGGATCAAAGGGCCTATGAATGGGTGAACATCGGTCCGCAGGTCTGGATGGCCGAAAACCTGGCCTGGCTGCCGGAGATGAAGAATTCCTATAATTCGTCGGCTACGGATCCCTTCTATTATGTATACAACTACTTTGGATTCAACCTGGATGAGGCCAGATCCAGCCCCAATTTTGATGCATACGGAGTGCTGTATAACTATCCCGCAGCCGTTGAGGCCTGTCCCGACGGATGGCGCCTTCCCACCCTCGACGAGCAGAGGGCCCTGGTTGACTACATCGGAGGCGCGGCACAATCCGGCAGTCTCATTGAAACCGGGAATGAACACTGGTACAATAATACCTCGGGAACCAATACCACTGGATTCACTGCACGGGGTGCAGGAACGGCGGTGGCTGATCCGGACGGCATCATCGGTTTCGAAGATCAGCGTACACTGACCGGCTACTGGATGGCCGATACCTGCACCAGCACATCGGGACAGGGACTCCCGTTCACACTTATCCAGGGAACCCCTTTCACAATCCAGAACAATGAGTGTACACCATTCCAAAACGGGTATTCGGTACGTTGCGTGAAGGATTAAATTTCCATGTAGTCGGGGATGTTTTCCAGGAATTCAACCTTCCGGGAAAGGAAATCAAGCCTGCAACAGTAGTGCTTCAGTCCGTTGGTGACCATCAGGTACCTGACCCGGAAAACCATGTTATAACGGGCAGCCTGGTCGAAGGTCTCCCGGCTGATCTTCACCCGGGGAGCTTTGCACTCCACCAGTATGCAAGGGGTACCTGCCGGTTTGTCCACCAGGATGTCACAGCGGCGCACCATCCCGTTCAGGTGCAGGGTGTATTCGGTCCGGATCAGCGAAACGGGGTATCCCCTCTCTGTGGCCAGGTAACGGGCAAAGCGCTGCCTCACCTCCTCTTCGGGGGTCAGAAGCACATACTTCTTCCGGAACTCGATCGAGGATAAACTGTTTTCCCTCCCCGCTGCGTTGCTGGAAATCATATTCCGGAAGATTCAGTTTCTGCATATAAGCTGTATCTTTATTCCCCTAAGATAGTCACGAATGTCGTAACCGGATGAAGACAAAACAGGAAATCATAGAGAACTGGCTCCCGCGATATACCGGAATCCCCATTGAGAATTTTACAAGGTATGTGCTCCTGACCAATTTCCAGGCCTACCTGGAGCAGTTTGCCAACAGCCACAACACCACGGTAATGGACCGGAACGTGGCCATGCCGGCAGCGGTTGCAGGAGATATTACAATGATCAATTTCGGAATGGGAAGCGCCAATGCAGCAACGGTCATGGACCTGCTGGGGGCCATCGCTCCCCATGCCGTTTTGTTCCTTGGTAAATGCGGGGGACTGAAAAAAAAGAATCAGCTGGGCGACCTGATCCTTCCCATTGCTGCCATCCGTGGCGACGGAACCTCCAACGACTACCTTCCCCCCGAAGTGCCTGCCCTTCCCGCCTTCAACCTGCAAAGGGCCGTTTCCCACGTGATCCGCGACATGGGGAGGGACTACTGGACCGGCACGGTTTTTTCCACCAACCGAAGGGTATGGGAGCACGACGACAAGTTCAAGGATTACCTGAGGCTGGTCCGCAGCATGGCCATCGATATGGAGACAGCCACCCTTTTCACCGTTGGTTTTACAAATGAAATCCCCACCGGGGCCCTGTTGCTGGTATCGGACCAGCCCATGATCGAGGCCGGGGTAAAAACGCAGAAAAGCGATAAGATGGTGACCGAAAAGTTTGCCACCATGCACCTGCAGATCGGGATCGAATCGTTGCAGGAGATCATCCAGAACAAAGCCTCCGTGAAGCACCTGAAATTTGACTGGGAATGACCTATGAGCAGCTGATCGGCGACCTGAAGAAGAGGTCCTTCAAACCCATTTACTTCCTCTTCGGGGAGGAACCCTACTACATCGACCTGGTCACGGAGTTTATCACCTCCAACGTGCTCACTGCGGCCGAGCAGAGCTTCAACCAGACCATCATGTACGGGAAGGATTTTGATGCCTACCAGGTGATCAACACGGCCAAACGGTATCCCATGATGGCCTCCCACCAGGTGGTGGTGGTCAAAGAGGCCCAGGAGCTGAGGGAGTTTGACGAACTGGTCCATTACGTGGAGAAGCCGCAGCCCTCCACCCTGCTGGTGATCAACTACAAATACAAGAGTGCCGATAAAAGGAAGAAGGTCTTCAGGGCCCTGGAGAAACATGCAGTCTGGTTTGAATCCAAAAAACTGTTTGACAACCAGCTCCCCGGGTGGATTTCGGGATATGCCTCCGGCCGGCAGTACAGCATCGAACCCAAGGCGGCAGCCCTTCTGGCCGAGTTCCTGGGGAGCGACCTCTCCCGGATCGTAAATGAGATCGATAAGCTGATCATCGCCATCGGGAACCGGGCACGGACCATCACCCCCGCAGATGTGGAGAAAAACATCGGGATCAGCAAGGATTTCAACCAGTTTGAACTGCAGAACGCACTGGGGAAAAGGGATGTGGTCGGGGCCAACCGGATCATCCGCCACTTTGCCGCCAACGAGCGGAAATACCCCCTGCCACTGGTCACCGGCTCACTCTACTCCTACTTCTCCAAACTGCTGCTGATCCACTATGCAAAGGACCGCTCCCAGCAGGGGGTGGCCACCCTTCTGAAGGTTCATCCTTTCTTTGCCAAAGACTACCTGGCTGCAGCCAACCGCTATACGGCCGGGAAGCTGGTGACACATCATCTCCCTGCTTCGCACCTACGATATGAAATCCAAGGGATTCGAGGGCAACTCGGTCCCCGACGGCGAGCTTATGAAGGAGCTGGTATTTAAAATCCTGCACCAGTGATCACCACCATCATCGTCATCATCACGGTGGGATTCTCCCTGCTGGCTTTCCGTAAAGAAGGATTCTTCGAACGGTTCGACCTCCGTCCGCCCAGGGTGATACACGCGAAAGAGTCCTACAGGATCTTCACCCACGCCTTCCTGCATGCCGACTATGTCCACCTGGCCATCAATATGCTGGTGCTTTACTCCTTCGGGACCGGGGTGGAGAAGATCTTCGGGGGACTGCAGCAACAGGAGGTGATCTTCTCCGGGAGCTTCTTCTATGTGCTGCTCTATGTCTCCTCCATCGCCCTCTCCTCACTCACCACCGTTTCGCGCTACCGGAACGACGAAACCTACAGTGCAGTAGGCGCATCGGGGGCAGTCTCGGCCGTGGTCTTCACCTACATCTTTTTTGCCCCGCTGCAGAAAATCTACTTCTACATGGTATTGCCCATCCCCGGCATTGTATTCGGGGTCCTCTACCTGCTCTACTCGAGCTACATGAACCGGCGCGGAGGGGGACACATCAACCATGCCGCCCACTTCTGGGGCGCCGTGGTGGGCTTCCTCTACCCCATCCTGCTGGAACCCCGGCTGCTGGGTGTTTTTATCGAAAACGTGACGGCATGGATGCACTGAAAAAAGCGGTATTCCTGGACCGCGACGGGGTGATCAACAGCAACAAAAAGCGGTATTACACCTGGAAACCGGAGCATCTTGAAATCAATCCCGGGGTAACCGAAACCCTGGGAGTATTGAAAGAGAGAGGGTACATGCTCTTTGTGATCACCAACCAGGGCGGGATCAGCAGCGGGCAATACACCAGGGAGGATGTGGAGGCACTCCACCTCCACCTGAACAGCCTGCTGGAAAAGGAGGGTGCCTCAGTGGATGAATTTTTCTATTGCCCCCACCACACCGACCAGGAAAAGTGCCTCTGCCGCAAACCACAGCCCCTGCTGATCCAGAAAGCCATGGCACGGTACGGGATCGACCCGCATCAATCGTGGATGATCGGCGATTCTGCGCGGGATATGGAAGCCGGCAAAGCAGCCGGACTCAAAACCATCCTTGTAAAGTCAAACGGTAACCTGAAGGGGGTTCTTGAAAAAATCAGATAAGTCAGTTCAGTCCGGGATCCTCGGGAAAGTTGGCCCAGGCTTTGTATTTGTTGTTGTAGCGGGCCAGTGTGTCGCTCCAGAATACACTTTCCATTCCGGTCATGACCATTTGGGCTGATATATTACCCACCAGCCACGCATGCTCCTCCAGTTCGCCATCCAGCTGCCCGGCCGACCAGCCCGCATAACCCAGGAAAAACCTCAGCTGGCGAGGCTCCACGCTCCCTGAAGCGACCAGTGCCTTGACATGATCGAAATCGCCTCCCCACCAGATCCCCCTGGCAACAGGAACACTGTCCGGAACCACCTCACCCAGGGTATGCAAAAAGTGTACCGTATTGTTGCTTACCGGCCCCCCTACGGAAATGGAAAAACCGGATTCAGGAAAATCATCCACGATCTCGCGGATGCTGATCTCCAGGGGCTTGTTCAGAACGAATCCAAAGGAACCCTCACTATTGTGCTCGGTCAGGTAGACCACCGACCTCCGGAAATAGTGGTCCTTCAAAAAAGGCTCCGAGATCAGTACACGGCCCTTTTTGGCAACGTTCTCATTGACAATATGAAAGAAGTCTATATTCAGTTCCATGATCTTCCGGTTTGCCCCTGGATTACACCATAAAAAGCAGAATTCAATTTACGGCAATTTTCCATGAATTAAAACGAAGCTCAAAGAAAAATAGTATATTGGCCCCCATCGAATGAGTCCCATGAGCGAGAACAGAACCCCCTCTCCCAGCCTGCTTCAGGCCCTGATTCCAATAGCTGTCCTTATTACACTCCTGGTGCTGAATGTGACCTATTTTGGCGATCACGCCCTGGATGGCGCCAACCAGTTCGCCCTGATCCTTGCATCGGCCGTGGCAGGGATTATCGCCATCACCCTGGGTGTAAAGTGGACCTCCATCCGCGAAAGCATGGTAAACAGCATCAGTTCGGCCATGCCCTCCATCCTGATCCTGCTGATGATCGGAGCACTGGCCGGCACATGGCTGCTGAGCGGGGTGGTGCCCACACTGATCTATTACGGGCTCAAGATTTTCCACCCAAAAATCTTCCTCTTTGCAACGGTGGTCATCACGGGATTGGTCTCCCTTGCCACCGGATCCAGCTGGTCGACCGTGGCCACCATCGGAATTGCGCTTATCGGTGTGGGACAGGCCCTGGGTATCAGCGAAGCGCTTATTGCCGGGGCAGTGGTCTCCGGTGCCTATTTCGGGGATAAGATGTCTCCCCTCTCCGACACCACCAACCTGGCCCCTGCCATGGCAGGAACCGATCTGTTCACCCACATCAGGTACATGATCATCACCACGGTCCCGGCCATGTCGCTCACCCTGATCATCTTCCTGGTGATCGGTTTTACCTACTCATTTGATACCGCTCCGGGCGGCATCGACCTGGTACTGGAGGCCATTGAATCAAAGTTCCGGGTCACTCCCTGGCTTATGGTGGTCCCGGCATTCCTGATCTTTATCATTGTAAAAAAAGTACCCCCGCTGCCTGCCCTGCTGGCCGGATCACTTATGGGCGGGATCTTTGCCATCATCTTCCAACCCGGGTTGGTCCGGGAGGTTGCACTGGGACTGGACCCTACCACCACCTCTTTTTTTAAATCCGCCTACCTTTCAATGTCGCAGTCGATCTTCGGGGATATCTCCATCACCACCTCCAATGATATGGTGAATGAGCTGCTCTCGAGTACCGGCATGCGGGGCATGATGAACACCATCTGGCTGATCCTTTCGGCCATGGTATTCGGGGGAGCCATGGAGTCGGCCGGTTTGCTGGTCAAAATCACCAGCTCGGTGATCCGCTGGGCGCAATCCACCGGATCGCTGGTTGCCACCACCATCGCCACCAGCATCTTTTTCAACATCACCGCCTCGGACCAGTACATCGCCATCGTGGTTCCCGGCCGCATGTTTGCAAAGACCTATAAAGAGAGGGGGCTGAAACCGGAGGTGCTGAGCCGCACCCTGGAGGACGGGGGAACCCTCACCTCGGTGCTGGTCCCCTGGAACACCTGCGGTGCCACCCAGTCCAGGGTCCTCGGAGTTCCTACCATGGCATATTTACCCTACGCCTTCTTTAACATCCTGAGCCCGCTGACCAGCATCCTTTTCGCCTACCTGAATTACAAGATCAGGCGTTATTCGGATGACGAGAGAAGGAGGACATATAAATCTTAAAAGGGTATTGTATTTCTCGCTTAACCTGGCTTCACCAGCTGTAGGCTTCGAAAACAATACCCTTTTAGCATATTTTAAAACTCCTTACTCCAATCCTAATAAAGCCTGGGGTAAAGGGTGGGGTCAGATTCATGCATCAGGCTGTAGATGGCCTCGAAAACATCTTCGGCGTTGGGGTTGGAGAAGTAATCGCCATCGGAACTGTAGGCAGGACGGTGTTCCTGGGCGGTAATGGTAATGGGCTGTGAATCGAGGTGGAAGTAAGCTTTCTGTTCCACCAATACCTTTTGCATCATAAAAGCAGTGGCTCCTCCGGGCACGTCTTCATCGAAGAAGGCAACACGTCCGGTCTTCTTCACCGACTCAAGAATGATATGGTTCAGATCAAAGGGCAACAGGGTCTGTACATCGATCAGTTCAACAAGGATATTAAACTCTTTCAGCTGGTCGGTGGCCAGCTCGGCAATCCGCACACATGAACCGTAAGTCACCAGGGTCACATCCCTTCCCTCCATCAATACCTCGGGAACACCCAGCGGAACACGGAATTCTCCCGGGTTTGCGGGTTTTTTCTCCCTGAGTCCATACATCTTCAGCGGTTCTATCACCAATCCCGGATCATCCCCCTGCAGCAGTGTATTGTACATCCCGGCAGCCTGGGTCAGGTTCCTGGGCACACATACATGCACACCCCGTATGGAATTGATCACCATGCTCAGGGGAGATCCCGAGTGCCAGACCCCTTCCAGGCGATGGCCCCTGGTCCGGATAATCAATGGAGCAATCTGTCCCCCTTTGGTGCGCCAGTGAAGGGTCGCCAGGTCATCGCTGATGGTCTCGAGGGCATAAAGGAGGTAATCAAAATACTGTATTTCAGCAATGGGGCGCAGACCCCTCAGGGCCATCCCCACCCCCTGGCCGATAATGGTGGTTTCCCGGATCCCGGTGTCGGTTACCCGGAGCTCGCCATACTTCTCCTGCAAACCTTCAAGGCTTTTGTTCACATCGCCGATCTTACCGGTATCCTCTCCAAATATCACGATCCTGGGATCCCTTGCCAGCAGGGCATCAAAGTTATCCCTGACCACCTCCCTGCCGGTCACCCTTTCAGGATTTTCGGCATACTGTACCTTCACAGGCTTCACCCTCAGGGGTGAACGATCCGTTTCCGAATAGAGACAGGTACTGTACCTCTTCCAGTTTTCCGCTTTATACTTTTCCAGCCACACGGAGATGTCAGCCTGTAACTCTTTTCTGACCGGACAGGTCAGGCACATATGCCTCATCATTCGCTTGGCCGTGGACTGTACATCTTTTCGGATCGGAACATGGATCCGTTTCAGGTCGCGGCTCAGGATCCCCAGCTTGTCAATACCCTCCGCGGAACAATCGCAGTGGCGGTTATGGATGATCTCCAGCAGTTCATCCCTCTCCCGCTGGATGGGTTCAATGTAGTTCTTCCATGCCGTGTCACGTGCCTTCCTGGCATCCTCACAGGCCCTCTCCCGGATGACTGAAAGTTCCGGTTCTGTGGCCACCCCTTCTGAAAGAATCCACTCCCCCATCTTTTTTAACGGGTCATATTCAGCCTCCCATTCCAGCCGCTCTTTCGACTTGTATCTTTCGTGACTGCCCGAGGTGGAGTGCCCCATGGGTTGCATCATCTCCTCCACATGGAAAAGTACAGGAACATGCTCCCTCCGGCACCGTTCCACACCTTCTGCAAAAACCCTTACCATCTCCGGGTAATCCCATCCTTTTACCCGGTATATGAGGATCCCGTTGCTCCCCTTCTTCTTCCGGAATCCTTCCAGTGCCTCTGAAACACTGGCCTTTACAATCTGTTTATCCTTTGTTACCGAGATTCCGTAACCATCGTCCCACACGGCCATGGCCAGGGGGATCTGGAGTACAGCCGCAGCATTGATGGCCTCAAAAAAGTGGCCTTCAGCCGTACTTGCATCGCCGATGGTCCCAAAAGCCACTTCGTTGCCTCCCCTGGAAAAGGAGGTCATACCGGCCAGTTCCGGATTTTCCCTGTAAAGTTTGGAAGCATAACCCAACCCCACAAGCCTGGGCATCTGTCCGGCCGTGGGAGAGAGATCCGCACAGGAATTCTTCATCTCCGCCAGGTTGTTCCAGCTGCCGTCGGGATTGATACTTGTGGTTGAAAAATGGTTGTTGAAATTTCTTCCTGCACTTCCCGGATTCTGCTTTTCGTCGGTATGGCCATAGACCTGGTAGAAGAACTGCTCCGCATTGGTAATGCCTGTAGCCATCATAAAGGTGTGATCGCGGTAGTAACCCGAACGCCAGTCGCCGTCCAGAAAATTCCTGGCCAAAGCGATCTGGGCCACCTCTTTCCCATCCCCGAAAATGCCAAATTTTGCTTTCCCTGACAATACCTCCCTGCGTGCCAGTAAGGCGATTTCCCGGCTTAGCGAAGCCAGTTCAAAATCGGCAAGTACCTCAGACTTTTCAAAATTTAAACTATTCCCGGCCATTTTTGTTTTATTCATAGCACCAACTCACAGACAACGGAAAAGGGGTATTGTTCACAAAAACCCACTGAACAATGTTTGTGAAAAATAGTGTAAATTTGTAATCTTAAGCGCCAAATATGTATTTAAGTCTTCTGATCATCACGGTTGTCATGCTAAGCATTGCCATGCTGGGCATGATGCTTAAAATACTCGTCCGAAAGAAAGGGAAATTTCCCGAATACAGGGTGGGACACAACCGGGATATGCACAAGCTGGGCATTTCGTGCGTCAAACACGATGAAATCAAGTGTCACCAGGAAATGCTTAAGGGAAACCAGGGTTGTGCCGGTTGTGTGTAACCGGTTCAATCCATTGTGTTAGTCCGGGAAGACTTCCAGTTCGACCGATTCTCCTTCCTGGTTATTAAGATACTCACCGGTATATTTAGTATTGGCCGGCAGGTACTCCGGAACAATGGACCTGATCCTGTCAACAATTTCCCGATCCTCCATATTTGGGAATTCCACAAAGAAGGAGTGAATATCGGAGAGCACTTTCTCATGATCGAGCCAGGTAACTTCAGCAACCTTTACCTTTGGATTATAGGTGGGCAAGGTATGCTCCATATGGGCCAGTAACTCTTCGAAAAGCTTCTCACCCGGGCGAAGTCCGGTATACTCAATGGCAATATCCTTGTCGGGCTCATATCCTGAAAGGCGGATCATATGCCTGGCCAGGTCGCTAATGCGCACCGGGTCACCCATGTCGAAGACAAAAATCTCTCCCTGCATCCCCATGAAACCAGCCTCCAGCACAAGCTGACACGCCTCCGGGATGGTCATGAAATACCTTGTAATATCGGGATGGGTCACGGTAACGGGACCTCCCTGCTCAATTTGCTTTCTGAATATTGGAATCACAGAACCGTTTGAGCCCAGTACATTTCCAAAACGGGTAATTACGAAATTCACACGATTCCCGGGTTTCAGCATCCTTGCCTGAAGAATCATCTCACACATTCGCTTGGATGCACCCATCACATTGGTTGGATTCACAGCCTTGTCGGTGGAAACCATTACAAATTTTCCCACTCTGAATTTCTGGCACAGTCTTGGTCAATACAATGGTACTCCCCACATTCACCCTGATGGCTTCACGGGGGTTCTCCTCGATCAGCGGCACATGCTTATAGGCTGCAGCATGATAGACCACGTTGGGATTATGCCTTTTAAATATGGTACTCATCATTACCTGGTCGGTCACATCTGCCAGGTAGGTTTGGACCGGTGCACGACCATAGGTATCCAAAAGCTCATTTTCCAGGTGAAACATGGGTGTCTCAGCATTATCAACCAGCACCAGCTGCTTCACATTAAACTTCGTCAGTTGCCGCACAATCTCCGAACCAATGGAACCTGCAGCCCCGGTCACCAGCACTGTCTTTCCCTTCAATTCCGCCTCGATCAGTTTCATATTCATCTGGATGGGTTCTCTCCTTAACAGATCTTCCACCCTGATCTTCTTCAGCTGGCTTACATTGAATTGTCCGTTCAACCAAC
Source organism: uncultured Bacteroidota bacterium (assembly GCA_963747365.1). Lineage (GTDB taxonomy): Bacteria > Bacteroidota > Bacteroidia > Bacteroidales. The sequence goes on along the minus strand of CAVVFB010000005.1, from coordinate 269,387 downwards.
TATTTACGGGCGGAACCTCCAATACCTCCAGTCCCAGGTTCACTCCGAACTTGAAAATCTCACTCTTTTCCGATTCCGGAATATCCCTGATGGCAAAAATCATTGTTTTAATGGCATGCTTTTCCAAAAAGTCCCTGGTAAGTTTATTGGGACTGAACACCGGAATCCCTTCAATATCTTTGCTTTGTAGCTTCTTATTGTTATCAAGAAAAGCAGAAATATTATAATCACCGGTGGCATCACTCATGGTAACCCTTTTCACAATAATACCAAGCGCACCGGCTCCAAAAATGATCACATTCTTTTTCTTTGCTGTATTACCGCTGAAGAGAAGTTCATAAAACATTTTGATCATAATCCTGGTCACAAACATGATCACATTCAAATTAACGAAATGGATGACCAGGATGGAAAGAGGGATGTGAAATAATCTTATCCCGGCTTTGATCCCCAGGAGCAATGACAGGATTTCAAGGAGAAGGATTGAGAATGAGTTGGCAATAATGACATTGAAAATATCCCGGATGGTAGTATGGCGCAATAATCCGGCAAACGACCTGAATATATAAGCAAAAGTGCAGTAGACAAAGAGTACAATCAGAGATTGAAAAAACACCTTCCCAAAATCGATCGGGGCCTGTTCAAAATTGAACCTTAACAGGTATGCAAAGATAAAGGAGACGAAAACCACAGCGGTATCAATGGAGAATACCAGCCACCTTGGCAACGAGTGTCTCTTAAAATACGCCCTCGCTTTTGACTGCAAATTATCTATCCAATCTTGATTGCTAATTGCTTTGCTCATGGTAAAATAATACGGCTTTTCAATTTCAAAGTTATAAATACTAACCCTATTAAATACATGATAATTAGTCGATATTTGATTAAATGAAGAAATTTAAGATTCAGGGAACCTTGGGAGAACATGAACAGATATTTAGGGGCAGGATAAGGAGATTTTCGCAGGTGGCTATTGGGCACTTTAATAGATGGGGTTCATCCGGATTTTTGATGGTTTGATCAAATCTGCCCTGCTTTCTTATCCGTATCGATCAATTCCAGGTTGATCCCGAACCTGGTCAGCATAAAAGCAATATTCTCATTTTCAAAAGCCTCTCCCGGTTGTGGAGGAACCAAAGTAATAAGACCTTTTTCTTTCAATTCACCCATCTGATCTTTCAGATTCTCGCATTTGAAGCACAAATGGTGAAATCCGCCCCCCCTTTGCACAAAGTCTGATACAGACTTATTCTCCTCCAGGGGTTCGATCAGCTTTAATTGTAATGCTATCCTCCTTTGTAAGAAATACCACCCTGACTTTCTGCCGGGTATTGGTGACCACTTCTGTCATCTGCCTGTAGTCAAATGCATTCTTCCAGTTTTCAATTCCTTTCTGAAGATCTTTCACTGCAAAACAGATGTGATCGATAATCATGATTACAATTATTTTACGATGATCAGTTTTCCCTGGTAGAAGCTTTCATGATTGAAGATCCGGATATAATAGAATCCCATATTCAAGTCATTATAATTCAGGGATATTGCGGATCCATTCAGGTTCAAAGTACTGTTAACAACCACAGCCCCTGTGGAAGCAATAACCTGCAGATTAAATCTTCCGGATAACTCACCCAAATCAATTACAAAAATACCATCATTGGGATTGGGGTAAATTGACAGATCCCGGATCTCCAGGGGATGATCTGAAGTTGCATAAATATACAGCGGACCGGACTGGTCGCTTTCATTACCCGCACCATCCATGGCGGAAACGGTATAACTGTAGGAACCGTCTGCAGAAATTCCGAGATCAGTGAATACGGGTTGTTCGACCGTCTCCATCAAAGTTCCCGAACGATAAACCCTGTAACCTGCCACACCCACATCATCTGTTGAAGGATCCCATGAAAGACTGATTGATTCAGAGGTGACAGAAGTGGTTATCAGTCCGGTCGGGACGAGGGGGGGGTAATATCATTGGTATTCACCACAACAACCCTTGAAAGATCACTTTCATTTCCGGCCGCATCAAAGGCTGAAATATTGTAAGCATAAGAAGACCCGACAATCACAGCATTATCGGTATATGATAAACCTGTGATTGTGGCCAGGTAAGAGCCCATGCGGTATACCCTGTAACCCACAACCCCCACATTATCAGTGGTGGCTTTCCATGAAAGCGCCACAGCATTCACCGAGGCAGATGTCACCTGAAGTCCGGTCGGAACCGCCGGGGGTGATTTATCATCAAACCTGACCTCAAGTTCTGTGGATAGGTCGCTTTCATTGCCCGCGTTATCAAAAGCAGAAACGGTATAGGTGCATAGAACCCCGGAAACTGAATTGTCGGTATAGGTCAACCCGGTGCTTGTCTCAATGAACCCGCCGTCGCGATAAATCCTGTAACCGGCCACACCTAAATTATCGCTTGATTCATCCCAGGCCAGGGTTACTGCAATGAAAGAAACCGAAATTGCGTGGAGTCCGGAGGGGGTTGTCGGTGGAACATCGTCTTCCACGCTGGCTGTCAAACCCGCCGATTGTGCACTGGTATTGCCTACAGCATCAAAAGCCGAAACTGTATAAGTGTAAGAAAACCCAGCCGTTACCGTATGGTCGGTATAGGAAAGTCCGGCTGTTGTTCCGATCGTTACCCCCGAACGGTAAACCCGGTATCCGGTAACACCCACATTATCCACAGAGGGAGCCCAGGAAATGGTAACTGAATTTGATGAAACCGCCGTTACCTGGAGGCCGGCAGGTTTTGAAGGTGGCTCCGTATCACCGGTATTTGCCAGAACAGGAACTGACTGAGCACTTGTATTTCCCGCGGCATCATATGCAGAAACAGTGTAAGCATAGGAATTACCCGCACTTACTGTCTGGTCGGTGTAGAACAAACCTGTACTGCTCCCCATAAGCGTTCCATCCCGGTAGACCCTGTATCCGGCAACACCCACATTATCGGTGGAAGCATGCCAATATATTGTTACGGCATCCACCTGCACCGATGTTACGGTCAAATCGGTCGGAACCGTAGGAGGAGAAACATCATCAATGTTCACTGTAACCGGAGTTGATCGGGCACTCTCATAACCGGCTGCATTATAGGCCGAAACGGAATACTCATATGAATGCCCGTCATCCACTGTCTGATCAGAATATGATAATCCGGCAACGGACCCAATCACTGTCCCACCACGATAAACCCTGTATCCCGTAACACCCACATCATCTGACGAAGCATTCCAGGAGATGTTTACGGAAGTTGCCGTAACAGAGTTTACCACCAGTCCGGTAGGAACCGTAGGAGCATGTGCGGAAGAAGATATAGTAATTCTGTAATCCTCAACCTCTCCTCCGATGGCTGAACCCGAAGGGGATGAGAGTGTTCCCGTTGAAAACCTGAACCTGGCAAAGGTGGGTGCAGATACGGTAGCGTTTCCAGGTACATTAACAGTAAGCACTTTAATACCTTCGGTAGAGATTATATTGTCGGCTATCCTCTCTCCTGTATCCCCAAAATCGCCATCACCATTCCAGTCCACCCACCCATTCAGCCGGCCAATTCCCCTGATGACAACAGGTATGGTTATGACCTCCCCCTGGGTAATAGTCGCGGGGAAAGTTACCCCATCCTCGTCATCCAGCCCGTTGTGGTCATCTCCATCTGCCGCAGCAGAAAACTGGTCAGCCACCCTCCCCGTCCAGAACAGCACCCAGGTAGTTCCCGAAATCGAGCGCATGGTAAACGGAACCATATCCTGCCGGAGCATCGCCATAATCCCGGATCTCTGTATAGGTATAAGAACTTACCGCATCATCATTCTGGGAGTTGCTGGCAGTCTGGTAAGGTGCCGGGGTCAGATTCACATTAAAACCGTTGGAGCCGGGGGAGGATGAATTCTGAGTTACCTTATAAGCAATGTTGATGGATCCCGTGGATTTGGCAGGGATTGATGCAATCTGAACTGCAGTATAGGTCCCAGCGTTGTAAGCTCCAGGAAAATAAAGAGGCTGAAGTTCCGCTTACCGCAGAGAGGGGATTCACATGGTCGGGCACCCCGTAGGACAGGGTAATGGTGAGAATGATCTGCTGTTCCGGATAAACTGTCAGCACATCACTACCTGTGTTCCCGACATTAAAGCTTACCGTACCCTTCCCGTTTTGTTCCAGGGGCCACAGGGGGGAGGGGAAATAATCCCCTGATTTACAAAGGGATTATAATTGCCATTTGGATTCTGCGCAACAAGATAATAAGGAATAATTCCTAAATACAGAAAAATCAGAATCCTCTTCACCATTTCACTTTACAATAATCAGATTCTCCTGAAAGGTCTTTTCCCCGTTACCCAGATTTACATGATACAATCCCTGGTGACAACCCGTTCAGTACCAGGGAAACCGGAGTACCCTTCAGGTTCAGTACATCCTGTTTCACGATGCCTCCATTGGGTGCCACAATTTCCAACAGATAGCTTCCACTCTCTCCTTCCAGGTGAAGAATGATCTCGCCGCCGGACGGATTTGGGTAGATTGAAAATGGAGACAACCCGGATCGGTCAGAAAAGGTGGCCTCCCCGGTATAAGTATAGGTGCTAACCGCATCATCGCCCTGGATATTACTGGTTGTATGATAGGGTGAGGGTGTAATGTTTACATTGAATCCATTGGCTCCCGGAGAGGATGAATTTTTTGCAACCTCAAAAGCAATTTTAATGTCACCTTCGGAGGCGGGGGGAATATCTCCAATCTGCCTTGCAGTATAGGTTCCATCTTGGTAACTCCATGAAAAATGTCCTGCATAGGATCCACTGATGGCTGACAACGGATCTTCCATTTCCGAAATTCCGTTCGACAGGGTGATCGTCAATATCATGTAATGATCTGTATATACCTTCAGCAGATCTGTTCCGCTATTCCCGATGTTGAAACCCAGCACTCCCCTGCCTCCGTTTTCCAATGGGACAAGTGGCGACGGTGTAATGGTTGCTCCATCCACATAGGGATTATAGTTGCCATTGGGATTCTGTGCCGTCAGCAGGATGGGAGAGAGTCCCATCATCAGTATAACTATTATTTTCTTCATTTTCGTTCGAATTACTAATCCTGGAAATAATCAATCTTCTCGGAATCCACATTGTTATTGACGCGTTCTTCTCCACCCCCACCGGATTCAACCTGGGAAGTAATGGTATAAGTCCCTCTTGTGCTTCCCGGATTAAAGGTCACCATAAAACCAAAGCTGGAAGAGCCCCCAGCAGAAATCACCGAAGATGTTTGAAAAACATGATTCACATCATCTTCCGAATAGGTCCACATGCTGTTATTCAATCCTGTACCGCCCAATAACGTGAGTGATGGATCAAAGCCCTGGGTCAGAACCCACCTGGAATCCTTGGGTATATTCACGGTAATGGTGCCACCGGTGTTCATAGAATTCAATTCAGTGATCCGCACTACCAGATTAAACTGGGTTAAACCGTTCATCACATTGGGATTCACCGTCATTGTCGGAGTAACATCGGGCGGACAGGGATTTACAGTGGCCACAACTTCAGTTCCGGTACTAAAACAGCCCTCCTGGTTCTGGTAAAAGATATAGTAACTTCCCGAACCCACCACAGAAGGATCTGCCACATTGAATCCCGCCGGATTATCTGAGGTTTTAAAGAAAATCTCTCCCCCTGCCGGGGTGGTGCTTGTGACAAGTAATTCAAGATTTACGCTTTCGTCCGGACAAAGATTTTCAGGAGCAGCATCACTAACCAGAGGAGCTGCCTGGACCGGGTGGGAAGTGACCGTAACCGGCTGAATGTCAGAACAACCTGCAGCCGAGGTTCCCCGGATATAATATGTTCCGGCCGGAGCTGTGGCAGGTGTATTATAATGAGACCGTACCTTGTACATCAGTCCAGTAGCTATAAACCAGTCCGGGTGTACTTCCCCAGGTAACAGCAGCATCAGTCAGGTTAGTGGTTCCCGGCAGACAGACCGGATCTGGATTGGTAATGGTTAGCCCGGGTGTCGGATGAACAACCTGAAGAATTTGCGATGTAACTGCCCCACAACTACCTCCTACAGATGTCAGTACCAGTGTGGCAGTACCCGAATAATCTGAGGGGGGGGACCATGTTGCTGCCAGGGTACCTGCGCCGGGTAAAAAAACACCCCCGGCCGTTGTGGACCAGATTCCCCCGGTTGCGGACCCTCCCACACTTCCGTTCAATGCAGATGTCGTTCCTTCCTGGCAAATGTCACTTAATGAAGAACCGGCACTGGCTGTGGGGTTGACATTCACAGTATGCTGGATCCCCGGGGAGGTTGCGATACAACCATTGACATCGGTGACAACCACATCCACAGTCTGACCATCAGACAGGGCTGAGGTTATAAAGCTATTGGAAGCTCCGTTTTGCTGCGATACAGTGGCCACCCTGAAATCGTAGAGTGTACCTCCCCCGGCAGTGAAAGTAACACTGTTTCCTTCACAGATAATCCGATCCGCATCGGAACCCGACAAAGTGGGTTGGGGTAAAGCAAACACCGTATTGGTAATCCCGGCTGAGGTATTTACACAACCGTTTCCATCGGTTACAACCACATCCACCACCTGGCCATTAACCAGGGATGAGGTGGAATATGTGTTACCGGTACCCGTTTGAACAGTTGAATTCGCTACCCGGAAATTATATGCAGTTCCACCACCTGCCGTAAATGTAACGGGCGTCCCTGTGCAAAACTGATTGTCGGTCTCGGAACTGGAGAGAACCGGAGTGGGCAGTTGAAGAACATTCTGAGCAATGCCCTGGGAGGTTGCCGAACATCCGATATCGTCGGTCACAACAACATCCACAATTGCACCATCTGCAATGGTGGCCGAAGTATAGGTTGCCGAGGTGCCATTCTGCACCCTGAGTCCCCCCACCCTGAATTCGTAGGAAACACCACCTCCGGCAGTAAAAGTGACGGGGGTCCCGGCACAAAAAGTGTTATCGGGATCATTACTCACCAATGTGGGCAGAGGAGGGGCACACAAAATTGTGATCTGGTAGTCTTCCACTTCACCACCCTGTACTGCGCCAGTACTGGAGCTCAGGGTATTCCCATAGATCCTGAACCGGGCAAAAGTAGGTGCTGAAATTACAGCATCTAGGGGGACGTTCACCGATAGATTAACTGTACCAGTGGTTCTTACCACATTAACCGCCACACGTTCTCCCGAGTCCTCAAAACTTCCGTTCCCATTCCAGTCTATCCAGGCACTCAAATATCCTATTCCGGATACAGTCACCGGAATATGGATGGTGGTTCCCCTTACAATCTGGGCAGGGATTACCACACCATCCTCATCATCAAGCCCATTGGTATCATCCCCATTGGCTGAAGCAGAAAACAGGTCTGAATTTTCCCCGTCAAAGACTGTTCCCAGGTAATTACTGAAATCGAGGTTATGACTGGCCGACCCGTAAGAAGCGGGAGCATCGCCATGATCACGGTATTCGGTATAGGTATATGAACTAACCGCATCATCATTGGGAGAATTACTGGTATTCTGATAGGGTGCCGGAGTAATATTCACATTAAACCCGTTGGATCCTCCTGGTAAAGAATTTACGGTAACCCTGTAAGCAATACTTATCGTTCCCACAAAACCAGGGTTTACCGTTGCAACCTGGATTCCTGTAAAAGTCCCGCCAGTGAAGGACCAGGAAAATAACCCCTTCGCCGTTCCTGAAATTGCATTTAAAGGATTCACATTGTCGGGCACACCATTTGAAAGGGTAATGGTCAGGGAAATGACATGCCCGTCGAAAATCTCCAAAGGATCACTCCCGGTATTCCCAAAGTTGAAACTGATCACCCCTGTCCCGTTCATCTCCACCGGCAAAAGAGGCGAAGGAGTAATCATCCCGCTATTCACATAGGGATTGTAACTACCATCCTGGTTCTGAGCAATCATCATTAATGGGATAACCCATATTGCCAGCACAATTGCAAATTTTTTCATGATAGTGTCAGTTATGCTTACTAATTCTGGAAATAATCCAGTCGCTCCGAATCGGAGTTATTGCTAACCTGAACCTCTCCCCCTCCCCCTGAAACCACCTGGGAGGTGATGGGATTCGTTCCCATACTGCTGCCGGGATTAAAGGAAATCCTGAAACCAAAGGTCGAATAACCCCCGGCCAATATTGTTGTTGATGAAGTGAAAATATGGTTTACTCCATCTTGTGAGTAAGCCCAATCATTGTTATCAAGACTTGAAGCCCCAAGCGTGGTCATTGAGGGATCATAACTTCCCGAAATAGCCCAAAGCTGATCCTTTGGAATATGAATAATAATAGGACCTTCGGTATTCAAAGTATTCAATTCAGTGACCCTCACAATCAGATCAAATGTGGTAACTCCATGAGCCACATTTGGACTTAAGGTGATGGTAGAAGTTAAATCTGGAGCACAGTTATTTACGACAAGAGGTGCCGATTGTGAACTTTCATTTCCAGCTGCATCAAAAGCAGAGATCGAATACGAATAATCTGCGCAACCAGAAATAGAGTTATCAATATAGCTGAGCTCTGATGTTGTCCCCAACAAAGTCTCACCACGAAAAATTCGATAACCTGAAATCCCAACATTATCATTTGAGGAATTCCATTTAATGCTTATCGATGTTTCAGAAGCGTTAACCAAAGACAGGCCAGATGGCATTGTGGGAGGATTTGTGTCAGGACCCATACCTCCATCCCATCCAGCAATCCTGGCCATAATCCACCACATCGCATATGCCTTTCTATTCCCTGTAATATGCTGGCTGTTGTGAGCGCCTGTAGTTACATAAGATCCGCCCGGAAAGCCCAGGCACTCAAAATAGCCATCACCAACAGAATGAGCATCCTGGTAATCCTGTAGAAAATTCCCGCCATACATATCAGAGTGACCATCTTCATCAGCATCTGCCCAATAATTACCATCCATATCATGGGTATCAATTGAATAATAATCGTGACAGAAATAACCGTTGGTATTGCAGTAATCAGTAATAAGGTCAGCCTGACCTTTAGAGCATCCCGAGGAATTACCTGTCATAAAAATAAAAACAACCGGTGTTACACGCTGTCCAGGTCCTGGACCTATCTTTGATCCTCCTTCACCATATTCACTTATAAGACTATCCATACGGGGTAAATATCCATAAGTTATTTCATTATTTTCAAGGGTGAAACACCAGGCCCACATTACAACATTAACATCCGCATTTTCAGGATCATTTAAAAAATTCCTGGTTGTTGCTACAAAAGTTTCCTGAGAGACACCTAAATCAACAGCACCAGGAGGATAATCTTCTAAGACATTATCACGATAATCGAGTTTATTTGCCTCTGAAGAAATGGAAATACCAAATAAAGTATTGTCACCCGATTTATAGTCCGGTAGCCCATATAAACCAATCGAAACCTGAGCACCATGAGAAGTATGCTGATATGCTATAACCAACTCATCCCTGGCCTTGGTAATATACTCTACGGGAATCTCCCTTAAAACTTCCTCCTTTGCGACCTCATAGCCAGCAACATATTGCTGAGAAAATACGGGTAAAAAATTGGCCAATAAAAGGCCAATGATACTTGATAGTCTCCAAACTTTCTCCATGTCAAACAATACTTTATTCAAATTAAAATAGTCACCCGCTTCCCCAAATGTAAGTTAAAAATTTAAAACCTTTTAACTACATGATAATTAGACGATTTTGATAAACCAAGGAAATATTGGGATTCATTTGTTTCTTAAGGGTATGAACAGCGTAATATTATCCATTTAATGTTCAGGTCCTACTCTCATCTGACTTTGTAAAGTTAACAATATATTCAGCCAAGAGAGTCATGTCATGGAATTAAAACATCAAATCCTGATTGGGATTCAAATCAAAGAATTTAATGACAAAAATGAAGCGGCGGTTTGATAATGGATTCAAACTGGTCAATCATCTCCTGAGGCACCAAGCAACAGGCAACAAAAAATAGAAAAACGAAGGTAAGCGGAGCTCGAAAAAACAAAGATCGATACCAATATTTCAATGATATATGTTTCCTGGTGGATTGAGACTGTTTGAATTCCTCAGCCTCCCACGATGTTTATAAGCATCAGGATTAATTGGTCAAAAGTGATGTAAAAAAATGAATAAGTTTCAAATCCCAATGAATTTTTTATCAAAGCTTCTCATATCTTGATGAACCTGATAATTTAAGAAGTCCAATGGTCCGGTAGTGGAATTCCTCTAATTTGATCATCTCACCCTTTTCATACAGCCACTGAATCAACGAATCCCAATATTTTATCAGTTTGTCAAATTCCTTCATCATCATGTATTTATCAGGGCTAATATTCATAACTTCATTTAGAACAGCAGCATGAAAATGTATTGCATAATAGTAGCATTTCATGTTAATCTTATTCAATTATTAAAGAACAGTTGAACATGGAAAAAGTCCGGAAAGCATCAATTTTCATAGGCGTTTTATTAGCCTTTTCACTATCACTTTTTTCTCAGCAATATGTTCCGGTTGATTCACTCTTCCGGTCGGAAATGCCGAGTGCTTCATCATCTGCAGATCGAAGGTATGAGCTGGGGTCTGATTTCACAACATTGGCTGATGGCTTCATTACAAAGGCAAGACTGTTCAGTCATATTAATGAGGGCGGTGAGCATATCGTCCGGCTTTGGAGACTCGATGGTGGTTCATATACACTGGTAGCGGGACCATATTCATGGAATTTCTCAGCCGGAATTCAAGGCTGGCGTGATTTTACATTCCCATCTCCTGTTGAAGTACAGGCAAACACTACTTATATTATAAGTATATCCAATGGTCCTGACTTAAATTATATGAAAAGTACCTAATTTCCAATCTGCAGCATCAGGTTCATATGTCAGGTACAACAGAGGAACCTATTCCACAGTTATAGGAGTAGTTCCGACATTAAATATCAAGGAAGCTGTTATTTCAGGGATGTCGTCTTTTCTCTCATTGATGCTGAAGGTAATTTGGATGCAGGTTCCATCGGATCAGATCAGTCCATCTGTTACAACACTGCTCCCGCCCAATTAACAGAGTTAACAGCCCCCGACAGGAGGAACTGGAACATTCACCTATCCAGTGGCAAAGCTCTTCCAGATAACAATCAGTGTGACAGATATTCCGGGAGCAACCCTTTCAGTGTATTCACCACCGGCTTTAACCCAAAATACTTATTTCAGACGTACTGTAACAAGTGGCATTTATGCCCCTGTCAGCAGCTACTCCGGTTCTAATAACCGTTAACCCACTGATTACACCTGGCCCAGCTCCATAATGATATTACGATCTATAGCAATACTTCCACAAATCTCAATGTTGATATTTCTGGCGGGACTCCTCCGTATACCATTAACTATACCCGAAATGGCATTGCGCAACCAACCATTAATAATTATGCCAGCGGAACTGACATCTCAACCGGAATTCTCACCACTGGGATATTATAATTATGCCCTGACATCGGTTATCGATGCAAACGGGTGTGAGGCTCTGAGCCTTGGTACGAATATTTTGATTACATGTAATTGCTAACTCAGACAATATATTATATCCCGGTTGATTCTCTCTTCAGAGCAGAAACGCCAACTACTTCAGCATCGGACCGAAGGTATGAGCTGGGGTCTGATTTCACAACATTGGCTGATGGCTTCATTACAAAAGCAAGACTGTTCAGTCGTATCAATGAAGCCGGTGAGCATATCGTCCGGCTTTGGAGACTCGATGGAGCTTCATATACGACTGGTAGCAGGACCATATTCATGGAATTTCTCAGCCGGAATTCAAGGCTGGCGTGAATTATACCTTCCCATCTCCTATTGAAGTCCAGGCAAACAATACTTATATTATTAGTATATCCAATGGCCCTGACTTAAACTATATGAAAGGTGCTTTTTCCCAATCTGCAGCATCAGGTTCATATGTCAGGTATAACAGAGGAACTTATTCCACTGTTATAGGAGCTAGTCCCATTGAATACAGGTAGCTGTTATTTCAGGGATGTCGTCTTTTCTCTCATTGATGCTGAAGGTAATTTGGATGCAGGTTCCATCGGATCAGATCAGTCCATCTGTTACAACACTGCTCCCGCCCAATTAACAGAGTTAACAGCCCCGACAGGGGGAACTGGAACATTCACCTATCCAGTGGCAAAGCTCTACCAATAACACTCGTTGGACAAATATTCCGGGAGCAACCCTTTCAGTGTATTCACCACCGGCTTTAACCGAAAATACTTATTTCAGACGTACCGTAACAAGTGGACTGTATGCCCCGGTCAGCAGTACTCCGGTACTAATAACAGTGCACCCACCGGTTACGTTAGCCCAGCTCCATGATAATATTACAATCTATCAGTAATACTTCCACAAATTTCAATGTCGATATCACTGGCGGGACTCCTCCGTATACCATTAACTATACCCGAAATGGCATTGCGCAACCAACCATTAATAATTATGCCAGCGGAACTGACATCTCAACCGGGATACTCACTACCGGGATATATAATTATGCCCTGACATCGGTTATCGATGCAAACGGGTGTGAGGCCTGAGCCTTGGTACGAATATTTCTGATTAATGTAATTGATAACTCAGATAATTTATATATCCCGGTTGATTCTCTCTTCAGGACAGAAACACCAACTACTTCATCTCGGACCGAAGGTATGAGCTGGGGTCTGATTTCACAACCTTGGCTGATGGCTTCATTACAAAGGCACGACTGTTCAGTCATATTAATGAAGGTGGTGAGCACATCGTCCGGCTTTGGAGACTCGATGGAGCTTCATATACACTGGTAGCAGGACCATATTCATGGAATTTCTCAGCCGGAATTAAAGGCTGGCGCGATTTTACATTCCCATCTCCTATTGAAGTCCAGGCAAACAATACTTATATTATAAGTATATCCAATGGTCCTGACTTATATTATACGAAAAGTACTAATTTCCCAATCTGCAGCATCAGGTTCATATGTCAGGTACAACAGAGGAACATTATTCCACTGTTATAGGAGTAGTTCCGAAAAATACTCAAGGTAGCTGCTATTTCAGGGATGTCGTCTTTTCTCTCATTGATGCTGAAGGTAATTTGGATGCAGGTTCCATCGGATCAGATCAGTCCATCTGTTACAACACTGCTCCCGCCCAATTAACAGAGTTAACAGCCCCGACAGGGGGAACAGGAACATTCACTTTCCAGTGGCAAAGCTCTACCAATAACACTGTGTGGACAAATATTCCGGGAGCAACCCTTTCAGTGTATTCACCACCGGCTTTAACCGAAAATACTTATTTCAGACGTACAGTAACAAGTGGTATTTATGCCCCGGTCCAGCAGCTACTCCGGTTCTCATAACCGTTAACCCACTGATTACCCTGGCCCAGCTCCATAATGATATTACGATCTATAGCAATACTTCCACAAATTTCAATGTCGATATTTCTGGCGGGACTCCTCCGTATACCATTAACTATACCCGAAATGGCATTGCGCAACCAACCATTAATAATTATTCCAGCGGAACTGACATCTCAACCGGAATACTCACCACCGGGATATATAATTATGCCCTGACATCGGTTAACGATGCAAACGGGTGTGAGGCTGATGAGCCTTGGGACGAATATATCTGTTAATGTTATTGAGACTAATTTTTATACCCCGGTTGATTCACTCTTCCGGTCGGAAATTCCAGGCTTCATCATCTGCAGATCGAAGGTATGAGCTGGGGTCTGATTTCACAACATTGGCTGATGGCTTCATTACAAAGGCACGACTGTTCAGTCATATTAATGAGGGTGGTGAGCACATCGTCCGGCTTTGGAGACTCGATGGAGCTTCATATACCCTGGTAGAGGGACCATATTCATGGAGTTTCTCAGCCGGTATTAAAGGCTGGCGCGATTTTACTTTCCCATCTCCTGTTGAAGTCCAGGCAAACACCACTTATATTATAAGTATATCCAATAGTCCGGACTTAAATTATACGAAAAGTACTAATTTCCCAGTCTGCAGCATCAGGTTCATATGTCACGTACAACAGAGGAACATTATTCCACAGTTATAGGAGTAGTTCCGAAGAATACTCAAGGAAGCTGCTATTTCAGGGATGTCGTCTTTTCTCTCATTGATGCTGAAGGTAATTTGGATGCAGGTTCCATCGGATCAGATCAGTCCATCTGTTACAACACTGCTCCCGCCCAATTAACAGAGTTAACACCCCCGACAGGGGGAACGGGAACATTCACATATCAGTGGCAAAGCTCTTCCGATAACAATCATTGGACAAATATTCCGGGAGCAACCCTTTCAGTGTATTCACCACCAGCTTTAACCCAAAATACTTATTTCAGACGTACTGTAACAAGTAACTTTTATACCCCTGTCCAGAGTACCTCGGTACTAATAACAGTGCTTCCACCAGTTACGTTGGCCCAACTTCACAATGATATTACGATCTATAGCAATACATCGACAAATTTTAATGTTGATATTTCTGGCGGGACTCCTCCGTATAACATTAACTATACCCGAAATGGCATTACGCAACCAACCATTAATAATTATGCCAGCGGAACTGACATCTCAACCGGGATACTCACCACCGGTATATATAATTATACCCTGACATCGGTTACCGATGCAAACGGGTGTGAGGCAATGAGCCTTGGTACGAATGTATCTGTTAATGTTATTGAAACCCCGGCCTCTTTATTTACCCCTGTTGATTCGCTGTTCAGAACCGAAACGCCGGTTTTATTTGCTAATGACGGCCGTTATGAATTGGGATCTGAATTTATCACCTTGGCAGATGGGTTCATTACAAAAGCGCGGCAGTTCAGTCATATGAATGAGGGCGGTGATCACATTATTCGGCTATGGAAACTTGATGGATGGTTCATATACGATGGTAGCAGGACCATATACATGGAACTTCTCTTCCGGAATTCAAGGCTGGCGCGAATTTACCTTCCCAACTCCAATTCCAGTCCAGCGAAACAACACTTATATTGTAAGTATATCCAATGGCCCTGACTTTTTTTATGAGAGAACTGAAAATTTCCAATCTGCTGCTTCTGGATTATTTGTCACCTACAAAAGAGGAACCTATTCAGCGGTATTAGGAGAAGTCCCAACATTGTCGTACTCCAGCAGCTGCTATTTCAGGGATATCGTCTTTGCAACTTTGGAGGCAAATGGCAGTCTGACTGCAGGTTCTGTTGGAACAGATCAATCAATATGTTATAACACTGTTCCTGCTCCATTAACCCCAACAACAGCTCCAATCGGGGGAACAGGTACATACGCATACCAGTGGCAAAGCTCTTCCAATAATAATGTTTGGACAGATATTCCGGGAGCAACCCTTTCAGTGTATTCACCACCGGCTTTGACCCAAAATACCTATTTCAGACGTACAGTAACAAGTGGCAGTTATAACCCTGTCAACAGTAATCCGATACTCATCACAGTTTACCAACCTATCACACTTGCTCAACTTCACGACAATATCACAATAATTAGTAATGCCGATACCAGCATCTATGTTTCCATTTCAGGAGGGACTTCTCCTTTTATTGTTGACTACACACGCAATGGTGTTGCCCAGGCAACTATTAATGACTATTCCAGTGGTTCCAGTATCTCCACCGGGGTTCTAACATCAGGAGAATTTGACTATGCCCTTACTTCAGTTACCGATGCAAACGGGTGTGAGGCAGTGAGCCTTGGGACCAGTATAACCATTACAGTAACTGATAATGGTAATCTGACTTCGGGGACTATCGGGGCTCCTCAATCCATATGTTACAACAATGCTCCCTCTCAATTAACGCAGGTAATCCCTCCAACCGGTGGAACAGGTATATATACCTTCCAGTGGCAGAGATCACCCGAAAACACTATTTGGACAGATATTATCGGAGCCACCCTCGAGGAGTATTCACCACCAGCATTAACGGAGAATACATATTTCAGACGTGTTGTAACCAGTGGAACCTTTTTACCTGTTTATAGTAATACGGTTCTGATAACAATTTATCCACAGGTTGGTATTGCTCAACTTTATGATAATATTACAATAATCAGCAATACCGATACCAGTATCAATATTATCATCACTGGAGGGGATTCTCCATTTATTGTAAACTATTCCCGTAACGGTATTGCTCAATCAGCTATCAACGATTATACCAGTGGAAACAGCATCTCAACGGGGGTTCTCACGATGGGCGTATATATTTATTCGCTGACATCCGTTTCGGATGCAAACGGGTGCGAGGCGCAGAGCCTTGGGACGAATATTACCATAAATGTGACCGAAAATGGTAATCTGACTGCTGGGGAAATCGGAGATCCCCAATCAATATGTTACAACACTGCTCCCGCTCCTTTAACCCAGCTAGCAGCTCCGACCGGGGGGACAGGCGTTTACACCTTCCAGTGGCAGAGCTCTGCTGATAGCACCCTTTGGACAGATATTAGCAGTGCCACCCTTGAGGATTATGCACCACCGGCATTAACCGAGAATACCTATTACAGACGTATAGTAACAAGCGGAAGTTATTTACCTGTAAATAGTCAGTCGGTGCTAATAACTGTTAACCCACAAATTACACAGGCTCAACTTCACGATAACATATCTATCGACGAAAATAATTCAACTAATTTCTATGTTGATATCACTGGCGGAATTCCACCATATACTATTGACTATACTCGCAATGGAGTTGATCAAACAACTATTGATAATTACATTAACAGTACTTATATCTCCACAGGAAACCTCCAAACCGGTGGATATAATTACGTCCTGACCTCTGTTACTGATGCGAACGGTTGCGGGGCACTGAGCCTGGGCACTGGAATATCAATTACAGTAAATGAAATACCATCCTCCCTGTATATCCCGCTTGATTCACTTTTCAGAACAGAAACACCAACTTCATCAGAAAATGACAATAATTATGAACTAGGTTCTGAATTCATCACATTGGCTGATGGTGTCCTTACAAAGGCACGACTGTTTAGTCATGTCAATGAAAGCGGTGAGCACATTATTCGACTATGGAGGAACGATGGAGGCTCCTATACTCTGGTTGCAGGGCCCTATATGTGGAGTTTCCCAGCCGGAATCCAGGGATGGCGTGATTACATATTTCCAAATCCCATCGAGGTCCAGGGCAATACAACCTATATAATTAGCATATCAAATGGGCCTGACCTGAATTACATGTCAACTTATAATTTCCAGTCACAAACCTCAAGTTCATATGTCAGTTACATAAGGGGCACCTATACAACGGTGTTGGGAGAAGTTCCAACATTTCCATATGAAAACACCTGTTATTTCAGAGATATTGTTTTCGCTTCAGTGTATGCAAACGGCGGGCTGACTGCCGGTTCCGTTGGAAGTGATCAATCAACATGCTACAATACCGTTCCTGCCCAATTAACCGAGCTAATAGCTCCCACCGGGGGAGTTGGAACCTACACTTTCCAGTGGCAGATCTCTCCTGATAACTTAGTCTGGACTGATATTAGTGGTGCCACCCTATCGGAGTACGCACCTTCAGCTTTAACGGAAAACACCTATTTCAGGCGTAAGGTAACCAGTGGAAGTTATATACCCATAAGCAGCAATCCGGTATTAATATCGTTGGAACCGGTAATTACTCTTGCTCAACTTCATGATGATATAACAATTTACAACAACAATTCGGCAATTTTTAATATTGAGATATCTGGAGGAAATACCCCTTTTACGGTGAACTTTTCACGCGATGGTGCTGTTCAGCCAACCCTTGAAAATTATATTAGCGGAACCAGCATTTCTACTGGGATTCTCACTACCGGCAACTATATTTATTCCCTGACATCTGTCAATGACGCCACAGGGTGCGATGCCCAGAACCTTGGCGGTGATATCACTGTTTCAGTCCTGGCAGATCCGGATCCGGGCCTAAATTCAAATAAAGCCCTGGTAGCTGTGAATTCCTCGTCAAGTTATTATTCTGATTACACCCTTTACATAGGGCCATATCTTGATCATTTCGGAATTCCATATGATTTGGTAGATATAAGTTCTGCTGCATTGCCGGAGTTCAGTGAATATGCCCTTATAATATTCGGGCACAAGAATGTTTACGAGACCGGGTACCCTATAACCCAACTCGAAACTTCAATTTCTGCAGGAGTGGGTCTCTACAGTTTTGATCCCCATCTTTTTGATTATTCGAGTGGGTTTAGTTCGCTCACAAGCCAAGAATCGGTTCAAGCAGAGGAGATTCATATTTCCAATACCGATCATTACATTACACAGGAACACGCTCCCGATATTTACAATCTAACAAACGATTACATACTCCTTTTAGACTATTGGACTGTCACTCATCAAAGCAGCCTAAACGAAGGGATCGATCTGGCGACCGTGAGCTCCGGTGGACAGACTATTCCACTATTACAGGTTTCAAATTATGGCAATGGAAAAATTGTTAAATGGAGCGGATACGACTGGGTCTTTGAAAATATCCTTGGCCCTGTGTATGGCATGGACGATTTGCTCTGGAGGGGAATTGTCTGGGCGGCCAGAAAACCATTCGTAATGCAGGGTTTGCCCCCGATGATTACAATGAGGGTAGATGATGCCGATGGCTTTGGAACCAATATAAAGGATAATTTTGGATGGATAAAAATTTGTAATGAATTTGGAATCATTCCCTGGTGTGGGACCTTCAATAATACGATGCCAACAAACTATATTCCAACTTTAAAAAGTTTAATTGATAAAGATTCGGCCACCGCATCTCCCCACGCGTTTGGAGGTAATCCTGAGTTCATATATTATAACCATAATAATATCCCTTCCTTTGATGCAGCTGCAAACGTGCGTCTTGCAAGGGAATTTTACGAGCAGAATGGTCTAGAGATATCCAATTACATCGTACCGCATTACTATGAGATAAGCTCAGATGCACTGCCCGAAGTTCGCGATATGGGCGTTGAATTTTTGGCAATTCAAATGCTTCACGATAATGATTATGGGGCTCCATGGATCAACTGCGCACCTTTCAGGGTAAACAGGTACGGATTATCACATGAAGTACGGCCTGTATATTATGGCGGTAAAGTAACCCTTAACGGCATTAATTTCTTTAATTGTCTCACCGAGATACGAGATGATGGAAGCTATGAATGGTTCCCAAATAATGATGTTTCCTCAACAGCTTCGAGGGGAATCAGACATTTAAGAAGATCCATAAACAGCATGGTAATGTCATCTCTCTTCACGCACGAGAATTTCTTTAATAATATTACTTCTACAAATTTCAGAGAAATTCTTGGAGAGTTAACAAGTTCGATTTCCGAATATGATCCGGAATATACGTCCACGGATTATGCTGTACAATATATTAGGGCCAAGACCAATCTAAAAATCACTGATATACGTGAAACCCTTTCCAGTTTTGATATTTATTATAGCGGGAATAATGATATGAACACCAAGTGCTATCTGTTTACCGAAGAGAATGGTCAAATAGTATACAGGTTTGTGGAGCTGCCTCAAATTAATGGGAACAACATTATTAGTGTGATTAAATAACTAATAAACATTTGATTATGTATAGAAAACTGTATTTGCTTTTCCTTTCTGCCGGGCTTTGTGGTTTTGGGACCATCCAGGCACAATGGATTCAGGAGAAGAGCCCGACAAGGGATAATCTTAATGCTATATCACTTACCGCTAATAATTCCTGCTGGATTGTAGGGGATCACGGTACAATTCTTTATAAAAAGTTCGGTGAGTGGAAAATATATCAGGGACCCACCGATGAAAATCTTCATAGTGTCTTTATGATAACTGAAATTAATGGGTGGGCAGTAGGAGATAATGGAACCATTATTCAATACGATGGCCGAAAATGGAAATCGTTTGAGTCTCCCACAAAGATGAATCTTTTATCCGTTTATTTCAAGGATGCAGAAAACGGGATTGCAGTTGGTGAGTTTGGAACCATTCTGACTTATATGAAGGGGACCTGGAATGTGGTACTGGATGAGTACCGGGGAGATTTTTTTACAGCCTTTATGGGGAAGGATGATACCTGGATCGGAGGTGGACTTGAGTGTGTAAATGTCCCGATTATGAAAATGGATTTTGATGCAAACCTGGCTCCAATTGACAAATTCAATTCATTGGCAACGATCAGTGGACTCTTCCTATTGGATTCATACAACGGCTGGGCAGTAGGTAGTCCCAGCATCCTCCTTCACTATGATGGAAACCGGTGGGAGAAATCTTTATTGGACTATAAATTTCCATCGCTTAAATCAGTATTTTTTATAGATAAAAACAATGGGATAAGCGTTGGCTATGGAGGAACAATTCTCGTTTTCTCAGGTGACCAGTGGAATAAGGAAAAGTCAATCACCACTCAGAATCTGATGGGAACATCAATTAATGAAAATTCCTTTTATGCTGTGGGTGATAGTGGAACTATATTGATAAAGTACATGGCTACGAATGACATCCTTCCATCTTTAACTGAACAGAACATTGAAGGAATTGAAGTATTTCCTAATCCCTGTGACGGATTTTTAAATCTCAGATTATTGGATAAAAAGGTGAATGATATGGCCAGAATTTCAATAATCAATTCAAACGGCCAGGTTATGATGCAGAAGAAGTTAAATCACTGGAATGGTTATTTGACGGATCAGATCACTACCTCAGAATTTAAAAGTGGTTTATACTTTATGCAGGTAATCTCTGCAGATAAAATAACCACGGTTAAATTCATCATAGCGCATTAGCGGTTAAGTTTTCTCAGGGGAAGTTCCTAAATCTCCGTCGCAGGCGATTTAGGAATTTTCCTTGCTGGTTATTTAAGGCCTCCTGCAACTCCGGAAGGGAATTCTGTGAGACATTTATTCTGGCGTAGGAAGGTAAAACCTCTTTTTCCTTCTCGTCACGCATTACCAAACATATGGATAAGTAACCCGCCTGCCTGGCAAGCTCAATCATCCGGGCATTATATTGTCCGGCAGGGAAACTATAGCTGCTTACAGGTTTGCCGGTAACCGTTTCAAACCATAGTTTTGATTTTTGAAGCTCTTCTTTGACTTTTAGCTCATTCATGTAATCTGCAACAAGCAATGAATGCGATATTCCATGTGATCCTATCTCAAATCCGCTGTCAGAAAGTTGCGCTATTTGTCTGGCATTCATATAAGCCACTTTCAACTTTTCAGGTTGGGATTGGAACATTTGCCTCAGCATTTCCTGTTGCATCCCAGGCTCTGCCCAATAGAATTTCCTTTTAATACTGCCTGAATAATACTCCGCTCTTTCCTCCTCGCTCAAATTCATATCCTCGACGCAATGATAATAGATATCCAGGGGGAGCACGGCATTCTCCATACAAGGTTTAACAAGAGGAAAAAAGGTTGCTGTTGCATTGAACTTTTGAAGCGAAGGCAAAGCATACTCATAGTTATCCAGATAACCATCATCGAAAGTTAGTGCTATATATTTTTCTGAGGAAGGCAGCTCCGAAAGTCTCGAAATGGTTGTGAATTTATAGCCCTCGGATTGAAGAAACGATAAAACCTGCTCAAAAAATTCCTGTGAGATCAGGGAGCCTACCAAAGAGTATGCATTCGTCTTTGTAATGAGTATTTCAGGCAATACCCTATGAAACATCAATACCTGAACCTTTAATCTCCTCCGACCTATGATACCGGTTTTATTCATCTTCTTCCTTAAAAAACTTAGAACTGAAGATAAACAAACTCCTGATCTCCACTTCCCATGCTAAAAATAATGATTAGAGTGATAAGTAGGTAGTAGACGAACCATCGGAACAACATATTTGCCCTTTTGGTGCTTCCCCACATACGCTCGATACTATTACTTATTCTGCTATAATCCTCCCGTATGATCTCCAATCCCATTACAGCAAGAATAGAAATAACCACCATAATAAAACTTTGCTCCCTGATACACCCTGGTAACTTTAGGATGCTCTGGGAAACCCTTGAGAAAAATAATAAAGCTGATCGAATATCCGGGGCAAAAAAGAATACCAGGGATATGCTGTAGAAAATATAGGTAATCATCCTACCTAACCATTTACCCGGAAGATCAGGCAGGGATGAGAAAAACTTTGCCCTCAACCTTTTCGATATAGACTCATAATAGATGGCCAGAGCTTGCAGTAACCCCAACAACATGAAATTCCAACCTGCCCCATGCCATATCCCGAAAAGTATCCAGGTTATTAGAAGAGCAAAATTAGTTGCATTCTTTTTCCACTTCCTCCTTCTGAAAAGAATACGCATGAATATATAATCATGAAACCATGAGGAAAGTGAAACATGGAATCTTTTCCAGAAAGTGGATACATTCTCGGCAAGAAATGGCCTGTTGAAATTTATTGGCAATCTTAGCCCAAACGCCCTTGCAAAGCCAATAGCGATATCTGTATAACCCGAAAAATCAAAATAAAGATAGAGTGGTTGAATAAATAAAACGAGCCATAAATTGGTATCACCTGTCATGTTCCCCGATGTAAATGCATCATTTACAATTGGAGAAAGCTGATTCGCCAGTACAATTTTTTTAAATAAGCCAAAAAGTACCAACCGGGCACCCTCTGTAACGTTTTCCCTGTCAAAGGACTGATTTATTTGTAATTGAGGGAGGAAACGATTGGATCTGTCAACCGGACCCGAAATGAACCTGGGATAAAAGACCATATAAAGGAGAAAGGGAAGAAATCCCCTTTCAGGCTTTTCCCAGCCCAGGCTAATATTCATCAGGTAACCAATTCCCTGGAGTGTAAAATAGGAAACTCCTATTGGGATAATGAATCTCGAAAGGGCGTAAAAATCCACATTGAGGTCCAGGAGATCAAAAAGGGGGCCAATTGAGAATGATACATATTTTAATAAAACAAGTTGAGTTATATTAATAATAACTCCTGCCCTGAAAAGTGCTTTTTTCCGCCTGGAATCAGGAATACGGAGGCCAATGTAGTAGTTTATCAGGGTGTAAATAAAAATATATACCAGAAGCTTATATGAGTAAGTTGCTATAAATCCACAACTTACAATCGTTAAAAAAAATACCTTGGACTTCTGATTTATCAAATAATAGATAAAAACAACAACGATTGAAATCAGAATGAAAGTGAAAGAGGTTATTTCCATTTTTAGAGGGCTAAACTCCTGGATAAATAACTATTGACTTGCCTGGCAGCTTCTTCATGTCCTATACAACTCCAATGTCCTCCGACAGTAGTCAGCCAGGATAAATAATCATCTGTCTCGAGCAGAAAGGTCTTAAATCCATATGACTCCGTCAGGTCAATCAACTCCTGGTTACTGCCAGGAAAGAATATTAAAACGATGTGCTCTGTTGCGTAATTTTCTTTTATGTATTTAAAAAGTAATTGAAGGTAGGTCAGGTCAGGAACTATATATTTATTGTTGGTTTCATGTAGCGGGTTTCTGTCTGCCTCAACATAAATGTTTCTGTACAGGAAGTAAACAAATTTTAAATTTTGGAACATCCATTTGCTCTTTCTGATCCATTCAGGAGAGGATTGAACGTACCTCAATTTGTTATTCTCCAACGAAAGTTGTATCGTATTTGGGTCATACATTACATCGGATAGACTTAAAGTGAAATCCTCATCCTGAACATACAGTAGTTGCAATATTGGATTTAGTCTTTCCAGGGACTTTGCCATTTCCATACACTCGATGAAACTGGCACCATCCCTTGACATTGGGTAAAAATTATAATCCTTGTTCATCTTTGAAAGAAATACGGATTGATGGCATTCAGGTGGATTCATTGTGTTTGAAATATATGAATTACCGATTATGGTAATTAATGAATCCAGTGACTGAGGTTCAAAACCGAAATTTCCGTACTTATTGATGATCCATTTTTGTCTCTGGAATGACATTCCTGATTGGTTCGGTTGATATTTAAAGAGCATATCAGTATCCTGATAGCTCTTCGGAATATCTACAGTCAGGTTAAAAACCCTGACCATAATCTCACCAATCAATATTCCAATTGCGACAAATAAGACTAACTTTATTATATATTTCTTCATTATAAATAATAGATCCGAAAATAAATAAACTCTTGATATTTATAAAATGTTACCAAATAAAGTACGAGCAATTAAAAAATAGTCGGGAATGAAACGATTCTTGATCCCTGTATTGATCATCCTGAGTGCTGCCTCATCAGCCCAGAAAATCTATTATGTGCAGGATAAGGCCTATAATAAGAATGCAAGCGATACAAATCCAGGAACAAATCCCAATGATCCATGGGCGACCTGGCAAAAAGCCTTCAGAACTGCCCAGGCTGGTGATACTGTCTACTTCAGGGGCGGATCTTGGTATCCAAGCAGGCAGGAATCTGGTCAGGCATGGCCTGTAACAGCAATTGATCCTTCAAGCAGAATCGGTTTTAATGGTACTTATGAGTCCCCGATCGTTTATATGAACTATCCCGGTGAAACGCCGGTGCTGGATTGTAAAAACGTGGTTCCTGTCACCGGTGGGAATATCGGCCTGAATATCACCAAAGCAAGTTACCTGGAATTCCATGGTCTTACGATCACAAATGTCCGCCAGGTTAAGAATAATGTTTATGTCAACGGAATTGAGGTGGATAATTGCGGAGTCCTGACATTTAATAAGATGACCGTGCATCAATGTGGCGGTGCCGGATTCTTTCTTCTTGGATTTGACACCATTCGTGTTATTAATTGTGACAGCTATGATAATGCGGACACTCTATCTTTTGGTTCTGGAGTAGGCAATCATGCGGATGGATTCTGGATCCTGGATGGAGGGGGTGAAGGCAACTTTCATAAACTTACTTACATGAATGGATGCAGGGCATGGAATAACTCCGATGATGGAATGGATATCAATTCAAGTGTAAGAGTTGATTGTTCAGACAATTGGTCATGGTCCAATGGTTATATATTACCCGGAGAGGGAAATGGTTACAAATGGGGTTGTAGTTATATCCATGAAACAGATGCAAGAAAAGTTCAAAATAATGTATCTGCATATAATCGGGGTTCCGGCCATTTAGATACCAATCTGGATTTTGGACCATTTGGTGAAATGTACAATAATACATCCTGGAAGGATGGTGGTGGTTTTTTTAGCAGTGGAGCGGGTGATGCAAAATGTGGAGTTGACCCGGCGCATGTGATCTATAGAAATAATTTAGTATTTGATCCCAGGAATGGCAAAGATTCCTATGCCGGATTTAAAATGTGTAATTACGGTTACCCTGTATACGTTACTCAGGATCATAATTCATGGGTACAATTGGAAGAAAACTGGCAAACAGCTGCAAATCCGGCATATACTTTAACAAATAGTGATTTTGAACCACCGTATGATTCTGTTACTATCGTAAATCAATTAATGGCGAAAAGAAAGAATGATGGCTCATTGCCTGAAATTACATGCTTTAGATTAAATGATAAACCGGGAGGGAATATTATAGATGGAGGAATCGATGTTGGCTTGGCTTATCAGGGTAAAGCTCCTGACCTTGGAGCATTTGAGTTCGGCACCATGTCGGTCGAAATTACTTATCCATACGAAGGCAGCCAATTTTCAAATGTTGGTGACATTCCAATATATGCGATCACTAAGGATAAAGATAACTCGATCACAAAAGTTGAATTCTACACTGAAAATAAGACTAGAAGGCTCGGTATGGGGCAAAAAACAGGAGTGTCTGAATGGAAATTCAGCTGGAATTGTGATACACTTGGTTTTCAAAACCTCAGGGCCGTTGCCTTTAATGACAAGGGTGATTCTGCAATCTCATCCCGGATAAATATCGTTATACTCCCTGATCCTGAAACTGATCATTGCAAAATTAATCCCACATTGAATAATGGAGCGTTCTGGCTGGAATTAAAAGACCTCCTGGAAATGGACAGTGAAATTCAGATCACTTCTATTGAAGGGCGGCCTGTGGCTACCCTTGAAATGTTAAAGGGCGATTTCAAAAAGAAGTTTGATCTTACTTATCTTGCAGCTGGTACCTATATTGTCATCTTTAGAAACAATATAGGATACCAGCCATGTGGCTCTCTTAAATTCATAAAATTCTGAATTTCCGTTCCTCAGATTATTCAAGGCCTTCTATACAGTCAATTATTAATTGAGCGAATAATGGAGCGGCCCGACCGGAAAAATCCTTGCCGGGATGAGAATTATCCGGGCTAACCGCATTCTCCTCCTTAAGATAAAGTCCCCCTTCAGTTTCTAATTTGTAGAAATCCCAAATATAGATATTGTCGCCTTTTTCATCCCATTCATTCAAAACCCAATTATAAAATTCGCGGGTACGAATGGCTTGTTCCTCTGAAGTCCGCATCTTTACCATCGCTGCCGGGGTCCAAACTATGAATTTATTGTCAGGAAATTCATGCATTTTTTCTTTAAGCGCATTATACTGCAATTTGTAGTTTTCTACCCTCTTTTGATTGGAATCAATATCAGGGATTCCGGTATCTTCCAGTATGTTTCCAACAGGATAGCAATGCTTGAAAATTATAACATCATAGGTCTGGGTAAGTAATTCAAGAGTCGGTTCCTCCATATAGGTAGTGTTACCGGCATTTTTTACCCAGATATTATAATAATCGAAAGGATAATTTTCCCAGCCATACGGTTCTTCCTTTGGAAAATATTCACTGGTTATTTCATAGTTTGTACTATGATTTTTGTTGTACTTTGAGATATATTTTTCAACATCTCCTTTCCTGGTTAACTTGTATAGGTAATGATTTGTGCTTCCAAGCCAGACTTCCCCGCCTGTACTATGATGAAGAAAAATAACCTGTGTCTCCGGACCCTTATTGGATTGACAACTAAATAACAAGGCCATGCCAAGTATCAGGATTAATGTTCTCATGGTTTTCTCGTAGTTTTAATTAATAAATCTGATTATTTGAGAATTAAAGTAAAAACATATTTTTATGCAGTACAATCACGTTGGTTGCTACTCTCCGCCAATTGTCTCCTTAGTTATAATCGAGTTTTGATAATAATATATAGCTGCAGCTTTATTGGCGTAATATTCTGATGAATCGGTCAGATCAAAAAATGCATGCATAAAAGTAAAGGAATTCCTTGGAACCTTGATCCTTGAAATAACAAGGTCTGAATTTAATGGACTTGATAAAATGATCTTTTCCCTTTCCCGATTCATTTTCTGGATTTGAATACCGGTGAAAAGATTTGCCCAAACCAAGGTTGCCGCGTAGATCAATATGGCATTTGCCGTTAAGATGGATAAAACCTGATGTGGCCTTGCATTGAAAAAAGGAACCCGTTTACCTGTAAATTGAAATATCCATAAGAAAAAATAAATGAGAGCTATAAGCAGGAAGTATTGAAAGTAAATGTAAATTCTGGGGGCAACGGACAATTCCTGGGGCAATACTATAAACGGGACAAGAGAAATGGCCGATGCTAGAAAGTATTTTAAAAATGTATAGAATAAATCTCTTCCCCTCCTTTCTGAATAAATCAACAAAGCAATAATAAAAGCAAAAGGGATGGCAATCAGACTTGTATAATAGCTCCTGTAATACAACAAAATAGGCTTGTATAACAATTGCACAAAGGAGTAACTAACTTCAGAATAATGATTTGGCCGGTTAAGACTTCCGGGAGCCAGGGAGATGAAAATCAGTCCCGGCAAAAATAAAAAAAGAATAAGAATTAGATCATTTCGCCAATACCCTGTTGTAATCTTCAGGAAAATGATATCAAAGAAAACAATCATCATTAAAGCGAGCGTAAGATTCTGAGTCGTTGCACCCAACAAAACAGTAAGTATATAAAGCATTCCCTTTGGCGATACTTTCCGTGAATAGGCTAAAAGCCATAAGGCTCCTAACATCAGATTAAAGGAGTATACCCCCCCGGTGGCCCAATATATGGTCTCAAATGCATGGCTCTTGAAAAGAACTATCAACGAAGCTGTCAAGATACCCAAAAAAGGAAGGATGGAACCCTTCCAATTAAAATACTTAACAGTGAAGAAGGATGCCATTAAAAATGAGAAGGTCCAGACCAGAATCGTAACTGGTGCATTGGTATAACTGATTAAAAAGGTCTGGACGAATCCGGAAAGGGTAAAATGCCTGCCATCCCAGCTTAAATATTGGTCCACTGCGAATCTCAAAAGTCCCTTTTCTTTCAATAGGTTATAAAAATAGAAATCATCCTGGCAATAAAAAGTTGGCAACGCATTGACGAGGAGTCCAAGTATCAGCAGAACGGAAAAAATTGAAAGACTTAAATTCAATACCTGTAACAGACGATTTTGTTTCATCTTCCTTTATTTTTTATTTGCCAGTGTCAAATCCCGGCAACGATGAATGAAATATGACTTGGTTGAATTAAAATGTCTTATTCAGGAATAAACTTATTATGTAAATTATTCCACTTATGAAATGCAGTACCAGCAAGAAAAGCAGGGATTTATCTTTTATGGAAAAGCTACCCCTTTGATATATAATTTTGAAATTCATTGCTGCAGAATACATGAATAATAAATAGTTTGCAATAATAACCGACCAGAAGAAATTCGCATGATAGGCTCTTGGCCCATTTTCAATTAAAAGAATGGCCAACGCCAGGCCAACGATGAATGAACCCCAAACGAATTTCAGCCCGATATCTAATTTTACTTGCTTGAAATATAGGATTATAAACAATGAAGGATAAGTAATGGATGAAAGAAAATCAAGAAGAATACTGTCTGAATAGGCGCTCCAGACTTTAAAAGGAGCGATTCCAATTTTGGATTCCATTCCTTTATAGATAGCATTATCCATTAAATCATTCTGATAAATAAAATAGTACTCAATTAAGAAAAAGATAAACCCGATCAGTAAACATGCTACAATCCTGAAGTTTAGCAATGGCCTGTTAATTAATATAAGCAGTGAGAATACCGGGATAAAAGTTAAATAATAGCTTGGCTTTATTAAAATACCAATAACTTGAAAAATAAGTATATATAATATAGCACGGTTATCCTTATGGACCAGGTAATTATAGGAAAAAGTGAAAAGCAGAATCGCAAAAGGGAACTCGGTCATCAGCGTTGAATTGTGCCAGACATTAATCCCGATCTTCCCCAGATAAAAATTATGACCCACAATGATCGGGGTCATTACAATTAGTGAAACACTAAGAAGTAATATATGTAATTTGCTGTTTTTCCCTGTATCAAGGGAAACATTTTTAATAATATAAGATTTCAGGAAATTCTTTGTCGCAATGTATTTAAGAGTAATTGCACTTCCAATCAGGAACACCATTGCCAGGAAAATGGTTTCTCCGGAAAGAAGTCCAAAAGAAAACAGGAATAACAAGCTGTAATAAAGTGGGGGGACAGGAAATGTTCCGGCATCTATGCAACTTATTAGCAATTCTTTGTGGGTAATAAAATCATTGGATACATTGAAAAACAGTATTGAACCAATTAGAATGCATCCAAAAATAAAAACAAGAATATAATCCAGCCAATTTCTGATTCCCATTCTGATGATATGATCCAATTGATTACTCAAATGTCAGGTTTCAGATGGAGCAAATTCAACGATTGCATTGATAATATAATCCTGATCTTCCAGATCATAGAAAAGTGGCAAACGAACCAGGCAATCTGAATAACGATCGGATTGGGGTAATTCTGCCCCCTTGTATTTGTCCTTGTAAAAAGGGCTTTTGTGTAAACTCAGGTAATGAAAAACTGCGTGAATTCCCCTATTCCTCAAATATCCGATCAATTCCTCCCTAAATCTGGCAGTAGGACAAATCAGATAGTACATGTGGCCGTTAACAGTGGCATAAGGAGGGATTAATGGCCTTTGAACACCATTCTTTTCGGACCATTCCTGCAAATTTCCATGATAATTGTAAAACAACTCCTTCCTGCGGTTTTGAATCTTATCGAGCTCTTCCAACTGTGCCCAGAGAAATGCTGCGCTAATTTCCCCGGGAAGGAAACTGCTTCCAATATCAATCCATCCATATTTGTTCACCTCTCCCCTGAAAAATTCGGCACGATTGGTGCCTTTTTCCCATAGAATTTCAGCTCTCCGGGCAAATCGTTCATCGTTGATGGCCAATAATCCTCCCTCCCCGCATTGGATGTTTTTTGTTTCATGAAACGAGAAACATCCGAGATGACCAATTGCTCCCAGCGGTACCTTTCCACTCCCATCCTCCGGGACTTTTGTCAACGTGCTCAAATAATAACTGTCAATGGCCTGTGCGGCATCCTCCACCACAAAAATATCATGGTTGCTGGCAATGTCCAGGATTTTATCCATATTACAAGCGATACCCGCATAATGGACCGGGATGATGGCCCTGGTTTTTGAATTGATCAACGGTTCAATTTGTGATTCGTCCATGCCTGGATGGCCCGGGCAACTGTCAACAAATCGCAATACAGCCCCCTGACGCACGAAAGCAAGCGCTGTACTGACAAAAGTGTAAGAAGGTAGGATTACTTCATCACCCGGTTGGATATTCAGCAGCAGGGCTGCCATTTCTAAGGCATCTGTGCCACTGGTTGTGAGTAAAGATTTCTTGAAGTTCCACCGATCCTCAAAATACGCCTGGCATTTTTTAGTGTATAACCCGTTTCCACTGATATGCCCGGTAGCTACAGCACTATAAATGTAATGAACTTCCTTACCGGTAATATGGGGTTTATTAAAGGGTATCATTTGTGTTTATTATGATTTATCCAAAGAAGATTCCTAAAGGTGAAAAACAAATTGAGCTCTTTCCTTTTCATACCCATTTTTCTCATATAACATGCATGCCCCGGTATTATCAAGCTGTGTAACCACCGAGCAGGTTTTTAAACGATTCCGGAAACACCAGAAGTCAGCTGCCTTCATCAGCTTGGACCCCAATCCTTTTCCCTGGGACATTGGGGAAACAGCAATAAGTCCAACGTGACCTTTTTCACCATCCTCTTTCAGAGTGATGAATCCTTCAATGGTTGAATCTGACCCGGCAACAAAAACGGCATCCGCCATGCTCCCATTGAGAGATTTGTTGATCCAGAGTTCATACAGGTCCCTAAAACGATGATTCAGTCTGGGATCATTTTTGAAACGGCTTTTATGTCCACTCAATAATGCGAGTTCCTTTAATGAATCTGTAATGGGTCCTTTATACAATTGTATATGCTCCGACTGATATTTTTCGGCTGAAACCTGCTTTGAAAATATGATTTTCCTGTCAAATGGAAATATCTTGTTCTTAGTCAGCTCAGCCTCAGCCTCTGGTTCAAGTTGCTCAGCGAAAAGATAAACGATGTCATAGCCTTGTATACGCTTTTGGTCCATTAGTTCCCCAAGATCAGCTTCTCTTAGAATTGGGGTCTTCACACGGCCAATCTTATAAGCAAAAAACTGAGAGTCCCAATCCAGGTAGTCTATCATTAATCAAAGTTAATAGTCTGTTTCACAATAAATACGGGACGATCCTTAACCTGATCAAAAGTACGGCCTATGTATAATCCAAGCATGCCGAGCAGAGTGATAATAACTCCTGAAAGGAACCAGATGGATATAATCAGGCTGCTATAACCAAGTATCTTTATCTGCCCTAAAAGAGCCCTTATTAAAGTATAAATAGCAAATAGGAAAGATAGCACAGAAATCGATACTCCAAGCTTGACTGTAATTCTCAATGGCTTGTTTGAAAAGGACAATATGGTATTCATGGCAAGGTAAAGCAGTGTTTTAAAACTATATGCGCTTTTTCCTTTCTCCCTCGCTGCATGGGTGACAATGATCTCAGTTCTGGAGAAACCGACCCACTTCACCATGGTCGGAAAATATTTAATTTTATCTTTCATTGACAATATGGCATCGACTACCCTTCGGTGATAGATTCCAAAATTGGCTATTTCTGCATTCTGTTCGGTTTCCGTAAGGTAAGAAAGTACTTTGTAAAACCACCTGGACATGCTTCGCTTAAAAAAACTATCCTGCCGGCTTTGCCGACGCCCCAGCACGATATCATAACCTTCGTTTGCTTTTTCAAATAAAAGTGGGATCTCCTCTGGCCTGTCTTGCAGATCTCCGTCCATGACAACGATCCACTCATTCGAGGAATAACTTAACCCGGCACTTATGGCGTAGTGCTGACCGAAGTTCCGCGAAAGATTAATCCCTTTGATTCGTTTGTCGGCGACTGCCTCTTCCATGACCTCTTCCCAGTCACCAAGGGGGCTTGAATCATTTACGAAAACGATTTCAAATTCGTTGGTAATGCCAACCATCGAACTCTTGAGTCTTTGGGTAAGCTCCTTAATATTCCCACTGCAACGGTAGAGTGGAACAACTACGGATATAGTAATCTTACTCATGATTGACTATTAATAGTTATTAGGGTAACACCATTAATGTTTGCCGGAAACAGTCCTGAATACGAACCCAAGATCGCCAATAAAACTTCTGTTATAGTAGTAATCAAGATTTATCCTGACTTTGTCAGGCCAGATTACTTCGTCATTGTATTTCTTTGGGTTGGAAACTGTTGCCAATAATTCCTCCTCATTTGCATATTTAAGTGAAGCCGGACCAGTGATACCTGGCCGTAATTCCAGAATCTTTCTTTCCTCTCCCTGAAGCCTCTGAGCATACTCCGGCATATCCGGACGTGGGCCCACGAAACTCATGTCCCCCTTAAGTACATTCCATAGTTCCGGCAATTCATCCAATTTATATTTGCGAAGCTTAGCACCCAACGGAGTGATCCGGTTCTCTCCTTTAACCGATATAGTGCTTCCATGATGTTCAGGGATCATTGTTCTGAATTTAAAGATCATAAAAATACTTCCATGGCGGCCAGCTCTTTGCTGGCAATAAAATATCGGCCCCGGCATTTTCATCCTTATCAGCATTATGATGAACAGGAATACAGGGATTAAGAAGACCAATCCAAATAAAGCCGCCAGTAAATCGAAAATTCTCTTGATCAAATAATCTCCTTACGGTTTACAAACTCCACCAGTATATATTCATTGCTCAATTCCTTGAGCAAAACCATGGCACGATTCTTTGCATGTGCTCCCAGTACAGCCTTATTCTTTCTGGATATAGTGGAAAGACATCGAAATCCCATTCGCCAGGCAGTTTCATACATTATATTGTTCATCACTTCCCCAATTCCTTTTCCCC
Organism: uncultured Bacteroidota bacterium; assembly: GCA_963747365.1. Classification (GTDB taxonomy): domain Bacteria; phylum Bacteroidota; class Bacteroidia; order Bacteroidales. The sequence goes on along the minus strand of CAVVFB010000005.1, from coordinate 236,014 downwards.
GATAAGTTTTATCGATGATTCGTCCCACAAAACACTTCCGGTTCACAAAGAATCGCAAGAAGAAGTACCCGACCAGTTTTTCTCCATCGAAAACCCCCATCATCTGAAAGGCAGGTTTCAATAATTGCTTCCTGATGGAGTTCGGGTCAAATCCGTGTGGACTGAAATGAGTAAGATCTGGGGCATCTTGAGAATGAATCAGATCATATAACTTCATTGCATCCGCCTTATTTAAACGCTCATATGAATAAGGAGCCTCTGAAAATTCATCAAATACGCCAGGAAGAACTTTAAGCATCCGTGACCTGAATAATAATGAAAACAAGATTCCATTTGCCCATTCAAGTATTCTCCATAGAAAACCCAAATGATGCTTTATGAAAATCAGGACTCTTTCCACTATTGATATTTTTCCAATTCTGCCTTTAAGCCTTGTTTTACTGGCAATTGCCATAGCAACTTACACCAGTTATGGTTACCCTCTATAAGTTCCGGGCCCTCGCCCGTAACAGCAATATCCCATCCAACGGATTTATTATCAGGCCTATACAAGGCGACACTCTCCGTAAGACTTATTACCTTTCCCCAAAATGGAATATTAAATCCTTTAATTGGCCTCTTTGTTACAGGATGGATTTCTTCATCGGCTTTGGTAATATCACTGTAAACGCCCGGACCATATACCTTACCTGTTTCAATATCCACCGGGGCAGCCAGGTTGCCAGCACCCATATTATCCACGGTTGAATTGACGGATACCCGGAGCCGTGCTCCAAGTATTCTGACATTTCCCTCATGTAGCTGGGTGAAAATTCGAAGGGTATTGAGGCCTGATGGTGAAAGTTCCATCAGCATTGGATGCTGAACTACGAATTCTTCAGCCAGGTTATAATTCTTCTTCTTCATGTATTTCATTAACTTCTTCGGGGTAAAATGTTCACAGTAAATTACTTCAACTTCCGAACCTACCTGTCCATGAGAATTTTTCAGAACCATCCGGCCGGATGAATTTGCAAGCATATTTTCTGCCAGTAGCGGATTGTTCGCCATATCATCCAGACTGAAATATGCCCGTTTGAAAAATGCATTGTACGCTTTTAAGAACTGGATCTTATCTTCAAGAACCTGTCTGACCCCCCTTGGATTCATTTTTAGCTGGTATTCATACATGTAGCCTGTACCTGCCCAAAGGCTTCTTTCCGAATCACTTAATTCAAAGAACCTGAAGTAATAATAATCTATAAGGGAGACATTATATTTAAGAACACAGAAAAATGCATCAAGCCCGATTGCAAATCTGGATCTGCCTGTATTTTCGGAGGCGTATGAATTGAAAGTTCTGATTCGATTAAAATTAAGCTCTTTCAGGTAATAAAGCAGATATATGAATCTTCGTAATAGTTTCATGTATTTCTATGATTAGATTCCGGGGTCTGATCTTCTATATGTATACCAAGATGTGTATCAATGACCTTCTTCATGGTATTGAACCTGTAATTATTTAAAAGCCTCCTGAGCTTGGGAAGTACTGATTTTCTGTTAAACCAGTAACCCTTAAGTTTTGCTTTGTCCTTTATGGATGCACTGTTGACCTTATCCATATAGAAGTGCTGAAAAGGAGGAGGATCAATCTCATAGGGATGCAGATAGACATTCACCGGCCTGCTGCCCTGTATCACATTAAATGCATGCCTGGTAAATGCATAGGGAAATGCCCTAAGATATCCTCCTCCACAGGTGGGTATCTCTTTTCCGAAAAAATTGATGGTTGATAAAGGTACTTCTATAATTTTTTGCCCTGACTCAAGTTCATACCAACCAATATCTTTGTTAAAGCCCCTCCAGCCATAACGGCCCGATTTTGCAGGGAAAATGCTGCTATCATACTTTATACCTGCTGAAATCAAAATATCTAAAACCCAAAGGTTATCCCGGCTAATGGAAAACTCGGGTGCACGATGCCCGATAACTTCGATTCCGGAAATATCCTCCACCAGCTTTTTGGCACCAGTAATCTCCTCCTTTACTTCCACTCTTGAAAGTTGGGTATAGCGTTTATGTGAAAAACCATGAATTCCAAGCTCATGTCCCCGGGAGGCAATTTCCTGGATGAGTTCAGGATATTTTAGGGCTACTTCTCCAAGGATAAAGAAGGTTGCTTTAGCTTCAAATTCAGCAAACAAATCCAGCAAAACCTTCGTGTTGTCACATACCCGGATCGTCGGTTCCATCTCCTGGTGAAAGAAGTTCCGCATGGCCTGGTTGATGGCGTCTTCCACATCAACCGTCAGAGCATTTTCAATTATCACCTGTGAAATTTTGCCTTAAAATTATTGATATTCAAATACTTCCTTAGCATATTCAAAAAGAAACCAAGACCAGCCAGGGGATCGCTTATGCTGAATACCTGGTCCACCATATTCCTCCCGATGATTTTAAAAAAAGGAGGAGTGGTGTTTTTTTTCATTTCCCGGTCTGAAAGCAGATACCAAAGCGTCTCCAGGAAAAAATTTCGGCAATATACATCCAGCTTGTAGTGATCTATTACAGGGATAGGCTCATCAAGGGCAAGTTTCAAATGCAAGTCCGCGTAATCTATGCCTGCAACAAATCCAATCTTAATGCCTGCGGTAACCCGGGGATTTATTTCCAGGATCTTGGCTGTCTGATCCCTTGGATCCATGATATAATCCACATCTGCGGCTCCTTTCCAATTCAGTCCTTCCAAAAGTTTTTTAGTTGTTTTTGTAATGGCCGGATGATCTATGGTCAAATTAGCTGTACTGGTCCCTCCTTTAACAGGAAAAAACCTCGGTTTTAATATGACCATGCAAACCTTCATTTTACCATTCTCATCCATAAATGCTTCAGCCTGGTATTGCATCCCTCCTTCCGGGGCTATAAACTCCTGGATGAGCAGATCGCCATGTTGTGCTTTTAATTCATGGTATCCTTTAATCAGATCCTCATGATTGTCAAACCTTTCTACTCCGATGGCACCCAGTCCCCTGATCGGTTTTACCATTACTGGAAACCCGATCAGATCACCGATTTCACTTAGCGTTTCTTCATTTAAGGAATAGGTCTTCGGACATGGAAGAGCTTTGTCCATACAATACTGCATCAATTTCAGCTTGTCCGCCGCTTGAATAAAAATGGAATAATCCGGAGATGTAATCCGGGTGTACTTCCTGATCTCTTCCTTATTTTTAGATAATATGTCAGAGGATATATCTCCCACACTGATGCATACATCAACACTATTTTCGCGCAAGTATTCAAATAGTTTCTTTTCGAATGCAGCCCTGTTATGAACATAGCTGGGCCATAACAGTCGTCGGGTGGGATATCTTGAGAAATAACCTTCGCTGAGCCTAGTATTGCACACAATAGTTGTATCATGGCCGGCCCTTGAGAATGACTTTAGAAATGGCAGGGATTGCCTGCCTTGATCGAGCAGGAGAATCTTCAGTTTCTCAATTTGTTGCCTTTTCTTTTTGCAAGTCATTTAATTTGAATTCAATTATTGGTAATGATTCATGATTATTCTGTAACTGTGAGAAACCGTATACTTGTCCATAAGTAACTTCCTTCCATTTTCCCCCATTTCTTTCCTCTCTCTCTCATTCTCTGATAAATACTTGACAGCATCAATAAAGCCTTTCAGATCTCCATGATTGACCGACAGTCCACACTTTTCTTCTTCCACTATGGAACCTATATCAGTTTCTTTGGTTACGGCACACAAGGCCGGTTTGGAATATTCAAAATAGCTCAATATCCTGGACGGAAACTGCGGTGAAGTATATTTGTATAGGAGGATCAGGCCGACATCACTTGTGGCCAGGATCTTTTCAAAATCTTCACGTGGAAGCCAGTTGTAAAGGAATACATTTTCACATTTTAAAGCCTTCACTCTGGTCTCCAGGTAATGAAAATGGGTCCCTGATCCTCCGATTACAAAGTAAACCTTGGGATAATCCGATAAAGCCTGCATGGCCTCAACCAAAAAGTGAAGTCCGTGTCCAATCCCCAGATTGCCACTGAAAATAAATACACAGGCATCCCCGGGGATACCATATTTAGCACGGATTGCATTCCCTCCCTTCGAGTGTAACTCCGCTGCAGGTCTTATGGAATTGGGGCAAACTTCCACTTTATTTGTGGAGAGGTATTTGTTTTTTGAAAGGATATATTTTGCCCCAAGAGGAGACATACAACCAATTTGATCAGCTATTCTGTAAGTTCGTTTTTCATGAATTCTGAAAAAAATCCATGGAATACTATACATTTTGAATACTCGAAGGTCAACCGAACCCTGGGGCCATATATCCTTAAGCAAAAGATAGAATGGTGCCTTATAGTATTTTATTAACTTCTTATAAGTCCTGGATAATGTAATGGGTGGAGTTGGAGCCAATATGAGATCAAATTGGGTCTCTGCAAAATGCCTATTTATTGCTTCCCATACTTTCCCGCCCAGTGTCAGCAAAATGGCCGCTTTCCTGATATATGAAGTTTTCCTTATTTGGCCTGAATGAATACGAAGTACAGATTTTCCATTCTCCTCACTCAGGACAGGACTCTCTCCTTTAGTCTGGATCCTGGTTCCAACCACATAGACCTGGTGCCCATGCATGATAAACTCATCCATCAGGTCTGTGTACAAATTCCGTTCACCTGGTAAAGGCCAGGCGATGGAAATAAACAGAAGCTTCATCTGATTCACTTCTAAAATCTGTGTTCGAACCTGCATTTCATAAACCTGAAAATCCAGACTTTATCATGCTTGAGGTAGTTTTTCCTGTAAAAGGCTCTGAATGGTTTTAATAACCTGTATTTTATTCTGGCGTCAATAGGCAGCCGGAATCCCAAACCATTTATCATCACTTCATAACATGGACCGCAGGTCCCACATGGCACATTCTTCTTGATTGGTCTACGGCAGAACGAGGTCATATTCAAGTACTTATCCCAACCTTGTTTTCTTGCTATGGAATAGTAATCCTCTTTATACATGTTTTCATGAGGATTTTCGATTGGTTCAAACGGAAAGGTGTTGCCAAAATAGGTTCCAGTGTTAATTGTACTCTTATGCTTATCCATAAATATCTCATATGTCAAATCGATCTTCTTGATGTTAAAAGCCTTGCAATAACGAGCGATGATTTCATACTGTTCAAGTATATTTATTGTCTTTCGCATTTCTTCAATTGCCGCAACAACATCCTCCATTTTGGGAATAAAATCCTCATTGGTATAGATGGTAGGAAGGAACCTGGCATTTAGTTCAGGATGATTACGTAATACCTCCCTCCGAATATTATTCATTGTATCAATCTCATTTCCTGTAGACTCCTCATGTCTGACAATATAATGAGGTTGAATTAGCTCTTTAGTGGTCATTAGTAAGAAAAGTACACGAAAGGTTGAATCCAATCCACCCGTCCAGAACACGTGGTGTATTTCCTCATTTTTCCTCATAATTCTAAATTTATTTGTATTAATAAACTAAATCTCAGCCTGTTTGAATTCTGAGTCACTTGAATATTTTCATTAACGCTTCTGCCACTTCCTTCACACGAACAGGGTAAGCTCCTATATATTTTCAACAAGGTTCCGTTCAGGATATTCCTTAAGTATGGCTACCTATGCATAAAGGTTGTGTGGATCAAAACAGCCATGATCCTCCCCAAGTGGTTCAATTCTTACTCCAAGATCAAAGCAATAAACAGGCACCTGCAGTGACCTCGCATCTTCGATCACTGTACTCTAACCCTTAAAAAGGCTAGGCTGCAGCACAGCATGAGCATGTCTCATCAGCTGCGGTTTTTCTCGTCGTGAAATAATGCCCAACATACTGATTCGATCCTAAAGCTTATTTTCATCTATAATCTTTTGCAGTTCAGTCATATAGAGAGAATCGCTTGCACCCGGATTCTTAACGGTAATGGCCTGATGGATCCGAAGGTCCATTTCTTTCAGTTTCACCGGGCAAGCAGTGATACCCGTGGTTCTTATGTTTATGAAATTGATTCGATATCAGGAAATAGCTTTCAGGTAAATGGTATTTTTTTCTCAGGTCCTCAATATCCACCTGTTCAAGGTCATCAATTATGGAGACAAAATGAAAGATATGAATCTTCAATCCCTTTGTTGTTTGGAAGAACTTTCCCAGATCTTTACGGGCATTATGACTCGAAAGTAACAGGTTATGAGTATTTCGCAGGGTATTTTTCAATCGGGTGTTCCACCCCAGTATCTGTTTCTTTGAGAAGAATTCACTGTAATGCAAATGCTGGAAGTCGGCCGACCAGGAAATCATCCTATCTATTCTCTTATGCGATTCGGTAACAACCCATTTTTGTCAAATCAGATTGGGGATTATTGAAGTTTTAAAAGCTGGCATTTCCCCATAATTGTTAGCTATTTTGATAACTCCCGGTTTCAGATTTTCATTACGTTCGTAGATCAAATTAATTTGGGAAATAATATATGTTCTACAATAGTGAGCCATTATTTGAAGCTGCTCGTGAACTTTTACTGGTTTCTTAAGATTCGTTTTCTCATCGTCTCTCTATACTTAGGAATATGATCTTCATTGATATAAATGGTTGACAAAAATCTCGAGGCAAAATCTGAATCCCTTTTTACTGTTTCCCTCCTTTTTCTGTTCATTGCATCGATCTCGTTTCCGGTGGACTCCTCATGCCTTACTATATAATGAGGCTGAATCAGGTCCTCCGTAGTCATAAGAAGGTGAATCACCCTGAAATTTTAATCGAGTCAACCAGTCCAGAAAACATGTTGTGTGTCTTTTTGTACTTTCATGATCGCAATTTTAAATTAACTCCATTATATTCTAGAATTTACTTTCAAAATGGTTCTTAATAAACTTGAAGAACAAGGTTTTATCCTGCTTATCATAATTTTTTCGATAATATCGCCTGAAAGGGATCAGTATCCTGGATTTCATTTTTGATCTAAAAGGAAACCTGAAACCAATCCCCGATTTCACTGCATCATTACAGGGACCACAGACACCGCAAGGTTTAACATTTATAACAGGACGACGACAGAAGGAGGTCATTAAAAGAATATCGTCCCAACCATTTGTTTCGGCAACGTGAAAAAAGTCTTGTTTTGTAAGTTCAATAATAGGAAAGCGAAAACTATTAAACGCAGTTGAGTTTTTGAAATGTTCAAACAGGCCGGTTTCTGCCATAGGCAAATAATTCTCCTTTATTAAACCCAAATCTATGGAGGGAATGGAAAATGCCTTTACAGTAATGAGCAAGGATTTGATATTGCTCTCTCACCTTTCCGATTTTCCTTAATTCCTCAATCTCCTCGTCCAGCTCCTGAAACCTGGGAATAAGCTCTTCGTTAATATAAATAGTTGGCAACAATCTCCCCCTAGCATCAGGAAATCTCCTGAGAATCTCGCGGCGAATTTTAATCATGACACCAATTTCAACACCTGTTGAGTCTTCATACCTTACAATATAGTGAGGCTGAATTAGCTGATCTGTGGTTTTAATCAACTGAACAAGGTTAAAGGTGGAATCTAATCCGCCAGTCCAAAAAATATCAACTTTATTTATAGATTCTTTCATATTGTCTACATTTCAGCACTTATATCTACTACGCAGATAAAAATATCTTTAATAATGATTGGGCGGCTTCCTTTACACGGGATGAATACTCTTCATAAAACCTGTCATTAAGGTTTCTTTCCGGATAATTCTCTAATATATCCACCAATTCATCAGGATTGTGAGGATCAAAGTAAAGCACCATCCTTTCCCAGTTGCTCCATATTTACTGCAAGGTTGGAGGCAACCACCGGAACCTGAAGTGACCTTGCGTCTTCTATTACTGTACTCCAGCCTTCAAATAGACTTGGCTGCAGCACAGCCTGAGCATGTCTCATCAGTTGCAGTTGTTCCTGTCGTGAAATAATGCCCAACATGCTGATTCGATCCTGAAGCTTATTTTCATCTATAATCCTGTGCAGTTCAGTCATATAGGGAGAATCGCTTGCACCCGGAAACTTACCGGTAATGGCCAGGTGGATCTGAAGGCCAATTTCTTTCAGTTTCGCCAGGGCAAGCAGTAATACCCGGTGATTTTTATGTTTGTGAAATTGATTCGATATCAGGAAATAGCGTTCAGGTAGATGGTATTTTTTTCTCAGGTCCTCAATATCCACCTGTTCAAGGTCATCAATGATGGAAACAAAATGAAATATATGAATCATCAATCCCTTTCTTACTTGGAAGTACCTTTCCAGGTCTTTGCGGGCATCATGACTCGAAAGTACCAGGTTATCAGTATTTCGCAGGGCATTTTTCAATCGGGTGTTCCTCCCCAATATCTGTTTCTTTGAGAAAAATTCAGGGTAATGCTTATGCTGGAAGTCGGCCGACCAGGAAATTAGCTTCACATGGGTTTTGGTCCTGACCGGATAATCCTGCAAAGGGTAGATCACATCAACGGGGTACTTTCTTAACAGATCGCTGATAAAAATATTTTTCCTGAGGATCATGGAATGGATATTCCCTTTGATTAGAGATGGGTAGTCATATTCCACCAGGTTTAAATAGGGATAATCGAATTCAGTTAGGAACCTTTTCAGGTTCGGCTTGTAAAAAAGTGTGATTTCAGGTTTTTTATCATCATCCAGAAACTTCAGGGTCTTGACAATATTGATGATATAGATGATCCCGCCCATCCAGGAGGGATCGAAGTTGAACATCACACCTAGTTTAAGTCTGCTATTTTCCATATTGACAGCGTTGACAGATTTAGTAATTCCATTTCTTCACCATATCCATAATTCCTTCATCGATGCTCCATACAGGTTGCCAACCAGCTATCTCCTTCAGTTTGTCACATCCGCCAGCAAATGTTGACGTTCCACCTTCCTGACCCGTTCAGGATCAACTTCAATCTGAATCTCCTCCTTCATCTGCCTTCCAAAAGCCTCCACGATATCCACAACCGAATATTCGATCCCCCTTCCAAGGTTGAAAATATCATAGCCCACTTTCTCAAGTTTGAGCAAGCACTTAACTGCCGAAGCCATATCAAAGGTATGAATGAAATCTCTCCTGGGAGTGAGGTTCCCAAGCCTGATGGACCGCAAACCCTCCTTCAACTGTTTCTCAATTTCAGGAATCAGGTGCGGATTGGTTTCATTGGGTCCAAATGCATTGAAAAAGCGACAAACGATGGTATCTATCCCCGTGTCAAGCCAGAACTCTTTGCAAAGGCTTTCACCCGTCAATTTGCTCAACCCGTAAATATCTAGTGGCAGCACCTCATGGCTTTCGCTCACTGCTTCATCTGATATCGGATAAACTGCTGCCGTGGAAGCAAAAAAGAATTTTTTCAGGCAGGGTATTTTTTTACAGGCATTTAAAACATTCATGGTCCCCCTGATATTGGTATCAGAAGCTTCAAAGGGGTGTTGATTGCAATAAGGAATGAAATGAATCGCGGCAAGGTGCACGACAATCTCAGGCTCTATAATTGAGATGACCTCACTTACTCTCTTCGAATCCCGGATATCTCCTAAAAAGAAATGGCTATCCGGAACATGAATAAAATCTCGGCTCCCAAAAGAAAGGTTATCAAGAACGAAAATTTCGTAAGCATCCTTTGCTAAAGCGGGGACCACTGCTGATCCTATAAAGCCTGCGCCGCCGGTAATAAGGGTCTTCATAATATGATTTTCTATTGCGCTCTCACTGTGCGCTGTTTAGTAAAAAAGTTAAATACTTTTGGCCGATCGCTCCCACTGCAAAGTCTTTAATATCCTCACGGGCGTTATTCCCAAGCTGCTCTCTCAATTTTTCATCCCCGATCAACAATCTCAGTTTATTGCAAAACTGCTCACGATCAAAAAGCGGAACAAGAAATCCGTTATGCCCGTCCTGTATCATTTCAGCCGGCCCGGCAATGCAATCAAAAGCCACAACCGGCAATCCGGCTGACATCGCTTCTCCAATGGCATTGGGAAAACCTTCTGAACTGGATGTGAATGCAAAAATTGAACTATTCAGGTATATATCTTCGATGTTTTCCTGCTTGCCTGTAAATATTACCCGTTGTTCAATATCTAATTCCCTGGCAAGACCTTTCAGGCGCTCCAAATGCTGTTGCTTCAAATGGTCATACCCCACGATAAGTAACTTCCAGTCACCGGAACTGACTTTGGCAAACATTTCAATAAGCATGTCCTGGTGCTTGGAATCGATAAGCCGGCCAACCATGAGAACCATTTTCTCTCGTCTGCTTCTAGAACCAGCATTTAAGATCTCCCTGATCGGATTTCCTATGACAGCTACATTTGCATTTTTTATTTCCTTTATAAAGATGTCCCGTGCCTTTTCAGATTGTAAAATTACTCCTCCGGCCCTTTTATATAGAGATTTCCTGAGGGCATCATGAAACCGGCCCAAACTTTTGCCAGGCTGGCCCCGATCCGAAACATATATCGGGTTATGGAGCCACAGGGTTGAGAGCAGAACAAGGTTATTCCAGTACTCCCCGAAACTCAGTATTGAGTCTGGATTTATTTCTCGAACCGTCTTTCTCAAAAAGAAAAGTATTCGGATGATATAAAAGAACCTTCTCCGCCTGTTATAGTTAAATAGAGGCTTGTGCAGGTTGATATTTTCCGGAATGCTGAAAAATATTTCTCTGCTGATACCATAGAGAATTAGGTGCAACTCTATGTTCTTCAATGTTGAGAAATACCATGCCAGCTCCGACATTACCCTTTCCATGCCACCAGCCTGAAGAGAAGGGATCACCAGACAAATTTTATAACCTGAAGTGTCTTTCATTTTCAACCCTCGTCTACAGATTTGTCAGATTCATTTTGTTTCCGAACATTAAATCAAATTCCTTAGGCAGCATCCTATCAAATCCACCCCCATGACACTGGGTAATCTCACCAAAAAACAAAACCCCATCAACATCATAAAAATCCACACGTGCATATTTATAAAGTCTTGCAATTTCAGTTCCGAATTCTATCATTTTAGGCAAGGTTGAAGGCGCTGGAATATCCTCTCCCCTTAAATCCGAAAGATCCTTGCCTTTTCTTGCCCATGTGAATGGCAGTGGATTCCAGTTCACGTCATAAATATTGCGTTTATTGGCTCCTTCCCTGTCAACAGAAACATAGATAAACTCAAGCTTACCTTCTATAAAATTGAGTTTATAATCGTTTGGGACTTTACCATCTTTATTTAGGAGCAGCTTCTCAACAATGATTCGGGGCTCGATTTCATTGTATTGCCATTCCCGTTCAATCATTGAATAATTTGTCCTCAACCAACGCTTGTAATCCATTCTAAGCTTTTTCCAGTCAACCATAGTCTTATCCCGAACAATATAACTGTTCCCAAATCCATGATTCGTTTTTATAACGAAAGGGTGTTCGGGCAATCTTTCCGGAACCAATTCACGATAATCAGTTGTATGGAATTCCAGTGGAATAAGATATTGTTCACCAAAATTTTCTCGTATGTACTCCCTTGCAAGATATTTATCGGCATGGATGGGATGAAAAGCTTTGCGATCATGGATTTTCAACCATTGTAACTTTTCATTCAGGGTTTTGGGGTTATCGAGATCCAACTCGTAATCCTGTAAGTTTTTAAATTTTCTTTTCAGATAGGTTCGATCCGAAAACCTTCCGTTTTTCAGAAATAATTCAACTTTCTTAACAAGCATGAAAGCCTCAAAGAATAACAAGTTGCTCCTGTAAATATCCTTGATGGTACTTTTTAGATTTTTTCTCATATTCAGGACCAGATAATTTCTTTCAGATTGTTTTCCCGGCTCCATATTTGGGAATGCAGGTGTGATACAACAACTCCCGTTCCAGTAAGTTTTAAAAGAGGCAGATCAGATTTGCTGTCGGAATAGGATATACTCTCCTTGTAATTCACGTTGCCCCCCTGAAAATATCTTTGTATGCGAATTACTTTTTCATCGTGCATGCAATCCTCGCCCGAAATGGTTCCTCTGCAAAGATTTCCGGGATGACCGAAGCAAATCTCGGTGGCGATGAGATGCTCCACATGATATTCTTCGGCAAAATACTTCAGGTAAATTGAGTATCCGGCAGATACAATCCCTATGTCAAAACCCTGTTTCTGAAGATGACGCATTTCATCCATGACAGGTTTAATAAAGGCAGGCCTGATTATGTCTTTGTAGAATGAGGCTGCCAAATTGTCGAGCTCATTATATGAAAGGCCCCTCAACTGCATCAACTTCACTTTCTTTCCGAGACCTGCTCCCGGAAAGAATCTGTTTAGCAGGGCAAATACCTTTATTCTTTGCAATACTACAAACAGAAAATTGATAGATTTCATAACAGTATTGTCCTTCCTCCTCCTTGCATAATCAACAAAGGCGTCTGCCGTTTGAAAACCTACAATTGTATCACAAAAATCAAATAGGGCGAGCTTCCTCATTTATTATTGGAAGTATTTCTTTATCGCTTCCTGGACAATCAACATCTGTTCACGTGTGCCGATCGTGATTCTGAAACAATCCCCCAGTAACCTGTTATGAGAGAAATCCCTTACAAAAATATTATAGGCCTCCAGATGAGCCATCAGGGTATTCTTATCGGTGTGCTCAGAAACCCTGATCAATAAATAATTCCCATTTGTGTTAAAGTGCTTTAAATACGGTTTCATACTCAGAAGAAAATCTATAAACTGCATTTTAGCCAGGTTTACTTCCTTGACGTAATTTTTCATATACTGAACATCGCTCAAAGCGGCAATAGCCGCTTCCTGTGCATAAGTTGTGAAATTCTTTGGATTCCTGACTTTCGAAATAGTCCGAATATTCTCTGAACTGGCCAACAGGTATCCAATTCTGAACGAAGCCAAAGCAAAGGCCTTTGACATGGTTCTTGAAATCAGCAGGTTTTCAAATTTATAAATCAGATCCTTGGCAGTGATCCCGGTAAACTCAAAATAAGCCTCATCAATCAGGAACAGGGTCTCAGGATAGTTCTTCATCAGGTGTTCAAGATATCCAACGGAAATTAAATTCCCTGTTGGATTATTGGGATTGCATATATAAACCAGGGAAGGATTATATCTTTGTATATCATATTCGAAATTCTCTTCAGACAGCGCAAAATCAATTGAATACTCGCTGTAATAAACCTTCCCTCCCTGAGATTCACAGGTCAACCGAAAATTATCATAGGTAGGACCCAGGATCAGTACCGGATCACCCACTGCCACGAAAACCCTCACTATGTATTCATGCAATACATCAGAACTAGCGAAGTACTGAAGATTTTCATTTGCAACTCCCGCGTAATCTGCAAATAAACTGTGCAGTGTAACGTTAAAGGCACAAGGATAAAGGTTGAAATCGGGATGATTGTTAACTAAATCAAGCAAATGCTCCCGGACAAGGGGACTGGGTGGGATGGTCGCCTCATTCCAGTCCAGTTTCAATATACTATGTCTTTCTTCCGCTGCAACATCCCATATTTTATGTGATGCCAGTTTATAGGGGGCAAGGTTTCTCAAATATTTATTTACATATCTCATTTTGAAAAATTATTTGATATTGGAATATTTGCTTCCTTCCATATTCAAAGCTGGTAAAGATCCCCAAGTTTATCTGTGGTTGTAAATACCACATCAGGCCAGGATTTCAATACCCTCTTAAGAAATTCAGAGAGTAGCTTCAGGTTTTGCTTGCGATTATTTTCATCAATGGAGCCAATGTAATTTATCCTGTGTGTTCCAATAATGGCAGGTTTTCCCCAGAAAAAAATTGTTCTTAGGCGATCTAATGCATCTTCAATATAGTTAAAATGCGGGTTTAGTGAGGGTTCAAAAAAGCAATTTCTCACAAAATACCTTTGCTGGATTCGATTCATCTGACCCTGATAATGAAAGACTCTGCCATACTCTTTCACCCCGTTGGGGACCAGTTGAACCGGCAGTCCCTGAAGGTATTTAATTCCTGAGCGTTTCAGGGTCGCTTCAAGCCTCGGGTGCCATACATAACAGGGTGCAATAAAAGAGCTTGATCGATAACCAAACATATCCTCAAACAGGCCAGTTCCCTGCTCAATAATATCTTCGTATTCAGCTATTTCTTCAACGCGATACCCATTAAAGGCCGCCATGAAATTTGATCGGTTTGATGGCGGCGCTTCAAGATCAATGCCATATATTCCTTCTTCAAAAGCATGATGTAAAGTTCTGTCTCCCGACTTTAGGGCCAATAACCATTGCTTTACATTTAGATGTTCTCTCCCGTGAAATTGAGGATGATAAATTCCTGAGGCCATCCCCTCTTTTATGATCTCAAATGATTGCCCACATCCCTCCTTATTTTTGTAGGTCTGAAGTGTATTCTCAAAAAAGAATTCAGAAAAATCAGTATCCCTTATCTTTGAATAATCAGGATTTGCAGTAATCGAATTTGCAGTGATAACAGGGTGATTCCCTTCTGAATCCCTGAATTTAATCAGAACCTCAAAAAGGGCCGTCAGATCATCAGCTCCTTCCAGTGAATCGAATTGATTAAATGGGCTTCGATACATGTCGATTCCCTTTGATTCCAAGCGTTCAAGGGACTTCCTGGATGGAATCCTTTCACTTCCCCAATCATCAGACTCAAACAGGAGGAATTTTCTCCCCGGCTTTTTCCCGGGAATATTTAGGAAGTGTCTGCGGACCGATTGTACCAATTTACTCATACTTTTCCATTTTTCAGGATAAGATCCCCCAACTGATCAGAGGATAAAAATTCGACTCCGGGCCATTTCCTGAGAATTGTGGATAACAATGCACTAAGTTGTGTTAAGCCAGTTTCCCGGTTCAATGGGTTGAGTCCACCAATATAATTCACACGATGCGTACTGATGATTGCCGGTTTATTCCATCTGAACGCCAGTTCAATTTGTTGTATACATGAATCAACCCAATTATTTTTTTCTGTGCTACCTGGCTCAAAAAAACAATTCCTTGTTATTGCAATCTGGCCCCACTTGTTTTTCTGTCCCAGATAGTGAAATACCTTTTTCTTTTTCCCGAATCCCATAGCCTCTTTTTGAATCTTTGGTTGAGAAATACAAGTAATTCCATTTCGGGCGAGGGTGCTTTCCAGTTGGTTTGTCACCTCTCCATTAGGCGGCACAAACAAGCGTGCCCTGTATCCAAACAATTGCTCGAATAGGTTTAATCCATCGAAAAGTATGTCCCTGAGACAGGGTATTTCATTTGGATCATGAATGTTAAATGCCTCCTGGTAATTCACTTTTCTTCCATCGTGGAAAGAGTTCACATATCCCCACATTCCTTCATTAAATACTTCAAGCGTCTCTTTATGTCCGGCTCTGAGAGCAAGCATCCATGCCGTAACATTCAAATGTTCTCTTCCATGGAACTGTGGGATAAATATACCCTCATTGATCCCCCTTTTCCATAATTGAAAGGATTCTTCACAACCTGGAAATCTCTTGAGTGTTTTTGTAAAAGGTTCGTAATGGTATTCCTCAAAGCCACTGCTCCTGATTGCGTCAAAATCAGGGTTTGCCACAAGGCTAATGGCTGAAAATACGGCCGGATGACCATTTTTGTCCTTCACTGAGCTTAGGACCTCAAATAAAGCTTCCAGATCATCCGTGGAAGCCAGCGTGTCATTGAAACTGTACCTGCGCGCATCGAGAGAGCTAAAATCAATACCCTTAGCCTCCAGCCTTTTCACCGCTTCAACATTGCTGGTCCTAATCGTACCCCAGTCATCCGATTCAAATACCACGATTCTGCGACTGGTTCTCCAACCTGGAATATTTGACAGATTCCTTAAAACAGAATCCTTGGATAGATTTGTCAGCATTAATCTGATGATCTCTATTAGAATAATAATTTCGCCATCGATAGTCCAGGAACAAGCAACGGCAATCCCAATACCGGAGAGAGTAGCCAGGTATTAATAATCTCCGAACCGATCCTAAATGTAACTGCAGCATATAGTAACATTGGGAAAAGTCCAATCCAGCTTAGAATATTGATTCTATTCCCAGGTAATTTGACAAAATACCGAAATAGGTAAAATGTTGCAAAAAGGAAGAATACTACCTGAAACCTGGTACCTAAAGAAGGTATTGGAGACCCGAAATTTACAAATGCCAAGAAAAGCAATGAAAAACTAAACAGATTATCATCTGCTTTGTCCTTTTTTCTATAACGAAGTCCAAAATGTATGATTATTAAAGCGAAAATAAGATAATAAAAAACCAGATCATTACCTAGAAATACAAACCAGGAGGCCTGCTCATGTAAAGCCTGAATTTCCTGGCCATATCCTGTGGATGAATATCCTTCAAACCTGTTTTGAATAGAACCTCCCATCGCTAAAGAAATGATACTATAATACGGGAGAAACAACTGCGGTAAGATGAATGACACGATTGCCAAAGGCAAGTAAATTAAATTCCGGTTGCCCAGAAAAAAATATGCAATAAGTAAAACGTTGGCTGTTAAAAAACTCCAATGCACAAAAATTGAACCCAAAGCAACCAACAAAAATCTTTTATCCCGGTAAATTATAACCTGAATGGCCCCGTAAAAGAAGATCCATGCTGCGGTCCACATTCTCACCCCATTCAATGCAGTAATGGGAATTATAATAATAAAAAAAACCATGTGTATCAATGCATTCCAACCGGGATTCTCACGATAAAGAGTATATAGGATATTGACAGATTTTAGATAGAAATAGCCAAAAACAGCAGCAAAAATTGCGAACAGGATTCCGAAATGAATAGTGAACCGTGAAACTAGAAATGTCAACAAATCCCCGTATATGTCCAATGAACCATTCTCACTGTTAAGACCTCCAAGAGATTCAGAAAACTCAGAAATGGGTATTGGGGCTACTGTTTTCAAGGCAATGGCATATCTATACGAATCTAACATCCAATTATCAGCTACGATGATTAATCCAAAATAGATCAGGTACAGGTAAACTACCCTTCTTGCAACTTTTTGGTCATAGTTTGTTATAGCCGCAATTAAGGCCAGGAAGGGCCAAATTATAAATAGTAACAAATAATTCTTGCCATCGGCTGACGAATCACGGTTTAATCTATCTGAGAAACTATTCACCATCAAAATATAACTTCTATTGTACCAATTCAAGAAATTTTGCAGTTACTTCCTTTATATCGTATTTTGATATTTCGATATGCCTCTGCCTTGAATAATCCTTATTTAAGAATTCAATTATCTTTTCTTCATCAAGGTGTCCAGAATGAATGTTTAATATCGGTCTACCCGAAAGCGCATAATCAATTAATTTACTCGGAACGGCTTCCACATTTGACGGATCATCATGAATAGTGTCCACATTGACCAGGAAATCTGCTTTGCTCATTTCATAAATTAATATCAACCTTCCGATATAGTTATTAAGTAAAAGTCTTTCACCCATCCTATCCTTATATTTATTGAACCATCCCTGCTGTTTTGTATAGACTATAAATCGAAAATCCATAGAAACTGAAGTAAGAAAATCTAGAAACTGGGCGAGGTCTCTTTTCCCTGGAATTAATGATCCAGCAAAAATAAATACGGGTTTATCATTCTTAACCTGTTCTTTAAACAAATTAATTTCCTGAAAATTAAACCCCTGTGGGATCACCATGATTTTTGAATTAAACTCAGGATAAAACTGATTTCTCAAATCATCAAATGGAACAGTAATGAAATTACATTTCCTGCAAAATTTCATTTCCCGGAATTTAAAATAAAATGGTTTTCTAAATCTGTCGAGGCGAGCAAACATATAAGGATCTCCACAATCGGCTACCCATACTTTGGCAATTGGCATCTTCGCTGTTCGAACAGACGCAACTCCCCAGTGGACGGGGAAAGGCACTGCAAATGAAATCATCAGATCATATCCCTCTTCACTCCTTAATATATTTCTTACCCGATACATCTTTTCGACGGCAGGATATTCAAATAATACGGAGAGAATTCGTGAAATTGCTTTCAAGAGAAAGGAAATCGGCCCCTTACCGTTAACCGGAATATTTGGATATGATTGTTTCTCCCACATCTTAAAGGATACGGGGAATTCATTAAGAAATTCTGTGTAATCGTCATTCCTGTGCCTGGTAATAATGGTCACATCATGTCCTTGCCGATAATATTCCTTGACCAGCTCTGTTGCTCTGAAGCTTCTTGGCGATATTTCAGGGTAAAAAGCATCTGAAACCAATAATATTCTTCTCTTCTGAAACATTAGTTATTATTTGTTACCCTCTGCTCTTTACCTGAATCAGCTTAAAGCCATTTCATATAAAGCATCATATCCTTTCCATTCCTCTCCGTAGAAAGTTGTATTATGAAAAAGCAAGGTTATCTTTGAATTGTAACGCTTACTTTTTAAAATATATTCCTTAATTGTTGTAACTGCCTGCTCAATGGAATAATTCTTTAAGGTTCCATCCATTACAATTAAGGGACGCTCCCTTAGTTTTAGTTGCGTTCTACAAAGAAAATCAAAGATATTATAAAGATCTCCCGTACCACATCTGAATCCTTCATTTGATGCATATCCCATGGTGCTATCAATTTCCATATTACATTCCTCCCATATCCTGAATGTATCAGGAATAGCGAATCGAAGATAGTGTTGCCTGCCTTCTTTTATCTTATACTGAATCGCTTCTTCGAGAAGGCGTTTTTCATACAACCATCTCTCCATATCATTGAATGTATAATAGCCTGGATGAAATCCAATTTGGTGACCTCTGGTCTTTATTTCCCTAACCTTTTCCTTAAAACGATTACTTCCCAGGTAATAATTATTGTCGGGATGGATTTTAAGATCGGAGGACATAAAATAAAAATGTGATTTTACTCCCGATTCCTCACTTTTCGTCATTAAAAAATCAAAAGTGTCATAGGGATTTGATCCTGTCTTCAGGTAAAAATTGAAGTTCTTCCTGGCCAGATTCAGATTTCGCCTTTTTAATATATCGCCAAGAAGAATGTAATGTATCCTGGGAAAGTCCAATTGGTCAATATCGTGGGTCAGAATGAGTTCAAATGACCTTTTCTTCCTGTCTCCCTGATACCCCAATTTTCGTATCATCCTCCATAAAAATTCAACATATTCATTCACTACCGGACGATGCAGAAAATTAAATTTAAAAGCGACACTTTCAGAACCGGGAAAACGTAAATGTTCGTCCCTGGTTTTGTTAACATACTCCTCCCATCTCGAGAGCATGAAAAAAGAGGATGCAAAGACATCTATCCCGCAAACGATCCTGGTTTTGCTAATTGAAAACTCATCTGAACCGAAAATTATGGGTATATCCAATTCAGGAGTGAATTCATTTTTTGCAAAAACCACCTTACAAGGAAGTGCATCTTTTTTAAGATATGACTGATCAGCCGGGTATAATCCAAAAAAACAATCGCTGATCTCGAGAACATTCTCATTAATTCCAATTGAATAGGATTGAAAGGAATTGTCAGAAGAAATCATATAACTCAGTCCCAGGAATTCCCCGATCAGAGTATCAATAATAAATTTTCGTTCAGGAATATTATTACCAGGAATAGTTATTTTTAACATCGGGGCCCGTGATTCTTGGGACATGCCTTATAATTTTATTCGGATTGATTTTAAAATATTCACTAAATACTGATAGGTAATCAAGAGCCATACCGACCTGTTGTAAAGAAAACCCAGCCTGTAGAATTCCCTTTTCACTGCTTTAAGATTCAACTCCTCAAGTCCCAGTCCTTTAAGCTCACTATGTACTTTTTTTATTCTTTTCAGGCTAAATGATTTCTGTGCTGAAGATATTACCAGAATTACATACTTACATACTACCTGATTCAATAAATCCCTCTGCATTTCAGTTAAATACTGCCGTTGTTGAAAGCTCTTCAGGTTGCTTGCTGCCAGTAAAAAGCCATTTTTAGCCTTTTCGGAATGGAACAGATTTGAGTTGGTTGCTGAACCTGGTCTATTGGTCCGGAAATAAATGGATATAGGATCAAAAATACATTTCTCAGCAAGACAGAGAACCCGGGCGATGAATTCACCATCTTCAAGATATGGTACATCAGGCAGATAGCGCAGATTATTGTGAATTATAAAATCTCTTTCCATCAGTATTGCCCAACTTCTGTCCGGATCAGCCCTGCCATCACCGCGAGCCAGATGATACGCAGCAATGCCTGGGTGTATCTGCGAAAGATGTTCACCATACAATACATGCGTTTGTATCGTATTATCTTCATTAAGAATCGTATAACCCAGAAAGGATACCTGAGCATTGGAAAGGATGATATTCTTCAGAATGATGTCAAAGGTATTCTCCGATATATAATCATCAGCATCTACAAAAAGCAGATATTGACCTGTAGCCATTTCAATACCCTTATTCCTGGCTTTTGAAACTCCCTGGTTATCCTGTTCAATAAGTTTGATATTTCCATATTCATTCTGGAAACGGAAAATATAATCACGGGTAAGGTCCGTTGATCCATCATTAACACATATAATTTCATACTCCTCCCTGGGGATATCCTGATTCTCCATACTCCTGATACACTTTTCAACGAAAGGTGCAACATTATACATTGGTACAATAACAGACAGACGGATCATGCGAGGCAATAACAAATCGTATATATAACTATTTCTTACCCAGATAATTGTGCAACTTTACCTGTAATCCCTTCATATTTGAGATCAATAGAACATAGCTAATTTTCGTTTTGATCGGAAGGTGAGTCCTGATTAAATAACCAACTAGAGAATAACCGAGTATCTTTCTTATATAATGGTTGTAAACATTTTGATTCGTTAGTCTTGAATGAACAGAAACTTCAAAATATCGACCCATCAGCCTGTTGATCGCATCCCTGGAAAGGTAGCTCCTTGACTTTTTTGAAGTAGCTACCTTGGTTGCCAGGAGCATTGTATAATCAAACAGATAGATTGCTTCCCGCATTTCGCGACTGGTGTATGTTGTAAGATTGCTATTGGGACGTTCAAAATAGTAATACTTAACCTCCGATGTCCTTACATATCTTAACGGCATGAGTGCAAATTGTGTATTCACATAAAAGTCCACATGTATCTGCCTGTCAGGGAATTGGATTCTATCAAACAATTCTGCCTTGTAAATCTTATTACAAAAACTCGGTTTCATTTGAGCCTTGAAATATTGATCAAGTATAAAATCCCCGTTCCCAAAAATAACTGGCTCCTCCTTACCACTCCTAAATTTTAGATTTCCTTTGACAGTATAATATTGACATTCCGCAATATCAGCATTATACCTCTTTGACAACTTATAAAGTACTGAATACATATCAGGCTCAATCCTGTCATCTGCATCCACCCATCCAATATAATTACCTTTCGCAATTTCCAATCCTCTTTTACGTGCGACGCTAGCTCCTCCATTGGTTTGATGAGTTACCTTTATCCTGGCATCTTTTTCCGAATATGCATCACAAATACCCCCGCTATCATCTTGTGAACCATCGTTAACCAATATGATTTCGAAATCCGAAAATGTCTGTTGTATAATACTTTCAAGACAATCAATCAGATATTTTCCCGCATTATAAACCGGAACGATAATGCTTAGTTCTGGAGCCTTTTTCATTCTTAATCTTTCATATTTTTCTTGCCCGTGAACCCTTCAGGAATTCATATATGCCCAGCCTCCGTAATATTTTTGCTCTTACCAAAAGAATTCTGAGCTTTACATATTGAAAGTAGGCAATGCTTGTATTCCGACTTGATACCTTATTCTCAATATTGAATGAATGCGGAATTCCAATTTTAAATAAAGGGACTGCAGTTGGATACAGGTAATTGACCAGGTTCCCCTCATGAACGAGTTCAAGCCATAATGGTTTGTTTTTATTATTAATGTATTCCACTTTGGCAGATTTGTCAATCTGTGTATGATCATGTGTGAGCACGGTTTCGATGCCATCGGAGATTTCCTCAATCCTCGAAATAAAATGATTATTCCGGTAGTGCCATCTGGTTAACACTTGCAATTTGAGATCGTATTGCAGGCCGTAAGTAAAGCTCAGAAAAGAATCACGTTGCCTTTTAAATAGATTCTGAACTTCCCGGATCATGTCCTCATGAAAGGCGTCGTCGTTGTCAATTCGGGATGTGATAACATATCGATCATCAGGCTGAAGATACCTGGGCATCTCACCATTAAAGACCTTCCTAATTGATTCATCGCTGCCTGAATCAATATAAAGTGGCTTTAAGAAAATATAAGATTGTTCATACTGTCTGATCAAATTAACGAAGCGATCAGGTGTGTAAGTGTCAAAAAGTATGAACCAAATAAAATTCTTTTTTGATTGGTTAATGATTGAGGGAAGACAATATTTTTCAAATAGCGAGAATCTTTTCTCCAGCCACTCAATGGTCATAACAGGCTGATTATTCTTATCCAGACCATTATAATCATCACGCTTCAGATTAAATCTGGTCAGTATGAAATGTTTGAACATGTCTTATTGAAAACTTCCATAATGATTAAGGGTTGGCTATGGAATTTACATGACCGACCTTTTCAATGATCGGTTTCGAATAATTCTTGCAGGATTCAGCAGATTGCTGATGGTAAATAACATTTTTTGGAGGTGCCTTTCCTTATTTAACCCCCATCTGTCAAATAAGCGTAATCTTATAAACTCCATGTTATCTGCAATCCGTTCAATTCTTGTAATATTCGGATGAATATAATCAAGATCAAATGCTCTCCTCTTCAAATAAAAATCACTGAAAATCCTGTCCCCTGATTGCCTTAACACAGATGAGTCATGCCTGCGATAATAGACTGTCACCTTATTCAGAGGATAGATTTTATATCCTGCCTTCGTTAAGTTCAAAAAAAGTGGATAATCTTCAAAGAACTTGTACTTCTCATCAAAACCCCCAATATTTATAATAACAGATTTCCTAAACATGGTACTCGGTCCATGCACATAATTCTTCCTGAGCAGCATCCAGTACTGCTTTTCGGCACTGGTTTCAACATTGAAAAATTTATAATTATCTGTACTGATAACCTTCCCCATGCTTCCCTCCTTAAAATCATTTGTGAATAACTGAATGGATGAGGAGATCATACATGCTTCAGGATTAATATGGGAACACTCCATAAAATAGCTTATACAATTGCTGTCCAATATATCATCTCCTGCTATTAGTTTAATCCATTCACAACCCACTGCCTCCACTCCCTGATTACAGTTAGCTGGTATTCCTTTATTTACTTCTGTAGTAACTATCTTGGACCTTACAAATCTTTCTTTATTCTTTTCAATCCAATTGCCGCAGATTTTCAGTGTATTATCAGTGGAAGCATCATCACTAATAACTAATTCAATATTCCTGTAAGTCTGCGCCTTTGCACTCTCCAGCGTCTCAAGAATATAATTTTCCGAATTATAAGTAATAATGAGGATCGAAACCTCCGGATCAATGGAATTTTCCTCTGCCAACGAATTAGAAACCCACTCCTTGACTTGTATCATTGCACACGATGTTTTTTATCCTCCCGTAAAACTAATCCCACCTTTTCTTACTTGGCCCACCATTTGAAATCATTAAACCGTTTCATTATCACTACCTTCAGATTCAATCTTTGATCAAGTTCCCTCAATGAATATAAGGTGGAGAGTAACAAAACCGGAACTCCTGCAATATATGCCCAGGGAACCGGAACGAATCTTATGATTAAAAAGCACAGAAGCCCTAAGATCAATTGAAGAATAAAAATTTTAAGAAAGCCTGAGTTGAATGCAAAATCATATTTGAATCTGGAGATTAAATATACCTGCAAAAGATAAAGAACATAACCCATAAGGAAAGACATTCCCAATCCGTCCAACCCGAAATATTTATACCCTAACATATTAAGGAGCAAAAGGTAACTATACGCAATAACTTCACTCCAGAGATATACCCTTGAGGCTCCTTTTGCAAGAAATATAAAACCGATAGACCAACTTACCGCTTTAAAGTACATTCCCATTGCAGCCCAGTGAATCATCCCGTTGATAGGCGAAAATTCTGATGAATACAAAAGGATTACAGCAAAATTAATAAAGAGAAAAAAGAGTGATAGAATTGGAGCAAGAATAATAATTGCCACTTCAGCCTGTTGGTTGATCAAGAGTGTTGCTTTCTTATTCTCATGTGCCACCCCTGAAAGCCTTGGATAATAATCAGCTGCCATTGCGGTAAAAATTAAACCTACGTAGGTATTAATGATTGAATAACCGGCGTTATAGAATCCAACATCCGTTACTCCACCTTGCCTGCTTATGAAAACACGCAAAAAATAGGAAGTTGCCATTGTGATTAATCCACTCAAACTCAACATAAAACCCACCTCAAGCATTCCCCTTCCTTCTAGTATAGCCTCTTGCCTTTCAACCTGAACCTTTTCTATCCTTATCTTTGAAGCAAAATACCTTGCAATAAGAAACCCCATAACTGATGTAGCTACAATAGCCGGAACAATCCCTTTTATTCCCCATAAGTAATAAAGCGGGACCGAAATGAGCAAGCCGACAAATGATCCGACTACGTTCGCTCTGGCAAGGTCCTTTATCCTTCTCATTCCCTGCATTAATACACTCTGGCCGCTTGCCAACTGATTCAAAAGCAAGGTTATGGATACCCACCTGAAAGCCAGCGTATAATCATTGTTACCGAAAGTAAAGTGACTAAGCTTAGGAGCCAGCAAAAGTGTTACAATAGCTCCCAGAATACCGGTAATCCAAACTAATCTCCGGAAAACCTTAACTACCTTCGATACGCGTATTATGTCACCGGTTTCGTTAGCAGCAGCAACATTTCGCACTGCGCTGGTTCTCAGACCAAACTCAGTCATTGCACTGACCAATCCTATCGTGGAATTAATCAACCCTGCAATGCCCATACCGACAGGTCCTAGTAGAACTGCAATGAATTTTGACCGAATAATTGATATCAAAATATTAATAACCTGAACCCCACCAAAAAGGGAAGTAGCCTTAAATATTTGACGATAAGAGGATTGGTTACTTTCCAATAAGCCTAATTAAATGCATTGACAAATTCAGATACTTCCTCAATTTCATCTTTGGATAAAAGAGGGCTCATGGGCAGACTTAAAACTTCACGATGTAATTGTTCTGTGATTGGAAAACTAAGGTCAACCCATTCTGAATAAGCTTTTTGTTTATGAGGTGGAATCGGATAATGAATAAGAACTTGAATACCATTGTCAACAAGATAGTTTTGAAGCCTGGAGCGATCAGTATGACGAATTACGAAAAGATGCCATATATGACTTTGGGAGAAGGCCTCTGAAGCTAGCTTAACAGGTAAGATAATTTCCGGATTTATAATTCTTTGCATATATTGGCAGGCAATCTCTCGCCTGTGCTGATTATCGAAGTCCAGCCGCGAAAGTTTGACACGCAGTACTGCGGCCTGTATTTCATCCAAACGTGAATTTAATCCTTGATATTCATTTTTATACTTTTTCACTGAACCGTAATTTGCTAATGCCCTGACTATGGTGGCAAGCTCATCATTGTTTGTGGTAACAGCTCCTCCATCCCCCAACGCTCCAAGATTCTTTCCCGGGTAAAAACTATGTCCGGCTGCATCACCAAGGGAACCGCTTCGTTTTAATATAAAATCATTCTCTCCCTTTACAATTACTGAAGCCCCTGCCGATTGTGCATTATCCTCAATAATTTTCAAATTGTACCTTTTTGCAATTTCCTCTATTTCCTCTGACCATGAAGCTCTTCCATAAAGATGAACCATCATAATCGCTCTGGTACGAGGCGTAATGTGCCTCTCGATTAACGATATATCAATATTATAGGTACATATATCAGGTTCCACCAAAACCGGCTTAAGACGGTTTTCAGTAATAGATAGGATGGTCGCTATATAAGTATTTGCAGGAACAATTATTTCATCACCTTCCTGAATAATCCCCATTTCAATATAAGCCTTTAGGATAAGACGAAGTGCATCAAGACCATTTGCCACTCCAATACAATGTTTTGAACCGATATATTCAGCATACTCATTCTCAAAACCGGTGACTTCTTCACCAAATAAAAACCATCCGCGTTTTACAACCCGCTGAATAGCATTAGAAATTTCAGGTTCAAAACTCTCAGTTACTTTTTTAAGGTCAAGAAATTTAATCATAAGTCTCTAACATATCTTGCTGGATTTCCAACCCATAACTGATCTGGCGGAACATTTTTAGTTACAACGCTGCCGGCCCCTATCATGGAGTTTTTTCCGATTGTAACTCCTCCAAGAATCACACTTCCTGCACCTATTGAGGCTCCATCGTCAACAATAGTCCTTAGAAACCCGGAAGGATATTGTTTCGACCTTGGGTACTTATCATTTGTAAAGCTAACGTTTGGTCCAATGAAAACATCATTGCCGACAGTAATGCCATCCCATATAAAAACACCGGATTTCAATGTGACATTATTACCAATAATAACATCATTTTCCACAAAACAATGCGCACATATATTACAATTCGTTCCGATAATGGCCTTGGGAAGGATAACAACATATTGCCATATGGAGGTTCCACTGCCTATATGATGAGATTGCACATCAGATGTTTTATGAATCATGAATGAATTCTTTATATTCGTTATAGTCTCTGATATAATCAGCCTCATTATATTTATGAGAAGCTAATACAAGACAAATAGCTCCGGAAGAAAAGTTCAGCTCATGAGCCCAGATACCTGGGGGAATGTGCAATCCATAATAAGGACGATTCAGTGATACTGTCTTTTTAGTTGTTCCATCATCAAGGGAAACCTCAAAACTTCCGCTGCCTGCTATAATAAACTGATGGCACTCTTTATGGGCATGAGCACCACGTGCTTCACCCGCAGGAATATCGTATATATAGAATATTCGTTTTGGTTCAAATGGTAAGGTTTTATATCCCTCAATAATTGAAATATTTCCTGCCCGGTTATGAACCTTTGACACCTCAATTACGGAGCAATTATAAACCGTTATTCTTCCCATTCTTCTAATAACTTGAAATACTCTTCAAAATCACGAATATAATCGGATTCATTGTAATCAGTAGAAGCAACAATAAGTGCCAATGAATTAGTTGAGAAATTTTCAAGAATTCGCCATATCATTTTTGGGATCAGGACTCCGTAGTAAGATCTGTTCAGGGAAAAGCGATACTCTTTAAAACCATCATTCAGCACAACGTCAAAACTGCCCGAAAGCGCCACAATCAGCTCTTCTGTCTCCTTAAATGCATGTCCACCTCGTTTCTCTCCACCAGGAACATCATAAATCCAGTAAACCCTTCTTATTTGGAAAGGCAAAAGACTATCTTCCTCAATAAAAGATAGATTACCACGATAATCCAATATTTTTGGAAGATCTGTCAACAAAGGTACTTTTTTGATCACTTTAGACCTTTACTTTTATTTTGTTCTGGATTTCGCTTATTCTCATATTTGTATTTATAAGAATAACTATAGCTGCTGCCTCTAGTCCTAATGTCATTCACAACTACACCTATTCGCTTAATACGACTACTTCGTATTTCTGTAAGAGTAGCATTAAGGATGTTCTTTTCAGAAAAGTTATGTCTTACGACCATTAAAACTAAATCCGAAATTGCTGCCACAGGATAAATATCCGAAATAACACCAATGGGAGGGCTGTCCACAATAATATAATCATACTCCTCTTTAAGTTTGGGGAAAAGGGTTAGAACTTTATCGGAACTGGCTAATTCCCCTGGATTAGGAGGTACTATCCCGGATGGAATTACAAAAAGATTGGGAAAATCGGTTTTATAAGTTATGTCCTTCAAATTACTTTTGCCAATAAGAAAATTGGTCATACCCTCTTCACCACCCAGATCAAAGCTTTTAGATAAAACGGGGCGCCTGAGATCAAATCCAATCAGTAATGTTCTTTTCCCAGTCAGGCTGTATGCCGAGGCAAGATTTATCGCAGTAAATGTCTTTCCTTCCCCAGGTATTGAAGATGTAACGATGATTAGTGGACATTTAACATCGCCGGTAAAAAATTCCATTTTTGTTCGCAAGCTCCTAAAAGCCTCAGAGATTCTGGAATTGGGTTCGGTAAGCACGACCGTATTGTATTTAAGCCTACTATTGGGAAGATGAGCTATGATAGGATGGCCAATTTGATTCAGATCCTCTTCAGAATTAATTTTATTGTCGAACAAATCCCAAAGAACTATAATAATTGTAGGTATCCCCAAGGCAAGGACAATGGCAAACAAATATACATTTCTGGGATAAGGGGATATATAGCCTCTTAACCGGGCAGTATCTACTAGTTCATGATCTGATTTATTGGATGCTCTTTGTATCTGAGCTTCAGCTCTTTGTTGTAAGAGATATGTGTACAATACATTGTTCAGATTAAACTTTCTTTCGAATCCCAGTAATTGCTGTTCTTTTCGAGGCAATTTTGAAGCCTCTTGATTTAACCTCCTTATTTGATTTGAATTCTCATCCAGGGCCATTTGGCTGGCAAGTTTCAATCCATCTAAAGTTTCTTTAATGCTCTGTTTTGTTTTCCGTATCCGGATATCCAACTGTCCCTGCAAAGGATTCCTTTCTCCAACCCCACTGCTATAATACTCAGTCTGTAATCTGGTAAGTTCTTGAATGAGCCCTGATAGTACTGGATCCGTAATAGCCACTGAAGAAGGTACAACAAGAATTGCTTCACTTTCTCCTTTGCTTAGATATTCATCAAGATAGTTATAGTAATTCCTTTCAAGAGTAAGTCTCGCTGTCTCATTCTCCAACTGGAGGGCTTGATCAACAATCTGTCCAGCCTGGACAGATATATCCATAATCCTGTTGGCTGATCTGAAGTTCTGGAGCTGATTTTCCGTAAGGGCTAAGGAGTCCAGCACATCGACCAACTGTGCATCAATGAATTCAATAATCCTGTTTGCCTCAATATTCTTCTTCTCAAGATTATCATTAATGAATACCTCTGTGAGCTTATTCAGGAACATTACATCCTTGATCCTGTTTGAACCCTGAAGGGAAAGTCTCACAATGCCGCCTTCCGGAGTAACCATTTGCACATTGAGTCGATTCATATAAGCTTCGGTAAGTTCGTCTATGGTGAAAAACCTGAAGTAAATTCTCTCCCCTGATTTGACTAGGTTCTCAAATTCTGCTTGTGGAGATAGTATAAAGGATCCTTGTTGCAGGCGAACCAGTTGCCCAAATGACAAAATAGTATCTAAAACTAATCTCGATTTTGACGATGTAGAGAGATTATATTTCTTATCATCTACATTCTCAAAAATGAATTCAATTCCATATGGGAAGTCATCCGGGCCTGATTCAAATTTTAAAGGACTCATTGGATAAAAGGAGACCTGGCTACGAAAACCTTTCTTGTAAACATCTATCTCAAAGTGAAGATCATCAACGGTCTTCCGAATGATATTATACGATGAAAGAATCATCCTCTGATTATCAATATTCTGAAGTCCAGGCCTGATAGCAAATCCCTGGAGCATCTCCTCTCCAGGTCTGGTATCCCCCTGTCCGATCAAAACCGTTGTTGCCACCTCAAATGTTGGAATCTTATTTTTTAGAAAATAATGAGAACTCAGTGCTGACAGGACTCCTGCAATAAGGTAAAAATACCAGTGTCCTTACTATCAATATCAATATCTTCTTCACATTTAGGCTAAAGCCATTTGGATGAGATTGTTTACTGATCAATTCTGCTTCTTTTATCATTAACTTATTATTGTTGTAATAGGAGCTGATTTTGTATCAATATGAATAGTGATATAGCAGCTGTAAATGTCCCTAACAAGAATCCATACTGCCAATGTGCCATTCCAAAGAATTTCCCCTTCATGGGCTTTACATAAATCACATCATTTGGATAAATATAATAGAATTCAGAGTCAATAATATTTTTGTCGGTGATATCAAATTCTTTTGTAACAGATCCTTGCGGGGTCTGACGGATAATACTGAGCTTATATCGATTGCCAAAATCAGCCACATCGCCTGCTATGGCAATGGCTTGAAAAATATTATATCTCTCCTTGGCCATCTCATACATGCCAGGTGCATTCACCTCTCCAATCACTGTAATATAATTGCTCACCAGTCGGATTGTAATTGATGCATCGGACACATAATCCTGAAGAACAGTCTGAAGAATAGTTTTCGCCTCAGGGAGAGTCAGCCCTGCTACCAGAACTTCACCAATGTAGGGGAGGTCCACATTTCCATCAAGTTGTACCGGGTAGGATTGCAGCTGCATTGAGGAAGAGCCTCCCATATCCCCTCCCCCTGTCGGTGCGGGATTAAAAATCTCAGACCATCTGGGATCCGGTGTAGCAACCCTTACATACAAATTATCATTGGGTTGTATCAGGTAGTCATCTGGTGGAATATATTCCCCACTATAATCGCTATTACTATAGTCTTGCAAATAGGTTGTTTTTTGTGTGGTTACACAGGAGTTCAAGAGGAAAGATCCAAGAAATAATGATTAAAAACCAGACCCTGTTTTATTGTATAACTCTGATTGCAATTTAAAATAATCATGATATTCCGAATTGAATTGTAAATATAATAATCCTAAGAGAAAGAAATCATGGGATAACTGGGAATTTGGCTGTTATATAGCTTCGCCTCCTCAGTCACAGTAATAAGCGGTTCCTGAAAGAAGTATTAATAACTTCTGGTAAACAAAATACTGTGTTAAAAAGTAAACTGTACTTCGAAGATAGGAAGAAATGATTCATATGGTACGACATGTATCTTCAATTTGACCAAATGATTTTACCTATGTCTGGACGGTGCTTATTCCATGAAATTTTTAACAATATCAGTTTGAATCCCCTTCCAATTCTAATAACCATATCAACTCCAGCAATGAAAATATCATATTTGGAATAGTACCCGTATTTGCTTGAACATATTCTTATCTTATACATTCCAGATTTATCCTGAATTTGAATGGCTTTGTCAAAATGGGATCAGTTTAATAATTCATATTTTATTACTTATGATAATCATACCCGGGTAAATTACTTCTAATTATTCCCTAAAAAATCCTCAAAAGAATCATGACAAGTATGCCTGGTTCCAAAAAGGAGCTCAAATGCAACTTTTATTTATAAAAGCCAGTCTTCCTTAGATAAATGAAAGTTAAGATGTAAGATAGATTGTGGAAGGAAACCTAACTTTTTGGCTTACGGTAATTTTTCATTCCTAAACATACCCAATTAATGAAAAAACCGTTATCCTTTAGTAAGAATATGATAATTTATCATAGAGTTTAAATGAGATCCAAAAAAAATGAAAAGATGAAACTATTTGTATTATCTATTTTTTTCGCCTTGAGTGCTACTTTATCAGCTCAGAGAATCTACTATGTACAGGATAAGGCCTATAATAAGGATGCAAGTGATAAGAATCCGGGAACTGATAAAAAATTCCCATGGGCAACCTGGCAAAAGGCTTTCAACACTGCCGAAGCAGGTGACACCGTGTACTTTAGAGACGGATCATGGTATCCGACTTCCACTGATTTTGGTTGGCCCATTACCAGTATTGACCCCTCTTCGGGTATTGGAAATAATGGCACTTTCGAATCCCCTATCGTTTACATGAATTACCCCGGTGAAACTCCAATATTAGATTGCAAATCATTGATCCCCGAATTGGGTGGAAATATTGGTTTAAATATAAACAAAGCCACTTACCTGGAATTCCATGGACTTACAATAACAAATGTCCGCCAGGTTAATAATAATGTTTATGTCAACGGAATTGAGGTGGATGATTGCGGAGTCCTGACATTTAATAAGATGACCGTGCATCAATGTGGCGGTGCCGGATTCTTTCTTCTTGGATTTGACACGCTTCGTGTTATTAATTGTGATAGTTATAATAATGCTGATACTTTGTCTTTTGAATCAGGTGTTGGCAATCATGCAGATGGATTCTGGATTCTGGATGGAGGGGGTGAAGGCAATTTTCATAAACTTACTTACATGTATGGATGCAGGGCCTGGAATAACTCAGATGATGGTATTGATATTAATTCAAGTATTAGAGTTGATTGTTCAAACAGTTGGTCCTGGTCTAATGGCTATATATTACCAGGAGAAGGTAATGGTTATAAATGGGGTTGTAGTTATATGCAGGAAACAGATGCAAGAAAAGTCCACAATACTATATCTGCATTTAACAGGGGTGGTGCACATTTAGATACTAACTTAGATTTTGGGCCCTGGGGCGAAATGTATAATAACATATCATGGAAAGACCGTGGTGGTTTTTTCAGCAGCGGAGCGGGTGATGCAAGATGTGGTATTGACCCGGCACATGTCATATATAGAAATAATCTTGTCTATAAACCAAGAGATCCTGATGACGAAAGTGCTCAGGCCGGATTTAAAATGTGTGACTATGATTATCCCATCTATGTGGAACAAGATCATAATACCTGGATACAATCAGAAGATAGTTGGGCTACAATGCCTAATCCTGATTATACTGTTACCGATGATGACTTTAAACTACCTCACGATTCAGCATCGATAGTAAACCAATTAATGGCCAAAAGAAAGTTAGATGGCTCATTGCCAGATATTACTTGTTTCAAATTGAAGGATAAACCGGGCGGTAATATTATAGATGGAGGCATTGATGTCGGTTTGCCTTTTAATGGATCAGCTCCTGATCTTGGGGCATTTGAATATAGCTCAATTTCCATTGAAATTACTTTTCCGTCAGATGGAATCCAAATTTCACCAGATCAGGATATTACAATTAT
Source organism: uncultured Bacteroidota bacterium (assembly GCA_963747365.1). GTDB lineage: Bacteria > Bacteroidota > Bacteroidia > Bacteroidales. Next base: position 203,041 of record CAVVFB010000005.1, on the reverse strand, counting down.
CGCAATGGCCGAGGACACTGAAAATACAATTTCGGAAGTCAAATTCTATACAGATAATAAAGCAATATTACTAGGTAGCGGGGAACCAATGGAATCCTCTGAATGGCAAATTACCTGGAGATGGAATACAACCGGTTCTCATGATCTCAGAGCTGTAGCATTTAATAATCAAGGTGATTCTGCAACATCATCAGTTATTAACGTTCTAGTAAAAAATAATGAGGATCCTTCCATTGAAATTACTTCCCCATCCAATAATAGTGAATTTACAGCTCCGGCAAATATCACCATTACCATAAATGCAAAGGATGCGGATGGCTCCGTCAGCAAAGTTGAATTCTTTAATCAAGATGTTAAGATTGGTGAGAAATTGTCGGCTCCTTGGTCATTTACTTGGAACAATGTACCCGAAGGATCTTATGTCCTGACTGCCGTGGCCACAGATAACCTCGGGGCAAAATCCACCTCCGGAGTCATATCCGTGATTGTTAATGAAGGAATTAATTCAATCCTGGACCTCAAAGATATACACAAGGAAATCACACTTTATCCCAATCCAAACAATGGCATATTTACATTAATCCTGGCTGACTCCCTGAAAATAGATAAGAGCACTTTAACCATTGTCTCAACGGATGGAAAAATCATATATAATGAGAGCCTATCAAATGGAGGCTTGCATAAACAATTTGATTTGTCTTTTATCAATCCCGGTAGTTATATACTTGTAATTTCAGGTAATGAAGTGATTCTAAGAAAAAAATTCTTTAAAAAATAACTATCTTTTTGGCGAGCTCTTTCCTTCCCAGTAAGCTTCCTGGGCTCGTCCTTAGGAATACAGATTAAATCGCTATACCTGAACGCTCTTAGGTTGGTTTTCAATGCATCTCTAATTAGCCTAAAATAATTATCATGAAAGCGAAACGATTTATATTTCTAATAATAATATACTTGAGTGCTACTTTATCAGCTCAAAGAATCTACTATGTACAGGATAAGGCCTATAATAAGAAGCAAGTGATAATAATCCGGGAACTAGATAAAAATTCGCCCTGGGCCACCTGGCAAAAGGCTTTCAACACTGCCGAAGCAGGTGACACCGTGTACTTTAGAGACGGATCATGGTTTCCGACTTCCACTGATTTTGGTTGGCCCATTACCAGTATTGACCCCTCTTCGGATATGGGAATAATGGTACCTTCGAATCCCCTATCGTCTACATGAACTACCCCGGTGAAACTCCAATATTAGATTGCAAATTTCTTGATCCCCGAATTGGGTGGAAATATTGGTCTAAATATAAACAATGCCACTTACCTGGAATTCCATGGACTGACAATAACCAATGTCCGCCAGGGTAATAATAATGTATATGTCAACGGAATTGAGGTGGACGATTGCGGAGTCTTAACTTTTAATAGAGATGACCGTAAATCAATGTGGCGGTGCCGGATTTTTTCTGCTTGGATTTGACACGCTTCGTGTTATTAATTGTGATAGTTATAATAATGCTGATACTTTGTCTTTTGAATGCAGGTGTTGGCAATCATGCAGATGGATTCTGGATTCTGGATGGAGGGGGTGAGAGAAGGCAAGTTCTCATAAACTTACTTACATGTATGGATGCAGGGCCTGGAATAACTCAGATGATGGTATTGATATTAATTCAAGTATTAGAGTTGATTGTTCCAACACTTGGTCCTGGTCTAATGGCTATATATTACCTGGTGAAGGTAATGGTTATAAATGGGGTTGTAGTTATATGCAGGAAACAGATGCAAGAAAAGTCCACAATACTATATCTGCATTTAACAGGGGTGGCTGCACATTTAGATACTAACTTAGATTTTGGGCCCTGGGGCGAAATGTATAATAACATATCATGGAAAGACCGTGGTGGTTTTTTCAGCAGCGGAGCGGGTGATGCAAGATGTGGTATTGACCCGGCACATGTCATATATAGAAATAATCTTGTCTATAAACCAAGAGATCCCGATGACGAAAGTGCTCAGGCCGGATTTAAAATGTGTGACTATGATTATCCCATCTATGTGGAACAAGATCATAATACCTGGATACAATCAGAAGATAGTTGGGCTACAATGCCTAATCCTGATTATACTGTTACCGATGATGACTTTAAACTACCTCACGATTCAGCATCGATAGTAAACCAATTAATGGCCAAAAGAAAGTTAGATGGCTCATTGCCAGATATTACTTGTTTCAAATTGAAGGATAAACCGGGCGGTAATATTATAGATGGAGGCATTGATGTCGGTTTGCCTTTTAATGGATCAGCTCCTGATCTTGGGGCATTTGAATATAGCTCAATTTCCATTGAAATTACTTTTCCGTCAGATGGAATCCAAATTTCACCAGATCAGGATATTACAATTATCGCAATGGCCGAGGACACTGAAAATACAATTTCGGAAGTCAAATTCTATACAGATAATAAAGCAATATTACTAGGTAGCGGGGAACCAATGGAATCCTCTGAATGGCAAATTACCTGGAGATGGAATACAACCGGTTCTCATGATCTCAGAGCTGTAGCATTTAATAATCAAGGTGATTCTGCAACATCATCAGTTATTAACGTTCTAGTAAAAAATAATGAGGATCCTTCCATTGAAATTACTTCCCCATCCAATAATAGTGAATTTACAGCTCCGGCAAATATCACCATTACCATAAATGCAAAGGATGCGGATGGCTCCGTCAGCAAAGTTGAATTCTTTAATCAAGATGTTAAGATTGGTGAGAAATTGTCGGCTCCTTGGTCATTTACTTGGAACAATGTACCCGAAGGATCTTATGTCCTGACTGCCGTGGCCACAGATAACCTCGGGGCAAAATCCACCTCCAGGTCAATATCCGTAATCGTCAGCCAAAGTGTCAACATCGAGCCCACTGTTGAAATAACTTCCCCGGCTGATCAGAGTGAATTGACGGCTCCGGCAAATATCACCATTACCACAAATGCAAAGGATGCGGATGGCTCCGTCAGCAAAGTTGAATTCTTTAATCAAGATGTTAAGATTGGTGAGAAATTGTCGGCTCCTTGGTCATTTACTTGGAACAATGTACCCGAAGGATCTTATGTCCTGACTGCCGTGGCCACAGATAACCTCGGGGCAAAATCCACCTCCAGGTCAATATCCGTAATCGTCAGCCAAAGTGTCAACATCGAACCCACTGTTGAAATAACTTCCCCGGCTGATCAGAGTGAATTGACGGCTCCGGCAAATATCACCATTACCACAAATGCAAAGGATGCGGATGGCTCCGTCAGCAAAGTTGAATTCTTTAATCAAGATGTTAAGATTGGTGAGAAATTGTCGGCTCCTTGGTCATTTACTTGGAACAATGTACCCGAAGGATCTTATGTCCTGACTGCCGTGGCCACAGATAACCTCGGGGCAAAATCCACCTCCAGGTCAATATCCGTAATCGTCAGCCAAAGTGTCAACATCGAGCCCACTGTTGAAATAACTTCCCCGGCTGATCAGAGTGAATTTACGGCGCCGGCAAATATCACCATTACCACAAATGCAAAGGATGCGGATGGCTCCGTCAGCAAAGTTGAATTCTTTAATCAAGATGTTAAGATTGGTGAGAAATTGTCGGCTCCTTGGTCATTTACTTGGAACAATGTACCCGAAGGATCTTATGTCCTGACTGCCGTGGCCACAGATAACCTCGGGGCAAAATCCACCTCCAGGTCAATATCCGTAATCGTCAGCCAAAGTGTCAACATCGAACCCACTGTTGAAATAACTTCCCCGGCTGATCAGAGTGAATTGACGGCTCCGGCAAATATCACCATTACCACAAATGCACAGGATGCGGATGGCTCCGTCAGCAAAGTTGAATTCTTTAATCAAGATGTTAAGATTGGTGAGAAATTGTCGGCTCCTTGGTCATTTACCTGGAATGAGGTAACCGCAGGATCTTATATCCTGACTGCCGTGGCCACAGATAACCTCGGGGCTACAAGCCACTTCCAGGTCAATATCCGTGATTGTCAATGAAGATATTAACTCATCTGCAGACCTGAATAATGTCCACAAGGGAATCAAACTATATCCCAATCCAAACAATGGTGTATTTACCTTAATTCTGGCCGACTCACTGAAATTTGACAAGAGTATGATAACAATCACCTCTATGGATGGGAAAGCTATTTACAATGGGATCCTATTAAAGGACGAATTACCTAAACAGTATGATTTGTCATATATCAAACCAGGAGGATATTTAATTATTATTTCGGGCAATGAAACGATTCTCAGAAGAAAATTCTTTAAAATGTAAAGGATTAGAAATCCTGAAAGTTGATTATGCTATATTTTTGGAGATAGTTAACAACTGACTGTAATTCAAAGCACTTAAATAAAAGTATTTATCGATTCTTCAAGAGTTTCAAAAGAGAATCTATGACTCTGTTTCTTTCTTCATCTGACAAATTTGAACCGGAAGGAAGGCAGAGGCCAGTATCAAAAAGCTTTTCAGAGATTCCATTGGTAAATGGCTGGGTATTCTTTGAAAATAGGCTGCATATGCATGGGCTTCCATAAGAACCTGGTTTCAATATTCTCCTTTTCAAGTTCGTCCCGGACTTATCTCCTTTGAAACACCGGCCTTTTCCGGGTCAATGAGAATCGTGGTGAGCCAGCGATTTGAAAAGATAAGGATCACCGGGTTCCAAGAGAAATTCTATTCCCGGGAGGCTGCTTAAATGGTGATAATAGAAATCGAAATTCTTCCTCCTGAGCCTGACCCATTCATCCACCACCTCCATCTGCCCCCTGCCAATGCCGGCCAGGATATTACTCAACCTGTAATTGTAGCCAATTTCACTGTGCTGGTAATGGGGAGCATTGTCACGGGCCTGGGTCGCCAGGAATCGTGCCTTCTCAATTAATTCTTTATCATCTGACAGCAGCGCACCTCCTCCTGATGTGGTGATCAGTTTGTTTCCATTGAATGAAAGGATTCCCATCTTGCCGAAAGATCCCAGCGGTTTGCCATTGTACCTGCTTCCAAGGGCCTCTGCCGCATCTTCAATGACGGGAATGGAATAACGCTCTGCAATCTCCATAATCTCATCCATTCTTGCAGGCATGCCATATAAATGCACGGGAATAATGGCCTTGATCTGCTTTCCCAGTTTCATCCTCTCCTTAATTGCATTTTCCAGAAGTACCGGATCCATATTCCAGGTGTCCGGCTCACTGTCGACAAGTACCGGGGTTGCTCCCAGGTAACGGATCGGATTAACCGTTGCGGAGAAAGTGAACGACGAGGCAATCACTTCATCCCCCGGTTTAACTCCCAGCATGATCAATGCAAGATGAATGGCTGCGGTTCCGGAACTTAAGTGCGGCTGCATGCTTTATGTCACAGTAACTGGCATAGGGCTTCCTCAAAAGCATCCACATTAGGCCCAAGCGGAGCGACCCAGTTTTGTTCAAACGCCTCATTAATATAAGCCATTTCTCCACCACCCATGTGAGGAGATGACAGATAGATACGTTTATTCTTTATAGCCATACTTGAAATTAATCAAAAATTACCTTATTAAAGTATTTGACGGAGACGAAATGCATTTGAAAATTGGCTGAAGCATATGGCATTGCTGCAGCCTAAGCGGATGCGAAGCATACGGTTCAGCAAGGCAATGCCATATGCTTCAGCCCTATCTTACGGCTCCTCAATATACTTCCTCAGGTTCTCTGAATACCACACCTGGTAGGTTCCATCATCATCCCCGTAGATCAAATAGGCATCCGTGTCCGGCATGCGTTCTATAAAGGCCTTCGCCTTTTCCAGTCCCATCACCATGCATGAGGTTGCATAGGCATCAGCAGTAATACAATCCTCCGTCAGGATGGTGGCGCTCAGCAGCCGCGAGGTTCTTGGATATCCTGTGGCCGGATCGATGGTATGGGTAATTCGGATCCCATCCTTCTCATAGAACTTCCGGTAATTGCCCGATGTGGCAAGGGAGCGGTTGTGCAGGGTGATGATCACCTGAAGCTGATCGCCGGGAATCATGTTCCCGAAATCGGGCCGGTCGACCCCGATCCGCCAGAAACTTCCCTTGGGATTGTTTCCGCGGGTCCGGATCTCCCCGCCAATCTCCACCATGTAGTTCACGCATCCCAGCGACTCCAGGAACTGGCTCACCACATCCACCGAATATCCCTGGGCAATGGCATTCACGTTGAGCTGGACCTCCGGCATGCTCTTTTTCACCTGATCGCCTACCAGTGCCACTTTATCCATCCCCACGTAATTCAAAAGACTGTCCACCATGCTGCTGTCCACATCCATCTGCTCACCTGCACCAAAACCCCAGGCATTGATCACGGGTCCCAGCGTGATGTCGAAAGCACCTCCTGTCTCCTGGTAAACCCTTGCCGATTCACGAAAAACGGTCCTGAACATGCTGTCGGTCCTCACATCCTCATTCCGGTTGATGGAACTGATGATGCTGGCCGGCTCATAGGTGGAGAGTGAGAGGTCAAACTGCCTCAAAAGGGTATCTATCCTCCCTTTCAGGTCATATTCGGTGGGATGCTGGTAGGTAATGCGGTAAGTGGTTCCCTGTGTAAACCCCTGAATGGTATAATACTCCCCCTTGTCTCCCGTATTGCAGGAGGAGAGCTGGGTGAACAAAACAAGGATTGAAATGATGCTGTATTTCATTGGAAGATCTTTTAAGACCGCAATATAGGGATTCTTTGCCGAAGGAAATCCGGCCCCGGTTGTAGAGGTTTCCGTTTTTCCTTATATTTCAGATTGATATGTCGCACCATGCTGAAGAGGCTTCTTTTTTTATCCCTGTTTCTCCTTCTGGTTTTCTCCTGGTGCCATGCCAGGGTCACGGTGAGCGGATACGTGCGTGATGCAGCATCCGGTGAATTGCTCATTGGCGCCAATGTGAGCACCGAAAACGGAAGCAGGGGCACCACCACCAATGAATATGGTTTTTATGCGCTTTCGCTGGAACCAGGTGCATACACCTTTGTTTTTTCCTACCTGGGTTATTCATCGGTTTCTGTTCCTCTGAACATTGATAAAAATAGGGTCGTGAACATGGAACTTGAGGAGTCGCTTCTACCAGCTGGAGGATGTCACCATTTCAACCCTGTACAACAACGCGAACATTACCAGGCTGGAGACCGGGACCACCCGGTTGCCCATTCAATCCATCCGGAAGATTCCGGCATTGATGGGTGAGGTGGACGTGATCAAGGCGATTCAGCTCCTCCCGGGCGTACAGATCACCAGCGAGGGCTCCTCCGGGTTCAGCGTCAGGGGCGGGGGCCGGGACCAGAATATGGTCTTTCTCGACGAGGCCACCGTATACAATCCCAGTCACATGATGGGCTTTTTCTCGATTTTTAACAACGATGCCAGTCAAGGATGTTAAACTCTATAAGGGTGACCTTCCCGCCAGCTCGGGGGGCAGGCTGGCCTCCATGCTGGATGTGCGAATCAGGGAGGGGAACAGCAAGCAATTCAGTGGCAGGGGTGGCATCGGGACCCTGTCAAGCCGGCTGACGCTTGAAGGGCCCATTGTGCGCGACAAGGTTTCCTTTCTCCTGGCAGGCACGGAGAACCTATGCCGACCTGTTCCTGATGCTTTCGGGGGATGAAACCATCCGGAAGACAAAACTCTTTTTTCATGATCTGAACGGAAAGTTGAACTATCGCATCAACGACAGGAACAACATCTATCTTTCGGGTTACTTCGGAAAGGATGTTTACGGCAATGATGCATACGCCGGGTTCAGTTTCGGGAACCGGACCGTTGCCCTTCGCTGGAACCATCTCTTCGGAAAAAAACTCTTCAGCAATTTCACGCTTCACAACTCCTACTATTTCTATGACCTGGGAACTTCCGAGGAATCCGCTCCAGTATGTGAACTGGAAATCGAATCTTCAGGATTACGGATTCAAGGGTGACTTCACCTGGTATCCGGCTCCCGAGCACACGGTTCGTTTCGGGGCATCGGGGATCTATCATACCATCAAACCCGGGGAGATAGTTTCAGAGAGCCAGGGAGGCATCAGTCAGAGTGCAGAGCTCTCCCAACAACAGGCTGTGGAAAACGGGATCTACCTGTCGGGTGAGTCAGATTGGGGAAAAGAGTATCCATTCGGTATGGACTGAGATACTCCATGTTCATGGATGTGGGTCCGGCCACCATCTACCAGTACAACGATCAGTACCAGGTAACCGACACATCACACTACGAAAGCGGAACGATCTTCAAGGTGTATCATGCACCCGAGCCCAGGCTGGCTGTGAACTACCTGCTTGGAGAAAACCACTCTTTAAAAGCGAGTTATTCCCGGACCGTACAGTATATCCAGATGGCCGCCAATTCCACTGCGGGAACCCCCCTTGAGATCTGGTTCCCCGCCTCCCCCAACACCCGGCCCCAGCTCTCCGACCAGGTTTCGGCCGGTTATTTCCGTAATTTCCTGGATCATAGGCTACAAACTTCGGTGGAGCTCTATTATAAAAAGATGCACAATTCCATCGACTTTAAAGACCATGCCCAGCTGTTGTCTGAATCCCAGGCTGGAGGGTGAGATCAGGACCGGGGAGGCGACCTCGGCCGGGGCAGAATTCTTTGTAAAATATGAGAGTCCGAAATTCTCCGGATGGATCAGCTATACCTTCTCCAGGACCATCCGGGATTTTCCAGGGATCAATGGAGGGGAACCATACCCCGCACCCTACGATAAGCCCCACGATCTGGCCATTGTGGCCAGTTATGACCTTTTCCCCAGGATCGCCGTGGCAGCCAACTGGATCTACAGTACGGGACTTCCTTATACCATGCCTGCCGGACGGTATGTGATCATGAACGACATCCTTCCCCTCTATACGGGCAGAAACGGATCAAGGCTTCCCGACTACCACCGGCTGGATCTTTCGGTTACTTTGAAGGGGAGAGAAATGGAGGGACGAAGGTGGAGGGGCGAGTTAAATCTCTCCGTATACAATGCCTATGCAAGGAAAAACGTGTGGACACTCAATTTTGTGCAGGATAAGACACAGCCCGATGTGACCTATGCCGAGGTCACCTACCTCTTTTCCATCGTTCCGGCCATTACCTATAATTTTATCTTCTGATGAAGCAGTTACTTCCATATGGCAAAATCTATTTCATAGTACTTATCCTTTTGGGATTTTACAGCTGCACGGATCAGATTGATGTGGAACTTGAATCCGCAGGCGCCAGGCTGGTGGTGGAAGGAGCCGTAACCACCGATTCGGTCAGGCACCGGGTCCTCCTTTCCGTTACCAGCGATTACTTCTCAAATAAGCCACCTGCCGGGCTCTCCGGGGCAACCGTCGAACTCAGCTTCGGGGAGGTGACCCTGTTGCTCGGGGAGAGTGAGCAGGAGCCCGGACTTTATGAAACCCCCGATGCATTCAGGGGAATACCCGGTACCTCCTACCAGCTGGATATCAGCGATGTGGATATTGGAAAGGATGGTCAGTTCAAGGAATACAGGGCCATCACCACCATGCCCGTCGGATCAGAGCTGCACTCCATTGAACTGATGCATTATTCGACTCCCGTTCTTGCAGGATACGTGGTTTTCATGTATGCAAATCATCCTCCCGGGCAGAGTGACTGGTTCGGGTTCAGATTGATCAAAAACGGGGAACTTCTCACCGACTCCCTGTCAAAATACAGGGTGATGACCGACGACCTGTTCGATGACGGGTATTTCCCGGGACTGCCCGTGGGATTCATGAGCGATGATGATCCGCGGCAGGCCCTTCACCCGGGCGACACGGTTACACTCGAACTAAACTGCATTGAACAGACCTACTTTGATTTTATATCCGGCGCCCAGCTTGAAATTGCCGGAAACTACCCCCTCTTCTCCGGTCCTCCCGCCAACATACCTTCCAACATCAGTAACGGCGCATTCGGCATTTTCACCGCCTACCAGGTATTGCGGACCTCTGTGGTATTGCCCTGACCACACAGGGTTTTCATCTCAGCTGGGATTTCATCCTCATCTGGTTTTTCATCCTCAGATTTTAATGAATCTTAAGTGGGTGATGATACCGCCTGTACCCTGAAGAGAATATTATTCAATTAAGAAATAACCAGTTGTGGTCCTAAGAATGGGTAGTACTTTAAACTTCGTCGCGCGGCTGTCCGCTTTGCGCAAGAAACACTGTCCGTTTTCCTCAGGAATCAGCGTCCACTTTTGTCAGGAATCCGTGTCCGTTTTCAGCAAGAACTGCTGTCCGCTTTGCTCAGGATTGAGTGTCCGTTTTGGGCAAGAATACACATAGCCAGCAGCTATCTGGAATACACGCTGAATAATCATCTCCTTGATAGTATGATCACTATAATGACGACCCCTACTATCTGTAATACAGTTGTTTAAGCGATCAATAGACCCAACTTGTTCTACAATTCTCTTAGCAGCAATAAGCCTCTGAAGCTACTTATTTGATCGCCCGTAATGGAAAGTTCAACTTGTTTGCCTGATAGTGGAAAAAGATCAAGATTCAGGGGGATGGAGTCAAAATTATTCTTTAACATTGTATCAAAGGGGGTTGTTCTGTACACCTTGAATTTACTGACTTTTCAGCAAATTCAATGATCAATTCCCTTTATTTATGAATAATTCAGGCTAGATATTCGTATCAGGTTGATTATCATTATTTAACCATACTTCATACTATTCGAATGCAATTGAATAGAAGCAAAAGTTAAATGTGAATGTAATACTTGAATAATAGTTTGATGAAAAAAGACAGGAATATATTGCTTAGCGGCTATATTTCGTATTCTTTCGAAAAGGAGGATATTGAAATATTCTTTAAAGGTTCAGTTCACTTGAATTACAAGAAAACTGAAATAGCAACTTGGATTAAATCATTTGTGAATCTATTAGGGGAGAGAAAAGATTCTATAACCGAATATTTGTATTCTGAGTTAAAAAAGTTTTCAGGGTTATTTTCGATTGTTGTAAGATGTGGTGATGAATATCATATTGCTGCGGATATCATTCGAAGTTTGCCTGTATTTTATGGGTTTAATAGTGACTCTTTGATTATATGTGATAACCTTGATGATTATCAGAAACAATTTGGAAAACTTTTAATTAGCAACAATAATTTAGAAGAATACTTTGCATCTGGATATGTGTATGGGAATAGTAATATTTTTGAAGGATTTCATTCAATTCAAGCTGGAGAACTAGTCTCAATTATCGATCATCAGATAAGAAGTATAAGATATTTTGAATTCAAGCTTGCAAATGAAACATTGCAATTTCTAGACCTTGATACTTTTACTAAAACTCTCAATCGGATTCTACATGCAAGCTTTACCAGGATGATTGAGCAAACTCCCAATGTAAACAGATGGATAGTACCCTTAAGTGGGGGGCATGATTCACGATTGATTGTCAATTATTTATACAGAATGGGGTTGAAAAATGTGCTTTGTTTCACCTACGGTTTGAAAGATAATGAACAATCGGGAATAAGCAAGCAGGTTGCAACTACGTTGAACTATGATTGGCACTTTGTTGAGTATACTGAACAAAAATGGCAAGAACTTCATGAACTTGATATAATTGATGAATACCTCTCTTTTGCTTTTAATGGAGTATCAACCCCACATCTCCAGGATTTTCTAGCTGTTTATGAACTCAAGAAGAGGGGCATAATTCATCAAAATGACGTATTTGTTCCAGGTCACACATTGGATTGGTTAGCAGGAAGTAATTTTAGTCAGTTGGACTTAGAATGTAGAAATAAAGATGGGGCAGTTGATAGGGTTGCTAAGATGCATACGCATATTTCCAAGAGCTCATCTTCACCGCTTAACCATTTAAAAGAAATTTATGATAAAGCTAATGTCGATCCACAGTATTTTCAGGAGTATTTCAATTGGCAAGAGAAAAGAACAAAATTTATGGTTAATAGCGTGAGGACGTATGAATTTTTTGGTTATGAATACAGATTACCATATTGGGATTTGGAAGTTGTCGATTTCTGGATGAAGATATCTGATGGTGAAAGGATGGGGCGGAAGATTTTCTTCGAAGCCGAAAAAAATGGTCTTTTAGTTGATATTCTGACATCAATACCATTTTTTGGTAAATCAGATAGGGCTATTTCACCAAGCATCCTGGAAAATCTGTTAAGAAGGATTTTACCGGGTTTTTTAAAAACCATTATTTTAAGACTTACTAAAAGAAAAGTGGAGTTTAATGCCGGTCTCAATCAGATTTATGCATTGAAGGCATCAACCGTAAAAAATATGCTAGATCCAGTTCATGATTTTCCAATTGGTGCTCTATCATATTTTAAGGCTTTCTTAGACAGATTCCCATTTCAAATTGATTATCATTTTCTTACATCTCTATATATAGTACGTAGGCAATTTGATAGGGTGTCTGATAATGATTCAAGATAAAATTAAAAAAGACTTATATATGATAAATATGGATTTCTATTGGCAGCAACAAAAAAGATATTATTAGTTAGTCAAACCTGAAAAACATCACAATATATTGACAACTAGTGATTTAACGTTGATAAAACGTTGATATAGAATAGATTATTTTGCAGGGATATCCCGAAATTGGGTTAAAACCTTGCAAAATGTTAGGAAAAACAGATAAGACACCGCAATTGAATTTCTACCGGGTACCACTGATCCAGTTCATCAATAAAGAGCACGAGCTCTATCAGCTTGCCGAACGCATTGACTGGAATGAGTTGGAGCGGGATCTAGTTGATTATTATTGTGTTGACAATGGAAGACCATCCATACCCATCCGCAAGATCGTGGGTGTAGTATTGCTGAAGAGGATGTTCAACGAGAGTGATGAAAGTGTAGTAGATCGCTGGAAGGAAAATCCTTACTGGCAGCACTTCTGTGGTGAGGTAAATTTCCAGCACCACTGGCCTTTCGATCCGACCGAGTTGATCAAGTTCCGTAAGCGAATGGGAGAAAGGGGTATGGAGCGGATCCTAAAGGTCTCCATTGATCTGTTTGATAGAAAAGAAATCCAGGAAAAACATGTGCTTGTTGATACCACCGTACAAGAAAAGAACATCACCTTTCCTACAGATACCAAGCTACAGAAGAAGATCGTAGAGAAGTGCAGGGATATGGCTGACAAGGAAGGAATTGTATTACGTCAGAGCTATATACATTGAAACAGCTGATGATCGATCAGCGTTTTCGAGAGCATCCCAAAAGACGCAAGAAGGCCAATGCTGCAGCCAGAAAGATCAAGGTCATAGCCGGCCGGTTGGTATGGGATCTTGAAAAGAAGATGACTGTGGAACAGCTCAAAAAATATGAGCATGATTTACAGCTCTTTCACCGGGTCTTAAATCAAGAGCAGAAAGGCACGAACAAAGTCTACAGCCTTCACGAACCGGATGTGAGGTGCATTACCAAAGGGAAGGAGGCTAAGAAATATGAGTTTGGCAACAAGGTATCCTTAGTCAAAACAATGAAGTCCGGGATCATCGTTGGGGCTTTATCCTTCAAGGAGAACCTTTACGATGGCGATACCCTGGACCCACAGCTGCAACAAGTGGAAAGACTAACCGGAAGATATCCAGGTACTGCCATTGCTGACAGGGGATACAGAGGAAAGAAGACTGTATTGGGAGTCCAGATCCGAATACCAGGAAAACCACTCAAAAGAGCCACCAATTATGAAAAGCAGAGGGCTCGTAAGTTCTTTAGAGCCAGGGCAGGGATAGAGCCAGTGATCGGGCATATCAAACACGACCACCGGATGATAAAGAACTACCTGAGCGGCACCCAGGGCGATGCAATCAACACCCTATTGGCCGCTGCTGGGTTCAATATGATGAAGATGTTGCGGAGGATCAAGGCAGAAACAATATCTTTTTGCCAAAATCTACTGCATACCCTGGAGTACCATTTGAATATTAAAATCTCAGACCAGGAAAATCGATGGGTTTTTCAGGTTTAACTAGTTAGTAATGGATTTTTTCCGGAAATTTCACCTCTCAGCTTTAGCCTGATTTATTCATAAACTCACAATGTAGGTTTTTCTGATCGATTTTTATTCCTCCATTTATATTCGGATTTTGGATCTGTTTGATGGTTTCTTGTAAGATGATTGATTCCATATTAAAAAGGACACTGCAAATCTTAACGAAGATTGCGATATCATGATTGATCAGGTGCGTGCAATTGACAACAAACGGTTCCTTAAGAAACTTGGTGTATTACCCGAAAGCCTTGCGACTAAAGTAAAAGATAACCTGGTGATTATCATGGATTTAGACTATCCAAAATCATCAAAATCCACCATCTCATCGGGAACCCCCATATCATAGAGCAGCTTGGTCACCGCGCTGTTCATCTGTGGCGGTCCGCACATGTAGTACTCGATCTCCTCGGGCTCCTCGTGGTAGCGGAGGTAGTTGTCGTATAGTACCTGGTGAATAAAACCTTTGTAACCGTCCCAGTTGTCCTCCTTGGCAGGTTCCGAAAGGGCGATGTTGAAGGTGAAGTTGGGGAAATCCTTTTCAATGGCCCTGAACTGCTCCTCGTAGAAAATCTCTCTCTTGGAGCGGGCTCCGTACCAGTAGCTTACCTTGCGGCCGGTTTTGAGGGTATGAAACAGGTGGAAGATATGGGAACGCATGGGGGCCATTCCGGCGCCGCCGCCCACGTAAACCATCTCATTCTTGGTCTCCTTGATAAAGAACTCCCCGTAGGGTCCGGAGATGGTTACCTTGTCACCCGGCTTCCTTGAGAAAATATAGGAAGAACAGATCCCGGGATTCACATTCCTGAAGCGGCCGTGGCTTACATCCCAGGGCGGGGTGGCGATCCGGATGTTCAGCATCACGATATTTCCTTCCGCCGGGTGGTTGGCCATGGAGTAAGCGCGGTAAGTCTCATCGGGATTTTTCATATGGAGATCCCACATTTTGTATTTGTCCCACTCGTCGCGGAAGCGCTCCTCCACATCAACGTCCTTGCTAAAATCGACCTCAATCTTTGGTACATCAATCTGGATGTATCCGCCCGATCTGAAATTCAGAGTTTCACCTTCAGGCAGGCGAACCACAAACTCCTTGATAAAGGTGGCTACATTGTGGTTTGAAACCACCTCGCACTCCCACTTCTTGATCCCCATCACCTCTTCAGGGACCTTGATGGTCATGTCTTCACGCAGTTTTACCTGGCAACCCAGGCGCCACTGCTGCTGCTGCTCCTTGCGGGTAAAGAACCCGGTCTCGGTGGGCAGGATCGACCCTCCGCCTTCGAGCACCTGGCACTTGCACATGCCACAGGTACCACCGCCTCCACAGGCCGAGGGCAGGAAGATCCCGTTGTTGGAAAGGGTGTTCAGAATGGTGGTCCCGGGCGATACGGTAAACTCCTTATCGTTCACCTTTAATTGAACATTGCCCTGCGGGGTCAGTTTTTTTCTTGCATAAAGCAACATGGCTACCAGCAGAATAATCACCAGTACAAAGACCACAATACTGATCAGGATGATCGAGAGTGTTGAAGTGAGAAATATCATTTTGCTTCGGTTTTATTCAATTATAATTTAATCCCCATGAAACTCATGAATGCAATGCCCATGAGTCCCGTGATGATGAATGTAATTCCAAGTCCGCGCAGCGGCGCAGGCACGTTGGAGTACTTGATCTTCTCACGGATCGCAGCGATACCCACTATGGCCAGGAACCAGCCCACACCCGAACCGAGTCCGAATACAGTGGCTTCCGCAACGTTTGCATACTCACGCTCCTGCATGAAGAGTGCCCCCCCGAGGATGGCGCAGTTCACTGCAATCAGTGGCAGGAAGATCCCCAGCGAAGTGTACAGGGCAGGGGCAAACTTCTCGATGACCATTTCCACAAGCTGCACCATGGAGGCGATGACCGCAATGAACATGATGAACGAGAGGAAGCTCAGATCCACATCAGCCAGCGAGTCGCTGATCCAGCTGAGCGCACCTGCCTTCAGGATATATTTCTCAAGAAGAAAGTTAACCGGAACGGTAAATCCCAGTACAAAGACAACAGCAATACCAAGGCCGGTGGAGGTCTTTACCGTTTTTGAAACGGCCAGGTATGAACACATGCCCAGGAAATAGGCAAAGATCATGTTATCGATGAAGATGGACTTTACAAATATGTTGACCAAATTTTCCATGGATGGTTATTTTCTGATTTTCAAAAGGATACTTTAATTTTCAATAAGGTTCTTGCGGCGCACACGCTGCACCCAGATGATAATGCCCAGCAGAATCAGCGCCATGGGGGGCAGGATCATCATCCCGTTATTGGCATACCCGGCATCATAAAACGCCTGGGGAATCACATGCATATCCAGTATTGTGCCCGATCCCAGCAATTCCCGGAAGAATGCCACGATGATCAGGATCACACCATACCCTGCGGCATTACCCAGTCCGTCGAGAAATGCCGGCCAGGGCCTGTTGCCCATGGCAAATGCTTCGAGCCGTCCCATAAGGATACAGTTGGTGATAATCAGTCCCACAAATACGGAGAGCTGTTTGCTCACATCGAAGGCATAGGCTTTCAGCACTTCGTCCACAAGGATCACCATTGTGGCGATGACCACCAGCTGGACAATGATCCGGATCCTGGGCGGGATCATCTTTCGCATCAGCGAGATGACCACGTTGGATACAGCAAGCACCGCCATCACCGATATGGCCATGACGATGGAGGGTTTCAGTTTAACGGTTACCGCCAGCGCGGAACATACTCCCAATACCTGAACGGTGATGGGGTTGCTCAATCCCATGGGCTCGCTCAGAAGCTTAAGGTTCTTCGCGGAGAATAAAGGTTCCTTTTCAGTACTCATGATTTCCTTCTTAGTTCGTTGTTAAATCTTTAATATGAGACACGTAGCCGGCCAAACAATCCTGGATCATGGCTTCCAGTCCTTTGGATGTGATGGTACCGCCCGAAATGCCATCCACCTGGTGCGGGTTCGAGGGATCGGCTCCGCCCTTCACCACCTCGATGGAGACAAACTTGCCGTTTTCATCAAACAGGGTTTTTCCTGCAAAGGGTTCCTGGAACCAGGCTTTGTTGATATCGGCACCCAGCCCGGGGGTCTCCCCCTTGTGATCGAAAACCGCCCCGTAGATGGTATTCAGGTCCTCCTCCAGGGCTATATATCCCCAGATGGGTCCCCAGAGTCCCTTCCCCAGTACAGGTATTACGTATTTCTTTGGCCCGCCGTTCTCCGAATAGACAAACACGGGGTAGTTCCGCTCTTCCTGTGGTTTCCGGACCTCAACATTCAGTGCGATCATCACATCGAATGCATTTGCCTCCAGTTTATTGCCGTCAAACCCGACCACGTATGATTCGGTGATGTATTTTTCGAACTCCTCATTGATGTAAGCCATCTTGTCAGCAGCCTCGTCAACCTGCCCGGCTTTCCCGACCGACCGGAGTATATCCTGTTTCTTTTCGATCTGGATATTCATCTCCTGGCGCGGTTTCAGCTGGATGGAAAAAAAAGAAAGCAGCACTGCCACGATCGTTACCATGATCAGCGAAAAGACGAATATGTATGTATTGCTAAAACTTCTCATGTTCGTTTCTGTGAAATTAGTTTGCAGTTACTTTGGCTCGTTTCAGTCGCCTGCGGATACTGCCCTCGACAATGTAGTGATCGATCAGCGGGGCAAAAACATTCATCAGCAGGATGGCCATCATCACCCCCTCGGGGTAGGCCGGGTTGAGCACCCTGATCAGGATGGCCAGGAAACCGATCAGGAATCCGTAGATCCATTTTCCCTTCTCGGTCTGCGCGGCGGTTACCGGGTCAGTGGCCATAAAGACCGCTCCAAAGGCAAATCCGCCCAGCAGCAGGTGCTCCCAGAAGGGAAGCGCCATAAATTCGTTCACGGCAAAAATATTCAGAAGCAGGCCCATCACGGCTCCCCCGGCAAAAACCGAAAGGATCACCTTCCAGCTCCCCACTCCGGTGGCAATGAGAATGGCCGCCCCGATCAGGATGGCCAGCGTGGAGGTCTCGCCGATGGACCCGGGTATGGTTCCCAGGAACATATCCATGGTTGTATAGGCCTCACCAAGTCCGTTTACAAAAGTGGAGACATTCTGTGCAGCCTGTCCGAGTATGGTCGATCCCGAAAAGCCATCCACAACCCCATCTCCTTTGAGAAGTCCCGAGATCCAAACTTTTTCACCCGACATATAGCTGGGATAGGCGAAGAAAAGAAAAGCCCGTGCGGTCAGCGCAGGGTTCAGGATGTTCATCCCTACTCCCCCGAAGACCTCTTTCCCGATAATCACCGCAAATACAGTGGCCACAGCCACCATCCAAAGCGGAACATCCACCGGCATCACCAGCGGGATCAGGAACCCGGAAACCAGGTAGCCTTCGGCCACCTCATGCCCGCGGATCTGTGCGAATACAAATTCCGTGCCCAGCCCCACCACGTAGGAGACCACGATCAGGGGAAATACCCTCAGGAAACCGTGCCAGAACATCTGCCAGAAACCGGCATCGGTGCCCAGGGCCAGGAAATGCTGATACCCCGTGTTCCACATCCCGAACAGAAGGGCCGGTACCATGGCAAAAACCACCAGGATCATTGTGCGTTTCATATCCATGGCGTCACGGATATGTACACGCCCGGTGGTTACCCTGTCCGGTACAAAAAGAAAGGTCTCAAAGGCTTCAAAGGTGGAGTGCAGAAAGTGCAGCTTCCCACCCTTTTGAACCGGAACCTTTAATTTATCTACAAATCGTCTAAAAGAACTCATGTGTATGGGTTGGTCTGTTATTAATCTTCCATTTCTTTGATCAGCGACTTCAATCCTTCACGCAGAATTTTGGTCACCGGGATCTTGGATGCGCAAACATATTCGCACAGGGCCAGGTCCTCTTCATCCACTTCATAGATGCCGAGTTGCTCCATCTTGTCGATGTCGTTCGCCAGGATCGCCTTCAGCAGGAGCACCGGATAGATATCCATGGGGACCACCTTCTCATATTGGCCGGTCATCACAAAGGCCCTTTCGCCCCCGTGATAGTTGGTATCCATATCGAATTTCTTTTTTGGCGTCAGCCAGGTGGATGCAAAGGTACGGGAGACCGATGCCTTCTTAAATCCCGGAAGCACCCATCCGAACATCTCGAAATAGTTGCCCTCACGGATCACCGTCACCTGCGAATCGAAGAACCCCACGTAACCTGTGACGGGGTCGATCTTCTTGCCGTTGAGTACACTCCCGCTGATCACCCGGTTGTCACCCTCCTTGAGCTGGTTCTCCAGGATCGGAGCCACTGCTGTTCCGCGAATGGTTCTGTAGTACCGGGGCTTTTCAACCCTTGCACCGGTGAGGGCCACCACAACTGACGGATCGTACTGCCCGGTCCTGAAAAGCTTCCCTATGGCCAGCACATCCTGGGGCTGCACCACCCATACCTCCTCACCTTTATTAATGGGATCAAGGAAATGGATATGGGTACCCACATTCCCTGCCGGGTGTGGTCCCTCAAAGCGGTTGATCTCCACCCCCTGGATGGAGTCGAAGGTGCGGACCGATGGATAGCGGCCATCGAGGTTCAGGTGAACCTTCCCTTCAGTAAGCCTTTTCAGTGCATTCAGGCCCCACTGCAGATCCTCTTTCCGCTCCTTCAGGATAAAGTCAAAATCGGGAGCCAGGGGAGCCGTATCAAAGGCTGAGATAAAAATCGATTTGGGAACACTGCCCGGTTTGGCAACCACCGTATAGGGCCTGCGGCGGATCGTGGGCCAGAGTCCGCTGTTGAGCAGATTCTCCACCACCTTTTCCCGGGACATCCCGGAAGGATCTCCCTGGACAAACGTTTCGGGGGTATCTTTCCCGTCATCTTCAATGACCACCTCGACGATCCGCCTGCGCTCTCCCCGGTTGATGACCTGTAGAATCCCGCTCACCGGTGAGGTGAATTTGATCTCAGGGTTGTATTTATCATAGAAGATGGGTGTCCCCACCTTCACCACATCACACAATTTGGGAATAATCTTTGGCGTAAGCCCGTGCCAGTCGCCGGGCTTGATCGCATATGTTTTCGCCCTGGGGGCTTTCACATAAAATTTTTCAGCCTCTCCATTCATATGAATATCAAGACCTTTCTTAATCTTAATTACCTCTGTCATTGTGAACTTTGTAACAGTAAAAGAAACCGTAAAATTAGCTATTTTTGTTTACCGTCAAAATATGTATATATTGATATATCTCAATTTTAATGATGAAACGCATCAAGGTACGGTTCTTGTTACATTTTATCCTATGAAAACGATCCTGATTTTATCCACCATCTTTATCCTGCTGCAGGTTACCCCTTCGGCGTTGCAGGGTCAGTCCCCCTACGAAGATGAAAAAGGGGTGCTTAGGGAGATGGTCCTTTCAGCCGAATACAAGACCGTACAGCTTTTCCGCGAAGGGTGGACAGAGAGCTACCCTGTGGTCAGGCTCCGGGAGGATGTCCCCCTGGTCCTGGAGTTCGACGACCTCTCCAAAAGACAGCCCACCCTGTACTACCAGGTGATCCACTGCAATGCCGGCTGGACACGGTCCGCTCTTTCCGAACAGGAGTACCTGGAAGGCTATTCCGAGAACGAGATCCCGGGCGGAAGTCCGTCGTTTAACACCTATACCAACTACATACACCACAGTCTCACAATCCCCAACGAGAATACCCGGCTGCTTCTCTCGGGGAACTATCTGCTGGTGGTTTACCGGAACGGGGACCCCGACGATGTGGTTTTTACAAAACGTTTCATGGTAACCGAATCCTCGGTGAGTATTGAAGCCAAAGCCGGATACCCGGTTCAGCAAAAATACCAGGGGTGTTGTCATGAAGTGGACTTCACCGTTCGTCACAGCGGGATCTCCATCGACGACCCTTACACGGAGTCCACCGCCATGATCTGCCAGAACGGACTCTGGGACATGGGCATAGGTCCCCTGCTCCCCTACATGGTCAACCAGGGTGAGCTGATCTATGATTACGACGAGGAGAATATCTTCCCCGGCGGAAATGAGTTCAGGTTCTTTGATACCAAGAATACCCGGACCCCCACCTATTATGTACAACAAATCGACTTCATCGATCCATGGTTCCACTTCAGGCTGAAACCCGATAAGCCCAACCCGTCGCATGTCTATCTTTCCAAAGAGGACATCAACGGCAGGTACCACATCCAGTCGGAAGGGGGCCAGGAGCCGGGAGTGGATGCCGACTATGTTTTTGTCCATTTCAGGCTCGATATGGCTCTCCCCCTCGAAGGTTCGGTTTACATTGCGGGAGCCCTCACCAACTGGCAGTTCAATGACCTGAACCGGATGGAGTATAACCAGCAGGAGGGCGCCTACATGCAATCACTGCTGCTCAAGCAGGGGGTCTATAATTATCGTTACCTTTTCCTGCCCTCCCTCTCCGGAGCGTTCAAAGTGGATGAGATCGAGGGATCGTTCTACGAAACCGAAAATGAATACCTGGTGCTCTTCTACCATCGTCCGCCGGGCACCCGGTACGACCGGTTGCTGGGACATCAGATAGTGCACAGTGGACAGTGAACAGTGCTCAGAAATAGTGCACAGTACACAGTGCTCAGAAAACAGTGCACAGGGAACAGGGACAGTGCTTAGGAAAAAAAATAAAATTAGAAGTTTGTGAAAAAAATAATAATGTTTCTGGTTTTAGGGATCGGGTTGGTCCCGGGAGTTGAGGGACAGGCGTGGAAGCAATATCCATATACACCGGAGGGGAGCCTGATCACCTTTCCCGCTGATGAGGGAAGGCATCCGGATGAGTCCACGGAATGGTGGTACATTTCGGGGCACCTTACCGGGAAGGAGACGGGCACTCCCTACAGCTTTATGGTCAGCTATTTCTATTTCCCTGCCCTTGGATATGACGGTTTCAGGATCCTGAACATTGCCAGGGATGATACGGGTGAATTCTTCTCCGATGCACAGGGGCTCAACTATACTGCCCTGGGGGTGGACAGCCTTGAAATCAGGGCAACCCTTATGTACGGCACCACAGAATCATGGGTCTACCAGACCGATACCCTGGGGAAAGTCAGGCCCTTTGACTATGAAATCTTTGCTTCGGCGACGGCTGGGGGAGTTGAATTATCCTCTGAGTCCTTAAAAAATCCATTGATCCTGGGTGACAGTGGCTATTTTAACCAGGGTTCCGACTATACATACTACTATTCTTTTACCGAAAACACCATCAGCGGATCCATCCGATTCGGGGAGATCTCCGAGGAGGTGACCGGCACAGCCTGGATCGACAAACAATACGGGGATTACAACCCGGCATCGGAAGAGCGCTATGAATGGTTCAGTGTAAATCTCTCCAATGGAATGGACCTGGTGCTATGGGATATTTTTACGGCCAGAACCAGTTGCCTGATCATTCCGACCTACCGCCACATGAGTGTCTGGGATGGATTCTGCAACGCAGTTTACCACCCATGACTACCAGGTGGAGAGGCTCACCTATGCCTATATGCCCGACAGGGCCAAGTGTTATGCGCAGTCGTGGCGGCTTACTTCGCAGGTGAATCAGATGGATCTGGTTATCACCACCCTTAACTCTCACGCCGATGTCCAGTTGCCCTTCCGCTTCTATGAAGGGGCCACCTCGGTTACCGGTACAGTAAAGGGAGTGCCTGTCACCGGCCGCGGATTCGCCGAACTTGTAAAGAGCTATCAACCGCCGGAGGTTGCAATCATGTATCCCCAGGGAGGGACCTGGAAAGACTCCCTTCGTATCGGCTGGGCGCTGCTGAATCCCGATGATGGGTATAATCTGCTCTATGACCTGGAGATTCAGCACGGACCATGGGGCCACCTATAACCTTATTGAGCAGGGTATTACGGATAAGGAATACACCTGGGCCGATCCGGGGACCCTGGAGGCGGGTGACAGCTGCTGGTTCAGGGTCACTGCCTACTCGCCCGGCCGCACCCTTACCGGTCGCGTTACCAGTCAGAAGGCATCCGTCTATGAGCCTGACAGTGCCACCGTTAACAGCCCCGAACCTGCAGCTTCGGCCCCGGACGGATTCACCCTCTACCCAAACCCGGCATCTGACTTTCTGTTTATTGAATCGCACAACCCTGGGATCATTCCAATACTACATTTTTGACGCGATGGGAAGAATGGTGAGAGAGGGTACTGAAGCCCATCCCGGCTCCCTGACCATCATCCCGCTATCTGAACTGCAAACAGGTATATACCTGATTTGGATCAAAACAGATGGCAAATATGATCAGGGCATTCCTTTTATGAAGGTAAAATAAGAAATCCTCTTCCTGGTAAAAATTGGCTGCTTGACTCGAATCCAGATGATTCGTATATTTAATTAGCCATAAGGCAATAGCCTTGAAGAATCAACCTATGAAAGAATACACCCACCCGATTCATTGCATTATTCCGCCTCATATGGTGGAAAAAATTCTGGAAAATGGTACCTCCGGGCAAAAGAAGAAAGCCAGGAAATACAGGCGGATCGATGGTCAATTACGAAGCAAGCGCCACGAACTTGCTGAAGGTACACAAAAGGACCTTTTCGCTGAGGAGAAGAGGATGCGCAAGGTATATGATGCCGGGAATGGATCGGACCTTCCCGGTAAGCTGGTCCGCAGTGAAGGCGATGCACCCGCGGGCGATGCAGCTGTGGATGAAGCATATGATGGATCCGGTGCCACCTATGATCTCTATTCGGCGATTTTCAACCGGTCTTCCATTGATAACCAGGGAATGGACCTGAAATCGACCGTCCATTTTCTTGAAGGTTATGACAACGCCTTCTGGAACGGAGAGCAAATGGTATATGGTGACGGAGATGAAGATTTGCCGGAACCTGAAAGGCTGTTCAACCGGTTTACCATAGCCATTGATATTATTGCCCATGAACTTACTCATGGGGTTACCCAGCATGAAGCAAACCTGGCGTACCAGGATCAGGCTGGCGCCCTGAATGAATCATTTTCGGATGTATTTGGTTCATTGGTGAAACAACGTGTAAAAAATCATACAGCCGGTCAGGCTGACTGGCTGATTGGTCAGGGATTGTTCACCCCTAATGTGACGTGGCGTGGGTATCCGGTCGATGAAAGAACCAGGCACAGCGTATGATGATCCGCTTCTGGGCAGGGATCCCCAGCCGGGTCATATGGATGATTTTATAATAACCAGCTGCAGATAACGGAGGAGTACACATCAACTCCGGAATTCCCAATAAGGCCTTTTATAATGTGGCCATGGAACTGGGAGGATTTGCCTGGGAAAAGGCCGGTCTGATCTGGTATAAAGCCTTATGCGAAGAGTTGGATCAGTTGTCGGATTTCCAGTCGGCAGCGAATTCGACCCTTAAAGTTGCCGGTGATTTATATGGCAAAAACAGTGCTGAACAGAAAGCCGTTTACAACGGATGGCAGGCTGTAGGAATTATTCCGGCGGGCATGGAAACCCGGGTTGGATGCATGGGCTCCATGAAGCGTTTATTTCAAAGATTATGGAGAAGGATCAATTCCATATAGATTTTAGCCGGACCGGTGGTTTAACTGCTATTTCAACCAGTGTTGAAATAGACAGCAGCGAACTGGACCATGCGGATGCGGAGGAATTAAAATACCTGATCCATGGTTCAGGCTTCTTTGAGATACCTCTCTTTAATAACAGGTTTTTAAATTTGCCGGATCAGTTCCATTATAACATCACCATTGAACATATGGGAAAGAGAAGGACCCTCGAATTGAATGACGGAAGCGCTCCTGAGACTCTCCGCCCACTGCTCAACTACCTGATGCGTATAGCCCGGAAACGTAAGAAATAACCGGTTCCTGAATCCTTTACAATCCGATCTCGTCCGCAACCTCCCGCATTGCATCGACCGAGATCTGGATAAACTCATCCAGCGAAATACCGGTCTCCTCGCACTCCATGATGATATCGCGGTTCACACTGGCTGCGAAAGCTCTCTCCTTCATTCGCTTGCCGACCGATTTGTATTTAACGCTTGCAATTTTCTGATCGGGGTAGACCAGCGTTGTGGCATAGATCAGGCCCGTGATGGTCTCCCCGGCAGCAAGGGCGTGCTGAAATACTGTGGTACGCGCCTCCCCTGTGGCACCCTCGTTGTGCATCCGGATGGCATCCAGCATCTCCCCGTCCAGTCCCAGTCCCTCCAGCAGCCCGGCCGCCTTCAGGGCATGAACCTCCAGATCGCCCCTGGTCACCTCCATATCGATATCGTGCAGGAGGCCGGTAAGGCCCCAGCGATCAGGGTCCTCTCCAAGCCGGTGTGCCAGGGCCCTCATCACCGCCTCGGAGGCAAGGCAATGCACAATGGTCTTTTCGTTTTTTATATGCTCACGCAGCCTGGCAAGGGCCGTATCACGGTTTGGGATCATCTGTTCAGGGTTTTATTCTCTGTGGTTGCTCATCAGGTATTTTGAAACATAGGTTTCCACCCCCTCTTCCAGCTTAGTGAACGCTTTCCGGTATCCGGCCGACCGCAACTTTCCCACCTCTGCCTGGGTGAAGTACTGGTACTTGTCGCGGATATCCTCCGGGGTGTCGATAAATGAGATTTTCGGATCCGACTCCCATGGCACTGAAGGTGGCGGTAACCAGATCCTTAAAGCTCCTTGCCTCCCCGGTGCCCAGGTTATAGAGGCCGCTTTCGGGCCGCTGCTCCATCATAAAGAGGATCACATCCACCACATCCTTCACATAGATGAAGTCGCGCAGCTGCTCCCCGTCCTTGAAATCCGGGGATTGTGAGAACGGAACAGTTTCATCACTCCCGTGTCCCTGATCTGGTTGTAGGCATGAAAAACCACCGAGGCCATGCGACCCTTATGGTACTCGTTCGGGCCGTAAACATTGAAAAATTTCAGTCCGGCCCAGAAAAAGGGCTTTCGCTCCTGTGCCAGCACCCACTTATCAAACTCGTTCTTGCTGCGTCCGTAGGGGTTCAGCGGCTCCAGTTTTTCCACCACATCATGCGAGTCGGAATATCCATGCCCGCCCAGTCCGTAGGTAGCCGCCGAACTGGCATAGATCAGTGGCAGTCCGAATTCAACGCAGAGGTTAAACACCTTTTTGGAGTAGCCGAGGTTCAGCTCCTGCAACACCTCCCAGTTAAACTCGGTTGTATCGGTCCGCGCCCCCAGGTGAATGACCATCTGGATCCGGCGGTGGTTCTCCCTGGCCCAGGCCGGGAAAGCCCCCCGTTCCAGCAGAGCGGTAAACTCCTTCCCCAGGTAATTGCTTTCCCTGTCCTGACGGCTGAAATCATCCACCAGCACGATATCTTTATAACCCGACCGGTTCAGACCGGCAACCAGGTTGCTTCCTATAAAGCCCGCGGCTCCTGTAACAATGATCATCCTGCCAAGATAACGATTTTTGATCAACCTATATTTCATCCCGGGATGAACATTCTGCCGGATAATTTCGTTTCTTTACTATACTGAATCATGATATACCTCACACGCAGAGAACGTTTCAGTTCGGCCCACCGGCTGTTCAACCCTGCCTTGTCGGACCGGAAGAATGAAGAGATTTACGGGCCATGCGCCAATCCCAACTGGCACGGGCACAATTACATCCTGTGGGTTACCATCGCCGGTGAAGTAAATCCAAAAACCGGGTATGTGGCCGATCTCAAGGAGGTGGGCCGGATCATTCGTGAGAAGGTTATTGTTAAACTGGATCACAGGAACATCAACCTGGAGGTTGATTTCATGGAGGGTAAGTTTGTCTCCACCGAAAACCTGGCCATTGGAATATGGGAACAGCTGGAACCCCATTTTAACACGCTGGGGGTAAAACTCCATTCGGTGAAGATTGAGGAGACTGAGAACAATACAGTGGAATACTTTGGAAAATAAACAACATGGAAAATATCAATAACGGACTGGGTGAGAACCAGGTGGGTGGATACGACCGGATTGACAGGTACGATGATCAGACAACCTTCAAACTGACAGAAAGTTATCTTGATGTGATCAAGCTCCTGGGAGAGGATGTAAACCGGGAGGGGTTGAGAGAGACGCCACAGCGGGTGGCAAAGGCCATGCAGTTCCTGACCCAGGGATACGGGACCGACCCCTCCGATATCATCAAGTCGGCCATGTTCCATGAGGATTACAAGGAGATGGTCATCGTGAAGGATATCGAGCTCTTCTCGATGTGCGAACACCATATGCTCCCTTTCATCGGGAAGGCTCACGTGGCCTATATCCCCGACAAAACCATTACCGGGCTCAGTAAAATAGCCAGGGTGGTGGAGGCCTTTGCCCGCCGGCTGCAGGTGCAGGAGAGGCTCACCGTCCAGATCCGCGATTGCATCCAGGAGACCCTGAATCCCATGGGTGTGGCGGTGGTCATTGAGGCCCTTCACCTCTGCATGGTCATGCGGGGGGTACAAAAACAACATTCGGTCACCACCACATCGGCCTTTACAGGCGCCTTCCTGCGTTCGGATAAGACCCGGGAGGAGTTTATCCACCTGATCGGGAGCAAGCTTCGCTGACTTTCATATCTTTGTAAAAATTAACAAAAGCATGCAGGCATTTGTATTTCCCGGACAGGGTGCCCAGTTTGTGGGGATGGGAAAAGCGTTGTACGAACAGCACAACCTGGCTAAAGAGTTATTCGAACAGGCCAATGAGGAGCTGGGATTCAGGATCACCGACCTGATGTTCTCGGGATCGGATGAGGATCTGAAGCAGACCAGGGTCACCCAGCCCGCCATTTTTCTCCATTCGGTAATCCTCGCCACGACCCTGGAGGGGTTTTCGCCCGATATGGTGGCAGGACACTCACTTGGAGAATTCTCCTCACTGGTGGCCAACGGCACACTCTCCTTTATCGACGGACTGAAACTGGTTTATAAAAGGGCGCTGGCCATGCAGAAGGCGTGTGAAGCGCAACCCTCCACAATGGCCGCCATCCTTGGCCTGGAGGATGAACTGGTGGAACAGGTCTGCAACAATATTCCGGAGGTAGTGGTGGCAGCCAACTACAACTCGCCCGGACAGGTTGTGATTTCAGGCTCCATCCCGGGCATCGACCTGGCGGTGGAAGAACTGACCCGGCTGGGTGCCAAAAGGGCTCTGAAACTTGCTGTGGGAGGTGCCTTCCACTCACCCCTGATGGAACCGGCAAGGGCCGAACTGGAAAAGGCCATCCAGGCAGCCCCCTTCAGCAGACCGGTTTGTCCTGTTTACCAGAACGTCAATGCACTTCCCTCTACCGACCCTGATGAGATCAAAAAAAACCTGGTGGCACAGCTCACTGCTCCTGTGAGGTGGACCCAGACCGTGAAAAACATGATCGCCGACGGCGCCACCTCCTTTACAGAGGTGGGACCCGGAAAAGTATTGCAGGGACTGATCAAAAAAGTGGACAGGGAGATGACCACGCAAAGTGCATAAGGGGAGCTGTAAAAAAACATACAATGAAAGTCTTAAAATTCGGAGGTACCTCTGTCGGAAGTACGGAAAACATTAAGGTAGTGAAGAAGATCCTCCTGGAGCAGACCGGACCCTGTGCGGTGGTGGTCAGCGCTTTTGGAGGAGTCACCGACCAGATCATCCGTATTGCCACCATGGCCAGTGAACGCAACACCGCTTTCCGGGAGGAGATGAAAATGATCCGTGACCGCCATCTGGAGACTGTGAAGGAACTGATGACCGGTGTTGCGTGCGAGTCGACCCTTGCGGAGGTGGAGTCCATGGTGGGAGAGTTCCAGGAGGCGCTCCAGGGAATCTACCTGCTGCAGGATCTGAGCAACAAAACACTGGACTTCCTGCTCAGTTTTGGAGAACGGCTATCGGCGACGATCATTTCCAGGTACGTGGAGGGGGCGGTTTTCATGGACTCGCGCCAGCTGATCCATACCGACAGCGGTTTCGGGAATGCCAAGGTTCATTTCGACATTACATACCAAAAGATCCGCAGCGAAATGAAATCGCTTCAAAATCTGGCGATCCTTCCCGGGTTTATCGCCTCCGACGACCAGGGGCGCACCACCACCCTCGGAAGGGGTGGTTCGGACTATACCGCGGCCATCATTGCTGCGGCCATGAAGGCCAGTGTGCTTGAAATATGGACCGATGTAAACGGTTTCATGACCGCCGATCCGCGCATGGTGCCCGGGGCCTACCCGGTGGACTGCATGAGCTATGAAGAGGCCATGGAGCTCTCCCATTTCGGGGCAAAGGTGATCTACACACCCACCCTCACCCCTGCCTACAAGGAAAACATACCCATCCGGGTGAAAAACACATTTAATCCTGACCAGTCCGGTACCCTCATTTCGAGGGATATCAAATGCCAGCAATCGGAAATGATCAAGGGGATCTCTTCCATCAACGAAATCACCCTGATCACTGTCAAGGGAGCAAGCATGGTGGGGAAGACAGGGACCTCTGCCAGGGTATTCAGCTCCCTGGCGCGGTACGATGTGAATGTCATCCTGATCACCCAGGCATCCTCCGAAATGACCATCTCATTTGCGGTTTCTCCCTCTTATACCAATACGGCCGTTGAGGCACTCAGGGAGGAGTTCGAGATTGAAATCGAACACCGTAAGGAGCTGGAGATCGAAGTGATCAGCGAGCTCTCCATCATCTCCATTGTCGGGGAGGGGATGCGGCACAAACCAGGGATCTCGGCCATCCTTTTTAAATCACTGGGGCGAAACGGGATCAGTGTGATCGCCACTGCCCAGGGATCCAGCGAACTGAACATCTCGGTGGTGATCCGCCGGACAAGCCTGAAAAAGGCCCTCAACCTGATCCATGAAGGTTTCTTCCTATCCAATTACCGGGAGCTCCACCTCTACCTGGCAGGAATTGGAAATGTGGGAATCCGGCTCATTGAGCAGATTAATAAGCAACAGGAGAAACTGATCAAGTCACACAAGCTGAAGATCAATTTGATAGGGATTACCAACAGCCGTAAAATGGTGATCGATCCCGCGGGTATCGACCCGGGCTTATGGAAAACCCGGCTGGAGGAGGGAGAACCGGCCAACCTCGGTTTATACGTGGAGCGCATCCGGGAGAATAACCTTCGCAACTCGGTTTTCATCGACTGCACAGCCAATGAAACGGTGGCCATGTGTTACGGAGGGTTGCTGGAATCTTATGTCTCCGTGGTGACCGCCAATAAGATCGCCTGCAGTTCGGCCTACAGCCTATACAGCAGCCTGAAGGAAAAAGCAGTCCAAAGGGGCGTGAAATTTATTTTCGAGACCAATGTGGCAGCCGGTCTCCCCGTGATCAGCACCATCAATGACCTCATTCGAAGCGGTGACAGGATCCTGAAGCTGGAAGCAGTGGTTTCGGGAACGCTCAACTTCATATTCAATGTCATGAGCCGGGAAATTCCTTTGAGCCAGGCGATCCGCATGGCCATGGAGGAGGGCTATTCCGAACCCGATCCCAGGCTCGATCTGAGCGGAACGGATGTGAAGAGAAAATTACTGATCCTGGCCAGGGAGTCGGGATACGAGATGGAGGAGGGTGATATTGAGGTGACCCCCTTTATGCCTGACGACCTCTTCGAAGGCACCCTGGAGGATTTCTGGGTGAATGTGAAGAAACTGGATGCCGGGTTCGAGCGAAAGCGCAAAGTGCTGGCTGAAAAAGGGCTGAAGTGGAGGTACCTGGCCAACCTGAAGGAGGGGAAGGGTACCATGGGACTGGAGGAGGTGAACTCCGACCACCCGGCGTACCCATTGGAGGCCAGCAACAACATCATCATGATCACCACCGACCGTTACAGGGAACTTCCCCTGATTGTCAAGGGGTACGGCGCCGGCGCCGAGGTGACGGCAGCGGGTGTTTTTGCGGATGTGATCAGGGTTGCAAACATTTAAAAAGGTCAGGTTAAGATATGGGGATAAAGGCGGTGATATTTGATATGGACGGGGTGCTGATCGACTCCGAGAACCTCTGGCAGCAGGCGGAACGGGAGCTGTTCGGGGAGCTGGGAATTGAGCTGACCGACCTCTTGCTGGCTCAGACCCGCGGACTCCGGACCAGGGAGATGGTGGGTCACTGGTGCGGAGTGTTTAAAATCACCTCGGTATCACCCGAATCACTTATTGAGCGGTACGACAGAGAGATGGTGAAAAAGATGCGAACCCAGGTGCCGTTGATGGAGGGGGCTGTCGAGGCGATCCGCTTTTTCAGGGAGAAGAAAATTCCGGTAGCCCTGGCCTCCTGCTCCACCATGGAACACATCGAGGCGGTGATGGGAAGATACAATCTCACGGGTCATTTTGATTTGATGGTCTCCGCAGCCAACGGGATGCCGGGCAAGCCCCACCCGGAGGTCTACCTTCAGACCGCTGCAAGGCTGGGCGTAGAACCTGCCTTTTGCCTGGCCATCGAGGACTCCTTTTTTGGGGTGATCTCCGCCAAGGCTGCGCGGATGAAGGTACTGGCCATGCCCGATCCGCTGGAGTATGACCAGGAGCGGTTCGCGGTGGCCGATCTGAAGATCCGGTCGCTGTCCGAGATCAATGACACCCTTTTAGAGCAGTTGAAATGAACGATGAAGTCACCGTATTCGGACCGGCAACGGTCTCCAACGTGGGTCCCGGTTTCGACCTGATGGGATTTGCCCTGGAATCGCCGGGCGATGAGATGATCATCCGCAGAAACGGTACCGGGAAACTGGTACTGGTGGACCGGTCGGGTTGCAACCTTCCCCTGGACCCTGAAAAGAATGTGGCCGCCGTGGCTGCGCAGGCACTGCTGTCCGGGTTGGGAAGCAGGGATGGTTTTGACCTGGTCTTTACCCGGAAGATCAAACCCGGAAGCGGGGTGGGTTCCAGCGCTGCCAGTTGCGTTGCTGCCGTAGTGGGGATCAATCACCTGCTGGGCAATCCCTTTGAAACAGCAGCCCTGATCCCCTATGCAATGGAGGGTGAGAAGATGGCCAGCGGAGCCGTTCATGCCGATAACATTGCCCCCGCCCTGCTGGGCGGGTTCATCCTTATCCGCGGGTATGATCCGCTGGATATCAAACACATCCCCTACCCGGGCGACCTCTGGTGTGCCGTGGTTCATCCGCACCTGGAGATCAGAACCAGGGAGAGCAGGAAACTGATTCCCAAGGAGGTTCCCATGGCAACCGCCCTGCAGCAGTGCGGCAACCTGGCCGGGCTGGTAGCCGGACTGGCCACATCCGATTACGGACTCATCAGCCGTTCGGTGACAGATGTTTTTGCCGAGCCCTACCGCACACCGCATTTACCCGGTTTTCAGAAACTTCGCCAGGCTGCCCTGGATGCAGGTTCCCTGGGCACCGGTCTCTCGGGGTCGGGACCCTCCGTATTCAGCCTCTGCCGGGGTGAGGATATGGCCACTTCGGTTGGAAAGGTGATGGAGGCGCACTTCGCAGCGCACCATATCGGCGCCTCACTCTACCTTTCAAAAATCAGTGAAGCCGGATGCCGGATCATATAAAACCCAGCCATGCACTACTACAGTACCCGCAACCGTGAGTTGAAAACCGGATTAAAAGAGGCCCTTTTGAAGGGACTTGCACCCGACCGCGGACTCTTCATGCCTTCGGCCTTTCCCGTATTAACAAGGGACAGGTTGATGGCCATCAGGGAGATGAACCTCACGGAGATTGCAGTGGAGCTGTCCATCCTGCTGTTCGGGGAGGATATTCCTAAAACAGATTTAATACCCCTTGTGCAGGAGGCTGTCTATTTCGATACCCCCCTGGTGAAAGTAGAAGAGGGAATCTACTCCCTGGAGCTGTTCCATGGTCCCACCTGTGCCTTCAAGGATGTGGGAGCCCGTTTCCTCTCCAGATTGCTTGGATATTTCACCGCCGGCCTGGATGAGGAGATCCATGTACTGGTGGCCACCTCGGGCGATACGGGTAGTGCCGTTGCCAACGGATTCCTGGGGATTCCGGGCATCCGGGTTCATGTACTCTACCCCTCCGGTCTGGTTACACCCCTCCAGGAGAAACAATTCACCACCCTGGGGGGAAACATTTCGGCCCTGGAGGTCCGGGGGACATTTGACGATTGCCAGCGACTTGTCAAGGAGGCCTTTATGGATAAAGAGCTCGCCGGAAAGATGACCCTTACCTCGGCCAACTCCATCAACCTGGCCCGCTTTCTCCCGCAGGCATTTTACTATTTCAGGGCATGGGCCCAGGTCACCTCCATCCACCGGGAGGAGGATTTAAAGCTTTTCTTTTCTGTTCCCAGCGGAAATTACGGGAATATGACGGCCGGACTGGTGGCACGGGAGATGGGCCTGCCGGTCCACACCTATCTCTCGGCCAACAATATCAACGATGTGGTGCCCTCCTACCTGCTCACCGGCGAATACAGGCCCCGCCCCTCGACGCCCACCATTGCAAACGCCATGGATGTCGGCGATCCCAGCAACTTTGTCCGTATCCTCGATCTGTTTGACAATAATCATGCATGGATCAGTGCACATATCAAGGGATACAGTTATTCGGACCGGGAGATCAGGGAGATTATCCGGAAAGTATACAGTAAAACCGGTTACCTTTGCGACCCTCACGGGGCTACCGGGTACCAGGCCGCCAGAAGCTTCAGGGAGATGAATCCGGATTACACAGGCATTTTCCTTGAGACCGCCCACCCTGCCAAGTTCCTCGAGACCGTGGAGGATGTGATCGGGAAGCCGGTGGAGATTCCCGCGCGGCTGGCTGATTTTCAGAAAAGGGAAAAACAATCCACCCTGATCAGCACCGAATACAGCGATTTCAGGGAGTATCTTCTTTCGAGCTATTAACTTTTTTCCGGCCTTTAACCTTCCTTCTGTCCCTTGACCTTCTTACCGGTTGAGGCGACCACCAGGTTGTTTTTGAACTCGATGATCCCGGGGATCTTCTCCAGGGCCAGCCGCTCTCCGCAATACTTTTTCACAAAAGTGGCATCCAGATGGCTGTCGTGGGCATCGGCCAGCACAATCTCCGCTTTCAGTGCCTCACCCAGGATGTCGTCAAACACCCCCGAAATGGTAGCAATCGACCACCCCGGGAATGGTGACAATCACCTCTTCAATCTCTTTGGGACTGATCCTCCGTCCCCCCACCTTAATAATCTCTTTTTTCCGGGCGGTCAGGTAAAAATATCCCTCCTCATCCCGATAAGCCAAATCACCTGTGTGCAACCAGCCGCCCTTCAGAATTTCGGCTGTTCCCTTCTCATCACCCAGGTAGCCCTTCATGATATTTCCTCCCCTGGCCAGCAATTCACCCACCACACCGGGGGTGGTGATCAATGCTCCCGATTCGTCAGCCAGCTCCAGTTCCACACCGGGAATCGCCCTTCCCATGGATCCCAGTTTGGCCTCCAGGCGTTCGGGTTCCAGGTAGGAGAGTCGCGCCGTTGCCTCGGTCTGACCATACATTACAAAGAATTTCACCCTGGGGAAACTCTCCGTGAACTCCGTGATAAAGGCGTTGTGGAGCTTTCCCCCCGCCTGGGTTACATAGCGAGGAGAGGGAAACGCGTCTCCTTAAACGATTTTGCCTTCCGTAAAAGGATCTGGAAATGGCTGGGTACACCGGAAAAACCGGTGCATCGATAATGGTTCAGATCATTGATGACCGATCCCACGAACATGAAACTGTTATTCAGAACAATGCTGCCCCCCGCCTTCAAATGGGTGTGCAGCAGGGAGAGTCCGTAACAGTAGTAGAACGGCAATACAATCTCAATCACATCGTGTCCGTCGAGCTTCAGGTATTCTATGATCGATTCTGTATTGGCAATAATGTTTCCGTGGGTGATCATGACCCCTTTGGGTTCACCGGTGGATCCGGAAGTGAAGATAATCTCGGCCAGCCGACCGGAATCAAAATCGCTGTGGTCCAGCAGATCGACGGGAACTCCCACGTTGCCGCTATCAAGTTCCTGGTAATCATAGATCACCTCCTCCAGGAGTTCCCACCTGTTACCCTCCAGCTGGGGAGCAATAAATGCAGTCCTGGCCTTACAGAGCTTCACTACAAAAGAGAGGTTGTCGGGTTCGATGGAGGGGTTCAGGGGCACACAGACATTGCCCGACTTCATGATGGCCATGTAGGCAATGATGAAGAAGGTGTTGTTGGGACTGATCAACAGGATGTTGTTGTCCTGACCATAGGTTTCAACCAGGTAGCGGGCCAGTCTCATAGATCGCCTGTAAAGCTCCTGGTAGGAGAGCTCCTCCTTGTTTCCAAGGAGAAAGGGCTTGTAGAGAAACCCGGATTGACCCAGCAGGTAGTCGTAAACGTTCATGGTCGTGGCAATTCGGTTTACAGAAAATTATAATCATTAAGCGCCGGCATCCTGAGGTATTCGGTGGTCGCCCTCTTTCGGGCAAAATTGGACCAGGTCAAGGTTAACCTCCCTGGTGGTCATACCCATCACCCTTCCCACCTCGTCAGGATGGCACTGGTTCTCATACCCGTACCACAGCAGGTCCATCTGCCGGAACGGGAACTGGTAGAAAAACTCCTCCTGGGTCTGCTCGGCACTGTAGGTATCGGTGGTGGGGGTACGCTGAATAATCTCTTGTGGCACACCCAGGTACCCGGCCAGCTGGTAGACCTGGGTTTTGTAAAGATTTCCGATGGGGAAAATATCGCCGCCGCCATCCCCGTATTTCACGAAGAATCCCTGTTCCACCTCGTGCTTATTGGGGGTCCCTATTACTGCATAGTGCAGCGCTTCGGCATGAAAATAGAGCAGCGACATGCGGCTTCGCTGCTTGAAGTTGGAGGCGGCAATAATGGTCCGCATCTGTGCGGATGGAAGTCGTATCACCTCTTCACTCCCGTCGGGTTTAACCACGGTCAGGTGAAACAGGGGTGGAAGAGAGGAAGCGGGATTGTTCTGTTTGACTCCGATCTTCATTTTATCCACCGAAGGATCATAGGAGGGACACACCTCCTTCACAGCCCGGTCCCTCCGGGCATAGCATCCGAAACCATCCAGGGCACCGGTAATATTTTCTACGATGGTATTAATCCCAAACTTTTCAGCCAGCCGGGTGGCCATCTGCTCACTGTCGGGGCTGGAATCCTTTTCGGGCAGCATGACTCCCAGGAGCTTTTCCGGACCCAGCGCCCTGGCCGAAAGAGCCATGGTAACGGAGGAATCGATTCCACCGCTGATCCCGATGACTCCTCCCCTTCTGCCAAACCGGTCCATCACATCGGATTTGATCCGGGCGGTGATCTGGTCGACCAGTTTTTCAATATCGTCTATCTTCAGAATATCCTTATGAAATTCCTTGTTTTTCATCACTTTGCATTTTTTTGAAGCTGTTGATCATAATGGACCGGGCACGCAGTGCGCATCCTGGTTTCTTTGTAGGGATTATTTTTTGACACAAACAGGTCTGAGAGGATCTGTGTGGAGAGGATTCCTGCCAAAGCCATATTTTCATTTTCAGTAACCAGTTCGCCGGAGCTCATTTTTGTGACCAGTCTCTCCACAGATCCGGGATTAAAAAACCCGTTCTTTTTGAGCGCTCCGGCCGACAGCATCTCCCTTAGATAGGAGGGTGCCCCGGGGGAGAGGAGTCCGGAAGCCACCGGGGCCCTGTAGGCCTGCTTGGAACGGGTAACCACCGACTCGGGCAGATGACCGTTCATCAGCTTTTTCAGAATATACTTTTCATTGAGACCCTTAATTTTATCCTGGCTCCGGAGACCCAGGCAGTATTCAACCACCCTGTGATCCAGGAACGGATAGCGCCCTTCCACCGAGTGTGCCATGGAGACCCTGTCACCCTGCGAGGAGAGCAGGTAACCCGAAAGGAACATTTTTGACTCCAGCCACTGCGCCCTTGTAAGGAGGTCCCAGCTGCCCATCTCCCCGGGGAGGGTGGAAAGCAACGACTCAACAGGATCGGCGGACTGAAATTCCCTCATCTGGTCGCTGAAATGGGTTTTGATGTGTTTGGAGTTGTTCCACCTTACCATGTGTGAATAGATGGGCGAAGCCGTCTCTGTAAGGCGATGCCCGTAAAAGAAACGGTGCATGTTCCCGCTCCGGCCCTGGAACTGGGCCAGGTAGGGATAGAGTTTCTGCAACAGCAGGGGCCTGATCCTGGAATCGGGCTGCCGCGACCAGAACTCCCTGATCAGTGTCTCCTTGAAAATATTGTATCCCCCCAGGAACTCGTCGGCTCCCTCGCCGGTGATCACCACCTTGATCCCGTGGTCGTGGACCAGTCCCGATAGTTTGAACATGGGTACCGCCCCGGTGCGTAGCAGGGGGATCTCGGTATGCCACAGAACCCTGGCGAAATGCTCTGCAATGTCTGATTTTGAGCAGGAAATGGAGCGGTGATTGGTATCCAGGAAAGCTGAAACCGATTGCTGGTAGGGTGTCTCATCGAACTCCTCATCCTCGAACCCGATGGAGAAGGTGTTCAGCACCCCGGGTTCAACCTGTTTGATCAGATGGGTAGTGGCACTGGAATCGAGTCCGCCGCTCAGATAAGCGGCCACCTGCACATCGGCCCGGAGCCTCAGCCGGACGGAATCTGTGATCCGCGATCCAAGCTCTTCCATCCGCTCCTGGAAACCGGTGGATTCCAGGGCATCCTTATGGGCAAAAAAATCGAGTTCCCAGTAGGATCTGATCACCTCCCTGTTCCCCTTTCTGAGCATATAGTGACCGGGGGGCAGTTCAAAAACACCCTTGAAGATGGTACCGGGCGTGGGGATGGTCCAGAAGGTAAAGACCTGGTTCAGGGACTCGGGATCCAGCTCTGCTTCGAGGGACTCCGACTCCATGAGGCACTTTATCTCCGAGGCAAAAATAAAGGTTTCACCGGAATTGTGGTAAAACAGAGGCCTGATGCCCATCCTGTCCCGCGCCAGGAACAACTCCCTGCCGGATGAATTCCAGATGGCAAAGGCAAACTGGCCATTCAGTTTTTCAAGGCACCGCTCCCTGTAATGCCGGTAAAGCAAAAGCAGTACCTCCGTATCACTGCTGGTCCGGAACCGGTAACCCAGCGCCACCAGTTCAGCCCGAAGCTCGATGTAATTAAAGATTTCGCCGTTGAATACGATCCAGAGTTCACCATCGGGCGTACACATGGGCTGTTGTCCCTGTGCCAGGTCGATGATGCTTAGCCGGACGCTTCCCAGCCCCACTCCATCACCGATATATATACCCGCTTCATCCGGACCCCTGTACTGGATCTGGGTAAGCATCTGCCGGACCGATTCGGGTCTGACTTCACTGCCACCCTGCCTTAATATGCCGGAGATCCCGCACATAACACCAGGGTTATGCCGCCACCCTCTGCTTTCTCAGCACAAAATCGGTAATGGCCTCGATGGATTCGAAATTGGTCTCGATCAGATCACTGTCGGCCGGTGAAATCTTAAAGGACTCCTCCAGGAAATCCAGCAAAAGTGCGAATCCCATTGAATCCAGGATACCCTCCACTAAAAAGCATTGATTTTGCATCCAGGTTGGAGATATCCTTATAGGTATTGTCCTTCACATATTTAAAAAGTACCTCCTGAATTTGATTGGTATTTCCCATGGTGATAAAAATGTATTTAAGTCCGTCACATTCCTTTTAATTCAAAAATTTTAAAGAGATAATATACTGATAATAAGCGAATCACGCATACACCCCGATATCAGCAAACTCAGTATGAAGATAACAATACTTTATTTACGGAAAATACCAATTTGATCAGGAGAGCCAAATCTGCTGTCTACTGGATGAAACAGAGGCACAAAAACCGTGTTTCCTTATACGCACTCCACCCGTTCATCAGGCAAATCACCCATTACGCAAGACCAACAGCCCGAAATCCTTGATGAGATTTGGCTTTATGTGCAGTACCTAATTTAACTCTTCAGAAAGAAAAGCAAGCAGATTATAAGCAACTACTTTCGATCCGAATTCATTCAGGTGACCATTGTCAGAGGCATACACCTGAGAAAGACTAGAAAACACTTTTCCACTATTTTTGTAACTGCTCATTTCACCTCCCGGAAGCGTAGATTCAACCCGAGCAAGGTCAAAAACAGGGAATTCGCCTGACAGATCATTTAAGATCATTTCATTGAATGCCTGCCTTTTGATATTATCAAGATAATCTGTAGACTCTCTTCCTAATATTTTTTTAACAACCGGTTTCCATCCCTTTTGCACCGTAGTAAGAGGAACTGTAAATAAAACAATCTGAATTTGACCAATGCTATCTTTCAAATGAAATATTTCAGTTTTAAAATAATTAAAAAGTTCCTCAACATCAGTATTATCAACCACATCAACATAACATAGTTTAAAAAACGCAATGGCATTGGTCTCTGCCGGAATGGACTTTACCATAGAAACAAAATCATCAATCTTACCTAGCGGTTTGCCATTCTCCCCCACTGGAAAGTCCATAAAAGCAGGCCCCCCGGGGTTTGAAAAATCACGGGTGGTTACCCGGTTTAGTTTCACCCCCGTTTCCTCTTCCAGGGATGTAACACCAGAAAGAATATTTCTTCCCACGGATTGATGTCCGAAGACCACAACCTGTCCGGAGATCTTATTTAAATAAGTTTCCGCGTTTTCGCCTCCATATACCTTATAAGAATCTGTCATATCAGAAATTTTTTCATTGCAGCCTGACAGTAACAATGACATTGATATTATAATTAAGTACCTCATAACTTAAAATTTAACTCTAACACAAAAATAACATTTCCAGGGAAATAGCATTCTCAAGACCAAAAAAAAGTGGGACCACTACAGCCCCACTCATTTATTTCTACTTTTTAGACGATCAACTAAAGCAGCCCCTGGTCGACCATGGCATTGGCGACTTTCAGGAAGCCGGCGATGTTGGCGCCCTTCACGTAGTCCACGTAGCCATCGGCACCTTTGCCGTGCCGCACGCAGTTCTCATGGATGTTGGTCATGATGTGGTGCAGGCGTTCGTCCACCTCGGCACGGCTCCAGTTGATCTTCATGGAGTTTTGCGCCATCTCCAGCCCTGATGTGGCCACACCACCGGCATTGGCCGCCTTACCCGGTGCATAGAGGATCTGCTTGTCCTGGAACTTCTCAATGGCTTCGGGGGTGCAAGGCATATTGGCTCCTTCACAAATACAGATACATCCGTTGGCGATCAGTTTGTCGGCATCCTTCCCGTCCAGTTCGTTCTGGGTGGCGCAGGGAAGGGCAATATCCACAGCCACTTCCCAGGGTCGTTTACCCTGAACAAACTCTGCGCTGTCAAACTCGAGCGCGTAGGGTGCAACAATATCTTCGTTGGAGGCGCGCAGCTCCAGCATGTATTCGATCTTTTCACCCGAAATTCCCTCCTTGTCATAAATATACCCGTCGGGACCGGAAAGAGTTACCACCTTGCCACCCAGCTCGGTCACCTTCAGTGCAGCACCCCATGCCACGTTCCCGAACCCGGAAATGGCAACTCGTTTGCCTTTAAAGGTCTCTCCCTTTGTGGCCAGCATCTCCTTGGCGAAATAGACACAACCAAAACCGGTGGCTTCGGGCCTGATGAGCGAACCGCCCCAGTTCAGCCCCTTCCCGGTGAGCACTCCCGTATTTTCACGGGTCAGTTTGCGGTACATCCCGTAGAGGTACCCGATCTCGCGTCCGCCCACGCCTATATCACCGGCAGGAACATCGGTATCGGGCCCAATGTTTTTCCACAACTCCAGCATAAAAGCCTGGCAGAAACGCATGATCTCGGCGTTCGATTTCCCCTTGGGATTGAAATCGGAACCACCCTTGGCACCACCCATTGGAAGGGAGGTGAGGCTGTTCTTGAAGATCTGCTCAAATCCGAGGAACTTGAGGATGCTCAGGTTCACGCTGGGGTGGAACCTCAGACCGCCTTTGTAAGGGCCGATGGCATTGTTATACTGAATCCTGTGTCCCAGGTTCACATGTACAGTTCCCTGGTCGTCGGCCCAGGGTACCTTGAAGGTCAGAACCCGGTCGGGCTCAATAAGGCGCTCCACGATGTTGACAGACCTGAAATGAGGGTTTTCATTGTAAACCTCCTCGATGGATTCGAGGACCTCGCGAACAGCCTGGTGGTACTCCACTTCACCCGGGTGCTTTTTCACCAGGTCATTCATGATGGTATCTACATTCATAACTTCGTATTTTTTTACTGGGGTTTTAATTATTCCTTTAATAGTATTTTACATTTGTAATATAGGGAGTTTAATGAAGCAACCTGGGATTTTTTGGCGTAGCCAACCGAGCTTGCGAGCTCAGCGTAGCTAAATAACCACGTTGCGAATTAAACCTCCAATATTACAATATTGTGTAAAATTGCTGTTTCTGCGGAGATTTAACAACCCCGGAAAGTATGATTAACAGCAGGTTTGAACAACATATTGGCCAGGGGAAAATGATGATTTTTGTCATGAAATTATGGAAAACCTGATCTATGGAATCGCGGCTGTGATCCTCTGCAGTACGGGCTATTTTGCTGCCTGGCGGTACCAGAGATCCGGGAACTTCCAGATGGGCCTCCTGATCCTGTTGGTTTGCGGTGTGATCCTGAGGGTGTATATCTCTTCCGACCTGGTGCTTCACCAGTGGGATGAACGTTACCATGCCCTTGTGGCCAGGAACCTTATCAGCCACCCCTTCAGACCAACACTTTACGAGCATCCCCTCCTGCCTTACAACTATCAGAACTGGGCCGGGAACCACATCTGGCTGCACAAACAGCCCCTGCCCCTCTGGGGCATGGCCATCAGCATGCGAATCTTCGGGGTGAACGAGATCGCCC
This sequence comes from uncultured Bacteroidota bacterium, assembly GCA_963747365.1. Taxonomy (GTDB): domain Bacteria; phylum Bacteroidota; class Bacteroidia; order Bacteroidales. Next base: position 161,123 of record CAVVFB010000005.1, on the reverse strand, counting down.
TTCGCATTCCCTCCATCCTGCTCTCCTCCCTGGGGATCTGGCTCACGTATGCCATCGGCAGCTATCTGTCTGACCGGAGAACCGGCTTCCTGGCTGCCTTTCTCTTCTCCATCAACGGGCTGATTCTCGAGCTTACAGGAGGCAGGGTGGCCACCGACCACATCGATATCTTCTTTCTCTTTTTCATCGAGCTCGCCATATTCTTCAGTATCAGGTATGTCCACAGTAAGCGCAGTGTCAACAACCTGTTGGTGGGAGTGGCCCTGGGGGCGGCCATACTGACCAAGTGGCTGACCGCACTGATTGTTTTGCCGGTTTGGCTGCTGATTGTCACCGGCTCCGGAGCCTTCAGTACCAAAAGGGTAATCCTTCAGCTGATCCTGGTGGTAACTACCTGCACGGCGCTGTTTCTTCCCTGGCAGCTTTACATATTCAACAAATTCCCCCTGGAGGCTGCATGGGAGTCGGGCTATAACTTCAGGCACCTGACCGAGGTAATTGAGGACCAGAGCGGATCCCCATGGTACTATCTTAACCGGATCAGGATCAACTACGGTGAAGTGATCTACCTGCCACTGCTCTGGTTCCTCTGGAAAACGGCCCGTGACCTGAAAAACCTGAACCGGCTTGCTGTAACGGCCTGGTTCCTTATCCCTTTCATTTTCTATTCCTTTGCAAAGACAAAAATGCAGGGCTACCTGGTCATCACATCCCCTGCGCTCTTCCTGATGACCTCCGAATTCTATTTTATGCTGAAGGATCTGAATAAAAAGAGGGCCTTGAAATGGATCTCTGTGGTGGTGATGGCACTGCTCCTGGTACTCCCCGTGCGCTACTCCCTGGAAAGGCTCAAACCCTTTCAGCAGGTGGATAGAAATCCTCAGTGGACCCGCCAGCTGCGGGAACTGGGAAGGGAGGGTTATGAAAACGGGGTCATGTTCAACTACCCCGACTATGTTGAGGCGATGTTTTACACCGGTTTTGCCGTTTACAGCCAGGTTCCGGATCAAAGCATCCTCTCCGACCTGGTCTCACGTGGCTATACCGTGATCATAAACCATGGTGAGGAGGTTCCGCCCGGGATCGCCGGCATGGAGGGAATCCTCAAAGTAAACCTGGCTGAACGGCCCTGAAATTCATTTCTTATCCTGATGAAACGAAATTTTTTCTTACGTCACGCCCTGGTCTCTGCACTGCTGGAGATAGATGTGAAGGGGATCCGAAGGATTGCGCACTACCTGCCCCGCCTGTTGATCCCGGCACCAGGAGGGGTCTGTACCATGAAAACGCGTTATGGGTTCTGGTTACAGATCGACCCGGTAAGGGATCAGGGTGTTGAACGTTCTATCTACTACACGGGTACCTATGAAAAAGGATCGCTGGCCATCATGAAGCGCCTGCTTCACCGGGGGGATTCCTTTGTGGATGTGGGGGCCAACATCGGGCTGATGTCGATCTACGCCTCACAGCTGGTGGGACCCACAGGGAAAGTCTGGGCATTTGAGCCCAATCCCGGTACGGCACAGATCCTGGAGGAGAACATCCGGATCAACCAGGTAAGGAATATTGAACAATCCGCTTACGCCATCGGTAAAAATCCGGGCAAGGCTGTGATTTACGACCGGTGGGATTTTAACCGGGGAAGTGCCTCCCTGATCAGACCTGAAAAAGAGGCCGGGAGCCATGAGATCGAAGTGACCACCCTTTCGGCGTTCTTTAAAAAACAGGTTGGGGATAAGGCTCTCTTTCCCACCTTGGTCAAACTGGACATCGAAGGGTTCGAACTGGAAGCCCTGGAGGGGGCCCTGGAGCTGCTCCATTCGGAATTCCCCCCCATGCTGATGGTGGAGTACTCAGGGAAAAGAGAGAACACCTTTGGGGAGGACCCCGATCCGCTGTATGCATTTCTCCGGCAACTGGGCCATTACAGGATCTTCCGGGGCAAAAAGGAGAAGAGCCGGTTATCACCCCTGGTGGAGGTGAAAACCCTGCAGGAAATGCCGGTTCACGACAATATCTATTGTCTGACCGACGAACACCTTCAAAAGCTTAATGCTTAATCAGCTTCCGGGTTGCCACCTTTTTGTCGGAATAGAAATGTACCACGTAGATTCCGGGTTTGAAATCTGAAATATCAATCTCCCTTGGCTGATTCAGGGTCAGATCTTCCCATTTCTCGAGAAGGAGGATTTTACCGGTCGCATCATAAATGGAGACGGTTATATCTGAATGGATGTTGTCATCCGAACGGACAAAGAAACGGTCCCCGGTCGGATTGGGATAGAGGTTGATACCCGCGTTCAGGAATGATTCACCCATCCCGGTTCCTTCTCCGACGGTGACCACGATCGTGTCTGAATTCTGACAGTGATTATGGCCTGTTACCTCTACCCAGTAGCTGTAGACTCCGTCTGCAAGCCCCGAGAGGAGAATCTGGTTTCCTGTGGCACCGGTACTCCACAGGTATGAAAGTTGTCCGGCCCCGGCACTGAGCAATATACTCGTATCGGCAGGGATGATAATATCGCTGCCCAGATCAACATCCGGCTGATCTATTAAGGTTACGATAATCCCGTCGGAATCTGAACCACACATATTACTGACAGAAACCAGGTACTCGGCAGAGGCATCAACCGGTATGGTTTGTGTGGTTGCACCGGTACTCCAGATATAGAGATCAAATCCGGGACCGGCATCGAGTGTTACTTCGCCTTCACAGGCTGTGAACGGTAAGCCCAGCTCCACCACCGGCGGTTCCAGAAAGACAACCTCCACATCATCACTCCCGGAACAGGTTCCGTCCGAAACGGATACGGAGTAGGTCCCCGGTATGGTCACCGCGATGATCCGGCTTGTTCCACCGGTGTTCCATAAATATCCTGCATAGCCCGGTCCGGCGTCCAGGATGGGGTATTCTCCCACACAGGAAGTAACCGTGGGGCCAAGCTCCGGATGTGGTGAGTCCCGGAAGGTAACATTCACTGCATCGTAAGCATTGCAATTTTCGTTGGAAACGATGATCCTGTAATTATCTGAGGTTGTCACCGAAATCGACTGGGTAGTCTCCCCTGTACTCCACAAATATGCAATGAATCCCGCACCGGCATTCAGGGTTACCTGCTCCCCCTCGCAAGAAGAGATGGGCGTTCCAAGTTCGACCTGCGGCAATTGGCTGAATGATACCTTGATATTATCAATCACCGAACAACCGTTATCGGTTACATTGACACTGTAACTGCCTGGTTCCGTTACCGAAATGGATGCGGTTTTCTCGCCGGTATTCCAGTAATATGCATAGTAATTACCCCCTGCATTCAGGGTGACGATATCACCCGTCACAGGCAGACCGATCTGGACCCAGGTTCACGGCCGGCAGGCTTTTGACCTGAATACCGACCTGGTCACTGGCCGAACAGTTTCCATCGTTAACCGTTACCGAGTAATTTCCGGCAGTGGTCACAGTGATACTTTGTGTGGATTCACCGGTACTCCACAAATAGCTGCTGAATCCCGAACCGGCGGAAAGTTCCAGCGGCTCATCCTGGCAGATGGACTGATCTCTCCCCAGGTTCACCACAGGCAGGTCGTGGAAGGTAACAGAAACATCATCACTGGCCTGCTCGTTGTGACTATCGGCTACAGTAACGGAATAGATTCCCGAGGAGGTTATCGAAATGGACTGCGTGGTCGCACCGGTACTCCACAGATAGCTTGCAAAACCTGAACCAGCATCCAGCGTGATGCTTTCTCCCTTGCAACCCGACAACGAGGTTGGCAGGTTAACCACGGGCTTTTCACCAATGGTTACAGAGGTCTCACCGGATGCGGAGCAATTGCTGGCATTGGTTACAACGACTGAATAGGTCCCGGTGGTACAGGCTTCAATGGTCTGGCTGGTGGCACCGGTGTTCCAGTTATAATCAGACCCCGTATTCCCGGCGTCAAGGGTGATGCAACTGGTGGCATAGTAAGAGATGGCAAGGGGTATGACCGGCAGGCTGCTGAAGGTGACCTGCACGCTGTCCGAATTGCTGCAGCCATTACTCTCAACCGTCACACCGTAAGTGCCATTTTGTGTAACATTGAATGGTCCGGGAGTTTGCCCCTGTACTCCACCGGTAGGTATCAAATCCTGCCCCGGCATCAAGGGGAACCGGTTCTCCGGCACAGCCTGTAATATTCGATCCGAGATTTATACCGGGTATGGCATTAAGGGTTACTTCGGCAGCAGCGCCGGCACTGCAATCACCCTGAGTTACGGTTACAGAATAGGTTCCGGTTGCAGCGACATGGATGGACCGGCTGGTTGCACCATTGTTCCATGCATAACTGTCAAACCCGGTCCCCGCATCGAGCAGAATACTGTCTCCCTGGCAGGCCGCATAACTTTCACCCAGGAGGATGGGGTTGTCCGGTTGGGTCGGCTGACTGATCACCCTCACCTCACCGGATGGTGGTGAAGGACAACCCTGGGCATTTCTTACGATGAAGGTATAGTTGCCCGGAGCCAGTCCGGTGATGGTGGTTCCGGCACCTGTGCCGGTGGTGGTCGTTCCTCCCGGACTCCTTACCAGGGTCCATGTACCCGGTACGGGCAGTCCGCTTAAAACCACACTTCCGGTTGCCTGATAACAGGTCGGCTGGGTGATCGTGCCCACCACCGGAACATCCGGGGTTAGAGGCTGAAGATTGATGACCACCGGTAGCGAAGAGGGGGAGGTGCAACCTACACTATTGGTTACCCTGAAGCTATATGCGTCAGGATTCAGTCCCGAAACAGTTAAATGGGTTCCCGATCCGGTGGTGGTGATCCCGCCAGGATTCCTTGTTAAAACCCATGTTCCGGTGGAAGGCAGACCACTTAAATAGACACTGCCTGTTGCCTCACTGCATGTGGGTTGTGTGATCGTCCCTACAATGGGGAGCAGTCGGGGTGACTGGCTGGGCGTTGATCAAAACCGGACCGGAGGCATTTGAGGTACAGCCATCGGTATTGGTTACCGTCCAGGTATAGGTTCCGGATGGAACACCGCTCACGGTGGTGCCCGTTCCTGAGCCGGTCGTGGTGGTTCCTCCCGGATTTCTTGTAAGGGTCCACGTTCCGGCAGGCGGCAGACCGCCAAGCACCACGCTTCCGGTGGACACTTCGCAGGTTGGATGTGTGATTGCCCCCACAACCGGAGCAGGCGGGGTAACAGGTTGTGTATTGATGACAACCGGGACTGAAGCATTAGAGGTGCATCCATCGGTATTGGTTACGGTCCAGGTATAGGTTCCCGGGGCAAGTACGGTAATGTTGGTGGAAGTGCCTGTGCCGGTGGTGGTGGTCCCGCCCGGATTTCTTGTAAGGGTCCAGGTTCCGGAAGACGGAAGTCCGTTGAGTGTCACACTTCCCGTGGCCACGCTGCAGGTGGGCTGGGTAATGGGTCCGAGGGTTGGTGCGGTCGGGGTGACCGGTGCGGCATTGATCACCACCTGAACTGAGGCATTCGAGGTGCAACCATCCGCATTGGTTACGGTCCAGGTATAGGTACCCGGTGCAAGTCCGGTGACAGTGAAGTTGGGACCTGAGCCGAAGGTGGTCCCGCCCGGACTCCTGGTCAGAATCCAGCTTCCCGTGGCAGGAAGTCCGCTAAGTACAACACTGCCTGTGACTATGCTGCATGTGGGCTGGGTGATGGTCCCGGTTTGTGGAGCGGTTGGGGTAACAGGTTGTGTATTGATGACAACCGGGACCGAAGCATTGGAGGTGCATCCATCTGTATTGGTTACGGTCCAGGTATAGGTTCCGGTTGTAAGCCCGGTGAGGGTGGTGCTTGTCCCGGTTCCGGTGGTGGTGGTTCCGCCCGGACTCCTGGTCAGGGTCCAGCTACCGGTGGCTGGAAGTCCGCCCAGGGGTACACTGCCCGTAGCCACCCCGCATGTGGGCTGGGTAATGGTCCCCACTGCCGGGGCAGACGGGGTCACAGGTTGGGTATTGATCACCACCGGTCCTGAGGCATCTGAAGTACAGCCATCTTCATTGGTTACGGTCCAGGTATAATTTCCGGAAGGCAGCCCGTTGATGGTTCTGCTTGTGCCGGTGCCGGTGGTTGTAGTCCCGCCCGGGCTTCTGGTAAGGGTCCAGCTACCTACCGCCGGAAGTCCGCTCAGGGTCACATTACCTGTGGCTACACTGCAGGTGGGCTGGGTGATCAGTCCCACTTCCGGGGCAGACGGGGTCACAGGCTGGGTATTGATAACTACCGGTCCTGATGCACCTGAAGTACAGCCGTCTGCATTGGTTACCGTATAGGTATAATTTCCCGGGACCAAACCGGAGATGGTGGTTCCGGTACCGTTGCCGGTGGTGGTCGCTCCACCCGGACTCCGGATAAGGGTCCAGGTTCCGATGGCAGGAAGACCGACAAGCACCACACTGCCTGTGGCCACACTGCAGTTGGGTTGGTTGATCAGTCCCACTGAAGGAGCATTCGGGGTAACAGGTTGAACATTTATAACTACCGCTCCTGAGGCGCCTGAAGTACAACCATCCTCATTAGTTACCGTCCATGTATAGTTGCCGGAGGCCAGACCGTTGATGGTTCGTGTTTGTGCCGGTGCCGGTGGTGGTGGTCCCACCCGGATTTCTTGTAAGGGTCCAGGTTCCGGAAGACGGAAGTCCGTTGAGCGTCACACTTCCCGTAGCCACGCTGCAGGTGGGCTGGGTGATGAGTCCCACTACCGGGGCAGACGGGGTCAAAGGTTGGGTATTGATCACAACCTGACCCGAAGCGTCCGAAGTACAGCCGTCTGCATTGGTAACCGTCCATGTATAGTTGCCGGTGGCTGAGTCCGCTGATGGTAATGCTTGTACCGGTGCCGGTGGTTGTAGTCCCGCCAGGGTTCCGGGTGAGGGTCCAGGTACCGACTGCCGGCAGTCCGCCAAGGGTTACACTACCTGTGGCCAGGATGCAGGTGGGCTGGGTGATCAGTCCCACTACCGGGGCAGATGGGGTCACAGGCTGGGTATTGATAACTACCGGTCCTGATGCACCTGAAGTACAGCCGTCTGCATTGGTTACCGTATAGGTATAATTCCCTGAAGGCAGTCCGCTGATGATTCTGCTTGTGCCGGTGCCGGTGGTTGTGGTCCCACCCGGATTTCTTGTAAGGGTCCAGGTACCGGAAGACGGAAGTCCACTTAAGGACACACTTCCAGTGGCCAGGCTGCAGGTGGGTTGGGTGATCAGTCCCACCACCGGGGCAGACGGGGTCAAAGGTTGGGTATTAATCACAACCTGGCCCGAAGCGTCCGAAGTACAGCCGTCTGCATTGGTTACCGTCCATGTATAGTTGCCGGTGGCGAGTCCGCTGATGGTTCGGCTTGTACCGGTACCGGTGGTGGTGGTTCCACCCGGACTCCTGGTGAGGGTCCAGGTTCCGGAAGAGGGAAGTCCGCCCAGGGTCACACTTCCAGTGGCCAGGCTGCAGGTGGGCTGGGTGATGGTCCCCACCGTGGGTGCCGTTGGGGTCAAAGGCTGTGCATTGATAACTACCGGTCCTGAGGCAACAGAAGTACAACCATCTGTATTGGTGACCGTATAGGTATAATTCCCTGAAGGCAGTCCGCTGATGATTCTGCTTGTACCGGTGCCGGTGGTGGTGGTCCCGCCCGGATTTCTTGTAAGGGTCCAGGTTCCGGTAGACGGAAGTCCGCTCAAGTTCACACTACCTGTGGCCAGGCTGCAGGTGGGCTGGGTGATGGCTCCAACGATTGGTGCGGTCGGGGTGACCGGCGGGGTGTTGATCACAGCCTCTGCCGAGATAGCCGAGGTGCAGCCATCCGAGTTGGTGACTGTCCAGGTATAGCTTCCTGCAGCAAGTCCGGTTACGTTGAACGTTGTGCCTGAGCCGAAGGTGTTCCCGCCCGGACTTCTCGTAAGGATCCAGGCTCCCGATGCCGGAAGTCCGCTCAAAGGCACACTGCCCGTGGTCTCGCCGCAGGCGGGCTGGGTGATAGTCCCCACCGTGGGTGCCGTTGGGGTGACCGGCGGGGTGTTGATCACAGCAGGTGTGGAGGATCCGGAGATACAGCCGGCTGCATTGGTGACCGTCCATGTATAGCTTCCCGGGGTCAGTCCGCTGATGGTGGTGCTTGTCCCGGTGCCGGTGGTGGTGGTTCCGCCCGGGTTCTTGTAAGGGTCCAGGTTCCGGTAGCATGGAAGTCCGCCCAGCGGCACACTGCCCGTGGTCTCGCCGCAGGCGGGCTGGGTGATGGTTCCCACCGTGGGTGGCGTTGGGGTAACCGGCGGGGTGTTGATCACAGCAGGTGTGGAAGATCCGGAGATACAGCCGGCTGCATTGGTGACCGTCCATGTATAGCTTCCCGGGGTCAGTCCGCTGATGGTGGTGCTTGTCCCGGTGCCGGTGGTGGTGGTCCCGCCCGGATTTCTTGTAAGGGTCCAGGTTCCGGTGGCATGGAAGTCCGCCTAGCGGCACACTTCCCGTGGTCTCGCCACAGGCGGGATGGGTGATGGTCCCCACCGTTGGTGCCGTTGGGGTGACCGGCGGGGTGTTGATCACGGCCTCTGCCGAGACAACCGAGGTGCAGCCATCCGCAGTTGGTGACCGTCCATGTATAGCTTCCTGTTGCAAGTCCGGTGACGGTGAAGTTGGGCCTGAGCCAAAGGTGGTCCCGCCCGGACTTCTCGTAAGGATCCAGGCTCCCGATGCCGGAAGTCCGCTCAGTGGCACACTGCCCGTGGTCTCGCCGCAGGCGGGCTGGGTGATGGTTCCCACCGTGGGTGCCGTTGGGGTGACCGGCGGGGTGTTGATCACAGCAGGTGTGGAGGATGCCGGAGATGCAGCCGGCTGCATTGGTGACCGTCCAGGTATAGCTTCCCGGGGTCAGTCCGCTGATGGTGGTGCTTGTCCCGGTGCCGGTGGTGGTGGTTCCGCCCGGGGTTCTTGTAAGGGTCCAGGTACCCGATGCAGGAAGTCCGCTCAGGGGCACACTGCCCGTGGTCTCGCCGCAGGCGGGCTGGGTGATGGTCCCCACCGTGGGTGCCGTTGGGGTAACCGGCGGGGTGTTGATCACAGCCTCTGCCGAGACGACCGAGGTGCAGCCATCCGCATTGGTGACCGTCCAGGTATAGGTTCCGGTAGCAAGTCCGGTAACGGTGAAGTTGGGGCCTGAGCCAAAGGTGGTCCCGCCCGGACTTCTTGTCAGGATCCAGGCGCCCGATGCCGGAAGTCCGCTCAGCGGCACACTGCCCGTGGTCTCGCCGCAGGCGGGCTGGGTGATGGTCCCCACCGTGGGTGCCGTTGGGGTGACCGGCGGGGTGTTGATCACAGCAGGTGTCGAGGATGCCGGAGATGCAGCCACCCGCATTGGTGACTGTCCAGGTATAGGTTCCCGGGGTCAGTCCGCTGATGGTGGTGCTTGTCCCGGTGCCGGTGGTGGTGGTTCCGCCCGGGGTTCTTGTCAGGGTCCAGGCTACCCGATGCCGGAAGTCCGCCCAAGGGCACACTGCCCGTGGTCTCGCCGCAGGTGGGCTGGGTGATGGTCCCCACCGTGGGTGCCGTTGGGGTGACCGGCGGGGTGTTGATCACAGCAGGTGTGGAGGATCCGGAGATACACCCACCCGCATTGGTGACCGTCCATGTATAGCTTCCGGCTGCAAGTCCGGTTACGGTGAAAGTTGTGCCTGAGCCGGTGGTGGTTCCGCCCGGGGTTCTTGTCAGGGTCCAGGCTACCCGATGCAGGAAGTCCGCTCAGGGGCACACTGCCCGTGGTCTCGCCGCAGGCTGGCTGGGTGATGGTCCCCACCGTGGGTGCCGTTGGGGTGACCGGCGGGGTGTTGATCACAGCAGGTGTCGAGGATCCGGAGATGCAGCCGGTCTGCATTGGTGACTGTCCAGGTATAGCTTCCCGGGGTCAGTCCGCTGATGGTGGTGCTTGTCCCGGTGCCGGTGGTGGTGGTTCCGCCCGGGGTTCTTGTCAGGGTCCAGGTACCCGATGCAGGGAGTCCGCTCAGGGGCACACTGCCCGTGGTCTCACCGCAGGCAGGCTGGGTGATGGTCCCCACCGTGGGTGCCGTTGGGGTGACCGGCGGGGTGTTGATCACGGCAGGTGTGGAGGATCCGGAGATACACCCACCGCATTGGTGACCGTCCAGGTATAGCTTCCCGGGAGTCAGTCCGCTGATAGTGGTGCTTGTCCCGGTGCCGGTGGTGGTGGTCCCGCCCGGAGTTCTTGTCAGGGTCCAGGTTCCGGAAGCCGGAAGTCCGCTCAGCGGCACACTGCCCGTGGTCTCGCCGCAGGCGGGCTGGGTGATAGTCCCCACCGTGGGTGCCGTTGGGGTGACCGGCGGGGTGTTGATCACAGCCTGTGCCGAGATCCGAGGTGCAGCCATCCGCATTGGTGACTGTCCAGGTATAGCTTCCGGTAGCAAGTCCGGTTACGTTGAACGTTGTGCCTGAGCCGATGGTGGTCCCGCCCGGGGTTCTTGTCAGGGTCCAGGTGCCCGAAGCAGGAAGTCCGCTCAGCGGCACACTGCCCGTGGTCTCGCCGCAGGCGGGCTGGGTGATGGTACCCACCGTGGGTGCCGTTGGGGTGACCGGCGGGGTGTTGATCACAGCAGGTGTGGAGGATCCGGAGATACACCCATCGGCATTGGTGACTGTCCAGGTATAGGTTCCCGGGGCAGTCCGGTGACGGTGATGCTTGTGCCCGGTGCCGGTGGTGGTGGTTCCGCCCGGGGTTCTTGTCAGGGTCCAGGCTACCCGATGCCGGAAGTCCGCTCAAGGGCACACTGCCCGTGGTCTCGCCGCAGGCGGGCTGGGTGATGGTCCCCACCGTGGGTGCCGTTGGGGTGACCGGCGGGGTGTTGATCACAGCAGGTGTGGAGGATCCGGAGATACAGCCGGCTGCATTGGTGACTGTCCAGGTATAGGTTCCGGCTGCAAGTCCGGTTGACGGTGAAGTGCTTGTCCCTGAGCCGGTGGTGGTTCCGCCCGGAGTTCTTGTCAGGGTCCAGGTACCCGATAGACAGGAAGTCCGCCCAGCGGCACACTGCCCGTGGTCTCGCCGCAGGCGGGCTGGGTGATGGTCCCCACCGTGGGTGCCGTTGGGGTGACCGGCGGGGTGTTGATCACAGCGGGTGTCGAAGATCCGGAGATACAGCCGGCTGCATTGGTGACTGTCCATGTATAGCTTCCCGGGGTCAGTCCGCTGATGGTGGTGCTTGTCCCGGTGCCGGTGGTGGTGGTCCCACCCGGAGTTCTTGTAAGGGTCCAGGTTCCGGAGATGGAAGTCCGCCCAGCGGCACACTGCCCGTGGTCTCGCCGCAGGCGGGCTGGGTGATGGTTCCCACCGTGGGTGCCGTTGGGGTGACCGGCGGGGTGTTGATCACGGCCGGCTGTCGAGAGATCCGGAGATGCAGCCATCGGCATTGGTGACTGTCCAGGTATAGCTTCCGGTAGCAAGTCCGGTTACGGTGAAAGTTGTCCCTGAGCCGGTGGTGGTTCCGCCCGGGGTTCTTGTCAGGGTCCAGCTACCTGAGGCAGGAAGTCCGCTCAGGGGCACACTGCCCGTGGTCTCGCCGCAGGCGGGCTGGGTGATGGTCCCCACCGTGGGTGCCGTTGGGGTGACCGGCGGGGTGTTGATCACAGCAGGTGTCGAGGATGCCGGAGATACAGCCGGCTGCATTGGTGACTGTCCAGGTATAGGTTCCGGGCTGCAAGTCCGGTTACGGTGAATGTTGTGCCTGGCCGGTGGTGGTGTCCGCCCGGGGTTCTGGTCAGGGTCCAGGCGCCCGACTGCAGGAAGTCCGCTCAAAGGCACACTGCCCGTGGTCTCGCCGCAGGCGGGCTGGGTGATGGTTCCCACCGTGGGTGCCGTTGGGGTGACCGGCGGGGTGTTGATCACAGCAGGTGTGGAGGATCCGGAGATGCAGCCATCTGCATTGGTGACTGTCCATGTATAGGTTCCCGGGGTCAGTCCGCTGATGGTGGTGCTTGTCCCGGTGCCGGTGGTGGTTCCGCCCGGGGTTCTTGTCAGGGTCCAGCTACCCGATGCAGGAAGTCCGCCCAGCGGCACACTTCCCGTGGTCTCGCCGCAGGCAGGCTGGGTGATGGTCCCCACCGTGGGTGTTGTTGGGGTGACCGGCGGGGTGTTGATCACAGCAGGTGTGGAGGATCCGGAGATACAGCCGTCGGCATTGGTGACTGTCCAGGTATAGGTTCCCGGGGTCAGTCCGCTGATGGTGGTGCTTGTCCCGGTGCCGGTGGTGGTTCCGCCCGGGGTTCTTGTCAGGGTCCAGCTACCCGATGCAGGAAGTCCGCTCAGCGGCACACTGCCCGTGGTCTCGCCGCAGGCAGGCTGGGTGATGGTACCCACCAGGGGAATGCCCATCTGGCCGACCGTAAATACTGGCGGCATCAGAATCCGACAACGGATCGGTGGCATCATCGTCGGTGGCGGTGAATGTAATAGTTTCACTGCCATACCAGTTGCTCGTCTGGAGAGTGATGGTTGCAATCCGGTTTGATATGGAGACTAATAACTCCTAATTACCACTGTATGACCAGATGATATCTGCATCGAGTGTTGAATCATCAGACACATAGTCATCAAGTGAAATGGTTACAAAGGTTCCACATGGCCCGACGGACTGATCCGGAATTTCGGATACCACCGGGGCGGTATTTTGTGAAGCAACTGTCGCTGAAATTGCAAGTGCAAAGAGAAGAAATATCTTCTTCATCCAATGAGGTTCCAAGACATATGGCTTTAACCTCATTAAATTAGTGAAAATCGCTCACTTTTCCCTATAAGCCACTTCTTATTTTACAAAGCCCTCTTTTATTTGTATGAACGCTACCCTTCAGGAAAGTGCCTCTTCGTAGAGTGAACCCACGAAAGGCCAGTTAACCACGTTCCAGTAAGCATCCAGATAGCTTTTACGCATGTTCTGGTAGTGAAGGTAGTAGGCGTGTTCCCAAACATCCACATTGAGCAGGGGTGTTCCCCGGACCGCGGCCACATCCATCAGCGGGTTGTCCTGGTTGGGAGTGGAGGTTACCTGCAGCTTTCCCTCTTTATCCAGCAAAAGCCATCCCCATCCCGAACCGAACTGGGAGCCTGCGGTGGCTGTAAAGAGTGCCTTGAACTCCTCGAAAGAACCGAAAGTTGCAACAATGGCTTCAGCCAGTTTCCCTGTGGGTGCTCCGCCACCCTCGGGTGACATGAATTTCCAGTAAAGATTGTGGTTGAAATATCCGCCCCCGTTGTTCCTCACCCCGGCAGAGTAGTTCGACACACCCTCAAACAACCTGTAAATGTCGGTGGGGTGGAGGTTCTCCTGTTCAAGGGCTTCATTAAACTTGGTGGTATAACCGGCGTGATGCTTCCCGTAATGAATCTCCATGGTCATGGCGTCAATGTGCGGTTCAAGCGCATCGAAGGCATATCCCAGCGCGGGCTGGAGGAATTTTCCGTCGCTGTCCAGGGCCACCAGCGATGCGGTGGCGCTTTCTGCGGCAGAACTGTTCATACAGGAGGATGCAACGGTGGGTGCAACCAGGATACCGGCGCCTAAAATGGCTGAACTCTTAAGAAACTCTCTTTTATTCATGGTAATGGGTTTTGAACTTTTTAACAACCCGGACAGAAAGTTGTTCGAAACGGAGGTTCAAATGTTACTGCCGTTCGACTCTAACTTTCAGGTTTCAGAACTGCCCCGCGGTTGGTTTTCCCGTCGATGCAGACGGTCAGCTCGTGTGGAAACCTTATGTGGCGGATGTACTCATCCTCATACACGGCAGGCAGGCTGTCGAGGTACTGGTGATCGTAGGAGCCATCGCCGATATAGGGATTAATGGTCATGTAACCCACCCTGAAGGAGGTGAGGTTCTGGAAAAAGTGGGTACCCTGGCTCGGATCGATCCGGTAGTTCTCCAGGCCCGACTCCACGATGATCCGTGCTTGCGAGATCTGGGTCCATTTAACCGGAATCCCCAGCCACGGGTCGGACGAACCCCATCGCCCGGGACCCACCAGCACATATCCCCTGCCCGGTCTCTCTTCACTCACCCCGCTCACCCCCTTAACCCCGCTTGCTTTAACAGCGCTGTTGCCGGCCTCCTCATGCTCAAATTCTCCCCCCGAGATATGATCCGCAGGTTTTACTGCCACGAACTTTTCGTTGATGACCTCCATGCGATTGGCAATCTCCCTGCTTCTTGCCGCATCGAAGCTACCAGGTTTTACATAGACAAGGTCCCTGATCCCCGTGAACTCTCCGTTGCCAAGGGCCGTCTTTGAATAGAGGATGGCATCTTCGGGCTTCATGTTATCCATATTCACCACACTGGACTGGTCGCTCTCCACAATGGGCCTGATCTGGAGGAAGTTGAAGATATAGGGTTGCCCTTCGGGTACATTCATCTCAACCGCAAATTCAATTTCAATGGGCATGTTGATCTCCTGCCGGCCGATCTCCAGCAACTCCTTCAGGATGGCCGCCAGTGGGAAGGACTCATGCTGCAGGATCCCCGCAAAGGAGATAAACCTCTTCCCCTCATAGTTCAGTCCGTCGCGGACCACATCCGAGTTGTAATCGTAGACCGAAACCACCTTCGAGAGCGCCTTGTTGTTATCGGCTTCCGAGAGTTTCAGCCGGGCCAGGTTCACCGAATCGTCGGTGGAGGTGTGATATTTCTCCTGGTGCAGATCGAGGGCATAAAACTGTTTCTGCGTATCCCTGAGCATCATTTTGCTGGAAGAAAGCTGCAGGATCTTCCTTGGATAGGCCGGTGAAAAGCGCAGGCTCATACCGCCATCCATAATGTACTTGCCCAGTCCGAATGCCACCTTGGCAATGCCGTCCTTCGGCTTCTCAGGGGCGATGGGATAGAAATTAATGGAGCGGGCCACCCCTGAAACCGTGGGGTAATAAAAATCACCATGACGGGAACCGCAAACCTCCTGGATCACGATCCCCATTTTCTCCTCATCGATGACGTTGGAGGTGGCTTCAATATAGGCCTTGCTCTCCCTGAAATAGACCGAGGCGTAAACCGACTTGATGGCGTTGGTGAGCATCTCCATGGTCCGTGCCGGATCTGCCTTGCTGACCGGGATCATATAGGTCGAGTATATTCCGGCAAATGGCTGATAGTGTGAATCTTCCAGTTTGCTTGAGGAGCGTATGGCAATGGGTGCCTGGCAGACTGATATCACCGTATAGAGGTCCTGGTGAAGCCATCCGGGAAGCTTGGCCGAAACGAAGTGTTCCAGCATCTCCTCATCCGTCAGGTTGGAAAGGCCGATCCGGTGGAGATTATTCATCTCCATGAATTCGTCGAACACATCGGTACTCAGAACCACCGTTTTAGGCACGGTGATCACCACATTTTCAAACTTGCTGAAGAGGCTGTACTTGTCGATTACCGAATTAATGAACGCCAGTCCGCGTGCCTTCCCCCCGATGGAGCCTTCACCGATCCTGGAGAAAATCCTGTAGGAGTCGTGACTGTTCTTATCGAACTTTGCAATGATCCCCCGGCTCTTGCTGATGCGGTAGCTCGAGATCGCCTCGTAGAGGTAGACCCTTACATCATCCAGGTTCTTAAAATCATCGTTCCGGATATATTTAAAGAGCTGTGCCACGGGAAAAATAGCCCGGGCGTTGAGCCATTTGGAAAAATCGTTACGGTTCGAATGAAAGGCAAGGACATCATCGGGAATCTCGCGGATCTTTTGTTGCAGCGCCTGCAGATCTGCGGCACGCCCCACCTCCTTGAGGGTGATGGGATCCCGGAAGATAAACTCGCCAA
The DNA here is from genome assembly GCA_963747365.1 of uncultured Bacteroidota bacterium. Classification (GTDB taxonomy): domain Bacteria; phylum Bacteroidota; class Bacteroidia; order Bacteroidales. The sequence goes on along the minus strand of CAVVFB010000005.1, from coordinate 145,301 downwards.
ATGCGAAATTGCGGATGATAAAATTGCGCAGCTCAAGGGAGAGCGACTTGGAATATTTGTGCAGGAACCCCACTCCCAGTTTATGGGCCAGCTGTGCATTGGAGAGGTCGGAGGATTGCAACAGGGCAGGCAGGTAGGGGTCCTCCCTGCGCAGCTGCTCTACCAGCCTGATGCCCAGCCTGGACTCCTTATCACGTCCGTCGCCCTTTTTAAAACTCACATCACTGATCACCCCGAGCAGGTTCTCTTTATAGCTGTGATAAAGTGCCATCGCCTCATCATAGGTCTTGGCCAGCAGGATCTTTGGACGGCCCCTCATCCTGAGCATCCGCTGATGCTCATTCAGCGCCTCCTTGACAAAAATGCGCGACTGCTGCATCACAATTTTATAGAGCTCGGGCAGGTATGTGGAGGTATAACGGATGGAGTCCTCCACCAGGATGATGCATTGAACACCCACGGTATCGATGTCGTAGGGCGCATTCATCTTGTCCTCGATGAGCTTGATAATAGCCAGCAGCAGGTCGGCGTTCCCCAGCCAGCAGAAGACATAATCGATGGCCGACAAATCCTCATCCTGCAGACGGAGACTCACCTCGCGGTTAAAATGGGTAAGGACCACGATGGGGACCTCCTCATACTTTTTACGGATGCGCTGGGCCAGGGAAAAGGCATCATCCTTACCCAGGTTCAGCATTTCGATCACCAGGTCGATCTCCCCTTTATCCAAAATCCTGAAGGCTTCCCGGGCAGAGGTAGCCTTCACAAATACCGGAGGATAGCGGAGATTCAGCGATACATATTCATTGAAGATCTGCTCATCGATACGGCCATCCTCCTCCAGCATGAAGAAGTCGTAATTACTGCTGATGATCAAGACAGTACGAATCCTCTTCTGCATCAACATGTTGAATGCAGTGGGACTAAAATCAATCGTGGGATAGTTCATCCCCTGGGGAACAGACATGCTTCAAGATAATTGAAATTCTTTTCTTTCCGTCCATCATGATACAAACAGGTTTGTCAAACCTTACATGTTTCACAAATCCGGGTTCCTCCACAACCTTCAGCTTTTCCAGTTCATCCCAGCGGATAAATGAACTCCCCGAGTCATGCTGAATGCTGAAATACCCTACATTCATGGAGGTAACATTGTGGAAAAAATGTGAACCGAGTGATGCATCCAGTGGAAAATCCTCCAGGGAGGTCTCCACGATCACCTTTGCATTGGAGATTTGCGACCAGGTCACCGGGATACCGATAAAAGGATCACGGGTTCCCCAGCGGCCCGGACCAATCAGGATGTATTTCCGGTCCTTCTCCACCAGCTTTTTGTTCAGGTACTCAATCTGAGCAGCCATCTCCCTTGTGCGCATCTTATCAAACTTCCCGGGATTCACATAAACCAGGTCGGTTATATGATCAATCCTCCCGTTACCCATACTGCGCTCGGCAAAGATGATCATATCTTTTTTATTCAGCTCACCGGTATCAAAGGTATACTCCCCGCCGGTCCCCAGCATAGGCTTGATCTGGAGAATGAAAAATGAAGGTTTTCCATTCTCTGCAGTGTCCATATCCACCGAATATTCAATCTCCACGGGCGATCCCAGTGCCTCCTTCCCCACATCCATGATCAGCTTCAGTGCCCTGGCCAATGGTACATGCTCATACTTCAGGATATTGGCAAAATTCAGAATCCTTGGTCCGTCCGAGGAGATGCCCGGATCGATGCGCTGATTATTTGCATCATACACCGAGGCCATGTGGTTCAGCACCCCGTGCGATTCCGCCTCCGAGATGGGGAGCCGCTTCAGATTGGCCTCCGAACCATGTTTACAGAAATCAACCTCGGAATTCATCATGTCCAGCGCCAGGAACTCCACCTGGGAGTTACGCAGCTGGTTCTGCAGCGAACCCATCTCCAGGGTGGGGTATTTCGGCGAGAAGCGGTAGGACCGTTCACCATTCACCACGTAGTGGCCCAGTCCCAGTGCAACAATGGCAAAACCATCCTCCGGCTCCATGTGTGCAACCGGGTAATAGTTATGCGACTGGGCCGTGCCGCTCATATGCGGATAGAAATGATCCTTATGGTAGGCGCCCACCACGTCCTGGATCACCACCGCCATCTTCTCGTCCTCGAGCTTAATATTGATCGCCTCAAAATAGCGTCTCGACTGGGGCGAATAGATGGAGGAGTAAACCAGCTTAATGGCATCGCACAGGTGCTTGAAGCGCACCCTGAAATCGGGGTGGTTATTGGGAATCAGGTAGGTTTCGAAAATCCCCGAAAAGGGCTGCATGGTGGAGTCTTCCAGCAGGCTGGAGGAACGGATCGCCAGCGGGCGGTTCACCAGTTTCAGAAGCTCTTTCAGCCACTTATCCAGGTTATAGGAGAGATCCCCCGCCAGGAACTTTGCGCGCAGTTGTTCGTAGTCGGTCTCGACCCGGATCATCTCCAGCAGGTTGTTCCGCTGCATGAATATATCAAACTCGTCGGTTCCGATGATACAGGTCCTGGGTGTACGGATGTTCATCTCCGGAATGATTTCCGAGAAATTCAGGTTGTAGATGAGGGTATTGATAAAGGCACATCCCCTCCCCTTTCCGCCCAGGGCACCGGTTCCCAGGCTTACAATGTTGCTTTCATCCAGCAGGGCCGACGCTTCAAACTGGACAATCTTTCCGGTGTTGGACTCGTTCCGGTACTTCTTGATGACGTATTGCAGGTAAGCGCGAAAATCACCTGGTGTCTTAAAATCGGTCACCTTCACCGGGTGGATCATCTTGGCAATCTTGATCTCACCCCTGGCCATCAGCCACAGCGAAAAATGGTTCCGCTTGCCATGGTAAACCAGGGATTCGCCCGGAATGGTGGCGATCTGCTTCTCAAATTCCTTCAGCGATTTGGCCTCCCCGATCTTCTTTCCGCCCGAATCGCGGTAGACAAAATTCCCGAACCCCAGGTGGTGCATGATAAAATTGCGGATATCCTGCAGCAGGGTCTCGCTGTTCTTATTGATAAAGGTCGATTTCAACTCAAAGGCCTTGCGGGAATTCTTGATATCGAACGACTGGATTACCGTGGGCAGGTTGTTGACAAGCTCCCGGGCGTTGTTCGCCAGGCTGAAACCGGCATTGTCGTCCATTACACCCGCCTTCTCGAACTTCACATCGGTGATCAGGCAAAGCAGCGAATCCTGGTACAGCTTCACAAGGTCCATCGCCTCCTCGTAACAGGTAGCCAGCAGGATCTTGGGCCTGGCCCTTAGCCTCAGCACCTTAAACAGCTCATCGGTACTTACATCATCAATAATCCGTTTGGTTTGTTCCAGTACCGTATTGTATAGCAGAGGGAGGTAACGGGAGTAATAGATCTCCGAGTCCTCCACCAGCAAAATCACCTTCACCATTCCCAGCTCGGTATCATTCTCCACGTTCACCTTATCCTCCAGGTGCTTCACCATGGCAAAGAATATACTCGAATCGCCGTTCCATACGAAAAGCCGGTCGATATTGCTCAGCGTGGGATTGTTCTCCTTGAAGGAGGATACCTCCCGGTCGTTATTCAGTAAAACGTAGATGGGAATATAGGGAAAATCGCGCCTTACCCTTGATGCGATCTGCATCGGGGTTACCTTGTCGGCCCCGATCATCAGGATCACCATGTCGAAATGCCGGGAATTGAGCTGCTCGATGGCCTCGTTAAAGTTGGAAACCCCCGTCACCCTTGGCATTGAGGTCAGGTTCAACTGCGAGTACTCACCCAGTATATGCTCCGAGAAACGCCCCTCCTTCTCGATGCTGAACGCATCATAAAGGGTTGCCACCAGAAGGATATCCTTCACCTTGTAAGGCATCAGGTCGTGGAAAATATCCCGGTTGGCATTTTGCTTGCTCAGGAACTTCTGGAGCAACATTCGGGTGTTCACCTCACTGGGGTGATGCTGGAACAGGCTGATCTCCTCTCTCACCAGCTCCTTCTCCTCGGTCTTGTGGAGAATCTTCCGTGCCTCATGACTGTTCAGGAAGTTGGATATGATACTGGCAAGGTTGTCGATCAACTGCCGCTCCTCCTTCAGAAAAGGCCCCTCGTCCAGCTCGGGAAATTTCTTCAGGTAAAAGACCTCGATGGAACCCTTGCGGTTATCGATGGTATCAAATTTCTGGGATAGCCTCCACTCCCCCTCACGGAATCCCTTGCTCACATAGGGTTTCCCCTCGAACCATACCCGAGCCACGGTCATCTCGGGATATTGCCACGCCTTGGGAAGGATCTCGGCAATCTGGATGAGGATCTCCTCCACAGTCCGGTTCTCCTTGATAATCTGGGTGGTCTCGTTAATGCAGGTGAGCTCCTTAAGCCGCTCCTTACGCTCGGCAATCAGGCGTTGAATATCTTGTTCCGACCGGGGAATGGTGTTCACTTTGTTCGCAGTTGATAAGCCCGCTTGGCGGGTAACCTTCAAGAAGCGAAGATACTAACTTTCGCGCAGCGAAAAAATCAACCCTTCTTTTCAAAAACATTCCCGCTATTGAGCAGGTCATCCATGTTCCTGATCTTCGAGGTGGCCTTTGAGTGTTGAACCTGTTCATGGAGATCCGCCTCATAGACCGATGATTTCACAGCCCGGATCACCCCCATGGCCATGGGGAACTCCGGAGGCTCCATACGCACCAGCCTGTAGTGGTTGGTATCATCATAATCCCCGGCATTGTGAACGATCAGGTCCTCTTCGGTTACCCCGTTTTCACCTATGGTCACCACCTCCATCTTGTTACACCGCATCATCAGTCCCCTGTTCCGGTCCTTCCCGAAAATCATTGGTTTGCCATGCTCAAGGTAAATCTGGTTGTCCAGCCGCACATCCTTCCCGGTAATCTCCTCATGCACCTTGTTGGCAAAGATCACACAGTTGAGCAGGATCTCCACCACACTGGTTCCCTTGTGTTCGGAAGCCGCCTTGAAAACCTCCCGCATCATCTTCGGATCGCTGTCGACGGTCCGTGCAAAAAAGGTTCCCTGGGACCCCATGGCCAGTTCTCCCGGGTTGAATGCATTTTCAAGGGTTCCGTCTGGAGAGGTTTTGGTGACACTCCCCTTGGGGGTGGTGGGCGAATACTGGCCCTTGGTAAGACCGTAAATCTTATTGTTGAAAAGAAGGATATTCACATCGATATTCCTGCGCATGATGTGGATGAAGTGATTCCCCCCGATGGCCATCGAGTCACCATCTCCGGTAACGATCCATACACTCAGGTTCGGGTTGGCTATCTTCACACCCGAAGCGATGGCATTGGCCCGTCCGTGCAGACTGTGAAATCCGTAGGAGTTGATGTAGTAAGGGAAACGGGATGAACACCCGATCCCCGAAACAAACACCACATCCTCTTTGGCTGCACCCGTTTCGGGCAGCACATTCATGATGGTGGATAACACGGCGTGACCACCGCAGCCGGCGCACCATTTTACGGGTCCATCCAGTTTATAATCATCTTTGGTTGGTATGCTTAAAGGTGCAAATTTAGTCTCCATGGCTCCTGTTATATGGTTTCCAGTATTTCGTTAAACTTCACTTTCAATTCTGAAATAAATAGGGGTAATCCCTGCACCTTATTATATTGCAGGTACTCAAACTTCGGAAATTTAGAACGCAGGTAGTTGGCAAATTGCCCCAGGTTCAGTTCACAGATCACGATTTTCTTATACCCGGTTAAAACCTCGGCGGTGTTTAAGGGCAAGGGATTAATATAGCTGAAGTGTGCCAGGGATATACTTTTTCCCTGTCCCTGCAGGTCCCCTACTGCGCTCACCAGGGCACCGTAGGTTCCGCCCCATCCGATGACAAGCAAGTCTCCGCTATCGGCTCCCATCACCGTCTGTTTCGGAATAAAAGATGAAACCTTTTGAACCTTTGCCTCACGCAGTTCAACCATAACCTGATGGTTTACAGGATCGTGTGAAACCCCGCCAATCACATTCTCCTTCTCCAATCCTCCCACCCTGTGTCGCAATCCCGGCTGACCCGGTATGGCCCAGGACCGGTTCAGCCTTTCAGGATCTCTCTTGTAGGGATAGAAATCCGTTGCATTGTCGGCCACCAGCGGTGGCTTGATCCCGGGCATATCCTTCATGGCGGGAATCTGCCAGAGTTCCGAACCGTTGGCCAGGTATGAGTCTGTAAGCAGGATCACCGGGGTCATATGCTCCACTGCAATCTTGGCAGCAGTAAAAGCAAAGTCAAAACAGCTGGCCGGAGTGGGTGCCGCAAGGACGACAACCGGCGATTCGCCGTTACGGCCGTATAAAGCCTGCATCAAATCGGACTGCTCGGTCTTTGTGGGCAATCCCGTGGAGGGACCGCCCCGCTGTACATCCACAATCACGATGGGCAGTTCGGTAATCACTGCCAGGCCAATCGCCTCCCCCTTCAGGGCCAGTCCCGGTCCCGATGTACTGGTAACCGCCAGTCGCCCGGCAAAAGAGGCCCCGATGGCCGAACATATCCCGGCAATCTCATCCTCGGCCTGGAAAGCGATGGCCCCCAGGCTCTTGAATTTTGTAATCTCCTGGAGGATCTCGGTGGCCGGGGTAATGGGATAGGATCCCAGGAAGAGTTCCAGTCCCGCCTTCTCGGCTCCTGCCATTAACCCCCATGCGGTGGCCTGATTCCCGGTAATGTTCCTGAACAGCCCCCTCTTCCCTTCCACCGGACTGACATGGTAGGTTGTGGAGAGTGCTTCAATGGTCTCTGCATAGTTATACCCCTCATGAAGCACAGCGATATTGGCTTCCACCAGGTCAGGCTTACCCTTAAACTTTCTCTTCAGAAAATCCTCTCCGATTTTGATGTCCCTGTTGAACAGCCAGTAGAGCAACCCTGCCACAAACTGGTTCTTGGTCTTCTCGGCTGTCTTGTTGTCAAGCCCGTGCTGCATGGCAGCTTTCCTCGACAGCTCGGTGATGGGTGCCTTTACCAGGTTATAGCCCGTAAGGGAGTCGTCGTGCAGAGGGTCCTCCACATACTCGGCCTTCTTATAATGCTTGTTGTCGAAATTGTCAATGTCGATAATGATGGTGGCGCCATCCTTCAGCCACTTCATGTTTGCTTTAAGCGCTGCCGGATTCATCGCAACCAGCACATCGGCCTGGTCGCCCGGAGTGGAGACCTCCTTATGCCCGATATGCACCTGGAAGCCGGAAACACCGGCAACAGTTCCCTGCGGGGCCCTGATCTCAGACGGGTAATCGGGAAAAGTCGAGAGGTCATTTCCAATGAATGCCGAAGTATCCGAAAACTGCGTTCCGGTCAGCTGCATACCGTCGCCCGAGTCCCCCGCGAACTTAACCACCACCTCGTCAAGCTCAATAACCCTGTGATTCTTTGCCATGGGTGAAATTTGTTAATGTATTTGTGTTGATCGTTAATGTTTTTGTGATTATCGTTAATCCGGCAAAGTTAGAGTTTTTAAAAAGCCTCTCTCTCACCGGGGTAACTATTTTATATTTTTTTTAACATGCTTTCTTGTGCCAAAACCGCCATAAACCATCAAACTTATTGATTTATGTAAATATATTCATGTCTATAGACAAAATTACAACATCATTCTGAAAATTAACCCGGTTCATTCCAAATGAAGATTTGGTTTCAAATCCCGGATTTGAATTCTAACTTTAAAACAAAAAATAATGGCACTGATTAAATCTGTTCGTGGATTCGATCCTGTATTCGGGAAAAACTGCTACCTGGCCGAGAATGCCACCATCATCGGGGATGTGGTGATGGGCGACGACTGCTCCATCTGGTTTGGAGCCGTATTGCGGGGCGATGTGAACTCCATTCGCCTTGGAAACCGTGTGAACATCCAGGATAACAGCACGATTCACACCACCTTCAATGAATCCGTAGCGGAGATCGGCGACGATGTCACCGTCGGCCACAACGTGGTGATCCATGGTGCCCGTATCGCATCCAATGTGCTCATCGGCATTGGTTCGGTGATTCTCGACCACGCCGTGGTGAACTCCAACACCATTGTTGCGGCAGGCTCCGTGGTGCGCGGCAAAGCCATCCTTGAACCAAACAGCCTCTACGCAGGGATCCCCGCCAAACGGATCAAAGCCATCGAACCCGAGCAATTCGAGAACATGGTCAAACGCATCGCCAGGGATTACATGATGTATGCCGGCTGGTACCGAACCTGATCGGATCATTGGTCGATCTCAGGCTTAGGGCCATGCTGAAAATTGGCACTATGACAGGAGGGGAAATCAGAATTAGATAAATTATATCCAGCTATTAGTTATTTGGATGTCTTTGAGGATAAAAAAAAACCAAAAACGATTTTTTTTATCCGAATCGAACCAAATATGTATAGTAACCAGATAATTTTTATCTTTTCTACATCCTTACTGCCAGATATTCCGTTTCTCCAGGTGGATCTTTTCGTTGAAGAACATGTTGGCAATTACCTCGAAATAGGGGGTGTGATCGGAGACATAGAAGAGGTTTTCGCCGGAGATGCTAGTGTTGAGAAGGTCGTTTTCGGTGAGAAACTTCCGGACGGCCTGGGCAACGATCTTGGCTGTATCGTGGACCTGCACCTGGAAGTCAAGGAAGCGGCTGATCTGGTTCCGGATGATGGGATAGTGGGTGCATCCCAGGATCAGGGAGTCAATCCCGTCCAGTTCCCTGCGCGACAGGTAAGAGCGGATAATGGCATTGGAAATATCGTCGAAGACGAAACCCTCTTCAATCATGGGTACAAAAAGCGGGGTGGCCAGCGAGTTTACCTGTATTTTCCTGGTCCCGGTCGACCTTGCCAGGATCTTTTTCTCATAGGTTCCTGAATCGATGGTAGCCTTTGTGCCGATGATGCCTATGTTCTGCGAGGTGACAGAGGGAGCGCCATTGGGACCGCCATTGTCCGGGCTGCAGACAAACTCCACCACCGGGTCGATCACATTCATCACCACTGCACGATCACCCACATGCGCCCTGACCTCTTCGAAAGCGTTGGCCGAAGCGGTGTTACAGGCAATGAGGATCACCTTGCACTCCTGCTCCAGCAGGAAATCGGCAATACCCAGTGAATATTGCAGAATGGTCTCCCTGGATTTGTCGCCGTATGGAAGGTGGACAGTATCCCCGAAATAGACCAGGTTCTCGGAAGGCAGAATGGAATGCAATGCATGGGCTACGGTCAACCCCCCTACGCCCGAATCAAATAACCCTATCGGGCTGCTCTTTCCCATGGTTCAATTTTGAGTTTGAAATTACGAAAAAAGCCGGGAATTTCTGATTATTTGATCAGCACTATTTTTTTCATGACATTTGCTTTTCCATCCGTAAAGATGATTTGAATGAGGTATACTCCAGGGTCTGATTCAAGAGATATTTCCAGGCGATTTTCGTTTCGCTCAAGAATCCTCTGGTAAACAATCTTCCCGTCTTCCCCCGTAATCTTTATGATCCGGAAAGTATCAGGATCACGATCAGTAAAAACGGTCAGCTTTCCACGGGTAGGGTTGGGATATACCACAATGTCTTTGCTCATATCCTGTGTCTGATCATTGGGGTGGTTTTTTCGAAAAATAGTTAAAGTGAAGGTTCTGAAAAATGAAATTCGGCAGACGACTTGGTACAGCAGATAAATAGCACTATTTTTAGACAAAATGATTTCTTCTGGGTTTAGCCGTAGCCATATTGGACGATCAGTCAGAACACCTTCATCATCTTGAAGAAGTTGTAAATTCCTGTGAAGGAATCACCAGCGTCGCAAGCTTTGAGAATCCTGCCGGTTTGATTCATTACCTGTCTGAAAACCGTGCCGATTTAGTTTTCCTGGATATAGTGCTGGGGGAAGAGAATGGGCTGGATCTTCCAGGTAAACTGCCGGATCAATGTGAGCATGTGTTTGTAACATCCTATCCTGAATTTGCCGTTGACGGACACAGGTCAGATCCCCTTGGATTTATTGTGAAACCGGCTTCGCAGGAGGATGTGATGAATATCCTGGAAAAGTTACGAATCAGGAGGTCGAAACCCTCCGGGATGGTCCCGGAGTATTACTTCGTAAGGACTTCCGGGAAAACACTGGAAAGAATCACCCTGAAAGAGATCCTCTATATTGAGGCACAGGGTGATTATGTCCTGATCCAGACATTGCAGGAAAAAATTACAGCATGCCTCAGTCTCAAGAAACTGGGATCTCAATTACCCCCCTGTTTTGTTCAATCCCACAGGTCATTTATAATCAACACCCACGCCATCCGGAAGCTTGAAGATGACAAAATATCTTTCCAGCGGGGGAGTGCACCCATAGGCAGGAATTACAGAAAGACACTGACAGACCTTGTAAGCCGGCATTCCATAAGCCGTTGAGGATTGAAATCGCTGAGGGTTGAAATCTTAAAAGACAATCGAAACCTCGGTGAGGCCCGGCGCCTCCTCGACCATGAGAGTGGCTCCCATTCTGGCCAGAAGATCCCGGGAGAGATCCAATCCCAGTCCCTTCCCTTTTTGCGGACTGTTCACGGTTCCGCCAAAACCGGGACCTGAATTGCTTACCCTGATCCTGGTCTTGCCTGAATCACTAAGGAGAGTCACCTTAATGATTGAACCCTCCGAAAATTTAAGGGCATTGTTCACAATGTTTCTTAAAACGAATTTCAGTATTTCCGGATTCCCCCTGACTGCAATCTCCTCAGGGAGAGTCTCAAACAGAATGAGTTCCTTACCCGCAGGTATAATACGTTTCACATTTGCCAGCACCTCCCCGATAACTTCTGCCGGATCCAGATCGCCCAATTCCATTTGGCCCGATTGGAGCTCATGAAAGGTCCACTCCAGGAGCTCGTCCGAGGTTTGCAAAATCCGGCTCACCTGTTTTCCGGCTTCATCCTGATGGTCCCTCTCCAGCTTATGGGTCAAAGCAATAAGGGGACCTCTCAGGTCGTGTGTAAGGATCCGGAGAATCTTCAGCTTATACTCATCTGACTGCTTCAGCATATGGTTTTGTCGCCTGATTTTGAAAAAAAGCAGGGTAAATATAATCCCTGCCAGCAGCAGCATCCCGACAATTACAAGGATATATACCTGGCGTTTCCTGAGGTACTCGATCGTGGCCTGGTTCTCAACCTCCATAATTCTTCTTTGATATGCCGACAGGGTAACCACAGCTTCAGTGTTGGTCTGGGCATACTGAAGCGAATCCCTCATCCTTGAAGCCCCGATCCACAACTGCTTTTCACCACTCGCATCATGGTAAGCGGCTTTCAGACCCCAATAATGCTTTTCAACTTCCAGATCCGCAAATTCGTCCGCCAGCGGTCCCAATTCATCAAGAATGGTTCCAACCTCCTCCAGATCGCCGGTCCTAGTTAAAAATTCCGCCATGTAGGCATGGTAGTGAAAGTTATTCAGTTTGTCCTCTTCCCTGAGAAAGCCGGCTGACTCTCCGAAATAATACCTGGCACTGTCGGCATCCCCCCTGGCCCCGGCCATCCTGGCCTTGTAAATAAGGAAGGAAGCAATGTAAAGTGAATCATTTTGAATACGGGCAAGCTTCAGCCCTTTGTCAGCCTGGAATGAGGTTTTCAGGTAATCAAGCTGTAGCGAGGGAAAAAAGTTCCGGCCACTGAGATCAAGAAATTTCCTCTCGTAATCTTTCCATGAATCAATATCTCCAATCTTAAGGTAGATTTTCCCCTGTTTCAGTACCATGGCCGCCTCCAGGGAATCCAGGCCTGATCCGGATGCAGCTTGGATGCCCTTATCATAGACCAGTAGAGCATTAAAAAGATCGCCACTATTTAAAAGGCTGTCACCCTCCCTCAGAAAGTTAAAAGCTGATTCTGCAGGCACTCTCCTTTTTTCATCGCTCTTTACCGGGCTGCATTCCCTGACCAAAAGAAAATGAAGAGCAAGAAGCAGGAAAATGAATGTCTGACTATGCCTCATTCACTTACAATAATAACATAAAACATAAGGCCAAAAAAAATGTGAGGCCCTTCCGAACCTCACACCTGATTTTTTTGCACTGAGCACTGTCCCCTGTCCCCTGAGCACTATAATCCCAGCTTGGTCTTCACAAGCGGAAGCATGTCAAGGCTCTCCGGTGATGCGTAGACCGGGTTGCCCTGGCTCATGTCAAAAACATAAAGGAGCCCGCGCTCTACTGCTACCTCTTCAATGGCTTTGCGGGCTTTATCCATTACAGGCTGCAAAAATGCCATTTGCTGCTGTTGCAGATCCGTCTGGGCAGTCTGGGCAAAGTTCTGTAGGCGAACCTGCATCTCCTGGATCTCTGAGGCTTTGGCCTCCTTGATCAGCTGGCTCATGGAAGCTTCGTTCTGCTGGAAATCTTCGATCTTCTTATTGATCTCGACCTGGATCCTTTCAATTTCAAGCTCATAGGTTTTGTTCAGATTCTGCAATTTTACCTGCGCTGAGTCATACTCGGGCATATCCTGGAGCAACAATTCGGCAGAAATATGGCCAAATTTCTGTGCATTGACTGCAAGGGCCATACAGAGTATCCCCATTGCCAGGGTAATTCGTTTCATCGTATTCATTGTTTTAATTAGTGTATATAACTGATTACTTGCTAAAAAGAGGGTACAAATGTAAGATATTAATTCTTATAACCTAACTTTTTAAGTACTTCGTCGCTCAAATCATAACGCGGATTTGAGTAAAGGATGGCCGCCCCCGACGCGGTATCAAAAATGACCGCGTAGCTGCCTTCAGCCGATATCTCTTTCACCGCTTTATAGACCGCATCCTGTATGGGCTTAATAAGCTCCATGCGCTTTGTGGAAAGGCTCCCTTCCGGGCCGAAATACTTCGACTGAAGCTCCTTCACTTCGCGCTCCTTATTCACGATCTCCTCTTCCCTCTGTTTTCTCATTTCGTCGGTAAGCAGTACCCGCTCCGACTGGTAGGTTTTATACATCTTCTCAATGGCCTCATACTCCACGGCAATCTCGGCTTCCCAATCCTCCGAAGCCTTATCGAGCTCCTTCTGCGCGGCAGTGTAGGAAGGAATGTTTTTCAGAATATAATCGGTGTCTACGAAAGCAAACTTCTGGGCCATGGAAATTCCGGCAAACAGGAACAGGGCCAGGGCAATGGATATGATCTTTTTCATGACTGTATGGTTTATCGTTTTTATGTTCTTATGGTGTATCAGCTCTTATACAATTCAAACACTGTACCAAACTGGCGGAATCATATTAGAATTGTTGTCCGATTGTAAAATGGAAATTCGATCCGGAGGTGCTGGGGTGACCCGGGTATGAGTCAAATCCCCATCCCCAGTCGATCCCGAGGAGTCCGAACATGGGCAGGAAGGCTCTAACCCCAAATCCTGCTGCACGCTTTGCACTGAAGGGGTCAAACTGATCGAAGGAGTACCAGCAATTCCCCGCTTCCAGGAAGCCCAGCACAAATATGGTGGCCGAAGGATTGAGTGAAACCGGGTAACGAAGTTCAATGGTATATTTTGTATAGATGTTACCCGATTTTTTGGCGTAACCATCCGGAGTAATCACGGTGGGAGTCAGACTCCCGTTGGGATATCCCCGTTGGGCAATGGTCTCCCGTCCGTAAAGGTTATATCCCGAAAGTCCGTCTCCACCCACATCGAAGCTTTCAAAGGGAGAGGGGCCAATGTCGTCATTGTAATGTCCCAGGAAGCCGTAGTGGACCCGGGTCATCAGCACAAGGTTGCCCTTTAGGGCATAGTACCAGTCGGCCTTGAACATCCATCGGTGGTACTCCACCCATTTATACTTCTCCTCATCGGGCGCGGCCGCGTAATCGAAATCGGGATTAAACAGTGAATAGGGAGGGGTGATCTGCAGGCTCAGACTCAGGTTGGAACCACTCCTGGGATAGATGATCTGATCCTGTGAATTACGTCCGAGGGTTACGGTGAAACTGAGGTTGTTAAAGATACCGTTCTGTGCAAGGAACCCCGAATAGTCCTTCATCTTGTACCGCTGGTAGGAAACCCCGTTGTAGAGGGTGAAAAAATCATCCGGCCAGGAAAGCCTGCGGCCCAGTCCCAGTGCAGCACCGGTTACCTTCATATACTGATCGGGCACATCACCCGGGTTCCAGTAACTGTACATGTTCTGGTTCATCTTGGAGTGATAAACCGAGACCGAAAAAGAGTGAGGTTTTTTTCCGCCAAACCATGGCTCCACGAAGGAGAAGTTGTACGACTGGTAATACTTCCCATTGGTCTGGGCCCTTACGGAGAGTGTCTGGCCGTTACCCGAAGGAACCGGTCTCCATGCCTTGGGATCAAAAATCCTGCCCAAAGCAAAGTTTGAAAAACGAATTCCCACGGTGGCCACCAGCATACCTGCACCATAACCACCCGATACCTCCAGCTGGTCAGTTGCGCGCTCCACCAGTTTATATTCGATATCCACACTTCCATCCGCCTGGTTGGGAATGGGATTGGGCTCAATCTGTTCCGGGTCAAAATGGCCCAGGTTGGCCAGTTCCCTGACCGTACGGATCAATTCGCTCTTACTGAACTTATCCCCCGGCAGGGTTCGAAGCTCACGCCTTACCACATGTTCGCTGGTCCGGTCGTTTCCCTTGATGATCACCCGGTTGATGGTGGCAATTTCGCCCTCGTAAATACGCATTTCGAAATCGATGGTATCGTCTTCCACACTCACCTCCACGGGGGTGAGCGAAAAGAAGAGGTAACCGTTGTCCAGGTAAACTGCGTTGACAGCATCCTCATCAATAAAGATACGGTCGTCGAGCACTTTCTGGTCGAATATATCGCCTTTCTCAATGCCCAGCACCGCACTCAGGAATTCTGAAGGGTACTTGGTGTTACCGATCCACTCCACATCTCCGAAATAGTATTTATCTCCCTCTTCAAGGTTGATATAGAGATCGAGCCGGTTTTTCATATCGGGTGTAAGTGACACCGAATCGGAGAGGATCTTTGCATCCCTGTAACCGTTCTGGTTATAAAAGGCGATCAGACTGGCCTTATCCTCTTTAAATTTTTCGGAAATCATCTTGGAGGCCTTGAAGAAATTGATATTCACCTTCTTGGTTTCCTTCATCTTCCTGCGGAGTATGGTTTCCTTAAAGGCCGTGTTCCCGTTGAAGTATATCTCGTTGATTTTCACCCGTCCTTTCTTGTCCACATTCACATCCATCTGCACCATGTTCACCCTCAATGTATCATCGGTCAGAACGATGCTGACCTCCGTATTGAGAAATCCCTTTTCGATGAAGTGATCACGGATAATCCTTTTGGTGTTGTCCATGATATCGGCGGTCACCTGCTGACCGGTCCTCAGGTTGATCTTCTCCATAATATCCTGGTTTTCGGATTTACCGATCCCGTTGATATTAAGGCGCGACATGCGCGACTGCTCGGTGAGATAAATATCGATCCAAACACTGTCATTGCGGATCTGGGTGGCTGTGATCCTGGCGTCGGAAAAGAGTCCCTGGGTCCAGAATTTCTTCAGAAGATCGGTTGCCTGGTCACCCGGCAGCTTGATTTTGTTCCCCGGTTTCAGTCCCGACAGGCTGATCAGAACCTCTTTCTGGATAAACTCGATGCCGCTGACCGTCACGTCGGCGATGACATACTCCCTGACCCTGTCGTAATCCATCACCTCCAGCGTACTGTAATCAATGGAATCCTGGGGCTGGGTGGTTGTTTTTTGCGCAGCCAGACCGGCTGAGGTGATCAGGAGCGAAATAAATAGTAAAGTCCGTTTTATCATTCCCGCATTTAATTATTCAGTGTTACAACCCTGGGATTTTCACTCACCTTACCGAATCGTCGCTCCCGTCTCTGATAATCGATAATGGCTTCGTAAAAATGCTCCTTGCGATAGTCGGGCCACAATACCGGGGTAAAGTAAAGCTCGGTGTATGCAAGTTGCCAGAGCAGAAAATTGCTGATCCTCCGTTCTCCGCTGGTGCGGATAAGCAGCTCGGGATCGGGCATAAAAGAGGTGTTAAGATAACTCTCCAGCAGGCAGGCATCTGCGCTGTCGGGGTCGATCTTACCGGAAGCAGCATCCCGGCACATCCTTTTTACCGCATCGGTGATCTCCCATCTTCCACTGTAACTAAGGGCCAGTACCAGTTTGAGCCCTGTGTTTCCAGAGGTTGATTCCACCGATTTCATGAGTAGCTTCTGTACACTGTTCGGAAGATCGGAAATGTTTCCAATCACTAGCAGGCGGACATTATTTTCGTCTAATTTTCGGGTCTCTTTGGCAATTGTGGTGGCCAGGAGCGTCATCAGTCCGTCGATTTCGGTCCGGGGACGCTTCCAGTTCTCGGTTGAAAAAGCATATAGCGTCAGGTACTCAACGCCCAGTTCACCTGCGGCTTCGACCACCTGTCGAACCGACTCCACTCCGTTCCGGTGCCCAAAAAGGCGTTCCCCGCCCTTTTTCTGGGCCCAGCGACCGTTTCCATCCATAATCATGGCGATATGCCTGGGCAACCGGTTCCTGTCTATCTGCTCCTTGATACTCATCACGCAACTAAAACCTCTCTTTTTTCTTACTTGTATTCGGGTTCACTCCTCCGCGCCTGGTACTCTCCTTCGGTCCCTTTTCAAGTGCAGGGCATGAATCCCTGTATTCAAAAATCTTATAGGTCAGGAACACACCGGTAAACATATGCCAGTCGTTGTTCCCGAAAGGGTGATTCACACCCTCCAGTCCCATGTTTTCAACCCCGTCGATCAGATCGGTAAAGGTCTTTCGCATGGAGACCTCCACTCCTCCGCTCAGCTTTTTCCCCAGGTTTGCCTTCACCCCGCCCCCGAAGGGCAGGTAGAGGTGTGAAACCGATTCCCCGGCATAGTTCAGACTGTAACCCAGTCCCGCCGACACGTAGGGTGAATATTTTGTCATTCGCCAGGCGGTTTTATAAGGCCACCAGTTGAATTCGAAATCAAGTCCCAAATCTACAAAACTTGCCTGAAATTCTGCCGGTTGCCCGTCAAAAACTTCACCTGCGTAGCCCAGATTATAGAAGAGCCCGTGGGCCCTTAAGGAATTCCGCTCGTTGAAGTTATACCGGAAGATGGGGCCGATGGCCGGGGGAATCACGGTGGGACGCGGAACAGAGCTGCTTATATCCCCCAGGTACCAGGGAATTCCCGTTGTAAACCCGATATCGGACCTTCGCTGTCCCGACAGCGGCAAGACCGCTGCCAACACTGCACCCAGCAACAGATATTTCAGTTTCTTTCTCATAAAGTTCATTCAGGGATAAACAACAATCCCATCTGAAAACGCTCTGCATCTCCGGTTTATTATCCCGGAAACCGGTGCAAAGATAGTATTAAACCACAAGATAAGCGAGTATGTATGAATGGAAGGAATCAAACCGGGTGCAGTCTCTGAGACAGGGAGGGGCGCGCTACCTGTAATACTTGTTGAAAATAGGCCTGCCGTTCTTGTCGTTGCGTATGCGGTAGACAGCCTTTACGGTGATCAGGTAGTAAGAATCATTGTAGTGGGAGACCTCTTCAGGCGCATAACCGTCCAGTTTGTCGGAGGTTGTAAACTGGTAACCCATTTCCACTCCCACATTCCAGCGCGGATCGACCGAAAACTTAATACCGCCTCCCACCGGGAATCCCAGTCCGTACTGTACTCCCGGGATAGTAACCGGGATTGTCGAGCGGTTCTTCGCCGTTCTCATCCTTCACCTTTGCACTGGAAAGGATCCCCCCGGCCCCGGCATACAGGTAAAGGTAGAGGCGGTTGTAGTTGTTCACCATACCGCGCCGGTTATAGATCGTTGATCCGCGACCGCCCACTTCACCCAGGAGGAAATACTCGAACCTGACAAAGTGCTGGAATGCATTGGAATTGAAAGAGTAGACCCGATTGTGGGAAGATCCCTCCTTATCCTGCCCGCCGAACATCAGGTAGGAGAGATCGAGGCTCACGGCCATGTTCTGGGCAACCATGAAGCGGGGGGTGACCCCGATACTGGGCCTCAACCCGTTAAAAGCATTGAGAAAGGGCTGGTTTGCCAGGCCTATGTCACCATAGAAGGGTACAGCCGAAATTCCAAAGTCCACTTCGTATCTCCGCAACTTCCATCGCTGTCCGCTCGCATCGATAGCCGTAAAGGTCAGGATAACAGCGAAAAGGATCCAGAAAGATCTATTCATGGTGAGGGCGGAGATATTTGTCAAATATAAAAATAAGTATTTTATTTTTAATTTCTTTTATCAGCACCCCACATCAGTTTATTTCTAAGGGTGCTGTAGAAGCTGATGTTCTCAATCCGGATCATCTTCAAAGTCTCTTCTGCCTTGCGTATGGTGACCAGGGTATTCATCCCGAGATCGACCGTATGGGAGTCCATGGCCAGCTGAAACTGGGGATCGCGGGAATCGACGGTGAGCTTTAACACCGCGGTGTCGGGAAACACAATGGGACGGACCGTAAGGTTATGGGGGGCGATGGGGGAAAGGATCAGGCTTTTTGACTCGGGCACCACGATGGGACCCCCCACGCTGAGGTTATAGGCGGTGGACCCGGTGGGTGTTGATAATAAAAGTCCGTCGGCCCAATATGCACTTAAAAACTCGTCATTAACACGTACATGAATGGTGATCAGCGAGCCGCTGTTCTTGTAAAGCCGCACCTCGTTCAGTGCGATGTCCCTGTCTCCCAGGTCAACCCCGGAGGTCTCGACCTTCAGCAACATCCGCTCTTCTATGTCGAACTTCCCGCTGAAAACGCTGTCCAGCGACTCCTCCAGGTTCTCCTGTGAAATGTAGGAGAGAAAACCGAGTCGGCCGATGTTCACGCCCAGTACCGGGATTCCGTTATCCTTCACCAGGTTCACCGTCTCCAGGAATGTCCCGTCTCCCCCCAGTGAGAAAAGAAAATCCGTATCCGCCGGCAGATCGTGCTGATCCCTGAACAAGCCTGCCACCCTGGGCCTGAGCCCGGTCTCCTTCTGCATGAATTCATAGAGCGGCTCATAAATCCAGACATCGGTATTGAGCATCTGGAATTTGTTGAACATGGCAGCAATATTCTCGCGGGCGTAAGAGGGTAAATTCCTGCCGTAAACAGCAACTTGCATTTTATATATTCAGGTATTTAAGAAAGACATCGAAACGCTCCTGGAAGAACTCATCCAGGCTATCGCTGCTCATGTGGGATGAAACCACCTTGTAATTGTACCGGTCAAAGGTCTGCAGCACTGAAGTCATATCGGTCAGGTTAATCTTCAGGGTTACCCTCATTTTGGACCGTTCGCCGTTGGAGGAGACATAGAGGCTCAGTATCCTGGCGTTATTGCTCTCCACGATCCGTGAGATCTCGCTCAGGGAGTACTCATGTTCCAACATCTCCAGTTCGATAATTCCGCCAGGCTGCTGCATGGCCGACAGGTGGGCAAAGTGCTGGGTCAGCTCCTCCTGGGTGATGACCCCCAGGTAATGGTTTTCGTAGTTGAGTACCGGGACCAGGGTCAGTTCGAGCCTCGAGAGCAGTTCAATCACTTCGTAAATATGCTGATCCTCCCTTACATAGGGTTTCTCAAGCGAAAGACTGTGATTCCCGATGGGCTCTGCCGGATCGTTCAAATCGTAGATATCGGCATCGGAGATCAGTCCGAGGAAATCGCGCTGGTTCACGATGGGCAGGTGCTTGATCCGGAACACCTCCATCCAGGCAAGTGCCTGGTTACCGGTATCTGAGGTCTTCAGGGCCGTTACAATATCTGATATGAGTTCCTTGGCAAGCATCGGGTTAAACTTACAGGTTTAGAGCTTATAAAACAAATATCGCACCAAAGTCAGTGAATAGTGCTCAGGGTTATAGTTTTAATTTTTTCTCGATGGTGTTGAGGAGGATGGAGATGGCCACCTCGTTCATTCCGCCCTGGGGAACGATGATGTCGGCATATCGCTTGGATGGTTCGATGAACTGCAGGTGCATGGGCTTGACAGTCTCCTGGTAACGCTTCAGCACCTTCTTTACATCGCGCCCCCGCTCCATCATATCACGCTCGATCACCCTCCCCAGGCGGTCGTCCGAATCGGCATCCACGAAAACCTTGATATCGATCTCACAGACCAGGGGCATGTGGGTATAGATAAGGATCCCCTCCAGGATGATCACCTCCCTGGGTTCCACCGGGATAAACTCCTTCGACCGTGTGCAGGTCAGGTAGCTGTAAATCGGCTGATTCACAGGTTTTCCCGCCTTGAGCATCCGGATATGTTCGGTAAGCAGGTCAAACTCCAGCGAGTCGGGGTGGTCAAAATTGATCTTCTGCCGCTCCTCCATCGGAAGATGACTGCTGTCCCGGTAATAGGAATCCTGCGGAACAAGCGCCACCCTGTCCCGGGGAATCCTGTCCAGGATCTTTTGAACAACAGTGGTCTTCCCCGACCCGGTCCCTCCTGCAATGCCAATTGTAAACATAAAATTAGTGCTCAGTGAACAGTGCACAGTGCACAGTGGTATAGTGCTCAGTGAACAGTGCATAGTGGTCAGTGCTCAGTGCACAGTGCTCAGTAAATTAAGAGATAAATATACTGACTAAAGTACATACTTTCTATTTACATTTGCACTTCAATTACTCAGAACAGAACATGGAACACACTTTATACCCCATTCGTTTTAAGCCCATTTACAAGGAACTGATCTGGGGCGGGGAGAAACTAAGGGAAGAATACGGCAAAAGCGATGCGCCAAAAATGACGGGCGAAAGCTGGGAAATCTCCATGGTAAAGGATAACATCTCGGTGGTGTCCAACGGATTTCTCAGGGGCAATACCCTGGAAGAGATTATTGAGGTCTACATGGGCGACCTGGTGGGCGACCGCATATTTGACGTTCACGGAACACTTTTCCCCGTCCTTATCAAATTCATACACTCCAACGACAACCTTAGTATCCAGGTCCACCCCGACGACACCTATGCCATGGAGCACCACGGGGAGAACGGGAAAACCGAAATGTGGTATATCCTTGAAGCGGAGAAGGATTCAAAGCTGATCGTAGGATTTAACCGGGATACCGACCGGGAAGGATTTCTCAAAAGCCTGAAGGAAGGCACCCTGGTGGACCTGATGAATTTTGAACCGGTGAAAAAGGGGGATGTGCTTTTTATGCCCACGGGACGCATCCATGCCCTGGGGCCCGGAATCGTGCTGGCTGAAATTCAGCAAACCTCCGACATGACCTACCGCATTTACGACTGGGGCAGAACCGGAACCGACGGGAAACCACGTGAACTGCATATCGACCATGCGGTGAATGTCATGGATTACACCCGGCAAAAGGAGTACAAAACACCCTATACCCCGATTTTGAACCGTTCGGTGCGATTAGCCGGGTGTCCATACTTCACCACGCAGTACATGGAGTTCGACCAGCCGGTAGATAAGGATTATAACCTTATCGATTCGTTCGTGATCTACATGTGCATGGAGGGAACCGTGCATGTTCACTACCCTGGAGGCAAACCCGAAGTTTTGAAAAAGGGGGATACCATCCTGATTCCGGCTGCCCTCAAAGCGCTTTCACTGATACCCGTGGTAAAAACCACCCTCCTGGAGATCTTCATTTGAAAGTATTTATAAGTTCGTTATATTTGTTACGTAATAATACGTAAGCAGGAAAATATTATATCGAAAACGCACCCCCATGAAATATTTTAACATTAAGGAGACCGATTTAATGAAGTTGGAAGCAATCCATACGGCCAGCGAGATCTGGAATCAACCCTCCGTCTGGGCAGGCACCTACCAGAAATTCATGCAGGAAAAGAATGAAATCAAACGGTTTCGGACCGATGTTCTGAAACGGGCCAAAAAAATCATTCTCACCGGGGCCGGAACCAGTGCCTATATCGGGTACTCGCTGGAGGGAACCTTTCAGCGTTACACGGGAATCACCACGGTATCGATTCCAACCACACACCTGGTGACCCACCCCAAAGATTACCTGGACCCCGGTCTGCCTACCCTGGTCATCTCATTTGCCCGCTCCGGGAACAGTCCCGAAAGTGTGGCTGCCGTAAGACTGATCGACCGGATCTGTAAATCGGTATCCCACCTGGTGATCACCTGTGATGCTCAGGGAAAGCTGGCACAGCACCGGTCGGGGAATCCGAAATTCAATTTTGTGCTGCCTCCCGAATCGAACGACAAGTCCCTGGCCATGACCGGCAGTTACACAAGCATGTTGCTGACCGGCTTTCTGTTTGCCCGGATGGAAAAACCCGAAGCAATGGAAAAGCAGGTTAAAAGACTGGTTGATTTCGGGAATGGACTGATCCAAAAAAAGAGTGAACTGCTCAAGGAGATCGCCGCTCTTGATTTTAACCGGGCGGTATTCCTGGGCTCAGGTCCCCTGTTCGGAACCTCCACCGAATCGGCCCTGAAGCTCCAGGAGCTTACTGACGGAACCATCATCTGTAAAAACGACTCCTTCCTCGGATTCAGGCACGGACCCAAAGCCGTGATTGATGAAAAGACCATCGTATTTTTCCTCTTCTCCTGCTGTGAGTCGGTTCAACGATATGAAAAGGACCTGGTAAAAGACATGCAAAAGGGCAAAAAAGCACTAAGGCTTATTGGTGTATCTGAAATTCCCGTCGCGGGACTTGCACTTGATGAGACCATCTGCTGCTGCGATTCGGATGCGGTCATTGACGAGGACTTCCTCTCCATATGTGCGGTGCTGCCCGCCCAGATGCTTGGACTCTTCAAGTCGATGGCACTGGGACTAAAACCGGATAATCCTTCGGTGAGCGGGGCCATCTCGCGGGTGGTGGAGGGAGTTGTGATTTACGACGAAGAGGTAATTTAACGGAATTTGAAGTAATGGATATCAATTTAAGAAACAGGGCCAGGGAGGCGGATCTCTCCTACATGGATTTTATACTCGGACAACTTGAGAAACTTGAAGCAAAGACGGGAACAAAAAGGACCATCTTTGCGGCCTGTCCCAACTCGATTTCGGTACTGAAAGCATCCCTGCAATCGGCCAGCCGGTGCAATGCCCCCATTAAATTCGCAGCCACACTGAACCAGGTGGACAGCGATGGGGGTTATACCGGGTTTACTCAGAAAGAGTTTGTGGATACCATCAGGGAGGAGGCCCGGGTCATTCATTTTACCGGGCCGGTGATCGTTGCCATCGACCACGGGGGACCGTGGCTGAAGGACAAACACAGGCTGGAGGGGTGGAGCTATGACCGGACGATGGCCGCCGTCAAGCGGAGCTTCGAAGAGGCCATTGAGGCCGGGTATGACCTGATCCATGTCGATCCCACGATCGATATCACCCTGCCCAAAGGTCAGTCGATCCGGATTGAGGTGGTGGTTGAAAGAACCGTTGAACTGATCCTGCATTGTGAAACCTACCGGAGAGAGAGGGGCCTGGATAAGATCGCCTACGAAGTGGGGACCGAGGAGGTGCACGGGGGTTTGGCCGATATGGCCATTTTTAACAGGTTCCTCGAACTGCTTAGCGAAGGGCTGAAAAAACATGGATTGAATGACACCTGGCCCTGCTTTGTGGTGGGGAAGGTGGGCACCGACCTGCACACCACCCTGTTTGATCCGGTTGTGGCCAGGGCGCTTACCAGCGCTGCAAAACCCTACGGAAGCAAGATCAAGGGGCACTATTCCGACAGCGTGGATAATCCCGGTGCATACCCGCTTTCGGGCATGGGTGCCGCCAACATTGGTCCCGAGTTTACCGAAAGGGAGTATGACGGTTTGATTGAACTAACCGGGATCGAATCTGTTTTAATTCATGAGGGAAAGCTGGCAAAACCCTCGGGGATGAAAGAGCGGCTGTGGGAAGCGGTCATTGAATCCAACCGGTGGAAGAAGTGGCTCAGCCCGGAGGAACCGGATGAAGACTTTTACGCGCTCACTCCCGGGAGACAGCTGTGGCTTGTTAAAACAGGATGCCGCTACATCTGGGAGAACCCCGAAGTGGTTGCAGCGCGCAGCAGGCTCTATGCCAATATGGCACTTTGGGGCATTAAGGCAGAGGAGATTGTCCTCACCCGCATCGGCCGGGCCATGGATCGCTATTTTCATGCGTTCAACCTGGTCAATGTAACAGAGCAGATCTGATCAAGGATGGGTATCATGATAAAGAAAAACAGGGAGTTTGATGTACTGGTGGTCGGGGAACTGAATATCGACCTGATTTTAAATAAGATAGCAGGATTCCCGCAGTTGGGAAAAGAGATCCTGGCTGAGGAGATGACTGTCACCCTGGGCAGCAGCTCGGCCATTTTCGCCAACAACCTGAGCCGGCTTGGTGCAAGGGTTTCTTACCTGGGGAAGGTGGGCATGGACCAGTTCGCCACAAGGGTCTTCTCCACGCTGGAAGAGTCGGGGGTGGATACAGGTAATATCATTTCGACCCCCCATTTCCAGACAGGGCTAACGGTGGCCTTGAATTATGATAACGACCGGGCCATGGTGACCTATCCGGGAGCGATGAACGATCTGACCATCGGTGATATCGGCGATGAGGCCCTTCAATCGGCCTCTCATCTGCATGTAAGCTCGATCTTCCTGCAGCCGGGGCTGAAGAGAGACATAATCACGCTCTTTCGAAGGGCCAGGGAGGCCGGACTCACCACATCCTTTGATCCCCAATGGGACCCCCACGAAAAGTGGGATATTGACCTGAAGGGCCTTTTGCCATTTGTGGATATTTTTCTCCCCAACGCCACGGAGCTGGAACAGTTTACCGGGTGCGCCTCCATTGAAGAGGGCCTTGCAGCCATCCGGCCTTTCTGCAACGTGGTGGTGGTGAAGAACGGGGTAAAGGGAGCCACCATGTGGGACGGCACCAGGCTGGTTCCCCAGCCCGCATTTCTGAACCGGTCGGTGGTGGATGCCATCGGTGCCGGCGACAGCTTTAACTCGGGATTCATCTGTTACTTCACCCGGCATAAACCGCTCCCCAAATGCCTTGAATTTGCAGCCCTGACCGGGGCCATCAACACCACAGCGGCAGGGGGAACATCGGCATTTCAATCGCCCGGCCACATAAAAAAGGTTGCCCTGGAACAATTTAACTTCAACCTTTCCCATGAAACTTCAAAATAAGCTGATCGAGCTCCGGAGGCAGAGGAAAGCGATACTGGCCGCCAACTTCTACAACCTGGAGACCCTCCAGGCCATCGTCGGTGGAGCAGGCGATGCCGGCGCACCGATCATCCTGCAGCTTTCGGAAAGCTCCATAAACTATATCGGCCTGGAGATGGCTGTGAAGATGGCAAAAACAGCCCTGGAGGAATCGGGAGTGGAGGGGTGGCTGCACCTGGACCATGGCAACAGTATCGACCTGGTGCAAAGGTGCCTGGATGCCGGATTTGATTCGGTGATGATCGATGCCAGCGAGAAGCCCATGGAGGAGAACATCAGGCTATCGGCCCTTGCGGTCAGCCTTGCCCGGTCGTATGGAGCAAACGTGGAGGCCGAACTGGGTTATATTGCCAAACTGAATCAGCAGCAGCTGCATTCGGGGTTCACCCAGCCCGAAGATGCCAGACGGTTCACCCGGGAGACCGGGGTGAATGCGCTGGCCGTATCCATCGGCACAGCCCACGGGTTCTATAAACAGGAACCCAAACTGGATCTTGAATTGCTGGCAAGGATACGGGATACCATTGAAACCCCGCTGGTGCTTCATGGAAGTTCAGGTGTCCCGGACAGCAGCCTTGTGCTGGCCATCCGCAACGGCATCACCAAGATCAACCTGGCCACCGAGACCAAAAATGCCTTCATGACAAAACTGAAATCAGACCTCATGTCCACCGATGAAATCGACCTGCGAATCGTATTTCCCAGGGCAACGGAAGCAGCGAGGGAACTGATCCTGAATAAATTAAAGGTAATCGAACCATAAATCAAAGATACAGATGACAAACAAATTCTATTTGCTGCTCCTAATGGTACTGGCCTCCTGTACCACCGGGACCGACAGAACTGCAACCTCCGACGGAACTTCGACAGTACTGCAACCACCGACAGTACTGCAACCACACCCGCTATTCAGAAGCTGGCACTGGCCGATTACCGGCCTGTGTCGCTTTACAACATCCCCGTCACCCGCCTGGAGAAGGCTGCCTTCCCCGTAACCGACATGCATTCACACGATTATGCAAGAACCCGGGAGGAGGTCGACACCTGGGTGGAGACCATGCAAAGGTGCGGAATTGCAAAAACGGTGATTCTCTCTGCTGAGACCGGTGTGGGATTTGATACCGTGGCGGAGAAGTATTCCATGTACCCCGAACAGTTTGAAATTTGGTGCGGCCTCGATTATACAGGATATGACTCGGACCCTCAATGGACCGATCACGCGATCAAGGAGCTGGAAAGATGCCATGCACTGGGTGCAAAGGGTGTGGGCGAGCTGGGGGACAAAGGCGAGGGGCTCTATTATTCACAACCCACTGCTGCCTATGGCCTCCATATGGATGATCCCGCCTTAAGGCCTATCTGGAAAAGGTGCGCCGAACTGGGGATGCCCGTTAACATCCATGTGGCCGACCCCATCTGGATGTACGCGGCCATGGATTCCACCAACGACGGTTTGATGAATGCATGGACGTGGCGGATTGATCTTTCGAAGGAGAATATCCTGAACCACCAGGAGCTGATGGCTACACTGGATAATGTGGCTGCCCAGAACCCGAATACCACCTTTATTGCATGTCACTTTGCCAACTGCTCCTATGACCTTTCGATCCTGGGCACCATGCTTGATAAACATTCAAACCTTTGGGCTGATATCTCTGCCCGTTATGCTGAAACTGCACCCATCCCCCGGCATGTAAGGGCTTTCTATGAGAAGTACCAGGGGAGGCTGCTCTATGGAACCGATATGGGTATAAACCCGGAGATGTACAGGATCACTTTCCGCATCCTGGAGTCGGCCGATGAACACTTTTACGAGAACGACCAGTTTGGATACCACTGGCCCCTTAATGGTTTTGACCTCCCCGGCGAAGTACTGGAACAGGTTTACCACACGAACGCAGTCAAACTCATGAATTCACTTTAGGATGAGATTCAAAAACCGGGCATGGATTCTGCTGGTCATGGCGGCCTGGACGGGCCTTGTTTCCTGCGACAATAAGGTAGTGATTACCAGTGGTGACGTGCAGATTGAATTTGACAAAAACATGTATAGCAGGGTCAACTCCCTGGATCCCGGAACCGCCCCCTTTCAGGAGGAGTTCCGGTTGACGGAATCCCTGGAAACCAAAAACTTCACCACCGCCAAATTTAAAGTCACCGAAACAGTAACAATGCCAGTGGAGGGACCCTTCGGAAGTGGGACGGAAACCCGGATCACAGGTTTTGCCAAAATGGATGAGGTTTGCCTGCAAAAGATGATTTCTGCTCAAACCTTTAAGGATTTCCCCGATGTGGTGCTTTTCAGAGTGAGCTATGTGAATTGCGGCCTCCAAAGCATCAGGGTACTTGGGTGGGAAAATCATGCATATGAACCCAGGGCGCAGGAGATGGATCCCGGATTCTGGAGTTTCCAGGGGAGTTCATCGGCCGGGCGGGCCGACTGGGTGTTGCCCCTGGAGCCCGGATTTTACCAGGAGAATTTTATGGGCATGAACCAGTCCGATTACGGGGGAGGGATCCCGGTGACCGATCTGTGGAGGAAGGACGGGGGAGTGGCGGTAGGCCACCTGGAAATGGTGCCGAAAGAGATCTCACTTCCGGTGGATTTTGACCAGTACTCGGGTTACGCCCGACTGGGCATCCGGAAAAAATACAACCTGCCGGTTGAACTGGGGTTGGGCGATACACTGAATACCCTGCATACTTTCGTTTCTGTTCACACGGGCGATTATTACACAACCCTGCGGGAATACTCCAGGCTGATGCAGGCAAAGGGGATCAGATTCGCCGAATCTGAAGAGGCGGCCTTTGAAAGCGTCTGGTGCGGTTGGGGCTATGAGAGAAAATTCACCATGTCTGATATTATCCAGACCCTGCCAAAGGTAAAGGAACTGGGCATCAGGTGGGCTGTAATTGATGATGGGTTCCAGGTTGCCGAAGGCGACTGGCGGGTGGATACCCGGAGGTTTCCCGGGGGATCGGCGGATATGAAAAAAATGGTGGACGCCATCCACGGTCAGGGCCTGAAGGCAAAACTCTGGTGGGCACCCCTGGCAGCCGATCCGGGTAGCAAGGTACTGGAAGACTATCCCGAAGCCCTGCTGATCAATGAAGCCGGGGCACCCCAGTACATTACGTGGTGGGACAGCTACTACCTCTCACCTGCCAGCGATGCAACCATGGAGCATACCATGGAAACCCTGGATATGTTTTTCGACCAGTGGGGATTCGACGGATTGAAAATGGACGGGCAGCACATGAACGCGGTACCGCCCGACTTTAACTGGGAACGCCCGCTGGAGTATCCCGAAAAATCGATCGAAATGCTTCCACAATTCTTCAAATCGGTCTATGATGCCGCCAGGGAAAAGCGACCCCATGCAGTGATCGAAAACTGTCCGTGCGGCACCTGCATGTCCTTTTACAACATGCCCTACACCAACCAGGTGGTCTCCTCCGATCCCACCAGCAGCTGGCAGATCAGGCTCAAGGGGAAAACCTACAAGGCGATCATGCCCCAAACGGCCTATTATGGAGATCATGTGGAGCTGAGTGACGGGGGGACCGACTTTGCCTCCTCTTTTGGCATCGGAGCCGTCCTGGGAACCAAGTTCACCTGGCCTGCCGACAACCCTAACCAGCAGGAAAGTCAGTTACTCACCCCTGAAAAAGAGAGGAGCTGGAAAAAATGGTTCAGCCTTTACCATGAGAAAATGCTCTCCAGGGAGGAATACCTCGGAGCGTTATACGACATTGGTTATGACAGACCCGAAACCCATGTTATCGCCAAGGGAGATACCCTCTTTTATGCATTTTTTGATGAGAACTGGACAGGCAGTATTACCCTCAGGGGATTGGATGAGGCAATTGATTACCAGGCAGTTGATTATGTAAACAATGAGGAGATTGCTATTTTTGGAGGGAATGATCCAATCATTGAGACAACATTCTCGGGCTATTTGTTGTTATGTGTATACCCTTTCAAATGATGCACATGCTATGATCCATTTAAAAGGATGAATTAATTTAAAACCACAAACCATTGCACATGAAAAAGAATCGAATCGCTTTTGTAGCCGTGACAGCAATTGTTATTGCTGTTTTTACCATTGTTTCATGCTCTGAAGACCCTGTCATACCAACCCCTGATTTCACTTTTCAGATTGATGACAAGACAGTGACTTTTACCAATACCTCCGCGGATGCCAGCTCCTATTCATGGGACTTTGACGATGGAGAAACTTCGACTGACGAAAACCCCGTGCATACCTATGCTGCTTACGGTGACTATGATGTTCGTCTGACAGCCACCAACTCGGATGGTTCAGAGATCAAAAAAACCACCATTTCGGTTGTGAAAGAGTGGCCCGCCATTGCCATTGATGGCAGTTTTGGCGACTGGGCAGAGGTTGAAAGCCTTTACAGTGGTTACGGGGAGGCATCAGGTACGCTCACCGAGGCCAAGGTAACCTCCGACGCTGCCGGTTCCAAAATTTACATCTACCTGAAAGGTACGATAAATGCCGATTTTCCCGTGATCCAGATCATGATCAACGCCGATGGTGATACCGTCACCGGCTGGAAAACACCCCTGGATTATCATTCAAACGGATCAGAGTATCAGTTTGAATTTTACGCGCTTGATTCATGGGCCGGAACCTATGGATGGAGTTCCGATCCCGGAGTCCAGGACTGGCCTTGGGTGAATGACATCACAAATGACCCGGATAATGGGGACATCTCCGAAACATCAGGCGTCATCGCCGAAACTGAGATTGAGTTTGCCATCGAAACTTCACTGATGAAAAACCCGGTGGTAGGCGATGAAATCGGGATCTATTTCTGGATGCAGCCGGCCGACTGGTCGGCCACCTGCGGATCGCTGCCTCCCATTATGGCCGAACCGACACTGGATGTGAAAATGTTCAGCTTTCAATAAGCACGTCACTGAATGAAAAACTAAAAATGCTGCCCGTGAAAGCGGGTGGCATTTTTATTATGACATAAACTGCAGTCTTTTATACCTATGAAACGCAGATCCTTTATAAAGGCAGGTGGACTGGCAGGATTAATGGCAGGAATCAGGGTCCCCCCCCACAACTGGGACCACCATGATTTTGGCCCGCCTCCCTCCATTACCGACCGGCTGAACCAGGGTCCCTTTACAGCCTATGGTCCCGATGCCACCGCCCCGGGTGCGGAAGTGGTCATGGCCACCACACCATCCGGAACGGCCGTTCCCAACATGGGAATGGGACTGGTTACCTACATCTGCGATGAGGCGGGTCCGCCCCGTGTGGAGGGTGAGGCCCTGGAAACCTCCATTGACAAGCTGGCCGGGTTCCCGCCGGGGGATAAACTTTATTTGCGGGTCGACTGGAGGGATATCCAGAAGCAGCCGGGCAGGCTGGATTTTCCGGATCACTGGAAAATAACCTTTGATATGGCCCGGAAATACAAAAAGCGGGTGGGATTGCGCATCCAACTCATGAGTCCGGTTATCGGTCCCCATTCGGTTCCCGATTTCGTGGCGGAAAAAATCCCGTTCGTGAAGCTGGGCCTGACCGATGAAATCGGGATCCCGGGCAAGGTACACTGGGCCCCAAGGTACGACCATCCCGAATTCATGAGTGCTTTCAAAGAGCTGGATGACCTGCTTTCGGACCTCTATAACGGCCACGAGCTGGTGGAATTCGTGGATACCTATATGTACGGCTTCTGGGGAGAGGGTCACACCTGGCCCTTCGAAGGAAATCCGTTTCCCGATTACCATACCGCCGAGAAGACTTCCATTGCACTTTTCGAACACCAGGCGCGCAACTGGGACAAAACGCCCCTGCTGACCAATACCCAGCCCGATTACAGCCATGTGGGAAACTCCGAGGTGCTCGACCGGACCATCCGGAGTCACAACTGGCTTCGTACCGACACAATCTTCATTGAAAACGAACAGATCGATGCGCTGAGCAACCGGCCGCCATGGGCAGGCGCCCTGGTGGAAAACGGGATCTCGTTCGGGGGTCCCGAAAACCTGCGGATGCAGGAAGGGATCAGTCGCTCGGAGAACATCATCCGCCACGCCTTTGATGTATCACCCCACTATTTCTCCCTTTGGAACTGGCATCAGATCTCTGCCGGTCACCTGAATGACTCCTACACACAGTTTAAAGAACCTCTCGATACACTCTCTGTAAACATCGGTTACCGGGTGAGACCATCCTGGATCTGGGTATACGAGCAGGAGGGCTACCCCACCCTTATCGCCGGATTTGTCAACGACGGAATAGCCGGGGTGCCGGGGGCATTAAGGATTAATGTTAAAAACAGCAAGGGAGAGCTTCTCACCGGAGGCAGTCTCGATCCGGGCTACCCCCTTCCGGGGAAAGTCAGGCAGGCTGCATTCACCCTGCCGGCAAATACAGCCTGGGAGGGGCTGAAGATTTCGGCCGAAATCGAGATCAAAACCAGGCGTTACCCGGTTCGCTGGGCCTGCCGGCAGGAGCTGAACGAAGATGGTTCCCTGACGCTCCGAAGGAATATTTAGATAATTATATGGAAGTACACACTGAATCCTGAATCTTATGAAAACTGTAATAACATATCTCCCGATGGCCCTCCTGCTTGTGATAAGCGCAACAATGCCGGGTCAGACCACCACACTGAAATACCGGTCCACCTCGGAAGTGATCGCCAATCCCGAGAGGGGCTGGTACGATGATTATTACAGCTATTCGGGAGGGACCAGTATGGGGACCACCTACAGGCCGTTGAAGGCCAGTGAGATGCTCAGGTACCGGGTAGAGGATAAGATAACTCTGATACTGAGGCTCTTCTACCTGCATCCATTCCTGGAGGAGGATTCGGTGAGCCAGGAGTACCTGGAGTGGATGCAGCATGACTTTGACTCGATCCGGTCGGCCGGGGTGAAATGCATTGTGCGCTTTGCCTACAGCGCATCGCAAAGAGCCGAAGTATGGGATGCCACTCCGGAAAAGGTATTCTCCCACATCGAATCCCTCGGCGATGTTCTCATGGCCAACGGGGATGTAATCGCCGGGGTCCAGGCCGGCTTTATCGGGGCCTGGGGGGAGTGGTATTATACAAAGAATTTTGCCGGAAACGGGTATTATCCCACCGCTACGGACCAGCAGAACCGTAGGATCCTGGTGGAGAAATTGCTGGCTGTCCTCCCGGAACATGTTTCAGTACAGGGGCGCACCCCGGCCATCATGAGGAATATAACCGGAACCACCGATCCCATCACCGAAGCCGAAGCGTTCGACGGTTCGCTAAAATCCCGCACCGGTCATCACAACGATTGTTTCCTGGCGGATGCTTCCGATTACGGCACCTATGGCAACCTGGAAAAGGACCTGGCCTACCTTTCCGAAACCACCAAATATACCATCACCGGCGGCGAAACCTGCGATGCATCTAACACTTACAGCGATTGTGTGAACGGGGTCCCCCGCATGACCGAACTGCACTGGACCTACCTGAACCGGGACTATAACAGGGATGTTTACGACAAGTGGATCGACCAGGATTGCTACGGGGAGATTAATATCGCCATGGGTTACCGCATCCACCTGGTATCCGCCACCCTCCCTGTTTCTGCCGGTGCGGGGTCGGATCTGCCCCTCTCCTTTACCTTCATTAACCTGGGATATGCAGCTCCCACCCAGTACAAACCCATCCAGGTGGTGCTGACCCATCTTGACAGCGGTGAAAAGACCATCCTTGATTACCGCGGGAGCAGTGACGACATCCGTTTCTGGCTTCCCGGGGAGATCCTGGCTGAGGGAAGCGTAACGGTTCCTGCCCAGCTGGCCGGTGGCAACTACAGCCTGGCACTGCGTTTTGCCGATAAGGATCCCCTTCTGGCCACCCACCCGGCTTACTCCATCCGGCTGGCCAACGCGGGTACCTGGGACGAGGTTCAGGGTATCAATATGCTGAATCATGCCATCACCGTGGGAAGCGGTGGCGAAGGCACACTGCCCGTGGCACCTTTGGAACTGGAAGCGGCCACCGTTTCGGAGACAGAAATTTCCCTGAGCTGGGTGGATGGATCGGACGATGAAACCGGGTTTGAAATCATGCGTTCCAGTGGTGAGACCAATATCTGGGAGCCTCTTGCAACACTTACACCAGATGTGGAAAGCTATACCGATCAAAGTGCCTCAAGGGGAACCTGGTACAGCTATATCATCAGGGCGGTTAATGACTACGG
The DNA here is from genome assembly GCA_963747365.1 of uncultured Bacteroidota bacterium. GTDB lineage: Bacteria > Bacteroidota > Bacteroidia > Bacteroidales. The sequence continues at coordinate 111,889 of CAVVFB010000005.1, read as the reverse complement.
ATCTTCACCCTGGTCCGACAGTGCACGGGCAGCCACCCTGGGTGTCTCCGTTCAAACGCCCCGGACCGGTCTTCTTGAATTCTACCCGAATCCGCTGGATCATAGCGATCTGACCATTCATTTTCCTGACCATTCAGGGAAGAAGGTGGTCATCACCACCGTCACGGGTGTCCGCATATTCGGTACTTCAACCCGCCAGAGAACGCTGCAGGTTGACAGGCAGCTTTTCCAGCCAGGCCTGCACCTCATCACCCTTTACCAGGGAAATCAGGTCACAGCCAGTCCCCTGGTGGTGTTATAAGATCATGAAGCGGTTCACGGCGGACTCCTCGTTCTGCCTGATCTTCAAAAGGTAGATACCCTGGCCGAGGGGAGAGGTGCAGATGGCCACCAACCCGGGAGCCGAACTCCCGCTTAGGGCCACCCGGCCCTGGCTGTCATACACCTCATACTTCACACTCGTTAAGCCGTTGCCGCTCTCCAGGAAGATCACCTCTCCCCTCTGGATTGGATTGGGATAGGGTACCCCAACCCCGGCAGGGTGAGGGTGGGTCTCCCCGATGCCGGTTAACTGCTGCGTTCCGTAAAACTGGATCACCTGTCCCTCCACCAGCCTGTCCGACTGGATGGTGATCTCAGCGCCAATGGCCCCTGCCGCAATCCCGAACAGTATCGTATCGCCCGGTGAAAGCAGCTTCAATGACTGCTTCGCCCTCACGCCGCCCACTGCAAACCAGGCATCGTAGTAAAAGGGTGCCACACCCACGTTGGTGACCCGGAAAACCGACGTATCGGTGGCCGAGCGGAGCGAGACTATCTTAAACCGGTACCCGGCAGCCATGCTTGCCTGTTTGATCCTTTCCTGTGACTGGTACCTGGGCTGGTCATTGGCCAGCATATAGGTGATATGAAAATTCCTGGCCCATGTTTCAAAGGGAGTACCGTACGGACCATCGGGATAGTCCAGCACATGGGCCTGGTCATAATTGGAGTAATAGCTGAACTCGCCCCCTGCGGGCGACAGGCGGTATCGCTCACGACCGAAAAAGTTCCACTCCAATTCATTCCACTCGCTGTGATGCTCATGCATAAAGGAGTCATCAAAAAGGCCAAAGCGGATATTTTTCAACTCCGGTTTCGCCACAAAGGGAGTATAGGTTTCATCGGCTGCATCCACGGAGATGCTCCATGGAATATGCTTAAAGGTGGTATCCAGGTGGTGGAAAAATTCTTCCTGGAACGCCTTATCCGGAAATGTTTTTCCCAGGATAAACGGACCGTCATAGATATGATATTCAGCCCACAATCCAAAACCCACCTGGATAAAAGCCAGCCTGGGATCGTCATCATATCTTTCAGCAAACCTGGTGTAAAATTCGAGGGTAAACCTTTTGAGTTCCTCATTGGTCCAGTCCGGAAAATGGGTCTCCTTTCCCTCCGATTTGCCGACGGTTTCATGATAATCATCTCTTTTCAGGATGTAATCGGGCACCGAAGTTTCATAACCCGGATACACATAGCGGAACCGGAAAATGGCCTGGTGATTTCTTGAGGCAATGGCGCTGAGTTTGCTTTCCACCTCATCCCAGTTGTACACCCCGCTGTCTTTCACCACATGATCAAAAAGCATGTAGGAGAACTCCAGTGAGATCACATCCGTATTGTGATCGCTCGAATTATCCCAGTAAACCATGCCTGTCATGGGTTGAACATCTGTGATCAGATCATCGGGAAAAAGATCTGTAAAATCCTGTGAATGAAGCATCGCCGTCACCATGAACATCATGGTCATGATCATCAGCCTGGGTATACACATAAGGTTCCTCCCCTCTAGTCGTTCTGGTTACAGAGCGGATTGTAAGCGATCTCCTGAGAAGCGGGGATATAATAGATCTGTCTTGGTCCGTCGAATGGATATACATCGGCCAGGCCGTTCACATTCTGCGCCGAGCTGTAGGATCGGTCCAGGTTGATCTTGTTACGCATCAGATCATCGCGGCGGTGTCCCTCGAAGGAGAGCTCAAGCCTGCGCTCATTAAGGACTGCCTCAAGCACGGTGGCAAAACCGTGGGCAGCCAGGTTCCCGGTGGTGATCAGCTCATCGCCCGAGAGTCCGGCCCGCTCCCTGATGGCATTCACATCGGCCAGGGCCAGGTCATTCATGCCCTGGTGCGCGTAAGCCTCGGCCCTGTTCAGCAACACCTCCGAGAGGCGCATGAAAATGGGAGAATGGGCAGTGGGAATCCCGTTCTGGTAGGAGAACTTGGTCATGTAGATCCGCTCATAGGGGGTACCCTGGTATTTAACCGTTTCCCCGTTCTCATTGAATACCGTATCCAACAACTGGTTCCGCACATCGTGGGGATACTTTGATACAAGTTCCCGGTAAGGCGGTGACGGGAAAACCTCTCCCCAGCCACCGTCGCCGTTGTACATGGAACCAATGGCACCCGAACCACGGTTTTCGGTATCGTCATGATAGAGAATAAACAGGGCCTCCTGGCAGGTGGCTGTATTGTGCAGGGCATCGATGTAGGTTTCCCTTGGCTCCAGCATCCCATCTTCCAGCACCATACTGGCTACGGCTACAACCGAATCGTACTGTTCGGTGAACAAATAGGCCCTGGAGAGGTACCCCAGTGCGGCAGCCCTGTTTCCATATTTGATCCCGTCGGTGGCACGGCTGGTCATCAGGTTGGCCCCTGTCCACAGGTCGTTGATGATCTGCCTGTAGGTCTCCCCCACCGTGGCCCTGGCCTTGGCATCCTCTCCCTCGAGAGTGGTCCGCAGGATCACCCCGTCGTTACCCAATCCGTGCGATGGCGGGTAGGAGAAGAGACGTGCCAGGTCAAAGAAGACCATTCCCCGGTACATGTAAGTTTCGCCAATATATTGCCGGGATGCATCGGAGGTGTTCCCGTCGATCACTGCATTGTTGATCACCTGGTTGCAGTTCAGAATAATCTTGTACCCGGTGGCCCATAAGTAAGAGGTGTTATCCTGCGAAAGGATATGTGCCCTGTTAAAGGAGAGCCACAGCGGATCGGTGGTACTTTTAACGATCAGGACATCGTCTGAAGGGAATGCGGTGGTCTGAAAGAGTACCCTCACGTAGACATTATTTGCCTCATCTCCCAGCTGGTCCTTCATCATTCTCAATGAGCCGTTGGCAAGCCCCTGCACCCCCGCCTCATCCATCAAAAGCTGGTCGGCCGTTAATGCATCATAAGGTTTGAGATCCAGGTAATCCTCACAACCCGAAAGGAATCCTGCCAGTGTGACCAGCAGGAGAACGCCTGTTTTGTATGCTATCTTTTTCATCGTTGTATCTCTTTATTCAATTAGAAGCTAAATTCCAAACCCAGCAGGAACTGCTTGTTGATGGGATATTTGAAAGCCTGGGTGCCGGGCAGGGTCCATGCTCCCATGTAGAGGGGCACATCGGGATCGGCACCGGAGTATTTGGTAAAGGTGAAAAGGTTATCCACGCTGAAAGAGAGCCTCAGGTTCTGCATCCTGATCTTCTGGGCAAACTTCTGGGGCAGGTTATAGGCCAGGGTGATATTGCGGAGCCTCAGGTAACTGCCATCCTCCAGGTACCTGGAAGAGTACTTATTTGAATTAAGGTTCCCGCCGTAAACCGGCTCAGGGTGGGTTGCATCATCACCGGGGTTCTCCCAGCGCGACCAGCCATCCTGAAGGACCATGCCGTTGACCGAAATATTCTCTCCGTCGTTGTCAAACTCCTGCCTGCTGGAGTGGTAGATCAGGTTCCCCACCGAGTAGGAGAAGGCTGCATTGAGCGAAATTCCCCTGTAGGTGAGCAGGGTTCCGAATCCTCCGGAGAAATCGGGGAAGGGTGAACCCATCACCTGGTAATCCTGCGCCGCATCGGTGTATATATTGGTGGCCACGCGGTCTGTCTCATTTCCGTTTTCATCATAGATAATATCTTCCCAGAGGGGCTCCCCGTTGTCGGGATCCACACCGAGCCATTTGGGCATGTACCAGTCGAAGGCACCCCCGCCTACGGTCAGGATCTGGCTGACATCACCCCTGCTGATCACCATCTCGGTCACCGACTCCTTATCGGAAAGGGCCAGTAATTTGTTGGTATTGGAGGATATATTAAAGTTGATGCTCCAGGTAAATTCGGGGGTCCGGATGGCCATGGCATTCACGGCCAGCTCGATCCCCGTATTCTGGATCTCACCCACATTGGCCCACTGGTACACGTAGCCCTTGGAGGAGGGCAGCGGATTCTGGAACAGCAGGTCCCTGGTCTTCGTGTCATAAAAATCGATATTCACCTCCACCCGCTGCAGGAACCCAAAATCGATCCCGATATTCAGGGGGTTACTGGTCTCCCAGGTAAGGTCGTAATTCCCCGGCACCTCCGGGAAATAGGAGGACTGTCCGTTATAGACCCCGGCTGCGGTGAAGGATGGGAAATAGGGGTAGTAGGAGTTGTCGGGGAAAGATGAGTTCCCCACTGCACCATAGCTGGCCCTGAGTTTCAGGTAGTGGATAAACTCCGCGTTCTTAAGAAAATCCTCGTTACTGATCAGCCAAGATGCGGCATAGGTGAAGAACGTTGCGTACTTTTCAGTGGGTGCAAATTTTGAATTGCCGTCACGCCGGTAGGAGACCGTGGCAAAATACTTCTTGCTATAGTTGTAATTCAGCTGGGAAAGGAGGGACACGCCCCTCGATTCGATGATGGTCCCCGATGGCGCTACCTGGGATCCGGCCACACCCATCACTTCCTGTCCGTGCAGGAATCCGACCGCTTCCCCTCCGATCTGCTGTTCGCTCCGGTAGCTTCCTGCCTCAATCCCAACCAGTCCGTCGATCCCGTGCTTACCGAAATCCTTGTTAAATTTCAGCAGCGATGTATTGCCGATCGAGCGATCCAGGTAGATATCGTTGGAGATCCTTCCGTTGTCGCTGGCTCCCTCGTATGATTTGGGAGAGTAGATGGCTTCATATTTTCCGTAACCCATCCCGACGGTAGTCCATGAGTCAATTTTAAGCCAGTCGAAAATCCTGATACCCAGGGTAACATTGGCCGATCCGTCGAGGGAATAGGAGCCTTCCCTGTTGTACTGCTCCGAGTGGTAGGGATTGCTGATCAGGTTGGAGAGCCAGCCTGCTTCCTGTACATCGTAGATCAGTTCGCCATTGGCATCCACCGGCTGGTCCCAGTGCTGAAGCCTGTAGGATCCCTCTGCCATATTCCAGTTGGCATAAGTTCCCTCGTTGTAATTGAATACGATATTGGTTCCGATGTTTACACGGTTGTTCAGCTGGTACTTCACATTCGACCGCATGCTCAACCGTTCGTAGGAGGTCCCCCTGAGGGTTCCCTGGTCATTCATATAATCCACTCCCAGGTAGTAGTTTGTCTTTTCGCTGCCTCCCAGGGCTGAAAGGTTGACGGTGGTGATATTCGACTGCCGGTAGGTATTGTTCAGCCAGTCGTAATCATAATTCAACAGGCTGTCGGGCCGTGCAATTGGAAACAGTGCCGGGGAATAGAGCGACTTATGGTAGTCATAGAGCTGCCGGGTATTCATCATCTGGAAGTTGCCGAATTCGGGGGTTTTGATCCCCCGCTTGATCTGGGCCGTAATTTTTGACTGACCCGGTGTTCCGCTTTTGGTTGTGATCAGGATCACCCCTGCAGCGGCCGCCGAACCGTACAAACCGGTGGCTCCTGCATCCTTAAGCACCGATACACTGGCAATGTCATTGGGATTGTAGGATCCGCCAATGATTCCATCCACTACCACCAGTGGTTTCTGGGGAGAAAAGACCGAACCCACTCCGCGGATCCGGATGTCACTGGCCTCCCCGGGTTGTCCCGAAACAGTCTGTACCTGAACACCTGCCACCTTACCGATCAGCATGTCCTGCACACTGTTCACTGTGACCTGGTTAATATCTTCGGCCTTAAGGGAGACTACTGCACTGGAAATCTCGGTCCTGGTCTTGGTGGAGTAGGCCGTGACGACAACCTCTTCCATATTCATGTAATCCTGTTCCAGGGCTGCATTGATAAAGGTCTGCGCACCGACCGGCAGCTCCATTTTCAGGTAACCGACGTAAGAGATGACCAGTATCGCATTTTGATCTGCAACAGTGATCGTAAAATTTCCATCGACGTCCGACACCACCCCGCTGGTGGTCCCCGACTCGATAATGGTGGCACCGGGAAGCGGGAGGTTTTCATCGGCGGAGGTGACTGTTCCGCTCACGCTGACCTGGCCGTAGACCTGGGCTAATCCCAGCGAAACCAGCAGGAGCAATCCCAGGCACCTGGCAAATTTCTGTACGTTTCTGTTCATGATGTCATTGGGTTATGATGAGACTATTTCACATGGTTGAAATTAAGCAAAAATTAAACGAGGCAGGTCACTTTGTCCATTTTTAACAATGTGCGGTTCAGATGTGATTTGGGGATCCATGAGGGTTTGAAGACAACCTTCCCAGGAGGGACGCGTCAATCAAGATATTCTTTTAACCACTCCGTATATTCCAATAGCTTTGCAAGGTAGCTCTCCAGTCCGAGTAACTCTTCATCATAGATAAGGTAACTCATGTCGGCCCTCCGGAATGCGAAGTGGCGTGCCCGGTCCTGCTCGTGAAAGAACTCCTTTCCGGGGGTGGAGTATCCCTTGGGCAGCCTTGTCTTCTCCCAAATGGTGACCAGGTTCTGATACACCTTTTCCCTTTCCGACAGGTTGGTTTCAATGATCGCGGCTGCATCGCCGAGCGATTTGAAGGTAGCCTCATAACTGAGATACCGCTGGTTATGGGCTTCCTTGATGGCACTCTCAAGGGCCGATAGTGCCAGGTAGGTATTTGCGGTGTGGCTCACCAGTTCTGCAATGGTTGTGAAAAGCTCAAAGTCGTAAGGGTGTTTGATATCTGCAGCCTGGTTGGTCCGGATAATTTCAAGGGCGCGTTCCATTTGTCTGAGCTGTTCGCGGGATTCCTCCACTTTTGCCGCATACTCCCGGTTCCAGTATTCATCATACTCAAGGTTGTCGCCCCGGGGCAGATCGGGCAGATGGGTCTTGCCGATGTCGCCGTAATGCCAGACGCGGCGCTCAAAGGTTTTATAATAATAGTACCCCGCTTTATTCAGCAGCAAAAAAAGCTCTCTCATACCGGAAGCCTGATCGCCATAGTAGTTCAGGAAGTAAGAATCGATGAACTCCTCAAGTCCCGGTTGACTCCCGCTCCACGACCACTCGGCCGAATTGATGAAACTCATCATCCACATCTGGTTATGCAGTCCCGAATCATCCCATGAGGTATTGATCATGCCATCGAATTCACCGGATATGGAGGCCGTGGAAACAGCTTTGTAAGAGTTCTGAAGGCAATTCTCCACCTCTCTCTCCTGTTCACCCTCGCCCCTTAACCTGTAAAAGTATGGCAGAAACAGGGGCTCTATTCCCGGGTTCGGATCATACACAAATATTTCGTAGTCCGTTTTCTTAACTTTCACGGGGTTACCTGGGCTATCTCCCGCCCATTCATTGAGAACCATTCCCCGGGGAGGGTTTATATTCGCTCCGGGTTCATATTCAGCACCCCAGGCCATAACGGTACGGCCCTCCTTCATCAGGGGTTTTGCGCTCCGGGTGACAAATCTGGTCATCAGTGCATGCCTGCCGTTGCTCTCCACCTCCGCCTTGCAGCCACATTCAATGCCTTTGCCAAGTTCATAAGTTTCATCAGAGCCGATATGGATATACTCCGAACCGGGTGTGGCTTTAATGGCATCCTGCCACAGGTCATTGAGCAATGCATAGGTGCCCTCTTTCAGGGGACAAAACTCCCAGTTGGAGGCGGGGATCTCGCGCAGGTGACTGTACCGGGGCCATTTCAGGATATAGCTCACATGGCCAAGTCCCTGCACAAGCGGGACCAGCTGTACATGGTATTTTTGGGCATAGCGGGTGATCTCCTGCATCTCCTCCATAGTGAAGGCGCCGGGTGCACCGATTTCGGGGTGACTGGGGTATTCGAATTTATCCTCCCATTCCCACACCAGCATATTGATTTTATAGCGGGCCAGGTCGCGGATAAAACCCTCCACATATTCCCGCTTGTCCTGGTGATGCTTGGTATCATAGTGACAGGCCCGCTCGGGAATATCGGGCCAGTCGGTGATCTCCATTCCCGGAATAAAGGCACCTTCCGCTCCTTTTTGAAGAATCTGCAACAGGGTCTGGGTGCCATAGAATAGCCCCGGTTCCCCTTTTGCCCTGATCACCACCTGGCGGGCTGCCGTGGTGAGCTGGTAAGCCTGCCGGGCCTTTTTTTCAGAGAGTCCGCTTATCTCTTTGGGAACCCCTTTGCGGGTCAGAATGATCGACGGGCCGGATGGCGCATCGGTGATTTCGGCACGGATACCCCACTGTTTCTGAAGCTCGGCGGCCATCTCCGTGGCAGCAAACCGGTCCGCCTCACTGGCATTGCGGTCCAGTACAATGGAGAGCGAACTGCCGGGAACGAACTCCTCGCCACCCAGAACGACCTCCCGGGGATAGGGGATAAGGGATATCCCGGCTTTGAACAGGGCGGATTGAGCCGATGCGCTGCGGGGAGATACAACAGCAAAAAACAGGAGCGAGAGGAAGAGGATCCGCATAAAATGATGATTTGACTGGTCTGACGATTCTAATAGATCTTCACACCCTGGACCACCCTGGTAATTGAACCTCCCTTTGAGGGTGAGTCCGGGTTCAGTCCAAATTCAAGGGATTTGAAAAAACCAATGATCTGGGCGGGAATGATACAAAAAACAGAAAAGAATTCCCCGGGAACGTCAGATATGCATGCCGGGTAGTCGATGATATAATCCACATTCAATCCCTGCTTTTCCACATCGTTCCCCACACACACATGGATGGCCTTGTCGGGCGCTTCGCTGATTGATTTTATCAAATCAATCTCATACTGTTTCACCTGGCCGTTTAAGGCTAATAAATAGGTAACCAGTGTGAAGTCATCCACCACTGCCCTTGGTCCGTGGCGGAAGCCCAGGAATGAATCGAACTTTCCGACGATCTTCCCATCGGATAGCTCCTGGACCTTCAGATGCGATTCGTGGGCAATCCCGAATAAGGGCCCCGAACCCAGAAAAACCGCCCTCTTAAAATTCAAAGCAGAAATTGCTTTAAGTTTTGAAAGATTTTCATGGATGATGTAGTTTCCGCACTTGCATATATTCTCGATGACCGGCAACAAGGTTTCAATTTCCCGCAGATGCAGCATCATCAACCCGGTCAGCAACATGGATGAGAATGAACTTGTCATGGCCAGCGAAATATCATTGGTCTCTTCAGGCAAAAGAAACACATAGGTGTTATCGCCAGGACACTTTCGGGCTAAAACTCCATTTTTATTACAGGTGATGATCAGTTGATGAAGATGATCGCAATGGGAATTTGCCAGTTTCACCGTTGCCAGGCTCTCGGGACTATCACCCGATCTTGCAAAAGAGATGAGCAGGGTTGGCTTCGAACGAATGAAATAATCACCAGGATGGGTGATGATATCAGTCGTGGCTATGCTCCTGGTGCTTACCTGCAACTTCCTTTGATAAAATCCTGACAATGCTTCCCCTATAAAAGCCGATGATCCGGCTCCGGTTAAAATGACATATGCGTTTTCCTCCCCAAGTGCCTTGTCCAGAAATTGTAATAACTGATCCTTTTCCTTCCTCACCTTTTTATAGGTTTTCATCCACATCTCAGGCTGACTAACGATCTCTTTAGCAGTATGAAATCCTCCCAATTCTTCAAGTTCAGCCCTATCAATACCCAAATATTCCATACGCAACACGGTTTACCAATTAAACAAATATACTTATATATTTTCGCTTTCTTTTTTAAGATATTATTTCATATAATTACGATTATATTATATAACATTTCTTTTTTAACGAAATGATAATAATACCTTTCATAACCTCATGGCAGGATCATAAGGGCTATAATAGCCTTTTTAATCGGCCAGCAAGTATACGGAAATCATGGCAATCACCATCCCGGCTATGATCGCGGGACCAGGAATCACCATGTAAATCACAAGGGAAAGAATGATGGTAATCATCGGTGCAACGGCATTGGTCAGCGGTGATACAATGATCACCTTCCCGTACCGGATGGCATATACAAGCATTAGCGCACCTATTGAATTCAGGGTATGTATGATTGCCGCAAAAACGGGACCCCTGAAACCCCAGTTGATCTCCTGGGACATGTCGGTCATGAAATAGGCGATGGGCGTCAGCAGAATACCGGTGATCATCATATAAAAGAAGATACTCTCGGCTTTCATGAGGGTGTTTGCCTTCTTCATGAAAAAGGCCTGGGTTCCCCACGCAATGAAAACCAGGATCGCAAAGCCAAACCAAAGATAACCCTTCACCACTGTGTCGTCGGGTTTCTGCAGGGACATCAGCAGGATGGCTCCAAGGGCCATCGTGATTCCAATCCAGTGTCGTTTTGAAGCGGTCTCCTTCAGGAATATCACGGATAAAAGAATGGTGATCACCGGAGAGAGGGAGATGATGGGAAAAACAAGGTAGGCAGGCCCCACAACCAGTGCATGAAACAGGGCCAGCTGCCCTCCCGCACCCAGCAAACCGATGGTCATCCCATACAAAACGGATTGCCAGTCACGATCCAGCTTCCACTTGATAATGGCCAGTCCTACCAGCGCACAGGGAATCATCGTGAGGGACCAGACGATATAACCCAGTGTTGCCGGAAATCCGGCTTTCTCGGGAATCTCAATCAGAGCGCCCCATGCACCCCAGAACAGAGTGGTAATGAGGGCATACAGTAACCAGGGTTTCTTAAGCATAGGGAGTTATACAATGATCAATTCAATTCCCAGGTTCTTTAATCTTGACTTGTCCTCTTCCGGGATTCCGGAATCTGTGATCACCGTGTGGACCTTGGTTATGGGGGCGATGAAAGCAAACCGCCTTCTCAGGAATTTTCTCGAATCGGTGACCACTATCACTTTTTTAGCCATCCCGATCATGATCGAATTCACATATGCTTCTTCAATGTTCGGGGTTGAAAGCCCGTGGGAAGTATCAAATCCGTCCACACCAAGAAACAATTTATCACAGTAGAAATTCTTAAAATTCTCCCCTGCAAGCGCACCGATCAGTGACAGGGATCTCTTCCTCAGAACGCCTCCCGACATGAGGATATTGAAATCCTCATATTCCGAAAGAATGCTGGCAATATTAAGGGCATTCGTAATGATTGTAAGATTGCTGAAGGGCTCAAGAATCTTTGCGATTTCGGAGGTGGTTGACCCGGAATCAAGCACAATGGTATCCCCATCCTCAATAAGCTTCACGGCAGCTTTTGCAATTCTTTGTTTTTCCTTAAGGAACTCCTTTTGTTTTTCGGAAACTGAAGGATCGACTTCCAGCCGGTAATACTTTACCTTAATGGCTCCTCCCCTTGCCCTGATCAGCATGTTTTGCTTTTCAAGATGGGCAAGGTCATTCCGGATGGTTACAGTGCTGATATTAAACTTCTGACTCAGGTCACTCACGGTAACCTGACCCTTTGAATCAAGCTCCTCCAATATCTTCGCCCTGCGCGATACCGTTGATTTGTTTGATGATCGGTCCATTTCCTTCGTTTGAGTTTTTAACTTTCAGATATGCAATCCTCGAAAATAATCCGCAATTATAATTAAAACCTGTGATTTGAAAGTAATTTTCTAAACCTTATTATTTATCTTTCATTCAAGTAATGGAACTAAAAATAAACTAATTAAAATGATTTTGCAACATGTTCATATTTATTTATCTTATTTTTACTTTGAGAATCAAGCATTGATCAGTAGTGATGAGGTTTCAAATAAAAAGTGAAATAGGCAACTATTTAGAGGTATCCAACAAAAAATATTCCTTTTTTGCCGGAAATAATTACCTGGGGCTCGCCGGTCATCCGAATCTTAAAAGGGCAGCCAAAACGGCGATCGATCAATATGGTCTGAATTTCGCAGCTGCAAGACACACCACAGGGACCTCAGATATCCACCTGGAACTTGAAAAGGAGCTCTCCGCATTTAAGGATGAAGAGGACTCCGTTGTATTTGCATCCGGATACATGGGAAACGGGATCCTTCTGCAGGTACTTAAAGACCGGTATAATACTGTTTTTACTGATGAATCTTCTCATCCCAGCATCCTGGACGGAATTCCCCGCGATATCAGAAACATTCATTTCTTCAGGCATGGTGATATGCAGCACCTGGAAGACCTTTTGATTAAACACAGAAATCACCCTGCCCTGATCATCACCGAAGGTGTCTTTGCGCTGACCGGGGAGATCAGTCCGATCGATGAAATATACGCTCTGGCTCACAAATACAATTTGCTTCTGATCGTCGATGATGCGCATGCGACAGGTGTTCTCGGTGAATCCGGGAAAGGGACCCCTGAATATTTCAACCTGCTGCATGCCCCGGATCTGTACCAGACCGAAACAATGAGTAAGGCACTGGGGGTATACGGAGGATTTATCTCCTCCGGTCAGGAGATCATTAACCTGATCAGGGAGCGATCCACCACCTGCCTGGGCTCCACATCATTACCCCCCCCGCTTGTCTCGGCAGCATGCGCATCCATCCGGATGGTCAGGCAACAACCTGAACTCCGGCCCATCTTATACAAAAAGGCCGGAGATATCCGGAGAGGAATCATCGGGTCGGGTTATCATACCAATCAGGCTCCCACTCCCATTATTCCTGTTTTTTTCGATTCGCCCGACCAGGCCAGGAATTTATCACTCTACCTGGAAAAGAAGGGCATTATTGCACCCTGTATCAGTTATCCGGTAAAAATGAATCAGTTCATTGTAAGGATTACGGTGTCGGTAAACCACACACCGGATCAAATTGAAGAGTTATTGGAAACCTTAAAAAAATGGAAATCGCCACATGGAACCCCTGCAAATTAAACAGATCCATATTGAAGCTGTAAATATCAAACTGGATGAGCCTTTTTCAATATCCATCGGTACCAAATACCAGATTGAAAATGTATTGATCCGATTAAAACTTGAAAATGGTATCGAAGGACTCGGAGAAGCTGCTCCCCTGGAACCGATCAATGGTGAAAACCAGGCCACTGTTCTGGCTACACTGAATTCTTGCAAAGCGTTCCTGACCGGGAAGGATGTTTCAGAATACCGCAGGATTTCCATGCATTTAAAAACCGTTTTCCGGGTCCAGGCTACTGCGCGTTGTGCCATCGAAATGGCCATGCTGGATGCATTTACCAAATCATTAAACCTTCCCCTGTATAAATTTTTGGGTGGAATGGAAAACCGCCTTGAAACCGATTATACGGTGGACATTGTTACCCCCGAAGTGGCCAGGATCAACGCTGCAAAACTGGCAGCAAAAGGTTACAATGTGTTGAAGACCAAAGTGGGTAAGAACCTTTCCGCTGATCTGGAAAGAATCCTGGCCATTAAAGAGGGAGCTCCGCACTGCGGAATCACACTCGATGCAAACCAGGGCTACTCCCCTGCGGAGGCAGTACATTTCCTTGAAGTACTCAGGGAAAATAATATCCGGCCCCTGTTGTTTGAACAGCCTGTCGCCATGCAGGATCTACAGGGCATGAAGTTTGTAAAGGATCATACCTCAGTACCTGTGGGTGCGGATGAATCGGTATTTACCAGCGCAGACGCAATCAATATTGTTCGCTCGGGATGTGCCGATGTCATCAACATTAAACTCATGAAATCCGGAATTGTTGAAGCCCTTGATATCGCTGCGATTGCAAGGAGTGCCGGAATAAAGCTGATGATCGGGTGCATGCTGGAGACCAGGCTGGCATTAGGCTGCGCAGTGCACTTTGCGGCAGGCCTTGGAGGCTTTCATTTCATAGACCTGGATCCGCACCTGAAACCCGGGGACGACCCCATTACAGGCGGACCGGCTTTTTCAGATCCGGTTTACACGCTTTCAGAGGAGACTCCCGGAATTGGAGGATACCTCAGGTAGGACGAAAGATCCTCTCAATCTCTTCCAGGCTTTTACCCTTTGTTTCCGGAACGAACTTCCAGAAAAACAGGGTGGCAACCAGGCAGATGGCTCCGAATGTGAAAAAGCCGGTATGCATCCCGAAAGAGGCCACATACCAGGGAAATAAATAAGCCGCTATGGTATTGGTTCCCCAGTTGCTGAAGGCCGCAATGGACATGGCCCTTCCCCTGACCCGGTTGGGGAATATTTCAGAAGTTAATACCCATATCACCGCACAGATGGAAAAGGCCACGCAGGCAATGTATGCACCCAGTACAATCACAATGAATGCCCCGTTCGGAACATCCGAGATAAATAACACCCCTGCAATAAACAGGGTAAGAACCACCAGGGACATACCCCCGATCAATAAAGGGCGCCTCCCGGTTCTGTCGATCAATAACAAAGCCAGGATTGTAAATACAAGGTTAATCACACCCAGGATCGTCTGAAATTGCAACGCATTTTCAAACTGAATACCTGCCTGCTCAAGAATCTCCGGACCATAATAGATCACTGCATTGATTCCCGTCAACTGTCCGAATACCGACAGACCTATGGCAACCATCAGGGCCCTCCGCAGACCGGGTTTAAAAAGTTCCCTTACTTTGCCTTCTTCCTCGTGAAGGGATTTTAAGATCCCCTGATATTCCATTTCTGCCACCGCTGCTCCACTGATCCTTTCCAGCAGGAAACTTCCCCGGTCCCTTTGGCCTGCCTGAATCAGCCACCTGGGACTTTCGGGGACAAACGGGAGCAATCCCAGCAGAAAGAGAGAGGGTATCATCTCCATCCCAAACATGGCGCGCCATAGATCCTCCCTGAAAATTCTGCCGGTCATCTCAGATCCCACCTGAAGGTCTGTGTGCATTTCAGAATAGTGCTGCAACATCCAGTTGGAAAAATAGGCCAGCAAAATGCCCGTTACAATGGATAACTGGTACAACGCCACCAGGCGACCCCTTAATTTTGGCGGGGAGAATTCCGAAATATATAAAGGGGATATGACCGAGGCTAAGCCCACTCCGATTCCTCCCAATAGTCTTAAAGAAAAGAGCATTGTGAATGTAGAGGAGAGGGCACATCCCAGTGCTGACAGAAAGAATAATATGGCAGCAAGGACCAGGACCGGTCTGCGTCCATACTTATCTCCCAATCCCCCCGCAATTGCCGCTCCCAAGATGCATCCCACCAGGGCGGAACTGGCAAACCACCCCAGTTCAAGTTTCGACAGGCCGAACTGGCTTTCCACCATTCCAACCGTTCCTGAAATCACGGCGGTGTCAAATCCAAAGAGCAACCCGCCCAGGGAGGCAACCGCACAAATCCTGGCCAGGTAACCGAAATTGATTTGGCTGCGCGTCATGATCTGTTATTTATGCCTGTGAAAGGGTTTTGTCGATGACCCGGATGCTGTAAAGTAAAGCCCTGGGCACATGAAAAAAGCCTTTGTAACTGCCTCCCTTGGATGTATGAGAAAGGTTTCCCTGCCTGTCACAATATCCGAACCATTCACCATATTCAGGGTCGACAAAATGTGAAAAAGTGTAGTCGTGAACCTTTTTGAGCCAGTCGAGCCATTTGAGATCTTCTGTCTTACAGAAGGCCAGTGTCAGTGCATAAATGGCTTCGGTATGGGGCCACCATAATTTCATACCTGATTCCAGCTGCAGGGTGGGTTTCTCCTCCACATCCAGGAAATAGCTGATTCCGCCATGGGTGTTGTCCCAGCCCAGTTTCAGACTTCCTTCCAACACCTTCAGTGCAATGGAAAACATCTCACGATCTTCCACAAAATCCAGCATGTGAATGATAAACCATGCTACCTCAATGGAGTGTCCGGGATTAAATAAACGCCCCTCGGGCCATTGCCTGGTATTGATCCCGGGATCCGGAGAGATATGCTCCATTAGAATATTCAGTTCCGCATCGAAGTGCGTTTTGCACTGTTTTAATGCCGACACCATGATCTCCTTATACCGGGGATCGTCATCCACTGCGGCCAGCTCAACAGCCATTCCGGCCATTACCATCACATCGGCAAGATTAGTCATGGCCGGAACTCCCTTTAGTCTCGGCCTCCCGAGAATTTCGGGATCCCGGATCCACTGCTGAATTTTCCAGAATAGTTCAACAGCTGTATCTTTATAGAAGGCCTCCCCTGTGGATTTGAAGTATTCCAGGTAGGCCAGCATGGCAAAAACGGCTCCGTATGGCTTTCTCTGGTAAAACCAGGGTTCCCCTTCCCTGGTCAGGGAGAAATAGTATCGACCCTGGTGATCCGTGGCATACCTGAGTAAAAAATCAATCCCAAGCTTTGCCATCTTCAGATAATCCGGGTTCGCTTCAAACGCATTGAATAAACGGGAAAACATCCAGGCCGATCTGCCCACCAGCCAGACATACTTTTTTGTATCATAAAGGTTTCCTTCCCGGTCAAGGCATGAAAATGTACCACCATGCGTCCAGTCAGGCGATTTGTGAACCCAGAAAGGAATCACTGAACCGGAGAGATTTTTATGATAAATTTCCCTGTATTCCCGTAATATGGGAAGGTGTTCCTGCCGCACGGTAAAATTTCAATGTTACTGGTTTGTGCTATTCAAATAATCCCGGGAACCAATTCATCGCATTGGAAGAATAGATTTTTCTGAGCACATCTTCCTCCAGGTCCAATCCCTTGAAAGTGCCCTCTACGTGCGGAGAATTCATGGACTCACCGGTTGCAAAATAGGTCCAGTCTGACTTCCATTCATTTTCAAGCCATGCGATCCTCTCCTGGAGATCATCCTCTTCGGATATCACAATATCGGTGGCATAAAGCACCCTGTCCTGGTACCTGATCAAAAACTCCCTTACCTTTTCCCTGTCCTGAACCTGGAAATGGCAAACCCGGGCGGCCATATCCACGGCGAAATTCGGATAGAGATCAAGACGTTCTGCCAGCTCATCCACATCCCATTCCAGGCTTCCGAGATGGGCCCCCACAAACTTCAGATCGGGATGCTTGGCCAGCACATGGTCCCTCGACTCCACAAGCCTTTCATAGGAAGGATCCTCCGGATGCAGGTACATATGGTACTGGGGATTCTCCTCAAAATAAAGCTTATCATTATTGACGGTCATTGAATCGATGGGCAACCAGCAGTTTTTAGGCTCACCAATATGTCCTATGAAGGTCTTCCCTTTACCGGCGATAAAATCAAATACGGGATCAAACCTGGGATCATCAATAAATATAAAATTGCCAAGGCTGTCACGGAAGGTCATTCCGATATCTTTCCAGGCCTTGACACCAACCGCACCTTCGTCGAAATCCTTTTGCAGTTGTAAAATCACCTCTTCAGCCCAGGTTGGATCTTCAAAGTTCTCCATCGGGAAGGTTGTGATATAAGAAATCCGGTCCGGGTAACTGTTTTTAACAAGTTTTGCAACCCTCATCTGGTTATCAATATGCTCCTGACTTTCTGATCCGGTATTGATGGTAATGAATTTGAATCCCTGCTCTTTTGCGAATTCCATGATGGCAGGATCTTCTGTCCGGATATGCGCATGGGCATCAATTTTGGTCATACTTTGATACATATCTTTCCGGGGCCCGTTACACGATAAAAACGTGACCGCAGCGACAATGGAAATCACTATTCCCTTTTTAAATGTTTTCATAATTTGAATTAAATGTAAAAAATAGCTCACAGGGGAAAACCCCATGAGCTATTTGTCAACCTGTGACTGACTAACCTAAAACTACTACTGAAATCTATGTGCTTTTGTACTTTTATTACGTTACGTTGTCTTTGCTGCCAAATTCGCTTACTATTCATTTATTTTTATCAAATATAGGTCATAATAATATTATATCAAAGCAATACGACAATAAAAATACTTCTGTAGCCTTTCTCATCAATCGGTAATTTGAATCTGACCCAGCTGATACCAACCGTCTTCTCCCCTGCCCTCAATGGCCAGCTTCACCCTGGACTCAAAATTCCACCGGTCCACAATGGCCACCTGAACCTGGTAGGTGCCGGATGGCAGATCGCCCGGTACGAAAAGTGAGCCGTCGCAGACATTATCACCGGGCATCCACTCCCTGATATTTGCATCTGTAGGCAATACAGCCATCTGATCGCCTGATTTCAATCGTATGGCCAGGGTGAAATCCTTATAACAGGGGGCCACTCCATTATTTTCCCACCAGGATTTAAAAGGGAGCTTGCCGTTTATTTTTACTTCATCCGGATAGCTGAATCTTCTCAGCACAAACCTGTATCCCATCTTTTTCAACCAGTCGTCCACCAGGTCTTTCCACTCTTCAGGCACGGGAGAAGATTTTGCATTGAAGGAGGACATATGCCATTTCAGCGTTTCTTCAAAAATGTACCTGACATCGTCCCGGTCGTAGCCCTGTTTCTCTTTCCAGTTAAGAAATGTACCACAGATCTCAAAACTGAGGGGCGATGTTTTCCAGTCATCCTTCATGTTATAATCGATAATGGACTGGGGGTAAAAATCATACATGTGCGTCCAGCCGTTTTGCTCATCTGCCCAGAACCCCAGGTCTCCAATGCAATCAACCCTCCACCCAACGGGTATTTGCGAATTTGCATACATATTGGTCTCCCGGTCCATCATGAGTGCAATCAGGGGGGTCTTCCTGAAAACATCTGTATAGGAGTTGACAAGGGCCTCCCTTGTATGCTGACTCAGCAACTCGGAACCCGCACCTTCTCCCCATGCACCTACGATGGAGAGATCCACAGCCTCCAGATCGGGATGACCGTCGTATCTTTCTCCCATGGCCCTGATGAATCCTCCAAAATACTGGTCATAACGTTCATCTTCGGGATCAACGGCCCACTTATTCACAGGGTTGTTGTATTTAAACTCCGTATTCGGCCCCACCATTTTACGGTACCAGCCGGGTACATCCTTATCGGGGCCTGTCCCGTAGGGCGCTATTCTGAGCAGGAGGGTTTGTCCCCTTGACCTGGCCGTTTCCAGCGCCAGATCAAGCATATCCCAACGATAAACCCCCTGCTCGGGTTCCATATACTTCCAGTAGATCCGCCAGTACGCGATGGTGGTAGCCGGATGATCAGGGTTCGTAAGATCCCCGTTAAAATCCTGGTAGTCGATGGGAAAACCCTCCGTCCATCCGCTTCCCTCGTTCAGGTCATCGCCATTAAAACGCTGGAAAGTCATAAATCCCATACCGGGATTGGTTAGAACATCATCAATCTCCACCGGCCTGATCACCACCTCATGGTCGGGGATCTGGGCAAGGAGAGTGGAGAAAGCAGCTGAAAGAATCAGAAACGCCAGGAGTGAAAAATTCCTGATTAAAGATTTTTGCATCATCATACAATGGGTTTAGAATAATATGAAACTACTTCAAAAATAGAATAATATTCTTATTTCGTAAGGTTTTGATATCTCAAATTCCTATTTTTATAGCACTTCTTGAAAATAATGATAACGTAATGAAAGGAAATGACTAAGCGGGAAGTTGTAAGGACCGTTTTAGAACATAAAAGAGCTCCCTATGTTCCCTGGCAATTTGGGTTCACCCTGGAGGCAAAGCAAAAATTGTTCGATTATTTCCAGTCGGAAAATATAATGGATATCACGGACAACCATATTGTATTGCTGGGCGACGACATAGGGTATTTTAAAGATATTGGCAATGACCGGTTCCAGGACTATTTCGGTGCCATCTGGGACCGCTCTATCGACAAAGATATAGGCAACATTGAAGGGCAGGTTCTGCCGGAGCCGACCTTAAAGGGATATACCTTCCCTGATCCCCTGGCTGACCTTTATTTTAAGAACATCCCCTCCTTGCTTGAAAAATACCCTGAGCACTTCCGTATGTTCGAGATCGGTTTTTCACTATACGAAAGGGCATGGACACTGCGGGGCATGGAACCCCTGTTAATGGATTTTGCGATACATCCTGAATTTGTTCATGAATTAATGAATGCCATATGTGAGTACAACATTGCCCAGATCAGGCATGCCCTCAGATTTGACATTGATGCTGTAAAACTGGGGGACGACTGGGGGCAACAGCGCGGACTGATCATGGGCCCTGATTTATGGCAGGAGTTTATCAAACCCTACCTGGCCAGGATTTTTAAGGTCGTTAAAGATGCCGGGAAGTTTGTATTCATTCACTCCTGCGGAGATGTGGATGAACTTTTTGACCCGCTGATTGAGATCGGGCTTGACAACTTCAATCCCTTCCAGCCTGAAGTAATGGATATCTACAGCATTTTGCCCGCTTACAGGGGCCGCCTCTCCTTTCACGGGGGCCTATCAACCCAGCGCATATTGCCCTACGGATCTGTGGAAGTTGTGCAGAAAGAATGTGAGCGCCTGCTGAAAATGGGAAGTGAGGGAGGGTATATTTTTGCCCCGGCCCATGATGTGGAGGGGGATGTCCCGCTTGAGAATATGCTGGCTATGATTGACAAAGCCAAAAAACAGCCGGGCTATACCTCGCTCCAGGCTATTTAACCTCCAACACTCCCAGGGAATACCAGCCATCCGGGGTCCTTCCCTCTATGGCAAGTTTGATGCGGATTTTCGATAACATCGGATCAAGGATTCCTATCTGCAGCTCATAGGTTCCTGGACTGATCTCCCGGGGAATAAATACCGCGTCTTCATAGATTATATCCCCGGGGAGCCATTGCCTGACATCCGCTTCTGTCGGAAGAACAATCTTCCGGTGGCCATTGACTAGCCTGATCGTCACTCTGTAATTTCCATAACAGGGTGCCACTCCCTTATTCTCCCACCAGGTTTGAAAGGGAAATTTTCCATTGATCCTTGCTACAGCGGGATAGCTGAATTTCCTCAGCACAAACCTGTAGCCCATTTTTTTAAGCCACCCGTTGATCATAGGCTCCCACTCTTCCGGGACCTTAGACGACTTGGCATTGAATGATGAGATATGCCATTTCAGACTCTGATCGATGATATATTGCACCTCGGCCGCACCATACCCCTGGGCATCTTTCCAATTCTGGAATGTCCCGCAGATCTCAAAGCTCACGTGTCCCTTCTTCCATGCATCGGTCATGTTAAACCTGGCAATGGTTTGGGGATAATAATCATACATATGGGTCCATCCGTTCTGCTCAGCTGCCCAGAACCCGAGATCTCCGAGGCAATCCTGCCTCCAGCCCACTGTTGCTTTTGAGGTGATGTATTCATTGGCCCCGGCTCCTGCCAGTAAAACGATCAGCGGTGTTTTCTTAAATGATTCAATATAGGGATCCACAAGGTTATGCATGGTTTCATCGGTCAGCAACTCCGTTCCGCCACCTTCCCCGGCCCAGCCCACAAATGAGAGATCCACACATTCAAGATCCGGATGTCCGTCATAACGCCTCCCCAGCTCCCTGATCATCCTGCCAAAATGTTCGGCATAAAGCGGATTTTCAGGATCCACCGGCCATTTCACATGATCAAATGTTCTTTTTTCACCAACCAGTTCACGGTACCAGGCCGGTACATCATCAATGGGTCTCCCCTTGTAGGGGGAGATGCGTAACATCAGGGTTTGTCCGTGCTCCCGGGCGAGATCCAGCAATTCATCCAGGTAATCCCACTGGTAATCCCCCTGCCTGGGTTCAATCACTTTCCAGAGTACTCTGAAATAGGCCAGTGAAGTGGCAGGATGATGGATGTTTTCCTGGTCGCTCCCATTGTTCCGGTACCGATCCAGGTCAGTCTCCCGGAGCACATCCTGGTTAGCCTGGTGGTTATCGCCATTGAACATCTGGAAGGTGGTGAATCCGATTCCGGGGTTGACAAGGAGCTCATCTGTTTCAACCGGTCTGATGGTAATGATCCCGTCGGGGATCTGTGCCGGAGATTGCAAAAAAAAGAAAGTACAGATCAGCAGGCTGAGAAGGCAAACTACTTTGTTGGAACGGGTTGGGTTCATCAAATTCAGTTTTTTATGGGTGCAGCTCCTGTCCCGGGGTAAGGGATAAATTTATATATTTGTTGGGTACGAATTATAAAAATAATGATATGAAAGCAATCTTAACCACATTAACCCTTGTTTTTTTTGTCTTTTCTTGCGAAAGCCGGCAGTATTTTGTTACGGAAGTTGAAAATCCGGTATACAAGGCCAACCAGGTTTTTCAATCCCCGGAAGATCTGAACAACCCGGGATTCAGCCATATTATTGAAAAATACCAGATCGACACCATTTTTCATGGAGAGACCGATGAATTTAAAAGAATATTGCTGCTTCGCCATTGGATCAAATCTGTGATCATGATCAACGATACCGGGGATCCCTATCCCGGGGGAGGATTTACGGAAGGGATCCTGGATGCAGCATTGAACGGCCAGGGATTCCATTGTGGTCATTTCATGACAGTACAGAATGGCATTATGAATGCCTATGGATATGTAACCAGGTGCCTGGGAGCGGGACCAGGTTTACTGGGTGTGGAGGGACCGGATGGTCACCATGGTATCAATGAAATCTGGTCGAACCAGTTCAATAAGTGGGTGTTGTCTGATGCCAAATACGACCATCATTTTGAGAAGAACGGGATTCCGCTTTCAGCACTTGAAGTGCGGGACGAGTACCTGAAAAACAAAGCCGCGGAGGTTACCCTCGCTCATGGCCCTGACCGGAAACCCATCGATTTTAACGAAGAGGTGCAAAGATCAAAAGAGCAATTTGCAAGAACCTATACCTGGATCACCTGGCAGGAAAACGGCAACTATTTCAGTTCCTGGCCGAACCCCGGCGGATTGACTGTCATGTATGAAGATGATTTCTACAGGAATAATACCTGGGTCAGGGATGGAAAGCCAGTGCTGGATCTATAAGAATATGGAAGCTATCTTACTGGTTCAGAACCGGGAGATGATAGAATGGACACCCAACACCATTGTATCGGAGGTTATTCTGGACGGAAGCACCGCGGCTATCAAACTAACATCCGACACACCCAACCTGAAGGAGTACCAGGTGAAAGCATCCCTTTCGGGCGACTGGGTAAAAACAGATGAGGCATTCAGCCTGGATCTGAAAGAAAAAAAATATGAGCTGACCTTCCGTACCGTCAACCTTGCAGGTGTGACCGGTCCCGAACATCAGGTCATCATTGACAGCAAATAGATGAAAAAGACAAGAATTCTCTCCAAAGCAGCGCTGTTTCCCCTACCCTTGATCTTTCTGTTGATCACTTCCGGAGTCTGCCCGGGACAGGAGGTATCCGAGGATGCCTATGCGGTAAAGGAAGAGCTGGATGTAAAAGTGACCATGCGCGACGGGGTCAGGCTTTCGACCAACATCTACCGGCCGGATGCTTCAGGAAAGTTTCCCGTTTTATTGATGAGGACCCCCTATGGGAACGGAAGAGAGGGAAACCGTGACGGGCATTTCTTTGCACAACGGGGGTATGCAGTAGTGATCCAGGATACCCGGGGGATTGCAGAGTCCGAAGGGGTGTTTGATGCTTTTCAGGCAGAGGCTACAGATGGATATGACACGCAGCAATGGGCCGGGGAACAAGCCTGGAGTAATGGTAAAATAGGCACCTTTGGAGGTTCCTATGTGGGATTTACCCAATGGATCCCCGCGCCTCTTCAAAGCCCCTGCCTGGTCACCATGCTTCCGGTTGTAACCTTCTCGGACTTTCATGATGTAGTTTACCAGAATGGCGCATTCAGGCTTGATTTGTTCACTCCCTGGAGTATTGAAATGACAAATCCCTATATGGTCAGTGCGGATTATATATCGGACCGGATAGACAGTATCCTGATGACCCTCCCGCTGATTGAGCAGGACCGGGCCATGGGCTGGAGAATTTCGTTCCTGAGGGACTGGCTGTCACACCCGGAACATGACGCATATTGGGACCGTACCAGCGTGGGAGATAATTATTCGAAAATAAAGGCCTCCGTTTATAACATCGGGGGCTGGTATGATATCCTGCTGGAGGGCACGATTAAGAATTATCTGAAAATGACTGCCCCCGATATAGATCCTGAAATCAGAAAGAAGCAGAAGCTCCTGATCGGACCCTGGGTCCATAGTGTGGGAAATCGCGAGGTGGGGGAGCTGGATTTCGGAGAGGCTGCAGTTTTTCAAGGCACTTCATTCAGTCTGCGGTGGTTTGACAGCCAGCTGAAGGGAATGGACAACGGAGTGACGGAGGAGCCGCCTGTAAAGATTTTTGTAATGGGTATAAACGAGTGGCGGTTTGAAAATGAGTGGCCCCTTTCGGGCACGGACTACCAGGATTTCTATTTCCACAGCACGGGATCTGCAAATACACTTTCAGGCGATGGCAGCCTGGACACAAGGACAGCCCAAAAATGAAACGCCGGATCAGTTTATCTACAATCCCATGGACCCGGTTCCCACGATCGGTACCATGGGGCCCTATGACCAGCGTTCGGTGGAAGAGCGGTCAGATGTCCTTGTCTACACCACATCGCCCCTGAAAAAAAACCTGGAGGTAACGGGTCCTGTGAAAGCTGTGGTTTATGCCTCCAGCTCTGCCGTGAATACAGATTTTACGGCCAGGCTGGTGGATGTCTATCCGGATGGAAGGGCCATCCGCATTTGTGAGGGGATCATCCGGGCCGATCACCGCAATGCCGGGGCACCTCCCTCGCCCATTGTTCCGGGTGAGATTTATGAATACACCATCGATTTGTGGGCCACCTCCAATGTGTTTTTGGAAGACCACCAGATCCGGGTGGAGATCTCGAGCAGCAACTTTCCAAGATTTGACAGAAATCTCAATACAGGCAACTATTTTGCAACCGATACCACGATGAACCATGCGCAGCAGGTTATTTACCACAATCCTGCGTATCCTTCACGCATCATACTTCCGGTCATTCACAAATAAACACAGGTTTAAAATTCAATCCCATGAAAAACATCCTCATCCTGCTCGCCCTGTTCCTGTTTTCAACATCCCTCTTCTCTCAAAATGAACCGCTTCAGATTGTGGTCATCGGCGCACATCCCGATGATGCAGATGTAACCACGGGCGGGACGGCCATACAGTTTGCCAGACTCGGTCACAACGTGTTGTTCGTATCGGTCACCAATGGTGATGCAGGCCACTTTTCCAACGGGGGCGGTGCACTTGCAAAAATCCGCAGAAGTGAAGCAGAGGAGGCAGGAAAAAGATTTGGGGTAACCTACCTGGTGCTGGATAACCATGACGGTGAGCTGACTCCCGATTTAAATATCCGGTTGGATATTATCCGGTTGATCAGGGAATGGAACGCGGATGTGGTCATCGGACCCAGGCCCTATGATTATCACCCCGACCACCGAAATACCGCGATTCTTATCCAGGATGCAGCTTTCATGGTCATTGTTCCCAACATTGCACCTGACACTCCACCCCTGAAAAAAAATCCGGTCTTTCTTTTCAACCAGGACCGGTTTCAGAAACCAAATCCTTTCACTCCGGATATTTCAGTTGACATTTCGAATGTTTACAAACAGAAGATCTACGCTGTTGCGGCCCATGAATCGCAATTCTTTGAGTGGTTGCCCTGGCTCGCCGGTAACCTGGAGCAGGTTCCAAAGGAGGAGGAGGAACGTTTAGAGTGGCTTGGTGAACAAAGGCAGAAAGAGATCACGCCCGAAATCCGCAAATCCCTTGCAAAATGGTATGGTCAAGAGAGAAGTACAAGGGTCACCGATGCCGAATCATTTGAGATTTGCGAATATGGCCGGATACCCGGTGATGAGGAGATCCGCCGGCTCTTTCCCATGCTGGGGAACTAAATTTAAAAGCTAAAGCCTCGCTAAACTAAATGCTTTTTACTTTATCAGCGACTCGATATCTATCTTTAATTTGGGCAGATGATTCACAACAATACCCCAAATATTTTCATCTGAGACAGAATCATATCCGTGTATAATCTGATTCCTCAAACCAATAATACGTTTTGAATTCTCAATTACAAATAATGGATCTTCTTTAAGTATTCTGTTCATCGCCTCGCCTAAAATCTCTAAATTCCTTTCAATTGCCCTTCTTAATTTGAGATCACTTTTATAGTTTTCATAAGTTTTGGGACTTTGAACAAAATATACGTCAATCTCATCAATGGCAAGTTTGATGTCATATAGGCATTTAAGCACTCTTTCGTTCATAGACAAGTTTCTTTTCCCGATCGACGATTCTTCTGAATATGGGATTTTTTATTGCATGATTTTCAACCAGATCAATTGGTCGGTTTAACAAAGCCTCCAATTCTTCCTTCAAGTCCATATAATTATCAAAGTAGTCGTTCAAATCGATCTTCCCAAATTGGATCAATAAATCCACATCACTTGATTCATTATATTCATTCGTCAGAAATGAACCGAAAATATATAATTCCTCCACTTTGTGTTTATCACAAAGCTCTTTTATAGCATTTATATTTTTATCAATCAGGTTCATATGACAAATATACAAAAACGGATCATCGTTTCAATTGGTTTCTTTCGGAAATGGCTCTTTCTGGAAAGCAGAATGGCTGTTTCGGTTTTGAAGGTATCGCATTTTGCGATACCATGATTTCAACCTCCCCGTTAGTATATCTTACTGGAAATAAGCTAACTGGCTAAATTTATTTTACAGACTCGTTTATGAAAAGGTCGAGTCGTGGTGCATCCCAGTTATAAGGTTTTGAGAGGATATCAAAATCCCCATCCCCTTCAAAGTCGAATATTTTTCCTTCATGACAGCCTATGTCTCCATGCACCACATGATGAACAAAATTCCCTTTGCCGTCGCCAAGCAGTATTCTGATGGAGCCCGGATAATCCGGATTCAGCTTCATTTCTGCAGAAAATATATCGAGATGGCCATCGCCGTTAAAATCAATGATGTCAATGGTATGCCCGTCATACAATGTGTCAATCAGTATTTTAGGAATCCAGGTTCCCGATCCGGTCCCTGTATTGGTTTGTGTGTTCATTTTCCCGCTCCACTCATATAAATAAAGGGGCCCCAGCCCGTCTCCTATTGTCAGCAGGATCTCCGGACGCCCGCCTTCTATCAGTTGCCCGGCGGCACACCTTGTGAATGTATAGGAGGCATCCACCAGGTTTTCCCTGAATTTTCCATCCCCCAGGTACTTAAACCACCTGCCACCGGCCACAATGTCCTTCAGACCATCTCCATCAATATCTGCACCTGCCAGACCTTCATGTTCATTTCTCCCCCTCCATGCAGGGTAGGCGGCAATCCCCCCCCGGGGCTCCATTTCACTGTCAGAATCATAGGTATAGACGGGTGTCCGAACCCATTCCCCGGCCTTTTTAGGATGGGCAGGTATCTCTGCCATAAACAGGGTATTTGCTCCCTGGTTCCAGAAGACAAGTTCGGGAACACCGTCATTGTCAAAATCACCGGTCATCATGTCGTGATGTTTATTCGCGCCTGAATTTTTAACCGGATACCTTTCCCATGATTTCCCGGGATCATACTCCGGATATGGATTTTCCCACCACCATACTTCATTACTTCTCGATTCGCCCCCGAAAATGATATCCTGATCGCCGTCCCCGTCAATATCCAGAACGGCACTCCCTGCTTCAATCCGGATGGGAGAATGATCAATCACACAGGTCTCCCATCTTTCTCCGTCATACCTGTACCAGATCACTGAGGGGGTCACACTGCGGTCGGTAATGATAAAATCCTGAAATCCGTTCTTATCAAGATCCGCGACCAGGCAGGAAGTTTGCTCCTTTCCACCGTTTGCCGGCGGCAAATCGCCATTCGTTGTGGAAAGATGCCTCCAGTTGATTCTGGATGTAAGGGCATCGTTCCGCCATACATGAAGAAATTTATACTCATCCCAGGCAATGCTCACGATATCCAGGTCGCCATCCGAATCAAGATCGGCCAGATGGGTGCCGAGATGACTTTCGTGTCCCCGGTCGGCCAGGTGCATCCTGAAACCTCCGCTCCCATCGTTTTGAAAGATCAGAAGTCTGAACTCCTTCCCTTTATGTTCGCAGGTTACAAGATCGGTATCACCGTCACCGTCCATATCGCCGGCATCAAGATTATTGATGGAAAAGCCAGTAAACAGGATCTCTCTGCTCCATGGGTCCTCCATCCGGTTGCCGGGATTAGTGAAAATTAAAAGATTGGCAAGCGGCTCAAGACCAGGCCACATCTCCTCCGATACAGCTATATCAGGCTTACCGTCGCCATTAAAGTCGGCAATCTCAATCCTGTCGGTGGCGTTGATGGAGCTCCCCACATGATGTTTTACCCATTCGGTGTCAATGGAACCGGGATTCTCGCACCAGTATAATTGTCGCGGTACATCCTGATCTTCCTCATGCATATCCCCGGCAGCTAAATCAAGATCTCCATCGCCGTCGATATCCCCCACACCCACTCCCTCGGAGGAGCCGGTTTTAACAATCAGGTTAAATCTCCACCTATTCTGAAGATGCGGATTGACGGGCACGGTTGCAGCCCAGATCCCTCCTCCGGCAGCCAGGATGATTTCGCCCTTTCCCCCGGGGACAAGCTGTGCATAGCGACCGCCCTGACCGTTCACATGGTCTGTTTCGGGAATCTCCCCGATCTTCCGGCAGCTCCATGAAGTTCCCTGCAGGTTATCCGCCTCAAACCAGAGAACATCGGGGAGTGCTTCTGCAATCACATCGGCATGATCATCCCCGTCGACATCCACAAACAAATATCCGTCTGCATTCATTCCCAGATCACTGCGGCTCCATTCCCCTTCCATCTCCCCCCCTGGATTCAGGTAGAAGTAGCGGCCTGCCACGATATCCTTATAGCCATCCCTGTTGATGTCTTTCAGGTCGAGCCCAAAATACCTCAGCCAGTCGGGTTCGGCCCAGTCACCCCATTTCTGACGGGCACTGTCGGCCTGAATGTAATGCCACCGGTCCACCGGCAAGGTTTGGGGTTGCGGTTGGGATTGCGGTTGGGGTTGCTGTTTTGGTTGGGATTGCGACCATAACTCAACTGAAAGGGTTGTGATCAACCCTGTCAGTAATATTGACTTTACAATGAGTTGTTTTTTCATGGATGGTTGTTTGGCAATGGTCCGATATACCGGGTTGACAGAACCACATCATCAAAAAGTATGGTATCTGTCTGATCTCCTGTTTCGTCTGTCATGTAATAACTGAGCCAGAAAAAGTTTATATTCAGATCATCCGAATTTCTCCATTGAAAACCTTCAAATGCCAGGCTATCCCCATCCGGATAAAACCGGTCCCTGATCCAGTATCCATTCGGGAAACCCCCTCCCATGTGGAGTATCTTCACTCCATCGATCCAGAAGGCCTGTTCCCCGTTCAAAGCATCCACCGGATCATT
Source organism: uncultured Bacteroidota bacterium (assembly GCA_963747365.1). GTDB lineage: Bacteria > Bacteroidota > Bacteroidia > Bacteroidales. The sequence continues at coordinate 82,430 of CAVVFB010000005.1, read as the reverse complement.
CATCTTCATCATCATTTCCACACATATCCATTCACCCAGCTTCGTCTTTGCCGGAGGATTGGGATGGAATGTATTTCCATAGAAAAGGTCAGGATCCCCAAATCCCCGCATATGCATCCAGTAGGTATAGAAATCCCACGACCAGGAATCCCCGATGGGCTCAATTCCTGTAATGAACCGGTCATCCCCGGCTGGTTTTACACCTGCTTTGCCAACCGGCCATGGGGAGGGAGGATGGTTACCCCCCATCTTCACCAGGTGATGGACTTTCCGGTGAGAACCCACGAACTTGATATAAAAACGGGCATAGAGTTCATCAAATCCCCCCGTTAGCATTTTAAACAAATGGCCTCCGCTGTTCAGTCCGGGTTTGTAGGTCATCATTAAGGAAGTCTGCCCCTTGCTAAACTCAGGCACATCGCCTGGAAAGAGACATTCCTTCAGCGTTTTGTGAATCATCCCAGTTTCCAAGTACATCCTTAAGCGATCCGGCTTCAAAACCCTCTTCAAACACAATGCCCGCCTCCTGTCCCATTGCAGTGATGGAACCTAGGAATAGAATGATCTGTACTATTTTACGCATTACAATCAAGACTTTACATAAGCACCCCGGTACTACCCCCTTTTTCGAGGGATATATCAACCGGTTGATTGTTTTTCCATGAACCCCGGGTAAAATCAGGAACATCTATCGAATTCGAACGATTTGCAACGGACCATTCACTCAACGGTGCAATCGCACTCCACAGGGCTGCATCGTAAACATCCTGGTCGAGGGCCAGGCCATTTCTGAGACAGTCAATTGTGCGCCAGTCCATGATAAAATCCATGCCTCCATGTCCACCCACCTCTTTGGCGAGTTCCCCAACCCTGGCCACAATCTTTGGTCGGTATTTTTCTTCAATCGATTTGAATTCCTCCTCCGAAACCCATTCATGTCCAACCGAGATCCGGGGTGGATCGGGGTACTTGCTTGCCACAGCTTTGGTACCGCTTACCAGGTGAATCCGCGAATAGGGACGCGGAGAGGTCACATCATGCTGAATCAGCATGGTTCTTCCCCTGACGGTCCGGATGGTGGTGGAATTCATATTACCCCTGTAGGTTTTCCCGGCAAAAGGGGCATAAAAATCATCTGCAGCAGCCAGGTCATCGGCGATCTGGTGCATCATCAGGTCGTCCGAAGAGACGGACACCATATAATCCATCCGGTCGCCCCGGTTGATATCCATGATCTGTGCAATCGGGCCCAGCCCGTGGGTGGGATAGAGACTGCCATTTCGCTGGTTTTCTTTCAGCCTCCACATTCCGTGGTAATACTCCTTTGAAAAATTATGGTCCCGAAGATCATGGATATAGGCTCCCTCCCCATGGATAATTTCTCCGAAAAAACCCTGCCTGGCCATATTCAGGGTAAGTAATTCAAAAAAATCATAACAGCAATTTTCGAGCATCATGCAGTGTTTCCGGGTGCGTTCCGATGTCTCTACCAGCTCCCAGCATTGATCAATGGTTCCGGCGGCCGGGACCTCAACGCACACATGTTTCCCCTGGTTCATGGCATAAATGGCCATGGGGGCATGCAGATTCCAGGGTGTGCAGATATAGACCAGGTCAAGGTCATCCCTCTCACATAACTGCTTCCATGATTCCTCCTTACCAGAGATAGGTAACAGGCTTATGGACGGAATTCTCCAGCTGCTGTTTTGCCAGATCAACTTTTTCCGGACGAAGATCGCACAGGGCTTTGATCTCCACACCTTCGATATGGGTCATCCTGTCCAATGCCCCGGGCCCCCTGTTACCCAGGCCGATGATGCCCACCCTGACGGTTTCCAGTTTAGGAGCCGCATAACCACACATATTAAAGGTTTGACCTGCCGTTCCGTGAAACGGGTCCAGTGATGAATCCGGCATTCCCTCCAACCCGGATCCGTAGGTTTTTATTAAACCTGATCCGGCAAGACCCAGTCCGGTTAACCCTGCAAGTCTGAAAAAATTTCTGCGATTTGTTTTCATATATATACTCTTTTTAGTGGATTACAAAATCTCCCCAAACTTTTTCCGCCATTCTGTTCCCATAGGAATCTGTTGCTTCAACCTCCATATGGTACAACCCGAATAGCTGATCGGGGACCTTTTTAGAAAACAGATATCCTTCATCTTTCAGTGTGTACTTCAGAATCTTCTCAGGAGAATCTTTGGATCTCAGGATCGCCTGGACATTTTCGATTTTCCCTCCATCGTAAACCATGGCCCGGATGACATTGTCACCGGAAATAGTGACCCACCGCAGCCCGGGAGGCGTTTGGTCCTTTCCTGAAACTTCTATCTCTATTTTCCCCCTCTTTATAATATGATCCGGATAATCGGGAAGCCAGTACTCGGCAAAAAATGAGATGACATGATTTTCGGGACAATCCGAAGCGATCACGGGAACTGAATACTTGGCCGACCCGCCCACATGATCGTAGCTGCCCCAGTTATCGGATTCCCTGATATGAATGCCGGCCGGATTGATAAACCGGTCGGAAGTATACAGGAAGGTGCGCCACAGTACACCCTTGTCCCTGACAAGGAGGACGACGGACTCGCCCGGGTTGGGGATGCCATCTCCGTTTCCTGCACCCAGGAAGGCTGTTACTGTATCGTCTCCTGCCTCCATCACCCTGAAGTTTCTTCCGTCGGCTATCTCAAAATCGGTGATTCCGGGCCCATCGGTCATGATGGGGATATCCATGTATTCACTCCAATGGTTTCCGTTTTGATCTGAAATATTGACTTTAAAACGCTCCATTTCAATGGTGTCCGATTGTACCAGGAAAGTAAAATTCCCCTGCGAACCGCTGAACTCACCCTGTATGATTTTTGCACTGTTGCGAAAGGGCACTATTTTGACTTTTACGCCCTCTGCCTGTTTCCCGCCTTTATTCAGCAATTTTATCGAAACAACAACCTCCTTCCCATGCGTAGCCCAATCCATGTTCACAATCTCATAAGAAGCAATACAAATATTCGGGGATGCCTCCGGGGTATTGATCCCGATATCGTGCATGCTGCCATTCAGACGGATCGTCAATCTGCCGGATGAATCACTCTGAAGTGTTGTTTGCGTGATTTTTCCGCTCCTGTGATCCATATCGAGAATGGAATAGATGTGGTTTTTTGCATACAGGGGCGCCGTTGTTATGGATACATTCACACCCGGCAGCAAGGCTCCATCGGGCAGAAATTCTCTTACGGAACACCTGAATCCGTTTTCATCCACATTCTCCAATATTGTAAAACCAGGGATCTGGCGGTCGGTACGGATCTGGTAATCCCAAACAGAAAATTCGGGATAAACATCCTTATGATGCCACTTCAGGGGTTTGAGAGGCGGATGCTCAAAGCTTTCCATTAAAAAGTCAAACATCTCACTGAGTCCGCATGTGGAATGGGCTGCATCATAAATTTTAAATTCATACTGATCCATCACCTGGGTCCATACCTTGTTCATGTCCCGGTGGTAGGCGCGAATAAAGTCCTTATCTCCAAAATTAAGACGCACATTCATGCCCTCATAATTCTGATACATATCCATATGCCGGTACTCAACAGGTGAGGTTTTCGGTCCGACAATAAATTCGGTGGAGCCACAAAAATTACCTGCCGCCGAAACCATATCCGGGTATTTCCCTCCAATCCAAAAGGTCATAAAACCTCCCATAGAGAGTCCGGATATCGCCCTGTGATCACGGTCTGCAAGGGTATGATAGGTAGCATCTATATGGTCAACCAGCTCGGGGAAGTAAATCGGAAACTGCCGGTGGGTTTCTACCGGACTCACATTGTAGGGGCGCAGATCATAGTTTTCATCGGGATACCGGTTATATCCGTCGGGCTTCACCACAATCACATCATGACCGGCCACGTAATTGGCAATATTGTCCCCGCCATTATCCGTCCCCTTGTCCACTCCAACGGATTCGTGATCTGTACTCCCGAAATAGCGTTGTGACCAGCCATGGTAATAGTAGATCACGGGATATCTCTTCATGGGATGGTCCTCATAACCGGGTGGCAAAAAGATCCGGTAATTTCTGATCTCCCCGAAAACATGACTGTAATGCCTTGAATCAATAATGGTTACATCACCTGAGATCTGACCGGAGGTTGCAGCCAGGAAAAAAAATAATAAGGCGCTCCAAAGAATAGTTTTCATTATTCAACTTTAAAATTCTGATGCCACCGGCTCCAGTCCGACCACTCCCCCTGGGTGCTTTTTTGGCGAACCCTGCAGAAATAGGAGTATTCGGCCGACAGACTGCGTTTATCACTGAGTAACCCAATGAAATTACCATTTCCGGGTTCTATAACCATACTTTCGTTCATGCCCTGCTCGTTGGATTTGAAGACCACCTCCTCCCCTTCACCATCTGTAGCAACCTCAACCTCCCAGGAGGAGAGTGTTCCGGGACCATGATAAGGGGTTTTAAACAGGGTGGGATTTGAGGAACATGTAACCGGTCCGATGGGTTTTGTGGAGACCACGAAATGATCGTACCAGCGTCCCTGTGTTTTTGGGGAGCCATTGTTCCAGTAAGATTCCAGGAAAACAGCGTTAATCCCATGACCGGTATAGCTTCCCCTGAAATTCATGTTTTCCCGTTCAGCTTCCAACCGGCCATCAATCCACAAACGGGCCAGTCCGTCGCTTTTCCCCGGTGTATTCAGTTTCGCAAGTGCTTCAACCAGCACCCAGTAACCCGACTCTTCGGTGGAAGAGATCTGAAAAACTGATGACGGACTATTCCCCAACCACCTGAGATTATCAAAGTCATTATATTTTGTGGTTGTGATATTGCTGCCCTGACCCTCCACTCCGCTGGCCGGATCCAGGGTAAGTGTGTTATCATCCCCGCTCCACACATGCAGGATCATAGCCTGCTGCCATGTACCCGAGACGATGCTTGTGGCCCTTGACATTTTTGCCGGTGCGCCCTGCCAGCCATATTCGTGCTTCACATAGATGCGCCAGTAGATCTCATCAAAGGACTCACCCTTTCTGACAACGGTGCCACCATTGCCGGGAAAATCGCCAAAGGCAATTTTCCGGTCTCCTTCTCCCGATACTTCCCCTTTCTTAAATCCAACCCTCAGGGCACCCCCCGTTCCCCCAAATGACTCATCGGGATCTATCTCTCCCCGCGATTCCAAATACTCTTTTTCTCCCTCATTAAAATCATCATACCAGAGCACATCTGAATCATTCATCTGCGGTTGAATTGCATTGGGGACGATGTATTCTATTCGCGGTACACCGGGTTTCCCGGAAGCCCTGTCATCCTCCCCGGTTATCGGGCCCTTATCACCACAGGCGCTTGCAACCAGGGCAATCGGACAAAGGAGGGCGGTTATGCAGGAAAGAGAATGCTTTTTCATCATCTGTGGCAGACTATTTTTCAAGGACCAATACTTTATATACCTTAAGGTCAGAAATCCGCAAAACCGAAAGATCCCCCTCCCTGGTCACAGCGATTTCTTCAACCCCTTCCCGATCGGGTGACACGGCCCAAACCTTTTTCACCGGACCATTGTATTGTATGGTAATACCCGCCACATCAAACTGATCACGGTAATTGAAGAGATGGATGACATCCCGCCCTTCCTGGGTGTCGTGTGAAACGCCCACCCATTCGGGGGCAGATACAGTCAGTGGCAATATTTTGCCCGCTGCCCAGCAGACAGCAGATTCAAGCTCACCTGCGTTCAGGGGCATCCTCCATATGGATTCAAAACCAAGTTTGACCTCTCCATCGGGGGGGATCAGCTGCGGAATGGAAATCACCCTTCCTTTGTGGTAGTTAAAAGCCAAAACCTTCTCATTTTCATTTCCGGGTTCAGTTTCCAGATACATCTCATCGGTCAGACTGACTCTCCGGAGTCTGCGCCACTGATCGAACTTACCGGTATTCCCGGTCACAACAATGCCCCCTCCGCTTTTCACAAAGGCTTTAATTTTTGCGATGGCGATGTCGCTTAAACACTCCTGGTTGGCAAGCACCAGCACATCATATTTACCAAGCAGATCCATTTGCTGGTCAAAAATGATATCAAACGGAATCTGTCGCTGTTGCAGAACCTGTTCAGCCATATTGACAGCCTCCTGGGTTTCAATCACACTGTAGGCCATGGAGGGATAGCTTCTGAGTATGGCCACTTTTTCCCCGCCAACCATTTGGGTATATAACTCCTTATGCCTGATCCAGAAGTCCAGGTACTTTTTTCCTGCTCCTTCCGGCAGGTTACTGCCAAGGTAGCCAATGGTTCTGTTCAGGGCCAGGTTTTCAGCAAAATCCTGCGCTTTATGGTTTCCCGTCATAATGAAATTATGGGTGGTACGGCCCAGTTTATAATGGCGGAATTTCCCGATCGCCACGCCATTTTCCCACCGGGGATTGTTGGTATCCTCGGTCCAGATCACGTTGGTGTACTGCATGAGATCGGGATGGTTGATCCCTGCCTCCCAGGCCCGGTTGCTTCCCACTAGTCCGTGTGGATTCACTTCAATGGCAATCTCTTTATTCAGTTCACGCGCGAAGCGGGCACATTCGGCCAGACGGGTTGTGAAGGTCCAGCACCGGAAATCGATCCATTCCTGTATCACAGGATCACTGATCACTTCCATTTTTTCTGCCGGATTGGGATCGTTCCACATGGGTGGAAGAACGTGTGAAACATCGGAGAATCCGAATCTTTCCATACGGACCTCGGGTGTGTATTTCTTTTCAAGATATTTCCTGAATGCAGCGATTGTTGCCGGATTGAAATCGGCCTCCGGGGGATAGTTAAAATCAAAATTATCGAAATGAATGAAATCGGTCTTCACCTTTTCCACCGCATAACGAATGATCTTCTCCTTGAAATAATCCATATAGCCATCGTGGTTGAAGCAGGGCCTGTAGCGGAACGATTGCTGGTAGCTGTAGGTAAGAAGGATGGGTTTCCCGGTAACGTCAACCTGGTACCACAGCTCCGTTTCAGCCTCGGGGACTTCTGCAAAAAAGGTCTCATAGGCCATGGTATTCCACTGGATATAGGTGTCCACTTTCATGCCATATTTGTGGGCAAGTGCGGCCGCTTTTGCTGCCTGCTCCATGTGCTCCCTTTCAGCTTCAAAACCAAATCCCTTGTAGCAATAAATATGGTAGAGGGTGATACCGGCTTCAGCCAGCGATCTGATGTACGCCTCTGAGGTCTGGATGTCATAGATATCTTTCTGCCACTGGTTGAAATTTTCATTGTTTCGCCGCACCTGGAAAATCCAGGGTTCGTGCGTGGCACCCGCATCCGCAAAGCCCTCCCTGATCCACTCCGGGATGTACCGGGCCAGGTCCTGGTTCCGTTTTGGGCCGGAAGCCTGTTCGGGTTACCAAAAGCCAGAAGCAGTGAAAACAGGAACAATCGGATGTTAAGGCTGGTCTTCATATATATTACTGTTAATGATTCAATTGTATAAAAGTTTGGTCGACGCAATCGAAGAATTATCTCTATTGTCTTTGATCAATATATTGTAAATCCCATGGGGCAGATTTTCAATATGGAGATTGCCTTCCATTCCGGTAATTGATTTTGTCAGCAACAGCCGTCCATATATATCATAAAGCAGAATCGAAAAATCTTTGCAGGCAGATAACTGAACGGTAACAGTAGAGGTTGCCGGATTAGGATAAACCTTCAGTGCGACATTTCCATATTTTGATTCATTTGTACCAGTGAGGCCAATGGGCTCCCCGCTGACGACCACATTGTCCATTAAAATACCCGCATCGCTGTGACTTCCATCGTGGTGATAGAGGGAGAGCCACAAAATACTTAATTTCAGATTAATGGTTTTCCGAATCCACAGGTCATCCCATTTACCATAATTTATCCCGTCCACCCACAATGAAATCTCACCATCCCTTTGTGAACCATCAAGCGAAGGGGTCCCCAGCTTATATTTCATTTCAACGCAATACCATTGCCCGGTTACCAGGGCCGGGGGTAAGGGAGGGTCGCGGTCCGCTTCTTTTGTACAATAGACTGCTCCCTCATCGGAGGTGCATGGGAATACATCTCCCCAGCAGGCTCCCACAGGATTTGAGCAATCCTGGTACATCCCCCTGTAATAAGTATAAATCTGGGTTGTGCGCATGAAAGTATTGTATTCGATAGTAGCGATGGCAAAATTCTCCCCGTCGGGCCGGTTGTCCGATTGACCCAGGTAACTCCTGTCACCTGCAAACAGTCCGCCACCATGATTCGGAGCCTTAAAATTGAATCCCGGTTCATATTTTATATACCAGCGTACAAATAAACTATCGTATTGAAAGGGCAATACCTTGATTAAATCCGAACCACCTGCCTGACCGGATGCCACGGCAAGTCTCATCACATGATTTCCTTCTTCGTTGAAAGGTCCGGGATCAGAGATTATCTGATTCTCTGTATCGGGATTTTCATCCCAGTCATCCCAGATTAACTTATTGCCTTCTTCAAATCCTGATTGAAAAACTATGTCTGCCTCAGAGCCAAAATCTGAAACCTGTGAGAACGAAACCTGAAAGGTTAATGAAATTGCGAATAAAAATGTAATCCGGCGCTTCATTTTTTTCATTCTTTCAATTTATTATCGTTATGTGAATAAAATGCTAAAATAACTTTCGTATAATTGCTTTTACATATATTTTCTACCAAAATATGAAATTTCTAATGAAAGCTCTGCAACTTCTTATTTTAATATTTGCCATTCAGCCCGCATTTGCACAAAAGTTTGATGACCTGGCCCTGACTCCCCCGATGGGCTGGAACAGCTGGAACCAGTTTGGATGCCGGATTAATGAGAACCTGGTACGTGAAATGGCCGATGCGATGGTTGAAAGCGGGATGAAAGAATCAGGTTACCAGTATATTGTAATTGACGACTGTTGGCAAAGTGGCAGGGACAGTGCAGGGAATATTATTGTCGATGAGCATGCGTTTCCATCGGGCATCAAAGCCCTTGCCGATTATATCCACTCCAAAGGGCTTAAATTTGGCTTGTACTCCGACGGGGGAGTAAAAACCTGTGCCGGCCGGCCGGGCAGCAGGGGTTATGAATTCCAGGATGCCCGCACTTATGCATCCTGGGGTGTGGATTATCTCAAATATGACTGGTGTTACTCCGAAGGACAGAATGCTGAAGCAAGTTATCGCCTGATGCGTGATGCCTTGTTCCAGGCAGGCAGGCCTGTAGTCTTCAGCATGTGCGAATGGGGAAGCAATGAACCATGGTTATGGGCGCGGGAGATTGCCCACCTGTGGCGCACCACCGGTGATATATCAGATTGTTTTAGCTGCGAATCGAACTGGGGATCGTTGGGCGTCATGCAAATCCTTGATCTGCAGGTGAAATTAAGGTCCTATGCAGGCCCCGGGCACTGGAATGACCCGGATATGCTGGAGGTCGGAAACGACGGACTTAGCATCACTGAAGCACAGGCTCATTTTGGCCTGTGGTGTTTGTTATCAGCCCCCTTAATGGCCGGAAATAACCTGAAAAGCATGCCGGAGGAAATCGCCGCAATCCTGTGCAACAAAGAGGTGATTGCAATTGACCAGGATCCCCTGGGAAGGCAGGCGCTGAAGTGGATGGATTACGGAGATCTGGAGATATGGCTGAAACCTCTGGAGAATGGCGATTTTGCCATAGGGATCCTGAACCGCGGGAATGAGAAAATTTTATTTGATAAAAGTCTTCAGCTCACGACCTATGATACTGACTTCAAACCCAATTCATATACCTACAGGATTAATGAAAATTATAACATCAGGGATCTTTGGAACCATAAACAGCTGGGAGATACCAAAACAAATTTCCGGACTGAGATTGAAAGCCATCAATTGATTCTGTTGAGATTAAGCAAGAAATAATCAGTCAATCCGATCTTTATGATAAAATTCAAAATACATTTCCTGATAAGCCTGCTTATTCTCGCTCTGCCTGTCAGCGGTATTGAGAAGAACGAAAAAGGAAAGAAAACTTTTGTGATTACAAATTGCATCACTGATCTGGATGAGTTCAGGGAGTTGGTGAATGTCACAGCCCGGTTAAAGAAATATGGGAATGTCCAGATCAATATCGGGGTTGTTGCGGAAAAAGCTTTTTATGAAATACCCGACGGGGGTAATCCATGGAGTGAATACGCAAGTAATTTTGCTTCGATCTATAAATTCTTTCCCGATGAGAAACTGGCACCTTATGTACCTGCCGATTTTGTCCGGAAAAACCAGGAGATGATTCTGGCCAAAGCAAAAATTTTGCGAGAGAATGGAATGGAAGCTGCTTTTTATGGAAATGAGCCGGCGATTCTCCCTGCAGCTTTTTTCGATGCATACCCCCAATTACGGGGTGCCCGTGTGGATCATCCAAGAAGGAGCAATTACCCCTTCTTCTCCCCCTGTCTGAGCAGGGTGGAAATGCAGGATATCTATTCCGATATGATTTCCGGATTGCTGAAAAATGTACCCGAGGTAAAAACACTGTTTTTTAAAACCAATGATGCCGGATCTGGCAACTGCTGGTCGGAATGGCTCTATGTCGGCGCAAATGGTCCGGAATTTTGTAAAAATGAAACGACAGGAGAACGGATCCGGCATTTGATGAACTCCCTGCAGGCGGGTGCCGAAAAAGCGGATGGCAAACTGGATGTCTATCTCTCCTTCCCGCAGGGATCCTCAAATTTCACCGATGAGGAGAGGGCCGATATCCAGTCAAAACTTCCCGAACATTGTTACTTTGGCAGCACCCCCGACAATGAATTAATAAGCCTGGGGAGCAGCCTCTCCTTTACCTATCCCGCCAAAGGCATCCTCAATGTAGCCTCCTATTTGAAAAACCTGGAGAAAATTGACGATCAGAAACCGCAAACCATTTTTATCAATTTAAGATCGTTTTATGACCGGGGGAATGAAACCCCCGTTGTGGATGATCTGATGTTTGGTCTCCTCGAAGACCACCTTGCGGGGATCGGGAAAGATGAACAAACAGTTTCCCGGACCCTTCAGGGGTATTGTGTGGACTGGGCAGGTGAAAAGGATGCCGGTGTTTTAAATGAGGCACTTACTGAATTGAATAGTGCGGACCGTTACAGGCATCCTCATTTGAATAATTTATATGGTGTGTACTGGGGGGTCTCCTCCAGAATGATTAACAGGCCCCTTGTCATTGCCCCGCATCGGCTCTCGGAAGAGGAAGAAGCCTATTTCCTTCCCTTTATTTTCAATGTTTCAAAGGAGGAGGCACGGTTGGACTATATCGACATTCACGGGGGCCGCTGGAAAACCGCACCCGATTCAATCACCGTTTATGTGGAGAAAATCATACAGGTGTGTAAAAAACTTGAATCCATCGATGCGGAAGCACCTAAAAGTGATTTTATTCAGCAATTGGCTGTTGCACTGAGAATTCACGCCAGCCTGATACGTAGCTATGGAAATTTTGCCGCTGCACAGCAGATCAGGGACGACCATGCCGCGGAAATAACCGGTCCGATCCATCGTCCCACAAAGGAGCCGACCATGACAGGAGATCCGGATTTACAAAGGTTCAATGCCATCATGCGCAATGAACTGGAAAATACTGAGGAATTAATATCCATTCTGGAAGCCGGAGGTGATCACCTGTTATGCCATGCTCAGGATCCGGTTTATGAGGATTGCTTTCTGCTGGGTCCGGATATAATTGCTCAATTGAAGAAAAAGCGTAAAACCATGCTGGTTCACTGGCGCGATATAGAGGACTATATGACCACACCTTTTAAATAAAATAAAAACCATGAAGAACTTGTATAAGATCATCCTGCTGGCAGGAATCGTTTTAATGGGTATCAATATATTCGGTTTGTTCAAATCCATGAGGAATCCGGCTATCTATACCGAGGAGTTGACTTTAAGGAACAGGATCGGCGATGTTACCATTGAATATCCCCAGATCAGGGAACTGCTGAAAAAAGGGGATCAGGAATCCAATGTGGATTTTGCCGTAAGGATTAACAAAGTCGTAAATGACGGATTTGCCCACTACTGGAAAGCAGAGGGGACCAGGAAATACCATTTAAGGGTACCGGTTTGGGAAAACTACCTGTTAAATCTGGCTGCCTATATCCATCCTGAAAAATATGGGCGTTATGAATTTGCCAACTATAAAAAAAACCTGGAAAGGGGTGCGGGCTTATGCTCGTCTCACTCGATTGTGGTGAAGGGGGTCCTGCTTGAAAATGGAATAAAAGCCGAACTGTTGGATGTGGGAGGCCATCATGTGGTGGTCAGGGCTGAACTTGACGACACGGCCACCTATATTTTAGATCCGGACTTTGGAATCGTCGTTCCGTTTGATACAGCAGCCATTACAGCCAATCCTGAACTGGTCCGCGCTCCCTATCAGAACATGTCAGAATTGTATTATTCCGATGCCGTAGACCCCTATACCACCCAGATTCTGGTTGATATTTTTGGGGACAAATTGCATGTTTACAATGTGGAGAACTGGTTCGAGAATTTTTCTTACTGGGCCATCTGGATCATTCCACTCATCCTCATGATGCCTTATGCCATTTTTTTCTTCAGGAAGAAAAAACAGGTTCACAAATAATTCAAGTGTAAAAATGAAACTAAAAATGAGAATACAGGGCGTGATACTGCTGACCATCATTGCCATCATTGCTTTTCCATCAGATTGCCTGGCCCAGTATCATGAAGTTACCCACCGGGAGGTTTCAGGCAATGAGAAAGCCGTAAAAACCACTGGGAGTTATGCTGAAAAGGGGGCTGTGTATGTTCTGACCAATGATATTTCAAGTGAAAAGAGTCCCCTTTTTCTTGGTAAGGATGTGATCCTGGACCTGAACGGATATACCGTCAAATATGCAGATGCCCCTTATGAGCATATAGCCAATTCGGGATTTGAAAAGGGACTTGATGGCTGGGATATTTCAAAGGCTCCCGGGGCAAAAGTGGTTAATACCGCTGAAGTACATGTATTTATGGGCGATAAAATCCTCAGTCTTCAGGCGGGGGACGAAATTACTTCTCAGTATATCCATCTTCCGGTCCCCGACCGTTCCTATTTTGCCATGTGCGGGATTACAGGCCGGTATTACCACGATATGAAGAGGTATCCGGAGGATGAGATGAAGGTCAGTGTTTTTGTGGAGGATGAGCAGGGTAACGAGGTTGTATGTCTTAACGAATACGGAGACGGGACCCTCCAGGGTTGTCCGGTAGAGAAGAAAAGCCCAAGGCTTGGCGGCGGATTTGTTTATGCACACCTGACCCATATGCCATCCGGGCGATACAGGGTCCGCGTCAGGGCAGACACCGATTGCCTTGTGGATGAGATTGACATCAGGCCTGCCATGGATGTGGGTATCAGCATCATTGAAAATACCACCCCGCTGGCTCATTATGATCATGTGTTCATGGAATCCTATCCCCCGGTCATTCCTGCCTTTTATGACTATACTGCAGATTTCAAAGCCGGACTGGCCCTGCCTTCAATCCCCCGTGCGGAAGGGAAAGGGACCATCACCATCAGAAACGGAGTGATTGAGAGCGGCACGGATGGTATTCTTTCCTGGGGCATTCAATCCTCTGCAGATGATGTGAAAGTGATCCTTGAAAATGTCAGGATCATTGCGGGCGGGATCAGTTCAGGAGCTGCAGATATTTCATACGCAAAAATCGATCATTGCCGCTTTGATGTGGATATGCCCTTTCTGATTCAGCGCCATGTGGGAATCTGCTCAGTCAATTTAAGAGGGACCAATGCTTCTGAAATTGGCCATTCAGCATTTTACGGCGGACAGGGCTGCCTCTCCGTAAAAGGAATAAAGTCACTTGTCCATGATAATTTTTTTGAAAACAACCAGGTGGTTACCAATCATTACAGCATTATGGGAACCGGTGACAGTTCCAAAATATACAATAACATTTTTGAGCCCAGACAGGGTTCAGGTATTTATGTGTCGCGATATACCGAGGTATTCAATAACTCATTCAAAATTGAGACCTCCCCTCCTACCTGTGAATATGGAAGGGAAGAGTACAGCACCGCAGCCATCAGGCTCGGAGATTATCAGGCGGCTCCCGGATCCCCGAAAGCCTCTGTGGGCAACAGGATCCATCACAATGAAATTACAATCACTGCGAAAAGTTATCCTGAGCCGGGAGAGTACCTTCCCATGGCCTGGGGGGTCTTTTACAGTGCAAGCGGAGGCGAGAATGAAGTTTATGAAAATAACATCGTTGTGAATAAAGTTGAACCATCTTCCAAAGTGAAAACGGCTGCCTTCTATATTTGTGGCGGCCCGAAATACTTTGGAGGGCAGTTTTATAATAACCAGGTCACCACCAATGTTCCTGCAGCATGGGTTGCATCCATGTATGGCGGGGCATCCCATTCAAATATATATAACAATACAATCATCCCGCTGAACGATGAGCCATTTAAAACTTTTTCAATCGGATTTGCCGATTGCGAAAGTTGCATTGCAAATCATGTGGCGTTCAGATCAAATGAAGTAAGGGGAGGGAAATTTGGGATAGAGGCAACCGACCAGGATCATAGCTATTCGGTGTTCTGGACGCTTCGCCTGGTTGTGCAGGATTCAAAGGGAAATCCGGTTGGAGATACAGGTGTTTCCATCCTGGACAGGGATAAGAAAGTTGTCCTGAACACGAAAACCGATGCGTTGGGAAACCTGCAGGCAGAGCTTCCGGAGTATTCCGTTGAGGGAAAGAACAGGATCGATTCATCGCCCTATACGATCGTCATAGGAAAAGTTAAAAAAGAGATTGATCTGGAGAGCAATCAAACAATTTATATCACTTTAAACTAAATGGAAAAGCCTGTACCACTCAGGCCATCGGTACCTGGGATCGTATCCCTGCTGATGCTTGTTACCTGCTTCTTCTCCTGCCAAAACAGTCAGGAGAAGGGTACTATCGTCAGATTTCCAAAGTTTTCGGAACCTGTCCAGATTACATCCGGACCAGGGGAGCACCTGTTTGCAAGTTACTACGGGATCAACTCGTGGAGTGCGAACCAAAGGTATGCCACGGTACTTGAAACCGATGTCAGATTCAGGATCCCCGACAGAAAATGATACGGCCACACTGGGGCTTGTGGATATGGAATCGCTCGAATTTATCCCTGTGGCCAGAACCACGGCGTGGAACTTTCAACAGGGATGCATGGCACACTGGCTCTCCACATCGCCCGATTCAATGATCATTTACAATGATCGGTCGGATGGAAAATTCGTGTCGGTCCTGTTGAATGTATTTTCCGGGGAGCGAAAGATCATCCCCTACCCGGTTAGTGCTGTTTCACCAAACGGCCGGGAGGCCGTCAGCATCAATTTTGCAAGGATGAGAATCACCCGGGCCGATTATGGGTATGGCGGCAATGGACAGGATCCAAGAACGGGGGAGACATTTCCTGATGATGACGGCATATTCCTTGTCAATCTTGAATCAGGAGATGCCACCCTTCTGGTCTCCCTGGAACAGATCAGGCACCTGGTGCCCGTCCAGGAAGCGGATGTCATGGAATATTTTAACCATACCCTTTTCTCCAGGGACGGAAGCAGGATATTCTGGCTTGCAAGGGCGCATAAACTTTGGAACACCACTGCCTTTACTGTGGATAGGGACGGAACAAATTTACTCAGATGCTTTCCTGATGATTGGGGAGGGTCACATTTCGACTGGCTTGACAGTGAAAACCTGATGGTAACTGCGAAATACAGGGGGGAAGGTTATGGGCATATCCTTTTTACTGTGGGCGATCGTAATTTCAAAAGAGTTGGCAACGGATTGCTCGATTTTGACGGTCACGGAACCTTTTCACCGGATGGAAGATGGATGGTAACAGATACCTATCCGGCAGACGGATCGCACGAGCAGAAGCTTTTTTTAATGGATATGGCCTCAGAGGCGGTCCTTTCACTTGGCCGGTTTGTGGAACCTCCTGAATTTACCGGAGGCTGGAGGTGCGATCTCCATCCCAGGTGGAGTCCGGATGGACGTCTGATAGGTTTTAACTCGACCTCCTCAGGAAGCCGGCAGGTCTATGTTTTTGAAGTGGAATAAAGCCCCTTACTGTTTTCGTCATTGGGACAACCTGGTAGCTTTTCACCGGATTTTATCTGGGATTTTATCTGGGATTTTACCTGGGATTTTACCTGGGATTTTGTCCACCAGTTCCTGCTCCTCAGTTTATCCAATGATGCAAGTGCTTTTCATTGTTTTTGTACCTGTCCGGATCATTAGTCGATCTCAGGCTTAGGACCATGCTGAATATTGGCACTATGGCAGGAGGGGAAATCAGAATTAGATAAAATATATCCAGCGATTAGTTATTTGGATGTCTTTGTGGATAAAAAAAAACCAAAAATGATTTTTTCTATCCTAATCGAACCAAATATATATAGTAAACAGATAATTTTAATCTTTTCCTATGAGGATTCAGTTGAATAGAAACAACCTAAGCAGTTTTCAAGCAGCAAAAGGCCTGGTTTAACATTTCAGGATGTGGTGAGGGAATTTCCTGAAATGAACCGTGTTCCTTTGTTAAGGTTACGAGCAGACATGGTCGATAATGGCACCTCTCTTACTTTGCCTTCAGATATAACAAGGTTCCCGTGTTTACAAAGGGGGAGTGGAAGGACAACCTGCCCCCACCCCTGATGGCTTCAGACGCTTTGAACTGACCACTTTCAGGATTAAACCATTCTGCATCAAATAATCCCGCAACATTTTCAAGATTTATCTCAACATTCAGGCTATCCGGCAGGTAAACCAGGTAGGCTTTGCCCGCATCTGCCAGGCAATAGCCGGAGGATGCCAGGCCGGGTTCAGGAATCATCGAAATTAAATCCATTCTACCGGCCAGCATCAGGGTTTGTCCCATGCTCCTTCGCACAGGCTCCACCCAGGCCGTGTCCGGTCCCCATGTCAGTATCCTTTCCTGGTAGGCATCCATGAATATTGGATTCAGGCCCCGAAGAAAACTTTTCCAGACCCAGGTTTCGTTTCCGCCTATGCCCCAAAGGTGATCCGTATCTGTGATGATTACCCTGGAGCCATCAGAAGGCGGCGGGTCGTCACGGTAACCATCCATATTATTTGGAGAAATCCAGTCTGCAGGGCTATTAAATAACGTGCTGTTTTCACCTCCCTTGTACTGAAATGTCATTCCCACTGGATGTTGTTTGGCTAGATTCTTTTCATATTCCTTAATGAACCGGATTGTTTGATATTGCCATTCTGTGGATGGCGGATGATTTTCATTTGAAATTTCATACAACACATTGTCGAATTCGTTAACCATATCAATCACCTTTCTTATATAGCCTTCCTGCAATGCTGTAATGGCATGGTTTCCCAAAGTGTGGATTTCAGTACCGCTTCCGTCTCCGTCGGAGTCTCCGATGATACCATTGATATTATTGTCGGGATGAAATGGATGTCTCTCATAAGCATTGGGGATAAACTGTAGACCCCATCCTTCAAAAAGCATTATTGAAACATAAATTCCTGAATCTGCTGCCTGTTCCACCCGTTGTTTCAGGCGTTCAAAATAGGCCGGATCAAACTGGCTGAGGTCAAATTTCAGTTTTCCATCCAGTGCAATTCCGGGGCCAGTGCGCAACCAGGGGTGGGGAGCCACAAAATATTCTGCCGTACTATCCTTCCCGGGCACTTCTGTTTCCCAATTCATAAGCTCCCAGGTCCATAAACGCATGAAATTATGATTGTACTCCTTCATCCAGTGCAGATAACGGGGAAAATCAAATTCCGCCTGAAGATCAGCAGGGCCCATATCCAAAAGATTATCCCAGGTATGGGAACCTGTAAGATAAACGGCCCTGCCACTACCATCGGTGAAATACCTTGGATTTTCCCGGCTTACCTGTAAGGGCCCGTGAAACGGGGTGCTATGATTCTGAGACGGGCTGCAACCATTTAAAAACAGGGCGCAAAATAAACCTGCAACACAATTGAACAGTCCGCTTTTCATAGATCGTTTTTTATTACCCGGTGAACAGCCAAAACCTGCCACAATAACAACAACCAAAAAATTAATTAATCTTTTCATCTCAAATCTTATTTTTACTTTCCTTTCAGACGAAGTTTCTTATTTTTAATTGTTAAAACTAAACATTATATTTCAAACGAAATATCCAACCCAAAAAATCATGACAACCGGACATCTTTTTTTCATCTTATGGTTGTCAGCCCTTTTCTGTCCGTTGAAGTCCCAGGAAGTTCTGTTCAATGAGCACTTTGACGATGCGGATCTTACTAAAAACGGATGGTACGATGAGAGCCGGATCATCATATCCGGCGATGCCCGGGCAGGGCAAGGCTGTATTGAGTATGAGTGGGACCAGGAACTGAAGAGCAGCGGTTCAGCCAGCATCCGTCACCTCTTTGAACCCTCCGGTGAGGTGTATATCCGTTTCTACCTTAAGCTCTCAAAGGACTGGGGATGGACAGGCCGGAACTACCATCCGCATCTTACCCATTTCATGACCACCGAAAATTCAGAATACCATGGACCGGCCGCCAGTCATCTGACCCTCTACGTGGAGCCGGTCAACGGGAAGCTGAGGCTCGCCGCGACAGACATACAGAACAGTGTTATGCCCCATGGTCTCACCCAGGGAGAGTTGAAGGGCGGGTATAACGGGATGCTGTATGACAGTGATGAAGTGCTGTTCAAAGATGAGAAGTGGCACTGCATTGAAGCTTACTTCAGGCTCAACACCCTGGATATGGAAAACGACCGCCCCAACCCGGACGGCATTGTCCGGGGCTGGTTTGACAATGAACTTGTGATTGAACATACCGATGTGATCCTGCGATCCACTGATTTTCCGGAGATGAGGATCAACCAGTTTTTGATGGCTCCCTATTTCGGACCGGGACTTCTGCCGCATGCCCAGAAACTCTGGATAGACGAACTGACGGTTGGGACAAACCGGGCTGATTATCAAATTTCCACCTTGGATAATCAAAAAAAATATATTGCATTCTCCTCCGATACAGAAGCCTATTTCACCCCCAGGGATTTCGAAAATTTTCAGGGCGAATTCACTGGTCAAATTATGGAAATCTGCCGCACCTCCAATATCCCGTTTACCTGGCTTGTTGTTTCGGATGAGGCACATACGGAAATGCGCGAATTTGCCCTAAAGGTCTATCCGGTCCGGTCTCAAATGGATGAATTCTCACTTCATGTGCATTTCAAATGGTTCATCATGGATTCCGCGGATGACTTTGCATCCTTTCAGAATGTGGATAGGCGTTTGAATTGGCTGAAGGAAGCGAAGACAGCGTGGATAAAAGCCGGGGTGACATTACCCCTCAGCTTCCGCTACGGGGGAGGCGACTCCAATGACAGCTGCTATTGCATCGAAGATCTCATTTTTCTGTATGATGAATTCGGTATCCGGAATTATCTATTCGATCCGGAACGTTTACCGGGTGTAAGGGGCATCACCCGCCTCGAACAGAAGGGAAATAATGTTTGGATCATTGACGGCAACAGGGAGATGACGCTGCTCTCAACCTGCGTCTATCTGGACGAGGAATTCGAAACAATTCGTGCCGCCATTGACCAGAGGCTGGAAACGGCAGATTATGCAATCATTGGCAGCCACGACTATCGTGAAGTGGTCCCCGGGCACCTGAAACAAACCATCGAATACCTCAACGCGAAATATAACACCGAATATGTAACCATTGACGCTATTGGAGAATTGGTCCGGCGTGGAGAAATACGAAATCGGTGAGTCACGCTTGACAATCAGTTTTCAAGTAATCCCGGGAGGAATAAACATAACCAAACAAGATAAGATGAGAATAATTCCGGTTTCATTGTCTGCAATTTCCCTGTTTCTGTTCCTGAACAGCATCCATGCCGCTGAAATCAGGGTTTTTCCCGAGCCTGAACATATTGAATTTACAGGGGAAAGATTCGACCTGGATGAAGCGGTGAACATCGCCTTCGACGGATCTGAAGTGGCGATTCAGCAGGTGGCACAGCATCTTTCACAGGAGATGGCTTCCCGCTTCCAGGTACCCCTGGGGTTGAAAAAGTCAACTGAGGCGAATCCAGATCAAAAGACGATTTTCCTGGGTTTGCTGTCCGATCCGGGAATTTCAGATGTATTCAACAGATCGGGAGTGAAGCCGGACCCCGGTTTGAATGGACCGGAAGGTTACCAGCTGGCGGTTACATCATCTGCAGTAATTGTAGCCGGGAATGATATCAGCGGATTGTTTTATGGTATTCAGAGCCTTTTCCAGCTGGTGGACTACCAGGGAAGGGGTGAGGGTTTTCAGGGGAGGGCATCCATCCGGGGTGTTCTGATATCCGACAGACCCTTTAAGCCTTTCCGGGGTATCCATTTGTATTTACCTGCACGGGACGATATTCCTTTCTTTAAGAAATTTATAAAATTCCTTGCCGGTTATAAAGTAAATACCCTGATTATTGAAGTGGGTGGCGGCATGTGGCTGGATCAGACATCCCGAAATCAATATTGCCTGGGAACATTTCACACAATCGATGTATGATATGGGTGATACAAACCTGAAGTACGGTGAACAGACTCCACTTGGACACGACAACCGTTTCCAGGCCTCGACACATACGGAACTTGCAGGAGGGAGCTGGCTGACAAAAGAGGAGGTAAGGGATATTGTTGATTATGCACGAGCGTACCATATGGAGGTTATCCCGGAAATACAGGGCCTGTCCCATGCCTACTATTTAGCCCTGGCCCACCGGGATATTGCGGATCCGCCGGGCACTGAATGGCCCGATTCTTATGATCCCTCCAACCCAAAATCATACAAGTTGCTCTTTGATGTGATTGATGAATACCTGGAGGTTTTTCAGCCTGATTGGGTGCACATCGGTCACGATGAGTGGCGTGCCCGTGTGATGAGCGAGCCCGGCAATGGTGAAGTCTTTGCCCGGGATGTTCTGAAAATCAACCAATATCTTAACTCCCGGGGTGTGAAAACAATGATGTGGGCCGATCACCTGATCAAGGGACATAACCTGGAGGGACATGGACCGGATCGTCGTCCGGACAATGAGTATGTCTGGTATTCATGGCCTTCCACCGAGGGTGCTCCGGAAATGATCGCGGCGGAAGCAACAGATATACTGATGGCGAACTGGTCCTGGGGAGTTACAGAGACAGCCATCAGTCAGCTGAAAAACAAGGGGTGGAATCAGATAATTGGCAATTTCCAGGGTCACACGAAGTATGATCAATGGGTATCGCTGCTCTCTGACAGTACCATTCTGGGAGCGGAGACCTCCACATGGTGCGGAGCAACTGAATTTCTCTACAGCCTCAATAACATCATACTGAATACCCTTGTAAGCCAGCAGATTCTCTGGTCGGGAAAAACAACCCCGCTGGATGAAATTTATCAGCACCTTGCCCAGGCCATGCCGGGAATCCGGTACCAGATATCCGGCCGGAAACTACCCTCCATTGATATGCAGGACGGCCGGAAAGGGTATGAACTTGTCCCGCTGAAGTTCCCTTCGAAAAACGGTACCATAGCCGCCACCTACCCGGTCTCTGTTCCCGATTCTATTGAACCTGTCAGAATACCTGTAAACAGCAATGCAGCCAGCATCCTTTTTTTGCATGTCAGCTCGGGCAGGGCTGATAAGCTTCCAGTGGAAAGTACCCACTATTTCAAGGATAAGGCCGAATGGATCGGAAGCTACATGATTCATTATGCGGACGGACTTATTGAAACCATCCCGGTCCGTTATGGGGAGAACATTACCCATACAGGCTGCGGATTCAAGGACCAGTTGTATTTTGCACAGATGGTAAACCTCGCTGACCCCGGTTCGGAAGAGCCAATGCTTGCCTCTCTTTTTGAGTGGGTATGCCCGCGTCCGAACCGGCAAATTGCCTATATTGAACTGCAGGGAGTGGGGGCGAAGCCTGACATTTTCCCTGTTTTGCTGGATGTTTCCCTTGTGAAACCACCCTTTGTCGAATAAACTGTCGTAATCCATTGGAAATCATTTATCAATCCATTCCATGAGAAAATCCATAAAAATTTACCAGTCCGTCTTTCTTCTGCTGGTAATTACATTGAGCGCCTGCAAAACCGAAACTCCGGCTGACATGATACTTACAAATGGAAAAATTCTGACCGTTGATGCGAATTTTACAATAGCTGAAGCAATGGCCATAAAGGGTGATAAAATCATCGCCGTCGGAACGAACCGGGAGATAAAAAAGCTGGCAGACCGGGATTGTAAGATCATTGATGCAGCCGGAAGAACCGTTATCCCCGGAATCATTGATGCCCATCTTCACCCCGAGATGGCCTCGGTGAGTGAACTGGAGGAGCCGATACCCGATGTGCATTCCATAGTCGAATTACTCGATTGGATCAGGATTGAGACGGCCACAAAGCCGGAAGGGGAATGGATTGTATTTCCCAAAATGTTTTTTACCCGGCTCACCGAATTACGTCAGCCCAGCCTTCGGGAGTTGGACAGTGTCGCCCCTTTGCATCCGGTATTTTTAAACGGATCCTTTGGGGGCATGATCAATACGGCTGCCATGCAGGCATCCGGAATCGATGAAAAAACAGATCACCCGGGTATACTGGAAGACCAGGGTACAGGAAAACTGACCGGTTTTATCCGGGCTTCCGCCTTTCATCTATTGAAACTGCCTTCTCCAGGGTCCCTCTCCTCCGGGGAAAGGGAGGATGCACTTTTGTCCATGCTTCTCCGGTACAATCGTTACGGAATCACCAGCCTCTGTTCAGGTGCTGGTGATTTTGAATTGTATTCCATGTACAGGGAGCTGGGCAGGAAAGGCAAACTGACTACCCGGATCTGTCAGAATATCCTCCTCCGGCTGGATCCCGGGACCACTGCCGGGATGCTTGTAGATACCCTGAAGAGTTATTCTTTTGTTACCGGCGACGGTGATCAGTGGGTCCGGATCGGTGCACTGAAGGTTTTTCTGGATGGCGGGATACTGACAGGAACTGCATTCCTCCGGGAACCCTGGGGTGATCAGGCCGGCACCATTTTTGGAATCAGGGATACCACCTACAGGGGTGTGGTCAACTTCAGCCGGGATGAACTTCTTGCCATCGTAAGTGCCGCCCATGAAAACAACTGGAAATTTACCGCCCATTGTACCGGTGGGGGCGCTGTGGATCTGCTTCTGGATGTGTATGAAGAGGTGGATGCAGTGAAATCCATCAAAGAGAGGCGATTCTCTGTGATTCATGGTAATTTCTTTACCGATTCTGCCATGCAACGCATGAGTAAACTTGGGGTTTATGCCGATCTGCAACCGGCCTGGTTTTACAAAGATGCCGATGCCATGACCAAAATCCTGGGTGAAGAGAGAATGCAGACCTTTCACCCTTATCGTTCACTTCTGGATGCGGGTGTGATTCTGAACGGCGGATCGGACCACATGGTAAAATGGGATGCCGATGCTTCCATCAATCCCTACAATCCTTTCCTGGCCATGTGGAGTGCAGTGACCCGGACCACCGAGCGAAATTCAGTCATTTTACCCTCGCAGGCCATCACAAGGGAGGAAGCCCTGAGAATGTATACAATCCATAACGCATATGCATCCTTTGAAGAATCCATCAAAGGATCCATTGAACCCGGGAAACTGGCCGATGTGGTGATACTCTCGGAAGATTTTCTTGAATGCCCGGTGAACCGGATCAGGGAGATCCGGGCTGAACTGACCATTGTAGGTGGAAAAATCGTATACGCTTCAGAGAAATACTGATTTCCTCCTACTCAAAAATAAAGGTGCCGAAATTTTTATATTCATGAAAAGTCTTCCGGGTCTCCTGCCATGAAAATGTGGTCTGACCCTGGTCATAATCAATCCTGTACAGGTTCGCCCTCCATTTTGTTCCGGGCCCCGGGGGTACCTGGGGCAGAGGGGTAAGCAGCTTATACGGGATGAAAAATTCCGCCATCCACGACTCGATCTTTGCGAAGGGCTCCTTTTGTCCACCCTGGATGGTTGTGGCGTGATCGGTTTTCCTCCCCCCCTCGTAATGCCAGGGAAGCCAGCCGAAAAATTTGCCTTCATGGTTGGGCACCATGATGGTTAATTCATAATTCAGCGGTGAAATTTCATACTCGAAATAGACCGGGAAATCTTCGCCGGTCCAGAGAAATACCTCCACCACATCCTCCTCCCACAGATCCTGGTCATTCTCCATGATGGAAGCGTTCAGGATCTGATCCTGACAATCGAACAGGAAATAGATACCTGTTTCCGAGTAAAGAACCTTGGCCCTGGTCCTGTAGGTGACGGGTTGATCCACCCGCTGGGTCAGGTTGATCCACTGTGTGCTGCTCCAGGCCCCGGCACTTCCATCTCCTGAAACCTCAAAATCCTCACACCGGGCGATGATCACCTCATTCTCTTCCACCGCAATAAATGTGGTGAACAGAAGCTGTATTAATAAAAGCATTGTATTCATAATTCTCCTGGTTCTATGTATGTTGAAACATACTTGTGATCTGCTGCTGTTCTGACCTCCGAATCGATAAACCCGATGATAAACTCCTGGTTATTACCCTGTAATACCGGGGTTGTATGGTGTTCCCTTCCAAAACCAAAACATACCATGCCATCCGGCGACCGGTCGGAACCTCCCCGGGTGTTTCCCATGTAGGAAAACAGATCCGCCTGATCATCCGGCCGGAGCTGTCTGAAGAAAAGAATCCGGGGATAGCCTTCCTGTCCCACATATAACCAGTTGAAATTGTTAAATATACCGGTATTCTCGAGCAGGTCGGGAAAATCATTACGCCATCCGTCGAGGTTGTTTCCCCAGTACATTTTCTCAGGATCATAACTGTCCCGGCGGGTGTTCCTTCGTACAGGAACCAGTAGGGCATACCGGGGAGGGTCTTTACCATGGTAAGTTTGGCATAGGTGTCGTAGAAAGCCCACCGGAATTTCCAGAGCCCGGTTTTTGTGGTCGTTTCTATGACATTCGGGGCAATTACCTTCGTGATACATCTGTCAAAGCCCGGGTGACCGGCATCGGTATCCTCTCCGCCAATGCCCAGGTTTGGAATGCCCCGGTATCGCGATGCGGCGTTTCCGGGACCGGGATAATCCTCCTGTTTTAAAGCCGATCCAGTCTCTGCCGTTCTGATCAATCATACTCATGAATCCGCCACCAGCCTTATCATAAATATAGGTCGCAGAAGGGGTTTCAATTTTAAATCCCCGGATATCCTGCTCCACCACATCCGTAATTTTAATGGCGGAAAAATCAAGTTTTTCGCTGGTCAGATTTCGCCACAAATACAAAGGAGATCTGTTCCAGTTCCTTGGGGCGACTATATCCATATCCCCGTCGTTGTCCATATCTCCCACCGTACCCCCGTAACATGCCCTTTCAGAAATAACCTGCTTTTCCCATTCCAGGTTGTCGCCCCTGTTCAGAAACAGCGCCACCGGATGATAGCCTTCCGGGTTGGGAGAATCATAGATAATCAGCTCACCGGTCACTACGTCCTTATCCCCATCGTTATCCATATCGGCGATCCGGAGTGTATGGGCATAGTTCATAGTTCCGATCACATGTTCATCCCACACGCTGTCAAACCCTTCCCCTGGATTTCTATACCAGCATATGGCATAACCGGTATTCTCGGCATTTGATATAATAATATCGGGCCATCCGTCGTCATCCAAATCGCTGACAGCGACTTTGGTGTTATTGTCAAACCACTTTCCGTTTAAACCGGTTTTCTGATTGTACCACCCGGGGGCATAATCATGCCTGGTCCATTCTCCATGATAGAGGTCCGACGGAGTTTCGTACCAGAGTCCATTGATGACAATATCCGGATCGCCATCCCGATCGATATCAGCCACATCAGTCCCATCGTGATGGGGTGCCTGAATCTCGATGACACGCCACTTAGCGGGTGAGGTTTGCATATAAACCCTCAGCAGGCCATCTACCCCCCGGGCCACGATATCTGTTTTACCGTCGTTATTAAAATCTGTGATGACCATATCCTTGGTATAGGTACTAAAGCCGATGTCTATTTTTTGCCATGGACCGGTAGTATCATTTTTTGAACCATAGGGATTTTTTAACCAGAATATGTTTCCGGTCTCATTCATGTCATCACCATCCGTATCGTACCGGCCCACGATATCCATATACCCGTCCCCGTCGATATCTGCAGAAGCAATGCCGCACGACCTGTAGTTTATCTCAGCGATCACGTGCCTTCTGTAACCTTCACCACCTGCCTTTCCCTGGTCAGAAAACCAGGCAATTGTTTTTACATTCAATGCATCGTTACCCTCCGTATCATTATAATCGTCCACCACAACGATATCGTTCTTCCCATCCTTCTGCACATCGAAGATCATGGGATGGAGGGCCACCGAATTAGTGACCACGGAAGTTTCAAAGCGTACCCCCTGTCCGCTTAAGGCCATTGGGAATAAGGAACATGCGGCAATCAGTATGGCTGGATTTTTCATTATTTCTCAGGTGTACATTCCACCAGGAGGTGCTCATTAAATGCAACGTCAATCGTGCCAACCGGACCGGTAACTGTACCCAGCTCCTTCTGATTTACATAATCATAGACCCTGTACGAATCCTTTCCGAGTCCTCTCAGTTCAACCGCTCCTGACCAATCCTTCCGGTAGAATGCATAATAGAAGGTATCGCCTTTCTGGATCACATGTGCCTCGGGAATGTCGTAAATCACGTCATACAGATTCAGGTAGGTTCCCTTGCTGAGCATTTTTTCATTGTGGAGCGCTAACCATTTTTTCCAGTGTTTTTCCCTTTCGCCCGACAATTGCATATTCTCAGGACCGGCAGGCCAGGTAAACTTTGTACCGATTACGCCACCCGGACCCATGGAAGATGCAAAATCCTGGCCCACCCTGGCCGTATCGCTCTTATCATTCATATCAGCCTCCGGCCGGATATGCTCCACATGATCGGTATAAACAGGTGCTTCAGGGCCCCAGAGAGCCTTCATAACTTTGACCCGCTGCCTTGCCTGTACCACACTGGTTGGATCAGACACCACCGGCTGATCGGTATAAACGGACTGGAAAAAATCCTGGGTGGTTCCACAGTTACAAATTTCGGTCACCGACAGGGGTTTGATGGCCTTGGAGGTCTCATAAATGGCCTGAAGCATTTTTGGCATCTGTTCAAAGGACTCTTCAGGGCGCTGATGATGATGCTCCGGATTGTAGCAGGGAGGGACCACATAATATGCATCCAGCTTATGACCGTCGAACCCCCACTCCCCGATAAACCGGGTGGTCAGTTCTTTCATATACTGAATCACTTCAGGAACTGCCGGACAAAACTGGTACATATCACGGCAGTCTCTCGGGTAATCACCGTTCTCATCCATGATCAGCCATTCAGGATGGTCTTTTGCGATTTGTGCGCTTCCCGGATCGACAGAACCACCCCAGGTAACCATCTCTTCGGGTTGAACGGGAGTCGGAGCCCACCAGATCTTAGCCCTGAATCCCTGGCTATGCAGTGAATCCACGAATTCCTTCATCTGTTTCTCCCCTTGTGGGAAGGTGAAGTCACGTGTATTCCAGTCGCCGTATTTATCCCACCACCGGTCGTCAATCACCACCCATCTGATGTCCAGCTCCTTCAGCTTTGGAAGTGTACCGTAAATATCATCCAGGGAAAAATCTGTCAGATACCCCCAACCGCACCAGATGGCATCATGTGCCTCTTCGGAGGGTTTCTGCTGCTTCTGACCCAAAGCTGCCAGAAGCGCTGCGTAGGTCCTTAAAGGATCATAGAAATCCTTCGTGTGAAGGAGCACTGCGGTTTTAAGGGTCTTATAGGTATCTCCCGGAAATAATGCAACGTTTGCTTTTTTGAGCACAGCCATACTCACCCTCTGACCGGGCTCAACCTTTACCGGCAGGGAAACCAGCTGGGGCCGTGTCTCCAGGTGCGCTACTGCGATGCCCGATTTTTGGTTCCAGAGATCCACAAGCGGTACTCCCCCCCCGGTTTTGGTCGTTTCCTGGACACCCATATAGTTCTCCTGCTGGAATCCATCCACAATTTTAATGATGTAATCTATTCCCCATGCAAGAGAGGATCCCTGGAATGACCAGAAATCATACGATTTTGTTTCGGGAGTAACCAAAGAGGCATCCAGTTCATAATAATTACTATAGTCCCTCTCAATCAATTTTTGTGATGCCCCCATGTTCTGATATGAAGCGTAGCTGATGGCAACACCGGGAAATTGATCATACAGCTCGATGGATAAGGTTTTGGCGATCCGAGTACTGTCGGAACAAACCGCAAACCCGGTGAGGACCATCTTTCTGCCGTTTCCGAAATCCGTTTGAATACTTTCAACGGCAATGCTGTTATAATCCACGCTGAAATCCCTGAGTTCCTCGCCATCGGCCACAATAAAATGGCTGGGTCTGCTTAACGATCCCTCCGTATTTGGATGCATAAAAGTCACCGGCTCATCCCTTGTATATACCTGGAGATACATGTGCGGGTCAAATTTCAGCTCAATCCCTGCATTCCAGAACCTGATCTCCCCATCTTTTCCGATTGAAAAATCGCTTTCAGCGCTTTGGCAAGCGTTCAGACCCAGGCAAAGGCCGAAACAAAAAATCCATAAACCTTTCATAACGTTACTTATTTACTTCAAAAATAACAAATCACTACGTTTAAAGCATTTTGTTACTATTTTTATTTTCAAAATAATATCTGACTGCCATGAAAAAAAACATCCTCCCCCTTGTTCTCATAACTTTTTTGCTTTTTACGGAGTTTCCCCTGGCCAATGCACAGGGCACCGGACTATGGAATAAGGGAATTTCCCTGATCCCCTATCCGCAAAAGGTGGAAATAACGGGTAAAGGTTTTATCATAAAAGAGGGAATTGCCATCCACATCGGTCAGGATGCATCTCCCGAAGATCAGTTTACAGCGCAGGAGCTGGTAAGGCTTTTGCATGAACAGTTCCACATTACCGGAAGGATTACCCGGGGAATCTCCGGAAAAGGAATCCAGCTGATCCGGGATGAATCTGTAAAAGAGAAGGGTGACCAGGCTTACCATCTATCTGTAACTCCCAACCGTATCCTGATCAATGCAAGCGGAACTGCCGGACTGTTTTATGGCATGCAAACCCTTGTGCAGCTTATTCAACAAAAAGAGGAGGTTCTATATATTGAGGGGATGGAGATCGAGGACTGGCCAGATATTATCCAAAGGGCTGTGCACTACGACTCAAAACATTTCCAGGAACGTTTTGATTATGTGAAAAGCTTTATCCGCACCCTGGCCGCCTATAAGATTAATATGCTGGTATGGGAATGGGAAGACAAATTTGCCTACCCCAGTCATCCTGAAATAGGCGCTCCCGGCGCCTTTACAATGGAGGAGATTCAGGAATTGACCCGCTTTGCCCAACAATATCACATTCAGATCGTTCCGCTTGTCCAGGGATTGGGACATGTGAGCTACCTTCTCAAGTGGCCACAACACAGGCATTTACGGGAAATCCCATCTTCCAACTGGGAGATTTGTCCCCTGAATGATGACAGTTATGATCTGTTGTTCGATCTCTGGGAGGATGCCATCGAGGCCACACCCGGATCCGGATATATTCATATAGGCTCCGATGAAACATGGGAACTGGGATCCTGTGAATTATGCAGGCAGAAATCGGAGGAGATCGGGATCAGCGGATTGTATCATCTGTTTATTAAAAGAGCCGGAGAGCATCTGCAGGAGAAAGGACGGAAAGTCATGTGCTGGGAAACACCCATGGGATGGAAACTGGGCAGGTCCCCTGCCAGGGGGATTGAACCCCTGGAGGACCTGGTATTGACAGAGAGTTACAACTATGAAACCCACGATTTTCAATACGCCAGGCAAGCCAGGGAACTGGGCTACGAGATCTTTATTTATGATCCGAATCCCGGTATTGAGCACCTCTTCCTGCCCTATTTTTACAGGTTGGATGGGAATGGAGAAGAGACCATTTCACATTTGGAACAATCATATACATCCATATCAAAATCAGCATCTTCCGGATATTACCAGGGCATCATTTCAACCTCCTGGAACTGCTCCGGAGTTCATAACCAGGTCTGGATGCTCAGGTACATCACCGCCGCTGAATATGCCTGGAGTTATAGCCAGCCGGATCTTTCCGAGTTCGTGGACAAATACTTTGTCAACTATTACGGGCCGCAGAGCCAGGAGGTGAAGGAGTTATTTAAACTACTGAATGAAGCCAGCTATTTTTATATGGATGCTTTTGAACGCAAGGTATGGCACTGGGGAGAAATCGGTAAAACCCATCTCCCGGACCTTCCCAGGGATGACATTGAGTTTGACCCATTCTGGAATAGTGCGAACCAGGCTATGATCGGGCGTTCAGTTGCAAAACTGCCGGATATGGAGAAGGCATTGAAGATTTGCGAAACAAATCTTGCCCTGCAGGTGCGCCACAGCTACGACTTTGAGCTTTTCAGGGGGATCGCGGAACTATTCAGACATACTGCCCGTACATACCTGGCCCTGTC
The DNA here is from genome assembly GCA_963747365.1 of uncultured Bacteroidota bacterium. Classification (GTDB taxonomy): domain Bacteria; phylum Bacteroidota; class Bacteroidia; order Bacteroidales. The sequence goes on along the minus strand of CAVVFB010000005.1, from coordinate 51,717 downwards.
GGCATTGGAAAACAAAATATCCGAAGCACACCAGTTGCATTTCGAGGATTCCGATGCCGCCTATGAAAAGCTTCTGGAGGCGGTCCGAATCGTTGAGGAGAACCTGGTGGAAAGAGAAAAGGTTTTCAGTGCTATTAAAAGTACCTGGGAAAAGGAGCAATTCCCCAAAGGAATGTCAACTCCCGGTCAATCCTATCACCATGCGAGGGACCGCCAGAGAAACTTCGCCAACCGCCGTCCCGATTTAACCTTTATGATCTATGATGAAGAGTTGCTGGAACTAGAAGATTACCTCCGGGAGCTGGTGGAATACAAGGATTGGTATAAATCGACTTATCTCACCGGGTATGAAAAGTAACCTGCCGCACTGAAAAATATCGATTTAAAAATGTTTCGTAATACATAATATTTACTAAAATAAGGAAATATAGATTATAATTTCAACTTTAGTAAGTTTTTGCACTATTTATGTTAAATTGTGCCACGGTGACTACCGAAGCCCTGCTTGAACTGGATGCTTTGATTTTACAATTGAAAAATAAACCAAACTGATGCATTTGTTATGAGACTCCTGAAATATTCCCTTACACGTCCGGTCCTGATGCTGCTGTTGTTATCCGTTTCAGCATTCCACGCATCGGCTCAATCCGCCCTGTTCAATGCCGGGATATCCCTCATCCCCTATCCCCGGGAGGTCGTTCTGGGTGGCGAGGAGTTCGTTCCCGGCAGTTCGCTCTCCATTGTACTGGACAACAATGCCAGTGAGGCGGACCGGTTTGCTGCCACGGAGATGGCCGCCGAGCTTCAAAAACAGTGGGGTATCCGTGCCGAAATCACCGATGCTCCATCCGGCCCGTCGATCATTCTGACCCGCAAAGGCGTTCCCAGAGAGATAAGCGGACTCTCTGAAAAAAAGGCCCGACAGGCTTACCAGCTCACCACGGCAGCCCGCCAGGTGGTGATCAGGGCAAAAGGGGAACCGGGGTTATTCTATGGCACCCAGACCCTGTTGCAGATCCTTCAAAAAGGAGCGGAAGGTGCCTTTATTCCGGGAATGGAGATCACCGACTGGCCCGATATTCCCGAGCGGGCCTGTCACTATGATACCAAGCATCACCAGGACAAGCGGGAATATGTGGAGGGTTTTATCCGCGACCTGGCCCGCTATAAAATCAATATGCTGGTGTGGGAATGGGAGGATAAATTCGAATACCCCAGTCACCCCGAAATCGGTGCACCCGGCGCCTTCACTATGGAGGAGATGCAGGAGATCACCCGCTATGCCCAAAAATACCATGTACAGCTGGTCCCGCTTGTGCAGGGACTTGGCCATGTGAGCTATATCCTGAAATGGCCCCGGTACAGTCACCTGCGCGAGATCCCCGCCTCCAACTGGGAGTTTTGTCCCCTGAAAGAGGGAACCTATGCATTGCTCAATGACCTGTGGCAGGATGCCATTAAAGCCACACCCGGTTCGGAGTATATTCATATCGGCTCTGATGAAACCTACGAGCTGGGGTTGTGCGAACAATGCAGTCAGAAATCCGAAGAAATCGGGAAAAGCGGATTATACCATTTATTTGTCAAAAAGGGTGGAAAACCTTTGCAGGAACAGGGCCGGAAAGTCATGAGCTGGGAAAGACCCATGGGCTGGACCGTCGGGGATTCTCCGGCAAAGGGAATCGATCCCTTAAAAGGCCTGGTACTGACAGAAAGTTATGGCTATGAAACCGCTGATTTTAAGTTTGCAAAAGAAGCAAAATCACTGGGATTTGAACTCTATACGTATGATCCGAACCCGGACGTTGTACCCCTGATTGTGCCCAACCTGTTTGAATTCAATGACGGGATCAACCCCAGTATGGGAAGTTTGGAAAAGTCATACAATCATCTGACTTCAACGGCAAAATCGGGTCTTTTTGAAGGCATGATCAACACCTCCTGGGATGATGCCGGAATTCATAACCAGATGTGGATGATGAGTTTCATCAATTCGGCCGAGTGGTCGTGGAGCGGGAGTCAACCGGGACTTGAGGAGTTCATCGATTCTTACTTCCTGAACTACTATGGCGATCAGGCTTCCGATATGAGGGAGCTATTCCTGCTGCTGAATGAGGGCGGCTACTTTTTTTTCCAATCCTTTGAACGACAGGTCTGGCACTTTGGCGATATCGGCAAGACCCATCTGCCCGATCTGCCCCGCGGCGACAACCTGGAGTATGATGAATACTGGAACCGGGAGTATGCGGCAAAAGTGGAGGAATCCCGCGAACAGCTCAGACAAATGGAACGCGCCCTGGAAATTATCCGGATCAACCAGGCTGCAGATATCAAACACCCTTACGACTTTGAGCTTTTCACAACAATTGCAGAACTGGTGAGCCATACCGCAAATACCTACCTGGCACTATCGGCCCTTGAGAGTGCCATCAAGGAAGCCCATAACCAGCGGTATCTCAGTTATGAGGCTACCTTCAAATCGCTCGGCGATGCAGTTGCGATCATTGAAACCAACCTGTCGGAAAGGGAAAAGGTGTATCAGAACCTGGTCACCATCTGGGAGAAGACCAGGCTGCCCAAGGGATACTCCACCCCCGGAAAAGAGTTCTTTCACGAGCAGGACCGGGCACGCCACTTCGCATTCCGGAGGGCCGATATGAGTTACCTTATCTATGATGAAGAGTTACTCGGACTGGAAGACTACCTGGAACATTTGAGAGCCTATATTGAATACGCTGAAACCATCTGGAAAAACCAGTAACCTATATATTATTGATATGAAAAAGTACATCATCCTAAGTGCAGCACTTCTTTTTGCATTGAGTTACTACGGATGCAATACAGAGAAAAAAACACCCGGCCGGGCTGAACTGCAAATCATCACTGAACGTTACTCCAACCTCCTGGATGCGACAGTGAGTATGTCAGGGGTACCCCGGCGTACGGATGAAAATGGAAACCTGGTAACCACTGATATTTATGACTGGACTTCGGGTTTTTTCGCAGGCACGCTCTGGTATATTTACGAGATAACCGGTGATGAGAAGTGGAAGGAAGAAGCCGTGAAATGGACAGAAATCCTCGACACCATTCAATACTGGAGCGGAAGTCATGATGTGGGATTCATGATCAACTGCAGCTATGGAAATGGTTTAAGGCTTACCGGAAATAAGGCATATGAGAAGGTTTTGATACAGGCAGCCGAATCCCTCATCCAGCGCTACAATCCTGTTGCAAAAAGCCTTGAATCGTGGGACTACCGCCAGGCGTGGGACGGCTCAACCGATTGGTACTTTCCGGTTATCATTGATAACATGATGAATCTTGAACTGTTGTTTGAGGCAAGCAGGCTTAGCGGGAACAAGCGTTATGAAGAGATTGCCATACAGCATGCCGCAACAACCATGAAGAATCATTACCGGGATGACTTCTCCTCCTATCATGTGGTGGATTATGATACCCTGACCGGTGAGGTACTGGACAAAGCAACCTGCCAGGGTCTTGTGGATGAGTCTGCATGGGCAAGGGGACAGGCATGGGGTCTGTACGGCTTTGTGACATGCTACCGTTACACCCTGGATGAAACATACCTCACCTTTGCCGGGAATATTGCCGATTTCCTGATTGATCACCCCAACCTGCCTTCAGATAAAATTCCATACTGGGACTACAATGTGAATGATCCGGGATTAAAACCGGAATGGAATTATAACCCCTCTGATTTTAAAGAAATTCCAAGGGATGCCTCTGCAGCAGCGATCATGTGTTCGGCACTGTTTGAATTAAGTCAATATGCTGTTGAGAAAGGGGAAAAGTATGAAAAAGCGGCCCGTAAAATTCTCAATTCCCTCTCTTCACCCGGGTATATGTCATTTGAAGGAGAGAATCAGTATTTTATACTGAACCATAGTGTGGGCAGCATCCCTCATGGGGTCGAGATCGACGTCCCCCTGGTGTATGCGGACTACTATTTCATGGAATCTTTATTGAGAAGATCAAAATCAAATGATTTTTGACGTAAATATTTTCCTTTGTATTATATTTTGAAATTATATTTTCTATATTTACTGCTAATAAAATGAAACAAAAGATTTTTTCATAATATCTGTAACGAATCGTAATCATTAATTAGAAAACATCAAATTACACTAAAGAAGAGATTAACCCAAACACTAAACCTTGTCTAATACCTTGTATTTATGAAAAAGCATCTTTACTTAACAGCAATCTTACTACTTACCTTGTTAGGCAGTATAATGGCTCAAAACCGTATCGTCACAGGTACGGTGACATCCGTCGAGGATGGTGAACCATTGCCGGGAGCAAACGTAGTGGTAGTAGGTACAAGCATTGGTACGATTACCGGTGCAGACGGATCCTATTCAGTGAACGTCCCAAACGAAGAGGCAACTCTTGAGTTTCTGTTTGTGGGCATGGAGAGTCAGAGAATCAGCGTAGGAAACCAGACCATCATCAATGTGAACATGGTATTGTCCACGGTTGGTCTGGAGGAGGTGGTCGTTACTGCCCTGGGTATTGAACGAAGCGAAAAATCGATTGGATTTGCGGCCCAGAAGCTTGATGCAGAACAATTAACCGGTTCCCGTGAATTAAACCTGACCGGATACCTTACTGCCAAGGTGGCAGGGGTTCAGGTCACCAAAACAGCCGCAGGAACAGGAGGTTCCTCCAGTGTAACCATCCGGGGTAACTCTTCACTGACCGGAAGCAACCAGCCTCTGTATGTTGTAGACGGCGTTCCAATCATTAACGAACCGAAGGATGCAAGCGGTGACGGCGGTATGTGGGGCGACAATGACTATGGCGACGGTATCGGGGATATCAATCCGGAGGATGTGGCATCGGTGACTGTGCTGAAAGGACCAAACGCCTCAGCGCTTTACGGTTCCAGGGGAGCCAACGGGGTCATCCTGATTACCACTAAAACCGGTAAAAAAAGGAAAGGCGTTACAGTGGAAGTGAATTCCAATCTTTCCATTGAAACACTCAACCTGATTCCAACCTATCAGAATAAATATGCCACCGGTTATGAAGACACCAATATCTACGGTTCTTTTGTGGATATTGACGGTGAACTCTATGAAACCATGGATACCTGGCACGGCGACAGCTGGGGACCACCACTCGATGGACGAAGAACCATTGTGAATCCTTTCGAGTACCCCGAAAACATGAATACACGAACGCTGGTACTCCTGCCTGAACCTGTTGATAACGTGGCAGAATTCTATGAGACCGGGGTCATCAATTCCAATACGATCGCGATCTCCGGAGGCAATGAGACAACCTCCACCAGGTTATCCCTTGGCAATGTTTCCACCAAAGGGATCGTTCCCAACCATGAAGTTAAAAAATATAATATATCCTTAAGGACTAACTCGCAGGTATCCAAATGGCTATCCTTCGATTCCAAGTTCAACTATATCCGTACCAGCGGAAGCCAGAGACCTGCCATGGGTTCGGGCAGTGATAACGTGAACAGAACATTTGTGACAATGGGAAGGTACGTCCCCATGGACTGGCTGCAGGAGTATTATGAAACAACCGGTGAATATGGAAACTGGCCGGGAGTGAATTACAATCCCTATTACGTAGTCAATGAGCTGAAGAACAGCGATTACAGGGACCGTATGATAGGTTATGCATCGGCCACTGTCAAATTTACCGACTGGTTAAGCCTGATGGGACGTGTGGGAGCAGATTTTTACACTGAATACCGTGAAAAAATATGGCCCGTTGGTGCCAAGGGAAGCGCCAATGTGGCAGGTCGTCTGACTACAGAGATGCTTCATAACAGAGACATCAATGCCGATGCCCTGTTAACGGCCAGTAAACAACTGTCACCCAATTTTTCGGGTACATTTACAGTGGGAGCCAACCTGCTGACACAGAGAAGAGACGACCAGTATATGGATGCCCGTAACCTCAAGGCAGAGGGTGTTTACCACGTTTCCAATGCCTCGGATTTACGTCCCAGCAGTTACCTGTGGCAAAAAGAGACTCAATCGGTATTTTTCTATGGCCAGTTGGGATATAAAAACTACCTCTTCCTGGATATTACAGGACGTAATGACTGGTCTTCGGCCCTCGGGCAGGATAATTACAGCTTCTTCTACCCTTCCGTAGGTCTTAGTTTTGTCTTCTCCGATGCCTTTAACCTGGACGAGAAAATCCTGAGTTTTGGCAAGGTAAGGGCATCCTGGGCACAGGTTGGAAATGACTCTGATCCCTATCTGACCAAGATGGGGTATAACTCCTATACAACCAGTTACCTTGGACGCGGTTTTGCTTCAAAAAACGGAACCATTCCATTGTTCAACCTTAAAAATGAGTTAAGTGAATCATGGGAAATTGGTACCGACCTGAGGTTTTTTCAAAACAGGGTGGGTTTAGACCTGACCTATTATAACGGGTTTACAACCAACCAGATCCTTCCGGTTGACATTTCATCCGCCAGCGGATACAGCACCGTGATCATTAACGCCGGTAAGATCAGCAACAAGGGGATTGAAGCCCTGTTGAATATAACCCCTGTACAGATGAAGAACAGTTTCAGGTGGGATATTACCTTCAACTACGCCAGAAACCATTCGGTGGTTGAGGAGCTTGCCGAGGGAATCGAAACCTACCGGCTGGCCACCAACTACCCCAATGATATCTATGCCAATCCGGGAGAACCCTATGGAGATATTGTCGGGTATGCAACCCGGAAATCACCCGATGGACGTTATATCGTGAATTCGAGCGGGGCTTATGCCCGGGATTCCAAATCCAGCGTACTGGGTAATATCACTCCCGATTGGATCGGCGGATTGAACAATACCTTCTCTTTCAAGGGATTTTCCCTGAATGTCCTGATTGACTTCGTCCAGGGTGGAGAACTTTCATCTGCCTCCAAATACCAGATGACAGCCAAAGGGACCGGTAAATTTACCGAGGAGGGCAGAAGGCCTCAGGATACCGATGACCAGGGAAATCAGTTGCCCTATGTCGGGGTGCTGGATGGCGTTATCGAGATTGTTGATGCCGCAGGCAATGTAACCGGCTACGAAGAGAACACCCTTGCTGTGGACGGTCAGACCTATTGGGCCAGCAGGGCCTGGGGCGGACCCACCGACTGGTTTGTACTGGATGGCAGTTACATCAGCCTGAGAGAGGTGATGTTAAGCTACAACTTCCAGGCAACTACCCTCGACAAGACTCCATTTGCAGGTATATCCATCAGCCTGATTGGAAGAAACCTTGCGTACCTTGAAGAGCACATGGAGGATATGGGGATATCCCCCGAATCGGCTCCGAACACCGATGCAGGTTACGCAGGTATCGAATCGATGTCATTGCCGACTACACGGACCTGGGGGATTAATGTGAAACTCACCTTCTAGTTCATTTTTGATAAAACATGAAAAACAGGAAAAAGATGAAATCATTGATAAAATATATCAAAATCGCAGCTGTCCTGGCATTGGTCATTTTCATGACTAATTCCTGTACAGAAGACTTCGACGAGCTAAATACCAACAAGTCGCTCGTTACGGAAGATGTGTTAAACACAGACCTTTTACTCACCTATGTCGAGCACCAGGCTTTTATAATCGGCGCCTCCGGTGGAGACGATACGAATGGAAACTGGCCCGGTATGTCGGTTTCTGATGCCAACCTTCCTTTTCACCAGGAAGCCAACACGTACATCTGGAGCAGTGTATACAGTATCTATGCCAGGAACCTGGCGGATCTGATCAGAATCCTTGAAAACAAGGATGCCGAGAGTGGCACTAATGAAAATGATAACCGGATCGCAATAGCCAGGATCCTGAAGGCATACTTTTTTTCCAGGCTTACAGATGCTCATGGTGATGTCCCCTATTTTGAGTCGTGCCTGCCCCAGGAACAGGTGGTTTACGCGCCAAAATATGACACTCAAAAAAGCATTTACGAGGACCTGTTTAAAGAGTTGAAGGAGGCCGCCGCACAATTGGATGAAGGCAAAGGGAGCTTTACCTCAGCCGATATTATTTATGGAGGAGACGTAGTGAAATGGAGAAAACTGGCCAACTCGCTCCGGCTCCGCCTGGCACTGAATGTCCGTTATGTAGATCCGGCCATGGCCACAGCCAATATGAGTGACCTGAATGAATCCAACCTGATCACCAGTGCAGAGGACAATGCGTTTGTAATGACTGCAAATGATTTTATTGAAAACACCAATCCAAACTACAATGCCCAATACTCCGGACTGGCCAACGTGGGAACAAGTCTGACCAAGCGACTGGCCACCAAAACAATGGTGGATATCTGGCAGCTGAATGGTGATCCGAGACTGAGACTATTCGCCGATACGGCTGCTGCTGAATGGCCGGGTACTCCCGGATACGAAGATGTTGAATTCTTCGGATACCGGGGGCATCCGCTGCTGGGAGATGTTCCGGTGGAAGAAAAATACCCCTGGGGTGCCGAATCTGCTTCACGCTGGTCCTTACACATGTATGCACCTGTATGGCCCCAGCCGATTTTAAGTTCGCAGGAGGTCTATTTTGCACTGGCCGAGGCTGCCTTATTCAATATCAAAACCGGTGATGTACAGGATCTTTATGCAAAGGGAGTTGCTGAAGCATTAAACTACGCAGTGAGATGGCACGACATTACCACCCCGCAACTGGAGGACATGTTCAAGCTTTACAAGCCTGACTGGACGGCCGAACAGGTTGCAGATTATGCCGCCTCCCATTCCGTCACCCTGGAAGATGCAGCAGAATTTCTTACGACCTCACCCGTTATGACCCTTACTGGTTCACAGGAGCAGCAACTGGAGATGATCATTAACCAGAAAATCGCCGGATTGTACCCTACCCAGACCTTTGAAGGATGGACCGAATACAGGCGGACCGGCTACCCGAGGGTACAGGTGGGACATGACGGAGACGACCTGAAAGGTGTTTCACCCCGGAGGTTTATGTGGCCCGATGAAGAAGAGGAGCTGAATGGTGCCAATTACGATGAGGCACTGGAACGGATCGGCGGAAAGGATGAAATGCTGATTAAGTTCTGGTGGGATGCCAACCCCATAGGGCCGCATCCGCACCCGGATCCGATTCCCTCACAGGATGCACCGTGGGTATAAATCTAATTCAATAGAATCCATTGCAGAAAGCAGCTCATAAAGAATAAACTTTATGGGCTGTTTTCTTTTAAAAATAAACCTGAACCATGAAAATCATGCTGCCCATCCTGGCCCTGGCCATCTCTTCCTGCCATAGCCCCATACAGGAGATTGAAGAACCCAACAATATCCGCCTGTATTTGTCCGCGGCGGCAGAGGAGATTACGAACGCTTCCCTGTCAGGGGTCAGCTCTGTGACAGACTGGGAACAACAACGTCCAAAGCGCTATAGTGAATTTCTGGAAATGATGGGCCTTCAGGATCTGCCGGTCGAAGGTGTCAGGCCGGATCTGAACATCAGGTATACGGGAACCATCCAGGAGGATGGTTTCCGAATCGAGAAACTCTATTATGAATCGCTTCCCGGACTCTATGTCCCGGCCAATCTTTACATCCCAGATCAAATGGAGGAACCCGGACCTGCCATTCTGTATGTATGCGGTCATTCTCTCACGCAAAAAGTCTGGTATCAGCCCTATCCCAGGAAATTTGCCCAGCTGGGATTTGTCTGCCTGGTCATCGAAACCATCCAGATGGGAGAGGTTTGCGGCGATCATCATGGTTGCTATTCAAAAGGTTGGTTCCACTGGTACAGCAGGGGCTATAACCCGGGCGGAGTGGAACTTTGGAATGCCATACGCGGCCTGGACCTCCTTTCAGAAAGGCCCGAGGTAAATCCCGAAAAACTGGGGGTTACCGGCATCTCCGGGGGCGGATCACAAAGCTGGTACATCGCAGCGGCAGATCCGCGCATCAAGGCAGTGGCCCCGGTATGTGGCGCCAGTACCCTGAAGGCCCAAATTGGCACCCGAACCATTGACGGGCACTGTGATTGCATGATGCCCATTAACACTTACCGGTGGGATTTCATGGATATCGGGGCATTGATCGCACCCAGGCCACTCCTGATCGCACAGGCCGACCGTGACGGACTTAATACCATCGAATCGGTTCGTGAACTGACAAGCGACATCACAAAAATGTATGATCTCTACGGAGTCCCGGAAAATATCTCCCTGGTGGAATCGCCCGGAGGTCACTCTTATCACACGATATCACGACAGGAAATTCACTCTTTTTTCATGAAACACCTGATGGATCAGGAGGTTCCCCCCGGGGAGACCGGGGATATTGATGAAACAGCCGAAAGACAGTTATCAGAGGATCAGTTAAGGGTTTACACGGATGGTATTCCTGCAGAGGACATCACGACACGCATCCAGGATTCTTTCGTGAAACTGCATGGCGATCCTGTGATTTCTGATCAGCAGGGACTGATTGCATTTCGGGATTCGGTAAAATGGTTTCTGAAGAACAAGACTTTTGGGGCATTTCCCGTTGAAGGTGCGCCGTTTGATCCCAGGCATGAATTCCGTTCCCTCGACGGGGCAGCGTATGGCTGGGATATCTATAGTTTTATCTCTGAGAAGGGCTGGCGGTTAAAAGTCGATTTCCGCTGGAGAAATGATCCCACCACTAAAAAACCCCTGATGATTGTACTGCGCAATTACGACGAGGATCGCTGGGAGTCTGAAAATTTCGTTTCCGGGCTGGATCAGGAGTGGAACATTGCCTTTCTTGAAGTGAGGGGAGTCGGAGAGAACGGATGGGATCCCGCGCTGCAGTGGCATGTGCGCCGCGCTTCTGCGTGGACTGGCAGAACCATCGCCTCCATGCAGGTTTACGATCTGTTACGAACCATTGAATACTGCCGCACACTGGAGGGCATTGATCCCGGGAAAATCGGGATTGCTGCCAGGGATGAGATGACCGTCGTGGCCATGTATGCAGCACTGCTCGATGGAGATTGCAGCACCCTGGTTCTGAAAGATCCCCCTGCCAGTCAGGATAGTGCAAGCCGGCCCGACGGGCGTGGCCCCGCCATTGAAATGCTCAACTGTCTGAGGGTTACAGATCTCTATCAGCTGCCCGCCCTGCTCATGCCCGCAGATATTCGTTTGATGGGGGAGATTCCGGAATCCTATCAATGGTCCGTCAACCTCCTGGACAGACTAGGCAAATCAAACCTGATAAACCACCCGTAAAATGGAAAACCAGCAACCCTTATCGAGAAGAAAATTTATAATTGATTCTTCAAAAGCAGCTGCCCTTGTCACTGCATCCGCATGGATCTTTAAAGGTTCCAGCGTTTCGGGGGCCATTGGGATGAAACACAAAATTCCCCGGAGGGTACTTGGTCGTACAGGGCTTGAAGTTTCCATCCTGGCTTTTGGCGGGGGGTCTCAATTTCTCCAGAACAACGACGGGGAATGGGAAAAGCTTCTTGAAACTGCGGTTGAAGGCGGCATTAACTTTTTTGAGACCGCACCCTCCTACATAGCCTCCAAATTCTGGGAGACCGGTGACGGAAAATCGCTGGACAGCAGTGAGCAAAGATACGGAGAGGTATTGTCCCCCTATCGAAACCAGATCATCCTCTCCACCAAACTTTCATCCCGTGATCCTGAAGAGGCAAAAAGATCCCTGGAGAGCAGCCTGTCAAACTTTAAGACCGATTATCTGGACCTGCTGATGATTCATGGAATCACAGCCGGCGATCCTCATTCCGGAAATTGAGAACGGACTCTTCAAAACCATGCTCTCATTCAAGGAATCAGGGGTTGTGAAGAATATAGGATTTTCCTGCATGGATGATCCGGAACACGGAAGGGATATGCTGGATAAACTCGACTTTGATGTGGTCCTGGCTGCTATGAACGCGACCAATTATGGTGGTTTTGCAGGCACCATACTCCCGGTGGCCAGGAAGAAAAACGTGGGTGCCATTGCCATGAAGGTCATGAGGGACCTGGTCGGGGTGGCAGCCACTCCGCAGGAACTTCTTGCGTATGCATGGACCCAACCCGGTGTCGCCAGTGCAACGGTTGGACACTGGGGTCTGGAGGCCCTTCAGGATAATATCCGGATTGCGCAGCAATATGAGGAGGCCCATCTCTCCGGCCCGGATCGCGAAGCGCTGGAAAACAGGATGGCATCATACGCCGGTCCACACGCTTTATGCTGGGCACGTCCGGGTTACCGGGACGGTGATATTGTGGTAGGTTAAACGGACTGGATCATAAAAAGCACTCCGGTAAATCAATAATAACATTTTCCGGCCTCATCAGCAAAAGCGCTCAACAGGTTCAAATCAGCCTCGAAAAAATGATCGGAAGGTGAAAGGATATACCCACCGTTTTCACCAGCCTCTTCGAAGCACCGTCTCACTTCTTTCCTGGTTTGCTCCTCCGTGCAGCCTTTAAAAAAGTGAAATTGATCGAAGCCACCAATCATACATACCCTGTTGCCTATTCGCTTTTTTGCCTCCTTCAGATTCACATCACCTCCCATAGCCATCGGAGTAAAAGTCTCCATGGCATCGGGTCCCATGGCTGCAATGTCCTCGAGAATGGGCATCATTCCTCCGCAGGTATGGTAGACTATTCTCTGACCGGCTTCATGGGCAGCCTCTATTAACCGGGCATCATAAGGTGCCACAAATTCATTAAAAATATCAGGTGAGATCACTGTCGTTGAGGCATCTCCGCCCCCCAGCTCAAGCAGGTCGTATTTTGCTCCCTTCAGCGATTCAATGTAGGTTTTCTTCCTTCGCATAAGGATTCCCAGAAACTCATGGACCCAAACCGGGTCTTCCAAAGCGGCGATGATGAGTTTTTCAGCCCCGAACAGGCAGGCTGCATCCTGCCAGCAGCCAGGTTGGCCGAATCCTTCAAAGGCCGGGATATGTCCCCTGATCAATCCCCTGTTTCCGTATGCCTCAGCGGCTTCATTTACCTCTTCTACATTACATAAGGGAAAGGTCATGTATTTTGCGATCAGATCTATGTCTGCTTTCTCCTTTACCAGGTGCTCGGCAAGCCACGTGGTATGTTCATTGGATTGCAAAACCATCGAGAGGCTCCCCTCGGGGGTGACGATACGGAATCTCTGCGTGGTATACGCGGCCGAATCCATGGGCTCAAGGAGGATGCGCCATTGGTCCGAACATACCCTGCGGGCTTCCAGAAATCCCATTTCGGTATGACCCGGGTCAAAATATTCTCCCCTTTCCGGGGAATAACGGTAAGCCATCACCCATTTAATGGGATCGAGGCCAAACGCATTAAAAAAGTCATCATTGGAAATACCATTCAGGTGACTCTCCAAAAAGGATGGCATCACATGATGAGTGGTTACCGGCAGCCGGTCGGCCTTCCCCCTTCCAAGTGCTGTAATAAACCTTTCCTTAGCGTTCATCAGCTATAGTCTGATTTTCAGAAAAGCCTGCACCCCTGACGATTCGACCCGGCGTGGCACCTGTATGATCCCCATCCTTCAGCACCTGTTGTCCGTTTACAAATACATGCCTTACCCCCGTTGCATACTGGTGCGGTGCTTCGAAAGTGGCATGGTCTGTAATCTCCCGGGGATCAAAGAGAACAATATCGGCATAGTAACCTGCTTTTAACAGACCCCGGTTGTGTATCTTCAGATTCTCCGCAGGGAGATGGGTCAGTTTACGGATGGCCTCTTCCATGGAAATGACATTTTCATCCCTGACATATTTTCCCAGCAGCCTGGAGAAATTCCCATAAGCGCGAGGGTGCGGATTGGTTTTCAGAAATACGCCCTCCGGGGCCAGGGATTGTTCGTCGGATCCAAAGCTTACCCAGGGGAGGGCAATCTGTTTTTTAATGTTCTCTTCAGACATTAGAAAGAAGATCGCATCCACCCTGCTGTCATCCTGGATAACCAGATCGATAATGGTTTCAGCCGGAGATATATTCCTCATTTGTGCGACCTGGGCCAGTGTTTTGCCCGTTAAATATTTAAGGGAATCATTCTTGAATCCTGAGAGGATGATATTCCCGGGTGATCCCGACATTTGAAAGAAGTTCTCCCAATCCTCCCCGGGTAAGGAGATCTCTTCCAAAAGCCTCTCCCTGAGCCCGGGATCCTTCAATCGTTCCACCCATGCATCATGCCCGCCTTCCTGTACCCATTTCGGCATGCAGGCATAGAGTCCGGTTCCGGCTGCCGTATAATTGTACATGTCCGCGGTAATTTTCAGACCAGCCTGTCTGGCCGAGTCTATTCTGGCAATAACCAGGTCCATTTTACTCCAATTAGCTGTACCGGCAGCCTTCAGATGATAAATCTCGGCATCAATGCCCGCTTTTTCTGCAATTTCAATAACCTCCCCTATCCCTTCCAATAAATGGTCTCCCTCGCTTCTGATATGTGAAATATATAAACCGTCGTATTCTGCCACTACCTTGCATAACTGGATCAGCTCATCGGTGCCGGCAAAAGAAGCAGGTGCATAGATTAAGGCAGAACTGATGCCCACCGCTCCCTCTTCCATCGCCTCTTTTACAAGCATCTTCATCTGATCCATTTCCGCCGGGGTGGGCGGCCTGTTTTCATATCCAAGGGCATGAATCCGGATGGAGGTGGCCCCCACAAAGGAGGCGATATTGCAAGAAACCCCTTTATTCTCGAGAAATTCAAGGTATTCCCCCAATGTCGTCCATTCAATTTCATATTTGATGTTGCCCTGGCGATCCCTCTGCTCCTGCTTCATGGCGGGATTCAGAGGTCCCCCCGACCATCCCTCCCCCATCACTTCGAGGGTCACTCCCTGCCTGATGTCACTTTGCGAATGACCATCTGCAATCAGCGACTCACCTGCCCAGCTCAGCATATTAATAAATCCGGGAGCAATAACCAGCCCGCCGGCATCCAGTTCTGATTTCCCTGTGGCCGACTTCAAATTCCCCATGGCGGCAATGGTGTCCCCAAGAATGGCCAGGTCGCCCACATAGGAAGATGATCCGGTACCATCCATGATGATCCCGTCCCGGATGATCAGATCATACACAGGTCCCCGGTTACAGGCTGCCAGAATAATCAAGGCAATAAATGTCAGATATTTCATGGTGTCTCTGTTAATAGTTCGTTGAGTGCGTATTCGGCCAGCATTTCATGATTTCCCTGGAATATAACCAGTTTCAGATTTTGATATTCCTTTTTCAGGAACACCTCCCTGTCTCCAATTTTTCCAAATTTGCCCAATCTCTCCCGGAATTCAAGAAGTTGCAATTTTTCATGATCGGAAACAAATTTTGAAGGATCCTTTACAGATAAGTCTGTCAGTACTTTGTTATAAAAATTGATGGATTGAGTGATGGGTACGCTTCCCTGTATCCCGTCATAGATCCCGGTATAGATGAATAGATTAGAAGAATCCAGTTTACCGTCAGGGGTTTCCCAGAAGATGGGGGATTTCTCTCTCGCCATATCGAGGTCTAAGATGCTGTCTATTGATCCGGTACAATCGAGAATGTCGCCGGCATATCTGTTTCCCATGATCAGGCTTTCCTGATACCAGGTTACCAGGTCAGAGATGGGTACCCAGGCGGAGAACTTTCTGATCCTCTGTGTTGATTTCATGAAGGCAGCGAGCGTGGCATAGCCGCCACCGCTATGTCCAATGATATAAATCCTGGAAGTATCCACATGGGCATTTTCAATGGCATAGCTAATTGATTCATCGATATCACTGATTACCAATTCACTGCAACAAGCATTTATTGTATTGTTTACTCCACGGAAATCGGGATGTATATAATTCAGGTCTCTGGATCTGCATAATTCAGATAAAGGATCTTCCTGGGTAAAATCGCCGCTCCAGGTATGCAAACTCACGATAAGGGGAGCCGGATCGTCCGATGTGGAGTGATAGAGATAAGCCCTTTGAAAAACCCCGTCCATCGCCGATCTTATCTCCACAAGTTCGAAATCGTCACTCCAGGAAAGGGATTGTCCTGAGATCCCGATTGGTGCCAGGCCCGGTATCAGCAATAATGAAAGCCGATAAACCATGGTTCTTTTCATCTTGTGGCGATGCTGATTTCCTTGTTGGCGTTCAGGATTACTTCCTGTTTTTTCTTATTTACGATGACCGTATAGGGAGAGAAACAGGTCACCGAGTCCCCGTCCACGGAATATTCGGGCAACTCAACCCGGATGGCTCCGCTGTCACCGGTGGTCCGGTTCAGTACTTCTAAACCATTGTGATCCAAAATCTTAACCTCAGCACCCTGCACTTCTTCTCCACTTTTATCGAGCACCTTCACCTCCAGTGTCCAGTAAACTGCATATGAATGGTGCTGATCGGTGGCCTCAATTCCAAAATCCATTCCGATCAACACATTGGATCTGAACCCGATATTTTTAGCCAGGCAATCCTCACGTTCAATCCAGCCCATTCGCACCGGTAGAAAATCCGTTTTGGCAGCCGGAGACTTTTTGATTGTATTTCCGGCTATTAAAGTTCCAGTAGCACTGCCATATCCGCAGGCAACCCAAATGGGGGTAACATTGGTGGTAATCCGGTTGTTATACAATTGTCCACCCAGGGCATTACCGATATAAAAGGCGTATGCATCCGCATCGGTATCAGGATCCTCCTGTTCGACAAATATTTCGTTCCCGAATATATAATTCTCCCCGGCACTGGTGCTGAAGAAAAAAGCAGAAGCCATAGGGATATAATCGGGATATTCTTTGAATTTCTTTCCCCTGATATAAAATTTATTATTGTAAATCCTGTTCCCGAAGCATCCGCTGGACGACCCCAGTGCCTCACCATAGTCGGCCACTCTGATGGCATTTGTACTCAGGTGATCCGGGTATTCACAGCTGGGTGGTGCAGCATTAATTTTAAAAATATTATTGAAGATCTGGATATGCTGATGCCGGAAAATTTCCAACCCCGAACCGATCTCAGGTTCAAAAAGGTTTTCAAATACCATGGAGCTGTCCCCCATGGCCATGATGCTGTAGTGGTTGGTAACCGTCTGGCGGTTTACAAAAACATTGTGATGGACGACCGAATGCTTTCCCTTGAACACAAGGCAACCCTGTCCCCCGTAAAACTCAGAGAAGGAGACCTCGGAAGCCTTCGTGCCACGTAAATCAACACCGTAAAACTCCGATCCGTGCCTGTTGATGATAAAAGGGCTTTGTATTTCAAATTTGCAATTGACAATGGTTGCATGGGGCACGTCCACAGCAGTGGTATTGATACCCGAGGTAATGATATGTACATTGTCCAGGATGACGCTTACATCATTGGCTGTGGACTGTACTCCCCAGGATAAAACCCCTCTGGTTCCGTTTTTGATCACCCCGTTTTTAATGGTTACCGTACCCGCTCCCTCCACCCCGGGGATGCCATCGACAGGCTTCCCGGTTGAAACATCACCGGTGTAATCGAAAAAAGCGCTGTGATTCTGTTTGAACAAATGATCGTTATGTCCCATGGGATGGGTCTCCTCCACGATACCGATCCCCACATCCATGGCCGGACGGATGTCAATCTGATCCACCAGGCAGTCATTTTCAGCTTTCACACGAATCCGGTAATTCCCGGAGGGGATCTGATTCAGATGGGCGACGATAAAACCACCCCCCAGGTTGGCAGAACGATTTTCAACCGGACAACTTACCATGGTTGTATCTCCATAGCTGGTGATGCACCTGACTTCGTTCCCGTTTTCATCATCCACATACACACTGATTCTCATGTCATTGGCCAGGTCGCCTCTCATGTCAAAGTAATAGTGACCGGTTACTCCACACATGGCGTAATAGGAGCGCCCTGATACGGGAAGGTTGATATAGCCGGAAGTGATGATATCCCCTGCCTTTAAACTCAGCAGTTTATCGCCGATAAACTGGTGCACCTCTGCAGTATTTTTGATCTCTGCACCAGGTGCCCGGGAAATATCCCACCCTTTCAATCCATCCTCAAATCCGAAGTTGGGGATGTGCTCATAATCTCCATCAGCATAGCTCAGGGTATAGCCATTCAGATCGAGGGTAACATCTTTTCCAAGAAAAATGGTGCTGCGATCACTTGAGATATCACGGGTCAGCATATATGTGGTACCGGGTTCGCCATAGCTGCCGGGACCATTCACGGCTATAACTCCCTCCGGCAAGTCCTTATGGGCTGTTGCCACGTACTGTGCATTCAGCATAACAGTGCCAAGGGTGAATATACCTGTTGCAATCAGGTGCAATGTGGGGTGTTTTCTCATTTGCTTTGAAATATATTTAATGGAACCGGGGTCCCGCTTACCTTCAGTATTTTAGCATGACAATCTTATGAAAGCTTAAGACAGGATTAAGTAAAGATATGAAAATTACATACCCTCTTGTCCTTAAACTCTTATGATTTTTAACTTTTTTTAAGGTTCTATTTAGCAAATTGGGATTATTTTCTATATTTACGGTCAAGAGGTCACTAACTAATCGAAAGTCTTCAAAAGATAAAAGTTTTCTGTTTCACTATTATTTAAACAAGAATATCTAATTCATTCAAATTAATATTACAAACAATCAAAAAAATAAGTCTTATGAAAAGAAAACTCATTGTTGCATTTACCCTGATCCTGGCTTTGTTAGTCAGTGTATCTGCACAGCAACGTACTATTACAGGTACAGTTACTTCTGCATCTGATGGACTTGCTTTGCCTGGTGTTTCTGTTGTAGTGAAGGAAGCTGCAACCATTGGGGTTATTTCCGATGTAAATGGAAAGTTTTCCATTAATGTACCTTCAGGTGCGGAAAATCTTGAATTTTCATTTGTTGGAATGGAAACCCAGACAGTGAAAATTGGCACTTCCACCGAAATAAATGTAATTCTACAGATGTCAATTGAATCGCTCGAAGAGGTTGTTGTTACCGCTTTAGGTATTCAGAGGGAAGTTAAAGCACTTGGATTTGCTACACAGAAAATTGGTGAAGACGACTTGTCCGCTTCAAGGGAAACAAGTATTACAAATTACCTGACAGGTAAAATTGCAGGGGTACAAGTTTCAAAAACCGGTAGTGGAACAGGAGGCTCTACCAATGTTGTTATCCGGGGTAAAAGCTCTATTTCAGGCAGCAACCAACCTCTCTACGTGGTTGATGGAGTGCCGATTATTAATTATTCAAATAGTGCTTCTTACAGTGGAGTGGCATCTGCCGACATCGACTATGGCGACGGCATTGGAGACATTAATGCACAGGACGTTGAATCGATGAACGTTTTAAAGGGACCAGCAGCAACAGCTCTTTATGGTTCGCGCGGAGCCAATGGCGTTATCCTTGTCACTACCAAGTCAGGGAAACAAGCCGCCAGAGGTCTTGGGATCGAAATTAACTCAGGAGTAACATTTGAAGAACTGTACCTGGTGCCAAACTTTCAGAACGAATATGGTTCTGGTTACGGCGATGAGGGGTATGCCAATTATAGCTGGGGAGGTTTTACTTTTGATGGTATTTACTACAATTGGCCGGAAAATGGTCAGTTAGACAACTGGGGTGGTCCTTTGGATGGAAGCATAAAGATTCCTAACTGGTGGACGTTGCCAGAAGATGGATCTATCCCTGGCAGTGTATGGGATTGCCCGATTACTGAAGCTATTCCTTATGTTGCGGAACCTATTGATAATGTGCGGAATTTCTTTAATACAGGGGTAAATTATTCAAATAGTGTTGCTATGACCTCTTCCTCTGAAAAAAATTCGATGAGGTTATCACTGGGGAGTATCAAAACTTCAGGAATTGTGCCAAACAATGAGATAACAAAAAATTCGGTCAATTTCAATGGTTCTACCCAGGTTAACAAGGTATTATCATTTGATGGCGGAGTAAACTATATCCGTACAGAGGGCGACCAGCGTCCGCTTACAGGTTACAGTGACTCAAACCCTATGTATAATTTACTCAGTATGTCCAGAAATACACCCCTTGATTTTGTGAAATATCAATATGAAACTACCAAAGTCAATATTCGATACCCGGGTGTTAATTACAATCCATATTACATGGTCAATGAAATAAAAAACAACGACATAAAAAACAGGGTGGTTGGATTAGTCTCTTCAACTTTACAATTCAACGACTGGTTAAGTTTATTGGGTAGGGTTGGCGTTGATTTTTATAGCCTGTGGAGGGAGAACAAATGGCCGGAAGATCCCAACTCCAAAAACGCTGATTCAAGATTGGGACAATTGACACAACAGCTTGAAAAGGTCAGGGACATGACTGCTGACTTATTACTAACAGCTAATAAAAATATTTCTGAAAACATTAGTTTAAACGGTGTATTAGGAGCCAGCCTTCATTCGTACAGGCGCGATTATATGTCGTGGGATGCCAGGGAATTTAAGGCAGAGGGTGTTTACGATGTTTCAAATTTCAAAGATGTTCGTCCGGGTTCAGGTCTTTATGAAAAAGAGATGCAATCGGTATTTTTTATGGGGCAAATTGCATATAAAAACTACTTATTTGTG
The DNA here is from genome assembly GCA_963747365.1 of uncultured Bacteroidota bacterium. Classification (GTDB taxonomy): domain Bacteria; phylum Bacteroidota; class Bacteroidia; order Bacteroidales. The sequence continues at coordinate 31,185 of CAVVFB010000005.1, read as the reverse complement.
GATGTAACCGGCAGGAACGACTGGTCTTCAGCTCTGGGCACCAATAACCAATCTTTCTTTTATCCTTCGGTAAGTTCAAGTTTTGTATTTACCGATGCTTTTGGCATTAATGACGATATATTGAGTTTTGGTAAAATACGTGCTTCATGGGCCCAGGTAGGTAATGACTCTGAACCCTACTTAACACGTGCAGGTTATTCGCTGTACAATACCGGGTTTGATGGATTGCCTTATGCTTCCAAAAACGGGATGATTCCTTTACTGGATTTGAAAAACGAGTTGACCGAATCGCTTGAATTCGGGGTCGACCTGAGGTTCCTGAAAAATAGAATCGGCCTGGATCTTACCTATTACAACAGCAATACAAGTAATCAGATTTTGAACCTGACTGTTTCCGATGCTTCAGGATATAATTCAAAAATCATCAATGCTGGTGAAATAAAAAACAGCGGTATTGAGGCAACTTTAAGATTGGCCCCTGTTGATAGAAGCGGTTTCCGTTGGAATATCGATTTCAACTACGCGAAAAATACATCAGAGGTAGTAATTCTTGATGGGCAAATCCAGACTTACCGGCTTATAAGTAATGCCGATCATCCCTCTTTTAGTGAAATTCACGCACAGGTCGGCGCACCTTATGGTAACATTATAGGTTACGCCTACCAAAGGGCTCCCGATGGGCAAAAAATTGTCAATGAGGCGGGCATGTATCTTCGTGAAAGTGAAGTTTCAGTTCTCGGCAACATCACTCCCGACTGGATTGGTGGTTTAAACAATACCTTCACCTATAAAAGAATTGCATTGAATATACTGATCGATTTTGTACAGGGAGGTGATATTGCTTCATCCACAAAATATGAAATGACGAGGAAGGGTACCGGAGCATGGACCCTGGAAGGAAGAAGACCTCAGCCCCGGTATTTAGAAGGTGATATCATTCCTCCGGGTTCTTCAGTTGGCGACCCAATGCCATATACCGGTATTTTGGATGGTGTTGTTGAGATTAAAGATGAGGCCGGGAATGTTACAGGTTATGAAAAAAACACACTCGCAGTTCAAGGGCAAAATTATTGGGCCAATAGAGCCTGGGATGGAATTTCAGAAGAATTTATCGAAGATGGCAGTTATATCTCGTTGAGAGAGGTTATGTTAAGCTATATGTTCCAATTTAATAAATCGCCAATTACCGGATTGACAATAACAGCATTTGGCCGTAATTTGGCATACCTTCAAAATGAGATGGATTATCTTGGATTGTCTCCAGAGTCCGCTCCTAATACATCAGGCGGAGCTTCGGGTATCGAGGCTTTAGGTGTTCCTTCAACCCGTACATTTGGTTTCAACATCAAGCTAACATTCTAATTCTTAAAATTTAGGAACTATGAAAAAAAATATCAAAATAATAATTGTGTTTTCATTGGTGTTAGTAATGGCTAATTCGTGCACCGATGATTTCGATCAGATGAATACATCCCGAAGTCTTGTTACACAGGAGTTGGTAGACGTTGATATGCTGTTTACACGCATATTGGCCGAAACAATTGTAAATGGTGAAAGTGGTTTCGGTACAACCGGAAACTGGGCAGGCATGTCAGTGTCGGGATCTAACCGTCCTTTTGCCACAGGCGAAGAAAATGGCGTCTGGGATGCCACCTATGGAAATGTTGCCAGAAATTTAAGCGATATTATCGATATATGTACAAAACGGGAAAATGCTGCAGACCTTGTAAATAAAAAGGCCATCGCCAGGATAATGAAAGTTTGGGCATTTGCAAGATGTACTGATACTTACGGTGATATTCCTTATTTCGAATCATGCCTTCCGGTTGAAAGCGCCATAACCACTCCGAAGTATGATTTGCAAAAGGATATCTATACCGATTTTTTTAAAGAACTTAAAGAGGCAGTTGCCGAGATTGATGATTCTAAATCTGGATTTGGAGATGCTGACGTTTTGTATCACGGAGATGTAACAAAATGGATAAAGTTTGCCAACTCATTGAGGCTTCGCTTAGCACTGCGGATTCGTTATGCTGATCCAGAAATGGCAACTGCACAAATGTCGGACCTTACTGAAGATGATTTGATTACAGCCAGAAGTGATGATGCTTCCATTTACAATATTACTGATTACCCTGAACATGAAAATGACCGCTATACTGACCTGGAGGCAAGGCAGGCGACTGTTGAGAAAACATTGGTGGCACAAACATTTCTTGATATTCTGAAGAATAACAACGATCCACGTCTACATGTTTTTGCCGATACAGTAAACGCATGGTTTCCACAAACACCTGGTTACGAGGATGTCCCATATTTTGGCTACAGGGGAAGACCATTGCTTAGCGGTGAAAATCCGGAGGAAGGGTATGCTTATGGCGACAATACAGTTTCAAAAATGTCCGATCTGTTTTGGGTACAAATTCAGGAGTTTCCTATATATAAAGCTTCTGAAACCTATTTTAACCTTGCCGAAGCTGCCTTATTTGGAATTAAACCGGGTGATGCCCAAACTTTTTATAAAAAAGGTATCGAATTGGCAATGGCCCATACAAAAGAATTATACGAGGACGCGGTTCCTCAATTACCAGTGGTTGTTTCATTTTTTAAGGCAGGGCAACCACAGGAAGAGATCGATAAATATCTTGATGACCTTCTTGCAGAAAAACAAATAACTCAGGAACAAATTGATGATTTCTTAAACAATGAGCCTGTAGTTACATTGTCGGGTACAGATGAGGAAAAGCTGGAGCAAATTATTAATCAAAAATTAATTGCCTTGTTCCCACAGGAACACGAAGGATGGTGTGAACACAGAAGAACCGGATATCCAAGAATACTTGTTGGTGCAGAGAGTTCACCACTACAGGGAAATATGCCACGTAGGATGCCCTGGAAAGGATCAGAACAACTAATTAATGGTGACCAGTACCAAATTGCATTGGAACGTATAGGTGGTGCCGGAATGGACACACGAACCACAACATTTTGGTGGGAAGCTAATCCCGACCCATATAAAGAACATCCGGGTACAGTTGAAACCCGGAGTACTCCCTGGGTTTCAGAATAAGTCCTGATTGAATTGCACAAAGCTCACAGGAGGCAACTTCTGTGGGCTTTTTGTTTTTCTATACAATAACTTCCTTCAATTTAAATTGCAAAGGTGGGTTTTCTTGTTTTCCATTTTCCCCGGGTAAAATCCGGAACTTCAACAGGCTGACTGCCTTTGGCAATGGATTCCCCGGAAAGCCCGACCACACAACTCATTAGTACAGACTCATACACATCAATGGGTGTTTGTTTTTGATCACGCACAGCCTCCGCAAAATAACCTAACTCGATAAGATCAACTCCGCCGTGTCCGCCACCCTGGTATCCGCTCTTCCAGAATTTATGATTAAACGTCTCCTGGTAAGGGGCAAACGGCTCCCACTGGTGATATTCAGGACTCTTATCCTTCAGGTAAACAGAGGTACGTTGTTCGTTGTAAATACCATGGGTGCCCTGTATGGTCCAGCGGTTATCATAGGGCCGTGGTAACTGCATATCATAATTCACCACGATGGATTTACCCATTTTGGTACGAATCATACTGGTCACAATATCTCCCTGGGCATATTTCCTCAAAGCGCTTGGATGATTTTCTCCAAACCGATCCGTAAACATCGCATTAATACCTTTGCTGTCTGTTGACATGGAAGTGATCTGGTCGAATGTATCGCCACAGGGTATATCCATCCAGCTCAACACAGGTCCTAAACCATGTGTTGGATATTGATCGCGATTATATTTTAATAGAAATTCTGCCGGCCAAAGATCCTTACCTGTTGTTTTGTCAAAAAACCAATGATCAATACAATCGTGTGAATGAGCGCAGTGACAATGCACGATATCCCCAAACATGCCTTCTCTTATCATATTGAGTACAGCCAGATTATCCTGCCTGAAACTCCAGTTTTCCATCATCATGCATGGCATTCCCGTCTCTTCAGAGGTATGAACCAATTGCCAGCACTCATCCACTGATAAGGCGGCAGGAACTTCAACACCAACATATTTCCCCGCTTTCATCGCATCCACTGCCATAGGAGTATGCGATTGCCAGTAAGTAGCGATCATGACTGCATCCAGATCATCGCGCTCAACCAGCTTTTTATAATCCAGTTCGTCTTTGCCATATTCTGTTGCCTTTTTCCCGCCATGCTTCATTATTATTTCCTGCGAGGCAGCCAATGCTTCCGGATTTATATCACAAATTGCCGGGACCTCCACCCAGTCAAGGGTCAATATTTCATTTAACAGACTCCGTCCCCGGTTTCCTACCCCGATAAAGCCTATTTTGATATTTTTTCCATTGCCGGAAGCGAAAGAACCTGTTGTACCAAAAGCGATTACCCCGGTACCCAATGCAGTGGATTTAATAAATTTCCGTCTTTTCATATTCTTATCTTTGATAAACCAGACTTCAAAGAGGATTCAATCTTTGCCGATCCTGGATCAACTGCTCCTTCAACTTCAGGTAGTTCACCTCCTGCACGGTGATTCCCTCATCGACAGCCATCGATGCAGCCGTGGCTGCCGTCTGACCCAAAACCATAAATACCGGTTCCATGCGGATGGATCCAAACGCGATATGTGAAGCGCTGATACAAACCGGAACCAAAAGATTGACGCATTCAGATTTTTTGGGAATGATGGACCGGTAACTGACGGGATAGGGACCCTGAACCCATGCTTCAACATTCCCCTCATTTTGAACGGTTCCATTGCGGGTAATATACCGCTGAACATGGTGTGAGTCCATTCCATAGGCAGCCAGTCCGACCCCGTCCTCAACCACTTCAATCCCCTCGCAATGCCTTTGGGTCATCACTACATCACCAATCATCCTCCTGGCTTCGCGGATATAGAGTTGTTGCTGCCATCCATCCTCCCTGTTCAAATTCATCTTTGCAGGTTCCCCACCGTGATACTTCTGTTCGAATCTGCTCAGGAATCCTGGGATGGTTTGCTAAAGTCCACATCAGCCCCTGCTGGTAGTTCCGGTGCCTTTCCACGATAAGTTCCCGTTCCTCGTAAGAGGCTTCCGCATAATCGTAATTCTGCCCGATAAAATCGGTGGAGAACCCATCTCTGTTGTTTGTGTCTGTCTTCCGGTTGGGCATTTGACTATTTATCCATGGAATCCTTTGATAACCAGATTCATAATTTCTGAACAACAATTCATAGTTGCGTTCATCGTAGTTTTCCGGTTTTGAAAAAGGGATCCTGTTCCCGGGATGATCCGTAAGGCACATCCTGAAACAATAGGCCTGGACCCTGTGATCGCCGCCTCCCTGATTTCCGGGGCCCGAAGAATCGATCCAGGGCAATAATCCGCTGCTTTGATCCCCTTTCACCACATAAGGGTCCACCCCATCCACAAAATTGTGGTTCCTTCCATTGTGAGAAACCACACCTGAAAAGGTCAGGCTGGTATCATTTGCCTGGACGCCGTTCAGGTTCTCACCATATTTCTGGTTGTCTTCCCTTCCAAGGGCATACCCGACTCCGGAGGCTGCCATCAGGTCCCCTTCATAGGTGGCGTCGATGAAAATTGTGCCCCTGTAAACTTCTCCCGACTCCATGGCTATGGATAAAATTGAACCCTTCATTTTTTCAACTCCTTTTTCCCTGTCGAGCCTCTGAAGATACCTGATATCAATTTTTTCATTTTCCAACATCTGCTGAAACACCTTCAGGGCAGCAGAAGGTTCGAAGGTCCACATGGCATCCTCCCCTTCATCTGTTTTTGTCTGTCCTCCATCCCGGTATTCCGATCTCTTCTGCCAATGCCAGTGATCAGGACGGTCGTAATATTTTGCAATATTCTGATAAAACTCCCTTGAAATACCGCCGATTGCCTGCTTATTACCGATATCCGTTTGTCCCAATCCGCCCGTGGTAAGGCCGCCTATCCGATTTCCGGGTTCCAGCAAAACCACTGTTTTACCCATTCTTGCAGATTGGATGGCCGCGGCCACGCCTGCAGAGGTGCCGCCATAAATAACGATATCAAACCGGGTTGATTTTCGATCCAACTGGTGACACCCGGGAACCAGGATTATTGAAACAAAAAGTAACACCGGGATGATAACTGCTGTTCTGAAATCCATCTTGAAAAATACTTTTTTATTTCGAAACAAAAGAGTGAAGCTGTCTTTTTCTATCAATGATAATTCATTATATTTCGATACCTTATTTTATCGAAAAATTGTTTCTCCTGCCCTGACAATCATTATGAAATCGAAATTTCATTCATTTAAACCGTTGATTATCCTGTGGATATTGGTGAGTTTTGCCGGCACCACCCATGCACAGAAGATCGTTACCGTCAAGCCCGTTGAAATCGATGATGTGCTTACCAATCCCGGTATGGGATTTATGACCTTTCAGCGCTTTAACGGGGATGAGCTGAATCCGGGTATTGGTTGGACTGAAGGATTTCCCATTGAATACCAGGAATTTGACGGAAACATTGAATATGGAAGAACATCCCTTCACCTCCATCGCCTATTTTCGCCTTTACTGGAGGTTCCTGGAACCTGAAGAGGGGCAATACCAATGGGAACATATTGATAAAGCCCTGAAAACAGCCAGGGAGAGAAAGCAACAGCTTCTGATCAGAGTGGCACCTTACGGAAACGACTTACCTGAACAGGATGTGCCGGACTGGTTCAGGGCGATGGCCGGAGATGCCTATAAAGATCAGTCACAAGTCAAACACTGGCAGGTGAATCACGAAGATCCATTGTACATCAAACATTTTGGCAATCTGATCCGTGAAATGGGTAAGCGTTATGACGGTCACCCGGATCTGGATGCCGTTGACCTCTCCATCATAGGGGCCTGGGGTGAGGGGGAATATACCAGCCTGTTGTCTGAAACAACCATGAAAGCCCTGGTGGATGCATACCTGGAGTCGTTTAAGCATACTCCATTGATCATGCAATTATCTGACCTTCAATCGAATCAGTATGGCCTTTCAAAAGCTAATGTCGGATGGCGGGTGGATTGCCTTGGAGATCTTAGGAATCTGGGCCGGGGAACAGGATGGCTTCAACCATATGCATGACAAATATCCCCAGGACATCATTAAATTCGGAATGCAGGATGCCTGGAAGAAAGCTCCGGTATCCCTGGAAGTTTGCAGTACCATCAAGGGCTGGAAAGAAAAACTTGGCTATGATTTGAATGATGTCAGGTACATTATTGATGAATCTCTGAAATGGCACATTTCATCCTTTAATAACAAATCATCAGGCATCCCTGAAGAGTGGTGGCCAGAAATAAACAGGTGGCTTAAGAAAATGGGATACAGGCTGGTCCTTCGTAAAATTACCTATCCCGAAAGGGTGAAACCCAATGAAATGCTCTCTTTCACCACCTGGTGGGACAACAAGGGCGTGGCACCCTGCTATAAGGATTACCCATTGGCCTTCCGGCTGAAGAAAGAGAAAGATACCCATGTTCTGATTACAGGAGCCGACATAAGAGAATGGCTTCCGGGCGATAACCTGTACAATGATGCTGTTTTTATTCCACCGGATCTCTCCCACGGATGGTACGATCTGCAGATAGGAATCATTGACCCCCTTGATTCGGAACCGGTCATTGATCTGGCCATTGAAGGAAAAGATCAGGAGGGATGGTATACATTAGGTAAAATATTGATTTACAATGAGTAATAAAATCTATATTTATTGGATCCTGAGCCTTCTCCTGGTTGCTGCTGCCTTCTATTGGTTCAACACGGATGATTCAAACTCACTGATCCGTGAGACCGGTCCCAGGCAAAGCATGGGAAACGATAACAAATGGACCCGGTGTTTTCAAATGGGCGATGGCACCATTTTCTTTGAGGATCACAGAATCAGTAAGGATGGAGGAAAGACGGTAACCACACAGGGAGATATTGATGTGGAAGCGGTTAATGGGGCGCCCGAACGGGCAGTGCTTGTCAGGGGTGATCTGTTTTATGCACTGGACGGTCCGACAAAAATGGTCACTCCGGGCATCTACGCCGGTAAAGCGTGGAGATCTTCCGATGGATTAAAGACCATTGAGGAGGAAAGGGTCGTTTTCAATGTTCCCGATGGGCCCGTCCGGGATGGTGTAAATGGCGAATGGTACGGCATTTATGTATACAGGACCATTCTTGAAATGCCCGATGGAACCTGGCTTATGACCATGTACGGAAACTTCACCTCCGATACAATCGTGCCATCTAGATGCAGATGCCCAGAAAGAACTTACCACCATGCAGCGAACGATCATCGTCACCTCCGGTGATCAGGGGCATACCTGGGAATACCTTTCAACGGTTGCTTCACCCAAACCGGGAGATCCCGTTGGCGAAGGATTCGTGGAACCCGCGATTACCCTGTTGAAGGATGGCAGGCTTTTATGCGTGATGAGATCGGGACACCATTTCCCCCTGTATGCTTCATGGAGTGAAGACGGCGGAAGAACCTGGTCTCCTCCCCTTTATACAGGACTTGACCGGGGATGTGATCCCTGTCTGATAACCCTTGAGGACGGGCGTGTGGCCCTGAGCTGGGGACGACGCTTTCCGGAAGGGTGGTCACAGGTAACCCCGGAGGGAGATAAGGGCCACTTTGAATATCCGGGCGCTGGGTATACAAACCTTTCCATCAGCGATGATGGTGGTGTTTCGTGGGTTACCCATAAAATCATGGAACGTTCCGGCTCCTGCTATTCAACCATACTGGAGGTCGAAGCCAATGTTGTATTTATGCTGGTTGATCAGTGGTACTGCCGCATTACTTTGAAATAGAATGCGAAGGGTGGCACGGTCCTAGTAGTGCAGGACATTGCTTTTGCCGAGTCAGGTGATATTCATCTTGCCCTGAAATGGGTGACCACACATGGAAAAAAATACGATATAAAAATAGTGAAATGTTATCGGCAGGACTTCAAAACGCAGGTGTATATTACGAATTGCACACTTACTCCGGTGCAGGACATACACCCATCGATCAAATGGATAGAATTACTGATTTGATCACTGCTTTTCTGAACAGAACTCAAACAAATATCCTGGAAAGCAGAAATTGACATGGGTGTTGAAAATCACCTAGACTTTATAGATTATTGAGAATTGACTGGATTTGCTTCCTGTTTTCCGGAAGGTGATTTATACAGACATCCCAGATGATTTCATAATCAATCCCAAAATACTCATGGCTTATAATCCTTTCACTTAAGCGTAATTAACCTGTGCGAGTATACTATCCTTGATCTGTTCTTTCAATGCATTTTTGGTAACCAGATCCACTTTTCTGCCAAAAATACTTTCCAGGTATATTTGTAGTGTGAAATATTGCCAACCAATGGGTCTGGATAATTCCACCAACAAATCAATATCACTATCTTCCGAAGCCTCATTGTTTGCAAAGGACCCGAATATGCCAATCTCCTTAACAGCATATTCCTCAGAAAGAAGTGGCTTCAATTCCTTAAGTTTATCCAATATATCTTTCTTGCTAAGCATAAATCAAATATATTGAATTTATGGGTTATAATTATCACGGATCCAAAACCGCCTTAAAGAAAGCCATTACATTTTCCACAGGGGTATCGGGCTGGATATTATGGGCAGGGGCAACGATATACCCACCGTCCCTCCCCAGGATATCAATCCTGCGCCTGACCTCATCATAGATCCCCGCAGGAGAACCCCAGGGTAAAAGTTCCTGTACATCAATTCCCCCAAAAAAAACCAGGTCCTTTCCATAGTTCTTTTTGAGTGATTCAGGATCCATTCCCTTAGCCAGGGGCTGGATGGGGTTGAGGATATCCAGGCCAAGCTCTATAAAATCAGGAATAATGGGAAGGATCGAGCCACAGCTGTGCCAAGCCAGTTTGATGTCGGGCTGAACCTTCCGGAATTCTTCAAACATATACCGGATCCTCGGTTTGATGATCTGTCTCCATGTTTCAGGATCGATAAGCATCCCATTCTGTCCGCCGAAATCATCCCCGCACCAGAGGATATCTATTCCCATGGAGAGTAATTTTTTGCCTGCTTCGATGATGTAATGCATGATCCTGTCCATCAGGTGGGGCAGATATTCTGCTTCTGTAATCAGGTCCATCAGAAACTTTTCATATCCGGTCAGGTACCAGGATATCTCGAAGAACATGGTCTCCACATTCCCGATAATTCCATGTGAATGGCCATAGGTTGCCAGCATCTCCTTTGCAATATCAAACCTTCCGGAAGCCAGCGGATCAGGAAAAGGATATTTCAGGATATCCGCTTTCGTAAGGGCTCCCGACAAAGGGAATTCATCCAGTTCGCTATATATCCCGACCTCCCTGAATACCATACCCCACTCGTTTCTTTCCCGTCCGTCCGGCAAGGTAATTGTGGGTGCCGACGGGGGGGCAGTGGGTGCGATGGCAACCAGATCCACACCCATCCCGGTAAGCAACCCCATATGGGAGATCCTGGACGATTCCATGGCATCGATGGGAGGCTCGTAGGGGAGTCCCAGCAAATTACTCAGTTTTTCCGCCAGCTGGGGAGTCAGCGATACATACAGTGGTGGCCTGTCTGGCTGTTTGTGATGAAGGGCAGCCAAAGTCCTCTCTCTGGAATTCATAGTTAATTTGTAATGGAGACCTCAAATGTTCCAGGCTCATTAATGGTAAACTCAAATACCACATCCGACTGGGAGGTATGCAAAGCATTCCATGTACGGTATTTAATCTTCGCTGAATAGGGAACTATTGCATTTTGAATGGCGACATACCGGCCAGAGGTATACTCCTCACCACTGTCACATAATATGTTCAAATCCTCCACATCGGTATTGAATTTGCCTGCCAGATAGATCCCTACCCTGAATCCGGAGCCCGTTTCACTCATTTTAACAATGCTGGAACGGGTAACCCCGCTCTGCCGGTTGATCACATAAGCTGGAACAAGAAAAGCCCCTGCAAATGCATCTTCCTTCCAGAATCCGGTTAGAACGGAATCCTTTGTGTAATACATGGTGCCCTTACCATCCCGCATACCCATTGACCATTCACCCTCATACACTGCACCGTCTTTCCAGGTATATTTTCCATTACCATCCGGCAGACCCTTGGAAAAACGGCCTTCATAATAATCAATGCCCAATGCAGAACCTTTTCCATGTGCAAGTCCCTTTTTGCAATCTCCGGTATAGGATCCGGATATTTCCGGCTTCAGTACCCGGCATTCATTCTGAGCATTCAGGATGCCTCCCGAAAACAGGGCCATCATGCCCGAAACAGCCATCAAGGGAAAAATCATGTTTTTCATCTTTATCAGTTTTTATATGAACTCTATTTTGAAAAATACAACCACACTTTGTCATGCATTGTATAAAGGCGATGTCTTTCGCCGTCAAAAACCAGGATTGGACTTGAGTGATCACCTTCCACCACCGGGTTTTGGGAATACTTTTCCCAATGAACCAGGTCGGTTGAAACAGCCACGCTGGATGTCCATAGTGCATTTGAATCCGGGTTCGCCCAATCAGGATTAGAGGAGCCATGGTAGTATAAATAGTATTTCCCATTTTCCTTGATCACCTGGTTCGCTGCCACAGCACCCTCATCATAGGCTTCGGGCCCTTTAAGAATGACAGCCTGATCCTGAACATTTTTCCAGGTGATATGATCCTCAGAGGTGGCAAGCCAGATGCCATTGTCATTGCGCTCATAGAACAAATACCATTTCTCATTTTCAATCCAGGCAACCGGAGTACCATAGGGAGGAGGAATGGGCTCGCCACGGGTGTCCAGAATCACCAGGTCACCCTGTTCCTGCCACCGGATCCCGTCAGCGGAAGTCATCAGGTGTGCAACGTCATTCTCTCCTTCAGCATACATATAATAGGTACCTCCATGTTTGATAACAAACATATCCTCGGTCCATTTTTCATTGAAAATGGGTTCCTCCGAATACCGGCTCCAGTTTATTCCATCGGCTGATGTGGCATATCCAAGGAACTTTGTATCGGAGTCCTCTCCACGATAGCCGGTGTACCACATTTTATAGACCCCGTCCTCCAACATGATAAAACCCCTCTCACGAATCTGGTGGTCCCAACTCCCCTGACCCGTGCCCATAAAGACCGGATTGGCTTCATAGGGAGTGAAGTGCACCATGTAACCGGCAATGTCCTCTTCGCCACCCCGTTCATTGAAAACATTATTGCTGGCCCTTATCTCTTTTTCAAACCACTCTCCCACCTCATGGATCCGGTTGGATCTCTCTATGGTAAAGGGCTCATTAAGAAGGGTAAACAGGTTATTCTCCATCCTGATGGTCATATTAACCACCCCTTCGGAGTTAAAAAAGAGATCATTGCTGAAAAACTCATTGTCGTGGATATAGGCGGAATACTTTCCTGTGTCGGCCGGACCCTGATCCATCCCAATCAACATCACGGCAGTAGCCCAATCGCCTGTATCGCCATAATCTCCATGCCATACCTCCTTATAATTTGTGATCCCGATAAAGGTGTTGTCATATATTTCATTCATCCCGTTTGGATCATAACAGGCCAGGTTCAATGGCGTGGGAGGTACATACTCCCATTTCATATAAATGGCATATTCACCAGCCTCCAGCGCTTTAAAGTCGCCGTACAGCGTGGTGGCATCATTCCCTGTTATCTTTGCAGGCGGTAAATCGGGATGGTACTTCACAAAATAATACCTCCACCTGTCTTTTTCCCAATCCTGGCTGGAATCCACAAGCCGGTCCTGGTCAAGGGAAGTAGCCGTGGAGCGTATATATACCCCATTTTCCATTTTGTCTTCGGGAGCTCCCGCACCATCCGAATCAACAGGTAAATACTGCGTGATGCGCACAAAATTGTTATATATCTTGCAATTCCTGGCTGTGTTTCCTTCGAATTTAATGCCGTGCAGCTCTATCAGGCGATGATGAAAAGGGCGGGTCCGGGCAGGAAGGTCACTCAGTTGCTGATGTCCCCTGGTATCGATATAGTTGTTGAAAAATTGGGTACCCTCACCTGTCAGATGCACGCCCCTGCCGGATGAGGTTATCTTATTGTGGTGGACCAGGGCCCCCTCGCTGGGCGCCAGTGCATACCCGTTTACATATTGCTGGTGGTGACGGATATCATTGTGGTCTATCTCGATATTTATTGCCGTTTTGCTGGTAATTTTCACATTAATCCCCCAGTGGCAACCCTCTGTGAGGAGGTTGTCGTGAATATGGATATCGCCCCCATAGGTGTAAACCCTTATCAAAGCGTTGCCGGGATAGTGGCGGCATTCTATTTCTGTGACCCGGCTGTATATGCTGTTGTGGTGGATATGGGCAGCATTGGCATGTGTCATGAGTAGTGGGAATGCGTTGGGCAGGTGAACATCCGTGCTGATACCGAAAATTTCGGTGGGGACAGGGCGGTCGAGGCTTACCACCGCGGCACTGTAGTCACGGGATCTTTTTCCCTGCAGGATATGTCCGTTGCATAACCTGGAATTCCCCGGATCGGCAAACCTGACTCCATAGACCTGTTCGGCTGTGTTATTGCCAAATACAACAGTGTGCCCGTCAAGGTCCAGCGTGATCCCCTCTGCCGCAATTTCAATGGCTGTGCCTTCCGCTGTGATATCTTCAGTAAGAATATAGAGGGCATCCTTCTGATCCAGAATATAAGGGGTTGATCCAGAGAGATCATCAGGGATCCGGATGGCCTCTTTTTTGATCTGGGGATTTATTTCAAATATCTCACTTTCAGTCCGCTTTTGGTTATCCGGATCAATGGATACCATTCTGCAATAGTAAGTTTTACCTGGCTCCAGCCCTTTCAATCTGTGCCAGTGTGCCCACCTTGGTTTGCTGGTTATTTCGGTCTGTTCACCCAGCCTTTTTGTCTTTCCATATTCAATAAAACTATTTGCCGATAAACTGATATCTTCCAATTGCCAGTATACCACGGCTGAAGTTTCCGAAACATAGGTCCAGACCCTTTGGAACGCTTCATGGTCCGTTGAAATGGAAAATCCCTGCAAAAGGAATACCGTTCCTGCCAGTAATGTGAATATTAATTTTTTCATTTTTACTACACTTTAATAAAGGTTCTGTTCTTATATAAATACCACAGAAGCAGGTAAATAATGGCAAACCCTCCGGTTGCGGTCACCAGCTTATAGAAGTCACCCACATATTGCTCCAGTCCGAAAAGAAGATTTTCTGAAATGGCTGGTAAATTGATCGTATTTGAAATCATATATGCAAATATGGCATTCATACCGATGACCTTCAGGGGAAAAGCCCAATTCCTGTATCCCTTTACATCGATGATCCAGTAGAACAAGACCAGCAAAACATAACACAGACCGGAGGAAAACAGCACAAATGAACTGGACCATATTTTCTTTACGATGGGATGCCAGATACCCAGGATTAATCCCAGTGCAACTCCGGCCAGGCCGGTGATCAAAAGATAGAGGGCGATTTTCTCTCTTTTCATCCCCGAACGAATGAATTCACCCGCAAATAAACCGGACAAAACGGTCGCAATAAAACCGAATCCGCTCAGGATCCAGGTATACTGGGTCCCGTCTTCAAACCGCCCCATGATCAGCCGGTCGACATACAACGCAAAGTTTTGATCGGGCAACAATACGCTTCTTCCAAAACCGGGAACATTGGGTACTGAAAGCAAAATCGCATATACAACCAGGCAGCCGGCAAACAAAAGGTACCTGCCCCTCTTTGAAAGGTGCAAATAGGCCAGTGAGGAGAACAAATACCCTACTGCAATGGACTGCAGGGTGTTGCTGAAAACATGAAATTCATTGATATCCAGGTTCAGCAACTGCCCCTGAACGATCCATCCCAGGATAAATAAAATGACAAAACGTCTCAGCAAATGCCTGTGGATTCCCGATTTTCCCCGGTCACTTTCCAGGCGTTTGCTTACCGAAAATGGAATAACAGCCCCAACCACAAATAAAAAAAGAGGCATGATGATATCATAATAATGAAACCCAAACCATTCGGGGTGGTTAAATTGTCGGGCAAGGAAATTGGTCAGGGGAATATCCACCCCCTGGTCTAATCCCCTGAAAAACTGTCCGGCAAATATAATCATCAGCATATCAAAGCCACGAAGGGCATCGACGGACATGATTCGGTCAGAAATCTGAACTCTGGCGGCCATAGTTATTCGTTTATAAGAATGTGATTATTTTTAATGTATTCGAGCCCTTCCCGGGCAGAAAACAGATCTATCCAAAGGTAATGAAGATCTTTCCCGGCTTCCACATGAACCCCGTGCAGGGAACCCAGGGGAATGTGAATGAGATCATTTTCCAGGAACCTGGTTTGATCCGTGTCAGCCGTTACCCTCACATCATTCCCCTTCAGACCCAGGAAAAATTGCTCCAGCATAGGGTGGGTATGGGCAGTCACCTGGTCCGGACCTGTAGTCTCTACTGAGCCGATGCACAGGCGAGGTACAATACCTTCGCTGAGGATCATCCTGCTGATGGTTTTCTCGCTTTTGATGGATTCGCTGTATTTCCTGCACCTGGCATAATCCATATGAAATGGAAATTTTTCCTGCTGCCTTCCCAGGTCTTCCATATCCGGAATGGTCAGATGCATGGCGATTTCAAGATAGCAAAGATTTCCTTCCCCGCTTTCAACGCTGAACTTCGCTCTTTATGCGGGGTATAGCCAGCGTAAACTCCCTGACCGGGATGCTCCGCTCATCCTGAAAAAAGCGCCCGTCTCCTTTTATAAAGAAAAAAATCCTTAAAATCTTTTCCGCGGGCGTGTAGGGATGGATGCATCCCCTGTCAAGTTCTGCATAGAAGGTCTCCATCCCACCGACCACTCCCTCCAGTAGTGTTCTTCGGGTCAAACCATGGTCAGAGCCGTCCGACTCATCTATTACACAACTGGCTCTGCCGATATTCATTTTTGATATTGTTATTTACCGTAGATCCGGGCCAACAGCCGGTGTGCGGACTGAATGAGAAGTTCCGGACTTCCGGTTGCCATTATCGAAACACTCGCTTCATATCCTCCCTTCAACCTCTCTTCATCGGTTGGGAGGTAAGAAACATACTCGTTGGCAATGGTAACCAGAACCGGATGATACTCCTGATAAGGTTCCACCATCTGCTTTCCTGTTTCATTAAAAATTTCCCCCTGTGTGGCAAGGAGTACCTGGTCGTTTAGCCTGAGAGCATAAAGATTCAGACCCAACCTGCCCTGCTCCTTCCATTCGGGGCGGACCATCCTGTGGACCCAGGGCGTACGGTACAAACCCCAGAATTTATTCTGTAATTTCCTCCTTTCTTCAGGATTTGTCTCTGCATCGAATAATCTTTCAACACCCATCATTTCTGCCTCCACCTCCTCAACGGAAAGAAAAATATGACCGATCAGGGGTACCGGGACCGGCTCGGTAAAAAATTCAAGCCTGGTAAGGGGTTGCCATTCCAGGTTCGCAAATCCCTGAATGATCTCATCTGCCAGCCGGTCCCCATACGCTTTAGCAAACGCATGGGAATATTCCCGGTTGAGTGGACGCAGGTCTCCGCTTGGTCCCTGACCGAAAAGTGCAATCCCTCCAATCTGTTCTTCTAATTTTCTTTTCAGATGGCCCGGATAGTCTGCCGATACATCACCATTTACGACCTTGGAGGAGACGATCACCGCATGGGCGGCAAACCGGGTGAAACTGCCCATCATCTCGCCTGTTTTCCGGTTACGTATAAAAAGGGTTTGAAGCCTGGAATCAACTTCTCCATCTGCGATGTAGCGGCGGCCCTTCCCGAAGAATTTCTCGGGATCAACACCAAGGTTCTCAACCCAATTCCGGATATGGCCGGTGGCATCCAGTTCATCATCACGGACCAGGCAACCATCATTGAACATCACCGTCCGGGTCCCGATCCCCTCCACATGAACCCTGCGGTTGATAAGGTATTTCTTTCCATCCAGCATCAGGTCCAGCGAACCTGTTTCAACCTCAGCCATGCCTGCCCTGGCTTGTTTTACGGCCTCTAGTACAACCCTTTGGAAAACCGAAGGATCCAGGGGTGGTGTTGCATGAGAATGAGACGGCAGCAGAACGATCCTTCCTTTAGGAATTCCTAACTCATTAATGAGCGGTTGCATGAGCAGGTCCACCACACTGTAATCTATGGTTACCTCATCCAGTGCAACAATGGTCCAGGGTCCGTTTTTGTCCTCTCCATACATGGCAGTGACAAATATGGAGTCAACCAGTCTCCGCGTCCCCCCCGATCCCGGGCGCCACATGCCCTCTACCCTGTCGGAAATCGAAAATTTCTCCTCTCTTTGAAACTTCTCTTCAGAAACCTGAATCCCATTGTCTGAAACCGGGTCATCAAATATCCCGGCCAGGGTGAGATCTGCCTTGCCAAATCCAATTTCCGGCACTGCTTCGTTTTTTTGCCCCGAACAACTGCAAAGGATTGCTCCGGTCAAAATAAAAATAATAATTTTGTATTGCTTCATTCCCATGATTGAACAATCGATAGGTTATATAAGCAAATATACATTATAATTCGCTTCTTTTATTACAAATTAACTTTCATAACAATACCATTATTTACCTTAAATCATCAGAAATGCACCGGATTGACTTTATCAGAGCGTTGGGACTGACGGGTTTGGGAATGGCGGGTTTGGGAATGGGGATTCCTGTAATGGGCCGCGGGATGATCAACCAAAATGAGAATATACTTCCGCCCCTGCTTGTTGATTCGGAAGGAAAATCCATTGAAACACCGGAGCAGTGGAAGTTACAAAGGGAGCTGATAAAAAAAAGATGGCTCGGTTACCTGGGTCCGGTGAATCCGAATCCTGAAACCCCGAAACTGATTGTGCTGAAGCAGGAAAAGCAGGACGGGTTAATAAGACGTTATGTGGAATATGAAGGTGAGCCCGGAATCATGGTTCGCGGATATCTGTTAACGCCGGAAGCCCTCCATGAGCCACTTCCGGGAATCGTGGCCCTGCATTCCACCAGTGATAACCAGATGCTTTATATTTCGGGTGCGCAAAAGGGAGAAATTGTCCCCTTTGGAAGCAAGCTGGCCCGACAGGGATTTATCGTCTTCTGCCCCCAGTGCTTTTTATGGCATGAAAAGGGTGAACTCACCTATGAACAGGTAACATTGCTTCACATGCAAAGGCATCCTGGTTCGAGGGGAATGGCCAAGATGCTTTTTGACGCCCAGAGGGCTGTGGATGTACTGGAAAGCCTTGCCGAGGTGGATTCATCGCGGATCGGAACCATGGGTCACTCCCTTGGTGCAAAAGAGGCCCTGTACCTCGGAGCATTCGATGACCGGATAAAGGTCATCGTGAGCAATGAGGGAGGGATTGGCATTGAAATGTCGAACTGGGACGACATCTGGTATTTAGGTGAAGAGATCCATGCATTCGGTCACAAACATCATGAAGTACTTGCCCTGGCAGCGCCAAAACCCTTTTTGCTCATCGGAGGAGATTCTGCAGACGGCGAGCTGAGCCGACCCTATACAGAAGCCGTTCAACCTGTGTACGATCTTTACAATAAACCCCGGAACCTGAAACTGGAAAATCACGGACAGGGGCACCAGGCTGTACCCATCGCTGAACAATGGACCTACCAATGGATGAATAAACATTTGAAAGGATAATATTATCTCTGACTTTGATTCATCTGCCCTCCGTAATTTCTACAATCATTTCAATTTCGCAGGCCATATTCAGCGGAAGGGATCCCATGCCGACTGCCGCACGGGCATGTTTTCCCCTTTCTCCGAATACCTCCACCATCAGGTCTGAAAATCCATTAATTACAAGGGATTGTGAGGTGAATGAAGGATCCGCATTGACCATGCCCGTTACCTTCACAATCCTTACCACCCTGTTCAGATCACCGATCTCCTGCTTCAGGGCTGATAACTGCTCAATTGCAGTCAACCTGGATGCCTCATACCCCTGTTCGATTGTCAGATCGTTTCCCAACTTCCCTGTGATAAAGGTCCCACCGGGATTCCCGGGTCCTTTGCCGGCCATAAATACCAGGTTTCCGGATTGTACTGCATTCACATAATTGGCAATCGGGTTTCCGGGTTCTGATAAAACGATGCCCAGTGACTCAATTCTCTCTTCCACATCGTAATCATAGAGTGGCTCTGCGGAATTTGTTCCCGGACCGGTCATCTGGCATGCCGTGAACAGGACCAACGGGATAATAAGCATCTGTTTCATTGGTTTGGAGTGGATGTGTGCATGATTATTTGAACGGGGTGGCCATGTAGCCCTCGATATCTGTCCAGTGGTTCAGCATGATCTTCCTTTTTAATTTAAGCTGAACAACCAGATCGGGGCCCAGTAAGAAAGTGTCTTCGAACTTTGCATCCTCGGCATGACTTATAAATTCCATTCCGCCATCTTCCAGCAGATCGATGAGTTCCTGGGTATTATCCAGTTCGTCACGCATGATGGCATTGAAACTTTGCAGCTCCGGGTTCCCTTCCCAGGTAGGAGTTTTATCCGGCCGATGGGGCGATACGCTAAGCTTTTCGGCATTGCGGTCCCGGATGGCCTGTGCTTCGCCAAAATTACCCAGGCTCCTGAAAATGCTGCTGTAAATTTTCAGTGCAGTGGCTATCTCGTCAATCAGGGCCTTTTTGGGAGCATCATCATCGATCCCCTCCATGAGCAGGATCGCCCCGTTGATCATGGAAACATATTGAGCCGCTGCGCCGGAAGGGATCTCTCTGTGCGCACCGTGAATATCGGTGTAATCCATCCGGGCCTCCACTTCCGAAGGGTTGAATACATGCGGAAGGAAATAGGATTCCTCCTCCGGACTCAGCCTGTCGGGTGCAACCACAAGAGGTCTTGTGATATGCCTGGCTGATACCCCCCAATAAATACCAGTAGGCCCCTGTAATTCGGCCGATCTGTATTTGTTCGCCTCATCAATCTGAATAAAGGCATTGAACAGTTGTTCGGCCGACCCCTCCCCGGCCCAATCCCGGCAAATGGCATGCAATTGTTCCATCAATGCACCCTCACCCTCAGGAGCCGGTTCACCAAGCTGCTTTACCAGTATATCCATAAACGCATCGGTGGTTTCAAGCCGCTCGTAGGCCCGGTCATAGGATGCCCGGAAATTTATAAAAACGGTATTTGCTTTTCCCCTGGCCAAAGCATTCGTGTTTCTCAGGATATCCAGGGGGAACAGCAATCCCCTTACCGGATAGCTCCCTGTGATCATGCTGCTGATTCCCTGCACCTCGTCGGAATTTTGACTCTGGAAATAACAGCCATCGGGCAGATGGGCATAAATATCCTCCTTCTCGGAATCGGAAAACATGGAACCTGTCAGGTAGATTGAAACATCCTCCCCGGCTTTGTCTGCACCGGCTTTAAATGAATTCATCAGGGTGGCTACCCTTTCACCCATGCTGTGATTTTTGCAGTGGGTTGGGCCGTTCGGACCGGCATACTGCCAGTCGGACCAGCAGATACCCGATCCCGCATCATTGGTTTTAAAGAAGAAGGTATGGACCTCGGGAACATTTTCCAATAACGCTGCAACCATATTTGTAAACATTTCCTGTGTTTCCGGCACACTGATACAGGGTGCAAAAGCCGGGGTATTTCCCCTTCGGGGATGATCCACACGGGCACCGCGCATATGCGGATAAGCCTCGAAAAACGCTTCGGGCAGGTAGTTGGGTTCGTAGGACCAGAATGCCGCACCCAGTCCGTTTTCACGCAGAATTTCACTCTTGGCAAGCAGCAGTTCCCTGTTTTTGCTCACAAATTCTTCCGGAATATAAGGAGCAATCTTAGGATCGGGAAAGAATTTATAGGGGGTTGGATTATAGCTGGTATATTCGTGCCAGAAATTTCTTCCTTCCGGTACATCATGGAATCCTTTTTCTGCAAGTGAACTGATATTCATCTCCACCCTGCCAAAAGGTTTCAGGCGTACGGCCTGTTCAGCCAGTTTGCGATAATCGTCCAGGTTTCTGATGGGGGCATGGATCACAAATACCCTCTCCTCTTTTGGTGTATCCTCACTGGCCAATAAGGGGGCACCGGTCAGAAAAAGTGCGATGCCTGACAATACCATATGAACCAGGTGGTTCTTCGTTTTCATGTGTTTCATTGTTTCTGGTTTACTAAAGTTTCCAATAGAGCCTGTTATTCAGCAAATAATCGAGCATCTCTTCATAGAGGATCAATTGTATATCCAGGATATCGGAAAATGTGACTATCGGTTCGGGCAACTCTTCCGAAACGGTACCGTGACTGCATTCAAAGGTAAAGGCCATGGTTCCGGAAATGTGGTGCAGGGCGCTGATCAGGTTAAAACTGGATTGCGGCGGGAATTCCTCATCTTCCACAGAGGGTTCTCCAAGCCAGTCCGACGGAACATGGGGCAGTCCCTCCGCTTTGTATCTGTCGTTCAGCTGCCTGATCAGATGGTCAATCCGTTGCTTCATAAACCAGGGTTCATAGCTGGAATGAAGGATCATGGGCCTGTTTTCATGGGAATGCAGGGAAACGGTCATATCGGGCGATTCAGTCCTTGCCACATCCAGGATGGCTTTTGTCTCCATGGCCATGGGAGAGAAAAAATCATCGTGCATCATATTGATGCCGTCATCATTGAAATAACCACCGAGTATCCCCACATTACCCTCCATGGGGTGCAGGGATTTTGCCTGGGGCCAGCCCCAGGAAGAACCATCGGTGCGTGTCCCCTGCCCGTATTTGGTCATAATATTTGTGGGCAGACCCAAAAAACTGTCATAGGGACACCTTTTACGCCCGTCGGGATTGCCGCAGGGTACGATGATGACCCGGCACTGTTCCAGTTTGCTTTTCAGTGAACCCCACTCCTTCCCCCGGTAATCCTTTCCCGTTTCTGCAATATGGATCAGGTTTACAAGGCCAACCATCCCTTCAGCCTCCTGCCCGTGCACCGGGCCCAGAAAAAACACCACCGGCCTGGTGGCGGAATCCTTCCGGGCATAAAAGGCAGGATTCTGCGCTGCAACCGCCGAATTGTAATTGGCCTGTGACCGGAAATCCTCCCTCTCCCCGTAATAAACTGCATACACAGGGTTCCCTCCCGGTGAGGTGGCGATCACCTCTGCCGTACCCTTTCGGATGCTTTTCAGCTCCGTCTCCAGATCCTCCAGCCCGGATTTAAAAAACGACGGCAGATCGGTCCTGTTGGGGGGATCCCCGGCCTCAATGGAAACCTGTGCAGTGGCTTTCTCCCCCCCGACGGTGATTGTGAACCTACCCCAGGTAACCTTTCTTTTGATGGTTTTCCAATCCTTGACCTCATAACTGGCCAGGAATTTGATCTGATGGCCGATGGGGCAATCGCCGGAGATATGGATCACTGAAGAGAGCGCGTATCCATCTCCCCACTTGTCGGGCTGCAGGTCCACATACAGCCTTTCACCGTCGATGTATGGATCATCATAATAAAGTCTGGTTCGCTGGGGGACATTGGTTACTTCATATACCAAAATGGATTCACCGGGCTCGGCGATGTTATTCCCGTTGCCGCTGCCAAAAATCTCACTATCCCCGTCATCGATCCCGAGATTGGTAAAAGCGGGAACATCGTACATTACGGGGACCTCGAATTCATCGTTCCAGGTTTGCTCCCGGTCCGAGATGGAGAGCATAAATTTAAGTCTGAAAGGAGCCCCGTTTTCCGGGGGAAGGTTGTGGGCAGTCACTTTAAAACCGGCAGTAGTCCACTGCGGAGATCCCGCCTGAAGCTCATCAATAACCAGCACCGGGTTGGCAATGGTCACATCGCGGCTGGAGCAGGTCAACTCCACTTTAAGATTCTTCCCCGGTTTGCCTCCCCTGTTCAGTAACCGGAGTTTCATCAGGCTTTCCTGATGGTGGTCAAGGAAAATGCCCTCTTCGTTCACCCTGTGTCCCACGTAAACGATCTCGGCCGGGTCATTTTTCTAGAGATGCCTACCTGGTGGCTCTCATGATTTACTTCAAAACCGATTCTCCCTTCGGCGTCACTTTTTAGTGGGGTCTTTTTAACCTGATCGGCGTGCTCTGGTTAAAATCCAACAGAGTATATTCCGAGTCGGGTCTATAACAGGGGCGGAGTCTGTACATGGACCGTGACACCCGGGACAGGTGGTCCATCCGGTTGCCAATTACGGGTGGTGATCCCCATCCCACCCCTGGTAACGCCCTTCAATTCAATAAAACCGGGTTCATCCAGGTTGCTGTCTATGTGGTATCCCCAGATATTAAAATCGGGATACAGGTCGGGCATGGTGCCATCGCTGAGGAGCCGGAAGCGGATCCCTGAAAGATGCCAGGATGAAATTTAATGCATCTGTCAGCTCCCCGGATGTAAGGCGGCCCGCCCTATAAACCTTGTATTCATAGGAGAGGTTGCCCTCCTAAGGGCCCCGGCATGGACCCATCATTCAGATGCACAAGTTCTCCGCTGGTGCTGTTGTGGAACCTAAGGTGAATACCGTGGAGGTTCTTGAACATATGCCTGACATGGTAGGGGTGTGTGGTCATCGGGATATCCGATAAAAAACGGGGGCGAGCCTTTGGAATTAACTGCGGCCCCTACCATATCGGGGTACTTTCCCGCAATGAAAAATGACATGATCCCTCCCATGCTGTGCCCGATCAAAGCCCGGTTCGACCTGTCGGTCAGGGTCCGGTATGTGGAATCAATGTGGCTGACCAGCTCAGGAAAATAATCCTTAAACTGAGTCTCATAGTTGATATTGGAATGAAATCCGATATTATAGGGCCGCATGTCCGAATGACAGAAGTCTTGTTCCAGGAAACAATGATGACCTTATTCCCGTTTACAAACTCCCGCATTTCATCCGACAATTGTGGCACATGGGTACCTGTATTGCCGTGGAAATAATAGATGACCGGGTATGATATCCCGGAGTTCGGATAATCATCAGGCAGGAATATCCTGTAGGGTTTATCCCTTTCAAATACTGCACTGTAATGGAAACGGTCTGCCTGGACACCAGGCTGGCCGGAGCAGCAGCATTGCACATATAAAAAAGAAGGATTGGTTGCGTTTCATTTCAAAATGTTTAGATCTTAATAAAGATGCGGCGTCTGAATAAAATCCATCCCACGAACCAGCAAAAGGTCGTCATGGAAAGGGCATATAGTAAAGAGCCTATCATAGGTCCCGCCAGGGTTTCATAAAACCGGCCAAAGATCCAGTTGGTGACTCATTCCATTTCCCCGGCAGCCGACGGGATCAATTCAATTCTGAAGCCTATGGCCAAAAGGATGGACAAGACAGTACAGAAAACAGAGGATTCATCCCAATAATCCCGGAATGGCAGGGTCCATCTGATGGCTCCTCTCATATCGGTAATCCAGAGCAGGATTCCCAGAAAAATCAGTGCAAGTCCGGAAGTGAACAATACAAATGTACTGGTCCACAATGGTTTATTAATCGGGAGAACCAGACTCCAGAGTAAGGAAAGGGCCACTCCGGCCATCCCCCAAATAAGAAGTTTCCTGAAAGCAACAATTCGATTACCGGACTGGTCAATGAGCCTGCCTGCCAGGAATCCGATCAGCACGTTTCCAATGGAGGGTAATGTACCGAGCAGACCGGTCTGGTCGAATTTCACCCCTGCGAAAACAGGTACATGTCCCTCCCCGAGAACACCAATATCAAAGTCACCCCCAGAAAATTTCCTTCAAGGGAAAAGGTGAATCGCCTCCGAAAGCAACAAGTAAACCCCAGTAAACCAGCAGGATCGTCCCGGTGATGATACCGGCATACCTGGCCCGGGTAGCCAGGACGATAAAGGAGGCTATTCCATAGGCCAGCGCGATCCGCTGCAGGATACCCATAATCCTCAGGCTGCTCACTCTCATACTGTAAACGGCATAGGCATTAAGTGCCAGGCCGATCAGAAATATCAGCAATGTGCGGCGTAATACTTTAATGGAGATGCCTGTTGAGAGGGTGTGACTGTATTTTTTAAATGAGTACCACATGGCAGAGCCCACTATGAACATGAAAGGGGAATACCAGGTCTGTGGGCGTACATCCATGCCATGCAGAATGCCTCAGGGGTGCGATACATAATCCCAGCTTCCGGGATTATTTACCACAATCATCAAACCAATTGTAATTCCCCTGAAAACATCCAGGATAAGCTTCGGGTTATCCGTTTTTTTCATTCAATTTCCTGATTAAATAGCACCAGGAAGGTAATTAGCCGGATTTTACATATATTTCTGAATGGTCGATGCTATCCCGGTTTTTTATGAAGAATCTTCTGATTTCAAAGATTGGGAAAATATCACCGACTTATGAAGATTCTTCCCTGAAAATATTGTAAGTTTTTTATTTATGTATACTTTTGTTTATACACCAACATGCCTTCGTAAGGCATATTTTTTCTTACGTTAACTTATATTTTACCTTATCAACAAAATGAAATATTCCAAAGCATTTACTCCGTTCGAACTGACCACCCTGGTGCTTTTGCGGGTGCTGATCGGATGGCACATCCTTTATGAAGGAATCGCAAAATTGCTGGCACCAAACTGGTCCTCTGCCTCTTTTCTAAAGAATCACAATGGATATTATCCGGGTTTTCCGAATGGATCATATCCAATGACGGTCTGCAGGCGGTGGATATCCTGAATACATGGGGACTTATCGCCATCGGTACAGGCCTGATTCTTGGGCTGTTCACGAGGCTGTCGGCATTTGCCGGTGCGTTCCGCTGTTTATCTATTACCTGAATATCTCGTTGATAGGCATGGAGTACAGCCTACCTACCGAAGGGAACTACCTGGTTGTCAGTAAAACACTGATTGAGGCTGCCGCCTTGTTGTTGCTGGAAGTTTCCCAACCGGTTCTGTGTTCGGACTGGATATCTTCAGGTCAAAAAATTTTAAGTCAAAGAAACATTAAGAGGAATCATACCATGGAAGCCAGAAAGAATGAAATGAACGAGAAGAATGAATTGAAAGAGAAAGAATACTTTGCCACGCAGAACATTACTCAAAGCCTGCGGCAATTCCCATCCGGGATTATTCTCCTTTGAAGCCTTCAGGAAACTGAACCATGACAAGAAAAAAAGATCCAGGGTCATCCGCGAGCTCGGCCTGGAAGATCTGAAAGCTCCCGGGATGGTTACCACCTCCCCGGGAAATGGCCAGGTGCTTCGCCTGGGCTTCATCGGATTTGGTAGCCGCGCGGGACAATTATCTCAATCTTTGGGTTTTTTGCATCCAGATGAGGTACTCAAAAAAGAGAAAGCCGGCACTCTTCAGGAATGGCTTCAGCAGGAGGACCTTAACGTGGCCATCACCGGAGTCTGCGATGTATTTGACCTTCATGCCCAGCAGGGGATCGCCACGGCCAATAGTGAAATACGGCCGGGTGGCGGCACCAGGCAACAGCTTCCTGTAAAGCGCTTTACAACCTACCAGGATCTGTTGAATGACCCGGAAATTGACGCTGTCATTGTTGCTACCCCTGACCATCATCATGCCAGGATTACCTGTGATGCAATCAGGGCAGGCAAGCATGTGTATTGCGAAAAAAGCATCTGCAGAACCGAAGAGGAGCTCTATGAGTATATGATACGGTCCGGAACAGTGACCGGGTCTTTCAACTGGGACATCAGATCGCGAGAACGAGCATTCCAGCAGGCCAAAGAGATCATCAAAAGGGATATCCTTGGCAAGATTACCCTGGTCGAAACCACCACCAACCGGAGACTGCCGAAGGGGCCTGGATCCGGCACCTCGACAGTGACGGTAATCCAAAACCGGGGGATGAAACCACCATCGACTGGCAACAATGGCTGGGTACCCGGCCTTACAAACCTTTCAGTACCGACCGGTTTTATAACTGGACCAAGTGGTTTGATTACGATATGGGCATGATCGGACAGCTGTTTACCCAATTTGATGCTGTAAACCAATTGTTAAGAATTGGGATCCCGGCTTCGGCAGTGGCTTCAGGAGGAATCTATTACTGGAAAAAAGACAACCTGGAGTAAATACCCGATGTACTGCATGCTGTTTTTGAATATCCTGAAAAGGAACTGACCCTCACTTACAGTGCCAACCTGGCTTCAAGCAGGCAACGGGGCCGTGTCTTCAACGGCCATGATGCATCCATGGAACTCGGTGGCTCCCTACATTATATACTCGGATTCGACCCAGTACAGGAAACAACTGGACCAGGGTATTATTGATGTATCCGTCCCCATGATCACCATTAGTCCCGGCACAGGCGGAGATGTGGATGCCGTTACCTCTGCAACCGAAAAGTACTATGCTTCCAGGGTCTGACAACCACCAACATCAACGGCAGAGAAGTGGATGTTACCCACCTTCATATCAAAGAGTGGATCGATCGCATTCGCAACTGTGGGGAGACCAGTGCCAATATTGAACGTGCTTTTGAAGAGGGAGTGGCTTGTGTGATGGCCAATAAAAATCATACCTGGAGAAACGCAGAGGGAGCGGTATCTGTGAACCGCAAATTGTATAACCTCCGATGTCATGAAGCTGAAAGGGCCTGTCATTTTTATTCTGATTGCAGCATTCACAGCCTGTGGCACGAATTCAGGGGATGAAAGGCCGTTTCTTTTTTGAACCCGATGACAATGGGGTTACTTTGTCTTGAAATGGGATCCCGGCATTTTATGACCGGAAAGAACTAAAAACCCTGACCGGCGAATATGTCTGCAACCACTATATCCACCCCCTTTATGCCCTGAACGGGGATACGCTTACCGACGCTTCCCCTTGACCATCCCTATCACAGAAAATTTCTGGTCATGGCACCAGCTTTATGGACACTATCAGCCTTGGAGATGACTGGATTATGGAGCATATTACCCATGATGTGACCGCTCTTCAAACGGGTATCGAAAATGCCACTGCCACCCGTACCGGAGGTGATGTGGAGATCTGCCCTTTTGGAAAACGGGAAGGCATTTATGAAGGAGAATACCCGCATTACGGTTTATCCATCCCAAACAGGAGTCCGCATGATTGATTTTGAAATTCGGAAAGGCACTGGTTCAGGGCGTAACGATGGGTGGTTCGGATGATGAAAAGGGATACGGGGGCTTTTGTGCACGTTCGGTGCCGCCGGACGACCTGGTTTTTACTTCGGATCATGGTCCGGTTGTCCCGCAAACACTGCAGGTTATAGCCGGACCCGGATGGATTTTTCGGAACGTTTGGCCCTTCCGGTGTGCTCAGCGGCCTGTCCATCTTTTGCCATCCATCCACACCAAATTATCCGGCACCCTGGATCCTGACAGCAAACCTCCATGCAAAACATTGTATACCCGGGCCTGTAAGAGTGCCTCTCTCCATGGACCAACCCACGATTCTGCGCTATCGCCTGGTGGTACATAATGGATCGGCTCAGAAGGTGAATCTGCCGGCACTGAAGTCAGAATTTGAAAAAATACGCCTATGAAAAACAGCTGCCTGTTTCACATGCTGACCCTGCTCATTCCCGGGGTTGTCACGGTTTCCGGTCAGACCAGGGAGATATCCCAGGTCATCCTGGTGAATGACTATACCTACGAGATTGAAGTCGGCGGCAGCCGTGACCCGGTCAATGAAACAATCATTATTGAGAATCTTGGCAATGTACCCCTCGTTAATCCCCGGATTATGGTGGGATGGATGTATGACTGGTACGATATGGAAAGCCTGGCCCGGGAGGTTACAAGGGATTGCAGGACCGATGAGGAAAAGGCGCTGGCCATCTGGCATTTCATCCGGCTCAATTTCCAGCATCTCGATTCTCCCGGCGACAGGGAATGCCAGACCCCGGTGGTGGCCATGAACGTATATGGCTATGCCAACTGTGCATACCACAGTTCTGTTTTTACAGCACTCTGCCGCGCAGCAGGAGTCCCGGCAAGGGTTTGGGGAAGTCTGGCATCACACGGTGACGCAGCATTTCTCACAATGCCTGGCACATGCTCGACAGTGATATCGGACTTTATTACCTGGCCGCCGATAACCGGACCATTGCATCTGTAGAGCAGCTCTGGAAGATCAGCTGATCAGCGGCGGGCGCGAATCCGGTGCCGGATTGACCAAATTCTCAGGCAGAAACAAGGCAGTCCGGGTGGTCTATTCGGATGTTGCCGGTGCGGGAATTCCGCACGTGTCCCAGGATGGTGAAAAATCCGGGGCTACAGATACTTCCATGGGGCTGACGAATGCTATGTACAGACAGGTTCACGACCCATTGACCTATGAAACACACAACATGGCCATGACGCTGCGTCCCGGTGAAAAAATCATTCGCAACTGGATGGGTGGTGAAAATATGATCATGATAAGAGGCATAACCTTCAGAATGGCAATGAGTGGGCCAAACCCATGCACGCGCTATGGCTCAATGTATGTTTATCTGGAGTTGCACTTCATTTGGAGCTTGTACCTTCTTTTTTCAACGCGGAGCTGGCACCTGGTTTCGAGGTGCTGGATGGTCAGTCACCTGCCGTTCATGCGCTACAGACATGGAGGAATATATGACATGCCCGAACGGGCCATTTTATCTACCGGGACTCCCTACACCATCCTTGGCGGCAAACTAAAAGCTACCTTTTACCGCGGTTCCGCCAAAGAATGGGATCGTGTATCGGCTACGGTCATCAGCCGTACCGGACCCGTTTCCAGTACCGTATGGAGCGCCCCGGAAGGAGTTACCGGATCTATAAACGCAGAGATCGATCTGGATGAAATCCTGTTTCCCATAGGTGAACGGGGCCGTCACGATTACTCGGTGGAATTTAATTTCATGGCCGATGAAAGCAATGATCCCCCCACCCAGAGTGGTCTGGATGAGGTCGAGTTGGTGACAGATATCCAGGTTAGCTCATACTCCCTTCCTGCCCTGAAAATGGCTAATATCTACCTGTTACCGGGATGAGACACCAGGAGAACATAAAGTAAAAATCACACACATCTGGCGGGAGCAAAATGATAATACACCCCCATAACTCCTGAAGCTCCAATGTTTCCAAAAGAGGGTGAAACCATAAAAAACCTGGCACCGCTGTTCAAATGGCAACCGGTTTCGGATGTGGACAAGGGTGATAAAATCGCGAATCATGAGATCCTGATCAGTTTTGACCCTTTGTGCCGTTGGCCGGTGGCGACTGCACTCTATAAAGAGACCCGGTCCGGGAATCGGAATGGCAGCTCCCGGAAGGCTGGCTCAAGAAGGATACCACCTACTACTGGAAGGTAAGGGCTCAGGATCATCGAGGCAGTCGCGGGATGGAGCGAAAATTACAGGTTCAAAACACCCAAATGAAAATTTGTTCCCTGAACCGAATGATGCTTTATGCAGTGATCCTGCTGCTGGTGATGATCCTGCCCTCCTATGCCCCATCCGACGATGCACGGCGGAAATCTCTACCCCGTACCCGACCATTCGTTGCCTGGCAGTCGAGTGGCTCATCAGGGGGGATGATAATCTCAATGGAACCGTAGAAGTATCCTACCGCGTGATGGGTGATGAACCATGGTCACAGCCATGCCCCTGGTGCGATTCTGCAGGCAGCACCCGAAACAGGACCACCCCGACCTACACCTGGAGCAACAAATTCTCGGGAAGCATCTTTAATCTCAAACCCGGTACCGGGTATGAAATTCGTCTTACGCTTCAGGATCCCGACGGTGGCCGGGCTACGGAAATTGTAAAAGCAAACACCCGTCCCGTACCCGAAGAGCCCCCTGATTCGCGCATCATAGAAGTAAATCCCAACGCTTGAAAACAGCCTTGCGTGCCGGACCCGGGGGATGTCCTGTTGCTGAGCCCGGGGCTACTATGAATCATTCACCCTGGCTGTGGACGGAGAACCGGGGAAAGCCCATTGTGCTGCGTGCCGACAATGCCCACCCGGTGATTGGCAGCACCTTTAACGAGATCCATCTTGAACACCGCAAGCATGTAATCATAGATGGTTTAACGGTTTGGGGACCGTATATCTGCGCTGGGCAGAAGATGTGGCCATGTGACATTGCACCATCGAATCTCAGTTCGGAATTAT
>CAVVFB010000004.1:0-6964 GCA_963747365.1 uncultured Bacteroidota bacterium | reverse complement strand
GAGTACAGTCTGAATGGTAATCGAGAATTGTGATTCCGTCATCGGTAAGGTAGTTGAGCCGGATCGATCTGTAATCCCTCCCAACTAATCCTTTGCCGTTAACAATGATATCAACAATAGCCTGGTTGGTTATCAGGATTGTATCAAAGGATAGATTTGCAAAGATGAACTCATTTTCACCTTTGTTCTGAAAATTGATTATAATGTACTGGTCAACAGTATTTTTTACTTTGTCTATTTCTATGGGGTATTGCCTGACTCCTGAATGGGATGATGTTTCCTGACAGGAGTAAATCCCTTCAATGGAGGTATAGTTTTCGGGAGTATCTTCAGAGTCGCAGGATGCACCCGTCATTACCAAAAGAGATAGAATAATGATCCATTTACCGGATCTCCTGACCTTTTTCATATTTCAATGTTTCGACTATTCTTCCTTCCTCATTGTAGGCATTTGCAATTCCTTCCCGCAATCCATCCACAAAGGGGATCTCAGTCATGATTTGCCCCGATTCATAATAGGTGATCCATGTACCACTTTTTTTATCCTCCATGTAGGATCCCTTGTTTTTCAAATTACCTGATTCATAAAAGATCTGGAATTCTCCGTTTGCCAGGCCATCCTGATACTTCCCATTCTGCTTGAGTACCCCGTGTGGATAATAGATAAGCCATTCTCCTTCAAATTTTTGATCGGAGTAGCGGCCTTCGGTGTAAGGCATGCCATTGGGATAGAAACTCCTCCAGATTCCGATTTTTACACCTTCAGCATAGCCTCCTGTCTCCTGGATTACGGATGAGGAGTCGGTTATTAACTGATCAAAATACCGCGTCCATTCACCGTGAATCATGTTATTTTTGTAATGGCACCTGATCATTACATGTCCCGAAGGGTAAAAGCCAGTGAAAGCTCCCTCCAGGATCCCATCCTGATAGTAGCAAGATTTTTTGAACAGCACCGTCTTTGAAGTCTTTATAATATCCAGTGAATTCGCCTTGGTATCTTCCCATCTTCATGGTGGATTTTTCCCGGACATTTCCATTCTCATAATAGATAATTTGAGGACCATGTTCAATTCCTCGGAGGTAGGTTTTGCTAAACCTCATTTTGCCATTTTCATAAAATCCTTCCACTACACCATTCTGCAAGCCGTCGCTATAACTGGCTTTTTCGTTCACACCGCCATTGGGGTGATAGAGGATGGTTTGACCCTCCAGAACATCATTTCTGTAGGTGGCTTCCTGGTAAATGGAGCCATCCGGATAGTAATACCTGAGGATTCCTTCCAGATTCCCTTCCCTGTAGGGTAATTCCTGCCTCAGTGCGCCGTCAGAATATTGGTCCAGCCAGAGGCCATCCATTCTTCCCTCAACATACGTACCTGATTGCCACAGGGTGCCATTGATGTAATAAATTTGATAAGATCCTACCCGGATCGTATCTGAACCTGAAAGGTAAAAATGGAATCTCTCCCTTACCTGATTTGGTTGCCCATCCCAATAGGAGATATACATTTCCTGTCCGGATAAGTCCAGGACAAGATGCGCAAGGAAACACAAACCGATCATTCGGATCATTGTTCAATGCTTAAAAGAATCTGGGCTCCCTCAATGGCAGATCCGTGACCATAATCCAGAAGAAATGCAATGGCATATTGACCAGGTTCCAGGTGCTCGGGTAAAATAAGAGTAAGTTTTCGTTTTTGTTCGGGATAAATGGTTACCGATACAGGGTTGAATTGTTTCTCTTCTGCAGTTTCAAGATTTGCGAGAGCAAGGAATGCCTTGGCATCCAGTATTTTATCGCCTGTGTTTGTCAGGACTGCTTCAAAACTTCGGAATTCGCTGTTGGTGCTTTTCACCTCCTTCATTCCGGAGACATTTCCTTCAAAATTCTGATTCGACCGTGGACTCTGCTTAACAAGTACAACAATTCTTGGAAGTACCACCACACCGGCAGCGAGTTGCTTATCCGCTTCCGAGGCCATCTGTTCCTTTGCCACCTCCACCTGGATCATTCCCCACCGGCTATTGAACCCGGTTCTGGGTACGGTCATAACCAGGTTGATACTGGCTGCCTCATTTGGATTCAGCTCAACCAGAGAGGGGTTAATTGCGATCCAATCCGCAAGTGATCGGTTCGTCGTCCCGGCAGCACCTGAGATCTTGGAGCCATCTTCATTTGGGGTATAGTCTGCAAGATTCAAAACAAATGCCTGTTTTTCATTGCTATGATTCCTGAGTACCAGTGTTTGTACCTGGTTTTCGCCTGGATTGGCATCAAAAGAAACCAATACCGGTGCAACCTCAAAATCCTGTGAAAATACGCAAAGGGCCCATGTTAAAAAAATGTTAATCAGGATCAATTTACCTTTTGTTGATAAATTACGCATGTTGGTCAAATTTCTGGAATGAGGAATACTTATTTTTAATAAGATTTAGCCATGGCTTATTAAAAGCAAATATATATCAACCAATTTCTAAATTAATAAGAAAGTTATGAAGAAAAAAGCAATTGTAATTTTGGGTATGCTGACCATCGGAATGGTTGGTTTTTCCCAGGCTGTCAAAGACAGGCAGGTGATTCCTGTGGCTGTGAATCTCAATCAGGTCCTTCGACTGACTATTACCAACGGTGGGAACATTGAGTTTGTGTTTAACTCAATTGACGACTACCGGTACGGTTTATCGGGCGACCCAGCATCCGGGGCTGCCAATCCAAATGCCTCAAATCCCTTCTATGTTACCGACTTTACTGTAGCATCTTCGGCCCGTTGGGAATTGAATTTCGGTTCTGAAGAGGCTACTTTTATTGGTACGGACAACCCTGCCAACCTTCTGGAGCTGGCTAATGTTGGATATAGCCTTGCATCGTTGGGGGTTCATGATTTTGAGGCCCCTGCCAATCCTCAGGGAAGCAATATAAATGCCGAGCTTTGGAGCCTCCCGACTGTGAACGGTACCGAAGTTGCCGGCCTTTCAGCCTACCCGACTTTGCTGATCGACGACAATGGCGGACTCAATGGTGATGCCAACGCCGGTGACGGAGACGACAATTCATTTCAAATTGTCTGGAGGTGCGGAACAGGTGCAACTGAGGCCTCCGCAGGTACTCCACCCATGGTTGCGACCAGCATCCTGAACCAGGATCCAAGCCCTGCTCCCGACAGGTATGTAACTAATGTTTTATTTGAACTGGGAATCAAATAACCTGATTTGTTGAGTTTTTTAAACGCAACCAGGAAGACTGGTCATTTTTTAATAGAAATAGTCAGCTTAGCGGTTGACTATTTCTATTTTTAATCTTGGAAATGTTCAATTTGGCCATGATCAGGTTCAGGGGGGTTAGATCCCGGCTTTTGCTATCGTTAATGCTGATTTTGTCCTCTGTTGGGACGGTCTGTCAGGAGTATAACTATGCAAGGCTGGTCCTGATCTATGGGGGGGATATCCCTTTTGATTTCAACTCCATCAAAAGGTACAAGGAGGGTATGGTCATCGAACAGGGGACCATTCTCGGGATCACCCTTTCCGATTCGGCGCAGGCTGGGACCAACCTAACCGGCTTTGAATTACAGGTTAGGGCCTTTAACGGTGCCACTGAGATTATGGGTGATGCCAACAGCCTGGATCTGAATGTGATCAGGCTTAAGGCTGAGAATTACCAGGGATTTGGTCCGGGCTTTACATCTGTGGGGTACATCGATTTGCCGGCTGGTTCAGAAATTCTCTGTTCATATACCGATCCCGATGCAACATTTGATAATCTGGTGTGGGACTTGCACCAGCTGGTCATCTCTTACGAATGCGGAATACCGGTGTCTACAGGCGGAAATGGTTCCCTGCTGGGGGAGACTCCC
This sequence comes from uncultured Bacteroidota bacterium, assembly GCA_963747365.1. Lineage (GTDB taxonomy): Bacteria > Bacteroidota > Bacteroidia > Bacteroidales. The sequence continues at coordinate 3,107 of CAVVFB010000004.1, read as the reverse complement.
GATTATTACCGTGTTGAAATAGAACTGGAACTGATTCCCACCGGGGGAGGATTCTAAAATAGTTTTCGAAATACCGAATGCCGGGTCATTACAAAATAATATTCAGATGGTTTTCTGCACCTGAAAATCTCAGCGGAAGGTTTTCTTTTGCCTTGTGTCTGCTATTGTTGATGTCTTTTAACCGGGGCTATTCCCAACAGCCAGGCCCAGACAGCATGCTGATATTTCGGTTTATTAAAACTGAAGTGGAACTGGAGAAACCAGGTAGCTTATTTAATGTTCTTGAGATTGGGAATAACAGTGCTGAGAAGTTAACTGGAATACTAAAATTTAACTATCCCGATTCCTGGGGATTCATTGGAAAGTCACTGGATAGCCTAATTATTGATCCAGGCGAGGTAAGGCTTGTTCCCTTAAGGATTTCCATGCCTGGCAATACCCTTGGTGGAGTTTCTTATGTGATCGGGGCTGAATGGTTTGGGAATGATTTGTATAACTATGCCAATGCATATGTCTCCGTCAGAAGAAAATCGAAGTGGGAGATGTATTTGAGTACCGACAGGTTATATCTTTCAGAATATAAGCCATATAGTGAGGTAGATGTCTCCCTGAGCAATAAGGGCAATTCCAACGAGATGATAAAGCTCTCCTTTGATTTAGGTGGATTGCTACAGTTCCATGATAAAATGGAAGCCGACAGTTTTCTTTTCGTGGAGGTTCCTGCCTATAAAGACACCTCAATTAAATTACGCATTCAGAGCAGGAGTGACCTTTCCTATGCAGAAAGGCAGGCTTTACAAAATTCCTGGAAAGCACGCAACCTTGAAATCAGTGCCTCCACAACAGACAGGTCGACAGCGGGATCGGTTCGTACTACTTCCCTGGGAAGCAAAACGGTCAACCGGCTTCCCATTCAAAATGCGCCACTCAATGCCGAACTAATCTTCTATAATCTTCTTTCCCAACAACGGATAAAAACCTCGGCCCGCATTTTCGGGAAAGTTCTGTTCCCCGAAGATCAGCAGCTTTCCTATTCCCTGGGTTATTATAATCTCTACTTCGATCCGGAGATGAACAAGAATTTGAACCTGTATGATCAGTTGAGGTTAATGATTCAGTATGATGATCCCGGTACCATGATACTGATCAGTGACCGGATTGGTATCGGGAGCCTTCACACCCTTTCCGGAAGGGGGGTCCGTGCAACACACCAGATCAATGAAAAGAATATGGCAGAGTTTCATGTTGTGCAGAATCCTTATGGACAAAACATCGGTGGTTTTGTGGGTTATGGAACCATGGTGGGTAATGTGGATTTGAACACGGGGATAACCCTTGAGACGAGCACCAATCAGCTGTATAGCCACTACTCGTTTCATCTTGGAGGAGGGTACCAGTACAAGCAGAAACACAGCATCAATCTGCAGACGGCTACAACACTTAGTAACTTCAGGCATGAAATGTTCCAGAGTGATGATACCACTGTAGTGGGTATCGCCTACCAGTTAAGATACCGTTTTAATGGTAATCGCCTGAGTTTAAACCTGGACAACTGTAATACAAAGTATACTTACCTGAGAAACAGCGGTATGAACCGTATCAATTTTTCGGGAGATTATCGTTTTGCAGCCAATTTTCACATGAATGCCCGTTATTACCGAAACAGCTACACATCAACCCGGTATCCCGTCAATTTTATATATCCGCCCAGTATAAACCTAAATGAAAACGCGCGTGCACTATTCGCTTATAATAAGGGAAAGATCATATACCAGGTTGGACCACAATACTTTGGAATGGTCCGGAACACCTTGGATGGTACAGGCAATTACAGGACGAAATTCTCTAATTATCAACCGGGCCTGATGGGCTCGGTGTCATTCAGGGTCGGGAATCAGCGCAGCATAACACCCAATGCATCCTTTAACATGTTGTTTTATAATTACGAGGAGTTAAGGCCTGGAGTCGATCCAACAGGCTACCAAAGCAGGTGGACCTATACACTTGGAATCAACTACTACGACAGAGCATTTAAACTTAATGCATACTATACCTCCGGAGAATCGGCAGATATATACAGAAGTGTGGTTGTGACCGATGACCCGGTAATAAACCAGGCCTTCCATATCAGGCCCTATTATGAAAGGTATTTTTTCAAGGAAATTCTGCGCCTTAGCGCTTTCTTCAACTACTCCTATTACATGCCATCAATGCGGGAAAATATGCTTTTCAATCTGACCGGGGATGTGAAGGTCGGAGAGACATGGAACCTGTTCACAAGTATCAATCTTTACAGGGTGACTCGGCGTGATGTGGAAGCCGGCCGGGTCACCAGCCGGGATTTAAATGTTTTTCTTGGGATCCGGAAAGCTTTCGATATTCAACAGCCACGCATGGGATTTTACGACCTTACAATCGTTGGGTTCAATGACCTGAACGGTGATGGGGTGAAGGGTGCAGATGAAAAGCCCATCTCAAATGTGCTGGTTAATCTCTCCAGGGATCCCAATAAGAATTTGGAAAAGAGAAGCGGATTTTCAGAGATTGGGATGATTACCGATCCCACCGGGGAGATTCACTATAAGAACATCCCCATGGGTGTATATGATCTATCAATCCTCTCCCTTTCAAACCTGGAAAACCTCTATTTCCTGAATGGGACCAATCAGACCATTGAGATCAATGACGATCTGTTTTACTATATGCCTCTTGTTGAAAGTTATAAGATCAAGGGGAGGATTATTATTGACCGTGATCCCAACTCCAATGAAGGGGCAATTTCAGCAGAAGGGATCCGGGTAACTGCTGTAAGTGAATCAGGAGAGACCTTTGCTGCACTTTCCAGCAGTTTTGGCACCTTCGTGCTGGATCTGCCAAAAGCCAACTCTTACACGGTTAGTATTTACAACGTTTTTGGAGAGAAATTCAGACTTGAACGCGGGACCTACAAGGTCCAATTCGATGGAAATAAAACCATTTACCTGGATTTCAAATTTGCCGAGCAGCGCAGGGCAATTCAGTTTAAAGAGGGTGAGCAACTTTTCAAGTTTAACCTGGGGAATGGAAATCAGCAATAATTACCCTGGCAAGTTACAGGGGGAGACTTA
>CAVVFB010000003.1:0-11898 GCA_963747365.1 uncultured Bacteroidota bacterium | reverse complement strand
TGGACTAAAAGAAAACCGGAATGGATAAGTTCAAAAGCTGGTTACACACAAACGGGATCATACTCTCCTTTGCCGTCATCAAATTACTGGCTCACCTGTTAACAGCGACAAATTACGGCTTTCAGCGCGACGCATACCTCTACCTGGCCCAGTCAAAGCACCTGGCATGGGGCTATTTCAGCACACCCCCGCTACTGGCCTTCATCACAAGGATCCATACCATGATATGGGGGGACTCCGTGCTGGCAGTAAGGTTGCTGCCCGGGTTGGCCGGGGCAGCCTCAATCTTCATCGTGGGATCGCTGATCAGGCAACTGAAGGGAGGGACCAGGGCACAGGTAATCGGACTCACAGCATACCTGTTCTCGCCAGCTTTCCTGCGACCGGCCAGCCTGCTGCAACCGGTAATCTTCGACAATCTTTTCTGGCTGCTTTCAGCCACGGTGATCTTCCGCATGATCCGGAAACAGGATCCAGGGCAGATTCTCTGGATGATCCCGGTCCTTGGACTGGGCTGGCTCAATAAATACTCGATCATCTTTTACGCATTGGCACTGCTGACTGCCATGATCATGAGCCGGAACCGCAGATTGCTCTGGTCATGGGCTTTGCCTGTCACCCTGGCAGGCGGACTCCTGCTGATCCTGCCCAACCTCATCTGGCAATACCAGCATCACTGGCCGGTGATCTCCCATATGAACCAGCTCCAGGAAACGCAGCTTGGAAATGTACTGATCAAAGATTTCCTCTTTGCACAGATCTTCATGCACCTTCCGGCCCTGCCTGTGTGGCTGGGAGGACTGATCTGGCTGCTGTTCAAACGGAAACACCGCGATTTCAGGGTATTTGCGTGGGCTTTCCTGATCACGCTGTTGCTGATCATTCTGCTCAGGGGTAAGTTCTATTACACCATTGCAGCCTATACGATGCTGGTGGTTTTCGGGGCCCTGGCCTGGGAGAGGTGGGTGTCCCTGCCCCGGCGGTTCCTTTTCCCTGTCCTGCTTTTTGTGACCATCCTGTTTGGGATTTTCCTCTTGCCTTTCAGCCTGCCCATCTATAAACCAGACCGCATGGCCGGATTTGACCGCAAACTGCTGAGCCGGGGAATAGATGTGATGCTGAAGTGGGAGGACGGGAGTGTACATGACCTTCCCCAGGATTATGCCGATATGGTGGGCTGGGATGAACTGGGGAAAAAAGTGTGGGATTTCTATGACCGTTTGCCCGATTCGATTCAGGAGCGGACCCTGGTATACGGAGAATCTTACGGATCTGCAGGAGCCATGGATTACTTTCGTCCCGGCCCCTCCTACCCCGAAGTTTACAGCTTTAATGATGCCTTCATGGAGTGGATTCCAAGGCACCCGGAGATGGAATACCTCATATATACAGGTTATTCAGACCGGATCCCCCTCTATTTCCGTGAGTATATCAAGTTGGGTGAGGTCGAACACCCCTACTTCAGGGAACACGGACTCCCCATCTATTTCGGCAGTCATCCCACAGAAAAACTATACAAGGACTGGGAAGAGGAATGGATGGAGAGCAGGGGCCGGTTCAGCCGGTCGCCCGATGAGTGATCAGTTCAATTTTCTCAGGGTTCTCTGCAGCTGCCTGAACGAAGCCGGCCTGGCCAGGATGGTCCGCTCCCTGTTGACCAGGAACAGGGTGGGAGTGGCATAAATCTGATAGAGGGAGGCAACCCTGCCCTGCCATCCTGCCGGATCGTGCACGGTGATCCAGGGCATCGGCTCCTGGGAAATATACTGTTCGAACAGCGCCGCGGAACTATCGATGGAGATGGCCACCACCTCCATATCCAGGGTGTTCTCCTCCATGTACCATTGCTTCAGCTCAGGGATCAGCTCCCGGCAATGACCGCAGGTGCTGGCCCAGAACACCACCAGGGTATAGGGATTCGGTATTTCCGAAAGGATGTGGTTTTTTCCGTCTGTATCCCTGACGGCAAAATCGGGAACGGTTGCACCCAAAACCATTTTTTTGTAACCCTCCATCCGTGACCGGACCAGCTCTGCCACCTCCGATTCACACGACTCATCCAGGTATTGATCGGCCAGGTGTATCTGGACCTGCTCCATCCCCAGAAGTTCAAATCCTTCCAGCATAAACTCAACCACAAAACTGCGAAGTTCGGGGAGTGGTGATACATTCATCATGATCTGGTCAACAGCCTCCACAAATTGCGCCTCCTGTTGCTCCATTGTAAAGGTATCCACACTGTACAGGGAGAGATAATCCACAATCCTGTAGGTATAAACCGGTGCATACAACAGGTCGGGATCGTCAATAGAGGCCATATCGAAAAAGTGTTGTTTCAGGGTATCGATCCGCTCGGGGTGTGTCATGGATCCCCGGACCAGCGGTGCACGAAATGCATTCATGATCCTGGTGGCGTACAAATCCGGATAGAGCAGCGTCAGGGAATCCATAAAGCGGTTCCTTTCGAGTTGTAACTCCTCGTACCTCTTTACAGCCGAATCGTAACGATCCTCTCCGGGTCTGGCCGGAAAGAGCTGGCCATATACCCTGGTCAGCCTCTCTTCATACTCAAGCTGAAAAGTCATAAACTCAAAGTAGACCCGGTTCTCGGTGGAGTTTTCAAAAAAGGGGATCGGACCATTCTCATTTACAGATACCACCATCGAAATATTTTCACGGTTGTAGATGAACTCCACAAACCTGTTTTCACTCCTGATCCCTTCATATTCATCCGAAAAGATCAGGCGGCAGACCCCCGGGGGATGGTCGCCGGGGAGCAGGAATAGAAAAGAACCGGTGCTTGTTTCAATGCTGTCTGCAATCGTGAACCGGTCTTCATAGAATGAAGCCAGGTAGATCATACCCCCGCCCGAATGCTCAATGCTCCCCTGGATGATGTAAGGCTGGGCAGTTAACCGGCCCGATATCACCATCACCAATCCCAGGATCCCTATGAATGGTCTAATCATGATCTGTTTCGCTTACCACACACTGACCGGTGAAATTACGAATTTATACATACCTGAATAGCAGATTCTGTCACTATTCCGGTTTGTAAAAATTATAATAGGATTGATTAACGGGGAATCGTATAACTTTGTATCATGGATTCAAATAAAAAAGCGGGTGGCCCATCCTGGGTTTCCGTCATACGCAAATATAACCAGCCCGATAAACGGAAAAGCATCTGGCAGATCATCAATTCCCTGGGGCCATACCTGGTACTGTGGGCGGTGATGTACTACACGCTGGGCATTTCATACTGGATTACCCTTGGCCTCTCACTGCTGGCTGCAGGGTTCCTGATCCGGATTTTTATCATTTTTCACGACTGCGGGCATGGCTCCTTTTTCAAGTCATCCCGAACCAGCCGGGTGGTGGGGACCATCCTTGGAGCCCTGGTTTTTACGCCTTACGATCGCTGGCACCGCAGTCATGCCGCACATCACAGTACCGTTGGCAACCTGGATAAAAGGGGTGAAGGGGATGTATGGACAGTGACAACCGACGAATACCTCGCCATGAAACCAGGCGAAAGACTGGTCTACCGCCTCTACAGGCATCCCATCCTGTTGTTTGGAATCGGGCCCGTCATACTGTTCACTCTATGGTTCCGTTTCAATACCAAACAGGCCGGCCGTAAAGAGCGCTGGAATACCTACCTGGTAAACGGGATCATACTTACATGGTGCATCGGACTAAGCCTGCTGATGGGTTGGAAAGCCTTCCTGATGATCCAGATCCCTGTCATCCTGATTGCCACTTCGGCCGGCTCCTGGCTTTTCTATGTTCAGCACCAGTTTGAGGAGGTAATCTGGAGTCACAACGACGACTGGGACTACCAGGAGATGGCCCTGCGTGGGAGCTCATTCCTGAAAACGCCCCGGATCATCCAGTGGTTTTCCGGAAATATCGGCTTCCACCACATCCACCACCTGAGTCCCAAGATCCCCAATTATAACCTCCCACGGTGCCACGAGGAGAACCAGATGTTTGCTGCCATTCAACCGATCACCATTGCCAAAGGACTTAAGACCATGAAGTTCAGGCTCTGGGATGAGAACCTGGGCCGGCTCATCACCTTCAGTTTGCTAAAAAAAGAATCCATAAACCTATAACCTTTATAATTCCAAGAGATGAAACAACTCCTCTCCCCTTTTTCTTGCCATGACACTTTTGATTTCATGCAACACCGGTACTCCAAAACAAGCAGGTACCACTGAAAATGAGACCCCTCAACCCGAAACATGGATCCAGCTTTTCAACGGGCAGGACCTTGACGGCTGGACCATCAAAATGAACAAGCATCCCCTAAATGAAAATTTCAACAACACCTTCCGGGTGGAGAACGGGATGATGGTGACCCGCTACGACGAGTATGAGCGCTTTGATGAAGAGTATGGCCACATCTTCTATAAGAACCCTTACTCCCACTATAAACTCAGGGTTGAATACCGGATCGTGGGAGAGCAGGTTCCGGGCGGAGAGGGATGGGCCTTAAAAAACAGCGGCGTAATGTTTCACTCACAATCGCCTGAGTCCATAGGCCTGAACCAGCAGTTTCCAGTGTGCATTGAGGCCCAGTTCCTTGGGGGAACCGGTGAAGGGGAAAGACCCACTGCAAACCTTTGCACCCCGGGCACCAATGTGGTGATAAACGGGGAACTGGTCACCCAGCACTGCACTGTATCCACTTCGCCAACATTCAATGGCGAGGAGTGGATTACTTTCGAACTGGTGGTATATGGCGACAGCATGATTCACCACCTTGTGAACGGGGATACGGTGATGACCTACACAAAACCTCAGATCGGCGGTGAACCAGGTGACCTGCCGGAGGGATTTCCACTGGCCGCAGGCACAACGCTCAAATCGGGATATATCGCCCTGCAGGCTGAAAGTCATCCTTTTGATTTCAGGAAAGTGGAGCTTCTTGACCTAAGCAAATAAGGGAGCTGAATTAAAACTATCTTCTGCTTGGTGTGGACCCTCCGCCCGATGATCTGGAGGGAGTAGCCGTTGTCTTAGAAGGAGAGCCCGATTGCTTTGATGGAGAGGCCGTTTGCTTCGATGAAGAACCAGATGGTCTCACCCCCTGTGAACCGGAGGATGGTGATGGTTTGCTGTACTGGTAACTCCCCCTGTTCTGGTTATAGTCATTCGATCTTTCTGCCCCCCTGTTGCGTGAATTGAAATCCTGGTTCAGATTCTGGCCGGGGGTGGTTTGGGGCCGGCTATAGGTATTGGAGGGTTGCCCTGTGGAGGGCCGTACCTCTCCTGTCGAGGGCCTGGTCTGCCCGGTGGAGGGTTGCCCTGTGGAAGGCCGTACCTCTCCTGTCGAGGGCCGGGTCTGCCCGGTGGAGGGTTGCCCGGTGGAGGGCCGGACCTCTCCTGTGGAGGGCCTGGTCTGCCCGGTGGAGGGTTGCCCGGTGGAAGGCCGTACCTCTCCTGTGGAGGGCCTGGTCTGCCCGGTAGAGGGTTGCCCGGTGGAGGGCCGGACCTCTCCAGTGGAGGGTCTGCCCACAGAGTTATCCACCCTGTTCCAGTTATCGCCTTCCTTCCGGTACACATTCCCGTTTCTGTCGGTGTAGACATTGTTATCCCGGTTGGCAGGCTGGGCTAAAGGTTTTGATCGGTCGGCCGCTGCAATTTTATTCCCTGTTTTGGGATCATAATAGGTATCCCCGGTACGGGTCACCCCCTGCGGACGGTTCTTATAAACATTATTGGATGCCGGATTCTGATTGCCATAGGGGGTTGGCCTGCCGTAGCCCGGTTTATACCCACTGTTTCCCTGGTTGCTTCCTGCATAATAGCCGGCCCTGTAGCCACTGGAATAACTATGATGATAGCCATAATGGTAACCATGCCTGTAACCGGCCGGACCCCAGTATCCGTAATAGGGTGCCCCCCAGCCCACGGTCATCCATCCGTAAGAGACCCCGTATGTGAATCCCCATCCTGTGTATGGATTCCACCGGACATTGTAACCATAGGTCACCGGCCTGGGGTAATAATAATTACCATACCAGGGATTGTAATAATAGCCAGTCCCGTAGTAAACACAACCATGATATGCATAGGAGTTCACATAACCGGGGGTATAACCCACATATACAACCTCAGGAGTAGATTCGTAAATGTAGACATACTTCACATTATAGACCGGCGATTCGGGAGGAATCTCCTGGACCGGTTCGGGAACAACCACACTTACCATCCATGGTCCGGTTGGAGAACCGGACTCGAACCATATGGCATTGTCACAACAGTAATAGCGGTTGCCAATGAGCAGTACCGATTTATCAGTATTGACGGCATATTTCATTTGGGTATCCTTGACCGGCTCAAACTTTGGTTTTCCGTCGTAGGTAACCTCCAGTTTAGCCTCTCTCCGGTCCACTTCGGCTGTCTGAGGAATCTGGTTCTCCAGTAAAGCCTCCTTTGCCTCCTGGGTACCTGCCACGCTGGCCCTCACAGAACCCATATCAGACTGTGCAGGGATATCTGAAAAGACAGCCGGAACCTGGTCCGGCTCCACAAAGCTCCAGGGACCTCTGTCCAGCGATTTTGAACGATACCATCTGCCTGCCACAAGTACAAAGTACTCCTGTGTTTCAATGTTCATCAGGATGTCGTCTGCAGTATTGGTCATATAGAGAATCGAAGTTCCCTCGATGGGGGCAAAATCAGGTTCACCATTCGATTGAAGCAATTCGGCAGGTGTTGTCCTCAGAATTATAGCCGGAATAATCTCACTATCCTCCGATCCTCCATTCCACGTGTCCATAGCCTCACTGGCAAGCTCTTCCAGCTTCCGGGGAACCTTTTCTGCATATTTCCACTCAGCACCATTTGCGGAGTTGTACCAGTGCTTCCCTCCATTGATATAATAGATTCCCTTTTTTGTGTCCTTCACCAGAAAAAATGGAGTATTGACCACTTTTTCATACGGGGTCTTCTCAATCTCCTGGAAGATGGGGTCTCCATCCACCATGATCAGCACCGACGGAATCGTGGTAAAGATGATCTCAGGGGGGGCGTTGTTCAGGCCCGACGAAAGCTCCATTGAAGTCTCGTTCATATCCAGATCGGCCAGCAGTTCATCCAGCGATAATATAATTTCCCATTGGGGAACCTCATTTTCAATAAATTGGCTCAGTTGTTCAATCTTCTCATCCTCCATATCCGGAAATTTCGCTGCAGAAACCTCCATATCCAGCAACTGGACCATTCGATTATCCCGGTCGGTGGATATGACACAATCAAACCACATGGCACCAAAAACCGGACTTTCATAATCCTTATTGGTCACCGATACCGCTGACCTGGCTTCCATCCTGTTGGCAGTAAGAGACTCAACCTGGGGTTGGTAAATTATCACTTTGATGTCATCCTTCTCGATTTTCTTTGGCCAGTCCGACTGGCTCTGGGAAAGGAGTGCCAGCGGGAACAAAAGGATAAACAGGGCTGCAACAAATTCTCTTTTTGGATATGGTTTCATCGCTATCTGTTATATTTTGAGACAAGTTAATCTTTTAATGGGCGGCCAAAGCCGGTTAAATATTGATTTTTTCAACCATTCAAACGTTGAATAAAAGGGTCAGTAATTTCATTGGAATACAGCCGTGCTTTACTACATTAGCAAGCCATTTTTTTTATAGCCTGATGACAGACCACAATCCAACCTCAAGAAGGTTAATCCTAATCATCGTCCTCATTACCTCCTTTATCAATCCTTTTTTGGGAGCAGCCATTAATATTGCGCTGCCGGCCATCAGCAAAACCTTCTCCATGGGTGCTGTGGGAATGAGCTGGGTGGCCATGGCCTTCCTCCTCTCTTCGGCAGTTTTCCTGGTTCCTATGGGTAAACTGGCCGATATCAAAGGACGAAAGAGGATTTTCTTCATCGGCAACATAATCATCCTCCTCTCCTCCATCCTTTGCGCACTCTCACCCTCAGGTGGATTGCTTATCCTGTTTCGGGGCATACAGGGAATCGGGAGTGCCATGGTTTTTGGAACAGGGATTGCCATCATCACCTCCGTATATCCTCCGGGTGAACGCGGCAAAGCCATTGGTATTACAGTCACAGCGGTATATATCGGACTCTCACTGGCTCCTTTCCTGGGGGGGATTCTCACCCAGTATCTGGGATGGCGATCCATTTTCTATGCCACTGTTCCGTTCGAGTTGGTGGTTGTCTGGATCACCTGGCGATATATCAGCCAGGAGTGGGCCGATGCAAAGGGAGAGAAATTCGATCTGCCCGGGTCGCTGATCTATCTTCTCTCCATGTCGGCATTCATGTTTGGCTTCTCACGATTGCCGAAGACCTCAGGGATCATCCTGGCTGCTGCCGGATTGATGGGAGTAATTGGTTTCATTATCCTGGAAATGAGGCTCAAATTCCCGGTCTTCAATATCCAGCTTTTTAAATCCAACAGGCGGTTTGCACTTTCGAACCTCGCTGCACTGATCAATTATGCCACCACCTTTGCCATCACCTTTTTGCTGAGCCTCTACCTGCAATACGTAATGGGTCTTACCCCCAGGGATGCCGGGATGATCCTGGTTACCCAACCGGTTATCATGGCGATTGTTGCATCCATTTCAGGCCGGCTCTCGGATACCCGCGATCCGAGGGTCCTGGCCTCTGCAGGTATGGGGATCATTGTAACCGGACTGATCCTGCTTTCATTCCTTTCCGAACAATCCACCTTCACATTCCTGGTGGTAATCCTGGCCGTTGTCGGGTTTGGATTCGGGATGTTCTCCTCGCCCAATACAAATGCCATCATGGGTTCGGTGGATAAAAAATACCTGGGCGTTGCCTCTGCCACGGTGGGAACCATGAGGCTCACCGGACAGATGATGAGCATGGGAATCGCCACCCTGATCCTGCATGTACATATTGGAAACCGGCCCATTTCAGCGCTCAACTCAGCAGCATTCATGACCAGCATGCGAACCACATTTATGGTTTTCGTTGTGCTTTGCACACTGGGGGTATTCTTCTCCCTGGCAAGGGGCAAATCAGAGTCGCTTTCAAGGGTTTCAAAACCTTCATGAAATCAGGTTCACTGAACAATAAGCCAATTTATCTGTTCTTTATCCGTAACCCAATAAAACTAATATGATACAGGAATTTAAAAAGTTTATCAGCAAAGGCAATGTCATTGAGTTGGCAGTTGGCCTCATTATGGCAGTCTATTTTGGCGCCATTGTAAAATCGCTCGTTGACCACATTATTATGCCTCCCATCGGGATACTTCTTGGAAATGTGGATTTCTCAAACCTGAAAGTTATTTTGAAGGCAGCTTCAATGAATGGTGATGTGGCCGTTCCCGAAGTTGCAATCAGCTATGGCCTGTTTTTAAACACAATCATTACATTTTTAATTGTTGCCATCGCCGTTTTTATGGTGGTGAAGGGCTACAACAAAATGAAGACTTCCGTTGAGAAAAAAGAGGCTGAAACTCCTGCTGCACCACCTGCTCCCTCCAAAGAAGAGGTTCTGCTGACCGAGATCAGGGACCTGCTGAAAAAGTAAATCCGACCCTTGTCAGTCGCCTCTCCCCTTTGAGGAGGCCAGAAAAATTAAACAGCGAATTTAAAATTCGCTGTTTTTTTTTAGTGCTCACCGATCACTCAGAGCAATGACCACTTCGCCGGCTCTGGTTTGTATTGGTCGTAGTGGCTATCCAATTACGAATCTCACTTTACATATATTGTCAATAATACCTTGGTTAACAAGGGATTAATGAACTATTTACGCTTCTTGAAATAACAGATCGTCTGTGGCATTAATAAACCTTATTACAGATTCTATCATGTAATCTGCCTCAGCTTCCAGTATCCCGGAGATGCAGTTGCTTTCCAATATGAGTTGTGCCTGTCCGGATAGCTTTTGGATGTCAGTCATAGGGCCAGGATGCATATGCACTTTCATGCCGGTGAGATCTCCGACTTTTTTCACGATAAATGAGGAACACTGAATGCCTTTCTGCTTGGTTCCGGAAACAAATCTCAAATTAGCGGTGATTCTCAGGTAACCGTCGATGATAGAAATGATATAGTTGTTCCTGCCAGTACTGATATGCAGTGCATTTTTCACAAGCCAGAACCATGAATTCTTCGCAGTTCTTTTGAGTTCTTCCCTGATTCTATGTATTATCTCCTTCATATCTGCAGCCGGCCTTCCGGCTATAGTATCACAGTGAATAAGTTCGCCAATGTGTATATACCTTTGATAGAAACCTAACAAGTCATTATATTCCGTCCAGGTTTCTGTGGCATATCCGATTTCCAGGGAATTGATCTCAGAGCTTAGCAGTAAATTCATGGAAGTTACGATGCCGTATCTCTCATTCAGGTAAAGTTTGCAGTGCAGGTTAGGTATCTTCTTATACTGAAGTGCCAATTGATCCAGATCACAATAGGTGGCTGTGTTGTCTGGGGAGTCCCTGACATATATCTCAGTGTGAATCCTCCTGGTTTTCAAGTCATTGACCTTATTTAAAAATTTATACCATTTCGAGATCTTCATATAGGGAGATACCAGGATGACCCATTCAACACTCTCATCGAGTAATGTGAGGATCCCGGCAGAAATTTCAGAAGGTCTGATCAATTTCATGTTATTAGAATTACTTTTTCTAAACGCTGATCATGGGCAGTTCGAGCACACTAATGCCTGATGTTAGGTATCAATGATAATCGGTCTCTTATTGGTATATGGTATAAACCGGGCTGATATCGCCACAAGGGAAGAAAAAAATTTCCGAAAAATTTAAAGTAGCTAATTATTAGCTATATAGATGACGTATAGGATAAAAAATAACTATTAAAAATATTTATTATCCCTAAAGCACCAGATAAGTATGGTATCCAGATAATAAATATCCTTTTCTCATGAGTAGTCAATTGAATTGGAACATTATTAAGCAGTTTTCCGGTAAAAATATGTTTGGTTTTACATTTCAGGATGTGGTGAGGGAATTTCCGGAGAAGAACCTTGTCCATCTGGCCAGGACAATTGCAGGCATGGTCGATAAAGGTATGCTATATAAAATAGCTTGGAATAATTACCAAATCATTCCTCTTAACGCGGATCCCGAAACTTATGTACCTGATCGGCATCAGGTTGCGAAATATATAATGCAGAATAAGGAGTATTATATCGGTTATGCTTCAGCGCTAGAGATTCACGGGTTAATACTCCAATCTGAGGCCAGGGAATATGTGGTCACTAAAAAGCAGATGAAGCCGGCCATCAGAAGTTTTGGGAAAATTACCTATCAATTCATTCAACATGATGCAACCCGATTTTTCGGCTTAAGCAGCATCTGGATAAACCAGTATGAGAAAGCGATGTTGAGTGATTTGGAGAAGACTCTCGTGGATATTGCCACAAAGCCCCGGCTTTGTGGAGGCATCATTGAGGTCGGGAATGCCATATTCCATGCGAAAGACCGGACTGATCATGACAAGCTTTTCTATTATTTCGCAAGGAATATTAATAAATCAGCTAAAAAAAGATTCCTTTTCCTCACCGAATTATTGGATTTGGAATGGACTACTGAACATGAAGGAATGATGAAAGAGCTGGGACCTGGTATTCCTTTATTGGATCCGGCTGCAACGTACAAAGGAAAAATAATGAGGAAATTTGGATTGAAAATCAATGTGGATACCATCCGGATTAAGGAGACAGTCGTTCATGGAAAAATATCTTGATGTCATCATTTTTGATTTCCGGAAAGGATATTTACACCTGTTAAAAAGGAAATTCGTTTCAGGAACCAAAAATATTGGCTTACCCCGCAGCAGAGCTAAGGGGAACCTCAGCCTGCGACTCGGCTTCAGCCAATGCGCTCGCGTAGTTCAAATTGAAGT
>CAVVFB010000002.1:0-448484 GCA_963747365.1 uncultured Bacteroidota bacterium | reverse complement strand
GAGTGCGCCTAAAAATTTAAACCAATACTTATGAAAAGAAAAATCACCAGGAGAGAATTTGTGCAAACCGGTGCAGCTGCAGCTGCGGCGGTCTCCTTTCTGCCTGCTACAGGTTGTTCCTTTAAAAGCGCCATTTATGACGCCAAAGGCTTTCCAACAGTAACCCTGGGCAAGACCGGGGTGGAGGTGCCCAGATTGGGCTTTGGATGCGGCAGCAGGTGGATGACCATAGCCAATGATGACACGGCCCTGGAATTACTTGAATACGCACTTCAGCAGGGGCTCTATTATTGGGATACTGCAGCTTCATACGGGAATGACCTCATATCCAGTGAAGAGCGTATTGGAAAGATACTTAAGCACCACAGGAAGCATGTATTCCTGGTTTCCAAAACTGGTGAACGTGATGGTGAAAAAGTGAAAGAGAGTATTGAAAAGAGCCTGACCAGGCTTGAAACGGACCACATCGACCTGCTCCATGTGCACTCAATAAATTCAGTTGAGGATGCCGAACAACTGGGTGAGAAAGGAAAAGTCCTGGAGGTTCTGGAACAGTATAAAAAAGAGGGGATCATCAGAAATATGGGATTTACCGGCCACACTTCGGCCGAAGGTATGAAACGGGCAGCTGAACTGTACGACTTCGATGCCATGATGATGGCACTGAATCACCAGTTGTCTGATGGCTCCCAGGAATTTGAAGAAAACCCTGCCACTTTTGCCTTCGGCAAAGGAATGGGGGTCATAGCCATGAAGGTGATAAGGCCCAGGGAGAATATTGAAGGTCTTGAGGCCAGCGATTTGATTTATTATGCTTTGAGCCTGAACCAGTTCCATATGATCAATGTAGGAATCGACAACATGGAGGTGTTGAAATCAAACATCCAGCTTGTGAAAGATTTTAAGCCCCTTGAAAAGGAGAGAATGAATGAGATCCGTCTTGCCCTCCAACCCTTCTATCGAGGCGACCACCTGGCTTGGATGAATGCCGGTTATCTGGATGGCATTCATCTGGCATAGCCTATATGAGCCCTATCTCCCTTATTGCGCTCCCTTATTGGAGAGGTTGGTTATTTGGGCTGTAAAATTTTTCCCTGTGCTGATTTGCCATCCGGACCATCTCATTGGCCACATCGGGGTGATCGGACCGCACATTGATGCTTTCCATGGGGTCCTCCACCATATCAAAAAGTGAAGTATCGATCCCGGCCATGGAATATTTTCCCGGACGACCATCCCTGCCAGCCGAATCCAGCGTACGGTAGGGGTGGGGCATGTGAAGTTTCCATCTGCCGTCTCCGGAAATGACACCCTCAAAATTGATATGGTTTGAAAATGCATAGTAAGCGTGAGGATTCACAGCACCCTCTTTCCCCGAAATCAACTCCCAAACATTTTCCCCGTCAATCTCGTTTTCGGGTAAGGGTATTCCTGCCAGGTGACAAAGTGTTGGAAGAAGATCAATGGATCCAAAAGTTCGGCCGGATACCGAGCCTGCCTGAATCTTCTCAGGGAATTTGATGATACAGGCCGACCGGATACCCCCGTCAAAGCTTGTTCCCTTCGCCTCCCTGAATGGGGTTTTTCCTGCATGGTTTCCATATACGATCCAGGGCCCGTTATCGGAAGTCAGGATCACGACGGTTTGTTGTTCTACCCCGGCATCCTTTAACGCCTGGTTGATCTTTCCTACGCTCCAGTCGAGCTCGAGGATTACATCCCCATAAAGCCCCGCTCCTGACTTGTCTTCGAATTCCTCACTGCAGAAAAGGGGTACATGGGGCATACTGTGAGGAACATATAGCAGAAAGGGCTCCTGCTTGTGGCGGCTGATGAAATCAACTGCATGTTCGGTATACCACCTTGTCAGGTTCTTTTGATCGGGTTTCTCCACCTCCTCAATCCTGACCTCACCCATCTCCCAGTATTTCAGCGGCCACTCTCCCCAGTAATCAGGGTTGTCCGGATGGTATTTCCACATATCATTAGAGTACATCAATCCGCATGTCTCATCAAAACCCCTGGCATGGGAACGGGTTTCGGGTTGGTCACCACAATGCCATTTTCCAAAGGCAGCCGTGGCATAGCCTGCCTTTTTAAAAACCTCACCCATGGTGGCAAAGGTGGTATCCAGGCCCCACTCATTTGGACCGTGGGCTCCAAATACTTTTGTACGACCCGGGTAACAGCCACTTAACAGGGCCGATCGGGAAGCGGAACATATGGCCTGCGGAACATAAAAGTTATGGAAGGCGCATCCTTCCGATGCCAGCTGAGCCACATTGGGGGTTTCCAATGCCCCTTTCCCAAAGGGTTCAAAATCGGCCCATCCCGAATCGTCCAGAAAAATGATTACCACATTGGGTTTTACCAATTCAGCTCCTGATTGGCAACCCATCAGTGCCAACAACAAAAGGATGGTTGTTCTGATCATTTTGTGATAAGTTGGTTATGTCTTGTAAGATAGTTAACGATTTGCAATGAACGAGAAGGTTTTTTACTTTAGATGCATATTTCACAAATACCGGGGACCTCAAAAATTGAACAGATTGTAACAATTTATCTCAAAACAGATTATAATTATAAATAATATTGTTTATAACATATAAATATAACTCTATATTCCAATTGAAAGAGGATTACTTTATATTTGATTTTATTGATTAAAACTGTGAGAAATTCAAGACAGATCTTCAGTTTGCTCCTTGCAGCACTCCTGGTCGCCGGATGTAAAAATGAGATGTTAGTGGAGTGCGAATCTTTTGACCACCCCGGCGGTTGGGTGGTTGATCCCCAGTTTGTGGAACAGATGGGATCGCCTTACCTGATGGCGCATGGGATGGGTGAAGCGGTGGAAAACGCCTCCACAAGTATTGAGTTCTCCAGGGGAGGCACTTATCACGTTTGGGCCAGAACAACCAATTGGGCTCCCGGGAACTGGGATGCCCCGGGAAGATTCAACCTGTGGGTGGATGGAAGAAAACTGGAAAAGACCTTGGGTGGTTATGAAATGAGGGGATGGGGATGGAATTATGCTGGTAAAGTAAAAGTGAAATCAGGCCCGGCCCTCATTGAGCTGGAGGACCTAACAGGATTTAATGCCAGGTGTGATGCAGTTTACTTATGTAACCGGTACAGGACTCCCACCAACCAGGATATCTACCTACCTGACTTCAGGATGCAACTTGCAGGAGGCAAAGAGATCCCCGATAAAACCCTGGAATTTGACCTGGTGGTTGTGGGTGGAGGCATCGCCGGTTGTGCAGCTTCCATTTCAGCAGCAGAGCAGGGTCTGAAGGTGGCCCTGGTACATGACAGGCCAGTTCTGGGGGGAAATGCAAGCAATGAAATCAGGGTTCACACCCTTGGAATTTATGGATACTTTGAACGAATCCTCAGAATGCTCGATACTGAGCACTACCCGAACGGATCTCCCGATGCGCTACTGGATGAACAAAAGAGGCACAAGAATATGGCCTCTTACCCTAATATATCACTCTTTCTGGAGTACAGGGCCTATGCTGCCAATACAATGGACATGTCCATTCAAAGCGTGGATGCAAGACATACCCACACTGGAGAGCAGGTGCGGTTCTCAGCACCTTACTTTGTCGATTGTACCGGGGACGGATGGATCGGTTACTGGGCAGGAGCTGAATACCTCTATGGAAGGGAAGCCGCCAGTGAGTATGGTGAGGGCTGGGATGAGTATGGTGCCCTTTGGAGTCCCGACAGTGCAGACCATAAGGTGATGGGCGCTTCCCTGCTGTGGAGAACCTATGAATCGGACTCGGCATACCAGTTCCCTGAGGTCCCATGGGCAAATAGCGTGGTTGGGAAATTTACAGCAAATACGGGTACCTGGAACTGGGAAATGATCAGCGACAGGTGGCACCAGGTGGACCATGCCGAACAAATCAGGGATCATCTGCTGAAGGCTGTATATGGCTCTTTCTATAATGAAAAACAACTTCCGGGAAATGAAAATCTGAAACTGGAATGGGTTTCCTACCTGCTTGGTAAAAGAGAATCCAGGCGACTGGTGGGAGACTATATATTCACCTTTAATGATGTCAGGAATTTACATACATTTCCGGATGCGGTGGTAATGGAAGAAAGAGCCGTGGATGTGCACTTCCGCCAGGATGAGATGATGGAAGAAAAACCAGATTTTCTTTCGGAAGCGATGTTCTACAATACTGAACGCTACTATATTCCATACAGATCACTTTATTCCAGGGACATTTCCAACCTGTTTATGGCAGGAAGGTGTTTCAGTTGCACTCACATTGGCCTGGGGGGACCAAGGGTTATGCGTACCACAGGCCAGATGGGAGCTGCTGTGGGCTATGCCGCAGCCTTGTGTATAAAGAACCAATGCATGCCCAGGGATATTTATGAACATCACCTGGAACAGTATATGCAGCTGGTTCAATCATCCAACCGGTCTGAAATAGAGAATCCTTAGGCAGGTTCTGAGATACCAAATGCCATTAAAACATCTCCATGTCTGAGGTAGAGTACTCCATTGTGGATCACCGGATGGGAAAAATGCTCCTGGTCTCCACGCTCGATCCTGAATGAACTGACCTTGTTCATTTTTCCATTCATGTAAGACACAAGGTTCAGATCACCCTGGAAATTATAATAATAGAGCATCTGGTCAGCCTCGATCACCGCACCCCGCCCAATTTGCAGCGAATCGACAAGTATTCCCGTGCTGGCATCAATGGAATTTAACCGGGGCTTTTTTGTGCCTCCGCCATAGAGATAAGAACCCACCTTAACAATTCCTCCCATATAGCTGTCAAATTCCTTGTTTCTCCATACTTCCCTGATGTTGGTTCCCTCTTCAGAAAGCTCCAGTTTCACACCAAAATTTCCATCGTCGCCGGTGGCATAGTAAATTGCGCCCTCCTCAAACAGGACTGTATTGGCATGGGTGTCTCCAATCCCGGGTTTTCTTTCCCCAGGCTCAATACCCTTCATTTCCTGGGACCAGAGCAGTTGCCCGTTTCCCACATCAAAACCCATCAGGTGATAGGCTGAGCATGTAACCAGTATTTTTCTCTTCCTAAGGGTAATAATCCTGGGTGAATGATAAGCTGAATGCTCACTAAATCCGGGATTGCTCCAGAGAAATTCGCCTGTAAAGCGGTCAAGAGCAACCACGTTATGCTCCTTTCCCCCTGCAGTCCAGAATACCCTGTCACCATCGACAACGGCCGATTCAGAATGGCCGAAACGGGGGAGGAGACCCTGGAAATCGTTAGCCAAATCCTTTGACCAAAGCACATTTCCCGTTGCCTTCTCCAGGCAATAGAGATTTCCCATCCCTGAACCCACATAGATCAGGTCATCCACAATCGTAGGTGCCGATCGAGATCCCGGGAAATTGACCACCCATTCCTTCCCCAATTTCGACTGCCAGATCATCTTTCCTTCTGTATTGAGACAATGTATCCAGGCAGTGCTGTCAATGGCACCCGTAATATAGATCAGTCCGGCTTCAACCACAGGTGAACCATAACCGCTCCCAATCCCCTCCCGGAACCACAGTTCTGCCGGACCCTCTTCGGACCACTCTTTCAGGAGGTTTTTCTCACGGTAAATGCCATTACGGTCTTCACCTCTCCACTCCACAATATTTGGTTTTCTTGAGGTGCAGGAGAAGAGAAAGACTAAAAGCAAAAACGGGATGATTCTATTCATGGTTTTGGATGCCTTATGGGTTTGGATTTCAAAGATAGAAATTACCCGGAATCAGGAGGCAGGACACATTTAACACCCCCGCGATCCATTTCCACCACACAGCGGTTACAGCGGTTACAGTGGGTGCGGTCGATGCTTCCGTCTCTTAACTTTAAGAGAAAATCCGGGTCATGAATCAGGGCCCTGTCCTAATTCAGAAAGAAGTTTTCTTTGAACCTGTACTTCCTGACGATAAAGGGCCCAAACAGGGCCATGGTCAGTTTCTCGGCAAAATGATCACCATTACCGGCCATGCCAAGCAGGGGTACCTTTCCCCGCATCATGTATAAGGGGGTCTTGCTGGTAAATCCGCCGCTTAACACAATGGCAGTGCAACCCAATTCTTCCAGCTTCAATGAAACATATTTGCAGTCCTCAAGGGAAAAACCCAGCCTTAATCCATCACTGAGGTTAAGCTTGACAAGAACCGGAAAACCGGGTCCGGTTTTTTCCATAACCCGGCGCACAAGTTCCAGGGGAAAGCGGCTACGGTTTTCAACACTTCCTCCGTATTCATCCTTGCGCTTGTTGGTACAGGGACTGAGGAACTGGCTGAGCAGGTAACCATGACCCAGGTGGATCTCCACCGCATCAAATCCGGCCTCTTTTATTCCCAAAGCTGCATTTGCAAAGTCATTTGTCACTTTCTCCATCTCCTTTTTTCCCATTTCCCTGGAAAACATGATACCCGATAAAATTCCATAGGTATTGAGGACCCTGCTGGGGGCATCAGGTCTTTTCACCTCTTTGTTCTTGGTGAAGTAACCGCAGTGGGTAAGTTGCATGGAGACCTTTCCACCGGCCTCGTGTACTGCTGTTGCGAGCAGTGCCAGCTTATCAAGGTTCCGGGGATTGATGTACATCTGCTGAGGAAAGGTCCGGGACTCAGGAGATACCGCTCCATAGGAAACCGTGGTCAGGCCCACACCCCCCTTGACCATGGCCACATGGTGCCTTGTAAGTGCCTCGGTGGGGAGTCCCTCTTTTTGCATTCCTTCATAAGCGGCAGACCTGATAAACAGACTTTTCAGTACTAACTGACTGTTTCCAAGCTTTTTCTCCCGAAAGCACTGTTCCATATTATGGTTGCTTTGTGTTTCTGACACTCCTGATCCTATGCCTGTTTGCCAGGGAAATGAAGGACGGGGGAATAAGGGGGAACAGAAATATTATCAATTTGTTAAGCACCCCCGGAATACAAAGGGCACGGTCCCTGAACATGGCCCGGATCCCTGCCCGGGCAACAAAGGCTGCTTCCTTCACAATCCCGGTCTTTCTCCAAAAATCGAGACTGGCCTTAAAGGGGTTATTCAGAGGAGTATCCGTAGCTCCGGGTATCAGGCAACTCACATGGACCCCGTATGGCTTCAATTCAGTCCTGATGGCGCGGGTGAAATAACGAAGGAAGGCTTTTGTAGGACCATACGTCGAAATGGTGGGGTAGGGCATGACAGCTGAGATGGAAGAGACGTTGAGGATATAGCCTGAACGCTTCTCCTTCATCACTTTTCCAAACAGACGGCAAAGCAAGGCCGGTGTGGTCACATGAAGCTGAAGAATGGATCTCATCGTATCGTATTCAGAATCAACCATTTCTCCAAACATCAGCATGCCTGCATTGTTGATCAGGATATCCACTTCCAGTTTGCGAGCCTCACATTGGTCATATATGGATTGGGCAGCGTCCTCCCGGGCCAGATCCTGATGGATGGTCTCCACCTGAACGGCATGCGATTGCTTCAGGTGGCGCTTTAAATCTTCCAGCCGGGCAGACTGGTTGCTTACTGCGATTATATTACACCCTTTTGCAGCCAGGAGCTCGGAAAAGTGCCATCCAATCCCGGAGGATGCCCCTGTTACCAGTGCCCGTAGTCCTGAAATGTTCATTTAATTCGTGCCTCACCGAAAAATAGTAAACAATATCCATAAATATTCAAAGTAAAGCGCATCTGGCCGCAATAATTTCGCCTGAATCCACCGATCAGGCCACAAAGGTATAAGCCTTGCCAACCTTACCGACACGACCTGTACGGCCGATTCGGTGGATGTAGCTGTCATGGGTCTGCGGTACCTGGTAGTTGATCACATGTGAAATATCGGCTACATCAAGTCCACGGGAGGCCACATCTGTTGCAACCAGTACCTGGACACGACCCTGCTTAAAAGACTGCAAAGCATTTTGACGGGCATTCTGGCTTTTATTCCCATGAATCTGATCCGCCTTTATACCGGCATTGTTTAACTTTATACACAACCTGCTTACCTTGTGTTTTGTCTCTTCAAAAAGCAGTACTTTTTTAAACTCTTCCTGTGCCAACATCATTTGCAGGACTTTAAACTTATCTTCACCAGGCTTCAGCCTGATGATCTCCTGGTCAATGCCATCGGCGGAAATGTTCCCGGTACTCACTTTCACGGTCACAGGATTTTTAAGGATGGTATTGATCATCGATTGCTGGCTCCTGTCCAGCGTGGCTGAAAAGAGCATGGTGTGATTGCGCTGTTTCATCCCGTCAAGAATACGGTTCACATCACGGATGAAACCCATATCCAGCATTCTGTCGAACTCATCCAGAACCAGTGTCCTGAATTTACCAAGATCAATGGCGCGGCGATCGGTCAGATCGAGCAGTCGGCCAGGCGTGGCAATCACCACATGGGTGCTTCTGCGAAGGGTTTGCAGGTCACGGTTGATATTTGTACCGCCGATGAAACAGGCACTGAAAAGACCCAGTCCCTTCGCCATGCTTTTAAACTCCTCTTCAACCTGAAGAGCCAGCTCTCTTGTAGGCACAACAACCAGTGCATAAGGATTTACCCTTTTATGAAGCAATTGCTGGATGATGGGTATCAGGAAAGCCGCGGTTTTACCGGTCCCTGTTTGTGCAATTCCCAGGATATCCCGGCCTTCCAGCAAGGTCTCAAGGGTCCTGTCCTGAATTTCTGTTGGAGTAACATATCCCTTTGAAGCAAGGGCCTCTCTTAATTTGATATCGATGGGCAGATCTTTAACCAGCCGGTCGGAGCGAAATACATTTCCTACTGCCGTATGATCCGCTTCCTTTACCAGGAGTGAGGGATCAAGGGTTGAGACCTTTTTGGCCGATGGTGAATTGTTTCGATTCCTGTTATTTGAACCATGAAATCTATCCCGTCCGGGATTAGAAGAATTACCTTTTCTGTTGTTTACTTTTGTATAACTCATAAAATAGATTTTGAACAGCCTTTACAGGGCTGCTTTATTGTTAAAATGACGCGCTTCAAAGAGCTCGCCGCCTTAGCTGAATCAGAAAAAAAAGAGAGGGGTCCCTGAATTGCGGGAAAACTGCCTATTTGAAATGTCGGCTAAGAAATTTCGACAAAGCTAATCAAATATTCTCAGTAATATTGAGACCTTTGCATTAAATTAGTTTTAATGAAGTTTGAAGAGTACAATATTGATGCGGGAATCAAGACAAGTATTTCCAAACTTGGTTTTAAAAAACCCACAGATATTCAGTTTAAATCGATTCCTCCCATCCTGAGAGGGGAGGATGTCCTTGCCATTGCCCAGACCGGCACCGGTAAGACGGCAGCTTTTGCGATTCCGGTTTTACATACACTTCAGGAACGCAAGATGAAAGGGCGTCCCGATGGGGTGAAGTGCCTGGTAATGGTACCCACCCATGAACTGGCCCTGCAAACAGAAAATGTTTTCCGGGTTCTGGGAAAGCACACCCGCGTCAAGGCCTTTGCCATACATGGCGGGGTGGACCAGGATCCCCAGATTGAACAGCTGGACAAGGGGGTCGATGTGCTGATAGCCACACCAGGCCGAATGTTTGACCTGGTGAGCCAGGGAGCGCTTCAATTGCAGCGGGTGGAGATCCTTGTATTGGATGAAGCCGATCACATGCTCGACCTTGGCTTTATAAAAGATATCCGCGACCTGATGAAACACCTTCCCAGAAAGCGGCAGACTCTTTTCTTCTCAGCCACCATCAATGAACAGATAAAAAAAATTGCCTACTCGCTGGTCACCGATGCCATCCGCATCCAGATTTCGCCCAAAGATCCGGTGGCCAGAAACATCGATCATGCCGTGGCATACATAGAGATGGATGACAAACGCTTCTTTCTTGAGAATGTGATTTCAAACAACCCGGATCAGAAAATCCTTGTATTTGTGAGGACAAAAATCAGGGCTGAACGGGTGAAGAAGGCCCTTGAAAGAGTCAACATCGCATCGGAAACCATCCATGGCGACAAGGAACAGCAGCAGCGTGAACGAACCATGCAGCAATTCAGGTCCGGAAATCTAAAGGTGCTGATTGCAACAGATGTAAGTGCAAGGGGAATTGACATACCTGATGTGGGTCTGGTGGTAAATTACGATCTTCCCGAATCCCCTGAATACTATATACACAGGGTAGGCCGTACAGGCAGGGGAACCAGTAAGGGACAGGCCATCTCCTTTTGCAGTAAAGAGGAGAGGGAGATGCTGGGCATCATAGAAGAGCAGCTTGGAAAGCCCATATACAGAACCGAAATCTCTAAAGGCTTCTATCGCGATACCATTCAGGATTCAATTGAGAACGAAGAAACCGACTGGCAATCCCTGCTGGACCAGGATGAGGCTTTTCAAAAGGGCAGCAAGAAGAAAAATAAAAAATCAGGAAGATGATCATGCTTCTGGAAATTACCATGCTTGTCTTTGTCCTTAATATCCCTTTCGGTTACTGGAGGGCAAATGTCAGAAAATTTTCTACCCAGTGGTTCCTTGCCATTCATATACCGGTTCCTTTTATTATTGCCTTGAGGCTTCTGTCCGGAATTGGATTTGCCTGGTACACCTACCTTCTCATTGTAGGTGCTTTTTTCCTGGGGCAAAAATCCGGTTCTCTGATCATGAATTGGATTCATAAGCATTGCCAACAGGAATCTTCCTGCATGGTTATGGATCTGATACGCTGCTCAAAATCTCATCATTAGATCGATTCCCTACTCGCACCTCATGGAAATAGCCGGATTTACCCGGGCTGTTTTTAATACCTGGGAGATTACCGTCAGAATTGTAATGATCAGGATCATGAGTGCTGGAATGACAAAGAACCACCAGCCGATACCGATCCTGTAGGCAAAATTGTTGAGCCAACCTGCCATGATGTAATATCCAAGACCAAGACCAAGAGGAATAGCAATGGCCACCTGGATCATAAAGTAACGCAGCAGGAGAAGTATTGCATTGCCGGCTGAGGAGCCCAGTACCTTTCGCAAACCAATTTCCCGGGTTCGTTGCAGCGTGGTATAGGATGATAGTCCGAATAGTCCCAGACCTGCAATAAAAATTGCCAGGAAGGCGAATAAACCGAATACCGTTCCAAAGCGAATTTCATTCCGGTATTGTTCATTATAATAGTCCTCCAGGAAAAAGTATTCATAAGGATTCTGGGAAAAGAACTGCTGCCACTGCTGCTCCACGAAACCCAGGACCTCCTGGTTTTTCATTGGATTCACTTTGATGGAATAATAGGAGTTGGCATCCCGGAAGTATCTGAATATAAGAGGTTCCTGATCTTCTTTTAATCCTTCCTGGTGATAATTCTTCATAACCCCCACAATGTTGAAGGTATCTCCCCAGAAGTGAATGGGCACATTCAGGGCTGAAGCATTGTCCTTGAATCCCATCAACTCCACGGCAGCCTCATTGAGCAGGACTGTTTCACTGTTCTGACCGAAATCAGACATAAAATTCCTGCCCTCCAGTATGGTGAGTCCGTAGAAATCTACAAAATCAAAATCGAAACCTATAATCCGATACTGATTCCCATCCTCCTCAGCATCAGTAAGCCTTCTGATTCCTCCGGCGTTCCATAAAGGTTGTCTTCCGGGAACGGCAATGGAAGCCGTTACCATTTCCACATCCGGGTTGCGAAGGAGCTCGTCCTTAAAAGCACTGAATTTCTCAGAATAGGTAGAGTCGTTCACGGCAGGACCTCTGATTACCAATACGTTATTAATATTCACACCCAGGTCACTTTTCCTCATATATGAGATTTGGGTGTAGACTGTCAGGGTTCCGGCCACCAGCAGGAGAGAGGTGGTAAACTGGAAAATCACCAATACCCGGCGGATGCCCAGTCCTCCCACTTTCAATTCGGATACTCCCTTAAATGCAGTGACAGGCTTAAACGACGAAAGGAAAAGGGCAGGGTAGAGGCCGGAAATTAAGGCTCCCACAATAAAACCCAGAAAGACCAGGCTCCAGAAACCCGGGTTCACACCAACGGAGTAATCCAACATCTGACCTGTCAGGCGGCTAAAGGCAGGACCCAGAGCCATTACCAGAAAAAAAGCAATGATAATGGCAAAGATATTCATGAGAAAGGACTCCATTAAAAACTGCCCCAGTACCTGGGATCTCAGGGCTCCATTCACTTTCCTCATCCCCACTTCACGGGCACGTTCCAGGGAGCGGGCACTGGAAAGATTGATGTAATTGATCCAGGCAATGATAACCAGGAAAACAGATATGGCAATCAGAGCATACACTGAGCGGGCATTGCCATTGGGTTCTGCTTCAAACATATAATCTGAGTTCAGGTGAATGCTTCGAAGGGGCTGCAAATTAAATACAACTCCTGCTCCAAAGCTATCCAAATCATTTCCAATCAGCCCCTTCACAAATGCCGGTATTTTTGCCTCAAAATCCTTATAATCAGTACCCGGATGAAGCTGGATATAATTGAAAAAGGAATCCCATTCCCAGGCCGTATTAATCCCCTCACCATAGAAACGAACAAGGGTAGCCCAGGAAGCCAGAATATCGGGTTTAAGGTGGGAGTTTTCAGGAGCATCTTCGAAAACCCCGGTAATTTTAAATTCCGGACCTCCGTTGAACCGAAGACTCTCCCCGATGGGGTTCCCATTTCCGAAATATTTCCTGGCTATGGATTCGGATACCAGCATCTCCATAGGATTCAACAGGGCAGTATTTGGGTCTCCATGCAAAATCCTGAATGAGAATACCTCGAAGAAGGAGGTGTCTGCCAGGTAGATCTCCTCCTCCCTGAATTTCTTTTCCCCATAACTGAAAACACCATCCATCTTTTGAAAACGCGTGAAATTCTCCACCTCCTCGAAGTTTTCATACAGCGCCTGGCCCACTGCTGAACAGCCGGCTGCCCACTGGGTGGTAATCTCACCTTTATTGTACCGGTCCTGCTGTACCCGATAGATAACATCCTGCTTTTCATGGAAATTATCATAGCTGAGCTCAAAGCGCACGTACTGGATGATCAAAACAAAGGCGGCCATACCTATTGCCAGTCCCAGGATATTCACAAATGAGGAAATCCGGTTCTTCAACAGATTCCGCAACGTGATCATTAAGTAGTTTCTAAACATGGCCTGAAAGGGTTTAAGTGGGAAGACTGGAGTTTTACACAAAGACGAGCCAGGATTTTATTTATTACAAGTTAAATATTAGGCAGGAAGTAGTTATTATAGAACCTGCTTTTTTATTAATTTGGGAGGTCGGTAAAACTAAATTTAACCCTTGATAAATAATTGTGATGGACCCTGACCTGAAAAAAGATTCCCTGAGAACCCAAACCAAAGAGAGATTGCAATCCCTGGACACCCTGCGTGGTTTTGACATGGTCATGCTGATGGGTGGGGGCTGGATCATCATTACTCTTGCCCAGGCCACTGGTTGGAGCTGGCTTGAAGCCCTTGCCGTTCAGCAAGAACATGTGGATTGGAAAGGATTTCGATTTTACGATCTGATTTTCCCCCTGTTTATGTTTATAAGTGGGGTTGCAATTCCGCTGGCAATAAAATCAAAACTGGAAAAAGGTGTAGCCAAATTGCTTCTGCTGAAGAAAATCCTGATCAGGTTGGTAGCACTGGTGGCGTTGGGAATTCTATATAATGGGGCAACAGAATCGGGTTTTGTAAATATGAGGGTTGCCAGTGTTCTGGCCCAAATAGGATTTGGTTACTTTTTTGCAGCACTTATCACGCTTTATTCCAAAAGCATAAAAGGAAATATATTTTGGCTGCTGGGTATTTTAGCCGGCGTAGCATCATTGCAGCTCTTTGTTCCGGTGCCCGGCTACGGGGCTGGTACCTTCGAACCGGCATCCACGATCAATGCATGGCTGGACCAGAAGCTGCTTCCAGGAAGGCTCTATGATAAAGTATTTGATCCCGAAGGTATACTTTGCATCATTTCGGCAGTTTCCATCACTTTACTTGGAACACTGGGAGGTTTTCTCATTAGAAGTAAATCACCAAAACCTTCAAAAAAAGCACTCTATATTGCAGCAGCAGGGGTCGTCATGTCGGCCATTGCCATTGGAATCAGTCCGTTTTATCCCATTATCAAGAAAATGTGGACAGTGCCATACGTACTGCTTGCAGCCGGGATAAGCGCAATGTTACTCTCCCTGTTCTACTTTATCATTGATGTAAAAGGTAGTAAACGCTGGACCCTTTTCTTCAGAGTTTTTGGAATGAACTCCATCACCATTTACATGGCTTCCCGAATCATTGATTTTGGTAATATCAGCCATTTCTTTCTGAACTGGTTCTCTATTCATGTCAGTGAAAACTGGGGTGCTGTTTTCATTGCCACCGGTGCACTGATGCTCGAATGGGCCCTGCTTTACTTCCTTTATAAAAAAGGCATCTTCTTAAGGGTTTAAGATGGGAATTTGTAAAATCACTGTCAAAAGCCGGCAACATCGTTGTCTCATAAGTATTTTATGGTTTCTTTTTTTATTGGTTTTCCAGTGCGAATGGGCTCATGGCCAGTCCGGGACTGCAGAAACAAGTGTTTCCTCTCAAGTAACTTATCATCAGGACTTTCTAGGCGAGAATGTATTTATATTTGATCCCGAGATGGATATGGTTAAGATTCAGACCATGATCGATACCATTTTCATGAGACAATCAGACCGCGGTTCCGAATTCAGTCTAAATCGCTACGCCCTGTTATTTAAACCGGGAATATACCATCTTGATATCAGGGTAGGGTATTATATGCAGGTTATGGGGCTGGGTCAGTCGCCCGAAGATGTGACCATCATCGGGGCCGTGAGATCCAACGCACGCCGCCGGAGGGGCCAGGAGAGCGATGGAGGGCATGTTCTTACTAATTTCTGGAGATCGGTGGAAAATCTCACGATTATTCCGGGAGAAGATTCAACCAATGTATGGGGCGTTTCCCAGGCAGCTCCCATGCGAAGGGTTTGTGTAAAGGGCAACCTGCAATTGCACGACAATGGATACGCCAGCGGTGGTTTTCTGGCCGATTCGAAAATTGAAGGTACGGTAATGGCTGGAGGACAGCAGCAATGGTTTTCCAGGAATTCTGATTGGAATCAATGGCAAAAAGGAGCCTGGAATATATTTTCAATGGGAGTTCCCAATGCACCGGAAACCAACTGGCCGGACGGACCCTATACTTCAATTAAAGAGACTCCCACCAGCCGGGAAAAACCCTACCTGGTGTTTAAGAACGATGAATGGGTAATGAAAATCCCTGCTCCCAGGAGTAATTCCTCAGCTCCTTCCTGGCTCAATCACTTCATTGATCCATTTGGATTACCCATTGCTGAATTCTATATCGCAAAGCCCCGGATTGACAACTCAGAGTCCCTTAATCTTGCTTTGATGCAGGGTAAAAACCTGCTCTTCACACCCGGGATCTATCAGCTGGAACAGAGTCTGAAGGTCACTTTTCCCGGAACAATTATTACCGGATTGGGGATGCCCTCCCTGGTGCCCGTAAACGGGAATGCAGCCCTCGAAACAGATGATGTTAGTGGCCTGATTATTTCTGGTATATTATTCGATGCATCTGTAATACCTTCCCAAACCCTGGTGCGGATAGGCGAAGCCGGTTCAGCCAAAAGCCATGCTGAAAATTCAATCTGGTTGTTTGATCTGTTTTTCAGGGTAGGGGGTCCGACCGAAGGTTCTTCCTCCAGTTGTGTGGAAGTGAACAGCAATGATCTGTTTATCGACCATATATGGTTATGGAGGGCCGACCACGGCAATGGTGTGGGATGGGACCTGAATAAATGCGCCAACGGGCTCATTGTGAATGGAGATGATGTCACCATTTATGGTTTGTTCAATGAGCATCACCAGGAGTACCAGACCCTTTGGATAGGGGAGAGAGGCAGGGTCTATTTCTACCAGAGCGAGATGCCATATGATCCACCCTCGGTAGAATCGTGGAAACATGGACCGGTGGGTGGTTATGCCTCCTACAAAGTGGCCGATCATGTGAAATCTCACCAAGCCTTTGGAGTGGGGATTTATTGTGTATTTTATAATGCCCCTGTGGTCGTTCATAATGCCATAGAAACCCCTGTTGCTTTGGAGGACAGTATCCACCATAAATTCACATTCTGGCTAAATGGCAATCAGGAGAGCAGTATCATGAGTATCATTAATGGCAAAGGAGAAAGTGTACATAAGGGCAACCGAAAAGCTGTTCTGGATTAAAAACGGTCAGGGAATTATTTTACCTGACCACAAATTTACCAGTTATGCAACGGGTTTCGGTTGAAGCAGAAATGAAAATAACTCCTTTTGGAAGATCATTGGTATCCATCTGAATTACAGCGTCATCACCAAGTGGCAACAACCGTTCCGTCTTCAATACTCTTCCTGCAGGATCAAAAATGCGGAGGGTTAGCGCCTTTCCATCTAATCCCATCACCCCTATCGAGAGGTAGTTATGGATATCCGTGCATTTGATTTGCAGTAAACCGGGACCTCCTTCAGGAAAAGCAACTGAGCTAATATCTGCCTGGATCGATTTCAGGGTTGCAGCTCCAGCACCAAATCCATTTCGTACAGCCCGAACGGAAAGCTGGCCTTCCAGGAAATCTGAATCAAAATCTACCTCGATTTGGTTCGTCGAGCTGGTACCTGTCGCACCGGGTGGTAATTCCCAACTATATGTGTCTGCATTTAATACCTTCGGAACTGAATAGACATTTGAGCTGCTTCCCTGGTACACGAACTCAGGCCCCAATATTTCTCCTGGTGCCGGTGGAACACTATAAAACCCGATCTCTGAAAGAGTGAGTTCACTGTTTAAAGGTACAAGCTCAAATTCAACAGTATCCTCATCAAATACGTGAACCAACAGGTAGTTCTCATCAGCCACTTCACCCATGCCCGATGCCAGCAAAGTAATGTGATCCCACCTGTCATAAAATGCAGATATGGCATCCGGATTTCCTCCCACATCTCCGGCAATCAGGAAAAAGTCTATATCTGATTTTTCCATAAGCATGGGATGTACCTTTTCCCAGTAGTTGGAATAGTTCACTATCTGGTCGTACCTGGACCGGCTGTTACTCTTCACCCCGATGTATTTTTCATGACTGTTCCAAAGGATCTCATGAAAGAAAATGAATATATTACTGGTGGAGTCACCGGCCATGTTGATCTGGTCCTGTAAAAAAGAAAGCTGGTTATCGGAAATAGCCCGGTCTGCCTCAATACTGTTTAAAATAATATATAGATCATTCCGGAAGTAAAAG
This sequence comes from uncultured Bacteroidota bacterium, assembly GCA_963747365.1. GTDB lineage: Bacteria > Bacteroidota > Bacteroidia > Bacteroidales. The sequence continues at coordinate 431,187 of CAVVFB010000002.1, read as the reverse complement.
GAATAATGTGTGTCCCCAAATTTATTGACAAAGACCTCCCTGCCGGCCTCGTTATTATCATGATTGCCCATCACATAATAATAGGGCAGTGAAAAAAGATCCATTTCTTTTTCTACCTGTTGCCAGCTCTCCACTGAACTGTAGTTGACAATATCGCCTGTAAATACAATAAATTTTACTGTGGTATCGAACCCTGCAGACCAACTATTAAGCAGGGCAGGATGCAATCCGATGTTTTGCCCCTCATGGGCACCATAGGCGTGACCGGCTGCAATGAATGAATAGGGATGACCGGCCTGGGCGTTCAGTAAGGAAAACAGAGACAATTGAAAAACAAACACCATTCCTGATGGCCGCCAATGCATGAAGATAATATATATGGGTTGCTATTTGACAGGTTGAAACACCACATAATCCCAGAATACCATACCAGCCATGATATTTCTGATCGTGATCGTGTGCTCGGCAGTAGTTTCAAAAACGGCGTCAGCAACCTTTTGCAGGCCTCCAACACCGGTACCATAGTTTCCGGTATATGTATAAGGTGTCGGAACTCCATCCAGAGATACAACACAATCGGTCACATCATTCCAGTTTGGTTGGAAAAGGAGAACATCATACTTACCTTTCATCACTTTGGGGAAGGTGATGGAAATCTCCCACCAGCCACCCTGTATGGCAAGGCAATCCCGACTCAAAATTGATGTATTATTCTGCTGAAAATAGTATTGCAGGTAATTACCCCTCCACTTGATTTTCTCGAGGTCGTTTTCCCCGTCAAAAAACCTCATGTAGTACTTCTGATAGTAATCTCCCTGCTGCAGGTCAAAGAAATCGGTCGTTTCAAATTGGACTGTAGCGGGTTCGGGATCAATTGCCGGTAATAAATCATCTACAGAATGCAAAGCCCCGTTTTTTGCAGGAATATTTGATGCAGGAATATTGAAGCCTGTATACTCCTTGGAATCACGATCAATATTTATTTTATAATCCGTATCAATTGTAAATGCTACATTATTGTCCCTTGACAGGATTGGATAAACCCCGGTAGTCAGGTCCGAAAGGTAATAGCTGCCATTCAGACAATGGTATTCCATATACCGGTAAAATGGATTATCGAGATAAGTAATACTATCGGGATTGGCACCGCACCATTGGATCAAATCTTCAATACGATTGATTCCATAACGCTGATAGATGGTATCCGCAACTGCCAGTAAAGTAAACCGGGTTCTCGCCTGCCTGTTTCCATAGGGAAAACTAATGATCTGAAGGGTATCCATAAGAAGGGTTCGGCGAAGCCCTTCGGAGAAGATCGAATAGGATGGATCTGAGGATACTACAGTGAAAATATCCTGAGTAACCGGATCCAATACTTTGTCCAGGACATGAATAACCCCATTGGAACAATAAATATTCCTTTTAATAATTTTTGAGGATTTCGAAATTATGATATCAGAACCCTCAAATTCACTGGCCAGGTAGTCGCCAAGACCGTTTGTTTCCTTAAGTGCGCCCAAACCAATATCGCCGGTTCCTATAAAATTGTCAATAAAATGATTCCGGCAGATATCTTCCAAAACGGAGGTACTAAAGCCCTCCAATCCACTTACACCTTTAAGAGTGTAATAATTCATCATCGCTTCGTTGGTAGGTAGAAACACCGTAAATGGTCCCCTGATTCTCAACAACGATTTCATCCCTGCGAGTTCAATTAATTTTTCAAACTCGGAATACTGATCAGGATTGCTGGCTATATAATCGCCTATAACCTGCTGCTCGGAATCCACCTTCCACAACTGGGGCTCTTCCTTACAGGAGTGCAGGATGATCGATGCAGTTAAAAAAATAACCAAGCTCAATCTGAATTTGCAAAGAACTGAACGAATGAGGGAGTGAATCATATGCTTGTTATTTAATATCAGGTGCAAATTAATAGAATTAACGACGTCCACCAACTATTTTTACATCATTGCATTTGTTAATTAATAGGTTAATTCTTTCCCTATTTAGAATTTGTCCAAATTAGCATCGTAACTTTCATGAAACATAACACAATTAACATTTTAACCAATTCCTTACAATCATGAAAAAGTTCTTTTTAGTATCAGCATTAATCCTGTTTTCCCTAAGCCAGTTATCCGCTCAGGAAACCTCCATTCCTCTGATTGGATCAAAAGCTCCGTCTTTCACAGCCAATTCCACAAACGGGAAGATTAGTTTTCCTGAAGATTACGGTAAGAGCTGGAAGATCATGTTTTCACACCCCAAGGATTTTACCCCGGTATGCTCATCTGAAATACTGGAACTGGCCTATGCCCAGAAAAGTTTTGAAGAGATGGGTGTAAAATTGTTGGTGCTTTCCACCGATATTCTTGAGCAGCACAACTCCTGGAAAAGTGCCCTTGAGGAGATTTCTTATAAAGACCGGGATCCTGTAAAGATCAATTTTCCCCTGGTCGCAGACAATGAACTGAAAGTATCAACCCTTTACGGTATGATTCACTCTTCTGCAAGTGTAAGTCAGAATATCAGGGGAGTCTACATCATTAATCCTGATAATGTGATCGGGGCCATCTTGTTCTATCCCAATGAAGTTGGAAGGAACATTGAAGAATTAAAAAGGACTGTCCTGGCACTGCAAACACATTATAGTGACAAAACCGTGGTTACACCTGCCAACTGGCAATCAGGTGACGACGTGATTGTTCCGGTTCTGTCTCAAACCGAGAAAAATAACTTGAGCAGTCCGGACTCAGATTACTACCAGGCCGCATGGTTCCTGACTTTTAAAAAGTCCGAGTAGAATTAGCGTAGGTTTAAAAAATAAGGACGAGGCTGTATCTTTTGATGCAGCCTCGTTTTTCTTTAACCATAAAGCTTTGGAATTTACCTGCCAAAGGCAATTGAAGTGCATTGACAATGATGTGAGTGGTACCGAGGTCTGATAAAATTCCATATTTTTATGCTATCAACCCATAAACTCAATCACATGTCGCCAAATGCAAAATTCATTTCAATCTTGTCTGCTGTCCTGATGGTATTCAGCTTTCAACCAATCCATGCCCAGGAGAAATTGTCCTGGCTGGATGATTATACGGGTGAAATGCTGATAGGTACAGATACCTATCGATATCATTTCACCAACGTTGATGGCAACGATTGCAAAATTAAAATTGATGAACAGGTTACCGATAAGAAAGGGTCCACTAAAACTCATTCCTGGGTCTTTTACCTTTCTGATATTAATCCTGCTTCGCTCAGTTTTAAAGCAAAGGGTAAATCCCTTGAAATCGTAATGGAAACTCACCAATCCCAGAAATTCATTACTTATTTTGAAGAAGGAGAAATCGACGGGTACACAGAGATAATAAGAATTTCCATGAATGAGGTCGATCAGACAAGGACATTCCTGGAAACCTTTAAAGAAAACGTTTCACATTGCAAGGAAACCCAGGTATCATGGGAGAACCGGGATCAGGCATTTACATGGCTTGTGAACAATATTGGGAAGGCCACCTATGATGGAACTGAATGGGATCAGAAATTTAAACCGGGCAACCGGAATTACCTCGTTGATTTTCAGGCCAATTCTGTGAATGAAAAGGGTGAACAAAAATTGTTCGGTTATACTTTGGATCTCAGCGATATTGATCCTTTGGCTATTGATCTGAAAATTTCCGGAAAATCGCTGCTTGTGGAAGTACCTGTGAAGGAAAGCAATAAATATGTAAAAGTTGAATCTCCAACAGGGACAGTATTTACTGATGTACTGCAGATAAATGCAAACGGAATTGAGCTGGCCAGGCAAATAGTCAATGCCCTCTCATATTTGGTCACCAATACCACGCCCGAAAGACAAAAATGGGATTCATATGTATCTTCCCTGGAATTTGTACAAGAAAATCTGGGAGAGGTCAAAGTTGTTGAAGAATTGTTTACCAACAGGTTCAACTTTGATGTTTCACCTTCCGGACTGGTAGAATTCGTGATAGGAAAATCCGATTCCAAGGGTACTTCCGAGAGTGAAACTTACGCATTCTACCTGGCGGATATCCAGGATAAATTAAAACTTGAGGTTTCCAAGAGCAGCATTACCATCCTGCTGGAAACAAAAAACAAGCAGGAATTCATTCGTGTCAGCAAGGAAAACAAAGTTACCGATTACGCCTCAACGGTTGGTTTTCATATGGCTGATATTGATAAGGCCAGGGATATTCTCAATGCATTGGAATACGCGGTCAGTCAGAGTAAAGAAGAAATCAGGGAATTCAGTAATCTCGGCGAAACTGCCTCATGGATTTCAGAGAATGTAGGTTTAATAGAAACTGATGGGGATAAATTTGAGCAAACCATAAGCATCATCAGGGAAAATGAAAATCAACTGCTTATAGAAAAAAAACTGACCGGTGCGGATCAGGCCAGTACCGAAACCAGTTTCATACTTTACACTGAAGATATCAGTCTGGATGAACTGGGAATAGAAGTCAGCGGTAAAAAATTAAGCGTCACCTTGGTAACAGATCAAGGCAAGTACATCAAGAATTTTGAGAATGGCAAGCTTCAGAATTTTACAGGTACTACGGAGATTTTATTTTTGGATCCGCTGGTAGCGAAAAATTTCATGGCAGCCATCCGTTTTCTCAAAGAAAATACGGTGGCCGATGAAAAAACAGCTATGAGCCCGGAAGAAGCCAGGGCTTTCCTTCTGGGAAATATTCAAAACATAGATCTACCGGATGAAAAGTACGAGCAAAAATTGGAGTTCAAGGAAGAGGGGAAATGCCAGATGAGCTTTACACGTAAGGAATCAGATAAAAAAGGGGTAAGCATTGAATACACCTACGAGTTCAATGTTTCCGATATTCACCCCGGAAATTCGAAATTCATCATTAAAGGAGAGACCGTTGCTATAAACCTGATTACCAATGGAAATGAGAAGCTTATCAAACCTTATAAAAACGGAGAAACTGGAGATTTTGTAGATGATTTCTTTATTTACATTGATGATGTTCTGCTTGCAAAGAAAACGCTGGCAGCATTCGCATCGCTCTCGAAAGGGTGCGAGTAACATACTGATTGCCTGTACATTGAAAATAATAAACTCATTTTTTGCATCAGCTCTGGTAATTCTATTCCTGGGGTTTGCAATTTCTTCATCTTCCGATAAGGAGATACAGAAGATCATTGCGAAATCAAACATTTATAATTTGCGATTCCCGCAGGAAAAGATTTATCTTCATCTGGATCGGCCTTCCTATTGGGCCAACGATGATATTTGGTTTAAGGCTTATGTAAAAGAGTCTCCAATTAACGAGTGTAACTTATATGTTGAATTAATCAATTCTTCGGGATCGGTTGTATATAAAAATACTGCATGGGTACAGAATGGTTTAGCATATGGCGATATTCATCTGGGAGACACTCTTTCCAGCGGGCTATACCAAATAAGAGCCTACACCAATTGGATGCGAAACTTTGATGAAGTATGGTTTTTTCGTCGGGATTTGCTTGTTTGGAATTTGCGGGATAAAGAATTTAATGCAGAATCAAATAACCTGGATCAGAGAAGTATTGACTTACAATTTTTTCCTGAAGGCGGGACTTTTATTACCGGAATAGAAAATAAGATTGCGTTCAAAGCCGTCGATAACCGAGGTAAAGGAAGAGATTTTGAAGGGGTCATTATAGATAATTCCGGGAACAAAATTGTTGATCTGAAAAGTGATTATAAAGGAATAGGAAGTTTTGTTATTCGGCCGGAAGAGGGTGTAAAGTATTCGGCTGTGGTTAGTTTTGCAGATCATATCGTGAAGGGTATTGACCTTCCAAAACATAAAAATGAGGGGGTCGTTTTATCTGTTAACTCTTTCGATCCTGTGATAATCGAGATTAAGCTTAACGAGATATCATTGGATTCAGATAGAACACAAAAAACAGAATACATGGTTCTTGGACAAAGCGGGGGTGAAATCTGCTATCAGTCACAGGTGATCGCAAATGATGAAATCAATACTATTGAGATTGAGAAACATACATTGCCCGGAGGTATTATAAGATTCACCCTGTTCGATTCAAACCTTATTCCTGTATGTGAAAGATTGGTTTTTAATAATCATGTAAGTGTTGTTAACCTGATTATTAAAACCGAAAAATCAGACTATATCCCACGCGAAAAAGTGATGATTGGAGTAGGGGCTTACACAAGTCGGGGAGAGGCTTGTAAAACAAATCTTTCAATGTCTGTCTATAATGCTTCTGCCCAGCTGGAGGAGAAAGAATATCCCAATAATATTTTCACTCAATTTTTAATCAATTCGGAGCTGAAGGGGAATATCGAGGATCCGGCATTCTATTTTAAGGACGATAGTTTAAGCACTCTGATGGCTCTTGACAATCTGATGCTGACACATGGTTACAGAGAATTTACATGGAAGGAAATTCTGGAAGACGAATACCCGGAAATTCAATTCAAGCCTGAGCCCTCCATAGAAATAAAAGGACAAGTTGTTTCAACCGGTTTGGGAAAGCCGGTTGTAAATGGGAAGGTTACCATGATGACCTTAAAAAGCCTGCTTGGCGTATACGAACAAGTAACCGATTCCCTGGGTCAATTCGTATTCTCTGATCTATATTTCTACGACACTATATATATAGCGATAAAAGCACTGAATAGATCTGGAAAAAATGCCACTTCCATCATCATTGACAGCAGTTCCCGGACTTCTCCCAAATCAAAATTACTTCCATATCCCATTGAGTATAATCGGTATGAGTCAATTCATTCTTTAGATTATAGCGAAGAAAAAAACGATCTCATTAAAAGGAAATGGAGCTTAAGTGATACAATTCTTTTCGATGATGTTTATGTTTTGGCACGCAAAAAGGAGAAAGATGACGGACACCCGCGGGTTTATTTAAAGGCAGATTACGTATTTGACATGGAGAAACAAGACGATGTGTTAGGAAACGTTTTTGAATCCATAGAGGGTAGGTTTCCTGGAGTTATTTACCAAGGTGATGGTTTTTATGCCAGGGGGGATAGATTGAAAATTTATATGGATGGTATGGAAGACAAAAATGGTGTAGTTGGGTTACTGCCGAGCCAAATGTTTGATAAAGTAGAGTATGTAAAATCAGGCATGTCGGTTGGTATTAATTATAAGGGGTGGAATCCTGTTTTTCTACGCCAAACGGGGAGGTCAATTTGTAAGCCCTCCCGGAGAGGCATATGGAATGACAAGTGCAAGGGTAATAGGATATTCCGTTTCGCGTAAGTATTATGCCCCGGTATATGAATCAACTGAAGCAGCCAAAAAGGAAAAGGATTACAGGAATACAATCTATTGGAATCCTTTGGTAAGAACTGATTCCACCGGATTTACGCAAGTTGCCTTTTATAACAGCGATGAAACTGGTGAAAACCGGATTGTAGTTGAGGGCATTACATCGGACGGTAAACTTTGCAGGGGAGTTTCAACATATCATGTGAGGTATTAACAGAAACACCAGCAAAATCCGTGGAATCATTAATTCTTTGCATTTTCTATTCTGATTGTTACTAAAGTCCCGATTGCTGAACCGTTTTCATGAAACAGATCACTTATTTTAGCGCTAATATGTTGATTAAAGTGTTGACTAAACACTCTAAAATATTCATCCATCAGGATTAATCCTTTACCGGTTGAACCAGAATTGTGATTTGCTGAGGACACCCTTCCTACACCATTATCTTCAACTTTGATAACCAGATATTCATTTTCATTAAAAACAGAAATTATAATTCTACCGTTTCCCTTTATGGTATTGAGTCCATGTTTAACCGCATTTTCAGCATAAACCTGAATCAACATCTTGGGTACGAGCAAATCTGATTCAATTTCATTTGAAATGCTGATTTCAAAATCGAATCTATCCTTGAAACGCATTTTTTCAAGCATGAGATAGTCCTCGGTAAATTTAATTTCTTCCATTAAAGTCCTTCTGGTTGAAGATCCAGATAATAAAAGACTTCTGTAAAGATTTGCAAACCGGTTGAGGTTTTCAGCTGCTTTCTCTGACTGATTATGCTTTACTGAATAAATAACTGAGTTTATTGCATTTAACATAAAGTGAGGATCGAGCTGGTTTCTGAGGAGACTAAGCTGAAGCTCTGATATTTTCTTCTCAGTTTCATATTTTCTCATCAGGGTTTTCTTTTGTAAAATCATAATAATTGACACAAAAGCCAACACTGCAAGATAGACTGCCAGGTATATCCCAAAATTCCAGTAATATTTCGGATTTAGTCCATATTGAATAAAATAAAGCTTGTTGCCTGCCTGGACTGACAGAACCGGATCACTGCCGATGCTATTTTTAACTGATATTATTTCATTTCCAAAGTCTTCCCATTGGAAATCCAATTCCGCAGGATCTGTAAGACCTTCTCTGTATATAAAAAGCTTATCAATTTCGTATGCCCGAAGAATTATTTCCTTTTTACTGTCATGATCAACATCGATCTGATAAAAATTTGCCGATCCTGGCATTTCATCAGTTTTAATTAACTTTAAATTCTTATCAAACACGTAAAAATCTTTTCCGGGATCCATCAGGACAATTGCAGGTTCAGCTTTTTTGTTAAGGGTAATAAAACCTTTCATAACTTTTGGACAAATATTAATTTCAGAACATATTTCCCCTGATTTATTTATAGTATAAAGAATAGAAGCATTATCCTTCTCGGGTGAATAGGAGAGGGCTGTGATAATGGTGTCGCTTTTATTGGAAAATACAATTGGAGTTATCCGATTAAAAATCCCATTAAACTCTAATGGTTCGAATTGAAATTTAAGGTTATGATCCAATACCATAAACCAGCTTGAATAATCATGGTACTTTGCTTCTTCAGGGGAGATGTTTCGGGTGGAATAGCCAAATGGTATGATTTCCCGTTTCCCATCACCATTAATATCTTCTTGCAGAATACCTTCCAGAAAGCAAGAGGATTCGGGTGAGACCACAAGAGAATCCTTAGAAACATAGTATGCGTATATACTCCTCGGAAATTTTGAAAATCCTGTTGTAATACCAAAAATTATTTCCTTAAATCCATCTCCGTCGAGGTCGTCAGGTTCAGCACGAATTATAAACGGGTCAGGATTTTTTATCCCTGTACCAGTCTTGGCTATGAATCTGTTTGAGATAACTGTTGAAGGCTCTTGCAAAGGGGAAATACAATGAAGGAGAATTGAGTCCGATTGGATGGAAAACAGGTATATCTCTTTGATTCCATCATTGTTGCAGTCACCTGTAATAAATAAATTATCCTTAATGGAAAAATTAAATGTGCCTCTCACATTCCACTGGTCAATTTTTTTAAAATCATTGTTTACACTTATTCCCGCGCTATTCATATAGTCAAATGCCATTATTTGTTCGGATGAACCGTCATTATCAAGATCATCGAACCAGACATAAGTTTTCTCTTTTAGCCGGGTATTACTCTCAATTCTAATTATATATTTATTTAAATCCAGAGGAAGAAGGAGAATTAAAATTATTGACGGGAATAGAGCCAGAATGAAGGGTTTTAGTACCAGAACTTTTAATCTATTTTGTACCTCAGAAATCATACTAAAAGCATAGTGGACTAATAAAAATGGAATTTAGATATATTTTTTCCATGTACAATACCTGGTATTATGGATGATAACATTGAATTTTCGAGAGGGGAGAGGCTTTGGCTTTTCGCGATGGTTTGTGGATTCACTTGTGGGTATTGAAATGAATTTGCATTGATTTCACTCGAACAATGAGATAGCTTTATTAAATTATTTTAGTTGGAGTAAAAAATTGTCAAGTTCACTGTTGCCGATAATTTCGTTTAGCCGTTGAATATCATATTGGTCTCTATTTCGAAATAATGTGTCTGTGTCTATATAGAATTCTCGAAATGGATTTTTGTCCACTACTCTATCAAATATATCTTCTGTAGTAACACAACCATTACAAGCGTCATTTTTGGCGACTAATTCTTTAAATGTCATATCCGTGAAGTAATCATCTACAGTGATAACTAAGTCCATAACATAACCATCATCTAATTTCCATCTTAGAAGGTAGATAGTATCTTCTTCGGTGATCAGGATCTTAGAACTATCTCCGGAAGATAAACGACTGGGTGCGCCTGCAAATCCACGCCAAGTATTGACAAAATCAAAATAGTCATTGTTTGTCTTATATACGGCCGTTAGCAGTTCTGGGTATTCGAGACCACGCTCAGTTGAGTCCTCCTTACAACTAGTAAATATTATACACAAACTAATTGTAAGGATTAGATAGGACACCACGCTTAAATTGGGTGATGTTTGTTGAAGTAAGTTCAATTCCCTGGGCTTTGTTTAACAATTTACTTAAGAATGTTGATAAATCAAAATATTGACTCAATCGTTTAGTTTCTTCTCCCTGCATTGAAACTCTGGTATCTGGAATGCAGGTCAAGGGTGATTTAAAATTGCGTATCTTTATGTAAACCAACTGCAGATCAAATGAAAAAGGTATTGATAGCGCTGGACTATGATCCAACCGCGCAAAAAGTAGCGGAAAAAGGTTTTTCCATGGCAAAATCCTTAAAGGCTGAAGTGATATTATTACATGTTATAAAAGCTTCATCGGATTACTCCACACCCGGGCATTTTCCAATCATGGGCTATGCGGGATACGTTGACGTGAGTCCCATCGTCCTGGAAAGTGCGGAAGGATTAAGAAAAGCTTCTTTGGAATACCTTGATCATATAAGGCAACACCTGGGCGATCTGACAATACAAACCCTGGTAGAAGAAGGTGACTATGCTGAGACCATTCTAAAATGCGCGGAAGAAGGGCATGCAGACATGATTGTGATCGGTTCGCACAGTCAGAAATGGCTGGAAAATATACTCATGGGAAGTGTTACTGAAAAAGTAATGAAGGATAGTACCATTCCCCTTTATATTATTCCGACAAAAAAGGATCAATAGAGTTGTAGTATAAGCCCGCGTCGGGTCCAAGCGGCAATCCAAGAAGGATCCATGCCACAAGGAGGAGGGTCCAGAAAATAAAAAAGGCAATGGAGTAGGGGAGCATGGTGGCGATAACCGTTCCAATCCCCGCGTTTTTATCGTATTTCTGTACAAAAGCAATTATCAGTGCAAAGAAGCTCATCATGGGAGAAACAATGTTTGTCACACTGTCCCCGATCCGGTAAACCACCTGTGCCAGCTCCGGAGAGTATCCCATCAGCATAAAAATCGGAACAAAAATCGGGGCCAGCAAGGCCCATTTCGCGGAGGAACTTCCCATAAACATGTTCATGGTTGCTGCAAACAGGATGAACAGGATCGCAAGCGGAATCAACCCGACATTCAGGGAGGTCATAAACCCGGCCCCTTTGATGGCCAGAATCAGACCGAGGTTACTCCATTTAAAGTAGGCCACGAATTGTGCGGCAAAGAAGACCAGGACCAAATAGATCGCCAGTGTTTTCATGCTTTCGGCCATGCTGTCTGCCACATCGGAGTCGTTTTTAAACTTTCCTGTTGCCATCCCATACACAACCCCACCGGCAAAAGCGAAGATGAAGAGCCACGCTACAACGCCCCTGATGACGGGCGACTGAAGCACAGTACCATCAGGTCCAAGCAGGAATCCATCCTCTGGTAAAAGCCCGGCGAGGATCAGCGCAGTAAGCAACAAGGTGGAGATCGTTGCCATGAGCAAACCCTTCTTCTCCTTCCTGCTGAGGGGATCGATATTCTCTTCATTGCTGCTGCCGGCATAATCCCCCAGTCGCGGGGCCACAATGCGTTCCGTTACAACGGTCCCGACAATGGCAATCATAAAGGTAGAAACCACCATGAAGTAGAAGTTGGCTGTGGGATTGACCAGGTAAAGGGGATCCACAATCTGTGCGGCCTCCTGGGACAGGCCGGCGAGAAGGGGATCGACGGTGCCAAGCAGAAGATTTGCCGAGAATCCCCCTGATACGCCTGCAAAAGCCGCTGCCATACCGGTAACAGGGTGGCGGCCAATCGCCTTAAAAATAATCCCGGCAAGGGGTATCAGCAAAACATAGCCCACATCTGCTGCAGTGTTGGAAACAATACCACTGAATACAAGCACGAAGGTGAGCATCTTTTTTGGCGCCGATAATACCAGCAGGCGGATCACCGCACCGATCAGCCCGCTTCCTTCGGCAACACCAATTCCAAGCATCGCAACCAGCACAATGCCCAGGGGAGCAAAGCCTGTGAAATTATCAACCAGCTCAAGCAGAATCCTGTGAAAGCCATCGTTGGAGAGCAGGTTTACCACGGTGACCGCCTCACCTGTTCCCGGGTGGGTGGCAGACCACCCGACCCGGAAGGCTAATCCGCTAAAGAGGATGGTCATCAGGGCAAAAATTGCAAACAATGTTGCAGGATGGGGAAGCGCATTTCCCACTTTCTCTGTAATATTTAAAAACCTGCTGATCCAGGTGACTCGTTTATCCATATAGCGCTGTGACATTTATAAAGTTATTTAACCATAAAATGTCCCAATGGTTCTTTTAAATTTAATATGTAGCTTAATTACAGTTATTTGAGAGTGAATGCATGCTTAACCTGAACATCCTATTGAACTATAATCGCAATTATTTGTTTAACTTAAAATGAAATTATTTAAACATAAGTGATGATTAAAAATTTATTATTAACCGGATTTATGACTTTTTTAATGGGAGCCTCAAATGCACAGACTACTTTTTACGACTTTATAGTAAAAGATATAAATGGGAATGATTATGCCCTTTCACAGCTGAAGGGGAAGAAGGTACTTGTTGTGAATACTGCCTCAAAGTGCGGATTTACACCACAGTATGAAGGCCTACAGGAACTCTACGAAAAATATGGAGCTGATGATTTTGTGATCATAGGCTTCCCTGCAAATAATTTTATGAGGCAGGAACCGGGGACAGATGAAGAGATCGCATCATTCTGCAGTATCAATTATGGGGTAACTTTCCCGATGATGAGCAAGGTCTCGGTAAAGGGAAAGGACCAGGACCCGCTGTACAGGTGGTTGACTTCAAAGAGTGAAAACGGGGTGGAGAACAGCAAAGTTTCCTGGAATTTTCAGAAGTACATGATCGATGAGAAGGGACAGCTGGTGGGCCATTTTTCGCCCAAAACAAAACCGGACAATAAAGCTCTGGTCAGCTGGATCGTAAACTGAGACCCGCCCCCTTTTTTTGATTTCTAGTTGGCCTGCTTTATGTTCCAGCTATCCCAAAAGGACATCGAGCATGATGATAAAATCATGATAATCCTTGAGTGCGTAGCTGTGGGGCTATTTAGCATAATGCCTTATTCTAGTGGCAGGGCAACAACCTGGCAACCGTCAAAGAAAGTGCATATGCACTAGAATGTCTTGCATTATATTAATATTGCTTTGGAAATCAATCATATGCACTACAATGTTGAAATTCCCCCAGAATAGATTGTGATTTTTGAGAGGGGAGAGGCTTTTGCTTTTCCGGATAGTTGACCATTACACTCTTTTTGCGTTGTGACAACGTGAAATGGGTGTTTGCAATTACGCTGATAAATCATCCTGAATCACATCAATCTTAAAGGACATACTGTGACCTAAAAGAGTTATCAACAATTATCCATAACGCGCTATGATTGAGAAAAGCAATTTAGCATTGTCAGATGAAGTCGTAATGGACAAAATTCATTTGATAAGAGGTGTTAAAGTAATGCTAGACAGAGATTTGGCAGAACTCTACGGTGTGACTACAGGAAACCTGAATAAAGCCGTAATTAGAAACATAGCTCGGTTTCCAGATGACTTTATGTTTCAACTTACCAAAGAGGAGTTCGATAACTTGATATTCCAATTTGGAATATCAAGTTGGGGTGGTCTTCGTAAACTTCCAAGAGCTTTCTCTGAGCAGGGAGTTGCCATGCTTTCTGGGGTTCTCCATAGTGAAAGAGCAGTCAAGGTGAACATCCACATAATGCGGGTTTTTACCCGAATGCGTGAAATGCTCAAATCTCATAAAGAAATCCTTTATAAACTCGAAGAGCTCGAAAAAAAGGATATTGAGCAAGATGATAAAATCAGGATAATCCTGGAATACATAAAGCGGCTTGAAAAAGCAAGGCAATATGAGCAAGACTTCAAAGACCGACCAAGGATCGGATTCAAAAAGTAAAGTTAGAAATGGCAACTCTCCGATAATGATTAGATTAGAGCGAAGGCCAGTGAAGGCATTAATGCGTAGCTGTGAGGCTATTTAGCATAATGCCTTATTCTGGGGTCAGGGCAACAACCTGGCAACGGTCAAAGAAAGTCAAGCTTGCACTAGAATGTACTTGCATTATGTTAATATAGCTTTGGTTATCATTGCCATACACTCAGTTGTAGCATTTGCCTGAAACCAAATAATGACATTTCGAGCGGGGAGAGGCTTTTGCTTTTCCTGGAGAATGATGGATACACTCTTTTTGCGATGCAAGGCAACGGGGAAAGGGTGTTTGCATTTACGCTGATAATTGGCATTATGTAACATCAAGACATAGATAGCTATGTTACATTGTAAAAGGTAACTGGAATTGAATACAAAGAATAATCGTTTATCTATTGATGAAGGTGTAATTATCAATAAGATCCATACTATACGGGGCAAGCAGGTAATGCTTTCTCATGATCTTGCAGAGCTTTACCAGGTTGAAACAAAGGTACTTAACCAGCAAGTAAAAAGGAATATTAGGAGATTTCCAGAGAGATACATGTTTCAACTATCTCAAAATGAATACAATACTTTAAGGTCACAAAATGTGACCTTAAAGCGAGGTCAGCATCAAAAGTATCTGCCATTTGCCTTTACTGAGCATGGAATCCTTATGCTTTCAAGTATTCTGAGGAGTAGTCGGGCTGAAAAAGTCAACATGCTAATTATCGATACATTCGTTCGAATCCGAGAGCTAATGTTTTTACATAAGGATATGGCTTTTCAACTGGAACAGGTAAAATTAAAACTCACAGAACACGATAGCCAGATATTGACTGTTCTGGAATACCTTAAGGAGCTTGAAAAGCAGAAACAGGATGAAATCGATTTCAACGACCGCCCAAGAATTGGTTTTAAGTAATAGCAGAGGCAAAAAAGCTTTTACAGGCTGGCCTGCACGGGCTATTTAATATAATGCTTATTCTGGTGTCAGAGCAACAACCTGGCAACAGTGCATAAAAACCACGGTTGCACTAGAATTAATATTATGTTAAATAGAATAAATTGAAAGAAAGGGAGATAATTTAAACTACCTCCCCTTCATGAATCATTAAAATTCAAATCTCTATAACGTATTCTTTAGATCCTTTACCCTGTTATACTGATCCATCATTTGCTCCTTATAATAAATCCGCTGAAGAATATCCAGGGTTTCAAATTTAACCGGAGCATTATCATTATTCAACTCATATGCCCTCTCAAGTACCGGAATAGCTTCCTGATACTTTTCATTACCCAGAATCAGCAACTGATCCCTGGTTGGGACATGCTCCTCCACATTGGCCCTGTCATAAAAATCAGCTCCCTGAAGGTAATATATGTAACCCATATCATACCAGATATAATATATGGAAGGATCAAGTTCCCCGGCTTTTTTATAGGATTCAATAGCCCTATCAATGAATTCAACTTCCTCCTTATTAATAAGCAGTCTTCCTCTCCAGTAATAGGTTTCAGCGATATCAGGATTATTTGCAATGGCCTTATCCATGAACTCAATTCCTTCATCGAATTGCTTCAGAAGTATGTAAGTATCAGCAATATTGGCGATTACACTCACTGAATCGGGGTATTTTTCGAATCCTTCTTTCAATCTTTCAAGTCCTGCCAGCGTATCTCCTATAGCAAAATAATCCATCTTGATTTGCAGGTAGGTATTTGGTCCGCCGTAATTAACTCTTGCGAGTTCCTCATAGTACTTAATAGCTTTCTTATAGAGCTCTTTATCCTCTGTTTTGCCAGCGATCTCCCGGGAAATAATTCCTGAATACTGTACCATAATGGTGTCGAATTCACCTGCAAAAACCGGCTGGCTATTCACCTCAAGTACATTTTCGAAAGAATATAAAGCAGATTTATAATTACTTCTATAATAACTATTTACACCATCTCTTTTCAATTGATCCTTAATGTCATTAAGATAAATCTTCACCTTTTCATCCAGCTTTCCGTCTTCATCCAGCTCGAGTGCTTTGAAATAGGCATCCATGGCCACTCTTAAGGGATCCTCATGGATTGTGTTAATACGCTCATAATCCTGCAATGCACCATTTATGAAGGTATATTTCATATGCTCATAAATGTACGTCTCCACCAGTGCTCCATCCTTTGTTTCGGTTTCAATGTTCAGCGGATCTTTGTAAAAAAGCTTAAGGGTCTGTGTGGGTGTACCTTCCTGGATTTGTTCAAGTCCCAGCATGAACACTTCCTGGTAAACCTCTCCCCTTTTTACCCATGTGGCTGCTTTAGTGTTCTTCTTCGGGTCTTGTATTTCCAGGTCGCTTTTCTCAACCTTTTTCTTAACTGTGTTGAAGTTCAGCAGAACCACTGT
Organism: uncultured Bacteroidota bacterium; assembly: GCA_963747365.1. Taxonomy (GTDB): domain Bacteria; phylum Bacteroidota; class Bacteroidia; order Bacteroidales. Next base: position 414,556 of record CAVVFB010000002.1, on the reverse strand, counting down.
GGTGGGCTCCTGAGCATGAATTACTGGAATTGCCATCAAAGCCACCAGCAGAGTAATAAATAACTTTTTCATTTCGATTGTGAATTTAAGTTTGATGCAAAAATATAAACTTTACCAATAACCTTCAAATAAGATGCCAAAACAAACTATTCTTCTGCATCACTTTCAGCAGCCTTTTCTGTTTGATCCTCAGAACTGACATTCTCCTGGCCGATATTATCCCCATTGGAGGGAACCTTGGTAGCCGCCGCAATCTGGTCCCCATCTCTGAGGTTAATCAGCCTGACACCCTGTGTATTACGTCCCATTACCCTGACCCCCTTCACAGCAAGTCTGATGGCAATTCCGCTTGCAGTAATGATCATCAGATCATCGTCATCAGTAACCGCCTTAATCGCAATCAATTTCCCGGTCTTATCGGTTATATTAATGGTTTTTACACCCTTACCGCCCCGGTTGGTGAAACGGTAATCATCCAGAAAGGATCGTTTCCCAAACCCGTGTTCGGAGATCACCAGGATATCCTGTTCTCCGGGCTTTGCAGTCACAATACCAACAACCTCATCCTTTGGTCCGCCCAGGGTTACACCTTTCACTCCTGATGAAGTTCTTCCCACTGCCCTGACTGTGTTTTCATGGAAACGGATGGCTTTCCCCGATTTAACGGCAAGCATCAATTCCATATCCCCGTCTGTAAGCCTGGCATCCAAAAGCATATCGCCTTCCCGGATAATAATGGCATTGATTCCGTTCTGCCGGGGCCGGGAGTAGGCGTCGAGTCTGGTTTTCTTGATCACACCTTTCATGGTTGCCAGTACAAGGAAGTTATTCTTGATGTAAACCTCATCCTTCAGGTTCATCACGTTCACAAATGTTTTGACCGTGTCTTCCTTATCAATGTTGATCAGGTTCTGGATGGCTCTTCCCTTGCTTGCCCTTGCCCCTTCCGGGATCTTATATACCTTGAGCCAGTAACATTTACCATTTTCTGTAAAGAACAGAATGGTGTTGTGCATGGTCGCCACAAACATATTCACCATGAAATCCTCTTCCCTTGTAGTACTCCCTTTGGAGCCAACTCCTCCCCTGTTCTGGGTGCGGAATTCATGAAGGGGGGTACGCTTGATATATCCCAGTTTGGAGATGGTGATTACCATATCATCATCTTTGTAGAAATCCTCGGGATCGAATTCACCTTCATCGGGAACCATTTCGGTCCTGCGTGCATCTCCATAATTGGCTTTAATTTCCAACAACTCCTCTTTAATGATCTCCATTCTGAGTCCCTCATCTGAAAGAACCCTCTTATAGAACTCGATCATCTTCATCAGCTCCTCATACTCTGCACGCAATTTCTCGCGTTCGAGACCGACAAGGCGCTGGAGACGCATTTCCAGGATCGCTTTAGCCTGGATGTCTGAAAAGCCAAACTTCTCAATCAGCCCGTCCCTGGCCTCCTCTGGTGTCCTGGAAGCCCTGATTAATGTGATCACCTCATCAATGTGATCAAGGGCCTTTAAAAGACCTTCAAGGATATGCGCACGTTTTTCCGCCTGGTCCAGATCATATTGTGTCCTGCGTACAACCACCTCATGCCTGTGTTCTACAAAATATGTAATGATCTGTTTCAGGTTCAGTGTTCTCGGTCTGCCCTTCACCAGTGCAATGTTATTCACATTGAATGATGTTTGCAGCTGGGTATATTTCAACAGGTTGTTCAGAACCACATGAGCACTGGCATCCCTTTTGATGATAATCACAATTCGCATTCCCTGCCGGTCCGATTCATCATTGATGTACGAGATCCCTTCAATCTTCTTCTCATTGATCAGGTCGGCGGTCTTTCGAATCAGTTCAGCCTTGTTGACCATATAAGGAATCTCGGTAATGATAATCTTCTCTCTGCCAGTATCGGTCATTTCAATCTCGCTCTTGGCACGAACAACGATTTTACCCCTCCCTGTCTCATAGGCTTCAACTACCCCGTTGTATCCATAAATGATGCCTCCGGTAGGAAAATCAGGGGCTTTTAAGATCTCGGTGAGTTCGCTGATCTCTATGTCCCTGTTATCAATATAGGCAACGATAGCATCGATACTGTCACTAAGGTTATGCGGAGGCATATTGGTGGCCATACCCACCGCAATTCCTGAAGTCCCGTTAACCAGCAAAGTAGGAATCCGGGTAGGCATTACTGTCGGTTCCTCCAGTGTATCGTCAAAATTGAGCTGAAAATCCACAGTATTTTTTTCCAGATCTGCCATGGTCTCCTCAGCAATTTTTTGAAGCCGGGCTTCTGTATACCTCATGGCCGCAGGGCTGTCCCCATCCACCGAACCGAAGTTTCCCTGCCCCTGAACCAAAGGATATCGCAACGACCACTCCTGGGCCATCCTTACCATTGCATCATATACAGAGGTATCACCATGCGGATGATATTTACCCAGTACCTCCCCCACGATCCTGGCAGACTTCTTATAGGATCTGTTGGAATAAACACCCAGTTCTCTCATACCGAAGAGCACCCTGCGGTGTACCGGTTTTAATCCATCCCTCACATCAGGCAGCGCACGCGAAACAATAACCGACATCGAGTAATCGATGTAGGCAGATTTCATTTCCTCCTCAATGTTAATTCTCAGTATTTTCTCACCTTCTGCCATCTATTTCTATATCGTTAATTATCAATATCTTAAAGTTGATTTTTCAGTCAAATATTTTGACATACGAAAATAGTTATTTCAAACCTAAAAACCTCGGTTTAAAAGGGCTTTTATTAACATTGAACTGTTTATATTAGATAATTGTTTTATTGATATATTCATACCTTATTAGTTACTTTGTTTCTAAACAAATAAGAAGGGAATCATCAGATGGATGCACAGTTTTCACAGAGGATAAAAGATGTACTTGGATACAGCAAGGAAGAGGCGGTCAGACTGGGGAATTCACACATCGGTATTGAACACCTGTTTCTTGGAATTCTGAGGGATGGAGAGGGACTTGCCATCGATGTACTGGTTGTACTGGGCGTGGAACTTTATGACCTGAGAATGTCTATCGAGAAAAGCATACGCAACGAACAGCCCTCCACGGTTACAGATCCGGAAAGCCTCCCCCTGCTAAAGAGTGCAGAGAGAATTCTGAAGCTGACTCACCTGGAAGCCCGTTCAATGAAGGAAAAAACCATTGATACAAACCACCTCCTGCTGGCTATTCTTAAGGACGAGAATAACTATGCAACCAGGTACCTGGTCGAAAATGGAATTACCTATAACAAAGTAAAGCAGGAGATTTCTGACTCGCTGCCTGAAAGCCGTGCCGATTTCCCCGGAGATGAGGATGAAGAGGCCAAAGGCCCTTTCGGTGGCAGTGGCAGTGGTCAGGGCAGTGGAAAGGGAAGTTCGGGTTCTGCTTCGAAGTCCAGTTCGGAAACCCCGGTTCTTGATAATTTTGGAATTGACCTGACCAAAGCCGCAGAAGAGGACCGCCTTGACCCGGTTGTTGGCAGGGAGATCGAAATCCAGCGACTTGCGCAGATCCTAAGCAGGAGAAAGAAGAACAATCCAATCCTGATTGGTGAACCCGGTGTAGGTAAATCAGCCATTGCCGAGGGTCTTGCACTGAGGATTATTCAGAGAAAGGTAAGTCGGGTGCTTTTTGACAAACGTGTAGTCACCCTGGATCTCGCCTCCATCGTTGCCGGTACAAAATACAGAGGACAGTTTGAGGAGAGGATGAAGGCTATTCTTAACGAACTGATTAAGAACCCATCCATCATACTTTTTATAGACGAAATACACACGATAGTCGGCGCCGGAGGTGCCACAGGATCTCTTGACGCTGCAAATATGCTGAAACCGGCTCTTGCCAGGGGTGAGATACAATGCATTGGCGCCACCACCCTGGATGAGTACAGACAGCATATTGAAAAGGACGGTGCCCTGGAGAGAAGGTTCCAGAAAGTTCTGGTAGATCCCACCTCACCCGAGGAGACTATTGAAATCCTTAAGAATATTAAGGAGAGGTACGAAGATCACCACAATGTATTTTATACCGACGATGCCATCGAAGCATGTGTGAAGCTCACCCAGCGTTATATCAGTGACAGACACCTTCCGGATAAAGCCATTGATGCGCTGGATGAGTCCGGATCACGGGTTCACATCTCCAATATCATCGTTCCGGATCAGATTGTGAACCTCGAGAAAGAGATCGAAAGAACCAAGCAGGAGAAGATTCAGGCGGTTAAGAATCAGAATTTTGAAAAAGCGGCCAGTTATCGCGATAAGGAGAAAGAGTTGCTGGACAGGCTCGACTCAGAGAAAAAGAGATGGGAAAAGGAACTTTCTCAAAACCGTGAAACAGTCGATGAACATAAAGTTGCTGAGGTGGTAGCCATGATGACAGGGGTACCGGTCCAGAGAATTGCCCAGGCTGAAGGAACACGGTTACTTAAAATGGCAGATGAACTGAGGGGAAGTGTCATCGGTCAGGATGAAGCCATCAGCAAAGTGGTCAAATCAATCCAGCGTAACAGGGCCGGATTGAAAGATCCCAATAAACCCATCGGCACCTTTGTTTTCCTGGGTCCTACCGGTGTAGGAAAAACGCAGATGGCCAAAGTGCTCGCCCAGTACCTGTTTGAATCCACTGACAACCTGATCCGTATCGATATGAGCGAATATATGGAGAAATTCTCCATATCCAGACTTGTTGGTGCGCCTCCGGGATATGTGGGTTATGAAGAGGGCGGTCAGCTGACTGAAAAGGTACGCCGCAGGCCATACTCCGTTGTGTTGCTGGATGAAATTGAAAAAGCACACCCCGATGTGTTCAACATCCTCCTCCAGGTATTGGATGAAGGGCAGCTAACCGACAGCCTCGGAAGAAGGGTCGATTTCAGGAACACAATTGTGATCATGACCTCCAATATTGGTACCCGCGAGCTGAAAGATTTTGGTCAGGGAGTGGGATTTGCAACTAAATCAAGGCAGGATGCCTCTAATGACTATTCCAAAGGAGTGATTCAGAAGGCATTAAAGAGAGCTTTTGCTCCCGAATTCCTGAACCGGATTGATGATGTTGTTCTGTTTAATACCCTATCAAGGGATGATATACACAAGATCATCGATATAGAACTGAAGGGGCTTTATAACAGGGTTAATTCCCTTGGATTCGAGGTTAAGCTCTCGGATGAGGCCAAAGATTATGTTCTGGAAAAAGGATATGACATCCAGTTTGGAGCCAGACCACTGAAACGAGCCATCCAGAAATACCTTGAAGATCCAATGGCTGAAGCCATCATCAAATCCTCTTTGGTAGAGGGCGACACAATGCTTGTGGACTTTGATAAGGAGAAGGAGGAGATCACAGTGGGTATTCAAAAGAAAAAGGGGGTCTTACCGAAAGCAAAAAAGGAGTTGCCTTCCACCGATCAGGAGATCAATTCCACTGAGCCACCGGCTTTGGAGGAGAGATTGGATGAGGATCAGACCGGAAAAGAGTAACGCACAGGTATAGGGTTAAACTATCCTGCCAAAGAGGTCGAACTCTGCAGCTTCAGTAATGGTCACCTGGTAAAAATTACCAATCACCAGTTTCTGGTCGTTGGGAATCATTACTTCATTGTCTACTTCAGGTGAATCGTATTGTGTACGGCCGATATAGTAATTTTCTTCATTCCTGTCGATCAGAACTTTAAACGTTTTTCCGATCCTTGATTCGTTCAGTTGAAGTGAGATGCCCTGCTGCAATTGCATGACAGTCTCAGCCCTCTTGTGTTTGAGCCTCTCAGGAATATCATCCTTAAATCGAAGATGTGATGGGGTATCCTCCTCATGTGAATAGGGAAAGACGCCCAGCCTGTCAAACCTGAATTCAGAGAGAAATTCCAGAAGCTCTTTGAATGCCTCTTCAGATTCACCGGGGAACCCAGTTAAAATTGTGGTTCTAAGTGCCACATCGGGGACCCTCTTTCTGAATTGATAAAGCAGTTTCTCCAGTTTTTTCCGGTCGTGCCCCCTGCCCATATCAGACAGAACCTGGTCATTGATATGTTGTATGGGTATATCCATATAATTGCAAATCTTTTCCTCGGAGGCCATCAGTTCAATTACCTCTTCAGGAAACCCGGTTGGATAAGCGTAATGGAGGCGAATCCACTCCAACCCGTCAATCCTTACCAGTTCCCGGAGTAAATCGGCCAAAGCCCTGTGCTGGTAAATATCGATACCATAATTAGTCAGGTCCTGGGCAATCAGGATTAACTCCTTCACCCCTCCCTGAACAAGACTCCTGCTTTCAGTCACCAGTTGATCGATGGAAATGGATTGTTGTTTTCCCCTGATTCCGGGTATGGAACAGAATGCACAGGTGCGGTTACAGCCTTCTGACACCTTCAGGTAAGCATAGTGTGAAGGGGTGGTAATCATCCTTTCGGTAAGGAGTTTGCGATCGAGACTGGTTCCTGCCTCCTCCAGGATTCGGGCCATTTCCCAAACTCCAAAAAATCCATCCACCTCAGGCATTTCGGATGTCAACTCCTTCCTGTATCGCTCTGATAAACAGCCCATTACAAATAGTTTTCCAATATTGCCATATCTCTTTTCATCAATATAATGAAGGATGGTCCCGATAGACTCCTCTTTGGCATCCAGGATAAATCCGCAGGTGTTGATAATTACAAGGTCGGCTCCTGCATCCTGCTCATCATGCAGGACCCTGTATCCTGCTGCCCTGAACTGAGAAAGCAAATGCTCTGAATCCACCAGGTTTTTGGAACAGCCCAGTGTAATAATGTTGACAGTCATGGTAACTGTTTGAGTTGTATTAACTGAATAAACTGTCCACAAATTCCACACGGTCGAAGATCTGGAGATCATCCATTTTCTCCCCGATGCCGATGTACTTAACAGGAATCCTGAACTGATCGGAAATGCCCAATACGACACCACCTTTGGCCGTTCCGTCTAACTTGGTAAGAGCCAGAGCATTTACCTGTGTAGCCAGGGTAAATTGCCTGGCCTGCTCAAATGCATTCTGCCCTGTGGAACCATCCAGGATAAGCAGTATTTCATGAGGTGCGTCAGGTATAACCTTTTGCATCACCCTGTTGATCTTGCTGAGCTCATTCATCAGGTTGAGTTTATTGTGGAGTCTTCCGGCTGTATCAATAATTACCACATCGGCCTTAGATGCTACTGCAGAAGAAAGTGTATCATATGCCACCGATGCAGGGTCCGATCCCATTTCCTGTTTTACAATATCCACACCAACACGATCTGCCCAGATGGATAGCTGATTCACTGCAGCAGCCCTGAAGGTATCAGCAGCTCCCAGAATCACTTTTTTGCCACCCTTCCTGAAATGGTATGCAAGCTTGCCTATGGTGGTGGTTTTTCCAACACCGTTCACTCCGACCACCATGATCACATAGGGTTTTGAGGGAAGGGGTCCGTCGAAAGCAGTCACCAGGCCGGAGTTGTTCTCCTCCAGAAGTGCAACAATCTCCTCTTTTAGAATAGAATTTAATTCACTTGTATTTAAGTACTTATCTCTGCTTACCCGGTCTTCTATTCTTTTAATGATCCGAACTGTTGTCTCCACCCCCACATCAGAAGTTATCAATACCTCTTCCAGGTTGTCGAGAACCTCATCATCCACCCTTGATTTACCAACCACTGCCCTGGAAAGCTTTTTAAATACGCTTTCCCTGGTTTTTTCAAGACCTGCTTCAAGGTTTTTTTTCTTGTCTGAGGAAAACAGTCCCATAATTTAGTGTTCAGTGTTCAGTGATCAGTGCTCAGTGCTTGGCATAGATATAAAAAGAGCTTTCTTAGGGTTAAGAAAGCTCTCGATATGATAGGGGAAACAATGATTAATTAGCAAAGAAATCTTTGATATGATCATTGTGAACCATCTGTTCCTCGAACATATATGCTCCGGATTTGGGGGAACGCACCATTTTGATGCACTTTGTAAAAGTCCTTCCCTCTCCACTCTGCAAACTTGCAACAACTTTCTTAGCCATTTTTCAGATCCTTATTTTATTTCGCGGTGTACAGTTACTTTTTTCAATACGGGATTATACTTCTTCAGTTCAAGCCTGTCAGGAGTATTCTTCCTGTTCTTGGTTGATATATAGCGAGAAGTTCCAGGCATTCCGCTCTCTTTGTGCTCTGTGCACTCAAGAATAACCTGTACCCTGTTTCCTTTTCCTTTTTTAGCCATTTCCTTCTTTAATTAATAAGATTTAAGAAATCCTTTTTTAACGGCTTTATCCAGTGTGACCTTCAGTCCGTTCTTATTGATGGTGCGAATTGCCTGGGCTGATACACGAAGGTTGACAAACCTGTCCTCTTCTTCAAGATAGAACTTCTTATCGAATAGGTTGGGTTTAAAAGTCCTTTTAGTTCTTCGTTTTGAGTGAGATACATTATTTCCCACCATCATTTTCTTACCTGTTATCTGACAAATTTTTGACATTTTTCCTTTAAATTTCAGATCATTTCTTCTAACGAGGCGCAAATTACGCAATTTTTTATGTAATAATCAAACTTTTGCTGCAAAAAAGCTCTCAATTACACCCTGTTATAATAAATCGAGTAGCAACCTTCTTAAAAGCTGCATAGCTGAGAAAGAAGCCTGGTCGATTATACGTTCCCTTGTACCGCCAAATTGATACTTCTTCGTAACGATTTTATTTTTGTATAATACTGATATCCAAATTGTTCCAACAGGTTTTTCGTCAGTCCCCCCATCTGGCCCGGCAATCCCTGAGGTGGCTATTGCTGTGTCACTTCCCAGCACTTCCATCACCCCTTTTACCATCTGCTCGACCACCTGTTTACTCACTGCGCCATGGCTGTTGATAACTCCTTTTTCAACTTTGAGAATCGATGTTTTTACTTCATTCTGATAGGCAATCACAGATCCTGAATAATATCCCGAACTTCCCGGGACCGAGGTAAGCAGGCGTGCGATATTCCCACCAGTACAACTTTCTGCCGTGGCCACAGTGAGACCTTTTTGTTTCAGCGTATCCCCCAGCGCCTTCTCCAGGGTAATATCATCAAATCCGAAAATATGTTGTGGTATGGTCTTCTCCAGCTTATCAACCAGATTTTCAAGTATTTGAGTAGCATCTGTCGCACACTTACCGGAGACGGTCAGTCGCAGCCGTACGATACCGGGCCGCGGCAGATAGGCCAGTTTAACGCAATCTGGAAGACTTAATTCCCAATCCTTGAGCAGGACCGCCAGGTAGGATTCCGGAACACCCTGGGTCATGATGGTTTGATGTACCACCTCCGGAACTGTTACCCGCTTCCGGATCCTGGGGAGAACCTCATCCTGCATCAGTCCTATCATCTCATAAGGAACACCAGGAAGCGAAATAATTATACTCCCACCCTTCTCAAACCACATGCCCGGAGCTGTTCCATGGTTGTTCATCAATACCTGGCACACCTCTGGCAATTCGGCCTGCCTGACGTTGGAATCTATCATGATCCTGCCCCGCTCCTTAAAAAAGGCGGTGATCTTCTCCAGTACCTCTGGTACCATTACCATAGGGCTCTCAAAGTAGTTTGCAAGCGTTTGCTTTGTCAGATCATCCCTGGTTGGACCAAGGCCCCCTGTCATAATCAACAGATCATACACTCCAATATACCGATCCAGAGTCTCCGTGATATGATCCGGATCATCCGAAACGGTCACCATCTCCTCAACCGACACTCCAATCATGTTCAACTCCTTTGCAATCCATACCACATTTGTGTCGGTCACCTGTCCGATTAAAATTTCATCACCTATAGTTATTAGTGCACTACGCATCGGTCTTCCCAATTTTTGTCCGGGATTCCAAAATTAGATAAATAAATGTAAATTTGTGCCTGTTGCGGGAGTAGCTCAGTGGTAGAGCATCAGCTTCCCAAGCTGAGGGTCGCGGGTTCGATCCCCGTTTCCCGCTCTTCAAAATCAGGGATTTAGCACTTAATGCTGCTGAGTCCCTGTTTTCGTTTGATAAGGTAATCGACAGAAAGTTCACCTGCCGGGCAGGATGGTCCTGTAATCATCACTGATTTAAAACAATGCTTTGGGTTTTCTTCACACCTAAGGGTAAATTGGGTTCCCTTACTGTATAATAAAATGAAGACAAAATTGCTTAAAAAAATGTTATTTTTGGATGACAATCATTTAAGTTTTGAAAAAGATTTTAATCATAGATGATGAGGACAAGCTAAGAAACTTACTGACAAAGATTATCAGTTATGAAGGTTTCGATGTGCATCAGGCAGCCGACTGCAGAACGGCGCTAAAAAAAATGATTGAAAATAGCATCGATGTTGTCCTATGCGATGTGAGGTTACCAGATGGAAATGGTGTGGAATTTTTAAAGGAACTAAAAGAAAAATACCCATTCACTGAAGTAATTTTGCTTACTGCCTATGGAAATATACCAGATGGAGTCAAGGCAATTAAAAACGGTGCATTTGATTATATTACCAAGGGGGACGACAACAATAAAATAGTTCCATTGATTTACCGTGCCATTGAAAAGGTAGAATTGGGAAAGCGTGTGTTGCACTTAGAAAAGCAGCTTGAAAATAAGTATTCATTTGAAAACATAATCGGAACATCAGAACTGATTCTTGAATCTGTTGAGCTTGCCAAAAAAGTTGCTGAAAGTGATACATCTGTTTTATTAACTGGCGAAACAGGAACGGGAAAAGAAGTTTTTGCGCAGGCTATACATTATGCAAGTCAGTCGAAAAAATCAAAATTTTGTCGCAATCAATTGTTCAGCATTTAGCCATGACCTGCTTGAAAGCGAATTTTTTGGACACAAAGCCGGAGCATTTACTGGTGCAATGAAAGACCGAAAAGGACTTTTTTCTGAAGCAAACAACGGCACTATTTTTCTTGATGAGATTGGAGATTTAGCAACAGATTTGCAGGTAAAACTTTTAAGGATTATAGAAACAGGAGAATTTATCAGAATTGGTGAGAACAAGCCAACCAAGATTCATGTGAGGATAATTGCTGCAACAAACAGAGACTTACAACGGGAAATTGAATTGGGAAATTTCAGAGATGATTTATATTACCGAATTTCTGTTTTTCAAATAAAATTACCTGCATTGCGAGACAGGATAACTGATATTGAACCATTATCGTATCACTTTTTGAGACTTTTCGCTGCCAAATCAAGAAAGAGGATTAACAGTATTTCTCAGGAGTGTATCAATAAATTAATGCAGCATCCTTGGAAAGGAAATACGCGTGAACTCAGAAATGTAATTGAAAGGTGCGTCATTTTAGCAAAAGAGGATGAAATAACTCCGGACTTATTGCCCATTGAAATACAGAACACCCAAGTCTTCTATCCGGAAAGCCAGCCTCTTCCCCAACTTGATTTAGCTGCAGCCGAAATGCAACATATAAAAAGAGTTCTTCATTTCACAAATGGTAATAAAACGAAGACCGCAAAGTTGCTTGGAATAGCATTAACAACGCTCTACCGAAAACTTGCCGAGTATCAAATAGATTAAGTTTACACTTTCATATCGCTAATTGACACCCTTTCATTTTGAAAGGGTTTTTGTATTTCCATTCAGACTGTCTGGAGTTTATTGCCAAACTATCAAGCATTTACATTTTATCACTCCATTTTGGTAACAGAATTGTATTACTGTTTCTGATTTTTGTAAAACTAATATAATCTAATATGGAAACAAGAATTCATAAAACACTTTGCCATTGGTTCCCTGATGCTTTCGAAGGCAATGAAGAATCACCTGTAAGTTCCGACTACTGTATCCTTCGTCAATTTGCAGAATATACCAGGAAACTTATGAATGATAAAACCGAAAACCAAAAAGAACCATTTAAAATCATTCATCTTTTATACTCTAAAGGAACATTATATGAGAAAAATGCTATCGAAAATGAGTTCTTCAATGTGCTGGCATCAGATGAAGTGGTTATAAGCTTAAAGGAGCAGCTCGAATTAATGCCTGAACCACTAAAAGAAGTTTATATCAAAACAATCCTGGATAACTAATTAAAAATCATATAGGTAGAAATGAAAATTATTATTGCGGGTGATGGTGAGGTTGGATTCTATCTTGCCAAATTGTTAGTTGTTGAATTTCAGGATATCATATTAATTGATACCCAAAAGGATAAACTTGAACATGCTGAAAAGAACTTAGGGATAGCAACAATCTTGGGTGATTCAACAAGTTATGAAGTATTAAGACTTGCGGGGATTGAATCTGCCAATCTTTTAATCGCTGTAACTTCTGTTGAATCTGTAAACATCACTACATGTTTAATCGGGAAAAAACTTGGTGCTAAATTTACCATAGCCAGAATCGACAACATGGAATATCTGGTTGAGAGAAATGCTTTGGACTTAAAGGATTTGGGTATTGATGTATTAATCTCACCAGAATCTCTTGCAACCCGTGAGGTAAGGTATATCCTGAAATCACCAGCTTTAAAAGAGACCTTTAACTTTCATGGCAAGGCGCTTTATATGATGGGGATTACTGATTGATAAAGATGCCAGCATTGTGAATAAAACCATTGTAGATACAGCAGATTTAATTCCGTACAATTCGTTCATGATTATTGCAGTCCATCGAAATGGTACTACGCTTATTCCGAACAGGAGACCTGAAGTTTCATCCGGATGACCTTGTATATTTCATGTCAACCGAAGAAGGTAAAGATAAGGTCATAGAATATGCTGGAAAAAAAACCATCCATATTAAAAATATATTAGTAATCGGAGGGAGTAGAACAGGAAAATATCTCGCCTCAAAGCTAAGCCAGTATTACAATATAAAATTGATTGATAAGGACATTGAAAAATGTGAATATATGGCAAAAACCATCCCAAAAGTTCAAATAGTATGTGGAGATGGTACAGATATCAAAGTACTTGAAGAAGAGGGTTTGGAAAATTTTGATGCAATCGTATCCGTAACTGGAAATTCAGAGACCAATATTTTCACATGCTTAATTGGAAAAGAACATGGAGTAAAAAAAACCATTGCCATGGTTGAGAACATCGGATTGTTTGGCTATTCCCAAAAAATGGGCATAGACACATTAATAAATAAAAAGATGGCAGCTGCAAATTTTATTTTCCGATATATCATAAAAGGAAGAGTGCTTTCTCATTTATATGGAGTCGATGCCACAATTCATGAATTTGTTGTAAAACAGAACTCTAGAGTTACTCAGATGCCAATCAATGAACTTAATTTCCCCAAAAATGCGATTATCAGCGGTGTGGTAAGAGACGGCAAAGGATTTATTACACTCGGCAAATTTCAATTAAAATCCGAGGATAAAGTATTTGTATTCTCTTTGCCACAAAGCAATTCAGACCTTAACGCACTATTCAATTAATATTACAGAATTCATGATTTTTAAGCATCATAATAAGTATGATACCTTTAAAATGTTGCTTTACCAGATTGGTGATTTGCAAATTTTATTAGGTTTTACACTCATTATTCCTTTGCTGGTATCACTAATATATGGTGAGTATTATACAGCAATTGGGTTACTTATTTCTTCTTTGGTTTGTTTAATCACCGGATTTCTGCTTCGGAAAGGATATCGAACCTCTTTTGAACCACTTCACAGGCATGCTTTAATTATTGCCGCTTTAGGTTGGCTCTCCATTGCAATCATGGGTAGTCTGCCGTTTCTGATTACTTCATATATAACCCCTGTGGAAGTAGCCAGGATTTATGGTCAAACGGGAGCGGATTATTTGCCAAGCCTTTACTATTTCAAAAATCCATTACATGGATTTTTTGAAAGCATGAGCGGGTTTACGACTACAGGTTTAAGTATGGCTGTACATGAACCTTCAATCGGGAAAGGATTATTATTCTATCGTTCATTCACACAATTTTTGGGTGGTGCCGGGTTTATAATATTGTCTATCGCTGTTTTAGGTCATTCAAACGGAAAAATTGCACTTCTCCTTTATGGAACGGAGTCAACAGGTGAAAGATTAAAACCATCCATTATAGAAACTACACGTTCTATTTGGAAGATCTATCTTGGAATTACCTTTTTCAGTTTTATTTACCTTACAATTGGCACATATATTATTTTACCTGATTACAATCTTTCAGAAAACATATTTGACTCAATAAATCACGCAATGGCTGGACAATCCACGGGTGGATTCAGCACATTGGATGATAGCATAGCCGGCTACCATTCAATTCAGATGGATATGCTATACCTTTTGCCAATGATATTGGGTGCATTGTCTTTGCCATTCTATTTTAAAGTAATTTATTATAAGCAAATCAACCAATTCTGGAAAAATCTTCAAACAAGGTCAATATTATTATTGTGTATAATTGGCAGTATTATACTATCTCTGATGCTAATGAAATCAGGATTAATCGCAGAACCATTTCGGATAGGCATATTTCAGTTTGTCAGTGCTTTAACTACTACAGGATGGCAAACCTCAGATGTCCATATATGGGACAGTCCATCTCTTCTATTTATAGTTATGGCAGCAATGGTTGTGGGTGGTGCTGCCGGGGCAACTGTTGGCGGAATTAAAATAATCAGAGTTTTACTGATATTTAAGGGTTTAATGTGGCACATCGGCAGATACTTCTCATCTGAAAATTCAATAAAAGTCCTTCAATTCAATGAAAAGAGGTTGTTACCTGATGAAATGAATAAGGAACTTGCTTCTGCAGCGACTTTTTCATTCATTTATCTGATTTTTGTATTCATCTCTACAATAATAACCTATTACCTGATGGGGAATGGCTATACAATTACTGATGCGCTTTTCGAATCTGCATCCGCTCAGGGAACTGTAGGATTATCATGCGGTATAACTAATCCGGATATGTCACCTGTCCTTGAGATTAATTATATTTTTCAAATGTGGGCCGGGAGGTTGGAGATAATTCCTGTTCTTGTTTTATTCAGAACTATATTTATTGGGACAAATCCAAAAGTAGTGTGATGCTCCGATATATTCGATCAGATTTAAAGAAGTAACTTTGAGTAGTGACAACGAAATCATGCACCCATGAAAATCAAGACAAAATTATATCTTGGAATTGGGTTATTGTTGATTCTAATTATTCTCTTGTCTTTTTTTTCTGTAAAACAGATTAATTTACTGGCTATAGCTTCCGAAAATATCATCAAGGATAATAAAGAGACTATTGGCTACACCCAAAACATGCTGAGAATCCTTTCAGAAATTTATCAGGATGAGGATGCATTTAATGCATTTGAAGCCTATCTTCTAAAACAAAAAAATAACATTACTGAAGTCGGTGAAGAAGCATTAACAGAAAAATTATCGGAAAGCTTTCAACAACTTAAAAAGAATCCGGGAGAAGAAACCTATTTGGCAGATGTACAGTCCTGTTTATTTGAAATCTGGGAAATGAATTTGAATGCGATAGAGAGAAAAAGTACTATTGCAGCACAAACTGCTAAAAAATCCATCTTATTAATAAGCTTCATCAGTTTTTTCTGCTTCCTGATTTCACTGTTGCTTTTCATTCTTCTGCCGGGGAATATTTCAAAACCGATCAGTGAATTGACGAGCAGTATAAAACAGATTTCCGGCAATGATTACACACAAAGAGTAAGTTTTGAAAGTCATGGTGAGTTTGGAGAACTCGCAAAATCGTTCAATACAATGGCTCAGAAACTTGAAGAATATAATAAAAGTAATATTTCAAAATTATTAACTGAAAGGAAGATTACAGAAACCCTGTTAAATAAAATTCAGTTTCCAATCATTGGATTTGATATCAATTTGAAAATCACATTGACCAATAAAGAATTTTTGAAAATAGCGGGACTTGAAGGCAGGAATTTAATTGGTGAGAACATTCTTGAAATTGCAAATGAAAATGAATTGATGGGCAAACTGATCATAATAGAACCTGAGAAGGAAAACAAATTCACTATTAGATAATACAGTTTCAAAAATCCAGATCAAAGAAAATGAAAAGGATATCTTTTTTGAAAAGGAAATTCAAAATATCTCCTATACTACTCAAAATGAAAAAGATGAACACATATTGGGCTATGTGATCATTTTAAAGAATATTACAAAATTCATGGAACTTGATTTAGCAAAAACTCATTTTATTGCTACAGTCTCACATGAATTAAAAACTCCCATCTCGGCAATTAAATTAAGTCTGCAATTACTTGAAAATGAAAAAACCGGCACACTTAACGATGAACAGCGTGAATTAATCAGAAGTTGTGAAGATGATACAAATACGCTTTTGAGATTGGTGTCGGAGATATTGAACTTCACCCAAATTGAAACAGGTAAAATCCAGTTAAAAATAATGCCTTCCAATTTGAAAGACACCATACAATACGCCATTCAAACAAATAAACCAATGGCAGACCAAAGAAATATTAAATTCATAGAGGATTATCCTTCAGAACTTCCTGAAGTACTTATGGATAGTGAAAAAACAGCATGGGTGTTTACCAATCTTATTTCAAACGCAATTCATTATTCTTATGATCATTCCAATATAAAAATTTCTATTCTTCAAACAGGGAATCGTGTAAAAATATCCTTGACTGATTCAGGTCAGGGAATAGACCCTAAATACAAAAATAAGATATTTGACAGATACTTTAAAGTGCCCGATACTGAAAAAGAGGGCACCGGACTTGGCCTGGCCATAAGCAAAGAGTTTATCGAAGCGCAGGGAGGGCAGATCTCTGTCGAAAGTAAATTAGGAGCAGGAAGTACTTTCTCAATAGTTTTAAATTGTAAATCATGATTTTGCCCGCAGCGCCCTGATTCGCTGCAGAAGAGGCGGGTGGGAATAGTGAAAAAAGACATAGGCCGGATGGGGAGTCAGGTTGCTCAGATTGTTCTTTGAGAGGACTTTCAGTGAGGAGATGAGATCTTCACCATTGTATTTCTCCCTGGCATAGCGGTCGGCCTGGTATTCATGCCTCCTGGATATCATATTGGTAACCAGACCAAGCAAGGTGGAGATGGGGGAATAAAGAACTCCAAAGGCAATCAGGCCCAGGTGAAAGGAAGCCTCAACACCGCCAAGGGCCACCGCAAAACTGTCCGTACCCACAAAAAGCGAAAAGAGAAAGAGGGTAATTGCCGTCTGAATCACTGACAGGACCAGTCCGGTTATGGTGTGCTTTTTCTTATTATGTCCCACTTCATGCGCCAGGACTGCCACAATCTCCTCTTCGCTAAGATCATTAACCAGGGTGTCGAACAGTACAATTCTCTTTTTTGGACCAAGGCCGGTGAAATAGGCATTGGCCTTGCTGGAGCGCTTGGAACCGTCCATCATAAAGATATTATCAAGCCTGAAATCAGCCCTTTGTGCAAAATCCTCAATCTTTGACCTCAGTGAGCCCTCCTGCAATGGTGTCTGCTTATTGAACAACGGAACAATCAGGTTGGAATAGAACATATTCATAAAAACCGAAAAGAGTGTAACCACACCAAGCACAATAATCCAGAACATCGGACCGGTCAGCATATAGATCCAGGTGATCAGCGCCAGCAATCCGCCTCCGATAACCCCACCGAGAATCCATCCTTTCAACTTATCCAGGACAAAAGTCTTTATGGTGGTCCGGTTAAAACCATACCTCTCTTCAATCACAAATGTGCTGTAGAGGGCAAACGGGATGGTCAGAATATCTCCTGCCAAAGCGAGAATGCCAAAAAATATTAATACAAAAAGGATATAATTGGTGATGAGCAGGGAGAGCCAACGGTCCAGCCATCCGAAACCACCCAGGAAAAACAAAAGTCCCATAAACAGAAGGCTCAGTGTACTGGTTATAAATGAAAACCTTGTATTGTCTCTCTTGTAAAGCTGGCTTCTGCGGTACTCTTGTTCATCGAAGATTCCCTTCAATTCTTCGGGTAGCTCAGGGAGGGTATATTTAAGATTCAGCCGGTCCAGCCCCTGCTCAAGCAGGTACCCGAACAAGAGTACCCCGATCATCACCCAAAAAATTGTATTATACATTACCATCTCCATCATTTTTTACACTTTAACAATTCGCAATGAGCACTACCTCACCTGTTTAAATAACTCTCCCCGGTTCAGGATCCTTGTGTCAATCTCCTCTTTATACGACCTGATCAGATCAAGGGTGTCAAGTTTCAATGCCTCATCGACCAGGCGGCTGGCCGAATCCAACTGGTCCTCGAGTTCATAAAAAACAGCCATGTTGTAAAGTGCTTTTGCTGCGGAAGTACGATCCTTTGACTCACTCAACGCCTCCCAGATCTCGTAGGCCTGATCCCAGTCGCCCTTGTCGGTAAGTTTTGAAGCGTGTCTTAATTCTTCCTCTTTACCCTTGTATAGGTTTCTCGACGTCCGGTTCCAGACAGGAACCAGGTACCTTCCGTACCTCATGCCACTTTTATAGAATGATTCTATAAGCATCTGAGCAGTGGAAAAACGCCTGATCACCTCACCATCCTGGATTTCAGTAAAATAGAGAGTATCCACCATGGTATAGCTGTCAAAGGGTCTTGGACTCCCCGGCAGGTATATATTCCATTTAATGATATTGGAGATCTGATAATACTTGGTTGCAGTGAAATAGGAATCCGAAAAAGACTGAACATGTTCCTGATAATCCATGGAATACGACTCCAGACCAAGGATGGCATCGCCCCCATTCTCCCTGCAGATTTCATCTACCTCACGCTTTGTAAGTACCAGATCCTCAAGCATCCTGTTATCCATTCTCCTATCATCCACCCAGATGGGCTGATGAAACCTTTCTATTGGAGATTCTCTGAAAACATTCAGTAATCCCCTCTGAATGCTCTTCACAATCAGGGTGTCGAGGATAACCAGATGCTCTTTTTCCAATCCTTCTACATCCTTGGGTTCGAAAGCATCCAGGGTAATCGGAGCCCTGTTCAGAACGATAATCTGACTTATCTCCGCTGGAAGAGTTACAGTTGCAGGTTCAAGCACCTCAAATTCAACCACATTGTATATCCCGGCACAGCCGTGTAACAGCAATCCCAGTCCTGCACCTATGAGACATGCTCTCAATGTGAAGAAGTAACTTAAACGCTCATACCACCACAAACCTGCAGGGTCTGACCAGTCATATAAGAGGAGAGTTCGGATGCAAGGAAAATGGATACATTGGCCACATCTTCAGGTAGTCCTCCTCTTTTCAACGGAATGCTTTTGATCCATTCTTCCTTAACGTTTTCGGGAAGTTTCCCGGTCATATCGGTAATAATGAACCCGGGAGCGATGGCGTTACAACGAACATTCCTTGAACCCAGTTCCTTGGCAACAGATTTTGTAAATCCCAGAATTCCTGCTTTTGAAGCCGAATAGTTTGCCTGACCGGCATTCCCGTTTACGCCTACCACCGAACTCATATTGATGATAGACCCGGTCCTGGCTTTAAGCATATACCTCTGAACAGCTTTGGTGAAATTGAATACCGATTTCAGGTTAACCCTTATCACCAGATCCCACATCTCTTCATCCATTCTCATGAGCAAGGTATCCCGCGTAATACCTGCATTATTCACCAGTATATCAATCTTACCGAAATCTTCCACTACCTGGTCAGCCACCTGGTGAGCTTGTTCGTAATTACTTGCATCGCTAACATAACCCTTACCCTTTATTCCCATTTTGGAAAGTTCTCTTTCAAGCGATTCCATATTCTCATCCCTGCTCAGATCGGTAAAAGCCACATTGGCACCCTCTTCAGCAAATTTAAGGGCGATCATCCGGCCTATTCCCCTGGCGGCACCTGTAACAATTGCAACTTTTCCTTTCAGTAAGTCCATAGATTTCTATTTAGAATGTTTTTAAAAGTTCAGCCATCTTCTTTCCAATCTCAGCAGGTGACACCACCACTGTGATCCCGCACTCTTCCATAATCTTCATCTTTGCTTCAGCAGTATCGGCCTTCCCTCCAATAATGGCCCCGGCATGCCCCATTCGTCTTCCTTTGGGTGCAGTCTGACCGGCAATAAATCCAACCACCGGTTTGGTTCCGTGCTCTTTGATCCATGCTGCGGCTTCAGCCTCCATGCTACCACCGATCTCTCCGATCATTATAATTCCTTTTGTCTGCTCGTCCTCCATCAGGAGCTGAACAGCATCCCTGGTTGTGGTTCCGATAATGGGATCTCCACCGATACCGATACAGGTCGACTGTCCCAAACCTGTTTTGGTGACCTGGTCCACGGCTTCATAGGTGAGTGTCCCTGACCTGGATACAATTCCAATTACACCCTCCTGATGAATGAACCCGGGCATAATGCCCACCTTGGCCTGACCAGGAGTAATAATTCCAGGGCAGTTTGGCCCGATAAGCCTGGTCTCCCGATGAGAAAGGTATTCCTTCACCCTGATCATATCCGAAGTTGGAATTCCTTCGGTGATGCAAACCACCAGTCGAATACCTGCATCAGCAGCCTCCATAATGGCATCGGCTGCAAAGGCAGGGGGGACAAAGATCACAGAAGTATCAGCCCCTGCTTTCTCAACTGCCTCATGGACTGTATTAAATACAGGTTTACCAAGATGTTCCTGGCCGCCTTTCCCAGGGGTTACCCCCCCCACTACATTGGTTCCGTATTCCAGCATCTGAGTTGCATGAAAGGTCCCTTCACTACCTGTAAATCCCTGCACAATTACTCTGGAATGCTTATCTAACAGTACGCTCATATGGATGGCTCTTGGGGTTTTTAAATTCCCTCAAAAGTAAAATAAAGTAGTTGAATACAAAACAAAATATCTTTACTTTTAGGTGTGGAAGCAATCCTCTATATCGGTATATCTCAAACCCTGGTCGCAGGAATCCTGATCGCATTGAAAAAGCCGCGGATGATGGCCAACCAGATCCTGGCTGCATGGTTGCTTCTTATCTGCGCTGAAATGGTCATTGTTCTGTTAAATGAATCCTTGCTGGATCTCTACACCATTAGAATCCTTCCTTATACCTATGGTCCTTTGCTGTTGCTGTATGCCCGCTTCATGACAAGCGAAAACCCCTCTTTTAATCCAAGGTACCTGTGGCATTTTTCACCATTCTTCCTGTTCCTGATCGCTTCCCTGGTTTTTATGGATGAGCCGGTGATGAACGGAACACACGGGTTCCTGGTCCGCGATCGCTTCATATCCTTCAGGATTGTTTATGCAATTACTTTCTTCGTATCCATATCTGCCTACTCGGTGGCCACTTTTATTGAGATCAGAGGTCACCAAAGGAGGCTAATGGAACTGGTCAGCTACTCATCAGGGAAGATTACACTGCAGTGGCTTAAGGGGCTCTCCATCACCTTTTATACAGGATACGTAGTCATGTTCATATTTGGTGGTGTGGATATAATGGTCGGTTTTATGCCATTTGATCCCTATGAGACTTCATTTATCGGGCTTACAATCCTTACTTTTCTCTTTACCATTTTTGGATTCCAACAACCCAGCATTTTTGAAGAGGTGGTCAAAGTGCATGATCCTAAAATTATACATGAATCCCAGGAGCTTGAACAGAAAAAATATGCCCGTTCCGGTCTGAAAAAGAAGGATATAGCAAGGTATATCAAAATGCTGGAGGATCACATGGAAAAGGAGAAACCTTACAAAGACAGGGAGCTGACCATTTTCGATCTGTCGGAACAGTTAAAAATTCCCCGGCATTTCCTTTCAGAAGTCATCAATGAACACCTGGGAAAAAATTTTTATACCCTTGTGAATGAATACAGGATCGAGGAGGTGAAAAAACGAATGATCGACCCTTCCTACAAACATCTGACTATTCTTGCCATCGCCTACGATGCCGGATTTAACAGCAAATCCAGTTTTAATACCATCTTCAAACAAAGGACAGGTCAGACCCCCAGTGAATATCTGCGCTCGGCTACCGCCACAGATTCCTGAAAGACTTGCCAAGTAAAGACCTGTACACAGTGAGGTAAAAATTATAGTGAGGGGGATACTTCAAAAAGAGTTCAAAGAAGTTGAATTTCCGAATCACCGTTTTTTGCTGGCTGAAAGCGTCAAACCCGGTCTTTCCATGGTAACTCCCCATCCCCGATTCCCCCACTCCCCCAAATGGTGTGTCCATGTTGACAAATTGCAGGATCACATCGTTGATCATGGCTCCGCCCGATGGAATATCCCTTGCCAGTTTTTTTGCTTTCCTTACATCACCCGTAAAGATATAAAGCATCAGCGGCGATGGTTGCTGCTTAAGGGTTTGTACCAATTTTTCAAGATCAGTATAGGTAAGAAGTGCCATTACCGGACCGAAAATCTCCTCCTGCATGATGGCATCCCCGGGCTGAACCCCCGCCATAACTGTTGGGGCAATATAAAGATCCACTGGATCAGTATCCCCCCCGGCCACAACCTTTTCCGGTTCAATCAGGGCCTTTATCCTCGCAAAATGCTTCTCATTGACAATCCTGGGAAGTGCCGGGCTCTGCCGGGGATCCTCTCCAAATATTTTTGGGATGTTCTCTCTTATCCGGGCAATCAGTTCCTCGCTGATTGATTCATGTACATAGATCTGGTCTGGCGATACACATGCCATTCCATTGTTGTGAAATTTCCCCCATGTGAGCCTTTTAGCTGCAAGACTGAGGTTGCATCCTGGCATTATAATAACAGGATTCTTTCCCCCCAGTTCCAGAGTAACTGGCGTAAGATGCTCTGCTGCTGCTTTCATCACAATCCTGCCCACCTCGGTACTTCCGGTAAAAAAAATCTTATCAAACTTTTGGCTGAGCAATTCGGTGCTCTCCTTTACCCCGCCCTCCTGCACATAAAACAGCTCCCTGGGGAAATTATCATTAATAAGGGTGGCCAGTGCTCCTGAAGAGTTTGCAGTGATCTCACTGGGTTTTAAAACCACCGTATTTCCCGCAGCCAATGCCGAGATAGCCGGAACCATTGTGAGCATATAGGGATAATTCCAGGGGCCCATCACCAGGGTAACTCCCAGGGGAACCCGAAAGGTCCGGCTTGCTGCAGGAAAATTCACAAGGTTCGTCCTGGCATATCTGGGTGCAGCCCACCTGTTTAATTTACGAAGGGCGTGGTTAATCTCACCATATGGCAGGCTTAACTCATTCTCGATGGTCAGCATGAAAGACTTCTTGAAATCCCTGTAAATGGCATCTGCAAGCATTTTCTCGTTGTCAAGCAGCAGGTGGTAGAGTTTTCGGAGTGTTTCCTTTCTGGCTTTCAGAGGCATTGTATAACCCTCCAGGAAGTATTGGCGTTGGGATTGGATCAGTGCATTCATCACATAAAAGTAATCATTTTTGATCCCGTTGGTTCAATCCAACAAGTCTGAACCTATTCTTTCAATTCAATAGGTCCAGTCCGAGTGAAACGGACGATATTTGTAGTTCCTCAATCTACCTTTAAGAAAAATGGAGATGAGGAAAGTGGCGAGAATCTTATATATAATGGTGTTATCCTCCTGGATGACATCCCCCGTCACTTCACAAGGCCTGTTTGAATCCTCCCAATCCGGGAATCACGAGACGTTAGTTAGCAGCAAACTCTCCCTGGGAGGATTCATACGGTCTGTGATCTATACCGCGCAATCTCCGGAAACCGACAAATATTACCTTCAGAGTGCTTATGGACAGGTAGGTTTGCAGGTGGATGCAAAAGCAGGGGAATGGGCCTCGGCCAAAGCTGATATCAGGTTCAGGTACGGAACAGAATTCCAGAAAACGATCTCGCAGGCCGAAATTCGCGAAGCCTATGTTGATATATGGAAGGGCCCCCTAACGCTTAAGTTCGGAAAGATGATCACGCCCTGGGGGAAAGGAACCTTTTTCAACCCGGTTGACAAACTTACTCCCCTTGATCCAACCGTTAGGTCACCTGTAGAGGATGATATGAAGCTTGGGTTTTGGGGTATTCAGGGAGGTTTAAACCTAGGCCGTTTTATGAAACTGACAGCCACGTGGAAACCCCTGTTCCAACCCAGTGTGCTTCTTATCGATCCGGTTCCCATGCCAGCCTATGTGACCTTTCTTGATCCGGACTATCCTGGCGTTGAATTAAACCAGGGAAGTTATGGTATAAACTATAACCTCTTTACCAGCCTTATGGACGTTTCCCTTTACTGGTATGATGGTTATAGCAACTGGCCGGGGATCGGGTATGACTCCTTTATTCTGGATTCCCTGACAATGGATCCGGCAGCCCTGAACCTGTTCGAGAAGGCTTACAAAATCAGGATGGCTGGTGCAGACTTCTCCATTCCGGCAGGATCATGGATTTTCAGGGCCGAGGGTGCCTGGCAGCAAACCGTTGAATCACCCGGAAGTGCCGAGTACCTTCCGTTTCATGAAATTTCATACACTGCAGAGATTGAAAAAAGCGGAAATCATTTCAACATACTGGCAGGATACTATGGGTAAATACATTATTGACTATACAGCACCTTTGGCCGAACCATCACTGCTGGCCGGCCAGGAACAGATCTTTCAGCTGATGCAGAAGGGGATTACACCCACAGGCGAGGCAATCGACGGGATGATCAGGGAACAGATCGGGGCATTCAACCGCCTCTATAATTATCAGATGGAGGAATTTTACAACACCCTCTTCCTGGCTGTAAAACTGTTCCTGTGGCATGACCAGATCGAATTAACAATACCTGTGATCAGTTACCTCACAACGAATGAATGGGTTTTTCAGCCAGGGATCGCTTTTAAGCCACTGGATGGACTCAATATTTCGGCGGGATACAGCGCATTATTCGGACCTGAAGAATCATTGCTGGACCTGGTAGGGCCGACGCTGAATGCCGGGTACCTCTCTATTAAATTAACATTTTAACAAGATCAGAACATGAATAGTAAAATTATTAAATACCGCTGGTGGATCATAAGCCTTTCCTTGGTGATTACCATCGGATTCGCCACCCTCCTTTTTAAACTGGAAATAGATCCCGAACTGAAAAACTACTTTCCCAGGAGCATGACCTCGATGTTAAATACGGAACGGATTGAGGAGGTGTTTGGCAACCAGGACCTGGTAATGGTCATATTTGAAACCGATGATGTGCTGAGCGAGGAGACTTTGAAGAGGGTGAAGCTGGTTGAAAAAGAGTTAGGACGGGTGGAGGGGGTACGTCGGACTTCATCCTTGTTCGGATCAAACCACATCTATGGAGAAGAAGGGGTTATGTATGTGGAGCCCACTGTTCTGCAAATTCCCCGGAATGAACAACAAAGGGAAGAATTGAGGGAACTGATCAGGGAGAATAACATGGTTTACGAAGTAATGGTTTCAGAAGATTTTGAAGCCACATCGGTAGTGCTGACCCTTGAGAAAGATGCTTCTGAAGATGCTGTTTTTGCAGATATCCACTCCATTCTGGAGGCTAATCCCGGAGTTGAAAAGATATATTTCGGTGGCCTCCCCTACCTCCGTCAGGCCATAGATCATGATATTAAAAGAGATGGTCTTATCCTTATCCCGATTGCATTGATCCTGATGTTGGTATTTCTCTTCCTGGTCTTCAGGGAGTGGAGGGGTGTATGGCTTCCCTTCCTGGTGGTTGTGATGTCGGCTCTCCTGGGGTTATCGCTGCTCCCCATTCTGGGATGGAAATTTTACATCATTACACTCCTGGTACCCATTCTATTAATTGCGGTGGCCAACGATTACGGGATCCATCTGATCGCCCGTTACCAGGAGATGGACAGAGAGGGGAACGGGACCTCCATGCCGGAGTTGTCAGCTAAAATTATCCACTCCCTCTGGAAACCAATTTTGCTAACCGGAATTACCACTATCGCGGGTATCGCTTCCCTTTGGGCGCACACCATGATCCCTGCACGACAAATGGCGCTGGTTGCAGGCGTGGGGGTCTTGTTTTCGATATTCTTCAGCCTGGTGCTGTTACCCGCCCTGCTCTCCCTTCTCAAACCACACAAAATCAAACCTTCGATCCGGGAACGAAAAAGAAACCATCACCCGAACCTGCTGAACAGGTTTGCCTTCTTTGTGGTCCGGCGACAACCGCATTATTCCATATGTAGCCTTAGGAATTACGCTCTTTTTCTCTGCTGGAATTTTCTTTATAGAAGTAGATTCCAATGAGGAGAACTTCTTCCCCGAAAAGCATGAAGTTAAACAGGCTGCAAAAATCATCAACACCAAGTTTGGAGGATCAGAGAGCATTTCTGTGATGTTCGAGGGAGATATGCTCGATCCGGCCATCCTGAACCGGATGGAAAGATACAGGGAAGATCTGGAAAAGATTAAGGCAATCGATCTGACCATCTCCTTTTCCGCAGTGATCAGGGAGATCAGCAAAGCACTGAACGATCCTCAGGAACCTCTCTATGACAGGATTCCTCCCTCAAGGGAAGCAGTGGCCCAATATATGGAACTATATAACATGAATGGCGATCCGGAAGAGCTGGAGCAGCTGGTTGATTTCAACTATGAGCATGCCCACATGATAATCCGCATTAACGATGCCAACAATGAGACGGTAACAGGGATTATTGAAACCCTCGAAAAATACAAGGCTGTTGATCCTTCCATCACGGCCATCGGAGGCAATGGATACATACGGTCTGAACTGGCCAATATCGTACTCAAAGGCACATATCGCTCACTTGGTATTGCCATGGTGGTGATCATTATTTTGGTTTCACTCATTTTCCGATCTGTCTGGGCAGGTCTCCTCGGAATCATACCCCTGACCGTATCCATTCTGGTACTCTTCGGTCTGATGGGACTTACAGGGATCAAACTCGATGTGGCCACGGCCCTGCTCTCATCGGTTATGATCGGTGTCGGTGTTGATTACACCATCCACTTCCTTTGGCGCTACAAGGAGGAAAGGCAGCGAAATCTTTTGCCTAAAGAGGCGGTACTGATGACCATTAACACCACCGGAAGGGGTATTATCTTTAATGCCCTGTCTGTAATCATCGGTTTCGTGGTCCTGATTATCTCCTCCTTCAGCCCCATTCGATTTTTTGGGGTACTTGTCGTGGTTTCCATTTTCAGTTGTCTGGCTGGTGCCCTATTTATTATTCCAGCATTGGTCATCAGGTTCAGGTTTAAATTCCTTGAACCGGAACTTAGCCGAACCGAGGATTTCGATGGGAAAGTCATTAAAGAAAAGAGTAAACAGATCAGGGTGCTTAGAAGGATTGCCATGGTATTTTTGCTGGCCTTGCTGACCCTGGTCAGTACCAGTGCCCAGGATGCCAAAACGATTATCAAAAGGAGTAATGATGTGATGAAGGTTAGCTCATTTGAGGCCATATCAACCCTGACCATCACTGACTCCAAAGGAAATCAGAGGATCAGGGAAAATACGATGGCTTCCATGTCTTTGCCAGATGGTACAGAAAAAAGGATCATCAAGTTTCTTTCACCGGCCGACGTGAAGGGGACCGGAATATTGATCTTCGACTATCCGGAAAAATCAGATGATATGTGGATATACCTGCCTGCACTGAGAAAAACAAGAAGGATTGTCAGCAACGAAAAAAGCAAAAGCTTCATGGGAAGCGAATTCTCCAATGCCAATATGACTGCTCCGGGACTGGAAGATTTTACTTATGCCATTACAGGGGAAGAGGAACTGGAGGGGAAGCTTTACAATAAGATTGAATCCATCCCCGTTTCCACTGAGATGGAGGATCAGTATGGTTATTCCAAATCAATATCCTGGATTGATAAAAATAGCTATCTTGTTTACCAGATAGACTATTTTGATTTTGACGACGAATTGTTCAAGACCATTTCTAATAAGGAGTTTAAAAAAATGGATGAGAGTGGATCATACATGGTTACCAATATGTATGCCCTGAACCATGGTAGTAACCGTAGTTCTGAAATGATCATGAGGCAGGTTGAGGTAACCGCGACAGATGCATCCTATTTTACAGTAGCCTATCTCGAAAAATAATGAGAAAAATATTTCTGATAGCGATTTTTCTGACTTCACTTGGCACACCTGAACTCTGTTCCCAGGTTAACCCGGTAGCCACCCTTGAGATTACCTTTAAAGGATTAAGGAATAACAAAGGTATCGTCGCTATTGGCCTTTATAAGAATCCGAGTGGGTGGCACAAAAACCCGGATATAGAGCCTAACTGGAGCAAGGAGAGTATAAATGATAGCTGCCTGACTGTGAAGTATGAAAACCTTCCATTCGGTACCTATGCGATTACGATGATGGATGATGAGGACGCCAACCTTAAAATGGACAAATTTATGGGGATACCACGGGAAGGATTCGGTTTTTCTCGAAATCCTAAGGTTGGCATCACCGCACCCAAATTTGAAGAGTGTTCCTTTGTTGTTGAAAAACCCCATCATGAAATTACCATTGAGGTGATATATAAGTTGAAAGGCACATAAGGTGGGATTGAACCATGGAATACCCATCAACCATATGTGCTCCGGCCACCCATGGAAGTGGCGCAATTGCTGTGATCAGGGTCAGCGGTTCAGAAAGTTTTCCCATTGTGGAAAAGCTCTTTCATCCTGCAACTTCCGGAAAAATTTTATCCCTTCAGGCCCCTAATACCATTCACCTGGGCACCATCCTGGAGGGAGAAAAGGTTGTGGATGAAGTTCTGGTAAGCCTTTTCAGATCGCCCCACTCCTATACAGGAGAGGATTCCATTGAGATCTCATGCCACGGTTCAACCTATATCCAGCAAAGGATACTTGAACTGCTGGTGGCTCATGGGGCCAGGCCGGCCAGGCCGGGTGAGTTCACCCAGAGGGCCTTTCTAAACGGAAAAATGGATCTATCCCAGGCTGAAGCAGTGGCGGACCTTATTACAGCAGAATCAGAAGGAGCGCACCGGGTTGCCCTGCAACAGCTTAGGGGGGGATTCTCTGATAAGCTGAAGTCATTGCGCGACCAGCTGCTTCACTTTATCTCCATGATCGAACTCGAGCTGGACTTCAGCGAAGAGGAAGTAGAATTTGCCGACCGGAAAGAGCTGATCAGGCTGGTAAAGGAAATTTCCTCATTAATTACGGAGTTGCTCAGCTCTTTTCGTTTGGGGAATGTATTAAAAAATGGTGTCCCGGTGGCCATCATCGGCCGTCCCAACGTGGGGAAATCTACCCTGCTGAATGCCATCCTGGATGAGGAACGAGCAATAGTCAGCGACATAGAAGGCACCACCAGGGATGCCATCGAAGACACCATCAACCTGGAGGGAATCAAATTCCGTTTCATCGATACCGCCGGTATCCGGGAAACGGCAGATACCATAGAGAATCTGGGCATACGAAAAACCTATCAGAAAATCGAACAGGCTTCCATTGTTCTGTTGCTCACCGAAGCCAGCGATGATCCGGAAATCATCCAGCAATCGTTGCAGGCAATCCGGAAACAGATCACCGGCGGGGAAAAGAATGTGGTTTTAGTAGTAAATAAAACTGACCGGATCCCACAGAAGCGGATGAAGGATCTGGAAAAAAGGATTTTACTGCAAAAGAATGAGCATATCATCTCCATTTCAGCCGAACGAAGGGTAAACATCCCCGGGTTAACCAGCCTTCTGCTTGATATTGTCAATATCGGCAGTATCAAACATCAGGATGTGGTCATCTCCAACATCAGACACTTCAACGCCCTGAAATCCGCAGCCGAAAGCCTCTCAAGGGTCTCTGAGGGGCTCACCTCTGCCCTTCCCTCCGACCTGCTGGCTCAGGACATTCGCGAAGCCCTCCACTACCTGGGAGAGATCACAGGTGAAGTCACCACCGACGAGATCCTCGGCAACATCTTTAAGAATTTTTGTATCGGAAAGTAACCGTCACAAAACAAACAATCAACATATTTTGGCATAGGTGATTCACTTTAATCCGAAATTGCCTCAATCACCCGCGGGGGACATACCACCACACAGGCACCGCAGCCCACACATCGATCCTCAATCACTGCAGGCAGCATCTGGATGGATCCTTCGGTTTTTTCAATCCTGATGGCATTATAGGAGCAAACCGCTTTGCAACGGTCACATTCGTTATTCTTTGCCAGAAGACAGTTTTCAAGTTCTATTTTTGCGGAGCCGATGAACAGGCAGCTTTTGGCATCCTTTCCAAACAGGGTGATGGACTCGCTCGGACAGACCCGGCTGCAGGTATTGCAATTCTCAAGGCAATAGCTGTTGATGTAGCTGATCTCAGGAACCATCCATGAAAGCTTGTTTTGAGGGTCCATGTGATGTCTCAGTATTCCTGTGGGGCAGGACTTGATACAGTTGCCGCACCGGAGGCAAAGGGTATTAAACAAATCCGCCGGCACCGATCCCGGGGGCTGAAGGAATTTCTTTCCGGCCGGCTTTATAAAAGAGGGCAAAAGCAAGGCTCCCAGCAGACCAGCTCCCGAGACCAGGAACAAACGCCTGCCAGTGGCTACCATGGTTTTGATTCGTTTCTCCTTTACCGGTTTGTTGAGAATCACATTTTTAACCGAGGTAACTTCATCCTGCAGCCCGCCCAGAGGGCAGAGTTTTGTGCACCATATTCCCGGGAATGGTATGTTGATGGCCAGAAGAAGGGGCAATCCCAACAAAGAGAGCACAACGGGAATGGACAGCTCACCTGAGAAAATCATGAAAAACCCATTGAAAACTGACATGGGATCAAGCAGAATAAAGAGGGGGATTCCGGCAAGTGCAGCCGCCAGAGACCCTATGGCCAGCCATTTTCCCACAGGCGGTATCTTTTTTATGGAGACTCCCCTGCCCTTCCTGTTGCGATGAAATCAGGTCGCAGCCCCAGCCGACAGGGCAAATTTTTTGGCAAAACCACCTTTTCCGCAAGAAAATGAAAACTAGGGTAATCACGGCAAGGCCGTTGAGCCAGACAAGAGATTTCAGAACAAATACAGAATTCAGCATCACAAAGGGACTGAGCCACAGGGTCCACCCGGTGAATCCGCCCCATCCAAGGGGGAGAGCAAACAGGGTGGCTGCCAGGAGAGCTACTCCCCTTAAACTCCCCTTGCTGAATATCCTCTTTATCCAAGCCATGCGCCCTGCTTCAACAGCACTCCCCTGAGTTTGTCCGTGTCCAGGTTTCTTACCGGTTCACCTTCCTTTACAGCAAGGCCCGCTGCTGCTCCGGCGCCATGACCCGTAATCAGGCAGGTTCCGATGATACGGGTATCTTCCACCAGTTCAGGTTCAAAACAAAAACAGCGTCCCGCCACCAGCAGATTCTCCGTTTTTTTCGGGATCAGGGAGCGAAGCGGGATCTGCCAGAGAGGGCGTTCCTCTCTGGGTACTCTTTTCCCCTTATAAAGCATGGTTGTCCAGGCACCACTGACCCCGATGGCATCATCAAATGATTTATAGGTCATGGTATCCTCCAGTGTCAGCCTGTATTCGGCTTCCACGATCCTGGATGCGCGAACGCCCAGTTGTGATGCGGTATCCAGTAGGAATACCTTTTCATGGCCCGGAGTCTGCCGTATTTTCTGCACGCTCTCCCATATTTCCCGGCGATATTCCAGCTGAAGGCGCGAGAGGTTCAGCACATCCAGGGCATCCTGCTTGTCCTGCCCGTGCATGTTCACCCAGTGTACACCCGGTACGGGTGTTGGATCGCCTATTTCCATTTCGACATTTCCCGCTTTACTGAGATCGATACGGTCTGTATTGCCCAATCGGTGGACCAAACCAATGTGATATTGCATCTCATCGTACTTCTCTCCGGCCCAATGGAAGATATCCCCGTCGCCGGTGCAATCCACCACAACTTTCGCAAGGATGGCCATCCTGCCGGACTTGCTCTCAACAAAAACCCCCCTGATGGTGTTCCCCTCCATGATCACGTTGGCAGCCCATGTGTGATATAAGCATCTTCACGCCTGCTTCGATAATCATCTCATCAAGCACATACTTTGCGGCTTCGGGATCCACAACCGGGTTCACTTCACTGATGGACATACCCAGGTCTTTCAGCCTTTGGGACATTTCACCCCCGACACCATATATTACCTGTCTGGTTTTGTGATTTTTGTCAACCGCATGGGTTGAAAGCAGAGGCAGCACCAATCCGCCGGTCCAGAGGCCTCCCAGATGATTATAACGTTCCACAAGGAAGGTTTCTGCACCGGTCCGGCTGGCGGCAATCGCAGCAGCAGTTCCTGCCGGTCCGCCTCCGATGACCAGGACATCTGTTTCGGCAAGGACAGGGATTTCTCTGGCTGGTTCTAAAATGGCATTCCCGTTTTCGGAGAGAGCTGCTTTATTACCTGGTTCCGTCCCGGCCGAAACCGGCTCAATTTTCCGGCTGCAAGCCGTTCCTATGACCAGAGAACCTGATGTAAGCAACACATTGCTTAGAAAACTCCTGCGTTTCATGCTTATCTGTTTTAATGATTTGTGATTGGACCCCCAGTGGCCGACTAAAGATATTATGTCCGATAAGATTTTTTTATATGTTTTTTAACATTTAGTCTTGATTAGTTGTGCTTAATTCAGGTGCAATTGATTGTGTAACCAAAGAAGCGGACAAAAGATGAAAAAAGCTAAAGAACCATTGGCAATTATTGGGATGGGGTGCAGGTTTCCGGGTAACGTGAACGCACCTGAAGAGTTTTGGGATTTGATCATCAACGGCGGTGATGGCCTCTCTGATATCCCTCCCGACCGCTGGAATGCCGATGCCAAATTTGCTCCTGACTTTAAAACAGCCGGTAAAATAAGTGTTAAAAGGGGTGGATTCATCAGGGATATTGACAAATTCGATGCTTCCTTCTTCGGTATTTCTCCCATGGAGGCCTCAAGGATGGATCCGCAGCAAAGAATGGTTCTTGAGCTCTCCTATGCGGCCATTGAAGATGCAGGGCTCACCTTCAGCGACCTTGATGGCTCCCGTACATCGGTATTTATTGGCATCTCATCCCACGATTATGGTGATATTCAAAACTCCCCTGGTGAACAGATCAATATCGGTGCCCACACCAACCTGGGATCAGCCCTCTGTATCACGGCAAACAGAATTTCGTACTTCTATAATCTGAAGGGCCCGAGTATGGCCCTTGACACTGCCTGTTCATCATCACTGAACGCTGTTCACCTGGCCTGCCGGAGCATATGGGAAAATGACGCCGATCTTGCCTTTGCCGGTGGTACCAACGCCATCCTGAAGCCCGAACCACAGATGGGTTTTTCCAAAGGAGGATTTCTCTCACCGGATGGAATATGTTATGCCTTCGACTCCCGGGCCAACGGATACATCCGGAGTGAAGGTGCCGGTGTGATTATTATCAAACCCCTATCGCGCGCCCTGAAAGACGGTGACCTGATCTATGCAACCATCAGGGGATCCGGTGTGAACCAGGATGGGGCCACCAAAGGGATCTCTGTACCCAGCGGGGATGCTCAGATGGAGATGATCAAAATGGCCTACGAGGATGCGGGCGTGGATACCCGGCTGGTGAAATATGTGGAAGCCCACGGAACCGGAACTTTTGTAGGTGACCCTATTGAAGCCCGATCGATCGGGAGTGTGGTAGGAAGCAACCGGGAAGGAAAATTCTTTATTGGTTCCGTGAAATCCAATATCGGACACCTTGAGCCAGCCTCGGGTATAGCAGGAATCATCAAACTGGCCCTGGCCATGCAAAACAGGATGATCCCGCCAAACATCCATTTTAAGAAGCCAAACCCCAATATTCCTTTCGATGCATTGAACCTTGAGGTACCTGTTGTTCCTGTGAAATGGGAAGAAGAGAAAAATGGCAGCATTTACGGGGGAGTAAATAATTTCGGCTTCGGTGGTGCCAATGTACATGTGGTGCTCGAAGGCCTGCCGAAAGAACAGGTATCCAAAAAGAAAAAGAAAGAAAAGCTCACTATTTGCGTAATTTCTGCAAGGGATCCACAGGCCCTTCGGGAACTGACAGAAAAATACATCCACTATTTCAGGGATAAAAACAATAAATCTTCCCTGGAAGATATCTGTTACTCTTCAGCGGTCCGTCGGACACACCACAACAACCGTTTGACAGTGGTGGGCGGAACGAAAAAAGAGATGGCAGACCATCTTCAAAAGTATCTGGACGGGGAAACACTCAACGAAATCTCTGAAGGAAAAGGAAATGAATCCAGGGATAAAATTGCTTTTGTTTTCTCGGGTCAGGGACCCCAGTGGTGGGCCATGGGGAGGCAGCTTCTGGAAAACGAATCCCTGTTCCGGGAAACCATGCACAAACTGGATGCGCTTCTTGGCAAACACGCCGACTGGTCACTGATCGGGGAACTTACCAGAGATGAGAAGACCTCCCGCATTAGCGAAACAAACATCGCACAACCTGCCATTTTTGCCATTCAGATCGCCCTGTTTGAAATGTGGAAGTCGCTAGGAATTCAACCTTCGGGAGTGGTTGGGCACAGTATCGGCGAGGTTCCGGCTGCCTATGCCTCAGGAGCCCTCACCCTTGAACAGGCAGTTCTGCTTATATTCCACCGAAGCCGCATCCAGTTCAAGGCTACAGACAAAGGAAGGATGCTCGCAGCTGGATTAACCACCGCAGAGGCTACCGCACTGATCCGGGGCCGGGAGGACAAAGTATCCATCGCTGCGGTAAACGGGCCTGCCATGGTATCCCTGGCTGGAGATACAGATGTCATTGAGCAGATTTCAGTGGAACTTGAGAAAAAAGATGTATTCAACAGGATGCTGCAGATCAATGTTCCTTTTCATTGTCACCACATGGAACCGCTCAAAGAAGAGCTTCTGGATTCACTCAGGTCATTGAAACCTTCAGCCACCGTGATCCCGTTCTATTCAACCGTCACGGGAATGGCCATGGAAGGTAAAAAGCTGGATAACAAATACTGGTACCGCAATGTCCGTGAAACAGTAAGTTTCACAAGTGCCATTGATGAAATGATCAATGATGGCTTTGATACCTTCATTGAACTGGGCCCCCACCCCATTCATGCTCTGGGGATCAATGACCTGCTTGAAGCCCGAAAGAAGAACGGCCTGGTCATCCCCTCCATCAGGAGACAGGAGGAGGAGAAGCGTACCTTCCTCTGCTCTGCGGGAACGCTCCACACCTGGGGTTGCAAACTGGACTGGAAGGCACTCTTCCAGGAACCCAGGTTCGTTCGACTACCGGCATATCCCTGGCAAAAGGAACGGTTCTGGCTGGAAACTGAAGAAGGCCGGACGGAACGACTGGGCGTTTTTGTTCATCCCCATTTAAAGCGCAAAACTGTTTCTCAGCGGGAGACCCACAACATCATCTGGGAGATTAACCTTGATCTCAGGTCCCACCCTTATATCGGTGACCACAAAGTACAGGGACCCATTGTTTACCCGGGGGCCGGACATGTGGAACTGGCCATATCTGCCGGACTGGCTTCCTTCGGGGAGAGATTTGAATTCCTGGAAGACCTCCATTTTGAAAATGCCCTGTTTCTTCCCGATTCGGGAGAGCCCATTCATATTCAAATGGATATTTCCCATGACGGAGGAGACTATTTTATCTATTCTAAACCGCGAAGTGAAAATGCTTCATGGACAATGTGCTCCAGGGGAAGGATGAATCATATCAGGGATTCGTTCAGATCCATCGAGGTAAATTTCCAGGATATCCGTGACCGGATTACCACACCCGTCCCGGTAAAGGCACTCCATGATGAGCTGCTGGAAAGCGGACTATACCTGGGCCCTACCTTCAGGGCCATCAAACAGCTGTGGAGAAGCGAGAAGGCATGGGAATCCTTCAGCGAGATCGAGGTGCATGAAAGCATCCGTTCGGAGTTTTTCCAGTACAATCTTCACCCCGGTGTGCTGGACAGCTGTTTCCAGACTGTTTTCGGAATATTCAACACGGGAAAGGATTCCAGCCGTAAAATGGGTGTCTATGTACCCGTTCATATCGACCGGATCAAATTCCACAGGAAAGCCGGCTCCTTTACAATGTTCGTCCATGGCAGGCTCAGGGAGTGGACCGATGAATATGCCCTTGGAGAACTTTGGATCTTCAATGAAGCCGGAGAGTTAATGGCAGAATTCCAGGGCTTCCGCTCACAGTATCTGAAAGGTTCCAGGGGAGAGAACTCAGGAGATCAGGAGAAATGGTTTTACGAATACAACTGGAACATGAAATCCAGGGCGGACCAGGAATTGGTGCGCAACCCGGGAAAATACCTTCCTTCACCCAATACCATCAGAACCCAGGTAAATGAGACCATCAATGAGATCAATTCACGGCCCGAACAAGCCGAATACTATGACCTTTACGAGCCGGGGCAGTACAGGCTCACCATTGCATACATCTGTCACGCCCTCAGAGAAATGGGTATGGATTTTACCAAAGGAACAAAGATCAATGTGAAAGAGCTGATCAGGGACTTCGGAGTAGTTAGTGAGCATCAACGTCTTTTTTACCATATTTTCAAATTGCTGAAGGATGCCGGAATTGTGGAGGGTGAACAGGAGGCATTCAGGGTGATCGAAACGCCCGACTTCAGGGATGTAAAAAGCTGGATCGGTGAAATCAATCAGCAGTTTCCCCAGTTTCGTCACGAGACAACCCTTCTGGGTCGTTGCGGACCGGAGATCGCAGGTGTTCTGACCGGAACGGTGGACCCTATCCAGCTGATCTTCCCGGAGGATCAGTGGGATCTGATTGTTAAATACTATGTGGAAGGTTTCGCTTTCAAAAAATACAATGACCTTGCTGCCAGGGTGGTTTCAGAACTGGTGAACCGTGTACCGGACGACCAGACCCTGCGCATTCTTGAAATCGGAGCAGGAACAGGTGGGATGACCCAGGCTGTATTGCCTTTGCTTCCTGCCGGAAGGACCGAATACTTCTATACGGATGTTTCCCATATGTTCATGCTGAAAGCGCAGCAACGGTTTGCCAGGTATCCCTTTGTGCACTACAAATTATTGGATATTGAAAAGGATACGGAAGAGCAGGGCTTTGATATTCATTCATTTGACCTGGTTATTGCTTCCGATGTGATCCATGCCACACGGAACCTGAAAACAAGTCTGGAACATGTAAAGCATTTGTTGGCTTCTGAGGGAATTTTGATGATGCTGGAGGTGACCAACTCTCCCGTCTACCTGGATTTCATTTTCGGGATGACCGAAGGGTGGTGGCTCTTTGAAGATACGGATATCCGGCCCGATCATGCCACCATGGGACCCGACAGGTGGAAAAAGGTGCTTGAAAAAGAGGCTTTTTCGGATGTGGCTGTTTACAGTGATTTTGAAAACAATGATCTCTCCTGCCAGAGTGTGATCCTGGCCCGGAACAAGAAACTGGACCTGACCAACAGGACACTTGAGGAGTCCCGGAAGCTTGGTAAGGCAAACTGGCTTGTATTTGCCGACCAGACCGGTGTGGCCAATCAGGTTGATTCCAGGCTTGCTGCGCTGGACAAGCGGACTGTCATGGTTCATCATGGGAAGGAGTTCAGGAAGATTTCAGGATCAGCATTTGAAATTGATCCCGGTAGCCAGGAGGATGTAAACCGCCTCATTGACATGATGACCAAACAGGGAGCTTTCCAGGGAATCATCTTTTTATGGGGCCTTGATTCCGGGCCCAATGATCAACTCAGCATTGAAAATATCATCCTGGCGGAGGATCGGTCATCCCAAACCATGATGAACGTGATGAAAAAACTGAATGCCAGTAGCTTCGAAACAAATCCGGAGATCTGGATGATCACCTCCGGTGCTCAGTCGGTGGGAGGCTCACCGGAAACGGTTCAGTTGTCACAGGCCGGATTAAGAGGTGTGAACAGGGTGATTATTAATGAATTTCCTTTGTTCAGTTCCACAATGGTCGATTTCAATAACCCGGCAAATAAAGAAGAAATTGATGCCTTTATTGAAGAGATTCTGGCAGGTGACAAAGAGGATGAGATCGCATTCAGGGGCAGAAAGCGCTATATCAA
This sequence comes from uncultured Bacteroidota bacterium, assembly GCA_963747365.1. Classification (GTDB taxonomy): domain Bacteria; phylum Bacteroidota; class Bacteroidia; order Bacteroidales. Next base: position 376,557 of record CAVVFB010000002.1, on the reverse strand, counting down.
CAGGCTGGAAAGAATATCCACCGATAACATTGCTCAACGCGCTTTGCGTACGCTGTCCGCCGGGGAGGCTCCCTATACCCTGACCATCGATGACTACGGGGTTCTTGATCACCTGGTGGTGAGGGAAACAGCCCGGAGGGAACCGGGTAATGATGAGGTTGAGGTGGACATCAGGGCCTCCGCACTGAATTTCAGGGACATCATGCTTTCCATGGGATTGCTTTCCAATGATGCCATTAGCGGCGGGTTGTTTGGGAAAACCATGGGACTGGAGTGTGCCGGGGTGGTGAGCGCCATCGGAAAAAATGTTCGGAATCTGAAGGTGGGTGATGAGGTCATGGCCACTGCGCCTTCCTGCCTGGGTAAATACGCCTACCCCAAAGCATTTCATGTGGTACAGAAACCAGGGGAGATCTCCTTCCATGATGCAGCCACGCTTCCTGTGGTTTATGTTACCGCTTATTACTCGCTGGTTTACCTCTGTCGTATCCGCAAAGGTGAGAAGATCCTGATCCATGCTGCAGCAGGAGGCGTGGGAATTGCTGCCATTCATATTGCCAGAGCGGCCGGAGCGGAGATCTACGCAACAACGGGCAGTCCTGAGAAGAAAGCATATATAGAAAGTATTGGTGTACGACCGGATCATATCCTGAACTCCAGAACGCTGGATTTTGCAGGCCAGCTCATGGAACTCACCGGTGGTGAAGGCGTAGATATCGTACTCAATTCCCTGTCGGGGGAAGCCATTTATAAGAGCATCCGGTGCCTGGCCCCCTATGGAAGGTTCGTTGAGATCGGCAAAACAGATATTTACCGCAACAGCAAGCTGGGACTTCAGCCTTTTGGGAACAACCTCTCCTATTTTGGCGTGGATGTAGACAGGCTTTTCAAACAGAAAGAACAATTCAGCGGCGAACTGTTCCGGGAAGCCATCGACTATTTCGTTGAGAATAAATTCCCCTTGCATCCGACTGTTGTATTTCCAATTTCCGAAATCAGGGAGGCTTTCCGGTATATGGCCGGGGCAAGACATATTGGCAAGATCATCATCGGCATGGAAGGCAAAGTCCAGGTGGCTCCCCCCAGGGAGATCCGGTTTAAGGAGAAGGCTTCCTATATGATCACCGGAGGTTGTTCAGGATTTGGTCTGGCTGTGGCAGACTGGATGACCTCGAAGGGAGCCACGCACCTGGTTTTGATGAGCAGATCCGGGCCAAAGACGGATGCCGAAAAGGATCAGATCGCCGGAATGCGTGACAGGGGTGTGAAGGTAATGATCGCGAGAGGGGATGTTTCTAACAGGGTGGATGTGGACCGGATTATGCAGGATGTAATGGATACCATGCCTCCGCTAAGAGGAGTCCAGCATGCAGCCATGGTTCTGGATGACGGAAGCATCCCGGAAATTGACCATGAACGCTATCTGAAGGTCTTTATTCCCAAGAGCATTGGTTGCTGGAACCTGCATGAGGCAACCCTGGACATGGAGTTGGATCATTTTGTGCTGTACTCGTCTATATCATCCATTTACGGGAATCCCGGACAGGTAAGTTATGTGGCGGGAAATAGTTTTCTGGAAAATTTTGCACAGTTCAGGCGTTCCAGGGGAATGGCTGCCATGACCATCAACTGGGGAGTACTTGGAGATGTGGGATTTGTTGCACGAAGCGGAAATGTGGGCGGATTGTTGTACAAGCAGGGATGGAAAACATTTACCCTGAAGCAATCCACAGATATCCTGGAGCAAATGCTGTTGACCAACCCGGTTCAGCGGGTGGCTACCGATTCTGACTGGGAGATGGTGGGTAATTTTTATCCCCATTCAGCCAAGACCAGCCGTTTCGGTCACCTGATCAAGGAAAAGGAGTTGTCAGCAGCTGCCACATCGGGAGCCGGAGACGGGGGATTGAATGCCACTTTAAGAAAGCTTGACAGGGAGCAACAGACAGAAATTCTGGGAACCCGTTTGAGGGATACATTTGCCAGGGTACTGGGATCCTCTGCAGATAAGGTTGATCCAAGCGAACCGGTGACCAAATATGGGCTTGACTCGTTGATGGCCAATCAGATACGGAACTGGATCCAAAGCAGTGTGGCGGTGGATTACTCCATGATGCGGATCATGAAAGGTCCCTCGTTACAAGAGATGACCGGGCAGATCCTGGAGGAAATGAACGGTCAGATTGGTTCAGTGGATGCATCCTTAACAGAGAAATCAGAACTGGATCAATGGGTGCTGCGATCAAAGAAGATTGACAATCCAAGAATGCGGCTCTTCTGCCTGCCCTATTTTGCCGGTGGTGCCTCGGTATATAGCAGCTGGAGTGATACTTTGCAGGACGGAATTGAGGTGTGTGCCATCCAATATCCCGGACGTGAGGAGCGGGCGGCAGAAAAACCGTATGACAACTACCTGGAGCTGGTCAAAGCCATCGCTGAAGTGATCGATCCGCTCCTCAACTGCCCGGTTGCCTTTTACTGTCACAGTGCCGGAGCGGGTATCGGGCTGGAACTGGCCAGGTACCTGAGAAGGGAGAAAGGAATCCAGCCCGTGAAATTCATGGTGGGAGGATGGCGTTCGCCCCACCTGGCAAGCCCCTTTAAGTTCCTGGATGCCATTGATGACAATGAGGTGTACCTGGGTAAGAATATCCCCAATATCATCAACCATCTCAGGTCTTTGGAAATACCAGAGTCGGTTCTAGAAAACAAGGAACTGATTGAAGAGATGCTTCCTGCTTTGCGGGCAGATATCCTCCTGGGCAAGAGGTACACCTACTACGAAGATGAGCCCCTGAGTTGTGCCATTACTGCTTTGGCGGGTAAGAAGGATTCGGTATTCACCGAGGAACAGGTGAAGGCATGGAAGAAACACACTTCGGGCGATTTCAGGTTTATCAGGGTCAACGGAAGCCATCTGTTCTGCAGGGACAACAAGGATGAACTCCTGGAGATCCTCTCCGGGGAGTTAATGGAATTTGCCGATGTATGAGAAAGCAGAATTTCCTGATTCACTGAAGGATGTGATCATTCAGGACCGGCCGGATCGGGAAAAATTCCCGGAGCTTCTCAAAGGGGAAATTCATATGTGGACCGCTTCCCTGGCGCTCTCTGCTGAGAAAATTGAAATGTTGCGATCCGTGCTCTCCCCTGAAGAAAGAAAGCGGGCATCCTTTTATAAATTTGAACACAAACAACACAGCTATATCATTACACAGGCAGTCCTACGGATTTTAATTTCGTCTTACCTGGATATTGAACCTGCTGATGTGATCCTGGTTGCCAGCAAAAAAGGTAAACCCTTTCTCATCAATGAACCCTCTCTTTTTTTCAATAATTCCAATTCGCACGAGATCTGCGTGTACGCCTTTTCCCGGGATGATGAAGTGGGAATTGACATCGAAAAGATCAGGGTTCTTCCCGACATTGACCAACTCATTGAGAAGAACCTGACATCACGTGAAAAATCTTATCTCCTCAAGAATCCTGACCAGAAGTTATCACTTTTCTTTCAGTTCTGGACCTTTAAGGAGTCGTATCTGAAAGCCATCGGCGAAGGCATGCGCCTCACCCCCGAGAACCTTGAATTTTCTTTGGACAGGGGAAACATCACTCTTCGATCCGTAAAATTTGGATTTGAAGACACGCTCTGGCAGTTCAAAAGCTTTACCCTGGAAGGTAATTACACGGGAGCGCTTGCCTATAAAGGAAATGAAACGCTTATCAGAGATATGAACTAACTATATACCTTGCTGCACAGGTAACTGAAAATCCTTTTCGCTAAGGTCGGTGCGGGATGCAACTTTCAGAACGCGCATTTCCGTCAATTTCTGAGTTTCAAAGTCCTCAGTGACAATCAACATCGGTTGCATCTTTTTTAGAGATCCAATAACCGGTTGAAAATCTGACAGTTTCACAAAGCTGGATTTCACACCCTCTTTATTATAGACTGTAATTTGTACAATGCGGTAGGTCTCCATCTCTATCAATAACTCCCCTCGGGCCTTGTCAGTGGCAACCTTATCCTTCACATCAATCGTAAAGCATCTTTTACCCTCCACATCCTGCGCCGGTAACATGATAAAGTCAAGATCCTCAGGATCGCGGGCTGTGAAATTAGTCATCTGACCTTCAGAACCAACCAGTTGCATGTTCTCTGGCGTTGCCTCCAACTTGCGAATCTTTCCATTGGAGGGAGTAAATACCTCGATCAAACCGGTCTCCCCGGGCAGTTCTGTAAATATTACGGTGGTGCCCTTAGCCTCAACAGGTTTCTGGAAACACATCTTTGTTTTTTCGACATCACCAAAGCGGGCTACCAGGATCTCATAGCCTTTCTCCTTTACCCTGCCCTTCTTATCCTTTATATTCATCTCCAGCATCAGCTCCATATTCTCGGTTAAAATCTGACCTGTTGCCTTCTTGAATACTTCCCTGGCATCCTCCTGGGCTGAAAGTGAGATATGAAAAACCACCATAAGGGTAGTGAGAACTGTTGACCTAACTAAATGTTTCATTATTAATATTTTGTTTCCAGAAACCTGGGTTTGACTAAAATTACGATCGAAGGTATCAGAACCAGCGCACAAATCAAACATGTAGTGATTGAAATTACCACCAATCCTCCAAAAAACCGCAAGGGCTCGAAATTCGAAAGTGTGAGTACCAAAAACCCAATAATTACAGAAAGTGCATTGATAATGATGCCTTTACCTGTGGTTATCAGTGTCTGATACGCCGCCTCCTCGTGATCAACCCCTTTGGCCCGTTCGACCTTGAAACGCCATAAAAAATGGATGGTATAATCGATCCCCACACCAATCATGATGGATGAAATAAGAGCGGTGGCAATATCCAGCGTAATCCCGAAGAAGCCCATTAATCCAAAAAGTATTACAATGGCAATAGATAAAGGTAATACAGATAACATGCCGGCACTGAAAGACCTGAAAATGAGAGTCAATAAGATAAAAACAACCACCATGGCCAAGGAAAGTGACTTAATCTGACCATTAACGACCATATCAGCAAGTTCAATTTTGGAAAGGCTCGGTCCGGCTATAAACTTTACATCAGGATCATCTTTGGTCATCTCCTGCATTTTCTTTAAGAGCCGTTTCCCCTCTTCATTGCTGCCGTCTTTCAATCTGATCAGCATCCGAGAGTTTTCATAATTATAATCCACGAATTGCTCGACAGCTTCCTCGTTTCCACCCATACTGAACACTTCGATGAACTGGTATACCTCATTGACGGTGCCCGGGATCTGATTGTACCCCTTTTCATCACTCTCATAAAAACCCTTGCTGAGTTCTTTCACAAGTGTTACGGGCGAACTTACATTTCCAATGGCCGGATCTTCCATTAATGTTTTTTCGTAAGCTTCCATCCGCACCAACAGCTCAGGAGAAAGGACCTCACCCGAAAAAAGGATAGAGAGGAACTGTGATCCGCCAAGTTTTGTATTGATTAATTCAATGCCCCTACTCACTTTTGATCTCCCCAGAAAATAGCCTTCTATGTTCGTATCGACTTTGATAAAGAAAATTCCGGCTGTTCCAAGAATACCAAAAAATACTGCGGCCATGATAACCTGTCTTGGATGAGCTGTGACCAATTTGCCGATTTTTTCCAGCCATCTTTCGGCTGAAACAACTTTTTTCTTTGTGACTGACAGGACTCTTCGATGCGGTTGGAAATACGAAAGAAGAGCTGGTAAAAACCAAAGACTGAGCAACAAGGCATACCCGATACCTACGGATGCCAAAACTCCCATCTGGGCTGCCGGAACCATCGTGTGAGTCAATAAACCCAGGATCCCTCCAATGGTGGTGAGCGCAGTCACAATGATGGGACGTTTCAAATCCCCGTAAACCATTTTGCAGATTTGAATCATCGACATTGACTCATTTCCCCGGGCAAGCTCCTGGTAACGGGCAATTATATGGATCCCGTAATTATTGGCAATAGCAATGAGCATAATGGGTAATAGTACGCTGATGAGAGAAATTTGCCAATCCAGAAGTGCCATTACCCCAAAAGAAAAAATCAAACTCATAATAACCACTAAAAATGGCAGAGTAACCCCTTTCCACTCTTTAAATGATGCATAAAGCATAAAAATCATCAACAGGAGGGCGATAGGCAGCAGGACAGCCAGATCCCGGTTAATACTTTCGCTTATGGAGTAGCGCACAAAGGGTAATCCTCCAAGCAGGGCCTCTTCTGATCCCGGAGTGGCATTAATCACTGAGTCTATTTGATTGATTAACAGATCATCTGATACCTGGGAATCTGTTATCAACATCAAAGAGACCACGCTGAAATCACCCTCCGAGAAGAATGATGATGCCATTTTGTTGCTCCTGATCTTTGACTTCAGCACTTCAAGTTCATCTTTGGTTTCAGGGATCGTTTCTAAAAAGGGATCCATGACTACAAATCCATCCTTTGTTGTTATGGATTGGGCATCAAAGGGAGAAATACATCGATCAACACCTTCAAGGTTTCCCAGCTCCACGGCAAGCAATCCCAGTCTGGTAAGGGTGGAGAAATTTACCACATCCTCTGCATGCAGCATAACCATCACCATTTCGCTTCCACCGAATATACTGTCAAGTTCCTGAATGTGCTTCTGATTCTCTATGCGCTCAGGGATGTACTTGTCTAAATCGGGATTGACCTCAAGCCTGGGCAGGAGCAGCAAAGATAGTATTGTGATCACTGAAAAAAAGATCACAATGGGCAATCTGTATTTAATTAGCCAGTAATTCATGTTATGAAAATTCCCACAAAATTAGAATAAATAGTGAAACATTTGCTGTGAATATTTCACAAGCTACCAACACCCAATTCCGAATGGATCAAATGAACCAATTGGTGATTCAGAATAGATACCCCCAGGCGCAGGCGGTTACTAACTCCTAATCCACCTTCAGACTTTCGGCCGGATTGGCAGTGGCAGCCCTGTAGGAGTGATAACTGACCGTTGCCATGGCAAGGACGAGAACAAGAAGTGTGACCGCAGCCAGAACAAGGAAATAGACTCCCAGCTGAAAATTGATGTGGTAGGCAAACCGTTGGAGCCATGCACGGGCTCCAAAATAAGCAGGGATGGAAATCAGTGCACTGATTCCCAGCAGGTTGTAAACTTCCCTTGATAAAAGTTGCATCACAACCTGAACCGATGCACCCATGATCTTCCGGATACCGATCTCCCTGGTACGCTGGTTTGTTGTATATGAGATGAGTCCGAGTAATCCAAGACAGGTGAGGAAAATACTGAGGATTGAGAAAATCATGAGAATTTTGCCGGTCTGCCTTTCCTTATCAAAAAGCTGACCAAACTCCTCATCCATCCAGGTATATTCAAATGGATATTCTATATTGAATTCATCCCATTTGCTTCCAATAAAATCAATTACCTCGCCAATGTCTCCGTCCCCCAGTTCAACCACAATCACACCTTCAAAATTGCCAGGCATAAAGTGGATGGCCATGGGGCTAATCTCTTTCTGCATCGATTCAAAATGGAAATCCTTGACTACCCCGATGATTGGCATAAAACGATCCTCCCCACCATTATTTCCTGGATTCACAAACCTGTTACTTAACGGATCCTCCAGGCCAAGTGCCAAAACTGCAGCCTCGTTAATAATCACACTCGAAGAATCTGATCCCATCTCTTTGTCGAAAAACCGCCCTTTCACAATTTCGAGACCCATAACCTCGGCATAGTCGTAGCTTACATAGCAACTGGAAAGGGTGAATATCTCACTTCGATCCCAGCCCTCAAGCCAGTGTGCATTTTCCCCATACTGCCGGGATGGAATGTGTGTGGCGTTTGCAATACTGATTACATTTGGATGTTGTTTCACTTCCTCTTTGAAGGCATCTATCCTGTTGCTCAATACATCTGATCGATTAATAACCAGTAACTTATCTTTTCTGAATCCGGGATCTTTGTCCTGCATAAAACTCAACTGGCGATTTACAATGATTGTACCCATCAAGATCACAATGGTTACTGTAAACTGCAAAACGATGAGCAGGCTTCTGAGAACGCTTTTCCTGGATCCAAATTTTCTGTCCGAACTAAAAACAGCAACCGGTCGAAACGAGGCCAGTACAAACGCGGGATAACTTCCCGCTGCCAAACCAACCAGCACGGCAAACAGGATTAATAATGGAACCCACCATCCCCTGCTGAAGAGATTGAACTCGAGTCTTAGTTGGATCAAGTTATTGTATTGTGGCAGAAGGAGATAAACCAGGATGACCGCCACAAGCAGCGAAAGCAATGATAGCAGCACTGCTTCAGTGAGAAACTGGATGATTAACTGGGATCGCTTAGATCCAACCACTTTCCTGAGACCGACCTCCCTTGCCCTGACCGTGGAACGGGCTGTTGCAAGGTTCATGAAGTTAATCCCGGCAATAACCAGGATCAGGATGGCTGCCACAAGAAAAACATAGACATACATAGGATTTCCGTTGGGCTCCAGTTCAAACTGAAGGTCGGAATGAAGGTGGATATCGGTCAGTTTTTGCAGCCGGTAGCCATAGGAATGCCCGGCACTCTCAAACTCATCCATGTCAATTCCCAGAAACTGAGTAATGACCGGGCCCACGTACTTTCTCACCATCTCCTGCATTCGGGCTTCAAATTCCTGTGGATCGGTTCCCTCCTTCAATACTATGTAGGTATGAAAGTTATGGTTAACCCAGTTGGTGCTGCGGCTGTTTCCTATTGTATTCAGAGAACCGATCATCTTGGCATGGAAGTGCGAGTTCTGGGGGAAATCCTGCATCACTCCGGTGATCACGGAAAGATTGGTATCCTGCTCAATCTTCAAGGTCTTGCCGATGGGATCTTCATCCCCAAAGTATTTTGTGGCATACTCTTCGGTCAGCACGATACTCCGCGGATCGCTGAGGCAGGTCCCGGGATCCCCTTTAATCAAGCGGAAACTGAATACATCAAAAAAGGTGGAATCCGCGAAAATGAACTCCTTCTCTGTCTCATGGAACATCCTTTCACCCGAACGAACCATCCACCCACCCGACTGGTTCAACCTTACAACCTGTTCCACTTCGGGATAGTCATTCAGCAATGCTTCGGCCATTGGTGGAGACGTTTGTGCATGTCGCATTTCTGTTGCCGGCATGCTTCCCTTGATCCAGACACGATAAATCTGGTCCGATTTCTTATGAAAGCGGTCATATGTCAGCTCGTTTACAACATAGAGCAGGATGAAAATACTGCTGGCTAGTCCAATGGCCAGTCCGAAAATATTGATCAGGCTATACCCCCGGTGTCTCCAGAGGTTTCTTAACGCAACGATAATATAGTTTTTAAACATGGTTGAGATATTATTCGTACCTGAGTGAAAATACCGGATTCATGGAGGCAGCCTGGTATACCCGAAGTACTACAGTCACAGCTGCAATGATAAAAGCAAGCAATGAACTGATTATAAATACCTGAGGTTCTATGGGGATTCTTACCGGAAAATCCTGAAGCCAGTTTTTCATAATAAGATATCCAACCGGCCATGCGGCAATCGTGGCAAAGAGGATCAGCCATATAAATTCCCTTGATAAAGTGATGAGTACACTGGTAATGGAAGCACCCATGGCTTTCCGGATTCCCACCTCCTTCCTGCGTTGGGCTGCACTGAAAGAAGCAAGCCCCAGCAGTCCAAGAGCAGCAATAAAAATGGCAAGAACTGAAAAGATCGAAAATACAACCGATGCTTTTTCATCATTGTTATAAAGTGCGGCCAGGTCCTCTTCCAGGAAGGTCATATGAATGGGCTGTTGTTCCTTAAAAGAGACCCATGTTTTTTCAATATATTCCAGCGTTTTTTGTTTATCCTGTCCACTGATACGAACAGAAAGCTGATACTGGTTGTTCCCTATGAATTGAATGATCAGAGGGCGTACTTCCTGGTGAAGGGACTGAAAATGAAAGTCTTTCACAACACCAATAATCTGCCGCGGAATTTGGGTATCATCACCAATCTGGGTATAGATCCTCTTAACCAATGGATCTTCAAAACCGAAGGCCTTCACTGCCGATTCATTCAGGATCAAAGCGGCAGAATCGGTCGGATTGTCCTCCTCGAACCATCTGCCTTTTACAAGTTCCAGTTTATAAGTTTCTCTGAAGTGCCAGTCGGTCCAAATATTATGTATGGCATGTGTTTCTTCCGTTCCGGCACCTTCGGGAAGATAGGCGTTATCACCGATCAGTCCACCGGGTACGGCACTGGAGAAAGTGGCTTGAACAATGGAAGGATTCTTGAGGAGCTCCTGCCTGAAAGCTTCAACCTGGTTGCCCAGCACATATACCCTGTCAATGACCACCAGGTTTTGCTTGTCAAATCCCAGGTCTTTCACCTGAATGTAATTCATCTGGCCATTAACGATCATGGTGCAGATAAACAGCACAATGGTGACAAAAAACTGGAATGTCACCAGTACCTTTCTCAATCCGGCACCCCTGATCCCCCGCATGGCCCCGCTCTTCAAAACATCAACCGGTTTAAAGGAGGATAGAAAAAAAGCAGGATAGCTTCCTGAGGCAAATCCAACAAAAAGCCCTATAGAAAGCAGCCCCGTGATCAGACTTAATATCCCAATTGAATTAAGATCCAGGCTTTTCCCGGAAAGATTATTGAATGCCGGAAGAAACAACTCAACCAGGACAATCGCCAGAATCATGGCCATCATCGATATCAGAAAAGACTCAGTCAGGAATTGCCAGATCAGGCGCTGCTTTTCAGCACCAGCCACTTTCCGGATCCCCACCTCGGTTGCTCGCTTTGCTCCACTGGCAGTAGCAAGGTTCATGAAATTGATAGAAGCAATGATAATCAGGAAGATTGCAATGACCGAAAAAATGATGACGGAAGACTTACTCCCTCCGGGGCTGATCTCAAATTGCAGGTCAGATCTTAAATGAATATCCTTCAGGGGCTGAAGGAAGTAACCATAGGTATTGCCGGATGCTAAAAACTCCTCCATCGTAAGCCCCAGAATCTCCTCCAGTTCAGTTCCCATGTGCCGGGTGATCAACTCCGGAAATTTGGATTCAACTGTGCCCGGATCTGTATCCTCTCTAAGCCTTATATATGTATAATTGTTGTTTCCCAACCACCGGGTCACATCGGCTAAATAAATGGATGTCATGGAACCCAGCATGTTAAACCTGAAATGAGAATTCTCCGGGAAACCCTTAACCACAGCGCTGATCTCAAACTGTGTTTCATGCTCACCAATAGAAAGCAGCTTTCCTACCGGGTTTTCATTCCCGAAGTACTTTCTGGCAACCTCCTCGGTAAGTACAAGGGTATTGGGACGATTCAGCAATCCTGCGGGATCACCTGAAACCACCGGGGCTGTAAAAACATTGAAGAAAGTGGAATCGGCATAAAAGAAATTCTCTTCGATAAACACCTGATCACCATACCTCACCACAGGATCGCCATCAAAAGTGTAGAGTCTTGTAGACTCCTCCACCTCCGGGTAATCCGACTTAAGTGTCGCTCCCATGGGGGCATTGGAAAGGGCGGCTTCCAATTCATTTCCCTGAATCTTTCCCCGGATACAGATCCTGTATATGTCATGGAAGTACTCGTTGTGACGATCAAAGCTCAGTTCGTCCCGGACAAAAAGCAGGATAATGATGGAACTGGAGATCCCAATGGCAAGCCCCAAAAGGTTGATCAGGAAATATACCTTATTACGCCAGGCATTACGAAGGGCGATAAGCAGATAGTTCAAAAACATAGACAGCTCAAGTTTGAAACGGGCTATCTTTTCAGGTGCAGGTGGTTTTTCAGGAATGTTTCCTAAATTGGAATCCAAAATAGTCATTTTCAGTTATAAATACGCAAAATCTTTCAAATGATTAAAAATGTTTCCATGCGAAGAGCTGCTATCATTACTTTATTGCTGCTGGCCGCTAACGATTCCCACCCATGTACCATCATTGCAGTGGGTAAGAGGGCCTCGGCCGATGGTTCGGTAATCATTTCGCATACCGACTGCGGTCCAGATAACCGCATCAGGGTAGTCCATGGTCAGAGCTATAAAAAGGGTGAAATGGCTCCTGTTTACTGGGGGATTCAGGATATTAACCGCCCACTGGACGATTTTGGAGATGTAATCGGAGAGATACCCCAGGTAGAGAATACCTATCACCTATTTTCACTCGGCTTATCCCCACATGAACGTGCATCAGCTGGCTATTGCTGAAAGTACCACCAGTCAGCGCGAAGAGTTAAAAGTCGATAGGGCTGTATGCAAACAAATTATGACCGTGGAGCAAGCCCAGATGTTCTCCCTTCAGCGTTATAAATCAGCTCGTGAAGCCACGGCTTTCATTGGTTACCTCATGAGTACATACGGCTTCCTCCCCTCCTGTGTTGGCGAATCTGAGACCCTTGTACTGGGCGATACCCATGAGATCTGGATCATTGAGATTTTTAGCGTAGGATCGGACTGGGATCCTCAAAGCGGGGAACCCGGAGCCCTCTGGGTAGCTCAGCGGGTACCCGACGACCATGCCCTGGTTGTTGCCAACTGGAGTATTATCAAAGAGGTGGATGAATCCGACAATGACAACTTCATGTTTTCAAAAAACTACAAGCAATTTGCCGTGGATCAGGGATGGTTCGATCCCACCGGCAGCAAGCCCTTTATCTGGCAGGAGGTTTATGCCCCCACGCTACGCGAATGGGCCACCAGCCGCATGTGGCTCTTTTACAGCACCTATGCGCCAGGCTATGCCAACTGGCCCGAACGTAACCTTAAAGATGGCCATATGATGGGTTACAACCAGTATATTCAATATGTGGAGCCAATCTCCATTTACCCCACCTCTGTCAGGCCCGAGCGAAAAATTTCTTTACAGGATGTGATGGCTTTCCAGCGCTCTGCCTTCGAAGGTACCATCTATGACATCACAGAAGATTACGATTGGTTTGTACCAGACGGAAAAGGTGGGATGAAGAAAAGCCCTCTGGCAACTCCTTTCCCAAGCAAAGATATGCGGGAGCTACTGGATATCAACAACCGCAGGAATGTGGCCAGGCCACAAGGATACTACGGAATGATTGCACAGCTTCGGGACTGGCTTCCCGACCCCATAGGGGGTATTTACTGGGTATTCCTCGATAATGCATATACCAGTCCGTATGTCCCCATCTATGCAGGCACACGCGAGATTGCAGAATGTTACAAAAACTTCGATCCAACCACTTACAGCAACAAATCAGCATGCTGGGCCATCGATTTTGTGGATAACCTGCTCTACCTCAGGTGGCAGGATGCTATCAAGGATGTCTGGGAGGTTCGCAACCCCTATGAGGAGGCACTATTTTTAGAACGAGATTCCATTGACAATGAAGCCCTTGCGCTCTATAAAAGGAGTCCGGACCAGGCACTGGATTACCTCACAGACTATTCCAAAAATAAAATGGAAAGGGTCCTCGAGATGTACAACGGGCTACACGATCAACTGATCGTAAAATACAGCAACAGCAGGTAGAGTGCTCAGTGGATAGTGGACAGTGCTCAGTGGAAAGTGCTCAGTTGCGAATTTGAAAGGAATCTTCATTGAATGAATAAACTGATCCGTATCATTCTGTGCCACGAATGCGGTACTTCATTCGAGCGGGATCTGGTATACCAATCCTGCAGCAACTGTTTTGCATGCACAGGTTGTGAGGTTTATATCTGCCCTGAATGCGCCATAGAAATTGTTATTAAACCGAAAAAGGAACATATTGATCCTCATAAATATATCAAGGATCATCAGACGTGATTCTTTAAGCCTTGCGACCAATATCATAAGGCGGTTCCTGGAAGCAGGCAGAACGGCAGACCGCAGCGGAATCCATCTTCTTTATTTTAATTGTACTTCTGGGTATCTATGGCTCCCTTAACATGCTGAGCTGAGCCGAACCAAAGAAATCGGACTTGCAGTTCCGCTGTCACTTCTGTATCTTGGCCGCTTTCTGAACGATTACATAATTTGAGATGAGAAAATACAATTATTGTCTGGCCATTCTAATGTTATCTGTTACGCTAAATGCCCGGTATGATCCAGACAACGATCAATCCCATATGCGTTTAGCCTCCTGTCAGTTCCCGGTTTCTGATCACATCAGCGAGAATGCCGGATGGATTACAAAGCAGATGGTTGAAGCAGCCGATTCAGGGGCTCACGTGGTTCATTTTCCCGAGTGTGCTCTTTCGGGATACCCGGGGGTGGATATGAAATCCCTGGAGGGCTTTGACTGGCCGGCGCTCAGGTCCTGGACCGATTCAATTATGAACCTGGCCGCAGCGTTGGATATCTGGGTGATCTTAGGTTCTATCCATGAATTGGGAGATGGATTCAAACCGATGAATAGCCTTTATGTGATCAATCCGGATGGAGAGATCGAGGAGAGGTACGACAAGCGCTTCTGCACCAAAGGTGACCTTGAGCATTTTTCAGCCGGAGGACATTTCTCAGTCGTGAGTATCAAGGGGATTAAGTGTGGATTTCTAATCTGCTTTGATGTGAGATTTCCTGAATTGTACAGGGAATACAAAAAACTTGAGGTGGATTTAATCTTTCAGTCTTTCTACAATGCCCGCCAGAAACCTGGAGGAATTCATCCGAAAATCATGCCGGTGACTGCTCAGACAAGGGCTGCAACCAATTATTTTTACATGTCAACATGCAATTCATCAAGCCCCAGCAGCTGGCCCTGTCATTTTATTACACCCGATGGGCTGATAGGCGGAATCCTGGAAGCGGACAAGCCGGGCATCCTGCTGTCTGATGTTAATCTTGCCGATCCATATTATGATGCCAGCAAGGATTTCAGGAATAATGCGATGGAAGGTATACTTTCATCCGGGGATACGCCCGAACATCCCAGGTATTCAGAGCGAAAAAAATTGTAATGAACAACCATCTGGGCGAAATCGCCGCATTGTTAACAGCTGTATGCTGGACCGTTACTGCAATGGCTTTCGAATCGGCCGGAAAGCGGGTAGGTGCCCTTTCCCTGAACCTGATCAGGCTCGTTATAGGTCTTACCTTCCTTTCAATCTACAATGCCATTGTAAATGGGGAATTCATTCCCACTGCCACCGGTTATCAATGGTTATGGCTCTCCCTGTCCGGCCTGGTCGGCTTTGTTCTGGGCGACCTTTTTCTATTTCGTGCTTTCATCATGATCGGGGCCCGGATTTCGATGCTGATTATGGCCCTGGTCCCTCCTATCACGGCACTGATCGGGTGGATCACTCTGGGTGAAAAACTCATTGCTATGGAATACCTGGGTATGGGTATTACCCTTTTAGGAATAGTACTGGTCATGTCTTCCAAGCTGGAAATAAAAAAGAGGGACTTTGGCAAATCACTCAAAATGGGGCCGTTGTTACTGGGGAGTCTGCTTGCCCTGGGCGGGGCCGTGGGACAGGCCTCCGGTCTGGTTCTCAGTAAAAAGGGGATGCAGGATATGGATCCCTTCTCCGCTACTCAAATCAGGATCATGGTGGGTGTTGCGGGTTTTGCAATTATCATCTCCATTTTCAAAAGATGGCATCACCTGTTTGGAGCTCTGAAGGATCTGAGAGCCATGAAGGCCATGACTCTGGGTTCATTCACGGGTCCGTTCCTCGGTGTAAGCTTTTCATTACTGGCCGTTCAGCATACCGGTACGGGAATTGCTGCCACTCTGATGGCCCTTACACCAGTAATGATTATCCCTCCTTCCATTCTTTTGAAAAAGGAAAAGGTTTCAGCAATTGAAATAATAGGAGCATTGGTTTCAGTGGGCGGGGTAGCACTTTTCTTCCTGTAGTCAGGCCAGGCTGTCATTTCCTGAACCCTTCTCTTGCTGGTGAACCCGCTGCTTTTGCTCGGTGTACATGTGTAAAAGGTTTGAGAGGAGAATCACCATGGAAGCTACTCCGGCCATTGCCAGAACATATACCAGCACCACACCGAAAGGAACCAGGAAATAAAACATTACAATGGCCATGGTGACCCATACACCAGCGCACCAGGGACAGGTAATGATTGAGTGCAAAGTACCTATCACATAGAGATTTTCCCTATTTTTAAGCACATTCCTAAGGTATTTAAATATCTTCTCAAAAACCAGGATTCTTGTCATCCTGTAAGATGCCAGGATGATTACCACTGACTCTTTCAAAGTAATATCCTGAATATCAATATTTCTTTTTTCCAGAAGGTATCCCACAAGCACAACGGCACCAAAAAAAACAAATGCTGACCAGAAGTTCCACGCCTGGTGTTTGCGTTCATTCTTCATATCTTTCAGTTTTTGAACATGAGGCAATATACAAAACTATTTCTTTTTAGGAATTTTTGACATGGCCCTCTCGGACATCGCTGTAATTGTCAGAGACGGATTCACGCCAGGATTGGCCGAGATCGCACTGCCGTCACAAACATAAAGGTTTTTATAACCAAAAACCTGGTGGTCCCTATCAATAACACCTGTGGATGCATTCTCTCCTATAACAGCTCCCCCCAGAATATGAGCTGTTAATGGGGTACCAAGAATGGCCTCGGATACCATTACAAAAGGGGCCCCGTCAATTTCCCTGGCTGTGGCTTCGGCCAGATGTCTGGCCAGCGGCATAAATGCCGAGGGGGCTGGTCCGGATGAGAGCACACTCCTAAGATTCAAGACTCCCCTTTTTAGCTTCAATGTACTATCAAGGTGCTGCATAAACAACAGAATGACCGACTCCTTTGCAAAATCACGGCTGAACCAAACCCTGAACCAGCGTAGAGGTCTGCTTAAAAAGCTCCAGATTAATTTAAGGATTCGGCCGGCCATGGTTCTTCCGTGGGTGAGAGGAACAGCCAGTATCTTCCAGAATCCCGAACCGCTTCCATACCGGACCGGTTCAAGGTGGGTTTCATGATCGGGGGGGAATATGGAACCGATGGCCACCCCCCTTGAAAAATCCTTATTCCTGTCGCTCGAGTGGATCAGCGCCAGGCTCTCATTATTGGTCCTGATCCCGGTCCCTGCAAGATTACTGATCAGGGGCAGATGCCTTCTCTTCATATTGAGCAATAATCTTACCGTTCCCAGGACACCTCCCGAAAGAATCACCCCCCCGGAAGTCAGCTTATTCCTTCTCCTGAACAAAGAGCCGGAGTCTCTGAGCAACAAACAATAACCCTCTTCACCATCAGGTTTCCCGGCCGGTTTAATGCGAATTACTTTATTTCCCGGAAGTACCTTTGCACCTCTCTTTTCGGCCAGGTACAGATAATTTTTATCAAGGGTATTTTTAGCATTGTTCCTGCAACCGGTCATACAGGATCCGCAGAAATTACAACCAGAACGCCTGGGGCCCTCACCGCCAAAATAGGGATCAGCTACATCCTGCTCCGGTTCACCAAAGAAAACAGCTACACGGGTCGGCCCGAATTGCTTCGATTTACCAAACTTTGCAGCCACTGCCTTCAGGGCTTCATCGGAGTCATACAAACCAGGATTCTCAGTTGCGCCCAGCATCCTCTCGGCTTCAAGGTAGTGAGGGGCCAACTCTTCTTTCCAGTCTGCCAGTCCAGCCCAGCTGCCCGAGTTAAAAAAGGTTTCCCTGGGTCTCGGAAGGGTATTTGCATACATCAGTGAACCTCCACCCACACCCACTCCACTAAGGATTCCCACATGACGCATGATCGTCATTTTGAAGATCCCCCGGAAACCAAAAATGGGTAGCCAAAGCCACCGTTTCAGATTCCAGTTGGTTTTAGAAAATTGACCGGGTTCCCATCTTTTTCCCTTCTCTATTACAAGGACCCTATATCCCTTTTCTGCGAGCCGCAAGGCCGAAACCGACCCACCGAATCCGGACCCCACAATGATATAATCATAGTCATAATGCATGCCCGAATATATACAGAATTAAGTAAATTGCAGTTGCATCAGAAATTATGTATTCAAAAGAGGAATCAAAAGCACTGAGGGAGAAGTTCTGGATTCAGTTCAAAACCCTCTCCGGCAGAAGACGCAGGGCGAAAGGTTTGCCGGGTGACTGGATTTTGACCAGGACCGGTGTGAAGGCTCTCAATCTCCGGTTTCATGTTGACAGTGATGTGGCTCAGGTGGGAATCGACCTGGAGACCAGGAATATGGATAAGCGTATCGAGCTGTTCGAGAAATTGGAATCGGTAAAAAAGATACTTGAAGAGGTCATGAAAACTCCCATGATCTGGGAGGTGGAATACATCCGCGAAAACGGCAAATCAGTAAGCCGTATATATATTCAAAAAGAGGGAGTGGATATATACGACAAAAAAACCTGGCCGGCAGCGCACCAGTTTATGTACGATCAAATGATGAAGCTGGAATCCTTCTACCAGGAATACAGAGATTTCTTTAAACTTAGTTGAATACAACCGTAACCATGGGAAGATACTTAACCCTTTCACTTCTGATTACCATCCTGCTGTTTCCCTTCTGTAAAGGAACAGCACAGGGGCTTCCTGCCCTTATAAACAGAGAGCCTGCCTTTGCCGGAACATTCTATCCCGCTCAAAAATCCGCACTTGAATCCAAACTCCGCTCGCTCTTTGCCAATGCCAGCTCCATAAAAACAGAGGGTAAAGTGCAAACACTAATCGTACCCCATGCCGGTTACGATTACTCAGGAATTGTGGCCGCTTCAGGGTATGAAACCATTCCGAAAGATGCGCATTACGATAATATTTTTTTAATCGCATCATCGCATCGGGAACAGTTTGATGGGGTTTCAGTCTATTCGGCCGGAAACTACATGACACCCCTGGGTGAAGCGAAAGTAAATCGGGAAATTGCACAAATCCTCATTCACGGGAATAATAACATACAGTTCCTCCCTGAAGCGCACGACCGTGAGCACAGCATCGAGGTACAGATCCCTTTTTTGCAGTATCACTTCAATGAGCTTCCCCCTATCGTACCGCTGGTTATGGGATCCTCCTCACTATCAGCAGCCAGGGATCTTGCAACCGCACTTTTGCCCTGGTTCACCTCTGATAATCTCTTTATCATCAGTTCTGATTTTTCTCACTACCCCTCTTATGAGGATGCCATGCGCATTGATAAAATCACTGGTGATGCAGTACTCACAAAAGATCCGGAATTATTCTACGACGCCCTCAGGAACAACACTAAACAGGCGGGCCCCAATCTATCAACCCCCTGTTGTGGCTGGAGCTCCATTATGACCATGCTTTATATGGCCAGCCGGTTTGAAAGCATTGAACTTACTCCTGTTCTCTATCGCAATTCAGGAGATTCAAAAATTGGTGATAAACAACGAGTGGTGGGATACTGGGCCATCGCAGGTTACGAGAAACCATCTGCCGGGCTGGTATTCGGGTTAACGGACCAGGAGAAGAGTTCTCTGTTGGAAATATCCCGTTCTACCCTGCAGTCGTTTATCAAAACAGGTGAGTTGCCCGCGGTCGACCCAGCAGCCCTTACCCCTGCCCTTATGGAACCGGCCGGTGCATTTGTAAGCCTCTTCATGGGAGGAAAACTGAGAGGGTGTATCGGAAACTTTACCCCTTCGGAACCGTTATATGCTGTGGTGGAGGCAATGACCATAGCTGCAGCCAGCAGGGATAACAGGTTTGCCCCGGTGGAAGAACCTGAGCTGGGATATATTGAAATTGAAATCTCGGTTCTGACTCCATTGCATAAGATCAGTTCAATCGATGAATTTGAACTTGGAAAGCACGGAATCTATATGAAAAAAGATGGCAAATCTGGTACCTTCCTGCCACAGGTTGCTGAAGATACAGGATGGAGTACCGAAGAATTTTTGGGTCATTGTGCCAGAGAGAAAGCGGGAATCGGATGGGAGGGCTGGAAGGAGGCCGATCTATTTACTTATGAAGCTATTATTTTTGGTGAAAAAAGGGAGAAATGACCCATGGACCCTATCATCTGCTCTCTATGGGAGCACTGCTCCTGGCCTCCTATTTAGTAAGCCAGCTGATGGTTCGAACCCGACTGATTTCCCTGCAGAATCATCGTAAACTCTGGAACACAATCCTTCTCTTATTCTTTTCTTCTACTGCAATTCTTGGAATTCTCCTGGTTGTCAAAGTTAACTACAAGCTCAATATAAGCTGGGTTGAAGAGGCCATGCAATGGCATGTGGATAGCGGTATTGGATTCGCACTGGTTGCTATTTTCCATCTCCTGTGGCACATCCGATACTATTTCAGGAGAAGTGCCCAGACTCAGGAAAATACCTCCATAGACTCCAGTTTCATCAAACCCGGCTTTAATCAGTTTCAACAAAGGTCATTTTTCATGATGCTGGGATACATCAGTATCATGGCCCAACTGGTATTGCTCAGAGAATTCATAAAAAATTTTCATGGCAATGAGCTGGTTATCGGCATCTTCCTCGCCGTTTGGATGATCCTCACTGCCCTGGGAGCGAGGATTGGATCAGGATATGTTGTTCCAATGAATCCCCGCCGGATCTCATTTCTGCTGGTGACCATGAGCGGACTCCCAATACTCGTTTACCTCCTCCTGATCCTTGTGAACAGGTTCCTGTTTCTTCCGGGATTGCAGCCCGGATTACTGGATACCGTTATCTCTGTTTTAATTCTGACCTCCCTCTTTACCGGTTTGTCAGGATTTCTCTTCGGAGTTGTTTCCCGGTCTGTGAAAAACAGCATTAACAAGGCTTCCCCCTACATGCTGGATGCAATCGGCTCTGTGGCTGGGGGTATACTCTGTTCAATGCTTTTCATGCACCTGCTGGACAATTTCCAGCTCCTTGCCTTCCTGTTTATGACCACATCCGTGTCGGTGATTATCATCTACAGGTTCCCGGTCCGTAGAGGACCAAGATGGATACTCATCATGGCAGTTACCCTGCTTTTCGTCCTGTCGCTAATACCCGGCCTGCAAAACGAGTTGCAGGGACTGCGGTACAGAAATGAGGAAATTCTTGAAACCAGGGATACCCCAATCGGAAACCTCACCTTCACACTGGCCAATGAGCAGGTCACCGGCTACATGGATGGGACCCCGGTAATCACCTCCTCCGATCTGATGAAGGCCGAAGAGTCCGTCCATTTTCCGTCTCTCCAGCTTTCCAATCCGGCGTCATTCCTTTTATTGGGAGGTGGATGGTCCGGTCAAATCACGGAGGTTGCAAAATATAAACCTGGAACAATCGACTATTGTGAGGCCGATCCATGGATTTACTACATGGGGAAAAATCACTTTTATGAAAATATTGATCCCTCGTTGCATTTTATTCCCAAAGATGGACGTACCTGGCTGATGAGAAGCGGGGAAGCTATGTATGATGTGATCATTTCTAACACAGGCGATCCACTTACGATCGGCTGGAACCGGTACTTCACCCTTGAATTCTACAGGTTGGTAAGGCAGCACCTTTCGCCTGATGGAGTTTTTTGTATGCAATTGACCACGGCCGATCAGTATGTCAACGAGGAAGGGCTCCGTATACTGAGTATCAATGATCATACTTTAAAGGAGGTTTTCCCAAATGTTCTGATTGTCCCCGGAAGCTCCACCTATTTTCTGGCATCCGAAAGACCCCTGTCGCTCGATTTTCCCTCCCTCCTATCCCAACAGCAGATCCTCACCACCTATGTTCATCCTGACTACCTGGATGCCGATCAGATTCTGTTCGACAGTGAACAACTGACCAGTCGTATTAAATTGCAGGAGCGGCGAATTAACAGTGACCTTTGGCCAAGACTCTTCTTCGCCTCGCTAATGGGCAATGAATCAAAGACAGGGAGGGCCTCCATGGAGGTGGCAGGGATTATCTCCGCACTTCTGTTCCTCATCCTCCTGTTCCGTTATACCCCGCTGCATCGGGCTATGTATATCACAGGCTTTACAGGAGCGGGCATCCAGATCATATTGATCATGGTAGTGCAATCATTTTATGGATTTGCCTACATGGTGGCGCCCATCATGATCACCCTATTTATGTCGGGTATTGTCGGGGGAATGATCATCTGCAAAAGGGTGTGGCGAAAATCCTCGCTAACCGGAATCACCGGACTTGTCATGATCATGGCGCTGATGTCCCTGACCGGTTTACTCCTCCCGGTAATCGGGGGGATGTTTGATTCGCGCTGGAGCGGCCCGTTAATCCTGGGGTTACTCAATTTTATTCCGGGTATGGTGGTTGGATCGGTCTATTCACTTGGGATTGGTATTAAAAAAGAGAACCCTCCCGGTATTTTAGGAGAGCTTTACAGCGCAGATCTTACCGGTGCGGCATTGGGCACTTTTATACCGGTAATTTTTCTCCTTCCCTTGATTGGTGTGATCAATAGCTATATATTGTTCTTCGGAATAAATCTGGCCACTGGGTTCAGCCTGATTGCAGGGGGATTAAAAATAAGGGGTGATGGATAAAAGAAGTTTTCTGAAAACCGGATTCTGCGGAGCAGCCTGTACACTGATTTCACCCAAAAGTATATGGACCGGATCCACCAGCAAACCCTGGAAGTGGAGTCGTGAAGCGATGTACCAGGTTGAAACACCCAAAGGGGTGCAATGCCAGATCTGTCCAAATGAATGTACCCTGAAGGAGGGCGAATTGAGCGATTGTCACAACCGAAGGGTCTATGATGGAAAACTCCATACGATCGCCTACGGAAATCCATGTGCAGTTCATTTGGATCCCATTGAAAAAAAACCTCTCTATCACTTCCATCCTCAAACGAAAGCTTTTTCCATTGCCACTGCAGGATGTAACCTTGCATGTCTCAACTGCCAGAACTGGACCATTTCCCAATCCTCTCCCGAGGAGACTCAGAATTTTGATATGATGCCCGATCTGGTCGTTAAACAGGCACTTGATAACCAGTGCAAAAGTATTGCCTACACCTACTCGGAGCCCATAACCTGGTATGAATATGTATTTGATACAGGCCGGATTGCCCATGACAAAGGGATCATGAATGTGTTGAAATCAGCCGGATATATTCACCGGGAACCCCTGCTGAATTTGTGCCCTGTAATTGATGCGGCCAACATCGATCTCAAATCCATGGACGATTCAATCTACCTGAAACTCAGTGCCGGTAAACTGGAACCGGTACTGAATACATTGAAAACACTGAGGGATGAAGGTGTCTGGCTGGAGATCACCAACCTGGTTATTCCCTCGTGGACAGATGATATGGAAATGATCCGCAGGATGTGCGGCTGGCTGGCCGCAAACGGGTTCACCCTTACGCCTCTCCATTTCAGCAGGTTCCATCCCCAGTACAAACTTCAAAGATTGCCGGCAACACCCGTAAATACCCTGGAAGCAGCTAAGGAGATAGCACGTTCCGAGGGTTTGAAATACATCTATATCGGAAATGTCCCCGGAAGTAATGATGCCAACACCATCTGCCCCGGCTGCGGAACAATTGTGGTGGAACGATCGGGTTTTAAAGTGACCAGCATGAAGATTAATAATGGCAAATGTTCTCAATGCAATGAACCAATCCCGGGGCACTGGCAGTGAACTTTCAAAGTACGGGATGTGAACCGTTCTCCTTTGCCGGTGTTATTGTTTAAAACAGATATTGTGATGAAAATTTTGATCATGTGCCTTACAATGGCCATTTTCCCATCGCTTCAGGCACAGGATACCATTAAACATCAAAAACCCGTGGAATATAATAAACTAACAGATTTTGAGGCATTTGTTATCCTCCAGAAAGGTACCGAACGGCCCTGGACCGGCGAGTATGTGGACCATCACCAAACCGGTGTTTATGTATGTAAAAGATGTAATGCCCCACTCTACCGTTCGGAAGATAAGTTCGACAGTCACTGCGGTTGGCCCAGTTTTGATGATGAAATCGAAGGGGCGGTGGAAAAAAAGATTGATGCAGATGGACAGAGAATGGAGATCCTCTGTTCCAATTGCGGGGGACACCTGGGGCATCTCTTCATTGGAGAGGGTTATACAGAGAAAAACAAGCGACACTGTGTAAATTCTGTCTCACTCCATTTTATACCTGCTGAGTAAACCCGGTTGGATTGCCGCTCTTTTTTCGTATATTCACCCTTCAACACAAACACAATTATCATGGGAAAAGGCGATAAAAAAACCCGAAGGGGGAAACTATTCAGTGGCAGTTTCGGCGTACTCAGAGCTCGTAAAAAGAGGACAGGATACAATGTGATCTCATCAACAAAAAAAGTAGTGGTTGAAAAGGTAACCCCTGCTGTTGACGAGCCGATACCAGCTGCTAAGGAGGCTAAACAAAAGCCGGAGGCCAAAGAGAAGCAACCGGTGGCAAAACAACCAAAGAAACCTGTCTTAAAAAAGGATCCCAGTCCCAAGGAGGAAACCGCAAAGAAAGTGAAGTAGTGCAAGAATGAGGAGCTGGAATGACCGATGTTTGCCATACTTGATATTGAGACCACAGGGGGAAGTCCGAAATCAGAAAAAATAACAGAAATCGCCATCTATTTCCACGATGGCCAAAAAATCGTGGATGAGTGGTGTACCCTGCTCAATCCGGAAAAAACAATTCCCTACTTTATCACAGCGCTTACAGGTATTACAAATGAAATGGTGGCCAATGCTCCGCGGTTTTTCGAAATCGCCAAAGAGTTCGTTGAGAGAACTGAGAACCATATCATTGTAGGTCACAATGTTTCATTCGACTACTCATTTATTAAAAGTGAATTTAAACAGCTCGGGTTCGACTACAACCGCAAAACCCTGTGCACTGTCAGGTTGAGTCGCAAAATTATTCCTGGTCATAAATCATATAGCCTGGGTAATATTTGCAAGGACATGGGAATAATTATCAATGACAGGCACCGTGCTGCAGGAGATGCACTGGCTACGGTCAGGCTTTTCGAACTACTCCAGGAACGGCAGAATGGCAGTGGGGAGATCAGCCTGGTTTCAGAGTCCGGGGGACGATACAAAAACCTGAATGAATTCCTGACTGTCGACGATATTGAGCGCCTTCCGGAGGAGTGTGGAACCTACTATTTTTATGACCAGTACAGGCAGCTTATCTATATTGGCAAAAGCAGGAATATTCGTCACAGGGTTCTTTCCCACCTTGGAAACACAAATAACAAAAGGGCCCTCGAGATGAAAAAGAGGATTCACTCCATCTCATTTGAACTTACTGGAAGTGAACTGGTTGCCCTGCTTAAGGAATCCGGTGAGATCAAGCAGCAAAAGCCCATTTTCAACAGGGCGCAAAAACGCTCAATATTCTATTGGGGACTTTATACATCCAAGGATGAATATGGATATATAACCTTCCATTTGCATAAAATATCAGAAACAGCTGATGACCCGGTTACCTGCTACAATAATATCAAAGAGGCCAGGGAAGCGCTTACCCGGATGGTCGAAAGAAACTGGTTATGTCAGAAACTGAGTGGCCTTTATCAGACCGACGGAGCTTGTTTTCACCATTCCATCCGACAGTGTAACGGTGCCTGCATTCAGGCTGAAGCGGTTTCGGCATACAACAAAAGGGCAGAAAAGCTGCTAAGCAACCTGCAACTTGACCGCGGAAACGTGCTGATTATCGACAGGGGAAGAACTGTGGATGAGAGAAGCCTGGTAAGGATTGAAAAAGGGATGTATATGGGATACGGGTATATCTCTGTAAATGAAACATACCTGGGAATCGAAGAGATGCTCGAAAGTATCAGACCCGGCCTTGATAACAGGGATATCAGGCAAATCCTGAAAAACTGGCTTAAGAACAACAAAGTGGAGAAAATGTTATACTATTAGGGGCGCTCTTCCAAATTGTCAAGGTTCTCCATCCCCGGTATATCAAGTCCCGAAGCGATACTGGACAGGCTTTCAAGATCTATGTCTCCGGTAATGGCAATCAATACATCATCCGATCCGCCACTTACGATTAAAAGAAATTCGGAAATTTTACCCCCGGACTCTTTGGCCAGGAACAATACTTCCTCCTCCTGGTCCTTCACCTTCATCAACTCCTGGTATTCAGACCTGGGTAGCATCTCCAGCAACTCTCTGCCAAACGATTCGGAATGCTCCCCATCCTGGGTAAGTATCTTTATAGAGTTGATGCCTGAGGTGGCTTTTTTAAACTCATTATACTCGGGATCATTCACCTCGAGGCTATTCAACAAATTGAACATAAAGCTGGATATATATACGGTTGTATATCCTTCTTTTCCGCTGTATTTATCAAAGACTTTGTCCACAGCTGTCATCTGACCAAATGCAACCATTCCAAACAGGAACATTGCACCCACTATTATTGTCCGTTTCATGATATGATATTATATTTTTTGTTTACCTGTTTATTCGATACAGTTTTTCACAATTCCCATTAACCCATTTCCTAATTCTCAATCTCCCTGACTCTTTGCAATTCGCCAAGAAGAATCAGTTCACGGCTGCCTTTGTTAATTTTTGAGAGCGACTTCAACGGCTCAGCAGTGGTTTTTGTCACCTGCTGCAAATGCCTGATTTCACTGGTACCTGTATTCAGTTTTCCCGAAACATAAGCAAGTGTCTTTTTAGCTTCCTTGTATGCATCCATGGGATCTGCATAGGTATCAATACCCTGCTGGACCGAGAGAAGTGCAGGTTCATCTGTTCTGAGAAAGAACACATATACCGCGATCAATGCCAGCAGACCTGCTGCCAGACCAGAAAAAGAGTAGAGGCTGATTCTCCTTGATCTTAACCAATTACGCTCCTCCTGGTCAATGGTATTCAATATTTTTGCATTCAGCTCCTCCGGTATTGGAATGGTCTCCCCTGTATCCTCAAAAGCCTTAAACAGCTCCTTGTCGGCTAAAAGCTCTACCGGAACATTTTTGGAAGAGAGATAGCTCTGCAACCACCTCTCCTCTTCCAGGGAGGTCTCTCCCTGGTAAAACCGCTCAAGCAACTTTCGTGCCTTCTCTATGCTTTCCATGTCGCATAATTTTTTTCTAACATTTCACGCATCTGTTTCCTGGCCCTGGAAATGCTCACACGTATGGCGTTTACATTCATATTGACCATGGAAGCAATCTCTTCATAATCTTTCTCCTCTATGTGTCTCAGATGAACCAGCGACCGCTGTGGTTCCGGCAGCGCTGCGATCAGTGAGAGTACCAACTGTTTCTCCTCTTTCTTTTCAAGGCTATCAACCGGAGTTTCTGAATGAGAATCTTCCCATTTGGTCCTTTCCGAATTCATGGCATTCTGGTTGGTTTTTCTTCTTCTCAGCTTATCCAGGCAGAGGTTCCTTGCAATCCGGATAGAGAGCGCTTCGATGCTGTCGTATTGATCCAGCTGGCTACGCAACCCCCATAGTTTCAAATAGACCTCCTGAACAATGTCCTCCGATTCCTCACGGTTACCCATGAGACGGAATGCCAACCGGTAAATCCGGTCACAGTATGGCATTACCAGCGTTTTAAATTCAGAGGCCCTCATCAGATCTCAATAACTCTTAGAACTTAAAGGTAAGGAAAACTATAGATTCAGATTCAGGTCATGATCAAAGGATCCTGCCATCTCCTCCAGATCATTCATGTTGAAATTTCCTGTAATGTAAATCAATACATTATCTTCCCCTCCAACAATTAAAAGAAACTCCTTAACCACAGCCTTGTCAGCCTTCATCCACATGCGCACCGTCTCGCCTCCATCATCCACAGTCATTATTTCTGCAAAATCCGCGGTCTTCAGTTCTCCCTTAATCTCATCATAAAAGTTAACCCCCTGGTTTGTTTCTTCATCTTCAATGGTCAGAATCTTCACACTGGCCACTTTGTCAAAAGGGATTTCACTATTGTCCAACTCATCAATATCCAGGGCGTTCATAACCTGGAAAAGCTCCGGACTGATCTGAACAGTGGTTACTCCTTCTTTACCTTGGTACTTGTTAAAGAGATTGTCAACTGCACTGTTCTGTGCGATCAAAAATGACGGAAGGGCTGCTGCTATTGCAAATAAAAATACTCTTTTCATGATTTCCTTTTTAAGTTTATACTGATCTTTATTCTGATTTCTAAACGGGAGACGAATGCATCCGGATTTCATTACAGGAAAAGGGATTTTTTTGAAACAAAAAGTGTTTGCAATAAAATATTTTTATTCTTATCTTTGCAACCGCTTTTTTAAGCATTTGACAGGATGATTCAGTAGCTCAGTAGGTAGAGCACATCCCTTTTAAGGATGGGGTCCTGAGTTCGAGCCTCAGCTGGATCACCAACCAGGTTGAACCCGATCAGAAATGGTCGGGTTTTTTTTAGGAAATTCATTTTCGGGAATATAATGTGCCAATCACCGCGGGAAAAACGTTGGCTCATCTATTGCCAACTGACATAAAAAACTTAAATTGTATTCCCACTCAAAAAATAAAAAAGATGAAACTAGAACGTTTACTGATGTTTTGCCTGGTCATACTGATGGCCTCTGCTTCCTTTGGACAGAAAATCGATGTTGAATCGGGAAGCATAAAAGATCTAAAGGGTATTTCGGAATTGAAAATTGAATATGATTATTCTGGATTGGGAGTAGGAAAATATGAGGTGGAGGCTGACTATATTGCTAAAAAGGTGGACGAGATGAATGAGGATGAAGCCGGAACCGGAGATTCATGGAAAGAGAAGTGGTTCAGCGACAGGCCCCTGCGGTATGAACCAAAATTTGAGGAGTTGCTTTCCGAATATGCGCCATTTATAAAGTCGGGCAAGGATGTGGAAGCAGAGATTACTTTGTTTGTGCATACTACATTTATCGAACCCGGTTACAATGTTGGAGTTTCCAGGAAACCTGCATTGATCGATCTGGAGCTGATATTTCTCAGGGGAGAAGAGAAGATATTTGTAATGACCATGAGCAAATCACCGGGAAATGGAGCCATGGGATATGATTTTGATGCCGGGTACAGGATTTCAGAAGCTTATGCCAAAGCTGCCAAGACTTTGGGAAAATACCTTACCGATAATCTCAATTAGTCTCACTTAGTTCATAAATGATTACCACAAGCTTCCGATTTTTATTACTGATCTCTTTCGCAATCATCCTATCCTCCTGCAAAAAGGATGATCCTTTTGACCCGGACAAACCAATCCTGTCAGAGGAGGTTCTGACTCTGAATAACTGGATCTGGGAGGGAATGAATGATATTTACCTCTGGGTGGATCAAATGCCTGACCTCGATCCTGAATACCAGGAGGATCCCAGGGAGTACTTTTACGACCTGCTTTTCAGCGCCGATAAATATTCCTGGATTGTCGACGATTACGATGAACTTATTGCAAGCTTTGACGGGGTCTCCCTTTCGACAGGGATGTCTGTAAGACCGGGAGTGCTTGGCGAAACCAGGGTAATCAGTATCGTAGAGTACGTTACAACCAATTCTCCTGCTTCAGAAGCGGGTATAAAAAGGGGGGATATCATTATCACCATTGACGGACAATCTCTGAACAGGGACAATTATTATCCTTTGTATAATCAGACAACGGCTACGTTTGAATTTGCAGACTGGGACGGTACTCAGCTAATACCCAATGGCAAAACCATAACTTTAACAGCCATTGAGATGAATCAAAATCCCATTGTACACCATGAGGTAATTGACTACCAGGGAAAAAAAGTGGGTTATATGGTTTATACCCAGTTTACTGCAGGGAAAGATGGAGAGTGGCTGGGCGAGCTGAACACTGTTTTCGAAGCATTCAAAAGTGCAGGGGTATCCGATATGGTGGTCGATCTTCGGTATAACCCGGGAGGAAGCCTGGATCTTTCATCCTATATCGCAGGTACACTGGCTCCTGAAACAGCCATGAAGAATGAAGAGTTGTTTGTAAAACTGGTTTGGAATGATGCTTATAACGAATTCTGGAAAGGGTATGACTATGATGAAGATGGTAAGCCCGATGGAGAGAATTCTGTCCAACTTGAGATTAAGCTAGCTGAATCTGAATTTAACCTTAACATGTCGACTGTCTATTTTCTTACCACCGATGGTACCGCATCTGCTTCCGAATCGCTGATGACCGGCCTGTATCCCTATGTGGATGTGGTCCAGATTGGAACCACATCCTACGGGAAGTGTTACGGCTCGGTTACCATTGATGATTGGATCAATCCAAAACGACATAACTGGGCCATGCAGCCCATTGTAGTAAAGTATGCGAATGCGGACGGGTTTACTGATTTTATCGATGGAATTGATCCCGACTTTCTGGTTGAGGACCGGCTGCTCTATGCCAAACCTTTTGGCAGTCTTGAGGACCCTATGCTGGCCAAGGCACTTGAAGAGATCACAGGAGTTTATCCGTCTAAGAAGAGTCTCAAACTGCCTTCTGATGGATTCATTTCAATGCCTGAACCACCCAACAGAATGGTTGAACGAAGGATAAAATGGCCTGAAAGATAGAGATCAGCTCTTTTTTCGCTTCTTGAGAATGGCCCTGTTAATCCGCTTCACCAATCCCGGTCCTTCATAAATGAACCCGGTATACAACTGGATCAGTGTAGCCCCGGCATCAAACATATTCATAGCATCGGCAACACTCATAATTCCACCCACAGCAATGATGGGTAGTTTTCCTTTGGCCTTATCCCGGATGTATCGCACCACCTCGAGACTTCGCTGAGTAATCGGGGCACCAGACATTCCCCCTTTTCCTATGGCATCGATCTTTTCCCTGCTGGTCCTCAGTCCTTCCCGGCTGATGGTGGTATTGGTGGCAACGATCCCGTCGATTTTCAACCTTTCAACAATCTCCAGGGTTTCGTCCAGCTGTTTCTCATTCAGATCGGGTGATATTTTGAGAAGAACAGGCTTGATGATCTCCATGGTTTCCCTGATTTCAAGAATTCTTCCCAGGATCGCTTCAAGTGAATCCTGATCCTGAAGTTTATGAAGATCTGTAATGTTAGGACAACTGACATTGACAACAAAGTAGTCCACTCCACCATAAATTGCTCTGAATACAGCCTCGTAATCGGCTACTGCATCCTCATTGGGAGTTGAAGTATTCTTACCCAGATTGCCCCCCAGAATAAGTCCGGCAGGCCGCTTAACAGAAAGATTCCCCGCTGCCTGTTCAGCACCGTGGTTATTAAATCCCATCCGGTTAATCAAACCCCTGTCGGCAGGAAGACGGAAACTGCGGGGTTTGGTGTTGCCTGTCTGACCCAGGGGTGTCACTGTACCCACTTCAATGAATGAAAAACCGAAAGCGTGAAATTCCCGGAAAACTTCGGCATTTTTATCAAATCCTGCCGCAAGTCCAACCGGGTTGGAGAATCTCATCCCAAGAAAATCTGTTTCCAGTGCCGGATCATTCAGGTGATAAATACTTCGGATCAGACTTCTGACTCCGGGTACTTTAAAGACTATCTTCAGGAATCGAATCAAAAGGTGGTGAATGGTCTCAGGAGGAAAAAGAAATAACAGGGGTCTGATAATATGGCGGTACATCCAATTTTTACTGCAAATATAAGCAGTTTTCTATTGTGAAGGTTTATAGGTAACAAAGGTATCGTCGTCAAAAAGAAGCATCACCTGAACAATTTTTTTTGATTCTGCATCTCCCCTTTGTTTCATCTGCAGAATATCAGATCCGTCAGATGTATCCTGAAATTCATTTAAAGGGCGATCCACAGGCAACTCCTTACCACCTCCTGACGGACTGCGACCAGGTAAAGGAACTGACTGGCCAAAAAGATCGGTATTCTCTCTTCCCATTTGCTCATACATGGGGCCTTCACCCAGCATCAGCCAATCGGCCTTCAATCCCGGAAAAGTTTTTAAAGTCTTCTGCAGGAAATCAAAACTTGGCTTATTACGGTCAGAAAGGATATGAGAAACACTGCTTCTCTGAACTCCAATCAGATCAGCAAATTTTGAAGGAGATAGGTGTTCCAGGTCCAATAGCTGCAAAAGTCGCTCTTTCATGATCCGTAAGTTAATTACAAATGTAAACTAAATATTGTTCTCATTTGTAAACAATGTACTGTTACATATGTGAATTATAATTAATTATAGTAATTATAGCTTATTTCTACTAGTACCCAAAATCCGCTTGATAAGTTTAATTTCCATGCATCATTATGCTTTATAATGAATATTGCTTATAATACAGCAATCTCAGTGTTTACTCGTGTTTGAAACTTAATTCATGATTCAAATGGAGCCAAAAATAGGAAAATTAAGCTCTTTCCTGGTATCTGAAAATCCTTTTGATTGTAAATTTAAAATTAATTAAATATTTAAATGATATATAGCTTATAAAATACTGGTTATATGATGTTTAAAGGTCATAAATATTGATTTATAACCCTTTTTTCGGGTAGATAGCCAAAATCTATGCAATAATAGCTTCATGTAAGGAACTTATATAATTGATTTATAATATCTTATATTGTTCAACTTACAATTTGATAGATTGTATTTTATTGATTACAATTGTAACATGCTTGATTCTTATTTTTGTATATTTTTGTCATCAAATTAGCTTCATTTCTCTATGTTACATTTGTGAATTACTTTATATTAGTGACATATGTAATGTTTATACATTGCAATTCCCCATGAACGCAAGAACCAGATGGAGTTGAAAATTTTAAAAGGATTGTGAATTACTCGAACGCATTGTCTTAAGCCGGACCCGCAGGCCCGGTTAGCTTTGCGAGGAGAGTCAATCTCTTCCCCACCCTGTCATTGAAGGGATCTGGTTCCCTGATAACTCCTCAGGTTCCAAAAATTCCTCATTTAGAGACGGAAAAGATGAAATATTTGATCCTTGGAGGGTTAAATTGGCCCTGTTTCATCATAATTAACTGAAAAAGAGATAGCTAAAATGTTAGCCAGATTTGCCGGAATCCGGCCTGTTAACCCAATTCTCCTTCAGATCGTGCCACAATGGAGGCAACTGCTGAATCTCCTGTGATATTCACTACGGTACGCATCATATCCAGTGGACGGTCAACTCCAAGGATCAGGGCCAGGCCTTCAACAGGCAATCCCACCGAATTGAGAACGATTATGAGCATTACAATGGATCCGCCCGGTATGCCGGGGGTCCCGATGGAGGCCAGCGTTGCCATAAGCACTATGGTAAGTTGCTGGACCAGTGTCAGATCAATACCAAATACCTGTGCAATAAATACGGCTGCTATGGCCTGGTAACAACTTGTTCCATCCATGTTAATGGTCACCCCTATTGGCAATACAAAGTTTGCAATGGGTTTGGATACCTTCAACTCGTTGGTAACCTGCTTCAGGGTCACCGGTAGCGTGGCTGCACTGGAACTGGTCGTAAATGCCACAAGTTGGGCAGGCAGGATCCCCTTATAAAAGGTTTTAATACCCATCCGTGCAAAAAGTCGCATCAGTACGGGGTAGAATCCGAGGATCAGTAAAAAAAGGGCGATGATCACCGTAAGCATATACATGCCGAGCGCAGAAAAGATATCTGCATCCCCGGAAAAATCAACCACCAGTGCGGCCATCAGGGCCAGTACTCCATATGGAGCAAAGCGCATGATTATATCCACAATCTTCAGGATCACATCATTGAGACCTTCAAAGAAATCCTTAACAACCCGCGTCTTTTCTGCGGGAACAAGTACAAGGGCAATACTAAAGAGAATGGAAAAGAAAATGATCTGCAGCATTTTCGAGTTGTCTCCTGCCGCCAGGAAAAAATTATCGGGAACCATATCTTCGAAGAATTGGAGAGGTGAACTCTTCTCTATTTCTGTTGCCGATTCCTGTCGCATCTCAATCTGACCTCCGAACTTCTGACGGTATTGCTCCTTCTTTTCATCGGGAAATACATCCCCGGGTTTCAGAATATTAACCATTACCAATCCGACTGTAGTAGCAAACACCGTGGTAACCAGGTATATGGCGATGGTTTTATAACCAATCCGGGATAGCTTTGTAATATCGGTCAGACTGGTTATGCCCTTTACAAGTGAGACAAAAATCAATGGAACTGCTATGAGTTTGAGGAGCTTCAGAAAGATGGTACCCCAAGGTTCGATCCAGTTAATTGTAAAGCGTTCACAACCTACCCAAACTGAAATCAAGCCCCAGAGGATCCCCACCCCCATTCCTACAAATATCTTAGCCCATAGTGGTAGTCTTTTCAGCATGGATTTATAATTTTAAAAACTTCTATTTCAAAGCCTGATAAAGTATTTCTAACGGATGCAATGCGATTGTCCCCGTTCCATCCTTGATCTGATGCCTGCAACTGGTTCCCGGGGCAGCGATCAGTGTTTCTTTCGGAGCCTCTCTCACAGCGGGGAACAGCACCAGTTCTCCAACCTTCATGGAAAGTTCATAATGCTCTCTCTCATACCCAAATGAACCGGCCATACCACAACAACCCGAGGGAATTTCCCTGACCTTGTAGTTCTTGGGAATGGAGAGAAGTTTGAGGCTTGGAAGGGTACTTGCAATAGCCTTCTGCTGACAATGTCCGTGTAATTTTATTTCTTTCTTTTCCTCAGTAAACAATGTTTGGCTAAAAGCGCCTTTTTCGAACGCTGAGACCAAATACTCCTCAATTGTAAAGCTGTGAGCTGCCAGTTCCCTTGCCTTTTTTACAAGTTCCTTTTCAACAAGTTCAGGAAACTCATCCCTGAAGCCCAGGATAGCCGAAGGTTCAATTCCCACCAGGGGTCTCTCTTCAGTGACCAGAGGGGCCAGCATAGTTATATTTTTCCCGGCAATGACCTTTGCTTTTTTAAGCAATCCCTTTGAAATATAGGTTCTGGCACTCACCGGGTGATTTACCATCCTCACTTTGATTCCCAGCTTATGAAGCAATCTGATCGCAGTTATCCCCAATGAAGCATCATTATAGTTGGTGAACTCATCCATGTAGAGAATCACCTCCGGCGCATTTCCAGGGTGACTGTTATTCAAAAGATTCAGGTGCCTGTGCGCCCAACTCCTGACGCTTTGTTTTTCAAGAGTAGGGATGCTCCGGTGAACATCAAACCCAAGTATTCGCTTGATTATCCAACCTGAGAATCTGCTGGTAACAAATGTGTTGAACAACCCAGGGAAGAGCATTCCTAACCGGTTTACTTCACTGATGTTGGAAATAAGCAAGGTACGTACAGGCACCCTGTGATACAGGTACCATTGTTGCATGAATTCGGCCTTCAGCTTGGCCATATCAACGTTTGAAGGACACTCTGATTTACAGGCTTTGCACGATAGGCACAGGTCCAGGACCTTATAAACTTCAGGCTGATCGAAAGGTCGCTTCACTCCAGGCCTGGAGAGCATTTCCCTCAAAACGTTTGCCCTTGCCCGGGTTGTAGTGATCTCATCCCTTGTTGCCATGTAACTGGGACACATGGTTCCGCCGGTTATTTCCGTTTTCCTGCAATCGCCTGATCCATTGCACTTCTCTATAAGCTTCATAAATCCCCCTTCCCGCGAAAAGTCATAAAAAGTCTCATAATCAGGGGACTTATAACCGGGGGCAAACCTCAGGAAAGTGTTCATTGGCGGGGTATCGGTGATCTTGCCAACATTAAATCTTCCTTCAGGATCAAAAATCCTTTTCACTTCCCGCAATAATTCGTAATTCTTTTCACCCACCATCAACTGAATAAACTCGCCGCGGAGCCTGCCATCACCATGCTCCCCGCTGAGAGAACCCCGGTACTTTTTCACAAGCCGGGCAGTATCCAGGGCAATATCGTGGAATATCTGAACATCTTTTGGATCTTTCAGGTTTAATACCGGACGAAGGTGCAGCTCCCCCACGGAAATATGGGCATGGTAAACACAATCGAGGCCATAACCATCCAGTATTTTATTGAAATCGGTGATGTAATCTTCAAGGACTTCCACGTTCACACTGGTATCCTCAATAACCGAGACTGGTCTGCCATCTCCCGGAATATTGGAGAGCACACCGAGGCCTGCCTTTCTCAATCCCCAAACCCTGGAGATATCCCCTCCCTTTAATATGGGGAAATGATAGCCCAACCCCTTCTCTTTCATATCAGCGATCATGATGCTGATTCTTTCATCCAGCATCACGGGATCCTGATCATCCAACTCAATTATCAATATGGCGCCCGGATCCCCGTCCAGGAAAAATCTATTTTTCCGTTGGGAAATGTTTTCCTTTGTACAGTCAAGAATGGTCTTATCCATCAGTTCGACTGCAGTGGGTTTGTGCTGGAGTGCAATAAGGTTTCCCCGAATCGCCTCCATAATGGTCCCGAAATGAACAGGCACCAGCGCCCTGTTAGCCGGGGGTATGGGAATCAGATTTAATTTGGCTTCGGTCATAAATACCAGGGTTCCTTCAGACCCGGATAACAAACGACAGAGGTTAAAATCTGAATATTTTGCCTTCTCTCCAAGAAATAGGAGACTGTTCAGCAGTTCATCCAATGCATAACCGGTATTCCTTCTCACCACGCCCGGGTCAGGAAACTGGTCGAGAATTTCTTTTTGATTCTCCGGATCCAGGAGGATCTTATGAATTTCACGGTAAATGTTACCCTCCATTCCCTCCAGTTTAAGCTTTTCATTCAGCATCTCCTGGTTCAACGGGCCAAATTCAGTACTTGATCCATCTGACAGAATGGCTTTTACAGAAATCGTATGATCGCGTGTGGTACCATGAACAATAGAGTGCAGGCCACAACTGTTGTTCCCGATCATCCCTCCAATCATACTCCGGTTTGAAGTGGAGGTCTCAGGTCCAAAAAAGAGTCCGGTATGTTTCAGGGCAATGTTCAGCTCGTCCAGTACCACTCCCGGCTGCACCCTTACCCAGTGCTCCTTTTCATTGATTTCGATGATTTTGTTCATATGGTGGGATACGTCCACAATGATTCCGTTTCCAACCACCTGTCCGGCCAGCGAGGTCCCTGCCGTCCTGGGAATCAGGGTTATCTTTTCATCAGATGCAAATCTGATAAGTTCCCTTATATCCGATTCATGGTGCGGATAGACCACCGCAACGGGCCTTTCAAGGTAATCCGAGGCATCCGTTGAATACATGGTAAGACGGATGTTATCGGTGAATACCTCTCCGTCAATCCGGGCCTTCAGCAGTTTAAACTTCCCCTTTAAAGGAGTGACTATCCCTCTAATGGTTTTAGTGGTATCGGTCGTATTGCTCATTTTCTGAAATTTATGAACAAATATAACAGAAAGGATCAGGAATGCCGACCGGCCCTGTAAGAGATTTCAACTCATATGAAAAGAAGCTGCTGAAGGAATATGGGCACTTTGTACTATCTATAATCCGTACTTTCGAAAATTTTATCTGCCGATCCTGCAATAAAACCGCTGAACAATTTGCCGCTCAAATCATTATACCGTTTTGCAAATTCATAGTAACAGGATGGTACACTGAATTTTCCCTCCTGGAATTCAACCTCTGCCATATCCGCCAGGGTAGAAGATTGCTCCAGTAACTGCGCGGGTGTTCCCTTCACTTCACCTCCCGAGTAACTTAGTGAAAAGCCTTCCTTTTTAAGAAATTCGTTTACTTCCTCAATACCTTTAAAATCAGGCAAATGATTAATACTAACGGTAAAATGGTTGGCTCTGAATCCGAAAACATAAAGCCATGCGGCGTATTCAGACTCCTCACGCAAACGCCTGTAAACCTTGTGAATCAATGGGCTGAATACGGTCCCCTGAAAAATCAGCTCCGGGGATGATAAAATTTCATGGGAAACCCCATTCAGATTATCCCTGATGGTATCCTGCAAAAAGTTCGAAAAATTCTCCAGCAAAAGTTCGCTGATAAAGACCCGTGGGGATTCGGGGGATCCCGGTAATTCGTAATGCCTGGCCCTGAGTTTTTTGGTTTCAAACCTGTATTCTCCACGGGGTACATATCCCCCGTCAATAAAGGGTTTTGCCAAAACCTCGATGTTTACCCTGGGATCATTGAAGGTGCGGAATGCCACATGGTCGTTGATCACCGGCCGGCCCTTCGTACTGAATAATTGATGGATCCGGTCTGCACTTGGATTTTCAGTTGAGTATTTTTCCCACAACTTATCAAAAACGGCTTTTGCTTTCATTTATCGGATGTATTGTTTCATAAATAACCGAAAAGGTGCTAAAGTGTTGTAAAAGATGTTTCAAAACTTCTTTTTTTAATTAACTTTAAATTCTGCATAATACTAATCTTAAATTACTGATTATCAATGGATTTAATAGAAATTATAAGACAGAAGGCTCGCCTGGATTGTCAAAGAATTGTACTCCCTGAAGGGGATGAAGAGAGAACCGTAATGGCTGCCGACACCATCATCAGGGAGAATCTATGCCACCTTATCCTCATTGCGGATCCTGCAGAAGTGAAGAAAAAGGCACTCCAGTACGGTTTGAAAAACATTGAAAATGCCAAAATCGTCAATCCAAAGAATCATCCAAAAAAGCAGGAGTATACAAAACTGCTTTATGAAATAAGGAAAGGAAAAGGTCTTACCATGAATCAGGCTGCAAAGCTTGTGGAGGATCCTCTCTATCTAGGTACCCTCATGATTAAAGCAGGCGATGCCGATGGCGAGGTGGCGGGAGCGAGAAATGCCACGGGAGATGTATTGAGGCCGGCATTCCAGATCATTAAGACCCTGCCAGGAATCAGCATCGTATCCGGGGCATTTATAATGATTTTGAAAGACCATTCCTTTGGAGAGAACGGAATAATCGTATTCGCCGACGGGGCAGTTCATCCCGATCCAGACGAAAAACAGCTGGCGGAGATCGCTGTTGCCACAGCTGCAACGACCCGTTCCATCCTGGGTTTTGAGCCAAGGATTGCCATGATGAGTTTCTCCACCAAGGGAAGTGCCAAACATCCCATGGTCGACAAAGTGATTAACGCCACAAGGATTGCCAAAGAGATGGACCCCTCGCTGATCATTGACGGTGAGCTGCAGGCCGATGCTGCCCTGATCGGAGCCATTGCCAGCAGCAAAGCACCTGGAAGCCCCATCCAGGGAAATGCCAATGTGTTGATTTTTCCCGATCTCAATGTGGGAAATGTGGCATATAAGCTCGTTCAGCGCCTGGCCAAGGCGGAGGCCATCGGTCCGGTCCTTCAGGGAATGGCAGCGCCAATAAATGATCTTTCGCGCGGGTGTTCGGTGAGTGACATTGTCAACCTGGTAGCCATTACAGCGAACCAGGCGGCAGGGTTGAAGAAACAGAAATAAATTTATGCATACAATTATAACAGACTAACATTCATGATTATACTCGTTTTAAACTGCGGAAGTTCCTCCATTAAATACCAACTCTTTAACATGGGTGAAACGGCCGAAGTGATCGCCAAGGGGTTGTTGGAACGAATTGGGTTTACCGATTCAGTGATTTCTCATAAACCTGAAGGAAAAGATAAATATAAACAAATCACCCCCATCATGGACCACACTGTGGGCATCAACCTGATCATAGATGCCCTGGTTGATAAGGAACACGGTGTGATCAATAGCATTGAAGAGATCTCTGCTGTAGGTCACCGGGTGGTGCAGGGTGGAGAAAAGTATATGGAGAGTGTCCTGATCAATAAAGAAGTGATCAGGGATATTGAAGCCTGCATTGAACTGGCTCCATTGCACAATCCGGCCAACCTTAAGGGGATTATCTCCATAGATCACCTCATTCCGGGAATCCCCCAGGTGGCTGTGTTCGACACTTCATTCCATCAGAGCATGCCTCCCCACGCCTTTATGTATGCAATTCCCAGGGAGTATTATGAGAAATACGGCATCCGGAAATACGGCTATCACGGAACCAGTCATAAATATGTCCATAAAAGGGCCAGTGAAATTTTGAACATGGATACCCGCCGCATGAAAGTGGTCTCCTGCCACCTTGGAAACGGCGCCTCTGTTACAGCCATTGAGCGAGGAAAATCAATTGATACCTCTATGGGCTTCACACCGGTTGACGGGTTGATCATGGGAACCCGTACCGGTGATATTGACCCTGGTGTTCTGCTTTTCCTTGCAGACAAGGAGCACCTGAGCCTGAAAGGGGTCAGTAATATGATCAACCAAAAGAGCGGGATGGTTGGAATTTCAGAAATCTCCTCCGATATGCGTGATCTGGAACTGGCCTACTACGAAGGAAATGAAAGGGCCAACCTGGCATTGACAATGTACGCCTACCGGGTAAAAAAATTCATTGGGGCCTATGCAGCCATTATGAACGGCCTCGATTGCCTGATCTTTACAGGAGGAATCGGAGAGAACGACTTTAACATCCGTCGGATGATCTGTCAGAACATGGAGTACCTGGGACTTGAGTTTGATGAACCGGTAAATCACGGGGTTAAGGGGGAGGATAAGATCATTTCAAAACCCGATTCAAGAGTTACTGCCCTGGTAGTAAAAACCAATGAGGAGCTGGTTATTGCCACTGATACCTACAAAATACTTGAGAAGTGTCTCTAATGGAGCAAACCCGGGTATTTTTTTTCTTTGCGTTAACTATTAGCAGATGCATATGTTAATTAAATTATCCCAGTTACAGGCGCTTATAGATAAAAGCCTTCGGCCGAAAAGATTGATCCTTGCTGCATCTGAAGATGCCCACTCACTGGTCGCAGTTGTTGAAGCAGCAAAAAAAGAGATTATCAGGCCCATTCTGGTGGGAGACACTGAAAAAACCAGGGGGATTGCCGAAATCCTGAAACTGGATATCAGTGATTTTGAGATGATCCAGGCCGACAACCCCGTTGAAGCTGCTGAAATGGCTGTAAGGATGATCCACAACAATGAAGGGGATATACTCATGAAGGGAAAAGTCGGGACCTCCGACATGCTCAGGAGTGTATTAAACCGTGAATACGGATTGCGGACAGGCAAACTACTCTCACATTTTGCATATTTCGAGGTGGAGACCTATCATAAACTGATAGCAGTAACGGATGTTGCCATGAATATTGCACCTAATCTGTCAGAAAAGATCGCTATTCTGAACAACTCGGTAAAAGTGCTCAACAACCTGGGTATAGAGAAACCCAAAGTTGCTGTACTTGGCGCTGTTGAAAAAGTGAATACGGAAATGAAGGCGACCCTGGATGCCGCCCTGCTTTCAAAAATGAACCAGAGGGATCAGATCCTGAACTGCATCGTTGACGGTCCCCTTGCCTTCGATAATGCTGTATCACTTGAAAGTGCTAGGCAAAAGGAGATAAAAAGTGAGGTAGCCGGAGATACCGACCTGCTCCTCATGCCCGATATTGAAGTGGGGAACGTTCTCTATAAAAGTCTTGTTTTCTTTGCCAAGGCAAAAGTCGCCTCCATGATTGTTGGTGCCAGTGCACCGATTGTACTCACCTCCAGATCTGATTCTGATCAGGCTAAATTCGACTCAATCCTTCTTGCAGCCGTGGCATGCAGATCAATGGAAAGTGTATAAACAGGGCTAAAACATGGTATTAAATGGATGCTGAATACATATTGGCAATCAATCCTGGTGCAACCTCCACCAAGATTGCTGTATACCGGACCAATAAATTTGTATTTCTGAAGACCATCAGACATGACTGTGATGAATTCAGCCGGTTTAAAAAGAGTATTGACCAGCTGGAAACCAGGATGAGACTAGTGCTGAATGAGGTGGAAGAGAACCATATTCCCTTTGACCAGGTTGGGCTGATCATTGCACGTGGCGGATTAATACGACCCATTGAATCGGGCGTTTACGAGGTCAATGATGCAATGGTTACTGACCTGAAAGAGGGTGTTATGGGCGACCACGCCAGCAACCTGGGAGGACTGATTGCCTACCAATTGAGAACAAAGTTCCCCAACGCAGGGGCATATATTGCCGACCCGGTTGTGGTGGATGAGTTACAGGATGTGGCTCGCATCAGTGGTCACCCTGAATTCCCCAGAACTTCCATATTTCATGCACTTAACCAGAAATCTACAGCCCGAACCTATGCCCATTCAAGGGGAATGGAGTATAAGGATCTGAATCTGATTATCGCCCACCTTGGCAGCGGAATCTCGGTGGGAGCACACAAAAAAGGCCGGGTTATCGATGTGAATAACGGATTGGATGGCGATGGTCCATTTGGACCGGAACGATCGGGTACCCTGCCAACAGGCGCTCTGGTGCGGTACTGTTTTGAGTCTGGAAAATCAATCGGGGAGGTGCAAAAGATGCTTGCAGGAGAAGGTGGACTCTTTGCATATTTGGGATATAAAGATGCATCAAAAGTCGAGAAACTTGCCCGGGATGGCAATGCAAAAGCAAAACTGATTCAGGATGCTATGGCCTATCAAATCAGCAAAGAGATCGGTTCCATGGCTGCTGTCCTGGGAGGAGAGGTTCATGCCATCATCCTCACCGGCGGAATTGCCCATAACCCCAGCCTGACGGCCTATATCAAGGAACATATCAGCTTTATTGCACCGGTATTCATCTACCCCGGAGAGGATGAGATGAGGGCCCTGGCCCAGAATGGGGCACTGCTTTTAAGCGGACAGATGAAGGCAAAGGAGTATTCAGCCGGGAATGTGGTCACAGGTCTGGACCTTGAATCATTTTAATATCAGGGAGTTGAAACGGATACAGGTAAAATCTTTCCGTTAAAATATTGACCACCTTCAAGAACGAACCACTTCATAAATTCTGCCATCTGTAATGGGTTCAGGGGAGCTTTTAATCCCGGGAATGCCTCGGCCAGCATTTCCGTTTGTACTGAGCCGATGGCCAGCGCATTTAACCTTACACCCTCTCCTTTCAGCTCTTCTGCCAGGCACTCAGTGAGGCTTCCAAGGGCGGACTTTGAGGCGCTGTAATAAGAGAGCCCGCTGAATTTACTTGCTCCCTGGAAACCGGCCATACTGGTAATATTGACCACATGTTTCAACTCCGATTCCTCCATCAGAGGCAGACAAATGCGGATCAGTTGTGCCGGTGCAAAAAAGTTAGTATCAAAGAGCGTGCGTGCCTCAGACACTTTTATTGCAGAAAATGGTTTCCGGATGAGCTGGCCGGCATTATTGACAAGGGCGTCCAGAGTGCGGGTCATCCCTTTTACCTGAGAGATAAACTCCTCTTCCAGGTCGGTCAGATCAGTCAGATCAAATGGGATGGCATGAGCCAGAAGGTTACCTGAGGCCTCGTTACACTCCCTCACTATTTTTTCAAGCCTGGTCCGGTTCCTGGAAACCATCAATACAGTATGCCCGGAACCAGTTAATGCAAGGGCAAGAGAGGCCCCTATACCGCTGCTTGCCCCGGTAATCATGATTACCATACTTCATCAGATTTAACTGCAAAAATAGGTTCTTTCTTACTCAATCAGCCATAAAATCTATAATATTGCACCGGAGGAGAATCGTTGTTCATGAAAAAATACCTGTTCATATTTACCCTGCTTGCAACCATACCGTTAACAGCGCAGGTGCAGGAGGAGGCATCCGACCGAAAAGGTAAGTTCTTCCTGGTCCCTGAATTCTGGCTCTCATTCGGTTCAACAACTTACATTGAGGTTGCTCCAATGGTAGGGTATCATGCTTTGGACCGCC
The DNA here is from genome assembly GCA_963747365.1 of uncultured Bacteroidota bacterium. GTDB lineage: Bacteria > Bacteroidota > Bacteroidia > Bacteroidales. The sequence goes on along the minus strand of CAVVFB010000002.1, from coordinate 332,973 downwards.
TGATTGTGGGGGCCGGTCCCCATTACATATACCAGTCCGTAAAAGTTTCTCCTGTAAATCCATATGCTTATGAAACACATGTTTTCGGACTTAAAGGATTTGCCAGGTTTGCACTGATCACCAATGCCGAACAATTTCTTCCGATCCAGCTATTCAGCGACCTTTTCGTACATGTGGAGTATGAAGGGATGAGCCTGGAAAACAATATCTACTATCAACACGGCGACCCGGGTCGCTTTATTTACCACGGTTTTCTGGTGGGTGGCGGATTTACCCAGCGGCTTGGAATGTACAACTCCGTTTCATTTATGGTGCTTTGGGACGTCAATGAAACATCCATGTCACCCTATTCAAACCCGGTTTTCAGGGTGGGTTTTAATGCTTATTTTTAATAGTAAAACCAATTAATTTACTGTTAAAAATCTGATGTGTTGGTTTCTCCCTTTAATAAGAGAGAAATATTTGTTTTCTTTGTGCCTTTAAAATCAGATCATCATGATAGCAGAAAAGAATAGTGTGGTATCCATCGTTTATGAACTTCGTTCAGGATCGCAGGATGGCGAGATTGTGGAGGCGCTTACCCCCGAAAATCCGCTCACCTTCCTTTTTGGAAATGGCGGATTGTTGCCCAAGTTTGAAGAGAACCTGAACGGACTTTCTTCAGGAGATCGTTTTGAATTCCTTCTGAATTCTGAAAACGCTTACGGACCCGTTGTTGAATCGGCCATTGTGCACGTTCCCAGGAGTATCTTTGAAATAGACGGGAAAGTGGACGAAAATCTCCTGAAGATTGGCAATATGATACCCATGATGGATGCGGAAGGAAGAAGAATGAACGGCAAAGTTCTGACCATTGAAAAGGAGGCTGTTGAAATGGACTTCAACCACCCCATGGCAGGACATGATCTTTTCTTCAAAGGAGAAGTGACAGGGGTAAGGGAAGCGACCGAGGATGAACTGTATCACGGACATATTCATGGCAACGGAGGGGGTTGCGGATGTGGAAGTGGTGGCGGATCATGCGGCAGCGGTTCCTGTGACGACCATGGAGAATCCGGAGAAGGCGGTCATGGAAGTTGTGGCTGTGGTTGCTAACAAACTAATAATAGGCTACTCCAGCTTAAACGAATCAGCATCTTTCCAGGCAGGGAATTTCTCACGGAATTCCCTGATTTTATTCAATTTAACGCTGATCTGTAGCACGCCTGGTTCAGGGCCAAGTGAAGATTCGAGCTGTCCTGCAGGATCCACCACGCAGCTGCCACCCAGATGGTCGACACCCTCACCATCCCTTCCCGAACGGTTTACCCCGATCACATAGGACTGGTTCTCTATGGCCCTTGCCCTCAGCAGAGTTTCCCATACCATGTGCCTGGGAGCCGGCCAGTTGGCTACATAGAAAAGGATATCATAATCGTTCCGGTTTCTTGCAAAAACGGGAAACCTGAGATCGTAACATATCTGAGGCAGCAACCTGAAATCTCCGAGATTCATGATTACCCTTGACTCGCCGGGCGTGAAGTACTGGTCCTCCCGGCCCATTCTGAAGAGGTGCCTTTTATCATAAACTCCTCCGATCCCCCCCGGTGTTATCCAGTAAAGCCTGTTGAAGATCTTCCCTCCCTCCCTGGAAATCAGGCTGCCGGTTACGCAGAGATTATTTTTCCTGGCAACCTCCCTCATCCAGTTGACAGAAAGACCATTTTCATCTTCTGCAAATAGTCCGGACCTCATTGTAAATCCTGTGGAAAATGTCTCCGGTAAGATAAGCAGATCGGTAGAATCCAAACTTCCTTCAAGCATTTTGTCAAGCATACCCAGGTTCGGGGAGACTTCTTCCCAAATCATATCGGGCTGTACAAGGGTGATGGAAATAGTATCCTTCAATTAGGGCAGTTTCTGTGGGGGCAATTTAATTCAAAAAAAATAGCAGTCCATGGGTTAACGAAAGATTCATATTTAGTTAACAATAAATTAATATTACCAATCCGACAATAGGTCTATTTTTGCTTTAAATCTTTACAATTACTTTTCATGGAATCTTATTACATACTTATTGTTGGCGTACTTTTCCTGCTTGCCATTTCTGATTTGATTGTTGGAGTCAGTAACGATGCTGTGAATTTCCTTAACTCGGCCATCGGATCGAAAGCTGCACCCTTTAAGATCATCCTGGCCATAGCTGCTGCCGGAGTTCTTGTGGGTGCAGTATTCTCCAACGGGATGATGGAGGTGGCAAGGAAAGGTATTTTCAATCCTGAGTTCTTTGCCTTTAAAGAGATCATGATCATCTTCCTGGCGGTAATGATCACCGATATTCTGTTGCTGGATTTCTTCAATACCATCGGACTTCCCACATCCACTACAGTCTCCATTGTATTTGAGTTACTGGGTGCTTCAGTGGCTGTGGCGATCTTTATCGTATCCAGATCGGAAGATGCGCTGCACAGGGTAAGTGATTATATCAATGTGGAGCGCTACGGTTATGATCATTGTGGGGATATTTATTCTCCGTGGTCATCTCCTTTAGTGTGGGGATGATCATCCAGAGGATCGTGCGCATTGCCTTTTCGTTCAATGCAAAAAAAACTCACAAATACTGGGCTGGCCTTTGGGGTGGTTTTGCCATCACGACCATCCTCTACTTCCTGCTGATCAAAGGAGCAGACGGATCAACACTGGTAACGGACGATATGCTCGCATTCATTAATGAGCATACTTCCCGTATCATGTTATTCAGTTTTGTGGGCTGGACTCTGATTTTTCAGCTACTGACTCTTTTCACAAGGGTCAATGTATTAAAAATCATAGTATTGACCGGTACATTTGCACTGGCGATGGCTTTTGCCGGAAACGACCTGGTGAACTTCATTGGGGTACCTCTTGCCGGGTACGAATCCTTTAAGGCCTTCATGGCATCAGGCAGCTCAGACCCGGGAAGCTTCATGATGACTGCCCTTCAGGAACCCGTCAATACTCCCCTCTATTTCCTGATTGCAGCCGGAATAGTCATGGTTCTGACCCTTCGGTTCTCTAAAAAGGCAAGATCAGTGACTGCTACAACCATTGACCTGAGCCGCCAGAGTGAAGGATCGGAAAGATTTGCCTCCTCCTCCCTGGCACGTTTTCTTGTCAGAAGGGCAGTCGAAACCAGTAATCTGACAGCAAGAATTGCTCCCGCCTCGATTACACGGTTTGTTGAATCACGGTTTGAGGCTGGAATCGAGCACAATAAAAAAGATAAAGGGCTGGCATTTGACCTGGTCCGTGCCTCAGTAAACCTGGTTGTAGCCAGTATCCTGATCGCCCTGGGTACCTCTCTGAAACTTCCCCTCTCCACCACATATGTAACCTTTATGGTAGCCATGGGAACTTCCCTTGCAGATGGTGCCTGGGGCCGTGAGAGTGCAGTCTACCGCATCACAGGTGTGTTAACTGTAATCGGTGGTTGGTTTTTTACAGCTTTCATTGCCTTCCTGGCATCCTTCCTGATGGCAACCCTTATATTTTTCGGTAAACTGCCGGTGATTTTAATCCTTCTTGCACTGTCCATATTTATCCTCATAAGGACTCACGCCTTTCACAGGAAAAGGTTCGAGAAACAAGAATGGATCGAAAGCCAGAACATCACGGATCCGCAAGAAATACTGAATTCGTGTAACGAGGATGTGAAAAGTTCAATTATCAAAGTTTCCAAAATTTTGTACCTCACCTACGTCAATTTTTTCAAAGACAAACATAAGGAGCTGAAAAATCTCAAAAAGGAGGCCAGGCAACTGAATAAGGAGTTTCGCAAGATAAAGGAGAGTATCCCGGAGACACTCCGTAAATTTGAAGATAGCGAACTGGAAAGTGGACACTTTTATGTACAGGTCGCCTCCTATTTAAAGGAGATGAGCAATTCGCTGGTTCACATCATTGAGCCCGCCTTCGAGCATCTGAATAACAACCACCCGGTGGACAAGGAGCAGTCCGAGCCATTGAAGCAATTCAATCAGAAGTCCAGCGAGTTTTTTAATTTCGCTATTAACATATTGAAGAACAAGAATTTTGAAAGCATTGATGAGCTGGTGATCCGAAGGGATGAATTGATAAGTATGGTCAATGGTATTCTTCTGAACCGAATCAAGATTCTCAAAAAAACCCAGAAGGGTGTCAAGATGAGTGTTACCTATATGGAGATGCTTAACGAAACCAAAAATCTTCTTCTGAATTTGGTGCACCTTGTCAAAGCCGATGCACAACTGCTGAAGTCTATGGCAAAAGGTCGGAAGGATATCGATGTTGGCCTCCTGGAATAAAGAGGGAATCGTTCAGGAATGAACATATTTATACCCTATCCCTTTTACGGTCCTGATGTTTTTTTCTCCAAGTTTCTCCCGAAGCTTTCGAATGTGAACGTCAATGGTCCGGTCGCCTACAATAATATGATCCCCCCATATTGCACCAAAGATCTCCTCCCGGGTGAAGACTTTCCCGGGTTTAGAGATAAGTAAGGAGAGAAGTTCAAACTCTTTTCTCGGAAGAGAGATATCTTTTCCCCCTTTTATTACAACATACCGCTCCCTATCAATGACCAGGTCTCCGGAATCAATCCTGGTGGACGTTTGAGTGTCAGAATCCGTGTAATTCAAGTATCTGCGTTTGAGCAAGGCTTTGATCCGGCTTACCAGGACCTTTGGCTTAATCGGTTTGGTAATATAATCATCTCCACCTGCCTCAAAACCAGCAATCTGAGAAAAATCCTCTCCTCTTGCAGTCAAAAACGCCACAAGTGTGTTTCTAATCTCACTGTTTGCACGAATCTCCTCACAGGCAGCAATGCCATCCTTGATCGGCATCATTACATCCATCAGAACCAGATGGGGCTTAAATTCAATTGCCATGGCTACAGCCTCCTGTCCGTTACGGGCAGAAAATATTTCAAACCCTTCATTACGAAGATTATAGCTTAGGAATTCAAGTATGTCATTTTCATCATCGACAAGTAAGATACGGTAATCATTACAATTCATGGGCCCTGGTTCTTTGGGTACATTTATTACTGGCAATTTAAAATAAATCACCTGACATTCATCCTCACATTAACTTATTGTTAAAAACAGACTATGAAACGATTCCTTCTTCGCTCATCCTCGCAAACACAGTATTACAACTGAGTGCACAGTCGGAAATTGCAGATTCCCCACCAGGGAAAGTCTCCGCTTTGATTTATTCATCAATGATGAACGGGATTAAACCTGGTGCTCTTCCCTTATTAAATCAAATACAGTTTTAACAGGAGAAAAGGTTTCAATGGGTACATCCACGAAAAGTGTCAGCCATCCGGCCATGGAACCATTCCAGAGCCCGGGGAGTTCAAGGGCCTTCAAAGGCTTCCCTCCCACCGATTTACTGGATATAAAACCGGTGTTATAATCCACGAACTGACCAAGATTAAACTTATTTCCGCGAAAGTCACGGATACTGCATACCAGGTCCACCGGATTAAAATGTGTCGATTCGGCAAGTAAAGCTGCCTGGTGAGGATTTTCAAGGTCAATCTGTGATGACTCCACAATCTGGAGGCCTATTTCACCTCCTTCAGAACGCACATAAAATGGCCCTCCGCCAGGCTCACCTTCATTTTTCACCATTCCGCAAACCCTGATGGGCCGGTCCATACTTTGGATCAGCCATAACCTTAAATCAGGAATATCCCAGCTCTGAAGCCCCTCCGGTACAGCCACCCCAACGCGATCATGCATGAAATTAACCATGGAATCGAGCTCTCCTTTCTCTAAAATATTATCGGAGGTAAGCAGTTGCAGATCATAAAAGATCTTTGAACGAAACTCCAGTAAAACTCCCCCGAGCACCTGTTTGTATTTTACACGGATCTCCTTGGTACGATCGGGTGCCACATTATCAATATTGCTGATAAAGATAATGTCAGAATCAAGGGCATCCAGATTTCGGATCAAGGCTCCATGTCCGCCCGGTCTGAACAACAGGGAACCATCCGGATTCCTGAAGGGTGCATTGGAAAGATCAACCGCAATGGTATCAGTTTCAGGCCTTTGAAATGAGAATGACAGATCCAGCCGGAACCCGGTCTCTTTTTCGATCCCTGGTAAGATTCTTGCAGCCTCTGATTTAAATCCTTCCAAATGGTCCGTAGAAACCGTCATATGGATCCGGACCATATTACTCCGGTTGCCACAATACATAACAGCCTCAAGCAGATGCTCCTCAAAAGAGCTCCGCCGGTCCTCTTTACTGTACTTATGAAATTTAAGCAATCCCTTTGGTTTGCTCCCATAGTCAAGTCCCTCTGCTCCCAGCAGATTCTTCAAAACATCTTCAGGTGATGCATTTTCCCCGATTTCCAGATCCTCATAAAACGGGTAGCTTTCAAGGGATTCAAAAAAATCCCTGATCTCCTGGTTGCCGGCCACCCACGACAACTGCTCCTGTTTTGATTTCTCCTTCAGGTTATCAAGTGCTTCATAGAGTGTTTTAAACATCCGGGTAGCTGCACCTGATGCCGGGATAAACCGGGTTATTTGGGAATCAGGTCCCTGATCCTGGAAAATATCCTTGTAATGCTTTTCATCCCCCTCAGAAAGAATAATAATTCCTTTTCCGGGAGAAGCAGTCATGCAAATATCCAGGGGTGGAAAGCCGTTTTGAAAATATTTTATCTGCCGGTATATTTCGTCAGGCAGAATACCTTTTTCAGCAATTTGGTGAAGGTCTTTCTGTGCAAACATTGAAATAATGATTTACCCCCTAAGATACAGCATTTCTCCCAGCTTCAAGAGCTGAAATATTAAGGTTTACCATCTCATTCCCCTTTCGTCCGAAAAGGACACCTATGGCTTCATGGAGGCTTTCTGGTGAGATTCCCAGCTGGTCCGATGCAGCCCCGAGCATCACAATATTTGAAACCTTTTGAGAACCAAGCTCACCGGCAATTAAAGATGCGTCCACAATTCGGTGATTTTTGATCTTTTGTATCTCCTTTAAAAGTACCTCCAGTTCCGGATAATCCCCGATATTCCGGAAAGGTATGCTGCTTGTAACCAGCCAGCCCCCGGGGGCAAGGAAATTCAGGTATCGGAGTCCTTCCATAGGCTCAACAGAAAGGATCATATCGCATTTGCCCTGTGGAATCAGGTCTGAGTAGATGGGTTGATCCGAAATTCTCAGGTGTGACTGCACATCACCGCCACGCTGACTCATTCCATGAACCTCAGCCTGCTTGAGATACAATCCAGATTCAACGGCTGCTACACCGATTACCGCAGCGATGGAGAGAATCCCCTGGCCTCCTACCCCCGCAAGTATTATATCTCTTTTCATTCCATATGATTTTATGACTTCATAGTCTTCATGGACTTCACCCGCCGACTGGCCGTCTGGATGCACTCCCTACGGGCAATGATCACTGAAACACCTTCATAATCAAGTTCCCTGGAAATGACCTCCCGGTTTTCACTGTGGTGTTTTCCGAGCGGAATCAACAACCTGATATGGTCAGGATCCACCCCTATCCCCCTGCAAATCTCAACAAGACGGTTTGTGGCATGAGATTTTTGTCCGCCTGTCATCCCGGTTGTTGAGTTGTCCGAAATAATCACTGTAACAGGCGTTCCTTCAATAACGGCATCCAGTAAACCGGTCATCCCCGAATGGGTAAAGGTGGAATCACCAATTACTGCCACCGAGGGCCTTAGCCCTGCATCGGAAGCTCCCTTTGCCATTGTGATCGAGGCACCCATGTCCACACAGGAATTGATGGCATGATAAGGAGGTAAAGCACCCAGGGTATAACAACCAATATCCGAAAAAACATGTCCGGGCCCATAACCACTCAGTGCCTCATTCAATGCATTATACATATCAATATGACCACACCCCTTGCAAAGGGCGGGCGGACGGTTCATCACAACGGCAGGGATTTCACGGGTGGGATCCACGGAAAGTGAAAGGGCTCTCCGGACAAGCAGGGGGTTCAGCTCCCCGTCCCTTGGGAATGTACCATCAAGCCTCCCCCTGACCCTGAACCTGCTCTCCAGCAGGCCCGTGAGCGATTCCTCCAGAAAGGGCGCTCCCTCTTCCATAACGACCACTTCATTCACCGACTTTACAAAATCGTTAAGAAGAACCTTTGATACAGGATATTGGGAGATTTTCAATACAGGATAGGTCAGTGACTCTTCAACTGCTTCCTCCATATAGTAGTTGTAAGCCAGTCCGCATGCGATAATTCCCAGGGATCGGTCCAGGCCGGCCCCGACCTTGTTCAAACCTGAACAGTACCCCTCATCTTCAAGCGCCACTTGCACCGATAACAAACCTTTATAGCGTTGCCGGGCAAGTGAGGGTAAAAGAATAAACTGCTTCAGATCAGCAGGAAGTTTCAGCTTATTTTCCGGCAGGATGTCGGACCTGGTCACGGATGATCGGGAATGGGCCAGCCGGGTGGTAATCCTAAGCATCACAGGCAGGGAAAATTTCTCGGACAAATCGAAGCCATACCGGGTCATATCATATGCTTCCTGCTGGTTGGCCGGCTCAAGCACAGGAACCATGGAAAATTTACCATAAAACCTTGAGTCCTGCTCATTTTGAGATGAGTGCATAGAAGGATCATCGGCCACGATTACCACCAATCCCCCGTTAGTGCCAGTCATTCCTGCATTTACAAATGCATCGGCAGCCACATTTAATCCCACATGTTTCATACAGACCATTGCCTTTTTACCGGCATAGGACATACCCAGGGCTGTCTCCATGGCTGTTTTTTCATTAGCAGACCACTCTGAATGTACCTTTCGTGACTTCGCCTCCTCTGAATTCTGAATAAATTCGGTGATTTCGGTGGAAGGGGTTCCCGGATAGGCATACACACCTGAAAGACCTGCATCCAGGGCTCCCTGCCCAATGGCCTCATCTCCAAGCAGAACTAATTTCAGCATAACCAACCTTGTTTTGGTTGCTTAAAAATATATAAAATAAGCGCCGAGATTTTCTATTTTAAAACATGATGGTAACCACCACGCTTCTTGATCCGCCATGATTGCGAAATTCGCAAAGATATATTCCTTGCCAGGTACCCAGGTTTAACCGACCGTTGGTGATGGGAATGGTCACTGAACTTCCAATGAATGATGCCTTCAGGTGTGCAGGCATATCATCAGCCCCCTCAAAAACATGGGAATAAATGGGGTCATTCTCAGGAACAAGCTGATTTAAAAATGACTCGAAATCATCCCTTACCGACGGATCTGCGTTTTCATTGAGGGTGAGCCCGGCCGATGTGTGCCGGATCATCACATGCATCATTCCAATCAGAGGCAAATCACCCATGGCATCCAGGATTTTTCCGGTGATGAGGTGAAATCCTCTGGGCATTGGTGAGAGGGAGATGCTTTTTTGAATGACCATTTTTTAAAAATCGTTAATATTTCACAAAAATAGGTCATAAAAAATGAGATCCCGGAAATCACGGTCGTTTTTTAGCTACTTTTGCGTGATGAAAATCGGGATGTATAGGGCCCTTCTGGTACTTTTCATGGGTGTTCCAGCTCTTTTTTTCGGAACTTGTCATTTGAACGGGCAGCGGAAGATTGATCCCAGGAATGACCTGGTTGAGTTTTCCGGAATTGTGCGTGACCTGCAGCATCAACCCCTTCCCTATGTAAATATCATCATTCTGAATGAGCGCCGGGGTACAACTTCCGATGACAGGGGCATGTTCTCCTTTGTGGTCAGATCCAACGACACCATACTATTCAGTCACATGGGCCACAAGGGAACCATCCATATCATCCCCGATTCACTGTCTGGTCAGCAGTATCCCGCAGATATTTTCATGGTTAGTGATACCTTTCATCTTGCCGAGGTAAGAATCTATCCATGGAAGACCTACCAGGAGTTCAAAGAGGCTTTCCTGGCTCTTGATCTGCCCGATGACGATGAACAAAGGGCCTATCACAATATTGCACTGATTAAAACCCAGATCAAGATGAACAGGTATGGTTCCACCGCCAGTCCGACCATCGCCTTCAGAGAGGTGATGAAACAGCAGTACAACCAGTTATATACGGCCGGACAAAGCCCTTATTACACGATCTTCGATCCCCTTCGATGGGCGAAATTCTTTGAATCCGTAAAAAGAGGCGATTTCAAGCAAGATGAATAGTATTCCTGTACAATTTTCGGAAAAGTTCTGAACGTGAAAAACCTTTGGCCAATTCTATTACTGCTGCTGCTCTCTGCCGGAAAGCTCCATGCTCAGGAGCAGGGCGTAATGAAAGGGGTGGTCAGAGACAGCCTGGGGGAGCCTGTTGAACTCGCAAATGTGGCCATTCTGGGAACAGGAGAGGGAACAATGACCGATATTTCCGGAAAATATCAGCTGGGGATCCCTGCCGGTCACTCCTTCACCATAGTGGTCTCCTGCGTGGGATACCGGACAGAACAATTTGCCATCCGCCTCCAGTCAGGGGAGACCAGGGAAAGGAATATTGAACTGCTGACCGATGTAAGGGCTATCAACGAGGTATCGGTAAGTGCCCGTCAGGAACGTGCTGGAACTTTTCAGCGAATCGACGTGGAGGACCTGGCCTATATGCCTTCCACAACAGGCAAGGTGGAGGCGATCATCAAATCCCAGGCAGGTGTCAGCAGTAATAACGAACTTAGTTCCCAATACTCGGTAAGGGGAGGCAACTTCGATGAGAACCTGATCTATGTGAATGATATTGAGATTTACAGGCCCTTCCTGGTACGATCCGGGCAACAGGAGGGTTTGAGTTTTATAAACTCCGACCTGGTCTCCTCTGTAAAATTCTCAGCAGGTGGTTATGACGCACGATATGGCGATAAAATGTCTTCTGCCCTGGATATCACTTATAAGAGACCAAGAGAATTTGCCGGATCGACCTCCATCAGCCTGCTGGGTGCTTCAGCCCACGTGGAAGGCGCCTCCAAAACCGGCCGGTTCACATTCCTTGCCGGCTACCGCTATAAAACCACATCATACCTGCTCAATACACTGGAGACAACCGGTGATTACAAACCGCAATTTTCCGACCTTCAGACCATGCTCACTTTCCACCCCTCCAACAAAGTGGAGATCTCATTTCTGGGCAATTACGGATCCAATAAATACCAGTTTATTCCCAGTGAGACAGATGTGGAATTCGGCACCAAAGATCTCCCCCTCAACCTGAAAATCTTTTATGAGGGACAGGAAATCGACCGGTTTGATACATACCTGGGTGCACTCACTTTCCATTACAAGCCTGTAAAAGGCCTCTCCCTGAAACTTACAGGATCGGCCTTCCGCACCTCTGAACAGGAGACTTTTGATATACTGGGGCAGTACTGGATTAATGAACTGGACAACACGATCAACTCGGACACCTACGGCGACAGCATCCTCAATGTGGGAGTCGGATCAATGCTTACACATGCCAGGAACTACCTGGAGGCCATTGTGGTTTCCGCTTCCCATTTGGGCAGTTACCGACAGGACAACCGGCACCTGCAGTGGGGTCTCTCCTACCAGTACCAGGAATTTTTTGATCAGATGAATGAGTGGGAACTGCTCGACTCCCTGGGTTATTCGATCCCCTATGACGGAGAGGAGCTTATCCTGACCGAATCCAGGCAATCCAGTAACCGGATAGCCTATAATCAGTTCAGCGCTTTTATTCAGAATATCAGGGAGATTAACTATGATGGTGCCGATATATTTATTACCACCGGAATACGAGGAACGGTTTGGAATTTCAACCAGACTACCATGATCAGTCCGCGGATAACCATCTCAACCCAACCTTACTGGAAGCGTGATATGATGTTTCATGTCTCCGCCGGCTACTATTACCAGCCACCCTTCTATAAGGAGATGCGAATGCCCGATGGTTCCGTTAACGAGGAGATTGAACCCCAGAGATCCATTCATTTGCTTTTGGGCGGAGATTACATTTTCACAATGCTGGACCGGCCATTCAAGATCACCGGAGAGGCTTATTATAAGTGGCTTAGCAACCTGATACCCTACAAAATTGAGAACGTAAGAATTTCCTATGCAGGAGAGAATCTATCCAGCGGTTTTGCAAGGGGAATTGATTTTAAACTGAATGGAGAATTTGTTCGCGGGGCAGAATCGTGGATGACAATGTCATTTATGCAAACAAGGGAGGATGTAGAGGGTGACTTCGCCTATATTTTTGATGGAACACAATATGTAAAAGTTGAAGCGGGAGAATTCCCCAGGCCCACCGATCAGCTATTTAGCTTCGGAATCTATTTCCAGGATTATTTTCCTAATAACCCAGATTATAAAGTCCATCTGAATGCCTTCTACGGTACAGGATTACCCCTAAGCAGTCCCAATGATGACCAGTATTACACTCAACTGAGAATGCGGCCCTATCGCAGGGTGGACATAGGTTTTTCGAAGGTGATCAAAAGGGAGAGTGCACAACTCGGTCCTAAAAATCCTTTTCGGTTTTTTGAAAGTATATGGATCAGCGCGGAGATTTTCAACCTGCTGGGTATTAAAAATGAAGCCTCCTACATGTGGATTAAAACCGTTACTGACCAGGCTGGCATACCCGGACAGTTTGGTGTACCCAATTACCTCACCGGGAGGCGGTTCAACCTGAAACTATCCGTCAACTTCTAACCAGCGCACTGTCCCCTGAGCACTGTACACTGTGCACTGACCACTGTTCCCTGACCACTGTTCCCTGGTTCTACTTACACCTGCCTGAAATCAGGAATTCGCTGATTTCCTTCCGGGTACGATCTCTTTTTTCCCAGGCTGCCACCTCCTCAGGTAATGTGGATGGATCACCCTTGTATCCGATGGCCATCATGGCTGCAGGTTCATAGCGTGTGGGAATCACGAGCACCTCCTTGGCCTTTTCGTGATCATATCCCCCCATCTGATGCACAAAAAGATCCATGGTTGTAGCCTGCAGGAGGAGATTCGCTACGGCCATGCCTGTCTCATAGAACGCCAGACGGTTCGGCCTGTTTTTATAGGTGGAGATCACCTGTGCAAGAGAAAGCACCAGCAGAGGTGCAGTTTTCGCCCATACTTGATTTTTCTGACTCATCAGGTCAAGAAAAATTTCATATTCGGGCATCTCCCTGGTGGCAAAAATAAACCTCCAGGATTGATTATTATTGCTTGACGGGGCCCATCTGGCCGCTTCAAAGAGCAGGTGGATTTTTTCAAACTCCACCGGCCTGGGATCAAAAGCAACCGGACTCCAGCGCTTGAGAATCAGTTCATTTATTTCAGCCATAATAAATAAGGTTTTAGCTACAATATATACAATATTTTACATCCAAATGAGAGATATGTTTTATTACCTTTACCGATCGCAATTATTGAACCATAAATAACAGGTAATGCTATGAACACAAAAGACTACATCGAGCGGGAACATAAGTTTGGTGCACACAATTACCACCCACTTCCCGTTGTGCTTGACAGGGGTGAGGGTGTTTTTGTCTGGGACGTAGAAGGCAAAAGGTATTATGATTTCCTTTCAGCCTATTCTGCAGTAAACCAGGGACATTGTCATCCAAAAATTGTGGGGGCTTTGGTTGAACAGGCCAACAGGCTTACCCTTACATCAAGGGCATTCCACAGCAGCCCGCTGGGTGAATTTGAAGAATATATTACGAATTTTTTCGGATATGATAAGGTGCTGCCCATGAACTCCGGGGCAGAGGGTGATGAAACAGCACTGAAGCTTTGCCGGAAATGGGCTTATGAGAAAAAGGGCATTCCGGAAAATAAGGCAAAAATCATTGTCTGCGAGGGTAACTTTCATGGACGGACCATCACAATTATCTCCATGTCGACCGACCCCGATTCATATAAAGGTTTTGGACCATACACGCCCGGATTTGTAACCATTCCCTACAATGACACGAATGCTCTGGCGAAAGCACTTGAGGACCCCCATGTGGCAGGTTTCCTGGTGGAACCGATCCAGGGTGAGGCCGGTGTCTACGTTCCTGATGAAGGTTTCCTGAGCAAGTCCTATCAGCTTTGCAAGGAAAAGAATGTACTCTTTATTGCCGACGAAGTTCAGACCGGGCTGGCCCGTACCGGCAAAATGCTGGCCTGCGACCATGAGGGGGTTCGCCCCGATATCCTTATCCTGGGAAAAGCACTTTCAGGAGGTGTATACCCGGTTTCAGCAGTTCTTGCGGACGATGAGATCATGCTATGCATCAAACCCGGCGAACACGGTAGCACATATGGAGGAAATCCCCTCGCAGCCAAAGTGGCTATAGCAGCCCTAAAGGTGATCAAAGAGGAGAAACTGGCAGATCGTGCCCTCGAACTAGGTGTAAAATTCAGATCCGCTTTAAAGAAGATCGATTCTCCCATGATCGAACTGGTCAGGGGAAAAGGGTTGCTCAATGCGATGGTGATCAAACCCACCAAAGGCAAAGGTGCCTGGGATGTCTGCCTGGCCCTTAAGGAGAATGGGATGCTGGCCAAACCCACCCATGAACATATTATCCGGTTTGCCCCTCCCCTTGTAATCACAGAGGAGCAACTGATGGAGTGCGCGGGTATTGTGGAAAAAACCCTGCAATCCTTCAAATAGAATGGTCAGCTGACTCACAAAAAAACCGGGATGCTTTCGATCCCGGTTTTTTTATCCTCGCTGAGTACTACTCCCTGATATACTTGATCGTTTCACAACCCTCCTCCCCATCTATTTTAATCAGGTAAATGCCTCTCTGAAGATTCGGAAGATCCAGGTCCACCGTGCCCGTCATGGATAAATAATTCCTGAATTCAACCATTTTCCCCTCCGTATTGAATACCTGCACCCGGAAATCTCCGCTGCTGCAAAGTTCAATGTGCAACAATCCGTTACCCGGGTTGGGATAGATCCTGGCAAGTTTCATCTCCAGGGGTTCCACTCCCACCCCTCCCGGAATATTAACACCTTCGTTTTCAATTACAAAATCAAGATCTGATACAACCCTATTGTCTACAATCACCACATCATAATTGTTTATCATTGGCAAGCCGGGAAGATCTACAATCATATTATATTCACCATCGGGCACATAATCAAATCTGTACTCCCCAAATTCATCGGTTTCGATGTAAGCAACAATATCATCCTCCAGGGTGCCCTTACTGGAGGACTTTGTCTTCAGGATGACAGCGGTCTTTGAAGAAGGCCGGCTCATGGTTCCCTTGGCTATAAAATCATCTGCATAGCTGACAAATCCTGACATCTGGCCGCTTCCATCGGCTGGGGTAAGCTTTGGAAGCTGTGATAGTGTGATATTCAGAAAAGTGGCCCTGGTGTCGGTGGCAACATCAAAAATCTGACCGTTACCCCATGTGACACCCCCTCCTGCGTAGGTGGGCATTCCATCGGGATGGTAATTTAGGTCAGGGATGGCAAGGAACGCATAATTACCCGGATAGAGCCCGTTAAACAGGTAGATCCCAGAGTCATCAATATCAACCGTTTGCACAACCGGGTAAGCGCCTGTGCTTGTGACCTTAAAAGCTTTTACCACTCCAGGATAGACCGGATTACCCGATTTATCTGAGATCTTCCCCCCTAGTGCATTATCGGCACTGAGCGCAACCAGTATTGTGGTGTAGAGGTTTATAGAATTCAGAGAGGCTCCCCCGATCAGGAGGGGGTCCGAATTAAACTTATACAGGGTTGAGAACACCTCTCCGTTTGGCAGTACTTCCAGATCACATCCATAAGGAGAATAGGCAAAACTATCAAAGCGCGCATTGTTGTACCACAATGGTTTTCCCTGATGATCGATCCCCAGGTGAAACACCGGATCGGTTCCGTTCACAGTTACAGAACCAAATCCTTCATACTCCTGGGTGCTCTCGGTTTTCCCCATCAGGGTCACGTTTCCGCTGCCATCAAGGTCAAATCCGTTGAGTTCCATCCTTGCAGATGAGAGTGAATATCCCCACCTCTCCTCTCCCGTTTTCAAATCAAGAGCCGCTACAAAGGCTCCAGTTCCAAGACTGTTTTCCAGGAGTCTTCCGGCCACCTCAAACAGGTTGCCCGTAAATTTTCCGGTAAGGTAGAGCACCTCATTTTTCCATTGGATTGCGTCCCACTCCATTGAAGAGGAGAACTCTTCACTTTCAGCCCCCTTTTTATTAATATCATAGGCCTCATCCCTGTTCTCAAGGGGCCTGACCCACCTGACTGCTCCCCCGGGTGAGATCCTGAATGCAAACATATTGGAGAATCCTGCCCCGCCTTCATAATCCAGTTTTACTTCTCCCAGGCTGAAATGCCCGGTGGATGTGGCCCCCACAATCACGAGGTCTCCGTCCGGAAGGGCCATACCCTCAGAGATTCCGCTGAAACCATCATAATCAAATCCCTGGAGAGTTCCCTCCAGCACCCACTCCTTCCTGAAGCTCCCATCCAGTTTAAATGCAAAAACACCCTGGCTGTTCATCATGGTACTGGTCAGGGTATCACCCCCAATGACAGGAGTGCGGTCGCCCTGCCAGACACCCGTAATCATCACACTCCCTTTCCCGCCGGGAGTGATTCGAAGATTGCTGTAATAACCATACTCTGTATCCAACTCATCAAATCCTGCAGTAAATACACCGGTCAGCGCCAGGTTCCTGTCATACTTCAAGACATAAAGATAGTCTCCCAAATCCTTCCCGATGATTCCATATCCCATGAGATTAAAAGGCTGATAAGAAACACCTGTAAGATACAGGTCCCCCGTTACAGGATCCATCATTGCCCTGGAACCGGGATATTGTGATGGTTCAAGGTCCCATATGGATACCATCCTTTCAAACTGGCACAGGTCATTATATTTCGCTATAAACTCCAACTTGTTGGCGTTGAAGATTGGAAGGATATTCCCATTGGCCTCCACATTTGTAGAGGCATTTCCCACCACGGTCAGCCCCCCGTCAGGGGAGAAGGCATAAGGGATATTGGAGGTCCCGCTGATGACCGCCGAAGCCAGGGGATTTCCCATGTTATCATACCTGATGAAGTAGATATTGGAAAAATCACTGATTACCTTATTGCTAAGCAATGGATGGTCAACAGAAGTGCCCTGGTAGGATCCACCCAACCAGTAAAAGTTAGCCGGTCCGGATTGAATCAATAAAGGGGAGGTGGGAAAGCCGGTAAGGCCAATCACATCTGAATTACCTGTCACCAGGCCCGGGTTCTGCCCGGTTACCCCCAGACACGATATCAGGGTTAAAAGAAGGGAAAAGAACTTTTTCATCATCTTGATTATTTATAGGTTGCCAAATTAGTCATAACGAATGCCTATTACCAGGATATCATCCACCTGGTCATTATCTCTCATCCACTCCTTAAGCTCCATTTCAAGGAGCTCCTGCTGTCTTTCCATGGATTCGGAACTTATACTCTGAAGCAATCGCCTGAAAGGACGGGATTTATACTTTCCGCCCTCTTCGCCCCCGAACTGATCGGGAAAACCATCTGAAAAGAGAAAGAACACATCCCCATTTTGAAGCGGAATTCTGTTGTTTGAAAACGGGTTCACTTCCCCGACATGTTTACCCACCGGCATTTTGTCTGCTTTATATTCGGTCAATTCACCCTTCCGGACGATCAACAGAGGATTATAGGCACCCGAATACTCCATGATATTTAGCTGCCTGTCGATAACAACCAGCGAAATATCCATGCCATCCATAGTCTGACTGTCGGTATGTGACAGGGCATTGATAATGTAACTTCTGAGCCGGTCAAGAATCTCAGAGGCTTTCAGTATTTCATCCTTGTTGACAATCTCATTCAGAAAAGTAAGACCGAGCATGCTCATGAAGGCTCCGGGAACACCGTGGCCCGTACAATCGGCCGCACACACGATTACCCTGTCGTTTTTCTGCTCGACCCAATAGAAATCCCCGCTTACAATATCCCTTGGTCTGAAAAAAATGAAGTGTTCAGGAAGGACCTTTTCAAGGGTAAGTTTTCCCGGAAGAACCGCATGCTGTATACGCCGTGCATAGTGAATGCTGTCGGTAATCTCCTTATTCTTCCCAACGATCTCATCACGCTGAGCCTCGATCTCAACCTTCTGGTCCTCGATCTCCCGGGTACGCTCTCTCACTCTTTTTTCAAGAATCCTCTTCTCCATGACCAGCTGGCGTTCCCGGTATTTGGTGATCCCGTAGATGATCCCCAGACCGGCTAATATCTCCAGAAGAATGAACCAGATTGTTCTCCAGAAAGGAGGTTTGACACTGAATGAAAAGCTGGCATCCTTACTTGTTGACACGCCATCAAGATTGAAAGCCCTGACCTTGAAAATATAATTTCCACTTGGAAGCTTTTTATAGGAAGCGGTGCGGTCAGAACCCGGTAAGGACCACGAGTCATCAAATCCCTCCAGGAAATAGGAGAACCTGTTCTTTTCAGGAATGGTGGTATGGATTCCGGTGAAACCAAACTCCAGTGAGTTTTTGTTGTAGGAAAATACCGGTATATCGTTGGAATTTCCCGGTTCTGGAATATAGGGATCTCCATCCACATTGGGTGGCTTCAGAATCAAAACAGGCGGCTTCAGATCGATCCTGTCATACTCAGGAATATAGTGAACGAGACCGGCCATGGTCCCGATCCAAAGATCTCCATCCGTTCCCCTGTTTACGGCCCTGGCATTGGTTTCAAGGGGAAAAAATCCATCATTATATCCATAATATTTTGTATCCCCCCCGATGATATCGAGCCTGTACAAACCTCGTTCCGTACCGATCCAGAGATAACAACTATCAGAGAATTCCACAAAATAGGTCGTATTGGAACCCAGGCCGTTCCCGGTCCCGAATTTTTCAATTTCAAGATCTTTGCCAATCGTAATTTTGGAGAGCCCCTGATCCGTTGCCACCCAAAGATTGCCCTGAAAATCGGAGGTCAGATCCAGGCAAACATTGGAAGAGAGACTGTCTTCCATGGTATAGGTGGAGAGATAGTTCCCATTCGTGTCATAGACAGACAAACCGCACTCCATGGCAGCATAGATCCGGTCTTCTGCCTTCTCCAGGTCATTAAACCTGCATCTGGGTACCTCTTCCATCCCACCCGGAGTGATGATCTCTCCATTGTCAAGGATAATCAACCCTGAATCGGTTGCACACCATAGCCTGTTATTATCATTCAGTAACAGACTGAAAAACACCCTGGAGAGCGTATCATCTCTATTGAAAACTACCGGTTCTATGAAAATTCCGTTAAAATACCAAAGGCCCAGGTTTGAGCCGATATAGATATTTCCCTTTTTATCCTCGGCAAAAGAGTAAGGGGTAACATTAATTGGAAAACCATTGCTTTCATCCAGGATATGAATCCCCATCCTGTCCCTGTAAAGAAGATTGTTATAGGTTCCACACCAGAGGCGTTGCTTTGAATCGAGGAAGAGTGCTGAAACATGGTTATCCGGCAGTCCCATTTCCGTATCGGTAAATTCAAAAATAACCCTCCCGTATTTGGATGCCCCTCCAGCAGTGGCAAACCAGATATTCCCGTTTCCATCCTCGGTAAAATCATTAATCTCATTATGAACCAAACCATTCCTTGTTGTAAGCAACCTGAATTCACCCTCTTCCGATGACAACCACACCCCCTCACCGAAAGTGCGTATCCATATTCTATGATTGGAATCTTCAAGAAACTCTTCAACCACCGGCTTTTGATCGTCACCCATTTTGACCGGACTGAATTTTCCGTCATCGTAAACCTGAATGCCTTCAAAGTAGGTACCACACCAGACCCTCCCCCGGTGATCGACCATAAGGGAGAGCACAATATCATCAGCAAGTCCGTCTTCTGTGGTCAGCCAATAGGAGCCCTCCCCAGAGTTAATCCTGATTCCTTTGCCCTGGGTGGCGTACCATATATCGCCATTAAGATCCTCAACAATGTCCCAGATTATCTCATCCTTTATTTCGTCCTTTATATATTTCCGGAAGGAATATGGGTTCTCGAATATGGTTAACCCGGGATTCGGATAGGTAGCCACATGTACCCTCCCCCTGGAGTCGACAAACATATCCATGATGGAATTGTCAGTTAGGGCATCCCCCTTAGCGTAAGTGATAATACTATCGGCCGTAATTATGGACAACCCGTAAATTGATGCGGCCCAAATATTTCCTTCAGTGTCTTCAATGATCCGATCGATCCTGTTATCTGCAAGCCCGTCTGTAACGGTATAGGATTTAAAACTCTTGCCATCATATACATTCACACCACCCTCGGTTCCGAACCATACCATACCCTGCTGGTCCACCAGCATACAATGAACAAGATTATGCAACAGACCATCCGTGGTATTGAAAAATTCAAATTCATAGCCGTCATATCTGGCAACTCCCACCTCGGTGGCGAACCAGATATAGCCTGTTGTATCCTGCACAATATCATTAACCTTGTTCTGGGGAAGGCCATTTTGAACCGTAAAATTTGAAAAAGGGATCTTTTGTGAATGGGCAGGTGTAATCAGAAGTGTTATTAGTAGAATCCAAAGCGAATTTCTCATCACTTTTTCAACGTTACTTTTTATAACTTGCGGAATCAGCATTTCAAAAACCAATTTATGAAAAAATCCCTGCTGTTCCTGACTTTATTATCAATATTAACCAACTGCATTAATCCCGAAGGAAGATCATGGATCATCCCGGTCACCATCGATGAGTCAGTTCTGGATTATACGCCCGGGCAGATGGAAGGTTTCGAAAAGAGAAGGGCAACCGTTCTGGATAGCATGGAACCGGGATTCCTGATCCTGAAATCGGAAGACCAGTGGAGCAATAACCGGCATGAATTCCGGTCCAATAACTACTTTTACTACCTCACCGGATACGTATCATCTGAAAGCTACCTCCTCCTGGTTAAACAGGATTTGAAACAGTTTTTTCTCTCTGCACCACCCAAAAGTATCCGAAGAGAAATATACGACGGCGAACAACCCGGTGCAGAGATGATCCTGTCCCAATATGGTGCCGACAGTGTGCTCTCCTTCAAAGAGGTAAAGTTGATACTGGCTGAGATTGTCGGATCGGGAAGCAGGGTTTATGTCGACATGGACAACCGTGAACTGATGGATGAGCTTAACGAACTGAAAGGTCGCAATTCCAGGGTCAAATTCCTCAGTGCGGCCTCCATACTGGATGAGATGCGTGTCCTCAAAGAGCCAATGGAGGTTGCGCGACTGCAGAAAGCCTGCGACATCACAGCCAGGGCCCTCACCAATGTCCTGAAAAAGTGCAACCCCGGAATATATGAATTTGAGATTGAATCGGTGATTGAGGGAACTTTCCTGGAATACGGTTCGGCAATGCCCGGATTCCCATCCATCGTTGGATCGGGTCCCAACAGCACCATCCTTCACTATGAACCCAATACAAGACTGATGGAGAATGGCGACCTGTTGCTGATTGATATCGGGGCCGATTACGGTTATTATTCAGCAGACATTTCGCGCACCATACCTGTAAACGGCAAGTTTACCACTGAACAACGGACCATATACCAGTTGGTCCTGGATGCCCAGAAGGCAGCCATAGAAATGCTCAAGCCTGGCAATGGTGTGAGGGACGGGCACCTTGCCGGCAGGAAAGTTATGAACGAAGGGCTGGCAAAACTTGGATTAATCACCGATCCGGAGTCCGAATGGCAGATTCAGTTTTACTGTGTCCATGGTTCTTCCCATTACCTGGGAATGGATGTTCACGATGTGGGAAGCTACGAGTCCAATCTCCTGTCGGATCAGGACAGCACAGGAAGATCCGGATCGGGCCGAACCCTTGAACCGGGGATGGTACTGACCATAGAACCCGGTATCTATTTCAGGGAAAAAGGCCTGGACCAGGCATTCGAATTGTTTAAGTTCGAAGCAGACTCCAGCGAAATTGCTGCATTCGTGGAATCGGTCAGACCAAATTATCAGAAATACATGAACATAGGTGTCCGCATCGAGGATGACATCCTGATCACCCGTGAGGGTAACCTGGTACTCTCAAGATATGCTCCTAAGGAGGCGGATGACATTGAACAACTGATGAGGTAGGAAGCGCTTATTCCTCAATAACGGCGATACTGAGGATCCGGTCTCCCTGGCGAATGTCATCGATAATCTCCACTCCCTCGTAAACCTTTCCAAAACAGGTATGCTTCCGGTCGAGATGAGCGGTATTGTTGCGGGAATGGCAGATAAAGAACTGTGATCCTCCGGTATTCCTTCCTGCATGAGCCATGGAGAGCACCCCACGATCGTGATACTGATGATCTCCATCCAGTTCGCACTTTATGCTGTAACCAGGTCCGCCTGCTCCGGTTCCGTTGGGACAACCACCCTGGATCACAAAATCGGGAATTACCCTGTGGAAAGTAAGACCATCATAAAAGCCATCTTTGGCCAGTTTAATGAAATTTTCAACAGTGCCTGGAGCATCCTTCTCGTAAAACTCCACCTTCATGAGACCCTTGTCGGTATTTATCTCTGCCTTTTTCATCTTCAGTTTTTTTTTTGCAGCACGAAATTAACAAAATTAAATTAACCCTGAGCACTGTAGCACTGTACACTGTACACTGTGCACTAACGATGTCTTGATTCAAGGATTTTCGTCACATCTTCAAGTGCATAACCTTTTGCCGTAAGCAGGACCATCAGGTGGTACATCAAATCAGCTGCCTCATTCAGGAAAAGATTATCGTCGTCATCCTTAGCCTCTATCACCAGCTCAACCGCCTCCTCTCCCACCTTCTGGGCAATCTTATTGATTCCCCTTGCAAACAGTTTGGTAGTATAGGAATTATCAGGCATATCCCGCTTTCTCTGTTGAATCAGGTTTTGCAGGGAGGTGAGAAAATCGATATCTCCATGATTGATTTCATTGAAGCACGTATCGTTTCCCGTATGGCAAACCGGACCTGCAGGTTCAGCTTTAATCAACACCGTATCCTGATCGCAATCCTTAAGTATCTCTTTAACATAGAGAAAATTACCACTCTCCTCACCTTTGGTCCACAATTGATTCCTGGTTCGGCTGAAGAAGGTAACCTTCCCCTCCTTTTTGGTTCTCTTATAGGCCTCCTTATTCATAAATCCCAACATCAGCACCCGGTTGGACTTTGCATCCTGGATAATGGCTGGAATAAGTCCATTCATTTTACTATAATCCATTTTATCTGATATTTATATGGTTTCTTTTTAAGTATGACTTTAATGCGGGAATGGGAATTTCATTGTAGTGAAAGATACTGGCAGCCAGGGCAGCATCCGCTTTTCCATGCTGGAATACCTCCACAAAATGATCCTCTGTACCGGCGCCGCCTGAGGCAATCACAGGAATGGATAGTCGCTCTGAAAGTGTCCGGATTGCTTCGCAGGCAAAACCATCTTTGGTCCCGTCATGATTCATGGAGGTAAAAAGGATCTCGCCCGCACCCCGCTCCTGGGCTTCAAGGGCCCAGCTGAATAACTCTTTATCCGTTGAAATCCTTCCCCCGTTTACGAATACGGTCCACCTTTGATCCTTCCATTGTGCATCAATGGCCACTACCACAAACTGGTTCCCGAACCCGCCGGCAATCTGATCTATCAATTCCGGATTTCTCACCGCAGATGAGTTGATTGAAACTTTATCTGCTCCGGCTGAAAGCAAGACCTCTGCGTCGCTGATATGGTTAATTCCGCCCCCCACCGTAAAGGGAATGTTAAGATGCTGGGCGATACGCCCTACCAGGTCGGCAAATAACTTTCGCCCTTCATGTGTGGCGGTAATATCCAGGTAGACCAGCTCATCGGCGCCATCCAGTGCATATTTAGCCCCCAGTTCCACAGGATCCCCCACATCAACCACATTCTCAAAGTTAATCCCTTTCACCGTCATTCCGTTTCGGATATCAAGGCACGGTATAATCCTTTTGGCCAGCATCCTTAGCTGTTTTTTAAAATGTATTTTTCCAGTGTCTTCAGGGAGATCCTGTTCTCATAAATCGCCTTACCCACAATAACGCCATTAATTCCTGCCTTATCCAGTTTTTCAATCTGTTCCATGTCGCCGATCCCGCCGCTGGCGATTAGTTCCAACAATTCCAGCTCGCCTTTGATCTCTGCATACTGTTGAAATGAGGGCCCCTCAAGCATTCCATCCAGGGCAATGTCGGTACATATTGCTTTCCGGATACCCTGGTCCACATATCCTGACAGGAACTCTATAAGCCCCAGTTCTGTCTCCTGGGCCCATCCCGAAATGGCAATGATTCCATCCCGGAAATCGGCACCCAATATGATCCTCTCCGGTCCGTACTTCAGGAGCCATCCCATGAAGAGCTCCCTATCCTCTACTGCAACACTACCCCCTGTAACCATATGGGCACCCGATTCAAATACAATGTGCAGATCATCATCACTGCGCAATCCGCCACCCGCATCGATCACCAGTGAGGTTCGAGAGGAGATCTTTTCCAGAAGGTGATGGTTAACCACCCGCTTCTCCCTGGCGCCATCCAGATCCACCAGGTGAAGTCTCTTTATTCCGTGATCCTCAAATTGAAGTGCCATTTCCAGTGGATCCCCATACTCCTTCTTTTGAGTGTAATCTCCCTGACTGAGCCTCACACACTTGCCGTTAATCACATCGATGGCAGGAATAATTTCAATCATACCTTCAGAAAATTTGACAGGATCAATTGTCCGGGTCCGCCACTCTTCTCGGGATGAAACTGGGTGGCATAGAAGTTACCTTTTTGCATGGCTGCACTGAAAGGTACAATGTAGTTGCAAACCGCTGCACTGTCCTGGCAGACTGGTACATAATATGAGTGTACAAAATAGACATAGGCACCGAGTATGGGTGGTGGGAACAGATCTCCTGATACCTGGTCCAGGCTGTTCCAACCCATATGGGGAACCTTCAGTCCTCCGCCAGGAAACTGTTTCACAGGCTGATCAAAGATGCCAATGCATTGTGTATCACCCTCCTCAGACCACTGGCACATCAGCTGCTGACCAAGACAAATTCCAAGCACCGGTTGGGTAAGACCCGCAATCAGTCTATCCAGTTCCCGTTCTTTCAGATAGGCCATTGTTGAGGCGGCCTCACCCACACCCGGAAATATCACCCTGTCGGCCGAGCGGATCCGATCTGGGTGATCGGTAATCTCGGCAGTAACACCCAATCTTTTCAGGGCATGGTCCACCGAGCGAATATTTCCTGCATTGTATTTGATAATGGCCACTTCCATATGCCTGATTTCCTTTCTCTACAGTTTTCCTTTGGTAGTGGGCAGCACATTGCTTTCCGGATCCAGTTTCACCGCCATCCGGAGGGCCCTTGCAAACCCCTTGAATATGGCCTCAATCTTGTGATGCTCATTTTCCCCTTCTGCCCTGATATTCAAATTACACCTTGCTCCGTCGGTGAAACTTTTAAAGAAGTGAAAGAACATCTCAGTGGGTACATCTCCAATCATCTCCCTTTTAAAGGTCACATCCCAACCGATCCATGGTCTTCCCCCAAGATCCACTGCCACCGTGACAAGGGCATCGTCCATCGGAAGGGTAAAGGCATAACGTTCGATGCCCCGTTTATCCCCAAGAGCTTCACGAAATGCCTCACCCAGTGTAATGGCAGTATCTTCAATGGTATGATGCTCATCCACGTGCAGGTCCCCTTTCACAGAAACCGACAGATCAAACCCTCCATGGCGACCGAGCTGATCAAGCATGTGATCGAAAAAACCAAGCCCGGTGGAAATCCCGGTTTTACCCTCACCATCAAGGGATATTTTTACGGTAATATCAGTTTCACCGGTTTTGCGTGAAAGGGTACTCTGCCTTAATCCCGCCCGGATAAACCTGTAGATCTGGTCCCAGTCATCGGTAACCAGATCCACCCACTGTGCAAGCCCTTTCTCTTCCAGTTCGGCCCGGCCTGTCTCCGGGGCAAAAAGAATCCCCCTTGCCCCAAGGTTGCGCGCAAGCTCCATATCGGTGATCCGGTCTCCGATCACCATCGACTTAGCCAGGTCATAATCTCCCTCCATATAGCGGTTCAGCATGCCGGTCTTCGGTTTTCGGTTGGGAGAATTCTCCTCCGGCATGGACGAATCAATGTGCTCCGCATCAAATTCAACACCCTCATTCCGGAAGGCGTTCAGGAATTTGTTATGAACCGGAACAAAATCCTCCATCGGAAACAAACCGGTACCCAGACCATCCTGGTTGCTTACCAGCACCAATTCATAATCTGTATGGCACCTCAATTTATAGAGATTGCGGAATACTCCGGGGATAAACTCAAGTTTTTCGAGTGAATCAAGCTGAAGATCGACCGGAGGTTCAACGACAAGGGTACCATCCCGGTCCAGGAAAATGATTCGCTTTTTCATGGGTAGGTTTTTTCCTGTTTTTGCTCATATTTCTGAAGGGTATCTATAAGGAGAGTACTCTCTTCACGTGTACCCACTGTAATTCTCAGACATCCGCTGCAAAGTGGAACAGATGAACGGTCCCTGACAATAATCCCTGACTCCTGAAGGTAGGTATAGATCATCCGGGGGTTCTTCACCCTGACCAACAGAAAGTTAGCATCTGATGGAAAAACCCTTTCCACAAAACCAAATTCCGCCAGATCGCGTGAAAGTTTCTCCCGCTCAACAAGGATTTCCTCTATCCACCCCCTCATCTGGTCCCCCTTTTTCATGGATCGTTCCGCCTCTGCCAGGGTCAGGGCATTTACGTTGTAGGGATATTTTACTGCCGACATATACCTGATAAGTTCAGGGTGAGCAAAAGCCATTCCAAGCCTGATCCCCGCCAGTCCCCATGCTTTGGACAGGGTCTGAAGCACCACAAGGTTCTTCCTCCCGGGAACCAGCGACAATAATCCTGGTCCGGTGCTGAAATCTATATATGCTTCATCAACCACCACCATACAGGGTGCCTGATCTATCACATGAATCAACGATTTCACATCCAGTAAGTTGGAGGTTGGGTTATTGGGGGAACAGAGAAAAATCATCTTTGTCCTTTCATCTGCGGCAGTCAGAACTGCATCGGCATCAAGGCTGAAATCCTCCCTGAGAAGGACGCTTCTGCGCTGCACATTATGAATGGCTGCACATACGCCATACATGCCATAGGTAGGATCTACGGTAATGACATGGTCTATTCCAGGTTCACACAACACCCTGAATAAAAGATCAATTGCCTCATCACTGCCATTTCCCAGGAACAAATTCTCTCTCTTTTGCCCCCTCATGGATGCAATGATCCCTTTTAGTTGAAACTGTGTAGGGTCCGGATATCTGTTCAACGGGGGATTATGGGGATTCTCATTGGCATCCAGGTAAGCTGATGCTGATCCTGAGAATTCATCCCGGGCCGAAGCATAGGGAATAAGGTTTCGGATGTTTTCCCTTACCAGACTGCCAATGGGTACCTCACTATTCATTTCCGGAATAATTCAATCGAATGGATACTGCATTGCTATGTGCCTGGAGCTGCTCTGCCTCAGCCATGCGCATAACGGCATTCCCAATATTATGAAGTCCGTATTTACTGATCTCCTGAAAGGTAATCTTTTTATAAAAACTATCCATATTCACCCCGCTGAAGGCAACGGCCCAACCGTTTGTTGGCAGGGTATGGTTTGTACCTGAGGCATAGTCTCCCGCACTTTCCGGGGTATAGTCGCCAAGAAATACCGATCCGGCGTTGACCACCAGCTCAGCCAGTTCTGTATAATTCTTTGCTGCTATGATCAGGTGTTCAGGAGCGTATAGATTGACCATATCAATGATCTCCGACTGATCCTTGAGCAGGATCATCTTACTGTTCTCAATGGCAGCTTCAGCAATCTTTTTTCTTGGGAGATTCTCCATCTGCAATTTCAATTCCTTCTGAACCCGGTCGATCAGGTCGTCCGAGTCTGTGATGAGTAAAACCTGGCTGTCGGGACCATGTTCAGCCTGCGAAAGCAAATCGGATGCAATAAAAGCCGGATTTGAATCTGCGTCAGCCCATACGGCCAGTTCCGAGGGGCCTGCAGGCATATCAATGGCCACGGTTCCCCGGCTTACAATCTGTTTTGCCATGGTAACAAACTGGTTTCCAGGACCAAATATCTTATTTACAGCCGGAATGCTTTCCGTCCCATGCGCCATAGCAGCAATGGCCTGCACCCCCCCAACCCGGAATACCCGGTCGATTCCCAGCAGATCGGCTATATAAAGAATGGTGGGATTGACCCTGCCATCCTTGTTGGGCGGTGAACAGAGAATAACCTCGGGACAAATAGCAATTTTAGCAGGAATCCCAAGCATCAGAACTGTTGAAAGCAGGGCTGCGGAGCCTCCCGGAATATAGAGCCCCACTTTCTGGATGGGCACAGGTTTCTGCCAGCAACGTACCCCGGCAGTGGTAACGATTGTCTCTGCTTGATGTACTTGCTTCTTGTGAAAGGTCTGGATATTCCAGTGTGCCTCTTCTATAGCCATTTTAAGAGATGGTTCCACCTGGTCACCGGCACTTCTCATCTCCTCCCGCGACACCTCAAGCTCTACCAGGTCCACCTTGTCAAACTCCCGGGTATAAGAGCGGACCGCATCATCCCCATGCTGCGCCACATTGTTAATAATCTGTACCACCTGGTCCTCGAGATTATTGTGGTTCAGTTCCGGACGCCGGAGGATTCCGGTCCAGGTCTCACGCTTTGGATATCGGATTATTTTCATGGTATAGGATTTAAATCAAATAATCATTTTCTCTATGGGAATCACAAGGATTCCCTGGGCACCCAGCGCCTGCAGACTGTCAATCACCTCCCAGAACGTGCTCTCTTTCAGGACCGAATGGACTGAGCTCCAACCCTCTTCAGCCAGCGGCATCACCGTAGGACTCTTCATACCGGGGATCAAACTGATGATCTTCTCTAAATTTTCGTTTGGAGCATTCAGCAGGATATATTTATTATTGGATGCGGCCAACACACTCCGGATCCTGAACAGAAGGTCGGAAAGAATCGATCGGACCCGATCATCCAGGTTGCGGTTGGCAATGACCACCGCTTCAGACCTCATGACCACCTCCACTTCCTTCAGTCCGTTGCTGATCAGGGTACTTCCCGAACTGACGATATCGAAAATCGCATCCGCAATCCCTATGGAGGGAGCAATCTCAACCGAACCACTCAGAAAATGAATTTCGGCCGATACGCCATGTTCTGCCAGGAATTTCTTCAGTATTACAGGGTAGGAAGTGGCAATCTTCTTTCCCTGCATATCTTCAATACCCTGGTAATCTTCAGATTTGGGAATGGCAATGGAGAGTCTGCAACGGGAGTATCCAAGTCTTTCGACCAGGTCCACTTCACATTCCTTCTCGGCAAACTCGTTTTCACCGACGATCCCGATGTGGGCCACACCATCCTCAACATATTTGGGGATATCATCATCTCTCAGGTAGACCACCTCCAGTGGAAATGACTGGGCCACGGATTGAAGCTTCCTGGAACCATTGTTCAAGGATATACCTGCCTCATTCAAAAGACTAAGTGACTTTTCACTGAGCCGCCCGGATTTCTGTATTGCAATTCTAATCTTCTCCATTTCTTTTCTTAAAATAAAAAAAGGTCTGCAGAATCTGCAAACCTCACCTCAAAATTCAGGATTACTTTGATCTGCACAGGGTCCTAGCCAATCATATGGTGATTGAAATGATGGACGCTATGCTGTCTGTAAATGGTCATCTGTTATTAATCCACTGCAATATTAACTAATAATCTGTTTACTTCAAACGGTTTGGGATATTAAATTATCATAAAATCTCCGGGAAGCCTGTCAATTCAACACCTGTTAAAGATCCATTAACAAAATATTTGAGGGTGAATCCCGGATGGAGCTCAGAATATGATCATGGATCTTTGTAATCTTTTCCAGCTCTAACGATTCGGTTACATAGAGTTGATCCCCTCCCACCTTCTCCATCTGGCTGTATATATACTCCACTGTAATCCTGTGAATATCCACCGCCGGTACATATGAACGATCCTTGGGATTGTCGGCAGCCAGCTCCACAAGTATCCCTGCGTTCACAAGTTCGTAAACCAGTTCGTTGAGCAGTCTGAGGGGAATGCCCAGTTCATGACAGAGAAAATCGGTATTCCTTGGCTGGCCTCCTTCCTGAAAATTCTTTATAATATTGTAGGAGATCAGAAGCGTCAGTAACCGCTTGTTATTATTACTCAGTTTTAATGCCGCCTCTTCAAATTCATAATGTTCGATATTCTGATAGGCAAAAGAGAGTTCGGCTCCCATGAGGACAATCAGCCAGGTAAACTGAAGCCATAAAAGGAGAAGGGGAATCATGGCGATACTTCCGTAAAGGGTGTTGAAACGCCAGACCCCGATTTGCAGCGCCTGGTATAGTGACTGGAAAACCACTGCAACTGTTCCGGCGATCACCCCCGCGATCAAAGCATTTCTAAACTTGACCTTGGTATTTGGCATCACAATATAAACGATCGTAAACAGAATCCACATGGAGAGGTAGGGTACCGATTTAATCAGGAGTACAAGGAGGGGTTTAAAAAATTCAAATTCATCAGCCATAGTCTTGATTTTCAAAATCATACTTCCAGAAAGACCAAGGGCAAAAGGGCTGATGATAATCATAGCAAGATAATCGGAAAATTTTCGGACAGGACTGCGCGGTTTTTTGATCTGCCATATGTCGTTGAATGCAGTCTCTATGTTATTGAGAACCTGCACCACCGACCAGAAAAGGAGGATACCTCCAATACCGGCAATCACTCCTCCGCTTGCGTTTAACAGCAGATTGTCCACCAAATCGGTCAGCCATTTAATAATCTCCTCCTGCCCTGCCGCATTGCTGCTGATGACCTCATCAAGCCGTTCTTCAAAACCAAAATTCCGGGCGATGGCAAATAATATGGCAAAAACCGGGACGATGGAGAGCATTGTGAAGTAGGTCAGTGCAGCGGCTTTGACTGAAGCGCGGTCCTCAAAAAAACCTTTAAAGGCCAGAAAGTAAATCCTCGACTGCCTGATCACGAATGTCCGTCTGCGACTCTTGGTGGAGAGATCGTGAGTCCATATTTCCTCCTGAAAGAAATTTCTTATTTTTTTGAGCATCCGGGACTCTTTGGTCCAACAAATATAATAAACTTGCCTGAAGGATCTTTAGGGAAAAATTAACTTTGCAGAAAACCAATCCCCATGACCACTTTGAAAGAGAGAGTTACAAGATGGAAAGAGAGCCGATCCACTGCTCAGAAAATTGGAGATATCTTCTTTTGGGTGTTGCTCATCCTTTTGATAATTCCCGGACCGAGGAGGGTGATTTCAACGACAATTAACCGGGTGGCATTGCATTTGAAGAGCCCTTCAATGATCCCTGAAGAGAAGCAGATCAGCCTGGAGGAGGGAGATTACGACTGGCTTTTGCACGATGAGGATGGAGCAGTGGTTGACTTTCAGCAATTCAGGGAGAAACCGGTGTTCCTCAACTTCTGGGCCACATGGTGCCCTCCCTGCGTAGCCGAACTTCCCGAAATTCAGAAATCCTGGGAAAAACATGGTGCTTCGGTGGCGTTTCTGCTGGTCACAAACCAGGAACCTTCGGTGGTGAAAGCATTCATGGAGAAACACGGTTACAAGATTCCAGTCCACTATGCTGCCTCGGTTGCACCCCAGGTTTTTGAGCACAATTCCATCCCCACTACCTATATCATCTCTGAGGATGGAAAAATAGTGGTCCTGAAGAAAGGATCCGTGAACTGGGATTCGAGGGGTACAGATCGTGTTTTCGACTTCCTTGTCAGGTAGTCTTCCTGTAGTTGCTGATGGCCAGGGTAAGTATCAGTAATGCATAAATGCACAGGCTATAAAACTCCCTGCTGATATCTCTGAATCCTGAACCCTTCAGAAGAATCATCCTGATCACCCTCATGAAATAGGCCACGGGGTTCATCAGGTTAATCTTCTGGGCCCACCGGGGCATGCTGTCGGCCGGTGTAAATACCCCGCTCATCAGGATAAAGGTGATCATGAAAAAGAAGGCCATGAACATCAGCTGTTGTTGCGTATTGGAGATTGTCGAAAGAAAAAGTCCGATCCCCAGCACCACAAAAAGGTATATGACTGTGAAAAGAAAAAGTAACCCAAGGCTTCCCACCATTGGAAGCCCGAAAAGTAACCTGCCGATCACCAGTCCGAATGCCAGCTCAAACAGGGCAATCAAAAGGAACGGAATCAGTTTGGCCATGATAAACTGGTATTTGCGGATGGGGGTAACATTGATTTGCTCGGTGGTTCCCATCTCCTTCTCTCTCACAAGGTTAAGCGCCGTAAGAAGCATCCCTATGAGCGTAACGATAATCACCAGGATACCAGAAAACATATAGATCTTATAGTCAAGTAAAGGGTTATACCAGTATACAGGAATTATTTCCAGGGCCGTTGTGCCGCCCGGGCCTTCCAGGCCAAACCAATCGGCCCTGATCTGGGTATTATACTCCGAAAGTATCAATGTGCAATAGGAATTGATTAGTCCGGCTTCCGTGTTATTGATGGCATTCACCACCAGCTGAAGATCAGTCTCCTTTTCGGTGAAGAGTCTTTTCTCAAACCCGTGTTGCATATGAAGGATCACATCAACCTTATCGCTTTTCAACTCATTGAGGGCCGCCTGATAATCGGTGCCGACCAGCTTGATTTCGAAAAATGGTGATGCTTCAAAGCGGGAAACCAGCAGACGTGATGCCTGGGAGAAATCCTGATCCACCACTGTCATGGTAATCCCCTTCATCTCCAGGCTCGCTGCATAGGTAAGCAGGATCATCTGCACCACCGGAACCACAAAAATAATGGGAAGCATTAACCTGTTCCGGAAGATCTGCCTGAACTCTTTTGCCAGTAATGTGAGTAGTATCCTCATGCTTTTTTGCTAATTCAGCCTGATCTTAAATCTTTTTACCGAAGCCAGGATAAAAAAGAGAGTCATCCCCAGGAGGATCAGGGTCTCCTTCCATATGAATGCAATGCCCGTCCCCTTCAGCATTATATTTTTTACAATCACTATAAACCAGCGGGCCGGCATGACAGCCGAAAACCATTGTAATAACCTGGGCATATTCTCGATTGGAAATATAAAGCCTGAAAGCAGAATTGTGGGAAGCATCAGCCCCAGCATACTCATGAACATGGCCATCTGCTGGGTCCTTACGCTTGTGGAGATCAACACGCCAAGTGAAAGAGACAGGGTAATGTAGAGCATACACTCTGCCATCAGCAGCCCTAAACTACCGGTCACCGGGACCTGAAATACCAAAAAACCCAGCAGTATAATCGTCAGGGCATTCACAAACGACAAAAGCACATAGGGTGTTACTTTACCCAGTATGATTTCACGGGGTTTTAGGGGCGATGCAAGCAACAGCTCCATGGTTCCAAACTCCTTTTCCCGTGCAATAGTAACAGAAGTCATCAGGGCCGATATGAGGATGAGGATCAGCGCCATCAGTCCGGGTACAAACATATAAACTCCCTGAAGTTCCTCGTTGTAAAACATTCTTGATTTCATTTCCACGATCCATGGTACCTTATAACCGGGGTTCATGGATTGAAAGTAGTTCATCAGCACTCCCTGGAGATAAGTGAGTGAAAGCTGGGCAGAATTGGCATCTGAGGCATCAGCAATCAGCTTAATGTCTGCCCGGTTCTCCCGCTGAAGACTCCTCTCAAATCCCTCTTCAAAAACTACAACCACCTTTGCTCTGCCACTGCGGAAAAGCTCCCCGATCTCCTCCTCGTGATGCAGGTATCCGGCCGGTATAAAGTAGCCTGATGAGAATATCTTCTGAGTGGCACTGATGGATACCTGGTCCATGGAGCGATCCCAAATACCCACCTTAACATCCCTGATTTCGGTAGTCACCACAAACCCGAACAGAATGATCATCACGATGGGCAGTCCAAACAGGATCACCAGGGTCCTCACATCCCTGAAGATGTGCTGGAACTCCTTTTTTACAAATCCAAAAAAACGATTCACCCTCTTGCCAGTTTAAGAAATACTTCGTTCATATTTTCTGATCCTGAATTTTTTTTCAATGCAGCAGGCGTATCCAGTGCATCGATCCTTCCATCGACCATGATTGAGACCCGATCGCAATATTCCGCTTCATCCATATAGTGTGTGGTTACAAACACGGTGATCCCCTCCCTGGTGGCATCATGAATCATCTCCCAGAACTGGCGGCGGGTAATGGGATCGACTCCGCCGGTGGGTTCATCCAGAAAAACGATGTCGGGCTGATGAAAAATGGCCACCGAAAATGCCAGCTTTTGTTTCCATCCCAGAGGGATATCGCCAATCAACCGGTTTCGGATATGGTTGAGGCCCAACCGGTCGAGCAACTGTTCCTCTCTTGATCGGATCTGTTTTCTCCCGAGTCCATAGATACCGGCATAAAGATGGATATTCTCAGAGACGGTGAGATCCTCATAGAGAGAGAACTTTTGCGACATATAACCAATCTTTCGTTTAATCCGTTCCCTTTCCCTGTACACATTATATCCAGCCACGCGGATTTCGCCTGAAGTTGGATAGGAAAGTCCGCAAAGTATGCGAATGGCCGTGGTCTTCCCTGCCCCGTTGGCTCCAAGGAAGCCAAATATCTCACCACGCTCCACGTGGAAGGTGAGCCGGTCATTGGCTGTAAATGAACCAAACTTTTTAACCATCTCCTTCACTTCAATGATATGTTCCCTTTCACCAATCATTCTGAATCCCCGTTCAACCAATTTTCCTCTTTTTCCTGCTCGATTAATTCCATGAAACGATCCTCTATGGAAGGTGTAATGGATCTCCACTCAAGTGTGGGGTCGTCCCATTGTTCCAATGCCGATTTAAAAACCGGGACATCCTTCGCGGAATTCAGGGTCACATGCAACCGATCTCCGAATAACCAGGCATGTTTACACCCATCAAGTTTCCTAACCCTTTCGAGATAAGCATAAGCCCCCCTGCTGCTGCGAAGTGAATAAAGCAAATTCATTTCATCAGACACCCTCCCTGATGGGTCCGAAATTCCGAGTACCCTGCCTTTTTGTATCAGAGCCACACGATCGCACATCTCCGCTTCATCCATATAGGGTGTGGAGACCACAATGGTAATCCCCTGTGTTTGTATATGCTTCAGCATATTCCAGAATTCGTGACGGCTTACCGCATCCACACCCGTAGTAGGTTCATCCAGTATCAGTATTTCAGGCCTGTGAATAAGTGCACAGGAGAGCGCCAGCTTCTGTTTCATTCCACCTGACAGTTTTCCTGCCAATCGCTTTTTAAAGGGGGCGATCTGTTCATATACATCCCGAATCAGATCGTAGTTCTCTTTCACTGTTGTTCCAAAAACCCGGGCATAAAAGGCTAGGTTCTCCTCTACTGAAAGGTCCAGATAAAGTGAAAAACGACCCGGCATATAGCCTATCATTTTTCTGACCTCCCGATAGTCGGCAACCACATCGTGCCCTTGCATGATGCAGCGTCCACCATCGGGGATCATCAGAGAAGCCATGATCCGAAACAGGGTCGATTTCCCTGCCCCGTCGGGACCGATGATTCCAAAAAGCTCACCGGTCTGAACTTCAAAATCAACCTGCCTGAGGGC
Source organism: uncultured Bacteroidota bacterium (assembly GCA_963747365.1). Taxonomy (GTDB): domain Bacteria; phylum Bacteroidota; class Bacteroidia; order Bacteroidales. Next base: position 297,224 of record CAVVFB010000002.1, on the reverse strand, counting down.
CCTGATGGAATCAAACGACTTGTCAATATGATCAATAATGAGCGGCATAGATTCAGGGTTGTATCAGAATATTACTTCACCCGGCATGCCTATCTTCAGCCTGCCGTCATTTGGAACCATCACTTTTATGGCATAGACCAGGTTCACCCGCTCCTCCCTGGTCTGGATGATCTTGGGGGTAAATTCAGCACGGGGTGAAACCCAACTCACCATCCCGGATACCTCCTCCAGGCCCTGGTCAATATCAAACTGAACCCGAACGCGGGCGCCGATCTTCACAGATGATAACTGGTTACCCGAAATGTATGCCCTGAGGATCAACTGATCCATATTGGCTATTTTGCAGAGTGGTTGTCCCGCTGATGCCATTTCGCCCTTTTGCTTGAATTTGGCAAGTATAACGCCCTCAACCGGGCTTCTCACCTTGCTTCTGCGAATCTTGTCATCCACCTGGCTGATTTGAATATCAAGGGTTTTTCGTTCTGCATAAACAGAAGATTTCTGGGATTCAGAGGCCATGATCTGCGCCATCAGGAGTTCAATCTGTCCCTCTATGTCATCCTTTTGTTTTGAGGTGGCTGCTCCACCCTCCACCAGTTTATCAATCCTTTTTTTCTCACGCTCCAGGTTATCCAGCTGAACATTGCTGGCGTTGATCTGTGCATCAAGTGTGCTGATTCTGGCCCCAAGGGATGATATTCCCGACTGAAGTTGTTCTTTCTGAAGAACAATCTGAATGGTATCAATGGTTGCTACGACCTGACCCTCCAGCAGCCTGTCACCCTCCTCTGAAGGAAAATCAACAATAACCCCTGCAGTTTCTGCAGAGACCATGACTTCGATGGCTTCAAAATTTCCGTATGCATCAACCGGCTCCTTTTCAATATTACAGGAGAACATGGGAATTAATACCAGCAGAATAAAGGTGCCAATGCGTTTCATGATTTTCATTTTACAGGTTTCCTTGAATAGTCAAATAGTTGGTGATGGACTGGGTAAGTCTGATCTGGTGGGTGACCAGGTTGTTCCGGGCCAGGCTCTCCTTGTTCAGCTCAGATATATAATCGGTGGTTGTAATGGTCCCGTTTGAAAGCCTGGTGGCCGCGTTTTTTGAAATTTCTACCTGAAGTTTCAAAACCTGCTCTTCAAGTTCAAGTGATTTTTGGTACTGCTCAATCCTGGCCTCCTCCTGTACAAGGTTGGATGAAATCTCCTTATTAAAGGTTGCCCTCTGATTTCTTAACATCATCTGCTGGTTTTCAATCACCTGTTTCTCGTGACCTGTGGTATTCCAGTCCCAGATATTCCACTTCAATCCTGCCCCGACCATATAATAAAAGTCCCACGTTTCACTCATCAGGTTGTAACCCGGTTTTCCATATCCTGTCTGACCATATGCATAAAGTACCGGCATCCTTTTCCTTCCGGTCAACTCCTTTCCGGCCTCCAGTGAGGCATCCTTCAGATCGAATAGTTTGAATTCAGGGCGGTTCATATTTTCCATGGAATAACCCTCCAGCCGGGGAAGCTGCAACACCGCATCACTTTCAAGTGAAGTGCCGCAAAGAACATTTAGCGCATTGACAAGGGCCTGCTTGCGTGACCCGACTTCCAGAACGGCCTGCTCTATCTTCAATACCTCCAGATCCATGACGCTCATATCTGTCTCCAGCAGTATTCCGTTTTCAATGGCTGATCTCATGGATTCCTTCCTGGACACCAGTATATCCATGTGAATGTCCAGGTTTTTCCTGTTCGCCTGGAGCTCAAGGATTGCAAAATAGTATTGATTAACCCTCCCCTTCAATCCAAAGAGGTCCACCTCCACCTGTTGTAAATCCGCAGCAGTTCTGGCTTCCTCAAGTTGCTTCATGTGCCTGGTGATTCCCCCGTCATAAAGGTTCTGCCTGACATCCAGGTTCAGACCATACTGATCGTGTGGTACCGCAGGAAACGCCACCGGGATGGATGGGTCGGTGAGTGCAACCGTCACCACGTCGGACTGGTAGGAGATCTTACCATTCACTTCGAGCGTGGGATACCAGTTTGTTTGGGCCTGATCCGATTTCAACTCCCCGATTTGTTGCAGCAGTTCCCGGTCTGCCAGTCTGGGCGCATTTTCAATGGCCAGATTGTGGCATTCAAAAAGGGTGATGGTCTCCTGAGCAACGAGTATCATGGATACCCTGAACAGCAGGATAAATGCAATTGCTCTCATTTTATTGGTTTTGATTCATTAATTTCAGAAACATCTTTGGAAGGAACTCCCTTCGCTGCTTCATGGCAGCGATAAATGCATGATTATCCCCATTAAAGAGAATTTCGGTGATCACAGGACGGGAGGCAAAGGGGAATATGCAAAGACTTAATAAATTAATAATCAATTGTTTAAATTCATTTTCATCCATAGCTCCCTTACCCCCTTCAGCCTCAATTTTCCTAAAGGCAACATCGGGATCGATTCCCATCTCCTTGATAATATGCGGCATCCTGTCGGGATCTGAGGAGAGTTCCTGAAGTACAAAAATGGGAATCTGGGGATTGTCGAGCATGGTGTCAATCACGGTATGGATCAGATGAGGAATGTATTCTCCAAATGGCATATCGGAGTGGAGCATTGCTGCAAGGGTCGGAACAAAATTACCCAGGGCCTTCCTGAACACCGCCTCAAAAAGCAAATCCTTGCTCCTGAAATAGTAGTTCAGAAGTGTCCGGTTGATCCCTGCATCATCGGCAATATCCTGCATGGAAGTGCCCGCCTTTCCCTTCTGGTAAAAGAGTTTTTCGGCCGATGCAATAATCTTCTGCTGAGTTTCTGTATTAAGCGTCATCATTTGATAATCATGTTTTACAGTATCGTTTGACAATATAGTTTGACAATAATGTCAAACTATTTGGTAAAAGTATAATTTAATTCTATTCAAGTCAAGTACTTTCGGAAAAAAGAATAAGTTGTATCTTGCCTTCTTTAAATTTGAAATAAACAATCCTGTCAATCAATTGAATAACAAGTTTCTACAATGAGATCATCCTTAGTATTATTTTCCTTGTTTCTATTATTCATCTCCTGTCAAAGCAGGTTTGAACCCGAAATCACCACCCCCGAAATCAAGGAACATATTACATACCTGGCATCCGATGAGCTTGCCGGACGCTATCCCGGAAGCAAAGGGGATCTCTTACTGGCCGATTATATTACCAGAAACTATAAGGCAGCAGGGTTGAAACTTTTTGAAAAGAGCGGATTGCAACATTTTGACATTGTGACCGATATAGAAGCCGGACCAGATAACAGCGCAGCGTATAATGGAGTGGCTATGGAACCTGGTATTGATTTCAGTCCAATCTCCTTCAGTGACAATGGATCCGTAACCGCAAACCTGGTATTTGCAGGTTACGGTTTCAGTGTGAACCAGGATGAGTTAAAGTATGATGATTACCGGTCTGTTGATCCAACCGGCAAGTGGGTGATGATGCTGAGAGGTGTTCCGGGAAAACAGGAGCCCTCCTCCCCTTTTATAAACTACAGCGATGATCGGGATAAGGCGCTTCAGGCCTCCGATCTTGGGGCTGCAGGAGTCATCCTGGTATCGGGAGAGGGGTTCGATCCCAATGATGGACTGGAGGAGATGAAGGGAAAACAACACCCCCTCTCCCTTCCCGTAATCCAGGTAACCAGAAACATGGCTGAAAAAATTCTTTCCGCTGCAGGAATGGATAGCCTGGCGCTCCTGGACAGGCAGATTACCACCAATGTTGAACCAGCCTCATTCGCTGCTTCAGTTGAACTTTCAATCACTGTCGATTTGCAACCTAAAGTATTGGAGACATCCAACACCATCGCCTTCCTGGAGGGTTCGGATCCGGTTCTGAAAGAGGAATATGTAATCATTGGAGCCCACCACGATCACCTGGGAACGGGAGGTCCCGGATCTTCCTCCAGAGCACCCGACACCATCGCTGTCCACTATGGCGCCGATGATAATGCATCAGGTGTTGCCGGTGTGCTGGAGATCTCTGAATACATGGTTTTAAAATCCCCGGCGCGAAGCATGGTCTTCGCCACCTTCGGCGCTGAAGAGATGGGCCTGGTAGGATCCAAATACCTGATGGAGAACCCTCCGTTTGATCCTTCTGAGATTCAGGTCATGATCAACCTTGATATGGTGGGCAGACTGAACGAGGAGCGCCAGTTACAGATAGGCGGAGTGGGAACCTCCCCGGGATTTGCGGCCCTCCTTGATTCACTGAATCAGAATTACGGCTTCAGTCTGAAATACGCCAACGAGGGCTACGGTCCTTCGGACCATGCTGCCTTCTATGCAAAGGATGTCCCGGTACTGTTTATTTCCACCGGAGCACATGCAGAATATCATACACCCTCCGACAACGCCTCATCGATCAACATGGAAGGGGCAAAAGAGGTGATCTTATTTGCGGCTGATATTGCGGAAGCTATTGGCAATAAAAAAGAGCGAATTGCTTTTGTTGAAGCAGGACCCAAGGTACCCGGATCATCCCGTGGTCGCCGCGGGGGGATCACCCTGGGACTGATGCCAGACATGAATTACGATGGCAGCGAGGGTATGCCGGTGATGTTTGTTACCGAAGGCAAACCTGCTGCCGTGGGTGGCATTCAAAAAGGTGACGTGATCATCGCCATCGAGGGAAAATCGGTGGGCAATGTATATGACTATATGAGCCGGCTTGGCCAACTGAAAGCAGGAATGGATATCGTGGTTACTGTAAAACGGGGCGACGATAAAATGGAGATCCTTGTAAGAATTTAAAAGCGATATGTAATGAATCTGAAATTGAAAAAAGTTCTGTTCTGGGTGCTGGCAGTAGCAGTATCACTGGCATCCATGGTTTACCAGAAAATGACCGGGCCCACCTACCCGAAAAAATATAAAATCAGTTACCAGAATGAGGAAATCCGCTTTAGCCTTCCCCGTTCAAATAATGGAAGACCTGGCGATTACCCGGTGGAAGTGAAGCTTCCCGGGAGTTTTTCAGCGCATCTGATCTGGCGACTCTTCCCCACAGAAAGCCCCTGGGATACCCTGGTAATGGAGAGGCAGGGAGATCTGCTGAGCGCAAAACTCCCCCATCAACCCCCAGCCGGCAAAATTGAGTATCACCTGGAATTGATGACCGGTGGTATACCAATTGATCTGCATGATGGTGAAAATGTGGTCATCCGGTTCAGGGGTGATGTTCCTGCATGGGTACTGATCCCACATGTGCTGATGATGGTGTTGACCGTGATCTGGTCCATGGCTACCATCATCTTTGCACTGGCCAATATACCATCGTATAAGAGGAAAATGGGATATACCATCATTTTCCTTCTGATTGGAGGATTTATCCTGGGACCACTGGTTCAGAAATTCTCATTCGGACAGTACTGGACGGGATGGCCTTTCGGGAATGACCTCACAGATAACAAAACCCTTTTCGCGCTGGTAGCCTTTCTGGCAGCCTGGTTCCTCAGGAAGAAATCCTATGCAAGGTGGCTGGCCATCCTGGCTGCAATAGTGATGATGGTGGTGTACCTGATACCGCACAGCATGAACGGATCTGAACTGGACATCGAAAGTGGCGAGGTGATTACAGGAAGTCTGAAACCCTGAATTTGAGATGCAAAAATACCAATGCACCATCTGTGGATATGTATATGATCCTGAGGAAGGGGATCCTGACAGTGGTATCGCACCCGGGACACCCTTTGAGGAAATACCAGAAAATTGGTATTGTCCTGTTTGCGGCGTTTCAAAAGCGGATTTTGAGCCTGTTCAGTAATCCGATCTATGATACCTTCTCAGGAGCCTTTTCCAGCAACTTCAGCAGAAACTTCCAGAATTTATCCACAGTATCAACCCTGATCCGCTCTTCAGGTGTATGAGCTCCTTTAATGGTTGGCCCGAATGAGATCATATCCAGTTCGGGATACTTCTGAAGAAAGAGTCCGCACTCAAGTCCTGCATGTATTGCTTTTACCTTAGCCTCAGTGCTGAAAATACCCAGATAGACCTCCCTTGAGATTCTCAGAATCTCCGAATCCATATTGGGTTTCCATCCCGGGTAGCCCTCCGAATGTTTCATCGTGGCACCCAGAAGGTTGAAAAGCGCTGCCATCCTGTCGGAAATATCTCTTTTGGCAGATTCAACACTGCTTCTCTGGCTGGTGAGTATTTCGAGATGATTCTCATCCAAACAGCAGACTGATGCAAGGTTTGTGGATGTCTCAACCATGTCATGAATCTCAGGGCTCATGGCAATGACCCCATGCGGAGAAGCATATAACGTATTAAAAAGTTTTCTCTGCTGTTTTCTCTGAAGTATAAAATCTGGCTTCTCAACCTTTTCGATGGTCATGGATAACCCAGGCTCCACTTTTGCCAGTTCCCTGGAGATAATCTCGGTAAAAGAGTGGAAATAGACCTGAAGCAGTTCCTGTTCATTCTGAGGAACAACAATGACCGCTTCAGCCTCGCGGGGGATGGCATTTCGCGCCTTTCCCCCCTCAAAATGGGCAAGGCCGGTTTTAAATCTCCGGTCGGCATTCCAGAGGAAGCGGTTCAAAATCTTGATGGAATTGCCCAAACCCATGTGAATCTCATCTCCCGAATGACCACCTTTCAGGCCACCTACCCTTACCTTCAGGGCGACCTTATTTCTTCCTGTCCGTTTCTTTTTAAGCTTCAGGATTGCAATGGAATCAATCCCTCCGGCACAACCTATAAAAATCTCCCCCTCATCCTCTGAATCCAGGTTCAGAAGGATTGATCCTTTGAGAAACCCGGGCTGGAGTCCAAGGGCCCCGGTCATTCCACTCTCCTCGTCAATCGTGAACAGGCATTCAATGGGACCGTGGACAATGGTGTCTGATGCCAGGATAGCCATGGCTGCAGCAATCCCAATCCCGTCATCAGCACCAAGGGTGGTCCCCATCGCTTTTACCCAGTCATCCTCCATGACGGGAAGGATGGGGTCACGTGTAAAATCATGATCCACCCCGGCGTGCTTCTCCCCCACCATATCAAGATGGGACTGAAGGATCATCCCCTTTCTAGATTCCATTCCAGGAGTGGCCGGTTTGCTGATTAGCACATTTCCCACCTGGTCGAGCTGGCAGTTCAGGCCTTTTTCGCGGGCAAATTCTTCTAGAAAAGCAACGATCTGCTTCTCCCGTTTGGAGATCCTGGGAATGGCCAGTATCTGTTTAAAGTATACCCAGACCTCTTTGGGTTGAAGGGCCGAAATCTCTTGCATGTACGGATTGAATTGTTGGCTTTTATGTTTTGCAATACATTTATTCCAAAACTGATCATTCTTAATATCACTTAAGGAATATTCTTCTACATTCGCAAAGATAGTAATTCTTTAAACCCCTATAAAGCTGTTTATGAACATTCAACATCATACCATCGTTGCCCTTCCCGGAGACGGAATCGGAAGGGTAGTACTGGAAGAAGCCATCCGTGTACTGGATAAGGTGGGATTCCCTGCCCATTATGTGGAAGGAGATATTGGTTGGGAATTCTGGAAACGTGAGGGTAACCCCCTTCCCGACCGCACCATTCATCTACTGGAAAAGCACAAAGTCGGTCTTTTCGGGGCCATCACCAGTAAACCTAAGGATGCTGCTGCAGCCGAACTGGACCCCTCATTAAAAGATAAAGGATTGGTCTATTCAAGCCCTATTGTGGGTCTCAGGCAGCACTTTAACCTGGATATATGTATCAGGCCATGCAGGACTTATAAGGGAAATCCGCTGAATTTCATCCGCCGGGGAGCCGGGGATACCATCGAGGAACCTGAAGTGGATGTTGTCATCTTCAGGCAAAATACCGAAGGCCTTTACGCAGGAGTGGAGTGGACCAATCCGCCAGAGATCGTCTATAAGGGTCTGGCTTCACACCCGAAATTCATAAAGAACTTCGGGAAAGTCCCGGTGGAAGAGCTCTCCATCTCCACACGCATCTTCACCAAACGGGCCACTGAAAGGATTTTGAGGGCCGCCTTCTCTCATGCTGTGAAATTTGGATACAAAAGTGTTACGGTCTGTGAAAAGCCCAATGTGATCAGGGAGACCTCGGGGATGATGTACAGGATGGCGCAGGAAATTCAGAAAACTGATTTCCCGGGCATTGAGCTTTGGAACACCAATATCGATGCCCAGATGATGTGGCTTACCAAAAACCCTGAAATCTATGGGGTCATAGTGGCCGGAAATATGTTTGGGGATATTGTATCGGACGGGTTTGCCGGATTGATCGGGGGTCTTGGTTTTGCATGCAGTGCAAACCTGGGAAAGGAGGTGTCTGTATTTGAACCCACACACGGATCGGCTCCCAAATATGCCGGCTTCCCTGAAAGCATCGTGAATCCCATCGCCATGATCGAATCGGCTTGTATGATGCTGGACCACCTGGGTGAGGGGGAGCTTGCCAGGCGAATCAGGAACGCCATTGCCAGTGTGATCATCGAGGGTAAGGTCAGAACCTACGACATGATGAAAATGCCGGGCCGGGCCGATGTGATCACAAACGGAGCCTCCTCCACAAGGCAATTAACCGATGCAATTATTGCAAAACTTTAATCAGGAAAAGATGAAAGATATAAACCAGGAGGTCCTGGATCTGTGGCCCGAGCTTGAATGGATCTCCGATGGAGCGTTAAGGCAAAAAACAGCCATGGTATGGCAGAAGGCACTTGAAAAAAGTGTATTAAGTCCCGGGGATTTGAACAGGATTCCCTTCACCCTTCTGTGCGGGCCCGATCTGAAAGTAACCTTCATGGATCACAAGCGGGCAGTGGTTCATATCGCACGTGATTGCGGGAATCAGATGAACGTGTTCTTCGGAGAAGAGTTACCGGTGGATATGGATATCCTTATTTCAGGTGCGATTCTGGCCGATGTGGGAAAGCTGCTGGAATATGAACTTGATGAAAATGGAAAGGCGGTACAGGGTTCCTTTGGAAAACTGCTGAGGCACCCCTTCTCAGGAGTCTCCCTGGCTGAGAGCTGCGGAATTCCAGCGGAGGTTTGTCACATCATCGCTGCCCATGCGGGTGAGGGAGATATGGTGAGGCGCACCACCGAAGCATACATTGTTCATCATGCTGACTTTATGACCTTTTTACCCTTCAAACCGAGGGGATAAAATAGATGATTATTGCGGATGCAGATTATTATTCCATAAATATGGCTACAATTCTCTCACCCTTTGAGTTTCCGTAAGCGCGAAACATCCCGCTGGTGTTGGAAATCATGGCAGCACGGCCAAAATGGTCCAGGCAGATAACCCCGCCACTTCCGCCAACCTTAACCAGTTTCTTTTCAATAACCTCTCTTGCCGCCGATTCCACATCATACCCTTTATACTCCATCAGTGCAGAAATATCATATGCCACAACCCAGCGCATGAAGAATTCACCATGACCCGTACCAGAAACACCACATGTGGCATTATTTGCATAAGTACCGGCTCCAATGACCGGAGAATCACCAATTCGTCCATATTTTTTATTGGTCATTCCACCGGTGGAGGTCCCTGCACAAAGGTTCCCCTCGCGGTCAAGAGCCACACATCCCACTGTTCCGCTTTTATCGAACCCCTTGGAACGCTGCAAAGATTCGAACTGTTTTTTTGTAAAAAAGTATGACGGATCCACGATCTCCAGTCCCTCCTCAGCGGCAAAAACCTCCGCTCCCCTTCCAGCCAGCATCACATGGTCCGATTTCTCCATCACAGCCCTGGCTGCAGTGATGGGATTTTTAATGTTGGTTACTCCTGCAACCGCGCCTGCCTTCAGGTCCCATCCGGTCATAATGGAGGCATCAAGCTCATTTTTTCCTTCACTTGTAAACACTGCTCCCTTTCCGGCATTATAGAGCGGATGATCCTCGAGATACCGGATCACCTTTTCCACCGCGTCGATGGATGAACCGCCTCCTTCCAGGAGATCAAGTCCCAGTTGCAGGGCACTATCAAGGGAGGCTTTGTAAGCCGCCTGCCCGGGTTCCGGAAGATTCTCGAAATTCATCGAGCCTGCGCCCCCATGCAACACCAGGGCATAGGCATAGGGTACGGGGTCAGCCGCATTACAGGCAGGAACAAAGATTACAGCCAGGAGAATGACCGTTTGGAATCTTCTCAGGAATCTCATTATCTTGATTTATGTTTACTCGAGGTCGATGTTGCCATACCTGACATCGAGTGTGATTGAACCTTTGGGAGCAGATCCGATGGTTCCCCAGATCTTCACCAGGTTATTCTCTTTCGTTTTGCTGAGTTTCCCATCCATAACCAAATTAAAGTTTCCATACCTGGCCTCCCCTTCGATTTTAAAGGACGTACCCTCCTCCATCTTGAGATAGATATTTCCGTAGGAGGAGATGGCATTGATTGTCTTAAAATCCCTGGAGACCAGAAGGGCTTTCACGTGTGTGTACTTGGACTCGACATCCATTTTCTTATTCAGGGCACCCAGTTTTACCCCTGAATAACGCAGGTTTCCGACGAAATTATCCACCTCCTGAAATTCATATTTATCATATGCCCCTTCCGTGACAATTCCTCCGGTTTTCTCTCCTGTCAGCTTAGAATATTTACTTTCACAAAAGATCATTGTCGAATGCACTACTTCCATGTCCGAATAGGCCAGCTCCACTTCCATCCAGCCAGCTGTTTCAATGGTTGCATCCGAATAGGCAAGGTCGAGTGTGTTATAAGGTTTTTCATTTCCACGACCCAGCGTACCTGCTTTCAGATTTCCATATCGAAGATTCAGTTGAACAAGTCCGTTCAGCTCCTGGACAAAAAGATCTCCATATGAGGATGACATATCCAGGTTCATGTAGGCAGGCGCCTTTACGATAATGTGAATATCAACCTTTGCATTCCGCGACCATCCCTCATCCAGTTCGGTATTTAAGGTGATGATATTGCCGGTTTTGGCAATCCTGACATCAATCATCGACAACTGCTCCTCAGCCCTGCTTTTGGAGGAAGCTTCCACCTTTATCTCCACAAAAATGTCCACCAGGTTCTTATCCCAGGTCAACAGTTCCACATCCGTATAACGGGTTTCAGCCGAAAGGGTAATGCCCTCATTCACCTCAAAGGATTCGGAGAAATCCTTTACAGCATCCTGGGCAGAAAGAGAAAAGCTTACTATTGTAATCGGGAGCAACAGGAGCAAACTTCTCAAATTAGACACTTTCATTTTCATTGTTTTTATCCGTTTGGTTTTTTAACTGATTCAATTGAAAAATAATCTGGTCCATCACATCCAGCTTTACCTGGTAATGATTGATCAGGGCATTGATGACCCGCTCATCATCGGGATTTGCTTCCAGATCTTTCATTAACTGTTGTTGATAGGTATCCAGTTCTTCCAGTTCTTCGAGGAGCAACGTTTTCTCCCTATTGTCATGAAATTCGAACTGTTTGATCTGATCAACCCTGTATGCTACCTGTGTGGCGTAGTATTGATCGGCTTCAATAACCGATGCGGGAATTTCATTCACGGCTATTTTATCTCCGCTTTTATTGCTACGGATCAGCATAACCGCCGAGGCAAGGATCACTGCTATAGATGCGGCAATCTGTAACCCATGCCGGAAATTAATTTTCCTGTCCCTCTGGTAATGTAACATCCGGCGAAAACGCTCCTCATGACCTTCCCGTGGTGTATCCGCATCCAATTGCAACCTCTGCTGCTTTATATGTTTCTCCAGATCAATCATCCTGTTTTCCATTTTTCTTTAGCATTTCGGCTAACTTCTTTTTTGCCCTGTGATATTGTGTCCTTGAAGTTGCATTGGTGATCCGGAGTATTTCCGAGACCTCCTCATGATCATATCCTTCCAGCAGGATCAGTGAGAGCACTACCCTGTATCCATCAGGAAGTGCAAAAATTGCCCTTCTGATATCATCAGCAGAATAGGCCACCTCTGTGAAGCCGGGATTATCTTCAGGAATCTCTTCAACCTCAATTACCTCCTCCAGGGAGACATGCTCCCTTTGCAATCTGAGGAAATCCAGAGACTTGTTCACCACGATCCGCTTCAGCCAAGCGCCGAAACTCACCTCTCCCCTGTAGGTTCCTATTCTGGAAAATGCCTTTAAGAACGCCTCCTGCATGACATCTTCAGCATCATCAGGATCCCTGACTATCCTCAGGGTGGTGTTATACATCGCCTTACTGTATTGCCGGTATAACTCAAACTGTGCCTTCCGGTCTCCCTTTTTGCAAGCCTCCACCAGCTTCAGGTGCTTCGGGTGATAGGTTCCGGAATTCTCAATCTCTGCCAAAATGACGAAGGGTTAATGGAAATGTTGCATGTAAGATATAAAAAAGAGAAATGGAAGCATTATATTAATTTGTACCTTGTTTCCAAATCGACTATATTCGCCGGCTCCAAATCTTCAAATGAATTATTGAATGCTTAAATATCATGAATCTGCATAAAACTTCCATACCCTTATTTGCGATCACAATTCTCCTTTCTGCAATTTCCTGTGAAAAAGCTCCTGAGACCGATTTCAGTTATACTCCGGCAGAGAATCCGGAAGCAGGTGATACCATTCATTTTCAAAATATTACCCCAGAAGCCACTTCCTATAGCTGGACCTTTGGTGACGGTGGCACCTCAGCGGTTGAACATCCCACACACATCTATACAGAAGCCGGGATCTTTGAAGTAAAACTCACAGCCTCCAACGATGCCGGGGATCAGGCAAAAACCTTATCACTCACCATTCATGATCCGACCAACCTGGGATTCTATATCTATACATCGGACAGCACCGGCTTAATCCTCCAGGAAGGTGCAGAAGTCTGGCTATACGACAACCAATCTGCCTGGAATAACATTGAGGAACCCATGCGGTTCGGTCTTACCGATGATCAGGGGAAAGTGCTTTTTACGAACCTCGAGCCCATTGTATATTATATCTGGGCAATCAAAGAGGGAACCGGAGGTATGTGGGTTTCTGGTGGCTGGACTCCGGCCATTGTTCAAAACGAAACCAGCCTGTTTAATGTGGAATGTGTCTGGTTTCCCGATCCGGCTAAATCAACCCTCCGGTTCGGTGACCCTGCTGAGCTGATCAGGAGGGAAGAGTAACCTGCCGCACTACATCGATCACGGTTCCATCCACCCATTTGATGGCTGCCACCACCCGGTCAGTGACCCTGGCTGGCTCCGGAGTGCCGCAGATCCTGTCAGCTTCCGCTTTCAGCTCCTCTATGCTCTTTATGGGCAGGCCACTGTTTTGGGTTAGCTCTATAAGGTCCCTTCTGAGCGGATTGATGGCGATGCCCCTTTCAGTAACGATTACATCGATCAGCTCGCCCGGACCACAGAGGCTGGTTACCCTGTCCCTGATCACAGGGACACGGTCCCTGAACAGCGGTACAGGCAGGATAACCGTTTTGGAGAAGAGACAGTTCTGCCATCCTCCCAACCCGTGCAGAAGGTAACCGTCTGAATGGGTGACCACATTCGCGTTGAAATGAAGATCCACTTCGGTAGCGCCCAGGATGACTACATCCACCAACTGGGCAAAATTTCCTTTACCATGATAGTTATAACTTGTAAAGGGAGAGGTCCACACATGACCCGGATTCCCGGCCATGGATTTCACCCCCTCCAGGTCAAAAGTCTGACCGTCCAGAATATAATCCACCATTCCCTCCTCCAGCATGGAGACCAGGTATTTGTTACTGCCCCCGCGGGCAAACCTGGCACGGATCTTTTTCTTCTTCATGATCTCACGGAAGTACTCTCCCACTGCGAGGGAGGTTCCCCCGGCGCCTGACTGGAAGCTGAATCCATCCCGGATGATCCCTGCTGTATCACAGAACCTTGCAGTAAGTTCAGCAAGCAAAAGCCGGTCGGGTGATCGTGTGATCATGGTGGTTCCTGAAACGATCCTGGAGGGATCACCAAGTCGCTCCACTTCAACCACGAAATCCACATAATTTCCCTGGATCTGCCATGGGATGCACGGAAACTTCACCAGGTTATCGGTGGCCACAATCACTTTGTGGGCATACTGGGAGTCGGCAAGGGCAAATCCGAGCAGTCCGCATGCCGAATCCCCCGAGAGGGCATTCCCGTTTCCGAACGGGTCTGCAGCGGGGGCTCCTATCACAGCAATATCGATCTTCACCTCACCGTCCTGAACAGCCTGGTAGCGTCCGCCATGGGACCGCAATACGCCGGTACCCTCCATTCCACCTTCCGATACGAATTTTCCCAGTGGACCATTCATGCTTCCCTCAATTCGCTGGATGGTACCATCCTTCAGGTATTTAACAAGGTGCTCATGGCAGGGAAAAGCAGCGGAAGGAAACCACCTCAAACCCTTCACTCCCATCTCTTTGGCTATGTCGAACACCATGTTGGCCAGGAAATCACCATTTCTGAAATGGTGGTGGGTGGAGAGGGTCATACCATCCCGGAGACCGGAACGCTCAAGTGCGGTCCGAAGGTCCCTGACGAGTTTGTTCCCGTCGGCCGGATAATCACTGCAACTGGCTATCGGAGGGGCATGCCTCGTACCCCCCGGTTTATAATTTCCCACACCCATATAGGGTATCGCTTTATCTCCATTGAGGGTTGTAGTAACCTCCCTGCCTGCAGCATTGATCACCATTGATAACTATTTTTACTTATTTACTCTCCTTTTTGCCTGATTCCAAACCTGTAGGCCAGCTCCATGATCTGCTCCGCCCTTTTCACCACGGGAGCATCGATCATTTTATTTCCGATAGAGATTACTCCAGCTCCCCTGGCTTTTGCATCGGCAAAAGCTTTCATGATCTGTTCGGCCTTTTCAATTTCATTTTCAGCAGGGGTAAACCCCTCCTGAATTACCGCAACCTGTCTGGGATGAATGCATCCCATTCCATCAAATCCCAGCGACCTTGATCGCTTCACATTTTCTTTCAGTCCTTCCATATCAGCAACATCCGAGAAGACCGAATCGATGGGCTGAATACCGGCGGCCTTACAGGCATTTACCAGTCGGCTCCTTGCATAAAACGACTCCTCACCTCCGGGAGTCCGGGCCACTCCAAGATCGGCCGTAAAATCTTCAAGTCCTATGGCCAGTGCCACCACCCGCTCAGAGGCGCAAGCCATTTCAAATGCATTTTCAATGCCCAGGCAACTTTCAATGATGGGCATCAGGAAAATTTCACGATCCTGTTTCTCTCTCTTTAAAATGGATTGGATCCTTTTATCCACCTCCCTCACCTGATTGGCAGTTTCACATTTTGGAATCAGCACCAGGTGAACGTAATGGGGAACCACATACTCCAGATCCTCCAGACCGGCCGGTAGCTGGTTGATTCGTACCATCCGCTCGGCACCGTAAAAATCCACCTGGCAAAGGGCGTTCCTGACCAGCAGCCGGGCTTCAGCCTTCTTTGCCGGGGCCACTGAATCTTCAAGGTCAAGGATGATTCCATCGGGCTGATGAATACCAGCATTCAGCATCATGGCAGGGGTGTTCCCCGGAAGGTAGAGCCTTGAAAAACGGGGCCTCTCTTTCACCGATTCTGAAATGTTCTGTTGAAGGATCTCAGGGATATGAGATCTCGAATTCTTCCTTACCTTCCTCACAGCAGCCTCCAGGCGTGCAGCAATCACAAAAGGGAGGGCCCCTGAATCTTTCATCTCAACCCTGGCATGCTCCACTTCAAGGCTTTGAAGAACTTCTGACACCTGTTTGCGGATTTCAGTCCCAAACATCCGGTCCACCTTGCTTTCCAACTGAAGCTCAATCCCGCCACTCTCCCTGATCTCGAGCCATACTGCACAGTCGGAACGGATCTTCTCTCCAAAATTGCCAGTGAATTCTATATCTTTCATCTGATAGGTATTAAATAAATCCTTGTTACTTCAGCAGGAAACTTAGCAGGATCCCTGCTGCAACAGCCGATCCGATGACACCCGCCACATTGGGGGCCATGGCGTGCATCAGCAGGTGGTTGGTGGGATCCTCCCTTCAGTCCCATGGTTTGTACTACCCTGGCGCTGTCAGGTACAGCCGATACACCCGCAGCACCTATGAGGGGATTCATCTTATTCTCCTCACTGGAGAACAGGTTCATAACCTTGGCAAATACGACCCCCCCTGCTGTGGCTGTCATAAACGAGATGGCTCCCAAACCGAAAATCACCAGTGAATCGGTGGTAAGAAACCGGTCGGCCTGGGTGGAGGCACCCACTGTAAGCCCCAGCATGATTGTGACAATATCGATCAGACTGGTACGGGAGGTTTCGGCGAGCCGTTTGGTTACTCCCGACTCCTTGAGCAGGTTGCCAAAAAAGAGCATTCCCAGCAAAGGAAGAGAGTTAGGTGAAATAAAGGTGGTCACCAGCAGTCCGATAAGCGGGAAAAGTATCTTCTCAAGCTTTGAAACCGCTCTGGGAGGCTTCATTCGGATCAACCGCTCCCTGCGGGTGGTAAGCAGGCGCATGATCGGTGGCTGGATCACAGGAACCAGCGCCATGTAAGAGTAGGCTGCAATGGCAATCGGACCGATCAGGTTCTTTACATAAACAGGATCGCCGTTGGCTGCAGTGCCGATGATATCCACCCCGTTGGCAAGTCTCGATGACAGAAAAATAGCGGTAGGTCCGTCGGCTCCTCCGATGATCCCTATGGCACCGGCCTCCTGCGGATGGAATCCAAGGGCAAGCGCTCCCAGAAACGTCAGAAAGATCCCCACCTGGGCCGCAGCCCCCAGTAACATCAGTTTTGGCTTGCTGATCAGGGAGGAAAAATCGGTCATAGCCCCGATCCCCAGGAAAATAAGGGGAGGATAGACTCCTTTCAACACCCCGAAATAGAGGTAATTGAGAACGCTTCCCTCCTGGTAGATACCGATCTGCATATTTACACCCTCGGCCTGGAAAAAGGGAATATTTCCAAAAATAATCCCAATGCCGATCGGGATCAGCAGTAACGGTTCATAATTATACCTGATTGCCAGGAAGATAAAGAAGAGTCCTACCCCAATCATGATCAGGTGACCGGGTGTGGCGTTCCTGAACCCTGAGTACATGACAAATTTCCTGATCCCCTTTTCTGCCAGCTCCAGGACACCTTCCACACCGCCATCAGCCTGATCATTAACCTGCTGTTCCCTGGAATGCTCCGCTCGAGGGGCCACAATCATCCCGGAAGCGGATGCCCGGTCCACTATTGAACCTGTTGCCCTCTCGGGAAATGCCACCCACCTGGCCAGTACAATAATCAAAAAAACGGCTGTAAGCGTCAGGGCCTTTTTCATTTCAGACAATCTCCATAATTATATCGCCCTGTAAAACCACATCTCCCTGTTTTACCCTGATATTCTCCACCACCCCTGCCCTGTCGGCCAGAACACGATTCTCCATCTTCATTGCCTCCATAATCAGCAACACTTGTCCCTTCTTCACGATATCCCCTTTCCCGACTTCCAGTTTTGTAATTGCGCCGGGCAATGGTGCCAGGACGGGATGGGATGATCCCCCCTCCCGCTTCTGTATATCCGGAATGGCCTGCTGTTTGATGGCCGAGCGGATGAGGGTGGGAGTTTTGGAGGTCTTTATCTTTCGGTGAAGCTCCACATTGTAGGGCGTTCCATTGACCTCCAGGTGAGCCAGGTTCTCATCGATACCGTGAATGTCGACCGAATATTGATTGCCGTTTATTGTAAATTCAAACTTCTTCATAGTTATTCTTCTACAAACGGTTAAACTGATTTCTTACCGCGTAAATCTTTGAACTCCAGGGAGAATAGTTTTTGGAAATTCTTTTGATGGTCAACACCCCGCTCTCCATGTCGTGTATCTCATCCAGGTAGAGGTGGAGTGCCATCGCTATGGCTGCTGTGGTCTCCCCTGTAATCACCTCCCCCGTTCCCTTTTTATGTGGTTTTCCCTGCAAGACCGTTTTAATGACCTTGAGCAGCGCAATGAGCCTGGGTACCACGTTAAAAAACCAGAACAGAAGCACCAGGGCTATGAACACGATCAGGTATCCGGCCACAGCGATCACAATGGATTCGAGGTCAATGTTGTTTTTGAGGAAAATAATGATCGGTGTCATCAGAGCGGGATATTGGCATGTTTCTTTGGCGGATTCATCTCTTTCTTTGTTGAAAGGGTCTGCATGGCTCTTATGATGCGAAACCGGGTATTCCGGGGTTCAATTACATCGTCGATATAGCCATACCTGGCAGCTTCATATGGATTGGCAAACTTATCTTTATACTCCTGTTCCTTCTCCTCTATGAAGCGCTTTGCCTCCTCCCGCTCTTCGATACTTTTCAGAGCCTTTCCCTCAAGTATCTCAATAGCTCCCTTTGGACCCATCACTGCAATTTCTGCAGTAGGCCAGGCATAATTAATATCACCTCTAAGCTGCTTGGAGCTCATCACATCGTGGGCGCCTCCGTATGATTTACGCAGCGTAATGGTGATCTTGGGAACTGTCGCCTCACCATAGGCAAACATCAGCTTGGCTCCATGCAGTATTATCCCTCCATGCTCCTGGGCGCTGCCTGGCAGAAATCCGGGAACATCCACAAGGGTCACTATGGGAATGTTAAAACAATCGCAGAAACGAACAAACCGGGCGGCTTTTCGTGAGGCCTCTATATCCAGTACCCCGGCCATATGGTTGGGCTGATTGGCCACAATACCCACCGGCGTGCCATTGAATTTGGCAAAACCGACCACGATATTCATGGCATATTGCCTGTGGATCTCAAAAAACTCATTATTATCCACCAGGGTGAATATCACATCCTTTATATCGTAGGGTTCATTTGCCTGATCGGGAATAATCTCGTTAAGAAGGTCATCAAGCCTGTCGATAGGATCATTACACTCGGTAGCCGGCGGATCCTCCAGGTTGTTCTGGGGCATATAACTGAGTAGTTTCCGGATCATTAATAATCCCTCCTCTTCATCCTCAGCCACCAGGTGGGCAACCCCTGAACGGCTGGAGTGCATCTGGGCACCACCAAGTGCTTCTGTGGAGATGGTCTCCCCGGTTACCGTTTTAGTCACACGCGGTCCGGTTACAAACATGTAGGAGGTCTGGTCGCTCATGATGATGATATCGGTAAGTGCCGGAGAGTAAACCGCGCCACCGGCGCAGGGACCGAATATGGCCGATATCTGCGGTATTACCCCCGAAGCAAGGATGTTGCGCTCAAAAATTTCCGCATATCCTGCAAGGCTTCTGACCCCCTCCTGGATACGGGCACCCCCACTGTCGTTTATGCCGATTACAGGGGCACCCACTTTCATGGCCTGGTCCATGATCTTACATATTTTGGCTGCATGGGTCTCAGAAAGGGATCCTCCAAATACCGTAAAATCCTGTGCATAAACATAAACCACCCGTCCATCAATGGTACCATGCCCGGTAATCACACCATCACCCAGATACTGATGTTCCTCCAAACCAAAATCGTGGGAGCGGTGGGTCACAAACATATCATATTCCTCGAAGCTACCCTCGTCAAGCAGGATACTGATCCGCTCGCGTGCAGTATGTTTTCCTTTGGAATGTTGAATTTCGATCCGATCTTCGCCTCCGCCCTTTCGCGCTCTTTCACGCAGATCGATCAGTTTTTTAACTTTATCCCGGCTATTCATGACCGCAAAACTCAGTTAAAATGCCAAATGTAGATTTCGGGTGAAGGAACCCGATTTTCAATCCTTCAGCACCTTTTCGGGGTAGTTCATCGATGAGTTTAATCCCCATCTCCCGGGCATGCTTTAAGGATTCACCCACATTATCCATGGCAAAAGCCATGTGGTGAAAACCGGGACCCTTCTTCTCGATAAACTTTCCAATGGGTCCTTCGGGATCGGTACTTTCCAGTAACTCAATCTTGGTATCTCCAACCCTGAAAAAAGCGGTTCTCACTTTCTGGTCAGCCACCTCTTCGATGGCATAACACTCCAGTCCCAGAACTTTTTCATAATAGCGGATCGATTCATCCAGGTTGGCCACTGCAATACCGATGTGTTCAATGCGTGTCGGTTTCATGATAAATGAGGTAAGTGGGTAAATGACTCTTTAAAATTAGTCATTCGGATGACCTTCGGGCATGACAAAACTCAAATCTAACTTACAATAATTTGTGTTATGTAGCAGCTATTGGAGAATGGAATCATAAATAATCTGCTGGAGCCTGGTCCTCAGATTAGCATCAATGAGTTTTGTATTCCCCTGGTCGGGGTGGATGCGGTTGGAGAGAAATATATAGACGAGGTCATATTCCGGGTCCACCCAGGCCAGTGTGCCGGTGAAACCCGAATGACCATAACTATGCGGTGAAGCATCATTACAGGCCGGACCCGTACCGGGCTGGCCGGTGACAGGCCGGTCAAATCCAAGCCCTCTCCGGTTCTCATTCTCACAATTGTAGCATGATGTATAGGTGGCCAGTGTAGATGAATCGATGAAGCGGTCCTCTCCGTACCACCCATTATTCAGGTACATCTGCATGATCTTTGCCAGGTCATTGGCACAACCAAAAAGACCTGCATGACCGGCCACCCCACCCAGCATAGCTGCTCCCGGATCATGTACATGACCGTGGACCAGCTGGCGGCGAAAAAAAAGGTCATTTTCAGTGGGAACAATTCTCTCCCTTGGAAAGCGGCTCAGTGGCAGGTATCCCAGTGTACCGGCACCCATAGGTGCATAGAAGTGATACCAGCAGTAAGGATAGAGCATGGTATCCGTCTCCTGTTCAATGATCTGTTGCAGCATATAGTACCCCAGGTCACTGTAAAGATATTCAGGCTCCAGCAGGGGCGATTCATAAATCATGCGGAAAATCGAATCCCTGATATCGCTTCTGAGATAAAGATCCTCAGCCACCTGGACAGGATAGGAAGGAGAGTATGATTTTTCATAAACATCGTCCACATACTTTACGTTCCTGTTGGCATAATTGGAGGGTCCGATCTGAAGCGCATAGGTGGGAGACCAGTTGCAACTTACCAGGGACTGTGATGTGTCCAGGGGTTCAAGGGTAGTCTGGTAGAATGGGATCCAGGAGGCAAGTCCCGCCTGATGCGAAAGGATATCGGAAATAAGCAATCCGGCCTTGTTGCTGGTATCAGGAACAGTATGGTAGGCCCCTATCAGGGAGTCCTCCGAGAATCTTCCCTGATCGCGAAGGGTCATCAATGAAGGAATTGTGGCCGCGATTTTGGTAATTGAGGCCAGATCGTAAAGATCGGTAGTCTTTACCGGACGCCTGTTCTGGTATGTATGGTATCCATAAGCCCTGTTCCAAATCACCTGTCCGTGACGAGCCACCAGCAGCTGGCAACCGGGCATGGTCTTTTCCCTGATCGCATTTTCAATCAAAGTCTCCATTTTCATCAGGGAATCCGGATCAAGACCCGCATCCATTGGTTCCCCATAACCCAGCCGCACTGGCCGGCCGGTATCCTCCCCATCCCCTGCCTTTGCAGCCGGACCCCCTGATACCGGAAGTTTTCCGCTAAAGGAGCGCCCTCCGAAAATGGCCTGTAAAACATAACCCTGGGCAATGGGATCATCGCTATAGGAGAGCACTATGGCCTTAATATTTTCCAGGCTCCGGAACCTTTCCAGGGTGTAAGGGATCCCTGCCACATTCAGAATCACCCGCTGCCGGGGATCAAGCGCTTCAATAAATCTCACGGTTTCATCAGTGATCCCAAAATTTCTGGAAGCATATGAGCTGGTATTCAGTACACTAACGATAATGGTGTTGTATTTCACCAGTTCCGAGAGTAATCCGGATACGATGTTATGATCTGCCGTAAGGGAGAGGGCAAAGTGGTCTGCTCCTGTATAAAGATCGGCTGTGGATCCATAAGAAACAGATCCGCCCCGGCTTAAGGTTACCGTTGCAAGACTCAGCTTTTCCAGCTCCCTTAATGGTAACAATGTATCCTGGTTTTTAACAAGGGTCAGGCTATGGGCCAACAGCTCCCGTCGCCTGTGTTCAAATACCGGCTGGTTCAGATCCTTCAGGAGTGAGGCTGTCTCCACCTGCCTGTAACTGCCCAATCCAGCCCAGTACTTGGCCAGCAGGATCTTCTTGCAGCTCTCATTGATCCGCTCTTCGGTGATCTCACCCCTTCTTACTGCCTTTTTGATTTCGGAGATTGCCAACCCCGCATCGGAGGGCATCAGCAAGATATCATTACCGGCTTTTACTGCTTCCACTTCTCTGAGACCCGGCTCAAAATAGTAGCTCAATCCCTTCATGTTCAAAGCATCGGTTATCACCAGTCCCCTGAAGTCCATCTCTCCCTTCAGCAGCCCGGTTACCACCAGGTCCGATACAGTCGCCGGTCTGTTATCCCTTTCATCGAGTCCGGGCACCTGCAGGTGGGCAACCATCACCCCTGTCAGTCCGTTCAATATGGCCTCACGGAATGGAAAGAGTTCCATTGTATCGAGTCTCTCCCTGCCATAAGGAACCACCGGGAGGGATTTGTGCGAATCGGTATCGGTATCACCATGACCCGGAAAATGTTTGGCCGCCACCAGTAATCCACCCTCCTGCATACCCCTCACCACTGCTACCACTTTTTGGGCCACATTTTCCGGATCTTCACCAAATGAACGTGTATTGATCACTGGATTTAAAGGGTTGTTATTTACATCTGCCACGGGTGCAAAATTGAGATGTACACCCAATCGCCTCATCTGCCAGGCGATATCTTTTCCCATCTGGTGCAGAAGGGCATGATCGGTAATGGCCCCCAGTGCCATCTGTTGCGGATAACTGATTGTGTTTTTCAGTCTCATACCCAATCCGTTCTCCCCGTCAATGGCTACCAGTAAAGGGATGCGGGACTCCTGCTGATAAAGGTTTGTTAAGTCAGCCTGCGATAACGGATCCCCCTGAAAAAAAGCCACTCCCCCCACATGATTCCTGGAGATCATCCTTCTGACTGACTTCACATGTGCTTCATCCATGTTGGAGTATGCCTGAACCATGATCATCTGGGCGATCCGGTCTTCCAGGGAAAGCTCGTTCAAAACGGAATCGGCCCATGAGTGGTCTACCTGAAGAAATGGCGGATACTCGGGATATTTTGGAATGAATGGGACCTGTTCCTGACTGGAGGGTCCCGACATCCCGGAAGCCATCAGTATAACAGCCGAAACGGCGATCTGTAACAGGTTGTTCTTCATATAACCGCAAGTAATTCTTTGTTCCTGCATGTTATACGTTGAACTGAGAATAACGTTGCGATGAAATCCCTTCTCTGGAGACAGGGATATATGCCTGAGCAGATTTATAAACCCATCTTACCTGCCAATACCTCCGGGATTGCGTCTTTATGAACCATAAAAAAAATGGTTTTCGCCCTCATATAGCTCTCAGAAGCATAAAGATAACCCTCATAGATATGGTTAGCTGTCCCCCAGGAGTTCTTTACCTTATAAAACCTTTTCCCGTCCTGATCGGATGCAATGGCGGTGATATGCATCAGGTGATCATCGGTGGTCTGGTAGTTATCAAACCAGGTCTGTCTCAACACCTGTGTGATTACCTTCTCCTTTTTGGGGGTGGAAAAGTCATAAAAAAGTGCTTGCTGTTCATTTTCCGAAAGCTCGTCCCAACGGCCGCGCTCCAGTCCGCTCAGATCCCCGATCTCAGTAGACGGGATCAGCGCCACACCCGACTTCCACGCAAAGCCCTTCTCCCCCACATCAGCATCCCAGCACACCGAATATCCGGTTTTAATGGCATGATCAAGCAGTTCCATCAATTCATCAATGGGAACATTCTGAATCGATCCCCAGATCCAGTTGTCCGGGATCTCCAGGATGAAAGGCTTATAAAAAGGGTGATGGGTAAATGAACCAACTGCAACGTAGTCGTCGGGATTTAGTCCAAGTCCTTCGGCAAATGACCGGGGAGTAAAATTTTCACCACTGTATTCAAACGTGGAGGGAACCTCACCCACATAAGCATCCAGGATACCATTAAAGCCAGCGTTCCAGACAGGGGTCAGGCTCTTGTTGGGATTTTTAATCACCTGGTCGCAATAGCCTTTAAGCACGGCATCAAGTTCCCCGTGGACCGGAAGAGAGTCTCCCTGAGCCGTACCAGGATAAGCCTCCTGGGGTACCAACCCATACTCTTTCCAAATGTGGATCAGATCATGCGCCAACCCCCCGGCCGAAAAATTGGTATTTCCGTGCATCCTGACATATTTCTCTGCCTTCAGCTCATATGCCTTGCGAACAGCAAACATTTCAGACAGATCATAAATTCCTTTCCCGGTCCTGAGCAACTCGGCTTCAATAAAACTGGTGGAGGCGAAACACCAGCAAGTGCCGGATCTGTGCTGATCCTTCACCGGGGTTACGGGAATGCTGCACTCAATTGTGAAACTGTAACCATCCGAAGATTCTTTTTGTTTTTTCTTCTGGGCTGATAGGTTGAAAGGAACAAAAAGCAGCATGGCTGACAACAGCATCATACTGCGCGCGAACTGGTTCATCATGTCTGGGATTTAAAGGAAAAACCGAAATTAATCATATTTCCTCAAGGCCCAATATAAGCTGCTGCAAAAAACATCCTTTCTTACAGGGATACACGGTTCAGGCACTCATGAACATGCTCGGCATATGATTTTGATACCGGTAATCGAATTTCATGGGGAAAATCCATGTAGATGTAAAGGTTGGTGCTGATCAGTTTTACCTGTTTTATGTTCTCAAAATTGACCATATATGACCTGTGGCAACGCTGAATCAGAGTCCCTTCCAGTTCCTTTTCCAGTCTCTTCATTGTATTGCGCAACATCACCTTTTTCAATTTACCATCATCTTGGATGTGAACCGTTACATAATTATCGGTCGACTCCACGAAAAGAATATCGCTTGATTTAATGGAGAACCTCAACTTCTCGGTCTCATCCCTGAATGTGATCATCTGTCTCTCAATGAACTCCCTGGATATGTTCCGGGTAAGACTTTCCAGCTTGGAACGCTTATCCTTCAAAGAGAGCCATAACCAGGAGAGAGAATATGGAATGGCCAGTACCATCAGGGTGATGAACAGCAGACTGATGAACCTTTCCACCAGTTCGGCACCCGAATCCAGTAATAAAAGATCCACCACCAGGTAGGCAACTGCAAGAAGTACCACCTCCATCAGGTTCCAAATCCCGAACAGCAGGTAGGAAAATCGAATTTTTCCGGCCAGCCGTACAAAAATCATTTTACTGAAAACAATCACAAGCATTCCCGAGAGGATCAATGCACTTGAATAGAAGAAGAATTCCAGCCGGCCACCCTCGAACCAGGATGATGCATTAAATGGAGAATAAATATTGATGAAAATCAAAGCAAAGACAGAGACATACATCACCTGTGTGATGATGGTATTCTTATCCTTTAAATAGTCAGGTATTTCCTTGCGCACCATTTTCATTACCTGATCTCAATAATGGTCAGTTCGGTTCTTCTGTTCAAAGCACGGCCCTGATCCGTATCATTTGGAGCCACCGGTTTCCGGTCTCCATATCCTGCAGAAAACAACCGCCCGGTTTCAATCCCTTTCTCCCTGAGGTACTCCACAACCGCCTCCGCTCTTTTGGAGGATAATTCCTGGTTATGCGCCTCTGACCCGGTACTGTCGGTGTGCCCTGCAATCTCAACAGAAACTCCCGGATTCTCCTTCATAAATATAATCATTCTGTTCAACTCGGCCAGCGAACCAGGAAGCAGTTGGTGGGAATCAGAATCAAAAAAGATGTTGTTCAGAACCACACTGCTTCCAACCACCACCCTCTCAAGGGGAATGTCCCGGCGCAAAGGGTCCCATTGGCTGTGTTCACCCCTGAAGGCAAAATGATCTGAAAAAAAGAGGTACCCCTCGGCAGACACATTCAGGGCATAATCCCGGTCGGTGGGAAGAGTCACAAGATAATCACCGCCGGTGGGGAAAGAGGGCGACTCAACCACTACCTCTTCGGTCTCAAGATCGATGAGTTGAATAAGGGCCCTGACCCCTTTCATGTTTCCGGAATCATATATTCTCCCCGTGAGGTAAGATACCATCACAGGTCTTACCTCCATGGGAAGTTCAAAAGTAAAGATATCTGTATTGTTTCTTCCCTCCCTGTCTGATGCAAAGTAGGCCCTGTCTCCTCTTGCGTTGATGCTTAACCCGATTTCATCGCTGTATGTATTGATCGGGTAACCCAGGTTCAGTGGCTGACTCCAGTCATCCTTGTCCCTTCGACGCGTCAAAAAGAGATCTCCCTGCCCCATTCCAGGCCATCCGGCAGAGGAGAAATAGAGTGAGCGCTGATCGGGGTGTAAAAAAGGGGATTGCTCAATCCCAGAGGTATTCACTGAATCTCCAAGGTTTACAGGGATACTCCAGCCGGTCCCGTTCCACTGCGATCTCCAGATGTCGAAAGATCCCTTTCCACCCGGACGGTTGGAGGTGAAGTAGAGCATCCGGCCGTCGGCCGATACCGATGGGTGTTTTTCACTGTACCTGGAATTCACAGGGGAACCCAGGTTCACCGGCCTGATCCAGCTCCCATTCTCCAGATGGGTGACATAGATGTCACATTGACCCATCCCGTCCCTCCGGTTACAGGCAGTAAAAAACAACATCCGGCCGTCGGCAGTTACCGAGTGAGCCCCTTCGTTGTCAGGCGTGTTCAGAGGCGGACCGGCATTCTCTCTTTGGGTCCAGTGGTTGCCCGATCGTTTTGACAGGTAAAAATCCTCCTGCAGCGGCGGCGAGTCCGGACCGGATTGGATGGGGAGCATCACAGTGAACATCAGCTGCTGCTCATCCACAGAGAGACAGGGCCAGTATTCATTCAATTCAGAGTTCACTGAATCACCAAGGTTCTCAGGTTCAAATGGAACCGGGTTATCCATGGCCGTGAGGGCAAAGAGGCAGCTGGCTTTCATGGAAAGAGCCAACTCCCGGTTACTCACATCCTCAAGGGGAAAGGAGAGGAACTTATCAAGCAGTTCCAGGGCGCGCTGATAATCACCGGTTCGCAGTACAAGCCCTCCAAGAAGCCGGTACCCGTCCGGGTTGCCTTCAGGATCGATTTCAATGGTTCTGCTGTAATATCCAATAGCTTCAACCGTACGTCCCGTTTCGTAACAGATCTGGGAGAGTAACCCATAGGCTTCCGAAAACCTGTCATCAGCCTTTATAGCCTTCTCCAGGGCTGCTTCAGCATTAAGCAGGTCTCCTACCTTGTACAGTTCCACCGCCTCTTCAAATTGTTTTATGGCTTTTTTGGAATTTGAATCATAGCTTTGCCCCTGGATGATCCCTGTGGTCAGGAGAATGATAAATATGAACCGGGCCCTTTTCATCATTACGGAATTCTCATGTATTTATGCGACTGAAGGGAGATCATCCACCGGGGATGCTCCTTGGCAAATTCGATGATAACAGGCAGGATGGACTCCCGCTTGCTCCATTCCGGTTGCAGGTATAACTTGCATTGGGACCTTACCTTGCGTCCATTCTCCACAGCCCATTCCAGGTCCTCCGGTGTGGCTACGATCATTTTCAGTTCATGTGATACGTTGAAAAAAATCTCCTGGGGCGGATAATTCTTTTTGGGTGAGAAGCATATCCAGTCCCAGACACCGCTGAGCGGATAAGCTCCGCTGGTTTCCAGGAAAGTCTCTATCCCCTTATCCTTCAGCAACCCGGTCAGGTAATCCATATTCACCATCAGCGGTTCACCACCGGTAACCACAACCGCTGCAGCCGGGTGAGAAAGCACATGAGAGACAATTTGTTCGGCCGGTACAACCGGATGCAACCCGGGATTCCATGAAAATTTCGTGTCACACCAGCTGCATCCCACATCGCATCCCCCGATTCTTATAAAGTAAGCCGCTTTCCCAGTGTGATATCCCTCTCCCTGAATGGTATAAAACTCCTCAACCAAAGGAAGCTTTCTTCCTCCGTCAAATGTATCCTTCTCTTTTCCCATGATCTATTTCCGGCTCCAGATCCGGGAGACCAGGTAATAAAGTGCCCTGAGGATCAAAACCATCCCATAGAGTACCAGGGACACGATCAGAACCACGTGCAGCTGGGTAACCAGTTCCTTTGCCTGGGATGAATTCTGAATAATCCCGATCACATTCAATAGATTGGCCCCGATGAAGCAGGAGAGGAAGATCATCAGCTCCTTTCTCTTGGAAGCGGCGGTTAAGGTGGTATCTCTGAACATGCTGATCATCCTTTTATATGGCCAGTCCCTCCGGCCAGGTTTCAATTCGGTGGTTCATCATTGCTTCAAATCCCAGTCCTGAGGCAAACATGCCGGCAGCAGCCATGGTAGAAAACACTTTTATAAATTCTCTTCTGTTATGATCCATTTGAAAACTGTTGGCTTCCAAGTTAAGGTTTTTCGCTAATTTTACGAAAGAATTTCTCATCATGAATGTGATAAACACGGCCCTTTGCTCCTATGGAATGTCAGGTTTAATCTTTCACGGTCCCCTGCTCCAGTCCCACCCCGGATTTGAAATTGTAAAGATTTTAGAGAGAAATAGAGAGGATTCCAAGGGGAGGCACCCCGGGGCCGGGATTGTGACCTCCTACGATGCCATCCTGGAAGATCCAAAAGTGGAGCTGGTGATTGTTAACACTCCCGACCACCTTCATTTTGACATGGCAGCCAGGGCCCTGAATGCAGGGAAACATGTGGTTGTGGAGAAACCCTTTACCCTCAATGTGGAATATGCAGACCAGCTGATCACCATGGCAAGGGAAAAAGGGGTTCTGCTCACGGTGTTTCAAAACCGGAGGTGGGATGGCGATTTTTTAACTGTAAAGGAGATCATTCAGACCGGGAAGCTGGGCAGACTGGTGGATTTCGAATCTCACTTTGACCGCTACAGGACCGAAATACAGGCGTCCTGGAAAGATCGCTCCACCGGTACAGGAACCCTCTTCAACCTTGGTTCACACCTGGTGGACCAGGCACTGCAACTTTTCGGGATGCCTGAGCACCTTTATTGCGAAAGCCGGATGTTGCGGGACGGAGCTCTCACTGACGACAGTTATGACCTTTTTCTTCACTACCCCGGGTTTAAGTGTATGGTCAGAAGCAGCTACCTTGTTCGCGAACCCGGACCCAGGTTCATCCTGCACGGAACGGACGGAAGCTATCTCAAATGGGGTCTCGATCCCCAGGAGGAGGCATTAAAAAGCGGCGTCATTCCCGGATCGGAAGGATGGGGAGAGGAACCGGAATCAGACTGGGGTAAAATAAATGCCCGTGAGGGTGCATTATTTGTACAAGCAAAATACCCCACGATTGCAGGAAACTACCAGGAATTTTACGACAATCTTTATAAAGCCGTCAGGAAGCAGGATTCCCTGGCGGTACTTCCGGAAGAGGCGAGGAATGTGATTCGCATTATCGAGGCCGCCTACCTGAGCAGCAGGGAAAAAAGGGTGGTGGAGATTATATAAGCGGATTAGTTTGTCAGGGCACGTTTAACCGTGAAAACGTATCCATCCTTCTCAAGGATAATCTCCAGTTGCGGATATTTCTCAAGAAGTACCTCTTTCTTATTCTTCTGGATCACAAAATAGGCATCCCTGTCCAGTTCATTCTCCATCATCTGATCCACAGTCAGCCGGGTTTCTCCAGGCTGTTTATCAAAATAGAAAAGATGGGCATAGCTTTTAAAACCCAAAGGTCTCACATATACCTGCTGACCTTTAAGTCCTTTGTAAAATTTAACAGCTACCCGCTGGGTGTAACCTTCTATTCTCCCGGTAAAAATATAGAGTGAGGCTGTTACATAAATCAAGACAACCATATGAAGAATTACCATCCCATTCGTATTCCGGCGAAGGATCTGGATCAATGAAAACATCACACCCAGGATCAGAAAGATCCCTACCATCCATTCATAGCCACTCCAGTGAACATCTCTCTGAAGGGCTGCCCTGGTAAATTCGTTGATAAATGAGAGCTCCTTCCTTGAAAGCCAATCCGGGTGATTTGCCAGGAGAGGAATGACGATGACCAGGCTGGAATATAAAATGGAAATGATGAAGATCATGATCACCTGATAGGTCCCGATTTCGATTTTCCGGTCCACCCACTTATCCCAAACCCAGGCGGCCAGAAAGGTCAGTGGAAAATAGGCCAGGGAAGAGTAGTTTAAAAGCTTTGTCCGTGCGATGGAATAGAGTACAATGATCACCAGGATCATAATATACATCCATTGCTTAAAGAGCCGTTGAATTTCAGTTTTTTCAGACTTCTTGGTAATACTCTTCATAGCGATAACCGAAGCGGGGAATACACCCAGGAGCAGAATCACAAGGTAATATCCAAAAAAACCGCCATGGCCTGATCTCTCCTGGGAAAAAATATCGATACTGTACTGGATGAATTCACGCAGTACATATCCGTTTCCGCTCACAAACTGGTACAGATACCAGGATCCTCCGATTGTAAGGAGTATGGATAGAAAGAGTACGGTCTCCTGGAGGGTTACCTTCAGGTCAAATCGCCTCAGAAACAGGAATATAATCAGACAGATAAAAAAAATCAGAACGGCAACCGGCCCTTTGGTAAGCACTGCCAATCCTAAAAAGAGTGCCGCAAGCGCCACATTCCACATCCTGGTCCGTCTCCCTGCACTATCCATGTAGAGTATAAAAAAGGCTATTCCTGAAAAGAAAAGCAGGTTATACCACGGGTCAATAATTCCCGATTTAAAGAAAAAGAAGGGAAGAATCGCAGAACCAAAGGATAGAACCCAGAAAAGGCCGAAACGATGTCCATATATTCTTTTACCAAAGGAATAGAGGATCATCAGCGTTAAAATGCCACAAATGAAATTGGGAAACCTTGCCGCAAATTCATTGATACCAAAAATTTTCATTGAAGCCACCTGCAGCCAGAAGAAAAGTGGTGGTTTTTCCACGAAAGGCAGAAAATCAATCTGCACATTCAAATAGTCGCCCGTCAAAATCATCTCCCTGGACGATTCCGCATAGTTTGTCTCATTGCTGTCGAAGAGGTTTACCGAACCAAGATAGGGCAGCATGAAAAGCGAGGAGAGTAAAATTATCCCTAAAAATACAAGGATCGTTCTCAATTTCCGGTGCGGGAGGGAAGCGTTCATGTCAGGCCAAATGTACAAATTTTTGATGGATGAATCCTAAAGGTTACCTGACCAGCAATGATCCCTGGATGAGATGACTATTATCCGAAGAGGACCCCACCCATATTTCATAAATGCCTTTTTCGACCTGGTAATCGCCCGTTTCAGGATTATAATTTTCAAGCTCATCCGGACCAAGGGAGATGGAAACCACCCTGGTCTGCCCCTTGTTGATAAATACCCTGTTAAATCCCCTGAGATCTTTCAATGGCCGCACCACCTCAGACCCTGGTTTGCTGACATACAGTTGAACAACCTCTTCCCCGTCGAACTGCCCCGTATTGGTCACCTCCACGCTGACCGTCAGCTCCTCATCCTGTGCAATCTCATCCTTTTCCAGGATCAGGTTATCATAGCTGAAAGATGTATAACTGAGACCGTACCCAAATGGATAAAGAACTTCTCCCCCGAAATAACGGTAAGTTCTTCCCTCCATATTATAGTTCTCAAAATCGGGAAGGTCATCGACCGATCTGTAGAAAGTGACCGGCAATCTGCCTGCAGGGTTATAATCTCCGAAAAGCACATCGGCCACGGCACTTCCTGCCGATTCACCGCCATACCATGCTTGCAGGATGGATGAGATGTGCTCATCCTCCCAGTTTATGGAAACTGCCGATCCGGTCATCAGAACAAGGGTAACCGGTTTCCCGGTGGTAACGATCTGCCGGATCAACCTGCTCTGGGTTTCAGGTAAATCGAGTGAGGTTCGGTCGCCCCGGTAAAATCCGTCCAGGTCAAGTCCATGCATCTCCTCTCCTTCAAGCTGTGCTGTCAAACCCATCACCAGCACCACATGGTCGGCCCACCTGGCCAGCTGAACAGCCTCACCGGCACGGCCCGCATTAGGTTCATCCCAATGAATGACAATGGGTGCATCACCATGCTCATCTTTCATCACAAGCTTCAGCCGGTAGGCCTTCCCGGCCTCCAGATCAAGCCATTGGTAACTCTTATTGGGATGGTGAATATTTTGCATACGAAGGAGCGTATCGCCCTCAAAAATGAAATTGAAATACTTTCCCTCTACCCCGAGGGCATGTTTTCCACTGGTGCGGGGAACCAGGTATCCCGTCCAGGTCACTGAATATTTGTCATCCTCAAGACCCTGCACTGGTGGCTCTCCATCCCACCAGTAGTAGTCCACCTTTGAATCGGTGCGCTCCAGGATCGGATCTCCCCTGGCTTCCAGATTTGTATAAAAGGAGGTTTTCAAGCCGGGCTGGCTTCCATTCCGGTCAGTAAAAAAAAGCCCTTCCGGCACTGAAACCAGGTAGGGCAACCCATCATGATGGGCCGTTCCCAGCGCATATTTCACCTGTGCCTGGTCTCCCAGCTTCTCTTTTATTCCGTCCAGTACACTCACCGGATTCACAGGCGAACCATTGTAATTCCCGTACTGTACATCCACATTGTCTGCATTCGGACCAATCACAGCCACTTTCTTAATATCCTTTTTCAATGGAAGTGCTCCATGGTCATTTTTCAGGAGGACCATGGTTTTCCTGGCCATCTCTGAGGCAACCCTTTTGTGAGCCTCTCCTCCTACCACATCCAGCGGAATGGAGGACCACGGAACCAACTCATCCGGGTCGAACATACCCAGTTTCATCCGGGCCAGCATCAGTCTTTCCACTGCCACATCGATTTCAGATTCAAGAATAAGACCCTGTTCCACTGCTTTGACCAGCGAGGGATACTGATCGCCGCAATTCAGGTCGGTCCCGGAAAGCACCCCCCTGGCAGCAGCTTCCTCGGAACTCTTTACCACTTTGTGTCCTGTATGGAAATCACTGATGGCACCACAATCGGAGACAATATATCCCTTAAATCCCAGTTCTCCCCTGAGTAGCTCCTGCTCAAGGGGAATGCTTCCACAGCATGGTTCACCCAAGTACCTGTTGTAGGCACACATCACCGAATAGACCTGCCCCACCTCCACGGTCTTCTTAAACGCGGGCAGGTATGTATCCCTGAAATCCCTCTCATTAATCACTGCATTAAAATGGTGGCGAAGAGACTCCGGACCACTGTGCACAACATAGTGTTTGGAGGTGGCCACCACCTTCAGGTACCGGGGATCGTCTCCCTGGAGTCCCTTTACAAACTGGACCCCCATTTCGCCTGAAAGGTAAGGATCCTCGCCATAGGTCTCGTGTCCCCGGCCCCACCTTGGATCCCTGAAAATATTGATATTGGGAGACCAGAAGGTCAGTCCCTGGTACATCCCCCGCTTCTCCCTGGACTCAAAATCATGATACTTGGCCCTTGCTTCGTCGGAGGTTACCTCAGCCATCCTGAACATCATCTCCCGGTCGAAGGTTGCAGCCATACCGATAGCCTGTGGAAAAACGGTGGCTTTCCCTGCCCTGGCCACACCATGTAGGCACTCATTCCACCAGTTGTATCGGGGAATACCAAGGTGCTCAACTGCTCCGGCATCGTTTGTAAGCTGACTTACCTTCTCCTCCAGGGTCATTCTTGAAACCAGGTCTTCGGCCCGTTCTTCAAAACTGAGACTGGTGTCCTGGTAAGGGTATTTAGGATTGTTGCCACATGAGACCATAAGTACCAGTAATCCAAGGATGGAGAGAAATTTCATTTTCATGTTTCAACAGGTTAAAATTCAATGTTATAAAATCCTGATCAGTTGGCCGATACCTTTACGATCCTTTCCTGGAAGGTACCGCGACTGTTGGTAAATTCCAGGAGATAGGCGCCATCGGAGAGTGAGGAGAGGTCTACGGTAGCAGGATTTTCCAGGTTACCCAACATCAGTA
This sequence comes from uncultured Bacteroidota bacterium, assembly GCA_963747365.1. Taxonomy (GTDB): domain Bacteria; phylum Bacteroidota; class Bacteroidia; order Bacteroidales. The sequence goes on along the minus strand of CAVVFB010000002.1, from coordinate 263,191 downwards.
TCTCCTGAGCGGCCATGTTTGTAATTCGTACCTTTTCAAAGGGTCCGGCATTTGGGAACTGCAGGAAAAGATCACCCCATACCGGGTTGGGCCCAACCCGGTAGGCCTTCTCCACCGGGAGTTCCTGGATCACCCCTGAGGTCTTAAGCAAATGATTATCCGGATCAAAAATCAAATCCTCCACCCTTCCGCCGGTAGGAATCGAATACTCCTCAATGTTTTTATTCTGCAACAGCCTGACCCTTTCCCTCCTGCCACCGGCCATAAGCAGTTCCACTTCAAAGGGCAACTGAAAGAAGGGGGTTACCTCCGGTGCAGAGGTAGTCTGCTGGCTTCGCACCCGAAGGGTATCGCCATTTTGTTGCCAGGATACCCTGAACCTGGGGAATCCCTCTCCGAAATACCACTGCTGGAAAAAGGCGTTGAAATCCTTACCGCTTACAGTTTCCAATATTGCCTGGAAATCAGAACCCCGGGCCAGCCCGTTCGCGTATTTTTCCAGGTAAGACTGAAGTACATGAAAAAAGAGGGGATCATCTTCAAGGATATACCTGATCATGTGAAGCAATATGGCACCCTTCTTATAAGTGAGCCCTATGTCAAAAAGCCGGTAGGTATCCTCCACCTGCTCCTCAGGCACATAAACCGACCCGGTGGTCTCCCTGAGGGCAAGGGACATGGCACTGTTCATCCATTCATCTGCCACACCCTGCCCAAGCAACTCCTGAGCAGCAATATACTCCATATAGGAAGCAAACCCCTCGTTGATCCAGATATCCTGCCAGTTTCCACAGGTGATATGGTCCCCGAACCACTGGTGTGCCAGTTCGTGGGCCACCAGGAAAAAATCAAAATCCTGCAGGGTGGTCATGGTCTGGTGCTCCATTCCACCTCCCATGGGCGCCATGCAGTGCCCATACTTCTCTTTTGCAAAAGGATAGGGAACCAGGAGCTTTGAAAAAGTGCTGATCAGCGGTGCGGTCATACGGATCTCCTCCTCCCAGAGGGCAAAGACCTCATCCGAATCATAGATAAAGTTCTGCACAAGCACAGAGTCCCCTTCATCTGTCAGAGGCGCATAAAAGGAGAAATTCCTGTATTCGGCCACCGCAAAGGAAAGGAGGTAATAAGCCATGGGATAACTGGTTTTCCAGGTGAAAGTGCGAATTTTGTTCTCCTCGGTAACATCCAGCAGGATTCCGTTTGAACCGGCCATCAGCTTCCGGTCACAACTGATTCGAAAGGTCACTGAATCGATCTTATCTTCCAGCACCTGTTTGACAGGGAACCAGTCGCTGGCGTTCATGGGTTCCGAGAGGGTGTAAGTGACATCAAAACCGGAGTTGTGATCGGTCCTGGAGGAGATTCCGGCAAAGAAACCCCTCTCCTGTCCCGCATCGCCGCCGTAACTGATCCCAACCTGAATCAGTTCACCCCTGATATAAGAGCGATCCAGTGCAATGTAGACAGCACCGTCCCTGTGTTCAAAACCAAATGGGAGGTTATCCGACATTACACTGCTGACGGTCAGACTATCCTGCAATTCGAATACCAGGGTATCCAGCGGGCGGGTGGCCTCCACAAGGATCAGGGCAGTACCTTCGATAAATGTATTTTTGTTGGAAACGGAGAGTGCCAGGTCATACCCCTTCACATCATAGGCTGATAACCATTTTTCATGGAGGGGATTCACATAGCCGGAAACGACATGATGCTGATGGGTACATAGATTTGACACCTGTCCCGAAGCCAGTGGCAATCCCAGAACAAGTAAAAGTATTGCGTGAAGTAACCTCACGCTACCTACTGAACCTGTAGATTGTAACCTCATCAAAAATTTCTCCCGGTCTTAAAACAGTGGATGGAAATGAGTGGTGATTGGCACTGTCGGGGTAGTACTGGGTTTCCAGGCACACAGCGCAATGCTTTTTATAGAACAATCCTCCCTTGCCTTTTATATTTTTCACATGATTGGTGGTATAAAGCTGAACCCCCGGAAGGGTGGTCAGCACCTCCATAGTCCTCCCGGAATCAGGGTCGTGCATGGCCGCCACCCGGGTCAGCTCACGCGAAGGATTGTCCAGCACGTAGTTGATATCGTAACCCATGCCGGTCTTAGCAATACGATCTCCAATGGGTAAGGATAACCTGAAGTCATAAGGGGTTCCCTCTACTTTTATGATTTTACCTGTGGGGATGCTCTCCTGGTCAAGTTCACAAACTGCTTTACTGTCAATGAAGAGTTCATAATCATATATATTTCCCAGGCAATTATTCAGATTGAAATAGCTGTGATTGGTCAGGTTCACATGGGTGGGCTTATCAGTTTTAGCCCTGAACCGGATACCCAGCTCATTGGCATCATTGAGGGAGTATTCAATCTCCACAAGCAGATTCCCTGGAAATCCCTCCTCACCGTCCCGGCTTTCATAACCCATGACCAGGCTGACCTGTTCCATGGTCCTGGAGGTGGAAGCCGTCCAAAGTTGCTTGTCAAATCCCCTTTTACCTCCATGCAGCTGATTGGCTCCCTCGTTGGCGGTAAGGGTGAAAATCTTCCCGTCCAGCTCAAACCGGGCCTTCCCGATACGGTTACATACCCTGCCGATAACGGCACCAAAATAGGGATGGCCGGTCAGGTACTCCTCCAGGGTATCAAATCCAAGCACCACATCACCAGGCTCATTATTTTTGCCGGGAATCCTGATGGCAGTGACAATTGCACCATAGGTAATCACATCCACCTCCATACCCTTGTCGTTCTTCAGGGTATAACGGTGTACCTCTTTCCCTCCGGGAAGAGTACCAAATAGCTCTTTTTCAATGTTCATCTTTGCGCGGTTATATTTGGAGCGTCTAAAGATAGAAATTATTCCAGCAGTTAATCCTATATTTATAAGATGAGAAAGAGCTGATAAATGAAATTTCAATTCCCCGCCCTTCTGATGCTGATCATCATCTCCTTCGCTGCAAACACATTGAGGGCACAGGAGAACAGGGAACCTGACCACTCCTGTTTCAGGCTGGATGCAGAAAGGATCATCCCTCTTGAAACGGTTGTTCAGCCCAAAGACCCAAATCTCTTCCGTTCCCGATTTATGTTTATGAAGGAGTGGTCCGGAAAACAGGTTTTTGTGAAAATTCCCGGCTCGGTTGTTCCCTATTCCATCAGCATAAACGGGTTCCGGTTTGGCAGTGACCCCGGCAGCGGAGCTTATTCGGAGTACAATATCACCCCATTTCTGAATAAGCAATCCAATATTCTGGATTTACACACAGAGCTATTAAAGGGACAAAATGACCCTGACCATCTTAAACAGGGTTCTCTGATGATCCGGGATGCTATCCACACCCGGGACCTGGTCATTGAAACACATCCCGGAACTGAAGAGAATGAAATTCTAGTGAGGTTTCACCTTTTTCTGAAGAGTTACCTGGAGGAGAAGAACCGGGGAAGTAACATTCAGCTTACGGTAACCGGTCCGGGTAATGTGTTCATTTTCCAGGAAACCCGGGAACTGAACGCTCGCCTTTCATTTGGACAGGAGACAGAGATGATCATCGACCATACCCTGACAGACCCTCTATTCTGGTTTCCGGGTGCTCCTGTATATTACGAGGTAAAACTCACCGTGGGTGAAAAGCTAGAAGAGAGCTTTGAGTCAATTTTCACACAATTTGTAATCAGATCCAGCCCGTTGAATGATTCACTCTTTATTCAGCATGGGGATAGTGTGCGACTGGTATACGCCTCCGACGAGCTGGCCAGAACCCTGTTACAGCTTCCCGAAAATGAAGTTAGTGAGATCATCTCTGAGCTGGGCATCAATGCCATCCGCAGTGAGATTCCCACCTCCTGCTGCAGGGAGGATCTATTTATAAGGACCGGAATCCTGGTAGTACCAGAATCAGAGTAAGCCTTTCCACCTTTTTCCATCTCCTGACCGATAATTGTACACCTGTCACATTAAAAGGAAAAGAACGTACGCGCACCGTTCGGGCGGAAGCCGAAAAGCCCTCTGAACAGAGTAGGCATCCTTAAAACTTCATAAAAATGAAAACTGAATTATCGCTGGATGGTTTCAGCGAAATTCCGCAGTCGGAACAACAGGAGATCAACGGAGGTATTTTACCAATTGTTGCCCGGTTCCTGGTTAGCGTGGCAGTTGCGGCAGCCTCGGAGATTATTAACGACTGGGACAACTTTAAAAACGGCCTCATGGGACTGCCGGAACAAAAATAGTCCGATAACCAAAACTAAAAATCATGAAAACGAACATTGAATTCTTCACTCCCATGGGCGATCAGGAGCTCCTGGAAACCAACGGGGGCGGCTTTGCCCACGATGTGGGCCGTGTCATACGGTTCATTGCCATGGTCCTTCCCCACGATCCTATTTCAGTTGCCAATGCAATAACCGACTGGCAAATCAATGCTGTAGAGGTTTAATACATCCGGAACCATGAAACTAAAGAAACCTGACTGGAAAGGGATCCTGATCATGATTGAAACCTTCTTCCTCTTCCTGCTTCTGTTCCATTACTGGGATGAGGTAAAGGCTTTCATTTCCCGAATCTTTTCCTGATGGATCCTCTTGAGGGGACGACACTGGAGCTGATCCACAGGCGACGTGTCTCCACCTTCTACCCGGGGTACACAATCATCCTCCTGGTATTGGGGATCATTGTGGCCCTGCCCCTGGTTAAGGTGGATGTGGTCTCCACCTCCGGCGGTATGATCAGGCCCTGCCAGGAGCCTGTGGAACTGTTCTCATCCATAACCGGAATTGTGGACCGTACCCTGATTATGGACAACCTGGAGGTGACCACAGGCGACACTCTGGTCTGGATGAGGAAAAGCCTGACCGATACCCATATGGAGGAGCTGTTCCTGCAAATCAAAAGGAACAGACTATATATCAAGGATATTGAGGCAATTCTCCGGGGAGAGATGCCGGAGGAAACCTCCATTTACATGCAGTCAAACAGGAACCACATCGCTTCCTGCAGGCGGCTGATCCTTCAGAAAGAATTCCTCCGGGACGAATATAACGCTGCCCGGATTTTACATGATCAGCAGGTAATCCCGCTGCGGGAGTTTGAGCGGGCCAGAAGTGAATACCAGGTATCCTGCGCGCTGATGGACGATCACCTGGAGAGCTACAAAAACCAAATGGAGGATGAACTGAACCGCCTTTGGATGGAAAACTGGAAGTATGAGGGGGAGGTTAAGGAGATACGGGCCACCCTTCAGAATTACTACCTTCTTGCCCCTTCTACAGGTACCCTGAACCGGTGCCGGGGAATCAGCCCGGGTTCTGTAATCCAGGCGGGAGTCAACCTGGGGAGCATCTCTTCCCATGAATCTCTGGCTGCAGATTGTTATGTTGAAACCAGGGATATCAGGGAGATCCGGACCGGGATGACCGTTCGGCTTCGAATGGACGGGAAAAGTCAGCGTACATCGGACCATCTGGAGACCAGGGTAAGCCAGATCGATCCCGATGTGATGCTCCTCAACGGACGACCTGTTTACAGGGTAAGATGTATGATCGGAAATCCGGATGGGCTCATTCCGGGTATGACTTTCAGTGCAAGCATGATGCTTTACCGGACAAGCGTTGCATCGCTGATGATCGAGAGACTGAACCGTCAATTCAATCCTTCACTGGCCCAAAAGCCAATGCCAATCCACTAGAAATGCCATCTGCCATCCGAATCAGGCAAAGGGACACCTCCGACTGCGGACCTGCGTGTATCGCATCCGTCGCCGGCCACTACGGTAAACGAATACCGGTATCCCGAATCAGGCAGGAGGCAAGGACAGACAGCAGCGGAACCTCCATGATGGGGATGGTGCAGACCCTGGAAAAGCTGAATTTTGAGGCCCGGGGCATAAGGGGAAGTACAGGAGACCTGAGAAGGCTTCCCTGCCCCTTTATCGCGCATTTGGTTCAGACTGGCGGATTGCATCATTATGTGACCGTATACGGGGTTGGGAAACGATCTCTGAGGATCATGGACCCCGCCCTGGGTAAGATGAATCATTGGAAAAACGAGCTTTTTACCGGGCAATGGAGCGGAGCGGCCATCGTCCTGGTACCCAAAGGACCAGAACCTGAAAGCGGACCGGATAGCAGCAATGGCATAAGGCTGCTCGCTCTCCTTCAACCGGTGTGGAGACCAGTTGTTCAGGCCATTATTTCAGCCATTCTCTATACATTGCTGGGACTCTCCACCTCCATCTACCTGGGCAAATTAACCGACCATGTTTTTATCACCCGGAATGAAGGGCTCCTCAACCTTATGAGCCTTTTCATGTTGGGAATCACGGGAGTGATGATCTTCCTTTCAACCCTGAAAAATGTACTTATGCTAAAGAGCGGACAGGTGATCGATAACCAGCTTATCATATCCTATTACCGCCACCTGTTCAGCCTGCCCCAGCGGTTTTTTGATTCCATGAAAAGCGGGGAGATCCTTTCAAGGATCAACGATGCAGTCAAGATCCGGGTATTCATCAACGACACTGCCGTTGGAATCATGGTCAACCTGCTGATCCTGCTCTTCTCCTTCTCCACAATGCTCCTGTTGCACACCAGACTCTCCCTGATCATGCTGACAATGATTCCGTTTTACACCATTCTCTACCTCTTCTTTAACCACCAGAACAGGCGGATCGAAAGAAGGGTGATGGAACAGGCAGCCACACTGGAGGATCACTTCGTGGAGTCGCTGCGCGCATCACGGCACATCCGCCAGTATAACCTGGCAGAGATGGTACGCGAAAAAACGGAACGCAGGCTGAACAGGCTGCTTGATTCCATATTCAAATCGGGAATAAATGCCATCGCCGCATCCTCCGGCAGCGAATCGATCAACCGCATCTTCACAATCATCCTGCTATGGACAGGATCGTTCTTTGTCATCCGGGAGTCAATGACCCCGGGAAACCTGCTCACCTTTTACGCCCTGCTGGGCTACCTGACCGGTCCGGTAAGCAGCCTGGTGGGTGCCAATAAAAGCTATCAGAATGCCATGATCGCAGGTGATCGCCTCTTTGAAATCTTCCACCTTTCCCCCGAAGAGAAACCCGGCCTGCAGCCATTCAAACCCGGGGAATTCGGAACCATCCGGTTAAACGGGGTCACGTTTGCTTACGGCTCACGGGGAAATCAGCTGGAAAATGTGGATTTAACAATCGGGGCAGGGATGATCACCGTACTCACCGGCAAGAGTGGTTCGGGGAAATCGACCGTCTCCAACCTTGTGCAACACCTCTACCCTCCCGATGAGGGCCGGATCACAATCAATGGGAGTGACACCCGGTACTACACCAGGGAGAGTATCCGCTCTTTGATGGGGGTGGTTCACCAGCAGGTCACATTCCTGTCGGGCACCCTCCTGGAAAATATGGCTCCCGGTGAGCAGGAACCCGACCTGGCGAAGTTAACCTTACTGCTCCGGGAGGTTGGGCTCCTCCCCATGGTGGAATCTCTCCCCGAAGGTCTGGCCACCATGCTCACTGATAACGGAAGCAATTTTTCCGGTGGCGAAAGGCAGAGACTGGCATTGGTAAGGGCCCTCTACAGGAATCCCAGGTTGCTGATTATGGACGAGGCCACCTCATCGCTGGATCACGAATCCGAGATCCATATCCACAGGTTGCTCCTTGCACTGAAAGCACAGCAGAGGACGATCCTGCTGATCACCCACAAACCACACCTGGCAGCCATGGCCGACCAACTCTACGTAATGGATAAGGGGCGGGTCCTTGAATCCTCCACCGGGCAGATATTTGCATGAATCATTTGTGATGTCAATACAATTGGTTAGATTCACTGTTGACAATTTCTAATTCAATTATTAACTGAATAAGATGAAGACATTTTTCATTCAGGTAATGGCTTTTTGTTTTGTAACCTCATTGATAATGTGCCTGACTTCCTGCACCAAGGAACAGGATGATCCTGATCACAATTCAACAGCTTTTTTTTTAATCGGGAGTAAGGGCGACGGTCAGGTTGCCGGAGGCTTTGTATAGTGTAAGGGTTGGAGAAGATCCGGTATTTTATTACGCATCCGATTCCGTATAACTATTCCTCCTATTATGCCGACATAAATAACGGTGTCATTGCCTTTGCAGTGGCAAGCAATCAAAAGGAAAACACTTCAGGAATAGCTTATATGAGAAACCGACAATCTTCAGGATGTAAGGTTTGTCCCCATTCCGGCTGCCCCCGAGGGATATTATTATTCTGTAAAATCGGTCACCCCAAGGGTTTTGGGTGATGGAAGAATCGCTTATCTGGTGGCCCTTGAAACCGATAGTCCCTATGATAGCTGGTTTGCAGGCATGGTGGCGATTTACAATCCCGACGACGGAGAAATAGAGTTATCCGGAGATCCCACAGACTTTGTATTGAGTCAGCCGGAAATATTAGGTGATACTGAAGACGGAACCATGAAAACAGGTTTTATAATTTCCCCGGATGACAAATATGCCTATTGCGAGGTGTATGGTTATGGCACTGAAGGCGGAGAAGTTCACAGGGATTACTCATTTATTGTCAGATACACCATCGGATCACCAGGCTCCTATGAGCGCCTTTCACAAATGACAGCCACTCCGGCCGCAGTTACGGCCGATGGAAACTCTCTTTTAGTGACCGATGGTAATTTTGGTGTAAAAACCATTAATCTGACCACGAAGGCAGTCACCCAAACACTGGATTACTATTATATACCGGCCTCCGGACAGATTTCAAAGAAAACCTCCAAAATGATCAGATCCTGGATTGCCGCAGGATCTTACGGAGCGGGGTTTGCAGAACTTGATTTTAGCCAGTCACCGGTCGGATCCATCCAGATCATTGATGAGAATGAGTTAAGTGCTCCAAAAAATTACTATCCTCACCTGGCCCTGGGGGTACAATACTCATCCGATGAATCTCAGATATATTTCGGAGTTTACAGATCGTCTCAAAGTGATAAATATACAATGATTTGCTCAACCCCTGTTGTTGAATTGAATGAGACTCCCGATAGTCTAACCTCATTCCTCCCCGGTTACAACATGAATGTACTGATGTTCTTAGGTGACTAAAGAACCCGCAATCCGCAGAAAACCATGATCCATGAGCTGGTCATCGCTGTCTTACTGGGCCTGATCGGGGGTGTGATCCCGGGACCTGTGATCACCGCCGTATTCACTGAAATACTCCAGTCAGGTTTTTCAAAAAGCCTGAGAATCATATTAATAGCGATGGTGACCGAGACCCTGGTGGCGCTCATCAGCCTGCTGCTCTTTTCCGCCCTGGGACTTCCCGAATCCTTCTTCAGGGGGCTTTCGCTTGCGGGAGCTGTAATCCTGATCTGGATCGCGACTACGATCTGGAGGGTAAGGTCGCTGGATTCGGCTAAAACAGTGCAATTCAGCATCTGGAAAATCATCCTCATGATCCTCTCCAACGGGGTGTTGTGGAGCTACTGGATTACCATCTGCATCCCCAAAGCAATCCTTTTGAATAATCAGATCACACTGGGAGCATACCTTTTCATGGGACTGGTGCAGCTGGGATGGCTGGTTTCCACCCTTCTGATGGCCTTATATTCTCCCGGTTCCGTAAGCTCCTGTCACGTCCCCGGATCATTCCGTTCATTTTTAAGTTATTTGCGCTGGCTTTTGTCTATTTTGCTGCCGATATGGCAATCAAAAGCATTCTCTTCTTTACCCGGTCATCATGAAAGAATACCTGAACCGCGACTTCGATGTAACCATTCTCACCGACCACCGGTACGTGAATCCCCAAAAGGATGACCCCTATATTCAAAATATCTTTAAAGAAGAGTTTCTGGTCCGGGAGCAATTGGAAAAACGGGGACTAAGGGTTGAGAGGTGCGCATGGGATGACCCTGAATTTGAGTGGTCCCGGACAGCCTTCGTACTGTTCCGGAGCACATGGGACTATTTCGACCGTTTCGCAGAATTTTCCGCCTGGCTGGAGCGGGTGAAGAGGCTTACCGGCATGATTAACCCATACGAGATCATCCGGTGGAACATGGATAAACACTACCTGGAGGAGCTCTCACACTCGGGAATCAATATTCCACCCACCCTTTTCCTGGCAAAGGGTGAAACAGGGACCCTGGCACAAAAAGTGGCCCTGACCCGATGGAAAGAGGTGATCCTTAAACCGGTGATATCGGGGGTTGCCAGGCATACCTACAGGTTTCTTCCGGAGGAGGCACAAAAGTACGAGCAACCTTACCAGGCGCTGATCAAAGCGGAATCAATGATGATCCAGGAGTTCCAGGTTCAGGTTCCCGTACGCGGGGAGGTGACCTTTATGATATTTGACGGCCGCTTTACCCACGCCATCCTGAAAAAGGCGAAGGAGGGCGATTTCAGGGTGCAGGATGATTTCGGGGGTACAGTTCATCACTATGACCCCTGCGCGGAAGAGATCCTCTTTGCCGAGAAGGTGGTTGAACGTTGCGGATACAACCCGATCTATGCAAGGGTGGATGCCATCTGGGATAACCTTGGCAGCCTTGCCGTTTCAGAGCTTGAACTGATCGAGCCGGAATTGTGGTTCCGCTTCCATCCGCCCGCCGCAGGCCTACTTGCCGATGCCATCATCAAACGATACTTTACAGAATAAACAAAGACTATGCTAAATCCCAAAGAGTTTAAGAAAGCAGCGGACCCTGTCATCGACTGGATCGACAACTACCTGAAAAACATCTCTCAATACCCGGTGAAGTCGAAGGTTAAGCCCGGGGATATATACAAACAGATACCTGAAATGGCCCCTGAGGATTCCGAGTCCATGGAAAAGATCATCAGCGACCTGGAAGCGGTAATTCTTCCCGGGATCACCCACTGGCAACACCCCAATTTTCACGCCTATTTTCCGGCCAACAGCTCAGTTGAATCGGTGCTGGCCGAATTCATTACCTCAGCCATTGGAGCCCAATGTATGATATGGGATACCTCCCCGTCCGCTGCAGAGCTGGAGCAGCGGATGATGGAGTGGCTCCGCGATGCCATGGGAATACCTGGATCCTATGAAGGGGTGATACAGGACAGTGCCTCCTCCGCCTCACTGGTGGCCCTGATTACAGCCCGTGAGGTAGCCACCGGTTTCAGATCCAACGAGGAGGGTGTACCCTCCAATCTCAGGGTATACTGCTCCACCGAAACCCACTCATCCATTGAAAAGGCAGTGGGTGTATGCGGAATCGGCAGGAGAAACCTTGTCAAGATGGCGGTGGACGGTCAGATGCGGATGATCCCCGCTGAACTGGAGAGACAGATCACTGCTGACCTGGCACGGGGTTGATTCCATGTGCAGTGGTGGCAGCCATCGGGACCACAGGCACCGTTGCCGTGGATCCCCTCAGGGAGATTGCCGCCATCTGCAAAAAATATGACCTGTGGCTTCATGTGGATGCAGCCTATGCCGGATCTGCCCTGCTGCTACCGGAATACCGGTGGATGATCGAGGGCATTGAACAGGCCGACAGCTTTGTCTTCAATCCGCATAAATGGATGTTCACCAACTTCGACTGCTCGGTCTATTTTGTAAAAAACGCCGAGCTGCTTATGAAGAGCTTTGAAATTCTACCCGAATACCTGAAAACCTCCTCGAGGGGGCTGGTCAACGATTACAGGGACTGGGGCGTTCCGCTGGGTAGACGTTTCAGGGCCCTGAAGCTCTGGTTCGTGATTCGTAGTTTCGGCTTATCGGGCCTGAGGGCGAGATTAAGGGAGCACATCCGGCTGAATGGTTATTTCTGCGCTGAACTTGTGAAGATCCCGGGGTTGGAACTGGTCCTTGAACCATTCCTGAATTTCAGTTGTTTCAGGTTCAACCCCGATGGCAGTGATGATCCGGCGGAATTAAATCAGCTGAACGAGCAACTGCTTGAAGAGCTGAACGGGAGAGGCCGGTTGTTTCTTACCCATACCAGGATCGACGGTTTCCATACCTTGCGAATGATGATTGGCCAGACCTACGTGGAACAAAGAGATGTGGAGAGGGCCCTTGAAGAGATAAAAACAGTTACAAATGGCTTACGATATATTTAAAAAACATGAATTGGATAAAGCGAACTAAAAATCCAAATACCAAGGAGTTCTGGGAATCGAAATATGATCATCTTATAGAAAAGAAGAAGTTGCGTTCCGACGGAATTCACCTGGAGAAGTTTAAAGGTTTATTCCAAAAGGCTGATTCGATCGTAGACTTTGGGGCCGGGCTGGGTGGAAATGTGAAGTATATAGCCGGCTTGCTGGAAAACACTAGGTTTACTCTGGTGGAGTCACAGCGAGACCTGTCTCAATTATGCAGAAGAGAAGCTGCTGGGGAGTTCGGATGAAAGGGGTAACAGCTTTGACTACCAGCTGAATATGAAGGCATTTCCAGATGAATCAGTGGGGATGATCCTCTCCATACAGGTGCTGGAGCACATCACAGAGTACAGGGAGATCATGGATGTGCTATGGCGAAAGGTTAAACCCGGCGGAATCCTTTTGATCTCAGTTCCGGTCAGGGGAATTCGGGATACAAACCGGCAGCACGTCAATAAGTTTACCATTAATAGCATGTTCAAAATATTGACCTCCTACAGTGAAATCGTTCACATGGCTCCCCGCACCTGGTCGAAAAGATCGGGTAACCTCACCACAGCCTATTTTTATATCCGAAAGAATAGTTCCCATGAGCGAAATGATGAAGGCGGTCAGGCAAATTGAGCCGGGAGGAAAGCTGGTCATTGAATCGGTTCCCATTCCGGAACCGGGTCCCGGGGAGGTGCTTATAAAAATGGCTGCCTCGCCCATAAACCCATCCGACCTGGCCAATATTGCTGGAAGCTACCTTGCGAAATCGTGGCCCTTTACCCCCGGACTGGAGGGATCGGGTACCATTGTTAAAGCGGGAAGCGGCCTTCTGCCCCGCATGCGCCTTGGGAAAAGGGTGGCCTGTTCACCCAACCATTCAGAGGAAGGCACCTGGGCCGAATATATGAAAACCTCAGTTATGAAAACCGTACCCCTTCCACCGGATGTTGACCTGGAACAGGGCGCCATGATGCTTGTTAATCCCATGACTGCCATGGCCTTTATCCAGATGGCAAGGAAGGGACGGCACGCTGCCATGGTGAACAATGCAGCTGCCAGTTCCCTTGGGAAGATGTTGATCCGACTGGCAGCTGAGCACTCCATTGAGTTGATTAATATCGTCCGGAAAGAGCGACAGGTCGTTGAACTGAAAGAGATGGGAGCCAAACATGTCCTTAACAGCAGCGTTGGTTCATTTACCTCCGAGCTGAGCTCCCTGGCAAGTCAGCTTGGGGCCACCCTCTTCCTGGATGCGGTGTCCGGAAGGGAGAGCGGGCGTCTGCTCAGTGCTGCACCCGGCGGAGCCACCCTGGTGACCTATGCCAGGCTTTCCGGAGATCCCATCGAGGCCGATCCCTCGGACCTTATCAGGCATGGTAAAAAAATAACCGGTTTTCAGCTGGGCAACTGGCTGGATACGAAAAGCATCCCCTATAAACTCAGGTTCGTGGGCAGGGTCAGGAAGGGGATGAATGGAGCACTCTCATCGCATGTTCACCGGATCTTCCCCATGGAACAGGTGAACGAGGCCATCGAACTCTATCGTGAAGATATGTCCTCAGGTAAAATCCTGATTCGGATCACACCATAATACAAGGTAAAATGAAACTTGGAGGTATAAAAATTTTCATTCTCTGGCTGACTCTGGTCATGACCATCTCAAGTTCATGCAAACAAAGCCGGGAAGCTAAGGAGTTCAGTAGCGAGGTACCCTTTCTCTGGGAAAACGCAAACATCTATTTCCTTCTGACGGACCGCTTTTACAATGCAGACCGCTCCAACGACCTCAATTTTGACCGTACGGACGAACCCGCGTTGATGCGGGGTTTCCTGGGGGGGGATATTGCAGGGGTCATCCACAAACTGGAGGAGGGCTATTTCGATGAACTGGGAGTGACCGCCCTTTGGCTCACCCCATGGTTTGAACAGATCCATGGAAGCACAGATGAGGGAACCGGGGTCACCTATGGTTACCATGGTTACTGGACCAGCGACTGGAGCAGCATGGATCCCAATTTCGGAACCGAGGATGAGCTGGCAAAGCTGGTGGAGACTGCCCATTCCCATGGTATCCGCATCGTCATGGACGTGATCATCAACCACACCGGTCCGGTTACACCCCTTGATCCCGCCTGGCCGCCGGAGTGGGTTCGCACCGGACCTCCCTGCACCTATCAAGGCTATGAATCAACCCTGAACTGTACGCTGGTGAAAAACCTGCCGGATATCCTTACCGGGTCTGACCAGGAGGTGGAGCTGCCCCCTGCCCTGCTTGATAAATGGGAACGGGAGGGAAGGCTTGAAAAGGAGATGGCCGAACTTGATGAGTTTTTCCTGCGAACCGGCTATCCCAGGGCCCCCAGGTATTATATTATCAAGTGGCTCACCGATTTAGTCAGGGAATATGGCATCGACGGGTACCGGCTGGATACAGCAAAGCACATCGAGGAAGGTGTCTGGAAGGAACTTTACGGGGAAGCATCAAATGCCCTCGGTGCATGGAGGCGGGAGCACCCCGACAAAGTACTGGATCACAATGATTTTTACATGGTTGGTGAAGTCTATGGATACGGAATCTCGTCAGACAGGCTGTTTCACTACCCCGACACATCGGTCGATTTTTTCGCTGAGGATATCCACAGCCTGATCAATTTCGAATTCAAATACCATGCAACAGGAAGCTACGAGGAGCTCTTCAGCACATACGCTGATAAATTACATACCACCCTGAAAGGGAAAGGGGTGCTGAACTACCTTACCTCCCATGATGATGGAGGGCCTTATGACAGTGAAAGGGTGAAACCCATGGAAGCCGGAACCAAACTTCTGCTTTCACCCGGCACCAGCCAGATCTATTACGGTGATGAGAGTTGCCGGAACCTCGTGATTCCAGGTACAACGGGCGATGCCACACTGCGGGGTCCCATGAACTGGGAGGAGATGGATCAGAACCTCTCCCGGAACGGTTTTGTGATCGGTGAGGTGATGTCCCACTATCAAAAACTGGGAAGATTCAGAAAGGAACACCCGTCGGTGGGCGCCGGGGAACATAAAATGATCTCTTCCGACCCCTACCTTTTTAAAAGGAGCTTTAGCCATGGAAACTACACCGACCAGGTAGTTGTGGGGCTGGGACTGGATAAGGGAGAGAAAATAATCGGTGTCGACGCCACTTTTAAGGATGGCACAATGCTTTATGATTACTATTCACAGAGCTATATCCCCGTTAAAAACGGATCGGTAGCTGTAGATTCTGATTTTGATATCGTCCTGCTGGGACAAAAATGATTCAACGGGTGGAACGCTATACAATTGATCCTGAACGTGTAAGTCTGCAACTTTTTTATGAGCGGACCAGGTCCAAAAAGTTAATACCCAGCCGTATCACCCTGCAGGATGGAATGGGGGGTACTTTGAAGCCCTTACCAAAATGGGGATCCATAACCTGAAACAGCTGATCGCTTCACTGGGAAACAAAGAGAATCTGGAAAGGGTGGCCAGTGAAACAGGCATTCCCGTAGGTTACCTTACGCTTTTGAAAAGGGAAGCCGGAAGTTACCTTTCGAAACCGTTTGCGCTTTCAGGTTTTCCCGGTATTCCCCTCGAGTATACAGAGGTGCTTAAAAGCAGGGGTATCCGGAACACCCGCGAGTTTTTTGAGTCGGTTCAGAGTGATGGCCAGAGAAAACAAATTGCAGAACAAACCGGTATACCCGAAGCGAGACTGAGGGAGTTATTTTCCCTGTGCGACCTCTCAAGGATCACGGGGGTGGGCGGGTTTTATGCGCGGATCATCTACCAGTCCGGTATCCGGTCGGTGCATGATTTTGCTGCGACCGACAGTGCCACTCACCATCGGAAATACATGGAGATCCTTGAAAAAAGAGGTTACCCGGTTCAACCACTGGGTGAAGACGATCTGCAATACTGCATCGATTACGCCACGATCCTGGCAGAACTAAATCCAAATCCGGACTGATCATGAAACTCCATCTCATCCTAATCACCGCCCTGTCCCTGCTCCTGATCCCTTTAGCCGGGCAACGCAACTTCTCCGATTCGGATATCACCAAACTGATCCTGCTGGGAACCGGGAATCCAAACCCCTCTCCCACCCAGTCGGGGTGTTCCCTGGCCCTGCTGGTAAACCAGACACCCTATATCATTGACTTTGGGCCGGGACTGATCCGGAAAGCTGCTGCATTAACCTCCCGTTATGGAGGTCCTCTCGAGGGGTTTCACATTAAGGATATTAAAACAGCGTTTCTCACCCATCTCCACTCCGACCACACCACCGGTTATCCCGACCTGATCCTTACCCCCTGGGTGATGGGACGGGATGAGCCACTCAGGGTTTTCGGCCCGGAGGGAACTGCATCCATGACCTCACATATCCTTGAGGCCTACCGTGACGATATCCACTACCGGGTTTACGGCGCTGAGCCGGCCAATGACCAGGGATGGAGGGTCGATTGCCAGGAGTTTTCAAAGGAGGGAGAGATCTACCGGGACAGCAACATCGTTGTGGAAGCCTTTCCTGTTACCCACGGGAGCTGGCCCAATTCATGGGGATTCCGCTTCACCACACCCGACAGGGTGATTGTGGTCTCGGGTGATTGCAGTCCCTCTGAAAAACTTGTGGAATATGCCACAGGAGCTGATATCCTCGTACACGAGGTCTACAGTCAGGCCGGCTTTCAAACCAGGAGCGAATCATGGAAGGCGTACCATGCCGATCACCACACCTCAACCCTTGAACTGGCCGGGATCGCAAACAGAACCATGCCCGGCAAAGTCGTGCTTTACCACATCCTTTTCTGGGATTCCTCCGAGGAAGAGCTGATCAGGGAGATCCGTTCCATCTACCAGGGCCCTGTGGAGGTGGGTCACGACCTGGATATATACTAAACCCGGGATGCCTGGTCAAACCAGCAGGATCATCAATGGAATTCTGACCGGTTCCTCAAAATAATTTTGCTAGTTTTAAGACCTGATTTAAAAAAGATCCCACATGTTAAGAAAAATAGTCCTGGCAGGATCGATGATCCTGATTTCCTTTTTGGGCTTTGCCCAGAAAAAAGAGTATCAATCGCTCAGCGAAGCCTTTCTATCGGGTGCGTCACTCAGGGGGGAGCAGGGTCCCTCGGATGTGAACTGGACCGGCGACGGTACCAGTTATTCGTTTACCCGAAGGGAGGGTCGCAATCAGCAGATATGGCGTTACATCCCCGCGGACGGAAATGAAGAGCTGGTTTTCAATTCTGGTGATCATACCTTTCCCGGAACGAAGGAACCATTCAGCTACAGGAGTTTTCAATGGGCCGGGGATTACCAGTACCTGCTTTTCCAGTCCAATTTTGAAAAGATCTGGCGTAATTCGGGCAATGCAGACTACTACTACTATTCACTAAAAAATAAAAGTATGATGCCCATCGTGGAGGGGGCTTTCACAGCCCAGGTATCTCCCGACGGGAAAATGGTCGGATATGGAAAAGAGGGTAACCTCTTCACCTTTGATCTTGCAACCGGGAAACACACCCGGCTGACCGGTGACGGGGCGGAAAAGTATTACAACGGCCGGTTTGGCTGGGCCAACGAGGAGGAATTCGGACTGGTCCAGGCGTGGGAGTGGTCCGGCGACAGCAAATTCATCGCCTTCTGGCAATCGGATGAAAGGGCAGTTCCCGTATATCAGCTGACCGATTTTTCCGGTCAGCATCCCCGGTACGTGGAGATCCCCTACCCAAAGGTTGGTGATCCGGCGCCGGTGGAGCGACTGGGGATCCTGGATGTGCAAAGCGGGATGAAAACCTGGCTGGACCTTGACCCGGAGGGAGGATATATGCCCAGGATCTACTGGACATCCCGGGCCAATACACTGGCGGTTGTATGGATGAACCGGGCCCAGAACCACCTGAAGCTCTTTATGTTTGATGTGGTTTCGGGTCAGAAATCGATGATCATGGAGGAGAAATCTGAAACATGGATCGATGTCTTCGACTTTTTTGCCGGTGAGATGCACCTTTTCTACTTTCCCCCCGGCATGGAATCTTTTTTCTGGATCTCCGATCGCACAGGCTATTCGCATATCTACCAGTACGACTATGACGGGACACTGCTGAACCAGTGCACCGTCGGGGATTACGATGTGGTGAGCATCAAGGGTATCGATGCGGAGAAAAAACTGCTCTACTACCTCTCCTGTGAGGTCTCCCCCATGGAGCGCAACCTCTACAGCTTGAAATTCAACGGGAAGGGCAAGAAAAGAGTCACCAGAACTCCCGGCAGCCACCAGGTGAATATGTCGCCCGGCGGAGACTATTTCATCGACAGCTATTCCGATATCTCCACACCCTCTTCGGTCGACCTGCGGGATGGCCAGGGCGATCTGATCACCCGGCTTGCCGGGCATCAGCGGGCCACCGCGCACCTTGAGGCTTATGAATATGCAGGAAAAGAGCTTTTCACATTCACCACTTCCGATGGCCAGGTCATCGACGGATCCCTGATCAAACCCATGAATTTTGATCCTTCAAAAAGCTACCCGCTTATTATGGATGTATATGGAGGTCCCGGTGCACAGGGGGTCTATAACACCTTTGAGACCAGTGGCTGGCACCAGTGGCTGGCACAAAAAGGGTTTGTGGTGGCCAACATCAACAATCGGGGAAGCGGGGGCTATGGAAGCGCATTTGAAAAATGCGTATACAAGCGGCTTGGAGAACTGGAAACCCGCGACTTTGCCGAGGCAGCGCAGTACCTCGCCGGAAACCCATGGATCGATCAGGAGCGGATCGGGATCATGGGACACAGTTATGGAGGTTTCTCGGCCGGAATGTCAATGCTCACCCATCCCGATGTTTTCAAGGCAGGCATTGTGGCATCGGCTACCGCCAATCACCTCAACTATGACAACATCTACACCGAAAGGTACATGGGGCTGATGGATCAGAACCCCGAAGGGTACAGACAGAGCTCCCTGATCACCCATGCAGGTAACCTGGAGGGAGAGATGATGCTGGTCCATGGCCTGATGGATGATAATGTGCACCCGCAGAATGCTTTCCAGCTGGTAAAAGCACTGATCGATCATGAGAAGTCCATCGAGCTGAAGATCTTTCCCCCGGGCACGCATGGCGTAGCATGGGACATGAAGAGCAGGATTTTCCTCTATAAGGAGTACATGGATTTTTTTGAAAAGAACCTCAAATAGATCCCTCAATGGTACTGATGACATCCTTCATGCGGTACATCCTCATTACCTCGGGTATCATCCTGCTATGGACCTGCAAACCGCAGTCCGGCCCGCCCTTTTTGGTTGACCGGAGTCAGGGCACCTTTCAGGTTCAAAAGGATGGATGGGTCTCGGGACCTTTTTGGGTGGAGGTCAACGGAGTTGAATGCCCTGCTGGGGGGCCACCTTTTTCGGGGTACCGACAGCCTGGTGGTGATCAGTTCCACAGGTGGGTTGGATCTCCTCACCATTTTCAAAGAAGCCGCAGGGCTGTCAACCATCCGGATCGTGGTCGTAAACCCGGGTGATAGCGCACTTGCAATCAGGAACCTGAAAATCGGACCCAGCCCGTACCCGGACAAATGGCCAAGCCACCTTTGCATGCTGGTCATTCCGACTCCCCATCGTGAAGGAGCCGGTCCGTTATGGCGATGGTTACCCGAGTGTGAGCAGGCCCCGGAACGTTCCCTGAACCTCTCCCGGTCATCCATCGTGTTGTTGCCGGAGAGCGGATTTTACTGCCTCCGCTTCAGTTTTTTTCCCATATTTGTTCTGATTAATACTTTCCCATGAAATACATGGTCCTTCCGACTGACGGTACTGTTGATCATCACCTCCTGTGCCACACAGGAGATATGCGATGATGACAACCAGGCGATCCTGGTGGCAAGATTCAGGACCCTGAATGGAGGAGTAAGCAGAGATACCATCATGGGGGGAATGACCATCTATGGCATCAGGGAGGGAAAAACCGACAGTCTGCTTTATGATTCAACCTCCGTGGGTAAGGTGCAATTGCCTCTGGATCCGAACAATGATCTTACCAGGATCGTGTTTACCAATCAAATACGAAGTGATACCCTTTCGCTCTCTCATTCCAGCGAGGTTTACCTGATTAATTACACCTGCGGATTTGCTTCCAGGTTCACCCTGGAGCAGTTTACGGTATCCGGGAGCTGGATGATGGATGTGGAATTGAAAGATGCCGAAATTGATGCAGAACTCAGTACCGATGAGGAGCACCTCTGGATATATTTTTAGCGGATTACTGCTTTTGTGGCTGGTACCCTCCCTGTATGCACAGGATACATTGCGTACATACGGGCCGAGGATCGGGATCAACCTGGCCCCCCTTCTTGGCTATTTCACCGATCCGCAGGTCATCGGTGCTGATGCATCGCTCGATTTCGAGATCTATCACAACATCTACCCGGTATTTGAACTGGGTTTCGGCAACCTGGCAGATTCGGTTGATGATGTCTCCTACTCATCGGGCGGACCTTTTGCCAGGCTGGGTGTGGATTATAACTTACTGAAACTGAATGACCGGTCGCAGCACCATGCCATCACCCTGGGCTTCCGTTACGGCACCTCTCTGTTCAAACAGAGCGCTGAGAATATAACTGTAGTGAGCAACTACTGGGGTGACTACCATATAGAGAGCTATGAGAATACACTGAACGGACACTGGCTGGAACTGGTGGGGGGGATTACGGCCGAGGTGGCCCGGAATTTTTTTATGGGGTGGAGCGTCCGCTATAAGATCCTTCTGAACCCGGGGATGGACCCGCAGATAGCCCCTTTGCTGGTACCCGGGTATGGCAATGGAACCCGAAACAGGGAGTTCGGCTTCACCTACACCATCAGCTATAAAATACCACTTATCAAAAAATAAACACTTAAACCATCCACTTATGAGCTACTTTGCCTCCTCCGACCGTTATAATCAAATGAAATACAATCGCTGCGGAAACAGCGGGCTGATGCTGCCGGCAGTTTCACTCGGACTTTGGCACAACTTTGGAGATATGGATGATCCAAAGAAGATCAGGGATATCCTCCACAGGGCATTTGACCTGGGGATCACCCATTTCGACCTGGCCAACAACTATGGCCCCCCCCCGGGAAGTGCTGAAGCAAATCTGAAAAAAGTCTTGCAGGAGGGTCTGGGCAGGTACCGGGATGAACTGATCATCTCCACCAAGGCGGGTTACCGCATGTGGGAGGGTCCTTACGGCGAGTGGGGAAGCAGAAAATATATGCTGGCCAGCCTGGATCAGAGCCTGGAGCGGATGGGACTGGAATATGTGGATATTTTCTACTCTCACCGGCCTGATCCCGCTACACCCCTGGAGGAGACCATGCAAGCCCTTCACAGTGCCGTTCAGACGGGGAAAGCCCTTTACGTGGGAATCTCAAACTATGATGCCCAGCAGACCCTGAAGGCAGTGGAGATCCTGGAGAAGCTGGGAACCCCCATGCCTCATTCACCAGCCCAAGTATAATATGCTCAACCGGTGGGTAGAGGATGGTTTATTGAAGGTCCTGGAGAAGAAAGGGGTAGGATGCATCCCTTTCAGTCCGCTTGCACAGGGTTTACTGACAGACCGGTACCTGAAAGGAATTCCGGAGGGATCGAGAATTGCCGGGGAGAGTATTTTCCTCACAAAAGAGAGCCTGGAGGCTGACCTTATGGTAAGGATCAAGGCATTGAACCAGGAGGCCGAATTGAGGGGACAAACCCTGGCCCAGATGGCCCTGGCCTGGATTCTAAGCCGGAAACAGGTCACCTCGGTTCTCATCGGTGCCAGTTCGGTTTCTCAGCTGGAAGCCAATGTGGCCACCATCCACAACCTGAAATTCACAAGGGACGAACTGGATGCCATCGACAACATCCTCTCCTGACCGGATTAAACCTCATTACAGATTGACTCTCCTCGCAGCAAGCTGCGAGGAATCATCGATTAATTGTCTATTTTAATTGTGCTCGCTAACCCCAAAGTAGAACTTCGGGGAATGCGCTCGCATAATTCAAAATCACGCCAGGTCGAGAATCAATTGCTCCAGTGACTGGTTGATTCGTTCGAGTTCCTCCCGGGAGAGCACGAACCGTGCAGCCACAGCATTCTGTTTGACCTGGGCCTCATTTCGCGCCCCCACCAGGGCCACCGAGATGCCCGGACGCTGAAGGGTCCACCGGATTACCAGCTGGCTAAGGGTTACCCCTTTCTCAAGTGCCAGCGGCCGGATGGTATCCAGGAAACGGTTGGTTTTGACCAGGTTGACTGGTTTAAAATGGGGCAGTCCGGGTCTCGAATCGCCGGGAGCGAATGTGGTTTCGGGACCAATCTTCCCGGTAAGCAATCCCCTCTGGAGCGGACTGTATGCCAGAATCCCGCAATCATTTTCCACACACCAGGGCACAATATCATCTTCAATATCCCGACGTATCATACTGTAAGGGAGCTGGTTGGAGGCAAGTTCAATGAGAGAGGCCGCCTGTTTCATCTGGTCAAGGGAGTAGTTGCTCACGCCTGCAGCCCGGATCTTCCCCTGATCTTTCAAATGCTGCAACGCCTCCATGGTCTCTTCGATGGGGGTTGATTCATCGGGCCAGTGAATCTGGTAGAGGTCGATATAATCGGTCCTCAGTCTTTTCAGGCTGCCTTCACACTCGGCGATCACACTCTCCTTACCCGAATATTTATAGACCTCGCAGGAGCCGCCCTCATTATTCTGGGTGGTGAAATAGTGAACCCCTTTTGTATCATCCCAGCGCATCCCTGCCTTGGTCATGATCTCATACTGGTGTCGATTTCCGGCAATAGCCTCACCCACAACCTCTTCCGAAAAACCAAATCCATAGATGGGAGCTGTATCGATGGAGGTTATCCCCTGGTCCTTACAGGCTTGGATGGCCCGGATGGAATCCTTTTTTTCATTTCCACCCCACATCCAGCCTCCAATAGCCCAGGCGCCCAGAGCAACGGGAGATAATTCAATATCTGTTTTACCCAGTTTTATTTTTTTCATTCTGATTCTCCCTTTTAACCCGCTCTGCAACCTCCACGGGAAGGTAGTTGTCGTAACTCAGGCAGACCTCACGGGAAAATGAAATGGCCCTTCGGATCAGCCTTTCCCAATGGTCCCGTTCAAGGTTTTCAAGCTGATCCCGGGTATAACCCCCAAGACTGATCCCGTAAAGCAGACCGGCATTGAAGGTATCCCCGGCACCTATGGTACTTAACGGTTGTATCTTCTCAACTTCAACCTTGATTTCCATTGTATTGGTGATCAGATGTACTTCATGGGCGCTGGCCGTGCATACGAGCGCCGTACTGCGGGATCCCATTCTTTTCCAGGCTTCACGCGCGTTTCCCACCCCAAATACATTCAACAGATCCTCATCCGAAGCCCTCACAAGGGTGGCAAATTCCATATTTTCCAGGATCACATCCAAAAGCTGATCCCTTTCTGCCAGGTGAGAACTTCTGAAATTAGGATCATAAACAACCGTTACCCCAGCCGCTTTTGCCTTCAACAAAAGCTCCTTAACCCTGGGCCTAATCCCCGGATTCAGCGCATAAAAAGAGCCGAATAACAAAAGGTCATTGGACTTAAAGTCAGGGAATTCAATATTCAGACGCTGGTGGGGATAGTCTTTATAGAATTGGTACTCCGCATCGCTTCGCTGGTTGAGAAAAGCAAGGGCAATGGCCGATTGTCCCGTTTCATACCTGCATACATACCTGGAATCGACTCCGTTTTCATGGAGAAACTCCTGGATCATATCCCCCACACGGTCATTTCCCATCTCACTGATCAAGGTAACTGGCGCACCCAGCCTGCCCAGGGTGATTGATGCATTAAATGATGAACCGCCGGGCCGGGCCGCCATGGGTTGTCCATCTTTAAAAATGATATCCAGGATGGTCTCACCTACCGCATAGATCTGATTCATGGAAAGCTATTTTACAAGTCGGGAAATATGTTTAAAGAGCGGTGTCCCCGCCTCACCTGCCAGTTCAAACAGAATAGATTCGCTGGTGGTGATCAACGCACCCTCGGTGCGCATTCTCTTCAGTGCCACCTTTTTATCTTCAGGATTCCTTGAAGAGATGCAATCGGCCACCACCACTGGTGTGGTCCCCTTTGCAATGAGATCAATAACGGTCTGCAAAACACAAACATGCGCCTCAATGCCACAAATGATCACCCTCTTTTTATCCAGCTGCTCAAGGGCGGAAAGAAAGAAAGGCTCGCCGCAACAGGAGAAGGATATCTTTTCAATTGTACCCGACGGCTCCAGTAATTCAGTAACCTGCGGTAGTGTTGCTCCCAATCCCTTCGGATATTGTTCCGTCACCAGGATTGGGATATCCATGGCCTTTAACCCATCAAGCAATATCAGCACTCTTTCAAGGAGTTTATCGCATTGATGGATAACCGGGAAGAGGCGTTCCTGTAAATCCACCACCAGGCCGGCACACTCTGCTGCTCTAATTCGCATCTCCCCGTTCCCTCGATTTTTGACCCAGGTAACCTCCATGGTGCCGTTTGGCGTAATCACCCGATGTAAATCCTATCCTTTTCATCATCAGCACCACCAGTATATCACCAATCACCGTCATTGTTGTGGCCGAGGTTGTAGGTGTCAAACCCAGCGGACAGACCTCCTCGGGAGACCCGGTATGCAAAAGCAGATCGGACTGCTTTGCCAAAGGTCCGTCTGTGTTCCCTGAAATAACAACCACAGGAATGCCGGGATGCAATGCAAGGGTCAGTTCAACAAGTTTGATGATCTCGGTTGTTTTCCCTGAATTGGAAAAAACAAGGAGCAGATCGTTCTCCCGGATCACCCCCAGGTCGCCATGCTGCGCCTCGCTTGGATGGATAAAAAGAGCCGGGGTACCGGTGGAACTAAGGGTGGTGGCAATATGGTTGGCCACATGACCTGCCTTGCCCATCCCGCTGGCAATCACAGTACCTCCTTTCACATGAACCCGCTGATGGATCAGCTCCACCACCTTTTCATAACCCGGACTCACCGGGATCGAACGGATGGCAGCGGCCTCCCGTTTAAGTAAATCCTTTATCTCGTTTTCAGTACTGCTCATTTTTATCTCCTTGTTAAAACTGTTCACCCACAAATTGCTCCAGCTTCAACAGGTCATCTGTAAAACGCCTGATCCCATCCGAGAGTTTCTCCACCGCCATGGGATCGCTGTTATGCATCCAGCGGAATCCCTTCTCATCAAGGCCGATCTTCTCCATCTTCATTGCTTTCGAGTCCGATTCATTCAGCTTTCTTATAAGGGTGCCTTCCCCCTTTTCTAATTCACCCAGCAGCGAGGGAGAGATTGTCAGCAGGTCGCAACCGGCAAGCTCAATGATCTCTTCAATATTCCGGAAGGAGGCCCCCATCACCTCGGTCCTGTACCCAAATTTTTTATAATAGTGAAAAATCGTTTTAACCGATTGGACCCCGGGGTCCTCCGCTCCGGGGATATGATCCACACCCCTCTCCTTCCTGTGCCAGTCGTATATCCGCCCCACGAAGGGAGAGATGAGCTGAACTCCGGCCTCCGCACAGGCAACTGCCTGTGCCATGCTGAAAAGCAGGGTCAGGTTACAGTGTATTCCCTCTTTCTCCAGCTCTCTTGCTGCGCAAACCCCCTCCCAGGTTGAGGCCAGTTTAATCAGGATTCTTTCCCGGCTAATGCCGTTTGCCTCGTATATCCCCACCAGTTTCCCGGCCCTCAGCACAGAGGCCTCCATATCGAATGAGAGCCTTGCATCCACCTCTGTGGATACCCTCCGGGGAACAATCTTTAATATCTCCATGCCAAAAAGTACGGACAGCATATCCATGGCGCTTTCCAGCTGTTTTCGTTTTGATCCTCCATCCTTTCGGCCATATTCAACTGCCTGCCTCACCAGATGGGAATATTCAGGTTTCCTTGCTGCAGCATAGATCAGTGATGGATTTGTAGTGGCATCCAGCGGACGAAACTGCCTCATATTTTCAAAATCCCCCGTGTCAGCTACCACCTGGGTAAAGTTCTTCAACTGCTCAAGTAAATTCATGGGAGAATAATTTGATCAAAATCTTTCAGAAGCGCTGCAGTGGTTATCACTTTGGCATAGGATCCCTCGATGGTACAGATGGTGGAGAAATGAACATTCTTTGCCGGAATAATCAGCTCACCATATTGAAGTGCCCTTGTCGCACAGGCATCCTCGACCACGGTGCAATCGAACCCGAGATCGTGCGCAGCCCTTACAGCCGCTTCGAGGCACATGTGTGTTTGCATTCCACAAAGAACAAGGGCTTCGATTGAATCGGCGCGCAGGGTTTCCAGCAACCCGGTCTCAAGAAATGCATTGACCTGGTCCTTGGGAAAGACCTTCTCCCCTTCCAGGGGCCTCACATATGGATGGATACTCCCGCCAGGCTCAAAATTGTGCCTCACATGGTACACCGGATACTCCCTGTTTCTGAATTGCTCCAGCACCAACCCGGCATTCATGCCGGCCTGTTCGGGATTTTCCAGTTGCATCCGGCCTCCCGGAAAATAGAATTCCTGGATATCGATCAGCAGCAAAGCTGTTTTTTGTCCAACTGAAGGAGCTGCATGTCCCATCAGAACAGCATACAGAAAAATATGGATAAGGGCTTTCATGAGTCTTCGCAATTTAAGGAAAGGGATGCAATCTGCCAAGAGGGTATTCTTACACCTATATAAAAAGAATAATATAGGGGGTCACATTAAATAAATATCAATTTCTCAACATCTATCCCCATATCTAAAGGGGGTCAATTAATATTATTTACTATTTTTTACATTTTACCCCCTATTTTATTAGGGGTTGTAAAAAATATATTTACTTTTGTTTCGAATTGATATGAATATAACCTAAAAATTTACAGTTATGAAAAGAAAAGAGCTGATTAGCGGAGTAATTGCAATCCTGATGGCAAGTATGATAATCTCCCCCATGCATCTGAATGCACAGGATGAAGAAAAAACTTCACCATTTGATGTGGGGGGCGACCTGGTAAGTTCATATCTGTGGCGTGGTACAAAGTTCGGAACCGGTCCTGCCATCCAGCCTTTCCTCTCCTTCGCAGTGGGCGGTTTTGAAATCGGTGGATGGGGATCATACTGCTTCACCAGCAATGAGGGCGCGGAAGCTGACCTGTTTGCCTCCTATGGATTTGATTTCGGATTGAGCATTGGGGTTACCGATTATTATTATCCGGGAACCGAATACTTTGACTACTCCCCCGAAACCGGTTCACATGCAATTGAGATCAACCTGGGTTACGAAATCAAAGGCTTCTCCATTGGAGCAAATTATATCTTCAATGAGGCTGGAAGTGCAGGTTCCCAGGGCAGTGACATGTATTTTGAACTGGGATACAGCTTTAAATATTTCGGTCTCCTTGTGGGAGGCGGAGATGGCTGGCATACCGCCGATGGTGATTTTAACGTCTGCAACATCGGATTAACAGCATCCAAAGAGATTTCCATCACTGATAAGTTCTCGTTACCGGTAAGCGGGGCCCTCATCTGGAACCCTGATAAGGAGCAGTTTCATGTAGTAGTAGGAATATCATTTTAAATTAATAAATCATGAAAAAAATAGAAGTAATAGTCCGCAAAACCAAGTTTGAAGAGGTGAAAGAAACCCTTCATGAAAATGGTATTGAATTCTTTTCTTTCTGGGAAGCCCGGGGAGTTGGGATGGCCAGGGAGAGCCGGGTATACAGAGGGATTGCATACGATACGAGTTATATTGAAAGACTCTACCTGCAAATTGTGGTAAGGGATGTAAACCTGCAGAAAACAGTGGATGCCATTTTAAAATCTGCCGCTACGGGGGAAGTTGGGGATGGAAAAATATTTATATCCACCATCGATGAGAGCATCCGGATCAGAACCGGCGAGAGGGGCGATGAATCTCTTTATATTAAAGATTGATAATCAAATTGATAACTAAGTAAAATAAAAATATTATGGAAGATCTTACAACAACCATATCTGAATTCACAATGTCCATTGACAACATGTGGATTCTGGTTACCGCTGTACTGGTGATGTTTATGCAGCCCGGTTTTGCCCTGGTGGAAGCCGGATTTACACGGTCTAAAAACACCGTAAACATCCTTATGAAAAACATGATGGATTTCGCCATCGGTTCCCTGGTCTTCTGGATCATAGGATATACCCTGATGTACGGTGAAGATGTGGGAGGATTCATTGGAAAAATATCGCTATTCTTCAACAGCAATGCAATCAATGGTGTACCTGACAAAACCTCATTGATGTTCCAGACTGTATTTGCCGCCACTGCAGCCACCATTGTCTCAGGAGCAGTGGCTGAGCGAACCAATTTTTCAGCCTATCTGATATTCACAATCGCCATTACTGCAGTGATCTATCCCATTTCGGGACACTGGATCTGGGGTGGTGGATGGCTCTCTACCATGGCCACACCTTTTCATGACTTTGCCGGATCGACAGCAGTCCATTCGGTTGGTGCGTGGCTTGGTCTGACAGGTGCCATTATGATTGGCCCCCGGATCGGGAAATACACAAAAGACGGAAAAGCAAGGGCGATCCCGGGGCAAAACCTGGCACTGGGTGCACTTGGAGTTTTTATCCTGTGGTTTGGCTGGTTCGGATTTAACCCGGGATCACAGCTGGCTGCCACCGGCAGTGATAATGCCAGTGCCATAGCCCATATCTTTATCACCACCAACCTGGCTGCTGCAGCCGGAGCAACATCGGCCATGTTCGTGACCTGGATCAAATATAAGCGCCCTGGTATGTCACTGACCCTGAACGGAGCACTGGCCGGACTGGTAGCCGTTACTGCCGGATGCGATACGGTTAGTCCGGGAGGTGCCGCAATCATTGGTCTTCTTGCCGGTATCCTCTTGGTGTTCGGTGTTGAATTTATCGACAAGGTGTTGAAAATAGATGATCCAGTGGGTGCGGTTTCGGTACATGGTCTCAATGGAGCCATGGGTACCATCGCAGTGGGACTGTTCTCCACTTCAAACGGACTGTTCTATGGAGGAGGCTCTGCCCAGCTGGTTTCTCAGCTCATTGGGGTTGTGGCCATTGCCGCATGGGCCATTGGACTCGGATTCCTGATGTTCTTTATCCTGAAAAAGACCATTGGCATCAGGGTATCCAAAAGGATCGAGGAGGAAGGTCTGGATATTTATGAACATGGTGAAACTGCTTACAACTAAGCAGCACTTAAATAATAACCAATTGGATAAGTGGGGCTGTCTCAAAAGGGACAGTCCCTTCTTTTTCCTTCCTAAGCATCCCTAAGAATTGAATAAAAAGGGACTATTGAGACAGCCCCACTTACATTTTATATGATTTATGCCGAATTTTTGTGTCAAAATATAACAAACACATCGTATCTCTCTTTTGATTCGTAATTTTTTAACTATATTTGCACTATCAAAAAAAATGTATGAAATCTTATTCTCACAGGGTAAAAAGGGATGGGAAAATAAGGATGAACCGATCCTGATGAGAATGGTATGAACTGAATCACAGAAGGCCGTTCTCAACATAAAGGAGAACGGCTTTTTTGTAAATAAAAGTGGGTATGATACAAGTAAGACCGGATAAAGAGGGACTTTACAGAAGTGAGTTCGAACATGACAACTGCGGAATAGGGTTCGTTGCCCATTTAAGAGGCAAAAAATCACATGATATTATCAGACGAGGACTGGAGACGCTGGTTAATATGACCCACCGTGGTGCAGAGGGAGCAGACAGTAAAAGCGGAGATGGTGCGGGGGTAATGATCCAGATTCCCAGGGACTTCTTTATCTTTCAGGGGTACGAGATCCCCCATGAAGGAGAGTTCGGCACCGGCCTGGTTTTTTTTCCCAGAGACAAGTCAGAGGCTAAAAAGTGCGAAGAGATCCTGGTTCAGATCATCCACGATGAAGGGGTCAGACTCATTGGCTTCAGGGATGTTCCGACAGACAACAGCACCATCGGCGAGATCGCCAGGGAGACGGAGCCTGTGATCCGGCAGATCCTGGTTGGGGCAGATTTGCCCCAGGATCAGCTGGAGATAAAACTATATATTATCAGGAAACGTGCCGAGAAGTATATCGCCTCCTCTTCAATGGCGCAAAAGCGCTATTTTTACATCCCGAGTCTATCCACTAAGGTATTGATATACAAAGGAATGCTTACATCCGAACAATTGGGTGAGTATTTCCTGGACCTGCATGATAAAAGGATGGAGAGCGCCATTGCCCTGGTCCATTCCCGGTTCAGCACCAACACTTTTCCCTCCTGGGACCTGGCTCAGCCCTTCAGGATGCTGGCCCATAACGGCGAGATCAATACAGTTAAAGGAAACCGGCTATGGATGGAGGCGCGAGAATCGATCCTTAAATCGGATAAACTGGGCGACCTCAGCAGGCTTTACCCCATCATTCAGCCCGATATGAGCGATTCTGCCTCGCTGGACAATGTACTGGAATTCCTGGTAATGAGCGGTAAATCACTGCCTTACGCCATGTCCATTTTGATTCCCGAGTCGTGGAATGATAAGAACCCCCTGTCGCCCGATCTGAAGGCTTTTTTTCAGTATCACTCCACCTTTATGGAACCCTGGGACGGCCCTGCCTCCCTGATCTTCAGTGACGGCAGGTACATCGGAGGGATGCTCGACCGGAACGGACTTCGTCCCTCCAGGTATGTGATTACAAAGGACGACCTGATGGTAATGGGCTCCGAGGTGGGTGTTCAGAGCTTCCCTGCGGCAGATATCAGGGAAAAGGGAAGACTAAAACCGGGGAAAATCATCCTGGTGGATGTGAAAGAGGGGCGCATTTACAGGGATGAGGAGTTAAAATCGGAGCTGGCTTCCAGACAGCCCTACCTGAGCTGGATCCATAAAAACATGGTAAACCTTGAGGAGATCGAAACCGGGAATGTGATTCCACCTGGACTGGGTGATCATTTCAATGAGTACCTCACCTCGTTCAATTACAGCCGTGAGGATATTGAGACCATCATTAAAACCATGGCCGAATCGGGTAAGGAGCCCATCAGCTCAATGGGAAATGATGTTCCTCCCACGGTATTAAGTAAAAAACCCTACAGGCTGTTCTACTATTTCAAACAACTCTTTGCACAGGTTACCAATCCTGCCATCGACTCTATCAGGGAGGAGATGGTAATGTCACTCTCGGGTTACCTGGGATCGCTGCAGACCAATATCCTCAGCGATACCCCCGATCACGTGAAGATGGTGAAGTTCAAAAGCCCGGTGATCAATAATACCTATTTCCAGGTGGTCAAGAATCTCCGCTACAAGGGTTTTTCCAACGCAGTGATCCCCATGCATTTTAATGCCAGCGAGGGTGCAAAGGGACTTGAAAGGGCCCTTGAAGATATCTGCCGGAATGCCGAAACGGCCGTTGACCAGGGGCGCAACTACATCATTCTGACTGACAGGGATATCACGGAAGAAAAGGCTCCCATCCCATCACTAATGGCAGTATCGGCAGTGCATCACCACCTGATCAACTGCAGAAAACGGATGCAGATCGATATCGTGGTTGAATCGGCCGAGCCCCGGGAGGTGATGCATTTCGCCCTCCTCTTCGGATATGGGGCAAGTATCATCAATCCCTACATGAGTTTCGCGATCATTGAACAGCTTGTGAATAAAAAAGAGATTCAACTGGATTTTGAAAAAGCCCAGCACAATTACATACATGCCATCAATAAGGGACTGCTGAAAATATTGTCAAAAATGGGTATCAGTACCCTGCGAAGTTATCGTTCTGCCCAGATTTTCGAAGCCATCGGAATCCATACCGATGTCATCAACAGGTATTTTGAAGGAACAGTCTCCCGCATCGGGGGAATCGGACTGGAGGAGATCTCGCAGGAGATATTAATTCCGCACCGGAAGGCCTACACGGAAGATGTCCACTCAACCATACTCACTGAAGGGGTCTACTCCTACAGGAAGTATGGCGAGCAACACGCCTGGAATCCGGAAACAGTGGGGCTGCTTCAGTGGAGTACGCGCAACAATGACTACAGTAAATACAAGGAGTATGCTGCGGTGGTTGACTGTGAAACCACCAAACCATCCTTTTTAAGGGGCATGCTCACCTATAAACGAAATCCCATTCCCATTGAGGAGGTAGAGCCTGCTGAAGAGATAATTAAACGATTTGTGACAGGGGCCATGTCTTACGGCTCCATCAGCAAGGAAGCTCACGAGGCACTTGCAATTGCCATGAACCGGATCGGGGGAAGAAGCAATACCGGTGAAGGAGGCGAGGATCCTTCAAGATTCAAACCCATGGAAAACGGTGATTCCAGGCGAAGTGCCATCAAGCAGGTGGCCAGTGGCCGTTTCGGGGTAACCACCGAATACCTTGTCAACGCCGATGAAATACAGATCAAGGTCGCACAGGGAGCCAAGCCCGGTGAAGGGGGACAGCTGCCCGGCCATAAGGTGGATAAGATCATTGCAAAAACACGTTATTCCATTCCGGGAATAACCCTGATCTCCCCGCCCCCGCATCATGATATCTACTCCATCGAGGACCTTGCACAGCTGATTTTCGATCTGAAGAATGTTAATCCACAGGCCAGGATCTCCGTAAAACTTGTTTCCGAAACCGGTGTGGGGACCATTGCCGCAGGTGTTGCCAAAGCCTCGGCCGACCTGATCACCATCAGCGGAACCGAGGGAGGTACGGGAGCCAGTCCCACTTCCTCCATCAAACATGCAGGATTACCTCTTGAAATCGGACTGGCAGAGACACAGCAAACCCTGGTTATGAATAACCTGAGGCGAAAAGTAGTACTCCAGGCCGATGGCCAGTTGAAAACAGGGAGGGACGTTATTATGGCTGCCTTGCTGGGGGCCGAAGAGTTTGGATTCGCCACAAGTGCCCTTGTTGTTCTTGGGTGCGTCATGATGCGTAAATGCCACCTCAATACCTGTCCCGTTGGTGTTGCCACGCAGAATGAGGAGTTGAGAAAGAGGTTCAGGGGCAAAGCGGATTTTGTAGAGAATTTTTTCAGGTTTCTGTCCATGGAGGTAAGGGAATACCTGGCCGAGATGGGATTCCGGAACTTCAATGAGATCGTTGGCCGCTCAGACCTGCTGGAAAAGAATGATTCGGTCCTGCACTGGAAAACCAAAAACGTTGATCTGAGTGACCTGACCGCTTTCCTGCCCGCTGCCAAAAGAAATGCCCTTCACCGTACCGAGCCACAGAAACACAAAATTGATGCGGTGCTGGATCTTGATCTGATCGAGAAATCAAAAGCAGCCATTGAAAGGAAAGAGCCGGTAACCATACACCTGCCCATCAGGAATACGGACCGCACCACAGGGGCCATGTTATCGGGTACCATCGTGAGAAAACATGGAAGCCAGGGGCTGCCTCCGGGTACGATCAAAGCCCGCTTTGCAGGTTCAGCCGGACAAAGTTTCGGGGCTTTCCTGGTGCCGGGTGTTGAGCTATACCTTGAGGGTGATTCTAACGACTACCTGGGAAAGGGTCTCTCGGGGGGCAGAATCATCGTGATTCCCCCAGAAGGTTCCACCTTTGAATCGGATAAAAACATCATAATCGGCAACACTGTACTGTATGGTGCCACCTCGGGTGAGATCTTTATATCGGGGGTAGCAGGGGAGCGTTTTGCCGTCCGGAACAGTGGTGCAACAGCAGTTGTTGAAGGGGTTGGTGACCATTGTTGTGAGTACATGACCGGGGGGCGTGTGGTGGTGCTGGGGAAAACCGGCCGTAATTTCGCAGCAGGAATGAGTGGCGGGATTGCCTATGTACTTGACGTGGATGGTGATTTCGACTTCTACTGCAACATGGGGATGGTGGAACTCTCCCTGGTGGAGGATCTGAACGACAAGAAAGAGTTAACGGACCTGATCGCTAAGCACTTTGAACTGACCGGAAGTGTGATTGCAGAAAAGATCCTCTCCAATATGGATGATTACATGGAGCGTTTTATCAAAATCATTCCCTATGAGTATAAGAAGGTTCTCAGCGAAATTCAGATCGAAAAGATCCGGTTAAAACTGGCAGAAGTGGAGAGAGATGTGGAAATGATCCAGGACTAAAAAAGAATGAACAATGGGAGATCCTAAAGGATTCATGAAAATAGGGAAAAAACCAGCCGGGAACCGGCCGGTTCATGAGCGCATTGGCGATTACAGCGAGGTCGAACAGGTACTTAATTCGGAGGACCGCATGTTACAGGCTTCCAGGTGCATGGATTGCGGCATTCCCTTCTGCCACTGGGGATGCCCTGTGGATAACCTGATCCCGGAATGGAACGAACTGTTATATTATGGCGACTGGAAAGGGGCAAGTGCACGACTTCATTCCACCAATAACTTCCCCGAATTTACCGGGAGGATCTGTCCTGCACCCTGTGAACACTCCTGCGTACTGAATATAGACAACCAGCCGGTAACCATCCGTGAGAATGAAGTGGCCATTGTTGAACGTGCCTTTGCCGAAGGGTATATCAAACCTGAGCCTCCAAAAACCCGGACCGGGAAGAAGGTTGCCGTGATCGGAAGCGGACCCGCCGGAATGGCAGCAGCAGATCAGCTCAACAAAGCTGGTCACACCGTTACCCTTTTCGAGAAGGATCAAAAGGTAGGCGGGTTGCTCAGGTACGGGATTCCCGATTTTAAACTCAATAAGCAAACCATCGACCGGAGGATTGGGATCATGAGGGCTGAAGGTCTGGAGATCCGCACCGGGGTTGATGTGGGGTATGATATCACTGCAAGTGAGCTTGTTGAATCGTATGATGCGGTTTGCCTGGCTATCGGAGCCATGCAGCCCAGGGACCTGCCCATTGAAGGCCGGGAACTGGACGGGATCCATTTTGCCATGGAGTTCCTCACGCAGCAAAATAAAGTTAATGACGGCGTTTATGTGGCCTACGATAACAGGATCTCAGCCAAGGGCAGAAAAGTACTGGTAATCGGCGGTGGGGATACCGGATCGGATTGTGTGGGAACTGCCATCCGCCAGGGTGCCGCAAGCGTTACTCAGATCGAAATCATGCCCAAGCCTCCGGTGGTACGGTCTGAAGACAATCCTTGGCCTTACAATGCCAAAACACTGAAGACCTCCACTTCGCACGAGGAGGGATGTGAGAGAATGTGGAGCCTGGGAACCCTCCGCTTTATAGGGATGCAGCGCAACGTGACCCACGCCGAGGTTGAAGAGGTAATCTGGGTCAAAAAAGAGGGTCGCCTTTCCATGGAGAGAGTTCCCGGTAGTGCCAGGGAGATTGAAGCCGATCTGATCCTGCTCGCTATGGGTTTCACGAACCCGGTTTATGAAGGAGTGCTTGAGCAGCTGAACATTGAGGTCGATCCCAGGAAGAACATCAGGGTGAATCAGAAAATGGAGACCAGTGCGGGTAAAGTATTTGCAACAGGCGATTCTGTAAACGGAGCCAGCCTGGTGGTCACGGCCATTGCATCAGGCCGGAAAACAGCCCGGAAAATCGACGAATACCTAAAAAGCATACCTCAGCAATAAAAATATGTAATTTTTAAGAAATACCCCCTTTCGAAAAGGAGGGGGTAGCTAAAATATTATATATTTGCAATAATATCCTTAAAATATCAAGGCTACTATGAAAAAACAATGGTTATTTGCACTTATTGCTTTTGGAGTGATCGCTTTGCTGGGCGTACTCATACCCGTCGATTTTAATACAGGAGATATTTCAGGAATTGATTCCGGGGATACAGCCTTTATGCTTGCATCCACGGCACTGGTATTCCTGATGACTCCGGGGCTTGGTTTTTTCTATGGAGGAATGGTTAAACCAAAAAATGTCATTTCGACAATCCTGCAGAGCTTCATCGCCATGGGACTGATCAGCATTCTCTGGGTTGTATTCGGGTTCAGCCTGGCATTTGGAGAGAGTGTGGGAGCCGATGGATTCGGTTTATTCGGAAACCCTGCAACCTATTTTATGTTCAAGGGTGTGGGGGGCGCTCCCGATCCCCAATTTGCAGCGACAATTCCCCTGGCCTTGTTTGCCCTGTTCCAGCTGAAATTTGCCATCATCACCCCTGCCCTGTTCACCGGTTCATTCGCCGGAAGGGTCAGATTTACCTCCCTGATGATCTTTATGGTCCTGTTTATGATCTTCATTTATTGTCCGCTCGCCCACTGGACATGGCATCCCAATGGTTTTCTGAGAAACTGGGGCGTACTCGATTTTGCAGGAGGAACCGTGGTACATATGTCGGCCGGAATGGCTGCGCTGGCAGGAGCCTTCTTTTTTGGTCCCCGGAGAGATTATGCAAAGCCTTCCTACCCGGCCAACATCCCCTTCGTGCTGCTTGGAACCGGTCTGCTCTGGTTTGGGTGGTTCGGATTTAATGCCGGCTCGGCCCTCGGCGCTAATGATGTAGCAGTGAAAGCGATGATGAACACCAATACTGCATCTGCCTCCGCCCTGCTGGTTTATATCTTCTTTGACGGGATACGCGGCCGAAAGCCTTCGGCACTTGGCGCTTGCGTGGGTGCCGTTGTGGGATTGGTTGCCATTACACCGGCGGCCGGGTTTGTGACCGTGGGGGCCAGTATATTTATCGGGGGGGCCGCTGCTCTGGCCAGCAACCTGATGATCTATTTTTTCTCCATGCGGGGGGTGGATGATACACTGGATGTATTCCCCGCCCACGGAATCGGCGGAATAACGGGCATGTTTCTCACAGGTGTATTTGCCGAGGATATTGGACTGGCTTATGGTGAAACAAAAACCTTCCTTTTCCATTTGCTGGCGCTGGTGATTGTTGCAGTCTTTGCATTCGGGGGTTCGCTTCTCCTCTACTGGATCACCAATAAGATTGTTCCCATGAGGGTTCCCAGCCTTTACGAGGATGTGGGGCTGGATATGAGCCAGCACAACGAAACCCTCTTCTATGAGAACGACCAAAAAGTGAAAACGCGAAAAGAGAAACTGAGGAACTACTCACCCGATTTCTACCCGCGAAGGAACAAGTAAACGGAATGTGGCCAGAACCCTGGTAAATTTTTCTAAATTGGGATATGAAATGCCGTGAAAACTGCGGTGCCTGCTGCATTGCGCCTTCCATCTCCTCTCCCATTCCCGGAATGCCGCAGGGGAAACCGGCCGGCATACCCTGTATACACCTTTCTGAAGATTTCCGTTGCCTGATCTATGACGATCCGGGTAAACCGGCTGTCTGCAACAATTTTCAGGCCGATCCTGATGTGTGCGGAACCAGTCGTGAAGAGGCTTTGATCCTGCTTACCGACCTTGAGAACGGAGGGCTATAAGAAGGATCTCCCTGAGAGCCCTCTTCACCTTTTCCATATCCAGGGCCGATCCGGTCTCCTTCTCCATGGAAGTTACACCCCTGGTCTCAAAACCACAGGGATTGATGTAGCTGAAATAATCCAGGTTGGTATTCACATTCAGGGCAAAACCATGCATGGTTACATACCGGCTGGAACGTACCCCTATGGCACAGATTTTCCGGGCCTTTACCGGGTGACCGGCCTCCAGCCATACCCCGGTGGCCCCCTCCATCTGGGTGGCCGTGATACCGTATCCCGTTAGAAGTTCAATGATGGCGTTCTCCATCAGGGTGATGTAAAGCTTCAGTCCGATACCCAGAAATTCCAGGTCAATAATGGGATAGCCCACGATCTGACCCGGACCATGATAGGTAATGTCGCCTCCGCGGTTGGTCTTGTAATAGGTCGCTTGAATCTTCGTCAAAAAATCCTTATGAATCAACAGGTTGGCTTCATCCCCGCTCTTTCCCAGGGTGTAAACATGCGGATGTTCGCAAAAGAGCAGGTATTGTTCAGGTCGCTCCTTCCCATTTGGATCACCCTTATATTGTACCAGTCTGTTAAACCGCTCCTCCTGGTATTCCCAGGCCGAACCGTACTCGATCAGGCCCAGGTCCTGAAAGGTAATCATACCGCTATCGTTCATCATCTGCCTGTGATGTTGTCTGTTTTACATGTTTTTCTGCATGGTAGGAAGAACGAACCAGCGGGCTCGATTCCACCTCCCTGAATCCCTTCAAAAGCGCCTGCTCTCTTAAAAACTCAAAGCGGTCGGGATGTATATATTCAACCACCGGCATATGGGCCATGGTGGGCTGAAGGTACTGTCCGAGGGTGAGCACTTCGCAACCCACAGCTCTCAATTCATCCATGGTCTGAAGCACCTCACCTTCATCCTCTCCAAGACCCAGCATCAATCCCGATTTGGAGGTAAGAGGTGATTGGGCGATCTGCCTGATCACCTCCAGGCTGGTGCGGTATTTCGCCCTGGAACGCACCCGGGGTGTGAGCCTCTCGACGGTCTCCATATTGTGCGAAATCACCTCCGGTACCGCGTCGATCACCAAAGAGAGCCAGAGGGGATTGGCATCAAAATCGGGGATCAGGGTCTCCATGGTCAGCCGGGGAAGCTCCTCCTTCAGGATCCGGATGGTCCTGGCCCAGGCTGCTGATCCTTTATCAGGCAGATCATCCCTGTCGACCGATGTGATTACGGCATGAGTGATTCCCATGTTACGGATCGACTCTGCAAGCCTGAAAGGCTCATCCTGGTCCACCGGGAGTGGTTTTCCTGTCTTCACCGCACAGAATTTGCAGGATCGGGTACAGATATCACCCAGGATCATAAATGTGGCCGTCCCTACCGCCCAGCACTCCCCTATATTGGGACAATTGCCACTGATACAGATGGTATGCAATCCGTGCCTGTTCACCTGCTCCTTCACCTGCATGTAACGCTTGCCTCCGGGCATCTGCATGCGCATCCAACCGGGGAGTCTTTTCCGGTCGGACAGCCTCTGTTTTCCTTCATCCTGCTTCATGGTACGAAGATAATCAGAAAGCCAGGGTTTTTTACTACTTTTATGTTTTTCCAAAACAGATTGCAGTTATGAATAATGAGCTTTTGGCCCTGGCCAAAAGGGTTCAGGCCATTGCAGAGAGCGGACTCTACTATACGGAAAGTGACTGGGACACCGACAGGTACAGGAACCTGGAAAAGATCATCATGGAGATGATCTCAAAGATCACCAATCAGCCCCTGGAAGTGGTGGAGGTGGTCATGCCCGATTTGTATGGTTATAAAACACCCAAAATCGATGTGCGCGCTGTGCTGATCAACCCCAGGCATGAAATCCTCCTGGTGAAAGAGCGGGTGGATTCACGGTGGTCGATGCCGGGGGGGTGGTGTGATATCGGTTTTACCCCCAGCGAAGTGGCCGAGAAGGAGGCCCTTGAAGAAGCGGGTATCCAGCTTAAAGCGGGCCGCCTGCTTGCCGTTCTGGATAAGAAATGCCATGACCACCCGGAAGACCTGCATTACAGCTACAAGATCTTTATCGAGTGTACAGCCGAGGATTACTCCGTCAACACCGGCATGGAGACCCTGGATGTGGGGTTTTTCAAACTGGATGAACTTCCTGAGCTATCCACCCCCCGGAACACAAAGGGTCAGATCGAAATGATGTTCGATTTCCACTTTAACCGCCTCAGCTGGCCCATTGTCGACTAGCGGGATTCATTTGGGGGAAGCACTTACAGTTTATATTCGATACCCAGAAGTGAAACTGCCCAGTCATTTTTTGCTGCCGCGGTGGATAGCGGTCTGCTGTCATAGGAGTAATAGAAGGTCCATTTCAGATAAAAATCATTGAAAATCTCCCATGAAATATTTGAATCAATATCGGCCCGCACTCTTCCCAGGTTACTCAAACTGGGTGACAACTGGGCCGAAAAGTTAAAGGTTAACTCGGGAGAATCATAAACAAACATTGAGAAACTTGACATGATCCTACCCTCAAGGTTATTCTGGGTATCTCCCTGGGAAAGCTCCCTTGTGGCCTGTAACCCGGCACCTATATTCAGGGTCGACCTGTAAGTACGAACCAGGCTTTTCCCCCCTCCTGCAAGAATACTGGTCCTTAAATCGAGCTTTTGTTCCGAATTGCTCTCACCAGTCAGTCCCGACACCAGGAACCAGTTATTGGGCAATAACCTCTTGAAAACGACTCCCCCGCTTTGACGCTGATTTGCATCCAGTGTATCCTGCTGGGTTAAGATCCCGTCATAGGAAAGTTCGATCTGGTTCTTTTGAGCAAGGTATCTCAAAAAAATATTCAAATTCAGCTGCAAATTATCGTTGGCCTTCGTGTAGCTGAAGCCGGAGCTAAGGTTACCCGTTAACCTGCTGATAAATTTATCTTTCATTGGAGACAGAGATACTATTTCAGTCAGGGGAGTCAGCCTGGGATCACCAATGTTTCCCCATATATAGCAGCTGCCATCCTCACCAGAAAGCAAAAGCTTCCCATAGTAAATTTGTCCGTCCTCCAACACAATCCTCATGTTATTGAGGATCTTCACACTATCAATCTTGTTCCATTTGATGCTGATGGTGCTGACATCATTGGTGCTCAGTTTCAGGTAATTGCTTTCCAGGGATTTAACTTCTCCCGTAATCCTGTCCCCCTTTTGAAAATAGATGGTGTCTATTTTCTGAGCCCACCCATTTTGAGCAATAATAAGGAGGAGCAAAATGGATATGACCGGTAAAATTTTGCGCAAGGTTTGCTTTATTGCGTTCATACCATCTTTCATTTTAGAAAATCCACAGATCGGGCCTGAGGATTTTAATGGGTCGCTTCAGGTTGAATCGTTTGACCACGTTCAGCCTGATATTGCCCGTGGAATAGGTAAACCAGTCGCCCTGATCCCAGATCATGTTCCTCATTGCAAAATGAATCAGGCTAAATCCGACATAATAGTCGTGGGAGTTATATCCAAGGGAGACCCTGGAGGCGGAAGTCACACCTACTGATAATTTATTAAAACTTGTGGTTGAAGATATCGAATTATGAACCAGGTTATTGGCAAGCGAAGGGCCAATCGTAGTGGATAAGGAGAGGAAGAGTGTCTCTTTCCATACAAAGGTATATGCATAACCACCGTTGATCCCAATATTTAAAATATCCACCTGGTTAAAGCTTGCATCGCCCAGAAAGCCTGCCGGGGGAATGCCCGGGGCAATCATGGCAGAATCAGTCATTGCCAGCATCCAGTGGGCTTCAACTCCGGCGATGGGCGATCCCGCACTTCTTTTTTGAAATTCATGTTGTGCAAAGGCTGCCTTGTATGAGTAACGGGATGAATTGAACAGGTACTGAACATTTAATCCAATGAGGTTGGAGCGCATATCCCCCCTTTGCGGATAATCCTTCCGGTTGGCCCATGCAGGTATCAGGTCTCCGGGGTTTGCAATATAATAACCACTGTTCCATTGCAGGTAGAGGTCCACGATGAAACTCCTGAAAATGCCATGAATGGTCAGGTCGGTATACTTCGATTTTCCATAGATATCATCATCATTATTGATAAAGGGCAACTTCACTCCCAGGTTAACCGTCAGGAAGTTGTAAGTATATCCGATCCCCAGCAGCAGGTTGTCGTTTGTTCTGTATTTTAACCATGGCGACATGAGTCCCCCGGAGAGGTTATATCCATTCTGTTTCCTGGAGAGATAGGTCCTGAGGGTGAGTTCATCCTTATAAACCTTCACATAATTTGTATCGTATTTAACAATTTCAAATCCGTTAAATACCTGGGCACTAACAGTTTCATGAAAAGCCGGGAGGATCACTAAAAGGAGCGATATGTATAAAACAGATTTCATTAACGCAAATAAAGCCTCTATACGAAGATAAGCGAAAGGTATCAATTTGGACCCTCATTTAAATCGAAGTGAAATATTTTGTAGGTTTGTGCCAAAATCAGACAAACATGAAAAATACCCTGCCAAAATCTCTTGTTGCATCCCTCCTATTGATCTTGATAGTCTCTTTGGAGGATACCAATGCCCAGATTATCGAGATTACTCCCATTGCAGGTTATACCCTGGGCGGCAAGGCCGTGCTTTATGATGGTGATTTCCGGATCGATGATGCATTGAGCTACGGGGGAAAGATCGCAGTTGGATTGTCCACCACCACTTTTGTGGAATTCTCCTATACCCGCACAGATACGGAAGGACAGTTTTTTCCATATATCACCGGTACGACCAGCGATAAGATACCCTTCAGCTCCAATTATATCCAGATCGGGGGACTTCAGGAAATGGATTTCGGCATACTTTCACCCTTTCTCACCTTTTCAGGAGGATTGGCCGTCTGGTCTCCGAAAAACAGTCAGTATAGTTCTAAAACACAGTTTAGCATGACCTTTGGCGGGGGAACAAAAATATGGATCACTGATAATATTGGGATCAGGTTACAGGCCTCGATGCTGATGCCCCTGGTCCTTGAGGGAGTCGGATTTGGATATGGTTCCAGCGGTGGATCAACAAATGTTTATTCACGCATTACCCCTTTCCAGGGGGAATTTATCGGTGGTCTTGTTATCAAGATCACTGCCAGATAGTTATTTCTTGCCCGTTAAATCCTTGCCCCACGGCCGGAGGGTTCAGGGTGCATCTTTCTTCCGAAACAAACGGATCACTTCTGCTTTCAGAGTTGTTCCCACTTGATGAGGTCCAGGACAAAGTGGATGAGGGAATGGCAAATGTGGCAGATGCAACAGTCCAGGTAGAGGAGTGGTGGACCGGGTTGACCCATTGGTGAATGAACCGGCACTGCGATGGGTTCAGTCAGCATTTGATTGAGTACAAAAACAAGAACGGGGAATCAGTATTCGCTCTTCCCTTTGAGACGGATGAAAAGATCTTTTTGATCCGTATGTCATTTGAAAGGGCCATACAAATCATTAAGGACGACTCGGGCTATGATGTTGAGGATGATGAATTTTAGGCTGCATTCTACATCAATCCCCTCTCTTTCAGGTTAAGAATCATTTCGGAGGTACTCTCCTTTCCGGACTTCCTTAACATATTGGCGCGATGGGTATGAACCGTATTGATACTCAGGAACAGTTTTTCAGCAATCTGTTCACTGCTCAACCCCTCTGCAATCAGTTTGATGATCTCAAATTCACGGTCGGATAATAGAATTCCCATTTCCAATAACTCCTTGTCAGGGTATCTGAACATGGAGAGGTCCTCACCAAGATAATAATGAAACTTATCTCTTTTCTTTTGATTCCAGTCAACTGTAGTATGAAGCTTCATGAAGTAGACCCTTTTCTTAGGTTGGGATACAACGACAAAGTAGCACTGGACCATTACATGCGAGTATTCCCCTGAAGGATTTCTCATATGGAAGCTGGTGGACAGTATCCTGATACCTTTTTCAGCCTGGTATAGTTCCTGACCCAGTCTGATAACCAGGGATCTTCCAAGTCCAAGACGGGGCACTTCCTCAGGATGTGTGACCTCCATAAAGTGATTGAAGTTCAATTCATCAGGTTCAATACCGATCATCCGGAAGCTCCCCTTGCTGGTAAACAGGATCTTCATCTGTAAAATATCGGCAATATAAAAGAATTGTTTGCCTGCCTCCATCATCTCCTCCAGCTCCACCATCAACGGATGATCCGGGTCAATTGAATTAAATCCATCCCCGATAAAGGTGTCGATGAATTCAAGAAAGAGATTATAGTCAATAGGAACTGAAAACGCCATATCCACTAATACACATTAAAAATATGTCAAAATTAAGAAAAGTGTGGAATACTCCGGCTACATCATCCGCTGATCCTTCAGGTAATAGATCAGCTCCGAAATCTGCGCTTTCCCGGTCTTCTTCAGCATATTGGTGCGATGGGTGTTAACCGTACTTACACTCAGAAACAGTTTTTCAGCAATCTGTTCGCTATTCATGCCCTTTTCAATCAACCTGACAATCTCAAATTCACGGTCCGACAGCGGATTTCCAACCTCCAGCAGAGCTTCATCAGGATATCTGAAATAAGAAAAGTCATCTCCGGCATAGTAATGGTATCCGTTCTTTTTTTTCTTAATGGAGGCTATATCGGTATGAACCTGGAACAGAAAGACCGTATTGTAGGGTTTGGCAACGTAAAAGAAGTATAGCTGGAAAAGCAGATCCGGATATTCCCCCCGGGAATTTCGTATCCTGATATTGATGGAGAGTAAAGCTTTTCCTTCCCGGGCTTTAAAGAGGTCGTTTGCAAGATTAAACATCTTTGACCTGCCCAGGGTGTGTTTCTCCAGATCGTCAGGATGGGTGGCCTCCATAAAATGGTAGGCATTCAGTTCCCCGGGATCGACACCGATCATCCCGGAGCTCCTTTTGCTGGCCCAGACAATCCTGGCCTCGATAAGATCGGCCATATGAAAGAACTGGTTATCACGTTCCGTGATCGATTCCATTTCCCGGACCAGAGGATGATTGCGATCAATCTTCCTG
This sequence comes from uncultured Bacteroidota bacterium, assembly GCA_963747365.1. GTDB lineage: Bacteria > Bacteroidota > Bacteroidia > Bacteroidales. The sequence goes on along the minus strand of CAVVFB010000002.1, from coordinate 218,610 downwards.
AAGCCATCCCCAATAAAAGCATCTATAAAATCAGGTACCAGATCGTACACTGACAGGTCTGAGTGCGCCATATAATTAACCTGCTGGATCAATAAGCGTCGTAAAGATAATCAAAGTAACGAAAAATACAGATTGATAACTATTGATGCGGATTCAGGGTTGATCTAATTTTACTTTCGTCCGAAACAAAATCATCATGAACAAGAAAGTCAGAAATCAATAAAAAGGAAGCAAATGATACAAACTCAGCCAGACAAACCTCAGAAAGCGACAATTCATCTGATTTGAACGTTAAAAAAAGCTGATCATCTAAAAATCTAAATATTAAAAAAATGGAAAACAAAGTAAAAAGAGTCGCCCCGAACATGGATGAAATTATTGCCAATGCAAAAAAGGCAGGTAAACTCAAAACAGTACCCCTAAACTGGAATGAAGTCTATTATACCAATTGTCCGCTGATATCGGCCAGCAACGTGGACCAGGAACTGGGCTGGACCAAGGAATTGTATAAGAAGATGGGCGTTCAGTACCTTTATTTGCGTGCACGAGAGGAGAACGACTGGTACCCGCACTACATCCACAACATGGATAATATCATCCGTTTTGGCGGTCTGTTTCCCCCTGTTCATGTAAATGCCGATATTCGAAGAACAAGGCTGCTGGGCGTTACCCAGGTGTATGAAGGAGGTGTAATGATGGTACGCTCGAGAGACGATATTTACCGTATGGCTGACCTGAAAGGGAAAAAGATCGGACTTTCGCGAAGCCAGAATAAAATTAAAACCGACTGGTGGGGCATCCAGGAGGAACAGGGTATCGAATTGATGTTACGGATGAACGGAATGACCCGCGATGACGTGGAAATCGTTGAATTCCCCTATCCGGATGACTGGTACGATGTGCCGGAAATGATGGGCCCTCCCATGGAGAATCCCTCTGAACTTTGGCTGAAACGCGACCACAAACATGACCTTGCATTCAGGCCTTTGGAAACAGCGCTGGAAAAAGGTGTCATTGACGCCATGTACAGCCAGAGCCACGTGTTGAGCGTACTCTCCGAAGAAACCGGTAATTTCAAGTCCATCGAGGATCTTTCACGGTATCCGGACTGGACCCTTCAGGTGGCCAACGTGCCCGCAGCCATTACCTGCACGGTTGAGATGGCTGAAAAGCATCCTGAACTGGCTGTTGCCTTTATGAAAGGCATGATCAAAGTAGGGCGTTGGGCCAATGAGCATAAGCATGCAGCGGCAGCCATTCTCGACAAGCAGACTTTCTATCGCGATGTAGAGGATACCTATGAAGGAATCCGACGCGTTGATCTGGTTCCGAACCTGTCACCGAAGAACCTCAGATCTGTTGAGATCGGGAAGGATTTTATGCTGAGCCATGGCTACATCAGGAACAATTTTGATGTAAATAAGTGGGCTGCACCGGAGTTCCTGGAGCAGGCTGCCAGGGAGCTGCTGGAAGAAGAATGGAAAAAAAGATCCACGGCAAAACTTCCCCAGACGGCTGATCCATTACGTACAGGCGGACGAGTCGGGTAATCTAAGAAAAGTACAAGTTAATATTTCATCTTAAATTTTATTGATCATGAAAAAGTACCTTTTAATTATTGCAGTTTTGCTTATCGCACCTTTTGCATTTGCCCAATCCAATACGGAAGAGGTAGACCTGATTCAGGCCGCATTCGGAATGGATAAAAAAATGATTGTAGCCTCATTTGTGATTCCTTCCGGGGACCAGAAAGATGCATTCTGGGCGCTATACGACCAATATGAAACGGAAAGGAAAGTTTTGGGCAAGGAGAGAATCGAATTATTGAATCAGTATGCCCAGCAGTACCAAAGCCTGACAAGCGAACAGGCTGATGCCTGGACCATAAAGGTGATGGCCCTTCAGCAAAAAACCGACAAGCTGATCGCCACCTATTATAAAAAGGTAAAAGCAATCTCTGACGGAATTGTTGCCACCCAGTTTTACCAGATCGAGAACTATATCCTGACCGGAATCAGGATGGTACTCCTTGATGAAATTCCATTTGTTCAGAAATAAATTAATAAAATTAATTCATTGTTATGAAAGTAATTATCGTGGGCGGAGTAGCCGGCGGTGCATCGTGTGCCGCCCGCCTCCGCAGGCTTGATGAAAAAATGGAGATCCTGATGGTGGAACGCGGACCCTTTGTGTCCTATGCAAATTGCGGACTCCCTTATCATGTGGGCGGCACCATCGAGCAGGAGTCCAGTTTGCTCGTGGCAACAGAACAGATGTTTCGTGTACTTTTCAATGTCGATTGCCGGGCAAACTGCGAGGTCGATCGGCATTGATTCCAAAAACAAAACTGTTGAGCTTAAGAATCATGTGAACGATGAAGTGACCACCGAGAAATATGATAAACTGGTTCTTGTCGCCCGGATCGGCACCCATCCGTCCACCCCTTCCGGGCATTGATCTTCCCGGGATATTCTCAGTCAGGACCGTGCTTGATGCCAGGCATATCAGGGAATGGCTCGACCGGGACATAGACCGGTACGGGTAGTGCATCCATTCACCGGTGTCGATACCATTTCGAAACCTAAAAGTGCAGTTGTGATTGGTGGCGGATTTATCGGACTCGAAATGGTTGAAAACCTGAAAGAACGAGGACTTGATGTAACTCTGCTGGAAAAACTGAACCAGGTGATGCCTCCGCTGGATCCTGAAATGGCACGTCTTGTGGAACGTTATCTGAGTCAAGCATGGCATTAAGGTTGAACTTGGTGATGGCGTGGCCGGATTTCAGAAAGGGCAAAAATGGGCGGCTTGAAGTGATGACTGAATCGGGCAAGGTGTCATCCCGCCGATGTAGTGATCATGGCCATTGGCGTGAAACCGGAACTTTCGCTTGCAAAAATGGCCGGGATCGAGATTGGAAACCTGGGTGGAATGCGTGTCAATGACCAGATGACAACCTCCGATCCTGATATTTTTGCTGTTGGGGATGCCGTTGAAGTGAAAAATTTGTTACAGGACAATGGGGCCTTATCCCCCTGGCAGGGCCTGCAAACCGGCAGGGCCGCATTGTTGCCGATGTGATCGCCGGTCGAGATTCCAGATTCCGCGGAACACAAGGTACATCAATCTGCAAACTTTTTGATGCAGCCATCGCCCAGACAGGGGTATCAGCGAAAAACAATTGATAGCCCTTGGAGATGACAGACTACGAAAAGATCTATCTCTATCCAAATTCACATGCAGGTTATTATCCTGGTGCAAAAACACTTCCCATAAAGCTCATATTCCGAAAATCAAACGGGCTGGTACTCGGAGCGCAGGTTCTTAGGGGAGGATGGGGTGCCCAAAGCGAATCGATTCCTTTGCCATGGCCATCCAGATGGGTGCAACCATTTACGACCTGGAGGAGGCCGAACTTTGCTATGCACCTCCCTTTGGAACCGGTAAGGATCCGGTGAACTTTGCCGGGATGATTGCTGCCAATATACCTGAGGGAGATATGCCTGTGTGCCACTGGGACTATGCCGACAAAGGCTTTCTGGTAGATGTCCGGAATCCTCCGGAAGTGGAAGCTGAGGCTGTTCCGGGTGCCATCAATATTCCCTTACCCCAGCTTCGTTCAATCGAATGGGTGAGTTACCAAAGGATAAGGAGATACTGGTATTCTGCCGTTCAGCTCAACGCTCCTACTATGCCACACGTATTTTAATGCAAAATGGCTTCAAGGTAAAGAACATCTCCGGCAGCCTGCTGGCCCGTTCACATCGTGCTGTTTAACTCTTAAGATCTGATACTATGAACGAATTCTTACAGTTTTGCCAGTCCATTTTCAATCCGCTGGTCATTGTCTTTACCGTAGCGAACCTCCTCAGCATGGGGCTGCAGGTGGATCTGGGTAAAATGGTCAGGGTAGTTGGAAATCTGAAGTTCCTGGGCCTGACGTTCGGATACGGCTGGGTGTTGGGCCCCGCCGTTGCCTACCTGATCACCCTGATCATTCCCCTGGAGCCGGGCTATGTCATTGTGTTGTTCATCGGGAGCCTGGCCCCCTGTGCACCCTTTCTCCCGCCCCTGCTTCCTAAAGCGAAAGGAGACGTGGTCTTTGCCGGAGCCTTCATCCCGGTGGCAGCGATCGGCACATCCCTGTTGATGCCCCTGTTTGCACCCCTCCTTGTCAAGGGGATAGACATGAGTGTCATGTCGCTTCTGAAACCGCTCTTTATGACCGTGCTCCTGCCTTTGTTAATTGGAGCATTCATCAAGACTTTTGCCAGTAATGTGGCCGATAAGATCTTCAAGCCTGTAAAAATGCTGGCGGGCCTGACTACATTACTGACAGTCATATTCTGCTTGACTGCTCTATTACAAGCAAATGTGGGCTACCGCAGGCAGCATGGCAATGCTTTCCCTGACCATATTTCATGGTTGTGATGGCTCTGATCTCCTTTTATGGGGGATTCGGCCTTAACAGGGGTGAGAGGGTAGTCATGTCCCTGGGAATTGGTACACGTAATATCGCAGCTGTCCTGATCGGAGTGCTTGCCATCGCCAATGTAACACCGAACATGGTGGCGATGGTTATCATCTGGACCTTATGGTCATTCATCCTCAGCATGATTATTGCCCCCCTTATGGGCAAAAAGGCAGCTATAACAGCTGAAGCAGCATAGATTAACAGAACAGGAACAGTAAAATCAACCGGAAAAGTGGAAAATAAAAAAGGGAAATCATCACTGACGGGAGTGCTGAAAGGCTATCTGCCCATTCTCGAGTGGGGGGCAAAGTATAACCGTAAGACTTTTGGTGCCGATATGGTTGTGGCGCTGATCGTGACCATGATGCTGATCCCCCAGTCACTGGCCTATGCCATGCTGGCCGGGCTGCCTCCGGAGGTAGGGCCTGTATGCATCCATGGCTCCCCTGATCCTTTATGCGGTCTTCGGCACCTCCCGTGCACTGGCGGTGGGCCCGGTGGCCGTAGCCAGCCTGATGACCGCCGCTGCAGCGGGTAAGCTCGTTTCGCAGGGAACACCGGAGTACCTGGGAGCGGCTATTGCTCTTGCCATGGTATCCGGATTGTTCCTGCTTGCCATGGGTTTCCTGAAACTGGGTTTTCTGGCAAACTTTCTAAGCCACCCGGTGATTGCCGGTTTCATTACAGCCTCGGGACTTCAGATCGCAGCAGGTCAGCTGGGTCCGGTTCTGGGTATCAAATTGCATGGTGAAACCTTCCTGGATATTGCCATTGCACTCTGGCACGAAGCAAGTCACATCCATATGATTACTGCAGCCGTCGGGGTGGGTTCACTGATCTTCCTCTTCTGGGTCCGGAGCGGCCTCAAGCCACTTCTGATCCGAATCGGGATGGGTAAAAAAATAGCTGATCTCCTGGTCAAAGTGGGACCTGTTGTGGCCATCATTGTAACCATCCTTATTGTTGCAGCCCTGAATCTGGATGAGAAAGGGGTTGCCATCGTTGGGAAGGTCCCCAAGGGTTTACCAAAAGTTGCCATGCCCCCACTGGACTTTCAGCTGTGGCTGAAGATTCTTGTTCCTGCCATACTGATCTCCATTGTGGGTTATGTGGAGTCGATCTCGGTTGCCCTTACACTTGCTGCAAAAAAACGTCAACGGGTGGATCCCGACCAGGAACTAATTGCCCTTGGTGCGGCAAACATCGGTTCGGCCATCTCGGGTGGATTTCCCATCACCGGCGGCTTTGCGCGTTCGGTAGTAAATTTTGACGCAGGTGCTGAGACTCCTGCAGCAGGTGTTTTCACTGCCGTTGGTATCGCACTCACCACCATGTTCCTTACTCCCCTGCTGTTCTTCCTGCCCAATGCAGTCCTGGGTGCCACCATCGTTGTGGCAGTCATGTCGCTGGTGAACTTTGGAGCACTCAAACATGCCTGGTCCTACTCAAAATCCGATTTTGCCGCCATGCTGGTCACCATCCTTGTTACCTTATGGAAAGGCGTCGAGATAGGATTGATCGCAGGGGTTGGACTCTCGGTATTCCTGCATCTCTACCGGACGTCCAAACCACATGTGGCCATTGTAGGCCAGTTACCCGGTACTGAACATTTTCGCAATATCCTTCGCCACAAGGAGGTGATTACAGATCCCGGCATCCTCTCCATCCGGGTGGATGCAAGCCTCTATTTCCCAAATGCACGTTTCCTTGAAGATACCATAAATGATGCGGTTGCTGCGAATCCCGGGATCAGCCACCTCATCCTTTTTTGTCCGGCAGTGAACACGATCGACCTCTCGGCCCTGGAGAGCCTCGAGGCGATCAATCTGCGACTCAGGGACAGCGGGATTACATTCCACCTCTCTGAGGTAAAGGGCCCTGTCATGGACCGCTTGAAAGGAACTCACTTTTTGCATGATCTGACCGGCAAAGTATACCTCACACAATTTGAAGCTGTTACAGAAATACGAACCCGGCTGGAAAAAGAATCTTATGGAAATCCCAAGCAGGCATGATGATATTCTCATCCAGGTGATTCCTGAAAATGGTGGAAGATAACTGTGAACATATCAGGTCCAAAGATGATTCCGGAAATCTGCTTTCAGGAGAAAAGAACTATCGTTTTCACCTGCCGGCGAATATTCCGGCCAAAAATTTCTGGTCGGTGGTGATTTATGACAGCCAAACCTGTCTTGTCATAAAGACCGACCAGGCGTGGCCATCGGTTTTTAGTACCCGTAAAGGACTATGGTTTAATCCGGATCACTCCCTGGATATATGGTTCGGTCCCGAAGAACCACCCGGAAGAGGAAGAAACTGGATCAGGACCATCCCGGGAAAGGAGTGGACCATGGTATTCCGGCTTTATGGAACACTGCAAGCCTGGCATGATCAAACCTGGAAACCCGGAGAGATTGAGGAGATTGCAACACCTTAACCGAACTAACATAAACATTTATCTGACATGAAGAAGAATATTTTTATTGTAGTCCTGGTATTGATTTCAATACCATCTATTTCCCAGGAAAACATGGCAACCCTGAGCGGTGGTTATGCATTTGCAAACATCGAGGATACGGATGTGAAAGGAACCGGCTGGAGAATAAACGGGTTGTATGAATTTAATCCGGTGGGGGGTATTTTTGCGCATGGCATTTCGTTTGGTTATATCAGTCTTTCTGCCTCTGAAGGCATCGGGCAACAAACCATCGATATTTCAGTGAATTCCTTCCCGGTATACTACGCGCCTAAAGTTATGTTGGGCAATGAAAAGATCAAAGGTTTTATAAAAGGTGCTTTTGGTATGCAGTTTGCCTACCTGAAAAAAGAGGGATTCATTGAATCCAGTGATGTTGACTTTGGTTTTTACGGCGGAGGCGGGGCTGGGATCATGGTGTTTGTCAAGGAAAATCTTTTCATCAACGCCGAATATGAAATAGCATATGCCTCAAACAGCTGGTACAAGGATGGCTGGATAAGCAGTGCGATGGCCGGAATAGGTTACAAGTTTTAAAGAAAACACGTACTTCGTTTCTAACTGTGGTTTACAGTGATTTGACATCAAATAAAATTGGTTATCATTGCCGCTAACTAATAAGAGTTTCACATGAAAAGAATAATGTTATTCACTGGACTGTCTTTGGTTCTCCTGAACCAGGGGTTCGGACAGGTTTATACAAATAAGGTAGTTGGTGAAAAGAATCAGGCACAGGCAGACACCCTCAAGAGCCAGCCATACCCCTATTCACTTCCCATCTGGGGTGCCAAGGCCACAGCAAAAGGGTATGACCTTCCCTACTCGGCCGGGGTGAGCATCAACTACTTCTGGCAGCAATCGGACCTGGTGATCAGTGACCTTTTTGTTGGGTTCAACAACGGTCCCATGTATGATCTCGATGAGATCATCAGGTTTGACGATGCGCTGTCAGGAGCCTCAGTAATTACCATAAGGCCTGATATATGGTTATTACCATTTCTGAACGTGTATGGTATTTTTTCGAAAGCCAAAACTTCCACTGAAATCAGTGCAGGCGTTTGGTTGCCCGATACGGCCAATGTCTGGAATGAAGTGACGGCCTTCTCGTCCAAGGCAAATTTTGATGCAACCGGAATGGGTATTGGAATTACTCCGACCATAGGGATCGGAGGGGGATGGATGGCCCTGGATATGAATATGACCTGGACCGATGTAAGTGCCCTAAATAAACCCGTCTTCACTTTTGTTTTTGGCCCCAGGTTCGGGAAATCCTTCAAGTTTAAAAATCCACAGAGAAATATCGCGGTTTGGGCCGGAGGGTTCAGGGTGCATCTGTCTTCCGAAACAAACGGCTCCCTGCTGTTATCAGAAGTCATTCCTGTTGACGACCTGCAGGCCAGGGTTGATGAGGGCATGATAAAGGTGGAGGATGCCAATGTCCAGGTCGAGGAGTGGTGGACCGGATTGACGCCCGTGGAGCAGAAAAATCCTGTCAATGAAGCAAAGTATGAAACTGCAAACAGGGTCCTGCAACAAACCGGAGAAATTTTGAATGCTGCGGATGGTGCACTGAATGATGAGGAACAGGCCACTGTTCAGTATTCCCTGACCAAATACCCGAAAGACAAGTGGAACTTTATCATCGGCTCCCAATTCCAGCTGAACAAGCACTTTATGTTGAGAGTCGAATATGGGTTCCTGGGAAGCCGTCAGCAGTTCATGACCGGATTGCAATACCGCTTTGGTTTATAGGCAATTTTTAACCAGGCCAATGCAGGAATTTACTTTTTAAATAAACACCTACCACCAATTATCACCTCCCCCCTTTACCAGACCTAATTTATTTTTCAAGATTTTGATCCTTCACGGGGTGTAAATCACGAAACTATAAATTCATAATACGCTTAAAATTTTATGATCATGTCAACTGAAATAAAAAGAACAGCTCCGGAGATGGTTGCTATAATTGACATGCAAAGAAACAGGGCAAGCTCAAAACCGTACCATTGAACTGAAAAGAGGTGTATTACACCAATTGCCCGTTGGTTTCGACCAGCAATGTGGACCAGGAACTTGGATGGAACTAGGAGATCTATTAAAAAGATGGATGGCAATCGGTATTCAGCAGCCAGAAAGGATAAGCGACTTAATGATCTGTCAGAATCGGGTAATGATAATATGTGGAAGCCGGATGAGATCCGGGAAGTGGTAAAATATTCTGAATGGCTGGCTAGAGCAATCCCTGTGCTTTCAGATCATGGATTACCTCTGTAATAGAGGATTTCCCTGCTTTCCGAATGATATTACTCCGATGGGTGTTGATAGTAAAAGGACTCCTGAAAAGCTTTTCGGCAATCTCCTTGGTGCTGAGTCCTTCCTCAATAAGTTCAATGATCCTGAGTTCGGTGTAAGAAAAACCAATGCCGGAAGAAAGGAGTGCTTCATCAGGGAATCTAAAAACCTTGGGGTCTGTCCCAATATAATGATGAAAACTCTTGTGAATTTTTTCAAAACCTGAGATATCGGTAATAACCAGTATTAGAAATACAGATTCATATGGAATTTTGCTGTAAAACAAAAAAGCCTGATATAGATAATCAGTATACTCCTCTCCTCCTGGTTTTCTTCCCCTGAAATTTATTGAAATGATCCTGGTACCACTTTTCTGCACATACATCTCCTGCGCAATACTGATCAGTTTTGCCCGGGCAAGGTGGTGTCTCCTCAGGTCTTCCTGGTGCGTGGTTGTAAGAAAAAAGCCTGGAGCAACTTTATCCTGTTCGATACCGAACATTCTGGACACTCCTTTACTAATAAATTTTATTTCCATGAGAACCGGATCCATGATGTAAAAAAGCTGATTGTTGGGTTCCATATAACTATCAAGCTCCATCAACAATGGATCATCATGTTTTATCCCTTTGAAATCACCCTGTGAATGAGTTACGAAAAACTTAAAGAATAAGCTGTAATCCTCATATTTGGCAGTAACGTTGTCCAAGCAATATGGCATTAATTTCGGAATCCAAGTTAAATAAAATACAGATTCCTCCGTATTGTTTTAGTTTTAGAAAGGGAATAGTTTTGAATGAGATAGTTAAAATATATTAAGACGTACTTAAAATGTTAAACCGAAGGGAGTGCATCGACAAAATGGCCTCCAAAATCAGAGAATTGGAGAGTGAAATTCAGGATATTGAGGTTTTGGCTGACAGGGCAATCACTGAGGCAAAAGCTGATTATCAGAATCAGATCAATGAATTGTTCCTGAAAAAAGAAGCCATACGGCATAAACTTTCAAAAATCCAGTCAGTTAGCGGAAATGTATGGGAAGATATGAAAGCAGGTACTGAACTGAGCTGGGAGGCGTTTGACGAATCTGTAAAAAGCAGAATTAAGAATATAAAGTAGATACAAATCCTGGTCTATTCGGGAACCAGGGACAAAGTTCTTTGACATATTATAATTCTCTAAAGCACTCCCTTCTCTTTGAGGTCATAAATCAAATCTGAGATATGGGATTTACCTGACTTTTCCAGAATATTGGAGCGATGGGTATTGACAGTGTGCAGGCTGATGAATATTTTATCTGCTATCTCTTTACTGCTCAGGCCTGACTCAATCAGCCTGACGATCTCCAATTCCCGGTCAGACAAATTATGGCTTATACGCAGCAGGTCCTCATCAGGAAATCTAAATAAAGAGAGATCTTTTCCGGCATAATGATGAAAACCGTTTTTCTTCATTTTATACCAGTTTATATTAGAAACAACCTGTATCATAAATACTGCCTTGTGAGGGATAGGACTGTAAAACATATAGTCCTGAACAAATAAATTATTATAGATACCTGCAGGATCCCTCATCCTAAGGCTGTATGAAGTCAAAGCACTTCCCTTTTGCGCCTGGAATATTTCTTTCTCCATCTTATAGACACGTGATCTGGCCTGCCCAAGCCTCTCTACATCATCGGGGTGTACTGCTTGTGTATAATGTCCGGGGTTTATATCTTGAGGAGTAACACCAATCAATTGAAAGACTCTTTTACTTGTATACAGAAACTTCATCTGCCCTAGGTCGAAAAGTTGAAAGTACTGATCATTCTCATCCATCAGTTCATCAAGATTTGACATAATAGGATCCTCAGGATTAATTTTCAGAAACCCTGTTGGAAGGTAGGATTCAATAAGGTCGAAAAATATATTATACCTGTAAGGTTTGGGGTTCATAAACTGGATAAGAGCATAATATGAAAATTTCAACATCAAAATTAATAAAAATACTGACGCGTCAGTATTTCAGGGGATTTGAAAGTACTGTACTTTGATTAACCGGAATTGATACTGGTTTTAGTTGAAATTAAGTTCCGGAATCACTCTCATCGAATATTGAAATTATGGCTGGATTAACAGCAAAATTATTTCGCGATTTTTTTGGCGGCAGCTGGTGTGGAAGGATTACCCGGAACGGGGAGTTTCAGCGTGAAGTGGTCTTCAACTGGCCTGAACTCAGTGGTAAGTTCTCAGCGCTTGGAACTGAATCGGGATTAATAGTACCTCCCGGCACAGGTATTCTTGACGATACCAGACAGGTTGCTATATCAGGCTGGCGATGCGATACCGGCCGATGGGGCCATTTATGGCACAATGAATTCGGCGGATATGGCGAGATACAATGGACATCACAGGAGATATTGGATGGTGTAACAGTTATTTATGGTTTCGGGCATGAGTGCAAACAGGAGTGTGATGATCTTACGGATCATATCATCAAGTGCGAATTGTACGATCAGAACAACTTCAAGTACACCATCAGAAGTTTCCGGAAAGGTCTTCTCGAAATTGCTGCCAGCCGGATCAGAACCGGTAAGGAGTTGAATGCACTGCTTGAGAAACAGTCCAGTACAGCTGTAAGTTTTGCAGAAGTGCTTCTACTATAGGAGCAGATAATAATGTCAGATTAATAATAAATGTGAAATATCCGAAGCAATTATTTAAATATTAAAAGGAGAAAAAAATGAAAAAAGATGAATCAGGTATCCCGTACTACACAATTCCGGGACGAAAATTAGATGGCAAGCCTTATGAAGGCACCGCTAAAGTAAAAGCCGACAAAGCCCGTATCGACAGGCTGAAGGAGCAACTCAGGAGCACTCCGGCTGAGGTTGATTTTGAGAGGATTCGGATCATGGAGGAGGTTTATAATGCCACTCAGGGTGATCAGAATATTATGCGCAGGGCCAAATTCATGGCAACCCTTCTGGAGCGGAAGAAGCTCTATATAGACGAAAACCTCTTCGTTGGCAGCATGGCCGGCACCGTAAACGGCATCTACACATATCCTGAATGGAACATCGATTGGATGAAGGACGATAATACAGTTGAGAAGTGCACGGATCCTGAGGACAAGAGGGTAAACCAGTGGGCTCTCGATTATTGGGAAAAACGGGCACTGAAGCCCCGCACGCTCGAGATCTTCGAGAAGAAGTATGGTTTTGATCCGCGACCATCATATGACTCAGGCTTTGTCGTCAGTTTCTTCGACTGGCCCGGCGGCGGAGGTAACCTGAACTACCCAAGAATATATAACTTAGGGCTCTCTGCCATGATCAAGGAGGTTGAGGAAAGACAGGCCGCTCTTGATATGCGCTTACCCAATGCAAGTAAGTTGTACTTCTATGAAGCCAGCTTAATAATAATGAGGGCTATTGTCCGCCTGGCTCATCGCTATGCAGAACTGGCCCGTGAAATGGCAAAAAAGGAGAAGAACGCAACCCGCAAAGCGGAATTAATCGCAATTGCCGAGACCTGCGAATGGGTGCCCGAGAATCCTGCCCGTAACCTGAGAGAGGCAATACAGGTTCATTTCTTCTGTCATATCTGCGCAGAACTGGAACAGGTCGGCTGCGGTTATTCGGAGGCCTATCTGGGCCAGAATCTGGAACCTTTCTACCAGCGCGACAAGGCAGCCGGGCTGATAGGTCCCGAGGATGCAACTTTCATGCTCCAGAACCTCTTTATCAAGCTGAACGAAATCGGCTATTACTTCGGTGAGAAAGTTGCATTGCAGAACTCAGCAGACCTGGGTCAGAGCATCTCGCTCGGAGGCTATACAGAGGATGGCGAAGATGCTACTGCAGAAATGGACTACCTTGTCCTCGATGCTTCCGGCTACCTTCAATTGCCTCAACCTCCTCTGAGCTGCATATATACAGAGAGGATGAGCGGCAAATTCCTTGAAAAGGTACTTGATGTTATCGGCACCGGTGTGGGTATGCCTCAGTTCGTAAGTGGCGAAGTGATGCTGAAACGCGCCCTTAATCTGTTCGCTGACTCCAAAATGGGCCTTACCCTGGAGAAAGCCAGACGCACCTGTATCGGAGCCTGTGTGGGATCCTACATTCCTTATGAGACCGGTCACCCGGTTGAAGGTCAGCCCAATCTGGGAAAGGTAATTGAGTTGGTAATGAACAATGGCTTCGATCCCCGCACCAAAAAGCAGGTCGGTCCCAAAACAGGGGATCCGTTGAAGTTCAAGACTTTCGAGGAATTGTATACCGCATTTGAAAAGCAGCTGCTATTCAATGAGGAGGTTCTCCGTCGTGGAGCATGGATTGCCAGCATGTTGTGTGCTGACTTCCTCCCGGTTCCCTGGCGCTCGCTTCTGACCGGAGGTTGCATTGAAACCGGCACAGAGGTCTGGAATGGCGGTGCTAATTACTATACCGTTGCCCAGATCGTTGTAGGTGGTATTGATGCTGCCAACTCTCTTGTGGCTGTGAAAAATCTTGTCTTTGACGAGAAGAAGATAACCATGGCTGACCTGAAGAAGGCTCTGGACGCCAATTTCAAAGGATACGACAATGTACGCAAGATGTGCTATGAAGCACCAAAGCATGGCAACGATATTCCTGAAGTTAACAGGATGGCTCACAGGGTATACGAAAGCATTCTAACAGCCTTCAACAATGTTGATGGCGGTGGTAACTACCTCAGCAAAGAGATCAAATCAACGCCGGATGCCTATACAAAGAGCATACACAACCTGATGGGTATGGTGACCGGAGCTCTGCCAAACGGCAAATATGCCGGTGTTGCACTTACCGATGGTAGTCTTTCGGCAATGCCGGGAACTGACGTCAACGGACCCACTGCGTTAGTGATGTCTGCAGCGAAGGCACAGGATGCCATCAAGTACACGGCAACCCACATGAACATGAAGTTACCTCCGGATCAGCTGAAAACCCGCAAAGGACGTGAAAATGTACTGCGACTTGTTAAAACCCTTTTTGATAATGGAGGTTATCACATCCAGTTCAATGTACTTGACACCAACATTCTCAGGGATGCGCAGAAACACCCGGAAAACTATCGCGACCTTGTAGTTCGAGTAGCCGGTTTCAGTGCGTTCTTCACCAAACTGGCAAAGGGCGTTCAGGACGAGGTCATTGAACGTACGTTGCAGAGTTTCGAGAAGTAATATGGTTTCTAAAAACAGAGCTAAGGCATGGCGGTTGCCATGCCTTACTTAATTTTCTTTAGACCCCCTTTTCCGTCCTTCTTCGCGGGAGGCTCTAATTGTTCTCCTTCCCCCCTGGGGGAAGGTCGGAAAGGGGGTAATAAAAATCAGAAATAAGAACAAATAAATAAGGTAATTATGAGTAAAGATAAAGGACAAAAACGTCTTGCCATAATGGTAGGCGCCGGGTACATTCCGGGAATAAATGCTGTAGTTGCAGGTGCCTCCCTTGCTGCCGGCAAATTGGGCTGGGAACTGGTGGGCATTCTCGACGGGTTTGAAGGTATCCTTCATCCCGAAAAATATCCGGATGGCGGAATAATCGAAATCAATCCCCGGAACCTGAACCTGGATCCCAATACAAGCAGTGTACTGGGCCAGTCGGCACGGATTGATCCATTCAATGTCCGAACCATCAATGAACTGGATATGGTGGAGGAAGTTGACATGTCTGATGAGCTGCTTAAGAAATTAAAATCAGAGAAGATAGAGGCTGTCATTTCGATTGTTGGAGGGAAGGGTCTGACTATTCTTTACCAGCTTCATAAAAAAGGACTGAATACAGTATGTGTTCCCCGTTCCATCGAAAACGAGATTGCTTCAACTTCGGTGTCATTCGGATTTAACACTGCACTTACATTTACTATCGATATGCTCGACCGTGCCCGTCTGGCTGCAAAAGCTGCCCATAAAATTGCAGTCGTTGAGGTACAGGGTGAGGAAGCAGGATGGATCGCGCTGCAGGCTGGCATTGCTGTTGCCGCCGATGCGGTAATGATTCCTGAAGTTCCGGTGGATCTTAAAAATGTGGCAGCACACCTGAAAAATAAAATGTCAGGCAAAAAATCATGGGGTCTGGTAGTTGTGGCGCAAGGCGCAAAAATTATCAATCAGCCTAAGAATGAAGAACCCGTATCCTCACTCAAAGCTTCACTGTCACCACTGGCAAGCAGCGATTCCAACAGTGAATTTGTAATTCACAGCTCAGGCCAGGCTGCACAGGCTGTTGCAACAGGCTTACAGCTGCAGATTGCGGAAGAGACTTTTCCAATGGTAATTGGTCCCTGGGTCAGAGGTGGCGCACCATCGGCAGTCGATCGCCAGTTGGGTATAGCTTACGGTGCAGGAGCTGTTCAGGCTCTGGAAGCCGGCAGTAAAGGCGCCATGGTGGCATTTGTCCCGCCTGATGTTAAGTTCGTTCCGCTTGCTGAAGCCATCAACAAAGTAAGAACGGTACCTGCTGAAAGCATGTTTTTTAAGGTGGCGGATTCACTGGGTATTTACTTTGGAAAATAAGGAGGGAAAGATCATGACAAATCAAACTAAAAATATATTGGATATAACAGGGACTGTATTAAATATCCAGCGGTACTGCAGCCATGACGGACCAGGTATCCGTACAAATGTTTTTCTGAAGGGATGCTCGTTGCGCTGCAAATGGTGCGGAAATCCGGAAAGCATACGTAAAAAGCCGGAAATATCCTATGATCCCAATAAATGTACCGGTAAAAAATGTGGTATTTGCTTAAAAGCTCCATTCCCCGAAGGTGCATTTTATTTTGTGGAGGGAGACGATTCAAAGGTGAAAGTAAACTGGCAGCTGGCATCAGATTGTGATAATTCACATGCTTCTCTTTGCCCTACAGGAGCACTTGAAATGTTTGGCAAGACAATGACTGTTGGTGAGGTGATGAATGAAGTTGAGAAAGACTCTTCAATCTACCGCAGTACCGGTGGAGGTATGACAATGAGTGGTGGCGAAGTAATGCTTCATCCTGATTTTACTGCAGCCTTATTGCAGGAAGCTCACAACAGGGGTATTAATACAGCAATCGAAACAGCTTGCAATGCTCCCTGGTCCTTTCTTGAGAAAGTACTGCCTCATGTAGATTTAATGCTTCATGACCTTAAGTTAATGAATTCAGAACGGCACAAGAAGTGGACTGGTGTAGGCAATGAACGGATTCTGGCAAACTTCAGAAAAGCCTATGAAACTTTCCCCGATGTTGAATTTATTGCCCGCACCCCGCTTATTCCCGGTGTGAATGCCGATGATGAACATGTACTTGGAGTTCTCGAATTCATTAAACCATATAAGAATGTAATTGATTATGAGCTTCTGCCTTATCATCGTTTTGGACTTGGCAAGTATGAATCGCTCGGTGTCATTTACGAACTCGACGACTACAAAACTCCTTCGGATGAAGTGGTTAAACGCTTTCAGGCAATGATTGACAAAGCTTTTAACCGTGAGACTCAGGAGAAGTAAAGAATTGATACAAACCTTAATTAAGTAATAAAATGATTAAACATGTCGGACATGGAGGCATTATCCGCCGCATTGCGATCAATGTGGGTGCCGGATATCTTCCCGGAATAAACACTATCATTACAGGAGCTTCCCAGGCAGCAGGACAGCTGGGTTGGGAGATTGTCGGAATACGAGATGGGTTTGAAGGCTTGTTACACCCCGATCGTTATCCGGAGGGTGGACTTACTACCCTCAGCCCGCAATTGGTTGCACTCCATGATCTCTCCCAGGGAGGTACCCTTGGTCAGGCACCCCGGGTAGATCCGTTTCATGACACCACTCATAATAACGGTGTGACAGATCATTCTGATGAAATTTTAAAAAGGCTGAAGGAACAAAACATTGATGCATTGATTTCAGTGGTTGGTAACCAGGGGCTTGATATTCTTTACAGGCTCCATCGCAAGGGATTGCATACAGTCTGTATTCCAAAATCAATTGAGAACGACATTCCCGTTACTTCTGTTTCCTTTGGATTTAACAGCGCGCTGAGCTTTACAATCGAAATGTTGCAGCGGGCCAGACAGGCGGCCATATCTGCCCGAAAGATCGCTGTGGTGGAAGTAATCGGCAGTCAGGCCGGATGGCTTGCACTACAGGCAGGAATAGCAATATCTGCCGATGCGGTGCTGCTGCCCGAAATACCATGTAACCTTAACATGCTGGCCCGGAGACTTGACGAAAAGATCTCTTCAAGAAAGCCCTATGGATTAGTGGTTGTGGCCGAAGGAGTGAAACTATTCAAAAAACCAGTTGAAGATAAATCCGGTTCACGCATTGTTTCGCTCCCTCCATCTGCAACAGGTGAGGCATCTGAGCAAGTTATCATTCCGTCTGAAAAGACAGCTGAAACACTTGCAAGGGAACTCCAGTTGCTTATTGAAAGAGAAACCTATCCGCTTGTTGTAGGTCCATGGGCAAGAGGCGGATCGCCGACTGCAGTAGACCTTCAATTGGGCATGGCATACGGAGCAGGAGCTATTCAGGCATTGAAAGCCTCAAAAAATGGGGTAATGGTTGCTTTTGCACCTCCTGAGATTCAGTACGTGCCATTGGCAGAAGTGATCAATAAAGTCAGAACGGTAACTGCCGGCAGTGAATTCCTGAAGATCGCAGGATCACTTGGTATTTATTTCGGGAACTTTGCGGCAAAGAAAACTTTACAATCAGAGGAGGTAAAATTATGAATAATCAGGATCAGACAATAGATGTATACGAACGACTGGCTCAGGTTCTGGATGCAACGCCTCAGGGCTTTCCCAGGATGAAATCAGGCGTGGAAGTAAAACTGCTCAGGATGGTGTTTTCTCCTGAGGAGGTTTCTCTTGCCGGTCATATGACAATCGCGTACGAATATCCTGCCGATATAGCCAGGCGTGCCGGCATCAGCGAGGATGATGCAATAGTGATATTGTCAGGACTTATATCAAGGAAACTGGTTCGGATGAAAGGTCCGCCGTCATACCCGGGTATGCCGGCTCCTCCTCCCGGAAAAGATTCGCTCTTCCGGCTTGGTCCTTTTTTGATCGGATGGTACGAAGCATGCATGCGGGTTGAAAGCACAGAATTTGCCGAACTTTTCCATCAATATATGGTAGAGGGTGGCAGCGAACGGATCCTTGGTCCGCGTCCGGGTGTGCTGGGCGTTGTTCCGGTAAGAGGCTCGCTTAAGCCTGAACTGATGGCCACAATGGAACCGCATCTCGATATTGACGCTCATTTAAAGCGACACGATCGTTTCCTGGTAATGGATTGTGTGTGTAAAAGGGAGATGGAGGCTCTGGGGAAGGATGACAGCCGCTATCCGTTAAAACGCTGCGGATTTTTAGGACTGCCATCAAGTGTACCATCTGGGAGAACATGTGCTGAGCCGCGAGGATGCTGACCAGCTTCTTCGAAAACTCGAAAAAATGGGACATGTAAGCAATGCAGCATACGGATTTCAGATGAGCGCCGAAACCCCACAGTTTGTAGGCGGCTGCAATTGCGACCGTTATGCCTGTGCTGTATTCAGCCACCACTATCCCAGTCAGCCTTCAAACTACCGCATTGTCAAAGATTACGATAAATGTACAGCATGCGGCATTTGTATCGATCGCTGTCCTACCTATGCTCATACCGATGGTAACCGTGATGATGGTATGCCGGAATATAATCGCGAAAAGTGCATAGGATGCGGCGTTTGCGTGATTGCATGCGATCCCGGTGCGCTTGAACTGGAACCGGTATCGGCAGAGGAGTGGTTCTATACTCCTAAAAGCATGGAGGAATGGGAAGAAATGCGGGCAAAGAACCTGGAAGCAGGGAAATGACGGAAAAGCTGAATGAATTGAATCTGAATTAATAAATATAAACAGATGAATGCTCAAAGATATATTTGGAATTGTAGCTATCCTTTATTGTGTGGCCAATCTGGGGTCAATGGGTCTCGAACTCAACCTGACCGAAACCATGAAAGCCTTACGCAGCCCGCGTCTGGTAATTTTAACCCTTGTATGGAGCTGGATTATTGGTCCGTTACTGGCAATTTTAATCATTAAAATCCTGCCTTTATCTGAAGCACATGGAGCCGGTTTACTTCTTTTCAGCCTGGCGCCAACGGCTCCCATGTTACCCATTCTAATCAGAAAAGCGAAAGCAGATATGGACATCTCTGCAGCTATGATGCCACTGGCAGTTGTGGGAACTGTAATTCTGATGCCACTAATGGCTCCGGTGTTAATTCCGGGGGTATCAGTTAGTAGTTTAGCATTGGCCAAACAACTGATATCTAACGGTACTTTTACCATTGGTAGCCGGCGTTCTGATTATGGTTTATGCAGAAAAAGCCGGGAACAGCTATTTTTCCTTATGTAAAAAAACTGGCAGGCCTTACAACTTTGCTTTTACTGGGTTTTACCATGGTAATGTATTGGAGGGAACTGCTTCAGGCGCTTGGTAGTTTTGCTGTGGCTGCACAGGTTTTGTTTGTTGTGACAATCGCGTTTGGAGCTTATTTATTAGGCTTCGGCATGAATCAGGCACAGCGCAGTCGCTGTGGCTCTTGGTGTTTGTTCGCGCAATGGGGGTGCCATGTTTGTGGCTTTCGCAGCTTTTCCGGTTCAGGATCCGAATGTGCTGGTGATGATCCTGCTGGCAGTTCCGGTTCCGGTAATCGTATGGTTGCTCTTAGCCCGCTATTTTGCCTCACGGGCTGATAAAGCTCTTGTAAAAGTGTAATTTGCAATATTTGAAATATGAAAAAAAACAGTATTGTACACATCATCTTGCTCTGTTTTGTAGCTGCTGCTCCCCTGCTGGCACAGGATGAACAAAAACCGGCAGCAGATGATGCTGCAGCGATTGCCAAGAAACTGGCAAATCCTATCGGGGCGCTAATCAGTTTGCCCTTTCAGAATAATATGGATATTGGTATCGGCGATTACAATGGTTCCAGAAATACACTGAACATCCAGCCGATTGTTCCTTTCAGTCTGAATGCAAAATACAGCCTGATTACACGATATATTGTGCCCGTAATAGCCCAGTATGACATTACCGGTGAGGATACCCGGCAAAGCGGACTAGCTGATGCCCTGGTGAGCGGATGGATATCAAATGCGGTTGTAAAAAATGGATTTGTATGGGGCGTGGGGGCTGCATTTTTGGTTCCCACAGCTACAGATGATTATTTAGGAACCAAAAAATTTGGAGTAGGCCCGACAATAATTGTTCTGCAACAAAAGAACGGCTGGACTTACGGTGCTCTGGTAAATCAAATCTGGTCAGTTGCAGGCGATGCTGACAGAAGCGATGTAAACCAAATGTATCTGCAACCATTTCTTACTTACAACTGGAAAAGCGGAGCAGGACTGACGGTAAATTCAGAAACTACACTGAACTGGGAAGCAAATACCACCAATTCCTATGTTAATATTATGGCAGGTGGGCTTACAAAATTCGGCAATCAATTGGTTCAGCTTCAGGTTGGTCCGCGAATACAGGTTGCCGCCCCCGAAGGAAGCAAATCACCCTTTGGTGTCAGAGCAGCCGTGATTTTTGTATTTCCGAAGAAATAAAGAAGATGTAGCATGGAATTATTCAGATTCGTTGACCGGAATAATCAAGGATTTAAAGTTACAAGTATGATAGATGGAATATGACAGTTGCTACGATCTTTAATATTGTTGTTATAATTTATTCAATGTCGAACCTGGCATCGCTGGGTATTGAGCTTAATTTGCCTGAAACCATAAAGTCGCTGAGCAACTACAGGTTAATTATCTTAACTTTATTCTGGGGATGGATTGCAGGACCGGCATTAGCATTAGTGCTTTCAAGAGTTCTTCCCATGGATAGTTCTTATGGTACAGGACTTATTATTTCCAGTCTTGCGCCGGTAGCACCTTTCTATCCGATTCTGATACGAAAATCAAACTCAGACAAGGACTTTGCTGCTGCACTAATGCCATTAGCCATGGTTTCAACAGTGGTAATGCTGCCAATAATGGGGCCATTTATGATCAAAGGGCTTACGGTTAATGCCTGGTCATTGGCCAGACCTCTTCTTCTGTTGATATTATTGCCGCTTGCGGGTGGAATTATCTTAAGGTGGTACGCAACCCGATTTGCCGATAAAATTTTCCCTGCTGTTAAGCGCATTGCAGGAATCTTCACAGTTATTGCAATGCTTTTTGTACTTGTGTTATACTTTCCTGACTTTCTCAGGATACTGGGTAGTTTTGCAATCGGCGCTCATATTCTCTTCGTGTTAGGAATAATGCTTATCTCATACTATTTAAGCTTTGGCCTGAAGAAGGAACAGCGAAGTGCCATGGCGCTTGGTATGTGTAGCCGGAATCCGGCTGCCATGCTGGTAGTTTACATTGCATTAAATATTACAGATCCAAAGATGCTGCTTATGATTCTGCTGGCAGGTCCGGTGCCGGGTATTGTCGCCTATTTTGTGGCATTATTTTTTGGTTCAAGAGCTAAAAAGATCGAAACCATAAGTGCTTAATAAAGGTACATTATAATGTTTTCAATAATTTTTAAAAAAATAAAATAGACTAATATTATGATCAAATCACTGGGTCATGCAGGCACGCACAGACGTGTCGCCATTAATGTCGGGTCCGGATTTGTTCCCGGCACTAATGCAGTCGTAATGGGCGCTGCCATTGCGGGAGGCAAATTAGGATGGGAAATGATTGGCATTCGCGGCGGCTTTGAAGGACTGTTATTCCCGGAACGCTATCCCTCCGGAGGACTTCTTACCCTCAGCCCTGAACTTATTGAAAACCTCGATCCGTCAACAGGTGGTATTCTTGGTCAGGCTCCGAGGATCGATCCATTTCATGCTTCCTCTAAAGACGGTAAAGAAGCAGATCTCTCTGATCTGATTTTGAAAAGATTAAAGGAAGAGGATATCGATGCTCTGATTTCAATTGTGGGAGGTCAGGGGCTGGCAGTTTTGCAATAAGCTGCATACCAAAGGGTTGCATACGGTATGTATTCCGCGGTCGATTGAAAACGACATTGCCTCAACTGCAATATCATTCGGTTTCAACAGTGCATTAAGCGTTACCATTGAAATGCTTAACAAGGCTTTTCAGGCCGCAAGAGTCTGCGAGTAAAATTGCCGTTGTCGAGGTTCCGGGTGAACATGCCGGATGGATTGCCCTTCAGGCAGGTATTGCCGTTCGTGCCGATGCAGTACTCATGCCGGAGATTCCCTGCGATCTGAAAAATCTGGCCTCCCGCCTGAATGATAAAATATCAGCAAGAAGACCATATGGATTGGTGGTGGTGGCCGAAGGAGCAAAGTTTGCAGATGGCACTCATAAACCAAAGAACCAATCCGCGGGAAGATTGCCGGTAACAATTCAGGCTGGCCAGGTTGCTGTCACTGTTTCAGCAAGGCTGCAAAAAGCAATCACACGCGAAGCCTATCCGCTGGTAATTGGCAGCTGGGCAAGAGGCGGAAATCCCACGGCAACCGACCACCAACTGGGGATGGCATACGGGGCTGGTTCCGTTCAGGTATTAAAAGGAGGTCAGAATGGTGTAATGGTGTCGTTCATGCCCCCGGATATCAGCTTTGTACCATTGAAAGACGCTGTTGGCAAGGTCAGATCAGTACCCGCCAACAGTGAATTTATGAGGATCGCCCATTCACTGGGTATCTATCTGGGCCAGGGTTTATAATCAGGAAGAGTAGATAACAACTAACTAAAATAGCTGGTAATGAACAATCTGAAAATATCCGAAGATATATATGAAAAACTGGCAGATGCACTCGATGCACTGCCTGCCGGTTTTACAAGAACTCCTTCCAGATCGGAAATAAAGCTGATTAAAATGGTCTTCTCTCCTGAAGAAGCTCTGGTTGCAAGTACACTGAGCCGGAAACTTGAGACTGCCGGCGAAATTGCTGAACGGCTGGGTCTTCCTGTCGATAAAGTAACTGTATTACTCGAGGGAATGATACCCCGGCGCATGGTTAAAGCGGATACCCTAGCACTTGAAACCGGTGTTAAAGGACTTGGAAAAGTGGAGTCAAAACCCGGTCAGGCTAAAGAAGAAAGTGTTAAGAAATACCGGCTTTTCCCTTTCCTTGTTGGCTGGTATGAATCATACCTGCAGGAGGTTAAACCTGAAAGCACAGAATTTGCCCGGATATATGAACAATACGTTATCGAGGGCGGTGGCGAAAAGATATTTGCTCCACGACCCGGCCCGCAGGGAACAATCCCTCTCCGTGGTTCGCTTAAACCTGAATGGCTTAAAAAGGAACCCCATAACGACATTGACGCACACTTTCAGCGGCACGACCGTTTCCTTGTGATCGATTGTGTGTGCAAGAAAGAGAAAGTTGCTGCCCACGGCCACAGCTGCAGAATGCCTAACAAACGATGTGGTTTCGTGGGTATGCCGCCTGTGGTTCCTTTTTCGGAGAACGTGATCAGCAGGGATGAAGCCATTAATCTATGGAATGAACTTGATGCCATGGGAACCATGATGATCCAGGGGTTCTATGGATTCACCATGGGAGCAGAGGAGCCTCAGTTCGTCGGAGGCTGTCACTGTTGCGGCTGTTGCTGCTCGATATTACAGGGAGGGCGTTTGGGAAAGCTGACAGAAACAGTTGAGAGATCTAACTACCGCGTTGTAAAGGATTATGACAAGTGCACCAATTGCGGGGAGTGCGTCAGACGCTGCCAGTTTTTTGCACATAAATGGAAAAGGACCCCTGACGGCCGGGTTTCAGTATACGACAGGGACAAGTGCGTGGGATGTGGTTCCTGCGGTATGGGATGCCCTTCAGGTGCGCTTCACCTAGAGCCGGTACCGGAAGAGGAATGGGTTCAGGTACCGTCCAGTTTCATCGGATGGGAAGAGGCCCGGATTCGAAATATGGGTATGGGGAAGTAGGGAGATTAGCATATTGCGGATTGCAGACTGTGGAATGAAAAATCCGAAATCTTAATAAATAACTACAAATGGATGAACCAACTTTAAATGCAATAGTTACCCTGCGTAACGAGGTTTCTCCGTGGTTAATGATATTGCAGGTTGTACCCGATGGCTGGGAATTGCCCGACTATTTACCCGGAAATTTTACATCCCTGGGCCTGCCAGGTTCAGCACCCCGTTGTGTTCTTGCCGAATCCGAAATATCTCCTGCCGATCCTGAAAAACTCATAAATAGGGTGTATTGCATCGCTTCGTCTCCTGCGAATCGTGAATTTCTGGAGTTTTACATCGCATTGGTGCCGGATCATCCTTTGGGGTCAGGGCAGCCCTGATCTTTGTATTTCCGAAAAAATAAAGAAGGCAGGAAAACATTAGTTTAGTAAATTATTCTTCTGTAACATATTAAAATTCCCAGATTGAAGATTAAAATTGTTTTTACAACCCTTTTTATCCTGCTTTACACCGCAGGATTAAACCCTGTTTCAGCCCAGGAACCGGAACCGGTGAAAAAGTGGAATTTCCTCACGGATATTTATCTCATGTTCCCTTACATGGATGGAGAGACAGGCATTGGTGAAAACCTTATTCTGCCCATCGATGCCACTCCGGGCGATATCTTCAGCAAGCTGCAGATGGGTGCCATGATCTATCTTGAAGCAAAGACCGAAAGGTGGGCTATAACGGCTGACCTGGTTTATATGAATCTTAACCAGGAGGTAACGCCGGGGATAATCCTGAACTCGGGAGCTGTAACCGCTAAGCAAATCATCTGGGAAACAGCGGGCCTCTACCGGATTTTGCCCTTTCTCGAAGTCGGCGTCGGCGGCAGACTGAATTATGTGCAAACCGGAATTGAAGGCAGGGTGAATGCAATACCTGCTGGCACTGAAGAAATTTACGGAAGACATCACAAGACATGGTTCGATCCTGTCCTGATAACAAGGTTAAGTACAGATATTAATGATAAATGGCTGCTTCAGTTCAGGGGCGACATTGGTGGATTCGGCCTTGGTTCAGATCTTACATGGCAACTGCATGCAACGGCAGGCTACAGGTTCACCAAATTATTTCAGATGTCATTGGGATACAGGATCCTATCAACCGACTACATGACAGGTGAAGCACCTAAGGAATTTATATTTGATGTAAACGAATTCGGACCGGAGATAAGGTTCGGGTTTAATTTCTGAGGAAAGAGACAAGTAACCAGTAACAAGCGACCAGAACCTAAATATGAAAACCAGATTACATCTAATACCGATCCTACTCATATTTATATGTATTTCTTCATGTGAAGAGGACCAGGATCTGATAACACCTGATCTCGACCTGATCTATAAAGTAAAATCGACCGAACTTTTGCTGAGAGAAAATACATGGGGCTTCAATGACCTTGTAGTTGAGGTAAAATATGAAATGAGGGCCATACCCCTGCTGGCAAATGTTGCTGATGAAAATGGGATGGTCCAGCCTGGAACATATAACTCCCTTGATATTTTCGGGAATGACCACCGGCAGAAATTCTATTCTTACAATTTTTCAACAACACAGCTGTTAAGAGATACAGCAAATTCCGGCATTTTCAATAAACTGGGTTATTATTCCATAATCAGTAAGAAAGAGCTTAAGCTGAATCCCGACAGTTCCGGATCTGCAATATATGAGTATAAGTACGATGAAAGGGAAGAGATCTTCAGATTGGTTTCGGACAACCTCACAAACAGCAAAATAAGTGATGCTGTAAACCAGGGCATAGCCAATGCTATTCTCTCGGGCAAACCCGATGACATTTCCGATAAAGTGGTCGAAAAGATCCTGGGTAATGAGGAGTTGCAGGCAGCAATTCAACAGCTGCTTTACGATCTGATACACGGAAAGATAGATGAAATTGCACAAAATCCGGAAGAGATCGCTGAAAAGCTGGCTTCAGTAATCATCGATAAGCTAAAGGAGGTTGATTGGGAAACAATTGTTTACGATAAGCTTGTTGAACTTCTTGAAGAACTGAAGGTTGATGATCCTGAGCAAAGGGCAAAAGAGCTGGCGGAACAGATAGCGGCAAAAATCGAAACAAGCATTAGCATGGAGGATATCTATAATAAAATCCTTCCAATACTTCAAAAATTTGAAAATGAAGCCCTCCCCAAACTGGTTCCGGTACTGTCCGATGCAATCTACCAGGCATTACTGAATGTATTCTCAACAGAGAATATTTACAATAAAATTTACCCCTCGTGGATCAGTTTTTCAGAAGTTGATTCAAGCTCAGTTAAGGAAGTTTCCGATACGCTGGGGAACGTAATAACAAGCCACTTTTTTAATGCAGATTCACTTGCTTCATCGCTCGAACCCTTTATTGTTACACTCAGGTCCACACCGACTACCAAAATACCGGCACTCGCACAGGATATAATCGATGATCTGCTTATTCCCCTAGTCGATACAATTAATGCAAATTTCCCGGGACTTGAACTCTCGCCTGACTGGAATAATGTTAAAACAATTCTGACATCGGCGCTTACTGCAATAAAAGCATCAATCAGTGATAAAACCGATGCAGAAGCTGCAGCTGATATGGCTGAGAGCATTATCGGCATCATGGACCTGATAATATCCAAAGGAATAGAATCATTCATTTACTACCTGCAGGCAATCCCGGCAGACCAGGCCTCCCAGGTAATAGCAGCATGGATAAATAACCTGGCGGTAATGGCAGAACCGCAGGTTGTTGCATTTCTCGAAGAGAAGCTTACTGAATTTGCAGAACTCTTCAGCGCAGAAGAGTCAGCAGAAGAGCTGGCCGCAAAAATACACGAAAAGATACTGGACATATTTGGGACGGATAATATTTACAACCTTATTTATCCTCTGGTTGAAAGAATCAGTGAGATAAATATTGACGCTGCCGCAGAAAAAATAGCCGACTGGCTGACTGATCTGGATATTCTTGAAGACAATGTATCGGAAGAGGAAGTTCTCGCAGCACTTACAGATCAGTATAAGCGATCTGATAAGTAATAATACCGATGTTGATCAGATCACTCAGAAGCTTGTTGACATGATACTCCAGAGCGGAATCGTTGAAAAAATTGATGGTAAGATCCTGAAGCAGGTGATAGAGATTAAAACATATGACCTCCTGATAAAATTAGGAAAAGAGATCAATGCTATTGATACTATTGAACTGAGTATTAAAATAAATTGCTCGCTATTTTAATATCTTTGATTACCAGTTATATATAACAATAATAAAATGGAAAAGAAAAGACTGCAGGAAGCAAAGGAAAATAAGAGTCCCTGGAAAAAATGGGGGCCATACCTCAGTGAACGCCAGTGGGGTACTGTACGTGAGGACTACAGTGCGAGCGGTGATGCATGGAATTATCTGACACACGATCATGCAAGGTCGCGTGCTTACCGCTGGGGAGAAGATGGACTGGCTGGTATCTCGGATGATAAACAGTTGCTCTGTTTTGCCCTGGCCCTCTGGAACGGAAATGACCCTATTATAAAGGAGAGGCTGTTCGGATTAAACAACAGCGAAGGGAACCATGGTGAGGATGTGAAGGAATACTATTTCTACCTCGACTCGACGCCCACCCACTCTTACATGAAATATCTTTACAAGTACCCGCATAAGGCATATCCTTATGATGATATAGTGGGTACAAACCGCCGGCGCAGCAAATTTGAGCCTGAATATGAATTACTTGATACAGGCATATTTAATGAAACCCGCTATTTTGATGTTTTTGTGGAATATGCCAAGGAATCGCCAGAAGACATTCTTATCCGCATAACAGTTTTTAATCGTGGACCTGAGGCCGCCTCTTTACATGTTTTACCAACACTCTGGTTCCGGAATACATGGCATGACACTAAAGAAGATGATGTCCCTTTGCTGAAAGAAGTCAGCCTCGATAAGACATCCGGTGTTATTGCTGCCTCACATAAGGATCTTGGGGAATGGTTATTCAGTGCAATGGGAGCAAATGACCTTCTATTCACGAACAATGAAACCAATACCGAACGTCTCTCGGGTATACCTAACTTCACTCCCTATGTAAAGGACGGTATCAATAATTACTTAATGGGTAATACTGATGCCGTTAACCCTGAAAAAACGGGTACTAAGGCAGCTGCTCATTATATTCTTGATATTAAGGGAGGTAAATCGGTAATCCTGAATCTGCGTCTGACGAAAACTGATCATGCGAACAGGAAATCTGTAAAGAAGGTATCAGCAACTGAGTCCATAACCGAATTTAATACGATACTCAAATCGCGTCTAAAGGAAGCTGATGAATTCTATGCTACTGTCATTCCATCTTCCCTTGGAGCAGATGAAGCTAACGTTATGCGCCAGGCCCTTGCAAGCATGTTATGGTCGAAGCAATTCTTCAACTATGATGTTGCCAGATGGCTTAAAGAGCATGGCGTCAATCCTTCTAAACCAAATCAGCGTGCTATGCGCAACGACCGCTGGCACCATATGAACAACTCCGATATTATCTCTATGCCCGACAAATGGGAGTATCCCTGGTACGCGGCATGGGACCTGGCTTTTCATGTGACTGCCCTTACCCTTGTTGATGAGGAGTTCGGAAAGGAGCAGCTCGAATTAATGCTGCGTGCAGATTATCAGCATCCGAATGGACAGATTCCGGCTTATGAATGGAATTTTGGAGATGTCAATCCTCCTGTTCATGCCTGGTCGACAATATTCACTTTTTTTCTTGAAAAGGCAACTAACGGGAAAGCTGATATCGCATGGCTTGAACGCTCTTTCCACAAGCTGATGCTGAATTTCAGCTGGTGGGTGAACAGGAAGGACCGGGCCGGTAATAATGCTTTTGAAGGTGGTTTCCTGGGATTGGATAATATAGGCGTTTTCGATCGCAGCTCAGCTCTTCCGACAGGCGGGTACCTCGAACAGGCTGATGGCACTGCATGGATGGCTCTTTTTTGCCAGAACATGATGGAAATCAGCATACAACTGGCAATGACTAATCCGGCTTATGTCGATATCTCAATGAAATTATTTGAACATTTTCTCTGGATATCATCCTCCATGATAAGGTCAGATGAGGACGGAGGTATGTGGGATGAGCAGGACGGCTTTTTTTACGACGTCCTTTGCCTGCCGGACGGCAGGAATCAGAGGCTTAAGGTACGGTCTATGGTTGGACTGCTTCCTTTGTGTGCCGTCACTGTATATAACAGGGAGCTGAGGGAAAAATATCCGGAGGTTGGGCGCCAAATATCAAAATTCCTTTCAACAAGACCGGAGTTAACAGCCTTTATCCATAATCCAGGCAAACCGGGTCAGAATGGAAGGTTCCTTGCATCGGTTCTGAATGAGACAAATTTACGAAGGGTACTGACTGTGATGCTTGACGAAAAGGAATTTTTGAGCCAGTATGGAATCAGGGCTCTCTCCCGCTTCCACAGAGAACATCCTTACACAATAAATGTCGGTGGTACTGAATATAATGTATCCTATTTACCTGGTGATTCAGATAATGGCATGTTCGGAGGAAATTCAAACTGGCGCGGCCCAATATGGATGCCGGTGAACATAATTATCGTCAGGGCTCTTCTTAATTATTACCAGTATTATGGAAATGACTTCCTTATTGAATGCCCGACAGGCTCAGGGAAAATGATGAACCTTTACCAGGTTGCTGAAGATATTTCAAACCGGCTTTCCTCCATCTTCCTGAAAGATAAATCAGGACACAGACCTGTATACGGGAACATAGATAAATTCCAGAAGGATCCGCACTGGAGTGATTATATACAATTCCACGAATATTTCCATGGAGATACCGGCGCCGGGATAGGAGCCAGCCACCAGACAGGATGGACAGGCACAATTGCACGGACAATGCATTTGTTTGCACAAATGTCGGCTGAAGATTTATTGAAATCAGGGAAAACAGATGCTTTAAAGAGCAGCCTGGAGAAGACAAAAGACAAAAGACGAAAGATAAAAGATAAAAGATAAAAGACGATAATATAAGTTAAGAGACGTTTTTCGGTCTCCGGACATCAAGACCTTTTCAAATTAATCATAAACAAATCATGCAATAAATATGAAAGCTATCACAGTAGAACCAAAGAAAGCCGGAACAGCAAAGTATATGGAAATGCCTGAGCCTGATTTACGCGACGGATCCATTCTTGTTGAAGGTATTGCAGTTGGAGTATGCGGTACCGATGTTGAAATAACTGAGGGAAAATACGGATGGGCCCCTCCCGGACAACAGCACCTTATACTTGGTCATGAATCATTGGGCCGCGTGATTGATCCCGGTACAGCCTCCGGATTTAAAAAAGGTGACCTTGTGGTAGGAATTGTAAGAAGGCCCGATCCTGTTCCATGTCCGAATTGTGCAGTCGGTGAATGGGATATGTGCCGAAACGGCTTGTATACCGAAAGAGGAATTAAGGAAATTCACGGATATATGTCGGAGAGGTGGAGAATTGAACCTGAGTATGCAGTAAAGGTTGATTCATCACTGGGTATACTTGGTGTTCTTCTTGAACCTACAACTGTTGTAACAAAAGCAATGGAGCAGATTGGAATGATCGGCCGGCGGTCATACTGGGAACCGAAAACTGTTCTGGTTACGGGAGCAGGCCCGATAGGCCTTCTTGCTGCCCTGAGCCTGAAACTGTGGGGGATATCGGAAGTTCATGTCCTCGACAGGATGGAAAAAGGATTCAAGCCTGATCTTGTGCGTGACCTGGGTGCTACATATCATTCAGGCAGAGTGGCTGATCTGGATTTCGAACCTGACGCTATCATTGAATGTACAGGCGTCGGGCAAGTAATTGCCGATTGTATACATAAAATAGGGGCAAGCGGGATCCTGTGCCTGACCGGTGTTGGACAGGGAGGCGTAGCTGGTGCAGGCATATTGGCCGATGTGGCAGCCTCTGCAGTATTAAAGAATATTGTTATAGTGGGAAGTGTCAACGCGAATAAGCGCCAATGGTACAGGGCAGGATTAACACTTTCCAAAGCTGACCGGGTTTGGCTGGCAAAGCTTATAACACGCAGGGAAAAACCTGAGAATTTCATGAAAGCTCTGGAAAGACAGCCCGATGATATCAAAGTGGTCATTCAGTTTTCCGATATTTAAAAGACAGTTACTATGAATTCAATTAAGGCGCCTAACGTTTCCGGTGTGGGAACAACCGCACGAAGAACTGTTTACAGCATGTGCGGGATGTGCGCGGTCAGGTGTCCAATAGAGGTGACTGTTGAAAAAGGCAGGATCACCTGGATCCAGGGCAATCATCACGATGCTGCCATCGGAACCAGTCTCTGTGCAAAAGGGTCCGCCGGACTGGCATTTGAATTTGATGATGAACGGCCCCAGACTCCCCTGATCCGGAAGGGCCCCAGGGGAGGTGGTCAATGGCGTCGTACAACATGGGATGAGGCACTCGATTACATTGCTGATAAGCTTCAGGATACAATTGAGACCTTTGGAGGTCGCGGAATAATGCTTTCGGACCGCGGTGGCTTTTTTACAGACCTGACAAAGACATTTGTGGCTGCCCTGGGATCGCCCAATTACTTCAACCACGATGCAGGATGCGCAGGAAACATACATAATGCCGCACTCTCTGTCTTTGGAATAGGCCCCGGCGGACTGATCTTTGACTATCAGAATACAAAACACATGGTTCTGTATGGCCGTAATCTGGTCGAATCGCTTATGGTCAAGGAATCAAAAGCTTTTATGGCAGCCCTGGCACGCGGTATGAAGTGTACCTATATCGATCCCCGTGCCAGCATAACAGCCTGCAAAGCGACACGCTACTGGCAGGTGAGACCAAACAGCGATTATGCACTCAACCTCGCTCTTATACACGAGGTACTGAAGAATGAATTATACGATAAGGAATTTGTTGCCAGTTATGTTACCGGGATGGATTCCCTGAAAGAGGCAGTAAGAGAGGCTACTCCCGAATGGCAGGAGAAACATACCGGTATTTCACCGGATCAGATCCGTGATTTTGTGAAGGAAATTGCAGCTGATGCACCAAAAGTGATATTCCACCCCGGCTGGATGACTGCCCGTCATAAGCAGTCATTCCATGTGAGTCGTACGGCACTGATACTAAATGTCCTGATGGGAAATATTGAAGTGCCGGGAGGGATTATCCTGGGTAAATCACCTGAACATTATGGCCGTATAAGCCTTAACAAACTGGCTGCAAGGGTCCCTAAAATAAATGAACCGAGGGTAGATGGTGCAGGAACCACAAGACCTCAATGGGATCCAAATATCGGGATGCTTCACCAGGCTATTGCCGCAATGGAAACAGGGCAACCGTACGGCATCGGAACCTATTTCGCCTACAGGCATGACCCGCTTACGGGACTGCCAGATCCTGAGGCCACGAAAAAGGCACTTGATAAGTTGAAGCTGCTTGTCTCCATTGATGTAAGATATTCAGAAACAGGATGGTATTCCGATGTGATTCTGCCTGAATCAACTTATCTTGAAAGAGCAAATATCCTGTGCCAGATGAATGGTCCTGTCCCATTGTTCGCAATGCGTGACCAGGCAATTGCACCCCGTTTCGACAGCCGTCCGGCATGGTGGATATTCAGGGAGATACTTCATCGCATGGGTATTAAGGACATCCTGGACTTCCAGACCATTGAAGAGTTATGGAACTACCAGCTTGATGGCACAGGAGTAACAGTAGCAGATATGCGTGAATCGGGTTTTGTCGCACTGGCAGGGAAACCTGAACTGATCTCACGTGAAAAACTGAAGTTCCCTACACCTTCAGGTAAAATTGAGTTTGAGAGCGGGGCACTCACGAAAGCAGGGCTGGAAAACCTGCCTCCATACAAATCAAAGGAAGCAACAACAGGAAACAAGTTTAATTTGCTCATGGGAAGAACAGCAACACTGGCACACGGTCAGTCGCTGAACAATCCCCTTCTGAACGAAATTTCCCCGAAACAGGTATTATGGGTCCATCCCGATCGTGCCAGGGCTATCGGAATTTCGGATGGAGATGAGGTGGAAGTAAACGGCGGAGGAAGTTATACAGGTATTATGAAAGCTATGGTGACGCCCTGGATCCATCCAGAAGCAGTATTTATGCTTCATGGATTTGGTGCCACAGTTCCCCTTGCAACCCGGGCACGGGGAGTGGGAGTTGCTGATCAGCGCCTGCAGCATGGGAAACTATATGATTTCGACCCTGCCGGCGGCGGATGCGCCATGACCGAGACTATTATTACAGTCAAACCGGTTGCACAGAAAGGAGGTTTAAAATGAGCAAGTATTCCCTGACCCATGATGATGCAAGCTGCATAGGATGCAAAGCATGTGAGGTGCACTGTAAAACAAATAAGAATCTGGGAGTCGGACCGGCTCCCTGCAAAATAATCAGTTCCGGACCTATAGAGGTTGCAGGCAGGCCACGAATCAGGTTTGTTTATATGCCTTGTTTTCACTGCGAAGAGGCCTGGTGTATAAAAGCATGTCCGACAGGAGCGATGCAAAGGCGCGAGAAGGATGGAATAGTATTCGTCCAGTCAAGCCTCTGTGTCGGGTGCAAGAGTTGCATGGCAGCCTGCCCGTGGGGCACTCCGCAGTGGGACCCTATGACCCGAAAGGTTGTTAAATGTGATTACTGCATGGATCGTATCGATGACGGATTGCAGCCGGCCTGTGTCACAAAATGCGTAACCGGATGCCTTTCCTTCGGTGTTACCAGTGAATTGGAGGACCCAAGGCGAGAACGATATGCACGCCAGCTAATTGCAGAGTCTCCCGAGCCTGGAAGGAGGCAGCCATGAGCGATCATCTTACTCTCCCTTTGTGGCTCGACCAGGGTGCAGCCACCCTGTCAGGAGCGATTCCTCCGGCACAGACCCTTGCCGGAGCACTTCCGGCTTTCACGAAGGCACTTTCCCTGACGCCGGTCCAGCGTTTACAGATAATTAAGGATTCAGGGCTTGCAGAATGCAGTTCTTCCGGTGAACCGGTTTCGTTTGCCTGGCGTCAGTTCATGAGGGGCCACGGTCCTTCGGAACTGGTTATCGACGCTACCGCATTGGATCCCGGGGAGCTCAGCAATGCTGCTGTACTGGATGGAGCCCCATGGCTCCTGGCAGAGGGAGTGCTCATAGCCGTTGGCCTCCGCGACAGCCGGAAAATTGAATTGCTTCTTCCATCTGAGCTTAACGGGCACGAAGCTGCATTTCTTAATGCAGTGGATGCCATTCGCCAGATCGCTGATATATCAACTCCGGGCCGTGAAATTGAAGTACGGCGCAATTGCTCCGCCGGTTGCTTTACTGAAAGTTATTTAAACGACAGGAAAAGGCTGGTCCATAACCCGGAGACATGGTGCAGAATAGCCCTTCTTTTCAGAGGAGAAGAGGATGTAAACGCTTCACTGATTACTCTCAGAAAGGGAATGAAGGATAGAGGCGTTACCGAAATTGACAGGACAGGTTATCTTCTCAGACAACTGAAACAATGGGGTGGCGGTGTTGATACTGACATTTCGGAATCTGTCGCAGTTTTCGACGACGGTATGGGAGGCTTTCTCCCCCTTTCAAACGCAGACATAGCCTGCGATCCGATGTCGTTTGCTTCAGCAGGTATCATCCCGGTGCCTTCCACCCTTAAGATTATGACCGGAAATATTTGCCTCGTGAAGCAGACACGCCGGGCACTCTACCGCCACTGGCTGCTTGCCGAAAATGAGGAAACTGAAGTACGGGCATTACTGGCCAGGGCAGCCAGGCTGGTAACGGAGATCTCTCTGGCACTTGGAGGCCCCGACCATCTTGCAGCTCTTGAAGAAATACTGGTAAGGCTTGCCACACAGGGGCTCAAGGCTGCCTGGACGCTAGGCAGCTCGCTACGTTATTTCCGCAATCAATGGGAGAACCATGCAAATAATATTTCCTGCCCTGAAAATCTCTGCCTTGTCAGAAATCCCGCGCCCTGTCATAATGCCTGCCCTGCCAATATAGATATACCCGGCTTTCTGGCTCATCTGGGTGCGGGAGATTACCGTTCCACAATTGAAGTTATAAGGAAGGATAATCCATTTCCTCTTACTTGCGGACTTGTATGTCCCGCTCCATGCGAATCGGCATGTGTCCGAAAGAGAGGGAACGGCGCCGTCTTCATAAGGCCCATGAAGTCGAGGGCAGCTGAACTTTGCCTTGCTGAAGGAGGCTATCCGAAACCTGACATCGCTCCCGACACGGGAAAAAAGGTCGGAATAATCGGCGCCGGTCCGGCAGGAATCACTGCCGCTTATTATCTGAGAATTCTCGGACACGAGACAGATATTTTTGAGGCTCAGGAATTTGCAGGAGGCATGCTGCGATACGGTATTCCCGCCTACCGTAATCCTCCGGAACTTCTTGAGAAGGAACTCGACCAGATCCGTGCCCTCGGAGTGAGAATTCATACCAGCTCACCTGTTGCAAACCTTGAGTCATTCCGTAAGGATTACGATGCAGTATTCGTCGGACTGGGAACTCAGCGGACAAGACTTCTTACGATTGAAGGTGTCGAACTACCTTTTGTAATGGGAGGTATCGACTTCCTAAGGGCAGTACGCAGCGGCAAACCTGTTCGTGTGGGACCACGCGTGGCGGTTGTAGGTGGCGGCAATGTTTCAATCGACGTTGCCCTCACAGCGCTGCGGCAGGGAGCCAGCCATGTTGACCTGACCTCGCTTGAAAAACGTCGTGATATGCCCGCCAGTCCTCATGAGATTGAGCTTGCCGTGGCCGAGGGTGTTAAGATACATGCAGGATGGGGACCCGTACGCATTGAAGAGGATGGCAGGTTTGTGCTGCAATACTGTGAACGGGTAAAGGATGCAACAGGTAAATTCGACCCGGTATTTGATGCAAACCGTCTGCTTACTCTCGAAGCTGATCACGTGATCCTCGCCGTGGGTCAGGGTACCGATCTGACAATTCTGGAAGGAAGCGGTGTTGAGAACAACAGGGGATTCGTTGTTGCAGACCCTTTGACCAAAATGACCAGTGTGCCGGGTGTCTTCGCCGGCGGTGACGGTCAGCACGGACCCCGTACCGCGGTGGAAGCCATACGGTCGGGAAAACTTGCGGCAGCTTCCATCGATGCGTGGCTCAGTAACTCATCAGCTGACAAAGACACAGGAAAGCCGGTTAAACGCACTGATGTGGGTCCCCTGGTTGTGAATGCTGACATCCGGAGCCATCTGCGGCGTTCAATGATGCCTGAAAAAACTGTTGAAGAGACTTCGGGAGAAGGAAACTATGTAAAGATCGAGGAGGGACTGACAGAAGCAATGGCAATAAATGAAGCCAGCCGCTGCCTTCGCTGCGACATCTGCATCGGGTGCGGGCTGTGTATGGTCACCTGCAGTGAGATGGGCATCGATGCCCTGAGAATGGCCGACACCATGGAAGGCCGGCTGGCACATCTTGACTACACCAGGCCGGCAGAGCTTTGCATCGGATGCGGGGCCTGCACACAGGTATGTCCGACAGGAGCCATTTCACTCGAAGACAAAGATGGTATGCGGCGCACCATTATCACAGGGACAGTGGTCCGTGAACAACCTTTGCTTACCTGCAGCGAATGCGGTGCTAGCACCCAGACACCTGCACACAGCGAGTTCATCAGCAAGCGGGTGCCGGAGCATATGGCAGCTCTGATGGATCGTGAATTATGCCCTTCCTGCTCTAGAATAAGGGCTGACAGGCCGGTACAGATGGCTAAATGATAAAAAACAGGAGTTTAAATACCAATCTATCTGATATGTCAACTGAAGCTGAAGACCGGAATAATGCGAGGTACATTAAATACCGCTCAAAATTCTTCTATTCTGAATTTGCCGGTACTGCAATCTTATTGCTGGGTGGACTGTCGATTGTAATTTTTATGTTCGGATCGGGCAGCCCGATGGCACAGCTGATTCCCAATGTGAAAATAAGGCAGGTAATAACAGGGTTCCTGTTTGGATCAGTTGGCACTGCTGTTACCCTGTCCTGGATAGGGAAAACCAGCGGAGCACATATCAATCCGGCCGTAACAATGGTATTCTGGCTATTCCGGAAAATTGAAGGACGTCTTGCAATTACATATGTTCTGGCTCAGCTGACAGGCGGAATCGTAGGCTGTCTTCCTTTATTGATATGGGGCAGCATGGGAAGGAGCATCGAATTCGGAGCCACCTTCCCGGGGGAAGGTTATTCTGCAAACGCAGCATTATTGGGCGAAATAATTACAACGTTTATGCTTGTAATCCTCCTTGTAGTGTTTATCGGATTCAGGAGTATCCGGCAGTTTACTCCGTATATGATTCCCTTCTTGTATGCAATCATGGTCCCTCTCGAAGCGGCCATATCCGGCACCAGTACAAATCCGGCCAGGAGCCTTGGACCGGCAGTTATTTCAGGTTACTGGGACGGATTCTGGATCTATATCGCTGGTCCTGTAATCGGTGCTTTTGCTGCTTCAATAGCCGGCAGTCTTCTTGCAAAACGGATCATTATTGCCAAACTATATCACTTCGACAGCGAGAGCGAAGGAGATGCATTGTTGCGAAGATCGAACCAGTAGATTTTATTAAGGTTGTGACAAAGCAGGACAAGAATGACTTTACATTCATACAGGTGCCGGATGAAAAATAAGTACATGCTGAATCCAGTCAGGCTCAAAGGGAAGAATTGAGAATATAAAAGAGGAGGAAAATAAAATGGATGAACCAGTTTTAAACGCGATAGTCACACTGAGGAATGAGGTTTCTCCGTGGCTAATGATTTTGCAGGTTGTGCCTGATGGTTGGGAAATACCGGAATATGTACCTGGTAATTTTACTGTCCTTGGACTTCCAGGTTCAGCATCCCGCTGTTTCCTTGCCGGACCTGAGCCTGCTCTCCCCGATCCGGAAAAATTGATTAAACGCGTGTACTGCATCGCTTCATCCCCGTTGAACCGGGATTTCCTGGAGTTCTATATTGCATTGGTGCCGGGCGGTGCGCTTTCTCCCCGCCTGTTCAACCTGAAAATTGGCGACCGCATCTGGCTTTCACCAAAAATAAACGGAAAGTTTACCTACGACGATTCGCAGGTACCCCAGGGGGCCAATCTGGTATTCATGGCCACCGGCTCAGGGCTTGCACCGTTTATCAGTATGCTGAGCACTTACCTGAGTTCCCAGCCCAAACGACGGGTTGCCATCGTTCACGGCGCACGGCACTCCTGGGATCTGGGATACCGTTCAATACTGATGACCATGCAACATCTTCGCGCGAATGTAACTTACATACCGGTTATCAGTCAGCCCGATAAAGAACCTGTTCCCTGGAAAGGGGTGTCAGGTTATGTCCAGGATGTCTGGAAAAGCAGGGCCCTCGAAAAAACATGGGGCTTCAAACCCAATCCTGATAATACCCATGTTTTCATTTGTGGCAGTCCTCAGATGAGCGAAGCAATGATAGAAATTCTGAGTCAGGAGGGCTTTAAGGAAGATACAAAAACTGAAATGGGGCAGGTACATGTGGAAAAATACTGGCAACTATAATATTTCCGGAAAATCAGGAATCAGAATGGGTAGCATCAAGGTACTGATACTGGGAATTTTCATGGGAATTGTGTCACAATATTCTTACTCACAAGACCTTGAACCACGGGCCTATACAAACATCCCAACAGGAATGAATTTTGTTCTGGCGGGTTACAGCTATTCTTCAGGGGGGGTCGTGTTTGATCCAACCATTCCACTTAAAAACGCAGATATAAAAATACACGGATTAGTATACGCCTGGGCCCGATCCATAAAAGTTGGCCCTATGTCAGGCAAGGTTGATTTGATAATGCCCTACGGATGGCTTTCCGGCTCTGCAGAATATGAGGGGCAGACCCTTACACGTGATGTATCAGGATTAGCCGATCCCAGGATACGGATGAGTGTCAATTTTATCGGGGCGCCTCCCCTGCCGCTTTCAGGATTTAAAGATTATAAACAGAATTTTGTGGTTGGAGCCAGCCTCCAGGTTTTCCTTCCGCTTGGTCAGTATGATCCGCTGAGGCTGGTCAATCTCGGAACCAACAGGTTTACTTTTAAACCTGAACTTGGTATATCTAAAACATTGGGACGCCTGATGGTTGAGCTGACGGGCGGAGCGCAGTTTTATACTGTAAATAATGATTTTTACCAGGGTAAGACAAGATCGCAGGCTCCTATCGGTTCAATCCAGGGGCATCTGAACTATAATTTCAAAAATGGCATCTGGGCCGCACTTGACGCGACCTACTACTGGGGCGGACATACTACTGTTAACGGATTGGAAGGCGATGATCTTCAACAGAATTCACGATTAGGTTTGACGGTTGCAATTCCTTTGAATCTTCACCATTCACTTAAAATAAATCTCAGTACAGGAGTCTCCACCCGCACAGGAAGTGATTATGATGTAGCCGGATTGATCTGGCAGTACAGGTGGGGGAAGGGAATCCCAAAAAAGAATCATCTGTCAGGACTTCATGATGAATAGAAAATTCCAACCACATTAAAATACGTATTAATCACTATTGCATTCCCCAATACACCCTGTAATTTTGTTATTGCATATATACTTCCATGAAATCTGAACGGAATCTGACTTTCCTGCTGTTTGTTTTTCTTTTATTCATGACTGTTTTTAAACCATTGTCCTCACTGGCACAGGACGATATAGGTAATGAAAACAGGATCACCCTGTTCCCGAGCCATAAGATTACCGATAAATGGGGAGGTTTTGGATACCTTGGTTATGTCTGGAATCCTGAAAAAAATTACCAGGTATATTACCTGGGCTGGCCATGTGCAACTTACACCCCCTATAAATGGCTGCAGTTGTGGGGAGGCCTTATAGGGTCTTATACCAATAATGAAAGCAAATCCGATCAACTGGAGATTCGGCCATTTACGGGTGCTAAACTGTTTCTTCCCAATAAAATTAAATGGAATATCTATAATTTCACCCGCTATGAATACCGTGCCTTGCAGGATCGTGAAACCAAAGAGTGGAACAATTACAGCCGCCTGCGCGTTCGATTCGGGGTCGAGTTTCCTCTCTCTTCCAGAGAAAATGCATGGCAGCCAAGGCATTTCTATGGGCTTGCTGATATTGAACCCTATATCCGTTTTGATAAAGGGCTGGTAGATCCCATGCGGATACGGGGAGGGATCGGATATGTTATGAAATCAGCTCCAATCAGGATTGAATTCATTTATCATGCCCAATATACACAGCCTAATAAAGATGCTGGCTTGAAATACACTGATAATATTTACCGCATCAACATCAAAATCGGTATCACCCATGGAATTCTTGGCAGTATTTACAACCCTGATATAGATTAATATTCTATGAAATTAAACTGTTTCCAGATAACTGACGGTCCCCGACTGCTGCCCTGCGAGTACAGTTTTGCGGTGGATGCAATCAGAAAACAAAGTGCATTAATCTGGATTGACCTGATGGACTCTGAAACCGGCGAGCTGAAGGAGAAACTGGATGAAATCAATGTGCAGGGCCTGATCAGGCGCTTTTGTCTTGAATCAGGCGATCATCCAGGTTTCTATCCGATGCATCCTCAGGCATTGATGGTCATCCCTGTCCAAATGGAAGTTCAGGATACCAATACGGTGGAATATCTTGCGCTTCTTTTCAGTCACGATTTTCTTCTTTCCATCCGAAGCAGTAACATGGCACGGTTTCAAAAAACCATCACTTTTCAGGATTCAGCAGACCTGCTGCCGGATAGCAGTATCGCAGGAATCATCTCCTCCCTGCTAATGGGTTTGTCACTGGATTGTCTGCGAAAAGCCGGCAAGTTAAGTGACAGGATACTGGCGCTGGAACAACAAATGGACCGTGATCCCGATTCGGTGAAAATTGAGGAGATCTCTGACAGACGATCCGAATTGCTGACCCTTGTATCCATTGTCCAGGGACAATTGCCCATTATCGAGGCGATTATCATCTCAAAAAGAGCTTCTATCATTTCAGAAAATACGCAGGAGTATCTCGTTTGGGCGGTAGCAAATCTAAATTCGGCAGACAGAAAACTGGACTGGCTGGAACATCGCATTGAGGTCATGCGGTCACTTCTTGATATGTACGCCCAGGACCGGACAAACCGCCGGCTCGGGAGGCTTACTGTTCTGTCCATGATCTTTATGCCGATTACTTTCCTTGCAGGTGTATGGGGCATGAATTTCAGGTCTATGCCATTGCTGAGCTTCAGGTTTGGTTATTTGGTAGCACTTGGAGTGATGTTACTTATTACCGGAGGGATGTATCTCTATTTTCGCAGGAAGAACTGGTTCAACTAGGAAAAATCCTTATTAATCAGTAAACCATATCTATGAAAGCTATCACTTTTGAACCAAAGAAGCCGGGAACGGCCAGATTTATGGAAATGCCTGAACCCGATCAGCTCGACGGGTCTGTTATCGCCGATTGCATTCATAAAATAGGGTCGGGCGGGATCTTATGCCTGACAGGAGTCGGACAGGGAGGTACAGTAGGCGCTGGCGTACTGGCCGATGTTGCAGCTGCAGCTGTATTACGAAATAACGTGATTGTGGGTAGCGTAAATGCCAATAAGCGACAGTGGTACAGGGCCGGACTAACCCTTGCCAAAGCCGATCATGCCTGGCTGTCAAAGCTTATCACGCGCAGGGAAAAACCTGAAAATTTCATGAAGGCCCTGGAGAGAAATCCTGATGATATAAAAGTCGTCATCCAGTTTTCGGAAGTATAGATGGAAAATTAATCTCCAATTTATTGTACTTTTAATAAATCAAATTTCCATATGAAATCTTCCGGGAATAATACTCCTTATACAGCCCTTGTATTAAGGTTCATGGTTTTCATAGTCCTTCTGTTTTCCGCACTAAACTCTAATGCCCAGAAAGACTCTGCCTATAAAAATACGGTGAGGTTTAATATCACCAATCCCCTGATTTTCGGAACGCAATCGCTCCAACTCGGGTATGAAAGGCTGATCGGAACCAATCAGTCCTTTTCGATCAATGTTGGGATTGCCTCATTCCCTCTTTTTACCTTCAGCAACACCGACACAACCATTGGACTACTTTCTAAAGACTATGAAGACCGGGGGTTTCATATTTCGGGCGATTACCGTTTTTATCTGAAAGGTGAGAATAAATACCCTGCTCCGAGAGGAATATACATTGGCCCCTTTTATTCATATAACTACTTTAACCGCACAAATAACTGGAGCATTAATTCAGATACTTACCAGGGTGGGCTTCAATCTGAATTATCGCTTATGATTCATACAATTGGTTTTGAACTGGGGTACCAGTTTGTCTTCTGGAACAGGTTATCGGTCGATTTATTGCTCATGGGACCGGGAATTGGAATTTATGGTTTAGATGCCAGGCTCAACACAAGCCTGAGCCCGGAGGATGAAGATGCATTTTTCGACGCCCTGAATTCGATACTTTCAGAAAAAATACCCGGGTATGACCGTGTGATTGGTTCCGGAGAATTAAAAAAAACAGGTACGGTGAGAACAGCTGATGTCGGTTTTCGGTATATGGTGATGATAGGGTTCCGTTTTTAGGCGCTGAGTCTATAATTATTAGGCGTTAGTCTCAATTAAAACTATGGAAGAACATGATCAATGCATTTTTAATTGGATTACTGGCAACCTCCTCGCTCGTTATTGGAGGATTCATAGCGTCACGGTTTTCCTTAAGCAACCGTG
The DNA here is from genome assembly GCA_963747365.1 of uncultured Bacteroidota bacterium. GTDB lineage: Bacteria > Bacteroidota > Bacteroidia > Bacteroidales. The sequence continues at coordinate 175,588 of CAVVFB010000002.1, read as the reverse complement.
CCATCGGCATCATCATGGGGTTTGGTGCCGGAACATTAATCTCGGCTATTTCCTATGAATTAATTTATGAAGCTGTTAAGATTTCCAAGGCATCCGGATTTCCCGCTTTTGGTTTTTTTACAGGTGCATTTACCTTTTACCTGGCCGATAAACTGATTGGGAAATTTGGCGCAGATCATCGTTTGGATGTAAATGCACCAAAGAGCGTCGGTCTGATCATCCCCATGATTTTAGCCATTATTCTTGACGGGATTCCAGAATCGATTGTACTTGGTTTAGGGATGTCCGAAGGTGGAACTGTAAGCCTGGCGATGTTGGTAGCGATTTTTATCTCCAACCTCCCTGAAGCCATAGCCGGTACCACGGGAATGAAGGCAGGAGGCTGGAGTAATAGAAGAGTAATCCTGCTCTGGCTGTTCATTGCTTTGGTATGTTCTGGTGCTGCAGTTGCCGGCTTTACACTTTTTGCAAATGCTTCCGACCGCTGGTTGTCTTTTATCCAGGCTTTTGCAGGGGGGGCCATTCTGATGATGCTCGCCAATTCAATGATGCCCGAAGCATATGAACACGGAAAAAAATCTGCGGGTGTGGCTACGGTTTTCGGGTTTTTTATCTCTGTATCAATCGTAATTATGGAAAATCTTTAACAACTGGAGAAACTTTCCTGAAATAGGTAATGAACCATGCGTATTCTGTATGTATTGATTCTCTCAGCATTGATCCTTTATCCTGGTATTGTCAGGGGGGAGAATCCCGGCAATGGGAAGAAGAACATCCTGGTACTTTGTGCTTTGGCTCCAACAACACCTGCCTACAAACCCATTCTGGATGGAATCAGAACGGAACTCACCACGGCGTTTGGTGATGCTTACAATCTTCATACCGAATATCTGGAAACCGAGAGATATCAGGCAGATCAATATCCTCCTGAAAAATACAGCCTCATCGTTGAAAAATACGAAGATGTTAGTCTGGATTTATTAATATGTCTTGGAATAAATATTGTTGAATCAGTTAAAAAATTCCCAGACTCTCAGCTTTTATTCCTGCCGGCGCTGATCATTGATTTCGATTTATCAGGGTACCAGATGCCTTTTGATATGAGCCTGAATTCCAGGACAGCAGTTCTCGGGATCAAATTGGATATCCGGAGAACCCTCTTAAAGGCAATGGAGTTTTTCCCACAGACCTCGGGATTATACGTCATTAGCGGTAAATCCAAAAATGACAAATTGCTTGAAAAGTTAGCTCAAAAAGATATTAACAGCATTAAGAAAAATGTTTCTGTTTCATTTATATCCGGCGAAACCATGGATGAAAACCTCCGGCTTGTTCGCAACCTGCCCGATAACAGCCTGGTGATCATCCCTGCATTCAATATTGATGGAAACAATGTACCCTATTATAATACGGAGGCAATCCGGTTGATAGGCAACTCGGCTCGTGCTCCGGTATTCACATACAGTGACACTGGTTTCGGAGACGGATCTTTCGGAGGTGAAATCGTTAGCTTTAAAAAAGTGGGCGAGACGGCAGGTATAACAAGTGTTAAAATCCTGAACGGCGCTGACCCTGCCCGGATGGACCTGTCGGTGATTGACTTTTATGAACATCTTCTTGATTGGAGACAACTTGAAAAATGGAATAAAACAGCTCTTGCAAAGCATGAGAAGGGATACCAGATCATGTACCGTGAGGTAAGTTTTATGGGAAAATACAAAGGGCAGGTAATTGCAGGGATTTTGTTCATCCTTATACAAACATCATTTATAGTATCCCTTGTCTATTTAAACAGAAAACAGAGGAGGTTAACCTTTGAGATTCAAAACTCTGATAAAAGATATATTGATATTGTTCAACAGGACAGGATTCAAAGGATGGGAATGCTTACAACCTCACTTTCCCATGAGTTGAATCAGCCCCTAACAGCCATCCTGAGCACTGCACAGGCCGGGAAAAGGTTTGTGGAGGCAAAAAAAACGGACCCTGCCCTTTTAACCGAAATTTTCGACAATATAACAGAAGATAATAACAGGGCCGCATCCATTCTGAAAAGTATCCGGGGATTAATGAGAATTGAAAAACGTGTAAAGGAGAGAACCAATCTCAATGAACTGGTCACACAGGTTGCGGATCTGTATCATAGCAGAGCCATTGAGATAAAATGTAGGCTCAATCTGTCTCTGCATGCCAAACCTGTCTATGTAATGGCAGATGCAATCCAGATCCAACAGGTATTGCTGAATCTGATATCAAATGCTGTGCAGGCCATGCAAATGCAAGAGGAGCATAAAAAAATGATTGATATAAGTGAAAAGGTTGAAAATGATATTGTTACAGTCTCCGTCAGAGATTATGGAACGGGTATTGATGAGCATATTATAAAAAGACTATTCGAACCCTTTCTGACCACCAAAGGCGAAGGCACCGGTATCGGATTATCCATCAGCAAATACATCATTGAAGACCACCACGGAATAATCCAGGCGAGAAACATGCCTGACACAGGCGCAGAATTTTCATTTAGCTTAAAGGTTACGGATGAACCAGAGAACTGATGCTAATATATTTATTGTAGATGATAATGAGTCGGTGAGAAGATCGTTTTCATTATTGATGATATCAGCCGGTTACAACGCTGAAGCTTTTGAAAACGTAACAATTTTTCTTGAAACTGCTGAAGTGACGGGGCCTGGCTGTATTCTTCTGGACATTTTTCTAAAGGAAGAATCCGGGCTCGATCTTCAGGATGCGATCAGTGAAAAATTCCCGGCTCTGCCAATCATCTACATAACAGGCCAGGGCGATATTCCCATGAGTGTGCGGGCGCTGAAGCACGGAGCCCTGGATTTCCTCCAGAAGCCTGTTGATGAGACGCTTTTATTCAACACGGTTGAAGAGGCCGTTGAACGCAGCAAGGCTCATTTCGAGAACCTTGTAGAAAAAAGTAATGTCCAAAAATTGATAACTACCCTTACAACCAGGGAATTTGAAATATTCAGACTCCTTCTGAAGGGCATGCTGAATAAGCAGATTGCCGATGAACTCAAGATTGCAGAACACACTGTAAAACTGCACCGCGGAAAGATCACCGGCAAGCTCGGAGTCAGGTCCGTTGCGGAAATGGTCTACCTTGCAGAAAAGCTGCATGTGAAGTAGCTCCGTGCTGATCCTTTCTTTTGACCTATATAGTACCATCGTACTATTTACATCCACAGCTGGCGTGTTTAATTTTGCTTCTGGAGGCTAACCGACAATTCCCCAACAATGATCAATATAATCGACGATGACAAATCTGTGCAGAGGGGATATCAGCTCCTCCTCCGGTCAGCCAACCTGGAATCAAAGACGTTTGACAGTGCTGATTACTTTTTGAAAACATGGCATCCATGTGAATCGGATATACTCATTTTGGATATCCATATGTATGGCATGGATGGCTGTGACCTGCTGGCCTATCTTGAAGAAACGAATTTACACATTCCTGTTATTGTAGTTACTGCCTTTGAGGAGGCGAAGAGTCGCACACAGTCTGAGCAGTACGGAGTTCTGGGATATCTTGTCAAACCTGTCAATCCTGAAGAACTTTTAAAATTGATTTACAGTGAGATAATAAAGAAATAATAGAACCAAGGTACTATTTACAAAAGGGAAGTTGCTCCATAACTTTAACGTTTCGAAAAAACCTGAATAACCTTTATAATACAGAATGTAACCAAATCCTATTCATATGAAAAATAAAATTCTACTCAGTGGATTCATGATATCCTTTGCGCTGATTCTTTGTGCCCAGGATGAAACTAAAGTGAAAAGCCTTGATATCTATGGTTTTGTAATGACGGATGCCGGATATAATTTCGGCCAGACAGATCCAAACTGGTCCGATGTACTCAGAACATCAAAACTGCCTTCCTATGAGAATGAATGGGGTACTGACGGAAATGCCTATTTCAGTGTCAGGCAGACCCGTTTTGGGGTTAAAAGTTACAATAAGACCTCTCTTGGCGATTTACATACAATATTTGAATTCGAACTGTTCGGAACCGGGGTAGATGCCGGACAGACCACCCTTCGTTTGCGCCATGCCTATGGGGAACTGGGGAAATTCGGTGTCGGGCAGTACTGGAGCCCTTTCATGGATGCCGATGTATTCCCGAATACTCTTGAATACTGGGGCCCTCCCGGGATGGTTTTTTTCAGGAATATTCAGATAAGATATATGCCGATCCAGGGCGAAACAAGGCTTACCTTTGCTCTTGAAAGACCAGGTGCCAGCTCTGACCAGGGAGAATATTCGGATCGTATTGAATTGGAAAATATAGCACCTCGTTTCAAATTACCTGATCTTTCCGGTGAGTTTCATTATGGTAAAAAATGGGGCTATGTAGAAATCGCCGGAATCCTTAGAAAGATAGCATGGGAGGACCAGGGGAATATTCCAAATGTTGACCTTTCTGACAGTAAGCTGGGCTGGGGACTTAATCTCAGCACTAACCTCAATCTGGGAGCCAGCACCATTTTCAGGGGACAATTTGCTTACGGGCAGGGAATTGAAAACTACATGAATGAGGGTCCTGCCGATATCGGGGTTGAGGATAATCCCGGAAACGCCGAACAACCTCTCCTCGGTGTTCCTCTTCCCATAATAGGGATTGTTGCTTTCCTCGATCACAACTGGAGTGAGAAATTCAGCTCTTCCGCCGGATGGTCGTATTCACATATTGAGAATGCAGCGTCCTCCTTAGCAAGTTCCTTTAAAACAGGTAATTATGCAATAATCAATTTCCTCTATATGCCAGTGCCAAAAGTAATGGCAGGGGTCGAGGCTCAGTACGGTAAAAGGGACAATTTCACGGACGGATTCAGTTCCTCAGCTGTCAAGGTCCAGTTCTCTTTCAAGTATAATTTTTCTTACTCACTGTATAAAAACGATTAGATAATACTCTCCTTCGCATCAATTATTTATAATAAATATAACTCATTATGAAAAATAAAGGAACAAAAATCGGTGGGCTGATGATCATGACCATGCTAACAATATGCATTCTGATCACTTCTTCAACATTTGCACAGAAACCAAAATCGAAAGATGACACAGGAGTACAATTAACCTCTGCGGGTGTTACTGCTGCTGAAATTAATACTGTTCTTGACGAAGCCTATAATAAATTCGTAAATGTCACTGAGGGTAAAAATGCAGACTATATCAAGGAACTGGCCACCGTTGACCCAAAAATATTTGGAATTGCACTGGTAACAACCGATGGCCAGGTTTTTACAAAGGGTGATATTTCTTCAGTGGTTTCTATACAAAGTATTTCCAAGGCTTTCACCATGGCCCAGGTAATAGAGGAATTGGGCCCACAGGCTTTGCAGGAAAAGATTGGTGTTGATCCGACAGGCTTGCGATTTAATTCAATCGTGGCAGTGGAACTGCAGAAGGGAAAAGAGATTAATCCACTTGTCAATCCGGGGGCAATTGCTGCAACCAGCCTTGTTGCAGGTGCCGATTCAGTAGCCAAGTGGAAGAGTATTGTTGCAAATCAAAGCGCCTTCGCAGGACGCCAGCTATCATTAAACATGCCGGTTTATATCAGTGAGGCAGGGGATAACATGCGCAACCAGGCCATAGCCCATCTTCTTCTTGCATACGGAAGAATGTACTTCGATCCCGTTGAGGCCACTGATATCTATACCAAACAATGTGCGCTTAACGTCAATGCAAAAGACCTTGCTGTAATGGGTGCCACACTTGCAAACGGAGGTGTTAACCCTGTGACCAAAAAGAAAGTTGTATCACCTGAGACTGCGATGTATACAATGCCGGTAATGGCCATGGCAGGACTTTACGACAATTCAGGCATCTGGTATTACAACTCGGGGCTCCCTGCAAAAAGTGGAGTTGGCGGAGGCATAGTAGCTCTCTGCCCAGGTAAATTTGGTATTGGGGTTGTCTCCCCTCCGCTCGATGAGGCAGGAAACAGTGTTAAGGCACAAATGGTAATAGATTATGTCGTGCAAAAACTTGGCGTCAATCCCTTTCTTATCCAGCCTAATTAGCCATTAGATTGAATTTTTAGTTACTTGAATTAGATGGATTTACTTTGCCGGATCTTTTTGGCTTTAACAAGGAAGACCGGAAGTCGGAAGTTACGTAAACAATTAATAGGATGGAATTCAATTTATTACGATCAGTTTTTAAACGATATAATATGGCTAAAGCTGTTATTAGGATTGCTTTAACCATAGGGGTACTCCTCCTGTTTTCTGTGGGTGTAAGGGCTCAATTTGTACAGCCTGATACTGTTGTCACAGAACCGACCAAAGCAGTCTTCAGAAACACCTCTGACGGAGAGTTCACACCGGGAAAGGGTTTCCAATTGGTCAAGAATAAATATGCGAGCTTAAACATCAGCCTGTATGGCATGATGAGATGGCTTAATCAGATGCCTGGGAACACTACCTGGTATGATCATCTGGGTGAAGAAAACACCTTTAACGGACGGAATGATATATACTGGCACCGTGCAATGATCTGGTTTACCGGATACGCGGGGACTCCAAAGTTAACTTACTTTGCTACTGTATGGACAGTAACCACAACTCAGCAGACGCTTGTCTATGGTAGTCTTAAGTATGAGTTTAATAAGTATATCTCCGTTGGTGCCGGTATTACCCCGAATGTCTGTGTCCGAAGCCTACAGGGGCTTTTCCCATTTTATGCTTCGACCGACCGTACGATGGCTGAAGAAGCTTTGCGAGGCGGGTTTACAAATGGGGTATTCGTTACAGGAGAAATTCTTCCCAGGCTGCGGTACACGGCGGTTCTTGGCAACAACCTCAGTATTCTTGGTGTGAAAGCAGCAAATCTGAAGCGCCATTTCTCTAAAAGTATTTCTCTGAACTGGATGCCTACTACAGGTGAATTTGGCCCGAAGGGAGGAATCGGTGACTTTGAGTATCACGAAAATCTGGCCACCAGGATAGGTGCCTCCTATTGTCACAGCCGCGAGAACCGATTCAACAACACAGGGACACCTGCTCCAGATAATACCCAGGTCAGAATTTCAGATGGACTCCTCTTTTTTGAAACAGGTGCGCTGGCCCCCGGAGTGACAGTTATTGAAGCTGATTACGACATGCTGGCTGTCGACCTTGGGATTAAATACAGAGGGCTCGCCCTGCATTCCGAATTTTATTTCCGGACACTTTCCAAATTCGATGCGGACGGACCTGTTCCCATTGGTTTTATCAACGATAACGGCTATTCTGTCCAGGCACTTTATATGTTAATACCGAAAATACTTTGCATCTATGGCGTAAATTCAATGGTGTTGGATGAATTTAACAGGAATCCTTGGGAAGCAGGCGGAGGTGTTAATATATATCCTTTAAGAACACGTTCCTGGAGAATAAATATTCAGGCAATGCACGTGCATAAATCGGCTGCCGGGGGAACATTTGGCCTTTATACATCGGGACAGACAGGCACCACATTTACTATTGGCACAGATTTTCTATTATAGGTGAAAGAACAAAATGAAGAAATAATCAGGAAGGTCACCATGAAAAGAATCAATAAATTAGTTTTGGCACTCGTTGTCGCTGGTTTATATTCCATGAACAGTGTAGTCCATTGCCAGGACCACCAACCAGGTACAGAAAAGACCGGTTATCTGTTTTATGATGCCCATTTTCACCTGACCAACTATATACAGGAGGGAACCGATATTCATGAATACCTTGACAACATAATGGGGGATAAAATCGGCAGATCCACCCTGTTTGGTCTTCCGCTTCAGCAACAATGGTCCTACCGGGTCACCGGCAACAATGCGCCAACCTATTACCTCGATACGGATGCCCACCTGTACTATTATTCATTTACAGATGCCTATATTGCAATGGCCTATAATTCTCTTGCACCCGCACAGCAACACCGGCTCGATCCCATGATAACCGGATTCAATCCCACTGATATGTATGCCGCCGCACATATCCGAAGGGTACTTCTGACATTTCCGGGTGTATTTTCCGGGGTAGGTGAATTTTCAATTCACAAAGAATTTGTTTCTTCCAAGATTGAAGGCGATGTGGCTTCATTTTATGATCCGGCACTCGACAGTATCCTCGACTTTTGTGCTGAAGTTGGATTGATTGCCCTGGTGCATAATGACATTGATAATCCTTTTCCAAAACCCGGGAAACCAAATTACCTGAATGGGATGCAGGATATGGTAAAACGCCATCCCAGAACCACGATAATCTGGGCACATGTAGGTGTTGGAAGAGTTGTAGCGCCGCTCAAAGATATGCTTACCCCTTTTGAAGAGATGCTGGCAGACCCTGCATTTAATAATCTTATGATCGATATTTCATGGGACGAAACAGCAAAGTATATCGTTGAAAGCGATTCATCCGTTGCACGAGCTGCATATTTAATAAATAAATTTCCCGACAGGTTCTTGTTCGGAACCGATAATGTCGCCCCGACCAGCCAGGATAAACACCTGGAGATCTACAGGATCTATCAACCTTTGTGGAATGCGTTAACATCCGAGGCTCGTGAAAAAATCCTCTTTGAAAATTATGAGCGACTTTTCGATAAGGCCCGCAGGGATGTAAGAGCCTGGGAGCAAGCGAATCTCTAATAATCGTTTATCTCATATTGCCTCGCCGGACCATAGCTGGATCTGCTCCTGGCACAGGAATTCAGAAATTAAATTAAGTCTTACTGGCTTTCGGGAGTTCTGCTCCCCAGCGATATTGCCATATTAATCCTGCAACATCATAATCGCTCCCTGTTCGTGTGGAAACTCCGGTACTGAGATTAAGCCTGATGGAATGGTGCATGTTAACAGGAATTGAAATAGTTAATCCCAGCCGTGTGTTTTTTTGCAGGTCATCGCCCCGTACACCATCCACAGTAGTATGTCCTCCCCAGTAGTATGTTCCGTCCAGTGCCGCCCATATTCCCTTTTTGAAATTGTAGCTGAAGTGCCCCTGTAAGGAACCGATAGGTGCCTGCGATCTTGTCTTGCCCTGGTAAAAATCATCATTGACAGTATAAAACGAAATACCACACGTCAGTTCTAACTGCATATGTCCGAGTGTTTTGGAAATACCAAGCTCGGGTTTTATTGTATATCTGTTTGTTCCCAAATTGACCAACCTGAGAGGATCATACTGGCCAAGCGGAAGGAAGATCTGCAGGCTTGCCCCGGCAACAAAATTCTGTTTGTAATCTTTAAATCCTGATACCGGAAGTGAAGGAGCACCTAAGAAATTGACACTCATTCGCAAGCGTGGATCAGCCAGACCGGATACTTCGCGTGTAACAGTCTGGCCTTCATATTCAGCGGATCCGGAAAGCCAGCCATAGGGAATGATCACATCAACTTTACCCGACAGGGGACCAACCTTTATAGAACGCGCCCATGCAAAAAACATCCCATGTATTTTGATATCTGCATCGTCAAGTGGTACGGTAGGATCAAAGAGAACTCCACCGGAAGAATAGCTGTAACCCGTCAGTACAAAATTCAATCCCCTGGGTATGTTTGTATAGGCTCTCGGTTCCAGGTCCTGGGAAAAAACAATGAAGCATCCAGACAGCAATATTAGAATTATACTGAAGGAAAGAGGTATTCTCAAATTGAATGTCTATTGTTACTTTTCGAAATTAGTAAATAAAGAACTTGTAAGAAGCTCTGGTCTGGGATTTTTGTAAGCAAATCCAATCCAACCTGAGAACATCTGACCTGGAAAATTAAATGTATAGGATACAGTTGTTCAGCAATTAATCTACAAATTAAGTGTACATTTACTAAACAATTTTTCACATGATATCATCCGGGAATAAAACTCCCTATTCAACGGCGGCCATAAGAAATATTTTCTTCCTGTTTTTTCTGTTTTCTGCAGTTCATTCTTATGAACAGAAAACGATGCTCCTTAATGATCAACTGGATAAATTTGGATGAGAAAATGTAATGAGAAAACATCTCATTCGAATGTGAAAATCTTTGAATTTTTTAATTGGCACAAAGTATTGTTCTGCGTCGGAACAATATGTAAATTATATAAGTTTTAAAAATTGAAAAAATGAGCATCCAGAAAAAGTACTTAAAAGAAAAGAAAGTTTGTCGTGCAACATTTAAGTTTAAGACAGACAAGATGAACCCTCCTCAAAAAGTCAATATCGTCGGCGATTTTAATGACTGGAATGAGGAATCGACACCCATGAAAAAAGGGAAGGACGGCACCTTTTCCGTATCCATTGATTTTCCCCTTAATACGATCCATCAGTTTCGCTACCTGGTTGATGGAATCCTTTGGGAAAATGACGATGCTGCCGATAATTATGAGCAATCGCCCTTAGGTTCAGATAATTCAGTAATTATCATTGAATCCAAATAATCCGAAGACATAGTTTTCTTAAGAGATCGTTCCAAAGCCGGACCATGATCGCGGCCGGAATTATTTTGCAATGACCAGTAAAGTAAAAATAAGCTAATGGAAAAAAATAGATTAACTGAAGCCGGCAACGGTAAGGTTCAATGGAAAAAATGGGGTCCCTATTTAAGTGAACGCCAGTGGGGAACTGTCCGAGAGGATTACAGCGAGAACGGTGATGCCTGGAATTTCTTTACCCACGATCATGCGCGCTCCCGTGCCTACCGCTGGGGCGAGGATGGAATTGCCGGGATCTCAGATGACAGGCAGCATCTGTGTTTTGCTCTGGCCCTTTGGAACGGAAAAGATCCCATACTCAAGGAGCGGCTCTTCGGTTTGACCAACAGCCAGGGCAACCACGGAGAGGATGTAAAGGAGTACTATTTTTACCTCGACAGCACCCCTACCCACTCCTACATGAAATACCTCTATAAATACCCCCAGGCTGCCTATCCCTATGAAGACCTGGTCCGGACCAACGGACAGCGCTCAAGGGTGGAGATGGAGTACGAATTGCTGGATACCGGGGTATTTAACGAAGACCGATATTTCGATGTTTTTATTGAGTATGCCAAGGCAGGACCGGAAGATATCCTGGTGAGGATTACAGCCGTAAACAGGGGTCCCGAATCCTCTGAACTGCACCTGCTGCCGACGCTCTGGTTCCGGAACGACTGGTCAGAGTGGATTGCATCTACCAACAGGGCGACTCAAAAACCGGTTCTCAGGAAAATTAAATCGTCAAAAGGTGTGAGCGCTCTTTCAGCCTCGCACCCGCTGCTGGGGGATTTTGTTTTATCCTGCGACGGCGAATACCCAATCCTGTTCACCGAAAATGAAACAAACCACGTGCTTCTTTTCCCGGGGCAAAAAAATGAAAGTCCCCATGTAAAGGATGGTATCAATGACTTTGTGGTGCAGGGTAAATCGGAGGCAGTGAATCCTGCGCAGCTCGGCACAAAGGCCGCAGCACTTGTCGGGATGAAGATCGGTGCCGGTCAAACTTCCGTATTGCACCTGCGGCTTACCAAAAAAACTACAGAAAGCAAGGACCCTGTTTTTGGAAAGGGCTTTGAAAAAGTATTTGCAGACAGGATCAGGGAAGCCGATGAATTTTATCGTTCCATCACTCCTGTATCGGTGAGTGAGGATGAAGCCCTGGTAATGCGCCAGGCCCTTGCCGGGATGCTCTGGAGCAAACAGTTCTTCTTCTTCGACGGTGACAACTGGCTCGATGAACACCACTCCAACCCCCTGCATAAAGGGTACCGCAACTCGAGAAACTCGGAGTGGTACCATATGCTGAACGAGGACATTATATCCATGCCCGACAAATGGGAATATCCCTGGTATGCGGCCTGGGACCTGGCATTTCATACCCTTCCCCTCTCCGTTGTGGACCCCGACTTCGCCAAGGAGCAGATGGAGCTTATGCTTCGAGCATTATACATGCACCCAAACGGCCAGATGCCTGCCTATGAATGGAACTTCAGTGACGTAAATCCGCCCGTGCATGCATGGGCATCACTCTACCTGTACAAGAATGATCTGGCATTGAACGGGAAGGCAGACGAGGACTTTCTCAAGTCGATATTTAACAAGCTGCTGCTCAACTTTACCTGGTGGGTGAACCGCAAGGACCGTTTTGGCAAGAACGTATTCGAGGGTGGATTCCTGGGTCTGGATAACATCGGGATCTTCGACCGGAGCGCTCCGCTGCCAACGGGTGGGTTCCTTGAACAGGCCGACGGAACAGCCTGGATGGCGCTTTTCAGCCAGAATATGATCGAGATGGCTGCAGAACTATCACTCATTGACCCTGCCTACGAGGAGATGATCGTTAAGTTCATCGAACACTTCTTTTTTATCGCCGCTGGCATGAATCAACCTGGTCAGGATGGAATGTGGGATGAGGAGGATGGTTTTTATTACGACCTGCTGCGATTGCCCGATGGCAGTGCCAAAAGGCTCAAAGTGCGATCGCTGGTTGGCCTTCTGCCCCTGTGCGCGGTAACCGTGATTGAAAAGGAACAGCGGGAAAAAAATCCAGTTGCGATGGCACAGATTCAGGAGCGCCAGCGCAGGATCCCGGAACTTTCAAATTCGATTCACCCCACCGGACCTGGCCATTTTGGAGTGGCGGAACGCGGCATTCTTGCCCTTGTTAATCCCGAACGGCTTCGCAGGATACTTTCCAGGATGCTCGACGAAGGGGAATTTCTCGGACCACACGGGATTCGTTCCATCTCGAGGTTCCACGAAAAGAATCCGTACATCTTACATGCCAGCGGTCAGGAATACCGGGTGGATTATCTGCCTGCCGAGTCCAATAACGGTATGTTTGGGGGCAACTCCAACTGGCGCGGACCTGTCTGGATGCCTGTCAACGTCCTGTTGATCCGTGCCCTTCAACAGTTCTACCTCTATTACGGGGACAACTTCAAAATAGAGTGCCCCACCGGATCGGGAAACCTGATGAATCTGTTTGAGGTAAGCAGGGAACTGGCCCGCCGGCTGATCAGTACCTTTACAAGGGATAAAAGTGGGATGCGCCCGGTATACGGAGGCACGGAAAAGTTCCAGAACGATCCAAACTGGCGCGATTACATTCTCTTTTACGAGTACTTTCATGGCGACAATGGTGCCGGGCTGGGTGCCAGTCACCAGACAGGCTGGAGCGGAGTGGTTGCTAAGGTCATTCAGCTTTATGGCATTCTGGATCCGGAAAAATTGCTTGAAATTGGAAAGAAAGCTGGTTTCCATGGAGAACGCCAGAATCTCAGGAAAAGAGAAGAAATGAGAAAATCTATCCACGATATCCATCTCTTTACCAGGTCAATACAAGGGTTTGGCTTACAGAGTTGTCCTCTGGCCTGGGCCGGCATGCCACTCTTGATGATATACCTGATTTTGAACTTGACCGACTTGCTGAACTGGGATTTGACTGGATCTGGTTCCTGAGTGTATGGCAAACAGGAGCGTTGGGGCGAAATGTTTCCCTTGAAAATCCGGAATGGCGCATCGAGTTTGAAAGAACATTACCGGATCTTCGCGAAGAGGACATTGGAGGATCGGGATTTGCCATTGCTGATTACAGAGTGCATCCCGGCCTGGGAGGTGATCCCTCCCTGAAAAGGCTCCGTTCCAGGCTCAAAAAACGGGGTTTGAAGCTGATGCTCGATTTTGTCCCCAATCATATGGGGCCCGATCATCCCTGGGTTAAAGAGCATCCCGAATATTTTGTACCAGGCACTGAGAGTGATCTTTTAAATTCCCCTCAGAATTTTACACAGGTGGAAGGCTTGCAGGGCGATCTGATCCTGGCATATGGACGGGACCCCTATTTTTCAGGATGGCCCGACACCCTGCAGCTGGATTACAGTAATCCATTAACCGTGGAGGCCATGACAAAAGAGTTGCTTCGCATCTCGGGACAATGCGATGGTGTTCGGTGCGACATGGCGATGCTGATTCTGCCCGAAGTGTTTGAAAGGACATGGGGAAGGAGGGCCCAACCCTTCTGGCCGCAAGCTATAAGGTCTGTCCGCGAAAAAGTCCCGGGCTTTTGCTTTATGGCCGAAGTTTACTGGGATATGGAGTGGACCATGCAACAGCAGGGATTTGATTATGCCTATGACAAGCGGCTTTATGACCGGTTACTTGAGGGAGCATGCAACGCCGGTGCGGGAGCATTTTTACGCAGGTCCTGACTACCAGGACAAACTGGCCCGGTTCATGGAGAATCACGATGAGCCCAGGGCAGCAGCCGTCTTTGACCAGTATAAACATGAAGCAGCCGCTGTAATTACCTACCTGGCTCCCGGCTTGCGATTTTTTCACCAGGGGCAGTTTGAAGGAAGATTAAAACGCATCTCCCCTCACCTGGTGCGTGCTCCGGAGGAACAAGTCCATCCAAATCTTTTAAAGTTTTACAATAGATTACTCCCTGTGGTAAAAGAAAATCTCTTTCGGGATGGCCGTTGGGGGTTACTGCAATGTAATGCTGCATGGGATGGGAATGATTCCTGGAACTCTTTTGTTGTTTTTCTTTGGGAGGCAGGAGCAGACCGCCGGGCCCTGGTTTGCGTAAACTACTCCCCCCATGCCAGTCAGTGTTATCTCCCTCTGCCATTTCCTGAACAGGAAGGCCTGTCAATCCGTCTCAGGGATCTGATGGGCACTGCACGTTATGTTCGTCACAGCCGTGAATTTCTGGGGAAAGGTATTTTTTTTGATCTTCCAGCCTGGGGATATCATATTTTTGAAATCGGGAATTTATAAACTATTTAAAACTTATTATGATGAAAACATTTATTAACATATTATTCGTATTGCTGGTTTCCGTGCAGAGTTTCGGTCAGAAAAAGGGAAAGGTCGATCCTGAGCAATTGCAGATTGATTCCCTTACCCAGGTTACTGGTGCACTCACCTTACAGCTGGATTCAGTATCTGCCGAACTCAGTAAATACCTGGGAGTTTACTCTACGCTGACCGAAAAAGTATTTGGGTATAACTTTGATCCGGCACAAACGTCCTATTTAATAGACTCTCTGAGGACAACAAGAGATTCGACCTTCACCTCAGCCTCATCTATATTACAGGACAGTTTATCGTTGATGAAAGAGATGAACCAGACGCTTCAGGCAACCCTCGACAGTCTTGGATTGGGACCAGATCCGGCTGCCTCCCTGGCCAAACAGGAACAAGAGAAAGCCAGTGCAATAAACGATCTGAAGGATTTAAAAGAACTCCTGGATAGCGGTATTCTTACTCAGTCGGAATTCGACACCAAGAAGCAGAAGCTTTTAGAAAAATTATAATGAGATCGGATTGCATTGGAGACCATCGAAGTCAGGGAATTATTTTCGTACTATGTTCATATTCAATAACTAACAGGAAATGAATAGTCAATCCTCCGGAAATAACATTTACGATACAACCATCCGGCTCTTTATCCTTTTACTGATCATTGCCTGGTGCCTGTTGATCATTTACCCGTTTGCCAATATCATTTTGTGGAGTTTTATCCTTGCCATGGCCATCTATCCGCTCCACAGCTCCCTTTCCAGGAAGATGGGCGGAAGGTCCAAACTGGCTTCCCTGATAATTGTTCTGGCCATTCTGGCCATTTTCATTTTTCCCGTGGGGATGCTGATTGGCACACTGGTTGATGAAGTGAAAGAACTCAAGCAAGCATATGATAGCGGAAACCTTGCCATCCCTGCCCCTTCAGATAAAAGTGAAAGAGTGGCCTGTTATCGGGGAAAGTCTTTATAACCTGTGGCAAAATGCCTCTGTGAGTCTCGGACAGACCCTTATAAAGTATAAAGATCAGATTACCGAAATCGGGGGTCGCATCGTGAAGGGGATATTAGGTGCCGGTGGTGATGTCATACAGATCCTTGTTTCTGTGATCATTGCCGGGATACTGCTGATGTACGGCGGAACCGGCGAATCGATCCGGAAGTTTTTCAGAAAAACAGCAGGTGACAGAGGGGATGAATTTGCCGATCTCACCCTCCAAACCGTTGGCAACGTGGTTAAAGGGGTCCTTGGAGTAGCCTTCATCATGGCAGTGATTCATGGCATCCTGTTTTTTCTTGCCGGAATCCCCTACGCCGGCATCTTGACCCTGGCAGTGTTTGTTTTAGCCATTGTTCAGATTCCCACCTTTTTGGTTTCTCTCCCAATTGTCATCTATTTGTTTGTCTCAAAAGAACCCCTGCCTGCGGCAATTTGGAGTGCGATTATTCTGGTGGCCGGACTGTCGGACAATGTGCTCAAACCGCTATTACTTGGAAAGGGTGCCGCTGTACCCATGCTGGTGATATTTATCGGGGTCATAGGCGGATTTATCCTCTCCGGCTTTCTGGGACTTTTTACCGGAGCAATCGTAATGTCGATTGGTTATAAGTTATATGTGGGATGGATAAACTGAACACCTTGAAAATACTGATTGATCACTATTGACCAGAGCCCCATCCAAAACTAATTTTGAAAGCTATGCAATCGAATCAATCAGGTACCCAAGTGATTTTCGGAGTCTCTGGATACCAGGCATATAAAAAAAGCCCTCCTATGGCTGCAGGCAATGGCCGGACGGGGGAATGGCATGACCCGGTGGTGCTGAAAAATTAATTACCTTCGCAATGCACCTTGAACTCAACCATACATTTTTTATGAAATTGCATAACGAATTAAATATCAGACCTGCACTCCTGATCGGGCTGATTCTCCTCCTGAATGGTCCGATGCATGTCACAGCACAGGATTCCATAGCTGTTCTGAAGGATTCGACAGCAGTTCAGATTCACAGATACACCCTACCCTGAGCGAGACCTTCCGGATGTGATCAGGGGAGCTTTGCATAAACCTCCCAAGGTAAAGGCGCAGGATGCAGGGAGTCTGATGCTTCTTCCCATCATTGGTTCCAACCCGGCCACCGGGTTTATGTTTGGAGTCGGTGGGCAGTATGCATTTAAAGTTCCCGATATTTCCAATTACTCCCTGATTTCGGGAAGCATACAATATACCACGAAGAACCAGTTTATTTTCATGTTGAAAAACAACATCTATACTGAAAACAACCGGATCTTTTTCAGTGGCGACTGGCGGTTTCTGATTTTTTCCCAATCAACCTACGGATTGGGTACAACTTCGCCCGAGGGAGGGATTCTGGATTTTCAGTTTGGCCTGTCAGGCAGTGAAACCAGTTCCGATTCCCTTTCACAGCCCATGACATTCAATTTTGGGCGCCTGCACCAGTCTGTTATGTTTGAACTTGTGGATGGCATCTACCTTGGATTGGGTTACCAGTTTGATTCTTATTTCAAGATCGTCGATGAAAAGCTGAGTCTGGGTGCAACAGACTCTTTGCTCACCAGCCATTATGCTTACAATACCTATTATGGTTTTGATACGGAAAAATACTTCAACTCCACAATTGGTGTAAGGTTTGTCATCGATAAACGCGACAATATGATACAGCCCTATAAAGGCTACTATTTCTCGGTCAACTGGCAGGGCGGATTCAAATTTACCGGGAATGACCGGAATTCAAACCTGTACCAGGTTGAGTGGAGAAGTTTTCATGGTTTATCAAAACGAAATCCCTCCCACCTCCTCGCCTTCTGGCTGATGGGCGATTTTGCCGAGGAGGGATCCTTGCCCTATATGATCCTGCCTGCCACTGCCTATGACCAGCGCGGAAGAAGTGCTCGCGGCTACACCCAGGGACGATTTCGCGGAAATCAGATGGTTTACGGGGAAGTTGAATACCGCTTTCCCCTTTCACAACCCGGCGGCGTTCTCGGAGGGGTACTTTTTGCCAATGCGACAACGGCCAATAATCCTTTCCTGGATCTGAGTCTGTTTGAGTCTATTAAACCCAGTGCCGGGTTTGGGTTAAGGGTTAAGCTCGATAAATATTCCAGGACGAACCTGGCGGCAGACCTCGCATTTGGTCAGCAATCCTCCGGATTTTACCTGGCGGTATCTGAAACTTTTTAATATGTTATTTGTTATTTTTTACAGGCTTTAACTTATCAACCATTCACACATTCACTTAAATTTATTCTATATGAAAAAGAAGTTTGTTTTTTACCTGAGCATCATTATTCTTATGGTTTCCTGTTATCCCAACGGGGCCGAGTATTATGAGGATCTTGATATCGTTTACACAAATTATGACGATCAGTTCGATTTTGCCGGCAAAGGGACCTACGCCATTCCCGATAAGATCGTAAAGATTGAAGGTGATGTTGCAGAGGAGGATGGTCCTGAGTTCGTAAAAGAACCGCAGAACACCCAGATGCTGAGTCAGATCAAAACCAACATGGCTGCACTTGGATGGGGAATAACCGATGATCCTGCCAATGCAGACCTGGTATTGTTCCCTGCTGTCTGGACCAATACAACCGTCTACTACTGGTACGATTACTGGTGCTGGTACTACTACTATTGTGGCTGGGGTTGGGGTTACCCTCAGGTTACATCCTACACCACTGGCACACTGATCATGACGCTGGTTGCCGATGGGGAGGAATTCATTGAACCCTCACGCGTGTGGACCGCGGCAGCAAACGGTCTGCTTTCAGGCTCATACAATACCACCAGGGTCACAAATGCAATAGATCAGGCTTTCGAGCAATCACCCTATCTGAAAACGAACTAACCAGAAACATCAAAAAATATATAAAATGAAAAAGCTTATTTTTTTAATCCTGTTTTGTTCCCTGCTCGGAACCCCAAGAAGTTTCGGACAGGATAGCTATCTGACAATGCAATATGCGGTGAGTTTTGCCACGGGGGATATGTCAGATTACATTTCAGCTGTCAGCTGGCGTGGATTCCTCATGGAGTACAGGGGAGAAGTAAATGATCATCTCCTTCTCGGAGTGGATGTGGGTTGGAATGTTTTCTATGAAAAGAAGGAGAAGGACACGTATACGGTCGGAACTGAATCACTCTCGGGAGTACAGTACCGCTATCAGAATGAGGTACCGATGCTGGGTACTTTGGATTACCTGATATCCTCCGAAGGTCCCGTGCTGCCCTATGTCGGACTGGGTATCGGGACCATCTATTCCGAGCGGGCTACCGATATGAACCTCTACCGTCTGGAGCAGAATACCTGGCAGTTTGCCTTAAAAGGTGAAGTGGGCGTGCTCTATGAAATGTCATATGCAGCCGCGATTAAACTGGCAGCCAAATACTACAACGGTTTTAAAACAGGCACACTGGAGAACCAGGGATATTTTTCTATAAGCCTCGGTATGGCCTGGACCCTTTAATTCAAAAATTCCACAGGAGGGTGTTCTCAATTGGGTCACCCTCCTGTTTTATTTTATGCAGTAACTATAAAATGGTCCGGATGAACAAAACGTTATTGATCCTGCTTGGATTGATGGTGACCGGTTTAACTTATGGCACTCTTTCTGCCCAGGAGATCTCCAAAGAGGAAAAGAAAGCCGTTAGAAAAGCCAGGAAGCAGGAGAAGATAGATTCCGGCAAACTGATGATTACTCCCCTGGCCGGACCCGCCTATACCCCTGAACTGGGGTTTACCATTGCCGGGGGAATCATGACTTCGTTTAAGACCGACAAAAGCGATTCCCTGATTCAAAGATCCTCCGCTCCTTTAATGATTGGAGTTTCATCCACAGGTGCCTTTTTCTTTCAGTCGAAATGGACCACTTTCTGGCTGGAGGATAAATTACGAATCTATGCAGATGCGAATTTTAAAACCATGCCCGATCACTACTGGGGAGTTGGATATGAGGAAGCCAGGAACCAGGTTAAAAGTGATTCCACAACGGCATTTTCCAGGGATTGGATCCAGTTCTACCCGAAAGTGTTATGGCAATTCAGGAAAAACTGGTTTGCCGGCGGGATTGTCAATCTGAATTACACCCGGGGGAGTGATGCCTGTAGTGTGGTCGCCAATGATCCTTATTACAGCAAGTATAACCCCAGGCCTTTCAACAGCGGACTTGGAGTGATATTTCAGTACGATTCAAGAGATGTTCCGGTAAATGCATGGAAGGGAACTTTCGTGGAACTGGCTGCAACTTTTTTCGGTTCCTACCTGGGCGGGCAAAACGACTACCAGGTTTACGAATTTGATATCCGTAAATACCAGCAGATCAAACGACCCGGTCAAACCCTTGCCTTCCAGCTAAGAGGCAGGTTCGGGATGAACGATATACCCTACGGAGAGATGTCCCAACCCGGTACACCTTTCGATTTGAGAGGGTATACCTGGGGCCGTTACCGCGAAAATTCCATGTTACTTGCCCTTGCCGAATACAGGTTGATGTTTTTAAAGAAGAATAAGGAATTGAGCAGGCATGGAGTCGTCCTTTTTGCCGGTGCCGGAGCGATTGGCCGCGATGTGAGTGAATTTAAAGACTGGCTCCCCTGTGTTGGAATCGGTTACCGCCTTGAGGTGCAGCCAAGAATGAACCTGCGGATTGATTTCGGTTTTGGATTGGAAAGTACCGGTTTCTACTTCAACTTTAATGAAGCGTATTAATCCTCGAAATGGAGGTGGTCCTGGTCGTTGATCCACACCTTCACTTTGACCTGCCCTTTCACCGTGTCAATATTACCAATCTGGATCTTCCTGATTTGAGTAATCCCGAAACGGATTTTCATATCGGCCTCCATCTCACCTCGCTTTGACTCCTCCAGGAGATCCAGGCGGTCGTAATTGATCATTTTCATCACGCCCTGGTTCCGGAACAGCAGATAATCCGCAATCCCTATGATCGCCAGGATCAAAATATTATTAACCAGGAGCCTTGCAAACGGGGTTTCAAGGGGTACCAGGGAATTCATCAGGGCCAGACCGAGGGATACGAAAAGATAGGATAACTGACGGGGACCTGCAGCAATATTTCTGAACCTGATGATGCTGAAAACTGCAAAAAGGCCCAGTGCAATGCCCAGCTGTACCTCCACATGGCTGAGCAGGATGCAAATGAGGAATATGATGGTGGAGATGGAAATAAAGCTGAACAGGAACTCATTGGAGCCTCCCCTTTTTGTAAAATAGATCCACCGGCCCAGCACTGTAACAGCAACCAGATTCAGCATCAATCGACCGACGACCATCCAGTATCCTTCATTGAAGACTTCAGTTAACTCCATCTCAGAAAATTTTCAGCAAATTTAAAGAATATTTTTACAGGGATTTCTCAGGATTAAACGATTTCAGCCGGCAGGAATGATTCCCGACCGGCTGAAACCTGGTTAATCTTTAAAAACCTGTCTAATTGATGGCAGGGGGATATTTGGAAAAGATCTGTTTAATTGCATAATTAATTCTCTCCTCCCTCTTGTCGCCGGATACATTCGGTTCAATGGTATCTACTCCCCGACCCTGCCACACAAGCTGCTTTTTTCCGGCATCGATCATATCCACAAACAGTGTACCCTCTGTATAACTGTCGTATTCAATGGTGGTGGTTGAAAAGCCGCCTCCATAGCCATACCTGTAACCTGCACCATAGTAACCACCACCGCCTGTGGTGTTTGCAGTGGCAGTTTGGACGGTTTCTGCCACAAGATTCATATCAATCAGCACATCGGGGGTTTCCGATTTGGTAAAACCTTTCAGGCTAAGTTCGTTTTCAACTGCACTGATCAGGCGGTTGCGGTTTAGTTCATCAATACCCAGGTTTAAAGCCTCCTGAGTGAACGCATATGTTTTATAGCTGTCAAATGGTGCGGTTTTATCGTAATCGCTGGTTACCTTAATGGTCGCACAGGAGGCTAAAAGCATGGCTGCCAAGCCTAATAATGTTAGTTTTTTCATCTCTCTTTTTTTAAAATTATAAGTCTGTTTCAATATTTAACTATTAGTTCTTCAAATATAGTCAGTTCCGCTGAAATTTCTGCAGAAATAAGAAACAAAATCGCTTTCACAAACATAAATGGAGAGATCCTTTGAACCATTTTAATAACAATGGTAACTCATTATCATTTAATTATTTAAAAAAACTCTTCCGGAGTGAAACATTTTCTTCGCCCTGCCCTGATGAATTCGTCATATTATCCCGGAAATTGCCTAACTTCGGAGATAATTATTAATTTATTTTCTGACTTAATATTTAACACAATCATGACTATTAAATGCAGTAGTTTATACAAGGGATTGCTCATGGCAATCCTGACATTTGCCGGTATTATGGGTTATGCCCAGACCATTGAACTGACACCATTTTTAGGGTATGAAACCGGTGCAACCATCAGTATTGGTACAGTGGATGGATACACGGACCTTAAGATTGCCGACGGAATGAACTATGGAGGTGCCCTGAATGTGGGCATGGGCGGCGGGCGTTATGGTGAGTTCTCATACAATCACATGGGTTCGGAACTTTCATATAACGGTGCGACAGGCAGTGAATACATCTGTGATCTGGCAGTGGATTACTACTCCTTTGGCGTATTGCAGGAGTTAAAGCCTGATGCCAAGGCAACCCCCTTTGGCATGTTTGCGCTGGGCTGGGTAAATTATCGTCCCACCACCGGGGATTATGTGAGTGAAAACAAAATGCATGTCTCCCTTGCCGGAGGTATTAAGATCCGGGTTGCCGAAAGGGTTGGAATCAGGTTACAGGCAAGATTGCTGATGCCCCTCTATTATAGTGGTGCCTATTTCGGGGTCGGGACAGGAGGTGCCGGGTTCAGCGTCGGGGGAGGCATCCATGGTGTCCAGGGCGATTTTACCGGCGGACTGGTCTTTTTCCTGAAAAAATAGCGGTTTTCGCACTCTGCCTCTGCTTTGTATGAATCATACGGATGATACGATACCATTTCCCCGTTTTTCTACCGGAACATGGATGGTTGTCCTGTTCCTTTGGTTAACTCCCGGGATTTTCGGACAGGAAGAAGCCAAAAAGATATCGGCGTTCAGGGATAGCACCGATCATGCCGTGGATATCAGCGACTGGCTTATCAATAAGAAAGGGGTACTAATACTGCCCTCCATCATTACTGAACCGGCCGTGGGGTACGGGGCCATTGCAGCAGGAGTCTATTTCCACTCCTCCTATTCAGAAAAGAACGGACCTCCATCCATGTCCGGTGCATTTGGTGGTGCCACCGCAAACGGTACCTGGGGTGCAGGGGTATTCCACATGGGATACTGGAAGCAGGACCGGCTGCGCTACACGGGCGCCCTGGCCCGGACCTATGTTAACCTGGAGTTTTACGGATCCGGGATGTTTCTGGGTGACGAGCCGGTTAATATGAATATGGATGCATGGGTGATTTTCCAGCAACTGAAAGGCAGGATCGGGGAATCAAAGTTCTTCATCGGAGGAAAGTATCTTCTGTTTGATACCCAGAACACTTTTGAGGTACCCGTGGAATTACCCGAATTCAGCGGAGAAGAGTTTCACTCCACATTAAGTGAAGCGTCGGTTTTGATGAATTATGATTCCAGGAATAATGTATTCACCCCCACCAAAGGTTTCTTCCTCCAAACGACGGGAACTTACAGCGATACATGGTTCGGAGGGGACGGACTTTACGGACGGCTGATCGTTGATGCCATTGGTTATTTTCCAGTTTCCCAGAGAGTTTTTGTGGGTACGCGGCTCCTCCATAATTATACCTTCGGGGATGTTCCCTTTTATGCAAGGCCCACCATCAGGCTCAGAGGCGTTCCGCTTGTAAAATACCAGGATCGCAATACAATTGAATTTGAGACAGAAGTCACCGTGAACCTGACAAACCGGTGGAGCGTCCTGGGATTTGCCGGGATGGGTAATGCCTATTCCTCCTTAAATGAATTCCAGGAGGGAAAAAGCGTCCGAAACCTTGGAACCGGTTTCAGATACCTGCTCATCAGGAAATTCGGGGCCCGGTTTGGGATGGATTTCGCTGCCAGCCAGGATGACTTCGCCTTTTATTTTGTTTTCGGGAGCTCATGGTTCAGATAACATCAAACTACTAATTTTTCAATCATGATAAACTTGAAAATGAAATCCGGAATTCTGTCTGCCCTGATGTTTGCTGCAATCATGTCTGGTTGTACACCCAGCCAGAAGATCGTAACCTCCTGGATCAATCCCGAAGCAAGAGGCAAAGGGCCTTACAAATCCATCTTTGTGATCGTGATGGCCCAAAACCAGGGAACAAACTTTGATGTGGAGGAAAGAATGGCGCAACTGCTTAATTCTAGGGGCACCAGGGCCGTAAGAAGCACGGATGTGTTTCCTCCAAAGCTTTCGATCTCCGAAAACTTTACCCGTGAGCAACTGGCGGAGGCCATCAAAAGAACAGGCTGTGATGCTGTATTTATCATTTCAGCGCTTGATGTGCTGAACGTGGAGACCTATCACCCCGGTAGTGCCTATTATCCCATGAATTACGGGTATTATGGGAGTTATTACGGGTACTATAATTACTATTATCCGCAGATCTATTCTCCAGGTTACTACTCATCCGACAAAACCTATTATATCGAAACCAATTTTTATGATATTGAGTCGGATCAGCTCTTATGGTCCATCCAGTCAGAAGCCTACAATCCGACCAACATAGATACCTGGTTTGACAGGTACTCTTATGACCTCTTAAATGAGCTGAAGGCTGAGGGATTAATTACCAAATAACAATTATTGGAGTATTTTTGCATGAAATTGAGATTCCATGCGAATTGAAAAGGATTTCATAGGAGAGCTCTCCATCCCGGCCGATGCATTGTACGGCATCCACTCACACCGTGCCAGGCAGAACTTCTCAAACCCTGTACCCTTTCCCATCGAGTGGTACAAGGCAACCGGAATTGTCAAGCTGGCCTGTTACCGGACGGTAAGGAAACTTCTGAAAGCCATTCAGAAGGAGCATCCCGATCTGCTCGAACACCTCCGCCTACCGGACGAAAAAAAATTGGGAGCTCTGGAATCAGCTGCTACGGAAGTTTCTTCCGGCTCCCATTTCGAACACTTTATCGTACCGGCAGTCCAGGGGGGTGCCGGAACAAGTATCAACCTGAACGTCAACGAGATTATTGCCAATGTGGCCCTGCTGAACCTTGGAAAGAAACCGGGTGATTACCAGGTGATGGACCCCATTGAAACAGCCAATATCTACCAGTCAACCAATGATGTAATCCCCACCGCGCTTACGGTGGCAACCATGCGATTACTGAATGAATTGGAGGATGCCGTTAACCGGACCAGGTTTTCAATGGAACAACTGGAAACCCGTTACAGGAACAGCCTCAGGCTGGGCTTCACCCAGATGCAGGAAGCGGTACCATCCACCTACGGGCAGCTGTTCAGTTCTTACAGCGAAGCACTCTCAAGGGACTGGTGGCGGGTTTCCAAATCTTTCGAACGGATCAAAGTAGTCAACCTGGGAGGCGGAGCTACAGGTACAGGAATTTCTCTTCCCAGGTTCTACATCATGGAGGTTGTTCCCGTTTTAAAATCCCTCACATCGCTTCCTGTAACCCAGGGTGAGCATCTGCCCGATGCCACCTCCAACCTCGACAAATGGGTGGAGGTTCATGCCATCCTGAAGGCGCATGCCGTGAACATGGAGAAGATCGCCTCTGACCTGAGGCTGCTGGCATCGGGAGCCGGCAACGGCAGGGAGATCCGCTTACCCGACCGGCAGGTGGGTAGCTCCATCATGCCGGGCAAGGTCAACCCCGTGATCCCCGAATACGTGATCTCATCGGCACACCGGATCTATGCAAACGACCAGCTGATCACATCGCTTTCGGCGCAGGGCTGCCTGGAGCTGAATGCTTACCTTCCGGAAATTGGATGCGCCATGCTGGACAGCCTCAGGATATTGATATCCATCAACCGGGCCATGAGGGATCAGATGCTTGAGGGACTGGAAATTGATGAGGAAAAAGCAAAAACAAGGTTATACCTGAGTCCGGCCGTCACTACAGCCCTGTCGCCACTGATAGGGTATCACAAGGCTGCCCGGCTGGCAAAGGTCATGAAGGAGGAAGGTTTCAATATTTTCGAAGCCAACGAACGGATGGGATTGTTGGACCGGTCACAACTTGAGAAACTGATGGAGCCAGGGCAGCTGTTAAAGAAAGGATTTACCATGAACGACATCAGGGAGCTGTTATGAAGGGAAGAGATGCCAAACCACACATCGGGATCTTCGGGCGAAGAAACAACGGGAAATCCTCTCTTATCAATTGCCTGGCCAACCAGGATGTGGCCATTGTCTCCGATGAACCGGGCACCACCACCGACCCTGTTAGAAAATCCATGGAGATTCCCGGTATAGGTCCGGTGGTGCTGATCGATACGGCAGGTACCGACGATACCGGTGAACTGGGGAAAAAAAGGGTGGCAAAGAGCCGGGAGGTATACCGTCAGATTGACCTGGGTATCCTGGTCCTGGCCGGAAACCTGTTTGACGAAGCGGAAGAATCGATCATCGCCCAGTTTGATAAATGGGAGGTTCCCTACCTGGTGATCCATAACAAATCGGACCTTGACCCACTCCTCCCCCTGACCAGAGATGCCCTCAGGGAGGGATTTAACCTGGAAGTTTTTGAGTTCTCCACCTTCAAGCCTTATAACCTTGAAGAACTGACCGGGAAAATCAGAACAGCGATCCCTGAAACAGCCTACCTTTCCAAATCACTTGTAGGCGATATCATCTCCCAGGGAGACCTGGTATTATTGATTACACCCATCGACCAGGAGGCCCCTGAAGGGAGGCTGATCCTGCCCCAGGTACAGGTCATCAGGGACATCCTGGATAATGATGCCATTGCCATAGTGGCCAAGGAGCGGGATGTGGATGCGCTGCTCAGACGGCTTCAACCGAGGCCTGCCCTGGTTATTACGGATAGTCAGGTATTTAAAAAAGCGGATGCCTCCATCCCTGATGATATTCCCCTGACCAGTTTCAGTACTGTACTGGCCCGGTATAAGGGTGATTTTGAAAGCTATCTGAAAGGCACTCCCCACCTTTCAAAACTGGAAGATGGTGATAAAATCCTGATCCTGGAATCGTGTACACACCAGGTTTCGTGCGACGATATCGGAAGGGTAAAGATCCCCAGGTGGCTCTCCAATTTTACAGGAAAGTCACTGGAATACAAGGTGGTGGCAGGCCTTAATAAGGTTCCCGGCGCCATTACAGATTACAGCATGGTGATCCAGTGCGGAGGATGCATGATTACCCGGAAGCAACTGATCAACAGGCTGAAGCCTGCCATTGAAGCAGGTATTCCGGTCACCAACTACGGCATGGCCATCGCCTACATGCACGGAATTTTTGAAAGGGCAGTGGCCCCGTTTGTGAAACTGGAATCTGATTCAACCACCTATTTATAGAGCAGGATGAGCGTGAGAGAGATACTTGAAAGGGGAAACCCGGGACGAACTGAGATCATCACCTTACTTGAATCTGAGGGCGAAGATAGACAGCTGCTGTTTAAGAAAGCCGCCGAGGTCAAATTGAAGGAGATTGGTAACCGGGTTCACTTTCGCGGCCTGGTGGAGTTCTCCAACATCTGTGGAAAGGATTGCTACTATTGCGGGATCCGAAAATCCAATAAGGAGGTACACCGATATAATTTATCGGACGGGCAGATCCTGGATGCAGCCCGTTTCGCCCATGAAAACAGGTACGGTTCTTTTGTGATGCAGGCCGGTGAAATTGAATCCCCGCTTTTTACTGCCCGTATTGAAACCCTGCTCCGGGAGATCAGGAAGCTCTCAGAAGGAAAACTGGGGATTACCCTGTCACTGGGAGAGCAGAAGGAGGAGGTTTATCAAAGATGGTTTGAGGCGGGGGCCCACCGCTACCTCCTTCGCATCGAAACTTCCAGTCCCGGGCTCTACAGAAAGATCCATCCCTCCGACTCGCTTCACACCTTTGAGAGAAGGCTTACCTGCCTGAAGTCCCTGCAAAAAACAGGATACCAGACCGGTACAGGGGTAATGATCGGGTTGCCCTTCCAGACCACTGGCGATCTGGCCGACGATCTGCTTTTTATGAAACAGTTTGATGTGGATATGGTGGGAATGGGACCCTATATTGAACATCAGCATACCCCTCTTTATCAGTATCGCAGTGAACTGCTTCCCATAGGGGAAAGGTTTGACCTTGCCCTGAAGATGGTTGCCATCCTCAGGATTCTGATGAAGGATATCAACATTGCAGCCGCCACTGCACTGCAGGCCATCGACCCGATGGGCCGTGAAAAGGCAATCAGGGCAGGTGCCAATATCATCATGCCCAACATTACCCCCGGCAAGTTTCGTAACGATTACGCACTTTACGAAAACAAACCCTGCGTGGATGAGGAACCCGACGACTGCCTGAACTGCCTGGATGTGAGAATCGGTTTGGCCGACGGGGAGATCGGCTATGGCGAATGGGGCGATTCCAGACATTTTTACAAAAGAACCAGACCGAAGGAATGAATATTATTGATAATATTATAAATTAGTGTAATCATATAAAGCAATAAACTATTTTCCATGTCAAGAAACCCGTTTAAATGGATGGTAAGGCCCATGCTTGTCCTGCCATTAATGCTCACTTTCTCTTGTAAGCAAGCAACACAGCAGAAACTGCCCCCCCCCGAGATCCAGGTAATCGAGGTGATACAGAAAGACTTTCCACTGGTCAGGGAATTTGTTGGGCAGACCTACGGGTTGGCCGATATTGCTATCCGTGCACGGGTGGAGGGTTTTCTCGAAGGAATTCATTTCGAGGAAGGACGTACGGTGCGTAAGGGCCAGCTTTTATATACAATTGATCCGCAACCCTTCCTGGCCAAGGAGGCCGAGGCCCTCAGCGGGGTCGCCGAGGCAAAGACCCTCCTTGTCAAAGCGGAGAGTGACCTGAACCGGATCAGGCCGCTGGCTGAGATCAATGCGGTAAGCCAGAGTGACCTTGACTTTGCAGTGGCTCAGCAGGGTGCGGCTCAGGCCTCAGTGGAGGCAGCTGAGGCAGCCCTTCGGGCGGCACGGATCCAGCTGGGGTATACCCGCATGTATTCACCCCTTAATGGTGTCATTGGCCGGACCGAAGCAAAAATTGGTGATTTTGTCGGAAAGGAACCCAACCCGGTTGTCCTGAATACAGTTTCCGATATTGATGCCATACAGGTCCGGTTTTTCCTGACTGAAAACGAATACATTTACCTGAGCAACTATTACTCCACCGGTGGTACGGCAGATGAGAACCTGAATCCAAGAAGAAAAAATACCCTGACCCTGCTGCTGGCGGATGGATCAGTTTATGGCGAAAAAGGGAGCATTGATTTCATCGACCGGAGTATTGATCCAAGTACCGGTTCCATTCTGATTCAGGGATCCTTTCCCAATCCGAAACATTCCCTGAGACCCGGCCAGTTTGCCAGGGTTCGGGTGGATTTTGAAACCATTTCCGGGGCACTGCTGGTTCCCCAGAGGTGTATAACCGATATCCAGGGCCAGCAATTCATCTATGTTGTAAACCAGAATAATGAAATAGAGTACAGGCAGGTGGTGGCCCCTGTCAGTAAGGAGGGGCTGAGCTGGGTGGAGTCCGGCTTAAAACCAGGCGAAACAGTTGTATTCGAAGGTCTTCAGAAAGTCCGCTCGGGTATGACCGTAAAACCCGTTCTTACCGAGTTTACAGTGCCGGTAAAAGAGGCTGCCTCCTCAGCCTCCTCCCAATAATTGTTATTAATAACTGATCCTTTCAGATTATGGATAATTTCTTCGTCAGACGTCCCATTGTCGCCTTTGTGATTTCGATCGTGATGGTGATCGTGGGATTGGTATTCCTCATGGGATTACCCATCGAACAATACCCCGACATTACCCCCCCCGTGGTAAACGTAAGCACTTCATATACAGGCGCCGATGCAGTCAGTGTTGAACAATCGGTCGCCACTCCCGTCGAGCAGGAGATCAACGGGGTCGAAAACATGCTCTACATGAAATCGACCAATGCCAATGACGGATCCATGTCACTGGACGTATCGTTCGATATAGGTACCGACCCTGATATGAACACCGTATTTACCCAGAACAGGGTCTCAGCAGCCTCCTCAAAATTGCCTGAAGATGTGAAACGATTTGGGGTCAAAACCATCAAATCATTCGCCTTCCCTGTGATGCTGATCACCATCTATTCCCCGGACGGGCGCTACGATCAGAATTTTCTTGGAAATTTTGCCTCCATTAACATTAAGGATATTATAGCACGCTCAAAGGGGGTTGGGAAAGTAAACCTGATTGGAACATCCGATTATTCCATGCGGATCTGGGTGAAGCCCGATCTGCTTTCCCAGCTGGGTATATCGATTCCTGAAATAACTGAAGCCATCCGGGCCCAGAGTGTCATTGTGCCCGGAGGCAGATTCGGGGCTGAGCCTGCCCCAGCCGGCACTGAATTCACATATACGGTAAGGCTTCCGGAAAGGCTTCAGACCGAGGAGGAATTCGGCGAGATTGTGGTCCGGACCAATCCCGACGGATCCCAGGTCAAGTTAAAGAATCTGGCCAGGGTGGAACTGGGCGTGGAAACCTATAATGCCTATACCCGTCTGAACGGGCAGACCTGCGCTGCACTGGCCATCTACCAGCAGCCCGGTTCAAATGCAGTGGGAATGGCAGAGCTGATCAGGACCACCATGGAGGATCTGGCAAAGAGCTTCCCTGAAGGCATCACCTATGAGGTCTCCCTGGATACCACCACTGCCATTACGGCGGGCATCCGTGAGATTGTAATTTCACTGATCATTGCCCTGGTACTGGTGATTTTCGTGGTATTCATTTTTATCCAGGACTGGAGGGCCACGCTGATTCCAACCGTAGCGATTCCTGTATCACTGATCGGTGCTTTTATACTTTTTCCCGTGCTTGGATTTTCAGTAAACGTGCTTTCCCTGCTGGGTCTGGTACTGGCCATTGGTATCGTGGTGGATGATGCCATCGTAGTGGTGGAGGCTGTCCAGGTGAACATTGCCAAGGGCCTCAACCCCAGGGCAGCCACAACCCTGGCCATGAAAGAGGTCACTGCCCCGGTCATTGCCACCACCCTTGTGATGGTGGCCGTATTCATTCCGGTGGCGGCGATGGGTGGGATTACAGGCAGGTTATACCAGCAATTCGCCATCACTATCGCTGTTTCAGTGGTATTCTCCTCCGTGAATGCACTCTCCCTGAGTCCGGCGCTTTGCGCCCTGCTGCTCAGGCCGGCTAAACCCTCCAAAGGCCTGCTCGGAGGATTTTTTAAAGGATTCAACAAAGGCTTTGACAAATCATCCGAAGGGTACATGAAGTTTACCTCCGTCATTACCAGGAAAATTTCCCGCGGCATGGTGTTCCTGGTCATCCTTTCCGGTACCATCCTGATCATTACCCGTTTTGTACCCGGCGGCTTTATTCCTGAGGAGGACCAGGGATATCTCTTTGTAAACACCCAGCTCCCCAATGCCGCCTCCCTGCAACGCTCCGATGTCATTGCCAGGGAGGTGGAGGCCATTCTCGCGGAATACGATGAAATTGAATTTGTAACAAATATCACCGGGTTCTCTTTGCTCTCGGGTGCATTTTCCACAAATAATGGATTCGTGTTTCTTTCCCTGAAGGATTGGGAGGAGAGGGATCTTACCGCCAAAGAGCTGACCCGCAGTATTAATATGAAACTGAGTAAGATACCCGGCGCCCAGATTTTTGCCTTTGGACCCCCGGCCATACCCGGCCTCGGGAATGGTTCCGGGTTCACAATGATGCTCCAGGACAAGGGTGGAAATTCGCCTGAATACCTGGCCCAGCAGGCTACCGATTTTATGAAGGCTGCCATGGAAAGGGAAGAGATAGAGACGGTATTTACCACCTACCAGGCCAGCGTTCCGCAGAAATACATGGAGATCAACAAGGACAAGGCCCTGATCGCCGGCGTTGCCCTTAACGACCTCTATACCACGATCGGCGCTTTTCTCGGGGGCTACTATGTAAATGATTTCAACCGTTTCGGACGGCTTTACAGGGCCTATCTGCAAGCCGAACCTGAATACAGGATTGACGAAACAAAAATGCAGAGCTTTTTTGTCAAGAACAGTGAGGGTACCATGGTTCCGCTTTCTGCGCTGGTTACCATCAGGGACATCAACGGACCGGAATTCACGAACCGCTACAACCTATACCGCGCCGTGGAACTGACCGGCGCACCTGCCAAAGGCTTCTCCTCGGCCCAGGCCCTGGATGCCATGGAGGAGGTGGCCAGTGAGCATCTTCCTCCCGGTATGGGTTATGAGTGGAGCAACATGTCGTACCAGGAGAGAGTGGCGGGCGGTTCGGGAAATATCGTATTTGTATTTGCCCTTGTTTTTGTCTTCCTGATCCTGGCTGCCCAGTATGAAAGCTGGTCGCTGCCTTTCAGTATTCTTTTGGGTACCCCCTTTGCCGTATTCGGAGCCTTCCTCTTCCTCATGCTGGCGCGCTTTTTCAGTGAATCCTACGAATCCAATGTATTTGTTCAGATCTCATTGGTAATGCTCATTGCCATGGCAGCAAAGAATGCCATCCTGATTGTGGAATTTGCCAAAATGAAATTCGACGAAGGTCATTCCCTGGTGGATGCAGCCATTGAAGCGGCCAAGCTCCGCTTCCGTCCCATCCTGATGACGGCCTTTTCCTTTATCCTTGGGGTACTTCCACTGCTTGTGGCCTCAGGGGCCGGATCAGAGGCACGAAAAGTCATGGGCATGGCCCTAATGGGCGGAATGGTCATTGCAACCCTGCTGGGGGTCTTCTTTTATCCGATGTTTTTCGTAGCCATCGGGAAGCTGGGTAAGTATGAAAAGAAAAGAAAACTGATGCTGGAAGCACAGGCAGCCGGGGCAGCCGGTTCACCCGAAATTCAAAATAAGTAAGCTGATGACTTTTGATATGAAAAGGATTGTGATCATACTGCCTGCATGCGCGATGGTGCTTCATGGATGCATGGTGGGTCCGAATATTGAGAAACCGGTGGTTGAAAGTCCGGATTCCTACCGCTACGGCATCGAAGCGGAACAAGGCCAGAGCGTGGAGCAGGATTCCGTGCTTAACCTGAAATGGTGGGAACTATTCGGAGATGCCTACCTGGCTGACCTGATCGACAGTGCGCTGGTACATAACCGGAACGTCCGGATCGCGGCCTCGCGGATTATGGAGGCTCAGCTGGTGGTTGGATATAACAAGGCGGATATCTGGCCCAGCTTTGGTTATGACGGAATTGCAACAAGGCAGGACCCCGATCCCATGTACCTGAGCGATGGTCCCGGCAACCTCTTCTCCTTTGGGCCCAGTGTATTCTGGGAGCTTGATTTCTGGGGGAAATACCGGAGGGCCACTGAGGCTGCAAGGGCAGAAATGCTGGCCACAGGGTACGGTCACCGGACCGTTCAGATCAGCCTGATCTCACAGGTAGCCGATCTCTACTTTCAGCTGCTCGACTATCACTCCAGGCTTGAGATATCGAAAAGAACACTGGAAACAAGGCAGGCCTCCCTGCAGATCATTCAGGAACGATATAACAAGGGGATCATCCCGGAGCTCGACGTGAACCAGGCACAGATCCAGGAGGCAATTGCCGCAGCATCCGTTCCCTATTATGCCCGCCTGGTTGCAAAAACGGAACACGCCCTCTCCACACTGGTGGGATACAATCCGGGAGCAGTGGAGGTGGGTCCTCAGGGTGGCCAGATTGAGTCACCTGACATCCCCACGGGTCTTCCATCCCTTCTGCTGGAACGAAGGCCGGATATCCTGGAAGCGGAACAACTTTTCTATGCTCAGACCTCCCGCATCGGGGTGGCCCAGGCCATGCGTTTCCCATCCATCAGCCTGACTGCCGCTTTGGGAGCGGCTACAAGCGACTTATCCACCCTTGCTTCCGGTGAATCCCTGGTCTGGTCGGTCGCAGGAGGAATTACCGGTCCCATATTCAATTTTGGAAAGAATAAAAGAAGGGTGGAGATCGAACGCCAGCGGGCGGAACAATACCTGCTTGCCTACGAGGAGACTGTACTTCAGTCCTTCCGTGAGGTGGAAGATGCACTGGTGGAGATAGGGACCCTGAAAGAGGAACTGGAGGCTGTAAAACGCCATGTTACGGCGGCAGTCCATGCCACCATGCTATCCCAGGCACGGTATGATGGCGGTCAGACCAGTTACCTGGAGTTGCTTGAATCGGAACGACAGAAATTTGATGCTGAACTTAACCTTTCCCAGACTTCACAGCAGCATCTCAACTCTTACGTAAAGCTTTACAAGGCACTGGGCGGAGGATGGATCAACCAAGGGGAGATGCAGTCAAACCAGGGAGAGGCTGTACCGGAATAACCCACCAGGCTGAAAAATCAGCCGGAGCAGCCCTCGGCAGCCCCGCTGATCTTCTGCTATTCATGGTTCATCGACCGTGTGTTTTAATGGATAAAAAAACCTACCTTTGCACCCCATTTAGTTTTTTACGTTTCACATGATTACGGTCACAGGTTTAAGAATTCAATTCGGCAAGCGGGTTTTGTTTCAGGATGTAAATATGAAATTTACACAGGGAAACTGCTATGGTGTTATCGGGGCAAACGGTGCAGGAAAATCGACTTTCCTGAAGGTGATTTCAGGGGAAATGGACACCACTGCCGGACATATCTCCCTGGGACCTGGTGAAAGGCTCTCGGTATTGAGTCAGGATCACTTTGCCTTTGATGACCAAACGGTTCTGAACACCGTTCTGAAAGGGTATGGAAGGTTATGGGAGGTCATGAAGGAGAAGGATGCAATCTATGCCAAAGCAGACTTTTCAGACAAAGACGGGATCAGGGCTTCGGAGCTGGAGGAACAATTTGCAGACATGGATGGCTGGAACGCCGAAAGTGATGCCGCCACCCTGCTGAGCAACCTGGGAATCAAAGAGGCGTTGCACGACACGCTGATGAAGGAGTTGAGCGGAAAGCAAAAGGTAAGGGTGCTGCTGGCCCAGGCTCTTTTCGGGAAACCCGACAACCTGCTGCTGGATGAACCCACCAACGATCTGGACCTGGACACGGTTTCCTGGCTGGAGAACTACCTCTCCAATTATGAGAACACCGTCCTGGTTGTCTCCCACGACAGGCACTTCCTCGATGCCATCAGCACACACACCGTGGATATCGATTTTGGAAAGATCCAGATGTTTGGCGGAAACTACAGCTACTGGTATCAGAGCAGTCAGCTGGCACTGAGACAACAGCAGCAGCAGAACAAAAAAGCAGAGGAGAAGAAAAAAGAGCTTCAGGAATTTATCCGGAGGTTCAGTGCCAATGTGGCCAAGTCGAAGCAGACCACCAGCCGCAAGAAGATGATCGAGAAGCTGAATATTGAGGACATCAAGCCCTCCACCAGGAAATACCCCGGAATTATTTTTACTCCCGAGAGAAAAGTGGGCGACAGGATACTTGATGTGACCAATCTGAGTGCAAGTGTGGATGGCGAGGCTCTGTTCCGGAATGTGAGTTTCCAGGCCAGCGGGGGTGACAAGATTATATTTCTCTCCAGGGATCCAAGGGCCATGACCACCTTTTTTGAGATTATAAGCGGAAATCTGAAAGCCGATTCGGGAACCTATCAATGGGGACAAACCATCACCACGGCTTACCTTCCCCTGGATAACTCGGCATTCTTTAAGAATGACCTGACCCTGTTCGACTGGCTGTGCCAGTTCTCCAGCGACTCCACCGAGGCTTACATCAGGGGATACCTGGGGAAAATGTTATTTTCCGGGGAAGAGATCTATAAGCAGGTAGCCGTTTTGTCCGGGGGAGAAAAGATGCGCTGTATGATCTCCAGGCTGATGCTTGCCAATGCCAATGCCCT
The DNA here is from genome assembly GCA_963747365.1 of uncultured Bacteroidota bacterium. Lineage (GTDB taxonomy): Bacteria > Bacteroidota > Bacteroidia > Bacteroidales. The sequence continues at coordinate 139,787 of CAVVFB010000002.1, read as the reverse complement.
GATCCTGGACACCCCCACCAACCACCTGGACCTGGAGTCGATCCAGGCCTTTAACAACAGCCTGCTCAGGTACCCGGAGAATATCTTCATGTCGTCCCATGACCATGAGGTGATCCAATCGGTCTGTAACCGGATCATTGAGCTCACTCCCAATGGTATCATTGATAAACTGATGGATTACGATGACTACATTGAAGATGAAGGGATCAGGGAGCTAAAGGATAAAATGTATCGCTGAGCACAAGGACTAAAAGTAAAGGTCCCTCACTCCTTTTTTTATCATATCCAGCCTCTCTTCCAGGCGATCCCTGAATGGATCATGTTCCATCTCTTCCAGGCTTTTCTGAATAAGACGATATCCCTTTTCCCTGGTGCCGTTTTGCGCATAGTCCTCCAGGTATTCGGCCATGGTGAGAATGGCATTTGGGGTGCAGTAGCGCTTAATAAACCCGGGCACTGAGAATTCCATAAAGTGCTCACCCGTGCGTCCGGTCCGGTAACAGGCAGTACAGAAGGAAGGAAGGTACTCCCTTTCGATCAGCTCATCCATTACCTCTGCAAGGGAGCGGTTGTCGCAAATTTCGAACTGCTCCGAATCCAAATCCTGCTTCTTCCCCTTTTCAGAATAGGCTTTCATTTCAATTTTTGTTCCGCCGTCGATTTGAGAAACGCCAAATTGAAGCACCTCATCGCGAATCTCCGATGATTCCCTTGCGGTGAGGATCAGACCTGTATAGGGTACCGCCAGCCGGAGGATGGCTACCATCCTTGTAAAATCTTCATCGCTGACCATCCATTTGGGGTCATATTTCACGTTGGATGCCCTTTGAAGACGGGGAAATGAGATGGTATGGGGACCCACATTGTAAACCGCTTCCAGGTGGTTCACATGCCTGATCAGGCCCATCACCTCGAATCGCCAGTCGTGGAGTCCGAACAGCGCTCCGATACCCACATCATCGATACCGGCTTCCATGGCCCGGTCAAGCGCGGAGATTCTCCAGTTATAATCCTTTTTAATACCCCCTGTGTGGTATTTGGAATAGGCTCCCCTGTGATAGCTCTCCTGGAATACCTGGTAGGTACCGATACCAGCCGCCTTCACTGTTTTGAAACCATCAACGGAAAGCGGAGCTGCATTGATATTGACACGCCTGATCTCGCCGTTCCCCTTTTTCACCCGGTATACGGTCCGTACCGATTCGGCAATAAATTCGGGTGTATATTCAGGGTGTTCTCCATAGACCAGGATCAGACGTTTCTGCCCCATTTCCTCTAGCATTTCGACCTCCTTAATCAGTTCGGCATGGGAAAGAGTGGTGCGTTTCTGGTCCTTGTTGCTGGCACGGAAACCGCAGTATTCGCAATTATTGATACAGCGGTTCCCCACGTAAAGGGGGGCAAACAAAACAATCCGCTTGCCATAAACCATCTCTTTGAGCTTGCGGGCACCTGCCTTGATCTCTTCCACCAAGATGGGATCGGTGGCATTAAGCAGGATGGCGGTCTCCTGCATGGACAACCTCTTTTTCCCGAGGGACCGTGAGATAATCTCCCTTACCCTTGAGGGGTCGGCAGATGCCTGGCGGAGCATCTCTTCGATCTCGTGTTCCGAGATAAAGGGAACACCGGATTTGTCTTCAATGGCATAAACCTGTGGATCGTAGATCATTGCAATTCCGATTTACGAGCCGTTGGAAGTTAAAACAAAAGTAATTCAGCTTGAGCTCTTTACCTTCAGGACCTCCTTCGGATCAGATGAATAATGATACCTTGAAGCCGGGAAAGCCAGTTTCGCAGTGAGACAAAAGTATACATTGTTATTTGAATAACAAAGACTTTTATCCCTTTTATTGTTAAATTTATCCACACCATGAAGAACGCACCTATACTCCTTGCCTTTCTGCTGATCATGTTCAATCCGGCAGTCACCTTCACCCAGGAGACAAGGCTATCCTATGCCCTTGTGCCGGGACAAATTTACCTCCTGGAGATAGAAATGCAGCAAAATACCAGTTCTGAATCCATAAACAGCGAGGAGATCAGCATGTACAGTGAATTGGTTCTGGAATTCAGGGTCGATTCGATCACCCCTGACAGGCTGATTCATATGTCGGTCCGGTACAATTACCTGCAGCTCTCCATGCTGGCACCGGGCCTTGGGATTGATATCAACTCAAAAACAGGCCATAACCTGATCCTGACCAATCTGGCAGATACCCTGCAGGGAAAATGGTTCCGGCTCTCCATGGGTGAATCGGGTGAATTAAAATCACTGGAGGGGCTTTATGAAATATTCCAAAAACTCCAGGAACATCCCTGGCAGGACAAGCCGCAGGCTGAGGTAGCCCTTGGAACCCTGCATGAGGCCTATGGCCCGGATGCTTTTCAGAGCCTCTTTAATCTCTTTGTGGCATTCTACCCAAATGTACAACCCATCCAAAACTGGACCCACGACCTCACCTACTATTTCAACACAAAACCTGTTGATATCGCAAACAGATACTACCTGACCAAAACAACCGGAGAGGTGGTTACCATTCAGGGAATGGGTATGATCAATGCCCTGAAGGAGTTTTCGGAGACCGTGTCCCTGGGAGAGGTGACATCCAGGGTTTCAGGCACTCAGACCTATGATTTTCAGACAGATGCATTAACCGGATGGCTCATCAGGTGCATCTCAAAACAGCGCCTGGTTATTGAAACTACCATTGTGAAGAGCGACCATTTTCCGGTGGGATTAAAGATTCCGTCCTACACCGAAACCGCATTTGAAGTGAAGGGATCCATTCAATAACCGATTCTGCCTATGAGACTCATGATCATCATTGCTTTCCTGGGGTTGACCGCCACCCTGTCTGCTCAGCCCTATGAACATTCAGCCGGCGTCAGGGCGGGTTATACAAGCGGACTGACCTATAAGGGATTCTTTTTGCACACCATGAATGCCGTTGAGATCGGAGTGGGTTATAACCGGCATGGAATCAATATTTCCGGCCTGTTCCTGGTCCACAATGAGCTATTCAGAAGCAACCAATGGCTTGCCTATTTTGGAGGGGGAATCTTCGGGGGGGAGTGGGAAGAAGAGCTCTCACTAGGTCTTATGGCTGTGGGAGGAGTGGAATATACCCTTCGTAAAACACCATTGAATTTCGGTGTGGACTGGCGACCGATGATGAATGTTTACCGCACCTTCGGGTACGATTTGCTTGATTTCGGAGTAACGATCCGTTACAGATTTAAACTTTAGCCATTGCTTTTTGACAAGAGTGTCCTATATTGTATGTGAACACCAAATCCCTTTTAAATAATGATACCTACTCTGAAGGATGTCAAGGATGCTGTGAAAAGGGTAACTCCCTATGTGCACCATACACCTGTTCTCACATCAACCACCATTAACGGAATCCTCAATGCTTCCGTTTTTTTCAAATGTGAAAATTTTCAGCGGATGGGAGCATTCAAATACCGGGGGGCCATCAATGCAATCCTGCAGCTCACTGAAGATGAACGGGCACGCGGCGTGATCACCCATTCATCCGGAAACTTTGCTGCAGCCATAGCCCTTGCTGCAAAATCGCTTGACACCAAGGCCTATATTGTGATGCCTACCGATGCCCCGGCAGTGAAGAGAGAGGCTGTTGCCGGTTACGGTGCCCAGATCATTGAGTGCGCACCCGGGCTCAAAAACAGGGAAACGACCCTGGTCCTGCAACAGAAGAAGACAGGAGCAACTTTCATTCATCCCTCCAACGACATCAATGTGATCCTTGGAAACTCAACTGCCATCATGGAGATGGCCAGCGAGGTGGACACCATGGACGTGGTCATTGCACCTGTGGGGGGTGGCGGCCTGATTGCCGGTACTGCCCTGGCAACCAATTACCTGAGTTACTACATTGAAACCATCGGAGCTGAACCCTTTGGGGCTGACGATGCTTACCTCTCTCTTAAAACCGGTAAAATACAACCAAGCATCAACCCCAAGACCATCGCAGACGGATTGAGAACGCAGCTTGGTGACCTGAATTTTCCAATCATTCAGAAGTTTGTAAGTAAGATCATCAGGGTAGAGGAATCCGAGATCATTGAGAGCATGAAATTTATCTGGGAGAGGATGAAAATCGTCATTGAACCCTCCAGTGCCGTTGCGGTTGCTGCTCTTTTCAGGAACAGTACCGAGTTTAAAAAACGCAGGATCGGGGTGATCCTTTCGGGAGGAAATGTGGACGTTTCAAAACTTCCTTTTTAAAAAACACGGGGCCACACGCTGATCGGGCTACGCTTCATCACATTAACAATAAAATATCTTATAAAACATCATTGATGGTCGTTCATCATAAAATCACCTATATTTGTGATAATTGCTTTTGGAAAAGGCATATTCCTTTTCTACTTGCTAACTAAAACTATTACTATCCGGGCAGGTGATGTTGTATCACCTGCCTTTTTTTTACACTTTTTATGAAGGGATCTTACTCAGAAGCAAACCTCCTCCGCGGAATCAGGGATCATGATTCGGGCGTGCTGGAGTACGTGTATGATGCCTATTTCCCAATCATTGAGGGGTTCGTGATTCAAAACAGCGGCAGCAGGGACGAGGCACAGGATGTATTCCAGGAGGCCATGATCATTGCCTATAAAAAGATCAGGGAAAGGGAACTGGAACTGACCTGTAAATTTGGTACCTACCTGTATGCCATTTGTAAGAAGATTTGGATACAGGAGAGAAAGAAATACCTGTTGCATACCGAGAAACTCAAACAATTTCCTCTGATGGTCAATGATCCTGGATTTGAGGAGGACCCATTGTTTCAGAAAAATGTGAAGGAGTTATTCGAAAAACACTTCAGTGAACTGAGCAAGGATTGCCAGAAGATCCTGTCGATGTTTTTTAGTAACCGTTCCGTGGAAGAGATCCAGGATGAGATGCACTATAAAGACCTTCACCACGCTGCTGACCGGAAATACAGGTGTAAAAAAAGCCTGATTAAACGGATGATAAACGACCCCCTGTTTAAAAAACTTAAAGATGAAGCGCGTTGACCAAATGATCAAATACCTTTCCGGGGATCTCTCCCCGGATGAATCCCTGGTATTTGAAAGGGAGTTGAAGGAGAATCCTCAGCTTAAAGAGGAGTTCTCGGATGTCTCACTGGCCTACCGGATGATTGGTGATCAATTGAGAAAAAAAGACGAGGAGGCATTTCGTTCAGCACTAAATGCAGCAATGAAAAGAACCGGCGCCCCGCTGAACAGCCAGAAACACCTGGGCAGTCGCCTCTGGTACCTGCTTTTGGGTTTGGCAGCAACAGCAGCCCTTCTGGTAACCATATTGAGAACCGGACCGGGCACGGAAAGAATCTATTCCGCATGGTACAACCCTTATGATGATCCGGTCGTCCTGGCCATGAAAGAGAATACCCGTGGTGAAAACGGTCCTCCGGCTGCCGCCAGACTCTGGCAGGAAGGGGAGTTTGAAAAGTGCAGGGGTGTAACCGAAAACATGCTGTCGGAGGATTCTTCTGATCAATACGCCCTTTTGTTTAACCTGCTTTGCTCCATGGAGCTCGACCAGCCGGGGTACCTTCCCGATCCTGTTTATTCCTGGGAAGCGGATACCTCCCGGCCCCTGGGTCAGGCCCTCACATGGTACAGGGCCCTTGCAATGGTTAAGTCAGGGTCAGTATCGGAGGCCGCAGATTTGCTCGCACCCTTAGCAGAACATCCGGGGCCCTATCAGAAGGATGCTTATAAATTGAAAAAGAAGTTGATAAAATAATTCTTAATTTAGGAGGCATAAGCTACCCTGAATATGCCTTCATTCCCCTTCTACAAACAGCTTGACACCATGGATTGCGGTCCGACCTGTATTAGGATGGTGGCCCGTTATTATGGTAAACACTTCACCCTTCAAACAATGAGGGATAAATCCCACCTCAACAAGGAGGGAGTTTCTCTGCTGGGTATTTCAAGGGCAGCCGAGGCCATTGGGTTACAGACAATGGGTGTTTCACTGACCTGGGAACGCCTTAAATCTGAAGCCCCGCTCCCGGTGATCGTCCACTGGAAACAGAACCATTTCATAGTAGTTTATAAGATCCGCAAAGAAAAAGTCTATGTTTCCGACCCGGCATTCGGACAGACGGTCTATACCAAGGAGGAGTTCCTGAGTGGATGGATCAGTACCAGGAAAGATGACGAAGCAAAGGGATCAGTATTACTTCTGCAGCCCACACCCGACTTTCTGAACCAGGATGATGAACCGGTGAAAAAGACAGGATTCAGGTATCTTTACCGCTACCTGGCGCCTTACAAAAAATATGTGTATCACCTGCTGCTGGGGCTGATCCTAGGAAGCACCATCCAGTTTCTGCTGCCCTTCCTGTTTCAATCGATCGTTGACTTCGGAATCACCAACCAGGACCTGTCATTCATTTACCTGATACTCCTTTTCCAGTTTGTACTGATCCTCTCGCAAATGGGGATTGATTTTATCCGAAGATGGATCCTGCTCCACCTGAGCACCCGCATCAATATTTCCCTGATCTCTGACTTCCTGGTCAAGATGATGAGACTGCCAGTTGGATTCTTTGATACCAAAATGACCGGGGATATCCTTCAGAGGGTAGGCGATCACCGAAGGATCGAGTCTTTTATCACCACCTCATCACTGACAATTCTTTTCTCCATGTTCAACCTGGTTGTATTTGCTGTAATCCTTGCCATCTATAGCATCAAAATCCTGTTGATCTTCGTGACCGGAGCCCTTTTCTATTTCCTCTGGATCAGTTTCTTCATGAAGAAACGACGATCCCTCGACCATAAATATTTCTCGAAACAGGCTGAAAACCAAAGTAAACTGATCCAGATCATTCACGGCATCAGGGAGATAAAGCTGAACAATGCAGAAAGCACCAAACAATGGGAATGGAAGGAGATCCAGGCAGGATTATTCCAGGTAAATTTGAAAACCCTCTCACTGAACCAGAACCAGGAGGCCGGTGGGGTATTTATCAATGAGACCAAAAATATCCTTATCAATGTAATTGCTGCGATAGCTGTATTGAATGGTGAGATGACACTGGGTATGTTATTGGCTGTCAGTTATATACTTGGTCAGCTCAATGGCCCCATAGAGCAGATGATCTCATTTTTGCACAGGGCACAGGATGCACGGATCAGCCTTGAAAGACTGGCAGAGATCCACGACCTGGAAGATGAATTCCAGAACCAGTCGGGAGTCTCCGTGATCCCATCCATTCATAAGGTGAGTGTGAACAACCTGACCTTCAGCTACCCCGGGGCCATCAAACGGAACGTTCTTGATGATATCAGCCTTACCCTTAAAAAAGACACGGTTACAGCCGTCGTAGGCGTTAGCGGAAGTGGAAAGACCACACTACTCAAATTATTGCTTGGATTCTATCCTCCCGCCTCCGGAGAGATCCGGATCGGAGACATGAACCTGAGGATGACCTCGCCCGATATCTGGAGGGATCAGTGTGGCGTGGTGATGCAGGACGGCTACCTTTTTTCAGATACGATCGCCAGTAATATAGCCCTTGGCGAGGAGTCCATTAAAACCGAACAGCTGATCTATGCAGCCCGCATGGCCTGTATTGACGATTTTATCGACCGTTTGCCCCTTGGCTATAACACCCGCATCGGACAGGAGGGCCTCACCCTTAGCGGAGGTGAGCAGCAACGGATCCTGATTGCCCGTGCCATCTATAAGAATCCCGGTTTCCTGTTCCTGGATGAGGGAACCAGTGCACTGGATGCCAATAACGAAAAGAGAATCATGGAGAACCTGGAACTGGTCTTCCGGGGAAAGACGGTTTTGATCATCGCCCACAGACTAAGCACGGTGAAAAATGCAGACCAGATCATCGTAATGGACCAGGGGCGTATTGTGGAGGAGGGCAAACACAACACCCTGATCGCCAAAAAGGGACATTACTTCAACCTGGTGAGGAATCAGCTGGAACTGGGAAACTAGTTGAGCTCCTCCAGCGGCTCCAGGATCATTACAAAACCCCCTCCCCTTTCCATCCTGATATTGACCGGCTCCCCGGCCTTAATCTCAACTGTTTCTTTAATCAAATAAGTGGGATCCGTTTCAGTTTCAGGCCCGTCTCTCCAGAGGTCAGCCTTCCAGGAACGCGCACCTGGAAAGTCGGCAATAAAACTGGCCAACCTTGCCTGCTCGTTGGTCATCCCCCCCACATACCAGACTGCTCCTTTTCTCCTGGCCAGAATAATATCTTCACCCGGATATCCATCCAGGTACCGGGTTTCATCCCATGAAGTCTCGATAAGTTTCAGGAAATCGGCACCGGGCTGCTCCCTGTAGTTGTCGGGGGAGTCACAGATCACTGTAAAGGCACTCTCATAAATAATGGTCATGGCCAGCTGATGACACCGGGTGCCCATGACGGCCGGATTGGGGGCATCCCCTCCCACTGGCTTAAAATTCTCCTGATTCACGTTATGAAAACCTCCCGGGGTAAAATCCATCTCACCCAGCAATCCCCTGGTATAGGGCAGGACAACCGTATGTCGTGGTGTGACCTGGTCGGACCATTTGGTATACTCATTACCAAGAACGCCCTCGCGTGTGAGCATATTCGGCAGTGTTCTTGATACCCCCGTAGGTTTATAGGCACCGTGAAAGTCCACAACCAGGTGGTGCCTGGCCGCTTTCCGGGCAACGGTCTGGTACCAGTTTACCATATCCTGGTCGTCCGAGTCCATGAAATCGACCTTAATCCCTGCTGCTCCCCACTTTTCATATACTGCCAAGGCTTCCTCCATCTGCCGGTCGAGGTGCATGGACAGTACCCAGAGAATGATTTCAACCTCCCGCTCACGGGCATATGAAATGATCTCCTCAATGTCCACCTCTTCGATGGGCCTTGTAATATCCACATCCTGGTTAGGGCCCCCCTCATCAGCAAATACTTTTCCATACCATGTCCAGTCGACGATCATATACTCCCACCCCATTTCATAGGCCAGGTCCACGTAATATTTCATTGTAGCAGTATTCATTCCCACCTTGAAGTCCGCAGAAGGTGCATAATCTCCTGACCACCAACGATCCCATGCCGAAACTCCGGGTTTGATCCAATCTGTATCCCCGTATTCCGAAGGATCATTCAGGTTGACAATCATATTGGACTCGATCAGATCTCCGGGATCATCCCCCACAATGATGACACGCCATGGAGAAACCGTGGGGGTCTTTGATACTACCTTTACAGCAGGGTTTCGTTTAAGAGAAGCCAGGGATGATACCAGTGAAGCCTCATCCTCTCCACCCTTTCTGAAATAGAGTCCGGCCCAATCGGTCAGATCGGCCTCTGTCAGAAGGATCCATGAGTTTGAATCAACCTCGGCCAGAACAGGACACCCAACGATCTCCTCCATACCGATCTCACCCACGGTTCGCTCATCAAAGGTGTGCTCCTGGCTGGAATAGTACTGGATATGATTGGTGGCCCACACCTTTACTGAAGGGTCGAGGTTAAAGGCTGTACGTTCATCGGTAAGCGTGAAGGGGTCAAATCCCGAGGTTTCCGTGAACCGGTAGCGGAATGCGACTCCGTCGTTAAAGACCCGGATCACCCACTCCAGCGAACGCCCCCCGTCGGTTGGTTCACTCACTTTGCAGATATATTCATTGTAATGATTCCTCACCTGCGAACTCTTTCCCCAGAGTGGCTTCCAGGATTCATCAACCTGTTGCGAGGAGAGTGGTTCGACGAGCAGCGTACCACTGAAATTCTCCTGGTTCATAAACTCCAGGGCAATGTCTGACGGTCCAACCATCTCCACTCCCTGTTTGAAAACCGAATAGGAGAACGGTTTTAGAGGTATGCTCCCTGTTTTCACTGTAATTCGGCCATCCGGTGATTTCAGAATGGTCTCCCGGTCCGTGCATGAAGTGGCGATAACGGTCAAAATAAAAAGAATCGGTCTAATCAGTTTCATGGCATCGGTTTTAACGGGGTCTCATCAAAAATAAGAAATTTATTGCCGATATTTAACCTCTCAACCGAAGGGTATTTAAAATGGATAACGATTGGAAAAAGAGGCTGGGGGTAGTCTACTCCACCAATCCCGATTTTCAGTACGGGGAAGATGGTGAGGATCGGCAGGAGTCCATTTCTACGGGACAACAGAAACTCTATGTCTCCCTGGACCGGAAGAACAGAAAGGGAAAAGCTGTCACCCTGGTGGAGGGATTCATAGGAAGTGACGAGGAACTCAAAAGCCTCGGTAAAGAGTTGAAAAGTAAGTGCGGATCAGGGGGATCAGTCAAGGATGGAGAGATGATCATACAGGGTGATTTCAGAGACCGCGTGATAACCCTGTTAAGGGATAAGGGATTCGTTGTCAAACAAAAAGGTGGCTAAAAAGATCAGCATATCCTATTTGGCGGCTCACTTTGCCGCCCTGGCAACCCTTTTCATGTGGAATTCCAATCTGCATGCCCTTTCCGACAGTCTGAGAATCCTCACCGACACATCCTATTTCAAAAGCGGGGACGACAACTGGAACCTGGTGGAGTCTGTGGTCAGAGACCAGCCTTCCAATGTTCTGTTTCTGCTGGAAAGGGGTGCCAATCCGGATGCTGCTGTGGAAGGGGGAATGACCGCACTCACCTATGCCGCCGGAACCGGAGATACCCTGCTCATCAAAATCCTGGTCCTGAACGGCGCCAGTATGGAGCTTTCAACCCCGGAGGAGACCACCCCGCTCATTGTGGCAGCTCTGAACCAGCGGTTTGATGCGGCTCATCTGTTATTGAAAAAGGGAGCCAATCCCGACCACCAGGACCGGTATGGAGGAACCCCGCTCATCTATGCCGCTGCACTGAACGATTTTGCCATGGCAGATCTGCTCCTGTTTTTTGGTGCCTCCGACACCCTGAAGGATAAAAATGGGAACGATGCAATGATGACCGCCGTCTGCCTGGGGAACCTGGAGTGTGCCGATGTGCTGCTGCAGAACGGGGTCAAACCCGATTCGAGGGATAAAAAACTCAACACCCCGTTGATGGTGGCTGCCCAGTATGGAGACATTGATATGATCAAACTGTTACTGGAATACCAGGCCGGAAAAGAGCTGGTGAACAGCAGCAACTTCACACCCCTTGCCCATGCCATCCGGACAGGAGAGAAGATGGCTGCCCGGATCCTGGTGGACAGTGGGGCCCATGTCAATCATTTCATCAGTAAATACCAGAACCTCTATGATCTGGCGATGAAACAGGAGGATAAAGAGATCCTGAAACTGTTGGAATCCAGGGGCGCCTCCCGTTCGCCATGTCCCGATTTTTCAGAATTTGGACTGGGGGTTGGAAACAGTTTCAGAAGCAGTGAGTATATTATGCAGGGCCGGGTGTGGTGGCAGGACCGGAAATTTGGTTTTTTTGCGGAGACGGGAGTTGACGCCCGGCTCATCACCCAAAAGATCCAGGTGGAGATCGATGACACCCTGATCCACCAGTACCGGGAAAACCGTACTGCATGGACACTCGGGGCAGGTAAATATTTTACCCTGGTTACAGATGCCTCCGGATTGGAATATGGTTTTTACGGGGCCATCTACGGGATGCTCTCCTTTCCCAAATACAAGGGGATCCATGAACGCCAGCCTCCATCCTACGACCTGATGCCCTCGGCAGGTCTTTTTTTAAGGGGCCGTATGGCAGGGATTAAAGCTGGTGCTGAACGATACACCTTTGGCACCCTGAACGAAGGGCCCTGGAAGATCAATATTACCCTGTTCATCCGAATTCCCTATAAATCAAACGCATATGAGTATAAGGAAATCCGATATGAATCCTAGAAGCAGGCCCTTTCTAATCACCCTGCTGGTCATTACCCTGCTCTTTCTGGCAGGTAACTTTTCAGGGTGTGAAACAGAGGACTGGATCCTGGAGGTGAATTGCAACGACTGCTTTGGATTCCAGCCCGACAGCGCAAAACTGATTGTTTATCTGACAATAAGCCCTGAACAGGATTCGGTGCCCCTGACCTTTTACCGCGGAGATTCCAAGGGGGAAGTGGATTGGCAGGATACGGCAACCACGAATGAATTTTACCTGGATGCGGAGGTTGGCACCACCTACACAGTAAAGGCCGAGTATCGCTCCGGACCGAAAACGGTCATTGCCTATGACTCTGATAAAATGACCCTTTCAGATTATGGGGAAGATTGCGGATATACCTGCTACATCATCAAGGGAGGTACTTTTGACCTCCGGCTAATCGGTGATTAGGGAGTAACCAGAAAACCGGCCTGGTGAAAAAAAGAGGGTTTTCCTGACCATGGAACCACATATTTTCAATATTTTAGGATGTTGTTAATCCCCTTTTATGAGGTTGCACTTAATTCCCATACTATCCATTTTCCCCCTTCTGTCGATTCTCTCCCTTCAGGCGCAACCCAACAGATACGGAGTACCTATGATCACCAATTACCCTTATAATGAGACTGGCGGAAGCGAACAGAACTGGTGCATTACCCAGGATCACCGGGGGGTGGTTTATGTGGGAAATTATGAAAAGGGTGTTCTGGAGTATGACGGAGTGGAGTGGAGAAGTATCCCCATTCCCAACAATGTACCTGTATGGTCACTGGTAACCGGAGAAAATGGAGTGGTCTATGTGGGTGCGGAGGGTGATTTCGGCCTGCTGGAACCTGATCACAGGGGCGAACTGAGGTTCCGGTCTCTTTACGACTCTGTCCGAAGGCAGGAACTGCCCAATATGATTGTCTGGAAGACCTATTTCAGCAAAGGGAAAGTCTGGTTCTGTGCCCATACCGGAATTTTCACATATGATCCGCAATCCGAAGAGATGAAACTAATTCATACCCCGAGAAACGCCTACCACAGCTACATTGTGGACCAAAGGCTCTACAATCTGGACTGGGGCGAGGGGTTGCTGGTTTATGAGGCGGATCATTTTACCGGGGTTCCCGGGGGTGACTTTTTCCGTGAGATGGCGGTCACCGGACTGGATCGGTATGATTCCACGCAGCTGCTGGTCAGCACCATGGAAAACGGCATCTTCCTGTTAAACACCGTGAACGGGGAGATAGATGACACCTTTTTAAGCAGTGAGCTCATGGAAGAATTTCGGTTAAATATGGTCACCTACACGAAACTTCTGGATCATTCCCTGCTGGTCTGTACCTATTCCAATGGAATATATTTCCTTGACAGAGATGGAAATGTGAAGGAGATTATTTCTGAAACTGAAGGGTTGATCGAAAATACAATCTCCCAGGTCTATACCGATGATCGCCTCAACGGCACTGGTCCGCTTTGGATCGCCCACTGGAAGGGAGTAAGTAAGGTAGAGGCCAATAATCCCTTCAGGATATTTACCGAAAGTTCCGGTTTTGAAAACCTGATCACCGATATCGCCCATTTCAATGGAAGGCTCTTTATCTCAACCATGAGCGGACTCTATTACCAGTCATCTTCTCCTTCAAGCACAGAGTTTCAAAAACTGACTGATATTCCCAGTGAAGTGCATGACCTTCAACTATTCCAGCCGGCTCAGGGGAAATCGATGCTGCTTGCATCCACCTTTACAGACATCTTTGTAATCGAAGGAAATATGAGGGTCAGTACTCTTCAGGAGAACCTGGAAAATTTTACAGACAACCCGGCGGATATTGAACAGATCGCCGGAAGGTTTATTCTGTCTGATCCGGAGCGACCGGATGTGGTTTTTACAGGTTTTACCCGTGTGGTTGGACTGAAGTACTCCATGGGCCGATGGAAGGAGATATTCAGGTCGGAACAACTCAAGGATGAAATCTATCATATGGCGAAAGACCGGTACGGGTATCTGTGGGTCTCCACCCCGCAAAAAGTAACACGGATCGACATGGAACTCTCCCCTGATTTCACAAGTACCATCTTTTCAAGCGAAAGCGGTCTTCCAGTGGATGAGGACAATACTGTTTTCCTCAACCCTGAGAATAAAAACTTAATGGTTGGGACCAGGAACGGCTTTTACCGTTTCAACTACTTTCAGGAGAGATTTGTTCCAGATTCCCTTTTCAACAGCATACTTCCCCCCGGATCCAATGTCATCCGGACCTTCCACCATGACCGGGATGGTGACTACTGGTTCTCATTTGAAAATGAGAATATGGGCTGGACCGAGATGGTGGTCAGAAAAAATGATAACCACCTGGAAGTGATTTGTGAAAAACCGTTCCAACGGCTTCCCTCGGCAGCTTCTGCAGATGTGATTTTCAGTGATCCGGAAAAGGGGGTTTGGTTCTCCAAATCGGATGAACTCTACCACTTTGACAAAACATTTGCCCGAAAAGATACCCTGCCCTACCAGACGCTGATTCGTAAAGTGGTCATTAACAACGACTCTGTGCTCTACAATGGCACCAATTTTAAATCAAACGGACACGGAGGTTATATGATCCAACCCATCCAGGATGAAGATACAAAGCCAAACATCAGGTACAGTTTTAATAACATTGAGTTTCATTGGGCAGCACCCTATTTTGAACAGGAAGACAGGCTAGAATACAGCTACTTCCTGGAAGGCTTCAGTAAAGTGTGGTCCGATTGGCAGACCGTTACTTTCAGGGAGTTCACAAATCTCAGATACGGGAAGTATACACTGCTGTTGAAGGCGAAAAACGTATATGGAGAGGAGAGCGAGCAAGCCAGTTTTGCTTTTGTAATCAACAGGCCATGGTATGCCACTTTCCCATCCATACTGATGTATTTCCTGCTTTCGGGATTGCTGGTTTTTGCAATCATCCGGCTCTATACCCAAAGACTTACCAGGGAGAACCTGAGGCTGGAGGGGATCATTGAGGAACGCACCACCGAGATCCGGAAACAGAAAGAGGAGCTGACCGACAGTATTGAATATGCCAGCCGGATTCAGCGTGCCCTGCTGCCTTCCGACAGGCTGATGGCGGAGCGGAACATTGATCATTTTATCCTGTTCCGGCCCAGGGATATCGTAAGCGGGGATTTCTACTGGATGGGAGTAAAAGGCGACAATATGCTGATCGTAGCTGCCGACTGCACCGGCCACGGTGTACCCGGGGCATTTATGAGTATGCTCGGGATGACATTCCTGGATGAGATTGTGATCAAGTCGGAGATTTCGAGCACCGATGAGGTCATGGAGGCACTGCGTGATCATGTGATCCATTCCCTTGAACAGTCTGGAAACAGCAACCATGAAATCATTATGGACGGTATGGATCTGGCCATGATATCAATTGATATGAAGCGTAATAAGATCCAGTATTCAGGAGCTTACAATCCACTTTACCTGGTAAGGGAGCTTAAGCGCAGTGAGAAGGAGAGGCTGAACAAAGGGGAGGAACTGGATCTGCCCAGGGGCTCGGTTCATGATGATGAAAATGTACTGATCCAGTTAAAGGCCGACCAGATGCCCATCGGAATCTCTGAAAAGAAGATGCGTTTCAATGCCGCCACTATGAAGGATGAAGGTTATAACATCTATATGTTTACAGACGGATTCCTGGACCAGTTCGGGGGCCCGAATGGTAAGAAGTTTATGTCGAAAAACTTTAAGAAGTTAATACTGGATATCCAGTCTTTACCTATAAAAGAGCAGGGATCGGCCCTGGAAAAAGCATTACATGGATGGATGGGAGAGATCAGCCAGATTGATGATATCCTTGTCATGGGACTTAGAATGAACCCACAGTGAAAGAGATAGAGCTAACCAGGGAAAAATTGCTGGAGCAGCGAAGAGAGCTGATGGCAAGTCTTAAATACGCCAGTTTTATTCAAAAGGCCATCCTGCCCGATCAGCGATACCTTCAAAATATCCTGTCGGATTACTTTCTGTTCTTTAAGCCCAGGGAAATTGTAAGCGGTGATTTCTATTACTGTGCAAGGAAAGAGGAGCTGATTATTGTTGCAGCCGGAGATTGCACCGGACACGGTGTTCCGGGTGCCCTGATGAGTATCATGGGGATCTCTTTCCTGAACGAAATTCTAAATGCAAGAGGACCCTGCAGACCAGCATCCATTCTCAACCTTCTCAGGGAGAGGGTCATGAACTCACTGCACCAGCGGGGTGAAGAGCTGGAGAACAAAGATGCCATGGATATGTCACTGGTAGTATACAACACGGAAACCCATGAATTGCAGTACTCAGGGGCCAACAATCCGTTATACCATATCCGGAAAAGGGTGCTCACCGAAATAAAGGCTGATAAAATGCCGGTGGGGATCAATGCCATCGAAGAGGAGTCCTTTAATAATCATTCACTGCAACTTAAGACGGGCGATATCGTATACCTGTTTTCTGACGGATACGCAGATCAGTTTGGCGGACCGCTGAACAAAAAATTTAAGTATGGTCCCATGAAAGAGTTACTCATCCATATTTCGGACTGGAGCATGGAGGATCAAAAGAAGGAGTTGGAGCAAACCATTCTTTCTTGGAAGGGAGAGGAGCCCCAGATTGATGATATCCTGGTTTTCGGAATAAAATTTTTCTAATGACTGAACCATGCAATTAATCGGTTTTCGGATTCAGAATTTCAGATCCATTGTGGACACAGGGTGGCAGCAACTGGCTCATGATAACATTACCAGCCTTATTGGTCAGAATGAATCGGGAAAAACCTCAATTCTGGAAGCGCTTAAAGCATTTTATGACGGACAGCTCATTGAGGACATGCTCCGAAGCGACCTCTCCTTCCCCCGGGTAGCCTGCCAGTTTAAATTCGACATGAAAGAGTTAGAGAAGCATATCGATCTCAAAAAACTCGATCCGAAAGTGAGGCAGGTACTGGGCAGCCTGGAAAACATCTCCATATCCCGGAGGTGGGAGGAAGATATGGGCTCCTTCCTTGAAATGGGAGCAGAACTGGAGGAAATTTACAATGAAAGCAAGGAGAAAATCAGAGAGCGTGAAAGCCTGATCCTGAAAAAGCTTGAAGAGATGAACAGGGAGCTGGCCATCGCTTCGGGCGCATTTGACAATGCATCGGATGATTTTGGGCTGACCCTTGAAAAGGTTGATTCCGTAAAACATAGGATTAGCGAGATTAAAAGGGGTGGCAGGAAGTTCACTACCCGGGAGAAACGGAAAGAGATCAGACAGGAGGTTGGCCTGGAGGAGGAGATGCTCACCAAATTAAATGAAGTGCTCGGCCTGAAGAAAAGGTCACTTGAAGAGAAAAAAGAGCTTTTGAATGGATTTAAACTGAAGGTCGATGCCAAAGAGAACCTGGATAAGCTGAGCAGGCAGATCGAGGATCGGAGCCAGGAGCTGGCTTCTGCGCAGGAGTCGCTCAGGGAAATTCTGCAGTTGACCGGCATGTATCCCAGTGATAAGGAGCAGAGAGCCGCAGAGATCAGGGAAGAAATTTGCCGTGCCGACATAGAAAAGCTGAAGGATGAAATTCAAAACCTGAGGCGTCTTCATGAAACGCACCTGCTGAGTATTGAATTTGTTTTTGAGGGGATGACCTTCGAGAGCGCCCTGAAAGCAGCCGGGAAAGAGGTCGAAATGCGCAACAAGTATCCGGACTCAAAGGAGCTGGCCAGGCAAATATTCACGGCTCTTCCGGAATTTGAACTCTTTGAGGATTTCAGCTCCCTCCTCCCTAACCGCATTGACCTGGAGGACATCATCAGGGCCAACAAACGGGCAGAAGGCTATAAGGCAGCAATCAATTTCCTGACCATAACCGGTTTGGAATACTCGTTTTTCCAGCAACCATCCAGCCGTATACTGAAACAGAAGATCGAAAACCTGAACGGAGAACTTACACTTAATTTCCAGGATTTCTGGCGACAGAATGTGGGCAAAAATAATAAGATAAAGATCAATTTTGAGCTGTCTCACTATGACCACACCCATCCGGAAAAAAGTGGTAAACCCTTCATTGAATTCTGGATCAAGGATGAGAAGGAACGTCTTTATCCCAAGCAAAGAAGTCGGGGTGTAAGGTGGTTTCTCTCCTTTTTCCTGGAGCTGAAGGCCACCGCTGTGGACCAGGGTAAAAGGAATAAAATTCTGCTCATTGATGAACCCGGTGTGAGCCTGCATGCACGGGCCCAGGAGGATGTGCTTAAGGTTTTTGATGATATCCGGGAACAAATGCAGATTATCTACACCACACACTCGCCATACCTGATCGATGTGGACAAACTTTACCGCATCCTGGCTGTCCAGAGGGCCATAGAGGATGACATGCGAAGTGAGACGCTGGTTTTCAATGCCCGCACACTGAAAGCAGCTACGGCCGATACCCTCTCCCCCATCTACTCAACAATGGGAGCAAGGCTCAGTCAGCAGGAGATCGTTAAACCATACAACAATGTGATTGTCAAAGACCTGGCAACCTTCTATTTCATGAAGGCCATTAACAGCCTCACCGGATTTAAAAAGGAGTGCTACTTTCTTCCGGCGTCGGGAGTTGAAAGCATCCCTATGATGGTCAATATCCTCATTGGCTGGGGACTCGATTACATTATTCTCAATTTTGGAAACAGTGAGGAGCGTTCGGTACATGACCGCCTTATGAAAGATATGTTTGATAATAAGATTGACCTGGCAAAGGAGAAGATGATCTTCATGGAGAATTTTCCCGATGCAGAAGATCTTTTTTCAACAATCGATTTCAAGAAACATGTGGTACAGGTCAGGGAGGGAATCACCGTGAAAAACTCAGAATACCTTAAAGACAATAACTTTTCCAGGGCCATTCTTGCCTCCAAGTTTCTTCAGGAGGTGAATGGCGGAACGATTAAGCACGAAAAACTGGATGAGGAGAGCCGTGAGAACCTTCAGATGTTTACACAAAAACTTGCAGCAAATTTACGATGAGGAGGACCCTTTTACTTGCTTTAATCAGCTTCTGTTACCTCTCCCTTGAAGCCCAGGATACGTTGCTGCTTTTTAATCCTACCGCCTATAACCTTGCTCTCATTGAAAGCCTTATGGAACAGGGGTTGCTCGACCTGGACGGGTATCATGTTCTGGGTGTCTACCATTCCAGAGAGCAAAGCGACTATAAGCCTGCCCTTGAAAAGGCTTCTGAGAATCCCAACGGTATCTTTACCCTCATTGAAATTACCGAAGAGCTTCAACCGGACATCCTCTTTGGAATCAACCCATGCACCCCCCGGTTCGAGGAGTTATTCCGTAAATCTGAAGGTGCCCTCTTTCTGGGTGGGCCGGACATACCCCCGGGTTTGTACAACGAACCGGTTCACCTGTTGACCAGTGTAACGGATCCCTTCAGGCACTACCTGGAGAGTTCATTCATCTTCCACCTCCTTGGCGGGAACCAGGACCCAGGGTGGGTTCCATGGCTGAAAAGTAAAAATCATTTCCTGGTGAGCGGGATCTGCCTGGGTATGCAAACCATGAACGTGGCCACCGGTGGCACACTGATCCAGGATATACCCACAGAGGTATACCGGGTCTGGAGTGCTGAGGAGATTCTGGAAATGACCTCCGATCAGGTGCACCGCAACTACATTGGTATGGTTGAGAGCCTGTGTCAGGAACCCACCTCCTACCACTTTCACCAGATCAGACTTACCAACGGATCATTCCTTTCAAAAGATCTGAAATTCGATCCTCAAACCACACCGCTTGTGCTGAGCAGCCACCATCAGGCCATTGAAGAACCAGGAAGGGGATGGAAAATTTCAGCCACCTCCATGGATGGAAAAATCATTGAAGCGATCGAGCATGTGCAATTTCCACACGTATTCGGGGTTCAGTTCCATCCAGAAAAGCCAGGGCTGTTCGATCCAACCATCAATTTCCAGGAGGTCATTAAGGATTCAGACTCATTCACCTTTCATACAGCTTACTGGAACTATCTTGGAAGGATATTACAGAAGCGATGTATCGACTGATTATTCGATCTCTATGAAGCTGATATTCAGGTCGAGTATTGTTGCATAATACTCTCCCCTCTCCAAAATATCGTCATCACCCTCTTCGTAGACCCAATTGATTTTCAGATTATAGCCGTCATTTTCAACCTCTTTTAGCTTTTTCAGCAGACGAAGCATATATTTGGAAGTACCGCTGTTGAGGTACTCCATTTCGATATCTACCTGGGTATGTGACGGTGGTGCAGATGCAAAAGCGATGATCCAATCCAGGATATCTTCATAAAAAAGGGATACATCCTCCGGAATAGAGCGACCTTTGAATTTAATTTTACCGGCTGGATCCAGTAGTACGTATGGCGTTTTCTGAGTCGGCTTAAACTCTAGTTTGTCCATCCTGGGTTAAATTTCCACTCTAATATAATATTTTTTTAAGTATATCAGAAATACATTCTTGCCCTTGGAGCAATCTCATCGGAGGCAAATTCACCCGAAAGGTACCGGTAATAACCAGTGATACCTATCATTGCCGCATTATCCGTTGTAAATCGAAGTGGGGGCAGATGCAGCTTCCATCTCTGTTTTTCAGCCTCTTCGCTAACAGCATCGCGTAATCCAGAGTTGGCTGATACACCTCCGGCCAGGGCGATCTCCCGGACTCCTGTTTTCCTGGCAGCCCTTTTTAACTTGTTCATAAGAATTGAAACAATGGTATACTGAAGCGAGGCTGCAAGATCGCTCCGGTTCTGATCAATGAATCCCTGATTCTCCTTCAACTGGTCTCTGAGAAAATAAAGAAATGAAGTTTTCAGTCCGCTGAAAGAGTAGTCAAATCCTTCCAGACCAGGCTTACTGAATGTAAACCTGTAAGGGTCACCCGTTGAGGCCAGGCGATCCACATGCGGACCTCCGGGATAAGGAAGGTCCAGTAATTTGGCACACTTGTCAAATGCCTCGCCTGCTGCATCATCGATGGTACGGCCGATAATCTCCATGTTGTGATGATCCTTCACCAGCACCAGCTGTGTGTGTCCTCCTGAAACCAGCAGACATAAAAATGGAAACCCGGGAGCGTGATCCTCTCCTTCCCTTTCCAGAATGAAGTGAACAAGTATGTGAGCCTGGAGGTGATTCACCTCAATGATGGGGATCCCCATAGCCGCAGAAAATCCCTTGGCAAATGAGGCTCCCACCAGCAACGACCCCAGCAAGCCGGGTCCGCGCGTAAATGCAACAGCATCTATCTCTGATGGCCGAACAGAGGCCTGTTTAAGTGCAGTGTCGACCACCGGTACAATATTCTGCTGATGAGCACGCGATGCAAGCTCGGGAACCACTCCACCATACTTTATATGCACATCCTGACCTGCGATCACATTGGACAGCAAGACCCTGTCTCTCAATATGGCAGCTGATGTATCATCACATGAAGATTCAATGCCCAAAATAATCGTACCCATGACATCTTTTTTTACTTTTGTAACGTTCGGTTCATTGGAGGGGACTAAGGTATCAAAAAGATAGCTAAAATAGGATTGATCATTGTTCTTGTGATTATGGCCATTCCGGCGCTATCGCTGCTATTTCTGCAAAACAGGCAGGTTCAGACAATGGTCAGTAAGTACCTGACCGAAAAACTCGCTGAAGAGTTGCAGGTCCCTGTCTCCATATCTTCGGTAAACTACTCCTTCTTCCGCCGGGTGCAGGTGAAAGATCTGTACATCGAGGATTTATATGGAGATACACTGCTTTACATCGGCCTGACTAAACTCAGGATCAGGCAGTTCAGACCAGAATCCAATGGTCTTGCCATTAAGAAGGTAACCGCCGAGGACCTCTACATGAACCTGGTGATTGACAGTACGGACGAGGTCAATATCGAGTTCATCATTGATCGGCTCAGGAATCCTCACAAGCCATCAGAAAAGAATTCCATGCTTCAAATCTCCTCCATCAACCTGATTGATTCCAGGTTTTCCCTGTCGAGAATGGATCCCGGAATATCAAGAACACCAATCACCTTCACCGATTTTCATTTGAGGGATCTTCAGATCACAGTCAATAACCTGGAGGTGGACAACGATACAGTCAGGATGGAAGTTGAATCGCTCCATGGCATTGAAAGTTCTGGTTTTGTTTTTGAGAAAATTGCGACGGATATGTCCATCAGCGGGGATCACCTCCACTTTTACAACCTTTCGGCAATTACAGGTGAGTCCGACCTTCATGTGCCCCTTCTGACCTTCAATTTCGAGGCATTTAACCGTTTCAAACGATTCTCTTACCAGGTTGATCTTAAGTTTAGTTCGGACCACTCCCGGGTCCGGCTTGAGGATTTGGCTTATTTCGTGCCCGGGATTCCCGATCGATTGGATGAGATCATCATAGATGGTGAGGCTAGTGGAAAACTAAATGATCTGAAAGGTGATGATCTGACAATCACCTTCGACGACCGAAGCTCACTTGCCTTTGATTTCAGGATGATCGGCCTGCCCGACTTTAAAAATACCTTTATTGATTTCAATTTCAAAAGGCTGAATACAAACGTGAGAGCCATTCAGATGATTGCAGCCCGTGGGGATTCAACCTCTTTGCTGCATCCATGGAGCAATCTTGGAGAACTTGGATTCAGCGGAAATTTCACCGGATACCCGGATCATTTTGTGGCATCGGGACTACTGGCTACAGATATGGGGAGGATGGAGATGGACCTCTCCTTTAAGCCTGACAGTGTCCGTGGAATTGATTTCCTTGGCAGGTTACGGACCAAGGATTTCAGGTTGGATCGTTTCTTCTCACAGGAAGAGAAACTTGGAGAACTGGACATGGATGTTTATACAAATGGGTCGATTTATAGCGGGCAGATCAGGGCCAACCTTACGGGTACCATCGACACCCTGGAATTATATAAATACGCCTATAGCAATATCACCCTCGACGGGGCCTTTACCAACCAAACCTTCGAAGGGGGATTCAGCATCAGTGACCCAAATATTAAAATGGATTTTCAGGGTAGAACTGATTTCTCGGGTGATGTGCCGGTCCACCGTTTCACGGCCGATGTTGCAAGAGCCCGACCCTTCTTCCTGAATCTTCCCCTGTATGACCCCAACTATTTTATCTCCTTTCTGATTGAAACCGATCTCTCGGGGGGGGCCATAGATGAATTAAATGGAGAGATCAAACTGATCAACAGTCTGTTTGAAAAGAGCGATGCCCAGGTACAGATATACGATCTGACCCTTACTACCCGTAATACCCCGGCAGCCTCCCTGATCCGGCTGCGTTCCGGAATGCTGGATGTGGATGTAACCGGACAATACAAGCTATCGGCTCTCCCGGGATCCTTCCGTAACCTGGCAGACCATTTTCTGAATGTGGTTCCAAATGAAAGTCCGTGGCACGACACTACAAATTACTTTATTTTCAAGGCAGAAATAAAGAATTTGAATCCTGTGCTGGATTTCTTCTATCCCTCCCTCCAGGTGGGTAATCATAGCCTGTTATCGGGGACTTACAACCCTTCTGACACAGATATCAAGTTGGCGGGTGAGTTTCCCAGCCTCACCTTTGGGAAGAATCGCTGGTATCATGTAAAAAGTGTACTGGAGAAGGAGGATGAAAGAATCATCGGCCGGATAGAATCGGACAGCACCTCCATAAACGGAGGATTCTCAATATATAACCAGAATATCGGCCTGACAGCCGGTTATGATACGGCCACGATGGCGATCACATGGGCAAGTAATGGCGGACCTGAATACAGTGGCGATATCAGTTTAACCGGTACATTCCAGTCAGATTCCATCTCCGATCGCGGCTTTATGATAGAGATAAATCCGGGCCGTTTGATCATGAATGACACCCTCTGGAACGTATTGCCTTCGAGTATGCTTGTGAAAAGTGGATACCTGGGTCTCACTGACTTTGAAATAAACAGTCTGGGCAAAAAGATCATGGCCTACGGGGTGATCTCCTCGGATGAGGATCAGGATTTCAGCCTTGAACTGGAGAATCTGAGACTGGGTCCGCTTACCATGCTTACCGGTGTGAATATGGAGCTGGAGGGGGAAGCAACCGGCAACATTCATTACATGAGGTCAGGAAAGATCCCAATTATCATTTCCAACCTTGAAATTGATTCGCTTTCCTTCAACCAGCAATTACTGGGCACAACCAGGCTGGATGCGAACTGGGATGATTCTGAAAGAGCATTGAAGATCGTCCTTATTTCTGATATAGAAGGAGAGCGGACGGTTGAAGTCCGGGGCAGTTTTTTCCCCAGGAGTGAGGCAATGGACTTCAACCTCAGGCTCAGTGACTTTGACCTTGCATCATTAGATCCTTACACGGTGGAGGTGGCCAATAACCTTACAGGAAGTGCCACAGTAAACCTGACCCTGGATGGAACGCTTAAGAATCCTCAGCTGAACGGATCCATCCATTTCTCGAAGGGTGCTGCCACACTCAGTTACCTGAATACCAGGTATTTATTTACCGACATGGTACGCATCTACCGCAACAACTTCTATTTTGATGATTTCAGGGTTGAAGATACTTTCGGTCATGGTGCCAATGTCAATGGAACTGTTTCCAACTCGAACTTTAAGGATTTCTACATCAACCTGGACATCGATGCAATCAACATTCAATGTATGAATACCACATCTACCGACAATGAGGTATTCTATGGCAATTTCTTTGGTACCGGAAAGGTCGGCATCAGTGGTCGTCCCGAAAATATCAGCCTGAAAGTCAACGCCTCCACTGAACCGAATACTGCATTATTCCTTCCCCTGTACAATGCCAGTGAAGTTGTTTCCAGTGACTTCCTGACGTTTGTGACCCATAAAGAGGTGGTTGATGAATCCTTTTTCGAGCCATTACCCGGGGTTAGCGGAATCGAGCTGGAACTGGAAATCGATATTACCAACGATGCGGTTGTTCAGTTGATTTTCGATCCTAAAGTGGGTGATATCATCGAGACCAGTGGTACGGGAAGCATAAGAATCATGCTCGACCATGAGAAGGGATTCATAATGTTTGGCGATGTGGTGCTGAACGAGGGCGAATACCTGTTTACACTTCAGAACGTGATCAATAAAAGATTCAAAATAGAGCCGGGTGGTAAAATCGAATTCAACGGTTCACCCATGAGCGCCACGGTGGACCTTAAGGCGGTTTATACCACACGGGCAGCTCCCTATAACCTTTATCCCGACAATGATGATAAGAAGGAGGCTCTGAAAAAGAGAATCCCGGTGGAGTGCCAGATGAACCTGCTAGGAGAACTGAAATCCCCTACCATCGGGATGGGGATATCCATGCCAACGGCCGATGCTGAAACCAGGAATCTTCTTGAAAACAGCACCAGCACAGATGAGGAACTGATGAAACAATTCCTGTCACTCCTGGTAATCAATAATTTCTACAGTGTTACCGGTTTGGGAGCACAGGATATGGGGACTCCCAGCTCCATCGCGGGTGTCACGGCCAGTGAACTGCTCTCCAACCAGTTGAGCAACTGGCTCTCGCAAATCAGCGGCGATTTCGACATCGGGATCAACTACCGGCCCGGCGATCAGGTCACCAGTGACGAGGTGGAGGTGGCCCTCTCAACCCAGTTACTGAATGACCGGATCATCATCAGCGGCAATGTGGATGTGGGCGGACAGGAAACCAGTCCATCCATGGGAGTCGAAGGTAATCCATATATCGTAGGGGATTTCGATGTGGAATTCAGGGTCACCGATAATGTGAGCGTCCTTGCCTTCAACCGGGCCAGGGATGAACTGTTATTTGAAACTGCACCCTACAAACAGGGAGTCGGCATCTCCTACCGTGAGGAATTCAATAACCTGAATCAACTTTTCACCCGTTACAGGGAGGGCATTGACAACCGCAAAAAGAAGCGGAAAAAAATGAAGGAAGCAGAATTGGATGAGTAAATGTTTTTTATCTTTGGCCTCTTCAAATCACCTCTAAATGTAAGATTATGTTTATCGTAATGGTTGTTGTATTTGTTCTTGGGTATGTGGCCATTGCCCTGGAACACCCGCTTCACGTAGACAAGGCAGTTCCTGCCCTTGCCATTGGGACTCTCCTTTGGGTTCTTTATATCTTTGGAGCATATGATATTTTTACCGCTGGCCTTAGTGAATCATGGAATAGTTATATCCGTGACGCACACGAATCAGGTGGTGAACACGGTATTACAGCCATGCGGCACTTTATTGTTGAAAATGAGATTATTCACCATCTTGGCGAGATTTCGGAGATCCTTTTCTTCCTGCTTGGTGCCATGACCATTGTTGAGGTGATTGACAAACATGACGGTTTCAAAATCATCACCGATAGGATCACAACCACCAGAAAGGTGAAGCTAATGTGGATCATCAGTTTCCTCACCTTTTTCATGTCGTCCGTTCTGGATAACCTGACCACCACAATTGTCATGGTTGCACTGCTCAGAAAACTGATCTCGGATAAGGAAACCAGGTGGTTCTTCGCTGCCATGGTCGTTCTGGCAGCCAATGCCGGAGGAGCATGGTCGCCCATTGGAGATGTTACAACCATTATGCTCTGGATTGGCGGACAGGTAACTACCGGAGCCATCATGGCACGGGTATTCCTTCCCAGTCTGTTCACCATGATCGTTCCCCTTGGAGTTCTCAGTTTCACAATGAAGGGAGCGATCACCCGTCCGGAAGTAAACCTCAATGAAAAAAACTTTGCCACACCTTTTGAACGGAAATTATTTCTGATCATGGGTGTTTCAGGACTCCTGTTTGTTCCTGTTTTTAAAACTCTCACCCACCTTCCTCCCTACATGGGCATGCTTCTATCCCTGGCTATCATCTGGTTGACATCAGAGCTTATACACAGGAATAAACCTGCTGAACACAGAAGACGCCTCAGGGTGAACCACATCCTTGAGCATGTGGATACCCCGACCATTTTCTTCTTCCTGGGGATCCTTTCTGCAGTTGCTGCCCTTCAGAGTGCAGGACAACTGACATTAATGGCCACGTTCCTGGATGAACACCTGGGCAATATTTTCCTGATCGATATGGCCATCGGTTTTCTCTCTTCAGTGGTGGATAATGTTCCCCTGGTGGCTGGAGCCATGGGTATGTACCCCATCGAAAATGCAGCCAGTATTGCTGCAATGACAGATCCCGCAGCCATTGCCTACGCCTCTAACTTCGTCCAGGACGGATTGTTCTGGGAGTTCCTGGCCTACTGTGCCGGAACGGGCGGAAGCATCCTGATTATCGGTTCTGCAGCCGGGGTTGCTGCCATGGGGATGGAAAAGATCGACTTCATCTGGTACCTTAAAAAAATCTCATTGCTGGCAATTCTCGGATATCTCTCCGGGGCTGGGATCTATTACCTGCAGGCGATCTTACTCCATTGACAGGTTGCGATTGATTTGTTGATAAAAGAGATCATTCTTTGACAACGGGATATACTAGCCAAAAGTATATCCCGTTATTTTGTTATATCTTCGGCTAAAATATTTTTCCCCATGAAAAGCTTGATTTTTTTACAAGTTACCAACCTGGATACAAACGGCATACAAGGCACATCAACAGAGTCTTTTATCGACATCGCACTCAAGGGAGGGTGGGTCATGCTGCCCATTGTGCTTCTCAGTTTAATTGCGGTTTACATCTTCTTTGAAAGGTGGTTTGCCATCAAGAAAGCGTCAAGGGTGGATCAGAATTTTATGAACCGAATCAAAGATTACATCATGGATGGGAAGGTTGACTCGGCCCGTACCTTGTGCCAGTCCACCGATAATCCTGTGGCCCGGATGATTGAAAAAGGGATCAGCCGGATCGGCCGTCCGCTGAACGATGTAAATGCCGCCATCGAAAATGTGGGTAAACTTGAGATCTATAAGCTCGAGATAGGACTTCCCACCCTTGCCACAGTGGCTGGAGGTGCTCCCATGATCGGTTTCCTGGGAACCGTGATCGGGATGGTTCAGGCTTTTCACCAGATGTCCACTGCCGGCAACAATATCGACGTGAGTCAACTCTCCGGAGGGATCTACACCGCTTTGATCACCACGGTTGCCGGTCTGATCGTCGGTATTATCGCTTACTTCGCATACAACAGCCTGGTGGCGAGGGTTGATAAAGTGATCAATAATATGGAGGCCGGCGCTTCCGAATTTATCGACCTGCTCAACGAACCTGCAAAATAGAGACCCGTGGCACTGAAGTCAAAAAACAGGGTAATGGACAATTTTGAAATGTCGGGGATGACCGACATTGTATTCCTGTTGCTTATTTTCTTCATGCTCACCTCCACCCTTATTGCACCCAATGCCCTGAAGATGCTTCTTCCCAGCCGTGGTCAGGTTACCATACAGACGGAATCACAGATTCCCACGGTAACCATTCACAGCGGGAGCCGGATCACCGTCGACGGCAGGACCGTCAGTCTGAATGAGCTTGGCCCGATTCTTGAGAACAAATTAACGGGTATTCAGGATCCCACCATCAAGGTGGTCACCTCCCCTTCGGTAACAGTGGGAGAAGCCGTGCAGGTCATGAATGTTGCGGCGGAAAGAGACTATACAGTGGTTCTTAAACAGTTGTAATGGCACTGGAAGCTAGAAATAAGACCAATAAGAACTTTTCCATGTCGGGAATGACCGACATTGTATTCCTGCTGCTGATTTTTTTCATGCTTACTTCCACTCTCGTTGTTCCTGTGGCCCAGGACCTGGAGCTTCCCGAAAGCAATAACCAGACCCAGGCCAATCCTGCCTTAATTGTTTCCATCGCCCCGGACCGGTCCATCTGGGTGGATGACCAATCCTATCAACTTAATGAGCTGGAGGGTGTGTTAAGGAAAAAGCTTGAAAGTTTTGGCGAAGCTCCCACTGTGAGGCTCAATGCTGACAGGAACCTGAATATGGAGGAGGTATTTGCCTTCCTTGAGATTGCCAAACGCAACTCGTACAAGGTAATCCTTGGTACGCAGCCGTCCCACTGATTGTTACACGATAACCATGAAGCTCGACAGAAGAGGCCTCATAGCAACCATCGTCTACCACACCCTGCTGATCCTTCTGCTGGTGTTTGCGGGACTCACTTTTCCCGATCCGCCGCCGGAAGAGGCTGGAATTCTCGTGAATTTCGGGACCGATGACACCGGTTTTGGAGCTTTTGAACCGAAGGGTGATGATCAGCAGGCCGGTGAACCGGATCAGCCGGTGGTGGATCAGACAGAAGCAATCGCTGAAGAGACTTACACCCCACCCGTACAGACCCCGGTGGACCAAACTCAGGATGTGGAGGAGGTGAAGGTCAAGGAGGTTCCCAAACCCACCCCGGAAGAGATACAGCGCCAGAAAGAGGAGAAGGAACGTATTCAGCGTGAAAAAGTTGAGAGGGATCGGATTGAAAAGGAGCGCCTCGAAAAGGAACAGATTGAGAGGGAAAAACAGGCACAGGCTGAAAAGCTCAATAACCTGGGTAAAAGCGCATTCGGAAACCAGGGTGTGGGTGAGACCGGCGGGTCACAGGGTGTCACCGAAGGCACCGGCAATCAGGGAGATATAAACGGGAGTCCGGATGCCGACCGGTATGGGACCGGAGGCGGACTTGGAGAAGGAATCTCCTTTGGAGGGCTTGGCTCACGCAAAGCCATGGGTAATCTTCCAAAACCCAATATGGCGGGATGCGAGATCACCCAGAAAATCGAGGTGAAGGTGGAGATACAGGTTGACCAGGAGGGGAATGTGATCAGCGCCATCGTTCAGAGTGCCACCTACCAGGACAACTGCATCTGGACCATGGTGGTGGAGGCAGCCAAAAAGAGCCGGTTCTCGGTTGACCGCAACGCCAATTACCGTCAGACCGGCTGGATAAGGTACATCATAGTCCCTTAACTGCGTCAATCACCAGTTGGGCGGTAGCAACCACGATGGTCACCAGTACAAAGTAACGGATCAGAACAGCGCCCCCTTTAACCGCAATCTTTACTCCCAGCCAGGCTCCTGCCATATGCCCCCCTGCCAGCAGAAGCCCTATCCAGAGATTCACATCGCCATGCAGAAAAAATATGATCAGCGCCACAGGGGTATAGAGCAGAATCACGAACAACTTGATGGCATTGGACTTTACCAGCTCAAATCCGCTGGCAAGCACCAGGCTGGTGAGCAGGAAAAAGCCAACACCGGCCTGGATAAACCCACCATATATGCCCACGAAAAAATAGATAATGACCTGTAACCAGTAAGGGACGGGTGGATGGGATTCATGGCTGTTGATCCAGCGGTCGGGTTTGAGAAGGATCAGGAAGAAAACCACAACCATCACCCCTGCAATTGCCAGTTTCATGACCCGGTCATTGAGATTTACAGCAATGAAAGCCCCGGCAACAGCTCCGGCTACAGCAGGGATCCCCACCTTAAATCCGGATGGAAAATCCATCATTTTTTCCCTGTGGAAGCTTGAAACGCCCACCACATTCTGCAGAAGCATGGCAATCCGGTTGGTACCATTGGCCATACCGGGGGGCATCCCCAGCGCCATGAGTACCGGCAGGGTCAGCAAGGATCCCCCGGCGGCCATGGTATTGACAATGCCCGCCACAATACCTACTGCTACAATGAGCACATAGATATACCACTCCATGGGGCCGGTCATGCAAACATGGGGTATTCGGCCATCAGCTCATTCACCTGGCGGCGAACCTTCTGGATGGTCGATTGATCATCGATGTGCATGATCACCCTGTCGATCATCTCAACGATCACGGGGATCATATCCTCCTTCACTCCCCGGGTCGAAATGGCAGGAGTTCCCACCCTGATCCCGCTGGTCTGGAAGGGAGAGCGTGAATCGAAGGGCACCATGTTCTTATTTACTGTAATATCGGCCTCCACCAGGATATTTTCAACCTGCTTCCCGCTGATCTCCCGTGTTTTGGTTCTCAGGTCAATCAGCATGGAGTGGTTGTCGGTACCATCCGAAACCACCTTATATCCCAGCCTGATAAAGGCTTCTGCCATCGCGCTGGCATTCTTTTTCACCTGCGCCTGGTAGATTTTAAATTCGTCTGTCAGAGCCTCTCCGAAGGAGACTGCTTTGGCAGCGATGATATGCTCCAGCGGGCCACCCTGAATCCCTGGGAAAACTGCCGAATTGATGAGTGACGACATCATCCGGAGCGTTCCCTTTGGGGTGACTTTGCCGAAGGGATTCTCAAAATCCTTACCCAAAAGGATGATCCCCCCCCTGGGTCCACGAAGCGTTTTATGGGTGGTGGAGGTAACGATATGTGCATATTTCAGCGGATTTTCAAGTAAGCCTGCTGCGATCAGTCCGGCCGGGTGAGCCATATCCACCATAAAGATTGCCCCGATCTTATCGGCAATGGATCTCATCCGCTGGTAGTCCCATTCCCTTGAATAGGCCGAGGCTCCCCCGACCAGCAACCTGGGTCTCTCTTTCAGAGCCAGTTTCTCCATGGCGTCATAATCCACCCTACCTGTTTTCTCATCCAGTCCGTAGGACACTGCCCGGTATAAAATTCCCGAACTGTTCACCGGCGATCCGTGGGAAAGGTGACCTCCGTGGGAAAGATCAAGTCCCATAAAGGTATCCCCAGGTTCCATGACCGACATGAAAACGGCCATATTGGCCTGAGCACCCGAATGGGGTTGCACATTGGCAAATTCAGCATCATAAATCCTGCAGAGCCGATCGATTGCCATCTGTTCCACCTCATCCACCACCTCACAACCACCATAGTAACGATGACCCGGGTAACCTTCTGCATATTTGTTTGTCAGGCACGAACCCATGGCTTCCATCACCTGTTTGCTGACAAAATTCTCAGAGGCTATCAGCTCGATCCCTCTCTTCTGGCGGTTTTGTTCCTTGTCGATTAAGTTGAAAATGTCAATGTCCCGTTTCATGTAAATATTTTTAAAATTTGCTGTCGGATTTAAAAATGAATTCCAAATTTACTCTTTTGAACTGTAATTTCTTAAAAGTTGAATCGTCTTTGATAAAAAACAACAGAATGGCCCTCAACAATCTGAAACAATCCTTTAGAATTCTGCTAAAGGAAAGAAGAATCACATTGATCAATATTGTCGGTCTTTCGGTCAGCCTTGCCTGTGCCCTCTTTATGTTGATCTGGGTGCAGCATGAACTTAGCTACGACCGGTTTCATAAAGATTTCCAGCGGCTCTTTCGTGTGGAAGAGGACCAGTACTACTCGGGCGAAGAACCTTACCATGTTAATGTAACTCCCTACGTTTCAGGCCCTGTTTGGAAAGAGGAGGTTCCCGAAATTGAAGAACAGTGCAGGGCAGCCTACCTGGGCGGGCACCTGTTTACCCGGGGAGACACTAAATTTTTTGAGGATGGAATCCTCTCGGTGGACTCCTCATTCTTCTCCATGTTTACCTTCGGGTTGAAATACGGTAATTTCGATGGTGTCCTTCGCCAGCCCAATACCATGGTGATCACCGAAGAGATCGCAACAAAATATTTCGGTGATAAGAACCCGGTCGGACAGAGTCTTCTTGTAAACCAGGAAACCCCCTTCACTATCTCCGCGGTGATTGACGATCCTCCGGGAAATACAATCCTTGATTTCAAGGTTTTATTCCCGTGGAGTTATATAGAGGCCCAGGACAATTATACCGAATCGTGGGGACAAAACTCCATCCTTACTTTTGTAAAGCTCAGGGAAGGTAGCATAGATACTGTTGTTAACCGAAAAATTACCGGGGTTACCAACATCTATAAAGAAAACAACACCATCGACTATTCAGTGTCCCCCTTTTCCGGAATTCATCTTCACTCCTATTTCGGGTTCGGCAAATCGCCCGGAGCCATTCTGTATGTCTATATTTTTTCGGCCATAGCCTTTTTTGTCCTGATCATCGCCTGCATCAATTTCATGAACCTCTCCACCGCCCGGTCCTCCATCCGGGCCAAAGAGATCGGCCTAAGAAAGGTAAACGGGGCATCAAGAGGTCAGTTGGTGAGCCAGCACCTGTCGGAGTCATTCCTCCAGACCCTTGTCTCCATTGTCATGGCTTTCCTGCTGGTGATGTTACTGCTCAACCCGTTTAATACCCTCTCCGGAAAGGATATCCTTCCGTCTGCACTCTTCTCCGCCCGGTTCATGGCCGGAATCCTTGCCGTTCTGCTGATCACCACCCTTCTGGCCGGCATCTACCCCGCACTCTACCTATCTTCACTCAAACCAATCCAGGCCATAAGGGAGCAATCCAACCAGAAAACAGGAAGCGGATTGTTCCGAAAGATCCTGGTGGTTTTCCAGTTCTCACTGGCTGTGCTCCTGATTACAGGTGCCCTGATCGCATCAAAACAGCTCCATTACATGCGGAGTGCAGACCTGGGATTTGATAAACTCAACCTTGTTCATATCCAGCTTCGCGGCAGCCTGAACCAGGAGTATGAGAAGTTGCGGAGTGAATTCCTGAAGAGTCCTGATATCCTGTACACTACCGCTTCCATACAGCCACCATACCAGATCGGGAGCAACTCAAGCGGGATTCGTTGGGACGGCAAGGACCCGGATCAGGATGTACTGGTCTCTTTCACCGGGGTTCACTATGATTTTATCAAAACGATGGATATCACCCTCAACGGGGGAAGAGACTTTTCGGAAGATTACCCTGCCGACATCCTGGCTGACACCACAACAAATTTCATCATTAACCAGACCCTGGCCAATATCATCGGCAATGACGATATCGTCGGTATGCCCCTGAGCTTTATGGGCCTTTCGGGACAGATTGTAGGAGTGATGAAAGATTACCATTTTAAGCCCCTGGGCAGTGAAATTGAACCGATGGCGGTTGCACCCCTTCCTCCCTCATACCTTCAGGATATGGTGGTCAGATTATCACCGGATAACCCTGCCGGGGGATTGGCATTTATGGAAAGGATATGGACGGAACTCCTCCCGCAGTACCCTTTTGAGTATACCTATGTGGATGATGCCATTGCGAATATGTATACGGCCGAGGAGCGAATGGCTTCCCTCTTCAGGGTTTTTACAATGATTGCCATTGTGATCGCCTGCCTGGGACTTTTTGCCCTGGCCTCATTTACAGCCCAGCGAAGAACCAGGGAGATCGGCATCCGGAAAACCATGGGAGCAATGGAGCACCAGATTGCAGGGATGATGATTCGTGACTTTTCACTCTACATCCTGATCTCACTGCTGATCGCCCTGCCTTCCATCGGGTTTATTGCCCGGTGGTGGCTGAAGGAGTTTTCCTATCGCATCAACCTCAGTGCCGGGATTTTTGTTTTCACAGCCCTGGTCACCATCCTGGTAGCGGTCCTGACCGTTCTGTATCATGCGATCCGAATCTCCAAAACGGATCCGGTTAAGGCGCTTTGGCATGAATAGGCTGCCTCCCGGAATAGTTCAATATATCAACCATCCGTGAAGAAGGAAAAAAGCGGCAGCAATCAGGGTTCCCGCCAAAGGTCCCAGAATGGGGATCCAGGCGTAGGACCAGTCACTGTTTCCTTTATGCTCCATTGGTAATATGGAGTGCATGATACGGGGCCCCATATCCCGTGCAGGGTTGATGGCATAACCTGTGGTTCCGCCCAGGGAAAGTCCGATTGCAGTCACGAGCAGTGCCACCGGCAGCGCTCCAAGAGTGCCTAATCCCATCTTGATCTCGGTCTCACCCTCCAGGGCTACAGAGGGCTCTGCAATGTATAGAATTACAAAAATCAGGACAAAAGTTCCGATGGTCTCGCTGATGAAATTACTCCACCGGTTACGAATGGCCGGGGATGTGGAGAAGCAGGCCAGTTGGGCTGCAGGATTATCAGTACGGTTGAAATGGTGCCTGTAGAAAAGCCACACGGTAAATGCTCCGGTCATGGCACCTGATATTTGCGCCAGGATAAAAGGGAGCACTTTTATCCAGGGGAAGAGCCCTGCCAGGGCCAGTCCAATGGAAACGGCCGGATTAATATGGGCACCCGAAACCGGTCCGGCTACAGCCACTCCAACGAAAACACCCAGTCCCCATCCAAGTGAGATCACGATCCAGCCTCCGTCGTGCCCCTTTGTATCCTTTAATACCACATTGGCAACCACGCCGTTTCCCAGGAGAACCAGCAGGAAGGTTCCGAAAAACTCTGCAACAATTTCATTCATAATCATCACTTTGCTGGTTATTACTCATCCGACCAAGACCGGGAGCGGCTCACCGCCTTCGCCCAGCCGGTCATCAGGTTTTCCTGTACAGATTTAGAAATGGTACAGGAAAAGGTGCGTTCCGCCGCCCACTGTGCTTCAATCTCCCCGACACCTTTCCAGAAACCCACAGCTAGTCCGGCAAGGTATGCTGCCCCGAGAGCCGTGGTTTCAGTTGTCTCCGGTCTGATTACCGGAATACCGATCAGATCGGCCTGGAACTGCATAAGGAGGTTATTGACAACCGCACCACCATCCACCTTCAGCTCCTTAATTTTTATTCCGGCATCCTCCTCCATGGCCCTGATCACATCCTTTACCTGGAAAGCAATGCTTTCCAGCGCGGCCCGGGCGATGTGCCCGGAGGTTACGCCACGGGTCAGACCCGCAATCATACCCCTGGCATAGGGATCCCAGTAGGGTGCTCCCAGTCCTGTAAAGGCAGGCACAAAGTAGACCCCCCCATTATCTTCAACGCTCCCGGCCAGTTTCTCAATTTGTGAGGAGGATTTGATCAGTCCAAGTCCATCCCTGAGCCATTGAACCACAGCGCCGGCAATAAAAATGCTTCCCTCAAGTGCATAGATCGTTTTTCCATTCAACTGCCAGGCAATGGTGGTGATCAGGTTGTTTTCAGAGATGACCGGCTTCTCCCCTGTATTGCAGAGGATAAAACATCCCGTACCATATGTATTCTTCACCGATCCGGGAGAGAGGCACATCTGTCCGAATGTGGCCGCCTGCTGGTCCCCCGCGATCCCGGAAATGGGCACAGGAACCGGGAAAAACTCTGCAGATACCTCCCCATAGACCTCCGAGGAGGAGTGCACCACCGGAAGGGCATCCAGGGGTATACCAAAAAGATTCAGCAGCTCAGGATCCCATTCCAGGGTGTGGATATTAAACAACATGGTTCTGCTGGCATTTGTTACATCGGTCACATGCACCTTTCCTGCTGTAAGTTTCCAGATCAGCCAGGAGTCGATGGTCCCGAGGGCCAGCTCTCCCCGGTCTGCTTTTTCCCTGGCTCCGGGAATATTCTCCAGCATCCAGTTCCATTTGGTGGCAGAAAAATATGCATCAATCACC
This sequence comes from uncultured Bacteroidota bacterium, assembly GCA_963747365.1. Classification (GTDB taxonomy): domain Bacteria; phylum Bacteroidota; class Bacteroidia; order Bacteroidales. The sequence goes on along the minus strand of CAVVFB010000002.1, from coordinate 103,561 downwards.
AGGCCGGTTTTCTCCCGAATCAACCCTTCAAGTCCCCTTGACTTCAGAATATCACAGAATTGTGCCGTCCGGCGATCCTGCCATACAATGGCATTACCAAGAGGTACTCCGGTATTCCGGTCCCACGCCACAGCGGTTTCACGCTGGTTGGTGATTCCAATTGCAGCCAGTTCAGAAGCTTTGACCCCCGCATTGGTGAGCGCCTCTTTTAATACGGCCAGTTGCGTGTTCCATATCTCCAGCGGATCGTGCTCCACCCATCCGGGTTTAGGAAAAATCTGCGTGAACTCCTGCTGGGCCACACCCATCATTTTACCGGCGTGGTCGAAAATAATGGCCCTGGAACTGGTGGTACCCTGGTCAATGGAAAGAATGAATTTTTTCATGTTGAATTGGTAAGTAGAAAAGTTTGTTTATATCAAGAAGTGCCTGACAGAAGGTAGGTGCGCGCCAGGGAGATGAATGTATCAGTCTGGACGCTCTCCCATTTTTCATCATAACCAAATTCCCGGGCCATGATCTCCGCAACAACAGGGGCAATCCGGATGCTCTCACGCGCATCCAGCTGGATGGCCCGGGTTCTTCTGGAGAGAAAATCTTCCACGCTTCGTGCCATCTCGTACCGAACCGACCAGACTACCTGGGCCTTGATGATGGAGAGACTTTCACTGATCATCTCTCCCATTGCAGGATCTTCCTGGACCATATCAAGGATTCCCTGCCGGTCCGAACCGTACCAGTAGAGTGGATCGTTATGGTTGACATCCTGCTGGTAACCATGAATTTTAAGGGTTCTTGTTACCGGATTCCTATCGATTTTCAGACATCCGGAGGCTGCCCGGTACACAACATCCTCGGCCATCTTGCGGTAGGTGGTCCATTTACCCCCAATGATGGTAACCAATCCTGACGGGGACTCCAGGATCCTGTGCCCCCGGGAGATCTCTTTGGTCCCTTTTCCCTCCTTCAAAGGAGCGGCCAACGGACGAAGACCTGTAAACAGACTGAGTACATCCTCTTTCAGGGGGGCAGGATTCAAATACCTCCCGGCGGTTTCCAGTAAATATTCAATTTCTCTTTTCTCTGCATGTGGCTCCAGAAGAGCCTCATGTTTCTCCACATCGGTGGTACCTACAACCAGTTTATTATGCCACGGGACCGCAAACAGGACCCTCCCGTCGCTGGTCTTAGGGATCATCAGCGCCTCCTCTCCATTCATGAATTTCCGGTCCAGAACCAGGTGAATCCCCTGGCTGGGCTTCACCACATCGGCTGCCTGCGGATCATCCATTTTCAGAATGTTATCCACGAATACCCCGGTAGCATTGATCACCACCCTGGCCCTGATTTCATACTCCATTCCGGATTCGGCATCGATCATCCTGACTCCGGCGACACGTCCCTTCTCCTTGAGGATTCCGGTCACCGGGGTATAATTCAGGACAGTTCCACCCTTCTCACGAATGGTCTGAAATAAATTGATGGCCAGCCTTGAATCGTCAAACTGGCAATCGTAATACCTGACTCCTCCCCTTAGCCCGCCGGATTTGATGGAGGGTAGTGCGTGAATGGTTCTCTTCTTCGACAAGGGTACCGAGTGGCCAATTCCCAGTTTCCCGGCCATCAGGTCATAAAGGGTGAGCCCAATTGTATAAAACGGGATGCACCACCATGTGTAACACGGAATCACAAATCCCTGTTTCTTAACAAGGTGCGGTGCATTTCTCTGCAATCTGCCCCTCTCCCTTAGTGCATCCAAAACCAGTGGAATATTCCCCTGGGCCAGGTACCTGACACCCCCATGAACCAGTTTTGTACTCCGGCTGGAAGTCCCCTTTGCAATATCATGCTGCTCCAGCAACAGGGTGCTGTATCCCCTTGATACCGATTCAAGCGCTGCTCCCAGTCCGGTTGCACCTCCCCCGATGATCACCAGATCCCAAAGGATTTCACTATTTGAAATCTGTTTAATAATGGTCTCCCGGCCATGCTCCCTCATCTCCATTATAGCTCAAATTTGCCGGGTAATTGGCTGGTATAACTTTTCATTACCTCTTTCATTTCCAGAAAAATCTCCTGGTAATCCGGATCATTAACCAGGTTTACCTGCTCCTTCGGATCTTTTAAAAGATCATAGAGCTGATCCGCATCAAAATAACCCGGCAAAAGCGCATAGGTTTCATTCTCAGCTTCCCCTCCACCCGGAACCACCTCCAGGTGACTGAAGGGTCTCTCTGGGTCGCGATTCACAATTTTCATGTTTCTGAAATCACGACCCTCGTTATATCTCTGAAGTTCAGCCGCCCTTTCCATGGGTGTCCAATTTTCTGCATACTCCGGATACCGGACTGCATAATATTTATAATTCCCTTTGATGACTGCCCTGGCATATCCCAATTCAAAATAGAGGGACTCCCTGGATTGTATGGAATTTCCATACAAAGCATCTCTGAATGCAATGCCATCCATATCCTTCGGCATCTCCTTTGTACCGGCCATTTCAAGTATGGTGGGTGCAAAATCCACATTGGAAACCTGAGCCTGACAGACTTTTCCGCATGGGAACCCTCCTGATTTCCATATAATGCTTGGATTATGTACCCCTCCCTGGTAAAGGGTCCCTTTGGCCCTTTGTCCGTTGTCATTGAAAAAAAAGATGATGGTATTATCAAGTATTCCGTGCGATTCAAGTTTATCCATCAATGCTCCCAGAGCATCATCCAGCCATAATATATTCTCCCTGCCGGTTCCTTTGAGTCCGGCCGCCTCAACCCGATCTGCAAGGGTCTCCCGTGAAGGCAAAACATCAGGCGCCAGATCAAGGATCCCCCTGGCTGTTATTCTTGGATCTGCCCTCCAGGATCTCTCTGCTTCGGTCGGACCATGAGGTACGGTAGTGGCAAAATAGAGAAAAAAGGGCTTTCCATGATTTTTCTCAATGAATTCAAGCCCGGCCTGTGTGGTCCAGTCCAGGTTTTGCACCGCCAGCTTTCTCAGGCCAATGAAATCGGGATTGTTGTGATAGACCCCCCCGGTAAAATCGAATCCACAAGCAAGAATCTCCTCCTCCACCTTCAGATAGTTCTCCTCCAACTTCTCTTTTATCCCGGGGAGCTCAGGATCTGACTGGAAATCAGGAAACTGATACAATCCACGAACTTCTATCACATGATTTTTTCCCACCATCCCGGTGGTGTATCCAAGATCCTTCAGGTAGTGAGGAAGCGTCTTGTCGGCAGGTGTTATAAAGCTATTCCATTGAATAACTGTTTGTCCCTCCTCATGTTCAGTTTTTGCCAGGAAGGCTGTATTGACCGCCCTGCAGGCATACTTTCCAGTGAGGCAGTTGAATCTACTGGGTGTGCATACCGGTGAAACCACGTACTGGTTTAGCATCAGGGTCCCCTCCGAAGCAAGCCTGTCAAGATTGGGTGTCAGGTTCTTCCCATTTCCCTCGGGCAGGCAGTTAAACATATCGGGGTACATGTCATCCGCAATAAAAAAAAGAATATTGGGCCTTTCGGGAAGGGCTTCAGGAGTACACCCCCGGAACAAAAAGATTGTGATAAAAATGATCAGGGTCGATCGTAACATCTAAGGAGGATTTTAGGTATATCTGTTCATGCTAATTTACTTTTATATTTTTTGAATACCATCCCTGAATGATTCTTTTTAGTAGTTTTAAAGGTATAATCCAGTTAACCAAACCTAATCATGAAACAGACGAACCAGCTTAAAACCATCCTCGCTTTGATACAGGTATTTGGAATCTTATTGGTAAACCAGCCGGAAATCTCCGGACAGAAGTTGGATCGTGCCATTGAGTTTCCGGATATACCGGGCTTCCTTACCCTGAAATGTGATTTCCACACGCATTCGGTTCTGTCTGATGGATCTGTATGGCCCAATATCCGGGTAGAGGAGGCCAAAAGGGACGGCCTTGATGCGATCTCCCTGACCGATCACATTGAATACCAGCCTCACCGCAACGATATTCCCCATTCGGACCGGAACCTTGGTTTCCAACTCACAAGGATGGCAGCAGAAGGAAGCAACCTGATGATTATAAATGGTGCAGAAATCACACGTTCCATGCCTCCGGGCCATTTCAATGCCATTTTTATACAGGATGTCAATAATCTTAAACAGGATGATGTGATGGAGGTTTTTAAAGAGGCCAACCACCAGCAAGCCTTCGTTTTCTGGAATCACCCCCACTGGACTTCGCAGCAACCCGACGGCATTGCAACTCTTGATGAGATCCATCTGAAACTCATCTCAGATGGTCTTATCCACGGAATTGAGATCTATAATGAAGATACTTTTTCGGACGAAGCATTACAGCTCGCCCTGGAGCATAATCTGACGATACTTGGCAATTCCGATATCCATGGTTTGATTGACTGGCAGTTCAATGTTGCAGAGGGGGGACACCGTCCAACCACACTGGTCTTTGCAGCCGACAGAACGACGGACGCAATCAGGGATGCATTGTTCATGAGGCGTACAGCCGTCTGGTTCGACAACACCCTGGTCGGAGCTTCCGAATTCCTGGTACCGCTGGTGCAGGAATCACTGGAGGTGGAGAGGCTGGAGAAAGCCCTGGTGGAGCGCCTGATCATCCATAACCACTCCGATGCAAGTTATATCATGGAAAACCTTTCTGAATTTAACCTGCACAACCAGGCTTCAGTTTTCACTTTACCTGCCCACGCCAGTACCCTGATCCAGGTCAAAACGGTTCAGGAACTTGACTCCTATCTGCTTCGGTTCAGAGTACTGAACGCAATCACCGCACCGGGAAAACATCCTGAAATCATTTTGGAAATCAAGTAACTGAAGATACAGATTTTCCAATAAGTTGCTATATTGGAGGTTGCTAACACGAACCTTCTTTATCTAACCACATGGAAACTATCAAGAAATCATTACTGTTCAACGCCAGTTGTACGGCCCTGGTCGTCACTGCCCTCACCTTCTCCATTCGTGCCGGGATGATCGATCCCTGGCGCGCTGAATTCAGTCTGACCGCCGAGCAGGTGGGATGGATTGTCGGAACCGCATTCTGGGGATTTACCCTTGCCATGATCCTGATGGGACCTCTGGTGGATCTGATCGGCATGAAACGTATCATTTATGTGGCCTTTGCCGGTCACGTTGCCGGTATCCTTCTGACCATTTTTGCCAGCGGGTTCTGGAGCCTCTTTTTCTCCACCCTGCTGATTGGTATTGCCAATGGAAGCGTTGAAGCGGCGGCAAATCCTTTGATAACAGCCATGTATGTGGATGATAAGACCAAAAAACTGAACCAGTTCCACGTCTGGTTCCCCGGGGGAATCGTGATAGGCGGACTAATTGTATTTTTTCTGGACAGGATTGGATTGGGCTGGCGCATCCAGATGGCGGCTATGCTGATTCCGACCCTGGCATATGGAGTTTTCTTCCTTAAGGCCAAATTCCCGCAAACTGAAAGGGTCAGCGCGGGATTCTCCTATAAAGACATGCTGAAGGCAGTGGTTTCTCCACTTTTCCTCTTCATGGCCGCATGTATGTTGCTGACCGCGGCCACCGAACTGGGTTCAAACCAGTGGATGACTGCTCTGCTCGAAAATGGATTGGAAGCTGAAGGCCTGAACTCCATTCTTTTGCTGGTATGGATCTCAGGAATCATGGCCGTGGGACGCTCTGTGGCCGGACCCATCGTTCACAAATTTTCCCCCAGCGGAGTCCTTTTGGGATCGGCTGTATTCGCCGGACTCGGACTCTTTCTACTAAGTGTCTCCAGTGGTTACTGGAGCTTCGGGGCCGCCGCAGTATTTGCAGTGGGAATTACCTATTTCTGGCCCACTATGCTCGGTTTTGTAAATGAAAATATCCCCAAAAGCGGGGCACTGGGACTTGCAATCATGGGAGGGATAGGTTTCCTGGGCGGGGCCATTGCCCAGCCTCTGCTTGGAAAGATCTATGATATTAAGTTTAATACCCTCGGCGACAGCCTGGCCGCCGGCTCCCAAACCCTGCGTACTGTGATTGTGCTGACTGTGGTGCTTACGGTTGCTTTTTCATTTCTTCTGGTCAACCAGCGAAAGAAAAGGGCTTAGAATTCACATGAGAAAAATCGTTGCCTTTAACGGAACTCCCCGCCCGTTGGGAAACACAACACACCTGGTCAATGCATTTTTAGCCGGGGCTGTAGAGAATGGCTCGTCTCCTGAACTGTTTTACCCCCATAAACTGAACCTCAGGGAGTGTACCGGATGCCTCCGGTGCAACCTCATCAAACGATGCTCCCTTCAGGGTGACGATTGGCCGGAGTTGAGCACAAAGATCGTGGAGGCGGATGTGCTTGTATTTGGTTCCCCCATCTATTTCCACCACCTCCCCTCCTCCATGAAAAAACTGCTGGACCGGTTCCGCTCCCTGGTAAATGTCCGGCTCACTGAATCGGGGCTCATTCACACCCCTTACCATAAGTGGACCAAGGAGTTTGTCCTGATCCTGAGCCTGGGCGCCTCACAGACCGATGATGCCCAGCCCGTGATCGATCTTTTCAATTATATCTGCTCCATCATGGGGCCCGATAATAAACTGCATGTGATGACTGGTACCCGGCTGGCCATGGTGAACCAGGTAAAATATAGCGAAGATGAGCTGAAAAAGCTCTACATTAAAATGGGACTCCCGGAAACGCTTGCAGCGGATGACTCGAAAAAAAACCGTGATTTACTGGAACAGTGCCAAAAACTGGGAAAAGCACTTTCCCAAGAGTTGATAACCCCATAAACATTTTAAAAATGAAAACTAGACGTTTAAACAGATTTGCATTCCTGCAGGTCGCAGCCATGGTTCTCGCCTCCCTGTTGGCAGGATGCTCCCTTCAAACTGGAAAACCCGATTCAAATTTCAGCGGGGTCCAGATCGGAGCCATCACCTACAGCTGGAGAAGCATGCCCGGCACACCCCGGGAGATCATCAATTACTGCCTCAGGACAGGGATCAGCTCCATCGAACTGATGGGAAACGTGGTTGAAGAGTATGCAGGAGCCCCCGGGGAGCTCTGGTGGCCGGAGAATTTCAGAGAACTCTCACAGGAAGAAAAGGATGCCTTTATTGTGAAAAGGGAGGAATCCCTGATGAAGATTTCTGAATGGAGAGTCAGCAGTGCTTCATCTGAAAAGTACCAGGAGCTCAGGAAAATGTTCAACGATGCCGGAATAAACATCCATATCGTAAAGTTCTCCCCTTCAAATTGGAGTGATCAAGAAATTGATTATGCCTTTGAATCTGCCAAAATATTGGGGGCTCAGGGTATAAGCGATGAGATCGGACACGAGGCCTGCAAACGTCTCGGACCATTTGCAGAGAAACACGGCATGTATGCCATTTTCCACAACCATGGACAACCAGGCGATTCAACCTTCAATTTTGAAGAATTTCTGGCCTATTCACCCAATAATATGCTCAATTTTGATGTCGGGCACTATTTCGGGGCTACCGGGAAACACCCCAATGCACTAATTGAAAAACTGCATGATCGTATCTTCAGCATTCACTTAAAGGATAAGACAGCCAGGGATGCCGACCCGCCCGATACAAATGCCCCTTGGGGCGAAGGTGATACCCCGCTGGAGGATATCCTCAAACTCATTCAGGATAATGGATGGGATATTTACTGTGACATTGAACTGGAATACACGATTCCAGATGGTTCTGACGCAGTTATCGAGACAGGCAAATGCGTGGAATACTGTAAGAAAATCCTGCTCTGACCGAATTTCATTCGGTAAAGGTTATTGAGCCAGGAAAATCAATTTTCCGGTCATAAAAAAACCAGCCAAGATCGTCATGAAGACATTCAAAAGCTGGTTCTTTTGTGTGCCCAGAACAAGAATCGAACTTGCACGACCAAAAACGGTCACTAGGCCCTCAACCTAGCGCGTCTACCAATTCCGCCATCTGGGCTTTGTAGTGCTCAGTGAACAGTGCACAGTGCCCAGAACAGGACTCGAACCTGCACATACTTGCGTATACTAGTCCCTGAAACTAGCGCGTCTACCAATTCCGCCATCTGGGCTATAGATGACTATCAATAAAATGAGAACTTCAATGCCAATCTCCTGCTATCCAGCATAAATGGAAGGCGGAATTGGCCTACCCGCCGGCTGGCTCCTCCCTGAAATGATCCACCGGATCATTTCTTAACGGTCGGCCCTGCCATCTGGGCAATCAATATTTAATCCTCTCTAGAACTTGTCGGCCTTTTCCGGATTTACCATCCAAACAAGGATGGCGGAATTGGCGTGCAAAACCCGAAAACCTTTTCGGGCTTTCGGGCTGCAAATATATAATTTTTTTTGAATGAAAACTACCAGAAAGTGGCAAATTATTTTCTCTCCAACTGTGTACTGGTTTTATTCTCCCTGAGCGGCATACCGCTGTCAGAACCCCCGTAAATCCGCTTCATATCCCGAAGTGGCGGACGGACTGCAGGCCGGCCGGTGGATTTTTGCTGATCAGTAAAGTCGACGGCCTCCACGTAGGCAATAAAGGTGTGATCCCAGCCTCCCGGAAGTTCCTGGGTCTCCACCCATCCAATATCCTCTTCACCAAGCAGCCAGTTCACATACCCTGAATTACCATACCTGTAATATACATCCACATAATACTTCTGGTAACTCAACCCTTCAAAAATGCATTCCCCATAACGGTTGGTGAATTGCTCCCCCCCCACCGCTTTATTCACATCGGCCTCGAACCAGTCATTCTGGGTGGCATATAAGAGCACGCTGGCCTCCTCAATCACATACTCATCAAAATACTCCTTGACGATGACCTTAAGTTCAGATCCGGTCACATCCACAACGAATGAGGCCCTGCTCAATCCCTTCTTTTCCCCGTATGAACTGAGGGTTACAGTATAGCGACCCGGGTCAATATAATAATGAACCACGTTAAAGGAGGAAGAGGCCGTTCCGTCGCCCATGTCCCACTCGGAGTAATCGGTATTCTGAGACAGGTTGGTAAAGGCAATGTCTTCTCCAACCCAGGCCGGGTTAGGATTGATGTTAGCCTCTGCAATAGGTTCGTGGTAACAACCTGCCAGCAGCAGCGACAGGATGGGCAATATGATGAGTAGACGCTTCATGACAATTGGATTAATGGTTTATATTGTATCAATTTTCAAATAACATGCCAAACTATAAATTTGTTTTCTGTATGCTTTATTGCTTTTTGCAAATTATTCAAAACCCCTGTTCAATTTTAAGATGTCCTAAATAAGTTATTCACTTATTCCCTCAGAAATAGTATCTTTGCGGCGCTTTTTAATTTGACTTTGCAAATGATCCACATCACTCTCCCCGATGGTTCTGTTCGGGAATTTGAATCGGGAATATCGGGGCTTGACATTGCCAGGAGCCTCAGTAACAGCCTGGCACGAGAAGTTCTGTCCATTAATGTGAATGATGAACTATGGGACCTGACCCGCCCCATCACACGTGATGCATCCATAAAGCTCAATAAATTTGAGAGTGAGGATGGGAAGCACGCTTTCTGGCACTCTTCGGCACACCTGATGGCAGAAGCCATAGAAGCACTTTATCCTGGTACCAAATTCGGAATTGGACCTGCCATCGAAAATGGTTTCTACTATGATGTGGATACAGGTGAATATGTGATCACCGAGGGAGACCTTCCGAAAATAGAGGAGAAGATGAAGGAGCTTGCCTCCCGGAAAAATGTCTATTCCCGCCAGGAGGTTAGCAAGGAACAGGCCCTGAAACTCTTTCGCAACAAGGGAGACGAATACAAAATTGAATTGATAAGTGATCTTGTGGACGGGACCATTACACTCTATCACCAGGGGAATTTCACCGATCTCTGCAGGGGACCCCATCTTCCCGACACCTCCCATATCAAAGCCATCAAACTGCTCAGTGTGGCTGGTGCTTACTGGAGAGGAGACGAGACCCGCAAGCAGCTGACCCGGATCTATGGTGTCACTTTCCCCAAAGCAGCCATGCTGGAGGAGCATCTTGAGCTGCTGGAACAGGCTAAATTGCGTGATCATCGAAAGCTGGGCAAAGAGCTTGAACTCTTTACATTCTCACAAAGAGTTGGCCCCGGATTACCACTATGGTTGCCCAAGGGTGCACAGTTAAGGGAGCGCCTGGAGAATTTCCTGAAAAAAGTACAGCGTGACTATGGTTATGAGCCGGTAATCACACCCCATATCGGTCAAAAAGAGTTATGGGTTACCTCGGGACATTATGCAAAATATGGGAAGGACAGTTTTCAGCCCATCCATACTCCCCAGGAGGGAGAAGAGTTTCTGTTAAAACCCATGAACTGTCCCCATCATTGTGAGATTTATAAATTCAAACCCAGGTCCTACAAGGATCTTCCGGTCCGGCTTGCCGAATTCGGGACGGTCTATCGCTACGAACAGAGCGGTGAATTGCATGGGCTTACGAGGGTTCGGGGGTTCACACAGGATGATGCACACATTTTCTGCAGGCCCGACCAGTTAAAAGAGGAGTTCCTCAAAGTGATCGATATCATTCTGTACATCTTTAAGACTTTGGATTTTAAAGACTTTACGACACAGGTTTCGCTTCGCGATCCTGAAAACCGGGAGAAGTATATTGGAACGGATGAGAACTGGGAGAAGGCCGAAACAGCAATTCTCGAAGCCGTGGAAGCCAAGGGAATGGATGTAGTCGTGGTGTATGGCGAGGCAGCCTTTTACGGTCCCAAGCTCGACTTTATGGTGAAGGATGCAATCGGAAGAAAGTGGCAGCTGGGAACCATACAGGTGGATTATAATCTTCCTGAACGGTTCGAACTGGAGTATATCGGGGCAGATAACCAGAAACATCAACCCGTGATGATCCACCGTGCACCTTTCGGATCCATGGAACGTTTCGTGGCAGTTTTGATTGAACACACTGCCGGGAAATTCCCACTCTGGCTTACCCCCGATCAGGCTGTAATCCTGCCAATCAGTGAAAAATATCACGATTATGCACAAAAAGTTTCAAAATTCCTTAAAAATTACGATATTCGCACCCTGATTGACGAGAGGAATGAAAAGATTGGTAAAAAGATCAGGGATAACGAGTTAAAGCGAATTCCTTATCTTCTGATCATCGGTGAAAAGGAGGAGGAAAGCGGTGAAGTTTCCGTTCGTCGACAGGGAGAGGGTGATAAAGGGACCATGTCCCTTAAAGAATTTGCAGTTTTTCTGCAAAAGGAAGTGGAGGAGCAACTGGATTCTATCGGAACAAATGTTTAACTAAAAATAGGAGGATTAAGTCATAACTGGACCAGGACAGTATCGTAAAAGAACAAACGATACCACTAGTAAAGAGCGGGTTTTTTACCGCACAAACCATCAAATAAGAGCTACATCAGTTCGACTGGTTGGCGAAAACATTGAGAATCCGGGTGTGGTAACCCTCGCTGAAGCTCTAAAGATTGCTGATTCGCTTGACCTTGACCTGGTGGAGATTTCGCCAAAAGCCGATCCTCCTGTTTGCAGGGCCGTCGATTATCAGAAATTCCTTTACCAGCAAAAGAAGAAACAGAAAGAGATGAAATCCAAAGCCACGAAAATCGTGGTGAAAGAGATCAGATTCGGACCAAATACTGACGAGCATGACTACTCATTTAAACTCAAGCATGCACAAAAGTTCCTGGAAGAGGGTGCTAAACTGAAATCGTTTGTATTTTTCAAGGGAAGGTCAATCCTTTATAAAGAAAAAGGAGAGATCCTACTGCTGAGACTGGCCCAGGATCTTGAAGAGTATGGGAAAGTTGAACAACTTCCCAAACTGGAAGGGAAGCGGATGATCATGTTCATAGCTCCCAAGTTGAAGAAGAAGTAATTATTTTTTAGATAAATTGTAGGAATAATGCCAAAAATGAAAACGAATCCGGGTGCCAAAAAGAGATTTACGCTCACCGGAAGTGGTAAAATCAAGAGAAAACACGCTTTTAAAAGCCATATTCTTACCAAAAAGTCGACCAAGCGCAAGCGGAACCTGACCTATTCCGGTTTGGTGAACAAAGCTGATGAACAAAACATCAAGCGCCTTCTGGCTATGAAGTAAGATTTAAACTTTTGAAAACCAGGTAAATCAGTTATTGACCAGGATGTTGTGCTAAAAGAGTCCCAAATGACCGCCATCATCCAAAAAAATTAAAAAAAATGCCAAGAGCAACAAATCCTGTCGCATCGAGACAGAAGAGAAAAAAAGTATTAAAGCGGACCAAAGGATATTTTGGTCGCAGAAAAAATGTCTGGACCGTAGCCAAAAATGCCTACGAAAAGGGTCTGACCTATGCATATCGTGACCGTCGCAAGAAGAAAGCCAATTTCAGGGCTCTCTGGATCCAGCGTATCAATGCAGCAGTGCGTGAGCACGACATGTCCTACTCCGATTTCATGGGTAAACTTAGCAAGGCCGGAATTGAGATTAACCGAAAAGTACTCGCCGACCTGGCCATGAATGATCCCAAGGCTTTTGAAGCCATTGTTATGAAGGTAAAATAGGCACATTCGCCGAACCTATTAGAACAGGCTGGGCCGCGAAAGGGGTTCAGCTTTTTTTATTTAATCCAAACAAAATGAAAATTGCATTGATTGGTTATGGAAAGATTGGGAAAACCATTGAGAACCTTGGTTTGAAGCAGGGCCATTCCTTTCCGCTGGTCATCGATTTAATTAATTCTCATGATCTGAATCCATTCAATGTGGAGGGAATCGATGTTGCCATTGAATTTTCAACACCCGATTCAGCACCGGGAAATATTTTAAAGTGCCTCGAACTGGGTTTACCTGTAGTCTCGGGGACAACAGGATGGAACAACAGGTTTAAGGAGATTGAGCACATTTGCATGAAAAAGGAGGGAGCTCTGTTCTATGCAAGTAACTTCAGTATTGGAGTCAATATTCTTTTCGCCGTGAACCGCAGACTGGCCCGAATTATGGATAAATTTCCCCAGTACAGGGTTTCCATGGAGGAGGTGCACCATATTTCCAAGCTGGATGCTCCAAGTGGAACCGCCATTACCCTAGCAGAGCAGATCATTGAGGAGATGGGCTGTTGCAAAAGTTGGAGTCTGGTGGCGCACGAAGATCCATCAGAAATCCACATCCATGCCATCCGGGAGGGTGAGATAAAGGGAAAACATACCATACGCTATGAATCTCCCGTTGATTCGATCTGGGTCACTCATGATGCAAAATCCAGGGAGGCATTTGCATCCGGAGCTTTACTTGCAGCCTCGTATATCATGGAGAGAAAAGGAGTTTTTGGAATGAACGACCTGCTGGATATCTGATCACATGAAAGGCAAATATTGGAGAATCATAGGATTTGTGATAGCGGCCCTGCTCTGGTCTGCAGTCATGATCTGGACACAGCTCTGGTACGCTCTTATTTTGAACCTGGTTCTCTTCGACATATTCATAACCAGAAAGGTGGACTGGACCCTGCGGAAATACCGGCTTCCCCGTTTCCTTCAATCCATTATCGAATGGACGGCACTGCTGCTTATTGCAATCATATCCTCGTTTGCCATCAAGGTACTTTTCCTGGAAGCCTACAAAATACCCACACCCTCCATGGAGGAGACACTGCTTGCGGGTGACTATATTTTTGTAAGTAAACTGGCCTACGGACCGCGCCTTCCAGGTACTCCTCTCTCCATTCCATTTTACCATAATAAACTCCCCTCAGGTCAAAAATCCTATTCAGAGCGTGTGCAGATGCCCTATAAACGTCTTTGGGGTTTTTCAAAGGTCAAAAGGGACGATATTATCGTCTTCAATTTTCCGGAGGGAGATACCATGGTCGTTCAGTATCCCGGTCAGAACTACTATTCGCTTGTGAGACAGTATGGCCGTGACTACATACTATCAGAGTTCGACATTATCACCCATCCGGTGGATAAAAGAGAGAATTACATTAAACGGTGTATCGGTCTGCCCGGGGATAAACTTGCACTGGTGGATGGTGTAATTCTGGTAAACGGAACGATTAAATCCGAACAAAAGGGAATCAAATACAAGTACTATGTTGCCACAAACGGTGAACCCCTGCCCGACCGGATATTGGATTCGTTAAATATTCTTAAAAATTCAGTTACCTACAATCCGGTAAACTCACTTCACGTTTTATACTTAACCGTTGAAAAAGCGGATCTGCTCATTTCCTGCCCCGGAGTGCGCAGTATTCAAAGATATTCTGAACCAATGCTTTCCTTCCCGAACCAGGAGATTTTTCCACATAGTGGGGATTACCGTTGGACAGGCGATAATTTCGGTCCGGTCGTGGTACCAAAAAAAGGTGACAGCATCTATATTGACATGATTAATATACCTCTTTACCAGAGGATTATACAGGTCTACGAAAAGAACGACCTGCAGTTAATTGATGGGGACCTGTATATCAACAATAGCCCTGCGGGCTACTATACATTTAAGATGGATTACTACTTTGTCATGGGCGACAACCATCATAATTCGGCCGATTCCAGGTACTGGGGATTTGTCCCCGAAGATCACCTGCTCGGGAAAGCCGTAGTCGTCTGGTTTTCCATTGAACCTGACAAACCACTTCTTGAGGGTTTAAGAAAAGAGCGTATCTTTAATATCATAAAATAAGAAATTTAAAATGAAGCTTTTCAATCTGACAAAACACAAATATTTCAAATTTGGTGTAGCCATTACAATCTACCTCCTATTCGTGATCTGGCTGCGCAATTTCTGGTTTCTCCTTGGAATTCCCGTCATCTATGACATTTATGTGAGTAAAAAAGTGAACTGGTCTTTCTGGAAGAGCAGGACAAAGAAAAATAATGTATTGGTTGAATGGCTCGATGCGTTGATTTTTGCGGTTGTGGCCGTTTCAATCATTAACATCTTTTTGTTCCAGAACTATAAGATTCCCACTCCATCGATGGAGGGCAGCCTGCTTGTGGGCGACCACCTCTATGTAAGCAAAACTGCCTACGGACCCAGAACACCAAATACTCCTTTGGCAGTTCCATTTCTTCCCAACACAATTTTAGGAGGTAAATCATACCTGGAATGGATCCAAAAACCCTATAAGAGACTGAAGGGATTCAGTGATGTGAAAAGGGATGATATCGTAGTGTTTAATTTTCCTGCTTCCGATACGGTTGCCCTGGAGAAATCGGATCACAAGATCTATGCGAAGGGGAATTTTGATTACTATGACCTGATCAGGGATGAAGCGTACGGACTGATGCTGGCCGACTCTGCCAGGAACGGGTTCACCCGTCCAGGCGGGGTTTATGAAGATTATGTAAGAAAGCAGATCGCGGAGAGGTTTGACGTGGAGACCAGACCTGTCGACAGGCGCGATAACTACATCAAAAGATGTGTTGCCATTGCAGGGGAGACCATTCAGGTCGTGAACAACAATGTGATTGTGAATGGTCAGCCTCAAAAAGAGTTTGAAGGATTACAGCGCTGGTACAGTGTACACACCAATGGTACCCCTATTAATCCCCGCTCTCTGGAACCTTTGGGAATAGGACGCGAGATGGCTGACGTCAGGAACAATCCAAATTATACCTTTCCCATCACTGAGGATGCGGCAGACCAGTTGAGGTCCCTGCCCGGAATTATCAGTGTAACGCCCAGGAAACTCTATTCGGATGGAGAGTACGACAGGGATATTTTCCCACACGATCCGCGTTATCCATGGAACCTGGAGTATTTTGGTCCTTTAACGGTCCCGGCCAAAGGCCAGACCGTTGAGATCAACAGCCTGACACTTCCCCTTTACAGACGGATCATTGAAGCCTACGAACAGAACAATCTGGAAGTAAAAGGAGACCAGGTATTTATCAATGGTCAGCCGGCCACAACCTATACTTTCAAGATGGATTATTACATGATGATGGGTGATAACCGGCACAACTCGGCCGATTCGCGATTCTGGGGTTTTGTACCTGAAGATCATATCATTGGAAAACCTCGTTTGATCTGGCTTAGCATGGATAAAGAGTATGGAGGAATAAGATGGGACCGCATGTTCCGGCTGGTAAGGGCCAGCAGGTAATAATGGACTGTCATTGATCTACCCGGCACTATATAATGGTCCGGTACAGTATTTTGCCAGGCTGGTTAAGGAGAAGGAGATCATCCTTGAGCAATACGACAGTTATGCCAAGCAGACCTACAGGAACCGTTGCAACATCATCGGAGCCAATGGTTTACTTACCCTATCTGTTCCTGTAAAACGGGTCAAAGGAACAAAGAGCCTTCTCAGTGAGGTCAGAGTGGACTACCATTTACCCTGGAACAAGATCCATTGGAAAAGTCTGGTGGCAGCCTATGCCTCTTCGCCATTTTTTGATTTTTTCAGAGATGACCTGGTCAGTTTCTATGAACACCGGTTTGAGTACCTGGTAGACCTCAATACAGGTTTACTGGAAAAAACACTTCAGTTGATGGGAATTCAAATCCCGGTAAGGAAGAGCGAAAGATTCCAGGCCATTACCAGCGATGACGATCCACGTTACTTCATTCATCCCAAGCTGGATCCAAAGGAGGCTGACCCCCGGTTTTCACCGGTTGTTTACCACCAGGTATTTGAAGAAATACACGGATTTCAGCCAAACCTGAGCATTCTTGACCTGCTTTTTAACGAGGGACCCGGTTCTCTCTCTGTCCTGTTAAACTCCCTTAGAATTTAAGTCCCATGGTAACCATAATGTTATTGCGGTTCACCTGGTTAATGGAGACCTCATTTACTCCGGGAGCCGGAGAATAGAGTCCATAGACCTCTTCGTGATGGCCGTATGCATAACTGATATCAAAAAACATATCCCTTGTGCGGACTCCCGTTCCGCATGAGTAGATAAACTCCCGGGCATTATTCCTGCTGTCTGAATAAGGACTCATCAGGTACTGGAAACCTCCCCTTAGGTATGCAAAATTGATCCTTACCTCTGCCCCGGCCTTCATGTTGTGTACTGCCTGAAAATCCTGGTGAATGCGATCGTTCTCTTCGAGAAACTTATCATCGTAGGCATCCAGTTGGGCCGAAGAGTAATCAGCATATTCATAAGCAGCGGAAAGGGTGGCCATTTTAAAAAGGATTACTGACGCGTGGGCATTGACGCGTAAAGGTGACCTCAGTTTGTAGTCATAAATACCGTTTGGAGAGTATGCGCTGCCAGCTGGAATTTCTGACCCGGAATCCCAGGTGGAAGTGGCATCTGTAAACTTCTCATCGGTCAGCTGGTAGAAGGTTGGAATCTGAAAAGTTGCACCCATCCGGAGCATTTGAAGAGGTCTGATGATCATTCCAAACCGCATGGTATATCCCCATCCCCTGGTATAGTTAAACTCCCTGAAGTATAAACTGTTAAATTCTGCCAGCATGTTATCTGGATCGGTTTCGGAGTGATATATCTCCTCATTGAACCTTACCGACTGAAAACCCATTGTACCTCCCATATAGAGAAAATTACTAAAATTGAATGCACCGGAAATGGAATATTCACCAATGTAACCCGATTGATCCACCAGCCTGTACTGCTCCTGTCCATATCCTCCGTTCTCTACATCGTTCCAGTACTCCTGGGCAGTCTCATCAAATGGGAGCAGGTAGGCGTCATAGGCAACCTGTTCGTAAAACGGGTCCAGGTTATCCGGGTTGGCATTGGCCGGATCGGAGTTGGCATGCCAGGTAAAATCGTCAAGCAGGGAACTGTTGGCATGAGAACTACTGATGGTTGTCCTGTCATTAAAATTGACAAGTGTATTATAACCTATTGCAAATGAAGCACCCACAAATCCGCTCTTTCGCTTACTGTTAATGCCTGACGCGTAACCCATGCTTCCCACGTTAAACCTAAACCGGGATTCCTCGGCAATATCCCCCATATAGTTGGAGGAGGTATTTACCCAGTAGAATGAGGGTGTAAAAGAGAATTCCGAACTGCGGTAGAATCCTAGTCCGGCCGGGTTCAACTGGACGGCTGAGAAGTCACTCCCCAGTGCCCCGGTGGCTCCCCCCTGGGCAGCGTAACGGGCTGTTCCGAAAGGGTTGAGCATGGAGAACCTGAGCGCCTGTGTCTCGGTCTGTGCCTGGATGGTGGTTAAAGTACACACCATTAGCAGCGCTATGAATAAATCTCTTCTCATGGCATATCTGTTTTTGTCAATAAAAGCGGACCCCGTTGAGAAATCCGGCATTATAAATGGTTATCGCCTTGAAGGGGAAGAACCTCCTGAGCTACGGCTTGGTGAACTTGAACCGCTCGACCGGCTGCTGCCTCCACTGTAAGAACTGCTGCTCCGGCTGGGTGAGCTATAGGAGCTGCTCGATCGGCTCGGTGAGCTATAGGAGCTGCTCGACCGGCTCGGTGAAGAGCTGTAGGAGCTGCTCGACCGGCTCGGTGAAGAGCTGTAGGAGCTGCTCGACCGGCTGGGACTGCTGGAACTGCCTGAACTTCTGCCGGGAGAACTGTATGTACTGCTTCCCTGGCTCGGTGTACTGCTAGGCCTGCTGTAAGTAGTGGTGGTCCTGCTCGGTGTAGAACTCTGAGGGACATTGGTGGAACTCCGGTTATAGGTTGCTGTGGTACTGGTTCTGGGTTTACTGTAGGTGGGTGTGTAGTTCCCACTTGAATTTACTGAACTCCTTTCCACAGTAGCTGCAGGCCTGGTGGTTCTGACCACATTGCCCTGATTGGAGCCATTGCTTTGTGTGGCCTGAGTATTGGGCCTGGTAACCGTTGTATTGGTCCGGGTAGCAGTTGTATTGGTCCGGGTAACTGTTGGATCTGTTCTGCCGTCTGAGGAATAGGTCCGGGTAGCCTGTGTTTCTGTCCTGGTGGCTGATACGTTGTTACGGGAACCGCTCACAGTCGATTGGGATCCACTTGTCTGGATTCTGTCCTTGGGGTCAACCACTGTCGATCCATTGGAGTATCCGGAGGATGCCCCCGGAGCCCTGTTATACCCGTAAGAGCTGCGGCTATCCATTTTTCCGTATGCATAGGGGGTTGCATGCCCGTAATATGAAGCATCCCAGTATCCGTCATTGTATTCGTGCCAGTAGGAACCGTAGTAACCGCCATAGTATCCGCCATAGTATCCGCCGTAACCATATGAGTACCAAGGATCATAGTACCCTCCATATCCATAACCGTAATAGGGATAGTAGGGGTATCCATAGGAGATGAGTCCCGTCAGGCATTCGAATCAGTGTCGAGCATACAGGTACCACACCCCATGGGTAGTCTTGACTCTGAGGACACAATCACCATCGCTCCCCGCATGTTGATAGGTTATCCTGCAATCTTTCGCATCCCGGATGGCCAAGGCGAAGGCCGCCGTTGCTGAGGTGTCCACGATATGCTTTACGACCTTTGCATTACGGACCGTCTCATCCCGCAACTCGCCATAGAATGTGTCCAGAGCCAGTTCGTCCACGCCGACCACACTCACCCTAGCGTTCTTCTGTAATGTATCTACCAACGTGTCGCCTGTGGGGCTGCACCCAACGATGGCAGCGCATACCAGAAAACAGAGCACAACACCGCATGGCAAGGCGAGCCGCATATTTGTAGGTTTCATATCGATACCATCTCTGGAGCGCCCGGGGACAGTCATCGCATTAATCCTCCCCTGCGTCAGGGAAAGGAGATCATCCGCGCCATCTGCGTCGGCGCTTGCGGGCTTGCGCCCGGCCTTCATCGGGCGCAGCACCCGCTGCAGGCGCTCCTCCAGCTGTTTCACAAACGCCTCCGAGCCCGACGGGCGGCCCGTGCAGGTGTTGCGCCGGATCGCCGCCACCAGCGCCTCGTCGCCCTCCGACGCCAGCCACTGCGGCCAGTCGTCGACCGGGCCGGGAAACGGCCGGGTCTCGGCAAGAAGCGCGTCGGGCAGGTGCTGCGCATGGGCGCGCGCGCTCGACCACGCATAGTCCTCCGCGCGCGCCACCAGCCCCGCGCGCACCGGGTTGCGCTCCACATAGCGCACCGCGCCCCACAGGTGCTCGCCGTCCAGGGCCGTCGAGTAGAACCGGTTCGCCCACAGGTGCCCCGTCCAGCCCAAACGCTGGTTGATGCGCCGCGAGTGGCGCATGTGCGCAAAGCCGATGCCACGCGCCAGCGAGTGCGGCTCATGGCCGACCACGATCAGGTGCACATGGTTCGTCATCAGGCAGTACGCCCACACCTCCATCGCGTACGCCTTCGCGTGCTGCGCCAGCAGCGCGAGATACTGCTCGCGGTCCCCGTCGTCGAAGAACACATCCGAGCGGTGATTGCCCCGATGCGTCACATGGTAAGGGGTTCCGGCGGCGATGACGCGTGCGATCCGAGCCACAATGCCAGAATCGAGCCCCAACGAGCGGCAAGAAGCAAGACAATTCGATGACTGTCCCCGCATTCCAAACCGCCAACATTTGCACACAAATGAGCGCGGTCAAACAAACGTCCGCCCGCCCGAAACCTCGACAGACCATTCGGCCACGCTGCGACCAGACTTCGCTTGTATCCATCAGTGCCCGGTGCCGCGATTCCGTAAGCGTCCCGGTACCCTACATCCCTAATGAGGGTTCTGATGGGAATTCAAACCCATACATTGAATTCGTACGCGGGGCCGTCATCGAACAGATCGTAAGCTTCGTGACAGCACAGCCCGTTCCTCGCAGAAGATTGAGCCACTGGCTCGGCGCCGCCGCTTCGAATCGGTTTCGAGACGGCGAGAGCTGCCAAATGGGTGCACTTGAGCGCTACTCAACGAATGCAACCGCATTCAGACCATCAGTGTGCTCGCTTCGCGAGATGCCAATTCGCGCACGTTTACATAAAACGGGGCAACAAAAGCTTGAGGAGAACAGCTCCTGAGGCCATACCTGTGAAAGTCCACGCTCTGGTCGTACGTTTGGGCTTTTTTGCACCGAATTGATTGTGTGCATTCGTGGTGTGGGCGACGGTGTGAATTCGGCCATTTGTGGCGGCGGTTTGGCTGCCGGTGGAGGGGGGCATGGCAGGGGGGCTGCCACGGAACTTGCGCGGGGTGGCGGGGCTGTGATGTGGTGGGCGGTGCCATGGAGGATTTTGCAGTCTACTGCCGCGATGAGGAGCAACTGGCACAGCGGTGCCTCGCAGTCAAGCTGATGAGCTGCCCGGTGTGCGGGTAGGTGGGTGCGCTGATCCTTCACGGCCCGCTGCGCGGCTGCTGCGGGTGCGCCCGGTGGGGCCGGGTGCGGGGCCAGCGGTTCTGGTGCAGCAACCGCCACCGGCGGGCCGGCTGCGGCCACACCTTCAGCATGGTGCTGTCGTGGGTGCTTCGCGGGCGTCAAGCGACGGCCCCGCAGCTGTGGGCGCTTCTGGCGTCGTTGCGCCGGGGTGAGGGCCTGGCGCGGGCGTGGCGGGGCGCGGCGCCGGGGCTGAGCCGGCGCACGGGCTGCCGGCTGCTGCGGCTGCTGCTCGACATCCAGGCGGCGATCCGCACGCTGCTGCACGCGGTGGCCACGCCGCCGGCGTGCCCGTGCGCGCGGCCCCTGTCGCAGGTGACCGACCATCTGCTGGGCGTTTTCGCGACCGCCAACGATGCGACGCTCTGCCCGCCCTCCGGCGAGCTGGCGATGCGCTCCAGCGCGTCAAGGGGTGGGGAAAGCCTGAGTTCTCACACAAGCTCTGGCAGTCCCAGCCGGGACTTGCTTTCCATGGATTCAGGAAGTGGCGTGCGGCGCACGGGGGCTTGCACGCAGCTTGCTCACCGGTTGCACACCGGTTGCACGTCCGTGAATCCAAGGGGCAGCAGGAGAAAGTGGTTCGCTTGCCGAATTACGGAAGCCGGTGGCGCCAAGGGCGTGCAAGGGTCTGCAAGAGAAGGGGCGGTGTGGCGATTGTATAAAAGAACCGCAGGACGCGTGCGGAGTTCTGGGCGATAGCCGTGTTCAGGTTTCTATGCAGATTCCGTGTGGCAGGCTGGAATTGGGATCAAGGGGCTGCATTGGCGGGCGGCGCGTCACTGGCGGCTCCGTCGGCGTACCCGATTCCACCGCCTTCGAAGCGTTCCCAAGCATCCCGAAGGGAATGGCGCAGGCCCGGCGATGAGTGGCATGAGGACACCATGTGCACTCATGGAAACCGTCAGGCCCGGATTCCTCGGCCCCATGCCCCCGCCCCCGCTCCCGCCCGCATGGTTCACCCCCCCCTCCCCCCATGTAGTATTACGATTTATTGCCACCTAAACCCTTCAAAACCAAAGCGGATAATTCGAATCCCAATGCCCACAAAACCCCCCTTAAGTGGCGAAATACCCCCCGTTAACGCGCCTTTTATGCGCGCCGCTGCCGCCCCCTCCCCGGCCTTTGGCGTCCTTGGCGCTCCGTGAGGACGCCTGAATCCGATCCTCGGCGAGGTCGCCCGCCCCAAGCCGCTCCCGCGCCACGCAACAAAAAACCTTTGCGTGACGGCTTCGTGCGCCCATAAGTCTCGGACTATGCGCCTTGAATACATCACCGCGGGGGAGTCGCACGGCCCCCAACTGACCGCCATCGTTCGCGGCGTTCCGGCGGGGTTGCCGATCACCGCCGAGCAGATCAACCGGGATCTCGCGCGCCGCCAGCAGGGTTACGGCCGCGGCGCCCGCATGAAGATCGAGAAGGACACCGCGCTGATCCGGTCGGGAGTGCGCAAGGGGCACACCCTCGGCTCGCCCGTGACGCTGGTGGTCGAGAACCGCGATTACCAGGTGTGGATGGACCAGATGGCGCCGGAGCCGGGCCCGCTGGACGACCGCAAGGTCGTGACGCGCCCGCGCCCGGGACATGTGGACCTGGGCGGCGCGCTGAAGTTCGGGCATCGCGACGCGCGGAATGTGCTGGAGCGCGCCAGCGCGCGCGAAACGGCTGCGCGGGTGGCGGTCGGCGCCGTCTGCAAGGCGCTACTGGCGGAGTTTGGGGTCTCGATCTACAGCCATGTGGTGAACCTCGGCGGGATCACGGTGGACGCGGGCGACCTGAGCCACGCGGAAATCCGCGAGCGGGCAGACGCGAGCGAGTTCCGGGTGGCGCGCGACACGGATGAGAAGCGCATGAAGGAACTGGTGGACCGCGCCAAATCCGAGGGCGACACGGTTGGCGGCGTCTACGAGGTGGTGGCGCTCGGCGTCCCCGCCGGCCTTGGCAACACGATGAACTGGGACGAGAAACTGGATGCGCGAATCGCGCAGGGCATACTCAGCTGCCAGGCGATCAAGGGCGTCAGCATCGGCATGGGGTTTGGCGTGGCGGACACATTTGGCTCCGGCGTCCACGACCCGATCGCCTTCGACCCCGATCCTGCCAGCGTGGAGCGGAGAAACCGGGAGAAGGGTAGGGGGCCGTCCGGCGGCTTCTATCATCTCTCCAACAATGCCGGGGGAATCGAGGGGGGGATCACGAACGGTGAACCGGTGGTGGTGCGCGCTGCGATGAAGCCGATCGCCACGCTGATGAAGCCCCTGCAGTCGGTCGACCTCCAGAGCAAGGAGGCGTTCGAGGCGGTGCGCGAGCGCAGCGATGTGTGCGCCGTTCCGGCAGCCGGCGTGGTGGGCGAGGCCATTGTCGCGTTCATCCTCGCGCAGGCCTTCGTGGAGAAATTCGGCGGCGACTCGCTCGCCGAGATGCTGCGAAACCATGCATCCTATGCGGACTACCTGAGGGCTTACTGATGGCTGACAATGTGGTCCTCATCGGCATGATGGGGAGCGGCAAGACGACGGTCGGCCGCGCCGTGGCCGATCAGGCGGGGATGGATTTCGTGGACCTTGACGAGATGGTCGAGGACCGTGCCGGCATGGGCATCCCGGACATATTCGCGCAGTCGGGCGAGGGCAGGTTCCGCGAACTCGAGACGGAGGCGCTTCGCGAACTGGTGGCGGCGCACCACACGGTGCTTGCCACGGGCGGGGGCATCGTGACCCGCGCCGAGAACCGCCGGCTGCTGCGGGAACTGGGGAAGGTGTTCTGGCTCGACGCCCCGGCGGAGACCCTGCTGTCGCGCATCGGCGACGACGAGAACCGGCCCATGCTGCGCGGCGGCGACCCGCTGAAGCGCATCGAGGCGCTGCTCGCCGAGCGGAGGGAATTCTACGGCGAGGCGTCGGACATCCACCTCGACACATCCGAGCTTCAGCCCGACGAAATCGCCGAGCGCATCGTCGCCGACATCGAGCAGAACCAGCCGGAGGAGAGCGATGTGTTCGCCACCATCGTGGCGATAGACGGGCCGGTGGGGAGCGGGAAGAGTTCGGTGGCAAAGGCGCTCGCCAACAGGCTGGGTTTCGTGCATGTGGACACGGGCGCCATGTACCGCTGCGTGACCCTCGAGGTGATGCGCCGCGGCGTCGCGTTCGACGACGCGGAGGGGATGACGAAGGTTGCGCACGAGGTGGACATCCGGTTCGAGGATCCGGACGATGCCGAAGGCGGGACGGTGCCGGCCGAGAAGCGCATTTTTCTCGACGGGCAGGATGTGACCGAGGCGATCCGTTCGCCCGAGGTGAGCCGCAACACCAGCCCGGTGGCGGATGTGGCGACGGTGCGCGCGGAGATGGTTCGCCTCCAGCGGCAGCTGGCTCTGCGGGGGCGCAGTGTGCTGGAGGGTCGGGACATCTCCAGCGTCGTCGTCCCCGAGGCTCGCTGGCAGATTTACCTGACGGCATCGCTGGATGAGCGGGTGGGCCGCCGCCTGCGGCAATACGAGGCCAAGGGGACGCCCGTGGACCGGGATGAACTCCGGCGCGATGTCGCGGCGCGCGATGAGCGGGACCGATCGCGCCCGCAGGGGGCGCTCAAACTCAGCCCGGAAGCGACCATTTTCGACACGACGGGCATTGAACTCGACGAGGTGGTCGAGACTCTTTCCGCGATGATCGAGAACCTCAAACCCCTCGCCTCGGGACGGTAGAACCGTGGGTCCAAACCTGCTCTATGGCGTGGTGCGCGCGATTCTGCGCCTGTTCGGCCTCGCATACTTCCGCATGGAGTCGACCGGCGACGAGAACATCTCTGCCCCGGGCCCCATGTTGCTCGTCTGCAACCACGCGAGCAACCTCGACCCGCCGTTTGTGGGAACGACGGCGCGCCGCCAGATGCATTTCCTGGCGAAGGAGGAGCTGTTCCAGGTGCCGCTGTTTGGCCCCTTCATCCGCAGGATCAACGCCCATCCGATCAACCGCGGCGGCGTGGACCGGCGCGCGCTGCGCGAGTGCCAGGACATTCTCGCGGGGGGCGAAGTGCTTGTCGTTTTCCCCGAGGGGACGCGCACCACGGACGGCAGGTTGCAGGAAGCCAAGCCCGGCGCGGCGATGATAGCGGCGCAGGCGCAGGTGCCCATCGTGCCGGTGTACATCGAGGGATCGTTCGAGGCGCTGCCGCGGGGAGTCTCGTTTCCGCGCCCACGGAAGGTGCGTGTGCACTACGGGAAACCCTTCAGTGCGGCGGACGCCATGAAGGGCGATAGCAAGCGCGAGCGCTATGAGGCCCTGTCGGCGGAGATGATGCGGCGCATCGCGGAACTGGAGCCGCGGCGCGGCTAATCCCGCCCATGCGCTCAGTCCATTGCTGCAACGCGTTTCAGGTAGGCATCCATGTCGAACTTCCGGCGCAGGCCCGCGTCGTTCATGTAGCGCACCATGCCAAAGATGTCGCGTTCGCCCCAGGGGCGGTCGTGCTTGCCGAAGCACCACGCGACGCCGGCAAAGGAGTTGGCGTCGCGGCCGTCCAGCTCGTACTTGTTGTTCAGCTGCAGGGCGGCGTGGAACGCCTCCTCCGGCGACGCCGACCACTCCAGTATCTTCTTCCCCCAGTACATGCGCATGTAGTTGTGCATCTTCCCCGCGCGGACCATCTCCTGCTGTGCGGCGTTCCAGTATGGATCGTGGGTCTCCGCGTCTTCGAGCTGGCGGATTCCGTAGAGATGCCGGCGTTCGTCCGATGCGTGCTTGGCGAGTGTCTTCAGCGCCCATGACGGCAGGGACGCGTAATCGTCGTAGCGCGGATTGAACTCGACATAGTTCATCGCGAGTTCGCGGCGAACCACCAGCTCCTCAACGAAGGCATCCGCGCTCTCGGGGTGGGTGGCTTCGCGCACTTTCAGTGCAAGTTCGAGCGGCGACACCTGCCCGAAGTGCAGGTAGGGGCTCATGTGGGAAACGCCGTCCATGGCGGGATCGTTGCGGTCGGAGGCATAGCCGGCGAGTTTGCGCGAAATGAATTGGCGCAGGAGTCGGGCCGCCTCCCGCTCGCCGCCGCGAAATGTCGAGACGGCGCCCACCGAGCGGTCAATGGTGAGCGAAGCCAGCACGCGTTGCGGGTTGCCTGCGTCAAGGCCCTTCAGGCGCAGTCCGAGCGACGAATGCGCCACGGCTTCTGTGCGCAGGGGTTGCAGGTAATCACTGATGACTCTGTGTATCTTGGGCCGCAGTGTCGCCGCGGTGTATTCCTCCTTGTTCGAAGCGATGTTGACGGGGACGACCACATCGCTCTCGACCTGCACGACCCGGCACGGGGCATGACGCGCCACATGGGCGCGCCAGTCGCGCTGGATGCGCAGGTAGCCGCGATCTGTGACCACCAGCGCGGCGTTGGCGGCCAATGCCACCGCCGCCTCGTGGGGCGGTTCGTGGCGGAGAACAAACAGTATCCCGCGCCGGCGAAGTGCTTCTGCAACATCCTGCAAGCCTTCAAGCATGAAGGCATAGTGGCGCTCGTTGGCTTCGGGGTAATCGTCCGTGATGCCGAAAAGCACCACCGGGCAGATGCCCAGCGCATTGGCTTGGTGCACGGCGAACTCGAGCGCATGGTTCCAGCGGGTGCGCTGGGACTGTTGCATCCAATACAGCACATAGGCGCGCTTCGCGACAGGCTTGTCGTTGAGGTCCAGCACTCGCGTGGGTTGGATCATCAGGGTTCCTTGGGCAGCGGCAGGTGAGGGGCAGAGAAATTCGCAATGGATTGCGGAATGGTCATGCACGGCTTCAGCGTGGCTGGGGGAGTTCCGCGAGGCGGCGTTCGATTTCCCGCTTCAGGTCGGGCGAGAGATGCCGGTTGAGCGGCGGGGCAAGGCACGCCTCGAACGCGGCGCGCGCGCGCGCGGTGTCCTTCAATTTCTCCTGGGCGATTTCGCCGATGCGGACCTGGGCACGCAGGGCGATGCGCGAGTCCGGGTTGGCGCGCGCGATTCGGTCGAAAATGCTCAGCGCCAGCGTCAGGTCGCCGGCCAGCGCCGCATCCTCGGCGTCGATCAGCAGATCCCACTGACCGGAGGCCGTCGCCGGTGGCGTGGCGCCAAAGGCGTCCAATTCCGCCGACTGCATTGGCATGCCGGCTGCGCGGCCTGCCTCAAAGTTGAGAGCGGTCGAAGTCGCGATCCCCTCCTGGAGCTTGGCTGCGGATGCGGGGGGGGCGAGGTGCGCAGTCTGCAACTCACGAGCGTACCATTGCGTCTGGAGTTGTTGGGTATCCTTCGCAAGTGCCTGGGCTGGTATCCCGGCTGCAGGCTCCTTGGTGTTGTCCGACTCGAGATTCGCCCCGGGCGCGTTGGCAGCAGCTCTGTTGTCCATCGGTGAACTTTTGTCCTTTTCCGTGCCTGCCGTGTTGGCGAGTCCGCCGAGAACCATCTTGCGGGCAGGTGTGCCGGGCGATGCCGGCTGGGCCTCGCTTGGGGCGGCGGCGGCGGGCGGTGCGGAAGCTGGCGACTGTACGGAAGGTCGAAGCCTGCTCCCTTCTTCGTCGGCAACCACCGCTGGAGAGGAACGCCGTGACTGGGCTTGCGGCCGTTGCGAGTCCGCGCGCACGATGTCCCCGGCGGAGACGGTTCCGTTGGCTGGGGCGTATAACATTGGCGGGGTGCTTGAAGGCGCCTCCAACTCTTCCCTGGAAAGTACATTCGCCGCATCGGCAACCACTTGGGCTGCGGGGGCGAGCGTCGTGCCCAGCGCGGTTTCCCGTTTGGCTTCCTTCGCGGGGGCGGGGGCGGGGGTGGCTGCCGCCGGGGCGGCCCGTGCCACACCCCGGGCGCGGCCAGCCGCTGCTTTCTCCTGATTGATATCGGAAAGGTCTCCAACAACTGGCCGCTCATCGACGCGATATGCCTCAATTGCGGATGCGAGGACTGTCGCGCCGCGTTCGTTGGCACCGGCACTGCCCGCCGCGCGTCGCGCCGCCGGTCTCTCTGGGAGCGCGTTGAACAAGTGCATGCAAGCGGCGCCGATGACGAAGGCGGCGGCGACCTCGAGCAGGCGCGCCAGGTAACGGTGGCGGGTGGCGGGCGGTGGCGCGAGCGCCTCGGGAATATCCTGCACCGTGGCGCGTTCCAGTCGCTCCCGGATGCGGCTCGGCAGTGTGTCGAAATAGCTGGCTGCGGGTGAGGGTGCTTCGGCGCCTCGCAGAAGCTCACCAAGGCTCTCATCGGCGGCGAACGCGGCGGCGCAGTTGGCACAGGTGGCAAGGTGTTTCGCCACTTGCGCCATCGCGTCGGGGGCAAGGCTGCGCTCACGGTACTCGTCGAGGCGGTCCTGAATGTCCTGGCAGTGCATTTGGATATTCACCGCTCGGACGCGGCGCCCCCCTTCCGCGCGGGCAGGTATTGCCGCAGCGATTCCCTGAGCTTCTTGCGCGCCTCGTGCAGGCCAAACTTCACCGCGCCCTCGGAGCATTCCAGGGCGGCCGCTATCTCGCGGATGGGGCGCCCCTCGATTTCGAACATCACGATGGCGGCGCGCTGTTTCGGGGGCAGCGCCCGCACGGCCTTGGAGATGTCGCGCGCCATCTCGTGGCGCTCGACGGCCTCTCCCGGCGTGGCGGGGCGCGTGGCGCCCGCGACCATGCGGCCCTCGGTCACCTCGACGGCATCGTCGAGCGGGTAGAGGGCTTTCACGCCCGCGCGTGCCCGCTGGCTGTGGCACTGGTTCACCGCCATGCGCATGATCCACCCCGCAAAACGGTTGAGGTCGTCGAGCTTCGGCAGATGGCGGTGAACGCGCAGGAGGCACTCCTGCAGCACCTCGTCGGTGTCGTCGTGGTCGCGCAGCTGCGCGTAGATGAACGCGTAGAGATCCTGCTGGATTTGCGCGCACAGGTCGCCAAAGGCGTCGAGGTCGCCGGTCTGGCAGCGCGCAAGCAGCGCGGTATCCACATCCTCAAACCGCACTCAGGCAGCCTCGTATGTCGCCTCGTCCGCATTCCATGAATATGGACTCCGGGGACCGGCGAAAAGTTTGGCGCGATTGGACGGCGACGGCGGCGCGGGCGGCGCGCGGAAAGGGCGTTCTGCTATTATGGGGGCGAGGGGGCACACGATGGCGTTAACGAACCATGAAGCGGACCGGAGATGGCTGAGTCAAGCAACGCTGTGGGCGGGGACTGGCGGCGCACCATGAAGCGCATCCGGTGGCTGGGCGCGTCCACGGTCAACGGTGGCGAGACGCCTGTGCCTACAACGCATTGGACGGTCCGTGCTACCGGGGCGGAAATGGCAAGTGGGTGAATGCTCGATTCCACTTGCCCGTTTCGTCGAGGCGCGCTGATAAATGGGCAATGACGAGGACGATTGCTCAGATAGCATTGTTGGCGGCTGTCACGGTGACGCTCGCCGGATGTGCGTCCGTCAACAACCAGCGAGTCACGCAGGGAAGCACTGCCCCCATCCTGCAGGAGTTACAGCAACCGGCCGGCTGGGACGCTTACGCGCCCGCGGAGGGTGGCGGTCAAGCGCGGCGGGATTGCATTACCGGACGAAACGGCGTTACCGGTTCGGGCTGAGTCGCTCCCGGCGGATTCGTCCCCCAAGGCGGCGCTTCCAGTTCCGGCTGAATCCGCCGCGTCGGCGGCGGGCGGGACTGCCGTGTCACTCTCCGTGCCGGCCCAACCGGTTGAGAGTGCGTCCGAATCTGGCGACGAAGTGGCGATGCCCATCCGCAAGGGGAACTGAATTCAGGAGTCCGGCGTTGTGCCTCGCCGCAACTTCCTCGCGCCGTCCCTCCGCGCGTTCGGTCAGAGTTCCCTGCCGATTCCCTTGGCGATGGAGAACACATCCTTGTCGCCTCTGCCCGAGAGGTTGAGTATGATGATGGCGTCCTTCCTGGTCTGCTCCACCAGCCTTGCAAGGTATGCCACCGCATGGGCGCTTTCGAGCGCGGGGATGATCCCCTCAGTCTGGCAGAGCAGTTTCACGCCGTCGAGGGCTTCACTGTCCGTGACGGACGAATAGCTGGCGCGGCCGGTCATCGCGTAGAAGCTGTGCTCCGGTCCGGTGCCGGGGTAATCGAGGCCGGCGGAGATCGAGTGCGCGGGCGTGATCTGTCCGTCCTCGGTTTGCAGGACATAGCTCTTTGCGCCGTGGAACACCCCGACCTCGCCGGTGCCGATGGTGGCGGCATGCATGTGAGTGTGGATGCCGTGGCCGGCGGCCTCCACGCCGTGAAGCTCGACGGCGCGGTCTTCGCGGAAGGCGTGGAAGATGCCCATGGCGTTGCTGCCCCCACCCACGCACGCGACAATTGCGTCAGGCAGGCGCCCTTCCTTTTCGAGAATCTGGCGGCGCGACTCCTCGCCGATGACGGCCTGAAAATCGCGCACGATCATCGGGAAGGGATGCGGCCCCACCACGGAGCCGATGATGTAGTGCGTGTCGTCGGACCGCGCCATCCAGTCGCGCATCGCCTCGTTGGTGGCGTCCTTCAGTGTCTGGCTGCCGCTCGTGACGCGGTTCACCGTGGCGCCGAGCAGTTCCATGCGGAAGACATTGAGGTTCTGGCGCTCGACATCCTCCACCCCCATGAAGATCTCGCACTGTAGATTGAGCAGCGCGCAGGCGGTGGCGGTGGCGACGCCGTGCTGGCCGGCGCCCGTCTCGGCGATCACGCGGGGCTTGCCGATGCGCTTTGCCAGCAGGGCCTGCCCGATGGTGTTGTTGATCTTGTGGGCGCCGGTGTGGGCGAGGTCCTCGCGCTTGAGGTAAATCCGGCAGCCGCCACCGAGGGCCGCGGAGAGACGGTCCGCACGAAACAGCGGCGTGGGCCGCCCGACATAATCGCGAAGGAACTGGTTCAGTTCGTTAACGAACGACGGGTCGTCCTTCACCTCGGCATACTTCTTCTCGAGCTCGATCAGGACGGGCATCAGTGTTTCGGGGACGTATCTTCCCCCGAACGGGCCGTAGTGGCCCCGCTCGTCGGGCAGGCTTGCGGTCTGTGGCGGTGCGGTGCTCATGGTGCTTAACGGCTACCAGCCGCGCCGCGCAGCCATTCAACCGGCGCTGCGGGCCGCGGCGATGAACTCGCGCATGAGTTCAGGAGACTTGATCCCCGGCGCAATCTCCACGGCGGAGGAGACATCCACCCCCGCTGGCCCAAGCGTGCGAACCAAGGCGCCCACCGTCGCCGCGGTGAGCCCGCCGGCGACAAGAGTGCGATGCATCGGCAGGTCAGGCGGCAAAAGCGCCGGATCGAACGCCCTGCCGGTCCCCCCCACCAGCGCGGCGTCGTAGGTGTCGCACAGCAGGAACTCGCAGGCGTCGTAGTCGCGCCAGTTCACGGCGGGCGCACCGGGACCGAACTTCAGCGCCTTCATCATAGGTGTCCCCGAATCAATAACCTGGCGGCACACGGTGTCGGTCTCGGTGCCATGGAGCTGCGCGAGGTCAACCCCGGACGCGGCGACGGCGGCGAGGATTGCCGCGGGCGACTGGTCCACAAACAGCGCGACATGGCGCACTGCGGGGTGGCGGGTGCGCACCGCGGCGATGATGCGGGCTGCGTCCGGGGGGGCAATGGCGCGCTTGCTGTTTGGATACAGAACATATCCCAAAAGGTCGGCCCCGGCGGCGCATGCCGCCAGGGCATCCGCCTCGCGCGTGATGCCGCAGATTTTCACCAGAATATTGCCACCCATCATTTCACTCGTCCTGTGACTCGCGCCTACCCCGCCGGGCGGTGAAAATTGCCGTTGCACAGAAGGGGGCGGGCGGTCAAGTCACTGGGCAAGCATGCAACTGGAAAGGCGGATCATGGCAGAGCACACGGGCAGCGCGTCCGGGGCGGGAATGCGTTTCGCGGTTATAGCGAGCCGCTACAACGGGTTCATCACCGAGAAGCTGGTGGCGGGCGCGCGCGAGTGCCTCGCCGAGCACGGGGTGTCGGCGGAATCCGTCGATGTGTTCTGGTGCCCCGGCGCGCTGGAGATTCCCGCGCTGGCCGCGCGCGTGGTGAAGCACGGGTGCCGCGGGGAGCATTACGACGGGATTGTGTGCTGCGGCTGCGTGATCCGGGGCGACACAGACCACTACACCTTCGTCTCCACGGAAGCCATCCGTGGCGTGGCGGAGATCGCCCTGGAGGCTTCGGTGGCGGTGGGCAACGCGATCCTCACGGTGGGAAACAACGAGCAGGCCATCGCGCGCAGCGGCCTGCGCTCGCAGAACAAGGGCTTCGAGGCGGCGCTTGCCGCGCTGGAGATGGCAAGCCTGTTTCGGCAGATGCGGTGACGCCGGGGGTCAGTCCTCCGGCTGGGCCTGCCCGCCGCCGAGCAGATAGAGCACGGCCATGCGCACGGCGATGCCGTTTGTGACCTGCTCGTTGATGACCGAAAGCGGCCCGTCGGCCACCTCCTGCGAGATCTCAACGCCCCGGTTGACCGGCCCGGGATGCATGATCGTCACATCGGGCTTGGCGTACTTCAGGCGCTCTTTCGTGATGCCGTAAAGCAGGCGGTATTCGCGGATGGACGGGAAGAGATTCTTGCGCTGGCGCTCGAGCTGGATACGAAGGATGTTTATCACATCCGCGCCGGCGATTCCCTCCTTGAGGTTGTTGTGGATCTCGCATCCGAGTTTCGCGAACTCGCGCGGTACCAGTGTGGCCGGCCCGACGAGCGCCACGCGCGCGCCGAGTTTGGTCAGCGCCCAGATGCCGGAGCGGGCGACGCGGCTGTGCAGGATGTCGCCCACGATGGCGACCTTAAGCCCCTTCAGGCTGCCCTTTTTCTCGCGGATGGTGAAGGTGTCCAGCAGGCCCTGTGTGGGGTGTTCGTGGGGGCCGTCGCCGGCGTTGATGACGGACATGTTCAGCCGCTCGGACAGCAGGTGTGGAGTGCCGGGGCAGGGGTGGCGCATCACCACATAGTCCACATGCATTGCTTGGATGGTGCGTGCCGTGTCCAGCAGGCTCTCACCCTTTGCCACGCTGCTGGTGGCGATGTTGAAGTTGACCACATCGGCGCTGAGGCGCTTGGCGGCGATCTCGAAGGATGTGCGGGTGCGGGTGGAGTTCTCGAAGAAGAGGCTGCAGACGGTCTTGCCGCGAAGCGCCGGCACCTTCTTGACGGTGCGGGTGAAGGTGTCCTTCATGCCCTCGGCATTGTCGAGGATCAGGGTGATCTCCTCGGCGGTCAGGTGCTCAAGACCGAGGAGATGCTTGTGGTTGAACGCGACGGTGGTTGCGGGCGGGTGGGCGGTGGTCTGCAATTTCATTTCTCCGTGATTGCGTTGCTGTCGGGCCGGCCAAGGGCCGTCCCGATCAGTGGGTATGTGAATTCGCCGCGGGTGTACGAGCGAAGGGCGGCGAAGGGAAAGACCATCCATGCGGCAAGGAGCAGGATTGCCGCGAAAACCTGACTGAGGAACACAAGCAGGCATGAGAGCTTGGGCACAAGCGGCGCGATGCCGGCTGCCAGGAGCACCCCGAGGCACGGCAGGGCGAGCAGTGCGGCCAGAAAAAGCGCCTGGGCTGCCACGGCATGCAGGGCTTGACGCGCCACTGGGGGATTGGTGCGGAGGTTTGCGAAGTAAACGCCGGCAGGCACCAGAATGCCAAAAAGCGGCAGCACGCCGGCAAAATGGCTGAGAGCCACGAGCAGCCGGTTTCCGGGCTGGTCGCTCCATTCGGGTGTCATGGTGTCGCACCTCCATCTGGTGCACGCCCGGCCGGGCGTGCACAAGGTTGGGGGGATGGTTGCCAGCGGTGCGGCTGGAGTGCAAAAGAAAAGCCGCCCCGGAGGGCGGCTTTCACATCCATTTGATGCTGGCTTTCAAGCCATCACATGTACAGCCGCTGCGTCGAGGATCCGGCACAATTGTAGCTGTCGCCACATCCCCAGCTCTTGTTCACCGCTGGCCGACAGGCACCCTGAATTCGGCACGGGGACACATCAAGGACGGTCTTCGGCGCGTTGCAATCAGGGGGCTGGAGGCAGCAACATCCGGAAATCAATGCGACTGCCGCTATCATGAGGGCGAACTTGAGCGCAGTCATTGTTACTTCACTGCACAGGGATTGCAGGCGACCGGGGCGACGCACGGGGCACAGGGCGTTGCGCGCAGACGCGGGCCGGCGAGTAGTCATACAGGGGATACGGGTAGCACTTGGGCTTCATGCAGTTCGACCAGCAACAACCCGACAGCAGGGCGGCGGCGGCCAACGCAACGACAGCGATCTTTACAGACTTCATGATCCAGCCTCCATGAAAGGACAGTATTGTGTAACCTCAGGCGCTGTTTTGCGAACTGGCGGGGGTGAAATCAAGGAAAAACAGCATCTCCCTGCAGCTTTATCCACACCCCCCCAAACCGGTGATGAGTTCCCGCTTTTCGACTGGCGCAATTCAGTTGCAATGCACGACGCCCCCCCGAAATCTGCGTCCATCTTGCGCATGGATTCCGGACCCGAAAGAACTTGAACCAGAACCCCACGCTCTACGGCTTTGTCGCCGCGATAGTTTTCGCCTTGGTCAGCATCGCCTTTGCCTACGCGAGCCTGATTGCGGGCAGACTGTTGCGCCCTGCCAAGTACGAACGGGACAAGATGCGCATCTACGAATGCGGCGAACCGACGATCGGGTCGGCGTGGGTCCGGTTCAAT
Source organism: uncultured Bacteroidota bacterium (assembly GCA_963747365.1). GTDB lineage: Bacteria > Bacteroidota > Bacteroidia > Bacteroidales. The sequence continues at coordinate 68,655 of CAVVFB010000002.1, read as the reverse complement.
ATTCGCTTCTATGCCATCGCACTGGTTTTCCTCCTGTTCGATGTGGAAACGGTTTTCCTGTTTCCGGTCGCGACGGTGCTCAAATGGTTCGCCGCAAACGGGCTGGGGTGGGTTGCTCTGGCGGAAGTTTTCACCTTTGTCGCCGTACTTGTGGTGGGGTTGGCGTACGCGTGGCGTTACGGGAACCTGGACTGGATTCGCACCACGGGCGGGGCGAAGGAGTAGGAAAGGGCGCGCATGGGAGACATTCTCGAAAAGAACGCCGATTTCCATCCTGTGGCGGAGTATTCCGACGCCGACCGGGAGCGCATCCGCAAGGATCTGAACGAGGAGATCCGCCGGGAGGGGCTCGACCGCGCGCTGATAGTCGCGCCACTGGATGCGGTGATCAACTGGGCGCGCCTGTCGTCCATTTGGCCGATGACTTTTGGCATCGCGTGCTGCGCCATCGAGATGATGGCGGTGGGCGCGGCCAAGTACGACATTGACCGCTTCGGGGCGGGGGCGTTTCGCGCCACGCCGCGCCAGGCGGACCTGATGATTGTGGCGGGAACGGTCACCTACAAGATGGCGCCGCGCCTCAAGCGCCTGTACGACCAGATGCCGGACCCCAAATATGTTATTGCCATGGGCGCGTGCGTGCTCGGCGGCGGACCCTACGCCCTTCACGGTTACCATGTGGTCAAAGGCGTGGACAAGATCGTGCCCGTGGACATCTACATGCCGGGCTGTCCGCCGCGGCCGGAGGCGCTGCTGGAGGGCCTCATGCGCCTGCAGGAGAAAATCCGCAGCGAACACTGTGTGGCGGGCAGGGTCGGCCTCTATCCGGACAAGATGGGGCGTTCGCCGGTGGATCCGCGGTTTCGTGAGTCGCTCGAGGCGGCGAGGAAGTAGGCGGCCAGGCACGGCGGCTGCAAGAATCCCGAAGGGGCAGGAGCATTTTGGAAGCACAGCAAATCCATGAGGCACTGAAGGCGAAGTTCGCAGACGCGGTGACCGCATTCGTCCCCGACGCGAAATCCCCGTTTATCACGCTCAAACGCGAGGCCTTCCGGGATGCGATGCTTTTCCTGCGCGACGACCCCGCGCTGCGCTTCGACATGCTCTTGCTGGTGACCGGCCTGGACTACCCCATGCACTTCGTTTCGGCATATCACCTTGCCAGCGTCGAGCACTGCCACAACATCGCCATCAAGGTGGAGCTGCCGCGGGAATGCCCGGAGATCGAGAGCGTCGCGGACATCTGGCCGGCCGCCGACTGGCACGAGCGCGAAGAGTACGACCTGATGGGAATTGTGTACAAGGGCCACCCAAATCTGCGACGCATCCTCTGCCCTGAGGACTGGGAGGGCCACCCGCTGCGCAAGGACTATGTGCAGCCGGACGAGTATCATGGGATTTCCAACATCCGCCAGATTGGCGACGATTACTACCCCAAGCCGGACGAGGACTCCAAGGCGATCCTCCAATACAAGGAGCCCAAGCCGCCGGCGCCCGCCAAGCCTGCCGCGGCGCCCACCGCGCCGCAGAAGCCGGCCGGTGAAGCGGCTCCGAAACCGGATTCGACAACCGAGAACTGAACGCCCGCAGCGGCCCCACTACCGCTGCAGGTTGCACATGCTGTCGGGCTGGTCACGATGGTAGACATAAGTGGCCCACTCCACCTTCTCCACCCGATGGCGACCAAGTGCGCGGGTCATGAACTCGTGATCACAACCAAAATCGGGCTTTCTGAATCCCCGGAGGTCTGCGGCGACATGGCGGCGCATGAAGAAGGTGCCGCCCACGAAGCAGTCGGCGATGGCGATGGTGTGTCCAGGCCTGTTGAGATCGGGCACGCGGTCCGCGCCCCCGACGATGAGCACCCCGCCATGCAGCATGTCCACTGAAGGGTTTGCCGCGAGGTGAGTTGATCGCAGCGCAAGGTGCCCCGGCAAGTACTCGTCGTCCGAGTCAAGGAAGGTGATGATCCCGCCCTGCGACATGGAAATGCCTGCGTTTCGCGCGCCGACGAGCCCGGTGTTGGCTTGGCGGCAATAACGAATTCGGCTGTCGGCACGGGTTTGGCGTGCCATCAGTTCGGCTGTGCCGTCATTTGATCCGTCGTCCACGACGACCAGTTCCCATTCCCGACAGGTCTGCGCCGTAAGGCTGGCGATGGCGCGGGGCAACAGGGCGGCACGGTTGAATGTTGCGAGAACGACCGAGATCATGGTGGAGCAGGTTGCGCCCGGCGGGGGCAAGTCGTCAACTGCGGGCTGACCGGGTGTCCTTAACTCAGCGTTGCACCATGGTGACCAGGCCCAGAATGCACAAGATGATGCCAAGGCTGCGGGTGAGCCACAGAAGGGTGCTGCCGCCCACCTGTTCGCCCAGGGAGTGGTGGCGCGAGGCGATCTTCAGGACGGGTTGGGTGGACATCAACACCACGATGCCGAACAGAACGATCAGAAGACTTCCAATCATCGAGTTCACGATCGAATCTCCTCCAACTGCTTTCGGGCACTTTGTCCGCACGGGAACGGAACGGATAGCGGGAGATTCGACAAAGTCCCTGTCTTGGCGGTTCCAAAGATCCGGAATCCAGCCGATCTCAATCCTGAAGAAGAGTATGTGCCATAGGAGTGGCACAAGTCAACCTCGGAATGGCGCGCCGGGAATAGCGAGGGGTACGCTTGGCTCGCATGTGCGCGGCAGGCATGGCTGGGTTGTGGCGGTTGGCGCCATGCATCGGGTCGGGCGCGAAAAGCCGGTAGATTGTGCGTGGTAGAGAGTTGGTATAAAATGAGTTGAGCTGCTTTGGTGAAAGCCAACGGCTACAGGTGAAATTCCATCCGGCGCCAGCTGCGGATGCCGAACCACATCGGCATCACGATGACAGTGGCATTGACGAGGACAAGCCCAAGAAGCAGGGGCCAGGTTGGCAGGAGGGCTTCCTGCCAGCCGGGCGCGGGGACATCTGGCGCCCGTTCCGTGAGGCCGATGAGATGGAACGCCAGCGGCACCTCCAGCGCGATGTTCGAGACCACATAGAAGAGGCTCAGGACGATGTTGACGGTGCCGCCCAAGCCGTTGGCGATGCGGGCGGGGTTGTCCTCCTTGAATTCCGGGAAGATAGCGCCCAGCCCGACAGCGAGGCTGGTGAGGCCGAACGCCAGCACCGCGACGGTGGCGACCCCGAGCCATGCCATGAAGGTCTGCACCTCCAGCATCGCATTCGAGAATATCATGAGTGGCAGCGCGACGACAATGGCCGCGGTGAGGCAGATGCCGTACTTCTCCCAGACCAGTTTCTCCTTGGGAAACGGCGCGAGGCCCACCACCCAGTATTGCTTCCCCTCAAGGCTGAGCATGGGGTACACAAACCGGGTGGTGAGGATGCTGAGCACGAAGCAGACGGCGCCCACATTGAAGAAGGAGAGAATGGTGGGCCACTGCTTGATGAAGTAGTCGATGCCGCGCAGTTGCTTGGAAAGCCCCTGAATGTTGGCGATGTAGATGACCAGGAGGCCGAAGAGGATCACCAGCTGGGACCACTGGGCGGGGTCGCGCCAGAAGGTTCGCAGGTCCTTCGCGAGCAGGGCGCGGATGGGCGGTGTGAACGGGAGGAACAGCCGGTCCAAGGCGTGGAATATGGAACGGCGGGAGGTGGCCATCGTGGGGCTCGCGCTCTCCGTAGCCAGCGCCCATCCCCTGTAGTAGAGGGCCGGGGCGAGCCACAGGCAGACCTGGACCGCCATCAGGGCGGTGGAGAGCAGCACGAGGAACCAGTAGCCGGCCTCCGCGTAGCTGCCCGCGGAGGCTGCCGCCATTCCGCGTGCGAGCCAGTAATTGGGCAGGAGGGGAACGCTGCCGGCGTTGAGCAACTGCATGATGCGGGTGAAGTCCTCGACCCCCGGGTTGACGATCATCGAGCGAAGGCCCATCAGGCGTACCAGGAGGGCGGTGACGGCGAGCGCGGAGCCGAGCAGCACCAGTGAGTAAAGGCGCGCCTTGCGCGCCGGCAGGTAGGCGCTGATGACCATCGTGACCAGCGCCCCCAGCGCTGCCGGTATGACCAGAAACGGCATGCCCATCAGAAACGCCACGGGGTAGAAGGGGAGCGGGGCCCCCTTGGCGATGCCGTAGGCGATGACGAGGGGCAGGCTCAGCAGCGCGAACGCCCAGGAACTGTAGAACACCGATTCCACCAGCTTGACGAGGAAGAGGCTCGGGAAGCGGATCGGCAGCGTGATGAGGTACTCGGTTTCTTTGGATATGTAGGTGGTGGTGAGGGTGATGATGAGGTTCGAGAAGACCAGCATGGAGAAGAAGGCGAGCAGGACGATGCCGACGAGGCGCTCCATGAGGGGCCTGCCGAACGGCTCCTGCTGGGGCAGGGTGAGGAAGCGGAAGAGGAACCAGAAGAATGCCCCGCCGAGGGTGACGACGATCGCCAGCGTCACGAGGCCGGCGATGACATGAATCCAGACATGGCTGCGAATCTGCCCGGCGAGGTTGTCGAGCATTCGTTTCTTGGCGCCAACGACTATAAGGGTGGTGCTTGCCATGGGTTGATCCTCGGCGAGTTGCCGGGAATCTCCATAGGCCGGTCCGATGGGGTGATGCAACCCCTCAAACCAAGGTCGCGGCTTCGGTCTGTAGTGGTTTTTTTCTGGCAAAGCCGCCGCCGCTTTGGGCTTCTCTCGGCGTGTTGAGCGCCGTGCCGGAATCTGGTTGCTGGCGATCGCTGTTGGCCGCGCTGGCCTATGGCGTGGTACTGGTGGCTTTTGCCGACACGCGCATCCAGAACGGGCTGGATTCGGACCGCTACGCATTCATGGAGAGCTTGGTGGAACGGGGCGAGTTCGTGGTGGACGGCTCCGCGATGGCGAGTGTGGACCGCATCAGGGTCGACGGGCACTTCCACTCGGGAAAGCCGCCCATCCTCAACTTTCTCGGCGCGGGAGTCTACTGGGCTCTCTATCACGGCCCCGGTTGGAGTTTCCGGACGCATCCCGATGCCGTGGTGCGGACGCTCATCGGCGCCTTCGTGGTGGTTCCGGTGTGCGCGCTATTGTGGCTCTTCTGGGTGCTTGTCTCCCGCCGGCCGCCGCGTCCGCGAGGAGCCGAAGCGCCCCGGCGAAAAACCGCGCACGCTGCCGTGGCGCTGCTTGCGGTCGGTTCGTTGCTGCTGCCCTACAGCCTGATCTTCACCAACCACCCTCTCGCGGCGGCATTGCTGTTTGGTGCGTTCTATGTGGCGCTGCACCCAACCGATCCCGGAACCGGAGAGGGGAGCCGTTCCGCCCAAATCCGGGCGGCGTTCGCCGTGGGGTTTCTCGCCGCCCTGTCCGTGACCATTGACCTGATCCCGGGGACCGTCTTCCTGCTGGCTTATCTCGTCCATGCGGCGGCGACGCGCCGGGGCAGGGCGCTGGTATCCATGGCGGCGGGTGCCGCATTTCCGATGCTGGCGCACTTGGTGCTGAACCGCATTACGCTGGGCACATGGGTGGTGTCGTACTTCATCAAGGACGCCTTCAATTACGAGGGGAGTGTGTGGAGCACGGCGTTCACGGGGGCGTCCGACTATGACCAGTTTCCGACCTACGCAACGGCGCTCTATCACTACGCGCTGGGCCACCGCGGGGTTTTCCTATTCATGCCGCTCCTGATCTTTGGGATCTTTTGGGCCGCCGGCGCGGCGCGCAGGTTCCGCACGCCGGCGGGGGCGGCGGGCATTGCGGCGCTGGCGACGCTGGCGGGCACCATTCTGCTCGTGCCGAAGTTCTCGTGGGGGCTGGGGGGATGCACCTACGGACCGCGCCATGTGCTGCCGTGCATCGCACTGCTGTATGCCTTCCTGCCCGCGGCGATGGGCGCGTGCCGGACGCCCTTGCTGAAGGGGGTGTTCGGTGCAGCGTCGGCATGGTCTGTGCTTGTCGCCGCATTGGGCGTGGTCAATCCCTGGGCGACGCATGTCTTCAGCGTTTACGCGCCGCTGGATGTGCTGGTGCCGCATGCGGCGTCGCGCGGAGAGGCTGGGCGCCAGGCCGCGCAATGGATCATCGAGCACACAGCGGCGTCGCCCTCGTTCGGTTACTACGAGCTTGGCAGGCATTATGTCTCCGAGGGGGATTCCGACCTGGCAATAGAGGCGCTGCTTACCTCGCTCTCGATTGAGACGACACGGACACTGGCATGGTACCAGCTTGGCACGGTTGCCGGGCGGGCAGGGAAGCTCGACCTGGCGGCGTCGGCTTTCCGGCGGCTAACGATCATTGAGCCGGATCATGCAGGCGCGTGGGCCAACCTCGGACTTACGCTGCAGGAAATGGGACTAAAAGCGGATGCAAAGGGGGCCTTGGAGCGTGGCCTTCAACTGAACCCGGAAAGCCGGGCGGCGCGCATCGGGCTGGGGAGGTGGTACCGGGATGCCGGCGAGACCACGAAGGCCCTGGAGTATCTTCGCGCCGGCGAGCGGTGATTCGGGCTACCGGGTGGCATCCAGCCGTTAGGCTTCGGCGGTCAGGTGGTTGTAGATCCGGATCTGGTGGGCAACGACCGAGTCGATGTCAAAATGCTCCCGCACGCGGACACGCGCGGCGGCGCCGAAGCGGCGGGCATCGTCGGGGTTTTCAAGGAACCAGTTCATCCTGGCGGCGAGCGCCTGCGCATCGCGCGCGGGCACCAGCCAGCCCGTCTTGCCGTCGGCCACCTCCTCGCGGCATCCGCGGATGTCCGTGGCGATTGCAGGCAACTGCATTGCCATGGCTTCCAGCAGGGATATGGGCATTCCTTCGCGATAGGAAGGCAGGCAGAAGATGTCCATCGCCGCCAGGCATGGCGCGGTGTCTTTCACCATGCCGGTGAAGACCACGCTCCCGGTGATGCCGAGGCTGCGGATCTCCCGCGCCAGTTCGGCCTTGGTGCCGTCGTGGTCGCTGGGAAGCACATCGCCGACCACGAGGAAGCGGGTTTCCGGATGGATCGCGAGGACTGCCTTTGCCGCGCGGAAGAACTCGAAGAAGCCCTTTTCGCGCACCAGCCGTCCGACGATGCCGACCACAGGGCAGTCCGGCGGCAGGCCGAGTCCGGCGCGGATTTCAAGCCTTTCCGCGGGGCCGAACCTCCCGGGGTCGAAGTGGTCCAGGTCCACGCCGTTGAAAATGGTCTCGATGCGTTCGGCGGGCGCTATCCCGAGGCGGATCGCGGTCTGACGGTCCTCGTCGCTTACCGTGAGGATGTAGTTGCCGCACCATGCGCCCAGCTTCTCGAGGGCGACGTGGAAGCGTCGTTTTGCCGGGGGCATCTGGTCGTGGAAGTAGAAGCCGTGCGCGGTATAGATTCGCACCGGCACGCCCGCGAGGCGCGCGGCGATGCGGCCGACCAGGGCTGCGACTGGGGTGTGAACATGCAGTACATCGTAGCGTCCGCGCCGCAGGAGGCGCCAGGTGCGGTAGATGGCCGCCGTGTGGCTGAAAGCGTTCATCGAGCGGGCGACGGGGTTTTCTCGCATGTCGAAACCCATCTCCCGCAGTTCGTCGAAGTAAGGCCCGGGCGTGCAGGCAATGGACACTTCGTGCCCCTGCGCCTGAAGGCCGCGGGCAAGGGGTAGCAGGAACTGTCGCACGGTGAAGTCGACCGCGCACATTTGGAGGATGCGCAGCCTGCGGGATGCCGGCCGGGACAGTTTCAGGGGCGGAATGCATACGCCGCCCCACTCTGCGGTGCGCGTTGCCAGATGCAAGCCCGATGCGTTGGCTGCGGCGGTCAGTCATCCCTTGCGAAATCGTTCGGGGTTTGTCCCATAATTGCCCTTGGGAAACAGGTATGCGCGTCTTCGCCAGAACGATTCATCGCAAACTGCTGCTTCTATTACTGGTGGTGGGAATCGCCCCGGCAGTGGCGGCAGCCCTGTATTTCTACTGGGGCAGCATGTACCTGCTGGACAACTCGCTCGGGCCCCTGCTGCAGGACAAGGCGGAAAACGCCATGTCCGCGATCGACGGGGTGCTTCAGGACGATTACGCCGCCGCGCGGCGGGTGCGCGACGCCGTGTCGTCTGGCGAGACGATTGCAGGCGCGCGGCCGGAAGATCTTGGCCGGTTCTCGCATGTGTATCTTGCCGATTGGCAGGGACATCCCGTCGAGACGATGGGCACCACCGTGCCGGCTTCGCGGCAGGTGGACCTGTCCGAAGTCGCCCTGCCGGATGCGGCGGGGGAGCTGTTCATCATGGAGTCGGGTGCGCCCGGCGATGCCGTCCTGCTGCACTTTGCGGGAAAACTCCGTTCTCCCCCGAACCTGATCCTGATCTGTACGCTGCCGGCGCCTTGGGTGCTTGACGGCGCGCCCGTGGCGAAGATGGGTGCCGGATCGCTGGAGGTGTTGACAGCCCGTAACGGCACCATGCTCAACCTTCGAGGGGCGGGGGGGGTGCCAGCCTATGTGCGCAGGAGTTTCGCCGCCAACCTGTCGCGGATGAGCGGCTGGGTGCGATCCCCCCAAGGGGCGGATGAGCAGGCGGTGTCGGGGTTCGCGGCCTCGCGCTGGCTGCGACAGAAGCAGAACAGCAGACTGACCACGCTGACCTGGGCGGCGGTGTCGCGGGTTCCCACCGGCGATTTTGCGCCGGTGGTGGAGCGGTTGCTGTGGCGCAATCTCTTCTACGGGATTGCGCTGGCGCTCGCCCTGCTCCTGTTGAGCTTCTGGCTCGCACGCCGGTTCACGCGCCCCCTGCGGATGCTGCGCGCGCACGCGGGAAGGGTTGCGGGCGGCGACCTGCAGTCGCGGGTTGACATTCGCACGAGGGACGAGATTGAGGACCTGGCGATCGCGGTGAACGAAATGGCGGAGCGCTTGGAGCGGTCGCGTCTGGCCGAGCAGGAACAGATGCGCGCCGTGGAGGCGAAGGCGGCCCAGCTGGCGCTCATAGGGGAGATCGGCAAGTCCACGGTCGCCGCATCGGACCTGCCGGAACTCTTCACGGCCTTTCATGGGCAGCTCGAAAGGACCGTGGCGCACGATGCTCTCGCCGCCGTCGTGTTCCACGGCAGCGAGGACGCGGACATCCACAATTTCGCCGGCAGGGTTTTCACCGAATCGGCGGATCCGCGGGCGGTGCGCCTCGCGTTCGAGGAGGAACTGCTCTCCGTGGGTTTTCGCGCGACGGACCTTTCCGGCAAGGGGGAGGATGCGGACGCTGGGATGCTGAACACGGAGTATGCACGGCGCTGCCTGCTGCCCCTGAGGGTGGACCGCGGACTGATCGGCGCCATCGTGCTGGCAAGGCGCGAGGACTCACCGTTCCCCGAATCCGAGAGGAACGCCCTTTCGCAGGCGGCACAGATACTGGCGCTGGCGGTGGAACATATCAGCCTCTATGACAAGACCAAGGACTTCGCAAAGGAACTGGAGCGGAAGGTGCGTCGGCGAACGCAGGAACTTGAACGCACGCACGCGCGGCTGGTCCTGAGCGAACGCCATGCTGCCACGGGACGCCTTGCGGCAAGCATCGCGCACGAGGTGAACAACCCGCTCGGCATCATCAAGAACTATGTGCGCGTGCTGCGCGACATGCCCAGCGAGCGTTCGGAGGATGAGCGCGAAGCGCTGACCGTGATCGGCGAGGAACTCGACCGCATCGCACGCATTGTGAGGAGCCTGATCGACTTCTACAAGCCGGCGAGCCTTGCCTCCACGCATGTGGATGTGAACGATGAAATCCGGTCGCTGCTATCGCTGATGGAGTCGGGGTTGCGTCAGAAGGACATCGGGGTGGAAATGGACCTCGACGCATCGCTGCCCCGGCCGGTGATGTCGCCCGACCACCTGCGCCAGATACTGCTCAACCTTCTGAAGAACGCTGAGGACGCGATGGGGCGGTCGGGCACGGTGCGCATCGCGACGCGCCCGGAACAGGATCTGGACGGGTCACGGTTCGTGGTGCTCGAGATCCGTGACAACGGCTGCGGAATCACCCCCGACGACAAGCCGCACATCTTCGAGCCGTTCTTCACTACGAAGCGCGACCATCAGGGCACGGGCCTGGGGCTGTCCGTCACTTACGGCATTCTGCGCAACATCGGCGGCACCATCGATGTGGATTCGGTGCATGGCCATGGAACGCTTGTCACCGTGCGCATACCCGTGGAGGACGACCTGTTCACCATCACGGAATCGGCCGAGCCGGCGGGCGAGCGCGAGGCGTGAGGGCGCGCCCCCGTGGCACGGAGCCTTGCAGGTATTCTTTGTAGCGCAGCCTTGCGAAGCACCCCCGGAGGAGGGCCGCGCGAATAGCCGTGGGTGAAACCCACGCTTTCGGAGACACCCTGACTCGAACCTGAAGGGGTCGAACAAATCCGCAAGAACCCTGCTTGTCGCGCGACCGAAGCACGATGCATCGTCGCGCGCATGCGTCGCGTTATTTCCTTCCCGGTTCGGGAGGCGCGTTTGTGTTGACGGGCAGGCCGCGGATTTTCGCCTCCTTAGGGAGGTGGAAGTAGGCGAGGCTGACTTCCATGGTCCCGAGAACCTCGTTGAGGGCGAGTGAATCGTAGTACCAGCTCTCGGAGGCGACGGGCGCGCCGCGGTCGTCGAGGATGACCTTCTCGCGGCGCGCCGGCACGAAAATGCCGTCCGGGGTGTTGCCGATCACGATGCGGGTGCGGAACAACTGCTGCCTCCCGCTGATCTGCCCGATCTCCTCGTTGAGGTAGCCCTTCTGCGGATTGACGATGTAGTAAACGAAGTCGCGGGGGTCCGACGGGTTGGAGAAATCTATGCGCAGGCGCAGGCCGTCGGGCGTGTCGTACTCATAGATGGCGGGACGCACCGGAAGCCGCGACGACGCCGAAAGCAGATCCTTCAGGCGGACCTTTTCGTCTCCGAGAAAACGCGGGTGAAACGCCACCAGCGGGTTGTTCTCATGCACTGCCGGGTTGTACGGCACGATGCGCACCGCGGGCACCTTGGAGCCCTGCGGCACGGATATGTTGAAGACGCGTTCGCCCTCGACCAGGGCCGCGGCCAGCACCCGCGACCACTCGCTCTTCATGTCCCACTTGGGGAAGGGTTCATGCGGATCCCACGACACGATCAGCACCACGCTGCCGGAGGTGTTGAACGCGAAAGTCAGCGCGCGCGACGCCGCCTTCCACTGGTTGGTGCCTGATGTGAGCCTCGCCTCGCTCCAGGCGACCGCCCCCCTGGCTGTGCGCATGCGGGCGTAGTTGTCCTCCTGACGCTGCACGACCTGCGCGAGGGTGACCGAGGTGGAACGGTACGGCGCGGGGTTAGGTGTGCGGGTGGGGCGTGGCTGTGCGGCGCAAACGACGGGGAGGATGAGTAGCGCCGCGAGCAGCGTGACGGTGCGAATGACGATTGAGGCGGTCTCCTGCGCGGGAGTCGGCAAATTGCGGGCTTCCTGTTTCACTGGTTGCGGAAGAAACGGTAACCGGGGATTGTGCCGTCTTCCGGTTGGTAGAGCGCCACGCCCCATGGCGGCAAGTCCACATCAAACCTTCCCGACACCATCCGGACTCCGGGTGCCGCACCCAGCAGATCGCGCAGGGGCAGGGTGTCGAACAGGTGCGAGTGCGGCGCGAACACGCGCTCGCGGACGGGTGAGGCGGATGCATTGAGCACGGCAATCACCGTTTCCTGCGGACGGGCGGTGACGCGCGCGAAAGTGAGGAGGTGCGGGGCGCCCGGTTGTGGCATGGGCAGATAGGCGCCCTCGCGAAGAGCGGGAGAGGTGCGGCGTATTGCCGTGAGGCGGTGGATCACCTGGGCGACGGGATGAGGGCGCTGCACAGCCTCCCAATCCATCACGCCGCGGTTCTCCGGGTCCCCGCCGCCGGTCTGGCCGGTCTCTTCGCCATAATAGAGTGTGGGAACGCCGGGGTAGGCGAAGGCGAGGGAAACCGCTGCAATGCGCCGCTCAATTTCCGGCAGCAGGCTGGCAAGGCGGGGTGTGTCGTGCGAGGAGAGGATGTTCCACGAGCGCAGGAGCGCCGGGTAATGGTAGCAGCGTGCCATGCGCTTGAGGTTGTAAGCCGCCTGAACCACTGGCACCTCGCCCGTCAGCAGTCCGAGCACGGTTTCCCGGAAGTAGTAGTTCATCACGCCGTCAAGCCCGTCCTGCCCAATCCAGTCCTCGGCGTATGACATCACCTCGCCCACTACGCCGTCGGGTGCGCCCTCGCTGCGGGCCGTCCGGGCAATCTCGCCGCACACGCGTGCGCCAAGGTCATTGGCGCAGTCCAGGCGCCATCCCGTGGCGCCACGCCGCAGCCATGTGCGGATAACGGAGTCGCTGCCTCCGAACAGAAACTCGCGCACCTGTGGGTTGGCGAGATTGACCTCCGGCAGCATGCCGTGGCCGCGCCAGCGGTGGTAGCTGTCCGGATGCTCGATCCATCGCAGGTAGTCGTGCTCGGGGCACCGCGCATCGGCGGCGCCCGCGCGAAACCATGGATGCTCGCAGCCGATGTGGTTGAAAACACCGTCAAGCACCAGCCCCACACCGCGCTCGCGACACGCGGCGGCAAGCGCATCGAATCCGGCATCACCACCGAAACGCGGGTCAACCTCGGTCCACGAGGCGGCATCGTATTTGTGGTTGGAGCGGGCGCGAAACACAGGCGTGAGGTAAAGAGCGTCCGCTCCCAGGCCGGTGACATGGTCGATGCGCGCGGCAATGCCGCCCAGGGTGCCGCCCGTGTGCGCCTCCATCCTCTGCGCGTCCGGCGCAATGGCGCCAAGCTGGCCACCGCCGTCGGCGGCGAAGCGGTCAACGAACACATGGTAGACCAGGGTGCGTGGCGGCGGGAGCGTCATCGTGGCGGGCGGCAAGCGTGATCGCCTCGCTGGACCGGTGACGCTCCGTGCATCGATTCGGCGGACATTGTCATTGGGGGGCGCTTTCCTGCCGCAGTGAGTCGAGAACAAACAAAAAATCCGAAGGGGGCTCTGACTCGACGCTTATCTGTTCGCCGGTGCGCGGGTGGGAGAAGGAAAGGTGGTGCGCGTGCAGCATCTGGCGCATTGCGGACCGGATTCCCGCACGCATCCGCGTCGCGTTGGGAGGCACCAACTGCAGCGCCACGGCGTGGCTTCCGCCGTAAAGCGTGTCGCCCAAAATGGGGTGGCGGATGTGCGACAGGTGGACGCGAATCTGGTGCGTGCGCCCCGTGCCGAGGCGGCACTCGATGAGTGAAATGCCGGCGAACGACTCCAGCACGCGCCATCGTGTCAGCGCCTCGCGCCCGCCGCGTTCAACCACCGCCATGCGGGTGCGCAAGGTGGGATGCCTGCCGATGGGCGCGCTGATTTCGCCCGCACTGCTGTCGAACCTGCGCAGCGCGATGGCCCAGTATACGCGCGAAATCTCGCGGTGTGACAGGGCGGTCGACAGCGCGCGGTGCGCGAAGTCATTCTTGGCAACGAGGATTAGGCCGCTGGTTTCCTTGTCCAGGCGGTGGACGATGCCCGGGCGCAGCACCCCGCCAATCCCCGAAAGCCCCGTGGGGCGTGACAGAAGCGCGTTGACCATCGTGCTGTCCGGCGTGCCGGCGCCCGGGTGCACCACCATGCCCGCGGGCTTGTCCACCACCATGAGGTCGTCGTCTTCCAAGAGGACCCGAAGCGGAATAGGCTGTGGCTTCGGCACCGCCGGTTCCGGGTCGGGGATGCATATCTCGACTGAATCGCCCCCGCGCAGGAGGGCACTGGGTCGCGCGACGGCTCCGTTGAGCAGGACCGCGCCTGCCTCCACAAGCCGGTGCACGCGCGAACGCGAGAGTGTGTCCAGATGACGGGTCACAGCCACATCCAGGCGATCTCCAGCCTCGGCCTCATCCGCGAGAAATGTGAAGCGCTCCGGCATCGTGCGGGCCTGTGGCGCGTCCCGGCCTACTGCCCTGGCGTGGGCGGTGGCGCGGGAGGTGTGGCGGTCTGAGTGCCGGTCTGCGCGGACGGGCTGGCCGCTGAAGTACCCGGTGCGGAGGAAGGCGGCGGCGCAGCGGGATTGGCGGCGGGCAGCGCATCGCCGAGCCCCTGCTGCATGAACACGCGGCGGATGTTCTCGCGCTCGCGTTCGCCGCGAATCCGGCGGTCGCGCTGCACCAGCATCATGGTGACAATGCCGGCAATGGTGACTCCCGCCACCAGCGCGGCGAATGCGTACTTGATGATGTCGCGCGTCTTCATGCCGCCTCACCATTACGGGAAAGGCGCGCGCGGATTCACTTGCCTCTGCCCCGGCGTGCGCGTTGGAATGCGCGCCGGTCATCATTGTAGACGCAAGCGGCGCGATCTAAGCGCTTTCAGTGACGGGCTGATGTAGCTCAGCTGGCAGAGCAGCTGATTCGTAATCAGCAGGTCGTCGGTTCGAATCCGACCATCAGCTCCACTGCTGATTTCTTGTGTTTGCTTGACGGGGGGATGCGGGTGGCGGGCGATTGATTTGCTTGCGCGGGGGGCTTTCGGTGTGCCATCAGGCGGGGAACATCGGTGTGCTGTTTGCGTGGCGGTGTACTGGTTCATCGGCGGGCAGGGATGGCTTCAGGGGAGCAGGAAGGTCGCGTGGCGCAACTCGAGGGTGAGCTTTCGCTTGTCCGCGAGCGGATGGCATTGATCGGTGCCGCGTCCGGGGTGGTGATTTCGCACGAGCCTTTGCAGCGCCAACTGACGCGGCTTGCGGAACTGACGCGGCAGTTCCTGGGGGTGGACAGCTGTGTAATCCGGCGGCTTTCCGGAGACGACCTTGTCCTGGCGGTTTCTGTGGGGGTTCCGTTGGATGTCAACCAGCCCGAGCGGCTTGACGCGACTGTCGGCCTTGCGGGCAGGATCATCTCCGCCATGCAGCCTGTCGCCATTGAGGATTGCCGACGGGACGAGACGACCCGATCGCTTTATCAGAAAATCCCCGGATCGTACCAGTTTGTGTCGTATGCGGGAGTTCCGATGACGCTTGACGGGCGGCTTATCGGGATCATGGGCGTGTTCACGCACCGGGAAGCGCGCGTGTTTGCCGCGGCGGACCTTGACCATCTGCGCATCATCGGCAACCACGCGGCCGCCGCCATCGAGAGTGACCGGATGGCTCAGGCGCTGCGCGACCGTGAGGCCAGACTGCAGGCGATTCTGGACGCCCAGCCGGACTGTGTGCTCGTTGCGGCCTCGGACGCCACGGTGGAGGAGATCAACGACGCGGGACGGCGTCTGTTTGGGGCCTCGGATTCGGAAGTGATTGAGGGCCGGCCCATGGCCGAGTTCATGGCGGCTGACGAGCGCGAGCGCGCAAGGGTGTTTCACTCCATAGCGTGCCAGGGCGCCCTGGTTCGGGAGGAGTTTGACATGGTGGCGCTGAATGGGCGCCGGTGGCGCGGCGAAGCCGCCGCTGTCGTGCTTCCATCGGGGGGCAGGGTGCTGGTGGTGATCCGCGATGTCACCGAGCAGAGGGAACTGGAGCAGCGACTGAGGCAGTCGGCCAAGATGGACGCCGTGGGACAACTGGCAGGCGGGATCGCCCACGATTTCAACAACCTGCTTACCGGCATCATCGGGCTCGCGGAGGTGAACATCCCCGAGGTGGAGGCGGATGTCCGGGGTGACCTGAACGAGATCCGCCAGCTTGGAATGCGGGGCGCCGAACTCACGGCGCAACTTATGGCGTTTTGCCGAAGGTCCGCCGCGAGCCGCGGGGCCTCGGACCTGAACGCGGTCATTGAGGACACGAAACGCCTGCTCTCGCGCCTGATTGGCGAGCACATAGAGTTGGTGACCACGCTGCACGAGGAATTGCCGGCGATCAAGGCGGACAGGACGCAGATTCAGCAGGTGGTGATGAATCTCGCCGTCAATGCCCGGGACGCGATGGACGCGGGCGGCGTGTTGCGCATTGAGACGGGCCCGGGCCCGGATTCTGCACGCCCGGTAGTGCTCACGGTCAGCGACACGGGCCACGGCATGACGCCCGAGGTGTGCGAGAGAATCTTCGAGCCGTTTTTCACGACGAAGGAGCCCGGCAGTGGCACGGGGTTGGGTCTGACCACCGTTTACGGCATTGTCAGCCAGCTTGGGGGCGAGATTAGCGTAAGCAGCGACCCAGGGAAGGGAACCGCCTTTCGCATACAGTATCCGGCGGCGGATGCCGAGTGCGTCACGCAACCTGAGGAGGAGGCTGCCGCGACGGCAACCAAGCGCGGCGGGAATGAGACAATCCTGCTGGCGGAAGATGACGCGGTGTTGCGCGCGCTCATGGTTCGCGTTCTGCAGTCGAAGGGTTACCGTGTGCTGGCCGCAACCGATGGTGCCGCCGCCCTGGAACTTGCGGAGGAGCACGACGGTGACATCGCCCTCGTGGTGACCGACGCGGTGATGCCGCGCCTCGGTGGACTGGACCTGGCGCACAGCATGGCGTACCGGTTCCCGCGGGTGCGAATCCTGCTGATGTCGGGCTACACGCCCGTGGACATGGCATCGACGCGCATCCGGGGAAACGCCACGATGTTTCTCCAGAAACCGTTCACTGTTCCCGTGTTCCTGGCCCATGTGCGGCAGTTGCTGGACGCGGGTTGACAACAGTGACGCAAAGGTGCGTCAGCGGCGGAGGCTGCCGTCCGGCTTGCCCACCGGCGCAAGGTAGACGGTGAACTCGTCTTCGCCGTCCACGCCGATGAGGCGGTCCATCGCCTTCTGGTCGTAGGCGCCCACCGCACAGGTCGCGGCGCCGATTGCCTCGCAGGCGAGGTAGAGATTCTGGCAGATGTGGCCGGCGTCGATGAGGATCACTCGGTGCGCCGACAACGAATAGCGCCATTCCATGCGGTAGGGGATAGCTGCCCAGACGAAGGTGACGGATGCCTCGCCCGCAAAGTCCTGACCTAGGGTGGCTTCGGTGATCGCGGCGGGGATGTTGTCCGTTCTCTCAAGAGCGACCAGTTGGTTCTCGATCGGCAGATAGCGGTACAAGCCCGGTTCCAGGCCTTCCACGCGGTTCACCAGAAGGTAGGTTTCGAAGCAGTGGCGCGCGCCCGCCGAGGGGACGGTGCGCATGGAGGTGGTCTTGCGGATGACGGTACGGATGCCCTGGGTCGCCCACAGAAGGAAGGAGAGTTCTTCGAGTGAGAGCGGTTCCGCGGTGAACCGGCGGCGGCTGCGGCGGTTATCCATCGCCGCCACCATGTCGACGATGCCGACGGTTGGGCGCCACTGCTCGATGGTTGGCAGGCTGACGAGGACGGCGTCCTCGGAAACGGGTTTCTCCACGGGTGGCGGTGGGACGCCCTTGCCCTGGTCAGTCTGCGAGAAATCGATGCGCCCGCGCATGGTGTCCTTCAGAAACTCGCGGTGCATTTTCAGCAGGTCGTCCATCGCCTTGCCCTCCATCGTCAGAGTCCGTTATTCTCAATAACCTGGGCGCATCCACCGCGCGCTCAGTTTCGGTGTGCGCTGGAATGTCTCGTAGTTCACATGCACTATGCCGAACCGCTTGGAGTACCCGTAAGCCCACTCGAAATTGTCCAGCAACGACCAGAGGTGGTATCCGCGCACGGGCAGCCCCTCCTTGACGGCGCGATGCACCATGCGCAGATGGCTGCGCAGATACTGGATGCGGGCGAAATCCTCCACGCGGCCGTCCGCATCCATCTTGTCCGGATAGCCGCAGCCGTTCTCGCTCACGAACAGTTCGATCCCGCGCTCCATGCAGCCGTCAATGATGCGGTTGTAGAGATCCGGGCCCTTGTGGTTTGGCGGGCCGACACCATCGGGGAAGACGCGCGGCCATGCCACCGAGAAGCGGTAACTGCCGAAGCCGATCGCCCGCACGAGGTCGAGATCCTCGGCCCACCGGTGGTAGTGGTCGCAAGCTGTCAACCCGGACTGGCCCTCGTGGGACTTGCCCGGTGTGGCGCAGAACTCGTCCCAGATGGACGGGCCGCGCCCGTCCTCCTGCGCGGCGCCCTCCACCTGATAGGCGCTGGTGGCGGTGCCCCACTTGAAACCCTTGGGGAATCGGTATGCGGTCATCGGCGCTCGTCGTTCAAGGATGTGGTGGAAGGCATGTCCGCGCCTGCAGCCGCTATCACCCGCACCTCGTCAACCATCACCTCGCAGACGGGGCTGTCCACCTCGAGCACAACTCGCAGGCGCTGGGTGGCGAGATCCTCTGGGCGGATGGTCGTGGCGATCCACTGGTCCTCGTTGGATTGGGTGACAACAGAAGCCTCCACCGGCCTGTCGGCTGGATTCGGGTCGTGCGCCCTGAAGGGGACGAGGCGCAGGGTGATCCGGGCGAGCGGTCCACTGTCTTTCCCTTTGCGCCAAGCCGTCTTGAAGAAGGCCGAGACCGTATAGGCTGTCCCGGGGACGACGGAGAGATAGTCGGTGTCGTCGTAGATTGCGATCCGGCCCTTAAGCACCATGGAACCGAGGCGGTCGTCAACGCTGACATGGCCGTCACCGTCAAGCAGCCACTTGCCTTGCGGTCCGCCGTGGCGCTCATCGTGACGGACGCTGCCTGTAGCGGTGACCTGCCCATCTGCGTTCAGGGTTCGCCACGGCGTGTCCATTGAGCCGTTGGCGAGCAGGCCGACATCATCCATCCGCAGTTCGACCGCACCGGCCGACTGCACCGGGAGGGAGACCCTCCGAGCAAGGGGCGCAAATCCGCTGGCGACCACCCGCAGCTCGTAGTTTCCCGCGGGGACCGACTCGACGGTAAACCGGCCGCTTTCATCGGAGATTGCAGAGTATCCGCCGGGCGACAGCCACACAAGGGCACCGGTGACGACCCCGTCGCGATAGAGACACCGCACCAGCCCCTCCAATCGGCACGGGCCGGTCGTAAGCCAGTCCCTGCCCGCGGGGCGTGGGATGCCTGCCACCGCCTCAAGCACCGCCTTCGGGGTGAAATCGGGGTTCGACCAGGCATAGGGTTGCCAGGTCGGGTCGGTCGCCCCGTACAGGTGATCCGCGAGCAGGAACGGGCACACGGCGATCAGGTTTGGATCCTTCAGCCAGACCTCGTGATACGCGCGAACGGTCCATGCCACCCGCCAGTCCTCCGTGATCTTCGGGAAGCGCGAGTCCGACTGGTCCCCGAGCCGGTAGCCTGTCTCCGTGATGACGACGGGGGGCGACTTGCCAGTGAGCCGGCGGTAGAGGTCCGTCTCCCATCGGTAGCCGGCAACGCTGTATTGGTCCTGAAGGTAGTCTGGAGGATGGTTGAGGGGATATGGGTGTGACGCCCACAGGTCGATGTGGTTCGAAATGTCGGGGACGGCGTTCAGCATCTCCTCAAGGAAATGCAGGCTGTCCATGTTCTCATCGCCGATGCGACCCTGGCTGCCGTCGCGGTTGTCATCGGTTCCCCCGGAGTTCGACATGGCTGCATTCAGGAACTTGGTGCCCGGGGAGACAGCATGGACGGCTTTGGCAACGGCGACATGATACCGGGCATACTGGGCGGGATCGGGCGCGCCCGCCCAGCCTTCCCGCAGGTTCGGCTCGTTCCACATTTCCAGCCAAGGGATCTCCACACCGTTGGCGCGAACGGCCGCGGCCCAGGCTGCAACAGCCCCTGCCGTGGCCGCGTATCCTCCGTCCGCATCGGCGTGGGGGCGCACACCCTTGCCTTCGACGCGGTCAAGGTGGGGCGAGGCGATGTCGTTGAGGTAAAGAACGGGGCGCAGCTTCATCGCGCGGCACAGCACGATGAACCGGGCGGCGGTCGCGGCTTCGGAGGGATCGGCCTTCATGTACTGGCGCACCCATCCCCACTCGCCGGCCACCCGCGACGCAAGGCGCAGATGACGCTGCGCCCCAGCCACATCCCACGAGGGCGTCGTGAGGTGGGTCATGATGCCGAACTTGTTGTCGGCGGGTTGTGCGGCAGCCACGGCGGCTGCCGCCGCCCACACGATAAGAGCAGGAAACCTCATGTCTGCCTGTGATCGGAGGCAATCCGCCAACAGGCAATGAAAACCTGCGAATGCCGAACCGGCGCGGGGCACAATCCTCCGATTTCTGTTGCGCCTCAAAGGGGTGCCCACCCAATAGGTTCGTCGCCACGAGGCCCTCCCGCATTGACACGCACGAGCACCATACCACGCACGACGGCGTCTTCCCGCACGCTGACGGGCGCCGCCAGCTAGGGGCTGCCCGTGGTATTCGACAGCTTCGTTTTTGCCGTCTTCTTTGTCGTCGTCCTGATCCTCTACTATCTGCTCAGTCACCGCTGGCAGAACATAATGCTACTGGTGGCAAGCTATGTCTTCTATGGGTACTGGGATTGGCGCTTCCTCTCCCTGCTGTTCTTCTCGACATTGCTCGACTACGGGATGGGACTTGGTGTCTACCATGCCCGCACCCTTCGCGGCAAGAGGCTCTACCTATGCGGTAGCCTGGTGGGGAACCTCGGCTGCCTGGGGTTTTTCAAGTACTACAACTTCTTTGCCGACAGCCTGAAGGACGCGCTTGGCGCGTTCGGCGTCCACCTTGATGTGACATATCTCACCATCATCCTGCCGGTCGGCATCTCGTTCTACACCTTTCAAACGCTGACCTACGCGCTCGACATTTACTTCGGACGGATGAAGCCGACCAAGAGCCTGCTGAACTTCGCACTCTTCATCTCGTTTTTCCCCCAGCTTGTGGCGGGGCCAATCGAGCGCGCGCGCCATCTGCTGCCGCAGATCGAGGCGAAGCGTCATCCCAGCGCGCAGCAGTTCTACGACGGCGCCTGGCTGATGCTGTGGGGGCTGTACAAGAAGATGTTCATTGCGGACAATGTTGCGCGCATTGCCGACGCGGTTTACAGCAATCCGGCCGGGCACTCGTTCAGCCAGATACTCGTCGCCACGGTCGCGTTTGCCGTCCAGATATACTGCGACTTCTCGGGATACTCCGACATCGCCCGCGGCACGGGCAAGATTCTCGGTTTCGAGATCATGCTGAATTTCAACCTGCCTTATTTCGCGAAGGATCCGTCGGACTTCTGGCGACGCTGGCACATCAGCCTGTCGGAGCTCTTGCGTGACTATCTGTACATCCCGCTCGGCGGAAGCCGCCGCTCCAAGCCGCGCGTGGCGTTCAACCTGATGACGACTATGACGCTGGGCGGGCTGTGGCACGGCGCCAACTGGCATTTCGTGATCTGGGGCATCTACCACGGCTTCATCCTGACGCTCTATCACATGGTGCGGCCGCCTGCGGAGGCGGCAATGCGCACGGCTTCGCGGCTGCGGGATGCGGGCGGAATCTTCGTCATGTTCAACCTCACCCTTCTGGGGTGGATGCTGTTCCGCGTGAACAGCGTGGGGGATGTCTGGGTGATCGCGCGCAAGGCTTTCACCGACTGGGGGGGCGGCGCCGCGGCGCTGACCGACCTGTCGACCGTGCT
Organism: uncultured Bacteroidota bacterium; assembly: GCA_963747365.1. GTDB lineage: Bacteria > Bacteroidota > Bacteroidia > Bacteroidales. Next base: position 47,261 of record CAVVFB010000002.1, on the reverse strand, counting down.
CCAGTTTTCGGCGGTGCTGGTGGCAATCCAGTTCGCCCAGTTCCTCACGGGCGACCAGCTGGTACAGCGCCGCCTTCCGGGCTGGGCGCGCACACTGCTCTATGTGCTGCTGTACCTGAGCATATCCATTGGCGGATCGTATGACAACAGACCGTTCATATACTTCCAGTTCTGAACGCTTCCCGTGGGCGGCCGCCGCGGCGGTGGTTATCGTGCTAGCCGTCGAGTTGCTTGTGCACGCGCATCGCGAGCGTTTCATGGACGGCGTGTTCCGTGCGGTGGAAGTTAAGCGCGGGATGCTCGCGGACGCCGCGCGCCGCGACGAAGTGGCCTATTTCGGGGACAGTCGCGACTTCTCGGTCCGTCCCTCGACCGTTCAAGCGGCTCTCGGCACAAGCGGGACGGTGTCCAACTACTCGTGGCCCTTCATTGGCGCTGAGGCCTACGACCTCATGCTTGCCGCATACCTGGACCGGAAACCGGCGCCACGCACACTGCTGGTGGGTTTCATGCCCGAGTACATCTCGCTGGATCCGAAGCATCTGACCATGGCGGGTGAGGATGTCCGCCGGATTCGCGCGTACAACAGCGTTCCCACCGCGTCGCTCTTGCGTTTCCTTGCCGCTGACCACGACTGGGGCACCCTGTGGGACTGGTTCAGCTGGTACTGCATGCCGCCCACATCCAAGCACCGCGACGGCCTTCTCGCTGCGATCAAAAGTCTGGCCGCGGGGCGCGGGATGCCGGATGCCGCGGACGGCGACGAGGAGATGGTGAGAAACCTGCGGGAAACGGGCGCGTACCTGCTCTTCCCGTCGGTCACCGCGAACCCGAACGACATCGAGAGGTTCCTGCGGCTGTTCGCCCCGGTGAAGGTGCATGAGAACCGCGAGGTGCTGGTGAAGTTCGAGGCTTTCCTGGAACGGGCGCAGAGGCGCGGCGTTCAGGTGCGCCTGCTGAATGTTCCCACGCCGCAACCGATCTACGACCTGTACGAGGCGGACGGCGTACTCGAGCGCTTCCACGCCACGATCCGCGAATGGGAGGGCCGGTACCCCAATTTCCGTGCCATCGAGCCTGTTGTCTACCCATACCCGCTGGATCACTTCGGAGACTTCGGCCACATGAACAGGATCGGCGACCAGCGCTTCCAGCGCGACATCGGCGAGATGCTGCGGCGCGCGGCGGCCGAGGGGGCGTTCGGGCGACCCTGAAACCAGCTTTCGCGGCTTGACTCAGGCAGCTCCCGAGGCACTGCTGGAAGCAGACAACATCAAGCCGGAAGAGGGTCCTGACTGTGATGCACAGGGAGAATGCCGCCGCAGTGCGGCAGAACACAGACATGCCGAAGACGACCGCGGGTTACATCGCGCTCGAGGAGGAATACGGCGCCCACAACTACCATCCGCTGGATGTGGTGCTGACCCGAGGGGAGGGAGTGTGGGTCTGGGATGTGGAGGGCAGAAAGTACATGGACTGCCTGAGCGCATACTCGGCAGTGAACCAAGGGCACTGTCATCCGAAGATCGTCCAGGCGCTCGTCGAGCAGGCGGGGCGCCTCACGCTGACCTCGCGCGCGTTCCGCAACGACCAGTTGGGCCTGTTTTACAAGGAGGTCTGCGAGCTGACCAACTCGCATATGGTTCTGCCTATGAACAGCGGTGCCGAGGCGGTTGAGTCGGTGATCAAGGCGGCGCGCAAGTGGGGCTACCGCTGCAAGGGCGTTCCCGAGGGGCGCGCGGAGATCCTCACCTGCTCGAACAACTTCCATGGCCGCACGGTCACCATCGTCGGCTTCAGCACAGAGGATCAGTATCGCGACGGCTATGCGCCGTTCACGCCCGGCTTCGCGACTGTGCCGTTCGGCGACATCGAGGCGTTTGAGCGCGCGATCACGCCGAACACCGTGGCCTTCCTCGGCGAGCCGATCCAGGGCGAGGGGGGAATCGTCATCCCGCCGTCGGGTTACTATAAGCGTGTGCGCGAGATCTGCGACCGCGAGAAGATTGTGCTGATCCTGGATGAGATACAGACGGGCCTCGGGCGCACGGGCAGGCTGCTGGCGGAGGAGCACGAGGGAATCGTGGCAGACCTCACGCTGATCGGCAAGGCCCTGTCGGGCGGCCTCTATCCGATCTCGGCGGTTCTGTCCAATCGCGAGGTGCTGGGCGTTTTTCAGCCCGGCGACCACGGCAGCACTTACGGCGGCAACCCGCTGGGGTGCGCGGTGGCGCGGACCGCGCTGCGGGTGCTGATCGAGGAGGGGATGATTGAGAACTCCGAGCGGATGGGCAATTATATGATGGGCGAACTGCGCAAGATGGGAAGCCCCCATGTAAAGGAGGTGCGGGGGCGCGGCCTCATGATCGGGGTGGAACTGCACCCGGAGGCGGGCGGTGCGCGCCGCTTCTGTTCGCGACTGATGGAGGAGGGCCTGCTGTGCAAGGAGACGCATGTGGACATCATCCGGTTCGCGCCGCCGCTGGTGGTAACCCGCGACGAGATTGACTGGGCGCTTGAGCGGATCGGCCGTGCCCTGGGGGCGTAGCCGCCCAAGGGTTGGGAGTTGATCCCGGCTTCGGTTGGGGGCAAGGTTTGGAGCGTGAATCCGGACCGGTTGCCTTGGAACAGTTTCAATGTGTGGCTCAGGGAGCGCTTTGCCGAACGGGTGCACCGCGCGTGCATCGATGCGGGGTTCACCTGTCCGAACCGCGATGGGTCCAAGGCGTCGGGCGGCTGCACATTCTGCGACCTGGCGGGAAGCGCGGCAGGGCACATTGAGCCGGCGTTTGGCATCCGCCGCCAGATTCGGAAGCAGATCGCATCGGGGGAGGCGCGCTACGGTGCGCGCAAGTTCATCGCCTACTTTCAGGCATTCACAAACACCTATGCCCCGGTTGAGCGCCTTCGGGAAATCTACGATGCCGCACTTGAAGATCCGCGCATAGTCGGCCTGTGCGTCGGCACGCGGGGCGACTGTGTGACCGACGAGGTGTGCGGATTGCTGGCGTGGTACGGCGCGGAGCGCCTGACATGGATGGAGGTGGGCCTGCAATCCGTGAACCAGGCGACCCTCGACCGGGTGAACCGTGCGGAGCGGGTGGAGGATTTCGCGGAGGCATGCCGCGCCGCGCGCAAGTTTGGAGTGCCAGTGGTGGCACACCTCATTTTCGGGTTGCCGGGCGACACGCGCGCGGACTGCCTGCGGGCAATCGCGCACCTGAACCAGTGCGGCGTGTGGGGCGTCAAGATCCACAACCTGTACATCGACAGCCTTGCCCCGATGGCGGAGGAGTGGCGCGCGGGGGCGTTGACCCTGCCAGACAGGGACGAGCACATCGCGCTACTGTGCGATGCGCTGGAGTTGCTGGCCCCGGGAATCATGGTACAGCGGTTGTGCGCCGCTGCGCCGCGCGCGCGTCACCTGGCGCCGGCATGGTCGCTGGACAAGGCGGTGGTGCTGCAGGGCATCCGCGACGAATTTGCGAGGCGTGGCACGCGACAGGGCAGCCGGTTCGCCAAGGACGCGCCTGCAGCCTGACGGGCACGCAAGGCGGGTTCAGTCGGGCTGCGGATCTGAAGTCTCGCTTATTCGGCGTAGTTCCTCGATGAGGCGCAAACCCGCCTTGTCGAGGGTCGGAAGGGCCTTCTCGATCAGGTCGGGCCGGCGGTTGAAAGTTCGCCTCAAGGATTCCGCGCGCCGCCATTCCTCGATCTTCTTGTGGTGTCCGCTAAGCAGAATCTCCGGCACGCCAGCGCCCCGGAAGTTTTCGGGCCGGGTGTAGTGCGGGCAATCGAGCAGCCCGTGGTGGCCGAACGATTCCTCCACTGCGCTTTGGTCGTTGCCGAGGACCCCGGGTACCAACCGCACCACCGAGTCCACGATTGCCATGGCGGGCAGCTCGCCGCCGGTCAGAACGAAGTCCCCGAGCGAAACCTCGCGGTCAATGAACCCGCGCCGCACCCGTTCGTCCACCCCCTCGTAGTGGCCGCAGAGAAACAGGATGGCGGGCAGGAGGGCTAACTCCTCGGCGAGGCGCTGGCTCCAGGGTTCGCCGTCGGGCGTCACATAGACGCGCAGCAGGGGAGTGGGCTGGTTGTCCGCCACGGCCTGCTCGATCGCCGAGGCGATCGGTTCCGCCTTCATCACCATGCCGGGGCCGCCACCATAGGGCGCGTCATCGGCGACGCGGTGGCGGTCGGTCGTGTGGTCGCGGATGTCGCGCACATTGATCCGCACGAGTCCGGCCTCCTGCGCGCGCTTGAGCATGCTGGACCCAAGCACGCACGGGAACATCTCGGGGAAGAGCGTGAGTATCTCGATCTGCATGGCGTCATCCTGAGGCTTGGCAAGGGGAGTGTGCCAGCATCTTTTGTGGCCGGCGGCGTTACGCGGCCAGCTTAGAATCCGAAGATGTTCTTCGTCTTCACGCCGTCCGGGGGGGACCACTCGAACCGTGAGGCGGGAATGGCAGGGTTGACGGTCACGCTGCGGAGCATGATGACGAGGTCGTCCTCGTCGGGGAGTTGTATTTTGCGTGGCAGGCCGTCCTTCTTCGCAACCCACACGCGCACCTTCACGGACGGCACGCCAAGGGACTCGAGCGTCGTCGGCGACTTTCCGGTCAGCACCCAGCAGTCCTCGCCTTCAATCTCCTGGCTTCCGCGATAGCGGATGGTGTCGGGTGCCATGGCGAAGAACGCATTGAGGCGCATCGCCTCCTGCACGTTGGCGCCGACGACGGGCATGCTGGTCGGGATGAACTGGGCTTCCTTGTCGTTGTGGTCGTAGCTCCAGATCACCTTCTGGTTGGCGATGTACTCCTGCGTCTGGCCCTTCCTGGAGAGCGAGACGCGCGCGCCGATTCCACGGGCGAGTTCCAGGGGTCCCTTCTCCACCCTCCGAGTGAACTTCTTCTCGCGCTTCTTCGACATCTCCACTTCGCACGACACGGTGTCGACTTTGGCAATGAGCGCCTCGATGTGCGCCCGCACCTTTGGGAGGGAGGCGTCTCCGGTACCCGCCTCGCGGAATGGTGCGGGGGGCGGTGTTGGTGAAGGCAATGCCGCATCGCGTCGCTCGCGCATCTGGCGGATGATGGCTTCCCTGTCACGATCGTCGCGCGCGGATGCAGCGAGCGGGACAAGGACTGTGGCGGCGGCCAGGCCTGCGGCGAGGAGTCTGTGGATTCTCATCTCCCCTATTTGAACACCTGACTTGGAAAATGTTTCGAGTGGAGGGCACAACGAGAAAAGGCGCCCCGCGGACGGGGCGCCTTGCGTTGACTCGGTTGTGGTGGTGTTTTACTCGTCGCCGTCGTTTCCGATGGACTCGACCGGACAGCCTTCCATGGCCTCCTGGCACTGCTGCGCTTCGGTGTCGTTCTCGGGCTGCTTGGACACAAAGGTGTATCCGCCCTCTTCGTTGCGCGAGAAATTGTCCGGAGCGATCTGGCGACAGGCATCACAATCGATGCAGGTGTTGTCCACATACCATTTGCCGGTGTTGTTTTCCGGGTACCTCTGGGTTTTATCAGCCATTCTTTCACCTCCGCCGCGGCTGGTGCGTCGTTAGTATTGGGATCGGATTCATCGTGAAAAATCACGGTGTCGGGGAAACTAAAGCAGGTATGCGCGGAAGCAGACTCAATTCAAAAATGCAGTCCGGGAACAATGAATTGGCGAACCGCGCAGGAGCCGCGCGCTTGCGGGCACCGCGGCCGCGCTTCCGCTGCTACTTCTCGGGGATGCCAGGAATGCCGTTGAGCATTCTGAGGGCGCGGTCCGCCGCCTGCTCCTGGGAGAACTCGCCGAGTTGTCTGATGTCCTGGATCACCTCGGGCTTGACCTCGCGGCCCTGCGCGTCCTTTGACCCCTGGAGTTGCTCCTTCTGCTTGTCGGTGAGCCCCGGCAACTTGCGTTCCGCCTTCACTTCCTCAAAAAGCTTGCGCGCGTCTTCGCGTCGCCCCTCCTCGTTGGCCATCAGGCGTGCGAGGGCGAGCCGGGATTCGGATGCCAGCGCGGTCCCCGGGGTGGCTTCGGCGGCCTCGGTGTATGCCTTGGTAGCCTGCTCGAGCTTGATCTTGCTGTCTGCGGGATTCAGGTATGCCTGGTTCTCCAGCACATTTCCAAGCGCCAGCCTGCCGGCCGCTTTCTCTTCGGGCGTGGGCGCGGCGGCGATGTATTTCTCGAAGGCGTCCTGTGCGCTCTTTAGCTCCGCGGCGCTTTCTGCGCCCTTCGTCATCAGCGCCATGGCGTAGTAATAGTGCGCATTTCCGGCAATGAGCACCGAGGCGTTGCCAATGGCAGTGCCGGCTTTCTCGCTGGCCACCCTCTCGGCTTCGGAGACTGCCTTGGCGTAGAATTCCTTCTGCTTGGTCGCGTCCGTCTGGCCGAGCGCCATCATATAGTTTTGCAGAACCCCTTGGAACTGCGCGGTGGCCTGGGCATTCTGTGAACTCTTCCACATGCCATACCCCTTGTAGCCGAGCATTCCCACGGCGAGCACGACAAGTATCGTGGTGATCAGCGTGGAATGGCGCTCGTACCACTCGTTCATCTTTCCGCCGAGATCGGCCATCTCGTCGTGCTTCAGTTCCTGCTTGGTCATGTGCGCCATGAAGTCTGATCCTGCCCTTTGTCGCTTTTGGGTTTAGCCTTGACGGCGGCGCTCATGTGGAGGGGACGCGCAACTGCCAGTCAAGCCAAGAAGCACTTACGCCCGCAGGGGCGCATTCATGCGAAGCGATGTGGGGTTTTGCATCTGCCCCGAAAATCGTTTGCGCAAGCGGGCGGCATCGGCTGTTCTCCCAGTGCCATGGGCAGACGCAAGCCTCGCACCCACCAGAAGCCGCAGCCGCGCGTGGTCGCGCTCCCCGGCGGCGGGGAGAGTCCGCGCGCCGTCGCACGGCACTATGGCGTGTTGGTCGCCGCGGTGGTCTTGGTGTTCAGTCGGTCGCTCCTTACGAAGTTCACCGATTGGGACGACGGGGTGAACATCACCCAGAACCCTGGAATCATCGCGCCCAGTTGGGAGCGCACGCTGGGGTTCTGGACGCACCCCTACTCAAACCTCTATGTGCCGCTGGTTTACACCAGTTTCTTGTGGGACAGGGCTGTCAGCCTGCTCCTGACCGGCGGGCTGGCGCCTCTCGTGTTCAAACTGCACAACCTGATCCTGCACGCGGGTTCAGCGTGCCTTGTGTACCGCATTGTGGCACGCCTTGTGCCCGCGCCGGCAGCCGCCCTGGCGGGCGCGCTGCTGTTTGCGGTTCATCCGCTGCAGGTGGAGCCGGTCGTGTGGGCAACAGGGCGCAAGGATGTCCTGAGCGGCTTCCTTGTGCTTGCTAGCCTTGAGCGCTTTCAAGCGTTCAGCGCGTCCAGAAAGAGGCGGGATTACGCGCTGGCGAGCCTGGCGTTCGTGCTTTCCCTGCTCGCCAAGCCTGCCGCGATCACGGCGCCGATTCTGGCATGGATGCTGGTTGTCGCTGGCGGGGAGGCATGGCGCCGTGCCACGCGCGAATTGATGCCGTGGTTCGCGCTGTCGGTTGTGTGGGTGTTCGTTACCAGGTGGTCGCAGGTTCCAGTGGACGAGCACGCGCATTTCTGGGTGCCGTTGTGGCAGCGCCCGTTCGTTGCGGTGGACTCCCTGTTGTTCTATTTCGAGAAGCTTCTTCTGCCGGTTGGGCTGACCCCGGTGCATCCACGCGGGAACCCGCAGATCCTTGCCTCCGGTCTGATTTGGGTGAAGCCGCTCATCCTGATTGTCGCCGTTGGATTCCCCATCTGGCGCATTCGTCGATTGCGACTACCCGCAGCAATGTTTACCGTTCCATTGTTGCCGGTATTGGGTTTAACCCCTTTCATCTTCCAGTATCACTCAAATGTGGCGGACCGTTACTGCTATGTGCCGATGCTCGGGGCGGCGTTGGCGGCGGGAACGGGATTGGCGTGGCTATGGGGGCGATTCCCACCCAGACGATTCACGATTGCGGCGACGGCGGGAGGGTTGCTTGCGGTGCTTGGCGTGCTCTCCATTCGTCAGGCCGGTTTCTGGCAGTCCTCCGAAACGCTCTGGGCACGGGTCCTCGCGTTGTCTCCGTGCAATACCGCGGCGCTGTTCAACCTCGCCAGCAACCGTGCCGAGAGCGGCGACAGGGTGGGGGCGATGGCCCTTTTTGACAGAATTCTCGAGGTAGACCCTGCTTACGGGCGCCCGATTCCCAACCTGATCAAGTTGTCGAAGGAAGCGGGCGATGCGCAGAGATCCCAAGCCTATGCCCGCCGCGGGTTGACGATGCCCATGACGAGCATCGACAACTATCTGGCGGTGGGGGCGTCGCTGATGGAACTGGAAAGGCCGCGCGAAGCTGCGGAGGCGTTTCGCGCAGCCGTTGCCGGAATGCCCGACAGCGCCGAGTGCCACAACTTCCTCGGACTGGCCCTGCTGGCGCTGCACGATGACCTTGGCGCCGTTGACGCCTTTCGCAATGCAACGCTCCTCGCCCCGGACTTTGCGTCACCGCGCGCCAACCTCGGCCTTGTGCTGTTACACCAACAGCGTCTTCAGGAGGCGGCACAAGAACTGGAGGTTGCCGTGAAGTTGGATCCGAATGACCGCCTTTCCGAGGACCGCCTGGCCCATGTCAAAGACCTCTTGGCTGGAAAGCCGGTTCCCGGGGCGACAAAGCCTAAGTGATGGGCCGGGTTGTGCCGTTGTGGGCGATAGGCCTCTGGCGCGCGATGGTGTAGGCGGCCCACGACGCCCAAGCTGCCATCGCCAGCGTCGCAAGGGCGCTGATCCATGCGCCGATGGTGAAGGAGGAGTTGCGGTACTCGAAGGCGACATTCTGGCCCGCCTGCGCTCTCACGGCGCGGAACGCCCCGTTCGCCCTGACAATGCGGGCTTCTGCGCCGTCTACGGTTGCGTGCCAGCGCGGATCGTAGCCGTCGGCCAGCACGAGCCAGCCGGTGCGCGGCGCGCGGACCGCGGCGTGGTGGATGTCAGGATATGTGACCGCCGCGGGGACTGGCTCGAAGCGCTCGTCGGCGGTCGTGTCGGAATCGCCGACAAGCAGCACCTCGTGGTGAAAGTCCACGCCGGCCGTCAGGGCGTCAAAGATGCGCTCCTCGTCACTCTGGACCCACTTGGCGGCTCCCACCATGAAGGAGCGGGGGAGGGCCGATGGACGCTTCCAGACTCGCAGCCCGCCGTAGTCTCCCACGGCCTCAAAACGCTGGGGGGGGCCGGGGGGCTCCGGCTGTGCCAATGCAAGCAGCGTGAGATTCGCCGTGTCCATCATGGGCGAGTCGCTCACCAGCGACACATCGAAATGCGGTTGCAGGTAGCGGTCTCCCATGTGGGCGTCGAGGAAAGTGTTGTATGCGCGTGGCAGTGTCACATCGTTTCCGCCCACGCCCGCCGCTCGAATGGTCATGCCCTCGTTGATGAGGCCGACGGCTGGCAGTTCGACCCTCTCATCCACGAACCTCGAACTGAACAGTGCCGCGGCTGTCTCGGGGATGCGGCCGGGTCTTGCGGCGAAGTGCCAGTTGGCGGTTCGCACTGCGAAGGTCGCCAAGTCGGCCAGCACAAGCATGCCGGCGAGCGCGCACCAGATCCGCTGGGGCGCACGGCGCGCGGCAGTGACCAGCAGCAGGCCTGCCACAGAGAGCACCGCCGCGATTGTCAGGCTCAGTCGCGTCGAGTCGACCGCAAGGGCTGCGAGTTGCTCCATCGCTGCGGGGTTGTCCACAGGGAGAGCCGGCACCCGGTCAAAGTTGATGGCGGGGGAGGCAAGGGCCGTGCGCCAGAATGCCGGTCCCATGGCGAGCATCAAGCCGGCTGACACCAAGGCCGCCGCGCCAAACAATGCCAGAGCTGCGCGTCCCGAAAACGCCCTAAGGTTTTCCCGCACCAGGTCGAAACCCTGCGCGGCGAGCAGCACGGCAAACACCATGGCGTATCCGCCGATCTTGGCATGGCCGCGGAATGTGCCCCAGCCAGGGATCATGCCGACAACCCGCGACGCGCCGGGAAGCATTCCCGCGAGCGCCAAGAGGAGCGACAGCCCCAACAGGATGAGGGCGGGATCGGGCTTGCGCAGGCGCAACTGGCGCACCGCCGCAACTGCGGCAAAGACCAGCGGGGCGACGCCCACATAGTAGGTGACCTCCCACCAGTACCAGCGGCCCCAGTAGTCGGTCCGCTGGCCGAAAATTGCGGGTGCGAGGAACGATGCCAGGTTCTCGACGGGCATCGAGAAAAGGCGCAGCCATGCCGGGTCGCCCGACGGCTGGCGGGCGGAGAATCGCTGGGTGTCGAGAACGGGAAGCATCTCAACGGAGGTCAGCGCAAATGCCAGCACCGCCGCAAAGGCATGGAGGGCGCACTGCCGAATCAGGAACCGGGTGCGCGTTCCCAGTTCGGCCCTCGCGGTCCACACGAGCAGGTTCGCGGCAAGCAACAGCGCCGCGTAGTAGGTGTACTGAAGGTGCCCCCCCAGGCACATGAGCGCCGCGACCAAGCCAAAGATCGCCGCGGAGCCGGCACTGCGGAGGCGCATGAGTCGTTCCTGCGCCCAGAACAGCAGGGGTATCCATGCCGCCGTGCAGACAATGGTGAAGTGGCCGGCGAAGACCCTCGGAACGAGCAGCGCGGACATTGCCAGAGTGGCGCCCGCGCCGAGCGCCGCCGCATTGCTGCATCCGCGCGCCCGCACCCAGTGCACCATCCCAAGAGCAAGCAGCACGAAATGCAGTGTCAGGCACAGGTTGACCGAAAAGGGCGCGGGAAGCGCGAGCAGCAGTGGGCCGTTCAATGGGCTGAAAATCGTCGCGCTCGTGTTGGGCAGGAACGGCGCTCCGCAGAAGATATACGGATTCCACTGCGGCACGATGCCCTCGCGAACCGACCGCACGGTGAACTCGATGAAATGGCGGTAGGCGCGCGCCATGTCGTGCCGTTCGCTGCCAAGGTAATCTGTTCCCCAGTGCGGCATGGACGGTGCCATCAGCGCGACCGCCAGCAATGCCGCGCCCGCATAGGCGATCCACGGACGGATGTCCCATCCCGGTGGTGACTCCGAAGGGGCGGAACCGCCGGGAGGTTGCGCCTTGTCGCGCCTGCGCCTGTCGTGCTTTGCCATTTTGCGAATGAGAACAGACGGGATCAGAGCCGCATGAGTCAACCGTTCGTGCGGCGGGGGCGGGGTCAGCCTGGGGCCGGCCCGGTCTCTCCGCGCCAGTAGGCGGCCACTCCCGCCAGGATGCCCAGTGCGGCGTCGCGGTCGCCGCGCAGGAGCGCGCGGGTGCCGGAGACGAGCACCCAGCGGAAGATGAACCACGGGTAGAACACCAGCGCGTGGTACCAGCGGCGGTGTTTGGCGTGCACGCGGAGGATGTTGCGCGTGCACAGGTGCAGTCGTCGGCGCTGCCCCGTGGCGCGTCGACTGTCCCAGCCCTCGCGGTGCCACAGCAGCGCAGCCGGCACATACACGATCCGCCATCCCGCCCTCAGGATGCGCAGGGAGTAGTCTGTGTCCTCGTTGTAGATGAACAGGTCGTCGTCCAGCATCCCGATGCACTCCACCACTTCGCGCTTCACGCACAGCGCGCAGCCGGTGGCGAAGGTGGCGTTTGCCGGGTCCATAAACCGTGGGTCGTCCCTGTGGGCGCGCAGGCCGTGATGGCGGGCGATGCCGCGCCACAGCGAGTAGTCGCCGCCGGCGCACCAGATGTGGTCGTTGGGTTCGTGGAATAGAATGCGCGGGGTCACCGCACCGACGGCGGGATCGGCGTCCAATGCCGCCGCGAGCGCGCCGAGAAAACCCCGGTCCGCAATGGTGTCGTTGTTGAGCAGTATGAGGATGCGTGCGCCGCGCTCCATGGCACGGCGCATTCCCACATTGTTGCCGCCCGTGAAACCCAGGTTCTTTCCGGTCTCGATCACCTCCACCTCGGGGAATTCCCGGCGCAGGCGTTGCGCCGACCCGTCCGTGGAGCCGTTGTCCACCACGATGACGAAGAAGCCGCCGAATTCGGATTCGCGCAGCGAGCGCAGGCAGTCGACCGTGACATCGCAGCCGTTCAGGTTGAGGATGACAACCGCGAAGAAACCGGCCCCGTGCCGAGTCATGCCGGATTCCCCTGCCGGGTCACTCTCCGCGGCTGACCGCATGACTGCAACGGGCGATGCCGCGGGTTGACGAACGGATGAACTCGATCATCTTTGTAATCTCCGGATCGTCACCAAGTTGCGCCTGCATCTCCGCAACCGCCTGCTGAACATTGAGGCCGGAGTGGTAGAGGATTCGGAACGCCGACTTGATCTTGGTGCGGGTGGCGCTGTCCATCCCCGCGCGTCGCAGGCCCACGGTGTTGATCCCCTCAACGGTTCCCTCATGGCCCACCAGGAGGAAAGGCGGCACATCCTTCGTGACCGCGGCAACCCCGCCGAGCATGCACAGTTCGCCGATGCGGGTGAACTGGTGGACAGCCACCCCGCCACCCAGCACGGCGCGGTCGTCCACGCGCGAATGCCCGCCCAGCAGCACATTGTTCACCAGCACCACCTGGTTCCCAAGGCGGCAGTCGTGCGCCACATGCGAGTTGGTCATGAGGAAATTGTCGTCACCGATGAGGGTGTCATTGCCCGGCTCGAAGGCGCGGTGGATGCTGGCGTGCTCGCGGATCTGGTTGCGGTTTCCAATAACCAGCCCGGTGTCACCGTCCTTATAGGCAAGATGCTGGGGCGCCGTTCCGACGACGGCGAACACACCGATGATATTGTCCTCGCCGATCACCGTTTTCCCGGCCAAGTACGCGTGGGAAAGAATGCGGGTTCGGGCGCCAATGCGCACCGGCCCCTCGATGATCGCGTAGGGCCCAACCTCCACTGTCGGGTCCAGTTCCGCCTTGGGGTCAACGATTGCGGTGGGATGGATGAGTGTCACTGTCGGGTCTTTTCGCTCCTCTGTTTTGCAGGCATCAGGTGCGCGGGCAAATTCGTTCGCGGCAAGGAAAAGGTGGAGGGGCGGGCGGGCCGGTCACATCAGGTCCTGTGGATCCACATCCACGATCAGCGTGCATGCGGATCTGCCCGGCACCTCCTCATAGCGGGCAAGGGCCCGGGCGAGAACTTCCCTTGCCGCCCGATGGTCGGAGGCGCGAATCAGGAGCCTCCAGCGGTGCTCGTCGTTGATGCGCGCAACCGGTGCAGGCACCGGACCGAGGATGGTGACCTTGTCGCCGCGGGCGTAGGCGGCGCTGCGCGCCAGCCTGCCGAACTCCTTGAAGAGGTGGGCCGTGCGCTCCGCGTCGCGCCCGATCCCCAGCACCGATATGAGCCGGAAGTGGGGCGGGAAGCGCAGCACCTGGCGCACGCGGATTTCCTTGTCGTAGAATGCGCGATAGTCGTGCGTCTGGGCGTGGACGATCGCGTAGTGGTGCGGGACATAGGTCTGGATGATGACCTTGCCCGGCAACTTGCCGCGCCCGGCGCGGCCGGCAACTTGCGTCAGGACCGAAAACGCTCGCTCCGCGGAGCGGAAATCCGGCTGAAACAGCGAGACATCCGCCAGCGGCACGCCGACGACGGTGACCTTTTCGAGGTGGAACCCCTTCGCGATCATCTGCGTGCCGAGGATGATGTCCACCTGGGCGCTTTCGATCCGGCGCCATGCGTCGAGGTAGGCATTGCGCTGGCGCGTGGTGTCGAGGTCCATGCGTATCACGCGTGCGTCCGGGAAGAGGCTGCGTACCGATTCCTCGATGCGCTGGGTGCCGAGACCCACCAGGTTAATCTCCTCCAACCCGCACTCCGGGCACTTCGTGGGGACGGGCCTGGTGCGGTTGCAGTAGTGGCACATCAGGATGTTGCGAGGCTTGTGGTGGGTCATCGCCACATCGCAGTGGTCGCAGCGCACCACCGTGTTGCAGTCGAGGCAGACGGCGAAATTGAAGAACCCCCTGCGGTTGATGAACAGGAGCACCTGTTCGCCGCGGGCGAGCGCCTGCTCCATCGCGGAACGCAACGGGTCGCTGAAGATGCCAGCGCCCAGGTTTTCCTTCGCCTCGCGCGTCATGTCCACCACCTGCACCGGCGGCAGGGGCAGGTGGTCGATGCGCTCGGTGAGCGCGATCAGCCTGAACTTGCCCGCCTGCGCCTTGAAGTAGCTCTCCACCGAGGGGGTCGCGCTGCCGAGCACCACCACGGCGCGGTCGCGCTGCGCGCGCACGATCGCCACATCCCGGGCGTGGTATCGCGGCGGACTGTCCTGCTTGTAGCTTGCCTCGTGCTCCTCGTCGATGACAACGATCCGCAGGTCGCGGAACGGGGTGAAAATCGCAGAGCGTGCGCCGACCATGATGCGGCAGGACCCGTCGCGAACGCGCCGCCAGAGGTCGAACTTCTGCCCCATGGTGAGCTTGGAGTGATAAACCCCGACGATGCCTCCGAAGCGGCTGCGGAAGCGGTCGACGGTCTGGGGGGTGAGCGAGATTTCGGGTACGAGCACGATGGCGCAGCCCCCGTTCTCCAGCGTCTCCTGGATTGCCTGCAGGTAGATCTCCGTCTTGCCGCTACCAGTCACGCCGTGCAGCACGAAGGTGGCGGGTTCGCGCGCGGCCATGGCACGCGACAACTCGGCGAGGGCAGCCTGCTGGGGGGGGGTGAGCCGCAGGGGAGTGTCGCGGCGTGGCGCGGGACCGTAATCATCCCCGCGGTCCTGGGCAATATCAAGCAGGTCCAGTATTCCGCGATCGGCCATGCCACGCAGCACCGCGATGCCGGCCCCGGCGCAGGCGGAGATGTCCTCCGGTGTCGCGGGCTGGTTGTCCGCGGCGGCGAGGCAGCGGACCACCGCATTCTGTTTTGGGGTGAGTCCGCGGCGCCTGGAGCCGCTTTGCCGCCCCGCGGTTTCGCCGCCCGATTCGGCGATGCCGGCCCGCTGCTCCCAGTCTTGGGCGAGGCGGTAGTGGCGCACCGTGTGGGTGCGCGCCTCGTTGAAGCCGATGAACGAGACGCAGGCGATGGTTTCGCCGGGGGGCGCATGGTAGTAGTCCGCGATCCACAGCCCCAGTTCGATGAGGTTGGCATCCAGCGTGAAGTCTGCCGCGATGCGCCGCGCGATGGCCTTAATGCGCCGCGGATTCAGCCCCTCGGGGGGAGTGGCGTGCAGGCGCACCACGCATCCCCTGGTCACCCGTCCGGCGAACGGGATCTCAACGATTGCGCCCGGCGCCAGTTCATGCGGGGTATCGGCGGGAATGCCGTAGTCGAACAGGCCGGACACGGGTTCGTTCACGGCGACTGTTGCATAGGAGGCATAGTCCGCCGGCGCGCTGCGTGCGCGCCCGCGCGGCTTCGGAGGCTTTCTCGACCCCGGTGTGTCACCGGGCGGCAGAATTCCCCCCAGAAGGTCATCGCTGTCGTGGGTCTTTCGTGGCATGGGTTTGACGATCCCAATCCGCCAGAAGCACCGGCGGTGCGCAAACCAAAGTTGTGGTGAGCCGCAAATGGATTTTGCGCCCCGCCTTGGCTTTTGCTTGAAAACGCCCCGCCGAAGGTAACACACAGTCATCGCCATGAAACTTATCGTCGCAATGGTTCTCGCGTACCTGATCGGGTCGATCCCGTGGGGACTTTGGCTGGGCAGGATGATCCGGAATCTCGACATCCGCGAACACGGCAGCCACAACATCGGTGCAACGAACGCCTGGCGCGTGCTTGGCCCCAAGCTGGGGGTGACCGTATTGGTGCTGGATGTGCTGAAGGGCGCGATTCCGGTGGTGCTGCTCCCGGCGCTGCTGGGGATCAAGGCGCCCTCTGCCGCCGTGGAACTCAGCATTGGCGCCGCGGCGATTCTTGGTCATGTGTTTCCCGCATTCCTGCAGTTTCGTGGCGGCAAAGGCGTTGCCACGGCGCTTGGCGTTTTTCTCGCCATCGCGCCTGCCCCAATGATCGTCACCATGCTGGTCGGCATCATCATCATCGCGCGATGGGGCTATGTCTCGGCGGCGTCGGTCAGCGGAGCGGTGCTGTTCCCGATGCTCCTGTGGATGTTTGGCGAAAGCCCCCTCGTCCTGTTCGTCTCCGTCAGTGTTTGCGCTGGTGATCATCGTGAGGCACCGGGCGAACATCGGCCGGATTGCCGAGGGTGCCGAATCGCGAATCTGGAACTGCCAGTTCCGTGGCACCGACGACGAGCCGATCCCGCATTCCGGTTCCGTGCCGGGCCCGCCCCGGCCATGACCGGGCGGATCGCGGTTCTTGGCGCCGGGGCGTGGGGCGTCACCCTCGCCGACCTGCTTGCCCGGAAGGGCATCGGGGTGCGCATCTGGGATATTGACGGGGTGCATCTGGCGCGCCTCAACGAGTCCCGCGAGCCGGGCAAGCCGCCGGGGCTGCGGATTGCAGAGTCGCTGGCGGTGGAAAAGGACTTCCCGAGGCGGTGGCGAGATGCGGATGTCCTCGTGTGCGCACGTGCCGTCGTTCGCGGTTCGCTCCCTGTGCGAGCGGTTGAGGGCTGCGTTGCCCGATCTGCAAGGGCGCCTGTTTGTCAGCGTTTCGAAGGGAATCGAGGAGGGCGACGCTGCTCCTGCCGTCACAGATTTTCGCCGAGTTCTTCGGGCGGGGGGCGCTTGGACAATTCGCGATCCTTTCCGGCCCGAGCCATGCCGAGGAAGTCTGCAGGCGGATCCCGACAGTCGTGGTTAGTTCGTCCTCGTGCGACCGGACATCCGAGCAAGTGCGCGACCTGTTCTTTCTTCCCGAGTTCCGGGTCTACACGCACAGGGACACTTTGGGCGTCGAGCTTGGGGCGGCGCTGAAGAATGTGATCGCCATCGCGGCAGGCGCCTGCGACGGGCTTGGGTTTGGGGACAACACCAAGGCAGCGCTGGTCACGCGCGGCCTTGCCGAGATCACCCGCTGCGGTGTGGCGATGGGGGCCGATTCTCAGACTTTTGCGGGGCTCGCCGGGCTGGGCGACCTGATCGTGACGGCGATGAGCCGCCACAGCCGCAACCGGGGCTTCGGGGAGTTGATCGCGCGAGGGCGCACACCCGAAGAAGCGTTGAAGGAAATCGGCCAGGTGGTGGAGGGCTATCGCACCAGTCATTCCGCCCACGATCTGGCTGCCAAGATAGGTGTCGAGATGCCGCTGACCGATGGCATCTACGCCGTGGTGCATGAGGGTGTGCCCATCCGGGAAGCGGTGGCGGGTCTTCTTTCCCGCGATCCCAAGCCCGAGGTCTATTGACCGGTTATTGCGTGGGCGGCTTCGCTTGGATGCTTGATCCGGTTAGGTATAGGCGAAGCACCTTCAGGTATCCTCTCACCCTCGATCGGTAGATTTCTCCACCGAAATTGAGTGTCGCAGGTAGGGCAAACAGAGCGACGCGCATTGCCATGTCCGCCAACACGCAGGCGTAAATTGTTGCGCGTGGAAGCGCGGTGTAGTGGAGGTCGAGGAAGGTCTTGAGCCCGGTGAACAGCCGCTGCACTGCCACCTCGCGCCCTTGTGCGGACGGCTGACCCTGGGTGTGTGTCACCACCACTTCGGGCGAGAAGCAGACTGCGAAACCTGCCGCACGAAGTCGCCAGCAGATGTCCATGTCCTCGGCGTAAACGAAGTAGTCGGGCGAGAATCCGCCGACGGCACTCCACGCATCGCGCGGGAAAAGCATGGCTGCCCCCATCGCCCAGTCCACCTCGCGCACGGGACCCGATGCCCGGCCCCTTCCTAGGCCGAAGCGCTTCGCCACCCACTTGAGCCAACCCGCCGCCGCGAGTGGTGCAGCCAGTAGTTGGCCGGGTTGACGAACCCGTATGCGGATCGCTGGGGCGTGCCGTTGTCATTGACAAGCTGGGGGGCAGAGGCACCCGAGTCGTCGATGACCCGCCTCGCGGTGGAACATTTGGAGCCACTGGTCGAGCGTGCCGGGGGGCAGGACCGTGTCAGGATTGAGCACACAGATGACCCGGCCATTCGACATGGCGGCTCCGGCGTTCACGCCCAATCCATAGCCGACATTCTCGGAGTTCTGAACCAAGGCAACAGGCAGGTCCGCAAGGTTTGCCACATCCCGGCTGTCCGACGGGTTGTCCACGACGATGATCTCATGGGAGGCGGACTGCGCCTGCAGCGACTCGACGCACCGGCGCACCATGGCGCTGGTCTCGTAGTTTACGATGATAACCGAGACCTCCACGGCGGCGGTCATTTCCTTCCGCGCAGGGAGTGGATCACGCGCTTTGCGCGCTTGCGCCAGACGGGGTGAACACACACGGCGTAAAGCCAGCGCTTGAAGCCCCACAGTGGCCGGTGCCCCAGAAGAAATCGCCGTTCGAGATGGAAGGGGAGGCAAAGGCCGCAGCAGCACGCTGTCGCCCAGTCGTTCGAGGGGCGACTCCTCTTCGATCCTGTAACGGATGGAACCCTGCCACTCATGCTGGACGACGAACAGGTGGGGGCTTTTCTCGATCCAGCGCTCGAACCATGGGTCGTCGTGGCGCAGGAAATTGAGCATGGCGCCAAACCGGTGGTGCGAGTTGGCGGGCGTCTTGCGGGTGAGAATCAACTCGTCGCCGACGCGGTTGACGAACCACTTGTGAATCTCGGTGTAGGGCGGCACCGAGCACAGCCAGTCGCGCAACTCCGTCGGCGTTTCGATGTAGCCTGCGCGTGCTACCCGCTGCATCTCGGCGATCATGCGCGCCGCGTCGTCGGCATGCTCCAGCACATGGCTGCAGATACAGTAGTCGAACGCGCCGGTGCAGAAGGGGAGCGCCTCGCCGTCGGCGATGACAAAAGGCCGGCCGTCGAGCACAAGCGCGCGGCCCTCGCGCTGGCTGGAGTCGGTAGAAAGGAGATCCGTCAGCACTGTGGTGCGCGGGTGTGGGCGGCTGCCGGAGCCGATTTCCAGCACGCGCGCGCCCGCCGGGATTGCAGGCGTTTCGGGTACAGGCGGCTCAGCATGGTTCCGCCACCAGCGCGCCCCACTCGTCCATGCGGTCGGTGGCGGTCACGCGCAACATTGCCCCGGTGAGCGCCTCCAGCACCTCCGCCTGCTCGTCGAGCAGGAATCCGCTGATGACCACGCGGGTCTTCTTCCCGCACCGCTCGCGGATGGCTCCGAGCAGGGGAAGGAACTCGCGCGACAGCATGTTGCAGAGGATGAGGTCGGGCGTCACATGGTCGAGAGTGTCGAGTGGCACGATGAGGACTTCCATCCGGTCGCGGGCGATGTCATTGAGGACCCGGTTGTCGATGATGTTCTCGATAACATCCGGGTCGTTGTCGATGGCGGTCACGGTTCCCGCACCCAGCTTGACGGCCGCGATGGAAAGGATGGAACTCCCCGTGCCGATGTCGAGCACGCTGTCGTGCGGGCGAAGGTGCGCCTCCGTGAGTTTCATACAGAGGCGCGTCGTGCGTGCGTGCCTGTGCCGAACGCCATTCCGGGTTCGATGAAGATGTCGGTCACCCCGGGCAGCGGTTCGACCTCGCCCTTCATCCAGGACGGCACCACGCGCAGGCCCGGGCTCGCAATCAGCGGCTTGAAGTATTCGCGCCATCCGTCGTGCCAGTTTTCCTCGGCGATGCCTTCGGGTGGCGAGACCGTCATACCGGCGAAGCCGGCGGCAATCGCCTCGGCTGTCAGTCTTGTCGGGCAATCCGGGTCGAGATCCGCTGCCTCGAAGTATACCCTCCACTCGGCGCCATCGGGATGTTCAGCCTGTTCGATGCCGCAGGTTCCCTGGCCGGAGAGCCATCCCGCCAGCCAGTCGGCGGTGGCATCGTCGGCGTTGGGAACGGTGATCCTGAGCATTTTCCATGCATGGCTTCTCATGGCGCCTGCATCGCGCCATGCGGGAGCGAACTGCAAGGCGCGAATAATCGCGCCAGTGGCGCGTGATTTGGTGCCGGTTCAGTTTGCAGTTGCACACATGGCGCGATGCCCCGAGTAATTCTGGGCACCAGCATCATCAGACCACAAACGGGAAAGCACCGCAAGGAATGGCTGAACGCACGCTAAAGAAGAAGGCCGCGCCGACACCGTCGTCGGCGGCGAAGGATGTCGCCCTGAGCGTCGCCGACATCAAGGAACTGTTCGCCCTCATGAAGCAGAATGAGATTGCGGAACTCGACCTTGAGCAGCGCGGCACGAAGATCCACATCGTCAGCACCCATGCACCGGTGGTGTCCCAGGCGCCGATGCCCCAGATTGTGCCCGTGATGCAGGGCGTGCAGCCGGCGATCAGCGCACCGCCCGTGGCGGCGACCACCCCGGCTGACACCTCCGCCCCGCAGCCGGCGGCTCCGGCGGTGCCGGAAGTCCCCTCAAACCTGAAGACCATACTCTCGCCGATGGTGGGCACGTTCTACCGCGCGCCCGCGCCGGACGCCGACCCGTTCGTCAATGTGGGCGACAGGGTCAAGGAGGACACCACGCTCTGCATCATCGAGGCGATGAAGCTCATGAACGAGATCAAGGCCGAGATGCGCGGCAGGATCGTGCAAGATCCTCGTCGAGAACGCCCACCCGGTCGAGTTCAACCAGCCGCTGTTTCTCGTGGAGCCCGAGTAACCGCGCCCCATGTTCAACAAGATCCTGATCGCCAACCGGGGCGAGATCGCCCTCCGCGTCATCCGCGCCTGCAAGGAACTGGGCATCCGCACGGTCGCCGTCTACTCGGAGGCCGACGCCAACTCGCTGCACGTGCAGGTTCGCCGACGAGGACGTGTGCATCGGCCCGGCCGTCTCGAGCGCCGAAAGCTACCTGAACGTGGCCCGCATCATCAGCGCGGCCGAGATCACCGACGTCGACGCGATCCACCCCGGCTACGGCTTCCTCGCCGAGAACGCGGATTTTGCGCGGCTGTGCGAGAGCTGCAAGCATCAAGTTCATCGGCCCGCGCCCGAGGTCATCACCCGAGATGGGCGACAAGGCCGAGGCCAAGAAGACGATGCGCGAGGCGGGCGTGCCCGTGCATCCCCGGCAGCCCGGACCTGGTGACCGACGCTCGAAGAGGCGAAGGTGTTCGCCGAGGAGATCGGCTACCCGGTCATCATCAAGGCGGCGGCGGGCGGCGGCGGGCGCGGCATGCGCATCGCCCACACCGCATGGCCCTCTCCTCCGCATTCGTCACTGCCCAGTCCGAGGCGGAGAAGGCCTTCGGCAACGGCGGCGTCTATCTCGAGAAGTACATCGAGAACCCCAAGCACATCGAGGTGCAGATCCTCGGCGACGAGCACGGCAACGTCGTCCACCTCGGTCGAGCGCGACTGCTCGATCCAGCGGCGCCACCAGAAGCTCATCGAGGAGAGCCCCTGCCCCATCATCGACGCCCGAGACGCGGGCGAAGCTCGGTGAGACGGCCGTGCAGGGCCGCAAAGGCGGTCGGCTACGCCAACGCGGGCACCATCGAGTTCCTCCTGGACGAGAAGCAGAACTTCTACTTCATGGAGATGAACACCCGCATCCAGGTGGAGCATCCGGTGACCGAGGCGGTCACGCGGATGGACCTGGTGAAGGCGCAGATCCGCGTCGCGGCCGGCGAGCAGCTGGGCTTCAGGCAGGAGGACGTGCGCGTTCCGCGGCCACGCCATCGAGTGCCGCATCAACGCCGAGGACCCGCACCGCAACTTCATGCCGTCCCCGGGCAAGATCGTCGACCTACCACGTGCCGGGCGGCCCCGGCGTGCGCGTGGACTGCGCACTGCTACGAGGAGTACGTGATCCCGCCTCACTACGACTCGATGATCGCCAAGCTGATCGCACGCGGCCGCGACGCGCGACGAGTGCATCCGGCGCATGGAGCGCGCCCTGGACGAGTTCATCATCGAGGGCATCAAGACCACCATCCCGTTCCACCTCGAAGTGATGCGCAGCGCAGGAGTTCCAGACGGGCACCTTCGGCACCAGCTTCGTGGAGAACTTCTGGAAGCAGGGGTGAAGGCGGCCGGGCTGAAAAAAGTTGCGGCGCGGAGGCCGCAGCCTCCGCGCCGAATGCCTGGCGTCATGCGTGTGTGTCGCCCGCCTACTTCATCACATCCTGGCCGGTGATCTTGTCGCTGATCCCCTTGGGCACCTTCTCGTAGTGTGAGAACTGCATGGTGTATGTCGCGCGGCCCTGGGTGAAGCTGCGCAGGTCGGTGGCGTAGCCGAACATCTCGCTGAGCGGTACGTTGGCGCGCACCACCTGTGTGTTGGCGCGCCGTCCCGACTCCTCGATCTTGCCGCGGCGGGAGCTGAGGTTGCCGAGCACATCGCCGAAGTACTCCTCGGGCGTGACCACCTCGACCTCCATCACCGGCTCGAGCAGCTGCGGCTCGCACTTGCGCGCGCCCTCCTTGAAGCCGATCGAGCCGGCGAACTCGAATGCCATTTCGCTGGAGTCAACCGGGTGGAACGAGCCGTCGATGAGCGTGACCTTGATGTCCACCATCGGGTAGCCGGCGAACACGCCGGACTTCATGGCGCCGACAACGCCCTTTTCCACGGCGGGGATGTACTCCCTCGGGATGGCGCCGCCGACGATGTCGTTGACGAACTCGAAGCCGTCGCCCGGCGGCATCGGCTCGATCTTGCAGCAGCACATGGCCGTACTGGCCCTTGCCGCCGCTCTGGCGCACGTACTTGCCCTCGACCTTGTCGATGCCGCGGCCGAGCGTCTCGCGGTACGCCACCTGCGGCTTTCCGACGTTGGCCTCCACCTTGAACTCGCGCTTCATGCGGTCCACGATGATCTCGAGGTGAAGCTCGCCCATGCCGCTGATGATGGTCTGGTTCGTCTCCTCGTCCGTGCGCACCCGGAAGGTCGGATCCTCTTCCGCAAGGCGCTGCAGGGCCGTGCCCATGCGCTCCTGATCCTGCTTGGTCTTGGGCTCGACGGCGATGTGGATCACCGGCTCGGGGAAGGTCATCGCCTCGAGCACGATCGGGTGGTCCGGGTCGGTACAGCGTGTCGCCCGGTGCGTCGTGTGCTTGAGGCCCACGGCCGCGGCGATGTCGCCGGTGCGAACCTCGTCGATCGGCTCGCGGTCGTTCGCGTGCATCAGCAGGATGCGGCCGATGCGCTCGTTGCGCTCCTTGGTGGCGTTGTAGACATAGGAGCCCGACTTTAGCACGCCGCTGTACACGCGGAAATAGGTCAGCTTGCCCACATGGGGGTCGCTCATGATCTTGAACGCGAGCGCCGAGAACGGCTGGTTGTCGTCCGGCGGTGCGCTCCTCGATCTCGCTTGTCTCGGGGTTTTCGCCCGTCACGGCAGTCACATCCAGCGGGCTCGGCAGGTAGTCGATCAACGGCGTCGAGAAGCGGCTGCACGCCCTTGTTCTTGAACGACGAGCCGCACAGGACCGGCGTGATCTTCGCCGCGAGCACGCTCTTGCGGATGAGCGGCTTGAGCTCCTTGGGCGCGAAGTCGTGGGTCTCCGTGGCCGAGATACTTCTCCATGAACTCCTCGTCGTATTCGGCGATGCGCCTCGAGCATCGTGGCGTGCCACTGCGCGGCTTCCGCCTTCATGTCCTCGGGGATCTCGCAGCGTCTCGAATTCCTGCCCGCGGTCCTCGTTGTCGTTGTCGGGCCAGACGATGCGCCTTCATCTGCACAAGGTCGATGACGCCGCGGAACTTGTCCTCGCGGCCGATCGGGATCTGCAGCGGCACGGCGTGGCAGCCCAGACGGTCCTTCATCATCTGCACGGCGCCAAAGAAGTCCGCGCCGATCCGGTCCATCTTGTTCACGAACGCGAGGCGCGGCACATCGTATTTGTCGGCCTGGCGCCAGACGGTCTCGCTCTGCGGCTCGACACCGCCCACGGAGCAGAACAGCGCGATGGCGCCGTCCAGCACACGGATGGACCGCTCCACCTCCACCGTGAAGTCCACATGGCCGGGCGTGTCGATGATGTTGACGGAATGGTCGTTCCACGAGCACTGGGTGGCGGCGCTCGTGATCGTGATGCCGCGCTCGCGCTCCTGCTCCATCCAGTCCATCTCGGCGGCGCCGTCATGCACCTCGCCCATCTTGTGCGAGCGGCCCGTGTAAAAGAGGATGCGTTCGGTCGTCGTGGTCTTGCCGGCGTCAATGTGTGCCATGATGCCGATGTTTCGTAACGCGCTGCAGGGGGAACTTGCGTGCCAACTGGGTGTGTCCTTTCGGGCCTGAATCTGACGAATCTGTCGCAGTCGTGGTCTAAGGCCCGTGTCCCTTACAGGACGCCCCCCCCATTATTCCTGCGGCGCGCCCAGGGCGCAGACGGCAGGATTTTGTCAACCCTCTGACATATTAACTCCCGACCGTGTGGTCCACGACATGGCGCAGCACATCATCGTCTGTCGGTGGAGGGGTTCCGGCCTGGTGGTTTGCGGCGCCTGAACGCCCGCAGGAAAGACTTCATGTCCTCCAGGCCGAGCGCGGCACAGGCGCCAAAGAACACAATTATACCCATTGCCGTCAGCAGAAGAAGGCGAAGCGCTTCCGGAGCCTGGAGGATGCGTGTCCAGCGCGAAGCCGGGGGGGCGTCGGTGATCAGGAACTCCGGGTGCACGGCGGTGATGGGAGGGCGGATCACGGCCATCAAATACGCCGGCTTGGGGGGCAGATGGAATACCCGGGGTTCGTCCGGGCGGGGTGACCGGTGCACGGCCAGGGTAAAGGATGCGGAGCCGTCGTCCGCCCGGACCTGTTTCTTCAGTTGGAGCGTGACGGTCGTGACGCTTTGCGGTCCGAAGAAGGCCACGAACGATTCGCGCCGGAAGTCCAAGTCCGGTGCGACGGACATCCCCGCGCCCCATTGCTGGCGCAGTGTGGAATAGTCAGTTTCGTTGTTGACCAGCAGCGCGTGACCGACGACGGCCCACTCGGGCAGGCGCAGGGCGGCGCGGGGGCCGCTCGCCACGATTGTCAGGCGAGGTTCGGTGCGCCCGAGGGCAAACCATACCCCGAGGGTCATCACGGCGGTCGCCGCGACAATCCGCCCGAGGGCGGATGCGAGCCTTCCGCCACCGAGATCGCTGAGGCGCAATTTGAGCACGATGAATGACACTGTTGCGGTGACCGAATAGGTCAGTGCGGATGCCAGGGCGATTCCCGGCGCGCCCATGGGCTTAAGGAGGGCGATACTCAGCACAACATTAAGGCCGACGCCGCCAATATTGATCCAGGCCGGCGTGCGCGTGTCCTGCATGGAGTAAAACACCCGGGTGGCGTACACAACCAGCGCATAGGGGAAGATGGAAAGGGCGTAGAACGACAGGAACCGCGCCGTGAAAAGCGTGTCCGAATAGCTGAATTGCCCGCGCTGGAACAGCACGCGCGATACCGGCTCTGCGAGCAGGGACAATCCGAGAGCCACAGGCAGCATCACCAGGGAAGTCCAGCGGATGCCGGTTGCCATGGTCTCGGAAAAGGCGGCGCGTTCGGAGGTGCCGGCGTGGCGCGACATGGCGGGATAAAGGACGGTGGCGATCGCCACGGCGAAGATGCCGTAGGGCATCATGATGAGCTGAAAGCAGTTGATGTACGCCGTGTAGCCGCCGGGCACAGTGTAGAGCAGGTTTGCCCTGACGGCGGTCCCAACCAGGTTCGCCGCGCTCACTGCGATCACTGGCAGGCTGAGCGCCCCGACCGACAACAGAACCGGGTCGCGGAAATCCACCCTGGGCCTGATGGGCATGCCTACCTTCAGCAGCCACGGCAGCTGCACGAGCGCCATTGCGGCCACGCCCATAGTCGTGCCGGCCCCGAGTCCCTTCAGGCCGATCCAACCCGCGTGGTAAAGGGCAAGGGTGACAAGCATCACCAGATTGTTGATGATGGGTGCCGCCGCAGTGATGGCGAAGACCTCAAAGGAGTTCAGGATCGCCATGAACACCGCGTTCAGGCCATAGAAAAGCATCTGGGGCGCGAAGAATCGGAAAAACACCGTGGCGACTTCCTTGCTCTGGGTGGCTTGGGCGTCCTTGGCGAGGAATGTCATCATTCCGACGATCTGCGGGGCAAAAAGGATTCCGAGGGCGGACACTGCGATGAGGATGGCGCCCACCCCGCCGAGCAGAAGGTTGGCGACGCGCCACGACTCGGGGGATGTCTTTCCCGCCTTCTGCTGGGCTCGCACGAGCACGGGGATGAAGACCGCGCTGAGCACCCCCCCCACGATGAACTCATAGAGAATATTGGGGATCGTGTTGGCGAGCTGGTAGGCGTCCGTGAGCCTGCCGGCGGCGCCGCGCCCGCTGCCCAGAATCGCGGCGATGGCCGCAAGCCGCAGCAGCCCCGTGAACCGGCTGAGCATGGTCAGTCCGCCAAATACGGCGGTATGCTTTGCGAGACCTTTCAGGGACATGGCGGACACGGTTGTATTTGCCGATGCCGCCGTCAAAGGCAGAATGGGATGCTGGGGCGCCGTGCGGGTTTTCGGCTTGAACAACGGGGGAGGGGTTCGGATACCATGGCAACCAGACTCCGCCCACCGCAAAGGTAGCCGAAGATGCCCGACATTGTGATGCCCAAACTCAGCGAATCCATGACGGAAGGGAAACTGCTCCGTTGGAATGTCAAGGAGGGCGCGCGGGTGCAGGAGGGTGACATTATCGCGGAGGTCGAGACCGACAAGGCCAACATGGAGATAGAGACGCTTGAGGCCGGCCTGGTCCGCTCGCTTAGGGCGTTTCCGGGTGACATGGTTCCGGTGGGAACGGTCATTGCCGTGCTTGAGGTGGATTCCGGCGCTGCGTCGCCAGAGTCCAACGAGGGCTTTGCCGGTGCGCGCGCCCCGGCGCCGCCTTTCCAGGCGTGCATGCAAGCCCTCTCGCAATGTCGATCGCGGAGGAGCGCGGGGTTGACCTGTCGAAGGTTCGCGGAACGGGCCGCGCCGGACGCATCACGAAGGAGGATGTGCTGGCGCACATTGCCGAGCACGGCGAGGAGCCCGCACCTTCGCGGCCGTGGGATGATTCGCGGGAAGTGCAGGGTGGGGGCGCCAAGGGCGCGGACGCCTCAGACATTGACGAGGTCGCGGAGGAGGATCCGGAAGAATACCTCCCGCGCGCAGATGATTCGTGGCAGGACGAGATTGTCCCGCCCGCCCATTGACTCGACCGCCTCGGTGATTCCAATTGGTTCGGGTTCGACAGCCGATTCTTCAGGCGCCAGCGACGAACCGTCCGGCGACGAGCTCGACGACTCGTTCGAGGGGCAGGTGGCCGATACCGCAGGGGCGGAACTGGTCGTGCTGGGCGGACTCTCGACAATGCATGTGTCCGCGGTTGCGGATGTGACGGCGCTGCTTGCATCGTTGCCCGCCATCCGGCAGCGCCTGCCCGAAGGGTTCCGGGGAATCACAGCCGAGCAGTTTCTCGGCGCGGTGACGGCGAAGGCGGCGGCGCGCGCGCGTGGAGGATTGCCCCTGGGTGAGAAGGAGGACGAGGTCGGCATCACGGAAATCTGCATCAGCGTGCAGTCGGGTGACGATTTCGCATGGCATGTGCTTGCCGAGCCGCGTGCGACCTCGCTTCAGCAGTTGTGCGTCGAGATTCTTTCTGCCGAGGCGGACCCGGACGCGGACGCTGAACCGGATGTGCCCGCGTGCGCATTCGCGATCATGAACCTTGGCCGCCACGGCGCCGATGATTTTTCGGGAGTGATCGGCGAGGATGAGGTTCCAGTGCTGGGGATTGGTGCCCTGCAGGAGTCTCCGCGGTTGCGCGACGGGCAATGGGTCAACGCGCAGACGATGCGGATCAGCGTCTCGGCCACAGCATCGGAGATCCGTCCCGTGGCGGCGGCGCGCTTCCTGGGGCGGGTGCGCCAGCTGCTGGAACACCCGGTCCTGTTGGCCGGATTCTGAGGGGCTGCCCATGAGCCGGTCGTCACTCGCTTTGCCGCCGGAGGCGTGCGATCTTCTGGTGTTGGGCGGCGGGCAGGCGGGATGCGCGGCGGCGCTGCGTGGCGCCGAACTGGGCATGAGCGTGGTGTTGGTGGAGGAGCGCGCCGCGGGGCTGGGCGGCGCGCACCTGCATGAGACTCGGATCCCCATGGCGATACTGGGGCACGCGTGCGCAACCGCGGAGGCGCTGGATGCCACGGGCTATCTCGGTGAGATCCCGAACGCGCCGTGCGTGCGTTTCGAGGGCGTGGCGCGGCATGCGAGGAAGGTGATCGGCTCACTGAACGCGTCGGTGCGGGAGGTGCTTGAATCGGCAGGTGTGGCGATATGCACGGGGCGCGGGTTCTTGGCGGCGGAGCAGTTGGTGGCGGTGCTTGATCCCGCGACTGGCGACGAGGCGGGCATGGTCAAGGCTTCCGCGGTGGTGCTTGCCACCGGCACGCTGCCGGTGACGCCCGCATGGTTTCTGCATGACTCGACGCTGTGCCTGTGGCCGCACGAGCTTCTTTCGCTGCCGCATCTTCCCGCATCGTGCATCGTGGCGGGCGCTGATGCAGCCGCCTGCGAAACCGCACGGTTTGCCGCAGTGCTTGGGTCCGAGGTGACGCTTCTGGCGGGTCCGGAGGGGTTGCTTCCGGGGTCCGACGCCGAGGTTGGCAGCAGCATGTCCTCGGACAGCTCGGGGCGGACGGTGTGCGACTGGTTGTCGGAGACGGGACAGGGGTCGTGGGGGGGGACACCGACGGGTCGCGCGAGGAGGTGCGCGTGGACCTGGAGGACACCTCGTCGCTGACGGCCAATGCGCTGGTCGTGACGCCGCGCCGCAGGCCGCGGGTGGCGCCGCTCGGTGTGCGCAAGCTTGGCATTGGTGTGTCCGAGGAAACCGGCGGGGTGGTGGTGAACAAGCACCTGCGCACGGCCGCCGGCACGGTCTATGCGGCGGGGGAGTGTGTGCTGGTTGACATGCCGGCGGAAACCGCTCGGACCAGGGGCGTATGTAGCGGAACACGCGGCGGGCTGTGCGGGCCCGGGCCACGCGCCGACGCCGCGCAGGCTGGCTCCAGTCACTTCGCTGTCGTTTGCGGCATCCGCGGGCCTTGGCGAGGAAGCCGCGCGCGCGCTTTCGGGCGATGTCGCGGTGGGCACCTCCCAGTTGTCCGAGAGCGCGGGGGCCGCCATCGCGGGGCTTACGGCGGGTTTCGTCAAGGTGATCGCCGATGCCGCCACGGGCGAGATCGTCGGTGTCCACGCGACCGGCCACATGGCGGCGGAACTGATTGCCGCCGCATCCCTCGCGATGCAGTTCGAGTACACGGTGCGGGACCTGGCGGACATGGTGGTGCCTTCGCCCAGCATCCTGAAGTCCGTGGTTGCCGCCGCGCGTGCCGCCGCCGCCGGCGTGAGGCGCTGAATACATGGCCGCATCGGGAAGATAGCTTCGTGATGGAAGGCATGGACACAAGCGTGACGACATCCGGATTCAGCACGCCGGAATTCGGGCTGCACGCGATGACCGGCATCCGCCCTGTGTTTGCGGGCACCGTTCCCTACGCACAGGCGCTCCGGAGGATGGAGGAGGCGCACAGCGCCCGCCGGGCCGGTACCGCCCCAGACACCATCTTCTATCTGGAGCACGAGCCGGTGGTGACCTACGGCCGCAACACGCCGCCCGAGCATTTCACCGGAGCCCTCCATAGCATCCCCTGCGTGGAGGTTCCCCGCGGGGGACTCGCCACCTACCATGGGCCGGGACAACTCGTCGGCTATGTGGTGTTGGACCTCGCCCGCAGGGCGGAGGGTCGGCGGCCGGACATCCACGAGTTCCTGCGTGCGATCGAGGCGGGCATCGTGCGGTTCCTCCAGCGCGAGTTCTCCCTCGACGCCGGTGCGGTGTCCGGCCATACCGGAGTGTGGATCGCGGATGGCGCGTCCGCGCGCAAGATATGCTCCATCGGGGTATCGGTCCGCCGGTGGGTGACCGCGCATGGTTTCGCGCTGAACATCGCCCCCGACCTGTCCGCCTTTGACGCAATTGTTCCCTGCGGAATCGAGGGCGCGCAAATGACCTCCGTCCAGCACGAGTTGGATATCTCCGGGCGCCGGCAGGCGGTCCCGAGGGCGCGGGATATCGCGCGTTCGCTTCATGTTTACGTGTGCGCCGCGCTGCATGATGCCGGATGGGGCACGGAGGGTCCATAGCCAATGCCCACCGCCCCCGAGCAGGCACCCGCCCCGGTGCGGCGGCACCCCGTGTGGGTGCGCGCGCGCATGCCCGGGCGCGGACAATTCGGGGACACCCATGACATCCTGCGGCGCAACGGCATGGTGACCGTGTGCGAGGAGGCACAGTGCCCCAACATCGGCGACTGCTACGGCCACCACACCGCGACTTTCATGATCCTCGGCGACGCCTGCACCCGCGGCTGCACCTTCTGCGCGGTAACCCAGGCGAATCCCGGAGCCAAGCCGCCGGATGAAACCGAGCCGGCACGCCTGGCGCGGACGGTGACGCAGCTTGGACTTGGCCATGTGGTAATCACCAGCGTTTCGCGCGACGACCTGCCCGACCAGGGGAGCGGGCATTTCGCGGAGTGCGCCCGGGCGGTGAAGGCCGCGAACCCGTCGGTGCGCATCGAGGTGCTCATCCCGGATTTTCGGGGACATGTTGAGCCGCTTCGCACGGTGATGCGCTCGCCCATCGATGTGCTGAACCACAACACGGAGACGGTGCCGCGACTCTACCGCACCGTGCGCCGCGGCGCGCGGTATTGGCGAACCCTGATCCTGATCGAGCGCGCCAAGGCGATGAGGCCGGACATCCCCGCCAAGTCCGGCCTGATGCTGGGCCTCGGGGAGACGCCCGGGAGACGGCATCCGTGATCCTGGACCTGCGCGATGCCGGTTGCGACATCCTCACCCTGGGTCAGTATTTGCAGCCCACGGGGGCGCAGATCCCGGTGGATCGTTACCTGCCGCCCGAGGAGTTCGGGCGCTGGCGTGATTACGCGCTTTCCGCCGGCTTCCGCCATGTGGAGTCGGGCCCGCTGGTGCGCAGCTCCTATCATGCGTGGGAGCATGTGCTTTAGCGAAGCGCTCCGGCCGCGCGCCATGATTTCCCCGAGCCAACTGTAATACCCGCCACGATGAAGTTCCGGTACTCAAAGTGGGACGACTCGATTTCCCGCGAGATGTCGCTGAAGAACATCAGCAAGCTCTTCACCCACCTGCTGACGCAGAGTTCGGGCGATGTGGAGAAGGCGCTGAAGTGGCTGGATTACCTCGGCAGGCGCCACGGGTTCTTCGACGAGGAATTTAACCTCAAGGCCTTCAAGGATTACCTGAAGGACCAGGGGTTTGTCCGCGAGGCATCCGAGGGGATGAAGCTCGAGCTGACGGACAAGGGCGAGCAAAAGATACGGACGGACGCCTTCGAGGAGATCTTCAGCTCGCTGCGCCGCGACGGCGCGGGGGGCGACCACCGCACACCTTACGCGGGAGAAGGGGGTGACAAGCTGCCGGAAACGCGCGGCTTCCAGTTCGGCGACATGGTGACGGATATCGACTTCACGCGCTCGATCCACAACGCCGTGCGCCGGCACGGGCTGGAGAGCTTCGAGATGGACGAGGAGGACCTGGAAGTCAACCAGCGCGAACATGCCACATCGTGCGCGACGGTGATGCTGGTGGACATTTCGCACTCCATGATTCTCTACGGGGAGGATCGCATAACGCCCGCGAAGAAGGTGGCGATGGCGCTGGCGGAGTTCATCGAGACGCGCTTTCCCAAGGACTCGCTGGAGGTGGCGGTGTTCGGCGACGACGCGCAACTCGTCTCCACACGCGACCTTCCGTTCATCAGCGTCGGGCCCGTTCCACACGAACACGAAGGCCGGGCTGGAACTGGCGCAACGCATCCTGAACAGCAAGCGCCAGGTGAACAAGCAGGTCTTCATGATCACGGACGGCAAGCCCAGCGCGATCTTCGAGAACGGGATGATCTACAAGAACCCGTTCGGGCTGGACCCGAAGATCGTCAACCAGACGATCAACGAGGCGGTGCAGTGCCGGCGCAAGGGGATCGTCATCACCACCTTCATGATCACGAGCGACCCGTACCTGCGCGATTTCGTGGACCGCCTGACGAAGGCGAACAAGGGGCGCGCCTACTACGCATCGCTCGATGAACTGGGGTCGTTCATCTTCATGGACTATGTGAAGAACAAGAAGAAGCGCATCTGAGGGGCGGGCGCGGGGTGGGATTGGAGGCGTTCCGGGCGGGGCGGCCGTGAGACCGTAAGCGGTTACGCGAAATTCGTTGAGTCTGCCCGAACGCCGCAAACACACTCGACCGGACCATGAAACCCCGCCGGCAGATTCACCACGCGCGCCAAAAAGTGCTCTCCCTCGCGTTTCTGGCGCCGGCAACCCTTCTCTTCGCGCTGTTCAGCTGGTGGCCCATCGCGAAGAGCTTCGTCATCTCTTTTCAGGAGTACTCGACCGACCCGGCGGTGCCGTCGCGGTTTGTCGGCCTGGACAACTTCCGTCAGGTGCTGGTCGTCGACCGCGACATCGCGCTCGACGCCTGGGGCAATGTGCTTTTGTTCGTGGTTCTCGGCCTGGTGGTCGGGTATCTCATCCCGATCATGCTGGCGATCGCGATCAACGAGATGCGGCACGCAAACTCCTTCTTCCGCCTCGCCTACTACCTGCCCGCAATCATGCCGCTGGTGGTGGTCACCATAATGTGGCGATACATCTACACGCCCGAGGACGGGCTGCTGGACTCGATGTTCCGAGCCGCGGGCCTGCCGTCCGTGGGATGGCTGATCGCACAAGGGTACCGCGATGCTGGCGCTGGTGATCATGGCGACCTGGAAGGGGGCGGGGGCGACGATGCTCATCTACCTCGCCGCGCTGCAGGGGGTGCCGTCGGAACTCTACGAGGCGGCAGAGCTGGACGGCGCATCCGTCCGCCAGCGCGTGCGCCACATCACCATCCCGTTCCTGATGCCGGTGATGCTGATCCTGCTGATCCTTCAGGTGATCGGCACCTTCCAGATCTTCACCGAACCGTTCATCATGACCAAGGGCGGTCCCGCGCGGGGCACCTACACCATCCTGATGTACATCTACGACAAGCTCTTCCGTGAGTACAACTACGGCGCCGCCACGGCGATGGGGCTGCTGCTTTTCGCCGCGCTGGTGGTGCTGACGGTGATCTACTCGAGGGTGACGCGGCGCTTCTCGGAGGCGCGGTGATGGCCGACCGCGCGCGCACGCTGCTTAGCGACATCGACTACCGCCACCCGCGAACGCGCGTGCTCTATTGGTCGGTGTTCGGCGCGCTGCTGGCCGGCTCGGTGACGACGATGCTGCCCCTCGCGTGGGGTTTCCTCAGCGCGCTGAAGACGCCCGACCAAATCTTTGCGTTTCCGCCGTCGTTCCTACCGCAGCCCGCCTCGAGCCCATCCCAATGGAATCGGGGCGTCTACGCGCAGGTGCTGGGCGGCAGCGACTTTGTGCGTTACTTCTGGAACACTTTCCTGCTCGCGGTGCTTTGCTGGTTTGCGGCGGTCCTGCCGGCGTCGCTGGCGGGCTACGCCCTGTCGAAACTGCGCCCGCCCGCGGGGCGAATGATACTTCTGGCGTTTGCGCTGACCCTCATGGTTCCGTTTCAGGCCTATCTTGTGCCCCTCTACCTCACGATGCTCAAGCCGCTGCCAGGCCTGAAGGCGAACCTCGTGCAACTCTTCGCGGGCTATCCCGCCGTGGTGCTCCCGGCGGGTGTCAGTGCGTTCAACATCTTTCTGTTCAAGCGTTTCTTTGACGACATCCCCGACTCACTGGTGGAGGCGGCGCGCATTGACGGCTCGTCGGAAATCGGCGTGTTGTGGCGCGTGATCATCCCGCTGTCGTACAGCGTCTTCGCGGTGGTCTCGATCTTCTCGTTTATGGGCACCTGGAATGATTTCCTGTGGCCTTCGCTTGTCATCAGCGATGAGAGGTGGCACACCATCATGCTGAAGCTCTACCACTACGACCTGTCATCGCAGGTGGGGAAGAACAAGGTGCTCGCCGCCCTGATGATCTCGAGCCTGCCGCCGCTCGCGCTCTTTGCCGTGTTCCAGAAACGCGTGATGCAGGGCATCGCGCTGACCGGCGTGAAGTTCTGAGGTCGCCATGCAAGGTGGCGGCTTGGGTCTGATCCTCGACTTGATAGTGTTCGCGGCGCTGCAGGTTTCGGTGGTAGCCGTCGGCATGTGGGTGGTGCGCGCCGTTGTTCCCGAAACAGGTGGCCTCACGCGCTTCTATCTCGCGGCGAACGCCGGGCTGGGCGTGCTCACGGGCGTGATATTCTTCCTCGGGGTGCCGAAATGGTTTGGTGCATATGTGCCCGTCGGAGTGGCGGCTTTCGCCCCGGTCGTCCTTTGGGTCATGGTGCGGCGCGCCGGAGGCCGGCTGGCGGCTTTCCGCCGGGCGAGGGAGCTATGGCGGCGCACCTGGTCGTGCGACGCGGTTGCCGCGGGGATAGTCTGCAGCGTCGCGCTTGCCGCATTCGGGGGTGCCCTGAACCCCGAAGTGCGGGGCGACTCAATCATCTATCACATGCCCCAGGCTTTGCTGTTCGCCGTCAACGGCGGGCATGTGGACACGCCCTCAAGCGCCCTGAGCTACATCCCGCAGAACCAGCAGTTGCTGTACGCGGCGGGTCTGGCGCTCGGCAGCGACGTCATCGCCAAGCTCTTCCACTGGTGGGCGGGGATGCTATTGCTTGCCGGTGCGGCGGCGCTTGCCAAGACCGTTGGCTTGGGCATGCGGGGCGCGCTCTGGTCGGCGGCGCTGCTGGCGCTTGTCCCGATTTGGATATATCTCGCCACCGCTACCTATGTGGACTTTGCGGCTGCGAATTACACGCTGTGCGCCCTGCTTTGCATCCTGCTTTGGAGGGCGAGGACGGGCGGGGCCGTGCTGCTGCCGGCACTCGCGGGATACTTTCTCGGCGCAGCGATGGGCGTGAAGTACACGGCTGGGGTCGTGGGGTTTGTGCCGCTTGGGGTCGTGTTTGCAGGCATTCTGGCTTTCGAAGTGGCGGGGCGGGCATTGCGCCTGCGTGATGCAGCCACCGCCCTTGCGGTTTTCGCGTGTGTGGCACTGCTGGTTTTCGCGCCATGGCTGGCGCGCAATTACCTGTGGACGGGGAATCCGCTCGCCCCGAGCTTCATGCACCTGCTCGGTCCGCCGGGTGTCCCTGAATCCACGCTGGGCTGGCCGGACATCCAGGCTGGCGACCCGTCGATGTTACTGTCGCCCGTTCGCTGGCTTGCGGATTCTTTGCGGATGTTTCGCGCCTTCGCAGACTATGGCAATTTTCTGCCTTCCATCGCACTGCTGCTGGGCATGGCGGCGTTGCTGATGGGACGGCGATGCCGCGTGCGGTGTTTTCCGCCCGCGGTTCGGATACTCGTGGCGTTTCTGGTTCTGGCGCTGTTGCTGGGGGTTCCGTTTGCCGCGGTGAGGCGCGACGGGCGTTATGTCATGGCGCATGTCGCGGTGGTCGCGGTGCTTGCGGTGCTGTGGTTTGAAGGGGTCATGGCCGCGGTTCCGCGCCATGCGCGGCTGCTGGGGCGCGTCGCGGCGTGTGTGGTGGCGATACTTTGCCTGTCATGGGCGGCGGCGACCTGGGTGAGGTTTGCAGACCTCAGGGAGCCGCTGATTCCAATCGTTGACCGGGCGGCGCGGCGAATGTATGTCCGTGATCGGATCGCGGGCTGGGACGCGAATGTCGCACTGGGTGATGGTTTCGTGGACAAGCGGTCAAAGGTGCTGGGGGCGGCGTATCCGGCGCGTGTCAACTTCGTGATGGGCGGTGCGCCGCTCACGCCGGATTTGGCGGCACAGAGGGCCGAGGACCTCACCACGGCGGCGCTGGCGGGGTTGCGCCGGCAGAATGTTCGGTTTGTATTCGGCGCGGTGTCGGAGGAACTGGCGCACAAATTGCCGCGAGGGGGGGAATAT
Source organism: uncultured Bacteroidota bacterium (assembly GCA_963747365.1). Classification (GTDB taxonomy): domain Bacteria; phylum Bacteroidota; class Bacteroidia; order Bacteroidales. The sequence goes on along the minus strand of CAVVFB010000002.1, from coordinate 11,343 downwards.
GGCGGAGCGGCGCTGTGGGAAATTCCGGGCCGGTGATGGGCGGCTGGGGGAAGGTCGGCCAACACGGACGAACACGGGCGCCGCATCGAGCGCCCCTTCATCCTTCATCCCTTATCCGTACCTGGGGCACCCCGGCGTCGGGCTTGCCCTTGAGGTGCACGAGCTTGTCGAGCACGCCGTTGATGAAGCCCGGCGCCTGGCCGCCGCTGTAGTACTTGGCGAGTTCGATGTACTCGTTGAGCGTCACGCGCGGCGGAATGTCGGCGAAGCCGTCCACCTCGGCGCATGCGAGGCGCAGCAACGCGCGCTCCACGGGGGCCACGCGGTCGAGTTTCCAGTGCTGAAGGATCTGGGCGACGGTGCGGTCGATGTCGTCCACATGGTCGTGGACGCGGGTGACCAGTTCGCGGGTGAAGTCCGGAAGCACCGCCCATTCAGCCTTCAGCTCGGCCATGAGCGCGAGGGTGGTGTTGGCATCGTAGCCCGTGCAGCCCATGGCATAGGTGGCGACAAGCGCCAACCGCCGCGCATCGCGCCTCTTGCCGCCTGCTGTGCCAGCCATTACTATCCGCCGATCCCGTCGTTCAATCTCAACTTTGCAGCCTTGAAGGCGGGATCGCTTTCCGCAAAGTATTTGTTGAGGGCGTTATATATCAGCACGGCGGTGGTCTGCTGGAACTGCCCGTTCACGAGATAATTTAGGTCGTCCTTGTTCGTGATGAAGCCGATCTCGAGCAGGACTGCCGGCATGCGGAAGTTCTTCAGTACGGCGAAGTTGGCGCTCTTGATGCCCCGGTTGTGCTGGTGGTACCCGGTCATCTGGCCACAGGCTTCCATCACCCGCCGGCACGCGAGGTAGCTCTCGTATTGGTAGTCCTCGAGCGTGTTGCGGCTGATGTCCGTGAGGATGGTTTTCAGCAGCGGGTTGGCGTCCTTCGCCATGCCGCTCGGCGCGCCGACATCCTTGTTCTCCCTCTCCTCGACGGCCTTCTCGGCGCCGCTGACGGTTCCCTTTTCATCGAGATAATAAATCTCCATGCCGCGGGCATTGGGGTTGCCGTTGCCGTCGTTGAGATGAAGGGACAGGAACAGGTCGCCCAGGTGCGTCTCGGCATAGCGCACGCGATCGTCGAGCGTCACCAGCCGGTCGTCGGGCCGCGTCATGTGGGCGGTCATGTTGGGCGACGAATCAATGACCCTCTTCAGCTTGTACGCAAACTGAAGGACGAGATCCTTTTCCTTCATGACTCGCCCGCCGATTTTGATGTCGGAAGTGGCTCCGGAGTTTGCGCCGCCGTGCCCGGGATCAATGATGACGACCTTGGGCTTGCCCGGCGCGGATGTGGGTCGGACACGCGGTTCCGGGATGCGTGGAAGCGTGCCCGGCGTGCCGGCCGCCGCCACGGTGACCTCGGCGCTTGGTTTGAGGGTGGTTGCCTGCCCGGCGGTCGCGCCCTGCGGCACCGGCGGGGCCTCCGCCCCCGGCTGCACCGTGTCAACGACGAGGCCGGGCGGATCCTGCGTGGGGGTCACGCGGATCGATACATCGCGCTTCTTCACATAGAAGACCAGGCGTAGCACCTTGTGGTCCGGGTACGCGACCGCATGCACATACCGCAGCGAGGCATCCTCGCCCATCTCGAGCAGCTTGGAGGTGTAGACCGTCTCCAGGTCGTAGATGTCGAGATAGAAGAAGCCCTTGTCTGCGACCGAGTCCACCGTGTTGTACTTTGCCGGCTGGTCGAAAAGGATGGTGAAGCGGTTGTGGCGGGGCTGGGAGTCCCAGGCGATCTTGCGAACAGTGGTGGCGTGCGCGAAGGAGGCCATCCACGCAATGAGGAGGGCGAACGCAATCAGCCGGACAATTTTGCGTCCATGAACGGGAGCCATTCGCCCAATCCGGTTACATCGCGGCAACATCATCCTCCACAGGACACCAGAACCACGGGAACTGTTCCCCCGCGACAGGGGATTGCCTGCGCCGGGCGCAGGCCGCCTGACAAATCAGGCCTTAAGCTCGGCGATGTGGGCCTCGACGGCCTTCTTGTCCCCATCGTCGTCAACCGCCTTGGCATACTCCGCCCAGTTCTTGAGCGCGTCGCCCTTGCGGTCGAGTTTTTCGCAGCACAGCGCAAGGTTGTACAGGGCGTCCAGCATGCCGGGGTCCGCCTTGAGCGCCTTCTCCAGCAGCTGCGCCGCGCCCTTGTAATCCTCGCGCGAAATCGCCAGCCCGGCGAGGTTGTAGTGGTCGACGGCATCGCGTACCGCGAACCCGAGCTTCTGGCGGAACTCCACCTGCTTCAGGCCGGGCAACGAATGGAACATGGAGAACCCGTACCTCTCGAATGCCTCGTCAAGATTGCGGTCGAGGATCGCCTCGTAGCGCGCGAGTTCCATGTCGTGCAGATCCTGCGGATCGCCGTCGCCACTGGCGTTGTCGGCCTTTTCTTCGGCGGCATTCACGAGCTTGCTCTCAGCCATTTCGCGAATTAAGCTCCTGTTCTTCCAATTTGTTGACCCGAAACGATCATGCCGCCGGATGGCGGGGGGCGGGCGAAGTGTAATAGCCTGAAGGGGTCGCTTTTATTTGTCCGGGGCGGGGCCGGCGCTGGCGCGCTCCACCACCTCGGCGGGCAATTCCAGCACCTGCGCCCGTTCGCGGCCTTCCATCTGTGCCATCAGCATCCCGGTCGCCTGCCGCGCCAGTTCCTCGATGGGCACGCGGACCGTGGTGAGCGGCGGGTCGAAGTGCGCCGCATCCTCGATGTCGTCCAGCCCCATCACCGAGAGGTCCGCGGGCACTTTGAGCCCCATGGATTTTGCGGCGGCAAGGGCGCCCATCGCCAACAGGTCCCCGGCCGCGAACACCGCCGTGATGCGCCGGGAGGTGTTGCGGTCGAAAAGTTCCAGCATCGCGCCATAGCCGTTCAGTTCGGCCGGGTGGGTGAACACGACAAGGCTCTCGCGAAATTGCGCGCCGCGCTGGCGCAGCGCGGAGCGGTAGCCCTCCAGGCGCTCGCGCGAATCGGTCATCTCCAGCGCGCCGGAGATAACGCCGATGTCGCGGTGACCGCGGTCCAGCAGCCAAAGCACAGCCCTTTGCGCGGCGGCCTGGTTGTCGGTGTGCACATAGCTGATGTCTCCGCCGCGCGGGGGCGATCCGATCACGGCGGCGGGCATCTCCTGCGCCACGCGCTTTACAAAGGCGAAATGCTCCTCGTGGGGATACACAAAGACCGCGCCGTCACTCGCCTCGCGGCTGAACAGAAACTGCTCTAGGCGCGAGAGGTCTGCCTCGTAGGGGACGAGGCGAAGCTGGCAATGGGGCGGCAGCGAAGCCTCGATGGCGGCGTAGATGCGGCGGAAGTTGATGTGGACGGGGCTGTGCGCGTCCCACTGGATGAAGGCGGCGATGCGCCGGGGTTGCGGCGCGCGCGTTTCCCCGCCGCCGGGAACCGCCGCCACGAAGGTGCCCCTGCCCTGCTCGCGCCTCAGGTAGCCCTCGCTCTCCAGTTCGTTCAGCGCGCGCGTGACCGTGGAGTAGCTCAGCTTGTACTTTCGCATCAGTTCGTTCTGCGAATGGAAGCGGTCGCCGGCCTTCATGCCGCCTTCGGCGATCTTGTCCTTGAGCAGTTGCTTCAGTTTTTCATAGCGTGGTTGCGAAGGCATGGGGTTCCGGGGCAGACGGTTGAAGAGAGTGAGAAGGATTAGGGAAAGCGGTGCCGGTGCTTTTCAAACATAAACTGCTGGGCGTGGCTGACCGGGGTTCACCTCCGATCGGTCGTGGTGTGATCCGTTCACCTCGCTCATCTGTGCCGGCTGTTCGGCGCGGCGACCTTGGAGTGTGCAGAATGCTCCGGGGCGTCGGCATGGCCGGCTCGGAGATGACTGTGGCAGGGCCACAGCACTCCAAGGTTGCCCGTTTCGCACGAGCGTCCTTGTGCGGCGCCTGCGGTTCGGCGCGGTGGAATTGCAGCGTGTGACCGTGCATCCGCTGCTCGCGCCGTTCCGGATGTTTGACGCTTCGCACTGGGGCGCGCTGGGGGCCGTGGCTGCGGCGTGTGCCGGGGCATGGTTTCTGGGAAGAGTTCCGGCGGTGCGGCGTCATGCGGCGGCGGTGGCGCTGGGCATTGTCGGACTCATCGCCGTGGATGTTGCGCTGGGGTACTGGATCCTCTGCCGGGAAGGGCGGCTGGATTTTGAACGGTCGCTGCCGCTGCATCTTTGCGACCTAAGTCTGCTGTGCGCGGCGCTGGCGCTGGCGACGCGACGCCAGTTGTTCTTCGAGTTCTGCTATTTCTATGGGATCGGCGGCGCGGTGCTCGCCATGCTCACACCCGACCTGCAGCACGGTTTCCCCCACCCGTTCTTCTTCAAGTTCTTCGCTACCCACGGCGTGATAGTCGTCGCCACGCTCTACCTGATGTCGGCTTTCGAAATGAAGCCATCGCCGGGCGCGGTGCCGCGCATGGTGATTGCCGGGAACATCTATATCGCCCTTGCCGGCACCGTGAATTGGCTTGCGGGAACGAACTACGGATACCTCGCCGCCAAGCCGGCGGGCCACACCCTTATGGACCACTTCGGCCCATGGCCGTGGTACATCCTCGCGGTGGACGCGATTGGAGTGGCGCTGATCTTCGTCCTCTACAGCCCCTGGTGGTTCGCCGGGCGGGCGACTGGAGCGGTCGCGGACGCAGGGGAGTAGAGGCCGGGACCAAGCTGCGCAATGCCCCGCGAAAACGAGACCGATGGATCTGGACGCCAGAGGGTGTTTCAGTTGCCGTCGGCGAGTGCCGGGATCGGATCGTCCTTGCAGTAGGCGGTGCCCTGAAACAGGGCCACCAGTTCCTCCGCCTCGTCAGTGACGCGCACCGTGTAGCTGGCGATCCGCCTGCCCCGCGCCACTTCGACAGCGTGTGCGGTCAGCGTGCCGGTACGCCGCGCCTTGAGGTAGGTGATGCTGACATTGACCGCCACGGCAACCGTGCCGTAAGAGTTTGATGCGGCGGCGAAGGCAAAATCCGCCAGCGTGAAGATGGCGCCGCCCATCACGGAACCGACCGCGTTCATGTGCCGTTCCTGGATTGCCATGCGCGCGACCGCCCTGCCCGGCTCCACCTCCAGCAGTTCAATCCCCGAGTGCTTCGCGAAAAGGTCGTTGCCGAAATACTCGATCAGTTTGTCCACCGCTCACTTCCTTTCACACGCCTGTCAGGGGGCGTCCATCCGGATTTTCGAAACCCGTCCGGTCTGCTTGTCCACTGAATACCATCCGAAAGTTGCGGTGTGCCCGCCGTCCGCGTTGCGCACATTCTCGAAAGCCTGCACCTCCCATGCCTTGCCGTTGTCGGTGGCACGGAAAGCGGTGGTGCGGCCGGGATCGGTGCGGTTCGCCGTGCGCACCGCCTTGATCCATGCGGCAACCTCCGCCTGTTTCGCCACAGCCTCGATGGCATCGTCTTCGGTTTTCGCCCCCGTTGACGCTGCCGTGGGCGTGGCCGCGACGGACGGCGTTTCGGTGGGCCGGTGGGTGCCTGCCTTGAGCTGTTTCACATTCTCCAGCGCCGTCTTGTAGCGCGTCCGCGCCTCCTCGATGCCCGCGGTTTCGCCCCGCTCCACCATTCCGCGGTACGCCGCCGATGCGGCATCGAGCTCGGCCTGCGCCGCGTCGAGTCCGTCGGTCCCTCCGGACGGGCCGGGCTGATTCCCGCTCTGCCCGTCTGCGGCGCCCTTGTCGCGGACCGCCACCACCGTGTAGATCTCGCTGGCGGGGGGGCGGACTTCCAGAATGAGCTGCGACCCGTCGGTGGACAGCGTGGCGTGAACCGGAGTCTGCGATCCATCCGACTCCATGAGCGTTCCCTTGATGCGGTGGCCGTCGAACTGGTTGAACGCGATGGTGTCCTTGTCCTTCCCCCCGGCCTGCCCCACCAGCATCGCCCCAGTGAAGCGCAGGTCCATAGTGTTGGCGCCCGCCGTGTCGCCCGGGTCTGCGTCCATGAACACCCATTTGCCCGCAAACCGCGCCATGCCGCCGACATTCTCCTTCGCTCCCGAAGTAGCCGCCTGGGCGGGCGCATCGCCGGTGACGGGCATGTCGGAGCCTCCCGCGGCGCCGATGAGCAGGCTGATTGCCGCCGTTGCCACGGCTGTCCGGGCTGTCCTGATGGCTGCGTTATGTGGGTGCATGGTTCTCCTCTTTTGCCTTTCGCGGCGGTTTCACCGCGGCGTGTCGCTTGCACTAATTCGTGGTGTTTCCATCCTCCGCCCGCGCGGAGGGCTTCGCATACTTCTCTGGCAGCTTCTCAAACTCCTCCTGCAGGGCGTCAAAGCGTGCCTTGGCGGCGGCGAAATCCTTCGCCCCCGTCGCACGCACCTGCGGGTCCGGGCTTTTCACCAGTTCGACGGCGCGGTCCATCTCCGCCTTGACGCCGTTCATCTGGCCCAGTATCCGGTCCTGCTCGAGCACCTGTTCGACCGGCGGAGCCACGACCAGCGTGGGCACCGGTTTCGCCACCCACTCGCGCTCGCGCCGCTCATGCGAGCGCAGCAAAGCCACCGTCGCGATTGCGACAAGGGCGAGCACGATCGCCTGGAACACGACCGTCGGGCGGTTGGATGGTCCGGGTTGGCGCGCCTTCTCCAGCGCGGTCGCGCGCCGTACCTCATCCTGGGCATCGTCTTCATCGAGGACAAATGCGAGCAACTCGGGATCGACCCGCACCCCGGCGTCGGCCAGCGCGGCAAGCACGCGGGGCGCGCCCAGCAGCCCCACGAGCGTGAACCGCACGGTCTCACCGCCGTGCAGTTCGAGCGCCATGCGCGTGTCGCCCCGGGTGAACCCAAGCAGCACCGGCCCGCCATGGCGCGGGCTCGCGATCGCCGCCGCCCAGCCGATCGCCTGGAGCCATCCCGGTGGCGTGTATGTCGACAGCCCGGCCGAGGCGACGCTTCCGAACGGGACCTTCCGGTTGTCGCGAAGCGTCGTGATCCGCAGTCCGTCGGGCAGGATGGCGATCTCGTACTGCGCATACCACGCCGCGACCACCCATATCACCAGGCCAAAGACCGACATTGCCAGTGCGAGGAGCGTCACGCCCAGGTAGCCGTGCTCCACAATGATGCCGCCCATCATGGAGTCGCCCGTGGTGACCAGCAGCGGCAATGCGAAGAACACCCCGCCCATCAGCGAGCCCACAATGTCCGGCAGGATCGCCCCGCGCAGTCGCGAGTACATGGCGCGGGTGCCGCCGGCGCGGCGCCAGGGGATGAGCGTGTAGGCCAGGATGCCCGCAATCAGCAGCCATGCCGCGGCGCGGCGGTACGGGTGCGCGAGCCACGCCGGCACTTCATGCATTCCGTCGCCGAGGTCCGTCAGCACCGCGCCGAGGTACGCGTCGCCACCGACTTTGGGGAATACGAGATATGCGAAGGGGTCGCTGCTGGTCAGCCGGCGTGCAACCGCGTTCACGGGTTCCTCGTCGGGCAGGTAGTAGATGTTATCCTGGATGTGTCCGGTGCTCGCGCGCCGCTTCAGGTCAGGGTCGGCATGCCCGCCACCAAGGAACTTGCTGACGCGATCATGATAAGCGGCCCACTCCGCACCCTCGAGCCGGATGGAGCGCCCCTCCAGTTCCTTGGCGAGAATCTGGTCAGTGTCCGCGTCGGGAAACCAGCGCGTGTGGCGCTCAACCGCGCGATTGGGGTGCGTCTCGTACACCCGAACAAGCTCGGTCCGGGTATACAGCGCCAGCCAGATGGCACCGAGCAGGCTGGCCGCCCAGACAATGCGTCTCACCAATTCCCTCATTCTCGCACCCCGACTTTCCCAGCATTGATCCCCGCGCCGTTACCTCCCGATGCCACGCCCGTCTCTTCCTTGCACGACACTGCCGTGCGGCAAAGCTGGGTTGTCAAGCGGCACAAGGGCGCTGCGAATTTCCTTCGCAATTGCCCGCAGTCCGCCGTAACCGTTTCGTTGTTCGAGCAGCCGGAAAATACCACAGCTCCACACGGGGAGTTTGCCCATGAGAAGAGCCGCCATCGTCACTGCCGCAATCCTTCTTCTCGCCGCCGCCGTTCCGGCACAGGTGCTGAACCTGCCACCGCGCCCCCCGGGCGCAAAGAGCGGTTCGCAGGTGAAGGCCGACATCGAGAACCTCGCGCGCCAGGACCGCGAGAATCAGGTTCTCGACGAGATCATGTCCGGGAATGTGCCCGATTACCTTCGCGCGCTCAAGCCGGTGACCGTCAGCGCCACCATCGGAGGCACACCCCACACGGTGACCTACTATGTGACACCCGACTACCTCTCGGTGGGCATCGAGGGCGACTTCTTCCGGATGCCAATGACGCCAATCCTGGCGCAATGGATAGCCGACCGCACGCAGTGCGTGATGCCGACGCGCAAGATGGTGAACGACATCTGGAGCGTCGCGACGGTAAAGATGGATCCCCAGCCGATCCCGCCCAGTGCGCAGATGATCACGGTGCCCGTCTTCTACACGCATCACCAGATGGTGGAAAGCTCGCGCACGCAGCTGGGCAAGCCGCTGGGGCCGCTGATCGCCGGCATCAAGAAGGATGTGTGCATCAGCCCCGTCACGCCCACCAAGCCCTCGCCCCTGCGCGTTGCCATCTATGGCTGGCACTACATTTCGGGGACGCCCATCCAGCCGCTCTCGTGGGTTCACGAAAACACCTACGCCGACTACAGCCACGGAATCCGGCTGGTCCAGAGCCAGATGCTGCTGGACGGCGTGACGACGACGGTGGAGAGCGTGTGGGCGCACCCCACGCTGTGCGCACTGCTGAGCGACGAGGGCGTGGTGACGCCGCCGCGCTACCAAGTGCCGCCCGCGCCGACATTTCCGTACGCGGATGCGTTTCCTGCCGCGGGGCGCGAACTGGAGGGGCTGTGGACCGACCGCTTCACGGTGCCGGCGGTCGTGGCGTTCATCCCCATCGCCCCCGGGGGAGACGGCTTTGTGATGAGGGTGCGCGATTCCAGCGGCGGAATCGAGACCACGCGCCTCGGACGGTTGACCGACACGGATTATTTCGTCGAGGCCCTGATCTACTGCAACCACAGGCCCGGCCTCGCCGCCGACGGCTTCGAGAGGCTCGGCATCTTTGCGCGCGACAACGGCAACGGCATGTTTGAGGGGATCTCGGGCGGCGGAATTCAGGGCACCAACTATGCGCTCACATGGGATTCGGCGGACGGCCGAGTGCAGTGCCTTCGCACGGTGGCGGGCGTGGCGACGGACCTGCTGGCAGCCCCGCAGTTTCTTGCCTCAAGCGCTTGGCGCCGCTTCCGCATCGAGGCGCTCGGGAACCAGATTGCGTTCAAGCTGGACGGTGCCACACTGGTGAGCGTGACCGATTCAGCCCACCCGCAGGGCCAGTTCGGTATCGGCTACCATGACTACTTTGCCACCAACGCCAACATCCTCGGCACCTACGCCGAGAACTTCAGCGCGGGGGCGCTAATCAACACGGGGGTGGGGGAGTGGGCGAGGTTCTGAGCGAAGACGGGGGGACGGAAGCCAAGCTGCGATGGTGGGACATCCCGGGCCGGGTGTTGGCGCACCACGGGACGAACGACGAGAACGCCGTGTGGATGCTGTTCGCACGAAGGGCGCGGCGCGGGGCGTATCGACCGGCAGTTTTCTACGGCATGATCGCGACCGGGATTCTTGGGCTGGCCGTACCAAACATGTTCCATGTATTGTATGTAATCATGCTCCCTACGGCGTTCTTGTGGGCGCTGATGCCCGCGCTGCGGTTTGCGTCGGCTGGATCAAGGGGGCGAGCGACCGACGAAATGCTGCTTCTTGGCGCCGATGCGCTCGACTTCGACGACGCCCTCGACGCCCTCTTCAACTGCTCGTTTGTGTATGCCATGACGGTATTCGGGACGGCCGCTCTGGTGAGGGTTGTCGTCGTGGTTGCAGCCGGGTATGTTCACTACTTCGTGAATAGTCAGATTTCGCAAGGCGAGCTTGCCTCGCTGCTGATTGGGATGCTTTGCGCCGAGATGGGGCTCTTTGCCGTCGTGGCCTTCATCATCTGGTCGCTATATTGGACCTCGCTTCGGTATGGTCTGCTGCGCGCCACACCCGTCATCGCGGTCCTGCTCACCCTGCCGCCTTGCCTGGGTATTGGTCTGGCGGTGTTCGTATACCTGCTTGTCGCGATCGGAGGGGCGATCTTTGTGCTGCGCTGCCGTGGGGTGGTGCAGGAGCACTACCCGGCGATCATCGCGGAGAGGCTGGATCGTGGCAGACTATAGACAGTGCGAGGCGGGCGCGCGGCCCGCGGCGCGACACTGAGGAATGCTGCCCATGGCTGAGTCCGTTCGGCTGTCGCGATGGTGGGACATCCCGGATTGGGTGCTCGCGAACCACGGTTGCGAGGAAGATAATGTGGTCTGGCGCCTGCTCGCGGGTCGGTCCAGGCGCGGCGTCTTCAGGCCATTGGTTTTCTACGGCGTCCTGGGATTGGGGATGGCCACATGTTTTGCCCCCGTTGTTCTCTGGGTGCCGTTTGCCCTGCTTGTGACCGGAGTGTTCCTGGGGGGAATCGCGCCCGCACTGCGCTTCGGATCGAGAGCCGGGAGAAACCGGCCATTTGACGAGATGCTCCTCCTCGCGACCGACAGCCGCACCTTCGGCGATGCGTTCGTCTGCATGCTGAACTGCGCGCTGCTTCACACCATAGGGCTGGTCTTGGCCGCCATTGCCGGAGGATTTGCCGTGGCTGCCGTCGGTGACGCGGCGGCAAATTCCGGGTACGGGCTGGTGCATGTGCGCAACAACCTCGGTGAGACCTGGACCTTTCTGATGTTCGCGAATCTTGCGCTCCTCACCCTGCTGGTTCCCACAGTCTGGGCTTTCTATTGGATGGCGCTCCGCCACGGTTCCCTGGCAGCAGGGCTTGTGCTGCTCACCGTGTTCGTTGTCCCGCCCCTCGGTGGTGTCGGACCCGCGCTGCTAGTCTACCTGCCGGCGTTGATAATTGGACCGATCTTTGTGGGGCGATGCCGCGCCGCTGTTCAGCGGCACTACCCGGCGATCATCGCGGCGAGACTGGATGCCGGAGGCGGATGAAGAGTCCGGGCGCTGTGGCAAGGAGGCGGGAAAGTCCTGCATGTTCGTCAGGACAACTTCGCCGCCGCCGCGACCACCGCCGCATACACCTGCGCAAGCGGAACGCCTTTCTCCTCGGCGATTCGCCGGCAATCCTCGTACTCGGGGGTGGCCTTGATCGCGTCGTCGCCCCAGAGGCCCACCTTGACTCGCACGGCGCCGAATGGCGTCTCGACCGTCTCCATTCGCC
>CAVVFB010000001.1:0-1232701 GCA_963747365.1 uncultured Bacteroidota bacterium | reverse complement strand
GGAAAAAACGGACAAATTGACCATGTCAGGCCGATTTTAGTTGCCGGGTAGTCAGTGCCTCCGTTTTTTCCAATCTTGATTAAAACTCAAGTTGAACAATGGAATGAACAGAAACAGATGGTACCCTAACCGTCACTTTCTCTCCTTCCGAAGAAAAAGTCAAAGGCAGGTCACCCGGTTGCAGGACGATCTTTTTAACCGGTTTCAGGGTGCTTAATTCCAGGGTAAGTTCGCCGGTTGCCGGAATATGATCATATTCATACACTTTCTGATTAAAATGATTTCCGGCAGTATTGATGATATGGACATACCATTTGCCCTCTTTCTGGTTAACAGCAGCGTGCACATAGTCACATCCTGTAACCCGGACAATCGGATCCGGAAAAAGAGTGTCGAGAACAGCCGCTACGATTTTCAGATAACCTCTGGCCTGGTAGGTATAATAGGCATCGGCCAGATCCAGGTAACAGCCTGCAATTTTTCCTTCACCGTAGGAGGCGACAGTAGCCACGGGGTTTCCTGTCGGAAAGCGGAAATCATCTCCATTATAAAGCTCCCCGATGGTCCGTGTCCCCGCCTTCGGTATCACTTCCTGAACGGCAGTCTTTACGGCCGACATCTGCTTATTGAATCCCATCGTACAGACCCTCGTCTTTGGATCCCCGATGAATGAAACCCCCAGATGGTGTTCGAATTCTTTCACTGCACCTGCCCCGATCACCAGAAGGTTTCCACCTTTCTGCACATAGTCCAGCACCTTTTCCTTTAAAGAACTTTCCAGCCCTGTCCACTCGGGGATGACAATAACCGGATACTCCTCCAGCCTGTTTTCAAGCTGGTGGTCCATCAGGATCTCCACACACTGCTGTCCATCGAGCAGCATGGAAAGATTGCCCTCCACATTCCGGACATTCCAGCCATACACCTGGTCGGTCTGGTTTCGTTTGCTGAAGGTAGAGTACCAGAGCCCGATCTGTGGAATGGTCTCCGCTCCCTTGCAATAGGTCTGACGCTCACGGCAAAAATCACCTAATTCGCCCATGAGACCGAAATACCAGGGCTTGATCGAACCATCGCGGTTCTGGGTAAAATAAGCCTGGAATCCACCACCCATGGCCATCACTTCGGCTGCTTCCTGCTCCAGTTGTGTAAGAGATTTGGGACCCACAAAACTGCCTGCATCGCCAAAATCGTAGGTGAACCCCCAAGCCATCAGATCCCATGGTTTCCCTTGTAATGCCATACAACGCGCCTGGAAACCAGCGTTGTACACACAGTTTTGACCGGCAACATCGCCAGAGAGGTAATCAACGTTCACATCCACAGGTTCTGGCATCATGGAAGAGTAAGCCCAATTGCTGGTGATTTGAAAATCCGGATTGTACTGGTGGATCTCATCAACGTACTTTTTTACATAGCTCCTGAAAGCCGTTCGGTTAAATTCAACAAATTCCCTGTAACCGATATCTTTTCCGGACCCCGGTACACTGGTAATACCCGTTTCTTTCCCGAACTGCGTTAGCATCCCGGGAGAATAATCCAGTCCGGTTGCCCAGCATTCACCGTCAATCCATGCACCATCCAGGCCATAATCGGAAATTTCCTTCAACTGGGGTATCAACAGGTTATCCATGTAAGCACCAAAATATGCGGCCTTTTGTTTGTCGGGCTGCCCGTCTGCATTGATCCTGGCCCATTCAGGGTGATCGCTGACCGCTTTTGTATCCCATAGTCCGGAGTAATGCACATACAGGGCCACATTATGCCTGGCCGTTACCTCCCGCCATATCTTCAGGATATCTTTGGTGTAGCCCCCGGCCTGGTTCCCCACCTGGGTCGGATAGCTTGAGTATCCGGGGTGACCCTTGCAATCGACCTGTACAAAATCGGGTTTCACAATGGTCAGGAACGAGTCAATCATTTCAGGGGTAAAGGTCTTGCCGATTTCCTTATCATCCTGATTCGCATGGAAATCGAAATGGATCCCGAAAAAGCTTTCGGCCCTGTTCGGTGGCTGGGCGGTCAACTGGATCACCAGGACCAGGACTGTTGAGACGAGAATGAGTTTCTTCATGTTTCGTTATCAATAAAAATTGGAATCCATTAAGGTATGAAATATATTCCTTCCCAACCAAACCAATGGGACCCCATCTGGCATATATGAAGAAGCCCCCACCCAGTTATAGCATCTTCTCATGTTCAGTTGTTAACAATATTGAACTATCAAAAGTTGCACAACTCTTTTTTTCATTGTTTTTGTCTTTAATGAATATAATATCAATTAAATGATGGAATCAACACCGCTACTAATTAGTCCAATTATTATTTTTCCCGATGAAAAGTATATGTTCCAGTCGTTTTGTTATTTTAATAATAGTCCATATAAACAAATCGGGAGCAGGAAGTTCAAATGTCCATTTATAAATGGCTTTTTCAGGATTTGAAATATCTTCGAATAAAACTTGTTCGCACTTATTTTTTGAAATGAACCATATTGTGGAAAAAACGGACTAATTGACCATGTCAGGCCGATTTTTGTGACCATCTTATCATATTGATTAATTAACACTTGCATTAGGATCATAATTCCGGTGCCGGGTGGTCAGTGCCTCCGTTTTTTCCAGTACATAATCATTTTTCAATTTTTAACCTTTTCCAAATAACCAAATTCGTTTTCCAATCATCCTCAGGTATTGTTGCTCACTCACTATTTCTATACCGGTTCCGGCTGTTTAGTGGGGACTATTGCTCGTTCTTTCATTTGTATCCTATTCGTTTTCTGTTCTGCTGGTCCAGTTCCTGGAGTTTAGTCTGCTCAAGTTGTTTCAGGTATTCAAAGATCAGCAGGATCTGATCATCATGTTCGGCCAGTTTGTATTCTATCTTCTCCAGTCTGTGTAGGATCTCTTTATGGGATGCCAACATCTCGCGCATCTTGATAAAGATTCTTACGATCTGAACATTGATGTTTATTGCTCTGTCGCTATTAAGTATGCTGGCCAGCATAATAACTCCATGCTCAGTAAAACAGAATGGGGAATAACGTAATCCTTTCTTATCTGCTTTGGAGGTCACAAATTGTGACCTCCAGTTCTGCAACTCTTCGGTTGTCATTTCGAACATAAAATCTGGAGGGAAGCGTTTAAAATTACGCCTTACAGTTTGTTTCAGTACCTTAGTTTCAACTCCATACAGCTCTGCCAGATCCCGGTCTAACATTACTTTCTTTCCTCTGATAAGGTAGATCTTATTCATGATTACTTCATCCGGGATCACGATTTCAGGGTCTTTCGCTGACATGATATTCATGTTTACCTGTTTTAAATGTAGCCATCCAGGCCGCTCTGGTGGTAGCGATCCGTCACCTGGTTAGGTCTAAGGGTTAATGTCCTGGCAGCAGTCCTGATCGTTGCCCGGATGTAAATAATCCATTGTCAAGGTCGATATCCGGAAACCGGATCCGGGTGTTCTTATTGGAAAAAACGGACAAATTGACCATGTCAGGCCGATTTTAGTTGACCATCTTATCATATTGATTAATTAACACTTGCATTAGGATCATAATTCCGGCGCCGGGTGGTCACTGCCTCCGTTTTTTCCATCATAGATTTGCCCGGGAGATGCTGGAATTTCTGCTGAAACTTCGAAGTTAATATCCATCGTTTTCTTTATGAATTCATTCATTGATAGAACCATTGGCCTGAATATTTGTTTTAAGATAGCAATGCACCAGTAAATTGAACCAGACGATGCAGGTATATACTCACGTTGAAATCCAGGACCATCTGTCTACCCGGTTCGAGGCCTGGACCTACAGTGATGGTGCGATCCGGAGAGATTTTGAATTTGGAGATTTTACGGAAGCATTTTCCTTTATGACAGCCGTAGCCCTGGAAGCGGAGAAAATGGATCACCATCCGGATTGGAGAAATATATACAACAGAGTGAGTATTGCCTTGAATACGCATTCTGCCGGTGGAATAACCCGCCTGGATTTTGATCTGGCCGCAAAAATCGATCAGGCATTTGATAAACTTCAAAACTGACAGAGGTCATTCTTGTAATTATTGGCCCGAAGTAGTCAGGTGGTTCGTTTTTTCCACTTTAGTTCAAATCTAGTATGATAGCTAGACTTTCTTTAACTTTAATGGAAAGACTTTCAGGTAATTCCCCAAGCTTTTTAATTAGTCGCTTATTGTCAATTGCCCGCACCTGATCAATCATTATGTCGCAGTTCTGGTTAAGATTTGTCGTACCCTTTTTAATATGAATTCTTAAGATTTCAGATTCTTTCTGAATATTTGTCATATGATAGCTAGACTTTCTTTAACTTTAATGGAAAGACTTTCAGGTAATTCCCCAAGCTTTTTAATTAGTCGCTTATTGTCAATTGCCCGCACCTGATCAATCATTATGTCGCAGTTCTGGTTAAGATTTGTCGTACCCTTTTTAATATGAATTCTTAAGATTTCAGATTCTTTCTGAATATTGTCGTTAGAGGACATATTATCGTTGAAGGGTGAGGTATCCTATTCAGAAGATTTGTTTGTACGACAAGCACAGGCCTTGTCTTACCTGGTTCTGTACCTATTTGAGGGTTTAAATCAGCCACCCAGATTTCAAATCTTTTAACTTGCATAATCTATCTCCTCAAATTCATTAAGTACGGAAAGAGACTCGTCTTTTACCAGGGCAGATTCTTTCCTGAGTTTTGACTCTAAGATTTTACGCTTCTGAATTTTATTATAATATTCGAGAGCCTCATTTATGTACCTGTTTCTGGGTTTCTTAATCTCGGAGAGGATATTCTCAGTTTCTCCGAAGATCGAGTCGTCAATTTTTAATGATATTGTTTTCATGACATAAATATTATTCTATAAAGGTATATATAATAAGTATATACACATGTACCTCAACATTGAGTTCTTCTGCTTCCTTTCGCATCTGTTATTATCAGCTTCATACCAATTGTTTCATCGATTTTCGAAATTCCCAGGCAGTTACACCGGTATAGTATGAAGCTTCACTGATTGATATCAATTCTTTGCCCAGGGCAAAGTATACCAGCCGAAGGAAACGCACTGGCTTTTCCTGACTTAGAAAAGTACCGGGTTCATTATTCTCTCTGTGATATCCCAGGGACCGGTAATTCATATTCAGATTTTTAAATACATAATCACTGATGATCTGCAATCTAAAAGCAGTTTGAAAAATAGCAGAAATTAAAATCCCCCATCTTTCTTTGATCAGAATCAATTCTTTTTCGTAGAAATGAAATCTTTCAAAATAAAGTTCCTTTTCAGCCATTTCTGATGGATACAGAACAGCATTTGCAAATACGTGACAAAGTTTCTCTTCGATTCTGTGCTCCATTCCTTCAGGAAACCTGAGGGAATGATGGGCAAGTTCATGCAATGCGGTAAACCTCTTCCGGCAGTTATTTCCATCATATAAACTGCCATTGAGAACTATTACCTTCGAGCCGCCAACTTCGGCAGATAATCCATCAAAGTTCTTTGGGGCATCAATCTCAATCACTTTATACCCTTTGTCTTCAAGCATGGCAATAACATCAGGAATAGGATCATACCCTATTTCCCATTCTTTTCTAAGTCTACTTGCAGCTTCTACTGCATCATCTGCAGTGATAATCTCTTTCTCAAACTCGAAATAATATGAATTTTCATCCAGGTTTAGCAGAGTTTCCAAATCGAAATATTTTTCAAGCTGGATTTTTGATTTCTCTTCAATTGCGGTTTTTTGGGTGGCTGAAATTCTGGAAGAATGCTTTCGATAATCGGGATTTCGAAGTTCAACGGCAATGGTAGGTTCTGCATAAAAATAATCGACCGGAACTCCTAATACATTTGAAAGATTGATCAGCAGGTTACTGTCAGGCTTCATTTTTCCTTGCTCATACTTATTGAGGGATTGCTTGGTGACCACATTCCCCAGTGCATCAGCAAGTTTCTGAAGTGACATACCCGCCATTTTCCGGGCGGAAGAAAATCTTATGCCAAAAGTATTTTCCATAATTATATGTTAGGTTTGTTGACAAAAATACAAATAGTATACCATTTGTCAACCATATTATAGCCGGAAATAACTCGATACAAATCCATTTCCTGTTTATATCTATGCTGGAAAAAAACGGACAAATTGACCATGTCAGGCCAATTTTAGTTGACCATCCTATCATATTGATTAATTAACACTTACATTAGGATCATGATTCCGGCGCCGGGTAGTCAGTGCCTCCGTTTTTTCCCACCTGGTGCTGCGCGCCGTATGAAGCACTATTTATAAGTCTTCGCGGCACTTATTCATTAACAATATCTTCGAAATTGTAAGTATTTCCAAGAAGTCTGGATGATCTATGGACAGTGAGAATCTCTATTTGATTCTCATCAACAAGGTGATATATTATCCTGTAACTACCTCGGACCAATTGTCTAATTGATTCATTATTGAGTTCGGGTACTACCTTTCCGCTCTAGGATTTTTCTCAAGGATTCCCGGTGACTCAAATAATTTCGAAACAGCTAATTCAGCATATCTGACCGAGTCCTTGGCAATATAATCACCAATTTCGTCAAGGTCAGAAATTGCAGTTTTAGTCTACCTTATTTCAGCCATTTGTTCAGCGTTTCTTTGGCTTGTTCCTTAGAATATACCTTACCACTCGCTGAATCCTCAAGTCCCTGTTGGATTTTCTCAACCACAATTAAGTGCTCAATCACCTGATCAATAGTAACATTCTCGGGCAGGTTGTTGAGCGAATCAATTATTTGAGTTTTTGTAATCATCTCATTCGTGCTTTGTACATCAAATATAACAATTTCAAGCCTGAATAGATTTTTCGCAATGACGCCTAATGCCTTGTCATATGTTTCGCATTCGCAAATTTTATGACCTCCAGGGACGGTGCTTGTATTTCCATCTATTTTTTTCCAGGTTTGCGACAAATCTCTGCCACACTGCCTTCTGCATATTTCCTTGCCGAAAACCTTTCATGCTCGCCGGGCTCATTTGGAAGAATTACAGGGTCTTCCCCATAAAGTGAATACTGGCTAAGCAAATCATCAGGCTCAATTCCGGGTTTCCAGTTTTGATTAAGGAATTCATCCACTATCGCTTTGGCTGCAATCACCGCAGCCTCGTAAGTAGGATAGGATCCATGATCATAAGCCTCAGATTCATCGCCATAATGAAAGTTATCATACACTCTTAAATGATATTTCTTAGGCTGATTCATTGCTGAACGTTCAATGCAATTCAGACCATCCGGGATACCCCCACTTTGATGGTGACTGATCATT
The DNA here is from genome assembly GCA_963747365.1 of uncultured Bacteroidota bacterium. Classification (GTDB taxonomy): domain Bacteria; phylum Bacteroidota; class Bacteroidia; order Bacteroidales. Next base: position 1,225,382 of record CAVVFB010000001.1, on the reverse strand, counting down.
CGTATTTTATGCACATCATATTTCCGCTTCACCTGTTCACCTGAACCCGGGTATTTCTGGGATATATGCCTGATATTTTCAGGAAATTTCAGCTTTTTCCCTTTGTCATAGAAATCGGTGAAATGAACCCTGTAGTTTACATCATCCGGAATGATTTTGGATGGCAACCGGTCAATGGCTTGTCTGACCTCCTTCTCATTAAAATGAGGGCAGACATGCAAACCATTGATCTCTGCGAATTGAATCAGCCGGTCAAAAATCCCGGACTTGTCAATGACCCACTCATTCTTGCCATTGAATTTCCCGAAATTATACCAGTAGCGGTCATTGCTTTTATAATCGCCGCTACCTGACTCCTGGAATAAAATATTCGTCAACTTCTTGCAGGTCCAACCCGGACAATCACCGGACAACCAGCAGTTCTACGGATCAAGGTCGCTGGTTTCGGCACACTCCTTCACGAAATGCATGAACAGAATAAAAGGATATGGTTTAACTTCCGCCCCATTAAAAGTCGCCCGTGTGGATGACCAGTTCTGAATGATCGCAAGAAGTGGCAACAATAATTCATGGGTATCAAGAAGCTGATTATCCTGGATTTCGAGGGTCATTTGCTGGCCATCCCATTTCCCGTCCAGCCCTTCGGCCAGTGCCAGACCCTTTTCAAAGTATTTGGATCTCGATATCCCGAAGGTCAGAATATACATATTGCTTCCTATTTTGGATTTAGCAGGTGGGCCCTGACTGCATTCCAATCAGGAAATTTCGCTGTTCCAAAATGGATGAATTCTCCATTGAATTCGCCGGCCCCATTCTTTTCCTTGTCATCCACTAAAAAGTCGCCCCTGTTCAGGTTCTTATGATGGGTTAAGATAAGCCGCTTGTAGGCGGTTTCACCCAGGTACTTTTTCACCCACATCAGCTTATCCGACCAGGCCGAGGGATTCTCCCAGGGTGCGGTCGAGAGAATGTAGGTGTCGAAGACTTTACTCAACTCATTAAAAGATTCCATGGCATCTTTCCTGGGCAGCATCAGGCTGAATATTCCAGGTACCTCATCCATGCGCCCTTCATACTCCTGAACAGTCGCTTCATCCAGCCGGTCAATCCCGGTCTGAAAGTCAACCAGTACATCGTCCATGTCGATATACAGGATTTTCCACTTTAACATATTGATTCATCTATATACCTGTGAAGATAAGGAATCTCTTCCTTCAGGAAAAGCCAAATTTCAACCGACCCTGTGCTAAAAATGAAGCGATCTCAGATTTCAATAAAGGATTAAGGTCTGGCTTTCCAGAAATTGATTTGGGGGAAGCTTACATCGTTATAAACTCAGTAAAATTTTCCGGATTTATAAATGAGAAGGTATGATCCGGATATGTATTGCTGAAACTTTTAGAGAGAAAGGGCTTTTTACGGGGATTCCATTTAATTTCGAAGGCATATAGTTTCCCGGCACGTTCTTCGATATAGTCGATCTCCTGCTGGTCCTGCGTTCGCCAAAAATATGAATTTCCCCATATCCTGTTATAGTGAAGATATTTCATTCTTTCACTGATCACAAAATTTTCCCATAATGCTCCGAGATCATTCCGTAATTCAGGCAATTTAAAATCGGCCAGTATGGCATTGCGTATTCCATTGTCAATAAAATAGATCTTTCTGCCTCGTTTTAATTCTTTCCGATGATTTCTGCTGTAAGCCGGAAGCCTGAAGATCACATAGGTCTGTTCCAGTATTTGAATATATTTCTCGACTGTTTCATTGTCCATCGAAAGCAGATTGGCTAGATTATTATAAGAGATTTCAGACCCAAGCTGCAATGCCAGCGCCTGGAGCAACTTTACAAGTTTCTCTGGTTTCTTGATCCTCTCCCACATGAGGATGTCCTTGTACAGATAGCTGTCCGACAACTGTTTCAATACTTCCTTTTCATCTCCGGGATGAGTAACAACATCCGGATAATACCCATAGACCAGGCGATGGGGCATCAGGCGGGTTTCTTCCAGCAATCCATGATGCGCTGCCATCTCTCCGAAAGAGATAGGAAATAGTTGGTACTCCCATTTCCTTCCGGTGAGTGGCTCATTTACACTATTTGCAAGTTCAAATGACGATGATCCTGTTGCTATCAACTGAATTTCAGGCATTGTATCCGTAATGAGCTTCATTTTCAATCCGACATCTGGAATACGCTGCGCCTCATCAATTACTACGATCTTTTTTCCTGAGAAAATACTTTTAAGTCTCGTTGATGTAACCTCCTCAAACAAGGAGATAATATCGGGCTCGTCTGCATTCATCCATAATACGTGATCTTCCCTTCCAACAGAATTCTTCAACAGGGTGGTCTTCCCTGTTTGCCTGGCACCCATTAATAAAATGGCCTTACCTCCAAACATCCTTTTTTCAATCTCAGGCGACAATATTCTATTAATCATAGTGTTTTCTCGGTTCTATTCGCAAATATAACGTTATTTTCGCGATTAAAATCAAATTATTCGCGATATATTGAATGTTTTAATAACTGCTGAAATACTTGTATCGGTTGCTCATTTTAGCCCTTTAAGTTCCTTCAATGCAATCCTGGCATTTTCATTATCGGGATTTAATTGCAGGGATCTTTCATAATTTCTGACTGCATTATCAATCTGACCATCTTTCCAATATGATTCAGCCAGGCTGTCGTATGTATTCCAGGAGTCGGGGAAAGCAATTGTATTCAGGGTAAAAATTTCTATAGCATCCTTGATCTTCCCATCGCTCAAAAACTGGTATCCCAGTGCATTCATCTCTACTTCTTCAAATATGACAACATTTGGTTCTCGTTCATGTTTCGTATTGAAATATTGAATAGCAGCATTCACTCCCTGGGAATGAAGGATATTGAAGAGCTCAGCGTTGTTTAGAAATTTTATTACCGATGTATTAAATGCTTCCGGTTGTTCCAGCGGAATAAGATGCCCCGACCTTAGTATTATTTCGCGCTTTGCACCGGTTATTCCGAATTGAATAACTCCTGCATGGGAGTGAACATCAGGAATATCATATTCCCCAACAAGAACCAGCGTGGGAACTTTTATCTCCGAAAGAAACCTGGCTGCCGGTCTATCCGGCGGTATTAAAGTGCCACCCAGATCCTGGTGCTGATTTGCCTCTAGTAATTTCACGACTATTTCTTTTGCCCTGCTATTTTCGGAATAGATCTCATAGGGATCCTCCCACACAAAATATTGAATGACTTTCTGAGGATCGGAAAGTTCTGCAAACGACTTCAGATGTCCTCCGCGGTTCATCATGTGAGGAGAATAGCCATATCCACTTACAACAGCTCCCACAAGGACGAGAGCTGATACTTTTTCGGGGTACTTTAAAGTAAAGTCGATTGCCAATCCGCCACCCGAAGACATCCCGAAAATGACAGCTTTATCAATCTTTAACTGAACAAATATTTGATTGAGATCTTCAATATGTGAGTAGGATCCCTGAGGATCGGACGATTTCCCATAGCCCTGACGATCGTACCTTACAACCCTGTGGTTCTTTGCCAGTACCGGGAATTGTTCATTCCAGATTTCGCGATGTACCATTCCATCATGGATTAGCACTATATTTTCACCATCACCCGCTATTTCATAAAATAACCTACCTCCATCAACATGAACGTATCCGGAATCTACAGCAATAGAAGGAATACTGTCAGATCCCTGGGCAAACAGATTAAATGTTATCAGGGCATTTAAACACAGTACGATCACTGTTCTTTTCATTTTAGTTTTCCTCTTTATATGATTCACCTGTATGCAATATTTCAATCGAAATTATGGAAAGATTCTCATTTTCCCTTGATGGTGAAGTACAAAAAACAAATTTGATATGAGTAATGTATCTTTTCATTTTAAGCTACATTGCTGAGGACAAACATAACCACCGCCGTAAACAAAAATGAAAGCTCCAATAACTTTACCAGCTATTTCAAAAGTTGCGCTGCTGACCGCCTTGTTCCTCCTCCAGGGATTGAATCTGGCGGCACAGGAGTTTCTGCTTCAATCCCCAGGCGGGGACCTTTCAGTGGAAGTCACCGTGGACGAATCCATCTCCTACTCCGTCCGCTATAAAGGTAAGCACCTTCTTGGTTCCTCCTTGATTTCGATGGATGTAAGCATCGGGGGGGATCAGGCGGGACCTTTCATCCTGAAGGATTCAAAACAGGAGTGGGTGCGGGATGAGATCCGGCCCGTGATCAGGTTGAAGCGGGAAGTGATCCCCGACCACTATAATGCCATGCAATTCACCTTCCAAAACGGATTTGAACTGCAGTTCCGGGCCTATGATGATGGCATCACCTACCGTTTTGCCTTTCCAGGGCCGGGAGAGCTGGTCGTGAACGGAGAAATTGCAGAATTTAATTTGCCCGGGAACGCCTCGGTCATCTATCCCCGTGTAAAGGAACGTCCGGGCGCAGATTGGTTCCACACTTCGTTCGAAGAACCTTACAAGATTTCAAGGCTCGATTCATTGGATTGGGACATGATGGCTTTTACCCCAGTTTTGATCCGGCAGGATGAGCTTCCCACCCTGTTGATCACTGACTCAGATATCTGGGAATATCCGGGGATGTTCCTGAAAAAAGGCGAGGGAAGTACACTGCGGGGGGTATTTGCACCCTACCCGTTAAAGGATAGTGTCGTCGGGGAAGAATTCAGATTGAAACAGGTGGTGGAGCGGGCTCCATATATTGCCAGGAGCGGAGGCGAAAGGAGTTTCCCCTGGCGGGTGATCGCAGTGGCTCCGGAAGATTCGGACCTGCTGTTGAACGACCTGGTTTACCGGCTGGCGTCCCCACCGGCATCCGGGGATTTTGGCTGGGTGCGTCCGGGCATAAGCACCGAGGAGTGGATCACGGCCTCCAATCTGTACGGAGTGGATTTTGTGACCGGGGTCAATACGGCCACCTACCTCTACTACATTGATTTCGCATCCAGGTTCGGATTCGAATATGTGATGCTGGACGCGGGCTGGTCAGATGTGAATGATCTTTTCGCGATCACACCGGAGATGGATATGGAGAAGATCACTTCCTACGCCCGGGAGAAAGGTATAGGACTGATTCTCTGGACACAGGCGCTAACCATGGAACGCCAGATGGAACAGGCTATGAGGCAGTTTAAAGCATGGAATATTGCCGTTGTCATGACCGATTTTATCGACCGGGACGATCAGCTGGCCATCCGTTTTATGCACCAGTTTGCCGCCGAATGCGCAAAAAATGGATTCATGTGCATGATCCATGGCGCGCCCAAACCAGCGGGATTTTCAAGGACCTGGCCCAACATGCTTACCCGTGAGGGGGTCCTTGGTTCGGAATACAATATCTGGTCTACCAGTGCCAATCCAGATCATGACCTGATCCTTCCCTTTGTAAGGATGCCTTCGGGTCCGATGGATTATGAGCCGGGCATCATGCAGCATGCCACCAGGGAGCAGAATGCAAAAATGGGATTTGAGAATGTGATCGCTCAGGGGACCCGCATGCACCAGATGGCCATGTTCGTTATCTACGAGAGTCCGCTCCAGCTCTTCTCCGGGAATATTTCCGATGCCCTCAGGGAGCCTGAATTGATGACTTTCCTGGGAAAGGTTCCCACCACGTGGGATCAGACTATCATCCTGAAAGCGAGTCTCGGGGAGTATATAGTGGAAGCACGCCGGCAGGGCGAGATCTGGTACATAGCCGCGCTCAACAACTGGGAGGCCATGGAGTTTCATCTCCCAATGGATTTCCTTCCGGAGGGGCCATACAGGATCGAAGAGGCCAGGGACGGGATCAACGCTGCCAGGAATCCGCATGACTACAGCCTGACCAACGAAAGTATCAGGGCTCCCGGGTCGCTGAAGATCAAACTTGCCCCTGGCGGAGGATACCTGGCCCGGATCATGCGGGATTCCTCCATGGAGCTGTAAACTTAATTCTAACAGAAAACCTGACTTTTACCTCCTTTTCGCAACTACTATCCCATTTTAGTAGCTTAACTTGCCGTCCACTTTAGCGGGGTATATCCACTTTAGCCCGCATTACACTTACCAAAGTAGCTACTCCAGGAAATCTAAACGACTATGTTGCCAATAGAATGGTAACTCCGGGTCCGCCAGTATGAGCCTGATTTTCATTAACAGAGTTCTCTAGAGTATCTTCTGGTGACTTATTTGGAATCAATGCTTTAATGCTTAAAACAGTTATGATTAAAAAGATTATAATTCGTTTCATATAAGTTTACCATAATTTCTTTAATTATCGAGTTTAAGTTTGCCTGACCGCTAACGGTTGATGGTATGGAGTCGCTCGGGATTACGAGGCGAAAACCTATCAGTTTGCACTGACCTTTTTTACGAGCAACAAAACTTCGCTAACCGCTGAACTTTTATTATAAAATTAAAGAACCCCAATACTACTTTGAAATAATCTGATATGCTCCGTCACCAATTTCAAACTCACCATTATTAAGCTTGGTATTTACTGTATTATTAGATTTTAAATCAGTAATAATGCATGAAGTTTTACAATGTTGCATTGGAATAATTATTTTTGCAACAGCATTCGTTGGTATTTCAATAGTGAGATAGAAACTACCATCTTTTAACTCCCAATTTGATGAAATAAGGCCCTTCATTGATTTAAAGGAGCATTTAACCCAATTAATATTACCAACAGGTTTTGGAGCGATTACAATTGTGTCATAAGCAATTGAATTTTCTGTTTGTGCAATTCCTCCCAGACCGTTATAGAACCATTCCATAAGATGCCCCAGCATCATATGATTATTAGAAGGTGTCTCGAGTGCTGCCCAGCTTTCTGTTAAGGCAGTAGCTCCTTTTTTTAATTGGTATCCATAGCCGGGCACATCTGATCTGTTATTCATTCTATACACAATATCTGATCTTCCGTTCTCACTTAACACACGTACCAAAAAATGATATCCTATGTCGCCCGAAGTAAGTCTATAATTATTCCATGTAATTGAGTCGATGAGATTTTCAAATACTTTTTCTTTATCACTTTCGGGTATTAAACCGGTGTAAAGTGACATTGCATAAGCAGTTTGGCTGCCTGTTGAAACAACACCATTTTGGGAGTTGTAGAACTTCTTGATAAATGCGGACGCAACTTCTAACGATAATTCGTTGTATTTTTTAAGGTCTTTATTCTCTTTTAAAATTCCGGATATTTTTTCAAGCAACTTCAAATCATAATAATATATGGCTGTAGCAGTAAGCGCTTTTGGTGTTAGTTGTGCTTCTCCGGGGAAATTGGGACCCAGGTCATACCAATCGCCTAATCCATGATTCAGAATATTTTCTTGCGTTTTGCTTTGCAAATAGTCAACATACTTTTTCATCATTGGATAAGCCTTTGATAATACTTCTTTATCACCATACCATTTATACATTAGCCATGGAATAATCACTGATGCACTGCCCCATTCTGGTGAGTCGCGAAATCCGCCATCAAAATGAACATATTCAGGAGCAATGTCCGGGACCAGCCCATTGTCGAGCTGAGAATCCATCATGTCGTCAACAATTTTAGTATAAAAAGCATGAATATCATAGTTATAGTGCATCGAAGATCCAATAAGATAGGTCTGTTCCAACCATCCAAGTTTTTCGCGATGCGGACAATCGGTGGCAACACTTGCCATGTTACTTTTTATACCCCAGTTTATGAGTTCAAAAATTTGATTAAAAAGTGTGTCGGAACAGGTGAAAGAACCTACAGTTTGCGATGAGTTTCGGGTATGAAGCATTTTTAATTCAATTATTTCTGTTTTTGCATTAGCTACTGAGGGTTCAATTATTTCTACATCGGCATACCTGAAACCGTAATAGGTAAAGTAAGGTTGCCACACTTCCTCTGCACCACCTTTTAGAATGTAATTAAACTCATAAGGACCGCCACCACTTACCTGACTTATGTTACCCTCTTTATTAAGCAGTTCATCAGGTCTGATAATTACCTTTGCTCCTTTGTTTCCTTTCACTTTTAATTCAATAATTCCGGATGCATTTTGTCCAAAATCATATATTGTCCTTCCGGTTTTTGAAGTGATTATTCTTTTTGTTTCAAAAGTCTGCATAACCTTAAGGGGATTATCTTTTTCCGGAAAAAGCATACCGATCGAATCGTTTAATAAGATTGAATTGTGCCAATGCGAATCGTCAAAACCGGCATTATTCCAATGCATTTGCTCCAGGCGTGCATCATAATCTTCTCCTCCATAAATACTTGAAAATGTAATGGGAGATGGAGTTACCTTAGTTGTGGTATCTGAACTGATATTTTTAATGGTTCCATCCTGCAATTCAATAATAATATTGAAAATTACTCGAGGGTAGTCGTATGCTACTACTAACTTGCGATATCGTTCGCGATTAATATTATAAAAACCATTTCCTACAATTACACCAATGGCATTTTCTCCACTTTTAATTTGTTCAGTAATATCATAGGTATTATATAAGCATCTTTTTTGATATAAGGTCCAGCCAGGTGCTAAAAATCTATCACCAATATTTTTTCCGTTAACAAATAATTTGTAGTGACCTATTCCGCAAATATGAATAGATACTTTTTTAATATCTCCTGATACATTAAATTCTTTACGAAACATGGGAACAACCGAACGTTTAATAGCTTTATTTTCCAATTCATCCCCGTTGCCATGAACTGCAGGTACAACTTTCATGCTGTAATCAAGCTGCTCCATTGCTATCCAGTGTGCATAAGAAAAAGGATTTCCATCTGCATTATTTGTATTCTTAGAACTATTACACCCAATTAGAAGCAGCAATGTTATTGTTGCTATTAGATTTTTTATCATAATTAATATACAAGTTAAACTATGTTTAAATTCATTATAGGAGGTGTGCTAATCTGAATAATATTTGGTGAACTGTGTGGCCCAGCCATTCCTGGATAACATTTTCTCTATTACCTTGTGCTAGCAACTCCCTATCTTTAAAGGTAACAGACTTTTTTCCAGCTTTCCAACTTTCTACGCTGAAACCAGCAAACCAATCCCAGCAGATATTTTATTCAAGCATATTGTCCAGCCAGCGATAGGCTTTCTCACGGATATCCTCCGGGAAATCGTGTCCGCCATCTGATTCTTCACGTATGAGGTTATCAGATTTCCCAAAGATTTCATAAACCTTTTCAACCTGATTTAATGCCTCATCCACTGTCTGCCACCAATCCTCAAAATTACCTTCTTCATGCCCGGAGGATGGATCATATATTGCATCCCTTTTTGCGGAATAATTAAAGAACGGGCGTGGCGCGCAGAGTGCCATAATTTCGTGCATGTCGCAGGGGATCATGCCTGAACGGATGTATTCTCTGCATACCGGGTTAAAATGGACGAACCAGTCGTCCCTGGCGAACTGATAAGGATTGTTGCTCTTCCCCATTGTGCTTAATCCGCATGAAGACACGGCTGCTTTGATCCTTTTATCGAAAGCCTGAAGGAAGAAGGAATTATAACCACCCAGAGAATGTCCGATGCAACCAAGACGGTTTGCATCGACAAAATCGAGGCTACATAGGAAATCCACTCCTTTTTTATGGTCGAAAATCATTTTGCCCATGGCAGACCAATGTGGGAACAGGTTATAGAATTCGTTGGTGTAATAGGATTCATAGCCAGGATAAATCCGTTCACCGGCAGAAATTACATCAATAGCCAGGACAACATACCCCCTTTGTGCCAGTTCCATTCCATAGCTGCGGTCTTTTTCGGATGTTAACCCTATGGTCTGACTTGCCCCGGGGCCAGTGCTGTGAAGGGCAATGATTGCCGGTTTAGGTGATAATGAGATGGTATCATCAGGGATCAGCAGAAAACCTTTGATCAGATCACCTGTACCACTGGGAAATTGAATTTTCAACTCGTTGTAGCCAACTCGTTGAACTTCCGTCACTATTTCAGGAAGGAGTTCACTGCTTGTAACCAGGGGTGCCTCCCCAAGCATCAATTTTGAGCGAAGGAGAATAGAGCGTCTTTTGTCTTCCCAGCTTTCTGTGTTTTTTATGGTGATTTCTTTAAGTCCGTGTCCATATTTATCCTCAACCTGAAGGTAATCTGTCAAAATGTTGTTCAGCGGAATGGGACCCGGGGCTTCAAGTGTTTCAACCTGATAGTCAGTGCCATAGAAGGATGGTTTTACAATCATACCTAATCCGGCTGTTGTAATCCCGCTTTTAACAAAGTTACGGCGGGTAAAAAGTTTTTTATTGCTCATCAGAATTCAAAAAATATAAGCATTATACCCCGGACTTGCCTGCTTTTCACCGGCAATGTTTCAATTTACCCTTGAAGTGGTCCATCAATCCCCGCTTCCCTTCGTACCCGGCTAAACCAAACTGCATCTCTTTGAATCAAACATTACGGTCATGGTCTCGAAATCGTCTTCAGAACCATCGATCCAATAATTTATCAACTGGTCTTTAATTAAATCTCTATTATCCATTAACTTAAAAGTACAAAAAAATCAACCCTTAAGTATAAAACATGCTCTTGTCTTTAGCAAAATGCCACCCATTATCTGTTGCTCTGCCTGAAGGATTAGGCTGGTTCTTCCGGAAAACGTTTATATTTAACTAATAGCTCAGGATTTAATTAAAATATGATGAAATGAAACAAAAACATAAGGGACTTATTTTTCTATTCATTGCAGCCAGCCTGTTATGCAGCTGCGAAACAAAGGTTCATTTTACTGAAAGAATTATTGACGATAAGACAAAGGTCTATCGTGGTTGAGTCCAAAGCAAATACATTTCCATCAACATTGACCTCAAAGTCGGGCTTGTAACAGCTTCGTCGGGCTTCATCGATTAGGACGTAAGCAAACTCTTCAAAGATTTTATAACTCCGTCTTTCGTTGGCTTTACCAAGATTTCGCCGAGTAACTGTTGGACCAAATCCCAGATGATAGAACTTAGGTTGATGAGCTTCCAGGCTAAGCATCAGATCTCGCATGCTATCTCTTGAGGTCAGTTGACCAAAAACCATGCAAAGCATTTGATTCCAGCAAGTAAAAGATCTGACATATTTGTTTCCTTCATGCTTATCTACAATGCGATCAAAAACTCTACGAGGTAAAAAATCCGTAAGTTGTGCGAAAATATATTTGCCTTGATTCATGGATGGATGCTTAGTACAGAGCAAAAATCCACAAATTCAATTCAAATCGTCACGCTATAAAAAAACGCTATAAGTGAGATGTACAAAGAATTTCAAAAAACGATTAAATATTTTTAGTACCCGCTAATGATAATATCAATTAAATGATGGAATCAACACCGCTACTAATTAGTCCAATTATTATTTTTCCCGATGAAAAGTATATGTTCCAGTCGTTTTGTTATTTTTTATAATAGTCCATATAAACAAATCGGGAGCAGGAAGTTCAAATGTCCATTTATAAATGGCTTTTTCAGGATTTGAAATATCTTCGAATAAAACTTGTTCGCACTTATTTTTTGAAATGAACCATATTGTGGAAAAAACGGACTAATTGACCATGTCAGGCCGATTTTTGTGACCATCTTATCATATTGATTAATTAACACTTGCATTAGGATCATAATTCCGGTGCCGGGTGGTCAGTGCCTCCGTTTTCTCCAGTACATAATCATTTTTCAATTTTTAACCTTTTCCAAATAACCAAATTCGTTTTCCAATCATCCTCAGGAATTATTGCTCACTCACTATTTCTATACCGGTTCCGGCCGTTTAGTGGGGACTATTGCTCGTTCTTTCGTTTGTATCCTATTCGTTTTCTGTTCTGCTGGTCCAGTTCCTGGAGTTTAGTCTGTTCAAGTTGTTTCAGGTATTCAAAGATCAGCAGGATCTGATCATCATGTTCGGCCAGTTTGTGTTCTATCTTCTCCAGTCTGTGCAGGATCTCTTTATGGGATGCCAGCATCTCGCGCATCTTGATAAAGATTCTTACGATCTGAACATTGATGTTTATTGCTCTGTCGCTATTAAGTATGCTGGCCAGCATAATAACTCCATGCTCAGTAAAACAGAATGGGGAGTAACGTAATCCTTTCTTATCTGCTTTGGAGGTCACAAATTGTGACCTCCAGTTTTGCAACTCTTCGGTTGTCATTTCGAACATAAAATCTGGAGGGAAGCGTTTAAAATTACGCCTTACAGTTTGTTTCAGTACCTTAGTTTCAACTCCATACAGCTCTGCCAGATCCCGGTCTAACATTACTTTCCTTCCTCTGATAAGGTAGATCTTATTCATGATTACTTCATCCGGGATCACGATTCCGGCGTCGGGTGGTCAGTGCCTCCGTTTTTTCCAGTAATTCTATATTACAATGGTATTTGCTTGTTCATAATTCCATAACACAATGCTGTTATGGAATTATATTACTATATTGCAAGTGTTGTTTGGGTTTTATTTATAATAATCAGGAAAAGTAATGATACGTCACATTGAACGATACCTGAAAGAATGGAAAAATAGTACCAACAGAAAGCCTTTAATCCTCAGAGGAGCCAGACAGGTTGGAAAAACTTATATCATAAAAAAATTGGCTACAGAGGAATTTGAACATTTTCTTTATATAAATCTTGAGCAAGAAAGTGGGTTGCTGTCGATATTTAAAAGTAATAATCCGGAGCTTATTATTAATGAATTAACCTCCATTTACAATATTCCCATAATTGGAGGGAAAACATTATTGTTTATTGATGAAATTCAAACCTCGCCGGAAGCTATTGTTTCACTACGTTATTTTTACGAGCATGACCCTTCTTTGCATGTAGTGGCTGCAGGATCGTTGTTGGATCACACATTAAACGAGATACAGTATTCAATGCCGGTCGGCAGGGTAGAATATGCATATATGTTCCCAATGAGTTTTCAAGAGTTTTTAATTGCGTTGGATCAGAGTGGATTGGCAAACTACATCAATAATTATTCAATTGACTCCTCATTTAGCGAAGCCATTCATAAAAAATTATCAGAATACCTTAGGTTATATTTTTTTATAGGAGGAATGCCGGAAGCAGTAAAGACCTATATGGATACAAAAAACCTGATAGATGTAGAAAAGGTTCATGCCAATATACTAACTTCTCTGCAATATGATTTTTCAAAATATGGAACAAGGAGACAACAAGAATTACTAAAATCATCTCTTCATTATGTGGCAAATAATATTGGAAGAAAGGTAAAATACACAAATATTGAACGGGATGCCCATTCCTCTCAACTTAAGGAGGCATTACTTAAACTCGAAATGAGCAGAGTTATACATTTAGTGCGACAAACGAGATCCATTAACCCGCCAATTACCCAATATGCGGATAATGATAAGTTTAAGCCGCTATTTATAGATATCGGATTAGCTTGCCATATGGCACAAATAAAACTCAATAATTTGCAGAGCCTGGTTACTGACTTTGAAGGGGCGCTGGCAGAGCAATTTGTCGGACAGGAACTGATTGCTTCTTTTCCCTTCTATAAAGAAGCTAAACTTTATTATTGGTCGCGAGAAGCAAAAAGCTCAAACGCTGAAGTTGATTACCTTTTACAAAAAGAAAATGAAATCTATCCTTTGGAAGTAAAAGCAGGTAAAACCGGGACTTTGAAATCTATGCAAGTTTACCTGGGTGAAAAAAATAAAACGATTGGGATCAGATTAAATCTTGATCGACCGAATTTCGGAAAAGCGTTGCAAGCAAAAGTAATGGTGAGCAAAAAAGAAAAAAGTATCACCTATTCGTTACTTTCAATGCCGATGTATTTTGCCGGATATCTGGATAAATTCAATTTCTAACAGGTAGCATATCATTTCGGAATCAGACTTTCCAATAAACTTCTTTCATGGAAAAACCGGAAGCATTGACCACCTATATCCGGAATGAGGTAAATGAGGTAAACATTAGGATGTCAATGCAATAACCTGGTCACTGAGAGTCGGCCCGAAGTGGTCAGGTTGTTCGTTTTTTCCAATAAAGAATGTAACACTGAAAATTATGAACGACTCAAGTCGAGACTCCAGTCGCATTGATTGCATATTCTGGTGTAACTGAGCCTCCTATACCAGAATCTGCAGCTAAATGGCCAAAAATGATTCATTCTCAGAAAATGATTGCCATGATACTGAAAATGCACTTCAACCACAAAGATATTAAATCCTCGCTTTTACGAATAAACTATTCTTCCCCGGTTTCGATCTGACCCGGATCAGCATACTCCCAGATCTCAGCTATCTTACCATTCTCAAAACGCTTAAACTGCATTATCTCCCCGCTTACCCTCTCCCCGTTCCAGTCCATTGTTCTTTCGAAACGAGTGGCTACCCAATTACCCTCGGCAACCTGATTTAATATAGTATCCTTCTTAAAATTCCCGTTGCTGAGATAAGATCTATGATCTTCGCGCTTCCAGGTATGCCGACCCTTTTCATTTCGACCAGTGAAATCTTCAGTAAGAATATCATCAATATTCTCAGCTTTTAGCTCATGGTAAATAACAGAGACTTTCTTGTTTTTTTCGATGTCTGATTTATTCTGGCTAAAAGCAATTCCAGTAAACAGCAGGAGGGCGGTAAGGATTGATAATTTTCTCATGATAAATGTTTTTAGGATTATACCATATTAAGTTACCCATATATATCAGAATGTCAATGATTTTAGGGTGATCAGAAATCATGTTTCTCAGCATGAAAATCATTCAAACCAAGCATAAAAAAACCCAGCCATCTTCAATGTGGTCAGATTGCTCCGGCGAAATGTGGTCAGAATATCCGGCTTTGGCAACCCACCCAAGTTGTTTGCAGAAAGAAAGATGTTTACCAGCACCATCAAATGTCAATTACAACGCCTGCCTGAAAGAGATTGGGGATATGTCAGGCATACCTAAAGACAAACCATTGGTAACCCATTTGGCATGTAAAACATTTGCCTGTACTATATTGGGCATGCAAGCTTTCAGATTACCTTGGACAGTTAGGCAACAGTAATTTATTTCCTGATGCTTCAAAATGTTCGTGACCTGAAGACCAAATTATCTTCTTCCTAGGAGAGGTTCATTATCAAGGAATACAACGAGGATGGCAATGTGTAGGATGTACTTCGATAAAACGGAAAAAGCGTGCAAAAATTAGTCTACCCTGCTCTCCTTTGGAATGTAATCGAGAAGTTGTTGTAAATTAAATTTGTTACTACTTTCTTTTGTTTTAATTCCAATATTGATGCTTTCATGTCAGGATAAACAGGCATTATCAGAACTAAGCAGTCTTAAAGCACATACATCATGGCAGTACTAATGAAATGAATGGAGTTGAAGAATATAAAAAGGTTTATAATACCTATTTATCAGCCATGATGAATACAAGGTTTGAAATTAAAGAGTTAATTGCTGAAGGTAATTTAGTAATGAGCCGAGGTGTATGCTATGGCACATACAACGGCACACTTGGTGATATATATCCAATTGGAAAAGAAATAAGTTTCAGATTCTTCACAGTCTTTCGAATGGTCGATGGAAAAATTGCTGAGGAATGGGAATTATTTCAGTAACATAGAATTTATAATTGATTGTAACCTAAGGTGGAAAAACCGGAAGCATTGATCACCTTTAGCCGGAATGATGTAAATGAGGGAAACATTAGGATGTCAATGCAATAACCTGGTCATCCAGAATCGGCCTGAAGTGGTCAGTGTGTTCGTCCAGTTAATTTTTCAACATTCTGAAGTTCAGTTATAGAATCAGCTTTCTCACATTCAAGGATTATCCTTTCGATTCGGGGATATAATGATTTATTTCTGATCAAACTTATCTATCATTTACCTGATAATTTCTGCATTATACTTTCCAAGTCTGCCAGTTTACCAATTTTCGCTTCATCCATTGCTGTTCCAAGTGCAAAATCTTCATATTGTTCATCTTCCAGATTTATTACGCTTCCTCCTAATTTTCTGGCAAGCTCTGAGAGTATTTTGTTACTTTTTTTGTCAGCCTTTATGATTATTGCTCCCATAAAATCAAAAAAAAATTTAAAGATACAAATATTCGTTGTCTCGCTAAACGAAGTTCTGGACTAACGGCGGAGCTGCTCCTATACGGATCTTCACACCGGGAAGGAAGCTGACTTGAAAAAACGCACAAATTGACAATGTCAGGCCAATTTTAGTTGAACATCTTATCATAATGATTAATTAACACTTGCATTAGGATTATGATTCCGGCGCCGGGTGGTCAGTGCCTCCGTTTTCCCCTTAATCTTTTGTACTTAAGTGGTTTATGCAGCTATCTCAATTCCTGTTTTTCTTATTTCGACGACAAATGGATTTCCGGAATTAAAATCCTCATGAGATATTGGGTGAGGTTCAATCCTTGAGTCTATTTTTGAAGCTAATAACATTAATTGAACTTGTAAGTCAAATCGCCTTGAATCATCCAGATTCGTAAAAATCAGGGCTAAGTCTATGTCGCTATCATCTGTTGATTCTCCTTTTGCATAAGAACCAAATAAATAAGCACTCTCAATACCCTAAAACTTTTCCTTAATCAATTCAAGGTATTTACTTACAGCGATATCAATATTTTTATCCATAGTCCTAAATCTCTGTTACCCATTAACTCAAAAGTACAAAAAAATCAACCCATAAGCATAAAACAGGCTCTTGTCATTAGCAATATGCCAACTGATGTCCATTGAAGATCATGCGTGCTTTCTTCACTTGATGCTTAGGTGGAGAAAACGCACAAATTGACCATGTCCGGCCGATTTTAGTTGACCATCTTATCATATTGATTAATTAACACTTGCATTAGGATCATGATTCCGGCGCCGGGTGGTCAGTGCCTCCGTTTTTTTCAGCCGGTCCCTACCTTGCGGTTGTACTACCGGTCAGGAGTCCTGAGGTCTGTTTCTAAGGTTGTGAAACAGTTATCTAAAGTCGAGGACCGTTTCATCGGTGATTTATAAGAGCGCGAATTAAGAGCATGCCAAAATAGCTGCTGCAGAAGGGCGGGAAGCAGGGTTAATGATCTGCAAGATGCGACAAGCGCTCAATGATTTCTTTCGAGGATGGAAGCAGACCCTTTAATGATTTCGGAAGAGTCTTGCTCAGTGAGTAATCTGCTATACCCATCGGACTTCCTGTATTCTTCAGCGCATACTCTACGATCGTCCTTCGTTTCGTCTTACAGATGATGATTCCGATGGAAGGGTTTTCATCCTCCTGCTTGACCTTGTCATCAAGCACTGAAAGATAGAACTGCATCTTTCCTGCATATTCCGGGATGAATTCTGTTGTTTTCAACTCGATGGCAACCAGTGACTTTAACCGGCGGTGGTATAATAACAGATCAATGAAGAACTCCTCTCCATCCACATCCAGATTGTACCGGTTTCCAATAAAAGAAAAATCTCCACCCATTTCAAGCAGGAAGCTCCGTACATTGTTGATCAGTCCCAACTCCAACTGCCGCTCATCGTATTCCTGTCCCAACTCAAGAAAATCGAAGTTGGTTTGGTTCAGCAGGAACCGCTCATAGGCTTCACTCTCTACCTGATGGACCAGCACACTTTTTGTCCATCCATATTTTTTGGTCATTTGGATGTAAAACTCCCTTTGCAGATCATCCTTGCACTTGCCCATTATCACGAGATTCTTACTCCAGCTTATTTCTCCAACCAATGGTTGGAGTTTTTCATTGGCCTTATATTCAAGGTAAAACTGTCGCATATACCAAAGGTTTTGTACAGAATAACCCCTTGTTCCAGGGAACTCATTCTGTAGATCATTCGACAGAGTTACTACTACAGATTTACCCCAGCCGAGCTCTTCCTGCTTTTCTACAATAGCTTTTCCGATTTCCCAATTCAGGCTAATCAACTCACGGTTAACTGCCTTCAGGGCCTTGTACTGCGATTCCCGTATCTTTTCTTTTATTTCCTTTACAAAAGCCTGGTAGTCTGACTTCCGAATGGTATTCATGTGCATTATTTTAGGGTTAATGTCCTGGCAGTGGTTTTGATCGTTGCCCGGATGTAAATATTTCCACCATCCAGGTTGATCTCCACAAGCCGGATCCGGGCGATCGGGACCCGAGAATCAGATTTCTTTTCACCCAAAAAATCGTGATTACTACGTCATAACTGAGTTGCAGAGAAAACGAATAACACCTCTGCATTTACAACTACTGGAATTTCAAGAAGAATCTGTATTTTCAAATTTCATGAAGAACCGAAAACTGACCATCGACCCGGACTTCGTTCCGCTCCCAGCGGATGACGGGGATGAATTCTATCCCAACGGTATTTTTAAATTCAACATCACGAAAATTTCCCAATTCATCCTATCGAATCCAGGTCTCTTCATCTCCCCATATCAATGAGTCACACCTGGATTCGGTCGATATCTCAAAGCCGGTGATATTGGCTGAGATCGCACCTGGCCGGTACAATCTGATCGACGGAAACCACCGGGTCGAGAAGGCCTTCAGGCTGGGGATCGAAAAAATTTGCGCCTTTCGGATCCATCCGGAACATCACCACAGGTTTATCTCAAACCGGCTGGGCTACGAAAAATATATGGATTACTGGAACCAGGGTTTAAAGGAAGCCAAAGCTGATTTAAGAAGAAAAATCCCCATGTACCAGTTGAAGATCCTCCTTTCTGGATCCTGGCCACAGATCTGGAGAAGGGTGCTGGTCCCCATGGATTTGCCACTGAAGGACTTTCACCTGCAATGAGGAAGATTCGATGTTCTACAGGAACCTGAAAGATTATAAAGGCATCAAAATCAGTGATCTCATCGCTGAAGAAAAGGAGCGGATCAGTTATGTTTACGATTTCGGAGACGACTGGCACCATGAGATCATCCTGGAAGAGACCTTCCCAAATGGAACCGGCTTCGATAAACCATTGTGTTCCGATGGTGCCATGCACTGTCCGCCCGAAGACTGTGGCGGGATTCCAGGTTATCAAAAGTTTATCCATAACCTGAATCAGCCGAACTCAAAAAATATCCGGGAAATATGGTCAATTACCGGTGGATCACCCTTTGATCCGGAATGGTTCGACAGGACCCGGGTGAACAAGCTTCTTAAAAGAAAAAGTAACATCCCGACATAAGGTTGTGGCCTTATTATGAATTCAACAATTCAATATCCTATCGCCTCTTCCTCTCAAAGCCTGTGCATTTTGATCGAATCCACAATCTTCTGCACCGTTTCCACGATCTCCGGCCGCATGAGGATTTTTCAGTAACCGTGTTAGCGCGGTAGCTAGATGCGACAAGATGTACTACGCCGCAGGATTACGATTCTGTAGCAGATTTTGTGGCATGGAGCACATATCAAATTGATTATCAATAGTTTTTAGAATGTAAGGGCCGTGCGGACGGGACTAAAACTACCTTGGAATAATCTTTAATTTGGCTTCAGTATGCTCTGAGAATGCATTACATTGTTTAAGATACTCCTGCATTTCATTCAGGTTATCTCCGAAAATATTTTCACTGAATTCATGTGCCATTTGTAACATTTTGATGTATGGGTCACAATCTCCTTTTCTCGTTAACTTTCTCAATGCTCCCAGGTAATCATCCCTGAAAACAGTTGGTATGATAATCTTTGACTGATGAGCACAAGTCAATTCTGCATTCATCATTATTCTGGCAATTCTCCCGTTCCCATCAAGAAATGGATGTACTTCACTTAAAATAAACATCATGAAAGTGGCTTTTGAGAATGGATGTTCCAAAGCTTTGTAAAAATCATAACATTGTATTAATGTCCCCTTTACCAAATTAAAATCTACAAATGAGGTATTTCCTGCAAAATTGTTTTTGTCTTTAAAAAGTCCAGGATTTTTTTCCGGCCTTGCACTAAGAAGAATTTTATGCCGGTAAACAAGTATATTCAGAAATTCGTCAGGAGATTGGGGTATCACTGACATTTCCTTGATATTCGAAACAATATGAAAGGTACCCAGGACATCATGGCTGTCCTCATTCCTGGCGGATAATGGTTTATTAGTTTCAATGATTTTTCGTGCTTCATCTACCTCAAAAACAGTTCCTTCAATATAATTAGAAAAATAACTCTCAAAAAAAGCAAAATTACGAAAGGACTTAGTAGATATATTTTTGTCTGGTCTGTTTTTAAATTCGTTTGTTTTCAATTCACGGAACAGATCTTCGAACAATTTCATCCTGCCTGGATCATACGGAAAACCGAAAGCTCTTGCAACAGCAATCGGAGAGGAAAGTATTTTTGATGAATGTGTCGAAAGTAAAGCACTTATTATTTTATTTAATTTTACGAACTCCTTCTCCATTCCGAGTTCTGTTGAAATTTCCTTTGCTTGATCTCTTACTTTTTTTAATTCATTTTCCCCATTCACTCTGATGATTTGCTCTAATTTACCCTCTATTTGAACCAGACTCAGACATTTTGCACTTCCACTTATATTTCTAGATGGCTGCATATTCTCCAAAAATGCCCTTTCTTTTTGAGAAACATACAACTCCCCCGATATTGAATTATCGCCTTTAATAGGTTTCTGGCCAGCAAGAAAACGAAGTGTTAAACCTGGCAAATTGACCTTCTTAGTGTAGGAGTAAGTTAAAAAAATATGTCCCTCCTCTGTAGGCTGGAATTCAAATGCCGAACGATGACTCAGCAATGCTCCCGGATAAAGATTTCCAAGTATCAGGAAAAGGTTTCTCCTTATTATATCTTCAATTGGTTCTGTAAGGTTAGAAGAATATATACGTGGTGCAATCTTTCTTATTTTGCCCCCTTTTTCAAGTTTGGAAATTTGTTTTGAGATTTTCGGATCTGAGGAACCAAAGATTATCTCCTGCAGGTGTATAGGTAAAATATTTTCCATTATATGATCATTCTGTTGTAAAAATAGACAATATATTCCAGTAAGGAATAGAATCTGGAGATTAATTTCCAATATAAATGAATTGAGCAGCAAATAATTTCCATCAAGAAGTTAAAATGGGTAAAATATTTCAAATGATCATTTATAAATGGAAAAACAGACTAATTGATCCTGTCAGGCCGGTTTTAGGTGGCCATCTTATCATATTGATTAATTGACACTTGCATTAGGATCATGATTCTGGCGCAGGGTGGTCAGTGCCTCCGTTTTTTCCACGCTAACACTGTCTCCTAAAAAAAACTTGCATTTTTATATTTTGTTCGCTATATTTATCTGTTCGCGTTTCTCGAACACAATGATATATCGAACAAAATGGAAAAGCATATACATATTGCCCTTGAGAAATTCACGAAGAATACAGGTATAAATCTTTCCTATGAAGAGATTAACAACACCCCTCAGATAAGAGTCTCATTTGGGAAATCCGAAATAATTATTCCCGCTTTAGTTACCGGGGATATCAGGAAAACAAATCTTCCTGGCATTTTGAGAAAATTAAATGGAAAGCCTGAAACATTTATCATTGCCAGAAAAACCTATCCATTTATCAGGAATTTTTTTAAACAAAAGAATATCAATTTTGTAGATCAGGATGGTTATGCCAGATTGTTTGCAGAAGGTCTCGCTATTCTGGTTAAGGAGACAGATGAAGAAACAGAAAGAAGACAGATTTCAGGCAGGGCATTTACGAAAACCGGTCTGAAGGTGACCTATCATTTTCTCAGGTACCCTGAAAGCCTTAATCTTACCATACGTGAAATCGCGGAATCAACCGGTGTCGGGCTCGATACAGTGTATAACGTAATCAAAGACCTGGAAGAACAAGATCTTATTATTAAGGAAAGCACGGGTGATTATATTTATAATGACCGGAAAATAATCTATGATAAATGGATAGAGCAGTATGAAGTCAAACTGAAACCATCAATTAATTTGGGACGTTTTTCATTTGTCGATAAAAAGAGAAACTGGAAAGATATTGAGCTTCCTGAAGATTCTGTATGGGGAGGTGAACCTGCTGCATCCTTAATTTCAGGGAGCCTTACCCCTCTGGAATTGAATCTATATACCGGTATTAATTTAAAATTTATATCAGATACCCTCAGAATAAAACCTGATCGAAGCGGAGCTATTATCTTAAACAGTAAATTCTGGCATTATGAACCGGACTTCATAAAAACTACACATCCATTGCTGGTTTATGCCGATTTGATCCACACCCGTGCAACGAGAAACCATGAAATTGCCGCAACCGTTTACCAGGAGCACCTAATCGATCTCATAGAGAAATGAAGCATTCTCAATGGATCTCACCTGAAACAATCAGGCTTCTGAATGGAATGAATCCCGTCATGATAGGTTTACAAGAGCATCTGATTCACTCATTCTTGACATCATTCCTTTCAGGGGTATATATTCAGAAGACGAAAAAAATTAGGCTCCTTCCCCCCTTCAATTTAATCTCTCTAAGGATTCAGGGCCTGAGGATTATATTTCTTTAAGTAACCGTGTAAATTCTTCAGGGGTAATTTCAATCTCTCTAAGGATTTGCCTGATTAATGAGCGACCTAAATCCTGGTTTCCATGATGTGGTAAGGTGGTATATCTTCCGTCAAGGTGACGATAGAACACATGACTGCCGCTCTGTCTTTTTGCTTCAAAACCTAAATAAAAAAGCAATTTTTCAAGAATTTTAACTTTAACAATGGGAACTTTCGTACTCATACTGCTACTGAGATTTGCTGAAAGCCTACAAAATCAGGTATATTATTGACTTCTTCTTCAGTCATTTCCTGCAGGCACAGTTGGATAACATCTTTTAGGTTTACCTGTAATTCATCCAATGTGGGGGCCTGTGTATGTGCACCGGGCAGGCCAGAAACAATGCCGATATATTGATTAATTTCATTATCCCTGGTTATCTCGGCTGTAAACTTATATGTTTTCATATCCTTCATTTTCATTTTTACAAATTTAACGTTTTTATCTCACTATTAGATTATCCCTTTTAATCCGTAAGGGCGGAACCAAATTACGTTTTGCTATTTGTTCTGTTGCGTTTTGCTCAATGCCGACCATCGGCCGGGTTATGATATGTAAGTTACACAATTTGGTTTAGCGAGCCATTCAGTCGCATTAAGGCTTTCACCGGCTCTCTAACACAAATTGAAAAAAAGAAATTAGACCACATCGGAAACTTGGGATCAGACGTTTCAGAATACTACTTTTAATCCTGCTGGTTATTGAGAATCCTTATGATCATAATTTTGGTAAGCCTTGTATTTCATGCTTTCCAAATTTAGCTGTATTATATTTATAACGATTGCGGTTATGAGGTAACTGTTTAATATTTAATATATTGGACATATTTGGAATGCTGATCGATCCTGGTTGTCCGCTCCTCAGTTTTATTGTAAATTAATTCCACCAATTTATTCGTTCTACATCAACTGTAACCACATGGAAAATAAGGATAGCATACGCTTACTGGCCGAAGCTGAAAAGCAGACTGAACACCTGAGAGTAATTCGTAATTGGGTTGCTTTCGGGGGGATTATGATTATCATTCTCCCACTGGTGTGGACGATTGCAAAGATCCTTGGATTCATTGGGATCCTTTCTTCTTTACCAGACTTTTAACCAGGAAAGCGATAGTGAATTCAAAATACTTGATGACTTCTGAGCAATTTGAGCGGTAACCACGAAAGATAATGGGTCAGAAAATTCAACTGGACAAAGAGAATCAGGCAGTTCTGGTTTTCAGTAAAGCGAAGCAAAAATGGGAAGACAAAACCGCTTCTATTTCGGCTATGTACTCAGCCCATTATTACGGGAATTTTACCGGATATGACATCTATTTCAAAGGTGCAGAAGGAAAATTCTTCTATAAAAAGGAAAACGTTCAATCCCCGAATAAAATCAGGAATATAGATATTGAGAAACATGATGTCTACGTTGATGGTGTAATAGTTAATGCACTCAAACTTCATCAGTTTGAGCAAGGCTATTATCGGGTATATGTTGGAAATGGCACTCTTTTCACAAAGAACATTAAGCTAGAAAGCAACAAGCATAAGGACATTCTAAAATACTATTCTAAGCTTGCTGATTATGCTGGAATAATTGCTGAAGAAAAAAGTCCGTTGTACTTCCTGTCACAAAACTATAAACGCATTACCCCATCAAGTAATTCAGTGCTTTTTGATTATTTAAAGGGAGAGTGTAAGCCCATTAAAGAAGAAGAATTAATGGCAGTTCCATTTGATTTTAATCAAAGCCAGGTCACTGCCATTGAAACAGCACTGAAAAACAGAATATCCATTATTGAAGGCCCCCCTGGAACAGGAAAAACTCAAACGATCCTTAATCTGATTGCCAGTATCATTTATCAGGGAAAGAACTGCGCTGTGGTTTCAAACAACAATACAGCCATTGATAATATCTATGAAAAGCTGAGTGAAGAGAAGCTCTCATTTGTTACTGCTAACCTGGGTCGGCAAACCAAGGTAATGCAGTTCTTTGAATCCGGTCAGAATGAAGAACTTCCAAGATTCCTTGAAGAGGAACAACAAAATCTCAAAAGGAATGACAGCTTAAGAATTACCATGTTGCGCAGTGAGATGAAGAAGATTCACGATACGGAAGTTGAAACATCGATCCTTGAATCTCAACTCATCGATATTCAAAATGAAAGAAGGCATTATGAAAGTGTTTCTGATGATGCCCTGATCATCAATCAGAGATTATCCTCAACTGATTATCTGGCTTTCATTACACGTTTAGAGAGGCCCAAAAAAATAAGATTCTTTGAAAGATGGATGCTGGGAAGAAAATTCAGGGTCAGGATTGCTGAACAGGATGTCAATGTTCTGTTTAACAACGCCGAAACACTATATTACCAAACAAAAATCAATGAACTTACGAGGACTATAGAATCCGGAACGCAATTCCTGAAGAAACACAATAAAGAGGGAGTAGGTAAAGAACTTAAATCCTTATACCGGATATTCCTGGAGAACGCTATCAGGACTCATTATCAGAAATATGGTTTTAAAGAATTCAGCAAGGCGTCTTATAAAAACGACTTTGAAAATTTCCTTCGCAGATACCCGGTAATCCTTAGTACCTCGCAATCCTTGCTAAACAATGCACCAAGGGGTTTTACTTTTGATTACCTGATCATCGATGAAGCATCCCAGGGAGATTTACTGAGCAACGTACTCGCAATGAGTTGTGCCAAGAACCTGGTGGTCGTTGGAGATTCACGTCAGCTTCAGCAGATCGATGAGGAAAGACTCTTTACGGAATCAGAGAAGCTGTCAAAAGAATATAATGTCCCAAAGCCATATCGATACGAATCAAATTCAATCCTTAAATCCGTAAAAGATGCAGTAACGGGTGTACCCACTACCCTGTTGAAGGAACACTACCGATGTGCCCCGGACATCATTAACTTCTGCAATAAAATGTTTTATGATGGAGAACTGGTTCCAATGACTAAAAATTCAGGGCAACATATTGAAGTCATTAAATCAGTTCCAGGCAATCATGCCAGAAGTAATCCATACGGCAGCGGCTTATACAACCAGAGAGAAATCGATGAGATAGAGAATGTCCTGAAAGAATCCAAATCCAAAAGCATCGGGATCATTTCACCATTTCGGTATCAGGCAAACCTTATTACAAATAAATATGCTACAGATCGGATTGAAGCCGATACCATTCATAAATTTCAGGGCAGACAAAAGGAAGAAATCATTCTATCTTTTGTTGTGAATTCGTTGGACAAGAACCCGGATAATATTGAGAACAGGCTCTATGATTTTGTTACCAATGCGAAGCTGCTGAATGTAGCAATCTCCAGGGGCAGAAATAAAGTAACAGCAATTGTAGCTGATAAAGTCTATCATTCCCAGAATAATGCCATCAGTGATTTCATAAAGTATGCCGAATATCTCTATGGTTCAGATATAACCAAAGAATCAACGGTAACCTCAGTGTTTGATTTCCTGTATTCCGAATATACCAATGCCCTGCTATCGAAATACAGAGAGCGTCCGAAGGAACATGTAACGGAACTGCTGATGAGTGACATCATCAAACAAGTTCTGAATGATTACAACTATATCGGATATTCAATGCATACCAGACTTGGGAAACTGGTTACAGTTCCGGATACATTCAGTGATGAAGAAAGAAGATATATCCTTCATCCCTGGACTCATGTGGATTTCCTGTTCTTTAATAGAATCTCAAAGGAAATACTCTTTGTTCTTGAAGTGGATGGCATCAGATATCACGAACAAAACAAGAAGCAAGCCGAACATGATGACATAAAGAACCGTGTACTGCAATCCAACAACATCCCAATATTCAGGTTCAGGACCAATGAATCTAATGAGAAGCAGAGGATAACTGAAATAATTAAAGGATTCTCATATTAATTTTATTGGCAACAGCTGTTGCTGAAACAATTTGGATCAGAGTATATTGCTTACAAGAAAAACACTATACGACTAATCCCGCGGATTTACTAAAATGCACTGTTCCTAATAAACAGTGGGAAGCGTTGTCCGCTTGTGGCAAGAAGATGCAATTACGATTAAAACAAGTGCACATACTGCCTATACGCTATCCGGAATTAATAAGAGAATCCTTTAATTATTTATTTTATTGTTTTATAAATTTCTTAATAATCCTGTCCTCTGCGTTAACAATTTGTATGAAATAAGTTCCATAATCATACGTTGAAATATCAATCTCAAGCTGCTCAGATCCCTTCAATGATTCCATCTCTGTTACAAACACCAGCTTACCTGTATTATCATATACCATGATATCCAGGCCATTGACAAGATCCTTGCTGGACCTTAGGTAAATCCGATTTGATGCTGGATTTGGATAAAGGGTTATTTGGTTTGCTATAAAAGTCTGATCCACTGTTGTAAAACCATCACCAATACCACTCAAATTAATAGATTTGTAAGGGCCGGCATTGTCTGAGGTATTGGAGATTAAAAGTGTTGCAGTCTTCCCCCCGTTAGATGTGGGATTAAACAGTACTACAAGTTCATTGCTTAGTCCTGGGTAAATATCAAAAGACTTATTGTCCGGTGTGACAATACTGAATTGATCTTTATCCGCACCTGCTATGGTTATACCAGATACATTAATTACATCTGTACCCTGGTTTGACAGTTGGAAATACCTCGACACCTGATTTTCTGCTGTAACTATTCCGAAATCAATAATGTAATCCGGATAGACTGACAGGATCCCAACTGGCTCATCTGTTCCCTGACCACTTAAAGAAAGCGATTTAATTGGACCGGCATTGTCAGAATTGTTAGTGATCACAAGTGTCGCTGTCTTACCTCCCACTGAGGTCGGACTAAACCGTAACTGAATTTCCTGACTGCTACCAGGTAGTAAATCAAAGGTTCTGGTAGATGGACTAACAATGCTGAACTGGTCAGCATAAGTCCCTGTAATATCCATGTCAGAAATGGTCAGATTAGATGTACCCTGGTTGGAAAGGAGGTAAGATTTTGTCAATTGTCCATTTATCGTCATAACTCCGAAATCATAGGAGATATCCGGATTTATCGTCAGGATTTTCGTTGCCTCGTTTATTCCCAATCCACTTAATGATATAATATGAATCGGGCCGGTGTTGTCCGAATTATTACTGATCGATAAAGTGGCCGTCTTACCACCTTCTGATGTAGGACTAAAAAGAACAATTACTTCCTGTGCACTCCATGCTGGAATCTCCAGGGTGGTACTCACTGGGCTAAGTATGGAAAACTGATCGGCATCTGATCCTGATATTGATATCCCTGAAATTGAGATCGAACTTGTCCCCTGATTTGACAGCTGGAAGGATTTTATTACCTGGCCATTCTTCGATACCTTCCCATAGTCATAAGACACATTCGGACTAATTAAAAGGATCCTTGTTGCCTCAACGGTCCCATATCCACTCAGGGAGATTGGCTTCACCGGAGCGGCATTGTCTGAGCTGTTGCCAATCGACAGAGTGGCCGTCTTTCCTCCTTCGGCTGTCGGACTAAAGCGTACTACCACTTCCTGTGTAACACCCGATGGGATTTCAAAGGTGGTGCTCGCAGGACTAAGGATGCTGAATTGTGTCGCATGGGTCCCCGTTATCCCTATATCTGTAATAGATAGGGTAGCCGAACCCCGGTTCGACAACAAGAAAGACTTAGTCATATGACCACCTTCTGTCACCACTCCGAAGTCACAGGACACATCCGGACTCACTGCCAGAATCCTTGTTGCCTCAGCGGTACCATACCCACTCAGTGAGATTGACTTCACCGGAGCGGCATTGTCTGAGCTGTTGCCGATCGACAGAGTAGCTGTCTTTCCCCCTTCGGTCGTCGGACTGAAACGTACCACCACTTCCTGTGTAGTGCCCGATGGAATTTCAAAGGAAGTACTTGCAGGACTCACGACGCTGAATTGTGTCGCATGAGTCCCCGTTATCCCTATATCTGTAATAGATAGGGTAGCCGAACCCCGGTTCGACAACAAGAAAGACTTAGTCATATGACCACCTTCTGTCACCACTCCGAAGTCACAGGACACATCCGGACTCACTGCCAGAATCCTTGTTGCCTCAACGGTACCATATCCACTCAGCGAGATTGACTTCACCGGAGCGGCATTGTCTGAGCTGTTGCCGATCGACAGAGTAGCTGTCTTTCCCCCTTCGGTCGTCGGACTGAAGCGTACCACCACTTCCTGCGTAGTGCCCGATGGGATTTCAAAGGAAGTACTTGCAGGACTCACGACGCTGAATTGTGTCGCATGAGTCCCCGTTATCCCTATATCTGTAATAGAGAGGGTAGCCGAACCCCGGTTCGACAACAAGAAAGACTTAGTCATATGACCACCTTCTGTCACCACTCCGAAGTCACAGGACACATCCGGACTCACTGCCAGAATCCTTGTTGCCTCAGCGGTACCATATCCACTCAGCGAGATTGACTTCACCGGAGCGGCATTGTCTGAGCTGTTGCCGATCGACAAAGTAGCTGTCTTTCCCCCTTCGGTCGTCGGACTGAAGCGTACCACCACTTCCTGCGTAGTGCCCGATGGGATTTCAAAGGAAGTACTTGCAGGACTTACGACACTGAATTGTGTCGCATGAGTCCCCGTTATACCTATATCCGTAATGGAAAGGGTAGTCGAACCCTGGTTTGTTAACAGGAAAGACTTAGTCATATGACCACCGTTTGTCACCATACCGAAGTCACAGGACACATCCGGACTCACTGCCAGAGTCCTTGTTGCCTCAGCGGTACCATATCCACTCAGGGAGATTGACTTCACCGGAGCGGCATTGTCTGAATTATTACCGATCGACAGGGTGGCCGTCTTTCCCCCTTCGGTCGTCGGACTGAAACGCACCACCACTTCCTGCGTAGTGCCCGATGGGATCTCAAAGGAAGTGCTAGCAGGACTCACGACACTGAAGGGTGTCGCATAGGTCCCCGTTATACCTATATCCGTAATGGAAAGGGTAGCCGAACCCTGGTTCGACAACAGGAAAGACTTAGTCATATGACCACCTTCCGTCACCACTCCGAAATCACAGGATAAATCCGGACTCACAACAAGGATCCTTGTTGCCTCAGCGGTACCATATCCACTCAGGGAGATTGACTTCACCGGAGCGGCATTGTCTGAGCTGTTGCCGATCGACAGAGTAGCCGTCTTTCCCCCTTCGGTCGTCGGACTGAAACGCACCACCACTTCCTGCGTTGTGCCCGATGGGATTTCAAAGGAAGTACTTGCAGGACTCACGACGCTGAATTGTGTCGCATGAGTTCCCGTAATCCCTAATTCTGTAATAGATAGGGTAGACGAACCCTGGTTCGTTAACAGGAAGGACTTAGTCATATGACCACCGTTTGTCACTACACCGAAATCACAGGACACATTCGGACTCACTGTCAGGATCCTTGTTGCCTCAGCGGTACCATATCCACTCAGGGAAACTGATTTCACCGGAGCAGCATTGTCTGAGCTGTTGCCGATCGACAGGGTGGCTGTCTTTCTTCCTTCGGTTGTCGGGCTGAATCGTACCACCACTTCCTGCGCAGCGCCCGATGGGATTTCAAAGGAAGTGCTTGCAGGACTCACGACGCTGAATTGTGTCGCATGAGTCCCTGTTATACCTATATCCGTAATGGAAAGGGTAACCGAACCCTGGTTTGTTAACAGGAAGGACTTAGTTATCTGACCACCGTTTGTCACCATACCGAAGTCACAGGACACATCCGGACTCACTGCCAGAATCCTTGTTGCCTCAGCGGTACCATATCCACTCAAGGAGATTGACTTCACCGGAGCGGCATTGTCTGAATTGTTACCGATCGACAGAGTGGCCGTCTTTCCCCCTTCGGTCGTCGGACTGAAACGCACCACCACTTCCTGTGTAGCTCCCACCGGTATATCAAAGGTCTTGCTAACTGGACTCAATATAATAAATTCATCAGCATCTGGCCCTTCAACCATCACATCCGAAATTGCAATTGCTGATTCCCCAGAGTTACTAATTAATAGGATTTTCGTAACAGGATTATTAACAGAGGATACTCCGAAGTCCATTGAGATCAATGGTGAAAACTCGACTATTTTCAAAGGTTCCTCAACCGCTTCGCCCAATATGCCAATTTCTGTTTCGGGACCAAAATTATCCGAATCATTCAGCAATCTGATATTAGCAGTTTTAACACCCACAGATGAAGGTTTAAATAGAATTTCGATATTTACTGATCCACCCGGAGATATTGAAAGAGGAGTGATAATATCCGATAATCTATACTGATCGCTGTTTGCACCTTCCAATGATACTCCTGAGATTCTTAGTTGACTAGTACCAGAATTGAATATCTGAATGGATTTCATCGAAGTCTCTGTTACTTGAATCTTCCCGAGATCAACGAAATTATCCGGAAATATTGCCATTAAGGATATTGCATTGAATAACAGATCACTTTTTAGAGTAGCAAAAAGGATATCATTTTTTCCTTCATTTCCTTCCGCAATTCTGGTGTGATTGTAAGGCGAAAAGAACCTGCTGGCTTTTGTAGTATGGCCTTCAAATCTTGCACTTGAAAGTGGGACTATCCCATCATTCACAACCAAACCCGGATTGGCTTTGATGACACCCATATCTGTCATGATCTGCAGTCCAATCAGGTAAGCACCTGTATTATCCATTATATAATTGGATCCGTCCCATGAGGCACAATAGGTAATGATTTTATGATCATATTCAGTGTTTGAGTTCATCTGGTTCAGCCAGTCATTCCTCTCATCAGGATATTGATCATAGGGGAATATAGCATTAAAATTGTCCCAATGAAGATCCAACCTATTATGCTGATCGTAGTCCGGGTATTTATAGATACTACCAAACAGGAGCATATCAAACTCATGAAATACTTTTGAAAGAAGTGAGAATTCATCACTGTACCTGACCGGACCATTGGCCATTGGACTTCCATGATGGGGTGTTCCCAGAGTGATCAATAAATCAACGAGTTCACCTCCCTTGGTGCCTCCAACATCACTGTCCATGAACGCACGGGAAACAAGCCCCCCCATGCTATGAGCAACGATGCTTATTCCGTTCAGTTCTAATTCATCAATTTCTCTTTTTAGCCTATCACCCAATTCCTCTACACTTACCAGATTTGATAGGTATTTTACCTTGTATAATTTATACTTCTCAAGTAAATCACTGTTTGAATTAAAGTAGGTAATAAAGTTATCCCAGATAGCTCCCCCATAATCGGCAGGCATCCCTTTGGGCTGCCAGCCATGTACTAATAGCAAGGGCTGACGATTTCCAATTGGTGTACTAGATAGTTCATCTATTACTATAACGTCTTGAGCTACATACTTGACATATAACCT
Source organism: uncultured Bacteroidota bacterium (assembly GCA_963747365.1). Classification (GTDB taxonomy): domain Bacteria; phylum Bacteroidota; class Bacteroidia; order Bacteroidales. The sequence goes on along the minus strand of CAVVFB010000001.1, from coordinate 1,193,433 downwards.
GTTAACTGAGCTCCAGTTTGCGTCATTCCAATCCAGAGGATATCCGGTTATACTTCGAGCACCAACCCTCCAGAAATAAGTACCATGATTAAGCGTGAATGTTTTATCCAAACCCGATATGACATCACTTTCTATTATATTGTTGAATGATTCGTCTGTAGCAATCTGGATATTATACTTATCAACTTCTGCTTTACATATCTCACCCTGGTTGATTTCCCATGAGAATTCAATTGCTTCGCGGTCATTCAGAATATTTATTTCTTCATTGATTTGGGGATATACAAGTGACGGACTATCAGGATTTGACCTGTCCACTACTTCAATATAACCGGAAGATTTCAAAATTCCAGAGCCAGAAACTTCTTGAACCTCAAAGAAGTAGTCGGGATGACTATCACTATCTGGTAATGAGGCCTGAGAGGACTTCAGTGATTCATCAGCAAGATTCTTATAGGAATAGATCGTATTCCATGCACCTGTTCCAATCCCGTTTTCATCAACCTCAACTACAATTGTTTCAATATAGTCATCACCGTTCAATATGAAATTATCACGCTCCTGAATAGTCAGATTGAATCGTGATCCTGTGGCATATCCTATTGTTCGTATCTGAAGATAAACTACCGAGCATGCAGCCACTTCAACATCTTCAATTACCTGCATATTCGAGTTTAACCAATTAGCGAACAGAATCTCTTCTGAATCATTGATAGTGACACTCCAGTTGGTTTGCGCCGAAGCTCCCGACTGGTCATAGACTACCGCACGTACAGTATAGGTTCCCGGTGTGTCAAAACTATGACTGAAGCTGTTATCCCGGGGATTCAGCAGGTTGGCAATCCAGTCGGTCTCATCCTCTTGGACATCACCCACATACCAGTAAATCCTGTCCAGATCACCAGCTCCATCCGCATCATAGCTAGAAGCTGTGAAACTGATGCTCGTATTCGTTTTCTCCGTGACCGGATTCGTCGGGGATTTAATCGTTATTGTCGGGACCGTGTTTGTAATTGTGACACTCCAGCTGGTTTGCGCCGAAGCTCCCGACTGGTCATAGACTACCGCACGTACAGTATAGGTTCCCGGTGTGTCAAAACTATGACTGAAGCTGTTATCCCGGGGATTCAGCAGGTTGGCGGTCCAGTCAGTTGATCCTTCAAGATTTGTACCCACATACCAGTAAATCCTGTCCAGATCACCAGCTCCATCCGCATCATAGCTAGAAGCTGTGAAACTGATGCTCGTATTTGTTTTCTCCGTGACCGGATTCGTCGGGGATTTAATCGTTATTGTCGGGACCGTGTTTGTAATTGTGACACTCCAGCTGGTTTGCGCCGAAGCTCCCGACTGGTCGTAGACCACCGCACGTACAGTATAGGTTCCCGGTGTGTCAAAACTATGACTGAAGCTGTTATCCCGGGGATTCAGCAGGTTGGCAATCCAGTCGGTCTCATCCTCTTGGACATCATCCACATACCATACAATTCGATCCAGGTCTCCAGATCCATCAGCATCATAGCTAGAAGCTGTGAAACTGATGCTCGTATTTGTTTTCTCCGTGACCGGATTCGTCGGGGATTTAATCGTTATTGTCGGGGCCGTATTAGTGATATAGACTGTCCAGGTAACCTGGGCAGTAGCTCCCGACTGGTCATAGACTACCGCACTTACAGTATAGGTTCCCGGTGTATCAAAACTATGACTGAAGCTGTTATCCCGGGGATTCAGCAGGTTGGCGGTCCAGTCAGTTGATCCTTCAAGACTTGTACCCACATACCAGTAAATCCTGTCCAGATCACCAGCTCCATCCGCATCATAGCTAGAAGCTGTGAAACTGATGCTCGTATTTGTTTTCTCCGTGACCGGATTCGTCGGGGATTTAATCGTTATTGTCGGGACCGTGTTTGTAATTGTGACACTCCAGCTGGTTTGCGCCGAAGCTCCCGACTGGTCGTAGACCTCCGCACGTACAGTATAGGTTCCCGGTGTGTCAAAACTATGACTGAAGCTGTTATCCCGGGGATTCAGCAGGTTGGCAATCCAGTCGGTCTCATCCTCTTGGACATCATCCACATACCAGTAAATCATGTCCAGATCACCAGCTCCATCCGCATCATAGCTAGAAGCTGTGAAACTGATGCTCGTATTTGTTTTCTCCGTGACCGGATTCGTCGGGGATTTAATCGTTATTGTCGGGGCCGTATTAGTGATATAGACTGTCCAGGTAACCTGGGCAGTAGCTCCCGACTGGTCATAGACCACCGCACTTACAGTATAGGTTCCCGGTGTATCAAAACTATGACTGAAACTGTTATCCCGGGGATTCAGCAGGTTGGCGGTCCAGTCAGTTGATCCTTCAAGACTTGTACCCACATACCAGTAAATCCTGTCCAGATCACCAGCTCCATCCGCATCATAGCTAGAAGCTGTGAAACTGATGCTCGTATTTGTTTTCTCCGTGACCGGATTCGTCGGGGATTTAATCGTTATTGTCGGGGCCGTATTAGTGATATAGACTGTCCAGGTAACCTGGGCAGTAGCTCCCGACTGGTCATAGACCACCGCACGTACAGTATAGGTTCCCGGTGTATCAAAACTATGACTGAAACTGTTATCCCGGGGATTCAGCAGGTTGGCAATCCAGTCGGTCTCATCCTCTTGGATATCACCCACATACCATACAATTCGATCCAGGTCTCCAGATCCATCTGCATCATAGCTAGAAGCTGTGAAACTGATGCTCGTATTTGTTTTCTCCGTGACCGGATTCGTCGGGGATTTAATTGTTATTGTCGGGACCGTGTTTGTAATTGTGACACTCCAGCTGGTTTGCGCCGAAGCTCCCGACTGGTCATAGACTACCGCACGTACAGTATAGGTTCCCGGTGTGTCAAAACTATGACTGAAGCTGTTATCCCGGGGATTCAGCAGGTTGGCGGTCCAGTCAGTTGATCCTTCAAGATTTGTACCCACATACCAGTAAATCCTGTCCAGATCACCAGCTCCATCCGCATCATAGCTAGAAGCTGTGAAACTGATGCTCGTATTTGTTTTCTCCGTGACCGGATTCGTCGGGGATTTAATCGTTATTGTCGGGACCGTGTTTGTAATTGTGACACTCCAGCTGGTTTGCGCCGAAGCTCCCGACTGGTCGTAGACCACCGCACGTACAGTATAGGTTCCCGGTGTGTCAAAACTACGACTAAAGCTGTTATCCCGGGGATTCAGCAGGTTGGCAATCCAGTCGGTCTCATCCTCTTGGACATCATCCACATACCATACAATTCGATCCAGGTCTCCAGATCCATCAGCATCATAGCTAGAAGCTGTGAAACTGATGCTCGTATTTGTTTTCTCCGTGACCGGATTCGTCGGGGATTTAATCGTTATTGTCGGGGTCGTATTAGTGATATAGACTGTCCAGGTAACCTGGGCAGTAGCTCCCGACTGGTCGTAGACTACCGCACGTACAGTATAGGTTCCCGGTGTATCAAAACTATGACTGAAGCTGTTATCCCGGGGATTCAGCAGGTTGGAAGTCCAGTCAGTTGATCCTTCAAGATTTGTACCCACATACCAGTAAATCATGTCCAGATCACCAGCTCCATCCGCATCGTAGCTAGAAGCTGTGAAGCTGATGCTCGTATTTGTTTTCTCCGTGACCGGATTGGTCGGGGATTTAATTGTTATTGTCGGGGCAGTATTAGTGATATAGACTGTCCAGGTAACCTGGGCAGTAGCACCCGACTGGTCATAGACTACCGCACTTACAGTATAGGTACCCGGTGCGTCAAAACTATAACTGAAGCTGTTATCGCGGGGATTCAGCAGGTTGGCTGTCCAGTCAGTTGATCCTTCAAGATTTGTCCCCACATACCAGTAAATCCTGTCCAGATCACCCGCTCCATCCGCATCATAGCTGGAAGCTGTAAAGCTGATGCTCGTATTTGTTTTCTCAGTGACCGGATTGGTCGGGGATTCAATTGTTATTGTCGGTGTAGTATTAGGTTTTGATTGGGTATAGAAATCCCATACATCACTTGAGGTCGTTCCTCCATTGCCATCAAAAGCTATAACCTTCCAATAATAGTGTAAATCGTATTCTAACGATACCCCTGAATATGAAGATCCGGTTGCGATTCCCTTATATTCTCCTGCATCCGGGGTGGCATCTGTTCCAAAATAGACTTCATAATCCACATTATCTCCGTCTGGATCAGAAGAATTTGACCAATCCAGATATGAGCCAATACTCACATTTGATTCGCCATCATTGGGATAGGGATTTAAAGGCTGACTTGGAGCTGAATTGGGCTTATAAATATTTATATACAAATAATAGGAGTAATACCCAAGGCAATCAGTCACGCCAGAAGTGGGATCATATACTGTATTTGACCAATCAGCACCTCCCATTGCACAGCGAAAATAAATACGGAACTGTCCGTAACTGGTGGGGGTAACATTTACAACCAACTCATTGTTTTCCAAATAGTTCCAATCTGGATCAGAAGCTTCAACCATCACATAGTTCGCATAACCGTCACCACCTCCGGCTTCTGAACCAAAATACACTCCATATGTGGCATCAAATTCGGATGCCGAATTATAATTGTAACTCACATAACTCTTATAACCGGAGCTGGTCCAATCAGGAAAAGATATGGTCAATCCATTAACCTTTGAGGATGTAAGGCCTCCATTGCTGTAGGTGACCCCGACCTGGAAGGAGGTCAGACTTGTCATTGGTAAATCAATAAAGCTATTCGCAGAAACTGAACTCCCGTTGATAGTAATCCCCTTAAAATTTGGATTGACTGCACTAAAAACTGGAGTGGAAAAAAGGATTAGGTATGATAAGCTTAGGAGCGCAATTCTTTTTACAGATAACTGATATGATAGTATCTTTTTCATTTTATAGGCTAAAATGAGACAATTAATTGTTTTGAAAACACCGGGAATTCTTATATATGAAACACTAGCAAACTTCCTTAATTAATAAATCATAGTCAATTGCATGACGTTCGCTTGGCTAAGGTGATGAGAAATAAATGAAGCTATTCATGGTGGTGTCTTTGTGGTTAATGAGAGTTAAAATAGGAATAAAAATCTCTACCGACCTTAATTTCAGCACAATTTCCGTGAATTCAACTAATGAATGGATAGAATAAAGTTTTTCCATTGATAAAATGCCCTTGGCTTATTTTCTTTTTTTTTCTCCATGGAGTGTTCATTTATATTTCCCAAAGTTCGTTTTGAACTGAATTTTCAGCCATTCGGATAAAACCAAATAAATCACTATATAGTGGAATGATTATTGTATAATTTACAGGTCAGATATCATTAAGCATATTCAGACGCAGAAGCTCGGATACACAAATACCACCATATCGCTTTTCCCAATTGTAGCATGTGGATTCGCTTATGCCCATCTTTTTATATACTTCTGAAACCATTACTCAAGAATCTAAAATAATACCCAGAATTTAGACAACAGGTATAATTTGATTAATCATTAAACTTGTTGTTATTAAAGCGAGAAAAAATCACAAACCAGACTTTAAGACAAAAGAAGTCCTTGAGGCCCTTTGCTGAATTTTTAAAATGCATTATACTTACTTATCTTCTCTATTAAGGACTTCTTATAGAGCCAGTAATACTAACATACTCAACAATTTCTCTCATATTATTCTTACATTCGCTTATAGCCAGTTGAACTCAACGAATACCGATGCCCAAAATTGCTTTCATCGATACGGAAGTTGATCCAAATTCAAAGAAAATACTTGATATCGGTGGAGTAAATAGTGATGGGAATAAGTTTCATTCCCCATCACTAACTGAATTCAAGGAATTTCTTCAACCTGCTGAATATCTGTGTGGTCATAATATCATTGATCATGATAAGAAATACCTCGAAAAGTGGATGGGTGCAGATTTTAACGGCAGGTATAAATTCATCGACACGCTGTTTCTATCCCCCCTGCTCTATCCTGAACAACCCTATCACAGGCTTGTAAAAGATGATAAGCTTGATCCCGGGAATCTGAACAATCCCTATATCGACGCTACAAAAGCAAGGGATCTGTTCAATGATGAAATGAACGAATTTCAGGGGCTTGATAAACATTTAAAGCGCATCTATTATCACCTTCTAAAGGATTCTGAATACTTCAGGCACTTTTTCGACAGCATAGGCTATTACGATGAAATCCAGAACCTTCAGGAAATCCAAAACCTTCAGGAAAACCAGAACCTTCAGGAAATCATTTCGTCCTATTTTAATCAATCGATTTGTTCAAGCAGAGACCTTAACAGATACATTACTGGCGATCCGGTTGCATTTGCATATTCTCTGGCCTTAATATCATGTAAAAAGCAGGAATCAATAACTCCCCCATGGGTATTGCATCACTTTCCAAATGTTGAACGTATTATATTTCAGTTAAAATCTGAACCCTGTCTGAATGGTTGTGAATACTGCAATCAATCATTTGATGCAAAAAAAGGGTTGAAAGACTATTTTGGCTTCGATATTTACCGTGACTTTGATGGCATTCCCCTGCAGGAGAATGCGGTGAACGCTGCGCTGCACAATGAATCCATATTGGCAATTTTTCCAACCGGGGGCGGAAAATCACTTACGTTTCAAGTTCCCGCACTTATGGCGGGGCGAAATTCTCACGCCCTTACAGTCATCATCTCCCCTCTTCAATCCTTAATGAAGGATCAGGTTGATAATCTTGAGAGAAAGGGTATAACGGATGCCGTAACCATTAATGGATTGCTGGATCCAATAGAACGAGGTAAATCCATCGAGCGAGTCAGAGAGGGCATAGCCTCCATTCTCTATATTTCTCCGGAAGCGTTACGTTCAAAAACCATTGAGAGCCTTTTCCTGGGGCGGAAAATAGCCAGGTTCGTTATTGACGAGGCGCACTGTTTTTCTTCCTGGGGACACGATTTCAGGGTGGATTACCTGTATATTGGCGAGTTCCTTAAAAGTCTCCAACACAAGAAAAAGCTTCCCTTCCCCATTCCCGTCTCCTGTTTTACTGCTACGGCAAAACCCCAGGTTATTGAAGATATCAAACAGTATTTCAAGGATAAACTTCAAATCGATCTGAAGCTGTTTAAGACAAATACAACGCGAAAAAACCTGCACTACAATGTCCTCAATTGTGCAAATGAAAAAGAGAAATACGACCGGTTACGCGATCTGATTGATTCAAAGCCCTGTCCCACGATCGTATATGTCTCCAGGACAAGGAAAGCGAAAAATGTAGCCGAAAAACTCACCCAGGACGGGTATGCTGCAAAACCCTTTCATGGTAAGATGGACTCAAAACTTAAAACAGAGAACCAGAATGCCTTTATGAGCGGAGAGACGGACATCATGGTGGCTACATCAGCATTTGGCATGGGGGTGGATAAAGACAATGTCGAAAGGGTGGTTCATTTTGATATTTCAGACTCTCCTGAAAATTATGTACAGGAGGCCGGGAGGGCCGGGAGGAAGGAAACGATATCTGCAGAATGCTATGTCTTATACAATGAAGATGACCTGGGGAAACACTTCATTCTGTTAAACCAGACGAAAATTGATATTCACCAGATCCAGGAGGTCTGGAAAGCCATTAAGGAACTAACCCGGTTCAAAGAGACGATGTCGAATTCGGCTTTGGAGATAGCCCGCAAAGCCGGATGGAATGACCAGGTAGATGATCTTGAAACAAGGGTAACCACCTCCATCTCAGCCCTCGAGGAGGCGGGCTACCTGAAACGAATACATAATTCACCTACGATTTTCGCCACCAGTATCCTGACCAAAAACGCTGAAGAGGCCATTTTGAGAATTAATAATTCTGCCCGGTTTGACGAAAAGCAGAAAACGCAATCCATCAGAATCATTAAAAAACTGATCGCATCAAAAAGCAGGATTAATCCATCTGAAGAAACACCGGAGTCGAGGGTTGATTATATCGCGGATCATCTTGGAATTCCACAAAAAGAGGTGATCAGATGTATTTACATCATGCGTGATGAAAAAATCCTGGCCGATACGAAAGACCTCTCCGTATCCATGAATCCGGGTCACAAACAGGGGAATTCAGTTAAAATATTAAAAGAGTTTGCAAAGCTTGAATTGCATCTCTTCGATGCCGTTCCTGAGAAATCAAAAATCCTCCATGTAAAAGAGCTTAATGAAGCGGCACAGGAGGCCGGATTGAATTCCACACCTTCCCGTATCATTACCATCCTGAATTTTTGGTCTATTAAAAAATGGATCGATAAGAAGAAAAAGCAGGGATCAAATGACCATTTTTCGATAAATTTTCTAAGAAGCAAGGAGGAGCTGAAAGAAAGAATTGACAAAAGACATGCACTTGCAGAGTACTATATTCAATACCTCTTTGAGAAATCAGAGAATAATTCATCTGTTTTCGAATTCTCGGTCCATGAACTTATGGAAGCATATGAGAAGAGGGGAATGTTGTTTGATTATAAGCCAAGCCTTTATGATGTGGAGGACACCCTGTTTTTCCTTTCACGAATTGATGCGCTGACCATCGAGGGGGGATTTCTTGTTGTTTATAACAGGTTAAATATTCAACGAAAAGAACAAAATCTCAGGAGGCAATATAAACAAGAGGATTATGAAGTTCTTAAAACACATTACAACCATAAAGTACAGCAGATACATATCGTGGGAGAGTATGCAAAAAAAATGCTTACGGATTATAAATCCGCACTGACTTTTGTTAATGACTATTTTCAACTGAATTACAGTTCCTTTTTACATAAATATTTTCCGGGGTCCAGGAGGGATGAAATAAAGAAAAGTATCACTCCGGCAAAGATGAAGCAACTTTTTGGAGCACTCTCACCCGCTCAACTGGAAATTATAAATGACAGGGAATCGCAATATATGGTTGTGGCTGCAGGTCCCGGTAGTGGAAAAACAAAATTACTGGTTCATAAACTTGCTTCCATTGTTCAGCTCGAAGAGATTAAATATGAACAGCTGATTATGCTAACATTTTCAAGGGCGGCAGCCACTGAATTTAAAAAGAGGTTAATGGGTCTTATTGGAAATGCAGCGCTCTATATTGAAATAAAAACCTTTCATTCTTTCTGTTTTGATCTGCTCGGACGGGTAGGATCTATAGAGAAATCCGAAAATGTGATTAAAGAAGCTGTACAAAAGATAAAGGAAAAGGAAGTTGAGCCAGGGCGTATCGCAAAAGTAGTCCTTGTAATTGATGAGGCCCAGGATATTGATGCGGATGAATATGAACTTGTCAAAGCCCTTATAGAAGAAAATCCTGAGATGAAAGTGATAGCCGTTGGGGATGACGACCAGAATATATATGAATTCAGGGGATCGGATTCAAGATACTTTCGGGAAATCCTCAACTTCCCGAATTCAAAAAAATATGAACTCATTGCAAATTTCAGGAGCAAAGCCAATCTGGTTGAGTTTACCAACCATTTTGCCCGAACCATTTCGAAGAGGCTTAAAACATCCGAAATTCAGCCTGTTCAACCTGAGAATGGCACGATAGAAGTTATTCATTACGCTTCAGACCACCTGATTATCCCCGTTGTGGAGGATATCGTAAATTCAGATCTTTCCGGCACCACCTGTGTGTTGACAGCAGAAAATAAGGAAGCAATGTTTATCGCAGGGTATCTGCATACCCGTAAAATGAATGCAAAACTAATCCAATCCAATACAGGATTTAACCTGCTGCATCTTAAAGAGTTTCGGTATCTTCTAAGATTGCTGAAGGCTTCTAATCAATCACCTGTAATTTCCAACGAACAACTGGAAAAGGCAAAACAGAAATTCAACAATGAATTTGGGAAAAGTGCACAAGCGTCCCTTTGCCTTAAAATTATCGGGGAATTTGAACTGATCCATCCTAAAACAAAATACATCTCTGATCTGGAGCTCTTTATAAGCGAGTCGAAGATCGAAGATTTTACAGAAGCAAAAGCAGATACCATCCTGGTTTCAACCATGCACAAAGCCAAAGGGAAAGAGTTTGACAATGTATATCTCATGCTGAACCATTTCGACATTTCAACGGATGAGAAACGAAGACTCCTCTACGTGGCCATGACAAGGGCAAAACAGCGCCTGGTAATCCATTACAACGGATCATTTGAAGCGGTGATGAACTTACCCGGACTGACCTTCACAAGCGATTACAATACCTATGATCTTCCAAATGAAATCTCCGTCCAGCTCACGCACCATGATGTGAAACTAAGTTATTTCAATTTTGTTCAGCATCGAATCAAACATCTGAATTCGGGAGATATTCTAGCCATTGACGAAGAAGGATGCCTGGACAAGAATAATGAGCCCATACTGAAATTCTCCTCTAAGAAACTAGAGGAAATGGCAAAACTAAAAAAGGAAGGCTATTTACCCAAAAAGGCAGTTGTTTCCTTTCTTGTTTATTGGTACGATCAGGAAAATGAAAAGGAGAGTATGATTGTGTTACCGGAGGCATTTTTTGGGACTGGCTTTCATCAGGAAATATAAGTAGATATCCAGATTTTATTTAACTGGCTTGACGATTGATTAGAAAAAACGGACAAATTGACCATGTCAGGCCAATTTAAGTTGACCATCTTATCATATTGATTAATTGACACTTGCACTAGGATCATGATTCCGGCGCCGGGTGGTCAGTACCTCCGTTTTTTTCCAACTGATTCAGCAACAGAGAAGTATTTCAGGGAAAGGATGGAGAATTAGTCTTTTAAATTTCTGACTTAACTAATAATCTGATTGGCTATTAGCTTTTGACTATTTACATCCACTCTTCCTTCCGCTCAAACGATTATTAACATTACAAGGGCTTATGGTTTTAGGTTGATGATGATTGAAACCGTATAGAATAGCATTGTTAATTTGAGGTTCATCAAATCTTATACCTAGATAAAATCCTTGCTTCAATACTTCTTTAACAATTAATTTCCAGAGTTGAATATGGCTAATATTATCAAAATGATGGTAAGGGTGTCCAACCTTTTGTTTTCCCATTGGAGGAATCTGTAATACAACCTTTTTAAAACTGAGACCATTGTCAACTTTGCAAGGAACAAAACTGAAATAGTCCTTATTCTCCCACCATGTTTGACCACGATAGATATTATTTTTTAATGATGGATTTGGACCTAAATAAGTCTGGCCTAATTGTTCGAGTGTTTCTTCACGATATATCAAGGTGTAGTTCGATGCATTATTTAAGTATACATTCCGTGCTGATTCATGATTTCTTACCACAAATACTGTATCAAGCTCAAAACCAATATCCTTAGTAGTCCCGAATAAGATCAATGAATCTGTAAAGAGATTGCACATTACTCCAGTCTGGGAACAAATTGCATATTTAAAATACTGTCCGAAAACATAAGGGTCAGTATTTTGTATACCTCTTATTAAAATTGAATGAAAGGGAATATGTGTTCCATTTGGGAAACCTATTCCTCCAGCAAATGGCGTAAATTCTGAATTACCTTCCCATTCTCCCCAGAATAACAAACTATTCTTTTGAGGTTTGGAATTTAAGTTCTGCAAATAATCACCACTATTTCTAATGAACTTGCGATAATGTTCTGGATCATTGTTCCATTCTCTAATAATTAGATTCTTAAAGCTTTGATATCCGCTTCCAATAATGAATGGTTTTTGATTTCCAGGATGATTGAGTTGAACTTTGAGTAATGGCATAATATTTCTATTTAATTAATGCTTTCATAAGTTCCGTAAGGGAAACTGAAAAAGGCAATGCTGATAATCTTGCCCCTGAATAGCCGTCAAGTCTGCTGATATCCCAGGTCATATTTTCAAATTCCTTTTCTATTGCTTCTTCTATGTCAAAAACAAGATAAAACTCCTGGCTGGGATTTTCATATGATTTATTAATCAGATCCTGCTTTGAAAATATTCTTGGTCCGGTTTCCTTTAGTTTTAATAATCTGCCGGTTTTTATCTCATCGCGAGTATGAAGAAGTAGATATTTTGCCCCTGTTTCTTTCGGACTTAATCTGAGTGAACCTCTTGTTGTCCCAGTCCTGACATTATATAAACCGTTACTGATTATCCAGTTTAAATGATTTGCATCCTTATAAAACCCTACCAAAACAAAAGTATCATCCGGCAATAAGTTTCTGTTTTTTCCAAAGGTTTCCGGCAATACTTCCGATCACTTGATTACTTTTTTTATCTAAATGGGTTTCATATGTCTTTAAAGACATTTTTTCTCTTTGTGATGCTCTGTTGAGGAAATGATTGACAACTTCATTTAAAAACTTTTTTACCTCCTCTACTCCTGATCTTTGTCTGGTTGGCCGGATTGCAAATGCTCCAAGTCCGGGAATAATCTCATGAAAACCTGTTTTTGTATAGACAGGTTCGGTTCCGGGATATAATACATATGAACCTTCTGTTCTTCGGATTGCGTCTTTATAAGTATGCATTTTTAGCAGATCTGCTCTTTTAAATGTTCCTTTCCTTTGCTCTTCTTTCTCTTCATTGAAATCTTCATCACTTCCAAAAATAGCTTTCAGATTTTCAACTTTATACTTTGCATCAAAATGGATATGAGTAATTAATTCCTGTTCTTCTGCCAAGTCTGAATTGATCCCATGAGGCCAGATACTTAATGTATAATCAGGTCGCATGCTTTTTGTCCAGCTTCCTCCCTCAGGATATTTATTATCACCACTAAAAGTTTTATTGTAACTAAACTCAACATTCAGTTTTCTTGATCCTGCATCGTAAGTTCCTTTAACAGGTAAATGTTTCCCTGCCTTTAGTTGCAATCCTAATCCGTCATTAGTTTCTGTTATTAAATTCCGGATGCCTTCAGGTTCGATCTTAAAAACATCTTTAATTATGTCAAGCAGAACAAAGAATAACCAGTATTCATACAAAACGGCAACATCCCTTTTTCCGCCACTATAAACATCGTCACCACCTTTCCAAACCAGTTTTGCAGCAAGATCAAGCATTAACCATACTCTTAGAATCTCACGATAACCCTCCTTACGTTGAAGGACCGGACTATTCAATGGTAAAGCAGTGGGTACTGAAATTTCTTTAAATACTGAATGGCCAAGAAATTGTTCCAGTTTATCTTCTAACAAGATTGCTTCTTGTTTCAGACGGTTACCTTCATTCAGTTTTGACCTGAATCGTCCACAAAGTGACTGGAAGGATTTAAGAGCATGTTTCACGAAACGGTTTTCCGGAGTGTCAACTGTCTCCGATTTATAAGTAATCCTGATTTTTGATGGGACTAGATTGCAAAGTGGATTTCAATGGATGATCTAAGGGCAAATCAACTCTGTTTGATGCTGTTGCAAACTGACGTAGGACATTATTGTTTATCCTTCTTACGCCTCTGATATCTTTTTCAGTTTCGTCTTCTTTCCATCTGGTAACAGGAGACGATAGAAACTTATGAACTGCGTCATTGAACTCAGATGAATCAAGAATTGATTTTAAAAAGGCAAAACGCTGATATAATGTTTTCGCATCGGCATTAAAGTCAACTTCAAATGTCTGAGAAACAGGAGAACTATGTTGAAGTAATAAATCTGTACATTTTTCCGTAATCTCCTCAAGCATAAACCTGTAATCCTCACGATAGCTTGCTTTTACTGACTGAACTTCCAGTTTAACCTCACCACATTTTTCATTTTTTTCTAAATCCAGGATACCGATAGACAGGGTTCCTACATAAATATTAGGTGCTATTCTTCCGGTTGATGGATTTAGTTTTGATTGAGTTACAACTTCAGAAGGTTGAAGATTATATCCTTCCGATATCTTATATTCGTAAAAATGACCTTCCTTGATCTGTACCAGTAGCTTCGCCAAATTCAAATGCATCCGATTTTTCAACTACAGTATCTTCATAAAACGATTCTCCTGAAATTGTCAGTTCAACCTTATGGTCTGCTGTTGTTATTGTTATTGTTGATTTGTTACCGAACATAACAGTTTATGCTTCGGCATAACTGGTGAAACCATTGTCAATCAGGCCTTGATACATCCTTAGGATCTTTTCAAGGGAAAGTGGATACTTTATCTTGTCAGAATCATTGAAAGTAATTTCACTTTTTGGAGCAACAAAATCATCAAAATTTTGCCCACTCTGTAAGCAAAGACTACCAAGTGTTTTCAGAACTGGTTCCAGTTTACGTCTTGAACCATGAACTTTTGGAAGTAATTTTTGCATAATAGCAGCATCAATAATTTCAGGCAAAGACCAGCCAGGTTCAATAGTATTTACCACTGCTGCAAACCTGAATATTTCTGAAGCACTCCTGTATCCAAATTCAGCTCCTGTTTTCTTTAACTCCTTAAAAAAACTCAATAATTCAGTCTGAAGAATATCTGAATCATTAGTCTGCAAGGTTTTATCCTTTGCTATTTTAATGAAACTCACTGACATATCTGCACCACTGCAAATAACCTATTTAAATCAAGTACTGTGGTTCTATTCAGATAATTCTTCATTTCGTCAGCTGTAACCCTGAACTCAATAACATTTGCTCTGTCAAGAACTTTTGGACTGAACATATAAGTTGTTTCATCAATATTCACTGTACCAATTATAAACAGATTATTAGGGCAACTCAATTTCGGCAGGAACATCATTCCAATACTCTAATCCGTTGTGAAGTGAAAATTTTCTGCCTGATTCCATTACACTCAGAAAATCGGCAAAATACCTTTCAACATGACTAAGATTCATTTCATCAAGAATCAGAAAATAGGGTTTGTCCTGATTATCTGAGGCAGAAATTAATAAATCAAGCACTTTGTTGTCAGGCTTAATATACTCGTTGCTTTTTAACGCATTTGGGAAACCAAGTAATGGTTCTCTATTTGTCCAGTCAGCACCAACCGGAACAAGACAGATACTGAGTATCATTTTCGCAAATCCACATTGCAAATGCTTGAGCTAACTTTGTCTTACCTGAACCAGAAAGTCCAGTTAATATTACAAAAGGTTTGGTAAGCAGAGAAGCAGTAAATCGCAGACTAAGATTTCCACTTATTGATAAACCAGCCTCTTTAGCGGCTGCGAAAAACAAAGATTGATCGAATTTTTTAATTGGAACAGGAGTAGGTTCGACAGGTGGTTTTGCTAGAGTGTTTTGGTTGTAAATCTGAATAATATTATTCAAGTCTGTATTAATCGCTCTCTTATTTAATTCTCTGTCGGTTTTATAGGTTTTATAAACAAAGGAGTTTCCATACCTCTCTGGAACACCAAGATTATTCTTCTCAAAGTAATATTTAATTGTTATAGGTTCAAGTAACTTCCAATTTATCGATGGACGATTTGTCTCACTAACTCCATAAGCAAGAATTAATAATTTCTTTTCTTTAAAATATAGATAAACTGGGTAAATCCCATTCTGAACAGTTTGACTCTCTTTTAAAAATGCAATCCATGGGACTCTTGCTTGATTACCCTGGCCAAAGCCTACCTTAACTTTCAAATTCGAATATGAGTCCTCATAATGTGAGGTTGTTAAATCATTTGTTTTAGCTTGAGTAAGGAATTTAAGTAACTGATCATAATATGTTAACTGCTTTTCAATAATTTCAAATCCCAACTTAATAAGAAAATTTTTTGCCTCGATTGCATTAAAACTTTCACTATTCAATTCCTCCCCATTAGCATACTTATTTGCAATGCTGACAACATATTTAGGCGGGAACATCTTTTCCCCGACTTTTAAAAAATACTGATAAGACAATCTTTCACCAGGTATATTTGATTTATTTATTTCTGCTATTGCACTTTCTATGTGCTCTTTCATAATATTTGTTGGGATACTCATGACCTTAGGTATATAAAATATTACGCTTAAGTTACTAAGAGTTTTTAGTTTTTAACAAATATTTCGCATTGTCAGCTCCCCGAAATGCCTGATAGCTTCCCGAAATGCCTGATAATGGTGAAATAAAATTCGCTCCACAATCATCCTTCAAGACTATGTAATTTTTAGGTTGTTGAGACGCATTTCCAATAACTCAAGGTATTTTACTTTCATACCCTTTGACAAGAAACTTGAATTGATAAGCGATTTCCATATTGGAATTGCGGATGATACAGTTTCAAGAACTTTATCAACACTTTTATTCGTTAATTCACACCTTTCTAATCCATAGTATTTTACAAGCATATGATATGTTAAATGCTTCTTCTTACCTTTTAAGGGCAATGCAATTTCTTCATCAGGTTTCCTATACTCTATGGTAGTATTGAGCAGGTCATAACATGGCGATAACTTAACCTTTCCGTCTTCGGTTATGACAGAGAAATTTTTAAGATGCTGGTCATCATTTCCAATCAGATAATTAAATATGACCAGTTTGAACAGAATTAACTTTTCGATAGCAGGGAAAGTACAGAAGCTATTAATTAACCCAACAATCTTTTCCATACTATACTCGTATTTCGTATCTCGACTGAGTCCTGCCAATTGAGCGAAATCTTCAACAGGTACTTTGTCGTTTTGACCTTTCCTGTCAAATCGCTTGATAAAATATGTCAGCGTATTATCTTTTGACCATACTAAGCCATGAAGTGGAATTTCTAAACCAATCTCATTTGCAAGCTTCATTGTGAGGTCTTCATTTTCTGGCATTTCTGGGAAATATTGATGCTGAGGTTTTAGAATATATCTTCCACCTGTATCAACAATGTCGAATTTCTCTTCTTTAATACTTAATCTTGCACTCAGTTTTGGCTGTATACCCTGTATTGACATCTTAGAAGCACGGTTAAAAGCTTCTTTCCTTTGTTCTTCTGCCGTATATTCAAGGTCTTTAAGTGAAGTCAATTCATTTGATAGCAGTTTAAGTCCCGCATCACTGTAACGGTTATCTCCACAAGGATTATATGTTATCGGGCAGCGATTCATTTTATACTTCTTTTACTGTTACAACACCAACCATGTCATTGCCAACAGCGATTAACTGAGAAAAATAATCATACTTATCAATTTTCTTTAATTTCAATAAACCGTCCAATTGAATTCCTTCTGGTAATAATCCTTCAAAAAATGGTGGAAACCTGTCGAACATATAGACTTTTTCTTTCAGTGGCATTGTTCTGGATACTTCCAGCCCATCATAGCCATCAAGGTACTCAAATACATACTCCTTTCCTTGTACAACTTCAGTAAGAGTTCCGGCTTCTCTTCCCTTTACATATACTTTAGCCTTTCTCATTTCCTTGCTTTATTAAATTATCCATTAATGGACTTGTTAAACCAATCTTTATATTCAACACCTTCAGGATTTTTCGTAATGTGTCCAATTGTACGGATTCCTTGCCTTTTTCAATATCGTAAACCACAGTTTTTCCAACTCCTGCAAGCTCTGCTAACTGTACACGGCTTAGTTTGGCTGCCTTTCGATGCAACCTTATCACTTCTGCTAATTCCTGAGATTGTTCCATTGTTTTCCTTTATAGCGGTAAAATTAAGTGTTTTCTTCTAAAATAGCAAGCAATTGGCTTTTATTTACTGTCATGGCAGTAATATAATGTCATTTCTTATCAAAATTCACAAATAAATCCGACTTTTACCGCTAAAGCGGCAAAATTATAACCATACTTATTATTTGTGTAATATTAATTAAGGCTAATCTTGATTGACTTTTTTATCAGGTCTGCTTGAGCATCAATTCATCAATAATTGTCCCGTATGAATCCAGTGTCACCTTTATAGAATTATGACCAAGAATCTTTGAAAGCACTCCGATGTTCATCCCGTTGGTCAGGGCAACAGTGGTGGCGAAAGTTTTTCTTGCCAGATGGGTAACAAGTGGTTTACTCTTCGGAATCCCAGCGATATCACCAATCTCCTTCAGATAGGTGTTGAATTTGACATTCGAGGGAACGGGCAGACACTTACCCCGTTTCAGGCAGATGAGATGGTTCTTGTACTTATCAATAATTCCCAGTGCACGTGGGAAGAGGGGAACTTGGTACTCTTTTTTTGTCTTCCTTCGATGAATATTTAACCAAAGTTCTCCATCCATCCCAGTTGTGATGCAATCGGGAGTCAGGGACTCTGATTCCGCATAGGCAAGACCAGTGTAACATGCGAAAATGAAAATATCTCTGATAATATTCAGGCGTTCCACCTTGAAATCGCACTGATTGATTCGGTCGAGTTCTGCTTGTGTGAGGTACTGAATCTTCTTCTTCGGCAGTTTTATCTTGTAGTTCTCGAATGGAATTTCTCGATATACCCCTTGTGCATGGCTTGATGGACGACACGTGTAAAGCGTTGGTAATGTTTGTAGCATGTTGTGGTTGAGTTATTGTATTTCTGCTTCAGGAAGGGTTCAAACCCACTCATAAATTGGAAATTCAATTCATACAGGAACAAGTCACTTCGATGATATTTGAATCTGATGAATTGCTTCAGCCGTAGACGTGTGTTTGTGTATTTAATAATGGTGGCTGGAGCGAAGTCCTTTCCTTTAAGTTTCTTCATTTCACCAAGTTGTTCCTTATAAATTTTCAGCACAGTAAGTTGAGAAATTTCATTTCCATCAAGTGCTTTTTGAATGGTGTGGATGTTATACGGTTTCCCGCTTACATTGAGTTGGTTAATAACTTGGAGCACTTTTACCTTCAATGAATCAAGGGTGGCATTGGCGGTAATAACCTCTGACGAAATGCCTCTGATTCTCATTGCCTTCTTATCCCAATCTGCAACAGGTATTCTGATACCCGTGGCTCTTGAAAAATTTTCGTAATTATGTGCTACCCGCAGGTATACTGGCACAAGATTCTTTGAGTTCTTCTTTGTCCTGTTAATCCAGAACGTGATTTTAATGTTTGCTTCCATAGGAAAATCGTTTAAATTTAACAAAGTCGATAAACAAGATTCCATGCGGTTTTGCGAACATCAAATTAGCCAATTCTTAACCCAAATCGGGTAGTTTGAAGTATAGGTGCAAGAATTGGCTAATTCTATTTGACCATTTTTTAACATTTCGGGGGGCAGTTGCAGAACTGTTTACTGCTGTGTAAGTGTTGAATTCATGAGAGTTGCGCAGTAGCAATTATTCGTTTGCTCATTATATGCACGCTTGCGTTACATTAAGTAGCGGAAACGCTCATTATACCTGCGCTGCGAGGGTTGTAAAAAAAGAACCACACTCATCCCTTTAAAATATTTTACCATGACAAATCAATAATCGAATACCTTTGATTTGAGTGCTAAGATGTTACCTTTCTCAGTTTATCAGATGTATGTTAATCCATGAACAATTTTTAAAATTATGCTATCTTTGCAGACATGGGCAAAATGACAAAATCAATAATTTATCCTGCATTAGCAGTTACATTTTTATTGTTAATGACTGATTTTGTTTCGTTTAATGTAATTTCACAAAACAATATTATTCTGCATTGTGAGTGTCCTGATTTTTCAAAGCACTCTGGACATTCACATAATCATACATTTGAAGATGAAGTATTCTGCAATGATTCACATTCAAACCAATATAGACCTGCAGTTTCCAAAGACTCCTTGCTAAGTAATAATCTTCTTTTCACAGACAGTTATTTTTCAAAAATCTGGCAACCGCCAAAAATTTCCTAACCACTACTCATTTTTCATTTTAGGTATAATTGTTTAATTTTTTTCTTATGATAAAGGAGAAGAAAAGGGTTGCACTCATATCGGTATTTGCTGCAATTTTTTTGACGGGTTTTAAATTAGTCATTGGTATTCTGACTGGCAGTTTGGGAATACTTTCCGAAGCATTGCATTCGGGACTCGATTTGGTTGCAGCAGTAATTACATTCTTTTCGGTCAGGGTTTCTGATAAACCAGCAGACAGAGAACATAATTTCGGACATGGTAAAATCGAGAACTTCTCTGCATTTATCGAGACCATCTTATTGGTTATTACCTGTGTATGGATTATTTACGAAGCCGTTGGAAGGCTTGCCTCTGGTAAAACCCATATAGAAGTAACTGTTTGGAGTTATATAGTTGTAATTAGTTCAATTATAATTGATATTTCACGTTCACGGGCACTCTCCAAAGTGGCAAAGAAATACAATAGTCAGGCTCTTGAAGCGGATGCCCTGCATTTTTCAACTGATATCTGGAGTTCGGCAGTTGTTTTGTTAGGTCTTATCTGTGCCAATTTCGGACTTTTCTTTGCTGATTCGGTTGCTGCCTTATTTGTTGCCTTAATTGTCCTGTTTGTTTCTTATAAACTTGGGAAAAGGGCAACAGAGGTTCTTCTTGACAAAGCACCACAGGAAACAATTAAGAAAGTCGAAAAAATATTGAAGACCTATGATGAAGTATTCCAATTCCATAGTCTCAAAATCAGGACTGCAGGAGCGGATACATTTATAAAATTTAACATTCACCTGAAGTCCAGCCTCAAATCTTACAGATGCGCATGCATTATGCGATAGAATTGAAAAAGATTTAAGTGAAGCAATCCCCAGAAGTGAAATATCTATTCATGCTGAACCACAGGATAGTCGTCACCTTCAATCGGAAGGAGATAAGCAAGCAGATGTTATTTCATAATAAATATAATTAACAAGAACATGACCATCAGCATATGCAAGATGATTATTTCCAGACATTAACAATCATAATTTTTATTTAATGAAGTATCAATATTTAAAAAAATGGCAGAACAATCCCAAAGTCAAGGTATTGCTTATTGTTGCAGTTGTAATAAAATTAATTATAGTAGTAATGGTAGCAACACTTTAATTACATGTAGTAACCATAACATCAATAGATTTCCCTAAAAAGTTGGAAGACTTTGGAAATAAGGTGGGCAAACAGTGGAAATCGGTAATAATTTTTTAAACGTTTTGCTGAATAATAAGTTCAAATATGAAATCTATCAAAAGAATAAAACAAAAATGGTCAATAGCAATAAAAATATTGCCATTAATTATTTTAGTGACCGCATTAAAGTTTGGCACACATAAATTTGGTTTTGAAGTGATGGAGTTAAATGCACTGTTTTCAAGTTTAGTAGCGGGCACAATTTTCCTTATTGGATTTTTAATCTCAGGTGTCCTTACTGATTATAAGGAGAGCGAAAAGTTACCAAGCGAACTTGCTGCAGTGTTACGAAATCTTTATGATGATGCATTGACTATTCATAAAGGGAAAGACTCAGAGGCAGCCAAAGAATTGATAGAATTTCAGAGGGATTTTATCGGTTCTTTGAAGGATTGGTTCTATAAAAAAGCGAAAATTAAAGTTCTCTTGGACAAACTTAGTTCAATGAATGATTATTTTATTGCACTGGAAAAAGAGGGTATTCAGGCGAATTACATAATTAAAATGAAGAATGAGCAAAATAATATCCGTAAAATGATTATGAGAATCGATACAATAAGAGATACCGAGTTTGTTGGGTCTGCCTATGCAATTGTTGAAGCAATGGGATTTCTGACTGTATTTGGTCTTCTTATTATTAAAATTGAGCCATTTTATGCTTCTCTCTTTCTTACTTTACTGATAACTTTCTTAATATCATATATGTTTCTTTTAATTAAAGACCTCGATAATCCTTTTGACTATGCAGGAAATGGAGAAACTGGAACGGAAATTTCATTAAAAGCAATTCACGATTTTGAAAGAATGATTATAGATTCAAAATAGAGTATTGAATGGTGAAGAGGATAATCATATTAACTTTTGTGTTTTTGTCTGTTTTACTCTTGAGTAAGGCAGCAATGAATCAATGGAATTTACATTCATTGATTAATACTGAGTATTTAACTGACTCTGCTATTCATTTGGTCGAAGAGAATCATGAAGATGAGATTCTTTCAATTGGTAATAACACAGATTATTGCGTGATAATAAATCAAAATCTTTCAAAGTCAAGAAATCTAAATGTTATTTCAGGGATTTCCCCATCCGTATGGCAACCCCCAGAATAACAGTTATTTATTCAGGATTAAGTTCACAGGTCTTAGATTTCCCTTTACTTCACATTCTCATAAAAATGTAACTATGAAAAAGATATATATATTATTACTGGCTTTAATGTTATCAATAACTATTATTGGTTGCGACAGAGACGAATGTCCTGAATGTCACGAGTGTGAATGTGTTTGTCCAACATGACATTTCTAAGATATGGCAGTATTAAATTGGTGTCACTGAAGGTTAAAAGTTGATATCAATAATCAACTAAAATTCATTACACTAACTTTAATACTGCCAATCAAAGCCTGATTAGTTCTTGCTTTAACCTGTTATTTTGAATAACAAATCATGATGTGCATTTGATAGTCTTTCGCTTGCGTTACTTGAAGTAGCGGAAACGCTGAGTATAACTGCGCTTCAGTGGTTGCAAAAAAATAAACCACACTCGTTGGAATGTGGTTCAGGGTGGAACTGCGGGGGGTGTTCGCTGCGCTCACCGGCCCCTTGCTCCCATTCTGCAATACTCCACTACATTGCTTCGCAATGGTATTTTTGTTTTTCTTCGCGAATGCTGGAGCGAGCTCCGCATTCCGCTCTGAAAAACAAAAACCTCCCTGGCGGGAGGTAGTGTTGTCTTGATTGTGGAGCTGCGGGGAGTCGAACCCCGGTCCAAACGAGAAACCCATATGCTTTCTACATGTTTATCCGGTCTTTGGTTTTCGAGAGGGGGCCAGCGACTGGCTACGAGCCCGATCCTTAGTCTCCTTTATTTCGCCACGGGGCCGGGACCTCCCAACGGCTATCCTTGCTTTGCTTGTGCCCCATATACTACTGCCAACCAGGAGGAAACAGCAGCGGAACATCTCGTCCTCAGTCTCTAAGACCGGGATTAGGCTAATTTTACTTTGTAAAATTAAGCTGCGAGAGCATAATTAGTATTGCCAATTATTGTTGTGAAACCTGGGATTAACGAGCCAAATTCCCACGCTCGACATGCTTACATACCAGTTTACCCCGCTGTCAAATCCAGCTCAGCCCCGGTACTGGCTGCAAAGGTACAAAAATTGGACCAATTAGGCCCTATGGCTTGACTGGCATGTGGAATAAATCGTAAATTCACTATTCTCTAAAACTTATATGAACCCATAAAAAGAAAATGATTATGAAACAACCTGCCCTTATCCTGGCGGGCGCCTTATTCCTGGCTGCCTGCAACATGAATGATACTGTAACTTATACCGGTGATATCAGTGTGGGAGAACGGGTGGAAGGATCGCTGGAAGTGGAAACCCCCGACACCTTCTTCTTCGATTTTTCTGCGGATACCCACATCTATGGGATTTGTGAACAGGTGAGCGTGGATGTGGTGGTTTCGCTTCTTGATTCCGCGGGAAAATCATTGGCCAGTTTTGACGGACCGGCCATCGGACCGGAAAAGTTCATGTTTGAGACCAGTGAGGCTGGCAGGTATATGCTGGAGATCGCCCCCTTTGAAAAGAAAAAAGGGGATTATACCCTGGAACTGAAAGTCGTGGAGCCGGTGGCAGTCAATCCTGTCAGAAGGGCCGATCAGCTGATGTACCCTTACTCCGGGGAGGATGTTCCGGGGGGAGTGGTCGGAGTGATTCGTGACGGGGAGCTCATATTTTCGAAGGCTTACGGAATGGCAAATCTCACTTATGGGATCCCCTATGATGTGAATACCCCCTCCAACATTGGTTCGGTCTCCAAGCAGTTCACCGCCATGGCCATACTGCTGCTTGAAAAGCAGGGCAAGCTTTCCCTGGACGACGATGTGCGTTTGCATATTCCCGAACTACCCGATCTGGGCCAGGTGGTGAAAATCAAAAACCTGCTCAACCACACAAATGGCTACCGCGAGGTGTACAACCTGATGCCCATGACAGGCTGGAAGGACGAGGATATACTGCTGCGCCAGGAAGTGATCGAGATCCTGAAACGGCAGGAGGCACTGCAGGCCGCACCCGGAGAAGAGTTCAACTACAACAACTCGGCCTTCATCCTGGCTGCCGAGATCGTGGAGCGGATCAGCGGGATGCCGTTCCCTGAGTTCATGGAGGAAAATGTGTTCGGACCATTGGGCATGAGCTCCACGGTTGTAAGGAGCGATCCGGCCACGATCATTCCCGGTGCATCGATGGGTTATACTTTGGATTCCATGGGGTATAAGGAAACGGGCGATCTCTATGCCGCCTATGGTGCCGGTGGTATCTATACCACCCCGGCTGACTTTGCACGGTGGATGAACAACTTTAACGATCCGGTAGTGGGCGACAGGAAGCTCATAGACCGGATGGTGAATTTGGATACATTGAACAATGGGGATACCATGACCTATGCCCTGGGTATCGAAGTGGATAAGACAAGGGGGCTCTTATCCTACTCCCATGGCGGGGCAGACTTAGCCCACAGGACCTTTGCAAAATATTACCCCGAAATTAATTCCGGGGTGGTGGCCATGAGCAACAATGCGGCTTTTCCATCCGGTCGGATTGCCACAGAACTGGCTGATGTTTTTTTTAAGAATGATTTTAATCCCGAAGAGGAAGATGATGAT
The DNA here is from genome assembly GCA_963747365.1 of uncultured Bacteroidota bacterium. Taxonomy (GTDB): domain Bacteria; phylum Bacteroidota; class Bacteroidia; order Bacteroidales. The sequence goes on along the minus strand of CAVVFB010000001.1, from coordinate 1,168,862 downwards.
GACGGGAAACCTGCACAGGCAGAGGGTGAGGAAAGCGACGGGGTAAAAGTTCCCGTGGAGCTGCTGGAGACTTATTCAGGGAGATACATCCTGGCAGGCGCGGGCATAGTCCTGGAATACAGCGTAGTGGATGGCGTACTGAAAATGAAAACGGAGGGTCAGCCCGAGGCCACCCTGACTCCCGTGTCACAGAATGAATTTGAATATGAGGGAGTTGAAGCAAGTATCATCTTTCATACAAACGCCCGGGGTGAGGTGACAGGTGCAGTGCATTCCCAGGGCGGAACGGAATATAAGCTGGAAGCTGTACCTCCCTACGAGCCCTCGCTGGAAACCCTGCTCAGTTTTGAGGGGCGCTATTTCAGCAAGGAACTTGATGTTTTGTATAAACTGGAAGTGCACGACAGCACCCTTGTGGTCCTGATCAGGAACACAAAGGAGATCGAACTCTCGGTCTTAAAAGAGGATGTTTACAAGGGTGATGTTTTCTTCATTGGTGAACTGGCTTTCGTAAAAGATCCTGCCGGAAGGGTGAATGGATTTACACTGGCAAATGGACGCACCAGGGGAATTACCTTCGTAAAACAGTAACCACTTTGACACATTAATTTAATAAGAATAATTAAATATATTTGGTTTACATTATAAACTTGTTTACATTAGCATCAATTTTAATTCATAACCTGAAAAAATGAAACAAACAACACTCACACCCGAAGAAAGCCTGTTGCTGATCTCAAAGACCATAGAGGAGACCAGGAACCGGTTCAAGGACAATGGCCACATCTTTCATATTCTGGGGCTCCCTGATGCTGATCGTAATCGGGAGCCAGTATTTGCTCTCCCTGCTGGAATTGTACAGATACATGATGATCCCGGTTTACCTCTATCCGCTTGGAGCGATTTATACAGCCTTCTATTTCTGGAAAGAATACAAAAGGAAAAATGCGCCTAAAACCCTCATCGGTGTAATCCTGGGAAGCCTGGGATGGGCGGTTGGCATGAACCTCATGACAATGGGATTCCTGTTTTCCGACGAACTTGGAGATGCCATGGCCCCTGTATTTATAATCCTCCTGGCCCTGATGATTATTGTTGCCGGATCGTCCATCAGGTTCCGGCCCCTTATCATCGGAGGCGTGATCATGAATCTGATTGGCCTCTGTTCCTTCTTTTTAGACAGGGATTATCATGGATTCAGCATGATGCTGGGAGCCGTGGTGGCATTTTTAATACCCGGAATATTACTGAACAATGCCCGAAGAAAAGAGAATGTTTAAAGACCTGGACCCCATATTGCACTCGCAGCTGCGGTTATCGATCGTATCGATTTTAATGACGGTGGACGAGGTGAATTTTAACTTCATCAGGGATGAAACCGGTGCCACATCGGGTAACATCAGTATCCAGATCAAAAAGTTGCAAACGGCCGGATATATAAGGGTCAGGAAGAGTTTCAAAAACAACTACCCGAATACCGCGGTTTCGATCACAAAAAAGGGAATGGATGCATTTGAAGACTATGTGAACAGCCTGAAAAATTACATCCATCCCCAAAAGTGATTTTCAGATCTGAGCGCCGGCGCCGGCCTCCTTCTCCTTCATCTTTTCCTCGTACCTCTGCCGCCAGCGGCTCTTGCACCTCTGATCGTAAGTCTCCTCAGTGCAACTGGTAGGGGTGCCTGTGGTACGATTTGCTGTGGCCGCCGCCGATCCCCGAAAAAAGGATCTTTGAGAGGACCAGCAGTCCGAGGGTCTGCCAGTAACCCAGTTGCGGTCCGTTGAACAACTCGGGCACCAGCCAGTTCCAGAGCCACATCACCACGAAGGTGAATAAGGATCAGTCCCCCTATGCCCAGCAGGCCAAAGCCTGTGTATTTAAAAACATTTCTTGTGTTCATGACTATCCTGTTTTTATGTCTGTTTTTTAGTTTATCTTTCTCTTTATTATTCTGTAACCTGTTTATTATCCTGTAACCTGTTCTGATTCCTCTATCTGTTCAGTTCCTTTGATCTCATCGTACAATGCGCTTAGCTGTTCCCTCAGGTATGTCACCGCATACCTTTTTCTCGACAGCAGGGTGTTGATCCCCTCACCGGTGCGTTCAGAGATCTCCTTAAAGCTCAGATCTTCAAATTCGTTCAGAACAAATACCTCGCGCTGGGGTGCCGGCAAACGGTCCAGGCAGGCCTCGATGGTTTCCCATACCGCCTCCCGCATGTACTCATCCTCCGGACCGGGGGTGAGCGAGGGCAGGATATCCTCCAGCATCAGCGGGTCCTCCTCCCCGTCCGTACGGGCCACCACCTGGTCGGAAAGCCGCTCGGGTCTCTTTTTCCGGTAAAAATCGGTGATCCGGTTGCGCGCCACCGAAAACAGCCAGGAGGTGACCGATGTAAGCGAGCGGATGTCGTTGAAGCCGACCGTCAGCTGGTAATACACATCCTGGGCAATATCCCTCACGTCCTCTTCCCGGTCGACCCGTTTGCGGATAAAGCCCAGCAGGCGTCCCTCCTCCTGTTTTACCAGTTTTTCGATATGCTTTGTCTCTGCGGCGGTCATCGCTTTGTCATTGCCTTCTGCTTTATCAGACGATTGGGGCCGGGAATATTTTATTCCTTTTGAGATTTCCTGGAAAGAGGTGCCGAAGTGTTCTTCAGAGGGGCCTCGGTTTTGTATCGTCCGACCGGATGTGCAGGTCGCGCTGCGGGAAGGGGATCTCGATGCCGGCCTCTTTCAGCCGTGCGTTGATGGCCATTTTCAACTCGCTCTCCACATCTAGCTTATTTTCAATGTCGACCCAGGCCAGCATCCTGAAATTCAGTGAACTCTCGGCAAAATCGATAAACAATGCCATGGGCTCGGGCTCCTTCCTCACCAGTTCATGCTGCCTGGCCACCTCCTTCATGATCTGCATCACCGCTCTGGGATCGGTGCCATAGGCCACACCCACCCTGATATCCATGCGCCGGTCGGAATCCGAAAGGGTCCAGTTGATCAAGATGTCCGAGATGAGCATCCCGTTGGGAACGATCATTTCAGCCCCGTCGAAACTCTTCACCCTGCTGGCCCTGAGGCCGATGTTCTTAACAGTCCCCATCACCTCTCCCACCTCCACGGTGTCGCCCACGTTAATGGGCCTCTCGAAGGCCAGGATCAGACCCGATACCATGTTGTTGAAAATATTCTGCAGGCCAAAGCCGATACCCACCGAGAATGCCCCCAGGACGATGGAAAGATTGGTCAGTTCCATCCCGGCGGCGGCCGCGGCCAGGAAAAAACCACCCGTGATCATGGCGATTCTCACCAGCATGATGATCGTACCCGGGGTGCCTTTGGATGCCTGCACCCTCACAAACACATCCTTCTCCAGGATAAACCTCACCAGTTTCGAAAGAAACAGGGAAAGCCATATCACAAACACGAAAATAACAATACTCTGCAGCGAAAGCGATGCTTCACCAATCATCTTTTTCGCGGTAAACACCTTCTTCCCCCATGCAAAAAAATCTTCGTTGACCCGGAGCATCTGCAGCACCCTTACCACGAAATAGAACCAGAAAAACAGGCTCACGACGCGGGTGCTCTTCTGTACGGATCGTATCGAAGAAATCATTGACAACATTCAGCCTGAGCATAAACTGTGCTGGACAGTACCAGGTAGAATATCAGGTCAATAAACCTGATCAGGATCTTAATGATCAGCACCAGGAAAGCGACCTGGATGGGCACGAGGGTAAGGTATTCGGCCAGGTGGAAGGCGCCGGCCAGATTTGCAATAATGGCAATCACCTGGAGCGCGACGGCTGCATACCCGGTGTTCTGCACAAGGTTGAAAACCCTCTTGTTGTCAATCAGGTTGAAGCTGGAGCAGATGCAGTACCAGCCTGAGGTAAATCAGCAGGCTGACGACCGATAGGAACATGATCAGGATCCGCTGCAGGATATCGGGGGCATAAAGCAATTCATACAGCAGGGCCAGCATGAAAACAACAGTCAGCCAGAAGACCCAGGACCTGAACTGTACGCCAAAAAACCGGATCGCCATGATCACCAGGGGAATCAGCAGGACCAGGACATTGATCACCCTGGCTGTATAGGGAATATCCGGGAATACCAGCCGGACGATGATACCCGATGCAAACAGGGCAACCAGTACGGGTGACTGGATCAGTTTCATTTGCACCGCTGTCAGCTCCGCCCGTCCGGTCGAGATGATCCTGGCATGGTTGTTTTTGAACCAGTAAAGGAAACTGACCAGGACGATAAAGAGAATAATGATGAATTTCAAAACGACATGAAAAATCCGTTTTGTATAACGCACATCGGTTTCAAAAGCATTCCTGATCGCCTGGAGATGATCCGGGAACAGGCCCGGATCCCTGAAGCTCGACAGGTCCGTGAAAAATCCTGGCATATCCCTTGTGAACATGCTCTCGTTCAGCTGCTGTTTGGCCGCAGCAATGTTGCTTTTCAGGGTCAAGCAGCCTATTGTTCCGCTCCATGATCCGGTCCTGGAGCAGCAACAATGTCTGCATATCGCCCTGCAGGATGGTTCCAACGGAATCGATGCTCTGAATGGACCTGTCGATGCGGCCTCTCAGGATTGGCGGCACCTTTGCCCCTCCGGGCTGGTCCCTGGTAAGCTGCCACCTTTCTCCGGATTGCATCCAGCGTGCCATGGTCGGTCTCCAGAACTTTGTAATGCTTATTGAACTTTTCCTGTTCAACGGATATCTGGTTCAGGTAAAGGTTCACCCTGTCCCCGGCATTGTCCAGGTCCCTGCGGTTGAACCCGCTCAATGACTGGTAGAGGGTATCGGACAGGAAAAGGTCCACATCGGCTAAACAGGGAGTCCACCTTCGATTTATAAGCCCGATGCCTCAGCATCCGGGATGCGGTGCAGGCCCGCTTCATGAACCAGGGTGATGGTCCGGTTCGACTCGAGGGAGATTTCCGGAACAGGATAGGGCAGAACGGGGATTGCAATGGTATCCCCCGGCTGCCACAGTCTCCTTCAGGGCCGTAATCAGTGGATTCTGACCAAAAAGGCCCTGGCGCCTGGAAAAGCGCCAGGAACAGTATGGGAATAAGCAGGACTATTCGATACATCATTTCATTCTATATAACTTCCCTGAGCACTGTGCACTGTCCACTGTCATGTCCCTACAGCACTGTGCACTGTCCCTGTGCACTGTCCCTGTCCCTGTGCACTAATTCAGTCCTCGGATGGGATAAGGCGGACGGACGGGCTCTCGCTGCGGGTTCTCCTTCAGCTGCTTCAGGGCCACCTCGATGGCCTTTTCCAGCTGCGGGTCACGACCGGCGATCACATCGGCCGGGGTCTGCTCCACCTCGATATCAGGGGCAACACCCACATTCTCCACGATAAAACCGTCCATCCTCGGTCCAGATGGCCACATTGGGTGCCGTAAAAGATCCGCCATCCATCAGTTCCGGGAAACCGAGTACGCCCACCAGGCCGCCCCAGGTGCGTTTACCAACAAGGGTTCCCACCTTGAACTTCCTGAACATATAGGGCAGCATGTCACCACCCGATCCGGCATTCTCATCGATGATCATCACCTTGGGGCCCTGGATCGATGCGCTGGGCGACTTCAGATCCTGCCATAGCGCATGTTCCAGTGTGCCTGGTAGGGCCTCAGCAGGATGTCGATGTAGTAGTCGGCCAGCGATCCGCCCCCGTTGTACCGTTCATCCACGATGATGGCCTTCTTGTTGGCCTGCGGGAAGAAATAGCGCTTGAAATAGTCATGTCCGGCTCCGGCTGTATTGGGCACGTAGACATAGGCAACCTGACCGCCGGTGGCCTCATGCACCCTTTTCGAAGGTTGCCCTCCACCCAGTCGCGGTTGCGCAGCTCGCTCTCATCGCCGATGGGAACCACCTTTATCGTCCTCGATCCGGAGGTATCCGGACGGGGACCCACGGTAAGCTCCATGATCCTGCCCGCAGCTGTTCTCGAAAGGCATGTAAAGGTTCATCTGCCGCGGTCAGCTCCACCCCGTTTACGGCAAGCAGGTACTCACCTGCCTTCACGTTCAGCCCGGGTTCGGTTAAGGGTGAACGCAGCTTCGGGTTCCAGTTCAGGCCTTCAAACACTTTGGTGATCCGGTAGCGGTTGTTCTCCACCGCAAAGTCTGGCCCCCAGTAAACCGCCTTCTACCGGTTCCCGGTCGATGCGGTCGTCGCCACCACCACCCCGGTGGTGACCCACGCCCAGTTCGCTGCACATCCACTGGATGACCCTGTTCAGGTCGGCACGGCACGATAAATCGGGCAGAAACTGTGAATACTTCTACCTTCATGGCGGGCCAGTCGGACCCGTGCATGCCCGGATCGTAGAAGTAGTCGCGGTTTACCCGCCACACCTCGTCGAAGATCTCGGGCCATTCGGCCAGCGGGATCGATCTTCACCGAAATGTCCCTCGTATTGATCACCCCTTCACCGGGTATCGGTTTGGCCCCGGCATCGCAGATGCCCCAGACGGGACCATTGCTGTAGAGCATCTTCTTTCCATCGGCCGAGACCAGGAAGAAGTCCAGTTCGGCCACCTCCTCATCTTTGCGATCCTCCAGGCTGTACTTGTGCATGGTTCGTTTGCCCGCCTCGGATTTTGGATAGAGGATCTCATTCTCCTTGGCACAAACCAGGTTGGAGAGATCGGCCGCCTCTACGGGAACATCGATAATCCGCAGCATGGAGTCCCTCCATGTCGATGTACCAGGCTTTTCTCCTTCCGCTGTCTCCTTCATCTTCTTCGTCTCCGGCCTTGGCGTCACCTCCTTGTTCTTCTTATTATCTTTCACGGTCTCTTCCTTCGGGTCGCCCTCACCGGCTTTCGGTTCTTCATCACCGGCCTTCAACTCCTCTTCATCGCTCTCTTTGGCAAAGGGTGAAAGGGTTTCGTCCTGAAGGGTGACCAGGTAGATCGGAGCGGGTCATCTCCATGTCGGCATTCGACTGGTCAAACCAGTTGATCACCGGACCGGCATCGGTCGATGCAAGGAAGTAGAGGTACTTGCCCCCACGGTCGAATACGGGTTCGGTGGCATCGCTCAGACCGTCGGTCACCGCGAAGGATCTTCCCCTGCTCCACCGAGTAGAGCCTACCTGCTGATAAAAGGTACCGTTACCTTTGTATAGGCAATCCATTTTGAATCGGACGACCAGTCACCGAACATGTAGCGGAAGCGGACCCGGAACGTAGAGCTCGTCGGAGTCGATCTTCTTCGAAACTCCCGAGGCCACATCGAGGATGTAAAGGTTCCTGCCATTGTCGGAGTAACTGATTTTCCTGCTGTCGGGCGACCACTGGATATAGCCGTAAAAACCGGTACCGTTCAGTGTGATCACACGCTCCTCGCCCAGTCCGTCCTGTGCCTTGATATGAATCGCGTATTCGCCCGAGGCATCGGAAAAATAGGCGATGCTTTTCCCGTCGGGCGACCAGGCCGGGAACTTCTCATGGGCCGCCGTGGTCTGGGTGATGTTGCGCGGCATCGCCCTTATCGGCCGGAACGGTGATGATATCGCCCCTGTAGTCAAATACGGCCCTGGCTCCCGAGGGGGAGATTCGCGGCACTTCGGATATAATGCACCTCCCTTTACATAGCGGGGCCTCAGCTCCAGCAGGTCGGCTGAAATGCCCACAGTCAGCTTTGGAGGCCGATGCGCTCTGCGGATCGAAGGTGTGCAGGTAACCGGCCTGTTCAAAAATGATCTTCGACCATGGTTGTGGGCGCTGATCACGGGGAAATCATCAAATCGGGTCAGCTGTTGAATCTCCTTGTTCGAAATAGTGATAGGAGAAAAGATTGAAATCGCCGTTGCGGTCGCTCAGGAAGTAGATGGTCTCCCCGATCCACATGGGACAAATGTCGTTGCATCCTCCCTCGGGCTTGGGAATTTCGACGACCGACTTGTCGGCAAAGGAGAAGATCCAGAGCCTGCGAAATGGTACCGCCCCGGTAGTTTTTCCACTCCTGGAATGCATCAGGAACCGGGCTGTAAACCATTTTTGATCCGTCGGGCGAGTAGCAGGCATGGTAGGCATTGGGAATCTCCAGCTGCATGGGGAAGCCGCCCTCCACCGGCACGGTGAAGAGCTGGGCGTAACGCCGTGTGTGAACCGCCCGCTGGGAGAGGAACAGTACATTCGCCCCATCGACGGTGAAACCGCTGGCAAAGTCACGCCCGGGGTGCCAGGTAAGCCGTCTTTGGAATCCCTCCTTCCACGGGCAGGATAAACAGGTCCATGTTGCCGTCATACTCTGCGCTGAAGGCAATCTGCTTTCCGTCGGGTGAGAAAACGGGCCTCGATTCCACTCCCTTCATCCACGGTAAGCCGCCTGGGGAAGGCTTCCGTCGAGGTTGGCCACCCAGAGGTCGTTGGCGTAAATAAACGCAATATGAGTGTCGCTGATGGCCGGCTGGTTCATCAGACGGGTATCGGTTGGGTTGATTGCCTGGATTCCAGAGGTTGTAAGGAGAAGTCCTGCCGTCATCAAAAACAGTCCGGCGGTTCTGGCCGGTATAAAATTACTGAGGTTCATGGGAATGGGAGGTTAGGATTGTTAGGATGGTTAATATGGTTAATATGTTTGTATGGTTTGAATTGTTTGAATAGTTTGGATTCATGACAAAGACCTTCAAGGTAAAAAAATGTTCCCTGAAAATCACATTTTAAACCATTTTAATCTCTTCCTCTTGATTTTTCTGTTTGCAGTCCGGGGCTTTATTACAGGGCTTCAATAAATGATGCCGGGAATGTTGACTTTGGTACTCATTTATAGTAACTTCTTACAATTAATAAACTAAACCTTAACACAATGAAAAACTCAGGGATCTTGTTCATGGTCGTTTCCTTACTGTTTACCTCCTGCGTGACAGAACCTGCTTTACCTACCGAGGATGATGCAATGGCAGTCATCAAAGAAAAAATTGAAAATGCAGCAGAACGCTGGGCCAAGAGTGATGGTACGGGCTACACGGAAATGGTTGCCCCGGACATTACTTACATGGATGATATTGCCTCACCTGAGCTTCTTGTGGGCAAGGATCAGTTTAAAGTTTACCTGGAAAACCTGGCAAGCCAGGTTCCTCCCCACAAACCCTTATTGAGCGCCTTTCACTGGCAATTCTATGGGGATATGATGGTCCTTACTTACCGGTACCAGGGGGATTTCGACGGTCAGTTGGCCCCGCCCTGGAAAATCACTTCGGTGTTCAGGTATGACAACAACGACTGGCTCTCAGTGCATGAAAACTGGAGCGAGGTGAAAGAACCTGAAACCGGCACCACTGAATAGGAGCTTATTCCTGTTCATTGAATTGAAGGTTGGGGATGTGATACAGGGTTGCGACAGGTGATATGTCAAAAAATTGTTATACTCCTTCTGGTATCTACTAACGTCCTTGTCGATATTCTCAAATAGATAAATTTTATCCAGTTATTAACTGATTTGATGTTGTTTTGGATATTTTATATCTGTCGATGAATTTTTTTTAGATGAAAAGCACCAAAATTGTATAACAGCCAGATAATTTTTATCCCTTTGACTAAATACGAGTTTGGTTTCGGCTCAAATTCGGGATCCAAAACCTGAAAACTATTGACTTCGGATCATCCATGCTGTAACTTTGCTAGGCCTGAATCAAAAATATGGATGAGCTGACGATCATCATCTGTTCGTTCAACGAGGAAAAAACCATTTGTGATGTGGTCCGGGCATGCCGTTTGTATAACCAGGGCAGTGAAATCATCGTGGTTGATGACGGTTCCCGGGACAACAGCGAGGCTTTGCTGCGAAAGCTGAACCAGACCATCCGCTTCAGCTATATCAGGCTTCCTGAAAACAAAGGGAAAAGTTATGCCATGACCGTTGGCATTGAAAATGCTACCCGCGATATACTGATGTTCTTTGACGCTGACAGCACCGGGATCCGGAGAGAGCATTTCCGGGATATGTTGCTGCCCGTCATGGAAAACAGGGCCGATATGGTACTGGGCCATACTGCCGCAGCAGTTATCAATTTAAAGCTTACTCCCTTTAAAGCCTTTACGGGAGAAAGGGTACTGCGGAAAACCGACATTCTGCCCATCCTGGATGAAATCCGGAATACCAGGTTCGGAGTGGAAACCTACATCAATCTGTATTTCCATACCCATGGCAAAAGAATCATGTACGTGTATCTGGAGGGACTGAAGACGCTTAATAAATTTAAGAAAACAACCCCGGTAGAAGCAACCAGGCAGTATTTCAGGGAGGGACAGGAAATCGCCTCAACGATTATTAAGAATTATAATTCAGTTTTAAAGGTCGCCAAATCTTCCATACTTAATCCGAAAAGCATCAGGAACAGCCGGTGATCTTTACAAGCCCCTCGAACTGCATGTATTGTTCCTTGATTCCGAGCGAATCCACAAGCTCCCTGATCTCCATGGTTTTAAAGGGACCTGTATCGTATCCCTCTCCCGCGGTCATTGTTATACAGCCACAAGGGTGTCGGCCAGAGACATGCCCTGAATTTAAAGCTCGTTGTAAAACGCTTTGCTCACTCCGTTCTGACCATGATGGGCCATTTGTACATAGTCACAATCCAGCTCATCCGCGAAAGGGCCTTTCAGGAACACAGTCGCCTCCCTCCTCCGCCAGGTCGCCCAGGAAGAGCATGGATTTCTTGTTATCCCATACCTTAATGACCATGGAGGAGTTGTTATAAATGTTGAAGGTAATACTGGTATCCACCACATTCAGGATTTTGAAGCTGGTCTGGTCGATATTGATAATGGCACCCGCCTGGGTATAATTTACAACCGGTATACCGGACTGATGCAGCTTATGGTAAAAATCGTCGGTGAGACTGTCATAGTAGGTATCCTACTTGTGATAATACCACTCCGGAAGCTCTGAATGATAGATGGTTTTAATTTTGATATCGCCCGGATCCAGGAGAATCTCATTCAGGGCCCCGAAGTGATCGTTGTGGGGGTGACTGATGAACCAGGCTTCCACTTCATTGCCCAGGGCGGCCAGGAATCCCCTCAGATAGGGAGCCTCCTCGGCCATTCCGCCATCCATCACAGCCACCTTTCCGTCGTCCGTCAGGAACACGTAGGAGTTGCCGACCCAATCCGATTGCAGGGGGAACTGCCAGAGGGTAAAGTTTGATTCGTTCCGGTCACAGGCCAGATAACATCCACACCACCGGCAGCAGCACCAGGAGGTTTTTCATCTTTATTTGTTTTCATGGGTTAAATCAAATATCCTTTAATGCTTTTACCTCCGGCAGGGATATCCCGCATTCCCCTCCTGTTTTGAACTGCAGGAAATTATAGGTCTCATAGAGGATGAAACCTGAAAACCGGCCGTCGGTCTTCACCTGCGAAAATTCACCGGCGAGGTCGGGGGACCGGTCAATGTAGCGGTTTACCGTGATAGGGATGCCCTTATTCCCGCAGCGCCTGATCAGATCCTGCGCAACCTCATCCTCAAATATGGAGTTGAAAGGCAGTGCGTAGAACCTTAACACGGCCTGGTCGGTCAAGCCTTCCTCAATCCACCGCTTCCACTGGAAATCCAGGTTGGCCGGATAGGCCAGGCGTCTCCACCGTGCAGGATCAGGCCTGTACCAGTCGATCTGGAAGTTTATCCGCATCTTCCTGCCGCGGCTGTTGATCAGCTGCTTTGCCCTGCTTAAGAATTCGGTGTAGGCATCACCACGTACCCTGGCTATGGTGGGTAAATCAATATTCCCAGTTGCCGGCATTTCTCCAGCACAACCTCGTTGAAGCCATAATCTTCCGGGTGGTTGGTGTGCATGCTGTGGTTTTCCTCACGGAAATCGATGCCGTCTACTCCCTGGTCGAGTATCCCCTCGATGCAGCTCAGCCAGAATTCCTGTACCTGCGGTTCGGTCTCACACAGGGCCCCGGTGACATATTCATTGCGCCCGCGGGCAAAGGCGACGAATCCGCTTTCGGGGTCATCCAGGTGCATTTTCTGACCGTTATACCCGGTGTCGAACATCAATCCCCATTTTCGGAAATCGACCATGGATTGGACACCAGATGGCTGTCCTGGAAGCGATCACGCCCGGGATCCGCCCGCCATGCTCATCATAGGCCTCCAGCATGCCAAGGTCGGTGTTCTCAAAATCACCCGTTGCATCCGTGAAATCGGTGGTGACCAGCACATACTTATCCCTGAGATTCAGTCCGCCCAGGATCAGCACCCTCTGGGGATCCCCGCGTTTTACAACGATCTCCCCGCTTTTCAGCTCATAAATATCCGCGGGAGATGGTTCGATCGTTTCAGCAAACGTAAAAGGAATATCTGCACGCTGTGTACCGGTAGTTCAGATCGCTCACCCAGATCTGCAAATGTTCACGGGTGATCCGGGTGGGTGAGGCGTCGCGCTTGCGCAGTTTGATTGTATCGATGGTCTTCTCCCGTCAAATCCGGCGGCAGGTCATCCTCACGCCGTTTGATCCTCAGATGGGGGTGGTCCGCCACAAAGGGATTCACCCAGGCGATCCGGCCGCCAATCCTGCCCAGCCGTCCATACATCGCGGCTTCAGTGGATCCCTCAGGAAAGGTCATCATCCCGGTCTCATAGGGTTTGTAATAGGCATAGATCTCGAGTCCCATGTTTATGTGCAGCCTGAACAGCCGCGAGGAGCGGATTTTGTCCCAATTGCTGGTACGTAAGTGCCACGTTTTTGAAGCTGTCATGGTACGTCCGCACAGAATCCGAGTATTCCAGTTCACAGGCCGGTGTCAGAAACCCGCCCCGTCCGTCCCCGTAATACCCCCAGCTCACCCTGCGTACCCCGCATTCGGAAAGCCGGCGCATCATGGAGTCAATATGTGCCGCACCGATTGGCTCCGGGGCGAAACGGGCGTCATCCGGGAAGTCGGCCAGCGCTTCCAACATAAAATCGTTGTCCGTCGCGGAAGCGGTTTCCGGCAGCGGGCCGTTGGATTCCTTTCCCGGGAGGACAGAAGGAACGATGGCCGGGAACAGGGCACTGCCCATAACCGTTGAGCCTGTAGTCTGAATGAATTTCCTGCGTTTCATAAATAGGTATTACCGATTGAAGGGCTTCACCATCACCTTGAAGGTATTACATCGGGTCAGGATGGAGGGCGCAAAACATTTTTTTGTAATTTACCAAAAAAGAAATTCTGAAACGATCATTTAAAAAACCTTAATGATGAACCAACGCAAACATTCTTACCGTGCCCTCCTGTTCTTCCTTCTCTTCCTGGTACTCCATCCCCTCCCCGCCCAGGAACCTGTGCTCTGCCAGGGGGCCTACTGGAGCGAGGATGAGGCCAATAAGAAGATGAAGGAGTTTCGATCCTCCTGGAACGACCTGGAGTCCTGGGAGTCGCGGGCCGCTGTGATCAGGCAGGGGATAATCGATGGGATGCAGCTGGAGAAGATGCCGCCCGTAACGGGCCGGTTCAATGCGGTGATCCATCACCGCCGGGAGATGGATGGCTACGCGGTGGAGAACATCGCCATTGAGAGTTTCCCGGGATTCTGGATCACGGGGAACCTCTATACACCCCCTCACTCCCGCGGATCAGAACCCGGCAGTGCTCTGTCCGCACGGTCATGCCGCCAATAAACGGTTTCTGCCCGATGTGCAGATCAGGTGTGCCGCGCTGGCCCGCATGGGCGCCATTGTCTTTGCCTACGATATGGTGGGTTACGCGGAGTCGCAACAGGTCACCCATAAGATGCCCATTGCCCTGGTGCTGCAGACCTATAACAGTCAGCGGGTCCTGGAGTACCTGCTCTCAAGGGGCGATGTGGACCCCGGCCGGATCGGGATGACCGGCGGGTCGGGCGGAGGCACCCAGACCTTTATGCTTACAGCCATCGACCCGCGGATTACGGTCTCGGTACCAGTGGTGCAGGTATCGGCCCATTTCTTCGGCGGATGTGTTTGTGAAAGCGGGATGCCGGTTCACCGGAGTGATCACCACCAGACCAACAATGTGGAGATCGCCGCCCTCTGCGCGCCCCGCCCCATGATGCTTGTCTCCGACGGGGCCGACTGGACGCGCAATACACCACGGATCGAGTTTCCCTATATCATGCAGGTCTATGCGCTCTATGATGCGGAGAACCGCCTGGAGAATGTCCACCTGCCCCTGGAGATGCACGACTACGGGCCCTCCAAGCGGTCAGCGGCTTACAATTTCCTGGGTCACCACCTGGGTCTCGACATGGGAGCCATCCCCTATGACAACGGTTACCATTGAAGATTTCGTGACCATCCTTGAACCGGACCAGCTGAAGGTATTCGATGCCGGATCATCCGGTTCCCGGTCAGCCGCTTCAGGGCGACGAGGCGGTCATGGATTACCTGGGTATCCACGGATACCAATGAAAATCTACAACATAAGCAAGATCAAATTGCAAAGCATTTGCTTAAGAGACCTATATTTGTACGATGACTAAAAGAGAATCGGATATTGCCGGAATGATCGGCACCAGGATTAAAAATCACGATCCCGATGCCGAGATAATATTATTTGGTTCTCACGCGCAGTGGTCAGGCACATGCCGAATCTGACTGGGACATTCTTATTTTGATTAATCAGCCAAAAAAAAACAGGGCTATAGAAGCAGGGTATACCGTGATGAAATTTTTCAAATCGAACTGGAAGTTGGCGAACCCATCTCAACCATAATCTACTCAAAATCTGATTGGGAATCCCTGCATGTTCATACGCCTCTTTATAAAAGTATTAAGACAAGAAGGTATCCATATCTCATGACCGCCTCCCTTACAGAATATCTTCAATACCGGAAAGACAGATCAGATGAGGTTTTTCGGGATGCAATTCTTTTAGCTGAAAACGGAAGTTGGAGATCCTGTATTAACAGACTATACTATTCATTATTTCATTTAGTAACAGGATTATTATCACTTGATGGTATAACTACGAAAACCCATGAGGGTTTAAAGACTAAATTTCTTCAACTCTACGTTAAAACAAATATCATTGATGTCGCCCATGGAAAATTATTTTCCCAGCTGATGGATTGGAGGCAAGAGAGTGATTATTCTGTAATTGTAGATTTCCAGAAGATGGATGTCTTACCATTAATAGAACAAGTTCAAAATATGAATGAGGTCCTGATCAAACTTATTCACGCGAAAATTGAGTCCAAACCATAACGGTTTGAAAATCTACAACATAAGCAAGATCCTGTTCTGGGGGGTGATGGTCCTGATCGTCTTACTGCCAGTGGGAAGGCACTGGCGGCTGCTCTCGTTTGGTGAGCGGGTCACCGGAACCGTCGAACAGTTCACCATGCGCAGAAAGGCGGATATGTTTGGCGAATTGCAGAAATATTTTGCCAGTGAGGTTTTCTTCCCGGTGGGCGACAGCCTGGTTATGACCCTGGGTCCCCCGGACTATGTCTTGAAACCGGGAAAAACCATCCCGGTTTATTATGACCGTAAAGACCCCGCCGACAACTGTCTCTTCAACTTCACCTGTCTGTACTGCACCATCTACAGTATCCTCCCCATGATCCTGATTATTGTCTGGTATGCCTTCTACCTCTCATTCAACAATTACAACCGCAGGAAAACAGGAAAGGGCCAGACCCCAGCTTTCTCACCCTACACCCCGTTCCAAAAAACCGGGACGGCCAAAAACAACCACAAAAAAAACACCTCCCACCTCAACAGCCTTAACCCGCACAGCAATCCCTGAACTCTATTTTGAGAAATCATCGTTTTTCCATATTTGTACATTACATATTTTATGTAACATATATTATGAAACTAAATCCTTTTCTATTAACGGGATATAAATCATCTATATATTTCTGTAACAGAACGATAGAATCTGAAAGAATATTAATTGCGATCCAGAATCAGCGAAATATAACACTCCTTTCAACAAGAAGAATAGGTAAAACAGGCTTGATAATGCATGTTTTTGATGAATTACCAATGGATAAAATTGTAGTTTAGCGCCCATGCAACTGAGAAATAGCCCAAATGGGCAGCATGAGATACCTGCCACTCTGCTTTACGCTTTTTGCCCTGCTTCTGCTTTCCTGCCGGCATCCTCAAAGCCGGATGGAGGAGCCGGATGGCGCCGGGACATTTTCCATGAAGGCTGCCTTTGGCGAAACACTTTTCAGCCTCGATTCCACCCTGTTAACGCTGCAGGTGACCGATACGGCGGACGAAGCATACGGGGCGCTCTGGTGTCCCCTTTGCCAACTCTACCATACCAGGGCAGCCGAGGCGGTCTATCCCTTTGCTTACCACTTCAGCCTTAACGGCGATACAACCTGCCGCGATGCCGCCATCCGCCTTGGCGCCTGGCTGATCGCACAGCAGGAGTCCGACGGGTCGTGGAAAGAGACTCCCGAGGAGTGGACCGGCACCACCACCGACCAGCTCCTGATGATGGCCCAGTCCTTCCCTTTGCTGGAGAGGTATCTAAGTGAGGATGAAAAAGAGAACTGGAAGCGCTCCATGATGGCAGCCGGGGACTACCTGGCGGAGGTGATGGAACCCGCATTTGCAAGCATCAACTATGTGGCCACCACGGCGGCCACCATGGCGGTGCTGAACAAGCTGCTTCCCGACACGGTCTATGAGAACAAAGCACGGAACCTGGCACACCAGGTGGTGGCGATGATGGACCCTGACCATTTTATCACCGGGGAGGGTGGCCGGGTGAACGGGGTAAAATACGGGGTCGATCTGACTTACAATATGGAGATGTCCCTGTGGGGACTGGCGCTCTATGCCCGGATTAGCGGGTGATGACTTTGTGATGGAGAAGGTGCAGGCAGTCGCTCGGACGGCACCTCTGGTTTATCAATCCCGACGGCTCCATGGATGGCTCGTGGGGCATCCGGTCCAATAAATGGACCTGCTATGGCGGTGCCACCTCCGACGGCAGCCAGGTGCTTTTCAGCCTGTTTGCAGAAACCGACCCGGTATACCGCACGGCCGCCCTGCGCAACCTGGAGTACCTGAAGAGCTTGCATGGTTGATGGTTTTGTGGGATACGGACCGCTGCACAGGGAAGCCCTCGCCTTTCCCCCCTGCATTTACCCCACATTCGCCAAAGCCAAGAACCTGGCCATGGCCCATGCACTGTGCACCTCCGATGAGGGTGCCGCTCCCCCCCTCCCGGTCGACCGGCCCGGTATGGAGCACTTCCCCACCCTGGATGTGACCCGGGTGCGGACCGAAAATTTCATGGCCACGGTAACCGCCTACACCTATAAGGATCCGAAAGGGGCGCTCAGCAAGTACATGTTCCGGCCCACGGGGGGAGCCATCTCCGCACTCTGGCTGAAGGGTTACGGCTTTCTGCAGGCCTCCTCCCCGACCGAGTATCACCGCTGGGAGCCCATGAGCTTCCCCGTGGTGGACGAAAAAACACGGCCACTCACCCCGCGGATTGAATACAGCACCCGGGCAAGCGACAGCCGGAAAGGAGGCGATACCCACCCTGCGGAGCATTACTACACAAATCTCTTTGAGTTCGACGCCACCGTCACCCGGCAGGAGCAGGAGGGGAAATTTATCATCACCGCATCGGGCAGGATGAAAAACCGGGAGCAGGCCGGTGGCGGTGTGGACTACAGCTGCCGCTACCTTTTTGGGGACCTCTCGGTGGAAAAGGGTGTGACCCTTCGCTTTAACGGGAGGCAGGGATACGGTCCGGATTATCGAACCAATCATCACCTACCCGGGCACCAGGGTGGTGCAGGAGGATGAACGAACCGTCGCCATCCGGCAGGGGGAAACCAGGGTGACCTTCAGGCTTATCTCGGGGAATGCCACCCTTTCCACAGGCATTGATCAGTCGCAGTACCGCTCGGTCTACCCCGCCCTGACGGCCTGTCCCATCGTGATGACGGTCGTTCCGGGGGAGAATGATACGGAAGAGATCGTTTTTAATTATACCATTGAGTAACTTTGGGCATGAGGATCAAAACGGCAATCATGCGATGGATGTGGACAGTGGCATTGCTGCTGTGGCTCACGGCGGGAGTGGAGGGGATTACCAGGGTGGATCCCGGAATGGATCATGCAACGGTGACCCGGCTGCTCCTTGCAGCAAAACCGGGCGATACCATCCTGTTCGCCGCGGGCACCTACACCGGGAAATACTTCCTGGAGAACCTGCATGGCGAAGCGAACCGCCCGGTCGTGATCCGGGGCGAGGGTTCCGCCGGCACCATTATCGATGGGGAAACCGGTCCGGGCATGTACCTGTTAAACAATGCCTTCAACCTGAAGAACTGTTCCTGGATCACCCTGGAGGACTTTACAATACGCAACTGCTGGACCGACCTGGTGAGGGTCGAAAACAGCTCCTGGATCACGCTTCGCAATTGCACGCTTTACGGTGGCAAGCGGGCCCTCTATGCCACGGGCCGCGGCAGTCACCACTTCCTGATTGAGCATTGCACCTGGGAACAGGATGAGCGGGTATGGACCCACGAGGGCGACTATTCCTGGGAGGAGATCCACCATGGGATTCACAAACATTACAATGGCAGCATCTTCCAGGGGAGCGGCATCAGCGGCGTTTTCGTGCTGCGCGACAACGTGATCCGCAACACCTTCAACGCCTTCAGGCTATCCACCATGGAGGATGTCGGAACCGACCTGCTGGCCTGCACCAACGGGGAGATTTACCGCAACACCATCTTCAACACCTCCGATAATGTGCTGGAGCCGGAGGTACACGTGCTGAATCTTCACTTCTACCACAATACCATGGTCAACGGCCACGCCTTTATCTCCCTGACCGAGGTGAGGGGCGGAATGCTTTACGTATATGGCAACACCGCCATGAGCATGCCCGGTTCGGAGGACGGGTGGACCGTCTTCAAGATCTCCAGCAGCCAGGACTCGCTTTCGCTCCCATTTTACATCTTCAACAACAGCTGGCAGGTGGACTTCGACATGATCGGGAGTCCCCGGAATGTCTGGAAGAACAACCACCTCCGTCATTTCAACAACGCCTGTTACTCGGAAGCTTCCGACACCTTCGGGATCTATCGTCTCGGGCTGGATAACCAGTTCGATTACGACTGTTCCAATGTGCCCTTCCCCCACCTGCTGCTTTCGGCCGGTCACGAAGCGCATGGGATCGTGGCCGATCCGCTCTTCCGCGATCCCCTGTCGCTGGATTTCAGGCTGAAAGAGGGCTCTCCCTGCATCGACATGGGAAAAAACGATGATCTGATCCTCTCCCACAAGGGAAAGGCACCTGATATCGGCGCCTGGGAGGGAGAACACAGGGTGGAAGGCGCTCCTTTCCGGTACATGGAACCGGAAGTGGAGGTTCCCTATGCAGAGCTGCCCCGGATCACCCGGGTAAAGGTGGGGAAAAAGGATCTTCAGCTCTGGTTTTCCCTGCCCATGGATACAGCTTCGCTGAAAGCGACCCGCTTCAGCATCGGGGACGGAACCCGCGGTCTGACCCTGGATTACAAGGGCATTTCAGCGGATGGATACCTGCTGACACTTTCTTCAAAAAAGCTTTCAAAACGCTTCACCGGTGATCCCGGCGGGTTAAAGCTTCACCTTTCACAGTGGCCCATGGCAAAGAGTGGTCAGGCCCTGACCTCCTGGGCCTCTGAAATCGGTATCACAATCACTAAGTAAAAGAGCATGAACAGCCTCAACCATCCGATGAAAGTCACACATCTCACCGCAAAGCTCATGGCCGTTCTCATGGCCGTTCTGATGACCCTGTTTGCAGGCATCTCCGTGCTAAGCGCACAGGAACCTGCCCTGGAAGGCACCCGGGAAAGTGCACTGGAGACCACCCGCCGCATTGCCGACAAGGTGATCCGGGAGACCCGCTTTGAGTATGAGATGGTGCCCATGA
This sequence comes from uncultured Bacteroidota bacterium, assembly GCA_963747365.1. Lineage (GTDB taxonomy): Bacteria > Bacteroidota > Bacteroidia > Bacteroidales. The sequence goes on along the minus strand of CAVVFB010000001.1, from coordinate 1,148,928 downwards.
CCTTCAATGCCGGGATCATACGTTTCACCCTTGAAAAGGATGGTTCCGGGATGACAGAAGGGGTCACCTATGCCCGGGCTGTTTTGCAGGCTGATAAGGACACCGGTGGTTACGTGGGACTGGCTTTCTCGGGAGAGATTGCCCTGTTTGTCAACGGCAGGGAGTTGTTCCGCGGGAGTTCAGACCATCTGGAATGGCAGGAGTACACCTACAACCGCTATCGCTTTGCAGAGAAGATTCCGGTAAGCTGGATTAAGGGAGAGAACACCCTCCTTGTTAAATGTGCCACCGGAAAGTATGTAAGTACCGTGGTGGTTTTGCCGGTGAATGAAGCGGACGAGAAGCTGCCGGAGGTCAGTGCCCTGCCTGCAACTGCGGAGACTCCATACATCCACTGGCTTACAAACGGGCCCTGGACACCCTCGCCGGAAAGCTGGAGCGCTGAAACCAAAAACGGGATGGAGCAGCGATTCCCTCCCGAGGAGGGTTTTCGTGACTACTACACCGCCGGGAAAAGAGCGATGGTCTGGCAGATGGAGGAGCCCCCCCTGCTGCGCCAGCTGGTGATCCCCGGGAATGCCTCCTTTACCCGCGATCCCTATGCCGACTGGAACTATGCCAACGGGGGCACCATGCTGGCGATCCTCTCACTCTACCAGGCAAGCGGTGATGATAAATACCTTGATTTTGTAAAGTCTTTTGCCGACAATATCCTTGAAAACGAAGACTATTTCCGCTGGCAGTACTTCAACCTCCAGGCTGTGCGGGGCAGCTATCACCGCATCAGCCGGATGACCATGCTGGATGATTCGGGCGGACCGGCATTACCGTTCGCGGAGTTGCAAAGGATCGATCCCGGTACTAAACTATACCTGCCGCTCCTGGAGCGGAATTTTGATTACGTGATAAATAAACAGGAGCGGCTGGAGGATCTCACCTTCTGCCGGCCCGAACCCAGGCCGGCCACCGTATGGGCCGACGACCTCTTCATGGCCGTTCCCCTCCTGCTCCGGATGGCTGAGATCACGGGTGACGAGGGACTTTACGACGAGGTGGCACGCCAGGTGATCCAGTTCAATCAATATCTCTGCGATTCCGGGACCGGGCTTTACTTTCACGGATGGTATAACGAGCAGCAGGAGAACACCCCCGTCCGGTGGGGCCGGGCCAACGGATGGATCGCATGGGCCACCAGTGAGGCGCTGCTCTACATGCCCAAAAAGCATCCCTCCTATAAAAAGATCCTGAAGATCTACCGCAGCCACATGGAGGCCATTGCTTCGATGCAGGATTCATCAGGCATGTGGCACCAGGTGCTGGACCACCCCGAAACCTTTGAGGAGAGCTCATGTACCGCCATGTTCACCCTGGCCATGGCCCGCGGTGCACGCATGGGATGGCTGAAGAAAGAGTATGGCGAAAAGGCCCTCAGGGGATGGAACGCCCTTCAGGAAAAAATCAAAGAAGACGGAACCGTTGTGGACATCTGCCGCGGCACCGAGATCGGCGACGATGTGGCTTTCTACGCCGGTCGAAAGTGCTTCGACCACGACCCGCGCGGACTGGGCGCCATGATCACCGCCGGTTGCGAGATCAGCCTGCTGTTGAATATCCCTTGATTAATTTGAACTTAAAAACAAAAAGTCATGACAGATTATTCAGGTATAAAAACATTCGATGAACTTATCGAAAAAGAACATGGTAAAATAGGAACAGATAGCCGAAATGAATATGAAGAGAGAGCACAAATGTTCATTATAAGCGAGATGCTAAAAGACGCCAGGAACAGGTAAATTGGACTAACATTTTTATAGTAAATGACTCCTGATGAGTTTAAGAAATCGAGAGATGCTCATTGATTACGTAATGATTTGGGAAATACTCATGCTATTTCGTATTAATCATCTCAATAAGTGTTGCACTATAGTGAAACTATTTGTATCTTTGAGCGATGCCCTCAAAAAAGAAATATAGAAAGATCATATTCTATAAAAACTATTTTGAGAAGTTCTTTGTAGTTCAATCAGATAAAGTCAGGGCTAAAATTATCTGGACCCTTGATTTGATTGAGGATATAGATAGAGTTCCAGAGACTTATTTGAAGCATATAGAATCTTCACCTGGGCTCTATGAAATAAGAGTGAAATTTGGAAGTGATATCTTTCGGATATTCTGCTTTTTCGATAGAGGAAAGCTTATAGTCCTTACAAATGGATTTCAGAAGAAAGCAAAGAAAACTCCAAAGCAGGAAATTGAAACAGCTCTTAGGATAAAGGATGGAATATGAAAATGAGACCGAAAAATAAAATGACTCTTGATGAGTTTAAGGATAAGCATTACGGAGTCAAAGGAACCGAATCGAGAGATGCTCTTGATAACGGTTACGAGAATTTCAAATTGGGAATCCTTTTACATGAAGCAAGGCTTGAAAAAGGAATGACCCAGGCTGAACTTGCAGAAAAGGTAGGGACTACCAAGTCGTATATTTCCAAGATAGAAAATAACGTGAAAGAGGTTCGTCTTTCTACCCTTCAGAAAATTGTCCAACTCGGACTTGGAGGACAGCTCGATCTTTCTATTAAATTGTAATAGAAGATTTACACTGAAATGTAGTAAACATTGCCGCGGCACCGAAATCAGCGCAAGGCTTTTCTAATTCCCGACCCAGGCTTCTCCCTCGGGTGTGCGCCTCCACCGGAAGTAAGCATCCAGTACCTCAAGCGATGCGGCGCTGGGAACCGGTCCCACATGGGGATCCGGGCCAAAATACATGACTTCAGGATTTGCTTCGCTGAAGGCCGGCCATGAGGGAACCCCTTCCCCGTTGGGATCGCCGGATTTGGCAAAGTTGGTCCAGTAGGTGCCCATGGCTTCGGAAATCTCCAGGTCAGATTCAGAGGTTTGAGGATTCGAACGGTCCAGGTGCATGAATACATAGGCCACATCCTGACCGTGGGGCGAACCATAGCCGTACCGGGGTGAATCCTCCGGATAGTCGGGGTGCTGATCGAAATAATAGTAATACACCTTCGAATTTCCGGTTCGGGACTGGAGGCGCGCCCAGCTCCATGTATGCCAGCCAAAGGCTGCATCGCGCGCCAGGTCGCGGGCGGTTTTCGGAACCAGGTCTCCCTGCGCTGGATAGGCTTCCAGGAGGGCTTCTGCAAATTTGCCATACCTTTGTTCCACTCCTGAAATGTATGCTTCAGCTGTTCGTTCCCTTGTAAAGCTTGCTCCCTCGTCGGAATTGTACCCGATCAGGACAGGCACATCGTTGTACTTCCCGGCTTCATATAACCTGTACTGGTCGTCGGGGATCACATAGCCATCGATAATGGGCCAGGCGCTGCCCATTCCCCATCCACCGGGAAGTGAATCTGCCTCCATTTGCCGCAACCCGGCAAGGGAAGATACACCGGCCTGCCCGGCAAAAGCCACTCCCTCCTGTTCCGCAAAGGCCAGGCGCTTCAGGTTTTCACCCGGATAAGTGACGGGGCGCGAAGGACCGAAGGAACCGCCGCTTTGCGAAATGGCTCCGTGAAACAGGCCTTTTGCCAGGGGTGATGCACAGAGCATGCTTACTGCGATTCCTCCGGCCGATTCACCAAAGATGGTAACCTGGTCCGGGTCGCCGCCAAAGGCTTTGATATTCTTCTGTATCCATTCCAGGCCTGCGATCATATCCAGCAGGCCATAGTTGCCCGAAACCTGGTGGGGGCTTTCTGCGCTCAGTTCAGGGTGGGCCAAAAAACCAAGTTGGCCGACACGGTAGGCAATGCTTACCAGTACCACTCCTTTACGGGCAAGCATCTCACCCGTGTATACCGGTTCTGAGGTGGATCCGAAACTAAATCCCCCGCCGTAGATCCAGACCAGCACCGGGATTGCCTTATTTTCTTTTTCCAGGGGGCTCCAGATATTCAGGTAGAGGCAGTCTTCGCTTTTCCCTGAAGGTGGATTTCCGCCCTGCACAGGAGCGGGTCCAAATTCGGTGGCCTGCTTTACACCCTCCCATTTTTCAACCGGTTGGGGAGCTTTCCATCTCAGGTCACCCACAGGTGGCCTGGCAAAGGGGATGCCCTTATACACCTCCAATCCCTCTTCAACGGAACCCTGCAATATCCCATCCTCAATTTTAACCTGACCGGGGGGTGTGGGAGTGCATGCAGTTGCCGTAAAGAGGAGGCATGCTGCAACATTGGTAAAAACCTTCTTCATGCGGATTGTTCTTTTCATGGGATATCTATTTTTCATCCAGCGGATGGTGCTTAATCATTAAACAGAAGGGGTGCAAACTGGTAAAGGCTTCGCCGCCAGCTCTGCCACTCATGAGCCGTCTGGGGAGAAACATAGAAATGGGTCTGAATACCAGCCGCCTGAAGCGCATTTGTGTTCTCCCTGGGATCGCCGCCAAAGCCCCTCCTCGGGTTCTCCAGTTCGCGGCTGCCGTAGCTGATAAACACAAGGCTGACCTTTTCCTTAAAACCGGGTGCCTTTTCAACATCCTCCAGGCTGATGCTGCCTCCGCTGAACATCCCCACATGGGAGAATACATCCGGATTGGCCAGGGTGATGACGCGGGTTTGCATGCCGCCCATGGAGAGCCCGGCCATTGCCCGGTGCGCCTGATCGGCCAGGGTGCGGAAGCTTGCATCGATCATGGGGATAAGCTCATCGAGCACGGTCTTCATAAAGGCATCAGCCCATCCTTCCGGGGGCCAGGGACCGGCAGGACGCTCACCGGGTGAAGGTCTGGGTGTCCCTTCCGGCATACGCCAGGTTCCGTTGTCCATGACGATGATAAAGGGTTTTGCATTGCCCCCGGCAATCAGGTTGTCCATGATCAGGTTGGCCTTCCCCTGGTTGGACCAGCCGGTCTCATCCTCACCACCGCCATGCTGCAGGTAGAGCACCGGGTAACGTTTCGACGGATCCTGGTCATACCCGGGCGGGGTATACACAAAACAGCGGCGCTGGCTCTTGTTGATTTCGGAATAATAGAGAAGCTCGCGAACCTGGCCGTGGGCTACATTCTTCAGGGCATAAAAATCCTGGTCCGTGGCCGGGACTTCTATTCCGCTTCCCCACCGGCTTGCACCGTAGAAATAAAGGCTTGCCGGATCCGGAACCGAAGCTCCGTCGATATTCAGCTGGTAATAGTGAAATCCTTCATCCTGGGGAGCAGATTCACCCGTCCAGACCCCCTCTTCATCTTTTATTAAATCGTACTTTACAGCACCGATGTCCAGTTGCACCCTTGTGGCTTCAGGCGCACTGATGCGAACGCGCACCCGGCCTTCGGAATTTACCTGGGGGTACTCTTTCCCGGGCTGGTTCACGGATGAGGGTTTAAAGTCCTCGATGATGGCTGACTGATCTGTCTGTGCCAGGCACAGGGTAGCTGATATACCCATGATCAGAACCAGGAGAAATAAATTCTTTTTCATATCTTTTAGTTTGGTTTTAAGTTTACTTGGTTTTGTCTGTTTGGTTTTAGGTCACTATTTCAGTCCGCTGTTCTTTATGCGGAAATAATCAAAGGAAACATCAAAAGGTGTTCCGGGTTTTGTGGTATCCGAATCGAACCAGAAAGTGTTTCTCATGCTCGTGGTGATCACCCCGTCGCAGGCAATGAGTCCGGCCCTGATATCCTTCAGCAGGATTCCGGCGCTTCCGAGTTTTTCAAACCGGGTGCCATCCAGGGAATAGGATGCGGTGTATAGGCTGCCTCTCCTTTCCAGTTGAAGGATAAGGGGGTTGTTCCCCGTGATCTCTTTTTGCAGGTTAAAGGTTGCCAGGGATTTGGTATAGCCATTTTCTTCTATCATAAGCTCTATGGTGCCCGGCTGGACCTCAGTTCCGGGTGCGCGGCCGGACCGGGAGGTTTTGTTCACCGCCCTGAACATCAGTTTCACAAAATTATGGTCATCCTGCCAGGCCACGATTCCCGCATTTTCAGGTTGTGACGGAACCCTTGAACACACCAGTTTTGTTTCGATGGTCCAGTCGGAATTTGCACCCTGCAACAGGAGATTCCGCGCATTGTCCGCCGCCTCGGAAATATCTCCCGGCTCGGTGGTAATGGTAAGTGATCCCGGTATTTTTGACAGACTGTGCGTTGCCTTGTTTTCCCTTACCCATTCCCACTGGTCACCGGTGGAGGCACCGTCGAATTCATCACCCGCTGACGGAACGCCAAAGTTGATATAATAGAGGTTGTTTTCAAGGGTGCTGTTATCGATGAAACTGACCACAGCCGTACCCGGAATGGCTTCTGCCCGGGAAATATCCACCGCGATATCCGTTCCTGCTGCCGTAGCCTGAACGACCGGGACACCGGCCTTGCTTTTCAAAAGATAACTGTATGCCTTCACCTCTTTATCAAAGCCCTCTATTTTTTTCCCGTTCACTGTAATCTCCCCGGGATTCAGATCGGGCATGACTTTAAGGGGGTAAGCGTCCGATATGCTCGTTCCGTCCACGGTAACCGTCGCAAAAACAAGCGCGGCTCCCACTCCGTTGGCCGTCACCTTTCCGTTTTCATCGACACTTACAACCTGGGGGTTGTTGCTTTTATAGCTTACTTTTGCCTGGTTCAGATCATAAAAACTATCGTCGGAAAGGGCCGCGGTGACCCTGGTCTGAACATGCTCACCCGGTCTGAGCGTAAGCCGGTCGCATTCGGCAACCACCGTGGTGAGCACGGGTGTATAGTCGCCGCTCAAACGGGCTTCCACCTCTCCCCTGATGTCCCTGGAGGATGCCCCGATCTCAAAAACATACCGGCCCTTGTCAAAGGTGATCCTCTCTTTTTCAGCATCCCAGAACCAGAGGTCCTCACAATCAATATCAATGGCCACGGTCCTCACCTGTCCCGCCGGGATGGTCACCCTTTTAAATCCTTTCAGGCGTTTCAGCGGTCTTTCAAGTGAAGCCGGACTGTCGGGGGTTTTCACATAAACCTGTACAACTTCATCCCCATCGACCGTTCCGGTATTCCTCACATCCACGCTAATGGTGATTTTATCGTTGGGTGTAACTTCTGTTTTACTGATGCTGAAATGATCATACTCGAAAGTGGTGTAGGACAATCCGTATCCGAATTCATAGGATACATCCCCGTCATAATACCAGTATGTCCTGCCGGTTACTCCCCCTCCGCCCCTCAGGGTATAGTCACTGAATTCGGGCAGGTCGCTGACCGACCGGTGCCAGGTGACATTCAGTTTGCCTCCCGGGTTTACATCCCCGAACAGGATTTTCGCCATCGCCGTGCCCTGGGCCTGGCCATTGTAGCCGGTCCAGATCATCCCCGGGATGTTTGCACTATTTTTAAAGGCTTCCACCTCCACCATTCCCATGGTTTGCATCACCACGATGGTATTTGGATTCACAGCGGAGACCGATTTGATCAGCTCGTTCTGATTGCCCGGTAACAGCAGGGAAAACCTGTCGGATTCTTCCCTTCCGGTGCTTTGATCTGTACCGACGAATATCAGCGCGACATCTGCTGAAGCTGCCATATCCAGTGTTTCCTGATCGATTTGCGATGCTTCAGCCTCCCGGTAAACCAGGACCAGGGTCTGCGGACCGGTTATACCCAGTGTCTGGATCTTCACGGGTACCATTCGTGGCCTTCCGAAACCCCGGAATCCGCCATCCTGCTCAGGTGCTTCAATTTTCTCTGCAGCCAGGATATTTCCGCTTACTGAACCTACCCTGACCTCAAGCACTCCGCCGTCCCCGGATACGGTCATGTTAAAACGGATGGAATCCACCTCGCCCAGCTCCACATTGTGATAGAGGGTCCAGTCACCATCCTTGATTCCCCTGACCGACACCCTCCCGAACCTTTCCGTTGCAATCAGGCCCTTTGCCGCTGCATCGAATTTTGCGGCATCATAGTCTGTCACGGTTCCGTCCCTGCGCACGGTCGAAAAACCAATCATATTAAAAAAGTCTGTTTTCTTTTCCGTATTTGCACCTAAGCCGGAAACCACTTCTATATTCAGCCCCTTCTCCCTGATATAATTTTCAATGCCCTGAAGGGGGGTGATTCTCAGCGAGGGTTCCACCTCGCCCGAGTAATCGCCTAACTCTATTTTGTTGGCCTGTGGCCCCAGCACGGCAATCTTCCTGATCTCCTCCGGACGCAAAGGCAATGCTTTCCGGCCCATACCGGTAACCTCATCGTTCTTTAAAAGGACGGGGGTTTTCGTGGCAACCTCCACGGCAAGAAGGTGATGGGAAGGGTCATTGATGATGCCGGGCCTGATCCCTGCATAAGGAACCTTTGCCGGGGGATCGAATTCGCCGGTCCGCATCCTGATTGTAAAAATATTTACAAGGGCCCTGTCCATATCCCCCTGGGTCAGCAGGCCCTGCTCCAGGGCCTTCAGGGCATGGTTCTGGTAAACCCCTCCGCAATCGGTGTCCACCCCCGAGATCATTCCCATTGCTGCTGCCTCCTCATTGCTCTTAGCATAATGGTGTCCCCTTACAATATCATCGATGGCCCCGCAGTCGCCGGTCACATAGCCGTTCAGTCCATATGTTTTACGGGCCAGGCTATCCACAAGGAATCTACTGGCCGAAACGGGTATGCCGTTGACGGCGCTGTAGGCGGTCATTATTGCCGGAAGCCTGTAATCCCTGATCAGTGTCCGGTAAGGAAGGAGGTAATACTCCCTCATATCCCTGTCGTCCATGCCGGCGCTTCCGGTGTGCCGGTTATACTCTGTGTTGTTGGCAAGGAAATGTTTGCCGCAGGGTACCGTTTTCAGGTAGAGGGGGTCGTCTCCCATCATCCCCTGGATGAAACCTTTTCCGATCTGTGAAACCAGGAAGGGATCTTCCCCAAATGTTTCCGCTGTACGTCCCCACCGCGGATCCCTGGCCGGTTCGATTACCGGTGACCAGTAGGTAAGGGTGAAAATCAGGTCGTGGTTAAAACCCCTTGCCTCATCGGAAATGACGGATGCCTCCCGCCGGATAAGCCCGGGATCCCATGTGGATCCCATGGCCACACTGTTCGGGAAGGAGGTGGCGGTCATCCCGGCATTGTTGTTTCTGCCCATGACCCCGTGAAGGGCCTCGCCCCAGACATTGTAGGCGCCGACCCCCAGCCTGGGAATCGGGGGCATGGTATTGCCCAGCTGGCTCTGTTTCTCTTCGGGGGTCATCCTCGAAACAAGGTCAGCCGCCCTCTCCTCGAAGGTATAGGCCGTGTTCAGGTAGATGGGTTGCCTTGCTCTCTCCCTGCCCGGCAAAAAAGCCATCATGGCAAGGGAAGCAAGGATCAGAAAACTCAATAGGGTGTGCCGTGGATTCATGGTTATCGCTGTCAGGGTTACTTGATTGGTATCTCAATCTGGGAAAAGGAGTGCGCCGGGAAGGAGTATTCCAGTGCATTCCCCTTAAAGCTGAGCTGCTCCGTCTGAATGGCTATTGGCTGTGCTGTCCGGGGTGTTCCTGTCATCCACATTTTCAGAGTTGACAATGTGCACGGTGGCTTTGCCGCTGAAATCACCTGTCTGCAACTCGATAAGGGTTTCAATATCCAGGGTTTCGTGGCGGTTGACAACGTTCAGGATGACTTTTTTTGCCGAATCGTTCAGAACAGCTGTTACATCCAGGTAAGGGATGTTTTTGAAAATTTCATTGTCGTATGCTTCGCAGGCAGTGTGCACGTCCAGGGACGTACCCAGTGCATTGTTTGAAAAGAGGTAGAAGGTATGGAACAGTTCGTTTTTAAAATCGCCTTCGGGAGAATGGCCGGCCAGGCTCGTGATCATGGTGATGTTGGCCATTTTCACAATGTCGGCATGCCTGAGGAAGGAATTCAGGTGCTGGGCCAGCAGCAGCGAACTTGTCAGTCCGCCCATTCCCCCGGAATATTCATCAAAAGAGATATAGACGGGACGGTCCGACCCTGATCTAACCATTGCCTTTTTTATAAGGGCCTGCACGGTTTCTATTTTTTCATCGATATCGAGACCCAGCGACATCAGGTCGGCAAAGTTGCGGTTCCTGCGTCCTCCCGGGAGAGCCTCGGTGGCATAGCGGTGCACCGACAGGTAGTCGATCTTACCCACCATCCGGTCCAGGACCACATCATTCCACTCCACCCAGTCGTTGTTTGGTTCATACAGGGAAGCCCCTGATGCCACAAGCTTAATGTCCTTGTCGACCCACGAAATCAGTTTGCCTGCCTCGAGTGCGAACTTGCAATAGTCCTCGGCACTCTTTTGTCCCATTTGCCAGGGACCGTCAATTTCATTTCCCAATCCCACATATTTTATCTTGTACGGCTTTTCATTTCCATACTTAATCCGTAGGTCGGAGTAGTAGGTTCCTTTCTCCACGTTGCAATATTCCACCCAGTGCCGCGCATCATCCAGTGTTCCTGTCCCGCCGTTGATGCATAAAAAATTCCCGGCACCGATCAGGCTGCAAAACTTTGCATACTCATCGGTTCCCATATGGTTGCTTTCAACCTGGTGCCAGGCCAGGTCCAGTCGTGCCGGCCGCTGCTCCTTCGGGCCGATGCCGTCTTCCCAGTTGTAGCCCGACACATAGTTCCCGCCGGGCCACCTGACCGTGCGAATGTTCAGCTCCTTCATCAAATCGATAAAGTCCTTCCGGAAACCATTCTCATCGGCAAGGGGGGACAGAGGATCATAGATATTTCCATAGACCACCGTCCGGATGGGCTCCACAAAAGCGCTGTAAATGTTTGGATCAATGGAATCGATTTTCCGGTCGAAATCAATTTTAATGACCGCGGGGTCCTGTGCGGTCATGATTCCAGGGAGACACAAAATGACCAGGCCGGAAATGAAACTTCTCAGGTTTTTCATGGAATTATGTTTATATGGTTTCATCATTGGTTTTCGGTGAGCAGGTGAAGGGATGACGTTTTCAGAAATCCGTTTTCCCCGACAACGATGACTGTGTTTCCGTTTGCTGTAATGCCCGTAAGGTTTTCGGAGCCCAATTCAAAGAGTTCATTGCAATGTGAACAGGAGGGAATCGTCATGATTTTACCCTTGTCGCATGCCAGGAAAAAGCGGTCCTGCAGGGGGTCATCATATATATCATTGGGCGCATCCTCCAGGTATGAGGTCATGCCCTGGTGATCCGTATAAACAAGGCTTCTTTCTGTCCAGACCTTTCCCCCGCTGGAAAAATAGAGGACAGGCACTCCTTCCTCCTGCATTCCGATAACGGCAACCTGGTTATCGGTTACAAGTACTTTTGTAAACCGGCAGGGTTTGTAGAAACCGGCATAATTCTGGTTGAAATCGAAAATATCCCAGTTCACCCCGTCGCGGGAGTGAATAATTTCACCCTGGTCCGTTGCCCCGTAGCAGTCAGCGCTCGTTTGCTGAAACAGAGACAATGTTCCCCTTCAGTTCGAGCGGAACGGAACCTGAACGGGCTAGTCCCGTCTCCTGTCAGTAATCCGCCCTGATCGCATCCCGCCACAATCATTTTTTTAAACAGGGTAAGGGAATTAATGTTTACACCGGCTCCGCATATCAACCTTTCTGAAGTTTCCCTGGTCCGAACCAATCAGCAAATAGCCATTGTTTCCTGCGGCTATGATGATTTGTCCGGTGACCAGCAGGCTGTTTATCGCATCCTCACCGGGATTTTCAGATTTGATAATCTCCCCCGATGCAGCAATCCAGTCGATTCTTCCCCCGGATCCGGCAGCAATAAATCCATCCCCGGAACGAACAACGGCAGTATATCCCTCCTGCCCTGTTCTGTGACCGTTCAGAAGCAGGCAATGCATCCCAGGCGCCTGTAAAAAGCAACAACAGGATCCCGCTAAATAAAACCAGCTCTCTTCTCACGTTATAAAATCATCTCACTGTTTCAGTCCGCTATTTTCGATATGGAAATAATCAAACGCCACCTCGAACGGGGTTACAGGTTCACTATTTTGGGGCATAAACCTTCTGAATCCTCTGAATCTTTCAGGCATGGTCCCATCGCATGCGATCAACCCGGCTTTGATATCCTTCAAAACCACACCGGAAGTTCCCACGGCTATAAAATTCTCCCCGTCGGCCGAACAGTAGGCAGTATAGAGTTCGCCCTTTTTCACCAGTCTTAAAATCAAGGTGTTGTTATCCTTTATAATTCCGTCCATGTCCAAAGTAACCGGCGACATCTGGTCACCCTCCTTCTCGATCATCAGTTCCACCGATCCGGGCTGTTCACCCGGTGAGCCTCTTCTGCCGAAACCACCCCTGCCAAAACTGGCCCGGTAGACCAGCCTTATAAAATTATCGTCATCCTGGTAAGCCACCACCCCTGCATATTGAGAAAATCCCGATGGTTTCCTGGAACAAACCATCCTGGTGTCAATACTCCAGTCGGTATTGGCACTTTGCAACAGCATATTTCGGGCATCGTTGCCTGCCTCCGAAATATCTCCCGAATCGCTTGTGATCAGCATCGAACCGGGTTGTTTTGACAGGCTCCAATGCTCCGGATTTTCCCTGATCCAGCTCCATGGTTCTCCCGGCACAGGGCTGTTAAACTCATCGCTCATGGATCTGGTCCCGAAGTTTACCGTGTAATCCTTCCTGTCGAGGGTAATGTAATCAACGATGGAGACCGAAGCAGTCCCCGGTATCCCTTCTGCCTGTGAAATTTCAACAGCAACGTTCGGATCGGCCGGACCTGCCTCCACCAGGGGTACCCGGGATGAAGCGCTCTTCATCAGGTAACTGTACTGGGCAATATCAGGACTAAATGTTCTGATCTTCTTATGGTCTAAAGCAATGTATGCCGGGTTGAGGTTAGGCATGACTTTCACCGGGAAGCTGCCCGATTCTGATTTCCCGTTGATGGTCACCCGGGCCGTGATCGTGGCTACACCTGTCCCTTTTGCCGTCACCAGGCCCTTTTCATCCACAGCTGCCACAGCAGGGTTATTGCTGGAGAAGTTGACCCCGGCTCTGGAAATATCATAAAAGCGGTCGTCGGTCATGGCAGCGGTAACGCTGCTTTCAGCGCTTTCCCCTGCTTTCAGCACAACCGACCCGCAACTGGCTGTAACAACCTTTACTTCGGGCTTGAATGCTCCCTCCATGGTTGCGGTTACCGTTCCCCTGATGTCCCTGGATGAAGCACCGATCCCGAATTCGTATTTCCCCTGGTCATAGGTGATCTTCTCCTGGTTCATATCCCAGAACCACAGGTCGGCACAATTCACATCAATGCTTACCGTTTTGGTCTGACCTTTGGGTATGGTAACCCTTTGGAAACCTTTCAGACGCTTGATTGGCCTTTCCAGGCTTGCCGGGCTTTCAGGTGTGGACATGTAAATCTGAACCACCTCATCGCCGTCATAACTCCCGGTGTTTTTCACATCCACGCTGATGGTTATCCGGTCATTGGGGCTGATCTGGTCCTGGCTGATCTTAAAATTGCCGTATTCGAAGGTGGTGTATGACAAGCCGTAACCGAATTCATAGGAGACCTCCTTGTCAAAATACCAGTAGGTGCGCCCGTTTTTACCGGGACCGCCTCTTAATGTATAGTCGGTGATGGCCGGCAGATCGTTGACCGATTGATACCAGGTGCCATTCAGCTTACCCCCCGGGTTCACATCGCCGAAAAGGATTTTTGCAATGGCTTCCCCCTGGGCCTGACCATTGTAACCCACCCAGATGATTCCGGGGATGTTCGCCAGGTTTTTAAATTCTTCCACCTCCACGCAGCCCAGTGTCTGCATGACCACGATGGTGTTTGAATTCACTGCGGCCACGGCTTTGATCAGTTCCACCTGGTTGCCGGGCAACAACAGGGTGAGCCGGTCCGCCTCCTCGGTCGCCGTTTTTTCGTCGGTCCCCACAAAAACCACGGCCAGGTCGGCCGTCCGGGCCATGTCGATGGTTTCCTGTGCAACCGGAGCATTACCGGGCGCTTTGTAACACAGGTAAAGGGTTTGAGGTTCGGTGACCCCCAGCCTGTTCAATTTAACCTTCATCAGGCTTCCAGCCCCGTAAACCCCGCCGGCCCTTGCACCTGAGGCAACGGTTGCATCGAGGGTGGCCACCAGGTTCCCGTCTGCTGAGCCCACCCTGACCTCAATGATCCCCCCCTCGGTGGGAATGTTGACAACGATGCCGATGGTATCCGCATTCACAAGGTCGATGTTGTGATAGGCCGTCCACGACCCGTCGTTGATGGTCCTGACCTGTTCCACCGTACCCATTCCCGAACCTACCGTGATACCCTCCGATGCGGCACTGTATTTGGTGGCATCGTACCTTGGTCACGCTGCCGTCATTTCTCTGCAATTCAAACCCGGCGACATAGAGCAGGTTGCTTTTGCTGGATGTATTGCCCCCCGAACTATGAAGGAGTTCAACAGCATATCCGTTCCCTGAAAGCCAGCTTTGAATTCCGGCAAGGGGGGAGATCAAATTTTCCGGTGCAGGCCTGCCCGAATAGGGTCCCAGTTCGACTTCGCCGGCCTGGGGGCCCAGTATGGCAATTGTCTTTATTTCACCCGGATCCACGGGAAGAGCTTTCCGCGTCGTTCCAGCCACGGTTTCATTCTTCAGCAGCACCGGTGTTTTTGTGGCGATCTCTTTTGCAAGGGCCTGGTTGGAAGGAGAATTTACGATGTTGGGTTGAAACATGTGCATAAGGTACTTTCGCAGGCGGATCAAATTCCCCGGTTCGCATCCTTATGGTAAACAGATTCAGAAGCGCACGGTCGATGTCGGCCATTGTAATGAGCCCCTTTTCCAGCGCAGCAATCGTGCTTCTCTGGTATACGTTTCCGCAGTCGGAATCAACCCCTGCTTTCAGCCCCATGGCGGTGGCCTCCTCGGCCGTTTTCACATAATAATGACCGGTGTAAATGTCCTCGATGGCGGCGCAGTCACCCGTGATGTACCCCTTCAGTCCATACAATTTCCTGGCAAGGGTATCCAGGTAGAAGGAACTGGCTGAGGTCGGAACTCCGTTCACGGCGTTGTAGGAGGACATGATGGAGGGCAGGTGGTCCTCTTCGATCAGCTTTTTATAGGGCGCAAGATAAAACTCCCTCATGTCCCTGCCATCCATGTCCGAACTGCTCACGTGGCGGTCGAATTCGCTGTTATTTGCAAAATAGTGTTTGGCACAGGGCACCGCTTTCAGGTAGAGGGGATCATCACCCGTCATTCCGCGGACAAAGCCCCCTGCCATTTGGGAGACCAGGAACGGATCTTCACCGTAAGTTTCTCCTGTCCGGCCCCACCTGGGGTCCCGGATGGGCTCGACCACGGGTGACCAGTAAGTGAGTCCCTTGGTTCCGGTGGCATGGATGGCCCTGGCCTCATCGGCGATGGCCGAAGCTTCCCTTTGCATCAGTCCGGGGTCCCACGAGGAACCAAGGGCAACGCTGTTCGGGAAACGAGGTGGGCGCTGCCAGTCCCACAGCCGGATTGGCAAACCCCAGTATCCCGTGCAGCGCCTCGCTCCAGAGGTTATACGATTTTATGCCAAGGCGCGGAACCGGTGCCATGTTATTGCCCAGCAGAGCCTGCTTCTCTTCAAGTGATAACCTGGAAACCAGGTCAGCTGCCCTTTCTTCAAATGTGTATGCCGTGTTCAGGTAAACCGGGATTTTCGCCACCGGCTCTTTCGGTTCACACTATTGCTGTAAGCCGGCAGGAGGATCATCACGATCATCACGATCATCACGGTCATCCCGGTCATCCCGGTCATCCCGGCCGTTAAAATCCGCCTGCGGGGCGGTATTCTTTTGTCCATGGTCTGAAATATTTGTGTAATGGGTTTCTTACCTGAATATCAGGGGTGCAAATTCATTGAGTGCCCTTCTCCAGGTGAGCCATTCGTGTGCGGTGCCCTCCGATACATGAAACACGACATTATCGATGCCATGACTTCTGAGGGCTTCCACCCATTGCTGGGGACTGCGCTCTTCGGTACCGGTGCTGATGAAACAGCAGATTCATTTGCCGGTTGAAGGCATCGGCATCCTTAAACATGCCATTGAAGGCCGTTTCAATTCCGTCATCGCCGCGAATGAAAAATCCGCTGAACGTACCCATCCAGGCAAATTTGTCCATGTTTTCCGAGACCGTCAGACTGGTCTGAAATCCTCCCCTGGACAATCCGGCCATCGCCCTGTGTTCCCGGTCTGTGTAGGTCCGGAAGGTACGGTCAATGTAAGGAATAAGGTCATTGGCATAGATCTGTGTCACATTTCCCGATGCTTCGCGTACATCTGGAATTGGTCTTGATATCGCCGCTGGGCATGACCACGATCATGGGCACGGCTTTCCCCGATTCGATCAGGCCGTCCATGATGTTGGCCATATGTCCCTGGTTCGACCACCCGTTCTCATCCTCACCCCATCCGTGTACCAGGTAAAGGACCGGGTATTTTTTGCCGGGATTGGTTTCATATTCGGCGGGAACATAGACGTTGATATGCCGTTCCATTCCATTGATGTCCGACCAGTAGTATATGGACCGGACCTGTCCGTGGGCAATCTCCTTATTGAAGCGGTAATAATCCCCTTCCGGACCCTCGGGAATTTCGATCCCCGAGTTCTCCCAGTTGCTGCCGAAAAATGCTTCAGTGTTCCGGTCCATCACACGAACCCCGTCGATGACAATGGCATAATAGTGGAACCCGACCACCTGGGGGTCGGATTTGCCGGTCCACACCCCGGCTGTGTCCATGGTCATGTCGTATACCTTGCCGGCAAGATCGACCTGGACTTTCTGGGCAGTGGGAGCCACAACCTTGAAGATGGCCTCACGGGTTTGCTGGTTAACCGCGGGATAGGGAGACAGGAAGGTGTTCGTGGAGGCGGGCTTAAAACCTTCGGGTGGCGGTTCGAATTGAGGGCCCCGTCCGAACTGGGCTGACAGGGTGCCGGCAAACAGAATGGCCGCTAAAAATAACAATAGCATTTTTCATCAGATGCAGGGTTTAGTGATTTAGTAATGTAATAATAAATATGCTCGGTAGTCTTAATCAACCTCATAGTTTTAAGATAGTATTTTTTTAAAGAGCACCAGTAATTCATTTTTTACAGTTTCAAAATCAGGCAATTCTCCTGTTATCTGATGTGCCAGACTATTCTTCCAGGCTGCATTAAGATACTTTTCGTTTTCTGGATTTATCAGTTGCTCAACTCCTGTAAAGACAAGTCCCTTAAATTCAAGTTTCTTATGAAATGCATCAACAATAGGCTGGTATCCTAATTCAGGAAAGTGTTTTGAAAGATACCAGATATCATAAAAATCTCGTGGGGCAGTATAGGAACGTTGAATTAAAGAGCGCATCTTTTCAGCCAGGACTTCTTCAACACTATAACATGGAACCTGTAATGCAGTTTCTGTCAGTTTATCCGAATAGTTATGGGTAACATCTCTTTTAGAAACCGGGAACAACAACAATTCATAAAGAATTATTTCAATTTTTACTTTTGTCAGCCATCGTTGTGGTGGAGGGGGAGGCTCATTACGCTTATGATCAGATCCCCAGAATTTTATTATCGCTTCATATCCAGTAAGCTTGTCCTCGTATCTTAATTCTTTCAGAGAATTAAAATATGTGGGCATTTCAACACTTTTTTTTAAAAGAGTTGTGATGTCATTCAAATGTTTCCTGGTAAGTATGAAGCTTTGATCAATTGATGTAAAATCCAGGTCGTCTGAAAATCTATAATCCGGAATGTAACATTTTTTTAAACAGGTACCTCCTTTGAAAATCAGCTTTTGTTTAAATTCAGGTATTGAGAATATAGCATTAATAAAGTGGCCTAAAGCCCAATCTTTATCAATGGTACTTTTTACCACTCCTTTATGTGCTGCGACAGCAACTATTTCTTTTTGTAAAATCATTAATATTGCTTGTTGCAAATATCCAGGATTTCTTTGCGACTAATATTTAACCGCAACCGCCAGTCATTTATAAATTCGCCTTTGTCTGTTCCGGAAGGGTCAAAAACGTTATATGATTGATTCTTTTGTTGTTTTGCATATTTTATAAATGTTTTTAATCCTATTTTTTCAAACAATTCTGCAAGAAACCCCATACGTTTAGTAGCTGCAAAATTGTCAATAGCCATGCAATAAGTAATCATTTTATCGCTTCTGAGTTTTGCGTGGTTAAAAGCGCGGATAAGCTCGGCATGGCCTCCGGAATGCTCTGGAAGGTCAAAGCAGTCAACTATGGTCTTTTCAACATCGGTAATCCAATATTTTCTGTTACCCTGTCCCTGTGTAAGTATTCCGGTAATTTTGGAGGTAGCTGCATTAACGAACTTGTATGAAGTCCCGAATACTGTTTTATTTCTCTTAGGCTTTGATGTTTGAATAAACACATTATTGGGAAACTGTTCTGTAAGCCCATGAGCATTCAGTGCAGACCAATAAGCAATAGCCCCGGAATTGCTTATAAAGCATCCTATTACTTTTTCGTCTGTGAAATTTGCACGGCAGTACTTGCCCCGTTCAATCCTGGAGAGAATTTTTTTATGGACTAAATTTTCTACCAGTTCATTAATGTCACCAAATTGCTCGCTGAATTGCTTTTTAAGATCCCCCAATGTGAATATTTCCAGTTCATAATCATCTAATAACAGCATAAAATCAATTTGTTGCTGATTAAGATTCTCTGATATGTATGTACTCCTTGCCATTACTTACTATTGTATGATAAACCCCAATAATTGGGGTTTATCGTCTATTAAAATGTAATGCTAATGTATAAACAAAATTTAAATTGCAAACAGTAATAGTCATTTTAATGTTCTTTCTTTTATGTTTACCCCAAGCATTATGCTATTGGTAATAAAAGTCTCTCTGGCTGTATGGAAGGTAATACATTTTCGAATACCTGCTTTGTAAAGACAAGTAGGTTTGCACGAATGCACCTGACTGTTTTCCCATGTAAGATGCAAATTATTTAATATTTCTACGTTTTTAAGATCCACTTTATTTAAATTAATTAGTATTTTATGGTCCATTATTTAGAAATAGTTGTATCTTTATATAAACTAAATCCAATGCCATATATTGAAAGGAATATCGACAAGGCGCTGATTGAGTGGAAAAATCAGACTTCCAGAAAACCCCTGCTGGTCAGGGGAGCAAGACAGGTTGGAAAATCATCAACCGTGAGAAATCTGGGAAGTACTTTTGAATTCTTTATTGAAGTGGATTTTATTTCAAATAAGTCGATACACAAGTTGTTTGAGGGCGATATAGATCCTGTTAGAATTTATGAGGAATTATCTCTTTTCTATAACACTCCTGTAGTTGCAGGCAAAACATTAGTCTTTCTTGATGAGATCCAGGCCTGTATTCCCGCAATAACCTCTCTAAGGTACTTTTATGAAAAAGTTCCTGATATTCACCTGATTGCTGCCGGATCGCTATTAGAATTTGCATTGAACGAATTACCTTCATTCGGAGTTGGCAGAATAAGGTCCATATATCTTTACCCATTCTCTTTCAGCGAATTTCTTATAGCTTTTAACGAAAGATCTTTGGTTCAACTCATTGATAAGTTTCTTATTGAAAAACCATTGTCTGATCCTGTTCATAACAAGCTAAAACAATATCTTATCAGGTATATCACGATTGGTGGAATGCCTGAAGTCGTGGCATCATATGTTCAATGGAGCATCATTGCTTGACTGCCAGGGTATTTTAGAAGAGTTGACAAACTCTTTATATGATGATTTCTCAAAGTATAAATCAAAAGTTCCTGTAACCAGATTAAGAGAGGCATTTTCCTCTGTTATTATGCAAACTGGTTCCAAGTTTGTTCTTTCGCAAATAGACTCACAGGCTAATCGTCCGCAGTTAAAAGAAAGCCTGGAGCTTTTAGAGCAGGCTGGTATTATTTTCCCTGTTGTACATTCATCATCCAATGGAATTCCTCTTGGTGCCCAGGCAAATAATAAGTTCAGGAAATACTTAATATTTGACACCGGTATATACCAAAGGTTCTTAAACCTTGACCTGTCCGCATTATTTCTGAACGCAGAAATCTCACTGGTTAACAAAGGAGTAATTGCTGAGCTTTATGCAGGACTGGAGTTAATAAAATCACAGCCCAACAACCAGGCTTCATCACTGTATTACTGGCAAAGAGAAAAGAAAGGAAGCCAGGCAGAGGTTGACTATGTAATTGAACTTGGTAACGGGGTTGTTCCGATTGAAGTTAAATCCGGCATAAAAGGGAAAATGCAGAGTCTCCGGATTTTTATGGAGGAAAAAAAGTGCAAATTCGGAATCCGAACCTCTTTAGAGAATTTTGACCGGACAGGTAATATTAACATTGTTCCTCTTTATGCGATAGGAGCAATCCTGAAAACCGGAAAAGATAACCCTTACCTCATCTGATCATTATGAAAAAAATTACTGATAAACTTGTTCTTATTACGGGTGCATCAAGTGGAATTGGTGCTGAAACTGCAAAAGTGATAAGTAGTAAGAATGCAACCGTAATCTTATTAGCCCGAAACCGTGAAAAACTGGAGCAAGTTGCAGCTCAAATCAATCAACAAGGGGGCAAATCACATTTTTACGCAGTAGATTTATCCGATAGTGAGCAGGTTGAAATGATAGCACAAAGAATTAAAAAGGACGTTGGTATTCCGGATATAATTATCAACAATGCAGGGGCTGGCCGATGGCTGACTATCGAAGAAACCTCGGCTGAAGAGTTGAAAGAAATGATTGCGTTACCATATTTGGCAGCATTTTATATTACCAAAGCGTTTATTACCGAAATGAAAATTCGCGGCACGGGACATATCATCAATCTCACTTCAGATGCGTCCTTCTTACCCAAAGGGATGGCTCTGGGTTATTCTGCAGCGCGCTATGCCTTACGTGGATTTTCAGAAGCTTTAAGAGGCTATCTTCTGGCATCAGGGATTAACGTGTCACTAGCCGTTTTTGGAAAAGTTGAGAGTAGTTATTGGAAAAATAATCCTGGTAGTGAAAAAAGAATTCCAAAATCAGCGCCATTTATGCCAATACTAACTACCAATCAGGTTGCAAAATACATTGTCGAAATAATTGAAAAGAATAAACGGATTCTGATTAAACCTGGAATTTTCAAGACTCTTTTCTGGTCATTCCGTCATTGGCCTGATCAGGTAGCAGAACGTATGAATAAAACAGCCTGAAAAATCAAATATTATAACCGCAGGGCAAAGCAACTTCAAGAACCTTCCTCAAATAGACTGGCCCGGGAATGACCAATTACATGCCATAATAGCACTTTTGACATGATAGTTTCAAAAACAAGCGGCATTTGTTCAAAAACATTGATGTCATTAAATATGTTATATTATTAGTAGTATTACTACCTATATAGATACATTTTTAATATATAAAAACGATCAGTCCTTTGTATTTCATTAAATATGTTCTAATTTTGGTAGTATGACTACTAATTCTGACAAGAAATTAATGAACCTTCTGGCCAACCACGTCCCGGAAACAGTTCTTCTTGCATCCTGGCTTGAGAAAAATGGGATCTCAAGGAATCTTCAGCAGTATTATCTGAAAAGCGGTTGGCTTGAATCATTTGGTTCCGGAGCATTTAAAAGGCCAAATGAAAATGTAAAATGGTTTGGAGCATTGAGTTCACTGCAAAGACAAACGGATTTGCAGGTGCATGTTGGTGGATTGACTTCTTTAGCACTTCAAGGACTTACACATTATGCCCGCCTGGGAGAAGAAATTCTTCATCTGTTTTCACCTCACTATGTTAAATTGCCGAAATGGTTCCGTGACCAGGAATGGAGTGCCCAAGTGAAACATTTGAAAACTAAGTTATTGCCAATATCCGTAGGTTTATTCGAATATAAAGAAGGTACCGTTAAACTTCAAATATCTTCGCCAGAACGTGCAATGATTGAGTGTTTGTATCTTACTCCAAATCATTTTGACATGGTAGAATGTTATCAAGTCTTCGAAGGTCTTTCAAATCTTCGGCCAAAAGTGTTGCAGGAACTACTGGAAAAATGCTCATCAATAAAAGTAAAACGCTTGTTTTTGTTTATGGCTTCCAAGGCAAATCATCAATGGTTACCGTTCATAGATACAACGAAACTAGAATTGGGAAAAGGAGATAGAATGCTTGTCAAAGGTGGCGTATATATATCGCAGCACCGGATATCAATACCAAAGGAACTGGCTACACTATGATTTTTGAATCTTATAAATCTCAGGCCGACTTACTATTGAAGGTGATACCACAAATAGCTACAGAGAAGACACTTGCCTTGAAGGGTGGAACTGCCATTAATCTTTTCTTACGTAATATGCCCCGCCTCTCTATCGACATCGACCTTACATATCTGCCTTTTGACAACAGGGTAACTGCGCTCACCAATATTTCCGATGCATTCGGAAGGATAAGGGAAAGAATCAGAAAGTCAATTCCTGATGCAACTGTTAACAGCCATTTTGTTGAAGGGAAAGATGTTAAACTGTTAGTTCAATCAAAGAAGGCACAAGTTAAGATCGAAGTAAACACAATAACACGAGGACATCTTTATCCTGCTCAATTTCTTCAGGTTAATGATACAGTGCAGGAAGAATTCAAAAAATTTGCTGCTATTCAGGTAGTATCAAATGCTGAGATATATGGCGGAAAAATATGCGCAGCACTTGATAGGCAACACCCCAGGGATCTATTTGATGTTTACCTGCTTTTTAAAGAATCAGGCATTACCGAAGACATTAAAAACGCATTTATTGCAGCACTCGTAAGTCATATGCGTTCAATGCATGAAGTTCTGAAGCCAAATTATCTTGATCAAATGAAGGCCTTTGAGAATCAATTTACCGGAATGTCCGCAATTCAATTTACGTATGAAGATTTTAAAACCACCCGTAAAAGACTAGTTCAACAGGTGAATTCGAGTTTGTCAGAAACAGACCGGTCTTTCCTGCTAAGCTTTAAAATGGGCACCCCTGAATGGGATCTATTTCCAATACCAAGACTTAAAGAATTACCTGCGGTTCAGTGGAAGTTGAAAAATATTCAAACCCTAATAAAATCAAATCCTCAAAAACACGAAGAACTAACAATAAAGCTGAAGTCTCTAATCTTTTAACCGTGATGTTCTTGCTTTTTTTTTGATTTCAACGTTCACCCATATGTCATGCAACAAATGGGCCTCAATCTTCCAGAAAATAGTCTGTTTCATCACTATCCAGTAAAATGAAGGTGCATGCGGATAAGATTTATGAAAGGAAGCTGGTAGTTCAGTAAAGGCTTGCAAAGCAATCTAAGCTTATGCTTCGCTATTAAGAAACATTCTTATATGCATATGCCTGATACCCTTGTAGTCGCTTGCAAATTCATCGGGTAACCGATAGGCAACCTGTACATATTTTATTTCATTTCCCTTTATGGCTACAAAATCAATTTCTCTATCCTGGTGTTTCCCGATGAAAACATTATAGTCCTCAGTTATTAATTGATTATAAACCAGGTTTTCGAATACGCCTCCGGTCTGACTGCCCGTAAAAGGTATGATTGAATGCATCAATCCGGTATCAGAGAAAAAGTACTTGTCATTGATCTCGAATCGTTTTTCCCCAATGATATCCATGCGTTGTGCTTTCAGGAAATCACTGATTTTTTTGATGAAACATAACTGCCGAGATTATCAGCCAGGTATTCAACCAGACGTTCCGGAAAATCAATATCTCTGATGTTATACCTGGCCACTACATCTTTAAGCAGGGCCGTATTGTAAATACTTTCTAAAATGTATTAAGTAAGGCAGGCCACCAAATCTGATATATTTGCTTAATGAGTCGTTACTATTTTGTAGTGAATGAAATTGTAAAAATTCATTGTACGAGAGACTGTTTATATGAAACTCAATATAGCGGCCCGACAGGTGAGTGGCAAGATCACCGGATAACATCCTGGCATTGCTTCCGGTACAGTAGAGATCAATCCCTTCAACAAAAAGTTGTCTTAAGGCAGTTTCAAATTCATTTATCTCCTGTATTTCATCAATAAAGGCATAATTGTTCTTGTTCCCGGATACCTTTGATTTCACAAATTGATATAAATCTCCGGCATCAACGATATCATTAAAATCTTCCTGCCTGACCAGATCCATGATTTGCTTGAGAATGGTCGTTTTACCCACCCTTCTTTGTCCTGTAAGGACTCTTATCATATGTTTTGATGAAGATAGTGATCCATTCTCTCCTCAAATCATGTGGATACTACGCCCTGATCAGGGCTGTCCAGGGGGTGTCCGGAAACGACCGTTTGGAGTTATCCTGAAGGGTAGTTGTTAATTAATGCTTAATTACCAGCTTTTTATGGACTTCCCATTCCATGTGTCGTACCTTTAGGCAGGATTCATATTCACTAATTCAAATATCAATTATGGGACTTGTGATTGCTCCGATTGTGGAGGATAAACTGGAAGCGTGGAAGCGCTGGACTAAAGATCTTACAGGTGTAAATAAGCGTGATTTCGACGATTTCAATAAGCGTTACGGACTCACCCGTCATGATGTGTGGCTGGCAGAAACTCCGTCAGGACCAGTGGCTGTGGTATTGCACGAAGGACCAGGTGGTGATACCATGATGCAAAAGGTAGGACACTCTGAAAACAGTTATGACAAGAATATGGTTCGAATGATCAGTGATTTTCACGGGATGGATATGAACAGTCCGCCACCGGGCCCGATGCCAGCAAAAATGACCTGAAAGAATCAGCAACATAGTAAAAGCACAGCTATCTGACTCCCGTCCAGTTGAACATGAGATTCAGGGATTTGATGCATGCGTTTTCAGTATTTTAAGATACATATTATCTGAAATATTTATGTTTTTAAGGCCTGTTTTATTTATAATAATTGGCTATTTATGGTCCATTATTTAGAAATAGTTTTTTTATATAAACTAAATCCAATGCCATATTTTGAAAGAAATATAGACGAGGCGCTGATTGAGTGGAAAAACCAGACTTCCAGAAAACCCCTTCTGGTCAGGGGAGCAAGACAGGTTGAATTTACTAGGAATTCTCTTTTCTATAACACTCCTGTAGTTGCAGGCAAAACATTAGTCTTTCTTGATGAGATCCAAGCCTGTATTCCCGCAATAACCTCTCTAAGGTACTTTTATGAAAAAGTTCCTGATATTCACCTGATTGCTGCCGGGTCGCTATTAGAATTTGCATTGAACGAATTACCTTCATTCAGAGTTGGCAGAATAATGAGTGATAATGAAAACCAGATGGATGAAGTGAGCAGTTTTTTCACTGCCCTTGGTTTTGAAGGAGCCGATCTGGCAGAAGGCACTACCACGATCAGCAATGTGCATGCGGATCTCTATAATCCGGATATGCAGCGAAGCGAATTCAGGTACCTGGCAAAGTCAGAGTTCACGGTGCGGACCAGGAAGATTGATCTGCTGCAGGAGGCCCTTTCAATATCTCCAGATTTGATATCCAAAGGGATCATTCTGGGTTCGAAAAATCCCTGGAGCCCGATTGAATATATTTTTACAGGATTAAATGAGATCAGGCCCCCGATGATCGAGGAGGCCACGAAGAATGCAAGAGAAGTTGCAGAGAAATTTGCTCATGATTCTGACTCCCGGGTTACAACCATCGACTATCAGCTGGAAGACTGAATAATGGTAAGTATCTAAAATTCTAAGAATAGAACTCCAGATGCAGAAATTTTCCGTTAGCATGCTTGTCCTTTTTGAATTATTTGCAGGTGTATTTCAGGATAATTATGCGCAGGACCGAAGCATAAAATTTGAACAACTTTCAATTCTTCAAGGACTTTCAGACAACCGTGTAGAAGCAATCTACCAGGACAGCAAGGGATTTATGTGGTTTGCTACCGATGGTGGACTCAACCGATATGACGGATACAATTTTATAAACTATGGACATATTAGTTTTTCGGCAGGTGCATCAGTCTGTGAAGATAAGCATGGATCAATCTGGTTAATTCAGAGTAATAGCGGGGAATTGTTTCGGTTTGACAGAATCACTGAAAAGTTTTTTAAATATGCATATGTTGGTCACACAGCGCATCAAGTTTTTGAGGATCAGGAAGGTGACATATGGATTGCAACATGGCAAAATGGGCTTGCAAAATACATACCGGAATCAGATACATTTAAAATTTATAAAAATCTTCCGGGAAACAATTCCAGCCTTCCGGATGATTGTGTACAAGCAATACACGAAGATAAAAACAAAACTCTCTGGATTGGAAGTCCGATTGGACTTTTCAAATATGACAGAGTTTCTGATCATTTTGCCCGGTGGAAAAGCGACTTCACATGTAAGGTACTTACTTTCTTTGAGGATAAGGAAAGTATATTATGGGTTGGCACAACTGATGGATTATACAAAATCAACCATTCCGGTAACTTATTTGAACAATATAAAAATGATCAGGCCAGCCAATCTGAAGTACAGTATATTTACGAAGATAGCAAAAACAGATTATGGATTGGGAATAATGCAAGTATAGCTCAATTTGATCGATTACGCCTGAAATTTATTAATTATAAAAATAATGAACCGGCCTCAATTCCTACCTGGTCATTAAATCCATTTACGGAAGACAATAATGGAATGATATGGACCAGTATTAAACTTTCCCTTAAATGGTTTGATGAAGAAGATCAGGATTTGAAATTTTATACTGATTATTCCAATAATGAATTTAAAATTTGTTGCATTTACAAAGACAGGTCGGGAACCGTTTGGTTTGGGAGTATGAAAGACGGGGTTTTCCGGCATGATGCTTTCAGTAAGCAGTTTATTAATGTTTGGGATTCTCCTTTTATAGATTCATTTTTGGCAAGAAATAAACTTGGGCCTTCGGCTATATCACTTTTTAAAGACACAAATGGAATTCTTTGGGTTGGGAAACCAGATGGACTTTTAAGAATAGATGAAAGAAATGGTTCTGTCAGGCTATACAAACATACATCGGACAATTCACACAGTTTGAGCCATAATGGTGTATGTGCAATTGCTGAAGAGTCTCCGGACATTCTCTGGCTTGGCACCTATTCGGGCGGACTTAACCGATTTGATAAAACAACGGGTCGATGTACCCGGTTTCTCCACGATCCTAACAATCCGGGCAGTTTAAGCAATATATTTGTTTCATGCATGCTGGTTGATAAATCAGGTATATTGTGGGTCGGTTCCGGCACTTCATTAGAGAGATTTAATCCGTCAAATGGAACTTTTACTCATTACATTGATACGCTAAATTACCCATCAATAATTACAATCTTTGAAGATAGTCACCGAACATTATGGGTTTTAACATCAAAAGGATTAGCAGTTTTTGACAGAGCTGGAGGGACTTTTAAATACCTTACAAATGATACTGATGAATCAAAGAAATTGATTAACAATGACGTAAGTGTTATCTATGAAGATAAGCATGAAAACTTTTGGATTTGCACTGGAAATGGTTTGGACAAACTGGATCGAAAATCAGGAATATTCACACATACAGAAGTGGCTCTGCCTGATCGGATTATTGGAATTCTTGAAGATGACAAGGGTATACTTTGGTTATTAACTTCAAGAGGTATTTCAATTTACAATCCCCTTAACGGGAACATTAAAAATTATGACGAATCTGATGGAATAGATTTAAATTCAGCTTTTTACTTTCCCTATTGGAAAGATAAAAATGGCGAGATGTACTTTGGTGGATTCAATGGATTAGTAAGATTTCATCCCGACAGTATCAATGACAACCCCAATATTCCGCCTATTGTTATCACTTCTTTTCAGGAATTTAATAAAGAAGTTCAGCTTGACAGTACGATTTCCGAAAAGAAACTCATTAAACTTTCCTTTTCCCAGAATTTCATTTCATTTGAATTTGCCGCCCTTAATTTTTCTTCGCCTCAAAAGAATCAGTATGCTTACCAGTTGGCAGGAGTGGACAAGGATTGGATCTATTCAGGTACACGTCGTTTTGCTTCCTACCCAAACCTTCATCCAGGCAAATATAAATTCAGAGTAAAAGGCTCAAATAACGATGGTGTTTGGAATGAGACAGGGGTTTTAATTTCACTGATTATTTCTCCTCCATGGTGGAAAACATGGTGGGCATATTCATCCTATGTTTTTTTATTTCTCTTTGCTTTATTTGGAATAAGAAAGTATGAAATGAACAGGCTTTCGCTCAAAAGTCAGGTTAAAATGGATGAAGCTATTCTGAAAGAAAAAGAAGAATCAGAAAAACTAAAATCAAGATTTTTCGCAAATATCTCGCATGAGTTCCGAACCCCGCTGACTTTGATTCTTGGTCCGGCAGACAGAATTATCTCTGGCACCTCAAATAACAATAAAAACGATGCAAGTACAATTAAGCAAAATTCACAGCATCTGTTGAAACTAATTAATCAATTGCTTGATTTATCAAAGCTTGAAGCCGGGAAAATGAAACTTGAAGCATCCAAAGGAAATATCGTTTCATTTGTAAAAGGAGTTGCATTGTCATTCGAGTCGTTGTCTGAATCAAAAAACATCGCTCTGCAGTTTCAGTCAGAAAAAGAATTTATTGAATTGTTTTTTGACAGAGAAAAAATGATGCAGGTCCTGAGCAATATTTTGTCTAATGCATTTAAGTTCACACCGGCTGATGGAAAGATATGTGTTTCAGTAAAAGAAATTGATCTTAAACATGTCGAAATTAAGATTCGGGATAGTGGTATTGGAATAGCAACTGAAGAAATTCCAAAACTGTTCAACAGGTTTTATCAGGTGGATAGTTCGCTCACAAAAGAATATGAAGGCACCGGGATTGGTTTAGCCCTTGCAAAAGAATTGGTCGAACTTCATAATGGGACAATTCGCGTGGAAAGTAAACAGGAAGATGCAGGAATCCAGGGTTCGGGCTATTCGGAATTTATTGTCAATTTGCCTGTTGGCACCAGGCTCCTGAAAGATGAAGAGATAATAAGAGCTGCAGATCCTAATGAAAGCAACATTTCCAATTATATTCCGAAAAAAAATACTGTACCCAATCACGTAAAGTTGACTGCCGAAGTAACGGAAGATAAAACGATAATACTGGTCGTCGAAGATAATGATGCCATGAGGGAATATATCAAAGAATCACTGGATGGTACATATGTCATTGAAGAAGCAGTAAACGGAGAACAGGGAGTGAGAAAAGCTATTAAAATCGTTCCGGACCTCATTATCTGCGACATGATGATGCCAAAGATGGATGGAAATAGTTTAGTACGGATCCTTAAAAACGAGGAAACAACCAGCCATGTTCCTATAATTCTTTTAACAGCGAAAGCAGGGCATGAAGATAAACTTGAAGGATTGGAAACCGGTGCCGATGATTATCTCACAAAGCCTTTCGATATAAAAGAACTTAAAATAAGGATCAATAATCTGATAAACATCCGAAAAAAACTACAGGAAAAATACAGTCAGCCGGTGAAAAAGCCAAGTAGCATTGATGAAAAATTTATGTTTAACGTTGCAAGAGTTATTGATGAGCACATATCAGAAGAAGAATTTGATATAGAAGAATTCTGCCGTGAAGTTGCCATGAGCCGAACCCAGTTGCACAGGAAGCTGAAAGCGCTAACTGGAAAATCAGCCAGTTTATATATTAGATCTGTAAAATTGTCAAGAGCAAAAAAGATGATTGAAAATCAGGAAGGTAACATATCTGAAATTGCCTATTCCTTTGGATTTTCCAGTCCGGCTTACTTTACCAGGTGCTTTAAAGACGAGTTTGGTTATCCCCCCAGCGACCTTAATAAATAACCCTTCTGTTTGGTCGTCCTGTTAATCTTATACTTTTCTCAATCCATAAAAATGGAACAATAGTGCCATTAAATGGAACAATAGTCCTTTGCTCTCCCCCTTTCTAATTAGTCACTTTGCAGTTATGAAAAAGATATCTGCAATTTTTTGTACGACCATTTTGGTTACATCGCTTTCACAAACCGTTGTTGTCGCACAAGATGTGTGGACGCGAAAAGCTGACTTTCCCGGGGAAGGGAGATACTCAGCAACCTGCTTCTCCATTGGTACCAAATGTTATATTGGAATGGGCGGTTCGGGTGAAGGCAATTCGTTAAAAGATTTTTGGGAGTGGGACCAAGCGACTGGTATCTGGACCCGGAAAGCCGACTTTCCGGGAAATGACACATACGCAGCCGTTAATTTTTCGATAGGAACAAAAGGTTATGTTGAAACAATCAGTAATTACTATTCAAATCAAAATGAATTTTGGGAATATGATACCTCAAAGGATACATGGAGTAAGAAAAGATCCCGGCCAGATAGCATAAGGATAAGCGGAGCAGTTGGCTTTTCAATTGGAAGCAAAGGATATATTGGAACTGGATGGGATATCAATAATAAGAGTTATAGCAATAAATTCTGGGAATGGGACCAGGAAACCGATAATTGGACCCAAAGAGCTGATTTTGCTGGCGCTGCCCGAAATGCTGCAGTCGGTTTTTCAATTGAAAACAGAGGATATATAGGAACAGGAATGAAGCGATTGCAAGATGAGAATATCGCATATATGAGATACAAGGATTTTTGGGAATGGGATCAGTCAACCAATGTTTGGACTAAGAAAGCTGACATTGGAGGAACAGATAGGTTTGGTGCTGTTGGATTTTCAATTGGCAATAAGGGATACATCGGAGCGGGCTATTTAGGTCAGGCTACTATTTTGAATGATTTTTGGGAATGGGATCAGGCGACCAATGTTTGGAAGCAAAAAGCTGATTATGAAGGAACTGTGGGATATGAGGGTGTTGGTTTTTCAGCCGGAGACAAAGGATACATGGGGCTAAGAAATGCTTATGAATTTGATAATAGCCAGGCATATAATGATTTTTGGGAGTTCGATCCTTCATCTGATGTTACCGTTGCAATAAATTCAATTTCAAATCATTCGTCGGTTGAAGTATATCCAAATCCGGTAAAAGATAAATTCATTATTGAGTCAACAGATTTAACAGAGAAGGCCAACCTTTCGATCTTTAATTCTAATGGTTCTAAAGTAATGGAACGACAGATCCCGGAGATCAATACTGAAATAGATGTCAGTATGTTGCCTATGGGCTTATATTTTCTAAGATTAGAAAATGGGAAATTGATTGAGAAAGGGAAAATCGTCAAAGAATGAGGTATATACATTTATGATTTAAAAAAATTACGCATATGAAAAGTTTAATGTCACTAATCGTAATCCCTCTTGCTGTAAGCGGATTAACGTTTTCACTGTATGCCCAGGAAGGATTTAAAGGTAATGATGACCATTTCTTCGAAGGCCGTAACCTGGATGCAATTGCAGTGAATGTACCTCCTGTAACAATCCAAACGGTAGCAAATTATGATGTAAAATGGTATCGTTGCCAGTGGAACATTGATCCCGCTGTCAGAGCAATTTCAGGCAGTGTTACCTGTATGTTTTCACCGCTCGACCAAGGACTCAACGGCATAGAATTAAAACTGCATCCCGATCTTACGGTTGATTCAATAAAATATCATGGCGCCCTGGTTGAGTGGGAAACTCATATTTATCATTTATTCATATTCATGCCATCACCGCCTCAAAGCATTGATTCAGTCACGGTATTTTATCATGGTATACCTCCGCTTAGCAGTTCATTTGTAAAATCCAGCCATGACGGAACACCCATTATATGGACATTTTCGCTGCTTGGCACTGCTGCTGATTGGTGGCCGTGTAAACCAGATTTGAGAGACAAGGCAGATTCGATCGACATTTATATAAATACACCTTCAGCGTACAGGACCGCCACAGTTGGAACACTTGTTTCCGAAACTGTGAGTGGCGACAACACTGTTTACCATTGGAAGCATCGCTACCCGATAGCAAATTATGTAATCAATGTTGCGGTAACAAATTACGTAGTCTATACACACCAGGTGCCTATTGATGGTCAAATGCTGGATATCTATAATTATGTTTACCCTGAGGATTCGGCTGAATTGTCTGCTAAAACAGGAATCCTTGTGCCGGCAATGCAGTTGTTCGACTCGCTGTTCGGTATTTATCCTTTTCAAAATGAAAAGTACGGACAGGCTCAGTATGGTGCCGGATATGGTATGGAAAATCAAACTATGAGTTTTCTTTCCAATTTCTCATACATTGTTATGACGCATGAGCTAGCCCATGCATGGTTCGGGAATAAACTGACCTGCGGAAGCTGGACAGATGTCTGGCTAAACGAAGGCTTTGCAGTCTATCTGACAGGGCTTTGCTATGAAAATTTTAAACCTGAAGAAAACCATACCCGGTTAACAGGTTTTATTGATAATATTACCAGATTGCCCGATGGTTCCGTTTATTGTCCTGATTCACTTAATATGGGACGCATTTTTGACCACCGGTTGTCATACGAAAAGGGAGCTATGATCCTTCATCAGTTAAGATGGATCATGGGTGATTCAGCTTTTTTTGCAGCATTGAGAAATTATGTAAATGATCCTGACCTTGTTTATGGATTTGCAAGTACTTCAGATCTGAAAGAACATCTCGAAAGTTCAAGTGGAAAAGATCTTTCCTGGTATTTTGATGACTGGTTTACAGGTCAGGGCTATCCAATTTATTCCGTGAATATTGTTCAGTCTCAAGATTATAGTGCGTCAATAACAATTAATCAAAGTCAGTCTCATGGTTCTGTTAGCTTTTTCGAAATGCCCGTGCCCGTTCAGTTTTTCGGGACAGAAAGAGATACAACCATAATATTTAATAATACATTTTCCGGACAAACGTTTGAAATAAATCCAAACTTCGCTATCACATCCACAAAATTCGATCCTGATATCTGGCTAATTAAAAAATATAGCCAGGTTTTGGTTGGTATGGATGACTATTCTGCATCGAAAATTCTGACAATATATCCAAATCCGGTAAAAGATAAATTCATTATTGAGTCATCAGATTTAACAGAGAACGCCAACCTTTCGATCTTCAATTCTAATGGTTCTAAAGTAATGGAACGACAGATCCCGGAGATCAATACTGAAATAGATGTCAGTATGTTGCCTGTGGGCTTATATTTTCTAAAATTAGAAAATGGGAAATTGATTGAGACAGGGAAAATCGTCAGGGAATGAGGCTCCTATAATAACTTAAATTCACTCTTTTTACCATAGCTGCACCTGCCATCTCAATTTTTTATAGATCGAGCAATACTTTACCGGAATCTTTTAAAAGGCCCACCGACCACCGGATGATTATAAATGAACTGATGATTGCCGCAATCGCATCAAACCACACAATGTTCCAGATCATGGCAGCGGTCAAACCTGCTATTGCAGATACGCTTGTCAGGGCATCGGCCAGAACGTGAAGGTAGGCAGCCTTTATGTTATGGTCGGAGTGTTCGTGTCCGGGATGCAGAATATAAGCACACGTGATGTTCACCAGCAATCCGACTGATGCAACCACTATTGCTTCTTTATAATGGATAACCGAAGGATTAAAAATACGCTGGATCGCTTCTGTGAATATGACAACGGCAAAAATGAGCAACATCAGGCCGCTGCTGTAACCTGAAAGGGATAGTATTTTATTTGTGTTTCCGCCATACGTGCCTTTAGAAGTTACCCTTCGAACGATAATATAGGCCAGCCAGCTTAATCCGATCGCCAGAACATGAGAACCCATGTGTATGCCATCGGCGAGCAAAGCCATCGATTTTGAGGATAACCCAAAGAAAATTTCCGCAACCATGGTGGTGGCAGAGATCATTACGACCCAACGGGTTTTTCTCTCATGACTGTGGTTATGTTCCGGCATAATTAATCTCAATAATATACAAAGATAAACTGTTCAAAAGTCGGATCAGCCATGTACGAACTCAGGAAAGGAAATCCCGGGAAAGGGAGCTATATCCAGGTATTGTTCTTTTCACTAATTAAAATATTTATTATGGGACTTGTGATTGCTCCGATTGTGGAGGGTAAACTGGAAGCGTGGAAGCGCTGGACAAAAGATCTTAAAGGTGTAAATAAGCGTGATTTCGACGATTTCAACAAGCGTTACGGACTCACCCGTCATGATGTATGGCTGGTAGAAACTCCGGCCGGACCTATGGCTGTTGTATTGCACGAAGGATCGGGTGGTGATAGCATGATGCAAAAGTGAAGTCCAACTTCAAAATTACATAAAACCGGCGGATCATCACCTGGGTGATGTTTTTAAGATCCGTGATACATTCACCCGGTCGCCCGAGCAAACCGAAAGAATGTAAATGCCACCGGGAAATCCGGTGAGATCGATCTGCTCATTCTCCGATAATCCGTTCCTGCTTAAAAGAATACTTCCGTAAAGGTTGCAGACTTTCAGGGAAGAATTGGGTGGAGAAACCAGGGTAAACGATTGAGTGAAAGGATTGGGATAAGCAGCGAAATCCATGTTCTCCACACCATTTATTTCCTCTGTGCCGGTGATGGGTTCAGACGGACTGGTCGCTGTTTTGCTCAATGAGGGCATGGAAATCCCGAAGGTATTATAAGCCCTTACCCGGTAAGAATACTGTGTGTCATACAGATCGACTGTATCGGCATAATTTTTCGCATCCGCATCAAGTCTTATCAGCTCTTCCCACTCTCCGGGTCCGGTTTTTCTTTCAACGATCGTTCCTTCGGCATTTATACTCTGATTGACCCAGCTTAATTTCATCACCATCTCTTTCCGGCTCAGAGACCAGTTTTAAAGGGCAAAATGGGGTCAATCCCCTGGCAAAGCTGGCATCCTCAATGGCATCAGCATATAACCTGACTTCGTCAATAAGTCCCTGGAAGCACGAGGTACCCTCAGGATGGGCCCCGACTGACAGCTTATAATAACTCATTACCGGACCGGCACCACTGTCAACAGGTGAGAGTGGTAGAATCAACAAACAGGCGGAAGCTGGATGAATCCCTTTGAAAAGCAACAAAATGCCATGCATCGTCATTCACGGGCAGAGGGCTGACCAGGTAGCCATGAAGCCCGTCCTGCAGGGCATCCACAAATATTTTACCATCCCCACCGATCCCGATAAGCAGTTCACTGCCCTCATCACCGGCAAGCCTGGCAATCATCCCGCCATCCGTACTGCCTGTTTTCACAAGGCAGCTAAAGGTCAGATCACCCGAAATCGTATCGGAAAGCGTCCCGGTGGTAATATGGTCGTCGACCCCGTCAAACCGAAGGGCAGCCGATTTAAACCCGGCTTCAAGGATGGGTGTATCAAAATTATGCAGTATGCCATCATTCTTATAGCTCATTACATCCGGCATGATGCTGTCGGCTGTTTCATCCATTTTCCAGTAAAGAATACTGCTCATATCGATAAGGGCTTCTTTCATGCCATAATAGGAGGGTTTTGGTTCAAAATCACCAGTATATTGAAATGCCTTCTCCCCGGCTCTCCACCCGTCATCAATAAACCCCCAGGTTTGCAGTCCGCTTGCTCCTCCCTCGATGGCTGCAGTTACCAGCCTGTAGTACATCATTTTCTGAAGTTCAGCCTTCTCGTCCGACCAGCTTTTGGCAGCATCACCGATATCCACCTCCGGGATGATAACCTCGTAACCCAGTTGCCTGTATCTCTTGATATTGTCTGTATATCCTTCCCAGTCATAGTTATCTTCAAGGTTCAGGTGGGTCTGGAAGCCGATGACATCGACAGGTGTCCCAATTTTTTTTAGATGCGCGGCCAGCTGGTACTCGGCATGGTATTTCGAACTGGTGGGAAACTCAAAATCGGAATCCCGCAATTCCAGTTTTTTATCTGTAAGTGTACGTGCATATTCAAAGGCTTTCCGGATGTAAACCGGGTGCTCGGCATTCACAAACTGCTTGCCGGTCAGGCCCGAAGAATCGGGTTCAAATCCCATTCTCTGCAACTCGCAGGCATTGTTATGGTTGGCTGCATATAAAGGCCAGTAACCGCCTTTTCCGTCCCAGTTGATGGCTTCGTTGACCACATTCCAGATATCCACCAGGGTGTCATTGCCCGGGCTGCCGATAATTGCATCCAGCCAGCTTTGCATGATAGCCTCAAGCGTATCGGGTTCAAAATCATTATCCTTATACCACGCCGGAAAATACTGATCCCATCCCAGTAACATATGAGCAGTGACCTCCATATGGTTCTCTTTCATCTCCCTTACCCATTTGTTGAATTCCTCCAGGTGATATACATGTTTTTCAGTCTCATCCCACCTGCCCCATCCCGGGTAACACTGAACAGTTACAGCATTGCAATCCTTGAGTACCACGGTTTTGGCGTTGATACTTGTAAAATAGTCCTTTTCGTTTTCAGTGACACATCCTCCAATAAGCATCGTGCTCCTGATATCTGTCAAACCGGTTGAATCCATAAGCGGGTTTATAACTTCATGAAACTCCGAGAAGGAAACATCATCAATCAGGTAATCAGAATAAACACTCCCCACACTTTCATTTTCAAAGTAGAGGTTTGCACCCTCAAGGTTACCGGTCCATGAAATGGTTTTCGAATCGGTATAATATACCCAGGATCCGCTTACCGGTGCCGCGGTCCAGAAAAAAGAGATATAGGAACTGACTCCATCCACGGTGATCCCAAGGGTCGCCCTCAGGTTGACAGCCGGTCCGGATAGCTTGATCCATGCACCCAGGACATATTCCTGGCCATTCACCAGGAGGTTTTTCACATCGACGACAATGGCATCCCAGGGATTATTCCTGTTGCTGACCATGGCTGCCGAACTGCCCGAATGGGCATCGGAAGAAACAGACAGCGTGGCTCCCCATACACTCCAGCCTGTTGTTCCGCTCTCGAAACCCCCATTGGGCAGGAGGTTGGTTTGGGCATGGACAGAAACGGAGGTGAAAAACAACATCACTGCAACCACACCATAAAAGGCTGCCTGAACAATTTTCAGATGGGGATCTCTTTTCATTTTGTTTATGTCAGATGATGATTGCCCCCAATTTAGTTATAAGATTCAAAGGGTTCAATATCTTTATGCTGAAAAAAATATTTTAAATGAAAAGACATATCATTATATTCTCGTTTGTTCTGGCTTTCTCCTGCCAGGGAAATAAAATGAATATGGAAAAAAACGCAAAAGCTTTACCGGAGGTTTATTCGGAAACCATGTCCAATCTGACAGGCTTCTTTGACACATATGCATACGATCCGGAGATCGGGGCATACTATTCGGAGCTTGACAATACCGGGAAGGTATTATCCGGTAAAATATATAATGTTGCAATCAGCAGGCTTGTTTATGGATTATCCTACAGTTCAATCTACTTTCCCCGGAATATTGAAAAGGCTCAAAATGCTGTTGCATTTCAGCTGAAAAATCTGATTGGGACCGATGGAACCGGGCCATATTTCAGATCATTTACAGAGGATGGAATTTCTGATTCATCCACCCGCCTGGATATCTGGCAACAGGCCTACGGGCTCTGCGGATTAACAGAATTGTACAGAATCGCTCCGGACCAGGAATTGCTGACCCGGATTCATAGTCTGCACGATGCTTTTGTATTGAGATTCAGGGATGTTGAAAATGGCGGGTTTTATGGAAATTACTCCTTTGAGGAGGGGCAGATATCAGGAAGTAAAACACTTCAGTCCCTGATGTATCCCATCACGGCCTATATGGCCAATTTGTGGTCGGCTGATTCGGTAAACCGGAAGAAATACGAACCCCTGATGCTTGAAAATATCAGGATTGCCGGGGATAAAGCCTGGGATCAGGAAACAGGCTGGGTGAATGTGAGATTTGACGACAGCTGGGAGGTCTGTAAAAGTGAGGATGAAAAAACGCCCTGTTTTATGGTCGCTCCCGGGCATAATTTTCAACTGGCATCTGTTTTCCTCAGGGCCGGAAATTGGGATTTTATCCCGGAGCAGGAGCGGGAGAAATTTAAAAATATGGGACTTGAGATCCTCGCAGCAACCCTGAACCAGCCTATATTTTACGGATCGGATATAAGCGAAGGATTTATAAGTGAAATAAATCCCCGGAACAATGTGATCACAGATGACCGGAAAACTTGGTGGCAACATTGTGAGGCTCTCATTGCACTCTCCCTGTGTGATGGAAAGTATGATGAAGAGCTCACGAAACTGGAGGCGTTTTACTTTGGCTCATTCCCCGATTTCGAAAATGGGGGAGAATTCTTCTATTTAGGTAAGGACAACGAACCCATCACTTCAGAATTAAAGGGCAGCATGGGGAAGTCCGCCTACCATACCATTGAGATGATCCGGTTTTTAATCCAACAATGATTGTCTGTGCTTGAAATGACGAGGCAGATTATCATTTTTCTTCTAAAATCCGAATCAGATCATTGTTTATGTAGACATTTTCATTACCAATATGCCGCAACTCCAATACCTGAATACTGCAGAGCTGGTCCAGATATTTTCTTGCGGTATTCCTGCTTTTGATCTTATCACTGAGGAGATGAATTGCCTTTATGTACGGTTGCGTGAAAATGGCCTCAAGGACTGCAAAATCAAGTTTTGGAATATACCTTTCAATATGAGCTCGGGTAGCATCAAATTGTTGGGTGATTTCTTCAATCTTCATCACAGTGTAATTGGCAGTTTCATCCACAGCTGTCAGCATATAGAGCAGCCACCTTTTCCAGTCACCACATCTGGAGACTCCGTTTAGGTAGTGGTAATAACTCTCCTTGTTATTGATAATATATTTACTCATGTTGAGAATGGGATGGCTCAATAAGCCTTTATTCATCATAAGAAGCGTATTCAGTATTCTTCCGGTCCTTCCATTGCCATCAGGAAAAGGATGTATGGCTTCAAACTGATAATGTCCGATTGCCATCTTGAGTAGCGGATCAAGATTGTATTTTTCATCATTATTCAGGAATGTCAATAGATTATCCATTAATAATTTCAGGATTTCATCCCCTTTTGGCGGAGTGTATACGACCTCGCCACTAGTTGTACTTTTGCCTTCTTTGATGATCCTTACGTTCGAATGCTCTGATCTGATACCAGTCTGAGTTTGTTTTATATTCTGGTATATCTGAATGATAGCATTAAGATCAATGCTTCCTTGCTTATTGATGTGATCGACTCCTGTCAACAGGGATTTCCTGTACATCAGGACTTCTTTCGCAGCTGGTGAAATCAGGGTATCGGTAGTTGAGATTGCTTTATATAATTCATCATCGGTGGTAAAAATATTCTCAATCTCAGAACTTGTTTTGGCTTCCTGCAAGGAGATGGTATTCACCAGCATCAAAGGGTTTGGTAGTTTTCTTGAAATCCCTTCAAGCTTACCCAATGATCTGTGTGCTTTTGCCAATAATAGCAGAACCTCCCTGTCGTAGATTTTATCATCCTCCGGAGGAAGAAGAGGAAGCGAATTATAGGGTGAAGTTCTTTCAAAGGCCATCGGTCCCATCATTTGTTTGCACAAATTTAGTCAAATTTTGTGCAAACTACATTATTCCTGACAGAAAAGCTTTACCGGGACATCCTTTGCACAAATAAACCAAATATTTGTGCAAACCATTGTTTAATAATACCCGTACTTTTCCACCACCTCGATGAGCACATCCAGGTTCTGCGCCGGGGTGCCGGGTGCGATGGAGCAGGCGGTACTAAGGATAAATCCTTCGGATTTCATGCCGGTTTCTAGCCGCCAGATGGCATCTTTTCTGACCTGGGCAGGGGTTCCGTTCATGAGTACATTGACCGGATCGATGTTCCCTTTGATGGAGGCCCTGTGGCCGATCCTTCTCACGGCATCATCCAGCTCGACGTTCCCCAGCGGGGGGGGATCCAGGCACTCCAGTCCGCTGAACCCGATATCGATGATCAGCTCCAGCCGGTCGCCGA
Source organism: uncultured Bacteroidota bacterium (assembly GCA_963747365.1). Taxonomy (GTDB): domain Bacteria; phylum Bacteroidota; class Bacteroidia; order Bacteroidales. The sequence continues at coordinate 1,108,994 of CAVVFB010000001.1, read as the reverse complement.
TGGATCCGCAGGTGTGACAGTAGCATGGGGTGTCCCTCTCCCTGCAAAATGTGGCAACAACCCGGTGTGCAGGGGCAATGATCTCCTCGAACATCTCCCTCGAGATAAAGTTCTGACCGGTCCAGGGTGCCGAGAAGTTAATGGCATCGGCACCTGCATCGATCTGTTCACCCACGTGAACGCAGCTTGCCTGTGCATAGCGGAGTAAAAGGGCTTTGCACTGATCCGGATGGGTCATCATGGCCATGAAGGCCCCCTGGATGCCCAGCCGGTCGATCAGGTAATCCTCCGGTGCATATACCGATCCATGGATGGAGAGGCTGCCGCAGGTAATCTCTTTCGACTGGTGAATTTCAGCCACCCTGCCGTAAGGGTCCGTATTGAGCCACATCCGCAGGCGGTTGGAGGGGGGCAGGAAGGTGATATTGTCAGGAACCCGCTCCGGATCCAGGTCGTCGATGGTAACCTCCGGCGGGATCGCATGCTGGTAGCGGGGCAGGTCGTCGTGGCAATAGACACAGGAGTCCCCGTTTTTAAAACGCACCACCGGGCCATCCTCATGACCGGGTTCAATGCTCTTCACTTCATCCTCGTCGAGCGGTGCCAGACCCACACCGGGGATCAGCACCCCGTCAAAATGAAATCGCCGGCTGATTTTACAGAAAGCCTCTGCATAGGCCCTCTCCCGGTTATGCCACAAATCCACCGGGTTGAGCCAGGGAAGTTGTTTCAGCACAAAGCCCCAGGAGGGCTGACACATCAAAGGTACCCGGTCGGGTTTTTCAAGTTTCATGGCCTTTGCCATGCGCTGGGTACCATTTATTACTGTCTGCTGCATCGATCGGACTTTATCTTTTATTTTGCCTTGCTGCCAAATGTATAATCGTAATAGCTGGCCAGGAACCTGACCCCGAAGGTGGTGCCCACATCGCGCTGGGTGACCCAGAGTTTTCCTTTCTTATGCCGAAGCCTGGTGTTGATCACCGCCCCTGCCAGGTTCGGATCGGGATGGTCGGTGGCGTAGCGGTTCTTCAGGATCCAGTCCAGCGACAGCTCGATCGCATCATCAAATCCGCTGACTCCGTGCTCGCGCAGCCGAAGCCAGATGATCCCTGAAAAGGCCACGGCCGATCCGCAAACCGAGCTGCGGTTGGGGGGCCCTTCCAGAAAATTCTGATAATAGATGGTTCCGTCTCCCTCCTGGAATTTCGAGAAAATACGGGCCGTTTTGGTGGCCGCCTCCAGGTACCGGGTATCGCCGGTAAGTTCATACCCGTCGATAAGCGACTCGGCATACCACAGGTTAAACCGTGGATGCACGCTTCCCGTAGCCTTGTCATTTGGCATAAAATCCATCCAGAGACCTTCGGGTCCCTGCTTGTCGACCAGACTGTTGCAGAGGGTGATAAATGCCGATTTGTACTCCTCGTTGCCGGTGTACTTGTACATATCCAAAAAGAGTGATCCTTCATTATTGGGACGGGCCACATCGTACAGAACCTGTTCCTTTTTGTCGGGCCAGAAGGGACTGTTCTCCTTCATCACCTCTCCGGTTTCGGGATCCACGTTGTCGTAGCAGACACCCTCATCCAGCAAACACATATTGCGAAGCATCCAGTCACCCGCTACCGTGGGCACATCGGCATACCGTTGATCGCCCGTTGCCTGGTAAAGCCTGTAGAGACCGGCCGACCCGTCCGACATGGTGGCAAAAACGATGGTTTCACCAGCCATATCACCGTGAGCCGAGCGTACCATCCCTTTGAGTTTCGGGTGGTCTGTAATTTCCAGGCTCACCCACCAGTTTCCTGCCTTGATGGCCTGGTCAAGGTACCCACGGATTCCTGTAACCCGGTTTGCTTCCAGGAGCGCATAAATGGCCTGGCCGGTATGCCAGGGCGGCTCGTAATCGTACCACTTCCCTTCGATCATATTGTAGTCGCACTTTGATTGACCCTCCTCGTTGATCAGCACGCCGGAAACATGATCGGCGGTTTCCTGCAGTGCCTTCAGCACCTGGGCTTCTCTCTCTTTTTCTCCTGATCCCCGCAATAAGAGAGCGCGGGCACCCACAATAATATAAAAATGGTCCGAATGACTTGTTTCATGGTCTCCTTGCTTTTATTGTATATAATATTTGTTTTTATGATTTCTTACCTCCACATCCTTAAGCCTGAACGACATCCCCCAGTCGTCATTCCATTGCTCGACTTTGATCATGATGTGGTTTTTCCCCTGTTCCAGGTCGAGCAGGATCTCATCCTCATCGGCGATCAGGCTTCTTTTTCCGTGCACATGGTGAACCTCTTTCCCGTTGCACCAGACGGTCGCCCCGTCGTTGCTCCCCAAGAGCGCGGTAACCTGCTGCTTTGCGGGTGCCTCGATGACACAATAGGCATAGGCCACCGCTGTAATATTGGGGTTAAAGATGGTGAGGAAGTCCACCACCCCTTCCAGGGGAGAGTCGTGCTTGATCCACATGCGATCCACCCCCGTGGTATCGGTGAATCTCATCCCGGGAAAGGGCCTTGTCATGGCCTCACCCCCTATGGGTTTGAGGAAATCGGGCGGATATTCATCGAAAGATTCAAGGTGAAAACTGCCCGTCAGCAGCCAGGATTGGAAAAACTGACCCTCCTGGCTTCGGATATCCAGCCTCACCTCTGTGGGGGAAGGAAGGTACCCCCCCTTTTTGAAGGACTCCAGGGCACTGCGCAGCAGGTTTTCCTGGTCGGCAAATGCAGCCTGGTGCATCCCGAAGTCGAGTTCCGCATGGTCCCTCCAGTAAGCACGGCTCTCCTGGTCCCAGAGTTCGAGGAACCGGGAAGCCAGGGCGTCCATCCGGGCCCTGAGTTCAACCACACCCTGCTGGGCATGCTCAAGTTCGGCCAGGGCCCCTTCCCGGTCGCTTCGTTGCAGCTCACAGGCAAGGTTGTAAGAGGTGGCTGCTGCCAGCAGCTGCCTGCGGCTGTCGGCCAGGAAGGCATACTGTGCAATTGTAAAACGGATGTAGTCCAGGTCCTCCGTAAACCGGGGAACTTCCGCTCCCGACAGGATCGCTCCGGCCCGGTCGGTCCACCGTTTAACCTCGGTCCAGCTGTCGGCATCGAAGGTCAGCTTGCTGCCGCGCTCGGGAACCATCAAGTTGTAAAATACCGTGGAGTTCATCTCGAAGGTGGGCTCCAGGAGGGTGAGTTTATTCAGGGCATGCAGCGCCTCAGGCACCAGGTTCTTCGGATCGCCGTAAATGGCACGGCTGAACCGATGGTCAAAATCCTCCAGGGGTTCGCGGTTGGGGCGCCAGCTCTGCTCGGCATTGTAGGCCAGTCCGTACCAGTCGTGCGAAAAGAAGTGCAGGCCTCCATCGTCCCACACTGTGCAGTAAACCCCCATGGCACCCTTCTCATACCCTTCGTTGATGAAGTTACGGATGTTGGTGAACGTCATTCCGAAATCGGGAATCAGCCTGTTGGAGTTGAGCACACCCGGGGATACCATAAACGCGAACCCTGCTTCGGTGAGCGGATCGATGAATTCGGCAAAGGATTCGGCCGGACTATAGTCCCAGGCTCCCAGGATTGTATGTGGGGGGATCATTTTCAGGATTTCGGGATGTTCCAGGATGATGTCTCCCCAGATGACGGTCTTCTTGCCCGCGGCCCTTAGCATGGAGTCAATTTTCACCACGTGACCGGCATAGATCCGTGCCGGTCCCATCTCTTCGGCGGCCCCTTTGAGTCCGCCCCGGGAGAGGTCCCAGGCCTCATCCAGGTTAGGGGTGAAATATACGGAGCTGAAGGAGAGAGCCATCTCCCTGTATATATCGCCCAAAAAGGCCAGTGAGGCAGGGTTTAATGGGTCCAGCATCCGTTCGGTGGCCCCCAGGTGCCTGAATTGAGGGAGGCTGAGGATCTTCTCGAAATGGCCCAGAGACTGGAAATTCCCCACAAGCTCCATATGGTAATCAGCCGCATACTCCGATAACGTCCTGAACTCCTCCACCGATATCCCGCCATCCGGAGGGGCCAAGTCGGGATACTTCTGGGTCCGCACCACATGTTCGATGTAAAACGACATGTTGTTGATCTTCATTTCGGCATAGCGCCTGATCTGCAATTTGAGATAGTCATGGGTCGGGACCGGTCCCCTGCTGATATCATCCATTATACACCGGAAGGCCATGGAGGGCCAGTCGCGGATGGTTAACAAGGGGACCTGCAATGGTTCGGGATTTCCCCTAAGCAGCTGCCTGAGGGTTTGCACCCCGTAAAAGACCCCGGCAGGTGCATTGGCCACGATGGTGATCTCCTTTCGTTCAATTTTCAGCAGGTAACCCTCCCTGCCCAATGCTTCTCCGGGTACCATTCCCTTTTTCCGGGCTACCTCCATAAACGCTTCGTCCGACGAGGGAATCCCGATCCAGATGGCAGGGTTTTTCTCCCCCGATACGATCACCCCGGCCCCGAAACGCTCCGCATACGCCTCCCTGAGCTGACCGGTTATGATCCCCACGGTATTCCCTTCCATACCCGAAATGCGCAGCGTCACTTCCGGTGCCGCAACCCCATAGGATCCTTTTTCGAGCGTAACCTCCTGGGGATAGGGTACCACCGTAACCGGGTCCGATCCGTTGGCCATCCCGGTGGCCATCCCGGTGGCCATCCCGGTGACCATCCCGGTGGCCGATACAACCACGGTCCGGATAATCAGCAGCGAAATAATGCCTGCCTTTATTGCCTGTTTTATCATATTTGGTGGTCTGTTTAAATTCATGTCTTTAAAAACCAGTTGGATTCCAGCCATCGTGCCGCATCCCGGTAAGCACCGTCGAGGTCCGGCACATCTGACTCCGCTCCGCCGATATCGATCCCGAAGGAACCCCGGTAACCGATCCGGCTGAGGGTCTCGAAGAACCGGTCCCAATGGATGGCGCCATCCCCCACAGCCAGGTGCTCCACCTTCGACCCCCGGTTGTCGGAGATGTGGATGTAGTCGATGTGATCGCGCAGCCTGAGCAGGGATAAAAAGAGATTGTCCCTGAGGAAATACTGGTTGGCCGTATCGAGGTTAAATTTCAGGTTGTCCCGTTTCACCGCCTCTGCGAAGAGCAGGTATGCATCGGTGGAGTTGACCAGCGCCCCGTGACAGGGATGCAGCTGGTAGGTCAGGTTGTGAGCTGCTGCAATATCACATACTTCACGAAAGGTCTCCACCAGCTCCTCCCAGTATACCTCCCACTTCAGATGGGCCGGAATGGTGGCCGCATTCAGGACCTCATCATCATAGTGCCTGGTAACCGGGATCCCGTTGGAAAACTGCCAGGGGGGAATGGGTGCGTTGTCCAGCACCATTTTCGAACCCAGTGCAACTGCCACCTCGCAGCCCCTTTTAAACCGCGAAAGGTTCTCCTCCCGCTCCCCCTGTTCCGGGGAACACAAACCGGGAAGCACCGTGCAGAACACCGGCACCTTCAGTCCCAGCGCATCGGCCTTCTCCCTGAGTGCATACCGCTGTGCAAACATCCCGTCCAGGTGCTCCTCGCGGATCCCCTCCAGTTCAATACTTGTAAATCCCAGTTTGCTGAACTCCTCCAGGTGCAACGGCGCATCCCCCGCCACCGGGGGATAGCCATGTCTGGTAATGGTATAGAGGTAACAGGCTATGATTCCTTCATGAAATCCTTTCATCTTTTCAACTTTCCTTGAAATTCTATCCACCAAATTGTCCTGCAATCCCAATCAATCCGGCGGCCGCCATGGCAATGGTAAACAGCAGCACCACTCCGAATGAGATGTTGGATGCCACCCCCAGGGTATAGTCCCCCATGATCGCCTTTTTGTTATAGATATAGAGCATCAGGGCAAGCACAAGGGGTGTCACGATGGCTGCCATGGCCTGCGATACGATCATCACCATGACCGGCCGTCCCCCAAAGACGGGAACCACCAGACCCAGCAGCACCCCGAAGAGCACAAGCAGGCGACTGCCCGTGGATTTCATTTTCCTTGGTTTGTTGTTGAAATCGGCTAAGAGCCAGGGTGCCAGCAGCACAATGGGAAACAGCGATGAAAGACCTGCAGCCACAATCCCTCCCACAAAAATGGAGATGGCAAAACGGCCCGCAAGCGGTTCCATCAGCTTTACCATATCAATGGCATTATCCACCTTGAGTCCGGCCGGGTAGAGCGTCCCTGCTGCCGCGGCCATAACTGCCACGCTCAGGATAAACATCATGGAGACCGATATGATGGCATCACGCCGTTCGGACTTCAGGTCGTTGCTCCCCCACCCCTTTTCCTGCACCAGGATGGAGCGCACCACGTATAGGATCGCCCCCATGGTCGTTCCCACCATTCCGGCCATGATCAGCATGGCATCGGAATCTTTCGGAATACTGGGAACCAGTCCCCTGAGCACCTCCTCTGGTTCGGGAATCACCATGAACATGGTCAGAACAAAGCTGAGCCCCATGATCCCCACCATTACGGCCAGCACCTTCTCAAATACCCGGTGTTGCCCGTTCCAGAAGAGATAGTAAAGGAGCCCTCCGAAAATCAACGCGGTAATAACCGGACTGAACCCGTTACCCGACCGGGTAAGGGGCCTTGACCACTCCTGCACCACCTCTGTCAACACGCCCATTATGCCCATGCAGCTCACCCATTCACTACCCAGCAGAGTGATCAGCACAATAATGGCAATCCCCGATCCGAAATTCTTTCGGAAAGTGGCGAGGATGGTCATTCCGGTAATCGATGTGTAACGCCCGAAAAGCATGACCAGGTAATAGGTGAAGATGCATGAAAGCAGCAGGGGCCAGATCATGGACAGGCCATAGGCGGCCCCCGAAGAGGCCATTGTGGTGATACTTCCGGTTCCGATGTTATACCCGATCAGAAAGAGTCCCGGTGCAATGGAGGCCATGAAAAGGCCGATTTTTTTTGTGAAGCTCAAGACAAAGATTTTTAAGGGATTATTGGTACCGATATTTCTCTATAAGTTTGGGATCCCCGTCAACACCCAGTCCTGGAGTATTGGGAACATCCACGTATCCATCTTTGAGGGTCTGAAGGATGAGAGCATGGCCACAGCCCCTGCTCCGGCAGCTCCACCCATGATGTTTTTTACAAATTTCCTTCTTGTGTTTTCCATATGCTTTAAATATTTCAATTATAAATCCGCTTTACGATTCATTCAGAAAAGGGTGTTTGAGCATCAGAGGTAAGATCCGTCAACGGTACCACATAAACCTGGGGTACACCGCTGCAGTCGGAGGTGTAGCAAATGTAGTTCCCAAATGGACTGAACGAGGGGTGTACATGGGCCTGTTTGGCATGCCCGGCTGTTATGGATGCGTTGGGCCAGCAAAGCACCTCCGCCTTCCCGGTTTCCAGGCTTACAAGTACCAGCTCATTATGCGCGGGCTCCTGGGAATCGGCTACAAACCATTTGCCGCCACGACTGACTGTCCCGTGACCCAGCCGGATCTCTTTGCTTTCAAAGTGGAGCCTGAAATCGCCTCCCTCTTTGTCCTGGGAACAGATGGCCACAGGGCTCCATCCGGGCCTGGTCTTCCGGAAATAGTAAAAGCGTTCTCCGTCGTACGACCAGCTTTCGTGGGTGGCACGGAAACCGTAGGGCATGGTGAGAAACGGGCTGTCGGTTCCGGCCTTCAGATCGATCTTCCACGAACGGGCCCGCTGGTCCATGGGAAGGCTCATGTCGTTCTGGGTATCCGGACCCGGTACATAAGTGATGACATCGGGATCTTCCGGATTGATCAGGGGATGGGTGATCTTCCCGCCCGGCTGCCGGTGCACCTCCAGGATCTGGCCGGTCTCCAGGTCGGTGCGGTATATGGCCGTCAGCGTATCGCCCCTTACATAGACCAGGGTATACCTGCCGTCGTTGGTAAAGGAGCCTGTATACTGGGGAGTGTCGGGCAGCAAGCCTGTGTAATCAAAGAGGAGCTCCTCATCGATGCGCTCCACATGGGTGGCGTAGAGTTTCCATCCATCCATATAACATACCCTTTCGCCGTCGGGCATGATTGTGTAATCATCATCCATCACCACCCGCTCCGAAGGTGTGATAGCACGGGCCGCCCCGGTCTCCAGGTTGGTCCGGTAAAGCCTCCATCCACCCGATTGCAACGAGGCATATACCACAAATTGCTCATCGGAGGTGAAGGCCTGTCGCTCGAAGTAGCAGGCCACCGAGGCTGCCGTATCCGATGTGATCTGTATAAGCTCCCTGCCCGTCTCGGGCGAAGTTTGCCTGATCCAGGAGGAAATCCCCCCTTGCGCATCATACCGGTTGCCATTGATTACGACCCCTTCCATCACCACATGATCTGTATATGTAGCTTCAAGTGCAGTTCCGGCAGTACCGACGGTCACATCGCTGATAAATATGGAATCCAGGTGGACCTGGGGGGATCCCTTCAGGAAGATTCCGTAATCACTGGCATGGTTAGCGCTTATGTTTTCGATGAAAATATTCTTAAACAGGGGGGGGCAACAGGTGCCCTGGTACTTATAGTCTGAATCGATGATGATGGCTGCGCGGGTGGTGTCGAACCGGATATTGCGGGCATAAATATCATGCACCACTCCGCCCCTGTCGCGGTTGCCCTTCAGGTAGAAGCCATAGATGACCTTCCCTCCGTAGGAGCAATCCTCCACGTAAACATCGTGCACTCCTCCCGACATTTCACTGCCTACGGCAATGGCATTGTAGCCACTGAACAGGCAGTTGCGTATAACAATATTCCCTGAAGGCCTGCCCAGGGTCCGGCCTTCAAGGTCCCTGCCCGACTTAATGGCAATGTTATCATCCCCGTTCCCAAACTGTACATTTTCGATCAGTACGTTTTCGCTTGACTCGGGATCGATTCCGTCGTTGTTCAGGTTATAGGCATCATAGGTAAGGCCTCTCACGGTGATATGGTTCGAAAAGACAAAGTGGAGGCACCAGAAGGGGGAATCGGATATTTTCACATCCTCCACCAGGATGTTCTCACTCTCATAAAACTGCACCAGATGGGGGCGCAGGTAGTGTCCTTCCCCGAAGATACGCTCGGCCGGGGCAACATTTTCGTTATTCATTTTACGGAGGAGATTCTGATCCAAATCCTGCATCTCCTTCCACCCGTTCCATGGCTCCCTGCCATTGCCGTCAATCTCCCCTTCACCGGTAATGGCCACATTTTTTACATGGAAGGCATATATAAAAGGTGAATAGTTATAACAGCGGGTTCCTTCCCAGCTGGTAAGTACCACAGGGAGATAAAACAGGGGATCGCTGCCAAACAGGAGTCTTGCCCCCTTCTCAAGGTGCAGGTTGATATTGCTTTTGAGATGAATGGGGCCATTTACCAGGTAGGTTCCCGGCTCCACCAGGATCATCCCTCCCCCGGCTTCCGAACAAACCTTTATGACCTGGTCAAAAGAGGTTTTATTATCAAAGACGCCATCTCCAATGCCCCCGAATTCGGAGAGGGTAAATACCCTTTCAGGAATGATAGGCAGCTGAATCTGATCCACAATCTGTTTCGCCCTGAGCCAGGGATCATCAGAGGGATCTTCAGCGGCGGGAATTTGCCCACCCTTGCACCCGGACAGAAAAACCAGGACTGCGATCAGAACAACATACCTTTTCATTGAATATGAAACATCTTTATAATAGAGAGGCTGCCCCTATTGCAAAAAGACAGCCTCTCATTTATGCATATGAATCAAGCCCTACTTCTTCAGGAACTTGGTGGTTTTGCTTCCTCCTGTTGCTTCGATCGTGATGAAGTAAACGCCCTGGGAAAGATCTTCCACTGAAATGGTGGCATGGTCTTCACCCTGAAGCTGAACCGACTTCACTGACTTTCCAAGAACATCGAGAATGGTCACACTGGTCATCCCCCTGGCCTGAACATTCAGCTGATCAATGGCCGGATTGGGATAGACACTCAGGTTTACGGCATCGGTTTTCTTAATCCCTACAGGTGCTGTTACCATTTTGATGTTATCCAGGTAAGATACAGATCCGGCAGTTCTTGAATCCGGGAAATCGGGAAAGAATACCAGCCTGCTCATGGTCTGACCAATATTGGCACTGAAGTCGAATGTAATGGCTTCCCATGCTCCGGTTACGGTATTGGGTACCTTTACTTCAGTAACCGTTCCACCCACTTCAACTTTCAACCCGCAATTGCTGATTACATCCTTATGGACCATCATCTCCATGTGGTGTAAATCTTCGGTAAAGGTCATGGTCCCGTAGTAATCGGACCAGGCACCTGCCCAGGGGTCGGCACCTTCCAGTACGTTAAACATCATCACCAGGTCGGAGGTATTCGCCCCGGACTTGTCGGGATTGGTGACCACCAGCAAATTCTCGGGGGCATCCCCGGCATTGGCAAACTGGTTCCACATCACTGTTTCATAGTCGCGTTCAAAGTCCACACCCACGAATTCGCCCTGCGCTCCTGTCCAGTTGTTGTCACCCATCTGGGTGTTGTCCAGGCTGAACTTGGCGGCCAGGTTGTTCTCCCAGCTGAAATCGTAGGGGACCACGACATGGTAGAAACCATTCCCGCCTTCCCCTGTGCCCGGTACTGCAGGTTCCACCCAGTTGGGGGCATTAACCCGGTCCAGGTTAGGATCCTGATCATAGATAATGATGGAGTCATTGAATGGCGGTGCGGTGGCAAACTCGATCATCTCGGCCACCTGGATGGCCCTGGGCCCGTAAGTCTCTGTAAAATCTGCCATCAGAGTGGGATTTATCCAAGTGGGCATGATGGTGGTGTCATTCAGGTACCCCTGGATTTTTGCAGAGTCCATCCAGAAGACGTTCCGGTCAAAAGTGATCTCGGGTGCCACAGTGGTCACCGAGTCCACCACGACCGAATCAACGGAGACCACAAAACGGCCTCCATCAAGGTCCATGGGCATGAATCCGGCGTTCTGGAAGATGTTGTTGGCGAACACCAGTTGGCCTGTGGGACCGAAACTGATCCCGTGCTGCCCGATATTCGACACGGTGTTGTTGACGAACCAGGCATAGTTAATCATCCCGCCGCCATCGCGGATGATCCGGCTGGTGAAGTTATAGAAGGTACAGTTCTCCATAATGACCGTGTCGATGTCATTCCCCCGGTCGTCGATGCCCCGTCCGTTGTCCGGACTGCTGGGAAGACCGATGTTGCTGATCACCGAGTTGGTGATATAGAAGGATACGCCCGGGTTGTCCACCCTGATAAAGGACTGCCCGTCCTTATCAAACCAGCAGTCATCCACCGTCACGCTGATGTCGTCCGCACTGGCACGGATCATACGCTGTGTCTGACCGCCCAGCTCATCGAGGCCGGTAACATGCAGTCCCTTCACGGTTAAGTTTGCCTTGGCACGGAAAGCCCCGTCGGACGCATCCCCGACCACCCTTGGCTGCAGAAAGGGACGGGGGCCGTCGCCATCTGCCGCCACGATGGTCAGCGGGAACTCGCTGTTCTCAATCCTTCCGGTGAGCCCGTAGTAGGCTTCAAGACCCCGCTGAAGCCGGTAGACAGTGTTCAGATCGGTACGCTCGCCTGTCTCAAGGGTATCCCCGTTGATGGCGTCATTCAGGGTTCCTACCCCCGGTACCACATCTACATAACGCACTTGTGCGCTGACATTCATGGCTACAAAGGCCAATGCCAGCATCAAAAATCCAAAAATCTGGTAACGCTTTTTCATGGTTGCACTTTTTAAAGGTTATACATATTAATACTCCTATCGATATTAAAACTTGTAGGTCAGTCCCAGGTCAATGGTCATCCCATACACATAATTACTTGTGATCAGATTATTTAAAGAACCAGCCAGATAGGTCTGTTCCTTAACATTTGTAAAATTGTTCACATAGAGGAAGACCTCGAAATGGTCCTTGATGTCCTGTTTTACCACCAGGTCCCAGCGTGTGGTGGGTCCCACGTAGTTGTCCTTTTCCGGGGTGGCCCCCACGCTCCTGGCCAGCCGGCCGATCTCGGGTTCCTCCTCCACGAAGAGGCTCTCTCCCTGGTAGATCATCGAAACCCTGGCACTGAAACCGCCCCGTTCGTATCCAAGGGAGAGGTTTAGCAGGTGGTTCACCTGTCCCGGCATGTTGCCGCTGCGGACGGTATCTTTCACCGTGGATGTGTAGGGAAAAGTTGTCATCGTCTCGATCAGCGAGACAGGAAAGAAGGTTTCCGACTGCAGGAAGGTGTAGTTGGCCGAGACCACGATCCCGTCGAAAGGTGAGGGCAGGAACCTTAGATTGGTCTGCAGGTCCGCCTCAAGACCCTTGATGGTGGAGGTCTCCTCGGCATTCAGGGGCCTTGTAAGATTCAGTCCGTAGATGGGGCTCGACCTGTCGAAAATCCGCGAGGTGAGCGTGTAGTCGATGTTTTCCACCTCCTTGTAGAACCCGCCCAGGGTGACAAGGCCGAACCCTCCGTAGAAGGAGAGGATGGCATCATAGTTCCAGGCACTCATGTGCTCCAGGTTTGGCTCACCCCGCTCGGCATACCCCTCCCCGCGGATGATCACCTCCCAGGGGACCAGGCTGAAGAAATTGGGACGGTTCAGTGATTTTGTAGCCGCAAGCCTGAGATTTGCCCAGGGGAAGAGGTTGAATTTCAGGTGGAACATGGGAAGCCACTGGTCCAGCACCCTGTTGCCCACCGTATCTACCAGCCCGGTGACATTCTCCACATTGCCGTCCTCGTCCACCTGCGGTGTTCCGAATATGCTCTTGTAGCTGTTCTGGGTCCGCTCGTAGCGGGCGCCGGCGATCAGGTCGACCCGGTTGAAGAAGCTAAGGCCGGTCATTCCGTACCAGGCCGTAATATTCTCCCCCGCTTCGTAATCCGAGAGGTCGATGCTGGGCTCCGTTACATAGAAATCATTGTAATCCACACGGAATCCCTCCACCTTCCCAGGATCCAGTAAAGGCCCGTTCACCTCACCGGGACCGGGCCCCAGGTAGAGACGGTTATCAAAGAAGCGTGCATAATCTTCCGAAACATAATCGCCGATGAAGTTGCTCATCAGGATCCATTCGTTTGTGTAATTCACCTCCCAGTCCGGATCCACCCTGCCGGCATCAAATATATCCTGGCCCACGAAATGCCCCGTCCAGAGCCTGGAGATGTCGTTGACCCTGTATTTTGTCTGGTATTTCCCGCCGGTCTTCAGGTAACCAGTGACATGCTGACCCAGGTTGAAGGGGAATTTCAGGTTCGCCTGAAGGGCGTAGTTGTTGTCTTCCACCTCGTAACTGTCCAGGTAGGCCCATTTCAGCCAGGTGGCATCCATGTTGTTCTTGGCGCCGCCGACGATGTCCTCGAAGGTCAGCTCGGGATTGGGATTGAAAGCCCCCAGCTCCCTGAACCTGAAGTCGCTCACGAAGGGCCTGTCGTTGCGGGTGAATGACCAGGATCCCGCCCAGTCTGCCTCGAGGCGGTTAAAAAAGCGGTGCTCCCCGCTGAGCCGGTTGGAAAGAACCAGGTTGGTGGATTCCCTCTCCCGGATGTCATGCTCCTGGTAGGCCTCCTCCACCCTGTACCGTCGCCTCCGGCGCAGATCCTCCCGGTTCGTCTGGCCAAAATTGCTGGAAAGCACAATGCTGCCGTTTTTCAGCCTCAAATCGGCGGTTAGGTTTGCAAAGTAGCGGTAGCGTGTCTCCTCGACCTCCACCACGTTCAGGTCGCTGATGGCGAAGATGAAATTGCCTTCAGGATCCTTCCCCAGGTTGGTATTGTAGCCGGCCGAATAGCCCTCCGAGCTCCGGTCGGCCCTCTGGATGCCGCCCCCTACCAACAGGCCCAGTCTGTCTTTGAAGAACCGGTTCTCGAAGGTGGCACTTCCCTTGTACTGCCCGAATGCTTTTTCCAGGTGGTTGTACCCGGTTTGCCCCCTGACCGTCCCGTGGAACCCGCCAGAGGCAGTCTTGGAGGTGAAATTGACCGACCCGCCGATGGCGTCGCCATCCATGTCGGGCAGCAGGGCCTTGTAAAATTCGATCCCCGAAAGCGCATCGGTCGAGAACATACTCAGGTCCACCGACCGGTCCTGGTCGGAGGTGGAAGGCACCTTTTCTCCGTCTACCGTGATGGTGTTGAAACGGGGTGCCATGCCGCGCAGGGTGACCTTGGTCCCTTCCCCGCCGTCCCGCACAAGGGAGACCCCGGGCAACCGGGCCACGGACTCGGCCGCATTCTGGTCGGGCAGCTCCTGGATCTTCTCCCTGGAGACCACATTGACAATGGTATTTGAATTAACCTGCTGGTTAATTGCGGCGGTCTGTCCCCTGGCCATTGCAGTCACCACAACCTCCTCGCCCATGATCGACTCCATCTGCATCAAGCCATCTGCCTCCTTCACCTCTCCGGCCACGATCAGAATTTCCTGAATCATATCCTTGTAACCGATGTAACTGAATACAAGGGTATAGGTACCTGGTTTGATATTCAGTAACTGGAAATTCCCTTCCTCATCGGTGACCGTCCCGGATGTGGTTCCAAGCAGGGCCACATTGGCATACATAAGCGGTTCTCCGCTCTGGGCATCCTTTAAAGATCCGCTGACTCCTCCCCTGCCCTGTCCATTCAGGGATGGTACAAAGGTAAAAGCCAGGATCAGCACGGTTATGAATAACGGGTATCTCACTCCTTTGAACATGGAATCAAAATATATGAACATGAATCAAAATATATTTTCACCAAATCAAAGCAAATATAGTACAAAATTCCCTTAATTCAAATACAATATGTGTGCGTACACACTATTTGCTATATCTAAGTTTTTGTTTAAATTAGCGATGCCAAAATCCCTGCATTATTGTTCTTCATGAAAAATTTAAAGACCTAAAAAAGTGGCCCGGAAAACCGGAACCCATATCAGGATCAAAGACGTTGCTGCACAGGCAGGCTGCTCAATCGGGACCGTGGACCGGGTGATCCACGACCGTGGAAAGGTTTCCGAGGGTGTGAAGACAAAGATTATGCAGATTTTGAAGGAGCTTGATTACAAGCCGGATCCCAGTGCCCGGGCCCTTGCCAGCAACCGTTCCCTTACCCTGGGAATTCTTCTGCCCTCCTACCGCAAGGGAGAGTTCTGGGAGCTGCCAAACCTGGGAATCCGCGAAGCCATGGCTCATTATTGCGAACAGGGCTTCGATATCTATGCCATACAACATAAGTACAGCGACCGGGAGCAGTTTTTCCGGGAAGGGATCAAGATGATCGGGGAGAAAACCGACGGGATCATACTGAGCCCCTCCTCATACAGGGAGAGTGTCATGCTCGCACGCTCATTCTTCCAGCATAACATACCCTTCATTCTGATCGACTCGGATATTGATGGTGTACCGGCCCTTTCATTCATCGGGAAAAACCCTGTTCAGTCGGGACAGACGGTTGCCAGGCTTGTCCACCAGGTGACCCGGCACATACCCGGGAAAAAAAGTGTATGGACACTGAATGTTTCCAGGAACCTGAACCAGATGTATGCACTGCTGGCCAGGGAAAGCGGCTTCATGAACTACTTTGCCGAAAAGCACCTGCAAAACGAGTACACCTTCAGCACCCTTGATATGGAGGACAAAGGCAGTCAGAAGGAGATCGACAACCATGTGGCCGGATTACTGGAGACAAATTTCCCCCAGGCCATCTATGTAACCGGCTCGAGGGTATATAAGATTGCCGCAGCACTGAAGAAATTAAAACCGGAGAAGAAACCTTTGCTGATCGGTCACGACCTTATCGAAGCAAACAGGGTCAGGGTACAGGATGAATCCATCGACTTCCTGATTGAAGAGGAGGGCCGGAGGCAGGGATTTATGGCTGTTGAAACCATGGTCCGGCACATCATCTATAAAGAGAGGCCGGAAAGCAAGCAGATGATGAACCTGATGATCTATACCCGCGAGAATCTCCCGCTATAACCTTTTCAGCTGGGAGGCCGCTTCATGATCCAGAAACAGCCAGGATTTAGCCAGTTTTGTGAGCACCGAGGCAGGCACCTCCGGGGTTACCGTTCCCTCGACGGTTTGCTTTACAGCCAGGGCTTTTCGCTTTTCACTGACCGTACAAATGATGGACGCCGATTTCATGATCTGCCGGATTGACATGCTGATGGCTTTATGGGGAACATCCTCCAGGGTCGGGAACCACCCCTCACCCAGTTGTTGTTTTCTGCAATTCTCATCCAGCTCGACCACCAGGTAGGGAACCTCCGTCTCAAAATCAGCCGGGGGATCATTAAAAGCCAGGTGACCATTCTCGCCGATACCCACAAATGCCACATCAACCGGATGATCTTCAATCAGTTTCCCCAGGCGCTGACACTCCCCGGCAGGATCCTCCTCTGCGTTGATGTAATGGAAAGCTTTCAGGTTAATCCGTCCCACGAAACGCTCCTTCAGGTACTTTCCTGAAGGATGCCGGATGGGTATCGGGCATCCCGATATACTCATCCAGGTGAAAAGCAGTCACTTTCGTCCAGTCGATATCGGTCCTCACCAGTTCATCCAGCATCTCGAACTGGGAAGAGCCGGTGGCCACGATGATATTAGCATGGCCTTTTTTGCCAATGGCCTCCCGGATTAGTTTTGCTCCTTTCCTGGCGGCCTGCTTTCCAGCCTCGGTTTTGGTTTCGTGAATAGAAATTACCATAAAATGTAATGATCTGTTAATCTACGTTTTATAAAAATCATGATCCATTTAAAAGGCAAATATATGTGAATTTTAAACGCTGGCAAAATATTTGTGTGTGCGCACACACAATTTAATTTGAGTAACGCCAGACATTCTAACCGGCTATGGGCGTTGCTTCAGGTTCAAATAGTCCGGCACTTCCAAGGGTGAGCGTGTCTCCATACTGGTGTTGAACATATCGGTTGACAATATGGCCAGTAAGGGATTGCGGGCGATTTCCTATCAAGGTAAACGAAAAGTTAAAGCGGGCTACAAATCTTCGCATACCTCTGAAACCCTTATTGGCTATATTGTGTGTTAGGCGTTCGTTGTTTTCTTCGGTTAAATTTGTCCTTTATAATTGCTATCAAAGTCCACCATCCATTCAATTCCATATTTGTCTCTAAACATACCAAAATATGAACCCCAAGGACTGTCAGAAATAGGCATTTCAATTTGTCCGCCTGCCGAAAGTCCACTGAATAATTTGTCAGCTTCTTCTTTGCTTTCTGCACTAATTACAATTTTACTTCTGTTTTCATTTTCGTTTGTTCGTCCCAATACTTCAGGTACATCATTAGCCATTAAAATGCTTTTTCCGATTGGCAAAGCAATGTGCATTATTTTATTTGCTTCACTTTCTGTTACCGGAAATTCGGCACTTGCAAGGTCTTTGAAACGCATAATCTTTGCGAATTCACCGCCAAATACTGATTTGTAAAAAGTAAAAGCTTCTTCCGCATTGCCGTTGAAATTAATGTGTGGATTGATACTAGCCATAATATTTAAGTCTATAAAATGTTGTTATTCCATATTAGTTCTAATTCTAACTGTTTAAAGCTGCTTCAAATCGTGTTTTATTTTCAGCTATCCATTTTTGTTGGTCTTCTTTTGTTTTACTTGGGTCGTTCATAACATCAGCGTGAGCTTGCATATAATGGGGCATAAGATTTTGCATCCACTCTTCAAATGTTTCGCCTTGGGCTGTTGTTTCGCATAAATCGCATTTTAATGTTTTCATTATTTATTATTTTACATTGTTTATGTTCTCAAAGTATTTTTTGTTTTTCGTAAGCAGTTTCGGTGTCGCTCTACAATGAGGCCTAAATGTATACAAAGCCCACTTGTCTTTCTCCTTTCTGTAAATGGCCACAAATTTCCCGGTATCGATAATCTCCTTTTGCCGGTCATTCATCAGGTATTTGCCCCTCCCTAATTGGTTTAGACATTTTCATGGCATTTGGTGTATTAAATAATTCATTACAAGGCTTTCCCGGATGATTGCCATCTATATAAGGTGATTAAATAAAAAATGTTCATAAAAATTGTAGATTAGTGTCCATGCAACGAAAATACATCATCATCACCGCCTTTGCCATCGCCATGGGCTTCCTGGAAGCTGCCGTGGTGGTCTACCTGCGGGAGATCCTCTACCCGGGAGGATTCTGCTTCCCCCTCTCACCCGTTCCGGTCAACCTGGCTCTCACCGAGCTCTTCCGGGAAGTGGCCACCCTGGTCATGCTTGTGAGCATAGGCATCCTGGCTGCCCGTAAATTCAGCACCGGATTCGCCTGGTTTATCTACAGTTTTGCCATCTGGGACATTTTCTATTATCTCTTCCTGAAGGTCATCCTCGGCTGGCCCGAATCGCTCATGACCTGGGATGTGCTCTTTTTGATCCCCACCACGTGGACCGGGCCCGTCATCACGCCGGTTCTGGTATCCATGACAATGATCCTTTTTGCCGGGGTTATTTTGTACCGGCATGAACGCGGTATTGAGAGCCGCATCCCGGCCAAAATCTGGACCGGACTGATCCTGGGGTCCCTGGTCATCGTCGTGGCCTGGGTCCTGGACTATTCAAAGCACATGCTGTCGCACTTCACCCTCGTTGAGATGCTGCAGATAAAGAATCCCGCGGTGCTGCAGGTCGCCACCCTCTATGTACCCGGCCATTTTCCCTGGTTGATTTTCGCAATCGGCGAGGCCCTGATCCTGGCTTCTGTGGCATGGTATTTCAAATGGAACAGATCATGAACAGACCATATAAGGAAGAGCAGCTATTCCAGGGGAGGAATTTCACCACGATACCACTGCAACAGGGCGATTACGAGGCATGTGCCTTTGAGGATTGCAATTTCTCGGGATCGGACCTTTCAGGAACCAGATTTATCGAATGCAGTTTCAAAGGGTGCAACCTGAGCAACGCCACAATCAAAAAAACCTCATTCCAGGAGGTGAAATTCGGGAATTGCAAAATGCTGGGGCTCCATTTCGAAAATTGCAACGACCTGGGCTTCTCGGTGCGGTTCGAAAACTGCCAGCTTGATCTGTGCTCATTTTACCAGGTCAGGCTAAGTAAAACCCCATTTATCAACTCAAAAATCCACGAGGCGGACTTCACCGGGGCCGATTTGAAGGAGTCCAGTTTCAATCAGTGCGATCTCCTCTCTTCAACCTTTACGGATTGCAACCTGGAAAAAGCCGACTTCCGGGGGGCATTCAACTACTCTTTCGACCCGGGAGTCAACCGGGTTAAAGGGGCCCTCTTCTCACAGTCCGGCCTGGGTGGATTACTTGGCAAATTCAACATCCGGATCGAACCCTGAGAATGACCCGGATTTGATTTCGCCGATGATTTGTTTGGTTGCATCTATAAATTCTGCTTCACCGGCTTTGATGATCATTGAATCTTTCAATTTCCATTTTTCAATGGCCTTACCGACGAAATCTTCCCGGATCACCATTAAAATATGATTCTTTTGCAAAATCAATAACTCTTCAATTTTCCCGGCCCAGCCTTTTCCCAGAAGTTCAAGCTTACCCACCTCATCAATAATAACGATTTCATTTTCAATGTTATTTTCAGGTTTTAAACGCTCGAGTCCAAATTCCAGTCCCGGAGGTAGAACACTGAAAATCCCGATCTTTTCAAAATTCTCCGGCGATTTTGTCCTTAAATATTTCTCACTTTGATGCGTCCTGACATCCACAACATCATAACCGGTTCTTTCATGATTCTCAATGATTTTCCGGGAATAAATGCCACCTGTTTTAATATTTTCTTCTTTAAAGACTTCGGCCAGTTTTACAACAAAACTTGTTTTCCCTTCATCCACTTTTCCGGTTATGATAAATATTTTTTGAGTGAACCTGAGATTTCTAAGCTGGTTAAACCGGAATTCAGAGTAGGCAATCAATTGCAATATTACTTTGGTTGGGTTTTTATAAGCGGTTTTAAAATCGGGGATGTTCGCAATGACAAGCGGCAGGCTTCCTACTGAAAGTTCCAGTGCCAGCGGTAGATTCTTGAAATAGGTACCGGAAAAGAAATTCCTGATTTTAGGATTGTATAATTCTGTTCCCAGCACTGAAAAACCCAGGATTAACACCATGGCCCTGAAGTTCATTTCGATTCCTATTAGTACTGCATCGGTGACCGGCTTTGACTGCATTTTCGTGAAAACGAAAGCTGCAAGCATGGTGATTACAATAAAAAATATCCAGAATTTCGGCTTTAAGATCTGGCGCAGGGCACGCTTATACTTTATGATCCAGATCAATGTTACAACCACCACGGAAATGGTCCATATTTTCCAATCTGTCAGACTTATTAAAAGTAAAGCTGTAACCATAAAAAGGAGATTGATGACGAGCCATGTCAATGAATAGCCAAACTTCTTTTTTGTGTCCGGATGGTTCAGAAAACTTTGATTATTATAGATTTCCGGTTTGTACTCAAGAGGTTGTGAAATCAATTTTTTTCCGGTTCGTATTCCTATAACGGAAGAAATTATACCGATCAGGACATAAATCGAAAGTAAGAGAAAGACAGGTATCCAAAGTGTATCGAATTGCAAATGAAGCTGATTTTCGGTGAAGGTCATGATGTTTTTATATACCTCCACAATATTGAACCCATAGAAGATAAGGAAGTTAAATATTTTTTGGGCGAAACTCCATGTGACCGCTAAAACGGAGCCTGTTATAAAACCCAGATAGGTCCTTCCAAAAATCCTGATAGATAGTTCCAGTAACAGTGCTTCTGCCAGAATGGCTATCATTGGTCCGAATATTACTGCACTGGGCGACAGGGTTTTCATGAATGCACAAATAACACCGGCACGCCAGATGATGCCTCTCTCTTTCCAGACAAAACTTACTGAAACCAGGATTAATATCGCAATTGCCGTTAACAGGCTTCCCGAAAATGGAACTTTCAAATTGTGTAAAAAGCTGCCAAGCACAATTTCGGAAGAAGCCCAAACCGTACCAATGATGGACGATTTGAGCCACTTGTCATTTAACCGGGTATTATGATTCATTCAGAATTCAGATTTTACTATACAAAAGAAGTGTATTTTTGGGATAACCGATGGTATAAAAGATGACAGATAAACACTGGGAACAACTGAAGGCCATTCTCAATGGCGAAATGATCAAACCGGCCCCCGTGGGTTTTATTATTGATTCACCCTGGCTGCCCAACTGGTACGGGATCTCTTTGCTGGACTATTTCACAAGTGATGAGTTGTGGCTGAAGGCAAATCTGAAGGCCATTGAGACTTTTCCAGATGTGATGTTCCTCCCGGGGTTCTGGTCCGAATACGGCATGTGTACCGAACCCTCCGCCTTCGGGGCGCGGACCTCCTTTCCTTATAACGAGTTCCCCCATGCATTCCCCTTTATCAAAACACCGGAACAGATCAGGGATATTCCCCGGCCAAACCCGGAAAAGGACGGACTGGGTCCCCTGGTGCTGAACAGGCTCAAACTGAATGAAAAGAAGATCAATGATGCGGGTCACCGGATCCGTTTTTCTGTCTCCCGCGGCCCCCTCAACATCGCCTCCTTCCTGATGGGCACCACCGAATTTATGATGGCCATGATCACCCACCCCGATGAGACCCACATGCTGATCAGGAAAATCACCGACTACCTGGTGGAATTTCACAACCACCAGGCGGATCTCTTCCCATCGACCGAAGGAATCATGATGCTCGACGATATCATCGGTTTCATCTCGGCCGACCAGTTCGCGGAGTTTGGTCTGCCCTACTTCAGGGAGCTCTACGACAGGGATCTGCCCGTAAAATTCCTGCACAACGATGCCCCCTGCAGGGAGTCGGCCCCCTATCTTCCCGAAATGGGCGTAAACCTCTTCAATATGGGGATCGATACCGACCTCAACGAGCTCAAACGAATCACAGGCAACCAGGTTACCATGCTGGGAAATATACCTCCCAGGGACACACTGGCCCGTGGATCGGAAGCCGAAATCAGATCGTCGGTCCGGGCCCTGGTGAACCAGCTGGAGGAACCCTCGAGGGTGATCCTCTCCTGCGGTGGCGGCATGCCCCCGGAGGTCACCACTGCCCAGATCAACGCCTTTATCCAAACCGTCCAGTTTCCCTGACGTTAAAAACCTGATAACCTGCTGAACCTTACTAACCTGCAAACCACTCGAACTACCTCGTCCCCCGCCATGAAGCCTAATAACAACTTTACCATTTTCCTGATGACCCTGTTCCCGTTTGTTTCCTGCACCCAGTCGCCACCCTCTCCAACCCTGGTTTCGGATGAGTCATCGACCACCATCATGCTGGGTGAGCAGCCCCTGCTTACTTACGTGAATACCGAAACTCCCGCACCCGGGGGACAAAACCCGCTCTACAAACGTTCGGCCTATATCCACCCGCTCCGGTCGCCCGGTGGCGAGATCCTAACCCGGATTCAGCCGGAGGATCACTACCACCACTACGGGATCTGGAATCCCTGGACCCACACCCATTTTGGTGAGGACACGGTCGATTTCTGGAACCTGGCCCTGGGCCAGGGGACCGTAAGATTTACCGGTTACCTGGATCAGTATGAAAGGAAGGGTGAAGCCGGTTTCAGGGTACGTCACGATCATACCTACTTTAAAGAAGGGGGAGGTGAGGGAGTGGCCATCAACGAAACCTGGGATCTGCGGGTTCACGATGCAGGCGAAAATGAATATACCTCCGATCTCACCGTCACCCTTTCCACACCCCTGGAAGTGCCGGTTACCCTGGAGGAGTACCGGTATGGCGGAGGGATCGGATTCAGGGCCACAGAAAAGTGGGGCACCGGAAACAGTACGGTACTCACCTCCGAAGGAAAAACCCGCTCAGAGGCCGACGGAACAAGTGCGCGCTGGGTGATCGTGGAGGGGGAATCATCGGTTCCCCAGGGACGCTCCGGCATCCTGTTCCTGAGTCACCCCGGAAACAGAGCACATCCGGAACCCATGCGCATGTGGCCGCCCGACCAGAACAACGGGCAGTCCAACGTGTTTTTCGAATTTTGCCCTATCAGGCACCAGGAGTGGGTCCTGGAACCGGGAAAAGCCTACACCCTGAAGTACCGCATGGTGGTTTTTGATGGTGCCATGGATGTTGAAACAGCCGAAAAACACTGGAAACAATTCCAATAATAATTATATTACACCTCCATTAGCCATTTACCCATGCAGCGAAGATCCTTCATCAAAAGCACAACAGCAGCAACGGCAGGAGCCATTGTAATCCCCACCATCATCCCTTCTTATGTCATGGGGAAAAATGCACCAAGCAACAGGATCCAAATCGGTCAGATCGGGTTCGGTCGCATTGCCATGACCCATGACCTTCCCGAAACCCTGAAGAACCGGGTTGCCATCGGGGTTGCGGTTGCCGATGTGGACATCAAACGGGCCAGGTACGGAAAACAGTGGATTGAGAATTACTATACCGAACAAACGGGCAAAACAGGATACGCCGATGTGGCGGTGTACCAGGACTATCGCGAGATGTTGCAGGATAAGAGCATCGATGCGGTGATCATCTCCACGCCCGACCACTGGCACGCTCAGGCTGCCATTGAAGCGGCGCTGGCCGGGAAGGATATCTATCTTCAGAAGCCTGCCTCTCTCACCATTGCCGAAGGGCGGCAGATGAGTGACACAGTGAATCGTACCGGGGTGATATTCCAGCAGGGGAGCCAGCAAAGAGGCACCTCACCCTGGCCCCAGTTTCACCGTGCCTGCGAGCTGGTTCGCAACGGGCGTATCGGGGAACTGAAAAGAATTGAGATCGGACTGCCGGGAGATCCCCCCGGTGAGGAGGAGCTGGTGATGCCCGTACCCGAAAACCTGGATTATGATATGTGGCTGGGATCGACCCCCTATGTGTATTATACCGAAAAACGGGTCCACCCGCAGGATAGCCTCACGGAGAGGCCTGGCTGGCTCCGCTGCGAGCAGTTCGGGGCAGGCATGATCACCGGCTGGGGAGCTCACCACCTGGATACGGCACACTGGGCCATGGGAACCGAGTACACCGGTCCGGTAGAAGTGGAGGCTGAAGCCGGCTTTCCCGCTTCCGGATTATGGAACGTCCACGGCGATTTCCATATTCATGCAAAGTATGCCAACGGGGTATCGATGGAAGTCAGCGGTGCTTTCCCAAACGGGATCAGGTTCGAGGGATCCGAAGGGTGGATTTTTGTCTGCCGCGGAGATGTGGCGGTCACATCCTCCGACCCTGGCAATCCCGCTACTGAAATAAAAGCCCTCGATGCCAGTAATCCCGGGATCCTGGAGTCGGTGATCGGACCCGATGAGGTACATCTTTACAAAGCACCCGAACAGCATGAGGACTGGCTCAATGCCATCCTCTCCCGGAAAGACCCGGTCGCACCGGCAGAGGTGGGACACCGTTCCTGCTCTGCCTGTCTTGTGAGCCATGTGGCCATGAAACTACCCGGCAAACTTTACTGGGATCCGAAGCATGAAAGGTTCATCGATAACGACAGGGCCAACGCCATGCTTAAGCGGCCCCAGCGTTTCCCCTACGGCACCGACTATGTTCTGAACCCCTATTAACCCGCTAATCCATATTAACCCGCTAATCCCTATTAAACCCCTAATCCATATTAATCCAGTCATCCATTTACCAAATTAAAATGAAATTCAAACAAACTTTCTTCCTGCCTGTATTGCTGACCCTCCTGGTTTCCTGCAACCAGGCATCACAACAAACTTCCGAAACCATGTTTACCCCCGTTGAAGGAATAATAAAGTTTATGAACCTGGATCCTGGACATTTCCACGCCGCGCTGGTGCAGAAGAGCATGTATGAGAGCGTGGACCGGGTGGTCTATGTCTATGCCCCGGAAGGACCCGAAGTGGAGAGTTATCTGAGCCTGATCGGGGACTACAACTCGCGCCCGGAAAACCCTACCTCCTGGGAGGAGAAAATTTACAAGGGTGATGACTTTTTCAGGAAGATGATCGAAGAAAAACCCGGGAATGTCATGGTGGTCTCAGGAAACAACAGTAAAAAGACCGAATACATCCTGGAAACCGTCAGCGCGGGCATCCATGTGCTGGCCGACAAACCCATGGTAATTTCCCCCGAAGAGTTCCCCATGCTGGAAAAGGCCTTTGCAACGGCCAAAGAGAAAGGGGTCCTGTTGTATGATATCATGACCGAACGATACGAGATCACCACCATGATGCAGAAGGAGCTATCGCAGATCGAACCGCTGTTCGGAACCCTTGAAAAAGGGAGTCCAGAAAACCCAGCCATCACCAAGGAGAGTGTGCACCACTTCTCCAAGATCGTTTCGGGCAAACCCCTGATCCGCCCGCCCTGGTTCTTCGATACCGAACAGCAGGGCGAAGGAATCGTGGATGTGACCACGCACCTGGTCGATCTGGTGCAGTGGGAGGCGTTTCCGGGGGTAATCCTGGAAAAACCGGATGTGGAGATCCTTTCGGGGAGGAGGTGGACCACCGACCTCACCCCTGCCATGTTTGAAAAGGTAACCGGACTGCAACAATACCCCGAATACCTGCTTAAGGGGGTGGATGGCGAACAATTGAAAATTTACAGTAACGGAGAGATTAACTATACACTGAAGGGTGTACATGCAAAAGTTTCGGTGATCTGGAATTTCGAGGCACCTGAAGGAACCGGCGACACGCACTACTCGGTTATGAGGGGAACAAAGTGCAACCTGGTGATCCGCCAGGGTGAAGCCGAAGGGTATAAGCCCATGCTCTATATTGAGTCCCCCGAATCCGTGGATTCGGCCTCATTTGAATCCACCCTCAACAGTGCCATCGCGGACATCGCTTTGAAATATCCCGGAATCCGGGTCCAAAAAGTGAACCAGGGAAGCTGGATCCTTGATATACCAGTCGAATACAAGGTCGGACACGAGGCGCATTTCGCACAGGTCACCGAAAAATTCCTGGATTATCTTCGAGAGGGGAACCTCCCCGAATGGGAAATTCCCAACATGATTGTCAAATACTACACCACCACCGGGGGTATGAAGAAGGCAATGGAGAATTAAAAAAAAAGGATGATGAAAACCTTAAAGCTTGCTGCAGTCTTAATGGCCATAACCACTCTGGTATTTTCCCAATCCGCTGGTTTTTATGACGATTTCGAGGATGGCTCGACGGATACCCTCTGGAACGGAACCATATATACGCTCTGGACGGCCAATCCACCCCATACCTTTGGTCTGAGCGAAAGCGGGGGTTACTTGAATATTGCCTATAACCGTTCTGCTGAAAGTGCCGAGTGGGACAACTTTAATTTCACCCCTCCCGGGCAGATCGATGTTTCCGGAAATCCTGTGATCACACTGAAAATCAAATCGGATGTGGCCACAACTTTTACAGTCAAACCCATCTATACCAATGAAAACTCCGACTGGCTCCCCCAGGTGATTCCGGCCGACAATGCCTGGCATGTCTACTCCTTTGCCTTAACGGAATCGAAATATGCCGGGGCCAATCTGTATACCATATACATGTACCTGGACGGCGGCTCAACCGGGATAAAATCGGGCCTGGTACTCTTTGATGATTTTCAGATCGCGGGCTTTACAATCCGAGTGAACAACCTGGAGGCCATCCTGGTGGACTCTTCAAAAATCGACCTCCAATGGCAGGGCAGCGACCCCGGGAATACAGATCATTTCAATATATACAGGAGTACCGAACCGGGATTTCCTCTTAGCGCCGGGAACAGAATCGGGGAGACCACCGGAACCCTTTTTCACGATTCCCTGCTGACAAAGAATACCACCTACTACTACCAGGTCACCGCCGTTGATACGGAGGGCAGGGAGCATGCTCCTGCAATGGTCCATATGAGAACTTCCACCCCGGGAGCGGTCCCTTATCCTGGTATCGTCAGCGAGAATGCCAACCCGGTGGGGAGGTATGAAAAGTATGAGCTTGTGATCAGCATGCCGGAAGCCACCTTTGCCAATCCCTACAACCCGGAGGAGATAGACCTATATGCCTGGTTCTGGTCACCCGGGGGCGATTCGGTGAAGATGAACGGATTTTATGATAACTATTCAGGAGCAGACAAGTGGAAAATCCGGTTTGCAGCCAACCAGGCAGGTACATGGACATACCGTGTTTTTGCAACAGACCTGGATGGCACCGGGCAGGGTGAAACCCGCACATTCGAGGTGGTTGAGTCGGACCGTAAAGGGTGGCTGCACATCTCTGAGGATAATCCCAATTATCTCATGCACGATGACGGGTCAAGCTTTTATGGAGTCTCGGTCTACTACCCCTGGAGTGTGACGGAAAGCGGACTGGATGATTTTGCCGCAGCGGGGGGGAACTTTTTCGGTTACTGGGACTGCACTTATGATGGCAGCGGGAATGGAGGGGGAAGATACCTCCTGGAATCGATGGAATCGGGGATTGGAAATTATGACCAGCGAAAAGCCGCGCGAATCGATGAGGTATTGACCTGGGCCGAGGCCAGGGATTTGAAAGTGATGCTGGCCATTTGGGCACACCCCTACCTGAGGATTGAGGGCGTTCCCTGGGAAGGTTCGGAATGGTCCGGCCAAAATCCCTATAGCACGGTGGTGGATATTGATGATTTCTATACCGACAGCCTCTCCCGCTCTTACCAGGAAAAACATTACCGTTATATGATCGCGCGCTGGGGGTACAGTCAGTCGCTGGGCATCTGGGAGATCATCAACGAGATCCACGGAACCACGGGCTGGATCAGGAACCAGGCTGCTGCCAAAGAATGGGTGGAAATGGTAAACGGTTACTTCAGGGAGCATGATCCCTTTCAACGACCCACCACCGCCTCCTTTGGTGGCGGAGACGGGGCATCTCACTACTCCGAAACCGATAAGCTGGGCGATATACCCAATGTCCACTTTTATGAGCTCCACGGCTGGCCCAACCGGTATCCAGATGACGTGGTTCGCAGCGGTCTTTCCAATGTGGTGAGTGAATCCCGCAAACTGAAAAGCAAAGGCAACCGGCCCGCATTTTTTGGTGAAGCCGGTTATACCCAGTATGCTCGCGGATGTAGCCACCGACGACTACACCTGGGAACTGCACAATTCCTTCTGGGCCGGGCTCACCAATGGACTGGCTTCCACCCCCTTCTGGTGGGAGTTTAATGATAAAGCGGTGCTCACAGCCGGGCGCATGCAGGAATACGGCAGATTCGGAAATTTTGTAGAGGATATCGATTTTGCCCACCTGGTGCTCTCTCCAACTGAAATATTCGCCGAAAATACCGACGGGTATTTCATGGGCGCACCCCACTCCGGGTTTGGCTGGATGAAAACCTACCTGGAAACCCCGGTTTCAGGTCTCCCCTTCTATCTTTCCGGAACCGCATTAAGCAATGGAAATTACCACCTGGAGTGGTTCAATACATGGACCGGTGAAACGGTGGAAGAACAGCTGGCTATTGGTGTGGAGGGCGTTACCTGGGGAGAGGTACCCGCAGGTGTGAATCAACTGGATGTGGCTTTTAAAATGAACCGCAGGGAGGATGGTGACCCTGCCACCGGGGTCCGCCTTTACCTGGTAAAAGCAGACACCCTGGTGGATGCTTTCCAGCCATGGCTGCCCAGGGTCGATTCAACCCTCTATAAAATCGTCTGCTACGTGACCGATGACAACAACCGGCTCGATGTGGCCTTTAACGGACCGGTTGAAATCAGCATGGAGGGAGAGGGTCAGCCCGATCCTTTCACCCTTGATCTCAGGGAAGGCGGCGTGCTCTTTAATTACATCCGTTCAGGCTCATCAGGAGCGACCGTTACAGCCACCATTGAGGGACTGGGCAGCGCCGTATTATATATCGAGGGCATCACCGGAATTGGCCAGGGTGAAAACCATGTCCGGGCTGCTGATTTCTCGCTGAACAATTATCCCAATCCTTTTCATCGGAAAAGTACCATCGAGTATCTCTTGCCTGAAAGCGCACAAATCATTCTGGCAGTATACAATGCCCAGGGAAAACTTCTGGAGACCCTTGTGGACGATCAAAAAGCTGCAGGTCAGTACCGGGTTGAATGGGATGCCGGCAGCCATCCGGCCGGACTCTATTTCCTGAACCTGCGCACCGGGAACTTCTCAATGACCGAACGCTGCGTATTGCTTAAATAAAAAAGGAGGTACAATTGCATTTTAGAAACACCCGCATCGGAAAACACCTCTCCCGTCAAGGGTCCCACGTGCAGAGATTTGGCCGCAGGAGTTGCCCTTCCTTTTTTCATCCTCTCTGTAATGGCAATGGCCATGGCCTGTACCCCAGACCAGGAACCGCCTGTGAAGGCTCCATTCACCGGTCTGGATACCATCTGTACAAACGACTGGTGGAACAGGGCGGCAAATCCCATCCATGATGTAAAGGTTCACCGGGACCATGTGGTGGCATTTGGGCTTTACACGGTCTCAAACCATATCCTCAAGCTCAGCGCACAGCTCTATCCGCTTTATCCGGATGAAACACGCGAGGTGAGACTGGAGGTGCTCAAGGATGGTCGGTGGGAGGAAATCGCCTCAAAAAAGGTCAGCGACATCGGTTGGTCGGCCCTTTTCCGCATCGAAAACTGGGACGAAACGCAGGACACCCCCTACCGGCTCAGGCATGGAAAGAAGGCGGTCTATGAAGGATTGATCAGGCGCGACCCGGTGGAGAAGGATGAAATTGTGGTAGCCGCCTTCTCCTGCAGCAGTAACAAGGACAGGGGTGACCGCGATACCTATGTAAGGAACGTGGAATACCTGGACCCCGACCTGGTATTTTATGCCGGCGACCAGTCTTACGACCACACCGAGCACACCGCGTCATGGCTCCTCTTCGGATCACAGTTCGGTGAGACCTTCCGCAACCGGCCCTGTGTCTCCATACCCGACGATCACGATATTGGTCAGCCCAATTTGTGGGGTGAAAACGGCAAAGTTTCAACACTCACCGGTGCTGCCGATGGTGGATACACCTATCACCCCGAATATGTGAAGATGGTAGAACGCTGCCAGACGGCTAATCTGCCCGATCCCTTCGACCCTGCTCCCATTGAACAGGGCATAGGAGTCTACTACACCCACCTGGTGGTAGGTGAGGTTGATTTTGCCATCATTGAGGACCGCAAATTTAAATCGGGTCCGGCAGGCAAAGTCCCTCAACAGGGGCCCCGTCCGGATCACATCATCAATCCTGATTATGATCCCGCTTCCATTGACCTGCCCGGATTGGTTCTGCTGGGTGACAGGCAGCTGAAGTTCCTGGAACAGTGGGCCGGCTGGGAAGAGGGAGTCGCCATGAGGGCCGTTCTTTCACAGACCGGCTTTTGCGGAGCTGCCCATATTCACGGTCAATCCGGCAACCGACTGCATGCCGATCTGGATTGCAACGGGTGGCCGCAAACGGGCCGGAACAACGCCCTTCGAATCATTAAAAAAGCCAACGCAGTGCACATTGCGGGCGACCAGCATCTCCCCACCGTGCTTCAGCATGGCATCGACCGGTTCGGGGATGGTCCCTGGGCCTTCGTCGTTCCAGCCAGTGTAAATAATTACTACAACCGCTGGTGGTGGCCAGAAGATGAAAAACCTGGTGGTAATCATGACCCGGAGAATCCGTTGCCCTGGACCGGTGATTACCTCGACGGACTGGGCAACAAAATTACCATGGTTGCCTATGCCAATCCCGAAAGTCCCTCAGGGGGAGGTGGATTCGGTTTGATTCGTTTTAATAAACCGGCCCGGGAAGTTACTTTCGAGTGCTGGCCGCGGGATATATTTGTACTGGAAAAAGGAGCCATGCAATTTACAGGATGGCCCGTTACCGTAAAAATGGATCATTGAGTAACTGAATCACCATCGCCCGGAATATCACCCCTGTCCGTCAAAAAGCTGACCAACGAACCTGCTCTTCCTGGCGATTTCTGCAGTTTTCCATGGAGGGGTCAGGCACTCGGGGCACCAGTGGCCACCCTTTAAAACAGCGTGGGGGGTCATCCCGAAGGAGTGTCCCAGGCAGCAGCTCCACGACACCCTGGTCTGCATATCACCGTTCCAGGCGTGTTCCGTCAACGCCCCTCCCCTGAAGAGGGCAGCCTTTTGCAGATCCTCCGCGCCGGGCTTCTCCAAGGTTTCGTCATACCCGTGATCGAGCCGGTGATATGGAAGGCCGGGATCCAGGGACGGCATATCAGTCCCCCACCCGGGTATGGCCCGGTGCTGCTCTTCGGAACCGAAAAATGCATGGATCTTCTCCAGGTTCCTCTCCCTGATCCACCGAAGGGTACCCTCCGGCTCAAGGGCAATCCTTTCCAGCTTTTTCCGGGTCACCCGCTCGATCACCCACCTAAGCAAAGGTGAAAAGCTGCATGCCCGGGCGGTCAGCTCCAGGTACCATGGAAGATTTCTTTTTACATCTGCGTAGAATTCCTCAAGGGTCATCCCCCCTTCCCAATGGTGCAGGAAACTGTTCAGCCGGTCGGCATCCTCATAGAACATCATGTGAAAATTCTTCAGGGCGAACCAGTTTCGATCCATTACCTTTTCCATCCGGATCCCCAGCATGTTGTAAACCCTGCCCAGAAACTCATAATTGTTGGTCCGGCACCGCGGTCCACCCGAAATGTTATAATAGCCTCCCCAGAAGGGGGAATCACCCGGCTGGTCGAGACAACTCATCATCACCCGGCCCGCATCCCTGACGGCGATATTTTCCATGAATGAGTTGATGGGCTGGTGGTACATAATGGGATCCTGGAGGGAGAAGAGCTCGGGAATCATGATAAAGGTTTGCCGCAGTGAAACCCGGTGTTTAATGCGTGACTGCATGACCGCCAGTTCGGCCATTATTTTTGAAATGGCATAATAGTCAAATTCACTTGGTAATACGGGGTCTCCGGTCCTTCCCACATGAAACGGAGGAAGCCGGTCGCCATACTCGGCCACCGATCCGATATAGACCATCCTGATATGCCCGGGATCCTGCGCTTCGATGGCCTCCACGATGGCTTTGGTAGCCAGGTAGTTCACCCTGTGCGCCATCTCCGGGTTGCGGTCAGCCGCCGGGGAGATCAGCGCCATCACATGAAGGCACCAGTCGATCCCCCTGCAGGCCTCCTCCACATCCGCACCATGGAGTGCATCTCCCCATACAATTTTTAACCCGTCGCCTGTCACAGTTCCTGCTCCCCGGATGGGTGCTATGCCAGATGCTTCTTCATACTTTCTGAACAGCCTCTTTTCCTTTGCAGTTGGCCTTACCAGCAAAACAATTTCAAACCTGTCACGTCTTTCCCACAACCCTTTAAAGGTCTCAAAACCCATCGAGCCGGAAGCTCCTGTCAGCAACACCCTTTCCCTTTTCCCCATCTTTTTGAACACTTTGACCTGATGTCACTATGTTTTATGCTCTGCCGGACTTTAACCCATCATAACTCAATGGATATCATGTATTTGCCGTTTTCACGATGACTTCCCTGTGCACTGAGCACTTCCCATTTTCCCCTGTGCACTGAGCACTGTCCACTGAGCCTTCTCATGGTGGCTGGGGTGATCCGTCTTATTCATTTCTTAATCCGTCATAAATTTGGGGATTACTCAGTGATATGGATGTCACCACACGGATCCAGATCCAACCGTTGACTGACAGGATTAAAAGCCAGAGGAGAATTGTGGAAAAGGAGGTTCCGGAATGTGCACTCAGGATGGAGGGGAGCGTGGCAATGATGGCAGCACTAAAACCGGTGAGGATCCCCCAGAAAAGTAGGAAGAGGTACTCGCGGGTAATCAGCTGCCGGATCTCTTTTCTGCCGTAGCCCACTGCTTTGAGCAGTGCGATCTCCTGCCTTCTTTCAAGGATGCTCCTTGAGAGTACCACCACAAGACCGAAAGTTCCAAGCAGCAAACCAAGGGCCCCCATGACCATGAATATGGAGAGGTAGGCGTTGGTCACGGAGTTAAACTCGGCCAGCCGTACCGAGCATAGCTGCATATCCCAACCCAGGTCACGCATCCCCCTTGAAAGTTCCGCGGAGATCAGGGCCGTATCCGCGATGGCTCCTTCCACCAGGAAAACATGGGTTCCGCTGCTTTCCGGGAATTGCTCCAGGAACCTCGTATCGGAAATCATCACGCTCCCCTGGAAAACCGAGGGTGCGAGTCCGCCCACAAGCAGCAGCTCCATGGTTCCCCCGGTGGAGTTGGTAAACCGTAGTGTATCGCCCACGCTCAATCCCAATCCATACTTGATCACCGTCTCATCGGCAATGGCCGGGATTAACCCGCCGGGCAGCTCCTGATTCAGGGAGCCCCATGGATTCTCATCCTGAAGAAGGGGAGTCCGCGTAACAAAAGAGAAACGACCCCTGAGGGATGAAGGATCCACACCCAACACCTTCGGGTTCACCACCCGGTTGAGGTTAAGACAACTGGCATCGTCGCCCTCCGCCCGGCGCATCTGCACAATGGAGAATTCCCCGTTCAATCCGTATTCATATCTTACGGCAGGATCATTAAGTTTCTGAAGAACCGGGAGTGTCGACCGGGCGTAAAACAGAAATCCGCCTGTGCCGCTGGAAGGATCCCCGGAATGGACAAAGAGATCTTTCCGGTTGCTTCCTGTGGATATCACAAGGAAAGCCCCGATGGCAAAAAGGATCACGATACTCATGCTCCTGGTCCGGTTGCGCGTGGCATTCTTCCAGCTCAGGCGCAACAGATCAAAGGAGGATCCGGAAGGCATCTCCCTTCTCCCCAGGTACCAGAAGAAACCGGAAACTGCCGAAACGAGCAACAATCCCCCCGCCGGGAAAAAGAGAGATGCATTCACCACCTCCTGCCTTGCTGCCTGGGAGAGAACCATAACCGTGGCAGCAATACCGGTCGCAATGGCCAGTAGGGCTGCCGGCTTTACTCTACGTTTTCCTCCGGGGGACTCTGCCTTTGTTACACCCTTTCTGTGAGCGCTGACCAGCTTTTTAAGCTTGCGATTCAGCGGAAACCAGAAGGAGAGAAAGGCGATGCAAAGGGTCACCGTCAGTCCTGTAAGCAGTGTTGATAAGGTAACATCCACATGCATCATTCCGGTTCGCACCACATCGTTCCAAACGCCATTCAGCGCGTTGAATACCAATCGGTTATATAAAACAGCAAGTCCCATTCCTCCCACCCCGCCTGCCAGGGCCACGATCAGGCTCTCCACGAACATGATCCGGCGGATCAGCCGTAACGGGATCCCCAGGGTTACCAGCGTACCCAGCTGCTCCTCACGACTCTCCAGATTCAGCAAAAACAGGAGGATCGTCAGCATCACCCCCGCCAGCAACAGGAAGAAACTGAGCCCGGCAAACAGCTGGCTGAAATCGACACCGCCATCTGCGGCCTCCTCCCCTTTTAACCGGGTTGCCTCCAGCGTAAATCCCAGCATGGCCGGCCTTATTTCCCTCAGCAGCGCTTTCTCCAGGACGGCCGGGTTAAGTTCACCTTCATCATACCTGAAGGTGGTGTATACTCCAAAGCGGTTCTTCCACATCTCCACGGCACGGTCGGCCGATATATAGGCTTTTGGCAGACCCCCATAACGGTCCCAGTAATCCTCATCCGTGTCCCGGATTTGCTCCAGAGAGATGGGAACGCCCGTTTCCCAGTCCCTGCAGTTTCCTGCATCGGAGAGACCGGGCAGGTCGGGCATCAGGGTTGCATCTGCGAACCGTCCCTCCATGGGCACGATGGCTTTTACAACAAAACCTGACGAAACCTCATTCAACTCCCTGAGCGGACCCACCTGGAACCAGGTCAAATGGATGGAATCACCCACCCCCGCCGCCAGGTCTTCAGCCAACCAGGTGTTGATAACCATCTCATCTTTACCCAGACCGTCGGCCGGGAGGGTGGAGACAAAGGAGTAAGGTGTGCTCCGGTCGCCTGCCTGAAATTTGTTCACGAAATAGGTAATGATCCCCTCTGCCTTCCCCACCCTTTTGAGGGGCTCAGACAGGTTTTCATCAATGAAGACGCGGTCGCTGGTGACTTCAAGTTGATCAGTCTCCCCAACCAAACCAATTTTCAAACCTGCATCGGCCGCGGAGAAATGCCTCTCCGCCACCTCCATGATCCCGGCCGGATCGCGGTTGGCACGGTCGGCCACCAGCATTACATTGACCCTGCCCTGGAAATCCATCAGCTGCTGCAACCTGGATAGATCCATAAATACATTAAAGGGTGCATTCTGGGATACCTCCAGGTTGAAGCGCCCCATTCGCTCCTCATCCACAACATCCCTGATCACCGCTCTCACCGTTACCATTACCTCGGCATCCGACACAAAGGGGGCATTCAGGGGGATCAGGCTTGCTTTTTCGATTCTGAGTAAAAGTTCATCTCCGGCCGACTTATTGAGCCCTCTGGCCAGGTTGCTGCTGATGATAATGGTATCGCCCGAAAGGGTGGAGAAAAACCCGTTCAGCCGGGCCACCCCGTCAAAGGCATCATCGACTCCCATAACCTGCACCCGGTTTACCCTCAGCTGTCCCCCGTCTCCAACAGCAGTTCCCTCCTGGAGTAAAACCGAAGAAACCGGGACTTGCAGATCTTCGGCGACCTTTTCGCCAAGGGCCGATGTGAAATAGCGGTCACCCGCCTTCAAAACATGGGTCACACCGCCCAGGCGTTGTTCAACGATCCGGTTGAGGCTGTACCGGACCGAATCGCCCACCAACAGTGCCCCGGTAATCACGGCCCCGCTAATGGCCACTCCCAGTGCAAGAAGCAGGTGCTTTTTCCGGTAGAAAACAAGATTGTTTCGGATGAGTCGACTGGGTTTCATGCGTGAATCTTACATTTTTTCAGCCTCCTGAAGCTTGCCTCCGCTGATTTCAAGAACCCTTCCCATCCGTCCTGCCAGGGAAGTTGAGTGTGTCACCACCAGCAGTGTCAGGCCATCTTCCCGGTTCAGTTCCAGGAGCAGATCGGCCATGGTCTCCACATTATCCCTGTCCAGTGCCCCGGTGGGTTCATCGGCCAGAAGGATCGACGGTGCATTGATCATGGCCCTTACCACAGCAGCCCTCTGGCACTCTCCCCCGGAGAGTTTTCCCGGCAGTTTATCCCTGTACTCCCAGATACCGACCCTGTTCATAAGGTTCCGGGCCCGGTCATATTTCTTATCCCGCCCATCTTTATTATCCCGCCCATCGCCGCTCACCAGGGTTGGGATCAGTACATTCTCAAGGAGCGTACATTGCGGTAAAAGGTGATGAAACTGGAATACAAAACCCACATTCCTGTTCCTGTATTGGTCCATCTCCCCGCGGGAAAAGCCGGTTATATCCCTGCCATTGAACAAAACCGATCCGGAATCGGGATGGTCCAGTCCCCCGATCAGATTCAGCAGCGTGGTCTTCCCGGATCCAGAGGGGCCCAGGATGGCAACCTTCTCACCCTCCTCCACCTCCAGGGAGATGGCATCAAGGACCAGGCGCCCTGACTTGTCGCCAGGTTGCCCGTAACCCTTGGTTATATCTTTCAAAGACAACAACATACACAAGATCTTTATGGACTATAATACTTTACACACTTTCGACTTTACGGACTTTCGGATTCATAGTCTCTATGGCCTGCTCGTAAATTCTGACCATCCTCTCTGCCTGCACATCGATATTAAAGTGCTCCTCCACGCCTCTCCTCCCGGTGCGGCTCAGCCGGTCCATTTCCGCCGGGTCCGACAACAGCTTTCCGAGTGACTGTGACAAAGCCTCCGGGGTGTTTTCCCGGTAGACCACGCCCCCGTTTGTCAGGCCGATAATTTCGGGGAATGCACCCAGGGCAGGCTGAACAACCGGCACACCCGATACCATACACTCCAGCAGGTAGATCCCGAATGCCTCACCGTTGCGCACCGGTACCGAAACCACCGAAACCTTTTCAAGGAACTGCCTCAACCCCTCCTGCTCGAAATCCTCATGAAACTCAACCTGCTCTGCCAGATGCTGATCTTTCAGTTTTTTCCGGATATCCGAAAGGAATTTCCGGTCATCCCCGGTGGAGCCACCGGTAAGGATTAGCCTTACATCCTCAAATCCCTCTTTCTGCTTCAAAAGGATAAATGCATCCACCAGGATATCCACTCCGTTTTCGTGACACATGCGCGAGACAAACCCGATATTCCGCCCCTTTTCAGAAACCGGTTTAAACTTATATTCGGACGCATCCACCCCAATGTGAACCGACTTCAGTTTTGCATCCGGAATATTCATCTTTTCCTTCATTACACCGGCATAATATTCACTCACGGAAATAAAGAGAGCGGCGTCCCCGGCTTTTCTGGACATCAGTTTCCATACACTTTCGGCTGCCGATGGCTTCATCACATCGACCCACACATCCTCATCCTGCAGGGAACAGACCACGGGTACCCCGAGTCTTTCGGAAAGCTGCCGGGCCAGTCCCAGGAGCAGCGCGTTGGAAAGGTGAATCACATCGGGATCACAGTTTTCCACGATCCAGTCGACCATCCGCTGAAGCTCATCCTTCTGCTGTCCCTCTTCACCCAGCAGCATGGAGACGGTCATCTCCTCCAGCCCTTTTGCCCGGGTGGAACCCGCAAAGTGTGAGGCCAGTTTCAGCATCGGTTTTGAATTCAGGAGGCTGTCAACCCAGCCGGGGGCCTTTCTGAATATGGGAAACAACTGCTTCATATAGATACTGATGGCCCCGTAAAAAACAGGGATCTCCCTGCTCAGATCATGCTCATCGGCAAAAAGCGGCAGGTACATGGGGATTTTGACCACCCTGTGATCCGATTTGCGCAGCGCCTCTACATATTTGGAGTCCCTCAGGCAGTTCCCGCAATAAAAGCTTCCCCCCGATCCGGGGATAATATGCATAATTTTCATAGGTCTATTTTTTTCCGAAACAGTAAACTCTTCCGTCCTCACCGGCTACATAGATAAACCCGTCAATAACAGCCGGGTTGGAGTTTACAGGTGTACCCAGTTCGTAGCTCCATAACGGTTTGCCCGATTTCACATCCAGGAGAAAAACATCCCCCCTCATGTTGGCTGTCAAAACACGGTCACCCACCAACACGGGAGAGGCATCCACCCTGCTGCCGGTGTCATATTTCCAAACCACCTCTCCACTCTTTTTGTTCAGACAGTACATAAACTTATCCCTGTTTCCTATGAAAACATAATTCCCCTGCACGGCAGGCGAACCGATGAAGGGGAGATTCGCCTCCTTGTTTTCAAAGCTCCACACCACCTTTTTTGCCTTCATATCGATGGCAGAGAAGCGGCCGTCATAATCACCCACGAAGGCCAGGTTCCCGTCGATACAGGCCGAACTGGCCACGTAGGTGGAGATCTCCATTCCAAACCGTTCTTCTCCGTTTAATGCGCCAATCCCGCGGATGAATCCGTCGCACCCCCCAAAGATCGCCATGCCGTCATAAATGGCACAGGTACCATTGATATAGTTGAGGGTCTCATATTTCCAGAGTCCCTTCCCGGTGGAGGGATCCACCCCGTGCAGGTAGTAATCGTAACTGCCCACCATAACCACCTCTTTCCCGTCTGACTTAAAATAGGCCGGGGCTCCCATGATCTGGTTCTCACAGGGATACTTCCAGCGGATGTTCCCGCTCCCGGGATCGATGGCAAATAGGGTGCCGTCCAGGTTCCCCAGGTAGAGCATTCCGCCGGCGAACAGGGCGGGCGCCTCAATACTGTTCTCCGTGGCGATCTTCCATCTGAGGGTACCGTCGGTATTGATCCCGTAAACCTGTCCGCTCACCGTTCCTACGACAATCACCCCGTTGCAAACCACCGGGGCCGCCTTAATTCCCTCACCCGTGTTGAAGTTCCAGAGCAAGCCTGGCTGATCGGGAAGCCTGGCGCTGCTCACCCCGGTCAGCATCGCATCCCCCCTGGAGTTCCCCCAGCAACTGATTTGCTGTGCGGGGAGTGAACCAGCCAGGAGCAGGAACAATCCCAAAAGTACCATCCCATGGCATCGTTTGAATCTTTGTGTTTCCCTGCTGGTTTTCATAAGCATTCCAAAATCTTTTTATTTCTTACAAATCGCCCCGGTAGGACACGCTTCTGCCACCTCAAGGGCCACCTTCTTCAGTCCCCTCTCCAGCGATTCATGAAACGGAATTCCCACCACCACTTCAAATCCACGACCAATGAAGGTCAGGCCAAAATCCTCTTTGTATTTTTCGGTGATCCTGACACAAAGTCCGCACTTGATACATTTGGAAGCCTCATAGATCACATACTCATGCTGATCGGCTTTGGTGCAAAACAGGCGCTGATCGGAATTGAATCTCTTCTGATCGGCCCCGTAGTGGTCCGAGTAGATCCTGAGCCTGCAGCTCTCCAGCTCGCGACAGTCGCAATGCAGGCAACGGGCCGCCTCTTTCATCACCTGTTCCCGGTCAAGACCGTCCACCATACGCGCGGGTACAATGCGGTTGCCGGTCACCGACTCCTTCAGGTACTCGGCGTATTCCGAAGGATCCAGTTTTCCAAAACGGGAGTTGAACATGAACTTCTCTCCTTTTACAGTATTACCATGCAAATACTGATCCACACTGAAAGCAGCCTCTTTTCCCTGTCCAAGCGCCCGGATGGCCATGCGGGTTGGCTTCAGTGCACTACCCACCACAAAAACAGGGGTCCCGCCAACCCGGTAGGTGACTGGGTCGGCTTCAACCCCTTTTGGATGCATGGGGAGTCCCCATCCCGCTATACCGCTTTCACCCTGTCCGACTGCGACCACCACCGCATCACTTTCAGAAACGATTTTTTTAAATCGCTTCTCATCCACTTCAATCCCGTATTGAATCGACACACCGGCCTGTTTGATCAGGTCAATCTCTTTTTGCAAAACCCCCCGGGGAAGCTCCTCCTCCTTTACACCTCTCATCGATCCCCCGGCCTGTTCATGCCTGTCGATGAGGGTTACGTTGTGTCCCTTCAAGGCCAGGTACCACGCCGCAGACAGTCCGGCCGGTCCGGCCCCGATCACCCTGACCTGCTTACCGGTAACGGCCATTTTTTGCGGGATCCAGGAGTGTTCAAGGTCCAGGTCAGCATCCCCGGCCGAGCGTTTGAGCAGGCAGATGGAGACTGCCTCATCGATAGACCTTCTTCTGCAGGCACCCTCGCAGGGCGCCGAACAGATCCGGCCCAGAACCGAAGGAAGTGCGATATCTCTTTTCACAACCTTTAACGCTTCGGCAAACTCCCCCCTGGCCAGCAGACGGTTCATCAGGGGGATATCCATGTGGGCAGGACAGCTCACCTGGCAGGGGGCCTCACAATCGCCCACGTGTTCACTGAGCAAAAGCTCCAGGGCGGTCTTCCGTGCCTGGAAAACTTCATCATCATCGCTTACCATATCCATTCCCTCCTGCACCTCAAGGGAGCAGGAAGGCACCATCTTCCCCGAATTACGATCCTTCACCACGCAAACCATGCATGATGAAAAGTGGGGCAGCCCTTTGAGATAGCACATCGAGGGTACCTCAATGCCCGATTGCCTGATCACCTCAATGAGCACCGTGCCGGCTTCCGCCTCCACCACCCGGTTATCGATTTTAAGCTTCAACATCTGCCAGTCTATTTTGTGATGACTGCATTTACCGGACAAACCTGCCTGCAGCCATCGCACTTGATACATAATTCGTGATCCACCACGTGCTTTTCATGAGGTTTGAAAGCAATTGCATCCACCGGGCACTCCTGGGCGCACAGGGTACAGCCGATGCAGTCG
Organism: uncultured Bacteroidota bacterium; assembly: GCA_963747365.1. Classification (GTDB taxonomy): domain Bacteria; phylum Bacteroidota; class Bacteroidia; order Bacteroidales. The sequence goes on along the minus strand of CAVVFB010000001.1, from coordinate 1,068,180 downwards.
TCTGTAATCTCATATTGAATCAGATCTTTGCACTTTCCGGCCGGACAATTGCCCCGGATGTGTGCCTCATATTCATCCCTGAAATAATTCAGTGTGGAGAGAATGGGATTGGGGGCTGTACCGCAAAGTGCACAAAGGCTCCCGGTCTTGGTCCAGTGCGCCAGCTCCTCCAGTTTCACAAGGTCATCTTCGGTTCCTTTCCCCGATGTGATCTTCTCCAGGATCTCCAGCATTCTTTTGGTCCCGATCCGCCCGAAACTACACTTCCCGCATGACTCATTCTGGGTAAATGTGAGAAAGTAGCGGGCAATATCAACCATGCAGTCGGTATCATCCAGCACCACCAATCCGCCCGAACCCATCATGGCCCCCACCTCTTTGAGCGACTCAAAATCAATTGGTGTATCGGCTTTCCACGAAGGTACACATCCACCCGAGGGACCACCGATCTGAACAGCCTTGAACTGCCTTCCATTGGCAACCCCGCCTCCGATCTCCTCAACCACCTCCCGGATGGTGATTCCCATGGGCACCTCGATGAGTCCTCCCCTGGCCACCTTCCCGGCCAGTGCAAAAACTTTTGTACCGCGTGAGGATTCGGTACCGATACGGTTAAAGGATCCGGCACCGTTTTTCAGAATGTAGGCAATCTGTGCAAATGTCTCCGTATTATTCACCAGGGTAGGTTTTCCCCATAAACCCTTCACCGCAGGGAAGGGCGGCCGGATCCTTGGAAATCCCCTCCTCCCTTCGATGGACTCGATCAGGGCGGTCTCCTCGCCGCACACAAAGGCACCTGCACCCTGGTATACCGAGAGCTCGAAATCAAATCCGCTCCCCAGGATATTTTTCCCAAGGTATCCATGATCCCTGCATACCTGCAGCGCCTGCAGTATACGCGTAACAGCCAGGGGGTATTCGGCACGGATATAGAAGATCCCCTCCGCTGCGCCCACGGCGTACCCCGCAGCAATAAGCCCTTCAATGATCCGGTAAGGGTATGACTCCAGCAACATGCGATCCATGAAGGCACCGGGATCACCCTCGTCGCCATTACAGATAATATATCTCTTCTCTTCGGTGGCATCTGCCACCAGCTGCCATTTCCTTCCGGTCGGAAACCCTCCGCCGCCCCGGCCGCGAATGCCACTTTCGGTAATTTCATTAATCACCTCCTGGGGAGACATCTGCAGGAGAACCTTTTTAAGACCCCTGAACCCGTTTCGCTGTTTATACTCCTCCAGATCCAAGGGATTAATCACACCCCTGAATTCAGTGGCCATGGGGATCTGTTTATCAAGGAAAAGAGAAACATGCTTCTCCCTTACATCCAGCGAATAGCGTTCTATCCCATTCCACCGGCTGTCGTCTCTCAGGGTATCGGCAGCGCTCAGCAACCGGTTTGTCAGCCGCCTCACCAACCCTCCGGACTTGAAATGGTGTTCCACGATCTGCTCCACATCTGCCGCATCGACCTTGGAATAGAGGGTCGGCTCGCCATGAACAGGAACGATCTCCACCAGGGGTACCTGGTGACACATACCCACACAGCCCACATGCTTAAGTTTTACATTCAATCCTTTCCGGTCGATCGTGTCCCTCACCGCATCGCGGATCTCATCGCTGCCACTGGCCACGCAACAGGAGCCAAGCCCGATGCGTATCTCTCCCCTGACTTCACCCCCTCCGGCATATTTGTATTTTCTCTTTTTTGAACCTGCCTCCTGGTGTTTGAAATCGGATAGCACCGATGTGATTTTGGAGGTACTCATGTGACCATAGGTTACATTGTCGATCTGTACTACCGGGGCCAGCGTGCAACATCCCAGGCAGTTCACTTTTTCGATTGTATATTCGCCAGAAGCAGTGGTATCCTCCGTTACGGCCAGTCCAAGTTCGCGTTTCATGGCATCATAGACCTGTCCGGCACCCTTTACGTGACAGGCCGTTCCCATGCAGACCTTGATCATGTGTTTTCCGGCCGGTTTAAAACGAAACTGGGAATAAAAACTGGCCACTCCCACAATCTGTGCAGGGGTGATCTCACTGATCTCGCATACCCTTCTCAGGGCCTCCTCCGGGAGGTAGTTATACCGGCCCTGGATGGCCTGGAGAATGGGAATCACCGAATCCGGCTTCCTTCCCAGCTCCTCCACAATCCCGTCTATATCCTTGAGTTCAAACTCCATTTACCCATTTATCTATTTACCCACATACTGTGGGTTATTGTCCTATACAATACAAATTCTTTGTCCCCCGCAGATAGATCACCCCATCGGCAAAGGCAGGAAGTGCAAAGCCTGCCTCCCCAAGCTCAGGCTCGGCGATGACCGTCCCGGTCCGGTCGGCCTTCATGATATGGGTGATTCCCTTTTTATCTATCACATATAATTTTCCATCGGCGATCACCGGTGAGGACCAGAACTCATTGTTAAACTCCTTCTCCCACTGCTTCTCTCCGGTTTTTCCATCGTAACACACCAAGATGCCGTAACTGGTGGCCATGTACATCAATCCGTTGAAGGCCACCGGACTGCCCACTTCGGACATATACTCGTCATCTTCCCAGACGATCGACCCCGGGGGGGTCGGATTAATGGCCACGGTCCGCGCATATTCCTGGGAGGCATAGACCATACCGCCATCAAAAGCGACCGACGGCCCCACCTCTCCCATCATGGCCTGCACCTTCCATATCTCCGCTCCGGTCAACAGGTCATGACCCGATACATAAGGATCGGCACAAGTCACCACCTGAATCTTTCCATCGGCCTCAATGAGCGCCGGGGAGGCCCATGAGATCTTCACCGGCCTCTCCACATCCCAGAGGGTCGCTCCGTTGACAGCATTCAGCGCCAGCATGCGGCCTTTTGTGTTGGTATCGTACTGAACCACCACCCGGTTTTCCCAAACCTGCAGAGAGGATGAGTGACCATAGTGATTATTGGGAACGCCAAGATTCCGGCCCCATACTTTCTTCCCTTCCAGGTCGAAGGCCACAATATCGCCGGTGGCAAAGATGGCATAGACCCTTTTCCCGTCCACCGCCATGGTTGGTGCAGCAAGCCCTGTATCATCCGTGACCCTGGGAACCGATCCGGGCGATCCGGGAATATCTTTTACCTCACTCTCCCAGAGCAGCTGACCTGTATTCCGGTTATAGCAGGCAACCATACGGGCACTTTGATCTGCACCGGAAATAAAGATTTTATCCCCCCATATCACGGGTGAGTTGTAACCCGGCTTTGAGAAGGCCACTTTCCACTTTATATTTTGACCTGATGGTCCGTTCCATTGATCCGGGATGTTTTTTGCGTAGGAGACACCCAATCCCATATAACCCCGGAATGTGGCGTGGTTCTTCTTAAAATCGTCGCGGTTGAAGGCTGTGGATGAAGGCACCGGGGTTTTCACCTCTGCCGTGGAGCCCTCTTTGGTGGGATCATCCTGCAGACTGGACGAATCACCCGTATTGGACGAAGCAACCGCACCGGACGAATCAACCGCACCGGCTGTGTCAACGGCAGCCGATGGATCCTCCCCGAAAACATCGATTACCTCCACACCGCTGTTCATTTCAACCGGATCGGCTGTCAATGCCATGCGGTCATACTCGCCCAGGTAATCATTTGTTAATACCGCCGCAACCAGTGAAAGGCCCAGGATCAGTCCGCCTGAGAGAAAGAGCCAGTATTGGGCGTTGGCCCTTGACTTCAGGAGTTCCTCCGTGAGCGCTTCGGGAGGTTTAATACCCGCTCTCAGATCGGTATAAATCTTCATTGAAACCGCCAGCACAATACCCCCGATCAGCAGCAGCCAGGTTCCGCTCTTTACCTGCCACCGGCTGGTAAAATATGCCTTCCTGGCCAGCAGGTCAAAGCTTCGGATTTCCTGCTTAAGCACTTCGTTGTTGGGATCTTGTGAAAGCCGCTTCACAAGTGCCTCGATCGACTGGCTTTCCAGCGGTTTAATCTGTTTCATGTGCCAGAAATTCAAAATCAGCAGCAGCGCCACAACCCCGCAAAAGATCCCGGAGATCATTACTGCCCTGCGGGCCACTTTTATTTTATCATCTCTATCCATATCAAAAAAATTCAAAATTCACCTCGCACTCCGCACTATGCACTATGCACTGTCCCCTGAGCACTGTCCCCTGAGCACTGAGCACTGAGTACTGTCCCCTGTGCACTGTCCCCTGTGCCCTGTCCCCTGTCCCCTGAGTACTGTGCACTATTTCATTCTGTCCACCGGGCAAAAGTCCATACACCTTCCACAGGAGAAACAGTCTCCCTTGTGGGGTTCATAATCCTCCCTGCGCCGGAATACCACCTGGTTCATAAGGGTTATTCCCAGGGCCAGTCCGATAAATCCCCCCAGGAACCATCCGCCTTTTTTAAACTTCGTCCGGATCAGCGAAGCCTTGTCCACCAGTTGTTCGAAGGTATCGCCCGATTCAAGGAACGCCTGGATATCCAGGTTTTTTTCATCACTCCTCAGTTCGGGGTGGCTGATCATCAGTTCGGCCAGGTATACATCGGGGTGCATCCGGCTCATGAACAGGTGCGACTTTGAACCGATCCAGCCTCCCAGCCCTGTAAGCACGGGGATCAGTGCAATATAGAGAATGAACCTCCTGAGATTTCTCCTGGTCACTTCAGGCTTCCGGTATGCCTGGTCCACCGGAATTTCAATGGCATCAAACGGACAGGAATCCTTGCATAGTTTGCACCTGATGCATTCAGAAGGGGTAATGCTCAGGTGCCACCTGGAAAACCTGGACATCCAGCTTAGCAACACCCCGTAGGGACAAAATACCCGGCAATAGGGCCTGGCATAAAAAATACCCAGCAGCAGGAAGGTGATACCCAGGAAGATCATCAGGAAGGGACCGTCCATCCGGAATATGCCCACAAAAGGATCGTACCTGCAGATGATAAAATCGCTGCCGGTGGCAGCCAGCAGCACCGCGATCCCGAGGTAGATCACCGGTATGAATCCAAGGGTCTTCCTGATCCAGCTGGGGATGGAGACCGGGTTGATCACCAGCAGGTCCTGGATGGCGCCCAGTGGACATACCGATGCGCAGAAGACCCTGCCGAAAAACAGGGCAAACAGCAGAGGTAACAGGAAAAAGAGCAGTGCCGCCAGCGATATGGTATATGCAGGGTTAAAAATGGAGAGAGCCACGTTCTGAATGGCGCCTACCGAACAGATACAGCCGTCGCGATAAAATCCAAAATAGATCAGTGAGAAGATGGAGAGCCACAGCAATCCTTTTCTGGACCGCCTGCGAACGGCCAGCCACGATGCCAGGGAGAGGGCGGCCAGTAACACAAAGACATCGAAATACTCCAGTGAAACACTTCTGGGTTCGGGGATTGTGGGGTCGGGCTGAACATAGCCGCTGTCAAATTCTGGTTTGGGGAAACGCTGTTGGGCCTGGATAAGGGTGCTGACTGAGACAATGACCAGGAACAACAGGATAAAAAAGCCGGAGATCCTCTTTTGCATATCAGCCCTCCTTCTCATTTGTGAAGGTTCCCTTGATGATATAAGGCCTGACGGCAGGCACCCTGCTGATGGCCTTCGACGGACAGGCACTGGCAATGGCGCACTGGTTACAGTTCAGACACCTGTCGTGCCGGATCTGTAAATGAAGGGAGCCGTTCCCGAATGACGAACACCCCTTCACACACTTGGCACATCCGATGCAGAGTTTCTCATCGATAATATATTCAAAATAGGGTTCTTCGATAAACTTCCGCTGGATGGCGGCCGTGGGACAGAGCTGGTTTTCAGCCCCGGTCTGCAATTTTGCACCGGGTTTAAAATAGCCGCCGCAAAGATCACAGTAACCGCACAGGCTATAGGCATGAACACATTTCACCGCCGATTCGGCCCTCACACACTCGGTGGCACAACGTCCGCACTGCCTGCACTTGAAAGGGTCGATCTGCCACACATACTCCTCCCCGCCGCTTCGCCTGGAAAGAGCCATGGCACCTGTAGCAACCACAGTAAGCCCCAGGGTCAGCCTCACACCGTTATTGATAAACTCCCGCCTGTTGATTGCCTTATCCTTTTTCATCGCTCCTTTCGTTTTTAGCTTCAGGAAGCTTACAACCCTTCAGCCTGGAACAGCTCCTGCACTGAAAATTTAATCCGCACTCCTGCTCCACGGAGATTTGTCTTCGGGAGAGAAACACTCCTGCCAGAAGGGCCATGGCGGTAAAAATCCCTCCCCGCACAAGTTGATGTATAAATGCTTTTCTATTCATCTGTATTCGGTTCAAATATCCTGATCACATTGCGGTCAAAATCCAGGGCATAGATCACCCCGATCTCATCGCAGCAAATATCCGGTGCTTTACCCTCCTCTTTAAAAAGGCTGGGTGGGGCTACCACGCTTAACAATTGACCCGACTGGTCATAGATCTTGATCCTCACGATCCCTTTTTCACTGGTAACAAACGATCCGTCGTCCAGTACCGTGATCCTCGCCGGGTTGCAGCACCCCAGGAATCCCTCAATATCAAAGGATGTATTTTCCCAGAATCCCCGCATTCGGCCATCGTCGCTGTAATTCTCCAGTGCGTGTTTTCCAGGGTTGACCACCCACAACTCTCCAAAATCATTAACCACCAGGTCGAAACTGGCGCTGGGTACGATAAACCCATGACCTGCTTCAGACTCTGACTTTCCTTCAAATGAGCCCAGTAATTCTCCCTCCTGGCTATAGATGAACACCTTCCTGTTCCCCGCATCGGCTACATAAACCTTCTCCCCGTTTCCTGCCAGGTTGGTGACCACCGCCCGCTCTCCAAGGTCGGGCCACCGCTTTACAAGATTCATCTCCCGGTCATACTGAGCCACATAGCTCCTGTACCCCACAAAAATCCCGTTCTCTTCCACCAGCAGGCAGGTGGGGTCGGGATCCAACGTATATTGCCCGGGTGCTGTACCGTCGGGCAGCATGATCACCAGTGATGAATCGCCCGCCACAAAAAGTTTTCCTTCGGCGTAAACAACAGCCGCACCTTTGAGCGAACCCAGTGAAAGGTTGCGGATCTCCCGGTGAGAGATCAGCACAGGATCCACAACTTTAAATTGCTCCACCTCCAGGGCATAGGGGTTGGCACCCCTGCGAACCGGACGGTTATTGAGAAAATCAACTACAATTACCGTGATAATACCAACCACAATAACGAGTACTACGATTGTAAGCCCTCTCTTTTTCATATGGTCTGTATTTATATTTATCAGTTTCTCTTGGCTGCCATATCCAGGCAAACCATCGTTTTTGCATCCCTCAACACCATGTATCCGTCGGCTACGGCCAGCGGTCCCCATGCATCGTTCCCCTCAATAACCCGGTACCGGTCGAGCTCAATATACGCCCTGGTACTGGGCCTGGCAATAATCAGTGTGCCGTCATCGTTCAGTAAAAAGAGTTTGTTGTCGGCAATCATATATGGACCCAGCCCAAATCTCACATCCTGGCCGCTTGACCACACCACCTCATTGAAATTTTCGGGGTTTACACACACCAGCTGGTCACGAAGGGGTCCGGCATCTTTTGGCATAATTCCAAGCAGGTGTCCTTCAAAAACCACCGGGGTCTGCTGTTCACAGGCCAGTCCCTCTTTAGGGCCATATTCGGCAATCACATCAACCCTGAAATCGGGACCCGGCCCACTGAGCTGGAGGACCATGCCTCCCGCGCCATAACCGGCTGTCAGAAATATTTTACCATCGGGCAGGCAAACGGGAGAAGGAGCCACTGTCTGATGGTTCCATGCTTCTGTTTCCCACAGGATTTTTCCGGCCATATCCCCCTCGGCAGCGATCCCGCAGGCACCTCCGAAGGCACTGTAAACATACATCCTGACACCTTTAAATTCAAAGGGCATGATGGATGAATGCGACATCTGCCATTGATGCGGATTGGGGGTTTCCCACAGGATCTCGCCCGTCTCCAGGTCGGCCGCCACCACAAGTGAGCTTCCCCCGGTGGAGATGATCGCCCTGTCACCATCGATCAAAGGGCACTGGCCGGTATTCCACAGGGGGATATCTGCACCGTAATCCAGCGCCACATTGAGTCCCCACAGCAGCTCACCATCACTTCGTCTCACACACATCACATGCGCTTTCGGACCAATAGTCAGGATATAATCTTCAGTCACGGCCGGCACGGTTCTGGACATTCCATGGTTACGCTTCAGGTTAATCTGGTACCCCCTGCGCCACAACTCCTCCCCGGTTTCGAGCAGGAAACAGCGCAACAGGTCTGCACGCATCACCTCATCGTGATCGAGTACGTAAACCATGCCCTTGTAAATGGCTGCGGCAGCATACCCTTCACCGAGATCCACCTTCCATTTAACCCGGGGGCCTTCCGCGGGAAACTTTTCTATCAACGGAATCTCCGACCTGCTGATATTATCAAAATACTCACCCCTGAACCTGGGCCAGGTCTCCTCCAATCCGGTTTCGGCTTCCAACTCCACGGGGGGAACCAGCACCTCGTAGAAAGCCCCGATCTCAATATCGGGGATCACTGCTTTTTCTCCCCTGTTATCCAATCCGGGCTGCGTGGCGACCAGCGAATCCACGGGATCGTGTGCAAGCCACCAGGACAGGGAGAGCACCCCGGCAAGAACCAGCAGGCTGGTAGTAATATGGATGGAATTAAATTTCAATCCGGCTGTGCCAAGTTGTAAACAAACAGTACCTCGCCGTGCCTGACAAAAAGCTTCCTGTCGTAGATCGACATGTGTGCCCAGAAAGGTCCTTCTCCCCCCTCGATCCGGAACGAGCTTACCAGGTCAAAACCCTCCGTAGTGGGTCTGAGCAGTCCCACATGTCCCTGTTTCTCCTCATAGAGGTAAAGCATCCCATCGGCCCAGATCACAGAACCTTTGTTGTGCCAGTTCTCCTCGTACATCACTTTACCTGTCTCCCACTCCTGGCAAACCCAGTTGCCGTTTCCGTTATTGATCCAGTTGGATCCGTAGATGTACCCATCTACCAGCACGACCCCTCCATGATGGGTATCAAGGGTGCCGTCGCTCCATTTCAGTTCCGCCTTTTTCCCGTCTTCAGAAAGCTGAAGCATCACTGCATTTACGTTGTATCCACTGGTGGTAAAGATCGCTCCGTTGTGGTATAAAGGGGTATTGGTGTTGTTCCGGCTCCCTTTCGATCCGGAATGGTTGGTTTCTATATCAAAACTCCAGAGGATCGTTCCGCTGGCCGGATCGACAGCCATCAGATCTTTATCGGAAGTGACCAGGATCATCTCCTGTCCATTATGATTAATCAGCAACGGGGAGACATAGGACCTGACGCCTCCCATCGATTTGGTTTTCCAGATCAGGGAACCATCCTTCTTTTCCAGCGCAACCACCGCGGTTTGATCTCCAATGGGTGATGAAATAACTGCCCTGCCGGTAAGCAAAAGCGATTCGGTCATCCCCCAGCGGTGAAATTCACCCCCGTAATCCTGGTGTGTATTCACCTTCCATATGATCTTTCCCGTTTCAGTCTCCAAACAGACCACGGTTCCCATTCCACCCATGATGTAAATGCGGCCGTTTTCTATGGTGGGCGTACACCTGGTCTCCGGGAAGGACTGGTTCCACGACCTTCCAAAGACGGTTTCCCATGCAATATTTCCCTTCAGGTCGAGGCGGGTGATCACATCCATGGTATCGCGACTGCCACTCACATAAACCGCCCCTTCATAAAATATGGGAGTGGAATAACCATTGCCCAGCCCCTCCTTTTTAAGGATCAGTTCAGGACCCTGTTCGGGCCACGACTTCAGCAATCCGGTATCCATATACTTACCATCCCTGTTCAAACCCCTCCACTGGGTATCCTGGGCCATACATCCACCGGCCCAAAAGAAAGTGTTCAGCACTATCAACCAAAACACCTGCCAACCCCTGTCACCTTTTATCTCTTTTTTCATACAGTTTACATCATAATTTTATACCCTATAAGAGCCTCCCCGTGCCTCACCAGCAGCACTCCATTGTAGATGGAGGGTCTGGCCCAGTGCGGTCCGCTGCCCTCAGTTACCCTGAAGGAACTGATCACTTCAAACCCATCGGGATCGGCTTTTACCAGTGCCAGATTCCCCCGCTTCTCCTCGTAGCAGTAGAGCATGCCGTCGGCAGCGATCACCGGGCCTTTGTTAAACCAGGGTTCCACCCACATGATCTCCCCGGTATCCCAGTTCATGCAAACCCATTTGCCTGACTGCCTTCCCGTAAAGTTGGATCCGTAAAGGTAACCATCCAGCAGGACCACACCATGGTTCTGGTTGTCGAATGTTTGATCGGTAAACTTCCTGGTCACCGACCTCCCGTCGGGTGCAATTTGGAGCATTACCGACTCCGTATCCCATCCGCTTGTAATCCACAGGCAACTGTCACTGTAGGTGGGTGTATTTGTAAGAATAGTGGCATTCTCTCCATTTTGGTCCAGAATATTGTAGTGGTAGGTCCACATGATCTCACCGCTCAGGGGATCCACTGAAATCATGTGGGTCCTTGTGGCAGTGATGATATAATCCATACCACAATGGTTGATCAGGATGGGAGAGAGATTTGATCGCTGTGCACCCAGGGACCCGGACTTCCACACCAGCTCACCGGTGAGTTTATCAAGGGCAACGACCGTGGTGCTGTCCCCCGCGGGTGTGACAATCACCTTATCATCCACAAGAAGAATGGATTCGGAAACCCCGAACATATCCCAATTACTGTGATAAACCTCGTGGAGGTTTACTGCCCATATCTCATTACCGGTAATGGCATGGAAGCACACAAGGTTATCCAGCCCGGTAAGCACATAGACCTGGTGGCCCTCAACCGTGGGGGTGCAACGCGATTCGGGGAAGGATTGATTCCATGCCGGTCCGTAGGTTTTTTGCCACAGCACATTCCCCTTCAGATCCATGGCTGTGAGGTATTCAGTGGAATCGATTGTCCCGGTTGTGTAGATCATCTGATCAGTGGCCACTGCCGAAGAGAAGCCCTTGCCAATCCCTTCCGCCCTGAAAAGCACCTGGGGTCCCTCCTGAGGCCATGCCTTTAACAGCCCGCCACCCGGGAATATACCGTCCCGCCGGGGCCCTCTCCACTGGGCATCCTGCGCCGAAACCGCCATTGCAAATGCAAAAAACAAAACCGGCATAACTAAAAATCTCACCATAACATCTCATTTATACGCTCTTAAATTTTGTAGGCGATAAGTGCGTTTCCGTGCCTGAGGTAGAGCACTCCATTATAGATCACGGGATGCGCCCAGTGCTGTTCTGAACCCTTCACCACCCTGGTTTTGCTAACCACCATAAATCCGGAGGGACCGGCCTCAACCAGGGCCAGTTCCCCCTGCTCGCTGTAACAATAAAACCTGCCATCGGCATAGATTACCACCCCTTTCCCAAGTGCGGTTGACGCATACATCTCCTTTCCGCTCTCCCACTCCACACAACGCCACTCCCTGGCGTTGTCGCCCGAAAGATAGAGATAGCCGTTCACAACAACGGCACCACCCATGCGGCTGTCCAGCTTCGGGTTAAACCATGCCTGGGTTACCGAGGAGCCATCCTGACTCAGTTTCAGCAGTCCGCCCCCCTGGCCATACCCGCTGAAATAAAAGATCGCCCCCTTATTATAGAGCGGCGTATTGGCATGAACAGAATAAGCGTTGGGTTGCTTCTGAGACCAGAGCATCACTCCCGTTTTGGCATCAAGTCCCACCAGATGGGAGGCTGTATGGGTTACAAGAATTTTCCGCCCGTTGTGTTCGATCAGCAGAGGGGTGCAATATGCAGAAAGCTCGCCCATTCCCCTGCTGCTCCAGATCAGATCGCCGGAGTGCCTGTTCAGGGCAACCACGTTATTGCTCTTCCCTCCCGGCGTTGCATAGATTAAATCCCCGTCCACCACAGGTGATTCATTCATACCCCAGGTGATTTTGGTGCCGTCAAAGTCCTTGAAAAGATCCTTCTTCCAGAGAATGGAACCCTCATTTGTACTCAGACAGTAGAGCTGTCCAATTCCGGACACAAGGTAAATTTCATCACCCGCAACCACAGGTGTACCCCGGGTCCCCGGATAACTTGCAGTGAATTCGGGTCCATAGATCTTCTTCCAGATCAATTTTCCGTCAGTATTGAATTTGAAAAGTACTCCGGTCTCTTCTACCATTCCGGTGGCATACAGGTAACCCTGGCTGAAAACGGCCGAAGAGTGTCCCTGGCCAAGCTGCTCATAGGTCCAGAGTACCTGTGGTCCGTCGATGGGCCAGCTTTTCATGAAGCCCGTACCCTTGTAAATCCCGTTTCCATTTTCTCCCCGCCAGCGGGTGGGCAATTGTGAGAATCCGGCAGAAATCGTTCCGGACAAGAGTATAAAAGCGATCCAACGTTTCATTTTTGACCAAAAATAGCATTATTCGCCCTCTTTGCCCCCCACTGAACAGGCTCTTTCAGTTATTCAGAATGAATCTAAGTACGGCTTTAAAAAGCAGTTAACCTATTATTATTTAAGCAAATAGTTTTTTGCCCTCCGGCTGCAATGAGAACCGGATCACCAAATCATTGCGTATAATTTGCATAATAAGCTATAATTATTATAATTTTAGATTCTAAATATTTTACCTAATAACCCGGTCAATACCCTATAGAAATTTATTATCTACCAAATGACGAAAATGGCACATTACGCTGTTGTCGCTGGAGAACTGGCCCCCGGCTCAAGGGTATCCAATGAGCAGCTCAGTAAAATCCCTGATCTGATCAGGGCGTCATTTCAGACTGTAAACCGACTTGTTAAGGGGAGCGGAAAGCTAAGTTACGAGATCATCCGCATGGATGAATTTCTCGGGTTGTCCGAGTCTCCCATTGATTGTCTGCGGTCGGTCATCATGCTTTTCAGCGCGTTCAGATTCCTGTCGTACAAGGAGTTAAACGAAAGGCTCGATCTGAAAATATCCGTTGGTATTGGTCCGGTTGAATTTGCCCAGGATCATCTCAGGGAATCGGACGGAACAGCTTTCAGGGCCGCCACTGAAGGCAACCGAAAGATGAAGAGAAATCAGCGGATCCAGATCCTCACCCCATATCAGGCGCTCAATGCGGAACTCGACCTCAGCTGCAGCTTTATGGACATCCTGATCCACGACTGGTCCGACGAGCAGGCAGAGGCGATGTTCCTGAACCTTACCGGAAGAAACCAGATGGAGATCAGCCAGATGCTGAACATATCCCAGCCCGCTGTGAACCGGAGACTAAAGGCTGCTCATTTTGATACCATCCAAAAATTCATAAACCGCTACGAACAATTGTTAAAATCTGCTGAATCCTGATGAAAGTCACTCTCTGGATCGTATTGGGCCTTATCCTGATTATTGCCACCTGGTTTGTTTACCGGACCGGGGATGCGGAGCCGAGGAGTGATCATTCCATCGACCTGAACTGGCGTTTTACAATGGGCGATCCTGAAGGTGCCTCTGCCCCGGAATACGATGATACCCAATGGCGGTACGTGACGGTTCCCCACGACTGGATGATTGAACAACCTGTGAACATCTCAAATCCGTCGGGAACTGCCGGCGGCTTTTATCCGGGGGGGGTCGGATGGTACAGGTATAACCTTGATCTGAGCAGCCACCAGGAGCATGATCACTTCTACCTGCTGTTCGAAGGGGTATACCGGAATGCCGATATCTACTTCAACGGAACTCACCTGGGTAGCCACACAAATGGTTACTCCAGCTTCCATTATGACATTTCGGAACTTATAAGGAGAGATACGCTGAATAGCATTGCCGTTCGAACCGACTGCAGCAAAATGCCATGCGACCCATGGTATTCAGGCGCAGGTATTTTCAGACCGGTCAGGCTGATTGCCACTCACTCCCTCCACATACCCCCCGGGGGCAACTATGTATCTTCCACTCTTGACAACACCGGGGAGGCCCTGTTGAATGTCTCCATGGAGATCCGAAACGATGGAAGGAAAGCCCGGAGATTTGATCTTCATTACGATATTGTTGATCCCGACGGGGGGCTGGTTGCAAAAGGCAAAGCCACCCATGTTGTTGGACCAGAGACACTGGACACCATCGTACAACCATTCCGGATCGGAAACCCCCTGTTATGGTCACCCGAATCGCCCCGGTTGTATGTTGTGAACTGTTACCTCATGGACGGGAACAGGCAAATTGATCACTTACAGACCATTCACGGAATTCGTTCAGCCCGGTTTGATCCCAACCTCGGATTCACACTGAATGGCGAAAAAATGAAAGTGAAAGGGGTAACCCTGCACCATGACGGGGGTGAGCTGGGTGCCGCTGTTCCCCTGGAAAGCTGGAGAAGAAGGCTCCTGATTCTTAAGGAACTTGGGGTGAACGCAATCAGTCTGGCCCATCCTCCGTATGCTCCGGGCATGCTTGATCTGTGTGATGAGATGGGATTCGTGGTCGTCGGCGAAAGGGTCGATAACTGTGAACCCGACCTGGCCGCATTGGTTCGGCACAACAGGAATCACCCCTCTGTCATTCCCGGGAGTGTAGGGACCGATTTTATCTGGTCGGGCATCGACTGCCTGGGAGAATCGGCCGGATGGCCCGATCGGGGATGCAGAAACGGCCTGTTACAGACCAACGGCTTTATTAAACCCAATGCCTGGTATATTGCATCGAACTACCGGGAGGATCCCATGGTAAAACTGACCGTTATGGAGCCACTCCCTGCCGATTCCCTGATCACTACTGACAGCTGGCCGGAAAACTGGATGGAAGCTCCACTGGCGGATCACTGGAACTTTTCTCCGGAGAGCGTTTCAGGGAAGGTGGTCGTCTTCACCAACTGTAAAAGGATCGAGTTGCGTCTGAACCATAGATTGTTTGCATCTCTTGAACGAAGTGCCTTTTCCGATGGAGTGATCCGCTCAACCATCCCCTGTGAACCGGGCGAACTGGTTGCGACCGCATTTTTCCTTGATGAAAACGGGACAGAGAGAGAGATCTCAGACACGCTGATTACTGCCGGTGAACCTTATGCCCTGGCCATGCAGCCGGACCGGAAACAGGTCTCGGCGAACAAACGTGAAGTGGTCCATATTACCACCAGTGTGGTTGACAGTTCGGGAACGCTTAATCCCTTCAGTAACCACCTGGTAAACTATACCATGGATGGTCCCGGCCGGATCCGTGTCATCGACAACGGTGACCTGGCCGATCACACCCCCCCGGGGTCAGCTTCCAGAGAGGTCAGAAGGGGAAAACAGCTCCTGGTTCTGCAGGCAGGAGGAGAACCGGGCGACCTGATCATCAATGCAAGCTCCGAAGGCTTAAAACCCTCCCGGGTTAGAATCAACTCAACAGACTGAGCCAATACTAATTGACTCCTCGCAACAAGCTGAGGTTCATCTTGCCCAATTCCAACCGGAACGAAGCTGTTCCTTTACAACTCCCTCCCTGACATGATACCTTTCAATTTGATTTTTCTCCATATTGAGATCATCGATCACAAAACCTATGTCCGGAAAATTGATGGTTGCCTTAATAACCATATCCACTACCGGTCCGGTATCTTCCAGCACAATGGTGGCTGAATACTTCTGATCCTCCCTTGGCTTAAAAACGTATTCGGTGTGGTGTTCCATTCCAAATGCATGGTGTATCTCGGTCTGTTTATCAGGATCAAGGATCGAAGAGGACTTAACGGTCAAAACTTTCATTTTCAATCTTTGTATTTAATAAAAAGTCAAATTTGTCTAATCCGGTTTCCTTGCTGCCCTGATCCCCATGAAAATGGTGGTCCCAATCCCTGGTTCACTCTCAATCTTTATCCATCCCTCGTTGGACTGAACGATTTCGCTGCAGATCCTGAGGCCGAGCCCTGATCCCCTCTCCCCTTTTGTGCCATTGGTGGAGATATGGTCGTTGGATTCGAGCAGTTTTGACACAACCGCTTCCGGAATACCGATCCCCGTATCACGGACCGAAATCACCACCTCTCCCTTCTGCTTTTTTGAAGAGATATAGACACTGCCCCTTTCGGGAGTAAACTTAATGGCATTACTGAGGAGGTTCCTGATCACCACGTAGAGCTGGTCCCGGTCCGCCTCCAGATAGTGATCCTGGCTGATGAAGACTTCTACCTTTAATCTCTTCTCACGGATCCCGATATTCACCAGCTCAAGGCTCTCATCGATAAGTCCCTTAAGCTGAAACTTCGAGAGATTGACTTTTAGCTTCCCGGTCTGCGAACGCCCCCAGACCAGCAGGTTGTCCAGCAGGTTATAGGTACTCTCCGACGAAATGGCCATCATCTGTATCAATTCGTTTCGTTCCGTTTCGGGCATCTCCCTGTTCTCGACCATCATTTCAAGAGCCTGCCGGATGTAGCCGATGGGGGCCCTGACATCGTGACCTATAATGGAAAATAGCCTGTTCCTCGCATGCATGGCCTCCACAAGTTCCCTGTTGGTTTTCTCAAGCTTCTTTTTCTGCTGTTTCAGCTGATTGGAGACTGACTGCAATTCGGTGGTCCGCATCTCCACCAGCTCCTCCAGGTGGTTCCTGACATTACTGAGTTCCCTGGTCAGTTTTTCCGCTTCACCCTGCAGCTGATTGGATTTATCTGCAAAAATATAGGCATATATAATCAGGTAAATGAACATTGTGTAATGAACGATGTAAGGCGAATTGATCATATCGATCTCGCCAAGAAGATCATTTAAAGCGCCCACGAAAAGGACCAGCAGACCGATTGAAAAAGCGATGGCGTGACTTCTCCCCCTGCTCCAGGCCAAAAGAATAACATAGAGGAAGAGGGATGAAAAAAGCAGGAAAAAAATTACAAACCAGGGCAGGGTAAATGAGAAGAGGCTGATGGGACTGACGATTACGATGACAATGAACCCGGCCGATATCCACATGATGGTCTTAAGCGCCCACCTGGGAAAATCATAGGGAAAAATGGACTGGATCATCAGGGTAAAAAACGGTGCGAAAAAGTAGATATTCAAAAGTTCGAGCCGGGCGTTGGTCAGACCGTTCAGATTGAGCGTATGGAGCAAGGGGATCTCCACGATCAGGGCCACGCGGAGGGCCATAAGTATACAGATCATAGAAAAATAGAGCCTGTAATGTTCGGCCCGGATCATGTATAATCCCAGGAAATAGATACCAATAATCAGGAAAGCGCCCATAAGGAAATGGCCCCTGAATAGATTCTTCTGTCTGTGGGTATTCATCTGGTCGGGGAGGCCCATGATGATCCCTCCGACGATCCCGCTGTTACGGTGATTAAAATTGGAGACCTTGATAAGCAGCTCTGCCTCAGAACCCTGAAACGTTCCGGTTATGAGTGGGTTGTCATATTTGACAAGTGTCTGGAACTTGTTGACACCGGGAAAACCCAGGTAGTCGATGGCTTTCCCGTTGAGAAAAAACCCCGATGCCGAAAAGATATTTTCTGCCTTAAAAGAGAGGCTGTTCACCCCATTGGGAAGCAGGATCAACAGTCTGTAGGTAGCAAATCCAAACCGCATGATCTCAGGCAACTCTTTCCTAAGCCGGTACCATGATCCGGGAACCTGGATATAATTGACCACACCCGTATCTTCCTCGTTGGCCGGGTTAAGCATCTGGTTCCAGTAGAACTCAAATTCACCCTGCAGGGAAACGGGACCATCTGACTTGAAATTATAGTCACGCAGATCGAGTACACCTCTCACGGCCAAAGGTGGTGCTTCCCTTGAAAAGAGGCTGGTATGGGTCAGGAAAAGTAACCCGAAAACATATATTAGGGAACGGATATACATGGCTTTTGCCACCCATAAAGTTATATTTTTTCTCGAATGATCAGATGCTTTTTTCTGTTTACCAGGTTTAAGACCACCAGTGAAACAGCAATTACGATCATCCCGATCAGGGAAAGCAGCTGTGGCTCCTCGCCCGGAACCAGGAGCCAGCTCAGAACCGCTCCAAACAAAGGGATCAGGAATTTCCACAGGTTCAGATCCGAAACCTTTGTACCGGGTCTTTTTAAAAGCGTGATCCAAATGGAGATGGCGATGGCCGACAAAAGGCTGAGCCACAGCAGTGAAATGTAATAGGGTGCCGGTTTTACCATAAAATGCAATCCTTCCAGAGGTATGGAAAAGAGGAACAATCCGGTTCCCCCGATGATCATAGACGCCGAACTGATCACCAGCGGCGGAATCATCTTATTCTCCCTGGCTATCAGGACATTTGTGAACCCTGAAAGGATATTGACGGCCAACATAAGCAGGACGCCGGCAATCACGATTCTTCCAGTCAGCGAATTGGGATCCTTACCCATGCTCACCAGGAACACACCCAGAATGCCCGATAAAATGAGCAGGGTTTTCAACATGGTGATCCGGTCACCCGGCATCAGGTAATGTGCCACTATGGTGATAAAAAGCGGCTGAGAACCAATCACAATGGCAGCCACCGATGCAGGGATCAGTATGATCCCCTTGTAAAACATCACGTATTGCAGAAAAGTCTGCAGGAAAGCAAAGAGCAGGATCATCCACAGGTTTCTCCTGAGAATCGTGAAATAACCGGGATTGTTCCTGAAAGCCAGGGGAAAAACAAGGAGTCCCGCCATCATAAACCTGACGCCTGCAAAATGGATAGGGGTGGTATACTGCAGCCCAATCTTTACTCCTGCAAAGGCTGACGACCAAAGCAGGCATGATATGATGGCCAGGATGGCCGTATTAATCCTGCTGGTTCCTGCCTGGTTCAAAATCTATTTAACTAGCTTCACCTGGACGGCGGCCGGTCCACGCTGACCTTTTTCAATCTCAAAGCTTACCAGGTCTCCTTTTTTAATCTCTCCCTGCAGGTCATTGATGTGCACGAACACGCTCTGTCCGGTAGCCGACTCGTTGATAAAACCGTACCCCTTGATTTCATTGAAAAATGTCAATCTTCCGGTTTTGGATTTCCGGCTGGGGCCATTGGGATCCATCTTGGGAACACTTACCTCGATTTCACTGGCATCGGTTTTGACCCTCCTGGTCTGGTCGGGTGGGGTATCCGTAATCATTCCATTTTCATCCACGAAGGCGATCATGTCACTGAAGCTGGCACTTCCGCTATCCTTGCGTTCCAACTTCTTCTTCTCCTTATCTTTACGCTTCTTCTCTTTCTTCTTTCTGACTTCTTTCTTTTGAAATGATTCCTGTGATCTACCCATGTAATATTTTAAGAATTAATTAATACGGTGCAAAGTTACGAATTTTTTCCCTTGTACGCGTCACAAAATTAAAGTGGCCCAATGATAAAACTATATGACAATGGTCCGGGCGATAAAACGTATGAGGCGTGCGTGCGGGCTCCCCAGCTGTCATCCCCTCCTACCCCCATCTGTTTCCAGTCCACGTTCAGAAAAATATTTTCCGATCTCTCCAGGTCGATGGTATGGGCGCCATCCCGAACCTCCCGGTCAAGGTCATCCTGGGCATAGTGAAGTGCTGAAAAATCAAACAGAGGACCTCCCTTGATCCTGATTCCCCGTCCTTCAATGTTGGTCAGTGAAAGCCACCTCACCCCGGTTTTATTCCCGTTCTCCCCGTTGGTGATGTAGGGTACATATTGCTCTTCCACGTTACTTTCATAAAGCCCTACATTCGAGGAGCGGTTCCGGTCTGTGTAGTTTTCATGCGGACCTCTACCGAAGTACTCCAGATTGTCAAATCCTTCCGGCAGAACCAGTGTCATTCCGAACCGGGGAATCTCCGGAAATTTGTCAGAACCCGGATTGAACTCAACGCTGATCAGAATCTCACCCCGGTTATTAAAGGAATAGGAGACACGGTAGGTGGAGCCGTTTCCAGGGTGGATATACTCTGCCAGGAGCATTGCGATTCCCCCTGTCTGAACCGGTACCAGTGACTGCAATTCCAGTTCCCTTCCAAAAGTCCTCCACATGGCGCAGCGCTCCGGCATTTTGTTGCCGAAATCATTCTCGGTGGGGGCTCGCCAGAAATTGGGTTCAGGTCCGGCCGATAGCAGCCCTAATCCTCCAATCACATAGGAATCCAGGTAACCCGACTTCCGGTCAAACACCATCTCCCCCTCGGCAACACGGATCACAACCTTATCCTCCTGCTCGTCAATGGAGACCTGGTCTGAACCAATGTCTGAAAACCCAACCCGGGATTTTTCAGCCAACTGTGGTGGTGTAAGTGGAAACTGCTCTGTGGCAACCACATGACCGGAAGGAACCATGGGTGTGGCCACCTTTGAAACCATGCTGACATTGAGGTGATACTCCCTGCCGGGTAAAAGGCTCTTTTCATCCAGGTTCAGGCTAAAGGGAACCGTTTCCCCGGGGTAAACCGCAGGAGATTCTATGACGCCTGAGCCTGACTTCAGGCCATCCTCCATCAGTTCCCATTTGATATCAAAACCTTCCAGCGAGATAAAACCGTACTTATTCCTGACCATCAGCAGGTCAGGCCTGAATGGAACAGCTTCAAAATCAACGCTCTGATAGGCGCGCTTCACCTCCCATATCCCGGGGTGAATGGTCCGGTCGGGAAAAACCAGTCCATTCAGGCAGAACGAGCCATCCACATGCTGATCCTCCGGCTCAAAATCTCCTCCATATCCCCAGTACTTTGTCCCCTTTTCCGAATAGATGGCCAATCCCTGGTCGACCCAGTCCCAGATGAACGCACCCTGCAACTGCCCGTACCTGTCGATCACCTCCCAGTAGTCCATGATATTCCCGCTGCTGTTTCCCATCGCATGGGCATATTCGCACTGTATCAGCGGCTTTTGGGGATGACGCTCTGCATAGGCGATCATCTCCTGAACAGAGGCATACATGGGACAGTATATATCGGTATTCCTGTCGTGCCCGGCCCTTTCATACTGAACGGGACGACTCATATCCCTCTGTTTGATCCAGTCATAGGTGGCATAAAAACAGACCCCGTTCCCGGCCTCGTTCCCCAGGGACCAGATGATCACAGAAGGATGGTTCTTATCACGTTCCACCATCCGGATGGTCCGGTCGAGGTGCGATTTCATAAAAAGGGGATTATTCCCCAGGGTCAGGTCGGGATCGTACCCCATCCCATGCGACTCAATGTTGGCCTCATCGATCACATAGAGTCCGTACTGGTCGCACAGCTCATACCAGCGGGGGTCATTGGGATAGTGACTGGTCCTGACGGCATTGATGTTGAACTGCTTCATCAACCGGATATCCTCCAGCATCATCGCTTCACTCACCACATGCCCATTGTACTCATCATGCTCATGCCTGTTCACCCCCTTCAGTTTAATCGCCTCTCCATTGATGAGCAACCTGCCATATTTTATTTCCGATGTACGGAACCCCACCCTGGAGGAGAGATACTCCAGGGAATTCCCCCGGTTGTCCTTCAGCTCCAGTAAAAGTGTGTAAAGATCGGGGGTTTCGGCCGACCATTTCCTTACATCATCGAGAACATCCCGGAAATTTGCATGTGCAATCCCTTTTTGGTCGGTTCCCTCCCCCCGGACAGCCCTCAGCATAGCCGATTTCTGCCAAACCGGCTGCCCCTTCCCGGAGGAGTCAAGCAGCGATGCCACCACCTGAAAACCGGTGGCATCGGTTCCCTCCGGAAGGGTTACCTCGATATCCAACTCCAGAACGCCATCTGTATACTGTTGATTCAAACCCGCTTTACAGAAGAAGTCCCGGATGTGCGCCACCGGTCTCGCTTCCAGGTACACCTCCCTTTCAATTCCGCTGATGCGCCAGAAATCCTGGCACTCCAGCCAGGAGCCATCCGACCACCTGTAAACTTCCAGGGCCACCAGATTTTCGCCCTTCTGCAGGTAAGAGGTGATGTTGAACTCAGCCGGGGTTTTGCTCCCCTGGCTGTATCCCACCTTTTTGCCGTTCACCCATATGTAGAAAGCAGATTTTACAGCCCCGAAATGGATATAAACCTCCTTTTCGGCCCATGAACCGGGACAGGTGAACTTCCTTCGGTAGGATCCCACCGGGTTGTGGCTGGTGGGTACCTCGGGTGGATTGGGATGAAGGGTCCACTCATAGGGTATATTCACATAGATGGGATAACCATATCCTTTCAACTCCCAGTTGGAAGGGACTTCAATCTCATCCCAATCCCGGTCCCTGAACTGGGGATGAAAGAAATCGACCGGTCTTGAAGCCGGACCGGTGGAATAATGAAATTTCCAGATCCCGTTCAGCGACTGGAAATTGACCGAATTATGCATATCCCCCTCCATGGCTTTCTCTACCGATTCGAAAGAGAAGCGCGTGGCATGGGCAGCTTCCCGGTTCACCTGAACCACATCGGGGTTCTGCCACTCGGCAAGTTCCTGCGAAAATCCAACTGACATCCATGCCGGGATCACCATTAAAACTGAAAAAACACGTTGAAGCATAACTTTCAAATTTAAATTTCGCACTGAGCACTGTTCCCTGTCCCCTGAGCACTATTCCCTGTCCCCTGAGCACTATTCCCTGTCCCCTGAGCACTGTTCCCTGTCCCCTGAGCACTATTATACTTTCCATAGCGATTCCGGATAGACCCCTTTGTCAACAAGCTCCCGGATGGCTTTCAGTACCTTTGGTTTGTCCTCCTGGTAAGTAACCCCAAACCATGAATCGGGAGTCTGCAATACCGACATCTTTGCAACTCCCGCCCCAATCATTTTATCTATGGCCAGGGGAATGAAAAACTCGGCTTTGGGATTATTGATGTTCTCACGGATAAATTCAGTGAAAATCTCACCGGCGTGGGTGAAAAAATCGGGGGTAAATCCAAACAGGTTCATGGAGACTGTATCCATGGGATCGAGGAGGTTGACCGAGCCGTCGGCATCTTCGTAAACGATATTCCCATCCTTCAGGTAGACTTTGGTGCGTTCAACAATTCCCGCAAGGAAACCATTCTCATCCACCTGGCATACCCCGCGGGCCACTGAACCATGCTCTGAAACGGTTCTCTGGAGCTGAAACCCCACCATGCAGTAGTGACCGGGTTCCTCCACCGGGGTATTGACCAGGAAGTCGTGCATGATCTGGTATGACTCCCTGCCATAGTAGTCATCGGCATTGATTACACCAAAGGGCTCATGAATGGCATCCTTAGCCATAAGCACCGCGTGGGCTGTACCCCAGGGTTTCACCCGGTCGGCCGGGAGACTCATCCCCTTCGGAATGTTGTCAATGGACTGGATCACATAATCCACTTTAATATGGGTTGGGAATTTCCTGATATAACTGGTCTTAAAATCCTCCTCCATCTTCGGGGAGATCACAAATACAAACCTGTCAAAGCCTGCCCGGTGTGCATCAAATATGGAGTAATCGGTGATGGTCTCGCCCGAGGGTCCAAAAGGATCGACCTGTTTCATGCCGCCATACCGGCTTCCCATCCCTGCTGCCAAAATCAAAAGTGTCGTTGTCATATTTCAAAAATATTCTGTTTTTATAAATCGAATCCCAAAATTAACGATACTCTGAATAAAAAACTATTTTTATGGTCTTAACTCAAAACACTGCCATGAACCAGCTAACTTCTAAAAGGAACAGTACCATTATTCCATTGATGCTCGTGGGCGTCATGTTTTTCGTCATCGGATTCGGAGTCGGCATCAGCGGATTCCTGATCCCTGCATTGAAATCGGCTTTTAACCTGACCACCGGTCAGTCGTACCTGGTAACCGCCGCCATCTTCTCGGCCTTTGTGATCTTTGGCCGTCCCACCGGATGGATCATTAAAAAGATCGGATACCGGCGCTCCATGGTCCTTGCCTTCCTGGTCATGGCACTGGGCATGTGGCTTTTTGTTCCATCCTCCAGGGCAGTGAGTTTCCCGCTTTTCCTGCTGGCACTTTTCGTAGGCGGCATCGGCAATACCCTGCTGCAGGGATCGGTCAATCCTTATGTAACCATCCTGGGACCTATGGATACCGCGGCGGTAAGGATGAGCCTTATGGGCATTATGAATAAAATGGCCTGGTGGCTGGCCCCTGTTTTCCTGGGAATTTTTATCGATCTGAAGGATGTGCAGGTGGATGACATTATCCTTCCCTTCTATATTGTTACCGGCATCCTGGTTATACTGGCCGTTTTTGTAAACTTCGCACCTCTTCCCGAGGTAAAAGCGGAAGGTGAGGATGAGGATACAGCCGACGAATCATCCTATGCTGCAGGCAAAACCAGCGTATTGCAATTTCCTCACCTTTTGATGGGGGTTCTGGCCCTTTTCCTCTATGTGGGAATCGAAACCCTGCCCATGGCTTCGATAATTGGCTTTGCAAGGGCCACCTTCGGGGATGTGGATAACCTGCAGTCGTACGCCAAGTTTGTAACCCTGGGTCTGGTTGCCGGTTATATTTTTGGCGTTCTTACAATTCCCAGGTTTGTTTCCCAGACCAGGGCCCTGATTGCATTTGCTGTTCTGGGTATTATCTCCACATTGCTGCTTATCTACCTGCCTCCGGGGTATGCATTTTATGCCCTGCTGCTGGCCAGTTTCTCCAACTCGCTCATGTGGCCGGCCATCTGGCCCCTTGCCATGAAGGACCTGGGGAAATTTACAAAGGCCGGGGCATCGCTGCTTGTCATGGCTATTGTCGGCGGGGCAGTGATTCCGCTGGTTTTCGGTTCCATCGTGGATGCCGTTAAGACCACCGAAGCAGCCCTGGTGGGAGATTACCAGACGGCCTACTGGGTCATGGCTCCCTGTTATCTCTTTATTCTTTATTTTGCAATCTGGGGACACAAAATCAGAACCAAATAGACCATTTTCATGCGCGAATACATTGGAATCGATATTGGCGGAACCTCCATGGTGGCCGCCAGGTTTTCGGAGAGTGAACAGATCGAACGGTCTGAGGTGCCCACCGGGGCATCACGCCAGGCTGACGAAATCATGGAATCGCTGTTTGGTGCCATTGATAAGGTACTCACCAAAGAGGTGCTGGGTATCGGGATCGGGATGCCCGGTTTTATGGATACCTCCAGCGGGGAGATCCTGCTGATCAACAACATTCCCTCTTTCAACGGGTTCTCGGTGAAGCGCGCCGTCGAAAAACGATTTAAGCTTCCGGTTTTCCAGAACAATGACGCCAACTGTTTTGCACTGGGCGAAGCATGGTTCGGGGCGGGTAAGCCATACGCAAACCTGGTGGGCGTAACCCTGGGAACCGGGCTGGGCGGCGGGATCATCATCAACCGGAGAATCCACACCGGGCTGGTGGGTGGTGCCGGTGAACTGGGCTGTTTCCCATTCAAAGGGGGCATTGTGGAGGATACCTGCAGCGCGGCTCTCTTCGCTTCCAAATACAAAAAGAGCGGGATCGAGCTTTTCAAGGCTGCCAAAAAGGGTGAAAAGGAGTCCCTGGCCGCCTTTGATGAACTGGGAAGAAATATCGGTGAAATGCTTCGTACCGTCATGTTCATTCTGGCTCCGGAAGCCTTTATTATTGGTGGCTCGGTGACTGGCAGCTGGGAGTTCCTGGAGAGACCCATCAGGGAGGAGATTGACAAATTCCCTGTGGCCCTGATCAGTAAAAAAACTGTACTGGAAAAAGCAATGCTTGATAATGCAGGACTGTACGGTGCTGCTGCACTTTGTATTTCACAAATGAAATAATCCACAGCCATGATCGTTTCACGGGTATCCTGCAGTCTCGACAACCAAGAGCTCCCAAAAATTGCCTACCCCAACTGGGTTCCCGCACCAGGGGTAAGCGTCTCTTTTGACATCAGCCACCGGGGCACCTCCATCCTGCTCAAATACATGGTCCGGGAGCCCCAGGTCAGGGCAGTCAATACCGGCTTCAACTCACCGGTATGGGAGGACAGCTGCGTGGAGTTTTTCATCTCCCTGGAAGGCGATGATCACTATTATAACTTCGAGTTCAATGCAATCGGGACGGTCCTGGGTGCGTATGGTCCCGACCGGCATCACCGGGAATGGATCCGGGAAGAAACCCTTGAACTGATCCAGGTGAATCCCTCTCTCGGTCGGGATGTCATTGCAAACAGGAAAGGCGATATAAAGTGGGAGCTGGATATCATCCTGCCCGTAAAATTATTCTGCCACCACACGGTAACGGATATTGCAGGTAACAGGGCCAGGGCCAATTTCTACAAATGCGGCGACAAACTGGATAAACCCCATTTTCTCTCGTGGAACCCGGTGCTCACTCCGGAACCCAACTTCCACACCCCTCAGTTTTTCGGCGCCCTTGATTTTATGTAGGCGGAATTCAGCCATGGGTTTATTAAATTTACAGGGAACCTCTTTCATCATTGTAATATTTCTGCTTTTTACCTCCTGTAATTTGTCAACAAAGAACGAGGAGAGCCCACGGGAACATATTTCAATTAACCAGGGATGGAGCTTCATGAAATATGGTTCTGAACAGGAGTCCGACCGGTTGATTTATGATGTTCGTCCGGAGGTGACCGATCACGGGGATGATAAGGCGGCTGATTCGAAACCCACAGAGGCAGTGGAGGTTGAAAATACCGGGGCGGTATTGAAGCAGTGGATCCTGCCATCGGGAAATGATTTTATCGGGAATCCTGCAAAACACCATAGCCGCCCTGAAGGTAATCCGGGAAGTGATTTTTCATTTGTACAAACCGGCTTTGATGACAGCTCCTGGGAGAAGGTTAACCTACCTCATGACTGGGGCATAAAAGGACCATTCCTGGAAGGATGGGATGCAGAGGTGGGGGGAGGAATGGGCCGCCTGGCAAGCCATGGTGTAGCCTGGTACCGGAAGAGCCTTGAGATTCCTGAATCGGACAGGGGCAGGTCGGTCTTCCTGGATGTGGATGGGGCCATGTCCTATGCCATGGTCTGGTTGAACGGTTTCCTGGTTGGCGGCTGGCCTTACGGATATAACTCATGGCAGCTGGATCTGACCCCCTACATCGTGCCGGGCGGGGATAATCAGCTTGCCATCCGGATTGACAATCCGCCTGCCTCAGCACGCTGGTACCCCGGGGGAGGGATATACCGCAATGTATGGCTCACCAAAACAAATCCCGTTCATGTGGCACACTGGGGAACTTATATAACCACAGGGGAAATCAGGGAAAAAGCCGCAGCCATCCACCTGGCCCTTACAGTGGACAATGACTCTGAGTCCGAACAGCGTGTTGAGATAATTACCCGGGTTTATGAACTGGATGATCAGCTGAATCCCAAAGGTAACCCTGTTTCAACCTTCCCCACCCTGACTGCTTTCATTCCGGCAGGAGGAAGCGCCAGTGTTGAAGGTTCGGCCAGGATTATAAATCCGAAGTTATGGGGACCCCCGCCCACGCAGAAACCAAACCTCTACAGGGCCGTTACCAGTTTGTACCTGGATGGTAACGTCATCGATCAGTACGAAACGCGTTTCGGTATCCGCTGCGTTGAATTTGATCCCGGCAAAGGAGTGCTTGTCAATGGCGAGCATATTCCGATTAAAGGGGTGAACCAGCATCATGACCTGGGAGCACTGGGTGCGGCGTTCAATACAAGGGCTGCCGGGCGTCAGCTGGAAATACTGCGCGAGATGGGATGCAATTCCATTCGCATGGCTCACAATCCCCCGGCACCCGAACTGCTTGAATTAACCGACCGCATGGGATTCCTCGTAATCGATGAGATATTTGATGTTTGGGAGAGAAAAAAAACACCATTGGACTTTCACCTGATATTTCCCGACTGGCATGAGCAGGATACCCGATCCTTTGTTCGGCGTGACCGGAATTGTCCCTCTGTAATCATGTGGAGTTTTGGCAATGAAGTGGGAGAGCAATATACCGGTGAAGAGGGTGCTGCCCTGGGAAAAATATTGTATGAAATTGTGAAGGAAGAGGATCCCTCAAGGGTTGCAACTGCATCCATGAATTTTGCCAAGCCCGGAATGCCGTTCCCCGAGATCATAGATGTTCTCAGCCTGAACTACCAGGGTGAAGGAATCAGGGATGCACCCGCCTATTCCGGTCTTGAGGGGATCCGGACCTCACCCCAGTATCCTGCATTTCATGAAAAATTCCCCGGCAAGGTCATCGTCAGCAGCGAAACGGCATCTTCCCTCAGTACCCGGGGCACCTATTTATTCCCGGTCCATGAAGGGGCAAGTGCCCCGGTAAGTGATGGATCTGGAGGCGATCCCCAAACGAAATATGTCAGTGCCTATGAGCTTTATACTGCTCCTTTCGGGGCTTCGGCCGATAAGGTGTTTGCCTCCCAGGACAAACATCCATATGTTGCGGGGGAGTTTGTGTGGACCGGCTGGGATTACCTGGGAGAACCAACCCCCTATTATTTATGCCGCAGTTCCTACTGCGGGATCATCGACCTGGCAGGGTTTAAAAAGGACCGCTTTTACCTGTATCAATCGCGCTGGCGACCTGAACTTCCAATGGCTCACATTTTGCCCCACTGGAACTGGCCGGAACGGATGGGAGAGATTACCCCGGTCCATGTATTCACCTCGGGAGATGAAGCCGAACTTTTTCTAAACAACCGGTCACTTGGAAAGAAAAGGAAAGGAGCCTATGAATATCGTTTACGCTGGGATAGTGTGAAATATGAACCCGGCGAACTTAAGGTTATTGCCTATCGCAATGGCAAAGTATGGGCCGAAAATACAATTAAGACAACCGGGGAACCTGCCTCACTGATGGCTTTTGCCGATCGCAACGAAATCACAGCCGACGGTAAAGATCTTTCTTTTATTACGATACAGGTTACCGATAAGGACGGACTCGTTGTGCCAGTGGCAAATCATTCCATTCAATTCAGTATTGAGGGACCCGGCGAAATTGTGGCAACAGATAATGGCGATCCTTCCAGCCTGGTCTCTTTCGGGTCTTTGGAGCGAGAGGCATTCAATGGCCTAGCATTGGTTATTGTCCGCTCCTTAAACAAAGAGAAGGGTACCATAAAAGTGACTGCCAGATCAGACGGCCTGGCGATCAGTGTTGTGGAGATAGAGAGCAAGTAGGCATGCAGACCGGTCCAAATTTCCCCTAGTTCCTGATCAGCTTCAGGTATCCGGTAAAACCATCCTGACCGGCTACTTTCAACAGGTACATTCCCGGATCCAGGTAACTCAGATCATCCAGGTCAATATCCTTTGAACCCGGAACGGCATTGTACCGTTTCTGATAAACCTGCCTGCCATTCATATCAAACAGGGTCAGGAGGTAATCACCCGAAAGGGGTGCCGAAAACTGAACCCTTGCATGGGAAAGGTCCGAAGGGTTCGGGGTAATCTGAATTGCGGGTGCAGGATCAATGACCCTCTGCTCATCACCGGTGATCACACATTGCCCACCCCACTGTTCATCCAGCCAGAGCAGACGTTCTGATACCCAGTTCTGCACAAAATCGATCTCCTCCTCGTGGGTTTCAGCCACGAAATAATTGGGCCAAACATATTCACCCAGCACTGGCCAGCGTTCAAAATTATAGTCAATGGAAGTCTCAATCACCTGCAGGATGCTGTCCATGATAGTAAATACCCCATCATCACTTAAAAGATTTGCTGACAAATCTTCCCACCGGCAGTAAACCTCGTTGGCAAACCAGGGATCATTCATAAGCCTCCTCCACCAGTAGGGGGAGATGGTCCTGGTGTACATCCAGTTATAAGTTTCATAGATGTCTCCGCCGTAATCCATATTACCAATGGTAAGGTTGTAGTCCCAGGGCGGACCGGCATGCAACAAGCCCCCGTCCCTGTCATTGGTCTTATAAAAAAAGGCACTCAGCCGGTAAGCATCCACATCCTTATTAAACTCATGCAGGATCAGATAATCCACAAAGGAGCTGACATCCAAATAGGCCCTGTATCCGCTGCTGGGATCTCTGTAACCCTGACCCGACATCAGGGCATCCAGGTCATTGACCCAGTTCCGGATATACGCTGCCTGGTCCGGAGTGAGTTCATCCGAATCCGGATCGAAATATTCAAAATGCATATAGTCACCCTCGTAAACCGGTCTGACTGGAGAGGTCCAGTATTCATCGGGCGTCAGGTCGTCAATCCTGTCAAATTGCAGAATATAACCTCCTGAAATATCCAGGGCACTCACATCCTCTTCAGTAATCTTTGCAATATCCACCCTGTTTTTATCCCGCTTTATCTTTTCTGTCAGCACATAAACCCCCTGATAATCATCATTCAGGTAGAGATCCACATATCTTGTCCTGGGCGACCAGTGCCCCATCCTCCCGTAAATACCGTAGGAGAGCACGTTCCTCAAAAGGGATTTGTCACTGTATGGCGCGTGCAGGACCCAGTCATTCTCCTCGGGCATTCCAAGAAGAGCCACATTTATATTGCTCCCGGTGTCGGTTTGTGTCTCGATGGTATATGATTTTTTAGGGAACATCTGGGATGAAGAGCCTCGTATTTCTATGCTGATATATCCATCATAATGATTGAGTGAATCGTCCGGATGATTGAGCATACCGGGCCCATTTTCGATCACTCCCATTTTGGCCACAATTTTCTGATCGTCAAGAATGAGCCCTCCATCGGTATCAATCATCAACAGGGGCAGTGCACTTGAAAACCTGAGGGGTTCGTAAAACCAGTGTGGCAATGCCTGGAAACAGGTGTCTGAACCGGTGATCCCGGCATGAAGAAAAGCATTGGATGAGAGGTCAGAGGAGCCAATATTTTCGTTGTGCACCTCCAGGGCAAAAATATTCTCCCCCTCCACCAGGGATTCAAGTACCTGGTTGGCTATGTAAAAACGTTCAGGCAATTCTCCATTGTACAACCAGGCTTCCACATACCTGTCAGCAGGCTGATCGAAACTTGTGGGGCTGAAAGACACTCCCATATTGGCACGGGCAATTTCAGTTCCGTTCAGATAGGCTACAAAAGCATCGTCATAATCCATATCGAGCAGAAGAGCACCTATCTTACTAACATCGGGAACGGAGAAGGTGTATCTTATATATACTGAAATACAATTATCAATTACAGTGGAATCATCTCCGTCTCCGTAACCAACGCCCGAGATGCCTTCCATCCAGCCCGAGTCATTAAAGCCCGGAGTTTTCCAACCGGCATCGGGTTCACTGGCGGGAACCAGGTATTTTATTGAATCTCCCGTCCTGATGATGCTCTCCCAGTGATCAACCGTTTGGGCAATCATGCCATTCGGCCCGAAAAGGAATATTGCCAAAAAAAACATTTGAAGAATGTACCGGCGCGCGGTTGATATCCTGGTAAATCGCATCTGCATCTGTTAACGGTGCTGCAAATATAACATGAAATCTGAGTAACTTTGCCATCCAATTGTTAACCGCGAATGGAAAAAACCCCGGAACAGGTTCAATCCGAAAAGCTTTTTAAAAAGATCTGCAGCAAGGTGGGGATCACCATGCGCGATCATGCCCTGATCGTGGAGGGCGACCGGCTGCTTGTGGGACTATCCGGTGGAAAGGACTCCATGATCATGCTGCAGGTACTGGTTCAGCGGAGGGCCATGTTGCCTTTTGATTTTGTGATTGAAGCGGCCCACGTGGAGGCCACCGGCATCGGCTATCGCATCGACCGGGAAAAACTCGCAGCCTTTTGCCAATCGCTGGAGGTTCCGTTGCATTACCACACAATTGAGCCGGACCTGGAAAAAGACCCCCTGAAATCGGTATGCTTTGTCTGCTCATGGCATCGTCGCAAGGTCCTCTTCGATCTCACCAGGGAGTATCATTTCAATAAACTGGCACTTGGTCATCATCGCTCTGATGCTGTCGAAACACTGTTTATGAATATGATCTACCACGGGTCAATCAGCTCACTCCCTTACTCACTGGAGATGTTTGACGGCCGGGTTCAGCTGATCAGGCCCCTGATGGACCTGGACGAGCGCATGCTTGCGGATTATGCCGGGCTGAACGACCTGGTGAAGATTGAGAAAAGCTGTCCCCACGAGAACAACACCCGCCGGAAAGATATCCTGGGCTTCATTTCCATGGTGGAGAAGCTGCATCCGCAGGGGCCCATCAATATCTTCAATTCGATGGATAAAATATTTGAGGAGTATCTGCCCGGGAGAAAAAAGGGATAGTCTATTTCACAAACAGCAGCTTGAAAATCTTAGGAATCAGCCGTCTTTTTGTGAGAAATTCGATCCGGTCATAAGGTTTGCGGCTGGCTAGAATTTTACCGGCCAGGAACCCGGTTACAACATCCACCTCTTCCGCCAAAATGTCAAAAACTCTCTTATTCCTGGCCTTTTCCTGCGGGGTTCCGGCAGTCATGGCACCCGAAAGAAAATCGGTCCGGACCATTCCCGGTGACAATACGCCTATTTGAATCCCCTCCCCTTTCAACTCCCGTGAGACCGATTTCGTAAAATAATTGACGGCCCGCTTACTTGTGCCATAGAGGGTCAGCTTTTCCATGATTCTGCCGTCACTTCCAAAACCTTCCATATTAAAAATTTTACCATAACCCTGTTGTCTGAAAAAAAGAAGTGCGGCTTTGGTTCCCATCATCAAACCAAGGATATTCACCGAGATCAGATCCTCAATCTCTTTGTTGTCAAGCTCATAAAAAAACATTTGAGATTGGGGGATCCCTGCATTATTGATCCAGATATCAATTTTCCCGAAATGATCAACCGCCGTTTTGATGATCTCCCCAAAACAATCCTCCCGGGTAATATCGACTGCAATGCCGGCCACCTCAAATCCCTGTTTTTTCAGCACTGCAACCCTTTCCCTGACCCTAGCCTCGTTTGTGCCATTTATAACCACCTGTTGTCCCCTTTTCAGAAGTTCAAACGCCAGTCCGTATCCAATACCCCTGGTACTTCCAGTGATTACAATGGTCTTTTTATCCATGTTACAGGCTATCCAATTTTGCAATTTGCTCTTTCGCCAGCTCCATTTTTATGTGCCTGAACCTGGCGTCATTCTGAACTCCGGTAAAACCGGAGATTACCTCCATGGGAATGTCCAGCCTGATGGCATTGGCAAGAAAGGTATTCACTCCCATCCCGACGGTGATGCGTATATGCAGCGGCACCAGTCTGCCAGGATCAGGCAGCGAGGGGACCATCCGGTTAAGTCCGGCTTCAACCGCCAGGATCTTCAGGTATTTATTCATGGTTATGATACTCATGGCAGGGAATACGGTATTCCTCACGTAATACCTGTTCTTATACCTGGAGTGTATTTCAAGGGCCGGTACATTCATGGGCACCCTCCTTGGTTTCCCGGCCTTCCGCCGGATGATTACCTCGTTGTTGTCCATATCCTCCTTCTGAAGGGATTGAAGCTCGGAGTACCTCAGCCCTGTAAAACACATGAAACAAAACAGGTCGCGAACCCTCTCGATTCTTTTATTGCTGCAGGTCAGGTTCCGGATTCCGGACAATTCATCCCACTTCAGATAGAGTGTTCCCGGGGAAGTATTTTTACTCGTTCCAAGAGTTTTATAGAATTTCCGGTACTCCGGATAAACATTGTATCCATTTTCGGTTGCCCAGTTCATGAACCAGACTATAATGTTAACTGCTTTATGAGTAGTTGACCGGCTATTTCCCTTTTCATCATAGAAGACAATGAAACGCCCGAGAAAATCGCCATTCATTTTTCCAAAGGAGATTCCGAATCCGGTATGATCTTCGAACTCCCTCAGGTGCTTGTAGAGGGTCCTGACCTTTTTGTATGTGGCCGTGCTCCAATGGTTCATACCCGATTCAAGGAAAAGGTAGAACACATCAAAGAATCCGGTTGAATATTGTGGTTTAAGCTCATGGAACAGCTTTCGAAACTGCTCCCCTTCACGCACTGCAGACCCGGATTGCATGGTTAACCAGGTGTTTTGGGCGGTTTCAGAGAGTGTATCCAGCCAGGAATTGGTTGTAATTGATCCCGGGAAACCACCCTTCATCCTCTGCTGATCAGGATCCCATCCATGAAAATCCGCTTTCACCCCCGTACTGAATATCAACCGTTCACCGGCTATGGAAATACTCATGAAAACCGGACAGTCCTTTAAAATGTGTTTTCCGGACCCGTCCTTTCTTTTCTCAATATAAAACCGGGGTTGCATTGGTTACAATGTTACGATGAAATCCACCTGTTCACTTCAATTTTTTTTAACAACCCTGAAATTGTAGATTAGCAGGATGAAACGGGAACTCAGGATCACGGAAGATGGTTCGCACACGTTTTATTTACCTGAAATGGATGAGCCCTATCATTCCGTTCACGGAGCCGTCCGGGAGTCCCTCCATGTGTTCCTCGGGCAAGGATTTCTCACACTTGATAAACCGTCGCTTCGCATTCTTGAAATTGGGTTTGGTACCGGTCTGAATGCACTCCTTACCCTTGCTGAAGCCGATGTTCGCGGAATTAAGGTCAGATACCACACTGTCGAGAAGTACCCACTTGACTACGAAGAGTATAGCCGTATCAATTATGAAAATTTCATCCCTGGAATTTCTCCCGGATCGTTGATGAAACTTCACGAAGCTCCATGGGGCGAAGCAACCCCTATTTCTGAAAACTTCACCCTCACCAAGGAACAAAATGACTTTCGAACCATGAACCCTCCGGGCCCGTTCGACCTGGTATACTTCGACGCATTTGCTCCGCAGAAACAACCTCACCTGTGGACCGAAGGGATATTCAAAAGGGTATCCGAGGTGATTATTCCCGGGGGACTGCTGGTCACCTACACAAGCAAGGGGAGCGTTAGAAGAACTCTGGTTTCCTGCGGTTTTGAGGTTGAAAAAGTTCCCGGTCCTCCCGGAAAAAGGGAGATGATCAGAGCTATACGAAGATAATTGTGCGGTCTCTGATTTTTATTTTATCTTCGCAGTCGATATTTTCAAAAAAAAACAAGTAATGAACAACAGACAAATCATCACATTGATAGTAGTCGCCGTTGCAGCCCTGGCTGCCGGCTATTTTATCGGTTCCAGTACAACCGGACTGAAATCAGAAAACCAGATTACGTTGAACAACCAAAACGACTCACTCAACTATTTCCTTGGCCTGAATATGGGCTACAGCCTGGGACAGGCTCCATGGGATGTGGAAGCCGGACTGGTATCTTCAGGAATTACCCAGGTACTGGATGACTCATCCATGTATAACCAGATGACCGCTGATGCTATTTTCCGTCAACTGAACATTGCCCTGTCAGAAGTGGAAGCAAAGAAAGCAGAAAGTGAGGCCCTGGAAAATCTCGAAAAGGGGGCTGCATTCCTGGAGGAGAATGGCAAGCGTGAAGGTGTAATTACCACAGAATCAGGACTTCAGTATGAAGTAATCACCAAAGGTGACGGCCCAATGCCCATTGAAACCAATAATGTTACCGTTCACTATGAGGGCAGCCTGATTGATGGTGAGATTTTTGATAGTTCCTATGAAACCGGTGAGCCGGTTTCATTCGGACTTAATGGCGTAATACCTGGCTGGACTGAAGGTCTTCAGTTGATGCCGGTAGGTTCGACCTACAAATTTTACATCCCCTCTAATCTGGGTTATGGCTCCAGGAGTTCGGGTCCGATTCCCGGAAATTCAGTACTTATTTTCAAGGTTGAATTGCTGAATATTGCCGAATAAGACACGAGACAAACTTTATCTAAAAGAGGCTGTACGCAGATGCATACAGCCTCTTTTTTATTAACACCAACTCCCTATTTATTAAGCCATGAAAATCGAAGAGGCTGTGCAAAAGCGCCTCTTTAAAAGTTATATCCGTGAGGAAGCCTACAAATATTTACGCAGTAAAGATTAGCTGAGCTGAGCTCGCAAGCT
Source organism: uncultured Bacteroidota bacterium (assembly GCA_963747365.1). Taxonomy (GTDB): domain Bacteria; phylum Bacteroidota; class Bacteroidia; order Bacteroidales. The sequence continues at coordinate 1,032,328 of CAVVFB010000001.1, read as the reverse complement.
CGGTTTTCAGCGACGAGCGGGTATAACGAAAAAGAGGCCGTACCTTTTGATACAGCCTCTTTTTTTGTCCATAGAGATGGAATTTGGCTTTCTTCAATAAAAACTATCTTCCCGGTGCAAAAGTATTCATCAGGATTTGGTTACTTTGGCACACAAAATATTTTCAAACTGTAAAATAACTTTAAATGAGCTTCGAGATAAGCGGCCGGCTGGCAGAAAGATTCGAAACCCAAAAGGTCTCAGACAGATTCCAGAAACGCGAATTTGTACTTGAGATAAAGTCGACGGGCAATACCGGTTTTGAATTTGTTGATTTAATCAAATTCCAGGCAACCCAGGACAAGTGCTCCCTGCTTGATCAATTCCGTATTGACGAGGAGGTTAAAGTTTCGTTTAACCTCAGAGGACGGAAATGGGAACGTGACGGCCAGGTTTCTTACTTTACAAACCTTGAAGCATGGAAAATTGAGAAGGTTCAATCAGCACCAGGGCAGGATAGTCTCTCTATTCCGGATGCGCCGTTTCCGACTCAGCCACCTGAAGATGATTCCGGGATTGATGATCTGCCTTTTTGAAAACTTGAAAACAATTGCTTTACCCCTAAAGCAGGCAGAACATCTAACCGGTTACATCTCTTCTCTCTTCTCTTTCTCAGCTACAATCCCAAGCGTATTTCCTGTTTGGTAATACTTAGGAGTAACCACCCTTACTGGTATTGAGAACTCAATGGTTGTACCTTTGAATGAACTGTCACTTACTGTGACTTCCCCACCCATGGCTTCCGCCATTCCCCTGGCCAGTTTATAGCCAAGTCCGATTGTATCGGAGGTATTGTACCAGTCCTCTTCTATTACATCTGTTTCAAAGACCTTCCTGGCTCTAACCTGAAGCAACATGCTGCTGCTATCTTTCACGGTGAAAACCAGTGTTTTTTTATCGGCGAACGATACGCCAAATTCAACGACTCCCTTTTTTGTCTGTTTCAATGCATTATCCAACAGGCAGCTTAAGGCACGAGACAGGCGCTCCTTGTCGGATATTATTTTCGCCTCTCTGATGCTTTCTCTGACATTTAGCAGAAACGCTATCCTTTCCCTGTTTACCCTGTATCTATCAAGGTTGAACTGATTGTAGAGCCCTTTCATAAGTGGGTAGATATCTACCTTTTCCTCATTCAGCTTCAGAGCTCCCGTTTCGATCAGGGTAAGATCTATCAGGTTGTCCATCATGTTTAAGAGCGTATTGCTGTTCCTGGAGATGTGATCGATGTAAGCACTCCTCTGGTTGCCGTTCACATTTTCTTCACCCAGCAGGTGAGAGAATCCGATTATGGCATTCATCGGGGTCCTGATTTCATGTGAGATATTGGATAGGAACCTTGTCTTCACCCTGGTTCCATCGCTCTGGAACTGCTTCAGGGAATCTTCCAGCCGTTCTACCTTTGCTTCCAGTTGCTTGGTGTATTCCAATAACTCCTTATAACCAGGATTCTCCATTTTCACATCTTCTACTCAGCAATAAATCAATTGAAGGGTAAACAATCTCACGTCGAGAAAGTTTCTTGTGTACTTTTTCTCTACCGCTTCATCCTTTTCAGAATCTTCTCAGCATCATTATGGTAGAAATGATTGTCTTCGTTGGCTATCTTGATCAACTGGCGCCTTGCACGATCTGTTTCATCCATGGCAAGCAGGCATCCGGCCTGGAACCACTCAGCTTTTTGAATAAACAGGTTGTCATCCTGATTAATCACCCTGTCGAACGATTCACTGGCATCCACATACCTTTGGAGCCCCATGTTTGATACACCAATGCTGAAATCAGCTTCCACTTTGGCAGGATCCTTCACCAGTACCTCACCGAACCAGAATACTGCTTTTTCAAAATCCCCCTGCATGTATGCGACCTCCGCATTGTTCATCAATGCCATGATCACACTGCTTTCCATGGAACGATTTGTGAGCACCAACTCATAGGGTTTCATGTACTTAACAAAAAGATCGCTGTTGGATAATGGTCTTCCGAGCACCGTGGCAAGTCCGATTGCAACCAGCAGAGCCAATGCTGCTGAAGCTGCATAGTGCCACGGCCGGTTAAAGCGAAAAACCCTTCTGCCGCTTTCTGATCGTTTTGATTCTTCCCGCAGACCGTTCAACTGGGCCCGGAAATCCAACACTTCCGTGTCAGAAATGGCTTCATCAACCTCTCTGTAGAGATCCAGGTCCACCATCAAATCCGGACTGACGCTGAGCTCCTGCTCGAACCTATTTAACTCACTCTCTGAGAGCTCGTTATCCAGGTATTTTTGTAAAATGTGCCTGTCGCGTTTCATATCATCATTTTTAATTGGTTACAAGGATCCAGGAACGCTGTTTCACCATGCATGGCTATGCAGTTTGAACCTGTACTCCCTGGCACTAGCACGCACGTTTGCATGCTTTCCAGAGTATGCGTTCACGAATGAACGTTTTACTAATTTATATCTTTTGCGGTCCTCGGACCGTCTTTTTATCAACTCAATACTAATCCAAATACCGGATTACCTTCTGGGAGGATTCAATAAATCAAAAATTGGATCAGCACCGCCTTTAAGGTAGTTTAACTCTTTCTCCTGGATTTTGTCTTTTGCGAATGATTCGAAATTTACAGTTTTCATCTTTTTTCAATTAGGGGTTGAACATTGTTTGTTAATTGTTTTCATATGTTAATTCCCAATTGAGGCCAAACGTTACCCAAAAAACTGAACTTTTTTTTATCCACAATGGTAACGACTGCCTTAAAAGACTGATATAAAATAATTTACAGAGTAATTTTTTTTTATTAAAAACCTCACTTCAGTTGCATTCTACAGCTATATTTCGTTCATTTACTCCAATAATCTGCAGCATGAATTTGAAGAATCTTTGGGTAATCCTGATCGCCCTGTTGATCTCGCCCATGGGCAGCGGGCAGGAACATGCGGAAAATGAGGAGTTGCGGGACCTGATTTATGAATATGGAAACAAAGGTTTTGAGAATGTCAGGTATAATCTCAATCTAGATACGGCGGAGTACTTCCTTGAGAAGGCCCTTAATCTTCAGTATACCACCCCCGGTTATGAAATTGATGACAGGGTTGCTGCAAACCATATAAATCTTGCCTCCGTATACCGCAAGTTTTTCAACAACAGCAAAGCGCTCTATCATTTAACCAAGGCGGAAGAGATTTTAACAGGAAAGGACCCGACCAGCTTTTTTCTGGCCAATATCTATCACAACAAAGGAAATTTATACAAAGCCTCGGGCGATTTATATAAAACAAAAGAGTATTATGAATATGCCCTTGATTTTCTGACCCGCCAGGGTTACGATAATACTGAAAACTACTCACATGTATTCTCCAATTACACCAATCTTCTGTTTGAGTTGGGGGAATATGATCTTGCGGAGCAGAAACTTAAACAGATCGATTTTTCAAAACTAAATCTGAATTATGAAGCAGAATTCAGGTTTTACATTACCTATGCGACCACCTATTCCAAGGTGGGAAAGTTTGATTTAGCAAATATTTATTTTGAAAAGGCTAGAAAAAAATTGTTGCATAACTCAAGAATGGAAGTTACTGATAATACACTTATCTACTTCTACAATATTATTGACTTCAATATTAATTATGAGGCATACACTGCGGCCTCAAAGTATTGCCAGGAGGCCCTGGTCTTTATTGAATCGCTGAATCAGACCGCAACCAAAAATATCACCATTCTCCGAGCTGAAATAACCTACCGCATTGCTTCCATTAAACACAGGCAGGGGAACCTTGACGTTGCCCTGGAGAACGTAAACCAAAGTATCAATGAACTGAATAATTTTTTCGACAAATTCTTCTTTGAAAATGAAAAATCATATGTCAGAAATGAATATACATCCACCCTGCCGCTTCTTTATATTCTGAAAAGCCGGATCCTGTACGACCAATATCTTAAATCTGGAGATATTCATAAAATTGAAGAATCACTGAACTCATACGAGACTTCCATTGAAACCCTCAATGTGCTGAAGCTCTCCATGCAAAATGAGAACAGTAAAATCTTTGCAACTTCGGCCGTTATTGAAGTCTACAATGAAGCGATCTACGTAGGGAAACTCTTGTATGAACTGACCGGCGATATGGCCTACCTGGAAATGGCCTTTGAGTTTACCGAAAGCAGCAAATCATTTGCCCTGTTCAGCGAACTCAAGAATATTGAGGCCATGGAGTATTCAGATCTGCCGGCCGAAACCAAGGAGAAGGAGGAGGAGTTAATCGGCAAGATACAGGGATATGAGGCGATGTTGTATGACGAGCAGATGGCGCCTGAACCCGACAGCAGTCAGATTGCCTTTTACAAAGAGAAGCTGTTTCATCTTAAGGATGATTATAATGACCTGATGCAGCAGATCGAGCTCGATAATTCGAAGTATTTCGAATTTAAATATAATCCCAGGTTCGTATCCCTGGCGGAGCTTCAGGATAAACTGCCCTACCGTGATGCCATGATCGAGTATGTGCTTTCAGATACCATGCTCATTACCTATGTGATTGATAAAAATAACATTCATGTTTTTTCGCAAGAGATCGGGCCCGGGTTCAGTAGCGAATGCCTTGAGTATTACCAGCTCCTGAACAAGCAGAACTTCAGCAGCGGGGTGCGTGAGAATTACCGGAGGTTTGTGGAACTTGGCAGGAAGTTCTACACGATCCTGATCGAACCCTGCCTGGAGTTCACCGACCGGAAGAATCTGACAATCATTCCCGATGGTGCCATTACCTATCTCCCTTTTGAAGGATTACTCTCCGAGGATGCTGACCTGGAGTACATCAATTACCTGACCCTCCCATACCTGATCCGTGACTATTCGGTGGGCTATTCACAATCGGCAACCCTGATGTTCAGCAGGCGTTTGAAATCCAAAACCACCGAAAAAAAGGTACTGGCCTTTGCGCCCCTCTATACCAATCCAATCTCTATGAGTGATACCTCCTATTTCAGGCAGGTTGATGAGGCATCCGATTTTCTGCTGCCTCTGGGAGGTATTATTAAAGAGGTACAGAGCATCAAGGAGACTGTTCCTGCCTTTGTCTTCCTGAACGAGAATGCAACGGAAGCGAAATTCAAGGAACTTGCACCTGATTATAATGTACTCCACCTGGCCATGCATACCATTATGAGGGATGACAATCCGCTATATTCTTTGCTTGCATTCACCACTGCCGGGAGTAATGATCCCTCCGATACCATAGAAGATAACCGGCTCTATGCCTATGAAATATATAACCTGCCTTTGAATGCGGATATGGCAGTTTTGAGTTCGTGCAGCAGCGGTTTTGGAAAAATGCATAAAGGCGAGGGAATGATGAGCCTGGCCCGGGGTTTCTATTATGCAGGTTGTCCCTCCATTGTAATGACCCTCTGGCAGGTTTCCGATAAATCAAGTTCTGAATTGATGACCGGTTTTTACAAATACCTGAAAAAGGGGAAAAGTAAACAGGAAGCCATGCGGCTTGCCAAGATTGATTACCTGGATGCTTCCGACGATCTTACATCAAATCCCTATTTCTGGTCCGGCTTTGTGGTCCTAGGCGACAGCAGTCCCATTTACAAGAGATCCGGATTGGTCTACTGGATATCCATCATCGCGGTATTCATTGGCATCCTCCTGTTTTTCCAGTACAAAAAGAACTGATCAGGCTGACCATGAAAAAACAGGGACTTACCACTACCTTGCTGCATACCCCTTTTCCCACCAAAGACCCGCACGGGAGCCTCAACTTTCCCGTTTATGACAATGTTTCATTCGAATTTGATACCGCTGAAGAGCTGGAAGCTGCTTTTGGCGGACAGGTTCAAAGACACCAGTATTCAAGAATCACAAATCCTACCATCGAATACTTCGAATCAAAAGTCCAGCGAATGACAGGTGCCTTTTCCGTTACGGCCCTCTCATCCGGCATGGCTGCCATCTCCAACCTGATCATGGCCGTTACCAGAACGGGAAACAACATCATCACTTCGAAACACCTGTTTGGCAATACCCTGTCCCTGTTTGAAAAAACACTTGCCCCATACGGGGTTTTTGCCAGATATGCCGATTTGACTGATCCTGACTCTCTGCCTGGCCAGATTGATTCGGATACCGTGGCAATCTTCTTCGAAACCATCACCAACCCCCAGCTCGAAATAGCAAACATCAGGGCATTGTCTGAAATTGCCAGGCATCATCATATTCTGCTCATTGCCGATACTACATTAACACCCCCTTCTGTTTTTTCTGCAAAGGATTTTGGAATTAACATGGAGGTAATATCCAGTACCAAGTATATCTCAGGCGGAGCCACGTCAGTTGGCGGACTGCTGGTGGATTACGGAACATTTGACTGGAGCCGGTTTGAAAAGACCAGGAAGGGATTCGTAGAACACGGAAGGCAGGTTTTTAAAATGATGTTCCGCAAGCAGGTTTACAGAAACATAGGCGCCTGCCTCTCCCCTCACAACGCTTACCTGCAGAGCCTTGGACTGGATACCCTGGCATTGCGGACCCAACGTTCCGTTTCCAGTGCACTGGAAATGGCTCAATGGCTGGAAAAACAGGACCAGGTTAAACAGGTAAACTTTCCCGGGCTCAAAAATTCACCCTATTATGCAATTGCCCTGGAACAGTTTGGAGAAAAGCCATGCTCCATACTCACCTTCGACCTGGAATCCAAAGCTGCCTGCTATGCCTTTATGAACAAATTGAAGGTGGTCCGCCGGGCCACAAACCTGCAGGACAATAAAACCCTGATCATCCACCCCTACTCCACCATTTTTGCCGAGTACACTGAGGATGAGAAGAGAGAAATGGGGCTCAGGAATACCATGCTCAGGCTCTCTTTGGGAATTGAAGAAGTTGAGGATCTGGTTGAAGATTTCCGCGGAGCGCTGCAGTAAAGTTTACCTCTGAAATCACTAATAAACAGATGATTGCCATGGAAGCTTTCTAAATAAAGGCTTTTTTGCAATCTCTTATAGTAACATTTCCATAAATGTTTATATTTTTGAACTGACTAAAACTATTACTATGAAGAAATCCATAAGGCCCGTTCTGGCCGTTATATTTTCTGTCGTGATATTTGGGATTACCGGATGTAATGATCATCAGGAAAGATACGAAGATCCCCCGTGGCTCGGCGGTTCGAGCATTGAGACCCTTGAAAAGAAAGGTAATTATACGATCTTTTTAAGGCTCATGGAGAGAGCTGATTATGCCGATCCCATCGCAAAGCAGTTATTCACCCTGTTCGTTCCGGACGATGATGCATTCAAAGAGTATTTTGCATCCGCCGGTATAAGTTCGGTTGAAGATCTTTCGGATGATGAGGCCCGTCAGCTGTTCACCCTTCATGTATTGCGCAATCCGAGATCGAGGTTCTACCTGATCTATGAATATGCATGGTCCGAGTTGCAAACTCCAAAAGCAGAGTATGCCTCATTGTTCCACCGTAAGGAAACTCCCAGTACCGCCATTCCCTATAAGGAGACGGTAAGGTATTCCCCTGCGTCGGATGTAGGTAAAGAGTTACTCATCTATACAGGGAATAAAAATATCCCTCTCTTCTCCCAGGAATTTTTCTACGATTACGGCGGAGCCGAAGACGGATCGGACTATACCTTCATGTACCCGGGAAGCAAGTGGGAAGAGGGTTATCCTGCAGGCATGGAGGGATTGAACTGGCACAATGCCATGGTCATCCCGAATCCTGATTATCCCGATGAGCTGGAGGTGCGTACCGCCAGCGGGTTCATCTATTACCTGGACAGGGTTGTTCCACCCATGCCCAGCATTGAAGAGTACCTGATTGCCAACCAGGATAAGTACGGTCTCTACTATGATCTCCTTCAAAGGTTTGCCGCCACTACAGGTCAGAAAGTTGATGAAGAGAAGAATATACTCTACAGGAAAACTTACGACCTGGTGTATGACCTGGCTGAAGAGAGATCCTCATCTACCAATACCGCCGTACCGCCCCAGAACATGTGGGCAGCGTTCATTCCTAAGGATGAAATTTTGCAACAATACCTTGATAATACGGTATATAAGTATTACTCCTCCATTGATAGTATCCCAAGGGTAACGCTCTTTTACATTGTTCAGACGCAGCTTTCCAGGGAACTGGTTTTGAAATCAAAGCTTGAAAGTGGCTACTTCAACGCATTTGGTGACGCCACCGACCTCACCCCGGATGATCTGAATTCCGGCTACATGTGTAGCAACGGTGTGGTTTATGATACCAAAAAGGTACTTGAGCCCAACGTTTTCAAAACGGTTCCGGGCATTTTGTTCTTCGATAAGAATTACTCTACCCTTCTCTCTGTGATGAACCAGAGTAATATGCTTTCCACCCTGTCCAATCCTGATGCCGATGTGACCCTTTTTGCTACAACCAATGAGGACCTGGAGGCTTACGGGGTACGTTACAATGCTACCAGTGATGTGGTGGAGTTCAGGGGACCGATTGATGGTGTTTGGGCTCCCATGAAAAGTACCGACCTGGTGCTTTTTGCTCAGGATCAGATTTACCAGGGGGTACTGCCGGATTTGGATGGAGACGGAAATTATGCCCTGATGACCTCCGGAAACCATATTTACTATGGAAACAATATGGCAGGAGCCGGTGAGAACCAGGCCAAGGAAGAGATGTCAGTGATCGAAGAGGTTATTGTAAATGAATACAATGGGTTGTTGTTAAAAGTGGACAGACCCATTGAGTCAAGGATCGTAATGGGCCAGCGCCTTACCTGTGCCCCCCCCGATCCCGACTGCCTGTTTGCCGATCCTGATTTCTCCCAGTTTTCCGCTCTGCTGGTACAGACGAAGTTACTGGATGACCGCTACAAGGATCCGACGACTAAAGAATTTATACCCAGACTGAAATTTTTAGCTGCCGCCGATTACTGGACTGGATTTATACCCAATAATGCTGCCATGGAACAGGCCACACTCGATGGACTTATTCCGGAGGATGCTGATTCCCTCAAAAACTTCCTGTTATACCACTTCTTGATTGATAATGTGATTTTTGACGACGGGAAAGAATCGGGAATCTTCGATACCAACTACACCTACATCGATACCACCGATCAGACCACAGCAAGGGGATTCCTGACGATTGCCAACACACCCGGGAACCTCACCATTGAGGATATGACAGGCAGGGTGGTACCCGTCGAACACGCCAATGCCAATCTGCTTGTAAGGCAGGGTGTTATGCATAAAATTACTTCCGTCTTGAAATATACAGAGTAGTCAAAAAATGTAACCCGTTCTACTATGAAAAAAATCATACTGCTTTCCGGATTGCTCATCGGACTTCTTTCCGGCGTGAATTTAGCCCAGGGTCAATCGGCAATTATCAGTGGAAAGATTGTGGATGCGCAAACCCGGGAGACCCTGCCTTCGGTAAATATTGTTGAAATCGATAAAAACGGCAGGTTTATTGGTGGTACCGTGTCTGACCTAAACGGAAACTTTGTCTTCAAGGTCTCCAACGTGGCCAACCCGGTTCAGATATCCTTTATCGGGTATCAGAAACAAACGATAATGGTGGAAGGCCGGACTGAAATCAATTTTGATCTCCAGCCCGAGTCCATCGGAATCGATGAAGTTGTGATCGTGGGTGAAAAGATGGGTAACGATGGTATTACTACTGTCCGGGACAGGGCAACCGCAGTTGCCAGGATTGAAATGGACGGGTTGAAATCGGTCATGTCCACCACGGTTGAAGACATGCTCCAGGGAAGAATCGGGAACGTCGATATCTCCTCGATCTCCGGCGACCCGGGTGCGGGTCTGAACATCCGGATCAGGGGAACCGCCTCTCTGAATGCCCGGAATCAGCCGCTGATTGTTATTAACGGAATTCCCTATGATGCCAACATTGATGACAACTTTGACTTTGCCAGTGCGGATATCGAAAAATTCGGAAGCCTGATCGACGTCTCCCCGGAGGATATCGAATCCATCGAGGTACTTAAAGATGCAGCATCAACGGCGGCCTGGGGATCCAGGGCTTCAAACGGCGTTCTGATGATCAAAACCAAGCGGGGGATTAAATCGAAACCGATCTTCGACTATACATTCAAAGCCACGGTATCCAATGAACCCGATCCCATTCCCATGCTCGACGGAGCAGGGTATGCCCGGCTGATCACCGAGGAGCACTACAATGTAACCTATAATACGTTTTATAGTGACGAGATTGCATTTGACCCCGAGTGGGAAGAGTACCACAATTACTCCCAGAATACAAACTGGGTGAAAGAGATTACCCAGACCGCCTTTACACAACAGCACGACTTCTCGGTAAGGGGCGGGGGAGAAAAAACCCGTTATAACATGTCGGCAGGTTTTGTGGATGAAGGGGGAACAACAATCGGAAATGACCTGAAAAAGCTGAATCTTCGGAGCTCTCTGGACTACGATCTCTCAAGAAAACTTCAGTTCAAAACGGATATTATGTTTACCCGTTATGATCAGAATAACACCTATGATGTGGAGGATCCTGAATTTGGAAACTGGAAATCACTCCGGGCCGTTGCCTACAGAAAGATGCCGAACCTCTCCATCTACGACAGGGATACCGCCAATGTGGTTTCGGACGAATACTTCACACCATCCAGTACCCTGCAGGGTAGCTCCAGGGATGCCTATAACCCGGTGGCCTTTGCGAACCTTGGTAAGCAACACAGGTTCAAGGACAATGCCAGGGCTCTTTTCAGCATCAGGTATTTCATCACCCCCAAGCTGATCTTCAACTCAACCGTTACCCTTGATATTTTTGACAATAAAATTGACAAATACCTCCCTTACAAAGCACTGGGATACAACTATGAAAGCGACATTTCCAACCGTGCCGTGAATGAGTTTTCCAAAAAAAGCTCCATATACACTTTCAACCAGCTCATTTACCGTCCGGATATCGGGAGTGATCATGACCTGGTTTTCATGGGACAGTTTGATACGGAAGGTACACAGTCCAGGTGGTATAAGACCGAATCCAGTCAGTCGGCCTCCCGTTTCCTGGATCAGCCGGTTAATGACAAGCACCTTGTCTATTTCGGATCCAATTACAGCCAGTATCGCTCCATGGGGATGTTCCTGACAGGTAGTTATATCTACAAGGATAGGTATAGCCTGATGATGGGTGCAAAATATGAAGGGAATTCGAAGTTTGCCAGGGATAGCCGTTGGGGTCTCTTCCCCACTGTGGCCGCATTCTGGCGCCTTTCGGAGGAGTCCTTCCTGACCGATGTCAGCTGGATCGACGACCTGAAACTGAGGTTCAGCTGGGGTCAGAGCGGAAACCAGCCCAATGGAAACTACCTCTATTTCAACACTTACGAGGCAGGTTCAGGGCTCTCATACCTGGATATGCAGGGTGTTCAACCCACAGGGGTGGAGCTTACCAGCTTAAAATGGGAAACCATCGACCAGTTAAATCCGGGACTCTCCTTTTATGGTCTGAAGGGCCGTATGAATGTTGAGCTGGACTATTACCGGAAAAAGACCCTGGATCTCTACCTCGAGAATTCAGGAATACCCTATTCCACCGGTTATGAAAGCATCAACCGCAACGATGGGGAGATGGAAAACAGGGGATTTGAATTCCTTATTGATTATACAGTGGTCCGCCGTGAGGATTTCTCCCTGGGTTTCAACCTGAACCTCTCCAGGAACCAGAACCAGGTTCTGCGTCTTCCCGAGAACTATAGCCTGGTTTACGGAAATATGCTGGAGAACGGAAATTATAAAATCAGTGTCGTCCCCGGTCAGCCTCTGGGTGGATTCTTCGGCTACGAATACGCCGGGGTTTATAAGTCCAATGATGATGCAATCGTAAGGGATGAAAATGGCGATCCGGTTTATGGACTGAACGTCGACGAACCCATGGTTATGATCATGGGCGGACCTTCGGGGTATATCTTTGAAGGCGGTGATGCCAAGTATGTGGACCAGAATTACGATGGGAAAATCGATGAACTGGATATCGTCTACCTAGGCGACCTGAATCCCGATTTTATGGGGGGTGCCGGTGTCCGGGCACAATACAAGGGCTTCATTTTAAGCACCTTCCTCTTCTTCAAGGTAGGACAGAATATCATCAACCAGACCCGTATGGATACGGAGAAAATGTATAACTATGACAACCAGAGCAAAGCCACTAACTGGCGCTGGAGAAGGGAGGGAGATGAAACCGATATCCCCAGGGCACTCTACAACGAGGGTTTCAACTGGCTTGGATCTGACCGGTTCGTGGAAGACGGATCGTACTTGCGCCTGAAAACACTCTCACTGAGCTACGACTTTAACCAGAGTCAGATTCAGAGAATCAGGGTGAAGGATCTGCGGCTCTTTGTAACAGCCTATAACCTGTTTACCTGGACAAATTATTCAGGACAGGATCCCGATGTGGCGCCACCTTCCAGCCCCGATGTTCTGCCAAAGGATTATAGCAAGACTCCTCCCAGCAGAAGATTCATGTTTGGCATCAGCATCTCGTTTTAACATTAACACTGTCAACCCATGAAAAATATTCATATAAACAGCGCGGTAAAGACGGCAATCCTTATAGTAATTCTTTCGTTCACCTCCTGCAGCGACTGGTTAACCGTGGTTCCTGAGACTGAACTGATCAAGGATAAATTCTGGAAAAAGACGGAAGATGTGAACAGTGCGCTGGGCGCAGCATATAACGCGCTACGTAATGCAAGCCTTGAATCCCTGATATGGGGTGAGCTTCGTGCCGACCTGGTTACCATTGCCGGTCCGAATTTTTCAGGCTATGAGCAAATTGCAGGGAGTAACATCAGCCCTTCCAACGAAGTGATCAACTGGAAAAATTATTATGAAGCGATCAACCTGGCCAATACGCTGATGTATTTCGATGACGAGGTTTTTGCACTGGATGAAACCTTTACCCAGGAAATGATGAATGCCATTGAAGCTGAAGCACTTTTTATCCGTTCCATGGCCTATTTCTACCTGGTACGGTTATGGAAAGATGTACCGCTGGTTACCACGGCATCCATTTCAGACACCTCCGATCTGTACGTTGCAAAAAGTTCAGAGCATGTGATCCTGGCCCAGCTCGTCGAGGATCTCCTTTATGCCCGTGATCTGGCCTACAAAACAGAATTCCAGGGTTCCAATTACTTTTACGGACGTGCCAATTACTACTCCATCACCGCACTGCTTGCCGATGTTTACCTGTGGCAGGAAAAGTATCAGAATTGTATTGATGCCTGTGATGTGATCATCAACTCGGGGCTTTACAGCCTTGAACCGACCGAAACCTGGTTCAACCTTTACTATCCTGGAAATTCCATATCCGAAGGTGTCTGCGAGATCCAGTACGACGACAACCTGGAACAGCAGGAAAATCCGATTTATGTAAACCTGGTCCCGGTGGACGGTAGTGCCCAGGCCTCCATGAACTGGCAGGATATTAACCTGATTATGGACCAGGAGGACTTAAGAAGATACAACGGGATAGGTGGTCTCTGGAAAACCCAGGGTAAAGATCAACTGGGGCTGGTTCCCAGGACTTTCTCCGAAAGGGATGCCAACTGGATCCTCTATCGCTATGCGGAGATCATGCTGATCAAAGCCGAAGCATGCATTGAACTCGACCGGTTTAGTGAGGCTAACGACCTGATCAGTGAAACCATGCTGAGGGCAGGTGCACCCTTTATCGAACAAACCGAAAAGGAGCTTTTAAGAGAGTTACTGCTGAATGAAAGGGGCCGTGAATTTTTATTTGAAGGAAAACGATGGTTCGACATGTTGCGTGCAGCCAAAAGAAACAAATTTGAAAACAAGCAGCTCATCATCGACATGATCCTGTCGGGTGCCGATATCAAACAGCAGGCGATTCTGCGGACCCGGGTATACGATACCCTTAGCTACTACCTCCCGGTTCCTGAACGAGAGCTCATTTACAATCAGAATCTCGAGCAGAATCCGTTTTACGACAGGTAATACATACAAAAAGAAATCATATGAAAACAACAATCAGAAGAGTCGTATCCAGGGGGATTCAAATCTTTGTATTTGTCATCGTTTCGCTTCTGTTCAGTTGCCAGGAAGATCCAATATTGTGGAAGGTTGATTCAGCCCAGATGGTTATTGCTGATTATGTAACTTCCGATCCCCAGTACTCAGAGTTCGGGAAGATCCTTGAGGCATCGGGGCTTAACAGCTTGTTAAGAGTCCGGGGACCCTTTACCCTGTTCCTGCCCACTGACTCCGTCATGCAGGTTTTTTACAATAAGATGGGGGTCACCTCATTTATGGATTTTCCGGAAAAATATGTCCAGGACCTTGCCAACAACCACCTGGTAACCAGTGCTATGTATTCATCCGATTTCGGACTCGGAGCCATCCGGGATCTGAACGGTCTCAATGACTACCTGGTTACGGAATTTGAAGGTGCTGATATCCTTGTGAACAAGCATAGCAAAATCATCAACAGGGATATCATTGCGGCCAATGGTGTGGTCCATGTGGTAAACCAGGTTATAGAACCGGTTACGGTCAGCGTATATGAAATGGTCGCAGGAGATCCCTCGTTTTCGCTTTTCGCCGCGGGGCTTGACAGGACCGGGCTTAAGGACACATTAAGCATCATTGAATTCCCTTACGGTCAGAAAATGGCACGTACCAGGTTCACCCTGCTGGCTATTGCCGATACCACTTTCAACCGGTATGGCATCAATACCATCGATGAGCTGATTGCCCATTTCACCGATGCACCCGACAGTATCACCTACCTTAAAAATCCGTTTTACAGGTACATGGAGTACCACTGCATGGGGGGTACCTATTATTTCAATGACCTAAATACCCAGGTATATCCCATCCTCTCGTACGATAACAATATTTCGGTAAGGGTGGATACCGACTATAAACTGAATCTGGACTTTGAGACCGGAAAATATACAGGATTCATTGAGAATCAGTCGAACAAACCGGCAAAAAACGGCACCGTACATACCCTCAATGATCTGCTTCCGGTCTTTCAGCCCGAGCCTACAGTACTTGTTTTTGAGACCACCGACTATTTTGACATGAAACAGGGCGACTACTTCGGAAAGTATTACATGAGGTGGTTCGATGGTCAGAACACCTTCCAGTATATTAAATGGGAGGGCAATTACATGCTTTACTATTTTAAGGATCACGATACAGGGAAACTTCTCAATGACGACTGCCTGAGCATGAGCGGATGGTGGTGGGTGGAGATCACCACTCCGAAAATCATGAAGGGGAAATATGAACTTACCTCCAATCTGTGGAGCGGCAATATCACCTATTCGGTTTTTGTGGATGGGGTGAACACTGCGCTCATCGATATATCAGATCCGGCCGAGTCCACAAGCTGGGGAAGGTTCGAATGGACCGAAACAGAAATGCACACCATCAAGGTTGTGGCCAAAAGTCCGGGCCTCCTTTTCTGGGATACCCTGATCTTTACACCAGTTAAATAATCTAACCCTGTACCATCAAACTAATACAGCAAAGAGATGACTAAAAAATATTCATATTCGGCCTTCCTGTTCATCATGATCATGTTGTTTACCGGAATCATTTCTCCCCCGGTGTCGGCTCAGGACTCCGGTATAGAGATTACCGGTCTGGTTACGGAATCGGGTACCGGTCTGGCCCTTGCCCAGGTTTCCGTTTCGGTTGCCTCCACAGGGGTTTCCAACGGTAGTGACGAACAGGGGGTCTTTACCCTTACCGTACCTGACCTGCAGGCTCAGATCATTGTTAACCTGCCGGGATATACCACTCGTAATATATACCTGAATGGCAGGGACCACGTGGAGATTACACTGGTTCCCGTAAACTACCAGTCGCTCGATAACAGCTACATTTCTCCCATCGGAACAGCGGTACTTAAGGATGCAACCTATGCGGCCACCGCCCTGACTAAAAAGGACCTTAAATTCACGAAAGCCAGCTCATTTGATCAGACGCTGCAGGGAAGGGTCGCCGGGATGTCGGTTATTAACCGGAATGGCATGCCGGGCAGCCGGACCTTTATGAACATTCGCGGATATTCATCACTCTATGCCAATAATGAGCCCCTGCTCTTCATCGACGGGATGATACACGACTTTGCATATGCAACCACCAGCCTGATGGAAGGCTATGCATTGAACCCGATGGATGTGGTTGATATAGACGATATCTCTGATATTTCTGTTTTAAAAGACGGTATTTCTTTCCTGGGGAGCGCCGGTTCAAACGGAGCCATCTATGTAAATACTGAACAGAAGGCGGAGGCCAGTACGGTGATAAAGTTCGGAGCCTACGGGGGGATCACCATGACACCTAAACACCAGGAGCTTCTGAATCCTTCACAGTTCAATACCTATTTTGAGGATTTGCTGGTGGGGCAGGGATATAATTCCGACCAGATCAACTCCATGTATCCCTGGCTTCACGGAGATGCCTCCGCCGAGGACTATTATAAGTACCACAATGAGACCGACTGGCAGGAGGAGCTATACAGCCCGGCAGCAATCTCAAAATTCCATTTCTTCCTCAAAGGAGGGGATGATATTGCAACCTATAATGTATCCACCGGTTACCTCTCGCAGAAAGGGATCTATGAAAATTCGGGTTACAGCAGGTTTAACCTGCGAATCAACGGTAAAGTTAATATCACCGATAAATTCTCTGTAACTCCCAATGTTAAACTCTCACTGGCCGACAGCCGAATTGCAAACCACGGATCCGAAACCTGGAAGAACCCCATCCTTTCAACCGTGATGAAGTCGCCGGTTATGGACCCCATCGCCACGGGATGGTGCAACGGGTGAATACCTGACCTATTTTGATGATGTGGGGGTTTTCAATGTGAGTAATCCCAGCGCTATCACGTCCGAAGCACTTGGTACAAACCGGAACTACCATTTTCTGAGCTCCATCAAGGCGGAATACCGTTTCAATGAACATTTCAACCTCTCCACCCTCTTCGGTATCAATTTCAACAATGAAAGGGAAACCATATTCCTGCCCGACCAGGGAATTGTTCAGGTTGATTCGGCATACAACAGCCCGGGAGATATGGTTTATGATTTCCGTTCCAGCCAGAATCATTCCATGCTTACCTATACCACCACATCAGAATCCGGACACTCCATCCTGGCCAATCTGGGTTTCAGGTATATGCAGAACAGTTACAAGTACAATCAAAGTCTGGACCTGAACACACCTTCTGATTTTTTCAGAAGTCTTGGTGATGGTTCACAGTACAGCTTCCTCCGTTCAACCACCGGAGATAACCGGGAATTGTCCTGGGTTTCCTATTTTGCGGATATCAACTACAGTTTCAGGAACAAGTATTTTGCAAGTGCGAACCTCTCCTACGACGGAAGCTCGGTTACAAATGAAACAAACCGCTATAATTTCTATCCCTCTTTTGCTGCGGCCTGGCGGCTCTCTTCCGAAAGCTTCCTGAATCGGGCCGGGTGGCTTGAGGACCTGAAGCTGAGAGGATCATGGTCACAAACAGGGAACATGTTCAGCACCATCTATGACTACTCAAAATTGTATTATACAGATCGCCGGATTAATAATCTTGGATTGCTGCACCGGGAGGTGATCCCCAATGAGAACCTTGAACTGGAGAAGAAAACCACCATCAATATCGGGCTCGATCTCTCCCTCTTCAGGCAGTCACTGAATATACATGCAGACTATTTCATGTCCAATGTGGATAACCTGGTTATCAGGCAGGAGCTTCCCATGTCCTTCGGGTATACCAACTATTACGACAATGGGGGCAAGCTTGCATCAAACGGGCTTGAAATTGCAGCGGACGCCCGTTTAGCAGCCGGGGGGTTTGAATGGATTATTGGTGGTACCGTAAGCAAGATCATGACCGAGGTGACAAGCCTCGAATTTTTGAATCCTGCAGAAGAGCAGATTGTAACCTCCATACCCGGTGCACAATTTGTCACCTCGGTGGGTAATGCGGTAAATGCCTACTACGGATACCAGACCAATGGTATTATCTCAGCATCCGAAGCCGGCACTGTAACCGGTCCTAAAGGAAACCTCATGGAAGCAGGTGATGTGAAATATATGGACTTTGATGGAAACAATATCATCAACGAAGCAGACAAAACCATTATTGGAGACCCCAACCCGGATCTCTTCGGGAGCATCTTCACATCGCTTGCCTACAATAACCTGGAGCTTTACATACGTTTTAACTATTCCATGGGAAATGACCTTTTCAACTTCCTGAGGTACCAGACCGAATCCATGTCAAATTACAGTAACCAGTCTGTTTCAGTCCTTGACAGGTGGACCACCTCCAACACAGGGTCAGAGATGCCCAGGGCCATTTACGGTGATCCTAATGGTAACACCGTTTTCTCCGACAGATGGATCGAGGATGGTTCATTCCTTAAGCTGAGCCAGGTTACCCTCAGTTACTTTCTGCCCTCCATTGGCGGGGTGTTCAATGGAGTGACTTTCTATGTAACGGCTACCAATCTGCTTACCTTCACCAATTACAGCGGGTATGATCCGGAGTTCAGTTATTTGAACAACCCCTTCTACCAGGGCGTGGATTACGGGATGATGCCCGGAACCCAATCATTCATTGTTGGCTTGAAATTAGACTTATAACGGGTAAAAACTAGATATGATGAAAAAGATTTCACCTATAAACCCATCCATCCTGATCATTTTAAGTGTGGTGATGTTCGCTTTCACCTCTTGCAGTGAAGATTTCTTCACTAAGCAGGCGGGAGACCGGATTACACCCGACCAGCACTATAAAACCCAGATTGATGCCTCGGTTTCAGCTGCCGGCACAATTGTCTCTTTGCAGGATTTAATGCCTCAGCTGATTATGCTGGACGGACTCCGTTCCGACCAGATGGATGTGACACAAAATGCAGGTATGTACCTGAGAGAGATCAACAACCAGATATTCTCACCCGCCAATCCCTATACGGATGCTTCGGACCTTTACAAGGTCATCATCGATGTGAATGAGGTGATTGCCAATCTGCACACAGTGGCTGAGAATGACAGGAATTTTGATCCTTACATTGAATTCTATTTCACGGGTGCATTAATAGGGATGAGATCATGGGCCTACCTGACCATCGTAAGACTTTACAATGAGGCTGCATACATTCCTGATAATCTCACGGCTCTTCCGGAAAACCTGGAGCAGACGATCCTTGGTAAGGGCGACTTAATCGACACCCTGATCAACCAGATCACCCCCTATATTCATGATAATTCAACCGGTAATGAAACGGTGGAATTGAAACTTCCATGGTTCGTGAACACCAAAGCACTGCTGGGCGAGCTTTACCTGGAGAAAAACGACTATGCCAACGCCGCCTTTTACCTGAAACTGGCCTGTGAAAGCTATTCCAATACCGCATCGATGCTCAAGGTGGACAGAACCTACAGAGATGCCGCCTGGAGCAGTTTGTTTATGAATGCCGAATCGCAGGAACTTGAAAACATTTCTGCTATTCCCTTCAACTCAACAGAAGATCAGTTTAATCCCCTGGCCAGGTGGCTGGGTCACGATTACGATTACCTTGTCAAACCCACCCAGGTTCTGGTCGACTCTTTCAAGGCACAGATTCTCCCGGCCGGTGGTCCCGGTGACCTTTACAGGGGACTGGGCATTACCTTCTCTGAAGATACTTTATCCAAAATCTCGGAGACCGAGTATTCCCTGGAATACTACATTACGAAATACGAAATCTCCTTTGCTGATCCCTTTGGATCGGATATTATTCTTTCACGTGCTGCCGATATTCACCTGATGCTGGCTGAAGCTTACAACCGCATGGGGGATGAGGTTTCCCAGGGATATGCGCTGATGCTGCTTAACGACGGGGTTAATGCTACAAATCCCAAACCTGCAGAATTTGCCAAGTGGAGAAGCAATATTGGTATCAGGGGCCGTGTTTACCTGACCAACAGGGAGGTACCGGAGGAGATCACCGGTGAGGAAAGGACCCTGATGATTGAGGACCTGATCATCGCGGAGAGGGCCCTTGAACTGGCCTACGAGGGTAAACGCTGGTCCGACCTGGTTCGTGTGGCCGAGCGCAGGGGAGATCCTGCCTTCCTGGCCGATAAAGTTGCCGCAAAATTTGATGGGACTCCTGACTACAATACCATCCACGCTAAACTGATGAATCCTGATAACTGGTATTTAGAACCCAGATAGCAGCGATATAGAAAATGAAAATGAACAGATGGAAGCTTGCCCCCGGGCGATTTAAGGCGTCAAAAACGTACCTGGTAATCCTCGGGGCATCAGCCACCCTCTGGTTCCTGATCCGCGTCATACCCAAACCAAGTCGCGCAAGTTACCCGTGCATGAGGGCAGCCGCTCCCCTCATGTCCACTTTTATAATCTACCTGCTGGGGATCAGTGCTTCCCTGGTCTCCTTTAAGAGATTCAGGCTCCAGTTCCGAAAATCCCGTTACATGGCGGGCTCCCTGTTTCTTCTACTCTCGATCCTTGCATTTGGTTTTATCCTGTTCCGGGACCAGAAGGAGGTCATTGCCAGAGCCCTCAACCCTGTGGATAACACCTTTCCTGCCGACCCGAACAAACCTATTGGAGTTGCAAGGGGTCTCCATCCCGGCAGGGTGGTATGGGTTCAGGACATAGGTGCAACCAATGAGAAATATGTACCGGTACAGGGAAGCAGTGATCTGTGGTACAGCGACGATAATACCGATGAGGCGGTGATCAGCCAAATGCTTGAACGCTCCATCACCACCTATGCCGGAATGGAAAACCTTGCCCAGGCCTGGGATGCAATCTTCCGCTCGTTCAATCAAACCCACGGGAAAGGGGATGTTGGTTACACCCCGGGGGAAAGGATTGCCTTCAAGATCAACCTGACCAACCAGAGTTGCAGTGACAGTGAGAGGCCCATGAGGATGGATGCCACTCCCCAACTGCTCAATGCCATTTTAGACCAGCTGGTAAACGTGGTTGGAGTGGATGAGTATTACATTACACTTGGAGATCCCTACCGTGAATTCAGGGAAGAGTACAGGGAGCTGGTCATGAGTAAATTTCCCGGTGTTTATTATGTGGATGGCAGTGGGAGAAACGGCGTGAATCAAACCCAACCCTCATCAGAGGCAGTGCTAGTTTTCAGTGACGGTCAGTATACTTCGACCCTTCCCCAGCAATACCTGGATGCGGACTACCTGATCAATGTGCCCTGTCTGAAAACCCATAATGAAGGGGGAATAACCCTTATAGCAAAGAATCACCAGGGCTCCTTCCTTGAAAAAGGGGATGATCCCAAAAGCCAGTATGCCATAAACATGCACTACAGCCTGCCCAAAAACAGCTCGGGAGCCCGCCAGTACAGGCATACGGTCGATTACATGGGACATGAGCAAACCGGTGGAAAGGGATTGATCTACATTGTCGATGGCATCTGGGCAGGATTAAGCTGGGAGGGATGGATCAGGAAATATAAATCGGATCCCTTCAATAATGATTACCCCAGCTCCATTTTCGTGGGCCAGGATCCGGTTGCCCTTGAATCGGTCTGTTACGATGTTATTTTCAATGAATATGTTACGGACCCGGCCAAGGCCAGGTACCCCATTGAAATGAAGGTTGAGATCGCCGATTACCTGAAGCAGTGCGCCAGCAGCGACTACTGGCCCAGTGGCATTCAGTACGACCCGGAGGGTGATGGTACACCCATTGAGAGCCTTGGGGTTTTTGAACACTGGAACAACCCTTCGGACAGGCAATACTCCCGGAACCTGGGAACAGGAGAGGGTATTGAGCTTATCTATGTGAATGGTTCAACGGTGGGTATCAGCAACTCCGATTTCCGGAATATCACCATCGCAGCACCCAATCCTTTTTCCCGCTCCACGACCTTCCGGAGACCGGAAAATATTTCAGGAAATTCAACCCTGCAGATTTATAGTATGAAGGGTGAGCTGGTTCTGGAGTATAATTTTACCTCCTCCCCTGTTTTTATCTGGGATGGCTCCGATGCCGGCAGGAATCCGGTTCCGGATGGGATGTACCTTTACAAAATTCAGGACCACCAAAACCAGGCCCTTTCCAGCGGCAAGGTGATTTTAAACAGAGACTAAATTGAAGGATTCTCCCCCATTCAATGCCGGGCAGCTTATCCGTCTCCTGGCTGCAACACTTTTGATAGCTGGAATGCCTCAGGGTTGTAATCAGGATGACCCGGATCCGGTAACCGGTTTCACCTTTGAATCGGTTAGCGGGTTTGTAATCAGCGTCCAGGGAACAAAACTGCTGGCAACCGACGCCGGACTCTGCTCCCTGGATGTTGACCTCGGCATATACAATGCGATGGAGAATCCGCTGAAAAACTCACCCTTGAATGATCTGGGCTTTTCGCTTACCCCACAGGACAGGGAGCTTTGGCTTGCATCAAATCAAGGCGTCTGCAATTTTACGATGGATGACCTGTTCACTGAACAGAACAGTGGATTACAGAACGACCAGGTCAGTCAGATCGGACATAACTACAACGAAATAGCCCTCTTCGCTTCATCCGATGGCTTATCATTGCTAAATGAGGACACCTGGAGCCAATATTCCGGACTGGATGACCTCTTTCTGAGCCATGAAATATCAGATATTGGATCGGCCTCCAACGGGTATACCTATGTGACCACATATGGTGGCGGCATCGAGCGCTTTAAGGCCGGTTTGGACGGGATCAGCGGAGCAACCCTGATGGATACCGACTGGACCCGGCTGGAGTCAGACTACATCTATTCAGTCTATATTGACGACACCACACAGGTTTATGGAACAAGCCTTGGCGTTGCCTTTCATTTCAGTGAATATACCAAATGGGACTGGGAAGTCTACACCACCTCCGATGGGCTGGTCAACGATACGGTACTCTCTGTCACCAGGGACCCTTCGGGCAACTGGTGGATAGGTACTGCACAGGGGATCAGCATGTTTGATGGAACTCAATGGATAAGCTACACAAGCGATCAACATGACATGACCGGAAACCGGGCTGAGTATCTTGCCGTTGATCAGGATGGATCGGTCTGGATGGCCTCGGATGAGGGTTTGTCGCATTTTACAGGTGACCTGTGGGTAGGTTACCCCAAAGGTTCCCCATAAAATAACAGGCAAATTTTATCCTATGAAACTCCTTTCATTTTTTGTTGTAACGTTTTTTAGTACCTGCATGACATTCGGACAGACCCAGCAGGACACCATCCGGTGTGAGATCACGGATATCCCGGTAACCGTTGACGGAGAGGCTACGGAAGAGTGCTGGGAGAAGGCAGAGTGGCACGCCATTGACCAGGTTTTGATACCCTACAATACCCAAATGAAAACGGGAGATTTTGAGGGATGGTTCAAAGTCGCATGGGACACACAATATCTCTATTTGCTGGTGGAGGTGGTCGACGACTCCCTTTCGGATGACCATGCCGACCCTTACCAGAACTGGTGGGACGATGACTGTGTCGAAATTTTTATTGACGAGAACCGCTCCGGGGGAGACCATGAACGCAACTGTAATGCGTTTGCCTACCATGTAAGCCTCACCTACGATGCCCTGGATCTAAACGCCTCGGGAGGCGGTGTTAATTACAAGGATAACATCCGGGTGAAGATGGATACGATCGGGACGGATACCTACCTGTGGGAGTTTGCCATCAAAATGTATGATGCCTCATTTCTCCCCGGTAATCCGGAACCGGCCAGGGTTTACCTGGAGAAAGACAAGCTGATGGGATTTGCCATAGCCTATTGCGACAATGATGAAACCACCTCACGCGAAAATTTCATCGGCTCCATGGTTATGACAGCGGCTCATTACAACGACATGTACAAAAACGCCGACTATTTTGGTCCGATGTTACTGACTGCCCCTGAATCAACAGTGGGTACCACCAGGAAAAATCCCGGTTTCAATGTTCGCATATACCCGGTCCCGGCCCAAAACCAGGTCATGGTGGAGACTTTTCCCGGCCCGCAAAGATTTCAATCCGCATCCATCTCAGACCTCTCAGGTCAGATAGTTGGCAGGTTCAATATCACCGGATCCTTGCAAACCGTTGAGATTAAAAACCTTTCTCCGGGCATCTACCTGCTGCAGCTTCATGGTCCCCTGGGATCACACAATCAACTCATCGTAAAGGAGTAATCGTTACGAATAAGCATCCCTAAGAAAAAAGAAGGGACTGTCCCTTTTGAGACGGCCCCCCCTTTAATAGTCATTCAGATAAGCGTTCTACTTAACAAACTTGGCAATTGAAGTCTGGGTCTTTACAAAATAGATACCTGCGGCATAGCTGCTGATATCAAATTTGTACTCGGATCCTGAAACAACAGCCTCATCCATTTTCTGTCCAACACCGTTGTAAATGCTTACAGTGGTATTCTCAGAATTCAGAACTACATTCAGCTCATTAACAGCCGGATTGGGATATACCTTCAGGGCATTCACGCTCTTCTGTGAAATCCCGGTAACACCCACGGTCACATCCATAACACCTGTCACACCACTATCATCCTTGGCGGTAGCAACTACAGTTACCACACCAACAGAAACACCGGTCAGAAGACCTGATGCATCGATGGTGGCTTCACCTGTTCCATTGACCACGCTCCACCTCACATCCGTAAGTGTAGCATCTCCCGGAGTAACAACAGCTTCCATTTGCAGGGTTGCATCTACACCCACCAGGCTCCCACCGCTGACAACAACCTCTGTTACAGGGATATAATCTGGTGTTAGAAGATCCTTGTCATTGTTATTGAATAGTATAATCTCGTCAATGAAGATTCCTCCAGCATAGTGCAGTCCACCCATGATGTTAAATACCTCGTTGCTGGCCTCCTCCCACTCGTTGAAAATAAGATTCTCGTCAATGAGATAATAGGTTGCTTCGGTATTTGTCACAAACTCCCACTGAGATTGATTATCGGCAGAACCATCGCTAAGACCGGCGGAGAATTCATGAGCCGAAGTACCAAACCTGTTATAACCTACAGACTCTCTGGCGTCCTCGAAATCCACATACAGGGTATCGGACTCCTCAGCCCACGCTACAAAGCTGAATGTATACGAGTCGGTGGCGTTCAACCCAAACCCGGATTGATTGGACGTGCTCTCAAGCCACCAGTCCGTGTTTCGTGGATCATTCACAGCAGCAGGAATGAACATTGCTCCATCCACTACCTTCCTGGCAGCGCTCCATTCGGCTGCCGTACCGTCACTGTTCACCTGGTTAAAGAATCCGTTCCTTATCATGTTGATATCAACCGCGGTAACGATCTGGTTAGAGATGGTTACAGTACACTGATCTTCCATCCAGGAACCGTCTTTTGCAAGCGCAGTAACAGTAACAGTACCATCCAAAAGTCCGGTAACTACTCCATCAAAGTTGATCGTTGCCCTTCCGGTTCCGTTTTCAACGCTCCATTTCACATCCCTGATGTCAGCGTTTTCGGGAAGAACGGTGGCGATAAGCTGAACCGTGCCATTGTTCTCGTCGATTACAGCATCTTCAATGGAAACACTTTCAACATAAACATCAATTTCAGCACCGTCAAAGGTGACATATCCGCAATCGTCCATGTTGACCCATGACTCAGTTATTTCACCAATGTTGGCCCAAACCGCACGTTTCCGAGTCGCATCACCTTCATCCCTGTCGATCATGGTCACATCAAATCCAATGGTTGATGTCACATCAAGACCATCTCCATTGGTAAGGGCTTCCATGGGAATGAAATACTCATAATTGGCATTAGGCTCCTTTACCGTCATGGAATAAGTAGCCGCTGCAGCGCCACCCTGGAACGTTGCCGACAGCGGTGTACCGTCAGTCTGACCTTCCGTGGGTCCGGGTGCCACCTGGTAGTGCCCGTTAGCGCCGCTGGCACCACCTCCATCGTCAAGTACGACGTTTACGTCGAAATAGATCTCTGGTTTGTCAAAAAGGTAGTCGGCACCACCATCACCCAGGTAATTGGGCCACCACTGATCATCAAGGCACTCAACAAGTACATAAATACCAGATGCGTCCCAGAGTGCCTTCCAGGTAGTCCCATCCACAGTTGGAACCTCTGCCTGAAATGGTTTGTCGATGGGATAGGCATTGGCTTCAGCCCATACCTCGTCGACCTCCGCATCGATCACCGGAGATACAGAAGCTTTCATAATCACACCTTCGGGCCTCTGTGCAAAGACTCCTGCCACAAACATGGCAGAAATCATCAGCGTAAAAATTTTCCTCATAATCATAGTTTTTAGTTAGACATTCAAATATTATACAAATCGAATGGTGCAATGTAAATATTTATGATAAAATAACAACAACCCTATTGATGTTTTGGAATTTCATGACTGAAAATATTCACGGTAAAAATGAAACAAAAAAAAGGGGGCCTTTTCGGAGGCACCCCTTAATATATTCATTTTATTGAGAACTACTTGATGAACTTGGCAATCGAGGTTCCGGTCTTTACAAAATAGATACCTGCAGCATAGCTGCTGATGTCAAATTTGTACTCGGATCCGAAAACAACAGCCTCATCCATTTTCTGTCCGACTCCATTGTAAATGCTTACAGTGGAATTCTCAGCATTCAGAACAACGTTCAGCTCATTGACTGCAGGGTTGGGATATACCTTCAGGGTATTCACGCTCTTCTGTGAAATCCCGGTAACACCCACGGTCACATCCTTCACTCCGGTTACTCCACTGTCATCCTTGGCTGATGCAACCACTGTCACAACACCGGCAGTAACACCGGTCAGCACACCGGATGCATCGATGGTCGCTTCACCGGTTCCATTTACCACGCTCCATCTTACACCGGTAAGAAGGGCATCGGCAGGAAGAACCTCGGCTGCCATTTCAGCGGTACCATCTACAGCTACGGTAGCCGGACCGGAAACTGTGATTGCCTCCACAGCAATATAATCGCTGATCAGCGCCATGTCATCGGCAGAAACCAGGTAGACACTGTCCAGGTAGACACCAACGGTAATAAGTCCGGGCATATACTGCACCTTCTGAACGGTGTTTTCCAGGATCTCATCAAAGGTTACGTCCATGGTGTACTTCGTGGGTATGGAGGTAATGGGGATATGCCACTCGGAACGGCCATCACCCGACCAGGGGCTGGTGGTAACTCCATACCTTCTGTAAGCATTACCTTCAATATCCTCGAAATCAACAGGGAAATCTGCCACATCTTCATCAGCCCATGCCACAAAACCAAATTCATATTCCACATCGGGTAAAGCCAGCAGGCCACTCTGATTGAACTGATACCTCCATTGCTGGGGATCAGCTGGAGCAGATGTAATGGTCTGATCGGGAAACATGTTGGCAACTCCGTCAACCACCGAGGTGGCTGCCTGGGTCCCGTCGAACCAGCCGCCCCACACTGCGGGGGTTCCATTTGCATTAACCTGGTCGAACAGGCCGTTTTTGATCACATTCACCTCCCCGAAGCTTACAAGCTGGTTGGAGATGGTTACCGTACACATGTCCTCCATGTAGGATCCATCCGTGGCTGAACCGGTAACCGTAACCGTACCATCAAGAATTCCGGTAACAACACCATCTGAACTAATGGTTGCCCTGCCTGTTCCGTTTTCAATGGTCCATTTCAGCTTCTTATTGGCGGCACTTTCAGGAAGAACGGTGGCCATGATCTGAACCATACCATTGTTCTCGTCAATTACAGCATCCTCGAGAGAAACGCTTTCCACATATTCTCCGGCTTCAGCACCATCAAAGGTAGCAAGTCCGCAATCGTCCATGTTGTTCCATGACTCATCTAAAAGTCCAATGTTGGCCCAAACAGCCCGCTTACGGGCAGCATCCCCCGGATCCCGGTCTATTACGGTAACATCGAATCCAATGGTTCCGGTCAGGTCAATCTGAATGCCCTCGGCATCCAGGAGTTCACCCATGGGAAAGAAATACTCGTAATTGACATCGGGGTCATTCACAGTAATGGAATAGGTAAAAGTTGTGCCAGCAATATTTCGCCAGCTCTGCTGAAGCGGTTGGCCGTCATTTTGATCAAGCAGGGGTTCGGGAGCCGCCTGAAAGTGACCACTTTCAGCAGCACTGGCTCCACCGCCATCATTAAGGATGTAATTCACATCAAAATAGACTTCAGGCTTGTCATACTCCCAGGTGTTGCTTCCCGGAGGGTTATCCAGGTACATGGGCAGCCATGCATCATCCAGGACTTCAATCAGTACATAGATGCCATCTGGATTCCAGAGGGCTTTCCAGGTGGTTCCGTCAACGGTGGGAACCTCTGCCTGAAATGGTTTGTCGACGGGATAGGCATTGGCTTCGGCCCATACATCGTCCACCTCGGCATCGATCACAGGAGCCACTGAAGCTTTCATGATGACCGCTTCAGGCTGCTGTGCGAAAACTCCCGCCACAAACAGGGCAGAGAGTGCCAGCGTAAAAATTTTCCTCATAGTAATTGGTTTTAGTTAGACATTCAATATTAATTAATTATTAATTAATTACTGGTACAATATAAAAAATCAAAACTGAAAAACAATGAAATTTAAATCACAAGAAAGAAGCCGAACCTTTCAGCTCGGCCTCTTTCATATACTTAGCTTATCGAGAACTACTTGACGAACTTGGCAATCGAGGTTCCGGTTTTTACAAAATAGATACCTGCAGCATAGCTGCTGATGTCAAATTTGTACTCGGATCCTGAAACAACAGCCTCATCCATTTTCTGTCCGACTCCGTTGTAAATGCTTACAGTAGTGTTCTCAGCATTCAGAACAACGTTCAGCTCATTGACTGCAGGGTTGGGATATACCTTAAGTGTTTCAACGCTCTTCTGTGAAATCCCGGTAACACCCACGGTCACATCCTTCACTCCGGTTACTCCACTGTCATCCTTGGCTGATGCAACCACGGTTACAACACCGGCAGTAACACCGGTCAGCACACCGGATGCATCGATGGTAGCTTCACCGGTTCCATTTACCACGCTCCATCTTACACCGGTAAGAAGGGCATCGGCAGGAAGAACCTCGGCTGCCATTTCAGCAGTACCATCTACAGCTACGGTAGCCGGACCGGAAACTGTGATTGCCTCCACAGCAATATAATCGCTGATCAGCGCCATGTCATCGGCAGAAACCAGGTAGACACTGTCCAGGTAGACACCAACGGTAATAAGTCCGGGCATATACTGCACCTTCTGAACAGTGTTTTCCAGGATCTCATCAAAGGTTACGTCCATGGTGTACTTCGTGGGTATGGAGGTAATGGGGATATGCCACTCGGAACGGCCATCACCCGACCAGGGGCTGGTGGTAACTCCATACCTTCTGTAAGCATTACCTTCAATATCCTCGAAATCCACAGGGAAGTCAGCCACATCTTCATCAGCCCATGCCACAAAACCAAATTCATATTCCACATCGGGTAAAGCCAGCAGGCCACTCTGATTGAACTGATACCTCCATTGCTGGGGATCAGCTGGAGCAGATGTAATGGTCTGATCGGGGAACATGTTGGCAACTCCGTCAACCACCGAGGTGGCTGCCTGGGTCCCGTCGAACCAGCCGCCCCACACTGCGGGGGTTCCATTTGCATTAACCTGGTCAAACAGGCCGTTTTTGATCACATTCACCTCCCCGAAGCTTACAAGCTGGTTGGAGATGGTTACCGTACACATGTCATCCATATAAGAACCATCCGTGGCTGAACCGGTAACTGTAACAGTACCATCAAGAATTCCGGTAACAACACCATCTGAACTAATGGTTGCCCTTCCCGTTCCGTTTTCAATGGTCCACTTCAGCTTTTTAATGGTCGCATCTTCAGGAAGCACGGTGGCTATGATCTGAACGGTACCATTGTTCTCGTCGATGATTGCATCTTCAAGGGTAACGCTTTCAACATAGGTTCCGGATGTAGCACCATCAAAGGTGGCAAGTCCGCAATCGTCCATATTGCCCCAGGCCTGATCTACTGCACCAATGTTTGCCCAGACCACACGCTGCTGGCTTCCTGCAGCAACTTCATCATTGTCAATAATTGTGGCATCGAAACCGATTGTTGCCGTCAGGTCCATTGCAATACCTTCCTGGTCGGTCATCATATCAATGGGAATAAAATACTCGGCGAAATAGGAGCCGTCCCCATTATCTGTTAAAGCCCAGGTGAGGCTTCCATCCACAACCGCAGTACCGTCGGCTGATCCTTCCAGGATATCGGGAGCAACCTGCCAGTGGCCGTTGGCTCCACTGTTGGTGGTACCCAGTCCGTCCTCCAGGACATAATTGACATCAAAATAGAGTTCAGGTTTGTCAAACTGCCACTTGTTCGCACCGTCAGGATCAGGAGTATACCAGGGATAATAAACATCGTCACCCACCTCTACCAGCACATAAATACCGGCACCATTCCATAATCCTTTCCATGTTGAGCCTCCCGGAAGTGAGGTAACTTCAGCCTGAAACGGTTTATCAATTTCATATACATTTGCCTCATCCCAAACCGCATCAATTTCGCCACCGATCTCGGGAGATGCGGAAGCTTTCATGAAAACTGCTTCGGGTTTCTGTGCAAAAACTCCTGCAACAAAGGTTGCAGAAAGAATCAGCGTAAAAATTTTCCTCATAGTAATTGGTTTTAGTTAGACATCAATCCAAATGATTTGATCAGCCAATGTATATATTTCCCAAGAAAAAGCAATGAAATTCAGCTTTCCGGCCTCATTTTTTAACCAGTCTAAATAGAAGAATTCAGAGGTCAGGAACAAAGGCCGCCTCTCTCCTTTGCAATCAAAAATAATATGATTAAGTTTCCGGCCGATTTACCGACGATTTAATGAACAAAATGATCTCTACGACCCGGGAACAAAGCAAGGCCCGGGGACTGCTGATCAGGGTGCTTGCGCTGTTATTCCCCCTGCTCCTGTTGCTTGTGTTTGAGGGCGGGCTCAGGTTGTTTTCCTACGGCGATAACCTGAATCTCTTCATCTCCAATCCACGAGAGGGATATGAACAATACATGATTGTGAATCCAATGGTGGGCAAGAAATACTTCCAGGAATTCGAATATGACATGGCTGCCAATGATATTTTCCTGAAGAAAAAACCGGCAGGGACTTTCCGGATCTTTGTCATGGGAAGTTCCACTGTCGTAGGCTTTCCCTATGGCGACAACCTGATGTTCTCAAGAATCCTGCACAAAAGGCTGATGGAGGCGTTCCCGCAAAAGGATATCGAGGTGGTCAACACGGCCATTACGGCCATCAACAGTTTTACCCTGGCCGATTATGCAAAACAGATCGCCGGGTATGAACCCGATGCAGTTCTGGTCTATGCGGGTCACAACGAGTTTTATGGCGCCTTCGGGGTCGGTTCAAATGAGAGCATGAGCAGGAGCCGGGTGCTTACCAGGATCCATCTGCAACTGATGGACCTGAGATTCTACCAGCTGATCCGGAACATAAGCAGTTCCATCTCCGGGAAGGTAAAGGGAGGGGATACTGACCGTGTCCATGGAACCCTGATGAAGCGGATCGTGGCCGACCAGGGCATCAGCCTGGGAAGTGAACCCTACCTCCTTGCCATGAAACGATACAGGCAGAACATGGAATTCCTGGTCTCAACATTCAGTAAAGGGGATATTCGGGTATTCCTGAGCCAGGTAGTCAGCAACGTGAAGGATGTGAAACCATTGAGCGCACTCTCCACCGGCACCGAAAACGACGCACTCAGGACCTATAACAGGGCTACCCAGGCCTTCCAGCAGGGAAATTATGAAGAGGCAGGGAGACTCTATGACGAGGCAAAGGACCTGGACGGGGTGCGATTCAGGGCCAGCAGGGAGGTGAACCGGATTATTCATGACCTTGCCGGGAAGTACCCCATAACCGAAATTCCCATGACCTTGTATTTCCGGGAAAATTCACCCCACGGCATTATTGGAAACACCCTGCTCAACGAACACGTCCATCCGAACATCACAGGTAACTTCATCATGGCCGATGCATTTTATAACGAAATTTTAAAATCGGGGCTCCTGGAGGGTTTTGATGAAAAATCGGTTCACTCTTCTGCCTATCACCAACTGAACTGGGGGTACACGGAACTGGATACCCTGAGGGCCTTTCACCTGATCACCAACCTGAAAAAACAGTGGCCATTTGTTCCCTTGGATGCCGAAATCCGGGATTACCGGACCACCTATCGCCCGTTTTCGGAGGCCGACTCCATCGCATTCCGGACGGTTGCTGATCAGACCCTCTCGTTGGCCGACCTGAGGCTTGAACTGGCCCGGAAGTATGAAGCACTTGGAGATCACGAGAAGGCTTTCGGAGAATTCAATGCCCTGCTTTATACCAACCCTTACCTGGCTGTGAACTACCGCGATGCAGCAACTTCCCTGATCTGGCTGGGAGACCTGCCGCTTTCACTGACCTATTTTAAAAAATCCCTCTCCATAGAACCCTCCTTCTATGCACACTACCGGATGGGCGAAATCTACCTCATCAAGGGTGATTACAGCAGTGCCGGGAAAAGTTTCGAAAGTGCCTTTTCCCTTGCTTCTGATGACGATGAAAAGATAAAGACCCTTGGTAAAATTTATATGGCAGCTGTATACGGAGGCCAGGAGAAAAGTGCCCGGGCCGTCGCAAACCAGCTTCAGAAATATGATGCTTCCCGTTACCTGAAGATTCCTCCCAGAACCTACACCTACCTCAAATACGTTCCGTTCAAAACCCAAAGAGAGGTGGATGCCGCACTTCTTCTGATGGCCGAAAAAAGGATGGAAGAGGCCCTTGATATCCTTGAAAAGTCACTGGAAATTTATGACTCTCATGTGGCCCACCGATTCATCGGGGAGATCTGCCTTCAACAGGGGAAAAGGCAGGAAGCAAAATACCAGTTTGAACGGGTATATGAAGAATTTCGTTTCGACCCGGACTTCATGAAATTATACGATTCTGTAAACCATAAATCGGCCCAATAGAGATGGAGTTTTTAAGAGACCTTTGGAGGTACATGCGCGAGAGAAAAAAGATATGGCTGATCCCGCTGATCATTATACTGCTCCTGTTTGGGACGATCATCGTCCTGAGCAGCGGAAGCGCCATCGCACCCTTTATCTATACGCTGTTCTAATTCAGGATCAGTTTCCCGATACCCAGGCTGCCTGCCTCCCCGAGGCGAACAAAATAGAGTCCGGACGGGAGATATGAGAGTTCAAGCAGGTACACAGGCTCCCTCACAAGATCCTGGAATACTACACTGCCCTGCAGATCGACAATATCCATATGGACGGGAAAGGAAGATCCTTCCAGATTCAGCGTGGCAGTGCCTGTTGCGGGATTGGGGTAGAGTGAGAATGTTCGCCCTGCCTCCCTGGTTGTGACACCCACAGCCTTTTTAAACTCGAACCAGTTCAGGTTATGTTCGGCCCCCGTTACCAGGAGTCTTAACATGAATTTCCCCGCCTCCAGGTGAACCGTGGTTCCCTGGGTGGTCCAGTTTTGCCACCCGCCCGTACCGGCAAAAGCAACGCTTTTCAGGGTTTGGAATCCATCGCCATAGTCCGCCTGCACGCTTAGCCTGGCGCCCGACCGCTCCGTGGCTACCCTAAAATCCATATCATAATCACCCTCCTCCTCCACATAAAGAATATAATCCAGGTAATCCCCCACACCGGCATACCCGGTATTGGATCCGCCTTCGGAACACTCCTCAAGTACAAGCCCGTTGTTCCCATAGTAATATTCCGCCTGGATTCGAGCAGGGATTGGAAAGTGCCGGGCCATGTGGTTATACACCTTTTCCAGTTCAAAAACGGGAAGTAACTGATCATTGTGCGTGACGGAACTTCCGGTATAGGAGACACGGATTGTTTTACCGTAAAACAGCGGTGAGGAGGTTGTGATCATCAGTTCATGCCTCTTGGCCTCATTCACCCGTACCTGGTCAATGTCCAGGACTATTCCGCCCTGGTTCACCTCGAAATCGGCTATCGAAAGCGATTCTGCAGAGGTCACCTCCTTGTTTAGTGAAATCATAACCTGATTCTCAAGGATAGCAGTGGCGGAGGAGAGGTAGGTAAAAGGAACCGAATCTGCATCCACAGGATTAAGGAACCTGAAAAAATTGAGGTTTGATCCCCCGTTTACGAAATAGAGCCTGAGCTCTACCTCTCCTTCCGGAAGGATGATGTTTTCTAAGGTTGTGGTTCTCCAGCTCCCTGTACCACCGGTATTAGGAAGTGCCACCTCACCGGTGGCAATTGAACCGTTTACCACAATCTGGATCCGGGTGCCTGAACCGGCAGAGGCAGACCTGATCTCCATGGAACAGGCTGCCGATGAGTCATTCTGCAATGTATAGCCCAACCACTCTCCTGCTTCGGTCCATCCCACGTTGTAACCATTTGTAAGCAGGGGATCGGTGCAAACTTCAATATCCACACCATCGCTTCGATAGGCCCAACCCTGGTTCCAGGCGGTGAAATCGCCTGTTTCTCCATGGTAGTCGGCAGTATCGTTGTCAAAATAGGCATACCCGTTTCGCCCCAGGTCATAATCTGAGGCGAAAATCGTATCCGCGAAGGTCCTGATTTTATAGGGTAAAGTCTGAGTGGTATGGGGCTGACGGATCAGGGCATCCACCACATCTTTATGGAATGTGCAATTTTCGATCCGGTGATTTGTGGCAAAGGTAAGCACCGCCTGGAAGGATTCTTCCCCGGAAAGGAGGGGGCCATTCCCTTTCCAGTTCTCAACCAGATGGAGATAATCCTCATTTACCTCCGCGCTTAGTACATTGTTGATCCCTGTCTTTTTCACCGGCCACCAGGACCATCCTATGTTCAACTCCTCACAAAGTGCAACCAGGCTGGTGAACCAGGTGTTGGAGTTCTCACCCGACTCTCCCATCCATATCGGAACATTGTAGTTGTTTCGCAGATCGGTCACCCATTTTAGTGAACCTGGTGTATTGTAGGTCCAGTAGTGATGGAAGCTGTAGGCCATGTTATCATCCCAGGGCGGGGTAAGCCCGGAAAAATCATTGGCGAATGAATTCCCTTCAATGATAATCATATGATTGGGATCAACAGCGCGGATTGAGTCGGTGGTGCGGGTATAGAGCGCCTTCATCTGGCTGTTGTTTCCACTGGCAAAGGACCAGTTGGTCTCATTGATCAGGTCATACCCCCCGATCCAGGGCTCATCGCTGTACCGGGCTGCCAGTCGTTGCCAGAGGGCAACAAATTTGTCCTTATTCTCCTGGCTCTCCCACAGTGAGGGTTTGGTTGGATCATAATCAGAAATATCCGCGTTTTTTCCTTGTCCCCCGGGTGCCCCGTGCATGTCCAGGATCAGGTAGATCTGGTTGTCCCCGCACCAGTCGAGCAGCGAATCGATCATTTCAAATCCCTTGTCCAGCCAGGTCTGTTCGCCCGGCAGAGGCTCCTCCTCAATGGGAAGGGTAAACCATTTATAGTGCATGGCCACCCGTACACTGTTAAATCCCCAGGAGGCCATGGAATCCACATCGGTCCGGGTAAAATGGTTTTCCAGCCAGACTGTGTAGAAACTATCCGTATTTGCTTCACCGATGGACTGAATAAGCTTAGCCCTGAATTCATGCTGGGTTCCGGCGACACCCGATGTGAGCATCATGTAACCCTCCTGGAGCATCCAGTTACCGGTTCCTATGCCCCTGAGTATCACATTTTCACCCGCCCCGTTCACAATCCGTTTTCCATCCGCATGCAAATACCCCTGACCCCAGGCCAGCTGTGAGATGACGATCCATATTCCCGCCAAAAGCATTCTCCGGTTATTTATATCTTTGCTCTTCATTGCAACCTATAGCTTTCAATTTTCGTCTGTAAATATAAAGTTATCAAATGGAGGAATCCGCCTCATTTCTATGATAAGTATCAGTTTTAAGCCCGAAGGTTGCTTATTTGGAATGAATTTGGTAACATTTTTTACATCTTTGCCTTTTTAATTTTCCCATATGATTCAAAGACGAGCCATATACGCCAGACTGTTTGCCATGGCAATCCTCCTTCTTCCGTTCCTGGTCGCAGGGGGCCAGATTAATTTTCCTGCCGGATCGACCTTTCGTTACCTGAAAGGCATGGATGCGGCCACCCTGGATGCAGGCTGGATGAACGCAGGTTTTAACGATTCCCAGTGGAGCAGCGGCAGTGCACCCTTCAGGTATGGCGACGGTACCGGGGGTACCCTCCTTTCCGATATGCAGAATACCTATTCGGTGGTTTACCTGCGTGCCACCTTTACGGCCACCAATATTGAGCTGCTCGACCAGTTGCATCTCTCTGTCGATTACGATGACGGATTTGTGGTTTGGATCAACGGGCAAAAGATATTAAGCCAGAATGCACCCCTAATACTCTCTCCGGATGCATTTGCATTGGATTTTCATGAATCGGGCGTACCGGAAGATTTCTATTTTGAACCCGGATCCATAAATCTCAATGAAGGGGTAAACACTCTGGCTGTTCAGGCCTTTGACATTAACCTTGAGAGCACCGATTTCCTGATCAATGTGGGCGCGAGCGCCGGGATCCCCGAACAGGTTTTCCAGGATACCATCGGGTTACAGTTCAGCAATTCATCAGGTTTTTATACCCAGCCTTTCAGCCTGCAGATCACCCCTTCGAATCCTGCATGGAGTGTCTATTATACCCTTGATGGCAGTAATCCGCAATATTCGGAGACAGCAATGGTCTCTCCGGGTGGGGCGACCATCCAGATTGATCCCCAGAGCACCGTAAACCGGGATGCTACCCCGGCGGTGGTGGTCAGGGCATCAGCCGGAACCGGGGGGATCACTCCCTCCTACCCGGAAGCCCGGACCTATATATTCACGAATGAGGTTTTAACACAGTCGTACCCGGGGGGCGAATGGCCCGACTATAATGTCAATGGCCAGATTATCGACCTGGAGATGGATGGAGATGTTGTCAACCATGCATCTTACAAAAACCTGATGGTTCCATCGCTGAAGGATGTCCCCTCCTTATCCTTCATCACCGATATTGACAATCTGTTCGACAGCCAGACCGGTATCTATGTAAATGCATACGGCCATGGTTTCGAATGGGAAAGGGAGTGTGCCGCAGAATTAATTCAACCCGATGGCTCGGAAGGATTTAATGTGAATGCCGGGCTGAGGATCAGGGGCGGATGGAGCCGTCATAACGATTTTCCAAAGCACTCCTTCAGGCTTTTCTTCAGGGCCGAATATGGTGATCCGAAACTGGATTTCCCATTGTTCGGGGAGGAGGGTGTGGACACTTATGATAAGATTGACATCCGGACTTCCCAAAACTATGCATGGTCAACCGGGGACAACCGTAATACCATGTTGCGGGACGTATTCTCAAGGGATACACAGCGTGATATGGGACAACCCTACACAAGAAGCAGGGTTTACCATCTCTACCTGAACGGCATGTACTGGGGGTTATTCCAGACACAGGAGCGTTCGGAGGCCCGGTTTGCAGCAGACTATCTTGGAGGCGATGCCGAGGACTACGATGTGATCAAGGTAAACACCGAGGACTGGCAATACAGAATTGAAGCCACCGACGGCGATTTTACCCTCTGGTACGAGATCTGGAATAGGTGCCAGACCGGATTCTCTTCCAGCGAGGCTTACAACTGGTTGTTGGGAAAAGATTCAGAGGGGAAGCCATTGGCGGGAGGACAGGTCTACGTGGATATTGACAACCTGATCGACTATATGCTTTCCATCTTCTATACAGGGAATTTCGATGCTCCGACCTCTTCATTCGGGGGCAACCGCGGGCCCAATAACTTCTTTGCCATCAACGACCGCACCGATTTGTCCACGGGCTTCACTTTCTATAACCACGATGCGGAACATGCCATGTTTTCCGAACCTGCCAGTCCGGGAGTAGGGCTTTATGAGGACCGGGTGAACCTTAATATGTCGGTTTCCGATTTCAGTGCATTCCATCCCCAGTGGCTTCACGATAAGCTTACGGACAATTCAGATTACAGGGTCCGGTTCATGGACAGGGCCTATCAACACATAAACGGCGATGGGGTGCTCTCTACCGGGAAAAACCTTGAGAGGCTGAATTCGCGGATAGCTGAAATTGAAACCGCGATTATTGCCGAATCGGCCAGGTGGGGGGACGCTAAACGTGCTTCAGGCACTCCCTATACCAGGGATGACAACTGGATCCCTGAGGTGAACAAGATCGTGAACGATTTCATTCCGTTCAGAACCAGTATCCTGATCGATCAATTAAAAACAGCCGGTCTCTATTCCGAACTGGAATCTCCCCAGGTATTTCATGACGGCACCCCACTGGAGGAGAAAATGGTCCCTGTGTCCGGGCCATCCAGCCTGGTCATTAAAAACCCGAACAGTTCCAGTACCATCTATTATACCACCGACGGAACTGATCCCCGGATCTCAGGAGGAGGTATTTCTCCGGAAGCCCTTTCGGGCGGGTCCAGCCAGGTGACGGTCAATTTTACGGGTTCCGGCATATTGAAGTCAAGGATCCATTTCGGGGGAGATTGGAGTGCCCTGAAGGAGGTCAACCTGGTATCCGATAATGAGGATTACTCAAATCTGGTCATTACCGAAATCCATTACCATCCCGACGATCTGATTATGGATGCTGACACTATCGATGGAAAGGATTTTGAGTTCATCGAATTCAAAAATATTGGCAACAATCCCATTGCCCTTGGCGGGCTGATCCTCGATTCGGCTGTATATTATGAATTCCCTGCCGAAGCGATCCTTGCACCAGGCCAGTTTCATGTGGCGGTATCCAAACCTTCAAAATTTTACCTCCGGTACGGGATGGTGGCATCGGGTAACTTTCAGAAAAATTTCTCCAACGGTGGAGAGGATATTCTTTTAAAGAATCCTGAAGGCATTCCCCTGATCTGGTTTACATATTCGGACAATCCTCCCTGGCCTTCCGAACCCGACGGACTGGGCTACTCGATGGTTTCAGCGGAGCGCAATCCCACCGGCAACCCGGCCATGGCCACCTACTGGACAAAGTCGTATCATATTGGAGGCTCCCCCTTCGCGGATGAACCATTCCCTGCATCCGATAGCCCTGTTATTCAGAACAGCGGGGAACTGCGGGTCTACCCGAATCCAGCTTCAGACATACTGAACATTGAGCTGCCGGGGACAGACACTGAACAGCAGGCTACCATTACCCTTTACGGAATCAATGGAAATCTGTTATACCGGGAGGTGATTTATGGAAATGGCATGCTTCAGCTTTCCGGTTTGAACCTCACCCCGGGAGTCTACCTGATCAGGGTTCAAACCCTGCAGGGGCTATACACGAGGAAAATCATCTTCAGGTAACGGGAGTTAATTGTCAAACATAGCCTGGTAGTCGGAGTCCTCCTTAATCTTGTTTATAAGGAACTCTTTGCAGAAGTGTCGCCTTTTGCGAACATACCCCTCGCTGCGGAAGCCCAGCTGGCGTGCGATCTCCTTGGAGGTGATATCCTCTGCAGTAAGTATCAGTATCTTCTGGCAGTCCTCAGGAATCCGGGTAAGTGTGCGCTGGTATATGGCCATTCTCAAATCCTTATCCTCCACCGGGAGTGGCTCTTCGAATTCAATTCGCTCCTCCATATCCCTGTTCAAAGGGTCGATTTCTATCTTCTTGATCTGTTTAAGGTGTTTCAGCCAGATCAGTCGCGAAATGGAGTAAATGTAGGTGGCGAAACTGGCTGAGAGTTTAAATTCCGGCTCATCCCTGAGTTTTTTAAAGATGATAATCAGTGACTCCTGGAAAATATCTTCCGCATCTGAATCCGAACCTGCATTATGGATGACCAGCTGCTTGATCGCGTTGAAAGAATTTTTATAGATATACTGCAAAACGCGGTTATCGCGTTTCCTCAGACCTGCAATTATTTCTTCATCCGTCAGCCGTTTCACGTGATGTGGTTCGATTTTGCTGAACCACAAATATAAACATTAAGTGATTCCATCAACGTATACGGGTTAAATTAGAAATGTTCTGGCGCCCTGTATACCGGCTGATCATCTGCATAATGGATTCGCTGCACACGGGACAAAACGCAGCTTCGTTGCTGTGCATACGGCAATCGATCATGGGCCTGAATACTCCCCGGGCCACATACCCTCCGCCTTCGTATACTCCAATGGTCTCTGAATACCTTTCCTCCGGGGGGGTTGG
This sequence comes from uncultured Bacteroidota bacterium, assembly GCA_963747365.1. Lineage (GTDB taxonomy): Bacteria > Bacteroidota > Bacteroidia > Bacteroidales. Next base: position 991,973 of record CAVVFB010000001.1, on the reverse strand, counting down.
GACCGGGACTCCCTTTTTAATCCGCTCCTTCCATTTTGAAGCGAAATCAACCATGGTCGTCAGGTTGGGATTCCAGGGTTCCGCATCCAGGGGAAAATAGTCATTATAGGCCACCGATGAATTGAAATACTCATCGGCCAATCCTGCAAAAGCGTGCCCGAACTCATGGATGACCACAGCACGGGATTCCTGGTTATCTGCCGCGGAGATACTGTAGAAGTTGTAGATGCCTCCCCCACCGTATTTATCAGTATTGACCAGGATAAATACCTGGTCGTAGTGGGCATTGGCCGCTGCATCGCAGACAGCGCGGTAATCGGGAGTTGTCATATAGCGCTCAATACCAAAGGTATAGAAGGAGGAGTTCAACACTGTATTCTTCCAGATATGATCACCGGGGATATCGGTTCCTGAATCGGGACCTGCCGATTTTACCACCCTCACATTAAATGACTCCCGGTTGCTTTTAAAGGGCTCCTCTGAAAAAATATACGCCATCGAACGCCTGGCATCACCCAGAAATTTTTCCATCTCTGCTTCACAATAACCCTCTGCCAGGAAAAGAATATCCACCTTTTCCTGGGGTACACCATGGATCTCCAGGTCCACTACACTGTAAATTTTTGACAGTGTGGGATCTGCAAAGACCGATCCGGGATCAAATTCTTCGCTCCACGATAACTGAAAACTACCCTTTTTATCCCGGTCATACAGTTCCACTACTACAGTAGCTTTGGGCCATGGGAAACGTACCACGTGACTGAAAGCCCTGGTCAGACCTTCTGCCTCGGTGGTGGTTTGCCACTCCCTGAAAAGTGTACAGTAGGTGTGACTATAGATCAGGGTTCCCGAAGCTGCATCCTTCACCAGAAATTGATGATCTCCATAATTGAAGGGATCGACCAGTATGCTCCGGTTCCCGCTGTAAAAGGGCTCCTTTCGTAAAGATTCAAAAGCATAATTGGTTTCACCGGAATTTCCGGTGATTACCAGGTCAACCCGCATGACTCCCTCCTCAAACCAATGTTCGAACGACTGTCCCTTCAGTGGTTGGAACCCAAAGAGTAAAAGAATGCCGGCAAAAACAGTAAATGTGCGGTACATGGGGATGGGTTTGGTTGGGTAAATTTATAATTTAGCATCCAACCATCAAAAGTAATTGCATATGATTGAAAGATGGATCAGCTGGTATGGCGGAATCCTGTACGACTCAGGGATTTCGGAGCGTATGGTAACATTCATTGAAAATGCAACCACTTTTATAGTGACAATAGGAGTTGCCCTGCTGGCGGATTTTATTGTAAAACGAATCATCATCAGCAGCATTACCCGGCTGTCCAGAAAGACAAAAAACGACTGGGATGATGTTTTTGTGAAACGAAGGGTATTTAACCGGCTGGCCCATCTGGCACCTGCAATCATTATCTACTACTCCCTGCATTATTTATTTGACGCCCCGCAAACGGTCACCTTCCTCGGAAACATCACCCAGGTTTACATGGTCATCGCTGTACTGCTGGTCATCGATGCCCTGCTCAATGCCCTGCATGAGATCTACAGGAAACTTCCCATTTCCAAAGGCAGAGAGATCAAAGGTTTCGTCCAGGTCATAAAAATCATCTTTTACTCTGTGGGAATCATTTTGATTATTTCCGTTTTTAGCGGTTCGACCCCAAAAGTCCTTTTTGGGGGATTGGGTGCCATGGCTGCAGTGCTGATCCTGATATTCAAGGACACCATCCTGGGTTTTGTGGCCAGTGTTCAGTTATCGGCTAATCATATGGTGAATGTGGGTGACTGGATCTCCATGCCTAAATACAGCGCCGACGGTGATGTGATCGATATCAGTCTCACTACAGTAAAGGTGCAGAACTGGGACAAAACCATAGCCACCATCCCCACCTATGCACTTGTATCGGAATCGTTCAACAACTGGAAAGGGATGATGGAATCGGGTGGACGGAGAATCAAGCGCTCCCTGAACATCGACATGAGCAGTGTCAGTTTCCTGAATCCGGAACAGATCGAAAAATTCCGGAAATTTTACCTCCTGCATGATTACATCAACATGAAGGAAAAAGAGATTGCCGAATACAACAGCTCCCTTAACCTGGATGATTCCATCGTGGCTAACGGACGCAGGATGACCAACCTGGGTACTTTCCGGGTATACCTGGAATACTATCTGCGAAGCAATCCGAAGATCAACCAGGAGATGACCTTCCTGGTACGGCATCTCCAACCTTCCGAAACGGGGCTTCCCCTGGAAATTTATGTATTCAGCAAGGACAAGGTATGGGCCAATTACGAAACATTACAGGCAGATATTTTCGACCACATCCTGGCCGTCATCCCCGAGTTTGGTCTTCGTGTTTTCCAGAATCCAACCGGTGCCGATTTCAATAAACTGTGAAATTCAACCTGATAGTTTTTATAGGGAATTATGTTTAAAATCACATTTTTCGGTGTGGTGATCTTTCAAATTGTAACTACATTAGCGACAGAATATAGATAAAAGAGAACATTGAAATATGGAAGAGCCTCTTCACATTGATGAACTGGATCACAAGATCCTCGCACTCATTACAAAGAATGCCCGGATTCCCTATCTTGAGGTGGCAAGGGAGTGCAATGTCTCGGGCGCGGCCATCCATCAGCGGATCCAGCGCCTTGCAAGGCTGGGTGTAATTACAGGATCTGAATTTATCATCAATCCTAAGAAAATTGGATTCCTGACATGCGCTTACGTAGGAATTTTCCTCGACAGTGCGCATCTCTATCCCGATGTGGTTGTCAAACTGAGAGATATTCCCGAAATTACCCAGTGCCACTATATAACGGGAGGGTACTCCATCTTCATCAAAATCTACACCCGGGATAACGAGGACCTGAAGCATGTACTTGTGGATAAGGTACAGGCCATTTCAGGGGTGAGCCGTACCGAAACATTCATCTCCCTTGAGGAGAGTTTTAACAGGCAGCTCCCGCTGATGTAGTTTTAAAGATTCCGTTGCCTTACTGCCTCGAACAAAATAATTCCGGTTGCAACCGAAACGTTCAGCGACGAAATAGATCCCTTCATGGGAATGGAGACCCAGTGATCGGTCTCTTTCAGAATTGCATTGGAGACCCCCCGCTCCTCGGAACCCATAATAATCCCGGCAGGTCCGGTCAAATCGGCATTATAAATCACCTCATCTGCCTTTTCCGTTGCTGCAAAAAGCTTTACCCCGCTATCCTTCAAAAACCTGGCAGCAGTCACCAGGTCCCTTTCCCTGCAAACGGGAATCCTGTGCAGGGCACCCGCAGAAGTCTTCATGGCATCGGAGTTGATGGCCGCACTTCCGGAAAAGGGAATAATGATGGCGTGTACCCCTGCACACTCTGCACTGCGGGCTATGGCCCCAAAATTCCGGACATCCGATACGCCATCCAGTAAAAGAATCAGGGGGTCGTTGCCCGACTCGTAAACGGCGGGCAAAATGGAGCTGATATTGCTGTAAGTGACCTGTGAGAGCCACGCAATCACCCCCTGGTGATTCTTCCTGGTGATGCGGTTCAGCTTTTCCACAGGTACCTGCTGAACAGGGATTTCAAACTGTCGAAGCTCTGCCAGTAACTCTTTGAAGAGGTCTGATCCGGCACCCCTTCGGATCAGTACCTTATCGATATCCTTCCCTGCGCTTAAGGCCTCCCGCACCGCATGTATCCCAAAAATATAGTGGTCCTCTGTTGCCATCCTTTCAGCTTCCGGGTGAATAAACCTTTCCATTGCGCCATGAACGAACCGCATCGTTCCAGAACATTTGCGAATCAGTGGTCTTTACCCATACCATGTTCTGGTCTGAGAAAGCATCCGGTTTCCGATCGAACCTGAACTCCAGCGGACTGCTGCGCCGTTTGGAGAAATAGAACCAGTGCTCCCCGCTCCCGGTCATCTGGATCCTGTTGGGAGGACCGAAAAGGATAAAAATCATACCCTGGTCTGTTTTCCATCCCTCCTTATTGGAGGTGAAATAGAGGTTGGAGTAGACAACCCTGTTGTAATAGATACGAATGAGTTCTTTCGATTTTTCAATGCTTCCTCCAATCTTCAACCAAAAATTATCGACGGCCAGCTTCCTGTTCTGCTCCTTTCTCAGATCCCGGTATTCGGCCAGTGTGGTGAGATAAAACAGGGGTTCCATCAACTCTTCCGGAGTTTTGATCTGCGGGAATGAGCCCCCGAAATTAAAAAGCGACAACCCTTCGGGCTGACTGGGATCAACCCTGACAAAATACATTCCCTTTTGCTGAAGGTTGTAATGAGCCGTATCCACAAGGGGAAAGACGAAACTGGTGTCGGGGGTATAATGCATGGTATAGTCAGTGGAGGCTGAAATGGGAGGACGGGGCAGTTCACTGGAGATCCTGAAGTATTCCACATAGATTGAGTCTGCACCCGAATCCCGGTACCTGATGTTGAATCGCTCGCCGGGAAGGAAAAAACGCAGAAACTTAGGATAACCGGTAGGAAGAGAAACTACTTTGAAATTCTGGGCATTGAACACATTTGTTTTATCCACATAGAGATATTCGAGTCCTATACTTCCCCTGTTCATATCCCTTGCCTCAATTCTGAGCAGGTATCTCTTCCCTGATCCCAGCGGAAGCGATAATGTGGCAAAAAAGGCGGATTTGTCCTCATCCCGGGCCCCCAGTTTATAGGTTATATTTGCCGAATCAACCACTTCTCCCTCCAGTCCCTCATCCAGGTGTATCAAATTGTAACGGATCGAAAGAAGGGCCCGGTATTCAGACTCCTCGTTAGCCTGGTCAAACCTCAGTTCAGAAGGATAAGCCCTGATATAGAGTGTGGACTGCTGATCGCTTTCATGAAAAATGGAGTAATCGGGATGCAATGATAACTGGCTTGGATTATAAAGTGAAGCAAGGTATACATCAGGTGTACCGGCGGTGGTTTGTTCCGTGGTTTTACATCCTCCTGCCAGGACCAGGACCAGCATAAGCCCAAACAATATAAAGTACACTCTCCTTTCCATGACCCTAAAATAGCTATTTTCTCCGTGCCTCCATTTTCTCCAGCTGTATGGTTTGCTTTTCCCAGTTGGCAAGAGCCTCGTCATGCTTTTTTTTCAGTTGCTCGTACTCCTCATAAACCTTCATTCCAGTGATGTTATCAGGATTCATCAACAGGTCATCCATCTTTGCAAGCTCTGTTTCGATCTCTTCCACCTCCCGCTCCACTGCTTTGACCCGGCTGGAAATTTTCCTGATCTTTCTTTCAAGCTCTTTCCGCTCCTCGTATTGCAATTTTTGGTCCGAACCGCCCTGCTTCACCTCCACCGCCAAATTCTCCTTAGCCGCAGGTTCCTTTACTCTTTTCTCCTCTTTGACCCGGGTTGAAGCGGCTGAGGGGGATTGATCCTTCCTTTCGATTTCCTTCAGTGAGCCAATTTTCCTGCGTTGCAGGAACTCGTATATTCCTCCAAGGTGTTCATTCACCTTATGATTCCTGAATTCGAACACCTTTTCCACCAGTCCGTCGAGGAATTCCCTGTCATGTGAGACTACAATAAGTGTACCATCAAAAGCCAGGAGTGCGCTTTTAAGGATATCCTTTGAACGCATATCCAGATGGTTGGTAGGCTCATCAAGGATCAAAAGGTTGAAAGGCTGCAGCAACATCCTGGCCATGGCCAGCCGGGAGCGTTCCCCGCCCGAGAGAACCTTCACCTTTTTATCTACATCCCCGCCACTGAAAAGGAAGGCACCAAGGATATCACGGATACGTCCCCGGATATCTCCCACAGCCACACGGTCGACCGTCTCAAGTACGGTAAGCTCCCCATCCATAATCTCATCCTGGTTCTGCGCGAAATAACCCAGCTCAACATTGTGTCCCAGTTTCAGTATTCCCGTATGATCAAGCTCCCCGATCAGGATCCGTGACAGGGTTGTTTTCCCCTCTCCGTTCCGGCCCACAAATGCCACCTTTTCCCCCCTTTCTATAACCAGGTCCACCCCTGCCAGAACCCGGTGATCTCCGAAACTTTTACCCAATCCAGCCGCTTCCACAACAATGGTACCGGAACGTCTGGCTGGCGGAAACCGGAGGTTCATGACCATGGCATCCTCCTTCTCAACCTCGATCCGGTCCAGCTTTGCAAGCTGTTTGATCCTGGACTGCACCTGTACTGCTTTTGTGGCCTTATACCTGAAACGGCTGATGAACTGTTCGGTCTCCTGGATCAGTTTCTGCTGATTTTCAAATGCCGAATTCTGTATGGTAATCCGTTCCTGCTTCAGCTCCACATACCTGGAGTATGAGACTTTGTAATCATAGATTTTCCCCAACGAAAGCTCAATGGTCCGGTTTGTTACCCGGTCGATGAATACCCGGTCGTGGGAGATAATCAGAACTCCCCCCTGGTAGTCACTCAAAAAACCCTCGAGCCATTGAATGGATTCGATATCCAGGTGGTTGGTGGGTTCATCAAGTAGAATGTAATCGGGTCTGCGTAATAATATTTTAGCCAGCTCCACACGCATGCGCCAGCCTCCGCTGAACTCGTGCACCGGTCTATCCATATCCTTCTGCTCAAATCCCAGTCCGGTCAGGGTCTGTTCCACATTGGCATGGATGCTGTGTCCTCCTTCCAGTTCAAACTGTTCATTGGCATTGGAGAGCTCCTGGATCAGCGACAGATAAGATGCCGAGTGATGATCTTCACGCTCCTCAAGTTCACGCGTGATGGACCCGATGCGCTCCTGTAATCTCAGTACTACGGCAAATGCATCAAGGGTCTCATTGTAGAGGGTTTTTCCCTTTCGGTGTTTCATCTGCTGGGGCAGGTATCCCACTGTCTTTCCAGAGGTAATCACCACGCGCCCCTCATCGGGATCCTGTTTCCTGTCGATCAGGTTCAATATGGTGGTTTTACCGGCCCCGTTTCGCCCCACCAGACCGATCCTGTCTCCCGGGTTCACCTGGAAACTGATCCGGTCGAATAAAACAAAAGCTCCAAACCTTATGGTTACACCATCAACAGATATCATCCGTGCACTCCTCCAATCATTAAATGTTCCGATTCATATTGCGCAAAAATAGAACAAATCGGCGAGCGGATTGTATAATTATCATTAGCATACTCAAATCTGTATTTAAAAATGAAACCCATGACCATTGGAATTATTACCGGAGTATTAGCGGGCCTCTTACTGGGATGGCTCATCGCATTACTTATCATGCCAAAACTGCTGTTCAAAGAAACTGAGTCCACGCTTGGATTCGACGCCACCGTTTCCAGGGTCCAGGAACAGATCGATGCAAAGGGATGGAAAACACCCATAGTCCATGACCTGCAGGCTACCATGAAAAAATTCAATCTTGATGTACGCAGCGTAAAGGTATTCGAAATCTGTCACCCCGACCACTCATACAACATCCTGAAGGAGAGTGACGAGAGGATCGTATCAAGCATGATGCCCTGCCGCATCTCTGTATATGAAAAAGAGGATGGTTCGGTGTGGATCTCCAGGATGAATTCGGGTATGGTAGCCAAACCCATGGACCGGATCATCCGGAAAACAATGTCAGCCGCAGCTAAAGATGTGGAGACAATCATTGCAGAAGTGATGGGGGAATAATACTTTTGCCCCCTTAAAGACCATGCTGTGGGAAGAAAAAAACCATTACCGCTCTTAGAAAATGTAACCATTGAGAATATCGGGGCGGAAGGTAAATCGGTGGCCCGGGTCGATAACATGGTGGTCTTTGTAAAGGAGGCCATCCCCGGTGATGTGACAGACCTGCAGGTATTCAGGAAAAAAGGGCGTTATATGGAGGCCAGGGTGGTAAAATACCATAGCTATTCGGACCAGCGCACCCAACCTTTTTGTGACCATTTTGGAGTTTGCGGGGGATGTACCTGGCAGCATCTTCCTTATGACCGCCAGCTTTTCTATAAACAACAGCAGGTGGAAGATGCTTTCAGGCATATAGCAGGAGTAAAAGTCCCGGTAACAACACCCATTCTGCCCTCCAATCCGGCCACCGAATACCGCAACAAAATGGAGTTCACATTTTCCCGTCACCGCTGGCTACTGGATCATGAAGCAGCCTCCGGCCTGCCCCTTGAACACACGAATGCGGTGGGGCTGCACGTGCCGGGACGATTTGACAAAGTGGTCGACATCCAGCGATGCCACCTGCAGGGCGACCCGGTCAATCCAATCAGGAATTTCCTGCGGGAGATTGCCCTGGAGCGGGGGGCCTCCTTTTATGATCACCGGACCAACCAGGGACTCCTGAGGAACCTGATTGTCCGCACCAGTACACTGGGCGAGGTTATGGTGATCCTGTCAGTGCAGTTCGCTGAACCTGTTTTATATGAGATCCTTGAGGAGGTAAATAAAAAATTCCCGGGACTGACCAGTCTCATGTACACCATAAACCCAAAAATGAATGAGACCCTTTACGACCAGGATATCCTGGTCTGGTCGGGCCGGGATCACATCTTTGAAAAACTGGAGGATCTCACCTTCAAGATCGGTCCCAAATCGTTTTTCCAGACCAATACCTGGCAGGCCCTTGAACTTTACAGGAAAACCAGGGCATTTGCAGGATTAACCGGGAAAGAGATGGTTTATGATCTATACACAGGAACAGGCACCATAGCCAACTTTTTATCCCCTCATGCCCGAAATGTAATAGGAATTGAATCTGTTCCGGAGGCCATCGAAGACGCAAAGGAAAATTCCCTGATTAATAACATAAGCAATACCCGCTTTTTTGCGGGTGATATGAAAGAGATTTTCACTGACAATTTTATGAATGAGCACGGAAAGCCCGATGTAATTATCACTGATCCGCCCAGGTCCGGCATGCATTCGAAGGTTGTGGAGCAAATCCTGAGGATTGCACCGCAACGTATCGTTTACGTCTCCTGCAACCCTGCCACCCAGGCGCGGGATGTGGAGATGATGGGTGATTCCTATGAGGTAATAAAAATACAGCCGGTGGATATGTTTCCCCATACCCATCATGTGGAGAATATCGCGCTCCTTGAATTGAAATCCGTTTAACTTCCCAAAGGAATCTTCTCTTCCGGCCACTCCTTTTTGAAATCTACCCAGTACTGCCTGATGGTGCCTTTGATATCCCTGCGGAGTACCAGTATTCCGAAGAGGTTTGGAATGGTCATAATAGCTATGGTGATATAGGAGAGGTTCCAAACGATTGTTGTGTCGGTAAATGAGGCCAGGAAAAACCCAACCACATAGACCAGCCTGTAGATGATCACATATCTGGTACCAAACAGGTATATAACTGCCCTGTCCCCGTAATAGGACCAGGAGATTGCTGTGGAGAAAGCGAAAAGCAGGAGCCCGATGGAGACAATATATTGTCCCCAGTCACCTATGATACTCCGTTTAAATGCCTGGGTGGTCAGCGCTGCACTATGGACCAGCGATTCACCCTGGAAATAGACCTCTCCCTCTTCGTTACCCAGTTCACTGAATTGAACGGTGCCACCGGAAACAGGCACTGGGCCTGTATATTTCTTTGTTCCCCTGGTGACCTGCACATGATCTGCAAAAGACTCTGAATGAATTATGGTAATCCCGGGGGTCACAACTTCTCCATCAGTGACCTGAATTGTCCCGGTAAAATATGCAAGGGTGGTATCGTTGCTGAAGGCGCGGCTGAGCAAAATCTGGTGTGCTTTTTGCGATTCGGAATAGGAACCATCAAGGATCACAAGATCGGCCTGCTGAAACCTGTTCTCTACTTTCTCGTTCCAGACTCCGGAAGTGAGCAGAACCAAACCGGTCAGGAAACAGATGATGATGGTATCGACAAAAGGCTCTAAAATGGCTACCATTCCCTCAGATACGGGTTCATGTGCCCTGGCTGCACTGTGTGCAATGGGAGCTGACCCCTGTCCGGCCTCATTGGAGAATAACCCCCGGTTCACTCCCTTATTAAAAGTGAATGCGAACCCGGCACCCAGAAAACCGCCTACTGCTGCGCTCCCGGTAAAGGCATTGGTAAAGATGGAGGCAATGGCAGGCAGAATATTATGGTAATTTGTGAAGATCACCAGGAATGAGCCTATCAGGTAAAATATTGCCATCAAAGGTACCAGGGTGGCTGTTACTTTTGCAATTCGCCTGATTCCGCCAATGATAACCAGTCCAAGCACCACGGCAAGGATCGCACCTGTCAGCGCATGGTTGATCCCGAAAGAGGTGAACATCGACTCAGAGATGCTGTTAATCTGGGGAAGACTGCCGGTACCGAAAGATGAAAGGATGGTGGCAAATGCAAAAAAACCGCCAAGAACGGCCCCAGTCCTGATGATCTTCCCGCTTCTGGTGGTAATGTTTATCTTTTTTTTCATATAGTACATGGGGCCCCCGGAGATCGATCCGTCGGGAAGAATGTCCCTGTATTTATGCGATATGGTAACCTCAACGAACTTGGTACACATGCCCAGTAACGCCGTAACCAGCATCCAGAAAAGTGCAGCGGGACCTCCAAGATGGATTGCAAGGGCAACCCCTGCAATATTTCCGGTACCCACAGTTCCGCTTAATGCAGTGGTGAGTGCCTGGAAATGGGAAGTATCACCCACATCACCTTTCTTATCATACCGGCCTTTTACAATCCGGAGTGCATGGCCGAAATACCTGAACTGGGGTAATCCCAGGTAGAGTGTAAAAAAAACGCCGGTACCCAGCAGGAAATAGACAAACCACTGGTGGCCGCCAAGGTAACCATTCAGAAACAGGAGGAATTCATTGATCTTTTGCATGCCTCCAAAAATAGCATTTATTTGGACAGACGGAAATATTTATTAACCCGCCGGGAAAAGGGAAAGAATATCGTTAAGCTGCTCAAAGGAGAATGGTTTGGGCAGGTAGGCATCAAATCCCTGTTTCAGGAACCTGGCACGGTCCCCCACCAGTGCATGGGCCGACTGGACCACCACTTTCACCGTGCCATACCGCTCCCTGATGATTTTCATGGTTTCTGTGCCACTCAATACAGGCATCTGGTCATCCATAAACACCACATCGGGCGGAGGGTTCTTCTCCAATAACTGCAAGGCCTCAAAACCCGAACTTGCTTTGACCACCTCATGTCCCATTCCCGAAAGGATTTCATGAAACAGCTCCAGCGAATCCTGTTCATCATCCACTACCATTACTTTCATACCTCTTCCCGGATCTGAAACCAGACTTTTTTCAGGTTTTCTTCTGATGGCCGTATCCTCTAAAAGGATTGCTTTTCGGGGCAGTTCGACCCGGAACAGGGCACCCATTCCCTCGGTCGATTCCACCCAAATCCTTCCCCCCATCATCTCCACCAATTTCTTACATATGGCCAAACCCAGTCCGGTCCCCCCAAACTTCCTTGTATTGGAACCATCAATCTGCCTGAACTGGTCAAAAATCAGGTTGAAATTCTGGGCGGAGATTCCCACCCCAGTATCCTCCACAAAAAGAATGATATTATGCTCTGAATCGGCTTTCCTGCAACCGATCCGCAGCATTCCCGACTCGGTAAACTTGATGGCGTTGTTAACAAGGTTTTTCATTACCTGGGAGATCCGTATCACATCTGTTTCAATTTCGCAATCATCCTCCGGTTCCTCGGTTACAATTTCTATACCTGTTTTTTTCATTCGGGTGGTTTCATCCAGAGCATACTGTTTCATCTCTGCGACCAATACCGAGAGCTTCTGTCTTCCATAGATCAGGGGAAGCTGGTTACTTTCGATCTTGGCCAGATCAATGATGTCGGATATCAGGGCAAGCAGCAACTCGGAGTTACGCACGATTCGATGTACGTACATATTCCGGGCAGCTTCATCCAGGCCGGGATTTACCAGCAGGTTGGAGAACCCTACGATCGAGTTCATGGGAGTGCGGATCTCATGGGACATGTTGGCCAGAAATGCTGATTTAAGCTTATCGCTCTCCTCTGCCCGCCTTTTTGCCATCTCCAGCTCTGCCAAAGCCTTTTTCCGATCAGACACATCCCTGATGATGGTCATAATCATGCCGGGTTCTTCTCCCTCCGACGGTATGAGTACATATTTTGAAGAGACAAAGAGATACACCCCGGATTTATGCTTCACCCTGTAATCCAACGATAGACTGCCACTTTGCATAAACTGCAATTCCAGGGCCTCCATTTCGGTCCTGTCTTCCGGATGTATAAGATCCGTCCATTCCTGCTCAATGAACTCCTCAAGTGAATACCCAAATATTTCAGAGAATGCCGGGTTCATCAGGATAACCTTCCTGTCCAGGGTAAAAAGACCGATGGCATCATCGGCCGCATCAAAAAGGGTCCGGTATAGCCGTTCATTTTCTTCAGCCCTGGAAACCAATGTCTTGTATTTACCCGACATATCCATGGTGATCCCCCCAATCAGGGTTGCCTTTCCAGACCCATCACGGGCCAGCACCGTACCCCGGGTGTAAAACCATTTCCACTCCCCGTTGTTATCCCTGACCCTGAATTCAAACTCATAGCGCTGCTCCTCTCCATCGATCATTTGTCGGACACGGTCCACCATATCCCTGCTGTCGTCGGGATGAATGTTCTTATAGATGAAAGGATCAGAGGGATCAAACTCCTCCATGGTATAACCCAGTATGGAGAGCAAATTGGGACTCAGCATCAGCTTCTTCTCCAGCTTGTTCCAGAACCACCAGTCCAGGCCGAGTTGGTTCGATGCTTCAATAAACTCCCCGGAGGGGGAGATCAGTTCATTGGGTATGTTCGATTTTTTATTCTCCATTCTGTCTGCAAAAGGGCGACTGTTTTTTAAAAATAGCAATATCCATTGAACTTTATAACTTGTGGTCATGTTTTAAAGTAAAAAGATGAAGCAGATATTTGCATTTCTGACCGATCTGAACAAGAACAATACACGTGAATGGTTCGCCCAAAACAAGGGAAGATACCAGGAATCCCTGGACCAGTTCAGAGAGCTTGCCACTTCACTGATCGCCGGAATCAGCAGTTTTGACCCCTCACTAGAGGGACTTGATGCAAAGCAGAGTATTTTTCGCATTTATAAAGATGTCCGTTTCTCAAAAGACAAATCGCCTTATAAGACTCATTTCGGATGCTGGATGACCAAAGGGGGCAGGAAATCGACCGATGCCGGTTACTATTTTCACCTGGAACCGGGAAAATCATTTATAGCTGCAGGGGTTTGGATGCCCCCTGCAGAGCAATTGAAACTGATCCGGGAGGAGATTATTTACCATCCGGAAGCCTACCTGGAGGTCATCCGCGATCTGCTTTCACAGAAGAAATATGAACGAGGCGGAAAGGAAGATATGCTTAAAAAAGGACCAGCCGGATTCCCCCCGGACTTTAAATACATCGAAGAGGTCAAATACAAACACTATATTTTTTCCCGCAATTATACAGACTCGCAACTCTCTGGCAATCAAATCGTTTTTCGGCTAACTGATGATTTCAGGGGACTCTACCCGCTGGTGAATTACCTTAACCACGCCATGTCCTATACGGGGAATCATTAGGGTATATTCCCTGTTTGTGACTAAAGTTACAGTGCGGGTGTAAGGCTTGTCCTACTTTTACGTCAGAATATAAACCAAATAAAATAAGAATCATGAAACTTGAGCATTTGACAACCGAGACATTTAAAGAGAAGGTATTCAACTACGAAGCCAACAAAGAGTGGAAATTTGAAGGGAAGACCCCGGCCATCATCGATTTCTATGCCGACTGGTGCGGACCATGCAAGATGATCGCCCCGCTTCTGGAAGAGCTGAAGGATGAGTATGGCGACAAACTGGATATCTATAAGGTAAATACAGAAGAGCAGCGTGAACTCTCATCTGTATTCGGCATACAGAGTATCCCCTCCCTGCTGTTCATCCCCAAAGAGGGACAGCCACAAATGGCCATGGGTGCTCTTCCCAAAGAGACTTTCAGACAGGCAATTTCGGAAGTACTTAGCGTAACCATTTAATTGAACCGATATGAAAAAAATAATATTGAGTATAGCTGCCGTTTCTCTTCTCCTCTTTTCATGCAACAGCGGATCGGCCTCTTCATTGAAAGAATCCGGCGAAGGTATTGAAAAGAACAAACTTGTTAGTGATACCCCGGCTCCTGCTAATGGTTCGGACGAGTCCGGGAAGCCGGTAAAACTGACCAAGCAGGATTTCCTGGAAAAGGTCATGAATTATGAGAAGAACCAGACCGAATGGGTTTATGAAGGTGACAAGCCTGCCCTGATCGATTTCTATGCTGACTGGTGTGGACCCTGCCGTATTGCAGCCCCTATCCTTGAAGAGTTGGCCAAAGAGTATGAAGGTAAAATCCACATTTATAAAGTGGACACCCAGAAAGAGGGTGAACTTGCCTCGGTGTTCGGCATACAGAGTATCCCGGCATTTCTTTTTGTTCCCCAGGATGGCAGACCAACTATGAGTAATGGAATCGCTCAGACTCCGGAGGAGACCAAAGAGATGTTCCGCAAGATGATCGACGAAATTCTCCTGGGTCAGAAACCCCAGGGGATATAGTGCTCAGGGGACAGGGGACAGTGCTCAGTGAAAGCATCAGTGCTCAGTGCTCAGTGAAGAATAAATACATAGGTGCTCACGTGAGCGCTTCCGGAGGGGTGGAAAACGCGCCGCTTCATGCAAGGGAGATCGGGGCTACGGCATTTGCATTGTTCACCAAAAATCAGCGACAATGGGCTGCTCCCCCCCTTTCCAGGGAGAGCATTGTAACTTTTAAACAGAATTGCAGGGAGTCGGGGTACACCCCTCAACAGATTCTGCCCCATGACAGCTACCTGATCAACCTGGGAAACCCTGATCAGGAACCTCTTGAAAAATCGAGGGCAGCCTTCCTGGACGAGATGCAGCGATGTGAACAACTGGGACTCGACCGCCTTAATTTCCATCCGGGGGCCAGCCTGAAAAAAACAGGTGACAAGGAGTGTATCGGCCTCATTGCACAATCTATCAACCAGGCACTGGACCGGACCAGCGGCGTGATGGCGGTGATTGAAAACACATCAGGACAGGGTTCCAATCTGGGTTACACCTTCGAACAGATTGCAGCAATCATTGACCTGGTTGCAGATCAGGATCGTGTGGGTGTCTGCATCGATACGTGTCACGCATTTACTGCAGGATATGACCTGAGAACCCATGAAGCCTTTGAGGAGAGTTTTGAAAAATTCGCCAGTGTGATCGGCTTTGAATTCCTGAAAGGGATGCATCTGAATGATTCGAAAAAAGAGCTGGGGACGAGGGTCGACCGGCACGAGAGTCTGGGCGAGGGCTTTATTGGAATCGATCCCTTCAGGTGGATCATGAAAGATCCGCGTTTTGACGGGATTCCCCTGATCCTCGAAACTCCCGATGATACGCGGTGGGCTGAGGAGATCAGGCTCCTGAGGAGCTTCATGTAACGATTTTTAAAACCCTGTTCTTTCAGAATCCCGTGAATAGCCATACCTTTGAGACGCTGTTTATGTATTAACCCGTTTTCATCATGCGTCACGAACGATCACATACCAAGTTAATTGCAACCATGGGACCGGCCACACGGAACAAGGAGATCCTCGAAAAAATGTTTCACGAAGGGGTGGATGTTTGCCGGATCAACTGCTCTCATGGCACCCACGAGGAGCACTTGGAAACCATCAAATGTATTAACGAACTCAACAAGAAGCTTGGCACCAATGTGGCCATCCTGGCCGACCTGCAGGGTCCCAAACTCCGTGTGGGGATCATGGAAAACGATCGTGTCATGCTCGAGGAGGGGCAACAATTTACCTTTGTGACCACCCCCTGCACCGGAACAAAGGATCAGGCCTACCTGAGCTACGAAAAGCTGCCTGCAGATGTAACCCCCGGTGAAATGATCCTTGTGGATGATGGAAAGCTGATGTTTGAGGTAATCGAATCCAATGGGACGGACCGCGTAATCACAAAGGTAATAGCAGGAGGACCGCTCTCCACCAAAAAGGGAGTAAACCTCCCCCACACCCGGGTATCTCTGCCCAGTCTTACCGAAAAGGATATCGAGGATGCACAATTTGTGCTGGATCAGAAGGTAGACTGGATCGCGCTCTCCTTTGTCAGAAAGAAGAAAGATATAAGCGATCTGAGAAAAATTGTGAAAGCTCACCCCAACAACGCCGGTATCATTGCAAAGATCGAGAAACCCGAGGCGCTGAAAGAGATCAGCGAGATCATCGAAGCGGCCGATGCAATTATGGTCGCCAGGGGAGACCTGGGTGTAGAGGTGGAGTTTAACAGGGTTCCTGTTATTCAGAAAAGCATTATTAAAAAGTGCCATGAATTGTCAAAACCGGTCATTGTGGCCACCCAGATGATGGAGAGCATGATCAGTAACCCCACTCCCACCCGCGCAGAAGCCAATGATGTTGCCAACGCGGTACTGGACGGGGCCGATGCAGTGATGCTGAGCGGGGAAACATCGGTAGGGAAGTACCCGGTCCAGACGATCATCAACATGCAGAAGATTATCGACTCCACGGAGACCGAAGAGTATATCTACTACCGAAAGCACAAGCCCAGGATGAAGGAGGACTCTTTCCTGGCAGAATCGATCTGCTATAATGCCACCCGGCTGGCGGAACATGTGGATGCTGCAGCCATTGTCACCCTCACACATTCAGGTTTCACGGCTATAAAGATCAGCTCCCATCGCCCCAAAGCACCGATCTTCGCCTTCACAATGAATGAGGACCTTCTGCGTGACCTCTCCCTGGTTTGGGGGGTCCGGGCCTTCTATTTTGGGGAATGTCAAAACATCAATGAATATATCGAATATACCGAGGAGTTCCTGGTATCTCAGAACCACCTGAAGAAGGGTGACCTGGTTGTACATGTAGGCAGCATCCCCCTCCTTGATAAAGGAAAAACAAATATGCTGAAATTAACCAGGGTAAGTTGATTGAAATTGAACAGTTCGATCACCGGACAAATTGAATGTGCCGAGGAGAGGTGGCTGGAACAGGTACAGCCCTATACTGCAGAACTATTCAGAAAGACATTCATTCCCTCCCACGACCAGGGACATCACTCGCGGGTCTGGAACAACTGCAAATCCCTGCTCCTGGAACTTGAGAGGTACAATACAGTGGCTGATCGGGGCCTTGTGGAGGGTTTACTGCTCGCATCCTGGTTCCATGATACGGGGATGGTCCGCGACCCCGGCGAAAATCATGGAAGATTCAGCAGGGAAATCCTGCGGAATTTTATAAAAGAGGTCCGGATGTGTGAACCGGTCCGTTTCAAAGAGGTGCTGAGCGTTATCGGGCACCACGATTCCAAGGCGCGCTGTGTTTACCAGGTTTTGAAGCCAGGAGTACCACCCGGTATGATGGGAGTCCTCTCCATTGCCGATGATCTTGATGCCCTGGGCATCATCGGAATTTACAGGTACAGCGAAATCTACCTTAAAAGAGGGATTCCTGCCAGGTTGCTGGGGATGAAAGTCTTATCCAATGCAAGGAGGCGTTTTAAAAACATAGAGAAGAGTTGTGCAGCTTACCCTGCCTTAACCGATTCCTGTTTGAGCGACTACGATCTGATCGAGCAGTTTTTCAATCTCTATAACCAGCAACTGTTGCTGATGGCGGATCCTGGAAAGATTCAGTGGGGAGAGCTGGGTGTTGTCAATCATATCCGGGCATTTTCGGTTGAAGCTGAAGTAAGGCCGGAGGAGTTCACCGATCGGCCGGAGATCGCCCTTTCAGGAGGAATCGTAAATAACTATTTTAAAAAACTCCACAATGAACTGGAAAAAAACGGCGGTTAACTGCTTTTTTGCCCTCCAAATCTTACTTCTTACCATCCAAATACAGGGATATGGACAGGTGAAGCTTCGTTATGAACAAAATGAGACCCTCACCTGGGAGGAGGCGATCCAAATGTATGAGTGGATGGATGGACAGTATGAAGAGGCTATCCTGGTGGAAGCAGGTATGACTGATGCCGGCAAACCCCTGCACCTGTTTATCATTTCAAAGGATCGGCTGTTTACCCCGGCAGAAGCGAGGCAGACCGGTAAAACCATTCTGTTTATAAATAACGGAATCCATCCCGGTGAACCCTGTGGCATCGATGCAAGTCTTAAACTGGCCTCCGGATTGCTGTCCGGGTCAGACCCATACGCTGAATTCCTTGAAAATACGGTGGTGATTATCGTCCCGGTTTTCAACGTCGGAGGTGCCCTGAACCGGGGGAAATACAACAGGGCCAATCAGAACGGACCGGTGGAGCAAGGTTTCAGAGGTAATGCCCGAAACCTGGACCTGAACAGGGATTTCATCAAACTGGACTCGCGAAACACCCAATCCCTGACCCGTGTACTGAGAGAGTGGGAGCCTGATCTTTTTGTGGACACCCATACCTCCGACGGAGCCGATTACCCCTATGTCATCACGCTCATCAACTGTCATGAACAGAGACTCCAGCCATCCCAGGCCGAATACCTTGAAAAGCATGTAAAACCCTTTCTCTTTGAATCCATGAAGGCCACTCCCTATGAGATGAGCCCTTATGTCTGGAGCTACCACCAGACGCCGGATCACGGTATTATCGGCTTCCTCGACTACCCCAGGTACACTTCGGGCTATTGCAGCCTTTACAACACCCTCTCCTTTACCGTGGAGACCCACATGTTCAAACCCTTCAGCGACCGGGTACTCTCCACCTGGTACCTGCTCAGGGAAGCGCTCCGTTTTTCGGATACGCATCGTGATGAGATCCTATCAGTAAAAGAGCGTGCGTGGAAAGAAAAATTGGACTGCAGGGAATTTGTGCTTCAATGGGATCTGGATACCAGCCGATATGATTGGATCAGTTTCAAAGGGTATGTGGCTAAAACCAAACCCAGCCTGGTAACCGGTCATGAACGGCTCTGGTATGACCGCAGCGAATCGTGGGAAAGAGAGATTCCCTATTACCGCTTCTTTAAATCTCAGGTCACTGCAACAGTTCCTGATCAATACCTCATTCCCTCGGCATGGTCCGAAGTGATTGACCGCCTTCTGCTGAACCAGGTTGAGATGACCAGGCTTGACCGCGATACAGTGATGGAGGTAGAGGTCAGTTATATTGAAGGCTATGAGACTTCGGAGCGGCCATACAACGGCCATTACTGGCACCAGGATGTGACCCTGCGCAAAAAAAGGGAACCGATCCGGTTTATGGCAGGTGACTGGATTATTCCCACCCGGCAGAAGGCCATTGAATACCTGGTACAAACCCTCGAGCCCCAGGGGTACGATTCATTTTTCAGCTGGAATTTTTTTGATGAGATTCTCTTCAGAAATGAATACTTCTCGCCCTATATATTCGAGGAGACTGCCTTTCAGTTGCTTCAAACAGATGAATCACTGGCGCTGGATTTTAGATTGAAACAGCAGACCGATTCTGCTTTTGCAGCAAATCCATACCTGCAACTCAGATACATCTATGAACGATCTCAATGGTCGGAACCCACCTATATGCGATACCCCGTTTACAGGTTGGACCGATAAGCATCCCGGTTGCACATTGCCTTAAATATTACTATTTTTAGCTGCATATGAAAAAGATCTTTGTTACAGGGTATGTTCTCATATTTCTCCTGCTTCCTGCAGTTTCTGTCACCCATCTGGATGAGTTCCTGGAGCAAATTGAAGCTAAGGAGATTCGCCTGCTGAAGAGCGAATCAAACTATGACTCCATCGTGGAATTTCTTTTCGAACAACCCCTTGACCACCGCAATCCTGAGGGACCGGGCTTCAAGCAGCGAATCTACCTTTCTCATTTCGATCCGGGCCTTCCGGTTGTCCTTGTAACCGAAGGGTATGATGCAAATTACTACTACACATCGGAACTGGCAGCAGCGCTCCGGTGCAACCAGGTGATGGTCGAGCACCGCTATTTCGGCAGGAGCCGGCCCGACAGCATACAATGGGAGTACCTGGATACCTGGCAGGCAGCCTCGGACTACCACCGTATCATCGAAGCATTCAAAGCACTTTACCCGGGCCAGTGGATTGCAACAGGGATCAGTAAAGGCGGACAAACCGTAATGTACCACAGCTACTATTATCCTGATGATGTGGATGTAAGGGTCCCCTATGTGGCGCCACTTAACTTTGGGGTGGAGGACAAAAGAATATACGCTTTCCTGGACCAGGTGGGAAGCACCCGCGACCGCAGAAAGGTGAAACAATTTCAGAAAACAGCCCTCCATTACCAGGAACGGTATCTCCCTGCATTCAGGGAGTTTTCAGAGGAAAAGGGATATACCTACGAAATTGCCGGCGGATTGGAGAAGGCATTTGAGTATTGTGTGCTGGAATACTCTTTTGCATTCTGGCAGTGGGGATATGTTCCGGCGGGCAAGATCCCCGGCCGGGGTGCCAGTCCGATGGAATTTGTGGACCATATGAACCGGGTAGCCGGGTTTGACTACTTTTCCGATGAGGCGATCCTGGAACAGAGGCCCTTTTTTTACCAGGCACTGACCGAAATGGGTTACTACGGATACGACCTGAAGGAGTTTGAAAAATACATCAGGCACGTAACCAACCCGGTATTCACCTTTACCCTTCCTGCAGAGATTGAGATTACCTTCGATTCTACGCTTTCGGCCGATGTGGAAAGGTATCTTAGCCGGGAGGCAGAACGCTTTATCTATATTTACGGTGAAAATGACACATGGTCTGCCACAGCCGTAGCCGATACGGGAGATACCGAATCGAAAATATTCTATAAAGAAGGTGGTTCTCACAGGACCCGTATCAATAACATGCCTGCCGAACAGAAAAAGGAGGTATTCGATACCCTGAACCAATACCTCAGGAGCAGTGCCCGTTAGCGGGTGCTTAGCGGCTGTTGATCAGTACTTCAAATTCATTCATGAATACGGCACGGCTAAGGCTTCGGCCATGAGCAGGGTAGAAGAGTTTCACATCCAATCCGCTGATCATCTTCCAGCTCTTCAATAGCCCGGACCGGTCCTCTGCAAAGGGGGGGAATATTCTCTTTCCCGGCACCCCGAAAAGGGTATCTCCTGCCATCATTACACCACCCTCCATAAACACCACTACCGAACCCGGGGTGTGCCCTGGGGTGTGAATGACCCGGCCGGGAAATCCAAATTCGACAAGACTGGCCGATTCTTCCACCAGGAGATCGGGAATGGCTGGCGGGTATTTCATCAATCCTTTTGCAAAGGTCCTGCCCAGGGCCACCAATACCCTGGCTTTCCAGCGGGTCCCCGAGGGGATTGGCGTGAATCCTGCTTCCAACCTGGATGCTTCTTTGCGGTGAACCATGATCCGGCATCCGGTAAGCTCCTTCAATCGTTTGGCCGAACCGGCATGGTCGAAGTGTGCATGTGTCAGAATGAGGAGCCTGAGTTCTGCAGGTCGAAGTCCCAACCTGTTCATCTCTTCGATGATCTTTACCTCCGAACCTTTGTTGCCGCAATCCACCATGATTGCCTCGCCCGGCCTGAAAATCAAATAAGCTGATACATTGACCAGGGAGATCCGGTGAAGGGTGTACTCCACCTTTTCCATTATTTGACGGGGAAGTCCATCAGCTTCTCACCTTCCAGGTAAGCTTCAAGCCTGTCGTTCACCGATACGGGTCCAACACCGGCAGGAGTGCCGGTAAAAATCAGATCGCCGGTTTTCAGAGTCATGAAACGGGAAACATAGGCAATGATCTTCTCAAAGGAAAAGATCATCAGGGAGGTTTTCCCATCCTGGACTGTGGTGCCGTTCAGATCCAGGCGGAAGGAGAGATCGTGGATATCCCTGAATTTTGAAACCGGGAAAAACTGACTCACCGGAGCCGAGTAGTCGAACCCCTTGGCTATCTCCCAGGGAAGCCCTTTCTTCTTCATCTCGTCCTGCAGATCACGGGCTGTAAAATCAACACCCAGGGCAACTTCGCTGAAATATCTGTTGGCAAACTGCTCCTCAATACTCCGTCCAAGCCGGTCGATACGTATAACCACCTCCAGTTCATGGTGCACATTAGTGGAAAAATCGGGGTAGAAAAAAGGTCGGTTGTCGATCACCAGCGCTGAATCGGGTTTCATAAAGAATACCGGCTGAGTAGGAACATCATGGTTCAGCTCCTTTGCATGTGCCACATAATTCCTTCCAATGCAGATGATCTTCATGGCTATTTCTTATTGGAGTTGAGCTTTAGGTTCGTGAGGACTTTTTTGGTGTAGAGGGGAAAATCACCGTTCATCATCCATCCATAATAGCCGGGATCCTGGGCAAAAACATCTGTGACAGCTTTCCCCTTGTGCTTTCCAAAATTGAATACCTCCACATCCTCATCGTTTAAAACAATCCGGCCTGCAAAATCCACATTTCGGTTATGTGCAGAAAAATCGGCCAGTTTTCCAATATCGTTCTCCAGGTTGGAGTAGCGGTCGAGCTGAGCCTGAAGAATTTCATAGGTAGCCCTGGTATCGGCCTCTGCAGAATGGGCATCGGCAAACTCTCTTCCCAGGAAGAATTTGTATGCTGCCGCGAGGGTTCTCTGCTCCATCTTCATGAAGATCACCTGCACATCCACAAACTTTCTTCTTTTCAGGTCAATTTCAATGCCTGCCCTCAGAAATTCCTCCGCCAACAGGGGGATGTCAAATTTTACCGAGTTATATCCGGCCAGGTCACAACCCTCAAATTCCCGGGCAATGGTTTTTCCAACTTCGTTAAAACCGGGTGAATTCTTCACATCATCGTCAGTAATGCCATGGATCTGGGTGGCCTCAGCAGGGATGGGAATGCCCGGATTAACCCTCAGGGTCCTGGAGGTTTCATGGCCCTGAAGATCGACCTTCAGGTATGAGATCTCCACGATTCTGTCAGAGCCAACGTTAATTCCGGTGGTCTCCAGATCGAAAAAAATAATGGGATTCTTCAGATTAAGCCTCATCCCTTAATAATTGATCATCATGGGCATCAGCAACATGAGCGTGTCTTCGTTCTCATTCCCGGTTTCGCTGGGAAGAATAATGCCGGCCCTTGTGGGATCACTCATCTCGAGGATCACATCCGGCGATGAAAGGTTAGCAAGTATCTCAATGAGAAAGGTAGATTTGAACCCGATCTCCATATCCTCTCCTTCATATTGACAACTGAGCCTTTCGTTGGCCGAGATGGAAAAATCGATATCCTGTGCTGAAATATTCAGCAAATTTCCTTTAAACGAAAGTTTAACCAGATTGCTGGCCTGGTTTGAAAAGACCGATACCCTTTTAAGCGCGTTGTAAAGAGCAAGCCGGTCGATTGTCATCTTAAAGGGATTGTTGGTGGGAATCACTGAATTGTAGCTTGGGTAGTTCCCCTCCACCAGGCGGCAAACCAGTTTGTAGCTGGTCAGTGTAAAGGATGCATTCCGGTCATCAAACTCAAGTACAATTTTATTCTCCTCCCTGGGCAGGATATTCTTCAATAAGGCAGCGGGCTTCTTGGGCAGAATGAAACTTGATACACCCGAGGCAGAAGCATCGGTTCTTTTGTAGCGTACCAGCTTGTGGGCATCGGAAGCTACGAATGTGATGTCATCCGGGGTAAGTTCCAGAAAAATTCCGTTCATTACCGGTCTCAGCTCATCATCTGCCGTAGCAAACAGTGTCCTGATGATCCCTGATTGAAGAAGATCCCGTTCAAGCTCTAAATGTTGCTTCTGGTCGTCCTTGATCACCGGCATCTGCGGAAACTCAGCCCCGTTCTGACCCATGATGGAAAATTTACCATTCTCACTCTGAATGACAATGGTCAGCATCTCAGTGTTAATCTCGAAGGTCAGCGGGATGTCGGGAAACTCCTTCAGGGTATCGGTTAAAATACGTGCCGGCACTGCAATAACCCCTGTTCCATCTGTATTCTCCAGGTGGATCTGGGTAATCAGGGTTGATTCCAGGTCCGAAGCAGTGATCTCCAATTTCCCTTCCTCCAGGGAAAACAGGAAATTGTCCAGAATTGGGAGTGTATTTTTTGAACTGATCACACGACTGATGGCCTGAAGATGACCCAACAGTTCCATGCTGGAGACAACAAATTTCATGAGTGTTTGCTTTTTTAAAAATGTATATCAATAATCCATCAATTATACAAAAAAAAAACGTCAATGCCGCAACGGGTTATCCCCAAAATAAGCCGGCAAACCCCGCATCAGAACATCCAGGTAAATGTAGTTTATTACAAGTGGTTCCGTACTGTTATTGTGGAATACCATCGCCCTGAACATATGATCTTTCTCCCCTGCATCTCCGGGAAGGGAATAGACCTGCAGGGTATGCCTCTCACCCTGTTCGGATTCCACATAGATCCTGGCCAGCCACCGCTCCTTCATCTCCTCTTCGGAAGGCACAAGTTGCAGATCTGCCTTCTCTTCATACCTGATGGAGGTAAAATAGGTAAATAGCATTCGGACAGACTCTTTGTCAATGAGTTCCATGGACAGCAGGCTATCGCTTCCGGGCAATTCACAAATCATCTCATCATACTGGTCCCTTGTAAATCTGAATGCAGGATATCCTCTTTTCTCAACCTCAATCTGCCTGATCTCCACCGGAAGCAGCTCAATGAGCATATGTTCCCTGAAGTGATTCTGTGAATCGGAAAAAACCCGGATCAGTTCAAGCTCCGGGAAGCCGGGCAGCGATACCGCGAATGCCTTTTCAGCACCCGGAAGCAGAAGCAGTAAACGACCATCCCGGTCCATCAATGTATATTGCAAAACCGGTTTTTCATTGTTTAAAAACGAGACCTCTTTTACGACTTTGTGGTCCCCTCCCGGAGGGTCGGTTTGGATCGCGTCCACCTGCAGCCTTTGGGCAGCAAAAAGGAGATTCTCCACCGCAACCTGGTTTGCTCTCTCTGCCCCGGGGAGCATCCAGGTTTCCCCTGATCTGGTAAGGACGACAGTATCGTTTGCACCGGCAATGCGGACCCGGTCGATTTTCAACGGGTCGGAAAGAAGCATCTGACTGCTCTTCATTCGCATGGACCCCCGCGGATTCACAAAAAGGAACAGCAGGATTGCAATCACAAGGAGGAATAAGACAACTCCTGTATATCTCCTGAATCTCATATTAATGGCTGTATCTTCTTCTTCTTGCAAACTGCAGGATGATACCCGGGATTATTACCAGGAGCATCGGTAAAATTGAATTTATCAGCTTCCAGAATACCAGGCTCTCCCTCTGTGAAGTGATCTCCCTGTTCAACAACCGGAGTTTGAACTCTCTCGATCTGAGCTCCATGATCCCGGCCTCATCGGTCATCTGGTTGATCGCATTCATCACGAACTCAAGATTTCCGAAAGTCTGCCTGGTATATTTGTCATAGCCCAGTTTTTCGGGCCGGAGGTACCCCTGGTCCAGGCTCACTGCATTGGCAGGAATGTCCCCATCGGTCACCACCAGGATTGAAGTGGGCAGGCTTTGAGGCAATACCTCTGAACCAGTGGGATATACCCCTGATGGAACCGGGTAATTTTTATAGAGTGATGTAAAAATTCCCTCAAGCAGCACGGCAACCGGGAGTCCGGAATCCTTATAAAGTGCAGGATCGGGCTGAACCATTACCTCCTCCATGCTGAGGTAGAGCGGAACATCCCTGCTCCTGCTGCTCTCTGAGGTGGATAGCAGGACAGTCGCAGAAACCTCACGGTTTCCTGTTGCCACCGTATCCATCGATGAAGCGAATTCAGCCTTCACATCATTTAGACCCCTGGAAACCGGATGCTGGGTATTGCCAGTCAAAAGGGGATGATAGACCCATGGCATCAGGCTGAACCGGGGTTGTTCACCGGTTGATGCAGTATTCACCGGAACCGCGCTGCACTGCAGATCAGCAACGATGTTGTAGTTAATCCTGACTCCATATTTGAACAGGAGATCCTCCAATCCCACCTGGTTGGCCAGGGCCACCGTTGTTCCCCCGGTGAGGCTGTCGGCAAACGGGTTTACCGGATCCAGGAAGAAAAGGACCTTCCCTCCGCCCATGATGTACTGATCAAGTGCAAATTTATCTGCCTCACTGAACATCCGGGTGGGACGTGCCACGATTAAAGCCTTGTAATTCTTCAGCACTTCCATATTCCCGTTGATATAACCCCGGTCCACCTGGAAAAAATTCTTGAGCTCGTCCATCAGACTAAAGGTCTGCAGCGAATCCAGTTCACCGTGCCCTTCGATAAAGGCAATTCGGGGAACCTCCTCCATCGTGAGACTGTGAATGGCCTTCATAAACTCGTATTCCAGGGTCTGAATGGAATGATTCAGGTTCATTTCGTGGGTGAGGGATGGATTATTCTTTAACAGGTTAACCGGCATGGTGTATTTTCCGTAGGAAACCATCGCACCGGGAAAAAGGATCCTGGCCGTTTTACCTCCCTCCCTGTCACTTACCTGGATGGATGTCACGTTCAAACCCTGGTCATAGAGCTGCCCGATCATCCGGCTGCGGATCTCCTCATCGGGTTCATCATAGAGGTTAACAAACTCATATTGCAGCTTCTCCCCTGCCCAGGCCCTGAAATCATCCATCAGGTCCCGGATATGGTTTCGGAAATTGACAAATTCAGATGGCATCTCACCTTCGAGGTATATTCTTATAAACACAACTCCATCCAGGTTCTCCATGACCTTCCTGGTATTGTGAGAGAGGGTATATTTCTTTTCAGAGGTAAGATCGATCCTGAAAAATTTCATTCCCGATCCCACTGAAACCAGCACCACCACCATCAGGATGGAGGCAAGTTCAACCAGGTTGCGACGCTGCCAGGTGTGACTCTGCAGAACCATCCTGGAACCCTGCACGAAAAGGGCGATCACCACTGCGAAATAGAGCATGTCCCTTGAATCGAGAACTCCGCGGCTCATGGAGCTGTAATGGAAAGCGATACCGGTGCGGGAAACCAGCAGGGCCATTTTCCCGGACCCTACACTGTCACCCAGGAATCCAAAACCCTGAAACATTATAAACGAAAGCAATACTGCAGTAATAAATGCCACAATCTGGTTCCCTGTAATGGAGGAGGAGAAGATTCCAATGGATGCATAGATTCCACCCAGGAAAAGCAGTCCCAGGTATGAACCCCAGGTTCCGCCCATGTCCATATTTCCAACCGGGTTGCCCATATGCGAAACCGACCAGAACCAAACCAGGGTGGGAACAAGGGAAAGCAGCACAAGAACCCAGGCGGCCAGAAATTTGGCAAAAATGATCTGGAATTCACTCACCGGCCTGGTCCGCAGCAGCTCCATCGTTCCCGAGCGTCTCTCCTCGGATATCATTCTCATGGTAATGGCCGGAACAAGGAACAGAAAGATCCAGGGAGCCAGTGCAAACAGAGAATCCAGTGTGGCGTATCCACCGGAGATCAGGTTCAGAGGGTTCCGGAATAACCAGATAAAAGAGCTGTTAACCAGAAGAAATACCAGGATTACCACGTAACCTGTAAGGCTGCTGAAAAATCCCTGTATCTCTTTCCTGAAAAGGGTCCACATATTTTAGGCTTATTCGAAAAGGGCAATGGAAAGGCTTGATGCCGGAAGATCCCTGTAGTCCATTAAACGGATCTCATTGAAATAAAATTGCAGAATATCCTGGTATGTAAAGCCATCTACTGCCATCTTCATGGCACCCTCCTGGCTCATCCCTATCCCGTGTCCGTAACCCTTTCCCCATACCAGGACGGAGTCACCTTCGGGAAACATATCAAAAAAAGCCGAACGAAATCCCCAATCCTCCCTGATCTTGGTCATCCTTATGGAATCCTTATCCAGGATAAAATATTTTTTTCTTCTCATTTGCTCCACGTAGATAATCTCCTTCGGAATCCGGTCGATTGATTGCATTCCATTATTGCGCAGGTATTCTTTCCAATCTGCGAATGAGATGGTATCCTGCCACTTGGCATTCGACTGGTGAAGTGAGTAGGGATCCACAACCGCCTGGAGGTAGTCGGCATCGGTGATCCACACGTCGGATGCGCGCTGGGTTTGCCCCCCGCTGTTGGCATGATAGGCTGCATCAATCAGTCTGAAATTGAAATCGGCGGCAACCACGCCGGTTGTCGCAAGAACTGCCTCCAGGATTACCGGATTCATGTTACTTCTCCCCTTGTAAGCCTGGCAATGCGTTCCGTCACAGAGGCCGAAACCCTCGCCGGCGTGTCGCAGATTCTGCTTCAGGGCAAAGGTCCGGCACAGGATGGCCTGCGCCTTATAGAACTCTATGTGGGCATTGACACCTGCCTCTGTCTGGACAACCCCTGCAAGGTACTTGTCCAGATCGACCCGGTTTACCATCGTGAGAAAGCGTTCCCCGGCAATCACCACCAGGTCATCATCATATACCCTCGATTCGAGTTCCGGTGAAATGGGTCTTATCCTGAAAAATGCATCCAGTGTAGTGGCCCTGATCTCCATCTGTTTTACATAACCGAAATCCCGCTCTGAATCAAGCACCCTCAGCCTGCCCTGCTCCAGGGTAAGGTATAGAATCTCATTGGGTTCCAGCATGCTCCTCTCAACCCCGTCGGTGACAAGTGCAAAGCTACCCGATGAACAATAAACCACAGCCTTGGTGACCAGTTGTTCCTGGTACAATCCAACCTGGACGGGTTGTGCAACCAGGACCAATTGGATCACAAAAAATAGTGCTGAAACCATACTCCGCATCATACCTTCTCCTCCTTTATCAATTCAACCATACGACCTGCAATTCTTTCTGAAACGCCCTCCTCACCAATGAGTAATCCCAACTCCCTGTAAGCTTTAATCATCCGCTCCCTGTAACCCGGGTCATCCAGTATACGGGAAAGTTCAGATTCTGTTTGGCTGAACAGATCTTTTTGAATCACCTCAACCACCACCTTTCTGTTAAGAATCAGATTCACAAGGCTGATGAATTCAATTTTAACCAACCTTTTTGCAATTGAATAGGCAAAGGCAGAAGTGCGATACATCACCACCTGGGGCACATTGAAAAGCGCTGCCTCAAGTGTGGCAGTCCCCGAGGTGACCAGCCCGGCATAAGCGGTGGCCAGCAAAGCATAGGTTTCGCCGTATACAATCTTCAGGTTACTTCCCTCCAGGTAGGGGGTATAGTACCCCGGATCGATGGAAGGAGCCCCGGCCACCACGAACTGGAAACCGGGATGAGCAGATGCTACCCTGGCCATTTCCGGCAACATGTTCTCTATCTCCTTTTTACGGGAACCTGCCAGAAGCGCCACCACCGGTCGGTCATCAAATCCATGTGCCCTTTTCCAGGAATCAGCGGTCCTTAAAATCTCTTTGAAACCGCCTTACCCCATCCAACAGCGGATTTCCAAAATACTCAACCTCCAGTGAAAACTTTTTAAAAAATGCCACCTCAAAGGGAAAGATAACAAACAACCGCCGGGTATACTTTTTAAGATCCTTTACACGCCTTTGTTTCCAGGCCCAGACTTTGGGAGAGATAAAATAGAAAACCCTCATTCCCTTTTTTGAGGCGAATTTCGCGATCCTCATGTTAAATCCGGGGTAGTCGACCGGGATAACCACATCGGGTTCCCATTGAACCAGTTCATCCTTAATCTTCCTCAGATTCCTGAATATCTTTCCAAGGTGAAGAAACACATCGGCCATCATATAGGATGTATCCCTGTAATGCATCACCATCCCGGAAGAAACCTGCAGCATAAGGTCACCACCCATGAACCGGAAACGGGCGTGGGGATCCTGGTGAATCAGCTCCTTCATCAGGTTTGCAGCGTGCAGGTCACCGGATGCTTCACCGGCTATCAGGAAATACTTCATGCCTAATCAGGAAAATTTTAGAACCAGCATGACCATGGCCACCACCAGTGTCGCAAAGATAACGCCTCTGGCTGAAAATGTACGGTCCGTCCAGATAAACAGGAAAAACAGCAGGAGATTCGGGATGACCGAAAGGGAAACAATTTTACTCAGCATCCCGATCCGCTGGAAGGATGTCAGGAACTCTCCCGGCCCTCCGTCATACCTGATAATCCAGAATATCAACAGGGTAACAAACGGAAGGAGCAGTCCGGTAACGAGTCCCGCGACCACTGAATCGAATCTCTTACTGACTGCCATCTTCCACGCTCGATTTTTCCCAATGACCCATTTTTGCCAGCAGTGCATAGGCTGTCAAATCGGTATTTACCGGAACCACCGAAGCATAATGATGCGCCAGGGCCCATTCATCAGTCCCTTCTCTTTCCCCGTCAGGTTCACGGTTGTGGAAAAACCCGGTAAGCCAGTAATAATCCCTCCCCGTGGGATCCTGCCGTTTCTGGAACTCCTCTTTCCAGAATCCGTTGGCCTGGCTACAGATCTTAATACCCTTCAGCTCACCATCGGATACCTCCGGGATATTCACATTCAGGCAGATCCCCATGGGAAGTCCCTCTTCCAGTACACGGCCGATCACTGCTCTTGCAACCTCTTGTGAGGGTCCGAAATCTGCATCGGGATCAAAACTAAGCAGAGAAAATCCAATGGATGGAATATGGTTGATGGCCCCCTCCATGGCGGCACCCATGGTTCCTGAATAGAGAACACTGGAGGATGAATTGGAGCCATGGTTGATTCCGGAAAGCACAAGATCTGGTTTGCGGTCCATCAGGCTGTTGAAGGAGAGTTTCACGCCATCCACCGGGGTGCCGTTGGTGAGATATTTCTTTAATCCGGGCCTCTCTTCGGTCAGTGTGACACGCAAGGGAATCTTGATGGTGATGGCATGGGACATTCCCGACATGGGTGCCTGGGCTGAGATGGCCACAACATCTCCGAATTCCATGGCAACCTGGATAAGTGAATGGATTCCTTTCGCCTCAATTCCGTCATCATTGGTCACCAGAATTAACGGTCTTTCTTTCATCTGCATTTATTAAGGATACAAAAATATGAACAATTCTCCTATTTTTACTGATTGGATAAAGATGCCCTATGAAAAAAACCTTGATCTTAACCGCGATTGTATTTCTGTCGCAAGCGGCAGAAGGCCAGAACCTGGCCGATCTTTTTGAAACCAGCAAATACGCTGTGGTTACCATTTACACCGACGAGCTGGTAAACACCGGAACAGGAGATCCAAGGACCTTTACCGCCAGCACGGGGCTGGGGTCGGGTGTACTGATCGCCGATAATATGGTGCTCACTGCTTCACATGTGGTAGCCAATGCCGAGACGATCATGGTTGAATTCTTTGAGGGTGAAAAGATCCCTGCAGAAACCTACCGGCTATCCAAAATTGCCGACGTGGCCATCATTAAACTA
Source organism: uncultured Bacteroidota bacterium (assembly GCA_963747365.1). GTDB lineage: Bacteria > Bacteroidota > Bacteroidia > Bacteroidales. Next base: position 960,592 of record CAVVFB010000001.1, on the reverse strand, counting down.
AAATCTCCTCCTTCAAATGCAAGGGTGGCCGTTATTGGAAACTCCGATGAAACCCGGATTGGTGATGAAATATTTGTGATTGGGGCACCAATGGGTTTACCCTACTCACTCTCCCGGGGTGTGATCAGTGGCCGGCAGTCGGAAAAGAAAATTAACAGCGACGGAAATATGCTGGAGTTTTTCCAGACAGATGCAGCCATCAATACCGGTAATTCGGGTGGCCCCATGTTCAATTACAGGGGGGAAGTAATTGGTATAGTCAGCTCAATCCTCACACGCTCAGGCGGTTTCGAAGGTATCGGATTTGCGGCTACCTCTCAGGTGGCAAAGTCATTGTTAACTGCCAGAAGCAGTAAATATTTTGGAGTTGAAGCAGTACCCCTCACCGAAGAACTCGCAAGGATTCTGAATGTTCCCCAGGAGTCGGGATGGCTTGTTCAGAATGTGGTAACAGGCAGCCCTGCCGGCTCCATCGGTCTTCTGGGAGGTTATCTGAAAGTCACCATTCATGATGAGGATCTGTTGCTGGGAGGCGACATTATCCTCCAGGTGGATGACATTAAAATAACCGGTGAGAATAGCGTTTTTGAAGTCTTTGACCACCTGGACCGGGTTGAATCAACATTTACCCATCATATCAAGGTTTTCAGGGCCGGCGGGATCCTGGAGTTTAAATGGGTCTCTTCCGGATTCTGACCCCGGATCGTTATGCGCCAGGTCCAAACCCTGATTCTGCCCCCGAACAGCATCGAAGAATCGATTCTGCTCTACGTGGTGATCGCCGCACGGGAAAAGGGGATGTGGATTTTTGTGCGTCACCGTGACCGGACCACCTGGGAGATGCCGGCCGGACATATTGAAAAGGGTGAATCGGCGGGCCAGGCTGCCCTGCGGGAACTCATTGAAGAGACCGGAGCGGTCGCCCCCACCCTCAGACATCTTTGCGATTACCAGGTAACTGCTGAGGGTAAAACCGAATCGGGCCGGCTCTACAGTGCTGTTTTTCGTGAAAGGAATGCCCTTTTGGAACACGAGATTGAGGAGGTTCGGCTGGCTTCAGGCCTTCCTTCCTCACTGACCTATCCGGAGGTACAGAGTGTGCTTTTCGAACATGCGAAAGAGCTTTTGCGATCATGAGCTAAAAGCACTACTTTTGCAGCATAAACAGCAAATCCAATTTCATGAAGATTTCCTATAACTGGCTGAAAGAGTATCTTCCCTTTGACCTGCCCGCTGAGGAGCTCGGCGATATTCTGACAAACATCGGACTGGAGGTGGAAGCAATGGAGACTTTTCAATCGGTCAGAGGCGGGTTGGAAGGGGTGGTTATTGGTGAGGTGCTTACCTGTCACAGACACCCCAACGCGGATAAACTAACAGTGACCACTGTAGACATAGGAGGGGATGAACCGGTACAGATTGTTTGCGGAGCAGCTAATGTTGCTGTCGGGCAGAAGGTGCCGGTGGCCAGGGTTGGGACCACCCTCTACTTTGGCCAGGAGGAGTTTACCCTTAAAAAGGCGAAAATCAGGGGAGAGCTCTCCGAGGGAATGATCTGCGCGGAGGACGAACTTGGATTGGGAAGCTCCCACGAGGGTATTATGGTCCTGGATGCAAGTGCTCAAACCGGTACTCCGGCTTCGGATTATTTCAAAATTGAAACAGACACCATCTTCGAAATCGGCCTTACTCCCAATCGGGTTGATGCTGCGTCCCACATTGGGGTAGCCAGGGACCTGGCTGCCTATTTCTCACAGAAAAAAAGAACTCTGCTGAAAAAACCCCCGGTGGACCCATTCAGTGTTGACAACTGTGACCGGCCCATGAATGTAAGGATCGAAGAGGAGGCCGGTTGCAGGCGTTATTCAGGCCTGACCATCAGTGGAGTTACCATCACGGAGAGCCCGGGATGGCTTCAGGCCCGCCTCAGATCCATTGGTCAGACTCCCATCAACAACGTGGTTGACATTACCAATTATGTACTCCATGAATCGGGACAGCCGCTCCATGCATTTGATGCTGCAAAAATTACCGGTGATGAGGTCGTGGTGAGAACCATGCCTGCCGGAACAAAGTTCACCACCCTTGACGGCCAGGAGCGCACCCTCCTTGATTCGGACCTTATGATCTGCAATCGTGATGACGGGATGTGCATCGCAGGGGTTTTCGGAGGAATCGGTTCGGGAGTTACAGGCGAAACAAAGGAGATCTTCCTGGAATCGGCCTGTTTCGACCCGGTCTACATCCGGAAGAGTGCGAAACATCACCTGCTCAGCACCGATGCATCTTTCAGGTTCGAAAGGGGAACCGATCCCAACAACACAATCTGGCCACTCAAAAGAGCGGCCCTTCTGATCAGGGAGATTGCAGGTGGAACCATCTCTTCCAATGTGACTGACCTCTACCCCGAACCGGTAGAGAAATGCCAGGTAGAGATTCTGTTCTCAAACATAGACAGGCTTATCGGTAACCCCATACCACCCCGTACAGTAAGATCCATCGTGGAGTCACTGGAGATGGTGGTGGCCGTAGAGAATGTAAAAGGCATGTTGCTGCGCATACCAACCTACCGGGTGGATGTTCAGAGAGAAGCCGATGTGATTGAAGAGATCCTCAGGATTTATGGATTCAACCGGGTTGAAACCGGAAACGGACTCCGGTCTACCCTTACCTGGTCGGAAAAACCGGACCGGGAGAAAGTGGTGAATATGGTATCCGACATGCTAACCAATAACGGATTCTTCGAGATGAAGTCCAACTCCCTCACAAAAGCTTCCTACCACGACACACAGGACAGGGAAGATCCTTCTGCGGTTCGCATTTTAAATCCTCTGAGCCAGGATCTGTCTCATTTGCGAAAAAACCTGATTTTCGGGGGACTGGAGGCGGTGGCCTACAATATCAACCGGAAAAATTCCGACCTGAAGCTCTATGAGTTCGGATACTGCTACATGCAACTGGAGAAGCGTTTCAGTGAAAAGTTGCGAATGGGTATTTTCATGTCGGGGAGTTCGACTCCGGGGAACTGGACCCAAAAATCTTCAGTTGCCTCTTTCCCCGTTCTGAAGAGATATGTGGATAGTGTTCTCCTTAAAACAGGCATCAATCCCCTCTCCCTCGACACTTCCGGCGGAGTGAATGAGCATTTTAAAGATAGCCAGGTATACCTTTCCCTAAAAAGGCCCATGGTTGAATTTGGAAAAGTAGCAACCTCTCTGCTGAAAGAATTTGATATCAAACAGGAGGTGTATGCTGCCGAGTTTGACTGGGACCTGCTCCTGGAGGCAATCACCGGGCACAGGATCCTGTTCAGGCCTCTGCCCAGGTTCCAGGTGGTGAACCGGGACTTCTCCCTTTTACTTGACAGGGGTGTAACATTTGAATCTCTCAGGAAACTTGCCTTTAAAACAGAAAAAAAACTCCTTAAACAGGTGACCCTTTTTGATGTGTACGACGGGGATAAGATCCAGGCTGGCAAAAAATCCTATGCCCTGACATTTACCCTTCTGGATGAGGAGAAAACCCTCACTGACAAGCAGATCGACAAGGTCATGATGGACCTTGCCAGGGTCTTCGAAAAGGAGTTCGGAGCCCAGGTCAGGGGTTTGAGCTGACAAGGGATACCCTGGCATAGAGCCCCGCATGCAATATGATTCAAAGGAACTAAATTTAAAAATGAAGAGATGAAACGAATCATGATCATCGTTTTTGCAATATTATTAATGATCCCTGCACTGGCACAGGGACAGGAACTCACCAAAAAGCAACAAAAGGAGCTTCAGAAGCAGCTGAAAAAGGAACAGCAGGCCGAAGAAGCCTCCAAAAGAGCACTCATGGTGGGACTGATGGTTGAGCACCACAGGTTTGTCCTGGAGGCTGACAGGCTCAAAGACAGTCAGGGAAATACCATAAATGTATCCTCCATGATCAATTTTATCGCATGCGATTCGGTCGCCGGGGTGATCCAGGTTGGAAGCAACAGTTACGTGGGTTCCAATGGGGTGGGCGGAATTACCGTGGAGGGTCCAATCTCAAATTTCAAATCCACTTTTAACGAGAAAAACAGTACCTACGCTATCAGCTACTTAGTCCGTTCAACTGCCGGAACATACGACGTAAGAATCTCTGTTTACAGTGAAGGGAGGGCCGACGCCATGGTGAGTTCCAACTGGCCCGGAAGAATTACCTACTCCGGATACCTGGTACCTCCCTCCGTCTCGAAAGTGTACAAGGGAACCTCTTTCTGATCGATTACTCCTCAAGTTTATAGAGGAACCGCTTAATGCTTCGCTTGGGAGTTTTTTCAAACTCCTTATCGTGAAGACGGATTTTCAACAGGGTTTCGTAAGAGGCCAGTTGCTGGTTGATTGCTTTGCGGTTCTCTTCCATTTTAGCGGCAAGATCATCCACTCCCTCTGATTTAGCCTGCTCCATATCCGGAAATACAAGTGCTTCAAGCCTGTGGTCTTTATTCATCAGGACCACTGCTTCGCTGATATAGGGCAGGTTGATCAGTTTTGATTCGATCTCTTCAGGATAGATATTTTGTCCGGACGGCCCAAGCAACATACTTTTGCTTCTTCCTTTGATATAGATAAATCCGTCGCTATCGGTAACGCCCAGGTCTCCTGTATGCAACCAGCCATTTTCATCAATGACATCTTTGGTTGCCTGCTCATTCTTATAATAACCCACCATCAGGTTCTCACCTTTCACAAGGATTTCACCGGGTTCATCAAATGGTTTGGGCGAATCTATTTTAAGCTCCATGATATCCAGGATCTTTCCGCTGGATCCCCTCCTAGTGGTCGCATGACCTTCGTAAGAGATCAGGGGACCACATTCGGTCATTCCGTACCCAATGGTAAATGGAAATTTGATCTTTGTCATAAAGTCCTCCACTTCAGCACCAAGCGCTGCTCCTCCCAGGACTGCTTCCCGGAAACGCCCTCCAAAGGATGCGATCAGTTTTTTCCGGATGGCGCCGTATATCAGGCCATTTATTCCGGGGATTTTTGTGAGTATTTTCATGGATCCTTTCTGCAGGGTTGGCAATACCTTCTTCTTGTAAAGCTTCTCAAAGAAAATGGGAACGAAGAGGATAAGGTGGGGTTGGATCTCTGAAAATGCCTTGAGGATGACCGGTGTGGCAGGAATCTTTCCAAGGATAGTCACATGCACCCCGACGGCCAGGGGAAAAAGAAAATCAAAGGCAAAACCATAACAATGGGCCAGCGGAATGATGGAAAGCATTTTTTCTCCCGGGTTCAACTCAATGGAACGAATTGCAAATTCCACATTTCCGGCAAGGCTATTGGCGGTAAGTACCACACCCTTGCTGAACCCTGTTGTGCCCGAGGTGTAATTGATCTGGACCACCTCGCTGTTATCGACCTCAGCATATTGTATATGATCTCTTGTAAAATCACCCTTGCATTTTTCCCTGAGGAGCTCATCAAGCTGTCCGAACCTCTTCTTAAATGCAGCAGATGGTTTAGCTGAAAGAATACCTAAGGTATCCACGGAAAGGATGGCCCTGATACTCTTTAATTCAGCCTCCGACAGGGTTTCCATTATCTGACTGTCAACCAGCAGCATTACTGAATCGGAATGGTTGATGATGGTATGGGCATCGGAAGGCCTGAAATCGGCCAGAATCGGAACAGCCACTGCTCCATAGGTAATTACACTCATACTGCAGATGCACCAGTTGGCAGAATTCTTTCCGAACACTGCAATCTTATCCCCCTTTTTTATTCCCAGGCCCTCAAAAAGCAGGTGCAGTCTGGCAATATGTCTGGCCATCTCCCCATAGGTATATGAGATACCGTTGTAATCGGAAAGCGCTGGCAGGTCCCAGTTCTCTGAAAAACTCTTCTCATAAAACTTAATCAAATTCTGTTGGATCATGGAATGATAGGTTTTATTTTCTTACAAGATAAACATTCATTTCCAATGTAAAAAAACTCTTCCATCATTCAACATATCCTCATATCTTTGCATATGATCTATTTTTTTCAGCACCCCGGCAATAAAATCATTGCACTGGATCTTTCCACGGAAATTGACAAATCGACAACTGAAAAACTGAAGTGGCTCTTTGGAAATGCCATCTGTCTGACATCGGGAGTTGTGAAGGGTTATCACGTGGGGCCACGCAGGGAAATGATCACGCCATGGAGTACCAATGCGGTTGAGATCACTCAGAATATGGGTATTCAGGGCATTCGCCGGATTGAAGAGTTTTTCCGTGTGAAGGGCAGGGAGGCTTCTTATGATCCCATGCTTCAGACTCTCTATGAGGACCTTGGTCAGGACCTATTCACCATTGACCGGAAGCCGGACCCGGTTCTGGAGATTTCAGACATCGCAGCCTACAACAGGCAGGAGGGACTTGCCCTGAACCCCGATGAAATTGAATACCTGGAAGGTGTAAGCCAACGGATCGGAAGAAAGCTGACAGATAGTGAAGTTTTCGGTTTCTCACAGGTGAATTCGGAACACTGCCGCCATAAAATATTCAATGGTACCTTTGTCATCGACGGGGAAGAGAAGGAGTCTTCCCTGTTCCAGCTTATCAAGCGCACCACTTCGGCCAATCCCAACCATGTGGTTTCCGCCTATAAGGACAACTGCTCTTTTGTGAAAGGACCACGGGTAGAGCAATTTGCCCCTGCTAACCAAAAGACCTCAGGATATTTCAGGGTAACCGATATTGACACGGTATTATCCCTGAAAGCAGAAACACACAACTTCCCCACCACGGTGGAACCGTTCAACGGGGCAGCCACAGGAACCGGAGGAGAGATCAGGGACCGGATTGCAGGAGGGAAGGGGGCCATTCCCATGGCAGGAACAGCAGTCTACATGACCGCCTACCCCAGACTTGGAAAGGGGCGCCCATGGGAAGATGCGATGCCTGAAAGGCCCTGGCTCTATCAGACCCCGGAAGAGATTCTGATCAAAGCATCCAACGGGGCCAGTGATTTTGGAAATAAGTTTGGCCAGCCGCTTATCTGTGGAAGCCTGCTCACATTCGAGCACAGTGAACATGGGAAACAGTACGGATTTGACAAAGTAATCATGCTGGCAGGCGGTATCGGTTTTGGAAAACAGGCCGACGCGGAAAAGGCAATCCCCAAAAAAGGTGATGTGGTGGTACTTCTGGGAGGAGACAACTACCGGATCGGGATGGGAGGAGGTGCCGTCTCATCCGTGGATACCGGCGAATTTGAGAATGCAATTGAACTCAATGCAGTCCAGCGTGCCAATCCGGAAATGCAGAAACGGGTTTTCAATGCCATCCGAGCACTGGCCGAATCGGGAGTGAATCCGGTGATAAGCATCCACGATCATGGAGCAGGCGGACACCTGAATTGTCTATCCGAACTGGTGGAAGCCACAGGTGGAATCATATACCTGGATCAACTTCCGGTAGGTGACCCCACCCTTTCTGCCAGGGAGCTGATCGGGAATGAGTCACAGGAACGTATGGGACTGGTTATCAAAGCAGCGGATGTGGATGAACTGGTGAAGATCGCCAGGCGCGAACGGGCACCCATTTATATCGTCGGGGAGATCACCGACGACCACAGGTTTGTCTTTGTAAGCGAGAAGACCGGTGTGAAGCCCATGGACCTTGAGCTGGCCGATATGTTTGGGAAACCCCCGCGAACCATCATGCAGGACCGGACACTGCATCTCACCCATATGGAGATAGAGACCGATCCCTCCCGGCTGGGCGATTACCTGGAGGGTGTCATGCAGCTGGAGGCTGTGGCCTGCAAAGACTGGCTCACCAACAAGGTGGATCGCTCGGTAACGGGTAAAATTGCCAAACAGCAATGCGCAGGCCCCCTGCAACTGCCCCTCAACAACCTGGGTGCCGTTGCGCTGGATTACAGGGGGGTAAAGGGATATGCCACCTCCATCGGGCATGCCCCGGTGGCAGCCATGGTCGATGCTGCTGCAGGGAGTGTCCTGGCCATTGCCGAAGCGCTCACCAACCTGGTCTGGGCACCCATGCCCGACCGCATTCGCAGCATCTCCCTCTCTGCCAACTGGATGTGGCCATGTAAAAACGAGGGTGAAGATGCAAGGCTTTTCGAAGCAGCCAGTGCAGCCAGTGACTTCGCCATGGAACTTGGAATTAATATTCCAACCGGGAAAGACTCCCTTTCCATGACCCAGAAATATAAAGACCAGGTGGTCTATGCACCGGGCACAGTGATCATCTCGGCAGCGGCAGAGGTAACAGATATACGAAAAATCGTAGAGCCGGTCGTGGTGAACGATCCCGATACCCGGATCATCTATATTGATTTTTCCACGGGACGGATTTAAACTGGGAGGCAGCTCCCTGGCACAATTCAGGAACCGGCTGGGGAATGAAGCCCCTACAGTCAGGGATGCCGCCTATTTCGTCAAAACATTTAACCTGCTTCAATCGCTCATTGAGGAGAGAAAGATCCTGTCCGGTCACGACATATCGGCAGGGGGTATGATCACCGCGCTGATGGAGATGTGCTACGCCAATACGGAAGGTGGTTTGGAGGTTGATATTTCCGGAATTCCCGGAGAGACCATGGCGGTGCTGTTCAGTGAAAAACCGGGAGTGCTGGTCCAGGTGGCAAAGGTTCATGAAGTGTCAGCCATATTGGAGAGAGAGGGAATCTTCCACCACATCATCGGAAGACCGGTGGAGGAGCGTGAGATCCAGCTCAGGTCTCATGCAGGTGTAGAAAATCTCCCCATCGACCATTACCGCGACCTGTGGTTCCGTACCTCCTACCTGCTGGACATGAAGCAGTCGGGCGCGAAACTGGCAAAAGAACGATTTGAAAATTACGGGAACCACGCCCTTGAATTCAACCTTGGGAAATTTCATGGCACCTTTGATAGCCTGGATCTTGATCCCGGCAGGCGCAGTCCCAGTGGCGTCAGGGCAGCGATCATCAGGGAGAAAGGGGTCAACGGCGACCGGGAGATGGCCTACGCCCTCTACCTGGCCGGATTTGATGTGAAGGATGTCCACATGACCGATCTGATTGAAGGAAGGGAAGACCTGGAGGAGGTACAGATGATCGTCTTCGTGGGCGGATTCTCCAACTCCGATGTGCTGGGCTCGGCCAAAGGTTGGGCAGGGGCTTTCAGGTATAACGAAAAAGCCCAATGGGCCCTTAAAAATTTCTACGCCAGGCAGGATACCCTCAGCCTTGGGGTATGCAACGGATGTCAGCTGATGATCGAACTTAACCTGGTGGTACCTGAACATAATGAATCTCCCTCCATGATCCACAACGCCTCGGGAAAATTTGAGTCAGCATTCCTGGGTGTTAAGGTGCAGAAAAACAGATCGATGATGCTTGGTTCACTGGCCGAGATGAACCTGGGGGTATGGGTTGCCCATGGAGAGGGGAAATTTGTCCTTCCCAAATCAGAGGACCAGTACCATATTGCGGCCAAATACAGCCGCTCCACTTACCCGGCCAACCCCAATGGCTCCGATTATGACGTAGCAGCCATCTGCTCTGCCGACGGACGTCACCTGGCCATGATGCCACACCTGGAACGCGCATACCTGCCGTGGCAATGGGCAATGTTTCCGGAAAACCGCCGACATGAAGAGGTCACACCCTGGCTGGAAGCCTTTGTAAATGCCAGAAAATGGATTGAAGCAACAAGGGAATAGGCCTTTCCCTGTCTAGACCACGAATGGAATAATCGCCTTTCGTCCCGCGGGATAATCGGGAAATGTCTGCTTGTACCATTTATGATGGTCAAGTGCACGCGGAACCAGGTTGAAGAAGCTCCAAAGGGCGAATACCAGGGCTGCAGGACTCCATGTCATAATGGCAAAGCCACTCCACTCCAGGATCTCTCCCAGGAAATTTGGACAGGATATCCACCGGAAGAGCCCCCCGCGGGGAATGAAGTAGCCCTTCCGCCCTCCCCTTCTAAGGTTCAGGAGGGTCTGATCGGACCACCAGTTAATAAACAGCCCCGAACCCCATACAATCATTCCGAGAATAAAGCGAATGTCCATCAGCCAATACCAGGTGTACTCCCTGGCAAAAGCTGAAAAATAATATCCGTTGATAAATCCGTTTACCAGGTTAAATGCGACCGCCATGAACGCCACCACAAGTGGCATCTGCTTTCCTGATGTTTTTGTCCTCAGGGGCCAGAGGATAGAGCGGTTTCCATAATGGAAAACGTAAAATGCGAAGAAAATCCAGGTTACCGGCTGCACGCCATTGGGCCCTAACAAAAAAGCTAAAATAAAAATGATAAGCGACGGCAACTCCATAACCACCCAACCCACCCGGTTGGGGATGCTGGGTCCCCAGTCCTTCCGGCTGTGTCGTCCATAAGGGGCAGTTACAAAAAGCAGCAGAACAAAGGCGAGTAACCCTACAACAGTCCAGATCCAGAGCAAAGTGTAATAGGATTCGCGTTCCATCGATGCAGTTATGGAAAGCGAAGATAGAATTTTTGATGGATTTTCAACCTATTTCGTCTCAACCCTGTCCTCTGAAAAGAGATACCGGATCCCCAGTTCATTTCCATCGAGAGATACAATATGCATCTGATAGGTAAGGGTACCGCCCCAGAAACCCACTGTGATATCAAGCACGGTATCGGAGAGGGGCACCCAGGTTCCTTCAAAATTATCATAGGCTATGGGAGGGGTTCCGCACCAGCCTGCATTCTTGTGCTCAGTAAATGAGCCATCATCATGAAGGATAAATCCGTAGCTGTCAGTATCAAGATTTTCTGAACGTCTTAACAGCGTGACTCCATCTCCAGGGGAGGGAAGGGAAATGTCAACTTCCTCCACCCATGTACCAATGATCCCGATATTCTCACCCAGGGCATCGACCTCCAATAGATCATTCTCACAGGCTAAAACAAAAAAAGGGATAAACAGAAACAGAAGCTTTTTCATAAAATCACTATCTTAATCTTTTCAATAAGATGAGAGAAGGATACATCTGGTTGCTTACACCTGCAAAATAATGAAATTAAACACTCCTGTCCAGCTCCTGCTGGTCCTGTTATACTGCTCCACGGGTTGCAATCCTGCAACTGCCGATTCAAAAACAGAGGGGATAAAAATTGAAGTGGGGCCCGGACCCGAGGACATGGTACTTGATACACTGGTCAGCCCCAGGCTTCTGATCTCCTGTTCTGCCAGGCGGGATGAATACAGACCCTACGGTGAAATCGAGTCCCTGGATCTCCTTTCCATGAAACGAAGCATCCTCACCCGTTATAACGAACCGGATTCCCTGGTTTTTCTTCCACACGGAATCTTCCTTGATGGAGAGATCCTCTATGTGATCAGTCATGAAAAAGAACCGGACTTTCACCCCATCCTGATTTACAGAGTGCATGGCGACAGCCTTGAATTCATAGAACTGATCCACACCGCATTGCAGAATTCGCCTAATGCACTGGTAACCGGACAGGACGGGGAGCTATACATGGTAAATGATTCAGGCAAACGGGGAAGTCTCCTGGAAAAGGTGCTGAAACTAAAACGGGCCAGCCTGATCAGGTTGCAAAAAGGCCCTGACGGCCTTTGGAGTTCGCAGTACATGGCCATTGAGCTGGGATACCCTGCCGGGATGAACCGTATAGGTAACTATATCTATGCCGGAGATGCCATCCGGAACAAAGTATACCCGTTCCGAATCAACGAAAACGGACTGTCGCCACAGCCTCCTATTGCGGGTACGAAGGGAATTGATAATATACGGATCCACGAAGGCAAAATCCTAACCTGCTGCCATGTCAAACCTTTACGCTTTATCGGACATGCAAAAGATCCTGAAAAAAATTCTCCTGTGAAAGTCCTCCTGATCGATCCGAAATCAGGTGAAATCCAAACATTATTCAGCACAGACGGTTCACAGATCAGCGGAGCCTCGACAGCCATAATTTATGGGGGGAACCTCTACATCAGCCAGATTTTTGAGCCCTTCCTCCTGAAGCTAAAACTTAATCCGTAGTTACATCTTTTTCAACAGCCCCGGAAGCATCTTCGTAATGGTCTGCCTTTTCTCGCCTTTGACAAATTCCATTAAATCCTCCTTGGTTTTAATGGCCTTGAGTTTAACAAAGGCATCCCTTACACTATATTTGGAACTTTGATCTGCACCTCCTTTGACTGTGGCAGGGACAGTCTTATTTGCGGGCGCCTTACGCGCTGCAGGGACAGACTTCTTAACGGGTGCTTTTCCCGCTGCAGCAACTGATTTCTTTGCGGGCGCCTTACGCGCTGCAGGGACAGTCTTCTTAACGGGTGCTTTTCCCGTTGCAGTAACTGATTTCTTTGCGGGCGCCTTACGCGCTGCAGGGACAGACTTCTTTACGGGTGCTTTTCCCGCTGCAGTAACTGATTTCTTTGCGGGCGATTTTAAAGGAGCCGGAACTTCTATCACATCTTTCAATTTCTTCTTCAACTTGGTGGCCTTCTTTGTTACCTCCTTTTTCTTGCGTGCTTTCTTTTTTTCAGCCTTCTTTTCAGCCTTCTTTTCAGCCTTCTTTTGATCGGCCTTCTTTAAATTGATTTTCCTGCCTGATTTCAGTTTTTCAAGTTTACTTTTCTTTTTATTCTTCTTTGTAGCCATGATTTTTAAATTTGAATAATACGGATTAACCCATGTAAGTTAGCTTATTTTAAGCTGAATCGGTAATTTTCACCGACAAACCGGACCGTTTGAACGAAAAATGTTGGTAGATCTTTCCCTTTCTCTCAATTTTACATCATCATCAAAATTAAAAAGTTATGAAAAGCTCCAAAGTGATCATTCTTTTTCTTGTTCTGGCTACCCTGAGCAGTTGCCTGGTCAGTTCGCTGCATCCTTTCTTCAAAAAAGAAGACAAACGCTATGACACCACCATGTTGGGATCCTGGATGGATGGAGACTCCTGTATATGGACCATCTTTCCCAATATGAAATCGGAAGAATTCATGGGACCTGAAAAACACGACAGCTCCTATACGATTACCTATTATGAAGATAAAAACCGGAAAACAATCCTGCAGGGTACACTCTTTCAACTCAACGGTATTCAATATGTGGATTTTATGCCGATGCCCGGTGAGGAACATTTCCAGACGGATATGACCAGCTACCACCATGTTCCGGTACATACCCTGGCCAGGGTGCAATATTCCAGGGACTCCATTCTGCTTTACTGGTATGGGGATGAATGGCTTAATGAACTTTTTGAGCAAAACCGCATCCGTATTAAACACGAAGCCATTGAATTTGCTGATTACGAAAGACAATTGCTGACGGCCGACACCGATGAACTTCAGAAATTCATAAAGAAATATGCCAACGATCCAAAAACAGCCAATGAGATTGAAGCGATTTTTGCCAGGGGGTACACCGATGGACAGGAGGATATGGGCGTTTTCCTCAAGTTGAAGCCCTATCAGGGGAATGTCCCTGATTAAACCCTTTTGAATCTGAGTGGTCTAATTTACCAACCAAATCCTTTAAAATGAAAACCAGATTGAATGCCCAGAAAACATTGTTCCTGATGATGGTAGCCCTTTCGGTCACCCTGTCCGGATATTCGAAAAATTCAGATTTCTCCGGAAACTGGAAACTGAATAAACCTGGAAGTACGATGAACGCAGAATTCTCCTTTGCACCTTTGACCCTCAGAATCACTCAGGAGAAAAATTCCATGACCATGGAAAGGGATTATGAATTCCAGGGAAATGAAATGACCATGTCTGATACCTACACCCTGGATGGCAAGGAAAGTATTAATAAAGGCTGGCAGGATTCTGAAAATGTTTCCATTGCCAGTTGGGGAGAGAAAGGGAAAGTTCTGACCATTGTCACCACCATCGAAACGATGGATGGCACTGAGATGAAGATCCACGCAACCTATTCGCTGGAGGGAAAAACCCTCAAAATCGTGAGTAAGGTTGAAGGGGGCCCCATGGGTGAAGGAGCCGGGGAAACCTGGGTTTACGATAAACAATAGTCTGAATCTCACATACCGGTTGTAATGGTTCTGAAGGAATGAGGTTTAACCTCCAGTTCAAACACCGCAACATCTTTCCCGAATTTCCTTCCCCTGAATTCGGGGGCCATTCGTTGCTTGCCAGTGATCTTTTCACCGGTTTGGACATCGGTCACTTCAGTGAACCCTGGATCCATTGTCACTTTTACAGTGACCGTTTCATCCCGAAAAGATTCTACCACATATGCATGGTTATCATACATAAAAAGACTTACCTCGCCGGGCCCTTCAAGGAGAGTTCCCAGGCTGCCTGCTATATTCTGCCTGAGCTGGTTCAGCACCCCTTCGGGCATTTGATAGAAATCAATAAAATTGTCGGGTACAGTCAAAACATACAAATGTCCCGATGAATAATCGGCCCTGTGCAACACCGGCCAGCCATTGGTATCATCAAGGGCAGAGACTATCTCCCATGAATCATTGGTCAGGTAACTGATCTGGGGAATGAGGATCTCATGGTCACTTTCCATGGGCATACCCCATCCGGCGCGAAACTGTCTGACATTTGACTTCCGGTCGGTCACAGTCAGCTCTACGATCTCTTCAATGCCTTTCCCCTGAAGCGCTTTGTAAAGACCGGAGGTGATGGTCACTTCCTTGCCTCTTTGAAGCTGCTGTTTGATCTTTGCTACGATCCGGGGATCATACTTTGCCGACTCGGTTAACAGCACCATCTCTTCACCTTCAGGGAATTCGGGTACAATTTCCACTGGAATTCCGATCATTCCCAGGTAATTCTGAAGGAAATCCTCTCCAATGGAGTGGTAAGGTTTATAACTCTTTATACCCACCGGATTACCCAGGGCTCCCAGTACTTTGTCCACCACCTCAAGGGAATAACCTGCTGCCCTGGACATATTTTTGGGAGTGAACATAGAGCCGTCTGCCTGAACCAAAGGCTTTTTCATCTCGTCAAAATCGAAACTTGTACCACTGCCCTGCCAGGCAGCGCGCCCCCTTTCAGGAATGGGCAGGATCATCTGCCTGAAATCGAACAGAGTGATCTCCGGTGCTTTGGCAAACATGGTTACCCAAAACTGTTCGGCATAACGGTCCAACGGATTCCCTCCCCCGGTATCTACCCAACCGCCCCTGTTCTGACCAGGTTTCAGATTCTCAAAATACCTGAATACCGAATACCCATGGTATTGCTGTAAATGCTGATTTCCATCCCGGTTTCGGGTTTCTGTTCCGGTATACAACCCGTCAAAAAGGGCTGGCTGTGCTTCCAGGTTGAACCCGAGCCCCTGGAAATGTTCATACCAGTTGGGATACTTAATGACGACCTCCACATCCGGGTTGACTGCTTTCGCCGGATTGATCACCAATTCAACGGCGGCCTCCCTCATCAGCTCCAGTCTGAATTCAGTCCAGCTTTTCTCTCCCTTTGCCGCAATACAGAGGTCACATTTACAACTGGTAAAGAAAAAGTCATCGAGTATGAATTCGTCGAACAGGCCGGCTGTATATTCCGCAATCTCCTTCACTTTTTGCCTGTGTTCGGGGTTCGAATAGCAAAAGGTCTCGTAATTGTTGCTCTCATTTACCGTGTAGGTGATCCCTCCGGCCACTTCCACCCCCCGGTTTTTGAAAAATGCGATGGCTGTCTCCATGGTCTGCCTCTCCACGATCAAAAGATCGCGATGAGTTTCCAGGTAGATCCTGTCCACGTGGACCTGTTTGGTAAGATCCTGCCAGAGCGGTTCGAGCCATTCCAGGTCTCCCATTTTTGCAACTTCATAGGCACGGCAATATACAGCTACTTTAAAATTCTTAAATTCCTCGGCTTTCAGGTTGGATAGATACATTAGTGACAAAATTATCAATATTGGAATGCGGATTCTTTTCATTGTTTTTTAGAGTTGGTTTTATTCTCAAAAGTGTGTTTCGCCAATATCCACGGATCATTCTCCCCGGAACGGATCGGTTCCACTCCATTTTCCTCCCCCGGCAAGAATTGTGTAAAGTGCATCATAATGCATGGTTTCAAAAATTGTAAATTCAGTAAAGGATATGATCCCCCGGTCATCTGTAAACTGTCTCTCCCTGGCAAGGTCGCTGACAGCCGGAACGACCCTCGCCCTGCTTCCCCAGCCGGTAACACCTGGCCCGAAAGCTGTAATCCCCGGTTTCAGCCCCCATCCCTTGTCTGCAGTATAGGCACTTTCCCGGTCATGAATATGATGAACCTGGTGGAATCCAATTCCGGTCACATAGCTGATTCCAAGAGGATTAAGTCCCAATTTCCAATCCATTAATTCGGATGCTGCATCAAAATATTGCTGCTCTCCCGTTAGTCTCCACTGGAGTAAAGGAGCACACGCATACTGTGGCTGCCTGACATTATGGCCCCAACCTCCCTTTGCAGAGTTATTACCCACAGGGTAGGCATGGGCTTTCAGCTCTTTAATGTTCTCCTCCGCAGCCTCCCTGATCGCCTGCCTGAAGAAGGCAACAATCTCAGGATCCGTTTCAACATCTTTGGCGAGAATATAGGAGATGATGTAAGCAGGGTTGTCAAAATCACTGTCATTCAGAGAGTATCCGGGGGTGGCATAGAGATGCTCCTTCAAACCACCTGCAATGAAATAGAGTTCCCTGATTTTTCGGTGATCCGATTCTTCACCCAACAACAAATACCTTTGAATATGGTAATATAGCTTTTCAGGATCTGCGATGGTATCAAGGCTGGCCTTCATGGCTCTCTCACCTCTTTCCAAAAGCATTTCTGCCCTTGCTGGCTTATAAGGTTTTATGATCCTGGCCAGGTGCAGGAAGAGGCCTGCCCCCGTGCATGTGGCTCTTGGATCAGTTTTAACGGTTCCATACTTTTTATCATCCAGATCCAGGGGCGCGGCAAAAGGATCAGGATAACCCCTGGTTTCAGTACCGAAATGAATCGTTCCATCTTCATTCTGAAGATATTCCCAGGCCAGTGTCCCCCACTGGGCTTCGTCGATAATATCCGGGATCCCGTTTTCGTAATTCAGGATCTGGTAGGATTCGGTAAAATCACCGGGAATATGATACTGGCCATCACTGAAAAATTCAGGGAAAACTTCATAGATCATCAGGTTGATGACAGGATTGGCCATGTGATAGGCCCGCCGGTCGGCATCACCGGCATCGTGGTAACCACCATAGCATTGAAAAGTTCTTTCAAACCCTTTTACATCAATATTGGCTTCTCCAATGGGTCCATCCACATCGTAAATCAGTGTATGGCAGGGATTCTTCCTTATATCCGGATCATGTATGGGGCAGCCACATCGCTGAAGATACTGGGCACGAAAGAGGGTATGGGCAAGCTGTTTTGAAAATTCACCACCCACCCCGAATGGATATGAGGAACCATATCCATTCACAACGATCTTGTAAGGTCCCCCTTCAGGAACGCCGGACAGGTCGATCCGGTAAACAAAATCACCCGATGACACATCTTCACCAAATTCGCTCAGAATTCCTGTGACGACCGTCTCTCCGGTCTTCAGGTCAAATACCCTGTATCCCGGAACCTCTGAGTCGATCCTCACAGCTCCACCCGTACCGAGCCAGATGGCAAAATTTGCATACCTGGAAGCAGAAAATGCACTATACCCTGCCTGGTTGGTCTTAATGGATTCACAAAACACATCCATTTCATGGAATACAAATGCCTTATTCCCGTATGGCGTTTTAATATGGTAGGACTCTCCCTCTGTTAACTTATCTGTTTTAAGATAAATGTGATGATTACATGCATCGGCCTGCATGACATATTTGTGAATTTCCAGGGGTTGTCGGCCGT
Source organism: uncultured Bacteroidota bacterium (assembly GCA_963747365.1). Classification (GTDB taxonomy): domain Bacteria; phylum Bacteroidota; class Bacteroidia; order Bacteroidales. Next base: position 942,753 of record CAVVFB010000001.1, on the reverse strand, counting down.
TGATTTCCCACGCTTCAGGGTTGCTGATATCGATCTCTTCCAGATCGACTGTATCGCTGGTGAAGAAGGCAACGATCACCTGATCGGAGGCAGTCCGGATCTCACTGAATCTTGGTTCTGCCAGAACATTTCCTGCAAAAACAATTGGCGCAAGGGTAAAGAAGATTGGTTTCAGATTCATGACGGATGGCTGATTGAATGATATATTCCCATAAATCTATGAAATCTGTGAACCAATACCATACGTTTTGATTTAATAGGAGACTTTCCCGGGCCAAAAGATATTTGGGAAATATTTCTCTCCCGGGTTGTTTTTCTTAAATTTCGGTTTGATGATGGCAAAGAAAAATAACAAGAATCAAAGAATCAGTTTAACGGATCTGATGATCTTCAGAAAGAGGTGGTGGCAGCATGTGGTCTTCTGGATGGGGGTTTTTATGGTTCTGGCCAATATATTTAAAACATCGGGTTCCATAGAGAAAATTGACCTGATCTATACTGCGATTTTCCTGTTGCCGCTGACCGGGTTATGCTACATGAACCTCTATTATTTCATACCTCGTTACCTGAGGAGGGAGAGATATCTTTTATACATAGTGTTCTTTCCAATACTCATGGCCGGCGGGGCACTGTTCCTCTATATTCTGTTCGACAGATGGATCGATTTTTTCCTGCCCAATTACTACTTCATATCCTATTACAGTGTTGGCCAATTGATGATTTATTCAGGCAGCATCCTTTTACTGACCACGCTGCTGAAGCTCTCCCGCAGCTGGTTCATGTTACTTCGGGTGGAGCGCATGACCACAAGTCACCAGTTAAAATCGCTCCAGTCCCAGATCAACCCCCACTTCCTGCTGAACAGTCTTCAGACCATTTATGCCCTTTCACTGGAAAATTCGGAACGTACCCCTGAGGTGATCCTTCAACTCTCCGAAATCCTTAAATATACCCTGTATGAAACCGAACACCCGAAAATCAGCCTGGAAAAAGAGATTCAGTTCATCAAAGATTACATGGAAATGTATCGTTACAGGGTAGACCCGTTACGGGTTGATATCAAACTTTTCATTGAAGGCGATCCGGAAGAGCTGCAAATTGCCCCCATGTTACTGATCCCGTTCATTGAGAACAGCTTCAAACACGGATTACAGGGCGGATCGGGGAGTGCCTTTATCCGGCTCAAATTAAAAATCAACGCTTCAGGCCTGGAATTCAACCTCTCCAATTCAGCCGGGAAAGCTGATTCCTTGGAGTTGGAAAAAAGAAAAGGGATCGGTATTGAGAATACCAGGCAGCGGCTTGAACTGCTCTATCCCGGAAAGTACATGCTGAACATCCGGAAAGAGAAACAGATATTTGATGTAAATTTAAACCTCGAACTAACCGAATAGGGATGGCTACCTGTATCATCGTAGATGACGAACCTCTCTCGCGCGATATACTGCGAAGGTATATCAACGAGGTGAAAGACCTGGAGCTGGTGGCCGAATGCGCTGATGGCTTTGAGGCGACCCATCACCTGGTACAGGCACATGTGGATCTCCTTTTCCTGGATATCAATATGCCGGAATTCTCAGGGATCTCGCTGGCCCGCTCTCTTACCCATGCGCCCATGATCATTTTCACAACCGCCTATCCGGAGTTTGCTGTGGAGGGTTTCGAACTGGATGCCCTGGATTACCTGGTTAAACCATTCTCCTTTGAGCGGTTCCTGAAAGCCGTAAACCGGGCCATGGAGAGGTTATCTTCCGAAAACGGGTCCGGAATCCAGACCAGAAAGATCCTGGTGAAGGCAGATAAAAGACTCTTTGCCCTGGAGCCAGGTAATATTCTCTTTGTTGAAGGGCAGGGTGATTACATCAGGATTCACCTGGATCACATGAAGCTGATGGTTCACGGTACCATCAGGAATTTCATGGATTCTCTCCCCGGGGAGAGTTTCATGAGGGTCCATAAATCGTGGGTGGTCAACCTGGGAAAGATCAGTTTTATTGAAGGGAACCAGGTGAGGATCGGCACTGAGAGCATACCGGTAAGTCCGGTTTTAAGAGAGGAGTTGCTGGAGCGCTTCTCAGCCACCTGAGAATAGTCTTTGCAAGGTATCAAAAAACATCCCCACATGCAATCCGTCGGCCACAGCATGGTTCACGTGTACCGATACCGGAATCAGACTCTTATCCCCGCTCAGGTGAAATTTCCCAATGGTGATTTTTGGAATGGAGTCCCTGCGGTCGTAACGCCTGGGGTGGCTTACATGAGTAAATCCGATCCAGGGAAGGGCAGAAAAATGTATCACATTCTCACCGATTCCGCTGCGGATCAGCCTGTGTGAAGTCCTCACCTCAATTACCTCCTCTGTAGCTTTTTCCATGAAAAGATCAAGCTCCTCAAAATAGGGAATGTGTGAAAATCCAAACGTTCCGTCATCCCGGTCGATGGTGGCCGAGCCATTAATTACATCGTAGTGATACAGATCATCCCCCTCAATGCGGTATTTGAACGCATCGGTCTGGTTCACGGCCTTCAGGGTAAGGTAAAGATAGTAAAGGAAAAAAGAGATCCCCCTCTCCTTGGCATAGTTTAGGGCTCCGGTGCACTCCAGCTCCATGGTTATGCCAAAGTAAGGCTCCTCATAATCCTTGAAGAACTCATAAATCTCCCGTCTCTCCCAGTTCCGGATATCAATCTTTTTGCGCATCATGTTGCAAATATAGCAGAAAAAAGCCCCCGATCCTCCCCGGGTCCAAGCACTGCTTTGACGACAGGAGACTATTTAAGAAGGGAAAGGAGTCCCTGTTTTTGAAGAATGGTTACCTGCTTCCCCCCGGTCCGTATCAGTCCGGCGCGGTTCATCTCCCCCATGGCCCTTCCAACGGAGGGGCGGGTTACACCAAACAACTCTGACAGCTGACTCTGTGAGAGGGGTAGAATAATGGTCTCACTCCCCTGCCGGAGGGAGAGATCCAGCAGGTATTGAGCAATTTTTCCCTTAATGGTAGTGAAAGAAAGAAACCTGATTTTCCCTGAAAGGAACTGACTGCGGCTGGAGATTGCATGTAAAAAATTTTCCAGTACCCGTTGATTGCGCTGCATCATGTTCAGGAAGGAATCCTTTGGAATGGAGAGGATTGCTGCAGGCTCATTGGCAATGATATTGACAGGATACCTGTTCTGATTCCCAAACAGGAATGCCGCGGCCAATGGCCCCGGAGGCTGTATATCCTCTATTTTGATCACCTTTCCGGCAAAATCGACCATCTCACCCTTCACACTGCCTGCAATCACTATTCGCTGGAAATGTACCACATCACCGGCTTGCACCACCCTTTCACCCCTGTCAAATTCATTAATCCGGAAGGATGCATTTTCAAACAATCCTTCCACCTCCTGGCTGGTCAGCCCCAAAAAAATAGGGCAGTAAGTCAGCAGCGATAAAACCGGTTCAGAAAGGTACCGGTGCTGTGTCATCTTTACAGGTTATAGAAATAACTGAAAACAAGGATGTGCGACTGCATGGGATTAACCCTGTTAAATTCATCTTCCAGGATATAACTAAGCCCCAGATTGGATTGGAAGTTCAGTTGATAGCTGCCTCCTGCGGAATAGCGCATTCTTTTGAAAAAGCGTCCGTCCAGATTATTCAATAATCCCCAGGCTTCCGCAGAACCAAACACCTCAAACCTGGTTCCAAAGATGTGATGGGAGGCTTTTACCCGGTACCGGTTCACAAATGCATTATCGCTGATGTCGGCAAAATAGATAAACTCCTCGAACCCATACTGTAACCTGACCCGCAGGGAGAAATCCACACCCGCCCATGTGTGCTTCCCGGATGCATCTGCATGAATCCGGTATCCGGGCTGCAGATTTCCCTCCCTGTCGGCTGCAGTAAGCAGCCTGATCCCCCCGCCTGCAGATAAAAAATCCAACGGATCAAAGGAAGCGGAAAGGGTCAGCAGGGTACGGTCATACTGCATGCTGTTGTTATTGAATCGCTGCTCAAATTCACCTGAAAGATCCATCCCGTTCTTCAGTCCTTTCTGCACCTCCGCTCCAAACCAGGATTGAAAATCTTTCTGTTGTCCGTAGACAATCCCTCCGGCTGAAAGAGCCAGTAAAACTATGGGAACCCATATGTTCCTGAAGGACTTAATCATCGTCACCACCATCCATCATGGAATCTTCCATATCCCCATTGCTGGCCCAGTTCTCATTCTCGAAGTAATAGATGATGACCCGGGCCGAATCCCTCAGGTAATCGATACGGCCGATCTCCACCCGGTTAATTTTCAGCCCTGTGCGGGCTTCCAGGTCGCGTATCAGTTCAGCCCTGTTTTCCGGCTTGATCAGCTCCACATTCTCGAAATTGATCACCTTCTTGGTCTCATGTTGAAGGAGGAAGACCTTTTCAAGCAGGTAGGTAATGATCAGAATGGCCAGGTTGGTGAACAGCAGTTCGGCATAGCTCACCTTGCTGTTGGCCAGGGCATTGATCACCGAAATTCCGATCACCATGAAGAGGTAGGTCATCTCCCTGATGCGCATCTGCTGGGTACGGTACCTGATAATTCCGAATACGGCGAAAAGTCCTAGTGCAAATCCGAGTTCTATTTTTACGTTCTCCAGCAGGAAGACCATGAAAAAAACCACCAGGCTGATCAGGATGTAGGTAAAGAGATAGTCTTTCCGGGGAGTGATCCGGTAATAAAGATACCTGACCAGGATAATTACGACCAAGGTGTTAAAGAAGGTCCGGATGACCAAATCGAGGAAATCCTCCAGGTTGATTATTTCAATATTTAAAAATTCGGGCATGGGTCTAAGTGATTAGGGATTGTAAATGGTAGGTATTGATTTTACGCACGTAACGAACCTTCTCCTTGAATAGATTCTGCTTTAAGCCGGGGTTCAGAATGGCCATTCCAATGCAATATTTACTGATGCGGCAGGAATTGATTCCCTTATGACGCAAAGCAGCATGAAAGACCGAGCCGGCCAGGTGATCCCCGTATTTGATCTCGGCAATGGCCACCCCGGGAACCTCGATACACTCCTTTGAAGCGGAACAGGTGAACAGGAGGTTGTAATCCAGGGTGATCCTCTCTGTCTGTGATTCATTCACCAGGGTAATGCGGTTAAATCTGTTTTCAAGAACCGGAATAATGTTCCTGCAACGAAAGGGTGTAAATTCGGCAAGGAACTCCTCCTCGGTGCTCTTGATTGCGACCTCACCGTTTCCTGTTTCCATCCGGTTTTTAAGGGTCACACCCTTCCCGTTCTTCATTTTCACCTCCAGGAACAGATTGTTGGAAGAACCGTACCTGCGAAATCTGATTTTATGCCGGTTGACCAATCCGCGATGGTGCATGTGGTACATCGCCAAATCAGGAGTATCGTAATAAAAGGTCTGGTAATCCTGGGACCTTACTTTGGTAATTTCGAGCACCCTGTATTGAGCAGAAATCTCCTTAAGCAATGCCGGAAGCAGACTCACATCGAAAACATACTTACTGTCCTTTCGCCTCATGAGGCTGGCTTTCTGGACCTCTTCCAGGGAGACTCCCCTCATGGTCCGCAGGACCGGCTCTATCTTACTGGCTATACTCATAAACATAAACCTTTTTCTTATAGAGCTTATCCCGTTCATTGAAAAATTGCTTTTCCACCCTGAGTCCTTCCTTGAAAACCGACTTTTCGGTCCTGATCACCTTTCCTTTCGGATCCAAAAAAACCTCCTCGGTAAGATTGCGGTCACCGTCGTAGGCATACTTCTCCCAGCGGGTGACTTCACCGCGCCGGTTGATCTCCTGGATCTCGGTCACCTCCCCGTCTGCATTGAACTTATTGATGGACTCAATGAGCGGTTCAGTCAACCCCTCCTCAATGAAATACTCCTGGATGGTAATGGAAGTAATACCCAGGTCCCTGATCTCTTTCCGGTCCTGTGCCTCCAATGCCGCTGTAACGCCAAGCACCATACAGAACAACAACATGCTTTTTACACTTCTCATATCAGATGGATTTAAATTGCCTCAACGGTAATCACACCCAGGTCGGTCACCTGGTCGAACTCTGTAAGGGTCGTTTCGAATTCCAGTACCACATGCTCGGTAACTTTGGTAACATCTTCCGAAAAAAGAAAGACCCTGTATTTACCGGGAATCAGGTTTTTAAATTCAAAATATCCGTCATCCTGTGTTCTCACCCTTTCGTCATAGAAAGTGTGATTTCCGTAAGTGATATAAACCTCATGTTCGTGTGCAAAGTCAATATATTCCACAACCAGGTTGGGCCACCTGGAATCATTGTCATATTTGATCTTCTTCACAACCCCGCTGATCACCGCCGCTCCGTCATCATATTTCAGGGTTGTTTTCTTTACCAGATTTCCCAGATCTACTTTTTCTCCCCTCTCCATTTCAACTTCGATCATTTGCCATTGTTCATCATCAAGGGTCACCGAATCCTGTGAACTGTAATAAACAAGGTATGTACCGGGATAGAGATAATCAAACCTGAAATCGCCCGAAGCGCCCGTATTGACGTCATCTCCCGGCGTTTTGTCGTTTCCGAAGAGAATGAAAACCTCCTCGTCCACAGCAGGTGCCGTGAGGATCAACTCACTGTAATCATCATTATAAAACTGCTCCGTAATGGTTCCCGATATGGAGCCGGTACCTCCCAGTCCTTCACTCTTTTCACAGGAGACTGCCAGGAACCCCATCCATGCAATCAGAACGTAAGCAGGCCATTGTGTTTTGGAAATGGCTCTTTGATTTTTATTGTACATTAATTTTATATTAAATATTCAGCCCAAAAATAGCAAAAATACCGGGCCTTGCTCTACCCGGTTATCCACAGTCTGACAAATCATTCATTTATTCTTAAGAATTCCTTCATCCGGATAACAGTTGCCAGCCGCCACCGGTAGAATGGATTACGAGGGTTAGTTACAAAATATACGTAAGACCTGTAACAAATGTTACCGAAATATTTATTAAAGTTCCTTCATCTTTACATCAGATTAATACAGACTTAATATACAGGATATGATACGTGAAATGGTAAAAATTGACGAGGAGTTGTGCGACGGATGCGGAAAATGCATTCCAAACTGTCATGAAGGTGCCCTGCAGATGATCGACAACAAGGCAAGGCTCGTGAGCGATTTAATGTGCGACGGGCTGGGAGCCTGCCTCGGCCATTGTCCCCAGGGTGCAATCACCATCGAGAAAAGAGAAGCCGAGCCCTATGATGAAACAAAAGTGATGGCCATCATGGTGACCAGGGGCGCCAACACGGTGGTGGCCCACCTCACCCACCTGAAGGAACACAATGAAATGGAGTACCTGGGGGAAGGGGTCAGGTATCTCAAAGAGCATGAGGATGAACTGGAATTCGAGGTGCGCGAGGTCCTGGGCAGGGTGCACCGTTCAAACGTGGAGGAGCACCAGCTGGGCTGTGGTTGTCCCGGTTCGGAAGCGCGCAGTTTCGCCCCGCAGTCAGCCATTGGGCAGCCTTTGGCTATGGCCCCGCTATCCATGGCACCATCAGCCATGGCCGGCGGCTCTCAGCCATCGGAACTCAGGCAGTGGCCGGTGCAGATGCACCTGATTAATCCTGGCGCCACCTACTTCCGGCAAACCGATATGGTGCTCGCAGCCGATTGTGTGGCTTTCTCCGTTGGAAATTTCCATTCCAAATGGCTGAAGGGAAAAACCCTGGCGTATTGCCTGTCCTAAGCTGGACGAGGGACATGATATTTATATTTCTAAGATCAAATCGTTGATTGATGACGCAAAAATCAATACCTTAACCGTGATGATGATGCAGGTTCCCTGCTGCGGTGGATTACTCCAGATGGTAAAGGCTGCCACCAGCCAGGCTCAACGAAAAGTGCCCGTAAAAGCGGTCATCGTGGGTGTGGAGGGGGAGATTTTGAAGGAAGATTGGGTATAAATTAATTCCCGGAAACACATGTATCTGAATCCCACCGGGATTGAGAATGCAAAAAAGCTCTCCATAAGCCAGGATGCCTGGATGCTATTGCAGTTTGAGAACCACATCAACGACTGGAGGATCGTCTTCTACCTGATTCAGGGAGAGGGCGACCTCACGGTGGAGGGAGAAACCCTGCACCTGAAAGCACACCAGGCCATCGCTGTGGAAGCAGGGAAGGAAAGATTTTGGAGCAATACCGGCAAGGATGTGCTTCAATTGCTGGCTATTAAAACCAGGATGAATTCATGACGGGTTTTATTAAAAGGATGGCTCCTCCTACTGCCTCTCTGATGAACCAACCACCTGTATGTTAAGCTGTGATTAATTGAAAATAATTCACTATTTTTAGGTTAGATCATAGCCGGTTTCCATGAGCCCAATCACAGAATTCGTTCAAACAAACCTCGGGATCAGTCCGGAGAACCAAACAAAGGTTTTATATTCGGCCCTCATTTTTTTGTTTCTGACCGCAATCCGGTATGCCATCCTGAAGATTGTCTGGAGGTTTACAGAGGACCCTAAACTCAGGTATAAATGGAACAGGTCCATGTCCTTTACCATCGGGATACTGACGGTTATCCTGATCGGTAGTGTCTGGATCAAGGCCATTGGCCAGTTTGGTGCATTTCTTGGGTTGTTGACAGCCGGCCTGGCCATTGCACTGAAGGACCCCCTTACCAACATAGCAGGCTGGCTTTTCATCCTTGCCCGCAAACCCTTCAACCTGGGCGACAGGGTTCAGATTGGCCAGCATGCAGGTGATGTGATCGATCTTCGCCTCTTCCAGTTTACACTACTGGAAATCGGTAACTGGGTAGATTCAGATCAGAGCACCGGGAGGATCATACACATCCCCAACGGAGTCGTCTTTAACCAGGCACAATCGAACTACAGTGCGGGATTTAAGTTCATCTGGAACGAAATTGGCGTACTGGTAACCTTCGAGAGCGACTGGGCCAGGGCCAAGGACCTGCTGCAGAAAATCATAAACGAGTATGCCAAGGAGCTGTCGGCCGATGCCGAGAGAAAGATCATCGAAGCCAGTAAAAAGTACATGATTTTTTACCAGTACCTTACGCCCATCGTTTATACTTCGGTGAAGGAAAGTGGTATCATGCTTACCATGCGTTATATCTGTGACCCGCGAAAGCGGAGGGTAACCGAACACCAAATCTGGGAAGATGTGCTCACGGCATTCGCAACCATCGACGATATTGAATTCGCTTATCCCACGCAGCGCTTCTATGACCGCAAGGTGGAAAAGGGTGATTCTCCCCTGTAAATCCTCAGGGTGAGTCCTGCTGAAACCATACGTTCATTTTACCCATATCCCGGTTGGCCCAGGCATAATAGGGAATCAGATTCAACTTTCCGCCTTCAAGTTTATTGACTCCTCCCAGCAGTTGAGGATCAAAACTGACCTGATATTCCGAATCCATCCGAACCCTGGCCCTGACCACATCCTCCTGGTTATCCATTTCTTCCGCGCAATAGATGACCGGACCGTATTGCAGGGCCACCTGGCCTCTCTTTTGTTCAACCTTCTCATGGGCGACTACCTTTCGCACCTCCATGGGAAGATTCAGTGATATATGGTCTCCCTTGTTCCATCGGCCATCTATGGTTACGTATCCCTTATCTATCTCCATTTCAATGGATGTACCATTCACGGACAGGGCAGGCTGAACCATCCCGGAACCTTCGAATCTGAACAGGTCGGAGGGGACCGGGGTATCTCTGGTCCATCCCGGAATACGAATATGAATCCTGGCTTGAACATCCACCTGATTTAGGAATTCCAGGTGAATTTTCCCCTCCCAGGGATAATGAGAGTCCAGCGCAATGGTAATGTTACCCTGGGAGGTCTCCATGGAAACCTCCCCGTTCATAAACAGGTTGATGTAAATCTCAGAATCCTTTTGAGCATAGGCATAGCCTGCCACAGACGGAATGAACCTGGAAAGGTTTGACGGACAGCATGAACAGTCAAACCAGGATGAACGCCCGTTCACCCCCATGTTGAATGGCTCTACACCATCGTGTTGTAAAGTATTGGTATAGAAGAATTTGACTCCGTCCAATGATAATCCTGAGAGCACCCCGTTATAGAGCGATCGTTCCACCACATCCATGTAGGAGGCATCTCCATATAACAAAAACATACGGTGGTTCCAATAAACATTGGCAATGGCTGCACAGGTTTCGTTATAAGGATGATTGGGTAATTCGTAGTCTGCACCATAGGCTTCACCCTGGTGACTTGCACCCACCCCGCCGGTAATAGAGAGCTTTTTTTGGACCACGTTATTCCAGATATTTTTCACAGCCCTGCCATATGCCGTATCGCCGGTCAGAGCCGCAATATCAGTCATTGCAGCATACATGTAATTGGCCCTCACTGCATGGCCAACAGCCTCGGTCTGCCTGGTTACCGGTAAATGACCCTGGGCATATTCATCTTTAATAACAAGTGCGCGGATATCCAACAAATGCTTTGCCAGGGCCAGATACTTTTCCTCACCTGTTACCCTGAAGAGTTTAATCAGTCCGATTTCAATCTCCTGGTGCTGGGGCGCAAGGAGTTTCTTCTGCACCATGCAAACATCATAAACCAGGTCTGCGTTTTTGATGGCCACATCGAGAAAGCTTCGCTTTCCGGTTGCCAGAAAATGAGCCACTGCAGCTTCATACATGTGACCGGCATTATAAAATTCATGACTGCCCATGGTCGTGCCCACCCACCTGCCCTGATCACTGTAGGTGCAGCATTTAAAATCATTATAATCATTTGCATTCAGGGTTTTGGCTGTATACAGGTATCCATCATCCTCCTGCGCTTCCGAAATATAATGGATCAGGCTGTCCATGTAGATATCCAACCGGGGGTTATCCTCCCCCATCAGGCTGTAGGATGCCCCTTCCATTATCTTGTATACATCCGAATCATCAAATCCGAAATCCCCCCTGAATTTACCCTGTCTGATACCCCCGGCAAAGATGAAATTATCCACCCTTCCCGTCTCCTCGCACTTTTGAAATGCAAAGGGAATTGTATGATGACTGGCTGTTTCAACCCTCTCCTTCCAGAAACCGTCATGTAAGGTTACTTTTGTAAAATCAACCGGCCTGATTGGATAATCGAGCACCGTTTTTTCTTCTTTCTCTGAACAGCAGGGCATCAGACAAAATAGACAAAATCCCAGCAAAACTAATATGGGTATCCGGGTCATCATTTTTCATTTATCTAGTTGATTTCAAGCATAATTATCGAATGGGCAGGTATTTCCAGGGTAACCCGGTCTCCCTTTGAGTTTACCCCTTCAAACTCCTTCAATACCACCTCCCGGGGATTCTCAAAGGTATTGTGGCTGTTCATTTCTGCTGAAGAGAGAATCGTTGCCGAAACCTTAGCTGCCTTCGCACCGATCAGACGGATGAAGGTCTCCCTGGTGTTTACCGGATCAATATTCACGATGGAGATATGGATTTTGCCATCCTTATCCCGGGAAGCACTGGCCTGGACCGACGGAAGTGACTGACTTCCGAAACTGTACTGGGGGGATTCCATTTCAAGGGGCAGGAGTACTGCATCCTGGTGCACCTTATACATATCGTAAACGTGATAGGTCGGGGTCAGCAGCATCTTATCCTCCTCTGTAAAAATCAGTGCCTGAAGCACATTCACGGTCTGAGCGATATTGGCCATTTTAACCCGGTCACAACGTTCATTGAGATAATTGAGGGTGAGTCCTGCCACCAGGGCATCCCGCATGGTATTTTGCTGGAACAGGAATCCCGGGTTTGTTCCGGGTTCCACTTGATACCAGGTACCCCACTCATCAAAAACAAGGGCCACTCTTTTATTGGGATCGTAGCGATCCATCACCTTTATATGAGCATCAATGACATCCTCAATGTGTAAACATCTTCTCAGTATGTCGAAATAGCGCTCCTCTCCAAAATCGGTGGCGGATCCCTTGTCCTCCCAGTTGGAGGTGTAATAGTGCAGGGACAAACCATTCATCATGTGGTGGGGAATTTTCTGCATCAGGGTTTCGGTCCAGTTGAGATCTTCCGAATTGGCCCCGCCCGCAATTTTAAACAACCTGTTTTCGCCATAGTTTCTGCAGTAGGTGGCATACCGGCGGTATTGATCTGCATAAAATTCGGCAGTCATGTTACCCCCGCAACCCCAGTTCTCATTTCCTACTCCCCAGAATTTCACCCCCCAGGGAGCCTCCCGGCCATTGATTTTCCGAAGATCAGCCATCGGACTGATCCCGTCGAAGTTCATGTATTCAATCCACTGCGACATCTCCTTCACACTCCCGCTGCCCACATTCCCACAAATCACCGGTTCTGTTCCAAGCTGTCCGCAAAGGTCAAGGAACTCATGGGTTCCAAAACTATTATCCTCAATCACACCACCCCAGTGGGTGTTAACCATTTTCGGGCGCTGCGAGGCGGAACCAATTCCGTCCATCCAGTGATACTCATCGGCAAAGCATCCGCCAGGCCAGCGCAGGTTCGGAATGCTGATTTTTCTGAGCGCCTCAACCACATCCTTCCTTATCCCGTTGGTATTTGGTATTTCTGAGTCAACACCCACCCAGTAACCCCCATAAATACATCGTCCCAGATGCTCCGAGAAATGACCGTAAATATGCCTGCTGATGGTCTCCTTTCCCTGGTCCGCATAGACTGTGATACTGGTCGGGGAAAGGTTTGGAATATCCTGGGTCTGGCCCCTGGCAAAAGGCACCAATAAAAAGATGATTCCTGCAAATATTGAGATAAGCTTTTTCATAAGATCCGATTTTGGTTCTGGCAAGATACAAAACAAAGGGGTAAATCATAAAAAATTGTTAAAAATCAGATGTCTGATCCACACCTCATATCTAAAGTTTAACTTCGTGAATATTAATACCTTATAATTAACAAAAACCACACAACATGAAGTCTGTTTTAAAGTTTTTTGCATTTCTGCTACTGGCAGCATTACCACTCTCTCTTATGGCCCAGGGAGCCACCATCGTTCTCAATTATATGAAGGTGACCCCCGGAATGGAAAATGATTACATCGAGTCCGAAAAGGCGTGGAAGAAGATCCATGAAGCAAGAATTGAAGCCGGATCAATGTCTGGCTGGCAATTGTGGCGAAATGTCTACGCAGCGGCTGATGATCCCTACGAATACATCACCATCGACTGGTTCAATGGATTCGGAGAATCTCTAAAGGGAGACCCGGATGGATTCTGGGAAGAAAAAGTTCCTTCTCTTTTCTCACAGGAGGAGATGACTAAATACTGGAATATGACAATGGCCTCACGTACCCTGGTGCGCAAAGATGTCATGCACAGGGTTATGCAGGCAACCAGCAATGATGCTTCCAGGTACATTATGGTGAACCGCATGAAAGTTAAATTCGGTGACGAAAACGCCTACCTGGAATCTGAAGGCAAATATTCAAATCCCCTGCAGGAGGCAAAGATAAAAGCCGGACAGATGTCACACTGGAGTGTATGGCAGGCCTGGCCTTACAAGGAAGGACAGATCAGGTTTTCAACCGTGGATGGATACAAAAGCCTTGAGCAAATGACCGGCGACTATGAGGATTTGCTGCCAAAAGTGCATCCCGGACTGACCTGGGTTGATTGGCAGGAAAAAGTTGGTGCCCTCAGAACTCAGTCAAGTATTGAACTCTGGGAGCTGGTGGACAGCGTCTTCCCTCCGGCCGCAGAATAGTTATTCTTTCCTTGCAATTCAAAGAGAGGCCGTCTCAAAAAGGTAAACCTGAAAACGGTTTACCTTTTTGAGACGGCCTCTTTGCTTTTTTTTGAATAAGGAGAATTGAACCTATTCCTCCCGCTGGAGCAACATGGCGTTGAACAGCAGTTTATACGTTCCCTGGGTGGAAGCCCTGAACTGCGGGCCAAACCCGTAGAAAACAAACTGCCCCTTTCCCTTCTTCAGCCAGATCATGGCCGCCTTGTTTCCCATCTTTTCGGTATTGGCTCCATAGCCGCTCATCACCACATCCTTTTCGGGGTAAGTTCCGATCACCCTTCGGTCCGTATCAAACAGGGGTGGTGAAGTCCGGAAAACAGGCCTCCCCCTCGAAAAGGCCCCAATCTGTCCGGGCATCCCAAGGGTAAGGGGATGATCCTCCAGTAAATTCACTTTCACAAGGCTTCCCGGCACATCGAGCCCCTCTTTTCCGAGCTGTTCGGCGAGGTCACTGAACGGGAGCATGAACTCCTCCCCGGTATCTTCTCCGCTGATCTTTAAAATACCCTCGAAGAGCCCGGCCGACCTTCCCCATGCAAGGATGATCCCACCGTTTGCACTGAAGGTCATCAACTTCTCCATTCCCTCTTTCTCCATCCCTTTTACATAATCAGGATGGTAGCTGCCCATATAGTATGAATCGCCCGACTTCTGCTTCCCGGTCATCAGGATCGACTTATCATTATCGGGAAAGATAACCACATCATAGTCTCCCGCCAGGTCCGCTCCGGCCATCTCTTCAGGATGCAGAACCGTATAAGGAATATGGTAACTGTCGAAAAGGAAGCGGGTCCATCCGGCATCCATATCATGAAAATAGGTCTCCACCAGTGCAATCCTTGGCATGGAAAGGGGTTCCCCATAGATCGCTCTTTTGTCGGAGATCATACCCGGTGTGAAGGGCAGAGATTCATAGAGAGCCCTCCAATCCTCCTTTTTGGCAGAGTTCTCATAGACGATAAAGCTGCCCCGGGGGTATTTTTCTCCCTTCAGTTCCAGATCATCATTAAGGCGGTCCACTTTCATCCCCTTTTCCATGGCTGTGAAGGCAGCCCTGTAAGACTCGTTGGAGTTGACGTTCAGCACCATGGCACTGGACATGCTCTCCATGGTCCGGGTCATACTGAATTTTCCCCCGATGGGACTCAGGCTTGCTTCCAGAACTTCACTGCGCGAATCGACTGCATATGATGATACATTCCGGTGCAGGGGAAGCGACCAGCTGGTAATGTCATATGGCTGAATAAGTTCCCCCCCCGGTGTATAATGCCTCTCGGGGTACTCCTGGGTCTCCATTACCTCCTTGATGAAAGCGCGGAATGGCTGGGCCAGGGGGATCACCACATCACCTGTTTTGTACAACCTGCCATCGAGGTACAATTCAGCATTCAGGGTATAGGAACTTACGCCATGCTCCTTCATGAGATTGACCAGGTTAACCAGCTCTCCCTTGTCGTGTTGGTCGGCTGGAAGAATGTAGTAATAGGGTGCCTGGGTTTTGCCGGTCTCCACCTGTTCCCGGCACATGCGGTTCCTGAACCTGAGGATATCCTCCCTGTAGAGTGAAGCTGTCTTGATAATGGAGGTGGTGGAGGATATTTCATACTCCACTATATCACCCAGCCGCCACCAACCGCCTTCCCAGGGCAGAAGCATGTTGATGCTTTTTTTGTACTCGGAGAGCCCCTTGCCCCCAACCGTGAGCTCGGTGGGTTCAATATAAATGGGTGTTGCCGTCTGTGCACTTGCAGCTTCTGTAAGAAAGCCGATTACATTCTTCCAGATACAGGTCTCGGTGGAACCTGGCCAGTAGTCGTCAAAAAGGTAGTGCTGGGAAACACCGGCCAGTCCGTCAGCCGTCATATCGGTAGCCATATGCTGGCCGAAAACACCGCCCCAGTGAAAAATACCAGCCGGTACGTTTTCGGCAATGGGATCGTGGTTTGGCGGCACGAAATACCGGGTTCCCGTGGATCCCATCTGGTGTTTCTCCACCATCACCTGCGGAAACCAGGTCTGGTTGTAGATCCTGGCAACAGCCCTGTTGTCATCCTGGGTGAGAATCACAAAATCGCGGTTGTTGTCGTGCCCCACATATTTATGGTATACCTGTGGCAGTGAGGCCCCCTCATACTTCGTACCCACATATTTCCTGTAGTTCTCAACAATGAGGTCCATTCCATCGGGATTGTGACAGGGAACCATCATATAAACCACGTTGCTGAGCCACTCCAGCTTCTTTGCATCATTGGTGGTGGCCAGTTCATAGGCGATCAGCGGGGCCGATTGCGAGGGTGCCACCTCGGTGGAGTGCATGGAAAGGGTGGCCAGTACAAATGTCTTTCCCGAGCGGACCATCTCCTCCAGCTGCGCTTCGGGAAGTTCCGGGTTAAGGGCCAGCTCACGGTTGATCACCTTCAGCGACTCCAGATTTTCAATATTCTCCTCACCGGAGATAAAGGCAATGTACATGGGTTTTCCCATGGGAGAGATACCTATCTCCTCCAGCTTTACCCGGGGCGATTGCCCGTCCAGTTCCTGCAGGTATCCGATTAGCTGTTCGTAGGTAAACAGGTTCCGGTCCGACCCCGGTTGAAACCCAAAATAATCTTCAGGTACGGTCATCGACCCACCCTGGGCCGACACTCCGGTCAGTGTCAGCAGCAACATGGCTGCAGTAAAGAAATTTCTCATCATCTCAATTTGTTTGTATATATAACAGATCGTCGCTCAGTCGATCCAGACACTCTTGATATTTGTAAATTCCCTGATTCCTTCAATGGAGAGTTCACGCCCGAAACCTGACCTCTTCAATCCGCCAAAAGGAAGCCTGGGATCCGATTTAACCATGGCATTGATGAAGACAGCACCCTCCTGGGCACCCTCGATAAACATGCTTGCTGCACTTTCACTCTGGGTGAACAGTTGCATGCCCAATCCAAATTTAGACTGGTTTGACAATTCCAGTGCGATTTCCGGCGAGTCGGCCCATGTGACGGCAAAGACCGGTCCGAATACCTCTTCATCAAACAGGGGCATACCCGCTTTCACTCCTGTGACAATCGTGGGGTCATAAAAAGCCCCGTTGCGGTGCCCGCCGGAGAGAAGCTTTGCACCCATTTCCACCGAACGCTTTACCTGCCTCTCAACCTCCATGGCCTGTTTAACAGAGGATAGCGGACCCACATCTGTCTTCTCATCCATTGGATCTCCAACCACCAGCTGACCAATTCTTTTCATCAGAGCCGGTACAAAATCCACTGCCACCCACGATTCCAGGATAAACCTTTTAGCCGCGATACAACTCTGCCCTCCGTTCTGCATCCTGGCCGGTATGGCAATATTCAGGGCCAGCTCCTGGTTTGCATCGTTCAGCACCACAAAAGCATTATTGCCACCCAGTTCAAGAACACATTTCTTCAGGTGAAGTCCCGCCTGGGCAGCAACAGCCCTCCCTGCGGCTTCACTCCCCGTAAGCGACACAGCCACAATGTATTCATTGGCAATAACCCCGGCCACCCGGTCGGAAGATATGGCCAGGTTCTGGAAAACACCCTCCCCATAACCGGCCTCTGAGAATATCTCCTCAATGGCCATGGCACACCCCTGCACATTTGATGCATGCTTTAAACAAATGGTATTCCCGGCCATAAGAGCCGGCGCCGCACACCTGAACACCTGCCAGAAAGGAAAGTTCCAGGGCATGATGGCCAGTACCGGTCCCAGGGGTTGAAACATCACCCTGCACTGTTCAGCCTCGGTATTGACTTCCCTGGGTTGCAAAAATGCTTCCCCGTGGTCCGCATAAAATTCGCATACCCAGGCACACTTCCGGACCTCAGCCTCAGCCTCCTTCACAGGCTTACCCATCTCGTTTGTAATCAGAATTGCAAACTCCCGGCTTCGATCCCTCAGGATTCCTGCTAACCGGTCCAGCAGCTTCCCACGCTCCTCAAAAGTGCTCACCCGGTATTTTTGAAAAGCAGTGGCAGCCCTGGCAAGACGTACAGTCAGACTGACGTCCGAAAGTTGCGGGTAATTGACCTCCCTGGAGGAATTATAGGGATTAATGCTTTTCAGAACCGGCATAATCATGAATCGTGTTTCAGGTTTCCAAGCAGGAATCCGCAATTTAAAAGAAACAGGGGGATTATCAAAAAGAAAAAACAGGATCGCCCAAAAGTCGCCTCATTTTACAGTACCCCTTTTTGAATTTGCAAGGGGTTTATATTTTCATATTTTTATACCCTTAAACCAACCCCTGCAAAAAGGAAATGCAATCTGTTGCATTTTCTGCTATATTTACAAATTCACGAAACCCTCTTAACCAACCCTTACTCATGAAACTAAACCTGGTCGACATCCTGATCATCTGTGCATACCTGGCCTCAACCATTGTCATTGGCCTGGTGATGAAGAAGCGGGCTCAGAAAGATAAAACCGCATACATTCTTGGAGGAAACAAACTGCCCTGGTACATGCTGGGAATAAGTAACGCTTCAGGGATGTTCGACATCTCGGGTACCATGTGGCTGGTAACCCTTGCCTTTGTTTACGGATTAAAATCCATTTGGATCCCATGGCTATGGCCGGTCTTTAACCAGATCTTTTTAATGGTTTTTCTATCCATCTGGTTGCGCCGTTCCAATGCAACAACCGGGGCCGAATGGATTCGCACCCGCTTCGGATCGGGAAGAGGAGGCGTACAATCGCACTGGATCGTGGTAATATTTGCCCTGATCTCCTGCCTGGGCTTCCTTACCTATGGATTTATCGGGCTGGGAAAGTTCGTGGAGATCTTCATCCCCTGGGAAGTGGTTTCACCCTATTTCCCCTTTGAAGTTGCCCCGCAGTATGTGGCCCACATCTATGGGATTATCTTTACCCTGTTTGCCATGTTCTATGCAATCCTGGGAGGTATGAACAGCATCGTTTGGGCCGATGTGATCCAGTACATCATCATGACCATCTCGGCTGTGGTGATCGGGATCATCGCCATGAACGCCCTTACCGATCATCCCCTGCTGGTACCCGACGGATGGATGAATCCCTTCTTTGGGGCACGGCTGGAGATGGACTGGACCGGGATCATTGATGAAGTAAACACAAAAATAATCAGTGACGGTTACTCCCTCTTTGGCATATTCTTCAGCATGATGCTTTTCAAAGGAGTGCTGGTGAGTATGGCCGGACCGGCACCCAACTACGATATGCAAAAGATTCTCTCCGCCAGGTCCCCCAAAGATGCAGCCAAGATGTCGGGATTTGTATCGGTGGTGCTGATGCCTGCCCGGTACTTTATGATCGCCGGTTTTGCCGTACTTGGACTGGTTTTCTATGACCAGCTGGATTTGATTGTCGGAAACAGGATAGATTTTGAACAGATCCTGCCCTCTGCCATCAGTCAATTTGTCCCCGTAGGTTTAATGGGACTAATGCTGGCCGGACTGCTGGCAGCCTTTATGTCCACCTTCGCCGGTACCCTCAACGCTGCCCAGGCCTATATAGTGAATGATATTTATCTCAAATACATCAATCCGGAGGCATCAGGCAAGCAGGTGAGCCGAACCAATTACATCACCGGAATTGTGGTGGTGGCCATCAGCGTATTCTTCGGATTCTTCGCCCAGGATGTGAACAGTGTACTGCAGTGGATCGTTTCAGCACTGTGGGGAGCCTATGTGGTTTCCAATATCCTGAAGTGGTACTGGTGGCGGTTTAACGGATCAGGCTTCTTCTGGGGGATGTTTGTTGGAATTATATCAGCCCTTATCTGCAGCAGGATCTTCGACTTCCTGGATCTTTACTACTTCCCCGTGATCCTGGCAATTTCGGCATTGGCAGCGATTTTAGGCACCTATACAAAACCTCCCACAGATGAAAAGACCCTGAAAGCCTTCTATAAAAACGTAAAACCATGGGGATTCTGGAAACCTATCCACGACAAAGTGGTTGCAGAAGACCCCTCTTTCAGGAGAAACACAGATTTCTGGAAAGATATGTTCAACATCCTGGTGGGTACCATTGCCCAGACTGCCCTGGTGATCTTCCCCATTTACATTGTACTGAAAAGAGCACTCCCTCTGGGGATTTCACTGGCCGTTATTGTGGTTTGTGTGATGATTATGAAAAGAACCTGGTGGGACAGGCTCCCTGAAAATTAGCATAGAATGATCAAAAAAGAGAATATACAGAATCTGAGAGCAGAGCTGGAGAGCGAACTGGTAGAGAACATTCTCCCCTGGTGGATGAAATATACCCCCGATCATAAGCTCGGGGGATTTCACGGGCATGTGGGTCATGATAACAAGGTGGTGGAGGGGGCATCAAAAGGGGCAGTCCTGAATGCCCGTATCCTCTGGACCTTTTCAGCCGCCTACAGGATGTACAATAATCCGGTCTACCTGGATACAGCCAGGCGGGCATATCAATACATCATTACGCATTTCACAGACAAAAAGCACGGAGGCGTTTACTGGGAGCTGGAGGCCGATGGAAGGGTCCGCTCTTCCCGGAAGCAGATTTATGCCATCGCATTTACAATTTATGGCCTGGCCGAATACCACATGGCTTCGGGAGATGATCAGCCACTCAAAATTGCAAGGGGACTTTTCCTGGATACGGAGGCCCATGCACTTGACAAACAAAAAAACGGTTATACAGAGGCCCTTTCGAGGGACTGGAAACCTTTGGAAGATCTCAGGCTCAGCGAGAAAGATCAGAACGAAAGCAAAACCATGAACACCCACCTCCACATCCTGGAAGCATACACCAATCTCTACAGGGTATGGAAGGACCCATCCCTTAAAGAAGCACTGGGAAACGTGCTCCGGCTGCTGATGGACCGTTTTGTGAACCACGAATCACTACACCTGAATCTCTTTTTTGATGACAACTGGACCCTGAAATCGACACTGGTTTCCTTTGGCCATGACATCGAGGCAGCCTGGCTCATGCATGAGGCGGCCGTAGTCCTGGAGCACCAGGCACTGATCCTTGAGACCGGGAAGCTGTCTGTGGATATGGCCCGTGAAAATTTTAACGGATTGGATGGAGACGGCGGACTTTTCTATGAGTTTTTCCCGGAGGAGAACCGGTTCGATACAGATAAACACTGGTGGCCCCAGTCAGAAGCAATGGTGGGATATTACAATGCGTTCCAGCTATCGGGAGATGAAGCGTTCCTCGGAAAGGCCATGAAAAGCTGGGCATTTATCAGGGAGAGACTCATCGACCGGGAGTTTGGGGAGTGGAACCTGAGCGTAAGCAGGGAAGGTGTTCCACAAAGAGAGAAAGAAAAGGCCGGATTCTGGAAGTGTCCCTACCATAATGGAAGGGCCTGCATGGAGATGATCCAAAGAATTGATAACCATTAAAAAAGTGCTTGAATCATCATTTTAGCGAGATATGAACAGTGAACTTTTTGAAAAACGTAAAAATGCAATCCGCAGGGAACATGAGGCATTGCTTACCAGGAAAAACGAGGAGATCTTCAGTACCAACGGCATCTTCAACCGGTATAAATTCCCTGTTGTAACCCGCGACCACTTCCCCATGGAGTGGAGGTATGATTTCAATCCCGAATCAAATCCTTTTTTCATGGAGCGGATCGGGTTCAATGCAGCACTGAATTCTGGAGCCATCAAATGGAAGGATAAATACCTTCTGGCCGTAAGGTGTGAAGGAAACGACCGCAAATCGTTCTTTGCGATTGCTGAAAGTCCCAACGGTGTTGATAATTTCCGATTCTGGGAGCGTCCCATCACCATGCCGGAGACCGAAGATCCTGATACCAATGTGTATGATATCAGACTCACTGAACATGAAGACGGTTACATCTATGGGGTATTCTGCACCGAGCGGAAGGATCCTGATGCTCCCAGGGGAGATACCAGTTCTGCAGTGGCAGCGGCAGGGATCGCCCGGACCAGGGACCTGGTGGATTGGGAACGGCTGCCCGATCTGATTACCTATGGCGGACAACAACGGAATGTGGTTCTGCATCCCGAATTCATCGACGGAAAATATGCCTTTTACACCCGTCCCCAGGATGGTTTCATCGATACCGGGTCAGGCGGAGGAATTGCCTTCGGCCTCTCCAAAACCATTGTGAATGCGGAGATAAAAAAGGAGAATATCCTGGATGCCAAGACCTATCACACCATCTATGAGCTGAAAAACGGCCAGGGCCCGGCGCCCCTTAAAACTGAACATGGATGGCTCAACCTTGCACATGGGGTGAGGAACTGCGCAGCCGGACTGAGGTACACCCTGTACCTGTTTATGACAGCCCTGGATGATCCCTCAAGGGTAATCCACAAACCCGCCGGTCTTTTCATGGGCCCTATCGGAAAAGAGCGGGTCGGCGATGTTTCCAATGTACTCTTTGCAAACGGGTGGATCGCTGATCAGGGGGGTAAATTGTTTATCTACTATGCTTCCTCCGACACCCGTATGCATGTGGCCACCTCAACCATTGCACAGCTGGTCGATTACTGTATAAAAAATCCGGAGGACGGTTTGCGATCGGCCGAATCAGTCAGGACGATCCAAGCGCTTATAAACCGTAACCGGGCCTTTCTATGATTAAAAATTGGTTCATCCTGATCCTCTCACTGTCCCTTCTCACCAGTTGCGGCGCCAGGAAGAAGCAGACTGAACCGGAACAATATATCACAACAGAGAATAACGGGAGTCTTTTTGTGCTTGCAGAAAACGGAACTCCCTGTCCGATCCTCTGTAGTCCGGATGATCACCAGGGGGTGATCCTGGCGGTGCAGGATCTGCAGTCCGACTTTACCAGGGTTACCGGGAGTGTCCCGGAACTTCACATGAATACGGAATTCTGGGATGATTCATACGAAGCCATGATCATTGCGGGAACCATTGGCATGAGTCCATGGATTGATACGTTGATCCGCCAGGGAAAACTGGATGTTTCAGAGATCCGGGGAAAATGGGAATCATCCCTGACCACGGTTGTGAAAGATCCGCTCCCGGGAATCGGGGAGGCATTGGTGATTGCCGGCAGCGACAAGCGTGGCACCATCTTTGGCATCTATGAGCTGTCCGGTCAGATCGGGGTATCTCCCTGGTACTACTGGGCCGATGTCACACCCGCCACAAAGGAGTCACTTTATTTGATACCGGGCCGGTATATTCTTGGAGAACCCGCAGTAAAATATCGGGGTATCTTCATCAATGACGAGGCCCCTGCCCTTTCGGGCTGGGTGCATGAGAACTTTGGAGGTTTCAACCATGAATTCTACGAACATGTCTTCGAACTGATTCTCAGAATGAAGGGAAATTACCTGTGGCCGGCCATGTGGGGACGTGCCTTTTACGATGATGACCCGGAAAATGCATTACTGGCAGATCAATACGGTGTGGTCATCGGAACCACTCATCATGAACCACTGATGCGGGCACACGTGGAATGGTCAAGATATGGAAGTGGTCCCTGGGATTACCGGAAAAATGGAGAAACCCTCCGGACCTTTTGGAAAGAGGGGATTGAGCGGATGGGTGATTATGAGAGCATTGTCTCTCTTGGCATGAGGGGTGACGGGGATGAGCCCATGACCGAGGGTACAGCCATCGCTTTACTGGAACAGATCGTGGATGCCCAGCGAAGCATTATCGGTGAGACAACCGGGAAACCAATGGAGGAGACGCCCCAGTTATGGGCCCTTTATAAGGAGGTACAGGACTATTATGACCGGGGAATGAGGGTACCCGATGATGTTACGCTTCTCCTGTGCGACGACAACTGGGGGAATATCCGCAAACTCCCCCAAGCGGGAGAACCGGAACGCGATGGCGGTTACGGGATCTATTACCATTTCGATTATGTGGGAGGACCCAGGAACTACAAATGGCTAAACACCAACCAGATTGAGAGGGTATGGGAGCAGATGCACCTTGCACATGCATTCGGGGCAAACCAGATTTGGATTGTAAACGTGGGCGACATCAAACCGATGGAACTGCCTACCCAGTTCTTCCTCGATTATGCCTGGGACCCCGGGAGATGGAACCCGGAGAACCTGAAGGACTATTACGTGGAGTGGTCTGCTCAGCAATTTGGCAGAACCTTTGCCGAACCGGTAGCCGATATCCTTTCGGGATATACCAAATTCAACGCCAGGCGAAAGCCCGAACTTCTCGCTCCCGGAACCTATAGCCTGACCCACTTCAGGGAGGCTGAACGGGTGGTTGCAGAGTACAGGGAGCTGGAAGAGCTGGCCGGCTTTATTTACAATGATATCCCTGAAGAGCTGAAAGATGCCTATTACCAGCTGGTTCTGTTCCCGGTCAGGGCCTGTGCAAATCTGAATGAACTGTATGTTTCGGCCGCCCTGAACCGTCTATACGCTGCCCAGGGAAGATCTGCCACCAACCTGATGGCCGGGCGGGTAAGGGATCTGTTCCGGGCAGACAGTCTGCTTACCGAACAATATCATAAAGAGCTTGCCGGCGGCAAATGGAATCACATGATGTCGCAGACCCACATCGGGTACACATACTGGCAACAACCCGAGCAAAATAACATGCCTGAGGTCATTGAGATTTCCGTGCCGGGGAGAGCCGAAATGGGGGTGGTCATCGAGAACTCGGACCAGGTATGGCCCGAAAGTGACAACAAACCCCTGCTTCCATTGTACGATGCACTGAACCGGCAGGAGTATTATATAGAAATTTTTAACAGGGGCAGCCTGGAATATACCTGCACCATCCATCCTGATGTTTCCTGGCTCCTGCTCTCAGACTCCTCCCTGACGGTTCATATGCAGGAAAGGGTATACCTGGGTATAAACTGGAGGGAAGTGCCTGAAGGCTTCCAATCGGCCATTGTTGAAATTAAAGGTCCGGGAAATGCCTCTATTCCTGTTTACGTGGAGGTAGATAACAGGAAATCCCTGTCGGCACTGGCCGGGACCGAACCATTCATAGATAACAATGGGGTTATTTCGATGGATGCTGAACACTTTATAAAGGCGGTTCAGAATGAACAGGTAAAGTGGCATGTAGTCCCGAATCTTGGAAGGAGCGGATCATCCGTGATCACCCTGCCTGTAACCGCCGGACCTTCCAAACCCGGAGGCAACTCTCCCAGGATGGAGTATGAATTCTACACCAGGGATACCGGGCTCTTCGTGGTCCAAACCTACCTCTCTCCCACCCTCAATTTTCACAACAATGAAGGGATTCGATTTGCCGTATCTGTGGACGAAGAGGTCCCGGTCATCGTGAACATGCATCAGCAGAGCCAGGAATCATGGGATCAGTGGGTGGCAAACAATATCAATATTCTCAATACCAGGCATCACATCGCCGAACCAGGTATACATACCCTGAAGTGGTGGAGGGTTGATGCCGGTGTGGTGCTTCAAAAAATCGTAATCCGGAAAAACGACCGTACCGATTCCAGTTACCTGGGACCACCCGAGAGCATTCGCATCACCCCATAACCACCTTAACCTGGTTCAGGCTTCCGGCTTCACAGATGGGAACCAGGTTTCCATCCAGCGCTTTTCCATTGAGCAGGATTTCCCTGATGCCCGATGAAACATGATCGGGATTGGCAATTTCGATATGGTAGTTGGCCCCTCTGAATTTCCGGGTTATTTTATAACCCTCCCAGGATGAAGGAATCACCGGGTTGATCAGCAATCCGTCATAATCGGGACGGACTCCCAGAATGAATTGCGAAATGGCGTAAAAATTCCACGAAGCCGTTCCGGTCAGCCAGCTGTTTTTGGCTTCACCGGGCCTGACGGCATCCTTCCCGGCAATCATTTGAGAATAGACATAGGGTTCGGTTTTATGCAGTTCGCTGATCTCTTCCAGGTAAGGAGGAGATATTTTTTTATAATATTCCCATGCTGCTTCCCCATTTCCTGCAAGGGTTTCCGAGATCATAATCCAGGGGTTGTTGTGACAGAAAATCCCTGCGTTCTCCTTGTACCCCTCGGGATAGGTACTGATCTCCCCGTATTTTAAAATGTAGCTGGAGAAAGCCGGATTGTTCAGAACAATTCCATACTCACAATCAAGGCGCTCCTTCACGGAATCGAGTGCCAGGCGTGCCCTGCCATCTTCCAGTCCGATACCTGCCATGATGCACATACCCTGTGATTCGATGAAAATTTTGCCCTCCTCACATTCATCACTTCCCACTTTTTCGCCAAAATGGTCGTATGCCCTGACAAACCATTTACCGTCCCAGCCATGTTCATCAACCACCTGCTTCATCGCTTCAATGTGCAGAGAGGCTTCATCCGCTTCCGACTCCCTGCCCAGCTTCCGGCAAAGCTTCACGAAAGCATCGCCGTAAAGCACAAACATTCCGGCGATAAAGACCGACTCGGCCACACCACCCTCCATGTTTTCCGTGGTCTGGAATGATTCACCCGGAGTCTCCGAGAAGCAGTTCAGGTTCAGGCAGTCGTTCCAGTCGGCCCTGCCGATGAGCGGAAGTTTGTGTGGACCAAGGTTATGCACCACATGATAGAACGAACGTTTCAGGTGTTCGAACAGAGAGGCTTTGTTGGATTCATCATTATCGAAGGGTACCCTCTCATCCAGGATGGACCAGTCGCCTGTCTCCCGGATATACTCATCCGTGGAGAGGATCAGCCAGAGAGGATCATCGTTGAAATTGCTGCCCACAGCATCATTCCCCTTTTTTGTCAGTGGCTGATACTGGTGGTAGGCTCCCCCATCCTCAAACTGGGTGGATGCAATATCGATGATGCGTTCACGGGCCCGTCCAGGCACCTGGTGCACAAATCCGATCAGGTCCTGGTTTGAATCCCTGAATCCCATGCCCCGGCCTATCCCCGACTCGAAAAAGGATGCGCTTCGGCTGAAGTTAAAAGTTACCATGCACTGGTACTGGTTCCAGATATTCACTGCCCGGCAGAGCTCCTGCTCGGGATGTTCCAGCTGGTATACCGAAAGAAGGTTATCCCAGAAAGAAGCCAGTTCATCGAAGGCCCGGTCCACATCGGCTGCACGCTGAAACTGAGCCATCATCTTTTCGGCAGGTGCCTTGTTGATCACCTGCGCACCCACAAACTTATCTTCCACCGGAACCTCTACATAACCCAGCACGAAAACCAGCTGTTTTTCTTCGCCCGGCTCCAGATCAATCCGCAGGTGATGCGATGCCACCGGTGACCATCCATGGGCATGTGAATCCCTCGATTTACACTGCAGGACCGCATCAGGGGCATCAAATCCATTGTATAGACCCAGGAAGGATTCCCGGTCGGTATCCAGTCCGTCGACCTTCTGGTTGACTGTATAAAATGCATAGTGGTCCCGCCGCTCCCTGTATTCCGTCTTGTGATAAATGGTAGAACCCACAATTTCCACCTGGCCGGTGGAAAAATTGCGCTGAAAGTTCGTATTGTCCTCAAGGGCATCCCAAAGGCACCACTCCACGAACGAAAACAGGGAGAAGGAACGCCTGCGTCTGCTTTTATTGGTCAGCTTAACCCGCTGAACCTCTCCCTTATAGCCGATGGGAACCATATAGAGAACCTCGGCCTCAAGCTGGTCTACTTCACCTGTGATCCGGGTGTACCCCATACCGTGGCTGCATTTATAACTGTCAAGCCCGGTTTTAACCGGTTTCCAGCCTGGCGACCATACCTTCCCATTCTCATTGATGTAAAAATACTTACCCCCGTCATCCACCGGCACATTATTATACCGGTAGCGGGTGATCCGCCTAAGGCGGGCATCCTTGTAGAAGCTGTACCCGCCTGCTGTATTGGTCACAATGGAAAAAAACTCCTCACAACCCAGGTAGTTGATCCATGGATAGGGGGTCCTGGGGTCGGTGATTACATATTCTCTTTTACGATCGTCGAAATGTCCGAATTTCATAAGCTTTCATTCAAAAGGTAAAACAAATTACAGAAACCTAAATATACAATAAATCGAATTTGAAACGTATCTTGTATTCCAATCACCCCATGAATGAACATCAGAAATATCTGGAACTCTCCATTCTTGAGGCGGCCTCAGGAATGAGGGCCGGGGAAGGGGGGCCTTTCGGGGCTGTTATTGTGCGGGACGGAGAGATTATCGGTCTGGGTCACAATACAGTGATTCATTCGCACGATCCTACAGCCCATGCTGAAGTAAATGCCATCCGGGATGCCTGCTCCAGGCTGAAAACCCATCACCTGACCGGGGCGACCATCTATTCCAATTTTGAACCATGCCCCATGTGCCTTTCGGCCATTTATTGGGCCGATATCCGGTCACTCTGGTACAGTGCCGGGCGGCTTGAGGCGGAAAAGGCAGGATTCATGGACCGCCACCTCTACGAGGAGATCGCTCTTCCATCAGCCTCCCGTGAGATTATCTCCTCACAGCTCGCCAATGGAAAGATGGAGAAGTTGCTGGATGAATGGGAACGTTTGGAGGGAAGGGTGCAATATTAATTCTGCTAATTTTATACACTTAAATAAACACATCTGAAATGAACAGACGCAACTTTATTGAAAAGAGTGCTATGGGGGCAGGAGCGCTAACCATTTTTCCTCGGTATGTAACCGGACGCACCCGTTCTTTTACCCCATCCGACAGGATCAACCTGGGCTTTATCGGGACCGGCAAGCAGAGTCTGGGGTTGCTGGCAGACCTCGGACTCTGTCCGGAGACCATCATCCTGGCTGCCAGTGACGTGGATCGTAAAAAGCTGGACCGTTTCAGGATTGCTGCCGAAAACATAAACAGTGCCAAACTGGACCGCGGAAAACAGAAAGTCACCACCTATGAAAATTACAGGGAGTTGCTGGAAAGAAAAGATATAGATGCTGTGGTTATTGCTTCTCCCGATCACTGGCATGCCATGATGGCAGTGGATGCTGCCAGGGAAGGCAAGGACATCTATTGCGAGAAACCGCTGGCACTGACTGTGGCCGAAGGGAGAGCCATGGTTGCAGCCACCCGGAAATATAATCGTGTTTTTCAAACAGGGAACATGCAACGTTCCTGGAGAAATTTCAGACATGCTTGTGAGATGGTTTCCAACGGGTATATCGGTGAAGTAAAGGAGGTCAATGTAAATGTGGGGGATCCTGTTGTTGCATGCGATCTTTCCGGTGAGGCTGAACCTGACTACCTGAACTGGGACCTTTGGGTGGGACCCTCAATGTTCAGGGATTACAACCCGGTTCTGTCGCCACCCATTGAGGACGACAACTGGGCCATGTGGAGGCTTTACAGGGAATTTGGAGGCGGGGGCGTCACCGACTGGGGAGCCCATATGTTTGACATTGGTCAGTGGGCCCTGGGAATGGACCAATCGGGCCCGGTAGAGTTCATCCCGCCGGAAAAGCGTTCCAAAAAGGGAATGAAGATGATCTATGCCAGCGGAGCTATAATGAACCACGTGGACTGGGGTGAAAGCAATGCGGTACAGTTCCTGGGAACAGAAGGAAAAATAGAGGTGAGCCGTGAGTTTTACCGTTCGGATATCAAAGGGCTTACAGAGTTTGAACTGAAAGAAAATGACAGGCCGCTTTACAGGAGTGAGAACCATTACCAGGACTGGGTGGATGCCATTAAAAACCGAACCATGCCGGTTTCGGATGTGGAGACCGGTCATCGTACCGCATCCCTCTGTAATATTGTAAACATGGCCTACACCCTTGAAAGGCCCTTGAAGTGGGCCCCTGCTCATGAACGGTTTATCGATGACGAAGATGCAAACAGTATGTTAACCAGGGCATTCAGAGGCAAATGGGATTTTACAGATTATTAAATAATTTATATAATTTTCGGGTATGAAAAGTCGGGCAGGGTTGCTCACCATAACCTTCTTCCTTTCGCTTCTCTCTTTCAGGGGAAGCGGACAGCCGTGCGTGCCGGTCTCCAAATCAAATGACATTCAGGCGAATAGGCTCTGTTCACCGGTTGACGTAGTCTACTGGGACGTCACCTATACCGGGGTGGATGCGTCTGTCTCAACAGTAAACATTTACTTTGACTGGGATGATGGCACCACCGAAACCCTGCCCACTATCGAGTCCGCGGGAAGAACCTTTACCGCCACCGGGGTACATACTTATGTCTCGATGGATGAGAAGTGCAATTATAAGCCGGTGGCCACCATGGTGGTTGATGGAACCCGGTGCACCTCCCAGTGGCAGGAGCAGATCGTGACTATCTGGGACGTGGATAATAAAAACGGCGCCTATGTGAATGCCAGTCCGAATGTCTACCCAATTTGTGTGGGGAACTCGGCCACAGCAAGGTTTAACGACGACACCAGGTACAACTGTGTCCCCCCCCAGGAAAATGACAACCGAAATGAAAGCACCCGTTGGATTCAGTGGGTTTACCGGAACAAAACAATGACCGGGACTCCGGTGAGTGTGGATGGCTATACAGGACCCTGGCCCTATGTCACCCCCGTCAAGACTCTTCCCGGTCCAAGCTGGGGTTCCGATGAGCGGAGCCTCCCCATATTTGTGGATGATGACAAACTGATCGGCCAGGAGTTTGAGGTGGAACTGCGATACTGGAACTATTGCAATAAGTATACCGATGGCGCGGACCCTGTCATCGACAAGTCGGTGATCAGGATCGTGGGATTGCCTGATGCCACCATTGATCCCCTGGCCTTTGCCTGTGAATTCGGAGGGAATGTTACACTGACAGCGGCGGGCGGAGGCGGAACATGGAGTGGTCCGGGAATCATCGGTCCGGCAACGGGCACATTCTCTCCTTCTGTAGCCGGCACGGGTATCCATTCCATCCACCATGAAATTATTGACCAGAATGGCTGCTCGGCGGAAGACGATATAGACATTGAGGTCTCTGATGGACCCGATGGAACAATCACCCCGGTCGACCCAGTCTGCTATGGAGATGCCCCATTTAATCTGGATGCCTTCACCAAACCCGGGACCTGGTCTGCAACAGCCGGCATTACAAACAGCACGGAGGGAACCTTTTCTCCATCCGTGGCAGGACCGGGATCTCACACGGTCATGTACAAGACCGCCGCAGATACGGCTGGTTGTTACGGAGCCGACACCACTGTTGTGCATGTGGTGGTCCCCCCCTTTGCTGCCTTCCTGACGCCCGACTCGGCGTGGTGCATGCAGGCCGGAAACAGCTCCATGGGAACCGTTGCTTTTTTCGGACTGGACACCAGCACTTTCGACCTGATCTATGAATCCAGGGGGTTGATCGATACCCTTTTCAGCATGACTGCAGATACCTTTGATCTTTTCCTGAACAACATGCCGGGCGTGAATCTTTACATTCTAAAAAAGGTGATCGAACACCATGGATCAAACTCCTGTGAAACCGTGCTGAACGACACCCTCCGGATGACGATATTTTTCTCTCCCTTGCTCTCCTTCCAAACTGGTGATTTGGACTACTGCAGTCCGGTGGAGGTTCATTTTGAAGCTACAGAGGGTTTTAGAAATTATACCTGGGATTTCGGGGATGGCAAGCATGCGGAAAGCTTCTCCAACCTGGTATCCCACACCTTTACCTATGATTATACCGATAACATTATCATTGTGGAGGGCGATACGCTTTACGATCTGACCAGGGATGATACACTGTTCCATATAGTGGTCCAGGCCGAAACTCCCGATGGATGCATGGGCTATTATCAGGACAGCATTCCGGTCTATCCGAATCCGACGGCCGACTTCTTTGTTTCACCCATGCTGCAAAACCATCCCGATTCGCTGGTATATCTGATCAACCTCACATCCATCGGTCCATGGGAATACCATTGGGATTTCTCAGATGCAACCACCAGTGACCTGAAAGATCCATACCAGCATATCTTTAATACCTGGGGGGTCTACGATATTACCCTTACTTCATTCAGTGAACACTGTTCCGATGCCATAACCAAGATTATCCAGATCCTGCCGCCCCCGCCCGAAGCGCTTTTTATCCCGGAAACCGCCGGATGTCCGCCTCTCAATGTCCAATTCCTCAACGACAGTCGGTACGCCGACACCTATATCTGGGACTTTGATGATGGCAAATTTTCAACTGAACCCGATCCGACACATACCTTCTATGACAGCAGGGAATACAGGGTCAGACTTTTAGCCTACGGGCTCTCAGGATCCGATACCACAGAACGGGCCATCCTGGTTTACGAACGACCGGTGGCAGTATTTGACGCCTATCCTAAGGAATCCAAGAACCTGAAACAGAATTTTAAATTCACCAATAACTCTGTCGGCGCTCAATATTACCTCTGGGACTTTGGTGACGGACACACAACCTCGGAGGAAGAACCTGCCCATATCTATGAGGACTCCGGCACCTATACCGTAACGTTGTTTGTATGGAGCGAACAGGATTGTGCAGACACCCTGGTTCGCGAACAACTGATCACTGTAAGGGCTGGTGAGGGCTCCATTCAATTCCCTAATGCATTTGTATGGAATGGGTCCGGACCAACAGGCGGACACTGGACCGAGGGGACCATTGACAACACCGTATTCCATCCGGAAGTGATCAATGCAACAACATTCCGGATGATTATTTATACCCGCTGGGGAGAGCAGATTTTTGAATCAAACGACCTGTACATTGGTTGGGACGGCTATATGCATGGAGAGACTCTGGCCACGGAGGGAGTCTACGTATGGAAGGCCTGGGTCAAATATGTGGATGGCTATGAAGAGATCCTTGCGGGCGATATTACCTTTCTGCACTAATTCCTTTTCCTCTATGAAACTGGTCATTCCACCCAATTACCGATCTGTGCTGAACCTGAAGGAGTCTGAAAAAGCAATTAAGCTGATCAAGGATTTCTTTGAAATGAACCTTGCAGCAGAACTTAAGCTCAGGCGGGTGACAGCGCCCCTGTTCGTTCAAAGGGGTACAGGGATCAACGATGACCTGAACGGCACCGAGCGACCTGTATCCTTCGAAGTGAAGGATATGGAGGGGACCACTGCCGAGATCGTACACTCACTGGCCAAGTGGAAAAGAATGATGCTGGCCGACTATGAGATTGCCAACGGCTACGGGATCTATACTGATATGAATGCCTTGCGGCCCGATGAGGAGCTCGATAACCTGCACTCGATCTATGTGGACCAGTGGGACTGGGAGAAAATTCTCATGCCCGAAGAACGGACGCTGAACTATCTGAAGAAAATTGTAAACTCCATCTACTCGGTGATCAAACGGACCGAATTTATCGTTTATGAAAATCACCCTGAGATCATTCCCGAGTTACCAGAAGATATCCATTTTATCCACGCAGAGGAGCTTCTTGACCGGTATCCTCATCTGGATCCGAAGGCCAGGGAGCATGAAATAGTGCGTGAATACAGGGCTGTATTTATTATCGGTATCGGCGGTGCACTCAAGGATGGCAAGCCTCACGATGGAAGGGCCCCCGATTATGACGACTGGTCGACTGTAACCGAAAATGGATACAGGGGTCTGAACGGGGATATTTTGGTGTGGAATCCGGTTCTTGAATGCGCTTTTGAACTATCGTCCATGGGAATCAGGGTGGACCGGGATGCCTTACTCAGGCAACTTGATATTCAGGGGAAACCGGAACGCAAAGAGCTTTTGTTCCACAAACGGCTGCTGGGCGGAGAGTACCCTGAAGCTGTGGGTGGAGGAATCGGACAGTCACGACTCTGTATGTACTTTTTGAGGAAAGCGCATATAGGAGAGGTTCAGGCCAGCCTGTGGCCGGGACAGATGCATGACCATTGCCGGAAATCAGGTATCATCCTTATGTAAGTGATCCTCTTATGCTGCTCATTGGCCTGATCATTCTCTCGGTTGTTCTCATTGTCATTGCCACAAGTAAATTTAAGGTACATCCTTTCCTGGCACTGCTGTTTGTGGCTGTTTTTTTCGGGCTTGCATCTGGAATGCCCCTTCATTCCATTGTCCAGTCCATCAATGATGGTTTTGGCAGGACCATTGGATCAATAGGCATTGTGATTATCGCCGGGGTAATCATCGGGACCTTCCTGGAACAGTCTGGAGGAGCCTATTCAATGGCCAGCAGGATCCTGAAAATTACCGGTAGAAAGCAGGTCCCCCTGACCATGTCAATCATAGGCTTTTTTGTCTCGATCCCGGTATTTGCCGACTCGGGGTTTGTCATCCTTTCGCCACTTAATAAAGCGCTTTCAAAAGAAGCAAAAATCTCCCTGGCCGGTTCGGCTTCTGCCCTTGTCCTTGGTTTATCCGTGACCCATGTACTTGTCCCACCCACCCCCGGGCCTATTGCAGCAGCCGGAATTCTTGAAGCCGATCTGGGGTTGGTGATCTTGCTGGGGATCATCACCAGCATTCCTGTGACGTTGGTAGGATGGCTCTATGCCTCCAAAATTGCATCCCGGGTTTACATTGACCCGGATCCCGAAATAACCCCGGCGGAGATTGAGGAAAAACTCAAGACGGCTCCCTCTGCATTCAAATCATTCCTCCCCATTTTACTGCCCATCCTTTTGATTGTTCTCAAATCGGCTTCAGATTTCCCGACCACTCCTTTTGGAAGCGGTTTGATGAAGGAACTCATCGGTTTCATTGGAGAACCGGTGATCGCCCTGATGATCGGAATCCTCATCGCTTTTACCCTTCCCAGAAAATTTGACCGCGGTATGCTTTCTACCACAGGATGGGTGGGGAAAGCACTTCAAAGTGCAGCCATTATCATTTTGATTACCGGAGCCGGAGGGGCTTTTGGCATGGTTTTGAGAAACTCGGGAATTGCCGATGTAATGGGCGAATCACTGTCGGGCATAAGAATCGGGATCCTGCTCCCCTTTCTCATCGCAGCAGCCCTGAAGAGTGCCCAGGGTTCTTCCACCGTATCGCTGATCACTACAGCATCGCTGGTTGCACCCATCATGATCGCCCTCGGTTTTGACACCCCCATGGCCAGGGCCCTTGTGGTTCTTTCCATCGGTGCTGGTTCACTGGTAGTATCCCATGCAAACGACAGCATGTTCTGGATCTTCACCCAGATGACCAACTTGAGCGTAAGACAGGGGTTCAGAATTCACACCCTGGGAACGCTTGTGCTTGGTTGTTCAGGGGCACTGATCATCTGGCTCATGAGCCTGCTCCTTCTTTGAGCCTGATATATTCCATCACTCCTTTGAAGTTACCAGTCTAATTCCCTGTATTCGCAGGATGAATTATTTAGCATGATTATAAATTAATGAAAAATATACTGGCATTAAAGCGGAATTAGATCCGAATTGCATAAAACGTGTAAAAACTCAGATTTAAAGCGAGTTTTCTGTTCGGTTTCAGGTATTTGATTATGGCACTGAAGCGGAACAATTAATTTGTTATCCTTTGATTTATAGCACTTTATGAATTGGAATATCTTTCGAAGATCATATATTTGTTTCGGGTAAACTGTAAAATCAAACCACACCCGTATAAACATAATTTCTAACTAAAACTGGTACTATGAATTCAAAACTACGATTCACAACCATTCTGATGGCTCTGATCATGGTATTGGGTAT
The DNA here is from genome assembly GCA_963747365.1 of uncultured Bacteroidota bacterium. Lineage (GTDB taxonomy): Bacteria > Bacteroidota > Bacteroidia > Bacteroidales. Next base: position 907,438 of record CAVVFB010000001.1, on the reverse strand, counting down.
GACCAATGCCATTGCTCAATTTGAAATCGGGCAGGCAGCAGCCCCTCCCACCATCGACGGAACCATTGATGCTTCCTGGGAATCCCTGGCCATGTATGTCGGGGTGGACCCAACCACCTGGACTCCCAGTCCGGATCTTAAGAGTCTTGCCGACTGCTCGTTTAAATGGACTGCTGCCTGGGATGCTGACAGCCTCTATATCCTCGCCATTATTAAAGACGATATTACCACCACCGGCTCCCAGGCTGAAGGAAGTGCAGCGATTCAATGGATGAATGACAACGTGGAGATTGCCATATCCGATCCTGCAGGAAGCGGTAACACCGTTTTCTTCAGATTCGGCTACGGAAGGGCACCCGAAGCCCTGGGTCAGCTTGACGGAAAACCTACTCCCGATGGAGCCAACTATGCCACGGCCGACTCAGACGACGGCTGGATCATGGAAGCTGCCATTCCATGGGCCAACCTTTCAAGTGACACCGTTGATTTCTCTGCCTATCCTGCCATCGACCTCATGCTGAATATGAATCTGTATGTGGCCGACCTGGATATTCCTGAAGGTTCCTCCTGGGATCAGCTCAGCGGACACGTGCAATGGCCATGGGGCTGGGGAGCAACCGATGTGAAACTGGTTGCTACAGCTTCAGTTGACAATGAGGCACCGGCAGCTGTTACCGGACTGGCTTCAGCCAATGTGACTTATAATTCCGCCGATCTGAGCTGGGATGCATCGGGAGATGCCGATGTGATTGGTTACCTAGTCCTGGCCAACGATGCCCCAAAGGCCTATGTCAGGGGAGCAACACAGATCTCCCTTGCCGGCCTTGCCCAGGAGACCGCCTTTAACATCAGTGTGATAGCCGTGGACGGACAAAACCTTTCCTCGGGTTCCACTACCGATTTCACCACCGGGACCCCTCCGGTTCCGCTCGACCTGGATGTAGACTACTATACGGGAGGTTTTGCCACCCCGTTTGAAGACCTCGATTACATGGATGCCCTGGCGGCCCAACCCTTTGGATATCACTATGGAGAGGCCAATGTGGATGAGATGGACCTGGCTGCAAACATGAAAGTTACCTGGACCACCGAGAGGCTCTTTATGCAGGTCAATGTGACCGATGAAAGCATCCAGAACGGATCGGCCAACGGATGGGAAAATGATAACTGCGAATACCACTTCGATATGGGCGCAGAGAGGGATGGCTCATCCACCGAAGACGCTTTTGAGAATTATGACCCCAATAACTTCCAGTACAGGGCCATTCCGCAATCGGCAACTCAAACCGGCTCCACCCCTGCTCCCGACTGGACCGGCGTGACCATTGCTACCTACGATTTTTATGGCGACGGCGTGGATGCGATCGGATATACCCTTGAGGTCAGCTGGCCGTGGACCGCGCTGAATGCCTCCAGCGGTCTAACCCTGGTTCCTGCAGATGGAGCTAAATTTGCTTTTGATCCGAAAGTCACCGATGTAGATGAAGATGGATCCGGTGCAACGGTTACCTGGAGCAGCTATACACACAATGAACAGTATAAAAATGATGCCGAATTCGGAATGATCACCCTGAAGGGCGGTCCCACCGGGATGGACGACCCTGCTTTCATGAACGGGATCAAGCTCTATCCAAATCCTGCAAGAAACGTTGCAACGGTCAGCTTCAGATCCGCTTTCAACGGTTCGGTGACAGTAATCGATGTGACCGGCAAGATTGTTGTGACCAGGAACCTGCAGAGTGTCTCAGGCGAAGTAGATCTGGATGTAAGCGAGCTCTCAAGGGGCCTTTACATTGTCTCTTTTGAAAATGAGTCGGGTGAACGTAACGCCACCAAACTTATATTGAAATAGATCAAGATTCATTAACACCTATGATCCTGCCCATCCCGAAAGGGGTGGGCAGGATTTCATCAGTTTATTCTTTACATCCCTTTTTCACTCTTTACCAACGATGACCAGGAAGCTTAAAGTCCTTTTAATGACCGTGGCCATTCTACTGGTTGCAGCACCTGTTCAGATCATTTCGCAATCCATATCTTATATTCCGGAAACCTCTGTTTCACCGGTCATCGACGGTGAGGAAGAGGCACTTTGGGAGGAGGCTGATTTTTGGTCAATCGGGCATATTTACGGTGGGATTATTCTTGATGGGAAGGACTTCTCCGGCGAGTGGAAGGCGATATGGGACCCATCCAACCTCTATCTTCTTTTCAATGTAAAGGATGCATCACTCCATAACCTGGGGCCCGGTGCGGATAAATTCTGGATCCACGACTGCGCCGAATTATTCATTGACCTGCTTAATGATAAGGACCTGTCAGGAACCGGGGATACACCGGATGATGACAATTACCAGTACAGGTTCATCTGGAACCTGGATGATGAACCGATTTTTGAGGAACCTCCGTCAGATGGACTGCTCAACGCGTCGAAAACACTGGTTGACGGTGCCGACACCATTGGCTATCACATCGAAGTTTCGATACCATGGGCCACCCTGGCCGGAACCCACCCTTTCGGTGCTGCGGAGATTGGGAAACAGGTGGGCACCGAGGTAAAAATTGCCGATCTCGATACTCCGAACGTACCAACCGGGGTTTGGGCCCCTGATGCAGAATTGCTCTGGAACAACTCCACCGGCACTGATCTTAAGATTTCGGCCCTGTTCGGAACCATCCAGCTGGTTCACTCCCTGATGGGCGACTTTGCTCCACCTGCACCAATCACCGATCTGGGAGGAGAGGCCACCGGTTCCAGATCGGTTTCACTGACCTGGACTGCTCCGGCAGATGATAATACCGGAAGGATTGCGGCCTATGATCTTGCACTGGGAACCGACTCAGCCAGGGTGGCTCAATGGAGCTCCGCTGAAAAGGGACGGATTTCCGGAACGGCCCGGATGCCGGGGGAAGCAGAAGCCTGCATTATCGATACTCTGACTGAAGGTACAACTTACTATTTTGGTGTCAGATCCAATGATGGACTCGGAAATACTTCTGAAGTCTCCAATATTCTTAAACTTAAGACTTACGATCCGGATTTTGTGGCACCGGACCCCATTACCGACCTGGTCATCGATTCCTCCAGCTCCTTCATGGCCGATCTCTCCTGGACCTCACCCGGAGACGATGGAAGCATAGGTACTGCTGCATCTTATGAAATCAGGCAATACCATGAAACCCTTACCTCTGAAAACTGGGAATTGGCCAGCCTGGTTGAGGGAGCCCCCATTCCATTGGAAGCAGGTGAGAAACAATCATTCAGGGTACACGGACTTCAGCCTGGGAACACCTATTTCTTCGGTATCAGGAGCATGGACGAGTCTCCCAATGTTTCGGGTCTTTCAAATATTGTTAAACTGGAGACCCCCTCTTTCACATATAAGGTAAAGCACCCCGTGGATCGGATGATCGGAACGAACTCCTTCATCGATGTCCCCATGGAAAACATGGAGGCTGTAGGGTACATCAGGGAGTACCACCCCTGGAGCTTTACTGAAATAGAGGATGATACATATGAATACAATCGCTGGAACGGTTACTGGGATTTCGACGCCTATTACACCGATCTTCATAACCGGGGAATCACGGTATGTCCGGCCCTATGGGCAAGCCCTGAGTGGCTTGAAACAAATTCCACCAATAAACCTTGCGGTGAGGACGAAGACCCGCAGGATCCTACTTCCTACACCGAAATGGCCCAGCTGATGTACCAGTATGCAGCCAGGTACGGAAAAACCACTGTTGAAGAGTCTAAACTCCTGGCGAATACCGGTCAGGTGAAAAAATCCGGTATGGGGATCCTCTCCTATTTTGAAGATTGGAACGAGCAGGACCGTGACTGGGAGGGCCGTGATGCACAATTTACAGCAGAGGAGTATGCCGCCATGGCCAGCGCAAATGCGGATGGTCATGCCGGAAGTCTGGGTGAAGGATTGGGGCTGAAAACTGCTGACCCAACAGCAAAATTTGTCATGGGTGGCCTTTATATCCTGGGAACCGGTTACATCACCGGTATGTACAACTGGTTCATTGAGAACAGACCCGACCACAGGTGGCCGGTTGATGTAATCAACATGCACCATTACGCTTACTCCCTTACCCGGAATGGGATTTGTCCGGAGGAAGATGGGTACAAGGCGATGGTTCAGGAGGTGATCGGGTGGAGAAACGAGTACGCACCGGAAAACGAAGTCTGGCTCACCGAATTCGGATATGACACCAATGATAAGTCGCCAAACCGCATCAACCCTTTTGGCGGTTTTACACAGCAGGAGATCCAGGCTCAATGGATCGTCAGGACTTACCTGATCCTATCCTCGGTTGGGGTTGACCGGGCAGCCCAGTTTATGATCAGGGACGTGGACCCTAATCCCGAGCCAAGGTGGAGTGACTGTGGGCTCACCCTTTCACCATCCGAAGGAAATGTGCCCAAAACCTCATGGTACTATGTGTACAGCCTGAAAAATATTCTGAGGGGTAACTATTTTGATAAAGTGATATCGGAGTCTGAATCGGCCCATGTATACCGTTTTATAAATGAAGAGGGAAATCAATACACATATGCCCTCTGGAGCCCCACCGGCGATGGGTCCACTTCGCAATACAGGTTGAAAATCCCTGCCGGACCCTCCTTTCTGAGAAAGATAGAACTGAAGGATGGATCCATCACGGGAGTCATGGAATCCATGGATACATCCGCCGATATGATCTCGCTGGATATAGGTGAAACACCCGTGTTCCTGGTAGCAAATTATGGTGAGCCCGACGGTTTCCGGAATCAAAATCCACAATCCGATCCGATCATCTTTCCAAATCCGTTTCATGGTACGTTACAGATTCTGATTCCCGGAGAACAGGAGATTTCAGAGATAAAAATCAGTATTTACAGCATGGACGGGAAAGAGGCTATGAACCTGGAGACATTCCCCGGGGATCAAATGCTGTCACTTGATCTGGGTGATCTGGAAAATGGCATATACATCCTGGTGGCGACGACCGGGGATCGAATAATCAAAGATAAAATCGTAAAGCAATCACTGAAAAAGCCCTGAAAAATGAAACGATTATTATTGCTGTTGGTTGGATTAGCCGGCCTCGCAGGCCAGATGTTCTCCCAATCTGTTGACATCACGGGTAAAGTATCAGATCAGGCAACAGGAGAAGCACTTCCCGGTGTTAACATCGTCGTAAAAGGCAGCGGTACCGGATCGGTAACCGACATCAACGGCCTTTACACAATTACTTCATCCTCCCCGGAATCGATCCTTGTATTCTCATATGTGGGATATTCCGAACAGGAGATCCGGGTGGGAAATGCCACCGTCATTGATGTGCAGATGGCAGAAGATATTGAAACCCTCGAAGAGGTGATGGTCATAGGATATGGCACCATTAAAAAGAGCGATCTCACCGGGGCTGTCTCCTCGGTCAAATCGGAAGCGGTAAAGGATATGCCGGTGCTGGGTATGGACCAGGCACTCCAGGGAAGAGCAGCCGGTGTCATGGTCACGAATAACACAGGAGCACCCGGAAGCGGGGTCTCCATAAAGGTAAGAGGCATCGGTTCCATCGCAAGGAGCAATGAACCCCTCTATGTGATCGACGGTGTACCCCTGGACAATACCCAGATCAGCAATCCGCAGACCGGCGGTTCGGGCGACCGGATCAACCCCATGTCAAATATCAACCCTGACGACATCGAATCCATCGAAGTGCTGAAGGACCCTGCATCCTGTGCAATCTATGGTGCCCGTGGTGCCAATGGTGTGGTACTGATCTCCACCAAAAGGGGGAAAAAGGGCGCCAACATCATAGAATTCAGCAGCTACTACGGGATCTCCCAGGTTACCAACCGGATAGATCTGATGAACTCCAAAGAGTACCAGAGGCTGGTTTACGAGGGACTTCGAAAAAAGCGGACCCCGTTGGCCAGTCCGTTGTACATTTCCGACGAGGAGGTGGAGATGTATGACACCGACTGGCAGGATGCAATTTTCAGGAACGCTGCCACCTACAATGTAAACCTGCAGACCAGGGGTGGAAATGAAAGGGCCACCTACTCCATAAGCGGCGGATACTATAATACCGAGGGGGTTGTAATTAATACCGGTTTTCAGCGGTACAGTCTGCGGGCCAACGTGGATATGAACCTTTCCGACAATGTGAAGGTGGGAACAAGCATATCGTTGGCCCGATCGGAGGGTGAACGGCAGCGAAACAGCACCTCCAGTGCCCAGGCTGACAACAACAAACAAACCGGGGGTCCGGTGGTCATGTCAGCACTCACCTCCAGTCCGGTTTATCCGGTTTACGACTCACTGGGTAATTATGGAATCGACCTCCGGAACAAGGCCATTGCCAACCCGGTGATGCTGGCCCGGGAACAAAGCCTGGACTACTTTACCAACCGGGTGATCGGGAATGCATACCTGGACTGGGAGATCATCGAAGGGCTCACCTTTCATACCCTGTTCGGAACAGACCTTCGTGATACCAAGGAGAACTTTTTCTGGGCTCCCTATTACTACCCCGACGACGGGTTGAAGATGCCGGGTTCGGCCAGGACCTCGGATAATACCAACTACGGGATCTCATGGGTGTGGACCAATACCCTCAGTTACACAAAAACTCTTGGTGAACACAGTTTTACAATCATGGCGGGCCATGAAGCCTCACACATTCAAAATGAACTCACCTATACCGAGGTGGGCGGAATGCCCATCAGTGATATAACCACATTTGCTTCCTCCCCCGCCATCCTTTCTGCTGAAAACTTCTACAGTGCCAGTGCGCTTGAATCCTATTTCGGAAGGATCAACTACGCCTTTAAGGGCAAGTACCTTCTGCAGATGAATGTAAGAAGGGATGGTTCATCCCGCTTCGGTGAGGATAAACGCTGGGGAGTGTTTCCGGCAGCATCGGTTGGCTGGAATATGGCCGGGGAATCCTTTATGGACGGCGTGGAGTTCATTACCCAGATGAAGCCCCGTTTCAGCTACGGTATCACGGGGAACCAGGAGGTGGGGGATTACTCATGGCGGGGATCCTATATGGTTGGGATCATCCCGAATGCCTATGATGTGGACAACGAGGTAATGAACTACCTGTCCCAACTGGGGGGAAGGTATACCACCATCTCCGATTACGGTTATTCCTGGGAGCAGCACACGACCCTCAACGCGGGTCTGGATCTCTCATTCTTCAACAACAGGATCAACCTGAACCTGGACTATTACAACCGCGTCTCAGACAAACTACTTCTGGAGGTTTCCCTCCCTGCCACAACGGGGATCGGCGGGGCCTGGAATAATGCAGGGAAAGTGACCAACAAGGGGGTGGAGGTGGCCATCATGACCCACAATACATCGGGCAAGTTCAAATGGACCACCGATTTCAATATTGCCTTCAATAAATTCACCGTCAATGAACTGCTGGTAGATAGCATCAAGGGATACAACAGTATCCTTATTGAAGGGCAGGGCCTTAACTTCTTCACCTATGAGCGTGAACCCCTGGTGGATAGTGTCACCGGTCATGTGGTCCTGGTGGATCAGAATGGCGACGGTTCGGTTACCTATGGCGGTGGTAACGCAGATAAAACCATCACGGGGCATCCGCTACCCATGTTTTTTGGAGGAATCACCAACACCTTTGAATACAGGGGATTCGATCTCTCCATCTTCTTCCAGTTTGTGTATGGAAATGATTTATACAATGCCACACGGCAGACCCTGGATGATTACCAGGTGGCATCGGGACTTTCGGTGGGAGTGAACGGGACCTCTGAAGCGTTTAATGGCAGATTTATCCCGGTCGATGTGTCCGATGATGAGGGAAATATAGTGTGGCCAAGAAATGTAATTACCCGACATCCCACCACAAACTATGCAGGAAACAATATCGACCAGCGGGAGGGGCACAACGGGTGGATCGAAGATGGCTCTTACCTGAGGTTAAAGACACTTACTTTTGGATACACTTTGCCCAGGAAGTGGCTCAGCAGGATGAAGATGGCCAGCGCCCGAATCTACTTCTCCACCAATAACCTGTGGACGCTGACCAACTATTCCGGTTTCGATCCCGAGGTAAGTACAATTACCGGCGAAAACATCGGGTCTAATCTCTCCCCGGGGATTGATGCGGGGGCCTATCCCCAGTCGAAGACCTATGTATTCGGATTTAACATGACCTTTTAAACTGCGACCGCCATGAAATCAATCATCAAAAAAATAAGCGTTTGCATCATCTCGCTCATGATCCTTTCGGCATGCAGCGACGAATTCCTGAACGAGGTTCCCCATGACCAGATCGACCTTGAAAATTTCTTCTCCAAACCGGTGGATGCGGAGATCGGACTGACCGGGGGATATGCAAAGATCATCTCCAAACATACCATGGCAAACCTTTTCTGGTTTATGGTTTCGGCCGATGAAATAACAGCAGCCAATCATGCCAATTCAGGAATGGGCTCAGGCGACCACCGCGACCTGACCACTTCTTCCCTTTGGGGCATGCTCGGCACCTATACAGTTCCCTACGCGGGGATTGTAAACCTGAATGTACTCCTGCAAAAGGTACCTGATATCCCCGACTCTCAGTTTGCCGGGTCCAGGAAAAACGAGATTCTGGGTGAAGCACACTTCCTCAGAGGTTATGCCTATTACCTGCTGGCCATGGTCTTCAGGGATGTTCCTCTCCAGACAGAAGTCCCTACCAGTTCCAACCCTGTGGATAACTACATGAACAGCAGTCCCCAGTCCGAAATACTTGATCAGGCCATGTCAGATTTCGAAGAGGCTATCAGGATCATGCCCGACCGACTGACCGCGATGTCAGATCATGATGTGCGTGGCCGGGGCAGCAAATGGGCCGCACTGGCCTTTAAAGCCAGGATCCATATGTGGAGGGGTGAATGGACCGAGGCAGACCACGCCCGCCAGGCCATTATGGATGGTGGACTATTTAAAATCACCCCCAGGTGGATCGATATTTTTGCCGGGGAGAACGATAATGAGGAGGTAATCTGGCAGAGCCAGGGGCAGTCCCGCGAAGAGTATGATTTTATAGGAGTTTATCGCTGGTATTGCGACAATGATCCCACTGCCCCGGCTCCCCCGTTTATGGTGGAGAAAAAGCTGACCGATATGTTTGATCAACCATACAAAGATGTGCGACTGGAGTATTCGGTCAGGGCCATTGGCAGAAGTGCCGGTGTGTCCAATTACGGGGGCAGGAACGTCAAGCATTTTCATGTTCCCTCCGGTGAGATCATCGAAGGGGTATCGGACGAGTCGAGGGATAAAAACTTCCCGCTCATGCGCCTGGCAGAGGTGAACCTGATGAAAGCAGAAGCCATCATCCAGTCGGGATATACGCTGGGAACAGCCGTTGAGGTGCTGGACATTCTCAATGAACTGCGGACTAGAGCTGCCGATCCTGCCTTTGAACCCAGGGAAGAGGATAACCGTTATGATTACGAGGCGAATCTGGGTTGCGAAGGGATTGCACCACTTACCATTGACCAGGTCAATTTACAGGCCCTCAAGGATGAGAAATACCGGGAACTATGCATGGAGGCTGTCCGTTGGATCGACCTGTTGCGCTGGAGCGGCATGGAGGATAATTATGCCTCCGTAATGGCATTGGTCAATGCTTCCAGCGTGGACAGGCTCTATGCAGCTATTCCACAGGAGCAGATTGATGCCAACCATGGCGTATTGGAGCAGAATCCGGGGTACAAATAATCTTATCAGAGGATGCTTATAAGGGGAAAATACAGGAATATTGCCAGGTGTCTGCCCGATGTGTTCATCCTGATCCTGGTCATTTCCGGCCTGTCTGGACCTTTATGGTCACAGGAAAACAAGATCCTGATCAATACAGACTGGGACCATGAGCGTCACGCCTGGAGCGCATCCTGGATTACACATCCAGAATGTTTACGTACCGAATATGGGGTATATAACCTTAGAAACCGGTTTTCACTGCAAGAGCTCCCCGACAGCCTGATGGTTTATGTTTCGGCCGACAACCGATACCGTTTGCTGGTCAATGGAACAGAGGTAGCCATCGGACCGGCCAGGGGCTCACTGATGCACTGGCGCTATAAAACCATCGATATAGCCCCCTACCTGGTGGTTGGAGAGAATCTCATTGCCGCGGAGGTTTATAATTTCGGATTGCTTCGTCCCGATGCACAATTCTCTTATCAGACAGCCTTTATCCTGCAGGCTGAAGGCACTCCGCAATTGAATACACCGGGAAGCTGGGTCATTCAGCAGAACCACGCTTATACTCCCGTAAAGGTAACCAGGGAGGTGGTGGAGGGTTACGATGCGGCCGGGCCCACTGACCGGATCGACGGTTCGGAATATCCCTGGGGATGGGAAGGAATTGAATTTGATGATTCCGGGTGGGCCACACCGGTGGTCATCACCAAAGGGGTGGGCAGGGGTTATATGCACGGGGTACCCTGGATGCTGGTTCCCAGAAACATTCCCATGATGGAGCACCGACCCGAGCCTATCTCCGTCATTCGGCTTGCCGAGGGTATCCATCCCCATCCCGGTTTTACCTCGGGAGGTCACCCCCTGACCATTCCGCCCGAAACTTCCTGTAAAATTTTGCTTGACCAGGAGTTTCTGACCACTACATTCCCCATGATTTACCTCAGCGGAGGAGATGGTGCCCGGCTCAAAATAACCTATGCCGAAACCCTTTACCAGGAGGATCTGCGGAAGGGCGACCGCGACCAGGTGGAGGGAAAAAAGATGATCGGGTATTATGATCTGATCCTGCCCGATGGGGGAGCAAACCGACCTGAGAGAACCCTGGCCACACGCACTTACAGGTACATGCAGCTGGAAATTAATACGGGAAGTGATCCTCTTACAATCCATGAGTTGAAGGGTATCTTCACAGCCTATCCCTTTGAGAGAAATGCACATGTTTCCACAGGTGATTCCTTCCATGACAATCTCCAGAATATCGGATGGAGAACAGCCCGTTCTGTGCTGCTGAAACCTACATGGATTGTCCCTACTATGAGCAACTTCAATACCTGGGGGACACAAGGATTCAGTCGCTGATTTCTCTTTATGTTTCAGGTGATGACAGGCTTATGCGAAACGCCCTGTTACAGGCAGACCAATCTAGGCTTTCCGGCGGACTAACCCTATCGAGGGCCCCATCGGCCATTCCACAGATCATACCCCCCTTTTCACTGTATTGGGTGGATATGGTGCATGATTATTATATGCACCGGCAGGACGATCTGTTTGTTGAATCGTTCCTTCCCGGCATAGAGGCGGTCCTTGGATGGTTCCAGCGCAGGATGAGAAGTGACGGCTTATTGGGCGGACTTGAATGGTTAAATTTCACCGACTGGACCGACGGATTCATGGTAGGTTCTCCTCCGGGCGTTGATCTGGGCGGATCAGCCCTGGTCAGCCTCAATTTTGCCTATGCACTTGACCGGGCCTCCGGGCTGTTTGACCATTTCGGGGATACCCTTCAGGCCGTTGAGTACAGCAACCTGTCCAATAAGATCAAGGAGGCAGTATTCACCCATTGTTATGTGCCGGAGCGCGGTCTGCTGGCCGATACCCCTGACAAAGCCAGTTTTTCCCAGCATACCAACCTATTCGGGATTCTCACCGACTGCATCCCTGTCTCCCTTCACTCCAACGTAATGAAACTTGTGATGCATGACCAATCACTGGTACAGACAACCATCTATTATCGTTTCTACTTATTCCAGGCCATGTTTAAAGCAGGAATGGGAGATCAGTACCTTTCGCAGCTTGATCCATGGAAAGAAATGATCGGCAAGGGACTCACTACCTGGGAGGAAGGGGACTACGATGAGCGATCCGATTGCCATGCATGGGGCTCCTCACCCAACTACCACCTCCTCTCCATAGTTTGTGGAATCAATCCCATGGCCCCGGGTTTCCGTGAGATCTCCATCACCCCCAACCTTGGACAACTCGGGCATGTCGAAGCCTCAATGCCACATCCAAACGGAACCATTACGACGGTTTATGATCACAAACCCGGGAAAAAACTGGTAGCCACCGTCCACATCCCCCCGGGAACCACAGGACTGTTTCAATGGGGAGGACATACCAGAACGCTAACTCCGGGGGCACAAACCTTTACCCTGAAATGAGAAGCATTCCATTCATAGGGACCATTTGCATGCTGCTTCTCACACCGGATTGCACGGAATCCCTCAGGAAAGCTACAGCAGCCCCTGAGGATGGAGTGGCTGTTTCACCTATGCAAATCGGAATCTCCTACTATCCGGAACAGCGACCAAGGGAGTCATGGAATGAGGATTTTGATCTGCTGGTGGATGCCGGGATCAAAAGGATCCGCATTGGCGAATTCGCCTGGTCGACCCTGGAGCCCGAGGAGGGCCGGTTCGATTTTCAATGTTTTGATGATTGCATTGAACTTGCCCAGCGATACGGAATCCAGGTGGTCATGTGCACCCCAACAGCCGCTCCTCCCGTCTGGCTGGTTGAGAAACATCCGGAGATCCTGCCGGTTAATGCCGATAAACAAAGGAATACCTTTGGTGCCAGGCAGCACAGGTGTTACAATGCCCCTGCATACGAGCAATATTCCCGCATCATAGTCCATAAGTTGTCGGCCCGTTATGCCCATCATCCCAATGTGGTGGCCTGGCAGGTTGACAATGAAATGGGTGGTGAACAGAAAAGGTGCTACTGTGATTTCTGCCGGGATAGTTTTCAGCACTTCCTGGCTGAACAATATGAGGATGTTCCGACCCTTAACAAGCGTTGGGGAAATGCATTCTGGTCACTGGATTACCAGCAGTTCGGACAGGTCACCCTCCCCTATCGGTACAATGCCACCCTGATGCTCAAGCACCACCCATCGCTGGAACTTGAATTTTCCAGGTTCAGCTCCGCTTCCATTATAAGGTTCTGCAAGATGCAGACCTCCATCATCAGGGAATACAATCCACAGGCATTGGTAACCACCAACCAGTTTGCCTATGAGTGGGGTGATAACGTGAATTCCTATGAATTAAACCTGGAACTCGATGCGGCAGGATTTGACATTTACTCCACTTATAAACACCAGCTGGCTTTTTATGCCGATTTGAACAGGAGTCTGAACGCCGGACAAAACTGGATCATGGAATATGGAACCGACAGTCCTGATCTTTACCGGGAGATGGAACTGCTTGAATCAAGGGGCGTTCAGTGGCTCTACTTTTTTAAACTGAATCCTTTCCCTGCCGGCATGGAGCAATCGGCCGTATCCCTGCTCACTATTACTGGAGGTTTGACTAAAAACTTCCAGGTAATAAAACAGTGGAATCGTAACATGAAGGAGCGTAGCCTGGTGATCATGAAAGAGCCTGAAATCGGACTTTTCTATGACTTTGACTGTTCATGGGTGCTGGCCCAGAAGGGTTGGGGGAGCTACAGGGAAAACCTGGTTTACCAGGCCTGTGTAATCGATACCATTTACCAGGCGCTCTACTCACCAGGCAATCCTGTTAGAATATTTCATACTCCCGAAAAGTTTCAAAAGGTAAAAACACTGATCCTGCCTCAGCAGGTGATCCACAGACCTGAACTGGAAAGCGCTGTTTTGCAATTCATTCATTCGGGAGGAACAGTGATCACCACCCATAACCTGTTCATGAAAAACAGAGATAATGTATACCTGACGCGGACTCCCGATATCTACGAAAAGGTGATGAACCGGCCAGGGGAATTTTTCGTGGATATACCCGGGGAAGCCCTGGAGTACAGTTATGGAATGGGAAAACTGATTGTGGTTCCGGGTAATGCCGGATGTGAGGCCTGGAGGAGGATCCTGAGGTCAACCTGAAACACAGCAAATGAGAAAACCTGCCGGTATGGTTAAAACATCTGAATGAATATGGAATTCAACCTGAGTCGCCTGGATCTGATGATCGTTGTTGTCTATTTTGTGGGGATCATCATCTGGGGCCTAGTTCACTCCTCACGGAAGAGTGCGGAGGACTATTTCCTGGGGGGGAGGGGGATGAAATGGCCCCTTGTGGGCCTCTCCATGTTTGCAATGGTGGTCTCAAGCTCAGCCCTTGTAGGTTGGGCAGGGGATGCTTACAGCACCGGAATATCGGTATTTAATTATGCCATTTCCGGTGCCATCATTGTAATCATTTTTACCCTGGTTTTTTTCCTGCCCTTCTATATCAACAATAAGATCTACACCCTTCCCGAATTCCTGGAGGGCAGGTACGATGTGAAAAGCCGCTATTACTTCTCGGGCCTGTCGATGATCAGCTATACCTTTCTCGATGCCTCCATCACCCTGTATGCCGGTGCTTTGATGCTGAAAATGATCTTCCCCACCATAGAGATCTGGCAGCTGGTGATCGGACTGGCCATTATTGCTGCCTCCTATACCATTATCGGGGGATTGTCCTCGGTGATGTGGGCAGATATGCTTCAGGCCCTTTTGCTGATTACTGGATCATGCGTGCTTACCTTCACCGCCTTCAAAAGCGCCGGAGGATGGCGCTACATCATGGATCAGACGCCGGAGGGAATGCTCAACCTGGTCAGGCCTGCCGGGGATCCCTCGGTTCCCTGGCCTGCCCTGATATTCAGTTTGCCGTTGCTTGGTTTCTATTTCTGGGGAATCAGTCAGACCATGGTTCAACGCACTCTCAGTGCCAAAAACCTGAACCATGGACGATGGGGAAACCTCTTTGCTGCGGGATTGAATTTTATCATCTTCTTTGTGATGGTACTTCCCGGAATTGCCGGAAGATTGGTATTCCCTGATCTGGAGAATGCAAATATGATCTACCCGATGCTGGTCTTTAAACTCCTCCCGGTAGGGTTGATCGGGCTTGTGCTGGCAGGATTTCTGGCTGCACTAACTTCAACCCTCAGCGCTATCCTGAATTCAGCCTCCACCCTTTTTACAATGGACATCGCCCTGAAAATTAATCCTGCACTTTCGGGGAAAAAGAAGGTACTGGTTGGGAACATTACCGGTCTGGCCATTGTGGCAGTAGCAGCCCTCTGGGCACCAAACGTGGGTAAATTCGATTCCATTGTAAAGTATTTCCAGGAATTACTCTCCTACCTCACCCCACCCATTGTAACCATATTTGTACTCGGACTATTCTGGAAACGAGCCAACGCCAGGGGAGCATTTGCCGGACTGGTGGCGGGCTTCCTGATGGCTGCTTTCCTTATCTTTTTTAAGGACCTTTCTCCTCTGAAAAACATCCATTTTCTTTATGCTGCACCCATTGTTTTTTCTATCACCGCCCTGGTGGTAGTCGCTGTGAGTCTTCTGACACCGGCCGAAACGGACGAGAACAGGCTGAAGTATGTTTGGACCCGTAAGGTTTTCAGGCAGGAAACAGTGGAGTTGCAGGGTGTCGCCTGGTATAAAAACTTCAGGATACTCTCCATCATCCTGCTGGCAATCACATTGATCTTTTTTATCATCTGGAGGTAAAAAGAAAACGCATGAAGCAGGAGTACAAATACGGGTATTTTAACGAAGAGGGGACCGAATTCACGGTTACCGATCCCAAAACCCCGAGACCATTTGACAATTTCATCTGGAACGACACACTCTTCTCCTCTGTCCATCAGACAGGTGTGGGTTTTTTTGATTACCAGGTGGGCGACCTGGAGGCGGTGAAGCTCCTGACCGGGATCGGGAGGATCTGTGATTTTGATGTATTTGGCAGGGAAGGACTCATGAGCCGGCTGATCTATGTGAGGGATAACGCTACAGGAGGGTTCTGGAATGTGAACTGGGAACCAGTGAAAAAGTCCTTTGACTCCTACAGATGTACACACGGACTGGGATATACAAAGATCCTCTCTGTCACAGAAAAGATCGGGTCTGGTTTCCGGATTTTTGTACCCAAAGGATCGGACCCCCTTGAACTTTGGACCCTCACCTTTGAAAACAGGGACACTGTTCATAGAGATCTCTCCATTTTCGTTTACAACCAGTTCATTTTCACATACAAATGGGGATTCAACTCATATGGGGATATGCTGTTCCGCTCCTCCTGGTTTAATGAGAAGCTCAATGCGATGATGGCCCGGAAAAGGCCTCACGTCTCTCCCCATGATTTCCAGACTGCCTTTATGACTGCCAGCGAACCCATTGCAGGCTATGATGGCAGCAGGGACTTCTTCGTGGGCACATACAACGCCCTCAATGAACCCGAGGCAGTCATCCGGGGAAAATGCTCCAACTCCCGGGGATCATCCGATTCAACCATCGGGGTCACACAGTTTAACATCAGCCTTGCACCACATCAGACCCATACCATCCAGATGATCCTCGGGGTGACCGACCAGGAGCAGAAAGTGGAATCCATTAAAAACAAGTATCTGGACCATGTGGAGGAGTATTTCACAGGGCTGAAAGAGGAGAACGATCGTTTCCTATCCGGCAACACCTTTTCCACCCCCGACCCGCATCTCAACCGCATGTTGAATACCTGGATCAAACACCAAACCTCATACGGAGCCAGGTGGTGTAGGTGGGGATGGATGGGGTACAGGGACATTGTTCAACACGGATACGGAGTCTCAACCTTTAACCCCGCCCGCACCAGGCAGATTTTACTGGAAGCACTTAAACATCAGTATGCCAGCGGGATGGCCCTGCGGGGATGGAACCCGGTGGATGAAAAGGCTTACTCAGACAGCGCCCTCTGGCTGGTATTCAGCCTCACATCCTACCTGAAAGAAACCGGTGATCTGGCATTCCTGGAAAAGCAGGTGGATTATTATGACCAGGGAACTGAAAGTGTACTGAAACACGTGGAATATGCCCTCGATTTTCTGGAGCAGAATAAGGGAGCACATGAACTCTGCCTGATCAAGTACGGGGACTGGAACGACTCCCTGACAGCCATTGGCAAGGAGGGCAGGGGTGAAAGCATCTGGCTGAGCATGGCCTATGCGGAGGCTCTGAGGGAGATGTGCTCACTTTATGTGGAACTGGAAGATTTTCAGAGAGAGGCTGACTTTTCTGATCGGTATGACCGTATCAAAAAAGCGGTGAATGAACATGCCTGGGATGGAGCGTGGTATGTGCGTTGTTTTGACGACAATGGCAGGCCCATCGGTTCCTCAGTTAACGGGCAGGGTAAAATCTTTCTGAATGCACAGAGCTGGGCCCTGATCTCCGGGATTGCAGACGGGGAGAGAACAGCATCCAGTATACGATCTGCCGATGCGCTCCTTTCCACCCCAATGGGTTACCTGCTCCTGGCCCCCACATTCATGGAACCCGACGACCACATTGGCAGGATCAGTTGCCTGGAACCGGGAATCTGTGAGAACGGGACCGTCTATTCCCATGTAAATGCATGGATGGTGATGGGGTTGCTGCGGGCAGGAATGGCCGATAAGGCCTATGAAACCTTCAGGAGAATCACCCCTGGATACCCCACCCTGAAGGAGCATGATCCCAAACAGGAAATGCCACCCTATATTTACGCAAACGGTTACTTCGGACCCGATCACCGCAATAATAAATTCCAGATGGAATTTACATGGATCACCGGATCGGTGGCATGGTACTATAATGTTTTATCACGTGAGATGTTGGGAATACAACCCGATTACGGGGGACTTCGGATGGATCCAAAACTTCCTTCCCATTGGGATCAATGCTCGGCTACACGCCTTTTCAGGAATAAAGAATTCCGGATCAGAATAGAACGTTCCGGAGTGCCGGCCATCCAGGTGATCCTGAACGGGAAAATCCTTCCGGGAACCCTGATTCCCCTGGTCCAATGCCTCAGTGAAAACCAGGTGGAAGTATTAATACCCAGAATTTTACCCTGTGTTTAGCATACAAATTCATAGACTCCTTTCCCTGGTTCTGATTGCAATGGTGTCATGCAGTCCGGACAGGAATGCTGCCCATAGCCAGGAGAGTCTTCCCGCGGACCAAAAAAAAAATATTGACAGCTCACGGGTGGTCCTGAACAACCCGGTCATTCCCGGATTCAACCCCGATCCCTGTATGATCCGTGTGGATGAAGATTACTACATTGTTACCTCCTCATTTGAGTGGTTTCCGGCCATTCCCATCTACCATTCAAGGGACCTTGCAACCTGGGAAACCCTCGGCCATGTGCTGACCAGGGAATCACAGGCAGATTTGCGGGGAATAGGTAACTCCAGCGGAATATATGCCCCCTCGATTCATTATTACAACGGACGGTTCTATGTTCTTTATACCATTGTCTCAGGTGATTTCTTCCCTAACCTTGCCACCCCCAACTACATTGTCTGGGCCGACAACATCAATGGCCCCTGGTCGGACCCGGTCTACATCAACAGCACCGGCTTTGACCCTGCCCTTTTTTTCGATGACGACGGACAGTGCTACTACATGAACATGCTGCTCGATTTCAACAGTGAAATAATTACCGGCGGGATTTCCATGCAGCGCTTTGATATAGAATCGCTGACCACCACATCAGAACCCGTGATCATCTTCCGGGGAACCATGCACGGAACCGAAGGCCCAAGGATTTACAAACGAAACGGATACTACTACCTGGTTACCGCCGAGGGAGGCACCGACTGGAACCACCAGGTCAGCGTGTGCAGGTCAAGGCAGGTAGGGGGGCCCTATGAGTTATCACCCCATACCCCCCTGCTCACTTCAAGGGATCATCCCGGACACCCCCTGCAGCGTGCAGGACACGGATCCTGGACGGAAACCCCCGATGGCGAATGGTACATGGCCCACCTTGCATCAAGGCCGGTGATGCCCCAGCGAAAAAGCGTGCTAGGAAGGGAGACATGCATACAGAAACTGGAATGGATCGACGACTGGCCATTGCTCAAGGGAGGTGGCACACTACCCAACCTGACTGTGGAAGGACCAAAAAAAGAAGCAAAATCCATTGAACCCGGACCATTTACGGATGAATTTGAAGGGAACAGGCTTTTACCTGTCTACCAGACACTGAGACTCCCCATTGACTCATCTTGGGTGAGTCTCTCCATGCGCCCCGGGTTCCTGGCATTGAAGGGTCGGAAACCATTTACCAGCAGGGACGATCAGAGCCTGTTGGCAAGAAGGATCACCTCCCTGTACGGACGGGTCGAAACTGCGGTCGACTATGAACCTGTTCACTACAGGAACCTGGCCGGACTTGTCTGCCTTTACGACACCAGGGATTTCATTTACCTGAACGTGAGTTACGATGACAGGATAGGTAAATACCTGGGAATCATCCACCATTCGGCACAGGGGAGCATCGAACCCTGCCAAAGGGTGCCCCTCCCCCGTAATAAATCCGTTTATCTGGCCATGGAAATCAATTACGATAAATTGCAGTTCAGTTACTCGATGGATGGATCTGCCTGGACCGAAATTGGGGAGCCCTTTGACTTTACACAGCTCTCGGATGAGAATAACCGTTACGGGTTCACAGGCTCCATGGTTGGGATCAGCACCCAGGACATGGTCAATGAAAAGTTGTATGCCTATTTTGATTATTTCACCTATGAACCACACTAGGGTGCCGGCGGAGTATTCAACCGTCCACACCCCATTTATAGGGAATTACCCTCAGGTTGTGTAATGGGTTGGGAGTACCAGGATTTGACAAATAACTCCATTAATAGACTGTTTTTTGCTATATTTTGGGCCAATTACCATTCTGTGAAAACCTGGTCTCTCCTCATAGGTCTATGCATTGCAGTTTCGCTTCCCGGCCAGCAGGATTTGCGGTTTCAGCACTTCAATATCAATGATGGTCTGCCTCAGAACAGTGTAACCTGCATCAACACTGACAGATTCGGATTTTTATGGATTGGAACCTTCGACGGTTTATGCAGGTATGACGGATACGAATTTAAAACCTACCGGTCGGAACCAGGAAATCCCCGCTCGATTAAAAGCAACAGCATTTATACTATCTTCAGGGATCTTGATGAAACCCTCTGGATCGGGACTCTTGGGGGGGGATTGTGCAGCTATGATCCCGGTATGGACGGATTCAGGTATTATGAACTGGGCCTTTCAAAGAATAATGTAAGGTCGATCCTGCAGGATGCTGATTCGTCGTTATGGATTGGCACCAATAGCGGACTTGTCAATTTTGACCCGGTCTCGGGTAAGAAAAAAATCTACTCATATGAATCGGGTAACCCCTTTACGCCGGGCGACAATGCCATCACCGCCCTGTCTATTGATTCCAGGGGAAATATATGGATAGGAACACAGCGTGGAGGACTCAATATGTTCGAGCGATCCACTGAAAAGTTTCTGAAGTTTACTACAATTACTACCGGTAATGAGTCCATCTCCCTGGAGGAGGTGACAAACCTGGAATTTACTGACCAGCAGATGCTGCTGATAGGTACCAAAAATCTCGGGCTGCTGGAATTCAATACCGTCACCAAGGAATTTAAAGTGCTTATCAATGATAAAAACAAACCCGAATTCAGGGAAGCGCTGAACTTCGCAACGGTGGATGCACTATTTCCCGAAAATGATTCCATTTACTGGGTAGGAATGCTGGGCGGGGGACTGCTGAAATTCAACATACACCAGGGAACATTTATTCCTTCGTTCCAGGATGATGAGATTCCGTTCAGTCTCTCCCGAAATGCAGTAAGCTCTATTTTTGTCGATCAGCCTGGTAATTTGTGGGTAGGGACAATCGACGGGGGATTGAATTTCAGTAACCACCATAGAAAAGATTATAACTTCTTTATTCATCAACCCAATGATCCGGGCTCGTTGAGCAGGAGTTCCGTTCTCTCAGTTCTGGAAGACAGCAACCAAAACATCTGGGTGGGCACCGATGAAGGTGGTCTCAATGTAAAGGCCCCGGGGTCAGGTGAGTTCAGAAGATTTCGAAGCGGGAGCAATGATCAGTATTCCACCATCCAGCATGTAATCACCAGCCTTTGTGAGGACCATAAAGGGAATATCGTGATCGGGACCCCAAGCAACGGTATCAGTGTTTACCATCCTGCAACCGATAGGTTCACCCACTACACTACAGAGAACTCCGGACTAAAAAACAACTGGATTTTCTCTATGATTGAAGATTCCCGGGATAAGCTCTGGCTTGGAACCAACGGGGGAGGCCTCATACGGTTTGATATGGAATCGGGGGACTCGGAGCAGTACCTGTTCAATATTGATGAGATCACCTCCATCAGCAACGATTATGTAACCTGTGTACTGGAGAGCGGTGATTCCGGATTGTGGGTGGGAACCTGGGAAGGACTAAACCGGTTTGACCGGGAGAGGAAGATATTCAGAAGATATTTTTATGGGGCGGGAAATCCCTTCAGTCTCCCGAATAACGGGATCACCTGCCTGTTTATCGATTCCAGGAAAAACTTCTGGGTGGGTACCTATTCAGGACTCGGCCTTTACAGCCCGGAGAAGGACGGTTTCATCTCATTTACCGAAAGGGACGGACTTCCCAACAATGTAATAGCGGCCATGGAGGAAGATAACCAGGGCTACCTGTGGATCAGCACATTTAAAGGCCTGTCGAAACTCGATTTAGCGGATACAAGCTTCACCAACTTCAACCTGGGTGAAGGTGTTTACGGAAACCAGTTTACAATACGATCAAGTACAAAGACCTCTGGAGGAGAACTCTATTTTGGAAACATAAACGGTCTTTACAGGATACAACCCGAACGATTGCAGGTTGACTCAGCGGTGGCTAGGGTTATCCTTACAGACTTCAAGCTATTCAATAAATCGGTGATTATCGACAGCATCTCCCCGCTGACCTCCAGTATCATGCAAACCGAAGTGGTGGAACTCAGGCACTTTCAACACTCCTTTTCCATAGATTTTGTTTCGATTAATTTCAATGTCTCCAATCAGTGTAATTATCGTTACATCCTGGAAGGATTTGATCCCGATTGGGTCCATGATCCTCCAAACAGAACGGCAGTTTACACCAATGTCCCACCGGGAGAATACATTTTCAGGGTTATGGCTTCCAACAGTGACGGGATATGGTCGGATCAATCCACCAATCTTTCAATCAGGATCATCCCCGCCTTCTACCAGACGGTAGGTTTCAGAATTCTCCTGCTTCTGGTTCTCGTCCTGGTTTCAGCCAGTATACCGTTGATAAGGTACCGATCCATCAAACGGCAGAAGAACCACCTTGAAAAGGTGGTGCACGAGAGAACGAAGGAAATTGTTAAACAAAAAGAGGAGATTGAGATCCAGGCCAACTCCATAAGGAAGGCCAACCAGGATATCATTCATAAAAACATTGAGCTTTCCTTCCAGAAAGATGAAATTGAAAACCAATCCAAACATATAGGGGAGATGAACCGTCTGCTCCAGATGAAAGCAGATAACCTGGTGTTACACCTCCATGAGATTTCCGAGAAACGGGTCATGCAGAAGAATGTAAGCTTCGAGGAGTTCAGGGAGATCTATCCCGACGACACTGCATGTTTTACTTTCCTTCGGGAACTCAGAAGCGCGCAGCCATTTGAATGCCACAAATGTCATTCCACCGAATTCTATCCTTCGGATGCCCACTTTTTCAGGCGTTGTAAATCATGTGGTTACAGGGAACCTCTCACCTATAACACCATCTTCTACAGGATCAAATTTCCCATTTTAAAGGCGTTTTATATCCTGTACCTGGTGAGCACCGGGCGCGAACTTACCATCGATGATCTTTCTCAGGTGGTCAACCTCAGGCGTGAGACATGCTGGTCGTTCCGAAACAAGGTAATGGATGTGATGAATACCCGCAAAAGATTCCGTAACCCAAAAGAGGGATGGAAAGAGCTTGTCATGATTCCAAAACAGATGAGAACCGGAAAGGAATAGATTGATTAAATTGCAGAACCAAAACCCAAAAACATGAGGCCCATGCACCCCCGCACCAGTGTTACCCTGACCTTAGTTACCCTGACCTTAGCTACCCTGATTCTTACCTTCAGCGTAAATGCACAAAACCCTTTTTCAGCCGGCGATCTCCTGGCACTAAAGAGTGCAGGTAACCTTCAGATCAGTCCCGATGGCACCGAAATCCTCTACTCCGTCTCCACCCCCAGGGGAGCCAACGAAGCTCCGGGAGGCTCACACACCGATTACTTCAGGATGAATCTGGAGCGTGGTGTGAGCTCTCCGCTGTTTGCCGATACCCTCAGGGGCAGCTCTCCCCGGTACAGTCCGGACGGGAAACGCATTGGTTTTCTTTACTCCGCCGCAGGAGAAGCCGACCAGGTGTGGTTTATGGAATCAGCCGGGGGAGAGATATCTAAGCTCACCGATGCTCCGGGAGGGGTTTCCACCTTCCTCTGGCAACCGGGTAAAAACGGCATTGCTTACCTGTCAGAAACCCCTTCCACTGAGAGGGAAAAGGAGCTGAAGGAGCGGGGTTACGGATTCATCTTCTACGAGGAAAACCTGAAAAACAATAACCTCTACCTGGCGGAGTACGACGAACAGTGGAACCCTGTGAGAGAAAAGCAGCTGACAGAGGGTGTCCAGACCTGGGATTTTACTTTCAACTCCCAGGGAACCCGGATTGCAGCCAGCATCTCGCCAAAAAACCTCATCGACCAGAGCTACATGTTCAGGCGCATCTTCCTGATCGATCCGGCCACAGGCGACCGGAAACAGGTTTCCAAAAATGAGGGTAAACTGGGGAACTATGCGTTTAGTCCGGGTGGAACCCACCTGGCTTATGCAGCTGCCCTTAACCTGAATGATCACTCTGTCAGCCAGGCATTTGTGGTAGATCTAAACAGCGGGGACCTGTCCAATCTC
Source organism: uncultured Bacteroidota bacterium (assembly GCA_963747365.1). GTDB lineage: Bacteria > Bacteroidota > Bacteroidia > Bacteroidales. The sequence continues at coordinate 883,618 of CAVVFB010000001.1, read as the reverse complement.
ACCCCCGGGAGTTTCAGGGGTACAATCAGCTGGGTAGATTGGCAGGATGATAACCAGGTGCTCTATTACTCAGAAGAAGGGGTCTACCCCAAACTGTGCACCGTACCCCTGAAAGGGGGTAAAAGGAAGGTGCTCCTCGATGCATCGGATGGGGGGATCGTATTTGATATACCCCAGATTGATGATGGCTTCAAACGGTTTGTATTCACAGGGTCGACCCCAACCGATAAGATCAACCTCTACCTATGGGAAGGAAAGGGAAATTTACACAAACTCACCGACCTCAATCCGGTCCTGGCGGAAAAATCATTTGGAGAGCAGGAGGTGATCCGCTTCAGCGCCAGGGATGGAATGGAGATTGAGGGCCTGCTGATTCACCCCGTGGGGTACCGGGAAGGGGAAAAATACCCCATGGTCGTCTATGTTCACGGGGGACCCGAATCACACCACTCCAACAGCTGGTTGAGCAGCTACTCAACCCCCGGTCAGGTCATGGCTGGGAAGGGCTACCTGGTTCTCTATCTGAACTACAGGGCCAGTACCGGGTATGGTGTGGACTTTGGCATGGAGGGTTTCGGGGATCCGGCGGGAAAAGAGTTTGATGATATTGCCGATGGGATCGACTGGGCGGTTGAAGCCAGGGGTGCAGACCGGGAACGGGTGGGACTGGCAGGCGGATCGTATGGGGGTTATGCTTCGGCCTGGTTCGCCACCTATTACACCAGGTATGTGAAAGCGGTTTGCATGTTTGTGGGGATCAGCAACAACATCAGCAAGCGGGGAACCACCGACATTGCCTATGAAGAGCTTTATGTCCATTCCGGGAAACCACTGGAGGAGATGTGGCAACTCGACCTGGAGAGAAGTCCCATTTACTGGGCACACCAGAGCAAAACCGCCACGCTGATCTACGGTGGTGCAGCCGATACGAGGGTCCATCCATCCCAGAGCTATGAACTCTACCGGTGCATGAAGATGAACAACCATCCTGCCGTTCGGCTGGTTCAATATCCAGAAGAAGGTCACGGAAACCGGATGCAGGTGGGTCAGATCGATGTACTTTACCGCCAGATGGCCTGGCTCGACTGGTACGTTCGTGACCTTAAACCCCTGGAGGGCCCCATGCCCCCGCTGGATATCAGCGAACAATACGGACTCGACTGGAAATATTAAGGAAACCATGGATATTAAAAAAAATAGTATGAAAAAAACACTGCAACTCATTTCCACAGGCCTGGTGGGCCTGTTGACTTTTCTATGCCTGTCATGTTCCGGTTCATCCATGGATTGGATCTCAGTTTCAGGAAACAGTTTTGTAAATGAATCGGGAGAAACCGTAATATTTAAGGGTGTTAATATCAGGGATCCGCATAACCTGGCAGAGGAGGGGCATTGGACCAAAGCCCATTTCCAGGAGGCACAGAACTGGGGTGCCAATGTGATCCGGCTCCCCATCCATCCGAGTGCATGGCGGGAACGTGGTGAAGATGCCTATCTTGAACTGGTCGACCAGGCAGTGACCTGGGCAAATGAGCTTGGACTGTACCTGATTCTGGACTGGCACTCCATCGGAAACCTGAAGGATGAGAAATACCAGCATAAAATGTATGTTACAACCCTGGAGGAGACAGAAGCATTCTGGAACACTGTTTCTGCCCGTTATGCCCATGAGCCGGCGGTCGTCATGTATGAACTGTTCAATGAGCCCACCGTGTCGGGTGAGCAGTTTGGATCGTGCAGCTGGGAGGAGTGGAAAGCGATCAACGAATCACTCATTAAAACGGTACGTGCCAACCATCCCCGATCGGTTATCGGGGTTGCCGGGTTTAACTGGGCCTATGACCTGACCCCGGTAAAAGAGCATCCCATTGATGCTGAAGGCATTGCATACATAAGCCATCCCTACCCCATGAAACGCGAGGTTCCCTGGGAGCCCCAATGGGAGGCCGACTGGGGTTATGTGGCTGAAACTTACCCGGTTTTCCTGACAGAAATCGGCTTTGCACTGGCCGAAGAAAAAGGGGTTCATATCCCTGTATTTGGTGATGAAGTTTATGGGAAGGCCCTGGATGCTTTTACGAAGGAGAGGGGAATCTCCTGGGTGGTCTGGTGCTTTGATCCCGACTGGTCGCCCTTTATGTTTAGCGACTGGAACTACACTCCCACACGTCAGGGCGCTTTCTATAAAAAGGTCATGAGCGGAGAATAGCTAGATTTGTGACCGGAGTCTGTCCAGCCCTTTCAGGTTGCGTTCCAGCACCACCCGTATGTCCTCCCCCTCGGTATGACCAATGATGCCGATGGACCCTTTATATCCCGAGGCGGCAATGATCTTCAGCATCTCCAGTTCACGGTCGCCCTCCCCCAGGGTAATGATCTGCGGACCCTCCACCTTCATTCCATTGATGTTAATGGCAGAGAGATAGGGCATCATCAGATCCATCAGTCCGGCGAACCGCTCCATCTGCTGGTGCCCGTGATGAAAATTGTAAACGATCCTCACCTGATCATTTTCCATAACCCGGATGATTCTGACCTGGTTTTCAGGCTCACCGAACCAGGCACCATGGTTATACAGCGCAATGGTACATCCGATCTTCTCTGCAACCTCCACCACTGACGAGAGGATCGTCACTGCTTTATATAGTGCCTGATCATCTGATAATCCATGGAATACCTCCTCCGGGAAACTCACCCATAATTCGGTGTGTGTCCCGGTCTCCTCCAGGGTTTCCAGGATGGCTCTGCCTGCATCACCCAGTATGTCGTCACCCCTGGGATCCAGCCAGAGCCAGACCGCCCTCAAATCAATTTGGTGCTCATTCAATACCTCAATCTCTCTTTTGAAAGAGGGAATATGTTTGTCCCTGTAATCGTAAGCCAGTTGCGAAATCCCCAGTTCACCGAGCATTTCTGCACGCTCTTCAGGAGTACGTTCCACAGAATCGAATGGAACGATGCACCAGGCCACCAGGTTCTCTTTGGCAAAAAGATCGTCGCTGCCTTTTTGTTTTTGATGATTACATCCGGCCATACTGATCATGATCGTAAGAGCAATCAATATTTTATAAAGTTTCATAACTTTTGATTATTAATCGTCTGCAAAAAATCTGCCCAGCTCCGCGACAATGGTTTTCTTCACCTCAAGCGGATCAATGATCCCATCATGGGTAAAAATAACCTCTCCCCCCGGCCTTACAAGCATTGTGAAAGGCAGGTTACCCTGCCACTTAGGATCAAATGATTCAATAAAAGCGTCCCTGTCTGCAGAGGTATTTAGGAAATTTGCAAATGCAGCCTGGTTCTCCTTAAGGAATTTAAGAACATTCTCCTTCTTTTCAGGACGGTCCATACTGATGGAGATCACCTCGAAACCCCTGTTCCCATACATGCGCTGCATTTCAACAAATTCCGGAAACTCAATAATACAAGGCCCACACCAGGTTGCCCAGACATTAACAAGTCTAAGTTTCTCACCCCTGTTCTCCAGCAACTCCTTCACTCCATCCAGATCGATCCCGGTCAACTCAACCGGTTTACCGGCCCATCTTTCGTCAAGGGTCTTTCTCCACTCCATTTTGGATTTCCATTTCATGGAGCAACCAAAAGCCTTGGTGGTCTCCACGGGCACAGGTTTACCTGCCAGCAAGGCATCAATGGCGTTCCGGGCATCCAATTGCTCCGGCACCTGGTATGGGTCCTCCATTTCATCGATGCGGCCGGTATAGCGAAGGTTTCTTTCACTGTCAAAAATAAAAACGTGCGGGGTTGCTTTGGCACCGTAAGCAATGGCCACCTCCTGGGTTTCCCCGTCATACAGATAAGGATAATTATAGCCTTTATCCCTGGCCCGGATCTTCATCTCTTCAAAAGTATCTCCCAGGTCGGAGTAACCCAACTCCTCCAGGCAAACTGCTTCGGGATGGTTGGAGGAGATGGCCACCATCCTCATCTGCTCCGGTTTATAATCGGTACACATCTGCTTCATCCTCTCCTCATAGGCCTGGGCAGTGGGACAATGGTTGGCAGAAAAGACGATGGTCAGCACTTCAGCGTTACTGAAACTAGCCAGGGTATATGTTTCACCGTCGATCCCCAAAAGTTTAAAATCAGGGGCTTTCATTCCGATGGCCAGGGTCTCCGGATCCTCAGCAAGGAGTCCGGCCATCATCCCAACCATCCACAGCGTCGCAATCAATTTCTTCATGGCACACAATTTTATCAAATATACCTTTCCCAGTTACTCAACCGTCTGATCCAGGGGCATTCCAAGTTGCTCGTAAAGGTTTTTCCTGCCAGCCTTATCTTTGGCAAGGACCGCCTTTGCGTGCCCGGCTACTTCAACCGCCACTCTCCTTGGAACCACCACCACGCCGTCGCCGTCGGCTACCACCACATCGCCGGGGCATACAAGGACTCCTCCAATGGCAACGGGGCGGTTGACCGATTCCAGTTCATTGCGCCCGGGCCTGATTCCCCTTCCCTTTTTCCGCAGGTAGAGGGGAAACTCCTCCAGCGCCACCTCATCGGTATCCCTGGAGGATGCATCGGTAACGACCCCTACCGCTCCATGGTTTTTCCATATCAGTACATTGTTGGAGCCGATGGAACCTATGTCTTTATCTTCCACATCATCCAGGACGATCACCACCCCTTTGTGGATCAGGGGTGTGAAAGCTTCGGAGGAATAGCTGTTGTAAAAATTGCCCTCCCATCCGCTGAAATCTTCACCGGGCTCGGGACGATTGGGCTTCTGGGTAGGAACGTACCTGGCAGTCAATGCAATCCCCCTGATGATGTGAGAAAGTGACTGAACATTCACCCAGGAAGGATGTATGGATGGATCCACCAGGCCCTGGTCCGGCAAACCGGCCATATCCATTCCGTCCGACACATCGGCAACACGCAATCCCTCATAAAGTCTGAGCAATTCCTGGTCCTCTGCTTCCGAATACCAGGATGTTTCAATGAAATGAATGCCCTTTTCCAATTGTGAGACTTCGGCCTGCTGGGCTTTGGCAAAAAGGAAGTTTGTCAGCAACAGTGCAATGATTGCGTTACTTTTCATAAGTTTTTGTTTATTGGATAATTCATTTACTCCTTTCTATCTGACTAATAATTGAATTGCTTCAAGATCCTCATCCCTTGAAGAGGTCCCCATGAATATTGTAAATTCGCCAGGTTCAACTACCTCCTTCATATCCATATTAAAGAATTTAAGTTTCTCGGGTGTCACCTTCATCACCACGGTTTGTGTCTCTCCCGGCTTCAGTCTAACCCTTTTGAAATCTTTCAACTCTTTTACAGGCCGGGTTACCGAACTTATCTCATCCCTGATGTAGAGCTGAAGGGTTTCATCCCCGGCAACCTCTCCAACGTTAGTGATCTCAACACTTACCTCGCACTCTTCATCCACAGCCATTTGATTTTTACTTAATTGAAGGTTGCTTAACTCAAAGCGGGTATAGCTCAGTCCGTATCCAAAACTGTAAAGAGGAGTAATGTCATCACCCAGGTACCCTCTTCTGGCGGAGGGCTTGTGGTTATAATATACCGGGATATGTCCTGCAGAACGGGGGAATGATATGGGCAACTTTCCTCCGGGATTATAATCCCCGAAAAGTACCGATGCCACCGCCGTACCCGTCTCCTGTCCCAGGTACCAGCATTCAAAAAGAGCCGAAGCTTTGTTTGCCAGGTTCGAGACTTCAAGGGGTCGCCCGTTAAAGAGAAACGCGATTACAGGTTTTCCTGTAGCATGCAGCGCATCAATCAGCTCGTTCTGCATTCCAACCAGCTCCAGACCGGACCGGTCACCCAGGTGGTAGTAATTCCATGCCTCCCGGGAGGTTTGTTCATTTCCTCCCACCACCAGCACAACCACATCAGAATTTCTGGCAAGCTCAACAGCCTCACGAATTTTTTCTAACTCCCCTGCACGATCAGGCCAGGTTACCTGGTCCTCTGCCCAACTTCCCCCAATGGTGATCCGGCATCCTTCGGCATATCTAACCTCAACAGAATCGCCGGCACGCTCACGGATCCCCTGCAAAACCGTCTTAAAATAGGGTGGTTTTCCACTGTATCCTCCCAGGTTGATCCGGTCGGCATTGGGCCCGATGACTGCAATTGAGCCAATTTCATCCAGATGGAGGGGAGCAGCCTGCTCCCTGTTTTCAAGGAGGGTAATTGACTTCAGGGCAGCTTCCAGGGCCAGTTTGCCATGTGCACCAGATCCGCAAATTGCTGTGGCAACTTCCGGATCGACGTAGGGGTCATCAAAAAGGCCCATACGAAATTTTTGAGTAAGCATCTCCTCCACCCGTTTATCAATCACTTCCATGGAAATGGTTCCCTCCTCCACCAGTTCGGGTATATGTTTATAACAGTCGGGATTTGGCAACTCAATGTTGACACCGGCCCTGAGAGCCAGTTCAGCAGCCTGTTTTCCGTCTGCAGCAACCCTGTGAGCACCAATCCCGTACCTTACATGCATCTCCCTGATAGAATAATAATCGGAGACCACAAATCCTTCAAATCCCCACTCATTCCTCAAAAGATCGGTAACTAGCCATTTGTTTGCATTCACCGGTACCCCGTCGATCTCATGGTAGGTGGTCATTACACTGATTGCCCCTGCCTTTTGAATAATATCCCTGAATGGCCGGAAATGCACCTCCCTCAACACCCTTTCCGAATAATTTGCCGGAGCGGTATTGGTTCCCCCCTCAGGCTGCCCGTGGGCTGCAAAATGCTTCAAAGTCCCGATAATACGATCCTTCCCCTGAAATGAGCCGTCTCCCTGAAATCCCCGAATGGCAGCAATACCCATTTCCGTGACCAGGTAAGTGTCCTCACCAAAGGTCTCTTCCACCCTTCCCCAACGGGCATCCCGGGCCACATCCACCACAGGGGTCAGTGCCTGATGCGCACCCCGTTGCCTGGTTTCCAGGGCAATCATCGTATAAACCCGTTCCAAAAGATCCCTGTCAAAAGTACCGGCCATTGCAATAGGCTGTGGCGTACTGGTGGCATATTCAGCAACCAGGCCATGCAAACACTCCTCATGAAATATGGCGGGAATCCCAAGGCGGGTCTCCTCCAGTAAGAATTTCTGAACCAGATTGGAGAGCTCGGCATGCTCAGCGGGCAACAATCCCCTGCCCATCCGGGAGGAGGTCTGGCTGTTTCCCCCCTTTGTTTCACTAAGCCGGGTGATCTGGCCTATACCATCCTTCAGCAGGGGTTTCATACGTGAAAGATCAATAGACCCATCCTCACCAATGAAAATCGAATCCCGAACCTCCTCGTTGGCAGCCACCATCTGCGCCATCTTCTCCTGGATGGTCATTCTTGCAATCAGGTCCCGGACCCTCTTTTCAACTGGTTGTTCAGGATCTTTATAAACGGGGATCTTCTCTGCACATCCGGCCATCATCAATCCCGATAAGGCTACTATCAATGAATAATGAAAAACACGCATAAACAACTTTTAATGAATTTTTCCCTGAGCACTGTCCACTGTGCACTGTCCACTATGCACTGAGCACTACATTTCCCATCCTTTCCTGTATTCACGAGTCAGATACTGGTTTGCTTCGGGCAGGTTTGTAATCATAATTTTTGCCGGATCATAATCCACCCTCTGCCCGGCACGCAGGGCTACTCCACCCAGCAGGATAGTCTCTGTAACCGCTTTGGCCTTAAGGAAAGTCCCGGGTGATTCGGTGCCATTTCTGAACGCATCGATCCAGACCCTTTCGTTCCGGGTCATTTTCTCTTCAGGGGGTTCTGCAGCACCGGTATACTCAATCATCCTCTTTTCCGGCAGCAGCACGGGGCTTCCTCCATGGAAAGAAGCCAGAATCTTACCTTTGTCACCCACAAACATCATCCCCTCCCTGGGTAGTTCTTTATTGTCCTTATCAAGTTCCTCAGGAGTTCTGGGCTTCATTCCGCCATCATACCACAGCAGTTTAAATGCAGGCAGGAATTCCTGGGCCGGAAAGTCAAACTCAACCTGACAGGATTGAGGGAAGGCCACATTATTGTATTCCCCTTTGCTCACATGATCCTCTATGATGCAGGTGGTGGTACCGTAAGCCCGGGCGCTCAGCGGGGGCGTGTTGATCCCAAACTTCAGGAAAAGTGGCCATAGGCTGTAGTGTCCCATGTCGGCGATGCTGCCACCTCCAAAATCATACCATCCCCTGAATACGGCGTTGGTATAATTGGGATGATAGGGGCGTTCCGGAACCGGGCCCAGCCAGAGAGACCAGTCAAATCCTTCAGGGACTTCCGGTGTATCTGAAGGATTAGCGGTCCACTGTGGCCAGACCGGGCGGTTTGACCAGTTGTGGATCTCCTTCAGGTTCCCGATGGCACCATCCAGGATCCAGTCGAGTGCCAGTTGCAATCCGCTTCGTTCGCTCCAGGCCAGCAGATGGGTAAAGACGCCGCTCGCCCTGGCTGTGTCGATGGTTATCAGTGCCTCTTTCATCCGGTTCGCAATGGGTTTATGAATCACCACATGCTTGCCTTTTTGCATGGAGGCTATTGAAACAGCTGCATGCAGGTGGTCGGGAGTCATAATTTTCACTGCATCTATGCCCGTCTCCTTATCCAGCAATTCCCTGAAATCCCCGTAGGACTCACATCCCTTATAGGTACCCTTTTTCAGTTTCTTTCCATAGTACTTTTCCACAAGCTCCAATCCAAGGTCTCTTCCCCCCGGAATTCCATTTAATCCATCTCCCCACCCAGGTTCACCAAGGACTTCACGCATGGTGTCTCTGATCCCATGAAGCGACCAGTCCACATAGTTGGTACTGAATTTATTCGGGTCGCATACAGAGGTGATCTGTACATCCTCATTCTGAATCAGGTCGGCCATTTCACGGATTCCCTGGGTTCCGCAACCGATGTAAGCAATATTCAGCCTGTCGCTGGGTGCCACATGGCGGGTTCCTCCCATCACATGACCTGGAATAATGGTAAAGACTGTTGCTGCTGCTGTGGTGCCCACAAACTCCCTGCGGGTAATTTTCTTTTCTGATTTCATAGTGTAGCTTGTTTATTGGTAATGGATATGGTTAGAAATATGGTACTTGTCCCGGGTCATTTGGCTTAAAGGTACAATTTAGCCGATAGAACAAAAAATCCCTCGGGTTGAAAGCATGTATAGCGTTAAATTTTAACTTCAGAATTTTATTGTTAAATTGTAACCTGAATTTTCCGAAAGAACACAAATACCTAACTAAAATTATTTTCATTATGAGCAGAAAAAAAGGCAGTGGCATGTCCAGGCGTGCATTTCTTGGAACCAGTGCGGCTGTAACCGCAGGTTTTACCATTTTACCCAGCAGGGTTGTCAGCGGACTCGGCCACATAGCTCCCAGCGATAAACTTAATATTGCAGGCGTTGGAGTGGGCGGAATGGGTTTCGGCAACCTTAAAAACATCAAGGACCAGAACATTGTAGCCCTTTGTGATGTGGACTGGAAATATGCAAAAGGATGTTTCGATTACTACCCGGAAGCAAAGAAGTACTGGGATTGGCGTAAAATGTATGATGAGATGGGTAAAGATATTGATGCTGTAATAGTTGCTACAGCCGACCATTCACATGCCCTGGTGGCCTCCCATGCCATGACATTGGGGATGCACGTTTACGTCCAGAAACCACTCACCCACTCTGTTTATGAGTCCAGGCTGCTTACAAAACTGGCTGCCAAACATAAGTTAGCCACATCCATGGGAAACCAGGGATCATCGGGGGAGGGAGTAAACCTGACCACAGAATGGATCCTCAATGGCGAAATCGGGGAGGTTACAAGGGTTGAGGCCTTCACCGACCGGCCCATCTGGCCACAGGGACTGAATGTGCCGGAGGGCAAGCAGCCTGTCCCTGATACACTGAACTGGGATCTCTTCACCGGCCCGGCCGAAATGAAGGATTTCAATGAGATCTACACTCCCTGGAACTGGCGTGGTTGGTGGGACTATGGAACAGGTGCTCTTGGTGATATGGCCTGTCATATCCTTCACCCGGTTTTTGTGGGCCTGCAACTGCAGTACCCCGCAAAGGTCCAGGGAAGTTCCACCTTGCTCCTTACCGAATGTGCACCCAATGCACAAATGGTAAAATTAACCTATCCTGAAAGGAAAGCTGCCAAAAAGGTGAAATTCCCTGAAGTAGAAGTCACCTGGTACGACGGAGGACTCCAGCCCATGAAACCGGAAGGCTGGCCCCAGGGCAGGAATATGAACGATGATGGCGGAGGCGTACTTTTCCACGGGTCAAAAGACACCATGGTATGTGGTTGCTACGGAAAGGATCCATGGCTTCTTTCAGGCCGTGTTCCCGAAGCTCCCAAATTCATGCGCAGGGTGGAAACCAGCCACGAAATGGATTGGGTACGGGCTTGCAAGGAGAGCCCCGAGAACCGCGTGGAGACCGCTTCGCCGTTCAGCCAGGCCGGGCCATTCAACGAAATGGTGGTCATGGGTGTAAACGCAGTTCGGCTCCAGGGATTGAACAAGGAGCTGGAATGGAACGGTGAAAAGATGGAGTTTACCAATATTGGCGATAATGAGGAGTTAAGGATGGTCATCAAGGACGGTTTCAAGATTCATGACGGACACCCCACCTTCGATAAGCAAATGACCGATCCATTCTCAGCGAAAAAGTTTGCTGCCGAGCTGGTGAAACATACCCCGAGAGAGGGTGGTTGGGAACTTCCCGGCATGCCTGTATAATGAAGTGAAATCAAAAAGATAATGATTAATGAAAAAGCTATTAAATCTATTCATTGCGCTATTCCTTCTTGGAATTACGGCGTGTAATACTGCTCCGAAAACCGAATCGAAGGAGAAAACTTCCGGTGAGGCTGTGGAGGAGGTTGCTGCCATCAATACGCTCACAGAGAAAGAGATGGCTGAAGGATGGATCCTTTTGTTTGATGGTGAAACCACCCAGGGATGGAGGGAGTATGATGAGCCCGTATTCCCCGACACGGGATGGCACATCGAAAACGGATCATTGGCATGTGAAAATTCAGGAATGGGTGAGGCCGGTTTTGGAGGCGATATCATTTACGATAAGCAATTCACCAACTTCCATCTGAAATTGGAATGGATGATTGAGGCGGGTGGAAATTCCGGGATCTTTTACCTGGCGCAGGAATTATCCGGAAAGAAAATCTGGTACACTGCTCCTGAATACCAGATCCTGGATAACTTCGGGAACCACATCGATAACACCCTTGGAAAGGACGGAAACCGTAAGGCCGGGAGTCTTTATGACCTGATCCCCCCTGTTCCCCAGAATGCCAAGGGGCCCATGGAGTGGAACTCTGCCGAGATCATCTGCTATGAAGGGACCGTTGCCTATAAAATGAACGGGGAGACCACCCTGGAGTTCCACCTGTGGACTCCCGAATGGAATGAGATGATTGCCAACAGCAAGTTTCCCGATTTTAACCCCGACTTTGCCAATGTGGCCAAGACCGGTTATATCGGACTGCAGGACCATGGCCACGCGGTCTGGTTCAGGAACATCAAGATCAGGGAACTCTAACAGATCAGGGGGTTCCTTAAATACTGAAAGGGGGCTGTCTCAAAAGGGACAGCCTCTTTTTTTAAAGAACCACACCCTCCATTGATTTCTCCAGTTCACGTGCATGAGTCAGGAACACCTCAAGGCTCATCTCTTTGAAAAACAGCAACCCGTGAGTAGTCCTCACCCGCGGACTGTTATGCTGGTAAAAATAGTTCTTGCCCAGCAGCAGCTGGGTGGTTTTCAGCTGATCCACCCAGATTTTCCTGGTCAGGTCGCTGAATTTACCATCATGCTGGTAGCTTGGGAAGGATGCATCCACCTGGCTCAGGTAGCTGTTGGTAAAGGCACTATCCATCACACTCATGGCATTCAGTGATACAGGGACGATCCGGTTTGCCTCCGCGGGGTGGAACCGGTACCACACATTCCTGTACCCCCAGATTCTCAGTTTAGAGAGATCCTCCTCTGTGCTCCACATGCGAAGTGCTTCCGCGATTACCTGCAAAACCTTATAATGGGTGTCCGGGCCACTCCCTTCGGGATCAAAAGCCAGGCTGACCACCGTAGGTTTAATTTTCCTCAACTCCTCCAGGATCGGTTCCACATCACGCTCCTTTTTTGGTTGTTCTGTAAAAATATCACCCGTATAGAAGCCAAGGCGCAGGTGATGCACATTTTTGGTCTGAATGCCGAAACAGGCCCAGACCAGCTCCTCTTCAAACTCCCGGATCATTCCTTTCAGCTTCTGGATATCGGGCGTATTGATCTCTCCGTCATAACTCCCTCGCAGCACCGTGATAATGTTGTTGATCTGATCCCTCAACTGGTCAATGTTCTTCATGCCATACAAACCGACTATGTCCCTCACCAGCCTGTGGGCCAGTCCCCGGCGTAATTCATAATCCTCACCCGAAGCCACTTTCAACAGGTAATGGTTCACATCCTTGTCACGTTTGTGAAGGTAACCCGAATCGAAAAAGTCAGGATACCGGGTCATCGTCATCAGCCCATTGTCCAGGAAATGCTTGGTGTCCTCCATCGCCTCGATTACAAACTTATTTGTCACTGCGGTGAAACCCGAAGTAAGGACTGAAAAATAGTTTGTGTTGGTCTCATTCCGCATGAGCCGGTGAATGTGTGGATTGAGCCCAAGCATGATATCATCATGGTGCGGTCCGGTATGGTAATAGACCTGTTTGGTCTCGGGAAACATTCCCTTCTCAAACTTGTCAATTGTCGATTGGATCACCGAACTGACTGTATCAGCACCAAGGCCTGGAATCATTTTGCAGTAGCGGTCCTCCTTCAGATCATCCAGGGTGAGGTGGTGTCCGTACTTATCCAGTCTTGAACAGAGATCAATCACTGCCCTGTCGGTTTTCTCCTGGGTCCATTTCCCTTTTTTATAATAGTCTTCCACGGAGGAGTGGAGGCTCGATGCGGCTCCGGTGGTCAGGTAAAACCTGGCCCGACCGAGCTTTGCAAGTGCACTGGCCGGGAAGAGGTTGGATGGTTCACTTTCAAGCGCCGACTTCACCATGGGGGCCTTGGCTTCACCCGCTGCAAAGATAATGGCAACCGCTTCCGGGTTATAGGTGATGGTCTCCAGTCCTATGGTGATCACAAGCCTGTTTTTAGAGATCTCTATACCCCCCAGGTCGGAGGCGGCCACAGCCTGTGTCTCAAAATTTGTTTCAGTCAGACGTGTGCTTGAATGATGATCCGATCCGCGCGTATTAAAAGCGATGTGGCCGTCAGGACCAATCCCCCCCAGGAAGAAACCGATCCCCCCTTTATCCCTCACCTTTTGTTCATACCCGGCACACCAGTTGTCGATGGAGAAGATCGAATCCTGCTGGATTCTTTCAAACTGACTTTTAGGCTCCCTGTACCTCAGTGACAAATCCACCCTGCTATTCGGAAAAACCTCCAGGTAATGGCGCCCTCCGGCCAGGGGGATTTCATCCGAATTGATCAGAAGAGCGCTTTTCTGATCAAACCCGAACCCTCCCATGTAGTATTTTCTCACATAGTTATAGAAGCTATTATGCTGCTTTGAACTGATGGGATAAAATTCGTCGATCTGAACAAACTGAAGGCCCTTCAGATTGGGTTTCTCCAGGCTGCCCACCCCATATTTACTCCTCAGGTCTTTTACCTTCCTGATATCCCAGTTCTCCATCAGGTAACTGGTCCACTTGATGAAATATTCCGGTGTCTTCCCCGTGGGAAGGCTGATCACCCCCCGGGGATTCTCCTGTGCCCACTCCAGGAATCTGAGGGCTGTCAGCAACCCCATCAAAGGGAAGTTATCCACTACGATATAGGGCACATTTGTATGGATTGCCGGCGATCCTGATGCTTCGTAAAAGGATCTCTCGACGTTTGAATCGAAATACATTGCCATGAATAATAGGTAAGATTGCAAGTTAGGAATTAATCTGTTTCATTCGTCCAGCCAGTAGCGTGTCTTTTAATTCAGGAGCAACCCCTGCACCATGAATAATGCCCGTTAACCTTCGGTGCCACTCCTTATCCCGCCACATTCCCACAAACTGCGGACCGCAGAAATTGCTGGTGGCGATGGCCAGCCACCGGCCGGTTTTTGCGGCCTCTTTGGTTCCCAGTGCACACAGCTCCTTCACATAATCCCAGTCCAGCAACGGCCAGTCTTTAAAATCGACTACACCCCAGCATTCGGTGGTGATCAGGGCCTGGCCCGACTCCCTGGACCATTGTGCTGCAAGCACTATTTGTTTTACCAATCCCTGTTGCCAGTATTCCTTTCTTGCATTGTAACTCCTCTCCCCGTTTAAGACCAGGTTCCTGTAACTGGTATTATCAAACAGACTGAAATGATACCCCACCTCCCGGTAAAATTCCCCGTTGTTAAAACTGGTCATCCAGATATGGGGTTCCAGAAAGTCGAGCATTTCAAAGGCTCCCTTGGCCAGGGTCGCTTCATTCACCTCGCCGGTGAAAGAAAAAGTATATGGAATTTCCGGATAGTGCTCTTTCAGCAGGGATATGGATTGTTTCATCCACTTCTTTGATTTCCTGGTATGCCATCCCGTCCAAATCTCCTCAGGCGGATCATTCACGAAAAACGGGCACCAGGAATCACCGGTCCACTCGTTACACAGATCCACATAGAGAATCGTATCCAGCACCCCGCCTTCATCAATGGACTTTAATACTGCCAGCCATGCCTCTCCCAGCTTAAGGGGATCATCCAGTTTCATCCTCAGGTTATCTTCATCATTTCTGAACCAGGAGGAGAGCCCCACCCTTATGCAATGGGCCTTGCACCTTTCCAGAAATTTATTCAGGCTGGGCTGAACACTCACACGGTTGATCCCGGGACTTCCCCAGTCCTGCACGCTCCAGTGTGGAAGCAGCAAGTACTCCTTTTCAGGATCATTGTAAATCAGGTGCGGGAATGCATCAATTCGTATGGCGTCATACCCCCTGTCCACCAGCCCGGACAGCGCCTGGTCCCAATCCTCATACCCGGCACCCGGCCACCTTCTTTCCAGCCAGGAGAATTCCCACATGGTGATGGCCAGTGGGTAGGGCTGCCCGTTATTCAAGGGATTAGACTTTGGTTTGGAACCGGATCGTGACAATCGACACACTTCATCGAGTGAATATTGTTGGGACTATTCCTGCTTTTATAGGATGTATTCATTTGCATGACATCCAGATTACAGCTGGTTACTGCCGGGTGACAGGTGTTGCATGCTCCTGACGGATTGTTAGAATGATCGCTGTGGCATGCGAGACAGCTGATCCCTTCATGTACACCCGTGGGGGTGCGGTCGTCCGAGGTTCCGGCTTCATGGGCCCAGTTGGGGGCATGGCACTGCATACAGATGCGCTGTACCGGGTCGTCTGCCACCTGGACCACCTCTCCTGCATAATAGATATCGGGTTTGCGCAGCAGATCGGAACGAAGGTGCATCCGGTCAGAGCGCAAATATAAAGATGTATACTGATTCCTCGGATCTCTTTCATAAAATGTGGCCGCCGGGTCATCCATGGTGCCGGGGTGTATCATGGTTTCATTCTCCATATGGATCCCGTGGCAGGCCAGGCAGGGAATCACATGCTGCCTAGCCTTCTCCGGTTCTCTCAGCTTCCAGGGCCCGGTTGTTGAGATAGGTTGGACCAGATCAGAAATGGTTTCGTCGTAATACATGCCGTGACACCTGAAACAATCCGGATAGGGCCGCTCCATGGTATTGTGTTTTTCATTGAGGAATATGTCGCTATAGGTAGCCGAATGTCCGCCCGCCATCCAGCTTCTGTATTCGTCCTGGTGACAACCGGCACAAGCTTCCATTACCTCCAGAACCCCCTGTTCATCAAGACGGGCCATGGACCTGATCTCACTCTTTTTCAGATGGCTAAATACCATCTGCGTTTTCTCCCTGAGGCTGTGAAGACCATTGCTCAGGGCCGTTCCGTGACACTCCACACAGGTTACATCGCGATGGGCCGATTGTTGCCAGATTTCAACCGAAGGGACAATCTCGTGACAAGAGGCACAGGTCTGCTCCGGACTGGCCGTATTCCAACCTGCATAACCCAGGGTGAACAGCACCAGGAGCAACAGACAGGAAGAGATGATAATGATGATTTTCCTTCTCATGATCCTGCTATTTTTAAGATTTAAACCCGGTTCCCTTCCAGGTTCTGGTAATGTAATCTGATACCCAGTAACCCACGGCCAGGATGGTCAGTGCGGGATTAAAGCCTCCGTTGGTAACAAAGAGGCTTCCATCTGCCACAAAGAGGTTGTCGATTCCATGTACCTGTCCGTAACGGTTTGTAACTGACGTTTCAGGATCGTTCCCCATACGCGCGGTACCGGCCTGGTGCTGACCGCCGCCGAGACCTTTTCCACCAACTCGCTGCCAGGTGTAGGATGCACCGGCCTCTTTCAGAACCGCTTCCGCCTTTTCTGACAGCCATTTACAATGCTCATGGTCGATGGGGTGCCGTTCCCCGGAAAGTGCCACTACCGGTATACCCCAGTAATCCCTTACCTCCGGATCAATGGTAACCCTGGCCCCGAAGCTAGGGATCTCCTGGACGGGCCCGTGCAATCCGGACACCCGCTTGATATTTTTCATTTGAAACTCCTTATGCTCCTTCCCCCATGTGGCGGCTCCGGGTGGTCTCAAACCTGAAAACAGGTAGGGTAATGCATTAAATTCATTGCATAGCAAACCGCCACCAATGATTCCATCATTGTGATGGTTATAATCGCAAAATCCGATTGTTGCCCCAGGACCGGCAAAATCGGTGATCACTTCATCAAAAATTCCCAAGGCCCCGGTATAGGCATGTCCCTGGAGGTTGCGTCCCACCCAGTCGTTGTTGTTCCCCAGTCCGTTCGGGAAACGGTCGCTCCGGCTATTGAGCAGCAGTCTTGCCGTTTCTGTGGCAGATGCCGATACAATCACCAGATCGGCAGTCTGTTCAACTCCTTTTCCCTGCTCATCGAAATACCTGACCCCCCTGATCCGGCCGGAAGGCTCACTTGTGATTTCTGCCACCTGGCAATGTACCCTGACCTCGCAATTACCGGTGGCAATGGCTTTAGGAATCACGGTATTGTGAGTCCCATTCTTGCCATCCACCGGGCATGCAAATCCCACGCAGGTCCGGTTACGGATGCAGGCTGGTCTGCCGTTGTAAGGCACCGAGTTACGGAGCATGGGTATGGGGAACGGATGAAGGCCCAACCTCTCACAGGCTGCAACCAGAACCTTGCCTTCCATATTGTTTTCAAAAGGAGGCATGGGATGCGGTCTTCTCCTGGGTGGAGCAAAGGGATTCCGGCTGTCATCGCCCGAAACTCCAATCTCCCATTCTGCCTTTTCATAAAAGGGTTCAAGCTCCTCATAGGTGATGGGCCAGTCATCCAGGGTGGAGCCCTCCACAGGACCATAGGTGGATTTCATCCTGAAATCTTCAGGCATGAACCGCCAGGCCATGGCCCCGTAACTAACTGTTCCTGAACCCACGCAGGCGGCATTGTGACCATAATCTCCCGAAATGGGGGTTATCACCTCCCTGGAACCATCCGGATAGATCCAAACCCTGGGATTTTTTCTGTGGTCGGGTCCAAAGGCCGACCCAAGTACCTGGGTGCGCTGGGATATCAGTTCATCATTGATGTGCCTGTCGTAATCGGGCCAGCCACCCCTTTCGAAAAGGACCACTGAAAGTCCGTTCTCGGCCAGCTCCTTGGCAACTACCCCTCCACCGGCACCAGCTCCCACCACAATTGCATTGACATGTTTATGGGCCATTTTCGTTCAGCTTAAATGTGCATAATGGTTTCGTCCGACCACCAATGGGAAATCAAGACCCATCATCTTGTAACTCATATAGTTTTTATTTCCCCCGTGCCTTGGTGCACCATAGAACCCCTGCATGGTATGATTGATCACCAGCCTGAAAAACCTCAATGGATCAAGGTCACCCCAGTAATTTCCGGGCAATTTTTTTAATTCAAGGGTTTTTAGTGTTTGCAGCTGGAGATCCTGTTCAAGATTTTCGAACCTTTTCCCGTAAAGTTCAATACAGGATTGCTGAAGCGCTTCCACTCCCTGCTGGTAGATCAGCTGGTCGTAATCAAATACGGCCACCAGTTGCCGGTCGATATAGTTGATGACTCCAGCCTCGGTGGCACCACCACCGTATTGATCCCTGGGGATAATCTGTTCACAAATGGCTATTACACAATTCGCCTCCTCAAGGGTAAAAAACTGGTATGGACTAACCTTTTGCAGGCAGGATGGTATCAGCATGATACTCCCAAAACCTGCTGCTCCGGTTTTCAGGAAAGATCGCCGGTTAATATGCATGTCTATCAATATTGGTGGAACCTGAATTTTGTAATAAATCTGTTAAGAACAAGTTTAAACTACCCGGATCAATCGATATAAAGCTCCTCCCAGGGTGTTGTAGCCAGTCCATAAATCAGTTGTGCCAACTTCCCGGTTACTTCCTTAAAGTACCTCTCTCCCTTTTCTGCAGTGGCTTTCCGGGGATCACCGATCCCGGTATCGGAGGTGGTAAGGCTCCATTTCCGCTCGGTCCAGGCCCACGACTCATTAAGTTCCTCCACTCCGAATCGCTTGGAGATTCCCGAACCAGCACTGGCAAGCGGTAGCACCAGTCCGGGGTGGGTGTAAAGCATCAGGCTGGTTTCCATCTCGTCGGCATGGTCTCCCCCCTCTTCGAAAATGGTGCTCTTATCCACCGACTGGAACCAGTTGCAGGTGGCCAGAAGCATCTCCGGGAAGTGGAGACCCACCTCACGGATCATCTGCCTGAAGTCGTTACCGCCATGTCCGTTCACCACCAGCAGACGTTCTATCCCATGGCCATCAAGGCTCTCCACAAGGTCCTCAAGAATGGACTGCTGTGTGCTTGGATTCAGGTTCAGTGTCATCTCCACATCGGTTTGACCGGTATTAACCCCGATGGGTATGGTGGGTAGAACCACCACACTGGCACCCCTGTCCCATGCCATGCCTGCCGAAGCTCTCACAAGTGCTTCAGTTTCAAAATTATCGGTACCGTAGGGAAGGTGAAAATTGTGCGCCTCGGTGGCTCCCCAGGGTAAAACAGCAAGCTGGTACTGTTGCTGCTTCACCTCTCCCCAGTGCGCTTCAGATAATATATATGGCTTCATCAGCTAATTTATAAAATTGAAATATCAGTTTTTAATTATTTTTCAAATCGTCCCCTCTTTCATGGCCTTCAGATGCGACACAGGAGTATTCACTGTGACCTCGCATCCACCCGAGAGGATAAACGCTCTTCCCCGTTCTTTCATACAAAGAGTCCTTGTCGCGGCAGTAATTGCTTCAGGATTCCGATCCTGGATCACCGACACCGGATCGAGATTACCGCATCGGATCATATCCGGACCCAGTACATGATAAGCATGGTCCATATCCACCATCCAGTCCAAATCCAGAATGTCGGGTTTCAGATCGTGCAGATCTCCCAGCAGGTGGGATATATTTCCACAAATGTGCAATTTCACCCTGGCACCCAGCGATTGTATATAGGTAAACAGATCCCTGTGAAGTTCCCTGACAAATTCCCTGTAATTCTCTGCTGATATCTGGGAGCAGATGGCATCTCCCACGCCGATGATCCCACACCCGGCCTCAACCTGTGCCCTGGCAAAATCTTTGGCAGTAACCAGGGTTTTTTCCATGAGCCGCTTCACAAAATCGGGTTCCATAAAGATCTTCAGGAGCACCTCATTCACACCTGCCAGGCTGCAACTTTCGGCCAGCGGTCCTTCGATCCATCCAATCAAAGGAACCCTGCCTCCGGTTTCCCTGGACAGCTGCTCCCCTGCCTTTATCCGGTCGAGAGTCCGCTCCGCTTTATAGATATCCGGATTTTTCAGTGCATGGATATCCTCCATTTTCTCAATGATGGGTTTTCGACACCTGGGTACACCTTCATCCGGGTAAGAAATCTCAGCCCCAAAAGCAGCCGTTTCACGATAGGGATCGGAGATCAGACCAACGGCATCGATTTGAAAATCCTCCATACATTTCAGGTTGCTCTTTACCAGAACACGGTAGTCGGAGGCAAATTCACCATAGGTATGGCCTGCATAACGGGCAGCAAAATGCATCAGGATGGGTTGAAACAGAGGTCTCATCTTGAAACTCCCTCAAATCTGTGGGTCTTCAGGGAGGATTCCCTGACAATAAGCTCATGCCTTAGGATGATATTCCGGATCACGACCGGATTTTCATGTTCAAGTATCTCCATAAGGCTGTTTGCAGCAGTCTGTCCCATTTCAACACCAGGGTATATCACGCTGGTAAGGGCAGGTTCGATAACCTGTGAAAGGTAGGAGTTATTAAATCCTGCAAAAGCTATCTCTCCGGGGATCGATACCCCCCTTTGTTTCAGTTCATACATCAGAGAGGCTGCTGCCATATCATTTCCCGCAAAAATACCGTCGGGTCGATTCTTCATTTTCAGAATCCTTTCCACTACCCGGGCACCTGTCTCGGTATCCAGATGATCGGTAATGATCATTTCCGGATCCGCCAAAGCTCCATGGTCGGCAAGTGCCTCCCTGTATCCCCTTGCCCGCTCTCCGAAAACGCTGCAGGAGGTATTTTCACCCAGGTAGGCAATGCGTTTACATCCCTGAGAAATGAGGTGACTGGTCACATCATATCCTGCCTGCCGGTTGTCGATGGAAACAGTGATAAACCCGAAGCCGGGCCGACTGATTACCCGGTCGAAGAGTACCACGGGGATTCCCTTTTTCAGAAAAAGGTCCAGGTGGTCCAGATCGGTTGTTTCAGGGGTAAGATTAATGAGCAGTCCCTCGACCCGGTTATTAAAATGGGTTTCAAGGTTCTCCTTCTCCAATTTATTGGAATCGAAAGACTGGCTCAACAAAAGTTTGTATCCCTTTCCTCTGACCACTTTTTCAATGCTTGAGACCACAGAACTGAGAAAACTGCTTTCAAATCTTGGAAGGATCACCCCGATGGTATTTGAGCGGTTGCTTCGGAGGCTGCTTGCAAAGGTATTCTGCTGATAGTTCAGTTCCAGAGCCATCGCCTGGATCCTGGAGATGGTTTTTTTCCTGATGGCCGGGTGATTCCGAAGACCCCGGCTAACAGTGGAGGCTGAAAGGTTCAGTCTTTCAGCAATATCATAAATCGTAACCTCTTTTTTCCCTGACATTTGATGCAAGATAAGCAATCGGTTGCAAAAATGTTTTATAAAGTCAGGTTTGGTTTACGATTTTATAATAAATCTCCTGCTAATCCCTCTCCCTTTTCCCAAACCCGGGGTCAATTTTCAGGAATGGAATCACCAGGAAGCCGGGTATCGTACAGATCATCACCCAGATAAAAAAATGCTGATAACCGATCAGCTCCTGAAGCCAGCCACTGATCATCCCGGGAATCATCATACCTAGTGCCATGAAACCGGTGGTCAGTGCAAAATGTGCCGTTTTGTGTTTCCCGTCAGAAACATAGATCATATAGAGCATATAGGCCGTAAATCCAAATCCATATCCAAATTGCTCCACCGCAACCGATGCGCCCACCACCCATAAAGAGGAAGGCATGGAATAGGAGAGAAACACATAAACCAGATTTGGAAGGTTCATGGCAGCCACCATCCACCAAAGCCAGTATTTTAATCCCCGCCTTGATGCTGCAATTCCCCCGATGATTCCTCCCAGGGAGAGGGCAATGATCCCCAGGGTCCCATAGATCAGACCCAGGTCGCCGGTGGTCAGTCCAAGTCCGTTTGCCTCGTTTGAATCGAGCAGAAAGGGCGAAGCCATTTTTAACAGTTGGGACTCTCCCAGCCTGTACACCAGTAGAAAAATAAGGATGACCCCAATCCGTTTCTTCCTGAAAAATTCAACGAAAGTCACAAAAAACTCTTTTATAAATCCGCTTCCCTCACTCCGGTTGGAATGATCTGCCTCAGGATGTGGAAGTACGAAACGGTGATAAATATGAAATCCCACAAACAGAATCGCAACCATGGCAAAGACCATGCTCCAGGCAAATTGAATGTTCCCGCTGAGACCGGTAAAGGAGGCATGGGTTACTTTATCGAGTTTGGGGTCAAGTTTAAAAACTGCAAAAGCAGGGATCTCCCAGTTGCTTTCATTGAATTCGAAACGGTAACTCCGTGCCAGTGAGATGCTCTTGTCACCCTTGTCAAAACTGAAATTTAGCACTATGGTTTCGCCTTCCTCCGGCTTACGGCTGAGCCGGAACCAGGTATATCCCATGTTTCCTGTCAGTTCAGAAACAGAAGGAGTTGCCCCGCTCTCCTCCTCAGTAGGATAAAAACCATTCGAACTGTTCCATCGATCCACGTCAGACATCAGTTTGGCAGCCACCGGTCCAGGGATCTTTCCGGTACCTATCCTCACCTGTGGATCGAAATAAAAGAGGGACTTTCCTTCCACCGGATCAAAGGAAACCTGCTGTGGATTGAATGCTGCCGGGGATGTTCCCTCGATGGTCACCACACTCACCTCAACAGGGGGCAGTCCAGTTCTGGCCTCAAAATAGCCGGCCAGGATAACCAGCAGACCCTGCCCGGTAAGCATGGCAAGACGGTAAAATGTACTGCGCACCCCTACGAAAAATGCCTGATCATGTTTTGAGAGTCCCAGCATATAAAATCCATCTGCTGCAATATCGTGGGTAGCCGAACTGAATGCCAGTAACCAGAAAAAAGCCAGGGTAAGCTGCAAATACCTCTCCGTTGGAATGGTGAATGCCAATCCGGCTAATCCTGCACCCACCAGGAGCTGCATGATCAATATCCAGAACCGCTTGGTTTTCAGCATATCCACCATAGGACCCCAGAAGGGCTTGATCACCCATGGCAGGTAGAGCCAGCTGGTGAAAAGGGCAATTTCGGCATTGGATATACCCATTCGCTTGTAAAATATCACCGACAGGGTATTCACCAGAATATAGGGAATCCCTTCAGCAAAATAGAGCGTTGGTACCCATTGCCAGGGCCGGGCATTGTGTTTACTCATAAGCCTTTTCTATGGCAGCATCCATATAGTAGTGTTTCAGTATACGCTCGTGGGAGTAACCCATGTGGGCCATGACCGCCGCACCGATCTGGCAAAGTCCGACCCCGTGTCCCCAGCCTGCACCACGCAGGAGGAAGCCTCCGGGGACTCCCCTCTTCACTTTTTGCTTCTCAATCGTAAAAGCAGAGCTGTAAAGATGAGTGTGACTCAGCCAGCGCCTGATCTCCAGCTCCTTTCCCACAACCAATGTCTTCTTTGTACCCACAATCTTCAGCTTTACCAGTCTGCCCGATTCACCACGCTCTATGGGTGCCAGGTCAATGATCTCACCAAAATCGAATCCTGACTTCTCCCGGATCAATTTGGCGATCTCATCCTTGCTGTAGCTCACCTCCCAACGATAGAAATGGGTAGAGGCAAGGTCATAATCATTCAGTACCTGCCTGAGAAGATCCAAATCCCGGGTATTACAGAACGCCACCGGCGATCCTTTGATAAACCGATCGGCATTGGACTCCACCTTAAGATCCTCCATATTGATCCCGGCACCGGACGGATTGTCATCAACCCGCTTCAGGTAAGGGTGGCGCTCAGGTTCCCAGCAATTCTGAAACTCCTCTGTCACTCCCCCGCAACATTTCGAAAATCGGGCATCACAGATGGTCCCTCCATAAACCAGCACCTGACCTTCGGTCGCCTCCACAGCTTTTAAAACTTCCGGATTGCTCACACGGGTAATCCCCTGGTAACGCTGACAATGATCGTCGGCACACACATGGAAGCCAGGGTGATCCTCACGGTCGTACCAGCGGATATACTCTTGCGCTGTTTCATGGATCAGCTCATACTTCTTACCGGTGCGAACCAGCTGACCCTGTTTTTCAATCTGTGCCAGTAACCAGCTTCTAGAAATGATGGCATGGGCTCTTAACAGTGCAGGTGAACTCTCCCCCCGCATCTCCGAAGAGATCACACTACCCAGGTACTTCTCGACCGAAACAAGGTTGATGGCCTGGATCTCCCCCTCCACAAGAACCAGTTTAAGGGCTCCCGGAAAGAGCTGATCCTCCTTTTGCTCCCAGTGAAACCCGATTCCGATTACCACATTACTGATCCCAAAGCCATCCCGTGAAGCATCCACGGGTATAAAGATCACCCCGGCCCCTGCTGCAACCACGCGACCCTCCTGCCTCACTTCAACCAGATCATCAATAACCTCAGCTTCTACCCGGCCTTCAAAACCTGTAACAGTACCCGTAAGCAAATAAGGGGTATGGAATCTGAACTCCAGATGTCGCGAGCGAACGATACCCACATGGATTTCCGGAACCTTCTCAAATCTCTTCATGAAAGTTTCTGCTTCAGAAAGGTATTTAATTTATCAAAACATTTTTCGGTCAGACCAATCTGGTTAAAGATATCCGCTATATCATCGCCGGTGATCTTATTGAAATCCTTCTCCAATGGGGTGATCATCACACCCCCCAGATCAACCGAAGCCGGGCTCAGCAGGATATTCTGCTCCCCCTGATCAAAATACTGCCAGGGTCTGTGTTTCTCCCTGGGGAAGACGATAATCTGCCAACCCGCACGGAAATAGGTTAACAGGTTAAGCATGGGTTCATCTCCGCTGGCAAGTTGCCGCATGTAGGAAGAGATTGCTGAAAATGCATCCTCCAGAGGCTGCTTCCGGTCCGACTCCAGAACCAGGAATCGTCTCAAGCCGTCGTCAATGGCCGTGACCCTGCATTTGCCGTTTGAAGAGAGGCAATTGCCGAAACGCGCCAGAAGGTTCTCCAGCTCATCCTCAAGGGGCAAAAAGCCCCGGTTTCCTGCCTGGAAGTGCATATGGTCGGGTGCAGAAGCGCCGCAGGCGGGTCCATTATAGAAAATCACCAGATCGGGCAAATCCCTGGCGAGATCAAGCATTGAGGAAAATTCGGGATCGATCACCTGGGGGGTGTGATCCGCTTTTGCGATGGTAAAGTGTTTCCTGAAAATAGGAAATGGATTACAGAGGATTTCGTAACCTTTTCCAATGGCTGCAAAATCCTGCTCCGGGGGACGATGCTCACGACATAAGAAGCAGGGTCTCGCTTCTATGGATACCCGGTCTACCCTTGCAGAGGATGAGGTGATCCGTTTTGGATTATACTGTACACGGATGGTAACCCCATCCCATTCAAAGGATTTCAGAAGAGCCGAATCGAGCCTCTCCCGGTTTTCGGCCAGCAGCGGCCAACCGGTCATCTGCTCACGGAACAGCTTGTCTGCTTTCTGCTGCATGATTATCTGCGCTCCCTGTTCATGTGTATCCTGGCAGACAGCTCATAGCTCCTGAGCCTGTCTTTATACTGGTTGTGCCTGTTCATGGCTTCAATACTCAGTGATGCATCGGAATTCTCCTCCCATCGCCGGCAAAGGTAAACGGGTTCATAGATCCGCCCGATCCGGTAACGCCTGCTGATGGCCAGTCCCACTGCGTAATCTTCACCATAACTTACATTGGGGATATTGATCTCCCTGAGTACCGGTGTATAGAATGCACGCGGAGCACCCAGGCCGTTAATCCGGAGTGCATTATTCCTTCCATTATCCGGAGTCCACTCTTTGTGATCGATGACTCCCGGGGGAATCTCTTTAAGATCAAAATTTGTCATCCGGTATGATCCGACCACCATGGCGCACTGCTGGTCATAAAAAGCCCGGACCATCGTCTCCAGGGTATTCTCATCCATGTATAGGTCATCACTGTCGAGCTGTACGGCAAACTTCCCGCATTGCTGGTGATGAATGCCCAGGTTCCAGCATCCGCCAATATAAAGGTCGTTTCTTTCAGGGATCACATGAATCAACCCGGGATAGTCTGCCGACCTCTCCTCCAGCAGCCCTGTGGTGCCATCCGTGGAGTGGTTGTCCACAACGATCAGATTAAAGTCAAAGGAGCACTTCTGTGTCATTACCGAGTCGATGGCATCGGAAATGGTCCGTACGCGGTTGAGCACCGGGATGATCACCGAAGCTTCCACCGGGAACCCTCCCCGGTCCAGTGAAACTGTGTCAAATTCCGGTTCAAGATAGGCTCCCGCCTCCTTCAGATAAAGGGTTACCACTTGCTCCATCTCCACCTGTACCGTCCTGTTACGCGGATTCACATAATCGAAAATCTTCATCCCCGAATCGCGCGAATCAAGCGGACGTACCGCGTAAAGAAACTCCTGGATCCGCACCGGTAAGCCAAGCAGACTCAGCTTCAGGCGTAGCTGGTAAAGCGCCGCATACTGAAGGTCGTCATGCATCTCCCTGGTTGCAGCAATCAACTTCGGAGTGCTAAAGACCTGAACTGGTCCGAATTCAAAATCATCACGCAGACTACCTGACTGGTAATCGATCAGTGGGTGGGGAGTCCGTTTTTCGTCTGCCAGGTCGAAATAATCGGAATAGACCATTCCGGCATCTGTATCTAAAGCCACCCGGATAAACCGTTCCAGGGCCAGCATTCCGAATGAGACCAGGGTCTCCATTGTAATGATCATCGTAAACCCGGTCCCGGCAGATCGTTCTGCAATCTTCCGGAGGGTATCCGTACCCTGCCAACGGTTTGTTTGCAGAAAACTGCAGCCGTGGGGCATCTCCCGCGGTGCCTCCGGAGCCATCAGGTAAATATCCTTTACAAGTCGGCTGGCCCTCAGTTCACAAATGGTCTGATCCAACCTGTCCGGCCTGCTGCAGGGCAAAAAACAATTAATCCCGGTCATTCTCCTTCTGCTCCGTTAAATAGGTAAGTATCTCTTTCATAATCAGGTCTCTTGTGGACCGTCCCATGATGGTTTCAAAGGGGAATCCCATGGCAATTACCCTGTAAGTCCCTCTGTATGCCACGGCTGCCGAGGCATTGTTCTCCCGGTACCTGATCAGTGTCATGGAGGCAGAGTCGGCAGGTTCGAGGGCATCTGCCCCCTCCACGGTATAAATTTCAGGGTCGATCCCCGTGTTGAACCTGTGGGTATCCCGGTAATCACCAAACGTGTCATCCATAAAGTAAAACCCGCCCGTACGGCTGGCATTACTGGTTCGCCACCTGTATTTCAAAACAGCCGCCACCAGGGAGTCCTGTCCTCTGAAATGAACATCGCTGGCAATATGCGCTCCCGAAATAAAAAGGCTGCCCCCGTCTTCAAGGTACCCTGAAAGCATCTGAATCATGGAATCGGGAAACACCTGGTAGGACCAGATTGAATCATTCTTTGGCAAACGGGTACTCCTCTCCTCTCCTGCAATGAAATCGATCACATCGAAAGGCTTCAGGTTTATGGAATCATCCTCCAGAGATTCATCACTGATTGTCACAAAGGAAAGTCCAGCCTGGCTGATGGACCGCCCGTGTGTAAGGGGAAAATCAAAGCTGTTACCCGGGATAACCACATCTTCCAGATCGGCATACGAGGCCCCGTGTCCGGGTGAATCATCGTCAAGCCAGGGAGAAGCCTTAAGATAGTCGTACTGTGCCCCTACCGTATGCAGGTCATCATGCCAGGGAACCCCCTGGTCGGTCATGGGCATAAATCCCGAATGGTCCGTATCCTCGAACCAGTCAGCACCCCCGGTTCTGTCAAAAGCGCTGATTATCAGAACAACGCCCAGGGAATTGCTGCGATTGCATGCCGATACCACCTCCGAGGGAAAACTCTCGCCTCCTGCATTGAGTGCGGTCACCTTAAAGGCATAAATCGAATCGGGATGCGCTTTACCGATGATATAACTGCACTGCTCTACGGTTATTCCCTGATCAAATCCCCTCCCGTTAACACTTGTGTAGACCCTGTAACGATCGGGATTCGCAGTAGGTTCAAGGGGATCGGCAACCGCCTTCCAGGAGAGTTGAATGCCCCCTTGCGAAAGAAGTCCGGTTTGGAGATGATCCACCGGAAGGGGTTGTACCACATATTCCATCCCGTAAAGCGAACATAAAAACTTAAGCATTCCCTTGTAGATGGCCCGGCTTGTGTGAAAACGGAACATGGGTTCCTGTCCGAACCTCGCATCGATGAAATTCTGATGAGACAGAAGTTCCAGCATCATTGTGGGAACATTTGGACGGAACGCCTCGCTGTAGGATTGGTCCCACAACCCCCGCCTGGACCACTGCGGGTCGTAAAGAGCCCTGATATCATCCACAATCTGCGTCTGGATCAGGTCGGCCAGATCGCGGGAGGCCATCCGTGAGAGCCCCGAGGGAAAAGGCCCTTTCCTGTAGGAGGTACTGAATATACCAAGAGTCCCGATCACCGTATCGCTCCGGGTGATCCCGGCATCGGTATGAAAGGCAAAAGAAAGATCTACCGGTATACCCAGTCCCGCAGCACCCCTGGTGGCTGTCTGACCTAAGGGAGAACCCATGAGGTAGCTGACCCATTCGCCCCTTGACTGGTAATCGTCCCTGTAGTCGTTGTCCGGACTATTCAGCCTCCATACCAGTGTATCGGGAAAACCGGCGTACTGCAGGTTGTACCTGGCAGCCTCCTGGTACCTCGGCCTCATCCCGGTAAGCCCGTTCCTCGAAATATTACCCATTCCTCCGCCGAATCTGACCGCATCGGCCGTGATCACCGCTTTACGGTTGCTGCTTTCATTGGTGAGTACAACTTTTCCGCTTGCCGGATTCACTCCTTCCTCAAACCGAAACCTTCCCAGGTAGATCCAGGTCCCTCCACCCATTTGCTGGTTCACGGAAAATTCCGTGATCCCATCCGCATGATGCAGCCTGTACCGCGCATCATCGGCACTCTCGGCGAGGGTGTGATAAGAGACATATACCCCGTACTCCCCCTCTTCAGGGATGTCGGGTATCCACTGCACTGATCCGGAAGCCTCCCTGGCAGAGGGCATCTGTTGCCAGGTTCCAAGTGTAAAGGGATTTTCATCCACATAGGGGGGTGTTCCCAGTCCGAATCCCCTGTTGCCGTTATAGAGATTTCCCGGATCGGACGAAACATAGATGCTCTTTCCGCAACTGCCGTCATTATCAACAACCACTTCATGAACCTGCCAGTCCCGTTCCCTGGGCAGGAAAACTCCGGCCCCGGCACTTTCCAGCATGGGGACCAGCATTTGAAGGGTAAATGCCATCGGGTACAAATCCTCCACCGTTTGAAACAGCCGGGCCCGTTGCCACTCCCAGCGGTGCAGGGATGGTTCATAGTACCATCCGTGGCTGTGCCACAGGGCAATATTTTTATTATAGAGAACGGCTTCCGTAAGGTAGGGCCTGGAAAGGTTGCTGACCAGGGGGGGTGAAGTGCGCCGGAATTTTGCCACACTCCTGGTTGGGTCCATCTCCTTTACATTCTGCCTGTAATAGTTGGGTACATAATCCCTGATGTTGCGCCCGGCCGAATATACCTCCAGTTTAAATCCCTTAATCCCTGCCTCACACCCGTACAGTAATCCCCTTTCAAGGGAGTCGATCACCGGCAGACGGGCAGGAAACCTGGAAAGGTACCTGTCGGCCACCACCCTGATCTGCATACTCTTCCGGTTGATGATCACAGTATCAATGCGGGTGGAGTCTCTTTTCTGGTAACCGGTGGCTTCTATGAACCACTCCCCGTTAAACAGCCCATCCGCATTCTTAAGGATCTGAACCCGCAGGGCAGAGTCAGTCGGAAAACCATTTTCCTGGCCAGTAACCGGTGCCAAAAGCATCAGCTGCAACAGGAAAATGATCTGAACCTGACCGGCTTTTCTAAACATTGTTAATAGAGATAATAATTTTTTGACAACAAAATGAACCAATCCCTGTCCCCGTTCCAGTAAAAACGAAGCTTCTCAAAATCAAAACTTTCAAGCATGGATTTCCTGAGGAAATCTGAGCCGCACACTTTATCAAACATTGTGTAACGATCCTCCTTTCCCCTGAAGGGATTAAACTCCGGGTCGATCTTGTGTGCCTCCTGCAGAAAGAGAAACTGGATCTCGGTTAACCCGGCATTCACCAGGTCGGTTAAATAGATCTGTACCCCCTGCATGGGCACCCCTTTCTGATCCATATAGTAGGGCTTCAGGTAAATGGGCCGGAACAGCACTCCATGCAATCCCAGGGCATTCATTGAGTCGGACAACCTTTGGGCATCGATATTTTCAGTCACCAGTGCCTGGAATGGAAGGGTATAACCGATCCCGATCATTGCCGGATCCAGTTCACCAATAATGCCGGTAGCCGGATAGTAAAAGGCTGTTGTGTATTGTGGAATATGCGGAGAGGTGGGAACCCACTGTAAACCTGTCCCATCGAAGGTCATCTCTCTTTCCCAGCCCTCCATGGGAACTACAGTGAGCCGGCAGGAGACTCCACCGCTAAGCATTTTCTCCCCGTTTAACAGCCGGGCAAGCTCCCCGCAGGTGAGTCCGTATACATAGGGGATGGCGTACTGACTTACAAAAGAGGAGTATCCATCCTCCACCACGGGGCCTTCCACCCGCATTCCCCCCAGGGGATTTGGCCGGTCGAGAATCACAACCTCCTTGCCCAGTTCAGCCGCAGCCTCCATCACCAGTCCCATGGTACTGATGAAGGTATATGAACGTACCCCTATATCCTGTATATCGTAAACGATCACATCCACATTTTCGAGCGATTCCGGAGAAGGTTTCCTGCTCTTTCCATATAAAGAATATACCGGGAGGCCTGTCTCCCGGTCCACCTGGTCGCCCACCCGGTCACCTGCTGAAAAATCACCTCTCACCCCATGCTCGGGTCCGTAAAGGGCCCTCAGATCAACATTCTCGTAAAGGATATCGACGGTGGACCTTAACTGGCGGTCCACCCCGGTGGGATTAGTGACAAGGCCCACCCGTTTTCCTTTCAGCAGTCCAAACCCCCGTTCTTCCAGCACATCGATTCCGGTTTTTACCTGGGCATCAACCCTAAAAGATGGGTAGGATATCACCAGCACGATCAGACACAAATCCCTAATCCACAGCCATTTCATATCAAAAAACCTTTAAAGAAGAATCATCTGCCTGATTCGAAAGAAGGGCCCTGCCATCAGCCTGTAGGAGTAGATTCCCGGGGGAAACCCGTCTCCTTCCATCTCCGCTACGTGCATTCCGGGCTCTTTCACCTCATCCACCAGCGTCTGAACCCGCCTTCCCATGGCGTCAAAAACCTCCAGTAGCACCTGTTCCGGTTCTGGTATTGCGTAGGATATGGTGGTATAAGGCCTGAACGGATTAGGAAAATTCTGTTCAAGCGTGTAACCCCGATCGGGTAAACCTGATTCCGGGCCAATGGCCGTCGTGTTTTTCTCGTAGATCCTAAGGTAGTCGATCACCAGCTCCTGGGGAAACACGGTGGTGTTATCGGGCGACCCGGGCCAGTTTCCTCCCACAGCCAGGTTGATCAGGAAGTGAAATCTTTTATCAAAGGGTGCCGGGAAACTACCCCCCGATGACCACCAGTCGCCCTGATTCAGGACCTGGTATAGCTGGTCATCCACATACCAGCGGATCTCCCCCTCTTCCCACTCCATGGCAAAGTCGTGAAACCCCTCCGAAAAAGCTCCTGTTGTTAGCCGAAATGATTTTCCCTTTTGCTCATTGTTGGGCCACTGTCCTCCAAAGTGAAGGGTGCCGTATACCTTATCTAATTCATGACCCACGAATTCCACCATATCGATCTCACCACTGGCAGCCCAACCGCCATACTCAGTATCTGTGGGCAACATCCACAGGGCAGCCCAAAGCCCCTTTCCCGCGGGCATTTTCGCCCTGAATTCAAACCGGCCATAGGTCCAGTCACCCTTGTTCAGGGTCCGTATGCGCGAAGAGGTATAACTTTTACCACCGTAGGCCTCCTCCTTAGCGATGATTGTAAGCATCCCATTCGCCACAACCGTATTCTCCTTCAGGTAGTACTGCTTCTCATTGTTTCCCCAACCGTCGGGGAGACCATAGGCAGTTCCTGTGCCTGTCTGGAAAGACCACCTTGTCAGATCCAGCGTATCACCATCAAATTCATCCGACCAAACCAGGTCCCAGTTCTGGCCCCACATAACCAACGTCAGCGAAGTCAACCATATTACCAGTAATCCTCTCTTCATCTCTTTTCTCTTTGCATATGCATTGAATCATCCTGTCTACCCGTACCACTTCCGCTCCCTGCCCTTCAAATTTTTAATGACATCAATGGTGGTGTTCACATCATCCACGATCTGGAAATCGAACATGCCCACGCAAATAAAATCAGCCCCGTTTTTAAAAGCCCAGTCAAATCCATCTTTCGGTTCGATGGCTCCTGCCGCCAGTACCTTGAAACCCATCACCGGTACAGTGGCCTTTTTCACAAAATCAATGGTCCGGTCGGGGAAAAGGCAAAAACAGTTATTATGAAACTTGTTATGATCCAGATAGTTCTTTCCGTCGACCTCAAAAGGTACGCGGTTCTCCATGGGATGGGCCGACCAGTATTTGTCGTGATGCATGGTCTTCATATAGTAATCGGGGATAATCCCATGCTCCTCGCAGGCAATCAGCGCATCCACCGTATGTGAGGCCAGTCCGGCTGTATAACCCTGTTTTTTGATGTGCTCCAGCATCTTCTCCACCACATCGATGCGGTTGTCCCTCACCAGCCAGTCCACCTGGTTCCCCTGGATCTGGACAATGTCCACCCCGTAATCGATGGCTTTATCAATGTTCACGAAGTAATCATTGTTATCGAGGTCGGGATGAATCTGTGAAATGACCTTGATCCTGCTGCCTGTGGCCTTCTTATATTTGGCAAGCAGGGCATTGGTGGGAAATCCGATATTGATGGTATTGATCCCGGCCTGCTCGGCCAGCATTAAAGTTTCGTAGACCTTTTTTTCTGTGTTGTAAGCTTTGAAAAGAGTGTCTGTATAGATCAGGTCCCTCGCGTGAGACCAGCCCCCTACCAGGTTCCCTCCAGCCACCAGTCTGCTGATCTCATGTGTACCAATTTTCCCTTTGGGAAGTTCGCCCTTCAGCTCGCTGAGGGATGAAAAATTTAACTGGATGGTAGCCCCGGACATGACATCGACCTGCTTGCTGGCATGTCGGAATGCGCCCCAGCCCATGACTCCAAGCAGAGGCAGGCTGGCCATGTTCTTCAATGCCTCGCGGCGCGAATTTTGAGGAATACTACCCTCATCTGATCCACCGGAACCCGCAGGTTTCTCATCTGTTTTGCCCCGATGTGAATTCAAAAGCAGATCGATACTGTAACCTGTTTCAGTGCGAATCACAAACCACAGTAAAACGAATGCCTCTATAAAATTACGGTTTACGATAAAGAAGTGTCCTTCCGGTGAGCCGAAAAGAGAAGTGCCCCAGGGCGGATAGGCAAAGTAGTACAACAGCAGTAACAGGATCCCTGCCACGGATGCCATCCTCACAAAGAGACCCACAAAAAGAGCCACCCCGATGAAAATCAGTCCGTATATATTCAGAAAATCCACCCCCCTGACAATGGCCTCCGAACCGGCCAGCCAGTGGTAAAATCCGGATAGAAATCCTGTGGCATTGGCCAGGTATGCCTGCGAGGTCCAGCTTTCCATAAAAAGTTTTGAAATGCCTTCGAAAAGGAAATGCCATCCGATGGCCACCCGGATGACCGTTACGGTAAGCTTTGAGATTGCCCGATTTTTCAAATCCATGGATCAGAAGTTTTGGTAGGTTTGGTAACGCTAAAAATAGCTAAATTCTGTTTAAAAGCTGTTTTTTACTAATTTTCCGCTTTAACAACCCCACGGATTATGAACCTAAACCAACTGTCATGTTTGTAACCATCGTCCATGTAAAAGTGAAGCCCGAAAATGTCAATGACTTTATCAGGGCAACAGGGAAGAACCATCTCCAATCGGTTAAGGAGGCTGGTAATCTTCGTTTTGATGTTCTGCAAAAGGAGGAAGACCCCACGGAATTTGCCCTTTATGAAGCCTATACCGACCAGTCCGCATCTTCGGCCCACAAGGAGACAGCCCACTACAAGGAGTGGAGGGAGGAGGTGGCACTTTGGATGGCAATCCCCCGGGAGGGGATCAGGTACAATGGGCTGTATGATTAGAATTTTCAGAGAAATTTTCGGCAGGACAATTATTTCCATAACTTTATTGGTACCTCATACTACATAACCATTCCATCATGAAAAAATTCCTGATCATCATTTTCCCTGCATTCCTGATCTTCGGCTGCAATTCGCCCAAACCAGCCGGCAATCAGACAGAATCCGGCAATGAGCCCACTTTCTCCCTCACCGAGCTGTGGAGGACCGATTCGGTCATGCGGACCTGCGAGTCGGTCCTTTATGACAGTCAGCGCCAGGTACTTTTTGTTTCCTGCATCAATGGTGCCCCCGCCGAGAAAAACGGAGAAGGGTATATTGCCATGCTCGATGTGGACGGCAATGTGAAATCGCCACAGTGGGTTGCCGGATTGAATGCACCGAAAGGAATGGGAATTTTCGGGGAGCATCTTTTTGTAGCAGACATCGACCAGCTGGTGGTGATCGACATCCAAAAGGCGGAAATCGTTGAAAGGATTCCGGTGGAAGGAGCGACATTTTTGAATGACATAGCCATCGATACCGATGGGACGGTTTACTTTTCCGATTCCGATACAGGCTTGCTCTGGAAATACAAAGACGGGACTACAGTTCCATGGATCACCGAAGGACTGGAGAGACCCAATGGTCTGTTCGTGGAGGAATCCAGGGTGTTACTGACCAGTTCGCAAAGTTCGGATTTAAAGGTGATCGATAAAGTCTCCGGAACCTACAAAACGGTCACCCGGGATATCGGGCATGGCGACGGAGTTGAATTCACAGGCAAAGAGGGATACTATATGGTCACCAGCTGGGCCGGAGAAATATTCCTGGTCCTCCCTGATTACAGCAGGGTCACCCTGTTGAAGACCTCAGATCAGCAGATCAACTCGGCTGATATAGGATTCAACCGGGAGAAGCAGGTTGTTTACGTGCCCACTTTCTTTGACAACCGGGTTGTAGCCTACAGGCTGGTCACAACAGGCGTTTAAGCATTGAGCCTTCATGAAAACAGCAAACGGTAAGGTATCGGTATTTGAGAAAATCGGTTATGGTTCGGGTGATTTTGCTTCCAATCTTTTCTGGCAAACATTCATGTACTTTCTGCCGATCTTTTACACTGATGTATTCGGACTACCCACCAGTGTCGCCGCCCTGCTCTTTGGGCTGACAAGGATCCTGGACGGATTCACCGACCCGCTGATGGGTATGATTGCCGACCGCACCAGATCAAGGTGGGGGAAATTCCGGCCCTATATGCTATATGTCTCGGTTCCCTTTGCAGTGATCGGCGTATTGAGCTTCACCACCCCGGATCTCGGCCTCACCGGCAAAATTGTATATGCCTTTGTGACTTACAACCTCATGATGATCCTCTATACTGCCATCAATATTCCTTATTCGGCCCTGATGGGGGTCCTTTCGCCCGATTCCAGGGAGAGAACAAGCATCTCATCCTACCGATTTATCCTGGCATTTGGTGCCGGGCTGTTTGTCACTGCCTTTAACAATACATTTGTCAGCCATTTCGGGAAAGGCAACGATGCCCTGGGATATAAATATACAATCATTCTATACTCTGCTCTGACCATTATACTCTTCCTTTTTGCTTTCCTTTCCACCAGGGAAAGAGTAGTCCCGATAAAGAAGGAGAATAACAAGATAAGCATCGACCTGAAAGACCTGGTTACCAATAAGCCATGGATCATCCTTCTGCTTGCCGGTATCTTTACCATCTTTTATGTATCGATCCGGAACGGGGCGATTGCATATTACTTTAAATATTATGTGGATATCAAGACCATTGATTTCGAACTGTTCGGAAGATCATTCAGCTACGATTTCTCCTCGGCTTTCATGGTGCTGGGGACTGTTGCCGGGATCCTTGGGATTTCAGTTGTAAAGAAATTCTCGGACCTGGTGGGAAAAAAGCAGGCTTATATGATCCTGATGATCCTCTCCACCCTCTTCACCAGCAGCTTCTTTCTCCTTAAAAACGACCAGGTGGCAGGCATGTTTGTACTCCAGATCCTGGCCAGCCTCTTTATGGGACCCACCTCGGCTCTTGTTTGGGCCATGTATGCCGATGTAGCCGACTATTCGGAATGGAAAAACGGGCGAAGGGCTACCGGACTGATTTTCTCGGCTTCCACAATGGCACAGAAATTCGGTTGGGCGCTGGCAGGGGTGGTCACCATGGCCCTGCTTTCGCTTTTTGGGTATGAAGCAAATATGGCACAAACGCCCGAATCACTTACGGGAATCAGGGCCCTGATCAGTCTGATCCCCTCAGCAGGCAGCATCCTTTGCGCAGTGCTCATTATCTTCTATGCACTTGATGATCCACTGATGGAAAGAATTCAGAAGGAGCTTGCCGCGAAGTCGTAACTAATCAACCGGTATTCCCTTGAGTGTCTCAAGTTTAGTCGGACCAAAGGAGACATTCAGTTCCCGGTCCCAGATTAACTGCTTGTCAGCAAAGGTGAAAGTAAATTCTTCAATATAGGGAGTCTCATCATAGACCATCTTCACCAGGTAAGTATTTGGGGTCCTCCATGCTCCGCAAACAGCCACTTTACTGGAGATAAATCCAGGATTTACAAATGACCCTGCTTCCCATGAGCCATATCCGACCTTCAGGTTCTGTTTCCCCTTTTCCGAATGGAAAGTGATCACATGAGGCTGGGTGCCAAAATCGAAGGAGACCCCACTTACATCAGAGCCTTCAGATGTAATACGATAAATACCGTCGAAAACATCAGAGACATTGGAAGACTCTTTTTCTCCTTTTACATAGCTGATGGCCAGTTCGTTCAGTTTTTGATCCAACAATGCAGCGCCCTCCTCATCGGGAGGAAGACCTCCTTCCTTCATACCGGGCAGCAGGTGTTTCCATACCAGGTTCATCACCTTTTGCATGTCGCCCGTACCGGAAGTGATGGCCAGTACAGCATCCTGTCCGGGCATCACAATACAAAACTGACCAAATGCCCCGTCCCCCCTGTAAAGGTCATGCCGGCAACGCCAGAACTGATAGCCATAACCCTGCTCCCAATCGCTTTCCGGGTTACTGCCGTTGGAGGTTTGCAATGTGGTCGCTTCCTCAACCCACTCCTCTGATACCAGTTGTTTCCCGTTCCACGCCCCTCTCTGAAGGTATAGCTGGCCGAATTTGGAGATATCTTCGGTGGTTATGCTCAACCCCCATCCCCCGGTATTGATTCCATCCGGATCGGTTTCCCAGGTTGGATGCTCAATGCCCAGTGGTTCAAAAAGTCTGGGCTTAAGATAGTCAAGAAGGGTCATGCCGGTTACCTTTTGAATAATGGCCGATAACATGTAGGTGGCACTGCTGTTATATACGAAATGGGTCCCCGGTTTGAACTGGACCTCCTGTGCCAGGAATCCTTTGACCCAGCTCTCCCCCTGCCTCATTTCAAGACCCGGCTCCCTCAGGTGTCCGGTGTTCATCTTTAAAAGATCCCTGATCCGCATGGCTTTCAGGTTTTCACCGGGCTCACCGGGCAGATCATCAGGGAAAAATGAAATAACCGGATCATCGATGCTGATCAGTCCCTCATCAATGGCCATCCCAATGGCTGTGGATGTGAAACTCTTGCTCAGTGAATAGAGCATATGCGGAGTCTCTGCCCTGTAAGGGGCCCACCATCCCCGGGCTACCACATTGCCGTGCCGCCTGAGTATGAAGCTGTGAAGTTCATCCGGCATCTCACGATCAACAGCCTCCAGGAAGCCGAGGATTGCACGTGAAGAGATCCCTTCCGCCTCCGGGCTGCGAACAGACTGATCATTGCTGACTTCCTCTTTTACAGGAGCCGTACATGAAGATGTGATTGCCATGAGCAGTAAAATGAAAATCCGGGCAGTGTTGGACTTATTCATAACAGTTAGATTTAAAGCCATATAAAAATAGAAAATCCATCTCTGTTTTAACCAAAAGCATTGAAAAAATTGATACTTTTAATTCCATGCGACTTGCGATCATTACTGATATCCACGAAGACATTGACAACCTGAAGAGGATCATGCGAAAGATCGATAAAAAAGGTTGCGACAAGATCGTCTGCCTGGGTGATATCTCCGGGTACAGTCTTCCCTTTTACAAATACGGAAAGACCCGAAACGCAACTGAATGTCTGTCGCTCGTGAGGGAGAAGTGTCAGATCATCATTCCGGGAAATCACGACCTCCATGCCGCCAGGAGAATCCCGGAACATTCGGAGGTTTTCGATTTCCCCCCCAACTGGTACGACCTTGATCTGGAACATCGGAGGGAACTAGCCGCGGATGAGCTTTGGCTTCATGAAGATGATTTGGATCACGGTTACTCATCCGAAGATCTTCAATTTCTGTATGGTCTTCCAGAATATGAAATCCTGGAGACCACGAATATAAATATACTCCTGAGTCACTATGCCAGTCCAAACCTTTCTGGTTTCAGGCAGAGATTCTATACCTGGGCAAGAGAGTTCTCCGGTCATTTTAACCTGATGGAAAAGCACAATTGTCAGCTGAGTTTCATCGGGCATGCCCATCCAAGAGGTGTTTTTGAAGTTACCGAAAACCGCCTCAAACACATGGCCTACAGAAAACGGAAAATGGCAAAATTCCCGGCAATCATTGGTTGTCCTCCTGTTTCACGAAACAAACATCGCACCGGTTTTTGTATATTTGATAGTGATCGTCTGGTTATAAAAGCATACCGATAAGCCTCCCCTGCAATGCCTAAGACTAACTTAAAACGGTTTTTCCTCTCCATTGTGATGCCTTCCATCCTGGCCATAGGGTTATTTATTCTCTCCATTTTCGTGGCAATCCTACCCGCCTTTGAAAAGAATATCATGAAAGGGAAGAAGGAGATGATCTCCGAACTGACCAACACGGTTTGCAGCCTCATTGATGAGTACTACCAGGAATCCCTCGAAAACAGCTTACCCGTCGACTCGGCACGCGCTGTGGCCATTGAAAGGGTAAGGCAGATTCGATACGGGGATGAACAAAAGGACTATTTCTGGATCATCGATGAGCAGCCCGCCATGATCATGCACCCCTACCGGCCCGACCTGATCGGTCATGACCTGAACAGTTACGAAGACCATGATGGTAAACTGCTCTTCGTGGAATCGGTCAGAACGGTAAATGAAAACGGAGAAGGCTTCATCAATTATATGTGGCAATGGAAAGACGATTCAACACGGATTGTTCCGAAGCTCTCCTTTGTCAAGGAGTTTCAACCCTGGCACTGGATCGTTGGAACTGGTATTTACCTTGAAGATGTGAGGCTGGAGATTGTTTCACTGAAAAAACGGCTCATGACATTAACCCTGCTGATATCTCTGATAATCAGCGCAATTCTTATCTTCATCATCAGGCAGAGCCTGAACATCGAGCGGAGAAGAGGCAAAGCCGAGGAGGAACTCATGCTGTCGAGGGAGAAGTACAAATCGCTGGTGGAGGCATCCACGGAAGGGACCCTCATGTGGGTGGAAAACACCCTTATCTTCTCAAATATGAAATTCTGTTTCCTCAGCGGCTTTGATCCTGATGAGATCCGAAGAATGAAATTGGAGGATCTTTTCCGAATGGAGTGGGAAAGCCTTGAAAAAGAAATCACAGATCCGAAAAAGAGCATATCCAGGGAGACAAAACTGAGTTGTAAGGATGGAAGCATCCTGGAGGTGGTCGTTTCGGCTTCAAGAATTAACCATGCCGGTCAGGTTGGATACATCATGATCATCAAAGAGGTGAGCGATCTGATGAAATATGAGAAGGAGAGCGAGCACCTGGCCGCTGAGCTGCAAACCTCTCTTTTAATGATGAACCGGCCCCTGAAATCCATTGCCCGCGAGGTCCGGCAATGCCCGTCGGCAACCACCATCAGGGAGGCTGCAATCATTATGGCGAGGAAAAAGAGGGAGATCCTTTTGGTACATCATGAAGACCATGTTATAGGGATCATCAGTAATAACGATCTTGTAAAACGGGCCCTGTCGGCTGGACTGGATCCCGGAGAACCCGTTTTGAAGATCATGACGGCGCCCATCGTTTCACTCCACGAAGATGCATTGCTCTACGAGGGACTCCTCATGATGACCAAACATGGCGTTTCTCATATTGCAGTATCCGGCAGGAATCAGAAGATTACCGGGGTTGTGGGATACCGTGAGATTGCAGGGATTCAGCAAAATATGGTTGATTTCCTCATCCGGGATATCGAACGTTCCGAAGAGGTGGATCAAATCCGGGAAATCTCTAAACGATTGCCGGTGTTGGTTAAAGCGCTCGTGGAGAGTGGCAGCAATACGGAAAATATGACCCATATCATCACCTCGGTGGCTGATTCCATTCACAGGCGACTGATATACCTGGCCTTGGATGAACTGGGAAGTCCGCCCTGCAAATTTGCATTTATGGTTATGGGAAGCCAGGGCAGAGGAGAACAGACCCTGGCCACCGACCAGGACAATGCCATCATCATCGAGGATTTGCCCGCTGACAAATTGGCTGAGGCAAAAAACTATTTCCAACTGCTGGGTAAAAAGGTAAACATGGAGCTTGATGCCGTTGGATACAGGTTCTGCCCCGGGGAGATCATGGCCGGTAACCCCAAATGGAATCAAAACCTGGAAACATGGAAGGACTATTTCAGTGAATGGTTGCGAAACAGTAATCCTGCCGACATCCTTGATGCAGCCATCTTCTTCGATTTCAGGTACATCCTTGGAGAAATCTCCCTGGTGAAGGAACTGC
The DNA here is from genome assembly GCA_963747365.1 of uncultured Bacteroidota bacterium. Classification (GTDB taxonomy): domain Bacteria; phylum Bacteroidota; class Bacteroidia; order Bacteroidales. The sequence continues at coordinate 842,635 of CAVVFB010000001.1, read as the reverse complement.
GAGATCATGTAAACCAAGCCTCAGGGAACAAATCTGTATTTTACTTCCATATGGCTCAATCTGTTTTAAAGATGAAGCCACAAGTCAGTGGTTCCAACGCGAATAAACTGGACATCAAGAAGGTCCTGCTTCCGGTAACCACCTTCATCAGGCTCTACGCCATCCGGGAAAAACTATTGGAAACCAACAGCATAAAACGTGCTGAAATGCTGCTTGACCAAAATGTGCTGGATCAGTCAACTTTCGACGAACTCTTACATTCTTTCAGTTACCTGACACACCTTAGGATCAAAAGCCAGGTCAATAGCATTGCCCACAATGAGACACCGGATAATATGGTGGATATCAAACGGCTCAACCGCATTGAGGCTGCCGTTTTGAAGAAATTATTGTCCGATATCTCGGGACTGCTGACCAGGCTCAGCGGAGAGTTTAGCGACATTTAGTGATCCTCCACGCAGCGAACCGATGCTCCACGGTTCCCTTGAACGGAGTAGCGGTATATATTTGATTTCTGAAAATGAAGTGCCCTGTACCAGATGTTTGTTGTCCCCGGTTTCTCACTGGCACTCCAGAAGGTTGCATATTGGCCAAGACCATAAAAGGTCCCGGTATTGGATCGATATCCGCCGGGAAGGGTCGTAAATCCGGAAGAGTTATCGCCCCCTGAATTTGGAAGATCCCAGTGAGAAAATCCAAGCTCCTTTAAACTGCCACCTTCATCTGTACCTCTCCATTCATATTTATCAGCTATATCCTGACTCATCCCCAGCTGCACCTCCAGCACCTTCCACTCCTGATCAGAGGGCAGGTGCCATCCATCGGGACATACACCCTGAACAACCGTCAGACTGTCGCTTACCCCGGCAGCGCCATTCATCGCCCCGGGCCAGGAGTACATTCCGCCTGTGGTATCCCCATACTCAGCCCTGTTGTCATACCAGCAGTAGGCCTTGTCAGTTACACCCAGACTACTCCACTGGGCATCGTCTGTCACAAAAGGGATTGGGGTTCCATCCCCATAGTGGGTTACCCTTAGATTTTCAGCCATCCAGTTTTGATCACCGATCATGATGGTCTTGTAGCTATTTCCATCAAAATCCGTTACTGAACCGTAAGTGAGATCAGGATTGAAACCACCGGTTGCATCTACTACAATGGTCACATAAGCTGATTTTGCACCTCCGTCATTATCTACCGCCACCACCCTGAAAATGATCCCCCCGAGCAGGGTGTCTCCGGCGGTCCAAAGGTACTTGTAGGGTTTTGCTGTTACCTCTGCCACATTTAAATTTTCCATATAAAACAGAACCTTGTCAACTGAGCCGTCCGAGTCCTCAGCCCTGGCCTCAATGGTGATCTGATCTCCCTTCATAATCCTTGTCCCGTCAACAGGGGCTATAATCTCAATAGTTGGCGCAACATTTTCCTTCTCCTCGCAGGAAAAAAGAACGAATAACTGAATGAACAATGCGATGTAAACAAATCCACTTAACTTTTTCATTTTCCCTTCTCTTATAAAACAAAAATATAGTTTCCATACAACTTTCCTGCATAAATTATAAAAGTAACTATATTTGCATCCTTATATTTATTAATCTATATATATCCATACATGCAATTCAAACAGCTGGAGTTAAAACGGGAAGAGAGCTGGTTCAGACGGACACTCCAATCAACACATGCCAGGAGATCCCTGTTGGCCATCGCCATAGGCGCAATTGCAGGATTTTCCTTTTTCTATTTTACCGAAGGCAGACTGATGGAGGTTATGCCGGCATGGGATGTGGTAAAGAGTCTCCTTATCGGGGGATTTTTCGGATTCTTCATCACCAACAGTCCGTGTGCAAGGGGACGTTGCTGAGTCAATTTCCAGCATTGCTTAACAGTACCATCACTGTCCCAAAATCCAGGATCCCGTGTAAAACGGCAAAATATGGGAATAAGGTTGGCCTGAAATACAACGCGATTCCAATCACGCAGGCAAAAGGCAAATACATCAATCCCCTGTACGCAATAAAACTTATATCAGGTATAAAAGGGAGTGTGCAATGCTGGATTGAAAGAAAGAGTACAGGTAATGCCACACTGATCCATTTCTTGCTTACATGTTCCCTTAAGCGGGGCATGATATAGACGAAATAGGTCGCCAGTTCAGCAAATGCAATGGTAACCGGAAAAACAAAAAGCAAAATATAAACCAGAGGAAGGCTAATGGGCTGAAACATCATATTGAAGGGAATGGAAACATCACCCCATAGCCAGATACTCAGAAAATAATTGGGAAGAAAAACAACCGGCCCGCACAACACGGTGAGCCCTAAAAACAGGGGAATATCCTTTATAAATCTTGCCCGGTTAAACCGAAACATTTGAAAGAAGTTCTTTCCCCCGGATTTAAAAAGGATCACAAGAATCAGGATACTGACGATATTTGTCGCAGAGGCCGACAGCAACCAGTATTTCTGAGATTCAACAAAAGAACCCGTAAGCAAGGCAATGAGTGCCTGAAACACCAGGAACAGGATCAATCTGCTGGGCAGACAGAAGTCCCGGGATTCCAATTCCGGCCGAAACAGGATAAATACCCTTCATAACCCTTTCGTCTTCAGTTCAACAATCCTCTCTACCTCTCCAATCAGCAAGGGGAAGGCAGGAGTCAGCATTCCGTGCCCATATCCATCCATTTCATAAAGCCGCGTATCCGGATGACCAACCACCTTCATCATCCGCATCAGGTATGCATTCTCCTCGTAGCGGCCCAGCATCTCCATCTCCCTGTCGCCGGTGATCAATAACAATGGAGGCGCATCGTTCCTGACGTGATATAAGGGGGCCAGCTCGTCAATAATGGGTTGCGTACCCTCGATGCCACGCTCTTCCCTTACAATAAAGTGGGTAATGGTATGACCGCTCAGGGGAATCAATCCGGCAATCCGGTTGGCATCAATGCCATGGAATTGCAGCCACCTCTTGTCCAGCCCCACCATGCTGGCAAGATATCCGCCGGCCGAGTGTCCCGATACAAATACCAGTTCCGGATCACCCCCAAACTCCCCGATGTGATTCATAACCCAGGCCACAGCCGCCGCCGCATCTTCGATATAAACCGGAGCCTTAACCCTGGGGTAGAGGCGGTAATTGACAGCCACAACTGCCATTCCCTTCTGTTTAAGTTCCTGGGGAATATATTTGTCTCCACCGGTCAGCCCACCCCCATGAAACCATACCACAGTCGGAAATCCCTTCACGGAATGGGGATAATAGAGATCGAGCACACAGCGTTCATCCATGTAATCATCCGCCTGGATTTCCTCTCCGGAGTAATAGGGAATGTTCTCCAGTATACTGTATTCGTTCTCCTGGGCATCCGTGTGAACCAGGGGAGAAAGTACAATTGCGAAAAAAATAAAATAATTATTGATTCTCATAGGTGGCACCTTTGTATCAAATATAAGAAATAAGATGGATGATGGTTTAGAATCGAGTAGGGAATAAAACCAGCAAAAAGCTGATTTTATCTCCCTCTCACACCACCCAGCGTACGTGGGACGTACTGGGCGGTTTCTTTAAAGATTAAACTATAGTTAACAGAGAGACCGTAAAGCCCTACTTTCACGAACCAGGTGTTGTTCATTCCTTCATTGGCTCCTGGAGAGATCGACAGGCGGAACCAGCCTTTGCTGGACCCCGCCGTAGTCCAGGCCCTATTATGTGGGACCCCCAAGGAGTAAAGAAAGCGAGCCATGCCCAGAGCTCGTTTACATTGTTTGAGCCTGAAGCATCTGATCCTACGGCGTAACCAGGCCTCCACATTACGAAGGTGATTCTTCATCCTTGCGTATTTGAAGTAGTTAAGCCATCCCCTGAGGACCGGGTTGAGTTCAGATATAAGTTGGTCTAAACTTATCCCTCTGTTCCGTCGGGTAATCGTACGCAACTTGGCTTTAAACTTAAGTAGGCTCTCCCGGCTTATCCCCAGTTCACCTTTAGGATGGATGATATGTCCAAGGAAGTTAAGCTCCCAAGGCCGGCATATCCGACTCTTTTCCCGGTTGACCTTTAACTTCAACCGGTCTTCAATATAGTCGGTTATGCTCCTTTCTATCCGCTTCGCCGCTTCTTCGCTTCGAACCAGTATAATTTGGTCGTCAGCGTAGCGCACAAAACGATGTCCACGAGCCTCTAACTCCTTGTCCAATTCATCTAATACTATGTTGGACAGTAAAGGGGATAGCGGACTACCCTGGGGGGTACCCTGAAGCCGTTGGTTGGTGAGTCCGTCCTGCATGATTCCCGTTCTCAGGAACTTACCGATTAGACTCAATAACCGTTTGTCTCCGACACGGGTCCCCATTAACCACATCAAACGGTCGTGGTTTACCTTATCGAAGAACTTCTCCAGATCGAGGTCTATTACATACTTATACCCTTCAGCCACATAGACGCCTGCCTTCTGTAATGCCTGTTGAGCGTTACGTCCGGGTCGGAACCCGTAGCTGTTGTTCGAGAAGATTGGCTCATACCGACTGCTTAGAACTTGGCTCACTGCTTGTTGAACTAACCGGTCCTTTACTGTCGGTATGCCTAGTTGTCGGTATCCTCCCTTGGGTTTTGGTATGCGTACCCCTTTTACTCCGTTGGGTATATAAGTGCCAGTCAGTAGAGATGCCTGTAATCCTTTCCAATTGTGGCTGAACCACTCCTTTAGTTCGGTTACTGTCATCCCATCTATCCCTGCACTTCCCCTGTTGCTAACTACCTGCCGTAAGGCAGTAACCAGATTTGATGGGTCCACTATCCGCTCCATCAAGTCCGTCGTCAAGGCTCGTTCTTCCTCGCACGCAGTAAGCCACTGTAAACTTACCCGGCTGTTCGGTTTGGGGTATACGTCCCCTCCCCAAACAACCGGGCTACCCATATCCCCTTCTCCCCACAGTGTGCGGTCCCTCGGTGATTCCTGGTGTTTTACTGTCTTTTGCATGGCTTATACTCTTGCTTAGTAACTGCTCCTTGCTTTAAAGATTTGGGCCTTCTCCGCCTCTGGTGGATATTATGCCCGCTGCTGACTTCTCAGACCCCTTTCGGCGTTGAGATCTCCCATGGTAAGTTCTTTCGCTTTCAATTAGCCCTGCAGGATTTACCACCCTTGGTTACGGTTGACTATCAGGCATCCTCTTCTATTGCAGAGTTACCTCCTTGGTAGGCCTTATATCCTGTTTCTGTTCGTCAGAACTAATCTTTGCCTCCGGCTTCCTTCAGACGGAACCTCACGGTCCAACCCTTGCCTTCTGCTAGCGGTTCCTGTCAACTAGGCCCGCTCGGGACTTGCACCCTATAGGTAAAGAACATGCATGGCACACAAAAAACCGCCCCGGACAGAAATCCGGCGCGGTCATTTTGCCCTTGATTTTATTACTGTTACTTCTTCATGAACCTCATGGTGATCCTGCCATCCCGGGTATCTGCCGTGACAAAATAGATCCCAGTGTTCAAATCGCCTGTTTCGATCACCTTACTGTCGGTAACCGGGAAATTAAGAGTCCTGATCTGCCTGCCCATGATATCGGAGAGGGTAATCGCAGTCATGCCCGGATAGACGACCGCCATCCTGAATTCTGCCGGTGTGGGATAGAGCATCATCTCAATCCCGTTGATCTCCTTTACAGAGGTGTTGTCCTCCTGGGGTACCCCGATATTGTCGATGTAAATCGTGGAAGGGAGATAGTCCCTTGGCTCTTCGGCAGTTTCGGGAAATTCCGGGAACATGGTCAGCCTCTCATAATAGTGACCAATGGCATCGGTGAATTCATACAAAATCAATTCCCATTCCTCGGTCTTTGTGTTGGTTGCATAAACACTGACCACATCACTGCCGGTCAGGCTCAACTCCACCTTGAGCGCAGTGGGGCTTACCATCTCCTTCCAGACCATCATGGCCAGGATATGGTTGTCCTCGGTGAATGAAGTCAAAACATCGTAGTCGGTATACATCCCGACCCACCGGTCGGAATTTTCCCTCACATAGAAAGAGAGGACACTGTCGGAATCATTCACATCATCCTTAAAGGGGTTCAGAACGATACTGATATCTTCATTTGAGCCCTCCGGTCCGTTGGCAAAGACCCTCCATGCAGTATCGGCTTCGCCTCCTTCGAAATCGATCATTCTTTCAAGCTGTGCAAAGGCACTGACAGTGAAAGCAATAAAAAATAATAGTGTAGCGAGTTTTTTCATACAAAAATGTTTTAAGTGAATAATGGTTCGTTCATTCATTGCATAAAAAACACCTGTTCGGAATATTTGTTCAGCCGGGAAGTTGTTTCAATTTCCCAACCCTTGCATATCACTGTAAAAAATCCAAACTTGCATCCTCCGGAACCAAGTTTTTTTAAATGAAATCGACTGATCATTGCTGGACCAGAACTGAAACCGAGCTTCTGAAAGGCATTGCCTCTCCCTATCAAATCCAGCAATTCCTGGATGCATGCAGTTACAATTCCACTGAAGAAACCCGTTCACCGCGATATGTCCTCGAACATAAAAGAGCCCATTGCCTGGAGGGGGCTATATTTGCGGCTGCCTGTCTGGAATGGCAGGGCACACCACCGATGATACTTGATCTTCAAGCCTTTAATGACGACGACCATGTAATCGCCGTGTTTAAACAGGAAGGCTGTTGGGGTGGCATTGCGAAGTCGAATTTTACCACCCTGCGCTACCGTGAACCTGTTTATCGCACCCTCAGGGAGCTTGCCATGTCCTATTTCGATCTCTATTTCAATACCCTGGGGGATAAATCCCTTCGGGCTTATTCCCTCCCTTATAATCTGAACCGCTTCAATTCCAAGGAATGGAGAACCACCCTGAACGACCTTGAAGATATCGGTTATTTCCTTGACCGGGTGAAACACTTCCCCCTGATATCCCGGTCGCAGGCAGAGAAGCTTGAAAAAGCCGCTCCGCTACTTCTTGAGTCTTCCATGATGGGATCCGATCCTGCAGGCCTTTTCACCCCGGGTTCCGGGAAGAAAACAGGCCCGGAAATTCACAAACAGGATCATCTAGCATCCGGGCAGAGTGGGCTGGATTGAACAAATCATCTCATATTACGTAATCATTATTACAAACTTCTAATTTGCCAAATAACTTGAATTGAAGTTATATATTAAAAATATGGTCAGCATCCGCTGCCAGATGGTAGTAAAAACCGAACTACAAGATCTCGGGTTGAAATACACAGATGTTAAAATCGGAGAGGCTGATATCATCGGGAATATTCAATCGGATCAACTGGAAAAATTGGGAATAGCGTTAAAAAAATCCGGGCTGATTATAATGGATAACAAAGAAAAGATCCTGGTTGAAAAAATAAAAAGTTCGATTATTGAACTTTTATATTACAATGAAAAGTATAATAAAGTCAACCTTTCTGCTTATCTCAGCGAAAAGCTAAATCACAATTATACCTATCTCGCTAATATTTTTTCAGAAGAAAAAGGGGTTAGCATTGAAAAATTTTACCTGACACATAAAATCGAAAGAGTAAAAGAATTAATCGTATATGATGAGCTAAATCTTTCAGAAATAGCATACAAATTGAATTACAGCAGTGTTGCCCATCTTTCAAATCAATTTAAACAATTTACAGGATTAACACCCACCCATTTTAAAATGCTTAAATACAAAATGTAACGGAAGGAGTTACATTTTACACATTTGTGAACTTAGAAATATCGACGACCGATAAAAGGCATTTTTGTTCATCCTCAGTAACTACGCCCTCCATATATACCAGACAAAGTGGCTTACTGTCGTATCCAAGCAACACTTTGCACGATTCTTTACCATTGCTGGTGTAAACTTTTTTGAAAAAATCATTAAATACCGGTTTTGAGTCTTCTGAAATAAAAAGTTTAAAATTGCTGTCAATCAAACTGAAGCGCCTTTCACCCAACATATCGGCACCTGTGAAATTCAAATCGCAGATTGCTCCTTCAGCATCCAGAGAAAAAAAACCTATGGGGGCTAAATCAAACAACATGGTGTATTTTTTTAAGGCTGTTTCTGCTGTTTCGTAAGCCTGTCGTAACTCTTCATTTTGCATCTCCAATTCAATCTGGTGTACCTGTAATTCATGCAGAAGTTTATTTACATCGGTTTCCTTCAATGCAGCTTCCTCTTTTTTTTGTTTCATCTTCAATAGCTTTTCAGCTTTCTCACGCAGCATTTTTGAATCGTTAAAATCCATTTCCTCGTTAATCATGACTCAATTATTTTTTGTGATTATAATTATTTCTGGGGGTATTTCAAGATGATTCATTAATAAATTGATCGACCATTCCGTGTCAAGTTCATTTACACCGGCTGCAATTACCTTCATTTTAATATCGCTATTTTCCGCTTTTTTCACCAGCCTGGACATCTTTTGTTCCGTCTTTTTTCGTAATGCTTCAGGAATAAACAATTGCATAAAATTTTGACCTGTAACGTCTTCACGCTTTTTGCCGAAAAATGTTTCAGCCACCGAATTAAATTCCAAAATTTTCCAGTCAGCTGATATTTTCAGGATTACCTTTGATGAAGAGTCAATTAGCAGCCGGTTCTCCTGATTCATTTTATGTAATTGTTCTTCTACAAGTTTAAGTTCTGAAATATCGATAAACGTAATAACCAGTCCGTCAATCCGGTCATCGAAGGTGCGGTAGGGCATAATACGGATGGAAAACCACCTCCCGTCGTTTGTTGAAATTTGCTTTTCTATAAAAATGAGCGTCCTCAGAACCTCGCGTGCATCTTCAGGCAGGTCTGGGTAAAGAAGTTGTGAAGTCTGGTCGGTAAATGGCCTTCCAATGTCGCTTTTTATAAGCTTAAATATTTTTGTTGCCTGATTGGTGTAACGACGAATATTCAATTCTTTGTCGAGGAACAAAGTAGCAATATCGGTACTGTTTAGCAGGTTCTTCATATCATTGTTTATCCGCGAATAATCGTCTACCTTCGCCATCAATTCGGCATTTACCGTCTGAAGTTCTTCATTCAGGCTCTGCATTTCTTCCTTGGAGGTGGTGAGTTCTTCGTTGGTGGATTGCAATTCTTCATTGGTCGATTGCAATTCTTCATTGGTCGATTTAAGCTCCTCCTGGGATGTTTGCATCTCCTCCACCAGGTTTTGCATCTCTTCACGAATATGCTGTAACTCTTGCTCCAGTTCTGCCTCCCTGACACTGACTGCCGTTTCCTTTCCTTTTTTCTCCGGTGTTGTGGTGTCAGCAGGTTGCTGAACATCCGTAAAAATGATCATCAGCTTGCCATATAAAGGTTCCGGCTTATGAATCCACTGGATATTCACATTTAAAATGATTGAGCCCCCATTTGTGCCTATTTTAACATGGTGCAATATCACAGCTTCTTTTTTCATTACCGCCTTACGAAAGGCAATGGCAAAGTCATTTTGAAAACCTGGCCTTAACATGGCGAAAATATTCAGGTTTGCCTTCCCCACTGCGGGTTCCAGGTATTTCCCCGTCCGTCCGCTGATGTATAATATATCGCCTGTTTCATTTACCAAAACCCCGGCAGGCGAAAATTTCTGCAGCAGCAGTTGATCGGCAAATGTTTGAATGTTCATCATTGGTTTGTCAGATTCAGTATTTTCAATTGTACCCGATTTGGGCCGGGTAAATGAAGAAGGAAAATCGAATAACTGCGGGGTTAAGTTGACTACAGATCGTTTGAAAATTTTCCGGCTGCTATCCAGCGGAGTAAAAAGATGGCTTTGCACACCTAGTGTTTCGGATGTTCCAAGCAGTAAAATCCCTTCCTCGTTTAAGCTGTAGTAAAACAAGCCAATCAATTTTCTCTGCAATTCGGGATCCATATATATTAACAGGTTCCGGCACGAAAGTATATCGATATTGGTAAAAGGCGGATGCATAATAATGTTGTGCTGGGCAAACACCACCATTTCCCTGATTTCTGTATTGATACGGTATCCGTCATCTGTTCTGGTGAAATAACGGTTCAACCTTGTTGTCGATACATCGGCTTCTATATTGATCGAAAACAATCCTTTCCGGGCGGTATCCACGGCATCGCTGTCGATATCGGAAGCAAAGATTTGTAATGATAATCCTTTGTTCGGATTGACTTTTTCCAGTACTTCTTTAAATACGATAGCCAGTGAATAGGCTTCCTCTCCCGTAGAGCAACCAGGTACCCAGGCCCTCAATTGGGAATTAGGACTCATTTTATCTATCAGGGATGGAATTACCTTGTCTTTCAACTTTTCCCAAACATGGGAATCTCGAAAAAAATTGGTTACACCAATCATTAACTCCTTGAACAGGATATGCACTTCTTTGGGATTTTCCTGCAAAAAGTGGACATACGAAAAAATTCCATCAATTTTATGTATACCCATTCGTCTTTCGATACGGCGATAAACCGTATTCTTTTTATACAGTGAAAAATCATTGCCTGTATGTGTTCGCAGTAAAATAATAATTTTTTCAAGCGCGCTGTTACCTTTTACATCAACATTCAGGTTTGATTTAACAACAGGTATATGTTTAAGAAAATGAATAAGTTCCAAAGGCAATTTATCCGGCGGGGCCACTATATCCACCAGCCCCGAATCGATGGCATTCCGTGGCATACTGTCAAACTGGGCTGTTTTAGGTTCCTGCACCAAAACAATTCCGTTTTTCTCTTTTATGGCACGTATTCCATTGCTGCCGTCGGATCCCATTCCGGAGAGAATAATACCAACCGCATACTCCTTCTGATCATCGGCTAGTGAGCGAAGAAAAAAATCGACAGGAAGACGAAGTCCCCGGGCTTCAACAGGATCAAACAGGTGAAGCACACCTTTGAAAATGGACATGCTCTTGTTTGGAGGAATTACATAAACACGGTCAGGCTTTATTTTCATAAGGTCCTCGACCTGAAAAACCTGCATACCGGTAATCCGTTGCAGTAATTCAGGGAGCATTCCTTTTTGTGTAGGATCCAAATGCTGGATGACCACATAGGCCATTCCGCTGTTTTTCTGTACATTGCCCAAAAATTGCTCCAACGCCTCCAGTCCACCCGCCGAAGCGCCGATACCCACAATTGGAAATTCCCGGGCTTCTGATCCGGGTTTCTTATCTTTTGATGAATCAGCCGGATTTGCCTTTTTATTTTTCAATTATTTTCGAATTATTTCGTTATCGAAAAACCTCCTTATTGAATCCCCCGGTTGGAATATCCGGTTTGAAATTAATAATACATTTTAAAATTATAAAATATCCATCATTCACACTTCTGAAAAATAATTGTTTACCATCTTCCTTAAACCGACTATATCTATTGGTTTGGAGATATAGTTATTGCATCCTGCTGCAATGGACTTCTCTCTGTCGCCGAATAATGCAGAGGCGGTTTGTGCGATGATTACGACATTCTTATTAAACTGCCGGATTTTCCGGGTGGCTTCATAACCATCCATTCCCGGCATATTTAAATCCATCAGCACCAAATCGATATCAGGATTTTTCCGGCAAACTTCCTCCGCTTCAATTCCGGTTTTTGCTTTTAAAATTTTCTTTGTAAATCCTTCAAACATCTTAATAATAAGCATTTCCGAATATTTATCATCTTCAACAATTAAAATATTAAGTTTTCGGGTTTCATGCTTTGTTGATTGATCCGATGGGACAACCTGAGGGGTACGATTCGTTTCCTTTACCGATAGTGCCGGTATGGTAAAAAAGAAAGTGGAGCCTGAAGCATTTAAATCCTTTTCGGCATTATTCTCTACCCAAATTTTTCCTCCCAGCATTTCAACATAAGCTTTTGAAATGGACAAACCCAGACCTGCCCCTTCGTAATTATTTATAAATGATTCGCTGCCCTGCCTGAACCGTTCAAAAATGAGATTTTTCTGTTCTTCCGGAATTCCGGGTCCGCTGTCTTTAACATAAAATTCGAAAAATCCGCTTTTTTTAAAGTAACCCAATTCAATGGAGCCGGTTTGCGTAAACTTAATCGCATTTTTAACCAGGTTCGTGAGCACTGCATACAATTTTTCACGATCTGTCCTTATAAAAGCCTCATCTCCTGTTAAGGCATTTTGAAAAGAAATATGCAATTTCTTCCGTTCTGCCTCCAGCTTGAAAAAATGATAAATGTACTCCACCTGTTCGTTTACATTGGTTTCTGAAACTGAAACTTCAACTTGCTGTGATTCTATTTTGGATATGCTGATAATATCATTTATAATATTGAGCATACGTATACCGCTTTCCTCAATGATACCAATATATTTTTGCTGATCTCCACTGTTTAACTTTAACGTTTTAAGCAACTCGGTAAAACCCAGGATTCCATTCATGGGTGTCCTGATTTCGTGGCTCATGTTGGCCAGAAAAGCCGATTTCAACCTGTCGCCTTCTTCAGCTTTTTCCTTGGCTCTTATCAATTCGTTCTCGGCATATTTTCGCTTTGTAATGTCAACCAGGGTCACCAGACATTTGTTGTCGACATTGCCTATTATGCCGTTTGCGAGTATGTATTTTATTGAATCGTTGCCCGTTTCCAGTTTAAGTTCGCAGGTTTCTTTTAATTTGCTTTTAAATATTTTTTGCAGAAATTGATTATAAACGGCTCTGGTATCGATAGATACAAAAAAGCCTAAACTGCTTTTCATCAACTGCGAACGTTCCTTACCCAATATACCTTCTGCACTAATGTTCAAATCTGTAATTATCCCATTTTTTGTCAGTGTAAGGTATCCTGAAGGGGCAAAATCATATAACTCGGTATATTTCATTTCTGCAAGTTCTGCTTTCTCTTTCGCCTGTTTAAGAGCTTCATTCTGCATTTCCAGTTCTAACTGATGTACTTCAAGTTCGTGAATGAGTTTTAAAGTACCGGATTCGGAAATAGTGGTTTCTGAACCTTTCTTTTGATTGTTTGCCATTTTTTTGTTTAAAAACAATTCTGCAGCCTGACGTAGCTTGTCAGATTTGTTTATTGTCATTATTTGGCTATTCATACCGGGAAGATTTAAATTAAATACCAAAGAAAAACCTATACCTTCAGTCTGAAGCTGGTCTCTCTGACAGGATCTTCCAGCCTCTGAAAGGTATTTGCAAATGATAACAACACAAAACGCCCTTAAATTTTTATGTTTTGTAAATTGTCCAGAAGTCCAAATGCTTTAAGCAGCCATATCACAAGAATGATTACTACAACTGCATTCAGAATTACTTTAATGGTTCTTTGCATTGGAATGTAGCTGTTCACCAGCCAAAGAATTACCCCAACAACAAGAATGACGATAACGATGGTTAAAATGGGCATGATATAATTTTTATTTTTACCTGATCCGCTATACAAAAGACAGCTAAATCATGCAAAAAAGTATTACATCATTTTGAAAAAGAGTTACATGGTTCACACATTCAGGATGCTTCCAGTAATTGTTCTTCCCCGGTTATATTCCCTTCAGCCAGATTAATTGCCGTTTCTATCAAAGCCAGATGTGTACTTCACAAATCCTGAATAAACTCATTCACATTCAGTATGCGTTCACTATTTTTTTTGTTGATTAGAAGGTGTTCAAAGTCCTTTTTCTTGACCCGAAGGTCCACACTTTTCAATATTTTCCCAATAGCACTTTTAAGTTCCTCCAGGTTCCGAATACCATGTTTTTCAGCTAGGAACGAGTAATCAGGTTTGGTCTGAGAAAGCAAAAAAAATGCATCATAAAAATCACGTCCTTTTTGACGAGACAGCATGGCAGATAATTTCATGGAACAAATTACCTCATCTGCAGGCACAGGAAACGGGAAAAAGAACCCACAACCTTTAATATTCTTTATGCTGCGATTATATTGTATATGTTGGTCCTCACATTCAATCTTTATTAAGAAACGTTCCTCTCTGTGACCACTCAGCCCTAAACTAAACAGTAATTCGGGAAAGTGCAGGCTTCTTCGGAAAGCCGTAAGTTTCTTGCTTTCCCTGTCTCGCGTTTCAACCATTAATCCGCTACGGTGGAGGAATTTTAAAACGGAATCGGTCATTTCCATAAATTCATCCTGTGTAAAATTTTTACAATCAAAATCAAGGTCCTCCGAAAACCGGTCTATTCCTTTTACAAGCCTCAGGTTGGAGCCCCCGATAAAAATGATCTTACTGGTATAGGGCGTGGTGGAAAGAAAATCAAGTATTGCAAGTTGCAGATACTCCTTCAACATATATTTTTGAAATGAAGCATTTTCCCTTACTTCGGCAGGGAAATAATTCCTGATCAATTCCAGATTTATCATAGACCGTATGTTTTTTTCATGAGTTGAACCCTTCTTTCCAGAGTTTTTATTCTGTACCTGGATGCATACTCATCCAGCAAACCGGTATCAAGATCCTCCTGGAGAAAGTCATCATCCAATCGTAAATCTTCCAGTGCCTGTAATGTATTATAAAACGGATAAATGTACAGCAGGTCGATCAGGGCTTTTTCCGGACGAGCAACGTAAATCGCCCGGCCATCGGCCATCGTTTTAAGATCATATCCAAACATGAAATCCTGATGTACACTTTTGTATATATATTCGCCCACGCCATTTATGAAGGTTGCTGTTTTAAGTGTAGTCACACTTGTGATCTGAATCACTCCTTCAGGTATTATCCCATAGAAAGCCAGAGCTCTATGCAAGCTCACATAGGAGGGCCGGTAAATTCGGTTGGCAAAGTACAAAGCAAAATCAGGTTTCCCTATATACTCTGGAAACGTGTAGTATCCTTGTCGAAGGCGTATTAATAGACCTTTCCTTGTCCAGCGTACGAAATTATTCCTGTCAAATCCAGGTTTCCAGGCATATACCTGGTAAATATTGAAACAACCCAGGTCAAACATTCTATCTCTGAATTCCAGATAATTCATTAAGGAGTATCAAATATTATCATCATTCAGTAATGTATATTTCTGTTATGCAGCAAATATAGTGCATTTTAGAAACGAAGCAAAATTTCGAATCGATTATTATAGGCGGTCTCTTTCTGACCCCCTGGCCTTGGTCATTTGTCGGGTTATATACCCGACTATTATATATCTTATGAGGCTAAAATTATGATAGTTGTGAATGATGGAAGATGCATTTGTCCAGGTATTGTCTATTCGAGTGCCTTATTATGCATATGCAGTGAATTCCTGACATAAACCGAGTATGGAGGCATTTGGTCGGTGGCGGGTTGAGACTTGAAACATGGTTGGAGGACCCCTCTCAGATTATAAGCAATTTTATTCAAGATTCACTGGTCCACAAAAACTAGATTGATTTATCGGATAAGAATATTTTGTAACTTCATCATTATTCTAAAATTCCAACATGAAAAAGTATCTCCTCTTATTGTTCGCGGCTTTTGCTATTGTCGGATGTAAACAAGATATTTTAGAACATTCAGAAGCAGAAATGGCCGAAAGGATGAAAGACAATCTTGAATCAGGTATTTCAAGTTATGATATCGTTTCCTTTTATGTTTGTAATGTGAGAGAGGAAATGTTGTTAGATGTTTATGAGGAACGTTACAAATCATTTATTCTTTCCTTAAATGATAGTGGACTCTCATTAAAAATAGGTCAACTTAATAATGTTGGAGTTCAAATTTCACAAGTTTTTTTCTATCCATATTCTAATATGTTACAGGTAGGTTTCTCCGAGGTTAAACAATTGGAAGGAACCGCAAGATTGTCAATTACCCTAGACGCTGACTAGGACAAGTCGCTACATCCTGCTGTTGACAAGGGTTTCAGAAATTGCTTACAGTCTAATTGGAGTCATCCACGAAATAGGGTAGATATCAGGTCATTATCCACATTATATGCGTGTTACGATTTCCTTTTGTCGGGGTAGCAGATTACTCGCTCATTCCTTTCGCTCGTGATCCCGGAGAGGGGGTGTCCTAAAAGAAAAAGGCCACAACACTGCGTGTTGGTTTTTACATCCAGTCGTCCTTTTAAAAGCAAGCTTTTAACGTACACCTGAATGCAAAAAGCCACCCTGCCTGCGGCATGATGGCCTCTTTCTTTTGTCGGGGTAGCAGGATTCGAACCTGCGACCCCCTGGTCCCAAACCAGGTGCGCTAACCGGACTGCGCTATACCCCGAATTCGCGTGCAAATGTAACTATTTTTTTCGCAAACAATAAGCAGGCTTCGTTTGTTATCAAATAAAAAGTCAATGAGCAAAGTCTATTTCTTACTGGTGGTATTTTACATGGCGGTAGTCGGTCTGATGGGGCAGACACAGGAGGTCCTGGTTGAAGCCTCAAAGGATAACAGTATATATGAAGAGGGTGAACTGAGCAATGGTGCCGGGCAATTTCTTTTTACCGGCGTTACCAATCAGGGAAACAAACGCCGGGCACTGGTAAAATTCACTCTTTCCACACTGGTTCCGGAGGGCATTTCAGTGGATAGTGCTTTCCTGATTCTTGTACCCTCACTGGTTAAAACTGACGGTACGACAGTCACCATTTACAGGTTAAATACCAGTTGGGGGGAAGGCACGGCCAATGCAGATGGTCAGGAAGGAAAAGGAGCCCCGGCCTCGGAAAATGATGCCACCTGGACAAAAACAAGTATCCTGGGAGATCCATGGGTGAAACCGGGTGGTGACTTTGACATTGAACCCATTGCATCCACAATAGTTTCACTGGGAACCGATGCACTATTCGGATCGCCGTTACTCACTGTACTTGTAAACTCCTGGATCGCCGACCCCACCAGCAATCACGGGGTGATCGTGATTGGAGATGAATCAGAAAATGCCACTGCCATCCGATTCAACAGCCGGGATTACCCGGAGCCCGAAGTCAGGCCCATGCTCAAACTGTATTTCCAGGAAGCCGCTTCAGCAATCCCCGTGGTATCCGGTACCGAAAACCTCTTCGTTTTCCTGGACAATGCATCGGGTGAGATGGTGATAAAAAATAATCCCGGTTTTAAAAACAGCCTCATTGAACTCTACTCCATCACCGGCTCCCTGATCTTTTCGGATCAGCTTCAGATGCCCGAAGGTGAGACAAGGATCAATACCGGACTTACGAACTCCGGAATTTATCTTTACAGGATTACTTCAGAGGCTGGTATCCATTCAGGCAAGCTGATGTTTCACACCAGGTGAAGTATAAAACCAGGAATAAATTTCAAATCAGGAAATCTTTACTGAGGTCATGCTGAGACTTCCTGCCAATAATTTATCATTGAAAAGTTCAACCTCCTCTCCGGGTTGCTTCAATCCCAATACATAAATCAGGGGTAAAAAATGGTCCGGTGTAGGTATGGCAAGCCGGATGGACTTACCCATATCCTGATAATCCAGCAGCATCTGGAAATTCCCATCCAGGATATGGTGATTAATTTTTTCCCGGGCCTCCACAGCCCAGTCGAATCCATAGTTATCCCTGTCCATATGATGAAAATCGATCAATGAAAGATTATGGACAATATTTCCACTGCCTACAATTAAAACCCCCTTTTCGCGCAATGATCTCAAACGGCCGGCCAGATTATAATGATATTCAGCCGGTTTGGTATAGTCAATGCTTAACTGTACTACCGGCACATCAGCCATTGGATAAAAGTGCTTTAAAACGGTCCAGGTACCATGATCCAGACCCCACTCTTCGTCCAGATCAACTTCTGCCGGTTTCAATATTTCTTTTATTTCCCGTGCCAGTGCCGGATTACCCCGGGCCGGATACTCCTGGGCATACAACTCGCCGGGAAACCCGTAAAAGTCATGAATAGTTCTTGGCACCTCCATAACCGTTACGCTTGTTCCCCGGATAAACCAGTGCGCAGATATACACAGAATAGCCTGAGGTTTTGGAATTGTATGAGCCATACTCCTGAACCCCCTGACAAATTCATTGTCTTCCAGGGCATTCATGGGACTTCCATGACCAATAAATAAAACCGGCATCATTTTAGTTCCACAATCTTTTTAAGCCTGATATCCCCGGCTGATGCACCCACCATGATTTCAAGATCACAGGGATCATAATCCCAGTTGCTGAGGGATTCATTCCAGTAAAACAGATTCCTGACAGGAATGTCAAGTTTTACAGTTTTACGCTCGCCGGGTTCAAGGGAAACGCGCGAGAATGCTTTAAGTTCCTTTTCAGGCCACTCCACCAGAGGGTTTATTCTGTGAACATAAGCCTGTACAACTTCGTCGGCCTTCATGGAGCCTGAATTTTCCAGTTTAAAAGAGAGGGAGATTATATCATTCCTGTCATATTTCCTCTTGCTTGTTCTCAGGGAAGTGTATTCAAAGGTTGAATAGGTCAGGCCGTGTCCAAATGGATACATTACGGGAATCTCCCTGGTATCAAACCAGCGGTATCCCACCAGCGATTCTTCGCTATAGCGTGCTGTATTTGGATCATCATCAACTGACTGTTGATTGCCACTCCCTGCAACACGATTATTTTCATCGGTCCCTTCAACAAAAATATCCCTGCTTCGTCCCCGCTGGGGATAATTTCCAAGTGCATATGCGGGTGAATCCTCCAGCTTGACAGGGAGTGTGAAGGGTAACCGGCCGCTGGGTGAAATATTCCCGATCAGTACATCTGCCAGTGCATTTCCCCCTTCCGAACCATTGAACCAGGAGATAACGATCGCCTTTGAGAGCGGGTTTACCACCCGGAGATCATTGGGAGCACCACTGACAAGAACAGTGATGATGTTGGGATTGATCCCGGCGATCTTCCGGATCAGATCCTCCTGTCCTGACGGCAACATAATATTACCTCTGTCTCTTGCCTCTGTTTCAACCATTCGGTTGTTGCCCCCGATGAAGAGCACCAGGTCAGCCTTCGATGCCAGTTCCAGGGCTTCTTCCCTGAGCTCATTGTTGCGTATCTCCTTTTCACGGTCCTCCTTTTCGATCTCTTCTTTCGATTTTCGGCCATACATCCGGGCAAAATCAAATGTTTCAGGTTCATATCCCCTGGCATATGAAACCTCTGCCTTCTTTCCGATCCGCTCCCTCAATCCCTCCAGGGGGGTGACCTCATATAATGTTTTTACACCTGCTCCCACCCCACCCTGTGCCATTATTCGATCTGCATTGTCTCCTATTACTGCGATACGGGTTTTCCTGCTTAAATCAATGGGAAGAATTCCTTCATTTTTGAGCAATACAATGGATTTGCTGGCCACTTCATAAGCCGTCTTCTGTTGTTCCGGCTGGGAGGTGATCTCCCTGTTGGCCTCCTCCTCTGGGATGGGCCTGATGGCGAGCCGAACGCGCAAAATTTCACGGACACGCTGATCAATTAACTCTTCGGTTACAGCCCCGGCATTAACTGAGTCCAGCAAAGCCTGGCCAAAAAACCTGTTACCGGGCATTTCAACATTAAGCCCGCTGACAATCCCATCGACCGTAGAATGTGTGCCATACCAATCGGATATTACCATTCCTGAAAATCCCCATTCATCCCTTAATATCCGGTTAAGAAGTATCTCATTTTCGGCACACCACCTGCCGTTCACTTTATTGTACGCCGCCATCACCCCATAGGCGTCAGCCTCCTCAACCGCAGCCCGGAAGGGCGGAAGGTAAATTTCGCGCATGGCGCGTTCTCCGATCAGGACATTCACATTCCCGCGATTATTCTCCTGGTTGTTAAGGGCATAATGTTTCAGGCATACGGCGACACCATTATCCTGGGCTCCTTTTGTATAACCGACCGATAGCCTTGCACTTAAGAATGGATCTTCACTGAGGTACTCATAGGTGCGTCCTCCTGTAGGTATTCTCTGGATATTGATGGCGGGCCCAAGGATCATATCCTTTCCGCGCAGCCTGGCCTCACGGGCCATGGCCATCCCGTAGGCATAAGCCAGTTCAGGACTCCAGGTGGCAGCCAGCGCAGATCCGGTCGGGAAAAAGGTGGCCTTGTCAGTTTCCCAGCCAAGAGGTGCCCAGCCATCAGGCTGCAGTTCTTCCCTGATCCCAAACGGACCATCCGCATACTTCATATCAGCAATTCCCAGCCGGTCTGCACCGGCCGAGACAAAAGTGTGCTTACCATGCATCATTTGTATCTTTTCCTCCAGCGTCAGTTGGCCAATCAGGCTGTCGATCTGCAAATCATACTGAAGCAGAAAAGATGAATGGGAATGGTCTGTTTCACAAGCATAAAATAATGCTCCGATAGTGACGAAGATAATGTTCCTGCTTCTCATCATTTATTCCTTTTATCAAAGATATTTTCCTAGTTACAATATACGAACTTCTCTTCAGAGTCTCCGGGCAGGCCCGCAAGATGAACATGTTATTGTATCCATCACTGGGACAAATGCCGTTCGGGTCATTGAACTTGCTGAAGGTTCAGGATCGCCATTCCGGTTGATTGTATTTACATAGAAATTCCTTATGTTCGTAGTGTCCTGAACGATGCTGTGCCAAAACTTAACCAATATCTATGAGAAATTCAAAAACATCCATCTACCGGGTAGCGCTTACCGTTGCCCTGGGTGGTTTCTTAATGGGATTCGATGCCTCGGTCATCTCGGGGGTTGTCGGATTTATTGAAACAGAATTTGACCTTTCAAAATTACAGCTGGGATGGGCCGTAAGTTGTCTGACACTTACATCCACACTGGCCATGATGCTTTCAGGCCCCCTGTCCGATAAGATCGGGCGGAAGAAAGTGCTGCAGTATGCGGCGGTATTATTCTTCGTATCGGCCATTTATTCAGCCCTGGCACCCAATTTCGTAAATCTTGTCATTGCCCGGATGATCGGTGGTTTGGGAGTTGGCGCCGCTCTCATTATCGCGCCCATGTACATTGCTGAGATCTCGCCGGCTAAGATCAGGGGAAGACTTGTCTCATTCAATCAGCTGAACATAGTGCTCGGTATTTCAGTGGCATTCTTTACCAATTATCTCATACTTCAATGGGGAAAATCCGATGCACCCTGGGCACAGGCCCTGAACTTCAGCCAGTACAGCTGGCGCTGGATGCTCGGAGTGGAAGCACTCCCGGCCATTCTCTATTTTGGATTCCTGTTTTTTGTACCCGACAGCCCCCGCTGGCTGATCATGCACGGGCTTAAAGAGAGGGCCCTGGGCATCATGGAAAGGATGACCAGCAAACAGGTGGCTGAGGAAGAGATGAATAACATCCTGAATAGCATCGAACAGGATAAAAACAAGGCGAAGGTTCATATCAGGGAGCTGTTCAAACCGGCACTACGGTTTGTACTGACCATCGGGGTTGTGATCGCCATTCTTCAGCAGATTACCGGGATCAACTCAGTGTTTTTCTACGCACCCATGATCTTTGAACAAACCGGGATTGGCCGGGATGCCTCATTTATTCAGGCCATCATCATTGGCCTGACAAATCTTGTTTTTACCGTGGTGGCAATCCTGGTCGTGGATAAGCTGGGGCGAAAACCTTTGCTGATCTTTGGTCTGGCCGGCATATTCATCTCCATGTTTTTACTGGGATATGTTTTTAAAGGGGCAGAATATAAACTTACCACTGAATCGATTAATCAATTAAGCGAGCTGGAAGGATACCAGTCCCTGATGCAGATCGAAGGCAAAACCTACCACAGCGACCTTGATTTCAAAAGCGCTATCTCCGAGGTCCTGGGAGAAAAGACCGTGATCAAACACCAGAGTACCATCATTGCCAAGGCCATCAGCATCAATTCGTGGCTGGTGCTTATCGGGATCATCGGTTTTGTGGCCTCCTTCGCCGTCTCCCTGGGACCAGTGATGTGGATCCTGTTTTCAGAGCTGTTTCCAAACATGTTGCGGGGAATTGCGATCTCATTCGCTGGATTTATCAATTCGGGAATCAGTTTTACGGTTCAGCTCCTCCTGCCCTGGGAGCTTGCAAATATCGGCAATGCCGGTACTTTTTTCATCTATGGCGGTTTTGCCGTACTTGGTTTCTTCTTTGTATTGCGATACCTGCCTGAAACAAAGGGCAAATCTCTCGAGGAACTTGAAAAGTTTCTGGTAAGATCAAAAAAATGAGACCCCACAATATTTAAAACCAACAATGATGAAAGCACATAACATTATTCAACTGTTCATTCTGATCGTGATCATGGGCGCATGCAACACATCTCCCCGGAAAGAGACTGTTTCGAAAGTGGAACTGAAGCAAAATGAACTCAGCCAGTGGCGCATTTATGTGGAAGGTGAAGAATTTTTTGTAAAAGGAGCAGGATGCGAGGGAGGCGATGTGGCTGCCCTGGCGGCCAATGGCGGGAATTCTTTCAGGACATGGATGGATCAGGAGATACGTCCTACCGAGCAATCCGTGCTGGATGATGCCCAGCAAAATGGCTTGAAGGTGCTCATGGGACTGAAACTGGGAAGAGAAAGGCATGGGTATGATTACAACGATGAGGCATGGGTAGCCGCACAGTTTGACTCCACGAAAGCCATGGTCCTGAAGTTCAAGGATCATCCCGCGCTGCTGGGCTGGTCCATCGGCAATGAAATCAACCTGGGTGCCGAAAACCTGAAGGTCTTTGATGCGGTCAACGACATCTCCAAAATGATTCACGAGGTGGATGGAAACCACCTGACCACCTTTACCCTGGCAGGTATCGGCAAGCGTGAGGTAGATTATATCAAAGCGAATTGTACCGATGTTGATTTCCTGAGCATTCAGATGTACGGCGACATTGTAAACCTCCAGACCCGGATTGCAGATGCAGGATGGGACGGCCCCTATATGGTAACCGAATGGGGTGCAACCGGCCACTGGGAGGTGGCCAAGACTGATTGGGATGTGGCCATTGAACCCACCAGCCAGGAAAAAGCCCAATCATTCATTGAGAGGTATCAGATCGCCATTGCCTCTGATCCGGTAAATTGCCTGGGCTCCTACGTCTTCCTCTGGGGTCAGAAACAGGAACGCACCCCCACCTGGTACGGCATGTTCCTGGAAAATGGAAATCCGGGCGAAACGGTGGACGCCATGCACTATATCTGGAACGGAGCCTGGCCGGAGGACCGTTGTCCCACCCTTGATTCTCTCCGGCTCAATGGACTGACAGCCTATGACAACATCAGGCTTCGTGCGGGCAGCTCCTTTACGTCGGAAGCGTTTGCAAGGGATTATAACCAGGACTCCTTAACCTACAGGTGGGAGATGATGCCCGAAAGCACAGACCTGGGATGGGGTGGGGATTTTGAATCCAGACCGGAAACCTTCTTCTCGGTTGAGGGGACCGCAAAAATGGAGTTAACGGTACCAAAAGTGGGAGGGGCATACCGGTTGTATATCTATGTAACCGATCCGGGCAACAAGACTGCTACTGCGAATATACCTTTCCTGGTGATATGATCGTCACGTTATGAACAGGGATCTGTTTTTAGGGGAGAACCCGCTGCGTATTGAGTCAAAACCGGTACTGGGCAACATTGTTGATCTGGATGGTGAGCAATTCTACCGCATCTCCAATTACGATGCAATGTCCCCATTCTTTATGACCATTGTCAGTGATTCCGACCACTGGATGTTTATTTCAAGCAACGGGGGACTGACCTGCGGCAGGAGAAATCCTGAAAATGCACTCTTCCCCTACTGCACCGATGATAAAATACATGATGCCTCTGCAACCACCGGACCGCTCTGTATCCTGTTGATTGAAAGAGACGCCCGCACCTTTTTGTGGGAGCCTTTCAACACCGGTTTCCCGGACATCTACCAGGTGGAAAGAAACCTCTATAAGAGCACGGCGGGCAACAAACTTATTTTCGAGGCTATCAACAATACCCTACTGGTAAAATACCGGTATAGCTGGCAGAACAGTGACAGGTACGGGTTTATAAAACGATCATTCCTGTCAAACCTGGGATCCGGAAAAACAACAATTGCTTTCGTCGACGGGATCAGGAACATATTGCCATACGGGGTCAATACCATGCTGCAGTCGAACATGAGTACGCTGGTGGATGGCTATAAAAAGTGTGAGCTCCATGAACCAGGCGGAATGGGCATCTATACCCTCAGCTCCATTATTTCTGATAAGGCTGAGCCCAGTGAGGCCCTCAAAGCAACAACTGTCTGGGCAACAGGGTTGAAGAATCCCAGGTACCTGCTCTCTGAAAACCAGTTAAAAGCCTTCCGTGAAGGGGTCATTCCCCACACTGAAAAGGTCCTGAAAGGAAAACGGGGGGCCTATCTTATATATGATCAGGTAGGATTGCAACCGGAAGAATCACATGATTGGATACTGGTTGCAGACATCAACCAGGGTCCTTCCGATGTGCCGGCAACCTTAAATAGATTAGGGTCTGGCAATATCATGCAAGATGTGCTGGAGGATGTTCAAAAGGGTACCCGGAGGCTTATCAACCTGGTGGGTCTAGCCGATGGGATCCAGCATACGGGCAATACATTAAAATCGGCACGACATTATTCCAATACATTGTTCAACATCATGCGGGGCGGGATTTTCCCTAATGGTTATGATGTGCAGGTCAAGGATTTTTCTGATTTCATTGCCCGTTGGAACAGAAAGGTTTATCAACGGAACCTGGGGTTCATTTCAGGCCTTTCGGATGAATTTATTGATTACCGGGAACTTTTGTCCTACGCCGGGGAACATGATGATGATTTCCTCAGGCTTGTGTACGAATACCTGCCGCTCACATTCAGCCGCCGGCACGGCGATCCGAGCCGGCCATGGAACAGGTTCTCCATCGATGTGAAAACCGGGACTGGAGATCAAAGTTTCAGCTACCAGGGTAACTGGCGGGATATCTTTCAGAACTGGGAAGCACTTTCCATCTCTTTCCCGGGCTTTGTCGAGAGTTTTATTTTCAAATTTGTGAATGCCTCCACCATCGATGGCTATAATCCATACCGGATCACCAGGGACGGGTTCGATTGGGAGGTACTGGACCCCATGGATCCCTGGTCAAATATTGGCTACTGGGGCGACCACCAGGTTATCTATCTTGTAAAACTCATGGAACTTTCCCTGAAATACCATCCCGGGAAAATCCGCGGGTTTCTGTCAAGGGACCTGTTCGTGTACGCCAATGTTCCCTACAGGATTTTACCCTATGCTTCCATCCTGGACAATCCGCGGGATACCATTATTTTTGATGAACAGCTGGCACAGACCATTGACCGGCGTGTCGCCGGTCTGGGATCAGACGGAAAGCTGGTTACCGCGGGTCCGGAGATCCACAGGGTCAATTTAACCGAGAAGTTGCTGGTAATCCTGCTCACCAAGCTGAGTAACTTAGTTCCCGGGGGAGGTATCTGGATGAATACCCAACGGCCCGAATGGAATGATGCAAACAATGCGCTGGTGGGAAACGGGCTGTCCATGGTTACCCTGTATTACATCAGGCGCTTTTTGGGAATGTTGCTGAAGATTTTTACACCTGAAGGAGAAAATGTTACACTCACACAGGCAGTCCACGGCTTTTTCCTCGAGGTTTTCGAAATCCTGAAGCAAAACAGGGCACTGCTCCGGGGCACGATAAACAATACAGAAAGGCGCAGGATAACCGATGCCCTTGGATCCGCGGGATCCCTCTACAGGGAAGCCGTCTATCAAAACAAAGGGATGGATCACAGGGAATTGATTTCCGGGAAGGATCTTCTTGCATTTACAAACCACTGCCTCGATTTTGTGGATCATACCATTGCAGCCAACCGGCGGGAAGACAAACTCTTCCATTCATACAACCTGGTAGAATTCGGAGATCATTCCTGCAGCATTCACCCCCTTGTGGAAATGCTCGAAGGGCAGGTGGCCGTGATCAGTTCAGGATATTTATCCGTAGCGGAAACACTGGAGGTGCTGGATGCACTGAGAAGCAGCAGGATGTACAGGACCGATCAGCGCTCCTATACATTGTACCCAGACAGGGAGCTGAAACCCTATCTGGAAAAGAACCTTTTAAACTCCGGGATCATCAAACAATCGGGATTCCTGAGCGCCGAGATCCAATCCGGAAATCACAGGATCGTTGAGCAAGATGAAGAGGGAGCCATCCACTTTAACGGCAGCTTCAGAAATGTAAATGACCTGAAGTTTGTTCTGAAGGGGATTGAAGGAATCCAGCAGACTGAAAGAGACCTGATATGCGATGCCTTTATGGAAACCTTTCATCATAAACAGTTTACCGGGCGATCCGGATCCTTTTTTAAATACGAAGGACTGGGAAGCATTTACTGGCACATGGTTTCCAAACTGATGCTGGCCGTTCAGGAAGTCCATGTTCGTGCAACCCGTGAAGGTGCCGGGGCTGCAATACTTTCAAGGCTCAAAGCACACCTGGATCAGATTGAGGAGGGAATCGGGGTGATGAAATCACCCTTTGAATACGGAGCCTTTCCCATCGATCCTTATTCTCATACTCCCGGATTTGCGGGTGTGCAGCAACCGGGGATGACCGGACAGGTGAAAGAAGATATCATCAGCCGGTTTGGCGAGCTGGGCGTATCGGTGGAAAAGGGTTGTATCACCTTTCATCCAACCTTATTGTCGGATGCTGAATTCCTGTCAACCCGGGAAGAGTGGTCCCTGGCAGAACAAAACATATCCCTGAACCCCGGTCAGCTGGGGTTCACAATGTGCGGAATACCTATCATCTACACCAGGGCCAAAGAGGCACAGATCCTGGTGGAATATCAACATGGCGAGAGGGCTGCCATTCCCGGCCATACCCTGTCTGCCGAACTGTCATCCATGATCTTCAACCGTTCCGGATCCGTTTCCCGCATCGTTGTGAGTGTTTTCGGATAGTTTCCTGGGATTTGTTCTGCTTGTTTGATGATCAATTTTCCCTAAAACCGCTTCCTTTGACCATGATATCATGGACGGTGCTCCCGCTGCAAGATTCATGAACCAGTTCATTGAAACGGTAAGGAGCGGAAGGTATCTGACCATTAATTTTTAAGAGATACAGATCAACTTTTCAATTCAATCCCAAATACAGTTTCTCCGGGCCTGCTGGATACTGATAACAAACCGTTGTGCAGATGGATGATCTGCCTTGAGATGTACAGGCCGATTCCGGAACCGTTTTCTTTCGTTGTAAAGAAGGGAATAAAGATTTTTTCGAGGTTCTCAGGTGAGATGGGCGGCCCATTGTTGGAAACTTTGATGTACACATTGGAGTTATCGTAACGGAAAATACCGATGCGGAGTTCGCGATCCGAGGGCAGGTCCAGTAAAGCGTCTTTGGCATTATTGACCAGGTTCATAATGACCTGACTTAAAAGATTTCGATCGGCCACAATGTTCTTTACATTTGGATCAACCGAAATCTGTAAATGAATGCCTGCCTGATCCAGTTGTTCCGAAAGAAGAATCCTCAACTTGTCCATCCAGTCCATAACATCAATGGTCTCTTTCACAGGATTGGGAAGTTTTGTAAGCCTGCGGTAATTATTCACGAAATTTACCAATCCCTTTGCCTGTTCATCTATGGTGGTCAGGCCCTTTATAAGCGCAGCAATCAGCGCGGAATCCATTTGTCCGGGATCGACAGGGCGGTTTTCGCGGAAAAACAGTTTTTGGAGGGTATGTGAGACCGAGGTAAGCGGTGCCACCGAATTCATGATTTCGTGGGTAAGTATGCGTATCAGGCTCTGGTAGGATTCCAGTTCCTTATGGTCCAGTTCGCGCCTGATATTTTCAATTGTAACAAGTTTTCGTTGTTTTTCTGCCACTTTAATCTCTATGGCCTTAAACAGGAATGTTTTTTCCGGTTCACTGCTCTGGTCACGATAGGTATAATGATTTCCCGGATCCAGGTTGCGCAGTTGGTCAAAAAACAGAGGATTCCTGATCCTCATCAGCCTGGTATCGGTTGAGGCGGGTGATATCCCTGCAAAACGGGCGGCTGCCTCGTTGATCATTTCAATCTCCTCTTCCTGGTTTATTACCACCAGGCCGGTCGTTGATTGCTGCAGAATGGCATGATAATACTTTTCACGGGCTTCACTGCTGAGCCTGAGTTCCCTGATCTTCCGGTTGATAAGGTTCATTTGCCCGTGTAACTTTCTGAGAGACGGATTTTGTTCAGTTTCAACAAAAGTGATGGAGAAATCGTTACTGCCCACTGCATCGAAAAACTGGTTGACGCTTTGCTCATTCCTTCGAATATTCCTCAGGAACCAGAAAGTGGAAACGATCAAAACAAGTACCGGCAAAACCGTATAATCAGGATTCGGGCTGTTCATCATCAATCCGGTTATAATGGCCGAAGAAAGCATTGCCAACAAAAGGATGATCCTTTTCCAGGCTATTTTTTCAGATCCCATATCTGCTCATCTTACTGTAAAGGGTAGGGCGGCTGATCCCAAGACTTACGGCAGTGGCCGTCAGATTATTCCTGTTTTTCACCAGCGCGCTGCGTATCATTTTCTCTTCCATCTCCTCGAGGGTCATCGCTTCAATATCATTGGTCATCGCCAGACCGCTTGTTCCCGGATAACTCTCGGGATCAGGGTTACCATGGTCCGAAAGAATAACAATTTTTTCCATGGCATGTCTCAACTCACGGATATTACCCTGCCACGACAACTTCAGTAGTAACTGCATTAACGAACCATCTGGTTTGACCGGGGGTTTATTGTATTTCCTGGCATATAAATCCAGGAAGTATTTAACAAGAAGCGGAATATCCTCGGGGCGTTCACGCAGCGCTGGCATATGGATCCGGATGGTATTGATCCGGTATAGCAGATCCTCCCTGAAACTACCGGTGCTGACCATCTGATCAATTGATTTATTGGTGGCACAGACCAACCGGATGTTAAGTGGAATGGTCCGGTTGGATCCCACCGGGGTGATGCTCCTGGTCTGCAGTACAGTGAGCAACTTTGCCTGAAGATGCAAAGGTATGTTACCGATCTCGTCGAGAAACAGCGTACCGCCCTGCGCCATCAGGAACTTCCCATCACGATCCTCCATGGCCCCGGTAAATGCACCCCGGGCGTGCCCGAAAAGTTCCGATTCGAACAGGCTTTCACTGAGTGCCGACAAATCCGCAAGAATAAAGTAACCGGATGCGAAATCCGATAACCTGTGAATTTCCCTGGCTATGAGCTCCTTACCCGTTCCATTTTCACCGGTTATCAGGATATTCGCGTTTGTCGGCGCGACTTTCTCTACCATCTTCATTACTTTCATCATCGCCTCCGACTGAAAGATCACCTCCCCTGCCCGGTTCAATTCCCGACTAAGTTGTTTGTCCTTCTTTTTTATGCCGGTCAGTTCCCGGTTCGACCGGCTGATCCTGCAGGAAGCGTGAAGGGTGGCCACCAGCTTCTCATTATCCCAGGGTTTGACGACAAAGTCCGAGGCTCCCTCTTTCAGGGCTTTCACTGCAAGTTCAACATCACCATAGGCTGTAAACATCACCACCTCTACCAGGGGAAATTTCGATTTGATCTCTCTCAACCAGAAAATGCCTTCATTTCCGGTTTGTTGTCCGGAGGTGAAATTCATATCCAGAAGGACTACGTCATAATCCATCAATTCCATTTCCGCGATCAAACGGCCTGGTTGCTGGATGGTCTTTACATGATCGAACTCAACGGGTAAAAAGAGAGACAGTGCATTGAGGACATTGCGGTTATCGTCCGCAATCAGGATTTTCCCTGTTTTCATATGCGTGAATTACCTCCCAAATGTAATGAATTTTTACGCCCGGGTGTAAGATTTCTTTACAATTCTTTAGAGACACTTTATAGCTAAAGCATTAATATTTAACATTTTAATAAAACCGGCATGTTATTGGCAACGGATATTGAAAACAATAACAATGATACGTGCAGAAAATCTTTCCAAAATATTCAGAACTGAGACGATTCAGACATCGGCATTGCAAGAAGTCAACTTTTCAGTCAAACAGGGAGAATTTGTTGCAGTAATGGGGCCTTCTGGTTGTGGTAAATCCACCCTTTTGAACATACTCGGCTTGCTGGATAGCCCCGACAGCGGAGAGTACTATTTTGACGGTACACCCACATCGGCAATGAATGAGATGGGCAGAACAAGGATGCGTAAAGGCAAAATCGGATTTGTCTTCCAGAGCTTTAACCTGATCGATGAGCTGACAGTCTATGAGAATGTTGAACTTCCGTTGCTAGCCCTGCGCGTAAAGTTCTCTGAAAGGAAAGAGATGGTTTCCTCGGTTCTGGATAAAATGCAGATCAATCACCGAAGGGATCATTTTCCCCAGCAACTTTCGGGTGGACAGCAACAGCGGGTGGCCATTGCCAGGGCCGTGGTTGCAAATCCAAAGCTGATCCTGGCAGATGAACCAACGGGAAACCTCGATTCAGCGAATGGGGAACAGGTGATGCAGCTTATTGAAGAACTTAACACTGCCGGGACCACCATTGTCATGGTCACCCACTCGGAGATGCATGCTGCACGTGCCCACCGTGTGGTGAACCTGTTAGACGGCCAGGTACTCATCGAACGCAGGGATCAGCATTTTCACATTGCCTAATCACCTTTCCTATGAAAACTCAATTTTTCAACATCTTTTTCAGGCGCAGGCTGAATAATAAACTCCTCTCGGGAATCAACCTGCTCAACCTGGTTGCCGGGTATACGGCATTTGTTTTACTGAGCCTCTTCATCCAGTACAACCTGAACTACGATAAACATAACCTTCATTACAACCGTATATACAGGCTACAGGTCTTTATGGATGTGCCTCTGAGTGTATCCAAACACTCCTCGAGCATAACCGCCGCACTCGGGAGACAGGACCTTCCCAGACTTCCGGAAGTGGAATGCACGGCCCTGGTCCACAATGCCGGGGAAGGAAATATAGATGGGTATTTCTTTTCGATACAAGGGTCCACACCGGTACTTCTGAAAATGGGATTCTTTGCTGATCCTGCCATATTCAAGATCTTTACATTTCATTTTATTGAAGGTTCTGCGGTAAATGCACTTTCCGAGCCCAACACCGTGGTGCTTTCAAAATCAGACGCACTCAAGTTCTTTCCGCAGGGTAAAGCTGTTGGAAGGACCCTCTATATTGAAAATAAGATCGCCCTGACCGTAACCGGGGTATATGAAGATCTACCCAAAAATTCTGACTGGAGACCCGAATATCTCCTTCCCATGCTGGACTATAGCCAGTATACAGGTAATATGGATTATGAAACCAATTACTGGCGTTATACATTCCAGGTTTATACACTGCTTAGAGAGAATGCCAGTTACAGCGAGGTGAATGATAAAATTTACAACACGCTCAAAGATTACCGTGAATATCATCATCCCTATCTCAGGCCTTTGTCCAAATTGCATCTCAATGGTTTTTTCGAACCCACATGGATGGTTGCCATCGGTTTATTATTATTAATTGCTGTTCTGATCCTCATTCTTACCTCCATCAATTTCATCAATCTTCAGACAGCCGATGCGACATCCCGTGCAAAGGAGATCGGGATTAAGAAGAGCGTGGGTTACACCCACCGGGAATTATGGCTGCAATATGTGGGGGAATCGGTATTTGAAACATTGATCTGTGCCGTTCTCGCACTGGCTGTAGCCCATTACAGCATGCCTCTGTTTTACAGGATCCTTGGCGACAACCTTGGATTGAAGGTGTTCGCCAATACGCAGTTATTGGGAGTTGTTGCGGGCACCGCACTACTGACAGGTCTCCTTTCATCGCTTTATCCGGCTTTTATCATATCTCACTTTAATCCTGTACAGGCCCTGAAACAAAGATTTATAAAAGTAGAGCACAATGGACTTTCACTCAAGAAAGTACTGGTGACCATGCAATTCTCTATCTCACTTTTCCTTGTCATTGTGAGTTTTATCATATTCAAGCAGACCAACTATATGCTAACCAAAGACATGGGATTTAATAGCAGGAATCTTCTTGTAAGTAACATTAGAACCTACCAGCATGGCTCTTTTGACCCAGTGCGGGAGAGATTGCTTGATCATCCAGAGATATCAGAGGCCTGTTTCTCCGACTATGTACCTTTTATCCTCGGGGAAGGAAATGATATGAGCTGGGAAGGGGCATTGCCTGATGATAAGGTATTTGTAAGGGAAAGCAATATAAGCTACGATTTCTTTGATACCTATGGAATCCATATCGTATCGGGCAGATCCTTTTCAAGAGACTACCCCTCCGATATTGATAAATGTCTTGTCAATGAGACCGCAGTCAGGATTTTTGGCTGGGAGGAACCACTGGGCATGAAAATACGAAACGGCAATAATGAAAGGGAGGTGATCGGTGTGGTAAAGGATTATGTGGTACAGTCGGTACAAAATGAAATTGAGCCGCATACCTTTCTATTAAAAGGGGATTCCGCTTCTCTTAGCGGAATGTACACCATCCGGTATGAACCTGGTAAAAAGAGGGAAGCCGAGCAGATCATCCGTGATAGGTTTGAAGAATATTTTCCAACCGATGCATTCGAATTTGAACCTTTTGAAAACCTGATGCTGAATGAATCCGCATATCAGGGCATGGGATTGTTCCGTAATATCTGCTTCCTGTTCGCGGGATTTTCCATCCTGATCTCCTCGGCCGGATTGTTCGGACTGGTATTGTATTATTGCAGGAAGAAGATGAAGGAGATCGGCATGAAAAAAGTGGTGGGCTTCTCAGTTTCCAGGCTCTATGTGAGTCTGGCTATGGAGTTCCTTAAACTGATCTTCATCGGGATGATCTTCTCATGGGCCGCAGCCTGGTATGTATACAGGATTATTCCCGGAGCTTATAAATACGGTTTACAGGTTAGTGAATTTCTGCTCGGAACACTGATTATCTTCCTCGTTGCTTCTGCTACAATAAGTTACAATATCTGGATCGCTGCCAGAACCAATCCTGCCACTATCCTTAAATATGAATAAAATTTTCTATCACTTCAGGTCTAATTCCTCCGGACTCACAGCCGGTGGTACTACATTCCTAACAGGTTTAGTGCTTTTTAAATAGGCAAAAATGGCTTTCAGGTCCTCGTCCTTCATATGGGCAAAATTCTGCCAGGGCATTGGAGGCAGCAGGTCTCTTGAATTCTGGATGCCTTTATACTTTCCCTCTCTCATAGCCATGATAAATTGTTCTTCGGTCCAGCTCCCGATTCCCGAAGCGTCAGAGGTTAAATTCGCAGAATAGGATATGCCCCAGGGACCCACGGCTGCCGTTAAACTCCCGTTAAACAACGCCCAATCTGAAAGAGCCTCCTTATTGACTAGGGCTGACAAGTCGCCTTCAACATGTCCCGCCATGATATTCAGGGTGTCAGGCACAGGTCCTCTTTCAGTCATAATTTTCGGTGTGTGGCAATCATGGCACCCGATGATGTTAACAAGATAATTCCCCCTCGCAATTAGCTCGGTTCCGGAAAGATTATTAACTGCAATCTCATCTTTCCCCTTCTGGGAAGTACAGCTGATCAATGCTAAAATGGACACGGAGATTAAAAGGATAGTCTTCATATAATTGCATTTTTAGTGAAACAATAAAAATACTTTCTGATTGTATTCCTTAATTATGTAAAAGGTAGTAATTTATTCCGAGTCTGAGACTAAATCTTTGATCAAGATAAGGAGTACCAATCATCCACCCGGCGCTCTTATAGCCTGCAACGATATTAGCTGAGAATCCTTTCGCGAAATGATAACTGCTCTGCAGCTCAATCGCCCCGCCAAACTTCCCCTCCAGATCATAAAAGCTTTGTTCAGATGGTTGCTGCCATAAGTTAACATTGCCTCCAATTTCAAACTTTTTGTTGGCTAACGGCTTCAGTTCATAGATACCGTACTGAATACCAATGAAACTTTTCTCCAGGTTGTTATAATTATGAAAAGCAACCAGTTGATTCAGAGAACGGATTTGAAACGGAATAAACAAAGCGATATCATTTCCGAAATGAGTAGGGCTATATTGCGTGAAAAACAGAAAATTAAAATGATCCGTAACTCTAATCCGGTTGATCAGGAAAATGGAGGGATTCAGGAAATTGAATAAGGAAAGCTGTTTTTGCCTTATGAGATAATCCTGGCCCTCGGTGGTCAGATCACTAAATCCAATCCTCCGGTTGATCCCCTCTCCACCGGGAAATAAATCGCGCTCCGTATAGACAATATCCGGACTGAACATATCGTAGATCCAGGCAGTAAGATCTGCTCCGGCATAGTCTCGAAAATAGGGATCCTGGTCTTCATGGGGCGGAGCAAGTATTTTCACGGAATCACTGGAGGGGCTTGTTGAAAAATTGAAGTAATTCCATACGTAATATGCATTGTACAAATAGAATGGATTTTTATAGAAGGTACGTTCATGATGAAAATCCTGAATGACATTCATCTGGGTCATAAGATTTTCCGATTGCACTCCACTTACATAGGAATACAACAGGCCGTTCACATTGTCCTGCTTCAGGGTAGTTAGCTCTTCATCCGTCAATCCGTAAACAGTTCCGTCCCAGCGATTCAAAAGCCAGTTTCCATTCAGGGCAGATAGTCCATTGATACCAAGTACAGACCGGTGGAATTCTTCATGGGTAAAGACTCCAAGTGGTATAGGGAGCTCACTTCCATAGTATGAAAAGGCCAGCCCGGCAAGGTACTTAAAGCCCGCGTTGGCAATGGTTCCGCCTTTGGTGTTTTTCCGGTTCCGGATGATCACATTGCCTAAAGCGTCGATCCCCCAAAAACTTAAATCGTACAGGTCGTTCGATAATTCGATGGACTGTATCATGGAAGGGTAATTTCCGCTTGATTCAAAATTTTGCGGAAAATCAAGAAGAGAATAGGATAACCTAAGCTTATATTCTTCCGGTTCCTGGGCGGAAATAACCTGTATTGAAATCAGTAACAGGCTAAATGACATTATTTTTTTCATAGTTTTTATTTTATACTTAAGAATCAGAAAATCAATTAAACAAAATTTATTTTGCCTTAACAATTCAGATTTGGTTTTGTTTAACGTTTAGAGCATTATTTGAAATCTGGGTAAATATAATTAAGCACTGTCTCTTAACCCTTTAACCAGATCAACACAGTCCTCATCAGAGAACAATGGTTGCATTTGTTTCATCATTTCCTTGAAAGCATGATGATTTTTAGCTTTTATTCCAGCCAAAAAAACAATCCTCTCCTGTTGTGAAATTGCTGGCATAAAATAGCTCAAAGCCAATAACTTTTGATCCGGTGTGGTAAAGGCATTGATCGCTTCAATGGTACTTAGCATATCCTCATATTGGCAGTATTCCAAAAAGAGCTCTGCTGTAACCATTTCCTCATGGTTCATATGAAGAAGGTATTTTCCTATAAACTCATTCAACACAAGATAATATTGGTAAAAATCACCTTCCTCACTTCGGTGTGGGGACAATTGATCAAGCGCTTCTTTAAGGACTGTGATTATTCCTTCCAATTGCTGATGTTCATCATGATCAGTGGTGACAAAATCGGGATTCTGTGCCTCCAGAAGCGGAAGCTGAAATTTCTCTTCAATCTCTGCATGTAATTCGAGAAATTCAAACACCCTCCTGCCAAGCGTTTTTAAATGGTCTATTTCATGAGTGCTTCCGGGATTTACCTTTCCGGCCAACTCCGAGAATTCGAATAGGGCTTTCCTTAAGCCTTTGTGAATCCTTGCATAAATGTCTGTTCGATTTGGTTTCATGTCCGACTATGTTCTTAATGATTATTTACATTTCATGGTCCAAAATTACAGTCCGGATGGCAAGGATACTTGTCCAATCTTGCTTATCATGAAAAGTAGAGGCCAGGCCGGAATTGAAACAAAATGATCTATGACTTGTTAATTTATTTAAATGTATCCGGAATTACTTAACTACATCAGCAATAACCTGGATAGCAGAATAACACTGGATTCTCTAAGTAAAGTATCCGGTTATTCACCGTTTTTCCTGCACCGGAAATTTAAGGAAGAGTATGGTGAGGCTATAGGTTCATACCTCATGCGGCAAAGGATTGAAACTGCTGCTTATCTGCTTGCGGTTTCTAAATTACCCATATCAGAGATAAAATTTCTGGTTGGCTACTCAACGGACAGCTCGTTTAATAAAGCATTCAAGAAGATCCTTTACATTTCGCCCAGATTATACCGGGAAAATAACCAGTTCAGAAAATCTTTGAGCGAAATCGAAGTCAGGAATTATCTGTCTCTGAATTTTGACAGGATCCAATTGCCCGAACAGCAGGCAATTGTTTTTCCAGGTATTGGAGATTACTTTAGCAAAGAGATCTATTCTGTATGGGGAGATGTATCCGGTTATCTGAAGACAAACGGGTTCAGCGAAGAGGATTTTAATTATTATGCCACACTTCATGTTTGTCAGAATGTTACCTCCGGTAAGGCAAACCGTTATGACGCTGTGATTGTACCCCGGCCGGGGATCGACCCGAGCGTCAATAAGTATTTTAAGACAAAAATCGGGGGCGGGCGATATGTCAGGTACAAACTCTGCTGTACAGTTGAGCAATTCCAGCAAGTTTCATTAACCATAGCCAATCACCTTGAGGATCATAGCATTTCACATGGTACAGGCCCCTCCTATTTAAAATATGACAGGTTGCCCGATTCTAAAAACCCGGAAAACTTGTTTATGGAATGGTTTATTCCTAATGAAAGATGAATGCCATCCACCTTCGGAATTGACCAGGTATTCTGGAAGCAGCCATGAAGGAATTCAACACGTTCCCCTGATAGAATTTCTTTATAAATTCATATAGCCAGGTTGACTTAAATTCGAAAATTCAATAACTTTGTACCGTATTGGTACATAATATTTGAATATGGTGATAGTTAGTAGCAGAGAATTCAGAGACCATCAGAAGAAGTATTTTGACCTGGTGGACCAGAATGAACAGATCATTGTTCAACGCAGTAAGGATAAGGCCTACGTGATCGTACCACTGAACGATGCCGACCGATTGTCTGTCAATGATACCTTAGTTCAAATTGTACGGGAAGCTGAGGCAGATTACTCAAAGCGCAAGACTACCAGCATCAAAGATCCCGATAATATATGGGAAAGTATATTATAGAGGTCTCCTCCAAAGCCAGAAAGGAATTACAACTGCATTACAAATCAGGCAATAAATCTGATATCAGGAGAATCGAAAAGATTTTCCTGGAATTGTCAGATACTCCCTATGAAGGAACTGGAAATCCTGAACCGCTTAAATATCGATTGTCCGGATATTGGTCAAGACGAATAAACAAGAAAGACCGGATCATCTACAAAGTATATGAAGATAAAGTGCTTGTACTGGTAGTATCAGCCATCGGTCACTACTGAGACAAATAAGATCTCTGCTTATTCATACTCCTATCGATGAAAACAGGAGTATGAATGGTAAATGGATTTTAACCGGAAGCCAGCAATTCAAACTTATGCAACATGTCAGTGAATCACTTACTGGAAGGGTAAGAATTTTAAACCTAGGTACATTAAGTGCAAGAGAATTAAGCAGAACAAGTTTATTGAAGAACAAGAGCGATTTATTGTGGAAAGGTGGATTCCCGGAATTATGGGCTAAGAAGCTTGATGCGAACGAATTCTTTGATGATTACATTCAGACATATCTTGAAAGAGACCTAAAGCAAATTCTTAATGTTACCAACTTGAGAGATTTCAGACGCTTTCTATCCATGCTGGCAATTAGGATCGGACAATTACTGAACTATTCAGAGATATCCAAAGAGGTTGGTGTCGCTGTGAATACTGTAAAAGCCTGGGTGAATGCGCTGGAGGTTTCAGGATTGATTATACTATTACCACCTTATCACAATAATCTTGGGAAAAGAATCATTAAAACTCCCAAACTCTATTTCTGTGACAACGGATTGGTAAGCGCCCTGTTAAATATTGATTCGCTCGACATCCTGGAGAAATCACTTCACCTTGGAAACATCTGGGAAAATTTTGTCTTATCTGAATATTTGAAAGAAGGATTCACTGCGGGAAAAGATATTTTCTACTTCAGAGATACAAACGGAGTTGAAATTGACTTTGTTATTGAGAGAAAAGGGGAAGTTTTCCTGGTCGAAGCAAAGCACAGCGAACGGCCCAATCCGGCTAAATTTAATTTTAAAAAGATTTCCCCATTATTTAAGAAAAAAGTTAGCTCAATTGTGGCCTGTAGGATAAATGAAAAGGATCGTATTTATTTGAAGGATTTCTCAGTCTACAATCCTCTCTATGGGAGGACAAACGAATTGTTCCACCTTGCTCGCGGATAATCAGGAATTATTCTTATTCTTTCATAACAGCCTCATTCAAAGTTGGAATCTACTCGTTATAAGGTATGAACGAAAAATCAAAGAAGTCAATGGGGATTGATAACGTGAATCACCTCATCTTTTCAACGTGTTCAAATAAAACCATGTTTGTATTGGATATCGAAATGTGCAAAGTGATCGCCAGCGTGACAATTGGTGAGGGCACATTATCCATCATTAACCGGTCCACACAGGGAGAATTCAAGCTTGTTGTGACCGTCCCCGCCCAAGAGGGGACAAGAGCCATGACGGTTGATACCACAATGCTAAAAGGTTAAAGACAGCTTTTGCATCCTGGTTGTGGGAAAATAAACAGGATTCGGGAGGCTGATTTAACGACCTGCCTGCAAGGTGCAAATACTTCGGGGTATTACCTGGTATTGAATTATGGCAATTAGTCTAGATAGAAAACTGGGGGATCTTTAAAAGTTCCCCACCTCGCAACGCGGATTCATGGGCAATGATCCCGGGTACTGTATAGGCAAGTGCTTCATTGATATCCACAGTTGGTTTTCGTTCATTCAGCAGAGCATCAATGAACTCATGGGTAAGAAAGGTATGGGACCCATGATGACCGCTGTTATGCCTCAAAGGTTCGGGTAACATATCAGTATCCCACCATTCGGGCTGATCATATGCTTCCAGGTTCGGCCTGCTCTGGACAAATCCCGCATCGTCTGTTCCCGTCTCCCTGCTTTTTTTAACCAGGACCGAACCACTGCGGCCATCGCCAGAATAAAAGCTCATATCGGTCCCGATCCAGTTGGCCCTCTCCTCACCCAGGTGCGCCCCCTTCCACCATATATTGGCCCTGAAACTGTTCCCTTCACTGGTCTTAAAAAAAGCGGATTCGTTGTGGAAGGGATTTTTATATATGTTGTCTTTCAGGTAAGGGGAATCATCCCCCCACCCATGACAGACCACCTCTGTCAGCCGCTCTCCGCTTACACCCGTAATATGTGCCACACAATGGGTAGGGTAATGCATCGGGGCCAAACCGTAACGCCAGGTCCTTTTACCGTTCTCCACATATAAAGAATCCAATCCATCATGTTGATATTCAGACTCACAATAATACAGGTCCCCGAATTCACCATTTTCAAACATTTTACGCACAGAGATGGTAGTCTGTTGGTAATAACTGGTTTCAGCCATCATATAAGTCATCCCGTACTTCCTGACAGCTTCCTGGAGTTTTTCTGCTTCTTCAATGGTTCCCCAGCAGGCAGGAACGGCGCTGATCACATGCTTGCCGTGTTTCATGCATTCTATCACATGCTTTACATGGTTAGGACCTTCTGTAAAAACAGCAATTGCATCAATTTTTTTATCCTTCACCATTTCTTCCAGGGAATGAAAGGACTTGCTGCATTGGTAGGTTTCCATCAAGCCCTTGTTCCGCTCCGGTCTGAGGTCACTGACCGCCTCAACAATGCAGTTAGGATGTTCATGCCAAAAGAATGATTTTCCGAACCCGCCTCCTACAATTCCCATTCTTATTTTCTTTGCAGCAGGTTCCACTGCAAGTAAGGGATTATATAGCATGGCGGTCCCTGCCAGGGCAGCACTGTTAGTAATGAATTTCCTTCGAGAGATTTCAGTTTGTCGCATTTTCATGATTTGCCTTTCGTTTTATTCCTGAAGGTTGATGAGCTACCTGCCTTTTTCAAACAATGGATGTTATTATTGGGTGTTCTGATAAACCCCACAATGCTACTCAAACTCCTTCGGTACCCCGCAGATCATCTTGAAGGGTTTATCACCCTTGTTGCGGTACTGATGCTTTTCGTCCGGGTTAACAAGGGCAAAATCACCAGCCTTCAACAGGGTTTCTTCCCCTTTTTCATTTACCAGTGCTCCGGTACCCTCGATGATATAGTTCATATGCTCATAGGGATGCTGGTGATAGGGCGTATGACCACCCGCTTCAACCGTGAAAACCCTGTATGAATATACGGGCGCACCTTCCTTGCTACCCAGGGGAAGTTGTTTCCAGGCGCCAACAGCGCCCTCCATATGAACCTCTTTTTTCTCAATCTCCGAGAGTGATACAATTTTCATCCTTCAAGGTTTTTATTGCTGCTAAGATAGAAAAACTGTCCTAGATCAGAATCATTGACTTGGGAAGTAATATTCCCTACTTTTATATTCATCTACGATTCCTTAATGAACTTATAACATGATAATGAAAACCGTACGTAAGATTTTCTTTCTAGGGGGTTTTACATGCCTGCTCTTACTCGGCAGTAACTGCGAAAAAATGAGCACTGGTGTTTGTACAGGCTACAGTGCAGAATATAATAGCACCTACTGCAAGGATGGCTGGACCAAAGAGGAGTGTGATGAATGGGATGATCTGGAGGTGAATGGGGTCAGCTGGACCTTTTACAAAGGTCAAACCTGCGCGGAG
Source organism: uncultured Bacteroidota bacterium (assembly GCA_963747365.1). GTDB lineage: Bacteria > Bacteroidota > Bacteroidia > Bacteroidales. The sequence goes on along the minus strand of CAVVFB010000001.1, from coordinate 801,907 downwards.
AGGGGCACGCCCGCTACTCCCTGAAGGGAGGATTACTGACGTGATCCCTTAAAGGGAGACCTACAAAGAAATAAAAACCCTGTATACGCTTTGCGTATCCCGGTTTGTTGTTTTTCTCCTCGCTTTTGAAAGCAAGCTTTCAAGGCTCGCCGAAAAACAACAAACCCCCAGCTTTAGCCGAGGGTTTTCATTGCTTTGCGGAGAGGGGGGGATTCGAACCCCCGGTACCCTAATCGAGTACGTCAGTTTAGCAAACTGGTGGATTAAGCCAACTCTCCCACCTCTCCGGTTTTGGCTTAAAGCAGGTCAAAAGTAAATAAATCCTCTCACTTGTACAAGCACGTCAAAAATAAGAATTCCTCAGAATGCAAATGAGGGTGACCCTTCCGGGACACCCTCATTTTATTTACCGGGGGATGCTTTGATCCCTGTAGATTAGAATTAACTCTGGAGCCTGGGAAGATAAGCTGCGATCAGACCAATTGCCTGGTCCTTCTCAATTTTACGGCCCTTCATCAGGACGCTCTGATCACGATACTCCAAATGGTTGAACTCATCCCTTACGGCTGCACTGTTGAACATAGCCTTGCGAACGCCAAATCCCTCTTTCGTGCAACTGTATCTGAACCAATACCCGTTGGTATAGGCGATATAGCTCCTGCAATTTTCTCCCTCAACAAAAGCAATCTTCATGTTGTGTTGGGGGTTGTCATAATAAACATTGAATACCTTGTACTCTTCACCCTGGAAGTGGTAAACATCATCGGTTCCTGTAACCACGAAATCTCCTGCAGCAGTATTAGTGGTTCCGCTCAGGAAGACTTCATTTGCCTCACCATCGGCAAACAATGCGGTTGAAACGAACATCAGCGAAAGGGTGACAGCAGCGATTCTCTTAAATAAATTAGCTTTTGTTTTCATGGTAATTGAGTTTTGTGATATTATTTTTTGATTCTGCTTACCTATTTTTCAATAGCTGTGCCAAACGATGTATTTCTCTCTTTATGTGATACTTATGTACATTATATTAAAATTGTAAAATTTGTTAAATCCGACCGGAAATGAACACATTTGTTCGAAAGCGGATGATTGCATAAAAGATGTTAAAAACATGAATTCCTGTATGTTACAAACAAAAATGGCCGGTGGAAATCCGCCGGCCATTTTTGTTTGGTCCAAGTGGTTACCCTTTTAATTGTGGGACATAAGCCGCGATAAGTCCTACAGCCTCCTTTTTTTCGACCTTCCGGTCTCTTATCAGTACCGTTTGGTCATGAAATTGTTGGGCATCAAAATCATCTTTCACCCAGGGGTTTGAAAACATCACTTTACGTACCCCAAATCCGTCTTTACTACAGTTGTAAAAAAACATGAACTCGCCATTATAGGCGACAAATGATTTGCACTTGCCATCTGTCGTGTTTACAGCGATTTTCATATTCATATCCGGATTATCATAGTAAACCCGAAATACTTCATACTCCTTTCCCTGGTAGTGAAACAAATCATTTGTGGTTTGTACCACGAAATCACCTGCGGAAGAGTTTGAAGTTCCGGTAAGGAACACCTCTGCTGATTCACCATCTGCCAAAACAAACATAGTGAATGCAAACAGACCTACGGCAATGGCCGTCAACCTGTTAATAATACCAACCTTTGTTTTCATAGCGATACCTGTTGATTATTACAAATAAATTTAATGCAATGCATCCTGGTTGAAAAAACAAATCAATCAACTACAGTTAAAAGAGTTTAAAGGGGTCTTCAACAACTGTCAATGACTGTGACAGTGATCAGGCAGCGGACCGCCCGATAATAAGATCAACAACATAAACATTGCCGATAGGACGGGCCTCCAGGTAGTAGGATTTTCTGAAGGAGCCATCCAGGAGTTTTCTAACAGCTTCAATTCCCAACCCGGTGTGTACCGGAGTTTCACCATCCACTGAATGATCGCAATTCTCAATGGAGTTTCTGATTTTCAGCAAAACCATATCCTTTTTAACCACCAGGTGAATGGTAATCCAACCCTGGCCATTACACTTTCTGATTCCATGTTTGAAAGCATTCTCAATAAGGGTATAGATGGCCAGAGGTGGTATTGAAACATCGGTGACATCTCCCTTGACCTGGAAATCCAGCAGGAAAGAGTACTCTCCCAGCCAGAATCTCTCCAGCGCGATGTAATCTTCAACCAGTGCCACTTCTTCACCCAGACTGATCAGATCTTTCCTGGAATAGGTCACTACTTTTTCAAGCAGATGCGACAGTCCGGCAATTGCACCAGGGGTCTGATCTGATTGCCTGAGCGAAAGTGCATAGAGATTGTTCAGGGAATTGAACAGGAAATGCGGCTGCAGCAGATTTTTGAATAATTCGAGGTTGTGGCGTTCATCGATGTGCTGCTGATAGTTCCGTGAAATCAGGTATTGATCTAAAATCATCTTATCTGTTTTTTGTACCTTCCCTGTACATTCACAATATGACTTCTTATCTCCATTTATCATGCCAATCGACTTATATGGCTCTTTATCTGATTTTTAGATTTTTTGACCGATCTGCTGAATGTGTTAAAATTGTCCGGAATTGTACAAGTCTGTACGCAACGGGAACAATTTCATAAATCTGACGGAGGATCAACTGGGGGGAAATAGAAAAACTTGCCGTCGGGGAAGTTACCTATTAAACCTAAAACTCTGAAGGAAGACTGCTGACGGCAAGTTTATCATTAATATGCATAGAGTCAGTTAAAAGTATGGGTCCTTCCCCGGTTATGAAAACTTATTCAGTCATCAACGGGTTAATCCCTATCAACAACACTTGTTTCCAAGTGAGTGTCATTTGCCCTCTGAAGCGTATTACTTCGAATTACCACGGAACATCCGTAGTTATGTTTTGTATTGGAGATCAGTACCCTACCCCTGAAAAGGTTTTCAAGCTGGGTGACCGCCTGCATGCATTCATCCAGGTTCCCGTTGAAATCATTTTTCGCACTGTTAAGGATCTGGATGGTGATCATATTTGAAAATCCGGAAGCCTCTATATGTAATTCCGGCATGTTCTCCTTAAGTTCAGACTTCCTGAAAACCAGGTCAACCAGGGAAAAAAGGATCATGGGGGGCAGATCAATTTTCCCGGGATCACCCGAAATAAAAAACTCCACCTCCGGCCTTAATCCTTTGAGAAGCGCAACCAGGCTAACCAGCTTTTTTACAAGCTCTATCTCCCTTGAAAACAAGCGACTCTTCCCTTCATGGTACATCATTAACTCACTCAGCAACTCGGATGTAAGGGCGATGGCCCTGGTAGCATCCGGTGAGGAATCCTTAACCATCCGGTCAATCTCATCAATGGCATAGAGCAACATCATGGGTTGCACCCTGGTAATGGTATCCTCCATCTGCTGTTTCAGATCTGACTGTAATAACTCCTTCTGCTTCGTTTCTGCCTGGTACCAGTTCCGTACGTTCCTGGAAGCAAGGAACACAAGGACGATATAAAGGTTACCCAGACCGCTTCGAACCACATTGCCAGGATCAAGGTAATTTTCCATGACCTTCGATCCGGTAGGGTACCATACGAATATGAACTCATTACTAAGAATCAGCTCACATACTGAAAACCCATAGAACAGAAGCGTAAAAAGGGCTATAAAAACAGGCCATTGCCTCTTAACTAGAAACCGGGGAATCAAAAGGTATGCAACCAGGTATGTATGCAGTATAAATATGGGCAGTGTCACCACGTAGTAAGTGAACCAGCCAAAATAGATCTCGAAAGGCTCACCAAAACTCTTTATAAAAGTGAACCCCATCACCCAGCAAATCCAGAAGAAAATGTGTCTCCATCTCCTGATTGTAAACAGGTGTGCCAATCTATTTTTCATCGCGATAACCTGATATTCAAGTTTACCTCATGCCTCTTTTCCCGGTCCAGGATTGTCAGCCGGTGACTATTGGGATACTGGATCTCCAAACGTCTGACACTGTTTTCTGTCCCGCTTCCCCCACCCCAGGATCTGTTTTGTACCCTGTGCGAAACAGAATTGGCTGCATTGAACCGCAGATTATTGTCATTGATGATGATACTGATGCGAATCCAGGAGGTGTCGGGGTCCTCTCCTGCTCCATGGACAAAACAGTTTTCGACAAATGGATAAAGGATCAGGGGGGAAATTTTCAGTCCTTCAGGATTTCCTTCCAAACCATAGCTTATCTTAAGGCGTTCACCGTATCTCAATGACTCAAGCCCAATATAGTTTTCGATCATTTCAATCTCCCGGGAGAGTGAAACTTTCTCCAGTTTACTCTCCCTGAAAAGATAGTGCAGCACTGACTTAAGCTTTTTCACAGTTCCACTTAACAGTTCAGGCCTGTTCAGGGATATGGAGTAGAGACTATTGAAGTTATTGAAAATAACGTGAGGATCCATATGGTGCTCCAGAAGTTTAATCTCAGCTTCAAGCCCCTTTTGCCGGAGTTCCTGGATGTTCGATTCAAGCAGGTAATGGTCCCTTGCGTATTTCACAATGGCAAAAAGTGCCACAATGAAAGTCATATCCTTGGTATTAACCAACAGGGCGGAAATTGAAACAGAACCTGAAACCATGCCACTCTCAGGGGAAATTGCCCGGTAAAATTCAAAATCGGAGAAAAGGTATTTCAATGCAGACAGAGCAATCCCGGTTACTAAAAAAACAAATATAAAAAGGGCAATTTTTTTTCTCGCCAATAGTTTCGGAATAAGCAAATATACGGTCAGATAGGCATACCCGAAGAAAAATACGGCATTGACCATGACGACCAGCAGACTTTGAAGGTATCTGTTCCCCGAAGCTGATTTGTAATGTGCAACCCAGGAAAAAATGAAAACCAGCAATAGAAATAATAAAATATGGCGAAGAATCCTGAATTCCCATCTCTGATCCGTAAAAAGTCTCATCATGACTTAAATTTAATGATGATGCAGATTAAACCCGCTTCTTATCAATCACTTACCAAAATCAAAGGGTATGACGGATACAAAGCAATGGATAAGCACTTCACAGATATTTTTGTGTCACTGACAGCTATTTGTGTGCATTTTACTGAAATGATTTACGAAAAGCTCGTAAATTTACTATGTTCATAAAGATTTCGTAAGATTTGTTTTCGTGTATTTGATTTTATGAACCACAAACCGGTCTCCCGGAGGCCCGTATCCTCCATCCGGTTTAAACTGATATATCACATGAAAACAAGATGCCTGATCGTGGATGATGAACCGCTCGCCAGAGAGCTGATCCGGGGACATATTCTAAAACTTGAGAATTTTGAAATTGTGGCTGAGTGCGATAACGCCATGAAAGCAATGGCAGCACTTCGGAACCACACAATCGACCTGATGTTCCTGGATATTAAAATGCCTCAGATGACCGGAATTGACTTCCTGAAGACCCTGAAGCGCCCTCCAAAAGTCATCATCACAACGGCATTCAGCCAGTACGCACTGGACGGCTTTGAAATGGATGTTGTGGACTATCTGATGAAGCCGGTTACTTTCGAGAGATTTTTCAAATCGGTAAATAAATATTTCCAAACAGGACCTTCCGATACAGTTGAAATTGAAGGGGGAAACGGATCATCGCAGGAGCCCTTCATTTATGTGAAGGAGAATAAAAAGATCATTAAGATTTACCTGAAAGAGATCCATTTTATAGAGGGACTTAATGAATACATCAGGATCCATACCGATAACCGGCGGGTGGTGGTCAAAAGCAGCCTTCAGAGCATTGAAAGCAAGCTCCCGCCAGAACAATTCATCAGGATTCATAAATCCTATATTGTCTCCGTACCCAGAATCAGGGCATTCAGCGCTACCACCATTGAACTTGAAAACGCCAAATTAAGAATCGGCCGCAACTATAAGAACCAGGTTTTTAATGCCCTTCATTACAAACAGGAGATAGGCTGAATCCTTTGCAAAATGGGCGCCCCCGGAGAGGCGCCCATTTTTAGTTGAATATTAAATTCTGATTGAAAAGCCTATCCTAATCTTCCGTTCCATCATCCCACCAAACACCATTGTAAGGAGTTACATCGGGCACATTCTCGGCGTTTCCGCTAATTTCATTCTGTGGATAGGGAAACCTGCGAGGCGTTGTAAATGGATTATTCATGGTTGGAAATCCGGTTCTTCTCCACTCGGCAAATGCCTCAACCGAACCATAGGGCCACAGGTGTATATACTTCTGGGCATAGATCATCTCCGTGGTCAGACCGGATGCATCCGCAGGCATCACATCGGCCTGGGCCTTATAGGCCGCCGCAGATTCTGAATCCACCCCCGCTTGTGCCAGTGCTGCATCCACTCCTTCGGTATAGGCTTCAAGAGCCGCTGAGGCATCGGGTGAAGCCTTTCGTAAATGACATTCCGCTTCGATGAACTTCAACTCGGCATAGGTCATGATAGGCAGTGGTGCAGTGGCATTGATCACCTGATCAGACATCCGGGAATAAATGGTGCCAGCCTGGTCCTCCTCGGAAGTTCCGTTTCGTGCCGGAACGTATGCCCCGTTTACCTGGGTTATAAATAAGGGAATTCTGGGGTCATTTAGCCCGTCGAGCAAATTGAAAAAAGTGAGACTGATACAGTGATGCCTGCGTTCATTTTCCTCCTGGAACCAGGTGTTTTCATGACCAAGGTCATTGGACCAGTTATCGAAAGTAAAATCGTCGGCTGATGAAGAAAAGCCATTGGCTGCTGCGGCCAGTGCTTCTGCGGCAGAACCTGCAGGATCAATATTGCTCAGCCTGTTGGCAAACCTGGCCTTCAGTGAGTATGCCGCCTTGATCCATGCATCCGGATCCCCTCCGTAAATGTAGTCCTCCCCGCCGGTTGTACTGATATGATCCTTTTGAAGATCGGCGATGGCCTCATCCAGCCTGGACAGGACGTCGATATATATGGATTGCTGAGTGTCATAAACAGGTTTTCTGATCTCAGCACCCATGGTGGCTTCAGAGTAGGGAATCCTTCCCCAGGTATCACTTAAGGCAAGGAAAGTATATGATTGCAGAATTTTTGCAATCCCCACATCTATCCATTTTCCCTCTTCACTTCCCCCCTCGGATCCTTTTTCAATAATGATCTTTAAATCGGGCAACAAGCTTGGATAGATAAAGAATGCCCAGGAATTCTCACCGAGCTGGGAATTGATATTGGCACGCCTGTCGGCATCCCGCATCTGACCGTGGGCCCCTGCGGTTTGTTCAACAAATACAGAACTGAACCATGCCAGGTCGGTACCGGTGACCCAATAAGGGGTAGCAGCCGTGCAACCAGACATCAGCATACTGATGGGTACATCGGCAGGATTATTTGGATCGGTATCGATCTCATCCATAATCTCATCGCTGCATGAAAATGCAAACAGCATGAGCAGGAGTATACTGAATATTGAAATATATTTCTTCATTTTATTGGTATTTAAAAGGTTATTTTAAGTCCGCCACCAAAGGACCTTGTGTTGGGCAGGGCGACATATTCAAATGCTCCGATCCCATTTCCCTCTGCAGTACTGGATTCCGGATCGAAATTGGGATAGTCGGTCCAGAGTGCCAGGTTCCTTCCATTTGCAAAAATGGAGACAGAACTGATAAAGGAAGAGGCAAACCAGCGTTTGGGCATATCATAGCTGATTACTAGCTCTCTTAATCGAAGCAATGTCTTATCGAAAACCTTGGACTCTTCAATACCCCACAAAACGGTGCTGTAGTAATCCTCCCCTTTCAGGAATTCAATGTCGTTATCACCCTCCAGGATCAACTCTCCTGTAGACTCGTCCAGGTAGCCTTTGGCGGCATCCGGCAGAACCACCGGAGTTTCCCGGTCTTCACACTCCCTGGCTGCCCCATAATTCCGGAGTAAGCCGGTCAATCCGCTGGAGATCACTCCTCCTTTGGAATAGTAGAGCTGTGCAGTGAAGGTGAAGCCTTTATAGCGAAGGGTATTGGTTATGCTGGCGTCCCAATCCGGATTTACCTTTCCAAGAATTTTCTCATCACCACCTTGCAGTGGCATCCCATAGAAAGGATTGGGTTCTCCATTCACCATCGCCCTCGAATCCACGACGATCCGTCCGTTGTCATCTTTCACATATCCACTCCCGAAGATGACCGGATATGGATGTCCCGCATAAGCATATGCTCCAACAGCATCAAAGTTCTGGTAGCCGGTCTGAACCCTCTCCACTCCGGGTGCAAGTTCCAATACCATGTTTTCATTCTTCGAGAAGTTGGTCAGGATCTCCCATTCGAATCCCCCGCTTGTCCTGACGGGAACAATTGAAAGAACGATTTCATGACCTTTCGATTCAAGTTCTCCTGCATTTCTGTATTCACCCTGAAATCCGGATGAGGCTGCCAAAGGCACGTTGAAAATCTGGTCTGTGGCATTGATATAATAGTAAGAGTAATCGATCCCTACCCTGTTTTCGTAGAACCGCAGATCAGCCCCAAGTTCATAGGTAATGACATTCTGAGGCCTCAGTTCATTTGAAAGCAGGGTCGACTGCAAAGTAAATGCCGGGTACCCCTGGTAAGGAAATGTAAAATTATTGTCCAGAAATCCGCTACCGATACCTTCAGGGTCTTCCCTGGCTGTAAAAAGTGTTTTTGTGGCATATAAGGCGCCAGCCTGTCCCATTTGAGAATAGGAGGCACGGATTTTACCATAGGGAAGCACCTTCTGTTCCTTTAAAAAGCCCAGTTCAGTGAAGACAAATCCTGCTGATACCGAAGGGTAGAAATAGGACCTGTTTCCGGATGGCATATTGGAAACCACATCATTTCGTCCTGTAACGGTAACAAACAGCATGGAGGCATAATCAATGGTGGCACTCCCGAAAAATCCGACAACCCGTTGTCTCGTCAATTGCTGAACCACAGTCTGCGTCCCGGTATTGGAGATATGGTCGAATCCACCAATGGTAATATTAGTACCCGTCATCGAATGCTGGTTTGTGGTAATATCATAGAACTCATTTCCTATCACGGCATCCAGTCCAAAATCACCAAAGTCTTTCGTAACGCTGATGCTTGCATTGGAGTTCAGCTCCTGCCTTTGGTAATTATAGTCATCGATCTGACCAGCAGCTGGTTCCATACCGAATTCGGGGTATCCCCTGCCCTGGCCGCCCGAACCCAGTGAGATCACTTCGTGACCGGTGGTCAGAAACCTGTCGAGTCCGATCCTGTAGTTGATGCGCATCCATTCGAAAGGCTGGTAAGCGATGGCTGCATTCCCGAAAAACCTGTTGGTAACCTCCTTATAACTGTTGTGCTCCAGTGCCCAGTAAGGATTATCCATGGAAAACCGATAGTGGTACTGTTGGAATGGATTCTCCTCATGTTCATAAGGATTATTAGTCAGATCATAACTCCTGGGGGCAAAATAAACCGTAAAAAGCGGATTGGCCAGGTTACTCCCCCCCGGGATCTTATCGATATCCACATTGGACACATTGGCTGAAACCGAAGCGGACCATTTGTCACTCAGGTCGAAGTTGCCATTGAATTTCGCATTGTTTCTGACCATCCCCGTGGTCTCAATGATTCCTTTCTGATCGGTCCGGCCAAAGCCAAGGCTGTAGTTTGCATTGTCAGTTGCGGATGAGATATCGATAGAATTGGCAAAAGTGTACCCCTTCTGGAAAAAATCCTCCTGGTTGTTGTACACGGCGGGTACCTGTGTGGGAGGCGATCCATCAAAAGTTTCATAGGGATTTTCATAGTACAGGTTCTCTTCCTGGGATTGATAATTCTGAAGTGTATCTATGCGCGGTCCCCAGGAACCGGAAGACCAAAGGTTCAATAATCCCCCGTTTCCCTGGGCATAGGTGGATTGAAGTTCCGGTAAACGGCTGATCCTGTCGGATGTGAAGCTACTGTTCAGGGTGACCAGTGTTCTCTTACCGGCACTCCTGGCAGCCGAACCGCTTTTAGTAGTGATTAAAATCACACCGTTTGCAGCCCTCAATCCGTACAAAGCAGAAGCAGTAGCCCCTTTAAGAACCGAGATCGATTCAATATCTTCGGGATTCAAATCAACCACCCGAGAGGAGGGATTGGTTCCCTGTCCCACAAATTCCGTAAACGCCTTTTCAGAGGCAATGGGCATTCCATCGACCACATAAAGGGGTTGGTTTGAACCTGTAAGAGAGACATTTCCGCGGATTGTTACATGGGAGGTTGCACCCGGCATACCACTGGATTGTTTCACGTTCACCCCGGCAATCTTGCCCTGGAGTGATTTCGAAACATCCATGTTCTTGGCACCTGAAATCTGATTTTCATCCAACTCCTGAACCGAATAACCAAGAGCCTTTTTCTCTTTCCTGATTCCCATGGCGGTAACCACCACTTCATCGATCTCCAGCAGGTCGGATTCCATAACCACATCCATCTGGCTCCTCCCTTCGATACTCACCTCCTGGGTTGCAAGACCCACAAAACTAAAAATGAGAACTTCACTTCCCTGGGGGGCATTAACCTGGAAATTCCCATTGGCATCCGTTATGGTACCAACGGTGGTTCCTTTCACGGCTACCGTTACGCCCGGTAGGGGCGAACCGTCATCAGCACCTGTCACAACACCGGTAATAACCCGGGCCTGACCAAACATGGACAGGGTACCAAACGCCATGAATAGCAGAAAGCATAATACTTTTTTCATAGAATTAGTTTTAGATTAACATTCGTTTTTCTACCGTTACAGACAGAATTTTGAACTGAAGAAAGCAGAAAGTGAAATGTTTATCTAATTATATCAAGCAATGGCGGTTATCCGGAAACATTCGGTTGATATGAATCTGTTCTATTCCGTTCACCGTGTCCAACCCGTCGTTCAAGGGTTTCAAACAGGGCGTAGACTGACAGAAGGCAAGTATTTGCGGCCGAATTGAATCCCTGTAAAGGGTAAATGGCAATGAAAATAGGGTAACCAGCGTCCAGCTCCATATCCTGCACCTGATATATTATATATATTTTAATATATTTACATATGTATCCTAAACCTAACCGTTATGCTTATCCTGACTGATTACCTGATCATTATTGCATATTTTGTTGTCATACTTGTTGTTGGCCTACTCACCGGCCGAAAGCAGGAAAAGGAGGATTTCCTGATATCCGGCAGAAAACTCACTGCCTTTCAGGCAACCTCAACCATTTTTTCGAGCCGGATCGGTGCTGCCATCCTGCTTACCTATACAGCACTGGTCTACATGTACGGGATGGGGGCATTGTGGTATTTCGTGGGATCGGTATTCGGGCTGTTTGTCTTCTATTTCTTTGGGATGAAGGTGAAAAAGATTGCCGATAAAGAAAAATTCTATACCATGCCCGACTTTTTTTTCTTCCTGAAGGGAAGATTTGCCGGGTACCTGGCTACCATCATCACCATCATCATCATGTTTGGCTGGGTGGTGTTGAATTTCACAGCCGGAGCAAAGCTGGTATCAGAGTATACTCCAATCAGCTACAACCTGTCTGTGATCATTGTAGCGGGTATTATTCTTGCTTACCTGATTGCTGGAGGATTCGACGCTGTGGTTAAGACAGATGTAATCCAGACTTTTGGGATCTTCCTTCTTTTTGTATTAATGATGTACCTGCTTTCCACCACGGCCACCAAGCCCGAATTGCATTTCCTGGACCTGTTCCATATACCTGCCATGAAGATTATAAGCTTTTTCCTGGCTGGATTCTTTATCCCAATGGCTTCTCCCGAGTTATGGCAGAGGGTATATGCCATTAAAGACAAAAAGAACTTCAAATGGAGTATCATCATGTCATCGCTGTTTTACATCATCATAGGTTTCATCCTTCTCCTTATCGGGTTGGTGATCCGCACCGACATACCGGATATTTCAGCCGATACATCACTGATTGTTGGTTTCTCCAGGCTGCTTCCGGTTGGAATGGCCGGTCTTTCGGTGGTTGTAATCTACTCCGCGGTCTCCTCCTCGGCCGACACCTACATGTTTACGGCTTCGGCCTCCGTATCGCAGGACTTCTTTGAACAATCCGGTTTGACAAAAACCGAAAATCTGAAAAAAACAATGCGATGGAGCATGCTGGTTCTGATGATCCTGGGTGTTTCAATGTCCCTTTTGTTGCGGGATATCGTAGATACAACCTTCTTTTTTGTATCTCTCACCATGTCGCTCGGGCTCCTGGTACTGGTCATATGGATCTATCCAAAAATCAACAGGCTCAGTGTGAACCTCTCCATCCTGTTTTGCATGGTTGGGGTCATCGTCCCGGCCATATTCATTGGTATATCGGAAAAACTGGTGTTATGGGCATTTGCATTTTGCATAGGGGGACTGGTGCTTGGACTGATTATAAACCCCTTCCTGAATTCTAAACACAGGTCATAGGGAAGACTTCTCCGGAATCATACAAAAAGGGAGTAAACTTGTGGTTTACTCCCTTTTCATTGAGTGATACCCATAGCCATCAATCAATGCCGAGCTACAGTTATTATGACCGGTCCGTTTGAAATGATCCGTTAGGATTATTTCCCGCGAACCCTGGTTCTCGGCCCTTGTTCCTTGGAACAAAGACTTGCAACCGTCCTTTCACCCAGCCGAAAAAGCTGGATTTCCGGGACCGGCTCCTTTAGGCCCCTGCAACGGTCAGTTCGTACGACGTGTCCGTGCCAGAGTGAAAAAGCTTATTGGAACCCCAGGGGATTCTTTTTGGCTCTTCAGCCTATAGGATCAACCTTTTAAAGAGCTTCCAAGAAGATATCTTTCCGGTCAAACAGGCCATGAAACTCTGTTTCACACCCTGTGCCTGGCTCTGGATGAATCTCCGGCCGTGGGGGAATCCCTTTGCCGGCCGGTTCGCTCCCCATGATCCTGTCGGACTGGCTCACTACACCGGACGAAACTTCGAGCGGCCTATTATCTCTTACTCGGTATGATCAAAAATAGACCACCAGGTGATTCAAGTCAAGTGGTTTCTCTTGTCTCTATTAACAAATAATCCACAATACTTATTAACAAATTGTTAATAACATTTAAAGATTTCCCTGCGTATAACTCATTATCAGGATTTTCTTAAATTTGTATAAACCTATTTAAATATGACACAACTAATAAAGCAGTTCACCCTGATTTGCTCCCTACTCTTTATCCAGTTGCTGACAGTTTCCGGACAACCAGCCATTGAACTTAATTTCCACGGCTTGCTCACAGACGCAGCCGGAGAGAAGATGGCCGGTGAACCATTCAATTTCACCGTGAAACTGATCTCATCCGAACCGGCAAAGAGTGAGTTGTGGAGCCACTCTGAATCCACATCAACCGATGAAGATGGATGGCTCAGTTTCTCGTTACCCGATATTTCAAAATACATAAACATGGATGGTAATGAAAAGAATTCAGTGGTCGTCAGGATGGAATTTATTCCCAACAGCAATACCAAGTGGTTACGCCAGGGAGAGGACTTCCTGGTCACCTATACGCTGACACCGACCATAAAAGATGATGCTATCTACCTGAAAATGTCACGAATGGAAGGATCGGAACTTACGGTTCACCTGGAAGATCATCTTTACGCATTTAAGGATGAATATCCCTTCGCCTACCTCACAGGCGGTTTTCTGCTTACAGACGCCCCTCCGTTGAATCAGACCTCCATTGATGATCTCAGGCAATGGATATCACCCGATCCTTCAGAAAACGGAAGTGCCACGAGAGGAGTAAAAGGTGGGTTTCCCAAGGGAGGCTACCGCAAGCGGTAATCAATCTCTATTTTTTCTCTTCTTCAGGTCCCTGATTCCGGTGTGGCCTCTGTGTGCCCTTGGAAATTGAATCTCTCATGGAGGTATCCGACTCTATGTTCCTGAATTTGTAATAATCCATGATTCCAAGGTTTCCTGATCTGAAGGCCTCAGCCATCGCAAGCGGTATTTGTACCTCAGCTTCAATCACCTTGGCACGGGCCTCCTGGGCTTTGGCCTTCATCTCCTGTTCCGTAGCAACAGCCATAGCCCGGCGTTCCTCGGCTTTTGCCTGGGCAATGTTCTTATCTGCATTGGCCTGATCCATCTGAAGCACGGCCCCAATATTCTTACCTATATCAATATCGGCCACATCGATGGAGAGGATTTCAAATGCAGTTCCGGCATCCAGTCCCTTCTCCAGAACCATTCTGGATATAGAATCGGGTTTTTCCAATACCTGTTTATGCGACAAGGAGGAACCGATGGAAGAGACGATCCCCTCACCTACCCTGGCCAGAACGGTCTCTTCACCTGCACCTCCAACGAGTTGCTTGATATTGGCCCGAACCGTTACCCTGGCTTTGGCGATTAACTGGATCCCATCCTTGGCAACAGCTGTTACAGGAGGCGTATTGATCACCTTGGGATTTACGGACATCCTTACAGCCTCCAGTACATCACGACCGGCCAGGTCAATGGCTGTCGCCATCTTAAAGGTCAGATCTATATTAGCCTTGCTTGAAGAAACCAGGGCATGAATGACCTGTTCCACATGACCTCCCGCCAGGTAGTGTGCTTCAAGTTCATCCCTCTTGATATAGGCAAGTCCGGCTTTGGTTGCCTCTATCATCGACCTTACAATTACCGTAGGAGGAACTTTCCTCCAACGCATGAGGATCAGTTGCAAAAGTGAAACCTTCACCCCTGAGAGCAGTGCCGTAAACCACAAACCGATGGGAATAAAATAAAGAATAATCCAGAGGCCAATAATACTGGCCACTACAATGATGATCCACGAGAAGTCAAATTCCATAATATTAATATTTTATATGTAGGTTACTATATTTTACTTTACTCAACTTTCGGCTGTCGGTTTTTGACAGATATTCTTGTTCCCTCGACCGATACAACCTCTATATCCGAATGCTCATTGATATATCCTTCAATGGATTTTGCTTCCCTTACCAGGTTGTTTACACTGACCTTTCCCATGGGAGCCAAACGAGTCACAGTTGTACCAACATCCCCGACCCTCACCTGCTCTTCGGTCAGATCCTTATCCACCGTTCCCTCCAGGTTGGTCTTAAGCATTAACCTGCTCCAGGTCCTGGCACGGAGCGACATGACAATTACAAACACACTCAGTATGATGGTTCCGAACAGGACCCAAATACCCACGGAGGGGCCAAAGTCATTGAAAGCCTTAAAGATTCCGAATACGGTGAGAATCAATCCACCGATCCCGGCAATGGTAACGCCGGGAATAAGAAAAAATTCAATCACAAATAACAGAATCCCTAAAACGATCAGAAGAATGATAACTGTCATTGCGGGTCAATTATCTACAGTGGCTTTCAATCCTTTTGAGATGAGTTTATACCTCAACTCTTTCATCTCCTTCAGTACGCCGGTTCTCACCTCGCATTTTCCTTTATAGTGAGTGATTGTTGCGCACTGTTCAGCCTGGGTGAGGGAGTGCTTACACACCTCAACCAGTGTCTTCATTACGTAGTCGAAAGTATTGATATCATCGTTGTGAAGGACCAGTTTGCCCTGCTGCAGGTCATCTGTATCACGAGAACCTATTTTTTGTGGCCGGCTTGTAAAATTACTGTCCATACCTGAAAAATATCACGTCACTTCAAATATAAGAAATTTATCCAAAAGGAAGCTACTCCAATTGCTTTGCCTTTTGAGTTGAAACAGGAATACCATCATACCACGCAGAGACAAAAGAATCCTCATATCCAAGGGATCTGAGCCGGGAAAGTGCAGTGGATGCATCCTCATATTTCGTGAATTTCCCCGCATAATACTTGATCAGTCCCCTCTCCTTAAGGGTTTCTGCAGTAATGGGGCTTATACCGCCAAATGTACCGGGATCAACAGCCCTGCTGAAAGCGCCCATCTGGATTCTGTAAAAAACACCATCCGGGAAAGCCACATCTGCGGGTATGGGATTGGATTCAGAATATGGAGAAGATCCCAGGATATCGAACCGGTTCATAAAGTGCCCCCCTCCAATGGCAGAAACAGAATTCATTTCAGGCTGACTGCCAGGCTCACCTGCCACAACCAGCGGTGACAACGATTCCGGCAAATTTACCGGTGAGGCTGGTTGAGCATCCCGACTCCCTTCATCCATACTGGCATAGAGAACATCTGCCAAAGCCTCCTCATCATGTGCCTTTTTCTCCCAAACCATAATCTGCTTTTGCCATACCCACCTGTCATTGGGATCATCTGACTCCCTCACCCTTGCGCGCGCCTCGGTTGCCAGGTCCTTCAACGAGTCTGATGCAGCCTGGTGCATGAGGGCTTCTGAAAGAAACGTTCTTTCAGTCGAAACAACGATGGGGGCCATCTCACTGGTGTTGATAATTTTAACAGGCGTATAAATCTGGGCCCGATTCCCCACCCCGGCATTTTGTCCATTCTCAGTTCGGATATCATCCTCAACCGCTGTTTTTAATGACACTGCCTCTATCTCTGCCAGTATCTCCTCTGCAGCATCTCCCAGGGTTGCAATACCTGAAAGCATTTTCGTGTCACTGGCATCGGTCTTCAGTTTGGGCTCCACCAGGTGTACCCTGTAGACAGTAAGGGTACTATCTGTCCCCTGGCGGTTGGAAAAAAACATCATCATTCCCAAATCCGAACCGGGAAGAAGAAGATAATCATCCATGGCCGAATTAATGGGAAAGCCAAGATTAATCGGATTTGTCCATTCATCCCTTTCGGGATCGAAATGAGACCTGAACAGGTCAAATCCGCCCACTCCGGATCCGCCATCAGAGGTGTAATAAAGGTCGCTTTCGATGGGATCAAAGTATGGAAGCAACTCATCTCCTTCCGTATTCAGCGTTTTGATCTCCTCAGGTTCTCCCCACAATTTTCCCGTCCCCTTCCGTGCCCTGAAAAGCTGCATTCCCCCTTTCCCATTTTTTCCCGGACCGGCATAGAATAAATATTCCCCCCGTAGGGAACTATTGGGCATAAACATCAGGCTTCCAAGCCCTCCTTTCTGTTCTCCGGGCTCGAAATATCCGGACGGTTTACGCTGCATTTGTCCACCCTTCATCCTGATCTGGGAGTAAGACAGAGAGTCATTCAGATCAAGAAAAGCAACGGTAATAACTTCGTACTGGTTGTAAGTGGATGTGATCTCAAGAGCACTCCGGCTGGTGCTGATCATTTGGGCAACTCTCAGATCCTTCATCTGCTGCCGTGAAGCCACCTGTTCAAACTTACCATAGTATTTAATTGCTTCAGAAAAGTTATAATCCCGATGATAAGCCTTCGCAAGGTAATACAACGCATCATCGGGGGCCCCCCTTCCGGATGCACTTGAAAGCAATTCGATGGCATCATCAAGCTGCTCGTTTAACTCCACAAGACATCTCCCCAGGTAATAGATGTTCATTACATGGTCCGGCTGACTCTGTTTCAATTGGAGAAATCCGGCAAGGGCCAGTCGATATTTACCCGCCTCAAAGTTTCCAACCGATTCTTCAAAGATTTCCGAAGGCCCGGTAATCTGTCCCCGTAAAGGAACTTCTGGATTAAAAACAATAAGCAGCAACAAACCTGCATAAAAAACGGGGCGTAGGGCTGAATAAATCATATGCCAAAATTAGTAATAAATAGAGCTGGTTATTGAGCAACTTTTGTACATTTATAATTTGATTTTAACATGAAAGATTTAAACGTAGGAGACCGCGCTCCGGCTATTGATGCTGTAGACCAGGAGGGAAAAAAAATCACACTTCAGGAGTACAGGGGCAAAAAGGTCGTGCTCTATTTCTACCCTAAAGATAATACCCCGGGATGTACCGCCGAATCATGCGATCTCCGCGATCACTATGATCAGTTCCTTCAACAGGGATTTGAAGTGATCGGGGTAAGTGCCGATAGTGAAAAATCGCATCAGAAATTCATCGCCCAGTACCAGCTGCCCTTCAGATTGATCGCGGACACAAATAAAAAGGTGTTGCAGGATTATGGGGCCTGGGGTGAGAAAAAATTGTACGGGAAACCCTATATGGGAATTCTTAGAAAAACTTTCATCATCGATGAAGCGGGAACCATCATAAAAATCATCGAAAAAGTAGACACCAAGGAACACAGCACACAGATATTTAATGATTTATCACATTAACAAGAAAAGAGCATGAGTAAAGAAAATGGGAATGGCGACAACAAGGAGAAATTAAAAGCGTTGCAGCTTACCCTTGACAAGATCGAAAAGGGATACGGGAAGGGAACTATAATGAAACTTGGTGATAATGCCATTGAAGATGTGATGATCATTCCATCGGGCTCCATAGGGCTTGATGTTGCTATGGGTGTAGGGGGATATCCCAGGGGCAGGGTTATCGAAATATATGGGCCAGAGTCATCCGGGAAAACCACCCTGGCCATTCATGCCATCGCCGAAGCGCAAAAAAACGGTGGAATTGCTGCATTTATAGATGCTGAACACGCCTTTGACAGGTTCTACGCTAAGAAGCTGGGGGTTGACATTGAAAACCTTTACATATCACAGCCCGATAACGGGGAACAGGCACTTGAGATCACCGATCACCTGATCCGCTCCGGGGCCATTGATGTGATTGTAATCGACTCTGTTGCTGCACTGACTCCAAAATCGGAGATTGAAGGTGAGATGGGAGATTCAAAAGTGGGGCTGCAGGCCAGGCTCATGTCACAGGCGCTGAGAAAACTCACAGCCAATATTAACCGGACCAATACAACCTGCATTTTCATCAACCAGCTGAGGGAAAAAATCGGTGTAATGTTCGGTAATCCTGAAACCACTACCGGTGGTAATGCTTTGAAATTCTATGCCACCATGAGACTTGATATCCGGCGGATCGGGCAATTGAAAGAGGGTGAAGAGATCACAGGAAACAGGACCAGGGTGAAGGTGGTTAAGAACAAGCTTGCTCCACCTTTCAGGAAAGCCGAATTTGACATCCTGTATGGCGAGGGCATCTCCAAAACCGGAGAACTGATCGACCTGGGAGCAGACCTTGAAATTCTGAAAAAGAGCGGCTCATGGTTCAGTTACGGGGAGACCAGGCTGGGACAGGGAAGAGAGGCTGTAAAAAATCTTTTAAGGGATAATCCGGAACTTGCCGATGAGATTGAAGTAAAAATCAAAGCCACCCTCAAAGCAGCGTCCGATTAGTTGAAAGTATGACCTTTCTGCTTCATTTTATATTTATTGCAGCTTTCCTGCTGATCTACATCATTGCTATTATCATTCTGAAGCCATTCAGAATACACCGCAAGCGACCGGTCTCCACAATCTTTATCAAAGCCAGCTACCTGCTTTACCTGGCAAGTTTTCTGTTGATGGCATATTTGATTCTTTTCTTCCTTCCCGCATCCGATCCCGGGGAAGAGATGGATGAAGAACGAATCCTGAACAGTCTCACTGTTTTTAGTATACTTGCCTTCTTTATTCCTAATATAGGGATCATGATCCGGAGACGTATTCTTTCATGGCGGATCTCCTACAATTACATGATCTCAGGCTTCAACATTCTGATAGCAACAGGTTTGATCTGGTTCATTTTGGACCTCCCATGGCAATTCAGGTAGCCTGGTCCGGAAGGTTCAGAACCGACTTGCAGATTGTCATTGCCTCATAGGTCATCTCCTCAACAGGTCGGGCACCATCGATCCAGTGAATCACATTACCCCTTCGCTCCATTCCCCTGAAATAGGTCATTTGTCGTTTGGCAAACTGGTGTATGGCTGAATTAAGTCTTTCGACCATTTCATCGTAGGAACTCTGATTGAGAATGTATCGCGAAACATACCGGTATTCCAGCCCGTAATAGTCCAGTTTCTCGGCCGGGACGCCGTTGGCAATCAATCTTTTCACCTCATCCACCAGCCCTTCCTCCAACCGCTTCATGAGCCTCTCTGTGATCCGTTTCCTTCGCATATTCCTCTCAAGACTGATTCCGAAAATAACCGTTGACAAAGCCATCTCATTCACAACCGGTTCTGATTGCGTAGTCCGGAACATGGCGATCTCTATGGCCCTGATGATCCTTTTCCGTGATGTAAGGTCAGTCTGGTTATGAAGCGGGCCGTATAACTTCAGAATCCCCTCGAGTTCAACAATATCCCTTGTCTCCAGTTCGTTCCTCAGGCGCTCATTGGGCGGCACGTGAAGCAGGTTGTAATTTTTCAGCACAGACTCGATATAGAGCCCGCTGCCGCCGCAAAGAACAGGAGTCTTCCCCCGCCCGGTGATATCCAAAAAAGACCGGAGGAAGTCCTGCTTAAACAGGTAGATATTGTACTCGCACCCTGCTCCAATAATATCAATCAGGTGCACAGGAATCTGCCGGCCATTCACGATATAATCACTGTAATCCTTCCCGGTTCCGATATCCATTCCACGGTATACCTGCCTTGAATCGGCACTGATGATTTCGCCATCAAGCAAACTGGCCAGATGAGCTGAAAATGAGGTCTTCCCGGCTGCTGTAGGACCGAGAACGGTAACAAGTTTTGCGACACTCTCTTTCATTTAAATCAAATATACCCAAATAAGCTGTTTTTTATACCTTTGGGCTCAGAAACAGCCATGCCTGGTAAAATCAACATAAGGAATAAAAAGGCCTTCCACGATTACGAAATCATGGACCGGTATACTGCCGGGATACAGTTATCCGGAACCGAAATCAAATCCATCCGAAATGGAAGAGCCAGCCTGGTTGAGGCCTATTGCCTTTTTGAAAATGGGGAGCTGTATGTAAGGGGGATGCAGGTTGCCGACTATGCATGGGCAAGCTTTAACAGTCACGTTCCCGGGCGCGACCGCAAACTTCTTCTGAAGCGGCAGGAATTGAGAAAACTTCAGAGGAAAGTAAAAGAGAGCGGACTGACCATAGCTGCCCTCAAACTCTTTATTTCCAATTCAGGTTACGCCAAAATGGAGATTGGCCTGGCAAGGGGTAAACGAGAGTATGATAAACGTGAAACCATCAAACGCAAAGACACCCAGCGCCAGATGGACCGCCTGCATAAAATCAAATAGTACCGGCTACTAATTCATTCTATTGGGCAAAGAAAAAGTCATTGAGTTCCCGTACCTCCTCAAATTCGAGATCAATCTGGAAATCAAAGTAAAGATCGATGGTCTTAAGTAATTCATCGAAGGAGATATAACCATCTGAATCTTCATCAAGTGCCATGAACTTTTCAGGTATCACATTGGATCTTCTCAAGGCATAATCGTCACGGATGGTGGCAAAATAGGCTTCCACCTCATCACGCGGCATTGCGCGGTATCTGCTCTCAATTTTCGAATAAAATGCCTCTTCGGAAAGGGTCACTCCCCGATCATCCACCCATACGCCGGGGGCGGTTATCAACTCCATATCCAGATAATCGGGAACTCCATCCAGATCGCCATCAACCGGACAACCTATCGAATCCACCTCCACGCCGTATGGAGTACCCGGACAGCGGTCCGATACATCAAGAACAAAATCCCCGTCTTCATCATCAAAAAACAGTGCATCAAAATCCACATCGGCATATAGCAGATCAACGGTACGGGTCGAAGGGTCAGAAAAGAGATCAAAATGGATAGAAAGATAGGAGAAAACAAAGCCGTCACTCCCCTTTTTTCCCTGAACACTTGTACCTTCGTAGGCCACATTATCGAGGTAATCGGTTAAAGTGACATGATAGGTAGCCCCCAGACTGAAGGATGTCCTTTGGCTGATCCTGAACTGAATGCCGGCTCCAACGGGGAACCCGAGGGATCGCTGACTGTAATCGCCCAGTCCGAATTCAATGTTTTCACGCTGCCTCAGGTCGGTTTCATAACTATAATCCCTGTAGAGTGCATTTGCATCACCGTCTATCTCAGCCTGATCCCGGATTGTTCCGTCGGACCAATAGAAGTATGGATCTCCTGATGCATCCATCAAATCGCCTTTGGAACTGAAGTTAACGCTCTCCACGCCCACCAGCAAAAAAGGTCTGAGAAAGAAATTCTCAGGTATCAGGTGGCCAAATCTGTACTCCACATTTGCACCAAAAGCGTATAAGGAGGTTTCAAAATTGAGATTACGGGAGAGTTCGGTATGTGAATACTCGCTGGCGGCAAGGGTACCTGCCAGGAAATTAAAATTGGCGATAAAATAGCGATTCCTGCGGTCGATAAAAGTGGCCATGTTTACAATTCCACCCCGGGATCCAATCAGTGGTGTATTCAGGTTGCTTCTCACGTCTCCTCTGAAATTAAATACCCCGTACCCAAATGAGATCACAGGTTTGAAAACCGGGTTCTCCACCGTATCAACCCTTTGCAAAAGAGAGTCATAATTGATCTCCTGACCCTGAGTAAGCAGGGGAACCATGGTGAAGGTGATCAGCAGAAAACGGTATAATGGAGACCGGAACACAGTATAAACAAGCTGAATTAATGAGTGGATGGCATCGGAATACGCTTTCCGTCCTTGTAGGCTACGACAAAAGCTCCTACTATTTCCGGAATATATTCAAGCCGATCCCGGTATGATACAGCCTGATCGTAACTGGTAAATGTACCGGCTGTATATTTATACAAGCCCTCGTGCTGTTCAACAAAGACTTCCTGGTCCACTCCCACTTGCCTGTAAAGGGTACGTGCATCAAAAGCTTTCCGGTTGGCTGTAATCTGAACCCGGTAATAAACCCCGGAACCTGACGGGAGAATCCGGGTATTGGCTATAGTCTGCCCGGAAGCCAATGCAGTTTCCGGATAAACCACCGGATCCTTAACCGGAAGTGATTTCTTTTGTTCAACTGATACAGGTTTCTCTGCGCTGACCGAAATTTCCCCGGTTTCCAAAAGGCTCCTTTTATCCGCCAGAGAGAGAGACTCCAGGTCAATATCCACCTCTTTAATCTCCACAACCTTGTTTTCGTTTCCGGCCGAATAGGTAAGCTGACCCTTGATGATCATATCTCCCTGGGGTTCATCCCTTTTTGGTACCAGATTGTAGGTAACTTCAAACTCCGGTTCTTCGGGTAACTTCATCCATATAAACTTAACAGTTGACGAGGAGAAGGATTCGATTCCGTCATGCGAATCCACACTTTCGAAAATGTACCCAGGGGGAATGACCTCTTCAACTTTTGCATATTTACTCCCCGTTGGATTTTGAAGAAGCACTCTGATAAAATAGCCACCTGAACTCAAAAGCACAGGTTTTTGTCTTACTGCCATCGCGAATGGCTCTTTCTCTTCAGCCACAACCACGGTTGTTCCCGTTGAACCGCCTTTAAAGTCTTTGATATCAACCACAAGGGCAGGATCAATGGAGGGGTTTGGTATAATGGTAATCTCATCTGATTTTTCAAAATTTATAAACTTTCGCTCCTCATCCACCACATATGCAAAAACGCCCCCAAGAATAAACTTGCCCTTTAATCTTTCATCAACCAAAATGTTATAGGAAACCTTAACCTCATTAGCTTCGGGAAGTTTAAGCCAGATGATTCTAATCCGCTGGTTGTCAAAACTAAAATCAGCATTGGCAGATTGAATGTTGGTTGCAGTAAGGCCCAACGGCAAATCCTGTGAGAACCGGGAATAATCAGTAAGCGACCCTTTGGAAATGGTCACCGTAACTTCAAAAACCTCTCCTGCCTTTACCTTTGCGGGGTGATCTATGGAGATATCCACCTCCTGGCCAGTCAGTGAAAATGAAAGACAGATTAGTATAATACCAGTCCAAAACGACTTAAATTTCTTCATCGGAACCTGAATTTTGTTAAATGTACAAAATAATTAATCACGATTCACCTGAATTACCAACACTGCAACATGTTGAACTATTAGAAATTGGGGCTTAGCAAATACTTTGCATAGAAGCTGTCGATTACCTCCACCGCTTCCTCTGAAGTATCCACCAGCTTAAAAAGATCCATGTCTTTCGGACTGATGTTCTTCTCCTCCTCCTGAACCACTTTATGGATCCATTCAATCAGCCCTTTCCAAAAATCTGTTCCCACCAGTACAATGGGAAACTTTCCGATCTTCTCCGTCTGGATCAGGGTGATGGACTCAAAGAACTCATCAAAAGTACCAAAACCTCCAGGCAGGACAATGAAACCCTGTGCATATTTCTGGAACATCACCTTACGTACGAAAAAGTGTTTGAAAGTAAGCAGCTTATCAGGATCAATATAGGGATTTGAAGTCTGTTCGAAGGGGAGCTGAATATTCATTCCCACACTGACTCCGTCTCCCCTCATGGCACCTTTATTGGCAGCTTCCATGATCCCGGGTCCACCACCGGTGATCACACCGTATCCATGCCTGGTCAGCTTAAATGCAATATCCTCCGCAAGTTTATAGTACCTGCTTTCCGGCAAAGTTCGTGCCGATCCAAAAATGGAAACACAGGGTCCGATGGAGGCCATCTTTTCAAATCCCTCCACAAACTCTGCCATGATTTTAAAGATCTGCCAAGAATTGGAGCTCTTAATCTCGTTCCAGGTTTTTTGCGTGAATGCATCCTTGATTTTGTCTTCGCTTACACTCATTCTATTTGTATTTGATCTGCTTTCACAAATTAACCAATTAAATCCATTGGAAGTTCCACCCTCAGAAAATTCCCAGTGTAACTTTCCGCTTCTCCTGCAACCTCCTCCGGGGTTCCCGTAGCCAGGATATTGCCTCCCTGGCTGCCCCCCTCTTTCCCCAGATCGATCAGATAATCGGCCACCTTGATCACGTCCATGTTGTGTTCAATCATGATGACGGTATTACCCCGATTTACCAGCCTGGCAATTACATCCAGGAGCACCCTCACATCTTCAAAGTGCAATCCGGTTGTAGGTTCATCCAGGATATAGAGGGTTTTCCCCGTATCCTTTTTGGCCAGCTCGGCCGAAAGCTTGATGCGCTGCGACTCGCCCCCGGACAGGGTGGTGGATGGCTGGCCAAGCCTGATATATCCCAGTCCCACATCCTGCAGGGTTTTCAGTTTTCTGAGGATGGACGGGACACTGGCAAAAAATTCAACAGCCTGGTTGATGGTCATCTCCAACACATCGTTAATGCTCTGACCTTTATAACGGACCTCAAGGGTCTCACGGTTGTATCTTTTCCCATTGCACGTTTTACATTGAATGTACACGTCAGGAAGAAAATTCATTTCAATGGTTTGCACTCCTGCCCCGCCACAAGTTTCACACCGTCCGCCTTTTACATTAAAAGAGAACCGGCTGGCCTTGTAACCCATAATCTTTGCATCGGGAGTCTGCTCAAACAGTTTTCTTATATCACCGAACACTCCCGTATAGGTTACAGGATTTGATCGGGGCGTTCTTCCCAGGGGCGATTGATCCACCTCAATCACCTTATCAATGTTCTCCAGGCCTTCGATAGACTCGAAGGGAAGCGGGTCTCGATTCGACCGGTAGAGCTTCTGACTGATAATCGGATGGAGGGTTTCGTTGATAAGGGTGGATTTACCGCTTCCGCTTACCCCCGTGATACATATAAGTTTTCCCAGGGGAAAAGCAACATCTACCTTTTTTAAATTATTTCCTGACGCTCCTTTAAGCACCAGTAACTTCCCGTTACCGGCTCGGCGGCTGAAAGGAACTGCAATCTCCCGGGTCTTATTCAGGTATTGGGCTGTGAGGGATGCACCGGCAAGAATCTGTTCGGGCGATCCGGCAGCCACCAGGTCACCTCCGCACCGGCCCGCACCTGGCCCCAGGTCCACCACATAGTCGGCCGACAGAATCATCTCCCTGTCATGTTCGACCACAATTACTGAATTTCCCTGATCCCTGAGGCTTTGCAGCGAAGCAATCAACTTCCTGTTATCCCTTTGATGCAGTCCGATACTGGGTTCATCGAGAATGTAGAGAACATTCACCAAACTTGATCCGATCTGGGTAGCCAGCCTGATCCGCTGACTTTCGCCCCCGGACAGGGAGCGTGAGCTCCTGTTCAGAGAGAGGTAATTTAGCCCCACATCCAGTAGAAATCCAAGCCTGCTCCGGATCTCCTTCAGAATATCCCTTGCTATGGCATTCTGCCTGTCGCTAAGCTCACTCTCGATATCTGCAAAAAAGCCGGCCAGGGTGCTGATATCCATTGAAGAGAGGTCGGCAATGCTTTTATCGTGCAATTTGAAATAGAGCATTTCCGGTTTCAGGCGGGTACCATTGCAATGAGGGCACGTTACTTTCCTGATATATTTCCGGATCTCTTGCTTTTCATCCTGTTCCCTCCCCTCCCTGGCACCGTTCTGAACATGGTCGATAATTCCTTCAAAACTGAGAAAATAATTGGACGAGGCGCCCAGAGGGGTATTTTGCAGCTTCAGAGGCTCATCTGAACCGTGAAGAATGCAGTGGATGGCTTGTTCGGGGATCTCACGAACAGGGGTGTCAAGGGTGAATTTATACCTGATGGCAATAGCTTCCAGTTGCCAGAATATTAATGCATTTCGATAGGGACCGAGCGGAACAAGTGCCCCGCTCCGAATACTTTTGGAATCATCGGGAATGATTTTTGAAAGATCTACATCCTGAATGGAACCAAGTCCGTTACAATGCGGACAGGCCCCCTGGGGCGAGTTGAACGAGAAGCTGTGAGGTGCCGGTTCGTTATATGAAATACCCGAAGTGGGGCACATCAAGTGGCTGGAAAAATAGCGGGGTTCGGTTGCATCCTTCTCAAGAATCATCGTTACACCTTTCCCCTGTTTCATGGCTGAAGATAACGATTTCTTCAACCTTGGACGCTCCTTTTCAAGAGCAGTCAGACGGTCTACCACCACCTCGATATCGTGATTTTTGTAACGGTCGACCCGCATTCCCTGAACAACCTCAAGGGTCTCTCCATCCACCCTCACATACAGGTAGCCACTCTTGCGGATCTGTTCGAAAAGCTCCCTGTAATGGCCTTTACGGCCTCTTACGACTGGAGCAAGGATGTAGATTTTCTTTTCTTCGAAGGTTTCCAGGATCAGATCAAGTATCTGTTCCTCGGTATACTTCACCATTTTCTCTCCGGTCACATAGGAGTAGGCATCGGCAACCCGTGCATACAATAATCTGAGGAAGTCATAAATTTCAGTAACTGTCCCCACGGTCGACCTGGGATTTTTATTGGTGGTCTTCTGTTCTATGGAGATTACCGGGCTCAGGCCGGTAATCTTATCGACATCGGGTCGTTCCATATTGCCGAGAAACTGCCTGGCATAGGCGTTTAAGGTTTCAATATACCGGCGTTGTCCCTCGGCATAAATGGTATCAAACGCCAGTGAAGATTTACCACTGCCACTCAGCCCGGTTATTACGGTTAGCTGATTTCTGGGAATGGATACATCTATGTTTTTCAGATTATGTACCCTTGCACCCAGAACTTCTATTTTCTGCTCCTTGTTTTTCACGGTAACTCCCAGGCGTCGGCCCGCCGATATCCTTTTTCCGGGATGACAATTTCATAGGATTTCCCCCCCGTCACCGTCAGCCTGGTATCCCGCAACCAGGGATTCATGAATTTCAAAATTTTATAATTGGTACCATACTCACCTGCAAAATCGGCAAAATCATTCACCGTGCTATCCACAACTACCCGATGAGAGGGAATGGGGGGATAAAGTTCATTTTCGGAGATGTCAAAACCATAAGCTGCCGGATTTTCAAAAATCAGTTTTAAAGCCACCACCCTGTAAAGGTACCTGGCGGTCTCCTCGTTCAGCAGCAGATCATAGTAGTTTTCTTTTTTCTGCCTCCCGATCTGCTCGTCCATCCCACTTCTTCCAGCATTATATGAGGCTGCCGTCATACTCCAGTTTCCATATTTCCGATAGGAGGAGATCAGATATTTACAGGCGGCCTCGGTAGATTTTCCAACATGGTAACGTTCATCCACTTCCTTGTCCACCTCCAATCCGTACTCCTGAGCGGTAGTTTTAAGCAGCTGCCAGAAACCTACAGCATTGGCAGGAGATACTGCCTGGGTTAATCCACTCTCAGCCACTGCCAGATATTTAAAGTCATCGGGGACAAGATTTTTTCTCAGAACAGGCTCGATTTCAGGAAAATAACGGTTTGCAAGTTTGATGAGCCGTATGGTCTGGGAGTGAAAATAGACATTGGAAAGCAACTCCCTGTCGAGTGATTCCTTCACGTCAAAGAGATCCAGGGGCATAGGCTCTCCTGCAAAGGTAACCTTACCCGGAACCTCGACACCATACACTTTAAATGAGTCCCTGTTGCCTGTTGTTACCGTGTCGTTTTCACTTCCTCCCGAATAAACGGTGGTGGCCATAAACACAGCCATCAAACCCAATCCCGTAAAAAAAGTGAAAAAAACTCCCCTTCTGATCCATTTCCTTCGCTCCATATGCCACAAAAATAAACAATTAAAAGGAAATTGATTCCGGGCGAGCGATTAAAAGAAATAGTTTATTCCGGTATAAATTCCAAAGGTATACGGATGGGTGGATGGAAGTGTGGCATCGTTAACCGAATTCAGGTAGTATCGAAACCTGGGTTCCACATTCAGACTAAGCTGATCGAGAAAATGGTATACAAATCCGATCCCTGCATTTCCGGAGTAGTTCACGTTGCGAACATTGGCCAGGTACCCAATTTCCCTGGCAACTCCTTCTGACTCCATGGTTACGTAATTGTTTACCAGCAGGTTGGTACTCATTCCTCCCAGAAGTTGGATCTTAAAATTTCCGTCCAGCAAGGTATACCGCAGGTTAAAGGGAACCTCAAGATAATCGAGATGCTGACGGATCCCCTGATCGGCATTGACCCCGGGTGACAGAACATCTGTTACATCGTTGTATTCCTTTGATGCATTCAACAGGTAGTTATTGACAAAAATCTCGCCCGTGCTGGAAACGATATTCCCCACTGTGTTTGTAACTGCCATCACCCTTGAACCAACCGATTCCGGTCCCGCAGGAGCAAAATAATCCGCATCTGTAAACACCTGAATTCCAGGAGCTCCTATAGAAATACCCATTTTATTAAAAAGAACACCCGACTCAATGGCTAGCCTGCGTGTTGCCCTGTACCCCACCTGTACCCCGGCAGCATAGGAAATGGTTCCGGACTCCTGGCCTGAAGTGCCGGCCAGCGCATCGGGCTGAGCATCCCGAAAACTATAAAGTGGTGAGAGCACGGCACCTAAAGCCCACCTGGGATTTTTGTCCACGCTTTCATTGAAATCCATTAAAATCTCTTCACCTGCGGTATCCCCTGCGTCCTGGGCAAGATCCAGGGGTTTAGGATTTTCATCTTCCTTTCCACTCTTTTGTTCCGGCGAAACTTCGAAATCCTCCTGGGAAGCCTCCTGGAAAGCCTCCTGGGAAGTTATGCCTGCATCTGGCAGATTCTGTGAGACAATCTGTGAGTAAGAACCGGCCTTTTCACTTACCATGGGTTGTTTCCCGGTCCCTGAGTTGAACTCCTCCACCCTGTTATCCCTTGCTTCCATCACGTTATCCCCCTGATCGCCCGAGGAAGAAATACCTTCAGACAATGTTTGAACAACCCTTTCCTCCGCCAGTTTGGTTTCCTGTGGTATATCTTTTCCGAAATAGGTGATGCCTAATGTAACAGCAAGCGCAATGGATGCCGCTGCGGAAAGGAGAATAATGACCGTACGCCCCCTGCGTCGCCCACTTAAATGCTCAGAGATGGCCACCCAGACCTCCTGTGGAGGTTCTGCAAGGAAGCCGCCCAGTTTATCCTTCAAAAATCCTTTACCGTTATCAATATTCCTGTTCATCTTGTTTCTACTGTTCCATACTTATGTTTAATCTTCTCCTGCAAAATGGTCCTGGCCCGTGAGAGGTTCGATTTGGAGGTGCCTACGGATATACCCAGCTCCTCGCTGATCTCCTTGTGACTGTATCCCTCGATGGCGTAAAGGTTGAAAACGATCCTGTATTGAGGTGTCAGGGTCTGAATCAGGGCAACCAGTTCCTGGCAGGTCATATTTTCAAAGATCCGGTCGTCCATTGCCTTTTCAGCCGCCTCCTTCACATCATCTATCCGCTGAAGGTGAATATGGCTCCTGTACTTCTCCAGGGCTGTATTGATCATCACCCTGCGGATCCATCCCGGGAAGGCAGCCGGGTTATTCACCTGGTCCAGCTTCCTGAACACCTTCAGGAATCCCTCCTGCATGATATCCTGTGCATCCTCTTCACCGGAGGCGTACTGGAGGCAAATCCCGTACATGGCAGCTGCGAACCGCTTATACAGAGCCTCCTGGCTCTTCGGTTTCCCCCGCTTACATCCCTCTAACAATATATCCAGCTCTTCTGCCAATTAAGTTTTCCTCCAATGACAAATTTATGCAAATTGGCAGGATATCACATCCTTGGAATTCATCCAAAGGATGATGTGTTGGTCCAAAAGGTTGCGTGAACCAAATGATGAGGAAACCGGGTCGGGCAACGCAACCCTTTTCTATCGCCTTACATCTTTGAAATATAATCCCGGTTTATGCTTACAACTTTTATACAATATTCCCATATTTAATAAACAGAGTTTTATGAAAAGTGCATCAAGACTGACCGTACTTGCCCTTCTGGTTACCATTACCGGGACTGCATGCAACCAGGAGGTTGACCCGGTATTTGACTACAACCTCAAATCGGCCCGGGTGATTGAGACCAACAACAACTTCGGACTCGAACTTCTGAAAACAGTTTTTGAGGCAGAAACAAGGCCCAATATAATGATCTCTCCTGCCTCGGTTAGCATCGCCCTCGGGATGACATACAATGGCGCTGAAACCACCACGATGGATGCCTTTAAAAAGGTGCTTAATTACGAAGAATTAACCCGGGAAGAGGTGAACGAAATCACAAAAGAGCTGATTGGTGTGCTGGTTACCAATTCAAAAGGTAATCTGCTGGAAATCGCGAACTCCATCTGGTATAATGAAGGATTCCCGGTGAAGCAGGAATTCATCGACCTGAATTCCAATTATTTTGATGCAAGTGTGAGTGAGCTCGACTTCAGCAGGGAAAGTGCTGTTCAAACCATTAATGAGTGGGTCAACAATTCCACTCATGAAAAGATCAGTAAAATCATTGACAACATCGATCCTTCCACCATGATGATTCTGATCAATGCCATATATTTCAACTGCATATGGGAGGTAGAGTTTGACCCGGAGGATACTTACGATGCTCCTTTTTACAATGAAAACGGAACAAAATTCGGGGACGTGGACATGATGAAGCTGGAGAGCACCTTCAATGTGGCATACTCTGATAACTTCAGGGCCATTGAACTTCCCTATAAAAACAAGAAATTCAGCATGTTCCTGTTCCTTCCCGATGAAGGAACCCAGGTAAAAGACCTGGTCCGGGAGCTGGATGGAGAGACATGGAATGGCTGGCTGGAAAAGTTTAATTCGGTAAGGGATTACACCATTGAACTTCCCAGGTTCGAATTTGAGTTCGACCGCTCTCTGAAGGAGGATCTGAGGGTCATGGGACTGGAGGTTGCATTTTCCGAAGAGGCCGATTTCTCAGGAATCAGTGAAATCGACCTGCTCATCTCGGATGTGATCCACAAAACCTATATCAAATTGAATGAGAAAGGAACCGAGGCAGCTGCAGTAACAGCCATCACCATGGACGTAACCTCGGCCGGACCGGGAACTATTCTCCGATTTGACCGCCCCTTTCTCTTTGCAATCACCGAAAACTCCAGCAAATCCATCCTGTTCATGGGTAAAGTATCACAACCAGGGTAGTGCTCAGGCAAAAGTGCTCAGGGATCAGTGGACAGTGCTTAGTGATAAGTGCTCAGGATAAGTGCTCAGGTATCAGATGCACTGAGCACTGTATACTGAACACTGAGCACTATATGTGGATTACCTCCCCGTAGGCAGCCGCAGCAGCTTCCATTACAGCCTCAGACATGGTGGGGTGGGGATGAACCGACTTGATTATCTCCTCACCGGTGGTCTCCAGTTTCCGTGCCACCACCAGTTCTGCGATCATCTCGGTGACATTGGCCCCGATCAGGTGTGCCCCCAGCAACTCTCCGTATTTGGCATCAAAAATAAGCTTGACGAAGCCATCCTTGGCTCCTGCGGCGGAAGCCTTGCCGGAAGCTGAAAAGGGAAATTTCCCAACTTTCAGTTCAAAGCCAGCCTCCCTGGCGGCCTTTTCGGTCATCCCAACGGAAGCTACCTCCGGACTTGTGTAGGTACATCCGGGGATGTTGCCATAGTCAACAGGGTGCGGATTGCGACCGGCAATTTTCTCCACGCAGGTTATTCCTTCGGCAGAAGCCACGTGAGCCAGAGCCGGGCCGCCGACAATGTCCCCGATTGCATAAAGACCCTTTACATTGGTCCTATAGTAATCATCCACCTTCACTTTACCCTTATCCATCTCAACCCCCAGTTCCTCAAGCCCCAGGTTCTCAACATTGGGGGCTACCCCAACTGCTGAAAGCACAACTTCCGCTTCTACATCCTCCATACCCTTGGGTGTTTTAATGCTCACCTTACAGAGCTTGCCTGTGGTATCAACCAACTCAACAGAAGAGGAGGTCATCACCTTCATTTTAGCCTTTTTGAATGAGCGCTCAAGCTGCTTTGAAACCTCTTCATCCTCCAATGGAACCACATTGGGAAGGAATTCCACCAGGGTCACTTCGGTACCCATGGTATTATAAAAGTTTGCAAATTCGCTTCCGATGGCGCCCGATCCTACGACAACCATGGATTTGGGAAGTTTAGGGAGGGTCATGGCCTGTCGATACCCGATGATCTTTATACCGTCCTGCTTCAGGTTTGGAAGCTCCTTTGAGCGGGCACCCGTGGCAAGTATAATGTGAGCAGCCTTAAAATCGTTTTGCTTACCATCCTCACCCGTGACGGTCACCACACCGGGAGACTTGAGTTTTCCGGTACCTTTGATCACCTCTATTTTGTTCTTTTTGAACAGAAACTGGACTCCTTTGCTCATGCCATCGGCCACTGTGCGGCTCCGCTCAACTACCTTTCCAAAATCGGGAGTGACCGATCCGTCCATCTTTATTCCGTAGTCGGCTGCATGCAGGAAGTATTCGTATACCTGGGCACTTTTAAGCAATGATTTGGTGGGGATACATCCCCAGTTCAGGCAGATACCTCCAAGGGATTCCCGTTCCACTACTGCAGTTTTTAATCCAAGCTGAGATGCACGGATTGCAGCTACATAACCCCCGGGGCCACTGCCAATAACGATCAGATCTAAGTTCATTCTGGTAGAGTTTTAAATGATAATTCACGAATTTACATGAATATAACAACCAAAACAACTTAGGGTTTACGGATTGCGTCTGAGCGCCTTAATTTTCTGATCGATCAGCTGTTTAATCTCCTCCAGTTCACCCAGGTCAAGTGCATCATTACCTGTGAAAAATGAAGCGAAACTGACAACCGACCCATCAAAATGATGTTGAATTAAGGAATTCACATGGGTCCTGAAATAGGACTGACTGGAAATCTTTGCATAATATTCATGGACCTTTCCAAAGCTTCGGTAAGCTACGAAACCCTTCTTTACCAGTACCCTGATGACAGTAGAAATGGTCGTATAGGCGGGTCGGGGTTCCGGAAAGGCTTCCACAATATCCTTCAGAAAGCCCTTCTTCAACTCCCAGAGATGATGCATTACCTGAAGTTCTGCCTTTGTCAACTCCTTCATCACGCAAATATATAACTATATTTATAGTAATACAACTATATTTATAATTATAATGCTTTTTCTATTTTTCCTGCCCCATCAGGCGCTCCTGGTGATCAAAATAGAGGTCGAAGAAACGGGGAACCACTTTCGAGGCCAGGTCGTTAGGCGAGTTTTGCATAAATGCAATACCTAAATCTTCGGACGGACAGAATGCAATCTCGGCCCTGTAGCCTCGAATATACCCGCCATGATAGACGATCTTCCTTCCCCGATAGAGGTATATTCTCCAACCCAGACTGTAATATCGCTCCCGGAAAGGTTGCCAGTTACGGGTATAATTGTATTTGAGAGGTGTATAAATCACAGGCTCGGCCAGCATCTTACTGATGGTATCCGGGAAAACTGTGGAGTGATGTCCCAGGAGAGCCATGAGCCATTGCCCCATATCGGAAATACTTGCATTTACTCCGGCCGCAGGCAACACATTATAATAACCCTGGTGTGGCATAAGGGGTATATAACCATCCCTGCCCTGGACATGTGGATAGGCCATATTCAAATGGGTAGTGTCAGCAATCATACCCACAGATGCATCCTTCATGCCAAGGGGTTTAAATATCATCTCATCCACCAGGATTTGATAAGGGGTTCCTGTTGCCCGTCTTACGATGGGATCCCACATGCTAAACATTACATTCTGGTAACTGTAAATAGTTCCCGGGGAGCCTGAAATATCGACCTCATCAAGCCGGGCAACAATATCAGTGAGCGACTGGTCTGCCTCCACAAGATTATCAAATGCATAAGGAACTAATCCGGTGGTATGACTCAACAGGTTTTTGATGGTCATATCCCTGGTACTGACCGGGTCCTTTAACTTAAACCCGGGATAATAGTCCACTACACGATCATCCAGTGAAATAAGGCCCTCCTTTTCCATTAAGCAGGCCAGAGCACCAGCAAATCCCTTCGAAACCGAAGCCAGTCTGAAAAGGGTATGGGCATCTACCTCCTGGCCGCTGCCCCTTCTTCGCTCCCCAAAGGTCCGGGTATATCCAATACTTCCGGAGTGTACAATAGTATATGCCGCGCCAACCGTATGACTGCTGTCAAGCTCCCGGTCCATGTATAACACGAAATCCCTCAGAGGCGGTAGTACGGGAAGATCATAGGCTGGATTTTCATGATCTTTCATCGAAAATTCCTCGATGGCCTGAAACTGCTGAGTCTCATCCACACCCTTCATCCCCCTGGCAAAGAGGACCATCAGGGCGATCATCCCCGCTACTGAGAAAAGGAAAAAGTAGACCCCGAATCTGTTACGCTTCAAGTATTCCAACTTCGCTCAAGTTTTCATTCCGCCGCAAATGTATAACTATATTAATAATTATACCCTGATCACCTTCACGAAATGTCAACATTTAAAGCCAGACTAAAAAATTCAGCGTTTGAAATCAGGGTGCCCGGTTTGCCAGAAAGCAAAACTAAAGTAGTCAGCCCAGTTCTCCCAGTTCTTGGATTTGGTATTCCCGATCCCATGTCCGGCTTTATAGTCCACCAGGAAGAGCTGGGGATTATCTGATGCATCGGACCCCTGAAGCTTTGCTGCAAATTTAGCGGGCTGCCATGCGATCACGCGCGGATCGTTTAATCCTGCGGTGGTCAGGGTTGCCGGATAATTCTCTCCATCCACCAGGTGATGGTAACTATCCATTTCCAATAGTGCAAGAAATTCTACAGAGTCTTCAACTGTTCCAAATTCAGGGATGTTGGTTGGTCCATTGGGACTAAGTTCCATACGTACATTGTTCATCGCGCCCACCAGGGCCAGCACTGCTTTATACAGGTCGGGACGCTCGGTCATGGCCCTTCCAACCAGGATCCCTCCGGCACTTCCTCCCATGATGGCAGTATGTGCAGGAGAGGAGTATGACTCCTGATGCAGATATTCGGTAACTGCAATCAAATCTTTCCAGGTATTTGGCTTGGAGGTCTTATACCCTTCCAGTCGCCAGGTATCTCCCAGGGCTCCTCCCCCGCGGACATGTGCGGTGGCCCAGATTCCTCCGTAGTAGCACCAGAGCAGACGGTTTGAACTGAACCCGGGGTCTTCTGTTAAGCCATAGGAACCATATCCGTAAATTAATAACGGAGCATTACCATCCATTACCAGATCCTTTCGATAGATAAGAGACAGAGGCACCTCCACGCCATCATGCGATGGCACCATGAGCTCCTCAACCACCAGTCCTTCGAACTCGGGATATTCCGCTTTTTTTGAAAGCGGTTCTTCGGTAAAGGTGGCATCTGTGGGATGGAACCTGTACCTTTCTCCATCCAGGGTCCAACCGGTTAGAGTGATCCAGATATCAGAGAATTTATGTCCCTTGGACCGCAGGTAGACCGAACCGGCAGTAACGGGCAATTCAACTTCAGAGATTCCGTTCTCACCCTTCATATATACCCTGGTCCGTGTTCCGTTAGACTTTACAGTGTAAAAAATACCCTCGCTGGTCATCACAAAATCTTCCAGTACGCCCTCTTCAGGTTCCGGAATATAAACCTCGGCTTTATCAAAATCAGGGTGCCAGATATCTGTCTTCAATATTTTAAAACCGGGTGCGTCTTTTGCGGTATAGGCGTATAATTCATTATCCCTGGGATAAAAATTCTGAATTTGATCCTCCCTGGTGGTCAGTGGGCTCCAGTTCACCTTATCTTCAAATATCTCCTCCCCTTTTGCTACGAATAACGTCATGTAGGCATCAACGCTGAAGAATCCAAGAAACAGATGATCTGAATAGATATCATAGAATACAAATGGAAATTCCTGAGGTTTTATACCCAGCCCGGGGTACCTCTCACCACTGAAAAAAACCTTATCCTTCTCCTGGGAGGTACCCAAACGATGCAGGAACGATTTGGTACTCATGAAGCGGGAAGGATCATGAACATCCTCGGAGTTGACCTTTGTATAAAGGAAATGTTCCCCGTCCTTCAGCCAGGATCCTCCTCCCAGGGTTAGTTTAAGCTCTTCAGGATAAAACTCGCCGGTTTCCAGGTTCAGAATCAAAAGTGTGGAATTCTCCGACCCATTGGGCTCCACCGTAAATGCTACCTTATCCCCCTCGAATGTAGGCGAAATGGAGCCAATCACATAGTCCAGGGAATCCTCAGCGTAGGTCTGCGGATCAAACAAAAGTATCTCCTGACCTTCAAAACCCTCCCTGGTATAGAGTTTTCCGGATTCATCCTCAGGGGTGGTTTTCAGATAAAAATAGCGATCGTTGTCAAGAATGGTCAGGTTGGAGACCTGGTCGGATCTTCTCTCATCAAAATCCTTCATCTTTTCTATGATTCCTGAACGTCCTGAGATGCCATCAAGGATCCCCCTTGCATAATCAGCATTTGCAATCATCCAGCTCTTTACAATGCTATCCTCCAGATTTTCCATGTACTGGTAAGGATCCGTGAGCCTGGTACCCCAGTACTCATTCACGACGGGGCGGACCGGTGCATCTGCAGGTTTCTCCGGAAGGGTGGAACACTGAGAGAGAAACAGCGGAAGGCATAATAATAATAAGTTATTTTTCATTTTTCAGGAGCTCCGTTTTACACAGGTTAGAATCATAAAGGAAGTAACCACGAGCATCAACTGTTTGTTCAATTACAGCAAAAAGACAGTGCTACTTTTTGGTCGTTTCGAATACTTTGGTGGCAGTGGCGATAATACTCGAAATATCGGTCAGGTTGGAGGGCAAAATCATTGTATTGGATGCTTTGGCAAGCTTCCCGAATTCAGACAGGTACTGCTCTGCAATCCTCAGATTTACAGCATCTTTACCTCCCTGTTCGTTGATGGCCAGGGCAATGGCCCTGATGCCATTTGCAGTGGCTGTGGCCACCTGCTCAATCTCAGAAGCCCGGCCGGCAGCTTCATTGATCCGTTTTTGCAT
Organism: uncultured Bacteroidota bacterium; assembly: GCA_963747365.1. Classification (GTDB taxonomy): domain Bacteria; phylum Bacteroidota; class Bacteroidia; order Bacteroidales. The sequence goes on along the minus strand of CAVVFB010000001.1, from coordinate 764,247 downwards.
CTCTCCCTCCGATTCGGCAATAGCCTGCTGCTTTGACCCTTCAGCCACGTTTATCTTGGCCTGCTTCTCTCCTTCAGACTCGGCAATCACTGCACGTTTCTCCCGCTCGGCCCGCATTTGCTTCTCCATGGCATCTTTAATGCTCTGTGGCGGAATGATGTTTTTCACCTCGTAGCGGGTCACCTTTACTCCCCACGGATCACTGGCTTTATCCACTGCTGCAACAATGCTGTTGTTGATGGTCTCCCTTTCCTCAAATGTCCTGTCTAGCTCCAGCTTCCCGATGATGCTCCGCATGGTCGTTTGAGCAATCTGAATGGAGGCGAACTGGTAATTGTCAATTCCGTAGGATGCTTTGGAGGGATCCATCACCTGCAAATAGAGTATCCCGTCAACTTCGACAGAAATATTATCCCTGGTGATACAGGTCTGAGAGGCCACATCGATGGCCTGCTCTTTCAGGGTATGCTTGTAACGAATCCGGTCAATGAAGGGAAAAAGGACATGAAAACCAGCCGTAAGTGTATCGCGGTATTTACCTAAACGTTCCACAATGAAGGCGCTTCGCTGGGGCACTACTTTGATGGAGGATAGCAGGATAATTAGCGCCAGTAGGATCAGTCCGACATAAACGAGGGTTAGTGAATTCATTTTTAAAGTGATTTGGGTGTATTTAAAATTGTTATTGGGTAACCGGGTAAAATGAGGGTTCAGCCTGTTTTGACTTCCAGGATGAGACTATCTTTGCACACAATGGTTACCCACTGGTTTTCCTTCACCGGCTCCGAACAACGGGCCGACCACTGGGTCCCTTTGAACTCAATCCTGCCGGTGCCATCCCTGAAGTCCTCAAGGGCTTTTCCCTTGTGACCGATAAACTCTTCCAGCTGTTCCTCTGCTTCCCCGGTCTTTTTGCTGAAAAACTTCCTTCGCAGGTATTTTCGAAGCAATGCCAGCCCCAGCAGGGAGGCTATCAGAAATATCAGGATCTGCCCGTTCAGACTGATGTCATGAATGACGCAGGCCAGTGCGGTTACCCAGGCTCCCACTCCAAAAAAGATAACAAAAAGACCAGGCAATACCAACTCCAGTAAAAGCAACCCCAGTCCAATCAGGAACCATATCACAGCAGGATCAGATAAAATTTCCATATGACAGGATTTTTCTACAATTTAAAGAAATATCATGACATAATCAATTTTACCATCACCCCGTATGCAACCCTGATTTCTTCCTATTGTGTGCTTTCCTAAACTATCATTACATTTGGGAATTGATCAGCTACCTATGCGAAAATACCAATACATCAACCGGGACATCAGCTGGCTCTCTTTCAACTTCAGGGTGCTGCAGGAGGCAATGGATAAAACGCTTCCCCTTTTCGAACGGATTAAATTCCTTGCCATTTACTCAAATAACACAGAGGAGTTCTATCAGGTTCGTGTAAGCTATTACAAGCATATGATCCGTCATGAGAAGGAGTTCCCCAGGCAACACTTCCGTGAAGTGGATCCGGTTGGGACGGTAAGGCAGATCAACGAAATTGTCACCAATCAGCAATCAATTTTTCACCTTATTTTTGAAGAAGAGATTCTCCCGGAGCTGAGAAAAAACAACATCATCGTTGTAAATGAAAAGGACGAGCTATCCGAATCCCAGCTGCAATATATCAGGGAGGTATTCTACTCAGATATCATCACATCGATCCAGCCTGTAATGCTGGTAAAGGGGAAGGTCAGACCCTTCCTGAAAACCGGTCACCCTTACATGGCCATGGAAATGGTAAGTCATGAAAATAAAGGAAGGGAAAGAAGGGAAAGGTACAGCATCGTGAAGATCCCGACCGACCATAACTTTCCCAGGTTCCTTGAGCTTCCCGGTAAAGATGGGAAGCACTATATCATGTTTCTTGAGGATGTGATTATACGTCACATTGACGCCATATTGCCGGGATACAAGATATTGAATTATTATTCCCTGAAGCTGACAAGGGATGCAGATATGGATTATGACGATTTTGAGGGAGATGACCTGATCGATGCCATCGACCGGATCAAATCGGTTCGTTCGGTTGGAAAACCAAACCGGTTCCAGTATGACAGGAAGATGCCTGAAAAACTTCTGGAGTATTTGAGGACTTCTTTTCGCATTTCAAAGGACCTGCTGGTTATAGGAGGCAGCAGGCATAACTTCAGGGACTTCTTTGGTTTTCCAAACCCTCTCTATCCTGACCTGGAGATTGAGAACCTCTCACCCATTCCGATTCCCACGATGTCAAACCTGAAGAAACCCATTGCTGCCGTGATTAGCAAAATGGATTATCTGCTGAGTGTACCCTATCAACCCTTTGAACACTATCTGAGATTTTTAAGAGAGGCTGCTGTCGATCCGGCTGTGAAAGAGATAAAATCTACCCAATACAGGGTTTCTGACCATTCCGTAGTTGTTAACTCACTGATCGATGCGGCTGAAAATGGAAAAAAAGTTACCGTCTTTGTTGAGCTGAAAGCACGGTTCGACGAGGAGGCTAACCTGAAATGGGCCAATGAAATGACCAAGGCGGGGATCCGGATTATCTACAGTATTCCCAATCTGAAGGTGCATGCGAAAATCGCCCTGGTGATTCGAAAAAAAGGATCAAAGCAGGGTGACCAGGCCTACCTGGGAACAGGTAACTTCAATGAAAAAACAGCCAAGATCTATGGTGACCACGGACTGTTCACCTCCAATACCGAAATACTGAGAGATGTCAAAAGCCTGTACAGGTACCTGGAGGACCAGACTTACAAACCGAAATTCAAGCATATCCTGGTCCCGGTTTTCAATATGATCCGCGGTTTCATAAAATTAATAAACCATGAAATTGAGATTTCCAGGAACGGAGGTATTGGATATATCCTGTTGAAAATGAATGGACTACAGGACGAAGAAATGGTGAATGCCCTATACAGGGCCAGCGAAGCCGGCGTGAAAGTGGATCTGATTATCCGGGGTCCCTGCATCCTTAAACCCGGACAACCCTATAGTAAAAATATAAGGGTAATCAGGATCGTGGACAGGTTCCTGGAGCATGCCAGGGCATTTGTTTTCCTGAATAATGGTGATCATAAGGTCTTCCTGGGATCAGCCGACTGGATGAAAAGAAACCTCAGGCGCCGGGTAGAATGTGTTTTTCCCATATATGATCCCGATGCCAAGAAGGAGATTCTGGATATTCTCAATATCCAGTTGTCCGACAATGTGAAAGCCTGCGAACTTGATAAAAACCAGACCAACAACCGGATTGTTACTGAAGGGCCCGATATCAGGTCACAAATTGCGACCTACGACTATTTCAGGAAAAAGTATGGCACCACGGACCATAACCGGGATCTCGCGATTTGAACAACCAGAGAGCATGACCGGATCCTCTGAAAAAAAATCTGCTCTCTCCCTGGCCAAGGGGGTATCCCAACCCGGGGCTGTGAGTAACGAGGCTGTGAGCCGGCATAAAAAAACGGTGAAAGGAAACCTGTCTGCTTCCCTGCTCTTCGAAGGAATCCGTTCGGGCGACATCAGTTCACTGGGCAGGGGAATTACATTGGTGGAAAGCTCCCTCCCAAAACACCAAACCGAAGCCCAGAAACTTGTCACTGCCTGTCTTCCCTATGCTGGCAAGGCATTCCGGCTGGGAATCACCGGGGTGCCGGGTGCCGGGAAAAGCACCTTCATCGAGGCCCTGGGAAAACACATCATCGACCAGGGAGGGAAACTTGCCGTACTTGCCATTGACCCCAGCAGTGAACGATCAAAGGGGAGCATCCTGGGCGACAAAACCCGGATGGAGGAGCTGGCAGGAAGAGCAGAGGCCTTTATCAGGCCCTCACCTTCCGGGGGTACTCTTGGCGGGGTGGCCCGAAAGACAAGGGAGACCATGATACTCTGTGAGGCAGCAGGTTTCGACACACTTTTTGTGGAAACAGTGGGCGTGGGCCAGTCCGAAACCGCCGTCCACAGCATGGTAGACTTTTTCCTGCTGATTATGATAGCCGGAGCCGGAGATGAACTTCAGGGAATCAAAAGGGGTATTATGGAAATGGCCGATGGAATTGTGATCAATAAAGCCGATGGAAACAATATCCAGAAAGCCAGGAGAGCCCAGGCAGAATTTACCAATGCCCTGCACCTCTTCCCCCCCTCCTTGTCGGGATGGATTCCGCAGGTTACCACCTGCTCATCCATATACCAGACAGGCATCACCGAGGTCTGGGAACTGATCATGGAGTACCGCAAATACGTATCAGAAAGCGGATTTCTCGCCTCCAGGCGAAGCGAACAGTCCAGGTTCTGGATGTATGAAACCATCCGGGAGGGAATCTTCAACCAGGTATTCAGCGATCCGGCCATGCAACACGAGCTTAAAAATCTTGAAGAGTCCATAAAAGCTGGAGAGATAACCTCCCATATGGCTGCCACCATCATTCTGAATAAATATAAATCGGAACATAAATCCTCCTGAAGTTTGTTCTGGCACAATAAATAGTTGTATAATTGCGCCTTAAATATAAATCCAGGGACATGCGAAATTTTTTATTATCACTTGTGATCATTTTGGCGGTCACCTCCTGCAAGCAGTCGACTGACAGCTATATGGTCCATCTTGGCCTCGAAGGGGTTGAAGGAAAATGGATCACCCTCTCTTCACGGGTAAACAGGGAGTATGTAGTAACGGACTCTGTATGGGTTGAAGCAGGGGTACCGGCCTTTCTCTCCAACCGAGTTGAGGGTGTCCAAACCATGTATCTTAGCGTAAAAGGAGAACGAAATTCGGTCAGATTGCTCATGGAAAACGCAGAATATACAATTTCAGGAACCATCGAAAATCCAGTGATCGAAACCACGAGCCAGGCGCAGAAAGACCTTAACGGCTACAACAGGTTAAACACCGGATTCGACAATAAACTCTCGGCCATTGTTGAAGCATACTATGCTGCAATGGAGAAGGAGGACCAGGCGGCTGCAGACAGCATCATGGCCAGCTATGAACTGGTCAACTTCGAAAAAGAGGCCATGGACTCAGCTTACCTGGCCGAAAACCCTGCATCGTTTGCATCTGTTCTGATCCTCAGAGGCACATTCTATATGCTGGAAACCGATGAGCTGGAAAAAGTACTCACATCCCTGGACCCCTCCGTTCAGCAGATGGAAGAGTACACCTATATGTTTGGCATCATGGAGAAGCAGAAGTCTGTGGCCATCGGAAAACACTTTGCCGATTTCGGACTGGAGACACCTGAAGGTAAAATGCTCAGGGTATCGGATGTTCACAATGGCAACGTTTTGTTGATCGATTTTTGGGCATCCTGGTGCGGTCCATGCCGAAGTGCCAACCCGGAACTGGTGGAGATCTATACCCAATACCATGAGAGGGGCTTTGATATCCTGGGGGTATCCCTGGACAGCGACACAGCCAGCTGGTTAAAGGCCATTTCGGATGATCAGCTGACCTGGAACCATATCTCCGATGTGAAAGGATGGGAGTGTGAAGGATCCAGGCTCTACGGAGTTCCAGCTATCCCGCATGCTGTTCTGATTGACAGGCAAGGGATCATTTCTGCGAAGAACCTCCTTGGAGATGAGCTTCGCATTGCGATCGAATCTCTCCTGTAGAAATCGCTTTTCGAGCCCGATTAACCTTTAACCACTTCCCCCTTTACCCAAAGAATCATATTACTCTTTTTGGGATCGTTGGTGATAATGGTGACGGTTTTATTCTGGCTGCCCACCTTCCCGGCTGAATTGAAAACCGTTTTAATATTTACAGATTCACCCGGCGCGATCACATTTTTTTCAGGCTGAACGGCCGTACAACCACAGGAGGCCTTTACTTTGCGGATATAAAGGTCTGATTTCCCTGTGTTGGAAAGCACATAAATGTGCTCCACCTTTTCACCCTCCTTAATGCTCCCAAACTTAAACTCGGGATCATCCACATTGAGTACCGGTGCCTTAGACAACTCTTCAGGAGACATGACCGAGAAATCTTCTTCAATGTTTGCACTGATCACCAGGGAGTAGTTCCGATCTGTAACTCCGTTCACCTTAAGGTTCATCCTGTCGATCACAAAACCCCAGTCATTCCGCTGGGGGGCTTTATAGATTGCCTCCAGGGATCCCTTTTGCCCCGGCTGCAGCGTAGCCGGTGAAGCGATGATGGAGATATGTTGGGGAACCCCTTCAAATTCAATAGTGACAGGCCCTTCCGAGTTATTGATCACCTCCAGGCTCCGATTTGTTGTCTCGGTATTCTTTATGTTTCCGAAAGCCAGATGATTGGTCTTCAGACGCATAGGGCCCATTTCATATCGATAGTCATCTTCAATGGAAGGGGCCTTGGGTGTCACCTCCCCGGCAATGGTCAGCTTCACACTCCCCGGGTCGGAATTGGAGACTACAGTAATGTATTTCCTGAATGGGCCTGGTCTGCCGGCAGGATTATAGGTGGCGGCAACATACCCCTTCCCTCCCGGGGGGACCGGTTCACGAGTCCACTCAGGTGCTGTACAACCACAGGACGCTGTTACATTCTGAATAAAAAGATCAGCACCGCCGGTATTCACAAACGCGAATTTGTAAGTAACCTTTCCGTCCGATTCATTAAATTTACCGAAATCATGCAAATCCTTTTCAAATGATATTTTCGGCATGACTGTCTGAGCAGCCAGGGGTGCCAGGAAAAGGGGCACAACCAATAGCATTAATAACCGTTTCATCTTCTCGCTTTTTAACTGAATACAAAATAAACACAAAAATAGCACTAATAGTTGCATAATTTTTGATACTTCGGATCAAATGCAAACATCGGGCCGAAGTTTTAAACCAACATATGGCTAATAATGATTATTTTTAGCGCGGTGAATGGGATGAAAAGTAATATCCACATATGGTTCATGATGTTACTGTTGTCAGGCAGTACGAATCTTTTTGCACAGTTCTACAATGGGATGCAGATGAATTTCGGGAAGAACCGGGTTCAGTACAATGACCAGTACTGGAAATTTTACAGGTTCGAACGTTTCGATGTCTACTCCTATGAAAATGGAACCGATCTCTCCCTTTATGTGGCAGACTTTGTTGAAAAAGAGCTGGAGCTGATCGAACGATTTTTTGACTACGAAATCGAAAAGAGGCTGATCTTCCTCACATATAATAAGATGTCTGACTTCCGTCAGAGTAACATTGGGCTGAACACCGAAAACGAGGAGTACAACATAGGCGGCACCACCCAGATCATCCAGAATAAAGTATTTCTCTACTTCGATGGGGATCATGTCACCTTTGAAAGGCAGATCCGGGCCGCTATCGCGGAGGTTCTTTTAAATGAGTTGATGTTTGGGAACGGGTTGAGGGATAACATGACCAACTCAACCATGATTAACCTGCCCGACTGGTACCTTTCGGGACTGATCTCATTTGTATCCAATCCATGGGATTATACATTGGAAAACCGGGTAAAGGATGGCATTGTGTCCGGCAAATACAAAAAATTTGTGAATCTTCAGGATGATGATGCACGCTATGCCGGACATTCTTTCTGGAAATATGTGGCCGATCTTTACGGACAGGGCATTATTCCTCAGATCCTTTACATTACAAAGATCAACAAGAATGCAGAGAGCGGATTTCAGTATGTGCTTGGCAGTAAATTGAGAGAGCTTTCTGACGATTGGGCTGCCTATTACCTGGGTTTGTACACCACGGGAGAGCTGAATGCCGGATTACCCCGGCAGGGGGAGGTTCTCAAACGTTCCAATAAAAACCGGGTCTACCAGAACATCCGGATCAGTCCCGACGGGGCATCCCTGGCTTTTATAACCAATCAGAAGGGGCAGTACAAAGTATGGATCCAGAATACAACCACTGAAAAAAACAAAAGGATTTATAAAAAGGGATATAAGCTGGACCAGATCAACGACTACTCCTTTCCTGAAATTGCCTGGCACCCCTCATCCGTGATACTAAGCTTTATCACCGAGGAGAAGGGATTTCTGAAAATCCATTTTTACAACCGCGAATCAGGAGAAATTACAACCCGGAACCTGCTCTTTTTTGAAAAAGTCCTCGACATGAGTTTCTCCCCCGATGCCCGCAAACTTGTCTTCTCAGCTGTATCAAACGGACAAACAGATATCTGGGTTTATGACATTGCCTCATCCACCAACGAGAGGATCACCAATGATATGGCCGACGATTTTTATCCTCGGTTCATGAACCACATGAATAATATCTCATTCGTTTCGAACCGACGATTCAATGAGCTGTATACCGAAAATGAGCCGGAAAATAATACCACCACCGCATTCTCAGTTTTTGTTTATGATTATGCGGGGAAAAATCCTGAATTGCAGAAAATCTCCGAAGGGGATTATATCAATCATACACAACCCCTCTCCCCCGGCCAAAACAAGTTCTTTTACCTGAGTGACAAGAACGGGATTGTAAACCGTTATTATGCGGAATATGACAGTCTGATCAGCCTGGTGGACACCACCATTCATTATCGGTATTTTGCCAACAGCTACCCCCTGACCAACTACGACCGGAACATTCTGTCGCATGATATAAACACCAGTACCGGGGAGATTGCCGAGATTGTATTCCACGATAACAGGTACCAGTTGTACCGCTATCCCATGGATCTTACTTCTCTTCACGGGAAAATGCTTCCCAAAACCGAATACAGGGACAGGCATGTGGACCGGTTAATGCGGGAAGACTCGATTCACCACGTCGAGAAGAAGGTGATCTCCATGAAAGACATTGCAAACAACCAGCTGGTTCATAATGGCGATACCATCTCATTGCAGGAGTTTAAAATCGATATCAACAACTATATTTTTGAGCGGGAAAAGCTCAACTATTATAACAACCAGCTAAGCAGCAGGAGGCTGAACCTGGTACTGGATTCAACCAGCAACGAAAGGATGATGTATATCGACTACAAGGTGGCATTCTACCCCGATCTGCTGGTCAGCCAGATCGATTTCAGCTTTCTGAATGCCTCCTACCAGGCGTTTACGGGAGGAGCCTTCTATTATAATCCGGGGCTTAATCTGCTGTTTAAAGTAGGAGCCAATGATATCTTCGAGGATTACAGGCTCACGGGCGGAGTAAGGTTTGCCACCGATTTTGACAGTAATGAATATCTTCTCAGCTTTGAAAATGTAAAAAAACGACTGGACAAACAGCTGATATTTCACAGGCAGGTATTCAAGAACTACACGTACGAATCTTATATAAAGACCTACACCCACGAATTACTGGGTGTTGTGAAATACCCGTTCAGTCAGACCCTTGCTTTGAAAGGCACTGTATCGTTCAGACATGATAACACCGTATTTCTCTCCACTGATATTAATAACCTCAATGAAGATCCCATTTCTAAAGTATGGGGAGGAATAAAGGCAGAGTTAATCTTCGACAATACAAGGGTGCTGGGGACCAACCTGTATAGCGGAATCCGCATGAAAATATTCGGAGAGGCCTACCGCCAGATCAACCAGGCTAAATCTGACCTGTTTGTCCTGGGAGGCGATTTCAGACATTATACAAGGATTCACCGGACCCTGATCTGGGCAAACCGGTTGGCTGTCAGCACCTCATTTGGAAGAAGTCCGCTGATCTATTACCTGGGCAGCGTGGACAACTGGATCAACCTCAACCAATCAAATGTCCCCACATTTAATCAGTCTGTCGATATAGACTACTCAAAGAATTACGCCTACCAGGCGCTGGCCACAAATGTGAGGGGATTCTCTCAGAATATCAGGAATGGCAACAACTTTGCCGTGTTCAACACTGAATTGAGGCTGCCCCTCTTCCGCTACCTGGCGGGACATCCTCTTTCATCGGGTTTCCTGAATAATTTCCAGGTTGTTGGATTTGCTGATGTGGGAACCGCGTGGACCGGACTTCACCCCTATTCTGGAGAGAATGCCTGGGATACTGAAGTGATCATAAACGGACCCATGACCATTACACTGGATGCCAACAGGGATCCCATCGTTGCAGGATACGGAGTTGGAATTAGAGCCATGTTACTGGGTTACTTCATACGGCTCGACTGGGCCTGGGGTGTGGAAAACATGGAGGTTCAACCAAAAATGTTTTATCTTTCACTGAGTCTCGATTTTTAATTGAACATGGAATTTAAAGAGCACATTAACAAGCTGATAACGCCCGAATTCATCCATGAAATAATAAACATTCGACGCCACCTTCATCGGTACCCCGAACTCTCATTCGGTGAACACCAGACTTCTGCATATATCCGAAAGCAACTGGAACTATGGGGGATCTCCTACCGCTACCCCATTGTCGATACGGGAATTGTGGCTTCCGTAAAGGGGAAAGGGACCGGGAGGTGTGTGGCAGTCAGGGCCGATATGGACGCACTACCCATCCATGAAAATTCAGATGTTGAATTCCCGTCCGAAAACAGAGGTGTCATGCATGCATGCGGACACGATGTCCATATGGCTTCGATGCTGGGGGCCATCAGATTGGCGGATCATCTGAAAGCACATTTTAACGGAGAGCTGCTTTTCATTTTCCAACCGGGAGAGGAGAAGCTTCCGGGAGGAGCCAGGCTGATGCTTGAGGAGGGAATATTCAATGAAATAAAACCGGATATGATCATTGCCCAGCATGTGCTGCCCGAGATGGAAGCGGGTCATGTGGGTTTTCGGGCAGGAATGTATATGGCTTCAAGCGATGAGATTTACATTACTGTGAATGGCAGGGGGGGGCATGGAGCACTGCCACAAAACATTAACGATCCGGTGTTAATGGCTTCTCACATCCTGATCTCACTTCAGCATGAGATCAGCCGAAAAGCCCCCAGTGGTGTCCCCACTGTGCTTTCCTTCGGGAAAGTGGTCGCAGACGGAGCAGTCAATGTGATCCCCGACAAGGTATCCCTGGAGGGAACATTCAGAACTATGAATGAGGAATGGAGGAAAAGGGCCCATGGGCTGATCAAGCAGGTTGCAGACGGGATTGCCGGAAGCATGGGGGGAACTTGCCATGTGGAAATTCGTCATGGATACCCGGTCCTGCATAACAATGAGAAAATTACCCGACTGGCACAAGAGAAGGCTTCAGAGTTCCTGGGAGCCGGAAAGGTAGAAGAGATGGATATACGGATGACTGCAGAAGATTTTGCCTGGTTTACCCAGTCGATCCCCGGTATGTTGTACCGTCTTGGAGTGAAAGAGCCCGGGCAGGAAAAAGTTTTGAACCTGCACACATCAAAATTCCGGGCCGATGAATCAGCACTAGAGACCGGCGTTGCGCTGTTGGCATATCTTTCATTAGAATTACTCCAAACTGAAGGTGTATAAGAAGTTTTTTCCGCCCTGGATTGGCGGTACAGGAAATTCAGTTAAATTTGTGAAATTTATTTTTCAAACTAGAAAATATGGCTTACGTAATTTCAGATGAATGTACTGCCTGCGGGACTTGTATCGACGAATGCCCTGTTGAAGCTATAAGTGAAGGAGATATCTATAAGATCGACCCTGAGCTTTGTACTGACTGTGGCGCCTGTGCTGATGTTTGTCCGGTTGAGGCAATCAGCCCTGAATAGGGTCTAAAAAACAACTGTTGAACGGGGCTGTCTCAAAAGGGACAGTCCCTTTTTTTTGTTTAGGAATCCTGTTAACTATGGTTGTACCATGAATTTCAGAAACAGGCTACTCCATTTTTCGAGATTTAAGGAGTATATTTTGATAGCCTGAGTACCTCCTGATAATCCCGCTGTGACATGATCTGGTTAAGAGCGAGATGTGGATTCCGTTTTGTAAAGGCCCGGACAATCTGTAATCCTTGCCATACAGCCGCCCGACCTGGTGATTCAACTGTGAAGAACGGGGTGTTCGGAGCTTCATCTGTAAGTTTTCTGATGGCCATCTGGTCTGTGGAGAAAAGTAACTTCTCCTCCACCAGATAGGTCCACATCTGCCTTTCGTTGTTCCGGCACCACTTCATCTGATCATCGGTAAAGCCCATCTTAAACTGCTCTTCCAACCGGGGGTACATGGCATCCAGAAACCAGGCCAGCATCCCCTTATGGATCATCCTGTTCAGTACATTATCAACAGAATCGTTATAGGGAAAAATCTGTGTTGCCCAGGCCATCATTACATCCACCGGAATCCTCTCCGGGCTCTTTTTACTCACCAGGTAGAAAGGGGTTCCCATCTGTTTGTAATAGGGGCAATCCGAACCCAGATACTGGTCAAGCCCCACTCCCACAAACCGGTCAACCGTAAAGAGTCCCTGGTTGAACCTGCTCACATAGCCCACCACCCTGGGCAGAATCGAATCGGGATAATAATAGAGGTAGTGCCTGAATCCATCTGTAAGCTGATCATTGATCTCATCCATCTCCCCGAATATCTCCCCTGTATATTCAAATACCTCCCGGTTGAGGGGATCATTGATAAACATGGAAAGGTATGAGGGGTATCGTTTCTCTGAAGCGCTCCCGATGTTAATCACATGCACATTAAAGACATCGAAGAAATCACCGTAATCTGAATAGATCGATCCGATAGCGGTTTCGGGCGAATCGGCAGGGACTCCGAATAGCCGGATATCAAATCTCTCCACCCGGACATCAGCTTTAATCCCCGATATGTCCACCCGGGGAGTATTGCTCATACAGCTATTTAACAACGGGAAAAATCCCATCAGAAAAAAAAGATTCCAATGAACTTGTCTCATCATTATATGTAAATTTGAAATTTTGATCCATCTTACAAAATTAGAAATTATGAAATGGTTTAGCCGGATATTTATAATCTTTGCCCTGGTTACCACTTTCCAAGCCCTTAACGGGCAGGGAAAAGTCAGATTCAATGTGCAATTAGACCCTCAATTTGCCTGGTTCAAATCATCTGACCACGATAAAATTGATCCCGACGGTTCTATTTTACATATCCAGGCAGGGCTTCAGATGGACTACTATTTCCAGGAGAATTATGCATTTGTCCTGGGGTTCGGGATCAACAATCTGGGAGGGAACCTCCTCTATGGAGGAGATAGTGCCACCATCTATCAGAATGACAATAAGGATATTATTATCGAACCGGGTCAAAGTATTAAAATGAACCTGCAGTACTTGGATATACCCCTGGGCCTGAAGCTGAAAACAGAAGAACTGGGTTATGGTACCTTTTTCCTTCAGCTTGGATTTAATCCCATGATCAATATCAATGCACATATCTCATCTGAAGATGGAATCTATGACAAGGAAAATATGAAGGAAAGCATCGCCACATTCTGCCTGGGCTATCATGTTGAAGTCGGGTTTGAGTACCGCCTGGGAGGGAATACTGCAGCCATCGGGGGAGTCAGGTGGACCTCCGGCTTGACCAATGTAACTGAATATGACGGGGTAAATATCTCCCCCAATGCCATTTCCGTTCATCTTGGACTTCTTTTCTGAGTGTCATGAAGATTGCCATTTCACAACTCAACTACATCATTGGTGATTTCGAAGGAAACCTTTCGAAAATCATCCGTGCCGTAAACCGGGCAAATGGTGACGGGGCTGACCTGGTCCTCTTTTCCGAACTCGCCATATGCGGCTATCCGCCCCTTGACTTACTGGAACAAAAGGAATTCATCACCCGGAGCCTTCAAGCGGTCCGACTTCTGGCTGAAACCATTAACCCGGAAACAGGCGTGCTCGTCGGGGCCCCTGAATTCAACCCTGAGGAGAGCGGAAAACTAATTTATAACAGCGTTTATTTCCTGCTTGGCGGTGAAATAAGGCAGGTATTCAGAAAAACCCTCCTGCCAACCTACGATATATTTGATGAATCCAGGTATTTTGAACCCAACAGGGAATTCAGCCTCCTGAAATTTAAAGGGAAAAAGCTGGCCATCACCATTTGTGAGGACCTGTGGGACGAACAGCCATTTGAAAGCGAGTTCTCAAGGAGCCGGCTCTATAACACCAGTCCGCTGGAGCAACTCGTGAAGTTCAAACCCGACGGAATCATTAACCTGGCGGCATCCCCTTATTCACACCGGAAAATGGAAGTGAAACAATCCATTTTTACCGGGAAAGCAGCCCGGCACTCCATCCCTCTGATCTACTGTAATCAATCCGGGGCACAGACAGAACTTATATTCGAGGGTGGCTCGATGGCCATCAATGCAAAGGGCGAGGTGGTCAAAAGGCTCCATTACTTCCAGGAAGATTATGAGGTAGTGGAACTTGAGAATCTGGCACGATCCACTCCTGGACAAACTCCGGGAAAGATCCCCGACCGAATGGAGATGATTCATGGTGCCCTGGTGCTTGGTATCAGGGATTATTTCTGGAAAATGGGTTTTACCAGAGCTACACTGGGCCTTTCAGGAGGAATCGATTCGGCGGTTACACTGGTTCTGGCATCGGAAGCGCTGGGCCCGGAAAACATGCATGTGCTGTTGCTCCCGTCCCAGTATTCTTCAGATCACAGTGTCAATGACTCCATAACCCTGGCCAAAAACCTTGGAGTTAAGTACGATATTATTCCCATTGAAAGTCTCTTTAACCAGTTCAGAACTTCGCTTCAAAACCTCTTCAGTAATCAGCCGGAAGATATCACCGAAGAAAACATCCAGGCCAGGATCAGGGGGACCCTTCTGATGGCACTTTCGAACAAGTTTGGGAATATCCTTTTGAATACAAGCAATAAAAGTGAAACGGCTGTTGGATACGGTACACTTTACGGCGACATGAGCGGTGGCCTGTCCATTCTGGGTGATGTATATAAGACAGACGTTTACCTCCTGGCGAAACATCTGAATGTAAAGGCTGAAGTGATTCCGGAAAATATTCTCACAAAACCTCCTTCTGCCGAACTGCGTCCCGATCAGAAGGACTCAGACTCTTTACCACCCTATGACCTGCTGGACCAAATCCTTGAATTGTACATCGAGAAACAGCAATCGCCGGCTAAAATGGAAGAATCAGGAATTAGCAAGGAACTGATTTACAGGATAAAAAAGATGGTGGACCAAAATGAGTATAAACGTTACCAGACACCCCCGATCCTGAGAATCTCATCCAAAGCATTTGGTGTGGGCAGACGTCTTCCTCTTGTGGCCAGGTATGGTTAGGGAATGAAGGGTTGGGGATTGATAATTTTTTCTAATTTTGTGTGTTATTCAACATTTTACGAAAAAACAGCTAATCTATAATGCAGGAAAGGAACTACAATGCAGATGATTGCATAGACAATCCAAAATCTGTATTTACGGTGCTTACTCCCAAAGAGAAGGAATTCCTGAAACAGAATTATACCTGCGCTTTCTATAAAAAAGGAGAGATCATTTTCAAGGAGGGAGACAAACCACTGGGACTGATGATTCTGGCAGAAGGAAAGGTGAAGATTTTTAAGGAGGGTGTCGGCGGCCGAGAACAGATCGTCAGAATGGCGAAACCGGTTGGTTTTATCGGTTACAGAGCCCTGTTTGCAGAGGAAAACCACACTGCCACAGCAGTAGCCATCGAAGATTGCGTCTCCTGCATTGTCGACAAAGAGAGTGTCTACCGGGTTATTCGAAGCAATGCCGAACTCAGCATGAGTATTATCCGGTCATTTGCCTCAGAACTTGGTTTTTCCCACGACCGGACCGTCACACTTACACAGAAACACATTCGCGGAAGACTGGCTGAATCTCTTATCTTTTTGAAGAATACATACGGATATGAGGATGACGGAAAAACCATCAAAATCTATCTTTCCCGCGAAGATGTTGCCAACCTGTCCAATATGACCACTTCCAACGCCATCCGGACACTCTCCATCTTTGCTCAGGAGGGAGTAATTTCCATCGACGGCAGAAAGATCAGGATCCTGGACCTGCACAAACTGGAACGCATCAGCGATCTGGGCTAAGATATGAAATGGCTGGGCTATATTCTTACCTACAGTCTGGTGTGGATGCTACACCTTTTACCCGAACGCATCCTTTATCTTCTCTCAGATCTCCTCTATCTTCTCATGTACCATGTGGCAGGCTACCGGAAGAAAGTGGTATTTAGCAACCTTCAGAAAACCTTCCCGGATTTTAATGAACACGAAATCCGCCTAATTGCAAAAAAGTTTTATCGCCACCTGGGTGACCTGTTCCTGGAATCGGCAGTCTCACATTTCTACTCGGAATCAAAGGCACTGGAAAGAATCACCTACAAAAACCCCGAGCTGCTCAATGAGTTATACCTTACCGGTAAACAGGTCATGGCAGTGCTTGGGCATTATGGGAACTGGGAGTATTTGTCAACCCTTGGACTGGTGATTAACTATCCGGTGGCAGCCATATACAAACCATTGAGAAATAAGTATTTCGACAGAATGATTCAACGCAACAGGAACGCATTCGGCGTGATTACCGTTCCCATGGAAAAAATTGCAAGGAGACTGATGGACTATAAAAGCAGGAAAGAGCCGGTACTCACCCTTTTCCTGGGTGATCAGCGACCCCAGTTCCAGCAGATCCAGTACTGGACCAAATTCCTTGGGTTGGAAACCCCCGTGTACCTGGGCACTGAGAAACTGGCCAGGAAGCTTGATGCTGCTGTAATATTTATCAAAATCAGGAAAAAATCACGAGGAAGATATGAGGCGGAATTCGAATTGATTTGTGAGGATCCGGGAAAATCTGAACCTTTTGCAATCACGGAATCTCATGTGAGAATACTGGAGGAGCTGATCAGGGAGGAACCGGCATACTGGCTATGGTCACATAAACGCTGGAAACACTCCTATGAAAAGTTCCTGGAGGAAAAAGAGAACCGGCACACCCTGACTGAAGACTAATTCCACTCGGTATGGGTAAGTAGTTCTTTAATCTCCTCCTGTTTCTTCTCAAAGGCAAAAAGCTCCTCCACCCTCCTTCTTCCCTCAGATCCCATCTGCTCCCTGAGCCTGCTGTTCTTTTCCAGCTCAATGACCCTTGCTGTCATCTCTTTCACATTACCGGAACCGGTAAGGTAACCGGTTTTTTCGTGATCAATGATTTCGGCGGATGATTTGATGTCAAAGGCGACCACCGGCTTCCGGGAAGCCATGGCTTCAGCCACCACATATCCGAATCCCTCATAATCTGAAGAAAGCAGGAAGATATCCAGTGACATGAAAAAAGATGGCATATCCTCAATAAATCCGAGGAAATCAACCCGATCCTCCACACCCAGTTTCCTGGCTTTTCGTTCCAGGTTATGTAGCAGCCTTCCCTCCCCGGCAATCAGTAATCTGTAAGGCCGGGACTCTTTCTTCAGGCGCTGCATCATCTCAAGCAGGTACACATGGCCCTTCTCCTCAGAGAGACGACCTGCGCAACCCAGAACAAATTCACCCTGTTTTGCAATGTAAAGGGGTTTAATCCCGGAATGGTAGCGGGGAAGGTCCACCCCGTTGTAAATCACCTTTATCTTTCCTTCGGGGACAAGTTCGGGGTTATTGGCAAGGATAGTTCTTTTTGTCTCTTCCGAATTGGCAATAATTTTCGTGATCACATGCCTTAGCAGGTACCTGTTCAGCGGAGTATCCCTGATGGGAATTGCGCTCCCGCGACGGTATATAATGTTCTGAACCCTGGCCAGCTTGGCAGCCAGACTGGCCGCTTTCATATCACCTGAGAGGTTCGTTATCACAGTGTCAACCTGTTCCTTCCTGTATATCAGGGAGATCCTGATCAGCTTAATTAAATTCAGGAAACTAAGATTCGATACCTTCATTTCATAACCGGGAATTCCCATCTCCCCAAGTTTTTGTGAGAGCGGACTCCCGGGTGATGAGATGTATATGACCCTGCAATGTTGTTTTACCAGCCAGGTGGCCATATCAAAGTGCCACTTCTCTCCCCCGCCCCATGATTCCATACTGTTAAAGAAACAGATGGTATGCTTTCGCCTCCTCTCCTCCTTTTTGTAAATATTCCTGAGTTTAACATACTTCAGAAAAACCTCCTGAGCTGAATTAATGCTGACAATGAACCCGTAATAGCCATCCAAAAATCCCCCTTTCACCATGAAGTCTTTGATGAAACGCCAAAGGGGATGCGCGATGATGCTATAGATGTACACGCGCCTGCCCCTGTCATAGTATGAGCGCGACATGATGGTCGAAAACTTATTGATTTGCTCCACATGCTCCGAGATCGTATAATAGGAGTAGTGAAGGATATCACCCTTTAGAAATTGCCGGGTACTCCCCTTGGTCAGAAGGAACTTGTCATGGGGATTAAATCCTCCCCAACCGCCTTTTCTTGAATCCCAGAGTCTTAACTTCCTTGCAGGATACCAGCTGGTATGCCGGATCCATTTCCCGCAGTAATTGGTTAGCCTGTTGAAATAATAACCGTCATGGGTCCATGATTTCTTTACCTTCAGAATCGACATGCGCAGTTCATCGGAGAGGGCTTCATCCGCATCCAGAGACAGGATATAGGGTGAGGATGCCTGGAGGATGGCCCAGTTCTTCTGCTCAATGTGCCCAAAAAAACGGTGCCTGATAAACTTTGCATGGAATGAATTACA
This sequence comes from uncultured Bacteroidota bacterium, assembly GCA_963747365.1. Taxonomy (GTDB): domain Bacteria; phylum Bacteroidota; class Bacteroidia; order Bacteroidales. The sequence continues at coordinate 745,667 of CAVVFB010000001.1, read as the reverse complement.
AATTTCTTCGGTGCGGTCGGTTGAATAGCTGTCCACAACGACGATCTCGTCGGCCACTCCTACGAGCGACTTAAGGCAGCGTAAAATATTACGCTCCTCGTTAAAGGTGATGATAACTGCCGAGATCCTGACTTCCATAATTACTCCTGCAAATATACTCTTTTCACCCGCTCCGGGACAGAGGTAAGGATTTCATAGGGGATAGTCCCGGCCATTTGGGCTACCTCCTGCACAGTCAGGTTCTTACCAAACAGCTCAACCTCATCCCCTTCGGCAACACTCTTACCGGTCACATCGATCATGGTCATGTCCATACAAATATTGCCGATGGTTGGTGAGAGGGTACCCGCGATCCATACACTGCCGTTTCCATTACCCATCCTGCGGTCCATTCCATCGGCATATCCTACCGGGATTGTGGCCACAGTCAGGTCTGTTTCTGCTTTTCCGGCCCGTGAGTAGCCGATCGTCTCACCCCTCGAAACCCTCATAATCTGGGAGACGGAACTCCTGTATGAACTTGCAGGAACCAGGCTTGAATCTGCACCTATGCCATGCAATCCGATCCCCAGCCTGACCATCTGGTACTGGGCATCCGGAAATCTTTCAATACCTGCCGAATTCAGTATATGCCTGTCAAAGGAGTAAGCCAGGGCGCCGGCAATCGACATTGAAATCCGTTCGAAGCGACGGAATTGTTCCCTGCTGAATTCATCATGTTCAGGAACCTCACTGGCAGCCATATGTGAAAAGACCGACGAAACCCTGAATTGCTCCTGTTTAAGTAAAGGAATAAGCCTGTTTATCTCATCCTCCTGGAACCCCAGCCTGTGCATCCCGGTGTCGATTTTTATATGGAGTGGATAGTGCTTTACCTCCCTGTAGTTCAGTATCCGGCCCAGCGATTCAATACCCCTCAGATTAAAGATTTCGGGCTCCAGGTTAAAGTCTATCATCTGCCCGTATCCCGATGGGTCCGGGTTCAGAACCATAATGGGAAGAGTGATCCCAGACTTGCGCAGTTCAATGCCCTCATCGATAAATGCAACCGCCAGGTAATCCACCCGTTGATACTGGAGCATGTTTGCAATCTCCATGTTGCCGCTCCCATAGGAGAGTGCTTTCACCATGACCATAATCTTCACATCTTCGTGCAACAGTGAACGGAAATGGTTCAGGTTGGAGACCATGGCATCCAGGTCGATCTCAAGAAAAGTAAGGTGCGTTTTCAACTGCAGTTCAGCAGCGATTCTTTCAAATCCAAATCTCCGGGAGCCCTTAATCAGCATGATGGCGTCGCGGAAACGGGTCCGGTCCATCCTCTTCAGGAATTCTTCTGTATCTGAGTAGAAGAGGCTGTTGTCCGGAAATAGCTTTCGCTGCCTGATCATGGCCGGTCCGATTCCGATCAACCAGTTTATTCCTCTCTTTTCAGCAAGGGATGATATCTCACGGTATAATTCCACCTCTTCCAATCCGCTCTGAAACAGATCGGAAAGGATCAGGTATTTTTTTTCAAATTGCCTGTGTTGATCGACCAGATCAAGGGCAGCTGAGAGTCCTCCGATATCTGAATTATAAGCATCATTGACCAGCATACAACCATTGATCCCACGCAGGATTTCCATGCGCATGGAGACTGGTTCAAGGCGCCCTATACGTTCGGAAGCCACATTCGCCGGCAATCCAGTTTCCACAGCAAAGGTAAAGGCATGGAGCGCATTTTCGATGGAGGCTTCATCGCTGAACGGTAACCAAAACCGGCATTCTCCGCCCGGAGTAAACGCTTCTATCCACCTTCCCTCTGTTCCCATCTCAACGGTAACATAGCTGTAGAGACCCTCCCCGTCAAGGCTCCATGTGATCTGTACCGCATCGTACTTATCCAGGAAAGGGCCAATGGGCAACTGGTTCTCTCCCCCATTCACCCTGAAAATGATTTTGCTGCAATTTTTAAACAGGGTAAGCTTTTCCTTTAGTTTCTCCCCAAGGTTTTTAAAATTCTCCTGGTGCGCACTCCCCAGATTCGTAAATATCCCCAAATCGGGAGAGATGATCTTTTCAAGTCTTCGCATCTCCCCGGGAAACGATATTCCGGCTTCAAACAGGCCCATTTGATGTTGATCCTCCAGCATCCAGACTGAGAGAGGGACACCCACCTGGCTGTTGAAACTTTTGGGGCTTCGATGGATATTTAAAGTGGGAGCAAGCAGCTGATAAATCCACTCCTTGACGATGGTCTTTCCGTTGCTGCCTGTAATCGCTGCAACACTCCCGGTAAAAGCCTTCCGCCGGGCTGCAGCGAGCTGTTGTAATCCCGCAAGTGTATCCTTCACCAGGCAAAATCCAGCCCCCGGAAACCTTTCAGTTTCCTGGATAACGGAGACCATAAACGCCCTTACACCCTGCCTGTAGAGCTGCTCAATATAATGATGACCGTCGTGGCGCTCTCCTTTCAAAGCCACAAACAGGGTACCGGGTGAGGGGAGCATGTTCCGGCTATCAATACCAACCCTGTCAATGAGAATTCCCTTCTCTCCGGTCATGGTTCCATCCACAATCCTGCAAATATCCATGAGCATCCAGGCAGTTTCCATCGTGCGTCACCTCCCCTGATTGGCATTATAAAAACACCCCCGGCAAAGGGGTTCATAAATATCTGTTTCACCGAGAACAATGAGCCTCTCATCTTCAGATCGGCGGTGTGTATAGTTGGCCAGCTTCCCACACCTGACACAAATGGCATGCACCTTGGTCACGTATTCGGCGATGGAGAGCAGCTTGGGCATGGGTCCGAATGGGTTCCCGCGGAAGTCCATATCCAGTCCGGCCACAATAACCCGGACACCCGCATTGGCAAGCTGGTTACAAACACTCACCAGTCCGTCGTCAAAAAACTGGGCCTCATCAATTCCAACCACCTCAACCTCATTTGCCAGAAGAAGAATGTTGGAGGCTGAATCAACGGGGGTGCTGTGAATCGCATTGGCATCATGAGAAACCACCTCCTCAACCGAATACCTCACCTCGATTCGGGGTTTGAAGATCTCAACCTTTTGCCGGGCAATTATCGCTCTTTTCAGTCGTCTGATCAGCTCTTCCGTCTTTCCTGAAAACATAGATCCCGAGATCACCTCAATCCAACCCTGTCCTTGTGATTTATCTACCGTGTTTTCAAGAAACATGATACACTATTATATGAAGATTATCGTTAGTTTTGTAAGAACCTACTGTATAAAAATTCCCATCCGTCATGGAGATAAAATACACCATAGAAATACTCACTAAAGATATACAAGATATAGGAAAGTTGGTGGAGAACCTCCAAAATTCTCCCAGGGGATCGACCCTTGAATTGGACCTGGCACTCTCCAAACTCAGGAATGTTTATGATATTCTGACAGTCATCCGTACCGACCTGTCTACCCCGGGTCTACTCTTCAGGCAGGCCCCGGAGGTTGAGTCTCCCAAGCCCATAATGCCTCAACCGGTTATGGAAATCCCGGTACCTGAGCCGGAACCTGTGACCGATCCTCCTCAACCTCCTTTGGAAACTGTGGCAGAGGTAAAAGATACCAGGATCATCGCGGATAAGTTCGCTTCCGAATCGCGTATCAACGAAAATCTGGCCGGGAACCGGGAGCATGATCTGGAATCAAAAATCATCGGGTCTCCCATCGATCATATAGGCAGAAACATTGGAATCAACGACAGGTTCCTGATCATTCGTGAACTGTTTGATGGTGATTCCGACGGCTTTGGAAAGCTGATCAGAGATCTCGATAATGCGGGCAGCCTGCAATCTGCTGCCGAGAAACTTTCAATACAATTTGTGAATACCCCCAACCATGAGGGTGTGGCCATTCTGAGCAGGCTGATTAAAAGGAGATACAGCCATTCCTGAAATGTCAAAACTTACCCTGGTCCCAACCCCTGTCGGAAACCTTGGAGACATAACCCTCAGGGCACTGGAGGTATTGAAAGATGTCGACCTGGTCCTGGCAGAGGATACCCGGAAAACCGGACTCCTGCTTAAGCATTTTCAGATTTCCAAACCCATACGTTCCCATCACAAATACAATGAACATGGTTCGCTGGAGTCACTGATCGCTCAGCTGGCCTCCGGCACAACCATGGCCCTGGTTACCGATGCCGGAACTCCGGGCATCTCCGATCCCGGTTTCCTGCTGGTAAGAGCATCCATCGAGCGGGGAATCATGGTGGAGACGCTTCCGGGGGCCACAGCATTTGTACCGGCTCTGGTAAACTCGGGAATACCTTGTGACCGCTTTGTTTTCGAAGGATTCCTTCCACCCAAAAAAGGGAGAAATAAACGGTTTACAGAACTCTCTATGGAGAACCGTACCATGGTTTTCTATGAATCGCCTTTCCGGCTCGAGAAAACCTTGCGGCAAATGGCAGAATACTTCGGTCCGGGCCGAAGAGGATCCGTCTCCCGGGAGATCTCCAAACTGCATGAAGAGAACGCAAGAGGTACACTGGTTGAACTTGCCGATCACTTCAGCACAAAAACGGTCAGGGGTGAAATTGTCATCGTTGTTGCCGGATACGAAACAGAAGTCCAAACCGGGTCTAATAAGGCCTGATACTTCCCGACCCTGTGATCCTGGTTGTGATCAAAGGATTTCCCCTGTAGTACAAATTACCCGAACCGGAAATGGTAACATCCAGGTAATCTGTTGCATAGACATATATTTTCCCGGAACCCGAAATCATCGCCCCGGCCCTTGAGACTACCATCTCCAGGGCATCGATCTTTCCCGAAGAACTTAACCCAAAATCAGCTGTTTCGGCTTCACCATCCAGGCTGATTATCCCCGAGCCGGTCAATGTGGCATCCACCTCCAATCCATCCTGAAGGGTTGCATAGATTTTTCCCGAACTGGTATGGTCAAGGCTGACCTTAAGCGGGGAATACATCATACCTGCATCAATCATGCCCGAGCCAGTCTGGATCACCTCGATTTCCTCGGGGAATGATGCCGTTACATAGAGCTTGCCTGAACCTGAATTCTTCAAGGAAACAGCCGACGCGAAGACCGAGTCTATACTGATCAGCCCCGATCCTGAATTGGAGCATTCAAACGCTGCGGATATCGCCTTGTCGGCTGACAGTTTTCCCGATCCGGTATTGCGGATCTCTTCAATATAGGGCATGGAAACGTATACAATCACCGGAGCGTTGGAGTTTAAACATGTATTGTCCCGGGTCTTTACCACAAGTGTAGATCCCGACACGTAGATTTCGATAAATTCATGCAAATTTTCCTGGGCCTGAACCTCAACACCAAATGCATCGCTCATGGTCACCCTGACCTCAAATTCACCCGCATTGCTCACGGCGTTAAAATCAGCCAGTTCCCGAACCTGGTTAACGACCGGACCATATCCCTGGAGACATGCTTCATCGAAGAAACATCCATTGATGATCAGAGAAACGACCAATGCTGCGGCTATTAATATTTTATTCATGATGGCATGTATTAAATGAATCCTAATTCTCTGTTATCTAAAAAGACAAACCTTTCCGTAAAAGGATGCAAACTGGGAAAAGAAAATAATCTTCATGTTAATTGAATTCAATTCAAGTGCTGTCAGGTGTGCGTTTTCGGACACCCCTGTCGCGCTTCCGTTCAAAATTATTTATTTTTAACACACGTTAAAAGTGATTGTAATTATTTATTATTTAATGCTTTACGATTTTTGGCACAGAATATGAATTTGAATAGCAAAACATCAAAAAACGCAAGAGTCATGAAAACAATAAAAATCTTAATCGCAACCATACTGGTCCTGATGACCGCTTCCTCCTTCGCCCAGGGAAAAAGGGACCCTTTTGTAACTGTAAAATATACTGATGAACTGAACCGGTTTGAAACCTTGGTATCCAACATTCATGACCGGATGGGCTATTACCACCATGTAGAGCCTGGCCTTCCGGTGATCTCCCTGACCTATTATTCGGATTATACCCATATCTCTTATGACAATGAACCCTTCCTGGAGAGCTGGATGACCGAACCATTTCAAGAGTCTTTGAGCCAGCCCTTTGAGGCGAACGGACTGTCGGATGAGCTGTCGGATGAGCTTACCCTGGAAAACTGGATGATTACTCCGTTCGAAACGGAAGGGCTGATCCCAATGGAAGAGTGGATGACAACCTCCAACTGGCAATAAGATCCGCTCCGGCTCTGCGAAATTCTTCCCTATATATCTCAAGAGGTCGTCTCAGTCAAAACGAGGCGGCCTCTTCTATTTTTTCCGATCTATGAGGAACCCATATGGTGATTTGCATTTTAAAAAGGAGGAGGATCGAAACTGCTGATCTGGCTAATATCGTCATTGGCGAATCTCTCCTTTTCAAGGTTCATTTTTGATGCATAGGTGGCCTGGGAATTCCCGTTCTCATCATCTTCAACCATTGCCAGGGCGTCGTCCAGATTCACAAACTTGGCAAACTCCCTGACAAATTTCAGATGTACATCCCCGGTGGCTCCATTACGGTGCTTGGCTACGATAATCTCGGCAACTCCCTTCAGTGAGTTTCCATCCTCATCCACATCCAGACCGTAATACTCGGGCCTGTGAATAAAGATGACCAGGTCGGCGTCCTGTTCAATGGCTCCCGATTCACGAAGGTCGGAGAGCTGGGGCCGCTTATTTCCCGATCTCATTTCAACACTACGATTCAACTGGGAGAGCGCGATGATGGGGATATCCAGCTCCTTTGCCACACTTTTAAGCGAACGGGAGATGTTACTAACCTCCTGCTCTCTGCTTCCCGAATCCTTTGAACCGGTCATCAGTTGAAGGTAGTCGATCACAACAGCCTGGATGTTATATTTCTGCTTTAGCCTCCGGCACTTAGCCCTGAATTCGAAAATGGAGATGGCGGGGGTATCATCCACGTAGATGGGTGCCTTTTCCAGGTCTTTTATCTTATATTCCAGCTGCTCCCACTCGTAATTCTCCAGTCTCCCGGTCCGGATCTTATCTGAGGGCAGTTGGGTCTCCCCAATGATCAGCCGGTTTACCAGCTGAATGGAGGACATCTCGAGGGAGAAAAATGCCACAGGGCGATCGTGATCCACCGCCATGTTCCTGGCCATGGATAGTACAAATGCGGTTTTCCCCATGGAGGGCCTTGCTGCTATAATAATAAGATCCGAATTCTGCCAACCGGAAGTAATCCTGTCGAGCCGGGTAAAACCCGAAGGTACTCCACTCAGGCTATCCTTTCGCTTGCCTGCCTCTTCAATCTGCTCAATGGCAGTTTTCAACAGGCTATTGATTCTTACGGTTTCCTTTTTGATGTGCCCCTCAGCAATGTTCAGCAATTCCCTTTCCGAGTAATCGAGCAGATCATCCACATCGCTTGTTTCATCAAAGGCTCTCTCCTGAATATCCGATGACACGCGGATCAGCTCACGCTGGATATACTTCTGAGCCACGATCCTTGCATGGTATTCAAGGTGGGCCGCAGAACCTACCCTGGAAGTAAGCTGGGCAATGTATACCACCCCACCCACCGATTCCAGTTTTTCCTGCCGGCGAAGTTCCTCGGTCATTGTCAGCAGATCGATGGGTTTCTCCTGTTGGGAAAGCAGTTGAGCGGCAGAATAGATTTGTTGGTGTGCCTCTTTATAAAAGCTGCCAGGTTCGAGAATATCCAAAACCGAAAGGATGGCATCCTTCTCAAGCATAATGGCTCCAAGTACAGCCTCTTCCAGATCCAGGGCCTGGGGAGGTATTTTACCATAATCACGGGCGATTGCCGGATTTTTTCTCGGGACAGGAGTATACTGTTTTGCCATATATGTTGTTGCCTTTCGGGGCCCTAAAGGTAAGAAACCCGAGAGGGTTGACAGGGAAATTCTCCCACGCACTTATAAACACCAGAGCCATAGTTTTAATTAACAAATGTTGAAAAATGAGCTATATTTAAGGATCATGATACTCCTGTCACCCGCCAAGATCAATATTGGCCTTCGGATTACCCATCGCCGGTCCGATGGATTTCACAACCTGCAATCGGTCATGTACCCGGTGGGACTTTGCGATGTCATCGAAATCAGGGAAGCTGAACCGGGAGCACAAGCGCTAATTTTCAGTAAGTCGGGAATACCGGTCCAGGAGGGTTCCGGTAAAAACCTCTGCGAAAAGGCTCATGAAATTTTCTCCGAAGTGCGGGTGATCCCACCGGTGGAAATCCACCTTCACAAACAGATTCCGGTGGGGGCCGGCCTGGGAGGCGGATCATCCAATGCCACACAGATCCTAAAGGGTTTGAATCGACTCTCTGCAAATCCTCTCACTCCGAAGTCGCTACACGATATGGCAGCAAGACTGGGAAGTGATTGCCCTTTTTTCCTTCACGATCATGCCATGATGATGGAGGGCCGGGGGGAAATTCTCTCTCCTTCGCCGGTAACCCTGGAAGGCCTCTGGTTGGTACTCCTGTTTCCTGAGATCCACATTTCCACGGCTGAAGCCTATTCCGGGGTAACACCGGTGATGCCCGGACGGCACCTTGATCAACTGGTTGCAGCCCCCGTCCAGCAGTGGAGAGGAGCGGTTGTCAATGACTTTGAATCAGGGATTTTTGCAAAGTATCCGGAACTGGCATCTCACAGGGAAACATTGTATAAGGCAGGTGCCATCTACGCTTCTCTCAGCGGAAGCGGCTCCTCCCTGTATGGCATTTTCACAGAACGCCCCGGGCTTCCTGCCTCTGTCTCCAGGTATGTAATCTGGGAAGGGAGAACCTGAACTATTGGAACTCCAGCAGGAGATGCGATTTGGGAACCTGATCTCCCTCTTTCACATGGATCCTTTTAATCACGCCCGGATGAGTCGCCCTGATCTCATTGTGCATTTTCATAGCTTCCAGGATCATCATGGAATCACCCGCCGACACCACATCACCCTCAGAAACCATCACTTTCTGAATGGTACCCGGAATGACAGCCAATATTTTTCGCAGATCAGGGCGGACCCATGGTATCCTGTTCTTAAACTTGGATGTAAGCCGGGTTGTGTAAACCGCTCCACCGATTTCCAGCTCCTCCATGGGAGGGGATGGAACCGCTTTTAACCGACCTGCTTTTTCTTGTTTGCTCATAACCGTTTGCTAAAATGGCGGAATTCCGTGTTTCTTGGCGGGCATACCCACACTCTTTTCTCCCGAAACCTCCAGGGCATGCAACAACGATTTCCGGGTTTCGTTGGGTTCAATAACCGAATCGATAAACCCCTTGGCGGCAGCTACATAGGGATTTGCAAATTTTTCCTTATACTCCTGAACTTTCTGAGCCCTCATCTTTTCAGGATCTTCGGCCATTGCGATCTCCTTGCGGAAAATGATATTGGCAGCACCCTCGGGGCCCATTACAGCCACCTCTGCATCGGGCCATGCAAATACAAAATCGGCCCTCAGGTGCCTTGAGTTCATGGCAATATATCCGCCACCATATGCTTTGCGAATGATCAGGGTTATTTTTGGAACAGTTGCCTCGCTATATGCATACAATACTTTGGCTCCGTGCCTGATCACACCTGCGTGTTCCTGATCGACTCCGGGAAGATACCCGGGAAGGTCAACGAAAGTAATAATGGGAATGTTAAAAGCATCACAATAGCGAATGAACCTGCCTGCTTTATCGGATGAGTCCACATCCAGCACACCGGCAAGCACCAGAGGCTGGTTGGCCACAAATCCGACCGTGCGGCCATTCATGGTTCCAAAACCGATGACGATGTTGGCGGCCCAGCTCTTCTGAATTTCAAAAAAATCCGATCCGTCGGTTACCGATCGGATCACATTTCGGATATCGTAGGGTTGCCTCTTGTCCGCCGGAACGATATTTGAAATATTATATTTCTTCAGAGGCTCCTTCCTCTCTTTCCTCGGGGGAACATCCGTATTGGACCAGGGAAGATAGGAGAGCAATGATTTGATTTGTTCAAAACAGTCATCTTCAGTTTCCGAAAAGAAGTGTGCATTCCCGGTGATCTCGCTGTGGACCCGGGCCCCTCCAAGCTCCTCCATTGAAATATCTTCACCCAGAACCGTCTTGATCACCTCCGGACCTGTAATAAACATCTTCGAGATATTATCCACCACGAACACAAAATCGGTAAGAGCCGGAGAATATACAGCCCCTCCTGCACATGGACCAAGGATCACAGAAATTTGGGGAATTACACCCGATGCGAGTGTATTTCGAAAGAAGATTTCACCGTACCCCGCAAGCGAGTTGACCCCCTCCTGAATCCGTGCTCCCCCGGAATCATTGATTCCGATCAATGGCATGCGCATCTTCAGCGAATGGTCCATAATCTTTGTGATTTTCCTCGCATGCATGCTGCCAAGTGATCCCCCGGCCACCGTGAAATCCTGGGCAAAAACGCAAACAGGTCTTCCGCCCATAGTCCCGGTTCCGGTGATTACGCCATCACCGTGCAGGATCTTCTGAGCCATTCCGAAATCACGGGCTTCATGCTCAACAAAGAGGTCATACTCATTAAAGGAGCCTTTATCAAGAAGCTTCAGGATCCGCTCCCTGGCTGTCATCTTACCCATGGCAACCTGCTTCTGGATCGCCTTTTCGCCACCCCCCTGGAGCACTTCCTCCCTCTTCTTCATTAATTCCAGAACCTTTTTAGTAGAGGCCATTTCTTTTGATTTTTATTTGTGGGTACAATCTTACGAAAAACTGAACGCTAAAAAAACTGTTGTATAATATTTACTACCGGGGTGCCAGCCGGAAAAGAACGAATGCGATGATCAGGAAAAAGAGATTTGGAAGCCACACAGCTGCCATTACCGGCAGCATACCCCCGATAGCAAATTGTTTGGAAAACTGAGTAAAAAGTATATAGGAAAAACTGATCACCACCCCGATCGCAATCTGTAACCCGATTCCACCTCTCATTTTACGGGACGATACAGCCACCCCTATCATGGTCAGTATAAAAAGTGAGAATGGGAAGGCGATGCGATTGTGACGTTCAATCTGGTAGGAAGTTACATTGGTCTCCCCTTGCATCAGCTGCTTATCAATGAAGTCATCCAGCTCCTTCAGGCTCATGGTCTCAACGATGGTCAGCCGCATCTGGAAATCATCGGGATGAATGGCCAGGGTGGTATCGATCATCTTACCCTCCTCAAGGGTTTCATTCAAGCCATCTATGGTTCGAATATAATAACGCCGGGCTTCCCATTTATTCACAGCCGTATCCCACCTGATCTGATCGGCAAACATTTTGGACACCAGTTCACCATCCTCGAATTTCTCAATGGTAAAATTGTACCCCACCTTGGATACATTGCTGTAGTTCTGCAGGTAGATGTAAACCCCTGGTTCAATCTGCCTGTGGAAATCCTTTGTCTTGAATTTGACCGGGGCCTTTCGCACATACTTTTCTTCGAAATCAAGCTTCACCTTATTGGCTTTTGGGATCACCTGATCGCTCAGATAAAATGCCCCTGCTGCTATGACTGAGGCAGAGATCAGGTAAGGCACCAGAAATCGTCTGAAGCTCATTCCGCTATTCAGGATCGCAATGATCTCCGTATTATACGCCATCCTGGAGGTGAAATAGATCACTGCAATAAAAGCAAACAGGGAACTGAAAAGTACCGCGAAATAGGGTATAAAATTGAGATAATAGTCAAAGATAATTTCCCTGAACCCAGCCCCGCTTTCAATGAAATCGTCGATCTTCTCGGAGAGGTCGAAAATTACAACGATGGATAGGATCAATACAATGGACAGAAAGAATGTACTCAGGAACTTCCGGATCACATATAAATCCAGAATTTTCAGCCCCAGAAATCTTACAATCTTGTATTTAAGACTGGTATCATCTTTTCTTTCCATAGACTGAAGGTGCCGTTTTTGATCTCCTCGAATGCCCTCCGGACCAACCAGAGGTAAAATGACAGATTGTGTATACTCGCAATTTGTGCCCCAAGCATTTCGCCCGAGATAATTAAATGACGCAGATATGCCCTTGAATATTGCGTATCTGTAGGACAGTGCCCATCGGGATCCAACGGTGTATAGTCTTCCATCCACTTCCTGTTTCTGATATTGATGACCCCCCTGGCTGTAAATAACATCCCGTTTCGTCCGTTCCGGGTAGGCATGACACAATCAAACATATCCACCCCAAGTGAAATCGATTCAAGGATATTGACCGGTGTACCTACCCCCATGAGGTAACGAGGCCGGTCTTCCGGAAGAATGGAGTTAACCACCTCCAGCATGGCGTACATCTCCTCTGCCGGCTCTCCGACCGACAACCCCCCGATGGCATTTCCAGCAGCACCCTGCCCGGCCACAAAATGGGCCGACTCCCTTCTAAGCTCAGGAAAGACACTCCCCTGAACAATTGGAAAGAAAGCCTGGCTGTGTCCATAAAACGGTTCTGTTTCCCGATACTGTTTCAGCCCCCTTTCAAGCCATCGGTGTGTAAGACCAAGAGAATTCTTTGCATACTTAAGGTCGCAAGGCCATGGGGTGCACTCATCAAATGCCATCATGATATCCGCACCAATGATCCGTTGAATATCCACAACCAACTCCGGAGTAAAAAGGTGCCGGGACCCGTCAATGTGAGAGTTGAACCAGGCTCCTTCCTCCTTCAGCTTCCTGGTTGCCGCCAGTGAAAAAACCTGGTAACCGCCACTATCTGTCAGAATGGAGCGTTCCCAGTTCATAAAACGGTGCAATCCACCGGCGCTTTTTAAAACATCAAGACCGGGACGAAGAAAAAGATGGTATGTATTTCCAAGGATAATATGGGCATTCACCTCCTCCGACAACTCCCTTTGATGTACCCCCTTCACACTTCCTGCGGTTCCAACAGGCATAAAAACAGGCGTTTGAATCTCCGAATGATCTGTTTTCAGAACCCCTGCCCTTGCCTTGCTCTTTGGATCGCTATGTAATATTTTAAACTCCATCTGGGTCCTAAAGCGCCAAAGATACGCAATTGTTGAAAATCAACTTTTTCTTTTCGGCAAAGGCACTTAAATTTGCGGGTATGGATTTTAAATTAATAATTGAAAGCACCGGAATACCTGAATGGATCCTTCTGATGCTGTTTGTTACCACCTTCCTGGTACAATGCTACTATTACCTGGGCATATACATCAGGCTGCCACGCTTTAAAGAGGGAGAGCGAAAAAGGAGCAGCAAAGGAGTATCAGTGATTGTCTGTGCCCGGAACGAGGCAGACAACCTTGAAAAGTTTCTTCCTCTTTTGCTGGAACAGCAATACCCCAAATTTGAGGTGGTAGTGGTCAATGACTGCTCCACCGACCGCACCGAGGAATTGCTTTCGGAAATGAAGGTACGTTACGACAAACTGCGCTACACCAGCATACCGTTGAATGAATTCAAGCACGGTAAAAAACTTGCGCTCACAATTGGATTAAAATCGGCCAAATACGACTACGTGTTGCTTACCGATGCAGACTGTTATCCGAGTGGAAAATTATGGCTGCAATCCATGGCTGGGAAGCTGGGCGGGGATAAGGATATTGTTCTGGGTTACGGGAAGTATGCAAAACAGAAAGGGCTGCTCAATATTATCATTCGTTATGAAACGGTTTTTACAGCCATTCAATATTTCTCATTTACTCTGAAGGGGAGGCCCTATATGGGAGTGGGAAGAAACCTGGGTTACCGTAAGGATCTGTTTTTCAAGAGCAGGGGATTCTCAGGACATTACCACATTGCATCGGGTGACGATGATCTGTTTGTCAACCAGAACGCGGTTAAAGAAAATACGGGCATTGAAATCGAGCCGGAGAGTCAAACCATATCCATACCCAAAGAAACCTTTACCGCCTGGATAAGGCAGAAACGGCGTCACATCGTTGCAGGCAATTATTATACCAAAGGGACCAGGCTCATTCTTGGGGTGGAAATCCTCAGCCGCCTGATCCTTTACGCCTCCTCCATAATCCTCTTAACTACATCCCCCTGGTTCTGGCCGGTTGCGATCATTTTTGGACTATTTCTGGCCGTCAGGATGACCATTTTCAAATTAGGAATGATGCGTTTGAATGAAAAGTATTTATTACTACCTTCGCTGCTTCTTGATCTTCTGTTGCCAATCATCCTGGGAGTCATCTGGATCAGTAATATTTTTTTAAATAAAAATCAGTCATGGAGTTAAATTCCAATCTTTCGCTGAAAGCACAGCAGGATATGGAACTGGTGGAAAAAGCCAGGAAAGGGGATCAGCTTGCCTACGGAGAACTCCTTGGGCGATATCGGGACGCCATCTACTTCATGCTTTTAAAAATGGTGAATAGTCCGATCGATGCCGAGGACCTGACCATCGAAGCCTTCGGGAAAGCGTTTAAGAACATCGATCAGTATACACCCAACTATGCTTTTTCAACCTGGCTTTTCAAGATCGCAACCAATAACTGTATCGATTTTATCCGGAAGAAACGGGCCTGTCATGTCTCATTGGATCAGACCATGGATGGTGAGGACTCTCTGATACCCTCAGCAATGATCCAGTCGGATTCACCAGATCCTGAATTAACTTTGATCAACAAGCAGAGGATCAAACATATGCGAAATGTAGTTTCAAAGCTGAAACCACGCTACAGGCAATTGGTCGAGCTGCGGTATTTCCAGGAGTACTCCTACGATGAAATTGCAGAAGAACTTGATATTCCCATTGGAACCGTCAAAGCACAACTGTTCAGGGCCAGGGAGTTACTTTTAAATATTCTGAGCCGATCAAAGGAGAATCCATAATCCATGGAATTGATCCGAAAATACTTTCCCCGGCTTGAATCTGCCCAGGAGAGTCAATTCCAAAAACTGATTAAGGTCATTCCCGTCCTGAATCAACAGGTAAATATTATCTCAAGAAAGGATATTGACCACCTGGAGGAGAGACACATTCTGCACTCCATGGCCATTGCCAAAAAATTCTCTTTCGCTCCCGGAAATTCGGTGATCGATGTGGGAACCGGAGGTGGTTTCCCAGGTATTCCCCTTGCCATCCTCTTCCCTGAATCCAATTTTATCCTGGTCGATTCCATTGGAAAAAAAATCAATCTGGTCAAGGAAATCTTCTCATTACTCGGGTTGAAAAATGTCAGGGCTATTCACCAGAGGGCAGAGACCATTGTCGAAAGGGCCGACTTTGTGGTATCAAGAGCCGTTACAGCCTTCCCCAGGCTTTACCAGTGGACAGGATCATTGATTAAGTCCGGCCGTGAAGAGGGGTTGAACGGCCTGATTGCGCTGAAGGGCGGCGATCTGGAATCAGAATTGAGTTCTTTCGGGAACAGGGTGCAGCTATATCCGATTTCGGAGTGGTTCGAAGAGCCATTTTTTTCCACAAAAACGATTGTTTATTTAAATAAATGACTACTTTTGCACCCTCAAAACACGATTGTTATGAAGAGGACATTTCAACCATCAAACAGGAAAAGGAAGAACAAACACGGGTTCAGGGAACGCATGGCTACAGCAAGTGGTCGCGGTGTTATCGCGGCTCGCAGGAAG
Organism: uncultured Bacteroidota bacterium; assembly: GCA_963747365.1. Taxonomy (GTDB): domain Bacteria; phylum Bacteroidota; class Bacteroidia; order Bacteroidales. The sequence goes on along the minus strand of CAVVFB010000001.1, from coordinate 730,101 downwards.
AAAGGTCGCAAGAAACTGACCGTTTCCGATGAGCCCAGGTACAAGGTATAAAGCTTTATTAAATACTGCAGAAATGATGATAACTGACCGGATCCCGGTTGGTTATTTTTTTATCCCGACTTTTAATCAGAATTTGTATTTTGCCAACTATATTACAATCGGCAAAAATGGCAAAAAAAATTCTCCATAAAAAAACCGGTTATTCCATTCAATTCCTCCTTCCCGGAAAGGAACAAAATCCTGGTGGAACAGGATTTCTTGCAAGTTTTGCAGAAAAGATCAAACCCGAACAGGTTATCCGTTTCGATGTACCGGAGAGCATCCTCCACGGGTACGTAGTGATCTTTGAATCCTACAACATGGAAAGCCAGGTGAACCCTGGTGAATTCTTGAATTTGCCGCTTTCGGAGGCTTATCCGGAGAAGCGTTACTGGGAGTTCAGCTTCACCGGAAAAAAGGATGCCGGACCCGGAGGGCTGATTGTTCATTCCGATGTAATGAAATACATTCTTGCTGTTCATTGTGCGAAGGGCTTACCCCGGAATGAAGTTCTCGGTCTAATACTGGATAAACTTGATTTCGACCGGGAGAAACTGCTGATCAACCAGGAACCACCTTTCAAAAGCATAGTTAAGTCGCCCTTCCTCCTGAAGGAGAGAATATGGCTGAACCTGGCATGGAATACTACAATTTCACTGAAGGAGGCACGGGTTCATGATTTGAGGAAACTATTCTTTTACAGGGATAGTCCACTGTTCAGACTGGCGTTCTTTGTAACAGCCCTTGCCATTTTCCTTATTTTACCCATTTTAAGCACCGGTGCAGGACTTTCCGGTGATGATGAAAAGCACTACCAGCACGCGGCAAAAGTTTACCGCTATTTTACAGAAGATGACCCGGCGGCACTGAACGACCCTGTCAATAAGCTGAACTTTTACGGTCAGTCGTTTGACTTCTTCACATACCTGATCATCCGGTTGTTCAGCCTGGAGGATCACCCCTATGAGGCAAGGCATGTGATGGTAGCCATTTCCGGGGCAATGGTAATACTTTTCACCGGGCTCCTGGTCAAACTTTTTTCAGGATATTCGGCAGGATTGCTGGCATTAATCCTGATGTTCCTATCTCCCAGATTCCTGGGCCATGCGTTTAATAACCCTATGGATATCCCATTCGCCCTGGGGAACATTTTTACGCTCTACCATATGGCCAGATTCCTGAAGAAACTACCCATGATCAGTATCCGTTCAGCGATCTGGATTGCTGTGGGTATCGGCTGGGCCAACGGAATCAGGATCGGGGGGCTCCTGTTGATCCCTTACCTCTTCATGTTTGCGGGACTCTATATTCTGGTCCATCAATGGCCCTGGAAATTTCTCTCAGCTCACTGGTGGAAATTCGCATTTCGGGGAATCGGTACACTGTTGCTGATTTCCGCTGCCGGGTATCTGCTCAGCCTCCTGACCTGGCCATATGCACTTCAGGATATAATTCACCATCCTGCCAAAGCATTCGAGGTGATGACTGATATCCAGGTATCAATACGCGTGTTGTATGACAGTACCATCCAGTGGTCCGACCACCTCCCCTGGCACTACATTCCAAAGAATATGATATTTACCATACCGGTTATTATTCTTGTGGGATGGCTGATCTCCTCATTGACCTGGTTTACAGACCGGAAGGAGGGAAATGGATTCTGGTATTTCATGCTTTGGTTCACCCTCCTCTTTCCCATTATATTCATTATCTACAGGGAATCAAATGTTTATGGAGGATGGCGGCATATGATTTTCGTATACCCCTCCATGGTGGCTTTGTCGGCAATGGCTTTTACCTCTCTGATAAGGAAAATACCGAAAAACGGCCTCAGGTATGCCGCCGCCGGCCTGCTTGTGGTCGGACTGTTCCATCCCTTAAGGCATATCATCCGCAACCATCCCAACACCTATATCTATTTCAATGAACTATCGGGTGGAATCAACAAAACCGTGGGACGATTCGAAACCGATTACTATACAAACAGTCTGAAACCGGCATCCGACTATTTTATCCGGTCGATCCTTCCAACTCTGGAGAGCACCGCAGGCGATCCGGTCAGGGTGGTCAGCAATTTCAGCATCGACTATTACTTCAGAGAGTACAGAGATCGGGTCCAAACCCTTTATAGCAGGTATTACGACCGGGGGAAATTCGATTGGGACTACGCCATCCTGTATTGTAATTACCTCCATCCTTCCCAGTTAAAGAACGGAATGTGGCCCCCGAAAAACACCATTCATGAGATTAAAGTGGATGATGTGGTGGTGGCAGCTATCGTTGAAAGGAGGAACCGCGATGATTTTCTAGGCTCTAAACTGCTGGCGGAGGCGATGGGAGAGCAGAGTGAGGTAAAACTCAACCAGGCGCTTTTCCACCTTCAAAGTGCAGTGGAGTACGACACTGCCAATGAGATCGCCCTGCTGGAGCTTGGAAACGCCTATTCGGCATTCCTTAGATTCGATGATGCCAGAAACACCATGGATAAACTGCTGGAGGTTTATCCTGATTACGATAAAGCCTTGAATATCAAAGGATATTCCTACCTTATAGAAGCAGAATATACCCAAAATCCGGCGCTGCTCGATGAGGCCATAAGGATCATCAACCTCGCTATCAGTTCGAACTATAAATTCTACTCCGGGTATTACAACCTGGGGATGTGTTATGCCATGAAAGATGACAGGGATAACGCAGAGTACAACCTGAAGCAGGCCATCCGTTTCAACTCAAAATTCAAACAGGCCTACATTAAGCTGGCCGAGCTTTACGAGTTTTATGGAGAAAATGATCTGGCCGAGGAGGCATGGGCAAAAGCCAGGGCTCAGCCGGGATAAAAAAAAATAAATGAGAATAGCAATTATAGGAGCCGGGCCGGCCGGCATGACCGCTGCATTCCAACTCTCAAAAGAACTTGGAAATAAATTGTCAGCGATCGATGTTTATGAGAAATCAGACTCTGTCGGCGGACTCTCAAAATCCATTACCCTCTGGGGACAGAGGGTTGATCTGGGACCACACCGTTTTTTCAGTCACGACAGCAGTATTAATGAGCTATGGCTGGAGGTCGTAAAGGGTCGGTATGAAATTGTCGATCGTCTTACCCGGATCTACTATAAGAAGCAATTTTTTGACTACCCCATCAAGGCCCTTAATGCCCTGAACGGACTCGGTATTTTCGAAGCAGCCAGGTGTGTGATCAGTTACATATGGGCGCAGATCTCACCCCCTCCTGACACCTCCACCTTCGAGGGATGGGTCATCAGCAGGTTTGGGAAAAGACTTTTCACCATTTTCTTTAAAACATACTCCGAACGGCTGTGGGGTATATCCTGTACCGATCTGGATGCGGATTTTGCGGCACAGCGCATTAAAAAACTATCTCTTTTCGAGGCGATTAAAAACGCCCTCTTTCCTGGAAAGGGGACTATCCACGCCACACTGGTGGACCAGTTTGCATACCCCGTTGGCGGAACAGGTGCTGTTTATGAATCCATGCGGTTATTCGTTGAGTCAAAGGGGGGTAAAGTGATGACGGGTACGGGGATTGAAAAGATCATCACCAAGCAGGGGAAGGTAATTTCGGTTCAGCTGGAGAACGGAGCGGTTGTTGAGTATGACCAGGTCATCTCCACAATGCCCCTCTCCCAAATGGTGGAGAGATTGCCGGGAGTCCCCGCCAAAGTTTTGGAAGCGTCGCGAAAACTGAGATTCAGGAATACCATCCTGGTCTACCTGAAGGTGGACAAGCCCGACCTTTTCAAAGACCAGTGGCTCTATATCCATGATCCTTCGGTGACCTTTGGACGGGTAACCAATTTCCGGAACTGGATCCCTTCAGTCTATGGCGGCTCCCGGTCATCGGTCCTCTGTATGGAGTACTGGTGTAATTTTGAGGACGAACTATGGTCCATGGATCCGGAGGAGGTTATCGAAACAGCCAGGAGGGAGATTGTGACGGCCGGTCTGGTGCCTGCAGGTCTGGAGATGGAGGGAGAGATGGTAAAGCTACCACGGTGTTACCCGGTCTATTTCCGGGGTTACAGGGAGGTTCTGGCACCAGTGCAGCAGTACCTTGACTCCGTCAGTGGAATTCATGTGATCGGAAGGTACGGTGCCTACAAGTACAACAACCAGGATCACAGTATCCTCATGGGAATGCGCGTCGCCGCGAACATTACGCAAAATGCCGGGCACAACCTCTGGGAGATCAACACCGACTATGAAGTTTACCAGGAATCGTCTGTCATTACAAAAACAGGCCTGGTGAAAAATCCGGAATCAAAATCAGCCAATTAATCTTACATTTGAAATAAAGCACTGGAATGGATTTCTTAAAATTCCTCATCAGCAGAAAGTTTCTCAGGCAATTTGGACTGGCGTTAGCCATCTCACTGATTCTCCTGCTCTCCACCCTGGTATGGTTAAAGATCTATACGCATCACGGCCAGACCATTCAGGTCCCCGATCTGACAGGCCTCACGATTGAAGAGGTAAGTGATGTGATCGCATCCAAAACCCTGAGGTTCGAGATTGTGGACTCGGTTTACTCCCAGGAGATGCCCAGGGGCACGGTGATCAAACAAAATCCCCAGGCAAATTCAATGGTTAAAAAGAACCGGAGGGTTTTTTTGACCATGAATGCTGTTAATCCTGAGATGATATCGATGCCCCGGCTGGTAGGTCTCTCTATCAGGCAGGCGAGACTTGCCCTGCAGAATGCCGGATTGGTCCTGGGTGAAATCATGTACCAACCCGATTACGCGATCAACAATGTATTGCAACAATTACATGCAGGTTCCGTTATAAATGAGGGAACTTCCATCAACAAAGGAGATGTCATTGACCTGGTACTCGGGATGGGTCTGAGTTCAAAAACCACCCGCGTTCCAGAACTGATTGGGTTGAAACTTGAAACTGCCAGTAAGATCATATCCGACTACTTCCTGAACACCGGAGCGGTCACCTATGATCAATCCATGGCAAATAAAGAAGATAGCGCCAACGCCTTTATCTGGAGGCAATATCCTGAATTTAATGATTTAAGGAGGTTGAACATGGGTATGGAGGTGGACATTTGGCTTACGATCGATTCGACCCTTCTGCCGGTGGCCGACACCCTCATAAATGGAGCGGATATCGATTAATGCATGAATAGACCAGTAAGTTGTTTAGCGGGATTTTTTACACTCCTGTTTGCAGGAAGCATTTTGAATGCTCAGGAGATAATCACCCCGGTCGCAGGGAACCCGGCCGCCGAAGCCTATCACAAAGCCAGCAGGAAAGCAGTAAAATCTTCCTCCGCCGATTCCCTTGAACTGCCTTTTTTTGAAGATTTCGCTACCTCTTACATTGAACCCGATCCCTCCCTTTGGGTCGATGCCGATGCATTTGTCAATAATCAATACTGCATAGACCCTGTCACCAACGGTGTAGCTACCCTGGATGCCATCGATTACCGTGGGAGCATCTATGCAGGATCCACACTCGACCCGGTTAGTTTTGTAGCCGACCACCTCACCAGTGCACCCTTTAAATTAAACGTTTTGCCGGCCGACAGCCTCTATCTAAGTTTTCTTTACCAGCCGGGTGGACTGGGGGATCTTCCCGAGGAACAGGACTCCCTTCTGGTCGATTTCTATTCCCCTTCTGACAGTGTTTGGATGAATGTATGGGGTATTCCGGGTAGTGATCTGCATCCCTTCAAACCGGTGATGATCCCCATCACGGAGGACCGGTACCTTTCGGATGGGTTCAGGTTCAGATTCCGGAACAGGGCCAGTCTTCCCAAGAGCAATGACTTTGAGGATAAAAGAGCCAATGTGGACCATTGGCATGTGGATTATATCCGTCTTGACCGCAACAGGTTCGCTGCGGATACAATCCTTCGTGATGTGGCTTTCAATACACCCATCCAATCGGTATTAGTTGATCTTACCTCCCTGCCATGGTCACATTTTGCAGATGCCAGAGACATCGTTTTCGATCAGAAAGTTAGGGTCAGATACAGAAACAACGACTCAATTTCAAGAAACCTTACCCGCTCCCTTGTCCTTGAGGAACCCCTTTACGGCGAAAGTTTCACTCCTGAACAACCTACGGCCCAGGACCTCCCCGCCCATATGGATACGTTGGTGGAATTCGATTATTTCTACCCACTGAACGTGAACAGGGGCAACTCTGCAATCATCCGGATCAAGGCGTCTCTGAGAACCGATGATATCGATCCGAAAGTGAACGATACGGTCTTTTATGACCAGGTCTTCAGCGACTACTATTCTTATGATGATGGCACTCCCGAAGCGGGTTACGGACTCAGGGGCCAGGGTACAAAGCAAAGCAGCGTAGCCGTGAAATACTTCGCCTACAAGGCTGATGAGATAGGAGGTGTGGATATCAGCTTCAACCAGCTGAGAGACTCGATCAACCTGGACTACTACTTCAAACTTGTTGTATGGAATGACAACGGTGGGGTTCCGGGCACAATCATATTCGAAGATGAGGATGACCTGACTCCAGATTATTCCACTCATTACCCGGGTTTCAGACGGTACTATTTCTCAGAACCCGTTCACGTGGACGGGCCATTCTACGTGGGATGGAGACAGTATAATGAATACATGCTGAATGTGGGGCTTGATAAGAATAACCGGCCTTCACCCCATGTGATCTTTTATAACTACCAGGGTAAATGGGAGGAATCCTATGCCCCGGGAGTTATCCTGCTCAGACCGTTCCTATATGATGAAACCACCGGTGTTTCTGAATCTGATATTACACCGGAATCGCTTCATATCTATCCGAACCCCGCTACCGACCATCTCTTTATAACCTTGCCGGGGGGAATATCAGGTACCGGTCTCCAGGCAGATCTCTTCGATGCTTCAGGCCGGCTGGCGCAACAAAAAGTGTTCCGTGAAGGATTCCTGGATGTGTCCGGTCTGCCGGATGGCCTCTACTTCCTGAGGGTTAGTTCCCCGGGAAGGATCTTTCATGCCAAAGTCCTGATTAACAGATAAAATATGACCACCCGGGACAGCGACAGCAACGATCTGTATGAACACTTCAGATTCATAGCCGACCCGGGACAATCCACCCTTAGAATAGATAAGTTCCTCTCCAACAGGCTGGAGAGCACCTCACGCAACAGGATTCAAGCGGCCGCCAATGCGGGCAGCATCCTGGTAAATGAGAACCCGGTAAAACCCAGTTATAAAGTCAAACCGGGCGACATCATCAGCATCGTCCTGCCCCATCCACCCCGGAAGATCGAGCTGATCCCTGAGAATATCCCGCTGAACATCGTCCATGAGGATGATGATATACTGGTTGTCAATAAGCCCCCCGGTATGGTTGTTCACCCCGGGTATGGCAACTATACGGGAACCCTGGTAAACGCGCTGATGTTTCATCTGAAGGATAATGAACTTTTCAGCAGCGGAGAGGAGCGGCCAGGTCTGGTGCACCGGATCGATAAAAATACCTCCGGGTTGCTGGTGGTTGCAAAGCATGAGATCGCTCTAAGTAAACTCGCACTCCAGTTCTTTAAAAAAACCTCCACCCGCACTTACCAGGCTCTGGTCTGGGGCGACATGAAAGATAATGAGGGAACCATCACCGGGAACCTCGGCCGTAATCCGAATAACCGAAAACTGATGCATCTCTTCCCCCAGGGGGATCATGGGAAGGTGGCGATAACCCACTACAGGGTTCTTGAACGACTGGGATATGTAAACCTGGTGGAGTGCCGGCTTGAAACCGGACGCACGCACCAGATCAGGGTTCATTTCCAATACATCGGCCACCCTCTTTTCAACGATCCCGAGTATGGCGGAGACACCATTCTTCGCGGAACAACCTTTAACAAATACAAACAGTTTGTCCAGAACTGTTTCGCCCTGATTCCCGGACAGGCTCTGCATGCAAAAACTCTGGGATTTGTCCATCCCGGTTCAGGAGAAAAAGTCTCCTTCGATGCTGATCTCAATGACGGGTTCTCCGAGGTCCTGAAGAAATGGAGGACTTATATAGACGGGAGAACGGATCAATAAAAATCAGTCATCAATTCCACGGAAACTTTCATGGATTAATGTGATCGTTCGTCAAAATAGGTCCCCTTATAGCCTGCTGAAATCATTTAAAAGATTGTAACTTTAAATATAAATGTGCGGAGCGATTTATGAATATAGCAATTTTTACAGGTGGAGATTCGTCGGAATCAGTGATTTCGATAAAGAGTGCCGGGGCGGTATCCCAATGGTTGGAGAAGGCGGGGCACAACTGTTACACTGTCGTTGTTACGGGATCAGATTGGATGGTTCAAAACGGATCCGAGAAGATACAACTGGACAAGAATCTGTTTGGATTTAAAGGTCCCGACGGGGATGTCTTTTTTCGATTTTGCCTGGAATATAATTCATGGCACCCCTGGTGAGGATGGCAAACTCCAGGGTTTTTTTGATATGATCGGGATCCCGTACAGCTGTTCAAACCATCTCTCTTCGGCGCTTACCTTCAACAAATATACCTGCAAAACCTTCCTTAAACAGCTTAATGTACTCACCCCTGAGGCAAACCTGGTCAGGAAAAATCTTGATACAGACCTGGAAGCAATCGCCGAGCACGTCGGGTTCCCCTGTTTTGTAAAACCTAACAGCGGCGGATCAAGCCTGGGTGTGGCAAAAGTGGTAAGATTTGAAGAACTTCAACCTGCTGTTGAAGAAGCGATGAGAGAGGATCGTGAAGTAATCATTGAACGGTACATTAAGGGAAGAGAGATCACCTGTGGCATCTTTAAAAGTAATGGTAAATTCACCGTTCTGCCCATCACCGAGATCATTTCGAAAAATGAGTTTTTCGACTATGAAGCCAAATACACTTCCGGTAAAGCAGATGAGATTACCCCAGCCCAGATTCCCGAAGGGCTTTCTCAAAAGTGCCAGGAGCTCGCACGCCAGATTTACGATCTTACCGACTCATCCGGGATCATAAGGGTGGACTTCATCATCAAAGGAAATCAGCTCTATTTCCTGGAACTCAACTCTATTCCGGGCATGTCCAGCGAGAGTATCATCCCCAAGCAGGTTGAAAGTGCAGGGCTTAAAATGGAGGAGGTCCTTCAGTCGATTATTGACGACCGAACCAAGGTCCGGGTCTGATCGAATTACCAGCATCGTAACTTTTTTCCTACATTTGCTCTCCAAATGAAGAGTGCATCTGTATACATGGTGGCCGCAATGGTCATGCTGGCCGTGGCCGGATGCACCTACACGGATCAGGAGATCTATTACGTCGAACCGGTTCCGTCCGATTCGGCTGTAATAGCGGTGACCACCAACCTGGATACCATTGAACAGGTGGTTATTACCGATAGCCTGATGTTCAGATACAGAGCCGAAATTGAAGGAGGAGAGCTCTATTTTGCTGAGGCATCCATCGGTTCCCTCATACTATACCAGCTCGCAACCGATTACGATCCGGACACGGTAACCGGGCCCTATATCACAACAGACTCCTTCTGGATCCGGAGTGATATAGCACCTGACACAAACCTGTATTCGCTTCAATTTTCTCTTTATTACAGCTCAAATACCAACAGTCTGGCCGACCAGGTGGGGATTGAAGCCGACATACTCAACCTGGAATTTGACCTGTTGCTGGAAGGGGGTGACAAATGAGGTCGCTATTTCTCCTTATACTGTCTTTGACCACGCTTGCTTCTCCTCAAGCCTTCGGACAGAAGAATGCGATCTGGATTGGCGGTGGCATTCAGTCCTCAAAAATGACAGATTTGAAGTACATCCAGGAGCTGATCCTGGATTCCTACCCGGTAGAGGGGAAAATTGTCTCTTCATTTCCGGCCTACACAATGGGATCTTTCGGATTCGTAAACCAATTGTATCCCTCCATCCGATTAGGTGCAGGATACAGTTACTCAGCCACCGGGGGGAAATCAAACTATTCGGACTATTCCGGATACGTCACCACCTTGATCACTTCCGCTTCACACAGGGCTGGCGGATTTGCTTCTTACTCGGTGATCGGCGGAGAATGGTTCGAGATATCCGTATACGGCCGGATCGAGGTTAAATATACCCTGGTTGACATATCTTCCACTCTCTATGCACTTGGAGCCTCCAGCTTCACAGCGAACAGTTACAGCTCCATAAGTCCGGGGGGTGCTGCAGGTTTGGAATTCCTGGTTCATCTGAAAGACTTCTCCCTGGGAGCAGAGGGAGGTTACGAGGTAGATGCCCCCGGTAAGCTCACCAACCGGGAGAATAAGAATGAACTTTCCGATCCCAATGACCGGGAGCGGGTTTTGACAAGCGACTGGTCTGGCTGGTATGTCCAGCTGAAATTTATGATCTGGCTTGATTTTTAGTACTCCCTGACTGATGATCCCCCATGTTTGATGATTCCCCTAGCCGGATCATCCGGATAAAATCCACAATCTTCTCTTCCGAGAAACCCTCCCCTTCAAGCATCCTGATAAATGCGCTCCCGATAATGGCCCCGCGGGCATATGAACAGGCTGATTGAAACGTTTCATGGTTGAAGATACCAAATCCCGCAAGGAGTGGAATCTCAAGTTTCATGGAACCGATTCGACGGAAGTATTCTTCCTGGTGATCTTTTACGGCCGACCGCCCCCCGGTGGTGGAAGATTCGGCAACCATATAAAGAAATCCACCCGATAATCGTGCTATTTTACGGATCCTCTCCGGGGCAGTATGCGGTGTGATCAAAAGGATATGATGGACCCCATGCTTCCGGAATAGATTCTTGTAAAGGTTTTCATATTCATCGGGAGGCAGATCAGGAATGATCACCCCGTCAATTCCCACCTGGTTGCACCGTTCCAGGAAAGCCTCCATTCCAAACCTTAAAACGGGATTCAGATACCCCATCAGCAAAAGGGGCATATGAACCCTTTGCCTGATGGTTTCAATCTGGGAGAAAAGCAATTTCAGGCTCATCCCGTTGGAAAGAGCCACCTGGCTGCTGTGCTGGATTACGGGACCATCGGCCAGGGGATCGGAAAAGGGTATTCCTATCTCCACCATGTCAGCACCACTGCGTTCCAATGCTTCCAGAATCCTGGAGGTATCTTCCAGGTCCGGAAATCCGGCGGTCATATAGATGGAGAGTATTCCATCCTCCTTTTCAGCAAAAAGCTTATCAATTCTGTTCATCATGACCTCCTCAAATATCCAGGTTTTTAATATATGTGTCCATATCCTTGTCTCCACGACCCGAAAGGTTTACAACCACCACGTCACTCTTTTCAAGGGAGAGTTTTTCCAGAACTGCCAGCGCATGAGCCGATTCCAGGGCCGGGATGATCCCCTCTTTCCTGGTTAGAAACAGCGCTGCCTGAAGAGCTTCCTTATCTGTGGCAGAGAGTAACAGGGACCTGCCCGATCGGGCAAGCCATGCATGTAACGGACCCACACCCGGGTAATCGAGTCCGGCCGAAATGGAATAGGGCTCCAGGATCTGACCATCCTTGTCCTGCATAAGCAGTGTTTTGCTTCCATGAATAATCCCCGGGGTTCCCAGGATCGACGTGGCCGCTGTCATTCCGCTATCCAGTCCAAGTCCGGCAGCTTCAGCAGATACCAGCTTTACCCGCGGATCATTCAGGTAGTGGTAGTACGCTCCTGCCGCATTACTTCCCCCACCCACACAGGCAACCAGGTAATCGGGAAATTCCTTTCCGGTCTTTTCTGCAAGCTGAACCCTAATCTCACTGGAGATCACCGACTGAAACCTGGTAACCATATCCGGATAAGGATGTGGTCCGACCACCGATCCGATTATATAATAGGTATCGACTGGGTGATTAATCCAGTCCCGGATCGCCTCATTTGTTGCATCTTTAAGAGTTTTGTTCCCGCTGTGAACGGGTATAACCTCGGCTCCGAGCATTTTCATCTTCTTTACATTGGGAGCCTGTCGTTCCACATCCAGTGCTCCCATGTACACCACGCAATCCAATCCATAAAGGGCACAAACGGTTGCAGTGGCAACTCCGTGCTGACCGGCTCCGGTCTCGGCAATAATCCGGTGTTTCCCTAAGTGCCGTGCCAGGATAATCTGTCCTATTGTATTATTAATCTTATGAGCACCCGTATGGTTCAGATCTTCCCTCTTCAGAAAAATGTTCGCCCCGTAATGCTCAGAAAGTCGCCGGGCATGATACAGCGGAGTTGGTCTGCCGGCATAATCCTTTAGAAGCATATTGAATTCATCCCGGAATATCCCGGACTCAATAATGCCCAGGTACCTCTCCTCCAGCTCCTTTACATTGGGGTATAACATCTCCGGGATATAAGCCCCGCCGAACTCTCCGTAAAAACCTTTTTGATCCACATGATAATCCATAACACCCTATTTTCTGATTTCTTTCATAAATCCGGCAAGCAATTCAATATTCTTCCTTCCGGGAGCCTCTTCAAACCTGCTGTTCACATCCACTCCCCGAAGCAACAAATGGTCCAGTTTCCGGATGGCAGGGCCATCACCGGCTCCTATTCCCCCGCTGAGCAGAAAGGGAACCGGAAGTACATATTTTTCAAGCAGGGACCAGTCAAATTTTTTCCCTGTGCCTCCCCGACCATCTCCTGAAGTGTCAAAAAGAAAATAGTGCACCACGCCGTAGTAATCCTCCAGACTCTTCATTGAATCCAGTTGACCGGACCCAATGGCTTTGATCACATGAATCCCTTCATTCACCAGTGCCTTACAATATTCAGGAGTTTCTGAGCCATGAAGCTGCACCACATCCAGCCATCCCGATTTAACAATTTTTCTTACCGACAAAATGGGTTCATTCACAAATACCCCTACCCTGGAAACCGTGTCTCCCGGAATGGAAAACAGGGCTTCATCGGGTTTCACCCCCACATACCTGGAAGAACCCCTGAAAAAGATATAGCCTACAAAATCGGGATCCAGTCCACAAACCTTCACAAGATTTTCAGGTTCTTTCATCCCACACACTTTTATTTTCAAAGATCCGCTCATGATATCACAGTTCTTTCATGAAATTAAGGCATGCCTCCCCCGGATCGGGTTGACTCATGAACCGCTCTCCCATCAGGAAAAGTTTATATCCCGCTGCTGAAAGTTTTGTTATTTCCCCGGGAGTTGCAATGCCACTCTCAGAGACGGCAACGACACCGGAAGGAATCTGCCCGATCAAATCCAGGCTGCGGCTGGTATCCACTCTGAAAGTTTTCAAATCCCTGTTATTTACACCTACAAAACCGATGGAAGGCACATACATTTCCAGCTCATTGGCATGATGCACTTCAAGCAGAACATGCAAACCGAGGAGATTGGCCTCAACGGCCAGGTCGGCCAGTTGCTGTTTATCCAGGATGGCTGCAATAAGCAGGATCATATCTGCACCGTAAGCACTTGCCTCGTGAAGCTGGTAGGAATCTATAATGAAATCCTTCCTCAACAGGGGAAGCTCCGGGCAGGCTACCCTGACTGCCAACAGGTCGCGGAAAGATCCACCAAAAAATTTCCTGTCCGTTAATATGCTCATCACAGAAACGCCGGCGGCCTGGTAACCGGCTGCAACCACCGTTGGATCCGCATGCATGTTCAGCACTCCTTTGGAGGGAGACTGGCGTTTAAATTCAGCAATAATCCCTGCTCTTCCCGATTCCGGAATGACAACAGGATTCACCCTTCTCCCATAATGCGGGAATGTCTCCAGGTTCGAAAGGGGGCGCTTCTGCTTCCGTTTCAGCACCTCAATCCTTTTGTGTTCAACAATGGCATCCAGAATATTCATCACTTTCCCTCCACCAGTTTTGTAAATGAATCCAGGGCTGCACCCGATTCCAATGAATACCTGGCCCGTTCAAGTGAGCCTTGTAATCCTTTTTCCTCATCCATGCAATATAGCGCAAATGCCGCATTGGCAAGCACCACATCTTTTTGTGCTTTTGTGCCTTCACCCCTGATGATCTTCAGGAAAATGCCCGCAGCCTCCTCAACGGTTGAACCACTAAAAATATCCCGGGGCTGAACCCCATCCATTCCAAGATCTCCAGCCGTCAATGTGCGCTGGGTATGAAGGGTCAGCGCCCTGAATGGAGCTGTCAGGGATATCTCATCATATCCGTCGAGGGAGTGAATAATGCAATATTTTTTTCCTGATTGCTGATACAGGTAGTGATATAACCTGGCTACATCGAGGCTGAAAACACCAACCATCTGGTTTCGGGGAGAGGAGGGATTCACCATGGGGCCCAACATATTAAAGAATGTTTTGATACGCAGGCTCCTGCGAACCGGAGCCACATTCTTCATGGCCGGATTAAAAAGCGGGGCATGCAGAAAACAGATGTTATAACGATCCATTTCCCTCTTTAACCGGTCGGTGTCGGTGGTAAAAGAATAGCCGAAATACTCCATAACATTGGATGACCCGCAGGCCGAGGAAACGCTGTAATTGCCGTGCTTTGCCACCTTCTCCCCAGCACCGGCCACCACAAAGGAGGTAAGGGTGGATATATTGAAAGTATTCTTTTCATCACCGCCGGTACCGCATACATCAATGGTATTAAACTCCGACAGATCAACCGGAATACAGAGTTCCAGAAGGGCATCTCTAAACCCGGTGAGCTCTTCAACGGTGATACTGCGCATAAGGTAAACAGAGATAAAAGCTGCAATCTCAGCATCATTATACTTTCCGCCTGCCATATTGGTCATGATCTGCTTGGCATCATCCCGGCCAAGACTCCTGTGATCAAACAAATATTGTAACGTCTCTTTCATATTGTACTCAATACTTTGGTGCTGATTTCTACGTACTATTTTCTATTTACCCAATTCAAAATCATCCTCCCTCCAAACTCAGTCAGCACAGATTCAGGATGAAACTGAACTCCCCGAACATCAAACTCCCTGTGCCTGAGTGCCATAATAAAGCCTTCATCGTTTTCGACAGTCACTTCGAGCTCCGCAGGAAGGGTTTCCGGCTCCACC
The DNA here is from genome assembly GCA_963747365.1 of uncultured Bacteroidota bacterium. Taxonomy (GTDB): domain Bacteria; phylum Bacteroidota; class Bacteroidia; order Bacteroidales. The sequence continues at coordinate 715,050 of CAVVFB010000001.1, read as the reverse complement.
ACCCAGGAATGGTACCTCCCTGCGTCAAATTCAACCGGAACGCCTTCCAGCAGATAGTCTCCGGGAACCACCTGTTTCATCCTGCCCACGACTCCATGGTAGACCCTGGTGAGGTTGATGATCGATCCGCCATACGCTTCCGAGATCGCCTGGTGACCCAGGCAGACACCCAGTATGCTTTTGGAGGCCCCGTATCTCCTGATCAGATCAATGGTAATACCCGCCTCTTCGGGTATCCCGGGACCCGGACTGATGAGGATTTTATCATACCTCTCTATTTCATCCAGGGTTATTTTATCGTTTCTGTAAACATCCACAGGCTTTTTGATCACCCTTTCGATATATTGAACAAGGTTATAGGTGAATGAATCATAATTATCAATAACCAATATTTTCATCTGTGTGCTATTTTTCATGGTTGAGGCCCTGGGCCATTTTGATGGCAGATTTTAAGGCTGCAAGTTTATTGTTGACCTCCTGCAATTCTCCTTCTTCAGTTGATTCCGAAACCACTCCTGCACCGGCCTGGTAGTAGAGCACATGATCGCGGGACAGGAAAGAGCGGATCATAATGGCATGGTTGATATCCCCATTAAAGCGGATAAATCCGATGGTGCCACCATAAAAACCCCTTCGTTTTCCTTCATATCGGTCGATCAGCTCCATAGCCCTGTACTTGGGCGCACCGGAAAGGGTTCCCGCCGGAAAAGACTCGGCCATGATCCTTATGGTATCGGCGCCTTCCGGAAGTGTTCCGGTAACCTTTGATACCATATGGATCACATGGGAGTAAAACTGGATCTCACGATAGAACTCAACGGTTACTTTACTGGTGGTCCTGCTCAAATCGTTACGTGCCAGGTCCACCAGCATTACATGCTCGGCGTTCTCCTTGTCATCCGCGGCCAGCTTTTTGGCAAGCTCCTGGTCTTCCCGGTCGTTCCCTGTTCGCCTGAAGGTCCCGGCAATAGGATTAATGGTTGCCTTTCCGTTTTTTACTTCAATCTGCGCCTCCGGGGAGGAACCAAACAAACGGTAATTCCCGTAATCGAAGTAGAAAAGGTACGGGGAGGGATTAATGGACCGCAGGGCCCGGTATACATTGAATTCATCACCGGTAAAGGATTGGGAATACTGCCTGGAGAGGACAATCTGAAACACATCCCCCCTGAAACAGTGCTCTTTCCCGCGGGTAACCATATTGCGATAATCCTCATCGGTCAGGTTGGACCGCTCATCACCCTTCAGGTCAAACCGGTAGGTGGCAATGTTCCGGTTGTGCAACAGGGAGGTCACATGATCAATCTCACTCTCCCCCCCGTTCACAATATGTTCAAACAAGGTAAGCTCATTTGAAAAATGGTTAATTGCCAGTACAAACCTGAAGAAATTATACCGGATCTCGGGGATCTCCTCTTCTTTCGGAAGAGGTGCCTGGAACTTAATATTCTCAAAATATTGTACGGCATCGTAAGTGGAGTATCCAAAAACTCCATCCACCATCATCTCTTTTGGTTGTGATGTAATCTCAAAGGAGGAGATAAACTGGTTGAGCAGCGCCACTACACCACTTTCACCGTTAACCGGTGTCCGGATGGGGTCAGAGCCAGGCGACGAGGTGGTGCAAATACCTCGTAGTACCGACAGTTCTGCAAGAGGATCCATGCAGATAAATGAGAATGAATTCTCCTTGCTATGGTAATCAGAACTCTCGAGTAGCAGGGAATTAGGATATATATCTCTAATTTTCAAGTAGATGCTGACAGGTGTAATAATATCAGCAAGAATTTTCCGGGATTCAACCCTGACGGCAGTTTTGTTCATCTTTCGATTTTTAGCATAAAAAAAGGCTCCCACCGAAGTGGAAGCCCTGAATATTGTATTGCACAATGGAGGGTTTACCTATACTCCGGTCTGTCGGAAATAGATTTGCCACCACCAATATGCGCGATTCAATGTCATGTGTGACTGTTTTACAGGGATCAAAATAAGAGAAAGATTTCAATTAATCCAAATTTGATTACTTTCGATACGAATCTTCCGATGGCAGCATATGGCAAAAAAGTACTTCAGGAACATCGCCCTTTTTTTTATCATCTGGTTGATTGTCATGGTTATCTATGCAATCACAGGGAAGGTGACCGACCTGGATTACCTGTGGAAATTTTTTCTGCTTCCTGCCCTTTTTCTTTCCACCATTTCTGCAATTGCGACCACACTCGAACATCTTTTCAAAGTAAGGAAAGGGATCAACTGGATATTCCTTGCCATTGCCGTGGGAGCAGATCAGGGGATCAAAGCTTACCTTTTCTCACTGGAATGGGAATCCATCTCCATTCCGCTTATCGAGCCGGTTTTTTATATTGAACCCACACACAATACCCTGGGCTCCTATCTTTGGGTTCTGCTGGGATTAAAAGAGGGATCTCATCTGCTCAACATCATCCTGTTCAGCCTGATTGGCGTGCTATTTATCGAAATCTGGCGCTTCTATGTAATCCGAAAGCGTAACAGTTTCTGGATCAATGGATTTATTCACCTTTTCCTGGCCGGACTTGCGGCTAACCTGATCGACAATGCCTTCTGGGGAGGATCGCTCGATTATATCACCATTAAACCTTTCTACACATTCGACCTGAAGGACCTTTATATCACCCTCTGTGAACTCTTCCTGATCACCGAGCTCATCGACAACAGGTTGCTGAAGCGATTCCTGAATATGCCCAAGGAGGATAGCAGGCGTATCAACAAGGAATTCCTACGTTTCATCAAAAAAGATCTCAGGATACCACGAGCAAATTAATTAAGTCTCCCCCCGTTCCTGAGTTCTTTCATAACCAGGTAACATCTTTTGATATCCTCCACCAGGGATGTTGCTGAAATAGTCGCTCCTGAAATGGTATCAACCTCCTTTCCCAGCCTGATCTCTCCGCCATGATATCCTTCAAACTGTCTTAACCAGCCTTTGCTGCAAATACCGGCACCATGTGAGGAACGGTAAGTGGTAACCAGAACACTCAGTACTGAAAGATCCTTTGAAAATATTACTGAATAATCAAAATAGTCATACCGCCCTTTGGCACTGGTTGAAAACACGAAGCCCAATGATCCTTCAGGGCTCTGAATGGCAAACGGCAGATCTCCCTCCTTCATCAGATCTGACATGATTTGGTCCCCGGCAGTTACAGGAATTTCCCGTAATTGTGGTTCGCTGTCAAATAGTTTTTCCACCTCCTTTTGCACCCTCTTATCCAAATCCGGAGGATTTGTGCCACCCACTTCAGAGATCAGAAGTAAAAGTAAGATTGTGGGGATCAATATCTTTTTCATGATTAAAACCATACAGCTACACCTGCATTTAATTGTTGCCTGGGATCACCTGATCCCTGGTTTTTAAATATCTGAAAGTCTGCCTTCAGCATTGCCCCTCGGGCCAGTTTCCATCCAAGTCCGAAGGTAATATCGGTATGGTCAAAGGAAGGATCAAAGGGGGTACCAGTTTCCACAGCCGCGTGTGTATTGTATTGCTCAAACCTGAAGAAAGGGATCAGCTCGGTTTTGAAAGCCTCAACGGAATGAAAAAGGTTGTAGGAAACCTCACCATACCAACCTGCCATTGCACTGCCCAGGTCACTTCCGGTGAATGCGTTGTACTGGATTGAGTTTGAAATAATCCCGTAATTAATCTGTCCCCTGAGGCTCAGGCCACCCTGTGTATAACGGGCATCTGCCCCGACCATGGTCAATCCAACTACCGATGAATCGGCCGCGGCAACGGCAGTCCCATTCCCTTTATCAACACCCTTATAAAGCGTCGATTGGCTTTTCCCTCCATAACCGGATAACCCCAGCTGCAGTCCCTTTAATCCAAAATAGTTGAATTTGAATGCAAGGTTGGGTGAGCTCATAAATGATTCGGCACCCTTCTGCCGGCCTTTTCTGAATCCATTGGCACCACTGAGGTGGGGTGCTCCGTCGTATCCGTTAAATCCGTTCATCACGTATAGCTGGTAAGAGATGGCGGCCGATGGAAATACGCCTGTAAAACCGGCTCCTATTTCACGCCACGTGGTGGGAACTAAATAACTATCCAGGTTGGGACGTTCGACCCCGTTAAAGGTGGACGGTTCGTGATATTCATTTATGATCCCCATAGGAACCAGCATCAAACCTGCCCTGAATTTAAGCCATGGTTTAATCTCATGCTGCAGAAAAGCCTGTTCAATATAAACCTCCGACACATGCTCAAACTCCACCTCGGTAACGAATTGGGTCTTTTCCGTAAACTTATATCCGAACATCAACACCAGCCTGTGTACATCCAATGTACCATTTTGAAAGGTACCTCCCGATAGGGGCTGGTTATAATCGATCTGCCCATACCCTCCTATGGTAAGCCGCTCTTCTTCCTGCATCATTCGTTCGGCTGTATTAACCCCTTCCTGTCCAAAACACGACACAGCTAAAATGAAAATCACAGTCATCATAAAAAGTCTCATCTTGCTCATTTTTAGTGATTGATATGAGACAAAGCTATGGCAATTTGAGTCTTCTATGACATTTCAGCCACACAGGGCAGATTCATTCTAAATAACTAAAGGGATTAAGAATCTGGTAATCTTACAACTACCAAGTAGGGTCAAAACGCTATTTAGAGCAAAATACCTAAAAAAGGGGATGGGTGATTATTGCTGATTAGACGCTAAATCTCCCCGGCAGGTTGTACAGGATATTTCCCGAAGATTGATTTTGCCACCAGGGGCAGATTTTCGGCACGTCTTTCAGGGTCATAGGTCAACTCTCCAACTGCGGCACAATGCCAAACATGCTTCTTGGTGAAGGCATCAAATATATCCACCGCAATGGCACGTTCCATATATGTACTTGAAGGATAATAGTAGTATCCCCGATCCAAAGCTTCCCTGTGATAGACGGTGATTTGAATGGTTACATCGGGACGATCCTCTGAAAACTTTAAACCCTTCTGCTCAATCTCCCTGGCAAAAGCGACCCGGATTCTCTCAAGTTCCATACCGGTAATCGTCTTTTTATTGCCCTCGGTGAAGTCCAGAAAGGTGTATGTTTTATAGGTTTCGAAAGGTGCCGTTTCCTCCAGATCTGCATAAACGCGCATCGATGGCCCGCAACTTGTGAGGACTCCCACGGATACAATTCCTAGCAAAAATAAAACCCTGTTCATCATCTCCTCATTTGGTTATGATGGTAATGGAACAAATTCTATGCCATATCAGTTAACCGGAAATTTAATCCTGGTAAGGGTTTCAGAAACCTCCCACAACCTACTGGCCACTTCGGGAGTTACCCTTTTGGGATTGGGCTTTTCAGGGGCAGGCCAACCTTTCATACGCATAAAGCCTGAAGGTCCATAGAATGAACCCGAATCGATGCCGGGAGCTGTTGCTGCATAAAGTAAGGGAAGTGCTCCCATCTCACCCGACTGAGCCAGGAACCGGTTGGCCAGGTCATAGAATCCTGCTTTTCGCTTCGAGCCGGCCATCAGCATTCCTTTGGCCTGCAGCGATGTCTCCGCATATCCGGGATGGGCAGCTGCCACAATTACTTGTGAATCTGACATTTTTAATCTTTTTGCCAGCTCTGTTGTGAAAAGCAGGTTGGCGAGCTTACTCATTCCGTATGCACCCCACTTACTGTATCCAAGGTCCCAGTGGATATCCTCAAACCTGATCTTCCCAAAATGGTGGGCTGCACTGCTTACATTTACAATCCTCGCCCCGGTTTTCTGTCTCATACCCGGCCAGAGCAGGGCCGTAAGGGCAAAATGGCCCAGGTGGTTCACCCCGAACTGCATCTCAAATCCGTCACTAGTTTTCAGGTATGGGATGGCCATCAGTCCTGCATTGTTAATCAGCAGATCGGGACCCCCATGGGTGACCAGAAGTTTTTCAGCAAATCCGCGTACCGATGAAAGGTCGGATAGGTCCAGTTCCCACAATTCAGGTTCAGATTCAGGTTCAATGGCCAGTACTTTTTGCCTTGCTGCCTCCCCCTTTTCCAGATTCCGGCAGGCCATTATTACCCTGGCTCCTCTCCCCGCCAGTGCAATGGAAGTATGAAAACCCAGACCACTGTTTGCCCCTGTCACTAATACGATTCTGCCTGATTGCACAGGTATATCCGCTTCTGTCCACTTCATGGTAAAATATATTTATAAAAAAATTAAAATCCCATAGGGTAATTCCATTCCCATGCATCTTTAAATCAAAGGGTGTGAAATTAGAATAATAAAACCATATCATGAAAACAACAACTAAAATCAAAGGTGGCTGGCTTCTGACTGTATTGATGATGATCAGCAGCGGTGTGCTGGCTTTTCCAGGCAATGAGGATGAGCTTGCAGATACAATCAATTTTAACTCATACTACGGGAAGGTGGTTGACGGCAATAGCGGGCGCATTCTTCCCTTTGCCACAATAGAAGCGCTGGGAAGCAATATCGCAACGGTCTCCAATATCGATGGGGATTTCAGCATTAAGATTCCCAAAGACTCAAAGGTATCGGAGCTGAAGCTCTCCTATGTTGGATTTTCAAATCAAAATGTACCGCTGGACCGTTTTAAAGCAGACAAACCCCTGAATATAGAACTGGAGCCCAGTTCGGTACAACTGGAAGAGGTCACCATACGGCCAAAGGATGCCCTTGCACTGATGTCTGATGTCCTCGATAACATACAGAAAAACTATAGCATAGATCCCATGATGATGAGGGGATTTTACAGGGAGACCATCCAGAGGAACAAAAATTATGCTTCCATTGCCGAAGCTGTGGTAGACATCTATAAGGGGAGCTATGGAAATGACTTCCAGGTTGACCAGGTAAAAATTTTCAAGGGACGTAAAAGTGCCGACGTTGAAAAAATGGATACGGTTTTATTCAAGGTTCAGGGCGGCCCAAGTACCACTATTCTGCTGGATGTGATAAAGAATCCATACATCCTGCTCTCACCCGATTATGCCAATGTCTACGATTTTGAACTATCCGATGTGATCGCCATCGATGATAAATTGCATTATGTGGTCTCTTTTAACCAGAAAGATTTCATTACTGAGCCCTATTATAATGGTAAATTCTACGTCGATATGAATAAGCTGGCAATTACCGAGGCCGAATTTGAACTCAATACAGAGAACTCAGAAGAGGCTGCCCGCCTGTTTATCCAAAGAAAACCCATGGGAATGGATATTATCCCTGAAAAAGCAGCCTACCGGGCAAAATATACCATAGAGGCCGACCAATGGTATTTCAGTTACGCCAGGGCCGAGGTGCGGTTCAGGGTAATCTGGAAGAAGAAACTCTTCAATACCACATACTTCACTATGTCGGAGCTGGCCATCACCGACCGCTCCATGGAGGGAATTGAAAAATTCTCCGGGAAAGACCGGTTTAAAACCAGCGATATCATGAATGATAAGGTATATATATTCTTCGACCAGGGATTCTGGGAGGGATACAACGTGATTGAACCCGATCAGTCCATCGAAAGTGCCATCCGCCGCCTGAACCGCAAATACCTGAAAAGAAACGGTCAGACTGACGATTCAAATGAATGAGTTTCAAGCGCTGTCTCCTGAATTGTGTAACTTTACCCTCCCTGTACACCACAACCCGAGACAGCGCTATTTAATCCATATCATGATCCTGAAAGACCAACAGCAGCTGAGAAAGATCCGCAAGGGCGATATCCAGTCCTTCGAGAAGCTTTTCTTAAGTTTCTATCCCGGGTTGTTGAGATATGCTGAAACCCTGGTTCGAAAGGTCGCGATTGCCGAAGAAGTTGTACAGGATGTGTTCTATAATGTCTGGAAGAACAGGGACTCCATCCTGATCATCCAAAGCTGGAAGAGCTACCTGTACAGGTCGGTTTACAATAACGCAATGATGCACCTGAGGAAGGTCCGAAGGGAGCTTAGCATGGAAGATAGCTTATTCCCGGAAAAGGAGGAAAGTTCACCCGACCCATTGCAGGAGCTTGAGTTCCAGGAAGTTTCGGCAGTGGTATCAGAAACCATCGGCCGTTTGCCAGAAAGAACGCGGGAAATATTTCTCCTCAACAGGCAGGAGGGATTAAAATACCGGGAGATTGCCGAGCGCCTCTCCATTTCTGTAAAAACCGTTGAAGCAAATATGGGCAGAGCACTGAATGCCTTAAGAAGCAGCATGGAAAAATATGAAGAGAAATAGAACACAATGAAGAATAAAGAGGAGACAGGAATCCATATGGCCAGGTACATGGCCGGTGAGATGGGGATGAAGGAGGAGATTGAATTCAGAAAGAGGATGGAGAACGACAGTGTGCTAAAAAAAGAGTTGAACCAAATGGAAAAAAGCTGGAAACATATCAAAGATCTGCCATTATCCGAGATTGGTAATCCCGGGAGCGCATGGAAAAAACTACACAACCGGCTTGAAGCAGACGGTTTGCTTGACAGTGACAAATCCAAAGGCGGAAGGCGAGGTTTTGCACCTACCCTGCGGATCGCTGCATCCATCCTGGTCATACTGGCCATCGGGATCCCGTCACTGTGGTTTGGACTGAACCATGACACCAATAACCCATCCGAAGTAATGCAATACTCGGGAAAGGGGGTTACTACCATCGACCTGCCCGATGGAAGCCGGGTATACCTCAACGAAGGATCGGAAATCGTTTACCCCGAAAGTTTTAATCAGGAGAGAACCGTTAAACTGGATGGAGAGGCCTTTTTCGAGGTAATGTCCGATCCTGACAACCCATTTGTTGTAAGATCCGGACAGGTAGTTGTTTCAGTCCTTGGAACCTCCTTTAATGTAAAGGAGAGCAGAGCTGAAAACAGGGTTGAAGTTTTCGTGGAGAGCGGGAAAGTAAGGATTTCCCTTGAAAATCCTGATGAGTTTATCACACTTGAACCGGGCGAGTTGGGTCAGGCCAATGCCTCGACCCTCTCCCTCAAGGAACAAACCGATCCAAATTATATTTCCTGGAAAACAAAAGATTTTAAATTTGTAGATGAAGAGCTGGGTAAAGTCCTTCGTGAACTCGAAGAATCATACCATGTGGAGATTCGGACCGAAGGGGTCCGGTTGAGCGAATTAAGGATTACCTCCACCTACAGGGAGCAGTCCATAGATTCGATCCTTGAAACCATTGGCAAAGCATTTGGTCTGAACGTTCAAAAAAAGGAGGAGCTTTACTACCTGAACCCATAAAAGAAGCCCATGAGGCGTCGCCTGGTACTTCTTCTGCAGATCTTAATCCTGTCGGTCCCGGTGACCCTGACCGGACAGGAGGGTATTTCCGATCTGCGGATTACCCTCTCCCCGCGAAACCGGACCATTAACCAGGTTCTGGATGAAATTACCCTGCAGACAGGTTACTATTTCACCTACAATGCCGCCCTCATATCAGGAAAAGAGCGGGTCAACATACAGTTTACCGACCTGAGCCTGAAGGATGCACTGGATCAGTTACTCCAGGATCCGGCATTTGATTACACGGTGATCGGGCGAAACATAGTTATTTTCAAGAAAAATGTTCAGCCTGCCTTCCCGGTGGAAGAGGAGATCGACCGCACCATTCTCCGGGGCAGGGTGGTGGAAAACCGCTCTGGTAAACCCCTCCCGTATGCCACCATCGCCCTTCATGGCACATCCCTGGGATGTATCGCAAACGAAACAGGAATATTTGCTTTCAAAATACCTGCCCAAATTGCCGATCCGATCCTGGTGGTTTCCTTCATGGGTTTTAAAAACCTCCTCCTTCCCATAAAATACCCGGTGGAGGGGGACCTGACCATCAAACTGGACAGGGAGACCATCCCTCTCCAGGAAGTAATCATAAGGTATGTGGATCCGGTTAAAATTCTTTCCGAAGCCATCCGCCGCATTCCGGAAAACTACCTGCAGTCATATTCGGGAATGACCGCCTATTACAGGGAGTCGGTGAAACGAAACGATCATTGCATGCTCTATTCAGAAGCCGTCCTGGATGTTGCAAAAGGGCCCTATTCCATGCTTTCATCCGGCGACCAGGTGAGCATCCGCAAGGGAAGAAAAATTACCGATCTTACCACTGAAGACACGGTGATCATAAAGCTTCGTTCCGGAATCGATGCATCGCTGGATTTGGATATAATCAAAAACAGGCCCGATTTCCTGATGGAAGATTTTCCTGACTTTTACGACCTGGATTTCAGCGATATAATATCCTATGGTGAGAGATTGGTTTATGTGATCAATTTCCGACAAAAAAGCTTCATTACGGATCTGATGTTCAGGGGAAGCATTTACATAGACAAGGAGAACCTGGCCATCCTGGGGGCCGATTTTGAATTCAACCCTGAGTTGATCCACAAGGAGCCCGGAATCTTCCTGGTGAGCAGTTCAGCCCGCGTTCACATCCGGCCTCTCCTGGCCAGGTATCATGTGGAGTACAGAACACTTGAGGGTCTGTTTCATGTAAGCCAGGTGAGGGCCGAAGTAGAAATGAAGATCCGAAAACGCCGACATTGGATGGGAGCCCGGTACCGCATCGCCATCGAGATGGCCATCACAGATGTTAAACCAGGCCAACGAACCAGGTTCAACCCCGCAGAAAGAGTCAAACCCAATACCATACTCTCCGACCAGCCCTTCCAGTTCGACCCGCTGTTCTGGGGCATCTATAACACCATCGAACCTGAAGCCTCCCTGAAGGAGTCCCTCCAGAAAATCGAACACAACATCCAGGAGATCAACCAGGAGGGGGAATAACCCATTTAATTCATGGGAGGAATCCCGGAGAATTTATTACCTTAATTGCTACAAAGGAGAATTTCATGAATAGAGATGAGTTTATATTTGGCGTAAATACCCTGGTAGGCTGTAAATATTCTGTCCTGAAGGACCTGGAAGTCAGGTTCCAGGTTCAAAAAAAATATCGAAATAAATACCGGATATCCAAATACATGAGTATGCTTACCACCGCTTTGTCCTATTTTGATGAGTGGAGGTATCAATCTATATCCAGAAACCTGGAGATCAGAAAAGCACCCATTTACATCCTGGGACACTGGAGGAGCGGGACAACATTATTGCACAACCTTCTCTGTTCCCATAATAACATCGCCTATCCCACCACTTATCAAACCGTGTTTCCCAATAACCTGTTTTTCTTCACGGGGCTGATCAAAGGGATCATGCAATATTTTCTACCTGAAAGAAGATTGGTGGACCGGGTGGAAATGCATGTGGATTTCCCCCAGGAAGAAGACTTTGCATTGGGAAATGAGATAGGATTCAGTTTCTATTACTGGTTCTATTTTCCTGATGACTACCAGAGAATTACCGATGAATACCTGGCCCTGCCCACAAGGGATGAAGAAAAAATTCAACAATACAAACAGGGTTATGAGAAATTTATAAAACGATGTATGCTTCATGTGGCGGGCGAACAATATATTGCCAAAAATCCTCCCAATATGGGCAGGATTCCTTTTTTGCTCGAAATGTTTCCCGGGAGTCGCTTTGTCTACATCGAAAGAAATCCCTATGAAGTCCTTCTTTCAACCTTCAGATTTCATAAAGGTTTTTTAAAAACACTCCAGCTTCAGGACATGGATGATGAGACCTTATGGAAATTCATCTTTCAAACTTATGTATTGTTATATGACATGTACCAGGACAACAAACATTTAATTCCACCCGGGAACCTGGTTGAACTGAAATACGAGGAGCTTGTCAGCGATCCCGAAGGAATTTATAAATCGCTGCATCTGGGTATGTTTTCAGATCTGGAAGCCAATGAAGAAAAATTGAAAAAAGTCCTTCAAAACCACAGGAACCATAAGGCCAATCCCTATCATTTTGAGAGAGAATATATAGAACGGGTGAACCTGGAACTGGGTAATGTGATCGAAAGACAGGGGTATCAGCGCCTGTAATGTGAATCTGCAGCATTTTAAAGAGCCCAATCCTTCATCGGCCGGAAGCTTAGGTTTTGGGAATGGAACATAACTATATTATCTTTAGACCGTCATTTGAAACCTATGGAAAAGGATCGGGAAAAACGGACAGAAGAGCTGGCCCGGGAGAAACTGGAAGGGAAAAGTTATAGTGAAATCCGGGCTGAACTGAAGGAGTCGGGATTGTCACCCGGTGAAGTAAACATCCTGATCAGAGAGATTGATGAAAAAGTTCTCGCAGTTGCCGTATCTGAAGGGAAACCTGATAAGGCTCAGCAGTGGTACAGGGCCGGACTGGTCCTGGCGGTGGCTGGCCTGCTAATAAGTATTGCATTTAATGTCGGTATCATTTTGCAAAACCTCCCCCCCCTGGCAGTATATGCACCCTTTGCAACCGGGATTCTGATGATGTTTTACGGAAGAATGCTGCTGCGCCGGGAACCGGGAAAGGAGAAAAAAGGCCCCGGCCCCATCCGTAAGAAAAGGCCTTATAAATAATGAACCGCAATGGAAGAAGAGATTGTAAAAAAGCGGTTCCCGTTTTTTGAATCTGGCCTCAGGGATGCCATACTGAAAGAGGGAACTTACCGGGAGTTTGATGCCGGTGAAGAACTGATTCGTGAAGATCAGTTTATCCGGTCATTTCCCATCGTTATTTCCGGCCTGATCAAAGTCTGCCGAACCGGTGAGACAGGGAATGAACTGCTTCTTTACTATCTCCGGCCTGGGGAGGTTTGCACGGTCTCATTGATCTGCTGCATGGACCGGACCCGCAGCCGTGTCAAAGCAATTACCGAGGAGGCAACCGCAGCGATCCTTGTGCCCGTGGAACTGCTTGACAACTGGATGACACAGTTCCAGACCTGGAAAGAGTATGTGATGCGATCCATTCAGAAAAGGTTTGACGAACTGCTGGATGCCCTGGACAGCATCGCCTTTATGAAAATGGATGAAAGGCTGGAAAAATTCTTTATAAACCGCTATAAAACAACCGGCACAACCCGGTTCGAAGGATCGCACCAGGATGTGGCGCAGGCCATGAACAGCTCCCGGGAGGTGATTTCCCGCCTTTTGAAACAGATGGAAATGCGGGGTCTGGTGATCCTCTCCCGAGGGAACATCGATTACTCGCCCTTATGTGACTAAAGTTACAGTTTGATTCTTTACACTTCCTTCCTTCTCCTTTATAAAGGAGGCGCTCAGCAGAGCGACTGTGCGTTTAACCGCATTAAAAGTCTGATCCCGGAGAAGGAGACGGCCGTTTTCACAGCCGATGTTTCAAAAGTGAGAGACATACATACAGAGGTGGGTGTGGACACGGTTCCCAGCCTTGTGGTATTGAACCACAACAAAGTGGTCAACATCATCAAAGGTTGTCAGACCGAAGCCTCTTATGACTCCATCCTGTCGGGACGGAAACCTGGAATCACAAAGGCTGAAGGGAAAGCGAAACAGGTGACGGTATACTCCACCCCAACCTGTTCGTGGTGCAACACATTAAAAACCTACCTCGACAGCCACCATATATCCTACCGCGAGATTAACGTAGCAGCCGACGCATCTGCTGCTTCAGCCATGGTCCGGAAGAGCGGACAACGAGGGGTGCCTCAAACTGAAATTAACGGACAGATGATCGTGGGATTTGATAAACCCAGGATCAATCAGCTCCTTGAGCTAAAATGAGTTCGGCTCATATTACAAACCTAAAAATAAATAAAAATGAAAGAGTTACAGCCAATCAATCAACATGTGCTTCTGGAGATAGAAGCTTCTGAAGTGAAAACTGCTTCAGGTATCATCATTCCTGATACCGTACAACAAAAACCTCAATTCGCAAAAGTCCTGGCATTGAGTGGGATCGAGGATCCCGAGATCTCAGTTGGCGATGTGGTTTTTTACAAGAATTTTTCAGGCACTGAACTGGAATTCGATGGTAAGGACTATTTGATGATTCCCTATGCAGACATTCTCGGACGAATGGTTGAGACAGACAAAATCTAAACCGGGTTTTTCAGGCTTACGGCAATTTCACCATGATCAAAATATTTAGGTTTCTGCCTGAAGGGCTGTTGCTCGACACAACAGCCCTTCTTTTTTTGGCTATCTTTAGCCCCCGATAAACGCATAAATCCTTTCCTGTGAAAAACCTCGTCATACCCATTGCAGTTTCAGTCATCCTGCTTTCAGGATGCCAAACAAACAACCAGCCAGCTATGAATCCATTCCTTACGGAGTATGAAACGCCATTTGGCGTTCCACCCTTCGATATCATTGAAAACAATCACTTCCTTCCTGCATTCAGGGAGGGAATCAGTCAGCAGGAGGCTGAGATAAATGCCATCATCGACAATGTGGAGGCACCCACCTTTGAGAATACCATCGCCGCGTTTGATATCAGCGGGGAGGTGCTCCGCAAGGTCGGGGGAGTATTCTACAGACTTCTTTCGGCAGAAACCAGTGATGCGCTGGACTCCCTTGCAAAGGTACTGGTCCCCATTACCTCTGCCCACCAGAGCAACATGATGCTAAACGAGGCCCTCTTCCAGAGAGTGAAAACTGTTTATAAAGAGCAGGATAGCCTGGAGCTTTCAGCTGAACAGGCCAGGGTCCTTGAAAAAATCCACCAGGATTTTGAACGTGGTGGTGCCAATCTTGATGAGGAGGGAAAAACTTCAATCCGCAATATCGATGAGAAACTTTCCATGTTAACCCTGGAATTCGGGAATAACCTGCTGGCCGAAATAAACGGTTACCAGATGGTAATCAAGGATGAGGCCGACCTTGCCGGACTTCCACAATCGGTTCGTTCCGCTGCATCTGATGCTGCCAGTGCAGCCGGACTCAACGGAAAATGGCTCTTTACCCTGCACAAGCCAAGCTGGATCCCCTTCCTGCAGTATTCCGAAAAAAGAGAACTCCGGGAGGAGCTTTACAAAGCCATGTACATGTGCGGCAATAATGAAAATAAGTTTGATAACAAAGCCATTATCCAGGAAATCATTGGATTACGTCTCGAACGTGCCAGGTTGCTGGGATATGAAACCCATGCAGATTACATGCTTGCCGACCGGATGGCCAAGGAACCTGCAAATGTCTACAACCTGTTGATGACCATCTGGGAACCGGCTCTGAAAAAAGCGGAAGAAGAGGCAGCCATGATGCAGGAAATAATCCGCAAAGAGGGAGACGATTTCGAACTTGCTTCATGGGACTGGTGGTATTATGCCGAAAAGATCAGGAAAGAGATGTATGACCTTGACGAGGAGGAGGTAAGGGCATATTTCAGCCTTGAGGATGTGAAAGCTGGTCTCTTCAGTGTGGTTACAAATCTCTATGGACTAACCTTTGAAGAGCGGACCGATCTCCCCAGTTACCATGAGGAGGTTATGAGCTACGAGATAAAAGACAGGGACGGATCGCACCTGGGAATTCTATACATGGATTTCCATCCCAGACCAGGAAAAAAAGGAGGAGCATGGAGCACCTCTATACGCCAGGCCCATGTGGAAAATGGAAAAAAGGTAAGCCCTGTACACCTGATCGTGATGAACTTTACCAGGCCTACAGGGGGAAAGCCTGCGCTTCTGAGTTTCGATGAGACACTCACCTTCTTTCATGAATTCGGCCATGCACTGCACTCCATGCTCACCAAATGTGAATATCTGACTACTGCCGGATCGGCAGTTGCACGTGATTTTGTTGAGTTGCCTTCACAGATTATGGAAAACTGGGGCGAACATCCCGATGTACTGAAGACTTATGCCAAACATTATGAAACGGGCGAAGCCATCCCCGAAGAACTGATTGAAAAACTGGAAGCTGCCAGTAAATTCAACCAGGGTTTTGTTACCGTGGAGTATCTGGCTGCATCCATTATGGATATGGACTACCACACCCTTAAGTCGGCATACGAAGTGGATGTGAACCAGTTTGAGAAGAGTTCCATGTCGAGGATTGGTCTGATCGATGAGATTATACCACGATATCGTTCCACCTATTTCTCACATATTTTCTCCGGCGGGTATTCGTCCGGTTACTACAGCTACATTTGGGCCGAGGTGCTAGATAAGGATGCCTTCAATGCATTTCAGGAAACCAGCCTTTTCGATCAGGCAACTGCACTGTCATTCAGGGAAAACATACTGGAAAAGGGAGGCTCGGTAGATGAAATGGAGATGTACAGGAATTTCCGGGGACAGGAACCCACCATTGAACCGTTACTTAAAGGACGGGGTTTAAATTAAACGCCCTTCCCTTTTAAAATGGTAATGGCCGTATAAAAGAGGATCTTCATGTCAACGAAAAGGGACCTGTTCTCTATGTAGAGAATGTCGTACCTGAGGCGTTTGACCATTTCCTCCACATTTTCGGCATAACCATATTTGACCTGACCCCATGAGGTTATTCCAGGTTTCACCTTATGGAGATGCACATAGTGCGGAGCCAGTTGGGTGATTTTCTTTATAAAATATGCTCTTTCGGGCCGCGGTCCAACCAATGCCATATCCCCCCGCAGTACATTAAAGAAATTGGGGATCTCATCCAGCCTGTGTTTACGCATAAACTGACCGAATCGGGTCACACGCGGATCATGCTTGGAGGAGAGTTCGGGTCCGTTCTCTTCCGCATGATGGTACATGGATCTGAACTTGTAGATCTGAAATTCACGGCCATACCTGCCAACCCGGGGTTGCCGGTAAAAAACCGGACCCGGGGAAGAGAGCTTCACTCCAATACAAAGTACCAGGATCAGGGGTGACAGAACAACCAGTGACATGATCGAAAGAACCAGATCCATTAATTGTTTTACATTTTGTTGCCATGTAGGCATCACATCATGGGTTACTTCCTGGAGGGGGGTTCCGAAAATGGTGGTGCTCCGGACCTTACCGGTAAGGATATCGGTCATGCTTGGAATGGCACTCACCCTAACATCGAGAAGTGAGAGCCGGTTTACAATATCTCCAATCGTTCCATGTTCCGATGGCTCCAGGGCAATGATCACCTCCTCAACCTTAAGATTTCTTAAAATTGCCTCCATATTCTCATGGCCACCCAGGTGGGCTATGTGATCCTGCAACTGGTAGTGCTCTTTCTGGTGGACATTGATAAAACCGAGAATCTCATTCCCGCTGGATTTCTTCTGATCTATGATATCCTTGTAAACATCCACCGCATTTTCATTACTCCCGATCATTACGGTCTTAAAGCAGATTTTTCTACGATGTACCTTGCTCACGGTCCTGCTGGTGAGAATCATCCGGGGGACCATGGTGAAAGTGATATGCAGCAAAAACAGTGTGAAAAAGAGACTGTAGTAGTTTTTATAGTCCAGGATGGTATCATCCAGGATCAACAGGAAGAAGATCAGCAGAACCCCTAGCAACGAGGTGGTAAAAGTTCTGGTAAAATCGTCCAGCCGCGAGCGCCTGTAAATATTGTTATAGAATCCGGTAAAATAGTAAAAGATAATCCATGCGAAAGGAAGACCAATCGCACCGGCCCAGAAGCGGGAGCCCAGGGTAATGGGCACATCAACCCCGAACACTTGCGGTTCAATCTGCAGCTTTCGGAACATATAAAACATGATCCAGGCAGCTAAAGCAGCAAGGAAGTCAAAAAGGATGTAAAGCAGGCGTTGGTTCCTGTGGTTCTTCATTAAAACAAACCTCTGAAATTTATAACTGCAAAACAACCTAAATAATTGCATGAGTGACAAGAAAAATGGCCATTTATGTTCAAGAATATAAACTATATTTGAAATTACAATTCAGAAAATGGATAATTTTCGTCATAAAGGACTGAGAAAGAAACTAATAGAAGAAATTCGGGAGAAAGGGATTCGCAATGAAGAGGTATTGAATGCAATGAGTCGAGTTCCCAGGCATCTTTTTATGGACAGCAGTTTTATTAACTTCTCCTACACAGATAAAGCCTTCCCCATTTCGGCAGGACAAACCATTTCTCAACCCTATACTGTAGCTTTTCAGACCGAACTGCTGGAAGTGGAACGGCACCAAAAGGTGCTGGAGATTGGAACCGGGTCGGGATATCAGACGGCTGTGCTGCTTGAACTCGGAGCACGTGTATACACCATTGAGCGACAGCGCCAGCTCTTCCTTGAAGCACAAAAAACACTCACTCCTCTCCACTATAAACCCATCTATTTCTTTGGTGACGGATATGAAGGAGTGCCCACCTATGCACCATTCGACAGAATCCTGGTGACAGCAGCTGCACCTAAAATCCCTCAGAAACTTTTGGATCAACTGGATATAGGCGGAATCCTTGTGATCCCTGAAGGGGATTCTGCAGGACAGAAAATGATCCGAATGCAGCGGGTATCTGAGAAAGATTTCCAGAGGAGCGAACACGGACACTTTTCATTTGTTCCATTGTTAAAAGGGAAAAACAATTGAAATGATCCGGACAGAAGCAGTTTTATTCAACGATTTCCAGGTTAACACCTACCTGGTCTGGGATGAGACAAGGGATTGCCTGGTGATCGACCCGGCATTCTACTCCACGGAAGAACAGGAGAGCTTCTTGTCCCTTCTCAGTAAAATGGGACTGACCGTTACAGGACAACTCAATACACATTGTCACGTCGACCATATTCTCGGAGTAAAATTCATGAGTTCAAAGTTTGGTTGTCCCATCAGGGCGCATATTGAAGAATTGCCAATCATCAGGAATGCACCTTTAATGGGCAGTCTGTTCGGATGGAACATTGAACCCATCGAGGGAATTGATAACTACCTGGAGGAGGATCAGATGGTCCCCGTCGGAAACCATACGCTTAAAATTCTACACGTTCCCGGACACTCCCCCGGGAGTGTAGCCCTCTACTCTCAGGAAGGTCGATTTGTAATTACGGGTGATGCACTTTTCAGGGGTAGTATTGGACGGACCGACCTGCCGGGTGGGGATTATGATACGCTGATCGGATCCATATGGAATAAACTGCTCACCCTTCCACCCGAAACCGTGGTCCACCCTGGACATGGCCCCTCCTCTACCATTGGTCAGGAGAGGAGTGCGAATCCTTTTCTGAGAGCGATTCAATAACATGATTTCTGACATAAATTTTAAAAACCCTTTTAACTATATTTGGGCTTCTTTTTCACAGGCATATTCCAATATTTTTGTGCACAAAACGTCAAATAAAATCAACTATAAAAACGTATGATACCAGATAAATTTAGCAAACGTCACCTGGGCCCTGATCAGACTGAAATCGAGGAGATGCTGCAAAAAATTGGAGCCGGTTCCCTGGACGAACTGGTTGAAAAAACAATCCCTGCCTCCATATATAATAAACAACCCCTTAACCTTCCGGATGAAATCGACGAGCATACCTATCTTCAGAAAATGAGGGAGATTGCAGGGAAGAACAGAATTTTTAAATCCTATATCGGGCTTGGCTACTACAACACCATACTCCCATCTCCAATTAAAAGGAACATTCTTGAAAATCCAAACTGGTATACCTCCTATACCCCTTACCAGGCAGAGATATCCCAGGGCCGGTTAGAAGCCCTTCTTAATTTCCAGACCATGGTGATGGATCTCACCGGGATGGAGATTGCAAATGCCTCACTTCTGGACGAGGCTACTGCAGCCGCAGAGGCGATGATCATGCTTTATAATGCCCGAAGCCGTAGTGCTGTAAAGGCAGGAAAGAGAACGTTTTTCGTAGATGAAAACATCTTCCCGCAGACAAAATCGGTTCTGCTCACCCGCTCTCATCCCCTGGGTATTGAGCTCATATTCGGAAGCTATGAGAATGTCACTCTTGATGATTCTATTTTTGGCTGCCTGGTCCAGTACCCGGCTGCCGACGGAGCTGTCCGTGATTACACCGGATTTACAAAGGCTGCCCATGAAAAAGAGATTGCTGTGGCAGTTGCCGCCGACCTCATGAGCCTGGTCCTGATCACCCCTCCCGGTGAATGGGATGCCGATGTGGTCCTGGGATCTACGCAACGGTTCGGGATTCCCATGTTCTACGGAGGACCGCATGCTGCCTACTTTGCCACAAAGGAGGCCTTTAAAAGGAGTTTACCCGGAAGGATTATCGGTATATCCATTGATGCATATGAGAAACCGGCTCTTCGAATGGCCCTTCAGACAAGGGAACAGCATATTAAACGGGAGCGGGCCACCTCCAACATCTGCACCGCACAGGCATTGCTTGCAAGTATGGCCGGTATGTATGCAGTTTACCACGGTCCGGAGGGACTAAAAAGGATCGCCTCCAACATTCATTCAGGGGCAGCCTACATGGCTTCAAAACTCACTGAGTTGGGTTTCCGTGTAGTTCACAATAACTTCTTTGACACACTGCTGATAGAGATGCCCGAGGCACTCACCACTGAGAACCTCAAGGAGCTGGCCATTGAAAAGGAGATAAATTTACACTATCATAGTGAAAAACTTCTACAATTCTCTACCGATGAAACGACCCGCGAGGAGGAACTGAATGAACTGCTGGAAATTTTTTCCAAAACTGTAAAAAAAGCAGTTCAGTACCAGAAAAGCATCGATTCTATCCTTGCATTTGACGGCTCTTTTGTACGTAAATCGGAGATTCTTTCTCAGGAAATTTTCCGGAAATACAGGTCCGAAACCGACCTGATGCGATATATAAGGATGCTAGAGAAAAAAGATATCTCCCTTACCCAGTCGATGATTTCTCTGGGCTCCTGCACCATGAAACTGAATGCAGCCACCCAGCTGATCCCCGTAACCTGGCCTGAATTTGCCTCCATTCACCCCTTTGCACCAATCGACCAGACCGAAGGAACCCACCAGATGATCAACGAGCTTGAAGCCAGCCTGAAAGAGATCACTGGATTTGAAACCATTTCATTCCAACCCAACTCAGGCGCCTCCGGTGAGTATGCCGGATTGATGGTGATCCAGGCATACCACCGTAGCCGGGGTGATCTCCATCGGAATGTGGTGCTTATTCCCGCCTCGGCACACGGCACCAATCCTGCCAGTGCAGTGATGGCAGGACTCGATGTGAAGGTGGTTGATTGTGACCCGCACGGTAACATCGATGCAGCCCATCTGAAGGAGCTTGCTGAAATACATAAGAATGCCCTCTCATCCATTATGATCACCTACCCATCCACCCACGGGGTATTTGAAGATAACATCCGAGAAATCATCAATATTGTTCACAAGAACGGGGGACAGGTTTACATGGATGGTGCCAATATGAATGCCCAGGTTGGCCTGACCAGCCCGGCATATATCGGAGCCGATGTCTGCCACCTGAACCTCCACAAAACTTTTGCCATACCCCATGGTGGCGGTGGACCCGGTGTGGGACCCATCTGTGTGGCCAACCACCTGGTTGAATTTCTGCCCACTCATCCCCTGGTGGAAACCGGTGGAATAAATGGCATCACAGCAGTGTCGGCAGCTCCCTACGGAAGCGCAGGGGTTCTGTCCATTTCCCACAGCTATATCCGTATGCTCGGGACAAAGGGTCTTACCGAATCCACACGAATTGCCATTCTTAATGCCAACTACATAGCAGCCTCCCTGAAAGATCATTATGACATCCTTTACAGGGGAACCGAAGGGTTCGTGGCACACGAAATGATCCTCGACTGCAGAAAATTCAAAACCATGGCTGATGTGACTGAGGCCGATATTGCAAAGAGACTGATGGATTACGGGTTTCATGCACCTACACTCTCCTTCCCGGTGCACGGGACACTGATGATGGAACCTACCGAAAGCGAATCAAAAGCAGAGTTGGACCGTTTCATCGAGGCCATGATCGACATCCATAAAGATATCATGGAGATTGCAGAAGGAAAGCAGGATGTATCCGGAAGTGTGTTACGCAATGCTCCGCACACTGCTGAGACCCTCCTTGCAGAGGAGTGGAGAAGGGACTATTCAAGGGAGAGGGCAGCCTTTCCCCTGCCCTGGGTGAGGGAGAACAAGTTCTGGCCTCCCGTAAGCCGCATCAACGATGGCTATGGCGATCGCAACCTGGTCTGCTCATGTGAGCCACTTGAAGCCTACCGGTAAAGACCTATTTATCTGCAGGTACCTCTCCGTTATTCTTTGGCGACAGGAACAGGAAGTTGTCACAGACAATCTCAGTACTATAGTGCTTGTTCCCCTCCTTGTCATCCCATGAATTGGTTGATATTTTACCCTCCACATAGAGGGCATCCCCCTTGTGAACATGTTGCTTTACAATATCAGCTGCCTTGTTCCACACCACAATCCGGTGCCATTCGGTCTTACTAACCTCTTCGCCCTCCTTGTTGCGGTAAAACTCATTTGTTGCCAACGGGAAATTGGCCACGAATGCCTCCCCGTCCCTTTCCGTTACCCTGGGAACCTCACCCACGTTCCCAACGAGGGTAACACGATTAACTCCGTATTTCATTTTGCTAAAGTTTTGGTTACGGGGCTTAATGTGATGAAGGGTGGGGATATCGGTTAATGTTTCGCCAAATCACTGAACAAAACAATTTATTCCAAAGAGTGTTAATATTCCTCTGTTGTAACACTTTAAAAACCAAATAAAATGAGAAGAACCATTATCGTTTTTTCAATTGTGATTCTTTGCTTTCAATCCTTTGGCCAAAAGCCCAGAGCCAGAGACTTGGGCATTCCATTTGAGGGGAATCCTGGTCCATTTAATGCAATAACTGATGTCGAAGGGGTTGAGGTGGGCTTCACAACCATCATAGAAGGAACGGGTAGTTTGAAAGTCGGGGAAGGCCCGATTCGAACAGGAGTTACAGCGATATTGCCTCGAGGGAAACGGTCAAAGGACCCAGTGTTTGCCGGATGGTTTCCCCTTAATGGAAATGGTGAAATGACAGGGACTACCTGGATTCAGGAATCAGGTTTCCTTGAGGGACCCATAATGATCACAAATACTCATAGTGTCGGAACTGTTCAGGCAGCAGTCCTTTCATGGCAGGTTAAAAATGATATGCTCTTCAAGGATTATTCATATCCGGTAGTTGCAGAAACCTACGACGGATGGCTCAATGACATCAATGGATTTCATGTAATAGAGAGCCATGTTTTCGAGGCAATTGAAACTGCCAGATCCGGACCTCTGCAGGAAGGAAATGTGGGTGGAGGAACAGGAATGATTTGTTATGAATTTAAAGGAGGTACTGGTACATCTTCAAGAATGCTATCAGAAGAGAATGGAGGTTATACTGTTGGTGTGCTTGTTCAGACTAATTTCGGTAGAAGGTATCAACTTCAGATTGCAGGTGTTCCGGTTGGCCAGGAAATTACCGAAAATGCTCCGTTTACAGATGGCAATAATCTCTATGATCAAGGAACCTCAATTATAATAGTAGTAGCAACAGATGCACCACTGCTGCCAACTCAACTTAAACGACTGGCAAAACGCGCATCGATGGGAGTAGCTCGAACAGGTGGCATTGCAGAAAATAATTCAGGTGATATTTTTATTGCCTTTTCAACAGCCAACCAGGAAGCAGCTAAGCCGAAGGATGGAGTGGCAAAATTGGAGATGCTGCCTAATGATCGGTTGAATGCAGTTTTTGCTGCTACTGTTCTGGCGACTGAAGAGGCAATTATCAATGCAATCGTGGCTGCCGAAACAATGGAAGGGATTGATGGTCATACAATAAATGAAATCCCTCACGATTTACTGATTGATGTAATGAAGAAGTATAATAGAATTGAAGAATAGTATTGCTGGATAATGAATGGCGGGGAAAAGAATATTTCAATGAAAAAAAAGATTGACAACTAAAACAATTAAGCAAAAATGTTGTTATTACATGCAGACATGATCTAATAATTGATCCTGTTTAATATTAATTCTTGTTAAATTTTAAATTATGAGTAACGGAACAGTGAAATTTTTTAATAATGCCAAAGGTTTTGGCTTTATTACTCCCGATAATGGAGGGAAAGATGTTTTTGTACATCAGAGCGGATTAACCGATGAAATAACTGAAGGAGATAAGGTAAGCTACGATGAACAGGTAGGGCCGAAGGGATTAAATGCCGCCAATGTCACGTTGTTATAGAAATACTCTTTGAATTTCAGACATTTAGGAGAGGGTGGCTCAGAAGAGCCACCCTTTCTGTTTTATCAAACATTTAATACTCCTTAATCAATTTATCCGACCAAATAATTTCCATGCCGTTCACCAGGCTGACCAGATAGGCACCAGTTTCCAGATGAGAAATATCCACCTTAACT
The DNA here is from genome assembly GCA_963747365.1 of uncultured Bacteroidota bacterium. Lineage (GTDB taxonomy): Bacteria > Bacteroidota > Bacteroidia > Bacteroidales. The sequence goes on along the minus strand of CAVVFB010000001.1, from coordinate 690,857 downwards.
TCCTCCTGGCCATCAGAGATTTGAAGTGAGATCTTACAGCGTCCGCTCAGGTCGATAATCTCAATCCTGCTCCCACACCAATTTTTATCCCCTAAGGATATTACCAGGTATTCAGTAGCCGGGTTTGGAAAGAACCCGGGTACTTCTTCAGAGGATCCTGGCCCAATAGTTGTTATAATATTGATAACCAGTGCATTTCCAAGAATCTTAGAATAAGGTGAACTCAAATTACCAGAGGTTTCCTTCAAAAGCACTGTGGCTTCAATTTCACCAGGACCTACCTGATTATCCTCCACGGAAACTATATAATTCAGGCGGTATTCACCCCCTTCGATCTCGCTGAACTCCAGCCTGCCCGATTCGAGGCTAACTCCATTGATAATGGTTCCCTTACATGAAACATAGTACTCCCCATCGGCTATAATGTCCATTTCTATGGTATCTCCCACACCAAATACGGAAGAGGGAACTGTCAACGAAAGGACCCTTGGAGCACTTGCATCAATGAGATCATGGTCCTGAGAGATAAATTCGCTGTACGGAATGCTCTGGGTCATACCATCAGTGATCACAAGGTTGCTGACCGGGATATCTTCCTTCGCCTGAAAATTATCCCCCCCTTCAAAAACCATAAAACTGGCAACATACAAACTTGAATCGGATCGTAGAAAATTTTCCAAAGGATAGTCACCAATCATTCCAGAAACCAGTTGAAAGATGCTCCCATGGTCATTCAAAACATGAATGTCAGCTTTCACAGTGTCTCCTATGATGTGTGTAACATCGGGAATACTTACTTTAACCACCTGGATCATCCTTTTAAAGTTTGCCCGGATAACAGCATCGCCTGAAAAAAGAACAACTGCTGTTTTTAAAGCACGAGAATCTGCAATCTCCACACCAATACCTGAGACAATTTCCCATCCGTCAAATTCATAGCCCTCTGGTAACTTACTTACCTCAATGAAAGTAGTATCGCCATGAAGAACGTCTGATGCTCCTTCATGGCTTAGCTCAGCACCTTGGGTGCCATCGTTTAGGATTGTCAGGGTGTAACGAAGTTTCGTAAACAAAGCCTTTACCCTTTTATCACCGGTCATTATCAACAGGACAGGATTCTCAGTGCTCTCCAGATCCCCTGTCCATGAGGAAAATTCATAGCCTTTTGCAGGGTTTGCAATTAAACTCAACTCGGTCCCCCTGGCATATTCGTGCATGCCTTCCGAAGGCGAAACACTTCCGCTTCCATCGGGAGGTTCCATGTTAAGAATATGGGTTAAGATTGGAGGTTCCATCCATGAAGCAATAGCTCTATACCAGGCCTCTCCCATCTTATCATAACCATCCTGGTTTGGATGGACTTCGTCCATCAGGTCGTTGCTATAATCTATACCCGCTTCACATTCCATGTCCACTAAGATCAGTTGATCACCATCTGCCTGTCTTGATGCAGCCAGTTCCTCCATCATCCTGTTATATGCCTTCACCCTAGGGTTGCTATTGCATGGTTCTCCCTGCATGCTGATGATCCTGGCCAGAAATACCATCACCGTCGTGGCGTGGGATGCTTCATAATCATCTATGGCATTCAGTATCCGACCCACATCATTCCCTGAGGTATCAGCTGCAAGTATATCATTGGTCCCAATATGCAGGAGAATAATATCTGCAGGGTTTGTGTCCATAAAGGGACCGCTTGTAACCAATCCGGTGTGTGCAGTTGTACCTGTTTCCATTATATCAGCCAGCCCGGCGTCTCTGATTCCTCCAAATCCTGCACAATCCGGATCGGACATCCTTGAATCTCCATAACTTTCACTCCCGACAAAGTCAAAATCGTACCCGGCATCAGTTAGTAAATTGAAGAGCCTGAGCCGATAGCCCACCGCATTATTCCCACCCAATGGAACACAATCTGAAATGCTCCCGTTGGTACACATGTTCCCTGCAGTGATTGAATTCCCAAGGGGCATAATCCTGAGGGTCTGAGACCTTGCCTCAGACAGGCTTGAGGTCAACAGTATGAAAAAGAGAAAACTGTTAACTGAATTTCTGAACTTCATTACATCTACTCCTAAAAATTTATACACAAGTAATGCCGGGACAACATTAAAAAGAATTTATTGGAATTTCTCCGGACTTCAGTTCAATTGCAGAACAAATCAACATCCAGGTTAAATATTTCATACATCATCGCCAATAAAATAAGCAATTGTTTCCTCAATATTTCATAGGTACTTCCATTAACAATACCCTCCTTTAAAACCGATAAGATGTCTCCCTCATTAAACAACAGCTTATCAATTTAGTTTCCAGGATAAAAATATTTTCTTACTGTAAGATGTTTATGTAACTTTATATCACAATCAAAACCTCAATGATGATCATCAGAAACCTCCTGTTAATCATGGCAATATTGAATCTCAGTTCATGCAGCACAACCAGGGTTCTTCCAACTGTTGATAAGGTTGATATCAACCATTACATTGGTACATGGTACGAGATAGCCAGGCTTCCTAATAGTTTTGAAAAAGGACTGGAGTGCGTGACGGCGAATTACTCCATGAAGAAAAATGGGAAAATAGAGGTTCTGAATAAAGGATATTCACCTGGTAAAAAAGGGGAATTCAAAACTGCCAGGGGAACAGCCTGGGTTCCGGACATAAATTATCCCGGTAGATTAAAAGTGTCCTTTTTTTGGCCCTTTGCCGGAGATTATTACATCATCTCCTTGGATGAAGCATATAAATTTGCCCTGATCGGAGATCCATCAAGAAAATACCTGTGGGTACTTTCAAGAACCAGAGATTTAGAGATGGAAATATATACCAGACTTATTGGTATCGCAAAAGAGAATGGATTCGACACAGATCAAATTCTGGTTGTCAATCAAAACTGCGACTAACCTCAGATGCCGAAAGTACTGATTACCGGAGGAACAGGACTGATCGGCAGACATCTTAGCCGGAAGCTGAAGGAAAAAGGATATGAAGTTATCCATTTAAGCAGGTCGAGAGAACCGGAAAGTGAAATACCCTCTTCCTACTGGGATGTTCACAATCATTTGATTGAAAAGGATGCCCTGAAAGATGCAGATTACATCGTACATCTGTCAGGTGCAAACATAGGATCAAAAAGATGGACTGGAAGAAGAAAACGTGAGATTCTCGACAGCAGGGTCCAATCAGGTGAATTCATTCTCGAGCAGGTAAAAAAGCTGGCAAAAAAACCTGAAGCCTTTATATCTGCATCAGCAACCGGATATTATAGCACAGAGCCGGCTGAAGATATTTTAGACGAACAAGCCGCTCCCTCTGACGGCTTCCTCGGTCAGACATGCCGGGCATGGGAACAAATCGCCGAAATGTTTACCAAAATTGGTATAAGGTCTGTAATCATCCGAACCGGGATTGTTTTATCAAAGGATGGCGGCGCCCTGTCAAAATTTATTCTTCTTGTCAGAATGGGACTAGGTGCTGCACTTGGAAGTGGAAAACAATACATGCCATGGGTCCATATTGACGATTTGTGCGGTATTTACATAAAGGCCATTGAGGAGAGTCAGATGGTTGGTGCATTTAATGCAGTTGCTCCTGAACACCTTACAAATAAGGAGTTTACCCAAAGCATTGCTAAAACGCTCCGGAAGCCTCTCTGGCTTCCCCATATTCCTGCAATCATCATTAAGTTAATTTTTGGAGAAATGTCCGTTATGCTTTTAAATGGCAACAAAATTTCAGCCGGTAAAATCACCTCTGCAGGGTACAATTTCCAGTTTCCTGATATTGAAAGTGCCCTGATCAGTTGTATAAAAAGTTAAAAAAATGGGAAGTCATCGATCCATAAGAAGCGTAATCACAGTGATGTTCCTATTCCTGATAATCGTAGCTCCTATCCGGGGACAGGAAAACGGGTTCGGCCCCTGCAGCCTGCCTTCGGACTGGAACAACATCCATCTGAACACAGATGGGATGCCTGCCCGCCCCGGGAAGATTCTGATTGTCACAAACAGGCCTTTTAATTCGGAATCGAATGATGGTGAGTTATTTCCAAATGAAATTGCCAATTACCGTAAAGTAACCTATCTTTTAGCGAACTGCGAGGGTGGAACCTGGCAGTTATTCCCGGTGAAAGACCTTTTCACCGGCTTAAATCAAATCGATGATGGCAGAGATATCCTGTTGTATGCAGATGGGCATGGAAAGGACATGCCCCTGGTACTAACCAGGTCGAACCAGATTGTGGACAAATATGAAGTATCTCTTGTTGTCTTCGACTGGCCCTCCATGAACTCCAACTTTAATAAGTCGCTTTCCAGGGTTCGAAGATGCGGGGATAACTTTTATAACCTGCTGTTGCAACTGAAGCAATACAGGTACGAAAAGATGGAAGCAGGTCAGCACCTGAGCCTGCTTATGCACAGCCTGGGCAACTATTTTCTGACCTACATGGTGGTTAACGGGGACAACCAGTACATGGATGAGATCATATTTGATAACATCATTATGAATGCTCCTGCAGTCAGATCCAAGGAACATGGTGAGGTGATATCACAGGTGAGGATCCAGGACCGGCTTTACGTGGTGCTTAATAAAGGTGACCGTGTGCTGAGAGGGGCAAACCTGCTCACAACGGGAAAAATGCTGGGCAATGAGGCCATGGCCCCCCTTGCTCCCAATACAACCTATCTGGATTTCTCACTGGTGGCAGGGTCAGAACATACCTATTTTGCAGGTTATCACCAGTTTGAATACGATCTGCCGGCGTTTAACCACTTCTTCCAAGGAGCATTCCACGGCAATGATGTGGAGCTTTCGAATGGGTCGATGTTCACCCCTGTTAAAGGAGAAAAAATCTATATGGTCAATGATCACTGATCTTTTACAATTTCTTTAACATCCTTAACAAGAACCATTTTCATAATGAGGTGTTTATAACCATCATTACTCCATAAAATTTAAAAAAACAGCAATCGGATCACCTTATCTTTTTAGGAGTGTTGCTGTTTACACTGGGATTAATTGTGGGATTACTGGTTCCGGTTTTTGCTAATCCGAGAATGGGAGTCTCCAGTCATATTGAGGGAGTTCTGAATGGAATATTTCTAATCATTCTCGGTCTGATCTGGCATAAAATTGCATTGTCAGATAAGTGGCTGAAGATCACTTTCTGGCTGGCAGTATATGGAACCTTTGCCAATTGGTTTGGTATTCTGATAGCCGCCATATTCAATGCCGGGAAAATGCTTGGGGTGATAGCAAACGGACAGGAAGGATCTCCCTTTGCAGAAGGCATCGTGACATTTTTACTTATCTCGTTATCGGTAGCCATGCTGATCCTCTGTGTTACAATCCTGATTGGATTGAGAAGATCGATGAAAAATTAATCCTTACCGGCTTTTAGTTCAGGCAGCCAAACCTCATCCCGTCTGACCTCATATGGTTTTTGTGATCCATTCCGGTTCTGGTGACCGGACTTTGGAAGAAGCAACACCTCTTTGGGCCCTTGAAGCTGATTCAGGCCTGCAAGAATTCCTTCCGGGGGACAGGTTTCATCGAGCAGTCCAACCCCTACCAAAACGGGACATTTGATATCCGGAATAAAATTTGCAACATCATAATACCGGCTGGCTTCATGAACCTTTTCAGGATCTTTACCCTCTGTCCATTCATACCATTGAGGCCACCCGCCTTTACGTCCTTTCTCCGGTCCCAGCATATCAAATCCGGCAGGAACTAGCGCCATACACGCCGTAATACCAGGATATAATCCGGCAGTCATCAGGGCTTGCAGACCACCCTGACTGTCCCCCGAAACCACCAGCGTTTCGCCATTCCAATCAGACCTTTGGGACAGGTATTCTGCAGCACGGTAACAGGAAAGGTACATGCGCAGAAAATAACTGGTGTTCTTATCATCGTTACCAATTGCCCAGTAATCCTTCAAATCGCCTTTTGACTGTTCCATGTAAAATGGCTGTTCCTGATGGATTGGCAAATCGTGTGGATTAATGTTGAGAACCAGCCAGCCCTCTTTGGCACGATCAACTGCCCAGCTTTTTTGCAAGGAATAAACTCCTGCCCACTGCAAAATCAGCAGCGCAGGAAATTTTTCACCTTTGCTGGGCCTGGCCAGCTGTCCTTGAATCTGCGCTCCCCGGAAATGATCCATTAATAGCTCATAATAATCCACCCCTTGGACGCCACTTTCACCTGCTTTTAACCGTGCATTAAAAGGTACCGCAGACAGTTCTGCCAGCTTTTCATCCCAAAAGGAGATGAAATCCGCCGGACGGGGAGCTGATAGTTTTAATTGCCCGATACAGGCAACCGCACCTCCAACAGCTCTTTTAAAATAATCAGGCTTCATCCCCCACTGTACAATGAGAAGAACCGAACCCGGAGCATTGAATGAATATTTGATGGATGAAGTGTTGTCTTCAAGAGATATGATGCCCTCATCTATAACGCTGAGTCCGCCTTTTTTAATGGTGTACCGTAGTGAATCCAATTGCGCATCGCCGGTCTTTATGATGGTCCAGTTCACCGTCTCCCCCAATTCATAAATACCATCCGCTTTATCCGGAACAATTTCGATCTGAGCACTGGTTTGGATCAGAATAAAGAACAGAAATAACATTACGGAGCCAAATCGGGGAGTGGTTGGTTTCATCCTGGTTTTATTGAATAATAAGTCTTCCTGTGATGATTAATTGCTGATCATCAATCAGTTGCAAAATATAATAGCCCGAAGGCAGGTGCCCGATTCTCACCGTGATTTTTGAGGAGGTGATATGGGGTAAGGAGAGGGCTTCAATCCCCTGACTATTATAAATGGACAGGGTATGGTTCCCGGATTCCGGATTCTCAAACTCAATGTTGGCAAAGTCGGCCACTGGATTGGGCCAAACGGCTATTTCTTTAGAATTTAAATGATTCCTGATTCCTGTTATGGATGTGATGTTAAAATTCTGACTGGTGCTTTCATAGTCTTCTCCCTCGTTATCCTGAATGATTCTGATTTTAGCCTGGTTTGTAGAATGATCTGGTACAATCCATAGGTAATCGAGTTCTTCCAGGGGTATATCCTCCTTCAAAATATTCCATGTAGAGCCACCATCAACGGAAAAAAATAAATCCCAGTTCAGGGTATTGTGCTTCACGACCTCAGTCCAGATAATATGAACCTTATCGCCCGGATTAAATGATTCTCCTCCCAGAGGATGGTTCAGATCAACATGGGCACGTAACGGAAGGGTTGCCGATAATCCAATAAACAAAATAAAAGCTCTTCTTCTCATAATCCTGTCTGCTTACACCGATCCAGATATTATTCCATACTAATATTACAATCAATTCTTCAAATAGTTCTTAAAAATTCAAATTGCGAACTTTCTGATCCTCAATTCTGTTTTAAATAAAATATGAATCTCAAAACAACAAGGATATGAAAAAGGTAAAAAAAGAGGATCTCGGACAGGAAGTCTTTGATCTTTATGATGATTATGCACACAACCGGATCGACAGAAGACAATTTCTTGACAGGCTGAGTGCCTATGCCATCGGCGGAATAACCGTTGCCTCGCTTCTCAGTTTTATAATGCCAAATTACCAGGAAAATATTCAGGTTAAGGCAGATGATCCCAGGCTGAAATCCGGTTATAGCAGTTACAAATCTCCAAAAGGGGGTGGTGATATCCGCGGATTACTTTCATCACCTGTTGATGTTGACAAAAAGCTGCCAGGAATCATCGTAGTGCATGAAAACCGGGGACTTAACCCATATATCGAGGACGTTGGACGAAGGGCTGCCCTGGCAGGTTTCCTTTCCCTGGCCCCCGATGCCCTGACTCCCCTCGGAGGATATCCCGGTAATGACGACGATGGAAGAGCACTGCAGTCCAAAAGGGACCGGGATGAAATGCTTGAAGACTTTATCGCTGCCTATGACTTTATGAAATCGCATCCGCAATGCGACGGCAATATTGGGGTCGTCGGCTTCTGTTTTGGAGGCTGGATCGCGAACATGATGGCAGTGCGCATACCAGGCCTTTCGGCAGCTGTGCCCTTTTACGGGGGACAACCTCCCATTGACTCGGTGAAAGAAATAAAGGCCCCCCTGCTCCTCCACTATGCAGAGCTGGATACCAGGGTAAATGAGGGCTGGCCTGCATATGAAAATGCATTGAAAGAAAACCATAAGGAATATGAGGCTCACATCTATCCCGGGGTTAACCATGGCTTCCACAATGATTCCACACCCAGGTATGATAAGCAGGCCGCCGACTTGGCCTGGAAACGTACCATCGAATTTTTCAAGGAGAAGCTGAGGTAATGATTTTCAAAAAGTAATGTATAGTTTACTTGTCATTATGTATATTTTATTTATCTTTGAGTAAAATATTTTTTACATATTGTACAAATAAATTTACATCACAACTAGAAATCATGTCATATCAGGAAAAACAAAACATCGTAAACATTCTCAGCGGATTATTGATCACAGCGTTCTATGCTTTGATCATACTGCAGAGACACCAGGAGGGCAGGTTTAATTTAACCGAAGATTTCGATACCTGGGGAGTCATATTTCTCATCTATATTATTGTATCCGTAATAGCCCGGATCATCATTCAGATTGTTTTTCATATCATCAATGCCATTGCAACGAGGGAGGAGAAGGTGCCGGTTGCCGATGAACGGGATAAACTCATATCGCTAAAGGCTACCCGGAATTCATATTATGTATTTTCAGGCGGATTTGTCCTCTCGGTCATCTCACTGGCCATAGGTATGCCGGTATATGGGATTTTCATCGCTTTTGTTGTCACCGGTCTGCTTGCCGAGATTACTGACAACGGCTCGCAAATCTATTACTACCGTAAAGGAATCTGAGATGGCAAAAAGTAACATACAAAATAACATACGGAGATTGCGGTTCGATCATGGGGAGATGACCCAGCAGCAGCTTGCAGATGCGGTGGGTGTTTCCCGGCAAACCATCGTGGCCATTGAAAAAGGTAATTACTCACCCTCCCTCGAACTGGCCTTTCGACTCTCTCATGTCTTTCAAACTCCCATTCAGGATGTGTTTACCTGTGATCCTGATTGACAATGAGAAACGCAATATTTGAAAAAATGGTGATTCGGGAAGTGCTGAAAGAGGATAATCTGCACCTGGCGAAAATGATCCGGGAGGTGTTCGAAGAATTTGGCGCTCCCCGCCTTGGAACAGTCTATTCCGATCCCACCACTGATGACCTCCATGGTCTGTTCCGGGAAACCGGATCTGTACTCTGGGTGGCCGAATGGGACAGGAAGCCGGTGGGTTGCTGTGGCATCTATCCCACCCGTGGACTGGATGAAGGTTGTGCTGAACTGGTAAAATTCTACATGGCAGGCCCTTCGAGGGGTAACGGGATCGGGAAAACCCTTTTGCAACGCTCCATGGATTCAGCCAGTGTGCTTGGATACAGGACACTCTACCTGGAGAGCCTGCCTCATTTCTCCAGGGCCCTCGGCATATATGAGCGTCTGGGTTTTAAAACCCTGGATAAACCCCTGGGTAATTCGGGTCACAATGGCTGTAACATCTGGATGTTAAAGGAACTCTGATTCCCTATTTGCTTATAACCACCACCCAATCTTTCCCTGAATCTGCCGGCGGTTCACCCGGATTTTGAATTCCGCTGCCCTTCAGTGCCGTAACTGTACCATCCAGCAGTTCTCCCCCCTCCCTGGGATTCAGCCACTTCACCTTAAATGGCCCTGCACCCTCCAGGTTGATCCTTGCCTCCTTCGTACCCGATGGAAGGTAAACAATGTAAACCTCTCCAGGTTTGGCCAGGCAGTAGGCATTCTTTGCCTTTACCAGGTGATCCATGGGTAGCATCTCCTCCAGGGGAAACTGTTTCATGAACCGGGTAGCAATTGTCGATTGCTTCCACCAATTTGCCCGGCTGCCAAAATCTTCACACGCCAGGTCGTTGTGGGGAAACCGATAACCGAAATACCATTCAACCCCGCCACCACCTGCCAGTAATGTACCCCAAAGGCAGTGTTGCCGGATGGTATCATGATCGGGATCCTGGGAATCTGGCATAACACCCTTCCAGGCAGGACCGATTTCATCCAGATTGACAATCCATCTTTTCCCGGCCTTTTCAGAATCCTCCACCCATTTCACAACACGCTGATGGACCCTCTCCGGGTCTCCAACCTGCAGGGAAACCCCGTCCAGGAATTCAAAACCCAGCATGGGATCCAAATATTTTTCCTGGTGTTCATCGTTGGAATGGGTATGCACAACCACGATGGAGGGATAGGGATTAATTCCCTTTAGGTAGGTCATCATATCCTTCTTCTGCTGATCGGTTTGCCCGATAGGTGACCAGTCAGCCGGACCGTTCTCCTCGCCAATATTCCAGGTTACAGCTGTATGATGGGCAAAACGGGCAACCAGTTCACGCAGGTATACCCTTCGCTGCACATCGGTATATCCCCCGTCGAGCAGACATTCGTTCTCGGTTTCCTGCAAAACGAGGTGTGCCATCATTCCCAGTTGCTCCATGTGATCCAAAACCACCTCCCACTGATCCAGTTTACTGCAATCAAAACGGTAGCGCTCATTGTAATCGGTGTAGGGCCAGACATCCTTCCCGTCACCCAGTATGTTCATGGTAAGCATATAAACAGAGTTTACCCCGGCCGAATGAAGGTAGTTTAATGCGCCGATAATCCCCTTCCCTTTCCCATCCTGCCAGGTCGGATCACCTTCATTCCAGTCGGCCACATGCGTTTCATAGCGATGCAAACCCTCCCTTGGATCGGCCTCCCCCTCTTTCACCACTTTTTTAAGACTGAATCGTGAAGTCTGGTCAAATCCATCAAAAGCAAGGAAGTTTTCCGGACTGTCAGCGCCATTCTTGATCCAAACTTCCCCACTTTCCTGGAACCTGAAATAACCTTTCCCTCCGTTAATGATGCGGCCCATGGACCGGAAATCGGGTACACTTTTATCTGATCTGACAATGTCAAGGGTGCCTTCAGCACCATCCACACTTACCGGTTCCCCGGCCACTTCACCATCCACAACAGCTATGTATTTGCCTTTTCGGAAAAGTATTTTATAATCCCACTGACCCACAGCATCGGGTCTGAAATGGACCTTCCAAACGCTGCCCTCCCGGGCAGAGGTCTCAGCTGCATTTCCATCGGCTGCAAAATAACCCGGGACTTTGTAGGTTACCCCGTCGTGTGAAAAGAGGACCTCAAGCCTGTAGTTTAGAAAAGGATTATCTTCGTCCCATTCAGAGGTTTCAGGCCCGGGAATTTGGAGGGTCACTTTGTGCCATTGTTGTAATTCACCGGTTATTTTAATCTCATTTTGTGGAGCGGTCTGGCAAGAAAAAAGCAGTGCTGCAGACAGAAGGGTTATGGCGTATTTCATGGTTTTCAGGGGGTATTGTTTCAGTAAATATAACCCAGATTTTTTATTTAATTTTAATTTATGGAGTTTGATGCCATCATCATAGGCGGTGGATTGGGAGGTTTGTCAGCAGGCGCAATCCTTTCCCGTCGAGGAAAAAAGGTCTTGCTTCTTGAACAGCATTATGTTCCCGGGGGATGTGCCACTACTTTCAAACGAAAAGATTTTCTCATGGAAGCGGGCCTCCATGCCATGGATGGCCACCTGATCAATGAGCAAACGAACCACTCGGTATTACGGTTTCTGGGAGTGAGAAAATACCTTGATTTTCTGCCTCTTCCCGAGTTTTTCCATATCAGGAACGCTCGAATGGACTTCACTTTTCCCAATGGACCCGACCGGGCCATTGAATCATTGGTGCTGGAGTTTCCCGGGGAAGAATATGGGATCAGAAAATTTTTCAAAATGATCCTGGGGGTACAGGAGGAATTCGCCCGGTTCCCGAAGAAAACATGGGAGAGAGTTTTGAAATTTCCTTTTTTCCCAATCCTCTTCCCTAACATCTTAAAAACCTTCCGCCGAACAGTGGGAGAATATCTGGACAGAAATTTTGTCAGTGAAGAATTGAAGTTGATCCTCCAGGGAAACCTGCTCTACTATCATGACAACCCCTACAGCATGTCCTTGATCTTTTTTGCAAAAGCCCAGGCAAGCTTTATTCAAAAGGGAGGGTTCTTTATCAGGGGAGGGTCACAAAAACTCTCCGACTCGCTGGCCAGGGTGATCACTGAAAATCAGGGAACCCTCCTGCTGGGAAAAAAGGTGGATCAGATTCTTGTTGAAAATGGAAAGGCAGTAGGTGTAACTTTCAGGGACGCTTTTAACTTACAGCTAAAACAGGAGACGATTCGCGCCACTCATATCATTCACAGCGGGGCAATACCGCTTGCAGCAGAACTGATGGAGGGTACAGCAGGTGATAAAATAAAAAAGAGAATCGCAGGTCTGATCCCGTCCTGTTCACTGCTTTGTGTTTACTTAGGGTTCTCCCAGGAGGTCAGATCGCTGGGGCATAATCGATACTCAACTTTCATTTACGGGGATGGTGTGCGAAGTCTGAAGGATGTTCATTCCAACTATTACGGGCCCTGGGAACAGCGAAGTTTTGTATTTGTCGACTATGGCCAGATTGACTCTGAACTCTCTCCCAAAGGAAAAAGCTTCGGGGTAATCTGTACAGCCGACCGGTTAGGTGACTGGGAGGGATTAGAAGAACGGGAATACAAAAAGAGGAAAAATGAAGTTGCCGGGATTCTGCTCAGACGGCTCGAAAAGACAATCCCCGGGATCAGCGAATTGATTGAAACATATGATGTCGGAACCTCCCGGACTATTAAAAGATATACCCTGAATCCGTACGCTGCACCATATGGATTCGCTCAAACACCGGCCCAGGCAGGTTTTAAAAGGCCATCCTACCTGTCGCCGGTAAATCACCTCTGGTTCTCAGGCACATGGACATTCCCGGGAGGAGGATTCACCGGAGCCATTGTCAGCGGTTTCCTGTGCGGATTGCAGGTTAACAAAAAGCTGGAGAAGGGAATCCCAACCAAAAAAGAGGGACAATTTTCAGATCAGAGGGTGGTGAGACTCCTCCAAAAGAAGGCAATTACCGGTCAGACCATGGAGCTGATCTTCCAGAAGCCTGTTGGATTTAATTTTCAACCTGGCCAGTATGCCTATTTAGCCATACAAAGTCCCGCCTACTCGCAGGGCGATATCCCCGTGCGGGCGCTCTCCATAGCTTCCCATCCTTCGGACCGGGTTTTAAAATTTGTAATGCGATTTGGTGGCAGCGGTTTTAAGAGAAGTTGTGAGTCACTTCAACCCGGGGATTTCGTAACCATTTATGGACCGGTAGGTGATTTCACACTGAACCCCGGAAGTGCCTGTGTGGTTTTCCTTGTTTCAGGAATAGGAATTTCGCCGGTAATACCCATGATCAGGGAGTTGGAAAACCAAAAGTATAATCATCCGGTTTATTTGTTCTATTCAAATAAAACAGAGAGCAATGCCACCTACCACCAGCAACTAAAAAACACCGGAATCGCTGACTATACCTACGTGCCGGTTTACACCAGTAAAGAGGGACGGATCAATATCCATATGCTTTCGGAGAGACTGACCGATCTGCATACAGTTGATTTTTATATCGTGGGGTCCTCCGGTTTCCTCAAATCAATGGTTGAGATGCTGCAAAAGAGCAGTGTCACCGCCGGCCATATTCACACCGACGATTTTGGATAGGGGGAGCTACCGGAGAGCAGGACGCTGAATTAGCCGGTATGGGAGTGGATGGATTGAATGAACATTATTAGATTTCATTATTCTATCTTTATAAGATGGAAAATACCCTACAACCGATTACCATGCCGGGGGTACACAGCCGGTTCATGGAGTTTTTCAAGAGGAGATCTGAGCCTTCCGGGTTGAAGGTCCTGGACCTTGGAGCCGGTCAGGGTGCACTTACACAACGGCTTGTGGACATGGGCTACGAGGTTTCAGCATGTGACCTCTTTCCCGGTTACTATAAATATGATAAGGTTAAATGTGACAGGGTGGATGTCACTGAAACCTTCCCATACCCAAATGACACTTTTGATCTGGTAATTGCCATTGAGATCACCGAGCACATCCTCGATCATGAAAACTTCTTCAGGGAGATCAACCGGATCCTGAAACCTGAAGGCAGGCTTTATATATCAACTCCTAACATCCTCTCCATGAAATCGAGAATGCGATTTCTCTACCTCGGATTTCCCTATGGATTCAAACCACTGGAGCTTGAGAACCACGATGGTCTCCAGCATGTGGCCTCTCTTACACTTGACCAATACAATTACCTGGCGGTAAAGTACAGGTTCCATCCTGCGGAGTTTGATGTGGACAGGATCCAAAGCACCTCTATTTGGCTCTACAGGCTTTTCATCCCGTTCATCTGGCTCAACCAGAAAATCAAGGGATTTGACCCCATGCACAATCAGAAGAAACTACTGACAGGGCGTTTGCTCTTTATGGTTTTCCGGAAACGTTAACTGCCGACTGGATATAGGGTACAATCACATCATTCATACGGTCGCTGGTTCCGTCATAGGTAATGGTCACAATGGGAACACCCGTTTTTTCCCTGATCCTTTCCGTCATTGCCTGGGTGACAAGTGCAGGACAGCAGAAGGAAGGATTGGTCTGAACGAAAAGCGAAACACCGGGATAATTATCAACAATATAGAAGATCTTTAACAAATTATCATACGACTCTCCCGAATGAAGAAGATCAATGTTGAAGTCTGCCAAACGTTTCTCTAACTCTTTGGCCCGGATCACCGGGGCGGGTCCAAGTATCCTGGCAAATGGTTTGTAATACCTGTCATCCATAAATTTCAACAGGTTCAGGATGATCCTGTTCATTCCTGTCTCTACCAATTCGCCCCTCTGAATGGCACGCCGGAAGATATTCTCAATGGTCAGTTTGGCGTAATCGTTATAGGGTGTGACCAGCGCTTCACCACCAGCCTCCTCGATGGATCTGATAAGATCCTGATTCATGATATCGTTATCCCGAAGGTACAAATCGCCAAATATGGCAACCAGGGGTTTACGTCCACTTTTTTCATATTCAATCTCTTCGAACATCCTGACCCCCTCCTTGATTGCATTGTCGATGGACTGGTTGCCTGAAAGGGCCTTCACCAGGAGCTGGTGTACTTCATCATTGACCTCATCCGTCTGACCGTGATTGGTCTCATAGGGCCTGATGCGGCATGCAATCTTGCGGAAGAGTCCGCCTAGCATATATGCAAAATATCCATAGTAAGTAGCTCCCAGGGAGAGCTCCCTGTGTGTAAGTTCACCTGAATAAACCGCAGCCTTTCCCATCCCATTCCCATAATTTTCAAGGATCCTTTTGATATAATATGGGTATTGCCTGATGTTACAGGTCCCCTTGCTCTCCATCATCCAGAGGATGGTTTTGGATGGGTCCAGTTGATGGCGCTCCATATAGTCCATATAGTCCTGGGCAATTACATTGATGGGCAGGCACTGGCCCGTGTTATGAACCATGCTCTTCCTGATGCCCAGTTCACTGGTTTCCAGAAGCCTCGCATCATACCCTGCCCTTCTCAGGTTGGCTGTTATCAGCGGACTTACATACATGTCCCAGTTGGGCAAAAGCAGTGTTTTATCCCCAATCTCTGTTTCCACCTTCGGAAGAAGGCTTCCCAGGTCAGGATCGCCATTCAGAATGGCGGAACGGGAGTGGTTCCTGAATGACCTCAAAGCTGCCTCGATCCGGGTTTCGTAGCCCGTGTTGGAGTCGTGCTCATCGATCTGAATGACCAGGTACGGTTTCCCGTAGAGGTTCATGAGTCCCTTGAAATACTCGAGGATGAATGAGTCCGGAGCACACTTAAAGGCCGTCACCAGAACAGGATAGAGGTTGGGTGTTCTGCAGGTCACCTCCGCAGCCCTCATGATATTGGCTGCAAAGTGCCAGGGTATCTTTTTTAGCAGGTTATTGAATGCTTCATCCATTTGCTGATCCACCTTCAGCATCTCCTGGTAATAGGCGTTAATCCCCATTCCGGCAAAAATTCCCGGGATACCCTTATTGAGGGTTTCCGAGAGCACCACATAGGGCCTTCCCAGCAGGACCACCGAGACATCCACCCCGGTATTGAAACTTTTCTTAAACATCAACTCCATCTCCTCTTTCTGCTCATCTGCCAATATTCCGGCCTTCACCAATGCAATCGATACATTTGAAAGAGTCAGTTGATTAAACCCCATTCGTTTTAACTCTTTCAAAAGGATTTTCGCGTTGGAACCCTCGTTTTTACTGAAATTGAGCATGGGGCTGATCAGCTTTTTCTTCATCTCCTCCCCTTCCTGGAATGCCAGAGAACCGCTAAACTGGGTATAGTAGCAGAAATTCTGATCGTTCTCCCCCTTGCTCTTCCTGGCCTCCAGGTAAAGAGGCATAAATACAAAATCGCAGGTCCGTGCCATATGGGTCACATGCCCGTACATGGAGTCGATGGGGGCGCAGAACTCTGCCCCGGCAATCTTTTTCCCTGCTTTTAATGAATCCTTAAACCCTTCACTGGTCCGGATTCTGATTCCCAGTTCCATGAAAAAGAGCTTCCAGAATGGCTGGTCTTCAACCAGGTGGAGGGTGGCCGGCAGTCCGATGGAAGGCTGTGGCATTGTTTTAGCATCCGGGGCCGGGTCTGTTCTCTTTAAAAGCCGTTTCCGCTCACTCATCAGGTCGAACTGTTCACCTCCTTTTTTTACAAATTTCTTGGTCTCGTAATCACGGCCACACATGAACCCGTAAGCCAGCTTCTCCCCGTTCACGCAGGCCAGGCTGATGGTACACCGGTTCAGGCAGAGTTCACAGTTTTCTGTCTCTACCTGGATATCCCTGTTATACAGGTCAAATCCCCTGAAATGCGATACCCCCTTATGCTCTTCCAACAAAATCAATGCGGTCCCAAGGGCACCGGTCAGATGACAGAGACGGGAGACATACAGCGGCTTGCCCAGGCGTTGTTCAAAGGCTGCCACCAAAGCACGGTTTTTTGCTGTGGCTCCCTGGAAACAGATATGCTCACCGATATGGGCCTCACTGGCCACTTTTTTCAGGTAGTTTTCCCGTACCGAGTGAATCACGGTCGCAAGCACCTCCTCAACACTGTAGCCCTGACTGAGAAGATGGTTGATATCCCGCTCCATGAATACCGTACAACGGTCGCTGGCCAGAGGCGCCGGGCGGCCCATGGCCATACGCTCATAATCCTTCAGTTTTACCCCCAGCCTTCCGGCCAGTTCCTCAATAAAACTCCCGGTACCGGCAGCACATACCGTATTCATATGGGAGAAGGTTACCACCCCCCCCCTCATCTGGGTAAATTTGGCATCCTGACCCCCGATCTCAATAATCGTATCGGTCTCCGGATTCAGCTCAAAGGCTGCCCTGGCATGAGCGGTTATCTCATCCACATCCTGGTCGGCACCTACAATTCCGCCAATAAATTTACGGCCTGAACCCGTGGTTCCGCATGCCAGAATTTCGGGCACTATGGAGTGCTCGGTCATCAGGAAATGGATGGATTCGAAAAGTGCCTGGACCGCACGAAGGGGTTGCCCAAGCGTATAAGTATAGAATCCGGCAACCGGTCTGCCGTCTCCATCGATCACTACCGACTTTGTGCTCGTGGATCCCACATCAATTCCCAGGTAAAACCTTTTATCCCCATCTGACGGATTCCGGTAGATATCCACCTGAACCCATCCGTCATGATTTGCAACCAACGGTTTAAAACTCCTCTGGTGGATTGGCTCCCGGTCGGCCGATTCACCTGTAGCTGACTCCAGTGGTTCATAGAAGTACTCCCTCTCACCCTTTTCAGCAAGGATTTTCCCCATATCCACAGCCGGCATGCTCCTCCCCTCCCTGATCTCCTTGAGCAGCAGGCAGGCGGCACCAAAGACAGGCATGTGGGGAGACAGGGGATGCACCTCAATCTCCTTCCCCAGGATTCTCTGCAGGTGCCCCAGAACCGAACGGTTCAGGGAGACACCCCCTGTCATCAGGATGGGAGACCCGGGGACTGATTTGTTAAATATTGTATCGGCGATGTTATCTGCCAGCCCTTTGCAGAGGCTGTCACAAATGGCCTCCAGGGTGTAACCTTTCTGCTGGGCATGAATCAGGTCTGTTTTGGCAAAAACCGAGCACCTGGCAGCAATATCGGGGATGGCAGAATGGTTTTGGAGCGCCATATCAGAAAGTTGCGCTGTATCTTTCAGGTTCAGTCTCAGTGCCTGCTGATCCAGGAAACTGCCCGTACCGGCTGCGCATGATGAACTATGACTGGTGTGGGAGTAGCTTCCCCTGTCATCCAGCTCCATCAGGAAGAACCGCTCTGCACCCACATGAAGGACCGAACGGGCGTTCAATCCAAGATTTGAAACGGCACTCATCAATGAGACCTGGACATCAAATACCCGGATCTGATGATGAAAGCCTGTTTTACCAGATGGAGCAGCAATCCCTATGATCTCTTCCGGATCGAAACGACCCAGCATTTCATCAAGGGAGCTCCGGATATCCCCGTGATGCAATGCGTATTTTTGACCCACCAGTTTGCCATCCTCATCCAACCAGATCAATGAAACTGATACTGAGCCCACATCGATCCCGAGTATGTATCTTTTTCGACGATCAACTTCCATGGCCTTACCTAACAAGGAACTTCATTTCGAAAATAGCTTAATAATTTCTTTAATAATGGAGTCTGATCCGGTTTTGGATAGTTTAGAATGAATAAAAGAAAGTGACAGGGAATAATCCTTTTTTCGGAATATTTATTCAGTTTTGCAATTAAATGTTAAACTCAATACCATGGTAAAGAATAGAATTCACAATTTGATCACAATCCTTCTTCTGTCTTTCCTCACGTTTGCTGGATTTGGCCAGCTCTCCGTAAGAGAGGTGGACAGCCTGGTGGAAGTGGCCATGGAAAAATTCAACGTGGCAGGCGTAGCTGTCGGAATCGTAAAAGATGGTGAAGTGTTCCTGGCAAAAGGGTATGGTCTGAAATCGGTGGCCGGCAGGGAAAAGGTGGACAAGCACACCTCCTTTGCCATCGCCAGCAATACAAAGGCCTTTACTGCCGCGGCTCTTGCAATCCTTGTGGAGGAGGGTAAACTCTCGTGGCTCGACAGGGTGGTGGAGCACATTCCGGAATTTAAAATGTATAACGAATATGTAACTCAGAATTTTATCATTCAGGACCTGCTGACCCACCGGAGCGGATTGGGTCTGGGAGCCGGCGATTTGCAGTTCTGGCCCTCCGGATCAGACTTCACAATGGCCGACCTGCTCAGCAATTTTCAGTATTTTGAGCCGGTTTCGGCTTTCCGGACAAAATATGATTATGACAATATTTTATACATGGTTGCCGGTGAGGTGATTAAAAGGGTCTCCGGGCAAAGCTGGGAGTCTTTTGTACAGGAGCGGATCCTGGACCCGCTTGGAATGGACAACTCCTCGACACTCCCTCCATCCATGTCGGGACTCGATAACCTGGCCACACCCCACATGGAGGTGAATGGGAAACTGGAGACCATTGCCTGGCACGAACATGATCCGGCGAATATGAATGGTGCCCTGGGTGCCATTCTCTCCAATGCGGATGACCTCTGCCGTTGGATGCTGGTTCATCTTAATGAGGGGAGATATGGACCATCTCTTGAAAAACAGCTTTTTACCGGGGCGAGTCAGCGTGAAATGTGGAGGATACACACCTCTTTCGATGCGAGGAACGATTCAAGGTACAACTCCCACTTCGCTGGTTATGGACTGGGCTGGGGACTGGCCGATATGAAAGGAAAATTTACAGTTTCCCACACAGGTGACCTTGCAGGGATGTTGTCAAAAACCATCATGATTCCCGAACTTGAACTGGGTGTGGTGGTACTCACAAACTCTTATTACGGGGGCGGTGGTCTTTTCCAGGCAGTGACTCAAACCATCGTGGATAACTACCTGGGACTGGAGCCATATGACTGGACGGGTTACTACCTGGAAAAACACCTGGAACGTTCAGGAAGTGCCAGTACTGAAGTAGACCGGGTATGGGAAACGGTGGAGAAGGGCGACCAACAGAGTGTGGGTTTGGAGAATTATTTAGGAGTCTATGCCGACAAATGGTTCGGGAAGGCGGAGGTATTCCTGAAGGAAGGGAAACCATGGTTCAGATCCTACCGCTCACCGCAACTTACCGGGCCTATGTACCACTATAAAGCCAACGCTTTTGCCATCCGGTGGGAGAACAGAGAACTGGATGCGGATGCATTTGCCATCTTCAGTCTGGATGAGGAGGGAAAAGCACAGGAGATCACCATGAAAGGCGTCTCACCCGAAATCGATTTCAGTTTCGATTTCCAGGATCTCTTCTTTGAAAGGGTGGAGTAAGGTGACTTCCGGGCTGTTTTCAGACTAGCCGTTGACTGAAATGGATTGAAGGCGATTGCCATCAAGAACCTCGATGGTCTTTCCTTCCAGCCTGATGATCTGATCCCTTTCAAACTCCTTCAGAATTCTGATGGCGCTGTCTTTCGACATGCTGGTGTAATCGGCTATATCCTGTCGTGATATTTCGGGGCCAATCCGAATGGATTCATAGATCTCCTCTGTAAGGTAAATCAACGCATCGGCAATTCGCCCGTGCATCTGTTTCTGACTCAGGCTGACCATTCGATCCAGCGAGCGGCCATAGTTGCCACTGCACATTTTGATATATGCTTTTGCGAATTCACCATTTAGTCCGAGTACCTCCGTGAAATTAGCAGCATCCAGAAAGCAGACCAGTGTTTCCCTTATGGCCACAACGCTAAAGCTGTACTTACCCAAATTATGGACACCCGGTGCCCCTACCAGTTGCCAGGGTTTCACAAAATCGAGAATGAGTTTCCTGTCGTTAAAACCCTCCATATACTTACGGGCAAAACCCTCAATAACAGAGATCATCGTACTGGCTGAAGTCCCCTGTTTCAGAATGACCTCTCCCTGGTGAAACCTCACCGAATAGCGGTTCCGGTTCACAATTGCCAGCTGCTCCTCTGTAAGGATCTGGAATAGCTGCGACTTTTGATTACACTTTTCACAACCTTCACAAAGCTTCTGCTCTTTCATAGCGAAATTTAAGCAATTAAAACTAAAACTGATCTATATCAATCATTGTACTGATTTATCTCGATCAAAAAGATAACAAATCTCCATGTGAATACCTTCACACTACCGGAAGGAACTACTACCTTTGGCCTTGAACAGGCAGTGATCTGCCCTTCGAAAACCAACACCAGAGCTAATGAGAAGAGTTATATTATTTACTGCAGGATTATTGATTGTAATCCTTTCCGGATGCTCAAACTATGAGATCCCTGCACCCGAATGTCCGGAAGGAGCAACCGGCCAAAAATTCTCGGGCGATATTCAGCCTATATTCAACAGCAAATGTCTTACCTGCCACTCAGGAAGTCAGACACCCGATTTAAGAGAAGGCTGGTCATATGACGAACTTATTGACGGCGGATATGTGTCCGAACCGGAATTTGCCTGTGAAAGTATCCTTTACCAGGTATTAATAGGGACAACACACAGTGGCCGGGCTACAGATGACCAAATAAACCAGATCCTGGGCTGGATCCAGGAGGGTGCTCAGGATAATTAAAAAAATAATTTACAACCATGAAAAGATATCTTCAATTAACCACTCCGGCAGCCCTTGTTGCCTTTCTGTTTTCGGGATTCCTGTTTGCCCAGGTGAATGAACCTGTCTATCCACCCTTTGAAACGGTAACCCTGGTAGACAACCAGACTACCTTCAACCCTTATAAAGGAGCGATCAACCTTGAGATACAACACCGCTTCTCGCAAATTAAGGAGATCAATGATATTTTTGGGATCTATGGAAGTGCAAACACACGGATTGGCCTGGATTACGGAATTACCGACAAAATCATGGTGGGACTGGGAACAACACGCGCTTACATGCAACAGGATCTGCAATGGAAATATTCCATACTTCGTCAGACCACATCCGGTAACATACCTGTATCGCTCTCCTATTTTGGAAATGTTGTACTGGATGCAAGGGATTCCAAGTATTTCGGACCTGAAGATGAGTACAAGTTCATCTACCGCCTCTCCTATATGACCCAGCTGATTGCATCCCGAAAGTTTGGTGAAAAAATTGGAGTCCAGGTGGCTCCCTCCTTTGTATATTTCAATGCTGTACCGGCCGGATACCGGAACGACAACTACTCTTTAGATGTGGGAGCCCGTTTCCAGATCCTTGGTCTGAGCTCCATTATTCTCGAGTATGACCAGCCTCTTGCACAGCCTCAGGATAAGGTGGATGATTTTGGCGTATTAACCGAGGGAAAGACCATATATCCGAATGTTGCACTGGGTGTTGAGATCGGAACAAGCACGCACTCGTTCAGGGTATTTGTCTCCAACTACAATGCCATTGTAAAGAACCGGAGTATTGCTTTTAACGACCGAAATCCGCTGGATGGTGATTTCCAGTTTGGCTTTAACATCTCCATCAGGTTTTAATACAAATGAAGAAATCTCATTTCATGCTGTGGTGTATCCTGCTGGCAACGGCAGGAGCCCTCACGGCACAAACTACCGATATTACCAAAATCAAACCCTCCTATCTTGAAGTGAACTATTTCGTGGAGGACAACGAAGGGTGCCTTAAGTGTCACGGTGAAGCCAAATTCATCCTTGAGGACTCTGTCAATGGAAGATCTGCCATCAAGAGGATGGGACCTTCCAAAATCATTAACCGGGACAATTTTTACACATCCGTACACAAATCATTCAGTTGCACCGACTGTCACTCTGCCGATTTCCAGACTTTCCCGCACAGTTTCGATTCAAGATTTGAGGAACCATTCCTTTGCATGGATTGCCATGGCTATGATGAGACCTATGCCAGGTATCATTTTGAGGGTATCGAAGCTGAGTTTTCCGAAAGCACCCATAACCGGGAGGGGTTCAACTGCTGGAGTTGCCACGATCCGCACTCCTACAAAGCTTTCATGCGAAATGCCGACGATCTTGCAGAGGCCATCTTGTATGACAATAATATGTGTCTTCGTTGTCATGCCGATTTCACAAGATTCTCCATGTTAACCGACAGGGAGGAGATCGTGCTTGTGGAGAGTCACGACTGGCTGCCCAACCAGGCAGCCCATTTCGCAAAAGTGAGGTGCATCGAGTGCCACACAGAGATAAATGATTCGATCCTGATTGCACACAAAATCATGCCGAAAAGCTCGGCTGTGAAAAACTGTACCGAATGTCACTCAAAGGATTCCAGGCTCATGCACACACTCTATAAATTCGAGAGCCTGGAGAAGAGAAAAGGGGGTTTTGTGAATGGAATCATGATCAATAATTCCTATGTGATCGGGGCAAATCAAAACGTGCTGCTCAACCGTCTTAGTTTACTCGTATTCGGATTGACCATGCTGGTTATCGCATTTCATATCTATTTGCGCAGTAAAAAACAGAAAAAAAGCTGACATGGCAACAAAAAAATTATACCTCTACCCCGCATGGATCCGTCTCTGGCATGTCACCAATGCCCTGATGTTCCTGTTATTACTTGCTACAGGGATCAGCCTCCATTATGCCTCCGCAGAAAAAAGCCTGATCCCATTTCAGATTTCCGTAGGGATTCATAACATATGTGCCATTATTCTGACCTTAAACTACGGCATCTTTGTCATTGGAAATATGATCTCCGGAAATGGCAGGTATTACCGGAAGTGGAGAAAGAACCTGTTTCCCAAACTTTGGAAACAATTTCATTTTTATGCAATTGGCATCTTCAAGGGTGATTCACATCCTTTCCCCATCACCAAAAAACAAAAATTTAATCCCCTGCAAAAAATATCCTATGTACTGGCCATGTATATTGGTATGCCGCTGCTTATTATTTCGGGAACAGGCCTCATGTTCCCGGAAAGAATTTCAAATACCATATTCAACATCAGCGGACTCCTGTTTTATGATGTACTGCATATTATAGTTGGTTTTGTATTCTCATTGTTCCTGGTGGTCCATATTTATACATGCACCCTGGGTGACAAACCCGGGACCCTCTTTAAGAGCATGATTACTGGCTACCATGAGGAACATGAGGAACATGAGGAACATGAGAAAACTGAATAGCAGCCTGAATTTTAATCAAGAACAGAAAGTCCTATGATTTACCTGTTTCAACATGCGTTTAGCCGGGCCCTGAGATCCCTTGTCTGGCTGATCCTGTTTGCATGGTTTCCATTTTCCATTTTGTCTGCACAGTCGAATGAAGATTGTATCATGTGTCATGAGGATACCGGCCTGGAAGGAACGATTAACGGCAGAACCGTATCTGTATTCGTAGACACCACGATCTTTGATCATTCGGTTCACCACGGCAATAGCTGCATCTCCTGCCATACCGATGCAGCAGATGAGGGTTTTCCGCATGCGGATGACCTTCAGCCGGTCAATTGCGGAAGCTGTCACACACAACCCATGGCAGATAACACAAGGGGAATTCACGGACAGGCGCTTCTTATGAATGATCCCAATGCCCCTAGCTGCAAAGAGTGCCATGGACACCATGATATCCTCCACTATTCCGACCCGAAATCCCGTACCTACAAAATGAATATTCCGTTCCTTTGCGGGAAATGTCACAAAGAGGGCGAGGTAGTGGCCAGGATATACAATCCTTCGGAACATAATATTGTGGAAAACTATTCCCAGGGTATCCATGGAAGAGGCCTCTTTGAATCAGGCCTTATCGTTACCGCCACCTGTAATAACTGCCACGGGAACCACCTGATTCTGCCTCACACCAGTCCCAATTCGTCCATCTCACCCGGAAGAATTGCAGGGACCTGCATGCAGTGTCACACCCGGATTGAAGAGTCCCATAAAAAAGTGATCAAGGGTGAGTTGTGGGAAAAGAATCCATCCATAATCCCCTCCTGTTCGGCGTGCCATCCACCTCACAAAGTCGATATTCCACAGATCCAGGCCAGAATCTCTGACAACTCATGTTTGAAATGTCATGGGGAAGAGGATGTTCACAAAATAGTGGATGAAGAGAGGGTTTCACTCTTCATAGATTCCCGCATTCTTCCCAATTCGGTTCACAAGAACATCCAGTGTATCAAGTGTCATACCGAAGTTGACGATCACCTGAAACGACCCTGTGCCACCAATAAACCGGTGGATTGCTCTTCATGCCATGCGGAAGTGTTTGACAGGTATTTTAAAAGTGGTCATGGACAGGCTCACTATAATAACCGGGAAAATGCACCCTATTGCACTGACTGTCACGGGACTCATGCTACACTGTCCAGGTATGATGACACCTCTCCCGTGTACCGGACCAATATTCCCGGTCTCTGCGGAGAGTGTCACAAGAAGGATGGGAAAGCGCCCTCCTCCACTGAACTGAAAGAGGTGGATGCCTTCGCCGATTACTCCATGAGTGTGCATGGTCAGGGACTCACCAGCAAGGGTTTAACTGTAAGTGCGGTTTGTACCGACTGCCACTCCACCCATCTGATGCTTAAAGAGACAAACCCGGAATCCTCTGTACACCCCTCCAATGTGCAGCAAACCTGTGGCAATTGTCATAAAGGGATCTATGAACAATATCTGGCAAGTGATCACGCTTATACCGAGGAACGCCCGGGAAAAGAGTTTCCTACATGTGTCAAATGCCACAGTGCGCATGTAATTTCCCAGGTAACCCAGGATAAGTTTATGAATGAGGTCACCACCCAGTGCGGTTCTTGTCATGAAGAAACCGCGAAGACCTTTTTGAATACATACCACGGGAAAGCCTACCAGCTGGGATCTTATGCAACGGCAAGGTGTTCGGACTGTCACGGATCGCACCTTGTTTTGAAAGCCGATAATCCCGAATCGACAGTCAATGAAGCCAATCTTGTAGAAACATGCGGAGCCTGCCACGTCGGGGCCAACAAACGATTTACAGGCTACCTGAGTCATGCCACACATAAAGATGATCCAAAATTGCATATTGCATATCTCTTTATGACCGCTCTGTTGCTGGGAGTATTCTCTTTCTTCGGTATCCATCTGCTGATGTGGCTGCCCCGCTCGGTAACCGAGAGAAGAAAAAAGAGAAAAGAAGAACCGAAGGAGATCGGGAACAAATACATCAAACGTTTCTCCCGCAACCAGAGAATTACCCACGTTTTTGTGATCATTAGTTTTATACTGCTTGCTCTCACTGGGATGATGCTTAAATTTGCCCATATGGATTGGGCCAAATTTCTGGCCAGAATCATGGGAGGTGTTCAAAATGCCGGCGTACTCCACCGCTTTGGAGCAGTGATTACCTTTGGTTATTTCGCCTTTCATATCACCAACCTGGTAAGACAAAAAAGGAGGAAGCGGCTCTCCATGGCCAAATTCATATTCGGCAATAACTCCCTGTGGTTTAACAAACAGGATATCAAGGATTTCATTGCTACCATCAAGTGGTTCGTCGGGAAGGGACCCAGGCCCGCTTATGGAAGATGGACCTACTGGGAGAAATTTGACTACCTGGCCGTATTCTGGGGGGTGGCCATCATTGGATTCAGTGGCCTTGTACTTTGGTTCCCTGTCTTTTTTACCAAATTTCTTCCAGGGTGGGTGATCAATTTTTCACAGATCGTTCATAGTGATGAAGCCTTACTTGCCGTCGGGTTCATTTTCACAATTCATTTCTTCAATACGCACTTCAGGCCCGAGGCATTCCCCATGGACACGGTAATTTTCACAGGTCACATACCCCTGGAACTTTTCAAACACGAAAGACCCCGCGAATACCAGGAGCTGGTTGATTCAGGAAAACTGGAGGAGTCCATCGTCGAGAAGCACTATTCAAAGGATAACATGCGACTGGTCCGTACATTTGGATTTCTTGCCCTTGGCATCGGAGTGATCCTGATCGGTTTAATCATTTACACCTTCATTACCGGCGGAGGGCACTAAAGGTTCCTACTCAACCACTGTTGTTTTTTCTAGGAGAATCTCATAGCTGTAGCCATACCCGAAGTCCATGTTCACAGCAAGAACGCCTTCAACGGTTACGATGGTTCCAACCTTATAGCTTTCATCCGAGGTGAGGGTCAGGTCAAATTTCCCGTTGAATTCGGTTCCATCCTGGAGGTGCGCCCAATTTCTATCCATGATAGCCGGATTGAATTTGGTTACTTCTCCCCTGACCCGGATGGTCCTGCCTTCGAAGGAGTCCGGATCGGCATAGATTTCTGCAATGGAAACTGTTCCCTCCACCTTTTCGACTGAAACATCCGATTTTTCAATCATGGCTTTGCTTCCAGGCGTGAGCGCACCATGGGCAGCAGGTGGTGCGGTCGTTTCCTCAGAAAACAGTGCCTCAAGAAAAATGACTTTATCGAAGGTCCGGTCAAGATCCTTGCTGTAAAAATCCTGCATCACCATACCTCCCTGGTACTTGTATTTTTCCCCTGGTTTGGCTTCCATGGAAGGTACCGCTAGCCAGTATTCGGGTCCCTTCTCTTTCACCAGTAAATAGGTATAGGATGCCACCTGTTCAACCTCCTTCACAGTCACTTTTATAAACCCGTCGTCGGATGGACTTACGCAACCGGCAATCAACAGGATCATCCCTGATATCATCACATTCCTGAAATTCATATTACTTTCGATTTAAACCTGTTTATACATTTGGTCCCCCAAAGAAAAGAAAAATCCCCCGGATCAACGAACCGGAGGATCTTCAAATCATATAAATCTTTTGAGCCCCTGCTCTTAATGCAGCGTGGGATCAGGATGGGCAATTTTAGCTGTCATCTCGGCAAAATTAAAGCCTTTGAAGGTCGGGCTTTCCGCGTTATGGCATCTCTTACAAACCTCTTCGGTGGGAAGAATCAATCCATTTTTCATAGACAATGCCTTGTCTTTCATAATCGTAGCTGATTTATACATGCTTCCGGGGCCATGACAGGATTCACAGGAGACTCCTTCAGCAGCAGTGATTCCTGCGATCAGGCCTTTGTCAATGTGACCCACCGTGGAGTGGCATTTTACACATGCTGCATCGGTGGTAGGATCAGCAATCCCTTTCGCCGTGGCAATCTTTTTGGACTCTTCACTGGCAAGGGTTTTCATGGCGTTGGCATGCGGACTTTTTAACCACACATTGTACTGCTCTCCCTTGGGAGGTTTGATATGACACATCTTACACTTGGCAGCACCGATGTACTTGAAATCCTGGGCCTGCATTGAACCAATTGCAAAGATCGCCAGAACCGTAACAATTAAAAATTTCTTTGATAACATAGCTGTAGAGTTTTAATTACTGTGAGTTCTATTTTATAAAAATATCCTTTTCCTGAAAAAGTATGTTCAAAATCCGGACCATTTTTAAATAACAGGCACAATTAAGATTCAAACTAAATTCCGCAGATACGCCATTGGCCCCAAAAAAGAAGTCTAAAATGAGGCTGTTCAACTTGAACAGCCTCATTATCAATGGTTTTAGGAATATTTGTTGTGATTTGCCCTATTTGGCAGTAGAGACATAGTCGTAACCTTTAATCTCGGTTTCCGCTGACCACTTTGTACCAGGCATGGTATTATAAATCATTGTATTGGTACCAAACTTAAGTGACTTGGCGTCGTAACCCAGTACTCTGAGGTAAGCAGCCAGGTTGGCGCTGGTCTGGCCCGTGTAGCAGTAGACCACAATGGTCTTGTCGGTGGGAAGGGTCTTTAAATCGGCCGAAAGGCTGAAGCAGATCAGTGAAACCGGGTAGATTGAGCGGGCCGCCAATAAAAAGAGACCATCCTTTTGAGATGGTCCCTTTCCTTTAATCCTGAAAAGCGTTTTTCTATTGCAGCGACTCCAGCGAGTTGGTCAGCAGGGCTACTATATACTGAGGATTGTGAATCCCCCTGCTCCTGTCCTCTGTAACGATCCTGTAATTCAGCAGGGCTCCGGCCTCATCCGCAGTCACATTAAGTGGATTGGAGGAAGTGGCATTAAAAAGCCCACCCGGTTCGCTGATCCAGCCTTTCTCGATGAAAACGGTTTCTAACCCGGCAATTAGCTCATCAACCTTGGTCTGAATTCCATTATAATCAAAGTCTTCAAGGGTTGAATGGCAGGATATACATGCCTCGAAATTTTCGCTACCGTCGGGACCATCCGTCATGTTAAAGGTATGTCCGCCTGAGGCTGTTGCGCCATAAGGCTGAGCAGCCATATGGCAGGTATTGCAGCCTGCTTCCACATGCCCGGCAGACCCGGCTGCAGCGTAACTCTTTGATCCTGCAATCTGGTATCCACCCACACCCCAAATCATATTTCCCTGCGGACCATGGTGAGGTCCCCAACGGCTTGAAGTAATGCTTACATTAGCCCCGCCCAAAACAGGCATAGGTGAAATGGGTCTGAACTGATGGCAGTTTACGCACAGGTTGCCCTTCCCGATATCAATGGTTCCTTCACCAAAATCGAGCACAACCGGTGTTTCTGAAACCAGGTCCCAGTCAGATGCATCAAAATTGGTATGGACCATGTGACAGGTACGGCAATTAATGGCTGCCGGGTTCTGAATGTCAGCGGATGCCTCCAATGCACCACTTTCAAGGGTCTCAATAAATCCCTGATGCGTGTGACAGATCGCGCAGTCTGCATGGCTCCTGTCATAATTGCCTCCTTCCAGATGGTGAGAACTTTCGGTTTGCTGTTGTTTGGCAAACAGAACAACTTCATCATTATGGCACAGCGTGCAGCTTTCAGTCGCATCCACATCATCATTATTCGAGCAACTGCTCATGGTCAGTGCACCTGCAACCAGGATCGCAAAACCACATAAGAGAGTAACAACAGATATGTTCTTTTTCATAGGATATAGATTTTTGATAAAATTATATCCAGCTGATTAACTGTTCAACAATTCACATTAGAGATATCCGGTCCAAATCGGCGTTTCTTGCAGATTTTTCATCGATATTTATCGCTTTTACAGCCGCCATATAACTATCATTCCTTTAACCAGAAGTCTTAGCAGGCTCAGATACTGACTCTTACCAGAAAAATCCAAACTGACTTTAGAATGATATCAAATAAAAGAGGGCCTGCTTATAACCTGGATATAACCTTCTCTGACCTCCTACACTAACCCCAGCAGTGCGAATTTTAACATTAAATCACACTTCCGTGAATCCATTCCACGGGTAACAATTGATACCTTTACATGACATAAAAAGATGTAAAATGAGATATACAATGATACCTGCAATGATCTTAGCTGTCCTTACCGGCTGCAATCATCAGGAAACAATCATTTGCCTGTCGGTGACCACAGATGTACACGGAATGATCTTCCCCTACGATTTCATCTCCCGCAGTCCTGCCGGTAACTCCCTCGCACACATCTACAGTTATGTGGAGGAAAAGCGAAACCGGAAGGACACCCTCTTTTTCCTGATGGATAACGGCGATTTTCTACAGGGACAGCCAACCGTCTATTACTACAATTTCATAGACACCCTCTCCCCTCACCTTTCAGCCCGGGTCATGAATAAAATGGGTTATGTGGCCGGAACCGTCGGAAATCACGACATCGAAACCGGCCCCGCCGTATATGAGAGGGTCCGAGCGGAATTGGGCTTTCCATGGCTTGCCGCCAATGTTATAAGCTTAAAAAACGGGGAGCCCTACTTTGAACCCTATACAATTCTCAGGGCCGGAAAAATAAAGATTGCCGTACTTGGACTGATTACCCCGGGAATTCCCAAATGGCTGCCGGAAAATCTCTGGCCCGGAATGGAATTCAGGGATATGGTGGAGACAGCCCGGGAATGGATTCCCAAGATCCTGGAAATGGAGAACCCCGATTTGGTGGTCGGACTGTTTCATTCGGGGACCGACGCCGGTTACGGCGGAAACCCCGAACCCTTCCTCAATGAGAATGCGGCTTTGCTAGTGGCAGAAAATGTGCCCGGATTTGATGTGATCTTTGCAGGACACGACCACCGGGTATCGATCCAAAATGTGGCCGGTTCAAATGGGGATAGTGTACTGGTCATTGACCCGGGAAGTCACGGACACTTCGCCGGTGAAATTACTGTCACTTTCGGGAAAAACGGGATTACTGAACTCAGGGGTGAAAATGTCTCCATGAAGGAATATGATCCTTCGGAAGCGTTTACCGACCAGTTTGCAGGGGAGCGAAAAATCATCTCCCGCTACCTGGAAGATACCATCACATGGCTTTCGGACAAAATGATGAGCAGCGATGCCCTTTTCGGTCCATCCCCGATGATTTCACTGATTCATCATGTTCAAATTGAACTCTCCGGTGCAGATCTTTCATTCTCTGCTCCGCTATCGCTAAATGCAACACTTGAAAGAGGACCATTGCTTATTTCAGATATGTTTAAGCTCTACCGGTTCGAAAACATGCTCTACTGCATGGAACTTACGGGGTCGGAGATCGATGGTTTCCTGGAACATGCAGCTGGATTATGGTTCAATACCATGAAAAAGCCGGATGACAGCCTTTTGAAATACAGCGAGGATGCATCCGGACAGCTGGCCAATCCCTATTACAACTTCTCCTCGGCAGCCGGGATTGATTACACCATCGATGTTTCCCACGCTCCGGGCGACCGGGTAACCATTCTCGGATTCTCCAACGGGAATCCGTTCCTGGCTGAAGAAACCTACCGTGTGGCCATCAACTCCTACCGCGGAAACGGAGGAGGCGGACACCTGACCCAGGGATCTGGTATTCCTGCGGAGCAGCTGGCCAGCCGCGTGATCTGGTCGACCGACACTGACCTTCGGTATCACCTGATGCAGTATCTCGGGCAATACGATACCATTGTCCCGGAAAATTACAGTAACTGGAGATGTATCCCTTCAGCCTGGGTGGGACCTGCGGTTGAGAAGGAGAGGGAACTCTTCAAATAATCCTTGTGCCGACCCGGGTCGAAAAATGATATTTATTTATAGTTTTGCACTATAATTATTCAGACCCGCTAAACAATTTCCACTCTGGCAGGTCTTTAGATAAGCAACAGTTCTAACCTATGGATGTTAAAGGAAAAAACTTTACCAGATTCCTTGAAAGGCAAAAGTCTCAGGAGCGTCAACGCGATAAAAAGATTGAAGAGAAGCAACATGCTAAAGGAAAACTGACCGCCTGGGAACGTATCGAAATTCTTTTTGATGAAGACACCTTCGAAGAGGTGGATTCCTTTGTAACTGCCGACAAGTCCGACACCGGATTCGGTAAAGTGAAGCAAGCCTATGGGGATGGTGTGATAATCGGGCATGGCCTGATCAGGGGACGCCTCACCTTCGCCTATTCACAGGACTTCACCGTTATGGGCGGATCACTTGGATCGGTACACGCAGCAAAAATCATGAAGATCCAGGATATGGCCATCAAAATGGGGGCTCCTATGATCGGGTTAATCGATTCGGGAGGTGCCCGCATCCAGGAGGGGGTGTCAAGCCTTGCCGGTTATGCAGGGATATTTTATCGAAACGTACGGTCATCCGGAGTCATTCCTCAGATCTCTGTGATCATGGGACCGGCAGCCGGAGGAGCAGTCTACTCTCCCTCGATCACCGATTTCGTTTTCATGACCAACCAGACCAGCTATATGTTTGTAACCGGTCCAAATGTGGTCAAAGAGGTACTTAATGAAGATGTGTCTTTCAACGATCTGGGAGGTGCTGGTGTGCATTCCCGGAAAAGCGGGGTAGCCCATATGGTATATGAGGATGAGGAGAACACCCTGATGGGGGTCAGGCAAATGCTCTCATTCCTTCCCTCCAATAACATGGAGAACCCTCCTGAAATGGAGCTTTCGGAAAACGAAACATCAGATATCGAGGAGCGGCTCAGAAACATTGTACCCGACGATGCCAACAAGCCTTATAATATGAAGGATGTGATCAGTCTGATCGTCGACAAAAGCTCCTTTTACGAGATTTCGGAAAATTACGCACAGAACCTGGTGATCGGTTTTGCAAGGCTCAAAGGGAAGGTTATCGGCATCGTGGGCAACCAGCCCAAAGTTCTGGCCGGGACCCTTGACATCAACTCATCAACCAAGGGAGCACGCTTCATCAGGTTTTGTGATGCATTTAATATCCCTCTTCTGATCCTGGAGGATGTTCCCGGATTCCTGCCGGGTATCGATCAGGAGCACAACGGGATCATCCGTCACGGGGCAAAAATGCTCTATGCATTTGCTGATGCAACCGTACCAAGAATTACAGTGATCCTGAGAAAGTCATACGGGGGAGCCTATTGTGTGATGAACAGTAAAAACCTGGGAGGGGACTTCAACTTTGCATGGCCCACAGCAGAAATCGCTGTGATGGGTCCGGAAGGAGCCGTAGCAATTCTTTACAGGAATGATCTTGAAAAATCGGATGATCCGGTTGCCATGAAAAAGGAGCTGGTCGCCCGATACCGGGATGAAATTGCAAATCCATATGTGGCCGACGAAAAGGGTTTCATCGATGAGGTGATTGACCCTGCCATAACAAGGTTGAAACTGGTCCGCGCCTTTAAGGCCCTGGAAAATAAATCGATTGATAACCCTGCCAGGAAACATGGCAACATTCCCCTTTAGTTTTCACAGATGAAAATTAAGAGCATATTAATAGCCAACCGAGGCGAGATCGCGATTCGGATCATCCGTACCGCAAAGAAAATGGGTATAAAAACCTTTGTGATCAAAACCAACAAAGAACCCAACGCATGGTACCTGGAAGAGGCTGATGAGATCATCGATTTCTCAGAGTCTTTCAACGAAAATATCCCCGAGTTTCTGGATATTGAAAGGATTGTCTCCCATGCAAAGGAAAGGAGGGTAGACGCCATCCATCCCGGATACGGATTCCTGGCTGAAAATCCCGATTTTGCAAGCCGTTGCGAGGAGGAGGGGATCATCTTTATAGGACCCTCCCCGGATGCCATTTACCGCATGGGAAATAAAACCATTGCAAAAGAACTGGCCAAAGCTCATCATGTACCGCTCCTTGGAGGAAGCGAGGGGACGGTTTCAACACCTGAAGAAGCCACCGAGATCGCCCGAAAAATTGGGTTCCCGGTCATTCTGAAAGCCGCCGCTGGCGGCGGAGGTCGAGGAATGAGGGTAGTGGAAAAGGAGAAGGATGTCCAGCGAATGTTCACGCTTGCCACCAACGAGGCTGGGAAAGCGTTTAACAATCCGGCTGTTTTTATTGAAAAATTTTTACGGGAACCCCGGCACATAGAAATCCAGATTTTGGCCGACAAGCACGGAAATGTAGTCCACCTGGGAGAACGTGAGTGTTCCATTCAGAGGAAACATCAGAAACTGCTGGAGGAGGCTCCCTCCCCGGCGGTGAATGAATCCCTGCGTAAAAAAATGGGCGAAGCAGCCATCCGCATTACCAAATCGGTCAATTATTACTCTGCCGGAACTGTTGAGTTTCTGCTGGACGAAAATAATAATTTCACATTCATGGAGATGAATACCCGTATCCAGGTGGAACACCCGGTGACGGAGATGGTGACCGGGATTGATCTTATTGAACAGATGATTCTCATCGCACAGGGTGAAAAACTGCCCTTCACCCAGAAGGATATTAAAATAAACGGCTGGGCAATCGAATGGAGGATTAATGCCGAAGATGTTCAGTCGGGATTCTCACCCAGTCTTGGTACCATCGAGAAGATCTCATGGCCCGCGGATGATCACATCCGGGTCGACACAGGAGTCAGGGATGGCTCGGTCATCACTCCCTATTACGACTCCATGATTGCCAAATTGATCGTACACGCCGCGGACCGGGAAAAGGCGCTTGAGCTGTCGAGCACTGCGATCCGGAAATTCTGGATAAAAGGTACCCGGACTACCCTTGCCTTCTGCAGGGCTGTGCTCCAGAACAAGAATTTCAGAATGGGACAGTTCAACACCTCTTTCCTCAGTAAAGAGTTGAAAATCCACTACCACCAGGAACCCGATGAGGCAATGCTTGCTGCCTTTTTCGCAACATTTGATTATGCCAGGGAGCTGAATCAGATTGAGGGTAATCCCCTTAAAGCCGAAAAAGGCAAAGATATTTCCCCCTGGGTACTCAATAAACGTTTACGTTAAATCGAAAGAAAATGAGACAACCCAAGCTTATTGCCCTGAGCTCCACCAATAAAACTTATGAGTTTAAGAATCCCCTGGAGAAACAGATCAGCTACCAGGGCAAAAAAACAGACGTCAAATTGCGCGAAGATCCCAATGGATTTTCATACATCGTCTGGAAAAACAAAAAGTACATGCTGGATGTGATTGAAAAAAACCAGAACAAATACACCATCATGGTTAATGGGGTCTGGCACTCATTCAGCGTTGAAACACCCATCTCACTTAAACGAAAAAGATTCCTTGAACAACAGGGTGAATCATCTGCACTGGTGCGTATCGAGGCCCCCATGCCAGGGAAGATCATTGACATCCTGGTGGAAGCGGGGGCCGATGTTAAAGAAGGTGAACCCATTATCATTCTTGAGGCCATGAAGATGCAGAACGAGATTCTCAGTCACGTTTCCGGTGTGGTTCAGTCGGTGGAAGTCAAAAAGGGTGACACAGTTATGAAGGATGATCTGATGATCGAAATTCAGAAAGTCTGACCAGCAAAAAGGTATTCTTCCAGCGGGGTATAAACCGGTCCCCC
This sequence comes from uncultured Bacteroidota bacterium, assembly GCA_963747365.1. Classification (GTDB taxonomy): domain Bacteria; phylum Bacteroidota; class Bacteroidia; order Bacteroidales. Next base: position 655,041 of record CAVVFB010000001.1, on the reverse strand, counting down.
GCTCCCTGGTTCACTTTTATAAAAGACCAGTCGGTCGGCCAGGATATCCCCGGAAAAACTTTCTTTCAAGGTGTTCATCAGGCGGTAGAATCCCTGGAGATCATTCAACCGGCGTATCCGCCCGATTGTCAAATGAGGCCTGAAGGGCTGTTCAGCAGGCATCATTCCACAAATGTCCAGCGCAGCCTCCACCTTTTCTCTCAACATTTCCAGGAATGGCGAATCTTTAAAACCAACCCAGATCACCACCGGCCTATTTCGGGAACCAAAATTTCCTGTATGACCCAGCTGTAATATTCTCGTTCCGGGAACAATGATCCTTTCTCTCATGGAAAACCTGATCGCCTCCACCGCTTCAGGAGTAGTATCCCCGAGAAACCTGATGGTCACATGGTATCGCTGCGGATCAACCCAGACGATTCTCTCCTTCGCAAGACTTTCCATCATCTCTTTTCTGGCAAGGAGAAATTGATTTTCCACCTTTATGGGCAGAGCGATGAATGTTCTCAGGTATTTCATAATTTAGTCACTGCAAAAGTATCTAATCTGAATCGTTATGAAAAAGTTTGCAATTGTTTTATCGGGTTGCGGAGTTTATGACGGAACCGAAATTCACGAAGCTACGCTCAGCATGCTTGCCATTGCCCGTCTGGGCGGATCCTACCAGGTGTTTGCGCCTGATATGGACCAGCATCATGTAATAAACCACCTTACAGGACAGGTGATGGAGGAATCGAGAAATGTACTTGTGGAATCCGCGAGAATTGCCCGGGGAAAAATCCGGGATCTGAAGGAATTCCATCCGGACGAATTTGACGGGTTGTTATTCCCGGGAGGATTCGGCGCAGCCAAAAACCTTTGCACCTGGGCTTTTGATGGCGCCAAAGCAGTGGTTCTTCCTGTAGTGGAGGATGCAATCAAAGGCATGGTGCAACTGCATAAACCAATCGGTGCACTCTGTATCTCACCGGTGATCCTGGCCAAAGTGCTGGGTGGTGTAAGGCTCACCATAGGAGATGATCAGGCAACAGCAAGGGCTCTGGAATCTTTGGGAGCTACCCATACATCAACCACCCATGGGGAAGTTGTTGTTGACAACAAATACAAACTGGCCACCACCCCGTGTTATATGCTCGAAGCCAACATCGATCAGATTGCCGATGGTGCGGAGAATGTGGTGAAAGCTATGTTGGAGTTAATGAGATAGTGAACAGATTTAGGAACGGTTTTTGATAAGCAATATATGGATCCCGTAAAAGGGGAAAAATAACCCGGACTTGAAGGTGATATTCAAATATACGCTTGGTTTTTCCATGTTTCTATATGGACAAAATCAGGTTTTTTCGCAGGTTACCCATCCGGATAGCTACCATGTAACAAAAGGAATCATCCAGGGTAATGACACACTTGCTTTGATTGAACTGGAAGAGGTGCGTGTATATAAGCGTTCCGATTTCCAATACATGTCTTACAAGCGCAGGGACATACGGCTTGTGAAAAATGTAAAAAAAGCTTACCCCTATGCGAAAATTGCCGGAAGGAAGCTGAAAGAGCTGGATGAGCAACTGGTAAGGATAAAAAGCGAGACTGAACAAAAAATGTTTATAGAGAGTGCAGAGAAGGAGATGATGAAGGAGTTTGAACAGGAAGTAAAAAAACTAACCATTACCCAGGGTATCATCCTGGTGAAGCTTATCGACAGGGAGACAGGCCATACCTCATACGAAGTGATCAAGGATCTGAAAGGCGGATTTACTGCATTTTTCTGGCAGGGTATTGCCCGTATTTTTGGTAACAACCTCAAATTAGAGTATAACCCTGATGGAGAAGATGCCCAAATTGAAGATATCATCAGGGGCATCGAGGGTGGATTTCTTTAAAACCATCTTCCCCAGATAAAATTTACCGGTGAACATTCGACCCATTGCATTGTTTTTAAATGCTGAACCAGGAAGTATGAAATTTTATGAATGATCCCAGGGACAGACAATACACCAATGGTGAGATTACCGTTTTCTGGATACCCTCAAAATGCATCCATGCAACCACCTGTTTCAGGGAGTTGATTGAGGTATTTAACCCCGGGAGAAGGCCCTGGGTGAATATGGAAGGTGCGCCCACCCGAAAGATCACGGAGGTAGTCAATAAATGTCCCACTCAGGCTCTGATCTGGAAACACAATAAAGATCTGACCGAGCAAGAGAAAATGGGTCAGAGAGAAATGGCAAGGGAAGAGGAGAATCCTCAGACTCTTACTAAACCTGAAAAGGAAAGGGTCAAACCGGTCAATGTAAGAATTATGAAGGATGGCCCCATCGTTGTTGAAGGAAATTTCAGGGTCATTGGGAAAGATGGCCTTGAGTTGAAACCCACTGTGATGACATCATTCTGCAGATGCGGACATTCAAAGAATATGCCTAACTGTGACGGGACTCACCGCAAAATCGGATTTACGGATGACTCGCTTTAAAATCATTGGAGGCGGCCCACTTGAAATCACCGGGTTTTTCAGGGTGGCCGATTCCAAAGGAAAAATTATTGAGAATGAGGGACCTGTGTTTCTGTGCCGGTGCGGCGGCTCAAAGAATAAGCCCTATTGCGACGGTTCCCATAAACGAAACGGATTTTCAGAATAATGCCAGCCATCCAGTTATATTCAGAGATAGGTGATCTGCAGGGGGTCATTCTTCATCCGCCCGGTCCGGAGGTGGAGAATATGACCCCGAAAAATGCCGAACGGGCGCTATACAGCGACATTCTGAATCTTTCTGTAGCCCGAAGGGAATACAACCAGCTGGAGTGCCTGCTTCAGAAATTGGTTCCCACTCACAGGGTTGAGGACTTGTTGAAGGATATCCTTAGGTCCTCCGAGATCAGGGAGAGAATTATCAAAAAGGCATGTTACAGTGAAGGACATCCGGAATTAATCGATAAACTTTTGGATATTAATGAAAAAGAGCTGGCAAAAAATCTTATCCAGGGAGTACCCATGGAGAGAACAACCCTTACCGGTTACCTGAGTAACGAATACTTTTCACTAAGGCCGCTTCACAACTTCTTCTTCACACGAGATTCCTCCATTGCAATGGGTGACAGGATTCTTATCGCCAGGATGGCAAATCATATCCGTGACAGGGAGGCCTTTATAATGCAGGCCATTTTCGATTATCACCCCATGTTCCGGGTAAAAACCATCAACCCGGCTGAGGATCATGAGGAAAGATCGATCCTCTCCATTGAAGGGGGCGATATCCTGATTGCCGCAGAGAACATCACCCTCGTGGGACTGGGATCACGTACCACATCAAAGGGTATCGATTTCATCACCAGAATGGTAATGGGAAAAAAAGAGAAGCACCATATCCTGGTACAGGAACTGCCTTTGTCGCCCGAATCATTCATCCACCTGGACATGGTCTTCACCATCCTGGACAGGGATTCATGCATGGTTTTTGAACCCGTAATCCTGAAATCCAACAAGTACCAGACTATCCGGATCGATTTGGATAACGGAGAGGTTGTTTCGATAAAAAACGTGGAGAACCTTGTCGCTGCCCTCTCAACACTCGGTATGGATCTGAAACCATCCTATTGTGGCGGAAGAAACGACACGATGGTTCAGGAGCGTGAGCAATGGCACAGCGGGGCCAACTTCTTTGCCTTTGGCCCCGGGAAGATTATCGGTTACAACAGGAATGTTCACACCCTGGAGAATCTTAACCAATCGGGGTACGAGATCCTCAGGGCCAGGGATGTGACCGAAGGTAAGATTGATTTGTCGGGATACGGGAAGTGTGTACTTACCATCGATGGTGCAGAACTTTCAAGGGGAGGCGGAGGCGTCAGATGTATGACTATGCCTTTTAGCCGAAAGTTCTGATCTTCTCTTGCCTGAGCTTTCCTTTAGAAAGATTTTGTGAGTTTCTTTTGCTATTTTTGGCTTAAATAGAATGATGATGAGAAAATTCGTGTGGGTATGGGTGCTCTTTTTCAGCGCTTCTGCTTTTGGCCAGCAAAATTTTGCAAGTATATCTTTCGGAGCCTGTCTTCCACTGGGAGGCTATGGATTAACGGGCGACCTCTCCTCAAACGGTTATGCCAAACCAGGTGGAACCATCAAATTTGACGCAGCCTATTTTCCTGTCTCATACCTGGGGATTGGAGGTTCATTCTCATTTGGATCCAACTATGGAATAAGTGATTCCCTGATGCAGGATATGATCGACTACGTATTGGAAAATGCATCTTCTGTCGTTGAAATTCCGGATGATGCCGAAAAGTTATACAGCAGCGGTTTCTGGAATAACATATCCGTTTACCTGGGTCCCCATTTTTCGTTCCGGGCAGCCCAGAGGCTATATTTTGATGTCAGGGTTCTGGGCGGACTCAGTATCCTCAGGCCCCCGGATCAGGAGCTGCTGATCTCCTGGGACGGAAACGAAATACGCTCTTTGGTCAGTAACCAGGAACTTTCATTTGGTTTCACCGCCGGGGGCGGACTCAGATTTAAACTCAACGAGAACCTGGCCCTTAAATTTGGCGTTGATTACAACCAGGCTCGGGCTAAATTTGATTACACCTTTGATCTTTTCGATCCATTGGCCACGGATGTTCCACCATTGAACGCCAATTTTTTTGTCAGGACGGTGGATATCATGATCGGGCTCGCATACGCTTTCTAGCGCTTATAAACCCTTAGTGCATCCCTTTTATTCTGGTTGGTTGCCTCGGCCGATTCTCCCCTGAATGATTTTTCCCACCCACCGTAGAGTGGATTCGGCAAAATTATAAACTCGTACCCGAACAGCTCCCTGTTTGCCATCACATTTTCCAAATCGGCCCCATCCTGCCGGTTATCGAAGATTCCTGAAAAGTCACCCAGGTTATCCCCGATGAGCAGCGCGACCTCGTGGGATTGTCTGACCTTCGACCGCCGTTCATCCTTCACCGAACTACCGGTTTTAAGAAGCACATGTTCAGCATCTGCATAAGGAAAACCGGCCGACTTCAGATTATCGATTGTCACATCCAGCAGGTGGATGCCCCTGTTTGAAATATAAAACAACTCCGCCCCCATGTCAGCGGCCTCATTTGTAAAACCCAGCGCCCCAGGTAATGGCTCCGCTTTGGAAAGCAGACACCATTGATCCCAAATTTCGGAATTGTATGGAACCCCGTCAACAATCTGACAAGCAGTTTGCGGAGAATTATCAAGCACGGTCTCATCTATATCCAGTATGACCGCGATGGGCTTTCCAGAACCCTTTTCAATCTTCTCCTTTAAAACCTTAGCGGCCCAGTTGTAAGACTGAATATAGAGTGCCTTCATCTCGGCTGATTGCTGATACCAGGTAACCGACTGAAGCAAGTGCTCCTGTGTATTTGTCTGAACTGCCAGCCGGCATCCTGAAAGAATCACGGATATGACAATCCCTGAAATTATAATTCGCTTGTCCATAAGGCAAAAATAGGAAAGCACAAACGATAATTCCTCTGCTCCTTACATTAATTGAGAGTTAAAACTGTTCCATCCATGATAAAAGAGGAGATTCTGCAGTTCATATGGAAAACCGGGATGTTCGAGCCTTATGAACTGAAGACTACCTGCGGAAGTAAGTTGACGATACTCTCTCCCGGTATTCACAATTTCAATGCGGGTCCTGATTTCTTCAATGCAAAAATCATGATTGGGGATACCATCTGGGCAGGTAATGTGGAAATTCACCTGCACAGTTCGGACTGGGTGAAACACGGTCACCAACATGACGGTGCTTACAACAACGTAATACTCCATGTGGTATTGGATGAGGATGCGACCACTTTCAATTCCCTGGGCCGTAAAGTCCATACCCTGCTGCTCCGCGATCCGGCCCCGCTGCTCTCATTTTACAAGGCCTTGCAGGAGGATGAATCCTGGTTACCCTGTCACTCCCACATTCAAAAAGTTCCAAATGTACGTCTGAAACGCTGGCTGACCCTGCTTCAGGGTGAAAGAATAGAAGGAAAATGTCTCCATATATCAAATCTTCTTTACAGGTGCAGGCTCAACTGGGAGGAGACCCTTTGCCTGGTGCTGGCTTCTGCCTTCGGAATCCCTCACAATTCCCTCCCCTTCGAAATGACACTCACCGGAATTCCATTTGAACTGATCTTTCAGAAACGGGAGAGTCTTCCTGATATTGAGGCAATACTTTATGGCCAGGCCGGATTTCTGAATAATGATCATTTGACGGGGCTCTATAAAAGGGAACTACTCAGGAGCTATCTTCAGCTTTCAAATCATTTCAGGACCCCCCCTGTGGATCTCCACCTGTGGAAGTTCCTGCGACTGAGACCTGCTTCATTTCCCACGCTTCGAATCTCTCAGTTTGCATCTCTGCTGCACACCCGGCTGCCGCTTCTGGAATCGGTTCTGAATACCACATCCGTATCCGAAACTGAACATCTTCTGAAGGTGAAATCTTCAATCTACTGGGATACCCACTACCTGTTTGGGAAATGTTCCCCTGAATCAAAGAAAGCCATGGGGCACCAGGCAATCATGACTGTCATCATCAACGGTCTTGTACCCTTTCTCTTTTCCTTCGGGCAAATAAAGAATCATGAACCGGCCATTATCCTTGGCAATAAATTACTTCAGGAAACAGAATCGGAGTCAAACCAGATTATAAAAAAATGGGCTTCTTTTGGGATTGTACCCATAGGAGCTTTTGAAAGTCAGGCACTCATCCAGCTGCATTATGCCTATTGTAAACAAAAGCGTTGTCTTGATTGTAAGTTAGGTGAAGGTTTTATACAAAAGACTATTTATGAAAACCATTAGCCCCGGGAATTAGATCTGACAATGGTTTATGACCTCCTGGAAACAGGTCAATCGTTTGATTTTCTGAGCCGTCATGGGGTTCAATTTATTCAGTCCTGCTGTTGTGAATTAAAAATAATTTTATACCTTTGCAGCTCAATTTTTGAACCAGTTACTTTAAAGCAGAATAACAGGAATGTATTTAACAACGGAGAAGAAGAAGGACATCTTCAAGCAGTATGGAAAATCAGAGGTTGATACAGGTTCAGCCGAAGGCCAGATCGCCATTTTCACAACTAGGATCAATCACCTTACCCAGCACCTTTTGTCAAATAAAAAAGACTTCACCACACAGAGAGCCCTGCTCAAACTTGTTGGTAAAAGGAGGAAATTACTGGATTATCTCAAGGACAAAGACATAGAGCGTTATCGCGCCATCATCAAGTCCTTAAAAATCAGAAAATAAAAAATTTTAACACAAAAAAAGGCAATTCTTGGATTGCCTTTTTTTGTATTCATAGTATTTAATCATTTATGATGTCGAAACCAAAAGGAATTCAGGAAACCATTGATTTAGGAGATGGTAGATCAATTATTTTAGAAACGGGCGTACTGGCTAAACAGGCTGACGGCGCTGTCATGGTACGCATGGGTAACACCATGATGCTGGCAACCGTGGTCGGCGCAAAAGATGCTCAGGAGGGTTCAGATTTCATGCCTCTTTCGGTAGAGTATAAAGAAAAATATGCCGCCCTGGGAAAATTCCCAGGTGGATTCCTGAAGCGCGAAGCCAGGCCCTCCGATTATGAGATCCTCGTATCGAGGCTGGTTGACAGGGCACTGCGCCCGCTATTCCCTGATGACTTCCATGCAGAAACATTTGTCACGGTCACATTAATGTCGGCCGAAGTGGATACTCCTCCCGATGCACTGGCCGGACTGGCTGCTTCAGCTGCCCTGGCTGTCTCTGACATACCCTTTAACGGACCCATTGCTGAAGTCCGGGTGGCAAGGGTGAAAGGAAAACTGGTTATAAATCCCACCTTTACCCAATTGGCGGAAGCAGACATTGAAATCATGGTTGGTGCCACGCATGACAATATCCTGATGGTGGAGGGAGAGATGAAGGAGGTTTCAGAAGCTGAAATGCTGGAAGCCATCAAATTTGCACACGAGGCCATCAAACCCATGTGTGCAGCACAGCTTGCCCTGACAAAAAAGACAGGAAAAGAGGAGAAAAGGGAGTATAGCCATGAAGTTAATAACGAGGAGCTCAGGAAGCAAATTTGGAAAGAGACCTATGACGCAGCATACAAGATTGCCAAAGCGGGAAATGCCGATAAGCATGCCAGGAGTGAAGCCTTTGGCAAAGTAAAAGAGGATTTTATTGCTAAAATCGCTGATAAGGCCGGGGAAGAGGGTGAAACGAACGTAATGCTTGTAGGCAAATACTACCACGAAGTGGAGAAAGAAGCGGTTCGCCGCGCTATCCTCGACGATAAAATTCGCCTTGACGGCAGGAGAACCGATGAAATCCGGCCCATCTGGAGCGAGGTGAACTACCTTCCTTCAGCGCATGGTTCAGCAATATTCACAAGGGGTGAAACCCAATCGATTACAACGGTGACCCTGGGTACAAAAATGGATGCTAAACTCATCGATGATGTACTTAAGAAAGGGAATGACAAATTTTTACTTCACTATAACTTTCCACCTTTCTCTACAGGTGAGGCACGCCCGAACAGAGGAACAAGCCGAAGAGAAGTGGGTCACGGTAACCTGGCACACAGGGCACTGAAAGGAATACTTCCTTCCGCAGACGAAATGCCTTATACCCTCAGGATTGTTTCCGACATCCTCGAGTCAAACGGATCTTCTTCAATGGCCACTGTTTGTGCCGGAACACTAGCGCTCATGGATGCCGGTGTACAGATAAGAAAACCTGTATCAGGGATTGCGATGGGACTGATTACCGATAAGGGCTCTGATAAATTCGCAGTTTTATCCGATATTCTTGGGGACGAAGACCACCTGGGTGACATGGACTTTAAAGTGACAGGAACCCGCGACGGAATCACCGCAACCCAGATGGACATCAAGGTGGAGGGTCTTTCCTACGAGATCCTTGCCCAGGCACTGGAACAAGCCAAAATTGGCAGGTTGCATATTCTTGACAAAATTAGCGAGACGATGTCTGCACCGAACCCCGACTACAAACCACATACCCCAAGAATTCAGAGGATTGAGATTCCCAAGGATATGATCGGTGCTGTGATAGGACCAGGTGGTAAAGTGATCCAGGAGATCCAGGCCCAGACCAACAGCACCATCACCATAGAGGAGGTTGGGAACGTCGGACTTGTAGATGTTTTTGCAGTGGACAAAGCATCTATAGATGCTGCCATGAACTGGATCAAGGGTATCGTTGCCGTGCCCGAAGTTGGTACCATATATACCGGGAAAGTCAAAACCATCACTCCCTATGGAGCATTTGTTGAGATACTGCCCGGGAAAGATGGTCTTCTTCACATCTCGGAAGTTGAGCACAGACGACTGGAAAAAGTTGAGGAGGTGCTCTCAGAGGGCCAGATGATCGAAGTTAAACTGATAGCAGTAGACGATAAAAGTGGTAAACTGAAACTCTCCAGGAAGGTGCTTCTGCCAAAACCTGAAAAGCAGTAATCATACCTGTCCAGATGAAACCCCGTTCCCAATCGAACGGGTTTTTTTTTGTTCCTAAAGTTTAATTATAATTAATGCAAGTTTTTATATTTTACAGAAGGAAACTGATTATTTTTATTTAATTGGATTACAATTACTTAGTAATAGAAGGCAACATAGGTTCCGGGAAAACCACCCTCACAACCATGTTGGCTGCTGATACGGGCCGAAGAATGATCCTGGAAGAGTTCAGTGATAACCCCTTCCTTCCCAGGTTTTACAAGGATCCTGAAAGGTATGCTTTTCAGCTTGAGCTCTCCTTCCTGTCTGAACGCTACCAGCAGATTAAGGCCGAGCTGGGGCACCCCGATCTTTTCGGACAAGGAATCATCAGTGATTATTACCTTGCAAAATCATTCATCTTCAGTAAGCAAAACCTGAAGAGTGATGAAATGGTTCTTTTTGAGAAATTATTCACTATCATTAACTTACAGGCACCACGGCCCGATCTTTATGTCTATCTCCACCTGCCTGTTGAAAGGCTCCTGGAGAACATCCGGATGAGGGGGCGGGAGTACGAACAAAACATTACGGCGGAGTACCTGAAGGAGGTCCAGGATGGCTATTTTGGTTTCTTCAAATCCCAAACAGATATGAAGATTGTGGTAGTCGATACCAGCAACATCGATTTTGTAAATATTAAATCAGATTATCAAATGATTAAAAGAATAATCTTTGAAAGTACTTACAAGCCTGGAACGAAAATGCTAATTTTGTAACAATTCTGGGCAGAAGAGATATATTTATGTATTTTTGTCAAAAACATTAAGTAAATTTATACCTAGAAATATTATTAACCACTGAAACTATTAAGTATTAAACCAATAACCAGATTATTATGAAAAACCTCAAAATCTCAGCTGTTTTCTTTTTTATTGCAGCTATCCTCAGTAGTTGTGGCGGATTGAATAAAATGGTCAAGGAGTCTGATCTCGTTAGTTACTCTGTTGACCCCACCGTCCTTGTAATGCGCGGAGGTGATGTTGACGCGACCATCAGCGTTAAATATCCTGCCAAGTATTTCAACAAAAAAGCTACTGTAACCTTAACTCCGGTCCTGAAATATGAAGGCGGTGAGAAGCAGCTTAGCCCACTAGTTTTGCAAGGTCAGGATGTAACCGCGAACAACAAACCCGTTAGCTTCGAAACTGGCGGTTCCGCAAGCCAGGCCATCAGCTTTCCCTATGAAGATAACTACGTGGTATCAGAACTCTATTACGATGTTGTTGGAAGCATTAAAGAAAAACAAACAGCACTGGGAACTGTAAAACTCGCTGACGGTGTAATCGCAACAGCTCAGCTGGTCTCCAAAGAAGCCAAACTGATCTCTTTCACCGACCACTACCAGCAGATTGTTCCTGAGGTTTACGAAGCCGACATCAAGTATATGATCAACAAGGCAGATGTCCGTAAATCTGAGACAGGTAAGGAGGAGATCCTGGGATTGAGTCAAACCCTTCAGGCTGCTGATCAAAATGAAAGGCTGAATATGACAGGTATTGAAATTTCAGCCTATGCATCCCCCGACGGAGAGCTGGCCCTCAATACCAAATTGGCCGATCAGCGTCAGAAAACCGCAGAAAAATACCTGGCCGATCAACTTAAGAAATCCAAGATTGAGGTCGCTGATGAGCTGATGACTTTACTTGCCACTCCTGAAGACTGGGATGGATTCAAGAAACTCATGGAAGCTTCCAACATCCAGGACAAGGAGATGATCCTGAGGGTACTCAGCATGCATTCCGATCCGGTTGTTCGTGAGCAGGAGATCAAGAATCTCTCCGCTGCATTTGAGGTAATCGCCGAGGAGATTCTTCCCGAGCTTAGAAGATCCAAGTTTACTGTGAACATGGAGAAGGTCGGTTGGAGCAATGACGAACTGAAAGAATTGTGGGCCAGCAATGCTGATACACTGGTTCTGGAAGAACTTCTCTATACCGCCACACTTTTTGACGATGATGAAACCAAACTGGCCATCTATAACCAAGCAATAAAAGTTGCTCCGAGTTGTGTCCGTGCACATAACAACAAAGGGGTTGAACTCTTCTTGTTGGGTAAAACTGACGAAGCTGCAGCTTCATTCAAAGCCGCAAAAGCGCTGAAGGATCACGACAACATCAATAATAACCTTGGTGCTGTTGCTCTGAAGAATGGCGATGTTGATGCTGCAAAAGAGGCATTCACTGCTTCGCTTGGTGCAGGTGATAAGGTAAATTACAACCTTGGGATTGTCAACCTGATTCAGGGTGACTATGAGGCAGCCATTAACTATTTTGGAAATACTCCTTCCTTTAATCTGGCCCTGGCTACTTACCTGAATGGAAATAGCGAAGGAGCCTGGAGAATTGCTGCAAATCTGGAAGAATCCCCATACCGTTCCTATCTGTTGGCTGTCATTGCCGCCAACCAGGATAAAGCCAGTGTAGCCTATGAAAATCTGAAGGGTGCAGTTCAGAACTGCAAGGATCCTCAGTATATGAAAGACCACGCTAAAAAGGATCTCGAATTTGCAAAACTCTGGAATGAGCCGGAATTCAAGGCCATCGTTGAGTAAGACCGAGGGTTATTCGTAATAAAGAAAAGAGGGCGTCTTCAAAAGGATGCCCTCTTTTTTATAAGGTGAATTTCCGGAAAACCTCCCAGATCACTATACCTGCAGCCACAGAAATATTCAGTGAATGCTTGGTGCCATATTGTGGAATTTCAATACAATAATCGCTCAGATCGAGCACTTTCTGCTCAACCCCCCTGACCTCATGTCCAAAAACAAGGGCATATTTTTTATCCGGATACAATTGGATGTTTTCAAGTGACAGTGCTCCTTCAGCCTGCTCCACAGACAGAATCAGGTATCCCCTCTCCTTTAGCCCAGTAATAGCTGTGACTGTATCCTGGAAATACTCCCAGTGAACCGATTCGGTGGCACCAAGTGCCGTTTTGTGTATCTCCCTGTGAGGAGGGGTGGCAGTAATGCCGCAAAGAACAATACCCATCATCCTGAAGGCATCGGCAGTACGAAAAACCGAACCAATATTATTCTGACTCCGAATGTTATCCAGCACAATTACCACAGGAATTTTGCTGGCCTCTTTAAATTCTCCAACACTCAGGCGGCCCAGTTCCTCATTTAATAGCTTTCTCATGACAGCTGATTTTAGTCGAATTTACTCAATATAATTACTAATTTTGAAGAGATTGACTTATCAAAATTGCATTATGAACATACATGAATTCCAGGGAAAGAAAATTTTACAGCAATTTGGGGTTGCTATTCCGTCAGGTGCGGTAGCCCATACCCCGGAAGAAGCATATGAGGCTGCAAAACAGATTGGAAACGAAACCTGCTCCAATAGCTGGGCGGTTAAAGCCCAGATACATGCCGGCGGACGTGGCAAAGGCGGAGGGGTGAAAATTGCCAGATCCCTGGAAGAGGTAAAAAAATATACAAGAGAGATTCTCGGAATGAACCTGGTTACACATCAGACCGGACCTGAAGGAAAGGTAGTTCACAAAGTACTTATCGAGCAGGGAATCTTCTATCCGGGGGAGTCTGAACCACAGGAGTTCTACATGAGTGTGCTGCTCAACCGGGATACCGGAAAAAACATCATCATGTATTCAACCGAAGGGGGGATGGACATTGAGACTGTTGCTGAAAAAACCCCCCATCTGATTTTCAGGGAGGAGGTCGATCCCACGGTGGGGATCATGCCCTTCCAGGCCAGGAGAATAGCATTTAACCTGGGACTGTCGGGAGTTGCTTTCAAGGAGATGGTTAAATTTGTTTCGGCACTTTACAAGGCATACGAAAAGTCCGATGCATCATTGTTTGAAATCAACCCGGTATTTAAGACATCCGATAACCTTATCATGGCAGCCGATGCAAAAGTCAACATTGATGACAATGCGCTTTACAGGCATCCGGAATATGCAGCCATGCGCGATCTGAATGAAGAGGACCCTACAGAGGTGGAGGCAGGAAAATTCAACCTGAATTTCATTAAACTTGATGGGAATGTAGGATGTATGGTCAACGGTGCCGGGCTTGCTATGGCAACCATGGATATCATCAAGCTTTCGGGGGGAGAACCCGCCAATTTCCTTGATGTGGGAGGTACGGCCAATGCACAAACTGTGGAGGCAGGATTCAGGATCATTTTGAAGGACCCTGCCGTAAAAGCCATTCTGATTAACATTTTCGGTGGAATTGTAAGGTGCGACCGGGTCGCCCAGGGTGTGGTAGATGCCTATAAGTCCATTGGTCAGATTGATGTACCGGTGATCGTCAGGCTACAAGGCACCAATGCGGAGGAGGCAAAAGTATTGATCGATCATTCGGGTCTCGAAGTTCATTCCGCCATCACACTCGATGAGGCTGCCACCAAGGTTAAGGAACTGGTTCTTTAGATCAGATTCTTCTCTTTGAGGGCAATCTCCATCTGTTTCTGAAGAAGGGCGGCCTGATCGTTGGCAGCCTCTTCAAACCTGTTGGTCCCGTCAGCATAAATAATGGACCTGCTGGCATTAACAAGTAATCCACACCGGTCATTCATACCATATTCAACAACATCGTGTAGACTTCCTCCCTGGCTTCCTACTCCAGGTACAAGTAAAAAGTGCTCCGGTATCAACTTCCTGATTTGTTGCAGTTCTGCAGCTTTGGTAGCGCCCACCACATACATGATATTATTGACACTTCCCCACTCCGATGAGGTAATGATAACCTGCTCATAAAGCAGGCTACCTCCTTTCAACTCGAGCTGTTCAAAATCAGCCGATCCCTCATTGGATGTAAGGGCCAGCAATATGGCCCATTTCCCTTCCTCTTCCAGGAAGGGTGAAATGCTGTCATGCCCCATATATGGTGAAAGGGTGATGGCATCGCAATCCAGTGTCTTAAAATATGCATTGGCATACATGCGGGAGGTATTCCCAATATCTCCGCGTTTGGCATCCGCAATAATAAAGAGGTCCGGGTGTTCCTTTCTGATATGGTTTATAGTCATCTCAAGGCTCATGAGTCCGGCAGCACCCATGGTCTCGTAAAATGCAAGATTTGGCTTAAAAGCAACTGCAAGGGAGGCCGTTGCATCAATGATTTTCTTATTGAATTCGAAGATGGGATACTCAGAATCAAGCAACATTCTCGGTAACTTCTTATAGTCGGTATCAAGTCCCACGCAAAGAAAACTCCTCTTTCGCTGAATATTCCTGAATAATTCTTCGGCATTCATGGGCTCTGCTTTAAAGTAAAACCAATAAAACTATAATTATTCCATCCCACTATCTTTCAGACGCTCTGAATTCTCTGCCATTTGAAGCTTCTCATTAATCTCTTTCAGATCTCCGTTAATAATGGCGTGAAGGTTATAGATGGTCAGGTTGATCCGGTGATCAGTCACCCGTCCCTGAGCATAGTTGTAAGTCCGGATCTTTGCAGACCTGTCACCCGACAACACCATGGTCTTCCGCTTGGATGAAATCTCATCCATACGTTTCTGATACTCCAGATTATAAAGCCTGGTTCTTAACTCTTTCATTGCCTTGTCCAGATTCTTTAACTGCGATTTTTCATCCTGGCAGGTAACCACGATCCCCGAAGGAATGTGAGTCAGCCTGATAGCTGAATAGGTGGTATTTACCGATTGACCGCCAGGCCCCGATGAACAGAAGGTATCTTTACGAATATCCGACTGTTTCACCTCAATCTCAAAATCCTCGGCCTCGGGCAAAACAGCCACCGTCGCTGCAGAAGTATGTATACGACCCTGCGTCTCGGTCTGCGGAACGCGCTGTACACGATGCACACCTGATTCATACTTCATAATCCCGTATACTCCTTCACCTGTAACATCCATGATAATTTCCTTGAATCCTCCCACGGTTCCTTCGGTAAAACTGGTTGTGGAGGCTTTCCACCCTTTTGTTTCGAAAAATTTCATGTACATCCTGTAAAGATCACCTGCAAAAATACTTGCCTCATCACCCCCGGTTCCTGCACGGATCTCAACGATTGCCGACTTTTCATCTTCAGGATCCTTAGGGAGCAGCAAATACTGGATTTCCTCTTCCAGTGGAGTAACCCGCTGGTGGTACAAATCCAGCTCCTCCTTGGCCATCTCTCTAAGTTCTTCATCCTGCTCCCCGGCCAGTATCTCCTTAGCACTCTCAATATTGCTCATAAGGTTCTGGTAGGACTCATAAGCTTCCACAAGCGGTTTGAGAAGTTTATATTCCCGGTTCAGCTTTATATATTTTTTCATATCACCAATTACCGAAGGATCGGTAAGCAGTTGTCCAACCTCTTCAAACCTGGCCTTGACCCCTACCAGTCTGGTTAATATCATATTGTCTCCCATGCAATGCTATTTATGCATTAATATACAAACTCTCCCTCAGCTCCCTTAATGGTCAGTTTTTTTTGCACAGAGGTCTCGCACCTGCCAACCACCCTGGCATCAATTTTATACTTTCCGGCAATCTCTATGATCCCCCTGGCACTCTCCTCATCCGTATAAATTTCGAACCGGTGTCCCATATTGAAGACCTGGTACATCTCCCTCCAGGGGGTTCCGGATTCCTCCTGGATCATTCTGAACAACGGAGGGACAGGGAACAGGTTATCCTTGATAACATGAACCTTCTCTGCAAAATGCAGAACCTTGGTCTGTGCTCCTCCCGAACAGTGAATCATTCCTCCGATCCGGCCCCTGAATTGTTCAACTACCTCCCGGATCACCGGAGCATAAGTCCGGGTGGGTGAAAGGACCAGCTTCCCGGCATCAATTCCTACACCCTCTGCGATGCCGGTCAGGGACCGGCTACCGCTATATACAAGTGATCCGGGCATTTCAGGATCATAGCTCTCTGGATACAATTCGGACAGTGCACCTCCAAATACATCGTGCCTTGCCGATGTCAGACCGTTGCTTCCCATCCCACCATTATAGGAGTCTTCATAGGTGGCCTGTCCCGATGATGACAAGCCGACAATCACCAGGCCAGGAACAATATGGTTCTCAATTATTTCATCCCTTCGTGATCGGGCCACAACAGTGGAATCCACGATAATGGTTCTCACCAGGTCACCTACATCGGCAGTCTCACCTCCGGTACTGTAAACCGGGACACCCAATCCGCGCAACTTTTCAAGTATCTCTTCGGTGCCATTTATAATCGCAGATATAACTTCTCCCGGAATCTTATTTTTGTTCCTCCCTATGGTGGAGGAGAGCAGGATATCTCCTGTAATACCCACACAAAGCAGGTCATCCAGGTTCATGACGATTGCATCCTGTGCAATCCCTTTCCAAACAGAAAGGTCGCCTGTCTCTTTCCAATAAATATAGGCCAGAGAGGATTTTGTTCCGGCACCGTCGGCATGCATAACCAGGCAATATTCCGGATCACCGGTTAGCATATCGGGAATCACTTTGCAGAATGCATTGGGGAATAATCCCTTATTGACATTTTTTATGGCCATGTGCACCTCCTCCTTTCCGAAGGAGACACCTCGCTGCATATAGCGGGAGGGACGATCCATTACCCCTAATTTTGAGGAATGTAATCTGTCGATAGTACCCTGAATTCGGTTCTCCTGTTGACCTGGTGCGCCTTCTCCTGCAGCTCCGGACTCGAAAGTTGATTGATAAATGCCTCTGTTAACACATCACCAAGCTTCAGGAAGGACTGCTCGGCCACAACCTTTTCATCAACGACCTTGGGCTGCGACTCACCATACCCTTTAGCCTGCAACCGGTCTGCAGCGATTCCCTTGGATATCAGGTAATCCACAACCGATTGGGCCCGCTTTTGTGACAACTCAAGGTTATCAGCCGGGGTACCCCTGGAATCGGTATGCGACATCAGTTCGATGGTTACATTGGGGTTATCATTCAAAGTCTCCACAAGGTTGTCAAGTGAGACCATTGATTCGGGCCTCAGATCCCATTTTGCAAAATCATAGAAAATATTTGGCAACTCGATCACCCTTTTTGTGGAGGCAAGGTATATGGTAACTTCAAACTCCCTGCTCTGATCAAGACCCCGGGTCGACTCACGCTCCTTCCCGTTCAGGTATCCCTCATGACTTGCGATAAGCACGTAATCTGTGGCCGTTTTCAGCATAAACCGGAATGTACCGTCATCCCCGGTGGTGCTTTCTACTGTAATCCCATCACTACCCACCGACTTAACTTTTGAACCGGGAAGAACCTGATCGGTCCTTTCGTCTTTAACCACTCCGTTCACGGCAAACTCAAGCGGCGGCAGGACAAAGGAGAAGATCTCATCATTACCCTTCCCCTTCCGGGATGAGCTGAAAAAACCCCGTTCCATATTATCTTCAAAAACAATCCCAAAATCATCTTCGGGCGAATTGATGGGCGGTCTCATATTCTCAACCATCCAACTTCCTGTTTCATCCATTCTTGCTTTATAGATATCCAACCCTCCAAGGCCGACCCTGCTATCGGAAGAGAAATAGAGGGTACCATCGGGATGAACATAGGGATAAAGATCATTCCCCGGGGTATTGATTGCTTCACCCAGGTTCACCGGTTCTCCCCAACCCCCTCCATCGAGAGTAACTTTCCAGATGTCATTCTCACCCAGTCCTCCGGGCATATCAGACACAAAATAGAGCGTGTTTTCATCGGGTGAGATAGCAGGATGTGCAGTGGAGAGGCTGTCTCCAAGTTGCTCGAATACAACGGTTGCCTCCTGCCAGTTCTCCCCGTCAGATTGTGATTTATAAATCTGGCATCCAAGTTGCTGGTTCTTGCCTTTTTTACATACCGTAAAATAGAGTTTAGAGAAATCTGATGAAATGCAGGGAGTCCCATCCTCAAACTCAGAATTCAGACTCTCCACCGGGACTGGTACACTCCACTTTCCCTTCCGGTCCATGGTTGTGGAGAACATGTCTGCAAAACTCTGGCCCGTTGCACCATGGGACTCATTCCCAGATGCTTCTTCGCGGGTAGAAGTAAAGTAAACCTCACTAAATGACTCATTCACGAAGGCCGGAGAGAAATCTCTCTCGCGCGAATTAAAAACCTTCATATTCTCGATGATATAACCAGTCGGATTCTCCTTCCAAACTATTGCTGCCTGACAAGACTCAAATCCGATTTCTCCACGTGGATCATCTGGAACCAGCTCCCTGTATTTTTTAAACTCCACTTCAGCCTCAGCATATTCTTCATTCACCAACAGCACCTGTCCATATCTGAGAAATAATATCGGATCCTGGTAATCCTCACGAATCGCCTTACTATACCAAAGCGCCGCCGACCTGGCATCACCTGTTATCCTGTAGCATTCACCAACCTTAAAGAAGATTGCAATTTTTTGATCCTTATCCACTTTATTATAAGCATCCTTGTAAAGGTCAATTGCAGTATAATACTCTCCTGCATCAAAGGCAGCCTGCGCCCTGGAATCTTTTGGCTTCTTCTGTGCCTCAGCAGGGACAGTCAATATAAAAATGGCCATAAGGGCCGGAATAATCGATATGAATAATTTTTGCATAGTCATGCCCGTTTTACAACACGTAAAATTACCTTTTTTTTCGATGAATATAAAACGAAAGAATTCTCCCAAATATTGGCGGCTGGAACAGGTATCCCCATGAAAAAAGAGGGTGACCCGTTTGAGCCACCCTCCTGAGTTATGGATTGACAGGTATGATTAACTTGAAAACAAGAGCTCCCTGTACTTGGGCAGCGGCCAGATCTCATCATCCACGATCAGTTCCAATTTATCGATGTGATAACGGATCTGGTCAAGAAACGGAGCGATTTTTTTGGAGTACTCCCTGGATTTCTTCTTCTGGTCCTCCAGTTTATTGGCTGTTTTCCTTGCTTCAACCATATCGTTCACGCCAGCCTTAATTGCCGTCACATGTCCCGAAATCTCCCTGATCAATTCGATCCTGTTTCCTGCAAGCTGCTTATATTCATCGCCGTAGATCTCCTTTAATCCAAGAACATTCTCCATCAGTCTGTTCTGATACTTTACGGCAGTGGGTACAATGTGGTTTAATGAAAGGTCACCCAGCACCCTGGCTTCGATCTGTATCTTCTTGGTATACTCCTCGAACAGTACTTCAACACGTCCTTCAAGTTCGATTTCGGTAAAAATCCCCAGGTCGAAGAAGAGTTTCTTGGATTTCTCCGACAGGTAGGCTGATAGTGCTTCCGGAACATCGGTGATATTTGTAAGACCACGTTTTGCGGCCTCCTTCTTCCAGTCATCACTGTAGTTGTCGCCCTCAAACCTGATCGCTTTGGAAGCAATGATATACTCCCTGAGTACCTGGAAAATAGCTTCATCCTTCTTGACACCCCCTTCAACCAGTTCATCAACCTCTTTCTTGAAGGTGATAAGCTGGCCTGCAACAGCTGCATTCAGTGCGGTCATTGGTCCTGCCGGGTTACAACTGCCTCCCACAGCCCTGAATTCGAAGCGGTTACCAGTAAAGGCAAATGGCGATGTACGGTTCCTGTCTGTATTGTCAAGCAGAATTTCTGGGATTTTCCCTATATCCAGCTTCAAAGCGGTTTTCTCATCAGGGGTCATCTTCCTATTGGTTACCTGCTCTTCAATCTGGTCGAGCATGGCCGATACTTCTGTTCCAAGGAAACAGGAAAGGATGGCCGGAGGTGCTTCGTTGGCCCCAAGGCGGTGGGCATTTGGAGCGGATGCAACACTTGCCCGCAACAGATCCTGATGATCAAATACTGCTTTCACGGTATTCACCACAAAGGTCAGGAACTGAAGGTTTGATTTTGGATTCTTACCTGGTTTGTGGAGAATAACTCCCGTATCGGTAGAAAGTGACCAGTTGTTATGTTTACCAGTTCCGTTGATTCCCTTGAATGGTTTTTCATGGAAAAGCACCCTGAATCCATGGTGCCTTGATACCCTTCGCATCACGTCCATGATCAAAGCATTGTGATCCACTGCCAGGTTACACTCCTCAAATACAGGAGCCAGTTCATACTGGTTGGGAGCCACCTCGTTGTGACGGGTCATCACCGGGATTCCAAGTTTATAGGCTTCCGATTCCAGGTGGTGCATGAAAGCAGATACCCTTTCAGGGATGGATCCAAAATAGTGATCTTCCAACTGCTGGTCTTTGGCTGAAGCATGTCCCATCAATGTCCGCCCGGTCAGAGCCAGGTCGGGACGGGCATAATACAGAGCCTCATCGATGAGGAAATACTCCTGCTCCCAGCCCAGGTTGGCATTCACCTTTGTAACGTTTTTATCAAACATCTGACAAACTTCAGTGGCGGCCTTATCAATCACATTCAGTGTTTTCAGCAAAGGAGTCTTGTGATCCAGCGCTTCACCGGTATATGAAATAAATACGGTGGGAATACAAAGGGTGTTATCAATAATAAAGGCCGGGGAAGTTGGATCCCAGGCAGTATAACCACGGGCTTCAAAGGTATTTCGGATTCCGCCACTGGGAAAGGAGGATGCATCGGGCTCCTGCTGAGCCAGTGCTCCACCTGAAAAAACCTCCACAACGCCACCATACTGAGTGAGTTGAATAAATGCATCGTGCTTTTCTGCAGTTCCGCCGGTGAGAGGCTGGAACCAGTGGGTGTAGTGGGTAGCTCCCCTTTCAATAGCCCAGGACTTCATGCCTGTGGCAACAGAATCTGCTTTCTTCCTGTCAATGGGTGTACCTTTATCCATTGAATCCATCACATGATGAAAAGCATCCCTTGAAAGGTACTTCTGCATTTTCACCTTGTCGAAAACGTTAATCGCATAGTAATCCGATGTTTTGTCGGAGGGAGGAGTAACATGATTGGGTTTTCTGCTAAAAACCTGTTCAAGTGCCTTAAACCTGATAATCGCCATAATAAATAAATTAAGTTAATATCTAAATAATTTAGGGTTTACTGATGCAAATATATTCACTTTTTTATTTATACCCCCTTTTTTTATACCTAAAAGTGAAATAATTTATCATTTTTATCTGCAAAGGTAACTTTTTAACTTTTTTGTCAGAATTTTTCACTTTGCGCAAATCGAGTAGGGAATAAAACCAGCAAAAAGCTGATTTTATCTCCCTCTCACACCACCCAGCGTACGTGGGACGTACTGGGCGGTTTCTTTAAAGATTAAACTATAGTTAACAGAGAGACCGTAAAGCCCTACTTTCACGAACCAGGTGTTGTTCATTCCTTCATTGGCTCCTGGAGAGATCGACAGGCGGAACCAGCCTTTGCTGGACCCCGCCGTAGTCCAGGCCCTATTATGTGGGACCCCCAAGGAGTAAAGAAAGCGAGCCATGCCCAGAGCTCGTTTACATTGTTTGAGCCTGAAGCATCTGATCCTACGGCGTAACCAGGCCTCCACATTACGAAGGTGATTCTTCATCCTTGCGTATTTGAAGTAGTTAAGCCATCCCCTGAGGACCGGGTTGAGTTCAGATATAAGTTGGTCTAAACTTATCCCTCTGTTCCGTCGGGTAATCGTACGCAACTTGGCTTTAAACTTAAGTAGGCTCTCCCGGCTTATCCCCAGTTCACCTTTAGGATGGATGATATGTCCAAGGAAGTTAAGCTCCCAAGGCCGGCATATCCGACTCTTTTCCCGGTTGACCTTTAACTTCAACCGGTCTTCAATATAGTCGGTTATGCTCCTTTCTATCCGCTTCGCCGCTTCTTCGCTTCGAACCAGTATAATTTGGTCGTCAGCGTAGCGCACAAAACGATGTCCACGAGCCTCTAACTCCTTGTCCAATTCATCTAATACTATGTTGGACAGTAAAGGGGATAGCGGACTACCCTGGGGGGTACCCTGAAGCCGTTGGTTGGAGAGTCCGTCCTGCATGATTCCCGTTCTCAGGAACTTACCGATTAGACTCAATAACCGTTTGTCTCCGACACGGGTCCCCATTAACCACATCAAACGGTCATGGTTTACCTTATCGAAGAACTTCTCCAGATCGAGGTCTATTACATACTTATACCCTTCAGCCACATAGACGCCTGCCTTCTGTAATGCCTGTTGAGCGTTACGTCCGGGTCGGAACCCGTAGCTGTTATTCGAGAAGATTGGCTCATACCGACTGCTTAGAACTTGGCTCACTGCTTGTTGAACTAACCGGTCCTTTACTGTCGGTATGCCTAGTTGTCGGTATCCTCCCTTGGGTTTTGGTATGCGTACCCCTTTTACTCCGTTGGGTATATAAGTGCCAGTCAGTAGAGATGCCTGTAATCCTTTCCAATTGTGGCTGAACCACTCCTTTAGTTCGGTTACTGTCATCCCATCTATCCCTGCACTTCCCCTGTTGCTAACTACCTGCCGTAAGGCAGTAACCAGATTTGATGGGTCCACTATCCGCTCCATCAAGTCCGTCGTCAAGGCTCGTTCTTCCTCGCACGCAGTAAGCCACTGTAAACTTACCCGGCTGTTCGGTTTGGGGTATACGTCCCCTCCCCAAACAACCGGGCTACCCATATCCCCTTCTCCCCACAGTGTGCGGTCCCTCGGTGATTCCTGGTGTTTTACTGTCTTTTGCATGGCTTATACTCTTGCTTAGTAACTGCTCCTTGCTTTAAAGATTTGGGCCTTCTCCGCCTCTGGTGGATACTATGCCCGCTGCTGACTTCTCAGACCCCTTTCGGCGTTGAGATCTCCCATGGTAAGTTCTTTCGCTTTCAATTAGCCCTGCAGGATTTACCACCCTTGGTTACGGTTGACTATCAGGCATCCTCTTCTATTGCAGAGTTACCTCCTTGGTAGGCCTTATATCCTGTTTCTGTTCGTCAGAACTAATCTTTGCCTCCGGCTTCCTTCAGACGGAACCTCACGGTCCAACCCTTGCCTTCTGCTAGCGGTTCCTGTCAACTAGGCCCGCTCGGGACTTGCACCCTATAGGTAAAGAACATGCATGGCACACAAAAAAGCCACCTGAATGTTCAGGCAGCTCCCTATGAATATTCTGGTAAATTTTCCTACTTCCACTCCTCTGCAAAATATTTGTAGAAAAGCGGAATGGTTTCAATACCCTTATAAAAATTGAACAAGGGGTAATTTTCATTGGGCGAGTGGATGGCATCTGAATCGAGGCCAAATCCCAGTAAAATTGATTTACAGTCAAGAACCTCTTCAAAATCGGAAACAATGGGAATGCTTCCTCCACTCCTTACGGGAATGGGAGATTTCCCAAAACTCTCCTCAATGGCCTTACTTGCAGCCCTGTATGCCGGGAAGTCTATGGGAGTTACATAACCCTGTCCCCCGTGAAGACTTCTTGCCTTCACTTTGGTTCCTTCAGGAGCCATCTTTTCAAAATGTCTGATAAACAGCTCATCGATCTTCTTCGAGTCCTGGTTTGGAACAAGCCTCATTGAGATTTTGGCATATGCCTTTGAGGGAAGTACCGTTTTTGCACCTTCTGCAGTGTATCCCGACCAGATTCCGTTCACATCCAGGCTGGGACGAATACCTGTACGCTCCGAAGTGGAGAAACCCGACTCACCGACCACTTCGTCAATCTCAAGTATACTTTTATATTTGTTCAAATCAAATGGAGCCTTTGCCATCTCGGCACGTTCCTCTTCCGAAACCTCCATCACGTCATCATAGAAACCTGGAATGGTGATGCGGTTGTTCTCATCGGTCAGTGAAGCAATCATTTTGGCCAGAAGGTTCGCGGGATTTCCCACTGCCCCACCGTACAATCCCGAATGAAGATCGCGGTTGGGACCTGTTACCTCTACCTCCATATAGCTGAGCCCGCGCAAACCAACCGTAATGGATGGAATATCCTGTGCAATCATAGTGGTATCGGATATAAGAATAATATCTGCTTTTAAAAGCTCTCTGTTCTCCTTGCAAAACTTTTTCAGGCTTGGGGAGCCAATCTCCTCCTCCCCTTCGATCATGAATTTAACATTGCAGGCAAGCGTTCCGGTACGGTTCATCAGCTCAAATGCCTTCACATGCATAAATAGCTGCCCCTTATCATCATCTGCTCCACGGGCATAGATTCTCCCGTCACGTACCTCGGGCTCAAAGGGAGGAGAATTCCATAAATCGAGGGGTTCAACCGGTTGAACATCATAATGGCCGTATACAAGCACCGTTGGAAGTAATTCATCCACAATCTTTTGACCATAAACCACAGGCCAGCCCTCAGTCTCCTTTACCTCGGCATGGTCGGCTCCTGCACTAATAAGACTTTTCTTAATAAACTCAGCAGCCTTTTTCATGGAATCTTTTGCCACAGAACTTGAACTGATGGATGGAATCCTGATCAGATCAAAAAGCTCATTCAGGAAACGATCCTTGTTCGATTCAACGTAACTCTTTATCTCTTTCATTTCATATATCGTTAATATAAACCCATTTACTCACTTACCCATTTCCATATATACCCGTTCAAGTTCATCATAAAATCCAGATCCGTAAACACGGGTAATGGGTTCTTTCAGAAACCTGAACACAGGCATCTGCTCTTTTTTTCCCAGTATGCGGGCAGGTTCACATATACTCCATCTGTGATAATTGAGAGCAATACCAACTTTTAATGGACTCACCCGTATGGGATAGAGATGGCAGGATACAGGTTTCTGAAAAGGCACTGATCCTGCAAGGTAAGCCCTCTCTATGGCGCACCAGGCAATGCCATTTTCAAATATTACATACACGCACTCCTCATGACCAACAAGAGGGGTCACCTTGTCACCATCCCGGTCTACCACCCAATTTCCCTGTTTTTCAACCTCACGAATTCCTTCTGTCCTCATAAACGGTTTGATCGATTCAATATGCAGATCAAGGATCCCGACCTCCTCATCCTCTAGCGGGGCACCGGAATCACCAAAAACACAGCAATTCCCTTCACACTTCTGAAGGTCACAAATGAAATGGAAGTCAAACAAATCCTTGCTCACAATAATATCCCCAATCTGAATCATAGCCATCATCTTAAGTTACAAATGTGCAAAAATTGTAGTGAATTGATTCCTGTTGTAAAGCTTCTGTAATGTTAAAACGTAAAAAATATAGAATTATAATCTATTAATATGTAACATTATACATCTTTTTGTTTAATATTTTTTGTTAATTATTAAACATTTTCAATATATTTCTGTTTAACATTCAAACATATTTATTAAACAGTTTTATCATGAAAACAAATGTACCACTTCAAACCGTTCAAAATCCGGTCATAGTGATCAGGAGAACGATGCTGGCCCTGGTATTGGTTCTGACCACCAGCCTGGCCTTTGCTCAGACAACGTTATGGGATATAATCGCCGGTAGTCCGGACCATAACACCCTTGAGGCAGCCTTAATTGCTGCTGAACTGGATGGAACGCTAAGGAGTCATAGCGTTACACTTACTGTTTTTGCGCCAACCGATGATGCATTTGATGCATTACCCGAAGGAACCGTTGAAGCTTTGCTTGAGGATCCCAAAGGAGCGCTGGCCCAGATCCTTCTTTACCATGTTGTGGGTGCAAAAGCGCTTTCCACCGATCTTTCAGACGGACAGATGATTACCACTCTCAATAGCGACAGCGTGACTGTAAAAATCATGGATGGTAAGGTATATATCGACAATGCCATGGTAACTGTGGCTGACCTGGAAGCTGCAAATGGCGTGCTTCATGTAATCGACGCCGTGATTATTCCTGCTTCCACTGTTGTTGACATCATCGTTGGAAGTCCGGTGCACAACACCCTGGAAGCAGCTGTGATTGCTGCCGGGCTGGCCGATGACCTCTCAGGTGAGGGTCCCTTCACCGTATTTGCTCCGACCGATGATGCCTTTGCTGCATTGCCCGCTGGAACAGTAGAAGCCCTGCTGGAAGACCCGACAGGTGCACTGGCCCAGATCCTGCTCTACCATGTGGTAGGTGCCAGGGCACTCTCCACTGACCTTTCCGATGGCCAGATGATCACCACCCTGAATGGCGACAGCGTGACTGTGAAAATCATGGATGGGATGGTATACATCGACAATGCAATGGTAACCGTAGCAGATATCGAAGCCGACAATGGTGTGGTTCATGTGATTGATGCAGTGATTTTGCCTGCTTCCACAGTGCTGGATATTATTGTTGGAAGCCCGGTTCACAACACCCTCGAAGCAGCAATTTTTGCGGCTGAGCTGGATGGTGCACTTGCAGGAGTGGGTCCTTTCACCGTTTTTGCTCCGACCGATGATGCCTTTGCTGCATTGCCCGCTGGAACAGTAGAAGCCCTGCTGGAAGACCCGACAGGTGCACTGGCCCAGATCCTGCTCTACCATGTGGTAGGTGCCAGGGCACTCTCCACTGACCTTTCCGATGGCCAGATGATCACCACCCTGAATGGCGACAGCGTTACTGTGAAAATCATGGATGGGATGGTATACATCGACAATGCAATGGTAATCGTTGCCGATCTTATAGCCGACAATGGTGTGGTTCATGTGATTGATGCAGTGATTCTTCCGACCTATACAGTATGGGATATCATCATGGCCAGTCCAGTTCACAACACCCTTGAAGCTGCAGTGAAAGCTGCCGAGCTGGATGGTGCACTTGCAGGAGTGGGTCCTTTCACCGTTTTTGCTCCGACCGATGATGCCTTTGCTGCATTGCCCGCTGGAACAGTAGAAGCCCTGCTGGAAGACCCGACAGGTGCACTGGCCCAGATCCTGCTCTACCATGTGGTAGGTGCCAGGGCACTCTCCACTGACCTTTCCGATGGCCAGATGATCACCACCCTGAATGGCGACAGCGTGACTGTGAAAATCATGGATGGGATGGTATACATCGACAATGCAATGGTAACCGTAGCAGATATCGAAGCCGACAATGGTGTGGTTCATGTGATTGATGCAGTGATTTTGCCTGCTTCCACAGTACTGGATATAATTGTTGGAAGCCCGGTTCACAACACCCTCGAAGCAGCAATTTTTGCGGCCGAGCTGGATGGTGCACTTGCAGGAGTGGGTCCTTTCACCGTTTTTGCTCCGACCGATGATGCCTTTGCTGCATTGCCCGCTGGAACAGTAGAAGTCCCTGCTGGAAGACCCGACAGGTGCGCTTGCCCAGATTTTACTCTACCATGTAGTAGGTGCCAAGCGCTCTCCACTGACCTTTCCGATGGACAGATGATCACCACCCTGGAGGGAACAGATATTACTGTAAAAATTACCAATGGTAATGTTTATATCAACGAGGCCATGGTAATCGTTGCTGATATCGAAGCCGACAATGGTGTGGTTCATGTGATTGATGCAGTGCTTCTTCCTGTTACTACAGGTATTCAGGATAAAATTGTGGAAGTTGAAAGAGTTTCGGTCTATCCCAATCCTGCAAACGAGTATGTAAACGTCAGTTACAAGATTTTGAACGAAAGCAATGTAACTCTTGAAATGTATGATATGACCGGAAAGCAGGTCGGATATGAAAATCAAGGATATACCTACGAAGGAGAATATACCACTGAATTCCCGGTAAATACTCTTCAATCAGGTATGTATTTATTAATAATCAACACCGGTAACAGCCAAATTGCTAATAAGGTAAGGGTTGTGAAGTAGTAGGTTGCCGCCGGTTTATGGAAGGCTGTTTGCGAATGCAGACAGCCTTTTTTAATTTATATCTTTGCCACATGTGGCAAATCCGGAGTTTCCTGATATTTATACTGATGAGCAGCCCTGGGCTCTATGCCCAATCCTCCTATCTTAATCGGCCGGATTTGCTGGCTATGGCCGACAGTTGCCTGGAACACACTTACAATTTTTCATTTGATCAGGCACGATTGTATCAACAAAAACTGGAAAGCATCTCTCCGGGACATCCGGCTCCCTTTTTTCTTGAAGCGCTGATCATTTACTGGGAAAATTTCCCATTGACTCCTGAAAACACTCATGCAGAGATCTTTATTAACTTATTGAATAAAAG
Source organism: uncultured Bacteroidota bacterium (assembly GCA_963747365.1). GTDB lineage: Bacteria > Bacteroidota > Bacteroidia > Bacteroidales. Next base: position 626,583 of record CAVVFB010000001.1, on the reverse strand, counting down.
TGTGGATCGTGCAGAATGGATGATGGAAAGAGAAGAAACAAGACTTGAGGGGATATTCTTCGATCTTTTCAGCCGAGCGTTCAAGGCAATGTTTTGGGCCGATAACGGGAAATCTGTTAAGGTGATACCGGATCTGGGTACTATGTATAACCATACAAGGGAGGGTTTTGAGCTTATGGATCAGTTCAGTGAGTTCTATTTTTCAACAGGTCTTTATAATTATTACGTTGAAGCCTATCCGGAAGCACACCCGGCTTACAAACCATTGGTATCCTTTATGCATGATGGAGACAGGAAGCTGGGGCTTGAACAGCTGAATCACGCCATTCATTATACATCCTACGTGAAGGTTGAATCGCTCCTTTTCATGACACTGATACAACTCAATTATGAGAATGACCTGGAAACAGCTTCCCATTTCGCCGAAAGACTTAACAGCTCTTATCCCCGAAATACTTATTTTCGGGGACTCCGGATTATCATCCTACTCTACCTGAACCAACTCGACCAGGTAACCGATTTGCTGGGGCAAACAACAAAAAAAAGTGATACCTACAGTGAAATGATCAGGACAATGGCCCATGCGTATATGTCAGAGATTAAAGGGGATAAAGCAGATGCTGAAAAAAAATATAAATCCACCATTGAACTTGCCGATATCATAGGCCCTTTTGGTGATACATATAAGGCGATCGGGTACATGGGCCTTTCAAAACTCTCTAATGGTAAGGGATTGAACGAAGAGGCCAAAAGATATGCCAGGAAAGCAGCTGATCATACATCCTATAGCTTCATCCTCGGGGATTAAGCGGTTTGTTCCACATGATCAGTGTCACTCCCACAAGGGTCAATATACCTCCTGCCAGTTGAAACCCGGTCGGAAAGATCCCCAGGAAGATCCATGCCAGAACCAGTGCCCAGACACCCTTAGAGCTGATGATCAGGGAGGTTTTAGTGGCCTCAATCAATTTCAGCGCCTGGTAAGCAAATACAATGACAATCAAAGTCTCCAACAGAGAACCAATCATTAAATCCCTCCAGGTGCGCACAGAAATTTCAAACAGCCCTGACTTTTCCTGAATTAAAAACAGGATACCCATAACCAGTGTCAGCAGGACAGACCGGAACAGAGACATATATCCCGGATTCAGGAAGTCCCGGTACTTTCTTCCCGTAATGGTTGCCAATGCAAATAATAAAGAGGCCATGATCACATAGATTGCACCCGGATCAGTGAATCCGGCAAACCCACCCTGTCTGTAGTTGATCACGAACAATCCCAGGATGGTGACCAAGATTCCGGACATCTGGATCCTTCTAAACCGTTCCCTGAGAAGTGTCAGGCCTAAAAGGGTAACAAAAACGGGGCCAATATTTCCAATAAAGGATACCACTGCAGGGTTCTCCATTGCACTTATGGCCAGGTAGAAAAGACCGGTGGCGGAACCCTCAAAGATGGCAACCACCAATGCCACGCCGGTTTTCTTCCAAAAAGAGTTATTCAGCTTGAGGTACTCCCTGCGGAGCAGGAACCAAAAGCCATTCCAAACCACTCCCAGGGTGAACCATATCAATCCGAAATGAACCATGGAGAGGTTGTTCAAAGCCGACTTACTGAAGACGAAAGAAGCAGCAAGCGCGATGGCTGCACCAAAGGCATAGAAGGTCCCGGTTGATTGATTCCGCTTCATTTCGTACTTTCACAAATTGGATATACCAAAAATAGTCAAATAGAACCAAAAGGGCAGCTCACATGCGAAAGACACCAAATCCCGATGTAGAGACACTGCGATCGAACCCCGCATACCAGCTGGTTCTGGAGCTTGGATTCCAGGATATGATCCCCTTTGTCATGACCCAAATCAAAAAAAAAGGCTTTTTCTCCTGGCTCTATCTCACCGTAAACCTGACCATGCTGACCCTTGCCCTTATTTATTCAGTCAGGGGACTGATTGACGAATCGCTGACATGGAAAAGGGCCATTTTACAGACAGTGACTGGAATTGCTGCAGGAAGCTTTCTGATTATCCCGATTCACGAAATGCTGCATGGATTGGCCTACAGAATTCTGGGTGCCCGGAAGATCATATTTGGGGCCGATCCGGGACAGCTGATCTTTTTTGTCACTGCCGACAGGTACCCTGTTTCCGGAAACCAGGTCCATTTGCTCACCCTTACTCCCTTTATATGTATCAACCTGCTAACCATTGCCGCTATTCTCTTTCTCTGGCCAGGGGGAGTTCTTTTTTCAGCATTTTTCCTTCTGAGTCATAACCTCATGTGTATCGGGGATTTCGCCATCTCCGGGTTTATTGCCCGTACCGGCGGGAAGGTATTTACCTTTGATGAACCTGAAAGGAAAAAGAGCTATTTCTATAAGGAGCTTTTCAACAAATATTGAGCTTTCTGGGCCTTCTTTTCGCTCACCAGGAAAGAAGGGTCAATTTCATAAGCTCTCATATAACTCTCATAGGCCTTTTCAAACTGCCTTGTTGCCATGTAAAAATCACCCTTTGAATCGTAAGGATTGGCAATATCTGGTGATAACCTGATGTAAGAATCGAAGGCCTCCTCAGCCTTATCATACTCCTCTAAATCCATCAGGGCATAGCCTAGCTGATTGTAAGCAAGTGCATAATCCGGACATGCCTCAATGGCCCGGTGAATGGATAGCACTGCCGCTTCCGCATCCTTTATATACTGAAACTGAAGTATGTATAAAATCTTGTGTACATGGGGGTCGTGCGGATAAAGGTCAATGGCCATCTGAAGATGCTCTATAACCTTTTCATCCTGTCCGTCAACAAGGTATTTGAATGCTGCCTTTACCTGCCTTTCCCCATCATTCAGATCTGATTCGGCCATCAAGGCTTCATCGACAATCATCTTGGAATTTTTGCCCGACATAAAATACATCCAGAAATAGGCCATAAAAAAGTCGGGATCCTCTTTTAGAGCCATTTCAAGATGATGATATGCCAAGTCCAGTTTGACCTGGTCAAAAGCAAGCATTGCAGTCTCATAAAACTCAAGAGCCAGCTCCGAATCGGTAGTAACAGGCATTACTGTCGTCGATTCATCCTGGTTACAGGAAGAGTGTATAAGAATGGAAAATACCAAAACGGGGGTTAATATCTTTAACCTCATCTTCAAAAAGTTTTCCAATCTTACGTCCAATACAAAAGTAGGTATTTTTAAGACCAATGACAAAATAAATAACCATACTACTGCAGGTATTCACTGATGATCTCCTTTACATCATCGGGGGCAACCCTTCCATAGGTTTTGCCGCCCACCTGCACCACTGGCGCAAGGCCACAGGCCCCGACACAACGTAAACAGCTAAGTGAAAAAAGACCGTTCGCATCGGTCTCACCTACTTCAATTTTCAGTTGCTTTTTAAACTCATTCAATACGGTCTCAGCACCTCTTACGTAACATGCGGTTCCCGTACATATTGAAATGGGATATTTCCCTTTGGGAATCATCGTGAAGAAGGAGTAAAAGGTCACAACCCCGTACACCTTTGCGGCGGGAATTTCCATTTTTTCGGCGATCACCTCCTGAACTTCAGCAGGCAAATAACCTAAAGTTCCCTGTGTTTTATGCAACACATTGATTAGTTCACCCTCCAGGTTACCAAATGAATCACAAATGGCATGGATCTTATCAACCTGTTCTTTTTTGAGTTCTATTTTAACGCTTGACATAACAATCTTTCATTTACCAATTAAACCTGGAATATATTTTTCCGCTTATCGAAATAGTGTGTGTGTAAAAGCTCATGGGCCTTCTCGCTCAACGGCTCACCCAGGAACTCCTCGTAAAGCTTCAGGATAAAGGGATTTTCATGAGACTTCCTGATGGTCTTCTCTTCATCCTCCTTGTAGATCGCTTTGGTCCGCGCCTGAAGTATGGAGGAATCTCCATGGTGAAGTGGCTGACCTCCTCCTCCGATGCATCCTCCGGGACAAGCCATCACTTCGATGGCATGGTATTTCGATTTTCCGGCTCTAACCTCATCGAGCAGTTTCCTCGCATTGCCCAACCCGTGAGCAATTCCAATCCTAATATCAAGCCCGTCGAAATCGACTGTTGCAGAACGGATTCCTCCCATGCCCCTGAGTTGCTCAAAATCTACCTTCCCCAAGGTTTTTCCGGTGTAAAGCTCATAGGCAGTACGTGTAGCTGCTTCGATTACACCACCGGTGGCCCCGAAGATTACTCCTGCTCCGGAAGACTCACCCAATGGAGCATCAAACTCAGACTCCTCCAGTTTCCTGAGGTCGAGGTTTGCCTGCTTGATCAGGTGAGCAAGTTCGCGGGTTGAGATGCTGTAATCCACATCGGGATTCCCGTCCACCGAGAATTCTTTGCGCTGACATTCATATTTTTTAGCCAGGCAAGGCATCACAGAGATGACAACCATATCTTTCCTGCTCACATTGATCTTATCGGCAAAATAGGTCTTGGCAATTGCTCCGAACATCTGTTGTGGTGAACGGGCAGTGGAAGGTACGTCTTTCAAATCAGGAAAGTTATGTTCAAAAAAGTTCACCCATCCTGGGCAACAGGAAGTGAGGATGGGAAGCTTCACAGTCTCATCTCCCTCCAGATGCCTTTTCAAACGTCCCAGCAACTCGGTTCCCTCTTCCATAATGGTGAGGTCGGCAGCAAAGTCGGTATCAAACACATAATCAAATCCGAGCTGCTTGAGGGCAGTAACCATCTGGCCGGTTACCCGGGTACCGGGCTCCATGCCAAACTCTTCTCCCAGGGCGGCCCTGACGGCCGGAGCGGTCTGAACCACCACGGTCTTTGTCGGATCATTCAGTGCAGTAATGACTTTTCCGGTATGATCCACCTCGGTAAGCGCACCGGTGGGACAAACTGCCACACACTGTCCGCAATAAGTGCAGGGAGAGTGCTCCAGGTTCATCTCAAAAGCCGGAGCCACAACGGCCATGAATCCCCTGTTCACTGCATGCAATGCTCCTACTGTCTGAAAGTCATTACACATGGTTTCGCATCTGCGGCACATAATGCACTTATCCAGATCCCTGATAATGGAGGGAGAGGTATCAAGCCGGTAGGTAGACATTTCGGCATACTCCTGTCCGGGTATCTCCCTGATACCAAGCTTTATAGCCATACTTTGCAGATCACAACTACCCGATTTTGCGCAGGAGAGACAATCTTTCGGATGATCGGAAAGAATCAACTCCATCACCGTTCTCCTGGCATTGATCACCCTCATGCTATTGGTCCTCACCACCATGCCTTCAGCAACATTGGTTGAACATGAAGGGGCCAGATTTCTTCGGCCTTCAACTTCTACGGAACAGATTCTGCATCCACCCGGTTTATTCTCAATATTCAGATCCTTCAAATCCATGTAACAGAGAATCGGGATATCTATATCCAGTTCTTTGGCGGCTTTGTAAATGGTGGAGCCCGCAGGTACCTCCACCATGTTTCCATCTATTGTAAGTTTAATTAGACTCATCTCAATCATTGTTATTTTAAGATCACTGCATCGAATTTACATTTCTCCATACAGGCACCACATTTAATACATGTATCAGGATTGATCATATGCGGCTCCTTGCGTTCTCCCGATATGGCACCCACCGGACATGCTCTTGCACAGGCCGTACAGCCAATGCAATTCTCCTCGAGAATAAAATACTCCAACAGGTTGGTGCATACTCCCGAGAGGCACTTCTTATCCACAACGTGGGAATGGTATTCATCAGGAAAATTCTCCATTGTGGAAAGTACCGGGTTTGGAGAACTCTGCCCCAAACCACACAGAGAGGTATCCTTGATCACATTGCCCAGGTTCCGTAGTCTGACCAGGTCACTCTCCTCCCCTTTGCCTTCGCAAATCCTTTCAAGCAGTTCGTGAAGCCTCTTGTTCCCAATCCGGCACGGTGCGCATTTTCCACAAGACTCTTCCACGGTGAACTCAAGATAAAATTTTGCAATAGAGACCATGCAATCATCTTCATCCATTACGATCATTCCTCCCGATCCCATCATGGAACCATTGGCAACCAGGTTCTCATAGTCGATGGGGGTATCCAGGTGTTTCTCCGTCAAACAGCCCCCGGAAGGCCCCCCGGTCTGCACTGCCTTAAATTTTTTGCCATCCTTAATACCACCCCCTATCTCGAAAATTACTTCTCGCAGGGTGGTACCCATGGGTACTTCGATGAGTCCAACATTATTGATCTTCCCTGCAAGGGCAAAAACCTTGGTTCCTTTTGATGTAGCGGTTCCGATACTGCTGAACCACTCTGCTCCCTTTAGGATGATCACAGGCACATTGGCCAGAGTCTCCACATTGTTTACGTTGGTAGGTTTCCCCAAATATCCGCTTTCGGCCGGGAAAGGGGGTTTGAGAGTAGGTTCACCCCTTTCTCCCTCCATAGAATGGATCAGCGCAGTCTCCTCACCACAAACAAAAGCCCCGGCCCCATACTTCAGATCAATGTCGAAATTGAACCCCGATCCCAGAATATCCTTGCCAATCAGCCCGTATTCCCTTGCCTGGCCAATGGCGATCTTCAATCTTTCAATGGCTAACGGATACTCGGCCCGAATATATATGTAACCCTTATCAGCACCTATGCACCGGCCGACAATGGCCATGGCTTCGAGTACCGAATGGGGATCTCCTTCCAGGATCGAGCGGTCCATGAAAGCGCCGGGATCACCCTCATCCGCATTACAAACCACATATTTCTGGTCAGCCTCATTCTTCCTTGCCAGCTCCCACTTCAGTCCGGCCGGAAATCCGGCACCGCCACGTCCTCTGAGTCCCGATGCCTTCATCAGTTTAATGGTCTCCTCGGGGGTTTGATTGATCAGTACCTCTCCAAGTGCCTGGTATCCATCCCTGGCGATATATTCATCAATAGCCTCAGGGTTGATGATTCCGCAGTTCCTCAGGGCTATCCTCAGCTGTTTCGGAGTCTTCGTTTCAGGGTCAGTAAAAAGCAGTCGTTCCACCCTTCTCCCCTTGATTATATGTTCCTCCACTATTTCCTCTGCATCCTCAGGTTTTACCTGGGTATAGAAAGTATTGTCGGGCATTACCTTTACAATGGGACCCTTTTCACAGAATCCAAAACAGCCGGTCATAATCACCTGTACGGTCTCATCAAGACCCTGCTTTGAAAGCTCCTTCTTCAGTTTCTCCGCAATGAAATCGCTCTCCTGAGACTTACATCCGGTACCACCGCAGACAAGCAAATGCATGCTGTATTTTGACATGTCAAATCCTCCTGATTATTTCTTTGAATCTATGGTTGTGTAATTCACTGGGATGATCCCATCTACCAGCTCACCACTTTTAATATATTTCTCAATGATCTCATCGGCTTTCTTGCGGTTCACCCCTCCAAAAACCACCGGATCACTACCGGGAAGTTTCACCTCAATTGTAGGTTCGGCGTAGCAATAACCCATGCACCCTACCTGGGTAACAATTGCATCAACTCCACGCTTCTCCAATGCTTCGGTCATAAACTCCATGGTTTCTTTAGCCCCGGAGGCAATCCCACAGGTTGCCATAGCCACTTTCACCTGCACCAGGTTTACTGCTTCTTCGTCTTTTTCATCGCGGATCCTTTTCAGATCTGCAAGCGATTTAATCTTGTTCATCATGTTTGAAATTGATTCTCGTGATCTAATAAATTTATATTATGAAATGCAATCTCTTTCATGCTCCACACCCCTTCCATGTTCACCCTTCAAGGCCATCCGGAGCTCACTGAAATCTTTGTTTTTCATCACAATACGGTTGTAACAACGTCCGATATCTGCCAGGAAATGTGCATCCGAATTATGAATCAGTGTAAGGGATGAAAGCTCCTGATGATCCTTTACAGCTTTCTCTTTTGAAGTATACCGGAAGATCTCCACTCCGTCAACATCAAGACCTTTTGGCCACATACCGAGCTGTGCATAAAGCCCGTTCATAGACCGGTCCACATGGGCTGGAATAAAAAGTCCGCCCAGGTCGTGCACGATTCTGGCCGTCTCTCCGATCTCCCATCCCACACCCGGATAGAGTGAATGAGTGATCTCTTCAAGAATCTGCTCCGATTCATCAACAATCAACTGGCATCCCAATTTTACTGCATCGTATGGAATTTTCAGTATACTCTCATCAAGTAGTTTCTGGAATGCATCCAATTGCTCGTTGGTATCAAATAAAGTCAGGCAATGAACTTCCTCCTGTGTACAAACCTCGGCACCATATACTACCCAGATTCCTTTTCTAGCACCCAACTCCCTGGTAAGCTTTGCATTACCCATATGATTATGGTCGGTCACAGCAATAATATCCAATCCTTTACGCGCAGCCTGCTCCACAATATTACCGGGGCTCATCTCAAGGTCACCGCAGGGTGAAAGAACTGAGTGAATATGCAAATCGGTGCGATAGATGTTCATTCGCTGTATAACAATTTAAAGTTTTCTTCTGTTATTCTTTTCACAATCAATAACAAAAAATATATATGAGCTGTGATACAAAGATACAATAAACTTTATTTCCCATATCCAGAATACTTAGAGGAGCCTTAATGTATATTTGATCCAAATAAATTAAACTCCGAATGGCAGACCAACTCAATGCAGAAAAAGTGATCCGATGCGACTGGTGCCACTCCGACCCCATCTATATGGAATATCACGATTCCGAATGGGGAGTACCAGTACATGACGATCGGAAACAATTTGAATTTCTCGTATTAGAATCTGCACAGGCCGGACTAAGTTGGTTGACAATCCTCAAGCGCAGAGAGGGGTATCGCAGACTTTACGATGGGTTTGATGCCCAACGGGTGGCAGGATACGATGAGATGAAAATCGGGTTGATGCTCTCAGATTCCGGGATCATCAGGAATCGCAAGAAGATAGAATCATCCATTAATAATGCTCAGAGATTTTTGGAAATTTGTGCAGAGTACGGGAGTTTTTGCAACTATCTCTGGGGATTTGTAGAGGGCAAACAGGTGGTCAATCGGTTCCAGGATCAATCACAAATTCCTGCTACCACACCCCTTTCAGACACCATCTCTAAGGACCTGAAAAAGAAGGGTTTTAAATTCCTGGGATCCACAATTATTTATGCCCACCTTCAGGCCACCGGTCTGGTAAACGACCACCTTACCTCCTGCTTCCGCCACTTCCCATGCACAGTTACTTTAACAAATCCTCATCCCTGATCAGCATCAGGATTGCCGAATGCGGGATGATCACATATTTTTCATTATTGAACTCTATTTCATAACCACTTTTCTGAAGATAAATGGCCAGGTCCCCCTCCTTAGGCTGCAGGGGTACATACTTCACCGCATCGCCCTTGTTCTTCCAGGGTTCCTCGGCATCCTGAAAAGCCGGAATGGGATAACCCGGCCCCACTCTCAACACATAACCACTATGAATCTTTTCCCGTTCATGAACACCCGGTGGAAGATAGAGTCCTGACTTGGTTCTGTCCTGCTGGTTCTTGGGCTTGATCAGGACCCTGTCGCCCACCACGATAAACTTGTCAAGGTTCTTCTCATCAATTTGTAGGCTCATCATCGTCTCTTTTAAAAATCAAGATTCTCTTTCAACTGCTGCATACCACTCCTGCTGACAGGAATCTTATTTCCATCCTTTAATATCAGTATAAAATTGCTCTTTTCATAGGGCTCTATGCGCTCAATTCTGCTGATGTTAACGATATAGGACCTGTGCACTCTGATAAACTGGTCTGGATCCAGGTGCTTCTCAAAATACTTCATGGTCTGCTGTTTAAGGTACTTCCCCTCACCTGTATAGATCATCACATAGTCATCCTGTGCCTCAAGGAAATTTATTTCACCTGTGGAGAAAACGTGGATTCTGCCTGACTTCTTAATAACCACCCGGTGCAACTTCTCATCCCCGTCGGCCAGGTGAATCTTTATCTTTTCGATGCTGCCTCTCTCCCTCGCATCGAGTCTCTCAATTGCTTCCCTGAAACGCTCTCTGGAAAAGGGTTTTAACAAATAGTCAACCGCGTTTTGTTCAAAAGCCTGGATAGCGTATTGGTCATATGCAGTGGTGAAGATCACCTCCGGGTTGTGCTCCAGCACCTCAAGCATCTCAAATCCAGTGAGCTTGGGCATCTGCACATCCAGAAATATCACATCGGGCTTCAATTCATTGACCGCTTTCAGACCATCAAAACCATTGTCATATTCTCCCAGGAGTTCGACTTGGTCAAACTCTTCAAGGTAGACTTTAAGCAGATCCCGTGCGGGTTTCTCATCTTCAATGATGAGGGTTCTATACTTTTTCATCTTTTTGCCAATATACGTGGAAATATAATGCTGACAGAAAATTTTCCATCCTCTCCCTTCCAGCGGACAGAACCCTTACCCTCATAAGCCAGTTCGATTCGTTGCCGCACATTTTGCAGTCCGACTCCTGTACCTCTTCGGGTGGGGACCTCCGGATCATAATCATTAATAACAACGGTTCTCATGACATTTGCTTCCGGAGCACATTCAAATCTTACGTTTACAGGTTCAATACTCTCATAAACACTATGGCGAATGGCATTTTCAAAAAGAGGCTGGAAAATCATGGTTGGTACCGGAAACTGTTCGCATGCAGGGTCAATTATAAACTCATACCTGAGTTTGTCACCAAACCTAACTTTTTCGATGGCAAGGTAATCTTTCATACGTCCCAGCTCTTCAGAAAGTGGTACAAATTCGTTCTTCCTGTGTTTCAGTGAATAGCGAAGGAAATCTGAAAGACGAATGATCATATCACGGGCTTCGGCCGGACTTGACATCGTCAGAGAGGCGATTGAATTAAGTGAGTTAAAGAGAAAATGCGGATTGATTTGAGATTTGAGCATGTTTAATTCGGTCTCCCGTACCAGGTTTTTCAATTGCTCCTCCTGACGAGTTCTCTCCTGTAACTTTTCGGCCGAAGATGACAGGTAATAGACCAGTACCAGCACAAGGTAAATCAATCCGCCCAACATTCCCCTCCAGACCAGTGAATTGTCAAGAAACTCCAAATATTCAAAATCCTGGCTAAATAAGATATTAAGAAACCCAACCGATACAAACATCCAGGTAGCGAGCACCAGCAATCCGGCAACTACATGGGCCAGAACAGAGTAAATTGGAGTGCTGCGCTGGAACGGGATATACCTTGTGGGGTACCAGGCCAATAGTCCCAGGAATGAGAACACCAATTCGGAGATCAGGGCATCTGTAACAATGACGGAAATTGAAAATCTCTGAAAATACCAGAATGACAATCCATGTACCGCAGAGATCACCAACCATATTATTCCATAGATCAGGAGCGACTTTCGCCGTCCGGTTATGGGATGGCTCATGCTTAGATATAATTTACGATTTCTCCACCCCCAAATACATTCACACCAGTGATAACCAATGTTTTCTCACGGTCCTTCTCAATAATTGATCTTACCCGTTTATCGGAAAAGCCACCAAAAACTGAGGTAATCTCAATTCTTATGTCCCACTCTTCAGGAACAATTAGCTTTGTACCCCCAAATGCCAGAACCAATTCGAGATGATTCTCACCCGGAGCAAGCCTGGCCCGGGAGAAATCGTACTTGGATCCGCCAAAAATATGTGTAATCTTTCCACCCTGGAATTTCTGTGAGGTAACGGTCCGGTCACCTCCGCCAAAAACAGCAACATCATCCAGATAGTCCTCAGCAGAAGATCGACTGTTATTACCGAAGATGGCTTTCTTCCCACCATGTGACCTTCCCCCGAAAATTACCACCAGTCCAAGGATAATCAACATACTGGGCCAAAAAAGTGAACGCCAGTAGTGTGGTAACTCAAAAAACCTGGGGAGGAGGAAGAACCCACCAATGGCAATCAGGATAACCCCCGTTCCTTTGCTCTCCTTATTTGCAATGAAGATGATTCCAAGTAAAATCAATAGGGCCTGCCAGGTAAAAATAAAATCCCTCATTCTCCAGGGAATAATGTCAGCCAAATCGGCGATCAAGAACAAACCAAGAAACATCAGCACAATTCCCAGTAACAAATGTGCCCTTCCAGATCTCTTAAAGTATTGTGATTCTCTCTCCATCATATATCGTTGTTAATTTATCTCAAATGTAAACCCGGGATATTAGAATGGAAACTTAAAATCGGCGAACGGACTCCTTTTATCGGTAAGTGAACAGGATTAATAGCGGTTCAACCAATGGTTATATAGCTCTTGAAATTAGAAACGATTCAGCCAGCGATACCGCCGGGCATTGTCCCCAAATTTTGCGATGAAAGTGAATTCATGGGTACCGTAACTATGCTTCATAATGCTGTTCAGTCCAATATCAAAAGCATACCCGAAAACCAACTTATCGACACTAACTCCGGCCATAACAACAATCGCCTGACCGGTCCTGTAACCTAATCCGGCCCAGTACGATTGCTGATAGAAAAATTTAGTGTTAATTTCAGCCTGTAATTTCCCACTTTCCGAAAATTTAATCAATGATGTCGGGGAGAGTATAATGTCCCTTCTTACCTCGAAATCGTATCCACCCATCAGGTAATAGTTTCGCTCCATCTTATATCGGTCATAGCCTGAATCCCCAATTTTCAAAGTGGATTCAAATAATTGGTCCACAGAAAAACCCGCCCAATAATTCCTGGCTGAATAATATACCCCTGCATCAGCATCCGGAATGAATACTGCCTTATTGGCTCCGAGCCAAAGATCATCCCCGGGATTTTCCAGCTTAATCAACTCCTCATCCAGCCGGAATTGATATGCTATCAGAGATAGTCCGAAGGAGAGTTGAGACTGAGGGAAGTTAATGTGATAGGCGTACGACCCCTTAAACCCGATCCGGGAAACTGCACCGTTTCGGTCATTAAATAAATAGCCTCCAAGACCAACTTTACCACTTCTTGAGCCTGTTGTATGTCTCCTTTTTACCGATGATCCTCTGGAGATATAACTATTCTTCATAAGCCTTGTCTGGAAGCTCAGTGCATAGGTACCCGGCGAATTTGCAAATCCTATCCACTGTTCCCTGACTGTAAGGTTCACTGCAGTATAGCCCTCTGATCCGGCAACGGCTGGGTTTAGCAGAAACCCATTGAGCATATACTGGCTGTAAAGAGGTACCTGCTGGGCTATGCCTTCCGAAGTGAAGATTTTCAGCAGAATCACCAAATAGAATATTCTTTTCATAGTCTCTTTTTCCTACTTGATAACCGTTATTATTCCAGTAATTCTGTCCTTGCTTCCAATATTCAGTGTGATGACAAAATGGTATGAATCCATGGGAACCTCGTTCCCATTCTTATTCTTTCCATTCCAAGGCTCTGAATAACCTGGTTCCGATTTCCACACCAGGGTTCCCCACCGGTCGTAAATCTCAACTTCAGCTTGTGTATAAGCAGCAAGTTTCTCTATATTCCAGAGATCATTGACTCCATCGCCATTTGGAGTTATGGCTGTTGGAATATCCCTGAAATAGTACTCTGCATTGCACTCATCCACCACTATAGTATCCATGGAGATACAACCGTATTCATCCTCGACAATGACACTTATCACCTGACGGTCACCCTGGTAAATTGTAATTTCCTGGCTCCTGTCCCCGGTCGACCAGCTATATACGGTTCCATCATCACCTGCGTCAAGGATCAAACCGGCATCGCCACACAAATAGATATCAATTCCGAGATCTACCACCGGAAGAGCATGAACCGACAGGTATATGCTATCGGAAACAAAACAGTTGTGCATGTCTCCTGCCGTAAGGCCTATCCAGCCCTCCTCCGAGGTGCTGTAAGATTCATCCGTACTACCGTCGCTCCAAAGGTATGAATTGAACTCACCGGAGAAATCAATGGTATACATATCACCGTCACAAATGTATGGGTCCTCACCCATTTCCAGATCAGGCGCTTCCACCTGGACCATCAGGCTTAGGGTATCTCCTGAACAACCATGCTCAGTAGTCTCCACTACCCATACATGATAGCTGCCCTTAGGGACGTCCCAGTCTACAAGGATTGAATCACCAATATCGTCTGTAATTGTCCCCTCTTCAACTGTCCACTCAAACACAGAATTCTCCAAACCATTAATGTGATATACCACGCCTTCCTCACCTTTACAGATCACTCCACCCTTGCTCTCAATTTCGAAGGCAACAGGGGATAGGTATTTAGCCACATCAGAATTGAATGTACCGATACAACCACCCGTGGTAGTCTCAGTTACATTTATTGTTCCGGCTCCCTCTCCAGTCCAGATCACAGTAATACTCTCACCAAACGCGTCCCCCATAATTGTTCCTCCGGTAACACTCCAGGTAAAGAGAGAACCTTCAAACCCGGTTACCATATAATCAACCTCATCTGGCTCGCAAACCTCAGATTGACCAGTGATTACCGGCATTGCCATGGGATTTACAATGATCTGAACACTAACCGCCTCTGTTGTGTCACAATCTCCTTCGAATCTTACATAGTAAATTGTTGTATCAGTTGGAGCTGAAATGGTGATATTATTCCCGGTTGCAACTACGGGTCCGGTTAAGTTTGAATCTGTATACCAGTTAGCTACAGCGCCATCACCGAGAAGTCCTCCGGTGTAGGTCAGGATAATTTCATCAACCTCCCCCTCGCAGAATTCCCCTATATTCACTGATGCTTCATCAGGAGCAATGGAGGGTAGTTTCACTATAACCTGTTGTTCGATGGAATTGGTTGTGTTACAGGTCCCCTCTGCTCTCACAAAGTATGTTGATGTTGAAACCGGATCGACAATTATCGATGAACCACTGCCTGCCGAGGTGCTGAATGTGGCATCACTGTACCACTCCCAGGTTGCATTCACACCAAGAATACCTCCAATCACAGTTAACTCCTTGCCGGTACCAAAGCAGGTATTATCATTTAAAACGGTCACACCGGTCGGATCCGTTGATGATGTGCTTACCGTCACATCTACACTGATACCGGTGGTAGTATTACAGTCACCCTCGGCCCTGACATAGTAGGTGGCGGAGGTATCCGGATCTATTGTTATCGATGGGCCGCTGCCCACTGATACAGTGAATCCGGCATCGCTGTACCACTCCCAGCTGGCATTGTTACCCAGACTACCTTCTACAATGGTCAGGATCTTTCCTGTTCCAACACAGGTGCCATCATTGAGGACGGTCACACCGGTCGGATCAACAGATGATATACTCACCGTCACAAGAACACTGATACCTGTAGTGGTATTACAGTCACCCTCCGCTCTTACATAATAGGTCGTGCTTACAAGCGGATCAACCGTAATCGATATTCCGCTGCCCGCTGAGGCTGTAAACCCTGCATCGGTGTACCACTCCCAGCTGGCGCCATCACCCAGATTGCCGCCCACTACGGTCAGTACTTTGGATGTTCCTGAACAAGTGTTGTCATTGGTCAGATTGATGCCTGTCGGATCGGTCGAGGGTACACGAACCGTGACCAGCCGGCTTACTGCATTGGTATTATTGCAGTCGCCCTCCGCCCTTACATAGTAAGTCGTGCTTACAAGCGGATCAACCGTAATTGATATTCCGCTGCCCGCTGAGGCTGTAAACCCTGCATCGGTGTACCACTCCCAGCTGGCACCATCACCAAGACTGCCGCCCACTAAGGTCAGTACTTTGGATGTACCTGTACAAGTGTTGTCATTGGTAAGATTGATGCCCGTCGGATCGGTCGAGGCTACTAGAACCGTAACAAGCCGGCTTACTGCATTGGTATTATTGCAGTCACCCTCAGCCCTTACATAATAGGTCGTGCTTACAAGCGGATCAACTGTAATCGATGCCCCGGTTCCTGCCAGTGTAGTCAGACTTGCATCGGAGTACCAGTACCAGGCAGCACCATCACCCAGGCTGCCGCCCACTACGGTCAGTACTTTGGATGTTCCCGGACAGGTGTTGTCATTGGTCAGATTAATGCCCGTCGGAGCGGTCGAGGGTACACGAACCGTGACCAGCCGGCTTACTGCATTGGTATTATTGCAGTCGCCCTCTGCCCTTACATAATAGGTCGTGCTTACCAAGCGGATCAACCGTAACCGATAATCCGCTGCCCGCTGAGGCTGTAAACCCGGCATCGGTGTACCACTCCCAGCTGGCGCCGTCACCAAGACTGCCACCCTGTACCGTTAGTGTTTTACTTACTCCGACACACTCATCATCGTTGGTCAGATTAATGCCCGTTGGATCGGTCGAGGGTACACGAACCGTAACCAGACGGCTTACTGCATTGGTATTATTGCAGTCACCCTCCGCCCTTACATAATAGGTCGTGCTTACAAGCGGATCAACCGTAATCGATGCCCCGGTTCCCACCAGTGTGGAGAACCCTGCATCGGTGTACCAGTACCAGGTAGCTCCATCACCTAAACTGCCACCCAGTACGGTCAGTACTTTGGATGTACCTGAACAAGTGTTGTCATTGGTAATATTGATGCCCGTCGGATCGGTCGAGGGTACGCGAACCGTGACCAGCTGGTTTACTGCATTGGTCGTATTACAGTCGCCCTGTGCCCTTACATAATAGGTCCTGCTTACAAGCGGATCAACCGTAATCGATGCCCCGGTTCCTACAAGTGTAGTCAGACCTGCATCGGAGTACCAGTACCAGGCAGCACCATCACCCAGGCTGCCGCCCACTACGGTCAGTACTTTGGATGTTCCCGGACAGGTGTTGTCATTGGTCAGATTAATGCCCGTCGGATTGGTCGAGGGTACACGAACCGTGACCAGCCGGCTCACTGCATTGGTATTATTGCAGTCACCCTCCGCCCTTACATAATAGGTCGTGCTTACAAGCGGATCAACCGTAATCGATATTCCGCTGCCCGCTGAGGCTGTAAACCCTGCATCGGTGTACCACTCCCAGCTGGCGCCATCACCAAGACTGCCACCCTGTACCGTTAGTGTTTTACTTACTCCGACACACTCATCATCGTTGGTCAGATTAATACCCGTCGGATCAATCGAGGGTACAAGAACCGTAACCAGCCGGCTCACTGCATTGGTATTGTTGCAGTCACCCTCGGCCCTTACATAATAGGTCGTGCTTACAAGTGGATCAACCGTAATTGATACCCCGCTGCCCGCTGAGGCTGTAAACCCTGCATCGGTGTACCACTCCCAGCTGGCGCCATCACCAAGACTGCCACCCACTACGGTCAGTACTTTGGATGTTCCTGAACAAGTGTTGTCATTGGTCAGATTAATGCCCGTCGGAGCAATCGAGGGTACACGAACCGTCACCAGCCGGCTCACTGCATTGGTATTATTGCAGTCACCCTCGGCCCTTACATAATAGGTCGTGCTTACAAGCGGATCAACCGTAATCGATATTCCGCTGCCCGCTGAGGCTGTAAACCCTGCATCAGTGTACCACTCCCAGCTGGCGCCATCACCAAGACTGCCACCCACTACGGTCAGTACTTTGGATGTTCCCGAACAGGTGTTGTCATTGGTCAGATTTATACCTGTCGGATCGGTCGAGGGTACACGAACCGTAACCAGCCGGCTTACTGCATTGGTATTATTGCAGTCACCCTCCGCCCTTACATAGTAAGTCGTGCTTACAACCGGATCAACCGTAATCGATGCCCCGGTTCCAACCAGTGTGGAGAACCCTGCATCGGTGTACCAGTACCAGTTAGCTCCATCACCTAGACTGCCACCCTGAACCGTCAATGACTTTGGATGTACCTGAACAAGTGTTGTCATTGGTCAGGTTAATGCCCGTCGGATCGGTCGAGGGTACGCGAACCGTGACCAGCTGGTTTACTGCATTGGTCGTATTACAGTCGCCCTGTGCCCTTACATAATAGGTCCTGCTTACAAGCGGATCAACCGTAATCGATGCCCCGGTTCCTACCAGTGTAGTCAGACTTGCATCGGAGTACCAGTACCAGTCAGCACCATCACCCAGGCTGCCGCCCACTACGGTCAGTACCTTGGATGTTCCCGGACAGGTGTTGTCATTGGTCAGATTAATGCCCGTCGGATTGGTCGAGGGTACACGAACCGTAACCAGCCGGCTTACTGCATTGGTATTATTGCAGTCACCCTCCGCCCTTACATAATAGGTCGTGCTTACAAGCGGATCAACCGTAATCGATATTCCGCTGCCCGCTGAGGCTGTAAACCCTGCATCGGTGTACCACTCCCAGCTGGCGCCATCACCAAGACTGCCACCCTGTACCGTTAGTGTTTTACTTACTCCGACACACTCATCATCGTTGGTCAGATTTATACCTGTCGGATCAGTCGAGGGTACAAGAACCGTGACCAGCCGGCTTCACTGCATTGGTATTGTTGCAGTCACCCTCGGCCCTTACATAATAGGTCGTGCTTACAAGTGGATCAACCGTAATTGATACTCCGCTGCCCGCTGAGGCTGTAAACCCTGCATCGGTGTACCACTCCCAGCTGGCGCCATCACCAAGACTGCCACCCACTACGGTCAGTACCTTGGATGTTCCCGAACAAGTGTTGTCATTGGTCAGATTAATGCCCGTCGGAGCAGTCGAGGGTACACGAACCGTCACCAGCCGGCTTACTGCATTGGTATTATTGCAGTCACCCTCGGCCCTTACATAATAGGTCGTGCTTACAAGCGGATCAACCGTAATTGATACTCCGCTGCCCGCTGAGGCTGTAAACCCTGCATCAGTGTACCACTCCCAGCTGGCGCCATCACCAAGACTGCCACCCACTACCGTCAGTACTTTGGATGTTCCTGAACAGGTGATTGTCATTGGTCAGATTAATGCCCGTAGGATCGGTCGAGGGTACACGAACCGTGACCAGCCGGCTTACTGCATTGGTATTATTGCAGTCACCCTCCGCCCTTACATAGTAAGTCGTGCTTACAAGCGGATCAACCGTAATCGATGCCCCGGTTCCAACCAGTGTGGAGAACCCTGCATCGGTGTACCAGTACCAGGCAGCACCATCACCTAAACTGCCACCCTGAACCGTCAATGACTTGGATGTACCTGAACAAGTGTTATCTCCAACTATTGTTATGCCCGTCGGATCGGTCGAGGGTACGCGAACCGTGACCAGCTGGTTTACTGCGTTGGTCGTATTACAGTCGCCCTGTGCCCTTACATAATAGGTCCTGCTTACAAGCGGATCAACCGTAATCGATGCCCCGGTTCCTACCAGTGTAGTCAGACTTGCATCGGAGTACCAGTACCAGGCAGCACCATCACCAAGACTGCCGCCCACTACGGTCAGTACTTTGGATGTTCCCGGACAGGTGTTGTCATTGGTCAGATTAATGCCCGTCGGATTGGTCGAGGGTACACGAACCGTAACCAGCCGGCTCACTGCATTGGTATTATTGCAGTCACCCTCCGCCCTTACATAATAGGTCGTGCTTACAAGCGGATCAACCGTAATCGATATTCCGCTGCCCGCTGAGGCTGTAAACCCTGCATCGGTGTACCACTCCCAGCTGGCGCCATCACCAAGACTGCCACCCTGAACCGTTAGTGTTTTACTTACTCCGACACACTCATCATCGTTGGTCAGATTAATACCTGTCGGATCAGTCGAGGGTACAAGAACCGTAACCAGCCGGCTCACTGCATTGGTATTATTGCAGTCACCCTCCGCCCTTACATAATAGGTCGTGCTTACAAGTGGATCAACCGTAATTGATATTCCGCTGCCCGCTGAGGCTGTAAACCCTGCATCGGTGTACCACTCCCAGCTGGCGCCATCACCAAGACTGCCGCCCACTACGGTCAGTACTTTGGATGTTCCTGAACAAGTGTTGTCATTGGTCAGGGTTATGCCCGTCGGAGCAATCGAGGGTACAAGAACCGTCACCAGACGGCTCACTGCATTGGTATTATTGCAGTCACCCTCGGCTCTTACATAATAGGTCGTGCTTACCAAAGGATCAACCGTAATCGATAATCCGCTGCCCGCTGAGGCTGTAAACCCTGCATCAGTGTACCACTCCCAGCTGGCGCCATCACCAAGACTGCCACCCACTACGGTCAGTACTTTGGATGTACCTGGACAGGTATTGTCATTGGTCAGATTAATGCCCGTAGGAGCGATCGAGGGTACACGAACCGTAACAAGCCGGCTTACTGCATTGGTATTATTGCAGTCACCCTCCGCCCTTACATAATAGGTCGTGCTTACAAGCGGATCAACCGTAATCGATGCCCCGGTTCCAACCAGTGTGGAGAACCCTGCATCGGTGTACCAGTACCAGTTAGCTCCATCACCTAAACTGCCTCCCTGAACCGTCAATGACTTGGATGTACCTGAACAAGTGTTGTCATTGGTCTATGATTAATGCCTGTCGGATCGGTCGAGGGTACGCGAACCGTGACCAGCTGGTTTACTGCGTTGGTCGTATTACAGTCGCCCTCATACCCCGGTTCCTACCAGTGTGGAGAACCCTGCATCGGTGTACCAGTACCAGGCAGCACCATCACCTAGGCTGCCACCCTGAACCGTCAGTGACTTGGATGTACCTGAACAAGTGTTGTCTCCAACTATTGTTATGCCCGTCGGATCGGTCGAGGGTACGCGAACCGTGACCAGCTGGTTTACTGCATTGGTCGTATTACAGTCGCCCTGTGCCCTTACATAATAGGTCCTGCTTACAAGCGGATCAACCGTAATCGATGCCCCGGTTCCTACCAGTGTAGTCAGACTTGCATCGGAGTACCAGTACCAGGCAGCACCATCACCCAGGCTGCCGCCCACTACGGTCAGTACCTTGGATGTTCCCGGACAGGTGTTGTCATTGGTCAGATTAATGCCCGTCGGATTGGTCGAGGGTACACGAACCGTAACCAGCCGGCTCACTGCATTGGTATTATTGCAGTCACCCTCCGCCCTTACATAATAGGTCGTGCTTACCAAGCGGATCAACCGTAATCGATATTCCGCTGCCCGCTGAGGCTGTAAACCCTGCATCGGTGTACCACTCCCAGCTGGCGCCATCACCAAGACTGCCACCCTGAACCGTTAGTGTTTTACTTACTCCGACACACTCATCATCGTTGGTCAGATTGATACCTGTCGGATCAATCGAGGGTACACGAACCGTAACAAGAGCACTGGCATTGGAGGTAATATTACATAATCCCTCGGCCCGTACATAATAAGTTGTGCTAATAGCCGGATCAACAGAAATTGAAGCTCCAAGACCTGAACTACTTGTGAAGCCTGGATCGGTGTACCAGTTCCAGACTGCACCCGTTCCCAAACTTCCCCCCGTCACTGAAAGTGTCTTCGATGTACCCTGGCATGTATTATTGTTTGCAACGGTAAAACCAGTGGGAGCAGTTGAAATCGTATTGGTATTAAGCACAACGATGCTATTGGTAATGGTGCACGCCGGAGATCCAAAATCAGATACGATCACACTGTATGTTGCTGCATCCACATTGAGCAAAGTCTGTGTGATATTAGCTATAGGAATGCCATTTCTGAACCAGGAATAAGTGAATCCTGATCCGGATCCTCCTCCAGGATTTGCTGTCACGGATCCATCCAGGGAGCCGGGACATCCAGCATTGGTTTTGGACATTGAAAGAGTCAGCGCGGGATTTTCAGTGACGGTGTAAGACAGAATTACAGTTGTCACCGGATCGCCCAAATCTCTTACGTCACCTGGTAAATAGCAGGATCAAGACCGGTAATACTGCTTCCGCCTACATATGGAACACCATTGCGCGTCCAGGAATAACCATAACCGGAACCGGTTCCTCCTTCGGGAGTCACAGTAATGGATCCATCATCTGCCCCATTACAAGTCACATTTGTTCCCACCAAAGTGGCATTTAGTGGATCTGCATCCACGCAAATTGCGAAGGTTCCCGGATTCTGACTGTCGTCCACCGAAATATAGTATGTATTTCCGATGGTCAGGGTATCGGATGACAGGCTGATGTGTGTGTAATTACCCTCTGTGGTTGAACAATCTAACTCATCACCATCCTGGTTCCAGAGGGCCGCCTGGAGATCCACAAGATTACCAAAGGTTGTGCCATTCTTAACAGTAATCTTCACATTAGCGGAGATGGCAGTGAATTTGAACCAGACATTCTGATTCTGACCACCAGCCCAACAAGCTCCGGGTAATTCATCGGGTGTGCCGAAATAGTTATTGAATTGTGCATCTGCAGAGCACCATCTTACAGGTGTAACAATTTCATATGCACCGGCTTTGTAATCATAATTCACAAAATCATTTATACATAGCGTAAAGGATCCTGGCGTATTGGCATCATCCACTGAAACATAGTACCAGTCTCCTAATGTGAGTCCGTCGAAACTTAAGGTAGAAGTACTACTGTTCAGGATTCTTGGCAGGCATTTGACCTCTGCACCTGTTGCAGTCCAAAGTGCTGCCTGGGGATAGCGCATGCTACCATATATGCTATAGTTCCTGATTGTAAGGGTTACTTCGTTGGTGAGTGCCTGGAATTTAAACCAGACATTTTTATTATCCACAGGATTAACACCGGTCCAGCAACTTGCCATGCTCCTGTCGGCAGTAGCCAGGTAATTGCTGTATGCCGCATCAGATGAGCAACCGCCATTATGTGCCAATTCAAGTGCCCCGCCAAAGAAATCATAAGAGGCCCGATCGGAGAGGCAAAGGGTAAATGAACCGCTTACCTGATCGTCATCTACGGAGATATAATACCAGTTCCCAACTGTCAGTGAATCCATACTCATGGAGGTGATTCCCTGGGTTAAAAGGTCTCCAACACAGGCTACCTCCTGGAAGGCATCATTCCACAAGGCCATCTGGCCTCTTTGCATATTACCATATACCCCCCCGGTCTTCAGTTCGGCAGTAACACTTGTTGTAGTGGCCAGGAACTTGAACCATACATTATTCAAACTATTTGACGTACCCCAGCAACTCCCCGGTAACATATCGGGAGTGGCAAGCAGATTGGAATATGCCTGATCGGGCGAACAACCATAATCATGAGCCAATTCAACAGCACCCTCCCAATAATCGTTTGTGGGCTGATCAGATATGCAAATGGTGAAACTTCCCGAAACATAATCATCATCCACAGCAATATAGTACCAGTCACCCGGATTAAGGGTATCCGCTGATAATCTATTGGTTCCGGTTGAAACCAGATCGGGTACACAGGCTACCTCCTGACCTGCACTGTTAAAAAGTGCCATTTGGGCCCTTTGCATATTCCCATAAATGCTGCCAGTTTTTACATTGAAAGTGAGGAACCTGGAAAGGGCCTGGAACTTAAACCAAACATTTTTGGTACCATTATAGCTACCCCAACATGAACCGGGAATTTCATCAGCAGTTGCATAGAGATTTGTATAGGCTGCGTCAGAAGAACATTCCATATCATGAGAAATCTCCTCGGCACCGGCCAGGTAATCAAAAGTTAATTGATTATCCAGGCAGAAAGTAAACGATCCGCTCACATAATCATCATCCACTGAAATCCAGTACCAGTTGCCAACAGTTAATGTGTCAATGACCATTTCAGTCAGTCCTTGATCAACAAGGTCGCCCGTACAAACCACCTCATTCATTGAAGCATTCCACATAGCCATTTGCGCCCTTTGCATGTTTCCATAGATGCTTCCGGTTTTCACCTGAACGGTGGCATATGGTGTGGTGGCCTGGAATTTAAACCAAACATTTTTTAACGTATTGTAGCTCCCCCAGCAACTTCCGGGAAGCTGGTCGGGTGTTGCCTGGAAATTGGAGAATTCCGCATCGGCTGAACAACCAAAATCGTGGGTGATTTCCAGCGCTCCACCGAAATAATCATAATCCAGTTGATTATCCAGGCAAAGACTGAATGTTCCGCTATTCTGATCATCATCCACAGAAATCCAGTACCAGTCTCCTACGGTAAGGGTGTCTGTAAGCAAAAGTGTGGTGCCGCTATAGACAATATCTCCAACGCAGGCAACTTCCTGATTGGCTGCATTAAAAATGGCCATTTGTCCCCTGAGCATACTTCCATAGACATTTCCTGTCTTAAGCTCTACCTTGGCATAAGGAGTGGTAGCCTGAAATTTGAACCATACATTATTATTGCCGTTACTGGTACCCCAGCAAGTTCCTATCCCACCATCATCGGTGGCCTGTGCATTGGAGAATGCGGCATCTCCTGAGCAACCGTAATCATGCGGAATCTCAAGTGCACCGCCTCTCAGGTCATAGCCCAGAGCATCTTGCAAACAAAGAGAGAAGGAGCCCAGTAAATCGTCTGAGGCATCCTCATTCATATCCACCGCAATCCAGTACCAGCTTCCCACACTAAGGGAATCGGCCATCATCAGAAGCGTACCGTTCCTGATTACCGCCGCCCGGCACGAAACTTCCTCATCACTGGCATTCCAAATAGCCATCTGTCCCCTTTGCAGGGTTCCATAAATCCCCCCGGATTTAAGAGAGACCGTCACATAGGGAGTGGTGGCCTGGAATTTGAACCAAACATTGGTAAGTGCCGAACTTCCCCAGCAGGAAGCTGCTCCCTGATCTTCAGTGGCCTGGACAAGGGTATACCCGGCATCATCGCTACAGTAAACATGTGGCACCTCAACTGCCCCTGATCTGTAATCGTAGGTAAGAGTGGTATCAACGCATAAAGTAAATGTTCCTGCATTCCCCCCGTTGGCTTCCCCGTTGTCCACTGCAATATAATACCTGTTCCCCGGGGTAAGGGTATCGATCTGGAGGGTTCGAATTCCAGTACTTAGTTGTGGCCAGGCACAAGCTACTTCATTGAGTGCAACATCAAATAACGCAATTTGCTGACGGTTCATGGAACCATAAGTAGAACCGGTTTTGACCGAGATATTTATGGTGGAGGCCGGGGCAATAAAAGTGAACCAGACATTCTGGTAATTAGCTCCATCCCAGCAACTTCCACTCTGGATATCTGCTGTTGCACCTGCATTGCTAAACCCTGCGTCGGGCGAGCACCAGTTCTCCGGACTGTTTATCTCAAAGGCTCCCTCGGGATAGTCATAATCAATGGTATCGTCTACACAGAGACTAAAGGTTCCTGGAGTGTTGTCATCGTCCACTGAAATATAATACCAGTCTCCCTGGGTCATACCGGTGGGAAGTATGATCAGTTCACCCTGACCGGCATATGGACCGGCACAGGCTATTTCTGTGCCAAGACCATCCCAAATTGCAACCTGCTGATTGACCATCTGGCCGTAATCACCTCCTGTGGTAACCTTTATGGTCGCTTTGCTGGATGTCGCCAGGAACCTGAACCAAACATTCTTATTGTCCACACCTGTCCAGCATGAGCCCTGGGTCTCATCGTCAGTTCCAAGCACGTTGCTGTATTGTGCATCCTCTGCACACCAGTTGTTCAGATCGGTAATGGTAATGGCATCGGCAAGGAAATCATTAACAGCATGGTCGGTAATGCAAAGCGAGAAAGTTCCCGGGGTTCCACCTACAGCATTATCTACCGATATGTAATACCAGTCACCCACGGTTAAACCCGTGGCGTAAACCTCTTCATCCCCATAATCGGTTACCCAGCGGGCACAGGCCAGTTCAGCCTTAAGTGTATCCCACAGCGCAATATCAAGTCTTCTTGCTGAACCTTCAATTCCTCCGGTGCGTACCTGCACAGCAATATCAGGAGAGGTTGCCTGGAAACGGAACCAGCGGTTGGAATTGGGACCATTAGGCCAGCAGGAGCCCATGCTTTCATCAGGTGTTGCACTTACGGTAGAATATACCGCATAGTCTGAACACCAACCATCAAGATCATTGAGTTCAATGGCTCCGGCAAAGAAATCATAGCTGATCTCATCATCAATGCAGAGAGTAAAGGTTCCGCGATATCCGCTATTTGATGAATTATCAACCGAAACAAAATACCATTCACCGGGGACTAACCCGGTATAAGCCAATTCAATATCACTATATTGTCCAATGTAGGGTTTACAAGCCAGTTGGGCCAGGGTGGTATCCCATAGTGCCAGCATGGCATATTGCATACTCCCTTCAGCTCCGCCTGTCTTCACTTTAATGGTCACCTCTCCCGAAGCGGTTGCCTGGAACCTGAACCAACGATTGTAGTTGGGACCATTCTGCCAGCAGGAGCCTTTAGCCTGGTCGGCGGTAGCACCCAAAGTGGTAAACTGTGCATTTGCAGAACAGTAATCCACAATATTGGAAACAACATGCGCTGCCTCCACAAAGTCATAATCAACCGTATCATCCACACAGAGTGAGAATGTTCCACGATATCCTGTGTTGTTGTAATTGTCAACACTCAGGTAATACCATTCCCCAGGAGTAAGGGAAGTTGCCCCTACATTCACATCAGAATAATCAGAGGTATAAACCTGGCAGGCTAACTCATTGCCCAGGTTATCCCAAAGAGCAGTCATGATGTAACGCATGGTTCCATCGTCCCCTCCTGTCTTCACCGTAGCCTGGAACATACTGGAGGTTGCCTGGAACTTGAACCAGCGGTTAAACCCGGGCCCATTAGGCCAACAGATCCCGGCCAACTCATCCGCAGATGCCCCCAGTGTTGTATAGGCCTGCTGGGTTGAGCACCAGTTATCGATATCGGTAAGTTCAATGGCTCCCAGCTTAAAGTCATAATCCACCTGGTCATTGGCACAAAGGGTAAATGTCCCCCTGTAACCCGTATTGTTGTAATTATCGACTGCCAGGAAATACCATTCACCGGGGGTCAATGCCGTACTTCCAATACTCAAATCATTGTAATCGGTGGTATAACTGGCACAGGAAATCTCAACTCCCAGGGTATCATAAAGTGCAGCCATTGGATAACGCATTGTACCCTGGCTACCCCCCGTCTGCACATTAAACATGACCTCGGTACCTGTGGCCTGGAACTTGAACCATCGGTTAAATCCTGGTCCGTTGGGCCAGCAGGAGCCAGCAACACCGTCTGCAGTTGCCCCCAGGGTGGTAAACGCTTCGTTGGAAGAGCACCATCCACTGTAATCTGCAATCTCATAAGCTCCCTCCCTGTAATCATAATCCACTACATCGGTGATACAGAGTGAGAAGGTCCCCTGGTATGAAGTACTTCCTCCATGGTTATCCACAGATATATAGTACCACTCACCTGGAGTAAGACCGGTTGCTCCTACAGCTATATCGCTATAATCAGTGGTGTAGCTGTTGCAGGCAATTTCGTTGAAGGAGACGTCCCAAATGGCCACCATGCCATACCTGAGTGTACCTTCCGTACCACCGGTCAGCATGCGAACCAGTGCTTCACTGGTTGTTGCCTGGAACTTAAACCAGCGGTCAAAGTTTGGCCCGTTAGGCCAGCAGGTTCCCTTGAGGGTATCACCCGTGGCATTGATTGTGGTATAGGCTGCTTCAGGCGAACACCAGTTATTGAGATCGGTCAGCTCAATCGCACCCAGCGGAAAATCGTAATCTACCTCATCATCCATGCACAATGTAAATGTACCACAGTAGCCAGTACTTCCGTTGTGGTTATCCACCGATATAAAATAGGTATTCCCGGGTACCAGCCCGGTATAACCCATCTTAATGTCAGAGTAGTCAAAAGTGTACCTTCCGCAAGCCAGTTCAGTACCGGCATCATCCCATAATGCAACCAACCCATGGCGAAGTGTACCCTCATCTCCTCCCGTTTTCAACTGTACCAATGCCTCCGTGGTGGTGGCCGTAAATGAAAACCACCTGTTAAATGCGGGTCCGGTTGGCCAACAGCTCCCTGCATCCCCATCAGGAGACGCATTGATGGTTGTATAGGCAGCATCCGTGGAACACCAGTCGGCTGTATGTGGAATATTAACGGCCCCATCCTTGAAATCATAATCCACCGAATTGTCAAGTCCCATAGAGAATGTACCCCTGTAGCTGGTGCTGCCATTATGGTTATCTGCTATCAGATAATACCACTCACCGGGAATTAAGGAGGTATAACCCAATTTAATATCAGAGTAGTCAAAATAATACCTGGTGCAGGCCAGCTCCACACCCAAAGCATCAGTAAGCATAAGAAATCCATGACGAAGGGTCCCTTCAGTTCCACCCGTGAACAATTGGGCTGTTACTTCATTGGTTGTGGCCTGGAATTTAAACCATCTGGTGTATGTTGGACCAGTGACCCAACAGGATCCCCTGGTTCCGTCGGAAGTAGCATCGATGGTGGTATAAATGGCATCAGCAGAGCGCCACCCGCCTGTATGAGGGATTTCTTTTGCTCCGGCTTTAAAGTCATAGTCGACCTCATCATCCACGGCAAGTGTGAAAGTACCGTCATAACTATTGTCGTTGTAGTGGTCTACCGAAATATAGTATTGGTTACCAACAATCAGTGCATCGCTACCCATCCGGATATCTCCGTATTCAGTTACATAGGTGGCACATGCCACCATAACACCCGCCTCATTCCAGAGGGCAGCATATGAATAACGCATGGTACCCTCAACACCTCCAGTCAAAACATCAACGGTAACAGTGGGTTTCAATGCCGTGAATTTAAACCAGCGATTGCTGTTCACAGCAGAATTCCAGCAAGTACCTTTAACCTGGTCGGGGGTAGCATTGAAAGTCGTGTACGCCTCATCTGTTGAGCGCCAGTTGGCAGTATGGGGTACCACTTTAGCTCCTTCTTTGAAATCGTAATCCACCTGGTCATCAACGCATAGGGTAAAACTACCAGCCCTGCCAGGATAGTTCGACACCGAAATATAGTACCATGTTCCGGGAGTCAGCCCAATGTATCCAAGTGTAATGTCATCATAATTACTGTCCCAATATCTTGCACAGGCCAGTTCAGTACCATCTGCTTTCCACAGGGCCACTTCGGGATTCATGTTGGTCCCCTGGGCACCGCCCGAGTATACTTCCACAAAAACCTGGTCCGTGGTAGCCTGAAACATAAACCACCTGTTATTATTGACACCACTTACCCAGCAACTCCCGGCTGTCTGGTCAGCAGTTGCACCAGTTGTAGTGTAATATGCGTCTGGTGAACACCAGCCATCGATGTCGCTCAGGATCCTGGCACCCGCTTTAAAATTATAATCCCTGATTTCGAAAATAATGGTGTCTGATCCCTGGCATGAATTGGCATCTGTATATGTGTAAACCACTATATCAAATCCTACTCCTGCAAGAGCCGGATTGTAGGAGATTCCGGATATTCCCTTCCCGGTAAAGGTACCGCCCAACGGTGACCCTGCAATAAAGAAGGAGGGATCATTCACATCCCAAATGGCATCATAAGTCCCGATCGCTACCACCGGAAGGGGATGAACGATGACGCTGTGCATGATAGAATCACGACAGCCAAACACATCGGTAAAGGCATAATAAATGTCATAAACCCCTTCCACAATCGGAGTGAAAATACCTGTTCCATTCCCCTGGTCTGCCACCGTTCCTCCGAAGAAGGTACCCAAAGGAACCTGGTTCCCCAAAAGGGTATCGGCATCATCCATGATGCACATTTCGGCGGAAAGTCCAATGAAATCGACTCCAGGTAATGCATGCACGGTCACCGACTGTATGATCGTATCGGAACAACCATTGCCGTTTGTATAATAATAGGTAATGTCGTAGGTACCCGGTGTGGCCGGATCGAAATAGGCAGTTCCATCGGTATTGTCAGTAATCCCTGTTCCAAGGAAAGTCCCGCCTGCCTGGGATCCGATCAGGGTATCCGGGTCTGCACCCACACAATAATCAGGGGCCAGACCACTGAAACTAACCACCGGCAAAGAATTTACTATCGTAGAAACGGTAGCCGTATCGGTACAGCCCAATCCGTCGGTGAAGTAATACTGAATATCATAGCTGCCCGCAAGCGCAGGATCAAACACCGCACTATCGCCAGCTCCCAGAATGGTCACTCCTGGTCCGGCCAGAAAGAACCCGCCTGCAGGGCCTCCCACCAGGGTGTCCGTACCGGCACCCTCGCAATAGGCCGCAGCCAGTCCGGCAACTGAAGCCACCGGCAAAGAATTTACTATCGTAGAAACGGTAGCCGTATCGGTACAGCCCAGTGCGTCGGTGAAGTAATATTTAATATCGTAGCTGCCTGCCAGTATAGGATCAAAAACCGCACTATCTCCAACTCCCAGGATTGTCACCGAGGGTCCGGCCAGAAAGAAACCTCCTGCAGGGCCTCCCACCAGGGTGTCCGCATCGGCACCCTCGCAATAGGCCGCGGCCAGTCCGGCAACTGAAACCACCGGTAAAGAATTTACAACCGCAGAGACGGTAGCCGTATCGGTACAGCCAAGACCGTCGGTGAAGTAATACTGAATATCATAGCTGCCTGCCGGCGTAGGATCAAAAACCGCACTATCGCCAACACCCAGAATTGTAACTGAGGGTCCGGCCAGAAAGAACCCGCCTGCAGGGCTTCCCACCAGTGTGTCTGGTTCAGCACCCTCGCAATAGGCCGCAGCCAGTCCGGTAACAGAAGCCACTGGCAAAGAATTTACAATCGTCGAAACTATGGCTGTATCGGTGCAGCCCAGTGCGTCGGTGAAGTAATATTTAATATCATAGCTGCCTGCCAGCACAGGATCAAAAACCGCACTATCGCCAACACCCAGAATTGTCACTGAGGGTCCGGCCAGAAAGAAACCTCCTGCAGGGCCTCCCACCAGTGTATCTGGTTCAGCACCCTCGCAATAGGCCGCAGCCAGTCCGGCCACTGAAACCACCGGAAGCATGTTGGCTGTCACCGTGACTTTCTCCATGATCAAAGAGTCACCGCCAACAAAAAAGGTGGCATGATAATCTCCTGAGTTAAGGGCGGCAAAAGTATAGGAGGTAGCCCCTGCAATTTCCACATCATCCAGGAACCACCGATAATTAGTGGCTGTATCGGGAACTGTTAGGATCACAGAATCCCCAAGGCAAAATGTTGTGGGTCCCGATGGTACAATTGAAAAAGAACCTGTCAGGTAAAGAGTCCCCAGGGGGCTTAACAGGAGGTCATTCTCGTCATATAACGTACAAGAATCCACCGGATTCCCGCATATAAAATCTTCATATCCTATTCCTGTCTTAAGGGAAGGAGCAGGATCAAAAATGTAAAGCACTCCGTCATTATCGAACGAACCCTGGTCGTTATCCCCCAGGATACTGAAGATTCCTGTCACAACCATTTGTCCGCTGCTCCATACATCCACTGTATCATTTGCAGTAAAGTTTCCGCGCACAATGAGTATTCCTGAGGGAGATATGGTCAGATCCAGGGTATCACCCATGGTCAGATTACCATAGATGGTTAAAGTATCATGTACAAAAAGATTCCCTCCGGTAAAATCGATATCACTTCCACTCACCACGTTTCCATAGATATGAACATCGGTGGCCAGAGAAGCTGTTCCGGGCGAGGTGCCGTCACTCCAGGTGGCACCATCCGTCCATAGTCCGCTATAATTATCCAGGGTTGATTCCTGCGAGATCAGATTAATCGGGATCAGAAATGCCAGAAGAATTAGGGCACATGTATTTACCTCCCGGAACGTGAATTTCGTCGTCAGTCGTTTCAGCATCAATCTTAGATTCAATGGTCAGTTATCCTCAACAGATTACAGGTCCACACCTTGCAGTATGCACCTAACCAAAATTAGCATATTAAGGACCTCATCATTAGATCATCATTTACAGGTTATTAACAATGAGTAAGATACTGCTTTGATTTGATGAATTGCATTTTAAGTTGGATAAACAAACCTCATTATCGAATCAACAACAAAAAAAAGAGCTGCATCGTTGCATGAGCAGCTCTATTTATGAGGGTTTATTTTAAACCGGGTTCTTTCTGTGATCTTTACAATGCTTTGATTTCAGTCACCAGTTTTTGTAACGATTCCTTGGCACTCCCAAAGAACATCCTGGTATTATCTCCATAGAACAGGTGGTTCTCAATGGCCGCATAACCTTTACCCATGCCCCGTTTCATCACAATTACATTTTTGGCTTCGTGAACCCTGATGATCGGCATACCGTAAATTGGACTGGAGGGGTCGTCAAGGGCGGCCGGGTTGACCACATCATTGGCTCCGATAACCAATACCACGTCGGTTTTTGGCATTTCGGGGTTAATCTCATCCATCTCCACAAGTTTCTCGTAGGGTACATCGGCTTCAGCCAGCAATACGTTCATGTGTCCGGGCATCCGTCCGGCAACCGGATGAATGGCATATTTCACCTCTACACCATTGGCTTCCAAAAGTTCATCCAGCTCACTGCAAATATGCTGGGCCTGCGCCACTGCCAGTCCGTATCCGGGAACAATCACCACCCGGCTGCTGTAATAAAGCATCACTGCAGCATCTGAAGCGGTAACCTCCTTAATGACCCCCAATTCACGATCCACACCGGCTCCACCGCCTCCAAAGGCACCGATAATCACATTGATCAGTGACCGGTTCATGGCCTTACACATGAGAAGAGTGAGGATCATTCCTGCGGCACCCACAAAAATCCCTCCAAGAATCATCGCCTGGTTCTGATAAATAAATCCGGCCATAGCCGCTGCAACACCGGTGAATGCATTAAGAAGTGAAATGACCACCGGCATATCAGCACCACCGATGGGCATCACAAAGCTCACCCCGTAAACCAGTGAAATCCCGAAAAGAATGTACACAAGTATCTGCTTTGTTTCAGCGGGGGCACCTCCATAGAGGATGAAAAGAAGCAGAAACAGGACACCTGCCAGGATTACAAGATTTATGTAAGTCATCCACTTGTTAAACAGATCCTTGACATTTCCATTTAGCTTTCCATATGCAATCATACTACCGCTAAATGCAACACTTCCGATGACCAGTCCAAGCAAAGTAACCAGGGCTGACTGATTTTCAGGATTCGAAAATTCGATCAGGGACACAAGGGCCGAGGCTGCTCCCCCGGTGGCATTGAAAAAGGATACCAGTTGGGGCATGGCGGTCATTCTGATGCGTCGGGCAACGACTGCACCAAAAACCCCACCCAGGGCGATGGCTCCAAGGATAATCGCCAGGTTGGCCGCTGCAATTCCATTCCCGTCTCCATCGCGATGGAACAACATGGTGGCAATCATAGCCAGGAGCATACCCGCTGCGGCCCAAAGGTTTCCACGTCTGGCGGAAACAGGGCTGCTTAAGAGTTTCAGTCCCCATACAAAAAAGAGGGCTGACAGCAAATAGGTAAACTCAAGAATGATATCTCCGTTTGATATGTTTAAAGTATTCATGGTACAGCCCTATTTTTTCTTCCTTTTAAACATTTCAAGCATACGGTCTGTGACCACAAATCCTCCAATCACATTGAGCGTTCCAAAAAGCAGTGCGAGAATCCCAAGTATCAGATTTAGCAGGTTGGACCCTTCCGACAGATTGGTCAGGTTGGCATGGCCCACCAGGATGATTCCCCCGATGATAATCACTCCACTGATGGCATTGGCTCCCGACATCAGGGGGGTATGCAGTACAGAGGGGACATTGGAGATCACCTCAAGGCCCAGAAAGATGGTAAGGGCTATGATAAAAATGGCCTCCTTGTTGCTATAGAAGAATTGCAGTACGTTTTCCATAACTATAATTAAATTATTGGTTCTTTGGTTCTATTGGTTTCCCTTTACCCTTTCGTTAACAATCTGTCCGTCACGGGTAATGCAGGTACTCCGTACAATCTCATCCTCCACATCAGGGTTAATTTTTCCATCCTCACCGATCATCAGGTTCAGAAAGTTAAGGAAATTGTTCCCCAGCATTTTACTTGCATCTGAAGGTACTGTAGAGGCAAAATTGGAGTTTCCGATGATAGTCACACCGCCAACAACAATCGTCTCATCATTTTTCGTCACTTCACAATTTCCCCCGGTGGATGCTGCCAGGTCAATAATGACTGATCCGGGCTTCATTTCTGCCACGGTCTCCCTGGTAATCAGAACCGGCGCCTTTCTTCCTGGAATCTGGGCGGTACTGATAACCACATCAGCCTGACGTGAGTGTTGTTGAATGAGTTCGGCCTGTTTCTTTTTATACTCCTCGGTTTGCTCAACCGCATACCCACCTGCAGCGGCATCATCCTTTGCACCTTCCACCTCAACAAACTTTCCACCCAGGCTTATTACTTCCTCCTTTACCGCGGCCCGAACATCAAAAACCTCCACTACTGCACCCAGCTTTCGTGCAGTGGCAAGGGCCTGTAACCCCGCTACACCCGCTCCAAGAATCAAAACCCTTGAAGGCTTTATGGTACCTGAAGCCGACATAAACATTGGAAAGAATCCGGGCAATGTCCCCGCTGCTACCAGGACCGATTTATAACCGGCAACGGTGGCCATGGAAGAAAGGACATCCACAGACTGGGCACGTGTTGAGCGGGGAATCATATCGAGACTATGGGATGTGACACCAGCCTTGGCCAGCCTGTCAACCAGAGGTGTATTAGCCAGGGGCCCCAGGATCGAGATTAGAATTTTCCCTTTTGGAATTGTTTCAGAAGGGGCATTTATACTGAGCAGAATTTCTGCATCCTTCATGATTTCAGCCCGGTTGTGAAGGGAGGCACCCGCTTCGGTATAACTTTTATCCGATGCAAAAGCAGATTCACCTGCACCCTTTTCCACCATAACCGTTAACTCCTTTTTTACAAGAATGGCAACATGTTCGGGCAAAAGTACAACCCTGTTTTCACCATCACCTTCCTTCAATACTCCAATGGTCATAAATAGGTTTTTTTATCGTTTTTGAATTATAATCTCCTCAACAACTCACCCGGTAATATGTTCACCCGTTCACCTGGCTTTAAGATACCGATCCATTGCACTGGCGGCTTTTCTTCCATCACCCATGGCCAGGATCACAGTGGCCCCGCCCCGAACTATGTCTCCACCTGCAAAAACTCCCTCAACCGAGCTGTGCATGGTATCCGGGTCCACCTTTATGGTTCCCCATCTGGAAACTTCCAGCTCTTTCATACTAGAGGGGATCAACGGATTTGGGGAGACACCCACGCTCACCACCACCGTATCCACCTCCATGGTGAACTCGGAACCTTCTATGGGTATGGGCCTGCGTCTTCCAGAGGCATCGGGCTCGCCCAGTTCCATCTTTTGCAATTTCATTTTACAAACACGGCCCTTCTCATCGGCAAAGTACTCAAGGGGATTGTGCAGATTCATAAATTCTACGCCCTCTTCCTGGGCATGTTTAATCTCCTCCTTTCGTGCAGGCATCTCCCCGATTGACCTGCGGTAAATGATCATGGATCGTTCGGCGCCAAGCCGTTTGGATGTACGCACAGCATCCATCGCTGTATTACCTCCTCCGATCACGGCAACTTTCTTACCAGATATCACCGGTGTATCATATTCAGGATCGGCTGCACTCATCAGGTTTACCCTGGTCAGGTACTCATTTGATGAATATATCCCTATGTAGTTTTCCCCCGGGATATGCATGAAGTTGGGCAACCCGGCGCCGCTTCCAACCATAAATGCCTTAAAACCCTCTTCACGAAGCTCCTGAACGGAGGCAGTGGCACCCACAATAAAATTTTTCACAAACTTAACACCCATCTTCTTCAACACATCGATCTCAACATCCACAATTCGGTTTGGCAGGCGAAATTCCGGAATTCCATACTTAAGTACCCCTCCAATTTCGTGAAGTGCTTCAAATACAGTTACATCATATCCATATTTGACCATGTCTGCAGCAAATGCCAGACCCGCCGGTCCAGACCCGATGGAGGCCACCTTGATTCCGTTTTTCCCGGTGATTACCGGAACAGACATCTTTCCGCTGTTCTGTTCAAAATCGGCAACAAAACGCTCCAGGTATCCAATGGCAACCGCAGGTTTATTAAGCTTCTGTGTATAAAAACAGGCCTGTTCGCATTGCACCTCCTGGGGGCAAACCCTCCCACAAACGGCAGGCAGGGTATTTGTCTCCTTTAAGACACGTGCCGATTCCAGGAAGTCGCCTTCCTCAATTTTCTTGATAAACTTTGGAATATTGATACCCACCGGACAGCCGGTGATACAGGTCGGGGTCACACAGTCAAGGCAACGCATTGCTTCCATCCTGGCCTCCTCCTCACTGAGACCACAGTTAACTTCGGTAAAATCGCACTTTCTTGTATCAGGGTCCTGCTCGGTCATGCTTACCCTCGGAAGTTGTGTCCGCTCCCTGTTCTTCAAACTTCCCCGAAGGTTTACCCTCCACTCCTGTTCCCGTTCGTTCTTCAAATAATCTGAAACTTCTGTCATCTTCCTAATTTAATTTGGAGTGATTACTCAGGAAAGTCTCATACGCTTCTGCTTCTGAAGGTTTGTAGGCATCCAGCCTCATCAGCATCTCATCAAAATCGACCTGGTGGGCATCAAATTCCGGTCCGTCAACACAGACAAATTTAGTCTCTCCACCCACCGATACCCTGCATGCGCCGCACATCCCTGTACCGTCGACCATCAGGGTGTTCAGACTGGCCACGGTTGGGATACTGAACTTACCGGTAAGTTTTGTAACGAACTTCATCATCACTGCAGGGCCCACGGTAACCACCAGATCCACCTTCTCCTTTAAAATCACCTCCTCCATACCCTGGGTAACAAGGCCCTTTTTACCATATGATCCATCATCGGTCATAATCAACACCTCATCAGAATATGCACGAATTTGCTCCTCAAGAATGATCAGATCCTTCATTCTGGCTGCAAGTACTGTGATGACCCTGTTTCCGGCTTCCCTGAGTGCTTTTATAATAGGTAACAAAGGTGCAACTCCAACTCCGCCTCCGGAAGCAAGCACAGTACCCACCTTCTCAATATGGGTGGGCTTTCCAAGTGGACCCACCAAATCGGTGATCTCATCACCAACTTCCAGATTGCATATTTTTGATGAGGTCACTCCCACTTTTTGGATAATCAGAGTAATGGTACCTTTAGCCACATCAGCATCGGCTATGGTAAGGGGGATTCGCTCGCCCTTCTTTCCGGTTTTCACAATCACAAAATGACCCGCTTTACGGCTCTTTGCAATTTGCGGCGCCTCCACTACCAGCCTAACCACAGCTTCTGAAAAATACTCCTTTTCGATAATCTTACTCATACCACAATAATACATGAATTAAAATAACTTTCATACTTTTACCTGCAGCATTAAAATTCGATTAAAATATGACGGATCTTTCAACAGAATACCTTGGATTAAAACTGAAGAATCCAATTGTTGCGGCCAGTAGCGGACTTACCGGAACACTCGAGGGTCTCCTTTCCATGGAGAAAAATGGTGCTGGTGCGGTTGTGATGAAGTCGATCTTCGAGGAGGAGATTCTCCTTCAGGCTGAGAAGGAGTTGAAAGAGGCAGAGCAAGACCGGATGATATATTCAGAGCTCTCTGAAACCCTCGATTATATTGATCTCCACATCAGGGAAGATAAACTGAGGAAATATCTGAAACTGATCAGTGATGCGAAAAAAAAACTGACCATCCCGGTCATCGCCAGTGTCAACTGTGTTTCAGGTGAGGACTGGACACACTTTGCCGGAAAAATGGAAGAGGCGGGGGCCGATGCACTGGAATTGAATATTTTTCTCAACCCGGCCGACTTTAAAAACAAGGAGTTTGAAAAGGTCTATTTCAGGATCATCAAAAAGGTACTGGATATTGTAAAGATTCCGGTAGCCATCAAAATCAGCAAGTATTTTACGCGCCTGGGCCTCTCAGTGAAAGCCCTTTCGGAAACGGGTGTTGCGGGCATCGTTATGTTCAACAGGTTTTACACCCCCGACATCGACATTGAGAAAATGGGCCTTGCCTCTGCCAACATTTTTTCCACTCCACTGGAGCAATATGAGACGCTGCGTTGGATTGCCATCATGTCGGGAAGAGTTGACTGTGACCTGGCCGCTTCCACCGGAATTCACACCGGTGAGGACGTTGTGAAGATGATACTGGCCGGAGCAACCGTCACCCAACTGGCATCGACACTTTATAAAAATGGTCCCGATCAGATCTCAAGGATCCTGAAAAGGCTGGAGAAGTGGATGATGGATAAGGAGTTCGACTCACCCGGGCAGTTCAGGGGAACGGTAGCCAGGATGTATGGAGATGACCCAGCTGCCTTCGAGCGGATGCAGTTCATGAAGAATTTCAGTGAGATCAGGTAAAAAGCGGGTTTTTAGAAACAATTGGCAAAGCTTTTTGTTACCTTAAAAATCCTGACAATAACCATATGAACGACCTATCGTTTTTACAGAACCTGGATACGGAAGCGATCGAGGAGCTTTATAAAAATTACAGGCACGACCCTGACTCAGTTGACTCCAGCTGGCACCACTTCTTCCAGGGTTTCGATCTTGCCCGGCGCGATTTCAGTCACCCGGAATCAGAATCTCTCACTTTCGATGAGGAGTTCAGGGTCATCAACCTGATCAATGGCTACAGGAAACGGGGGCATCTCTTCACCCATACAAATCCGGTTCGTTCCAGGAG
Organism: uncultured Bacteroidota bacterium; assembly: GCA_963747365.1. Classification (GTDB taxonomy): domain Bacteria; phylum Bacteroidota; class Bacteroidia; order Bacteroidales. Next base: position 588,011 of record CAVVFB010000001.1, on the reverse strand, counting down.
ACAATACTTCCCTACCCTCGATCTTGAGAATTATGGTCTTAAAGAGGAGAATCTTGAAAAGCAATACCATGCCGGAAGGGAGATAGGATGCGGGAAGACATACCTTAGAGATATTGTCGACTATCTTAAAAAAACCTATTGCGGACATATCGGATCCGAATACATGTTCATACGCGACCCGGAAAAGATCAACTGGCTCACAGAACGGATCGAAAAAAATCAGAACCGGACACGCTTTACACCGGAAGAGAAGAGGCGGATATATGGCCACCTGAACAAAGCGGTTGGATTCGAAAAGTTCATCCACAATAAATTTGTGGGGCAGAAACGATTTTCTCTGGAGGGTGCCGAGGTCCTGATCCCAGCCATGAACGAACTGGTCGAGACCGGTTCTCAAATGGGAGTAGTGGAGTTCAACATCGGGATGGCACACAGGGGCCGTCTGAATGTGCTGGCCAATGTACTACAGAAACCAAACGAATACATTTTCAAAGAATTCGAGGGTGAACTTTACGAGGAACGTATCAGCCTGGGTGACGTGAAATACCACCTGGGCTACGGCAACACCATTACCACAGCCGGTCAAAGGGAGGTGATCCTGAACATTGTTCCAAACCCATCACACCTTGAATCCTCCGCCCCTGTCATCGAAGGGGTCTCCAGGGCTCGAATCGACTTCAGGTATGGCGGAGACAATAACAAGCTGCTTCCAATCATTATCCATGGCGATGCCGCCATAGCCGGACAGGGAGTTGTCTATGAAGTGGTTCAAATGTCGGAACTGGAGGGCTACAAGACAGGAGGTACAATTCATCTAGTGATCAATAACCAGATCGGATTTACAACCAATTACCTGGACGCCCGTTCGAGCACTTATTGCACGGATGTGGGGAAGGTCACCAAAGCGCCCATATGGCATGTAAATGGCGACGATGTGGAAGGACTTGTACATGTGATCCGCATGGCCATGGAATACCGACAGGAGTTTCACACCGACGTGTTCATAGATATCCTTGCATACAGGAAATATGGTCACAACGAAGGAGATGAGCCCAGGTTCACCCAACCCACTCTTTACAAAGCGATCAGCAGGCACCCCAACCCGCGGGATCTTTACAGCCGGGAACTGCTTGATCAGGGAATCATGGACCAGAATGAGATCACTGCCCTTGAGCAGGAGTTTGACACTTATTTGGAGCAGCAACTTGAAAGCTCCCGGAAACAAAAAATGGTCATCATCCAGCAGTTTATGAAGGAGGAATGGCAGGGTATGGATTATGCCTCATCAGCCGATTTTGTAGATTCTCTGGAGACTGGAGTACCGCGCGCAATCCTCGACCAGATCGCTCAAAAGATCACCACATTGCCGGAGGAGTTGGGATTCTTTAATAAGACCATCAAACTGGTGGAGGATCGGGCAAAGATGGTAAGTGAGAACAGGATCGACTGGGCCCTTGGAGAGTTGTTTGCCTACGGATCTCTGGTACTGGAGAACTTCCCGGTAAGAATCAGCGGTCAGGATTCCATAAGGGGAACCTTCTCGCACCGGCATGCAGGGATGGTAATGGAAGAGACCACAGAAATATACTATCCCCTGAAACACATCGATCCTTCAAAACAGGCGCCCTTCAACATCTTTAACTCTCCACTAAACGAATATGGGGTGCTGGGTTTTGAATACGGATACGCCCTGTCGAACCCAAACGTCCTCACCATCTGGGAGGCCCAGTTTGGCGATTTTACCAATGTGGCACAGGTCATCATTGATCAGTATCTATCCAGTGCAGAGGAGAAATGGGGTGTGATGAACGGATTGGTCCTCTTTCTCCCGCACGGATTTGAGGGCCAGGGACCGGAACACTCCAGTGCCCGAATCGAGCGTTTCCTCACGCTGGCGGCCAGGAACAACATGCACATTGTCAATCCGACTACCCCGGCCAACCTCTTTCACTTGCTCAGGAACCATTTGAAGAAGAAATCCAGGGTACCCCTGGTGGTCTTCACACCCAAGAGCCTCTTGCGCAATCCAAACTGCATCTCATCGATGGATGATCTGGAGAAAGGAAAATTCCAACCTGTGTATGACGATACTGAAACCGATATGGACGAGGTCAGACGTGTGGTATTTTGCAGCGGGAAGATATACTACGACCTGCTGGCAAGAAAAAAGAAGCTGGCCGTCAGGGACATCGCCCTCGTAAGGCTTGAACAGATTTTCCCCTTCCCCGAACAACTGGTGAAATCGATCCTGAAAAAGTACCGGAACAACATGCTCACTCTCTGGGTACAGGAAGAGCCTGAAAATATGGGCGCGTGGTACTTCATCCGTAACGCCATGAAAAATACGGAGATCATTCCGGTCACCCGCCAGCCTTCGGGAAGTCCCGCCACAGGCCTGCACAAACTCCACGAGATCAGTCAGACTGAAATCATCGACAAGGTATTCAGAGAGTGCACCTGCGAACTACTCAATGTTTACTGCGGATTACAGTGTGTAATCGGAAGTTCCCGTAAGGAGATTCTCAAGCAACACTACTATTTCGAAAAAGCGAAACCAAAATCTTAACACCATGGCCCTGGAAATCAAAATACCCAGTCCCGGCGAATCCATCACCGAAGTTGAACTTACATCCTGGTTCGTTGAAGACGGCGCCCTTGTGAGGAAGAACCAGGAGGTGGGGGAAATTGAATCGGAGAAAGCCACACTGCCGCTAATTGCAGAACAGGCCGGACAACTTCGGATCCTTGTAACTGAAGGGGAGACCGTACGTGTAGGTACTGTAGTAGCAACCATCGACACCAGCGTGGAGGTGGATGAACCGGTTGAGAAACAGTCCGAAACAGCCCCTAAAACAGAGATTCCCCCTTCTTCTCAGGCTCCTGCCCCTGCTGAAAAGCCACTGGAGACTGTAAAAGTCACCCCGGTAGCAAGGGAGATGATGGACCACGAAGGACTTTCCATTGATGACATTCTCAAGGGTTTGAGAAAGATATCGGCTTCCGACGTGAAAAGGGTGATGCAGCAATCATCAACCCCAAATGTAGCAGTCAGGAGGGAAGCTTCCAGGGAGGAGGATCGGAAAAAGATGAGCCAGTTGCGCAAAAAAATCAGTGAGCGGCTGGTGGCAGTAAGGAACGAGACTGCAATGCTCACCACATTTAATGAGGCCGACATGAGTGCCATCATGGCCATCCGGAAGAAACACCAGGAGCAGTTCGTGCAGATCCACGGGATAAAACTTGGATTGATGTCATTCTTCACCAAAGCGGTCACCGAAGCCCTGATGCTCTTTCCATCGGTCAACTCGTACCTTGATGGAGATGAGGTGGTCACCCCGGCTTACTGCGACATTGCCATCGCGGTTCAGACCGACAAGGGTCTGACTGTCCCGGTGATCCGAAATGCCGAGGCAATGGGACTGGCAGAAATTGAAAGGAGGATAGCTGACCTGGCCGAACGGGCAAGGAAGGCAAGGCTGGGGATCGAAGAGATGACAGGTGGAACCTTTACCATCTCCAACGGCGGGATTTACGGATCCATGCTCTCCACACCCATCCTCAATCCTCCGCAGTCGGGCATACTGGGCATGCACAATATCATTGAACGGCCCATGGCTATTGGCGGTAAAGTGGAAGTGAGGCCCATGATGTATATCGCACTCAGCTACGACCACAGGGTGATCGACGGAAAGGATTCAGTGGGCTTCCTTAAGGCGGTGAAAGAGTTCATCGAAGAGCCCTCCCGTATGCTATTCCAGGGGGGCTCAGCCGAACAGCATCTGCTGGAAATTTAATCGATTGCTAACGGTACTGGTAGGTTCGGGTCGTGATCACTTCCGGAACGATCCTGTCCTCGCTGAGATATATGATCCGCTCGGTCCAGTTTCCAACTTCATCGAATTCAGTGTACTCATATAACTGGGTACCCGTAATATCGCCCGAAAGTTCCTCCTGGAAACTTTTCACCATAAATCCCTTATCGTATACAAAGTGGTTGATTACCTCCCTGTCATTAACCACCCTTACCTGGCTCACCACCCTCCCCCTGGAGTCGAAATAACTGGCCCCTTCGTAGTAAAGGGTCTCCCCTTCCCATACTTCAAAATTAACCTGCTCATCGCTGATCCGTTCCATGAGCGTCCGGGTGATCCTTCCATTCAGCAGCGAGTGGAAAGTCTCCTCAACCTCCTCCCCATTCTCCCTTCTCATGGTGGTATAACCAATGGTATCACCGGTGTGGGTCAGTGCCAGGCTTTTCACATAATTACCTTCGGCATCGTATTCAATGATCCGGTGACCAAACTGACCGGGTTTACCTGCAACCCATCCACCATCTTTATGTACCGCCTCATACTGGTGTTCAATTACACTGCTGATACTGCCTTTCAAACCGGCTTTCGCCAGGTCGTTTTTTCCACCCGAGCAAGAGGTCAGGATCACCGCTAAAACAAAGAGAAAGTAACTATTTTTCATCACTGGTTATTGATATATTTAAGTACCTGCATGATCATTTGGCGCTGCTCATCGGTTGTAGCCAATTCCGAGGCCCTTTCAAATGTGGTCCGGGATTGATCAATCTTCTGACGGAAAAGAAGGACCATCCCCTGGTAGAAATAGTAATCATACTGCTCATCAAGCTCAATACATATGGAGAACCACTCCTCAGCCTTTACCAGAAGTTCCTGGGTCTGGTACTTCTGATCCATATCCACCACCTGGGATGCGGCACCGAAAAGCCACCGGTGATCCTCCTTCCGATCGGCCGCAAAACGGGTGTCGATATACCCGATCAGTTCATCGAACTTGCCGGTATAGTAATAGTATTGGATAAAGGGCATTGATTTCAGGTCGGCAGGGCCACCCCTTTCTGCCTCAAGCAGGGGTGAAAGTTCATTGGCCAGACGACTGATCAGCACAATATTCTCCTGATCGATAGCCTTTTCCAGGGTGTTTTTATAAATCGTCTCAAGGGCAGGAACAAATTCCTTTCCCAGCACCCGCCTGACCCTGTCCGTCTCAGTAGTAAACACCGGCCACCATGGATCCTCCAGATCCATGTAGTGGGCAACAACCCTGATATCACTGTCCCTCAGCTCACCGTCACTCAACTTTTTCCTGATATAATCCCCTGCCAGTCTTTCGGCCTCCGCTTCATTACCCATTTCCCTTTCCATACTGATGTAGTCGGCAAAAGCCTCCAGGGTGATGGTGCCGTTTTCCGCCATGACCCGGTACCTCTTCAAAGCCTGGTAATTTTCAACCAGGGTCTCCAGGAGAGGCTTCAGTTCCGCAGCCTGCTTGAACCCCAGCACAAAACTTACCCTGACACCATCATCTCCAAAGATGAACATGCTTGGATAACCCTGCAACTGTTGTTCGGTGGCGTATTTCCTTCCAAAATCGGTTTCCCCGTCCATACGCACACTCACAAAGTGATCGTTCATATATGCAGAAAGGGCAGGGTCGGGATAGACCTGTGCATCCATCATTTTGCAGGGACCGCACCAGGAGGCATACACATCCACGAAGAGCATGAGCATGCCATCACTGGCCTTTTTCTGAGCCGCTTCCATGTCTGCAGCAGTCACCACCTCAATAAAATTTACCTGAGAAAAAGCAGCAAACGGAAGTGTCAGTGCCAAAATCAAACAGGATATCCTGAACCTTCTTTTTTTCATCTTCATTCACTTATAAAACTCCACAATCTTTCACGACTGCAAGATACCGATCCGACTCCCTTTCCCAGCACAACTCCTCGGAAGCCCTCCTTAGCGCCCCTTCCCACGCACCGGTTTCCTGTTCATCCAGTATGAACCTGACCACCCTTGCAATATTCCGGGGATCACGATTCCGGATGACCACCCCTATTCCGTAGCTCTCCACGATCTTTGCCATTTCGGGAAGGTTCGAGCAGATTACCGGTATTCCACACTGAATATAATCAAACAGCTTGTTGGGCAGCGCATACCGGTAATTTAAACCAAGGTCCTCCTCCAGTGAAATACCCAACCGGGCCTTACAGGTAAGGGGCCTCAACTCCAGCGGATCGAGCCTCCCCTTAAATATAACCCGTTCCGTAAGAGCTTCAGCCTTTACCCGTTCCATCAACTCCTCCTCAATATCTCCCGTTCCGGCGATAACCAGCGTCACCTCCTCCATGTGCTTCATTGAATCAATCATCAGTTCCAGTCCGCGCCCCACATTCAGGGCTCCCTGGTAGATAATGACCGGTCGTGAACCCGGGGAATACCTCCTCTGGTGTTCAAGCCTGCGCTCAGGAACATTTCGCACCACCCCGAACCGGGTGCCGTAAAGCCGTCTGTAGATCTCTGCGATGGGGTGGCTGACCGTAATGGCATATTCAAGACGGGGAACGAGCAGTCTTTCAATCCATTTCCAGAACGCCTGAACGCGTTTCCGTTGGAGCAGTTCGGGTACCTGGGTAAAGAATTCGTGACTGTCGTATATCAGTTTCACCCGCCTGATTCGCGCAGCCAGGTATACGGCCGGGAGGGTGTCCAGATCGTTGGCAATAAACAGAGCCGGACCAGGAACGAAAAGCAGTTTTAATAATAACCTTTTATTAAAGAAGAGGTAAAACAAGGGTCCCCTGGTGAAAAACATCCGGAACCGGTGAACCTTATATCCTTTCCCTTCGATGGCCGGACTCCTCTTCAGCCTTCGTCCAATGCAGGTTACATCCATTCCGTGGTCGATCAGCAAAGCTGCAACCCGGTGTACTCGCTGGTCGGTTACAAGATCGTTAATGACAGAAATATAGGCTCTCTTCAAAATTGCATTAAAGCTTTGGGAATAAAGATATGATAATAGAACGAATCATTATTATATTTATGACATGACAGACATGCATCAAAACCACCCGTTGAAAAAGTACAACTCGTTCGGAGTTGACATTCATGCATCACTGTTCACCAATCCCGCCTCCCTCGAAGAACTGAAGGCGATACTTGAAAACTACGATTACAGTCAGTTCCCGTTGCTGGTCATGGGTGAAGGCAGCAATATCCTCTTTACCAAAGATTTCGACGGGCTGATTGTGAAGCCGGGTATGAAGGGGATCGAATTACTGGAAGAGAATGAATCGACCGTACTTGTTAAAGTGGGTGCCGGAGAGAACTGGGACAATTGGGTTGAAATGGCCACCGGGAAGGGGTGGTTCGGACTTGAGAACCTCTCGCTGATTCCCGGCACTGTTGGATCGGCGCCTGTACAGAATATAGGAGCCTACGGGGTGGAGATGAAGGACTTTTTTGACGGGCTGGAAGCGTGGGATTTAAAAGTGAAAAGGTTTGTGAAGTTTAACCGTGAAGAGTGCCATTTTGGTTACCGCAGCAGCATTTTCAAAGTGGAATCTCCCGGAAGGTACATCATCACAGCGGTAACCTTCAGGCTCAGCAAAGAACCTGCACTGAAACTGGAGTATGGACGGATTGCCGAGGCATTTAAAGAGGCTGAGGGAGTCACACCATTGGACCTTCGGCGGGTAGTGATCGGCATCAGGAATCAAAAACTTCCCGATCCGGAACAGATTGGAAACGCAGGAAGTTTTTTCAAGAACCCGGTGGTCGACCGCACCATCTTCAAATGTATACGCGTCGACCACTCAGATATTCCCTACTATCCTGAAACCAACAACCATGTCAAAATCCCCGCAGCATGGCTCATCGAACAGTCGGGGTGGAAAGGAATACGGATCGGCAATGTGGGTACCTGGCCCTCTCAACCCCTGGTCATCGTCAACCACGGAGGTGCTACCGGTCTGGAGATCCTCGAATTCTCAAACCAGATCCAGAAGAGCGTAGAGGAACAATTCGGAATCACCCTGGAGAGGGAGGTGACCATCGTATAAGAGTGCTCAGGGGACAGTGTTCAGGAAACAGTGCTCAGGGGACAGTGCTCAGTACTTATCAGGATTCGGGTTACCGGTAAATTTGCCTGTTATTCAAGGCCTTCTGGTACTCCCTTGCATTTTTATTGTGTTCTGATAGTGACCGGGCGAAGGCGTGGTAACCCGAGAAATCGGCCTTTGCGCAGAAAAAGACATAATTGTGATCCTCATGGTTCAATACCCCATCTATGGCCGAAATGGACGGGATGGAAATGGGGCCCGGAGGCAGTCCCTTGTATTTGTATGTATTGTATGGCGATTCAATTTCTTTATCCGCATTCAGGATCCGTTTCACGGTAAAATCGTCCTTGGCAAACTTCAGGGTTGGATCGGCCTGAAGCGGGATACCCCGTTTCAGACGATTGATATAGACCCCGGCAACCATTCCATTCTCCTGATCATGCATGGTCTCCTCATCCACGATGGAGGCCAGGGTAACCACTTCCGCCCGGGTCATCTCCATCCGTTTCGCCTTCTTGTCCCTGTCTCCTTTCCAGAAATCATCATATTCCCGTTTCATTCTATCGGTAAATTGCTCAGGTGTGGTAGTCCAGAAAAACTCGTAGGTGTTGGGAATGAACATGGAGGTGAAAGTCTCTTTTGTAAATCCATATTCTTTGTACAGGGCCGTATCGGCCAGGTAGGCGGCAAATTCCAGGGAGTCGCCCTCCAGGTACTGGGATACCTTTCCGGCCACCTGATTGAGGGTCTTTAGATTATTAAAAACAACCATTACCGGATCCTGGTTACCCGACCGGAGCATGTTTACAAGTTCATTATTACTGCTGCCGTTCCGGATTTTGTACCGGCCCGGTTTCACATTCTGCTCATACTGCTTCCTGGTGGCCACCCAGCGGAAGGATTTGATGTCATTGATGATCCCTTCGCTCTCCAAATGTTCGATCACATATTCAAAATCCGAACCGGTGGGGATATAAAAAAACTCCTGTTCTCCATCCAATGAAACATTAGCTTCATAGATTCGCCCATAGAACTTGTAAACCAACAGAACCATAATCACCACTCCGGTCAGCACAAAAAGCATGGAAATCCTCACCATTTTATTGGACCGGCGCGTCCGTCTTCCTTCAAACATTCGCAATATTGTTTATTTCTTAATATGCAAATTTAACAGAAAACAGATAGCAGGCGTAATTTTGTAAAAACCTTACCTGAATGGATAAAATAAAAACCATAGCCCTGGTGGCCCATGATAACCGGAAACCCGACCTGACCGAGTGGGTGGCATACAATGCCGAAAAGCTGTCCAAACACCACCTCATCTGCACCGGTACCACAGGCAGGATGGTAGAAGAGACCCTTGAAAAAAAGGGAATGAGCCCGATCAGTATTACTAAACTGCTTTCCGGACCCCTTGGAGGTGACCAGCAAATGGGTGCACTTGCGGCTGAAGGTAAGATTGACGTTCTGATCTTCCTTTGGGACCCCATGCAGCCCCAGCCCCATGACGTTGATGTGAAGGCTTTGCTCCGGATCACGGTGCTCTATAATGTTCCGACCGCCTGCAACCGATCCACGGCCGACTTCCTGATCGACTCGCCCCACTTTTCCGGCAGGTACACAAAAATCCTCAAGGACTACAGCAGGTACATCAACCGGGTGGTAGGAGATTAAGATCGAATCCCACTATTGACGATCAGTTCCAGGCTGCAGCCATCCAAAGCTCTGTATCCTGATTGTCTGAAATTTCAAACGGGGAGCTCATCCAACACTCCAGTTCCAACTGGCATTCCAGTGATATGGTTTCAAACGGTACTTTCATCCAGCACTCCAGAAACAGATCGTTTTCATCAGATTCAACTGAGGAGGCTTCGAAAGGCGAGGTCATCCAGTTTTCAAGGACCAGGTCGTTTTCCATTTCGACCTCATTGCGATTATAATTATTTCCAAATGTATTTAGGGCCAGGGCAACCAGTGCTATGCTGAAGATGATTCTTGTTGTTTTCATAACTCTTGCGTATTATTTATATTGTCAACATACTTACAATACGCGTGCCAAACTTTTTATATACTTCTTTTTTAACTATTTAAACAATTTTTTAACATCTGTTAAAATTCAATAAGGCGAACGAAAGCGGCACAGGTGTGTTCGAAAACGTACACCTGTTCAGTTCAATCACAAAAATAAGGTTGATTTTTCCTGACTTTTATTTCCAACCCGGCATTTCATCCCTTGTAATCACACGCGGGTCATTATAAATCCTTATGATCTCCTCCATGGAATTACTCTCCTTCACCAGTTCAGCCCAGGGCATGAAGAAAACCCATCGGGGTTGGGACGCTAGAATTTCAGTATTGGGCAACACCGCACATTCGCCGATTGCCATGGGTTTATCCCCGACAATGGGAAGAATATAATGATACCAGGAAGAGTCGTATCCCTGGTCATAAATATCAAAACCAAATACATCCCAATACGCTTTCCCGGGATTATAGGCCTCGAAATCGCGGGTCATATCCTGCATATCCCAGACCCAGACCAGGTTTGTCAGACCCTTATTGATGGTAAAATAGTCGTGAATAATCCGGTATAGCTCTGCGGTGCCACCAGGACCCGGTCTTCCCCCCCACCAGAATTTCCCCTGGTTCATCTCGTGCAGGGGTCTGAAAAGTACCTCCACACCGTTTTCCTCCAGATAGTGAAGATATATGGCAATATCATCCATTCTCCTTTTCCAAAGTTCATTTAAGGGGGTTCCGTCGGTAATCAGTTCTTTCCACTGTTCATCGTCAAGCTGGGCATTGAGCAAACCCGGATCCCAAAGACAAGGCTCACCCTCATCGGGGGGACAGGCATGCCACATCAGGTTAATCATTGCTCCATGATCCCATTGCTTTTTAGCCTCATGAATCATGGTCCATCTTTCATCCATATTCTCCTGTTGAAATAAAAAATCACCACTCCACAAAGCCGGATATTTCCCGGTAGTCTCCCTGATAAATTCAGTCCACATATCCGGATCGGAGTTGGGCTCCTTGTTGTGTTGTCCGGATAAAGTCATTTTACCTGAAATGGTGTTGATATAATCCAATACCTGTGATTGCGACAGGACTTCAGTAGTGATGATCGCCAGAACAAGGATCATGACAAGTTTTTGCTTTTTCATTCTATTATTCCTGGATAAGAAATTTTTTTGTCTCCATTCCCTCTTCAGTCTGTATTTTCATCAAGTAAATGCCTTCACTCAGCGAACTTATATCCAACTCAATTATATTCTGATTCTGATACTTAATGTGTTTTACCGGATTACCTGTAACATCGAAAATACTTAAAATGGTTTGTACAGGCAACTTCCTGTTGTCTGAAATGGTAAGTTTATCTTCTGCCGGATTAGGATAAAGAACAAATATTGATTGCTTAAATTCAGGTTCTTCAATATAGGTATGAACAGGGGTTACTGTTTTTAAAATTACGCCCGGACAACCAGTCACATAGCCTGTAATTGAATCTGTAAAATATACTGAATAAAGATAATCACTTGAAGAGCTTTGTTGCAATAGCCAGTTTTCACCGCCATCTGTTGTATGAAGTATAGTACCCCACTCACCGATAACATAGCCTGTAAATGAATCCGTGAAAAAAACATCATTCAATGATGCTTCTGAATTACTTTCCAGCGAACTCCAGTTTAATCCACCATTTACAGTTTTTAAGATGGTTCCTGCGTAACCCACAGCATACCCTGAATCTGGGTCAGTAAAAAACACTGAAGCAAGTTGTTCTGAAGTCCCACTTATCTGTTCTTCCCACGTTAATCCAGCATTTTCCGACTTCAAAATTACACCTCCGCTGCCAGCCACGTAGCCAATATTTGGACTTGGGAAATAGATTGAATTACACCAATGGGTGAAATTATCAATAGAATGCCATGAATTCCCCGCATCAGTGGTTTTAAGAAGCACTCCGTTGCCAACAACATAACCGGTATCTGATCCTGTAAAAAAGACAGAATTCAAATTTTCAAATGTTTCACTCACCATAGGTTCCCAATTTATTCCTCCATTTATCGTTTTTAATATAAGGCCGCTGTAACCTACAACATAACCTGTATTTTCACTGGTGAAGAACACTGAATAAAGTGTACCGTATTCTTCCATTGATTGACCCGTCCAACTATTTCCCTGATCTGATGTTTTTACAATTGTACCTGCATCTCCTACAGCATAACCGGTATTTTTATTTGGGAAATGGATGTCAATTAAACAGTTATAAGTGACACTCGAGGACAACTGTGTCCAATTCATACCACTATCTTCAGTCTTACGAATCATCCCTGACTCACCGACCACATAAGCAACATTCTGATTTGCTGAGCAGACAGCAAAGCTTAATCCATAGGCATATCCTAAACCAACGGGTTGTTTGACCCAGTTCGCCCCGCCATCATTGGTCGTGAGCAGTGCTGTTCGTCCCACAGCATACCCAACCTCTGCATTGGCAAAACAAACAGAACGTAATGTGCCTTCTGTTCCGCTTGCCTGTGGTGTCCAGTTGTTACCACCATCAATCGTTTTTAATATTATACCAAAGTAACCAACAGAATAGCCAATATTAGCATCAACAAAAAAAACAGAATATCGGTCAGAGGTTAAACCCGGAGATTTAGCTGTCCAGTCTGCTCCTCCGTTTGTGGTTTTTAAAATTTTTCCTCCATAACAGGCGATAAATCCAGTTGAAGCGTTAGGAAAATGAACGGAAGCCAATCTTTCTGTTGTGCCGCTGCTTTGAGTCTCCCAGTTTGCTCCGCCATCAGTGGTTTTAAGAATAGTGCCTGATTGACCAACAACATAACCAGTATTGGCATCGGTGAAATAAACGGAATAGAGCATTTTGGTCGTTTCACTTGTCTGCGTAAGCCATGTATTGCCACCATTTGTGGTTTTCAGAATTGTACCAGAAGATCCTACTGCGTAACCTGTCGTGGCGGTAGGAAAATTAACACCTAATAAAGTTGCTGAAGTTCCACCGGATAAAAAGTTCCAGCTTGTACCTCCGTCAGTCGTCTTTATAATGGTTCCCGACACACCGACAGCATATCCAGTAAGGATATCCACAAAATCAACTGCATTCAGGCTGTTACCCTGAGGTAAAGGATTCTGCCATGTCCACTGCCCAAAAGCAAATATGGAAATAAGCGATAAACAAATTGAAAAGAAAAAATTTTTCATTTTTTTAGTATGATTTAAAAAATATCTGACCAACGCTATTGGCTTATATTTCCTTAGTACCCCAAACATCATTTATATCAGACCATTTGTAAATATTTGGTTTGATAAATTTACGTTTACATTGATCTATACTTTGGCCCCTTATTTCAATACTGTTCAGGGTAGAAGGGTGCATACCACTTTTATGTGCCAATACAATTGCAGGGATTTCATCCAATTCAAATCCCATCAATGATGCTCCCACCATATCAGTTGCAAGTGGCGTTGTTCCTGCAATGATCAATCCCATATCAACAAGAGTTCCACCGGTTGGACCGTCGCCCTCCATCGCCGAAGAAGCATCAATTACAGATAGTCCGGTTTGTACAGCATTATTTATGTCAATGACTTCAAATGCAACACCAGGAGAACCCGCTTCGGCTGCTTTTTCATGTAACCATGACCGAACTGAATAATACTCTGTTCCGGGATATAGTCCAATTAGATTTTTCATTGCTAATGTAACCGTTGCCAGCACATGCGTTTTCATCATCGGAACAGAACATAATAAGTCAACCTCCGTCAGAGATTTATGAATTTTGACTGATGTAGCGGCGAATCCTGTTTTCAAAGGAACTTCGACCAAATCTCCAGAATGTAAGTTAATCAAGGGGATGTTCAACTCCCTGGCCAGATCACAATAGCCGAGCATTTCAAATACATGCTGCTGCATACCATCAAGTACCTCTTTCTTTTTTGTCTTAAATACTTCTTGATTGATTACATTGAAATTAGAAGCTGCGGCAGAACCTTCTCCTATAATTACTTCTTTTCCGGCTTTTTGCATAAGCTGAGCAAGCGTTCTGATAACAATTGCTTTTGTAGTGCAATGTGAACTATCAGTCACTAAATTAGGCTTAAGCATTATTTTATTTTTACCTCGGGTTATTGTTTTTATGCCACCTAAAAGATCAATTGATTCTTCAACAGCTTTAGCAACATTCCCATCTTTTATCCGGACTATGCTTACTATTTCTTTTTTGGATTCTCCGGGCAAATTACAATCATTCACCGGATGCAATCCAAAGGCAGTTGAACCAATTGCTACAGTCGATGCTGTGCTAATGAATTTTCGTCTTGAAATATTGGATTTTGACATAATGTTCCTCATGGAATGATAGATTAAGTTTCTGACACAAACCACTTTAAAAAATCTAAGTTACGCAGTGTATCAGCTGTGCCTGCTGAATGGTTAATAGCATATATTTATGACGGAATGAACTGGATTCCATTCTTAAACTGGAACTGAACATGAAAGCATCGTGAGTGTGGGTGGCCATTTGTATTCTGAGTCCGGTAAGCGAATGAACCGCGTACCAAACAGGTCTTTTCAGGGGTCTGATAATTCTCTCCGCAACTATTTGATGAATGCGGGACATAAAATATTTCCTTATTCTAAATGCCTATGAGCTAATATACGAATAAATCTGAACCGATATTATTGTCAGACAGGTGGCAAATTGCTTTTCCAGGTGGGTAATGTCAAACTTGAAATAAGAAACCGCCCCGGTTTACGGAAGCGGTTCTTGTAGTTTTTTCCCCCAGCCTTAACTTGAATGCTGGTTAGAGAGCATTGGCTCGCAGCTGAACCCTATTTCAATGCGGCGAGTGCATCCTTCAGACGCTGCATGGCTTTTTCCAGGTTCTCATCCGAGTTGGCGTAGGAGATCCTGACGCATCCGTCGGCCCCAAAGGCTGAACCTGGCACGGTTGCAATGTGACCCACTTCCAGGAGATAGATGCACAGATCCATATCATTCTCAATTTTCCTGCCATTAAACGATTTCCCAATGTATGCGCTGAAGTCGGGGAAAACATAGAAGGCTCCGCCCGGAGTGGCACACTTCACACCCTTAATCTGATTCACATGTTTCAGGATCAGGTCACGCCTGCGAAGGAAAGCATCGCGCATTTCACCGACACACGACTGGTCGCCGGTAAGTGCCTCTAAGGCTCCCCGCATGGCAATTGAGGTAGCACCTGAGGTCACCTGCCCCTGTAATTTACTGCATGCTTTTACGAGCCATTCGGGACCGGCCATGTATCCGATCCTCCAGCCAGTCATTGCATAAGCCTTGGAAACCCCGTTGATGATGATGCAACGATCTTTGATCGCATCGAACTGGGCGATGGACTCATGTCCGCCCACAAAATTGATGTGCTCATAAATTTCATCAGCTATTACATAAACCCCCGGATGTTTGGCAATCACAGCGGCCAGAGCGGCCAGCTCATCCTTTGTATAAACACTACCTGTCGGATTGGATGGGGAACAAAGCAAAAGGGCTTTGGTTTTGGGAGTGATGGCGGCTTCCAGCTGCTGAGCCGACATTTTGAACTCATCCTCAACCTTTGTATCCACGATCACATTCACTCCTTCGGCAATTTTTACCTGCTCGGCATAACTGACCCAGTAAGGGGCCGGGACGATAACCTCTTCACCCTTATCGATCAGGCACATGATCACGTTGGCCAGGGCGTGCTTGGCACCCACGCTGACCATGATGTTGGAGGGTTTATAATCCAGGTTGTTTTCGCGTTTGAACTTTTCAGCAATGGCTTTCAGTAAATCAGGATATCCGTTCACGGGGGCATAATGGTGCCATGGTCCGTCAATTGCTTTTTTGGTTGCTTCCCGAATGTGTTCAGGCGTCATAAAATCGGGTTCCCCCACACTCAGATTGATCACATCGACACCTTTTTCCTTCAATTCACGCCCTTTTTGATTCATGGCGATTGTGGCTGATGGAGACAGGGAATTAATTCTGGCTGAAAGTTGTTGCATTTATAATTTTTTAAATTTTTAGACTATTGTATTTCAGAGTTTAAAAATACGCTTTTCGTGATAATTTACGTTAATATTGCAGTAGTCAGTTTCAAAAAAAGATCAATATGGAGGTTTTGCTTGAAATCCTTAAGTATACGGTGCCTGCGCTGATTGTATTCCTCACCGTTCTGGTGATGATGCGAACCTGGTCAAAAAATGAGGACAAACGGCGGAAAACCGAATTCAACCTACACATCTCCGACGAGATTCTTCCGGTCCGCCTCCAGGCCTACGAACGCAGCATCCTTTTGCTGGAAAGAATCTCGCCCGAATCGATGATCCTGCGCCTCAGCCGGAATGACTACTCTGCCCGCCAGCTCCTGCAGGAACTGCTCACCGGCATCACTTCCGAATTTGACCACAACATTGCCCAGCAAACCTATATGAGCAGCGAAGCGTGGGAAAAGATGAAGGCCGCCAAGAACCAGGTCATCAACCTGATTAACGATACCGCCAAAGAGGTCAATCCCGATGCCAAAGGAACCACACTGGGCAAACTGATCCTGGAACGCCTCGCTGAACTGAAAAACCCTCCCACCCAGGTCGCCGTCGACTTCCTGAAACAGGAGGTTAAAATGCTGTTTCTTTAAGCTGTACCTGAAGTCAAATCCCCGGAATGGAGTAATCAATCTTTCATAAACAGCCCCGGCCATCACATTAAACCATCCCAGCTGGAAACTTATGATGTTTTTCAATGTGGTTTTTTCCGCCTCTTTCAGAATCGCTCTATCCTCTCCAAAAGTGACCGAACCGGATAAACCTGTAAGGAGGTTCATTCTGTGAACCCCAGGATTGGTAAGGTAGATATCCATCCTTATTCAGCATTTGACCGCAGGATACACCGATTGGCCACGCTGGTGCTCCTACCAGCCCCACTGTTCAGTCTGGATTTCAGCCATTCTATGTATATTTAATATTTATTCCATGTATTTTTAATATTTATTCCATGCATTTTTAATATTTTTGCTATGTAATTATAATTTTTTAAATGCTCACAACCTTATCTGGCAAGGATGAAACTGATCAAACGTGAAATACAGGAATCCCTATTGCAAATGTTAAAAGGTTATCCAATTGCAGCCTTAACAGGGCCAAGGCAATCTGGAAAAACCACTTTGCTAAAACACCTGCTTCCCGGATATCAGTATGTATCCCTGGAGAATCCCGAAATTCGGAATTTTGCAATTGAAGATCCCCGCGGGTTTCTGGAAAAATATAGTTTCCATGTCATAATTGATGAAGCACAAAGAGTACCCCATCTATTCAATTACCTGCAAACCTGGGTGGATGAGAAAAGGCAAATGGGCCAATATGTGCTTTCAGGTTCACAAAATTTCCATATGATGGAAAGTATAACACAGAGTCTTGCAGGACGGGTGGCCATATTAAAATTACTCCCGCTTGGGATTTCAGAACTTGTTGCTTCAAATCATCCCCTGGAAGAGTGGCCATCGCTTCTTATCAAAGGATTCTATCCCGCAATATATGACAGGAAACTTGAGCCGGCAGCTTATTTCAGCAACTATGTGCAGACCTATGTTAAAAGGGATGTATCGTACCTGAAGAGTATTCACAATGCAAGCCAGTTTGCGAGTTTTCTTTCAATTTGTGCTTCAAGAACTGGACAGATACTTAACCTTCACAATATTGCCTCAGCTTGTGGGATTTCATCTCCAACTGCAAGGTCATGGCTCTCCATATTAGAACATAGCTACATCGTTTACCTACTCCATCCCTATTATGAAAATTTCACCAAGCGAATCGTAAAATCACCCAAACTCTATTTTTATGATACTGGCCTTGCCTCATATTTGCTTCAAATAAAGAGCAAAAAGGACTTGGAAAATCCTGTACTAAGGGGAGCCTTATTCGAAAATCTCATCATGTCAGAAATACAAAAAAGGAATTACCACCAGAATCAATTAAAAGAGTATTGGTTCTGGAGGGACTCAAACGGACATGAAATAGATCTTCTTGAAAAAACCGCCGAGGAGTTTGAAATTTTCGAGATCAAATCGACCCGGACAATAAGCAGCAAGCTTGTCGAAGGGATGGACTATTTCGATAAGATTACAGATGGAAGGGTTAAACGTAAAACCCTGATCTACGGCGGGGATGAAACACAGGACAGGACTCATTTCAACGTGCGCAACTGGAAATCAATCCAATAGAAAACCTCCTGCCAGGTGCCAAATTCCCGACAGGAGGTTGATGTGATTCCTCCAACACAAGCCGGATCAGATCCGGCCCTTCCGATTATTTAATCAACTCCACGCTCCGTTTTACAAAAGCAGCCAGGGCCTCGCCCTTTAATTGGTTGTTTGCCAGCAAAGCCAGGTCGATCAGTTGCTTTACAAGCTTCTGATCCTTTCCGTGCTTTTTGAGCATTTCGATACGCTGATCTTCCAGTTCGTTCAGCTTCTTGTTGACACTCTCCATCTGGTCCTTCTCACTCTGGGGAACCTCTTCCGGTTTCTTGCCCTCTTTGGCTTTTTCCAGTAATTGCTTCTCCTCGGAGAGGCTTTTCTTCCCGGCACGAAGCTCTTCGAGTTTCTTGCCCAGCTTCTTCTCGGTACTTTCAACAATCTTGTTCACAAGCGGGTGATTTGAATTCACCACCAGGTTGTATGAATCGGGGAAGTTTCCGTACATGGATGCCTGTCCGCTCATCTCCTGCATATCTTTCATCCGGCGCATAAACTCGCTTTGCGTGATCAGCACAGGGCTCTCCTCTTCCGACAATGATTCGTAGCTTACATAGTAGTTCATCTCTTTTCCCGGCAGCTGTGACTGGAACACCGGAGTAAGGTCCGATTGCTGGTCGGTGGTAAGCTTGGATTCCCGCACCTCATCCTTGTCAATCAACTTGTCGATAATTTCCGAATCCACCCTTGCAAACCTCGACTCCTTCAACTTGGTCTCCAAATGGTTCAGGAAATGGGTATCCAGCTGTCCGTCCATAAGCAGGACATCATACCCTTTGGCTTTCGCAGCCTCAATATAGCTGTATTGCCCTGCCTTATCGGTAGTGTAAAGATAGATCAGGGTCTTGTGCTTATCGGTCTGGTTATCCTTAATCAGTTTCTCATACTCTTCGATGGTGAAATATTTGCCATCCATATTCTTGAGTAAAGCGAATTTCTGGGCCCGCTCGTAGAATTTCTCGTCCGACAGCATGCCATACTCGATGAAGAGTTTCAGATCGTCCCACTTCTTCTCGAACTGCTCACGATCGTTCTTGAAAATTTCCTCCAGTCGGTCGGACACCTTTTTGGTGATATGGGAGGAGATCTTCTTCACATTGGAGTCGCTCTGCAGGTAACTCCTAGATACATTTAACGGGATATCCGGCGAATCCAGTACACCGTGCAACAGGGTCAGGAACTCGGGAACAATACCCTCTACCGAGTCGGTTACGAAAACCTGGTTGCTGTAAAGCTGTATCTTGTTCTTCTGGATCTCGATATTATTTTTAATGCGCGGGAAATAGAGAATACCGGTCAGAGTGAAAGGGTAATCCACATTCAGGTGGATGTTGAACAGCGGCTCATCCCCGAAGGGATAAAGCCTGCGATAAAACTCGTTGTAATCCTCCTCCTTTGCCTCAGCCGGCGGAATGGTCCATAGCGGTTTGGTATTATTGATGATTTTGTCCTTACCGGTCTCCACCTCTTTGCCGTCTTTCCACTCTTTCTCTTTACCAAAGGCAATCTCAATGGGCAAAAACTTACAGTACTTCTCAAGAAGCCCGCTAATCTTGTTCTCTTCCAGGAACTCTTTACTTTCACTGTCGATGTGAAGGGTGACGGTGGTACCCCTGGTCTTTCTCTTAGACTCTTCAAGGGAGTATTCGGGGCTGCCATCACAACTCCAATCAACAGCCCCGGCGCCTTCCTGCCATGAGAGAGTGCTGATATCCACCTTTTCAGATACCATAAATGAGGAGTAGAATCCCAGTCCGAAATGACCAATAATGGCATTGCTGTCTGTTTTGTACTTCTCCAGGAAATCCTCGGCCGAGGAAAATGCAATCTGGTTAATGTATTTCTCCACCTCTTCGGCGGTCATCCCGATACCGGCATCAGAAACAGTGAGTGTTTTTTTCTTTTTATTCAGTTCGACCCGTATGGTCAGATCACCCAGTTCTCCTTTAAATTCGCCCACCGATGCAAGGGTCTTTAGCTTCTGGGTAGCATCAACCGCGTTCGATATCAGCTCGCGCAGGAATATTTCATGGTCCGAATAAAGGAACTTCTTGATAATGGGGAAAATGTTCTCTGTAGTAACATTGATTGTACCTTTCGTCATCGTTCAACTATTTTAATGTTTTACATCTGACCAGGATGTAGTCAAATGATATGCCAATGGGATAAATCTGACATTACGTCAGTACTCTAACCTGGCATCAACGTCATTCTGGAGGATCCAGGTGCCTTTCTCGAATTTCAGGCCGTCAAAAGAGCCGTCGGGCCCATAAAACTCCAGGTTATTTTGATAGACAGGATGAATCGGTACCAGGTGATCGAAAGTGATCATATCGAGTTTGGGTTCATAACGTACTGTAATGGCCGCCTGGTTTGAATACTCAAGTACCAACCTGTCGACCCGTTCGTTCCCGTTAAAAAACATCTCCTGCTCAAACTTCGGCTTGTTGCGAAGGATCGTCATCACCTCCACCGACTTGATATTGGAGCGGGAGTTATTGAAATCGAGTCCCAGCAAGGTGTAATAAGTCTTCCGTTTCTCCTGTTTGGTAACAATACCGTAGTAGAGTTTTCCGTACCACGATTCGGTGGTCTGCACAGTCCTGAATACACCTCCTTGCGGAGAGAAATTATCCTTCAGGGAAAACAGCTCCATCTTGTCATTTTTAAGTCCAACCTGAATATAACCGAAATAGCGGTAGTTGTCGGGATCATCCATCAAGTGCCATGTGAAGATTCTGATGCGGTTATCGTCTGAGGATCTCACCCCGATCCGGCTAAGCCCGCTCCAGGGGTAATCCATGGCCCCGGGCATCGTCAACGCTTCCGGCATAAAGAAATCTATCTCCCGGAGAACCGGTTCTGTATCAGGCAGGGTATCAGAATAGAGTTCCGAAAACAACCTTTCCAATTTGTTTTCAGCCTTTTGCAATTCGAGGAAATCATGATCCTGCCCCACGAGATGGGAACATGTCAGAATAAGAAAGGAAATATAAATGGTCCGTTTCATAAGGTATTAAGGGTTGAAAGAACCAGTTCAACCGACCGGTCCACCTCTTCCTCCCGAATAATCAGGGGTGGAGCAATCCTGAACGACTCATTGGAAAAGAGAAACCGATCGATCACCAGTCCGTTTTCAAAGGCTTTTGAGATGAATGCTCCCACATTGACTCCCTCTTCAAGGACCACCGCCAGGAACAATCCCCTTCCCCTGATGCTTTTTATCAAAGGGTGCTTCAAACCGTTTCGGTAACGCTGCTCCATCTTAACTGCATGCTCCATCAGGCCCTCGCTCTCCACAACCTTTTGAGCCGCAAATCCAGCAGCACAACTCACCGGGTGCCCCCCAAAGGTGGTAATGTGTCCCAGAGGAGGATCAAAAGTCAGTTTGCTCATCAACGCTTTGGGCGCAATAAAAGCCCCGAGGGGCATCCCCCCTCCAAAGCTCTTGGCCAGGCAGAGAATATCCGGAACCACTCCGTAATGCTCCGAGGCCAGCAATTTACCGGTCCGCCCCATCCCTGTCTGAATCTCATCCATGATCAACAGCGTACCGGTTAAATCGCACCTTTCCCGCAGCTTCAACAAAAAATCCCCTACTGGTTCGATGATCCCTGCCTCAGCCTGTATGGGTTCCACCACAACGCCCGCCACCGATTCATCGATCAATTCCAGGTCCTCCATTGAATTGAACCGCATGTGTTTAATCCCGGGCAACAGGGGCAACGATCCCGACCTTGCCTTCGCGTCTCCAAGTAAGCTCAACGCACCATGAGTGCCTCCATGGTATGCTTTCTCAAAAGCCCGGAAATCACTCCGTCCCGTAACCCTTTTTGCCAGCTTCATGGCCCCGTCGATGGCCTCACTGCCTGAATTCACAAAAAAGACATTGTCAAGAGTGGCAGGTAAATGTTCTATAAGCCATACGGCATATTCCACCTGGGGCGATTGCACAAATTCACCATACACCATGGTATGCATATACCTTTCGGCCTGCTGTTTCACAGCCTCAACGACCATCGGATGACTGTGACCCAATGCAGATACGGAGACGCCCGAAACCAGGTCGATATAGGCCTTGCCGGAAGGGTCATAGAAATAGATGCCCCTGGCACTTTCAACTTCAAATGTGAGGGAAGAGTCAGATGTCTGCGCCACATGCCGCAGGAACAACTGTCGATTCGAAACCATTTGATTTTACTTGATGATCAGGTTGATGTCGCGCATCAACTTCTCCTTATAGGACTTACCGATGGGTATGGATTTACTTCCATCCTCAACCTCAATAATAACGGCGTTATCCTCAATCACATTGATGCAGCTGGTATTCACTATGTATGACCTGTGCACCCGGGTAAACTTGGCTCCGGGAAGCTTCTGCTCGATGGCCTTCATGGTGAAATGTATCGTAAATTTTTCGTTAAACGTGTTGAAAATCACATAATTTTCGAGCGCTTCCACCCATAGTATATCATCGTACTTCAGCTTCACAAGGGTGGCATTCTTTTTAATAAAGATCTCATCCTTACCCAGCTGTTCAGCATTGATCTGATCGTAACGCTTGAAAGCCTTACTCACTGCCCTGTAAAAACGGCCATAATCGACCGGTTTCAGAAGGTAATCAGTCACATCGTATTCATATGAATCAACAGCGTACTTTCCCTTTGAGGAGACAATAATCACCTGCGGCGGATTACTCAAAGTATTCAGTAATTCTATCCCTGACATTTCCGGCATCTCAATGTCAAGAAAGATCAGGTGAATGTTATCATGCTTTTTCAGAATATTCACACTCTCTACTGGATCACCGCTTGATGATATCAATTCCAACCCGTCGGTTTTCTGGATAAACTCCTCGATAATCCTTCTTGAAAGGGTATCGTCATCTATGATCATGCAATTCATTAACCAAGTATTTAATCAATCAAACTTAAGTACTTATCCAATATTTCGGTGTGTTAATCAAAGGTAAACAATAATCTCAAACAAAAATACAATCCAGTTTAAAAAGTAGTATTATACTCCCTAAGAAACTTATTCTCAATCTTTTTACCCATTTTTATACTCCCCCGGAGCCAATCCAACAGGATATACGCCTTCTCCTCCTCCCCGATCCTCCAATGAATGGTAGATTGTTCCAACCGTTTCCGAAGCGTATACATAATAACCGCTACCGACACAGAAATGTTGTAGCTCTCGGTAAATCCTGCCATGGGAATCTGAATAAACTCATCAG
The DNA here is from genome assembly GCA_963747365.1 of uncultured Bacteroidota bacterium. Taxonomy (GTDB): domain Bacteria; phylum Bacteroidota; class Bacteroidia; order Bacteroidales. Next base: position 564,606 of record CAVVFB010000001.1, on the reverse strand, counting down.
CCATCTCCTTCGCACGTTCGGTAAGACCGTTCAGCTCGGTTCCAAAAAGAAATGCCGCTTTACCCTTCTCCAGGTCAAAACTCTCAGGTGTAGTCCCTCCCTGGTGCGGCGATGTGGCAACAATCCGGTAACCCTGTTTCTTTAAAGCATTTATCGCCTGGGTGATATAAACACCACCTTTCCGATCGGGCTTCCTGTTGTGTAGCTCTTTGCCCGGTGCAACACCACTATGATGATAGTGTACACTTAGCCAGAGATTCGATCCTACTGATATATCGGGATTAATCTCATATTCATTGCTCTCCTCAACAATATGAACGTCCTGAATCCCCAGGCACTCACATGTACGCAATACCGCACCTGCATTCTGCGCCTGATATATATCCTCCAGCAATACAGTAATATACCGGGTACGTTCACCAAGAATTCTCTGAAAAAGATTTAGCCGGCCCTCGGTCACGAATCCCGACAAATGTTCTATCAAATCGGAAATCAATCGATCCATCCACCAAAAATAATAAATAAAAAAGGGGGCACTGGCCCCCCTTCAAAAATACAGTTCAAATATTTTTACTTAACAGCATCTCCGAGTTCGCTTCCAGCTTTGAACTTAACAACCTTCTTGGCAGCTATTTTAATCTCTGCACCGGTTTGTGGGTTACGGCCAGTCCTTGCGCCTCTTTTAGAAACTGAGAATGAGCCGAATCCAACGAGTGCAACACGGTCACCTTTTTTCAATGCCTTGGTGGTTACGGCGATAAATGCATCAAGAGCTTTTTTGGCATCTGCTTTGGTCAGATCGGCTGCAGCAGCAATAGCATCTATTAATTGTGCTTTGTTCATAATAAAATGAATTTAAGGGTTAGTAAATGTTTTTTCAAATTTCTATAAATCCCATACAAATATAATTTTTTCTCAATCCCGATCAAGGAACCATCCAAAAAAAAACGCTGAAATGTTGATAAATGCTAGGTTTTTGGTGATAACCGTCATTCAGGCCTCCCAATTTCGGGCCCGAAAACCATCCAACCTGACCACCACTTCGCTTTTCGACCAAAACCCCTGAATTGTCTGTAAAAACTCACATCTTCTAAAATCAACCACCCACATCCGTCAATTATAAAATTTTGTTAATTTTGCGCCCGGAGGAATGGCAGAGTGGTCGATCGCGGCGGTCTTGAAAACCGTTGTACCGCAAGGTACCGGGGGTTCGAATCCCTCTTCCTCCGCATCAACACTCAAAACCCTGATACGCCAGTATCGGGGTTTTTCATTTGTGACAATTCAAGCCAAGCTTGCTTGAGCGAGAATTGGAAGAAATGAAATAACAATGCGAATGAAATGAGCATTGGTTTTGAGTGTTGATGCAGGTTCTCCCCCGGGGATCAGGAGTCGCACTGCGACGAGTAATCTCTCTTTCTCCCCCAACATTGATCTCTGGAAGCTTAAATTCGAGTACACGCAAACTCTATGGAAAAAATCATATAACTTTATTGCTCACCCAAAACAAAGTGATGATGAAAAACTTAAGAACTATGATGATCGCACTGATCATCATGCTGGTATCGGTCTCGTTGTATGCCCAGGACATCAGCGGAACATGGTCCGGAGTGTTAACCATTCCCCAGGGTACGCTCAGGGTTAATTTCAACATATCCTCCATTGATAGCGGTTTTACTTCAACGCTGGATAGTCCGGATCAGAATGCTTTCGGGATACCCACCGATACTACTATTTATAAAAAACCTGAATTAAAGATTACAATTGCACAGCTGGGTGCAGAATACACAGGGAAACTTAGTGAGGGAAATAAGTTTGAAGGCACCTTCACTCAAATGGGCCAGGTGCTAAAACTGGACTTAACGAAAAAGCAGTCAGAATAGTCAACAGGTTCAATTAATTACCAGAAATATTTAACGAAATAATTGACTGTTGTCAGTGAATGAAATACCTTTAGGTAATCCGGCACTAACAACCATAGCCAAATGTTCACAATTTCAAATGTGCACGAGGTTAACTGGTATGAATTGTTATACCTTATTTCAAGTGTCCTGACCTACCTTTTTTTATGCTACCTGGGCTGGAAAAAAGGATATCCCATGTTATCCTGGATTTTGATACTTGTTACAGGAGCTCTGTTTTTTATTGTCGGGACAAAACTTTTTACCTTCCGGTCTGAGGAATGGACTATGCTTTTCAGGGAGGGTATTTTTCCCCGTACCTCAGGCAAATCGGCCATAGGAGGCTTGCTGTTTGCCATACTGGGTGTTGAATTGAGCAGATCCTGGCTGAAAATCAAGGAATTCGTGTTGGACACATATGTCCTGATGGTACCACTGGGCCTGGCCATTCAGAAGCCCGGATGTATCCTTGCAGGCTGTTGTTACGGTAATCCAACCTCGTTACCCTGGGGAGTTCAGTACGCCCAGGGTACAGCTGCTCATTATCATCACTGGATATCAAATAGCATTCCGACTGACGCGTTATTCTCTTTGCCGGTTCATCCGGTGCCCATATATGAGATGTTGAGTTACCTGTTGATTTTTGGAACCCTGATTCTTCTTGCTCCCTTTCTGCAAAAAAGAGGCAGTCGCTTTCTGCTGGCCCTTACCCTGCTGGCGATAAGCCGGTTCACCCTTGAATTCTTCCGTGATCCTGCTGCAACAGTTGCCCTGGGAAAAATGATCGGTGGATTGAAGGCCATGCAGTGGCTGATGCTGGTCATAGGTCTTGTATGCGGGTCTCTACTCCTGAGAAAGCTAAATCGGCCAACGGTTTTGATGAATGATCTGATTCAGCTCGATGCGCTTACAGGGAGAAAATTCATATTAATCCTCGTATTGAGTTTGCTGATGTGGGCCGTTCACAAGGGTTTTTCCCCAACCGAAATACTGGTTATGAATCTTAAGCTTGCCCCGGCCCTGGTCCTATTCGGAATCCATACCTGGATCCGTTTTACCGTCCCCCGGTTCAGGCTGGCCGGAATCCTTATCCTGATAATACCCTTGTTAATTATGGGACAATCTGTACCCGGTAAAGAAACTGACTGGAAATATTTCCATTCCTTTGGCCTTGGTGGAACATTTGGCTCTTACGGTCAGGTGGCCAGATATGATGAGCACGAAGGGTATTGCGGGCCAGCCTATTCGGTTAATTATTATGACCATAACTATGGAATGGCCACGTTAAATTACCAATATACAAAACAAAGCGGGTTTACCAGTCAAACCTATGGAGGAAGTCTTTTTGGCGGTATCACAACGGAATCTGAAATTAATAACCCGGGTACAACGAAGCATTTCACCCTCGGCATCCATCCATACATAAATTACGATTCACGTTGGGTAGGGTTTGGATTTGGCCTCGGTATCGGTAACCTGAATTATATTCCAACCGCTCCTTTTGATGAGAGGTCCATCAATACTGGAATGAAAACATTTCCTGTCCTTCCATCTGCAAGATTTCGGGTGGGTCCTTATGATATAATTGACCTGGAATATAAGTTTTTAGATGATTTCCCCACCCAACTTCCTGTGGTTACACATCAGATTAGCCTGGGGAGCGGATTCGGGATGGAGAATGGTTCAGGTTTACGAATAGGTGTAGCACCACCTGAAGCAAGCTTTTTTATCAGTGCCAATCTACTGATCAGTAATAAGTTCATGTTACAGGCAAAGTATATGTATACAGATTTCATATACGGGAACAGCAACTTTGTATCATTTGGATTAAATTACCGTCTTATTGCACATCCCAAAACTGTTGCGGTTTCTGAAAATCCTTGAAATAATTATACCTGTCCCATGAAATTTGTATCCCTTTTATCGATCTTCTGTTGTGTTACTTCAATAAATGTTTGGGGCCAGAGTGTACCTCCCCGGCAGGATGGCTCTCAATTCTCCCTGGAGGTGGGCAACCTGGTATTCACGGTGGACTCTGCCTATGGAGCCAAAGTATCTTCCTTAACCCTTGATGGGTGGGAGTTCGTGGTTACCCCCGATATGGTTTCGACCGACTATATGTGGGGAGCCACCTTGTGGCCGTCCCCTCAAAGCGAATGGAACTGGAATAATCCATATAAACTCATCTGGGATCATGCGGAATACACATCTTCAATCGATGGAGATACCATGACTTTTTCAGGGAAAAATGTATCGGTTGACAACGGAGACAGCTTTTATTTCATTAAGAATTTTTGGGCTTCTTCGGCCGACACCACCATATCCCTGAAATATTCGTTGGTAAATATCACCGGCAAAACCATTAAAAAAGCACTCTGGGAACTGACGCGGGTACCGGTGGGGGGGCTCACATTCTGGCCTACCGGTCCTGGTGGCACCTGGGGTGATCTGGCTCCGGCATGCGAGGAGATAAATGGCCATACCTGGTACGACAGGGAGAGTGAGGATGGAACAGATTTGAAATTCTTTGCCGATGGAAAGGACGGATGGTTTGCCCACGTGGACGATTTTGGCAGTCTATATATCAAGACTTTTGAGGATGTGGACAGATCAGAATTTGCAAACAAGGAAGGGGAAATTGAGCTATGGGTGGCAGATGAATATATTGAACTCGAGAATCAAAGTGCATGTAGAAATATTGCAGCCAATGGACACCTGGATTATAAAGTGAAATGGTACCTGAGGCCACTTCCGGCGAATATTGAAGCAACACCCGGAAATCAGGAATTGATAGATTACGTAAAATGGGTAATCTCCGGAACAAGTTCCCCCACCTCATCCATTGACCCGGTTGCCGGGCTACTGACAGCCCGGTCATATCCAAATCCTGCAAAGAACATCGTTCACATAAGTCTGACCGGATTATATAATGATCCCATTCAGTATACATTCTCCGACTTTCAGGGTAGGGCTGTAAAGCAGGGGGAATTAACTTCTGAGACTATTGATATTTCGGAACTGACCAAAGGGATCTATATATTACAACTTGAATCCGGAAAGGATATAGTCCGTAATAAAATAGTGATTGATTAACAAAAAATAAAGAATGGCAAGGACAAGTACCTATTTGAATTTCTCCCGAGACACAGAAAAAGCATTTGATTTTTACAAAAGCATTTTCGGAGGAGAATTTTGTGGTGGTGGTGTTGCAAGATTTACAGATATTCCTCCAATGGAGGGAGCTCCACCTGTACCAGAGGAAGCCAGGAATCTTATTATGCACATTGAACTGGAGATAACAGGAGGTCATATATTGATGGGTTCAGACGCCCCGGAATCGATGGGTTTTAAAGTACATCCCGGGAATAATGTTCATATCATGCTCGAGCCTGAAACCAGGGAAGAAACAGGAAAACTATTCAATAAGCTTTCCGAGGGAGGGATCATTGAACAGCCACTCCAGGAAATGTTCTGGGGAGCTTATTATGGAAGTTGTAAAGATAAATTCGGTGTTCAATGGATGTTCAACTGCGCAAATAAAGCTTAGTCCACCTTCAATACCGGTCCGACAATTCTCATGTCATGATCTTCGAATGCTGTTTCGATCTGTTCCATGGTCGGAGGAGAAGACCATGAATCTGTGACTTTAAAAAAATCCTCCATCTTTCCTGCAGGCATATATGAAACAATCACCTTCCCTGTTTCTGTTAATTGTACAAAAGCATGTTGAACGTTTCTTGGAAGAAAAATAGTATCCCCTGATTTCATCTGATATTTAGTATCTCCGACCTGGAACAGATATTCACCCTCAAGAATATAAAAAAACTCGTCCTGGTAAAGATGAATGTGTAATGGAGGACCTCCCTTGGGGGTGAACCCATTTTGTTCAAAAACAGCCAGGTTGCCATCCGTGTCTTCGGAGGAAATTTTAATGTCTAAAACATTTAATGTCACACCCTTCATTTTATAGTGGGCACCATACCTTGCCTCACCCGAACTGACCTTAAATCCTTTCTTCGTTCCCTCCTTGATTCGGGTTCCCATCTGAGCAAAGGTGGATAATGGAAATAAGGCAAGTGCTGTCAAAATAAAATTCCCTCTTTTCATTGCGCTTTTGTCTTTTTCAGGTGATTTACGACAAATGCCGCATCTCTGCTTACTCCACCGACCAGTCCGGATGTCAGACCGTACTGATATACCATACCCACAAAATAAAGCCCCTTATATTTTTCACAAATTCCACGGTAAGTCAACGGCCATCCGCTTTCATCAGTCAGGTCTATCTTTATCCATGAAAAGTCAGGCCGGTAACCTGTCGCCCATACAATTGAAGTTGCTGTTAATACACGGCCATCTTCCAACAGGGGCAATCCTTGTTTCACTCCCTTCAATCGTGGCAATTGTTCAATCCGTGCTTCCTTTACATCTTCCATCGATACACTTATCAGGGGCGCTCCTCCGCCTAAGATTTTAGGTTTGACTTTGCGGCCGATGGGAGTTCTGATGGTTAACACATGATGAGCGAACAACCAGTAAAGTCTCCCAAAATACTGAAATACAAATTCGGGTATATGCGGCGTACCTCGCCCGGAAATCACTGTTGGTCTGCTTTCTGATAGTTCGATTGCAATTTCGACGCCCGATGTCCCCGCTCCGACTACCAAAGTATCCGTTGCCGGAAATAGTTGAGGATTTTTATACTCCGATGAATGAATTTGAATAATACTTTTGTCCAGATCTGATGCAAATGGCGGAATATAAGCCCGTTGATTTGTTCCAGTGGCAACAATTACATGATCAGCATAAATATTTCCTTTGGAAGTAATGATTTCGTACCCGCCAGCACTTTTATTAAGCTCAACGACTTTCGTACTCAGCTGAACAGCAATTGAATGTTTCTTTGCATAATTGGCAAGATAATCTGCCATCTCTGTCTTGGAAGGGAGAGTACCTTGTACAGCAGGAAAGGGAAACCCGGGTAACCCGTCGTGTTGCGATGGCGTAAATAGTCTGAGGGAATCCCATCTTTGTCGCCAGGAATCTCCAATTTGATCTCCTTCATCCAATACAATGAAATCATCCTCAATTTTTCTCAAATAATATGCTGCTGCAAGTCCAGCCTGTCCGGCTCCGATAATAACTGTACCAAAGTGTTCCATTTCCATTTCTCAGGTATTTTTATCATAAAAACAAATGATTGTGGCTTTGGTTTTTAATATGCGTATGTATTTGATCAGTCAAAAAAAAAAATTGGTAATCAATAAAGCTACCCTGGCGCAGGTTAAAAACACCAGGGTAGCTATTTTTGTATTTAATGTGACCCAAAGGGTTTATTCAGGCAACCCAAATGCAAAATAGAGTTCACCAGGATAGTTCTCATAAATACCCTGGATTAAAACACCCCCTTGCACTTTCTCGAGTGATTTCCGGATATCGTTTACGCTTGTCACATTTTGTTGGTTGATCCCGGTAATGATAAACCCTTCAGTAATCCTTGTCTGGTTTTTCAGAAGTCCGTTATTCAGCTCCTTCACCACGACTCCGCCATCAATCCCAAGTTTTTGGGCAGTTTCACTGTCAAGATCCTCCAGGGTAGCCCCCAGAATGTCGAGGATATCCTGCTTCTCCTTTGATGCCAGTTTCCTTTCACCCTTCTGATCGGCAAGTTTTACCTGGAAGGTCATTTCTTTTCCAAACCGGTCAACGGTGACCTCCACCTCATCACCGGGCCTGTGCCTTCCAACCTGCTCCATAAGGTCTGAAGACTTCATAACAGGGGTATCATTAATGGCTGTAATCACATCACCGGAAAGGATACCTGCATCTTTTGCTGCACCATTTGTCAGCAGGCTATCCACATAGGTTCCTTCACTGGTCTTTAATTTTTCCTCCTTTACAAGGTTCCCGTCTATATCCCTGATCATTATACCCAGATAGGCCCGCTGAACCATGCCATACTCCACTAAATCCTCAACAACTTTACTGACAATGTTTGAAGGAATGGCAAATCCATACCCGGTATAAGATCCCGTCGGACTGGCAATGGCAGTATTTATCCCGATGAGTTCTCCCTGAAGGTTCACAAGGGCGCCTCCGCTGTTCCCCGGATTGATGGCTGCGTCGGTCTGGATAAATGCTTCAATGGCCGACTTGTCGTCAATTATATTAATATTCCTGCCCTTGGCACTGATAATCCCGGCTGTTACAGTTGAGTTAAGGTTAAACGGATTCCCGATGGCCATGACCCACTGGCCCACTTCAACTCCATCAGAATTCCCCATGGGTACTGCCCGTAATCCATCCTCCTTGATCTGCAACACAGCCACATCGGTGGAGGGATCGGTACCCACTACTTTAGCCTTATAGGTTTCATTGTTGTGCAGGGTGACCTCAATCTCATCGGCATCCTCCACCACATGGTTGTTGGTAACAATTAAACCGTTACTGCCAATGATGACTCCGGAACCGGCTCCCTTCTGAATAAATGGTTCAGGTTGCCTCTGCTGTTGCCCCCTGGGATCGGGTGTCCCCTGGAAAAATCTGAAAAAATCGTCTCCGAACATATCTCCGAATGGATTGCGCTGGTTGTTGGAGAAGGGATTCGATGCAGGCTGAACCTTGTGCGAAGCGCTAATATAAACCACCGAATTCATAACTTCTTTAGAAACCCCGGTAAAATCCAACGGGACGTACTCGCCATTCTCATTGACCGAATAGAGTGCCTGGTGTACCGGAACCTGCTCTTTCATCTGAACAGAACCCACAGAATCACCACGATGGATGCCTGTGAGCAAAAAAACTGCAATGGTCAGACCGCTTCCAATAATGGAAGGGATCATCATTTGAATTAACTTTTTCATTTTTATTTCCTCCATTTAAGTATGTTTTAATTATTCCTTTCTCTTCCTTTTCGACTGAATTCCAGGATGACTTTAATCATTCTGGAATTAATCGCATGACACGATTTGAGGGAATACTCATAACCCGGTTCCATTATAATCTCAGAAAAACCGATTTCTGTGAGCTCATTCTCAAATTCATCCTCGATCTCTTTCCCTAAAAGGTGAGTTCTGAAAGGTTTTTCATAGGATGAAATGATCGAGGCCTCCAGGATTAACCTGTTACCTTGTATGGTAGCCTTAATCTCCGGTCCGATCATTTGACTGGTCTCCGTTAGAATGACCAGATTGTTCCTTTTCCGATCCCAGATAAATTCCGTATTAACAACGCCCAATTGATTCCGTGATGTTGAGAATTGCGAGAATATCCTCTGGGAGTTTGTCTGATAAGCAAAATGATTTCTAAGCATGACCGTTTGATTTTATTAATAATTGTTTTTACAAAGAGACGCACAAATGGGGGCTGATGGTCTGAAAAATGTGTTAAGAATTATTAAATACAGTGTTAAAGAATATTAATTGCCCAATTGAAATGGCGTACATTTATAAGAAAGTATCGATAGAAACAGAGATGATGAAACAGGATATTTACACAGAATCCATTTCAAAACTGAATGCTCTAAAACCCGGAACCCTTGTAAACCTGGTATTAAGCGGAGGAGGGGAAAAAGGTATTGCACATGTAGCCTTGCTGGAGAAGCTGGAAGACTTGCAGCTTAAGATCAATGCAATATCGGCAACCAGTGCCGGCTCGCTTGTTGGAACCATGTATGCCTCAGGAATGAGGTTCCAGGAAATTATTGAATTCTTTACCCAAACCCCGCTTTTCAAATACTCCTGGCTTAATCCCTTGAATGCAGGTTTTTTTAAGTCGGAAAAGTACGAAGTCTACCTGAAGGAGCATGTTAAATCCAACTTTGAGGACCTTCCTTTTCCAATGTATGTGGCTGCAACAAATATGGAGGATGGGGAGTGTAATTATTTTCACAGAGGTCCGTTAATCAAACCAATCATAGCCTCCTGTGCTGTGCCTGGCATATTTTCTCCCGTGGAAATTGACGGAAAGCTTTACTCGGATGGAGGAGTGATGGATAATTTCCCGATTTTCCCATTCCGGCAGGATCCCTTACCTATCATTGGGAGTTATGTGGTAGCTCCCAAAATGATTGACAGGAAGGGACTGGATAATCCCATCAAAGTGACCAGCAGATCAGCCTCATTAATGGGATTTGCACTGAACCGCCCCAAATTTTTTGAAACTTACCTGACGGTTGTCCACCAGATAAGGGATTATGGTATATTCGATCAAAAGCAAGGACATCAGATTTATAAGAAAGCCAGGCAGGCTCTGTTTGAATAAATCATTTCTGATCGATCATTGGTTTGCAGCCTGTCATGCCTTTCCTGATTTTCTGGTTAAGTTCCTTTTCCAGGTCTTTATAATTGCTTTTGTTGCCGCAATCATACAATTCCACAAAGGGGTATTTTACCAGGATGTGATCATACAACTCCTGTAATGAGGGAGGAGCATCCATTTTGGAGTACTCCTCATAGGTATAGGATGTAAAGGCAGATTGGGCACCGATCCCTCTTCTGTCCAGCCTGTAACCCTCCTTTAACTTTACCGGCAGAGCAAGTTCGCCATTATAATACAGATCGGCCGGAGCAGGATATGATACGATTTGATCCCCCGATGAATTTAACCCGACGGGCACATAGATGTCATAATCCGCAACCGTTTTATAAACGATGATCGGAGCCTGTTCATTGATCATACCGGTGTTGATTTTAGTGGTACTGCACGAAGCCAGAAAGACCACAAAAGTTATAATGATAATTCGGTTCATTGCTTGACTATTTTATGTACGGTTGTTTGATCCTGCTGGGTAATATGGATGAAATAGATCCCCTCCGTCAAATTTGAAATATCAAGAGTGGTGCTTTCAGAGTGCTTCAGAGTACTCATCATCATCCTGCCTTCTGCATCAAACAACTCAATCCGGGAAATCTCTGAATTTCCTTCAATAATGATTTGGTCATCCGCAGGATTAGGATAAATTTTCAAATGGTTTTCATCAAAAATCCCGGCAGATACTGCCCCCGTTCGGGTCACCTGAATATCGAGGAGGTATGAACCGGTTTCTCCCTCAAAATAAGGGGCTACTCCGAAAATAATTTCACCTTCTCCCTGGTATTCAAAATTGTCTGGCATCAAGTCGTCATAAACTTCCGACCACTCACCTTTTGAATAATAGGACCAGAGAACGTCGTTGGTGTAGATTTCCTGGTTTCCGCTGTTATAGGAGTCATGAATTCTTGCTGAAATTGTATAATTAAATCCCGCTTCCATCTCAATTCCATAAAAATCCAGATCAGTTCCAACGTGTGAATTTGATCCTTGTGTATTGAGGATTGCACTGTTTCCCGAAAAACTCAGGGGGATTACATACGGATTCTCTTCAGAATCATTATCCTCATACATATCCGGATCCAGGGGAGCTTCCATAACTATCACCTTGATTGGATTGGAATAATAGGAGGACCCGGATAATATCCAATCGCCCCCATCAGGTTTATGTAGCAAAGCCATGAGATATGTACCCGGTTCAATGGACAATCCATCCGATGAAAATACTACTTCGGGGTAGAAGTAGCCGGCTTCCAGGTCGGCCCCACCCTGTTCTCCTACAGTAGCGGCATAATCGCCTTCCATATCATACAGTTCTACAGAGAAATCACCGGTAAATTTAGAATCCCCGTCATTCAGAATATCAGCAGTTACGGTGAATGGTTCGTTTTGAGTAATCACAGATCCGGTGCTGATTATAAAATCTTTATATAATTCGATGTCGCTTGAATAATATACTTCGAAATTCAGAAAATTGGAATATGATCCATCACCAATTACTTTCCAGTTACCATTGGTGGGCCGGTAAAAAGCCCCGGCAATATAAGCCCCGGGGAGCATGTTCAGCGAACCGGTATTTGAGAAGGTCAAACCATCGGTGTAATGCATTCCTCCCTCAAGCGCTGCTCCTTCAATAATTTCTGCAAACTCAACGAAATTTTCTTCCTCATCAAAAATTGCCACACCATAATCTCCGTTAAATGCATTCGCTCCAAAATTCGCAATATCGGTATGTATATCAAACGGATTTAGAAAGAATAATGGATTCTCAGAGATGGTCAGATCCGCATACAAGGCAAGGTCAAAGTCGGTTATGTCAAAAGGTGGCTTTATCCCGATAACAGCCTGATGCCCGCTGTTGAACCCTCCTGATCCTCCACCGGTGCCTACTCCGGACGGATCAAGGGCATCAATGGCAAAATAACCATCATAAGCTCCACCCCATCCCCAGTTAAAGTGAAAGAAATCATTGGCGTCAAAACCATCACAGACAAATGCGTGTCCTCCCCCGCTGCCAAAACCCGCATATTCAATCGGTCGGCCCGCTTCGAGTTCAGTCTTTAACAGCTGTATCCACTGCTGCGTAGAGTAGTTGTTATCCCGAATAACACCCTTAAGGCTTGGATCATAACCAAAGTATTCTTTGAATGCATATTCCGAACAATGTTCAACCGGACTGGCATCTGATACAACATAGGCACCTGAACTACTTGCACTGTAATTCATTTCCACGCTGATACCGCAATGAAGCATCAGGGTTGCAACCGCATTGTTCGCACCGTTTACTGCATTGGTCATTGACGCCCAGTCATAACTGGTACTCCCAAAACTCGCTGAGAGGAGCCCGAAATTGGAATGATTGTAGGAATGAAATCCGGTGCCTGAATTGGGATAGTTCCAGTATTTCATGATCTGGGCCATGGCCGTTGCAACACATCCCGTCACTGAATTCTCATTATATTGGGCATCATAGGGGCAAAGATCATTATAATAGGGACTTTGATTCCATTGTGTGGTAAGCAAGGGCCCAACTGCAGTGGCGGACTTAGTTTCAGAGCCATTCTTACCGGTAACCAACCGCTCCCACTCATCTTTAACCGCAGTTGAAACCTCTCCGGGGTTTGTTCGGATGTACCTGATCTGGTTGTTATAACCTTCTATCCACTTTCGAAAATTATCAGGAATATTGGAAACATCCAGTTTGTTTTCAATGGAGTAGCCCAGAACCGGTGTTACTTCGTCGTCACCTGAAACGATGATGAAGCCAGGATTATCACTGATTTGAAAAACGTAGAGGAGATTCTCTGCTGAAGCAGCTGATTTCTTCAAAGTGCTGTTAAATGTCTGAGCCGTTGAGAGCTGAACAAGAGTCAGTTCGAAATTTGAAGCGCCCTTCAACCCCGGTGTGGTATTCTGTGCGAGGAAATTCTTCGCCACCGTTATTGCCTTTTCAACGGTTACCTCTTTTGCATGAAGGGGTAAAGATAACACGAGCAGTAACAAAACAGTCCTGGATCTCATTGATGTAAAAAATTATAATTAAACAATATACGGGGGGCACGCTAAAGTAATACAAAATGGTATTGAAGTCAATATTTTAACACTTTTAACAAGAATCAATTTACGGTGTATTTTTTGGAAAAGCAATATTGAATTGCGATCTTCCGAAGCAGTAAGTTCAAGTTAAAAAATAGCAATGGAACCCTTAAAAACATTTGGAGACACTCCGTCACGTAGAAATTTCTTTAAAAGAACCGGTGCAATTTCTTTAGGTCTGGCAGGGTTAACCACCGGCGCCATATCATGCCGGGCGGATAAGGGAAAGTTATTTATTGGAACCCCGGCAACGCTTGATGAAAAAATACAACGGGTTCTGATTGCTACCATCGGGATGCAGCGCTTTGACTGGGAACAGGGTACGGTTGCTCAGGCGCTGCTGGAAATGGGGGAATATGATTTGGTGGTCTCCTTTGCCCGGGCAGCCATTATGCGTCAGGTGGAGGGCCGTTTCTCGGTAATCAAGGGGAATATGCCCATCACTGATTGTGCCAGCATCGGAGAAGCTGTACTGTTTGCCGGCCAACTAACGGGCGATCCTATCTTCCAGAAGGGTGCAAACGAAATGCTTGAGGTGATACACCAAACAGATCATAAAAACGAGGAAGGAATTATCTATCACACCCAGGAACCCACAAAATTTATCATGTCAGACGCATTTTATATGCTTCCCCCCTTTCTTGCTGCTGCCGGGGAGTTTGATGAAGCGTTGAGGCAGATTGAGGGTTACCGTAAATACTTGTATCACCCGCAGGAGCAGCTCTATTCTCATATCTGGGATGCCCCTAATCAAAGATTTGAAAAAGAAGATTTTTGGGGAGTGGGAAATGGCTGGACTGCAGCCGGTCTGACCAGGGTAATCAAACTTTTACCGGACCACAGAGCAGATGATAAAAAAAGGTTAACCGGCTATGTGAAAGAGGTGGTCGACGGCTGTCTGAAATACTGGCGGGAGGATGGGCTATTTCACAATGTAATTGATAAACCGGAAACTTTTGTGGAAGTTAACCTGAGCCAGATGATCAGTTATACCATTTACCGGGGGGTTGCTGCCGGATACCTTGAATCAGGTTACCTTGAAAAGGCAGAAAAGATGAGAAAAGCCGCCAATGAATATGTGGATCATCTGGGATATGTTCAAAATGTCTGCGGGCTTCCTCATTTTGACAGGCCCTATGTCGCCCCCGAGGGTCAGGCTTTCTATTTGCTTATGGAAACGGCAGCGAACGGGCTGGCCGGGAATTAAACCAGTCTCATTCATAATACTCAAAAGCATCAATGATGTCAAGATAGACTCCATCAAAACCTGCATTCAGGATCTTTCCCAGGTAAGATTCATCGCTCCCGTAAATAATGGTCTGCCACTCCTCTTCCCAGTACCAGACTTTATAATTCCCTTCCCAATGCGGATTTTCCCCGTCCAACCAGGAAGGAGGATCCCTCTTCCATGCTTCCTGCCAGTAATACCTGTAATCCTCTGCCTCACCGATTGACATGTAGGCTATTACCAGCCGTTTCCCGCCATTGGCCTTGATTTTCAACTGTCCGATCTCGTCACTTGTAAACGGCGCATTATCATTGAAAAACAGGTCCATGATCAGGAGGTCATAATGGGTGGCGGTGACGGAATTGATGAAATCCGTCTTTGTACTGAAATTCACAGGGTTGATCAGATAGAGAAAGTTTTGAACATTCTGCAGTCCTGAGATTTCTGCATCATTCTCCCCGTGTAAGGGATCCGGATACCCGGGAATGCGGTCCAGTTCCCTTTCATCAGCTGCAAAAGAAATATATCCGGCTGCGTGGTTCCGGTTGTATGAATCATCCATTTTGGAATGAGTGGAACAGTAATCGGTAACCAGGATGGTATTTCCCACAGCCAGGGATCTGTCCAGGAACGAACGCAGGTAGGCATAGTCGGCTGAAGAAGTGGCCTTGTCATCCTTGTCATAACCGTAAAACAGGTCCTCCTGTCCGTGCCCGTCGACGGCTTCCAGGTAGGCACCGTGAACCGGACCTTCGGCGTTCCCATCGATGGAGACAAGTTCAATACCGTTTTGCGGGACCACTACGAAATTTGCATCGGTAGCCTTTGCATATTCACTGATTCCAATCACAAAGCTACGCATCTCCTCGCGAAGATCGATATCAGATGGAATGTTATCGCCGCAGGAAACCAGCACAATTACACCGAAAAAGCAGTAAAACAATTTCCTCATTAAGCCAAGTTAATCAGTAAACCTCATAAATCCAATGTTTATATCATCTCTGAAAGCAGGAGTCAAATTATTCCTTATCTTTTTTGTCTGAAATGAACCACATGCACAGAGCCATTCTTTTAATCGCCCCAATTGTTTTCGGAATCATCCATAGCTGTAAAAACGAAGTTTATCAATGGCGCGGACCAGACCGTGATGGAATTTACCATGATACCGGTCTGCTTGATCAGTGGCCTGAAAACGGACCCGAACTGCTATGGATTTCGGAAGGGCTCGGCAGGGGATATGCAGCCCCTGTGATTACTGAAGACCAGATATTTGTCAATGGTGAACAGGAGGGAAAAAGTTACCTGTTTGCCTTCGATATGGATGGGAACCAGCTCTGGAAATCGCCCAACGGGGAAGAGTTCCTTGGAGAAGGTTTTTCCAGCACCTATCCCGGGGCCAGGTCTACTCCCTCTGTTCTGGGTAACCTGGTATATACCTCTTCAGGACGGGGTCGTATCGCTTGTTTTAATAAATCCTCGGGCAAAGAGAAATGGGCAGTCAGCATTGTGGATGACCTTGGAGGGGTGATAGGTGAGTTTGGCTACTCGGAATCGGTTGCCGTGGATAAGGAAAATGTATACTGTTTCCCGGGCGGGGCAGAAACAAACATGGTTGCCCTGGACAGGTTCTCGGGTGAGACGGTCTGGACGTCAGAACTGTTCAGGGATACTTTTGCCTATGGTTCACCGGTTCTGATTGACCTGCCATCCCGTAAAGTATTGATCCACACCTCCCGGCACTATTTGTTTGCGATCGATCGTAAGGATGGAGCCCTGCTTGGCTCCATCCCGCTGGAAGGGTATGAATATGACGGGGAGCATTGCAACACTCCCGTATACAGCAACGGATATATATATTTCGTGGCCAACGATACAGAAGGCCAGGGTGCGATGAGGCTGAAGTTTTCTGACGATGGGGAGAGCATCACGGAGGTCTGGCGCCACAAGGGTATTCTGAACAATTTTGGCGGACTACTTGTTGTCAATGATCACCTGCTTACAACTGTTAAGGGAAACTGGTTGTTGTCACTGGAACCGGAAAAGGGAGCCATTACCGACTCTCTCAAAGTGGCCACCGGCAGCCTGGCGTTTGCCGATGACAAAATCTTCTGCTATGGAAATAACGGGGAGATCAGCCTGGTCAGGTATATAGAGAACAGGCTTGAAATCGCCGGCCAGCTGAAAATAGACGGGGGAACCGGTCACCATTTTTCCTACCCGGTGCTGGCCTCCGGGATAATGTATATAAGGCGCGGGGATGCCCTGATGGCTTATAAGGTTAAATAAAAAATTATTTCAATATGAAAAACCACCCGATTTTTTTAATTATGATTCTCCTTTGTTTGCAGGGAGTGATCTATGCGCAATCCGAATCTATTTTTAATGGAAAGGACCTTAGCGGATGGACCATATACGGGACCGAGCTATGGTATGTGGAGGATGGCCTGCTGGTATGTGAAAGTGGTCCCGACAAGGAGTACGGCTACCTGGGTACGGAAAAAGAATACAACGATTTCGAATTAACCCTTGAATTTAAACAGGGTGCCGACGGAAACAGCGGGGTCTTTTTCCGTTCATCCATCGAAGGGACTAAGATTACCGGATGGCAGGCAGAGGTTGCTCCTCCTGGTGCAAATACCGGTGGGATCTATGAGTCCTATGGAAGGGGATGGTTAATCCAGCCCGATCCCGAACTGGATAAGTTTCTGAAATTCGGTGAGTGGAATAACATGAAAATCCGCGTTAAAGGAGAACTTGTGGAGACCTGGCTGAATGGGCAAAAAATGATCGAGTTAAGGGATGAGAAAATTGGTGAGGCGAAAGGAATCATCGCTCTTCAGATCCACTCGGGGGGCGGAATCAAGGTCCAATGGAGAAACCTGAACATCCTGAACCTTTAGTCCTCTCCCCTCCCTGTCGGGTGACAATCCAGGCATGCAGTACTGTTATACTGGTAATTCCTCTCCTCCTTGTGTTCATCATCCATTTTTGATTTGTTGTGCTCATGACAATCAATACAGGAAAAGATGGTATAGTTGGCCGGATTGCTGTGACATGCCGTACAATCATTCCATTCCCCCCTGTGGCTCCCTGAGTAAATTGGGAAGAATTGAGCGTCATGTGTTCTGAATGCAGCAGGTTTCCAACCGGGACTTGTGGAATGACATTCGTCACAATCAGTGGATAGCCCGATAGCGAGGTGATTTGGATTGGTGGTTTCATTATAGTCTGCCTGGTGGCAGGAATTGCATTCAGCTGAAATACCGGAATAGTCAGTCCCGGTGTGACAACTTTTGCAATCAGAAATGGCATGGCCTTCGGTAAGGGGGAAGAAACTATGGTTATACCCTTTCCCCTCCCAGGTAAAAGTTGTCATTAAGTGACAGTCAATACATTGGGTTGAGAAGTTCCCCGATACATGATCCGGATCGGCAGCCGATTGGTAATCCTGAATGTGACAGTCCACGCATTCCACACCCACTGGTTCAAATCGGAGCAGCGAAGCAGAAGGATGGCAGTCCAGGCACTGTGCCGCAAAATGGGGACCCTGGAGCGGAAAGCGGCTTTGCCGGTGAACATCATTTATATTCTCCACAATCCATGAAGCCGTTGTGTGACACCTTGCGCAATCCATCCCCACGGTCTGATTGTGCAGATCGGTATGACATTTGAAACAGTCCGTTTCGGCTTCGGAAAAAACAAGAGTGGGGTGACACAGCCTGCAATTTACAAATACATGTTGTCCCTCCAGCGGGAACTTCGTGGCATTATGATCGAAAGAGTAGATTTCCCTGTCCAACTCCCATCCTTTGGGAGAATGGCAAACCTTGCAGCTTATTTCAAAATCGGTCCCGTGCGGGGAATCCTGGATCCACCACGCAACAATTGCAACCAGGACGGGTAAGGAAAATATCAGGACTCGCTTGTGATGCATAGCAAGGAATTTATATCAAAATCTTTGACTGATATTGATAAAAACCCTGTGATAGGGCATCTCTTTTTCAAAGGTTCCCTCATAATAGACAGAAAGCGATAATTTCCTGTAGACATTCCAGGAAAGATTGGCTTCAAACACATTCTGAATCAATGGTGTTTCATTATTCTGGTAAAGGTAATCCACATACCGGTACTGTATCCCCCCTGTCAGCTTATCGGATATAATCTTCCGGGAAATCCCGGCTCCATAGACCATCCCGTTGAGATAACTTGTTTCAACCCAGGTTGTTGAAAGGGTAACAGAGGCCCCGATTCCGGGAACCTGACTGTAAGTGAGATAGCCATTCAGATTCCTGGTGGGTTGTGGATCATCTTTCCTAAACCGGTATCCGGCATTGACACCCAGGAAAAGGTATTTGGCAGGCCTGTAATTGACCCGGAAACGCCATCCCTGCAAGGCCTCAGAATCCAACAATCTTTCGAGAAAGTCCTTGTAAGTCTCATAATAAATTACATTTCGCCGGGCACTATAGGAGAGACTTACTGAAAGCGGTCGGATAATCCGGTACCTTAATGACAAATAGGTGTTCGACAGGTCAAAGATGTTCTCTTTCACATCTTCCACTTTTTTATATAAATCCACCTCGGCCGATGCGAAAAAAAAGAGGTTTTTTATAAGCATGTTTGAATGCTGGAAGTATAGAAATCGCCGATCGGTTACGGAATGGTTTGTCTGTTCAATGAAAGCAATCGTATTCTGCATGGTTCCATTTCTATTCTCCAGATCATGTCCAAAATAAACACCATATTGCAAAAGGCCGGTATTGATCCCATAATCCTCGTAATCAGGACGCGAACCGGCAAAAGTACCCACAGTAAATGCTTTGAATTTTTTCTCAAACTGAAGACCGTCAATGGCCCCGACTGATGACAATTTCGGGTTTATCTTTCTCCCGAAAGAAAGGAACATGGTCTCATTAAAAGCATAGGTGGCTGAAAGGTTGTAGATTTTAAGTCCTTCGAAAATATTATCCTTCACCTCAGACCAATTGGTATTGCTGTGAGAGAATGAAAGGTAGCTCTCTGCCGAGAATTTTGAGTTTCCGAGGTTATTGGCATCCATGGAAAATGTATACCTCATCCGCTGGTTCATTGGAACCTGGTCATTGTAAAAGTTCGAATAGGAGGAAAGCGAAATACGACCGCTGATATCCTGTTTTAACCGGTGGTCGTTCACAGAATCCCGGGCCTGGGTATCGCTTCCCGGACCCTCTTCAACCCGCATGGTATCCTGGATGGCAGCTTCCTCAGGGTGTTTTTCCTGAATGGAGACTTCCAGGTGTGCAAAAACAGGTTCCGATAATTTAAACATTTTGGTAACAAGAGGTATACAAACGCAGGATGTGGAGGATAGGTTCTTCACCTGTAGAGCGGGTACCTCCTGAGCCCCCTGTTTGATATAAAGGGTATCTCCTTCCGAGATATTTTCCATGGAAGCAAACTTCACATATACATGCTGCGAAGTGATATAGTTAACCTCACCTTCCCTCCTTTCCTGGTCTTCCTGGCCTTCCAGGGTCGACCCCAGAAGCATCAGAAATAATATGGGTATTAAATATCTCATTTTATATAACTAATCTTCACTCCCCGTTGGGTGGCAGTCCAGACAGGCCAGGCTGTTATATTCATAACCACTCATACCCGAATGCTTGTCATCCATGCTGGTCTTGTTGTGCTCGTGGCAATCGAGACAGGAAAAAACCGAATAGTTTGCAGGATTGCTGTGACATTCGGTGCAGCTGTTCCATTCACCACTGTGTTTTCCTGAATATATGGGAAAAAACAAACCATCGTGTTCTGTGAATTTGGCGGGTTTCCATCCTGGCATGGTGGTGTGGCACTCCATGCAGACGTTGTCAATTCCGGCTGTGATGTGGTTGGGATTGGTGGTGGCATTGTAATCGGTCTCATGGCACGAGAAACACTCTGCCGACACGTTGGAATAGTTACCCGGAACATGACACTGGTTACAGTCATTGACCGCATGACCCTGGGTCAGCGGAAAGCTGGTATGGTCAAAAATGGCAGGCTTCCACCCGGGCATGGTAGTGTGGCACTCCATGCAAACATTGCCAATTCCGGCTGTGATGTGGTTGGGATTGGTGGTGGAATTGTAATCGGTCTCATGGCACGAGAAACACTCTGCCGACACGTTGGAATAGTTACCCGGAACATGACACTGGTTACAGTCGGTAATGGCATGACCCTGGGTCAGGGGGAAGCTGGTATGGTCAAAAATGGCAGGCTTCCAGCCCGGCATGGTGGTGTGGCACTCCATGCAGACGTTGTCAATTCCGGCTGTGATGTGGTTGGGATTGGTGGTGGAATTGTAATCGGTCTCATGACATGAGAAACATTCAGCCGAAACAGAGGAATAGTTGGACGGGTCATGACACTGGTTGCAGTCGGTAATGGTATGACCCTGGGTCAGGGGGAAGCTGGCATGATCGAAATTGGCAGGTTTCCATCCGGGCATGGTGGTGTGGCACTCCATGCAGACGTTGTCAATTCCGGCTGTGATGTGGTTGGGATTGGTGGTGGAATTGTAATCGGTCTCATGACATGAGAAACATTCAGCCGAAACAGAGGAATAGTTGGACGGGTCATGACACTGGTTGCAGTCGGTAATGGCATGACCAAAGGTGAGCGAAAAGAAAGAATGATCAAACTGTGCCGGCTTCCAGTCTGGTGCTGTTGTATGGCATTCCATACAATCTGTGGACAGATCGGAAGTCAGGTGATTTGGATTGGTGGCAGCATTAAAATCTTCCTGGTGACAGGAAAAGCACTCTGCCGATGTACTGGAATAATCAGTGCCGGTATGACATTGATTACAGTCAAAAATAGCATGTCCCAGGGTAAGGGGAAAAAAGGAATGATTAAATCCAGATCCTCCCCAGGTAAATGAAGTCATTGAATGGCATTCCAGACATTCGGTAGAGAGGTTTCCAAGAACATGATTGGGTTCGGAGGCTGACTGGTAATCCTGCATGTGGCAATCCACACACTCGACCCCCACAGGTTCAAATCTAAGCAGGGAGGCAGAAGGATGGCAATCCAGGCACTGTGCCGCATAATGAGGACCCTGCAGCGGGAAACGGCTCTGCCGGTGCACATCTGTAATATTCTCGACAATCCAGGATTTTGGGGTATGACACCTGCCGCAATCCATGCCTAAAGTCTGGTTATGCATGTCGGTGTGACAGCTGAAGCATTCTGTTTCTGCTTCTGAGAAAACAAGGGTCGGATGGCAAGCTTTGCAATGGATGGCGTTATGCTGCCCTTCCAGAGGAAGCTGAGTCGTATTGTGATCAAAGGAATATATCTCACGGTCCAGCTCCCATCCCTTGGGACTATGGCAAACAATGCAGCTTATTTTAAAATCACCCCCGTGGGGTGAATCCTGCTTCATACCGGCCATGACCAGGATCAGGATCAGGAATGAAATACCTAATGACAGGATTCGCATGTGAAGCTCTCTAATTTGTATTGAGTATATGTAACCTGCCCGGCAACTACCTTTGGGTGACATTTTACACAGGCCACATTCTGGTGTTTTCCGTCCAGTGGAAACTTAGTAGTGTTGTGATTAAACATGCCGGCCGACCAGTCGAAATAATCATGACATCTCAGACAGCTATTTCCAGTCGATGTTTCAAACTGGTTCTGATGGGGATCCTTGTGACATTCAGTACAGTTTGAAGATAACCGGGAGAATCTCTGAACCACCAAACCCTGATCCGCTGGCTTGAAATGACAGGATTTGCATGACTGGCGAAGATGAGCTCCTTCAAGGATATATCCTGTTTTCGAATGATCAAAGGCCATTTCGCTCCACCTGTTGCTGTTATGGCAATTCACACATTTAGGTTCCGGATCATATTTGGCATCGAGGACCGACACATGGATATTCTCATGGCAATCGTTACACTTTATCCCTATATTCCTGAAGCTCCACTGATCATTCTTTTTATGACATGTGAAACAGGGCGATGCCAGGTGGGCGCCAGTCAGTTTAAAGGGAGTTTCATTATGCATTTCAATGGTAAACCCGGATTGCTCAAATCCCCGGATGGAATGACATTCCGAACAATCGGGTGTTTGCTCCTTAGTTACGAATTGCTTTTTGTGATAATCTGTATGACAATCCATGCACCTGCCGAATTTAAGGTTGGTTGCATATCCGGTTTTATGGCAACTGGTGCATTCCACCAACCTGTGCTTCCCTTCAAGGGGGTAGCGGGTAAGCGAATGATCGAAGGTTTTTATTCCCTTCACCTGATGAAAGGATACCTCGGTATGACATTGGGTGCAATTTTGACCGAATTTATTTTCATGAATATCCTTGTGACAATCCGTACATTTCCCGAAGCTTAGTCCGGTAAATTGTTGCATCTCTTTCCCGTTCTGAATGGACACTTTGTGACATAGTTTGCAATCAACCTGTGCATGTTTCCCACGCAATGGGAATTTTGCCTTCGCATGATCAAATTTTATTGCAGGCTTAAAAGCATCTGAACCATGGCATGAAGCACATTCGGATGAAAGTGTTCCCTGGTGATGATCTGTGTGACACGAAATGCATTTCTGATCCAGGCCCAGGTAGGATTCAGATTTCGCTTTAATATCCTGATCCCTTATGAATTCAGGCTTGTGGCATTTTTCGCAGGCAAGATCTGTATGCGCCCCCTGTAGTTTATATCCTGCAAGGGTGTGATCAAAAAGCTCTTTATCGAAATGGATCATCTTAAAATTTTGACCATGATGATCGCTGTGACATTTTACGCATTCTTTCCCCTGAACCTCCTCGGAAGAATGATATCCCCTGCCCTCAGTTATTCTGATTCCAATCTCCTTGTGACAATCCAGACACTTCTCATTTGAAACCTTCTCCCCAAGTATATGGCATTTGGTGCAGTTTGAAAGGCCTTTCAGATGGGCATGTGGCTGTGAAAGCTCGCCTGGTGAAATCTGTGCACCGAGATGCAACACAAAAAAGAGCAGAATCATTGTGATTCCGGTCATGCGCAAATATTTCCGAGTGCTCTGTTTCAAAAGATGGTTTCAATTGTGTTTTAATACCGCCTCACCAAATTTTTTGGTGATCTGAATGCCAATTTTATCCAAAAATTGCGTTGGCAATTCGCCACCGGCAAATATGTAGATCCGGTCGTTTTTCAGTATTGATTTATCGGCCCCGCTTCCATTGGAAATGGCCACTGTATCCCTGTCAATGATCTCCACATTTGTATTGAACCTGACATCCACTTTTCCCAGGCTCATGGCTTGCCTGATATGCTCGCCGTTTTTAGGTTTGATACGCTGGAAAGTCTCCTTTCGGTAAGAGAGTGTTACCCGGTTTTGATCAGAAAGCAATAACGCCGCCTCCACAGCCGAATCACCACCCCCAACAACCACTATGTCTTCATTGCTGATGTTTTCAGGTTCAAGCAATCTGTAGGCTACTTTCTCCATGGTTTCTCCGGGGATATTTAGCTTTCGTGGCGTTCCGCGGCGACCGATGGCGAGCAACACATGCTTGGCAAGGTATTCCTCTCCATCCAAAGTTACGACCTTATGTACATCCTTTATGAATGAGATGGCCTCGACTTTGGAGTTTTCCCGGATCACAATGTCATTCTTTTTCAGGGTGGTTGTCCAAAGATTTAGCAGTTCTGTTTTGCTGGTTTCAAATAGTTTAACCTTACCATGGAGCGGGAGGTCCATGGGTGAGGTCATAACCACCTTTTTCCTTGGGAAAGTAAAAACCGTGCCCCCCAGGGAATCCTGTTCCAGTGTTAAAAATTTCAACCCGTGCTTTTTAGCCGTAAGCGATGCCGAAATTCCTGCCGGTCCTGCCCCTACCACAATGAGGTCGTAAGTGGCTTTGTGTGTTCTGTCCAGCGATTTGACAATATGCTCCACTGCCTGTCTCCCCTGCTCCACCGCATTTTTAATCAATCCCATGCCCCCCAGTTCGCCGGCGATGGATATACCGGGGACATTGGTTTCAAAATTCTGATTTACATGTGGTAAATCCACTCCCCGTTTTTCAGTGCCTATACAAAGAGATATGGCTTGCGTGGGACATGCATGAAAGCAGGCGCCATGGCCGATACATTGAGACGTATTGATGGTGGTCGCCTTTCCGTTTAATATCCCAAGGATATCTTTTTCAGGACAGGCGATGATACAGGCGCCTGTCATGATACAATTATTTGGATCAACAACAGGGTGTAGTGAGACCGGTTCATGAATACCATCCTTTTTTGCACTGGCAATTTTGGCCTCAGTCTTCCTTGAACCCCGCTTTAGCTTTCTTAGATAGATCAAAACAACGATCAGGCACAAAAGGATGACCGAGCCATACACAACCAGGTTTTCAATCACTATTTCCATATGCAGGAACAATCAGATTAATAATACTTAGTTGTTGAGGACAGAGGTTGCATCGCACCGGGAGGGACCGGTTGAATCATGCAGAAAGAATACCCCATCAGAACGCCGGTTAAACGCGTGTTATTGTACGTAGTTAAGCACTTAAAGTTGGTCATTGATTCTATTTATAATCATTATAAATTAAAATTAATTCTCCTTAACAGCAAGTACAGGGAGTTAGAAAATCCAGGTGTATCCAAAGACAATTGATACTGCAATGTGAATAAGCATAATGACCAGCATAATAAGTGCAAACGGCAGATGGGCCACATGCCAGTACCTGAACAGCTTTTGCATGGTTTGCAGCCTGTCAATCTTTCTGTATAAAGAAATTTCATTTTTAACCAGCCTGAGTATCTGTAATCGCTGGGTACGTGAAAGCTTGTTTTCCTTCAGGGTTCGCTTTATACGTCGAACACCCGAACGGTCATTTCGGCTTTCGCTTGTAGATTCCACGATGACCTGAAGGACGCTGCTATCAAGTGAATATTTGGAGACAAGAATATCCCTGATGTCTGTTTTCATACCCCTGACTTCACTCAGACTCAACTCCCTCCCTTCGATGGTCCTTGGTATCTGGATATAAATAAACCTGCCGATAACGCCACTTAATACCACAGCCATCATACTCCAGAAACTGATTGCAACCACTCCTCCGACTTTAAAGGAAGTATGAAAAAGTACCAGAATGGGGCCAATTGAACAAAGAAAAATATGAAATTCAAGCCAGTGCTTCAATTTACCCAGCCTGACTAGCGATCGCATCCTTTTCCTCAGCATGTAAATAGATACACCGGCCACCATAGAAACCGACCCGATTATTCCCATTCCATGACCCAGTAACCCGTTTGGCTTTAAATATTCATGATCGGTGTGATAGAATCTCTCTTCCAGGCTGGTATCATAGTAGGAAAATCCGCTATAAACAATGAAGGTTGTTAAAGCTATCAAAATCAATACCATTGAACCAATATAAATTTTATGCCAGGCTGCTTTCATAAGCTGCAAAGATAATCAGATTTTGGCCTTTCCGGCCCAACCCCAGTAGTGATAGCTGGCAGGCCGCCAGCCCTCCCGGTATCCCTCGGTCATCCCATCAAGTGAGAACCCTGCCTCCTTCAATAACCCGGGTATATCACGGTTCAGGTTGCAGCCACCACCAACCCGCCTCCAGAGAGGGTTTAACAAGTTCTGCAGACGGGCAAGTGAATGTTCGCGGGATGCTCCGTGCTCTGCGAAAAGAAATCTGCCGCCTGGTTTCAGCACCCGATGCATTTCCATTAGTGCCTCTTGAATAGGTTCGATGGAGCAAAGGGTGCTGGTGGAGACCACCGTTTGGAAAGTATTATCGTCGAAGGGAATCCGGTCGGCCGATCCGCTGATATAGACCACCTCAAAACCAAGGGTTGAGAGGTCAACCTTCCTGCGGTCCCAGAGTTTCTTCAATGGATCAATGCCGGTTAGCTGTTCCACCCTGGAATGGTCATAGAAGGGGAGGTTCATACCGGAACCGATCCCCACTTCCAGTACCCGGCCCAGTGCAAGGGGAATCACCTTTTTTCTTAGCTGCATGCCTGTGGGCCGACTGCAGGCCCAGTCAATGACCCTGGGCAAAATATATCTGTTGTACATGCTCTATTGAGCCATCAGATCTTTCAGCAGCATCCTTTGACCGTTTTCGCGGATCATCTTCAGATCGGGTTGTGACAGGGTGCTTTTCTTTTTGCCGGTAACCTCAATAATCGTTGTTTCATCGGTAATATCCAGATAGCTGGCGGCATTTTCATTTAGCGTAAATGAATATTCAACCAGGTACATGATCCCGTCTGCCAGTTCAAAGGCCACATCAATAACGGTGTGGGTTGTAATGACTGATTCACTGTTGTATCCCGGAGAAAGGGTTCCCAGATCAAAATCATCTACGATATTCTGCCCATCGTAGAAAAATGCCCACGAGTTGTAAAGTGTAACACTGGATGAGTTCTTCAAATAGTAGGAGGTTAATCCTATTGTTTTGGTTATCCTGTTCTCACCTCCCCTCCCCTTGGCAACCAGGGTGACATTGGGATTGAGCCAGTTAGTAAAAGCGTGTTCCGGATGCTCTTCGGTAGAGGAAGTACCATCTCCAAAATCCCATTGGAATTTATCTGCTTCGGTCGACTGGTTGGTGAAGGTAACATCGGCAGGTGCCAAGTTATCCACATATGAGTATTCGAAGTTGGCAACAGGATCTTTATAACAGCCTTGCATAAGGGCCACAACAGCGAGGAACATGAATAAATGGAAGGGTTTCATAGACTAGCTGAATTAGGTTTAACAATGGTCAAAGTACAAAATCATTTTCAGTTAAAAAAAACTTTTGTCCAGCTCATACCTGCGTTGTCGGGCAACTTTCAGTTCAATCTCCGGATCACCCTTCAGGCGGCAGGTGCCTGCCTTGTGATCGACACGGATCAGATAGTTGAGGTTGATCATGCCTGAACGACTGATTCTAAAAAAGTTCCCCGGCGGCAACTGCTCCATGAATTTTCCAAGGTTACTTGTTAAAATCTCCTTGCGGCGGTTAACAAGATGCACCTCAGTATAATTCCCGGCGGCACAGCAATGGACCACCTCTTCGGGGTTGATCAGGATAAAACCGGTCCGGGTATTTACTTTGATCCTTGATTCCCTGGCCAGTACCTGAAGTATCTTTCCAAGCTGATGCCTGATGTCGTTCCCCTTCAACTGATCGTTGAAGCGGATTATGGATTTCTGCAATTCAGCTATATCCACCGGCTTAAGAAGATAGTCGAATGCTGAGGACCTGATGGCCTCGATTGCATACTCCTCATAGGCTGTTACAAAGATAAAACCTGTGTCCAGCCCCTCTTCATGAACCATTCTGACCAATTCAAATCCATTTTTGACCGGCATCTGGATATCCAGAAGGACCAGGTCGGGATTTTTACTTACTATTTGCTCAAAGGCCTCGTCAACTCCTTCGGCAGTCCCGGCCAGTTCAACTCCACCGGCATGTTCCAGCAGTGTTAGGAGCAAATCCCTTGCTTCAGGTTCATCATCCACAATCAGGATGGAGATATTCTTTCCGCTCATGCAATATATTTTTCATTAGGGTTATCTGCTTTGAAAGCCAGAATAAAAAGAATGATGGTTACCGAGAGGCAGATCCAGGCCACCAGGTCATAGCTCCCTGTCAGCTCACCTGAAAGGCTGAACATATAGGGTCCCAGCGCCGATCCCATGACCGTAAGACTTAGGGAGGATCCTGATATGGCTCCCAGGTTTTTCAAGCCGTAGAACCGGGGCCAGGTGACTCCGATCAATACCGAGTAGAGCCCCCAGACGATGCCGTTCCCTATGATAATCATCCAGTAGGCTATATACATTCCTCCTAACATGATAAGGCCAACGACAGTAATCAGCATTCCGACCGCAAAGAGGATCAGCAGGTATTTCAGCCGGATATAATCACTGGCGTAGCTGCAACCAAACTGAATGATTACTGCGAAAACAGATGTCGGAACAAAGATTCCAAGAGCCATATCCTTGGTCATCCCTGCCGTCTCAAATACTGAAACCACGTGGAAAGTCAGGCCACTGATGTAAAGAGAGGAAAGAGCAAGACCCAGGGTGAATGCCCAGAAGGCGAGGGTCTGGTGAGCCTCCTTCAGTGTAAAGTCCTTGTCGGGCAAACTTGGCGGTCGGTTTTTAATTCTTCCCGGTTTCATCGTCCCGTCGGGCTTCAACCCGCAATCCTCGGGATTATCGCGGTAAATGATCAAAACGAAAATGGCGAAAACAAGTCCTACCAGAATGGCCAGGAAGACCCATGCGCCCCTCCACTCAAGCCGGATAATCACCTGGTTCAGTATTTGTGGTGCTATGGCAAAACCCAGGGCGGTAAAGATTCCCAATATCGCATTAGCCAGTCCCCTCCGCTTGTCAAACCACTTCATCACCATGTTCCTGGATACCATGGTCATCATGCCCTGACCGAAAAAACGAATTCCGAAAAACCCGATGGCCAGTAAAATAAAAGTGATCAAAACCTTTGAGCCCACCCCATCAGCTACCAGGGCACGGACCAACACATCCACACGGGTCAGGTAAAGTAATACCACACCAAGCATTACCCCCGATATGAAAGCCATCACCCGGGCACCGTAACGATCATAAAGTTTACCTGCTCTGGTGATGAGCAGTCCCGAAATCAAGGTGCCGACCAGGTAGGCCAGGCTCAGGTTGTTACGATTTATGGAGAGATCCTTCAACAGGTTTTCAGTAAAGACTGATACGCCCATGGTCTGACCCGGAATACTCATCAGAACTCCGATGATACCTGCAACCAGTATGACCCATCCGTAAAAAAAAGGAAGCCGGGAAGGAGGAAAGGGTCTGTTACAAGGTAGCTTCATTCCAAACAGTTGCACGGATGGTTTATACCAAAGATAATCTATATAGAATATAAAGTAGCATGCGGTGATGCGAGCCTTGATTTAAAGCCTACCTTTACCGCCTGTAATTATCACCAATTGTATTTATATGAAGCCATTAAGAATTGGAGATTTAAAAATTCCCGTCCCCATCATTCAGGGGGGCATGGGTATTGGAATCTCATTATCCAGGCTTGCTTCTGCGGTTGCAAATATGGGAGGAGTGGGGATCATCTCCACAGTGGGGATCGGACTTACCGGGAAACAGACCGGTCAGGGGTATAAGAAAAGCAACATTGATGCGATTCGTGAGGAGATCAGAAAAGCACGGGAACTCACTTCAGGGGTGTTGGGTGTAAACATCATGTCGGTGCTCACCAACTTCTCGGATATGGTCCGAACCTCCATTGAAGAGAAGATAGACATCATATTCTCAGGAGCCGGACTCCCCCTCGACCTGCCCAAATACCTGGTGGAAGGTGCCAAAACAAAACTTGTGCCCATTGTCTCTTCGGGAAGAGCCGCCAGTATAATTGCGCTGAAATGGCAACAAAACTATAACTACCTGCCCGATGCCTTTGTGGTGGAGGGACCAAAAGCAGGAGGACACCTGGGTTTTAAGGCTGATGCATTGCTGGATATTGGAAACAGGTTGGAGAACCTGGTTGATGAGGTGGTGAAGGTGGTACAGGAGATCAAACAAAAATTCAATAAGGATATACCTGTCATTGCTGCAGGAGGGATTTTCACCGGAGGGGACATTAATGATATCATGCAGCGGGGTGCAACCGGAGTGCAACTGGGTACCCGGTTTATAGCTACGGAGGAGTGTGACGCCTCCATCGAGTTTAAACAGGCCGTAGTGGATGCCACCGAAGAGGACATCCAGATCATTCAGAGCCCTGTGGGGATGCCCGGTCGTTCCATCTTCAACCGGTTCTTGCAGGAGGCAAAGGACGGGAAGAGAAGACCAGCGGTTTGCAAGAATAACTGTATCCGTTCCTGTAATCCTAAAACCACCCTCTACTGCATCTCCGAAGCCCTTCTGGCAGCATTTAAAGGCAACCTGAAAGACGGATTTGCATTTGTAGGTTCCAATGCAGGCAGGATCAAAGAAATTACAACTGTTGAGAGGATATTCAACGAGTTGCAGGAAGAATATAACCGGGCAATCTCATACCTGGGCCAGGGCATCCAGCCAGGTTTTGGCCATAAGCTGGGCTCCGGCCATTGAGGGGTGAACCCCATCATGGGTCCAGTAGGCAGGAGGTGCAGATTCAATTGCGTTGGAAAAGGCCTCCTGGAAAGGAACCCAGACAGCACCAAATTCCTGGCTTATCCTCTGAGCAATCTCCTGATATGGACGAAAAGGCTCCACCCATGATTCATCGACAGCCTGGGTATCGGTCAGGATGAACGGCTGACAAATGATCAGCTTTATATCAGGAAATTGTGTCCTGGTACGGTTCAGGAGGGCACGGTAATCATTTCCATAAACTTCGGGAGTACCGTCATAATTCCCGCTGCGCATGTGCCAGTAGTCATTCACACCAATAAGGATGCTCAGTATATCGGGCTTTAGTGTAAGACAATCCTTGTCCCAACGCTCATCCAACTGGTAGACCTTGTTCCCGCTGATCCCCCGGTTATAAATGGTGAGCTCTTTTTGCGCCAGCGCTTCCAATAGCCACGAAGCAGCCAGGAATGCGTAACCGCCACCAAAAGAGCGGCTGTTATTTGGCTGTTCGTATTCCCTGTCTCTTCCTGCATCGGTTATGGAGTCGCCCTGGAACAGGACCACATCGCCTGAAGAAAAATAGTCACCTATCCTGGCAACCGGGTCTTTGCCCGAACAGGAATTGACAAGCAATGGCAATCCTGCAACAGCGGCGGTACCAATTCCTGCGTTATGAAAAAAACTTCTCCTGGAGATCTGTCCGGATTCAATCAATAAGTTTTTCATGTAGGCTCTGGGTTGTTTAGTGAAACTGCAACAATTTAAAGTTAATAATTTTGGATGAATCGATTCGGGTTTACTATCTTCATCCATTATGAAATATCGCAAATTAGCAAAAAACGGACCCGTTGTTTCCGAGATTGGATTCGGAGCCTGGGCCATAGGAGGCAGCTGGGGTGAGCAGAAAGAATCCGACACTCTTGAAGCGCTGGAAGCATCCCTGGACGGGGGTGTAACCTTTATTGATACCGCAGCTGGATACGGAAATGGTAAATCGGAACGAATCATTGGTGAGTTTCTGAAGTCCAGGTCCGAAATCGTAACCGTGTGTACCAAAACCCCGCCTGTTCCGGGGAAATGGCCTCCTACTCCATGGTGCAGCATTCATGAGAGGTACCCGGAGAGATATCTTCGCCGGAATGTGGAGGAACGTCTGAAAAACCTGCAGACCGAAAGTCTGGATGTTCTGTTGCTGCATACCTGGACCCGGGCCTGGAATGACCATCCGGTCGCCCTGGAGATTCTGCAAAAGATGAAGTCCGAAGGATTGATCAAACAGGTGGGGATCTCCACACCTGAGCATGATCAGAACTGCGTGATCCAACTGATGCGTGACGGGATTGTTGATGTGGTGCAGGTGATCTACAACATCTTTGAACAGGAACCTGCCGCGCAGATCCTGCCGGTAGCCGGGGAGACGGGAACCGGGATCATTGTGAGAGTTGCCTTTGATGAAGGTGTTCTCACCGGGAAATATAAGGGAACCGAGACCTTTGGTGTGGATGATTTCAGACACAACTATTTTGCAGGCGACCGTTTGCAGAGGGGTGTAACCCGAACCGGGAAGATCATGACGGAGTTTCAGGGGAGTCCATACTCAATGCCCGAGCTGGCCCTGAAATTCGCCCTCTCTCCCAAAGAGGTCTCTACGGTAATTCCGGGTATCCGGAACAGGAGCCAGGCCCTTCAAAACACTAAAGTCTCCGAACTTCCCGAACTTGATGAGCATACCCTTATCCGGTTGCGGGAACATGCATGGAACAGGGGATTCTGGTACGGGGGAAAATAGCCCTGATAAATTTCACTCACTAAATATCTCTAGCAGTTCACCCTAAGGATAAACCACTACATACAATAGTCATGGAAGCCTGTTTGATATTCTGAGTTTTATCTCTATTTAGCAGCTTTAAAGCTAAATGGAGAGTGCTGCAAAAACATACCGGACTCTTGAGGAGGAGGTTCAATCCGTAAAGGAGTTACTGACCCGCAAAGCATCAGGTACTGAAGTAAACCTATCATGGGAGTGCAGGGTTGACCCAAAAGCCGACACCACCATCCTGGTACCCGGAACACTCCTCAGGAGCTTTGTTGAGCACGCACTCATGTCCGATATTTTATATCACCCCGATGGTGGAAAGATTGAAGTTTCAGTTCACCGGACCACCCTTGGAATCCTGGTTATGATCACCGATAACGGTTCGCTGCATTACCGGGAGTACAGTAAAGATCGCATGTTAGGCAACCGCCTGGAGCTGCTTGACCAGGAGATTACTGACTTCAACAACGAAAAAAAATACACGGTCAGCTACCAGATCCTCGACATTTCCTATGCCCAACCGGGAAAAACGGGCACCCGTGTTCTTATTACCATTGTGATTTAATATTCCGGTATCGCCATCAATATACCGGCATCACTTTCAGGTAACGCATGGAAGAAACCATTTCCGGTGTAAGTGGCTGATCCCCCAAAAGGAGGGTATAATTTCCGATTTCCGGAAGCGGCAATCGATCTCTGGCCCCCGGCATTGATGAAACATATAAGAGCCACTCCATAAACCTGCCGGCCTCCCCTTGATCCATGAACTGAAGAGGATAGTCAACACCCGATGATGTTCTGATCCTGACGGTCTCCCTCTCCCCATGATCAGTTCCCAGGCAATAGAACAGGGGCAGATATTCACCCCTTGTGAAAAGGGGAATCTGTTTACTGATCTTCCCGCTGTAATATGCCACCCGATCATCCCACTCCGGGTAACTCTTCCAGCCCGATTGCACATGCCTGTAAATATACTCCATCTCAAGGGTTGCCATGATCTGATCAGGAATTTCCGGGATGCGGGGAACCCTCACGTCCACAAACCTGAGCTGTATGAGCTGCATTGGAGAATCCCCATCTCCTGCACCATACACCGGTACAGTTATCCTCTCGGGCAACCCTTCAAAAGCAAGGGAGACATCTGCAACCACGTTGCCGGCCAGGTCAATCTCGCGGGTCCCTTCCGCCTCCATCTCCATTCTTTTAGGGGAGATACTCCCATTCAGTTTCAGGTACCTGGATCTGATAGACTGGTCCTCCCTCCGCCCGGAAGTACTTTTAAAGCCGCCATCTACATACTCCGTTGAAACCTCGCCATTCAGATCAATACTCCTGGAAAAACTCACATCGGCAATTTCTACATCCCCGTATTCGGTAGTGTACCTGTTCCATCCTGTGAAGGAAAGATTGTACTGCTCCGGAATCTCCAGTCTGAATTTCAGGGATTCGATCCGGTCGGCCGGCGAAAACCTGCTCCTTTTCTCTCCGATGACAGCATAGTCCTTCCTTTTGGAGATTGTGAAAACCATGCGCAGGTTACGGCTTGTAAAGTCTATAACCGGACCGGAGGCATCCATTATGTACTCAAAGTTGAGGGCCCCGGTGAACTGAAGATTATCGGGATAGCGGTCGTTGAGGATCTGGATTAATTGGGTCTGGGCACCCGCGCTCAGATCCCAGAGATTCTTAACCAGGGGATCCTGCCCCGGCTGTTCGAGAACGGCTCCAAACAGCTCCATATCCACCAGGCTATTGTCCTCACCTTTGTAATCGGCCGTTTTGAAACGTTTTACCGAAGTGCAGCCCGCAATCATCATGAACAGGAGCAAGACAGTAAATGGAAGTGACAGTGTTTTCATGGCTTATAGGTATCTAAATCCTTGTAGACCCTGGCCACCAGGGGAGGATTGGGAACCTCACTGCACACGATACTGATCTCCCTTACCAGTTCGTTGGGATGGTACTCCAGGTCGGGGGTACAACTGAACGTCATCCCGTCCCTGTAAAAATCTTCATCGCTCATGTGGATGCATCTTTCCGTTCCGAGATTTTGGATCACCAGGTAATACATAGGAATTGTGCTTTTGTTTCTTCAGGAATAAAATTAGCAAAACACATCATATGAGTCAAGAAGCCTGAATGAAAGAAAAATATTTGCATTATGAACTTTGGTTCATTATCTTTATAATGAACTATTGCTCATAATTAATGTCGCCCAGGCCATTCAGATTGCGGAAAATAAGTAACCCTCCTGTGATTTCAGGGTTCAAGCCTTACGGTTTCGAAAAAAATGCAACTAAACCCGAAAGTGTATTTCTCCATTTGGAGGAATATGAAGCTTTGCGCTTATGCGATTACGAAATGCTTAATCATCATCAGGCTGCAATTTTAATGAAGTATCAAGACCAACCCTCACCCGGATATATTCAAAGGCCAGGCTGAAAATAGCAGAAGCGCTCGTTCTTGGTAAACAGATTATTATCCAGGGTGGAAAGATCTATTTTGACAGCGAATGGTATTCCTGTAAATCTTGTGGTTGTTATTTCAACAATCCTGAAAAACAGGAAAAAATAAAAGCATGTCCGTTATGCAGGAGCAGCGACTTTCTAAATTATGAACCCGATCCTGAGGAAAAATTTTAAAACAACCGATATGAAAATTGCTATTACAAGTACAGGGAACAGCCTTGAAAGCAAATTGGATCAGCGTTTTGGCCGTTGTGGATACTTTACTGTTTACGATACTGAAACCAAAGGGATAGAATTCTTGCCAAATCCAAATAAAGATGCTCTGGAGGGTGCAGGACCTGCTTCAGTTCAACTCATTGCATCACGCAATGTTCAGAAGATCATTTCAGGAGAATTCGGTATGAAGATCAAGTCGTTGCTTGATGGTCTGAAAATCCAGATGATTGTTCTGAAACAACCTGAAAAAAGAATAAGTGAAATTATCGATATGTTGAACCATTAATAAATGAGGTAATTATGCCAGGATTTGATCAAACAGGCCCGGGGGGACAAGGTTCCATGACTGGCCGCAGAATGGGTCGCTGCACAAATTATGGTGCAAATCTGAAAAAAACAGAAGAAACTCCTTCCATAAACCCAAACGAAAACTCCAGAGGCCTGGGCAGGAGAGGGCAAAACCGATTCAGGGGCGGCTATTAAAAAAAACTCTGCCTCTTTTACATACTAAATTATTCATTTAATCAAATTATACTCATGAAAAAAAGAATTGCTATTCCGTTGGAAAACGGGATATTATGCTCGCATTTTGGCCATTGTCAACAATTTGCAATTATTGATGCAGATACAAATCATATTTCAGGTGAACAACTGATTACCCCACCTCCACATGAACCAGGATTACTGCCCGGATGGCTTGCTGAAAAAGGGGTTACCGATGTGATTGCCGGGGGCATGGGACAGAGGGCGATTGACCTGTTCAATCAGCAAAAAATAAATGTCTTTGTAGGGGCACCCATAAAATTGCCCAGGGATCTTGCCAACGAACTGCTGAACGATACTTTAACTGCAGGAGCCAACTATTGTGACCATTGAGACAATCTTCAGAGTATCCTATTCCGATACCGACCGCATGGGATACATGCACCATTCGAATTATTTCAAAGAAGCGGAGGGAATCATCCTGCCTGTGACAGAGTCTGCTGTGAAATATATTTATCCTGCGCTTTACGATCAGGAAATCAGGATTGCCACCCGGATAAAGTCTTTCAAGGGTGCCAGGATTGAATTTGAATACCGGTCCATCAATGAAGCAGGAGCGTTCATTAATGAAGCATCCATTACGGTTGCCTGCGTCAATAAGCACACAGGTAAGGCCTGTCTCCCGAGTAAAAAGATGGTAAATACACTGAAAGTATTCATCAATAAGTGACCCGCCTTAACTATGATTAAAATCGCAGTGGCCAGCGGAAAAGGCGGAACCGGAAAAACATTTGTTGCCACAAACCTGTACCATACCCTGGTAAAGAATCAGAGAGATACACTCCTTGTTGATTGTGATGCAGAAGCCCCCAATGCAGTTGCTTTCTTTGAAACAAAAAAGACCAGGACCATTGATGTGGAACAACTGGTACCTGTGATCAATACCGGAACCTGCACTTTTTGCGGCAGATGTCATGATTACTGTAATTATAACGCAATTTTCATCCTTCCTCCCATGAAGATCATTCAGGTCATCGAAGAACTCTGTCATGGTTGCGGAGCATGCAATGTTGCCTGCCGGGATGGGGCTATCACAGAAAAACCGGTTTCCCTGGGCAAGGTCAACCTGTATTCTCACAATGGAAAGCCTTCAATCATTGAAGCACGGATGAATATAGGAGTAATGTCGCCGGTTTCCGTCATAAAGGCAGCGCTTAAACAGATTGACAACCGGTCCGAGATTGCCATACTGGATGCTCCACCCGGCACCTCATGTCCTTTTATTCAAACTGTATCGGCAGCCGATTATGTTGTTCTGGTCACCGAACCGACACCCTTCGGATTAAGTGATCTGAAACAAAGTGTCGAAACACTCAGAAAAATAGACAAACAATATGGAGTGATCATTAACCGGGCAGGATTGGGGGATTATAATGTCCAGCAATACCTTTTAAATGAGGGCATCTCTCTTTTACTGGAAATCCCTTTCAGCAAGGAAATTGCAGGAAAATATTCAAACGGGGAAATTGTTTCGGCGACAGATTTAAATTTTAAGAAACAACTTGGCAGGGTTGTTGAAAATATTATTGTACAACATGGAAATAGCAGTCATTAGCGGGAAAGGGGGAACTGGAAAATCGAGTATCAGTGCTGCATTTGCCACACTAAACGGTGAAGTGGTTCTTGCTGATTGTGATGTGGATGCAGCTAATTTATATCTGCTCTTTAATCCTGATCATGAAGAGGAACAGGTATATGTTGCCGGTTATAAAGCGAGGGTTGATGAACTCCTGTGTTCCAAATGTCACCTCTGCCTGGATACCTGCAGGTTTGATGCAATTTCACTCCAAAATGATCAGATCATCATTAGTGAGATCTCATGTGACGGATGCTTCCTCTGTTCGCGGATCTGTCCTGAAAATGCTATTAGAATGGTCCCAAATGATAAAAGCAGGTTGTATTCCGGTTCCTTCAGAAATGGAAAAATGGTTTATGGCAGTCTGGCTCCTGGCGAAGAGAACAGTGGAAAGCTGGTTAATATGGTAAGGGAAAAAACAAAACAAATCTCCAATGATAATAATTTGGAAACCATCATACTGGACGGTCCTCCTGGAATTGGCTGTCCGGTTATTTCAACAATAACAGGGGTTGACAAAGTAATCATTGTAACAGAACCTACAATTTCAGGCCTTCACGATCTGGAACGTGCAGCTGAAATTGTGTTGAAATCGGATCGCAACCCTTCTGTCATCATCAATAAATGGGATCTTAATCCTTCGATGACGGAACGAATTGGTGCCTGGTGCAATAAAAAAAACATTCCGGTGGCAGGAATATTGCCTTTTGATAAAAAAATGGTCGAATCAATGGTTCAGAGTAAAACCATTAATGAATTTGATGCGGAAAATGAGATAAGCCTGGAATTAAAAAAAATATGGAACAAAATGATCATAGAAAACAGATAATGCCCACAGCTCAGTACAGTGAGAAGGGAATATATGCTGAACCTTGTTGGTTTTAATATTGCCTGTCAGGATTTCTCGGAATGATCTGGGCTGGAAATCCGGTTTGTAATAGGCTGGTTCCATTGATCCTTCGGTACTACCTTCGGGATTTCCGGGTCACCTTCGTATGCCGGGGTCATGATCTGGACATTGTTTTCGTTGAAAACATCCAGGATATGCTCATGTAATTTCGTGTAATAGTAATTGATCTTTTCAGGATCGTCGCAAAATACATTGATCTCGTAGTTGATTGCAAAATCGCCAAGAGATAATTTAAGAACGTAGGGAGGTGGCTCCCTGAGCAATCCTTCCGTCCGGTATGCCGCCTCTTTTAACATGGCGTCGACCTGTCTCCATGGTGTTTCATAGCCAATACCTACAGTTGTGTGCAAAATCAATCCCAGTTCCCTGGCACGCATGCTGTAGTTGATAATGTTGCTGTTCAGAAGAACAGAATTAGGGATAACGATCTCTTCATTTTTGAGGGATCGCAAACGCGTAACAAATAATTTTTGCTCCTCAACGTATCCGGTATGCTCATTTACCTGGATGCGATCACCCTTCCTGTAGGGTTTCCGGTAAACCATGGTATAACCGGCAATAAGATTGCCGATGAAAGAAGATGATCCGAGTGAAATTAGTAATCCCAGAAATACAGAGATACCTTTGAATGCCAGTGAATCGGAACCGGGTATGTAGGGATAAGAAAGGATTATAGCAAAAACGATGATAAAGAACCGCGTAATCCGGAAGGTAGGAAGAGCCCAGTCGGGATCAAAATTCTTTATGATGATGCCTCCATGATGCAATCCGTTGAAAAGAAGTTTTATTAGTTTAAGCAGGTAGCGTGAAACAATAAATATCACAATGAGAAAAACCAGGTCGGGCAAAAAGTCTACAATTCCCCTTCCAAGGGCATTCAGAGGCTGAAGGAACCAAGTGATCGTAAGTGCTGCAATATTATTTGTCCAGGGGAACAATCCCAGAATATATTGAAGAAAAACTGCAAGGATCATAAGGATAAACACCAAACGTATTACCCTGAATAAAAGGAAAAATGCCTTCCACAATTGCTGGGACCGGATCAGATTGAAGGATTTGCCCTCGAGCGTATCAATTTTTGACCTGATCCTTTTCTGCAGGTAGCTATTGATCTTTCTTAAACCCCAGAGAAGCACTAACAGTATGATCACCAATGCAAATGCGGCACCCAGGGCATAAAGGAGTTTTCTGAACAGAACCGGCCTGCTCCGTTCATAGCGATAGGAAATAATAGCCTTTTTTATAACTTCTTCGTAGTGGCTGGCAAGCCGTAGACGATCAATGTCCTCTAATTCAGCATCTTCATCGAAAATATTCAGGATAAGCTCTCCCCTGACGACGATTTTTATCCGGTCTTTCATTTCAACTGTCCTGACCGAATCAGGTGAAACGGAATCATCAGAAGCAATTTTAACAATTCTATCAGCTATTGCAGCAGCTCTTTGTTCAGCAGTATAGGAAGAGATTCCCCTGACATAAAAAAGATCCACTCCATCCAACTTCACGGGCGCTACAATATGTTCCTTTTCGGTCAGATCAGAATTCGCATCTCCAGGTTCCTGGGATAATCCTTCAAGCGGGAAGAGGCTGAAGATTGTCATGAACAAAACCACGGATAATGCACAACGGGAATTTGCCCGAAATTTGGATTCTCTGAACAAAGGGATATGCATAGTGAAAAAAATTAACGGAAAGACAAGACTCAAAATTACCATATAAAATTACGCCAAGGAATTGACATCAGATATATTCATTCTGGATTAATTTAACAATTCAGAAGCGAATTATTTTGAAAAGAATATTGTATCAAAGGAAATTGTATGATGATATATAAAATATTAAATTCCAGGCGAATACGATTCTAATTCTTTGATAAATACACTCTATTTAAATCCTTCAAAGATACCTAACCCGAATAAAGCAAAATCATATTTTACTGGGTCATGCTTGTCAAATTGTCTTAAAATTGCATCGAGTTCCTGTACTGCTCTGGCATCATTTTGTTTTCTTTTCAACAAACCAAGTTTACGGGCAACATTACCAGAATGAAGATCCAATGGACAGGATAGAATAGAAGGTGAGATATTCTTCCAAATACCGAAATCAACTCCAGCATTATCTTGACGGATCATCCACCTGAGATACAAATTGATCCTTTTTGCGGCCGAACCCTTGAAGGGATCAGATACATGTCTCTCCGTTCTTTTTTCATGAGGAAGTTCAAAGAAGATCTTATGAAATTCATGGATTGCGGGCTGAAGTGAAACGGCTGTCTGGTGTGAAGTGAAGATATTTTCAAGTCCTCCCTTGCGGCTGTAAATGTTTTGGAGCGACTTCAGGAAGAAAATCATGTCGGTAGAATTGAAGGTGCGGTGAACAAACCCATTTATTCCTTCAAAGTCGGATGGTTTAGAGTTCATTATGAAATCGTATGGAGAATTATCCATTATCTCCATCATACGGCTGGCGTTCCGGAGAATCATTTTCCTGTTACCCCAGGCGATTGTCGCGGCAAGAAATCCGGCTATTTCAATATCCTGCTTTTTCGAATATTGATGGGGTATACTGATCGGATCAGACTCAATGAAAGAATGGCCGGTTATACGATTCAACCTTTTCATCAAGGAACTCTTTCAGCTTACCAAAATCCATTACACGATCTTATCTAATTCCCGCCCGATTCGATGAACGAGATAAAATGGCAGATTCAGAAGAGTTAATTCCGTCAACATTAATGTAATAGATTGAGGGCAATTTATCGAATAACTTGTAATAATTTGAGGGTATTTATTTATAAAAGTTGTAACAGATTGGGTTGTCTTATTAATCTGCAACCTATTGATGATTTACCCATTCCACGATCTTTGCAAAGATCTCATCCCGGTTGAGTTCATTGAAATTCTCATGGTAATTTTCCGGGTAATAGAGTTGGGTTACCAGTCCGGGTTTAATCAGGCTTACCAGCGACCTCGTGGAGGCCGGATCAGCCACCTTATCACCCCCTGCCACGATGATCAGCATGGGGTGTTTCCATCGGGCTATGTTTCCGGGAACCCATGCCTGGGCCTTCAGAAGTTCACCGGCAAACCTGGCTGAAGCATGGGTGGCCTTAATCCCGTCGGCTTCGTCCTTCCGGTGACGCTCATAAATTGCCTGATCACGGGTCACATTGGGCAATATATCTTCGATGGGAACTGTCATTTTCGGCGCAATGGCCGAAAGCAGACCGGCCAGTTTCATCATGATGGCAGGAGTCCTGATTGCATTCACATAGTAGGGTGATGAAACTATGAAACCCCTGATCAGGGGATCCTCATCCAGCCGTTCGATTCCGTAGTGGGTAACGATGAGTCCGCCCATGGAGTGGGCAAGGATATAGATGGGAAGCGCCGGGTAGTTCTCCTTCACCCAGGAAACCATCAGTTCAAGATCGTCGAGGAACACTTTAAAACGGGAGATGATCACCTTGGTGGGGTGATCGGGACCATGATGGTCGTGGCCCTGCTGATCGAGCGCAACGGTTGCAATGCCGCGCTGCTTAAAAAAGAGGGCAGGCAGGCCATAGTTACCCCCGTGGTCCATTCCACCGTGTACGGTAAGGAAAACCATTTTTGGTGACTTTGGTTCCCAGATATGGATTCTTCGTTTCTTCCCATCGCTGCAGAGAAGCTTCTCAATGCGGCTTTCAGAAAATCTCATATGAATAGTTCTCCCACCATGTACGTTACAGCCCTGCCGCCGATCTTTATGCGCTCTCCCAGATCTTCACATATCAGTTCCCCTCCCCTGGCCGAAACCTGGAGGGCCTTCAGTTTCTTTCTTCCAAGGGTGGCCGACCAGTAAGGAGTCAGTGTGGTGTGAGCCGATCCCGTAACCGGGTCCTCGTTGATCCCGGTCTGCGGAGCAAAAAAACGGGAAACAAAATCCACATCCACGCCGGGAGCGGTTACGATTACGCCCCTTCCTCCCATTTCAGCAAGAAGTTTAAAATCGGGTTTCATCCTTTCAACCTCCGACCGCCCGGCAAAAACAAACATAAAATCGGTCTTCCCCCTGTAGGCCTTCACAGGGGAAGCGTGGAGTGTCTTTACAACATCGTAGGGGATCCTGATCTCATCAACTGTATCGGCCGGGAAATCGAGGACCAGCCCCTCATCCGTTTTCTCCACCATCAATGCACCGCTGTGTGGTGAATGGAACTCAATCACCCTGTTACTGTAACCAAGGTGCTCGAACAGAACATGTGCAGTGGCCAGTGTTGCATGTCCGCATAGCTCTACCTCAACCTCAGGGGTGAACCACCGAATGGTGTATTTCCCATTTTCCGCAACACAAAAAGCCGTCTCTGAAAGTCTGTTTTCGCTGGCGATCTGTTGCATGGTTTTATCCGAGAGCCAATGATCCTGGATGCATACAGCTGCCGGATTTCCTCCAAACAACCTGGAAGTAAATGCATCCACCTGGTAAATCTTCTGTCCCATCTTCAAACAGTTTATAGTTTCATCAATTGTTAAAACTGACAGAGCATCAATTTAAGAATTTAACAAAGAACTGCACAAGGTTGTTATAATATTTTATCTTTAACTGCACATTCAGGTTTATGAAAAAAACCGTTCACCTATTTGCCCTTCTTTTGCTTATCATCGGCTTAAGCAGCTGCGCGCCAGACCGAAAAAAGGAGGAGAAAAACCAGGAAGAGACCACTTCAATGGTCCGGAAATACAATGACGACGGCACACTTTCCAGCATAAATCCGGTGGATGAGCAGGGATATGTGGACGGGGTAAAAATCAACTATTACGAGGATGGAAAAACCATCCACTCACAGGTCACTTACGAACATGGCCGCAAGCACGGACCCGCCATCTGGTACTATAAAAACGGACAGGTGCATGAACATACCTCCTATTACTTTGGACGTAAACAGGGGCTTACTAAAAAGTACTACCCGACAGGAGAACTGATGGAAGAACTTACCTATGAGCAGGGAGAGGTTCAGCCGGGTGCGAGGAAATTCGACAGGCAGGGAAAGGAGATGAATTAACTATCTTTTCAGCAGCTCATAGTTTTTGAACTCACCCAGCCGGTGACCGAAAAGGAGGTTTTTTTCAATCCATGAGATCACCTTGTATTTGGGATGATCGTGCTTGGCTTTGACCGGGTTCAGGCTTTGGGCCGGACCACTCGTTCGAAGTTGATCGCTCCAGTGAAAATCGGCGATCCACTCTTTCATCACCGCCGGATGGGTTCCCTTGTACCGGGTCAGTTTAGAGATATTCCCGTAATCGTAAAACCGGTCGTATTTATGTTCCGCAATCTGCTTTTCAATCTTTGCGCGGCCCTGGTGGTTCATGCT
The DNA here is from genome assembly GCA_963747365.1 of uncultured Bacteroidota bacterium. Classification (GTDB taxonomy): domain Bacteria; phylum Bacteroidota; class Bacteroidia; order Bacteroidales. The sequence continues at coordinate 521,082 of CAVVFB010000001.1, read as the reverse complement.
GAACACTTTTATTTTATTCTGCATGACCCTGGGGGGGCGGACCCACCCGTAGTGAAAGATCTCCGCGTCCACGCCGGCCACCTTCAGTTTATAAGTTCCCTCCTGCTGACGATAGTTGACTCCCTGGAAACCGGGAATTCTCCGGAACGACTGGGCTGACTCCCAGGAGTGTATATCTGGGAGGTTACGGACGATCCGTATCTCTCTCCGGTACCAGCAGTGTGTATCCTGAATATGCTCATAATCTCCCCAGAAATGGCGGTACCGGAAGAGTAGTCCCTCCACCTCCTTATCATCCAGCAGCTCCTGGCAGCGTGACCTGATGTTCTGAAGGTCCTTTTCGTGCACCACTTCGTCGCTCTGCAGGTAGAAAAGCCAGTCGCCCGAACATGCCTTCATGGCAAGATCGGTCTGGTGTGCATGCTCCATACCCCGGGGGTACTTCTCTATGTCCCACACCGTATCGATAATCCTGATCCTGGGGTCCCCGATGGCCACGATTTCTGCCCGGGTCGTATCATCCTCGTCCGAATCGCCAAGTGCCACAACGAATTCATCCACCAGTGGAAGGATCGACTCGATGGCTGGCCGCATGGGGTAGTAAAGTTTATGGGCGTTTTTGCCCATGGAGAATCCGCTGATTTTCATAGGCGGTTAAAACATTTGCATGTTGTGAAGTTTCTTGTAGAGCCCATCCTTTTTCTTAATGAGTTCATTGTGTGTGCCCCGCTCCACGATCTCACCCTCATCGATGACCAGTATCTGGTCGGCATGTTTGATGGTGGATAGTCTGTGGGCTATCACAATGGAGGTACGGTTCTTCATCAGGTTGATGATCGCCTCCTGCACCAGCCGCTCCGATTCGGTATCCAGTGCCGAAGTGGCTTCATCAAGGATCAGAATGGGAGGATTGGCCATTACCGCCCGGGCAATGCTCACCCGCTGTTTCTGTCCCCCGCTGAGTTTACCTCCACCCTCGCCCACTCCAGCCTCATAGCCCCCTTCGGTTTCAATAATAAATTCGTGTGCGTTGGCCACCTTTGCAGCATTTATAATATCCTCATCCTTTGGAACTTCCTGTATCCCGAATGCGATATTATTTTTAAATGAATCGTTAAAGAGGATCGATTGCTGACTCACGATTCCCATCATTCTGCGCAATGGTTTCAAAGCATAATCGGAAACCGAGATGCCGTCAATAAGCACCTCACCCTCGTCCACATCCATAAACCTTGGCAGCAGGTCGACAAGGGTTGATTTCCCCGATCCGGATTTCCCAACCAGGGCAACGGTCTCTCCCTTTTTCAGGGTAAAGGAAACATTCTTCAACACATACTCCTTGTCATATTTGAATGAGACGTTTCGGTACTCAATCGAATCTTTGAACTGGTCCTTGTTCAATGCACCGGCTTTCTCCTCGATCTTCAGATCGGCATGGAGCAGCTGATCTATCCTGTCCACCGAGGCCAGTCCTCTCTGAATACCGAACCAGGCTGTTGTGAAATTCTTTGCAGGAACAATGATCTGACTGAATACGATGAGAAAAAAGATCAGGGTCTCGCCGGTCAGCCCACCCTTTCCCGCCAGCACCATGGATCCTCCGTAGGCCATGATCATCATCAGGACAATTGTTGCCATAAATTCACTGATCGGGCTGGCCAGGTACCGGCGGCGAAATACCCACTTGAAGAGCTTTGCATAGCGCTGGTTGGTCTCCTCAAACTTCCGGGTCATCCGCTCTTCTCCATTAAAAGCCTTGATGATCCTCAGGCCTGAAAGCGTCTCTTCAATCTGGGCCATCAACTCTCCCAATCGCTGTTGCCCTTTGAATGAGGTCCCCCGAAGTTTACGCCCGATACGCCCGATCAGGATGCCTGCCAGCGGAAACAGTACCAGCACAAAAATGGTAAGGTTTAAACTGATGGAGAAGAGGAAGACCAGGTATACAATGATGGTGACGGGGTCCCTGAAAATCATCTGAAGGGAGCTGATAATGGAGACTTCCACCTCCTGAACATCGTTGGATATCCTGGCAATCACATCCCCTTTTCTCGCCTCTGAGTAATAGGAGAGGGGGAGCTTAAGTACTTTTTGATAGATTTCGTTGCGCATGTCCCTCATCACATAGGCCCGGATGGGCGCCAGTACATGATTTGCAGCGTACAGGAAACTGTTTTTCAGAAAACTGAAGACCACCACAAGGACACTCACAAGGATCAGTGCACCGGATTCGCCATATTCCAGCATGATTTTGCTCATGTAGTAATTGAGGGTGTGAAGGAAATAGTCGGTACTGAACTGAAAATCTGCCGGTTCTGTAACCAGGGATTGATTCTCAAAAAGGACCCTCAGGAAGGGTATCACCATGGCGAAGGAGAAGAGGGTAAAAAATGCGCCCAGAATATTGTAGATAATATTCTGAACCACCCTTCCCTTGTATGGTATCAGGTAAATAAGCAGTCGTAAAAATCTTCTCATCAGTTTCCCTCCGGTATTGAAACGAAAGTATCTATAATCCTGTATAATTCCAGGGTGTTATTTTCAACAGCTCCTTCTTCACATCTTCACTTACAGATAATTCGTTTATAAAACTCCTGATGGTCTCCTGTGTTACGGCTTCATTGGTCCGGGTCAGATCCAGCAGGGCCTCATAGGGGTTGGGATAGTTTTCGCGCCGGAGGATCGACTGGATCGCCTCGGCAACAACGGGCCAGTGCCTCTCCAGGTCGGCCCGAATGGCTGTTTCGTTCACAATCAGTTTGCCAAGCCCCCTGATCATGGAGTGCATGGCAATAATGGTGTGCCCCAGAGGAACGCCCAGGTTCCTCAACACGGTTGAGTCGGTCAGATCGCGCTGCAGCCTTGAAACCGGCAGTTTTGAGGCCAGGTGGGAAAAAATCGCGTTGGCCATTCCCAGGTTCCCCTCTGCATTTTCAAAATCGATGGGATTCACCTTATGCGGCATGGCCGAAGACCCGATCTCCCCCTTTTTGATTTTCTGCTTAAAATACTCCATGGAGATGTAGGTCCACATGTCACGTGCCAGGTCCACCAGAATGGTATTGATCCGCTGGAATGCATGGAACATGGCAGCCAGGTTGTCATAATGCTCAATCTGGGTGGTTGGCCATGAGCGCTTCAGTCCCAGTACCTCCCCCACAAAGCGCTCACCGAAACTAAACCAGTCAATATCCGGGTAGGTCACCACGTGAGCATTCATATTGCCGGTAGCACCCCCGAACTTGGCGGGGATGGGAATCTCTTCCAGCTGTTCCAGTTGAACATCCAGCCGCTCAATGAAAACCCTGATCTCCTTTCCCAGCCTGGTGGGCGAGGCCGGCTGACCATGTGTGTGTGCCAGCATGGCAATATCCTCCCACTCTGTTGCCAGCTTCTCAAGAACGCCGGTCAGTTCATCAAGCAAAGGATAATAAACCGTTTTCAGGGCATCCTTTAACGACAGCGGAGTGGCTGTATTGTTTATATCCTGGGAGGTCAACCCGAAATGGATAAACTCCTTGTGAGCCCCCATCCCCAGTGATTCAAACTGCTCCTTTAAAAAGTACTCCACAGCCTTTACATCATGGTTGGTAACCTTCTCTATATCTTTTACCTTCTGAGCATTCTCCAGCGAAAATGACCTGTAGATATCCCTGAGCCTGGGGAATATCGCTGATGGAACACCCTTCAGCCCAGGAATTCCTGATTCACAGAGCGATATGAAATACTCCACCTCCACCTCCACCCGGTATTTGATGAGTCCGTATTCCGAGAAGTAGCCGGAGAGCGATTCTGTTTTTGACCTGTACCGGCCATCAATCGGGGAGATGGCCGTAAGCTGGTTGATCTGCATGAATGATGAATTGTGATAAGCCACAAATTTAGCAGAAAATATTCGTACTTTTGGGTATAATCAGTCATTATGAAGCGAACCCTCCATATTCCAATATTGTTGATCCTGACCCTGATCCTGAGCAGTCAGATCCTTTCTCCCGACAGCAGCGGAGCAAGAGAGTCTATTCCCGGAAACGATTCCGAATTCCTGGTCTATACTTTCAGCATCATGGACAATATCGCTGCACCTACCTGGCGGATTACCCAGGAGGCACTCGAGGAGGCCAACGAAATGGGAGCCGATGTGATCATCCTCCACCTCAATACATATGGGGGTGAGGTAAGCGCAGCCGACTCCATCCGGACCAAAATACTCAATTCACCGGTTCCGGTTCATGTCTTCATAGATGACAATGCAGCCTCTGCAGGAGCACTGATCTCAATCGCCTGCGACAGCATCTACATGAAAGCAGGGGGCAAGATCGGAGCTGCCACGGTGGTCAACCAGACCGGAGAGCAGGTACCTGACAAGTACCAGTCCTACATGCGGGCCACCATGCGCGCCACGGCAGAGGCTCATGGCAAGGATACCATTATATCGGGCGGAGACACCGTGCTGGTATGGCACCGTAATCCCGCAATTGCCGAAGCGATGGTCGACCCGAGACTTTATGTCGCCGGGATAAGCGACACGGGGCAGGTACTTACCTTCACTGCCTCAGAAGCCTTTGAGCACGGATACTGCGAGGGAATTGCCGATAACATGGAAGATGTAATCCGGCAACTGGGCATTAAAGATTACGTTTTGAAATCATACACCCCATCGGCGATGGATAAGATCATCGGATTCCTGATCAGTCCAATCATCAGCGGGATCCTGATCATGATCATCGTAGGCGGGATTTACTTCGAACTGCAGTCACCCGGTGTTGGCTTTCCCCTGATCGCATCCATAACGGCGGCGCTCCTCTATTTTGCTCCGCTTTACCTGGAAGGGATGGCAGAAAACTGGGAGCTGATCATCTTCATTGTCGGGATCATCCTGGTTATGGTTGAAGTGTTTGCCATCCCCGGTTTCGGGGTGGCAGGGGTGGCCGGGATCATTGCGATGGTCATCGGTCTTACACTTAGCCTGGTGGATAATATCGTGTTCGAGAATCCTGACTTTACCGGTGAAGGACTGGGTATTCTGATGCGTTCGCTGAGCCTTGTACTGGTGTCCATGCTGTTTGGACTGATTTTCTCGCTCTGGGCAACCCGGAAGCTGCTCACCACAACCGCATTCTCCAACCTCTCGCTAAAAAGTGAACAGCAGGTCAGTGATGGTTTCATTGGAGTGGAGACCGAAGGGGGAACCCTGGTGGGTGAGAGCGGAACGGCACATACAGTGCTTCGTCCTTCAGGCAAGGTGATGGTCAAAGGAAAATTGTTCGATGCCAAATCGGAATACGGAATGATCGACAAGGGCGACCGGATTAAGGTGATTCGTTTTGAAAGCGGCCAGGTATACGTAGTAAAGGAATAAGAAATCCAACCTATCATCCATGCTGATTCGCAACTATGATCCTAAAGATTACTCCGGCGTTGAGTCTCTTTGGAAGGCAACCGGTATCTATAAGACCGAGCGTGGCGATAACCCTGAGATCATTCTCCGGTGCAACCAGGCCGGAGGAAAATTCCTGGTCATTGAAGATCCGGCCAATGGCATGGTGGCTGGCACCTCATGGATGACATGGGATGGACGAAGGCTGTTTCTTCATCACTTTGCCATAGCCCCCGCACTGCAGGGTAAAGGTTACGGGCGCAGACTGGCTCTTGAATCCCTGGCATTCGCAAGGGAGAAAAACTGTCCAATGAAACTGGAGGTTCACAGCCAGAACATACCAGCCGTTAACCTTTACAGGAGTCTTGGATTTGAGATATTTGAAGGCTACGATGTCTATATCATCAAAGATCCGGGCCGGCCAGTCTATTGAACCCCCGGTCCGTTCATTTGTTATCTGATGAAACCTGTAAACATGAAAACAATCCTCCGGATACTTCCCCTGCTCCTTCTTACACTGAAAACATCTGCACAGGATCCGGTCTGGGACCAATGGGATGCCGAGGTGGTCGAGAGCCTGTATACCAGCCGTGGTATTTCATACATGACCGACGAAGAGCAAAAGGTTATTCTTTTTATGAATTTAGCCCGGTATAACGGCCCTTTGTTTGCCGGGACCTTTTTAAAGGCATACGTGGAAGAGAACCATATTGAAAAAACCAGCTATCTGAAATCACTCTATCGCGAACTGGATCATATATCGGGACTCACCCCTCTGATTCCGGAAGAAGACCTTACCTCGGTGGCGCAGGGACATGCAGTTAAATCGGGTGAAACGGGACATGTCGGACACCGGGATATGGAAAAGCGTTTCGCACCCCTTCAGGGAAACCCATATTATGGATGGGGCGAAAATTGCTCCTACGGATTCGAAGAGGCCGTCAGCATCGTAATGACCCTGCTTATCGATGAAGGCATCCAGGGTGTGGGGCACCGCAGGAATATCCTCAATGAAAGTTACAACTCGGTGGGAGTGGCCATCCGGCCCCATAAAACCTACCGGGTTAACTGTGTGATCGACTTCGGTAACAAGAACCGGTCCAACCTCAACAGGGTGCCCTACTGAGATTGTCAGCAAAATTCTGACTTATATTTAGTCACTGAATTCCATCTCTTCTCCCTCTCCTGCCCCATCGCGCAGGTGCTTGTTGTACTGCCTGTATGCAACAACCGAAAGCAGGGTCAGAACCAGGATGGCCACATAAACACCCACCGGAATTTTGAAGGATGATCCGCTCGCGTAGGAGTGGATCCCCCCGAGAAAGTAGTTCACTCCGAAATAGGTCATCATCACCGACGAATAGCTGATAAAAGATGCCATATTAAATGCAAAAATACCCCGCATCCCGGGAATCCGGTGCATGTGGGTCACAAAGGCATAAACAAGCACGGTAATCAGCGCCCAGGTCTCCTTGGGATCCCAGCCCCAGTAACGCCCCCACGATTCGTTAGCCCAGACACCTCCCAGGAATACACCTGCTGTCATGAAATAGAGTCCCACGATCAGGGTCATATGATTCACATTTGTCACCTGCCCTATGATCTCGTTGATCCTTCCCTTGTTGGAGGCAGTCATCGAAGCATAGAGTACTACGTTCATCAATCCCATGATGGAAGCTAGTCCCAGGAAACCATATCCTGCCATGATCACAGCCACATGAATGCTAAGCCATGGCGATTTTAATACCGGCACCAGGTTGGTAATTTCCGGATTCATATTGCTCATCCCTGCAACCATCAGGGAAAGGGCCGAAAGGATGGCTGTCAGCGCAATGGCGTAACCCGAGCGTTTTACAAAGATCAGCCCGGCCAACAGGGTTACCCATGATACAAAAATCATCGATTCATACCCGTTACTCATGGGAGCGTGTCCGCTGATGTACCATCTTATGGCCAATACCACTGTATGGATCACAAATCCGACAACCAGGTGAACGACCCCGATGGTAAAGAGTCTGCCGTAAAGTTTCCTGGGACGGAAAACCAGCAGGAACTGCATAACCATCAGGAACACCCCAAAGATTCCGTAAAACTTTGCAAGACGGGGGAAGATATTGATCTTGTTATAAGCAATCTCCAGTCTTTTTTTGGACTCGGAGGGAAGAAGGGTTTCATTCCTCACCTGGTTCTCCAGCAATATATCAAGTTTCGATTGTGCCGATGCATAATCACCGCTGCGAATGTCCTCCAGGTAATGCAGAAATAGATCGGACATGCTCTCAGGGTCATGCCCCATTTGCCCGGAAAGGGCCTCGGAAACAGATTGCCATTTATGATTTCCCGAATTCGGGTCAGGGAAAATAGTAATCATTCCTCCCGATTGCACCAGGTACATGGCATTGATCCGGTCGTCGAGTTTTATCACCTCCTTGTCCAGATCGTTCTGACTGGCAACCTCCTTTGAGTAGGCGGCATTGACCAAGTCCGACAAAAGGTAGGCTCCGCTTGCCGGATCCATGAGGTCATTAAAACTGATGATCTCCCCCTTGTATCCAACAATCTTGTGCAATTCAGCATTTTTAACTTCAAACAGGGGTTGAGCCTGCCAGACATCGGGATAGAGGATCAGACCAAGCATTACCTGGTCGGCCGTATAATTCTCATAGCTGTTATGCTTGGTAATTTTTCTCACCACCTCGCAGGAAAGGGTATTCAGGGGCTCATACCGGCCACCCCTGTCCTGCACCCACAGATTCCCGAACTGTTTAGCCACATCCTGGGGAGGAACCTGTTGTGAAAATACAGGCATCCCGGTTCCCAGGAACAGGAGTCCTGTCACCAGGGTTTTTACGACGCTACGGGTCCTGCCGGCAATCCTGGAAAAACGTGTATTCTTCACAAACATGGCCAGCACCATGCCTGCAATCAGTAACAGGTAACCCGCATAGGTCACAAAGGTACCCGCACGATCCTTATTCACAGAAAGGATAGTCCCCTTCTCATCGTTGTCATAGGAGGACTGGTAAAATCTGAATCCCCTGTGTTTCAATACATTATTCATAAATATCCTCCGGTCTTCCTCTATCCCCATCTCTTTGTCCACCAGCACCACTTCACTTGCAAAGGAGGACGGACTGTTTGATCCGGGGTACCGTTCCACCTGAAAATCTTTCAGAAAGAGGGAGAAGGGAAGCATCAACTCCTTCGATCCGTAAATGAGGGAGTAGCTGAGATCGCCCATCTTCCCGGTGACCGGTTCACCAGTCAGCCGTGGAAGTCCGGGTACCAGTACCCTTGAGATCATACCCCTGTACTTTATCTGAAGTGTGACAGCCGACAGGTGTTCTCCCCTGTCACCCGCAGGGGCTTTCACCATCTGTTTGGCTGCCGATGGAATATAGCCCTGCAGGACCAACCGCATCTGCTCCGTTTGATAGAGTACCCCTTCGGTAACCGGGACAGCCTCTCCTGCCTGGTAGACGGTCTCTCCGGCACCACCCATCTGAATGGAAGTCACTGCAAAAGGTGCACGAAGTATTAACCGGTCCCCCTCCGAGACAAACCTCAGCATAGCTGCGGTATCATTGTTGTTAAAAGATATGGTCATTCCCGGAAAGCTCCTGGAGGATCCTGACGGAAGCCCCACAGCGTTTTGCTGGTCGTTTACCAGTAGAAGCTGCAGGTATGGCACCCCTCCCGGAGCGGAAACCCACTGTTCCATGGCATTGGAGAGGTAGCCTGTCGACCGGATCTTCACCTTTTCTCCCCCCACCCTGGTACTCATCCTGTAGTCCTTTCGTGTCAGTTCTGTAATCATTACCTCCTTCTCACTCTCAACCTTCTGTCCGTTGGTCTCAAGCACCACACTGATGAAACCATTGTCACTCAACATGGTGTTTGAAATGGCCTGCTCACGGATATGCATTGTACCCTCGTAGCTGATAAACCGGGTGATGGCAGCTCCGGCCAGGATCACAATGAATGCAAGGTGAAAAACAAGCACAACAAGCTTTCTGCGGTTGAACATTTTATATTTAAACATCGCCCCGACAATGTTGATGGCAATGATCAACATCAGAAGTTCGAACCAGTGGGTTCCATAGACCAGGGCCCTGGCGACCGCAGTTCCGAAAGAACTCTCCACGAAAGTGGCAAGGGCCAGGATCACAATGAGCAATACAAGCAGAACACCCATAAAAGACATGGAAACCAGGAATGAAAATCTCTTCAGCATAACACAAAGTCTGTTTTATCGTAGGTTGGCAAAGATATCAAAATCTTAAATATGGAATAAGGTTCCCACCTGGAAGACCACAAAGCTGGCGACCCAGGCAATTGCCGTCGTATAAAAGAGAACAAAAGCCGCCCATTTCCAGCTGCCCGATTCTCTCCCGACAGCAGCGATCACTGCAATACAGGGAAGATAGAAGAGGACGAAAATCAGGAAGGAGAAGCCTGTAAGCGGCGTAAAAACAGGTGTACCCGCACGCTTTCCGGTTGTATAAACCTGCTCCCTGATCCTGCTTTGCAGAGAGGAAGATTCGTCCGGAGGTGCATTCTCATCGGCCTGATAAAGTACCCCCATGGTACTCACCACAACCTCCTTTGCTGCAAAACCTGAAACCAGTGCAATACCCATCTTCCAGTCAAACCCCAGGGGCCTGATCACCGGTTCGATGGCCATCCCGATCCTGCCGATATAGGATTGTTCATGCCTCTCAGCCTCCCTTGGGAAGTAGCCCAGGGCCCATATGATTACTGAAGCAACCAGGATCACCCCGCCCATCTTCTTCAGGTAGTGTGCTCCCTTCCCCCACATGTGACGTAGAATCACCCGGATACCCGGATTCCGGTAAACCGGCAGCTCCATTACGAAAGGAGCTTCCCGGTTGTGGAACAATGTCTTTTTAAAAAGTATTGACATGAGCATGGAGAAGAGAACCCCTACCATATAGAGCAGAAAAATAACATGGCCGGCATTCCCGGGGAAAACGGCTCCAGCGATCAGGATGTATACCGGAAGTCTTGCGCTGCAAGACATAAAAGGAATAATCAGCATGGTAAGCAGCCTGTCGTTCCGGTTCTCCAGGGTCCTTGTGGCCATGATCGCCGGTACATTACACCCGAATCCCATGATCAAAGGGATAAACGATTTCCCGTGCAATCCGAACAGGTGCATCACTTTATCCATGATAAAAGCGGTCCGGGCCATGTAGCCCGTATCCTCCATGAGTGATATAAAGAAGAAGAGTATCAGGATATTTGGCATAAATACAATAACGCCACCCACACCCCCTACGACCCCGTCAACCAACAGGTCCCTGATGATCCCCTCCGGAATGTGACTCTTGAGAAATTCACTCAGCAGGTCTACCCCCGCTCCGATCCACTCCATGGGATAGTTCCCCAGTGTAAAGGTCGCGTGGAACATGATCCAGAGGAACCCAAGAAAAATGGGGAGTCCAAGGTACTTATTGGTCAGAATCCGGTCGATGCGCTTTGATCGGGAGAAGCCCGGGTCGGTACCACTTCGCTTCATGGTCTCTTTTAGGGCGCCGGCCACAAAACCATATCGCGCATCGGCCACCAGGGTTTCCATATCGGCCTTGAAAAGCGCCTCAATCCTCCGGATCTCCGTTCCGGTAAGATCAAGAATTTCATTAAAATTATCCGCTTTGGAAAGAATATGTGTACAACTGTCGTCCCCCTCCAGCAACTTCAGGGATATAAAACGGGAAGAATAATGGTCGGTGATGGAGGGATTCTTCCAGATTTTTTCCTGAAGTTTCAGAACCGATGCTTCTATCTCCTCCCCATAATTAATATGGACGTGGCGAATGGCAGGATCCTCCCCTTCATACACCATGATCACATGGTTAAGGAGCCTGAATATTCCCTTCCCCCTGTGACTGATGGTCGGTACCACCCGAATGCCCAACAACCTGCTCAACAGATCAATATCCAGCTGGTCCTTCCTTTCCCGCAGGTCGTCATACATGTTCAATGCCAGCACCACGGTAACATCCATATCGATGAGCTGACTGGTCAGGTAGAGGTTACGCTCCAGGTTATTTGCATCCACTACATTCACAACCACATCGGGTTTCTCGTTGAGAATGTGCTCCCTTACATGGCGTTCCTCACTGGAGTAATCGGACAGAGAATATGTGCCCGGAAGATCGGTAATTCTGAAAGTGTAGCCTTTATGATAGAAGGTGGCCTGTTTGGAGCTGACCGTCACTCCGGCATAATTTCCCGTATGTTCGCGGGAGCGGGATACCCTGTTGAAAAGGGTTGTTTTCCCGGAGTTGGGATTCCCTACCAGCGCCACATCAATCATCCTGCCCGGTTTGTAAACCACCGGTCCCTTTTGAACAGTTTGGGAGATCATTGTCAGCGAGGAGACCACCGGATTGGTAAACTCATATTCCCCGGTTGCAACCTCGATCAGGCCGGCCTCACTCCTTCGCAGGGAAACATTGCTGTCCATGATCCGGTACTCCACGGGATCCTTCAGTGGTGCCGACTTCACAACAACCACCTGTTTACCCCGGACGAATCCCATCTCCGTGATCCGCTTGCGGAAAGCACCCCTTCCCCTGATCCGGGTAATAAAGGCTGACTCGCCAGTATGCAAGTCGTTCAGTGTCACCCTAGGTTATCCTTCCTTTGAATATATATCCTAATCCTTCGATGGTCTCTTTCACCTGCGAATCGGAAAGACCGTCGGCCTGAAGTCTGACCTGGCTGATCCCGGGATCGGCCACCACTTCGGAGATTGCATCGAGTTTTAACAGATCCGTTTTCCACAGCTGCCTTACAGTGATTGCAGGTCATTCCCTCCACCCGGTATGTAAAAAATTGTGTTCCCATTTTTTCCATTTTTACTTTTTCATCTGATTTGCTTCTTCTCCTTGCCCAAAGTTTCATGATAGTACCGTTTATAATCAGCAATACCAGGGCCCCTGATGCGAGCCATTGATACCAGGCCGCATGGTGGTGATGCATCGTTTCATTCATTCCGGGTGTCATCCATCCGGTAATCCATTCCCTCGGCACAAATTCGTTGACCAGTGTTCCGAAGAGCAGGGCCCCTCCGATGATGCTCACCAGGTAAATCCACAACGACCGCTTCCCCATGGAGTTCCCGATCACGGCCATTGTGGCAATGTTTGTAGCGGGACCGGCCATGAGAAGTACCAGCGCAGCACCCGGGGCGAGCCCCTTCATGATCAGCACTGCGGCAATGGGTATGGAACCTGTGGCACAGATGTAAAGGGGTACCGAAGCAATCAGCATCATCAGCATAGAGAGATACTCATTGGAAATACTGCGGGTGAAGAAATCGGCAGGGATAAGCAGGGAGAGCAATGCTGCCGCAAGCAATCCGATAATGAGCCACTTTGAAATATCCTGCAGAAGTTCTACAAATCCATATCTGAAGAGTTCCTTTACTGATCGTTCGGGTTGCTGTCCCGTTATGATGGTTGTTTTCTCCTGTTCATCTCTTCCCGCATTCCTCTTCCCGTCAGAAATCCTGTCTGCCCGGTTGGCCAAAAGTCCGCCTCCCACCCCTGTGAACAGGGCAACAACCGGCCTGATGATTGCCAGTGGCAAACCGAGCATTGCATAAGTGGCCAGTATGGAGTCGACCCCTGTCTGAGGTGTTGAAATCAGGAAAGAGATTGTTGATCCCCTGGATGCGCCATTTTTATAAAAGCCGATCGCTGTGGGCAATACCCCGCATGAGCAGAGCGGCATGGGCACACCGAGCAGTGATGCATTCAGTACCGATCTGAAATTCCTTCCACCCATATACCGGGTAATCATCCTCGTGGGAAAGACCACCCGGAGGAGCCCGGCAAAAAAGAAACCCATCAAAAGATAGGGCGACATCTCATTTACCAGCCTTGCCAGCTCAACCAGGTATGACTTCACAACTTCCATATTGCGCTTTAAATCCTTACCCTGTTAACAAAAAAGGGGGAGAAAGGATCGATAACGTGCAAAAGTAAAACAACCTTCGGTTCCGGCGATCCCCATAAATGGGTATTTTGCAGGAAATCCGAACATCTCTATTTATCATGAAAAGATGCCTCCTTCTCGTTGTTGTAATGATAGCATCCCGATCTGCCGCCATCACCCAGGTGCCTGCCTACATACTTCAAAGAGAGACCTTCAACCCGGGTATGATTTCAATTAACTTCTCTCCCGACGGCAGGCTGCTGCTGGCCGGTTACACAGACGGAAGTTTCAGGGTGCTTGATCCGGAGACCTTCGAAACCTCGCTTGAAGTGAAAGAGGCCCATTTAAAGCCTGTCACTGCCATGGACATGCCCCCAAAAATGGATTTTATCATGACCGCCGGGGGTAACCAGATTAAATTATGGGATCGCGACGGTAAACTGAAAGGAACCCTCAACGGTCATGCGACTACCATCTGGAATGCCGATATCAGCAACGATGGCAAATATGCGGTTTCCACCGCCATTAACAAAACATTCCTCCTTTGGGATGTAAACAGCGGGACCCTCGCGGAACATATGCGCGGACATGAGGATATAACCCTCACAGCATGCATCAGTGACAACAACAAACTGATCGTCAGCGGGAGCAACGACAGGATGGTTAAAATATGGGACCTGGAGAGCAGGGAGGTGATCCTGACACTTTACGGTCCCACCGGTGACATCTACGATGTAGCTTTCACTCCCGATTCGCGCATGGTGGCTGCTGCCTCGGCAGATGAGAGCATCCGTATTTACAGCCTCGGGGAGGAGACACTGATCCACATCCTGAAAGGGCACCGGGGCGTGGTTCGAAAGGTGGATTTCAGTCCCAACGGATCTTACCTTGTCAGCGCCTCGGAGGACCACTCACTGATCCTATGGGATGTTCTCACCGGCGAGAAGATTTATCACTTCACCGAAAATGAAGGGGCTGTTCTTGATGTGAAGTTTCACCCCGATGGTAAATCAATCTACAGCGTCTCCAGCATGGGAGATCTGACCCGCTGGGAGATGCATCCCGAAATCTTTGTCCTCCGTTACTATGCAGCCCCTTACCGGGAGGAGTTATCGGCCGACCCGGTATTTGAACCCCGCAGAAAGGGAGAATCCAGGCAGGATTATGAGGCACGACTGGCGAAAGCCGGTCCACTGAAAACCACAATACTTCAACGTTACTATAACCAGTACCTGGAAGAGCATCCCGGGAGGGGCAATGCCCAATAACATTTATCAATTCATCCATTCATCCAATTAACATGTTACCATACGCAGAACCATATAAGATCAAGATGATCGAACCCATGTATCCCAGTTCGGCAGGGGATCGTGAAAAATGGATCAAAGAGGCCCATTACAACATGTTTTACCTGAAAAGCCAACAGGTCTTCATCGACCTGCTCACCGATTCAGGAACCGGCGCCATGAGCCAGGAGCAATGGGCAGCCATGATGACGGGAGACGAATCCTATGCGGGTAGCAAATCATTCGACCTGTTACATGAGACGGTCACCTCACTCACGGGCTTTCCCTATGTGATCCCCACTCACCAGGGTCGGGCAGCAGAAAATGTACTATTTTCAGTGATGGTAAGGGAAGGCAACGTTGTACCGGGCAATGCCCATTTCGACACTACAAAGGGACACATTGAGTTCCGGAAAGCCTCGGCATTCGACTGCACCATCGATGAGGCAACCGACACCCGGATTTACCATCCGTTCAAGGGGAATATTGACCTGAATAAGCTGGCGAATGTATTCGAGGTTTACGGCAGGGAGCGAATCCCCATGATCATTGTCACCATCACCTGCAACTCAACCGGGGGACAACCCGTGAGCATGCAGAACCTGAGGGAGATCCGGGAATTTGCGAACCGGCAAAGTGTCCCGGTAATCTTCGATTCCGCCCGCTTTGCAGAAAACGCCTATTTCATCAAAACCCGCGAGAAGGGATATGAAAACATCTCCATAAGGGAGATTGTGCGTGAGATGTTCTCCCTGGCCGATGGGATGACCATGAGCAGCAAGAAGGACGGAATTGTGAATATGGGTGGTTTCATTGCCCTCAACAGCAAAACCATTTACCGGGAGGCGGCCACTTTCAACATCATGTTCGAAGGTTACATTACCTACGGGGGAATGTCGGGACGTGACATGGCTGCACTGGCACAGGGCCTGGAAGAGGCAACCACCTTCGCTTACCTGGAGAGCCGGATCAACCAGGTTCACTACCTGGGCCAGAGGCTTCACGACATGGGTATTCCGGTTCAGGAACCTTTTGGCGGACATGCGATCTTTGTGGATGCCAACCGTTTCCTGCCGCAGGTTCCCCGCGAGGAGTTCATTGCGCAAACCCTGGCCATAGAACTGTACAAGGAGGCAGGGATCCGGGCAGTGGAAATCGGCACCCTGCTTGCCGACCGGGATCCGGAAACACGGGAGAACCGCTACCCCAAGCTGGAGATGCTGCGCCTTACCATTCCGCGCAGGGTTTACACACGAAATCACATGGATTATGTAGCCGCCGCTCTGCAAAACATCCATCAGCGGAGGAATCAGATCACCTCGGGCTACAAAATCAGGTACGAGGCGCCCATCATGCGCCACTTCACCATTGAGCTGGAGAAGTCAGGTTAGTTTCAATTTTAAAATGAAAGACTTAACACAGGGTAGTGAAGGCAGGGGCATTTTAAGATTTGCTGCACCCATGCTGTTGGGACATATGTTCCAGCAGCTCTATACCTTTGTGGACCAGATCATTGTGGGCCGATACCTGGGGAAGGAAGCACTGGCTTCGGTAGGGGCCTCTTTTCCTATTCTCTTTGCGCTTATCGCCCTGATCATGGGAATTGCCACCGGCGGAACCATAGTAATTGCACAGTTTTTTGGAGCAAAAGAGATCAAAAAAGTGAAACAGGCCATCGATACCATTTTTATCGTCATGGCAGTTACATCCGTGATCATGACCGTGGTAGGTCTCAGATTTTCAGAGGATATATTCCGGCTTATCAGGTTGCCCGAAGAATTGATGGAAAGTGCTGATGCTTACTTTACAATCTATGTCTCGGGATTGGTAGTTTTTTTTGGATATAACAGCGTCGCAGCTGTTCTGCGCGGGTTGGGAGACTCCATTACCCCACTCTACTTCCTTTTGCTGGCCACGGTGATTAACATCGGGCTCGATCTGCTCTTTATTGTTAAATTCGGATGGGGGGTTCAGGGAGCTGCCCTGGCCACCATCATCGCCCAGGGGATCGCATTTATGGTGGCCGTCTTCTATCTGAACCGCACTCATGAACTGATCAAATTTAACCTGCGCGAGTTTGCATTCGATCGTAAAATCTTCAGGCAGAGTCTCCGCATTGGACTTCCCACGGGCCTCCAGCAGACTTTTGTAGCCCTCGGAATGCTTGCCCTGATGGGGATTGTGAACGGATTCGGCACCGATGTGGTTGCAGCCTATACGGCAGCAGGCAGGCTGGACAACCTGGCCATTATCCCCTCAATGGTTTTCTCCACAGCCCTCTCCACCTTTGTAGGACAGAACATTGGGGCAGGTAAAACAGGCCGTATCAAAAAGGGGCTTTCACGGACACTGATCATGGCATCCGCAGTCGCTCTCGGGACCACCGCCCTGATCATCCTTCTGAAAACTCCATTGATGGGACTCTTCACAACCGACCAGGAAGTGATCCGGATCGGCGGAGAGTACCTGACTATCGTCACCTCTTTTTACCTGCTCTTTACCGGTATGTTTATCTACACCGGAGTGATGAGGGGTGCCGGGGATACCCTCATTCCCATGTTTATCACACTCTTTTCACTTTGGATCATCAGGATTCCGGCTGCGGTATTCCTCAGCAGGGAGACCATCCACTTCCTGGGGCTGACAATAAAGGGTGCGGGCCTGGGGGCTGAAGGGATCTGGTGGTCCATTCCTGCCGGATGGGGATTCGGAATGGTATTATCCATGATCTATTACAATACCGGGAGATGGAAGACCAAGTCGGTAATCAAAATCGAAGTTGAACCGGCAACAGTGACCCGTTAACACGAACCCATTCACCTTTCCTGAAACACCTATAACATTATTTAACGGTTATAAATTGATTTGAATTTCCTGATTGGCTAACTTGGTTCAAAATTTGCATGGACCTTGTTTAGAAGAATTTTTACTTTTCTTTCTCTGAACCTGGCATGCCTGTCGGTAATTTACGGGCAGGATGATTATGTCCGGTTCAAAAGAATTACCATCAACGACGGTCTCTCCCTAAGTTCGGTATACAATATATACCAGGATTCAAAAGGATTCATGTGGTTCGGCACCGAGGACGGCCTCAATAAATATGACGGGCAGTCCATTACGGTATTTGGAGCAACCACCGACCAGCATTACCTCCTGGCCAACAAATGGATTGAACTGGTATATGAGGATAAGGCCGGTATGATCTGGCTGGGTTCAAAGGGTGGACTGACCATGTACAATCCAAGAAAAGGAATCTTCAATAGCCTGAAGCATGAGCCCGGTTCGCTCAGTTCACTCTCAAACGACACCATTTCCGCCATCATTTCAGATCTTCTCAATGATGTATGGATCGGCACATTCCAGGGTCTCAATAAGGTTGACCGGTTCACCGGGGAGGTGACCAGGGTGATTCCTGATGAACCGGAACTGATGGGGTTAAACTCCCGCATCAGCGGATTTACTGTTGACCGCTCCGGGACCATGTGGATCGGAACACACAAGGGTCTTTTCAGCCAGGACCGTAAATCGGGACTTTTTTTTAATGAGACCGCTAATGGTTCTATTTCACCGCAGACAGCGATCTTTTGTATGGCACAGGGTTCCGGGTCGCTTTGGCTTGGGACCGGAATGGGGCTGTTGGAGATGGATCTGTCGGGCAAGGGAGATCACATGTTGATCCCCACTTCTCCCGGGGAGACACTCACTGATATCCGGGGGCTCCATGTGGATCAAATGGAGCAGGTTTGGGTCCAGACCCCGGAGGGATTATTCTGTTACCGCAACCGGGAAAAGGGACTTATCAAAGTACTGGAGGCAGGTGCCACCACCCATTCACTGGCCCTTAACCCTGTGGAACCTTTAGAGGAAGATCAGGAGGGCTTTATCTGGTATGGATCATTCGGAGACGGGGTATTCAAAATCAACCCGGTTACGTTTACCTATAACCACTATGAGCACAATCCGGCCGATCCCAACAGTCTTTCAGAAAATTCTGTAAATTGCATTTTCGAGGACCGTTCGGGAGTTCTTTGGTTTGGGACTTTTGGAGCCGGGATCAGTATTCTCGACCCCGGTGCCAACCAGTTCACACTCTTTAAAAATGATCCTTTTAATTCCAACAGCCTGGCCAGCTCATTCATCTGGTCCATCTTTCAAACCACAGAGAACACAGTCTGGTTCGGGACCAATGCCAATGGTATCAGCTGCTTCAATCCTAAACTAAAAACATTCCGGCATTTTGATCATGATCCCCTCGATCCTGCTTCACTCTCCCACTCATCGGTTCGAAAAGTTTACCAGGACAGCAAGAGGCGAATCTGGGTAGGAACCGACGGGGGTGGATTAAACCTTTTCCTTCCCGGAAACCAGACTTTCAGGCACTATCTTCATGATCCGGACAATCCCCTTAGCATCTCCGACAATTCTGTCAGGACCATTTATGAGGACCGGTTTGGAAGGATCTGGGTGGGTACACGGCATGGACTGAACCTTTTCAACCCTGAAACCGGAGCATTTAAAAGGTATCTTCACGATGCCTCGGACCCCACATCCATTTCAAACGATTTCATCTATTCTACCATTTTCATGGATGATGAAGACTACCTGTGGATTGGGACCTATGGAGGCGGGCTCAGCAGAATGGATCCGGGAAAAGAGATATTTACAAATTTCACACACGATCCTGACGACCCAAATACAATCTCGGATAATACTGTCTTTTCAACTTACCAGGACCAGATGGGCAGGTTGTGGATCGGCACCAACAGCGGTTTAAACATGTTCTATCCTGCTACCGGTTCTTTCCGCCGTTTTGGAGTGGGAGAGGGACTGGCCAACGAGGTGATATACGGTGTACTGCCCGATGATAACAATTGTATCTGGCTTAGTACCAACCTGGGAATCATCCGTTTCGACCTGGAGACCTTCGATGTGAAAAACTTTGACATGAATGATGGTCTCCAAAGCAATGAATTCAACGGTGGGGCCTACCACCGGGGAAGGGATGGCAAACTTTATTTCGGGGGCGTATACGGGCTCAACGTCATCGACCCCGCAGCCATCGACCCGGTCGAAAAAGTGTCCCAGGTTACACTCACGAATCTGGAGATCCTGGGTAAAAAGGTGCTCATCGCAGGGATAGACCTGGAGGAGAGGTTTAATGAAAATCCGGTCAGTATCATCGAATATGAAGGGGAGTATTACTCCAGCCAAAATGTATCCTACCTGGAAGAGATCGTACTTGACTACAAATACCGCTATTTCTCGTTGGAGTTCGCTGCTCTGAACAGCCGGCAATCGGGTAAGCTCAACTATGCTTACATCATGGAGAACCTGGAGCCGGAGTGGACCAGCGCAGGAAAGCGGAACTATGTATCTTATGCCAACATGAAAGCCGGCTCCTATATCCTGAAGGTAGTGGCCGAGAATGGTGACGGATTCCGAAGCGATCCTCCGATGGAGCTGAGTATTGTCATCACCCCACCCATGTGGCAGCTTTGGTGGTTCATCCTGCTGGAGGTTCTGGTTGCCATCGCCATCGTGGTTTTAATCATAACCTACCTTGTGAAATCCCGGACAAACCGGCTTTTGAAATACCAGAACCAGCAGATCATCCAGGCTAATGAGGCACTGCGGAAATCTGAAAAGAACCTGATGGAACTCAATGCCACAAAGGATAAGTTCTTCTCCATCATCTCCCACGACCTGAAAAATCCCTTCTCAAGTCTGCTCTCCATCAGTGAATTGATGGTGGAAAACTTTGATGATACCGATCACAATGACCACCGGGCCGGATTCAGAAAGATCCACCAATCTGTTAAACACCTGCTGGATCTTCTGGAAAACCTGCTTACATGGTCAAGGTCACAACGCGGGCGCATCAAATACGAACCTGTCAGATTTAACCTGACTACCCTGATCCGGGAGAATATCAACCTGCACAGACTGGCAGCCGAAAGAAAGGGTATCGTACTCCGTACGCCTGTTCAGAATGAGATATTTGCCTATGGTGACCGTGATATGATCAACAGTGTCATTCGCAACCTGATGACCAATGCGGTAAAATTCACCGACAGGGACAGGAAAGTGGAGGTGAGGGTCAATGCCTCTGAAGGTCGGATCGAAGTAAGGGTAATCGATGAGGGCATCGGAATTCCCGGGGAATATATCAGCAAGCTGTTCAGGATCGATGAGAAATATAAGACCGTTGGTACCGCAGGAGAGAAGGGGACCGGCCTGGGACTGATTATCTGTCGTGAATTCGTGGAGAAAAATGGAGGTGAAATATCGGTTGAAAGCAAGCCGGGTGTGGGATCCACCTTCATTTTTACCCTCCCAATGGCCAATTAAACCAATGCTTCCCTCAATTAATCCCTTTTTACTACTTTTGCCACGAAACCGATTCAATCCTTTATGATCAGATCCATGACAGGTTACGGGAAAGCCGAAACGCTTTTGCCCGATAAGAAACTGACCATCGAGGTCAGATCGCTCAACAGCAAGCAGCTGGATACAAATGCCCGGTTACCCTCGATCTACAAGGAGAAGGAGCTTGAGATCAGGCAGATGATCGCAGCCAGCCTGGAGCGTGGTAAAGTGGAGTGCAGCATTTTCTATGAACTCTCCCCGGAAGCTTCATCGGGAATCATTAACGAACCGGTGGTAAAGGGATATTTTGAACAACTGAGCAGGATCTCCGGTGAACTGGGATTGAAAGTCTCCCAGGAGGTTCTCTCCATGGTTATGCGTATGCCCGACACCCTCCGGAATGACCGGACCATGCTGGAAGAAAAAGAGTGGAACCAGGTTAAAGAGGGGTTGCTGCATGCACTTGCGCAGGTGAACGGTTTCCGTCTGCAGGAGGGCGAATCCCTTGACAAAGATTTAAGAGAAAGGATCGTCTCCATCTCGGCAGCGCTTTCCGCTGTGGAGCTTTTGGAGGGCGACCGTATCACCCGAATCAGGGAGCGGATTGGCAATAACCTTTCCGAATTCATAGGGAAAGAGGGAATTGATGAAAACAGGTTCGAACAGGAACTGATCTTTTACATGGAGAAGCTCGACATCTCGGAAGAAAAGATCAGGCTTGCCAATCACTGTAGCTATTTCCTGGAGACCATGGAAGAAAAAGGCTCCGTAGGCAAGAAACTTGGATTTATCTCCCAGGAGATGGGACGTGAGATCAACACCCTGGGTTCGAAGGCAAATCATTTGGATATTCAGCGCCTTGTAGTTGATATGAAAGATGAACTGGAACGCATCAAGGAACAGATCCTCAACGTACTCTAAAGTAATTACAACATCAGCTATGGAGGGTAAACTGATCATATTCTGTGCTCCGTCGGGTTCCGGAAAATCGACGATCGTACAACACCTGATGAAAACTGATCCTTCCCTGGCATTCAGCATATCTGCCACCTCGAGGAAACCCCGGCAGGGGGAGGTGAACGGCAGGGAGTACCATTTCCTCTCACCAAAGCAGTTCAGGGAGAAGATAAAAAACAACGAGTTTATTGAGTGGGAAGAGGTCTACCCGGAACAGTATTACGGCACCCTGAAAAGCGAAGTGAAACGAATCTGGAACACAGGTCATCATGCTCTTTTCGATATCGATGTGGCAGGAGGATTAAACCTTAAGAGGGCTTTCGGGGATAAGGCCCTGGCGATTTTCGTAATGACCCCTTCTCTGGCAATACTGGAGGAGAGGCTCCGTTCGCGCGGAACCGACGATGAAGCATCGCTTCAGAAGCGCCTGGGGAAAGCCGAATATGAGCTTAGCTTTGCCCCGGAATTTGACCGGGTACTTGTCAATGATTCTCTCCAGATGGCACTTGTTGAAGCAGAATCGATTGTAAAAGATTTTCTTTCCATCAAAACCGGCCTCTATTTCGGCTCCTTCAATCCCATCCACATCGGACACCTGGCCATTGCCAACTATATGATCGAATACACTGACCTCCAGCAGCTCTGGTTCATAGTAAGTCCCCAGAATCCACTGAAGGAGAAAAAAACATTGTTAACCGATCATCACAGACTTGAAATGGTCCGGCTTGCCCTTGAGGATGATTACAGGTTTCGTGTTTCCGACATCGAATTCAGGCTTCCTACCCCCTCCTACACCATCAACACCCTCAAATACCTGGAGGAGAAAAACCCCGGACACAAATTTCAGCTGATAATGGGTGCTGACCAGCTGAAGACCTTTCAAAAATGGAAAAATGCCGACCTGATCGCCCAAAACTACCACAGGCTTATATACCCCCGTCAGGGGGTTGATCCCGAAACCATAAAGGCCCTCCCAAACACCACCCTGGTAAATGCCCCCCTCATGGAGATCTCATCCAGCCTCATACGAAAGGCCATTAAAGCCGGCAAAGACATCCGCCACCTGGTCCCTGCAAAGGCATACACCTACATGCGCGAAATGCACTTCTACGAAAAGTAAACTGAAAGGCTTGCATGCGGAGTGATATTACACGAGGAGCCTAAAATATTTGCAAAGCAAAGATTTTCAGCTACGAGTGTAATATCACGAAGTGAGTTTGGCCTCCCGGACGATCTCCATCCCCCTCTTAATGGCAGCCTCGTTCTTGGGAATCAGATGATGATGGCGTTCGGGGAGCGATTTCTTAAGGCCCTTTATCACATTCTCATAATCCACGACCGGGTTTACCTTGAGATATGCACCCATGACCAGCATATTAAAGGTGATCGGTGATTTCATCCGGGCTGCTTCAGCCGCAGCCTCTACCTGGAAGATCCTGATATCATCCCTTTCAGGATGCCTGGTAATTCCGTTGGGGTCATAGATCATCAGTCCGCCTGGCTTCACCCGGGATTCAAACTTATCCATCGACTGCTGGTTCAGCAGGATGGCTGTATCATAACTCTGCAGTACGGGTGAGCTAACGCGGTCGTCACTGAGGATCACCGTTACATTGGCGGTTCCTCCACGCATTTCAGGACCATAGGAAGGCATCCAGCTGACCTCCTGCTCCTGCATGATTCCAGAATAAGCCAGAATTTTGCCCATGGAGAGGACTCCCTGTCCCCCGAAACCTGCAATGATAATCTCTTCCGTCATTTCAATTCTTTTTGCGTACGATACTAACCCCATCTACTCATTTACAAGTTCTCCATCCACTTTTATATCACCCATGGGAAAAAACTTAAACATGTTCTCCTCCATCCAGGTATTGGAATCGTTAGGTGTCATCTTCCAGCCCGAGTTACAGTTGGATACAAACTCAATCAGGGATAATCCCTTGTTCAGCTTCTGGTTTTCAAATGCCTTCCGGATGGCCTTCTTAGCTTTCCGGACTGCACCTGGTTTGTGAACCGAATGGCGGGCAACATAATAAGTACCCGGAAGCCTGGCCACCATTTCTGTGATCTTATAGGGCGGGCCCATGGTTTTACTGTTTCGTCCATAGGGAGATGTGGATGATACCATCCCCTCCAGGGTAGTGGGAGCCATCTGTCCCCCGGTCATTCCATAAATCCCGTTGTTTACAAAAAAAATGGAAATATTTTCTCCCCGGTTGCAGGCATGTATCGTCTCTGCTGTTCCGATGGCAGCCAGGTCGCCATCGCCCTGGTAAGTGAAGACAAATTTTTCGGGCCACATCCTCTTAATACCCGTAGCCACGGCAGGTGCACGCCCATGGGCAGCCTGTGTGAAGTCGATGTCCATAAAATCATATGCGATCACGGCGCATCCCACCGGGGCAATGCCAATGGTTTCGGACTGAATTCCCATCTCCTCCACCACCTCCATGATGAGCCGGTGAATGGTCCCGTGACCGCAACCCGGACAATAGGAGAGGGTTGCATTGGTCATCAGGGGTGTGCGGCGATATACTTTGTTCTCCTCTTTGATGATCTGGTTGATATCCATTTAGAATCCTCCTAAGAATTTTTCTTCCACTTCCCTTAATACATCATCCGGCGAATGAATCTTCCCACCCACCATTCCATAGTGATAAACAGGCACCTTTCCATTCACAGCGAGTCTGACATCTTCAACCATCTGTCCCGCGCTCAGTTCGACTGCCATAATGGCTTTCACCCTGCGGGCAAGTTTGGAGAGCTCTGCAGAAGGGAACGGGAAAAGGGTCTGAGGCCTGAGCAAACCGATCTTCTTTCCCCTGCCCCTGGCTACATCAACTGCTTTCTGACAAATACGGGCGCTGGAACCATAGGCAACAAGCAGGTACTCCGCATCCTCACAATGAATATTTTCAAACATCACATCCTGCTCCATACTCTTGTACTTGGCCTGAAGCTTAAGATTGTGCTCATACTGAAGGTCCGGATCCAGGTTCAGGGAGGTGATGATATTACGCTCCCGGTCTGGAGTTTTCCCGGTAATTACCCACGACTGATCAAACTCCTTTACCCGCTCCTTCTGTGGCGGCAACTCCACCTTCTCCATCATCTGTCCGATGAGCCCGTCCGATAAAATCAAAGCCGGGTTACGGTATTTGAAAGCCAGTTCAAAGCCCAGGTCAACAAAATCTGCCATCTCCTGTACAGAAGCCGGTGCCAGCACAATCAAACGGTAATCGCCATGCCCTCCCCCTTTAACGGATTGGAAATAATCGGCCTGAGAAGGCTGGATGGTTCCAAGGCCGGGCCCCCCCCTGACCACATTGACAATCAGGCAGGGTAACTCTGCACCAGCCATATAACTGATTCCCTCCTGCATGAGGCTGATGCCGGGGCTGGAGGATGAAGTCATTACCTTTTTCCCCGTACCTGCTGCCCCGTAAACCATATGAATGGAGGCGATCTCGCTTTCTGCCTGCAGAACCACCATCCCGGTTCGTTCTTCCGGACGCTGCAGCATCAGGTACTCCATCACCTCCGACTGAGGGGTAATCGGATATCCAAAATAGCCATCCACCCCGGCCCGGATTGCCGCTTCGGCAATGGCTTCATTTCCCTTCATTAATGCCAGTTCCTTCATAAAAAGCTGTTTAATTTCATTTGACCCGGTAGACCGTAATGACACCATCGGGGCAGACCACTGCACAATTGGTGCATCCTGTGCAACTCTCCGGATTCTCCATATAAGCAAAGTGGTATCCCTTGCCATTCACATCAGTAGCCATTCCGATGGTCGAGGTGGGACAATTCACCATACAGACCTGGCAACCCTTGCATCTTTCCACATCCACCACGATGGCGCCTATTGATTTTGCCATTTTTCGCTTCTTTTGTTTAATAAATACCAAATGTAATCATTCTCATTATCCCTGAAAACCAAAGTCACCTGCACACTCTTTATTAAGCTCTTTTAGGGATAAAAATTCCTATTTCGGGATAGGGTGGTGTTCATGGAAGCACCTTAACCTTTCCTCCAGAACAGGGAACTGGTCACGCCTGACTTGTGATACACAGGCTCTTAACCCTTCAGTTCGGGTACTTCCGGTAATCTCAAGTGATATGGCGCTAATCCCGTAATAAAGCAACTTTTCAACCAGCTGGGGCCCCCCGAATCCGGGATAGGAAATGGTAAAATAGAAACCATCTGCAATGGGTTCATCCAGGTCCATGTCATAGACGATCCGGAACCCGTATTTCCTAAACAGCTCCTTCATAATGACTGCCTTTCTGCCATACTCCCGTACCTCTTCGATGTAATTGTACGAACCACTGTTAACCGCCTCAAAAATAGCGGCCAGTGCATACTGGGCTGTGTGCGATGCTCCAGCCGATAGTGCATAAAGAGCCCCGTAGATCATTGCGTGTCCAAATCGATCGGAGGTATAGTATCGTTTCAAATCGGGATACTTTCTTTCAAACAGATTTGGGGCAATGATCATCACGCCAATGCGCTGACCAGCATAGCTGAAAGCTTTGGAACTTGAAATAAGCAACAGGAAATTATCCGTATATTTTGCAACCGTGGGCTGATAGGGAGGCATCCCGGGTTTGGACAGGTCCTTTCGAAAGTCCATGCCAAAATAGGCCAGGTCTTCGATCACTGTAATGTCATATTTTTTTGATATCCCGCCTATGATTTTCAATTCCTCTTCGTTCAGACAGATCCAGGAGGGGTTGTTTGGATTGGAGTATAGAATAGAGGAATAGTGCCCCTTTTCGATCTCCTCAACCATTTTTGCCTCCAGCTTGTCGCCCCTGAAATCATACAGATCGAATGAACCGAACTCATGTCCCAGCACCAGGCACTGTTGTTTCTGAACAGGAAAACCGGGATCCAGGAACAGGGTTCCTGTGCGGTGCCGATCCGAACGGTTTACCACCATGAATGCGGCCATTCCTCCCATCATCGATCCCACCGTAGGAATACAATGGGTTGGTTCCACCTCCACATCAAGGAACATCTTAATAAACTTTGCAGCCGACTCCTTCAGTGGTTTAATCCCTTCAATGTTAGGATATTTGGAGGCAACTCCCTTTCGCAGGGCAATCATCTCAGCCTCAACCCCCACGAAGGTTGGATCAAGACCAGGTACACCCATCTCCATCCGGATAAACTCCTCCCCCGTAATACCCTCGATATCATTGACAATCTTCACCAGTTCCCGGATGGTAGATTTTCCGGCCGGGTGGATGCCAAAGGCATCTATTACTTCATTTACAACTTCTGCATTGATGGGTGTTGCATTCATGATCAGCCGTTTTCAAATCCATTGTGAAATTAGATAACGGGAATCGAACCTGTTGTGCCCAAAAGCATATGAAAGATGTGTTATAAAACTTTTTTCTGAATCCTGATGCGGGCGTCAACTGCCACCACCCTGCTCCCTTTACCCAAAATGGGATTCAGATCCATTTCAGCGATCTCCCTTGTAAACTCCAGCATGGAGGAGAGCCTCACCATAATACCGGCAAAGGCCTCTTTATTGATCCCCTCCTGACCCCTTATGCCATCCAGTATCCTGGAACCTTTAAGGGACCCGATCATGAGGTGACTCTCTTTCATGGTCAGGGGTGCCAGTCCGGCAGCCACATCATGCAAAACCTCTACCAGGATCCCTCCCAATCCACATAGTACCACATGTCCAAACAAAGGTTCATACCTGGCACCCACAAACAGCTCGATCCCATCCAGCATGGGTTGCAATAACACTCCTTTTGCTTCCACAATCTGTATCATTCTTTGAAAATGCGTTTTCAGATCATCGTCATTTTCAATCCCCAGTACCACACCTCCGACATCCGATTTATGGACCGGTCCCACTACCTTCATCACAAGCGGATAACCGGTTTCCCTGGCAAGCTTTATCAGGTTGGTTTCATCGGAAACCACACCCTCCCTGACCCTCGGAATTCGACATGCATCAAGGATCCTGCCCACAGAAACGGGATCCAGGTAACCATCCTCAGCCTCCTCGATCACCTTTCGCACAACACGAACGTCTATGCCCTCGGGACACACTGCATTCCAGGCAGGGGCTGGTGTCTGATGAATGCTGATAAGCGCCTTTCCCAGCAATACCTCATCGGGAAAATTAATGTGCCCGTAGGAGAGAAACTCTCTGACCTCATCCTGTGCCGTGATCACAGAGGGAAGTACAGGGTAAATGGGTTTGGTACAGGTCATGATCTTGTCATGAAGTACCTTGTAAACATCGAAAACCGGCGCAAGTCCGGGTGTTCCGAAGATCACAACCATACCATCAATTTCGGGAAATTTATTTTCACAAAAATCGAGACATATACCCAGCTGTTCGGCATTGCCGGTGGCCAACAGGTCGATAGGGTTTGCAGCAGAGGAACCCGGATAGAGATAGGTTAGCAACTCATCAGCCTCCGGTCCATCCAGATGCGGCACATCCAGTCCGCCTTTGGCCAGTACATCGGTCATCATGACCGCCGGTCCTCCTGCATGGGTGATAATAGCCAGGTTTCCTCCCTCAAGAGGAGTCGTTTGCATGACAGAAGCAACGGTTGTCAGCTCCTCCCTTCCAAAACACCGCACAATCCCAGCCTTTCTGAACAGGGCGTCAACCGCCACATCTGAACTTGCCAGCGCACCTGTATGGGAACTGGCTGCACGGCTTCCTGCATCGGTGGTACCTGCCTTAACAGCTGCAATACAGCACCCTTTCCGGATCAGTGATGTGGCATGTTTAAGCAGGCTCCTGGGCTTCTTGATGGTTTCAAAATAGAGAATTTTAACCCGTGAGGATACCCCTTCCACGTAGGTTTCATCAAAATAGGCCAGAACATCCTCCACCCCTGTTTCTGCCGAATTGCCCACTGAAAAGACATGAGCAAACCTGAGCCCCTTCTGAAGACCGGCCTCCATGATAAAGACAGCTGTGGCACCACTTCCGGAAATGAAGTCACATCCCTTTGGATCGAGACGGGGTATGGGGAGTGTAAACACCCCCTGGTAGCCGGGGGTCATCACCCCAATGCAATTTGGGCCGATCAGTGCTGCATCATGGGACCTGCACAATTCGACAATCTCCCTTTCAATACGGGCACCCTCTTCATTCTCTTCGCTGAACCCGGCCGAAACAATGATAAATGCTTTCGTGTTTTTGGTTTCAGCAAGCTCACGGACCGTCTCCAGGCAAAAAGAAGCCGGAATAGCCAAAATAGCCAGTTCTACCGGAGGCAACTCCTTCACCTCCCTGTACGAAGGGAAACCCTGGATGGTATCCTCCCTGGGATTGATGGCATAAAGCTTGCCATGAAAGGTGCCGTTATGTATATTATGGAATAATTTTCCTCCTGGCTTGGCTATGTTATTGGATGCGCCAACCACTACAATACTTTCAGGATCAATAAGTTGTTTGTTAATCATGTGGATCAGTGTAACTGACCCAAAGATAAGAAAGCTGAATTTTGTCCTGCCAGGAACGGGAGTGTCTTAGAACATACACCCCGGAAAAAAGAAAAAAAGAAGGCAAGTTGCTACTCTCCCTAAAACCCTCAAAAGATTCGCAACTTGCCTTGCACCCCAACAATTACTTTTCATATTAATAAACCAGAAATTGCAGGATATGTTCAGTCCGGAGAAAAAATTAACATTTTAAGCGTGACTTTTAACATTTATCCGGCCACAACCGATCTCACCCTTACACCGGAAAGGCGGCCCAACTTGCCTGTCAGGGATCCCATTCGATCAGTATCTCCCTCCAGAACCAGGGATATTACATTGATCGATCGCTCCCGAAGCGGAATGCCCTGCCTCCCGAGAATCATATCGGAGTGTTCCGAGATAACACTGTTGATGCGCTGAATGTCACCCTCCTGACTGACCAGTATAATCACGGCCCCTATTCTCTGTTCCATTGGACAAATCTATTAATAAATAAGCTCCTCCACGTTCATAATGTCACTCTCAATTTGCTCCACCGACCCCGTAACCAGGTGTTTATGAAACCGGATAAATGTGCGTTCGTCTGGCTGCATCACATCACCACCCAGTGGAAAGAGTAAAATCCCGGCCGGGGAGATGCGAATGAGTCCCTTTTGCAGTTTTTCACCATTTGGAAAAGAGACGGCATAAGAGCCCGGCGGAGGAATCAGTTTATTTGGATCACTGATGAAAATCCCAAAACAAGGCCTTTTGAACAACTTTGTTTCCCGGGAAAGGGGTTCTAAACCGGCAAGCAGGATAAAGTGGTGTTCCAGGTAGGCATTGGCCCGCTGAATGTGCCCTTCTGAAAGGGCATTCCGGATCTTCGTGCTGCTTACCGTTTCGTTCTGGATCTCCTGTTCGGGGATCTCCTCCACGTTGAATCCATGCTTTTCCTTCACCCGGTAAAGCGAATCGAAATTCCCCTCCCTGTTATGTCCGAAGAAATGATTAAACCCAACCACAATGATATGCGCATGCAGCTTTCGCACCAGGTAATCCTCCACAAATTGCTGAGAGGTTGTCAGGGCAAAATCCCTGGTGAATTCCATTACAACCAGATGGTCGAGTCCGGTCTCCTCCAAAACCCGGCATTTCTCTTCCAGGGTTGTGATCAACCTCAATTCCTTTCCAGCTGTCATGGGGTAGAGCACTTTACGGGGATGGGGATGAAAGGTGATCAGTACTGAACTGCCCCCGGCCTGCTGCGCCAGGGTATTCAAACGGGAGATGATTACACGGTGACCGGCATGCACACCATCAAATGAACCCATAGTTACCACCGGAAACCTGATCTCCGGCATTTGTTCCATGGAAAAATGAACCTGCATGTCAGGACTGGCCGGTTTTAACGAAAAAAGCCACCTTCTCAAGTGAGGTAATCATATCATACTCCTCCAGGTAGCAATTCTCCGGTACATGAAGAGGCACTGTAGTGAAGTTCATAATACCTTTGATTCCCGAATCCACGATCTGACTGGCAACTGCTCTGGCTGAAGCGGCAGGAACTGTCATAATTGCAATGGAGATCTGATGAGATTCCACGATCTCCTTAAGCCGGCCAAGGGGGTAACATTTGACCCCCGATATTACCCTGTCGATCTTGGTGTGGTCCACATCAAACGTGGCGATGA
This sequence comes from uncultured Bacteroidota bacterium, assembly GCA_963747365.1. Lineage (GTDB taxonomy): Bacteria > Bacteroidota > Bacteroidia > Bacteroidales. Next base: position 489,981 of record CAVVFB010000001.1, on the reverse strand, counting down.
TGTTAAGTTTTGAGCGCTTTCCCACAAAATAGGTAGTGACCGCCCGACCCAGGTTCCCTATCCCTACCACAGCAACGTTGAGCCCCTTCTCCGAATCGAGAATCTCCCCGATTACATGGATCAGCTCCCTGACATCATAACCTTTGCGTTGCATACTGGTATAACCGATGAACATAATATCACGCCTTACCTGCACGGCAGTATTGTGATGCAGTGCAGCCAGTTCATGTGAAAAAATGTGACTTTTGCCTGCCTCAAGGGATTGCAACAAGGTTCTGCGATATTCACTGAGTCTCTCGACAGTTCTTTCGGGAAGCATCATGGGTATCTTTGTTTATCGTATTTGCAATAGTACGAAATTATTGTTAAAATAATCACAGCCTTATTGTTCGGGCAGGATCACCCTGAATTCACTCCCTTTGTCGGGTTCACTCCGGACCTGGATATGCCCACCGTAAAGCTCGGCAATCTTATGCACGATGGAGAGGCCCAGTCCCGAACCTGTAATCCCTTTGGTCCTTTTGTTTTTGATTCTGACAAACTCCTTGAATAGCTGGGAGACCTCCTCCTCATTCATACCGTAGCCGGTATCGCGGACCACAATTTCCATCTTGCCTCCCTGCTTCTGAAGCTGAAGTTCCACCGAGCCCCCATCCCGGTTATACTTCACTGCATTGGAAAGCAGGTTGTTCAGAATAATATCCATGTCGGTCGGATCGGCTTCAAAAGACAGGTTACCCTCTCCCTTAAAAGTGATTGAAATGTTGCGCTGCATGGCCATTAATCTGATGGTTGAAATGGCAAGTTTGGCACGTTCTTTCAGATCCAGCATTTCAATTTTGTCTTCCTTCCTCTCCAGCCGTATTTTTGTAAAATCCAGCAGATCCATGATCAGCGCCCTCATCCCCTCCACCCTTTGCAGCGAACGCTCCAGAACCTGGTCATACTCTCCCATACTCTCACCAAGTTCGCGACCCTTCATCATCTCCAAATATCCCTCCAGGGCATTCAGAGGCGACTTCAGCTCATGGCTCAAAACCGAAAGGAACTGGTAACGGATCTTTTTACCCTCTTCCTTCATGGTCCGGGTAATACGCTTGAGAAAATACTGCTTCGTGATCAGATCAATACTGGCCTTTAGTTCGGAAGGCGTAAAAGGTTTGGGAATGAAATCGCGGGCTCCGTCATCAGTCGCCCTGGCTGCAACCTCAAGGGAGGCATAGGAGGTAATCATGGCAACGATGATATCCGGATTTCTTTGTTGAATGATCTCAAGCACCTCCATTCCGGTTATACCTGGCAATTTATTATCCAGCAACAGGATATCGGGTGGATCCGCCTCAATCATCTCCAGTGCCTCTTCACCGGTTGAAGCCTCCCTGCAATCAAATCCATAATCGTCATCCATGAAGGGAAAACTTACGGTATGTCCCGTAAGGATTCTTCTGACTCCCGACCTGATGCCGGGTTCATCATCCACCACCATGACAGACAATTTCTCCATGCTATTTCAACAGACCTTTAATAATTATTTCCAGTTCCTCCATCCTGAAGCCCTTTTCCAGGTAGTGATCCGCCCTGATCCAGGCCCTGTTTTCCGGCGAGTTGATATCAAAGCTGATCCCTCGCTCGGCCGTCACCCCTGTAGCGATAATCACCGGTACCTGTGGCCTGCACTGTTTAATCCGGTAAGCAAGGATAAACCCGCTGTCCTCCTCCTCCATCATCAGGTCGAGTATGGCCAGATCGGGACACTCACTTTGCAGATAGCGCTCCGCCTCCTCACGCGATTCCACTGCAACAACATCATAACCCCATTTCTTCAGATGGTGGCTCACCTGGAATATCTGATCCGGATCATCATCGGCCAGCAAAATTTTCTTCTTTATTTCACTCATATTTCTCTTTTCCTTGGGAGTTTTATAATAAATTCTGTCCCTGTCGGGCCCATTTCAGGTTTGTTATTGGATTTCACATCAATTTGTCCGCGGTGCATCTTCACAACCCCGTAGGTTGTAGCCAGTCCAAGTCCGGTCCCTTTACCAATGCCCTTGGTTGTATAAAACGGTTCAAACACCTTTTCCAGGTCACCTGCATCGATCCCGGTTCCTTCATCACAGATTTTGATAATCACCCAGTCATGAAAATCTGAAAGGGTTGCTGTGAGCGCTCCGCCGTTTGGCATAGCCTCCACCCCGTTCTTCATAAGATTGGTGATCACCTGTACCATCTGTTCCAGATCGATTTCTGCAGCAGGTTTGGAAAGTTCATTTTTCAGGGTATAGGTAACATTTTCCGGAAAGATAACGGAGGATGCACTGATCCTCATCATCTCAACCAGGTCGGTCTGACTGTACATAACCTGGTTCTTACGGGCAAAATTCAACAAGCCCCCCACGATCGATTTGCACCTTCCGGCCTGTTCAACGATTAACTGAAGGTCCTCTTTCAATTGATGATCCTCGCCGCAATCCTCAAGCAACATATTGCTGTACATGATCACCACCCCCAACGGATTATTCAGTTCATGGGCAATTCCTGCTGAGAGCTGACCCATATGGGCCAGTTTCTCACTTTGCTTCAGCGCCTGTTCCACCGAGTTTAACTTGTGTTTTGAGTCGGCCAGTTTATGGATGGTCTCGTGCAACTGATCAATGGAGTATGGCAGGCACATCTCCACCTCTGCCAGTCCCTGTGCAATGGCCCTGGCATGTCCCAGGCATGTATCATAACCGCATGCACCACAGTCGAGGTGGTCCTGCTGTGCGAACTTTCCCATGCGGAGGAGCACCTTGGCGATCTCATCATCCGAAGGATTGGCGATTCGCTGATCGTCGGGTTGGAAGCTTCGGCTCAGATTCAATTTCGGAAATTCCGAAGGCATCTGCGGTTCCGGCATGTTCTCCAAACGATCGTGAAGGTAGTTGAGAACGCTTTGATGGCGAACAAATTTCTTTCCCCCGGCAGAGGTTCCCGGCCCCATGATACAACCTTCGCAACATAGAAGCTCCAGCTGCATTGAACCCAGGTGGCCATCGGCATATTCCCGGATGGCCTCCTGGAAATGCACCCGACCTTCGGCAACAATAACCCGCTGATCCACGTGATTGCCCTCCAGGCACATGGATTGCAGCAACCCGCGGCTTACCGGGAACCCGGCCCCTTTCCTGGCCAGCGGTGGAGTAAATGATGCCCTTTCCACATTGGATGGTCTGATCCTCCTGGCGGTAAGCATCTGTCTCAATTCCGCAAATGTAATGACCGCATCAACTTCATCGGATTCATCCTTCTTTGCAATACAGGGACCAATGAAAACCAGCATAGGATTCATTCCGATTGTTTTCCGGATGAATCGTGCTGTGGCAACCATGGGCGAAACCACGGGGGTAAGCGACCCAACCAGGGAAGGGTGATACTTCTCTATGAAGGAGACGATGGCCGGACAGTCAGAGCTGATATAGCCCTTACCCGGATTCTGGTTAATCAGCTTCTCATATTCACGGGCCACCAGGTCAGCCCCCATTCCTACTTCATAAACCTCCTGAAATCCAAGTTTTTTAAGCATCCCCACAAAAAGGCCTGACTCCTTTGCCTCCTCAAACTCTGCAACAAAACTGGGAGCTACAAGGGCAAATACGGGGGTTCCGGTGAGAAAAAGACGCTTCACCACATCGATGGAGCGTTCATAAACTTTAGCTCCCTGCTTGCAGACAATGGTACAGTTTCCGCATGCAATGCAACGATCGGTCAGAACCTCAGCCTGACCATCGATGATCCGTATCGCCTTGACAGGGCACTCCCTCACACAGGTATAGCAAACCCTGCAGAGGTCCTTCACCGTATAAACCAGTTTTCTTTTCTCTATTTGTCCCATCTAAAGGAGTACGTCACGTTTGGTAAAAGATGTATGGAATAACTGCCGGCTCACCTCACTTCCAGGTTCACCGAGCAACTCTTTGTATATTTTTTGTACTACCGGGTTCTGATGGGCCGCCTGAATGGCTGACCCGTTATCCAAATCGTATACCGCCTTGGAACGTGTCCGTATCAGGCTCTCATTCACGGGAAGGGGTTGCCCCCCCCCGTTTGCGCAACCTCCCGGACATGCCATCACCTCCAGCAGATCAATGGATCTCCTCCCTGACTTGATCTCACTGATCAGTTCAACCGCATTGGAAAGTCCGCTTACCGAGGCGATCCGTATCTCCCGCTTTCCGGCCTTGACTGCCATCTCTCTAAAGGATTTGTTGATCCTGAAACGGTGTAACTTGGAAGGCAGAATGTCCTCCCCGGCCAACTGCCGGTAGAGGGTTCGACAGGAGGCCTCCACCTCACCTCCCGCGACACCGGTAAGATTCCCGGCTGAACCAGAGACCTGGAAGGGCATATCTGGCGACACCTCTTCCAGGTGATCCAGGTCAAGTCCGCTCAAACGTATCAAACGTGCCAGTTCACGCGTGGTAATGACGTAATCAATGACAGGGATTCCCGAAAGGGTCATCTCAACCCTTCGGGCTTCACTCTTTGCAGCTGTACAGGACGATATCACCACCGAAACAATCTCCTTTTCATCTGCTTTGATCATTCCAGGCAACCATTTTCTGATCAGGCTGCCGGTAATCTGTTGCGGCGATTTCAGGGGAGATAGGGCAGGAATCAACTCAGGGTAGTACTGCTCCACATACTGAACCCATGCCGGGCAGGAGCTGGTAATCAGCGGAAATGAACTCCCCTCCCTTTTTCTTCTCTGGAATACTGCAGCCTGCTCCATGATCATCACATCGGCTCCCAGGGAAGTTTCCAGCACATGATCAAATCCATACCGAAGGAGGACTGTGCGGATTATTCCACTCATATCGGTCCCGGGTTTGAATCCCAGCACCTCGGCCACGGAAACAGCAACGGCCGGAGCGTATTGGGCAATCACAACTTTTCCCGGTGCATGGAGATATGAATCCAGTTCGGGAAATTGCACATGCTCGATCAGGGCTCCTGTGGGGCAGGCCATCAGGCACTGTCCGCAGGCTGTACAATTGCTAAAGTTCAAAGGCTTCCCGAGGGTGGTGGAGATACGCAACTCATTGCCACGGTAAGCAAAATCAAGTGCCGAGGTGGCCATTAGCTCCTCACAGATTCGGACACACCTTCCGCAGAGAATACATTTGGCCGGATCCCTGATAATGGCGGGACTGGAACGGTCCACTTTGTAAGGACTTTTCTTTCCCGGAATGCGGCGCTCCCTGATATTCAGGTCTTCCGCGAGGGATTGCAATTCACAGGAACCGTTCCGTTCACAATACAAACAATCGTCAGGATGATTGGAAAGCAACAGCTCCACATTTGTCTTTCGTGCCTTAAGCACCCTGGGAGAGTGGGTGCTGATCTTAAGAGGCTCCTGGATGGGGAAGGAACAGGATGGAACCAGGTTCTCCCTGCCCTCCACTTCGACCACACACATACGGCATGCCCCGGTAGGGGAGAAATCTTTCATACTGCAGATTGTGGGGACATGCAAACCATTGCGATTCAACGCAGAGAGGATGGTTTCACCCTTTTCAGCTTCAATCTGCCTTCCGTTCACCTCTAATTTTATCCCCATGCTCCTCCTATTTAAAATAGACCGCAGTGAATTTGCATACCTCGTAACAGATCCCGCATCCTATACATTTCTCCTGAACAATAAAATAGGGATGCGTAGGCGTTCCGATGATTGCTTCGACCGGACAACGTTTGGCACAGATGCTGCAACCCGTGCACATGTCCACATCGATGAACCAGCTTTTAAGTTCGCTGCAGGTGTTGGATGAACATTTGCGGTCAAAAATATGCTCCTCATACTCCTTCCTGAAGTACTTCAGAGTGCTGACAACCGGACCCGGTGCATTCTGACCCAGTCCGCAGAGCGAGGTATCTTTCATTACCGCAGCCAGGCTCTCAAGCTGCATCACACCCTTGAAACGCTCCAGGGTGGTCTGACCCTCAGAGTCGGCCGGTTTCCGGGTGATCCCTCCCAGAATCTCTGCCATCCTCCGTGTCCCTTCTCTGCATGGAATACATTTCCCGCAGCTCTGCTTGTCCACATACTCCATAAAATACCTTACCGTGTTTACCACGCATGTTTTGTCGTCCATGACGAGAATCCCTCCGGAACCCATGACCAGACCAACCTCCTTGAGGTTTTCATAGGAGACGGGAATATCCATCAGGTTCGGAGGAACCATACAACCGGTTGGGCCACCCACATGAATGGCCTTTAGTTTCCGGCCTTTCCTTACCCCCCCGATAATCTCATTGACGATTGTATCAAAGGTGGTACCCATGGGTACCTCAACCAGTCCCGATATGCGGGCACGACCCGAGATACTGAATATCTTGGTACCGGAACAGCCTGGCAGTCCGATTTCCCTGAACCACTCGGGACCCATTTTTATAATACGGGGAAGATTTGAGAGGGTCTCCACGTTATTGACCACGGTTGGACGGCCCAGGTATCCGGACTGTGATGGGAAGGGCGGTTTGGAGGCTGGCATACCGCGCCGGCCCTCCAGGCTGGCTATCAGTGCGGTCTCTTCTCCGCAAACAAATGCACCAGGCCCTTTGCGGAGTGAAATCTGGAGGTTGTATCCGCTGTCCAGGATATTATCTCCAAGCAACCTCATTTGTCGCAGTTCAATAATAGCTTGTGTGATGCGTTCAATGGCATCCTTATATTCACTGCGTATGTAAATGTAAGCCCTGTTGGATCCAATGGCATAAGCGGCGATGGCAATACCTTCCAGCAACTGAAAAGGATTTCCCTCCATAAGGGTCCGGTCCATAAAGGCCCCCGGATCACTCTCCTCGGCATTACATATCAGGTACTTCTGGTCGGAAGCGGTCTCGTAGGCAGATTTCCACTTTAATCCTGTGGGAAAGCCTCCACCTGAGCGTCCTCTCAATCCGCTCCTGATCACCACATCACAAACCTCTTTGAAGGTATGGCTCCTGATGGTTTCAAGAAATGTCCTGTAGCCTCCTCTTGCCACATATTCTGCAAAGGAGAAGGGGTCGATGATGCCGCAATGCTCCAGGACAACCCTGTTCTGCAGTGAAAAGAAGGGTATTTCATCCAAAAATGGCACATCCGGCCAAGCCTCCTGTCCCGCTCTGCGGAGCTGCCCGATCAGCATTTGTTCGGGAATCACATGGTGAAAGATATCATCCAGCAGGGTGTGAACCATTTCCGCCTTTACTTTGCTGAAAAAGAGGCGTGTTTTACCAGGCATCTGGATGGATACAACCGGCTCTTCAGAGCTGAGTCCGATACTTCCTGTCTCACAAAGTTCGATATCCAGGGAACGCTCGGCCACATAAAGCTGTATGGCCTCCCAGGTCTTCTTTGCACCGGCAACCACACCTGAGATGGAGCTGTTCACCATGACCAGAGGCCTGGTAACTCTCTCCCTGTTGAGCAGGGAAAGACGATTCCAATCATCGCCGGATGGTTCAGGGTCATAACCCTGGGCCAGTTTTAGTAAAAAATCTCTATCCGGAAGCATCTTTCAGGTATTGTTTTATGATGGCCCGGACCTCTTTTATCCCTACACCAGGGTAATAGGTATCATTGATGGCCATAACCGGCGATTGCCCGCAAGCACCGATGCATGACTGCACTTCAAGACTAAAAAGACGGTCACGGGTCGTTTCACCATCCTTAATTTCCAGCATCTTGGTAATCTCAGACAGCAGTTCGCCCGCCCCCCCCATGTGACAGGATGAACCATTGCAAATAGAAATGTGATATTTGCCACGGGGGGAAAAAGAAAATTGATTGTAAAAAGTGGCCAGACCATATACCTTGCTGGTAGGAAGGGAGAGGTGATCACCGATACGCGCGATGGCTGTTTCGGATATATAGCCGAATTCATCCTGAATGGCCTGGAGAAGCGGAATCAATGCATTCCTTTTTATCTGGGGGAAACGTTCCAGAATCTCTTCAATTCGATTGGTTTCTGTCATATCTTCACAGATCGATCAAAGATATTGATTATGTTTGTTATTTGAAAAACAGTAATCTATTTGAAAACAGTATAAATTAGGTTCACCACCGGTGATTTTATTAACTTTGAAAATACTCCGATGACACTGGCGAGAAAAGAGATTAAGATTTGCATGGGAAGCTCATGCTTCAGTCGTGGAAACAGGCAAACCCTACAGGTAATCCAGCAATACCTGAAAGAGCACCACCTGGAGGATGAGGTGATTCTGAAAGGGAATCACTGTTTGGGTGATTGCAATGACGGACCAACTTTAAAAATCGGGTCAAAGGTACATAACCAGGTTACCAGCGATACCATCCTGGAGATCCTGGAAAATGAACTTGGCGCCCTAAAAGAAGGATGAAAATGGAACCTCTGCTAAAGATCAACAAAGATACCTGTACCGCATGTTATGCCTGCGTAAGGGCTTGCCCCGTGAAGGCCATCAGGGTCACCCCCTTACAGGTAAAGCCCGAGATTATTCCGGATCGATGCATTGGCTGCGGAAGCTGCGCTGCTGCCTGTGGACCGGGTGCTGTTGAGATCCGGGACGCAAAGGAGGGGTTGAGCCTCCTGCTGAAGCAGGGAAAAAAGGTAGCCGCCCTGGTGGATCCTTCCATTGCCGGGGAGTTCCCAGATATTTCGGACTACCGGAAATTTGTCCAGATGGTACGAAAGCTTGGATTCAGCAGGGTTAATGAAGTGGCATTTGGGGTGGACCTGGTGGCCAGGGCATACAAAGAGCTTTTCAAAAAAAGCAGGGGCAAATATTACATTATGTCCAACGACCCCATCACCGTTTCATACATCGAAAAATATAAAACCCAGCTGATTCCCAACCTGGCCCCTATCCTGTCCCCGGTTGCAGTTACAGCCAGTGTGATCCGCCATATTGAGGAAGAGGATTTAAGAATGGTCTATATTACCCCCCTTATTGCCAGTAAAAACGAGATTCTCAATTTTACCGGGAAAAGCCGGGTTGATCTGGCGATCACATTTGTCGAACTCAGGGAGATGTTCAATGAGGCCGGGATTCATGAAACCGACCTGGAATACAGCGATTTTGATGCACCTCTTGGGTATAAGGGCTCCTTTTTCCCTGTGGCCAACGGCATCATCCAGGCTGCAGGCATCGATGAGGAGTTACATAAAACCTCAGTGGTCACTGTTGAGGGAGAGAGTATCCTGGAAGCCATCGACGAGTTCGAGGAGAACATCGGTTCAATCAAGAGTCATTTCAACCTTTTCTACAAGGAGTTTCTCATGGGGCGTGGTACCAGTATGGGTGGCAAGCAGATGCTCAGAAGGAGTCAGTTGATAAAATATGTCAACCGCCGCCTGAATACGCTCAATCTGGATGAGTGGAAAAATAACATTGATCAGTTTGCCGGGCTTGATATCAAAAGGGAGTTCAGAGCCAACAGTCAGCAACTCCCCCAACCGGATGAGGCAACAGTGAAAAAAATCCTGATTGAAATTGACCAGGAGGGAACCCCCGATGTGGGCTGCAGAGCATGCGGATATGCCAGCTGCACCGAATTTGCGATTGCCATAGCGCAGGGAATTGCAATCCCCGAAATGTGCAACACCTTTGCTTCAAGAAGCAGGCTTGACCATATCCAATCGTTGAAAATCAGCAATGAGAAGCTTGCCCTTGCCCAGGAAGCCCTGAAGGAGTCTGAACGAGCCGCACAGAAGGAGAAAGAAGCAGCCCGAGAAGCCTCGGAGATTGTTCGTCGCATGTTACATAAACTTCCGTCGATGGTGGTCATCTGCGATCAGAACCTGAAAATTCTTCAGACCAACAACAGCTTCATCGAATTACTTGGTGAAGATGCCAGGGAGATCCATGAAATCATTCCCGGATTGGTCGGGGCAGACCTCAAAACACTGCTGCCTTACGGATTTTACAATCTCTTTACCTATGTACTCACCAACCATGAACCGATCACCAACAGGGATATAACTCACGATGGCAAATTGCTGAATGTCAGCATCTTTCTCATCGAAAAGGGTAAGATCGTAGGAGCGGTAATCCGGGATATGTCTGCACCTGAAGTGCAAAGGGAAGAGGTAGTTAAACGACTCAACGAGGTGATTGATAACAATCTCAGCCTGGTTCAGCAGATCGGTTTTGTTCTCGGGGAGGGTGCTGCTCAGACGGAACGAATGCTCAACTCCATTATAGAGTCCTACAACCAGGGCAGGAACAATAATAAATCATGAACGGAAGGTTTTACATTGAAGTTGCATGCGATCAGCGCAACTTTGGCAGTGAGCGGATCTGCGGGGATGTATTCATCAGCCGGAAGGTAAAAGAGGAGAACCGGACCATAGCAGTTCTTTCAGATGGAATGGGACATGGGGTCAAAGCCAATATTCTTGCCACCCTGACTGCGACGATGGCGGTTAATTTTACAATTGAACACAAGGCAGCTGATAAAATCGCCGAAATCATAATGAATACCCTTCCTGTTTGCAGTGAGCGCCGGATGAGTTATTCAACGTTTACAATTATAGATATTGAACACAGCGGTATCACAACCATCCTGGAGTATGACAATCCTCAAACCATTATCCTCAGGAACAATATCCCCTTTGACCCGGGCTGGAAAAAGAAAGTCATGGTAAGTGAAAAGAATGCCGGTAAGGAGATCTTCTCATGCCGTTTCGAACCCCAGAAGGAGGACCGTATTCTCTTCTGCAGTGACGGTATTGCACAATCTGGATTGGGATCAGACCTCTATCCCCTTGGATGGGGAAGGTCTCATATCCAGGAGTATGCCATGAAACTGGTGAAGAACACACCCAAGATTTCAGCTTCCAAACTGGCCGGGAAAATGGTGGCCATGGCCCACCGGAATGACGGATATGACTCCAGGGATGATACCAGCTGCGCCAGTATCTATTTCAGGGAACCCCGAAAACTGCTCATCATTACCGGCCCTCCCTATGAAAAGGAGAACGACCGGCAACTGGGAGATGCGGTCCGCACCTTCAAGGGCAAGAAGGTGATTTGCGGTGCCACAACAGCCGACATAATCGCCCGTGAACTTGGCGTGGATATTGAAGATAACCTGGTTTTTGAAGACCCGGAACTCCCTCCTGTTTCTCACATGGAGGGAGTCGACCTGGTCACAGAAGGCATACTGACCATCACCAAGGTGACCCGCATTCTGAAAGATTACTCCTCCGCATACAGTCTGGGAAAAGGTCCGGCCGACAGGATTGTCAAGCTGGTCAAACAGAGCGACGAAATTCATTTCATTATCGGAACACGCGTCAACATTGCCCACCAGGACCCCAACCTCCCTGTGGAACTGGAGATGAGAAGAACTGTAATCAAAAGAATGGCCAGGCTGCTGGAAGAAAAATTCCTGAAGGAGGTCACCATTCGCTATATCTGAAAAACATTCTTGGCACGCTTATTGAAATATTGGTACGTTTATTGAATTAATGGCACGTTTATTGAATTAATGGCACGTTTATTGAATTATTGGTGGGACTTATCCGGATTTACCCGGACTGACAGATTGACTGATAGGAGGAGCAGGATATGGAAGGTATAAAAAACAGGATTGAACGAATGATGATCCCCATCGACGAAGAAACAGATTATATACCACTGTTTTCGGGAGATGAGGAGGAGGATCTTAAGAAGATGAATATCCCTGATGTTCTTCCCATACTGCCTTTGAGAAACACTGTACTCTTTCCCGGGGTGGTGATTCCCATTACTGTAGGCAGGGATAAATCGCTCCGCCTTGTACAGGAGGTATACAGGAAAAATAAGATCCTTGGAGCGGTGGCCCAGCGCGACAGCACGATCGATGATCCGGAGCTGGAAGATCTTTACGAGATTGGAACTGTGGCTCAGATTCTGAAGATCCTGGAGATGCCCGACGGAACCACTTCTGTTATCATTCAGGGGCGTAAACGGTTTAAGATAAACGACCTCTTTACAGATAAACCTTACCATGTGGCAAGGATCACCTCACTGGAGGATGCCGATGATGAACCAGCTGCGGAGTCAAAAGCTGTGGCCGCTGCCCTTAAAGAGATGGCAATCAAAATTATAAAGTTCTCCTCCAACATCCCGACCGAAGCTTCATTTGCCATAAAAAATATTGAAAGCCCTTCATTCCTTATCAACTTTCTGGCTTCCAACAGCGAGATGTCCCATAAAGAGAAGCAGAGATTACTGGAGACCGACAGTGTTTCCAAGAGAGGATTTGCATTGTTGGAACACCTGTCAAAGGAGTCGCAGCTACTGGAGCTGAAAAACGATATCCAGTCCAAGGTAAAGAACGATTTGGACCAGCAACAGCGTGAATTCCTGCTGCATCAGCAGATGAAAACCATTCAGGACGAACTTGGCGGTTCTCCGCAGGACCAGGAGGTTCTTGAATTCAGGGAGAAGGGGAAAATGAAGAAATGGAGCGAAGAAGTGGCCACTGCATTTCAGAAAGAACTGGACAAACTCTCCCGGCTCAATCCGGCCACTGGTGAATATTCGGTACAGGTAAACTACCTCCAGACTCTTTTGGAGCTTCCCTGGAACGTTTACACAAAAGACAACTTCAACCTGAAGCGGGCCAGCCAGATTCTTGACAGGGACCACTTCGGACTGGAGAAGATCAAGGACCGTATTCTGGAGCACCTGGCGGTTTTAAAACTGAAGGGCGATCTGAAATCCCCTATCCTTTGCCTGGTGGGACCCCCGGGGGTTGGAAAAACATCCCTTGGAAAATCAATCGCCAGTGCATTGAACCGGAAATATGTCAGAATGTCACTGGGCGGACTTCACGACGAAGCAGAGATCAGGGGGCACCGAAAAACGTACATCGGGGCCATGCCAGGTCGTATTATCCAGAATTTAAAAAAGCTGAAATCATCCAACCCGGTGTTCGTGCTGGATGAGATTGATAAAGTAGGCAGGGACGCTCACGGGAATCCCGCTTCAGCCCTGCTGGAAGTTCTGGATCCGGAACAGAACAGCAGTTTCCATGACAACTTCCTGGAACTGGATTATGATCTTTCCAATGTAATGTTTATTGCAACCGCGAATACCACCTCCACCATCAACCCGGCACTGCTCGACAGGATGGAGGTGATCGATATTTCGGGTTACATTGTTGAGGAGAAGATACAAATTGCCCGGCGGCACCTGATCCCCAAACAGCTTGATAACCACGGGGTAATCAAGAACCAGATTTCACTGCCATCCAAAACACTGGAATATATTATTGAGAGTTATACCCGTGAATCGGGCGTAAGGCAACTGGACAAACAGATCGCTAAACTGGTAAGGGTAACCGCTAAACACATTGCTTTTGAAGATCAGTTTGATAAAAAAATAACCAAAGACCGGGTTCAGGAGATTCTGGGCCCCCCCAGATACCTGCACGATAAATATGGCGGAAACCGGCAGGCAGGCGTGGTAACCGGACTTGCCTGGACCGCCACAGGGGGGGAGATTCTCTTTGTGGAATGCTCACTGAGCCAGGGAGAAGGGAAACTGACCCTGACCGGTAACCTGGGAGATGTAATGAAGGAATCGGCTCTTCTTGCACTGGAATTTCTCAAATCTCATGCTGCAGATTTTGGAGTGGATCCGGCAGTATTTAAAAAGTATAATGTGCATGTGCATGTTCCCGAAGGGGCCATTCCAAAAGATGGTCCGTCTGCAGGAGTGGCGATGATGACCTCCATTACCTCTGCATTTACACAACAGAAGGTCAGGGATCACCTGGCCATGACCGGGGAGATCACGCTCCGGGGGAAAATATTGCCGGTGGGTGGTATCAAGGAGAAAATCCTTGCAGCAAAAAGAGCAGGCATTACGGATATCGCCATTTCGGCTGAGAACAGGAAAGATGTGGAAGAGATCAATGAAATCTACCGGAAAGGGCTCACATTCAGATACGTAAATGAAATTTCAGAACTAATGGAATTTGTGCTCTTAAAAGAGAAAGTGGATAAGCCTTTAATCCTGGCTTAATCAGCAGATCAGCAATTTGGCTGTTTCAATACCATGGGCTCTCCTGATCCGTATAAAATAGATGCCACAGGGGAGTGCTTTGCCTTCCAGTTGTGATACGGAAAATGTATCATCTTCCTGAGTCCGGTATTTGTAAACCGGCATACCTTCCATGTTAATTACTTCTATCATCTTCCAGAGTTTTAGAGTTTCACTTCAGGTTTATTGGCATGTTCGCGTGAGCTAATTTAGACAGTGAACCAATGAAAGAAAAGAGAAAAGTGACTTATTGTGTGAAGTATGGATTCTGGCCTGTGAAACCTCCGTTTCCAAGGATAAAGTTGATCAGGAAAAACTCGCTTCGAGCAACCGTATTTTCTGAGCGGGAATCTTTATAGGAAAAGTGTCGCCATTGTACTCAAGGATACAAAGACCGTTCTTTCGATCCACACGGGCCAGGTACTTCAGGTTAACCAGGTATGATCGGCTTACCCTGAAAAATGCTCCCGAATTCAAAAGCTCTTCAATGGCACCCAGGTTCTGGGTGGTGATTTCCCGGTTCCCGGCTGAAAGCTGCAGGTGGGTGTAATTTCCATCTGCCTGGCAATAAACCACATTGTCAGGTTGGATCAGAATGTATCCCGAACGGGTATTGAGCTTTATTTTGACGGTTCCCTGCCCCTTCAGCACCGCAATCAGTTCGGACAGGTTTGTAACCTCACCCTTGCTCCTTCGGTCACGAAACCGGTTAATCGCAGTGAACAGCTCCTCCTGCATCACCGGTTTCATGATATAATCAAAAACCGAATTCCTGATGGCCTGAATGGCATAATGATCAAAAGCTGTCACAAAAATGATTCCGGGCTCCCGTCCGCCCATTTTAATCTGCTCAATGAAGTGGAATCCATCTTTCCCTGGCATCTGGATATCAAGTAATACCAGGTCCGGCTTCTCTTTTTCAAGAAGTGCAACAGCATCATCCACACATCCGGCAAGGCCCACCACCCTTAATCCACTCTTCTCCTGGAGAATGAATTGCAACAGATCCCTGGCCTCGGGGTCGTCGTCGACGATCAGGATTCTCAACGTTTCTTCCACGTGGCGATGAATGGGTTAGTTTCTTCCTTGCGCAAGATATAAAAATCTGATGAGGACAAAAAAAAGTTAAAGATTAAGTAAAATTGTAACTTTGAAACAAAACTGATGCAAAAAAAAATAGCCGTTTTCCCGGGTTCATTCGATCCATTTACAATAGGCCATGAAGATATCGTCCTGAGGGCGCTTGACCTTTTTGATCAAATCATCATAGCCATAGGTATTCACTCCATTAAGCAACCCCTCCTTAAAATTGAGGAGCGGGTAAAAATGGTCAACAAGGTATTTGAACCCTATAAACAGGTTTCGGCCGATTCATTTAAAGGACTTTCGGTGGATTATTGCAAAAAGGTGAAAGCAACACATATGCTCAGGGGAATCCGTACCGCCGCAGATTTTGAGTATGAACGGGCCATCGCCCAGATCAATAAAAAAATGCTGCCCACAGTGGAGTCGGTCTTCCTGCTCACCTCGCCCGAACACTCGCCGATCAACTCCACCATTATCCGGGACATCATCCGGAACCATGGGGATGTAACGCAATTTATTCCCCGGGGGATTCAAATTAATGATTACCTCTGATGAAATTCAGCAGGTTCTGCATATCAGTGCTTGTTGGATTGTGGGGATGGATTTTTGCAGATTCACAACAGGTTACCATATTCGGGGAGACTCCCGGCTACAGCGGGGTTTCCATACATTTCACAATTCAGGGTAATCCCTTCCTGGATCAGCCGGGGTTTTCAAAAAGTGTCACCTGTAATGAATCGGGTGGATTCCAGCTTGAGATAGAACCAGGTTCAGCGGGTGTAATCATGCTCAGGACAGGTATATATGAGGCAACTTTGTACATCCAACCCGGTCATTCCTACGAGGTATTGCTGCCCCGGTACCAGGAGGTATCCTATGCCGAACGGATCTCTCCCTTCTTTGAACCACTCAGGGTACCACTGAAAATCTCAGGGGACACCAACGAGATCAATAACCGGATCTACAGGTTCGATTCCCTCTTTCACCGGCTCAATGAAGAAGTGATCCTCACAAGAAGGGGCAGAGGTGGACCGGTTGCCGATTCAATGATCTTATGGCTTGAAACAAAATACACCGGGAGCCCGGATGAATGGTTTGATAATCACCGGAAATATAAAGAGGGAGTCCTTAAACTCAACGAAGGAATGACAGGTCTCCATGAAATCAGCCGGGATTACCTTGGAGGAACGGTACGGGAAAACCATCCGGCTTACATTGAATTGTTCACCGCAATGTTCAGAGATTTCCTTGTCTATTACAACCGAACCCCCGGAGGTGAGGGCATCCGGTACCACATCAACCGCACCCAAAACCTGGACAGCCTCAGGATGATTGTTTCCAACCACCCGGCTGTAACCAACGATACGATCCGGGATCTCATCCTGTTACACGAGCTTCCAGATCTCTTCTATAGTGGTGAATTTCATAAGGAGGCGATTCTGAGTCTGCTCGACTCACTTGAAGCTGATCCTGTGAAACCGGTTTTCGCCCGTTATGCTGGTGAACTGAGAGACAAACTTTCGAGCCTGGTTGCCGGTTATCCCCCTCCTGACTTTTCGCTGCCAGGTACCGACGGATCGATTTGGTCGCCTGCCGATTTAAAAGGCAAATACACCTACCTGATGTTCTGCACTCCCGACCATTACGGCTGCATGATGGAGTACCCCTTTCTCAACGCTTACGTTTTAAAACACTCTGAATACCTGGAGGTGATCACCATCATGGTGGCGGAATTCAGAGACCAGGTAGGTTCATTTATGGATCGGAACAACTACAATTGGAGAGCACTTTATTACGGAGGTGAAAACGGGATTCTTGACGATTACCTCGTAAAGGCGTTTCCGGTGGCCTACCTCCTGGGACCCGACGGAAACATCATCCTCTCCCCTGCTCCCCTGCCCACAGATGGGTTCGAGCAACAGCTCTTTCGGATCATGCGTTCAAGGGGAGATCTATGATGGATATATAGAGTGGTTCAGAGCAGGTTCTTCAATCTCAGTACATCCAGTAGACTGGCATAGGTGTTCTCCCTTATGAAACTGGTTTCTCCGGGTTTCACCCAGCGGAAACCGGTAATGCCCTCATCGGACTGAAGTACCGGGGTGCCTTTGCCTTTCCATTGCATCTCGAACCAGCGGGTCTCCTTAAGGATCATACGGCCTGACATTTCATAGGTGTGAAAGGTGGAGAGCAGAAGACCCTGGGATTCCAGACCGCTCAATCCGGTTTCCTCCCCGACCTCCCTGAGGGCTGCGGTTTCAAAATCCTCTCCCTTTTCCATCTTCCCTTTGGGCATATCCCACAACCCATTTCGCTGAATGACAAGGAATTCACCCTTCTCATTCAGCACAACCCCTCCCCCTGCTTTGATGCATCTGAAACAACTGGAAAAGGCAGCGGTAAGCTCTGCAAGGTCCGGATGAAAAATATGCAACTCCTTAACCTGCTCATCCCTGGAGAAATCATCTAAAAGATCCTTTAATCCGGATTTGTTACGAAAGCCCGTAAAAACCTGTCCGGGACCGGCCTTCACAAATGGAACGCTTTCGGATAAAAACACAACCCGATTCTGAAAAAATACCTTATACATGTTCACGAAGCAGCTTACCCTTTTTCATGACCCTCAGAACCATGTAAAGGATTGTTGAAATGACTGCTCCAAAGAACCAGAATGAAAGTTTTACCTCAAAGGTACCCCCGGAAATCAGATCACCAGCCAGGTTGAATATCCAGAATAGGAGAAATACTGCCCACAGGCCGTTTTTCTCCTTTTTAAGAACCTTCTTAATATTGAACCGGTATTTTGGCTTTACATGATTTTTGAAAGATGGAAAAATAGCCGGTGTTTTTTCTGCCCATTCCAGGTAATCCTGTCCGAACTTATTACGCAGGAAAGCTTCTTCGGCATACATAATGCGCTCATAATAGAGAGCATAAAACAAAATAAAGGCGACTATAAACCAGCTATTCTGGGTCAGCATTGCAACACCAAGCCACATAAAAAAATTACCCAGATAGAGAGGATGACGTACCGTTGAATAGATCCCGGAGGTGTTCAGCTCTTCCGCAACCTGTCCCGCCTTTGTGTTCCTTCCTGAAGTGTTTTTCGGGGTATGCCCAACCGTAACAACCCGGATCAACAACCCGGACAGACTCACGCCCAAACAGATGTAATCGTATGCAACCGAGAACCATGTATCGGGATTCTCAGCCTTGTGATATCCGGAATAGGTAAAAACCGATAATCCAATTACCAGAATGATGATGGGCAGGTAACTTCTGTGAATGAAAAGAAAGTCCCCCTGTCTTTTTAATTCTTCCTGTAATGCCATATTTTTCAAAAGTATAATATTTAATCCAGTATTTTCCACTTATCAATAATCGATGGTTGATTGGGTTGGAGAGACAAGGGAAAAACTTTCTACATTTGTAAGATGGCAGAGATAAGAAAAAGAACGGCAGCCCATCTGCTGGAAAGCAAGGCAATTATCCTTCGTCCCGAAAATCCGTTTACCTGGGCATCCGGATGGCTGTCTCCTATCTATTGCGATAACCGGGTTACCCTCTCCTACCCGGGAGTCAGGGATTTCATAAAAGGGGCATTTCAGGAGACCATCATGAACCGGTTTGGGAAACCGGACCTCATTGCAGGTGTAGCCACAGGAGCAATTGCCCAGGGTGCACTTGTAGCGGATCTTATGGATCTTCCCATGATCTATGTCCGGTCCGCAGCCAAGGGACACGGCCGGCAAAACCTCATTGAGGGAAGGATGGAACCCGGACAGCATGTCGTAGTAGTGGAGGACCTGATAAGCACCGGAGGAAGCTCCCTGAAAGCAGTTGAAGCAATTCGTGAGGCAGGCGGAGTGGTTGAGGGAATGGTAGCCATCTTTACCTACGGTTTTACTGTAGCCGAGGAGGCATTTGATCGTGCAGGGGTGAAATTGTTTACTCTCAGCGATTATAATACCCTTATCGGGATGGCACTGGAGACTGGCTATATTGAACCGAACCAGGTGGCGTTGCTCTCCAGGTGGCGCGAAGAGCCTTCATTATGGAAAGGAGCAGGATCATGAAAATCGAGAGCAAAATAGGGAAATCCACCTGCAGTGATGTGAAGATATATCGCTTCATTACCAATTTTCACAATTTCAAAGAACTCCTCCCTGCAGACAAGGTAACAGGATGGGAAGCCTCCGAAGATAAATGCAGTTTCAATGTGGATCCTTTGGGCCGGACAGGACTTATGATCATTGGAAAAGAGCCCCACAAGCTGATCAAGATTGTCTCCGATCCGGAATACTCCAAATACCAGTTTAATATCTGGATTCAACTGAAAAAGGTAGCCGAAAATGATACCCGGGTAAAAGTCACCATCGAACCACTGGTGACTAAGATGCTGCTCCCGATGCTCAGACTTCCGTTGAAGAAGCTGGCCGACGGCATCATTAATAAAATAGAAACCTTCGAATTTTAATTTTTTCCCATTACGTACTGAATCTCCTGGAACCCATAGTTCCGGGTTTCCCTGTCGTGCTCCATCAAAAGCTCACCGGGATCACTGAGGCCCCTGATGATGCCGGTAACCCGTTTCCCCCCGACCACAAAATCCCCGGTTTGATTCAGAAGGTACAGATGTTCCAGGTAGTCACTTTCAAGATCCGGGGTGTTACCCTTTTCCAACTGATGATAACGGACCAGAATTGAGTCCAGCAGAAGTCCGGTAACGCTATTCCGGTCGCTGATCATTCCGGTTTCAATGGCAACAGAGGTGGCCTCCACGGGAAAAACCGGAAATTTCGTCTGGTTCAGATTCAACCCGATTCCAATGATGGTATGGGAGAGCCTTTTCCCGCTGATTCCGTTTTCAATAAGAATACCCGCAATTTTCCTGTTATTTAAAAGGATATCGTTGGGCCATTTGATGACCGGGTCCAGATTCAGGCTTTTCAGGGTGTCAATAATAGCAAGTGAAGCCACCCTCGAGAGGTGAAACTGATGGGATGCTGACAAAAATGCAGGAAACAGAAGCAGGCTCATAAGCAGGTTTTCACCGGGCAAGCTGTGCCATTGGTGATCGCCCTGTCCTTTCCCAGTATCCTGGAAATCAGCAACAACCAATACCTGACCCGTTCCGGGATTCTCCTTCAGCATATTGGAGAGGTAGTGATTCGTGGAACCGACCCGTAACAGGTTCACTCTTTTTACTGTCATGGTATAGTTTTTGACATAGTATTGCGAACCTTAAGAAGTTAACACATAAAAGTAACACTTAAAATTGATTACCTTTGTTATTAAAAGAGCCGATGGGCGAAAATGAACGGTTGAGTGCCGAAGAAAAGGGACGCATGGTCGTGGAAGCGATCCAGGAAAAAAAAGGACATCAAATTGTCACCATCGATCTCTCTGAAGTTGAACATTCCATCTGCGACAGGTTCATTATTTGTCACGGGGAATCCACAACCCAGGTTGGAGCCATCGCCAATTCAATTGAAAAAGAGCTGAAAGAGAAGGCAGGCATTCGTGCCCATCATGTGGAGGGCATTCAGAATAGTCAGTGGGTCCTGATTGACCTGTTTGATGTCCTGGTACATGTGTTCCTGAAAGAGTACCGGTCATTCTATAAATTGGAAGAACTTTGGGCAGACGGGAAAGTGGTGTTGGAGAGGGAATAAAAGAAAAGTATTATGGCAGAAAAGAAAAATAATCCGGGCAACCGCCCGATAATGCCGGGCAACCGTCCGGGAGGAACTCCCGGAAACAAACCGGGAGGAGGTATGAAACCCAAATTCAATTCATACTGGATCATCGGAGTGATCCTCCTTGTAATGATAGGGCTACAGTTCCTCAGCGCCGGTGGTGGACTGAAAGAGATAGATTCAAACCGTTTTTTCCAGATACTGCAGGATGGCGATATTGAGAAACTGGTGATCGTCAACAAAGAAAAGGTGGAGGTGTACATCAGGGCTGAAAGGCTCTCCGATGCTGCCTATGAGGATATAAAGATCGCAGAAATCAAACTCTGTACTGGGACAGGCAGTTCCGCAGTACTATTTTTCCATTATTAGTCAGGATGTATTTGTAACTGAGCTGAATAATGTAATGAATAATCTCCCTCAGGAGAAAAGGCCCAGCTATACCACGGTTACCAGGAGGAACTATATGGGCGAGATTATGCTGTGGATCATTCCTTTCCTGCTGATACTTGGAATCTGGATCTACATGCTCCGTCGTATGGGAGGGGGTGGTGCAGGCGGAGGAAACAGCATTTTCAGTGTTGGGAAATCAAAGGCTCAGGTATTTGACAAGGAGACCAGTGTAAAGGTCGATTTCAGTGATGTAGCGGGGCTGGAAGAGGCAAAGGTGGAAATAAGGGAGATCGTTGACTTTCTGAAAAATCCGACAAAGTACACCGAACTTGGTGGAAAAATTCCCAAGGGGGCCCTTCTGGTAGGACCTCCGGGAACGGGGAAAACACTTCTCGCCAAAGCGGTTGCAGGGGAAGCTCATGTACCATTCTTTTCAATGTCGGGATCCGATTTTGTGGAGATGTTTGTGGGTGTAGGTGCATCCAGGGTACGGGACCTTTTTAAACAGGCCAAAGAGAAGTCACCCTGCATTGTATTCATCGATGAGATCGATGCAGTGGGACGTGCCAGGGGAAGAAATCCGAATTTCGGCTCCAACGATGAAAGGGAAAATACCCTCAACCAGTTGCTCACCGAAATGGACGGTTTCAGCAGCAACAGCGGGGTGATCATACTGGCTGCCACAAACCGTGCCGATGTCCTTGACAAGGCATTGTTGAGGGCCGGAAGGTTCGACCGTCAGATCCATGTGGAACTCCCCGATTTGAACGAAAGAAGAGCCATTTTCGAGGTTCACATGAAACCCATAAAGATCGAGAAGAATCTGAACGTAGACTTCCTGTCCAAGCAGACACCGGGTTTCTCGGGAGCCGATATTGCCAATGTATGTAATGAATCGGCACTGATTGCAGCCCGAAAAGATAAAAAGGTGGTTGAGCGGCAGGATTTCCTGGATGCCATCGACAGAATTATCGGGGGACTGGAGAAAAAGAACAAGATTATTACAAAGGAGGAGAAGCGCACGATAGCCTGGCACGAAGCCGGGCATGCCACAGTAAGCTGGCTTCTTGAATATGCGAATCCGCTGGTCAAGGTGACCATTATTCCCAGGGGAAGGTCATTGGGGGCAGCCTGGTATTTGCCTGAAGAGAGACAAATTACAACCACCGAACAGATGCTCGATGAGATGTGTTCCGCCCTGGGTGGACGTGCCTCCGAAGAGGTCACCTTTGGAAGGATCTCCACCGGAGCATTGAATGATCTTGAGCGGGTAACCAAGCAGGCATTTGCAATGATTTCCTATTTTGGCATGAGTCAAAAGATCGGGAACCTGAGTTACTACGACTCAAGCGGACAACAGGAGTACTCTTTCAACAAACCTTACAGCGAAAAGACAGCCGAGACCATCGACAATGAGGTGAAGAACCTGATAGACACTGAGTATAAACGTGCCAAGGATATCCTGAAAAAGAACAAAAAGGGACTACAGCAACTGGCTGAGATTCTGCTTGAAAAGGAGGTGATCTTTAGTGACGACCTTGAGAAAATCTTTGGAAAAAGGATCTGGAAAAAAGAGGATGAATTGTCTGACTTACCTGAAACAGCAGCTTTGAAGTCCGCGAGTGTAAAAGCAGTTAAAAGCACCAAAAAAGTGAAGCCGGAGAATGGCGGGTGACCAGGTACATATATATTCCACCGGAACACTCTACTATGCAGAGTTGATCCGCCAGATGTTGGAGGACCACGACATCCCTTCCTTTATTATAAATAAGCAGGACTCTGTATACAAATTCGGAGAAATAGAGCTGTATGTAAACCGGGACCATGTAATCAGGGCCAAAAAGCTTATCGCTGAATTTGAATCCCATTGAAAGAACTTCTGCTTCGTACTGTAACCGGCATTCTCCTGATCGTCATTTTTATCGGTTCAATCCTGCTGGGTCCGACACCTATGCTGATCATCATTTTGGTTGTATACTTTCTTGGAACCCGTGAATTGTTCAGGATGAAGTCCATTCCAATGACATTCCCTGCAGCCCTGCTGGTTGCATCGGGAGCACTGCTTTTAACGGGGGTCCATTCATGGTTAAACCTTGGAATGAATCCCATATGGCTCATCCTCCCTCTCTTTATGTGGATCGCAGGGTATGCCTGGCACGGTCCGCCGAATCCCGGACTCCTTGTGTTTTTCTGGATCGCCATACCCCTGGCCTCTTTCATGGCTACAGGATGGCTTCCGGAAGGTTCGTGGAACTCCCTGCTTCCGGTCGCAGTGATTGTCCTGGTATGGATCTATGATACCTTTGCATACCTGACCGGAAGTCTGATCGGGAAACACCCCCTGACTCCAAGGCTTTCACCCGGAAAGACCTGGGAGGGATTGGCAGGGGGCATTCTCTTCACCATGCTTTCAGGCTGGGTTTTTTATCATTTCACCGATCGCCTGACTCCGGCCACGTGGATCGTTGCCGGAGCAATCACAAGCCTTTTCGCATTTGCCGGGGATCTGTTTGAATCGCATCTGAAACGAAAACATGAGGTGAAAAATACGGGTAAGATCCTTCCTGGTCACGGGGGAATCCTGGACAGGTTTGACTCCCTTCTGTTTGTTGCTCCGGCTATGTTTTTAATCCTGTTACTGCATCATCTTTTCACATGATAAGGATCCACAGAGAAGGGCGGTTTATCGTTGCCACCACGCTGGTCCTGGGACTGGCTCTCGTATCTCTTTCCGCCCTCTGGCTGCCTGACTGGACCAGGACCCTCACGGTCATTTTTTCAATGACCATCCTGATTCTGGTTCTGCGTTTCTTCCGTAACCCCGTCAGAAGATTCTTCAAGGATAAAAAAACCATCACTGCCCCTGCCGACGGGAAAATAGTGGTTATCGAACAGGTGAACCAGGTTGAATTTCTGGGCAAAGCCTCCCTCCAGGTATCCATCTTTATGAGCATCCACGACGTGCACATCAACTACTTCCCGGTTGAAGGGGAGGTTCGTTACCTGAAATATCACCCGGGAAAATACCTTTTGGCACGTCACCCCAAATCCTCCGAACTGAATGAGCGACATTCAGTGGGTATTGAAACCCCCTATGGACCAATACTTGTCAGGCAGGTTGCGGGATATGTGGCACGAAGGATCAGAAATTATGCCCAACTGGACAGGAAGGCGCACCAGGGATCCGAGATGGGTTTTATTAAATTCGGATCGAGACTTGATCTTTTTCTCCCCCCGGATGCCATCCTTCAGGTGGAACTGAACCAGAAGGTGACCGGTGGTGTCACCCCGGTGGCACGATTTAAATAAAAGACCCGGAACTCTTTTTAACATCTCCTTAACATCATTGTTCTCTTCATCGTGCTATCTTGCGTCAGGATAACAAATCAAATATTTAAAATATGAAAAAAGCATTAGCCATTTTTGCACTTGCCCTCTTTATCGGGGGTACCAGTGTATCAGCCGTAGCAGCCACCCTCATGTCACCTGTTGCAACAGAACTCAGGGAAGATGATAAGAAGAAGGCTGAAACTACCCAAAAGACAACCGAGGCAACAAACACCGAAACAAAGAAAGAATCAAGTGATTGTTCGGGCAGCACTGAAGCTGCGAAGAAATCAGATTGCTCCAAATCATGTGAGGGAGAGTCTAAAAAGTAAGGTCCGTTACATTCAGATTGTGAGTTTTCGTAAGGAGGCTGTACCAAAAGGTGCAGCCTCTTTTTAATTAGATCTAAGATAGTCTTTGAGAACTACAATCACACCCAGAATTTACTATTTCCACCCACAAAAATATGAAGGAGGTTCTGTCCTTCCTGCCAACCTCGTCTGATGCTTAAGGTAAACTGGTATCCCAAGTCCTTGCACCCCAAGAGACCAACCAGATCGATGTCTCCTCTCTTGTGAATGGCACTTACATTCTAAGACTAACCTATGGTAACAAGCATAAAGAGTGGATCATCATTAAGACCTGACCCCATAAAGCCTGCTCTCATGAAGAAACTACCCCCAATAGCTTTTTTACTTTTCCTGTCTGTACATTTGTTTGCAAATGATACGATCATAATCGATCAATCAATCATTCTCAGTACTGATTTTTCGGATTATAACAATGTAGATCTGATTGCCTGTGATTCGATTTCTCTGAACCCCGGATTCAGTTTCTCATCAAGCATTAATAGCACTCTTAACACTGAGGTTGATCCTTGGGAGTTGGATGAGCCAGTCCAGAATCTTGCCCCTGGCACAGAAGTTGAACCCTCTGGTATTCTGGATGGGAGCTTTGTGGTTGGTTCCATCAGTGGTCAGCCCGGCGTAAGTCCAACAGGCGCTGCTACATATAACATCCCCATAGCTGTTCCGGCCGGAACAAAGGGAATGGTTCCACAATTATCCGTTAATTACAGCAGTCAGAGAGGTAATGGGATTTTGGGCCGGGGATGGGATTTAGGCGGATTATCATCAATAATTGCAACAGGCAAGGTCAGATATTATGATAATGAGTCATCCAGCATCTCTGCTACAGATACGGCTTGCAGGGTATGGTGGGATGGGCAGCGTTTGTTTGCATTGAACAGTGCCGGTTTGGATGCCGATTCGTTCCGGACAGAGATACAGTCTCATGCAAAGATTGAGCGGTCTGGGAGTGGCAACACTATGTGGTTTACAGTTAAAACAGCCAATGGCCAAACCCTTGAATATGGGAATACAACCGACTCCAGGATGTCGCTTGATGATTCAACCCAATGGAACTGGATGTTAAATAAAGTCTCTGATCGGAATGGCAATTCTATCAAATACACTTATACAACAGATAACGATAAATGTGAAATCCTACTTAGCAAAATCGAATATGGTGGTTTGGTTTGGGATCTAGCCAATGAATTGTCGTTTCACTACTCGACAAAAAGTGATATCAACTATGCATACATTCATGATGACCTTGTCGTAAACGATCAAATTCTGGACAGTATATCAATGAAGTCAAAGGACAGCTATGTAGGGAGTTATGGCTTCCATTTTGATACTTCATTGAATGAAACTCTACTTGATGAGATTGTTCAATATGATAAAAACAATAACAGATTTAATGCTACGAGGGTTGATTGGAGTGCTCCTGTATTTAATATTAGTCAGACGGCCCAAACTCAAACCATCGGTTCCGGTAGCAACTATTATCAATTCACCGGAGATTTCACAGGTGATGGAATTTTCGATTTGGTATCCGTGAAGCTAGATTTTTACAATGACCAATGCAAATACTACCTATATCAAGGAACTTCAAACGGTTTGACTTCAACACCGGCAGATTCCGGCTTTATACCAAGATCATATACTCATGATAATTGGGATTATTTTATTGATTATATTGATATGCCCTTGGGGTGTAATTATGGCTCAACTCAACCTCCACTAGCAGGGTATTTTGGTGAAGAAGATATTTCATACATATTTTCAGGTGATTTTGACGGAGATGGGATAGAGGAGCTTTTTATAAAAGTGTTGGAATGGGAAGAGTTTGCAAACTACCTCCCAGCCGATCTGGAAAATGGTTCTGTCGATTTAAATGGATTTAAGTCAGTATTGTGCGGGTTAACTACATTTTTTACTTCTCCCCCTGGTGGACCAATTATATTAAACTATGGTATTGGCCACCTTATAAACCTTGATGAAACAATTTATTCTCCGAATAGGAAACATAGTTTCCGTATGGGTGAAAGCATGTTGTATAATAGACAATATTCTCAGTTTCCGGATATCGATGGCCGCGGGTATAATAGCTTACCAGATAATAACTCTCTAGTCTATTATGATCCTGAAAAAGATACTTTAATAAGGTATTGTAGTGTGACGGGTGAGCAGCGCTGGGGAGATTTTAACGGGGACGGAAAAGCAGATTTTATCGATCCTGCAAATACAACTTTTTCTATCAATTTGTTTGATCCAGGCAATAAAACTTACTCAGTAGATCAGACTGTAACGGGTTATTTCCTGGGTACCATTGATCTTAACAATGACGGAATTTCAGCCTGGGTGGCATTGGGTGATGAAGCTTTTGAAACAATCCTTATTGAAACTGCATGGCAGGAATGTCAAGGCTGCGAAATTGATAATGATAATGATTGGTATGATTTCTTAGACGAGTATAATCTTGAACCTGATTATTCACTTTATTGTCATCAACATTGCGCCGACACAAATGATATTATTTGTAGATATGCTTTTCTTGATTCGGATAGTCTTACACGATCGGTTGGTTTCGAACTTATGCTTAATCATCTTTCCGGTTATGGCCCGGAAATCTGTTTTGGAATAATTCCCGGATCACACTCTGCGGAATCCCCTTTGCTTACCAGGGCTGTTGAAGCGGATATAAATGAAGATGAAAGAATAGACCTGTTAATCTTCTCAGGAAGTATCCTTAAGACCATTTATTATGATTTTAAGCCTTCCTATTCCAATGGAGATATTTCATATGCATATTCTACAGAAGTGAAGAATTCGTCTTTGGATGACAACATCCATCTGGGTGATTTCAATGGTGATGGGATAACGGAACTAATATTCCCGGATAGTGATAAATCTCTTTGTTTTATCACATCGGGCAAACCGGGCAAGTTTGTGGAAGCCATTACCAACGGGATGGGAGTGAGGTCCGTATATTCCTATGAACCCATGACCAACACAGATGTATATACTGCAGAGACCAGTGCCGAATTCCCTGTCATCGATTTCACAGGACCCTGGTATCTTACAAGTAGCTTAACGACGGACAACGGGGTAGCCGATTCTTCTCATGTTGAATACTCGTATGAAGGAGCAAAGATTCACCTTCAGGGAAAAGGATTTCTTGGGTTTATGGAAACTTTGGTTGAAAACGACCTGTTTAACACCTCTCAGATATCCAATTTCACCTATGACACCACATATTTTCATACCTATCCAGTATCTTTTGTACAGAAGGTTGGTGCTTCATCGGTAAAAGAGGTAAACAATTACACCTCGCTTGTCAATATCTCCGGCATAACTTTTTCTGTACAAACAGATTCTGTCGTTGAGCACGATTCTCTGACAAACATTACTAAGACAACCGCCTTATCCTATGATGACAATGGGATGATATCTGAGAAGAAAGTCAACATGAGTCCGCAGGAATATGTTACTGAAAGATATACTTATACCAATGCCGGGTGGCATATACCGGTCCTCCCGGAGTATATTACCACTACTTATAGTCGTGGAGGGTCCACAGAAACAGACAGTACTTTTCTAAGCTACTCATCTAACACCGGTAATCTTATTCAAAAAGTGGAGGATTTTGGTACAGACAGATCAGTGACCACCCGTATTACTGAATTTGGTTTGTATGGCAATCCAACCGAAACTACTATATCTGCAAAAAGGGGGCTTAGCCTTTCGGTTGATTCAATTGAAAGTTCTATGGATTATGATTCAGATGGCCGGTTCCTTATATTGAAAACCACCCCACTAAATTTCTCGGAGGGTTTTGAATATGATTATTCTACTGGTCAACTTGAGACCAGCATTTCTTCGAACGGGACAGAGACCCACTATCAGTATGGACCATTTGGCCGGCTCAAGGAAAAAATTTATCCCGATTTGATGCAAGAAGCTTCCGGGATCTTTTGGTCAAATGAGCATTCCAATGCTCCGACAAATGCACTTTATTACAAATGGGCCATGGCATCCGGGAGTTCTCCAATGCTGGTATTTTATGATGTTGTAGGCCGGGAGCTGCGATCGGTAACAAGCGGTTTTGCCGGTGAGGATATCTACGTCGATACGGAATATGATTCCAAAGGAAGGGTGTCGCAAAAATCCCGTCCTTACTTTAATGGAGAAACTCCGAGCTGGACTACCTATACCTATGACGCTTATGGACGATTTTCATCTGAAAATTATCCGGATACCACTTCTACTTCATATGATTACGATGGCCTTGAAACTACCATTACTTTAAGAACAGGCTCGGACACCATTACAACCCGGACAAAAATGAACGCATGGGGTGAGCTGGTTGAAAGCGAGGACAATATTGGGAACACTGTATTTAACAGCTACTACCCTGATGGTAAATTAAAGGAGTCCTATGTTAGTGAACATTCTACCTCCCAGAAAACGGAGTTTACCTATGATGCACAGGGTAACAGGACTTCCATTTCAGATCCCGATGCCGGAACGATCACTTCCCTTTACGACGGATTTGGACAACTGGTCAGACAAATCAGTGCAAAAGGAGATACCTCCACCTATGTATATGATGACATAGGAAGGGCATCTATAAGTAATGATCAAAGGGGTAATCTGTATTATTCTTATATAGCAGATGACACTAATCTGGCCTTTGGAAACCCTGACTCGATCTACAACGGTGATAAGTCCCTTCTTGAAGTATATGAATATGATAGCGATTATGGGAGATTGGTTTCGGAGAAAAGAACGCAGGTCGGTAAAACTTTTACCCATACCTACGTTTACGATTGGTTTGGGAGGCCATTAACCAGGACTTATCCATCAGGTTTTGAGGTTCGGTATGCCTATACATCCAATGGGGATCTGGAGAAAGTTACAGGAGGGGGATTTACCCTGTGGAGCTGCTCAGATGTAAATGCTCTGGGACAGATCACTGCTTATTCCCAGGGAGCAAACTCCACTTCGCTAAGCTATGATATGCACGGGGTGTTAAACCACGTTACTACAGGATCAATCGTTGATATGCAGTATGGATTTGACGACCTTGGTAACCTGTCCTTAAGGGAGGACGCGCTCACCAATCAAAAGGAAGTGTTTGAATATGATAAGCTGAGCCGTCTTACCGGAATAGAGTATTATCTGAATAATATCCATCAATCAGCACAGGACTTCTCAACCGGTTATGACAACTGTGGAAACATCACCTCGAAAACCGGGGTGAGCTCTTCAATACTATACGGAGAGGATGCCGGTCCGCATGCCCTGACTACCATAGAAACCCCTGAGTCAACCTATAAACCACCGCCACAGGGAATCTCTTATACGTGTTTTAATAAAGTTGCAACAATTTCAGATACACTTACCGGAGGTATTCCCTTAACGCTTGATTTCACTTACGGGCTCAGTAACCAGCGGATCAAAATGGTACAGACCAGGAATAGTACAATTGAAAGGGTGAAGTATTTCAATGGCGATTACGAGGAGGATTCTACATCAGCAGGGGTGAAAAAGTACCATTACATTCAAGGGGGCAATGGATTAACTGCTATCTTTGTTAAGAGTGGATCGGATAATGATACGATGTATTATGTGCTTTCCGACCATTTGGGTTCTTTGACAACCATTGTGAATGCTGAAACCAGTGTGGTGGAGAACTATAGTTTTAATGCATGGGGGATGCCCAGGGATGCATCTGACTGGACCCAAAGCTACACAGGAGACTTGTTTGCAGGAAGAGGGTTTACAGGTCATGAACATCTGATGGACTTTAACCTGATCAACATGAATGGAAGGATCTACGATCCCGTTCTTGGTCGGTTCCTCAGTCCCGATCCCTACGTGCAGGCACCAGGATACCCAAATAACTATAACAGGTATACCTATGCCCTGAATAATCCGCTCCGTTTCGTAGACCCATCAGGATACTACAACAAACCTTCACCATATGAAAGGGAGCAGGCCAAGAAAGGATACAGCTATTATAATCCATATTTCAGCATTATGAATCCCCAATTAGCTGGGAATTACTATACAAGCTATACTCCGGGCTTTGACGGTAACTACACCAATATAGGAACTAATGAAGGTTCTGTATGGGTGAAGAATTCGGATATCTTGACGGTTGATTTCTGGTCTTTTTTTAATGATCTTTCGATGGATATAAATGGCAATGATTTCTTCTTGACACTGAAAATTGACTATGGAAACCTTTGGGTTGTCGGAAATTATGGTCAAACAGGAGCTAAGTCTGTTTTTCAAGGCTTAAATGTTTTGAATTTTGAGAGCTATGCTGAGGCTACTGTTATTGAGAAAGCCGCAGGACAAGGGGGTGTAGTAGTCGATAATAGTTGGCAAGCAATCAAACACTATTTATTTGGAGATGGTTCTCCAGCAAGAATAGGTTCTAATACTACGAATTCACTTTTAAACAGCCCTCAGTTTTTAAAGGCGCATCGAGGAATTATTAATGGACAATCAAATCAAAGCGGAAAATTTCCAGTCGACTTGACTAAAAGGGTTTTCCATATTGGAAGAACAAATGTCAGTTACTCAATTGCACCAGAAGGAAATAGTGTAACATACAAACTTTACGATGGTGATGGATTTTGGGATCCAGATTTTATTGATGAAAAATACTTAGGACCAAGTTCTCCCTATTTTAGACCTGATGGACCAGGCCCAAATCTTGAAAGGCTTGGAGGAACTCCATACTACTACATTCCAACAATAATAACCTTTCCTTTTTAGAACCTTGTTTTAATTTTCGATTATGAAAAAAAGAAGTATAATATATACTGCAATTGTTCTTATACTAGGAACGGCATATTTTGTAACAGACAGTAAACTTTATTATTACGGTAAAAGCAAATACAATATTTTCAACAATGCATTACCATTTGAGATAAATCCTGATTATTGGGGAGCAGATGTTAGTTTTCCGATTGTTGGGTTTACCTTAAAGGATAAATATGGTTTAGAACTAATAGGAAAAGACGAGAGCTATTTGTTGGGTAGAGATACAATAAAAGTCAATCGCATTATCAAATATGGTGTAAGTCAAAATAAATTGATAGCTTTTATCGAAGATGTCAACAGCCGTAATTACTTTATTGAGTGTCAGAAGAACACGCAACCTCAATCAAAAAGAGAGTTGGTGATTAATGTTTTAAATAACAATTTTGAAATAAAAGGTGATTATAAATGGGTGAATTTAGTAGATAATGAAGGTAAAATCTCTATGCTTGTCATGATTAGAGCTTATACGATGCTTTCTATAATTGTCTTAATAATAATAGTTCCTGCAATTTTTTTAATACGAAGGAAAAAGAAGTAAAGAATATGATAATCGAGTAGGAAGATAGGGATTAATTCCCTATCTGTCCTCTCACACCACCGTACGTGCCGTTCGGCATACGGCGGTTCGTTAAAGGCCGTTAACCAGGACTTATCCATCAGGTTTTGAGGTTCGGTATGCCTATACATTCAATGGGGATCTGGAGAAAGTTACAGGAGGGGGATTTACCCTGTGGAGCTGCTCAGATGTAAATGCACTGGGACAGATCACTGCTTATTCCCAGGGAGCAAACTCCACTTCGCTAAGCTATGATATGCACGGGGTGTTAAACCACGTTACTACAGGATCAATCGTTGATATGCAGTATGGATTTGATGACCTTGGTAACCTGTCCTTAAGGGAGGACGCACTCACCAACCAAAAGGAAGTGTTTGAATATGATAATCTGAGCCGTCTTACCGGAATAGAGTATTATCTGAATAATATCCATCAATCAGCACAGGACTTCTCAACTGGTTATGACAACTGTGGAAACATCACCTCGAAAACCGGGGTGAGCTCTTCAATACTATACGGAGAGGATGCCGGTCCGCATGCCCTGACTACCATAGAAACCCCTGAGTCAACCTATAAACCACCGCCACAGGGAATCTCTTATACGTGTTTTAATAAAGTGGCAACAATTTCAGATACCCTTACCGGAGGTATTCCCTTAACGCTTGATTTCACTTACGGGCTCAGTAACCAGCGGATCAAAATGGTACAGACCCGAAACAGTACAATTGAAAGGGTGAAGTATTTTAATGGCGATTACGAGGAGGATTCTACATCAGCAGGGGTGAAAAAGTACCATTACATTCAAGGGGGCAATGGATTAACCGCTATCTTTGTTAAGAGTGGATCGGATAATGATACGATGTATTATGTGCTTTCCGACCATTTGGGTTCTTTGACAACCATTGTGAATGCTGAAACCAGTGTGGTAGAGAACTATAGTTTTAATGCATGGGGGATGCCCAGGGATGCAACAGACTGGACCCAAAGCTACGCAGGAGACTTGTTTGCAGGAAGAGGGTTTACAGGTCATGAACATCTGATGGATTTTAACCTGATCAACATGAATGGAAGGGTCTATGATCCCGTTCTTGGTCGGTTCCTCAGTCCCGATCCCTACGTGCAGGCACCAGGATACCCAAATAACTATAACAGGTATACCTATGCCCTGAATAACCCACTAAGGTTTATCGATCCGACAGGTTATCTTACGACGGCTGAGTATAATAAGATTGTCAGAAACCTTATGAATAGCCCTGATGGGGGAGAATGGAATGAGCATGACGGAATCTCCTATTACGGTGGTTATGGTGCTTCAATATCTGCCGGGCAAAGCTATTTTGGACTATTTGGCGGCGGCGGTTCATTTAATATTTCAGGAAGTCTGGGAGGATTTGTGAGAACATATTTACCGGCCAAACAAAGATATGGATATATATGGGAGAAAGGAAACCTCAGTATAAACTTCTCAGGAGGGAATCCTGGTTGGGAATCCAATAGTTCTCTATCGATACCTCTCACTCCAGTATCATGGCTGAATGAACCAATTGATGATGTTTATGGGGAAGCCGGTTCGCAGGGGGGCTTTGGAAACGTAGTAAGTGGTTTTGGATTTGGAGGTGCTGTTGCCAGTAATATGGATGGAACATTCCGTTTAACAAAAGGGGGAAGCTTTAGTCCTAAATATTACTCATCTGGATGGAAAGGTGGAAGCCCAGCAAGAATTGCCACCTACAATATTTCAAAAATAGGCACTCGTGTTTCTACAGGAGCAAGTATACTCACAACGGGTATGGCTTACAACGAAATACTCAATGGAAATCCACAACCAATAACATATGCTGATGCAACTGTGGGTACTATTGGTCTGTCTGCATCTGCTGCATCTTATTTTTCAGGCGCTCAAATACCAGGTGTTGGTTATTTTGTTGCAATTTATGGTGCTGCAAGATTAGGTTGGGATATTGGTTGGAATTTAGGTGTTCATTATGGACCAAGCACATGGTTTAAACCGAAACAACCTGAATCAAGAGTATTGGAATATATGCGTCAAAATGGAATGCTTGATGATTAAATTTGGAATAGCATGAATAATTTATATTACATGGTCTGGGCTGATGCTATCCAAAGTTTTAGAAATCATCACCCAAATAAGAACTGGAGATTAACTACATTCATTTTTATAACATGGATGCATGCACTAAATGCATGGATAATAGTTCTCTGGTTGAAATATTTTAACTTCTTTAATATCCCTAAGATTAATATTGATATTTTCCCAGGGAAGCTTATAGATAGTTTTGTAGTCTTTACTGTAGAATTCGCATTACCTTTTGCGATACTTAATTACTTTTTAATATTTCATAAGGATAGATATGAGAGAATAATAAATAAGTATAAGGAAATAAAAAAAAGGTATGCTCAAATTTATTCATATTCCATGATTTTTGGAGCATTTGCATCTGCTATATTATACGGCATACTTACTCAGAGTATATAGACAATAAAAGGAAAAGCCTCGGAAGTATAAGGTCAAATATAATTCACCATCATTGGAAGAACGAAACTCATTTTTTATTAGAGGAATATGGGGCCTTAATGTTGGAGATTCCGCGTTCAATATAAGGTTTAGCCCTGATTCCTTCTTTATTATTGATGCTAAAACAAATCGCATGATAATGAATGATAAATATGAAATTCAAAACGACAATATAAGTCTCTCAAATGGACAAGATTTTAGATTAGCAATCAAAAGAATATTGACTCTAACCTTGATGGTTGAATACGAAGATAGTACATTATATGCCAGGAGAATGAGCTGTTAGTCTCAACGGATTATTGAACAAAATTCTTTATGGTAAGTTGACAACATCCTCGATACGCTCTGAGACTAATGGAATTATAGTTTACGATATTTTACGGATTATTAGCGTTCTTTGAAAGGGACCCCTGTCGGGGTCTTTGAAAGAGTTGGAGTGTTGGTGGTGATTGTTGCTTTACTGGTATACTTATGCCCTGAATAATCCGCTCCGGTTTACAGATCCTTCAGGAAATTACAATAAGCCCAGCCCGCACGAAAGAGACCAGATCAATGGTGAGGGATATTATTACTCTGAGTTGAATTCCGGTTACAATAGGAATCCCTTTGCGAATGCTTTTGAATGGGGATGTACAGTTGGAGGATGGTCATATAATTGGAAACAAACACAGTGCAGTGGAATCCAATATCAACGAGCTTGAACACAGGGGGCTGGACCAGTGTCCAGACCGGGGGTACATGCACTTTAAAAGGTATATCGGTCTGGCTGTTGCATCATACAACCTGCGGAGAATCGGACAAGAGTTGATCGAGATCCGGCGAAACCAAGAACAGGCCGAACGAAAGTTGAGAGCGGCAGCTTAATTGCTGTACCCAAATATATGATCAGATTAGCCCCTAACATGGGAATGTTATGCCATGGAGGGTGAAATTATGATCATAATTGTGAAAATCGAGGTCAAGTAAACCGGAAACCGATTCAAAATGCCGTGGTTTGGGTTCGTCCGGAGCGAAGAAAACGTGAATTTAGACCAGATTTCCAGCACCACTGGCCTTTCGATCCGGCCGAGTTGATCAAGTTCCGCAAGCGAATGGGAGAAAGGGGTATGGAGCGGATCCTAAAGGTCTCCATTGATCTGTTTGATAGAAAGGAAATCCAGGAAAAACATGTGCTTGTTGATACCACCGTACAAGAAAAGAACATCACCTTTCCTAAAGATACCAAGCTACAGAAGAAGATCATAGAGAAGTGCGGGGATATGGCTGACAAGGAAGGAATTGTATCACGTCAGAGCTATACACGTACCTTGAAACAGCTGATGATCGATCAGCGTTTTCGAGAGCATCCCAAAAGACGCAAGAAGGCCAATGCTGCAGCCAGAAAGATCAAGGTCATAGCCGGCCGGTTGGTACGGGATCTTGAAAGGAAGATGACTGTGGAACAGCTCAAAAAATATGAGCATGATTTACAGCTCTTTCACCGGGTCCTGAATCAAGAGCAGAAAGGCACGAACAAAGTCTACAGCCTTCACGAACCGGATGTGAGGTGCATTACCAAAGGGAAGGAGGCTAAGAAATATGAGTTTGGCAACAAGGTATCCTTAGTCAAAACAATGAAATCCGGTATCATCGTTGGGGCTTTATCCTTCAAGGAGAACCTTTACGATGGCGATACCCTGGACCCACAGCTACAACAAATGGAAAGACTAACCGGAAGATATCCGGGTACTGCCATTACTGACAGGGGATACAGAGGAAAAAAGACTGTATTGGGAGTCCAGATCCGAATACCAGAAAAACCACTCAAAAGAGCCACCAATTACGAAAAGCAGAGGGCTCGTAAGTTCTTTAGAGCCAGGGCAGGGATAGAACCAGTGATCGGGCATATCAAACACGACCACCGAATGATAAAGAACTACCTGAGCGGTACCCAGGGTGATGCAATCAACACCCTATTGGCCGTTGCCGGGTTCAATATGATGAGGATGTTGCGGAGGATCAAGGCAGAAACAATATCTTTTTGCCAAAATCTACTGCATACCCTGGAGTACCATTTGAATATTAGAATCTCAGACCCGGAAAATCGATGGGTTTTTCAGGTTTAACTATTTAGGATCATTCTCAATTCCCCAAAACTCAATATTCGAAATTTCTATTATTGCACTAATACTCTCTTAATACTATCACCAGACCAAAGCCCATTCTTTTTTACTCTACATTTCACATACATATACCCAGTGCAAGGTGATCCAACTGATACACTATTAGTACCTTGGCCCGAATAGACAGTTCCGCAAGCTCCCGACACTGTCCATAAATAGTCATCATAATTAGCTGGTACTGAATAAGTATCAGCTCCATAAACTTGAACAGTAGACGGTCCGGAGATAGTTGCAAAAGTAGGATGACAATCTATATACAAATTGTCATTACCAAGATAAGTAGATCCATCCCACTCCTGAAGTATAAGAACATAAGTTCCAGGAACAGTCCATGTAATTGTGACATGGTCATAACCGTCTCCTCCTCCCACAATAGTAAAACCACTTGAAGGACTTAAAGACCAATGCCAATCATCTGCATCTGGATTGTCCATTGCTACCCAATTGTAATGTACACCTCCATTGGAGACGGTTTCACCCCAAGGAATAATAAGTACTTGTGCAGATACAGTAAGAGCCATGATTAAAATGGTACACAAAAGAAATGCTTTTTTCATGATTAAAAATTTTAGGTTTAAAATAACACTTATAAACATAATATGGAACAGATAGTAAAACACGACAATAATTCATACGTATCACAGTAAAAACTTAAAGATTTTTCAGTAGTGAGAGTGTTGGGGCCCGAGTTGTAATTCCATGGCAAATTACGCACTAATTATACATAAGACAAGAGGCGCGAATTTTGGACATACCTCAATAATTCCCTTTGATTTCTCTGCTTTGTCGGCTGGGCTTGGAGCTCAGAGTTTTCTGAAGTGATAAGCAATAAAAAATGGGGATACTTTTATATCTATAGCAAAAAAGTATCCTCCTGTTTATATTTGTAATACCACTCACAAACACAGGAGGATACAAAATGAACTTCAGCCATATAGCTAACAAGCTCAGAAGCAAAATTACAAGATTTTCGGGGATACTTTCTCAGGATTTAGATAAAACTGCTCAACGATTTGTTAGAGAAGCGGTCTATGGCATCATGGCATCGCAATCGGTGATGCTTACAGAGATCGGCAGGCAGCATGAGAGTCGAGTATCGTTAAAGAAGATAGAAGAACGCTTCAGCCGCCAGTTAATTAAGCCAGAGATATGGGGTTGTTTACATCGACGTATTCTTTCGATGGCGAGTAATAGGGTAAAGGACAATACCTTGCTGATACTGGATTTAAGTGATGTGAAAAAGAAGTATGCTGAGAAGATGGAGTATTTGGCCGGGGTACATGACGGGAGTGATCAAGGAGAGATCGTAAATGGCTATTGGACCAACCAGGTAATCGCTTCAGAAGTAGGGAGTAATGAGATTACACCTTTGTATTATTCCCTGTATTCTCAAGCATCTCCGGATTTTACCAGTGAAAATGATCAGATCTTGCAGGCCATGGATCAGGTAGGCGGCGCCGTTCAGAACCGGGGTATCTGGGTCGTTGACCGGGGAGGTGACAGAGATGCACTCTATGAGCCTTTGCTGAAGAACAAGAGGGACTTTATCATCCGTCTTGTAGGCTCCAGGGACCTGATACACAAAGGACATCAAGGAAGAGCTCTCTGGCTGACTTTTGCGTGTGGGCTACCTTATCAAAAAAGTATCGTGAAAATTATTGATGGGAAGGAAGTTATGTTTAACCTGAGTTTCGGTCACGTAAAGGTTCAATTACCCGATATGAATACTTCTCTGAACATGGTAGTTGTAAGAGGGATAAGCAGTAAACCCATGATGCTACTGACTACCCTGGATATAGGAGTCGGGCAAAAAGACGTCTGGTTTGTTGTCCAGGCATATCTGAAACGATGGAGTGTGGAAGAGACTATAAGGTTCATAAAACAAACATATGACCTGGAAAACATAAGGATTTTGAGGTATGCTCGCCTGCAAAACATGATGGCTTTGCTACTTGCTGTGTTCTATTTTGTAGCTGTCATACTTGATCAGAATCAGAAACTTACAATTATGGCCGGACATATATTGAAAAGTGCCAAAAGGGTCTTTGGTATACCTGATTTTAAATACTACACCCTTGGAGATGGTCTCAGCAATATCTTTTCTCGTTTTCCAGGGCAGCTACAAAAACAGGTGGAGATACCTCAAATTCAGCTCAGTTTTGGATTTGGCTAAATTTCGGGGTATGTCCAATCAAAATATATTTTGGAGGAGTCTTTAAAAATATATCAGTAGAATTTAAGGTTTGAAACCTAAATAAGGTTTAATCCTGATAAATTGACAATTGTTACCCCAAAAAAAGTGTTGCAGAACATAAAATATTGTTTTGTGTACAGCCTTCATCAGTTTTCTTCTGACCCCAGGAAAAACGTTTCTTTTTAGTTTTGGTACTTTCTCTATATTTGCAGCCAGTATAACCAAGGCTGCAAAATGAACCAGAATATCAAGAAGGTTTCAGAAAGTGTAAGCTGGATCGGGGTTTTAGATCGCGATCTGGTGACATTCGATATCGTAATGGAGACCAAATACGGTACTACCTATAACAGCTATTTCATCGATGCCCGACAAAAAAGCGGTGATCGACACCGTTAAGGTGAACTTCTGGCCCGAGTACAGGGAAAAGCTTCTGGCGGTTACCGATCCTTCCAAAATCGAATATATCATTTTTAACCATACCGAGCCGGATCACTCAGGATCCCTCGGACAACTCCTGGACATGGCTCCGGATGCAACAGTGGTGGGTAGTGGACAGGCCCTCACGTATCTCGGCGAAATGGTTGGCAAACCATTTAAATCTCTTAAGGTAAAAGATGGGGATGTAATTGACCTGGGAAATGTAAAATTAAGAGTGATCGGTACTCCCAACCTGCACTGGCCCGACTCCATTTATACCTATCTTGAGGAGGAAGCCCTGCTATTTACGTGCGATTCCTTCGGGGCTCACTACGCCGATGAAAAGATGTGGGATGATGAGGTAGGGGATTACAGCGAGGCATTTGACTACTATTTTGATATGATTCTCAAGCCCTACAGCAAATTTATGCTGAAGGCCATTGAAAAGATCAGGACCCTTCCCATTGACATGATCTGCCCTGGTCACGGTCCGATTTTACGCACCACCTGGAAGAAAAAGATCGATCGCTCTGCTGCAATAGCCTCCTGTTATTTGAATGATACCGAGAGAAAAAACAGGGTACTGATTGCATACGTCTCCGCTTATGGTTACACCAGGGAGATGGCCGTTCAGCTGGCAGAGGGATTGAAAAGGGCCGGTGAGGTGGAGGTAGACCTGCTGGATATTGAAAACATATTGCTTGGAGACCTTGAGGAGCATGTGGTAAAGGCCGACGGAATCCTGGTGGGCTCTCCCACCATTAACCAGAACACCCTGCTACCGGTTTATAAACTTTTCTCGGTGATCAACCCGATCAGGGACAAAGGAAAACCGGCTGCCGCCTTCGGATCGTTCGGATGGAGCGGGGAGGCAGTGGGACTCATCGAAAATCATTTGAAAAACCTGAAGCTGAATATTGTGGCTGAGGGAGCAACGGCCCGGTTTCTGCCTGACAGGGAGGAGTCGGCGAGCCTGATAAGTTTCGGTGAGAAATTTGGACGGATCCTCCTGGATGAATCCAAACAGAAGCTACCTGGTCAGGATGATTTTATTCCTGCCTTTTAATTTCCCCTCTTCAATCCAGCAGATCACATAGATACCCTGGGGAAGTGAAGAAACCTGTAACTGGTTTACGGCATACCCCGGAAGAACTTCCGATTCCATCACCACCCTTCCCGAAAGGTCTGTGATCTCCAAACGGCCCGCCCCTGTGGCTCGTTCACCCAGGTTCACATTCACAAACTGTGAAGCAGGATTGGGATAGACCGACAGGGTAACCGCATGGGCACGATCCTCTTTAAATCCCACCTGTGAATCCAGGTGGCTGCTCGCCGATTGTAAGACCTGGTGGGTTTCACGGTCCTGCACAAAAACGATCACTCCCAGGTCTTCCACATCCTCCACATAGGACAAATAATCCCACGTGAAGTTCAGGGTCTCTGTTTTCCCCCTGCCCCATTCATTCCCCAGTAATTTACCCGCCGGTGTGGGAAGCATATCGAGTACCACGTTTCTAAAGTGCGTATCTCCGTTATCTCCAGTGTATGCGGTCACATCAGATTCAATTACGGCCAAATAAAACTGAAGGTTATTTGTAAAAGTATCTATATTACAGGCAACGTTCACTTTGGCAGTAAATTTGTCGGCCAGCCAGTCGGTATCAATGGAAATGTTGAATTTCGGTATTTCCAGTGACAGCAGTTCTAACTCTTCACTACCCGGTGATTGGTCGGCCGAATTAAAATTATAACGGTATGCCGGGTAAATTCCTCCATCAAGCACTGCATATGGAACCTGACCGATACCCAGTACGCCCTCCCTGGTTGAAGCAGATTCCGGATTGTTCTGGTTCATTGGATCGTAGCCGGGATAACTGGTGTGATACTGAAGATCAATGACATTCATGGAATTGTTAAGGTAGTAAGTATCCACATATTCATCAGCAAACTGGGATGCAAGATCCCCCGAATTTGTGAAATGCTCAAGAAGCGACTTTTTATTTTGTTCCGTCAAAAATATATTATCAAATGCAAAACCCTGGTTTCCAATACTCTGTCCTCCATTTGTAGCAATAGCTATGCGGAACTTCACCTGCGATTTCCCTGCAACTGAATGAAGGTTACTGACAGCAGTCACCCAGTCCCTGTCCGGCAAAAAGGTGTTTAATCCCCAACCGAAATCGCTGCCGCCCGGCTGGTAAAATATTGAACCGGAGTTATACCAGTTTATCCCTTCCTCAAGTGTTCCAATGGTCTTCCAACCCTCTTCAATCACATCCTGGTATTGTAAAACAGCACCGGTCAGATTTGGCACAAAACTCTTCATGATATCCAGCTGAATCAGGGGACGTTTCATCTGCGAAAGATCATAACAGGAACTCTCGACCCATGAATGCTCATTGTATCCAGTCACTCTGTAAGGCAGATCGGTGTACCACGACATGTCCCCCGGAATTGGTTCAAACCCGGTAAAATCAGGCACACCCCATACCCAGCTTTCATTCCCATCCTCTGATTTAATACTCCACCCCCCCTGTGAATAATTGAATTTTTCCAATTTACCTGATGGGGAGAGCTGAACGGTTGCTTTAAGGGTAATCTCCCTGGAAAGGGAGTTGCTGCACCCTCCTGTATTGGAGACATACAATTCAACTTCGTAAGTATCAATGGAGGAGAAAGGAAATTGAATGGTATCGTCACCGGGAGATTTTCCAAGCTCTCCCAAAACACTGCCACTCCCGGTCCTGAAACTCCAGACCAGGGTATCAATGGGTGCAAAGGTGGACTCAGTTCTATTGATAAATATAGTCTGATTCCCCCTGACATAACAATCTGAAAGCATTGTGAAATCCACAGTCGGTTTGTCCGCAAGCATGGTGTCCAACTCATAATAAGTTACACAACCATCCAGTGTGGTGGCTGTCAGATTGATTTGCCGCTGACCCGGGATCTTGTAAAAATGAACCGGATTCTCCTCATTGGAGTAATTCGCACTTCCACTGGAGTAGTCACCGAAATTCCAGCTCCATGTTTCCACGGAATATTTTCCGATGGTCCTGTTATCAAATGCGATTTCACCACCCTCCCCCGGTAAACATACGGTATTGACAACGAAATACACATCCGGCACAAAGAGGTTCCGAACCTTCCGGCTTGTGCTGGCAGTACATCCGCTTTCTGTACTGTAGGTATAGAAAATCTCAACCGTTCCTACCTCTACTGAAGGGTCGGCCGGATTGTAATAGAACCCTTCTGACATGCTGCCCGTCACCCCGGGTCCACTAAAGGACCAGGTGGCCAAAGGATCCACGCCATCCATATTGCCTTGCAACAGGTAAGGGTCGTCACTTTTGCATACCTTGGAAGGCAGGGTGCTGCTTATTTCAAGTGTCCCGATGATATCCACCCGTACCAATGTTGAGGCTTTAAGTACTACCTCATCAATGGTGTACAGGTAGACAATATCATATCCCCCCTTCAGTCCGGTGGGATCCAACAGTGCCTTGTTATCGGAAAGATCTGAATCTATGATATGACCAGGTACCAGGG
This sequence comes from uncultured Bacteroidota bacterium, assembly GCA_963747365.1. Lineage (GTDB taxonomy): Bacteria > Bacteroidota > Bacteroidia > Bacteroidales. The sequence continues at coordinate 446,847 of CAVVFB010000001.1, read as the reverse complement.
TGTTCGAATTGGTGATCCGCAATTCAAATTCACCCGGGATTCCAACTTTATTGGAACCGACAATTTCATATATGCCTTCATCATCGCAAAGCACGCTGATGGTATCGCCGCCGGAAAGAAGAACTACGCTCCCTGTTCCTTCCAGCACACTGATTTGAATATCATCCCCGCTTTTGCAACCATATTGGTTCGAGTATACATATGTAACGGTATGGGGAGATCCGACAGGAGTTGCGATGCTTGGGTAAAAAAAACCTCCGGAAACACCCGGCCCGGAAAAAATCCCCGGTTCATGATCGGCATGAAGCTCCACTCCGGCTTCACTGGAAAGATAGGTTACCCGATCCAGAAGAATGTTCACAGGAGTGGGATATTCCATGGTTACTATTGCCTGTCCGAAGGTACTCCCCTTGTCTCCATCTCCATCCGATACAGCGGTCACTTTATAAACCTCCTGTTTTAAAGGTTTCAGCCAGAGAGCGTAAGGTGATGTGATTCCCTCAAGCTGGGCATAAACACTGTCACTATTGCTCACTTCAACATCCCAGGGGGATGTTCCGGTCATATAAATATAAGCCAGCGAGGAGTCACCTTCACAAACCGATGCATTCCCGATAATGGTTGCTGTAACATCCTTTGCTGCTTCCATCTGCTCATAGGGGGATACAAGTGTTCCGGGCTGTCCTTCCGATGCTAAAACAACGGAAAGAAAACCGGCCATGAAACAATATATCTGAGTGCCTCTCATTGATTCCTCCGGTTAGTGATTGCGGCAATTAAAAATTGCCGGATTCGTCTGTTTTAATAAGCGAAATCATGCTGTTCCCCTCAAACCCGTTATCACCTAAAATTACCAGGCCTCCGTTTCCTGCGATGCCAATATCAGCCCCTTCCTGAATACCCGCCGATCCAAATGTTTTACCGATATCCTTCTGGAAGTCTGCCATAAATTGAACGAAAATATCTGAATCCCCGTTTGTACTCCGTGTTCCGACGATGGCATATCTGCCTCCATCGATCTTCACCATTCGCTCTGCTCTTAAGTCCGCCCCTCTCTCAGAAATGGTTGCAAGCAACCGGTCATTTCTGACAAGTAACCCCTCCGACTCAACCTGATATAAAAGAATCTCACTATTCCCTGTCTGGGTGTTAAAACTGTTCCCAAGAACAACAAATTCACTGCCCCCGTCGTAAACGATGCATTTCCCGACCTGGTCATAATCGCCTCCCAGAACCTTTGAATTCGGGCTCAGTTCATCATCAAAATTCAGGATCAGTATGTTGGTTCCCTCACCAATAAACATATTGTACGTGGCCACACACATGTAGTGGTCACCCTGGTTCAGAATATAATTGGCGGCAGCATCCTTTGAATTGGCAGGCTTAGAGTAGTTCAGACTCAGCGCGATGGAGTCCAAGTCCTGATCCACGGCCATAACCATCACATCCTTCTCCCCACCCTTCTCCTGGTACCCGGCCAGGATAAATTCATAGGTGATCCCTTCCGTGGCATGGAGCGCTTCTTCATCTTCGGAAGAGCCATAGCTTTCGCTATCGATAAAACCTCCGTCGGCGGATGTTTTAACGATGAATATATCCCTGCTCCTCTCCTCATTCTCAATATAGCCACAAAGCAGGAAGCCGTTTTTCCCGCCGTTCTTGGCTACAATAGCATTTGCCCCGGCATTCAGATCACCTTCCGGATAATATTTTGGGAATCCCTCCCTGAGGTTGCCATACTCATCCGTAACAATCAACATCATTTTGGTTCCCTGGCCTGAAGAATCAGTTCCGCAAATGGCATACCCTCCGTTCTCCAGAACCGCTATACCTTTGGCCCTGTCAACACCTTTTGAACCATACATCTTGAGGAATGATTCTGACTGGGAAACCGATATTTCCTTTTCACAGGAAAGCAGAATCATTCCTGCAAAAAAGGCTGTTATAATTGATATATATTTCATACGTTCTTTTCAAAGGGTTAATTCAGATTCCAGGTCATACCTATTTTCAGGAGTAGCTGGTCTATACGGAAATCACTATCCACATGATACAGTATCCAGAGAACATCCTGATTGTCATACCGGGTCTCTTCCCTGTTTACCTGGAGGATCCCGGCCGTGTAACAGGCCTCCACTGACAGAAAGGCACTTTTAACAGGAATTGACAAACCCAGTCCCAGCATCCCGTGGATATTCACACGGGAACGGGAATCTGTAATACTCATTTTCTCAAGTGTTACATCTCTCAGGTATGTACCGGTTTCGCTATAACTCCTTGTGCCATATGCCGAAGCTGATATCAAATAATCGGTCACCGCTCCTAGCCTGAAATAAACCCTGGTCTTTCCATCCGGATTCATGTAAACAGCCATCGAGAGGGGCAACTGAATCCTGTTCTCACACTCGTGATATTTATAGCTTGTGAAATCATAAGGAGAGGCAGAATAACCCAGATTGATCCGATTATATTCCAGCCCAATTCCAATCTCAACGGCCTTACTAACCGGAAGATCTACCTTTCCGCCCACCAATATGCCGGGTGCTATTGAATAATTTCCTTCATCAAGGTTTGGATCTCCCACACTGAATGACTCCATAACCATTCCCCTTGAACCTGAAACCCCGACCACAAGACCCATCCGTGGTTTTTCAGTGCTCAGGGCAGAAGCGCCCTGCACTTTATTCTCCTGTTTCCTTTGCTCTTCTGCCTTGGAGAGTGCTGCCTGTTCTTCAAGCTGCCTGGCCCTGGCCGCTGCTGCAAGGGCTGCAGCTTCCTCTGCCCGTTTTTGCTTATGCGTCTCCAGCAACAACTTAAACTCGGCCGGATCGGTGGCAAGAGCCTCGTAATTGGGATTCTCATCCAGAAAACCGGACATAAGCTTATCGGCTTCATCAGGAAGATAGTCAAACAAATAGGCATTGATTACCAGTTTGTAGGCCTCCACTTTAGAAGAACCTGAGAGTCCCGACTCGATACAGGGAAGTAACAACTCGGGAACCAGTTCCACCATTCCGGCAGAATAGGCCTCCCGCGCGTCTTCCAGTAACTGGGTACACCCTACCATATCCTGTGCAACCAAGGAGGTCTGTAGCCCCAGAAAAAGAGGTAAAATGAGTAAAATCCGTTTATACATATCAGACTATTTAATATTATTCGAAACCAGGACAGGTTTTTTCGTAGGGTATCTCACTCCCGAAATAGTGCAGCCACTCCTCCTGGGTCAGGTTACGACTCAACAGTGAACAAAACTCACCAGCCATAAAGGCAGATTCGGTCGGCCTCCCGATGAAGCGGGGAAAATCGACGCTTCCGCTGTAAAAATGGTGACCGTCTTCACTGAAACATACAGCAAGGACAAATCCGTTGTTTTCATCAAATACCAGCGGCGGATAGTTCCAGTCGGAGGTATTCCACAGGTAAACATTACCATCATGGGATGCAGCTGCAATAAACCTTCCGTCCGGACTATAGGCAATGTCTGCTACGCGTGCACCCGGTCCGCTCAGTGAAGCGATACGCTTACGGCCCGGTCCGGAAAGCACCTGAACAGTTCCGTCCAGCAATCCGACTACCAGGTTTTGTCCTCCCGGTGAATAAACAATAGCCCGAACATGGTTTTGTCCAAATTCTGCAATGGTCCTCACATCTCCCGGCGATGCAACACTGAATTCAAGCAACTTTCCATCCCTGGTCCCATAGGCAACCTTAAGACCATCATCGGTTGCAGACAGCGCCGATAGCCGCGAGGCAGTGGTTACCAGTTCTGCAGCCTGATAACTATTGTAATCCCATTTTAAAATCCTGTTCTCAGTCCCGGCCGAAACGAAGCTTCCCGTTGTACCCAGGTTCTTGAGAAACAGAACGATTTTTCCGTTATCAGTATCCTGGTGGATCACCTTACCCTGGTTCTCCAGTTCGAGGAACACCAGTCCACCTCCATTGGTGCCAACCGCAGCTATTTTTTCATCCGGACTGACTGCAAGGCATTCGTTGCTCAGCCCCGTTCCGGGGAGTGTGATCTGTGAGGCTCTGTCCGCATAATTCCCGGAAAGGATTTTTGCTGATCCGTCACTGCTCACGGTTAATATACTACCCGACCTGTTTAACCATTCCGCATCTTTAATGGAGCTTCGTAAGTTTGGATAGATATTATAGGCCGGTGATATCAGTTTCTTTAACGAAGCATATAATCCCAGATAGATATCCTTGTCATAATAGGTGCCCTGACTCCTGGAATTTAACTTGTATGCCTGCAGAGCCAGCAATCCCTGGAGTTCAGGATTCTTATCAATTTCAAGACTTTGCGCTGCAACATCCCGGGCAAGGGATACCAGGTTCCTCCTACCGGCCTGATTTGCCGGTGGAGCTGTTTCCTTTGAAATTTCAGGAGCAACCACCGTTTTCACCTCCTTTTCAGCAGGGGTTGAGGTTGAGGTATTCCTTGTAGATGACTGCACGGTTGATCTTTCCGGTTTGCTGATTTCTTTTACAGGATTTTCCGGCAGCGTTTCTTCAACATAGTCCGTGATTGGTTCAGGTACTTCGGATTCCGGAATCTCGGAAACAACCGGGTCAGGATCCGCCTTCTGAACATCATTGAATGGTTCGGCTTCTACCTGAAGATCTGTCTGGGCAACCGGTGCAGGCCTGAACCTGGTAATTATAAAAACAGTACCAAGGACAACGACAATGATTCCCATAAAAATCGCAATGAAACGATTGAGCAAGAGTCTCCGCTTTTGCTGAATCAACTTTCGCTCCTCTTCCCATTGGAGTTCCTCCTCACTGGTACTCAGGAAAACCATGGCCCTTTCAAATGCCGGGTTATACTGCACCCCCCAGGCCGGGGTTGGTTTCTGGGTATTTCTCCATTTCAGGGCGATCTGGAGTTCAGGATTTTTCCACAATTCGGTCCTTCCCTGCTGGTAAAGAGCAGAGGCTTCAGATAATTTAAGGTACATACCGATGGACTCATGCTCCTCATCCACCCATTGCTGTAGTCTCTCCCAAATCCGGATCAATGATTCGTGGGATATCTCAATGACAGAATCTGATTGAAGCGGTATGGCAGCAACGGGTGAAAGGAATGCCCTGCCAGGCTTCCTGAAAACCTCCACCACATCAGTGAGCTCCTCCATGCTGCATTGTGCGATCCTGGCAATATTGCCCAAAGTGGCCTGTCGCCTGAAACCGTTATACTGATCACTCTTGGATGTAATAGACTTAAAGAGCCGTTCACATATAACTTTCTGCCTGTCATCCAGTTTACCGTATACCTGCTCAAGGTGATCGCTGATCGCCGATTTAACAGTCCCTACGGTCTGGTAATCGCTGATTGTAATGGGCTGATCCCTCTGTTCCCGTGCCGACCACACCTCCCAGGTGCGCATCAGGGCATGCTGAAGCCGGGGAAGCGGAGTCTCCAAATCCTCCAGATCATCCAGCAGATATTCAACGAAACCCTTTTCAAGAATTGCTCCTGTCCGCTCAACAGGGCCGGCAATGGAGGAGGCTAATGCCTCCATGGACATCTGGGGAATCAGGTATTTGCTCCTGTTCATCAATTCGGTCAAACCCCTGAATGCAGCAATGGATTCGAAAAAATCGGATCGAATGGAAAGCAATACATAAATATTGGGTCGTTCCCCCTCTGCTGCCTTTACCAGAAGATCAATAAAGCGACGGGTACCGGGATCCTTCAAAGGTGTATGGATGGAGGGTCCGCTTCTGAATAACTCCTCAAACTGGTCCACAACCAGACAATAATGATGACTGCCAAGCCCCTTCTCCAGGATCAGATCACCAAGATTCATATGCCCTGACAGGAATGACTGGACATCTGTTTCATTCAGCTTCTTTGGGAAAACCATTTGAAAACTCTTGATCAGGTTCTCCACAGGATGTGTGCCCGGACGCATTGAAACCGGTACCCACTCCTGCTTTTCCTGAGTGATCAAAGCAGGAATAATCCCACACTGTATGAGGGAGGTTTTTCCGCTTGCCGAAGCTCCAACAAGGGCAACAAACCTGTTCTCCCGCAACAGATCCAATACCTCGGATGATACTTTGTCACGGCCAAAAAACAATTTATCCTCCGCACTGGTAAAGGGCCGGATGCCGGGAAAAGGATTCATTTTAAGCACACCCGTATTAATCATTGAGGATTCACCCATATTTTCATTCGTTATCAAACACAATACAGCCTCTTAAACCAACCGGTGACCCGTTTGGTTTAAGAAAGAGCAAAAAACGTGCAATAAACTCCTGTCATCAAACAAAAGTTCTCTGATTTGCTCCCTTTCGACCAGATAGGCCTCACGGACCCCTTCTTTCCCAAGATAACGAATTTGCTCCAGTATTTCAGGCTGATGCACCGCAATAATTGCTATTCCGTCCGAAAGTGGAGAAAGCTCGCCTGCCGAAGCCGTCCTTACCAACAGCACTAAATCTCCTCCCGGGATCAGATCCCATGAGAATGGCTGCAGGAGAGAAACCAGTTTAAACAGGCTGCTGATTCCCACGTCTTTAAACAACTTCCAGGAAGTCAGATTTATTGTGGTATTTACATACCATCTGGCTGAATCCTCATGACCTGCAAAGCCGTTATCCGGAAAATCCAGACGCTCGGTCAACAAATCATAATGCCCGGGATCATTTTTACGTAATATTTGCGCTGCGGTTTCACGAATTTTGGGATTTGGGTGAAATCCCTGTGCAATGATTTGTTGCTCATCAAAATAGCCTGGAATATTCCCCATCCGCTCAAGCACACATATGCGGATAAAATCTCCCATCTGCATCCCGTCGCGGTTCAGGATTTTTTTGAGCAGTAGTCCAACCGGGATCAGATCGACCCTGAAAAATGAGTGGAGCTTATCGATCTTCTCCCTGATCAGTATATCTGAAAAATATGAAACGAGTACACTTTTAAGCGGATCGTCCAGCAGAAGTTCAAGCAATTCAATTGCCATACCGCGGTCCTCCGCCTGTTTGTCAAGAAGGTTCGTTCTGATCCGTAAGACCGATCGCCTGTCGTAAACCAGGGCAAGTAACATCAGGATGGTTTCATTCACATCCCATATCTCCTGGTCGAGTGCCTCTCCAATGTAGCCCCCGGGATTCTCGGTCCGAATGGAAATTTTGGCTCCCAGGTTCCATACCCCGGTCTGTACCTGCCTCAGAATGGCACCATGAATAGAGGCTCTTTGCAGAGGGGAGGCTTGAAAATAGTTTTCATATAACCCGGAGACTACAGATGTAAAGACCTCCCTGTGGTGATACTCAAGCTTATCGAGCATCATCTGCATAGAGCGCTCACCCCCTATGGCAGAAAGCACAGAAAGAATTCGCTTCTGGAGCAGAATCGTTGAACTGTGTTTATGAAAAGCCGATTCAAGCTCATCAAGCACCAGTTCCCCCTGGTTAACAAGGGCAGACCAGCTCCTTGCATAAAGTTGAGGATGCTCCAGGTTTTCAATCAGGCAGGCGGTCACTTTTAAGGAATCAACCTGTCCGGCCGTTGAAATGGCCACACTCCTGATAACCAAATCTTTGTCTTTAAGCAACGAAACCAATTCGGGAAGATAGGTTCGGTCCCGCTGACTGGCTACATGGTAGAGGGCTGCAAATACCTCATTGCGCAGACCCGAATGAAAAGCCTCAGCGATAGCCGGATCCACCTCACTCCTTTCACCGGAAAACCGATCGAGCCGTTCCTTGATAAAAGCTGCCTGTAATCCCAGTTTGCTTTTCAGCTTTCTTCGGTAGAGATCCCTGATGCGCTCCTTGATAGCAGGATCATGTTCGCTGGCCAGCCTGTGACTCAGCATCAGCTGAGGCAATCCCGGTGCAGATGCCTGCAAATGGTCCCATAGCCTTACACGGACCCCCGGGTCGGGGTGATCAAGCAGGGAGATCAGCTTCTCTTTACTTGTATAGTGAAACAGGTACGGATTGAATTCAATGGCCTCAACCGGAAAGGCTGTTTTCAGCAGATCGATCCTGGCCAGATCCTGCAGTGACCGGTCTGCCAGATCCCTGATCCGGTCCGACTCCAGGGATACCTGCAGCATTTTATGATAACTTCTGTACAGGGAGAGACCTGCGAAAAACCATGCCATTACGAACAGGATCAGTAAATAGGGCACATGAAAGATTTCAAATCTGTTAATCTCCACAAAAAGCGCCAGGAAGAGTCCGATGCTAAAGATGCCAATCTGGCTCAGTACTCCTTCTATCCCTGAACGGATGTTGCTTTTCTCAGCAGGATTGAAAGATTGATAGATCACATTCAGAGATGAATCCTCCATGGATCCTTTCCAGGAACCAAAAACAAACCTTGAAAGGAAAACAATCAGAAAAAAAAAGGGCATCAGGCCAAATTCCGTCTCAAGTCCAAATAAATCGAAAATGATCAATGCCGACATGGAGAGAAGAAGGAGAAAAACCGGAGTCATCAGCAGGGTTACCCCTACCCCGTACCTCCTTTTGATGCGTGTGAACAGAAATCTTTTCATAATCCATCCGGTCGCCATCATCACTGCAAAAAAGAGACCCAGGAAGGTGATCAGTCCGGTCCCTTCAAAGTAGTGGCTGGAAGCCGACCAGAGAAAAAGGTAGTGAAGTACCACCATCACCGAGATGCCCAGAAGGACAAATGCAGAAATCAAACCGGTATACCGGTTAGAAAAGAGCCGGATGGGTCCGGTACTGCTGACCCGCCTGCTGGAGTATATCCGGTCCTTGTCCATTCTGTTCAGTACGTACATCTGCGCTGCCGCTGCAATGATCAGACCACCCATACCTATGTAGAGCGAAACCCCAATCCTTATTCCGCCCCGAACCAGGAGCGGAACCGCTGCAAAGGAAAATACCATTCCTGCCACCAGGGCAGCTTCGATCAGGCCCGACAACTGTTTCCCTTTGCTGGGAGAGAGAAATTCGCGAACGGTAATCCAGAAGCTAAGCAGGATGATCAGGATCAGGGGCCCCATCAGCACAAACAACAGGAAACTAAACCTGTCGCTCGCTAAAATCATCTCTCCAAAAATCAGGGCTAATGAGAGTGCTACTACTGCAACCAGGTTCAGAATACCAAATGCTTTAATATCCAACTGCTTGCTGAAATAGCTGTAAATCGTGGTGACAAGGATTCCGAAACCACCCGAGATCATGATAGCCAGGGGAATCCGATCCGCATGAAACGCCTCCAGGAACATCACATTTCCGGCCAGTTCCAGAATCCCTGTAAAGACCCCGGTAAAGCCCGCCTGAACCAGCAATGCGATGATCATAAACCTGTTGCCGGTATCTATCTGTAATAGCCTGCCTAAACCCGTCTTCATCTTGCACAATTAAGCGAATAAATCAACTACTTTCAGAATAATTAATGAACAGCGATCGAACATTCCGAAGACTCATTTGTAGATTAGAGTGATGTTTGGATATGGAGATAGGATGGATAAGAAAATCGCTGCCAGGCGGGAAATGGTATTTATAATTCTTACCGGACTCTTCCTGGGTACCCTGGCCATGTTGAATATTCTTGGAATATCCCGGCAAATTGACCTCTCATTCAATATTGGAACATTACGGATTCCATTTGTGGTATTTGTGGGGGTGCTTCCTTATCCCCTCACCTTTCTGTGCACCGACCTGATCACATATTTTTTCACAAATGCCATCTCCATTACTCCGGGGGTGACTGTGGCACACGGACTGCTGGTGCTGATCTTTTCCAATTACATGTTTAAAATGGTTGCAGCCCTTGTTGATACCCTTCCATTCTACGTGGGTACAAGATGGCTGACACGATACCTGGAGATTGACCCCAACGAAAATATATAATGAAAAGGATAGCCACGCAGATCGACACAACATCCCTTGAATTTATAAAAAGAAAGGAGCGAAACACCGCTCTGCGGGAGGAGTTGCAATCCCGCCTGGAGAAAGCCACCCGCGGAGGTCCTGAAAAGGCCAGGACAAAACATACCGAAAGGGGTAAGCTTCTGGTAAGGGACCGCATCAACCTCCTGCTGGATCCCAATACACCCTTTCTGGAGCTGAGTCCCCTTGCTGCCACGGAACAATTCGATGATCAGTTCTCTTCAGCAGGTGTGGTAACAGGGATCGGGCTGGTACATGGAAAGGAGGTGATGATCGTAGCCAACGATGCCACTGTCAAAGGGGGCACCTACATCAAGGAGACCATAAAAAAACACCTGAGGGCACAGGATATTGCCCTTCAAAATCACCTGGCCACCATCTACCTGGTCGATTCAGGCGGGGTATTCCTTCCCCGGCAGGCAGAAGTTTTCCCCGACCGTAACGATTTTGGGAGGATTTTCTTCAACCAGGCCAGACTTTCGGCCGAAGGTATACCACAGGTTGCAATTGTAATGGGTTCATGTACGGCAGGTGGAGCCTATGTCCCGGCCATGAGTGACGAAACCATCATTGTAAGGAACCAGGGTACAATCTTCCTGGGTGGACCTCCACTTGTTAAGGCTGCCACCGGGGAGGAGGTAACTGCTGAAGAGCTTGGCGGCGGTGAGGTACACGCCACCATATCGGGAGTGGCTGACCACCTGGCAGAAAATGATGAGGATGCCCTCAGGATCTGCCGTGATATTTTTGAAACCATCCAGGTTCCCAAAAGGCAGCATTTGGATGTTAAACCCTCCCGGGAGCCTTACTACCCGGTTGAAGAGCTGTACGGACTGATCCCTGAAAGCAACCGTGAACCCGTTGATGTGAGGGAGATCATCGCCAGGCTGGTGGATGCCAGCGAATTTTCTGAGTTTAAAAAGGAGTATGGGACCACCCTGGTTACCGGATTCGCAAGAATCATGGGATTTCCGGTGGGAGTGATTGGAAATAACGGAATTCTGTTTTCCGAATCGTCGCTTAAGGGGACTCACTTTGTAGACCTTTGCGACCAACGGGGACTACCTGTAGTTTTTCTCCAGAACATCTCCGGCTTCATGATTGGGAAGGAGTATGAGCATGGCGGAATTGCCAAGGACGGGGCCAAAATGGTGAGTGCCGTGGCAAATACGAGGGTTCCCAGGTTTACAATCATTATTGGCGGCTCGTTCGGGGCCGGAAATTATGCCATGTCCGGCCGGGCATACGACCCCAGGTTGCTTTTCATGTGGCCCAACGGAAAAATATCGGTTATGGGCGGAGAACAAGCGGCCGACGTGCTCTCAACAATCAAAAAAGATCAGCTCCGTGAGGAGGGCCATACACTTTCAGCAGAAGAAATTGAGAAGATCCGAAGGCCCATTGTTGAAAAGTATGAAATAGAGGGATCTGCCTGGTACAGTACCTCCAGGTTATGGGATGATGGAATCATCGATCCTGTCCGGACCAGGGAGATCCTGGCGCTTTCAATTTCAATGTCATTAAACCGGGAATTTGACAAACGCCGTTCAGGAGTATACCGTATGTAATATGGAACAAAAGGAGACTATACTGACATCCGTCAATGGCCCGGTAGCCACCATTGAGCTGAAACGGCCTGAAGTGCATCATGCTATGAACCTGCAGATGATCCGTGAACTTTCCGGAGCCTTCTCGCTTTTCGGAAAAGAACCTGGCATCCGAATCATTCTGCTCAGATCTTCCGGTGAACATTTCTGTGCAGGAGCCGATTTGAACTGGATGCGCGATGGGATGAACCAGCCGGAAGAGCAATTGAAACAGGAGAGCATGGAACTTGCCGGCCTGTTTTTACTGATGACTGAAATACCCAGGATTATCCTCACTGCTGTGAGCGGTAAGGTAATCGGGGGTGCCAATGGACTGGTTGCAGCATCGGATCTGGTGATTGCCGAACGATCCGCACGATTTTCCTTTTCGGAGGTAAAACTGGGATTGATTCCTGGAACCATAGCTCCCTTTGTGATCAGAAGGGTGGGGAAAAGCAGGGCTGCTGCCTGGATGATCACCGGGCGATGGTTTGATGCAGAAGAGGCAAGATGGGCCGGGCTGGTTGATGATACATGTGAAACGGGTTCTCTTGAAGCGAAGAGTTCAAAGATCCTGGAGGATCTTCTTGCCTGCGGACCGGAGGCCATGGCCGGGATCAAGCAGATGGTTCAACAGTTTGATTTCGGAGAGGAATCCCATAAAATGGTGGAAAAAAGTGCCGGGATCCTTGCCAGGTTCAGGATTTCACCGGAGGGTCAGGAGGGGATGACAGCATTTTTTGAAAAAAGGAGACCTGCCTGGAATGAAAATCAATAGGTTCAATAAGATACTGATCGCCAATCGCGGAGAGATCGCTCTACGGATCATCAGGACTGTTCACTCGATGGGGCGAAGGGCTGTGGCGGTGCACTCTTTCAGTGACCGGGAACTTCCTTTTGTAACTGAGGCCGACGAGGCTTATTCTCTCGGGTCCGGGACCCTGGCAGAGACATACCTGGACCAGTCAAAGATCATCAGAATTGCCAGGGAGGCGGGGGCAGATGCCATCCATCCCGGTTATGGCTTCCTGGCCGAAAACGCCGGTTTCGCAGAGCGTTGTATGAAGGAAAAGATCGTATTTATCGGTCCGAACCCGGAAGCCATCCGGATCATGGGCGATAAGGTGAGGGCCAGGGAAAGGGCCGGGGAGCTGGGATTACCACTCCTCGATGGCTTTACAGGAGAGCCAGATGAACTGGTTGCCGCAGCAAACCGTTTCCCCTACCCGGTATTGATCAAACCATCGGCAGGCGGGGGTGGAAAGGGCATGAGGATCGTCTACAGTGCAGAAATGTTTGAAGAGGCCGCCATCGAAGCCTCACGTGAAGCAGTAAACTATTTCGGATCAGGGGATTTGTACGTGGAACAGTACCTGGTCAATCCCCGCCATATCGAGGTACAGGTTATGGCCGACCATCACGGAAACGCTGTTCACCTGTTCGAAAGAGAGTGTTCCATTCAGCGCCGCTACCAGAAAATCATAGAAGAAGCACCATCGGTTTCGGTTTCTCCCGCGACCAGAAGATTGATCACCGAAAGGGCCCTTGATCTTGTGAGGGGAATGGGATATACCAATGCAGGTACGGTTGAGTTCCTTATGGATGAAACAGGTTCATTCTATTTCCTGGAGATGAATACCAGGATCCAGGTGGAACATCCGGTAACCGAGATGATTACCGGCATCGACCTGGTAAAGGAGCAGATCACCATAGCTGAAGGGGAATCCCTTTCCTTCAGTCAGGATGATCTGCAGATCAGCGGACATGCAATCGAGGCCAGGATCTATGCTGAAGATCCGATCCAGTCATTTATGCCCTCGGCAGGTAAAATAGGTGCCTTCATGCAACCTGATACCAGAGGACTCCGGATCGACTCCGGTTACCGAAGGGGGAACAGGGTGGAATCACACTACGATCCCATGATTGCAAAGGTCATAGCCCATGGAACGGACCGCAAAGATGCCATTCGTCATCTGGTTGAAAGCCTGAAGAATTTTCACATCACAGGATTAAATACCAACCGCGACTACCTGGTTTCGCTGCTTCAAACGCCCTTCTTCGCAAGGAACAGGCTGCATACCATGGTTGTGGAGCAGGAGGCAGCCTCCATCCTGGAGGCTGTCCGGCTGAGCAGGGACAAAATCAAACCTGAATTCCTGGTTCTTGCAGCAACACATCATAAGCCTCCAGAGAGAAGCTGCCGACAGCCTGTCCCCCTTATCAACCTGGCAGGTCATCGGGCACTGGCGCCTGATTCCTGAAATAGTGCTTCTTTATGACGGGAAGGAATACAGGGTAAAGTATGAACTGATCGGGGGGAGAAATAAAATGATGCTTCAACTGGGGGAGAAGCGTTATGAAGTCTCCCTTGTAAACCGGGATCATGAACGCTATCGGATCAGAATCGGCAAACAGCTGTTTCATCTCTGGGCTATCACCGATCATTCTGAAGTCCACCTTGATCTGGATGGGCATCGATACACTTTGCGGCGTAATGATCTACCCGATGAAAGGTACATAAGCCGGTCCAGGGAGGAGAGCACCCGGATGTCGGACCGGATTGTTGCTCCGCTCAACGGGCGAATCATCATGATCAACAGCAGGGAGGGTGATGAGGTTCTTAAAAGCGAATCCCTGTTAGTGATTGAATCCATGAAAATGGAGAACAAAATTCTTGCACCCCAAAGGTCTGTTATAAAAAAATGTCATGTTTCGGTGGGTGACCAGGTGCATAACAATCAAATATTATTTACTTTAGGCACATATGACAGATCCGCTGACCAATGAAAAGCATCAGCTCTTAAGAGAGCAGGTGAGATCCTTTGCTGAAAATGAAATAAAACCGGTGGCTGCAGAACTGGATGACAAGTCTCAGTTCTCCACATCCATCACTGAAAAAATGTTCGATATGGGGTTGCTCCGTATCAACCTTCCCGAGGAACATGGCGGGATGGGAATGGACACCCTCTCTTATATCATTGCAGTGGAGGAGCTGGCCAGGGTTGACGGGTCTCAGGCAGCGACAATGGCAGCTCATAACTCCCTGGGAATTGGTCCAATATATAATTATGGCACGGAAGAACAACGGGCCCGGTTTCTGCCCAAACTAACTTCCGGAAAGAAACTATGGGCGTTTGGACTAACCGAATCCAATGCTGGATCTGATTCAAACAACACAGAGACCACGGCCGCTCCGGGAAATGGAAAATGGACCATCAATGGGGAGAAGATCTTTATCACCAACATCTCATCAGTTATGTCGGGCGGAGTCACCGTGCAGGCTGTAACAGGAGAAAACGGGGGAAGAAAAGAGCTCTCTGTAATTCTCGTCGACCGTGATACACCCGGCTATTCCACTGAAACGATTCACTCAAAAATGATGTGGAGGGGAGCCGATACCGGAATCGTCCGTTTTAACAATGTGGAGGTACCTGAAGAGAATCTGCTCGGTGAGCGTGGCAAAGGATCGAAAATCATGCTGGCCACCCTCGATGGAGGCAGGCTTTCCATCGCTGCCATGGGGCTTGGACTTGCCCAGGGAGCATTCGAGATGGCCATGGAGTATGCTGCAAAACGTATCCAGTTCGGAAAGCCGGTCCGAAAATTCCAGGTAAACTCCTTTAAACTTGCCGACATGGCCATGAAGATCGAGCTGGCCCGTTCGCTTCTGTACAAAGCCTGCTGGCTTAAGGATCACCACAAACCTTTTGGAAAGGAGGCCGCCATGGCTAAACTCTACACCTCCGAAATGGCACGCGAGGTGGTCAGTGAAGCGCTCCAGATCCATGGTGCACACGGACTGATGAAGGGGAATGCTATCGAACGCTTTTACAGGGACCAGCGCATCCTGGAGATCGGCGAGGGTACTTCTGAGATCCTTCGCCTTGTGATTGCCCGTCACCTGGGCATTTAAATCAGATTCAGATGGAGAGCCTTGAGAAAAGAAAGAAGGACCACATCGAGCTGGCATTCAAATCACAGACCTCACCGGCCGTTTTGGATACCAGGTTTCATTACGAACCGATGCTGAAGGCGCATCCCAAAGGCGGTATCGCACCTGTTACCATCCTGGGAAAAAAACAGACTGTACCCATTTGGGTCAGCAGCATGACCGGTGGTACCCGCCAGGCAGGCACCATCAACCGGAACCTTGCCACAGCCTGTCATGAATTTGGTATGGGTATGGGACTGGGTTCCTGCCGGATCATTCTTGAGGAGGACACCCACTTTGAAGATTTCAATATGCGGAGTATCATCGGGGATGACCTTCCTTTTTGGGCCAACCTGGGCATTGCACAGGTGGAAGAAATAATTCAGAGGAAGCAGGTGGGAAAGGCCGTAAAACTGGTGGAACGACTCAGGGCCGACGGGCTGATCATCCATGTAAATCCCATGCAGGAGTGGTTTCAACCCGAAGGAGACATCCTGGAGTTATCTCCCCTGGAGACCATTAAACGGTTCCTGGATAAGTTTTCTTATCCGGTGATCGTAAAAGAGGTGGGACAGGGAATGGGACCTGAAAGTCTACGGGCTCTTCTGCGGTTACCTCTCCAGGCCATTGAATTCGCAGCATTTGGAGGCACCAACTTTGCCAGGGTCGAGCTCCTGAGGGATGAAGAGGCCAGTCACTCTCTTTTCGAACCCCTCTCCAACATCGGGGAAGACGCACCAGCCATGGTTGAAATGGTCAACCGGATCGTTGCCGCTGAGACACCCGAATGTAAAGAACTGATTATCTCGGGAGGAATTAAAAATTTCCTGGATGGTTACTACCTGATCCGTAAATCAAGCCTTCCTGCCATCTATGGAATGGCTTCGGGATTCCTTAAACATGCACAGGGAGACTACGATCAGCTTAGGGAGTTTGTGCATGCCCAGGTTCAAGGGCTGGAGATGGCATATACATACCTTTCCATCAGGGGTTAATATGGAAAAACCTCATATTATCAAGGGATTCTCAAAGCTTTCCCGGACCGAAAAACTGGATTGGCTTCAAGCCCGGTCAACCCTCTCCGGCCGGGCCATGGCCCTTCTGAATTCCCACCTTCATCCCGATCCCGGTTTACAGGATCTCTACAGCGATATCAGCGAAAATACCGTTTCAAACTTTTTTCTTCCCCTTGGACTTGCTCCCAATTTCCTGATTAACGGGGATCTTTTGACCCTGCCCATGGTGGTGGAGGAGAGTTCTGTAGTAGCGGCAGCAGCAAATGCCGCCAAATTCTGGGCCATGCACGGGGGATTTCATGCGGAAATCGAAGGTCTCCTGAAGGTGGGTCAGGTTCATTTTACGTGGAGGGGAAGGAATGATCTGCTTCTTGAGGCATTCCCACAGATCAAAGATCGCCTGACAGGCTCCGTGGCCCATCTTACCGGGCGAATGGAACAACGGGGCGGTGGTATTGAATCAATGGAGATCAGGGAGACCAGTGAGCATCTTCCGGGTGCATTCCAGCTATTTGTGACTTTCCGCACAGCCGACGCCATGGGAGCCAATTTTATAAACTCAGTACTGGAGGCCCTTGCCCGGGAGTTCAAATCCCTGATCGAAACAGCCCTTCCGGGTCATTCGCCGGAGATTATCATGGCCATCCTTTCCAATTACACCCCCCGGTGCCTTGTTGCCTGCCGGGTGGAGTGCCATCCTTCGGCTTTTGACGAGTTAAGCAGCGAAATGAGCGGTCAGGAATTTGCAAGAAAATTTACCAGGGCAGTGGAGATTGCCCGGCATGACCCCTATCGCGCAGTCACCCATAACAAGGGTATCTTTAACGGGATGGATGCTGTAGTCATGGCTACAGGCAATGACTACAGGGCAGTGGAGGCTTGCGGTCATGCATACGCCTCCTCACATGGTTCATACAGCAGTCTCACACATTCAGAGTGCACACAAAAGAGTTTTTCGCTGACCCTTCGGATCCCGTTGGCTCTTGGGACGGTAGGGGGACTTACTTCCATCCACCCCATGGCGGCAATCGCCATGGAGATCCTGGGGAATCCATCTTCCGAAAAGCTGATGCAGATTGTTGCCGCGGCCGGAGTGGCCAGCAATTTCAGTGCGGTAAGCTCACTCATCACCACCGGGATCCAGCAGGGGCATATGAAGATGCACCTGGGTAATATCCTGAGGCAACTGGGTGCCTCACCCTCGGAAATTGCCATTGTAAAAAAAGAGTTTTCCGGCAGGGTCATCTCCCATGCCGGGATTGAGAATTTCCTGCAATCCCTCAGGAATCAAACCAACGCATGATGATCCGGTTTCAGGCACACGGGAAATTATTACTCAGCGCCGAGTACATGGTGATGCACGGGGCAACCGCACTGGCGGTTCCGTTAAACCTGGGACAAACTCTTGAAATAACCCACACGGATAACAGTAAATCTTTCTCATGGAAAGCCTTCTTCAATAAGAAGCTGTGGTTCGGGGCCACCTTTGATCCTGCAACACTCAGGATCATTGAGACCACAAACCCTGACATGTCCAATTGGTTGAAAAAGATCCTCCAGGCTTGTATTGAAATCATGCCATCCTTCCAGGGATCCCTGTTTCGAAAGGATGCAGTAACAAATCTTGATTTCTCTCCCGATTACGGGTTCGGAAGCAGTTCGACCCTCATCTCCCTATTGGCCGAATGGGCCGAGGTGAATCCACTGGATCTTCACTTTATGGTTTCCGAAGGATCTGGTTATGATGTGGCCTGTGCCCTGGCCGACGGACCGATCACCTATAAACTCAGGGACCAGCTGCCACAATACCAGCATATTCCATTCCATCCTCCCTTCAGTGAGCATTTATGGTTTGCCTGGCTCGGTAAAAAGCAGGCCACTGCCAGCCACCTTCAGGAAGTAGCCCGGAGAATCAACCCCGGGTTTGAAACCATTTACAGATTCAGTGAGCTCACCAGGGCAATGATTGAAGCCCCCAGCCTGGAGGAGTTTCGCAGGGTAATGGAAACCCATGAGGATGAACTATCCCGGATACTGCAAGTGGAGAGGGTCTCCTCCAGATTCAGCTCCCTGGACGGTAGTGTCAAATCTCTGGGAGCCTGGGGTGGCGATTTTGTGATGATCGCCACGGAAACCGATCCTGAGACACTCAGGAATTACCTTGCCCAAAAAGGAATCCGGGTCCTGTACAGCTTCAACGAACTGGTTTATGAAAAAGGAGAATTTTAGAGTAACCTATCCATCCTCGGAAGGTAAGGTGGAATGGAGTTGTCCGTCCAACATCGCCATTGTAAAATACTGGGGGAAGAGGCCCGGTCAGATTCCAATGAACCCCTCTCTGAGCCTGACCCTTAAAAATGCCCTTACCACCACCCGGATTGCATACCTTTATGACCCATCCATAACCCGCAACAGGATCATTTTCAGGTTTGAAGGCAAAGCAGCATCCAGCTTTTCAGGAACGCATCGAAAAATATCTGGAGGCCATTCAATCCCATATGCCATTCCTGGCAAACACCAACCTGGAGATTGACTCGGAGAATAGTTTCCCCCACTCATCTGGAATCGCATCAAGTGCTTCGGCCCTGGGTGCCCTGGCCATGTGCCTGGTAACCATCGAGGAGAAAATCACAGGAACTCCCGACCCAAACTCCCTTAAAAAGGGATCATTCCTGGCCCGGCTGGGATCGGGAAGTGCCTGCAGGTCCATTTTCCCGCATTTCGCACTCTGGGGAGCCACCGGAGGGTGGCCCGGTTCGAGTGATGAATTTGCCATCCCGGTAACCGGAACAGACAGCACCTTCAGTGAAATGAGGGATTCCATCTTGATCGTTGAATCAAATCAGAAACAGGTTTCAAGCAGTGCAGGTCACAAATTGATGGAGACAAATCCCTATGCAGCAAACCGGTTTCAACAGGCACACCTGAACCTGGAAAGGCTGAAAGGGATCCTTGCCGGGGGTGACTGGAAAGGATTTACAGAGGTGATGGAAGAGGAGGCCCTGTCACTTCATGCCATGATGATGACCAGTAAACCTGGATACATCCTGATGAAACCGGGAACCCTGGAGATCATCCGCAAAGTACGGGATTTTCGCAATGCCAGCCACAATCATGTCGGGTTTACCCTCGATGCAGGCGCCAATGTTCACCTGCTCTATGAGGCTGTCCATGAAAAAACCGTAAAAGAGTTCATTACATCCCAATTATTGTCCCATTGTGAAAACAACCAGGTGATCCACGACCAGATGGGCACCGGTCCGACAAAGATAATTCCATGATACACCCGGACCCATATCCCTCAAAAATCATGCTCGCAGGCGAGTATGGTGTTGTGGTGGGAGGCAGTGCCCTTACCATTCCTTACTATCGCTTTGATGCGAAGGTCAGGGAAATTGGGGATACGACTGCAGGTGAAACCAGGGAGGCTGAAATCTCACAGAAATACCTTTTGATGCTGTTTAACTACATTGCGGGGCTCCAACCGGAAGCTATTCCATGCCAAACCCGACCTGGACTTTTTCTCTGCCAACCTGAAAAACTTCTGGCTGGAGATGAATATCCCCACCGGGTATGGACTGGGGAGTTCGGGAGCAGTCAGCGCAGCGGTTTATGACCTGTTTTTCCCCGGAGCGGCAGGATTGAGCCTCGAACAGCAAAGGGAGGACCTGGCAGTCATCGAATCCTATTTCCACGGAAAAAGCTCCGGGGTCGATGCCCTCACGTGTCATGCAAGAACCCCGCTTTATTTTAACAGCAACGGAACCATAGAGAAGAAAGAATTCGATCCTTCCGCGATCCGGGGAGGGTACCGCCTTTTCCTTCTTGATTCGGACGAGCGGTTCGAAACCGGTCCCCTGGTAAAGGAGTTCCTGCAGCGAATGAATGACAACGGATTTGCATCTTCCATCCGAAATGAATACCTGGTCATCAATCAGAAGCTGATCGAATCTCTCCTGGGCATTGGGGAGGGGGACCCGGCCCTGCTAATCAGGGTCCTTTCGGATTATCAGTTTACCCATTTCCGCAAAATGATTCCGGAAAGAATGCTTGATGTCTGGATTGAAGGGCAGCTCACCAATGAATACTACCTGAAACTAAACGGATCGGGAGGCGGTTATATGCTTGGGATCACCCACGAAACTTCCATGGAATCACTTTCTGAACGCTGGAAGGAAAAGGTCACTTTTATCTAGAACGTAAGTTTTAACATAAAGTTTAACAGCCCCTGCTTCTCAATTGGTGAACATTAGCGGCCTTTATGGCTTTAATGTACATTGATCATACACTGTGACTAACTTTATGGGAAAAACCCGGCTGATCTGGCGCATGCTGATCCTATCCGGAGTTCTGACAACGGGGCTACAGGCACAGGATGTAATACCTGCTGCAGGAGGGAGTGGTTCAGGAAGCGGAGGATCATTCAGTTACTCCGTGGGACAGATTGTATTCACCACTCTTCAGGGCGACAACGGTTCGGCACTCCAGGGAGTACAACAACCCTATGAGATTTTCACCTCGGGAGGTCTTAATAATGTCATTGAAACCCTAATCCCGATCTCGGTATACCCCAATCCTGCAACAGATCATCTGATACTTGATACCGGACCCGGTGAAATAAGCAATTTTTGGTATTACCTGTATGACATTGAGGGAAGCCTGGTTATTAGTGCGAAACTCACGCATTCCCCGACAATCATTTCCATGGGTTATCTGAAAGCTTCAACCTATTTTCTGAAGATCGTTCGAATTTCCGGGGACTATTCATACTCCGGCAGAGAGGATCAAATACATTATGATGAGGTGAAAACATTCAAGATCATTAAAAACTGAGGAGGAACCACTATGAAAAGAATCGTTACTGTGATATACTCGTTCCTTATTTTTTCCGGTCTCACCGCCCAAGTGCCCGATAAAATGAGTTATCAGGCAGTAGTACGTAATAACAGCGATGCGCTGGTAACTAACACCGATGTGGGAATGCAGATCAGCATTTTACAGGGTACAACAAACGGAACGGAAGTCTATATTGAAACCCAGAATCCTTCAACAAATGTGAACGGCCTGGTAAGCATCGTCATAGGTGAAGGAACAGTGATCAGCGGTGATTTCGCAGGGATTGACTGGTCACAGGGTCCCTATTTTCTTAAAACAGAAATAGATCCTGCAGGTGGAACAGATTATACGATTACAGGTACATCCCAGCTGCTGAGTGTGCCTTATGCCATTCATGCAAGAACCGCAGACAGTCTGACCGGATCCATGACTGAGACAGATCCGGTTTTCGCTTCTTCCGCATCTGCTGGTATCACCGGGAGCGATATCACCAGCTGGAATAACAAACCAAACAGTTTTACAGAGATCGACGGAGATATTTCCAATGAGATCCAGAGCCTGAGGGTTTCCGAAACAGGGGATACGCTTTATCTGAGCGGTGCAAACTGGATCATTATTCCGGGAATAAGCCTTGTACAATCTGCCGGGGGCTCTTTGGAGCCGCTGCATAATCCTGTGCTTGAAGTTCAATTCGATGAAAATCCCGTCACACATAATATGCACATTACCTCCGATGGAAAATTCTATTACACAATTAACGGGGGGAGTGCTTCTTCTGGTCAGATTAACAAGTTTGATCTGGAGGGTAATTTTGTGAGCACTTTCCCAATTGCAATTGATGGCCGGGGGCTTTCATTCAATAAGGCTGACGGATACCTGTATGCCTCGGTATACGGTGGTAGCATCATAAAAATAACCAATCTGGCCGCCGGCGAATTCACAACGATTTCGACTGTTTCCATGCAAAGCAACCAGGCGTCTTTTGCCCTTTCGCCAGATGGAACCAAACTGTACGATTTTAACGATGGAACATTGAATATCTACAGTTTTCCCAGCGGGAGCCTTATTTCTACACTTACCGGGCTCAATACAGGATCGGATGCGAGAAGTGCTGCTGTTGTAGGGGCCGATCCCGATTATATCTATACCTGGGATGCAAGTACGGGTACAGTTTATGTGTATGATCATTCCGGTGCATTTCAGAGGGATATGAACCTTCCGCTCGGAAATTATGGGTACAGTCTTTCAATAGTAGATGGATACTTATTCGTTTCCGTCGATAATAATAATTCGACAGGTTCATGGTATGGTTATAATATCCGGAAAAGTGTCGACCTGAAAAAGGGTGCTGTCATCGCGATCTCCCCGGAAAATAAGACGCCAGATACCAGGGAGCTTCCTGAATTCGATACTACAAGAAAATAACCTTACAGGGCGCACAATGAAAAGGGGATGTCCTTTTGAGACACCCCCTGAGATTTATTTAGAATGGCCTTTGAACGGGCCGTTGATCTTACTGGAAATTGATTTCCAGGCTGGCAATGGCTGCCGGGTTGTAGGGAGTCAGATTGGAAATCCTCCTAACAAGCGGAAGAAACTCATCACCTGGGGCCTCACCCCCCTGGATGAATCCATGCCTGTTAAAGTATCCGGGAGCCTCAGTATTGGCAAGCCATGCATTCAGGATCTCATCACTGGCATGGGGCCAGATGGTTTTCACCTCACTGTACAATACATTGTAGATGCTGTTTCTTTCAAGCAGAACCTCCCTTTCATCCGAATCGATCCTGCTCAGGGGAAGTCCCAGTTCAACCACTGCAATATCCTCGCTTATTGAACCGGAAGCCACAAAAGCCCAGTTATAACCGACCTTTTCGGTAAGAAACCTGGCATTGGGATGACTTGAGTTCCCGTACACATCCACCTGGTCGCCCGTCTGACCCACAAACATCTTCATGCCATCCATAGCAAAGGGAGCCAGCAGGGGATCGATGTCGGGCAATCCGGCAATGGAAACAATCATGTAGCGGTCATAGCCCATGTCACCGGCACCGCTGTAGTCAATCCGGTACATTGCTGTGGCCAGTTCCCTCTCATTGCTCTGATCAAGATTGCAGGGCTTGATAATGGTAATCCCCTCCCTGGGACTGCTGTTCCAGAAGACCTGCATTCCCTTTCCGCCATCCTCATTTCCTTCCGATTCGGCATCGGTAATGGTCAGGCCATACTCCCAGGTACGACCCTCAAACTCGGGAGCTTCAACCACCACCAGGTTCTTAACCCTGCCGTCATCCTCACTTACATAGGTCAGGCTGATTACCTGGTCGATTTTAAACCTTTTAATGGCCATCATCACATGCCTGGTAATGCGGCCGGCATGGTCACCGGTGTGAATGAAGAAGCGCAGATGTCCGTAGATCTCCCGCCCTTTCAGGGTATCCACCATGGCACTTTTATACATGGAGGCATCCGCAGAAAGCGCCGTGGGGATTTCCACGGTCAGCTCCGCGGGAAGAATGGATTCCTCCGGCTCCGGGCCCTGGTTAAAGGAGTTATCACATGCAGTGAAAAAAATTGCACCGAGCAGCAGCGCAACAAAAGAATAGAAAGATAACTTTTTCATGATTTCTGGTTTTTAGTGAATATTTTAAATGGTTCTTTGTTCCATTTTTGTTGATTCACTTATATCACACAGAAATCCATCCCCTACCCCTACGGATGAATGAAAGAAAATGCGAAATAATTTTTATTGGATTGATATATTGATCCTTACAAAGGAAAAAAACGTCTCAAAGGTTTCAAGCGGGTGGGGATTGAGGATCATTATCGGACCAGTTTCATGTTTTCAGGATTCCGGCTAGTGTGGATCACATCAAGAATAACGATATGTTCCTCCGTTATTTCATAGACCAGCTTATAACTCCAGATTGTCTTGAAGCGGATATTCCTGGGGTACTTTTCTAAAAAGGGATCCATCGTGTATTTGTGGGGCATAAAACCAAGGCTGTCGCCCTCTTCCTTGATCTCTGATCTTACACGGGTTGCTTGTTCCTTGGATTCTCTTTTCTTGATGTAGTTGTAAATCTTACGAAGTGAGGATCTTGCCTCGACTTGCCAGACAACCTTGTAATTCCTTTTTACCACTGCTCCATCTCCTTTTCCAGGTCCTCTGAAGTGATGTAGTTGCCAGCCTTTGCACTATCGCTTGCCTTCAGGATCCTTTTCCTGTAGGTTTCAACATCCATCGGAGGTCCGGGAAGGGTGTAGTCCTCTTCTTCCTCTTCGTAGCTCTTGGCCAAGGCAAGGACTTTCTTCAGGAACTTATCATCTGCCTTATTGATCACGCTTCGAACCTCTTTTCTTAACTCTGCTGTTCCCATGACATTGTTTTCTACAAATTTAACGATTATTACTCACTTATGTTCTGATTTATGGGGTAGAACTTTTCCAGTTTGCTTTGCAAGTTGTCCAGGTTATTTAGCTGGTATTGACAGGATCATTAACACCATTCTTTCATCATGTAACTTTGGTTTTTGTAAAACTAACTCAATAAGGGTTAATGTACTGGCAGTGGTCCTGATCGTTGCCCGGATGTAAATCATTCCACTATCCAGGTCGATATCCTGAATAGTAATTACTTCTGAAAGTAAGTTCATTCCACCCATCCGATGAAATAGAAGGTTCTATTCAATAACAACCGTATCACGAATCACGTCGGCTGCGGTGAAAAAGCCGATGGCTCCTTCGCTGAGGTTGGTGCGGGCATTGCCGGGTAAGACATCAAAAACCCCTCCCCTCCAGTCGGTTTCCGAGAGCATGCCCCTGAGGAACTCCTCGTAAGCACGGGATACGGACTCCTTTTCACGGTAAACAAGGGTACCCGGTGGGAAGTAGACATGTTCCCTGTCAGGGCTGAAGATACGGTTCACATCCACAGTACTTAAGGTATAATGATAGATCAGGGCATGGTTCTCATGCGCCGGAAGGGTATCGTAACCGCGAACGTGACTCCAGTCCAGCTCCATCCTGATGATGGAGGGACCGTTCTGGTCACTGATGTATGCTTCATAAAGGGGCGGATGATCCTGAACCCTTTGGAGCCTCATATTGGGAAAAGGCTCCACTGCCCTCATGAAGGCCACGGCATTGATCCGCTTCTCCCCATACTGGATGCGCAACTGGTAGCCTTTGTTCACCTCCCCGGCAAAATTTCTATCGGTCAGATAGACCCCCGGCCTGGCGGGATCCTCCGTCAGGGGATGAGTCACCCGTGCATCATTGATCCCAACAATCGCCCCGGTCACCGGTTGGGGCGTGGTATTCATTGCGTAGACAGGCCAGCTGAGGATCACCTCATGTTGTTTTGATTCGCTGGTGATCTTCCCCTCCACCACCATCAGGTCGGTCTGCTGGTACTCCAGCTGCCAGTCGATTTTCTCGGTACAGGAGCCGCACATCCACAGCAGGAGTGAAGGCAACAGCAGCCTGGTCAGAATAAGGAATGTGATATTTGGAGGGCTTGACTTCATGGATCAGAATGTAAAATGATAGGATACCGAAGGTACAATGCCGTAAAGGTAAAAATGGGTGGACTCCAGAGGTGGATTGGAATAGAAATCGTAAGGAACCACAAAGTTACCATTTTGATCTTCGATCTTGTTGAAATGCAATGCCACCGGATTCTTCCGGTTGTAAAGGTTGTAAACCGAAAAAATCAACTCATGCCGGAATTTTTGATCTCTCTTTCCAAGTTTCCAGTTCAGGCCCAGGTCGAGCCGGTGATAATCCGGAAGTCTGCTGTTGTTCCTAAGGGCATAGACTGGTACCTGGTGAAGATCGTAATAATAAAAGCCGGTGGGCATGGTATAGGGTGCCCCTGTCATATAGGTAAAATTTCCCGTAAGGGTGAGTCTCGGAAGTAAAGTCCATGAGAGGAAGATTGAAAAATCGTGGGGTCTGTCGGAATAGGCGGGGTAGAGTTCTCCTTGGTTGATCTCCTCCACCCGGTAAAAGGCCCTGGAGTAGGTGTAGGAGACCCAGCCATTGAGCTTTCCTTTATCTTTACTGAGAATCATCTCCAGACCATAAGCCTTCCCGGTGCCAAAGCGCAGTTCATATTCCACCAGCGGATTCATCAGCATCCGGGCATGATCCCGGTAATCGATGATGTTGTTCATCACCTTATAATACCCCTCGATGTCGAAACTCAGACCGGGCAATCCGAACCTGTATGTATATCCCAGAGTAAACTGGTGGGCCACCTGTGGTCTGACGTTGGGCCCTGAGGGTAACCAGACCTCCAGGGAGGTGAAGGGGCTGATGGAGTTTGTGATCAGAAACTGGAACTGACTGGTGCGGTTGTAGCTCCCCTTTATGATATGTCGTCCGGAAGGCCGGTAGATGAGACTAAGGCGTGGATCCAGGGAAAGGGAGGTGTGATAAACCTTGTCGGCAGGATACCCGGTAACCGCAAGGCTGTCGGTCTCGAAATCTCCCCCGGTACTTTTCACGATTTCATACTCGGTGGCCGGACCCAGATTCTGCCAGGCTGTGAGCCGGAGTCCCGCCCGGATTGAAAATTCCTCATTGATTACAAACTGGTTGGAAAGATAGGTTGCCAATTCCCTTGAACGCCTGGTCGAGAGGTCCAGTCCGGGATCAAATTCGATTCCGCCAAGGTAGTAGTTCCCCGGATTATAGAAATGAGCAGCGGAGAGCACACCAAATCTGAAAGTCGAAGAGGGTTTATGGTACCAGGTGAAATCGTACTTGATGCTCACATTATCCACATGTGATTGCCAGTAATCCCGATCCTCAATATCTGTATTCAGGTAGTAATCGTACATGGATCCAAGGATGCTCAGGTTTGAAAAAAGCCTGTCGGAATAGAGGTGGTTCCACCTGAGTGTATAGGTGCTGTTCTTCCAGTTGATGCCCGACGATTGTTCGGAGTTATTTTGTTGTTCAAAGTTATCCACCCCGTTATAAATGCTGAAAAAGATACGGTTATTATGATTGATGTTATAATTCAGCTTCATATGCAGGTCAGAGAAGTGCAGGTCATTGATCCTTGGATTAAATTGCTGCACTGGTTTTGTGATATAGGATCTCCTGCCGGAAATGAAAAATGAGATGTGCTCCTTCCAGATCGGACCCTCCAGGGAGAGGCGTGATGACAACAGGCCCACACTGCCGTCAAATCCGAAGCGGCTCATATTCCCGTCCTTGGTGCGGACATCGATCAGACTGGAGAGTCTCCCCCCGTAATTGGCAGGGAAATCACCCTTGTAAACCTGCACATCCTTAATGGCATCAGGCACAATGGTACTGAAGAATCCCAGCAGGTGGGTGGGATTGTAAATGGGGGCCTCATCAATGGTAATCAGGTTCTGGTCCCTGCCCCCTCCCCTCACATAGAAAATGGTGGATCCGTCCCCGAAAAACTTGATCCCGGGAATGGCAGCCAGCGACTTGATCACATCCTTCTCTCCAAACAGGGCTGGCATATTGCTTACGGCTTCCGGAGTAAGCTGTCGCCCCGAACTTCCCGTAGTCCTGATGAGAGTGGATTCATCATCAGAATAAACAGTCACTTCACTCAGGCGGGAAACTTCCTTCACAAGGGCGAAGTGCAGGCTCTGGTTTTCCGGTCCGGACACCGGGATGACGCTTGCCCTGTATCCCACAAAGGAACAGATCAGTTGATCAATCCTTTGCTTCAGGGTAAGCGAGAAGAAACCGTATTCGTTTGAAATAGTCCCCTGTAAGCCGCCCGGAATGGTCACCGTGGCACCGATCAGGACCTCCCCGGTAAAAGCATCCTTTACAGAGCCGCTGATTGTAAAACGGACGGGCATCTCATCCACCGGAACATTGAAAGAAGCATCCACATCCACCTTTAAACGCCTGGCCCGTTTCAACACAATTTGTCGTTCAATCACCTCGTACCTGATCTCCTGCCGGGCAAAAAGAAGGTCAAGAACCGGTTTAAGAGTGCTCCCTTCCACATGGATCGTCATAGCCGCCTGATCATCAAACAGCCGGTTAGAGTATGCGAAACTGAGTCCGGTCTGCTCCTCCAGCCTGTCAAGGATCTCCCTCAGGGGTATGGAGTCTGCATGAAGGGTGATGGGTGCGTCCATCCCGGTCTGCCGTCCCTGTGCCTGGCATGTGATCAGCTGCACCAGGATAAGGAGTGCCCCTATTTTCAGAACGCTGCCCTGCATATCCTTCTCTATTCAATACAAACTGTTCCGTTCAATGTGATGTTTTCACCGGAGCGGGAGATCTGAAGATCGAGCGTCATTTCAAGTACATTAAGCACCGCTTCCAGGCTCTGGTCACTGAAAGTAACAGTAATTGGGCACAAGCCCAGCTCTTCATTTGGAATCACTACACTGACATTGTAAACCTTCCCGATCAGATGGGCCACATCGCGGAGGGGGGTATCCTCAAAATAGAGATTCCTGGTTTTCCATGAAAGGTTATTGGGATGATATACAGGAACAAGCGACAGCTCATGGCTGTTGCTGTTGTAGCTTCCGCTGTTACCGGCCCTTAGAATAATCTGTTTGTCCCTGTCCTCTTTTGCACTTACCGAAACAACCCCGCTTTCCACTGTAATTTCGACGGTGGGACTCTCTTTGTATGCATTTACGTTAAAACTGGTTCCGATCACCTCTACCATGGCCCTGCCGGCATCAATAACAAAAGGCCGGGTGCTGTCCCCCGCCACATCAAACCACGCCTCACCGTTAAGTGTGATCTCCCTGGATGATGCACTGAACTCTTTCCTGTACCTGATTTTTGAATTCCGGTTGAGTATCACCTGTGTTCCGTCCTCCAAAAGAATTTCCACGGGATCCATCCGGGCCTCCACTACCTGCGTACCTGCCATATTTGTAGCATAAATCCATGCAAAGGAGAAGATGACACCTGCCAGCAGCACCGCTGCGATCCTGTAGGTGTAGTAGAGCAGTGTGCGCCCTTTCCCGGAAGGGGCCTGGTCAACCCTGAGGTCAGGGATTTTTCCACTCAGTGCACGCCCACTCCGCATCGAGGTCATAGCGCTGCTGCTCAGCCATCCCATCCATCGAATCCCAGATCTCCCTGAACTCCTTCAGCCTGAGCTTCAATTCAGGTTCCTGCAACAAAGCCTGCCTGAATTGAGCCAGCTCCCCGGAAGAGAGTTCTTCGGACAGGAACCTGCTTATCAGGCTGTTAAAAACAATATGAGGATCATTCACAGTCATGCTCACTATTTACACACTTCAAATCAACATTACCCCCATGCCACCACGACTTATTTAATTCATTGTTTGCATAATCAGCCATACCAGGATGGTCATGTATTTAGATAATTTTTCACGCAATATCCTGAGGGCTTTCGACATCTGGTTCTCGACCGTTTTTACCGAGATATTCAAACGCCCGGCTATCTCACTGTATTTCAGCCCGTCGAAACGGTTCAGTTCGAAGACTTCCCTGCATTTTTCCGGCAGAGAGCTGACTACCTCCATGATCTTCTCTTCCAGCTCCATGGCCTCAATCACATTGCTCACATCCCATTCACCAGTCAGATCCGGTAGATCGGCCGGTGAAAATTTCTTCCGGTCACGGATCACATTCAGACTGCGGTTGTGAACAGAGGTAAAAAGGTAGGTTTTCAGGGAGGTGGAGAGATCGATCTCCTGTCGCTTCTCCCAGACCGATATGAATACCTGTTGGACCACTTCACGGGCATCATCCTCATCCACAAGCATCTTCTTTGCAAATACCATCAGTGGCGGGAAGAAACTCCTGAACAGCTTCTCGAAGGAGTCCTGGTCCAGCACCTCCACCCTGTTAAAACTTTTCCCGGCAGTCATCCTGGCCTAAAGATAGAATAAACAGCCATTTAGTTGATCCATTTTATTTAACAGTTGTTATAGACTAAAAGATCATCCAATGAGACGGATCCAACTTCCCAATACCATGACAATCATCCTGGCTATTTTCATATTTGCTGTCAGTTGCAAAACAAGCAGGACGGAGGATGTTTCCAAAACCTTTCAGTTTGAAATGAATTTCAGTTACCCGGGCGATCCCTTTTTTATATTTGATCATATTACCGGCGATATCAGTCAGTGGTGGGATCACTCTTTTTCAACCAGTCCCTATAAACTATTCATTGAGCCCTGGCCGGGCGGAGGTTTTTATGAAATTTTTGATGAATCGGGAAATGGTGCGTTACACGCAACGGTAATCTTTGCCAAACGGGGCGAGATGCTGAGGATGGAGGGTCCGCTGGGATTGTCGGGTCAGGCACTGACCCTTGTATGTACCTACACCCTGAAACCCTCCGAACCTGAAGGGACACAGTTAACCCTCAATGTAAACGGGGCTGGAGAATTTACCCCGGAAACACCGGAAATGGTCCGGCAGGTATGGGAACACTTTCTTTGGGAACGGTTCAAACCCTACATTGAGGCACACCATGAGCGAAGGTAACCGGATTACTCGACGGTAAATCCCATCCGCTTTTCAAAAAACTTACCTGAGGTGTCGGTTCCCCTGATCAGAATCTCATAGTCTCCTTTCTGATCTGAAGTGCGAAAGGATATGTTCCGGCTTTGATCAGGATCCAGCTGAAGTCCGGGATTCCAATAGAGTGTATTGCGCACATCGGGAAGCCGGGGATCGGTTACCCCGTCTAAAATGGAGCCATGAGCGGGTATATCAAGCATCCTGTAGCTGACCAGCAAACCGGATGAGGGAAGATCGATATAACCCAGGTCATTATTCCTGGAAATCAGGCTGATTATCCCTCCGAAAGTAACATTTCCCCTGATGTATGGAGCATTAACAATCTCCACTCGTTCGATCTGTCTTGGGGAGACTGCAAGAACTGCTTCCACATCAAAAATGGCCACACCATCGATCATCAGCAACGGTGGATAGATCGCCAGGTCGGGATGCTCTCCCAGTAAAACGAGCCTGCGGACACCCCTGCTCTTTCTGACGGCTACCTGCGGAACCACCTCAACGAAATACTCCTCCAGGTTTGGAAGCCGGATGAAATCATCAAAATAGATCGTGGAGACGGGATTCCCGTAAAAGAGCAGTTCTTCACTTCGATCCACCTGGGGAACCACCACACTTGAAGGGATAGTATTGCTGTGAGATCTGCGCATTCACCGACATTTCTGTAATAACAGCTTTAAGCGAATCGTCAGGTTGCACGCTGAAAGAGGGAAGCTGCAGGTCATCCTGACTGAAGTCCCTGTCAATCAGCAACTCAAGATCATCATATTCTGAATGGTAGGTGGAAACAAACAGATCCCTGTACCCAATATAACCGGGGAAGGAGAAATAAAACCTTCCCGACGAATCAGAATAGTTACAGAAGAAGTCCTTCTCCGCCCCAAGCACGGAGACATATATGGTTGCATAGGGTGCCGCTGATCCGTCTGAGGAGTTAACTGCCCGGCCTGTCATGGAAAGCCCCTTTGTTTCGGGAAGGATTTCGGTTGAGTTGAGTAAATTTACAGGACAACCGGGGCTAAGGTAAATCTGCTCCCCATGAAGTCCCGCCCTTGCCACGCTAACGGTCAGATCGGCAGGTGACGGGAATTTCCAGGTCAGCTGGACTACCACCTCCTGCCGGGACCGGATCCGATCCTGCTCCATTTTGCACTCCAGCATTTCAGGAGAATGATTCCCGCTCCGGGACAATAAATCTCCGGGGGCTTTCGGCTCCCACACTGCCGGATCCACCGGGAGCACCTGATCATTAAAGGGATCATAAATCCGAATGGAGGTATAAACAAAACCTTCCGGACCGCAATTCCGCATCCACCTGGTATAGGCTTTCAGATAATAGGTGCCGGAGGAGAGGTTTTCGGGTATGTCAATGGTTCCGGTGGCTCCGTGGTCATCAAGCAGCACCTTGCCCTGCACAAGCGGAGTCCCGCCGGGCATGATCAGCTCCACGTAGAGAACACGGCTCAATCCTTCTGCTCCACTTCCTTCAGGTTTTCTGTAGAGTGCCCGGTAGCTGATGGTCTCCCCACTGATATAGTGTCCCCTGTCGGTAAGTAATACCAATCCCTCATTCTTAACCTGGGCACCAAGCAGGAGTCCATATCCCAGCAAAAATGATGTAATGATGGTTCTGTATCTCATATCTTTCAATCTGTTGGCCAAAAATCGGGAGGATCACCTGAACTCCCTTCCCTGATCCTGCAATCGAGACATTCAAGAATTGTCTCACCAAAATGTTGCGCTCCCGTTAAAGGGTCAAGGGCCCTGGAGCAATAAACCGGCAGGTCGCCCGTCATCAGGTATCTGAAGCGGGGTGGCTCAGGATAGGGATAACAAAACCTCACATCATATTTCTGCAGTCCCTCCACATCCTTCACGAATATCCGCCTTTCAGTAACCCCGGAGACCCCGAAAAATCCGAGAATCCTCTCCTGGGGATCATCCGCATTACTGATGTTTCCCGGGGTGATTGAGGGCAGGCGGTCATATATACCACTCTGTGATTGGGAATTCTTCTTCAATTCGTCCCAGTACCTGAAAGCCGGTGCATCCAGGGAATGCTGCCTCACCAAAAGGCTGTAGCCATAGCTCAGCCGCTGGGTTTCATTGGAGACAAAATGAAGCGGCATGTAGGTGTAGCTGCCATTGGTCATGTTTGCCGCATCCAGGGTATACATGGCATTCACATGTCCGGTAATCCAGCATTGACGATCGTCCAGACTATCAGGCAGTCTCCGGAGTACCCGGTCAAAACTGTAGATATACCCTTCATAGGGGGGATTGTGAAATTCGTAGGTCTCCAATAGCTCCCAGCGCATAAATTCAGATGAATCGGCATCCACTTTAAAATCGATGTAAAACTGGATTCCTTCAATAAACTGATCAGGATCAGCGGTGGGAAAGGATTCTCTTTCGAAATATATATTGTCGATGGCAGTAGGTGGTTTTAAGGTTGAGTAATCAGATTGATATAGATTTCCGTCCGATGTGACTACCCTCAGCATGTACTGCTGGCCGTACCTCATAAACCCGCCGGGAACTTCTGCAATGTAATATCCGGGCTTCGATTCGGAAAAGGAGATCTTCTCACCCGACAGGTTCTCCACCTCTACCATGCAGCTCGATTCGGGGATAAACTCCGGGTAGACCAGATCGACCGACCTGGAGATCTGGATGGTCTGAATCCCCTGAATATTGGTAATGGAGGCATTGATCACCAGGGTCCCGGTGAAAATTTCGTCCTCGTCCGGGTAATAGCGTTCCACACAACCGGTGAAAAACCACAACACGAAAAGATAAGATATCCCCTTAATTACTTTCATAATTACCCAGTTTGACATTCCATGATATTGTAAATACCGGAACACCGATCACGGAAAAAGAGTAACCTTTAATATAATATTCATGGGGAGTGAAATAGATGCTTTGCGGATTATTCCTTCCCAGCAGATTGTAAACGTTTATACTCCAGGTAGAGTGCATGAATTTATCAGATTTAAGATTCCCTTCAATATTCAATGAAAGATCGATTCTGAAATAGTCCGGAATCCTGAACTGGTTCCTTGCATAGTAATCGATGTATGCAATATTATTAATGTAATAAAGTGAGGTGGGATAGGTGACCGGACGCCCCGACATATAAACCAGATTTGAGCTCACCGAGAATCTGCGGTTGAGGCTGTAATTAGCCACCAAATTAAATACATGGGGTCTGTCAAAATTGGAGGGATAGGAATTTCCGTTATTGATGGATTCATAATCAGCCTCTCCCCTAACCAGCATCTCCGATCGGGAGTAGGTATAATTGATCCAGCCATCCAGCCTCCCGGAAATTTTCTGAATCATAACCTCCAGACCGTAGGCATCCTGTAAACCCTGCAGAACCACTGTTTCTGTCAACGGAGAGGTGATAAAATCCGCCCCGTCTTTATATTCAACAATATCGGCAGAGCTTTTGTAATAGGCTTCTATGGATGTGGAGAGCCCCGCTTTCGGAAAGATATGATAGATTCCTCCGGTATACTGGTAACTGGATTGAGGATCGATGTAATAATCCGACAGCTTCCACTGGTCGGTGGGAGAAATGGTCACCGTATTGGTCAGCATAAACAGGTATTGCCTCATCTGGTTAAATGATAACTTTAACGAGGTTTGGGGCCCGGTCTTCAGATTAACAGCCACCCGGATTTCCGGTCCGGAATGAAAATTAACCGGCTCAAAATTCCCAAAGGTGAGGGAATCGGTAATCGCATTCTCAGATTTTGGTTTTCCCTCCTCATAGAGCATTACGGATTGGGGGCCAAGATATGAGTAGAGACTGTACCTCAACCCGGCAGATAAATCAAACCATTTGGTTACCTCGATATTATCGCTGAGGAACAGAGCTCCTTCCATGGCATGTTCAAAGCCCAGGTCGGTTGGATTCCTGATGGATGCAGCGCCGTAAGGTTCCACCACACCCCTGTCCAGGCGGTAATAGATCATGCTGGCCCCAAAATCAATCCTGTGGTGAAGAGCCGGTACCCACTGAAACTCCGACAGTAATTCATTGTGATTAAGCATGTACTCGTGGGTATAAGCCCTTGAAATTTCGCTCTGATCTGTATTGGCAAACTGGTAGGAGGAGATGGTCCCGGTCACTTTGGACGAGAGCGCCGGAGAGATTTGTTTCTCCCAGCTGGCAGAACCACCCCGGTTGGTATACTCGTAATCGCTGAGGTTGCTGTACCTGAACTTATCAAAGCTCTGGTAATAAAGCACATTAAAAACATTTTTTTCGTTGGGCTGAAAGTTTAGGGACCCCGAAAAATCATAAAAAGATGCATCGCTGTCACGAATCAAAGGATCCTGCATTTTATTCAGGATCCAGTCAGAATATGAAGAGCGACCGCTTACCATGAACGAGGAGTGCTCCTTACGGATAGGTCCCTCTACGGTGGCATGGGCCGAAACCGGGCTGATCCCTGCATGTGCTGTAAAGGATTTATTATTTCCCTTACGGGTAAGGATATTAAAGACCGAGGAGAGCCTGCCTCCATAGTTCACAGGTACATTCCCTTTATAGATTGAAAAATCCCTGATGATGTCGGAATTAAAAGCCGAGAAAAAACCAAACAGGTGTGACGTATTGTAAATCGGAATCCGGTCGAGGTAAAAAATATTCTGATCCACATTTCCCCCTCTTACATTCACTCCAACCGAGGCCTCTCCTGCACTGGTAATCCCGGGAAGCAACTTGGAGATTTTGATCACATCCCGTTCACCCATGAAAACCGGAACCGACTTCAGGGAGTTCATGCTGAAGCGCTCCACCCCGATATCGGTAGTATTGATCTCACGATACTGTTCACCCATAATCTGGACCTCGTCCAGGGCAATGACTGCAGGCTGCATATCAATCCGGAAATCTCCGTCGGAATGGACCTCCATGGTAACATCCACACTCTCCATCCCGATAAAGCTAAAATGCATGGTATGACTACCGGGCATCAGGGCCATGGTCACATTTCCGTTCTGATCGGAAACGGCTCCTTTCCCCGATCCAAGATCCACCATGGTGGCCCCCATTACAGGTTCCCCGTTTGCGATATTAACCAGTTTTCCCTTTACCCGGGCAACGCCCCGGGCAATGGAGGCACCCCGTTCACCAACCTCGATGGTACGGACCATCTTTTCAGGCCGGGTACCGGTCAGATACTGGTCATTCTTGACCCCCAGATAGGCCCCGCCCTCCTGACTTTCCTGGAAGTTACCTGAGGAAGTGGAAAGTACCGGAAGATTCATGTGAAGGCGTTTCTCGGGTAAAATAATAATGCGATCACCCCCAACCCTGTTGAAATAAAGACCGGTACCCTTTAATACTTGTGAAAGTGCATCCTCCACCCGAACCGAATCCGCCTCGCAGGTAAATAACCGATCTGAGAACCAATCATTGTTGTAGTAAATCACCAGGGTGGTCTGCGCTTCGACCTGACCTGCAAAATTTTCAAATCTCTCGCCTGAAATCCGGATATTCACCCGCTCCACATCCCCCTGTGCCAGGGAAGTCAGGGAGAGCAACAGAACCGGAAAAAATAAGAGACTACGGTACTTCATGAGAAAGAGAGTTACAGTATTCAATGATATGCCGCATCTGAGAATCAGAGGCTGTCTTCACTTTTATTTTGGATTGCCTCATAAACTGCTTGATCGGTTTTTGAAGTTCCGGGTCAAATGCTTTCAGAAATTTCCCGTTGTTCCTGTAGGGGAAGAATTTCCCGTCAATCCTTATAAACGAGGCTTTAACCGGGTCTGTGAAATAGTAATTTTGTACCCCGGATGTAAGGTTCAACAGGTATTTCTTATTCCAGTAATAAAAGCACTCTATGGCGCCTTCGGATACCACCTGGAAAAAGCCCGTCTGACCATCAGGACCCTGCATCCTTTTAAACCGTTGTCCCTCAAAGGCAAAAGACTCCACCCACTCATTCCTTAAAACCAGGCTCGAACTGGCTCCATAAACATTTTGATAATCGAGTATAAGTTTTTGATTGAAAATGTCATACCTCAGCAACTGCCCTTCAAACTCCTTGCCATGAATGGCTATCGAAGCACTGCGTGTTTCAGGAAAGAAAAAAGGATCTCCAAGAGATTGGGCATATGGGTAGAAATACTTTTCCCCGTTCACCAGGTCGGCATCACTTCCATACCTCCTTTCACACTGGGCCAGAAAATCGGTTATGGATGGCTGCTGGGGGTAAAGCTTTAACAAACCCAAAAGGGCCACCACCAAAATCATTGTCAGGGATTTTACTATTCTCATCAAGTGTGCCAAATTACTTAAAAAAACTTCTCCCTACCAGTAGCCGGGTTTAATATGAGTACTGTTTTTATACGCCCGGCAATCCACACAATGCTTGTTCACCTCAGCATAAACGGATACACCATCCCTCCAGGCCCGGGCAAAATAAAGGGGCAGATCACTGATGGACACCGGTCCGCGCGGTCCCCTGTCCACAGGAAAACAGTACCATTCATACAAACTCAGGTCCAGTCCCTCGGGTTTCTCGGCAAATCCCCGGGCCATGCTTACTCCTGCCATGCTGAAAAAACCGAGAATGATCTCACTTTCATCATTGACATTGTAGATATTTGATTTTAACAGTGCGGGTTGACGATCAAACAGAAACCCCTGTTCCTGTGAAGTTTTCTTCAACTCATCCCAGTAATGAAAAGCCTCTTCGCCCAGGGAGAACTGTTTTATAAGTACACTGTATTTATGTTTCAGTTTCTGTTCCAGCTGATCATTGGGGACAAAGGAGAAAGGTTTTCTGATGTAGATACCGAAATCGAGATATCCCAGCGACATACTGTGTATTTCCGAAAGCTCTTTGGTGATGTAACATACCCTGTAGTTGCTGGTATCGGGCAGAGGTTTTACCCTGCGGTCCCTGTCCCATATGAATGCCTCCATATCCGGATTATGAAACTCATAGGTTTCGGTAACCTCCCATCTGATAAAATCATAGGCCTGATCATCGTAAGTGAAGTCGATATAAAACCTGATTCCGCCAATGGAATCATCCTCGGTCAGATAAGTGGCCGATTCCACCTCGTAGTAAATAGAATCTATTCCGGGTACCGGCCTGAGTTCATCGAACCCGGATTCATACACCCTGCCATCGGGTGTTACCAGATGCAGCATATAGGAGAATCCCGTTTGCAGGAAAGCTTCGTCCAGATTGCAACCGTAAAAACCGGGTCTTGATTCGGAAAACTCCCTAAGCTCCCCGTCTTCCCGTATGAGCCGGGCAAAACTGCCGCTCACAGGATCGTAAGATGGATAAAGAAGGGTAACCGACCTGGAGACCTCTATCTCCTGGTACCCCGGCTGGTCGGTCAGATGGGCATTGATAACCAGGGTGCCTGTTTTCAGGTCATCCTCCCCGGGATAATATCTTTCTACACAACCCCCTGACAGCACAGCCATTAAAACAAGAAAAATAAAATGGGGTGTATTTGACATTTATAATATCAACAAAATCAATGAAAAAGCCCAAAAATAAAAGAATTCCTCCTGATTCCAATCAGAATCGTACACCATTATTTGTATTTTGCGGCTGTAAAAGGGAATGATGAAGCTCCTCTGCTATAAAATATACTCTGTTCCGGCCTGGATAGCCATGGTCCTTTCCTCCATAATTTTCACTCCGTTTTTCGTGCTTGTATGGGTATCTACCTTCTGGTGGGACCGCCGGAGAGCGACGTCTCAATTGATGAGCGCACTGTGGGCCTGGATCTTCCGGTCGATTATCATCTACTGGAAGTTTGAAATAGAGGGCCGTCAGAAGATTTCCCGGAACAGGCCTTCGGTGATCGTTTCAAACCACCGGTCGCAGGTTGACATCCTTTCCCATTATAAAATCCGCAGGCATTTTAAATGGGCCTCCAAATCTGAAAATTTCAGAATGCCTTTTGTGGGTATGGTACTAAAACTGACCCGCGCCATTCCCGTAGATCGTTATTCGCTCAGGTCGGGGAGCAAATTCATCGCCCGTGCCGAGGCAGAGATAAAAAGGGGTTCCTCTGTTCTGCTTTTTCCTGAAGGTACCCGTTCTAAAACCGGGAGCATGGGTGCTTTTAAGGAGGGAGCCTTCCTGCTGGCTAAAAAGACCGGTTGTCCCATCATCCCCATGGTCCACACCGGATCTGAAAATACCTTCCCGGGAAGCTCCTGGATCATGGGAAAAGCCCATATCCGTATCAGGGTTCTTGACGAAATCCCGGCCCATACTGTTTCAACCCTTGATGTCAGATCGCTGATGAAGCTTACAAGGGAAAGAATGGAGGCCGGACTGGCTATTCTTGAAAAGGAGTGAAATGGGAATTCGGAAAAGGATATTAAGACGAATGGGATACCTGCAGGATCAGCAGGGGATCCTGAACCGCTATTTTCGTGAGAGCTCAAACTGGAGAGGACACCTGGACCGGACCCGGGACTTTATCAAATCGGCCTTCACAACACGCAATCAGGGAGAAAATGGTGCCGGTTCGGTGGCAGTACTGGGCAGCGGGTGGTTACTCGATGTCCCGCTGGATGACCTGCTTCAAAGTTTCAAAAAGGTATATCTTGTGGATATATACCATCCACCGCAGATAAGGAAAAAAGTTGAGAACCTTAAAAATGTAATCCTGCTGGAAGAGGACCTCACCGGGGGTGCCATTGAACACATCTGGCGATTCACCTCCGAAAAGGGCCAGGGAACCGTTGAAGATCTGTTAAAAACATTGAGGCTCACTCCACCGCTTACCTCAATTGCTCCTTCGGCATATATATCGGTAAACCTCCTGAATCAGCTGGATATCATCCTATGCGACTACCTTTCCAAACATTGCCGTGCTGAAACAAAAGTTCTAAACCAGATTCGCACCCTTATTCAGTCGTTTCACCTCCAGTGGATCACAAAAAAACCAGGCTGCCTCATCACCGATACCCGGGAGATCAGTATACACAGGGATGGTACCCATGAGGTAAAATCGTTGCTCTTCACCCCACTTCCGGAAGGCACCAGGAGTGAAAAGTGGAACTGGGATTTTGACACCTCCGGAACCTATCGATCGGGAATCCGCTCCAGGATGGAGGTTGAGGCAGTTTTATGGAGTTGATCATACTCTCTTTTCAACCATTTTTTAAGAATCTCTGTTGAAAACTGAGATTCGCCGGGGAGATACTTTTGGTTATATTTGTGCAACTGCGAGGAATTCCCCTTCTGGTGAACTTCAAAGGCGTTATCGCCTAACAGAGAGATTGATATGATCGAGAATTATACTGACGACACCATCCGGACCCTTGACTGGAAGGAGCACATCCGAAAGCGTCCGGGGATGTACATCGGGAAGCTGGGAGACGGCACCCTTCCCGATGATGGGATTTATATCCTCCTGAAAGAGGTACTTGACAACTCCGTGGATGAATACATGATGGGGTTTGGAAAGACCATTGAAGTGAGCCTCAACGAACACCGTGTCACCATCAGGGATTTTGGCCGGGGAGTGCCACTTGGGAAGGTGGTTGATGTGGCCTCCAAAATGAACACCGGGGCCAAATACGACTCCAAGGTTTTTAAAAAATCAGTGGGACTCAACGGCGTTGGAATCAAGGCGGTGAATGCACTTTCATCGAGTTTTACCATACAGGCAGTTCGTGAAGGAAAAGCAAAGGTTGTGGATTTCAGCCAGGGGGAGATCGTTAAGAATCATCCGCTTCGCAATTCCACAGAGAAGGACGGAACCGAGATTATATTTGAACCAGACCACGCTCTGTTCGGGAAGTTCAAATATATCAATGAGTATATTGAGACTATGCTCCGGAACTATACCTATCTCAATACCGGGCTTACAATCTCCTTTAACGGACAAAAATTTCAATCTAAAAACGGACTTCTTGACCTGCTCCAGGAAAATATGAGCGGAGAGGGTATATACCCGATCATCCATTTGAAGAACGGGGACATTGAAGTGGCCATCACCCACGGCAATCAGTATGGCGAGGAGTATTTCAGTTTCGTAAACGGTCAGCACACCACACAGGGCGGAACCCACCAGGTTGCCTTTAAGGAGGGGCTGGTAAAGACCATCCGTGACTTCTACAAAAAGGATTTTGACGCCTCCGATATCCGGACCTCTATCATTGCTGCGGTAAGCATCAAAGTGGAGGAGCCGGTCTTTGAATCGCAGACAAAAACAAAGCTGGGTTCAAAGGATATAGGTCCGGAGGGCCCTTCGGTGAGGAATTTCATCATGAATTTTCTCACTTCCAAACTGGATGATTACCTGCATAAACACGGAGAGACGGCTACCTTGCTTTTAAAGAAGATCCAGGAATCAGAAAAGGAGCGCAAGGCCATATCAGGTATTAAGAAACTGGCCAGGGAGCGGGCAAAAAAATCGAATCTTCATAATAAGAAGTTACGTGACTGCAGGATTCATTACAACGGGAATGATGAGCGGAAAAACGAATCCACCCTCTTTATTACAGAAGGTGATTCGGCCTCGGGCTCCATCACCAAATCGAGAGATGTGAACACACAGGCAGTATTCAGTCTCAGGGGCAAACCCCTGAACTCTTTCGGACTCACTAAAAAGGTAGTGTATGAAAATGAGGAGTTCAACCTTCTCCAGGCTGCCCTGAATATTGAGGACGGCATCGACAGTTTGCGATACAAAAACGTGGTGATCGCCACAGATGCAGATGTGGACGGCATGCACATCCGTTTGCTGCTGCTCACCTTCTTTCTGCAATTCTTTCCCAACCTGGTTCGCAACCGGCATCTTTATATCCTGCAGACCCCACTTTTCAGGGTCCGAAACAGGAAAGAGACCCATTATTGCTACAGTGAGGAGGAAAGACTTGCTGCAATGGCCAAGGTGGGGAAGAATCCGGAAATTACACGCTTTAAGGGCCTTGGCGAGATCTCACCCGACGAATTCAAACACTTCATTGGTCCCGAGATCAGGCTTCAGCCCGTTCGCATGAAGAAGGATGATGATCTTAAAGAGATACTGGAATTCTACATGGGAAAAAATACCCCGGAAAGGCAGGAGTTTATCATCAACAGACTAAGGGTGGAAGAGGACCCGGTCGAGGTAGCGTAAGATCCTCCTATTTGACTAAACCAAAATGACAGATTTCAAAGATACTCCGCTGGAGGGAACACATGAAGAGGAACAGTCGGTGGATGATGTAAAGATCACCCATCTGAGTGGTATGTATGAAGACTACTTCATGGATTATGCCTCGTATGTGATCCTTGAACGGGCAGTTCCGGATATTATCGACGGACTAAAACCTGTACAGCGGCGGATCCTGCACGCCATGAAAAGGATCGATGACGGCCGTTACAACAAGGTGGCCAATATCATCGGAAATACCATGCAGTATCACCCCCACGGGGATGCCTCCATTGGAGACGCACTGGTACAGCTGGGCCAGAAAGAACTGCTTGTGGATATGCAGGGGAACTGGGGGAATATTTATACAGGCGATGGTGCCGCAGCCTCAAGGTATATCGAAGCAAGGCTATCCGGTTTTGCCAACGAGGTGCTTTTCAACACCAAAACCACCCAATGGAAATTATCCTACGACGGCAGGAACCGCGAGCCTGTCACACTACCCGTAAAATTCCCGCTTCTGTTGTCCCTGGGGGCTGAAGGGATTGCCGTGGGGTTGTCCTCTAAGATCCTGCCTCACAATTTCAATGAACTCATAGATGCCGCCATTAAACACCTGCAGGGGAAGGAGTTTGAGCTCTACCCGGATTTCCCTACGGGCGGACTTGCTGAAATCAGCCGCTACAACGACGGAATCCGGGGTGGTTCGATCAGGGTCAGGGCGAAAATTGAAAAACTTGACAACAAAACCCTGGTGATCAAGGATCTGCCTTATGGAAAAACCACAGGGGTGCTTATTGAATCGATTATCAAGGCGACCGAAAAGGGGAAGATCAAGATCAGGCGAATTGATGATAATACTGCAGAAAACGTAGAGATCCTTGTACACCTGGGACCCAATGTTTCTTCCGACAAAACCATTGATGCGCTTTACGCTTTCACCGATTGTGAAATCTCCATATCTCCAAATTGCTGTGTGATCGACAGTGATAAACCCAGGTTTGTGGGCGTGAGTGAAATCCTGAGGGTCAATACCGAACATACCAAGGAGCTGCTAAAAAGGGAGCTGGAGATCAGGTTCGGTGAGCTCGAGGAGGAGTGGCACATGTCGTCGCTCGAAAAGATTTTCATTGAAAAACGCATTTACCGTGATATCGAGGAATGCGAAACCTGGGAAAGTGTAATTGAAGCCATCGACAAAGGTCTGGATCCCTATAAAAAATTATTTCACAGGGAGGTGACCACTGAGGATATCGTTAAGCTTACCGAGATAAAAATCAAACGGATCTCCAGATACGATACAAGGCGTGCCGATGAAATGATCAAATCGCTGGAGGAGGAGATGGAGAAGATCAAGACTGACCTGGCCAACCTTGTTAACTTCACCATCAACTATTTCCGGCATATCCAAAAGAAGTACGGCAAAGGGATGGACCGTAAAACTGAACTTAGAAACTTTGCCAATATTGAGGCAACCAAGGTGGTGGTTGCCAATGAAAAGCTTTATATGAATGCTGCTGACGGATTCATCGGAACAGGTCTCAGGAAGGATGAGTACGTTTGCGACTGTTCCGATATCGACGACATCATCGTTTTTCTCAGGAACGGAAATTATACGATAACCAAGGTAACTGACAAACAATTTGTGGGAAAGGATATCATCCATGCTGCTGTTTTCAAAAAGAATGACAACCGTACCATTTACAATGTGATTTATTTCGATGGGAACTCGGGCAATGTGATGATGAAGAGGGCACCAGTTACCGGTATTACACGCGATAAGGAGTACAACATCGGTAAGGAGCATAAATACACTAAGATTCTTTATTTCAGCGCAAATCCCAATGGGGAGGCTGAGGTAATAAGGATCCACCTCAGACCCAGGCCCAGGATGAAAAACCCGGTTTTCGAGCAGGACTTTGCGGAACTGGCCATTAAGGGCAGGGATGCCCAGGGAAATATTCTTACAAAATTCTCGGTTCAGAAAATTGTGATGAAGGAGCGGGGTGTCTCCACCCTGGGAGGCAGGAAAATCTGGTTCGACCATGACGTAATGAGACTTAATGCGGATGCCCGCGGATCCTTCCTGGGTGAATTTTCCGGAGATGATCAGATTCTGGTGATCACTAAATCTGGATATTTCAGAACCACCAATTTTGATTTGAGCAGCCATTTTGAAGATGATGTTCTGATCATTGAAAAATTCAGAAAAGGAAAGATCTGGTCGGCTGCCTATTATGATGCCGAGCAGCAGTATTACTACCT
The DNA here is from genome assembly GCA_963747365.1 of uncultured Bacteroidota bacterium. GTDB lineage: Bacteria > Bacteroidota > Bacteroidia > Bacteroidales. The sequence continues at coordinate 402,655 of CAVVFB010000001.1, read as the reverse complement.
GAAAAGGTTTCACATTGAACCGGTAGTAAAATCGGTTCGTTTTATAGGTGATCATCCCGGATCCCGGCTCATCCGCATCACCGAGGTGGAGTACCCGCGTTTGGAACTGAAGTTTGGAGGAAAGAGTCGCGACCGCAATCCGGAGATCATCGAAGTGGCCGAATTTATCGGTGTTAAAAGCTATAAAGCAAGGGGGAAACGTCTTTCCAATTACGAAGTAAAGATCGTTGAGGAACTTGAGCCACTGGAGGGACGATCAACCACACAGTCTGAAGCAGAGACCGTTTCAGCCACTGAAAAAACCGTAAAGCCCGAACCCGCAAAGAAGGAGTCCGGGGCTGTTGAAATAAAAAATGTAACAAAACCTTCGGAGAAAAAGACTTCGGTTCCCCCGGCTAAACAGAAGGCAGAAATACCAAAGAAGGAGGGTGCTGCAACAAAGCAGAACCCTGATGATATACCCATGGAAGTTGTGAAACCCAAAGAGGATAAGAAGGACAAGGATCGTTCGGACCCAAACGGGCAGTTCACGCTGGAGTGGTAACATGAAACCAAGAATATTTCTCATCGGATTTATGGGTTCAGGCAAAACCACTCTGGGCTCCAGGCTAGCCAGGAAAATGGGGTATGAGTTTGTGGACATGGACCAGCTCATCGAGGAGACTTCAGGGATGAAAGTCCCGGTAATTTTTACAGAACTGGGTGAAGAAGTTTTCAGGAAGTGGGAACATGATATCCTGATTGAGTTATGCAAAAGGGAGAAACTGGTGGTTGCCACCGGGGGAGGTGCTCCGTGCCACGGTGAGATGATGTCGACCATGAATCAAAATGGTGACACGGTGTACATTAAACTCTCCCCAGAAGCTTTAAAAGACCGCCTCACACATTCAAAAACCAACCGGCCCCTGATTCGTGGAAAATCCAGGCAGGAGTTACTGCATTTCATCACTACCCTGCTTGAAACCAGAGAGCTCTTTTACAACCGTGCCACTTATATCGTCGACGGAATGAACCTGGATCCGGAACAACTGGCAAAACACCTGAAAGAATCCTGAATTTCCTATCTTTGATCCATGAGGCAATTCTTTCGGCTCCTTTTTATCAGTTTCGGGTTACTCCTTTTGGTCGGATTAAATGGAGGTCAATCCTTTCAAGCAGATATAGAACTGACTGATTCATCAACCCTGTTGCTAAAGGAAAACCTTCACGGGATTGTTCCCAATGAAAACTCAGAGGCATCGCATACCATTCTCATCATTGACTGGTCTCCGCTCAGGGAGGGATGCATTTTCTCATGCAAACATAAAGAATTCGTACTTGCGACCAGGATCCGCACCAGGTTCATTTTCTTCAGGGAGAGCTATCTGAAATACAGCCCGGGAATCATAATAAAAAAAGGGATTCGCATTTTTCTGCCTGCTCAAAAGGTCGATCTTCCCCTGGCCTGACACACCCCACAATCCCAATTTAAAATTCCCTGCAGAAATGCAGGTAACCACTATTTTAATTAAAATATTACATGATGAAAACAATAAAATATATCGTTATGGGAATGATTATTCTCTCCATGACCATGGGAGGATTCACAAACATCATCGGCCAGACTGCAAATGGTTTTGTTGAAACCTATAAAAGTAAAGAGATTACAAGCTTGCTGGATAAGGGAGATTTGTTCTTCACACTGGTGAACAGAGACCAGACCGATCCCGAAAGTGCCCGTTTGGGCACCTGTTCCGAAACTGATGCAGAGGAGGTATGGAAACATATCCATGAAAAGGAGTTTCAAAACCGGTTACCGAAAGACCTTCGCTTTGCCTGGGGATGGAAAAGTGAGGCGGGCAGCAAGACACTCTATGCCCTCAGGATATCGCAGCAACCTGCTCCGGGACTGAAGGATATTCATTCCGTAATCTTGCAGGAGAGCTCCATAAATGGTTCCTATGATCTTCTCATCACCTTTTCAAAGGAGGGACATGAGAGTTGGGCCCGGATGACCAGGGAAAACATTGGCAGGAACATTGCCATTGTTTTGCAGGGGAAGGTGGTTACTGCACCAAAAGTGCAGATGGAGATCCGCCAGGGGAAATGCCAGATTACCGGCGATTTCAGTAAATCGGAGGCGACTGAAATAAAAACGCTTCTGGAAAACTGATTAAAACAGACCTGATAAAAACAGTTCATTCCCCAGGCCTTCGATGTACTCTTCCACCTTTAATGCCGGAAAGGCGCATTCGGATGGTCTGGGGATCGTGGATCGTACCCGCCAGAAGCTCTTCCAGGGCGTGAATATCCCTTGAACCAAGAAAATCGCCCTCGACATTGATTACCGTAATGACCCCCTTCTCGACATTCATATGAATGGAGATTTCCGCCTCTCCATATCCGAAGGTTTTGGTGAACTGGTACCTGGGAGAATAACCGAAATTCCATTCCCAGGATGAAAACTTGGTCTCACTCAGCGTTGTAATCTGACTGAGATCATTTTCACTGTATTGATATAAGGTACCTTCCATACTTTCCATAACATACGCAAAAAGCCGCTTTTGAAAATCATCCATCTCCATTTTATCAATAAGATGCTCCCGGATATTAGTCACCTCCGACCTGATGGATTTTACCGCCCGGTCCTTGAATTTTCCAACTTTCACTTTCAGAGCTCTTGAGAGATCCGTCATTTCGGAGGAGAAAAGCAGGGTGCCATGGTGCAATGCCCTTTGCTTGAATACATGACTTGCGGTTCCGGAAATTTTCTTCTGTCCCAGAAGCAATTCGTTGCGTTTTCCCAGGGTCACATCCAGTCCCATTTTCTTCATCCCTGCAATGATGGGACGTGTATGCCGATTATAATCGACAAGCTCACCCTCCCTGCCCGAGGTGATAAAGGCGAAATTAAGGTTCCCCAGGTCATGGAAAACTGTACCTCCGCCCGAGATCCGCCTGACTACATTAATACCGTTTTCCTCCACGAATGGAAGATTGATCTCGGCGAGGGTGTTCTGATGCTTGCCTACTACGATGGAGGGCCTGTTCCTGTATAACAGGAAATACTCCTCAGTACGAGATTTCAGCAACACCTCCTCAGAGGCCAGGTTAAAACAGGGATCGGTATTTTCACTTAAGATGCAAAGCATGAAAAGGGGTTCAGGATAAAGGTCCGTTACGAAGCGGGACTTTAGTAATCCGCCAGCCTGGGGGGAGTTTCTCCAAAATCCATATGAAAATCCGGTAAACAAGCCATCCGCATGCCATCCCCAGGAGTGCACCAAACAAAACATCACCAGGGTAATGTACCCCCAGGTAAATGCGACTGTATCCCACCAGAAGTGCCCAGGTAATCAACAGGATTGTAAACCAGCTCCTCCTTACCCACAAAAACAGCAGTGTCGATACTCCGAATGTATTGGCTGCATGGGAAGAAACAAACCCGTACTTCCCTCCGCAATTGTTATTTACCAGGTGGACCAGCCCCTCCAGGGAGGGCTCATGACAAGGCCTGAGTCGCAGGAAAACATTTTTGAAAAGGTGTACCGAGAGCTGGTCGGTCAGAGTTATCACTATAATAAGGAATAGGATCATGGGGGCCAGCTGCCACCCTTTTTTCCATCCCATAAAAGAAAGCAGCAACAGATAGAAGGGCCACCACGTGATTTTTCCACTCACCCACCACATGATTGAATCCATCCCTTCGCTATTGAGCCCATTCAAAAAAAGGAAGAGCCTGGTGTCAAGCTGGAGCAGCCAATCGATCATGAACTCAGGAGGTAAGCATGTTCCAGATGATGTCGTTGAGTGTCACCAGTCCCAGGTTGGCCACTGAGGAGATAAAGTGCGACCTGACGGGAGGCAAATCCTTACGAATCTCCTCCTTGAGTTCCTCATCCAGAAGGTCTGATTTAGAAATGACAAGGATGCGTCGCTTATCAAGCAATTCGGGATTGTACTTCTCCAGTTCGGAGAGAAGAACCTGGTACTCCTCCCGTATATTCTTGCTATCGGATGGTACCATAAAAATCAGCATGGAGTTCCTCTCAATATGCCTGAGAAACCTGTGCCCCAGCCCTTTCCCTTCACTGGCCCCCTCAATAATTCCGGGGATATCAGCCATCACAAAAGAGCGGTCGTCGCGGTATTTAACAATCCCCAGATTTGGAACCAGCGTGGTAAACGGATAATCCGCAATCTTTGGTTTGGCAGCAGACATCGCTGAAAGCAGGGTTGATTTCCCGGCATTAGGAAATCCTACAAGTCCTACATCGGCCAAAAGCTTTAATTCGAGAATAAACCAACCCTCCGATCCATCCTCGCCTGGCTGTGCAAACCTGGGGGTCTGGTGAGTGGACGACTTGAAATGATCATTTCCCTGCCCACCCCTGCCACCCGGAATGAGGATCTTCTCCTGACCGTGACTTGTAATTTCAAATAATACTTCCATGGTTTCAGGATCGCGTGCCACCGTACCAAGTGGAACCTCAATGAATGCGTCTGTTCCGCTGGCCCCGGTTTTCAGGCCGGCTCCGCCAGATTCACCATTGGTAGCAAAAACATGTCTCTGGTATTTAAGATGCAGTAATGTCCACAACTGGCTGCTACCTCTCAGAATCACATGACCGCCTCTTCCGCCATCCCCCCCGTCGGGACCTCCCTTACTGGTAAGCTTGTCACGTCGCAGGTGTGCCGATCCGCTTCCTCCCTTGCCTGAGCGGCAAAAGATCTTTATATAATCGACGAAGTTAGCATTGGACATATCAAATCTGGAACCGACCCGGGTCAGTTCAATTTTTCAATCACCTCAACTATGCGCTCGAAAATCTGGTCCACGGTGCCAGTGCCATCCACCGGGGTATGCTTACGCATCTTATCGTAATAGTAGGTTACCGGTATGGTCTGCCGGTTGTAAACATCAATACGGTTATTAATGATTTCAAGGTTATCATCCGAACGCCCGGTCTCCTCTCCCCTTTTAATCAACCGGGTCACCAGTTGTTCCCTTGGTACATTGAGCGAGATCATCACGCTGACACGTTCATCCATATCGGTAAGTGTCTTACGCAGTTCGCGCGCCTGCTCTACTGTCCTGGGGAATCCGTCAAAAATAAAGCCCGGTCCCTCCAGGTTATCTTTAAGTTTGTTCCGGATCATTCCGATTACAATCTCATCAGAAACAAGTTCACCCTTCTCCATAATCTCCTTAGCCTTCTTTCCCAATAATGTCTGGTCTGCAACTTCCTTTCTGAGCAGATCGCCGGTGGATATGTGTACCAGTTTGTACTTCTCAATAATCTTGCTGGCCTGTGTTCCTTTTCCCGATCCCGGGGGGCCGAATAATACAATATTAAGCATGCTTTTCACTTTTTTTATAACATAATCAAAAGTAGTAAAGATTCCTGTTATGATTCTGACAGTTGGTAGATTTCATTAAAATTTCTCCCATACCCTTCATAGTCGAGCCCATACCCAAGAATGAAGTCGTTTGGAATTTCAATTCCCACGTAATCGAGTTTCACATCCCGTATGGTTGCATCGGGCTTATGAAGGAAGGTAGCAACCCTGATCTCTGCCGGCTCATATCCTCTAAGCTGCCTGATGATGGTTTCCAGGGTAATCCCGGTATCAACAATATCCTCCAGCACCACCACAACGCGGTTCTTCAAATCAAAATTGATCCCGATCAGTTGTTTGACAGTGCCGGTAGTTTTAGTCCCGCTGTAAGAGGTAAGCTTCAGGAAGGTAATCTGGCATGGAAATTTAATCTGTTTATATAGATCGCTGGCAAACATAAATGCCCCATTCAGAATACCCAGGAAAATGGGATCCTTATCTGCAAGTTCATCATTCATCTGCCGGGCAATCCGGGTAACCTCCGTCTGGATCCGTTCCTGCGAGATAAAAGGTTTAAACAGCTTATCCTTTACCTGTACCAAATCGTTCTTCATGAAAGTAATTTTCCTCAAAATAGTCAATGATCCACAGGAAAAAAAATAATTGTAATTTCATTGGCTGATAATTAACCATAAAGCACATCAATCCTATGAAACCCAGAGTCAGTATAATCATGGGAAGTACCTCGGATCTTCCCATCATGGAGCAGGCAGCCAAAGTGCTGGATGAATTCGGAATCCCGTTTGAAATGAACGCACTTTCAGCACACAGGACTCCGGATGAGGCCGCAGAATTTGGGAAAAATGCCGCAGATAGAGGAATCGGGGTGATCATCGCCGGAGCCGGAGGAGCCGCACACCTTCCCGGGGTCATTGCTGCCCTCACGCCCCTGCCGGTGATCGGGGTGCCCATTAAAGCATCCATCTCAATCGACGGATGGGACTCCATACTCAGTATTCTCCAGATGCCTCCAGGAATACCTGTGGCAACTGTGGGACTCGACGGAGCGATGAATGCAGGAATCCTGGCAGCACAGATCCTGGCAACAGGTGATGAAGCGATTCTTATGAAGTTGAAGCAATTCAAAAAAGATCTTGCCCGCAAGATTGTCAAGGCAAACCAGGAGCTGAAAAAGGTTTCATTTAAGTTTAAAACCAATTGATCAGAAGATGATATTTCCACGAAAGTGGATCATATGGAGACCGGGATTGCTGATCCCGGTCTTTTTTTTGGCCTGCTGCCAGGTTACCGGACAGGGATTCTCTCCTCATGCAGAATCTTCAGCGCTTGGCCTTTGCTATGCAACCCGTTCAGGGGTGGCTTCTTCCGGTCTCAACCAGGCCGGACTTGGCCGAACCGATAAAAACAGGTTTGCCCTGCATCATGCCCGTCCCTTTATCACCACCGACCTGGACATCGTCTCCCTCTCTGTACAGCTCTCTTTGAACCGGGGAGGACCCGGCTTCATGCTTTCTACCATGGGAATCAAGGGAATGAGGCAAACCTCAGCCTGGATCTCATACGGACTGATGCTCCATCCCCGTCTTTTCGCCGGTGCAGGTATACATCTTCAGAATACCAGTATCGCTGAGGATGCCATCCACCATTTGGCAGCCGGGTTTGCCCTGGGACTTCAGTTCATGGTAAATAATGAACTACTCCTGGGGGCTCATGTAAAAAAACGGAGAAGGGCTGATGATCACATCAGGGCTCTCCTATTTCTTCTACAAAACGGCATGGTACCATACCGAATTCCATGTGGCATCCGGCAAACAGGTTCAATGGAGCAACGGTCTTGAAATAATCATTACCGACTCCCTGCTGCTTTTGCTTGGCGTGAATAACCAGCCATGGTCACTTTCAGCAGGTATATCCTTGAAATACAGAAACTGGGGATTATGCCTGGCATGCAGCTACTGTATGGACACCGGGACCACCCCCCGAACCTCACTCTCCTATGAATGGTAATGTCAAATTGAACGGAATCATCTGTTGCAGTCTGCTGATATTCACCCTTCTCCCGCTGCCAGCCCAGCAAAATGAAACGTGGATCGATCATGCCGAGGAGACCATAAACCGGGAGGATGATTCCGGCTATCCGGAAGAGTTGTGCGTGGAGCAACAGGAGCTGCTTTCCCACCCCATCAACCTCAACAGGGCCACCCGGGAACAACTTGAATTATCCGGTCTGTTCACCCCGTTCCAGGTACGCTCAATCGTCGGGTACCGTGAAAAGTACGGAGATCTGATCTCCGTATATGAACTGGCATCCATACCAGGATTCAGGAGACATCCACTGGAGGAACAGGCGATCTATCTGACAGTGAATGAAACTGCTCAGATCGAATCCTCGAAATCTTCACCAGGTATGGCTGTTCTCTATGCGGGTAACACTTTCTCCACCGCAGAAAACCAATCGAACTACCCCGGTTCTTTATGGAAAACCAGCCTTAAAATAAAAAAAAGTATAGGCAGAAAGGGATCTTTGGGATTGATATATGAAAAGGACACAGGCGAAAAGGCACTGTGGGGATATCGCCCCGAGCACCTGTGCGGTTATCTCGAGTGGAACGGGAACCGGATCGTGGAACAGATCATTGCCGGGAGCTTCCGAATCAACAACGGGATGGGCCTCAGTCAGGGATCAGGCCTAATGTATACACCGGAGGGGATTCAATCCAGACCCCTGAAGCTATCCACACTCAAACCCTATGCCGGAAGCGGCGAATCGATCATTCACCAGGGAGCGGCATGCAGATTAAACCTGGGGATCATGAAAGTTATACTTTGGACATCCTTTCAAAACATTGACCTTTCCCTGGGCAACCTGACCAGTACCGGTAAAAAAACCGACTGGTCTGACCATATCCGGGCAACAGGTTATCACAGAACACCCGCCGAACAATCGGGAAGAAACCTTGCTTACCTGGGAAATGCCGGCATCCAGGTGGTGACAACCCTCGGGAGACTGAACCTCGGGGCACAATACTCCCCCGAGATCAATGGACTGACAGGCAGGGGAAGGGACAGCCTTCAAAATTTTAATGGGCCCACCATCTACCATGGCACCAGTCTCCACTGGCACTACAGGCTAAATAACCTCGAGTTTTATGGAGAGTATGTGCCAGGCAACAAAAATTCATCTGCTTTGCTGATGGGGAGCCGCTTTTTTATCAACGATTTCCTTTCGGGAACCCTTCAGATTCACTTCTACGGAGCTTCACAAAGGGGGGTATTCTGTTCGGCCTACGGATCAGGCAGTCACATTGAAAATGAAAAGGGACTCCTGCTTGTAATCCATGCCGAACCGTACCGTGGGGTCAGGGCTGATATGAATCTGGAGTACTTTGAATATCCTGCTCCCCGCGCACTCACAAGGGTTCCCTCATCGGGATTCAGATTAAACCTCACACTTCAGAACGGATCCCAGGAAAAGTTTCAGTGGAGGATTCGCATTGTACATACAACCCGCCAGCATACACCTTCATCAACAGACCATCCGGGGATACCTCCAATCAGCAATATTCAAAACAACAGGATTGACGGAAGAGTGGTATACGGGCCCCTGCCATGGTTCAGCTGGCAAACAAGGCTGGTGATCTCCTATACTCCGGAATATATGAGCAGTTATGGTTTCGCCTCTGTTCAACAAGTGACCGTCCGTTTCAACAAATGGATTAAATGCACCACTCAACTGGTGATGTTTCAGATACCTTCCTGGGACAACAGGATCTACCTGTATGAACCTGGACTTTTTCAACAATTCAGATTCCCTGTTTACAGTGGATCCGGCAACAAATTCTCATTGGTGAACGCCGTAAATTTGGGGAAGCGGATCACACTTGAGATGCGGGGATCGGTGATTGGCGGAATGGAATTTAAGCGGTGGGAAGTCGACTTACAGCTTCGCCTGAAACTTTAATCAAACTTTAGATCCAGGATATGGATCTGCAGATTTACGCTGCCGCGAAACTCGTTCTCCATCAACTGGTAGCAGATATCAAAGGGGGCTCCGTTACTGACCTGGTTCATCATTTGTCCCTGGTGAAAAGCAATTCCGGGAAAAACCTTGAATGGGTTCTCCTCCTGGATCAGGGTCAGTTTCAGATGCTCGTTGTTGATTCCAACTGTCCTGCCGTGCCCGTTGTCCACCACATTTTCCGACAGAAATATGGGATTGTTGTTCTCAGGACCAAATGGCTGAAATTGCCTGAGTATGCGGAAAAATCTTTCATCAATCTGACTCAGTTGAAGTTCTGTATCAATCTCCACCACAGGAACCCTTTGCTCTGGATCGATGGTTTCCATGACAATCTTCTCAAACCGCTCTGTAAACTCCTGAACCCTGCTCACCTCCATGGTCAACCCTGCCGCGTATTTATGTCCTCCGAAATTCACCAGCATATCGCTACAGGACTCAACAGCCTGGTAAAGATCAAATCCGTTGACCGACCTGGCCGAACCGGTTGCAAAACCATTGGACTGTGTAAGAATGACTGTGGGCTTGTAGTAATAATCAAGAAGCCTGGATGCTACAATTCCAATGACTCCTTTGTGCCATTCGGGATTATAGAGTACGGTTGAACTTTTCTCCTGTAACTTTACATTGCACCGGATCATCTCAATGGCCTGCCTTGTGATTTCGGCATCAATGCTTCTTCGATCTACGTTGAAACTGTTAATTCTCTTACTGAAAACCTGAGCCTCCTTCTTCTTTTCGCACACCAGCAGATCCACAGATTTCCTTCCCGACTCCATCCTTCCCGCTGCGTTGATCCTCGGACCGATTTTAAATACGATGTCCTCAATATCGATACCCTTAGATTCGATTCCCGCCACATCACAGATGGCCCGAAGCCCAATGGAGGGATTCTCATTCAGTTTTTTTAGTCCGTAGTGGGCCAGGATTCTGTTTTCACCGGTAATGGGTACGATATCTGAAGCGATACTGACCACAACCAGGTCAAGATATTGGTATACCTGATCCTTGGGTAGTCCGGCATCGATTCCAAATGCCTGGATCAGCTTCAGTCCAACCCCACACCCGGAAAGTTCTTTATAGGGATAATTACATCCTGGCTGCTTGGGATCAAGTACGGCAACAGCGTTGGGGATCTTATCCCCGGGATTATGATGATCACAGATTATAAACTCCACCCCTTTATTGCGTGCATATTCAACCTTTTCAACCGCCTTGATCCCGCAATCCAATGCGATGACCAGGGAAAATCCGGCTTGCGCAGCCAGGTCAATGCCTTTCAGGGAAATCCCATAACCCTCATCATACCTGTCGGGAATATAGTAATCGATGGTCTTGAAGTAATCCTTGAAAAAGGAGTAGACAAGTGAAACCGCAGTGGTGCCATCCACATCGTAATCGCCATAAATCATCACCTTCTCACCCGACTGGATCGCCTCATGGATTCTCTGGATTGCAACATCCATATCCTTCATCAGGAAGGGGTCATGAAGGTTTTCCAGATCTGGACGGAAAAAATCCTTTGCCTCCCCGAAACTGGTTATTCCCCGCTGTATAAGCAACTGGGCCAGGGACTTGTCGATGGAAAGCTCACCGGATAAAGAGGCGATTAATGCTTCATCGCCCTGTGCTTTTATTACCCAGTTTCTTTTCATGATTTGTTGCAGTACGGCAGGCACTCTTCACCCCCCAGACTGCAAAATTAACATAATCTTTTTCATACCTTTGTGACCAGAAAAATAAATCCCAAAATGCACCATTCCGAACTCAGCGAACAGGAACAAATCAGGAGAAATTCTCTTGAAGAAATTAAAAAACTGGGCATCAATCCTTACCCTCCTGAGACCTTTGAGAAAAGTCACACTACAGCCGAAATAAAGGAGATTTTTCAAAAGGATGAGAAGGCTTTGCAGGATATCACCCTGGCAGGACGGATCATGAGCCGCCGTATCATGGGGAAAGCTTCCTTTGCGGAGATCCAGGATTCTGCAGGCAGGATTCAAATCTACCTGAACAGGGATGATCTCTGCCCGGGCGAAGATAAAACCCTGTATAACGACGTTTTCAAAAAACTGTTGGACAGGGGGGATATCATCGGGATCAAGGGGTTTGCCTTCCGCACACAGGTGGGTGAAATATCAGTCCATGTGAAGGAACTCAACATTCTCAGTAAATCCATCCGGCCTCTGCCCATCGTGAAGGAAGCCGATGGAAAGATCTATGATGCAGTAACCGATCCTGAGTTCCGTTACAGACAACGTTATGTGGACCTGATTGTCAATCCGGCATCGAGGGAGTTGTTTAGAAAACGAACACAGGTCTATACCACCCTCCGGAACCTTTTTAATGAGCGTGGTTACCTGGAAGTCGAAACCCCGGTTCTTCAACCGATCCCGGGAGGTGCTGCTGCAAGACCCTTCATTACCCATCATAACTCCCTGGACATACCCCTCTACCTGCGCATAGCCAATGAATTATATCTGAAAAGACTGATTGTTGGCGGTTACGAAGGTGTATATGAATTCTCAAAAGATTTCCGTAACGAGGGTATGGACCGTACCCATAATCCCGAGTTTACCGTTATGGAGATTTATGTGGCCTATAAAGACTACAAATGGATGATGGATTTCACCGAAGAGATGATCGAAAAGGTGGCACTCGATCTGCATGGTAAAACAAAGGTGATTGTAGGGGACCAGGAGATCGATTTTAAAAGGCCTTTTAAGCGGATCACCATGACTGATGCCATCAGAGAAAGTACCGGTTACGACATAGAGGGACTGGATGAAAACGGCCTCAGGGATGTTGCTGCCTGCCTCAATGTGGAGGTGACCGATACCATGGGGAAAGGCAGGATCATTGACGAAATCTTTGGCGAAAAAGCCGAGCCACACATGATCCAGCCGACTTTCATTATCGATTATCCGGTGGAAATGTCGCCACTGTGTAAAAAGCACCGTGATAATCCCGAACTCACCGAGCGGTTCGAACTGATAGTCAACGGAAAAGAGCTATGTAACGCCTACACCGAGCTTAACGACCCCATCGACCAGCTGGAGCGCTTCAAGGATCAACTGAAACTCTCTGAAAAGGGAGATGATGAGGCCATGTTCATCGATATGGACTTTGTGCGCGCATTGGAATACGGCATGCCCCCCACCTCGGGGATGGGACTTGGCATGGACCGGCTTGTGATGCTCATGACCAATCAGACCAGTATCCAGGAGGTCCTGTTCTTCCCGCAGATGAAACCTGAAAAGAGTGCTAAGGGGACAGTGGTCAGTGCTCAGAAAGATTACCTGGCCCTGGGAATACCTGCAGAGTGGATAAAGCCATTGATGGCGCTGGGTTATGACACCATCGCTAAACTGAAGGAGGTGGAAAAACCCGGAAAACTGGCCAACGACCTGAACGGGTACAAGAAGAAAAACAAACTGGATCTGCCGGGGCTGAGTCCGGAGATGGTCGGAGCGTGGATAGGTAAATAAGCACAGCGATTTAGATTTGAAAGCTCAAGCTAATTAAAGTTGTAAAATAGTTCTTAGGTTTAGCTTTACCCCTACTGCGAGCCATGAAAACCCTCATCATTTACCTAAGGACCCTGAATAGGAATAAGCTTTTCTCTGTCATCTCCATCGGGGGATTCTCCATAAGCCTGGCGGTGGTCCTGCTGCTGCTCGCCTTTATCCGTTCCGAGAACCAATATGACCGATCCATCCCGGACCTGGACCATATCTACAGGGTAATTAGCCTGGAGAACTCTGCTTATGTGCCAGAACAGGCCAGAGACAAGCTCCTTGAGGATTATCCCCAGATCATGGCAGCTACCAATGTGAACATCGGTAACGATCCGGTACTCTGGGAGGAAGAGAACAGCAATGTAAGAATCATCCATACCGATTCCGGGTTTTTCAAGGTGTTTTCACTGCCGGTGATCGCAGGTCAGCGGGAAGGTCTCTTTACCGAACCCCACCAGGCAGTGTTGACAGAAAGCTGTGCAAAAAGGATTTTCGGGGAGGAAAATCCCATCGGCCAGGTGTTGAATGTGGCTCACCGGGAAGATGTGGAAGTGGTGTCAATCGTGGGTGACCTGCCTGAAAAAAGTTCCCTGCAAGGTGAAATGTTCTGCAGTTCCGAACTGAGGATCAGGTACAGTCGATCCGGTTATAAAGAACAGGAGGCTTATCTGTTTAACCTTTACCTAAAACTGCATGAAGGCAATATTCCGGATGGACTGGATCCTGCACTTACCCGGTTGATCCATCCTTTTATGGATTGGATGGAAATTAATTACCACATGCAGCCTTTCAGGGAGGTTTATTTCGATATCAGCACCCCCAATGACAACCTTTCTCATGCTAATGTGAAACTGATCCGGTTGCTTGGGTGGCTTGCCTTAATCATCCTCCTGCTGGCAGTCTTCAATTACATCAACCTGGCCATTGCACAGAGCACCGGGCGCCTGCATGAACTGGGAGTGAAACAGGTCTTCGGAGCCGACCGCAATTTCCTGATCCGGCAGTTCATTAAAGAAGCGTTTGTTCAGGTACTCGTTGCGTTGCTCCTGGGCTTTTTCATTGCCATCTTGCTGAATCCTGCAATCAGTGGCATCCTGGACAAAGAGATCCGAATCATGATGATCATGAAAGACCCGCTGATCCTGCTGTTGGTTGTAGCAGGAGTGTTGCTGATTGCCATGGTTTCAGGTATCTACCCTGCGCTCGCCATTCTCAGGCTTAAGCCCAAACAGATGCTGCTCAATCAGGTGTTGTCCATCCGCAGATCCTTTGATATCCGAAGACTGTTGACCATTGTTCAGTTTACCGCCATGGTAGCCCTGATTATCTCACTGATTACACTTGTCAAACAGGTACGCTATGTACAAGACAAGGATATGGGTTACAATACTGACCTGCTGGTACGAATCCCGGTTCATTACAGGATCAGGGACCGGGTACCGGCACTTATGGAGGATATATCCAAAATGGCCGTCGTAAAAAACATATGCGCCTCTCATGGAACACCGGGTGAAATCTGGAGCTATTCCAGCGATGACAATATCAGCACCTCTCATATCTCCTCCAACTACAGGTTTATTGAGACATTCGGGCTAAACCTGCTTTACGGCCGCAACTTCTTCGAGGCCGAATCGACCATGGTCGCTCTGATCAACGTGACCATGATGAATAATCAGGGTGGATGGGACTCGGTGGAGAACCGTAATTATTTCGGCAGCACCACAGTAGGTGTTGTTGAGGATTTCCATTTCAAAGACCTTTACAGTCCCATTGAAAACCTGCAAATCCGCAACGAATCCGATGTCTCCCACCTATGCATTCGTTTCTACCCGGGAGATATAGCCTTAGCCATCAGACAGGTTCAGGAAGTATTCCGGCAAACTGCACCGGGTTTTGCCTTTTCCTATGAGTTCTACGATAAATGGCTGGATGCCAAATATAAACAGGAGGAGAAACGGGCTGACTCCATCAGGTTGCTCTCCATCATTGCGGTACTTCTCTCCTGCATGGGCCTCTTCGGTATGGCAGAATTCAGTACCCGGGCTCGTACACGGGAGATCGGGATCAGAAAGGTGAACGGGGCAAGTGTGGGCCTTATTATAGGTCTGCTGAACCTTGGATTTCTCAAATGGGTAGGGCCCGGTATTCTGGCTGGGATTCCCATTGGCTGGTACTTCATGAAGATTTGGCTGTCGGGATTCGCTTACAGGACCAGCCTGGACTGGTGGATTTTTGCACTGGCGGCAATTGCCTCTTTGGCGGTGGCCATTCTGACCGTCAGCTGGCAGACCTGGCGCACGGCAAGGAAGAACCCGGTGGAATCGCTGCGGTACGAATAACCAAGTTTCTGTGTCAGAAATCATATTGGAACTTCTCAAAAAAAAAAATAGTAACAGCTAAAACACGATGAAATAACTAATTTTACGTTTCAAAAAGTCCATATCATGGAGAATAAAGAAAAAGTGCTCGTGGCGATGAAAAATGCCGGGGAGCCCCTGAATGCTGGTAAAATAGTTGAATTAACAGGCTTGGAGCGTAAGGAGGTTGACAAAGCCATGAAGCAACTTAAAACGGAAGGAGCCATCGTTTCTCCAAAGGTTTGTTTCTGGCAGCCTAAATGAGCCTGAAAAAGCAAGATGGACCTGCCCTTATTGTGTGCTGAGGCCATGTTGGGACAGAATCAAAACAAAAGGTGCTATCAATCCCCATGAAACAACTATCAACCATTGGACTATTGGTCCTTTCCAACATCTTTATGACCCTGGCCTGGTATGGTCATCTTAAATTTTCAGAGTGGAAATGGTTCAACAAATTAGGACTGGTTTCCATTGTTCTGATTAGTTGGGGAATCGCACTTTTTGAATATTTCTTTCAGGTTCCGGCCAACAAAATCGGCTTCAAAGGCAATGGAGGACCTTTCACTCTTGTTGAGCTTAAAGTAATCCAGGAAGTAATTACTCTCACCGTTTTCACAGCCTTCACCCTTGTCGCATTTAAAAATGAAACCATAAAATCCAACCATATTATTGGTTTCATTTTCCTGATACTGGCTGTGTATTTTATTTTTAAGAGGTAATTGGCGTAAAATCAACTAATTCTTTTCCCAAGGAAGCCCATTATGGTGATCATACCCACAACAAGAATACCAATGGCTGCTGCCAGAACAATACTTCTATAATCTACCGATCGTTTCAATATAATCCCGGTAAAAGCCCATACCACAGAAAGACCAATAAAAGGATTGTCGATTCTCATAACTGTTAGCGAAACAATCATCGTTCCTATGGCGATTAATATAATGGTCCATGCCTGTTGCGAAATACCAATTCCTCCCCAGCCGGCATTCACAAGTAAGGCTGTTATATTAGCAATAGTGGCAATGCAAATCCATCCAAGGTAAATACCAAATGTTGCTTTCAACACTCCCACAGGCAAATCTTTAAGGTGGAGATTTATCATAATAAGAGAAATCAGCAAGCCAATCATTATCAATAATGATAATGGGAGTTTCTGGTAATGCCACGCTACGATCCATAAACCATTAAACACACAGGATATTATAAATAACCAGCTTATTCTGATAGCAATATCTTTTGATGGAGGTAAAAATTGCAATACGCAATACGCAGCAAGCAACAGATATATTACTCCCCATATTGAGAATGTTATACCTGCAGGAACAAAAAGGTTGGGATAGGTATCAGACAGCTGCCCTGTTGTTTTGCCATTTATCGGTAAGGAATTGGCAAGGTAGTTCATATAAACCATCGCCGCGAAGAAAAAAAGTGAGATATAACGGATCATATACCAAAGGTTTTGATTTGTAATAAAGCTACTAAAATTAAATATTAGACACTTATTCCTTCGATAAGTCCTTTTTAGCATGAAACCCAGGAGTTCTCAGCTCATCCAGTTAATTAGATGTTAATTAAATTATTATTTTGAATCATTCTCAATAATGATTGTACTTTACCTTGACACTAATTATACTATCATGGAAAATCAATCAAAGGTTATTGTTAAGGAAGAAAAAAAGGTCGATCCTTCGAATATCATGCAAATTGGCATGGGATTCTGGGCTTCTAAAACCCTGCTGACAGCTGTGAAGCTCGAGCTATTTACACATCTGGCTAACAAACCGTTAACAGGTGCTGAAATTAAACTTGCCCTATGTTTAAACAGCAGGGGGCTTTATGACTTTTTAGACACCCTGGTGGCCCTGGGATTTTTACAAAGAAAAGGGATTAAGGAGAAGGCAATATATTCCAATTCTGCTGATACTGATCACTTCCTCGACAAGAACAAGGCCACATATATGGGAGGATTGCTGGAAATGGCCAATAATCGTTTATACCCCTTTTGGAATTTCCTCGAGGAAGCTTTGAAAAGGGGAACTCCGCAAAATGAGATCAGATCAGGTGAAATTTCACTGTTTGAAAAGATCTATTCAGATAAAGACAAAACCCGTGAATTTGTGAATGCCATGGGTGGAGCTCAGGCTGGAAATTTCATGGCTTTTGCAACGAAATTTGATTTCTCTGCCTACAAAACACTGTGTGATATTGGCGGAGCCGGAGCCCAATTATCTGCACAGGTGGTTACTCACAATCCCCATATGAGGTGCATCACTTTTGATCTTCCTCCTGTAAGTCCAATCGCTAATGAAAACATCAGTAAATTAGGGGTTGCCGACAGGGTAAAGGTCAAATCCGGTAATTTCTTTACCGATCCGCTTCCAAAAGCAGATGTCATTACCATGGGAAATATTTTACATGACTGGGGTAAATATGACAAAAAAATGTTAATCAGAAAGGCCTATGATGCTCTTCCCAAAGGAGGAGCTCTTGTCGTTATTGAGAATATTATCGACAATGAAAGACGTGAGAATGCTTTTGGATTAATGATGTCTCTCAATATGTTGATAGAAACTGCCGAAGGCTATGATTTTACAGCGGCCGATTTTGAGAAATGGACCCGGGAAGCCGGATTTAAAGAAACATCTGTCATGAAATTATCCGGCCCATCCAGTGCTGTGATCGCAATAAAGTAATCACTCTTTTAGCTTTTATGCTCTTCAGAAGCCTTTGATTTACATCAGGGGCTTTTTTTTATTTTGTACCTTGTTTCCAGATAGCGTATCTATGGTTTTGGCAAAGTCGAAAAAAAACAGAAAAGTATAGTTAAATATGGACATCACAGAATACCTGGCATTTCTGCCAATGTTGATCTATGGCATTGCCCTGGCAGACCTGTTTGGTCAGTGGAAGAGGATTCTCCGACCAAAAAAATTCTTTCTCCCGTATATCATCTTAACAATCATTTTAACTGAGACTGCTTTATATAATGTATTTGTATTTGCAGGATTATTGGAGGAACTGGCCGGGCAGACTTATTATAGCTATCTCAAATATTTGATTCCGCCTTTCCTGTTTATGATATCCATAAACTCATTTACCCCGGATGATGAGTCCGATACCGAGGAATATTTTATGAAAAATATGCCTCTCTTTTTTACTTTATTTGCTTTGTTCGCGGCCAGCCATTTTCTATATGATTTTAACGAAGAGATAACGATCCTGGTAATCCGGATCATCGGTATACTCATCATATTTCTTACGGGTCTGTTTCGAAAAAAATGGATGATCAATTTGGTCTATGTCTTATGGATCTTAATGCTGATTGCCAGGGGGTGATCCGCTTTTTCAGGCTCCGGACCTGGATTTCCCGGCCAGCCATCCTGTGGAGTATGCAATTTGCAGGTTATAGCCTCCTGTCTCCGCATCAAGGTCGATCATCTCACCTGCAAAAAAAAGTCCGGAAACCAACTTTGAACCCATGGTTTTTGGTGAGATTTCTTTGGTCGGGACACCTCCTGCTGTTATGATTGCCTCCTTAAACGACCGGTGACCCGTAACCGTAAACCGGAAATCCTTCATCAGATTCCGGATCCTCCCGCGTTCTTTTGACGAAACCTGGTGGCCCTCCTTCTCCGGATCAATTCCGGCAATGTCCAGATAAACAGGGATCATCGATGATGGAAGCCATTCCCGGAAAATATTGGCGATCCTTTTCTTTCCCGATTCATCCAGATCGCGAAGCAGCCGTGCATCCAGTTTCTGATCGTCCAGTGCAGGTTTCAGATCAATGGAAACCTCCACTTTACTTTTCTGTTGCAGCGCATCAACAACGATTCTGCTCAGGGTGAGAATAATGGGGCCCGATAATCCAAAATGGGTAAATATCATCTCCCCAAAATCCTCTCCTCTTTTCTTATCATCCACCCATATGGTTGCCGTCACATTTTTAAGGGTGAGTCCCTGTAGCTTTTGTGCTGTATCACCCCTTGTTTCCAGGGGGACCAGCGCTGGTCTCAGAGGTACGATCGTGTGTCCGGCTGCACGGGCCAGTTCATAACCCTCTCCATTGGACCCCGTGGCCGGATAGGATTTTCCGCCTGTGGCCAGGATGACTTTCCCGGCTCTGATTTCCTGACCATTGGACTGTACACCCTTTATTTTGTGATCCTCAATCATCAGTTTTTCGACCCGTTCCCCGCACCGAATTTCCACATTCAATTCTCCCACCCACTTCAACAGGGCAGATAAGACATCAGCCGAACGATTGCTGGAGGGAAAGTAACGGCCTCCTCTCTCACAGGTTGTATCCACCCCATATCGATGAAGCAGTCCGAGGATTTCATTGGAAAAAAAATAGCCAAAGGCATTGCGAAGAAACCGGCCGTCGGGATAGACATGTCTGATAAATTCTTCAACCTCACTATCATTTGTAATATTGCAACGCCCTTTCCCGGTAATCAACAATTTCCTGCCCTCCTGTCTCATCTTCTCCAGGACAAGCACCCTTTCACCCTCCTCCGCGGCACTCCCGGCAGCCAGCAAACCCGCCGGACCAGCACCCACAACGATGACATCAATTTTCTCCATGTCATACAAAGGTATCTAATTCCCTGATCCGGCTTGCTTAAAAAAAGCTAACTTGGCCGTAACCCAATGTCTCAATACGATGAAACCATCCCTAAAATTTGTTTTGACAGCCTTGCTTTCCGGTCTGCCGCTGATGGCTTATTCACAATCTGGTGCCATCCGGATCAACCAGATGGGGTATTATCCAACATCCAATAAGATGGCCATAGTGGTTTATCCCCGGGCAACCACTTTTGAAGTGGTCAATGCCCTCGATGGCAGTGTTGAATTTACAGGCTATATGTCACCCCTGGTTTATTGGGCTGATGCAGGTGACAGCGTAAGAATTTGTGATTTTACAGCCCTTGTTAAAACAGGCCGTTTCAAAATCAGGATTCCGGGTTTCGGGGAATCCCATCTTTTTGAAATTTCGAGTACCGTATTGCGGAAAGCGGCTTATGCCTCCCTGAAATCATATTATTACCAGCGCTGTTCCTATGAACTTACTGAGCCTTTTGCAGGATTATGGGCCAGGCCCTCGGGACATCCGGATACAACCTGTATCTTTCATTCTTCAACCGGAAAGAGTGGAGAGATGTCCTCCCCGGGAGGCTGGTACGATGCCGGTGATTATGGAAAATATGTAGTGAACGCAGGCATTTCAGTGGCCACGATACTTTCATTCCATGAGAATTTCAGCAGCTTTTTTGGAGATAGTTCCATACTCATTCCCGAATCGGGAAATGGCTTCAGCGACCTGCTGGATGAAGTGAAATATGAACTTGACTGGCTGAAGACCATGCAGGACGAAGACGGAGGGGTGTTTCATAAACTGACTACCCTCAACTTTGCTGGTTTTGTCATGCCCCATCAAACAAATTCCACGCGTTATGTGATCGGGAAATCAACTGCAGCGGCTCTTGATTTTGCTGCCATGATGTCCATGGCAGGCCGGATCTACCAGGAATATGATCCTGGTTATGCCAATGATTGCATCTCCCGTGCCATGAATGCCTGGAAGTGGGCCAGGG
Source organism: uncultured Bacteroidota bacterium (assembly GCA_963747365.1). Lineage (GTDB taxonomy): Bacteria > Bacteroidota > Bacteroidia > Bacteroidales. Next base: position 381,825 of record CAVVFB010000001.1, on the reverse strand, counting down.
AAAATCCTGCTGTCTATTTCCAGAATCCCGCTGACGTTTCCACCGGCGCTTATGGAGACGGGAACGTATCCGATGAATTTATCTGGGCTGCGGCAGAGCTTTTCATTACCACCGGGGAGGATGAGTATAAAACATACCTTGAGAGCAAAAGCAGTTCACTTACCTATAAAAGTGAACCAGGCTGGCCCAATGTTCAGCCACTTGCATCCCTGTCACTTGCAACCCGGGCCAATGGTTTGTCCGAAGCCTTGCTCAATCACATTAAAAACTCAATCATTACCACATCAGACAACTGGTTGAAGCAGATCGAAACCAGCGCCTGCCGCATACCCGGTTTTGGATACTACTGGGGTTCAAACAGTGGCATTGCCAATATGGGTGTCGGTATGCTTTATGCCCACATCCTGACGGGCAACGAAAAATACATCAGGGGTGCGGCTGAGTGTGCAGATTACTTACTTGGGAAGAACGCTACCGGATTTTCCTTTCAATCCTCCTATGGATCCCAGACACCTTTGAATTTTCACCACAGGCCCTCCGGCTCTGATGGAATCACTCAGCCGGTTCCGGGCTTTTTAGCCGGTGGGCCAAACAAGAACCAGGAGGACGGACAGAAGTATCCATTCAGTAATCCTGCAAAATCTTATGTAGATGTGCTGGGCAGTTATGCCTCCAATGAAATCTGCATCAATTGGAATGCTCCATTCACTGCCCTTTTGGCAGGTGTGGATGCGATTCTGGGGGAACCATCTGAGGTCCGTTTCGAAGTTCAGACCAGTGCAAATAATCCACCTGCATTTACAGGGGTTTCTCCAAGATACGATGCCAGGCTGGGTTCCGACCAGCCCATAATAATAAACGGGACCGCAAGTGATCCGGACAACATTTCAAAAGTCGAACTATATATCAATGAACGCTTTACCGGGATATCTGACAGCGGTGAATTTGAATGGACCCTGGATCCTCTTCCTTTCGGTTCGCACACCATGACCATTTTGGCATATGATCATTTTGGCCTGGCATCGGAGCTGACCAACCTCTTCTCCTATAACCACGTGCATATTGTCCCGGGCAAGGTGGAAGCGGAGGATTACTCAAAAATGTCAGGCATACAAACCGGAACTACCTCCGATACAGGCGGCGGTTTAAATGTTACCTCCATAGAAACAGGCGACTGGTTTGATTATTCTTTAAGCGTGGCTGAAAGCGGAGATTACTGCGTTGAATACAGGATTTCAAGTATTTCAGGGGAAGGAAAACTTGAGCTTAAAAAGATCAGCCAGGCCATTCTCTCATCCATGATCATCGAATCTACCGGGGATGATCAAAACTGGACCACCCTCTCGGATACCATTTCACTGGCAACAGGCAGTCAGACCCTGAGGGTTTATGCAGCATCCGGAGGATGGAACCTCAACTGGATTAATTTTGTGAAACTTGATCCTGTTTCGATAAACCAGGAGAGTTCATCTTTTTCAGGGAATTACCTGTCTGTTCACCCCAACCCGGTTACAGACAATCTCACGGTTTCCTACTTTGTAACCGACCCTTCACCGGTTGAGTTTAACCTGTATGATTCCCAGGGAAAATTAACCGATAAAAAAATAAAAAGGGAAGTCATTTCAGATGGAGCAACCTTTGACTGGATATTTGAAGACCGGCCTGCCGCCGGTCTCTATTTCCTGACCATGCATCAATCAAACCAGGAAATGATTTCCTTAAAAATCCTGATCTCGCAATAATCAGTCGTGGTGGTAATACTCATGTTCAGTGGCCGCATCCTCCGGTAAAGCGGGAATTGTGGCTCCACTTGAAATGGTGACGCTTGAAGCTTCATCAAAGGTACTGGGTATGGCTTTGGTTCTGGCAATGGATAACCATTGCCTGGGAGTCTGTTTCACCTTCCCGGAAATGAACTCGGGCCGGTTATAATTGTAGAGATAGTCCTTATAGAAATCCGGATCCTTCTGTGGCAGAACAAATGGTTTACCCGCCGATCCATTTTCATCCATATGGCTGAACCATACCTGGGAAAAGTGCCCGTCATCGCGTTTACTCACAAACATGAGCCATGAGCCATTGCGCGACCAGCTGGGATAACTCTCCGCAAAATCCGAATTGATCTCAGGCTCAGTGATTTTGCCCGATTTATTATTGTACAGGTAGAGATCGGCATCCTTATTGTAAATGGAAAAATAGCCGTAATTCACCCCAATGAATGAGACCATCTCCCCTGAGGGTGATTCCCTGGGATGCGTAATACTCCTACCGAATTCCACTGTGCTGATCAGTGTATCCGACTGACCGAACTTTCTGGTCTTCTCATCGAAACGAATATTCATGAGGTTATAAACCCTTGTTTCATAAGGTAACGAATCATAACTCTTATCCGCAAGTAAATAATAGAGACTTTGCCCGTCATTGGACCAGGAAGGCAGGTTCTCAAGTTTTTCGGTGGACAGTTCCGCAGGCCTTGTGATGCTGTTACTTTTCACATCGTAAAGGACAATGTCTGAAAATTTGTCAACCACATAATAAAGCTTCCCTATCCTTGAATGGAACGACTGACTGATCTGGTTAACGGAAAAGGCGATCACTTCACCACCTGGATGCCACGAGGCATAAGCCCCTGCAGCCCGTGATTGGTCGGTTTTGGTATCCACAAACTGAATGTTCTTTTTATCTGCCACCATTGTACCCCCAAATGGCCCTCGCATATGGAATAACATTTGTTCCGGATCGCCGGCATTAAAAGTGTGACAGTTCATACAATTTTTATCCGTCAGGGTATTGACCATGATGGGTGTTTCATCAAAGGTTTCCAGGGAGCGCTGGTAAATCCCCATTTCACCCCATACGATATTTGCAGGAGCAATTTTTCTAAAGGCAATATATGGATCAATCTCATCTCCCGATATTTCATTTCTCACCTGTGTGAGGGCTTCCCATGGACCTCCCTTGCTTTTTTTATAAACCTTAATGGTCAGGGCCCCGTCCCTGTCTCCTTTCAGCAATCTCTTCCATGCCTTCATCGGGAACTCAATACTCCCCGTCCCGCTTTTTACAACGATATTCCTGTTTTGACTGTTTGATATCTCGGCCACAAAGAGATCACCCTTGTTTAAAATATGGAAGTTCAAAGGAGCTATATTCGATGGAATGGTAATGGAGGTATAATCCGGATATATCTCCAGCGTTTCTCCGGTTTGCTCAAATTCCCCGGGAGGAGTGTTACACCCAAGCAGCAGGGAGAGCAGAAAAAGTGTGATAAGGTTATTTTTTTGTAGCATACGGACTGCTGAAAAGTATATAATACCAATAGGTGTTTTTATATTTCGAAACCCTTTGCATTCTTTCGGCCCTGCTACCTGCGCTTGCAGTCAGATTATTGAAATCCTTAAATTTCTCCAAGGTGCTGCTTCTGACCGAGTAACCCGACAGAAGCGAACCATCTCCACCTTTCGCCAGGTAGATCATCAGCGCCTCTTCCACGGCCCTGGGCAATTGTTCAAATCCATGATCTTTAAACTCGGGTAGCATAAAAACCACGGTCCCAATGTTATGCTGCAACAAATAGCTTGCTATAAGGAACTCAAAAGCCATGTTGTTGTTCTTCGTGCTCCTATAGAATATCTTAAGTTTCTGAACGGGATATTTAGTTCCTGCAAAGAAATCGACTGAAGGGTTGTTGGCTCTTAAAAAACTGATTTCCGGATCATCATCTGACTGATTATTCTCCAGCATCATATAGACATGGTCGCACCACTCCCTGTAAAGCCTGGATTCTGACAGCACACGCAAATATTTTAAGGCGGTTTCCTCCTGTCCAATGGCTATGTACGACATCACCAGTTGTTTCAGGACGATGGGATGGCGAACCATCACCATTTGTGCTTCAGTGGCCCAATGTCTGGCTTCATTTGCAAATCCAAGATCATAGTAAAATGCAGCAGTATGGACCGCAACCTGACTTGAGCTGACTTCATCAAGAAAAATTCCTTTCTCTGCGAATTGCTGGGGATAACTGAACATTTCATCCAGTAATTGCCCGGTTTCAAAGAGGGCCCTGTTGACTTCGAATTGAATCAGGTTATTGATAAAAGAGGCCTCCCTGGTCAGCAGGATAATTTTATCCCACTCCCCGTTGAAACTTGCCTGTACGATTTCATATGAATTTCTTTCACGCTCATTCAGGTTATCCAGGGTGAAATACACCAATCCTGCCATTACAACAATGATGCTGCCTCCGGAAATCAAAAATGAATTTTTCATGCTGAATTTTGAAAAGACAAAATTCAACATTGAAAAGAGCATAAAAAGCAACATTGGAGAGGCGAGGCTGAAAAAGAATTCCAGGGGAATCTCATCGTACTCTGAAACCAGAATTGATCCCAGGAGTGCCTGTTTGACACTTATGGCAGGGTTGAAGGGAAGGTAAAGCAGAGGGATCGTCAGCAGTGGAAGAATTGTAACCAGGGCCACGTACCTCTTACTAATTAACAACTGGATCATGATTACCTGAAGTAAAACAAGGAGTCCCGGTACCCCTGCGATCATATAAACAAGGATGCCAGCAAAAAAATTGAAAAGTGCCCCTGCCAGCAGGTTCCGGGATAAGAAGTAACTATGGAACATTCCCAGCAATAATCCCGCAACTAATCCCGTAACCAATCCAAAGGGTAACCTGTAATGATTAAACATCAAAAAGAGAGGGATCAGCGCCGCTAAGATTAGGGCATAAAAAAACAGATTGCTGCTGTATCGCCTGAAAATCGTTTTCAGTGAGATGAAGACGATCACCAAAAGGATGGCCATCATCGCGGACCCCAATAAAGGATGGGATGTGTACTCCAGAATCAAATCGGCCACCAGTTCGGATATTCCACCCGGGGTTTTCAAAGCGTCGGTGAATGACACAGGAATGGTTTGCTGCCAGTAGTAGGTCAGCGAGATATTCACCTTTCTCAGGTAATAAAACAGGTATGCCAGGATCAGGATAAGTCCGGTGTAACCGGAAATGCCCATTGATGTAACTTTCTTCAAGCCCAATTTATTAAATGAGCCGGAAAAATAATGATTTTTTTGGGATTACCCGGGAAGGGTAGCAATGATATCCCTCAGAAAATCATTCAGGCTGAAATTGGACAGGCTGTATCCCATACGAACCACTACCAGTCTTTTCGACGGAATGATATAGACCCGTTGCCCCAGGAACCCGTCAGCAAAGAATATATCATCCGGAACATCGGTTAATGCATTCTCCTCATTGGGTTCCTTTAACCAGAATGTTCCTGCATAGTAACCATCCGATGCAGGAGCGGGAGTTTTCATATACTCCACCCAATCCCTGTGCAGTACAGTATCCCCCTCAAAGATCCCGTTATTCAGGAAAAGCATGCCGAAACGGGCCCAGTCACGGGTTGAACCATAACTGAATGAGGAGGCGACGAATAGACCGCTGGCATCGGTCTCCACCAAGGGTATGAAGCATCCCGATCCGATGAAAAAGACGTGTGTAAGGATAACCCAGGTACTCATCTTCATCTCCGATGGCCATCCTGAGCAGGCCGGAAAGCAGGTTCGCGTCACCCGAGGAGTAGTTCCAGAAGGTTCCGGGTTCATGTTCCAGTTCACACCCGGTAACCGATGAAAACATGTCATCACTCTGCATCAGCATTACAGTAGCATCCGAAATGGTGAAATAGTTCTCCAGCCACTTCAGTCCGCTGCTCATGTGCATGATATGCTCCGGGGTAATATTTTTCCGGTCATCACCTGCCCATTCAGGAAGGTTAACCGGAGCCTCCATATCCATCCTTCCCTCTTCCACGAGCACCCCAGTCATAGCCCCGGTAACCGATTTTGTCATAGACCAGCCATGAAATCTGGTCCATGCATCGTACCCATCCATATATTGTTCACCAATCAGCTGGTTATCATATACCACAACAACGCCCAAAGTCTTTTTCAGGGGTTCGCTGCCGGGTTCATCGATGGCATTTTTCAGGGTGGCATTCAGCCTCTCATAATCCACCCCTTCGGGCAGTTCAGTGGGCATCACATCGCCCAGGGGCCATGGAATGGTATCCTGACTGTACCCCGGATCGGGAATCGCATAGGATTGGGCCTTTAACTCCTCTTCGGGCGTATCCAGCACCAGCACAGCACCCAGACCCTCCCGGAACACAGCCTTCCGCTTTGCAATCCCAAGAACCCTTGCAGTAACCGACCTCTCCTGATAATCAACTTCGCATTTTGCTGCGCTAATGGGAAAAAAAGAGAGGTCCTCCGACTCAACCCTCTCGGGAGTCTTCCCGGCCAGGAAAACGCTCGAACACATCCCTTTCGCTGCAAATGCCGTGATGATCGGCAACCTGGGCCATATGAACCAGGTAATCCCCGTCACAACTACAATCAATAAAGCCCACAGCACTCTTTTGATCACTCTTCTCATTGCATAGATTGATTAATTTGCCTCCAAAACAACCCTGGCAGAACCCATCTTAGCGGAAACTGCTTCTATACCGATTACACCCCGAGTGCCGGTTGACCTGACAATGATCAATCCTTTGCCCCTGAAAAGTCTGAAATCACCATCGGTAAAACTTCCTTCATGAAGTGGGCTTGCGTTGCCTGCGGCCAGTAGTTCTCCCTCCCCCGAAATGTTGACCTTTAACTCCGAATGATCGTTTATTGCCAGTACACCCTCCTCATCCCTGGCCTCCACGTGAATAAAGACCAATGAATTTCTTTGAGCCGATAGCTGATCCGTTTCCGGGGAAAGCATCAATTTACGGGTCTCTCTGGCTGTTACAAGGGAAACCGTTTCACTCCTCTCCCCTTCCACTCCGGTAGCTTTCAGTGTACCGGGCAGGTAGTTCAATTCGAATTCAGCAATATACCTGTCAGCAGGTTCCAGCTTCCGGGTTCCGATCAACTTTCCGTTCAACTCAAGCCTTACCTCCGGGAAGGAGGAATATACCTTCACCTTCAGGGGTAACCCTTCATACCCCTCCCAGTTCCAGCTGTTAAGTTCATCATACCACCCCCAGTAACTGAGCCGGGCTATTTTCCCTTCCGGTGCGGGTGTGGTTACCATCATCTCCAGATTGCTTTCACCCCAAACCACATCCCGGTAGAAGGATTGTGGCTTCTTATTTCCCAGTATATCGATATCACCGCACCAGGACAGATACCAGGGCCAGGGTTGCAGGAACCAGCTTTGATCCTCTTTCGCAGATGAATAAACAACATGACCAATTCCCGATTCCCCAATATAATCCATGCCGGTCCAGACAAAATCCCCGATTACATAGGGATGTTTCTTTACCATCTCCCAATTCTCCCACGCATGTTGGGGCACTGTTTCCGAACCATACATCACACGGTGGGGATATTTCAGATGATCGGTTTCATAATTCAGGTACTGGTAGTTGTATCCCGCGATATCCATAATTTCAAAAGCTCCTGCGGAGTAGTCCCAATTCTTTCCCGGATTGTCCCAGAACTCGCAGATGGCCTGGGTGACCGGTCTTGTCTGATCAACCTCCCTGATGGCTTCAATGAGTTTTTTCCCTATTTCAATGCCATCCGGATCGGCCCGCTCCTGGATTTCATTGCCATAACTCCACATGATCACGCTGGGATGGTTGCGGTCCCTGTAAACCATGGCCTGAATATCCCTCTTATACCACTGATCAAAGGATTTTGAATAATCATGGGGGCGCTTGGGTTTCACCCACTGATCAAACGCCTCGTCAATCACCAGCATACCAAGCTCATCACAGGCATTTAAAAATTCGGTGGAAGGAGGGTTGTGACTGGTCCGGATGGCATTGTATCCATTTGATTTCATCACCTTTACCCGCCTGTACTCGGCATCGGGAAAGGCTGCGGCTCCCAGCAATCCATTGTCATGATGCATACAGGCCCCCTTCAAAAGGATCGCCTCTTTGTTGAGGCGAAAGCCACCCTCTGCATCATAATCAATGGACCGGATTCCAAAAGTTGTTTCATAACGGTCCGTCTCCCTCTGGTTACAATAGAGCGTAACAATGGCCCTGTATAGAGAGGGCTGATCGACACTCCATAGTTCCGGATTGATCATAAGCGTAGAGAGTTCTATCAGGGATCGGGAATTCCCGCCGGCTGTAATCGAAACCGGTGAAACTGGTGAAGACACTCCATCGGGTGAAACGATCACCGCCTCACACCGTAACCCAACGCTCTCCTCAAGCTGGTTCTCTACTGTGATTCCCAACCTAACCCCGGCAGAATGGTCCGACAGATCAGAAGTGATGATTTGTACACCCCATGGAGCAATGGCCACCGGGTTGAGGATCGAGATTTGAACCTGCCGGTAAATTCCTGCACCTGCAAACCACCTTGAATTTTCACCGGGATTACTGGTTCTGACCGCAATGGTATTCATTTGACCCTCCCCTTTCAGGGCAGAAGTAATATCCATCCCAAAGGGGGTGTATCCATACACATGCTCTCCGGTTTTTACACCGTTCACCCAGAGTTCCATCTGGGACTGAACCCCGTCAAAGTCAAGGATAATATGCTTTTCACCCATATGCCGGGGAGTCATATACTCCTTTCTGTACCAGGCAATTCCATCTCTCAGGTAGCCTACGTCACGCCCTCCTGGAAGGTATTTATTGAAAGGGCCCTGCTGAAGCGAATCCTGGAATTCATAATCCTCTATACTCCAGTCGTGGGGCAGGTGCACTGATTTCCAAAGGGAATCATCATGGTCCGGATCGGCACTGTCGCTGAAATCCCCGATCCGGTATTTCCAATCCGCGTTGAAATCGCAATTACGTAAAAAGTCCGGCCCGGAAGGATTGACACAAGAAAACAGGAGGGAGACCCATAGAAAGAGGAGACCTCCCGATAAAACTTTATTGTGAAAAATCATTACTTGAAGTCAATAACTTTTATCTTTATGCCGCCAAAATAACAAGCCACTTTAGCTCAGCTGGTAGAGCAGTTCATTCGTAATGAACAGGTCGTGGGTTCGAGTCCCATGAGTGGCTCCAGTTCAAATGTGTTTGTACCGGACCCGGGACCGGCTCATTCAAAATTAAAAGATGCTTCCGGTCACCGTAGCATCAATATCGAATTCAAGTCCTATGGTGACACCGGAAACGGAACTGTTTCCATTCATTTCCAAAGAAAATGGCTTCACATCCTGAAGGATGGCAGAAACTTCATCATAGAACACATTCCCCTGGTCGTCCAGCTGGAATGATGCGTTTATATCGATGCTCCAATCCTCCTCCAAAGTATAGATGGCATCCTCTTTCCCATTTGCTGAAAGGGTAACCGTGCTACCCCTCAGAATAACCACATCACTCTTCGACACCGAGATTACTGTGGCTGTGATGTTACCCACTCCCACCTTATCAATTTTATCCGCATACTTTTTTACATCTTCATCCTCCTGAGGATCAAGCGTTACAGCATCAGAAAAGGGGTAGCCCACCACCCCGGCTTTGGCCATGTTATCCTCCACATCGATATTGAGGACACCACTCATGGTTGTGTCGACGTCCACATTAAACAATCCGCATGATGTGATTCCAAGTGTTGCGATGACCAAAAATGCAAGCTTTTTAATAGTTTTCATGATTTCCATAGGTTTAATTACGATCTTACTTTCCTGTAAAAGTAATCCGGAAAATCCGCCCAGACAATACATACAGCCCAAACAGGGCCTGATTTTTACCAAAGGTTTGATTCTGGTGACAGAGGCTAAAAACCCCTACTCATTAAAATAATCACTAAAATCAGGACTCTGGTCAAAATTTCATATTTGTATCAGGATGTCAGTGTTCAGTACCTGCACTGATCAGTCTCTCAGACTCTGATTCACTCCAGTCACAGATGGCCGTCACCTGGTCCCCTCCCGGCACCGCATCCCTGTGTATCAGACGGTAGCTGGCCAGAGGCATCGTTCCCGATTCAATAACCTCGCAAACATTGGAGAGGGACGTGATCATTTTCCGTTGGCTCAGAAGCCCGAATTCATCAAAATTAAGAGCCTCCTTCCCCTCCTTAACATGATGGTTCAAATACCACGATACCGGTGATATTTTACTATACCACGGATAGCGTGTGTGATTGGAATGGCAATCAAAACAGGAGTTTTTCAACAGTCCGGCTACCTGGTCGGGAACTTCCAGAGCGCCCAGTATATCATGTTCATTCGGTCCTTCGGAAAGATTTTTGTCAGGCTGAATAAACTGGGCTACAACGAGCGCCACGGCCAGGACCAACCCGGCTATTTTCACCGGCTTTCGCATTAATTCCCTTCCATTAGTTTTGCCGACTCCTCCTCAGACCATTTACATAACAGCTCTTTCTGGTCATCTGAGAGTGCCTTTTCGGGATTACCCTTCAGATATTTTTCCGGTGGCATCTTGTTTTCCCGGGCCACTTCACAGATCGCATCCAGCTTGGAAATCTTTTTTGACGCTTTATAATCATTCCATTTGTCAAAATTAAGTGCCAGGGGAGCCTTATTATTGGAGCTGCCGCTTGAATGGCAATCCATGCAGGATGTTTTCAGAACTTCCTTAACATCGGCAGGAAAATCGGGGCCCTGAGGGGGATTTAGAACGAACGACTGCAATACGAGAAAAAGAATACCTGAAACAGCAAGGCAAAAAATCAGTTTTTTCATCATCATATGGTTTTAGTAAAATGTGATAGGGCAAGTTATGAAATTCATGGAAATAGTTTTTAACAATATACGTGAATTACAAAGGGGAAAGGAATGTATAAATGAACTATATTTATGTAGCCATTCAACCCTTTAACATTTTGTATTATGGTCGGAGATAAGCCAACTGTACTCTATGTGGATGACCTTCCACTGAACCTGAAGTTATTTGAAGCGACTTTCAGGAATGACTATAACCTCATCCTGACCGAATACCCGTCTGAAGTTTTAAAGATTCTGGAGGAACGGGAAGTTCAGGTAGTGGTTTCTGATCAGCGAATGCCCGGTATGACCGGGACTGAGCTATTGGAAATCATCGCCGAAAAATTCCCGGATGTCCGCAGGTACCTGTTAACCGCCTTTACCGATACGGAAACAGTAATTGAAGCTGTAAACGTAGGACGGGTTCACGGATACATCAAAAAACCAATGCAGTCTGATGAAATCAGGGCCTCCATTAAAAGTTCCCTGGAGGTATATCATCTGAGAATCAGAAATCGACAGATCATGGAAGAGCTGGAAAAAGTGAATGCCGAGTTAAAGCATCTGGATGTATTGAAATCCGAAATCATCCATTCGATAGGTAATGAGATCAGCAATCCGCTGAACCGGATCATGGGGACCTTACATATGCTGAAAACGAAAATTGAGGGAGATGAACTCTCCGATGTGGTTAATATCCTCGGCCAATCGGTATTTAAGCTGGAACAATTCTCCCTGCTGGCCCGCCAGATTTCCACACTGAAATCACCCGGATTCTCACTCAGGAAACAACAGGTCTCCATCAAACAGGTCATCCAGTTTGGAGCCATTGAAACAAGTGAAGAGCTTAAAGAATCGAATATTAGTTTAAAGAAAGATAAAGACCTCACCGATCTCCATATTGAAGGCGATTCCAGCCTCCTTGTAAGTTGCGTGGTAAGCCTGATCCGTTTCGCCAGGGATCATACCCGAAACCAGGGGGAGGTCCAGATTGCCGCGACAAAACACAACGGTAGAGTCGAGGTCAGGGTGCAGGACCAGGGGAACAACTATTCCGACTCGTTGTTCGAATTGCTTACTGACCAGTTTTCAGTAAGTGATATTCCCATGAACCTGACCATGGGGATTGGATTATCGGTTGCCCGGATGATCATGGAAGCCCATGGAGGGAGATTAATCTTCGAGAAAACTGATTTGAATAAAGGAGAGATGAAAATGGTTTTTCCGTATGAATGAGTCGATGTTAAACTCCCTGATGCGATTGTTTGCCATTATGGTAAGCATCCACAGGGGAGCTATGCATCTTCTGGCCAGGAATTTCGTTGAATCATATCTCATTCAGCAATTCAGTCAGTCTTTAGCCGACAGGTACTTATTGATCTTTGATGAGTATGCCAGGGAGCTTCATATGGTTGATAATGAGCAAAGAGAAAAGAAAATTTCTTCATGGTCGGTTAAAATTCTGGGCATCTGCAACCAGATTGTTGATGAGTTGAATATTGCCCAGCGGTTCATGATCCTCATGAGCCTGATCACGTTTAAGAAATTCTTCTCCGATTCTGTATCAGGAGGCTTTGACTTTTCCAATACTTTATCCGATGCGGTACACACTGTTGCCGAAGGCCTTCTGATCACCCGGGATGAATATGATAATTGCACAGCCTTTATCAGTGACAAGTTTTACCAGGTACCCAGGAAAGAAAGGTTACTGATTGTCAGCGATGATCCGGAATTCATGGAAGGAGAGGTCAGGCATCTCCAAAAAAATGGTCTTCCCGGGCAGATTCTGGTCCTGAGGATTGCCCGGGCAGATATCTACCTGTTTCAGTATGTGGGGAGTGCACGACTGGAAAGCAATGAGCGCTATATTTTCCCCAGGCATGTCTACATCCTGCCACGGGGCGGGGCCATCAGAGGAGAGGGTTTTTCTCCCGTATATTATTCAGATATCGTCTCAGGATATATTCTGGATACAAAAAATCAAACTGTAAACTTCTGCGCCAGGGAGATAGAGTACAGTTTCAGGAATTCGACTCATGGGATCAGGAAATTCAGTTTTCAGGCCAGATCCGGACAACTCATCGGAATCATGGGGGGAAGCGGAGCCGGCAAATCAACACTTTTAAAGTTATTAAATGGCGGATTGAAGCCCACTTCAGGTGCCATCTATATCAATGGTCTTAACCTCCGGTACCGAAGCCGGGAGCTTGAAGGAATGATCGGATATATTCCCCAGGATGACCTGTTGATCGAGGAGCTGACCGTTCACCAGAATCTTCATTTCAATGCCATGTTGTGCCTGGATGGTCACACCAAAGAGGAGGTGGATGAGGCGGTAATCATACTGTTAAAGGAACTGGATCTATACAATGCCAGGAATCTTAAAGTAGGTTCACCGCTGAATAAGTATATCAGCGGCGGACAACGTAAAAGGCTAAACATCGCCCTTGAACTGATCCGGGAGCCACACTTGCTTTTTGTGGATGAACCCACTTCCGGTTTGTCATCAACCGACTCTGAAAATGTGATTTCGCTGCTGAAGGAACAGGCTCTTCGGGGAAGACTTGTGCTCTCCACAATTCATCAACCCTCATCCGCGCTTTTCAAACAATTTGACCATCTGATCGTACTCGACAGGGGAGGATACCCGGTCTACTCGGGAAATCCCATTGAAGGGATCACCTATTTTAAAACAATGGCGGGAAGGGTGGATGCTTCAGAGAGTGAATGCCATACCTGCGGACATGTGAATCCCGATGATATCCTTAAAGTCATTGAGGCCAGGGAGGTGGATGAATCCGGGGCATTCACATTGAAAAGAAAATCACCTCCCGAGGTATGGTACTCCCTGTACAGGCAGAGGATCGAGGACAAAATGGAGTTCAATACTGAAAAGCTTCCGGTTCCACCGAATAAATTCAGGATTCCCGGGGCATTCAGACAATTTCTGATCTTTTTCAAAAGAAACCTGCTGTCAAAACTGGCCGACAGCCAGTTCATGTCCATCGCTCTCCTTGTGGCCCCATTGCTGGCATTGATCCTGGGATTCTTTTCCAAATATGTTTCCGGTGACGAGAGCGACCCTCATCGCTATATTTTCAGTCAAAACGAGAACCTTCCCGCATACCTGTTCATGAGTGTGATTGTTGCACTTTTCCTGGGACTGATTATCGCTGCGGAAGAGATTCATCGTGACCGCCGGATCCATGAAAGGGAATCATTCCTTCACCTGAGCCGGACCGCTTACCTGCTCTCAAAAATATCGCTGCTCTTTATCCTGTCGGGCATCCAGATGCTGATGTTTGTGATCATTGGCAACATGGTCATGGAGATCAGGGGAATGACCTTTTCATACTGGTTCATCCTGTTTACCTCAGCCTGCTTTGCCAATATGCTGGGACTACTCATCTCGGACAGTTTGAAATCGGTGGTTGCCATCTATATCATCGTCCCTTTTCTGCTGGTACCTCAGATTCTCCTGGCCGGGGTTATTGTGAAATTCGACAAACTATATTACAAATTCGCATCAAATCATGTAGTCCCCCTTTCCGGTGATTTTATGGCCAGCCGTTGGGCCTATGAAGCCTTATCCGTCAACCAGTTTGCGAACAATGCTTATCAGAAATCCCTCTTTGATACCGAAATGCTGGAGAGTAATATTACCTATGATATGCAGTTTCTCATCCCGGCCATTACCTATGAAATAGAGGATGCCATTACCTTCCGGAATGAGAACAGGCAACAGGAGCTTTCTGCCAGCCTGAAAACAATTAAAAACGCACTCACATCAATCTCTCTGACAACGCCCTACCCTTACCCGGAACGGATCGAAATGGATCAGTTTTCTGAATCTGCAGGTAGGGAGGCCATCGGCTGGCTTCAAAAATACCAGGCTGCTCTCCGGTCTCACCACGACCGGCTTATACGGGAGAAGGACCTGCTGATCGATTCTCTGATTCAGGAAAAAGGAGGAACTGATGCTTATATGCAATTAAAAAGAGGCAGCTTTAATGAACAACTTGCCCTGCTGGCGCTTAACAGGAATGATCTTTACAAAATAGTGAAAAAGGAGGGCAACCTGGTCAGGAAGATGGATCCCGTGTATGCCTATCCCGCCATGAGGAATGGAAGGGCCCATTTTTTCGCTTCTGTAAAAATCCTGGGGAATCTGTATATCCCTACGCTCTACTTCAACATTCTGGCCATCTGGATCATGACACTGGTCCTTTCCTTATTCTTAAGGTTCAGGCTCCTGAAAAAAGGTGTCGAATTTTCCGGAAATCTTTGGAGAAAGAGGTCTTCCGGAAGTTAAAGTGATATATTTGTAATAAATTGAATTCTGAATGCAACAAAACTAAAAATGAAACATCCGGAGAATAGCTGCGTCCCAGTAGTCATAATGATCCTCATGATGATAATCGGTTCATGCCAAACGGGAAAAAAGGGCTCACCTGTTTTGATCGAGGATCTGGAAAATATAGAATCCAGCGGGGGTATTGAATCATTTCACCAGATCTATCACCTCTACCCCTCACCTGCCGAAATGCTGAGTGTCATTGATTTGGCTGAAATGTCATTTAAAAAGTCTCTCCTTAATCCTGTGGAGAGGGCTGACCAGTACCTGGATTCCAAATCAAAGAGCTATGCTCTTGGCATTTACATATCCGATCTGGCTTATGCGGCGCTATTCGGCAGGCACGAAGAGGCTTTGGACTACCTTGAAACAGTAAAAACCCTCTCCGAGGAGATAAACATTAATGAAGCCGTTGATGAAGCGATGGTCAAAAAAGCCAGAGATAATGTGGAGTATCTGGATTCCCTCTACATCATCTCCAACGATGCTTTCATGAACATCCTCAGCTTCTGTGAAATAAATGAAAGGTCCAATTCGGTTGTAATGCTCTCAGCAGGGGCCTTCACCGAAAGCCTCTACCTGGCAGTCAACATGATGGATGATTATGGAACCGCTGGCCTGTTACTTCAGCACCTGGCAGATCAGAAGTACACGATCGATAACTTCATGATGTTTGCCCAAAGTTTAGACAGTGATGATCCAGGAGTAAAATCCACCATCCGGGACCTGGAAAAGATTCAGGCCATCTATCATGAAATCAAACCCGGGACAGGGGGGGTCACGGTCAAATCATCAGCCCCATCGGGAGAGAACCAAACAAAAAAACTTGTCATCGGCGGATCCGAGAACTCCAGTCAGCCCAGCTTATCAGAAGCAGAATTTGATTCACTGAAGGCTGCTGTAATTGAATTGAGAACCAGCATGGTTCAAGCTAACTGATAATACAGTAAATGATGAGACAAAAAGGAAATACACAAATTCTGGCTTTATTCTTCCTGATCATCCCCATTCAATTATTATCCCAGGAATGTGAGTATCATCACTTGGATGGCGATTGTCGCTATGACATTCAAAAAGGGTATAAAATATATAGCCAATCCCATTCAACAAGTATGACTCCCCTGGATACCATTGAGTTGAATGCGGTGTTTTATGGTCAGAAAGATTACATCCTGTCATTCTGTACCCACAAGAAAATGTACCCTATCCACTTTGTCCTTATCGACCAGCAGACCCAGCAGGTGCTTTATGATAATGAAGAGGACAAGTACCTCGAGTCGCTGGGGCTTGGGTTTGATGTTACAAAATCACTGACCATCAAGATCGATGTGCTTGCAAGGGAATCTACCGAGGAGGAGATCAAAGAGAACATAGGATGCCTGGGCTTTCTGGTTCAGTACAAGAACTATCCTGATAAAAAAGTTAAATTGCAAATGTAATTGAATATGAAAATACCTGTTACCATCCTGATTCTCTTATTGTTTGCTTTCCCCAGCTGTCTGGATCTGGATGAAGAGCCCATGCTGGTAATCAATCCAACAGCCGAAATCAGTGTGCATGTAAAGGATCGTAAGATTTTTGCGACGAGTTTGATCAGCGTAAACCCTCAGATCATCATCGGCGGAAATATTGGAATTATTTATGAATTATCGGGCGAGCTTGCCATCTACAATACCCTGAACGGTACCATTATCGATGTAAGCTCCGTGAGTGGAGGCGGACTATCGCAAATGTATACAGTTTCGGCTGATACCATCGGCCACGAACGATTTGTCATCATTGCGTCCGGAACCGTTAAAGTCTATGCTGACTCTGATGAAGATGGTAAAATACACAGCGGCAATCTTCTGACAGAAGGGGAATTTTACCAGGAATCACAGGTTGTGGTTTCCGAATTGCTCAACTGAACTCATTTTTAAAATGATGGAATGGAGAGAACTCATTTGTGTGGGGAGCAGGGCTGTCATATTTAGGCCTGGTTCTTTTTTTAAACGGATTGGACGGAATTTCTCTTCATGGTCAGGGTGCCCCCTCAAAACTACTCTCCATCCCGGTTTACAACCCGGTGGTACTGAACCCGGCTTTTGCGGGCAGCAAAGACTTCACTAACATCGGCCTGATTACCAAGGCATCCAAATGGCCCGATACCCAGATCATGAACATCAACCTAAGGGTATCTCCCGAGGATCAATTCTCCAAAATGGGTTTCGCAGCATATGCATTCCAGGAGCAATTCGACCTCTCCTGGAATTCCGGAGTGGCTGTTTCCGGCGCCTATCATTATTCTCTCGACCGTCAAAAACTTCACTTCATCTCCCTGGGTGCAACTGCTAAAGGGGTCTTCGCCGTTCCGAAAGAATCTGCCGAATCGCCTGATTCCCTTTCAACAAAATTCAGGCCCAATATGGACGTAGGGCTCTATTACTACGGACCCCAGGCATTTGGCGGGGTATCTGTTACCACCCTCTTTGGAACAAATACAGACGGGGATACCACCCTGAATTACTCTGAAATTGACAGGCAATACAACTTCCAGGTTGGTTATAAATTTCTGATAAGCAAGAAGTTGGGAATAGTTTTTGAACCATCATTACTTGCCACTCTTAACGATGAGACCATCTCTGAACCGTTCAAGCACCTGGTGCCCTACCTGAAGGTCTATCTGAATAATTTTTACATCGGTACCTATTTAAAGGACCTGGACATTTTTGCACTCTTCTTTCAATACCAGTTTCCAAAATTTTATACCGGAGTCTTCCTGGAGTTCCCCAGGGTCGGGTACCTCAATGATGAGAATATTATTTTCGAGGTCTCATTAGGTATTAACCTTGGGAATGGCAGCCCCACATTTACCCAGCACAGTCACTGGTAACAACAACTTATGATGAAGCTGATCATGCCAAATATGAAAAGGTTGAATTATCTGATCCTAATGGTTTGTACACTCCTGTTACATACAACCCATTCCGAAGCACAAAATGATTCAATCAGGGTAGAGGAGCTCCTGGTTTTGGACACCGTTGCGCTGAAGATCCAGGGTCCCTCCATTGATGTAACATTCTACCTGAACGGGATTGTATTCCTTTCCAATACAAAATACCACCAGAAGATGATCCCCGACCATATAAACTTCGGGGAGATAGCCTCCTATTTTGTTCCGTTGGAGTATATCGCCCTTGAAAGCAGCAGGCCGCTGTTCAGCAACGATCCTTTCCCTTACTCTCCGGCCGGGACATCCTATTCCAGGGATTACCAAACCGTCTATTTCACAAAAAAAGTGGAGGTTCCCGGGAACAGGATGCCGGAAAAGATTTTCGAGGCAAATATCATCAATGGTGAGGTCACCACATACAATCAGCTGCCATTTACAGCAGGCCCGACCAGGTTTATGCATCCCGCCGTCTCCACCGATGGAGAGTTTATGATTATGGCTTCCGACCTCACCCCATCCAGCGGTGGCCTGGATCTGTTTATTTCAAGAAAGAATGCCAGTGGTTGGATGACCCCGGTTTCCCTGGGATCTGAAATCAACACCAGTGGACACGAATGGTATCCTTTTCTCGACCAGCACAACAACCTTTTCTTCTCTTCATCAGGCCATATGGGATATGGCGGATATGATATCTATGTCTGCCGCTTTAACGGCAATGGCTGGGAGAAACCCCAGAATCTGAGCGATTTTGTGAACTCAGAAAAGAATGAAACCGGGTTCTCCATCCATCCCGGAAGGAAAATCGCAATTTTCTCATCCGAAAGGAATGAGGAAAACATGACCGATGAGATTCTCAAACTGGGGCTGAATAACACTGCCTTTATCACTGCGGGCATCGACACAAAAAACCAGGACATTTCACTACTTCTGAAGGACATGATCAGTTCAGGTTTTACATCGGCGACCTATGGGGCAGCCTCTGAACTGGAGATTGAAGCCGGGTTTAGCCTGACCGCACTTCCACTGCTGGGTATCGTTGAACCGGAGGCGAAACCTGGACCAGAAAAGGTGCAGGAGCCCATATCCGAACCAGAACCATCAACGGTTGTTCCGATGATTACTCCGGCAGTAAAGGAATCTGAACCCACACCGGTAGTAGCAGTAAACCAGTCGCTCCCGGAACCTGAAAAGGCTCCTGTCCAGGTAAGCAATCCCAACCAGGTCGTCTTCAGGGTTCAGATCATGTCAAATTCCAAGGCTAAAAGCCATCCTTCAGTGACCATTTCCGGATCGACATATGCCACCTGGGAATACAATTATAAGGGGGCATACAGAATTACTGTGGGTAAATTTAACAACCTTCAGGATGCAATCTCTTTCAGATCCAAATGCAATTCTTCGGGTTATAACCAGGCTTTTGTGGCAGCATTCAGAGGAAATGAGAGGGTAACCGATCCCTCTGTATTTAAATAATAAGTATCCATTCCATGCTTACTATTGTCGACCACCCCCTGATCCAGCACAAATTAACCCTGATTCGAAAAAGAGAGACCGGTACAAAAGATTTTAGAGAGAATCTGGATGAAATTGCCGGTCTGATGGCTTATGAGATCACAAGGGATCTTCCCACAAGAGAGATTGAAATCGAAACCCCTTTGCAAAAATGTATCACCCGGGAGCTGGCCAGGGAGATTGTCCTGGTACCGGTCCTGAGAGCTGGTCTGGGTATGGTTGACGGTATCACCAACCTGATCCCGACGGCAAAAGTGGGACACGTGGGTTTGTACCGTGACCATCAAACCCTTGAACCAATGAATTATTACGCCAAATTCCCGGGAAACGTTCATGAAGCTGTGGTCATGGTTCTGGACCCGATGCTTGCCACAGGGGGTAGCGCAAGTTCGGCAATCCACATTCTTAAACAAAAGGGAGCCAGGTTTATCAAACTTGTCTGTGTTGTGGGCACACCTGAGGGTGTCCGCCGGATTGAATCAGATCATCCCGATGTGGATATCTACCTCTCCTCCCTTGATGAAGGGCTCAATGAACAGGGCTATATTCTACCGGGCCTGGGTGATGCCGGAGACAGGCTATTTGGAACAAAATAACCTTTACAGATGCACAAAAAACACAAATTTAATAAGAAGTATTACTTCAGTGAACTTGACAGGCTTCAACTTGAACTTGTCAAATTGCATGAATGGGTGAAAGCTAAAAATCTTCGGGTGGTTGTGCTTTTTGAGGGCAGGGATGCAGCCGGCAAGGGTGGCGTAATCAAAAGGATTACACAACGACTGAATCCGAGGATAGCCAGGGTGGTCGCATTGGGTGTTCCCACTGAGAAAGAGAAATCGCAATGGTATTTTCAGCGTTATGTCGCACACCTCCCTGCTAACGGAGAGGTGGTCCTGTTCGACCGGAGCTGGTATAACCGGGCTGGTGTTGAAAGGGTGATGGGTTTTTGTACGGATGAAGAGTACCGGGATTTTTTGCGCTCATGTCCGCGTTTTGAAGAGATGCTGATCCAGTCGGGAATCATACTGATCAAATACTGGTTCTCGGTCAGCGACGAGGTGCAGGAGAATAGATTCAGGGAGCGCATTGCCGATCCGCTCAAGCGTTGGAAGTTCAGTGAAATGGATCTGGATTCGAGAAGCAAGTGGATCGAATATAGTAAGGCCAAAGATGAAATGTTCTCATATACCGACACCAAAATATCCCCCTGGTTTGTAGTGAATGCAGATAACAAAGGGAAAGCCCGGCTCAATTGTATCAGCCACCTTCTGACCATGATCCCCTATGAGGAGATCAAACATAAGAAAATCGAACTGCCACCCATCAAGATGGAGGGCTATATCAGGCCTCCCATTTCAGATCAGACTTTCATCCCGGAAGTATATTGATCAAAGGCTTTTTTTGTAAATTGCATCTATGAAAACAATTTTTAGAACCGCCATCCTTTCTTTTTTTGCCCTCGGCCTGTTTGCCTGCAAGCCAGACAATAAGGTACTGTTGTTCAATGGAGAAAACCTTGATAACTGGAATATCTTTGTCAGTTCATCCGATGTTAAACCCGAAGAGTTGTTCCGTGTGGAGGATGGGATCATCCATACCCCCGGGAAACCCCATGGATATATCCGTACAAGGGAGATCTACAGCAATTACAAACTTCATGTAGAGTGGAGATGGACCGAAGAACCCACCAACAGCGGTGTGCTGCTCCATGTATCGGGTCAGGATATGATCTGGCCCCTGGCTATTGAATGTCAGCTTATGCATGAACATGCCGGGGATCTGGTACTCATCGGAAAAGGAGCAGGAATTACAATGAGTGATTCCACATACCTGAATGTCTCGGAAGAAAAAAGGTATTGTGTCCTGCCAAAGTCGGATAAGGTGAGTGAAAACCCTGCAGGCGAGTGGAACAGTTACGACATCACATCCCTGGATGGTAATCTTGAGGTGGTCGTAAACGGGATTCTTCAGAATAAGGGCAGTGAGATGACGCTCACTGAAGGAAATATACTTCTGCAATCCGAGGGGTCGCCCATGCAATTCAGGAACGTATACCTGGAAAAGCTGTAGGTGTTTACCAGCCCGACATGGGATTGTCAACCTCAATAGGACCACGGTAGTTTGCCACATTGTACCCAACCTTGAAGGAGAAACGGGTCATCTTCAGAAATTTGCCATAATCGATCAACTTCTCTTCATCGGTTTCCAGGTGGTAGTCCCTGTGCGTTCCTGTTGAATAGAAAAGTACGGGGATGTCCTTCCTGGCAAAATTAATATGGTCGCTCCGGTAAAAATAACGTTCCGGATGGTTCGGATCATTATAGTCATAATTCCCGATCATCCCCATCTCGTCAATGGTTTTCCGGTTGATCTCCATTAAAACCTTGCTTTGCAGTCCCCCTATGACTTTCACAGTATCACCACCGGCGATGGTCAGACCCTTCCTTTCGCTCTGCTGATCCTCAACGGTTCGTGTTCGTCCCACCATATCAAGATTTATGACCGCAACGATCTGCTCTTCAGGTACCAGGGGATGGTCGGAAAAATACTTTGATCCAAAAAGTCCGATCTCCTCAGCCGAAACCCAAAGAATCCCAATACTTCTCGCAGGTCTTTTCTTCTCCTTCATAAAAGCTTCCGCAATTTCAATGAGAGCCACGGATCCGGAAGCGTTATCATCGGCTCCGTTAAAAATCCCACCCTTCCCATCGGTCCCGATATGGTCGTAATGTGCCACATAGATAACCACCTCATCCTTCAGCTTTGGATCGCTGCCTTCGATGAGTCCAAAAACATTGGAAACAACCATTTCTTTCACCTCCTTCTTCAAATCAATCCTTACATCTACGCTATCCAGAATAAATGAATTCGGTTTGAGATTGCGATCAATTTCAAGCTGCAGATCCTTTAAATTTTTACCTGTTCCTTCCAACAGCTGATCCGCTACACTTCTATGGATATAAACAATGTTTGCATCTCCGCCCACCCTGCGCCTGGTGCTCTTTTCTCCTTCCAGGTTTGTGGACTTGCCAATATAGTTTGCTATCCCCGGAATGGCCTCTTCAATGGAATTGAACCCTGATTTGGGATCCTGCACGATCATTACTGCCTTAGGCTGAGAAGCGTACAGGGCCGGCATTTTATGACGTAAGCTTTGCATTCCTGTATAATTTTCCTCCCCAAACAGAAATTCAGAACCATCCTCATTCCTGGGTGCCCCATTCATGATCAATATGATCTTATCAGCCAGATCAAACCCCTCCAGATCATTGTAGTTATTCTCCTGATCATGAATACCATATCCGGCGAATACCACTTCTCCCTCCAGGCTGATCTGATCCCCGTCAACGGACGATATCATGTAAAACGGATCGTGGTTGACCCGCACTTCCTTCCCGGGGTGTGAAATGGTAATATAACTGTTCACCAGATCATTGGATTTCTCCAGGATTGTGAAATTCTGAAAATATCCCTCCCCGGAATCTGCCGCCTGCAACCCTGCATGTTCAGCCTGAACGGCAAGATACCTCGCAGCAACCTGCAATCCTGCTTCACCGGTGCTCCTTCCTTCCAGTTCATCAGAGGATAGAAACTTCATGTGCATCCTCAGGTCATGAACCTGGATGGATTCAAGTCCTATTTTCTGTCCATTTGAGGAGAGCAAGCTGACTGACAACAATAGTATTACTACAGCAAATTGTTTAAATCTCATAGGAAATGGGTAATTGACAATACATGAGCCGGAATCACTAAAAAGCTTCCGAAAATTACGAATATAGGGATTATATCTTTACTTTTGGCCCGAATTCAATGATTGATAAAACAGAGATATGAAACTGGATATTTCCCGGGTCTACGATTTTATTTCCGCCGAAACAATCGCGGGTATGGAAAGGGAAACTACTGACGCGATAAAGGTACTTCACGAAGGAACAGGAGCCGGTCGTGACTACCTGGGGTGGCTTAATCTGCCTCTTGAAATCACTAACCAGGAAATGGACCTCATTGAAGAGGTTGCCCGAAGCCTGAGGCAGAAAAGTGAACTTCTTGTTGTAGTGGGTATCGGAGGTTCCTATCTGGGAGCCAGGGCGGTAAATGATGCACTGGCAGACAATTTTGCCCACCTGAAAAATGATGGACGTAATCCCCACATGCTATTTGCAGGTCACAATATCGGGGAGGACTATATGAATGAGCTACTTGAATTACTGAATGAAAAGAGTTACTCAATCGTGGTCATTTCCAAGTCAGGGACCACTACTGAACCGGCCATTGCTTTCCGTCTTCTGAAAGATCACCTCGAAGCCAAGGTCGGACCCATTGAGGCGGGAAAAAGGATTGTTGCAGTTACTGATCAGAGCAAGGGTGCGCTAAGACAGCTCGCCGATGAAAAAGGGTACCGAAGCTTTGTGATTCCCGATAACGTCGGAGGCAGATTTTCGGTCCTCACTCCGGTGGGACTGATTCCGCTGGCCATTTGCGGAGTGGATGTACGTCAGCTTGTTCAAGGTGCCCGGGGGATGCATGGAGCATGCAATCCGAAGGTTCCCTTTATGGAAAATCCGGCAGCCCTCTATGCTGCAACCCGGAATGCGCTCTACAGGTCAGGAAAGAAAATTGAGATCCTTGTCAACTACAACAACAAACTTCACTATGTTGCTGAATGGTGGAAACAGCTGTACGGTGAGAGTGAAGGGAAGGAAGGAAAAGGGCTCTTCCCCTCGTCGGTGGATAACTCGTCCGACCTTCATTCCATGGGACAATATATCCAGGAGGGTGAGCGAATTCTTTTTGAAACAGTTCTCAGCGTGGATGAGACCATTCATGAGGTTTTGATTCCTGAAGAAATAGCTGACCTTGATACCCTGAATTATCTGGTGGGTGAAAAAATCGACCATGTGAACAAGATGGCTGAGCTGGGAACCGCCCTGGCCCACCTGGATGGAGGAGTCCCCAACCTGAAGATCTCCATACCCCGTCTGGACGAATACCACCTGGGAGAATTACTCTATTTTTTTGAGAGTGCCTGCGGGATCAGTGGCTATTTACTTGGAATCAATCCCTTCAATCAACCCGGAGTGGAGGCCTACAAAAAAAATATGTTTGCGCTCCTTGGAAAACCCGGATTTGAAGAGGAAACAGCCCTGATAAAGAGCCGCATCTAATTAAAAAGGCAGGAACCTGAAATAGTCCCTGCCTCAACCCAACTTAAAGCCTGATTCCCTAAACTTTCTTCTTTCTGCCTTCAACTGCAATCTGCCTGGGAGCTTTCTGAACCACTTCTTCCTTTTTCGGAAGTTCGATGGTGAGTATTCCCGACTCATGACCAGCCCTGATACTTTCGGTATTGACGGTTTCGGGCAGTTGGAAGCTTCTTTTAAAAGAGCTGTAATTAAATTCCTTACGCAGGTATCTGCGGTCAGTCTCCTCCTTGTTCTCCGTATGTTCGGTGGAGATGGTCAGAAGATCATTTTCAAGGTCTATCCTGAGATCCTCTGCGGTAACACCTGGTGCGGCAACCTCAATTCGAAACAATTTGTCCTCTTCAGTCACATTCACTGCAGGAGCAGTATTGTTCTTTGCTGCTGGTGAGAAGTCATTGAAAAATTTGTCATTTAAGAAATCATCCCAATATGCGGGAACAAAACTTCTATTGATTCTTGCTAACATTTTAATTTCCTCCTATTGATTGGTTCATAATTGTTTAAACTATGCTCTCTATAGGACAAACCATATGCCAGCTCATTAATACTGACATATTGTCGTTTTTATCAAAATTATAATGACATATTGGCGCTATCCTGGCTCCTCGACTTGCTTTCGGGATTGTTCTAAAAGTTCCCTGTTCATAAGATTTGCCTTGACTTTGGAGATTGTTGAAGCCAGGGCATCGGCAAGTTGCTGAATAAATGCCGCCTGGAAGGCCGGAATTTCACCCAATGATGCCAGTTCGATAACCCCCAGCACATTTCGATCGAGAATGACCGGAATCAGAAGAAGGGAGGAGGGAACCTCTTCTCCAAGTCCGGAACGAATCTTCAAATATCCAGGAGGAAGATCGTTCATATAAATGATATCCCTTTCCACGGCTGCCCGGCCTACAAGGCCCTCTCCGAACTCATAAGATTGATTGATAATTTTCTCCCTGTCAAATGCATAACTGCCGGTCAGCTTAAGCTCAGGTTTCTCATTTCCGGTATCAGAGGTAATAAAAAGCGCCCCGACATCTGCCTCGGTGTATGCCACAAGCTCCCTCATCACCTCACTGGAAAGCACTTGCAGATCATCCTCAGCCTCGCGAAAAAGCTTACTGAATTTTGCCAGTCCATTTGCAGTCCATGTGCGGTTCTCTTCTTCCCGCCGCCTTGATTCACTCTCCTTTAGAGAAGCCATGAGGCTACCCTTGAGAGTGAGTAATGCCTCCCCCATCTCATCATCGGCACTCAGTTTTTCATAGCTTCCTTTAAAATCACCCGAGGCCAAAGACCTGGCAAACCTTGTGAGGGATCGAAGGTTTTCTACCAGCTTTACAAGGTTTCTCTCAAGATCTCCAATCTCGTCGGTCGATCTTGAAGGAGAAAATACAGGCAACTTTCCAAGGGTAAGTTGATTCACCACTCTTCGAACCCTGTACAAGGGCCTTTTTAACCAGTAAACATGAATCACTCCCCAAATGATGCTGACGATCAAACCCGATCCGGAAACCAATATTACCATAAGGTCTCCGCTTTGATGCACCCTGTAAAAAACCACAAAAAACAGTGAAGCCACAAGCAGATATGGCAACAGGATCTTCAGTGTGAATGAAAACCTGATTTTCATACTATTAAATATAAGTTCATCCGTTGAAAGGTTTTCTAAATATACCTCTTTACAGGGATGTTATCAAAATTGTCAGACATTACGGTTCACAGCCTCTGCCAGCTGTTCCAGTCCTTTTCTGAGAACACTATTTGTGGTGGCAATATTCATCCGTTGATGGTTTTTTCCACCCGGTCCGAACATGGGTCCGTCATTCAGGCCCAGTTCTGCTTCCCTGATGATAAACTGCCTTAATTCCTTGTTCATCCATCCCCAGAAATGCAAAGTCAATCCATACAAGGTACGTGGCTTCAAGTGGAGAGATCACAGCCCCGGGAATAGCGGTTCCCATGAAATCAGTAAGCATCCTGTAATTCCTTTCCAGATAGGAGATCAATTGTTCGAGCCAGACCTCACCATGGGTATAAGCCGATTCAAAGGCGACCTGTCCGAACAAGCACCCTCCCCCTACATGTACTGCATCCAGGATGCGCTCATACCCCTTTTTCAACTTTGGATTGGTAGCAATGACCACCGAGGTATAGAGTCCGGCCAGGTTAAATGTTTTACTTGGAGCCACGCAGGTGAAAGTAAGATCGGCTACCTCCTTCCCCAGGGAGGCAAAAGGAATATGCTTTTTTCCAAACATGAGAAGATCAGAATGGACCTCATCGCTGATGACCAGCACCTGGTACCTGATCACAAGATCAGCCAGCTTTTTCAGCTCCTCCTTGTTCCAAACCCTTCCTACCGGGTTATGGGGATTGCAAAGAAAGAATATCCTGACTCCCCTAATAAATTGACTTTCAAGGTGATCAAAATCGATCTCATATTCGCCATTTCGTTCAATCAGCTGGTTGTATACCAATTCCCTGTGGTGATTGGTCACCGCATTAAAAAAGGGAAAATAGACCGGAGGCTGAACCAGAATCCGGTCTCCGGGAGCGCTAAACTCCATAACAATCATATTCAGGGCCGGCACTATCCCCGGGCTGAAGCTGAATGAGTCGGGGCTTACCTCCCACCCATGTCTCCTTCTCACCCATGAAGCAGCTGCTTCAAAAAACCTGCGTGGCCGATAGGTGTATCCAAAAACCGGGTGGGCAGCCCTTTTAATAATTGCCTCCCTTATAAAATCGGGAACTTCAAAATCCATATCGGCCACCCACATGGGCAGAAGATCCTCTTTATCAAAAATTGCCCTGTTCAGGTCGAATTTTACACTGTCGGTACCCCTTCGCTCAATATATCTGTCAAAATCGTATTTCATCGCATATCTTCATAATAAAACGCCTCCTTACCGGGATAATGAAAATCGGTCACCGCCCGCTCCCTTGGAAAAATGAAATAGTCGACGGTGCCCTCTGAACATAACTTACCTTCCCCGTCTAATAATTGAACATGGATGGTCGCAATGCTCCTCCGCACCTCCACCAGCCTGGCGCGCAGCGAGATCCCTCCCTTTGAAATACGGACAGACTCCCTGTAACGTGCATTTAACCGCAGGGTCAAACCTGATGTGTCCAGTTTTACCAGTACAACCCAGCTTGCAATTTCATCGATCATCGTTGCCTGTATCCCACCATGAAGAATATCAAGAAACCCGACGAACTCATTGCCCGGATTCCAGTTACAGATCAGCTCATCACCCTCTTCAAAAAACTCCATCTTCAGTCCGAATGGATTGACCGGGCTGCAACCAAAACAGTTATACCCCTCCATACTGGCATACGGATTTTTTAATCTGATCATTTCAATATCTGTTAATCCTCCAAAAATACCTAAATCCTTTTAACTTTGAGTAAATCATGGTACGACCAAAAAAACATCTCGGACAGCACTTCCTTACCGACCCCTCCATCGCGCGCAGGATTGTTGACGCAATGATATCCCCGCCAGGGGATACGGTACTGGAAGTGGGACCCGGTACGGGCGTACTGACCCAATGGCTGCTGGAAAAGAAATTGCGTTTCTTCCCCGTGGAGATCGATCCCGAATCGGTGACTCACCTGATCAACCGGTGGCCCGCTCTTGAGGGAATCCTGGTGGAGGGAGACTTCCTGAAGCTCGGCCTGGACCGGTTCCCCGGTGATAAACTCCACATAATCGGTAACTTTCCATATAACATCTCCAGCCAGATTTTCTTCAAGGTTCTTGAAAACAGGCAACGTGTCGAATCAGTGGTTTGTATGCTCCAGAAGGAGGTTGCGGAGAGGATCTCATCTCCTTCGGGTACAAAAAAATACGGGATATTAAGTGTTCTGTTGCAGGCATATTACGATATCGATTATCTTTTTTCTGTAAAACCAGGGTCATTTCATCCGCCTCCAAAGGTGACTTCCGGGGTTATCCGACTGAAAAGGAATGATAGAAAAAAACTTCCATGCGATGAAGTTCTTTTCCTGAAGGTGGTGAAAACAGTTTTCAACCAGCGCCGAAAAATAATCAGAAACTCCATTCAGCCTATTTTACTAAATTTGGACAGTCCATTTGAATTGCTTTCAAAAAGGCCCGAACAATTGGATGTTCAACAATTTATCGAATTGACCAGTTGGGTTGCTTCACAGCCATCGAATGAACAGGACCCTCTTAAGCCAGAAAGGAAATGAGCCAAAAACTGACCCGTGAATTACTGAACGAAATGCTGGCGGCCATCAAAATCAGAGATGATGCCGCTTCATTAATTATGCTGGAATCCCTGCACCCCGCCGACATTGCAGAGATTTATGATGAGTTAACGATTGAAGAGGCCACCTACCTGTACATGCTGCTCGACCCGGAGAAAGCGTCGGATGTACTGGTGGAACTGGAGGATGATGACCGGGAAAAATTCCTGAATTCACTTCCTTCGGAAATCATTGCCAGTCAGTTTATTGATCACATGGATTCGGACGATGCGGCCGATGTGATCGGTGATATGGACGAAGAGAAAAAGCAGGAGGTGCTTTTCCATATCGACGATGTGGAACAGGCTGGAGATATTGTAGATCTCCTTGGTTATCATGAGGATACAGCAGGTGGATTGATGGCCAAGGAGCTGATCCGCGTCAACGAAAACTGGGGCGTTGCAACCTGCATCAGGGAGATGCGGAAACAGGCTGAGGATCTGGACGAGATCTACTACATCTACGTGGTGAATAACGAGAATGTTCTCCTGGGAGTCCTGTCTCTAAAGGCTTTGCTGCTGGCAGGTGCAACCACAAAGGTCAGAGATATTTACAATTCGTATGTCCGGTCGGTCAAGACAGATGCAAGCTCGGAAGAGGTTGCACAGATCATGGAGAAGTATGACCTTGTTGTCCTCCCGGTTACAGACTCCATAGGCCGGTTGATGGGTAGAATCACCATCGACGATGTGGTGGATGTGATCAGGGAGGAGGCTGAGAGAGATTACCAGCTGGCATCGGGTATTACCAACGATGTAGAGACCACCGACTCTGCCGCCAGGCTCTCAAAAGCCAGGTTGCCATGGCTGATCATCGGACTTATGGGTGGTATTATCGTGGCAGCTGTAATCAGCCAGTTTGAATCGGATATTCAGATCAACCCGGAGATGGCATTTTTCATCCCGCTGATTGCTGCCATGGCAGGAAATGTGGGGATTCAGTCTTCGGCCATTATCGTTCAGGGTATAGCAAGCAACAGTCTTGGCCTGGAAAGCACCTCGAGGAAACTGGTAAAAGAGCTGTTTGTTGCATTGCTCAACGGACTGATCCTCTCGGGTATCCTCTTTCTGTACAACTTTTTCGTAAGTAAAAATCTGGCGCTCACCTTCACGGTAAGCACATCTCTTTTTGCAGTGATCATCTTTGCCGCTGTGTTTGGCACCCTGATTCCCCTTTTACTTAACAAAATCAAGATCGACCCGGCCCTGGCTACAGGACCCTTTATCACAACCATGAACGACATCATGGGACTTTTTATCTACTTCCTCATGGGAAGAATCCTTTACGGCATATTCATTTAATAACGGTCAGAAGGTGTCATTGATGGCCACTACCGGATCCATCCTGGCTCCCTGCCATGCCGGAAAAATCCCGCTGATCAGGCCTATGGCGCTGGAGATCGCCAGACCTATCACAATATTATGCATGGTCAGGTAGATTGAAAAGTCGCCAGACAAAGAGATGGCCGCAGCACCCAGGAAGACAATCAGCAAACCGAATATACCCCCGGCTACCGAAAGCATCAGGGATTCAAACAAAAACTGGAGCAGGATAAAGTACTTCTTGGCACCCAGAGCTTTCTGAATCCCGATGATATGGGTTCGCTCCTTTACCGAAACAAACATAATATTGGCAATCCCGAATCCCCCCACAATGATTGAAAAGATACCGATCAGGGTTCCTGCGATCTTCAGTACGGCAAAAAGCTTGTCCAGCTGGTTGTTAATCAGACTGGTCTGGTTCAATGCAAAACTATCCTCCTCGGATGGCTGCAGCCTCCTGTACCCTCTCAGAATCTGCCTGATCTCAAAAGTGAGTTCTTCAACCCCCACCCTTTTTTTTGCCTGAACCCAGATCTGGGGATTTGCATAATCATTCCGTATATCAACAAATCCCATGTAGTATTGCAGTGGTAGAATGGCCACTTCATCAAGGATAAAGGCATCGAATGTGCCCTTTCCTTCCTTTTCCAGAACACCAATCACCAATACCTTTCTGCCCATTAACTGGATATACTTGCCAATGGGATTGGCTCCTTCAAAAAGCTCGTTGGCTATTTTACTGCCCAGGACCACCACATTTCTGCCCGTGTTGGACTCCACATGGTTGAAGTACCGTCCTTTGCTGAGTTCAAAGGAGCGGATATCCTGAAAACCATCGGTTACACCGAAGATATCGGCCCGGTCCACATTGTTGTTCCCATACTCGATTCTCCTTCCCACGGCCGAAAGAAAACAGGCATGCTCTGTATTTTTACTTTTGGTTCTGATGTAATCATACTCCTCATAAGTGGGCAGTGGCCGGTTCATATATTTCCACCAGGGATAATCCTGTCCCTCTTCATTTGTCCATGGCCACTTTTCAATATAGATGACATCACTTCCAAGGCTGTTCACGCTCTCCCGTATGTTTGTTTCCAGCGAATCCACCACTGTATAAACTGCAATAATTGCAAATATTCCAATGGTAATTCCGAGAAGAGAAAGTGAAGCACGAAGCCTGTTTGTTGTTACCGCCTGAACGGCCATGATCAGGCTTTCCCATACCAGGCGAATCATTTGCATCTCTTTATTTATAATTTGTTGCTATTCCGCTTTATAATGTCACCGGAAACCACTTCTTTTGCAAAGAAGTTAAAGTTAATAAGATTGTTCTAATATTATACAATGACCACCCTCAAACAAATTTCAAGTGCTTTAATATCGGTCTACTCCAAAGAGGGGCTTGACAGGATCGTGAGAAAACTCGATGAACTTGGCATAACCCTCTACTCCACAGGAGGCACCTACAGCTTTATAGAAGGGCTTGGAATCCAGGTAACTGCGGTTGAAGAGCTCACCTCCTACCCTTCCATTCTCGGAGGACGGGTAAAAACACTGCATCCCAAAATTTTCGGTGGAATACTGGGGCGAAGGAATAACCAGGGAGACCTTGATCAGCTCGCAGAATATGAGATTCCTGAGATCGACCTGGTCATAGTGGATCTCTACCCGTTTGAAGATACGGTACGCTCCGGTGCAGCAGACCAGGATATTATTGAAAAAATTGATATCGGCGGGATTTCACTGATCAGAGCCGCCGCAAAAAATCATAAAGATGTGCTGGTGGTGGCATCCAGGGATCAATATGAGCCTCTGCTTGCAATTCTTGAATCGGGCAGTGGCACAACCTCACTGGATGAAAGAAGAACTTTTGCAGCTGAAGCTTTCAATGTTTCCAGCCACTATGATGCCGAAATTTTCAAATATTTTGACAAAGACAACGGTTCAGCGCTGAAACTGAGTGAGTCCAGTTCCAGGACACTCCGGTATGGTGAGAATCCACACCAGACAGGAAAATTTTATGGGAACCTGGAAGAGATTCTGGAACAGTTGCACGGGAAAGAAATTTCCTACAACAACCTCCTGGATATAGATGCGGCT
The DNA here is from genome assembly GCA_963747365.1 of uncultured Bacteroidota bacterium. Taxonomy (GTDB): domain Bacteria; phylum Bacteroidota; class Bacteroidia; order Bacteroidales. The sequence continues at coordinate 349,424 of CAVVFB010000001.1, read as the reverse complement.
GTTTGCCTGATCAACGATTTTGAAGAAACAACATTCGCTATCCTGAAACACAATAATGCTTGCGGGCTGGCATCCAGAGAGAAGTTGACCGAGGCCTGGGAAGGAGCGCTTGCCGGGGACCCGGTTTCAGCTTTTGGCGGAGTTCTGATCACTAACAGAACCATCGATTCAGCCACTGCCGAAGAGATGAACAAGATCTTCTTCGAAGTGGCCATCGCACCCGGGTATGACCAGGATGCCCTGGAAATTCTGAAGCAGAAGAAGAATCGCATTATTCTCGTTCAAAAGGAGGTTAAACTTCCTGAAAAATTAGTCCGGACCATCCTGAACGGAGTGATCCTGCAGGACCGTGACCTGGCAACAGAAACCGCTGGCGGGATGAAGCCTGTAACCACAATTATTCCCGGTGCAAAGCAATTAGAGGACCTTGTATTTGCCAATAAAATAGTGAAGCACACCAAATCCAACGCCATCGTACTGGTCAAAAACAAACAATTGGTGGCCTCTGGTGTCGGTCAGACTTCCCGTATCGATGCGCTCAGACAAAGCATCGAAAAGGCGAATCATTTTAAATTCGACCTGCATGGAGCGGTGATGGCTTCTGATGCATTTTTCCCTTTTTCGGACAGTGTAGAGATCTCGGGGAAAGCCGGAATTACAGCCGTTGTGCAGCCCGGTGGATCGGTGCGTGACCAGGATTCCATCGATTATTGTAATGCCCACGGAATGGCAATGGTATTTACAGGGATCAGACACTTCAAACATTAAAACTTAAAGAATAGATTAAATGGGATTATTTTCTTTTCAACAAGAGCTTGCCATCGACCTCGGTACGGCCAACACAATTATTATTCACAATGATAAGGTTGTGGTCAATGAACCATCCATTGTAGCCATCGAGCAACACACCGGGAAACTGATTGCTGTTGGTGAGAAAGCGCGCCAGATGCATGGAAAGACTCACGATAATATTAAGACCATCAGGCCCTTGCGTGACGGAGTTATAGCCGATTTCCAGGCAGCCGAGCTGATGATCCGGGGTATGATTAAGATGATCAATACCAAGAAACGACTCTTTACCCCTTCATTGAAAATGGTTGTCTGTATTCCATCCGGAAGCACGGAAGTGGAACGAAGAGCCGTACGTGACTCATCTGAACATGCCGGCGGACGTGATGTTTACATGATTTTTGAACCAATGGCCGCAGCCATTGGGATTGGCCTGGACGTTGAGGCCCCCGAAGGATGCATGGTAGTAGATATAGGTGGCGGAACCACCGAAATTGCCGTGATCGCCCTGGGCGGGATTGTTTGTAACCAGTCCATTCGTGTGGCTGGTGACGGCTTTACATATGATATCCAAACCTATATGCGCCACCAGCACAATATTAAAGTTGGTGAACGCACCGCAGAGGAGATTAAGATTCAGGTTGGATCTGCCCTTCCCGAGCTTGATGAACCGCCACAGGACTTTTACGTGAGGGGTCCTAACCTGATGACTGCGCTGCCTATTGAGATCCCCATTTCCTATCAGGAGATAGGACACTGCCTGGATAAGTCATTATCCAAAATAGAAACGGCCATTCTTTCGGTACTGGAGCAGACTCCTCCTGAACTTTATGCAGATGTTGTATCCAGGGGCATCTACCTTGCGGGAGGTGGAGCTTTGCTAAGGGGACTCGACAAGCGGCTTTCCGAGAAGATCTCCATCCCATTTCATATTGCGGAGGACCCATTAACGGCAGTTGCCCGCGGAACCGGAATTGCGCTTAGAAATGTGGACAAATTCCCCTTCCTGATGCGTTAGAAAGGATCACAGTGAACCCAAATGAAAACACTGCTCAGTTTTATTCAGAAGTATTCTGACTTCCTGCTGTTTCTGGTTCTAGAAATAGTGGCCATCATACTTCTGGTACAGGGCAGTGCATTCCAGCGAACCAAAATCCTGGGTTTTAACAGGCAGGTATCCGGTTACCTGTTCGACAAATTCGATGGTACAAGGGAATACCTCAACCTGAGAGAGACCAACAACATGCTCGTTGATGAGAATGCAGAACTGCGGAATAAACTCCATCAGATTGAATTGCGTCTCGACAGCTCGGTGGTTCGCTCCGAGCTCAGGGAACAGTACAGATACCAGTTTGTGCCAAGCCGGGTGATTCATAACAGTGTTTACAAGCAATACAACTACCTCACTCTGGATCATGGAAGGGTGGATGGAATCTTCAAGGATATGGGAGTAATTTCAGACCAGGGAGTGGTTGGGATTGTGCTGGAAACCTCGGAAAACTTTGCTACGGTGATTCCCATTATCAACCTTGACTTCAGGCTTAGCGTGAAGCTGAAGTCCAACAATTATGCAGGGATTCTTCAATGGGATGGAATGACTCCTTTATTTGCAGATTTAAATGAGATTCCGTTCCATGTTGAAATAATGAATGGAGATACCATCGTCACAAGCGGATTTTCCTCCATATTTCCGGAAGGAATCGAAGTGGGTATAATCGAATCATTCTCACTGGAAAAAGGGAACTTCTTTGACATCAAGGTAAGGCTGTCCACCGATTTTCAAAGCCTTTTCCATGTAAATGTGATTCGGAATTATCAAAGGGAGGAGCAGTTAAATCTGGAGGACAGGGAAGGATAATGTATATTATTGCTAAAAATATTTTCCGCTTCATTGTGGTGATCGCCTTCCAGATCCTTGTGATGGACAATGTGATGATCAACGGTTACATGATTCCATATATTTACCTGTTGTTCATCCTGCTCATGCCCTTCGAAACTCCGGGATGGCTCGTTATTAATTTCAGGCTTCCTGCTTGGATTTGGGATTGACATGTTCGGACATACACCCGGAATGCATACTGCCGCAACCGTCCTGGTTGCTTTTGCACGTACTTACTTCCTGAACCTTCTTGCCCCAAGGGATGGATATGAACCTGAAACTTTTCCGGGAATCTATTCCTATGGTTTTACCTGGTTCCTCAAGTACACGCTTCTTATTGTACTTTTACATCACCTGGTACTCTTCTATTTGGAAGTGTTCCAGTTACAGAATTTTTTAAGTACCTTGTTCCGGGTGATCCTCAGTTCAATCCTCTCCACCTCAACCATTGTTCTGAGCCAGTTTTTTGTATTCCGGAAATAGATGAATCAGTATTCTGACAGAAGATATATATTCGCTGTTATCATCACTCTGGTAGGCCTGGTATACATCGCCAGGTCTTTTCAAATCCAGGTCCTTGATAAATCCTACGAACAGTATGCGCTGAGCAATGCCCAGAGCTTCAGGATTATCTATCCCGCCAGGGGATTGATATTCGATCGAAACAGGGAGATTATGGTTTATAACCAGGCCGCCTATGATATCATGGTTACCCCGCGGTTGATAGTGCCCTTTGACACCACAGAAATTTGCCGGATTCTCAACATTACCAGGGCGAATTTAAAAGAGAGACTCCAGGCGGCCAAGTCTTACTCTTACCGGGTACCCTCGGTTTTCATGAAACAGGTGAATTACGAAAATGCAGCACTTCTTCAGGAGAAGCTGTACCAATACCCCGGCTTTTACGTTCAGACCCGGACACTCCGAAAATATACAAGGTCTGTTGCCTCACACGCCCTTGGCTACGTGGGAGAAGCAGATCAGAGGATCCTTGAACAGGATCCATACTATCAACTGGGGGATTTTATCGGTGTTTCCGGAATTGAAAAAGCCTATGAACCCTATCTGAGGGGAATAAAGGGACAGAATGTTTTCCTGAAGGATGTCCATAACCAAACCATTGAATCCTACCAGGAGGGAAAACTTGACAAATCGGTTGAGGTGGGTAAAAACCTCTATATAACCCTGGATGCAAAACTCCAGGAGTACGGTGAACTGCTGATGAAACCCTATATTGGCAGTGTTGTTGCCATTGAACCCGCCACAGGGGAGGTCCTGGCTCTTATAAGTGCACCCACTTATCCACCCGACCTGCTGGTGGGAAGAAACCTTGGGCTCAGGTTTGGGGAACTGGCTTCTGACACCCTCAATCCTTTGTTTAACCGGGCTCTGATGGCACAGTATCCGCCAGGATCAACTTTTAAAACCATGATGGGTCTGATCGGACTTCAGGAGAAGGTTATTTCGGTATCGACCGAACAATATTGTTACTACGGTTTTTATATTGGAAGTATCCATACGGGATGTCACCTGCATGAAACCCCCCTGAATCTGATAGAAGCAGTTCAGAACTCATGCAATACCTATTTTATCCAGACCCTGAAAAATATCCTGACGGATGAGAAATTTCAAACCACTGCCGATGCATATAACAATTGGAGGAACCATCTTCTATCCTTTGGCTTCACAAATCCCCTCGGTATTGAACTTACCAATGAACTGAACGGGAACATTCCCGATGCGGGATATTTTAACCGGCTTTACGGGGAGAATCGCTGGAATTATGTGACCATCCGGTCTATGGCCATCGGTCAGGGGGAATTACTCATCACCCCGCTGCAAATGGCTAACATGACGGCTACCCTTGCTAACCGGGGGTACTACTATACCCCGCACCTGATCAGGGAGATTGAAGGAGTTGATCAAATAGACCCGGCCTACACTAAAAGGCACTATACATCGATCGATTCAATCAATTTCGCACCCATCGTGGATGGGATGGAACTGGCAGTTAACGGCGGACCGGGATCCACTGCACGTAATGCAAAAATCAATGACATCATTGTTTGTGGCAAGACCGGGACTGCCGAGAATCCACATGGGAATGATCATTCAATTTTCATTGCTTTTGCCCCCAAGGATGACCCCAAAATTGCCATTGCAGTATATGTTGAGAACCAGGGATTCGGGGCCACCTATGCAGCACCAATTGCAAGTCTGATGATTGAAAAATACCTGACAGGAGAAATAAAGCGTACCTGGTATGAAAATTGGGTGATGCGGAAAGAACAGCCTGTCGTAAGGAGTACCACCCGGGTAACCGACACCGTTGTTATTGAAGCAGACTCAACCGTATTAAACCCATAACCGAAGATGGACCAGAGATATAACATTTTTGCAAATATCGACTGGCTCTCCATTCTGCTGTGGTTTGTGATTGTCATGTTTGGCTGGATGAACATCTATTCGGTCAACATCCTGGATGCGGATGCGGGTATATTCGATCTTTCCCAGCGATTTGGGAAACAGTTGATCTGGATAGGGGCATCCATCATCCTGTCCATCCTGTTGTTTGTGATGGATGCCAAATTTTACATCTATTTTTCATATATTCTCTATATCATTCTGGTGTTTGTACTGATGGGTGTCCTGGTATTCGGAACAGAGGTGAACGGATCAAAAAGCTGGTTTGAAATCGGAGGATTCCAGTTTCAACCCTCCGAATTTGCGAAACCCCTTACCGCACTGGCCCTGGCAAGACTTCTCACATCTCACAATTTTGTAATGAAAAGAGTCCGGGATCTGTTGAAAGCTGTTGGGATCATCTTCATTCCCCCCGCCCTGATCCTGTTACAACCCGACATGGGATCCACCCTGGTTTACTTCGCATTTATTTTTGTCCTTTTCAGGGAGGGATTTTCGGCCAATATCATGCTGCTGCTGGCAACCCTGATCTTCCTCTTTTTTGCCACACTGGTGATCGATAAGGCAGTAGTATTACTCATTCTGGTAGCGGGGGGGCTGCTGATCTATGCCATAACCACAAAATCATCCAAAAAGGCCTTCATCAACGGAGCCGTGACAGCGGCCACATTTGGTGTCTTTTATGGGATCAACCGGTTGCTGAGTACAGAATTCTCCTTATTTATAATCGGACTGGTATCGATTATACCCATCACTATTGCCCTGCTGATCAAAGGGCTCAGGTCCAGGATGTACAACCACCTGAAAATTCTGGCAGGAGTGGTCATTGCGGTCCTCTTCATCATTTCGGTGGATTACGCCATGAACAATATCCTGAAACCTCACCAGCAACACAGAATCTATGTAACTCTTGGTATTGAGGATGATCCACAGGGTGTAGGTTACAACGTGAACCAGTCGAAGATTGCCATTGGCTCCGGCGGGTTCAGTGGGAAAGGATACCTGAACGGCACACAGACTAAATTACATTTTGTTCCTGAACAAAGCACAGACTTCATCTTCTGTGCAGTTGGAGAAGAGTGGGGTTTTCTTGGGACCGCATTCGTGATCCTGCTCTACATAGGACTCATGCTAAGGATTATTTCCCTGGCCGAAAGACAACGGTCTGCATTCTCCCGGATCTTCGGATACAGCTTTGTTTCGGTAATCTTCATTCATTTCCTGATCAACATCGGAATGACCCTCGGACTTCTTCCTGTGATCGGGATTCCTCTGCCCTTTTTCAGTTATGGAGGATCCTCATTATGGGCCTTCACCATGTTCCTTTTTATCTTCCTGCGACTGGATGCCAGCAGGTTTGAAATGCTGAATTAGGACTCAGGGTAATTGCTTCTCGTTTCATGAATGCCAATGTTGTACCTCTCCTCGAGAAAGGAGATCATCAGCGGGAGAAATTCCAGGAAATCCTCTTCAAAAACCGAGTATTGCTCCCTGAGTACTTCGATTGCATAGGCCGCATGGTTGGGCAGTGAGGTATTGGCAGACATCCTTTCAAGGACCAGCTCAATTCCATCCACATTCCGGTAGGCCATCATCCAGTTATTTTCAAGAAAGGTAGGGAACCACCTCTTAATGGCCTCAGGAAGTACCTTGTAGTTTCGTTTCAGCAAATCGTAGGTACGATTCACAAAATCCTGGAGCGGCAGATCCGAAAACTGGTCCCAAAGGGAGGCCAGAAAATGATCATAAAAAATATCGATGATAATCCCTGCATACTTATGATACCTGGCAGCAACACGCTGCTTATTCCTTCTGGTAATCAGATGCATATCAGTAAAGGTATCGATATCACGGTGAATCAAAATCCCCTTTTTCACCTGTTCAGGGAAGAGCAGATAGTCCTTTCCTTTCACATAATCGCCCATGAAATTTCCAACAATGATCTGCTCATTGCAACCCGACAGATATGTATGTGCAAGAAAGTTCAATTTCCCGGTTTTAGAATTTCGATCAATTCATTCGAAAAATCCTATTATAACTAATACGTTGAAGTTATGAAAATGTTTTCAAGCACAGCTATTATACAGCATATTCGGTAACTCGGTGGGTATATTCATATAAATTTGAGAAACTCCAAAATAAATTTAACTTTTTATGACAAGGGAAAATATCCTGATTATGGGAGCTGCCGGAAGGGACTTTCATAATTTTAATACCTGTTTCAGGGATAAGCAAGCGTACAACGTAGTTGCATTTACAGCGGCACAGATCCCGGATATTGACGGACGGAAGTATCCGGCCGAACTCGCCGGGAATCTGTATCCCGATGGAATCCCCATTTACCCTGAAAAGGAGCTATCCCGCCTGATCGGGGAATTCAACGTTAAAACCTGTGTTTTCTCATACAGCGACCTCCCTTACCAGAGGGTCATGAATATCAGCGCAATGGTAAATGCTGCAGGGGCCAACTTTGTCCTTCTGGGTACCCATGATACCATGATTAAAAGTTCAAAACCGGTGATCTCTGTGTGTGCAGTGAGAACGGGGTGCGGGAAAAGCCAGACCTCCCGGCGGGTCATCGAAATCCTTATGAAAAAAGGTCTTAAGGTTGTTGCCATCAGGCATCCCATGCCCTATGGCGACCTGGTGGCGCAGAAGGTCCAGCGTTTCGCAACTGTGGAGGACCTTCAGAAACATAAATGCACAATCGAGGAGATGGAAGAGTATGAACCTCATGTGGTGAGGGGAAACGTGATCTATGCAGGAGTTGACTATGAAGCCATTGTCAGGGCGGCTGAGCTCGATCCCGATGGTTGTGACATCATTCTCTGGGATGGAGGAAACAACGATTTTTCTTTTTTCAAACCCGATCTGACCATTGGAGTTGTGGATCCTCACCGGGCTGGTCATGAGCTCACCTATTATCCGGGTGAGGTGGTACTTCGGACTTCCGATGTGGTTGTGATCAACAAAATGGATAGTGCACCCCCGGAGGGAATCCAGACGATCAGAGAGAATATTGATAAGGTGAACCCAAAAGCGATAGTCATCGACGGAGCTTCTCCCATCCGTGTGGACAACCCTTCGGTAATCAAAGGGAAAAGGGTCCTTGTGGTTGAAGATGGCCCGACACTTACCCATGGCGAGATGCGAATCGGAGCCGGTGTAGTGGCGGCCAGGAAATTTGGGGCCTCAGAACTGGTTGATCCCCGGCCCTTCACCGTCGGAAAATTGAGTGAAACATTTAAAATCTATCCTGGTATTGGTGTCCTTTTGCCAGCAATGGGCTACGGTAAACAACAGCTTAAGGATCTTGAGACAACCATTAACAGCTCTGATTGCGATTCGGTTGTGATCGGGACACCCATCGATCTGAGCAGGATCATCAACATTAAAAAACCATTCACCAGGGTCTATTATGACCTCCAGGAGATCGGTGAGCCCAATCTGGAAGGCGTATTGAATGAATTCCTTAAAAAGAATGAATTCATTTAGGCACGATCTGCTGGTGCTGCTCATTCTCTCGGCAGGAGTGGTCGCCTGTGAGCGCTCACCGGCCGAGAGGGTGGTCATAAGAACAGAACTGGGAGATATCACGCTGGAGATCGAGACAAAAAAAGCGCCGGTAACGGCATCCAATTTTCTCTCCCTGGTCGGGCAGGGGGTCTATAGCGGAGCGATTTTTTACAGGGTGGTGCGGCTTGATAACCAGCCGGACAGCCCGGTAAAGATAGAGGTAATCCAGGGGGGATTATTCGATGATCACCTGATCAATACCTTCCCCCCCATTGAACATGAAACCACCGATCGCACCGGTATTCTTCACACCGACGGGGCAATCTCCATGGCCAGGAATGAACCGGGAAGCGCCTCCACCGAGTTCTTTATCTGCATAGGTGATCAGCCCTCACTTGATTACGGAGGTGACCGAAATCCTGATGGAGAGGGATTTGCAGCTTTTGGAAAGGTTACAGATGGAATGGAAGTGGTCCGAAAAATCCAGGAGCTCCCCGATAGCGGACAATACCTTATAAAACAGGTGGTAATCGACTCCATTTTTTTAAAATAGCATGGTTTTCCGTATCATTGCATAACCACTTGGCCGATAACATTATATCGATGAGGAGACTATTGCTATTTTTTGCTATAAGTGGCATTTCTTTCTTTGCATTTTCCCAACAGGATACCACCTACCGGAAAAAAGTTTATACCACCCTTAAAATTTCTGTTCCTCCCGAAATCGATGGATGGATCAATGATCAGGCCTGGAATGAGGTTCCCTGGGAGGGCAGTTTCCAGATGTTTGAGCCATATGATAACCGCCCTGCCACCCAGGAGACAAAGTTTAAAGTGATCATCGACAGTGAAAACATCTACATTGCGATCCGGGCATTTGATACTGCCCCCGACAGCATTGTAAAAAGGCTCACGCGGAGGGATGAAATTGACGGAGATATGGTGGCATTCCAGTTTGACAGCTACCATGATCTCCAGACTGCATTTACCTTTTTTGTAAGCGTTGCCGGTTCCAAAATGGACGCATACGAGAGTGAAAACGGAGAGAATATGGATGATACCTGGAACCCCATCTGGTGGGCAAAGGCACAGGTGGATGACCAGGGATGGACGGTAGAAGCGAGAATCCCCTTCAGCCAGTTGCGATTCGACAGGAGTTCAGGAGGAGTCTGGGGATTCCAGGTGGCCCGGGAAGTATTCAGAAATAGTGAAACCTCCTTGTGGCAGCCCATCTCCAGGGAATCTTCCGGCTGGGTACATCTGATGGGTGAGCTGCACGGACTTCAGGATATAGATCCTAAGAAGCAGGCTGAGATTATTCCTTACGCAGTAGCCGGTGCCGAATTATTCGGGAAAGAACCTGAAAACCCTTTTAAATCTGACGGATACAACCCAATTATAAACGCCGGACTGGATGCAAAAATCGGTATTACCAACAACTTTACCCTTGATCTGACCGTAAACCCGGACTTCGGTCAGGTGGAGGCAGATCCGTCGGAACTGAACCTGACCGCTTTCGAGACCTTTTACCAGGAGCAGCGGCCCTTTTTCATTGAAGGAAATAACATCCTCGACTTCGATCTGGCCAATTATAACCAGGACAATATATTCTATTCCCGTCGCATCGGGCGCCGGCCTCATCACGAACCCGATTTGGATGAGGGATCCTACGCACAGGTGCCTGAATTCACAAGCATCCTCGGGGCAGCAAAGATTACCGGCAAAACCAGGAACGGACTCTCTGTTGGTGTTTTGGAAAGTGTGACAGCAGCCGAACAGGCAGAAATAGACCAGGACGGTCATCGTACATTTCAAACCGTGGAACCCCTGACAAACTATTTTGCAACAAGGGTTTCCAAGGAGTTCGACAAAGGAAAAACAAGCCTGGGAGGGATGGTTACCTCCACCCATCGGTTGAACGACCAGGAACATCTTGACTACCTCCACTCTTCGGCGATTACAGGAGGTATCGATTTTAAACAATACTTCAGGGAGCGGGACTATCTTTTCTCATTTTCGACCTATATGAGCCAGGTCAACGGATCGGAAGAGGCACTGATCCGAACCCAGCGCTCGCCGGTACATTATTTTCAACGACCCGATGCATACTACCTGGAGTTGGACTCCACCCGAACCTCCCTTTCGGGATCCGGAGGAAGCGTTCAATTCGGAAAACAGAGTGGACGGTTCCAGTTTATGGCATTTCTAAGTGCCATATCACCAGGAGTTGAACTCAATGATATTGGATTTCTTTCCTCCTCCGATGAGGTGGTCCAGATCTTCTCGATGAGTTACAGGTTCAACCGGCCATTCAGTATTTTCCGAAGTGCATCGCTCAACCTTCAACAGTTTAGCGGTTGGGACTTTGGGGGAAACCACCAGGTGACCGGTGTGAATCTGGAAGGGGAGGCCGAGTTTAAAAACCTTTGGGAATCGGACTTCCGGATTGAAAGCGAATCAGATATCCTGACCCATTCAGCCCTTAGGGGCGGTCCAAACCTGATCCTGCCGGGGTCCTTAAATACTTCGCTTTCTTTCTCCACAAGTTCGAGAAGAAAATTGGAGGGGGAAATAGATATGGAATACTCACATGGATATGATGATTCGGGTAACAGGTATGGCCTTGAGCTGGAGCTGACCTACAGGCCGGTCAGCAACCTGAGTCTTTCAATTGACCCTGAGTTCAGTCATCGCCGCTCGGTGCTGCAGTATGTGGATCAGCAATCATTCGATACCGATCAAAGGTATATCTTCGGTTCCATCGATCAGAAAACCCTCAGCATGTCACTCAGAATTGACCTGATCATCACACCTGAACTTACAATACAATTCTGGGGACAGCCCTTTATTGCAACGGGCGATTTTTATGATTTCAAGCACATCACCGAACCAAAAGCTGATCACTTTTATGACCGGTTCCATACCTACCATGCAGAGGAGATTTCCTATGACCAGGCAGGGGATCGTTATAAAATAAACGAAACAGACCCGGCGCTGAGTTATGAATTTGGGAACCCTGACTTCAACATCAAGGAGTTTCTGTCGAACCTTGTTTTCCGATGGGAATACAGACCCGGATCCTTCATTTACCTGGTTTGGTCACAATCCCGTTCTGATTCCAATTCATACGGAACGTTACACTTTGGTGATGATTTTACCGATATCTGGGAAATACATCCAATGGATGCCATTCTGCTGAAGGTCTCCTACCGGATCGGCAGATAGTATTATTCATCACATACCCTGTCTGCCAGTCCGCTGGCATATGAATCCCAGCAGTGCCAGAGATCATCCCCGAAAAATACCGGGTCTTTGATGCGCCCTTCGACAGTGGTTGTATTCCACTCTATATAGGTGGTTCCGTCGGCCATGGAAACTGTATAAGCAGCATCGTAAACCTCAACGGGTTTATACTCCCACATTATATAACTCCCACTCTCCTTCTGACCCAACTCGGTATAGGTATAGGTCAGGTCGGCTGCCTCACTCTCATAATCCTTGTTCCAGGCTATTTCGAGAACAGGGATTGTACCCTCCTTATAGAAGGTCCAGTCGGCGCTGGTATGATCATACCGGACTACACCGTCAAACCACTTCACACCATTCCCGGGAAGACCGGAAAAAGCGATGACCATCTCCACTGTAAACTCCTCGTTGTTGATCCTTATGGCAGAAAGGGTGGCTGCATAACTTATATTGTTTAATGAAAACTCATAGGACCACTCCCAGGTATTGTCTCCCAGGTAAACCGGGGTCTGTTCCAGGGCGTAAATATAAGCTGCTACGGGCAGGGCAGATACCAACGTAACGGAAACATTCCAGAATCCCACGGTAAGGTATGACCGCAAAAAATTCTGGTAAGTTGCAGCCGATCCCTTTGAGGTTGCCGGTTGCGCTGAAAAATCTGAAAAATCCATCATCATGGTCTCCATCGGGGGAAGCTCGGGCCTGAGATCCACGGGTTCCTTATCACATGATGTAATCAACAATAAAACCATAGCAGCTAGTGCGGCCATGTTCATCGGGTTCATCTGTTTTCTCATCTCCATCTCCAATTAAATTAATATATTAAATGCGTTTACGTTTCAAAACAGATTTTGGTTTCAATTATTGCACGACACCTCATTGAGGTGTTAAGGGAATATTGTAAATTCCACTAATGAACCGGATTTGCAATGCAAAAACTTAAGAACTCCTTTTATGAAAGGTTCCTGCTGGGTTATAGCTTTAACCTGGAGAGAGAGGCTTTTTCCCTGATAGCCATCAACTATTTCCTGATCATCCTGTTCGGATTCGTGGTTATTCTATTACATGCGGTTGAAAAGGATCTTCTGCCGGTTTCCTACCGCTACCATACCATCATTCTTTTATGTTTACTGAACCTCTGGCTGCTTCGAAAGCGGATGATCAACCCGGCACGCATCCTGATCCTGGTATCACTGCCCGTTCTGATATTGATTCTGCCGCCCCTGGGAGGGGCATTTTCCGATGAGTTCTATTTTTGGTTCCCCTACATTCCCATTGGCCTTTCTATCATCCCGCACTTCATTCTTCACCCCGTCCGTCAAAGGATTCAGCTCTATTTCACCTTGCTGATCTATCTGTTATTGTGTATTTTCATTGATACCTATCTGATCTATTTTAGCGATGGTTCGGAAAAAATCATCCCCATTGTAATTGAAAACCAACTTTATTACAAGCTCATCCCCGCCTTCCTGTTTATGTTCGTTAATTTAGCCCTGCGTCTTCTTTTTGTCAAGAATTTCCAGTTCAAAACAATCATGGACACGCAATATGAAGAGCTGGTGCAGACGGAAAAAATGGCATCCCTGGGCATTCTCACCTCCGGACTTGCACATGAGATCAACAATCCTTTGAATTTTATTTCAGGAGGCCTGAATGCACTTCAAACGCTGAAGGAGAAGTATCTTAGCTACGAAACTGAGCTCTCTGCCGAAAAGAAAGAGGTGCTCAAACGGATTGAACAGGTCATGGAATCTGCCTTCGATGGAATTGAGAGGGCCAGCAGTGTTATCTCGAAACTGGATTTTTTTGCCCATCCCAAAGCGAAACAGGATAGAAAAGAGATAAGCATGGATAAATTGATGGAATCCGCTCTGAATAGCATTGAATCCAGGCTTCCCTACTACATCAGACTCACCACTGATATTGAAAAAGATCTAAAAGTTCTCTGCCATGAGCAGCAACTGAAACTTGTGTTCACATATATTCTCAGGAATGCCTTCGATGCGTTGGAGTTGAAAGAGAGAGTGGAGCGGGAAAAAATCGACATTTCGGCTGCCCGGGTGAGCCGTGACCGAAAACCTTATACAAGGATCTCCTTTTGCAACAGTGGTCCTGCCATTCCTGAAGAGGACATCAAACACATTTTCGATCCATTCTTTTCATCCAGGGAAGCCGGAGAAGGTATTGGACTTGGAATGTCACTCAGTTACATGATTATCAGAGAACATGGTGGAAAGCTGGAGGTGAAAAATCAGGCCGGAGTCGTCAGGTTTGACATTTTTTTACCAGCCTGGGCCGAAAGTGGCTCTGACAGGGTCAGCGCTGCCTTCTGATCCCCTCCCGGATGGACTCCATTAATACTTCCCTTTTCCATGGTTTCATAATATACCTGAATATCAATTCTTTATTAAATCCCTCCATCATAATTTCAGACTCCATGAATCCGGTAAGCAACATACATACCCTCTCCGGACTTTCCTTTTTGATCTCTTTGATAAAATCGAGTCCGTTCATCACCGGCATCTTCAGATCCGATATAATCACCTGAATATCACGGTTTATATCTAATATCTTAAGTCCCTCCTTCGCTGATCTGGCCGTAACCACCTCGAGTTCATCCATAAAGGTTAACTGGAGCAACTCGAGATTGATCTCCTCATCATCCACATAGAGAATCCTGGGTAAACTCATTTATCGAAAATTAAATCATTTTAAAAACCATGCATTCATATCTTCCAGTCCAATCTCTCCAAGATCCTTTACAACCATATCCGCACCACCTTCATACAACTCTTTCATATTATCCTCCCGTGCAATACCCAATACAAGTCCGAAATTCCCTCTTCTCCCTGCCTGCACGCCTGATACGGCATCTTCCACAACCACTGCCCGGTGATAATCGACCCCCAGGTTATCACATGCAGTTGTGAAAATATCAGGTTCAGGCTTACCCTTCAGTCCCATTTCAGCAGAAACAACACCATCGACCCTGGTCTCAAAAAGATCAATCAGACCCGCTTTTTCAAGAACAGGTTTACAGTTCTTACTCGAGGATGCCACACCGATCCTCACCCCGGCTCTCTGAAGCATGTAAAGGAGCTGCACGGTTGATCCATAAACCTCCACACCCGCCTCTTCAAGCACCTTATTGAACATGATGTTCTTCCGGTTTCCCAATCCACAAACCGTCTCCAGCAGTGGATCGTCTCCAGGGTTGCCATAGGGAATACGGATACCCCTCGACTCAAGGAATGAAGTTACCCCGCTATTCCTGGGTTTACCATCCACATAGGGAAGGTAATCCTTCGCATGGCTAAATTCAAGGAATGCCTCCCCAAACCTTTCTTTACGGGAAATCAGGTATTCGTCAAACACCTTCTTCCATGCTGCTGCATGCAACAGGGCAGTCTTTGTGATCACTCCGTCCAGATCAAAAATAACTGCCTCAAATTTGGGTTTAAAATCCATGTGTGGATGAATCATTTGCGATTGGTCATCAAGGTATCTAAATTTATAAAAGCATTCAAATCAAATTTGTTAAATGTAAGCGTATTGAAAAGAAAAATGAATATACAATGTTTCATGCACGTGCCTTTCGAGGGCCCGGGATTAATTACCGGCTGGATGGACGAAAAGGGACACTTATTCAATTATACCCGCTTCTACGAAAGTGATCCCCTGCCTGATCCGGATACCGTTGATCTCCTGGTAATCATGGGTGGTCCGATGAATGTGGACGATGATCATAACCACCCGTGGATGCGGGATGAAACAGGGTGGGTCACCGGTTTTATCAAAGCCGGGAAACCGGTTTTGGGAATTTGCCTTGGCGCACAAATCATCGCAAGGGCACTGGGGTCGGAAGTCTATCCCGGTAAGGATAAAGAGATTGGCTGGTACGATATCCGCTTTCTGCCAAGCCAGTCAACCAGAAAAGTATTTCACTGGCATGGCGATACCTTTCAAATTCCGAAAGGGGCCGTCCGGATTGCTGAGTCTCACCTTTTCCCCAACCAGGGATTCATATACATGGGTCATGTGATAGCTCTTCAGTTCCACCTGGAGGTTACCCCCGGAAATGTTAAAGATCTTGTGGAGAACTGCAGGGAGGAACTGGTACCCGGGCCATTTATCCAGTCCGAGAAGGAATTACTTGATGAAAGCAGGTTTACTGACCGCAACCGGCAACTGCTCTTCCGCATCCTGGACCACCTGGCGGGATCATCCCCCGATGAGCCCGTGCTGATCAATCTTTAATAAGCACCACTTTCTCAACCCTGTTGCCCGCTCTGATGATAAGGAGTCCGGATGGGTAATCTGAAAGGTCTACGATTGCTTCTCCGCGATGATCCAGCAAGGCTTCTCCCAGCTTGTGACCGGCCAGGTCATAAATCTCAATCTTCTGATTTTGAAGTCCTGGCGCACGGATTGTGATCATCTCCCGGGCCGGATTGGGGAAGAGTGAGAATACATCAAAAGAGCTGGTTTCAGGATTTGAAACCACCTGACTCACCGGATTCACTTCCCAGCTTTCAGGAAAATGATTATCCAGGCCCGGCCGGATCAGTTTAAATACTCCATCACCCAAAAACCCGTCTGCCGGCCATAATCCATCTTTATCATAGACCAGGTAATCAAGCATGATGCCATAACGATCCTCAAGTTGAATGGCTTCACCGTCATTTGACAACCTCCCCGCATCCCACTGAAATACCTGGTGAAAAAGACCCTCCCAGATATCCCCGGTCGCATCATCGGTCAGATAGAGGGATGAACGACCCCCCAGAACAGTCCCCTCAGGAAGCGTGGCGGTAATCCCTTTTGTCACCTGATAGCCCGACAAATCAACCTTTCCGGGGGAGGGATTGTACAGGGTTATAAATTCAGGAATTCCCATATCATTACCGTCAATAAAGAATTGGGAGATCATCACCGGGGGCTCAAGATCGGTGGTGACTATCCGGGTCCCCATATTTACCGGCACACCATTCAAAGAACCAGACTGTCTGGCGGGTGATCCGGCAAGCAGTTCAAAATTGAAAAAGGAGGGGTCAGCAAAAAGCGGATTCCCGTGCAGGTTGGATGATTGCAGAGGCAAAAGCGTATTGTCCGCCAGGCTATGGCTTACCTGAAGGGTTGATTTAGAATCAGCGAAGACGGGAGCGTGCGATGAATTTGAAAGGATGCTGTTGGTGACCCTCACATTACCTCCTGCCTGGCCCAGGTTTTTTTCAAAAGCGGAGATGGCATCCACGTTGTTGTAAAAGAGAGACCGGTCTACTTTCAACCAGGCTGAATCCTTCACCCCCACCCCCATGGTGCAATTGATGAATATACTGTTTTCAATGGAAACCGTAGATTTTTGTCCCACCGAAACCCCCTTATCACTAATATTGAATACCACAATGCTGTCGATGAATACCTCTGTTGCATTCTCACCGATATCGATGGCATCATTGTTCAATCCCATGAAATTCCGGATCAGGCAGTTACGGATGATACCGCCCTCCACCTCATCATAATCGATGGCATCCGTATCGGGCATGTCATTGCCGGTAAACCTGCAATGCCCGATGGTGGCTCTTCCATACTTCACATTTATTAAATCGCCCGTTACCTCTGAATGCAGGGTACTGTTTGTCAGGGTAATATCTGAATACCTGGCCGTAACCGGATCGCCATGGATCTGTTCGATTGTCATATGATCAAGTTCCAGGTCTGCAAAAAATGCAGAAATGGCCCCACGTTCCAGTACAGGGTTAGGTCCGGTGGATGCATCTTCAATGATCACCTGTCTCAATACAGATTTCTGAGGAGTATTCCGGAAAGAGATGACCCCCCATTCTCCCGGTGAATATTCCGGATTAAGCTTTATGGTGATGGGATTGTCGGAGGTCCCGATGGCATTCACCACCCCATTCACAAATATGGAGGCACCTTCGGGCATCCATATCTCAACCCCCGGTTCAATGGTGAGGATTGCATTTTTCCCAATTGTAACATCGCCCTGAACCAGGTAAGGGGAGCAATCCCCTGACAGTGTTAAATTCCCATCCACCAGTCCGGGAAGGATGCAGCTGCCTGTCTCCCTGTAAAGTGCTGTCAGAACACGGTCATCGCCCAGGGTCAGCAAATAACTTTTGTTCTCAGAAATAATGGATTGCGCACCTGCCAGATAGAGGGAGAATCCCAGGTCGAAACTGAGGTCTGAACTGGAAACGGCTTGCTGGTGAATTTCAACAGCCAGGATGTTATCACCGGCTTGTAATAATGTTTTATCAACCGGGTAGACAAAAAAGTAGGATTCTGCATCACCGCCCACGGACTCGGCTGCCGTTGTGGACTGGGTGGTCTCTCCATAACCCATATTTGACCTTATAATCTCCTCGCCATTGAGATAGACAACAGCCCCGTCATCCCTTAACAGTTCAAGGATAAACAGATCTGCACCCAATCCTGCTTCAGAGAGGGTGAAAATTTTCCTGAAATAGGTGGTAATGAAACGGTTCTGGGCATTGCCACCGTAGCCGACAACGGTATTCTCATCGTCCTCCCCATATCCCAACTGCGCATAACCCGAATTCCACGACAAATCATTATATCCTATCCCGGTCCATCCTATCCCGGGGTCTGTTCCCGTATCCAGGAATTTCCATTCTGACCCTCGTGGAACAATTTCCTGTTTTTGGGGAGCCGACCAGCCCAGGAACTCATACCCGGGCCTGTGCTCAGCCCTTAATCCAACCGGAATATTTTTAATATATGGAGCCCCCAGGAACGCTCCGGGTACAGTCAGTTCACCCATTTTTATAACACCCGCATCCTCAGGAATGTTGGCCAGAACCAGGTTGGCAATTCCATCAAAACCATAGGATTTCAGATCGGATAAAAGGGCGAAGGGCCTTGCCTCCGCAAAAGCTTTCACAATCCCCACCTGGCGCCACCAGTAATCTTCAGAAGGGATCGCATTGCCATAGGTGGAGGTGGTACCCTCCCACCTTGCTATGTGTGCGGGAATTTCGGCCTGGATATCAGAACTGTGCCCGTCGATGAGCCTGTTCATCCTTTCGGGGTTAAAGGTGGTAAACAGATGAGAGGAGAGCCGCCCTGCAAAATATTGCCGGTAGGATGGATTTTCCATCAGCTCCTTCAGAATGAGCTCACTCTTGCCCTCATAAAATGCAATGCGATTGTTGTTTGGATTAAAGAATCCCCTGTCCAGATCCATAAGCACCCACCTCCACTTCCCGGTATCTTTAGGCTTCCATGCCATCACATTATGGTCGATTGATGTGTTTCCAGTAGCCATTTCAGTGATTACATAATCTGTAAAATTTTCAATGTCCACCAGTTTGACCACCTCACCGTAGGTTGCCGCATCGGAAAGGTCTCCCCTGAGAAACGTTTCAAGATGACGATATGCCTCAAGATCACCTGCCTCGGCATACTCCTCGTTCTCCACCAGATCGAAGCTGCCCGGCTCCATGTTGTAACTCTTTTCAATGTAGTCATCATCCACTTTCTCCCTGATATTGTGAATGCCCAGGTATTCGCCGTTTACATAGACCACGGCAGGCCTGAAATCCATGATATCCAGATCCATATCAGGAATCGTGACATGCTGGGCCAGCAGGTCCCTGAAAAGGGTGAAACTCCAGTCACTCCCCGAAGCCCTGAGGGCAAAGGATTTATAACTGCTCCGGCTACGGTGCCATAGGAGGGGATAATCAAGATTCCCGGATCCATACTGGTTTCTAAAATAAACCCCCAGCATTTTTTGTGGCAATTGCCATGAGTAAAGTCCGTTTACCTTGATTCCCGCAAGCTCGTTAAAGGCCGACCGGTCGCTCCCGTCGTTTTCAAAAAGTTCCACATTTACCGGGATCTCCCAAAGAGGCTTGAAACTCTGTACATAGATGCCCAGGAGGGGATCCCAGAAATTTTCCGGTTCCGTGGCAATGGAGACCAGGGGTAATTTGCCTCCCACAGCATTCTCATTGATGAAGTATGATTGGGTCACGGTGGGGCCGGGAATCATCTGCGCCTCGAAAATACGTGCCCTGAGGATGGTGGTCGACTCAACCGGGATGGCGGAATCATATATTTCGGAGGATGGACCGGGCTCAGATCCGTCTCGCGTATATCGGATGATACTCCCCGGAAGGGATGAGAGTTCCACCTGGAAAGAAGAGGTGTAGAAACCTCCTCTGACAGAGAATTCCGGGATCAGGCTTGTATAACCGGCATAGGCGATCGTTGAATTGGATGCACCTGGAGTAGCCTGCATAAAATATCCCCACCGGGGATCCCCGTCTGCGATCCTGCCCACGGAAATATCGGTCTTCTGCTGGGAGAAAGTAACAGAATCCAGTAAAACAAGTCCGGGTGAGTAAAGTCCGATCACCTCCCCGGTGGCCGAGAGCCTGAAGCTGGCATGAAGCCCCGTATCGCGTCCATCGGTCCATAGAAGCAGGTACCCTCCGGCAGGTATGATCGCATTTGTCTCAAATTGCCACTTTTGAGGGGTATCCAGATTATCGGTGATATAGTACCCCTTCAGATTCTGATCCGCTGAACCGGTGTTATAAAGTTCGATCCAGTCCGCATAGTCCTGAAAATCGGGATCCGCAATGACCGTGGAGTTTGCGGCAGTGAATTCATTGATCACTACCTGTCCTGAGGTCACCAGGCCAAAAACCGGCAGGGCCACCGTCAAACAGGCCCGTTTTATTTGAAAAAACCATTTCCCTGTCAACACAGAATATCCATTTTTAACGATCCGGCAAAGATAGTTGATATTTCTTACTATTTTTGACAGCCGACTTTTCAATCAAACGTGAACATGACCAGAACAGTTGCATTCGCACTCCCGGTTTTCATCATTCTCCTGATAACCTCGTGCCTTGACAGCGTCGATGATCCTGCCACCTCACGAACTCCCGAACTGGAGATGAGAGAACTCAGTGAAGCCCTCCTTTCGCTTCAGGCCGATGGCTATGACATTGACACGACCGATCTGGGGATTTACTACATTGTTAATGAAGAGGGAGAGGGACCTCTGGCGAAGGAAGGAGATACCTTAAGCCTGGAATACACCGGATACCTGATGGGAGGATATATTTTCGATGCCTCCTCTTTTCATTACCCCGACGGGATCTGGGAATTTGTTTTGGATTCATCCGGACTGATTCCGGGTTTTATGGATGGCATTTCGGTCATGAACAAAGGAGCCGCAATCAACATGATCATACCCTCTCCATATGCTTATGGTGCCTCGGGGAGCGGACCCATCGGACCCTACACCACCATCCTTTTTGCTGCCCGGCTCCATGATCTGAAACCGGGGCCATTGCAGTAGCTGAATCACAACTTATCTTTTTCAACAGGGCACGACGGTTGAAAAAAAATTTTTGAGCATAACGAAATCTTGCAGACATTCGCTTCTGAATTATTAACAGACCTCATCATGAAAGTCTCGAGATCCACTCTGTTTATCATATTGATCCTCACTGCAGGGCATCTGTTCTCTCAGTCAAATCAAGACATCATCCTTATTGATGAAATTGCCGATGATATTACCGAGTTGCTGGCAGAATTCGGCAATCAACCCAATGTTTATGTAACCGATGCCAATACTCCGGATGCCCTGGCACAGATCACCGAAGAGCTTGTGAATTTGCGCATCCGGGATTTGCACATATATGTTCCTACAAAACCCGGGGCCATTGTCTTCAGCAGCATCTCGATTACGTCAGAAAATGTCGATGAATTACCTTTTGACCTGACAGACTGGACCAAGGTTATATCGGGGAAAGTGGTGATTCACAGCGATGTAGTATTCACCGGAGAGGAGGGAATACTTTTAAAACAACAACTGGAAAGCAAATCGGGTGTGGCCTTTATCAGTCAGAACTGAACCTGTTAAAATCAATTTATGATGAATCGTCCGGAACATAAAATAAGAACCATTCTGACACTTCTACTGGTGTCGGTAATGCCGTTTACCCATGCACTGCCCACGGAAACCGAATACCTGGGTATCATTGCACGTTCAGGCTATGTGGATGATGGTAACTGGGGAGCATTTCCCATCGGCTTCAGTTTCGATTTTTTCGGAAACAACTATACCAGTTTTTATGTCACTTCCAATGGCCTGGTGATGTTTGGAGGAGGTTCCAATCAATATACCAACAATCCAATTCCAACGACAACCGGTGCAGATAATTTTATTGCCCCTTTCTGGGACGACCTGGTTATTCATGCCACGGGAGATATCATGTACCAGACGATTGGTACCGCTCCAAACCGAAAACTGGTTGTCCAGTTCAACAATATGTCATTCTGGAACTCACCGGTTCTACTGGGTACATTCCAGGTGATTCTGTATGAAGGCTCCAACAATATTCAAACCCAGTACAGAAGCATTGTAGATTTAACATCCAGCCGGGCAAGCGGTAATTCAGCCACAGTCGGACTCGAAAATGCCAATGGCTCAGCCGGCGTCGTATGCTCTTACAACACGGCAGGTTACATTCAAAGCGAGAAAGCCATTTTGTTTACGCCAGGTGGAGGCACTTATACTTTTGATGACAACTCAGTCTACGAGGGGATCTTTTTACAAGGAACCGTTCCGAGGGCAAGCACCCCGAACCTTGTCAGTCCTGCCTACAATTCAACGGTGAGTGATACCCTTACTTTTCAGTGGGAGGCCGCTGCCAACGCTTCAAGTTATTTTGTGGTGATTTCGCGCAATTCTGATCTGAGCAGTCCGATACATACCTCGGCTGACCTGACTGATTTATCCTACGACTATATCCTGTCACCGGACCAGACCTATTATTGGTCCGCTTACTCTAAAAATTCAGTAAATACAATTTCTTGGTCTGAAATATGGAAATTCCAGACAAGTTCCACACCTCCCCTGGTGGCTGTTCCTCAAACCATGTATATGGAACAGGGCCAGATGCGAACAGCAACCCTTTTGTTCACCGGTGGTGATGGCGGATCAAAAACGGCCACAATAACCTCATTGCCTCCCGAAGGCCAAATATATCAATATAACGGGGGTGTTCCCGGACCACAGATCACATCCGTTCCAACCGTTCTGACCGACGGCTCCTTTAAAATCATCTATAGCGCAAGCGGAGCATCAGGAAATGGGGCAGGAAGTTTCAACTTTCAATTTTCTGATGCCACGTGGACCTCTGCGGAAGTAACTTACACCGTCAACGTATCACCCCCGGGCATACCCAACTTCCTCTATGCATCCAAAGAGACCAACAGGGTCGAAATTACTTTCGACCGAAATATGGCAGATCCCACCGGGAAGCATCTTGAGTTTTCGGTTCAGGACAACGGGGCAGGTGTTGTCTCTACCTCCTGTATACTAAAACCGGGAGATCCGTCCACAATTATCGTTTATGTTTCTCCGAACCTTAACACAGATC
Organism: uncultured Bacteroidota bacterium; assembly: GCA_963747365.1. GTDB lineage: Bacteria > Bacteroidota > Bacteroidia > Bacteroidales. The sequence continues at coordinate 326,123 of CAVVFB010000001.1, read as the reverse complement.
ATGCCATAGCGGTGGCTTACACCAAGGGGACAATTACAGCCGAGTCCACCGGTGTCCTTGAATCTTTTGATTTTCAGCTGGCGGGAAAATTTGCGCAGGTAATCAATTTCAGTGAATTGCCGGATAAAACCTACGGTGATGCCGATTATACACTTTCTGCCACCTCCTCTTCAGGATTGCCGGTAACCTTCACCTCTTCAAATTCCACAGTTGTATCTGTTACGGGATCCACCGCCAGTGTAAATAACGCTGGTGAAACCTTAATTTACGCCTCCCAGGTTGGGGATGCCACATATGCCTCCGTTACTTTTGAACGTCACCAGATGGTAACCAAAGCAGAAGCCACAGTTTCCTTAAGCAATTTATCCCAGGAGTATACAGGTTCGGGAATCCAGGCAACAGCTGTAACGGTTCCGGCTGGTTTAAATCTGAAAATCACATACGACGGATCGGCCACCCTTCCCGTCGATTTGGGAACCTATGTTGTAGCTGCAAATATTGAAGAGGCCAATTATAATGGAGACACCTCGGGTATATTAACGATCAGCGACTTAACACCACCTGTTCCTGACCTGGCAATCCTGCCGAATGCAACAGGTGAATGCTCGGTGACCCCTGTTGCCCCAACGGCAACGGATTTCTATTCCGGTGCGGTAACCGGGACTACAATTACACCCTTCCCGGTTACAGTGCAGGGGACCACAGCAATAACCTGGAGCTATGATGACGGCAACGGGAATATATCCACACAGAACCAATCTGTCATTTTAAGTGATATCACTGCACCCCTGGCACCGGCACTTCCCGATGTGACCGGGGAGTGTTCAGCCACTGCTGTGGCACCTGTCACCACAGATGCATGCAGAGGATCCATTACCGGCACAACATCCGATCCCCTGACCTATACCACCCAGGGCAGCCATCTGATTACCTGGAATTTTAATGACGGAAACGGGAACAGTATCAATGTTACCCAGAATGTGGTAATTCTCGATGTAACCCCCCCCGGTGACCCCCGTACTGCCTGATGTGACCGGAGAGTGTACCGTCACTGCCACAGTACCCACTACCGTTGATGCATGTGCCGGGACCATTACGGGAACAACATCCGATCCACTGACCTATGCAACCCAGGGAACCCATGTAATTACCTGGAGCTTTGATGACGGAAACGGGAACAGTATTGATGTGGATCAAAATGTGGTGATTCTCGATGTGACCCCTCCGGAAATACCGGTGCTGACCGATGTAAGCGGAGAGTGTTCCGCCACAGCCACAGCCCCCACTACCACCGATGCCTGCATGGGAACCATCACAGGGACCACATCCGATCCACTGACCTACTCAACCCAGGGTACCCATGTGATTACCTGGACCTTTGATGACGGGAACGGGAACAGTATCGATGTACCCCAGAATGTGGTGATTCTGGATGAAACTACACCTGTATCACCGGTGCTGTCTGATTTAAGCGGTGAATGTTCTGCCACCGCCGGGGTGCCCTCCACCACCGATGCATGCATGGGAACCATCACAGGGACCACATCCGATCCACTGACCTATTCAACCCAGGGAATTCATGTGATCACCTGGAACTTTGATGATGGGAACGGGAACAGCATAGATGTGTCCCAGAATGTGATTATCAATGACATCACCCTCCCCGAAACGCCGGTACTGGCAGATCTGACCGGCGAATGCAGTGTCTCTGCCATCCCACCGGTCACCACAGACGCATGTGCCGGAGAAATTACCGGAACAACTTCCGATCCTCTGACCTACTCAACCCAGGGAACCCATGTAATTACCTGGAACTTCGCCGACGAAAATGGAAACAGTATTGATGTAACCCAGAATGTAATCATCACCGACCTCACCGCTCCTGATATCCCCGTCCTGGAAGATCTTACCGCAGAGTGTTCTTTATCAGCCATTGCCCCTGTCACCAGCGATGCCTGCGCCGGAGAAATTACGGGAACTACTTCCGATCCCCTGGACTATGCAACGCAAGGGAGCTATGTGATCACCTGGACCTTTGATGACGGGAACGGTAACAGCGTCAATGCAACCCAGAATGTATTGATCATTGATCTTACCGCTCCGACGGCAAGCTGTCCGGATGACGTGGTTACCTGTGAGGGCCCGGTATCCTCCATCGGTCTTACTGAAGTAACTGACAATTGTACCTCCCCTGTCATCAGCTTTGAATTAAGCGGTGCCACCACCGGAAGCGGATCGGGAGATGCCAGTGGAGAAATATTTGCCACAGGCGTTACAACGGTTACCTACACCCTGGATGACGGGAACGGGAACAGCAGTCAGTGTGCATTTACGGTTACCCGTCAGGTGCTGGATGAGATCGTGGTTAACCAGACTGATGGTACATTAACCGTTGAAACCACCGGAAGCTATCAATGGATTAATTGCGAAGACAACACTGTTATCGAAGGAGAAACAGGGAGTTCATTTATGCCTGGTGCAACCGGGGAGTATGCGGTGATTGTAACACAAGGCCCGTGCTCGGGTACCTCCCAGTGCTATCTGGTCGACCTTACAGGAATGGAGTTGAATGGAACCCGGGAGGGCATTGAGGTCTATCCGAACCCGGCCGGTCAGTACCTGACCATCAAACTGGATCGTGAGCATACGAACGTGACCATTAAGGTGGTGAATGCAATGGGCCAGGCCCTTCTTGTGGAAACGATGGAGAAACTCTCGGAAACCAGTCTGGATGTCAGCGAATTTAAACCGGGAGTATACCTGGTTCAGATTCACACTGATCAGATGGACAGGATCGTCAGGGTGATGAAGGAGTAACTACCGGGTTAATTATTCCCTTCGGGCATTGTCTTGCTGTAATAGGAAGCAAAGGAAATTTTCCATTCTCCTTTAATCTTCTCAAAGAAGACTACCTGGATGTTACTATATCCTTGGGACTCACCATCCAGATTCCACTTCCAGATATTGTCACAGGTCAGCCAGGCACCTTTTCCTGCCACTTTGATGATCACGTTCTCCTTCGTATTAACAGCATACGGATGCTGCAAGCCCTGAATGGCATCCCCCAAAAATGATTTAACGTTATCCCAGCCCTTAATGGTGTTATATCCGTATATTCCCAACTCAATCCTGGTCTCCAGGCTATCCTGGGTATGCAGCGCAAACAATCCATCCACATCACCTGCCTTCAGGGCCTCGGCCTCCTTGTAGAGCACCTCCATGATGGCTTCTTTCTCTTTTTCAGTGTTGAATTGAGTTTCACAGGAAGTTCCTGCCAGCAATAGGATACCAAACAGGGACAACAGATATTTTTTCATTATTGTAAGGATTAATTAGTATGCCGCAAGATAATATACCCGGTAGTCAATATCAAATTTATTCAGGCAATAGTTAATCACCCCTCCATTCACACTTTAATCCCGAAATCGATCCTGCCAATCCCTAATTACCGGTTTGCTTTATCAGGGAACCTGACACCTCACTATCTTCAACTGCCATTTATCAGGAAGAGCATGATGTACGGAAATGAGAGATCCGAACAACATAACGAACCATTTCTTTTATTCCTGCCTTTGGGGTTCTGATTTATCTTCTTAAATTTATAGATCTAAATCTGATACCATCATGAAAAATATTTCATCCGCACTCGTAGTTGTTATTTTTAGTTTTATGGTACTTTTTTCCTGCAAGAAGGATAATCCGGTTGCCTGCTCAACTGCCTATGCTACTGAATTGTCCAATGAATTAACGGCAATAAGTACCGCCTTTAGCAATTATGCCATGGATCAAAGTGAAGCCAATTGCACAGCGCTGAAAGCTGCTTATCAGGATTATATTGATGCCTTAAGACCTTACGGCGAGTGCGAAACACTTACCGGACAAGACCGTACCGACTGGCAAAATGCACTGGCTGAAGCAGAAGAAAGCATAGATACAATGTGCTAGGTTTCGTTTATCAGAACCGGCAGGGTTATATTAAAAATATAAAAACGCAACCTTCTATAAACTAGAAGGTTGCGTTTTTATAATGTCTGCCAGTCACTGTATGCTTTCCCCAAATCTGTCAAATCCTGTTGCAGCAAATTGAGAAACAATAAAAAATACCGTAACTTTCTCATCGCTCAGTTTATCCCGCCCTGCAAGGCGTTTGCTTGCATTTTTAAATGTGAAAATATTTATTAAAAATATGGTATGTATTCGTTGCCAGATGGTGGTGAAAGCCGAGCTGGAAAAACTTGGAATACGCTATGTTGAAGTAAAAATTGGGGAAGTGAATACCATTGAGGATCTTCCAAATGAAAAAATGGAAATGCTGGATAAAGCACTGAGAAAATCAGGGTTGGAACTGATGGATGACAAAAAAAGCATCCTGGTGGAGAAAATAAAAGCCGCGGTTATCGAACTGGTCCATTATACAGAAGAACAAATCAAGACAAATCTTTCAGATTATTTGAGCGAGAAGCTCAATTACGATTATACCTACCTGGCCAATCTGTTCTCGGAAGTAAAAGGAATTACCATAGAAAAATTCTATCTGACCCATAAAATTGAAAGGGTCAAAGAACTAATCGTTTATGATGAACTAAATCTGTCTGAGATAGCATACCAATTGCACTACAGCAGTGTTTCACATCTTTCCAGCCAATTCAAAAAGATTACAGGCCTTTCACCTTCACACTTCAAAAAACTCAAAAACAAGAGTCGGCGCACCCTTGAAGATGTGTGAATGAAGCAAATCATAGTTATAATCATGTAACACTTGTTTTGCATTATTTCTTCAATTTTGCAGCATAGCTTTCCTAATCTATAGCTGGTTACCAATTAAACTTAGATGAACCATCTCTTCTTAAAGAAGTCATCCCATTACCGGCACAACCATATAACGTTGCACTGGCTATATATTAACCTGGTGGAGCTGATGCTGCTTGGTATTAGCTTCCCCCTGGCAATATGGGTGATGAATGTTCTCTTTTTGCAGGATATTGAGATAAAGACCGGGAGCGCAATTTTATACTTTTCACTTATTCTCATGTCATGGTTTGTGAATTCCAGGATGATGGCACTTCCCAAAATTCCAAGGGCATATAGATATCAGACCTATATTTTCCAGTTCGTAAGATTAACTTTATTTGTGTTATTAGGATTAATTGCTGTAAAATTTCTATTCCGGTTGACCTCGATTCCTGTTATGCTCATCGTCATATATGTTTCGATCATGTTCATTTTAATCCTGTTTTTCAGACTCTTTAACTTCAAAGCAATTCATGCATATCGTTCATCTGGATTGAACTCTCACAGGGTATTGATCATAGCGGATGCTTTCTCCGATGGGTTCATCCAAACCCTGATGCTTCAAAAAGAGTGGAGCTTTAAGGTTGTAGCCATTCTGACTGATTCAAAATTGATCAAGGCCAAGTACGGACCATATATTAATATCCTTACCAGCCAGGATAATTTGAAAAGCATAACTGTCTCCTCGGTCATTGATGAAGTGATTTATTGTAAAAGGATCGAGGAGACTGACCTGATCAGGGAAATCGAAGATCTCTGCGATGAGATTGGTGTCATCTTCAGGATACAATCCTCTTTTTTCCTTTTGGAACCTTCCGATTTCCAATTCAGGACATTCAGTAGTAGAAGGGAGTTGTCACTGGTAGATACACCCTCCAGCAGCATTTCCTTCGAGCTTAAAACAATGACAGAAACCTATTTTTCCATTCTGGTACTGATCCTTTTGATTCCATTCTTCTTCCTCATTGCAGTTGTAATTAAGATGAGCTCAAGGGGCCCTGTTTTCTACAAACAGGAAAGGATCGGCCTGAGGGGAAGGAAGTTCAATCTCTATAAATTCAGGACCATGGTCCAAAATGCCGAGAAACAATTGGAAAAATTGAAAGCCATGAATGAGGCTGATGGACCGGTCTTTAAGATCAGGTATGATCCGAGGATTACCATGGTTGGCAGGGTCCTCAGAAATACCGGTCTCGATGAATTGCCCCAGTTATATAATGTAATTAAGGGAGAAATGTCCCTGATCGGACCCCGTCCGCCTCTTGAAGCAGAGGTAATTCAGTATGAACGCTGGCAACTAAGAAGACTCTCTGTCAAACCAGGAATTACCTGTTCATGGCAAATTGTCCCCAACCGCCACGATGTCTCTTTCGAAGAGTGGATGAAACTGGATTTGGAGTACATCGATAACTGGAACATAACCACAGATCTTACCCTGTTCATTAAAACCATCGGAACCTTTTTCAGAGCCGGGGGCCATTAAAAGTCAGCTAAATCGGGTCTGGTTGACATCCGGTTTCTCATGAATCTGAATTTTTCCTCAGATGTGTGAATGATGTAAATCTTAAAGCCAAATATGTAACATTTTGCAGGGCCTGTTGAATTACATTTACCTCTTTAATTCAGCACATGAAAATCAATTTTTAAAGAGATGACACTATCGGAAAAGATTTCCCCCTTCAACACTTGTATTCAAATTATGGAATACTAATCCTAATAACAAATAAGATGTCAAAAGAAAAGGAAGCCAAGAAAAACAACAAAAAAGTTGCTGTAAAAAGTCTGAAAGAAAAGAGAGCCGCAAAAGTCGCGAAGCGCGCGGTGAAATCAGGAAATGATAAATTTAAAATAACAGGCTGATCCGCCACGGGAATGTGGAATAGGTACGTTTACTCACAACCTGCTCGAATCATTTTGAAGCGTTCGTGGTGGCAGTAAATGATCATACCCTAACCTATGATTTCCCACCGGAGGTGAAATCATACATAACAATTTCGACTTTCTTCCCCTGATATAATAACACCCGTTATTACGTTTCCAACAGTAATTCGGAATTTCGGAATGGGGTGAAACCCTGTTATTTTTGGCCGGATCCATCCGGAAAACAGAAAACTGATCAATTCCGGAATGATTCAGGCAACTACCACCATCTTTTACGGCTGTTTGTCAGGTCGAGGATAATCAGAATAACACCAATTGCAATAAGCACATGAATAACCGGCGAATTGACATTAAATGCAAACAAACCCAACATCCAGAGGACTATCAGAATTACCCCAATGATCAATAATAATCTACTCATAACTTAAGTTTTTTGAAGTGAATACTATTTCAAATCGATTACTGTTTTTTAGTCGGAATGATGAATAAAGGCAGAGACGTCTGACTCAAAACCAATTCTGTTACGCTACCCATGACTATTTTTTCAAGCCATTTCCTGCTGTGAGAGCCCATAACAATCAGATCGGCATGCTGGGCTTTTGCAGTCTTTAAAATGGTTTCAGCAAGATCGCCTTCTTTGACCTGAATTTTAATGGTTTCGTCGTTAAGGTGTTGCGATATTTTTAAAAGATAATCCTGAGATGCTTTCTTCAGGCCTTCGATGACATCAGGTTTCACCGGTCCCATTTCCATGTAACCGGTAAATCCCATGATCGGTGAATATTCCGGGGAGGAATAATAAACCGGATCCGATATTACATGCAACAAAATAACTTCGGCATCCATCGCTTTTGCAAATGAATATCCTGATTCTGCCACTTTTTGTGCAGTTGGATCATAATCCAGTGCAATAAGGACTTTTATTCTCTTTTCTGTTTTCAAGCTTATTGTATATTATGGTATCACTACAGTGCAATAATCACATTGCGTAACTCTTCTTTAGACATTCCAAGCTTATACTCCAGCAATTCGATCATCTCTTTTTCCTTACCTGAATAATAGTTCAGATCTTCATCGGTAATCGTTGGGTATTTTTGCTTTAGTTTTTCTCTTTTTAATATTCCAAAAACCTGGACCTTTTGCTGACATGATTTCCATTTTTTAAAATACAAGATTCCGGTACCATAAAAATATTTCAAACCCGTTTGAAAATGTTATATAATTCTTATAATAATTTACATAAATCACATATCCATAAAGAGTTCTACCCGTCCACAGCTTAGTTCAGTCCGTACGATTTCAATCTCCCAGCTCTGAGTGAGGCCTCCAGGGCTTCCAGCTTTATCAATAACTTCGCATTCTTAATGATATTCTTATCTGCTACCTCCTTAATCATTTTTTCCTGAACATCACGGGGAGGATCAATTTGCTTTAGTTCCGGGGGTTTTGTAACCAGAATAATCCAGTGTAATCCTGGGAAGACCTGGTTGTCATATTTTCCAGGCCGTTCCAATTGTCCGCGTCTGGGCAGGCTTTACAATACTCATCCTTGTAAACAATATCAGCAGTATGGGAATAATAATGTATAAGTAGTTCATTTTGGCTAATCATTGCAATAAAGGTACAGCATCAAACTGTAGAAGCCCTTACACAATTTGGGACAAGAGTTGCATCATTCACATGTTTCCAGGGAATCCTGTTCTGACTATTAAAAATCATCAGGATTAAATTCCCATTCGACTTTCTCGTTGATGTCAAAATTCACCTGAATTCGCAAGATTTTTTCATCGACCATCCGGAGACTGTATGAATGATAATCTTTAAAAGGAAGCCGTCCGCTCTGATCCCAGGATTTAGAATCAGGAAGATAAATATAAATATAGTGGGAGGTATTCAACGGGCCGGTTGAAACTCCTGAAAGTATTTTGGTTCCGGGATTCCAATTTACATGCTCAAGCTCAATGGCCCCCTGCAATACATGACGACTTGTGGAAATAAATTGTGGGGTACCCAATTTTTCATGTAATGAAAGCAATGTTACTGAGCCGGCCGGCACGGTTACTTTAATCTCCCCGGACCATTCACCAAAAAACTCCTCTTTCCAGAAATCGTAGGCCAGGTAAGATTTCGATCCGGGTCAAGCCACAACCTTTCAAGCGAATAGTTTCGCACAACCGCTTTTTCAAGATCTGGATTGAAAAAACCAATTACACTCCATTCTGCAAATGGTTTTTTGATTTTAAGGGCAAAAACGGTCTGCAAATCGGTGTCAAAAAGATCAACGGGCCGTGCAGTTTCGCCAAAGGATGGAATTACTTTTTTTATGATTTCAAGTTTTGTATTATCCAGTTCTGTCAGCCTGTCGCCGGAAATTGTATTTCCACCGCTTAAAGCAATAATAGTTGCAGCAGCCTGTGCCTGTAAATGAGAAAGAAGACTGATGCAAATATGATCGGCATCATTGATCCAGGTCTTTTTATGAAAATAGTACCGTTTGGCAACAGCAGGGGCACTACTGGAAGAATTCAAAAAATATTGTTTCCATGCATCTTTTGAATATCCATAGTTCTGATCTAACTCAATCCGCATACTGTCAATGAGTCCAACCGAAACCTGGCCTGGCCCGCAGTCAAGAATATGACATTTTTCTCCCACCGCATTTCTCATGATCTCAAGCCCTTTTCTGTATGCCTGTGCCGGTGTAACCGACTGATCATAAAATTGATTGGCGGATAAAACTGACCATGCAACGAAATCAATTTTAATCATTTCGTAACCCCACTTATTGGCAACTGTATCCATCAGGTTATAAAGCCACTCAGCCGCACCGGGATGAGTAATATCAAGGCCATATCTTTTGGGATTTTCATTTTTAGCCCAGTCAGTATCCTCATCTGGCCATGGCCCCACTCTTTTTAAAGTGTTGTCGGGATTTTTTAAAAACCAATCGGGATGATTATGAAAGATTTCTGCTTTCTCTGAAACCACGTATGGGGCGATCCAGAGTCCTGGTTTCAGATTAAAACTTTTAATCTTGTCAGCCAGCCATTTCATACCATGGGGAAAGCGTTCATTGCCCTCCCAGTCTCCGTGGCATCTTTGAAATCCTTCATCAATCTGAATATACTCAAGTCCATATGGTTTTAAATGATGTGCAGCAAATTCAGCATTTCGAATTACTTCATCTTCCGTAATATGTTCATACGTATAGAACCAATTGCACCAACCATTAATGACGGAACCAATTCTTGCCTGGTTCACCGAACCGACAATTCCGGCATACATTTCCAATGCTGAATATGGATCAGATGCAATATTTACCATAACCCGGTTGGAGCTCAGGCTTTTTCCCGGGCGTAAAACCGAATCCGGGAGAATACACCGATTCAGCAAGGATGGATAGTTCATTTGTATCATTCCTGGAGACCAGAATTTGCCCAAGAGATAAATTGTTGTCAATGTATCCTGCCACAATACCTTCCTGATCATACCCGCTAAAGAAACCAACATTCCACCAACTGTTTACGGTTTCATGAGTCGGTGAAAGTGCTTTATTAAGAAGCCTTCCTCCCTTGGTTTCACCATAGGGTTCCGGTTTGAAATAGGGTGTCCCGAATGTATGGATCATTCCGGCATCATAATATAAAGCTCCGTTTGTAATACACTTCGACACTCCCGTTATATGTAATGCACCTCCCTCCTTCCCGATTGCCCTGAGTGGTTCTATACTATTAATCACCAGGTCTTTGGATGAAACATTTTTACAAATTACCTCCACAGTAAAGCAATGATGAGAATCATACAATGAAAGGTGAATCTCAAAATCTAAATTGCTTTCTGAATCAACGGAAATGATCTTTAATTTTTTTCCGGCACCCAGTTGATCGCTAAATCCAATGGATTCTATGGAATGCGTGTAATTTTCAGCAGAAACCGATAACTTTCCAATACTTGAGTTAATTGCTGATGTTCCATTTGTTATGAAAATATCTCCATTGCTCCTTTGGACATTATACTTTCCAGTATTGGGATTGAATCCAATTTTAAAATGCCTGTTCTTAATTTCCTCTGTTTGCTGTCCAAAATGATGAGTTTGGGTAACAATAGGAGGAATCAATGCAATTGAAACTCCCGTTAATGAAACCGTTTCAATGAATTCCCTGCGCTTTATTACATCTTGTTTCTTCATTTCTTTGAGTTTAAATCAGATTAAGTTACATCCAAATTGCCTTTCCCGATCATAAAAAAGTGAATACGTAATGTGTGAATGATGCAACCTTCCCTAGGAATTGTATAAAGCATTTCAGAATAATAGAACTTACCTTTATTTTGTGAAAATCACCTCTTAAATTAAAATTAATATGAAAGCAACAAAATTAAATGGGATAATACAAAATATCCTTTTAGGTATTGTGACAACGCTGATGATTTTTTCATTTACATCATGTGCTACTAAAGCGGTTTTCTCAACATCATCAGTTGCACCGGCGGCTGAAGGTCAGGTTAAAATAAAAAGAGACCATAACGAGAATTATGTGGTTAAAATAAGCGTGACAAGTTTAGTCGAAGTCGAAAGACTGCAACCTCCCAAACAAACCTATGTGGTCTGGATGGTTACAGACCAGGACGTTACCAATAATGTTGGGCTGTTAAATAGTTCTAAAGGCTTCATGTCAAAAACATTGAACGCATCTTTTGAGACGGTATCATCCTCCAAGCCTATCGAAATATTTATTACAGCCGAGAATGATGGTAGTACCGAATATCCAAGTGATCAGATTGTATTACAAACAAACCGGTTTTAGAAAAAATCAATAGAGATGAAGATTCTCGTGATTGGATTGTTGACATTTATTGTATGGTCATCCCTTTCAACTTATATCTATGTATGTAAGATACAAGGATTGTGTGGTGATCCGAAGATTATCGAACTAAGGGCGGTCACCCGGGAGGATGCCACCACCGATGAACCAATCCCTGTGCCAATCGTGCAGGAAAATACGATTATCCCGAAAGACCTGGTCATCTACTTTGCATTTGATCAATCTGATTTCAATGCAAATACACAGACAGGCAATTATATTCTTGAATCGAAAGCATACCTGGATCAAAACTTACAAGCACGACTCAGTATTACAGGCCATACCGATGCAGTCGGATCGGATGAATATAATCAGGCTTTAGGTTACCGGCGGGCTCAAAGTGTGTTGCATTATTTTGAAAGTGAGGGCCTTACTGCAGGGAATAGCATCATTGAATCCAGGGGCGAGAAAGAGCCCGCAGACGATAACAATACCACTGCAGGAAGAGCAAATAACAGAAGAACCGTAGTAACCATTATAAAATAAGATCATGAACACTTTAATCATTCTTTTAGCACAAACAAAGGGAGTGGCAATTATTGAAATACTCTTTTTATTGCTGGTTGCTGCCATTATAGGGTACATCACCTCATGGCTTTATCATAAGTCAATCTATGGAAAGAACATGAAGGCCATTGAATCTGAAAGGGATGAATTGAAAAACCAGATCATCCATCTTCAGGCGGAAAAAAGCAATCTTAAAAAAGAGGTTTCTGCACTTAAAGCACTTCATGCAGAGACTGTTCCTGAAGCAGAAGATGAGGCCCTGATTCATATTGCTAAGCGTAAACATTTACTTGATTACAAAAGCTTTGGAACAGCCGATGAGACAGAAAAAGATGACCTGAAAATGATCAGCGGCATTGGCCCATTTATTGAGGAAAGACTTCACGCACTCGATATATATACCTTCAGACAGATCAGTAAATTCTCTGCCCTGGATATCAAAATGATCAGTGACGCGATTCTCTACTTTTCAGGAAGGATTGAAAGGGATGAGTGGGTTGCACAAGCCAGGGAACTTGTGCGGGATGAAAAACAGAGGATGGAGTCCCTGAAGCGTATCAAGGCCAGAAAGAATCGCATCTACTACGATAGAATAGGAGTTGCCAGAAAAAAAGAAGCGGATGACTTAACAATTATCAGCGGCATTGGCGGATGGATTAAGGAAAAACTCAATGCGCTGGATATCTATACGTTTCGACAGATTGGAAATTTTACGGAGGAGGATGTTCATTCCGTTACTGAAGCCATTGAATACTTCCCCGGTAGAATTGAAAGAGATGAATGGATTCTTCAGGCCCAGGAGCTTGTTCGGATCGCAGGCAATAAGTCTGAACTCCTCGCTCGAATCAGGGAAAGAAAGGACAGGATATACTATGACAGGTTAGGCGTTGCCAAAAAATTCGAGGCTGATAATTTAACCCTGATCAATGGAATTGGCTTATGGATCGAAGAAAGGCTCAACATGCTGGAGATATATTCCTTTGATCAAATCAGGAAGCTTTCACCCGAAGATATAGAAACCATCACTGAGATCCTGGAAATTTCTCCGGGTCGCATCCATAGGGATCAATGGATCCACTCAGGCACAAGAACTGGCAAAAAGTCAAACTCATAAGCTACTGGTTTAAAAAAACAGAAACACACAAATAGAGGAAAAAATCCAATATGAAAAAACTGATTATTTTAAAAATCATCTCCATAGCTATACTAATTTTGTTACCTGTAATTCAACTCCGGTCACAAGATTATCAGAGTGGTGATCCCCAGGGGGATAACTGGGAAAGGACCAAAGAAATTCGGGATTGTTTGCCAAGATTGTTGGACCGTGTGGACCTTGTACAGGATAGCTTCGAACACCAGTACATTTCAAACAATCCAAGGGAAATTGAAATAGGTTACTTTTCGGTGGAGCCCATTACCTATTTTGAGGAAGGCAACAGGTTCTGTGAGGTATTTCTACCGGCTGTCGGAGTGAGCAGTTCTTATTTCAGAGGCACTTACAAAACAAGCTATACACTTACAGGAAACGGTTTATATGAAATTCGTATCGGATCAAATGCACTCATATACAATAATGAGATCAGGATCATCAACCCCCAGCCAACCCTTGCAACAATAGAAGCATCACATCAGATACAGATTCTGACTGATACATCATTAAATCCCTATACCTTAATAGACAACAATTCATCCACAATGGTGGTATACAACTGGGAGGTGGAGATTGATGAAAAAGGAATGTATGCGGGAAACTCCTGCGAGGGAAATTGTAATACCCAGGATGAGAAAATTCCCGGTGGACATTCAAGTATCTATCTGAACCGTGAGGTCAGGGGTCCGGGAGTTTTCGTTATCAAAGAGTCGGTTATTTTCCAAATGGAAACACTCTCAGCCTACAAATATGGGCCCAACTTCCAGGCAGTCAGTTTCTTCAACCTGGAGCCCCTCAGTATTTCCGTGAAATTGCTCCCTTGTGAGTAGCGGATTATTCGAAGCATAGCTTGTCGTGATCCCGGGGAGGGGGTGCCCTGCCTCGCCAAACCCTTCCCTAATTATTTTCATGTGTTCTAAATAGCGAAAGGGCAATCCCATGTTCAGGTGAGTCAGAATACAAGTAACGATTCTTAACCGCACTTTTGTAGCGTGATTACTCGAAACATTGCTTCTCCTGATTCCGAGCCCGAAGGGCGTGCTTTTTGAAAAGGTAAACCGGATGGGTAAACTTCCGAACGAATTCTAAATGCATTTTTAGCTGATAAACAGAAAATTGACTCATATAATACAGTAGAAATCTGCTTAAAAAGTCACAACTACATAATGAAGAAAATTTGAATATGCAACTATATATAGTTACCTTAGTCTTTGAATAGAAAAGAAAAACTTATCACCAGGTTCCTGGGCATGCCATCTGATTTCCATTACGATGAGGTGGTCAAATTAGTTGGGTACTTTGACTTTGAGGAAGTAAAAAGGGGAAAGACCTCCGGGTCCAGGGTGAAGTTCATGAATCCAGAGGGTGTTCCGATTATGCTGCATAGGTCTCATTCATCGAGCACTATGAAGCAGTATAAACAGATAAAGGAAATATTAGGCTTATGAAAAACTTAGAATATAAGGGCTATACAGGTACAATTGAGTTCAGCAAGGAAGATGGTCTTCTATATGGAAAGATTTTGGGTATACAGGGGCTTATATCTTACGAGGGAACTACCGGAAACGAGTTGGAAGCTGATTTTATAGACGCCATTGAAACATATATAGCCGACTGCAAACAAGATAGTGTAGAACCGGAGAAACCCTTTAAAGGAAGCTTCAATGTGCGTATCTCACCCAAGCTTCACCGAAAGGCTGCCTTATTGGCTATGGAGGATAAAATGTCTTTGAACACTTTTGTTGCTGAATCTATCCGCGAAAGAATCATAAAAGAAACCGGTGGCCAAATCTAAGCAGTCAGGCAACAGCTTATGCATTAAAAAATGCTGGTAATTTGAGGGGAGCCAATTGCGAAAGGGCAATCCAAATGAAAATCCAAATTTTCCCTGAACAGGTAAGAACAGGACAGATTATCCGGATTCTTACATTAAAATTGATTTCAATTATTGTATACCGTACAACCGTACACAAATTCACCGGATATGGAACATGCTTCGTATTTTCAGTCCAGGACTACCGTTTTTATGAAACTCCAGTATTTCCGGATTCTCGCTATTATGGGACTGATGGCCAGCAATATGATGGCCTTTTCTCAGGAACCGGTATTAAGTGATGAGTATATACTGTGGCAGGAAAAGGTTCCGGGAAATCCTCCTGAAGATTATCCCGGAGAGGTATGGAGCTATGATGAAACCGGCAACCCTTCCCTGGTTCAATATGTGGCCTCTCCAACGCTCAGGATGTTCCAGCCCCCGGAGGGGAAGCAGACTGGGGCAGCCCTGATCATTTGCCCGGGAGGAGGCTACAATATCCTTGTCATTGACCGTGAGGGTTACAACGTTGCACGCAAGTTCAGTGAAATGGGAATTGCAACTTTTGTTCTTAAATACAGGCACTACAGCAAGGAAGTTGCCTTGCAGGATGCACACAGGGCTATACGGCTTGTAAGGGCCAATGCAGAAAAATGGGGAATAGATCCTGATAAGATCGGTATCGGCGGATTTTCCGCTGGAGGACACCTCTCCCTCAACACTGCTCTTTCAAAAGAGATGGATCCTGCCGGTGGACAGAACCAGGTTCAAAAATTAAGGTGCAAACCGGATTACCTGATGCTGGCCTATCCCGGACTCAGGGGACTTGACCTGGATTCTGTCAGGTTCCGGGATGGATTTCCGCCACTCTTCATGATCAATGCCATGGATGACAATGTTACGCCGGTGTCGGACCTGTTTCAAATGGCCGGGATCCTGAAGGCGGAAAACCTCCCTGCTGAGATTCATATTTTCCCGGGAGGCGGGCATGGTTTTGATCTGGGTAACCAGGAGTGCAATTGTTCCGGGTGGCCGGATCTTTTCCGAAACTGGCTGGTGCATTGCGACATTATTGAACCCTGATCCAAAGATGAAATTCCGAAATCTGACGGAAAGCGGGATTACTCGCTTCGCTCGTGATCTCCGGTGAGGGGGTGATTCAAAAAAGAAAAACCATAATGCTTCGCATTGTTTTATCGTTCACCGGGTCTTACAAAAGCAAGCTTTTGACGCCCCGTTAAACTCAAAAACCACCCCGCCTGCGGCGCGATGGTTTTTCTCTTTTGTCGGGGTAGCGGGATTCGAACCCACGACCTCGTCGTCCCGAACGACGCGCGCTACCAGGCTGCGCTATACCCCGAAATGGGTGGCAAAAGTACCAAAACTTTATGAACTTTTAAAGTAGTGGTTGCATTCAGAGAGTAACTTTTCAGAATTTACGGGAACCACACCTGCCTTTTCGCATACCTGTCCGCCGGCCAGGTTGGAGATGGCTGCGATTTCAGGAGCACCCAGTCCGGCAATCAAACATAGCGCCGCTACGCTGATCACCGTATCACCCGCACCAGATACATCGGCGATATCCCTTACCACTGCAGGGATATGTACATATGAGCCATCCCGGGAAGCAAGCATCCCCTGCTCGCTCAGGGTGACAAGAAATGTTTCAATCTCCTGCTCTTTCTGAAGTTTGATGATGGCCTGGGCGAGCTTCTCAATATCAGATTTCTTGATATCCATTTTCAGCCCATGCATCAACTCTTTGAAGTTGGGTTTGAACAATTGAACCTTCCGGTAAAGGTGGAAGCTTCTGAACTTCGGGTCCACCAGAACCGGAACCGAGACTTTTTCTGCCTCTTCGATCAGCCGGGAGATGACCTTGGGAGCAAGCACTCCCTTGTCGTAATCCTGAAGGATCATGGCATCGATGCCTCCGCTCTGAAGCAGATCCAGAACCAGTTCAAGGAAATTTTTAAACACTGAAGAGGTGATAAACATATCCATCTCTTCATCCACCCTGAGCAGATGCTGGTTTCCACTGATAATCCGTGTCTTCTGTGTGGTCACCCGCTGGTTGTCTATCACCAGTCCCAGATCGGAGAGGTTTTGCTCCTCCATCAGCTCCAGGAAGAGCTGTCCCCTGTGGTCCTCCCCGATCACCGAACACAAAATCGGAACTGCTCCCATGGCCCTGATGTTCAGTGCGACATTGGCAGCTCCCCCCAGGCGGTTCTCTTCAATGACTCCGGAAACAATGGGTACAGGTGCCTCGGGCGAAACCCTGGCCACATTTCCCCACAGATAGGTATCGATCATCACATCACCGATGACCAGTACCTTCTGGTTCCTGAATTTCTCGAAAAGTATATTGAAGTCGGTGGTATCAAACATCTTCTGCTGCTAAGGTTGGGCAAAGATATAATTTTATGCTCAAAATGGATCCACATCCACCGAGATACGAACTGATCTGTACACTTCGCCGCTTAAGGTATCGGCGAGTACGGTATGGAGCAACTCCTTGGCCCTCTCGACCGACGCTTTTCTCTCAATCTTCAAAATGATCTGCTTGATGAAAGTATCCTGTACTTTACTTACCGGCGGATATTGTGGTCCATATACCCGGGAAGAAAAAATCTCCTTCAGGTTCTTCCCAACCAGGTCGGTGGCTCCATCCAGGATCGATGGAATTTTATGTCTGAATGAGATCCTGATCATCCTTGTGAAAGGCGGATACCCGAATTGTTCCCTCTCTTCCATCTGCTCTCTGAAAAGTGTTTCATAATCATCTCTCAGAATCTGACTGATCACCGGGTGATCCGGGTCCGATGTCTGAATGATTACTTTCCCCCTCTTTTTTCTTCTGCCAGCCCTTCCGCTTACCTGGGAGATCAGCTGGTAACTCCGTTCAAAAGCCCTGAAGTCGGGAAAATGCAACATGCTGTCGGCATCCATGACCCCCACCAGGCTGACATTGTCAAAATCCAGTCCCTTGGAGATCATCTGGGTTCCGATGAGGATGTTGAGGCGACCACCGGCAAAATCGCCAAGCACCCGTTCATAACTCCTTTGAGATCTGGCGGTATCGGTATCGAGCCGGCCCACTTTTACACCCTCAAATACCATGGCTATTTCATCCTCGATCTTTTCGGTACCAAACCCTTTCATGGTCATGTTTGTACTGCTGCACGAGGGACATGCATCTGGCATGTTCTCCTTGTATCCGCAGTAGTGACACTCCAGTTTTCTGCTGGTGCGGTGGTAAGTGAGGCTGACATCACAACGACTGCACATGGGAATCTCTCCACATGCATTGCATACAATATAATGGGAGTATCCGCGCCTGTTCTGGAAAAGGATCACCTGCTCTCCTGCATCCAGGGCCTTCCTGATTCCCTCCACCAGCTGGGGTGTAAAGTGAGATACCATTTGTTTCCTGTGGGCGGCTACCTTTGTATTGGCCAGGATCACTTCCGGTTTCTCAACTGCTCCGAAACGCCCCTGGATGGATGCATAACCGTACTTCCCGATCCTTGCATTGTAAAGCGATTCAAAGGAGGGTGTGGCTGTCCCCATTAAAACGCTGGCTCCGTGGAAAAGTGCAAGAACCTGGGCCGAATCCCGCGCGTGGTACCTGGGTGCCGGATCATGCTGTTTAAAAGTGGTCTCATGCTCCTCATCGATGATGACGAGTCCGAGGTCGCTGAAAGGAAGAAAGATGGCCGATCTGACCCCGATGACCACCCCGTAGGGCTCCTCATCGGTAAGTCCCAGCAGGTTTCTGTAAACATATACTCTTTCCGAATCGCTGTAGCGTGAGTGGTAAACTCCCACCCTTGACCCAAAGATCCGTTTCACGCGTTCAATGATTTGGGTGGTCAGTGCAATCTCGGGCAACAGGTAGAGTACCTGTTTTTCACCATCCAGCTGCTCTGAGATCAGGTGCATATAGAGTTCTGTTTTCCCGCTGGAGGTGGCCCCGTGCAACAAAACAGTCTGCTGCTTTTTAAATTGTTCCCTGATGGAGATCAGTGCCCCCGCCTGTTCAGGGTTCAGTTCAAATGGTTTCCCCGGAATATTTGAATCTTCACTTCCACCTCTTTTCATCTCCTCGCGGAAGAATTGTTCCAGCACTCCCTTCTTCAAAAGCCCTGAAAGGGCTCCTGCATCCACCGGTTTTCTAATCAGCTGGCTTTTTAAGATGCAGCCCGCCAGGCCGGTCAAATCGGTTCCGGACAGCTGAAGATAACGTTCCATGAGCGCCTTCTGCATGGGGGCCCTGGCAAGGCTGTCCAGTGACCGGTGAATGGCCTCTTCCGAATCCAGGTGGGATGACAATTGAATATAGGAAACGTTCCTTTTGCGGATGCGGCTTGTAACCATTTCGTTGATTTCCACCGCACCCTTCCCGATAAGCTGCTTTAATACGCTCAGCGGGCGTTCTGAGATTCCGGTCAGCTCCAGCTCCCCTATTGTTAACTCTCCCTGCTCCTTCACCACCTCAAACATGAGCCTTTCATAGCTTTCCAGTCTGCCGTTGTCTTCGAAATCCCGGCAAACCCCTACCCTCGACTCGCTCTCCGGCCTTAACCCGGAAGGCAATGCTGCCCGCATGATCTCCCCCTGCCGGCACATATAATAGGAGCCCATCCAATCCCACAACTGCATCTGGGTGGAACGAACATATGGGGTTCTATCAAGAATTTCCAGGATTTCCTTAGGTTCAAATCCTTCCGGGGGAACCTGGAGAAGGGAGCGAATCACTCCGGTGTAAATTCTTCGCTTTCCGAAAGAGACCAGTACCCGCTGGCCCGGAAACACTTTCCCGGAAAGATTTCCAGGGATGGCATAGGTAAAAACCCCATCCACTGCCAGTGGGATAATCACCTCTGCATAGCGGAGACCGGCCGACATTATACCGACAGGATCTCTACCATCGAAAGCTCTTCCGGATTTACCTTCTTTTTGAGTTTGATCACTTTATTGAAGGGAATATGGGCGATCTCATTGTTGTGAAAACCAACCATGATACTTTTCTGATCATCAAGCAACGCTTCAACAGCAGCAAATCCCAGCTTACTGGCGGATACCCGGTCGTGGGCAGAAGGAGTTCCTCCCCGCTGGATATGTCCAAGCACAGAAACACGCGTATCGTAATCTTTAAAATCCTCTTTCACCTTTTCAGCAATGGCAAAGGCTCCCCCCTCCTCATCTCCCTCGGCGACAATGATGATATTACTGGATTTCTTTCTTTTAAATCCCTTTTCCAGGTAGTTCTTCAGGTTCTGAACCTGACCATGGGCTTCAGGGATCAGGATGGCTTCAGCACCACAGGCGATCCCGCTGTTGAGTGCGATAAATCCTGCATCCCTTCCCATCACCTCGATGAAAAAAAGACGGTTATGACTGCCGGCCGTATCCCTGATCTTATCCACTGCCTCCACCACGGTATTCAATGCCGTATCGTAGCCGATTGTGTAGTCGGTTCCGTAAATATCATTATCAATGGTGCCGGGGATTCCCACAAAAGGGATGTCATAATATTCATCACAAAAGACCCTGGCCCCGGTCAGGGAACCGTCTCCTCCGATCACCACTACTGCGTCGATTCCTTCAGCTTTCAGATGATCATATGCATTTTTTCTTCCCTCGGGTTCCATGAACTCTTTACTGCGGGCGGTCTTGAGAATGGTCCCGCCCTTTGATAGAATATCACTCACGCTGTGTGCCTTGAGTTGAACCAGGTGGTTATTGATCATTCCGTGATATCCATGACGTATCCCGATAACCTCAAGTCCGTAATAGATGGCTGTACGGGTGACACCCCTGATGGCTGCATTCATTCCGGGAGCATCGCCACCGGATGTAAGCACGGCTATCTTTTTTATTTTTCCCATTATAATCGATTGTTAACAGCCCCAAAAGTAAGGAATTTTGAGTTACGATTTGATGAATTTTCTAACCTGATCACCAACCGTTTCCAACTGATCCAGGGAGGTGGAAGTGGCCCCTGTGATACCAATGGACCCCGCATCTTCAAACCAGGAGCTCTCCATTTCACTTTTATCTGATATCCAATGTGTTCTTCCATTCAGAGAGAGACAGTACTCATAGAGCAGCTTCCCGTTGGAAGAGTTTTTTCCGCTGACAAAAACAATCACATCGTGCTTCTTCGCAAAACTCATCAACCCGGGCTTTCTTTTCTTCATCTGGCCGCAGATGGTGCACTCGGATCTGAATCCTGAGGCTGCAGCAACCGTAGAATGGCTCCTCAGTTTTAGTTCCACCTCCCTGAACTGGTCCATATCCATGGTTGTCTGGGAGAATAAGTGCACTGTTTTATGAGGATCCACAAGATCAATCTCCCCGGGAGAACCAACCACCACCGCATCTCCATCCACCTGTCCCAGCAACCCGATGGTCTCCGGGTGCTCCCGCTTTCCAAAAATCACAATCTGCTCTTTCGTGTGATCCATCGATGCATAGGTCCTTCGGATCTTTTGCTGTAGTTTCAATACGATGGGACAGGTTCCGTCGATGATCTTCACCTGGTTATCAGCAGCAAGCCGGTAGGTTGACGGGGGCTCTCCATGGGCACGGAACAAAACCAGCCCGGAGGTTTGTTTGCCCAGTTCGCTGTGCCCGATGGTCTTAAAGCCCAGATTGTACAGCCTGCTCATTTCGGCACTGTTATGAACCATCTCACCCAGTCCAACGACCCGGTCTCCCTTTGCCAGGTGCGACTCTGCCTTTTGAATCACCTGCTCTACACCGTAACAGAAACCTGCCCCCTTGTCAATCTCAACCTTTATCATTGATCCCTCCTGTTACCCGATGGAAAGCTTTCCTGAACCATTCCATCTGCTGATCCACCGTCATATGGCTATTGTCGAGAACAAGAGAATCGTCCGCCTGTTTCAGGGGACTATCCTCCCTTGTGGAGTCGATACGGTCCCTCTTACTGATATTTTGCAAAACATCCTCATAATCGGCAGGCATTCCCTTTTCAATGAGCTCCTTATACCTTCGCATGGCCCTGATCTCCTCGGTTGCGGTGAGAAAAATTTTCAGTTCGGCTTGGGGAAAAACCACGGTTCCAATATCCCTTCCATCCATTACCACTCCCTTTCCTTCGCCCAGCCTGCGCTGGTATTCCACCATCTTCCTGCGAACCACCGGAAGGGTTGAAATGAAACTCACATGATCCGACACTTCCAGGCTCCTGATCACATCCTCAACCATGCGGTTGTTCAGAAAGATCTCTGTTCTCTGTTTATCAGGATTATACCGTAGGTCCAGCTCCACATGCCCGAGTTGCGATTCCACCTCCTTCAACGTTGGCAGACTGCCTGAATCAAACAATCCGGCATCCATGCATGCCAGGGTGACAGCCCTGTACATGGCCCCGCTATCGATATAGGTATATCCCAGCTCTGCTGCTATTCTTTTGGCATAGGTGCTCTTCCCGCAGGAGGAGTGACCGTCAAGTGCAATGATTATTTTTTTTGTCTCCACAAATATCAGTTTTTCATTGCTTTTTGTAGAAGCTGGAAAGGTTGGTCGTCAGTGAAAAGTGGTTGGTCCCCCCGGCCAGGTGATAGGAGGACCGTCCGTATGCAATGTGGAACTTGGAGATTCTGAAACCGAAACCCCATGAAAAGCCCACCATCCCCGGCCGTGCAGAAACCTTCATCTCCTGTCTTCGCTTGTAGTTATAACCCAGGTCCAGATGTATATTCTCCCCCAGCAGAAACTCAACGCCAAATACCATGTGCCGCATCAGCTTATCCCCGAATATATCAAATCCGCCTACTTCAGTTTCTCCCCCGGTGGTGTTAAAGTCATCGGTATTTTCCTTTTCATAGGTAAGATCCCATCGTTCCAGGTTCTGGTATATGATGCTGAAACGAAACGGGGCATGGGCCAGCCCCTGCGTAATCCCGGCCTGCAATTCAAAAGGCAGCTTTTCCCGTGTACCGGTGTAGGTTGTGATTTGCAATCCCATATTCTTTGCCACAAACCCGATCGTGGTCAGTGAATTTGGATTATGGTATACCACACCTGCATCAAAGGCAAGACCCAGGGATGCATAGTCTTCAAAGGAGGAATATATGGGTTTCATATTGATTCCCACGGTGAGAAGCGTATCGATAATGGACCGGGAATAGACCAGGTTCAGGGCATACTCGGCTGCCCTGAATGTTCCCAGGGCCTCTCCATATTCATTGGTCCGGTCAAATGTCCCGTAATCCACATAGTGCATCCCGGCCGCAAAATTTCCGATACCCTCCCGGTGGTATCCATAGGAGGCATATCCGAAATTAACCCCGGCAAAATAGTTTACATAGTTCAGATTCAAATGGTTGTGCATCCCGGGCGAAAGGAGGGCCGGGTTGTGAAATACCAGGTTGATGTCATCGTCCATCAGCGAAACAGCCTCCCCGCCCAAAGCGGCAACCCTTGCGGAATTTGTGAGGCCGAGAAAGCTGTATGTGTACTCTCCGCCTTTCTGTGCGAAAGAACCCATGTGCATAAACAGGACCAAAGCGATGAATGCACCTTTTCTCATTACCTTATAAAACGCCCCGATCACCCTGATATTATCCTGTAACATGTTTTAAAATTTGAATACCCGAACCCTGGACCCAACTGCGGTAGGATGTATTGTCAGTCTCCTCCATTTCAGCAAGACTTGCAGCCGAGAAATCCTTTAATATAATCCCCACTCCGCTTCGTACCACATCTTCACTGTTGCATAGCTGTTCATAATGATTCTCCAGGGGGATCACCGCCAGTGGAATCCCCATATACGCCGCTTCAGCCGCAGTATCAAATCCGGCCGTGGTAATCACTCCCCGGCAGTGTTTCATTTTTTCGATGAACGCGTGGTCATCCGGGCGGTGCAGTTTGATTCCCTCCGGGACAGGCGTTTGAAGGGGAAGATCGGAAAACAGATCAAACCTCAGATCGGGGCGGCTACGGACCAGGCGGATCAGATCCACCACAAAACCCGTATGAAGCAGGTAGACCAGGTAATCGGACCCCTTCTTATACCTGGCTTCTCTGAACTGTTGTCTCACAAGGGGGGGAACCACATGAATCTTTTCATTGCCCGGAACCTCCCTGAATGATAGCGCCAGAACCCGGTCACATGATTTCATGATGATCCTGCTGTGCAGTTTCAGAAGTATTTTATGAAAGAATTTTCCCCTTCGACAACGGTATCCGTCCAGGTGCAGGAAAAAATGGTGGCCTATACCCATTCGCCGAATGCCAGGGGAAAGCTTTCTGAGAGCCAGGGCACCGATCAAATCGTAGAAGTTAAACACCACCTCAGGTTTCAGATCATTGATTTCTCTCCTGAGCCGTCTTACCTCACCCAGATACGCCAGGCTCCTGGCCAGGTTATAGAGGATGGTCCGGCCCACATAGATTCCTTTATGATTGGGGGTACGAAGAAACCATGGACTGGAAAACAGGTTCAGTTTATCCTTAAATATATTCCGGTAATAGGCAGGAATTTCACGGGACGGGCTGCTTCCCAGGTAAACAGCCTCAACGGTATGCCCCTCCTCCTCCAGGTACTCTTTCAAAGCAACCGATTGGGACAGGTGTCCCCTGCCCTCTCCCTGAACGATAAAGAGAGTCCGTGCCATTTGTTCATGAGTAAGGTGGGTGGCGAAATCCGCCTTTTTTTGCAGGCATCTTCCAATTGATGGTCCCTACCTGGGTCATTAAAAGGCCCGCGATGGCCACCAGTATACCGGAGACTTTAATAAGGGGCATGGGTTCCCTGAGCATCAGAAAGGATACAACCGCGGTTACCACCGGAACAATGTTGGCAAAAATATTTGCCTTGGCGGCACCAAGCTCCCTGATGGCAAGGGTAAGAAGAATAAAGCAAATTCCCGATCCAAAAACGCCCAGGTAGAGCACCGACAGAAGGCTGGAGGTTGAGATTGAATCCAGATCGGGCAAAGGAAGCTCCCTGAAAACGAAAAGGGGTATAAACATGAGCAGGCCATAAAAGCTCTGGTAGGCTGTAATGGTTATCGGATTATAATCTTCCACCAGTTTCCGGGCCACCAGGGTATAACCTACGGCAGCCACAACCGCCACGAAAAGCAGCAGAATGCCCCTGGAGTCAGTTACTGTTCCACTGCTTCGGTTAAGAACCACCATCAATACTCCGGCAAATGAGATCACCAGTCCGATGATATTCAGCCTGGTGAGCTTCTCCCGGAACAGGTAGTAGGCTCCAAAGGGAACAATTAACGGGATGGTGGAGATAATCACAGCCCCTACCGTCGGCGAGACCAGCATAAGGCCGTTGGCCTCCCCTAAAAAATAGAAGAAGGGTTCGAAGAGGGCCATCAGGAGAAACCATTTTTGATCTTTTCTCTTTATCCGGCCAAGCCGTTTAAACAGCCATGCAAATCCGAAAAGGAAAAAAATGGAAACAAACAACCTTAAAAAGACAATGGTGACAGGCCGGAAGGATTCACTGGCGTATTTGAACAGGACAAAGGTAAAACCCCAGAAAATCATCGCAAGGATGACGCTTAAATAGGCTCCTGCAAGGGTCCGTTTCATCAGGCAGCCCGAAGTCGTTTCAGGTTTGCCTTTTCAAGTTTTTCCCTGGCATATTTGATACCAATGGTCATTTCATTGGTATTCTCCTTGGAGGGCAATTCAAACATGGCATCCATCATAATTACCTCACAGATGGAGCGAAGGCCCCTCGCCCCAAGCTTAAACTCAAGGGCCTTCTGAACAATGTAATTCAATACCTTCTCATCCCAGGTAAGCTTTATCCCGTCCATTTCAAACAGCTTCTCATACTGTTTAATCAGGGCATTCCTGGGCTCGGTCAGTATCCGGCGAAGGGCTTTATCATTTAACGGTTCAAGGTAGGTCAGCACCGGCAGGCGGCCGATAATTTCGGGAATCATCCCAAAGGACTTCAGATCCTGGGGGGCCACATACTGGAGCAGGTTGTCCCTTTCGAATTTGTCGGCATTCTTGGCCGCGTTATAACCCACCACCTGGGTATTAAGACGGTTTGCAATTTTAGATTCGATTCCGTCAAAGGCACCGCCGCAGATAAAGAGAATATTCCTTGTGTTGACGGGGATCATTTTCTGGTCGGGGTGTTTGCGTCCCCCCTGGGGCGGCACGTTGATAACCGAACCTTCCAGCAGTTTCAATAATCCCTGTTGAACCCCCTCACCAGAAACATCCCTGGTAATGGAGGGGTTATCGCTTTTGCGTGCAATTTTATCGATCTCATCGATGAAAACAATGCCCTTTTCGGCAGCCTCCACATTGTAGTCGGCTACCTGGAGCAACCTGGTAAGGATACTCTCGATATCCTCTCCAACATAGCCGGCTTCGGTTAGCACGGTTGCATCAACAATGGTGAAGGGTACATGCAACAACCTGGCAATGGTACGTGCAAGAAGGGTTTTCCCCGTTCCTGTCTCCCCCACCAGGATGATATTTGATTTTTCAATCTCAATCTCATCCTTGCTATCCTGCTGCATTAACCTTTTGTAGTGGTTATAAACCGCCACGGAGATATATTTCTTGGCCTCTTCCTGTCCGATCACATAGAGATCTAAAAACTGTTTGATCTCCACAGGCTTCAGCAATTTGATCTGCCCCATGTCAAACTCACCCTGCACACCCAGTTCCTCCTGTACAATGCTGTAAGCCTGTTCAATACACCGGTCGCAAATGTGCCCGGAAATACCGGCAATCAGAAGGTTGGTGTCCTTCTTTTCTCTCCCGCAAAATGAGCAACGGTCCATGCTACTATTTTTCTTTGGTCCTGATCAGAACATCGTCAATCATTCCATACTCCCTGGCCTCGGCAGCAGTCATCCAGAAGTCCCTGTCACTATCCTTTTCAACCTCTTCGACAGACTTCCCGGAGTGTTCTGCAATGATTGCGTAGAGCTCTTTCTTCATCTTGACAATCTCACGGGTGGTGATCTCGATATCAGATGCCTGTCCCTGTGTACCGCCCATGGGCTGGTGAATCATCACACGGCTGTGTTTAAGCGCAGACCTTTTCCCGGCTGTACCGGCGGCCAGCAGAACTGCACCCATGGAGGCAGCCATCCCCGTACAGATGGTGGCCACATCGCAGGATGTATATTGCATGGTATCATAGATTCCAAGACCTGCATGAACCCCTCCGCCAGGTGTGTTGAAGTAAACCTGGATATCCTTTTTGGGATCGGCCGAATCAAGATAGAGAAGCTGGGCCTGGATGATGTTGGCCACATAGTCGTCGATAGGCGCTCCCAGGAAGATGATCCGGTCCATCATCAGCCTGGAAAACACATCCATGGTGGCAATGTTTAACTGCCGCTCCTCGATGATGGTAGGTGATATATAGCTATTGTATTGCGATGTAAACTGATGAAGGGTCATACTGTTGATGCCCAGATGTTTTGTTGCATATTTTTTGAAATCGTCCCGCTGATTCATAATTCCTCCTTTGTTATTTTTCGTACAATTTACGGAACTTCTCCGAACTAACCTCCTTGTCGTTTAAGGTTACGGTCGATTTAATATAAGCCATCAGTTTCTCTTCGGCCTTCTGATCGTAGATCCTGCGGGCTTCCTCAGGCTTGGATAACATCTCTTTTGCATAATTCTCCAGATAGTCTTCCGGTACATGGGAGATGCCGTATTGCATATACTGGTTTCGCATGATTCCCTTGGCCGTCTCCAGGGCTTCTTCGGCAGTGACCCTGATCTCCTGCTTCATCAGGAGGTGCTCTTTAATCAATTGCCAGCGGAAGTCATCTTCATATTTCGAGAAATCACTATTCAGCTGCTCTTCCGTGATTTTTTCATTGGTCTCCAGCATCCATCGCTTCAAAAATTCAACCGGGAGGTCAAGTTTCGCTTTGCTGATCAGCATCTCGCGGGTGTCAACCAAAAACCTGTACTCACTCTCCTGCCTGTAACTGGATGCAATCTCCTCCCTGATGCGATTACGCATCTCATCCTCACTTTTCACTTCGCCTTCGCCATATACCTTGTCGAAGAACTCCTGCCCGATCACGGCCTTCTCAAATTTTTGTATCTCTCCAATGACCAATTTGAAAGTCCCTTCCAGTATGGCCACTTCAGCCTTATTGATCCTGAGCAGTGAGGCAACCTCAGTATCGTTGGGATAAGCCTTTTTCACATCGAAAACGATCTCATCTCCGGCTTTTGCACCACTGAAAAGGACCTTCTGATCATCATCCTTCATCATATCCAGTGACATGGAGACATTCTCCGCCCTTATTCCATTTTCAACTTCATTCCCGTCTTTGTCGGTTTTCACAAGCACTCCCTTGATCAGCTCATCCTTTCCGGCCTTTTCAACCGATTTAAACTCCCCATATCGTCCAAGAAGTGAATCGGCATACTCATCCTCCTGCTTTTTTTCCACTTTAATCCGGTAGAAGGGAATTTTGTCCTTAGAGGTTACCTCCAGGTCTATTTCGGGGGCCAGTCCGAGATCAAACTTGAATTCAAATTCAGAATCCTTTGCAAAATCGACCCTTTGCTGGTCGTCCTTATGGGGAAGTGGTTCCCCCAGGATTTTTACTTCATTCTCCTGAAGATAAGTAAAGAGTGATTCTGAAACCAGTTTATTCACCTCATCCACCAATACCGGAGTATAATACATTTTTCTGATGATCCCCATCGGAACCTTACCCGGCCTGAAACCATCCACCCTGGCCTTCCGCCTGTAATCCTTCAAAACTTCCACCACCTTATTATCGTAATCGGCCTGCTCCACCTTCATGAGAAGCACCGCATTTAATTTGTCTGTATTCTCTAAGCTAATATTCATCTCTTCTTTAATAGTTATTCAAAATTAAAAAAAACCGCAGTACAATCGTTATTAACACCCGATGGCATAGCGGTTTAGAATTTCAATTGGTGCGGATGAAGGGACTCGAACCCCCAATCCCGAAGGAACTAGATCCTAAGTCTAGCGCGTCTACCAATTTCGCCACATCCGCAAAATTTCCTGCAAAATTAATCCAATTTTATCGAAGTTCAAAGTTTTGACCAAGGTAGACTTTTCTCACCTGCTCATCCTCTGCCAGATCACTGGCAGTACCCGCTTTCAGGATGCTTCCTTCAAACATCAGGTAGGCCCTGTCTGTAATGGCAAGGGTTTCATGAACATTGTGGTCGGTGATCAGGATTCCAATATTCTTCTCTTTCAGTTTTGAGACAATTTGCTGTATATCTTCCACTGCGATGGGATCCACACCTGCAAATGGCTCGTCGAGCAGTATAAAATTGGGATTCAGTGCCAGCGCCCTTGCAATTTCGGTGCGCCGCCTCTCTCCGCCTGAAAGCTGGATTCCAAGACTTTTCCTGATTTTCTGGAGGCCAAACTCTGTGAGAAGATTTTCCACCCGGTCTCTTTGTTCAGCCCGGGACAGACTGGACATCTCCAGCACTGCCCTGATGTTATCCTCAACACTCAGTTTTCGAAATACAGAGGCTTCCTGTGCCAGGTAGCCGATCCCCATCCGGGCCCTCTTATAGACCGGCTCCCGGGTGATATCAGTTTCATCAAGGAAGATGTTCCCTTCGTATGGGTTGATCAGGCCAACAATCATGTAAAATGTTGTGGTCTTCCCTGCACCATTGGGACCCAGCAGTCCAACAATCTCACCCTGTTCCACACTCACAGAAACTTCATCCACAACCCTGCGGTTTTTGTATTTTTTAACCAGTTGATGGGTATGTAGCTTCATGAATCGGACTCATTTTTCACAGGCTCATCATCTGCGGCTATTCCCTTATCCTGCCTTTTTACGATCCGCCTGCTGATGATGATCCCGATTTCATACAGCAGCATCAATGGCAGGGAGACCAGGATCTGGCTGAAAACATCGGGAGGAGTAATAATGGCGGCAATTGTTACAATCAGGATAATGGAATGCCTGCGATATTTCTTCAGGAACCCGGGTGTTACAAGACCGACTTTACTCAGGAAATAGATCAAAATGGGTAGCTGGAACACAATTCCCGAAGCCAGGACCAAAGAGGTTATGGTTTGAACGTAGGAGCGCAGCGTGGGTGCACTGATGACGCTTTCACTCACCTTGTAATTTCCGAGGAAATTAACGGAAAGGGGCGAGATAATGTAATACCCAAAAGCCACGCCCAGTATGAAAAGAAGGGATGTATAAAAGACAGCTCCACTGGCAGTCCTTTTCTCTTTATCATAAAGTGCCGGTACAATAAACCGCCAGATTTCGTAAAATACATAGGGGAACGCCACAACGACTCCTGCCACAAGCGATACGATAATATGCATTGAGAATTGCTCCGCCATTTTGACTGTTTGCAGGGTAAAAGGATCCTGGTTGATGCAGATTCTTTTCAATCCGAGAATTTCTCCAAGCTGGCATAGCCATCGATTTGTCGGGAAATAGGGCTCTTTAGGGGCAAGAATAATTTTATCAAAGACGATCTCCTTGAATACAAATGCCACCAGGGCCATGATCACAATTGCAATGATGGAACGCAAAAGATGCCATCGCATCACTTCAAGGTGATCAAGGAAAGACATTTCCGACTCTTTACTCTTTGCCATTCAGCAATCATATTTTAAGGATGTGCAAAGTAACAAAAAAAACAAACCTCCTTGAAACCAAAATTAAAATATACTATCTTTAGTATCCCCCCAGGTTATGGGATGGAAGGATTATGGAGAATTTTGGAGAGATACTACACGAAAACCTTAAAAAATATTTTGGCTTTGATAGCTTCAAGGGCAACCAGGAGGAGATCATTTCCAATGTTCTGAGGGGTAATGACTCCTTTGTACTGATGCCTACAGGAGGCGGTAAATCACTCTGTTACCAACTTCCTGCCTTGATTCTGGATGGTACAGCCATTGTTATTTCACCCCTGATCGCATTGATGAAAAACCAGGTTGATGCCATGAGAAGCTTCAGCCTGGATGAAGGTGTGGCCCACTTTCTGAATTCCTCTCTGACGAAAAATGCCATTGCAAAAGTTAAAAAGGATTTGCTCGATAAGCGAACCCGCCTGCTGTATGTGGCGCCCGAAAGCCTTACCAAGGAGGAGAACGTCGATTTCCTCAAACAGGTGAATATCTCATTCTATGCAATTGATGAAGCGCATTGTATCTCGGAGTGGGGTCATGATTTCAGACCCGAATACCGGAGGATCAGGCCTATTATCAATAAAATAGGCAACGCTCCGTTAATTGCCCTTACCGCAACGGCAACCCCGAAAGTACAGGATGACA
This sequence comes from uncultured Bacteroidota bacterium, assembly GCA_963747365.1. Taxonomy (GTDB): domain Bacteria; phylum Bacteroidota; class Bacteroidia; order Bacteroidales. The sequence continues at coordinate 294,813 of CAVVFB010000001.1, read as the reverse complement.
TCCAGAAAAACCTGGATATGCTGGGCGCCAATGTCTATAAATCCTCGTTCCGCAGGCACAACCTGTATTATGAGATCAGACCCAAAGTCCATGCTACCAAAGAGATCATTAAGTTTATCCTTTCCAGGCAGGGGAAGTCGGGAATTATTTACTGCCTTTCCAGGAAAAAGGTAGAACAACTGGCCGAAACACTCAAAGTGAACGGGATTAAAGCCCTGCCCTATCATGCAGGCATGGATGCCATGACGCGCTCATCCAACCAGGACCAGTTTCTCATGGAAGAGATTGATGTGATCGTAGCCACGATTGCCTTCGGAATGGGAATCGACAAACCCGATGTAAGGTTTGTGATCCATTATGACATCCCTAAAAGCCTTGAAGGTTATTACCAGGAGACCGGGCGTGCCGGGCGCGACGGAGGGGAGGGGATCTGTATCGCCTTTTACGGTTACAAGGATATCCAGAAGCTGGAGAAATTCATGCAGGGCAAACCGGTGGCTGAACAGGAGATCGGAAGGCAGTTACTGTTGGAAACGGTGGCATATGCAGAATCAGCTGTATGCCGGCCCAAACTTTTGCTCAACTATTTTGGTGAGGTGATGAAGGAAAATTGTGACAATTGCGACAACTGTCTTCACCCAAAAGAGAAATTCGAAGGAAAAACCTATATGCTTTTAGGCTTAAAAGCCATTTTAAGTGTTCAGGAAAAGTTTAAATCGGAGCACATTGCACATATTCTTTCAGGTATCGCAAACAGTGCGGTGAAGACATACAATCATCACCATTCGGAATACTTTGGAGCCGGTAAAGAGAAGGATGTAAAATTCTGGAATGCAGTACTCAGGCAGGCCCTTGTTGCAGGTTTTATTATCAAGGATATTGAGAATTATGGATTATTGAAAATGACCGATGCCGGTCATGAATTTATTAAGAAGCCTTATTCGATCATGCTCACACAAGATCACGATTTTGACATTGCACCGGAGGATGGAGTTTCATCCACAGGAAGCGGGACCAGTACCGTAGACGATGAATTGATCCATATACTGAAAGATCTCAGAAAAAAAAGAGCCAAGATCCTGAACTTACCCCCATTTGTCATCTTTCAGGATCCCTCCCTTGAGGATATGGCCATCCAGTACCCGGTAACCATCGAGGAATTGCAGAATATCATTGGTGTCGGTGCAGGAAAGGCAAAGAAATTCGGTGACGAATTTGTAAAGGTGATCCAGGAGTATGTGGATGAAAAGGAGATCATCAGACCCCAGGACATGGTTGTAAAATCGGTAATCAATAAATCAGGCGTCAAGGTGTACATCATCCAGAGCATTGATCGAAAGCTCTCCCTTGAGGACATCGCCCATGCCAAGAACATGGATTTCATTGAATTACTTGACGAAATAGAGGCCATCGTAAGCTCGGGCACCAAACTGAACATCGACTATTATCTCAATGAGATCATGGATGAGGAAAAACTTGTGGAGATCTTCGAGTATTTCAGGGAGGCCGAAACCGAATCGATTGACGCTGCGCTTAAAGAACTGGGTGAGGAATATTTCAGCGAGGAGGAAATCAGGCTTGTCCGGATCAAGTTTTTTTCTGAGCTTGCAAACTGATATGAAGGAAGTCCTGTCAATCAAAGGTTTATCTAAATCCTACAGCCATATAAGAGCCATTCACAGCCTGAACCTTGAAATTTCGGAGGGACAGGCTTATGGAATTCTCGGACCGAACGGGAGCGGAAAGACTACCACCCTCTCCATAGTAACAGGCATACTCAGGCAGAATGAGGGCTCTTTCAGCTGGTTTGGAGAAAAGCCGGATCCTGAGCAGCGCCGTTCAATCGGCTCTCTCATTGAGACCCCTCATTTTTATCCATACCTGAGCCTGGTAAAAAACCTGCGGATCATCTGTGATATCAAGGGGCTGGGGTATTCAGACATCGACAGGGTACTTGATTCGGCAAAACTAATGGAGCGTAAAAGGTCCCGGTTTTCAACCATGTCTTTGGGTATGAAACAGAGACTAGGCCTCGCTGCTGCCCTTCTTGGAGATCCAAAGGTACTGGTACTCGATGAACCGACAAACGGGCTGGATCCGGAGGGGATTGCCGAAGTGAGGGAGATCGTTCTTGAACAGGTCCATTCGGGCAAGACCTTGATCCTCGCTTCACATATCCTGAGTGAAGTTGAAAAGATATGCAGTCATGTGGCCATCCTGAAAAAGGGAGAGCTGCTGGCAGACGGACCTGTTAAAGAGCTGCTCACCGAAGATGAAATTATCGAAGTTTCCTGCAGTGACAACCGCAGACTTTCAGATGCACTGAAGGGTGCGAATCTTGCAACGGATATATCAGTGGAGAATGGATTGCTGGTGCTTACTCTGAGGGAAGGGGTAACTCCGGCTGAAATTAACTCATTCGCTTTTTCCTTCCAGATTGTGATCAGTCATATGGTCAGCAGAAAGCGCAGCCTTGAATCACAGTTCCTTGAACTGGTAAAGCAGGAGGAGGAATGATCCGGAAATTACTCCATATTGAGCAGATCAAGCTATTGAACTACAATCCGTTCAGGATCACCCTGGCTCTATACTTTCTCGCCTTTGCCCTGGGTATTATGATCTACCCGGCCATTGACAAACAGATTCCGGTTATATCGCTAAGTGATGTGTTCAGGTTCCCCGATGTATGGATGTTTCTGGCCTGGATCACTGAACCCTACAATGCACTTCTGGCATTAATCATCATCATGGTCACCACCAAAGAGTTTAACGACCACACTTTTAAAACCCAGGTGATCTTCGGATTGAGCCGGTCGGACCTGCTGCTCCAGAAACTCCTCTCGGTGGTGATCCTTTCACTGTTTGCAACAATTCTGGTGGGGCTTACCTCCCTGACCCTGGGCCTGATCTACAGTTACAAACTGACCTTCAGGATCGCCATGGAGAATTCATGGATCCTGGGGCGTTATTTTCTGGCCGCTTTTTCATACATGACCATGGGATTACTGGTTGCTCTGCTGATCAAAAATACAGCCATGGCGCTTCTCACCTTTCTTGCCCTGAGAACATTTTTTGACCCTGTGCTCTGGCTGATCCTCAGGGAACATGAGGTGAAGTGGTACCTTCCTTTCCGGACAATTACCAGGCTCACCCCCATCCCCGATCTGCTGGAAATCTTTCAGCGTAAAATGAACAGTAATGATACCATCGACGAGTCGGCCCTCGAAATACTTCCCAAGGGACTCGATCCCTGGTTGAATATCCTTTTGGTATCGATTTATGTGGGACTGGCGCTCTTCTTCAGTTACAGGCTGATCCAGAGAAGAAAACTATCTTAAACCGGTCGTCCTTTCCATGTGGGTCTTCCTATAAGTGCACCGGTAATCACCGTTGCCATGTAAAAGGGATAGAGGAGTGAAGCCGGGATATACCACCACAGGGTTCTGGATTGTCCGGTCCTGACAGAAACCACGGCCAGGATCATAAAATCGGCAACCAGCTTAGCCCCGACACCCAAAAGCAGCCAGGGGCAGTATTCTGGATAAAGGAGCATCCACAAAGGTGTCAGAAGCATCAGCAGATTGGCCAGTACAACCAGCACTGCCACAAACTGTATATCCGGCATCCGGTAATATACCGATTTGGCTCCCCACCGAATTCTTTGTCTGATTAAATCAGCAAACGTTCCTACAGGGGAGGTCCTCACCTGGCAATCCCTGTCAGGATTAAAAGCCGTAATCCTTTTCAGTTTTCTGGCGCCAATCAGTAAAAACATATCATCGCCCGATCCGGTTCTCGCGGCCGGATCAAATTTCCTGGTCTCCCGGTAAAGCTCAACGCTGTAAAGGAGGTTGGCCCCGCTGCACATAAGGGGTCTTCCTGCTGCGAAAGATCCGGCACCTGACCCGTTCAGTCCAAGCAGTTCGAGTCGTTCAAACGCCTCAAGGAATCCTCCCCGGCCCTCTGAGGTGGTAACCAGTCCGGCCACCAGTTCAGAGGGATGCCGGGCCAGGAAGTGCATGTGGGATGATATGAATCCGGGTTCCACACGGCAATCTGCATCCATCTGCAATACCCAGGGAGTCCTCACAAGGGATATAGCGAAAGCGATGGCCTCCTTTTTCCCCTCCTTCCCTCCGGGCAGATCCAAAAAAATGAATCCTTTACGATCCCCCCCCATAGAGACTGCCAGCTTTTCCGACCCGTCTGTGGAATGGTCGTTCACCATGATTACATTGTAGAGGTGGCCGGGATGGTCCTGTGCCAGCAGGTCTGCAATAATCCCGGGCAGGTGAGAGGCTTCATTCCTGTATGGGATCACAACCGTTAACTCCTGGAGCGGGACCGGGTCTGCCCCCACGGTCCACTTCATCAAAAGCAGTCCCCCGAAGAGAATGAGCAGGAGAAGGATGTAACCGAGGATAATCAGTAATGCAATTGTAACCTGAAGGAGCATCTGGCTAATTTTCCCTGTCAAAAAGAGACTGCATCAGCTCGAATAGCTTATTGAATTTGAGAGGCTTGGTAATATATCCTTCGCAACCGGCTGCCATGCAGGCAGCCTCCTCATCGTCAAAGGTATTAGCCGTGGCAGCAATGATGGGCAGCGATGGCCGGATCTTCTTAATAGCCCGGGTTGCTTCTATCCCGTTTACCTCGGGCATCTGCAAATCCATCACAACCAGGTCAAAGTGAAGATCTCCGCTGCACAATTCAATGGCTTGTTGTCCGTTGGAGGCATGGGTCACAGTGGCATGAACCTGGGAGAGAACAGCTGAAAAGAGTTTAAAGGACATCATGGTATCCTCCACCACAAGCACCGATTTGCCGGAAAAGTCGAAATTGAATCTGCGTGTTCCTTCCATTTTTAACCCATAAGGACTCCGATAATGGTGGCCGAGAGCAGTGAGGCAAGTGTCCCGGCAAGTAAAGCCCGCATACCAAACTGGGCAAGCAAAACCCTGCGGCCCGGAGCCAGTGCACCGATCCCCCCGATCTGAATCCCAATGGATGCAAAATTTGCAAAACCACATAGCATATAGACCGACATGATGATCGATTTAGTTTCGGCAAAGACCCCGGCAGCTTTCATATCTGCCAGATCAATGTATGCCATGAATTCAGTAAGAATCAGTTTCTTCCCAAGCAATGAACCCACCAGGGTGATGTCCTCTCGGGCCACTCCGATGAGCCACATCAGCGGAGAGAGCGCATACCCCAGTATAAATTCCAGACTCAGATCATTGTACTTCCCGCCGGTAAAGGAGGTGATGCTTTCATTCAGGTGGGTCCACCCCCCGACCTTCACAAAGATATAGTTTGCAAAAGCAATGAAAGCGATAAACACAAGTAACATGGCGCCCACATTGACTGCAAGCCTCAATCCGTCGCTTGTGCCATTGGAGATTGCATCCAGGGGATTCTTCCCCACCTCCTCCTTGCTCACTTCAATCTTTTTATTAAAGGATTCTGTTTCGGGAACAATAATTTTTGAAATCACCACTACTCCCGGGGCGGCCATGATGGAGGCTGTAAGCAGGTGCTTGGCAAAAATAACCTGCTGTACCGGATCCCCGCCACCAAGAAACCCTATATATGCCGCTAAAACTCCACCCGCAAGCGTAGCCATCCCACCTGCCATTACCAGGAGGATTTCTGACCTGCTCATCATCTCCAGGTAGGGTTTGATCAACAGGGGTGATTCGGTCTGACCGAGAAAAATATTGCCTGCCACAGATAAACTTTCAGGGCCCGAAAGTCCCAGAGCCCTCGAGAGAACATATCCGAATCCTTTCACGAAAATCTGGATCACACCCAGATAAAACAGCAGGCTGGAAAGGGCAGAAAAGAAGATGATTGTCGGCAAAATGGAAAAAGCAAAATTTTGCAGAGCCGGATCCAGCTCACCTGTAACATTGCTCTTCAGAAGATAGGTTACCCCCTCATTTGTAAAGGCGAGAATTTTCACAAATCCCTTCCCGATAAATTCAAAAGAAACCTGAACAAAAGGTACATACAAAATACCTACAGCCAGTATCAACTGGAAGGCCAACCCCCGTCCAACCATGGTCCAGCGGATGGCTTTACGGTTACTGCTGAACGTCCATGCAATGGCGATAAGAACTACCATCCCAAGAATTCCCCGAAGCAGGCGCACCATGTCAAAATCAAATCCTGCCTCTGCCGGCAAAAGGTTTGACATGGCTGAAGTATCGGTAATCATTTAGACCTGCGGTTTATTTCATCCCTTATTTCGGAAGCCTTTTCATAATCCTCATTAGCCACCGCATCGGCAAGAAGAACCTTGAGTTCCTCCATACTGTTATCAGAAAGACCCGGGTAAATGTTTCGTTTGACTTTTTTTGGTGACTCCAGCTCATCTTCCAATATCTCGTTCTCCCCAGACTGTTCAATACCCGATCCCTTTTCAAAATCCAGAACAATTCCTGCCTTTTCAACAATCTCTTCTGTGGTGTAGATGGGACAATGAAACCTCAGGGCAAGTGCAATGGCGTCAGAGGTCCTTGCATCCAGGGTGATCATATGGTCACCATTATCGCACAAAATATTGGCAAAAAACACACCTTCGTCCAGCTTATGAATATTCACCTCAAGAACACGTATCCCAAATGAATCTGAAAACTTCTTAAAAAGGTCATGCGTCAGAGGCCTGGGAGGGGTAAGCCCTTCGAGTTCAATGGCAATAGCCTGGGCCTCAAATCCTCCAACAATAATCGGGATCCTCCTGTTTCCCTCCTCCTCTGACAAAACCAGTGCATATGCACCCGATTGTGTCTGGCTGTAAGAAATTCCGAGAACATTTAGCTTTATTTTCTCCATACCAGGTCTCCACTCATTCAACACAAATATAGAAATTACTCCGACAAATTCACCTGTTCACTAAAACCTTGAATACTGAGCCGTTTGATCAAAATAATTGCTCCATAACTTTGTCAATCACACAATCTTTTCTATCTTTGCGACCCAAATTCAGACATCAAGAAACAAACATTGTATTCATGTACGCAATTGTTGATATAGCAGGACAGCAGTTTAAGGTTGAAAAAGACCAGAAGCTTTTTGTTCACAGATTGGAAGGCGAAGAAGGCAAAAAAGTTAGCTTTGACCATGTTTTGCTGATCGATTCCGGAAATAAGATTTCAATTGGAGATCCCCTTTTAAAGGGTGCCGAAGTTTCCGCCAAAATTATCTCCCATGTGAAGGCTGATAAAGTATTGGTATTCAAGAAAAAGAGGCGGAAGGGTTACCAGAAGCTGAACGGTCACAGGCAATACATGACTCAGATTCAGATCGAATCGATCTCCGAGGTTTCTGGTACTAAACCTAAGGCAGAGGCTCCAAAGGCAGAGGCTCCAAAAGCAGAGGCTCCAAAAGCAGAGGCTCCAAAAGCCAAAACAGCAAAGCCAGTTAAGAATCTGAAGCCTGAGGCAAAGAAACCTGCAACTAAAAAAGCTGCCCCAAAAAAGGATTCAGAAAAGGAATAGTTGAAAGTCAAAAAATATAAGTTATGGCACATAAAAAAGGAGCCGGTAGTTCAAGAAACGGTCGCGAATCAGAGAGTAAGCGACTTGGAGTTAAACTTTTTGGCGGACAGGTTGTAAAAGCCGGAAACATACTCGTCAGACAGCGTGGTACAGTGCACCATCCCGGTAACAATGTGGGACTTGGCAGAGATCACACGCTTTTCGCTAAAATCGACGGAATCGTTAAATTTGCCAAGAAGAGGGACAATAAATCCTACGTATCCATTGAACCGGTAGAAAACCAGTAGAAAAATATTAAATCAATATATGATCCACCTGTAATGCACTATCTTTAATGTGTATTACAGGTTTTTTTATGCTTATAAAATGCTAACAATTCAATTTATCCGCGATTCCCGTGAAACGCTTCTCGGGGGACTAAAAATCAAGAACTTCAAGCGGCCCGAACTCATAGATCAGATCATCTCCAAAGATGATCAGCGGCGGTCTTTGCAGGTGAAAACCAACAACCTCCAGTCAGAATTGAACCAGCTGAGCAAAGAGATCGGAATCCTGTTTCAACAGGGCGAGATAGCAAAAGCTAACCCTATAAAGGAAAAGACCTCCACCCTTAAGAAGGAACTTGAGATACTTGAAAAAGATCTTCAGGCAAGTGCTCAGCAACTGAATGAGATGATTGTTCAGATCCCAAACATGCCACATCCATCGGTTCCCCCTGGTCACAGTGAGGCTGATAATCTTTTTATCCGGGGTACCGATGAAAGGGGAATACCCCTGTTGCCCGAAGATGCACTTCCCCATTGGGAGCTGGGGAAAAAATATAACCTGATCGATTTTGACCTGGGGGTTAAAATCACCGGAGCAGGCTTTCCTGTTTTCCGGGGAAAAGGAGCCAGGCTGCAAAGAGCTCTCATCTCCTATTTTCTGGAAGAGAATACCGCCGCAGGCTATGAAGAGATTCTCCCTCCGCTGATGGTCAATGAAGATTCAGGATTCGGAACAGGTCAGTTACCTGATAAAGAGGGGCAGATGTACCATGTAACAGGCGACAACCTTTACCTGATCCCCACTGCAGAGGTTCCTGTCACCAATATTTACAGAGATATGATCCTGGATGCAGGGGACCTCCCCATAAAAAACACCGCTTACACTCCCTGCTTCAGACGTGAAGCAGGATCTTACGGAAAGGATGTCAGGGGTCTCAACCGCGTTCACCAGTTCGATAAGGTGGAAATCGTGCAGATCCAGCATCCTTCCCACTCCTACGCAGCACTGGAGGAGATGGTGAATCATGTTGAAAAACTGGTAATCAGCCTTGGTCTTCCATACCGTATTATTCAGCTCTGTGGTGGTGATTTGAGTTTCACATCAGCGCTTACCTATGATTTTGAGGTATACTCGGCAGCCCAGAAAAGATGGCTGGAGGTGAGCTCCGTTTCGAACTTTGAAACGTACCAGGCCAATCGTCTGAAACTTAGATTCCGTGAGGCGGGTGAAAAGCGTCCTCTCCTGGCTCATACCCTCAACGGAAGTGCACTGGCTCTGCCCAGAATCATGGCAGCCATCCTGGAAAACAACCAGACACCAGACGGAATCATGTTACCTGAGGTATTACACAGGTATATGGGGCTGGGAAACGAGATGATCAAATAAAATCAGAGCCGATGAAAGAGAAATCTGCCAGGAAGGCATTTATTTTTGCCATCCTGGCTGTGCTCTTCTGGGGTACCTGTCCCACCGCATTTAAAATTGGACTGCGGCACCAGGATACCCTTCAATTGCTCACCGGGGCAACCTTTACCTCAGCGCTGCTCCTGGGAATTCTGTTGTTGCCCGGGAAGCGATACAAGGAGTTCGCCCGGTTCGGATGGGAAGATGTCTGGTTCTCTTTGCTGATGGGATTGCTCAATCCGGTGGCCTATTATCTTATTCTTTTTAGAGCATACTCCATTCTTCCGGCCCAGGTGGCTCAACCCCTGAATATGATCTGGCCCATCGTACTGGTTATTATCTCCATACCCCTGCTGAAACAGAAGGTCAGCTGGAAAAGCATCGGCGCCATGGCAATCAGCTTTTCAGGAATTGTGATCGTTTCGCTTCAGGGCGGGAGTGTTGGAAAAGACCCTGAAAACAAGCTCGGTATTGTTCTGGCCCTTTCCACCTCCATAATATGGGCTATCTACTTCATTTACAACACCAGAGACAATAAAGATCCGGTGGCACGCCTGTTCCTGAACTTCCTCTTTGCCTCCGTTCTTCTTTTGGCCATCGGGATTCTCAGGGGGAACCTGTTCGCCGGCACACCCATGGCCCTGGCCAGTGCCATTTATGTGGGAGTTTTCGAAATGGGAATTACATTTGTACTATGGCTTCTGGCGATGCAATACGCCCCGACCACCGACCGGATCAGCAACCTGGTTTTCATTGCACCCTTTCTCAACCTGGTAATGGTGAGACTGGTTCTGAATGAAACGATTTTTTTAACAACCCTGTATGGAATCATCCTGCTGATTTCCGGTATTTTGATACAGAATATGATAACCAGAAATGCAAAAAAACAGTGAAAGGATCATCCTGGGCATCGATCCGGGAACCAACCTCATGGGTTTTGGGGTGATCAGGGGTTTAGGAAATACTCCTGGTTATCTGAACATGGGGATAGTGGATCTGAAAAAAACCACCAACCCTTATATGAAACTCAGTGTAATCCTGGAGAAGACCCTGGAACTGATCGATCGGTTTCTCCCGGATGAAGTGGCAATTGAAGCCCCCTTCTTTGGAAAGAATGTACAATCGATGCTAAAACTGGGTAGGGCCCAGGGAGTCGCTATCGCCGCAGTTCTTTCACGCCAGCTCCCCTTATCAGAATATGCCCCGAGGAAAATCAAACTGGCCATAACGGGTGCAGGGAATGCATCCAAGGAACAGGTTGCCGCCATGCTTGCAAGGATCTTTAACCTGGAGGATATACCTAAAAACCTGGACGCCACCGATGGATTGGCAGTGGCGCTATGCCACTTCTACCAGAAAGATGGATTAAAAAAACCTCAGGGCTCAAAAAGCTGGGAAGATTTCATCCGGAAAAACCCGGAAAGGATCAAATAAACCTAAGGAATTGCCGCAGAGATCTTCGCAGCAATTGCTAAAAATTCATCTCCGGATAATTGCAGTTTTGGCCTGCTGAACTCAATATCGTGCAATCCGTTGATGGGTATCAGGTGGATATGAGCATGGGGGACTTCCAGTCCGAGTACAGCCACTCCCACCCTTTTGCAATCAATGGTTTTGCCGATGGCAATGGCCACCTCTTTTGCAAAGACCATCATATCTCCAAGCAGATCATCCTCCAGATCAAAAAGGTAATCCGTTTCCACTTTTGGGACCACCAGGGTGTGACCCTTTGCCAGCGGATGGATATCCAGGAATGCATAGAATCGCTCATTTTCATGGATTCGGTAAGAAGGGATTTCTCCGGAGATGATCTTTGAAAAAATAGTCGGCATGCCGGGTAACTTATAGAGAAATCTCGACTATTTCGAAAGACATCACCCCGGAAGGTACCTTGATCTCCACAACATCTCCCACTTTTTTACCAAGCAGTCCCTTGGCAATGGGGGTTGTTACCGAAATCTTTCCGCTCTTAATATCTGACTCAGCCTCAGACACAAGCATGTATTCAACCTGGTTATTGGTCTTGGTGTTTTTAATTTTCACCTTATTAAGAATCTGAACGGAGGAGGTATTAATCTTTGATTCATCAATAATACGTGCATTGGCAACCATTTCCTCCATCCTGGAGATCCTCATCTCCAGCAATCCCTGAGCCTCCTTTGCCGCATCGTATTCGGCATTCTCTGATAAGTCCCCTTTATCCCTTGCGTCGGCAATCTGTTGAGAAATAGCCGGTCTCTCAACTTTTACAAGATGATCAAGTTCCTTTTTCAATTTGGCCAGGCCCTCCTCTGTCATATAAGAAGTTTGTGCCATAGTATTATATCCTCCGTTACTTAAGAAAAAAAAAGAATTCCGGTTATCCGAAACTCTTCAGCTGTAAAATTATAAAAATTTACCAATAATTAAGCCTGTTGATAATTGCCGAGTACAAAATGGCCGTCCCGCCATCAAAATCATTGACCATCTTAAAATAGTCAGGGCCCTCCATTTCATCCAGCTCTATCAACTGCAATGGCTCAGTGGAACGCTCCCCCTCCATTTGAATGGCTTCCACAAGCGATCCGCCACGTTCAATTAACAATCTCTCATACTCCTCCATCAATGAAGGAGCTTCTGATATTATTCCCTGATCCTCAATCCTATCCTCATAATCCGGTTCTTCGGCCTCTACCATGAGATCTGGCTCATATTTCTTGAGATCCACAAATACAGGATTCTCCTGCCCCATTCTTAGCACTTGATCAAGGTTTTCGAGAAAACCGGGTTTTGATTCCTCTGCTGCAGGTTTCTTCTTTTTCCCCAGCAAACTGACAATGATCGCCACCAGGGTGATCACCACATATAATATATTTCCTATATCAAAATCCATTCAAATACAGGGATTGATGCAATATTAATCGTTTTAGAGAGTTAAATTTACAAAAAATAGGCGATATTCTTACTTTTGAGCATAAATGATACGTGCAAGGCAATTATATATCTCTTTATTACTCCTTTTAACTCCGGGATTATTCATTCCCTCCTGTCAAACTAATAAGGGTCAACTGATTCCTGCGGTTAAGGTGGACATCTACCTTCTGCTATATGCCGATTTGGGTGATGTGGGGATAGGAGGCTCCAAACTGATCAGCGGAGGGGTCAACGGGATTGTTCTCTACCGGGAATCCGACCTGGAGTTCTTTGCCTATGACCGGACCTGCACCATGTTCCCTGAGCATGATGAAGCCGTTGTGGAAGATCCTACCTTTTTTGGTGTATTTGAATGTCCAAAGTGTAAATCAACCTTCCTCCTTATGAACGGGGCAGAACCAAACTCAGGACCCGCCAGGTATCCCCTGGTTCAATACAAAGCCTCCGTCCAGGGGGACGTCCTCCACATATACAATTGAAAGGGTAATACCTACTCGCTTAAATTCCTGAAAAGCCAGTAATTATAGGCTTCGCAGGCATTACCCTTTAAAGTATAAACCTTTTCGAAGCCTGTGACTTTAACAAGGCCCACTTTAGAAAATAAGCATCCTCTTTCCCAAAATAACAAGGACCTGCAACCCGAAGCCTACATTTATCCGCAAAGCGGAGAAATTCAGCGAGGATTGCAGGTCCTTGTGAGATTCTAGTACCTGTAGTGTTCTGGTTTATAGGGTCCTTCCACTTTCACGCCAAGGTATTTGGCCTGCTCGGGAGTAAGGGTGGTCAGCTTCACACCCAGCTGTTCCAGATGCAGGCGGGCCACCTCTTCATCCAGGTGCTTGGGAAGCATATAAACAGCTGTCTTGTAATCATTTTTCCACAACTCAAGCTGAGCCAGGGTCTGGTTGGAAAAAGAATTACTCATCACAAAGGAAGGGTGCCCGGTTGCACAACCCAGGTTCACAAGCCTGCCCTCTGCAAGGAGGAATATAGCATGCCCGTCCTTGTAAACATATTTATCTACCTGGGGTTTAATGTTCACTTTTTGGATGCCTTCCCACTTTTCCAGCCTGTCAACCTGGATCTCGTTGTCGAAATGACCAATGTTACATACTATGGCCTGGTCCTTCATGGCAGCCATATGCTCGCCAGTGATTATATCCTTGTTCCCGGTGGTGGTTACGAAAATATTTCCCTGCTTCACCGCTTCATCCATGGTTGTGACTTCAAATCCCTCCATGGCGGCCTGAAGTGCACAGATGGGGTCAATCTCGGTGACAATCACCCTGGCACCATAGGATTTCATAGAATGAGCACAACCCTTTCCCACATCGCCGTAACCGGCCACAACCACTACTTTCCCTGCCACCATCACATCAGTGGCACGCTTGATCCCGTCGGCCAGTGACTCCCGGCAGCCATAGAGATTGTCGAATTTTGATTTTGTAACCGAATCATTTACATTAATTGCGGGAAAGAGCAGCCTGCCCTGTTCCAACATCTGGTAGAGGCGGTGAACGCCGGTGGTGGTCTCCTCTGATACGCCTTTCATTTCCGGAACGATCCTGTGCCATCTTCCGTGATCTTCAGCCAGGATCCCTTTAAGTGTGGAAAGGATCACCCCCTCTTCCCTGCTGGAAGCTTTCACCTCCAGAACAGAAGCATCCTTTTCAGCTTCATATCCTTTAATGATCAGCAATGTGGCATCGCCGCCATCGTCCACGATCATATGGGGACCTTTTCCTTCAGGGAAAGTCAGGGCCTGGGCCGTGCACCACCAGTACTCTTCAAGAGTCTCCCCCTTCCAGGCAAAGACAGGTATCCCTGCGGCAGCTATGGCAGCTGCTGCATGATCCTGAGTACTGAAAATATTGCAACTGGCCCATCGGACATCCGCTCCAAGCTCCACAAGCGTTTCAATCAGCACCGCGGTTTGAATGGTCATGTGGAGTGATCCCATGATCCTGGCACCCTTAAGCGGCTTCTCAACCGACCACTTCTTTCGGATGGACATCAGCCCCGGCATCTCTTTTTCGGCAATTTCAATCTCTTTCCTGCCAAAATCGGCCAGGCTGATATCTGCAACTTTATAGGCCAGTGTCTTTTTGAAGGTCATCGTATCCATATCTATCCATCATTTAAGATTGCAAAAATAGTGTTTTATCTCCATTGTGGAGCTAGAAATATAAATGAGCACCCAGTTTAAACCTTACAGTGCTGTAATTCAGCGTATGTGCCCCGAGAACAGGTTCGCTTCCCGGCTCACTGGCGGGAAGTACCAACTCAGGCATATGGAGGTTTTGGTAGAGGTTCAGTTCCACTCCTCCCGAGATGGAAAAGTTCCGGAACAGGTAGTATTGACATGCTGCCCGTGCCTGTAAACCGAAGATCGTGTTTGGTCCGTGGCTGCCAAAAGCTTCAGTGAATCCTGTAGCCGGGTCCGGCACGTAGTTATACCAGAAATCGGACCTGGGTGAACTGATGATAAATCCTCCACCCACCAGGAATTCACTGCGCTCAGTAATAAACCGGTTCACCGGGCTGATGACATACTCCATATAGATCCTGTAATCGGTCAGATCCACCGAGTAGTTATACCCAAGATACGGGGAACCATCCTCATACCCCGAATAATAATCCGCATAGGCAAGGTCTATGTAATTTGACATGATCCCGCCTCCAGCGATCCAATGGTTATTGAACCGCCAGCTGAGATCAAGGTATTCAAATCCCAAGGAGGTATGCCTGAAATATTGCCAGGAAGGAAGACCTGATGATTCGATTGCGTCCAGCATTTCATTCTCCAGGGTATTGAATCCCCCGTTCAATGCGAAGGAGATCCTAAGGTGCTTTTGGGGATACAAACGACGCATGGCCCCTGAATGAGCCACTAACTGGTTTATATCGTTTGTGAAAATGATTGAATCCCGGAAAACCGACCACTTATGAAGCTTATTTAGTTCCTCTTTGTAATTCAGTCTGTATGAATCAAGTTCAAGCTCTGCAATTGTTGCCGTATGATGAATTCCCTTGCCGGCCAACCCACCCAGAACTCCCATTACATTGCCAAGAATCAGCGCTGCCCCCGGGGAGCCGAACCCAAATCCGATGACTATCCCTGTTGAAATGCCGACAATAATCCCGGAAGTGAGGCCAGGTGTAACCGGACCACCCTTATCGAGATCTACCTTATCGATGTCGGCGAACGGGATTGAAACCAGTTGTCCAGGAAGCCCCACCGGAAGTGAATCCGAAGGAAATAGAACCAGTTCATGCATATCAAAATAGAGGGGCTGCCCATTGAAAGTATCACCGTTTCGCATATATACACCGGCCTGGGGATGATATTTGGACCACCTTTTCCCGATGCGATGCAGATCCTCCGTGCTGAATTGAATGGAGTCCTGGGCCACGAGCGTAAAGGAGAAGCTAATAAGGCAAAGAGAAATCAAGGTTGATTTTACTCTCATTTTAGTAGTTCCCGGATTTGAATCCTATCCAGAACAAGTTGCTCCCTGAGTTTGTTCATTCCGGCAAACTTCATCTCATCCCTGACTCGTTTGATGAAGTGGATCACAATCTTCTCCCCGTAAAAATCCCCGGAAATATCGAAGAGGTGCGCTTCAATGGTCTTAACTGCCGATGCGCTGTCGATGGTGGGTCTGAACCCGATATTCAGCATCCCACCCACGGTTTCCCCTTTTAGTTCTGCCCGTATGGCATAAACCCCGTTCATGGGAATCAGTTTATTGGGATCAAACGGGTGGATATTTGCCGTGGGGAAACCCATCTCTCTTCCGATGTGGTTACCCTCCACCACATGACCGGTGAGATAATAGTGATAGCCCAGCATACTGTAAGCTTTATCCATCTCCCCCTTTACGATCGCATCCCTGATATTCGTTGAGTTCACCCTGGCATCTCCCTGGCTGAATTCAGGAATTTTCTCGATCCTGAAATCATTCTTATCAGCACACAGGGCAAGGCCATCCGGATCGCCCTTTCGGTCCCGCCCAAAGCGGTTATCGTAGCCCAGAAGCAATACTTCCACACCCAGCCTGTTCACCAGATATTGCTGGGTAAACTCACAGGCGGTCAGGGCAGCAATTTCCCTGTCGAAAGGAATAATCACCAGGTGGTCTATGCCACTTTGGGCCATCTGCCTGATCTTCTCCTCCAGGGAGTGCAACAAGCTAAACCCCTGCAAATCCTGATTGAGAACAATTCTGGGATGAGGCCAGAGGGTCATTACCACCGACTCCCCTCCATGCAGCAAGGCATGGTCCTTCAATCTTTCAAGGATAAACCTGTGCCCCGTATGTACGCCATCAAAGATGCCAATTGTGGCTACCGGTTTTCGAATTGACACCGGCTCATGAATGGTCCAGACTTTCATAAAATTCAAAGGGATTCAATGATTTAGTCGTCAAATTTAATAAATTTAGGGAGCTATTATGAAAGAACTCGGATTGATCAGGAACGACCCATGGCTTGGGCCTTATCGGGCAACCATTACTGGTCGTATGGAGAAGTGTGCAAGAAGAGAAGCTGAACTTGCCGGAGAAGGGTCCCTGCAATCCTTTGCCAGCGGGCATCTCTGGTTCGGAATCCATAGATGCGAAGAGGGGTTAATCATGCGGGAGTGGGCGCCCCATGCGACGGGAATATACCTGCTTGGAAATTTTAACAATTGGCAACCACACGAGGATTACAAGTTTAAATCCATTGAACATGGCTGCTGGGAGATGATCCTGAAGAAGGATACCATAGCTCATGGTGACCGGTTTAAACTGCTGGTCCGCTGGGACGGAGGTGAAGGGGAACGGATTCCGGCATGGTGCACCCGAGTGGTTCAGGATCCCGGGACCAAAGTATTTGATGCCCAGTGCTGGATGCCTGATCAACCGTACCAATGGAAACACGAATTGCCCCCACTGCAAAATCTGCAACCACTGATCTATGAAGCTCATATCGGTATGGCCACTGAACAGTATAAAGTTGGCACATATTCCGAATTCAGGGAAAAAGTACTTCCACATGTGATTCGAAGCGGTTACAATACCCTTCAGCTTATGGCCATCCAGGAGCACCCCTATTATGGATCATTTGGCTACCATGTCTCTAATTTCTTTGCAGCCAGCTCCAGGTTCGGCACACCTGAAGAGCTCAAGGAACTTATCGATGAGGCACACGGTCACGGAATTGCAGTGATCATGGATATCGTTCACTCCCATGCAGTTAAAAATGAGAATGAGGGATTGGGACGACTGGATGGTGATCCTGCACAGTTTTTCCATGGAAACCACAGAAGGGAGCATGTAGCCTGGGATTCCCTTTGTTTTGACTATGGGAAAAACGAGGTTACCCATTTTCTGCTTTCCAATGTGAACTTCTGGCTTACCGAATACAGGTTTGATGGCTTCCGTTTCGATGGCGTCACCAGCATGCTCTATTACGACCACGGATTGGGGAAAGATTTTACAAGCTATGATCTTTATTTTGACGGTGGTCAGGACGAAGATGCCATTATTTACCTGGCCCTTGCCAACAAAATGATACAGGAGATAAGGCCGGGAGCTCTCTCCATTGCCGAAGACATGAGCGGCTATCCCGGACTGGCTGTTGAGGTTAAGGAGGGTGGCATTGGATTCAATTACAGGCTTGCCATGGGTACCCCCGATTACTGGATTAAAACCATTAAGGAGCGGGCAGATGAGCAGTGGAACATGGAAGAGATTTTTCGGGAACTTACCTCCAAACGTGCAGATGAAAAAACGGTCGGCTACGCCGAATCCCATGACCAGGCACTGGTTGGTGATAAAACCATCATTTTCAGGCTTATCGACAAGGATATGTACTGGCATATGGACAAAGCTTCCGAGAACCTGGTGGTGGACCGGGGAGTGGCCCTGCATAAAATGATCAGGCTGATCACTTCTTCAACAGCCGGAAACGGATACCTGACCTTTATGGGTAATGAGTTTGGACACCCCGAGTGGATCGATTTTCCCAGGGAGGGTAACCACTGGTCGTTCCAGTACGCCAGGCGGCAATGGAGCCTGATCGAAAACCTTGAATTAAAGTATCACTACCTTCTTGATTTTGAACGCGTCATGCTGAAGATCCTGGCCCGATACAGGATTTACAAAGATCCGGCATCCCATGTCAAAACCGACCAGGGTGACCTGATTATTGCCTTTGAGCGTGCCGGCCTGTTATTTGTATTCAACTTTCATCCCTCCAGATCCTATACCGATTACGGCCTTGCAGTGAATGCCGGGAAATACACAACCCTTTTATGCACCGACCAGACTGAATTCGGAGGTTTCGGACGTTTTGACACCCGGATGGTCTACAGGTCCCAGGTAGAACGTTCTTTCGGTTTCAAACAAAACCTGAAGTTATACCTTCCCTCGAGAACCGGAATGATATTGAAAAGGCAGGATATCCCGAAGGTAAGGTAATCATCAAGGTTCCCTCCATCGGTCCGCTTTCAGATCCAACGCACCAGTGGGAAATCCATCCGATGCGGAAGATTTTCATTCCTGGGATATATGCGGAAGCCAATGTCGAACACCCCGGTTTCCTCAACCTCCTGTTTAAAGGTGTATTCGGCAATGCTCCCGTCAACCCGTGTACACTCAAACTCATGGGTTCCCCTGAAAAGGGGTTCCCCGCTCCCACCGATGCCGTTGGCATGTACCATCTCCACCCCGATTTCATCGGCCGAAAGTCCGTCCAGGTCGAGTATCACCTTTCCTGTATAAACATTACCCACCATGAAATCTTCACGGGTAGCATCCGGAAAAACATACTCAACCACCTGGATGTTCTTCCAATGCTCAAGAATCCTGTGCTTCCAGTGTGCCATCTCCTTAGGAAGTTTATAATCTCTCTCCCTGAGCTTAAGGGTGCGATGATACAATTTCATATAGAACCTGTCAAAATAATCCCTGATCATCCGGTTCATTGTAAATTCAGGAGCCACATGTGCAATGTTTGATCGAATCATCCCAACCCAGTCTTCAGGAATATCATCCTGATTCCTGCGATAAAATTTCTCCGTGATATCATTTTCCAAAAGGGTATAGATCCGCTCTGCATCCAGTTCATCCTGGAGATCCTGATTATCAAAAGAGCGATCGATTGGAAGCGCCCATCCGGAATCCTCACGATATCCTTCAGCCCACCACCCGTCCAAAACACTGAAATGCATCGTTCCGTTCATGACTGCCTTCTCACCACTGGTTCCGGATGCCTCCAGGGGCCTGGTGGGCGTATTGAGCCATATATCCACCCCCCTCACCAGGCGTTTTGCCAGCAAAATGTCATAGTTCTGGAGGAATACAATTTTTCCTGTAAATTCGGGCCTTTTGGAGGCCTCCACGATCTTCTTGATCAAATCCTGTCCCGGAATATCCCTGGGATGGGCTTTACCTGCAAAAATGAATTGTACCGGTTTCTTGGGATTGTTCACGATCCTGGCCAGCCTGTCAAGGTCAGTAAACAGAAGATGTGCACGCTTGTAGGTTGCAAAACGCCTTGCAAATCCAATGGTTAGTGCATTTGTATTCAGAGCTGAAGAGATTTCCAGCATGCGGCCTGGATTATCCATCATCGTGGTGGCAACCACTTCCAGTCTCCCTTTGATATAGTTAATCAGCTTTTCCCTCTCTTCGGATTTCAGGTCCCATATATCGCGATCTGGTACCAGTTTAATCTTGTCCCACATCTGCCTCTCCTCCTGCCTTGAAAAACAATCGTGACCAAAGGTTTTTTCATACAGCTTCTTCCATTCCCGGCCCAACCAGGTAGGCAGGTGTACCCCATTGGTAACAAAACCCACATGCAATTCATCCGAAAGGTATCCTGGCCACAATCCTGCAAACATCTTCTTTGAAACCTGTCCATGCAGTCTGCTCACCCCGTTAACTTCCTGGGAAAGCTTAACTGCCAGAACACTCATGGAAAACTTCTCATTGGTCTGGTTCGGATGAAACCTTCCCAGGTTCATGAATTGATTCCAGGTGATTTTTAACCTTTCCGGGTAATGGGCCACATAGATCCTTAACAAATTCTCTTCAAAGGAATCATGTCCCGCTGGTACAGGGGTATGGGTAGTGAAAAGACTTGAAGCCCGCACCACCTCCACAGCTTCCGGGAAGGTCATGTTCTTTTCCTGAATGTATTCCCTGAGTCTTTCAAGGCTTATGAAGGCAGCATGTCCCTCATTACAATGGTACAGGTCGGTATCCAGACCGATGCTCCGTAATGCCCGGATGCCTCCTATACCCAGAAGGATCTCCTGCTTCAGCCTGTTTTCATTATCGCCACCATAGAGTGTATGGGTGATTGTCCTGTCGCCTTCCTCATTGGCATCGTAATCAGTATCCAGCAGGTACAGGTTAACACGTCCCACCTGGACTCTCCAAATCCTTGCATACAATGTTCTTCCGGGCAATACGATCCGGATATTTTTCCAATTGCCCTCTTCATCCCTGACCGGTGTAACAGGAAGTCTTGAAAAACTCTGTGAATCGCTTAAGGCAACCTGTTCTCCCCCTGCAGAGATGATCTGGCGAAAATAACCATACCTGTAGAGCAATCCCACACCGGTCATTGGAACATTGTAATCACTTGCCTCCTTGAGATAATCACCTGCCAGCAATCCCAACCCACCTGAAAAAGTCTTTAAAGAGTTATGAATGCCATATTCCATACTGAAATAAGAGATGTTTGGCATTCCCTCCCTGGGTTTTTCAGCCATATATTCAAGGTAATTCTTATAGACCGACTGAAGACGACTGAAGAATTCTTTATCCGCTTCAAGCTTCTTCAATTTATCAAACGACAGACTTTCCAGTAATTCAATCGGGTTCTCATCCACTCTTTCCCATAGTTTATGATCGATGGAAGCAAACAGGTCGATGGCATCCTGTGTCCATGACCACCACAGGTTCCGGGAAATCTCTTCCAGTGGTTTAAGTTTTTCGGGAATACTTTGCTGTACATTGATCCTCCGCCAGAGAGGCTGGATATCCACCAGGACCTGTTCCGTTTCCGGGAGCCTTTCGATGCGCTCCTTGGCATAGTAGACCAGCTCCTTTCCCGAGGCACTCTCCAATGCAATATCATATGCTCTCCAGTAGTGGTTAATAAGGTTTTTCCATAAAGCAATCCTGGATATGGCGTAGGCCGCTTCTCTGTAAAGTTCACCCGACTCATTCCGCAATTTACACTGATTCAGAATCGCTTTACTGATCCCGGAAACCACATCCTGATCATTATAATCATCCCTGGGGATGACTGTGATTCCGGTAGACTCCTTTTTAAACTCATTATTGACCCACAATCCGAATCCGGTGAGTGAGGTAGTCACAGTTGGAACACTGAAAGCAAGGCTTTCAAGAGGCGTATATCCCCATGGTTCATAATAAGATGGAAAGATTGTAAGATCAAGGCCAATTAAAAGATCGTAGTAGACAAGATTGAATACCCCATCATTTCCGTTGAGATAGGAGGGAACAAAAATGACCTTAACAGGGTCATCTTTCCCATTACTTAGTCCGTTATCGCGAATCCTGTTGAGTATCTGGTCATTCTCAGCATAATGTAAATTGTGGGTCAGGTGATTCTCCTTTAATGGACTTTTTCCATCCCCGCTTAGAATTTCCTGCAAATCCCTGCGGGGACCATAGTGGTTGGCCGGGATCAGAATAAATGCCACTGCCTGCCCCTTACAGTGCTTGCTCCGGTTCAAATCGCCCAAAGCATCGATAAAAAGATCGATCCCCTTGTTCCTGAATTCATATCGCCCGCTGGTGCCTAGTAACATTGCATCTTCGGAGATATTCTCCCCCACAAGAGCGGAGGCAACCTCCAGCATCTTTCTTCTTGCCTCTTTTCTTTTGGCTCCAAATTCCGATTTATCAGGAACAAAGCTGTCTTCAAACCCGTTTGGAAGCACAACATCCACCGCTCTTTCATGAAATTGAAGACACTCTCTGGCAGTTAGTTCACTTACCGTCGTAAATGCATGAGCTTGATTTGCAGTATTTTTCTCAAGCGAATGCTTCGCTACAATATTCAATTCCCTGGCCTTCTGATCGCCGTTGATTTGATCCATATGGCCATAAAGAGCCTGCCCATTCCCGGCAACTGAACGGCCCACAGTGGTGGCATGCGTGGTGAATACCGTTCCGATGGTAGGCAGTTTCTGTTCCAGGTACAACAAGCCTGCTCCTGTCTGCCATTCGTGGAAATGAGCAATCAATTTCTGGTTTTCAATTTCAAAAAACCTTGCAAAATTTTCAATGACCTTTCCGGCAGCATATCCGAATAAAGCTGATTCTATATAATCCCATTGACCACTGATGGAATCCAGTTTATATGACTCCCATAGACTTTTAAAAATTTCGTCCTTTTGGTTAAAATAGGGAGTAAAATCAATCATAATGGCAACTGGCTGTCCCGCAATTTTCCACCGGCCGATCCTCACACGGATCCCCTCCCTGAAGGCATGCTCCTTCCAATTCGAAAAAAGGGAAAGATCCTCTTCAAATTCGGGATGTTCCTCATTCTCTCTCCAAACATCGGGACCAATGGCAATATATTGATCACCCATGGTCTGTACAACGGTCTTTGCTTTTGTGGAAATGACTGTATGGATTCCTCCAATTTTATTACATACCTCCCAACTAACCTCAAATATATGATCGGGTCTGTTCATGATTAAATTCTATTTCTGAAAATTCTATTTTTTCCCTGAAGCTGCAGAACCTGTTTTATCAGCAGAATCCTTCTTCGCGGTATTACCATTCTTTTTTGCTGTTCGCTTCTTGGTTTCTGTGTTCTTTTTTAATTCAAGTTTCTTCTCCAACTTTTCAATCTGCGCATCCTTCTCCTTGATGATCCTGCTTAACCGGGCCATATCATTGTCCACATTCGTTTGCTGTGCTGCATTAACCCTGATTTCAAAATCGCTTAATACATTCATATAGTTAATAAATGCATCGTAGGGCGTGTCATAGGGGTTGAAATAGGAGTGAACCTCTCCGTCGGAGAAAAACTTGGTGGACATGTAATAGAAATGATCACTCACCTGCAAATAGCCGAAATCCTGTTGGATGGAATCATCCACCGAATTGTAAACACCCTCTTCCAGGGAGTAAAGCTTCTTAAATGCTTCATGCTGCATCTCATTTCCGAGCCAGGCGGTGAGGTCCCGCTCCTCATCAGCCCAGGAAATGGGATTAGGCACATTCACTGCTGCCACAACCTGCAGTTTCTTAGCTACCTCGGATGGTGTACTGAAGGTATAGGGAGAATCTCTGAACACAAATTCCGGCAGCGATCTTAAAAATTCAAAAATACCGGTCTCAGCCCACTGATGTTCCCCAAATGTTTCATAATCCATAAAAAGGTTGACAACCTCTTCATTTTCAGGGACCAGGTTCAGCCAGTGCACAAATTTCTCGGCAGTCAGGGGATATTCGGGCCAACTCTTATTTGAAAAACGGAAGGCTATGTCATCGCTGAGCTTGAAATTCTTCAGCAATAACTTAAGCTTTGGTTTGATGGCATTACAGTAAAGGAAATTAGGACTCTTCCAACCCAGAACATGCTTGGCCCCTTCGGTGATCATCGCTTTAAACCCCATATCAGCTACCATGGCACCAATCTTATCGGAATAGATCAACTCAGTATTGCGAAAAACAGAAGGGGTCTGGCCAAAGTGTTCCCTGATCAGTTCCCTGTGGGCATTCACCTGTCTTTTGAATTCGCTCGGGCTGGTCAGTGAACTGAGGGAGTGGGCAAAAGTCTCCGACAGGAACTCTACCTGTCCCGTTTGAGACAGTCTTTTAAAGCTCTCCAGGACTTCAGGCGCGTATAGCCGGAACTGTTCAAGAGCGATACCTGATATGGAGTAAGCTACTTTAAACTTCCCTTTATGTTTTTGGATCATTTCCAGCATCAGTTCGTTGGCTGGCAGGTAACATTTCCTGGCAATTTTATTGAGTATCGATTCATTGGAATAGTCATCATAGTAATAATGATCGTTCCCTATATCGAAAAACCGGTACCTTCTGAATCGGAAAGGCTGGTGGATCTGAAAATACAGACAAATAGTTCTCATGTTAATGTATCATCAAGTTACTAAACAAACTCCTGATATATATTGTACACCCTCTTCCCTGAGTTTTCCCACTTCATATCATTAACCTCCTTCACACCGTACTTTCTGAACATTTCAGAAAGAGAAGGATAATTAAGCAATCCGTAGATGGCATCGGCCATGGCATCCACATCCCAGAAATCCACTTTAAAAGCGTATTTAAGTATTTCAGCCACTCCCGACTGGTGGGAGATAATTGCCGGGACATTGGACTGCATGGCCTCAAGTGGAGAGATCCCAAACGGTTCGGAGACCGAAGGCATTACGTAAACATCACTAATGGAGAACATGCGGAATACATCATCTCCCTTCAGGAATCCAGTATAGTGAAACCTGTCAGAAATGCCAAGAGAAGCGGTCCAGTGAATCATTTTCTCCATCAATTCTCCGCTTCCTGCCATCACGAACCTGACATTGTCCATTTTCTGAAGCACCTTATGGGCAGCCATTACAAAATATTCCGGTCCCTTCTGCAAGGTAATTCTCCCAAGAAAAGTCACTACTTTATCATGGATGCCCTTTTTCAACCATAGCTTCTCATTATCGGGCAATGGGTCAACCGCATTATAAACCGTTACCACCTTGTCGGGGTGAATACCATACTTATCAATGATTGTATTCCGGGTGAGGTTACTCACTGCAATAATCTTATCCGCAATATGCATTCCGGTTTTTTCAATCTCAAATACAGTGGGGTTAACGCTCCCTCCACTACGGTCAAAATCCGTCGCATGGACATGGATCACCAGGGGTTTGCCACTGGCCCTCTTAGCTGCAATCCCTGCCGGATAGGTCAACCAGTCATGTGCGTGAATAATATCAAATTCATATGTCAGTGCAATTTCGCCTGCAACAATGGCATAGTTGGCGATCTCCTCGTAAAGGTCCTTCCCATAAGTACCGGTGAAGTCCAGTTTCCCTCCCATAGTGGTTTCCACAAACCGTCTGCCCGAGTTCTCCGCTTTCTGAACCAGCTCTTCATACTCTTCCGGAGAGGTATAGGGCACCAGGTTTGAGTTGATCTCTATATAGGAGATATCCTTTAAAAAATGATGTTCATTTGCTCTCCGGAAGTCCAGGGTAACATCTCCCGCACCCAATAACCTGATCTTGCTTTGGTCCTCATCCCCATAGGCCTTGGGAACAACAAACAGGATATTAATACCGGGAATCGCAGACATCCCCCGGGTAAGCCCATAACAGGCCGTCCCCAGTCCCCCGGAAATATGGGGTGGAAATTCCCACCCGAACATCAGTACCCTCATGTGGTTACATTCATTGATTAAATTTTTCTGTCATCTCCCCGATTCTGAGCAGTGCCGCAACCGCGGTAGCCTGTGAAATCCCTCCCTTCGGATCATGTGGAGGATTGCCATCATACACCTCCGATATACTGCCAATCCCGCCGTTGTTAAGGGCCTCTTCAAAGTCCTCATATAATCGTTTGACCAGGGGATACCCCGACCTTTTATTGACAACCAGGTATCCCTTTATAAAGTGCTCTAAAAGCCATGGATATACAGTTCCCTGGTGGTAGGCACTGTCCCGTTTAACCTGGTCACCTTCATAGACTCCCTGATATGCTTCGCTTTTTGGTGAGAGGCTTCTGAGTCCCCTGGGAGTAAGCAACTCCCTTTCAATCACATCCAGTATCGATTTCTTCATTTCGATTGTCAGGGGAGAGTAATCCATAGATACGGCAAGAACCTGGTTCGGCCGGACCGACATATCTCTGACATTCTCGTTGAAATAGTCGGCAAGGTAACCCCGTTGCTGGTCCCAGAATAATTCATTAAATGATCCTGAGATCATCTCCGGCAGAGGAGCCCACCTTTCCACAAACTTCTTGTCACTGTTTGCAGCCCACTCCAGCGCCTGGCATACTGCGTTATGCCACAAGGCGTTTATCTCAACTATAAAACCTTCCCTGGGTGTAACCGGTCTGCCGTGAACGATTGCATCCATCCAGGTAAGGGGCCGCCCCTCCAGTGCTGCATAGATCAGACCATTTTCCTTCATGTGCACAATCCCGGCGGAACCATCCCGGAATGCCTCAAGTACTGATTTGATGGCCTTCCCATACTTTTTCCAGATATCAAACCAGGGATCATAAATTGCATATTGTTGTAAAGCCCAGATGAACCAGAGGGGTGTATCAGCTGCCGGATAACCTCTCATTTTCCAGCCCGGAACCTCTTCAAAAAGACCGCCATTTAACCTGGTCAGCATCGTATCGATCACCTCCAGTGAGGTTGAGAAATCACCGGTGGTCATGGTTAGACCTGGCAAGGCCAGAAATGTGTCTCTTCCCCGTAATCCAAACCAGGGGAACCCGGAAATGATCTCGGTGCCTCTCTTTTTACGAACAATAAATTGTTCTGCTGCATTTAACAGACAGTTTGTGAAGCTGTCCCTTGGAATCCTGTTATCCAGTTCTGCTGTAAACTTCTTTTTCAACCCAGCCGGTACAATCTCTCTTGTGGAAGCCGAGAATATGATGGATTCACCTCTTTTAATGGGCACTTCAAAATATCCGGGGACATAAAGATCCTCCTTGTATTCATACCCCCGTTTTTGTTCCTCCATGTACTCAATGTTATAGTACCAATCGGGTACCGGAACAAATTCAACTGGTTTGGAGCACTGCATATGAAGCTCCGGGTAACCTTCATAGAGCCTTGATCCGATCCCGTTCGGAATTTCCCTGTACCGGGTATTTGCATAGAGGTTGGATTTACTGAGGGAATGGTGGTTCCGGAAAGCGAGAAATGGGGTTAACCGCAATAAGGTTTCCGAATGTGCCTCCATGAGGGTATATCTCACAAGGACCTGTTCAGCTTTGGAAACCATCAGGATCTCCCTGGAGAGTACAACCCCGCCCACCCGGTAAATCAAAAAGGAAGCCTTGGTGGCATCAAAGTCACGAACATATTTATGACCTTTGGGAACGTATTTGTCCCCTTCATATTTATGGATTCCCAGATTAAAATCCTTATCATGCTGCACAATTGTTGCATCGAGCGTGGAAAGAAGTACATGATGTTCACCCCCCATCTCTTCAAGAGGACAGACAAGCAGTCCGTGATATTTCCTTGTATTGCACCCGATTATCGTGGTGGATGCATATGAACCTGCACGGTTCGATCTGATCACTTCCCTGGCAAGAGCATATTCCAGATTGATCAGCTCAGATTTTTCAAACTTCAGAAAGCTCATTTACACTGCGATTTGATTGTAATTTACAAAAAAGAGCACAAAACTATCCTAAAACTGCCAAATTGGCGTTAAAATAAATTGAGCTTGCGATAATAAAAGGTAAGTGTTGCGATACAAATTTAACAACAAATTACAACATATTGGTTTCTTATTATTTTTACATTGAAATTCTTTCGCAAGTATGAACAGGTTTATTGTCAAAATCTGGTTATGTACAATCCTGGCCACAACCGGTTGTGATCATGGCAGTCAGACCGGCAATAGAAGCGGTAACCCTGACAAATCGACTCTGATTGAGGGGGTTCTGCAGGGCGGTGAGAATAGAATAGTAGTCCTGGAAGAGATGGCAGTCAGGGAGTATATTCCCATTGACACTGCAATCTGTGATGCGGAAGGCCGGTTTCAAATAGACTTCAAACCGGAACAAACAGCTTTCTATGTGCTTCGAACAGGTGGTAAGGGTTATATCACTTTACTGATTGAGCCGGGCCAAAAAATCACCTTTAAGGGCAGTTACAGTCAACCTGATCAATACAGTTTAAGCGGATCTGAGGGATCAGAAGAGCTGATGTTGCTGTCGGCACAACATAAAAAAACTTTGAATGAGCTGGGTGATATAACACGGCAAGCCATGGAGTTCAGGGAACTACCCGATTTTTCTGAAAAAAAAATGCAGCTGGATCTGAAATTTGATTCCATCACCAATTCATTCCAGGGCTATTCATTTGAATTTATAAACAGAAACCGGGAGTCACTTTCCATTCTGATCGCCCTGTATAATCTTTATGGGCAGGGCCTGCCTGTATTCGATCCCATTGAGGATTTTCAAACCTACCAGTTCGTCGATTCTTTACTGCAAACTCACCATCCGGAATTTGAGGCTGCTAAATTATTGCAGGCACAGGTTCTCGAAGCGGAAGCAACAAAACAGAAAAATGAAGCGGATCACTCTCCTGAGGTAGGAGACATCGCACCCGATTTTGTATCTTCACGCCCTGATGGTTCGCAGTTGGCACTTTCAGATTTTAAAGGCCACTACGTATTAATCAGCTTTTGGGCAGGTTGGAGCAGTCCGAGCAGAGAGGAAAACCGGTACCTGAAGGAGATCTGGAAAACAAAAGGTAGTCTTCCATTTAAAATCCTGCAGGTGTCATTGGACCACGAGAGAGAAACCTGGATCCGGGCCATTGAACAGGATGGTCTTGTTTGGGATCATGTAAGCGACTTGCGAAGATGGGAATCGGCAATTGCCAATCTGTACGATGTAGATAAAATACCGTCCAACTATCTAATTGACCCGGAAGGGAAAATTATTGCACGGGATCTTCTGGGGACAGATGGGGTTGGAAAATTTAAAATCCTGTATCATAACGAATGACCATATGAGAGTTCAATACACCATTTTTTTGCTCCTGTTTTTGGCGGGAACCACCTGCAACAGGAGCAATGTGATCATACACGGATCTTTGGAAAAGGGAGAGGGTCAGTCTGTTACCCTGGAAAGACTGGATGTAAACCGGACTTCTGTGGTCGATTCATCCGCCATAGGCAAGGGTGGTAAATTTACCATCACCACAAACCTTGAGGAACCTGAACTGTTTGTCCTGCGATATGGCAACGGAGAGCTTGTAAATCTTTTAATCTCTCCCGGAGAGCGCATCACGCTCTCCATCAAAGCCGGATCCTCTGATAATGGATACAGCGTGGAGGGATCGGAAGAGTCGGAGAACCTCAGGATCCTGGTGGAACAACTCAACAGCACACGTGCAAAACTCGACTCCCTCCAGGGTGTTGCAGCATCGGTGGGAGACCCTGAATCGCCCCACATGAAAGTGGTTCGAAATGCCTATGCACAGGTTATCATAAACCAAAAACGATTCACCATCAGGTATCTGCTGGAACATACCAACTCGCTGTCCAGTGTATATGCTCTTTACCAGAAATATGATGAAGATAACCTGGTAATGGGGCTACAGTCGGATTTGCAATACTTCAAGGTGGTTGCCGATTCCCTTGCATTGACATACCCTAACTCTTCACTGACCAAATCGCTGCGGGCTGATATTACCCTCCGGGAGACCGAATTCAAGAGGACCAGTCAACTGAATTCACTGTTGGAAATGGCCGAAGAGCCAGTAGGTTTCCTCGATCTCACTATCCCGGACCGGGATGGTAAAAAGATCACTCTTTCTGATTACAAAGGGAAAGCAGTCATGGTGATCTTCTGGGCTTCCGGAAACGAGGCCAGTATAAAATTGCTGCTTCAGTTAAAATCGACCTATAACCGGTATCATGGAAAAGGATTTGAGATCTATGCCATCTCCCTGGATAACAATAAGATTCAATGGATGAATGCCATTGACTTCAATGAGTTTAACTGGATAAACGTTTCGGAACTGAACTACCCCGACTCCAGGGCGAACCTGATCTATAATGTGACCTCTCTCCCGGCCGGTTACCTGATTAACCGGGAGGGTGATATCGTGGCAAAAGATCTTCACGGAAAAACCCTGGAGACCTGGCTCGACAATCTGATTTAAAAAGGTGATGGCAGAAAAGAATCAAATCTATTTTGCTTCAGATTTTCACCTGGGAATGCACCCCGGGGAAAAGAGCAGGTTAAGGGAAAGTTATATTGTGGATTGGCTGGAACTGATCAGGCATGATGCAAAGGAGATCTGGCTTCTTGGTGATTTATTCGACTACTGGTTTGAATATAAGAAGGTCATTCCCCGGGGATTTGTCAGATTTTTGGGAAAGCTTGCCACCCTGGCAGATGAAGGAGTGGAGATCCACCTCTTTCCCGGGAACCACGACGTATGGCTTTTTAACTACCTTCCTCAAGAGATCGGATTAACAATTCACCACAATATCCTGTTAAAAGTTTGGAACAATAAGAAATTCCTCCTGGGTCATGGGGATGGGTTGTTGAAATCGGACCTTGGATACCGACTCTTGCAGGGAGTCTTCCGAAACAGGATCCTGCAGTGGTTATATGCCCGGATCCATCCAAACGGGTCCATAACCTTTGCACAGTGGTGGTCCAGGAAAAGCCGGTCAACGAAAGGAGCCTATCTGCCTTTCCTGGGGGCAACCAGGGAGCACCAGGCCATCTTTGCTAAAAAGATCCTGGAGAAGCAACCTGACATTAATTACTTCGTTTTCGGTCATCGACACCTGCCTTTTCAGATCCGGTTATCTCCAACCAGCAGGGTTGTTTGCCTGGGTGACTGGATCACCAACTTCACTTATGCAGTATTTGACGGGGAGGAGCTTCACCTGAAAAAATTCTTCCCGGACCGTGGTTCCATTATCACCATTTGATCAGAGGGCAATCCCTTTAAGTTTTTAACCGACAAGCGGCTTTAACAATAAAGGAGCCGTCTCAAAAGTCCCTTTTGAAGACAGCCCCCTTTTATGCAAGATAATGGTATTTCTAAAACAAACTCAAGGCAACCGTAAGTCCTGCCATTACAACAGAAACCATGGTCATCAGTTTGATAAGGATGTTCAGTGAAGGTCCTGAAGTGTCCTTGAAAGGATCACCTACGGTATCCCCTACTACAGCAGCTTTATGAGCAGCGCTCCCTTTTCCGCCATAGTTTCCTTTTTCAATGTATTTCTTGGCATTATCCCAGGCACCTCCGGCATTATTCAGCATCACAGCAAGTGTGAATCCGGTGGTCAGACCGCCAACCAGCAACCCGATCACACCGGGGACACCGAAAATCAGACCAATGGTAACCGGGACGATGATAGCCAGCAGGGATGGAAGCAGCATCTCCTTTTGTGCTCCCCTGGTGGAGATCTCCACGCATTTGGCATATTCGGGCGTAGCCTTGCCTTCCATGATGCCGGGAATTTCGCGGAACTGCCTGCGAACCTCATCTACCATGGCTCCTGCAGCGCGACCCACAGCCTTCATGGTCATGGCACAGAATACAAAAGCCATCATGCCACCCATAAAAATGCCACCCAGCAATATGGGATTAAAAATAGAGAGGTCATAAGCCCCTACAAAATCGTGAATGGTGGCCTGGCTCAGCTGAACCACTTTGAGTCCGTCGGCAGCAGCCGGGGCATGGTCAGTGTAGAAGATGGTTTCTCCAACCTGCCTGAAGCCTTCAACGGACTTGTCGGCTAGTTTTCCCAGCCAGAGCCTGACTTCTTCCATATAGGCAGCCAGAAGGGCCAGGGCAGTGAGGGCAGCCGAACCAATGGCAAATCCTTTACCTGTGGCTGCTGTGGTATTTCCAAGCATATCCAGTGCGTCGGTGCGCTGGCGGACTTCTGCAGGAAGCTCAGACATTTCGGCATTCCCACCGGCGTTGTCAGCAATGGGTCCGAAAGCATCGGTGGCCAGTGTGACCCCCAGGGTGGAGAGCATACCTACAGCGGCAAAACCGATTCCGTAAACACCTTTTGCGAATTCAGCAAACCCGCCAGAGAATCCAAAGGCCGCAATAATGCCAATAACGATGGTTACAACGGGTATCCAGGTTGAGTACATCCCGACGGCTATTCCGTCAATAATGGTGGTAGCCGGTCCCTGCTGTGTTTGAGCAGCAATTCCTTTCGTAGCTTTATATTCATCAGAAGTGAAGAGCTCTGTTCCCTGCCCGATAATCACACCTGCAAATAGTCCGGAAACCACAGCACCGAAGATACCCCAGCTTACCCATCCCAGATAGGCCATGATGGCCATTGCAATTAGAATCAGGACAGAGCTGCCTCCTGTTCCGAGAAGCAGTGCATTGAGTAGATTTTTCTGGGTTGCAGACTCTTTAGCCCTTACCATAAAGATACCGGCGATGGAGAGAATAATGCCAATTCCTGCCACAATCATGGGAGCCACTACTGCCATTCCCTGTTCTGCCCCCGAAAGTCCGGGTAAGGCAGCACCCAGAGCGGCGGTAGCCAGTATGGAACCCGCATAGGATTCATACAGGTCGGCACCCATACCAGCCACATCTCCAACGTTGTCTCCCACGTTATCGGCGATGGTAGCAGGATTACGGGGATCATCCTCAGGAATCCCGGCCTCAACCTTACCAACCAGGTCAGCGCCCACATCGGCTGCTTTGGTGTAGATTCCGCCACCTACACGGGCAAAGAGTGCCTGGGTAGATGCACCCATACCGAAGGTAAGCATCACGGCGGTAATTTCAATCAGTTTTTCGTGTTCGGTAGTGCCCTTGTGAACGAAGGTCATACCCAGCCAGTGAAGACCGTTCTCCATGTGCTCGGGGGTGAAGATAAATTTATTCAGGGTCCAGAACCAGCCGGTTATATCCAGCAGGCCAAAGCCCACAACAACAAGGCCCATTACTGCACCGCTGCGAAAAGCAACCTGCAATCCCTTGTTCAAGGATTGGGAAGCGCCCTGAGCAGTCCTTGCGGAGGCAAACGTAGCTGTTTTCATTCCCAGGAATCCGCAGAGACCCGAGAAAAAACCACCTGTCAGAAATGCCACCGGCACGAATGGGTTTTGTACTCCCAGGTAGGCGAGTACAAGAAAAATAATAAACAGAATGCCAAATACATATCCTACCACGCGATACTGACGTTTGAGGTACGCCATCGCGCCTTCACGGACGTATTTAGCAATCTCCTTCATCCGGTCAGTCCCCTCTGAATTCTTCATCATGTTTTTAAAGAATAACCAGGCAAATACCAGCGCTACTACAGCAGCCAGCGGGAGTAACCAGAACATCGCAAAGATATTGTTCATAACTCTATAAGTTTAGGAATTGAAATTAAAACAAGCCGCAAAGTTACTTAATTTGCTTTTAGAATGATGTTAAATTAAATGATTTGCTGATAAATTGACAAGGGGCAGAATTGCTGCTATATTTGCATATACCTATTACTGAAAATAATGAAAAGAGTGATCTTAACTTTGATAGCAGGCCTTTTCGCCGGAACCACTATTTTCGGACAATGTGAACCGGATACGGTCAATTGCAAGGACACCGATGAACCCGGTCAGATCTGCCCCATGTTCCTCCCCAATGCCACCGTAAATGCCTATTACGACGAGGTGATCACTGTGATCCCGCCCGGAGAATTTACATTCGGGACCAGTACGGTCCTTATTAATTATATTATCGTAGATAGTATTACCAACCTTCCTGAAGGAATCTCTTATGCTGCCAATGCAGAGCGATTTTATGCTGACTCGGCTTATTGTGTTCAGATATTCGGTATACCTGTCGAAGTCGGATCAGATTCCCTTTCCATCTATGTGACTCCCTACATATTTGTAGGTACTGCCACGATTCCCGGTCCCCAGGCGGTCAATGATACCTCGGTGGTGATGACTGTGGCGGAGGCATCTGGTATCGATCCGGGTCAGTTTACCGATTTTCATATACTTCCCAATAAACCAAATCCTTTTTCAGATTTAACTACCATCGGATTCTTTACACCCTTTGATGACCGCATCGAACTGCAGGTTTACAACATCCTGGGAACGCTGGTGTACGAGGAAAAAAGAGGCTTTCCTCCCGGAGAGTACAATTTCAATTTCGACGGACGCTCTCTACCCCCCGGAACCTACTTTTACAGGGTAACAAACAATGAGGAGTACCGGACCGGGAAATTGATCAAAACTAAAAAGTGAGTTTCATTTGAAGGGTAACCTGACGGGGAGGACCGATATCACCCGGTCGTCCCAGGTATTCCACATTCATTGCATTTTTCAGAAGTGCATTGATCCTGAAAAGGGGGGAAATATTCCATCCCAGCCTGAAATCAACCAGCAGGTATCCTCCAGCCTGTTCACTCCAGTATTCCGGAAATCCCGGTAATATGGTTTCACCGAGAAACGGATTTATAAATGCTTCATCCACATTAATCATCCTGGAGTTGTATTGAAGGTTGATTCCGGCAAAAATTCCAATGATCTCAGCTTCCAGGTCACTTTTCACAAGATGACGCCGCCTGTAATTCAGTACATAGGCCTGATCATCACCTCTGCCTGTGGAATCAATTATTAACGGATCCACAGGATCCATAATCGTGTATCCGGCTGATATATAAAGTTCAACCGGACCCAGCTGCCCCTGTCCATTCAGGGTAAACTCCGAGCCGATGATCCGTGCGGTCTCTATGTTCAAAGCCTTGAAACCCACATAGTCGAATGGAGGAAGGGTAGGATTTTCCGGGGGATAATAGCCAAAGGTATATTCTATCATGTTATTGTAACGGGTCCAGAAAAGGGCAAGGTCTGCAAATCCGCTCCAGGATCCCACTGCAAATCCCTGTTTTGCCCCTATTTCGGCACTCCATCCAGATTCGGGTTCCAGTTCCGGGTTGGGAAATATATTCAATCCACCGGTTCTGGCATCCACATATTTTTCAGCCACTGAAGGAAAGCGATAACCCTGGCCAAATGAGGCCCTCAGGAATGTAGCCTTTGCAACCTGATAATTTATTCCGGTGCGTATCACGGGCCTGGCGAGGAAGTACTCCTGGTTCAGACTGTTCATTTCCCACCTGATGCCGGTGGAAACCTTCAATCGCTTCACAACATTGGCATCCAGCTGGGTGTATATTGCACTATTGGATCCTTTATGATCATCAAACAGGCCCGCCTCAACAGTGTTCCGCATAAAGGAGAGACCACTGGTCCAGTGAATTTGCGGACCGAACTTTTTAAGGTATCTGTACTCTCCGTACCACACTTTTGAGAAACTGTTTTTTGTCTCATCCACAGTATTGTTTCCAACGCTGTAAAGCCTTGTACGCAATGTGTGTTTGTCGCCCCCCGGCGTGAAATACTCCACATAGGGGTCCAGATTAAACCGGTGTCCGGTCAGGGGGGCATAGGTCCGGGGATTCTGGCGGTAGGCTCCGGAATCGGCATCCTGCCAGAGAATAAAATCGGCATGATCGGTATACATTGCGCTGGTTGACAGCCCCGCCGACAACCCATTCACCTTCTGAAACCTGTAGCGGAGTGCAAGGTTTCCCCTGATCCGCTCTTCAAACTCCAGCTCCCTGTACCCCTGGTTCCTGAAGTAGTTGCCTCCCACAGAGAGATCCAGGTTTCCGATCTTTCTCAAATGGGAAAAAGATCCGCCTGCATACAGCGGAGCCCGATCCTTCCATACCATCTCCTTTCTGCGCGGTTCAAGGTAAGCTCCTGAAAAAATGGTTACCTCACTTTGGGGATCATTTCCAGGGAAACGGGTTCTCAGGTTGATAACCCCGTTGAGGGCCGAAGAGCCGTAAAGTACCGAAGAGGCGCCCTTGATCACCTCCACCTGGTTCAAATTCTCAACGGGGAGAAAACTCCATTTAATATCTCCTGCATCACCCGAAATCATTGGAAGGTCATCCACAAGCATTAAAACACGGCTTCCCACCCCGTAACTGAAACCACTTCCACCCCTGATGCTGGGCTGCCCGTTCAGTATGCTGATGCCGGAAGTTTTCTCGAGGATCATATCCAGGGATGTTATGTTTTGACTGGAGAGCTGGTGGGGATGCAGTATCTCCATGGATACCGTTACATCTGACAGTTTCTGTTCAAACTTGCCCGCACTGACCACCACCTCATCAAGCATCTTTCTGCTTTCTGCCATCTCCACCTCCACCCGAATGGTTTCTCCGGTCAGGATACTCACTTTTATAGATGCCCTTTCGTATCCAACATAGAAAAATTCGAGCAGGTGATCGCCTTCGGAGAGATTTAGAGAAAACTCCCCGTACTCATCAGATACGGTGCCCGATTGCCGGTCAGCGCTAATATTCACTGCAATCATAGGCTCCCCGGACTTCGCATCCAGAATGATTCCGGTTACACTCCCTGTGTTTTGCCCCAGGGCAGTAACCATAAAAAACATCAAAAGGGTGACAATCTGCAGCCTCATTTCATTGCGATTCGAACAAATTCTTATATTTAGCCGCTAATTTAACCTTTTTTAATCTAATCGTTTACACAATGCTGCTACACCAACAGTTCGTCAGGAACGCAAAGCGCTATTCGAAAAAGTTTGCCATCAAGGATAAAACCACCAAAAGGGACGTTACCTATGGCAGGGCGCTGATCGGCGCATTGATCCTTTCAAAAAAATTTGAGAGCTATGATAAAGGCTACATCGGGATTATGATTCCCACCTCTGCCGGATGCGCTTTGGCTACCGTAGGTGCTCTCATGAGTGGCAGAATACCTGTAATGATCAACTACTCCACCGGTGCTGAAGAAAACTCCAGGTTTGCGCAGAAAAAGTGTAATTTCAAAACCATCATTACATCCAAAGCACTGCTGGATAAAATCCAATGTCCTGTTATCGACGGGATGGTCCTCATTGAGGATATCATGAAGAGTGTAACCAAGGGTGAAAAACTATCCGCAGCCCTGAAGACCAAACTTCCCACCGGGATGATCCTGAACAGCATCCACAAAGGAGATGAAAATGACAATGCGGCTATCCTTTTTACCAGCGGCAGTGAAAAGGAGCCCAAGGTGGTTCAGCTAACTCATAAAAACTTAGCCTCAAACATTTTGAGCTTCTGTGACTATGTAGATATCCATGATACCGATATTATGCTGGCTAACCTGGTATTCTTCCATATCTTCGGGCTAACCGTCAATCTTTGGGTCACTTTTGTAAAAGGGATGACCATGGTTACCTATGCGAATCCTACAGAATTCCAGACCATCTGCAATATTGCAAGAGAGGAGAAACCAACCGTGATGGTGGGGACACCCAGTTTCTTCTGGGGTTACCTCCAGAAATCTGAACCCGGTGATTTTAAAACACTCCGTCTGATGGTTGCCGGTGCTGATAAGTGTCCCGATGCCCTCCGCGATGGATATAAGAATAAGCATGGCGTCACATTGCTGGAGGGATATGGTGCCACTGAAACATCACCCGTTGTGTCGGTTAATTCCCTTGAGTTCAACCGGCCCGGAAGTATTGGTAAAGTGATTCCAGGCGTGGAAGTCCGGATCGAAAATCTGGATACAGGTAAAAACTGCGGGCCCGGCGAAGTGGGCAAGATCCTGGTGAAGGGTGACCTGGTCATGAAGGGTTACCTGGGTGCCCCAGAACTTACTTCAGAAGCCATTGTCGACGGCTGGTACAATACGGGCGACATGGGGTATCTCGATGCAGACGGCTACCTGTGGCATTCGGGAAGGTTTAAGCGGTTTGTAAAGATCGGAGGTGAGATGGTTTCCCTTGTGAAGGTGGAGAACATCATGGAAAAACACCTGCCGGAAGGGGTATCTTGCTGTATTGTTGAAATTCCCGACGAGTTGAAGGGAGCAACCATTGTGGCTGCTGTTACCCGGGAAATCAACAAGGTGGCCATCCTCAGGAAAATGGGGAATGAACTTCCCAATATTGCCCTGCCCCGACAATTTTTTGTTTTACCTGAACTACCCATGATGAGCACAGGTAAAATCGATTTCCGTTCGGTGACCAACCTTGTGAATGAGATCATATCCAACAAGGAGATAGAGTGATGGATCATCAGAAGTTCATCATTGCCATTCTCTGGGCAGTGATTGGTTTTTCTGCCTATTATTTTGCAGGACA
The DNA here is from genome assembly GCA_963747365.1 of uncultured Bacteroidota bacterium. Taxonomy (GTDB): domain Bacteria; phylum Bacteroidota; class Bacteroidia; order Bacteroidales. The sequence goes on along the minus strand of CAVVFB010000001.1, from coordinate 256,783 downwards.
TAAAAAGTCCGCATCCGGAACGGTGAGGGAGGTGGTGGCCCGGCGAGGCTGGGGAGTCCTCTTCCTGGGGATGGTCCCGATGCTGATCATCCTCCTGGTTTGGAAGGAGACTCCTGTCTCTTCCGGATTTGGACTTTCATTCCTTTCTCCTCTTCCCTGGTGGAGCTACCTTGCACTCCCTGTGATTATTGTTGCAAGCTATTTCCAATCCTCTTCACCTGCAAACCTGGCCATCTATCCGCAAATCCGGATTGAAAAATGGACCGGCCGTATTTTGATATTGAGCGCGGCAAGCTGGATTTTTTTCCTGGTGGCCTATGAGTTCTTTTTCAGGGGATTTCTCCTTTTCGGCTCACTGACTGAAATGGATCCCTGGCCGGCCATAGCGCTGAACTGCACCCTGTACGGATTTGCCCATTTATATAAAGGGCCCGGAGAGACGTTTGGGGCTGTTGTGGTGGGTGTTTTACTGTGCTACCTGACCATCCATACCGGGAACATCTGGAGTGCCGTGGCCATCCATTGTGTAATGGCACTTTCCAATGAGTGGTTTTCACTCAGGGCACACCCCAACATGGAATTGTTCAGAATCTGATCATGGGGAAAACAGTATTTGTCAGCGGTGCAACAGGATTCATAGGCTCCAGGCTGGTGGAGAGGCTCGCCGATGCAGGCTCAACCGTGCACGCCTTATACCGTTCGGAAACAAAAGCAGATCTCATACGCCGCAAAGAGATTCAACTTTTTAAGGGAGATATCCTTGACGAGGCATCCGTTATCTCCGCCATGCAAGGTTGTAATGCAGCCTTTCATGTGGCAGCCTTCGCCGGGGTATGGTCAAAGGATCCTTCCCTCATCTACAGGCTAAATGTGGACGGCGCCATGAATATAGTTAGGGCTGCAGCAACCTGTGGAACAAAAAGGGTGGTCATTACCTCAACTGCCGGCATCCTCGGTCCGTCGGACGGGAAGGCTGTGAATGAAGAGACTTCCGAGCCGGCCTCTTTCTTCACCACATACGAGGCTTCCAAATCGATCATGGAGAGACGACTCAGGGAGCTTGCCGGCTCTGCTCCGGAGGTAGTCATTGTGAATCCGACAAGGGTGTATGGTCCGGGGGTACTCAGTGAATCTAACGGGGTAACCAGGATGATTGGACAATACCTGAATGGAAAGTGGAGGATTATACCGGGTGACGGCAAAAGTTCCGGCAACTATGTACAAGTGGAAGATGTGGTAACGGGACACCTTCTTGCGATGGAAAAAGGAAAACCCGGAGAGCGTTACGTAATCGGGGGAGAAAATATCACCTATAACCAGCTGTTTGAAATGATTCGCGAAATAGGGAGGGTAGATTTCAGGTTGTTTCACATCCCGCCAGGATTGATGCTCTCGATTGCCCGTCTGATGGGGCTTTGGACAAAGTTAACCGGAAAGGCACCGCTGATATTACCGGGATTGGTGAAAAAATTTAACCACAACTGGATCGTCTCTTCCGAAAAAGCAATCAAAGAACTGGGATACAATCCGATGAGTGCCCGGGATGGAATCGGGAAGACCATTGAATGGCTCCTCCAAAAAAGTCAGTTTCCGGGTTAAACGGATGGGAGTACCCAGGGCTTCCGGTACTCAGGAGCCAGGTACGTATTCGCTTCCGGATCGTTGATAAAACTGCTTTTGGCTGCATCCCAGTACAACCTCCTTCCTGTTTTGAAGGCCACATTGCCCAGGTGACAGGTTCGTGCCACTCCGGCAGCAATTTCAACGGGACAATTGAGTTGAGCCCCATTCTTAATACCATCTATGAAATTAGCCATGTGGTTCTGCAACCCTTTCCCATCGCCCCTGATCAAATCGACCCGATCAAGGGTTGGATGACCCCCTTTCGGTTCGGGAATCACCTCCCATCCACCCCTGTCCACCACAAGAGTTCCATCATTCCCGACAAAACCTACACCATGTGACCTGCCGTAGTAACCTCCATCTATCCCAATGCCATGGTCCCAAAGCATGGTAAAGTCATCAAATTCAAAGATGGCCTGCTGGGTATCCGGGGTTTCACAAGCATCCTCGGGATAAGCGAATTTGCCTCCCATGGACATCACGGATTTGGGAGCGTATTGCTGCATCCCATAGAGGGCATAATCCACAATGTGAACCCCCCAGTCGGTCATCATTCCTCCTGCATAATCCCAGAACCATCGAAAAGTAAAATGAAACCGGTTCTTGTTAAAAGGCCTCTCGGGTGCAGGTCCCAGCCAGAAATTATAATCTACTCCATCGGGAACGGGTGAATCGGCCACCACCGGAACGGAACCCATCCAACCCTGGTAGGACCAGGCCCTTACGGTCCGTATTTTCCCAAGTTTTCCGGAGTGCACATAGGAGATTGCATCCTGCCAGTGCTGATCGCTGCGCTGCCACTGTCCGATCTGCACCACTTTGTTGTACCTCTTCACAGCGCGCTCCATGATGTTACACTCTTCGATTGTATTGGCCAGTGGTTTTTCACAATAGATGTTATAACCCTCCTGAAGGGCATACACAAACGGGATGGTATGCCAGTGATCGGGAGTACCGATGATGATTAAATCCAGCCCTTTATGTTCCAGCAACTTTCTGAAATCACTGTACCCTTCTGGTTTCTTTCCCTGAATCTTTTCCACATCGGCAATTCGCTCCTGCAGAACATTTGCGTCTATATCACACAGGGCTGCACATTCGGTATTGGGTTGGTTCAAAAAGGTTTGCAGATCAGCAAAACCCATTCCATTCACACCGATCACCCCGCAAACCAGCTTTTCATTGGCTCCGAGGATGCCGGCCCTGAGGGTTGGAAACGCAGATGAAAATCCGAGTACTGCTGTGGCTGCGGTTGTTTGCCTGATAAAATTCCTTCTGTTGGTGATCATGGTTATTTAGTTAGTGGGTTAAAAAGTGAATTGCCGTTGTTGAATTTCCGGTCCAGCATCAGGTCTGTCACCTGGACACCATTCATCATGGTTCCATAGAGTCCGTGTGAAAATTTGGGCTGAAGCAGATTCCGGATTGGGGTCTGCATGGGCAGACGCTTGGGTCCAAACTGGGTAACAAGAGAGGCCATATCAAACAGACTGCCTGTGGGGGAGCCCGAATAGCGAGCGTATGTGGCCGGTGTGGAAATATCCTTCACGACAATGTGCTTGCTCAGACCCGGGATAAAATACTTTTCGGCTATCCCGATAAAAAAATCACCCCATCTCTGTTTCTCCTCACTGTATCTCCTGTAATCTGATTTCCGCCACTCCTCCCATTTGTTCAAGGCAAAGGGGGTACACCGTAAAGTCACTGTATTCTTGCCCCCGGTGGTAAGTGAGGGACAAATCACTGCCATGTGAAAACAGTGATCCGAAAACGCATTGTCACCGGCCAGAAATCCATCAAAAAGTTTCCCGGCTGTTCCGAGACCTGTGGATACCACATTGTATGGATAATCCAGGTCGAAGCCCGACATATCGATCTTGTCATCCAGTCCAAGCGCCACATTGAAGGACGAAACCGACATGATTGTATTTTCCAGACGGGTAATGTATTTTTCCGGCAGGTGTTCATCACCCACCAGCTGGCGCATGGCCAGCATGGGATCTACCGTTGTAATGATTTTGCCGGCCCGGATCACCTTCTCCTCGCCCTGAATCCTGACCCCCACTGCCGTTCCCTCTTCCACCACGATCTTCTCCACTGCCGAACCAAACCTGATCTCTCCACCCCTCTCCTGGAACAGCTTTGCCATCGTTGCCGGAAACTCATCAAAGAATCCGTAAGGCCGGAAGCACCGGGTCATAGAGGAGAGCATGGCCCCTGTAGCCATAATGGATGAAGCCCTCTCCGAGGGAACCCCTGAAAAAGAGGTAAAGGTCTCCATAACCTCCCTCAGCCTGGGATTCGTAATTCTGAATTTATCCAGAAATTCCGAATAGGTACGATTCAGGTTGGCCACTACTTTGGGGGCCTGGAACGGAATAAGGAGTTTATCTTTCAGTCCCGAATTTGCTTTCAGCTTCCTGACCTGTTTAAACATATCGACCGAATAATCCATAAGGCGCCTGATTTTTGCCTCATCCTCAGGGAAGATTTCAACCAGGTAGTCTGTGAAGTGCTCTGCACCGGCCGGTATCTTATACTCAAATACTTCATCCCCTTCCACCACAATCCGGCGCATAAAATTTCCCTTATACTGCTTAAGGTTAATCTTCACCCCAAGGTAGTCGATCATATCGATGATATCGGGGAACAGCTGGGTGGTCTCAAAAACGTAACCTTCTCGTTCATAAGCGGTGCTGTACCCTCCCGGGTAACTGTTCTTTTCAATGATCAGGGTTTTTTTATCCGCTGTATTCTTCTGCCACATCAGTCCAGATGAAAGACCGGAAATACCTGAGCCGATAATCACCAGGTCGTAATGTTCTCCCCCTGAAAAGTTGGATGAGAGTTCGTCTCTTTTGAGCTGAATGGATTTTGACATCACAAAATGGATTGGGTTTTAACAGCCATAAGATAATACAAACATTCTTACATTGCGATAGTTTTCCCGGATGAACCATGAAAAATTTAAGTAAAAAGGTCACCGGAATCCTGCTGGCAGGCGGGATGAGCAGCCGGATGGGCCGTGAAAAAGGGAGTTTGCAGATTGGAGGACGCCTGTTGTATGAATACCCTTTAAGAGCCCTTGAGAAGGTCTGTGATCAGATCCTGATTTCAACCTCCAACTCACTTCCGGGCATTCTTACCCACACCACAGTGTGTGATGAGATCAGAGGGATCGGACCCATGGGCGGAATTCATGCCTGCCTGGAACGTTCATCCACCGATCTGAACCTGGTGCTCTCCTATGACCTCCCCCTGGTGAATGTTGGTTTGCTGAACTATCTTTTGGAAAAGAGCGGGGATTGGGATATGGTGGCACCGGCTATGCAAACGGGCAGGCCGGAACCCCTCTGTGCACTCTACCGGAAAAGCATGAGCAGTGTTTTCAGAGCTCTGATTGAGGAGAAAAGGTTTGCTGTACACGGGGCTATATCCAGGGTTCGCTCGCAGGTACTTCTTATTCAACCCGGAATGCCGTTTTTTCACCCCGGCCTGTTCCTGAATATAAACCGGATGGAGGACCTGGAAAGGTTGCCTGAGAATTTTGGAAACGATTCATGAACCATCCTTCTCCGGGATGGATGAAGCATCCGGGAAATGGGTTCGCTGCTTTTAAACATAATTGAAAACGTAGTTTAGCACCATTATAAATAAGAACTATTTTACTCTTAATCTGACTGTTATAAAGTATAGATATATCTAGATATATAGGATTTTTATAAATTTTGATTTATTTTTGCCGATCTGAAATGACTACCTTCATTACAAGAAATAAACAATTTATAAATGGCTAACAGAAGGGATTTTATCAAGATATCCGGTTTGGGGTTGGGGGGCCTTGCCATCAGCGCTTCCGGACTTGGGATTTACAGGAACCTTGCCTCATCCCCCCTTGTTGGGGAGGAGCTGAAAGTCGATATCACCAGGACCCCGACCATTTGTGAAATCTGTTTCTGGAAATGTGCCGGTTGGGTCTATAAGAATGCAGAGGGAAAGATCTGGAAGGTGGTTGGCAACGATGATGACCAGCACAGCAACGGCCGTCTCTGCCCCCGTGGAACCGGTGGTCCCGGAATGTATTACGACCAGGACAGGCTCAAATCACCGAAGATCAGGACTGAAGAGCGGGGTAAGCAGGTTTTCAGGGATGTAAGCTGGGATGAAGCATTCGATTACATTGCTGAAAAAATGAAAGGCATTGCCAGCGAGCATGGTCCGGAGTGTATTGCGCTATTGACGCACGGATCAGGGGGGGACTACTTTGGAACCCTTCTGAAGGCTTACGGATCCAACAACATTGCCGCCCCCTCCTATGCACAGTGCCGGGGCCCCCGTGAAGTGGCTTATCAGACCACATTTGGGGAAGGGGTTGGAAGTCCCGAAAGAATAGATATCCGGGATACGAGGTGCCTTGTACTGATCGGTTCTCACCTTGGCGAAAATATGCATAACGGCCAGGTCCAGGAGATGTCGGACGCCATCGATAAAGGGGCTGCGATTATCACTGTTGATCCCCGCTACAGCATCGCCGCCAGCAAATCAAAATACTGGCTGCCCATAAAACCGGCTACCGACCTGGCCCTGCTGCTCTCCTGGATCCATGTGATTATCAACGAGGGTTGGTATGACAGGGAGTATGTTGAAAAAAATACCTACGGATTTGATCAGCTGAAGGCACATGTGCAGCAGATGACTCCCGAATGGGCGTACGGAATCACCACCCTGAAGCCTGAACTGATTCGCGAATCGGCCCGGGAAATGGCCAATGCCGCACCCGCAGTCATCATTCATCCCGGACGTCATGTCACCTGGTACGGTGACGATACCCAACGATGCCGGGCCATGGCTATCCTGAATGCCCTGCTCGGATCGTGGGGAAGAAGGGGCGGGTTCTACAACCCTGAACTCGTCACGATCCCGGATTGGCCCCACCCGGAATTTCCGGAGCCAAAGCGAACCTGGAGAGATGCCTATCCCGGAAAATACAACCTTGCCTATGAAACCATTGCCTCGGGAATTTGTGATGCCACTATTCCTGACATAAGCAGGGGTTGTAATTTCAAAGGATGGATCGTCAATGGCACCAACCTCCTGAAAACCATTCCTGACTCCGGTAAGGTGCTGGAAGCCATCCAAAGCCTGGAGCTGCTGGTTGTGATTGATACCATGCCCATGGCTATTACCGGATGGGCCGACGTGGTCCTCCCCGAATGTACCTACCTGGAGCGCTTCGATTCCATACGGGATTCTCCGCACCGAAAACCGGCCATCGCCCTGAGAATGCCTGCTACAGAACCCTTGTATAATACCAGACCTGCATACTGGATGGCCAAAGAGCTGGCCAAAAAACTGAATCTGGAAGACTACTTCACCTGGAACTCCATCGAAGAGATGCTCGACTGGCAATTAAAACAGGTAGGGAGCTTCACTGGAGGAGATGCAACGCATAGGAGTCAAAACATTTGAACGATCCTATGATGATCTCTACTTCGCACCTGGAGAGGAACACGAGTTTCCGACAAATACCGGAAAAATTGAACTCTATAGTACAGATCTGGCAGCTGAAGGTTTTGACCCGATCCCGAAGTACACCCCACATGAGGAACCACCTGCCGGATTCTATCGTCTGAGTTATGGCCGCGCACCCATGCACACATTCGGCCGGACAGCCAACAATGCCCTTTTGAAAGATCTGATGGAGGAAAACTCAGCCTGGATCAACCCAAAAGTGGCCGGTGAATGGGGTATAAAGAATGGACAATACATCTGGCTTGAGAACCAGGACGGCGTACGTTCATCATTCCCGATCAGGGCAAGAGTCACTGAAAGAATCCGCTGGGATACGGTTTACATGGTCCACGGATTTGGTCACACCAACAAAAAACTGTCAAGAGCCTACGGGAAGGGAGCCAGCGATTCGGAACTGATTACCAGGGTCCTTCTGGATCCTATCATGGGAGGAACCGGTATGAGAGGAAACTTTGTCACCTTTAAGTTTGAATCTAAAAAAGAGGAGGTCACATCATGAGATACGCCATGGCCATAGATACCAGGAAGTGTGTGGGATGCAGCGATTGTGTGGTGGCCTGTCAGACTGAAAACAATGTCCCCATTGGGTATTGCCGCGACTGGGTTGTGGAGATTGTCGACGGAACCTACCCGCAGCTGGAGATCGAATTGCGGTCGGAGCGTTGTAACCACTGCGAAAACTCCCCCTGTGTACGTTGCTGTCCCACAGGGGCAAGTCACTACGCTGAAGGGGGAATTGTCCTGGTCACCCATAACAAATGCATCGGTTGCGGAGCATGTATCACCTCCTGTCCGTACGATGCTCGCTATTCACATCCCGAAGGGTATGTGGATAAATGTACCTTCTGTATTCACAGGATCAAGAAGGGACTCCAACCGGCCTGTGTTGCAGCCTGTCCCACCAAGTGTATGTACTTCGGAGACCTGGACGACAGGAACAGTCCGGTTTCCGAAATCCTGAAAGTGAGAAAATATAAAACCCTGATTCCAGAGGCAGGGACCGATCCCCAACTATATTTCCTTATCTGAAAAACCATGAGAGAAGAAATCATCGTCAGCGGACGAAACAATTACCTGATTGATCCACACCTGCAGATATGGCATTGGCAGATCCCGCTCTACCTGTTTCTCGGGGGACTGGCAGCAGGGATCCTCTTTTTTGCAGGTTTTTTTACCCTCATGGGCAAACAGGAGAAATATCGCGCTGCTGTAAGGATTGCCCCACACATCGTCCCTATCCTCCTGGTTATAGGGTTGATTGCCCTGTTGCTCGATCTGAAGCATAAGCTCTATTTCTGGAGGCTGTATACCACCATCCGGATTGAATCACCCATGTCGTGGGGTGCCTGGGTTCTGATGCTTGTAACTCCATTATCATTTATCTGGTCGGCCATCCACATTAAGGAGATATTTCCAGGATGGGACTGGAAGTTTAAGATATTAAAGGATCTGGAGGCTTTCTTTGTTAAGCAGAAAATAGCCCTTGCCTGGGTCATGAGTATCTCCTCCATTATTCTGGGAGTTTACACGGGGATTCTTTTCTCAGCTTTTAATGCCAGGCCTCTTTGGAATACATCCATACTCGGACCACTATTCCTTGCCTCCGGACTTTCAGCAGGAGCTGCAGTGATCATGCTCTTTTCAAATAAACATAAGGAAAGAAACATGTTTGCTAAAATCGACATCGGGATTATCACGGTGGAAATGTTCCTTATTATCCACATGTTTATGGGATTCCTTGCCAGCACCCAGGTTCAGATTGATGCTGCCGGGCTTTTCCTTGGGGGACCCTGGACTGCTCCTTTCTGGATCTATGTGGTAATCATGGGAATGATTATCCCGGTCATCCTGGAGATCCTTGAATTGAGAAAATTTAAAATTCCGGTGGTGATACCCGCGGGACTTGTATTGTTTGGAAGCCTCATGCTCAGGTTTCTGATCGCCTACGCCGGACAGGAGAGCAGGTGGCTGTATTAGTGCAAAGTGCACAGGGAACAGTGCTCAGAAATTAGTGCTCAGTGCTCAGGGAACAGTGCTCAGGGAACAGAAAAAAAAGGGAAATTGTAAAACATATAACATAAAGAGATCATGAGTGAATCGATCAAACCAATCAAAAAATCCAGGTATATCAACCCATACCTGGGTGGCGTATTATTAGGGCTGGTCCTGATTGCCGCCAATTTCGTGGCGGGAAGAGGTCTGGGGGCCAGTGGTGCTGCCAAAAGTGTAGTGGTCGCCGCTGTCAATACCGTCACTCCCGGTCACTCCGAAACCGCATCCTTTTATAAGGAGTACAACGATGAACACCCCGATGGTCCAATGAAATCCTGGCTGGTATTCCAGATGCTGGGTGTGATTGTCGGAGCTTTTCTGTCCGGAGCCATTTTTAACCGACTGAAATTCAAGGTAGAGCACTCACCCAAAATTACTTCCAGGCGAAGAATTATTTTTGCTGTAATGGGTGGAATACTTTTTGGATTCGGATCACAAATGGGCAGGGGATGCACCAGCGGATCCGCACTGAGCGGAATGGGAGTACTCTCTTTGGGAGGATTCATCTCCATGGCATTTATTTTTGGGACCGCCTTTGCCCTTGCGTGGTTTTTCAGGAAAAACTGGATTTAACAATCAAACATCTTCATCATGGGACCATTAGTTGTCAATAATATTATCTCACAAAATACCAACTTCTTCCTTGCTTTTCTGATAGGCACAGGCTTCGGCTTTGTCCTTGAAAGCAGCGGCTTCTCATCCAGCCGGAAACTTGCCGGTGTATTTTACGGTTATGATACCGTAGTCTTAAAAGTCTTCTTTACAGCGGCAATTGTAGCCATGACCGGACTTCTCTTCATGAGTCTGTTCGACTGGATTGATCTGGACCTTGTATATGTCAATCCCACCTACCTCTGGTCAACCATCGTTGGCGGTATAATCATGGGTGCAGGATTTATTACCGGAGGGTTTTGCCCGGGGACCAGTTTCTGCGCAGCAGCCATCGGCAAGATCGATGCCCTCTTTTTCATCGGTGGGATCTTCCTGGGTGTTTTCATCTTTGCCGAGGTCTATCCCCTGATCGAAGGTTTTTACAAGGGATCCTTCCGAGGAGCCCCCACCCTTCCTCAGGCCCTGGGTTTGAAAGACGGCGTGGTGGTGCTTGGGATCATTATCGTAGCCATGGGAATGTTCTGGGTTGGTGAATGGGCCGAAAAGAAATTTCCCCGCGAAGAGTATTAAGAACCAATGAATCATTAATTTTGATGTCATGAAAAAACTGAATCCAAGAGTTCTGCTAGCCATTTTCATTATTCCACTGGGATTGATTCTGGCATTTGTACCGGCAAATACAACTCATCCTTATAAGCTCTCACCAGAGGAGCTGCTGGAATATGTAAACAGCGGAATGCAATACTTCACCCCCGATGAGGTGGCCGATATGATCGTGAACCAGGACCCTTCAATGGTACTGATCGATGTCAGGGCTGAAACCGAATATGAGAAATTTCACCTCCCTGGTGCAATCAACATCCCTCTGATCTCACTTCTCGATGAACAGTGGAAAGACTACATTCACCAGGACCTGAGATACAATGTGTTTTATTCAAACGGAACGGTTAGTGCCAACCAGGCCTGGATGCTCACCCGACAGCTGGGATACGAGAATAACTATGTATTGCAGGGAGGTCTTAACTATTGGGTGGAGACGATAATGAACCCTTCGGCTCCCGGCTCCACCAGTCCCAACGAAGAGATCGCCAAATACGATTTCCGAAAAGGCGCAGGACAGGCGCTGGGCGGAGGAGCTGTTATGGAATCCTCCGGACAGGTGGCTCCGGAGCTTCCCAAGGTTGCACCCAGACCTACTAAAAAGAAGGTTCAGGGAGGCTGTTAGAACCGCGGATCCAACCTATCTAAAAGTTTAACCTGATAACCCCGGCAGGAATAATTCCGATTTGTGAGACCTGTTCAATCTGATCCGTTTCCGGATTGTATTCTTTAAAAAAAGGATTGATGTGATTGGTCACATTCTGAATATCTGCCGCAAAGGTCCATGTGGCGTGCTTGAGATTCCATTGATAGGCAACTCTCAGATCGATCCGGAAATAGTCATCATCTCTCGTTTCAAAAGCCCTGGAGTAGTCGCGCACCGTCTCTCCCGCCTCCCTGGAGGCCTCCAGGTCGATTGGGATTACGCGCAATCCTCCGGCCCAGCTCATCCTCCCATCCACAGTAATAGCATCCTGCCGGCCAATCTGCCATTCATACCCTCCCAAAAGATTAACTATGAAATTTCCGTTAAAAATGGAGTTCCTTACCTGCCGGTCACTGGCCCGGTACTTGCTGTCGAACAGGGAAATGGTGGCCAGATAGTAGAAGTTGTTTGCGAAAAACCGCTCCATTGTCAATTCCAGCCCCATGTTCCAGCCATCACCCTGATTTACCAGCGAATCGTAAACCGAACTGTTAAAACTGCCCCCGTAATTGATCATGGAAATGTAGGAAGGATAGGTGGTTACCGGTACATCAAATAACTTCTGGAAATAGAATTCTGACTTCAGACGATGCCTGGAATCGAACAGCACCTGGTATCCGACCACTGCCTGGTGACTCCGGGTAAAACCAAGTTGTTTGTTGGTCTGCTCATATACAAGGTTAAGGGTATCGATCAGTGTCTCGGAGAAATATACTGCCCTCGGTTGAGCCTGGCTATGCAATCCGTAACCAAAGCTGATCTCCTGCCGATCGCTGAACTTCCAGCTCAGGCTAACCCGGGGTTCAAGGGCCAGGTCACTGTTCAGGGATACCTGCTGGTAATGTAATCCGGCAACAAATTGCAGCTGATCGGTAAATTTATGCTTCCAGTTTATGAAGCTCTGAAACATCATCAGATCGCCCGAAGTATTGGCAGTACGAAAAAAGAGATTCCATTCGGGGACGTAGATACTATCCAGATAGCTGGCTTTGATATAGCTGACTTCCACCCCCCCCACAAGGTGATCCCGACTGGATAACCGTCGACGGATATCGCTCTGAAAAGTGAACTTCTGCTCCTCAAAATCCTGTCCATAATGATCGGTCAGTACACCATCCACTGTGGTGGAATCGATTCCGAAGTTTCGAATCCCCCCCCATGAAATAATGGTCCTCAGCCTGGTCTTCTCATTGAAATAATAACGGTGTGAGATCCCCAGGGCTCCGGTCCGTGCATTGGAACGAAAGTAGTCATAACTTCCTCCCTCCTCCACTTCAGCGCTAATGTGGTTGGCCCCACCCAAACCAAAAATGGAGAGGCGATTTTTTTCACTCAGGGGGATATCGATCTTAAAAGTAAGGTCCTGGTAATATGGAATGGCAGGTACCCCCATATTCATTCCAAGCGACTCGAAAAAAGCAAGGGATGAATATCTGTAACTAACCAGATAAGAGGCGTTGGATTTTTTTGTAAATGGTCCCTCAGCTCCAAATTCAAAGCCATTAAATCCCACCTGGGCAATATATTCCCTATCCTGATTGTTACCACTTCTGAGGTTCAGATCAAACACCCCCGATGTAGCATTTCCGTATTGGGAGGGAAATGCACCCGAATAGAAATCGGAGTTGGCCAGCATATTGTTATTTATCATACTAATGGGACCACCTGTGGAGCCGATGGATCCGAAATGGTTAGGATTATAAATGCTCACACCCTCCATTTTCCATAGAAGTCCGGCAGGAGAGTTCCCCCGGATAATGATATCGTTGGATTGATCTGCCGGACTCTGTACCCCGGCAAAATTTGCCACAAGTCTCGCCGGATCGCCCCAGCTGCCTGCATACCTTTCTGCCACCTCCATATTAAAGGAACGCGCACTGACCAGCGCCATTTCATTCAGCGCCTGGCCCTTGTCTAAATAAGCCCTGACCTCAGCCTCTTCTCCCATGATGGCACTCTCTTCCAATTCAATATTTACATGGAAGGCCTTCCCGGCCGTTATATCCAGGCCCTCCCTGAAAACGGATTGGTACCCCAGATAATCGACCCTGATGCCCTGCCTGCCCACCGGCACCCCGTCCAGGCTGAAAAAACCCTGGTAATCGGTGATGGTACCCATCAAAGGCTCATGCTCCAGCAGCAAAACGGTCGCTCCGATAAGCGGCACGCCGGTATTCTGATCAATCACAGTACCACGGATACTCTGGGTACTCTGGGCATGAATCGCTTCCCCTGCTGCCAGGATAACCAAAAGACATACATTGAATATTTTGGTTAGAAAATGCATCTCAGAACGAAGGTAACTAATCTTAATCTAAAAAAGGGTTTGGCCACCCTTATGGAAGGCTTACCTGAAATTTTACCGATTTTGTGCCGATTCTCTCTGAAGGGAAACGCTTTTTCCAATATCTTTAAAGCCATGGTAAAAAAGCATGCAATTATCATTGGTTCGGGCATCGGGGGAATAACCACTGCTGCCAATCTGGCCAAAAGGGGATATAAAGTCACCATTTTCGAGAAAAATGCTTTCCCGGGAGGAAGGTGCGGCAGCTATCAGAAAGAGGGTCACCGTTTTGATATTGGGGCAACTTTCCTGATGATGCCTGGAATTTACAGGGAGACTTTTGCTTTGCTTGGGAAAGATATGTTCAGGGAGATGAAATTAAACCGGATTGATCCCATCTATAAAGTGAAGTTCAGTAATCAGAAGCAGATTCACTTCAGCTCCGATCTGGCCTGCATGCAGAAGCAATTTGAGGAATTGGAAAAGGGGAGCTACGACCAATTCCTGAAATTAATGTCCAGGGGCTTTCACATCTACAACAGATCCATGGGGCTGATCAACCGGAATTATTTCACTCCTTTTGATATTTCCCTGTTAAAATATCCCTTCCTGCTTTTTAAATACAAGGCTTTCCATAATCACTACAAGAATATCAGCAGGTATTTCCTCTCCGATGAACTCAGAGCCCTCTTCACTTTTCAAAATCTTTACCTGGGGCAAAATCCATTTACTTCCTCAGGCATGTATACCTTTCTTCCTTTCATGGAACTCTCCGACGGGGTTTACTTCCCCAAAGGGGGCATGCACAAGGTGGCGGAAACCCTGTTATCCATAGCCGCTGAGCATGGGGTCAGGCTTGAACTCAATGCCCCGGTCGTAAGGATAGATGTGGAGGGAAAAAGGGCCAGTGGTGTGACACTGAAGGACGGTTCATTCCACCCGGCTGACCTTGTCGTCGCCAATGCAGATTTGCCCTATGTATACAGGGAACTGCTTCATCCGGGTAGAAAAAGCAAACGACTGGAACGAAAGCGGTATTCATGTGCCGCCATTGTTTTTCATTGGGGAGTTGACAAAGTTTATCCGCAACTGGCACAACATACGGTATTTGTATCCGGCAAACACAGGGAGAGCTGCAACACGATTTTCAGGGATAATGGTTTTGCGGATGAACCCTCCATTTATGTTCATTCACCGGTTCGTTCCGACAAAACCGCGGCTCCCGATAAGCAGGATTCCATCACCGCCATCGTCCACACCGGTAACCTTGTAGAGAACCGGGAGTATGACTGGAAGGAAATCATCGGCAAGACCCGGACATCGATTTTGAAGAGATTCGCAGAGGAGGGAATGGATGATTTTGAAAAGCATGTTAAATTTGAACTCTGCTTTACCCCCGAGAGTTGGAAAAAGGAGTTCAATCTTACCCGGGGAGGAACCTTTGGGAGCCTGGCCCACAATCTGCTTCAGATGGGTTTTCTGAGGCCGGGGAACCATCACGGGAAGTACAAGAACCTGTACTTTACAGGGGGAAGCACTCAGCCTGGCAGCGGAATGCCGCTATCGCTTCTGTCTGCCAGACTAGTAACAGAACGAATTGACAGAACCTATGGAAATCCAAACTGAACCTAAGAAGAAAGAGATCGGGTCGCTGATCAGGGAGATTGATTTCGACCAGATAAAGAAACATCCCAATATCCTGATTGCAGCCCGGTTCTGGGACGACAGGAGGTATCATGCAGCCATGGTATGCTATAAGTTTATGCGGATGATCGACGACTACATCGACGACCGCAAAGCCACCGGTAAAGAGATCTCCTGCCTTGAACGGGAAGAACTCAGTACCAGGGTCCACCACTGGATCGAATGCCTGCAAGGTTCAGCCGGGGAGGATCCTTTTTTCGATGAATTGTCAGAGACCATCGCCACTTTCAGAATTCCCCTGCAGCTGTTTCACAATTTCGCGAAATCCATGCTCTATGATATTGACCATGACGGCTTCCCAACCCTGGAAAGCTTCCTTGAGTATTCCGAGGGAGCATCCGTGGCGCCTGCTTCCATTTTTGTGCATTTGTGCTGCCTGCAGGAAAATAATGGGGAATATCTGGATCCTGTGTATGATATCACCGAGATAGCCAGACCCTGTGCAATATTCTCTTACCTGGTACATATCATACGGGACTTTCAGGAGGATCAGCTGAACAACCTGAATTACTTTGCCTGCGATATCCTGGAAAAGCATGGGATCACCCCCCGGGAACTGAAAGAGATTGCCTTGGGGAATCCGATCCCCGATGCATTCAGGAAGGTGGTGGCAGAATACCGTGACCAGGCAGTGTACTATGGCATCCAGACCATGGAAGTGCTTGAAAAACTAGATCATGAACTGAGCGGCCGATCCTTGCTTAGCCTCCATATCATTTATCAGCTGTACAAAATGGTTTTTGAGAAAATTGATGTGGCTCATGGAACATTTAACAGGGAGGAATTGAATCCCACCGCACATGAAATCAGGGAAAGAGTCCAGGAAGTGGCTTTGGCGTGGGAAGGATAGCCAGCCCGACAAAATCAACCCGACCATCCTTTCCGTTCCAGATTGCGATAACTGACCGCTTCAGCCACATGTGAAGCATGAATCTTTTCACTTCCTTCCAGATCTGCAATGGTGCGGGCTACCTTCAGAATCCGGTCAACAGCCCTTACCGAAAGGCCAAGCCGTTCAGTAGCCATCCTGAGGATTGATCTCCCGGCACTGTCAAGGGTACAGTGTTTACTATATTTATGGTGATTTAAATCATCTTGACTTTGGCTTTAACTTGGAGTACATTTAGTAAAAAATGTACCATTATGAAAAGACATCTTTGGAGAAAAACGAGTACATATTTAATCCTTATTGGAATATGTATTGGTATCCTTTTACTGGAGATCCTAACTATCACTATTCTTGATAAAATGGGCAAAAGTGAACATATCAATGATAATATTGCCGAAGGTGTAATATTTTTTGTTTGTATTCCGGGAATTTTAATCGGTACTATAGGTGCAATAATTTGGGCCATTAGAAAGAAATGATGTGGTATATTATAATATGTTATAATACAGATAATTATCTCTCATTTTTCATTGTTATTTGTCAGTTTCTGAATTTTGGCGCAGGAAAAAAGTAAGGTTAGGTTTTTTTACGAAGTTTTTCAACCGCAATGATAAATTCAACCCGACCACCCCTCCCTGTCCAGATTACGATAACTGACCGCTTCAGCCACATGTGAGGCATAAATCTTTTCACTTCCTTCCAGATCTGCAATGGTGCGGGCTACCTTCAGAATCCGGTCAAAAGCCCTTACCGAAAGGCCAAGCCGTTCAGTGGCCATCCTGAGGATTGACCTCCCGGCACTGTCAAGTTTACAGTGATTGTTTCTTAGAGATGATCCCATCCCGGAGTTATACTGTACTCCATCGATGCCGTTGAATCTTTTACTCTGGATTCCCCTTGCGAAAATCACCCGTTCCCTCATCTGGTGGCTCTCCTCTGAACTTTCGGTGTTTGACAGGCTTTCAAATGGAACCGGGGCCACTTCAATATGCATATCGATCCGGTCCAGCAATGGCCCTGAGATCCGGGAGAGATATTGCCTGATAATCCCGGGTCCACAATGACACTCCCGCTCGGGATGAGTATAATAACCGCAGGGACATGGATTCATGGCAGTTACCAATATAAAATCGGAGGGATAAACTACCCTGTAACTGGCCCTGCTCACATGGATCTCACGCTCTTCAAGGGGCTGTCGCAACACCTCCAGGACCTGTCTTTTAAATTCAGGAAGCTCATCCAGAAAAAGTACACCATTGTGGGCCAGGGAAATTTCACCAGGCTGGGGAGAACTTCCTCCCCCGATCATTGCGATATTCGAGATGGAGTGATGAGGTGCTCTGAAGGGCCTTGTTTTAATGAGTCCACTGGCTCCTGCATTTCCAGCCACCGAATGGATTACCGTGGTTTCCAGCGACTCTTCCAGCGACATGGGTGGCAGGATGGTGGGAAGACGCCGTGAAATCATACTCTTTCCCGAACCGGGAGAGCCAATTAAAAGGATATGATGTCGCCCGGCTGCAGCAATTAACATGGCCCTTTTCACAGCATCCTGTCCTTTCACATCAGCAAAATCCAGTGAATGGGCAATCCGCGGCGGCTCACCCTCAGGGTCTTTAAGCATTCTTTCCCGGCCAGCCCCAAAATTACCATTATAAAATGAGACTGCCTCAGTCAGATGGGCAACCGGAATGACCTCAATCCCCTCCACCACTGAAGCTTCTGCTGCATTTTTAAGGGGTACAATCACCCCTGTGAAACCCTTTCTACGGGCCAGAAGGACCATGGGCAATACGCCTTTTACAGGGCTGATTCCGCCATCCAGTGAGAGCTCTCCCAGGGCCATGTAGTGCTCCAAAAGGGATTTCCCCACCTGGCCGCTGGCTGCAAGGATCCCGATAGCCAGCGGCAAATCAAAATGAGTTCCCTCCTTACGGATATCGGCAGGGGCCAGATTAATCACCACTCTGAAACGGGGCCATCCGAAACCATTGTTGGAGAGAGCAGATTCGATTCGCTGCTGGCTCTCCCGAATGGCATTGTCAGCCAGGCCCACAATGAAGAATCTGATTCCCTGGGTAATGTTGACCTCAATAGAGATTAGCGTGCCCTCTATCCCTCTGTATGTACTGCTATAGACCTTTACCAGCATCAATGAACTGTATAGGGATTAATGAGGTGAAAAGAGAATTATCGCACTTTTTGAAGGGTCTAAATCTCAAAATATCAATACATTTACGTATTTTTAAGTTAATCTACTGCTTTTTTAGTTGCTTTACGTTGTTTTAAGTTATATATTTGTCAGGAACAAAGAAACCATTGTCATGACAAGGAGACTTACAAAAGCGGAAGAGGAGATCATGCTGATCCTTTGGAAGCTAAAGGAATGCACCATCAGGGATGTAATGATCGAACTGGATCAGACAGAAACGCCTTACACGACCGTTTCGACTGTGGTCAGAGTTCTGGAGAAAAAAGGATTTGTGGATCATAAGGCTGTTGGAACCACCTATCTCTACCGGCCTTTACTGGACAAAAAGGATTATCTGGTGGGACACTTTTCGGGTATCGCCGCAAACTACTTTAACGGATCACTTCCCCGGATGGCGGCATTCTTTGCCCGGGAAAACGATCTGAGCCTGGGTGAACTTCAGGAATTAATGGGTGAGATTGAATCGGAACTGGCTGACAAGGATAACCATGATTGACCCGCAAATATATCTGCTGAAAGTCGCGGCCGGACTGGCGATCATCTCGGTCCCTTACTATTTTCTTCTGAGAAATGATCCCAACCTGAATCTGAAAAGGTTTTACCTTTTACTGGGACTGATGACTTCATGGATCATTCCTTTAATCGTTTTCCGGAAGCCCGACCTGCTGCTTCATCTGACCCCCACGGTGTTTATAGATCCGGGTGAAGAAACAGCCCTGCCGTTCAGTATCAACAATACTACATCGGCCACCGGCATTACAATTAACTGGATAAAAATCGGAGTGATGGTTTATCTGGCAGGTCTCTCGATCATGTTTTTTAAGAACCTTTTTATAATCATACGATGGAACCTTACCTGGAAAAAGAACAGAACCCGGGAGGGGATCGTCTTCACCCACTCCGACCAGGTGTTTACCATTTTTACAAAGATTTTCGTCCCGGTTTCACTGCGGGACAAGGAGGATCTTGACAATATACTTCTCCATGAGAGAGCACATGTACAACAACTCCATTTCATCGATCTGGTGATCATGGAGTTAACCCTGCTCCTCACATGGTTTAATCCCTTCTCATGGCTTATTTCCAGGATGATTAAAGAGAACCACGAGCATCTTGCCGACAGGCAGGTGCTGACGGCCGGAGTAAATCCGGCCCTTTACAGGGCCCAGCTGCTCAACTACACCCTGGGGGTGAACGTGTTCAGGCTGGGCAACCAGTTCAATCATTCACTCACACTTAAAAGATTTAAAATGATGAAAAAGCCAAAAAACTCAACTGCAGGTATTATTAAAATGACAATGCTTGTCCCTGCCTTGCTTTTAGCCATGGGAATTGCCACGGGAATGACGCCTCAGCAACAGAAGACAATTACAGGTAAAGTGGTAATTGCAAGAACGGGGGAATCCGCCCCCGGTGCAGCTGTTGTCGTAGCATCTACGTACGCTGGAACAGTTGCTGACCTGGAAGGTAACTTTACACTGAACGTGGAGGGAAATCCTGAAATCGTAATCTCATTTGTCGGTTTTAAAACACTTCGGGTGAAAGCCTCAGATATAGGCCATAAACCACTTGAACTTGAAGAAGAAATTTATAAAATGGACCTGGATACCGATCCTGATCAAACAACAGGGGAAGCTGCATTTACCAAAAAAGAAGCACAGGAAGAGCGAGAGGATATTATAAACAGTGAGGGTGAAATCTTTTATGTGGTGGAGGACTATCCGAAGTTTCCGGGCGGAAAGGCCGCATTAAAAACCTATATCTATTCCAATCTTAAGTATCCTGAAAAACTGAAGAAGCAAGGTACAGGCGGGGAAGTTTTGGTTCAGTTTACCGTTCCTGCGTCCGGAGAACTTAGGGATATCAAAGCTGTGAGCAGTACCCATAAGGAATTTGAAGCTCCTGCTGTCAAAGTTTTTGAAGGAATGCCGAATTGGATTCCCGGTAAACAGCGCGGTAAATCCGTGAAGGTAACCGTAGTGGTTCCGGTCAAATTTGTTGCAGAAAATAATTAATCCTGGATAAATAAGCCGATTCAGAAGAGGGGTTGTTCCGAAAGGGATGGCCCCTTCAATTTTTGGATGTATTACAAAAGACCCTGCTCGATGAGAAGGACAAGGATATGCACCACTTTAATGTGAACCTCCTGGATCCGGTCGGAGAATTTCCTGCCCTTCACGCGTATCTCCACATCCGTCAACCCGGCCAGCAAACCACCGGTTTTACCTGTGAGACCCACCACCTTCATCCCTTTATCCCTGGCAGCCTCCGCTGCCTTAATGATATTCATGGAGTTGCCCGAGGTACTGACGGCCAACAGGACATCTCCTTCCTGTCCGACACCTTCGATATATCTTGAGAAGACAAACTCAATTCCAAAATCATTTGCGATACATGAGAGGTGTGATGGATCGGAAATACAGATTGCAGCCAGGGCTGCTCTCTTCTCCCTGAAAGAACCTGAAAGCTCCTCTGCAAAATGCATTGCATCGGTCATTGATCCCCCGTTTCCGCATGTGATGATCTTATGGCCCGATCTCAGACACTGAATAAACAACCGGGCAGCAGATTCCACCGAGGCAATGTTGTCCGGGGTGCCCATAAATTCATCCAAAACCTCTTTTGCTTCAGCCAGGTTAGCTTCTATAATCGATTTCATATTTTCAAAATTAAGAAACTTTACCATTTGGCCCTAACTTTCGCATCACTCGCATCCCGAAAAGCACCTCTTAGCCTTTGCACTGCAATCTTAGTCCTGTGCACTGTTCACTTTTCACTGTGATCTGAGCACTTTTTACTAACTTTACACGCTAAAACAGAATTCAATGGGTTTACCCAGGTTTATAAAACTCCCGGACCATAAGCGGTTTGAATATACCCCGAGGTATTGGGATCCTGAGAAAGAGGAGTTTGAGGAGAGGGTCAGGCAGATCCGGCAGGATATGGGTATCGGGGTCCCGAGGGATCCAAACAGTACAACCATTCGAAGAGGCTCCTTCAGACAAATCCGCCAGCAGACGAAACTCAAAGCTTCCAGAAACAGTAACCTAAGGTTGGTGGTCATCCTGGTCATACTTTTAATTATTGCCTACCTGATATTTTTCGCGTAGATGGCCGGTATCATCCATTTGTTAAGTGATGCGGTGGCCAACCAGATCGCAGCAGGCGAGGTTATTCAACGCCCGGCCTCGGTGGTCAAGGAGCTGATGGAAAATTCGGTTGATGCCGGGGCTGCAACCATCACCGTGCAGGTAAAGGACGCGGGGAAGACATTGATCCAGGTTATGGACGATGGGAATGGAATGTCTGAAGGAGATGCCGTTCTTTGCTTTGAAAGGCATGCAACCTCCAAGATCACAAATGCTGAAGATCTGTTTGCCATTCGGACCAAGGGATTCAGGGGTGAAGCCCTTGCCTCAATTGCAGCAGTTGCAGAAGTAAATATGAAGACCCGGAAAAGGGGTGATCAACTGGGTACGCGAATACGCATTTCAGGATCAAAGACAGAGTTGGTTGAGCCGGTCCAGACACCGGTTGGAACCAGTTTCCAGGTCAGGAATCTTTTTTTTAACATCCCGGCACGCAGGAAATTCCTCAAGAGTGACCATACAGAACTAAGACATATTATTACCGAATTCAATCACCTGGCCCTGACCCATACGGAGATCCGCTTTACCCTGAACCATAATGATACCGAGATCCTTCAACTCCCGGCAGGCAACCTTCGCCAGCGGATTATCGGGGTTTTTGGAAAGGCAACAAATGCATACCTGCTGCCCATCGAGACAGAGACCTCCATTATTAAGATCAGCGGGTTCATCGGTAAGCCTGAGTATGCCCGGAAAACATATGGTGAACAATTCTTTTTTGTCAATAACCGGTTTATCAGGCACCCTTATTTCCATAAAGCGGTTATGAACGGGTATGACCAGATCCTCTCGCCCGACCATATTCCCTCCTATTTCATCTTTTTGGAAACGGATCCCTCGAGCATTGATGTGAACATACATCCTTCTAAAACCGAGGTAAAATTCGAGCATGAAAAGCCCATCTGGCAAATTCTGCTGGCTGCAGTAAAAGAATCCATAGGCAGAAATAATCTCTCCCCATCACTGGATTTCAGTATTGAAGGAGTCATTGATATACCGGTGTTGAACAGAGAAACTGAAATAAAAACCCCCACAATTACTACAAATCCGGCATACAATCCTTTCGAGGGAGAGGATGCCTACCGCAGAGATAAACAGGTCAGGCCCTACCAGGATGGACGTTTTGAAGGCTGGGAGCAGATGTTCGATCCGGCGCCGTCGGCCACTCCCAATACCGGGAAACGTATTCAGATCAGGAACAAATACATCCTTTCGCCTGTTAAATCGGGATTAATGATTATTGATCAGAGAAGAGCCCATGAGCGAATCATCTATGAAAAAATGGTGCAATCGATGCAAAATTCTCAGCCTCTGGCGCAGCAATCATTATTCCCGGAAACTGTCAAACTGAATGCCGGGGATTACCAGGTATGCCTCGAAATGATGAACTATCTTGAAACCCGGGGATTCGACATCCGGGACTTTGGCAATCACAGCGTGGTCATTCATGGAATGCCCTCTGAGATCCTAATATCAGGGAAGGGTGTTGTGGAAACACTGGAGATGATGATCGAACAGTTTAAATCCCTCAATGGAGAGGTGGATATGGGAATACCTGAAAAGATCGCCCGTTCCACGGCCATATCATCTGCCATTTCTTACGGCCAGCAGTTGTCGGAGCAGGAGATGCAGGAACTTACCGACCAGCTGTTTGCCTGTGAAAATCCCAATTATACCCCAAATGGAAAACTGATTGTGAGGATCATGGGTGTGGAAGAGTTGGAAAATCAATTTAAAGTTTAGAATCATGAGTCGTTTTTTTTCAGGTCAATTTGGCAATACTCCCCCGGTGACGAAGAACCTGCTCATCATCAATGTAATGATGTTCCTGGTTACTTCGATTTTCGGGCGGATGTTTAACATCAGTCTGAGCGGGGTGCTGGGACTATTCTACATTCAGTCGCCCTATTTCGGTCCATGGCAGATCGTAACCCACATGTTCATGCATGGAAGCATCATGCATATTTTTTTCAATATGTGGGCATTGTGGATGTTTGGAAAAACCCTGGAGAGTGTTTGGGGCAGTCAGCGATTTCTGATCTATTACCTGGCAACAGGTTTGGGGGCAGCCTTTTTTCACACGCTTGTACTCTACTTTCAGCTGGGACCTGAGGTGGCCGAGCTTAAGGCAGCCTATTCGGTCGATCGGATCAATGGCAATTTGCTAAACGAGATCATGAAACCTGGAAATCCCTATTATGACCTGGGACGGGCACTCAGGACGCCTACAGTCGGCGCCTCAGGTGCTGTATATGGTGTTTTGCTCGCATTCGGTATGCTCTTCCCCAACACCCCACTCTTCATCATACCAATCCCCTTCCCCATCAAGGCCAAATGGCTTGTGATCGGATTCGGTGCATTGGAGTTATTCCTTGGAATATCACAAACCACCGACAACATTGCCCACTTTGCCCACCTGGGTGGTATGATTTTTGGGTTCATTCTTATCAAGTACTGGAACCGGTTTACCCGAAATTTCTACTAACTTGTTGTTTATATGAATATTATAGGTGATATTAAGGAGTCTTTTAAGCAGGGAACAACCCTTCACAAGCTGATATACCTTAACCTGGGTCTCTTCCTGGCAGTACAAATTGTCAGAATTATACTGCTCTTATCAAATGCCCCGGAATTATATGACACCTTCCTGAGGTACCTGGCCATCCCCTCCAACACCGAGGTTCTTGTTCGCAGACCCTGGACAGTAATCACCTATATGTTCCTCCATGAGGGATTCATGCATATTCTGTTCAATCTTCTCTGGCTCTACTGGTTTGGAATGGTGTTTATCCAGGAACTGGGGACTAAAAAACTACTCAGCACTTACCTGGTGGGCGGTTTTACAGGAGGTCTCCTCTTCGTACTATTTTATAACCTCTTCCCTGTATTTAGTCAGGTTAAGGAGAACGCCATTGCCCTTGGTGCCTCCGCATCCGTAATGGCTGTTGTTGTAGCTGTGGCAACCTACAGGCCCGAAAGAAAATTGCACCTGATGTTTATCGGCCCTGTGAAGATAGGGTATATTGCACTGGCCATGTTTGTGGTAACCTCCCTGGTTGAATTTTCAGATAATACCGGAGGTAAGATTGCACACATCGGGGGTGCCCTTTCAGGTTTCCTTTTTGCCTATTATTACAGGCAGGGTAAAGATATTACACGCGGTTTTGACCGCATGATGGATGGCATTGCCACCTGGTTTAAACCCAGGCCTCAAAAATTGAGGGTCACACACAAGCAACCTGCTAACGACCTGGATTACAACAAGCAAAAACGCATGGAGCAGAAGGAAGTGGACGAGATCCTCGATAAGATCTCAAAGGGTGGATACGACAGCCTCACATCCAAAGAAAAAGAGCTCCTCTTTAAAATGAGTGCTAAGAAATAATACCGTGAAGAGATTTTCATACGGCATCCTTCTCTCCCTGAACATGATTTCAGTGGCTGCGCTCATGTTCTCGTATTTCGCACAGATTATCAACCCTTCAAAATTTTTTCTTCCCGCTCTGTTCGGACTGGCATACCCCTATCTCCTGCTGATAAACCTGATCTTCCTGTTCTATTGGATCATCCTTCTGAAGAAGGAGCTCCTCATTTCTCTGATCGTGATTTTATTGGGTTGGAATCACCTGAATAACCTTCTGCCATTTAGCGGCAGGAACCATGAAATTCCTGCAAATACAGATACAGGCAGAATGTTTAAGGTTCTCTCCTATAACGTGCGGGGATTTGATCGTTACAAATGGACAAACGACCCACTTACCAAAGATGAGATTTTCAGTTTTATTCAAAAGCAAGCCCCTGATATCATTTGTTTCCAGGAGTATTATACTTCAAGCCGGAAGGGAGAGCGACAATCTGACATTGCCAGGCAACTCAGTCAGTTCCCCCAATCGGATGTCTATTACACCAATGATCCGGCAAACAGGAATGGATTTGGGATTGCCACCTTTAGCAGGTTCCCGGTTCTGAAACGAAGCCGGATTCCTTTCAATTCCAGCAACAATGCGGCCATGTATACGGATCATCTGATCCTTGGCGATACCATAAGGGTCTTCAACATACACCTGCAATCCATTATGTTCCGGGAAGATAATTATGCTTTCCTGGATACAGCCCGCCTTAAGTACAGCAATGAACAAATGCAGGGAATCAAGAGCATCGGCTCCAGGTTAAAGACTGCCTTTGTTTTGAGGGCCGAACAAGCCTCAATGATCGCCAATTACATTAAAGAATCACCCCACCCGGTGATGGTCATGGGCGACTTCAATGATACTCCTAACTCTTTCGCTTACAGGAAGATCAAAAAAGGGCTTCAGGATTCTTTCAGGCTGGCTGGCAAGGGTTTTGGTAACACCTATGCCGGGGAACTTCCCTCTTTCCGCATCGACCATATCATGGTAGGTGAACCCCTGGTGCCATACCAGTTCAAAAGAATTAAAATTAAATACTCCGACCACTTCCCTGTGACCTCAATGATCTACCTCCCCGATCTTTAACAAACCCTTTAATAAACCCCTACAAGATTGGTTCAAAAAATGATTACCTTTATTGATGAGAACCAATACACATAGGTTATGAAGAATTTAATAGGATTTGTTTTACTGGCACTTATTGTCTCCTCATGCAACTTATTCAATAAATCATCCATGACCCAGGAGCAGATTGATGCCATAGTGGCTGAAAACTCCGGCCTGAAATCGCAGGCTACAAAAAGCAAAGACCTGGAAGATCAGCTGGCACTGGCAAGGCTGCAACTGGATGAGGCGATGTTGAAACTTTCGGCCTGTGAAGAGGATGCCAAGTCTAAGGTTCACATTATCACCGGAGCGTTCAAGATCAGCTCTTACGCAGATGAATATTCTGCTGCAATGAAAAGCGCCGGTTATGACGGAAAGATCATTGCCGGACCTTATAATTTCCAGCTTGTGACCTCCAGTTCACATGAATCTGTCCAGTCTGCCCTTAAAGCCCTGGGACCCATACGGGACAGTGTCATCGAAACTGCCTGGATCTATATTGAATAGTCGTTATGAACCTCAATATTCTCAGCTGCCGCTCATGATGAACAGAGGCTGGAATTCAAAGCTTTTGAAGTGTGGCCGTAACCGGTCGATGTTATAATGCTTCTTCACATCCACCACTTTTTTACTGCCGGTTACCACATCAAGGGGTGCATTATCATAGCGTCCGTTTCTCAATACAACGAGACGACCGTGGATTCTCTTTAAAATGAGGTCAAGAGCCAGGTTCCCATATGCCATAGGCACAATGGAATCAATGGCATCCGGATCCCCACCCCGCACCAGGTAACCCAGGTGCTGATTGATCACATTAATGGGAACTCCTTTATTGAACTGCGCCGATTCCCTTTTAATCACATCGGCTACTGCAGTTCCGATACCTCCCAGTTTGGCATGACCATAATCGTCTTTTATCCCATCCCGGAACATCATCTCTTCCATACCCGTGAAGGTGGCTCCTTCAGAGACAAGAACCACAGAATAATTGCTGGGATTCTGAATCCTGTCCTCAACCAGTAACTCGGTAAGCCTTGTTGCATCAAACCGGAATTCGGGAATTACACACCGGTTAGCTGCACCAGCCATGGTTGGGATCATGGCGGTGAACCCCGCATATCGGCCAAAAACCTCCATGACCAGTATCCTTTCATGGGATCCGGCTGAAGTGCGAAGTGTATTGGTCATATTGATGGTCCGGGTTACACAGGTACTAAATCCAATGCAGTAATCAGTTCCGGGTACATCATTATCCATGGTTTTAGGAATGGCGATTACCTTGAACCCTTCCTGGAATAGGCGAACCGCATAACTTAGGGTATCATCACCCCCTATGGGAATCAGGTAATCGATTCCCAGGAACGCCAGGTTCTCCAGAACCTCAATCGTCAGATCATTCACCTCTTTCTGATAGGATGATTTAAGATGGGAAGGTACATCATCCCGTTTAATCCTGCTTGGATTCACCCTGGAAGTATGCAGGAATGTCCCGCCGGTCCGGCCGGCCTTATTGACAATCTGCTCGGACAATAACATAAAGTGCTCCGAGTTATCGGCTCCCTTCTCCCTGACGATTTCGGTGATTCCGGACCAACCCTTTCTCAGTCCGATCACCTGATATCCCTCACGCAGAGCCCTGATGGTAACGGCGCGAATGGCCGGATTTAATCCAGGTACATCCCCGCCGCCCGTTAATATTCCAATGGTCCCTTTTTTCCTAATCCCCGTTGCCATGATTTTTTCTTTTAAAAGTAACCCAATATTTGAAATAAATCAATGAACGGGGACAGAAGCTATTCATCCCATTCCAAAATTTTCATGAAGTCGTAGTCCTCAGGATTCTTCACATACTTTTTGGCCTCCCTATAATCCGCCTTGGTAATGTAATGAAGGTTGTTCCGGAAGATCACCTGGACCTGTTCTGAATCAACATTCACAAGCCGGGGTTTCACCTTTCCCTTCTCATCTTCCACATCCTTCAGATAGAGTGGAGTGATATTCCCGGTACGGTCAACGGTTGTCATACAGCCTGTTTCACCCCTGGAATAAAGTTGGTATACACCCAGACCCAGCCGGGTGGCATAGGACAGGTCATAGGCGATGGGCCTGCAGCAGCGTAATTCGTAACCGATCTCCTCGGGACGGCTCTTGACATTAATCCGCAGGTTCTTCATATGAGTTTGTACAAGCATATTAAAGATATGCGATTTGCTAACGTTACCCAGTTCGGGATGTCCGTGATCGTCATAGGTGAAATTGATCCCTGTGGCAATAATCTCCTCATCATTCATAAAATGGAATACCCCCTCGCTGATAATGGCAGCCCCATAATCGATTCCCAGTATCCTCCTTTTCACCATTGATGAAATGACCATCCTGGTAATCTTGTCAAAGGTGATTTTGGTTTTATTGAACATCTCGGGAATGATAATCATCGGGTAGTGACAGGCGGTTCCGATGCCGAAGGCAAGGTGACCTGCTTCACGTCCCATGGCGCTTACTACAAACCAGTTACCGCTGGTCCTTGCATCCTCATATATGGTAGTGCAGAGACGAACTCCCTCCTCTTTTGCGGAGTGATAACCGAAAGTAGGGGTTCCTTCAGGAAGAGGCAGATCATTATCAATGGTCTTGGGGACGTGAATGTTTTTCACATCCATCTCCTGTTTGGCCAGATATTTTGCCAGCCGGTTGGCTGTTGAAGCGGTATCATCACCACCGATAGTGACAAGCAACTTCACATTATTCTTTTTGAAAAAATCAACCTTAAATTCTTCATCCTTAGGTTTATAGCGACTCATCTTCAATGCAGAACCACCCCGGCTGTATATCTGGTCGGCATAGTCGAAATCGAGGTACTCAAACGCGGGCTCATCGGCAAAAAGGCTTTTATAACCGCCATTGATGCCCAGCACATTGAATCCGTTATTGATAAATATCTTTGTTACAGCACTCACTACGGTATTGATCCCCGGGGCAGGTCCGCCAGCACAAAGTATGGCAACAGCTTCTTTCATCATTATAATTTGTTATGAAAATGTTGAACTAACTGACTTATTGTAAAATTAAACCGTGAAATTACATAAAATTGAAAATATAGTCTGTAAGAAATGGTCTAAATAAGTATCGTAATATTATTAATTTTGCATCACTGATTACCCTCCATGGAAAAACCATGCAAACCCGGCTCTGCTTTTTACAACTTTTTTCTGACCAGGTGGATCAGGATCTTACTGGTATGGATTCTGATTATCCCTGTCAGAATCTACCAGTGGATCATTTCCCCCTGGCTTCCGAAAACCTGTCGTTACCTGCCAACCTGTTCCCAGTACGCCATCGAGGCACTCCGCGAACATGGCCCGGTGGCCGGATTGCTCCTGGGAACAAAACGGATCCTGAGTTGTCATCCCTGGGGTGGGCATGGCCATGATCCTGTTCCTCCTCGTGGCACCCCTTTTTTAAAACTTTTTACAAAACAGAAACATGAGAATTAGCATCCTCTCAACCCTCCTCCTTTTTCTGTTCACATCCTGTGTTCAGCAACGTATCCCGACCCCGGTAAAGCCGGTTGTAAGCGTCTCCATCCTCCCCCAGAAATATTTCGTGGAGCAACTCGCCGGGGAAAAGGTGGAGGTAAATGTAATGGTGCCTCCGGGTGCCAGTCCGGAAACCTATGAGCCCTCCGTCTCTCAGTTGAGCCAACTGGTCCATTCGGCCATTTTTATGAAAATCGGTTACCTTGGTTTTGAATTGAGCTGGATGGATAAGATCCGATCTGTAAACCCTGAAATGCAGGTAATCAATCTGTCCGATGGAGTGGAGCTTATTTACGGTGAAGGTGAGGATGTCCATCACGGACATGAACACAATCATGCGGGTGCCGACCCGCATATCTGGATGTCCCCCAGGAACGTTAAAGTAATGGTCACTAACATGGCCGGGGCTCTCGGCAGCTTATTACCGGAGGACTCTCTGCAAGTAAGGGTCAACCTTGCCCTGCTGCTGGCCAGGATCGATTCGCTGGACAGGGAGATCGGAAATATGCTGGCCCAAAATGAGGTAAAAAGTTTTATGATATACCACCCTTCTCTCTCCTACTTTGCAAAGGATTACCAGCTGGAACAACTCTCCCTGGAGTGGGAGGGCAAATCTCCTTCTCCCTCGCATATGAAAGAACTGACAGACCTGGGCAGAGAACGGCAAATTTCCTCCATATTTGTTCAGGTTGAATTCGATCGTAAAAATGCCGAGGTTCTCGCCAGTGAAATTGGGGCCGTTATCGTTCCCATAGATCCTCTGGATGAAGACTGGCCCGGACAGATGATCCAAATTGCCGAAAAACTTATGAAGTAATGGAAAATCCGATTGTACAAATCCGGAATCTGGAGGCTGGCTACCAGGGAAACCGGGTCCTTAGAAACGTCTCTCTCTCCATCATGGAAAATGATTTTATAGGAATCATAGGCCCCAATGGAGGAGGAAAAACAACGCTGCTTAAAATAATACTGGGTTTGATGAAACCATTCAAAGGGACCGTTGAGTATGCCATTGACCGTTCCGAAATAGGCTATCTCCCCCAGGGCAGCCAGTTGGATGAACGCTTTCCCATCACTGTTCGTGAGGTGGTGGCCTCAGGTTTAAAAAACAGATTCAGGCTGACACATCAAGACAGAGTCCAGATGGAAAAGACCCTGAACAGTACGGGTCTTGAAAAACTGCAATCCAGATCCATCGGAGCACTTTCAGGAGGAGAACTTCAACGCACCCTCCTGGCCAGGGCCATCGTCTCCTCACCAAGGCTACTGGTTCTTGATGAGCCGGACACTCATGTAGATAACCGTTTTGAAATGGAGCTTTACCATCTTCTCCGGAAGCTTAACAAGACCATGACCATTCTCCTGGTATCTCATGATATCGGGACCATTTCACCTTACATTAAATCCATTGCCTGTGTAAACCGTGATCTGCATTACCACGCATCCAATGAGATCAATGCGGAGCAGCTGAAGGTTTATAACTGTCCCATCGAAATTATCACCCATGGTACGGTTCCCCACAGGGTGATGAAAACACACAATCACTAATCCCATGGGAATAACCGAACTTTTCAATTACGGATTTTTCAGGAACGCATTTCTTTCTGCGCTTCTTATGTCTGTAGCATGCGGGATAAT
Organism: uncultured Bacteroidota bacterium; assembly: GCA_963747365.1. Lineage (GTDB taxonomy): Bacteria > Bacteroidota > Bacteroidia > Bacteroidales. Next base: position 225,729 of record CAVVFB010000001.1, on the reverse strand, counting down.
CGGAACCTACATCGTCTCCCGGCGGATGGTCTTTATCAGCGGCGGGATCACCCATGCCTCCTTTGGAGGGGTGGGACTCGGCTACTTCCTGGGCATTCCTCCTCTTGCAGGGGCTGCCATTTTTGCTGTTTTTGCGGCGCTTATTACCGAGAATCTTACGCGGAGAAAGATCTTAAGGAACGACTCCATCATTGCCATTATGTGGTCGCTCGGGATGGCCCTGGGAATCATCTTTGTCTATCTCACACCGGGCTACGCACCCAACCTCATGAGCTTTCTGTTTGGGAGCATTATCACTGTAAATTCGACCGATCTCTGGCTGATGTTTACGCTTTCTCTTGTGGTTACAATATTCTTTCGAATTCTCTATAAGCCGATCCTTTATATTTCATTTGATGAGCAGTTTGCACGAACACGCGGCATTCCCGTCATGCTTCTGAATTACATTTTGATCATTCTCGTGGCGCTCACCATCGTATTAAGCATCCGGATTGCCGGGATCATCCTTGTTCTCTCTGTATTGACAATTCCCCAGAATATTGCCAACCTCTTTACAAACCGGTTTGGGAGCATCATGATTGCTTCCGTGATCATTGGTTTCACAGGTTCTTTCATGGGATTACTGATTTCATATTACCTTGATATCCCCTCCGGTGCAACCATCATTTTTACACTTGTGGTCTTATACCTGGCTGCACGCGTCGTGAAAGTTATTACATTTGGAACCAGCAAAAGCACCATACGGTATGAACCTGAAAAAAACGATTGATGAGGCCTGGGAAAATCGCGAACTGCTGAATAACCAAATGGTCAGGGAGAGCATCTTTGAGGTGGTCGACCAGCTGGACCGCGGGGTAGTTAGGGTTGCAGAAAAAAAAGGGAATCAATGGATTGTTAACGATTGGATTAAGAAGGCTGTAATCCTCTATTTCCCAATCAGGCAGATGGAGACCATTGAGGTTCCTCCATTTGAATTCCATGATAAGATCCCCCTGAAAAGCGGTTACAGGGAGAAAGGCATCCGGGTAGTCCCCCATGCGATCGCCCGCTATGGATCTTACCTCTCAAAAGGAGTTATTCTGATGCCTTCCTATGTGAATATCGGTGCCTATGTGGACGAGGGCACCATGGTGGATACCTGGGCAACTGTAGGATCCTGTGCACAGATCGGAAAAAATGTGCATCTTAGCGGCGGCGTAGGAATTGGGGGTGTACTTGAACCGGTTCAGGCGGCCCCGGTAATCATCGAAGATAACTGTTTCATAGGTTCCAGATGCATCGTGGTGGAGGGAGTAAGGATCGAATCAGAAGCAGTACTTGGTGCAAACGTGGTGATCACTAAATCGACACGCATAATAGATGTGACTGGGAGCTCGCCTGTTGAGACGAAAGGATTGGTGCCGGCCCGTTCGGTGGTTATCCCCGGATCCTATAACAAAACCTTTCCAGCCGGAGATTACCAGGTTCCCTGTGCACTGATAATAGGAAAAAGGAGACCGTCAACCGATCTCAAGACTTCGTTAAATGATGCCCTTAGGGAGTATAATGTAGCTGTATAATGAGAATCGGATTTGACGCCAAACGGGCCTTTAACAACTATAGCGGACTGGGTAACTACAGCAGGTATATCATATCCAATATCTGCAGATTCTATCCCGAAAATGAGTGCCTGCTGTATACTCCTTCCATTGCTGATCCCGACCTTTATCATGAGCCGGAAGGGACCATTATCAAACAACCCAGGCACAGGTATGACATACTGTCCAATACATATTGGCGAAGCTTCAGGCTTGCGCACCATCTGACCGAGGATGCCGTGGATGTTTTCCATGGACTTTCCAACGAAATTCCCTTTGGAATCCACAGGACAATTGTCAAATCGGTCATTACCATCCACGACCTGATCTTTATGGAGCGACCTGAATTATACAAACCCATTGACAGGTATGTATACACAAAAAAGGTTCAATATGGAGCAAGGAATGCCAGCAGGATCATCGCCGTAAGCAATCAAACCAAACAAGACATCATCCGTTTCCTTGCGGTGGATGAATCGCGTATCAGGGTGGTTTATCAGGGATGCAGCAGGCAGTTCTACAACAGGGTTAGCCGGGAAGCCCTCGAATTTACCCGCCAGCGTTTTGCTTTGCCCGGCGAATACCTCCTGTACGTAGGCACTATCGAAGAGCGTAAAAACCTCCTCAGGATCGTGGAGGCACTTAACAAGGGCAATATTTATTGTCCACTTGTTGTGGTGGGACGGAAAACAGGATACTACAACCAGGTGAAACATTATATCGAGAAAAACGGGATGAAAGACATCTACTTTCTTGATCAGGTCCAGGTTGCTGATCTCCCCGCTATCTACCAGGGATCCAGTGGATTCATTTACCCTTCCTCCTATGAAGGCTTTGGAATACCGATCCTCGAAGCACTGAATTCCGGGATACCGGTGATCACATCGGCAGGGGGATGCCTGGAGGAGACCGCCGGCAAAGGTGGGCTTTTAATCGATCCAAACAACAGTGAACAAATGATATCGGCCATTACGAAAGTACTGGAAGATACCGGGCTAAGGGACCGGTTGATACGGGAAGGAGGAGCCCATGCCCTCAGGTTTCGTGAAGAACAGACCATTCCGGCATTATACAATGTATACCTGGAGTGCAGGAATGATTGATTCCGAAGTCATTAAAGCAAAAGAGATCATCTCTTCAGGGGGCATTATCCTCTACCCCACCGATACCATCTGGGGAATCGGCTGCGATGCCACCAACCCCAAAGCCGTTCAGAGAATCTATGAGATTAAACAACGATCCGATTCAAAAAGCATGCTGGTTCTTGTATCCGGACCGGAAATGCTGAACCGCTACCTGGCAGGTGTACCTGAAAAGGCTCTTTGGATCCTCAGTACCACCTCAAAACCAACCACCATTATTTACCCGGAAGCAAGGAACCTGGCCCCTAACCTTGTTGCAGAGGATGGTTCGGTCGGGATTCGCATCACCACAGATCCCTTCTGCAGGAAGCTTTTAGAGCTTTTCGGAGGGGCCATAGTTTCCACATCTGCCAATCATTCGGGGAATCCGGCTCCCGCTTTTTTCAGGGAAATTGATATCGCCATCCGGAAGCAGGTGGATTATGTGGTCAGGCTTCGGCAAAAGGAGACCACTGCAGCAACCGCATCCACCATACTCAAACTTGACAAAAAAGGGAATCTCACCGTCATCAGACCGTGAGATTCCCTGAATCTTGCCTTCGCTGGTTATTTCACAAATTTTTCTACAGTCTGCCCGGTTCTGACAAAATAGAGACCGGCAGCATAGCTGCTGATATCAAAAATATATTCGGTTCCGCTTACTACCGCCTTGTCCATCATCATGCCAGCACTGTTGTAAATGGTAACGGTGCTGTTCTCCCTGTTTAGAACAACATTCAGTTCATTCATCGCCGGATTGGGATAGATCTGGATGGAGGTGACACTGCTTGGACGGACCCCTGTGGGCCAGCTTACGTTAACCGTCTTTTCTCCGCTCTGATTACTGTCATCAACAGCAGAAGCGACCACAGTGACTGAACCAAAAGTTACCCCGGTAAGCAGGCCATCACCATCGATCGTTGCTTCTCCGGTTCCGTTGATGACACTCCATTTCACAGCCGGGTAATCGGCTTCGGCCGGAAATACCTCAGCGCTCATTTGCAGGGTTGCATCCTGTGCCACATTAACAGCTCCACCGGCTCCGCTTACCACAATCGCCTCCACCGGAATATAATCAGTGATCTTCTCCAGATCATCCACCCTGACTAGTGAAAAACTATCCAGATAGGTCTCCACACCAGAGGTTCCCAGTTGGACTGTCAGCAGCTGAACGGTTGTCTCCACCATCTGATCAAAAGTGACATCAAAAGTATATCGGGTAGGTTCAGTTGAAAGGTCGAAGATCCAATCTGAACGACCACCTGTAGCCAGCTCATGTGATGATGCCCCGTACCTGTTCCAATTATTTGCCTGTGTATCTTCGAAGTCAATGTGAAACGTTCGGACATCTGCGCCCCAGACCAGAAAACTGAAAGCATACTCTACATCAGGCTCGGCGGTTAATCCACTTTGCATAAGTGAATATCGCCAGTCCGCATCCGCCGCCTCCAGGGGAGAACAAACCGCAATTCCATCTTGTACGCTAATAGGTGCACCAATATCACCGCCTTGAGTCCATTCGGCAGGAAAAGTGCCATTAACTTTATCAAAATTTGGGTTTCTGATCACGTTTATCTCACCCATTGAAACGATTTGATTGCTGATTGTCACAACTGTGGTGGCTTCAACATAGGAACCATCTGTTGCTTCAGCCTTCACGGTGACATCACCATCCAGAATAGCAGTGACAACACCGTTTTTATCAATTTTTGCTCTCCCGGTTCCATTCTCAACAGTCCAGTTTATGCTCTTATTGGAGGCATCCTCAGGAAGTATTGTAGCAACAATTTGCAGGGTACCGTTATTGTCTGTAATTTCACCACCCTGAAGGTTGATTTCATCAACATAAGTATCAATTATAGCTCCATCAAATGTGATGATTCCGCAATCGTCCATATTCACCCAGGATGACCCAACGGCACTGTTATTTGACCAGACGGCGGGTCTGTTTCCGGCATCACCCTCATCCCTGTCAATAATGGTCACATCGAAACCTACTTCACCGGTAAAATCAACTGCAGTTCCATCCTTGTCCAGAAGACTTGAGAAGGGAATAAAATATTCAACAATATAATCCGGATCATCTAACATATTAGCCCACTCTATGATGTCACCTGAAGTGCCATTAAATCCACATGTTAAAAGTGTTCCGTCATTCGATCCGTCAACAAATTCAGGGGCCACCTGGTAGTGTCCCATTCCTGTACTGGGTCCGCCCGCATCCTTCAATTCGAAATTGACATCAAAATAGAGTTCGGGTTTATCATACTCCCAGCTAAATGAACCGGGTACATCATAGAAAGGATGGAAATCATCATCTGTAACTCTCAGAAGAACATACATACCATCGTAGGTCCATAAACCCTGCCAGGTTGTTTCTCCCGATGCTCCAAGAGTAGGGGTTACAGGGTTACCTTCAGCATCTAAGGTAGGCACATCGATGTAATTCTGTGCCTCCGCTTCAGCCCAGACTACATCAATCACACCATCAATGACCGGATCAACGGAAGCCTTTTTTATCAGCGCAGTATTTTGTGCCAGAGCACCCACAGCGATCATTCCACACAGGAGGAATAAAGTAAATTTTCTTTTCATCTTTATCGTTTTTAGTTGGTTATTTACAATCTTCTGATTTACAATACCCGCACAATGTATAAAATTCTTTTGGGAAAGAAAAAAGCTGCCCGCTTGCGCGGACAGCCGCAGGTGGTTGTTGTTACAACCGCTCCTGTAACCCCACCCTCCTGGAGGAAGGGGCGCTCCGTATTTTATAAGGATCGTACCTTACCCGATCCGGATGAAGTGCTGTTGATCTGTGGGTTCCCATGATAATAGACACTTCCGCTTCCGGAAATTTTTGCATCCAGTTCATCGGTGACAGTGATCTTACATGACCCCGATCCACTGATGGCAGCTGAAAACTCGGCAACCTCAAAGGTCTCCGCATTGAACTCCCCCGACCCGCTGATCTTCAGGTCTGCCTCCTCTGCCTTGCCTTTTTCAATAACCGCATCGCCCGATCCGGATATCTTCACATTCATCTCTTCAACTTCCAGGTTTGTAAAAAGGATTTTACCGCTACCTGAAACTGAGATAGACATCTCCTCCGATCCAACCGGCATCTCCGACCTGAATGTACCGGACCCCGAGAGGGAAACATCATCCAGCTCTTTGGAGGTAATATGGATGATAAGTTTTGACCGGTGGCCATTCGAGTCCTCATATCTTAACTTCAGCATGCCATCCTCCACCTTTGTTACAAGTTCCTTCACATCTTCTGAATTTCCTTCAATGATGATTTCATGGGAGCTGCCAGGTGTATAAAAAACATCGGCACCAATGCCAATACCGATCCCGGTAAAAGGGTCAAGGAGACGCTTTTCCTGTGCGGCCAGATCATTAACAAACAGACCGGAGGTCAAAAATACCAGGCAAAATCCCGATAGGGTTTTAATAACTGTTTTCATCGTTGCAAATTTTGATAAGGATTAATTTTTATCCTAAAGACGATGAACCAGGGGGCATGTTACAGCTCCGTAATACCTTCGGGCAAATTCAGAAGTAGTATTTTCTTTTTATGATCGATTTTCTGAATGAAATCCTCTGTTGCGGGAATCATGATCTCCCCGCCCTTATGTCTGATCACCCAGACCGGATTCAGTTCATTGGGAATATGATCAGATATTACACCAATCTCACCCAAACGAAGGTCGATTGCAAGATATCCGATCCACTGGCCAGGGGCAACAGCCATCACCCCTTTATCTCCGGAATCCCGGGGATCAAGGTAAACCTCCTGTCCAACCACCTTCCTGGCCTCCTCCAACGAATTGATAAATTCAACTTTAACAATGGCCTGATCGGCTGCAACAAGCTCTACTGATTCCATGAAATAAGGAACCCGCTGCCCATCCATATCGATGAACAGCGGGATTCCCGGTTTCAATTTTTGCGCTACATCAGGGATTAAATAGATATGAACATCTCCCTGGAGTCCATACGGTTTCGAGATTTTTCCGGCTTTTACACCCCCCTGAACCGTCATAAAATAAGAAATTATACCTCTTTCTTCTCGTCCGGTTCCCCGGCCTCAGGCTCCTCTGCAGGAGCAACTTCAGTGGTTTCAGGCTCCTCTGCAGGGGCTTCTTTAGCTTGACTTAACAGCGGCTGCAACTTCTTCTGCAGGAGCTTCTTCATTTAAGGTTTCAGGCTCTTCAACTTCAGGTTCCACAGCACGGGTTACAGAGGCAGCCTCTGCTGCAACAAGCTCTGACCTCCGTTTTGCAATCTCCTGCGCTCTCTTCTCCTTAATTTTACTCTCAGCTTCAATACGGCTCTTTTCATCCGAGGCTTTTGTCGACTTAAGTTTATCCTTACTGGCCTCGATTTTCTGTTCTTTCTCGATCATCCAGGCCTGGAATCGCTTCCCGGCTTCAGCCTCGTCAAAAGCACCTTTTTTCACACCCTCCATAAGGTGTTTCTTGTACAATACTCCTTTGTAAGATAAGATAGCTCTACATGTATCAGTAGGTTGAGCGCCTTTCTGCAGCCATTCTAAGGCCTTGTTGAAATCCAAAACAATGGTAGCAGGATTGGTATTGGGATTATATTGTCCCAATGATTCAATAAATTTACCATCACGTGGCGCCCTGCTATCAGCAACTACAATAGAGTAGATCGCCTGAAATTTGCGACCCTGTCTTTGTAATCTGATTTTTGCTGGCATACTCTTTTAAATTTGAATGATTAAATACCTACATTTTTAAGAGTCGCAAAGGTAGCATTAATCGGATAATTTGCAAAGATTTACAGGGATTTAAAACCTAAGGGAATTCAAAGTTTATCGGATGATGATTTAAATCCAGCCATAATTTTATTAACACGGGTGGTTCGTGGGCCTATTTCACCTAACTTTACCATTGATGTTTTTAATATTTGATACCGAGACAACAGGTCTTCCAAAACGTGATAATGCTCCTGTTGGTGAAGTAGATAACTGGCCGAGGGTCGTGCAGATTGCGTGGCAGCTTCACGACGAAACAGGGGAGCTTACCGGGAATCAAAGTATGTTGATACAGCCCGACGGTTTTGAGATACCCTATTCGGCAGAAAAGGTACACGGAATCTCCACTGAAAAAGCGAAAACAGAAGGAATTCCACTGAAGGAGGCGCTCTCCATCTTCAACAAATCACTTGATCAAACCCGGGTCCTGGTTGGACACAACATTCGGTTTGACGTAAACGCGCTGGGGGCCGAATTCATCAGAAGCGGACTTGAAACCAAATTCCTGGATTTGCCCCAGGTCTGCACCATGCGCTCCAGCACCGACTTCCTGAAGATACCCGGGGGAAGAGGAGGGAAATTCAAGCCTCCGAAACTGATGGAACTCTATGAGTTTCTTTTTGATGAACAGTTTTCGGAAGCACATCATGCTGCCGCCGATGTGGAGGCCACTTCCCGTTGTTTTCTTGAGTTGCTCCGATTAAAGGTAATCACCCCGGAATCCATACATCTTAACCCCGAGTTATACAGCAGATTTCTCGTCAAAAATCCGGAGAGGATTAAGCAATCCGGAATTTCTTATATCTCCAACCGGGAGGGGGCCCTCAAATCGCCCCCGGAGATACCCGAAGCAGGGACAGAACCCTTATCAGATCTGAATACAGATCCCGGCACCAGCCCTGAGAGGACAGCATTCTGCCATCTGCATGTACACACGCAATATTCAATCCTTGATGGAGCTGCCAGTATCCCCAACCTGCTCAAGAAAGCCATCGACGACGGGATGAGGGCAGTGGCCATTACCGATCATGGAAATATGTTTGGGGTTAAGGAGTTTCACAATGAAGCGACCAAGCGGGGAATTAAACCCATCCTTGGGTGCGAAGCCTACATTGCCCGCCGTTCCCGGCATTTGAAGGAGGACAAAAACCTGGATGGCAATGATCATATCGTATTACTGGCCAGGAATCATTTAGGTTACAGGAATCTGATAACCATGATCTCATTGGGCTGGACTGAAGGATTTTATTACAAACCTCGCATTGACAGGGAAATTCTGGAGCGGTACAGTGAAGGTGTTATCTGTCTCTCGGCATGCCTGGGTGGGGAGATACCACAGGCAATCATGCACAACAGCGTGGAGGAGGCCGAGCATATAATCATTGAATACAAACGGATCTTCGGTGAAGATTTCTACCTGGAGTTGCAGCGCCACCAGTCCGGCGATCCCGATATGAACAAACTGGTCTTCGACGACCAGGTATTTGTGAACCGCACCCTGTTCGAGTTAGGGGAAAAACTTGGGGTAAAATGTGTTGCTTCCAACGATGTTCATTTTGTGGAAATGGAAGATGCCGAAGCACATGATCATCTGATCTGCCTCAACACCGGCAGGGACCTGGATGATCCCAAGCGGATGCGCTACACCCGGCAGGAGTGGTTCAAGACACAGGCCGAAATGGGGGAAATTTTTTCTGACCACCCTGAAGTCCTGAAGAATACGCTGGAGGTAGCCGGAAAGGTAGAGGAGTTCGAATTGAATTCCAATCCTGTGATGCCCTTCTACCCTCTTCCGGAGGGCTTTGATAATGAAGATGAATACCTGAAACACCTCACCTATGAAGGGGCAAAACTCAGGTATGCTGACATCACTGATGATATCAGGGAACGGATCGACTTTGAACTTGGTACCATCCGGAGAATGGGTTTCCCCGGTTATTTTCTGATTGTACAGGATTTTATTGCAGCTGCCCGGCAGATGGGAGTCTCGGTCGGACCCGGCCGGGGATCGGCAGCCGGATCTGCCGTGGCTTACTGTTTGAAAATTACCGATATCGATCCCATCAGGTATGATTTACTGTTTGAAAGGTTTCTGAACCCCGACCGGATATCCATGCCGGATATCGATATTGATTTTGATGAAGATGGACGGGATGAAGTTCTTCGGTGGGTGGTGAATAAATATGGACATGAACGGGTAGCCCACATTATTACCTTTGGTACCATGGCTGCAAAAATGGCCATCAGGGATGTTGCACGGATTCAAAAACTACCTCTCCCCGAAGCCGACCGCCTGGCTAAACTTGTGCCCGAGCGTCCCGGAACCACACTAAGCAAGGCATATGAGGAGGTACCCGAATTACAAGCTGAACGAAACTCTAACAATCCTCTTATTTCCAATACCTTACGGATTGCAGAGCGGCTCGAGGGATCGGTCAGGCAAACCGGGCTGCATGCTTGCGGGGTTATTATTGGGCGGAATGACCTGACCCAGCATCTGCCTGTATGCAAATTTAAGGATTCGGAACTTCTGGTAACACAGTTCGATGGCCATTTCGTGGAAGATGTGGGCATGCTAAAGATGGATTTTCTGGGACTTAAGACGCTTTCCATCATCAAGGATGCCATAGCCAATGTTTTGGATTCAAAGGGTATAAAAGTTGATATCGATCATATTCCTATGGACGACACCCCTACCTTTGACCTGTACTCGAGGGGGGATACAACCGGACTGTTCCAATTTGAATCCCCGGGTATGAAAAAGTACCTTAAGGATTTGCGACCCAATCGCTTCGAAGACCTCATCGCCATGAATGCCCTCTACCGGCCCGGACCCATGGAGTACATTCCAAGCTTTATAAACCGGAAGCACGGCAGGGAGAAGATTGAATATGACCTCCCGGAAATGGAGGAGACCCTGAAAGACACATATGGCATTACGGTTTATCAGGAACAGGTAATGTTGCTTTCCAGGAAGCTGGCAGGTTTTACGCGTGGTGAAGCCGATTCGCTTCGAAAAGCCATGGGTAAGAAGATCAAGAAAATGATGGACGAACTCAAGGTAAAGTTCGAAGAGGGTTGTCTGAAAAACGGAATTTCAAAAGCCAAGATCGACAAGATATGGACCGACTGGGAAGCTTTTGCCCAGTATGCCTTCAACAAGTCCCACTCCACCTGTTATGCATACGTATCTTATCAGACGGCCTTCCTGAAGGCTAACTATCCCGCCGAATTCATGGCTGCAGTGCTGAGCCGTAACATCACGGATATTAAGAAAATCGGGGTTTTCATGGACGAGTGCAGGCGGATGGGTATCCAGGTCCTTGGGCCCGATGTAAACGAAAGTAATGTGCGTTTTACGGTAAATGAAAAAGGAAACATCAGGTTTGGACTGGGCGCCATCAAAGGAGTTGGGGAGAATGCTGTCAGGAGTATCATAGAGGAGAGAACAAAATCCGGCCCCTTTAAGGATATCTATGATTTCGTTGAGAGAAATGACCTGCACCAGGTAAATCGCAAGAACCTGGAGGGGCTGGTCATTTCCGGCGCCCTGGATTGTTTCAGAGAGATTTCCAGAAGCCAGTATATTGAAACCGTTGAATCTGAAGAGGCCACATTCATTGAACAGCTGATCAAATATGGGAATAAGATCCGTTTTGAACGCGACACTCCACAGCAAAATCTTTTTGGTGAGATAGGAGCCATTTCCATCACCAAACCTGAACCTCCCGATATAAATGAGTGGGATGATTCAACAAAATGCAAGCGTGAAAAGGAACTCATTGGAATATACCTGACCTCACACCCTCTGGACCGTTACAAGGTTGAAATTGAATCGTTCTGTCCAAATACCCTTCACCAGCTGAACGACCTTCAGGCCCACCGGGGAAGGGACCTGGTCTTCTGCGGTATGGTAAAGAGTGTCAGGGATGGGGTCGACCAATGGAAGAATAAACCCTACCTTCTGGCCCATCTGGAAGATTACTCCGATAGCTACAACATCAGGCTGAAGAATGACGACTATGTAAACTTCAAACAATATTTTCGTCCGGATGTGGCCCTTATGATCCGGGCAACAGTCAACGAATGGAACCCCAGGGAGGATCCCCAGAAGAAAGTATTCTCCTTAAAAATCAAAATGATTTACATGTTGTCAGATGTGAGGGAAAAACTGGTAAAATCGGTGGATTTGTTTATTGATATTAACAGAATCCGGCCCGGACTTATGGAAGAACTTGAAAGTTTTACAGTAAATGAAGGTGGGAAAGTCCTTAAGTTTCGGATACACGATCCTGAAAGCCAGATGAAACTGAACCTTTTCTCCCGCAAAAAGATGGTTCTTCTTTCCGATGAATTTTTAAGCTACCTCAAAGAGGGGCGTGATTTTGATTTCCGTTTAGCGTAAAGGTTTTTTTTATACTTTTGCCCAGAATTAATACTTATAGCAATGGCATTAGAAGCAACAGATAGCAATTTTGAGGAGCTCGTTTTGAAAGCAGATAAACCGGTGATTGTTGATTTCTGGGCAGAATGGTGTGGTCCATGCCGAATGGTAGGCCCGATTGTGGAGGAGGTTGGAGTTGATTTTAAAGGTAAGGCCATCGTGGCTAAAGTTGATGTTGACAGTAATCCTGGCATTACGGCCAAATACGGCATCAGGAATATTCCCACAATCCTTTTCTTTAAGAATGGAATTATTGCCGACAAACAGGTAGGAGCCGTACCGAAAAGCACCATCGTCAATAAGCTGGAAGCGCTATTATAGAATCTCAGTAGGATTTTGGAATAAAGAAGAAAGTTCCGCCTTCATCTTCAAGACCGGCAATCTTTCCAAACTGTGGCTTCTGCGTGTGGTTGTTCTCCACTACTGAAGTTACCTTCAGAACGATACTTTCAATGGGAATGCACACATCGGGACTATTTGTCAGAACATTGGCAAATGTCCTGGTAAACTGGCTGTCATCCATTGCAAGTTCAGGCCCTGCCGAGGAAAAGACCTGGGAGGATTTTAATCTTGCGGCTTCCCAGTCATTGCAATCCCTCTCCACGATCTCAGATCGCATGGCCTGGTAAAAACCTGGACCCGATTCGCAGGCATCGGTAATCACCAGGGTATGATTCACCGACCCGGAATAAGATTGCATGGATGCTTTCAGAGCGTTTACACTGAAATAGGTGAATTCATCATTCCGGATGGCATCCGTTGGAATCCAGTAACCCGTCTCATTGATATACTTTCCATGTCCCGCATACCAAACCAAAATTGAATTGACCCTGTTGCTTCGGATCAGGTCCCTCAGTTCTATGGCAAAAAACCGCTCCATGTCCTGCTTGGTCATGTTCTTCTTGTGAATCACATTGTGCACCTGGTACCCGGCAAGCGCTCCCCTGATCAGGGTGATATCCTTCGATGGACCACCAAGGCTTGTAAATGACTCGTAACTTGAATTTTCAATGAAGATGGCCCAGGTCTTTCCCATGGGATTATCCCCATAAGCATGAACATCCCTGTTGATTGTAAAACGGGTCTGCGACTGATTTCCAAATTCATCCATTACATTGACCGTGAGTCCGGTCTTGTTCTCTATCCTGACCATCGCTGAAAAGCCAGGGTTCATATCGCTGGGTATGTAACTTGCAGAGACACTGTCGATGAATATATCTGAGATCTTACTTTCATCCTCCACACGTCCCTCCAGGTAGATAAACGGTTCATCATTGTCCAGATAGAGGATATTATTCTCGGAAGCGTAGGGTGCAATGATTTGCACTACCGGTGGGTCAATTTCTGTTCGTCGAACAGTGAATATAGTGGTCTCGGCATTATCATATACATCCGTGACCTGGACAATAATCTGGTCCGATTCCCGCACATTCACACTGGCAAGGAAATGGTATTCCCCTTCAATCTCCTGCACGGGGACCGAAAAATTATTAACCTGCAGCATTTTTATTTTGCTTTGATCCGATATGATTCCGCTTACTGCAATCACCTGGGTGCCTCTGGGTATATCGACAATGTTATCGACCTTTGAAGCTGGTTCCCTGAGCGTTACCACAGGTTTTTCCTTCTCCCTTTTTAACTCGAACATCCTGATGGTGGCCTCTTCGTATAACCTTTTTGCATTGTCATCGAATTTAGACATGACCACTATTTTCTCATAATCAATCTGGGCCTCCCGGTAATCACGGATTGCTTCGAATGATTCAGCCCGTTTAAAATAGACATCGGCCATGCCGGGACTCAGTTCAAGGACCCTGGTGTAGTCGCTGATCGCATTGGCAGCCTGGTTCATGGCATTATAGTAATCTCCCCGGTAAAGAAAAACCTTTGGATCACCAGGATAATCAATGGATGCAAGCGATAGCACCTCTATGGCTTTGGGGTAATTCTTCTGAGCTGCAAGAATCTGACTTTGCAAAAGTAACCCTTCCAGGTTACCGGGATCAAGTTGCAGAACCTGAGTAATCGAAGCATAAGCATCAGGGTAGTGCTCCATTTTGTAGCGTAATCCGGCCAGGGCATAGTGAGTCTCAATAACCCGACGGTTTTCCTCTATAGATCTAAGGTAAGCCTCTTCAGCCTCAGGGTACATTTCCAGTTTATCATATACCCGGGCCAGGTTAAAATATCCCTTCTCATCCTCTTTGATCCGGAGAGATTTCCGACAATCCTCAAGGGCCTCCTGGTATCGTTTCAATTCCGTGAGTACAACCGATCTTAACTGTAAGGCTTCCAGAAAGTTATTCTTCAGATTGATTGCTTTATTCAGCCTTTCCAGTGCAGTTTCATACGCTCCCATCTGATAGTAGGAGTTTCCGGAAAGATAAAAGAGCTCCCCATCCTTTTCATTGAAAACGATGGCTTTGTCGAAGTCAACAGAAGCTCTTTCATAATCTTTCAATTGGGTATAGGCCAGGGCCCGTTGAATATAGGCCTTATCAAAATCGGGTTCAAGTTCAATGGCCTTTGTATACTGTTCTATGGCCTCCCCGAAGCTCATCTTTCGGGTAAATTCCTCTCCGACCTTCATATACTGTTTCGATGACTGGGCGAAAATCATCATGGTACCCAGTAGCGGAAACAGTATCAATATGGTGATCACCCTTTTCATCAGTTAGGATTAAAATTTCCGAAGTGATTCATAAACACTTCAAGCATAGTCTCCCGTAACCTGAGTCTCTCAATGGGTTCTGTCCCCGGTTCCGGAGCCTTTACTCCCTGACCAAAGCACATCTTTCCGGTAAAGACTCTTGCTTCATCCCACAGCCCTGATTCAAGAAACGATTCCAGCAATTTAGCCCCCCCCTCCACAAATACAGAAACAATGTGCTGATCATACAACTCCTCCATTAAACTCTCTAGATCGTAGGAAGGATCCACATAAATACTGCGTGTTCTACCTGAATATTTTCCGGGAACGCCTGTAAACACGATTGTATCCTGACTGCCATCGAGGATCTTGGAATCATGCGAAATCCTCCCCTTCCGGTCGAGCGTGATCCTAACGGGTTGATCCCCGGTCCACCTTCGGACATTCAGCATGGGATTATCCGTAATCACTGTATTTGTACCAATCATGATGGAGGCCTCCTCCGATCTCCATTTATGCACCAGGGTCCTGCTCACCTCACCTGTAATCCAGGTAGTTCCTATCGGGTCACCGGGATCCCTGATCACATCAATGAATCCATCCTGCGTTTGGGCCCACTTAAGGATTATATATGGACGCCTCTTTTGATGAAAATGAAAAAACCGTCTGTTCAACTGATACCCCTCCTCTTCAAGGCAACCTGTATCCACTGTTACACCAGCCTGTTCCATCTGGCTGACACCCAATCCATTCACGCTGGGAAAGGGATCCTTGTTTGATATCACAACCCGCCGGATTCCTTTCTGCTGAATCAGCATCGAGCATGGAGGTGTCTTCCCGTAATGGGCACAGGGTTCCAAGCTGCAATATAGCGTGGATTGGGGCAACAGGGATTGATCCTTTACCGAGCGAATGGCATTTACCTCGGCATGCGGACCACCGAATTCGTGATGATACCCCTCCCCAATGATGCGGTCGTTATAAACGATAACACTGCCCACCAGGGGATTTGTCCGGGTGAATCCCAAACCCTTTCTGGCCAGCTCAAAACAGCGGCGCATGTATATTTTATCTTTCTCCGTCAATTGTAGCCTCGTTTATTACTATTTTTGATCATGCTCCAAAATCATGCCACACTCAGCGATATCCGTAAATATCTTCAAAAGGAGGTGTCGCAACTCTATTCTGGAGGTGAAATAAATGCCCTTGTCAATTTGATCATGGATTATTGTGGTTATCCATCACCCGGGCCCATCCTGAATCCGCAACACCATCCCGGGGCCAACACCGTTGCGCAAATTAATGAAATTGTTACTGATATTCATACACATCGGCCCATACAATATATTCTCGGGGAGACCAGTTTCCTTGATATGACCATCCATATCGATGAAAATGCCCTGATACCCAGACCTGAAACAGAGGAGTTGGTTTACCGGATCATCCAATCAACAAAGCACCCGCCGTTGCATATCCTTGACTTGTGTACAGGGTCGGGATGCATCGCCCTGGCTTTAAAAAAAGCGTTTCCGTCCGCCCGTGTTTCGGGCCTGGATAACAGCATCCGGGCGTTGGAACTGGCCAGGAAAAACGGTGAAATGAACCATCTGGAAGTGAATTGGATTCAGGGGGATATTCTCTCCCTGGAATCCACACTGTTCCCGGTAAAATATGATCTGGTGGTTTGCAACCCCCCTTACGTCCTGATGAGCGAAAAGACTCTGATGGAAAGAAACGTACTGGATTATGAACCTCATGCCGCCCTTTTTGTTGAGGATCATGATCCATTGGTTTTTTATAGTGCCATTGCCCGTCTTTCAACTGAAATCCTCCCTGAAAGCGGGACCCTGTGGCTTGAGATCAATGAAAGGTTTGGCAGGGAGGTTTCCGGCCTGCTGGAAGATTCAGGCTTTACCCAGATCATCATTTATAAGGATATCCATGAAAAAGAGCGGTTCATCAAAGCCAGAATCTGACGGCGAACCTTTTGACAGGGCGCTTCAGAAAGCGGCCGGACTGTGCAGTCGCCAGGAACAGTGTACCAGCCACATCAGGGAAAAACTGAGAAGTTGGAATGTAAGTGGGGAAGATGAGGATAAAATCATCCACCGGCTTACAGAGGAGAAATTTCTTGATGATGGCCGTTATGCCGGCTTTTATGCAAGGGACAAATTCAGGTTCAACAACTGGGGCAGAATCCGGATTACCTATATGCTCCGGCAAAAACGAGTCGGGGAAGAGCATATTGAAAATGCACTTTCACAGATCGATGAGGAACAGTGGTTCCTCACCTGCCTTGATCTGATCCGAGGCAAGGCTGCCAGTCTTAAAGATGAGAATCCATTTAACCGGAAAGGAAAGTTATTCAGATATGCAGCGGGATACGGATTTGAACCGGATTTGATATACAGGGCACTGGGCAGGGTAGAGAAAGAATAGGTCGGGCAGAGGATTTTCTTTCTTATATTTGCCTCAAATTCTGTATATGATTACTTCCGACCAGATTAAAAACCTCAATGATCGCCAGGCTGCCTTAAGGAGGCATCTTTGACGTGGATGGCAAAACCATCCAGATAGAAGAAGAGCAGCAAAAGACTCAGGAGCCTGATTTCTGGAACGATCCGAAAGCTGCCGAAGAACAATTGAAGAAGGTGGCCAGGCTCAAGAGCTGGGTGGATGGATACAACGCGGTGACATCGGCCGTGGAAGACCTTAATGTGCTGGTTGAGTTCCTGCAGGCGGGCGAATCGTCCGAGAAGGAGGTAATGGAGCAATACGACCTGGCCCGTTCACTTACTGAAAGCCTTGAATCCAAAAACATGCTTCAGAATGAAGAGGATGGCCTGGGTGCGATCCTTAAGATCAATTCGGGGGCAGGGGGTACCGAGAGCCAGGATTGGGCAGAAATGCTGATGAGAATGTACCTTCGCTACGGCGAAAGACAAAAATATAAAGTCCGGGAACTTCATATGGTCCAGGGGGAAGAAGCCGGAATCAAATCGGTTACCCTGGAGTTCACCGGCGATTACGCCTACGGATTCATGAAGAGCGAATCGGGTGTTCACAGGCTGGTCAGGCTTTCTCCTTTTGACTCTAACAACCGCCGGCACACCTCTTTCGCATCGGTATTTGTTACACCCGTTATTGATGAATCAATCGAGATCGTTATCAATCCGGCCGATATTGAATGGGATACATTCCGCTCGGGAGGTGCAGGAGGTCAAAATGTGAATAAGGTGGAAACCGGCGTTCGTGTCCGCCACCTCCCCACGGGAATTACAGTGGACAACACCGAAACACGCTCCCAGCTAAAAAACAGGGAGAACGCCCTGCGGATCCTGAAATCCCATCTTTACGAAATTGAGCTTCAGAAAAAGAGGGAAAAGCAGGCCGAGATAGAAGGAAATAAAATGAAAATCGAATGGGGATCACAAATACGCAATTATGTTCTTCACCCCTACAAACTTGTAAAAGACCTGCGTACCCAACACGAAACCAGTAATGTTCAGGCAGTCCTGGACGGCAACCTTGACCCATTTGTCAAGGCCTACCTTATGGAGTTTGGCGGGAAGTAATACCGGATCATCCAAGCTGTGATTATTTTCACACAAAAATATCGAATTAACACAAAGGATGTCGTTTTCTAGACATTTTGTTACATTTTATTTGTTAGAATTTATAATTTCGTATATTTGAAGCCTGTTTTGTACGAATCTATTATAAAATGATTGAATAATGTGTGGATTTTCAGTGTATACGGGGGATGACAAAATGCTGCGGCTCAGCGTAGTCAGCGAGTTTCAAAAGATCAGATACCGCGGTCCCGATAATTCCGTGGCTGTCGACCTTGGGGGAAAAGGATGGATGGGGTTTCACCGGCTTAAGATCATCGATACTTCGGACGATGGAAACCAGCCCCTGGTTCACAAATCGCTTTACCTGGTGGCAAACGGAGAGGTATACAATTACAGGGCACTGATGGATGAATACAACTCCACATACAAATTTCAGTCTGCAAGTGACTGCGAAGTGATTATCCCTATGTTCATGGAACTGGGCATTGAGGAGACGGCCCGCCGCCTGGATGCGGAATTTGTATGCGTTCTTTACGATGCCGATGTTGACAAATACTATGCTGCACGGGACCCTGTGGGGATCCGTCCCATGTTTTACGGTTACGCCTCTGATGGGAAGATCATGTTTGCCAGTGAAATGAAAGCCCTCAGCAAACTTTGCAAAGAGGTAAAACCCTTTCCCCCGGGATATGTCTATAATGGCGAGAAATTTATTTGTTACAGGGATATCGCGAAAGTGGAACGATTTGTGGACCACGAGATGGAGGAGGTGTTTCAGCATATTAATGATCTGCTGACAAAAGGGGTTGAAAAACGACTTCATGCAGATGTGCCTGTCGGGTTTTTGCTAAGCGGAGGGTTGGATTCCAGCCTGGTTTGCGCCCTCGGTGCAAGGATGATGGACCAACCCATCCGAACCTTCTCCGTGGGGATTGATAAAGATCCCATTGATACCAAATATGCCCGGATTGTTGCCGATTACCTGGGAGCGGACCACACAGAAGTCCTGTTTACCAAAAAGGATATTTTCGATACCCTGAGCACGCTCATTTATAATATCGAAACTTACGACATTACAACCATCAGGGCCTCCATGGGCATGTACCTTGTAAGCAAATATATCTCCGATAACACAGATATTAAGGTGCTGATGACCGGAGAGATCAGTGATGAAATCTTCGGCTATAAATATACCGATTTTGCCCCTTCCCCTTCCGCTTTCCAGTCAGAGGCAGAGAAAAGGCTAAAGGAGATTTACATGTACGATGTACTCAGGGCCGACCGGAGTATCTCCTCGTGCGGACTTGAGGCCAGAGTCCCTTTCGGGGACCTTGATTTCGTAAAGTACGTAATGAGCATCCCACCTGAAAAGAAGATGAATTTCACTGGGATAGGGAAATATATCCTGCGCAAGGCCTTTGAGGGAGACTACCTGCCTCATGATATCCTTTACAGGGATAAGGCAGCCTTTTCGGATGCAGTGGGCCATAGCATGGTGGACAACCTGAAAGCCTACGCCGAAGAGATGTACAGTGATGAAGATTTGTTGAATGGACAGCTTAAATACACTCATGCCACCCCGATCTCAAAGGAGTCGCTCATGTACAGGGAGATTTTCGAATCTCATTTCCCTGGGCGCTCACGTGCAGTAGCCGGTTTCTGGATGCCCAACAAGGAGTGGGAGAACTGCAATGTCAATGACCCCAGCGCAAGGGTACTGCCCAATTACGGGAAAAGCGGGGAATAATTCCGGACCGCAATAACTGTTCTAAGGGGCTGTCTCAAAAGGGACAGTCCCTTCTTTTTTCTTAGGGATGCTTATTCGTAACGTGCTAATTTACTGCGTAAAAAATGCCAGGTTACTTCCTAAGCATCCCTAAGAATTGAATAAAAAGTCCCATTTGAGACTGCCTCTTTTTTTGAAGTGAATTCCCTGCAGGAATTATACTGTTGGGGCCGCGCCATCAAAAATTTGAAGATTTTCAAGATTTCGCTTGACAAACGATTACTTTTACATTATATTTGTACGATATAAGTCTATTATTACTTATTTCGTATATTTATGAAACCAACGTCTAATCCAAAAAGAAAGCAGATTCTTGCCAGCGGGAAAGAACTATTCTGGAAGTTCGGCTTTAAAAGGGTTTCCATTGAGGAGATTTGCAGGGCGGCCGGAGTAAGTAAAATGACTTTCTATAAATTCTTTCCCAACAAACTTGAACTGGCCAAGACCATCCTGGATGAGATACTTGACGAAAGTATTCAAGAGGTCAGAAGAATTTCTGATGAGCATGAATCAACGGCCAAAACACTCAGGAAGATCATGCAAATGAAATCGAAAGGTTCCCGCGATATAAGCGAAGAATTTATAAAAGATCTCTATGCCAGTCCCGATACCGGGCTGAAAATTTTCATAGAAGAAAAGACCAACAGCATGTTTGCTGAAGTCGCAAGGATCTATGAAAAAGGTAAAGAAGATGGATGGATCAGAAAGGATCTGAATATCCCATTCTTCATGACCTTCACCTTAAAACTCATACCCATTTATTCGGATGATGAAATACTGCATTTTTTTGAATCCTCGCAGGAGTTGATAATGGAAATCACAAATCTTTTTGTGTACGGCGTTTCACCTCATGATTAGTGAGATGCTCAGGTTAAGATCCATATTATTCACCTGCCTCTTAATGGGGATCAGCGGCAAGCTTTCCGCCCAGGACAGCCTGATGTTCAAGGGTCAGCTCTCCGCATGGGCTCTTTACAATGGCGGCCTGGACCTGCCGGTTTACATGGGAGGAAGGTATATTCCCCAGCTTAACTATGAGATCAATCTAAAAAATGACCACCTCATCGATTTTGAGGCCTCAGCCAACATGAATGGGAACTTCGGATTCCGACCCTTTGATACAATCAGTGCCGATGGGATGATCAAACCATACCGGCTATGGGGAAGATACTCCTCACGGCAGTTTGAGGTAAGGGTGGGATTGCAGAAAATCAACTTTGGTTCGGCACAACTGATCAGACCGCTGATGTGGTTTGATGAAGTGGACCCTCGCGACCCATTGGGCCTTACCGATGGAGTTTGGGGCGGTCTTTTCAGGTATTACTTCCTGAACAATGCCAACCTCTGGTTCTGGTGCCTTTATGGAAATAAGAATCCCAGGGGCTGGGATTTCGCCGGAACCTACCAGGATATTCCAGAGTTTGGAGGAAGACTCCAATCGCCCATTCCCGCCGGTGAAGCAGCCATTTCCTTTCATCACCGGGTTTCAGATACCAGGGGAGTGAACCCGGCCATCCCGGAGTATGACAAAGTTCAGGAAAACCGAATCGGTTTCGATTTGAAAGTCGATCTGGTTGTGGGGGCCTGGCTGGAAGGATCGTGGGTCAACAACAGTGAAGATCTGGACATGTTTTCCAACCAGGAAATTTTCAGCGCCGGGCTTGATTACACATTTGGCGTTGGAAATGGAATTTATGTGATATTCGAACAACTGCTGGCCTCATATGATGAAAAGCCATTCGCATTTGAAAATACCACTACTTTTTCCCTGCTCTCCCTCTCATACCCCCTGGGGCTGTTCAGCAATATCCAGGGAATCATATATTTCGACTGGGAAAATACAAGTCTCTATAATTTTATCAATCTGCAGAGGGACTTCAGGCATTTCTCCCTCTACCTGATGGCTTACTGGAACCCCGAGGATTACAGAATTCCAACACAGGAAATTGAACAAAACCTCTATGCCGGAAAGGGCATTCAAATCATGTTTGTACTGAATCATTAAATAATAATACAATGGAAAATTCCACAGTTATTAAAATTGAAAAGCTGATCAAAAGCTTCCCCGTCGGGAAGAGCCATTTCACCGCGCTGAACGACATCAGTCTCACCGTGGAGCGGGGTGAATTTTTAGGCCTGGTAGGTCCCAGCGGTTCGGGAAAGACAACTTTACTCAATATCATCGGCTCCCTTGACACCCCTTCCGGGGGAGTGGTTACTGTATTGGACAGATCGATTGCTTCTTTGAGTCATAAGCAATCCTCAAGACTCCGGAACAAACACATCGGGTTTATCTTTCAAACCTACAATCTTCTGCCGGTATATACGGTGTACGAGAATGTTGAATTTGCATTATTGCTGCAGAAACTTTCTGCCACGACCAGGAAAAAAGCAGTGATGGATGCACTGGAGTGGGTGGGCCTGACCGATAAGATCAAATCAAAACCCTCAATGTTGTCGGGAGGCGAGTGCCAGAGGGTGGCCATAGCCCGGTCGATGGTGAAAAAACCCGAGATCGTTTTAGCCGATGAACCGACCGCCAACCTGGATTCAAAAAACTCCCATCACATTCTTCGGACCATGAAAAATCTGAACAGGGAGCTTCATACCACTTTTATATTTGCCACCCATGATGAAAAGGTGATGCAATACCTGAACCGTAAGGTCTCACTAGAGGACGGAAAAGTCGTGAAGGACGAAATCAATATGCATTCAAAAAACTGAAATCATGCTCTCATTAAATCTGGCATTTAAAAATCTGTTGGGTGCAGGTTTGAGAACCTGGCTCAATGTCATCGCTCTCTCCTTTGCTTTTGTCCTGATCATTTTCTACAACGGAATGATCGATGGATGGAACAGGCAGGGTAGCAGGGATACCCGGGCATGGGAAACCGGAGAGGGACAGTTCTGGCATCCCGCGTATGACCGGTTCGACCCGTATACCATCGAAGATTCACACCGGCCACTCTCCAATGAGGTCCTTGCCGAAATAGAGAAGAAAAACCTGGCACCTGTTTTAGTGGCGCAGGCAACCGCATATCCGCAGGGGAGATCCATTGGTGTAACCCTCCGCGGAGTAGATCCCGAACAGACCATCTTAAGCCTGCCAACCGCTGACCTGCCTTCATCAAACGGAACCGATTATGCCATTATTGGCAGAAGCATGGCCCAATCGGCCAAGCTGAACGTAGGAGACAACCTGCTGGTCCGGTGGCGTGACAAAAACGGTACATTTGATGCCCGGGAAATAGAGATCGCATCCATCTTTAAATGTGATGTTCCAGCTGTGGACAAAGGCCAGGTCTATCTCTCCATACAAAACCTTCAGGAGATGATGGGAATGGAAAATGAGGCCACCCTTCTTGTAACCGGAGAGGGATTTGAAATGCGGGAATTGGAAGGATGGGATTTCAAGGACAACGATTTCCTGCTGGCAGATATGCAGAAGATCATCCAGTCAAAGAAGTTCGGTGGCTCTGTTCTACAGGGTCTGCTGCTGATTATCGCACTGATTGCCATCTTTGATACACAGGTGCTCTCCATTTTTCGCCGGCAAAAAGAGATCGGAACCTATATGGCACTTGGACTTACAAGAGCCCAGGTGGTAGGAATCTTTACAGTGGAAGGAGGTGCACACAGCATCCTGGCCATCCTCCTGGGATCACTTTACGGCATTCCCCTCTTCCTTTGGCTGAATAAAACAGGTATCAATATGGATTATGCCCAGGATATGGACTTCGATCTGCCACTTGCTGAATCAATCTACCCCTATTACAGCTTCAGATTGATTCTGATCACAGTACTGATCGTGGTCATTACCGCTACCATTGTGAGCTACATGCCAGCACGCAAGATCTCAAAAATGAAACCCACTGAGGCTCTAAAAGGAAAACTACAATGATACGATTTCTGTTTAAAGGTATAATTAGGGACAAAAGCCGGAGTCTGTTACCGGTGATTGTTGTGGCCCTGGGCGTTTTTCTGACCGTATTTATGAGCGGCTTCTTTAAAGGGGTGATGACCGATATGATCGATATGAACGCCAAATTTTCTTCAGGTCATGTAAAGGTCACCACACGGGCCTATTCGGAAAACTCCGACCAGGTACCCGTCGATCTGGCACTTTTTGGCGTTTCCGGTCTGAAAAAACAGTTGCAGGCCGAGTACCCTGATTTGGAGTGGACCGAAAGGATCCTTTCGGGAGGATTACTGGATGTTCCTGATGAAAACGGAGAGACCCGGGGACAGGGCCCGGCCATGGCAACAGCCATTGATATTCTTAATCCTGCCAGTAATGAGGTGAAAAGAATGAACATTCAGAATTCCATTGTCAAGGGAAAGCTGCCGGGAAGACCGGGGGAAGCGCTGATCAGCGATGATTTCGCAGAAAAGTACGGGGTGTCCGTGGGTGATGAGGTTACCCTGTTCGGCTCCACCATGAATGGAAGTATGATGTTTAAGACCTTTGTGGTGAGCGGCACCCTCAGGTTTGGTAACAGTGTACTGGACCGGGGGGCCATCTATATGGATTTAACGGATGCACAGCTGGCCCTCGATATGGAGGATGCTGCAAACGAAATTCTGGGATTTTTTAAGGATCATCCGTACGATGACATGGCCGCCCGGAACCTGGCCGATACATTCAATGCAAAATACAGTGTGGAGAGTGATGAATTCTCACCCAAAATGACCAGGCTCGCCGAAGAAGCGGGAATGGCCGATTACCTCTCCATCGCTGAAAATATGGTGGGAATCATGGTCTTTATATTCATCATTGCGATGTCCATCGTTCTCTGGAACACCGGGCTTCTCGGGGGACTTCGCAGGTACAGTGAATTTGGGGTACGTCTTGCGTTGGGAGAGGAGAAAAGGCATATCTACAGAACCACCATTTATGAAGCCATCCTGATCGGGGTCATCGGTTCTTTTGCAGGAACGGTTCTGGGGCTGGCACTTACCTACAGGCTGCAAACCCATGGAATGGATTTTTCTGCCTTAACCGGCAGCATGGGAATGATGTTGCCCTCTGTTTTCAGGGCACAGGTGACCCCATCCATGTATGTAGTCGGTTTCATTCCTGGGGTTATCGCCACTGTTCTTGGAAATGCCCTGGCAGGTTTTGCAATATACAAACGCAAAACCGCACAACTGTTCAAGGAGCTGGAAGTATAACAGTACTCAGTACTCAGTACTCAGTGCTCAGGGGACAGTGCTCAGGGTACAATGCTTAGTCAAATAAACAAAAGAAAAAAGATGAAAAAAGTAATATTTGCAGGGATTATGATTTCAGCTGGTCTTTCGCTGTGCGCACAGGAGGCAAAGGAGATACTGGAGACTGTCGACAAAAACATGTCCTCAGAAAACAGGGTATTTGAATCTGATATGATTATCCACGGACGCCGCTCAAGCCGGACCGTTGGGTCCAGAACTTACTCGGTGGGGGATAAACAGTCCTTTACCGAATACCTCTCTCCTGCCCGTGAACAGGGGACAAAAATGCTTAAACTGGAAGATCAGCTATGGATCTATTCTCCATCTACCGACCGGATCATTCAGATCTCGGGACATATGTTGCGTCAGTCAGTAATGGGTTCCGACCTCTCCTATGAGGATATGATGGATGACCGAAAACTTACAGAGGTATATGACGCTGCCCTTTCGGGTCATGAAGAGATTGATGGCAGGGACACCTATGTACTGGAACTGGTGGCCAATGTGGATAATGTAGCTTACTACGAACAAAAGGTGTGGGTGGATTGTGAACGGTTTGTTCCCCTGAAGCAGGAGATGTTTGCCAAAGGAGGTCAGTTGCTCAAACGTACAACCCTCTCTGATGTACAAAAAATTCAGGGACGGTGGTTTCCCATGACCATGGTCTATAAGGATATGTTAAAGGATGGCGAGGGCACCGAATTCAGGTTTAACAGTGTAAAATTTGACCAGGAAATTCCGGATTATATCTTTACAAAAGCAGCCCTGAAACAGTAATTGCTGCCGGGTGAGGTTAGCGACCAAAGAGCTCCTGAAGCATCACAACCATCCCCTTTACTCCGGTTTTGATGGTTTCAGTATAATCCGGATAATAATAAGCATTGTGCAGGCCCGGGATAGTTTCCCCTGAAGAGAACCTGCCGGGGCTGATACTGCCAAGCCACATCAGGCTGATAGGAACATTTTCGGGGGTGAGCCCGTACTGGCCAAAATCCTCCCCAACCATCAGGGCCTTGGCTTCCTGGATATGATCCGCTCCCAGGGCAGTCTTTAATACCGGAACAAGCCTGTTGGTGAGCTCCGGGTTGTTGATCACAGGGGGCGTGGACTCATCCTGTACCTTCACCACAGGGTATTTCTCCGGAGGCAATCCGGCTGAGGCAGCCAGACCGTTTCCGATTCTTTTTAGTGCAGAAACGATGTACTGCCCCACTGATTCATCATAATAGCGAATTGTCAGCTGAAGCTTTACCTCTTCAGGAATGATGTTGTGCTTGGTTCCGCCGTGGATGGATCCAACAGTCACCACTGCAGGGTCCATCGGTGAAAGCTCCCTGCTTACGATGGTCTGGATGTCCATGATCATCCTGGCTGCCAGCACGATGGGGTCAATGGTCTGATCGGGGAGTGCACCATGCCCACCCCTGCCAAAAAGGGTGATGTCTACCGAGCTGACTCCTGCCATAACCTGTCCGCTTTTGTATCCGATGGTACCCGTGGGGAACTTTTCACTTACATGATAGGCCAGTGCATAATCGGGGACCGGGAATCTCTCATAGAGTCCTGCCTCCAGAACATTTTTCGCTCCGCCGCTCCGCTCTTCCGCCTGCTGTGCGATCATCATCAGGGTACCTTTCCATTGATTTTTCAAATCGACCATCACCCGGGCGGTCCCGGTCCATACGGTCATATGCATGTCGTGCCCGCAGGCATGCATGGCAGCTGTCTCATTGCCTTCCAGGTCTTTTACTACCACCTTACTGGCGTAGGGAAGCCCGGTTTTCTCTTCAATGGGCAGGGCATCCAGGTCAGTGCGGACCATGATCACCGGTCCCTCCCCGTTGCGGTATAATCCAAGCAGTGTATTTCCATCAAGACCTTCATGCACCTCAAATCCGAGTGAACGCAATTCACCGGCCATTTTCTTTGCAGTGTTAAATTCCATGAACGACAGTTCGGGAGCCTGGTGCAACTCCTTGTACAGATTCTCCAGATCAACCAGGTGTTTCTCAATTCCAGTATTTAAATCTGTCTGAGATAAACCCGATACCGACAGGAACAGGAAGGGCAGGCAAAAAAAGAAAACGGATCGTTGCATGGATGAGACGCTTTTAGATTGAATCAGAAAAGTACAATTGTTTTGGCAAAAACGGAAGGCCTGGTAAAGATGATATTTAGCCCAATCATTTAGTATTAAAATATCAAGGCTAATAACATTAACAATCATTAAATAGTCAGGGCAAGAATACCATCCGGAAAAATAAATATCTAAATAATAATTTATGAGGTAAGTTTATTAGATGAAGAGTATTAAATTTAGTTGGTATTTTGAAGAAACTGACCTAAACTATACAAAACAATGCGTCAAACAGCAACGCTTATCTTTATCCTTATCATTGCATGTACCAACCTTGCAGATGCACAGAAAATAGTAACGGGCAGTGAGGCAGCCGGTTTTTACGCAACTATCCCTGACTCTGCAAAAAACCTGATCAGGGATGCGCTTCCGGGGGAAGCTGGCTCCAAAGACGAAACGCGGGGGAAACTGCTTGTTTTTACCCTGAATATGAAGAATGGCAGAGCCGGTAATGGCCATCCATCCATCCCATATGCCAATTATATGTTCAAACTCATGGGCGAGGAAACAGGAGAATGGGATACCTGGTTCAGCAATGATACACTGATCTTCAAGCCTGAGGTTTTGCAGCAATTTGATGCCATTTGCTTTAATAATACAGCCGGAGTACTGTTCGATGATCCGGTGATGAGAAACAATCTATTGGAATATATATACAGCGGAAAGGGTTTCATTGGTATTCATGCAGCCGGGGCAACTTTTTGCCAGTGGCCTGTTTATGACCAGTTCCCGGAGTATGGTGAGATGCTCGGGGGATATGAGAACGGAGGGCATCCATGGAAACCTGACGAATGGATTACCTTAAAACTTGATGAGCCCGACCATCCGGTAAACAGGGCTTTTAACGGAAAGGGCTTTGATGTAAGCGATGAGGTATTCCAGTTTTCCGAACCATACACCAGGGACAAACTCCGTATTCTGTTATCCATTGATACAGAACGAACTGATATGAGTGAAGAGCGGTATATCCTGCCGGAGCGGCGTGCAGATAAGGATATAGCCATAAGCTGGGTAAGGAATTACGGAAGGGGAAGGGTTTTTTACACCTCCCTTGGACATAATGCCCATTTAAACTGGAATCCTGTTGTCCTGCAACATTACTTCGATGCCATCCGGTTTGCCATGGGTAATCTGGATGCACCCACCATACCCAGCAATAAAGTAACTCCGGCCATCAGGGCTCAGGAAAATCTGGGCTGGCGCCTGGGACTTACCGCATACAGCTATAAAACAAATACGCTTTTTGAGACCATTGATACGGCGGCCGCTATGGGTATCCATTTCCTGGACGGTTTGAATGTCCAGAAGGTCAGTAAAACGATCGCCGGAAATTTTGATTATCACCTGGATGAAGATGAGCTGATCCGCATCAGGAAAAAGTTTCTTTCTGCCGGGGTAACCCTTGTAAACTATTATATTCATGATATACCTGAAGATGAAGGTGAATGCAGGAAACTTTTTGAATTCGGACGGAAAATGGGGATTGAGACTTTCATATCAGAACCGAAACCGGAAGCCCTGGATATGATTGAAAAGTACTGCATGGAGTATCAAATAAAGCTTGCCATTCATAACCACAGGAATGATATTTCACCCCTCTGGTGGAATCCCGGGAATATCATGAAATACTGCAAGGATCGAAGTCCCCTGATCGGTGCCTGTGGTGATTTTGGATACTGGGCCAGGTCCGGCATCCAACCTTCAGACGCGGTAAATATTCTGAAGGACAGGCTTATTACCATCCAGATGCACGATCTGAATGAATTCAGTAACGAAGGGCATGATGTTGCCTGGGGTAAAGGGGTGCTGAACCTTGATCATGTACTGGAACTGATCCATGACCTTGGTATCAAACCTTCCCTTTTCGGATTGGAGTATTCATTTGACTGGGACCAGGAAAGACCTGAAATACGACAGAATATGGAGTATTTTAATAACAAGACAATAAGGCTAAGCAATGACAACTGAAAGCAATCCAAACAGGCGGACATTCCTGAAAAAAACCCTGGCATATTCCGCAGGAACCCTCGCTATCCCCACCATACTGCCATCCAGTGTGTTTACCGGCAGTGGCAGTATAATGCCAAATGACAGGATCAACCTGGGATTCATTGGCGTGGGTGGAATGGGTACCGGTCATGTAAGGTCCTTTATTGAACATGGTGATGTGCATGTGGCAGCCGTCTGTGATGTGAACAGGCAGCATGCCTCAGGGGCTGCAGAAATCATTAATAAACACAACGGGGACAAGGCATGTACTGTTTATAATGATTTCCGGGACTTGCTTTCAAGAAGCGATATTGATGCCATTGTGATTGCCACCCCGGACCACTGGCATGCACTGATAGGCCTGGAAGCAGCCCGGATGGGCAAACACATGTATTATGAGAAACCGTTGAGCCGGTTTTTCGGTGAAAGCCTTGAGATGCGAAAAGCCATAAACAGGTCTGGTGTGGTTTTCCAGCTTGGGACGCAGCAACGATCTGATGAACGTTTCCGTTTTGCCTGCGAACTGGCAAGAAATGAAAAACTGGGAACACTTGAAAAAATCATCATCGCCTCGGCAAGCTATCAACAGGTCCCTGTCCAGCCGGTGGAGCAGGTGCCTGATTATCTGGATTACGATCTCTGGCTCGGTCCTGCTCCTGAGGTGCCATACACATCACTGCGCTGCACAAGGAATTTCACACTGATCTATGATTATTCGGTAGGCTGCATTAGCGGTGCTTGGGGTATCCACCATGTTGATATTGCCCAATGGGCTGTGGATGCGGACCTGACCGGCCCTGTTGAGGTAGAGGGAACAGGGACCATTGCTGAAGATGGATTGTACGATACCATCCAATACTGGGAGGCTATCCATACCTATGCAAACGGTGTGAAGCTGGTGCATACCGATCACGTCTCACTGAGGCAGCGGGATTCCCGGTTTGATATCCCTACTTCCATGGGCATCATGTTTGAAGGCTCAAAAGGCTGGATTTATGTGGCCCGGGGATATATGGATGCTGAACCGAAATCCCTTCTGCAAACAGTTATTGGTCCTGATGAAATACAACTTCCCCGGAGCAATGACCACAGGAGGAATTTCCTTGATGCCATCAGAACATCGGCTCCGGTCATCTCACCGATTGAGACAGCCGTACGATCTGATGCTGTCTGTCATCAGGCCGATATAGCCATCAGGCTTGGACAGAAACTCAAATGGGACCCTGTTAAGGAAGCTTTTATAGATAATCCTGAAGCAAACAGGATGCTCAGCGGACACATGAGAGGACCATGGCATTTATAGAACCGGAATTCCTTAAACTACCAATAATGAAAACTTCCGTATTGAAGGTATTTTTTATGATTGCATGGTTCGCCTTTTGGGTATCTCCCATGTATCTTGAAGCTCAAAATGAAACCAATGGTCAGGTATCCGGGGAGATAAGCAAGATCCTGGAGCAGATCTCAGTGTATGATTATGACCAGAGCCGCGCCTGGCAGCAGGAATTCCAGGACCTGATGAAACGGGTCTACAATGATCCCAGGCTCAGGCTCGAAACCCAAACAATGATGCTCGATTTCCTTAGTTCAGATGCAACGCAGGCCGGGAAGCGTATTATATGCAGGGAACTTGGAATCATCGGAAACGAAACCTCTGTCCCTGTACTTTCAAAAATGATATCCGATCCCCTCTTGAGTGAATCAGCCCTGCGTGCACTTACGCAAATACCCGGAGCAGTTGCAGATGAGGCTTTGAGAGCTGCCTTGCTGCAAAGCGGGAACAAAACAAAGCTGGCTGTTCTTCATTCAATTGCTGTCAGAAAGGATATACATGCCATTCAGCAAATCAGGGAACTGACCGGCGATCCGGATAGCCAGGTGGCAGTTGCGGCCATTGACGCACTGGGTACTATCGGAAATCCGGCTTGTGCTGACATACTGGAGGATCTCTTTCACAAAGCAGCAGGTGACCATAAATGGAGAGTTGCTGCTTCCTGGCTGAAGTGCGCAGATCTTTCCGTGCACAACTATATCCAGGTATTTGAATCCGATCCCCCTCCATCCCTGAAAAATACTGCATTAAAAGGCATGTTCGTCACTTCTGATGAAGAACCCGGAGATTTTATTGCAGACCATTTGAAAAATGAGAATCCCGCATTCCACAGGCAGATCATCTCTCTGATTTATATGATCCCGAATCCGGAAAACCTCGGGAGGCTCTTTTCGGAAGTTCCTTCCCTGCCTGAATTGTCAAAATTATTCCTGTTCAGTACCCTGGCTGATGTGGGAGATTTTTCCGTACGGCCTGAAATCATGAAAGCGATTAACGATGATGATCCGTTTATCAGGGAGGCTGCCATAAAGGCCCTCCCGGGCGTCGGCATTCCGTCAGATGCTTCCCTGCTCGCCGGGATAGCAGCTGAGATGCGCGGATCCGAAAAGGAAATGGCGCGACAGAGTCTGAATGTCCTTGCAGCACCTTACACCAATGATTCAATATTGGCCGCCATTGAATCGACCGGCGGAAATAAAAAGGCGGAACTGATCCTCAGTACCGGTGAAAGGAATATCACTGAAGCCATTCCTCTCTTGTTCATTTCAGCATCCGGCACGGATCCATCTGTGCGTACAGAATCCATCAGGGCCCTGGGAAAAATTGCACCTCCGGATGCACTTGCACAATTGATCGAACTGCTGGTCAACGCGCAATCCAGAAGAGAGCGAATGGAAGCTGAACGGGCTGTTCTTTCAATAACTCAGAAACTCCCGGATGGATCAGACCGATCCGGTGAAATAATTAAGGTTCTTTCAGCCGGTACAGACCAGGTCTCTACCATTTCACTGATCAGTATAGTCGGACAAATAAAAGATCAGAAGGATCTACCCATCCTGCTGGAATTCCTGGCATCGGATGATGATGAAATCCAGTTGGCCACCATCAAAGCGCTCTCCGGTTGGCCAGATGCCTCTCCTCTTCCGAATCTGATGCATATTGTTCAGTCAACGGACGATCAGAGAAAACACACCCTATCTCTCCGGGCCTCGGTTGAAGTGGTTGTCTCGGACATGCAAATGACTTCTCCTGAAAAACTGGAAGAGATCCGTGCTGCCTGGGAGATGGCCTCAAATGAAGATGAAAAGAAGATCGTCATTTCCGGACTAAGCCGTATCACCAGCATAGAGGCGCTTGATATGGCACTGAAACTATTGTCAGTTGAGGAATTAAGAAATGAGAAAGAGGCTGCCGTGTTGACCATTGCGGATAATACCGGGTGGGAATACCCGGAGGAGACCAGGGAGAGGCTTCTTCAATTCATTACAACAACCGGGAATCCCGATCACAAGGCAAGGGCAAATGGCATAGTGGAACGATTAAACCGGTAAAATTCATGAATATAAAAATTCCGTATTTCTGTGCAAAATGCATTGCAGTTGCAGCCATAGGCATACTAAATCTGAATCATGTATCTGCCCAGAAGTTGGAGCAATTGACCCTTAAATACCCCATGCCCATGTATGTGGGTACGCCTAAGGATCTGGAGATCGACAAACTGGAAAGGAGCTGGGAGATATCCACCCCCCCGCTTTTTGTTCCCAAAGGCACAGTGAACCTTGCTCTGGGCAAATTGGTTGAATGTGGTGGTGATTTACCTTTGCTGGGCGAGCCCGACCTTGTTACAGATGGAGATAAGGATGCGGCCGACGGATACTATATGGAGCTGGACGAGGGCCTGCAGTATATTACCATAGACCTGGAAGAAACCTGTACCATTTATGCAATCGCTCTGTGGCATTATCACCAGAAAGCCAGGGTCTACTTTGATGTTGTGGTTCAGGCTGCCGATGATCCGGATTTTATAGTCAATGTGAGCACTTTGTATAACAATGATCTCGACAACTCCACTGGTTTTGGTGTGGGAGAAGACTTTCACTACATAGAAGGCAATAAAGGCAGGTTGATCGACGGTCGGGGAGTTACTGGCAGATACGTCCGGTTGTATTCCAATGGCAATACGGATAACAGGCTGAATCATTATATTGAAATTGAGATTTACGGAAAACCCGGCCGTTGAGCTTTCCAGGTAAATATGTAATTCTGTTCCTGCTCATTTTCATTGCCGGAGGGCTTGTCCGTTTTATCAGGCCAGAGCTTCGTCCCATGCACAACGACGAAGCTGTAAACGCACATAAACTCGGGATTCTCCTGGAATCAGGAAGCTACCACTATGATAAATCGGAGTACCACGGACCGTCACTTTATTACGCCACCCTGATATCAGCCCGCCTGAAAGGTCAAAGAACCTATTCCTCACTTGACGAATCTTCACTGAGACGGGTGCCTGCTTTCTTCAGTTTGCTTCTCCTGGCGCTTCTCCTTTTGATCAGAAAGGAACTGAAATGGAAACTGGTTTTGATGATTGGCGCACTGATTGCGGTAGCGCCCGGACTGGTTTTTTACGGCAGGTATTATATCCATGAAAGCCTGCTGACTTTTTTTAGTTTTGCTTTCATTATAAGTGCTTTCCGGTACCTGAAAGACAGGAAGATTGTATGGCTGGTCCTGGCCGGGGCGTCTGTGGGTTTCATGCATGCTACCAAAGAAACCTGCGTGATCAGTCTTGCTGCCGCCACATTGGCTCTGTTCTTTACTACAGTTCTGCCAGGAGGAACAAAGCGTTTGGTTGGTGAAAGAAAAATGCATATACCTGTCCTGCATTTGCTGATTGTATTGTTAAGTGCTGCTGGTGTTTCCATTCTCTTTTTCAGTTCATTTTTTTCGAATCCACAGGGTATTATTGACTCTGTTTCGACCTATGTACTCTATTTTAAACGGGCGGGGATGGAAGATGCCCATGTACACCCATGGTATTTCTATCTTTCAATCTTGCTCAACGAGATAGGATTGTTGATCACAAGCCTTGCCGGCTTTCTGTTCCTGCTGCGGAAAAGAAACCGGGAGCGCGCTGAAACCCTGATCCTGTTTATAGGATTATACAGCATTGTCCTTTTATTTATTTATTCAGCCCTGCCATACAAGACACCCTGGAATCTGCTTCAGTTTTATCCGGGCTTGCTGTTCTTATCGGGATACGGGATCATCAGGTTCTTTCAAATCAAGACCAGGAAGTATATTCGATGGGGCCTGATCACCATCCTTATCCTGGGTGGGTTCTATTGGGCCTGGACCGGTATACAGCTTAATTTCAGATATTGCGCAATGCCGGGTAATCCATATGTTTATGCCCAGACAGGGACGGATATTCCGGAGATCGCCCGTGAGATTGACATGATAAGCACTGTGGTTCCGGAAGGTCATGAGATGCCCATTGAAGTGGTCTTTCCTGAAAACGATTACTGGCCTTTACCCTGGTACCTGCGTGAATTCTCCCATGTTGGATTTTTTAGTGAAATGGATTACGGTGTAGCTGCAGCACCACTTGTTATCATACATCCATCCCTTGAACAGGATCTGATCAGAAAGCTTTACGAGGAACCCGGACCGGGAGAAAGGTATCTCTATGTTCCACTTTTTGAAAGCTACCGGGAACTCAGGCCCGGGGTGGAAATCAGGGCCTATCTCCGGAAGGATCTCTGGGATGCGTACCAGTTCGGGAAGGAAGGGTTCTAAGTCTTTAGTGTTTTTTGAATTCCCCGAAGCTCTGTAACCATGTTAAATAGTGTGCGCCTCACAGAGAGTCTGCTGTCAGGATCAGAAGTCCATTCTATTGGAAACTCCCTGATAGTATATGCATGCTTACGGGCACGCAGGATGATCTCAATATCAAACATAAATCCGTCGGTCAGGCACTCGGCATAGAGTTCATGGGCTACATGCTTCCTGTAGATCTTCAGTCCGCACTGTGTGTCTTTCAGGTCATCAGGTATATGTACGATAAAACGGATAAGCCTGCGAAACAGGTATGAAATGAAACGTCTGAATGGGTTATTTGACCTCTTGATTTTACTTTCAGGATGGAATCTTGAGCCGTGAGCGATCATGCAGGTATTGGTGTTCAGTAATTCTATTCCTTTATCGATGTTGTCAAAGGGAACACAGCTACCACTGTCAATGAACATGATTATGTCTGCCCGGGCCTGCAATATGCCATTTTTTACTGCATACCCCTTACCTGTATGTACCTTATTATTAATTATTTGTAAGGAGACCCCCTCATGAATTGTGGTCGCTGCAACCACTTCAGAGGTCTGGTCTGTACTGCCGTCATCTGCAACAATGATCTCACCGCGCATCTTGCGACTGTAAAGATAATCTGAGGCGGCTATCAGGTCTTGCCCGATTTTCTCCTGTTCATTATAGACCGGTATGACGATTGATAAATCCATACAGTAATTACGAACCCTAGAGAGTCGCGATGGTACTCAGGTAGGTATTGGATTCTGACCGGTTCTGGTCGACCTGCTTCTTCAGGCTTGCAAGTTGGGTTTCAAGCCCGGGAAGGGCATCCATCAGTTGTTTCATATCAGCCTCAAGGGTATTTATCTCCGACTGCAATTCATTGATTTTGGCAGTATCAGTCTCCTTGGCAATCTTTTTACTGTTATTGTTGATTTTATCCGTGATCCCTCCTATCTTATTTTCGGTCTGATCCCTGTTTTTTTCAACTTCCTTAATCTCTTTTTCCAGACCGTTGATCCGCCTT
The DNA here is from genome assembly GCA_963747365.1 of uncultured Bacteroidota bacterium. GTDB lineage: Bacteria > Bacteroidota > Bacteroidia > Bacteroidales. Next base: position 189,794 of record CAVVFB010000001.1, on the reverse strand, counting down.
GCATAGACCTGCTCATAGTGAAAGGTCATAAAAGTTTTGACGTACTGATGCAGGTTCTCCATTTCTTTGGGCCATTCGGCGACGGAAAGTGAGATATCATAGCCCAGTTTGAAAATGATGGCCATGGAGTAATACTGCTCTGATATGCGGCATAAACCGATCAGGTCTCCCCTTTTTGTGGTAATGGCAGGCAGTGATACTTTTTCAGCAATCAGCATTTCATCACCCTCCTTTTTCAGTTTCAGATCGCTTCGATCCTTGAGGTACTCTTTCATGTCATTCAGGGTCTCCTCCTGGCTTGCAGCAGCGGGAAATACCCAGGCAGTAACTTTTCCGTCGGGCAGGGTTAACACCTGCTCCTCAATGAACAGATGAATCTGAGCATTCAATGTGCCGGAAAACAGCACTCCGGCTATCAGCAGGGCCATAATCTTTTTCATAAGTGCAGGTTTAGTGTGGACTGGAACCACCGTTTATGCAAATAAGTTACAAAAAACTAAACACATTGAAAAATCATTAATTTTAAACCTGCTTTAATTCAACTACCATGAATCCCAAATTTCTTTCGTTTATGCTTTTGATGGGCCCGGCCATCCTCTTAGCCCAGGTTAAAAATCCCGTTCTTAAGGGGTCCGATAAGCTTGTCATGTATGAAAAGCACGAAAAGATGAGGAGCGAATCACCCTTCAAACTGCTTCACTGGCAATTCATCGGACCGACCAATATCAGTGGGCGTTGCACCGATGTGGAAGCGGTGGGGCCCAAAGGGAAAAACTATACTATTTGGGTGGCTGCCGCCTCATCGGGGGTCTGGAAGAGTATCAATGAAGGGGTCACCTTTGTACCTGTGTTTGAACACCAGGGGACTTCAACAATAGGGGACCTGGCTGTAACCCCATCCGATCCTGACATAGTCTGGGTAGGAACCGGTGAGGCCAATATATTCAGGTCTTCCAACCCCGGTTGCGGGGTATGGAAAACCACCGATGGAGGTGAGACATGGAGCCATATGGGACTGGAAGAGACCTTTACAATCTCCAGAATAGTGGTCCACCCGGAAAATCCCGATATCGTTTACGTTGCCGCATCGGGTCACGAGTGGACGAAGAATGAGGACAGGGGACTTTATAAGACCACCGACGGAGGTCAGTCCTGGGATAAAATACTCGATAAGGGTCCCGAAAGCGGGGTGAACGACCTGGTGATGGATCCGCGTGATCCGGAAGTGATCTATGCCACCACCTGGCAAAGAACCCGCTTGAAATGGAACGATCCCCGTACCTATGAAAACCACAAAAACAACGGGATTTGGAAAACCACAGACGGGGGTAAAAAATGGGAGAAGCTGACCGTCGGATTACCCGAATCAAAATACATGGGCCGGACCGGAATCGATGTGGCAAGATCCAATCCCGATGTGGTTTATGCATTTGTGGATGATTACGAAGTGGCCTTTCAGGCTGTGGAGGGAGAGCTTGATTCATACGGCCGTCCCAAAAAAGATGTGATCAAAGGGGCCACCATTTACCGCTCTAATGATACCGGGAATTCGTGGGAACAGGTGAGCGGCCTTACCGAAGAGACAAAAAAATATATGTCGGGCCATTCGGGCACCTATGGCTGGGTGTTTGGCCAGATCCGGGTGGACCCCAATGACGAGAACAGGGTCTACACCCTGGGGCTCTGGATCAACGTCTCCTCCGATGGCGGAACCACCTCTGAGCCCATCCTTGAGAAGATCCATGCCGACCAGCATGGCATGTGGATCGACCCCGACAACTCCAACTACATCCTGGCAGCCCATGACGGGGGAATCAGTGTTACGTACGACAAAGGGGAGAATTGGAGAAACCTTATTGAAGAGCTGCCCCTGGCGCAGTTTTACAATATTGAATATGACATGCATGAGCCTTTCCGGGTGTATGGTTCGATCCAGGATCATCACAGCTTTTACAGCGAGGTGGATCTGTCAGACGGAAAGGACCGGATCAGACCCACCCGGTGGGATTATACCCTGGGTGCAGAAGGAAGTACCCATGTGGTGGACCCGAGGGATCAGAATACAATCTTTGCCTCACTCTTTTATGGTAAACTGGCCCGGGCCACCGTGGATGGATACCCGGATGATTTTAAATGGGTGCTTCACAGTACCTTCCCCGATGAGCCTGAATACCGGGGTCAGTGGATGGCTCCCACCCTTTTGTCCAATCATAACCCAGACATCGTTTACCATGGAGTGCAGTATGTACTGAAATCCTCCGACCAGGGAGGTACATGGAAGAGGATCAGTCCCGACCTTACTTTCAATGATCCTGAAAAACAGGGAGATATAAGCTACCAGACCATCAGTGCACTGGAGGAATCCACTTTCAATCCCGGATTGCTCTATGGGGGAACCGACGACGGAAGGCTTTGGCGAACTAAAGACGGGGGCGAAACCTGGGAAGAGATCCGTACCGGACCACTTCCCGAAAGATGGGTATCCCGGATTGTTGCTTCACAATACGATTTTGGAACCCTCTATGTTGCCCAGACAGGGCGCCGTGATGATGATGCCGCAGTATACCTTTGGCGCTCCACCGATTTTGGTGATACCTGGGAAGACATTTCTGCAAATATCCCTGCAGGTCCGGTAAACGTAATCCGCGAAGATCCTAAAAATAAAAGGATCCTCTACGTGGGTACCGACGTGGGTGTTTACGTTTCAAAAAATTCCGCAGAGAGTTGGGATATCCTGGGCGACCTGCCCTGCACCTATGTGCACGACCTGGCCATCCACCCCCGCGAAAACCTTGTCATCATCGCCACCCACGGCCGGGGCATGTTCGTTCTGGATGCCGATCCGGTGAACAATCCCACGGATGAAAAAGAATAATCGTTTAAACATCGATCATGTATACTGTATATCATCATCCAAAGTGTAAAAAGAGCCGTGCAGGTTTGCAGCATGTCATTGATAAGGGAATGGAATGCAGGGTTAGAGATTATCTGAAGGAGCCTTTAAGTGAAGAGGAGTTGACAATACTGCTCATGAAGCTCCATAAAAAACCGGTGGAGATGATCCGGACCCAGGAAGCGTATTTCCGAAAAGAGCTGAAAGGGCTACACCTGAACGACCAGGAGTGGATCAAAGTGATGGTCGAAAATCCCCGGCTGATCAAAAGGCCCATTGTGGAGGGTAAATACAAAGCTGTCCTTGGTGATCCGGTTGAAAACATCGAAACCCTGTAAGCAACCTTTTTTCTAAATTGCGGGTAATCTATTCAAAACCGGAAGGCTATGAAATTGAAAAGTCTGTTGCTGATTACCACCCTGTCACTCATCCTGTTCTCCTGTAAAGACAAAAATTCAAGCTTTGTGCAGGTCAAAAGCATCGAAACCGAAATCTACAACTCTGTAAAGGAATACCGGGAGACGCATGATCAAACTGGACCTTTTGTACACCAGTACCTGATGGTAGAGGAGGCGCAGCTCTGGTCATACAAAATGGCCACCGGGTTGGTGCCTTTAGGAATCCAGGGTCTTGACGAACACTGGGCGAGGCTGGATGAAAAATACACATTCTATAACAGATCCGGGCTGGTTTTGAAATCCGAATCTCAAATTGGTGAGCTGATCCTGACCGAGCTCCTTCTCATCACGGGTGCAGACTCCATACTCCGCTCTGATGTTACCCAATGTGGAGTAGGAGTTGAAACCGACCCCGACGGGATCAATTACATTACCATCCTGCTGGCCAAAGCAGATTCGTAAAATTCCCCTATCCAACAACATTGTATTTCCTGTTTGTTCTGTCGGCCATTTTGGTATATTTAAAACAAAAAAGAACGGCTTATGGACTACAGGATAGAAAAGGACACCATGGGTGAGGTGAGGGTACCTGCCGACAAATACTGGGGAGCACAAACCCAGCGTTCAAAGGATAATTTCAAGATCGGCGACGGCCGGATGCCCCTGGAGATCATCAAGGCTTTCGGCTACCTGAAAAAAGCCGCCGCAGCCACAAACCTTGAGCTTGGGGTACTAAAGGAGGATAAAGCCCGGTTGATAATGAAGGTGTGCGATGAGATCATTGATGGCAAACTGGATGACCAGTTCCCGCTGGTAGTCTGGCAAACCGGATCCGGTACGCAGTCAAACATGAACGTGAACGAGGTGGTGGCAAACAGGGCTCATGTGATCCTGGGTAATGCACTTGGCGAAGGCACCAGGCTGATCCATCCCAACGATGACGTCAATAAATCCCAATCTTCCAACGACACCTTCCCCACAGCCATGCATATTGCCGCTTTTAAGGTTCTTATGGAGGTGACCATTCCCGGGGTAAAAGAGCTTCGAGATACACTGAAAGAAAAATCGGATGCGTTTATGAAGGTGGTAAAGATCGGCCGTACCCACTGGATGGATGCCACACCTCTTACACTTGGACAGGAGTTTTCGGGCTATGTTTCCCAGCTGGATCATGGGCTCCAGGCTATCATGAACACCTTAAAACACTTAGCTGAACTGGCACTGGGTGGAACAGCAGTAGGAACCGGGATCAATACTCCTGCAGGGTACAGTGAACTGGTTGCAAAATATATTGCTGTGTTTACAGAACTTCCTTTCATAACAGGGGTCAACAAGTTCGAGGGACTTGCAGCCCACGATGCCATCGTAGAAGCACACGGTGCGTTGAAAACCCTTGCTGTAAGCCTGATGAAAATCGGAAATGATATCCGGATGCTCGCTTCGGGTCCGCGTTGCGGCATCGGGGAGATCATCATCCCTTCCAATGAGCCGGGATCATCCATTATGCCCGGAAAGGTAAATCCCACCCAGGCCGAGGCGCTCACCATGGTTTGCGGACAGGTCATGGGCAACGATGTGGCCATCAATATCGGAGGCAGCAACGGTCATTTTCAATTGAATGTTTTTAAACCCATGATGATCAGTAATTTCCTGGAGTCGGCCCGTTTGATCGGTGATGCATGCGCCTCGTTTAATGAAAACTGCGCTGTGGGAATCGAGCCCAACCATGACCGGATTACCCGGAATCTGAACAATTCACTGATGCTGGTTACAGCCCTGAACACACACATTGGCTATGAAAAGGCTGCTGAAATAGCCAAGAAAGCCCATAAAGAGGGATCTACACTGAAAGAGGCTGCCCTGTCGCTGGGATATCTTACCGGGAAAGAGTTTGATAAGTGGGTGGATCCGTCAAAGATGATTTAGTCTTTCCGGATAAAGATAAAATCACCGCCTTCATCCCCCACGTTCTGGATGGTTCCATATTGAGGAACGGTGTTACTGTTGCTCATTACAGCATCCTTCAGACTTGTATAAAGTTGCTCCGAAGGAAAATATTTTTGTGTATTCTGTTCAAGCCGCAAGATCAGGTACTTAATGAATTTACTCTCATCCGGCACCTCGCTTAAAGCCCCGCTTGTGATTGCCTTCCGGCTGTGCAGTTTATAGAGCTTTTCCACTGCCAGTGCATTGTTAAAGGCAGATCGTGACTTGAAGATTCCCCCGCTGAAACAGGCATCGGCAATCAGTAGGGTATGCTTTGTCTTCAGAACGTTCAGGTAGTTTGTAAGATCAGTATTGGGTAGCCAGTTCACAGGATTATCCCTGCTTGCATCCCTGGGTAACCAGTAACCGGTCTTCATCTCCTCATCATAATGACCGTGACCGGCATAATAAATCAACAGGTTATCTTCGTTGGTAACCTCATCGCGCATGTGATGCAGCGTACCTATGATATCGGCCTTGGTGGGATTCTCCAGAAACTTTACATTCTCTTTACTAAAATTGTATTCAGTCTCGATCACATCAATGAAGCGGGCGGCATCCTTAATGGGATGATCAAGATCGTTAATATTTGAATCGTCATACTCCTGTACAGCAATGACCAGGGCATAGTATTTTGCAGTTGAAATATCATAAACAATCTCAAGGCTGCTCTCCAGCTTTTTGCCGGTAACCGTTACCGCTTCAACCCTCACCTGGTTTGCACCCAATGACAGCTCCATCTCCTCATCGATGACCATCTGCCTGATGGTGGGAACAGGTGGAATAATATTTTTTACAAACTGACCGTTCACAAACAGGTTGATGAAACGGATATTCTCGTCGGAGGTCACCGTGGCATTGATCGGATAAGTACTCTCCGCTGTCTGCACGCTGGTGAATGCGGGACTGATCCAGCTGAATCCTGTCGATTCGGGAGTGGCAAGGTTTACAGGCTGCTGTCTGGTCATCCGGATGGTTGTCGGTTGTGTGAATTCATCCGCCTTTGGCTGGGTGGTCTGCCTGGTCTGCGTGGACTGTGTGTTCTCCTTCTTCATGGACATCTTTACCACACCGCTCGATTCCTCGGCTGTCTGTGCCAGGATCACTGATCCGGCCAGGAACAGTGCAATTACCCCAATGAAAAATATCCACTTTTTCATCACCCGAAAAATCAGAAAACAAAACCTACCCCAAATACAAAATTAACCGGGTAAATATACCCGGCCGAATACATGATCCCTGCTGTCAGACTAAACCCGCCAATCACGTTCACCACTCCGGTTTCCATCAGAAAATGGGCATAAGCATACGGATCGGTGGAACCATTCATCACCCTCATATGTCCCCCCAATCCTCCGTACCCGTGCAGCCGGTAGGGACCCGCAGAAACGAATATGTCTCGTTACCCCGGCGGCAACAACCATATGAAGGTCAAAATCTTTTGAATAACTATACCCATCCCAATAGTCGAATGAAAATATACCCATTCTCAACGGAGTCACATAGTAGCCCCATTTGTTAAGTGAACCGAAGCTGATCCCGATTGGAATCCCAAATCCGGTCATCCCGCTGTAAGCCACGAAACCGTTCCTGCGGAAAGGATCATCTTTCTTTGCCTCACTGGAAACGGCTGGCTTTTCCTCAATCTTAGTTTCGGGTTCCTGCTTCTGTGGTTCCGGCTCGATGGGTTCCTCTGCCTGTGCATTCCTGGTTACCGGTACAGCCTTGTCACTGATCAGCTCCACCCTCAACGTTATATTAGGATCAATTACCTCATCCACATCCTCAAAAACATCCCACATGACCATGTAATAACTCTTTCCGCCAATGACATTCCCCCCGACATCCCCAATCACTGCTTTGGGTTCGAACCTGGTTCCTCCGGCCATGGAACAGGAGAGGTATACATTAAATAATTGGGATTCAGTGGAGGCTCCTATACGGTAGGTGATTTTAAGTTGTTCCCCCTCCTGGGTTACACGGATGTTTTCCACAGTCTGGGCATGGCCCAAATAAGTAAAAGCAATGGCAGCGAAAAGTAAAAACAGGCGCTTCATAAAACAGGTATAATGGTCCTACTTTATAACAATATTACGAAATTCTTATTCATTATGTTACACTTTTTCAGCATGATGCTGAAAAGCCGGCCTCCCATGATCCGGAATCATATTGAATAACATTGGTAAGATGAAGCCAAAGTGTTTTCTTTGTACTTCCAATTTGTACAATGACAGAGCAAAGCAACATGCAGCTTTTTAATGATTTCCCGGTTATCTCCACCGAACAGTGGAGAAAGAAAATTGAAACCGATCTCAGGGGAGCAGATTTTGAGAAGAAACTGGTATGGAAAACCGATGAAGGTATTCCCGTACAGCCGTTCTACCGTTCGGAGGATCTGGCGACTTTGAAATACCTGGATCATACCGGATCACTGAAACCGTTAACAGACACCCCAAACGGTTGGCTGATCTGCCAGGATATTTTCCCCGGAAAGGATGCTGAAGAGGCCAATGCACGCATTAAAATGGCCCTTAAAGGCGGAGCCCAGGCCATCAGGATTAAGCTTGATAAGGTATCCAATCCGGGAAAGGCGATGCTTGAGAAACTCTTTGAGGGGATTCCCCTGGGGGAAACTGAAATTCTGTTCCAGGGATTTCTGGGTGCTGATGCACTATACAAAAATTATGCAACCATTGCTGCTCTGCATGAGGTTGATCCTTCGAAACTGAAAGGCCTTCTGGGTGCTGATCCTATAGGGAAAATGGTCACCACAGGTATTCCTGTGGCCTCTTTTAATACCCTTAAAATACTGGTAAAGGAAGCGGGGATTACTACACCCGGACTCAGAATCATTGATGTGAACGGATCCCTGATCCAGGAGGCCGGGGGCACCCTTACAGAAGAGCTGGCCTTCACACTTTCCATGGCCAATGAATATATGGCCATCCTGACAGACAAGGGAATCGATGCTGCTCAGGTGGCTGCAACCATGCAATTCAGCCTGGCTGCAGGTTCCAACTACTTCATGGAGATTGCAAAGATCAGGGCAGCCAGGATTCTCTGGGGCAAAATTTGTGAGGGATACGGGCTAACTGCAGGAGAAAGCCGTGTCCATATCCACACAACCACTTCTCAATGGAATATGACCCTTTATGATCCCCATGTAAACATGCTGAGGGGAACAACCGAGGCCATGTCATCCATTCTGGGTGGGGCTGACCTGATCACCGTTCTTCCGTTTGACCATCCTTACGGCAATAGTTCGGTTTTTTCGGACCGGATATCAAGAAATGTTCAAATCATTCTTCGTGATGAGGCTTATCTTGACCGGGTAGCCGATCCGGGGGCAGGCTCATATTACATTGAAAACCTTACTGACTCAGTTGCCGAAAGAGCCTGGGAAATTTTCCAGGAAACAGAGAGAAAAGGGGGATTTATGAGGGCCCTTGAAAAGGGATACATCCAGGAGTTGGTAATGCATTCCAAAGAAAAGAAAATGGACAGGATTGCCGCAGGAAAGGATCATCTGCTGGGCACAAATTCTTTTCCTAACTTCAATGAAGTAATCCTTGAGCAACTGGTTCAGGAACCCAAAACAGATACCCTTGAACCTTTATTGACCCCCATCAGACCCTTCAGAATTGCTTCCATGTTTGAAGAGGTAAGGCTGGAAACCGAGAAAAGCGGAAGGCGGCCAACGGTATTCCTGTTCAAATATGGAAATCCGGCCTGGGCTACTGCCCGGTCTGCTTTCTCAGGCAATTTCTTTGCCTGTGCAGGTTATGAGATACTGGACCCGCCGGCCTTCCTGTCTGTTGACGCAGGGATTGAAGCTTTCAAAAAAGCTGATCCTGATTTAATAGTCCTTTGCAGTGCCGATGAAACTTATGCTTCCATGGCTCCTGCGGTTATTGAATCCATGGGAAGGAGGCCGATCCTGGTGGTGGCAGGCTACCCCAAAGAGGGACTGGAAGAGCTTCAGAAGTTGGGCATTCAACACTTCATCCATTTAAAAACCAATCTTCTGGAATCGCTTCGCCGGTTTAACAAGATTCTCCTGAAACCTTAACCAAAACCACCATTTATCAAATGTTTCGTCCCGATTTTAACAACATAGATTTCAGAGATCTGGAGATCCCCAAGAGAACCGATGGTTCAATGCATACCTGGGAAACACCTGAACATATCGAAATCAGATCATCCTATGACAAAAAGGACCTTGAAAAGATGGAGCACCTCGGTTATGCAGCCGGTCTTCCGCCCTTTCTCAGGGGGCCCTACCCGGCCATGTATACCATGAGGCCATGGACCATCCGGCAGTATGCCGGTTTTTCCACTGCCGAGGAGTCCAATGCATTCTACCGAAGGAACCTGGCCGCAGGACAGAAGGGTCTCTCCGTGGCCTTCGACCTGGCCACTCACCGGGGTTACGATTCAGACCATGAACGCGTGGTTGGAGACATTGGGAAAGCGGGTGTGGCCATCGATTCGATTCTGGATATGAAGATCCTCTTCGACCAGATTCCCCTGAATAAAATGTCTGTATCAATGACCATGAACGGAGCCGTATTGCCGGTGATGGCATTCTATATTGTTGCCGGACTGGAACAGGGAGCATCCCTGGAAGAGCTTTGTGGTACCATACAGAATGATATCCTGAAGGAGTTTATGGTCCGCAACACCTATATCTATCCTCCGGCTACCTCGATGAAAATCATCGCAGATATTTTCGAATACACATCCAAAAAGATGCCAAAATTTAATAGCATCAGCATTTCAGGATACCATATGCAGGAGGCGGGAGCAACAGCAGACCTTGAACTTGCTTATACGCTGGCCGACGGACTCGAGTATCTGCGTGCAGGAGTTGACGCAGGGATCGATATCGATGCATTTGCACCGAGGTTATCCTTCTTCTGGGCCATTGGGATGAATCATTTCATGGAGATCGCCAAATTGAGGGCTGCCCGCATGTTATGGGCAAAGATTGTGAAAAAATTCGACCCGAAAAATCCCAAATCCATGGCCCTCAGAACCCACTCGCAAACTTCGGGGTGGAGCCTGACGGAACAGGATCCTTTTAACAATGTGGCAAGGACCTCCGTGGAAGCTCTGGCGGCGGCACTCGGGCATACCCAATCCCTTCATACCAATGCCCTTGATGAAGCCATCGCCCTGCCCACCGATTTTTCTGCCCGTATCGCGAGAAATACCCAGCTGCACCTCCAGGAGGAGACTGAAATTTGCAGGAGCCTGGATCCCTGGGCCGGCTCATACTACGTTGAATCCCTTACCCATGAAATCGCTCACAGGGCCTGGGAACTGATCGAGGAGATCGAGGAGCTGGGCGGAATGGCCAGGGCCATCGAGACAGGAATTCCTAAAATGAGAATCGAGGAGGCTGCCGCCAGGAAACAGGCGAGGATCGATAGTGGAAAAGACGTAATTGCTGGCGTAAACCAGTACCGCCTTGAAAAGGAGGATCCCATCGATATTCTTGAGGTAGACAATACCGCAGTCAGGCTTTCCCAGATCGAACGGCTGAAGCAACTCAAAGCGGAAAGAAACAGTGAAAATGTCAAAGAGGCTCTTAAAGCCATAACCCATTGTTTAAAAAGCGGTAATGGTAATTTGCTTGAACTATCAATTGAAGCGGCCAGGCATCGTGCCACACTTGGTGAGATATCCTCTGCGATTGAAGAAGTTTCGGGCAGGTACAAGGCGGTGATCCGTTCCATTTCCGGGATATATTCCCAGGAATCGGGCCAGGATGAAACCTTTGCGGAGGCTTGCGGTCTGGCCAGGGAATTTGCATCGAGGCAGGGCCGGCAACCCCGGATCATGATTGCCAAGATGGGCCAGGACGGACATGACCGCGGAGCAAAAGTGGTGAGTACCGGCTATGCAGATATCGGGTTTGATGTGGACATTGGTCCGCTGTTTCAAACACCCGCAGAAGCCGCAAAGCAGGCGGTTGAAAACGATGTTCACATCCTGGGCGTATCATCGCTGGCAGGTGGACATAAAACATTGATACCGCAGGTTATCGATGAGTTAAGAAACCTGGGACGTGAAGATATTATGGTCATTGCCGGGGGCGTGATCCCTGCACAGGACTATCAATATCTTTATGATGCCGGGGTAATTGCCATTTTCGGACCCGGAACCAAAATCTCCAGGGCAGGCAAGGAGATACTTAAAGTTCTTCTTGAGACCTATGGATAAATCATCCTCGTTATGAGGGGATCATGATAAAATATAAATTCCACTTTATCCCGGATACCGGTCAGAAACTCCGACTTCTCCCGCCTGGCCAGCTCAGGATCCAGGTCATATGCACTGTTGATGAGAGGTTGCATGAAACTGGTCAGCGGAATCAGGTCTGTCAGATACCAGACCATTCCCTTCGGAGCTAAAATCCCGGGTACCACCATACAACGGGTATGCCCGTTGAAAACCTGAAATCTCATCCAATCCTCTGTCCAATCCTCGAGCCAGTACAACCGTTCAAGTTTCCTGAATAAAAAAGTAGCATAGGAACCTGTCTCACTTCTGTCAGGTTTTCCTGCATATTCAAAATGCTCCCTGAGCACATGGTACCGTGCATTGGGAAGACGTTTTTCAATCCTTCCCGGCTTTCGCAGGAATGCACCACTTGCATGATCAAAGTGCAGGTGGGTGAAAATAACATCCGTGACCTGGTCTGCATGATAACCTAAAATTTCCAGTGCCCCCTCAAGCGGAAAAGGGATCTCAAGTCCATAGGATTCAAGTAGCCTCGAAGGAAGAAAATCGGCACAGCCCGGATCAAACAAAACCACCTTTTCCCCGACCTCCACCAGCAGTCCATTCATGGATATCCGCATAAACCCGGCAGCATCCAAATTGTAATCAGACCATTTTTCAGCCGATGGAAAATGATTATGCATCTTTTCTGCATCGACTTTCAAAAAACCACAGGGGACCACTTCTACCTTCATCACATTCAAATATACAATCCGTTCATAAGTTCAGGAAAAAACACCCGATATATCCTATAAATTTATAATAATGAATATCCATTTTATATCGATCGGCGGAACGGTAATGCACAATCTGGCTATTGCCCTTCATAAAAAAGGCTACAAGGTAACCGGGTCGGATGATGAGATTTTTGAACCTTCACGATCCAGGCTCAGGGATAACGGACTCCTGCCGGAAAAGATGGGTTGGGACCCTGACCTGATCCATTCAGGACTTGATGCAGTAATCCTTGGCATGAATGCCATGAAGACAAACCCGGAGTTAAAAAAAGCCCGGGAGCTTGGAATCAGGGTTTACTCCTTCCCTGAATACCTTTATGAACATAGTAAAAATAAAAAACGGGTAGTCATAGGGGGAAGCCACGGCAAGACCACCATCACTGCCATGGTGATGCATGTCCTGAAAGAAAACAAGAAGGATTTTGACTATATGGTGAGTTCACGCATATCCTGTTTCGACGACCAGGTCAAACTTACCGATAATGCACCTTATATCATTCTGGAGGGTGATGAATACCTCTCTTCAAGCATAGACAACACGCCCAAGTTCCATCAGTACTATCCCCATGTGACCCTCCTTTCCGGAATATCCTGGGATCATATGAACGTTTTCAGAACCTTCGAGAGCTATAAAAAACAGTTCCGGCGATTCCTGCAGATTGCCACCGGAGGAGGGAAGGTATTTTATTATAACGGTGATCCTGTTCTGGGAGATGTGGTGGACAAAAGCCATTGGTCCTTGCTAAAGATTCCTTACGGAGAACATCCCCACACCATCGACGGCAAACGGTTTATACTGGACACAAAATACGGATCTGTTCCACTTCATATGATTGGACGCCACAACATGCAAAATGTGATGGGCGCCCTGCTAATCTGCCGGGACCTTGGCATTGAAGAGCACCAGTTCTACAAGGCTATTCAATCCTTCGGAGGCGTTGAACGCAGGCAGCAATTGCTTGCCAATGGGAGCAGCAGGGCCGTCTACCTGGACTATGCCCATAACCCTTCCAGCGTGGAAGCGACCATTGATGCCTTCAGGCAGGCCTATGTGGGACACAAGCTTGTCACATGCCTTGAACTGCATACCTACTCCAGCCTGAATGTGGAATATATGCCCCTTTACAATGGTTCCCTCAAAGAGGCTGACAAGGCGATGGTATATTATAATCCCTCGGTGGTAAAACACAAGCGTCTCCCGGCTCTGTCACCCGAGCAGGTGAAGAAACATTTCGGTAAAGAGGACCTGGAGGTTTATAACGATGCCTCGCAACTTGCAGACGATCTGAAGCAGCTCGACGATAATACCCTTGTGCTGTTACTGATGACATCCGGAAACTTCTCTGGCATAGACCTCAACAACCTGGCGGCAGAGGTGGCCAACGGATAATATATTTTCACTTTTCCTTTGTTAATTTCATTTTTGATTCTATTTTTGCACTCCGGTTAGAATTTTACCGGTGTTCTTAAGATTACGGTCCGTTCGTCTAGGGGTTAGGACGCCAGGTTTTCATCCTGGTAACAGGGGTTCGATTCCCCTACGGACTGCGCATAAAGCCTCGCAAACTCAATGTTTGCGGGGTTTTCTATTTGCTGTTGTTGTGGCGGTTGTTACGAGAACCTTTCTTTCGTATAGATACTGCACTTACCGAACTTCCAGGAATTCAAATATCTCTCCGTCTCTGTTCTCATATTTCAGGAGACCCAAATTGAGGTTGAAATAGAGGGCTTCAAAAGTTCTAAGCGAGTCGACATCAGTCTCTTCTCTAACGTATTTATAAACATTCCCATAGATTTTCCCATTCAGCTCTATATCACTTACTCGCAATTCATCCCGACAAAAGAAACATAATACTCCCCAAAATTAGGACCACTGGTTAAGTTGAAATTTAAGGATTATTTTTAACCAGTGAATTATGAAAAAGACAAGAAGAAAATTTACGAGTGCCTTTAAGGCCAAGGTAGCAATTGAAGCGCTCAAGGAGCGGGAATCTCTTGCTGAATTATCAAAGCGTTTTGAAGTACATCCGAACATGATCAGCAAATGGAAGCAGGAATTTCTGGAGAAATCAGCGGATGTATTTGACAAGAAATCCGAAGGGGAATCCGGAGTTGATCCGGAGAAGCTCTATGCCAAGATCGGGCAGTTGGAAATAGAGAATGACTTTCTAAAAAAAAGCTTAAAGAAGACCGGACTATGAATCAGCGCCGGAATCTTGTTGATAATCAGCATGAATTGAGTATTCGGAAGCAATGTGATCTTTTATCTGTCCACAGAAGTAGTTTGTATTATGCTCCAAAGGGAGAAAGCCAGGAAAACCTTGAGATCATGCGGATCATGGATGAACATTACCTGAAGCATCCGACAGAAGGGGTTATTCGGATGCAGGATTTGCTGTTTGCCCTGGGTTTTGTGGTTAATCACAAACGGGTTCGCAGACTGCTTCGCCTGATGGGTCTGATGGCCATATATCCAAAGAGGAATCTGAGCAAACTGGGTTTGAAGAAGTATATTCATCCTTATCTGTTGAAGGGCCTGGACATAAACCGGCCAAATCAGGTGTGGGCTATCGATATCACGTATATTCCCATGAAGAACGGGTTCTTATATTTAACGGCCATTATTGATGTTTACAGCCGATATATTGTTGGCTGGGGGATATCCAATACCCTTGAAGCAGAAGCTTCATTATCTGTGCTGAAACAGGCTATAAAGGACCATGGAAAACCAGAGATCATAAACTCTGACCAGGGTAGTCAGTTCACCTGTGAAGAATGGGTAGAATATCTGAAAGAGGAAGATATCCGGATCAGCATGGATGGTAAAGGCAGAGCCATTGATAATATCTTCATTGAGAGGTTCTGGAGATCATTGAAATATGATTATGTATACCTGCATCCGGCTAATGATGGTCTGGAGCTGTACCAGGGTGTAAAAGAGTATATCCACTATTACAATCACGACTTGCATCATCAGGGTATTGAACGGAGGATCCCGGCAGATTTGTACAAACCAGCAGCATGATATTAACAGAAAATGGAGTTATTGACAAAAGAAAAAAGTAGGCAAAAAAGAAAAGGTGTTAATAACCAGAATAACTCTGCGAGTTATTTCCGGTTATGTAACACTGAAATACATCATCATCATTACTTTTATAATCAATTAAGAAATAACCAAGAGTGGTCCTAAGAATAGGGAGTACTTCAAAATACCGCCCTTTCCAACGAATTTCCGTGTGATAAATCAAATCGGTAGCTGAATAAAAAACAACCTTCATATCATAAGGTTCAAAGCTTTCCAGGCTGTCGCAC
This sequence comes from uncultured Bacteroidota bacterium, assembly GCA_963747365.1. Classification (GTDB taxonomy): domain Bacteria; phylum Bacteroidota; class Bacteroidia; order Bacteroidales. Next base: position 174,183 of record CAVVFB010000001.1, on the reverse strand, counting down.
CAGTCAGGATGAATAGCCAAATAACACTCTCTGCTAAGCGCAAATAGTGAATCATATGTCCTTAAATTTATTTCATCATGCAGAAAATGCTGATATACTTCCTGATACTCATACTGGTATGAGGCGTACGAGGTATAAGTATCATCTGCAAAACCTCTCCTTACTTTATCAATAACCAATTTGTTCAAATTGCTGAAATTGCTTTTATATACAATTGTATCTCCTGCGGAATATCGAAAAATTTCATCCGAAGATAAGGGACGCTTAGGTAGACGTTCGCAAGAAATAATAAGAATGAAGAGTATAAAAGGGCTTAACTTTTGAATTATATACTTTGCTATCCTTCTGTCGAACGCCGTGTGCATATGAAGCTTCATGATGTTGGGGTTGATGGCATTACTAAATTAGATATTATTTGAATTTATCAGTATAATACTATCAAACTTAAAAAGCATCAATATTGGTGGTTTCTTGTCCAATCGTCCTTAGATAATTAGTAACCGGCATTGGATATAAGAAACGATGAGAAATTTTCCCTTCCTGATACTCTTTATAGATCTCTTTATGCTTCATACTTAGTCGAATACCATTATGTATATGAAAGTTAAGGAGATCGCTGGAGAATTGGAATGCTGACACTGATTAATCTCTTAACAAGAAATTAACCTATATTGAAGGCTATACCGAAGGAGAATTCGAGATTTTAAATGAAAGCAAACTTGAAAAAATCAAAAAACTAAAACATGACCAAGGAAAATAATCCTATCAGGGAAAAAATCCTGAAAGGAATGGAGCTTACCCATAAAAGGCTTATAAAATTCAAAAAGGAAAGGAAAGTTGTCAGGATTCCTGCCAACGAATTATAGCCATAATCAAATAATAAAAATGCACACCTGAATTGCACACCCTTTGGAATAAGCATCATCTTTATTCCAGCATCCACTTCCACACAGGTTTTATCCTGATTCTCACACCCTCAACTTCTAATTCACGTTCCATTGATTCCGTAAGTATTAATCCTTCTTTCAATCCGTAAGTATTTACAGCATCCAACAGTCCGGCCATTTCCCGATTGTAAGTCGATTCAACTTCAATGCTCCAGGAAACTTGTATGGCTTCTACTATTTTTGATTTTTCCCTGATTACAAAATCACACTCTTTTTTTTGATGATGGTAATATATCTCCTTCCCTTTCCTTTTAAGTTCAAGAAAAACAAGATTTTCCAACAGACGACCATTATCTTCTGTATGATGAAAAGCAAGCGTTCGAAGCAAACCTAAATCTATAAGATATCCCTTTTTTGCATTTTGAATTTGTTTCTTCAGAGACACATCATACTTATTTACCATAAAAACCAAATAACTATCCTGCAGAAACGCAATATAATTGCTTATTGTGGTTGCATTTTTTACACCAACCACCTTTGCCAGACTATTATATGACATGAGTTTACCTACATTACTGGAAATATAATAAACCAGTTCCAGCAATTCTTTTTCATTTGTAAGGTTATTCCGAACCATCACATCCCTGTACAATACACTTTCATAGAGTGACTTGAGATATTCCTTATTACCTGACTTTAAAAAGTCCGGAAATCCTCCCGATTCAAAGTATGAATTGAAATGCCCCTTTAATAAGGCTTTTTCATTTGTTGACAATAATCCTGGTTCCGGATAATCCACATCTTTAAGTCTTAGAAATTCTCTAAAAGAAAAAGGGAATAATTCTCGTCTGACGTACCTCCCGGTTAAGTGAGTCCCTAATTCCCGGCTTAACATAGAAGCATTCGAACCAGTTATAAAAACCTTACTACCATAATCCCTGAGTCGCCTTATGTAACGTTCCCACCCTTCTATATTTTGTATCTCGTCAAAATAGTAGGTGTTTTGAGTACCGAAAAGCTCAATGAACAATTCTGTAAGAATTTGAAAATCGTTAACCGTAAATTTCAATACCCGATCATCATCAAAATTGAAGAAATAATCCGATTCGTTCTGCTTTGACCTGATTTCCTGTAACAATGTTGATTTTCCACAACGTCGAACTCCTGATAATACGACAACTTCACTATCTTCTACAAATGACTGATGACGCAATACATCATCTGGTTTTAGACGTAAAGCTCTCTGATCCAATAATACTTCTTTCAAAATTTGCTTATCCATAACAATGTAAATTTATTTGTTTCCATTTGAATTAGCAACTTTTAGCATATATTTTCTATTCTCAATAGACGGTTAATCGTCTCACAATCCTGCCTCTCTGTTTCACAACCAGCATTAGCAGAATCATTTTTGGCGCAATTATTGATTATCCATAATCAATAACAATTTTTTATTCACCCTAAACATATCACCCATGAAACAATTGCTAATTATTATTGCCGCATTTGCGTTTATATTACCTGTGCATTCCCAGGGTGCTGAATCATTTACGGACAAGAAAAATGAGTTAAACTTCGGATTCTTCAATGCCTTCGAACTAAACAACTTCTCCGACTTAGGCATCGGATATAAACGAATGGCTAAGAACGGAGCATGGAGATTCGGAACAGGTTTTGGATTCTCTACTTCTAATTCGGATAACGATAACGGTGCAATACAAACCCACTATTATTACAGTATTTCTCCACGTATTGGTTATGAATGGCATCAAAATTTCAAACGTCTTCAGTTGCAGTATGGTACAGATTTGGTGACAGACTTTTTTAAGAGTACGTTGGAAGACACAAACGAGAGTATCGATTACTACCGGTTTCAAGAAAGGATAGCTACCAATTATAGCATTCGTCCATTTTTGGGATTGAAAGTGTTTGTCACAAAATCCATTTCCATCTCAACAGAAACATATCTTGACATTGGCTACGCAAAAGAAACCTTTGAAGAAAACCTCAATTCCCCGACCAATACTACTCGTACCGAGAAAGGTGCTTACGCCGTATTAGGTCCACTTGGTGTCTTCTCGATCAACTTCCACTTTTAAACGTTCCTGCAATCGGGCAAATTGCGTTTAGCTGTTACCGCCAGTTATTTTTCATCTTAATTTCACTCCATTCTGATTTCAAAATGCTATAATATATAGTATCTCGCCGTCGATTATGTGTCATCAACGTATGACTCCGCAAAACGCCTTCTTCTTTCGCACCTATTCGAAGTAAGGCTCTTCTTGCGGGCCTATTTAATAGATCTGTCTTAAATTCAACCCGTTCAAAATCTAATGTTTCTATGAGAAACTTAATCATCAAATATTTTATCTGATTGTTAATGCCTGTACCTTGAAAATCCTTTGCGATCCATGTCCAACCAATTTCCGCTCTTTTGTCTTTGAACGAAATATTCCCAATGCTTGTCGACCCAATTGGATTGCCTGTTGATGTATCAATTATCGTTAATGCTAATCGAATTTTATTTTTGATATCCACAATAGCATTATCAATCCACTCCTTTAATACAGCTTTTTCTGATAAATCACTTGTAAAAAAAATCCACATAGCTTTATCCTCAGTTAATTTATCAAATGATTTGTAGTCACCTGGAATTAATGGACGTAAAACAACTCTATCTGTTTGCAAAATCATATCAAAATCTATCATATCATTCATTGTAGCGATTTTTTAGATTCTTCATATCCCCCATCAACATTGGTTTACTCATATCTCTCCAATGTGCGTATACAAATACTCTTCGTTTATTGTCCTGTCTGACCATTATAAATTCTTTCTTTTTGGTGCACGCTCTTTTGTACTAATCTGAGCATCTTGTAGTTTTCTACCTAACTCATCATCTTTTGCAATATGAAGGAAATCCTTTTCTAAGCCCAATACTTGCAGTACAAGTAAGTATGATCCAAGACTTACTGTTGGGGAACCCTTCTCGATGGCCACCAGAGTTGGTCTACTAATATTTGCACGTTCAGAGACCTGCTCCATACTTAACTTTCTCCTTAATCGTGCAAGTTTAATATTATCCCCCATTTCATTAAGAATCCTGCTTGTCTTAGGTAGTATTATTATTTTCTTTTTCGTCATAACATTAATTATATTTTACAAATATATAACTTTTTGTTAAATATATTTAACATTATGTCCTTAAAATAGGCAAATCAACTTGCTTTAATTTGTAGAGGGGGTAAAAAAATATGCAGAATAGTAGTAATTTAACGAAATGATCCATCCAGGTCAACCTGGATAGTTATTTTATAAACTCTTAACAACAATAAGATGAAAGGCAGCTTCAAAACATTTCTCTTTCTGTCCATACTATCTGTCATGCTCATCGTTGCAGGAGGTTGGATAGGCGGTATGCAAGGAGCGATCATTGCTTTTGTAGTATCCTTTTTTATGAATATCATCAGCTACTGGTTCAGCGATAAAATAGTATTGAAAAGATACAGAGCCCGGGAAGTCAACAGTACTGAAAACCCTCGCCTGTATAATATGGTCGGGAAACTTGCAGCCGCTGCCGATTTACCAATGCCGAAGGTATATCTGATTCCTGAAAAAACGCCAAATGCTTTTGCTACCGGAAGAGATCCAAACCATGCAGCAGTTGCTGCCACGGAAGGCATCCTTCAATTACTTACTGATGATGAATTAGAAGGCGTCATGGCCCATGAGCTGAGCCATGTAAAAAACAGGGATACCTTAACAAGTACAGTTGCAGCAACCATTGTGGGGGCCATTACACTTTTAGGGCAAATAGGAAGGTACGGTGCCACCTCGAGAAACAAGAATCCATTGGTCCTGATAGGATTGTTATTGCTACCCTTTGCCGCACTGTTAATGCATATGGCTATTTCAAGGGATAGAGAATATGCCGCCGATAAAGGGGGCGCAACCATATCCGGAAAACCCTTAGGACTGGCAAATGCACTAAACAAGCTCGGTAAGGGAGTGGCTTTAAATCCAATCTCCAGCGGAAGTCAGGCCGACAGTCATCTATTCATTGTGAATCCCTTTCATGGGGGTTTTCAAAGTTTATTGAGCACCCACCCGCCCATGGAAAACCGAATAAGCAGACTGATTGAAATGTCAAAGTAGTGTACCCATTTTTCATAAACGAATACAGTAATGGAAAGAAAACAAGAATTCAAGGAACATATTGACAAAGGCTACACTTGCAAGGGCGACTTTATTGTTTTGGGTGGAGCGATGCTTGATGGCGAGTGCTTGCCGGAAACCTATGTCAAAGTGCCCTTAAAGACCATTAACCGGCATGGGTTAATCGCAGGGGCAACCGGAACCGGGAAAACAAAAACGCTGCAGATCATCGCCGAACAACTTTCGGAAAAAGGTGTTCCCGTAATATTGATGGATTTGAAAGGAGATCTGAGTGGATTGGCCCAGCCGGGTGAAGAAAAAGAATTCATCACAGAGAGGCATCAGAAAATAGGATTCCCCTATGAAGCCAAACCAATGCCTGTTGAGTTGATGACCATTTCAAATAGCGACGGTGTAAAGCTGCGGGCAACAGTGACTGAATTCGGACCTGTACTCATATCTAAATTAATGGAGCTCAACGATGTTCAGTCAGGTGTTGTCTCCATTTTATTCAAATACTGTGATGATAACCAATTACCCCTTATTGACCTTCAGGATTTTAAAAAAATACTACAATACTCAATCAATGAAGGACAGGAACTTATAAATTCAGAATACGGGGCCATTGCATCAAGTACGGTAAATACCATCATACGAAACATCATCGAGCTGGAACAGCAAGGTGCAAATCAATTCTTTGGAGAGCCTTCCTTTGATGTGTATGATCTGGTGCGGCAGGACCATCATGGGAACGGATACATATCAATCATCAGACTTTTAGACATTCAAAACAAGCCTAAATTGTTTTCTACCTTCATGTTAAGTTTGTTGGCAGAAATCTATTCATCCTTCCCGGAGCAGGGAGATAGCGATGTACCAAAGCTGGCCATTTTCATTGATGAAGCGCACCTTGTATTCAAAGAAGCATCAAATACACTCACCGAGCAGATTGAAACCATTGTGAAACTGATACGATCCAAAGGTGTAGGCATCTTCTTCTGCACACAAGATCCTACTGATATCCCTGATGATGTACTTGGTCAGCTGGGATTAAAGGTCCAGCATGCACTGCGTGCCTTTACTGCAAATGACAGGAAAAACATCAAGCGAACTGCTGAAAATTACCCAATTTCCGGGTTTTACAATACAGATGAGATACTCACCTCGCTGGGTATCGGGGAAGCTTTAATCACCGCGCTGAGTGAAAAAGGAATTCCAACACCACTGGCAGCGACCTATTTGAGAGCACCGATGACACGGATGGATATCCTGGCTGATTCGGAGATCAAATCGGTTGTAATCTCCTCAAAGTTAGTTCCCAAGTACGATAAAACCATCGATGCCAGGACCGCCTACGAAATCCTGAAAGAGAAAATTGAAGAATCTCAGAAGGAAGAAAATCAGGTGAAGCTCAAAGAGGAACTTGAAAAGGCCCGGCCAAAAAAGAAGGACGATGGTTTCATCGATCAAATGAGTAAAAACACCATGGTCAGGCAGGTAGGAAGGACCGTGGCACGCGAACTTGCCCGCGGCCTATTAGGGTCACTTGGAGTAAGCACTACCAGGCGCCGCAGGTAGGTCCTCAGAGCTGTTTCGCCTGAAACAGGGTGGATTGCAATTCCGGCCATTGGAGGTTCAGACTCTTCAGGGTCTTTAACACTTCGTTCGCCACATAATAAAGCTTTTGCCAGTTTTTATCAGCCGGCACCATGTGCCATGGGATATCATTGCATTCCCGGAAGATCCTTTCATACACCTCCAGGTATTTATGAAACTTCTTTCGGGTTTCCCAATCACCATCCTTGTGTTTCCAGTGTTTCTCCTTCAATTCGATTCTTTCCCTTAATCGTTCTTCCTGGACCTCCAAAGAAACATTTAGAAAGAATTTCAGAATATGGGTGTCGTTGTGTTCCAACAATTTCTCAAAATCATTGATCAGTCCATAGCGTTGATCAATCAGAACTTCTGCGAAATAACCCTCAACAGACGGAACCAGGATATCTTCATAGTGGGACCGGATAAAAAGCTGGATGTCCCCTTTGGCAGGAGCAGCCTGATGCACGCGCCAGAGGAAATCATGAGCAAACTCGTCGGGAGTCGGCTTTTTGAATCCTTTTATTCGGATCCCGATCGGATTGCAGTACTTCAGGAGCTCACGTGTAAGCCCATCTTTTCCTGAAGCATCCAGCCCCTGAAGTACAATCAGCAGACTATGCTTTTGCTCGGCGTACATTTTGTATTGCAATGCGCCAATCTCCTTGAGCATCGATTCCGTTCTTTCCTTGATTTCACTCTTTTTCCAGTCCGGATTAAATGTCTGGTAATTCGCAATTTTCATGTGCTAACGTTTTTAACAAGATAAGCAATCCAGATGCATCCTCCTAAAACATCAACGGTAAATGACATTTCCGCAATAAGGGCTCATTAACAATTTCTGTTTCTCAAAAATGTTCGTAATTTTGCGAACAAGTAAATTCTGATTACTATGGAAAAAGAGATAATTTCTAACCGCCAAAAAAAAATTGCCAGGTATGCAAAAGCCATGGGACATCCCATTCGCATTTATGTGCTCGAGTTACTGGCAGATGAGTCCTGTTGTTACAGTGTTGACCTTTCGGACATACTTCCCATAGCAAAATCAACCCTTTCCCAGCATCTCAAAGAATTAAAAAGTGCCGGGCTGATCCAGGGTGAGATAGAGGCACCCAGAATTAAATATTGTATCAATAAGGAGAACTGGAAAGAAGCTCAGGATTTGTTTAAAAATTTCATATCCCGTTAGTTTTTTTTCTTTTATATTCGTATTTTTGCGAACAACGAACAATTTAAACACAAGTGATTATGGAAATAAAGATATTGGGGACAGGATGTCCCAAATGCAAGCAGCTCGAAAGGACGGTGAAGGATTCATTAGCAGAATTGGCCATTGAAGCCAATCTATCGAAAGTCGAAGATATCATGAAAATCATGGAGTATGGAATCATGCATACCCCAGGACTGGTGATCAACGAAAAAGTTGTACTCTCAGGCAGACTCCCCTCTTCAAATGAACTAAAACAAATACTCACTCAAAACCAGTAACCTATGAAAAAGCTAAGCCTATTTTCAGCAATCCTGATGGTATTATTCATGAGTGGTTCATGTTCGGCACAACCAGATCGTACCTCTGAAAAAGAAACAGTTGTTCAGGCAAATGACATAGAAGTTTTTTATTTCCACTATACAAGGAGATGTGTAACCTGCCAGGCTGTGGAAACGGTATCCGGTGAAGCAGTGAAAGAACTTTATGGGGACAGCGTTCCTTTTAAGGGATATAACCTGGATGAAACCGAGGGGCAGGAAAAGGCAAAAGAACTGGGCATTAGCGGGCAAACACTAATGATTATCCATGGTGATAAAAAAATAAATATTACCAACGAAGGATTCATGTATGCCCGTATGAATCCGGAAAAACTAAAGCAGGTTATTTCAGATCATATCACTCCGATGTTATAATCTGCCATTTCTTTAATGGAAGAATTTCTCACTAATCTTGCCGGAAGTAGTTCAGTCCCTGTTTTAACAGCAATGTTGCTGGGCCTCCTGACTGCCATCAGTCCATGCCCTCTTGCAACAAATATAACTGCTATTGGCTATATAAGTAAGGAGGTGGATAGCAGAAGAGCAGTATTTTTAAACGGGATAATTTATACCCTTGGAAGAGCTATCTCTTATACCTTGCTGGCTTTTATTCTGTTCCTTGGTGCCGATCAGTTAAAAATTTCCGGATGGTTTCAGCAATACGGCGAAAAGATCATGGGACCGCTGTTGATTCTTATCGGGATTCTTATGCTTGATATCATCAATATTCATTTCCCTGGATTTTCCCGATTGAAAAGTCGTTTTCAGAAAAAGGGAGTAAAGGGTTACTGGGATGTGTTATTACTCGGGGTCATTTTTGCTCTGGCTTTCTGCCCATTCAGTGGTGTGCTCTATTTCGGAATGCTGATTCCAATGACCATCACCAGTGCTTCCGGATTATACCTGCCGGTGGTATTTGCCATAGCAACCGGAATCCCGGTAATCATCTTTGCCTGGCTTCTGGCCTATACAGTATCGGGCGTGGGCAGACTTTATAACAGCGTGAAGACCTTTGAGGTCTGGTTTCGGCGGTTTATATCGATCGTGTTCATCGGGGTCGGAATTTATTATGTAATCATGATCTATTTCTAAAAAAAATTAAAAAATAGTTCGTGTTATCACGAATAGTTCTTTAATAAAATAATTATAGTCCATGGAATGGAAAAAAGAAATTAAGATACTATTCTGGATGGCCCTTGTGTTTGTGGCTGCATATTTTATGCCGCTGGAGTTCGCCAGGTTCAGAGAAGCCATCATGGCCATGTTTGACCTTACACGTTGGTATGCCCGTGAACACGTCATTCTCTGCCTTTTACCGGCATTTTTTATTGCAGGGGTAATATCCGTATTTGTCAGCCAGGGTGCGGTAATGAAATATTTCGGTACGCAGGCGAAAAAATGGCTTTCTTACTCCGTAGCTTCAGTTTCCGGAACCATCCTGGCGGTTTGCAGCTGCACGATCCTTCCTTTGTTTTCAAGTATACATAAAAGAGGTGCAGGTCTGGGACCGGCCATCGCATTTCTTTACAGCGGACCGGCCATCAACATCCTGGCCATTATCCTCACGGCCCGGATCCTTGGGTTTGAAATGGGAGTTGCACGGTTAGTGGGGGCTATCGTATTTGCCATTGTTATAGGATCGATCATGGCCCTTATTTACAGGAAAGAGGAGAAGGCTAAGAGAGAAGAACAGATGAATTTCTCTGCGATACCGGAAAAAAGGCCCATGTGGCAAACAGCGTCCCATTTTTTTATCCTGGTTCTTATTCTCGTATTCGCCAACTGGGGAAAACCCGGTGAAGGAGTGACCGAAGGGGGCTGGTTCTGGATCTGGTCCAATAAGTGGATCATCACCTCTTTCTTAGCCCTCCTGATGGCTTTTTCCATGATATATATCCTCAAACTAAAATGGCAACATGTACTTGCTGTGGGGATTATTATTGCTGCAAGTGCATTTCTCTTCTCAAAACCTGCGATTCCGATGGTTATCGGCATGGCCGGTCTGGCGGTCATTACACTCATTGACAAAAAAGATCCGGAAAACAGGGAATGGACGCTTTCTTCTTGGGATTTTGCCAAGCAGATCATGCCATTACTGGCTGTCGGGGTACTGATCGCCGGGTTTTTGCTGGGATCCACGCATGATGATGTTTCCATGGCAGGAATCATTCCGAATGAATGGGTGGGAAAACTGGTTGGAGGAAATTCACTTTTCTCAAACTTTTTCGCCTCCCTCGTAGGCGCATTCATGTATTTCGCTACGCTGACAGAAGTGCCCATATTACAGGGGCTTATTGCCGCCGGAATGGGGAAGGGACCTGCATTGGCCCTCTTGCTGGCTGGTCCGTCCCTGTCCCTGCCAAATATGCTGGTAATACGAGGAGTGATCGGTACTCAAAAAACAGTTGTATATGTAGGATTGGTTGTCTTAATGGCCACCATTAGCGGTCTGATTTACGGAATCATATAAGAGATGAAATTATACCTTAAACCAATATCAAATCAAAAATTTAAGCTATGAAAACAACAACTTTAGGATTCATCGGTGGCGGAAGAATCACCAGGATTTTCCTCCAGGCATTTCAAAACAAATCTCTTGAATTTAAATCTGTTCTTGTATACGAACCCAACCAGTCGGTGGCTTCCGGATTAAAAGCCCAATTTCCTGAAATTACAATCTCTGGTTCACCATTGGAGCCTGCACAACAGGACCTGGTTTTCCTTGCGGTCCATCCCCCTGTGATGATGGAAACTCTGATTGCGATAAAGGAGGTTGTTAAGGCAGAATCAATAGTCGTATCCCTTGCACCAAAATTCAGCATCGGGAAAATAGCCGGATTGCTTCATACAAAACTTATCGCCAGGATGATCCCCAATGCTACATCATACATAAATAAAGGATATAACCCGGTTTGCTTCCATAACAGTTTTTCAGAAGAGGATAAAAACCGCCTGATGCAATTGTTTAAAAAACTGGGCAGGACCATCGAGGTGGAGGAATCAATGCTTGAGGGATATGCCATGGTTTCGGCCATGCTACCGACCTATTTCTGGTTCCAGTGGAAAAAAATGGAGGATCTTGCGGTGAAAATGGGTTTTGAAGAAGCAGAAGCAAAAAAAGTGATCCGGAATACGCTTAAAAGATCTCTGCAACTCTACTATAAGTCCTCTCTCACTCCTGAAGAGGTGATGGACCTGATCCCTGTGAAACCCATCGGGGAACATGAAGAACAGATCAGGGAGATATTCGATACACGCCTGCTCGGGCTGTATGAGAAGATCAAACCGTAATCCTCAGATCATTTGCCGGTCCGGACAGTTATAAATTATTTGATGTATATATACGTTATTTAAATATATGTCGTATATTTACGTCAAATATTAGAAAATGGTACAGGCAAAAACCCAGTTATTCGATAAAGAACTGATTCAATCAGCGCGTTTATTCAGGGCACTATCCCATCCGGCACGGCTTCGTATCATGCAGTTCCTGGCAGAAACCAATACCTGTATTACGGGTGATATTTCCGACGATCTGCCTCTTGGAAGAACTACCGTGAACCAGCACCTGGCTGAACTGAAAGATGCAGATCTTATCACCGGCCATATTGAAGGTGCGAAGACCAGGTATTGCCTGAATACTGAAAAAATAGTGGAGTTGAAGAATGCATTGGAAGCATTTCTCAGTTCCATTGATTTAAATAAATACCAATGCAAATAGGATGAAAATACTAATTCTTTGTACCGGCAACAGTTGTAGGAGCCAGATGGCCCATGGATTTTTACAATCATTCGACAGTCGCCTTCAGGTGGCCAGTGCGGGTACCGAAGCCTCGGGTAAATTGAATCCAAAAGCGGTGGAAGTGATGAAAGAAATCGGTATCGATATCAGCCATCATACCTCCGACCAGGTGGATATGTACCTTGACGACGAATGGGATTATGTGATCACCGTTTGTGGCGGCGCGAACGAAACATGCCCGGCATTTCTGGGCAAAGTCAGGCACCGGCTGCATATTGGATTCGACGATCCGTCGCATGCGACCGGAACTCCTGAATTCATCCAGAGTGAATACTACCGGGTACGTAACGAGATCAGGGAATCCTTTTATAAACTTTATATGGAACAAATAAAAACTGAATTATGAAACCAGAAGAATTAAAACTGATCGTTCAGGAAAAATATGCTGAAGTCGCTTCACAAAGTAAAATTCAAAACCAGTCATCCTGTTGCGGGAGCACCGGATGTTGTGACGATATGAATTACTCGATCTTCAGCGATGACTACCGCAAGCTCGAAGGATATAATGCCGATGCCGACCTGGGACTGGGATGCGGAATTCCCACCGAATATGCAGCCATTCATAAAGGAGATCATGTGTTGGACCTGGGATCCGGTGCCGGCAATGACTGTTTTGTGGCGCGGACCCTGGTGGGCGAAACAGGTACGGTCACGGGTATCGATTTCACAGATGAAATGCTGATAAAGGCGAACGAAAATCTGAAGAAGACCGGATTCAAAAACATTCATTTTGTGAAAGGTGATATCGAAAACATACCGCTGCCGGATAACTCTTTCGACGTGGTCATCAGTAATTGCGTTCTGAACCTTGTGCCTGACAAACAAAGAGCTTTCAGTGAGATATACAGGGTGTTAAAACCAGGGGGGCATTTTTGCATTTCCGATATAGTGATAACCGGTGAACTACCTGAAAAACTCAGGGACGCAGCAGAAATGTATGCCGGTTGTGTTTCCGGGGCAATCCAGAAGGAAGAATACCTGGAAATCATTCAAAAGATGGGATTTCACCAGGTGGAAGTTAAAAAAGAGAAGGAAATCGCCATTCCCAATTCAATCCTGCTGAACTACCTCACAATGGATGAATTGCGAAACTTCAAAAAGAACAGGATCGGGACATTCAGTGTCACGGTCAATGCAGTTAAATAATTCCTCATTCCATGAAAATCGGAATCTTTGAAAAATACCTGACTCTCTGGGTGGCGTTATGTATTATTGCAGGTATTGCCATTGGTCATTTTGCAGGAAACAACATGGAGATATTGAGCAATCTGGAGCTGTTCAGGGTGAATATTCCGGTTGCGGTTCTGATTTGGCTGATGATCTACCCGATGATGCTGCAGATTGATTTTTCAAGTCTCAGGAAAGTGGGACGGCGTCCCAGGGGATTGATCCTGACACTGGTGGTCAACTGGCTGATCAAACCATTTACAATGGCATTTTTTGCATGGATATTTTTTACAAAACTCTATGCTGCATTTATTTCCCCTGAACAGGCAGGTGAATATATTGCAGGTGCAATCCTGCTCGGAGCGGCGCCCTGTACTGCCATGGTATTCGTTTGGAGCTACCTTTCAGGAGGTGATCCGAACTACACCCTGGTACAGGTATCTGTCAATGACCTGATCATCCTGGTGGCATTTGTTCCCATCGTTGGATTATTGCTTGGGATTACCGATATAAAAATTCCTTATGACACGCTTGTGGCAAGTGTGGTGATTTTCGTTGTAATCCCGCTGGGGGCAGGATACCTGACCCATAAGATGTTGATGCGCAGAAAGGGAGAGGAATGGTTTAAAACAGAATTCCTGCCAAGGTTCCGCCCTGTTTCTATCATTGCCCTGCTAAGCACCCTGATCCTGCTGTTTGCGTTCCAGGGTACCACGATCCTGGAAAAACCACTGATCATCCTGCTTGTTGCCGTTCCCCTGATTATCCAGACCTATTTTATCTTTTTCATTACCTGGTTCGGGGGAAGGTTCCTGAAACTTCCCTATGCCATCTGTGCTCCTTCCGCCATGATCGGGGCAAGCAATTTCTTTGAACTTGCTGTTGCCGTGGCTATCGCATTATTCGGACTTCAATCCCCTGCTGCAATGGTAACAGTGGTGGGAGTCCTTGTAGAGGTTCCGGTCATGCTGTCATTGGTTAGACTGGCAAACAAATGGAAGTATTAGAATGGACCAGTCCGCCAATCGGAAAAGTCCTGGTAAAAGCTGTCCACGTCCTGGAATTCCCCGTTGAGTAGTACATCTCCGAAAATTTGTATTTTTAGCCGGACCAATGGAAGTTCATCGCAGCCGGGTGTCCTAAAAGCGTATAGAGTAACATATGGTGGAAGTAACTGGTTTTAAAAATAAAATATGATCAAAGAATTCCTGGGCATTGATATCGGTGGTACCTGGATAAAGGGGACACTTGTCAACGAAAGCTTTTTTAATGAACCCTGGGATGTCCGGAAAGCCGGGCTGCATACAGAGAGAATTCACAGTCCATTAAAAGAGAATTCAGACCTTTCGAAATTCATAGATTCACTTTCGGAACTTATCGACAGGTTAAAACCGGGCAGCCGGAGAATCGCGGGGATCGGGATATCGACCGGGGGTATTGTCAATTATCAGGGCACAAGGGTTACTAAAGCTGCCACCTATCTTAACGTGTTAAAAAATGAAACATGGAAAACAGATCTTGAAAGGCAGTTGGATTGCACCGCAATAATCATTAACGATGCGGATGCTGCGGCCATAGGTGTTGCTGAATCAGGGCTACTGTCAGGCAACAGATCTGTGGGGATCATGCCTGTTGGCACCGGACTGGGATTTTCCATCTGGAGGAACGGGAGAAGATGGAGGCCGGGGAAGGTATTGAACCTGCTGGGGAGCATCCGGACCCCGTCGGGTTCTTTCAACGAGATCGCAAGCGCATCAAAGATAGCATCCGGGATCCCGGGGAAAGACCTGACCAGATTATTTTCCCGGGATAGCTACAGGGATGCCAGGGGTCAGTATGTCAGGGACCTTGCTGATATCATCAATACAGCTGCCATCATGTACGGTCTTGATGAAGTGATGGTTTGTGGCGGACTGGCCGATGCAGTAACCCGGTGCGGCTATCCGCTGGAAGCGGAGCTGAACTCATTCCTCTCTGTTCCGCAGGTGGAACTGGAACGGCCTGTTCATGCCAGGATATTGCCGGAGGGTAATTCGCTGCAATTGATTGGAGCCGTCACACTGGCATATGGAGAATATCAGGCACGGTCGAAACAGCTTATAAAAAAGTATGATGCGATCAAAACAGAGATCCCCTACCGGGAAGATCTGCAGCTGCAGGACTTATCCACTTCAGATCTGATCGGGATACTCTGGGCGGCTGAACAGGAAGCCGGGGAAAAGCTCAGCATGAGTCTGCCCGTGATCGGAGAAGTGATTGACAATATTTCGGAAAGGGTTGAAAAAGGAGGCAGGATCATATATATCGGGGCCGGGACCAGCGGACGGATTGCCGCGATGGATGCCGTTGAAATACCGTGTACCTATGGATTCCCGGAGGACCGTATCATTTGTCTCATTGCCGGGGGAATCGCTGATGCATCCATCGAAATCGAATCAGATTTTGAAGAGGATGCCAGCTCGGTGCCTGAGATACTGCTGCTGAATATCCAATCCAATGACGTGGTGATCGGCATATCTGCAAGTGGAACTGCCTATTACGTACAGTCAGGACTGGCCTGGGGCAAACAAAGGGGTGCGTATTCAGTCCTTATTCAAAGTAATCCTCCGGATGGAGCAATACCCTTTTGTGATATCACAATACCCCTGCACTCAGGATATGAGGTGGTTGCCGGTTCAACCCGGATGAAATCAGGGACTGCCACCAAGAAAGTGCTCAATTTCATCTCATCCTCGGTGATGATCAAGCTGGGCAAGGTTTCAGGTTCCTACATGATTGATTTAGCATGTATCAATAACAAGCTCATTGAAAGAGCCGGGGAAATCCTGAAGATTCTATACGGGATTGACAAAGAGGAGGCGCAACAAAAGCTGAAAGATAACCATATGCAGCTGAGCCGGGTGATCAGGGCCCTTCAAACCGGGAGAACATGAGAACCCCCTTTGTGCCGATGGTGATCATTGCCATCATGTTTTCCATCCTCGGCTTTGCGGTGGGGATCAATGCATTTTTCGTTCCATTCGTCAAAGCTGCATTCCATATCAGTTCTGCAGAATCCTACCTGGTTACCACGGCAACCTTTTCAGCATTCGTGCTATTTGGGTTACCATCCGGATGGATCCTCCAAAGAGCGGGCTACAGGAGATCCATGCTGCTCTCATTTATTGTGATGGCTTTGGGGATGTATCTGATTGCCCCTTCGGCACAGCTTAAAAGCTTTCCCCTGTTCCTTTTGGCATTATTCATGAATGGCACAGGTCAAACATTGCTGAATACAGCGGTTAATCCTTACATCACCTTCCTCGGACCTGTGAACAGTGCGGCCCGGCGGATCAGTATCATGGGCACCTGCAACAAACTGTCATTTGGGCTTGCACCTGTGATCCTCGCCTTCTTTATGGATACCAGGGATGTTCAATTAAGTGATGCGATCATGCCGTTCTATTATATCGCCGGCATTCTGATCATCCTGGGGATACTTACCTATTTTGCACCACTTCCCGAACTGAAAGCCGCAGGTGAAGAAACAAACGATCCTGGAAAAAGCCTCTCTTCTCAAACGAATACCAGGACCAGCATTTTTCAGTTCCCCCATCTCCTGCTTGGTGCCCTTGCCATTTTCATTTATGTGGGAGTGGAAACCATTGCGCTGGTCTCCATTATTGATTATGCTATCGAAATAGGATTGCCATCGCCCGAGAAGTATACCCTATATACTTCCGCTGGGTATATACTGGGATATTCTGCAGGTATTGTTCTGATCCCAAGAATATTATCGCAGATTCACATGATGAGGATCTGTGCCTTGCTGGGAATTGGATCATCACTATTGATCGTATGGTTACCCGGAGAGATTTCCATCTATTTTGTATCCCTCCTTGGAATAGCCAATTCAATGCTCTGGCCGGCCATCTGGCCCCTTGCCCTTGCGGACCTGGGCAGATTTACAAAGACGGGCTCATCCCTCCTGGTCATGGGGATCGTTGGCGGAGGTATTCTTCCCCTCCTGCTGGGGTTTTTAAAAGATCATTTTTCCTACCACGAGGCCTACTGGATGTTGGTGCCTTTGTACCTCTATTTCCTTTTTTATGCACTGAAAGGATATAAGCTCAGGTAAGAAAACCTTCACGCAGTGACGGGCCTGTGCTTTAAAATATAACCGGGGTCGATTTCCAATCCAAGACCGGGACCGGTGGGGACCTTCACCTTTCCCCCATCACTTGTCAGCGGAGAAGTGGGGCAATCCATGGGGATCTCCCTGTTGAATCCTTTGAATTCATGGTATGGTCCGGCATTGGGAACCACACTTACAAAATGCATCATATAGAGGTATCCAAGTCCTGAACCGGAAATGTGTGGGGTGCAGGTCTTTCCTTTCGCTTCTGCCATCCTGGCTACCTTCATGGAACGTATCATTCCCCCGAAATAAAAGATATCGGGTTGCACGACATCCAGGGCGTCGTTCCCGATGAGCCACCTGAAATTGTGCATGCTTGGCTCCTGTTCTCCCCCGGCAATGGGGATCTCCAGTGCATCGGCCACCTGCCTGGTCTCTTCGTACCAATCGAACGGAACCGGTTCTTCATAGAAGTCGAACCTGTATTCCTCCATCAGGCGTCCGATACGGATGGCTTCGGCGGTATCATAGGAGCCATTGGAATCGGCATAGATCACCATCTCCTCTCCGAAAGTTTTTCTGACCAGCGGGATCAACTGTTCGGTTCTTCCCGGAGGGTAATCGGCATTGCTGCTCATCCTACCCCCTACCTTGAATTTAAGTGCCCTGGCCTGGGTCTCCTCCACCTGCTTCCGGATCCCTTCGATCGATTCATCGGCCGAACGGCCACGGAAATTATTTGCCTGGTATACATTGATATTGGGGTGGTGGACCGTACCGATGAGTTCCCCAATGGACTTCCCGGAAATCTTGCCCAGTAAATCCAGCACTGCAAATTCAAGAGTGGCCAGAGGCACCCAAAACGCCAGGTTCTGTAACTTGTAATTGCTTTCAAACACGTATACCTCCTCGAGGAGCTGCTCCCAGTTCCGCGCATCCTTGCCGATAAAGAAAGGCTGGATCCTATTCACAAAGATGGGGTAGAGGGAGACCATCTGCATGTTGTTGCCCACCGAGATCCCTTCTGCCCCGTCCGGGGTAACCACCCGGCAGAGGAAATTATCCCCGTACCGGAGAAGCTCCACCTTTTCCATGATTAACGGGTCGGGAAATAATTCTTTTTTTAATACAGGTTCGGCCAGCACCCTGTCAAGCACAGTATAATCAATTCCCGTTTCAAATCCTTTTCTGCTGACTGGATTGCATCCGCCCAGGAGAAGGGAACTACCCAGAGCTCCTGCAACCGAATTTTTGAAAAATGTTCTTCTGTCCGATCTCATAACTGAATTATAGTTAACTCTGTTTTTAAATGTACCGACCTGTAAGGTATCTGGATTTTTCAATTTAACAGCATGAAATTACAGCCTAAAACAATATTTCATACATGAAAAAGATATTGTAAATTCGGGCATGGAAAGGAAATATATCGGTTTCTTTCTGGGCATCCTCTCTTTTCTGGCAATCATCCTGTTTACAGATCTGGAACCCGGCAAACCAGAAGTTACAGGTACTCTGGCCGTTGCAGTACTGATGGCCATCTGGTGGGTTTCTGAGGCCATTCCCCTGGCGGTGACAGCCCTGGTGCCCCTGGTCCTTTTTCCTGCAATGGGTATCCTTGACGGAAAACTGGTATCTGAAGCCTACATCAACCACATCATCTTTATCTTCATTGGAGGATTCATCATGGCCCTTGCCATGGAGAAATGGAACCTGCATAAACGGATCGCCCTTAAAATACTTGTTTTTATCGGAGTGAGTCCGGGGAGAATCCTCCTCGGCTTCATGGCCGCCTCGGGATTTCTCTCCATGTGGATCTCGAATACCGCTACTACAATGATGATGATTCCCATCGTGATGTCGGTTGTGGTGAGCCTGGAAGAGACACTGAAGAAGGGTTCGATCACCCACTATGCCACCGGATTGCTGCTGGCTATTGCCTACAGCTCTTCCATCGGCGGGATGTCCACTCTGGTGGGAACGCCCACCAATCTGGTATGTCCGAGGATCCTCAGCATGTTATACCCCGGGTCCCCGGATATTACATTCACAGACTGGATGACCTTTGCGCTTCCGATATCGCTATTGATGCTGGTCGTGGTCTGGGTGGTCATTTATCTGATATACCGGCCCAGGAAGAAATGGGCACATTTGGACCGTGAACATTTCAGGAGCGCATACAGGGAACTCGGGAAGACCACACAGGAGGAAAGGACGGTATTCATCCTCTTCCTGCTTATGGCATTGTTATGGATCACACGAACCGGCATCACTTTCAACCGGTTTTCCATCCCGGGTTGGGCGAGTCTTTTCAAGGTCCCCGAATTCATTAATGACGGTACTGTAGCCATTTTTATTTCCGTCCTTTTGTTTCTGATGCCAGCCAGACAAGGAACGGAAAAAAGGATCATGGACTGGAAGACTATGCAGAGGCTTCCATGGAACATCGTTTTGTTATTCGGAGGCGGTTTTGCGCTGGCACTCGGCTTCCAGTCCTCGGGACTGGCAGTCTGGTTCGGCGAACAGCTTCTCTGGACCAGCGGAGTACATCCTTACCTTATTCTGGCTGCCGTGGTGACGCTAATGTCCTTTCTGACGGAGCTCACCTCCAATGTGGCCTCTACCCAGATGCTTCTGCCGGTATTTGCCAGTCTGGCGGTGAGCAGCGGAAACAATCCATTGCTGATGATGATACCAGCTACCCTCGCCGCCTCCCTCGCCTTCATGCTCCCGACAGCCACCCCTCCCAATGCGATCGTATTCGGCACCGACAGGATCCGGATCGCCACAATGGTGCGAACCGGTTTTATCATCAACATGGCAGGTGTAGCGGTGGTGGTGCTGATCACCTGGCTGCTTGGCGGCCTCATATTTGATATCGAGCTGGGATCGGTGCCTGACTGGGCAAAACCATAGGAGTAATGAACCGGAAATATTCTTATCTTAACCGGTACCATGAAAAAACTACTATTTCTGATACTGATTTGTCTGGCACCTCCTGCCCTGACGCAGAGAACGGTGATTGACCTGAACGGGACCTGGCAGTTTGAACGCAGCGAAAATGCATTCCCCCCGGAAAAATTCACCAGGTCCATTCCGGTACCGGGTCTGATCCATCTTTCAGATCCGGAAATCGACGACTATGGGATCTGGTTCAAAAAGCCCCAGGTCACTGAGGAGAAGGAGGCTCATGGCGTATATGACATCGATTATAGACCGAAATATAGCTGGTACCGGAAGGAGATCCAGGTCGGAAACAGCCTGGCCGGAAAGGAGTTCATGCTGCGGATCAAAAAGAGCCAGTACGTAACCCAGGTTTACGTGAACGGGATCGATATGGGCAGTTCCATGGAGTGTTACACCCCTGTGGAATTTCCGATCACAAAAGCCCTCAGGCCAGGTGAAATCAATGAGATCCTGATCAGGGTGGGAGACCGTTACTGGTTACCCCCACAGGCAGCCGGGTCTACCGATAAGGAGAAAGAACACTACCTTCCGGGAATTTGGGATGATGTGGAACTGATCGCCAGTGGGAAAATTCAGGTGAACAACACACTTCTACTGCCAAATGCCAGTCGTGGTTCGGTTACCGCAAAGATCAGGCTCAGGAGCTATTATCCACAACAGATCATGTACGGCGATCCGAAGTCTGACTCGGTTGTCGTAGGTGTGGAAGTTTTTGAATGGGCCTCCGGGAAAAGCGCCGGGCTGGGAAGCATCAGGGTGGCAGCCAGGCGGGAGCATTTCACCACGACCATTGCGGAGATCGCACTCAAGGACCCGCATCTTTGGAGTCCCGATGATCCTTTTCTGTACGGGGTCCGGACCACCATACAATTAGAAGGAGAACCGCTGGATGTTCAGATAGACCGCTTCGGTTTGCGTGACTTTGAACGTCGGGGAAAATACTTCTACCTCAACGGTAAGAAGATCATTCTGAGGGGGACCAATATCACGCTTCAGCGTTTTTTTGAGGATCCCGATTGCGGGCGACTGGCCTGGGACCGGGAATGGGTAAAGCAATTGATCATCGATGATCCGAAGCAGATGCACTGGAACGCCATGCGGATCTGCGTGGGGATTGTGCCTGATTTCTGGTACGACCTGGCAGATGAATATGGAATGATGTTCCAGAACGAATGGAACTACTGGCAGACCCACGGCTGGGATGACCAGGTCAGGGAGGAATATACAAACTGGGTATGGAGCGACGGGAGCCACCCCAGTATTGTGATCTGGGATGCCATCAACGAGAACTGGGACGACTATATCGGCAATGTGCTGATCCCGGAGCTAAAGGCCCTGGATCCGACCCGGCCCTGGGATGCCGGATACATGAGCGCCGGCGACATGGGGACCGATGAAATGGACGAACCCCATCCTTACGAGGGTCTGAGACCATGGACAGAGGCAGATGCATTCGAGAAGAACCCTTATCCGCTCGGGGACCTGGACTACAGGAACCAGGCCAACCTGGCCAGCATTGAATCGGGTGCCGCCCAGTTGGTCAATGAATACGGATGGGTATGGCTCTGGAGGGACGGAAGAGCGTCCAAGCTGACCGGAAGGGTCTATGAATACTACCTTGGAGATGCGACTGATCCCAGGGCGAACAGGCACTTCCAGGCTTACTGGCTCCAGTGTGAAACCGAGTGGCTGAGAAGTATCCGGGAACATGCCGGTGTGCTTGCCTTCACCCACCTCACAAACAATTACGGCTATACAGGCGATTGGTACACCGGATATATCGGGGATCTGGAGCCAGGTCCCACGCTGTCGTGGTTCCGGCATGCCTTTGCCCCATCTGCCGTATTTATCAATCAACCGGATGAAAGGTACATGCGTCAGTTCTCCCCCCATGAACCCGGTTCAAGGATGCTCTTCACCCTGAAAGCGATCAACGACCTTGACCGCCCTGAATCCGGTACAGTGACCGTCCAACTTTACAATGACCAGGGAAAGGTGGAATGGGTCCAGCAACAGGCGATCTCCATCGATCCTTACGGAACCAAAAACTATCCGGTGGTACTGGACCTCCCCCTGAAGCCGGGGGGCTATACCCTGGTGTCTGAATTCCGGGGATCCCTGAACGGCATGGAAAGGCAGATCAGCAGGCGTTACCTGGATGTGGGAACGAAGAGAAATAGCTATTATGAGATCAATCCGGAGGAAGGGAGGATAGGGATTATCGAATGAAGACTTTCCTGATTATTTGAAATCCTAACCGTTAAGGAAAGTTGCAGCATTCCTAGATATCGATCAGGCAATAATCAGCAAAATTGAAAGAGGAAAGAGAAAAGCGAACCGGGAACAGGTACAAAAGCTAGCTGAGTTTTTTGGTGTGGAAAAAGACCATTTGCTTGTGTCCTGGCTGTCTGACAGGATCGCAAAAGAGCTTGATGATGAAAAGAATTCCCTTGAAATATTGAAAGTGGCTGAAGAGAAAATAAGCTATAAAAAGACTACCGAACGAAATGTTCTCCCAGATAAAGTTCTAAAAATCAAAAATATACTAAAGGAATATACATCCGTGGAAAAGGCCTGGCTTTTCGGTTCTTTTGCCAGGGGTGAAAATACGCCTGTAAGTGATGTAGATGTATTAATAGATGTGCCGGTGGAAACAAGGTTCACCCTTTTCGATATTGCAGAGATCCAGGAGAATCTCAGGCATGCAATCAATATAAATGTAGATGTGGTAATGCTGCGGGCACTGGCACCCACGGTAAAGAAAAGGATTCAAAAAGATCTTCAATTGATCTATGAAGCAGGGGAAAATCGCGAACATTGACAATGAAATATTAAAAAAATATGATTATCCCTGGCATCGGGTCAAATCGTTCCGAAACTTCATTATGCATGAATACAATGCAGTGGATGCCCGGGTGGTATGGGATACTATACAATTGATATTACCAGAATTCAAGGAAAGAATTCTACTGATCCTGGAAGCCATGGAAAAGCAATAGCCATTATAAAAACAAGATATAATTATATAATGACCTCTTTATCATTATATATTTTTTATATATCTTTGTCAAACACAAAATTGACAAATCATGGAAATAAATGCTCAGACGAAAATCGGTGATATCGTCAAAACAAATTTCAGAACAGCCAGGATATTTGAAGAAAACGGAATAGATTTTTGCTGTGGAGGTGCAATCAGTCTTGAAGAGGCATGTTCTAAATCGGACGTAGACATTCATACCCTGTTGCCTTCATTGGAGGAAATGGTGGTTGTTAACGATCCGGATAGCAAATATATGAATGGGTTAGAGCTGGACGAACTATGCGATTATATCGAGAAGAGACATCATAGCTACATCAGGGAGCATTCGCCGTTCATTCAGCAAAAACTGCAAAAACTTTGTGACGTTCATGGTGATCATCACCAGGAACTATTTGAAGTGAAACAGTTATTCGATGGGGCGGCCGGAAACCTTAGCGCACACATGCAGAAGGAAGAGCTGGTGCTATTCCCTTATATCCGTCAGATGATAAAAAAGAAAAAGGGTGGGAATGGAGCCCGAATAACCTCCGGAGGAATTCTTCAGCCCATCAGCCAGATGGAAGAGGAGCATCAGATTGAGGGAGAACGGTTCAGGAAGATCTCTTCCCTGACCTCCTCCTATACAACCCCTCCCGATGGTTGCAATACCTATCGAATTACCTATCAGGAATTAAACGAATTTGAAAAGGATCTGCACCGTCACATACATCTGGAAAACAACATCCTCTTTGTAAAAGCTCAACAGCTGGAAAGGGAACTCACATAAATCATTGATTTCGCGATACTGGCCAAAAGCACTGAGTCTAACAATCGGAATGGCAGATGGGGAAAGTTGCGAGATTGTACAGGAAACTACACAAGTGGCCGGGCTTCATTTTATCATTTATCCTTCTTTATTACGGAATTACTGGGATCTTTATGAACCACCGGGAGTTCTTTTCCGGGGTCGATATCAGCCGGAAAAACCTGCCTGAAGAATTCCGTTACCTTCATTGGAACAATGGTGCCCTGAAGGGGAACCTTATCGTGGATGAAGACAGCATCCTGGTCTATGGCAACATCGGCATTTGGGTGACCGATTCAACATTCCGGGATTACCGCGATCTGAATGCCGGATTTCCGAACGGGGTTGACAACCGAAAGATTTTTGATTTGCACCGCTCTGCAGACGGAAATCTGTACGCAGCCACTCAGTTTGGATTATATGCATTCGATTCCTCAAGGAACCTGTGGCAGAAGTTTCCGCTGGAGGTGGATATCACTAAGTTTGTGGCCGTGGAGAGTGTAGGCGATACACTCTATGCGCTCAGCCGTTCCTATTTGTTCAGGGGTGTCTCGGAGGGAATACATACACACCTCCAAAACATTGAACTCCCCGCCCCTGCCGACTTCATAAATGAGGTCACCCTTTTTGAAACGATCTGGCAGGTTCACTCTGGGGAGATCTTCGGCATTCCCGGGAAACTGTTTGTGGATGCCATGGGCCTGGTCACCATCTTCCTTTCCCTTACAGGGATCATCTATTTTCTTTTACCTGGCTGGATCCGGAGACTACGCAGAAAAAACAGGCCGGCCGACACCGTTATACGTATTAACAAATGGTCATTGAAATGGCATAATTACACCGGTGCCTGGCTATTTTTATTTCTGCTCATCCTGTTTTTTACAGGCATGTTCCTCCGCCCACCTCTTTTAATCGCTATTGCCAACGCGAAAGTTGCACCACTGAGATATTCCCACCTGAACCAGCCCAACCCATGGTACGATAAGCTGAGAGATCTGCTGTACGATAAGGAGAATGAGGTGATGCTCCTATCCAGTTCCCAGGGGATGTATGCCATGGAAACAGGAGAAATGAACCTGGAACCTTATGATATTCAACCACCTGTGAGTGTCATGGGCATCACCGCCCTGGAATCATTTGCCGGGGGGAGGTATCTGGTTGGCTCTTTCAGCGGACTCTTCCTCTGGGACCCGTCCAACCCGGAGATCTATAATTATGCCGGAGGAAGGGTGTTTTCGGGAAGTGTCACCGGACGTCCGGTGGGTGATTACGCGATCACCGGTACCCTGACCGATGTCGATGGTAACAGATACATGGTGGATTATCAAAAAGGGGTCCTTCCACTGTACCATGACCAACCGTTTCCCGGTATGCCTTCCAATGTGCTGGCTGAATCCGGTATGTCACTCTGGAGCCTGTCCCTTGAACTCCATACCGGGAGGCTTTTTGGGAGCCTTCTGGGCGATTTTTATATCCTTATCGTTCCCCTGACCGGTTTAACTGGCATGATCGTGGTCCTTAGCGGATACCTTCTCTGGAGAAAAAAGTACCGGAAGAAAAGTCATAGCTGATTTTTAGTGGAATATCACATCAACAACAGAGATTGATTTATTCCCAAAACACAAAAACTTCAGCTATGAAAAACATGTATCGTTTAATGGTTCTGATCATGTGCTTTACCATGATCTCCTGTCAGAAAGAGGAGCCGGAACCCAAAAAGAAAACCGGAACACTGCGCCTTAACATAGGGGTGTTAATCAGCGTTAATGAAAGGGCCAGTCTGTACAAGGCAGCGCCGACAATTGATGAGTTTAACGTCCATATCTACAGAGCGGACCACACCGAGGTGATCGCATTTGAGAATGTGACCGACATGCCTTCAGTCATTGAACTTGAAACCGGAGACTATTATGTGATTGCCTATTCTGATAATAACTTTCCCGCCGAATTTGAAAATCCATACTATTACGGATTATCGGATCCTTTTACCATCAGCAGCAATATGAACCAGGAGGTCCAGGTCAGCTGCCAGCTGGCCAATACCATCGTCACGGTAATTTATTCCGAGAATGTCATCAATAATTTTACCGGGTATACAACCACTGTCAGTTCTGCCACCGGCTCCCTCGTTTTCACCGCCGGTGAAACCAGGTGGGGTTATTTTCAGACACTGCCACTGGAAATCGTGGCTGAACTCACCTATTTAAAACCCGACGGAACAGAAAGTACGAAAACAATGTCGGGTTCCATCCCCTCACCTGTTCCAAACAGGCACTATGAAATCGTTGTGGATGCATCCATTGACGAAGGGATGGCAACCTTCCATATCTTAATGGATGAAACCGCTGTTGTTGTCGAGGTAATCGATATTTCAGATGGCTCTTCAATTCAGCCAACTGGCGCAATATCATACGGGGAGATCCTGATCACCGAGGTTATGGCCAACCCTTCAGCCCTTTCTGATACAGAAGGTGAATGGTTTGAAATCTACAATAACTCCGACCATATCATCAACCTGCTAAACCTCATAGTGGGAAGGGATGATGCCAATATCCATACAATTACCGATAACATCGAACTGGCTCCGGCAGCCTATTTTGTCTTATCCCGAACCGATCTGGCGACAAATGCCGTCAACGAGTATATATTTGGTTCAGATATCACACTTTCCAATACAGGGGCGGTTCTTTCCATCTATAATGAGGGCAGTGAAGCAGAACCCGGATCAGTGATCTTCGCCCTTGATTATGGCGCAGCCGGCTTCCCCGAAGGAACCGGTGCATCAATCAGCCTTGATCCAGGTTTGCTTAACCAGGTGAATGCCCTGCTCGGAAGTTCATGGTGCATCTCCACATCAGCCTACATAACGGGCGATCTGGGTACACCCGGAGCAGTCAATGATATTTGCCAGTAAAATCTATCCGGGAAAGCCGTCTCCTCAAACCAGAATGGAGGACGCAATTTGCGACCTCCATTTTTAATTAGTTAAATGATCAATACTCAGAAAATGCTTAGTTTTAAGAAAGCTTAACCCAGAAGAATGAAAAAACACCTGCTCCTTCCGTTGATTGCTTTGTGGTTCCCTGGAAACGGGGTCTTCGCACAAAATCCATTCATTACCCATATTTACACCGCCGATCCGTCGGCCAGGGTATTCAATGATACACTCTACGTTTATCCCTCCCACGATTCCGACACTGCCACCTGGTTCAGCATGGCAGACTGGCATGTGTTTTCAACGACCGATATGGTAAACTGGACCGATCATGGAGTTGCGCTTTCTGTGGACGATCTGTCCTGGGCCGATCATGAGGCCTGGGCTCCTGATTGTGAATTCCGTAACGGGAAGTACTATTTCTACTATCCTGTCGAAGCCAACTACATCGGGGTGGCAGTGGGTGACAAACCCTATGGGAAATTTACCGATCCGCTCGACCGGCCCCTCATCACCAGGGAGACCCCGGGGGTTGTGAACAACCGTGATTTAATCGATCCCACCATCTTTATCGACGACGACAATACCCCTTACCTGCTTTTTGGTCAGAATGATGTGAACATCGTCAAACTGAATGACGACATGATCTCTTTCGAGGATTCGGTGAGGGTGATTCAGGGGACAGATGATTTTTTTGAAGCAGTCTGGATGCACAAATTCAACGGAAAGTATTACCTCTCCTATTCGGGCAGGGGAAAGATCCTCTATGGGATTGGTGATTCACCCTATGGACCCTTTCAATATGAAGGAGAGATCCTGGATGAAGTGAACAGCGGAACCAATCACCACTCCATCGCAGAATTCAAGGGAGACTGGTACCTGTTTTATCACAATTCGGACCTCTATTTCAAACACAACCCGGAAGTGGAACCGGTTTTGAACTGGAAAGGAGCATCATCCGTTCAGAAGGTCCATATGTGTGGACCGGCTCTATTACAATGAGGACGGGACCATCCGGAAGGTAATCCCGACCATCGCCGGACCAAATGGAATTGAATTCTCAAAGTCGGACTACGACGATCCGGCCATCTTTGAAAAGGGCCAGAATCTGCCCCACGCTTTCCATGAACCCTACAATGGTGCAGGAGAAGAAAATTATCAATTGCTGAACGGTCCCTGGAGATTTAAATGGGTGGAACGCCCTGACCTGGTTCCGGAACACTTTGAGGATCCCGCATTTAACACAGAAGACTGGGATGAGATCCGGGTCCCTTCAAACTGGCAGATGGAAGGGTTCGGACACCCCAAGTTCAGGAACGTTGCCCTGTCCTTTGAAAGTGATCCACCCCATATTCCGGCCTACTATAATCCCACCGGCTGCTACAAGCGGACCTTTACTGCTCCCCCCGGGTGGAAAGACAAAGAGGTGATGTTACGCTTCGAGGGAGTTAAATCAGCATCCTATGTTTGGATCAATGGCCAAAAAGCCGGGTATAACCAGGGCGGTTTTGAACCAGCCGAATATAACATCACTCCCTACATCCGGGAGGGAGAGAATGATATTTCGGTTCAGGTGATCCGGTTCAGCGATGGCTCCTACCTGGAGAACCAGGATATGTGGCGACTGTCAGGAATTTTTCGCGATGTGAAATTATTTGCCCTCCCCAGGGTTCACATCCAGGATTTCTTCTTTACCACCGATCTGGATGAAAATTATCGTGACGCCATGTTGAATGTAGAGCTGACTCTGGCTAACTCTGAAGAAATGAAGGCCTCCGGTTATTCACTACAGGTTGAAGTTCTCGACCGCCAGGGAGCATCGGTCCTTGACGAACCACTGCTTCAAATCATCACCCTTTCGGGAGAGCGAAATCAAAAATTCGGGTTGGAAACCCTTGTGAAAAATCCATTAAAATGGTCTGCAGAATATCCAAACCTCTATTCCATAGGCATTGTGTTAAAGGATAAACAGGGTACAATCCTTGAATCCTTTTCCAAAAAACTGGGATTCCGGGAGGTAGAGTTGAAAGGCGAGTTGATTTTAGTAAATGGTGTACCTGTAAAACTGAACGGGGTAAACAGTCACATGCACCATCCTCAGCACGGACAGGCCGTACCCCTTGAGATACTTCGCAAGGACCTTCTGCTGATGAAGCAATTCAATATCAATTGTGTCCGCACCAGCCACTATCCGCCCACACCCGAATACCTTGATCTGGCCGATGAACTGGGCATCTATATCATCGATGAGGTGGGTGATGAGGCCCATGCAAACATCCAGCTCTCCTATGATCCTACCTACACAGATATGTACCGCGACCGTGCCCG
Organism: uncultured Bacteroidota bacterium; assembly: GCA_963747365.1. GTDB lineage: Bacteria > Bacteroidota > Bacteroidia > Bacteroidales. Next base: position 144,881 of record CAVVFB010000001.1, on the reverse strand, counting down.
GAAACTGGTGTACCGCGACAGGAACCATGCCTCGGTGCTCATGTGGAGTGCCGGGAACGAATCGGGTAGCGGCCCCAATATCCGGAAGGTTATTGAAACCGGAATGTCAATCGATCCATCCCATCCGGCCTGGATGTACGGAGGGAATACTTTTTATATTCCCTTTGAGCAGGTTACAGGGCCCCGGTACTGGACCCCGATTCAGTTAAAAAACCTGGCTGAAGGAAAACTGCTTGGACCAGGCGATTTGCGTCCATCATTCATGGATGAGTACCTTGCTGCCACCGGGAACGGACTGGGAGGTCTGGATGAGTACTGGGAGCTTATCTGGCGTTACCCCCGGCTATCCGGTGGGGCCATCTGGGACTGGATCAGTCCCGGCATCCATACCATTCTTTGGACCACCCCCGATGCTTCAGGCCATGGTAACCATGGGGCCATCATGGGCAGACCCCAATTTACTCCAGGGCACCAGGGCAGGGGTCTTGCCTTTTCCGGTCACGACGACTGGGTTGAGTTTTATCGCGATCCCAGCCTTGACAACCAGGGAGACCAGATTACCATCAGTTTCTGGGTCAGACCTGAGAAAATCCCCCAGCCTAACACTTTCATCGCCCGGGGAGCCCATGGATACGGGATTGTGATGGATACCCCCGAAACCCTTGAATTCTATCTCAACCTGCATAGCCCGGCCAACCCCCTCTCCCTGCCCAATATGCAGGGGAAGTTTGAACGAAAAAGTGCCAGGACTGAGGTACCTGAAAACTGGTATGGCGAGTGGCACCATGTGGCGGGCATCTATGATGGCACATCCATTCGCCTCTATATCGATTCCAAACTGACTGCTTCCACCGAATGTTCAGGAAATATAATGGATACCCCATTCCCCCTGTGCCTGGGCCGGGAAGCCGAGAGCCAGGACCAGGGCGAGTACTCGGGCCGTCTTTCATCCATGACACTGGATCAGGTATATGTCTATCATTCGGCCATTTCAATGGATGAAATCGGTACAGCAGCCTCCCTGGGAAAAGCAGTGCTTGCGATTGACTTTGAAGAGGATCGCAAGGGGGAAACATTCTATAGTGTGGGATTGGGTGGCAGGACTTATGGGATTGTTTGGCCCAATCGTGAGATTCAGCCTGAGATCCACCAGATCAAGAAATCGGGACAGCCCATTTCCACTGAAGCCATTCAAAAGGAGATTGGACTGTTCAGGATCATCAACCGGCACCAGTTTAAAAACCTGGATGAGTTCAGCCTGCATTGGGAGTTGTTGCTCGATGGAAAGGCTATAGATGACGGCGAACTGGAAATATCCCTGGAGGCCCAAAAACAGACCGAGCTGACTATTCCCTTCACAGCTCCCAGGGAGAAAGGAGAGCTGATCCTGACTATCTCCTACGCTTTGAAGGATCCAACCCAATGGGCCGGGGCAGGTCACGAGGTAGCCTTCGACCAGTTTATCATCCGGGAGGCTCCTGAACAGAAAGTCCAACCCGTTCAGGGTAAGATCCAGTTTGTTGAGAATGAAGAGCAGGTGGTAATTTCGGGTAGCGATTTCAATTATGTCCTCAGCAAAGCGGATGGCCAGTTTGAACAATTCGAATATAAGAAGAACCAACTTCTTGAAAAGGGGCCTCTGTTTAACATCTGGCGCGCCCCGCTGGCCAATGATGTCGATCCATGGGGCTCCTCTACCTATTCAAACCGGTACTTCACCCCCGGACTGGGCAGGAGTATCGATAACCAGCTGCGTACATTGGGAATGCGAAATATGGTGGTGCAGGTAACCCGGTTTGAGACCAGGATGACCGGGCCTTCATCCGTTGAGCTAAACGTTCATAAATATTACCATTCCAGCAATTTAGAGGGATCCTTCGAGTGCAGGGAAAAATATAACATCCTTGCAGACGGAACCATCCATATCGACCTGGAGGTCATTCCACATGGTCATATGCCCGATATATTACCCAGGGCAGGATTGCAATTTGAACTGCCCAAATCACTGGATGCGGTTGAGTGGTATGGCCGGGGCAAATTTGAGACTTACCCTGACCGTAAAACGGGAGCTAAAACAGGCATTTACAAATCGACCGCAGACCAGGAATACGTTCCTTATATTATGCCCCAGGATTATGGAAACCATACAGATGTCCGCTGGGTGACCCTTCAAAACGAAAAGGGAGATGGAATCCGTTTTACTGCCGGCGGGCTGATGAACTTCAGTTACCAGAAATACAGTACCGACAATCTATCCAGGGCAGTTTATACTTACCAGTTAAAGGAGGCGGATGTCAATACCCTGAACATCGATTTTGAAGTCTCGGGAGTCGGCGGCACTGCCATCAGGCAACTGGAAAAATACAGGGTGAAACCTTCTGTTATGAAGTTTCAATGCATGATTCAACCATTCTGATTTCACTATGAAAAGAGTCGCCATTCTGACCGGTATGATCCTGCTGACAGGCTTGCAGCAGGCCCTCTCCCAAAGCCAGAGGTCCATCAATGAACCCCTGCCCACGAGGCAGGTACATCTAGACTTCCATACCTCCGGCCTGATTCCCGGCATCGGGGAAAGATTCGATAAAGCACAATTCCAGGAAGCGTTGAAACTGGGTAACGTCAACCAGATAAACATCTTTGCCAAGGGCCATCACGGTTACAACTATTATCCCACCAAAGTGGGGACCGTCCATCCCAACCTGGAGTTTGATCTGCTGGGTGCCCAGATAGAGGCATGTCATGAAATAGGGATAAAATGCCCGATCTACTTCACGGTTGGCTGGAGTGCATTGGACGCCGAACAGCATCCCGAATGGGTGATCAGGCATAGGAATGGCGAACTGGCAACCATCAACCTTGATCTGAACGCGCTACCCACCGAGGTGAGGCCCCACTATTCATGGGTATGCCTTGATCCGTCCATCGGTGGTGGCTATCATGAATATATTATGGAATGCGTAAAGGAGATCTGTGAAAGATATGAGGAACTGGATGGTTTCTGGTTCGATATTTACCATATCATACCGGCCAGTTATACAGTATATTCACTTGAAAGAATGAAGGCCGAGGGGGTTGATCCGGATGACCCTGAAGCGGTGGAACGCAGTTATGCGATGGGGCTGAAAGCACATATGAAAGCGCTTCGTGAACTGGTGGCCAGGTATCACCCCGATGCCACTGTTTATTTCAACTCTGCCACCCATATTGAGGACAAAACGATCTTCAGGGAGCGACTGTTTGAAATGAATACCCAGGCCGAAATTGAAGATCTGCCAACCACCTGGGGAGGTTACGATAAACTTCCGCTTGAAGCAAAATATCACCTGAGCCAGGGCACTCCGGTAGTGGCCATGAGTGGCAAATTCCATAAAGCATGGGGTGAATTCGGAGGATTCAAGCATCCCGATGCCATCAAATACGAAGCGGCCGCCATGATCTCTTTTGGAGCCTCCTGTAACTTCGGCGACCAGCTGCATCCTTCCGGGGAAATGGACCTGGAAACCTACCGCAATATCGGGAAGGCCTATCGTTATGTGGAACAGATTGAAGATTTCGGTCCTGGCGGAATTCCCGTATCGAAACTTGGATTGTGGATCACGCTCGACCATGCATCTGACTTCGGTGTGGTGAATATGTTGCTGCAACTGCATCAAGACTTTATTGTGGCCAATGAAAATAACCTGGATGAGCTGGAGATGATGATTATTCCGGGACATGCCAGTCTGACTTTGATCCAGGCTGATCGCATCAATTCCTGGGTGAAGGATGGAGGTAAACTCATCGTATTTGGGGAAGGGGCCATGAACCAGGAAGGGACAGGATTTTTGTTGGATGTGGGCTGCGAGTTCCTGGGCAGGTCGGAGTACGACTTCGATTTTACAGTGATTCAAAAAGATATTGAAAAGGAGATGGTAACAACCCCGTTTCTTAACTATAAGTCGGGAATGCGGGTTAAACCAACAGGCGGAGAGGTCCTTGCATTAATCCGGGAACCCTACTTCAACCGCACCTATGCACAATACTCCAGTCACCGTGAAACCCCTTACAAACTTGAGAATTCCAACTTCCCTGCAGTGGTCAGAAACGGGAACGTGATCTTCTTTACCCACCAACTCGATCAGTTGTATTTCGAACACGGGGTACGCCTGCACCGGCAGCTGTTCAGTAATGCCATCGACCTTTTGTATGAACATCCCCATTTAAAGGTAAAAAACCTGCCGAGCTGCGGAAGGGTCAGTTTGCTGAAACAGGAATACGAGAGGCGCTACGTAACCCATTTGTTATATGCCCCTGCCCTGCTCAGGGGTGAAAAGGTGGAGGTCATTGAAGACTTCCTCCCGGTTCCCAATGTTGAACTCGAAGTATGTGTTCCGGAGGAGATCAAAGAGGTTTACCAGATTCCGGGTGAAACCAGGCTTGAATTTCAGCGCACCGGAGATTTGATCAGGATAAAAGTACCTACATTTACAATGCATACAGCAGTGGTATTATCCTATTAATGACCTTTCATGAGCCAGACCAAGTTAGAATTGCTGAGTGACCTGTTTGAAAGGTGGTGCAGGGAGAAAGTGACCTCCATCAATAAACTGCCTGCCTCGGGATCTTCCAGGGAGTACTACCGGATTTCCGGTACCGGTTCCCTGGCCATCGGGGCAATCAATACGGACCGGGAAGAGAACAATGCATTTATTGAGTTCACCAAACATTTCTACTCCAAAGGGCTTTCTGTACCGGAAATCTACCTGGTGGACCTGGATAACAATGCCTATCTGCAGGAGGATCTGGGTGATGTAGCCCTTTTCGATTATCTCTTTCAGGTAAGAGTGAACGGAAATTTTCCCGATGAGCTCACCCGGATTTATAAAACGGTGCTGTCCGAATTGCAGAAGTTCCAGATACTGGGTGCAAAGGGTCTGAACTACTCGGTCTGTTATCCGCGTGCCAGTTTCGACCGTCAGAGTATGCAATGGGACCTTAGCTATTTCAAATACTATTTCCTGAAGCTGGCCAATATCCCCTTCAATGAACAGAAACTGGAAGATGATTACAATACCCTGATTGAGTACCTGCTGGCCCAGGACACGGGGTATTTTCTCTACCGCGATTTCCAATCAAGAAACATCATGTTAAGGGATGGAAAACCCTGTTTCATTGACTACCAGGGAGGCCGAAGGGGAGCGCTGCAGTATGATGTGGCTTCGCTCCTTTACGACTCCAAGGCTGATATTCCCCCTCAGATCAGGGAGGAGCTGCTGGAACATTACATACAGGAACTGAGACATTTCCCGGAGGTTGATCAGAATGCATTTCGTAAATCCTACTATGCATACGTACTGATCCGGATCATGCAGGCCATGGGTGCCTTCGGATTCCGTGGGTTTTATGAGAAGAAAACCCACTTCCTTCAAAGTATTCCCTATGCCCTGAACGACCTGAAGTGGATCCTGGAGAATGTAACATTTCCCATCCGGATCCCGACACTGCTGAGGGTATTTGAAAAATTGATGACCGCCCCCAGGCTGAAACGGTTCCGGGATAAGGAGGGACGAAAGTCCACCATGACCGTCTCCATCAACAGTTTCAGCTACAAGCATGGGATCCCTGATGATCCCAACGGTCACGGAGGAGGATACGTATTTGATTGCCGTGTCATCACCAATCCCGGAAAGCAGGAACAGTACAGGAACCTCACAGGAAAAGATAAGCCGGTATTTGATTTTCTCGACCAGCAGACGGATGCTTACGAGTTTCTGAGTAATGTGACCTCACTTGTGGACATGTCGGTGGATCAATACGAGGATCGGAATTTCAGCCACCTGATGGTCAGTTTCGGATGTACCGGTGGACAGCACCGGTCGGTTTACTGTGCTGAAAAACTTGCTGAACACCTCAGGGAGAGCCAGAGTGTACAGATCACCCTGTGGCATCGCGAGCTGGACTGACCCTTCTCAATATTCCCTTTGGTCATCCTCCACGATGGCATAAAGATAACCGTCTGTCCACTTCCCCCTGATGGGAAGAATCTTCCTTCTTAACCCTTCCAGGGTCATCCCTGTTTTCTCAAGTACATGGACTGATCTCTCATTTCCCAATGCCACTCCTGCTTCAACCTTATGCAGACCAAACTCCTTAAAACCTACAGAAATGAGTTTCTTTGCCACCTCAGTGGCATATCCCTTACCCCAGTAACCGGGAGACAATTTATAATAGATTTCACCCAGCCGGAACTTATCATTGGAAAGGATAAGTCCTGCAACCCCGATAAATTCGCCTGTCTTCCCGATCCGGATACAGAAAGTATACCTGCTTTGGGGGCTCTTCCCCCTGGCCTCGATTTCGAGCCTGACCACCTCCCTCGTTACATCAATGTTGGAGGGAAGCCCCAGCGTATTAAACTCATCAACTTCAGGGATTGAGTGAAGCTGGTGTATCTCCTGAAGATCATCCCAGGTAACCTCCTTCAGTTCAAGGCGTTCTGTTTTGATCACCATGGTCCTATTTGCTGGCTTCAAAATGATAGCTCCCGCTCTCCACGCTGAACACGGCATATCCCGGCACTCTCTCCAGGAATTCAACCCCCGTTACCTGATCGATCCGCTTGCCGCCTTCGGTTATTTCTGACACATCCGAGGCCGGCAGATAAACCGTGGCATGACAGCTTACCGGAACAGTAACTTCCATGGCAAAAGTTTCGTTGTCATTCTCCCAGGAGATACCTCCCTCTCCATATGAGGTATTGTTTATATAGGTGACCTGCCTGATCTGGTCAACCGGCTGAGGATGGAAAATAATGTGACGGTATCCCGGCTCTTCAGGATCGGCCCTCATACCGGCCAGGTTCCTGTAAAACCAGGTCAGCCCCCCGCCGAACATCGGATGATTATGGGAACCCCCTTCATCCCAACGCTCCCTTGTGGTGGTCGAGCCCAGTTGGATCCAACGGCCATAAGAAGGTTCGGTGGTTTTGTTCATGGCCTCATAGGCCATCTGGTTTAATCCGTGATCGGCCAGCACCTCAAAGAAAAAACGGGTACCAATGATCCCTGTGTCGATGTGCCCCTTGTTTCTTAGCAGACCCTCCTTCAAAGCAGCCACCACTTTGAGGTACTGATCTTCGGGTACCCCCATTTTCAGGGCCAGGATGTTCCCGCCCCCATCTCCGTACGAACCGGCTTTTTCATCGTAAAACCGCTGCCGGAATGCTGAGGCGGTGCGATCGGCAAGCTTACGGTACTCCCCTGCCTCCTCCATAAAACCCAGAACCGCTGCACATCTGGCCGTCAGATCGGCACAATACCAGAGGTAGAAAGTGTGTACCATTTCATCGGGTATGAAATTGCCCGGCGGAACCCACTCGCCCAGGTTAAACCATTTCAGGACGGAACCATCCCTGCCTCTTCTTTTTGAAAACATAATCCCGTCTTCACCGGTCCAGGTAAGCATATACCTGAGATACCCCTTCATCCCCTCATAGTTATCCTCCAGCATATCCACGGAACCATACTGAAGATAATACTCCCATGGCATTACACAGATGGCCGCGCCCCAGGCAGGTCCCCCACCACAACCAGGTTGCCAGGGGGCCCCGTTTGGAACATAACCAGTTTCTTGGTTCTGGGCACCCAGCATATCCCCGATCCATTTCTGGTAGAAATTTCTTGCATTATAATTGTACAGCACGGTCATGCAGGCAATCTGGCCATCCCCGGTATAGCCCGATCTCTCCCGGTGTGGACAATCGCTTGCGATTCCTCCGTGCATATTGTCGGTCTGACTCCTTCGCCAGATGGTATTGATCTGGTTGAAAAGCTCATTGGAGGTTTGGAATGTAGCTGAAGGCTCAATGAACGTATTCACCGCCTCGGCGGTAAGATGCTCAGGCCTTCAGTTCACCAGGCCAGTTGGTGATCTCCACCCCACTGAATACAAACCAGTTGAACCGGGGGGCATAATTTTCTGGTCCATCCCCATTGAAGATATAGGTGTTATCACCCGAATAGTTATTCCCGTTAAAGGCTATATCCACCCGGTGTCCCCTGGGACCCTCCACGTTATTGAGCCGAACCCAACCTGAGATTTCCGTTCCAAAATCAACCTTATAGTGTCCCTCTCCCTTTTTCTCTATGGATATGGGCTGGAATTGTTGGGTGACCCGGTCGGGATAAGCCGTGTGCGCCACCAGTTTACCCTCGGGTGCCTTCCGGATGGCCACAGGTTCCCACTGTGAATCATCAAATCCTGCCACACTCCACCCCCCCTGCTCCATCCGGGCATCATAGGCTTCACCGTAGTAGACCATATTCAGGATGATGGGGCTTCGGGATGCCCTCCAGGTTTCATCTGTAATAATGGTCTCCTGACTGCCATCTCCGTAGGTGATATGCAGCTGGCATAAAAACCTGGGGGAACCATAGGCTGCAGTCCAGAATTTGGCCGGATTGTAAAAGCCGTTGCCCAGGATACCCCCTATTGCATTGGCTCCCTGCTGCAACTGCTCCCTTACATCGTAAGCCAGGTACATCACCTTATACTCCCTGAAATGATCCGGCAGATTGATTGAAGCCTCTGTAAGTTCGGGACGCTTTCCATAGTTGGTCTGGTTGGGAACCAGGAGGTCTTCTCCCACCTTCTCCCCGTTCAGATAGAGTTCAAAATAGCCAAGTCCGGTTACATAAGCCACCGCAGAAACGACCTCACCCTTCACGTCAAACTCCTTTCTTAAGAGCGGTGCAGGCGGACCATAATCCACCGGCCGGCCATCGGGGCCCCCACCTGGTTTGGGTATTGCCTCTTCTCCCTGCCAGGGTGCTCCAATCCACCAGGCACGCCAGTCAGCCGTATCCAGCAGACCCATTCTCCAAAAGGCCGGGTCACTCCAATCTGACGCCAGGCTGTCAAGGTCCCATACCCTCACCTGCCACCAGCACTCCTGCCGTGACTCTAGTGAATCGCCCTCATACTCCACACGAACAGACTGATCCGAAATCTTTCTGCCGCTATCCCAAAGGTCGGGATTATCCAGTTTCTCCACCGAGCTGGCCACCCTTACCTGCCAGGCAGTCTGCCGTTGGCCCCGAACCCCTTCCGGGACGGTATTAATCCATGACAGTCTTGGCCGGGAGACATCAACCACATCGGGATTCTCAAGGTATTCACAGGTAAGTTCATTGGGACTGAGGGCTCCTTTCGGAGTACAGGACACCAAAAGTCCCAGTCCCAACAGCAGCATCAGGTTTCTCATGAGATTATACATCTTTAAAGTTCATCCTACAAATTATCAAAATAGTTCACATTTTCCTGCAGTTTGACATAAAGAATTTCCTTTTACCTTTGATCGCTTATAAAAAACCTCCAATCCATATGCGTAACCTTATACTATGCATCATACTCACAGCCTCCTTTGGATCGATCCGGGCACAGCCTGCCCAGTTTCGGGGAACCGACCGAAACGGAATCTATCCCGATACCGGATTGCTGGACTATTGGCCGGAACAAGGACCGGAAATGATCGCCACAATTGGGGGTATCGGAGACGGATACGGATCACCTTCCATTAATGAAAGGGGTATCTATATTGCAGGAATGATCGATTCGACCGGGTATATTTTTCATTTCGATTTCCGGCACCAGTTACTTTGGAAAATTCAATATGGCAGTGAATTTACCTTCAAATACACAGGGGCAAGGGGAACCCCGACCCTTGAAGAAAACAGGTTATACTATTCCGGAACCTATGGGGATGCCTTCTGTCTCAACAATGAGACAGGGGATTTCATCTGGAAAAAGAACATCTTCGATCTATACCAAAGTAAAACCAGTAAATGGGGATATACCGAATCGCCCCTGCTTTACAAAAACCTGGTAATCCTCACCCCGGGCGGACCGGGGCATAATGTGGTAGCCCTGGATAAGATGACTGGCGAGCACATCTGGAGCATCGACCTTGATTCGGCGGTAAATGCATACAACTCACCTGTTCTGATCAATCACAGAGGTGAAGATTTCATCCTGTTGAATACCACGAAACAAATGATCATGATACACCCGGAATCGGGCATCATCGGCTACAGGCACCCCATCGAACAAAGCTCAGATATGCATGCTATTCCTGGACTATATAGCAGGGGCAGGATCTTCTACTCATCGGGTTACGGGCAGGGTTGTGCCCTTTTGAGCCTGAATGAATACACCGGTGGAATGGATACAGTCTATTTCAATCCTGACCTGGATTGCAGGTTGAGTGGTCTGATCCCCTACCGGGGGACTATTTACGGGACTTCCGACAGGAAAAAACATTGGGTCGGGGTCGACCTGGAGTCGGGTCAGACCCTGTTTACTTCACGGGAGGTGAAACCGGGTTCATTCCTGTTGGCCGACAACAAATTTTTTATCTTTACCGAAACAGGAGAAGTGGCCCTTGCTATTCCCGGGGAAGAGGGATTTACTGTGGTCAGCCGCTTTTCAATCCCCGTCCAGCCTGCCCAGCTTGCCTTTGCACACCCTGTGCTGTACCAGGGTATTCTTTATATCAGGTACCGTGAAAATTTGTGGCTGTATAAGGTCAGTGATCATTAGATTGCAAAATTTTTATACCTTTAAATTTAATCTGCTAACACAATCATTTAATCCTATGAAAAAACTAGTTACTATTTCTCTTGCTCTGATGCTATCCATCAGTGCTTTCTCACAGACCAGCGGTATCGGTATCGGTGCTGAACTTGGAACTGTTGTTGATTTTACTGCAAAATTCTGGACCGGTGAAACGACTGCTGTCGCTCTTGCAGCAGGTTTTGATTGGGGAGGCTATGGAGGTTTGCATGTGAATGGTGATTTCCTGTTCCATATGTGGTCCTTTGATGTCGGGCAGGATATGATGAAGGTCTATTTCGGACCCGGGGTCGGCTTAGGTGTATATTTGGGTACCTATTATTCTTATGACACCTATTCAAAAGTCTGGTTCACCCTTCGTGCTCCCGGTGGTGTGGGATATTATTTCCACAACATGCCCCTGGAATGTTTTGCAGAATTTGCTCCCGGAGTCGACATCTTTGGCCCCTACGGGTTCGATTTCCGTTGGAATAGTTATGTCGGTGCCCGCTGGTATTTCTAGAAGAATTCCGGTTTAATCACCGGCTTCAATAAATTAGCCTTCAGTGGGGTTTTTTCTGAAAATCCCGCTGAAGGTTTGTTTTATGTAGTGGGTATGAAAAGAGCCGTCCTGATTCTGTATGGTATATGTCTCTCCATCAATGCCTTTTCTCAAAATGGCGATTTCGGTATGGGGATGATTTTAGGCAATCCCACCGGGTTGAGTGTGAAATTGTGGACCGGGCAAATTACTGCCATCGATGCTTCCCTGGGATATCGCTTCGGCGGTGTCAATGATCTGTATCTGAATTCCGATTTCCTGTTTCATTTCTGGTCCATCCAGAAAGATGAGGGTGTAATAAAAGTCTATTTTGGTGCCGGGGCCGGCCTGGGTTTTACCTCAGATCTCAGCGTTATGATTCGTGCACCCGGTGGCAGTGCGTTATTCCTGGACAACTTTCCACTGGAATTATTTGCCGAAATTGTACCCACACTGCAGGTCATGGGTATTGGGGACACCCGGTTCAGGTTTGAAGGTTACCTCGGTGCGCACTGGTATTTTTAATATTTTCTTCCAATTTTAAAACCTCCCTGCAATCTCTGCGTTATATAATTGTTACAGATGAAACTATAATCACCTATCTTTATCCACATTTTATTTTATTTCATTCAACCGTATATTCATGAAACGACTACAAATCATTATTGCGATTATATCAGGAGTCATGCTGTTCTCCTGCTCACAAAAAACCCCCGATTTCATAAACAGTATTCCCGACGATGCAATTGCCGTGGCCTCCATGCATCCCATGAAGATCTACACAAAGGGTAAACTCAACTCCCTGGATTACATCAAAGAAAAGGTCAAAGATGAGATCTGGGGCCAGATCCTTGAAAATCCCCTTGGCACCGGATTGATGCTTGATGAATATGTCTATCTCTTCGCAACCATGGAAGAGGAGGCCCCGGTTATTGGAGTTGTGGCAGGAATCAGGGATATGGCAAAGTTTGAAAAAATCTTAGGCAGGATAGATGAGGGGAATGGTCCGGAACCAACTGAAATGGAAGGTTATAAATACATTCGCCCCGACCTGGAGGGGATCATCGCATGGAATAAAGATCAGATGGTGGTGCTCGCCTCCCCGGACGAGGAATTCGAAACGTCATACTGGACCGCCCGCCTTGACTGGATGTTCAACCCTGTAAAGGAGGAGTCTATTGTCAGCCTGGTGGATTTCAAGGATTTCCTCGGGAGGGCGAAGGACATGAATATGTGGGTCTCCTCGGAGGATATTCTAAAGGTATTTAAGAAATTTGCAGAGATCAAAACCGGCAGTCTGCCCGCGGATCTCCCCATTGACCTGACCAATAATTACTACCATGTCTATTGTGACTTCGCAGACGGGGCAATGACGCATTTCCTCAGAAACCAATTTAAGCGAGGAGATACAGAAAAACATCGATGAGGTCCTGGTGTTTAATCCCTCACTGAATCCCGATTTACTCAAGATGGCTCCGGGCGGAAACCTTTTGCTGGCCGTTGCCGTATCAATGGACCTTGAGAAATTTCAGAAGCTTTTGGAGAAAATTGATCTGCCCCAGATGGATGAGGCAGGAGGTAAACTGGAGGAGGCCACCGGGATTCCTGCCGAGACACTGATGAACGCATTTACCGGTGAATTTACCCTCGCCCTCAATGCAATTGAGGATGAAATGGTTCCTGTGGAGTTATTTATCGGGTTTGGTGTAAAATCGGATGAGATTCAGAAACTTCTTATGAAGCAGGTGGGGAGCATGGTTCCTGTAGAGGAGCAGGGCGATTTCTTTGTAATCAATATCCAGGGGAATGAGGTCTACAGCGGCATTATCAACAACAACTGGATCATCACAAACATGAAAGGTTATAAGGAAAAAGTAAAAAGCGGAAAACTGGAAGTATCGCTGCTCGATTCCAGGTTTGCCGATTTTTCAGACAAACCCATGGGTCTGTACCTGAACCTGAATATGGCCAGTTACCCAGAGATGGCACAGGCACTTGTGGACCAGAGTGGTGATAAGAAGGTTTTGATAGAACAGCTCACCGGCTCGCTTGACTATATTGGCATGTCGGGTGGAAGTAACGAAGGACTTATTACTTTGAAGACAAATAAACCCAACGAAAACAGCCTCTATACACTGCTGAGGATCGCCGAACCCGAAGAATAATATGACCATCCGGCTGGAATACCTGATCCCGCTTCCCCTGCTCGGACAGCAATGGGGTAAATCCGAAATCTGGGAAAACACACAGGTAATATTTGAAACCGGTACAAGTTACCTGGTGGAAGCACCATCAGGCAGGGGTAAGACCAGTCTTTTATCGATCATCTATGGTCTCAGGAAAGATTACAGGGGAAAGGTTTTCATAGAGGATACCGATATTTCAGCATTAACCGGAAAGGAGTGGTCCTCCATACGAAAAAACCGCCTTTCATTCATCTTCCAGGGACTTGAACTCTTTGACGAACTTACTGCTATTGACAATATCCGTTTGAAAAATTCCATTACCCGGGAAAAATCTGAAAAGGAGATCGCCGAGATGGCCCGTCAGCTAGGTATTGAGAATTTCCTCCGGCAAAAAACAGGGATACTCTCCTTCGGACAGCAACAAAGGGTGGCTATTATCAGGGCCCTTTGTCAGCCCTTCGATTACCTGCTGGCCGATGAGTGCTTCAGCCATATGGACAGGGAAAACAGCAGGATGGCCTTCGATCTGATCATGGAAGAGTGCAGCGCCAAAAATGCCGGGTTAATCCTTAGCTCCCTGCATTCCAGCGAGGATATAAACACGGGGATACGGTTGACAATATGAAAGGACTCTATTCCATATTGTGGAGCGATAACAGCAGAACCCATCTTCTGGGGGCATTCCTCGGAACCCTTGCCGGCCTGGTACTCTTATTATCCGGCATCCAGTTCTATACGGATTTAAAGAAAGTGCTTTCTGAAAACCGTGATCTGCTTGACCCCGAATACATCATTCTGAATAAAAAAGTCAACATCGGCCAAACCATGGGATTTTCGGGGGTCGGATTTTCCCAGGAAGAAATTGAAGATCTAAGCAGACAGTCCTTTGCCGAAAAGGTCTCCCCATTTATCTCCAATGCATTTCCCATCCAGGCCTATACCGAGAGCGACAAGATTCCAAATTTCTATACCGAACTATTTTTTGAGGCCATCCCTGATGAGTACATCGATATTAAATCGGAAGAGTGGAATTGGGATCCGGACGAGGGAACCATCCCCATTATTATCCCCCAGGATTTTCTGAACCTCTATAACTTTGGTTTTGCCCAGAGCCAGGGGCTACCGCAAATACCCAAAGGGGTGGTGTCGATGGTAAATTTCAGGATCAGACTCAATGGTTCATCCGGGAATTATAAAGATCTCCCCGGACGGATTGTGGGATTCAGTAACAGGGTCCATTCCATCCTTGTTCCATACGACTTTCTGACCTGGGCAAATGACACGTATGGCTATTTTGAAAAAACCGGTCCATCCAGGCTGATCCTGGTCTCCAATGATCCCACTGATCCGGCGATCATAAAGTATATAGAGGACAATGGATACGATACCATCCGGGAGAAACTGAAAGGCAGCCGCCTGAATATCATCCTGAAATTTATTATCAGCTTCCTCGTGGTTGTTGCCGGAATCATCATTTTACTGGCTTTTATGGTGTTCCTTTTAAGCCTGCAACTGATGATCAGCCGATCATCCCAAAAAATAAAACGGCTTCATAAACTGGGATTCCATTACAGGGAGATCAGCCTGCCCTACATCCTCCTTCTGCTTATCCTGATGGTGGCAGTTACCGTCTTTTCGCTGTTTGCGACCGGACTGCTTACAAGGCAGATGGCGACAATGGCTAGCCAATGGAACATGGCCATTTCAAATTCCCTCCACGGGATCATTTACGGAACTGCGCTGGTGTTGATCACCCTGATCACTATCACTAATGTGATTGCCATCCTCATCAGTACTAAAAAGCTGTGTAAATAGTTTGTAACATTCAAATTAATCACTATTTTTGCAACCCGAAATACTTTATAAGTCGATATGGCACACCATTTATCAGCAAAGAAGAGGATCAAGCAAACCGAGTCGAAACGTGTGGAAAACAAATATCAAGCCCGTACAACCAGGAATGCTGTTAAAAAGTTACGCGAAACCACCGACAAGGCGGTTGCTGCCGAGCAATATACTGAGGTTGTATCCATGCTTGATAAGCTGGCCAAAACCAATGTGATTCACAAAAACAAGGCTTCAAACCTCAAATCCAAGCTTGCAAAACACGTGAACAACCTGTAAAAGAGTTCACTTCCAATATTTAAAGAGGCTGTTCCGGAAGGGGCAGTCTCTTTTTCATTTTCAGAAACCTGCAATTCGCTAACTTCTCAGCCTTAGCGGATGCGAAGCATACGGTTCAGCGAGACCTCCCGCGGAGGGATATTGCCCTGTTGAAGCCTTAGCGGATGCGAAGCATACGGTTCAGCGAGACAGGGCAATATCCCGAAGCCTGACTGATGTTTACCCCCCCAACACATTAAAGGATAAACACCTTTCATGAAAAGTTATAAATCGGGTACACTAAAAAGCTGGGCAGTGGAGGAGCGTCCCCGGGAGAAGGTAATTGCCAACGGAATCCAACACCTGACCGATACAGAACTTCTGGCCATCCTTATGGGTTCGGGAACACGCAATACAACAGCCGTTGAACTTGCCAGAATAATCCTGGGAGAGGTGGATAACAGCCTTCTTGAACTGGGCAGGCAATCCTTATCAGATCTTCAAAAAATTAAAGGGATCGGACCTGCCAAGGCCATTTCTGTAATGGCAGCCATGGAGCTGGGAAGAAGAAGGTCAGGAACACACCACGTGGAAAAAGTTTCCATAAAATCAAGCGAAACGGTATTCAGCTTGTTCCATCCGCTTTTGGGAGATCTTGAACATGAAGAGTTCTGGCTGCTCATGCTGAACCGGGCCAACAGGGTTATTGGACGCTTCAAGGTAAGCCAGGGAGGGCTTTCGGGAACTGTAATAGATACCCGGATTATCCTGAAGAAAGCGCTGGACAACCTGGCTTCCTCCATCATCGTCTGCCATAACCACCCATCGGGCAATAACCAGCCCAGCGATGCAGATGTAAAAATCACTGAAAAATTGAAAAAAGCTGCAGGGATACTTGAAATAAAATTGCTTGATCATATAATCATTGCCGATAAGTCCTACTTTAGTTTCGCGGATGAAGGTTTGATTATATAATCCATCATGATTCAGATCATACTTACAATACTTTCCAGTTCAGTCAAATTTGCCATGACCTTTCCCCTTGCGGTCATGCAATTCAAATTCAGCTTTGCTGAGACCATCCTGTGGACAAACGCCGGAGGGATCCTGGGAATATATTTTTTCGCCTACCTGTCGGATAAACTGATCCTGTGGTGGCAGCGTACCTTCAGGAAAAAACGAAAATCGGGGATGTCGCATGAAAAGAAAAAAAAGATCTTCACGAAAAAAAACCGCAGGATCATCAGGATCAGGCAGCGATACGGGCTTATCGGGATTGCCCTGATCACTCCTTTACTGCTCTCTATCCCGGTGGGAACCTTCCTTATGGTAAGGTATTACCATTCGAGCCGTTACAAATTCGGATACCTGATCGCTTCAAACATGATCTGGTCTGTAATTTACACAATCTTCTATATCTTCTGGGATGGAGTATTGATCAGAAAGGTGTAACCGGCGACTGATCCGGACACCGCTCCAATAATTCTGAAATGGTCAGGCCGGAGACGGGGTGTTGCATTTCGGGAACAATCTCTGCAAGTGGCAACAGCACAAACCTTCGCAGGCTCATTTTGGGATGCGGAAGAATCAACCTGGGATGGTCCATCACCGTATCTTCAAAGAGCAGCAAATCCAAATCGATGACACGGTCGCGGTAACCGCACGCATCCCGGCTCCGGCCCATTTGCCCTTCAATCTCAAGAACCATATCCATCAGCTCAAGCGGTTCTGCCTGTGTGTAAAGCGCCAGGCAACAGTTGATAAAAGGCTGATCACTCTGATAACCCCACGAGGGGGATTCATACATCCGGGAGATAAAGGCAACCGTTCCGGCCTGCTTCTCCAGCATCAATATGGCCTTCTCCAGGTTACCGATCCGGTTGCCCAGGTTGCTCCCAAGTGAGAAGCAGGCAAGGTTTTCTTTCAAATGTACAGGCATCTTCATATTATCTTCAAAACAAGTTATTTATTATCCATCACATTTTTAGTAAATTGCACCTCCAAAAAACCACTGATATATGAAAAATTTCCTGAGCAGCCTGCTCGCCACCATAGTTGGCATCCTTCTGATCACCACGATTATGATGATTGTCTTTATCGGCATTATCGCATCGTCAACCTCCAAAGAGGTCCCCGATGTGAAAGAGAATTCCCTCCTGGTCGCTACTTTCAGTGCACCCATTGCCGATCGTACGGATGATAATCCTTTTACAAAATTTATGTCAGGAAACCCTTACGGTGAAGACATCATGGGACTGAACCAGATTCTGAAGGATCTGGACAAAGCAGAAAAAGATGATAATATCAAAGGAATCCTGCTGAATCTTCAGGGTGTCTCCGCAAGAATGGCAACCCTTTCTGAAATCAGGGCTGCCCTGCTGGACTTTAAGGAGAGTGGAAAATTCATTTATGCCTACGCCGATTCCTATACACAAAAGAGCTACTACCTGGCATCTGTGGCAGACAGCATATTCATGACACCCCAGGGAGGGTTTCTTTTCATGGGAATGAGCGCCGAGGTTATGTTTTACAAAAAAGCTCTTGAAAAAGTGGGGGTTGAAATGCAGGTAATCAGGCACGGCTCTTACAAGGGAGCCGTTGAGCCGTTCCTCAGAGAGGACCTGAGTGAAGAGAACAGGGAGCAAATTGAGAGTTATATGGGAGCCATCTGGGATAAGTATATGGCCGACGTCTCTGAATCCAGGAATATTCCGGTTGAGAAGCTGCATAATTTTGTGGATGAACTGGCTGCAATTGACCCGGAACAGCTGAAAGCGTCAGGGCTGATTGACGGATTGATCTACTATGATGAGATGCTAAGCCTGATGAAAGTGAAGATGGGAGTGGAGGAAAAGGATGACCTGGAAGCAATCACCCTTAAGAAGTACAAAGATGTTCAGTCCAAAGAGAAAAAAGAGTATAGCAGGGATAAGGTTGCTGTGATATATGCAATGGGAATGGTGGTGGATGGTGATGCCGGGGAGGGGAATATCGGTTCTGCCAGAATAGCCCGTGCAGTCAGGGAGGCCCGGCGGGATGAGTCGGTTAAAGCCATCGTATTCAGGATTAATTCGGGTGGGGGCAGCGCCCTCGCCTCGGATGTGATCCACCGTGAAATCAAACTGGCTGCTGAAGCCAAACCTGTTGTTGCCTCCATGGGAGATGTAGCTGCATCGGGTGGGTACTACATTGCAGCCTCGGCTGATACAATCCTTGCCAGTCCAAACACGATTACCGGTTCCATTGGTGTATTCGGTCTTTTTCCCAATATCCAGGGATTGCTGAATGACAAACTGGGAATCAGCACCGATGTGGTCAAAACCAACGCACACTCCGATATTATGTCCATCCGTAATCCTCTGGATCCGGCCGAGAGGGCCTTTATTCAGAAGATGATCGACGACACCTACAACACTTTTGTCAATGTGGTGGCTGAGGGTCGACACAAATCATTTGAGGAGATAGATGCCATTGCCGGGGGTCGTGTATGGGCAGGAGCCAATGCACTGGAACTTGGCCTGATCGATATGTTCGGAGGATTGGAAAAATCCATCGAAGTGGCTGCTGAGATGGCAGGACTGGAGAACTACCGCGTTCAGTCTCTTCCAAAGCTTGATGACCCCATGACAGCCATCATGAAACAGCTCACCGGGAGCGCCCGTGTGAGAGCCGAAAAAATTCTCAGAAATGAGCTGGGAGATCAGTATATTCACTACAAAAAGATTCAGGAAATCAGGAATATGCATGGTATCCAGATGATCATGCCATTTGAGTTTGAAGTAAATTAAGCATGGATAAATCACCCCGGTTTCAGTGGAAACTGATCCTGGTCCCCATTTCATGGTTATATGGTCTGGTCGTATGGATCAGGAATTTCCTCTTTGATAACGGCCTTTTAAAATCCACGGGATTTGACCTTCCCGTAATATCCGTTGGTAATATCACAGTTGGGGGGACCGGGAAGACACCTCATACCGAGTACCTGGCAGAACTCCTTAAAAAAGAGTTCCGGGTAGCCACATTAAGTCGTGGCTACCGGAGAAAGAGCCGCGATTTCAGAATCGCCACCACCCGGTCAGCCGTTCTGGAAATCGGTGATGAGCCCCTGCAAATGAAACAGAAATTTCCCGATCTCATCGTGGCAGTAGACCGGGACAGGGTGCATGGTATCAGGGAGTTAATGAAACTGACTCCACCTGTGGAGGTGGTCCTCCTCGACGATGCCTTCCAGCACCGCTCTCTCAGACCGGGTTACTCTATCCTTCTGATCGATTATCACCGCTCCATCCTGAATGACCGGCTTCTTCCGGCTGGAATGCTACGGGAATCGGCTGCCAACCGGAACAGGGCCAATTTAATCCTTGTGACGAAAACACCGGTTGATATCAAACCCATTGAAATGCGGGAATTTGTTAATGGGCTTTCCCTTCAGATTGGCCAGCACCTGTTTTTCACCACCATGAGCTTTGGGAATCTCATTCCCCTTTTTCCCGGAAAGGCTGGTTATATCAGGGATACTGATTGGTACAGGGAAAAAGAGCCGGGAATTCTCCTGGTATCCGGAGTTGCCAATCCACATGGGTTCAGGGCCTATGCCCGATCGATCAGTAAAAATACTCTGGAACTGAAGTTCCCCGATCATCACCAGTACAGCCTGACAGATATGGAACAGATCACGCAGAAAACTGCGGAACTGTCAAAAGGTTACAGCGAAGTACTGATCCTGACCACCGAAAAAGACGCGGTTAAACTGCGCGAATTGGATTTCCCGGAAAACATACGCGGTTTTATGTTTGCAGTGCCCATCCGTGTTGAGTTTTTAAATGCTGATAAAGAGAATTTTAATAAGCAAATCTTTGGTTATGTTAGAAGCAATAAACGAGGCAGCATCCTACATCAGGGAAAAGTTTAAAGATCAAGCCGACACCGCTATAATCCTTGGTTCCGGACTTGGGAACATTGTGGAGCACCTCGGTGATAAAATAATTGTGGATTATAAGACCATCCCCCACTTTCCCGTTTCCACTGTTGAGGGTCATGCAGGTCAGCTTATCTCGGGGCTTCTGGATGGAACCAGGGTCCTTGTCATGTCGGGCCGGTTCCATTTTTACGAAGGTTATTCAATGGAGGAGGTTACCTTTCCAATCCGGGTAATGAAGTTCCTTGGAATCAAATCTCTCATCGTATCGAACGCTGCCGGAGGTATGAATCCCATGTTTCAAATAGGGGATATCATGGTGATAACCGACCACATAAACACAATGCCCAATCCCCTGATCGGGAAGCACGATCCTGCCTTCGGAGAGCGGTTCCCAGATATGAGTGAGACCTACAGTCATGAAATGATTGAGAAGTTCAAATTCTATGCCTCCGAATTGGGAATCCCCATCCGGGAAGGTTGCTATGTGGGTGTCACCGGACCCACACTGGAGACACCCAGGGAGTATGAGTATTTCCGGATCATCGGGGGAGATGCTGTGGGTATGTCGACCGTCCCTGAAGCCATTGTGGCTCACCAGATGGGCATCAGGGTTTTTGCGGTTTCCGTAATCACCGACCTGGGGGTACCGGGAAAGATCCGGAAGCTGACCCACATGGATGTAATCAGGGCAGCCGGAAAGGCTGCACCAAAACTGACTTCACTCATCATAAAACTGGTCGCTGAGTAATGACCCTGCAGGAGGATGGATTTCAGAGGGGAAAGGTTCTGACCATCTCAGCTGCACATTTTGTGCATGACTGCTATACTGCTTTCCTTGCCCCCGCCCTCCCCCTGATCATCGAGAAGCTGGGGATCAGTTACGGTATGACAGGCCTGCTGGCAGTCATACAGCGAATTCCCTCCCTCTTCAATCCTTTTATAGGGATCATTGCCGAACGGCCGGTGATGCGTTACATGGTGATTTTTTCCCCTGCCCTTTCTGCTGTATTCATGAGCCTGATAGGTCTTGCTCCCGGATACATTTTACTGGCTGTACTCCTGTTTTTCTCAGGGATCAGCTCCACCCTCTGGCATATCCCCACTCCGGTGATTATAAGAACCCTCTCGGGTTCCCGGCCAGGGAAAGGGATGAGTTTTTATATGGTAGGGGGTGAACTGGCGCGCACTGCAGGACCATTGATCATCCTGGGCGTGATCAGTTTATGGGGACTGGAAGGAACATGGAAGATGATGCCTCTGGGTTTCATCGCTTCGATCTTACTTTACCTGAATTTCAGGAAAGAAAGGATCAGACCTGCCATATCCTCCCGGCAACACCAGGAGGGCAGCTACTGGAAAATATTTCTTCGGTTTTCTGCTGCATTCCTCCTGACAGGTGGCTTCACCTTATTCCAGGCCGGGATGAAGGCATCACTGACCTATTACCTTCCCACCTTCCTCACTTCACAGGGCCAGACGCTCCATTTTGCAGACCTGGCGCTGACTGTGATCCAACTGGCAGGGGCCGGGGGGGCGCTATTTGCCGGGACCCTCAGTGATAAACTGGGCAGAACACGGACCCTGCTTATCGTGGGTGTGGCAACCCCCCTGCTCACACTCCTTTTTCTGAGCCTGGAGGGCTACTGGATCTTCCCGGTGCTGCTACCCCTGGGTTTCTTCCTCTTTGCACCAACCTCGGTCATGCTGGCCACAGTACAGGAGCTGAATACGGATAAAAAGGCATTTGTGAACTCCATCTACATGACCATCAATTTCTTCGTAAGTGTGATGGTTTACCCCATTGTGGGAACGCTTATCGACCACTTTGGATTCATTCCCACCTTCCGCATTATTGCATTCCTGGCCTTTGGAGCGGTACCTGTCGTTCTCCTGACCAGGAAAAAAATGTTGGCTGTCTCAATGAATCAACGATAAACTAAACCAACAGCACTTTTGCGGTTCCATCGCGATCCTGACAAGGGGTTATATCCCCTGAAATGAACCACGTAAAAACCCTCCGCCGCCATCTGGCCGTTATCCTTCCTTCCATCCCAGATATATTGCGAAGAAGCGCCTGTAATACTGTTATTGGCCAGCATTCGCACTGGTGTCCCGTCTGGTTGTGTAATCCAGAGTCTGATCACACTTCCGGCTGCTTCAATTCCCGTGGATATGACAAGCAGATCGTTATAGCCGTCGTTGTCGGGACTAAAAACCCGGGGCTCAAGACCAAGCTCATCTCCCTGATCCGATTCAGGGATCGTCTGCGAGTTGAGCCTGCCCGGTGTTGCATACCCCTCAATGGATGCCGCTGAATGCCAGTTCCCGGGATCATCCCCGGGTCTCTTTGGATCAATCCTCTCGAGGGAAATTCCCCTGGTATCACTGATCAGTTCCATATGCAGGTCGTCCCGGTAAGAAACCGCATCAATTGCATTCCCTGCCCGGTCGGTGAGCCAGATCCGGCCACCACCATCAGGCAATGATCCAAACTCCTTCAACTCC
The DNA here is from genome assembly GCA_963747365.1 of uncultured Bacteroidota bacterium. GTDB lineage: Bacteria > Bacteroidota > Bacteroidia > Bacteroidales. The sequence goes on along the minus strand of CAVVFB010000001.1, from coordinate 122,035 downwards.
ACCCAGCTGCCGGAAACCTCAAGTCCGTAAGAATCCATAAGGTGATCCATATCCCCGGTCAGAACCAGGTATTCACCGGGTCCCATGATCCTGGACCGATCCGAAAGTGGAACAAGTCCATCAGGTTCCGCTCCTTCATCGGTCACATCGAATCCCATTTCCCTGATATCCATAAAACTCGGTCCGGAATTAAAAAGCTCAATATACTCAGCCGCCCCTTCCAGGGGATCATACATAATCTCATTAATGAGCACCGAACCATATCCCGGAGTCACAGCAGCTCCCCCTTCAAAACGAATCTGCCTCGAAAGGTTCCCTACGCAATCAAACACTGCCGGCATTTGGAAGGAGTAGCGTGTGAGAAGTGAGAGATCCGCTTCAAAACGGCAGATAAGCATGTCACCGGCCGGCTGACTTACCAGAACCTCTGTTGCATGGAAATTTCCCGGATTAATTACCACCTCATCGGTCAGTTCCCCGGCCAGTTGAACCGGCTCAGAAAAGTAAACACAGATCTGATCCCGGGACTCGTACCCGAAGTAAAGAAACAGGGGCGCCTGGTTATCGGGCCGTTCTCCCCTCACACTATTCATCTCCCCCGGGGTACCGCCCGACCGATCCTCGGAATACTCCCACAATCTGGAAATGTTACACACCTGCTCCGGATCGGGCGACTCCAGCGCCCAACCCCCATCTTTCTTCCATTGTGGCGCATCATAGGGTATGCTGTACACTGTTGAATGTATCAGTACACCCTCCCTGTTGTAAAGGGCCAGAACGCTTCCCTGGTTGGACAGAGAACCAGGTCTGACCACCAGAAATTCACCGGGCTGAAGCAACGCCTCAACTCCCTCCAGTCCCGGTTTATACTCCCGGTCACCCGCTTCGATCCACCAACCTTCCAGGTTAAGCGGATACTCACAGCGGTTAAGGAGTTCCACGTATTCACCCAGGGAGAGATCTACCGGAGGGTCGGGATCAGCCATCACTTCATTGAAAACCAGGTCGCCCCACTCTGCCTCACTCCGCATGATCCGCAACAACGTGTCGGTCATGCAATTGCCATCCCTGTCGCAAATCCCATGCACCATCAAAGCCATCGGCTTTCTGTTGGGAAAGAGTGAAGGAAAATTGAGGCTCAGGGTTCGCCCTTCAACTGAAAAGGAGTCCGCGACCCAGGTATGACCCACTAGTAGTTCATCCGGCGATTCGGTCAGGATTAACTCCACAATGGACGAATCGGACCATTCAACCGATTCTGAAAAAGTCAGGGTTAGTTTGCTACCGCACTCCATCGTCCAGCCGGTGATCACTGGAGAAACAGTATCCGTTTCAAACCTTCCTTTTATATGAAGGTCATCCAGCCACAATTTCCGGTCCTGGGCCGCACTATACTCATATCTCACCACCAGAGACCTGCCATCAGGAAGATCATAAAGGGAACAGGATGCAATCTCGCGCATGGTACCTGAAGAGTCAGACGCATACCAGAGCACAAGCAATCCATCCCCCTGCCAGGTTAGCCGGAACAAGGGCGCTTCCCCCATCCCGATCTCCTCCTGGTAGTTCAGTGCTGATGCACCAAGCTCCTCATATTCCCCTTGCCGGGCTCTCCAGAGTCTCACCAGGTCATCGGATCCATCCATGTTTACCCCGACTACAATCCCCTCCATTATACTCCCCTCAAATTCTGCCAGGATGGCTAACTGCCAGTTATTACCAGCGCTTGGGGGATACCCGTGCCTGATCCTGAATGAGAATGAAAGTGTATCTCCTCCAATAGAAATTGAATCCTCAGGCTGACTTCTTTTAAAAGGATGATGATGCATGATAAAATAGTCACATCCTGCCTGGGAGTTGTCGAATGAGTGATGCAGCGAATAGGTTCCGGAAATGGGATTCAGTGAATCCACACTCCATCGGTGCGGGGGATCCTGTTCTACCCTCCAACCCAGATCACCAGGATAACCTTGCACCTCTCCATCTTCAAATCCTACAGGTGATTGGGACCACAAACATGCCGGGCCAAGTAAAAGAATAAAACAATTTAACCACCTCATTTTTATTTCAGGAAATAATGTTGATTTTTGCATTCTCAAACCATAAAGCATTTGATGATGAAAGTAGCTGTTGTTGGAGTCAGCGGAGCCGTGGGTCAGGAGCTCCTGAATGTACTCAGGGAGAGGAAATTCCCCCTGGATGAGCTTGTTCTGTTTGGATCATCCAGAAGTGCAGGAAGTCAGTATGAGTTTAATGGTAAAATGCTGACAGTAAAGGAGCTGAAAGAGAACGATGATTTTAAGGGAATCGATATTGCCCTCACTTCAGCCGGTGCGGGAACATCCAGGAGATTCGCCTCTACCATTACCAAACACGGTGCCATCATGATCGATAATTCAAGTGCCTTCAGAATGGACGAGGATGTTCCACTTGTGGTGCCTGAGGTGAACCCGGGCGATCTTCATTCAATTCCCAGGAACATCGTGGCCAATCCCAATTGTACCACCATCCAGTTGGTGGTTTGCCTCAAACCCATCCATGACATCTCCCCCATTAGGAAGGTTCATGCCGCCACATACCAGGCTGCCAGTGGCGCAGGTGCCTCTGCTATGGCAGAACTCGAGCAGCAGATCCGGCAGATTGCCGCCGGAGATCCCGTTACCGTTGAACATTTCCAGTACCAGCTGGCCATGAACCTCATTCCTCATGTTGATGTGTTCACTGAAAACGGATACACCAAGGAGGAGATGAAAATGTACAATGAATCGAGAAAAATTATGCACTCCGATATCGAGGTCAGCTCCACCTGTGTGAGGGTACCGGTACTCCGGAACCACTCTGAAGCTGTCTGGGTGGAGACGGAAGATGAACTGGATCTTGCGGAGGTGAAGGAGGCGCTGGCCTCGGCTGAGGGAGTCACCCTGCAGGATGATCCGGGAAACAAGATCTATCCCATGCCCCTTGGTTCGGCCAGCAAGGATGATATTTACGTGGGAAGATTGCGAAAAGACCTTACCAATCCCAAAGGCATCGCTTTTTGGTGTGTAGGTGACCAGATCAAAAAAGGGGCTGCCCTGAACGCGGTGCAGATTGCGGAATACCTGGTTGAAAAGGGACTGGTTTAATAAAGCAAGTTATTGTAGGGGTACCGCTTTACATGGACCTCTTTAACTTTCTGGTAGAGCTGGTCTTTCAGTGAATCGATGTTGATTTTCAGTTTGGCCGAAATGAACAGGGCCTCCCTCTCTCTCGATTTCCAATCGCTTTTAATATCATCCAAACTCAGATTCTTCCTGTTTCCGGGGGTGAGATCATCATCATCCTTCTTTTCATAAGAAAAAGCATCTGTTTTATTGAAAACCATAAAAGTAGGGATAGCACCAGAACCCAAATCGCTCAGGGTCTCCTCCACCACCCGGATCTGATCTTCGAAACTGGGATGTGAGACATCCACAACATGCAGCAGGATATCTGCTTCGCGCACCTCATCCAGAGTCGACTTGAAAGATTCCACAAGATGCGTCGGCAGCTTCCTGATAAACCCAACTGTATCGGATAGCAGAAACGGAAGATTCTCAACCACCACCTTCCGAACTGTAGTATCCAGTGTTGCAAACAACTTATCCTCGGCGAATACATTCGATTTGCTCAGCAGGTTCATAAGGGTTGACTTTCCGGCATTGGTGTAGCCCACCAGGGCCACCCTCACCATCTGTCCCCTGTTCTTCCGCTGAACGGCCATCTGCCTGTCAATTTTGCCCAACTGCTCCTTCAGTCTGGAAATCTTATTCCTGATGATCCGCCTGTCAGTCTCAATTTCAGTCTCACCCGGCCCCCTCATGCCGATACCCCCTCGCTGTTTCTCCAGGTGTGTCCACATCCTGGTGAGCCTGGGCAACAGGTATTGATACTGCGCCAGCTCCACCTGGGTTTTGGCGTGTGCAGTCTGAGCCCGTCCTGCGAAAATATCAAGGATCAGGTTGGTCCGGTCGAGAATCCTGCACTGCAACTCCCGTTCAATGTTCCTGAGCTGGGAAGGGGTCAGCTCATCATCGAAAATGACGATGTCAATCTCCTGGGCGATCACAAACTCCTTTACCTCTGCCAGTTTCCCGGTACCAATAAAAGTTTTCGGATTCGGGACCTCCAATCGCTGGGTGAAAACTGCACGTGTCTCCGCACCGGCTGTCTCTGCAAGAAAAGCCAGTTCATCCAGATGTTCTTCGGCAAGTTCGGGGCTCTGATCCTGTGTGATCACACCCACCAGAACAGCTGACTCCGGATACGGTCTATGGTCCCAATAATCTCCCATGGAAGGATTGGTCCTTAGTTGATGAATTGCCGGTTGGCGTAGATGGCGTTACGGATGGCGGGTTTAATCGTCTCTGTACACATCATGACCATCTCCACATCAGAGGGAAACGGAATCTTCTCCTGCTGGGTCTTCTGAAAGGCCTCTTCGGTCAGGGCTCCCACATCGCCAACTGCTCTTGCAGAAGAGTGTTCGAATGCGTTTGCTGCTCCGAAAGGTTCCTTCTGGATGAGACGGATCGGATTCAAATTTGTGATTTCAACTTCGCCTTTGATTTCCACCGACTTAAACTGCTGAGTCTCAATTAAAGTACAGGTGATCTCCTTGAATTTCTCTAACTTGATATCATTTCCTGCAGTATCTTTCATCACGTTTCCTTTGGAATCCAGCACATATTCGAAACCATCCGCAATCTTCTTTGTAAAGATCTGATCGGTATCTTTCACGCCGTCGGGCGATACCATGATGGAGAGAAGTTTTACAAGTACCTGGTAATCATACACTGCATTGGCATCCAAATGCTTAAAATGATATTCCACCCAGTCGCTGCTAAGTCCCTTCACATCGAATGAAATCAAATCCTCTGCCACCTGAGGCGGTAGCTGGATTGCATTCTGGTTTGCCACTTCGACAATAACCCGCGAAATCCCCTTCTGACGTGCCTGATAGATCAGTGCATCAATGTCGGGGAATTGACCTCCGCTGTATTCTGCAGCCTTTGTGAGCTGATAATAAGCATCCCTGTAATCCTGCTTCTGAAGAGCATTTTCAAGGAGGCCCTTCCCGTTCTGGTAGAAGTAATCTGCAGCTTTGGACTTTGCCGCAATCATCTCCTGGTTGTAATCAATATAATCATAACTGTATAACTTCCCTTCTATTTCAAGCGGCGTTACCGTCCGTACCTTCCGCTGCCGTTCCTTCAGCATGTTATACCTGTTAAAGACCTCGTCGTAATTATCGGGATTATTCTCTGCAACCAGGTACCTTATTCTTTCAAGGTCCCGTTCGTTAGCCAGGCGATATGCCCTGTCCATTTCAGCAGCTTCATCAGCGTCCGGACTTTTAATAAGCTTCTTAACTGTTTTATCGATAACTGCATCATAATTCCCCTGTTGCAGTTTCTTTGTGGTGGAACCGCAGCCGGAAAGCAGGATTACAGTCAGCAGAATTGTAAAGATCTTCTTCATTTTGAAATAGTTTTAGACTTCTGCTAAATTAAAGCATATCAAAAAAAAAGCCGGGTCAGCGCCGGCTTTTATCAACAATTCATAAATAACTTACTGCAATACAAAGTTAATGGGGAAGGTAAACAACACCTTTACCGCCTTTCCACGCTGCATTCCAGGGGTCCATTTGGGAGATGACATGACCACCCTGATGGCCTCCTTGTCAAGTGCGGGGTCAACGCTTCGTACCACAACGGCATCTACCACGGTTCCTGTCTTACTAACAGCAAACTGAACAATTACACGGCCACTGATACCGTTTTCTGCTGCAATTTCAGGATATCTCAGGTTCTGTCCAATGTATTTCCTGAACTCAGTTGCTGGGTCACCTCCGTTGAAAGTAGGCATGTCTTCAACAATATAGAAAACCTCCTCTTCTTCAATATCCTCATCATCATTCCCCATCATGCTGGTGAAATCATACTCTGATTTATCATCAGCTTCCATGTCAAAGTCGAAATCATCTTCTATCTCAACATCGTCATCAACGATATCAAGAACCTCAGCAACTTTAGGCTGCTCGGGCTTCGGTTCGGGCTTCGGCTCATCCCTTCGGGTAATCTGCATCATCTCGTCCTCAAACTGGATCTCCTGAACGATGCTGTTGGGATCATCCTTATCTTCTCCTTGTGTCCACTCAAAAGCTACCAGTATGATGGCAAGTGTTACAACGAGTCCAATCTGGAGAAACATCCCTTTCCGGGATTCCAGATCTACCTTTTTTGATTTCTTAAGTTCCATAACAATTAATCATTTGGGCAATAAAAGTAATGATTTACTATCTATATATCAAAAAGAATATTTGTTAAGATTAAATCTACCTGATTAACCTGCAAAAATTCTGCCAATCTACTGTTTTGTACTTGCAAATTTTATACTATTTTTGCCACGCGTCGGGGCATTAGCTCAGTTGGCTAGAGCGTTTGACTGGCAGTCAAGAGGTCATCGGTTCGATTCCGATATGCTCCACACAGAGGATCAAAGGGTTGCAAACTATCAGGTTTGTAGCCCTTTTTATTTTGCCAGAAATCTGCCGGAAAGCTACGCGCAATGACTTGCGCACACTTTACACCATGTGAAAGAACGAAATTACAGTCCATATCAAATATGGAACTAATTATTTAGTTATACAACTAATTCATTAGTTATATACAATAATCTTTGGAAAAGAACATTCCCTTGAAGTTCCGGATTTGCAAATGGTACTTAAATTTAATAACTTATCTAGTTTTAAAATTTTTAGCCATGTCAAAAAAATTCCTCTTTGTTGCGAGTATTTTATTGACGATAATTGTTGGCGCCGTGTTGTTCTGGTATTATTGCTGCGACTGTGGAGACAAAAGCCGGGATAAGGAAACAGAGGCTGTCAGCACATTAAAGTTACCCGGCGAACAGGTAGCAGAGCCCCTTGCCCCTTTACCCGATTCTTCCGCAGCGATCGACTGGCAGGCAGTCAGGGATCAGATCAACTCAAATCCCCCGACCCTGCAATTTGAGCCTTATCAAACCGAGAGTGCCTTTAATCAGGTCAGTTCCATCAAACTTGAAGAGATGATCGATTACCTCGAAAATAATCAAGATGGTGGCCTTTTGGTAACAGGACATGCCGATATCTCAGGTCCTCAAAGTCTGAATATAAAACTGAGCCAGGAACGGGCCATCTTTTTAAAGAGTGTCCTGGTGGCGCATGGTATCAAGGAAGATAAAATCACCACAGCCTTTAAAGGAACCGATGATCCCATCGCTGATAACAGTACGCCCGGAGGAAGAGCAAAAAACAGAAGAGCAGTTGTCATCATTAAATAATTTATAAAACTTACTGATATGTGTATCCTATGTATCCTAATCCCGATTGTTGTTGGCCTGATATGTGCACTGCTGGGTTATTTTTTAGGCCGGCAAATTGAAAAAAAATCTAAAGTATACACAAAGCTTCGGGCCGACCTTGAAAAACAGCAGTCAGAGAATAGTACCCTTAGAAGTGAGCTTGACAGCCAGAGCAAAAAATCCATTCAAACAGAACCAGAGTTTGATGCTAAATTGGCAGCAAGTATTTTCGGAGGGAAGGTGGCCAAAAATGATCTGAAGATTATAGAGGGGATTGGTCCACAAATCGAAGCACTGTTCCACAATGCCGGGATCAAAACCTGGAAAGCATTATCCGAAACCACTGTGGAGAGATGTCAACAAATTCTCCATGACGGCGGCGACAAATTTAAGATCCATAATCCCGGTACCTGGCCCTTACAATCCGAGATAGCTTATCACGGACTTTGGAAGGTGCTGAAAAAGTGGCAGGATGAAATGAAAGGAGGAAAAGAATAATTTCATCTGAGCATCAGGAACGGTCTCCCGGTGAAGGGTGTAACCAGGAAAATCCCGCCGGATCCGTTGGGATTTTTTATTAAAGGATTAAAATTTTCTCAATCAATTGTGATCCTTCAGAATTGATCCTCAGGAAGTACATCCCCTTTTTCACCCCGGATACTTTAATCTCGGCTCTGGACAGGTCCGGTTTTAAAGATTCAACAATTTTACCCTGAAGATCGATTAGCTCAAGGTGTGTTAGCTTTTCGCCTGATTTGTTTTCAACGATAAACATTCCATCTGTTACTGGATTGGGAAATATGGAGATACCCTGGATATGATCAAGGTACTTAATGCCTGTTTTATCCACAATTTCATCAGGACCATTGAAGGGGTATCCCACATCGGGCAGGTCACCCATATACGATTTTAACCAGGTCATGGCCGAACGCTCAGATCCATCACTATTCAAAATTCCCGTACCGGCCGACCAGGTGGCCCCTTCCACATATCCCCACAGGGTAATGCCGGCAACGGCCGGATGGTCCCAATAGACAGGAAAAGCAGTTTTATAACTGGTTAACTGGTTCGCTTCTGAGGGTGCTTTGCCCTTTAGATCCATTTCGGTCACATAAACGGGCAAACCTGATTGGGCCATGCCATTCAATGCATTCCTAAGGGTACTGGCCGAAATACCGTCCACATTAAAATAGTGTGCCTGGGTTCCGAATCCATCAATGAGTCCCCTGTCGCGAAGCACTTTTACAAGATCAAGGATTTCAGCTCTGCCTGCACTATTGGTTTCAAGCTCAAAATCATTGAGGATCAACCTGGCATTTGGGAAATAGAAACGGGCTTTATCAAATAACCAGATGGCCCAGTCGTAACCGGTCTCACCCGGTCCACCCAATCCTTCCCTGAAATAGGGGGTTCCTTCGGCGTGTTCCTCTTTGTTCCAGGTATTTATATACATATTTTCATTGAGTACTTCAATCTGGTCGATCAATGGATAGCGTGCAGAAACCTCAGCCATATACTCCTCCATTTCAGCCTGGAAATCGGCCGGTCCTAGCGTTTCTATCCAGGATGGATACTGGCTTCCCCAGGCAAGCACGTGATACCGGAATACCAGGTGGTTCTCTTTTGCATGTTGATAAGCCAGATCAGCAGCTGACCAATTCATCACATCCCGGGTACCTTCCACGGACCCCCATTTGCAGGAGTTTTCTGCAGTGACCCCGTTCCAGTAAGTATTAAAATCTGACCTGACACTGTTCGAAATGATGTTTGCAAGGTACTTACCCTTTTTTGCACTTAACCCGGTGGATTGAACAGCCATGGAATCCACCGTAATCATCACTCCTGCAGAAGTAAAAACGGCAGTATCATTGTCAGTGGCCCTTGCAGTGATCCGGTAGCTCCCGGCGGGAACTTCGGTCCACACATACACAAAGGTATTTGAAGTGTGAGTACCCGACTCCCCCAACTTCACACTGTCCCTGAAAAACTCGACTTTTGTAACCTGGCCTCCGGTAAAGGTTCCTCCCAGATCACTTGCATAAACCCGGATCGTCACATCTGTACCCTGCTGGAAATAGGCATTACAATGCGGTGCTGTAATGACACAGGATGGGGGTGTGTTCTGGCCGTTTAAAATCGAGGTAATCAGGATGGCCCAAAACGCAAGAGATGATTTCCTTAACACCTCATTCATTCGCCAATTCTTTTTTGAATTTTACTCAGTTCTGATTAATCCGGATCCTTTGACCTGACTTTTACAACCACTTTTTTAACGGTATCAAATCCCTCTACTTTAATACCCGGGCGATGGGCATCTTCCGGGGTGAAGATAAAAAAAGTTCCGGGTTCGGCTGTGTAGTATTCTCCTTCAGCATCAAAAAATCCAATGTCATTGCCACTGTCATATGCTTCGGTAACAGTTGCCTCTGAAACAGGAGCAACTCCCATTAAAGTTTTCCCTTTTACAATATATTGAATGTCACTAAAATATTTGTGGGCTTCCCACCTGACGGCCTCAAGTTCGGGTGCCGATGCCTCGCTGACAATGACCCTCAGGTTCCCTTCCTCAATGATATAGGTGCCTGGTTCAATGGAATCAAGGTTATTTTCCCTGAGCCACCCGAATGCCTTATTCCACAAAACAGGATTGGCTTTATAGAGTTTTTCAAATTCCTTTTGATTTGTGGATGAATGCGCATTCAGTTGCAAACCATTCAGCCATTCACCCTTACTAAACCATTGGGTATCTTTCATTTTGTTCTCTGATGTGTTACATGACCATATTAAACTCCCTATACCGGTTAAAAGTATTGAAATAACCAGTACCGGAAAGACTCTGGCAATCATTTTATTTTTCATTTCAACAGGATTATAATTTTTATTAGACTTTTTGTTTTTTTAATGCGACTATGGTTAATAAGGCAGAAATAAGGAGAGAACCAGCCATAAAAATATAAGATGCCCCAAATCCACCGGTAGTCCCATTCAAATAGCCTACGATATACGCCCCTACAAAAGAACCCAATGCCCCCATACTGTTGATCAGCGCAATGGCACCGGCAGATACATTACGGGGCAGCACTTCCGTAATCACAGCGAAGAAGGGCCCGTAGGGGGCATACATGGCCCCACCAGCGATGACCAGCAAAACAAATGATAACCAGAAACTACTGGTTCCCAATAAATAGGAACCATAAAAGGCCAGGGAACCTATTAACAAAAAAGGCCAGATAAATAGTTTTCGGTTTAAGGTCTTATCAGAGAAATAGGATGCCGTTAACATGCCAATAATAGCCAGTAAATAGGGAACCGATGCCAGCCAACCGGTAGTAACCATATTGGAATCGGGAGCTGCATTAATAATGGAGGGCAGCCACATAACAAATCCATAGACCCCGATACACCAAAGCGCATATTGCAGGCAAAGCAAAATTACGATCCTGGATCGGAAGGCCACCGCATAGTTTTTTACGGGCTTAATGGATTGTTGCTCCAGATCCAGCTGCGATTGCAGATCCTCTTTTTCATTTTTAGTCAGCCACCGGGCATCCCTGGGCTTGTCGACCACCAGTCGCCACCACAAAAATGCCCACAAGATAGCCGGAACGCCCTCTATGATAAACATCCAGCGCCACCCCACTGAATCTACCAGATAGCCGGACAGTATGGACATCCACAAAATGGTTGCAGGATTGCCCAGGATCAGAAAGGTATTGGCTCTTGAACGTTCGGCCTTTGTAAACCACCTGCTTAAAAAGACAAGCATGGAGGGCATTACAGCACTTTCAACCACCCCCAGCATGAATCTGATTACTATAAGCCAGTTTACATTGCTGACCATCCCGGTTGCCATGGCCAGTGCACCCCAAAGAATTAAAGACCAGAAAATTAATTTTTTAGCACTTCTGTTAGCGGCATAAAGTGCCCCCGGGATTTGAAAGAAGAAATAGCCCAGGAAAAAAAGTGATCCCAAAAGGGAGGACATCGCTGCCGTAATATTCAGATCTTCGGCCATGCCCCCTGCTGCTGCAAAGCCGAAATTCGCACGATCCAGGTAAGCCAGGCTATAGGTGATAAAAGCAACGGGTATCAGCCGGTACCAGCGTTTCCGTGATAGAGTTTTTTCCATGGTTAAGGCCATATATATCAGGCTTGAAAAGTAATGATTTGCTTAAATGCTAATTCGTATATTTTGTAAGTTCCCCCCTCCAGTAGCTTGTTACCCCGGCATCGGTGCCAAACCAAACCACCCCTTCTTTATCCACAGAGACGGATAAAACATTATTGCTTGTTAATCCATCTTTTTCGGTAATCGAACTGATGGTATTATGGGAAAATACTGAAACCCCACCTTTTGTTCCGATCCAGACCCGGTCATGGTGATCCACGGCAATGGCCTGTACATAGTTGTTTACCAAGCCATCCTCTTCATTAAATGACAGCCAGTTCTCCATGGTAACATTCCCTGTGTGCCTGGCCACTCCCTTGTCCGTTCCAATCCACTGTGTCCCATCGGGTGAAACACAAATGGAAGTAATGTTATCTGAAGGTAGCTGGATCGGTCCCCATTGTGCATATTCGGAAGCTCCGGAAATGGCATCCACATCATTTCGGAAAAGCCTGGCCACTCCTGCTCCTCTTGTGGCCACATAGAGCGAATCACCACCAGGGCTGGTTGCCATTGCCGTAATGGGAAAGTCCTGGAACATATATTCCGGATATTTTCTTTCATAGGCAGTTACAAGCCATTTGTCCTTATCAAAAGCTGAAATGCCCTTGTCTGTACCGAACCAGCGTAATGAACCTTTTCCAACCGCCACCGCAACCACATTTTCACTGAGAATGGTAGAATTCTCCGAATAATAGGTGGTAGCCCCTGACCTGGCGTCCAAAGGCAGGGATGCAACGGTCGCCCCCATTGGAGAGGCCAGCCACAATTCGGCGCCGAAATCAGATGAATCATAGGCGATATCCTTCAATTCCCGGTAAGGAATTTGTCTGTTTTCATGATTCAATTTCCATTCACCATCATTAAAACTCACAATCCCTGCTTCGGTGAGAAACCATTTTACATTGTCGTCATCTACCGTTACAGCGAAGAAATTTTTAACCTCGGTATCCAGGTCAATGGTACTGCTCAACACGTACTGAACCATGCTGGGTTCCGTATTGCGGGTACCGGATTCAACTGCTGCAACTGATTCGTCCTCCTGAATAAGCTGGGTAGCAGCAAGCCAGGTTCCGGGGGTTGTGACTTCCGGTCCATCTCCTCCGATCAGGGTGTCGGGAACAGAGACCAATTCAATCCCTGTGGAGAAACCCAGATTTCTTGAATATTGTTTTTTAGCTGCATTGTTCCAATGTTCATGGGTGCCAAGGCTGGACAGGGGCGTCCCCGAGTGATCAGGATCATAAGCGATCCCGTCGGGCCAGCTGGAAGGGTCAGCCGCCTGATGAAGATAGTCATCCACGCCATTCACATTTACCATGGCTTCATAAGCATTGTTATTGGGACTGTGCCTGTAGGTTCCGTTCCATTCGGAACGTAAAAAATCATAACATACCGATTCAAGGGCAACCTGATCCTGGGACAGAAATATGGAGGAACTCCAGTCATTGTTAAAGGGTGGCATGAAATATTTGACGGGGACCCTGGTCTCAACAGAGCCTCCGCCATACAAACCATCCACTACATAAAGCAGGGTATTCCGGCCAAGATATTTGCTTCCCATCAGATCTACCATGACCCGGTATTTGCCATAACCACTATTTGTGGGGCTTCCCATGGAAAATGGTGAGATCAGGGAATAGTGAAGGTGAAAAGCTGAGCTCCTGGCGTGGGACCCGAAATGATTTTTAGCAGTGAGTGAAATGCCGGCACGGCCATGAGGTTTCAGGTTGGCCACATTGATCAGGTAATCTGCGCTCTCGATGATATCATACAGCTTATCGCTCTGTGTTTCATCCGAGTAGAAGAGAAGATCTTCAGTTGTGGGTTTAATCAGTGTTCTTCCGAAAAGGGTGGAAGACTTATCTATATAAACCACATCCGGGAATTCAGTGGCCCAGGCATCGTAATTGTAACTATAAATGTGAGCTATGGGATCGCCGATTGCAATGTCTTTAGGATCCACACCTACCACATAAACCAGTTCCCGGAGGATTTCAAGCACCACATTTGGATAGGTCTCGCAGGTTCCGTACTTCCCCTCTTTTGCCCCCTGGCTTTCCACCATCCTTTGAGGAACATCGAAACCGGTTTTCTGGGTGATTTTTCTGAACATCCCGTTGGCAGTCCCCTGGTTCACCTTGATGAAGATCTTCTCGCCAGGGGTATAGGCCCGGTCACTCTTGCTCTTTTTATAATTAAAAGACCGGAAAATTACATTCCAGGATTCAGATAAAGTAGTTTTACCTCCCAGGTTTTTAACTCCATCCACAACCATTTTATTGACAACACCTTGATTGGTGTTTTCGGGTTTATAGAATTCGTATGCATTGATGGAAGCTTCGTTGGTTGCCTTAGGGTTCCAGACCCAAACCACGCGTCCGGGGTTCACTCCATGCCCCAAACCAATGGGTTGGTTAGGACCATCATCTGGCCCTGTTTTTTCCAGGGGATTTGCCGAAGAATCCAAAGACTGCTGACCCATAAGAAAAGCCATTAAAAGGATCGCGGCAATTACCATGAAACCCGATGCAAAATAACTGGCCCCAATAAATCGTTGTCTTGCCTTTCTCAGCAAGAGGGCAATTCCACCCAGGCTTAAAAGGTAAACAACGAATCCCGACATGATCGGTGCTGCCACACGCATACACGGATAGGTTGCCCGGGATGGCTTGGGAATAACCCTGATTAAAAACCAGATTGAGGCTATGAACCCCGTAACGATAAACAGCCACTTTGGCGGGATTTTATTCTTTATTTTCATATGATCCGTCTTCACCCAGGTAATCTATGTTTCAACTCTTTAACTCCAGATCCTGTCGTGAGAGCGTTTTTCGTTCCACTCATCGGTCGGAGCAAAAAAGCTCTTGTCTCTGCGATCCAGGTGTTCTTTGATCACATCTTCATTTAATTCAATGCCCAGGCCCGGTGATTCAGGGACAGGAGCAAATCCTTTTTCAATGATGGGTTTGTCACCGGTCATAGTCACTAAATCCTCCCACCACGGCAAATCAACCGAATGGTGTTCCATGGCCAGGAAATTCTGTGTGGCTGCAGCACAATGGACATTTGCCATAAATGAAACAGGCGTCCCTGCCTGGTGCATGGCCATGGCGATTCCTTTTTCCTCGGCATAGTCCCCGATTCGCTTGGTCTCCAAAAGCCCTCCGGATGTGGCCAGATCGGGATGAATAATATCCACCGAATGGTTATCGATGAGCGGTTTGAAATATTCAAGCAGGTAAATATCCTCACCGGTGGTTGTAGGCGTCTCCAAAGAGTCGGTAATGGTTTTCCACTGGTCTGCATACTCCCATGAAACCATATCCTCCAACCAGGCCAGCCTGTATTTCTCTATTGCTTTTCCTAACCTGATTCCGTTATTCAGATCGAAATGGCCATAATGGTCTGTTGATAAAGGTATCTCCCATCCGATATGTTCACGGGTATGTTCGGCAATTTTAGCCAGTTCTTCCAACCCTTTATCGGTTATCTGAATCTGGGTAAACGGATGCTTGGTATTCCCGTAACCCGTATACTGACTCAAGTCATACTGGCCCCCCTTCCAAAACTCCTGGTTTACCAGGGCTCCCGGAATATCCCTCAGTGAATTAATCGACAGGTCCATCTTTAGCCATGTGTATCCCTGCTCCTCAATACGATACCTAATTTTTTCAGTTTGGTCCTCATGCGACTTGCCTTCAGGTGTATCAGCGTATAACCTGATACTGCTGCGGTATCTTCCTCCCAGTAATTGCCAGGCCGGAACTCCATATGTTTTACCGGTCAGATCCCAGAGTGCCATCTCCACACCACAAACACCACCTGCCTGACGGCCCTGTCCTCCAAATTGTTTAATGATCTTAAAAATCATCTCGACATTGCACGGATTAAGCCCGAGAATCCGGCTTTTGAGCATCAGGGCATAGCGCACATCGGCTCCGTCCCTGACTTCACCCAGGCCATAAATTCCCTGATTGGTATCAATGCGGATAATGGCCGTGCCACCAAGGACTGAGGTTACGGCATACCGCATATCAGTAATTTTCAAGTCCGACGGAGAGGATGCCCGTGAAACACCGGCAGTGGTTTGCGCTATTGTATCTTCAATGGATAAATGCATTAATCCGCCCAGGGCGACACCACCAAATGCAGCTTTCTTCAGGAAGTTACGACGGTTATTACCTGTAGCAGGATTTTCAATTTCAGTCTGAATGGCCCTGGCCTCCCTATTTTCAATCTCTCTGTTCTTTGCAGCAATTTCCTGAATAATAGTTTTCATTTTACTTCCTTTTTTTATTAATAATTCCTCTCTTTCAGATAGTTATCCAATTCTTCTTTGGTCATGGGTAACTTTCCGGGATAGCTGCTCAGCCACTGCAGAAAATCCGCTTTGATCTCTTCGCTCCATTTACTGTCAATCTGACCTGGCAAATATATGCCCTCCTTTAACCGCTGATGTCCGAATTCATCACGAAGACCGGTAACTTCAGAGGTCAGCACCAGCTCTTCAGTCAGATATGCCGGTATAAAAATGACACCGTACTGATTAGCCAGAACCACATCCCCTGGCAGCACTGTTGCACGTCCCACCCGGATCGGGGCATTAATGGAAGTCAGCATCATCTGCTGGATGTATGAAGGATCTGAACCTTTTATCCATCCGTTAAATCCTTCAATTTCGGACAGTCCCTGCTCGTCCCTGACTGATCCGTAAAAAACGACTCCGCGCTGTGATTTCGCATAAATTGCGTTTCCCAGATTATCACCGATCAGGGTCCCGTCAGCGATTTTTCCATATCCATCTGCTACATAAACATCGCCTGTTGTCAGGATGTCAATGGGCCAGGAATTGGTTCCTCCTGTTTGAGCTCTTTCCTCAATTTTACCCTGTTCCTTTACCTGTAACTCCAGGTCGGGCCTCAGCGGCATATACTGGGCAGTTACAACACGACCTGTCATAACCTCTTCGGGATTAATAACATGCCAGTCACCCTCGAATTGGTTCATGAATCCTTTATTACGCAATACTCCCCATGCCTCCTCAATGGAGATTGCCTTCAGTCTTTCAAGCAGCGCATCAGAAACTTTAGGTCTGCCGTCAGTAAAACGCTCACCCTCCCAATTCACAGTAAGGGCTTTTATGTACTCGGGCGACGAGCCAACTTGCTGGGCCATTAAATTCACACCGCCTGTAATTAAGGCAAGGAGGATTATTGCATTTCTATTCATAATATTGGTTTTAATGAAAGCTTAGGATATTTTCAGAAAAAAATTTCCGACAAAATACAATTTTAAAAATAGTATTTGGCAGTCCGGTGCTATTTTTTAGAAGATTAGCAGGGTTAAGGTTTAAACCCTGACACCAATCACACTGACGTCATCGATTTGTTCATAACTCCCTTTCCAGTCTTCAAAAGCCTTTTCAAGAGATTGCCCCTGCATTCTCATAGACTCGTTCTGGATTGAAAGCAATAGCTTTTTAAAATTAAGACTCTTGAATTTCTTGCGGCTCTCACCTCCAAACTGATCCACGAAACCATCAGAAAAAAGGTAAAAAGTATCCCGCTCCTTCAGAATAATAGAATGAGTTGTAAAACTGGTTTCCTCCCAGTGGACACCAACGGGCTGCTTGTCGGCTTTGAGTTCAAAGAGCCGGTAATCTTCCATTTCAACAGAAGCATATGCAGCCATTTCCCCGTTCACCGGAACCTCCTTACTCCGAATCACGTAAAGCGGATTATTGGCTCCCGCATAATGAAGCTCTCTGGTGGTCTTATTAAAGATGGCAAGGGCCATGTCCATGCCATCCTTCTGCTCATCGGTTTCCCCTTCCTGAACCAGCATCTCTTTTACCTTCAATCTGAGTTGCTCCAGAATTGCACTGGGAGCATTAAAGCAACGTTCACCAATCAGACTGTTCAGCATTGTTATTCCCAGCATGCTCATAAATGCACCCGGGACACCATGACCCGTACAATCGGCCCCGACAATCACCAGGTGATCCTGGACCTCCTTGATCCAGTAAAAGTCTCCGCTAACGATGTCCTTTGGTTTAAGAATAATAAAATGCTCGGGCATCACCTCATTCAGAAATGCATGGGAGGGCAAGATAGCTGATTGAATACGCTGGGCATAGCTGATGCTGTCGGTGATCAATGCATTCTGTGCATTAATCTTTTTGTTGGTTCTCCGGATGAACTGCATCCTGTTCAAGAGCCCGACAGCCATGGCTAGCAGCAATAGTCCGAATAGTCCTGTGGTGATGATAATAGCCCGTTGTCTTCTGCTTTTCAGGTTATCAATCTCAGCCTTTTGCTCCAGGATTGCAATTTCGTCCTGTTTCTTCTCCATCTGATACGAAAAGATAAGATTGTTGGCCTTTTTTTCCGAATCAATCCTGTATATCGTATTATCAATGGTGTTCTGCAAAGACAAATACCTGTATGCATTGGGGAAATCCGAAATCTCTGCGTAGTTGGAGGCAAGTCCCTCATATATACCCGATAGTTCATTATTTAACCCGATTTCCTCTGCAATGGATTCTGCCCGGGTAAAAAACTCAATGGCTTTCAGGGGGTTGTTTTGACTCTCATATACACTGGCCATTCCAAGCAGACTGCTGACCATCTCCCGTTTCGCATCCTCTTTTGTGGCCAGTTCCAAAGCATCCTGGTAATATCGGGCAGCTTTCGTGTAATCCTCTCTCTGCGCGTAAATATTGCCTATAAAGGCAAGTGAAGCCGAAATATCAATATTACTGGTCAGAACGGTCAGCGATTTCTCAAAATAGAAGAGTGCCGAATCATACGATTCCTTTTCCATGTATAGCTCGCCCAGGTTGATATAACTCACTCCAACCAACGCTTCATACCCAATGGCCCCTGCAATTTCTAAAGTCCGCAAATAATAATTCCGGGCCGCGTCAAGTGTTGCAGGCTGCTCCGAATAAACCAATCCAATTGTATTAAGCAGCGTTCCTATTCTAATGCTGTCACCCAGTTCTTCTGCCACTTTAAGTGCACGCAGGGAATATTCAATTGCCTCCACATTCTTCCCTGTGGTATAGTAAGCAGAACCCAGGTTACTTAAGATATTGGCCACCAACTGTTCGTCACCAGCCTGTTCATAAAATTCTAAAGCCGGTTCCCAGTTTTTTATGGCCTCCATGTAATTACCCTGCATATAATAACCCAGTCCGATCGTCTTATTTGCCTCGGCCAATCCTTTCCTGAAATTGATCTTTTCCGCCAGTAGTTTTGCTTCAGAACCGTATGTAACGGCCTCACCGGGTGAGGTCCTGTACAAAATATATGCGATGTCATTGAGCGTATTTACCTTTGATGAATCCTCATCAAGATTCTCAAGGATGACCTTCAGACTGTCGACCTCAGAATATTGGGCACTGGCAATGCCTCCCGTTGTAAGGAAAAATATGCTCAGATATAATGGAAGATATTTCACTGTTGAACAATAATTCTCAAGATAGCAAAAAAGAGGAACCATAGTTGATTCCTCTTTCTCAATTTATCAAAATAGAAGGACGATTATATCATATTCATTTACTGTTTAATAACCGGTACAATCCTTGCTGAATCGTCCATCACAATCCTGATAAAGTACTGTCCGGAAGGCAGCTGCTCCATATCAATCTCCAGGTGATCGGCACGCTTCTCGATCGAGTTAAAAGGATAAGATCTGCCCGCAAGATCAAAGATGGTGATCATCTTATAATGCTCAATATCCTTCATACTGATGTGAACCTTATCGGCCACAGGATTTGGATATACCAGAAGCTGATCCGGGTCAAGGGCCTCTTCCTCATTAACAGCAGTTGACACTGAGGCTGATTTTTGACCGCTTTTACATTTTGTGGCAGCTTGAATTGGCATTGGCCGCATTGGAAACCTTCTTGTACCCGTAACGACTGCTGACTGTCCATGAAAGCTCAGAACCATCGAAGAAGACTACAAAAGATCCGCCCCCGGGTGAAAACATGGTGGGTACCGCTTCCGAATTGGGCCAGTCGATTCCGCTGCCGGTGAGTAAATTGTCAGGTCCGGTCGGAATATAAACAGCTACATCGTTCTCATTCTTATACTCAAAATTTGCAACGTAGTAGTTGTTAGCTATTTTCTGTATACAATTCAAAACCGGCTTGATTGCCCTGGTACCGGGACCATAGGGATTCACATGCAATGTACCTGTCTCCACCTCAAAAATGTAGTTGTGATTGGAGGGCACCGGAGTGACGGTATAGGTTCCTGCAGAGGTACTTGATGATGCATTATACCCGACATGATCGGTGTTCCTCAGAACAGTGTAACCCTCATTCCCGGTATCTCCAGGTATCCACCCAAGGTAGTTAAATGCAAACTCCGGCAACGGATCGCACTCCTTGATATAGAGGAAAGGATCAGCCACTGACACCATCACCTCCCTCGGATTAATATCGGCAGTGTCCACAGCGCTCAAATTGGCTACATAGTTGGGAGCATCGTCTCCGGAGGATGATACACCTGCTGTCACCAGGATCCCTGTTCCGGCTTCCCTGGTGCTGAAAGTACCGCCGGCCGATGTAACTTCTACATCATCTCCATCCACCAGGCCGCCGGCCACATAAGCAGACGTTGTTGCATCGGTGTTCCCGTCATAAATCTTGTCCATGGCAGTAATTCCGATTTCAAGATTCCTTGGTGTAATGCTTGCCGTGCAGGATGCAGTTTCATTGGCAACATAGTTACCTGACCCCTTGCCCTCAACCGAAAGTCCGAGAACGGTCACCAGTTTATTTTCTCCCACATGCTTATCTTCAAACAGTGACGAGGTATATGTAATATCCAATGTATCGCCAGGCAAACTGTTTTCAGAAAGAACCACAACGGCCTCTCTTGTCCCGTCATATATTTTATCCCCGGCCGTCGCTCCTATGATCAGTCTTGCCGGATCGATGGTCATTACAGCCGAGTCATAATGAATTGCATAGTTTTCTCCTGCATTCAGACTTCCCTGGAGAATCGCGTAATTTCCGGAATTTTCACCCTCTTCCCTGGTTAATTCGCCTGTGATAGAATCACCCGGATACAATCCCGAATCTCTGTAGGTCAGTTCCGGATCATCCTCACCATAAGTTTTGGTTTTATCATCTGCTGTGATCGTAAGATCAGCCTGACCGATGGTCAGGGTTCCAAGTCCATATGTAATTTCAAAATTATTTGAAAGGAAGGTGCCCGGTACAATCCAGTGCTTTCCTGCCGTGGTCCCGGTGATGAAGCTG
Source organism: uncultured Bacteroidota bacterium (assembly GCA_963747365.1). Classification (GTDB taxonomy): domain Bacteria; phylum Bacteroidota; class Bacteroidia; order Bacteroidales. The sequence continues at coordinate 101,225 of CAVVFB010000001.1, read as the reverse complement.
ATTGGAGTGAAACTGACATCCTCTGCCGGGGCACCGATATCAGTGGCATCAAATACCATAAGGGTCCCTTTATTGCTGCTTTGGCTAAAGGTTGTCCCGTTTACCAGACCATCTCCATTGGTGAGTGGTTCCCCATTTACTACAGCAATACCCCTTACATAGGCCAGTCCGTTTACTACGGCGATCCCATTTACAAAGGAGACCTCTTCATAGATCACCGAACTGTCGGGTTGAATGACTCCTGCGGCAATTTTCAGGGCATTCCCATCGATTCCCTCAAGCCCGTTCACAACTGCAATACCTCTGACACTAGGAATGTTTCCGTTGGCAATGGCAATTCCACTGGCCAGGAGGTTCATATTTTCCAGGTTCACAACCACATCACCCGTTCCGGCTTCATCGACCACGGCAATACCGTTCACAACGGCGACTCCCCTGGTTAACTGGGTCCCGTTGACCATGGCTACCCCGTTCACTACGGCTACTCCCCTGCTATTTAGCACGTTGATTACAACTCCATTTTCCTTCACCTCGCTGATCTCGCCATCGATCACCTGCACCTCCAGGTTGTTGACCACGGCAATACCCCTGATCATTGGAATCCCGTTGACAACAGCAATTCCACGAACAGATGGAATCCCGTTTTCAATGGGGACTTCGATACCATTTACTACCGCAACTCCCCTGGTGATCAATGAACTGTTCACAACAGCGATTCCCCGGATTACCGGTATCCCACTCACAAGAGCGATGCCATCGATGGGAACAGGTTGTCCGTCAATGGTAGTAATACCATTCTCTATCACCACCTCATGCCCGTTTACTACGGCAACTCCCCTGGTCATTCCGGTTCCATTGACCATCGCAACTCCGCTGGTTGCCGGCACCTTGTTCTCAAGAACCACGCCATTCAGTGCGGTCATGTAACCGTCCTCAAAAGTGACCTCATCGCCATTTACCACTGCAATCCCACGAAGGATCTCAGTCATGTTCACAAAGGGTAACCTGTTCACCACGGCGATCCCCCTGATCAGTGCAACCCCACTGGTAAGGGGTTCTCCGGCTATGTATACGGTGGTATCGTTCCCCTGTATTTCAACCTTCACCTCAACGCCATTTACAACGGCAATCCCCCTGATCAACTTCACACCATTGGCTACAGCCACACCCCTTATCAGGGGAATACCATTTACAAGAGAAATTCCCGGAACAAGTGCAATTTCATTGGATAGTGCAGAGGTATGCTCCTGTTCCACTGAGCTTAAGATGAGGCCAGGATTGTCAATAACGACCCCGGTATCTCCAATTTCATATAAAAACTCAATCCCCTGGGGCGGTAACTGATCCCCATAGGTAATTTCCAAATCGACAGGTTTGATTCTCAGGGCCAGTTTTTCGACAACCAGGCTACCATTTATAAATTCAAGTATATACTTTTCAGAAATCGCATGATCAATCTCGGATGTGGGATGATCCATATCCAGTTCCGGACTCAGTGAGGGAATGATGATGTATGCGCCTGCGCCGGAGGAAACGGTTGCCGGAACAGTATACTGAAGACCGGATAAACGATCAGCCTCCCCCTGCAATACATTGCCGCTGAGTACGGCCTCTTCAAGCCCCAGTGTGTCTCCTCCCGCAGTAACTACATGAATGGTGGATGAATATTCGGGAAGCACCTCCCCATATTTCTTGGCGACAACTTCAGCCTTAATGATAACCTTTTTCCGGACCGGATCGGAAAAATAGATTCCCTCCGAGAACCCACCATCCAGTTCACTTGGAGAGATGACGGGATTATAGGCCTGCAATTCGGGATTTCCTATGAAACCCGGGTGTTCCACTCTGATGGTGTGCTCATCCTCGATCACTACTCCCTCTTCAAGTGGTTCTCCCCTGAACAAAATCCGGGTTGAATCCGTGAAAAAATCGCCTGTTACCGTAAACGAGAAGGGTATGATTGATTCTCCCGGTATGCCGCTTTCAGAAGAAAGTATAAGGTTCTCCACATAGGGAGTGGGATTGGCAAAGGTCATCAGGGCCTTATGAGCCTGGATAAATCCTGCTCCCGATACAAGGTCTTCACCGGGATCGTCCATATCCAGAGCAGTGGACTTCATCAGGGAACGAATGTCTTCCGGATGAACAGGCTGTTCGGGATCGAATTTCAATTTCGCCTCCATAATCAGGGCTGCCACTCCGGCTGCATGTGGAGAAGCCGCTGAGGTCCCGAAGAAATTGGGGTACAACGTATCCGGATCCACAGGACTCACCCAGTCCCCGCTGCCTAAATCGATGGTTGTGTTGACACCGTTGGGGGCAGTGATATCAGGTTTGGCCCTTACCACATTATCCACTGGTGTACCACCCACGGAAGAGAATGACATGATAACCGGCATGGTATATTCACCCGGACTGTAGATCTGGTTCTTGTCATAACGAACCGCTCCCACAGAAATGGCTTTCTCGGCATTGGGGTGTCCTACGATGGTTGATTTCCCCTGATCATTGTATTCAAGCATCCGGAACAATGAACCACCCCGGAAGAGAATGTATTTGAGTTTTACCGGTACATCCGGACCAGCGGACCTTGTAATCAAAACATTGGCATAGACGCTGTCTCCGGATACGGCAAAAGGAACCACTTCAATGGGAAAGCCCCCGATATTTTCCCTGTTGAATCCAAGCAGTGAGAATCCCGCATCATCGGAAAGAAAAATGTCCAGGTCGGTCTGGGTGGTTGTCATATCAGGGTCCGAACCATCGTCCCACTGCAATACCAGGGTATAGGAACCTTCGGAAAGCAAAATGCCCTGGAAAATATCTCCCAAACCATTGAAATCGTGAGCCTCGCCGTTGATGGAGGAGGGAGCAGGAGCTCCGTTAAAATCGGCGGCATAAGAGTAATTCCCAAAGTTCCCTGCCGATGAGAAGAAAGTAATTCCTTCACTTACCACAGAGTCGATGGTTTTGGAGATGATCCCGTCACGGAAAAATGGCTCCGTGATGTAGGAGATATCGTCTACAATGACATTGCATTGTGCGTTCAGCAAGTTCCCTGATACCATCGGCCATATCCAGCTCACCCATAAAACCAGTCCGGAAAGCCAGTCCGGCACCAGGGGCGATATCATGTACAATCTGCAACATGGCTCTGCCTTCATCGGAAAGTACTCCGTGGGTGGGAGCCATATCTTTAAGTACATCAACCTCCAGCGTATAACCATTGGGATTCCCGGTACCGGGCAGATCTCCATTCGAAACATCAATATGGGCTGTTCTCCGGGTGTTATAGCTGTTGGACAGCACTCCAATTTTTACCCCAGAGCCGTCAATATCAAAACCCAGTCGTGCAAAATCGGAATGCATGGCAAAATCACCCTGACTTCTGGTCAGACCGGTTGCCGGAACAATGTAGTTGCTCACACCAGGGTAGACAGGTCTTGCATAGTAGAGGGCATCGAAACCGTTAAGCTGAAGAAGGTACGCAATATCAATCCACCCGGTGGCCTTTTTGAGGCCAGGATTTTCAGTGACCACATCGAATCCCAACATGTTAAGGCTGCTGATCATGGAAGAAAACTGACCGTTCCCTGCTACCACTTCGATGAGCACCCTTACTCCCTCCAGCTGGAAAATATCATCGGTTGCACCGGTGAATCCTGCCGGATCAAAACTAAAGGCTTTATACAAGGAGGTGAGTTCAGCTCCTATCTTTGAGTTATATTCCTTCCCCCCTTCCGGCGGAGTGTAACCTGGAATAATGTTCAGGCTCTCCTCCACATTCTTACAGTGGTTTGAATTTATATCGGCATCCACTGTCTTTGAAGTTCCGTCAGACATGATGACCGTCCATTGCACCCTGTCCTTCGCATCAAAATCCTGGCTGAAGGCCTTCTCCTTCACACCCGGTTCGAAGGTGTAAGGTCCATACTTTTTGGATTGTCCATGATTGTAGGTAACCACGCTACCGGTTTCATTCACCACAACGGTTTTCTTGCCTGTATTCTGGTATCCGAAATGCGCCCTGATTTTCCCGTCACCTATATATTCGGTACAACTGAGCACGATATAAATATCGTTTTTGGTCCCTCCTTTCTGTGCGTAAAGTCCTGCAGGCACAAGGAGCATAAATGCAATTGAAAAAAAATTAAGGGTGAGTAATTTCTTGTGGAGGTATTTCATAGTGGTAAGGGTAAATTATAACAGTGACAAGGGTTTTAAAATGTCCGGGTTTAATTTGGGTTAACCCTTGCAAGTAACACGATACCATGACGAAAGTTCCTCAACTTCCAAACAATTAACTTCTTTTTAACAGTACAGGCAGTGCAGTGGTCTTTTCCCTTAAAAAATGCAATAAAATATTTAACTTTATACCCAAATTATGTCAAACAAATCCACTTAAAATATACCATGCGAAAGGCTACCCTGCTTTTGTTCCTCATGTTGTCTGTCGTTCTCTCCACCAGGGCTCAGGTGGTACTCGGTGAAAAAGTACCCAATTTTGCTGCCACCGACCAAAATGGATCCAGGTGGATTCTCAAAAAAGAGATGAAACCGGCGGAATACATGGTGATCTATTTTTATCCTGCTGCGTTCACCGGAGGATGCACCAAACAAGCCTGTTCTTACCGCGATCACCAGGCAGAACTGGCCAGAGTAAATGCAAAGGTGGTCGGGGTATCGGGCGACCGTCCTGAAACGCTGGAACTTTTTGCTTTGGAGCATCAGTTGAACTTCACCCTGCTTTCAGATGAAACCGGCGAGATTGCCGGGTTATTCGGAGTGCCACAAAAAGAGGGGACCACCATCCAAAGAGAAATTAAAGGGGTGACCAAAGACCTGACCCGGGGGACAACCATCGAGAGGTGGACCTTCATTATCGATCGTAAAGGGACCCTGATCTACAAAGAGGCGGAAGTCAATGCCGGAGAGGACGGCAGTAAGGTAACCGAGTTCCTCTCCTCCCTGTAATCGGAATGCTGTTTCTATTTTATTTTAGATCAATTCTAAATAACCTTGATTACAGCTCCAAATCTCTCGGAATCAATCCGATTTTTCATATTTTTCCAACTGCTACCCCTTTTTACAAAAGTTGTGTTTTGAAAACATGAGTTCTTCCGTGTACCATGGCTTCAAAACCTGAAACCCTAAAGCTAAAGAACCAGAATATGAAGCAAAAGTTTCAATTCGGATTTGATATCGGAAGTATCTCCATCAATACGGTGGTCATGGATGAAAGCAATACGATCATTACCGACCGCTATGACTACTGCCACGGAAAGCCCTTCGAAAAACTGAAGGAGATACTTGATGCGCTTGAAAAAGAGTATTCAAAAGATCAGTTTGCCCACCTGAGTTTTACAGGAACAGGGGGGAAGCTGGCTGCCCAGTTGCTGGATGGCTCTTATGTAAACGAAATAGTTGCCCAATCCACTTCAGTCTCCAGGCTCTATCCACAGGTAAGAACCATCATTGAAATGGGTGGTGAAGACTCCAAATTGATCTTCATGGATAAGCTGGACGAAAATGCTTCCCGGCTTTCAGATTTCGAACTGAACACCCTTTGTGCCGCCGGAACCGGATCGTTCCTCGATCAGCAGGCCAACCGCATTGGCGTCTCCATTGAAAATGAGTTTGGAGAGCTCTCGCTTAAATCGGAAAATCCCCCGCGAATTGCCGGACGCTGCAGCGTATTCGCTAAAAGTGACATGATACACCTGCAGCAGATAGCCACTCCCGTTCATGATATCGTGGCCGGATTGTGTTTTGCTGTAGCCCGCAATTTCATCTCTTCACTGGGAAGAGGTAAAACCATCCATTTCCCGGTGATATTCCAGGGAGGGGTTTCCTCGAACATTGGAATGGTCAGGGCATTCAGAGAGCTGCTCAATGCAAAGGAGGGCGACCTGCTGATCCCTGAGCACAACACCTCCATGGGGGCCATGGGGGCCGTACTCAACAACCTGGCAGATGAAAAAAGGGTTGATAAGCCTTACAAGGGTGCAAAGGAGCTTGAAAAATATATCAATGGAGAGAAATCCAGGGGAAAATCATTTCCCCCCCTCTCCCCGCCTCAATCGGAGATTAGAAAAGATGTTTTCCCGATCCCCCAGTCTGAGGAGCCCTATGAAGTATACCTGGGGCTCGATATCGGGTCACTGAGTACCAATGTGGTTTTAATTGACGATCAGAATCGTGTGATCGCCCGCCGGTACCTGCCTACTGCCAGCAAGCCGCTGGAGGCCATTCGCCAGGGCATGTGGGAAATCCATGAAGAGGTGGGTAACCGGGTGGTGGTCAAAGGGGCCGGCACCACCGGATCGGGTCGATATCTGACGGGTGACTTCGTCGGGGCGGATTTAATCCGGAACGAAATCACGGCTCAGGCCACTGCAGCCATTGCATTTGATCCCGAGGTGGATACCATTTTTGAAATCGGGGGACAGGATTCCAAGTACATCAGCATCGATAATGGGGTGGTGGTTGATTTTGAGATGAACAAAGTATGTGCAGCGGGGACCGGATCCTTCCTCCAGGAGCAGGCCGAGAAACTGGACATCAATATCATAGATGAATTCGGGGAGATGGCACTGGGTGCGTGTCAGCCGGCCGGACTTGGAGACAGGTGTACGGTGTTCATGGAATCTGATCTGAACGCATTTCAACAGAAGGGGGTGGAAAAGGAGAACCTGGTGGGGGGACTGGCCTACTCCATTGTACATAACTACATACAGAAGGTGGTCCGGAAAAAGAGGGTGGGCAACCACATTCTCTTCCAGGGAGGGGTAACCAACAACAGGGCGGTTGTAGCTGCTTTTGAAAAAGTGACCGGCAAAAAGATTCACATTCCTCCGCATTTCGATGTGACCGGCGCCATCGGGGCAGCCATGCTGGCGCGTGATTACGTTAAAAAGAACAACCTGCAAACCCGGTTCAAGGGATTTGATATCAGTAAAATTCCATATAAGGTCGACAAATTCACCTGCAGGGAATGCTCCAACCAATGTGAAATCAGGCGTATAAAAATCGAGGGAGAGAAGAAGCCACTCTATTACGGCGGCAGGTGCGAGAAGTATGAACGGGATGAACGAAAAGGAAAGGGTAAGGGAATTCCCAACTACTTTGAGGAGCGGATTGCAATGCTTACCGACGGGTTCGAACCCGCAACCATTGCCGGAAAACCAACCATCGGGATTCCAAGAGGTTTGATGGTCTTTTTCCAGCAGTTTCCCTACTGGAGCACCTTCTTCCAGGAACTCGGATTTAACGTGGTGGTTTCCGAAGAAACCAATAGTCAGACTGTTAAGAAGGCACTTAACATGATCGTGGCCGAGACCTGCTTCCCGGTGGAGGTAATGCACGGACACATCTATGAAATGCTGGAGCAGAATGTCGATTATATCTTCACACCCTTTATCATTAATTCCAGAGCTGCAAAGGACAATCCCACTTCCAATACCAACTGTCCCTGGGTGCAGACCGTTCCTTTTATGGTCAAGGCTTCCATTCCGGAAGAACAGAGGGATCGCCTGCTGAGCCCAACCCTCAACTTCCGGTACTACGGGAAAGTGGTGGAGAATGAGTTGTACGATTACTTCGGAAAGAGATTCAAACTGAGCCGGAAGCAAATCGTTGAGGCCATGAAAAAGGCCGATGTGAAGCAGGAGCGCTTCGAGGAGCGGGTAAGGACAAGAGGCCGTGAAGTCATGGCCAGTCTGCCCGATGACAAAGAGGTGCTTGCCATCATCGGGCGACCTTACAATACGGGTGATCCTGCACTCAACCTGAGTATGGTTGAGAAGCTGATCAACCTGGATGTACTGCCCATCCCCATGGATTACCTGCCTCTCGCCGAAGAAAAAATCACCGACGACTATAACAAAATGTACTGGCCAAACGGTCAGAGAATTTTAGCGGCAGCCAGGATCATTGCCAGGGACGAAAGGCTGCACGGAATCTACATGGGCAATTTCAGGTGCGGGCCCGACTCCTTTCTGGCCCATTTTGTAAACGAGGAGATGGCCGGTAAACCTTATATGGAGATTGAGATCGACGAACATGGCGCCGATGCGGGTATGATTACCCGTTACGAGGCGTTCCTCGACAGTCTGAAGGGCTCCCGCATAGGTGAAGAGAGGAAGAAAAAAGTCTATACCCCTGGCAAAATGGCCTCCTCTCCCATGAAGGACCGGACACTTTATTTCCCTTACCTGAGCGATGCTTCATACACCATTGCCGCAGTTTGCCGCAGCTTTGGAATCCATGCAGAGGCGCTGCCAATGCAGACCCAGGAGGACCTCGACCTGGCCCGAAAATACACCTCAGCCAGGGAGTGTTTCCCAATGATCTGTACCACCGGAAGCTTTCTTAAAAAACTGATGGATCCTGAAATAAATCCGGCCAAAGTCAGTTTCTTTATGCCCGACCATAACGGTCCGTGCCGCTTCGGACAGTACAACCGTTTCCAGCGTGTGCTGTTCGACCGTCTTGGGTATGATAAGACCGAAATTATTGCCCCCAGCAATGACGACTCCTATGAATCCATATCGGGTGGACACGGTTCCGAATTCCGGCTCAATTGCTGGAAGGGTTTTGTGGCCATGGATATGCTCAGGAAGATGAAACAGGAACGCAAACCCTATGAACTTATTCCGGGAAATACAGAGAAGGTCTACCGGCAGGCGGTAAACGATCTTTGCAACTGCCTGGAAAACGGGGCGAAAGAGCTTCCCGATGCACTGGCCAGGATTGCCTACTCTTTTACGCAAATCCCTTTCTCCAATGGCAAGCGTAAACCTGTGATTGCCGTAGTCGGCGAAATCTTCATGCGTGACAACGATTTCTGCAGCGGACACCTCGTTCAAAGACTGGAGAAATTTGGAGCGGAAACCTGGATCGCCCCCTTTGCCGAGTGGCTCTCCTACTCCACCATTCGCTATACAAGAGACAGTAAATGGAAGGGTGACTTTAAAGGGGTCATAAAATCAAAGCTGCAGGAGTACTTTCAGGAGCGCACTGCCAGCAAAATTATCAAACCCTTCCACGGACTGTTTGATGAGGACAAAGAGGTGGCCGTAAAGGATATGCTGAATGCCTGCGGGCCTTATGTCCACCGACATTATGACGGCGACCCGGCACTGAACCTTGGAACTTCAGCCATCCTGGCTGACCGGGGAATATCCGGTATTGCCAACATCCTTCCGTTCACCTGTATGCCAGGAACCCTTGTGGCGTCGGTTTCCGACCAGTTGCGGAAGGACAAGGGAAACATTCCCTATGTAAGCATTGCATACGACGGACAGGAGGATTCTTCCATCGAACTGCGCCTGCAGGCTTTTATGCACCAGGCGGCTCAATATGCCGAAGATAAGGGACTCACCACCTCCAAAACCCATCATTGGATACTGGACACTAAACACTAAGCAGCAAGGATTATGAAAAAAGTTCTTTTCGCACTATCAGTTCTGGCACTGATTCTTCCGGTACAAATTGTTCAATCACAAGATCTTCAGGATATTCTGGGTCAGCTGGGCGCGGGCACAACAAAAGCGGTTTATCAACCGGAGTATTCATTTGACACTTACATGCAGATGGAGGTTTCCGATAATGACAATCAAAAGGTTACTTACAATGCATATCTCACCAGGGATGGAAGCAGCTATGCCGTGATTTTTGAAGATCAGGGAGCCAAATCGGTCATCGTCTTCGATACAAAAAACACAACCATGTTAATGCTCGTGGAAAATGACGGTGAAAAAACCGGTTTTGCCATGGGTATTGATCCGGCCGCATTTGATGTTCAGGAAAACAATGAGGGGGACAATTTTTCATATGAGAGTTTCAAAACCGGGAATACAAAAACCATCCTTGGTTATCAATGCGATGAGTACCTGATCAAAGAGGAAGGTTCGGAGACCCGTGTATGGTCGTCTGAAAAGCTTGGCAAAGAGGTGGAGAAGAAGATGTTCCGCAACCAGCAGATATTCGGTGGCGCCTTTACGCATGCAGCAGGCATGGATGGAATGGCCCTGGAATATCACTTCAAGGATCTGGAAAGCGGAGAGCAGGGAGTCATGAAGGTGACCCAGATCGATTTGAACTCTGAAAAAACAATCTCTACCAGCGAATATACGGTGATGACCATGGGGCAATAACCAAATGGAGGCGGCAGTTTCAGCTGAAAAATTCAATTCCCTGCTGGAAATCGCCCTGTATGATAAGGATCCTTTGGCATGGAGGGCCGCCTGGGTACTGGATGGAGGTGATGAACAATCACCCGGACTTGCAGCGGGATCCGTCTCAATGATTGTTCACAGACTTCCGGAAATTAAATCAAAAGGAACCATTCGTAGCCTCCTCCGCCTGCTGTGCAGATACGAGATCGGGGAGGAGAACCAGGGGATACTGATTGATCTGTGCTTTAAATACCTGGTTTCTGAACTATACCCGGTGGCTGTAAAGGTACATGCCATGCAGATCATCTATAACCACGTATTGATTTACCCTGAATTAAAAGATGAGCTGGTGACCGTAATCGCGGACCAGATGGGTAACAATTCAATCGGATTTAAATCCAGGGGAATGCGCCTCATTAAAAAGATGGAAGGTAATATCTGACCTTCACCAGTCGGCCTTGAAATATTCGGTACCATGACGCTTCTCAAGCGTATCATAAAAACTTTGGTCGGCCATATCACCGATGTGAAGCGAAGGAGGAAACGCTCCCTTGGAAGCCACATAGCGCTCCATGAGTTTTAACATTTCTGCCAACTTTTCAGGTTCCTCTTTTGCCAGGTTTAGCTCCTCCCCCGGATCGCTCTTCAGGTTGAACAGGAGTGTGTCATGTGGAGCAACCCCCTTCTTACCCCTTGACCCCCTGAATCCCTCATAGGGCAGTTTTAGTTTCCAATCCCCATTCCTGTAACCTTCCAAAGTAGCCAGGTCAAAATAGAGAAACTCCCTGGATTTTTGTGTAACCTCCCCTTTAAGAACGGCCAGGATGCTCTCCCCGTCATAATCCCTGTCGCCGGGAACCACAGCACCGGCCATCTCAGCAAAAGTGGGGAACCAGTCCATCATGACAACCATATCATTGTATTGGGAACCGGAAGGGATCACCCCTTTCCACATGGCCAGTGTGGGTACCCTTTGTCCCCCTTCAAAGGTGTATTGCTTCCCTTCACGGAGCATCCCTGCTGAACCACCCATTTCCTGCATCACCAGCCAGGGACCGTTATCACTGGAAAATACCACCAGTGTTTTGTCCAGGATCCCGTGTTCCTGCAACTTATCCACCACTTCACCCACACTCCAGTCGATCTCTTCAATCACATCGGCATATAGCCCGTTCCCCGAACGGCCATCGAATCCGGGGGAAGCATAGATGGGAACATGAGGCATGGAATGGGCCAGGTAAAGGAAAAAGGGAGAGCCGGCATACCGTTCGATGAAGTCACACGCCTTTTCAGTATAGGTCCTGGTGATCAGGTGCTGGTCGACTTGAAAATCCACCACCTCATTCCCCTGCATGTACACCACGCTGTTCATATCGTTACTGTAGGGAATCCCGAAGTACTCATCAAAACCTCGTTGAAGAGGCAGATATTCCTGACGGTGACCAAGGTGCCATTTCCCGACTATTCCCGTGGAATAACCCCTCTGCTTCAGGATTTGGGCGATGGTAATCTCCTCCACCGGCATCCCTGTATAGGATCTTGGAAAAAAGACCGAGTTTATTCCCATTCGCTGCGGAATCCTTCCCGTAAGTAAAGCAGCGCGGGAGGGTGAACAGACCGGAGAAGCCGAATAAAATTCTGTGAATTTCATACCTTCGGCTGCCAGCAGGTCCACATTGGGGGTCCGGATCACCTGGTTTCCAAAACAGCCCAGGTCGCCATATCCCAGGTCGTCGCAATAAACCATAACTATATTGGGCAGCGCTTCGCCGGTGGCAAGTTCACCTGAGTTGCTGCATGTCTGAAAAATGAAAGGGAGTATAAATATCCAGGGCAGGGCCAGGTTTTTCATGCGGATGAATTTAGTGAGGTTCAATATAATAATTATATTTTTGAGGAACCATGGATGCCCAGGGAGAAAAATATATCCGGTCGCTCATTGCCCAGGGGGAACACCAGCAACTGGATTTCAAATTCGAGATCACCGATGCACGGAAGATCGCCCGCACCCTTTCGGCCTTTTCAAATACCTATGGGGGAAGATTGCTTGTCGGGGTCAAGGACAATGGTCGCATCAGCGGAATCCGTTCCGATGAGGAATATTACATGATAGAATCGGCGGCTTTGCTCAACTGCAAACCAGAGGTGAAATTCACAAGCCGGATCCATTCGGTTGAGGGTAAAAATGTTCTTGAGATCTATGTCCCCCCTTCGGAAACCAAGCCTGTATACGCCAGGGACGACAAAAACAGGTGGATGGCTTACATTCGTGTCGCCGACGAGAGCATGCTGGCCGGCATTGTTCAGCTCCGGATCTGGAACGGGGAAAGAGAGAAAAGGGGAGATCATGCCAGTGACCGATTGCTGGAGTTCACCCGAAAAGAGCAAATCCTGCTTTCCACCCTGGGACGGTCGCCCGGTGCAACCCTTTTAAAGCTCAGGCAGGATACAGGATTCAACAGGAAAGAACTGGTGGATCTGATGACAAAGCTGGTCCGGTTTGATGTGGTGGAAATGGAGATAAAGGAAGGAGAGTGCGGATTCAGACTGAAAGAACAACCTGGCAAATAGACGGTCAGGTCTGAAGCTGCTTAAACTGATTCAATGATCGAATCAAAAATAGCCCTTCCGTCCGTGTTGCGGCTATATGAGAACACCGCTCTTTCAGGCTGGGGGATCAAACCGAATACATTTTTCTTAATATTACATATCCCGGCGATGTTATCCGCCGAACCGGTCACATTGTTCTCCTCCGAAATCACGGCAAACTCATCACAATAACGGAACAGAATCTGATCGTTCAGACGCATCTCCACCAGCACATCCTCTTTTGCCGCAAAACGCCCATAGCCTGTTGAAATGGGAATCTGGTAAGCAAGGTCGCTTGAGAGTTTCCTGGTTAAAAGCGTGATATTGTTATCGGGTTTAATGAATGTATTCCTGCAGACAAATCGTTGTGATTTATTCATCCTCAGAGAACCCGGTACCAATCCTGTTTCACACAAAACCCGAAATCCATTCCCGATTCCAATCAGGACCTTCCCACGGTCTGCATACTCTAACATGGGTTCGATCACCGGAGAATCTTGAATGCACCTGGATGAACCTTTGCATGGGAATCCACCCGGGATAATCAGTATATCAATGCCCGAGAGTTTGGTTTCCTTGCTCCCTACAGGGATTACCTTTTTTCCATAGTGCTCCTCCAGGACCCTTGTCAGGTCCCGGTCACCATGAGCACCAGGAAATATGAGGATACCAAAAGTCATGATTTTGAAGCTTATCCATTTCAAAGATAACCAGAATAGGATTTCTAACAAATTTGTACCTAATTATTAATTCGTTAGTTTTACCTGAACATCGGGGTTCACCGATACCCACCCATGGAAGTCACCGAAAAGGACATACTAAACTTTCAGAAAGCCATTCGGGATCACTCCCGGTATGACTTTTCAAACTATTCTACTACCTCACTCCGGCGCCGTCTTACCAGAATTTTGCTTGAGAACGATATGGACATGGAGCACCTCACCGAAAAGATGAGATCAGATCTCCATTTCATGGAAAAAACGGTACAGAAAATCACAGTTCATACCACAGAGCTTTTTCGTGACCCCGATGTATGGAAGGAGATCCGGAGTTCACTGCTTCCTTCCTGGAGGGATAAACCGGAACTTCATATCTGGCACTCCGGATGCTCGACCGGACAGGAAATTTACTCCATGATGATGGTCCTGGATAACCTGGGTATGCTGGAGAAAACACACATCTATGGAAGTGACCTGAGCGAGAATGTTTTGGAAATCGCAAGAAAGGGCTGCTACAAATACTCGTTTAACCAGAGTTACCTGGATAACTTCCATAAGGTATTTTTGGGTGAAAATGGCGAAATCAGCCGGCAGCATGAAAAACTGAGAAACAGATACTTTGTGGTTGACGAACCTCACGATGCGATCCAGATGAATAAGTTCCTCTGCTCAAAACCGGTGTATAAGAAACTGGATCTTGTGAAGGATTCAAACCTCTTTTTGGCTAAATTCGATCTGATCGTTTGCAGGAATGTAATCATCTATTTTAATTACGAACTTCAGAACAGGGTGTTTGATCTGTTTTATAATAATCTGAATGATAATGGGGTACTTCTATTGGGCGTACATGAATCGATCATGGGACCCTTCACCAGGAAGTTCAGGAAAGTGAACCCCTTCCATTATAAACAACCGGTATGATCATCAGGGGCATCACCATCCGCTCTAAACTCATCCTCACCACGCTGATCACTGTTGGCTTCATGGTAGTTCTGTCGCTGGTGATCATGGATACCTCCAGCCGGCTTTCCCGGCACAGGGAGTTATTAAAGGAACAATCGTTGATGATTACCCGAATGCGCGCTCTTGAGCACTCCTTTCACAGTCTGGCCAGTGAAGAGAATCCCCGGTTGCGCGCCTCCTGCATTGAGGAGGCACACCTTTTGGGAACTGGAATCTCCGGTATAATGAATTTCCCCACGGTAGCCCGGGAGGAGGCGTTATTGCTTTATGGAAGACAGATCGGATCTTCCACTGCAATCTTTGTAAATCTATTATCGGACCCAACACCCATGGTTGACCCGGGATGGAGCAGGGCTGAAACCGAATTGCTGGTTCTGGGCGATCTGGTAAACAAATTCAACGATTCAATCTCAGCGTCGGAGGAGAACTTTTTGAAAAATCAGCGCAGGCATCTCGCAGTCATCCTTGCCCTTGGCATTTGCTGCACTGCCCTGCTCCTGGGTATTTTAACATTTAATCTCTCCGGTTCCTTTTCAACACTGATCTCCTATACCCGTAAAATTCGTAAGGGAGGACTTCCCCTTCCCTTAAATTTTCCCCCGGGAGATGAAATGGGTCAGTTGGCCGACCACCTGAACATGCATACCTCCGATATGCGGGAAAAAATCCAGTATATAACCTCCCTCTCCGGGGAAGGCCCGGTGTCCATCTACACTCCGGATGACGAGGATGAATTGGGAAATGCCCTGGTTATTCTCTCCAATTACCTTACCCGTAAAGAAATGGATGAAGTCTCCAGGAACAGGGAGGATAAAAAGCAAAACTGGATCTCGGCCGGAAACGCCCAGATCGGTGAAGTTCTCCGCTCGGAAAGGGAAAACGTGGTGACCCTCTCCTTTTCCATTATTCAGAAGCTGGTAAAATACATGAATGTGGAGATGGGGTCGCTATTCATCTCCGATTATTCAGACCCTGATCATCCTGTACTTGAGCTGACTGCCTCCTATGCCTACGACCGCAGAAAATACATAACAAGGACCCTGGAATGGGGAGCCGGACTGCCAGGCACCTGTGCCCAGGAGAAAAAACGGATTTTACTTACCGAGGTCCCCGATCACTATTTTGAAGTCACCTCGGGGACTGGTTCAGCCCGACCCAACTGCCTGCTCCTTGTTCCCATGATGATTGATGATTTGGTCTACGGTATCATTGAACTGGCCACCCTCAGATTGCTGCGGCCATTTGAAATTGAGTTTTTGGAATCACAGGCAGAGGGGATCGCCTCCTCCCTTCAGGCGGTCCAGACCAATGAACGAACAAAAGAACTTTTAAAACAGTCGCGGGCCCAGGCTGAGGCCATGAAAAAGCAGGAGATGATCATGCTGGAAAATATGAAATTATTGGAGGAAGCGCAATCCGATTCGGGAAGGAAAGAGTATGAAATTACAGGGATCCTGGATGCCATCAACCGTTCCACCCTGGTGGCAGAACTCGGACTCAATGGCCGGTACACCCGTATTAACGATCAATTTCTGAAACTGCTGGAATCACAGCCTGACCAGGTTCTGGGTAAGCTTCACAGTGAATTTTCGCAGGCCGATCCCTCATCCGATGCGTATAAAGAGTTCTGGATTTCATTGAGGAATGGTGAAAGTATTTCCAATACAGAACGTTATAAACTCTTTTCCGGAAAGGAACTCTGGCTCAGACAAACCTTCACTCCCATTATTAACAACGAGGGACAGGTATACAAAATCCTCAACCTGGCGGAAGATATTACCGAAACCAGGGTCCTTCAGGAAAGGCTAAAATCACGTGAACATGAGATCACCCGGACCGGGCTTGATCTGCAAACGCTTAACGAGGCTGTGAACACCGCATTGATCAAATGCGAACTTGACCCCGACGGGATCATCATGCAGGTGAATGAAAAGTACACAGAGATCACAGGGTATGGGCGAAAAGAGCTTCTGGGCAGAAACTACAGGTTGTTCCTCAGGAATACCGAGAAGGAACAGTTCGAAAAGATCTGGAAAGAGGTAGCCAAACAGAAGGTGTATGAAGGGGTGATCAGAAGATCAAGGCCCACGGGCGAAGAGGCCTGGCTGGTTTCAACATTCTCTCCCGTCGTAGACGAGTCCGGGGTCATCTACAAGGTTTACTTCATGGGATTTGATATTACCGAGAAGAAGCTGAAGTATCAGCTCCTGGAGGATGCCAACCAGGAGATTGAGCGTCTGAAACAACAATTAAAGGATTACCAAACAGGGTAAAGGATGCTTAAAAGCAGGGTGCAATATATCATGACCTGGGTAACTCTGGGATTGCTGCTCGTCTCGGCGTTAGGATTGATGGTTATCTCCTGGAACGGTGCCATCGGAAGGCCTCCTTCACCCGGCCTGATGATTCTGCTATGGGTAACCATCTCGGCGTCGGGCATCTACCTTTTCATGCTGGCTGTAAAAAAGGCACACCGGCTTTGGATTGATGATGAGCGAAGGAAAAAGGAGGCCGAGGACCTGGAGAGGAAGTCATCTGCAAAACCCAAAAGTTCATCAAAAGAGAACAAAGCTCTTGATGTTGCCTCTACGGCCCGTAAGCTGGTGAGGCGGATCCCCGAAGAGGTGCCGCTTGAAAAATCGGGACAGGAGTTGCTTAAAATTCTTGCCAGCGAACTTGAAATTATGTCGGGGATCCTGTATATCCGTAACACAAACGAATTCAGGGCAGTGGCCACTTATGCTTTAACTTCTCCTTCCGGGCCATATGTATTCAAGGAGGGGGAAGGACTCACAGGACAGGTGGCTGCCAATCAGCAGACCCTGGTCCTGACCCGCCTTCCGGAAGGGCACCGTATGGTTTACTCCGGATTGGGGAAAATGGAACCCTCCTACCTGGCCATTGTTCCACTTGTTCACCGGACCAGGACCATCGCAGTACTGGAGTGTTCGGGTTACAGGTATGACCCGGTCGACATTGAGGCCATGTTCAGGGTCTTTGCACGCGATTTAATGGATAAACTCTCCCCATCTATAAAATAGAGATGTCCAGACGGGATCCATATATCATAAGGCGCATCAACTTCAGAAGGGTGATGGTGGTTACAATGATCAGCCTGCTCACGGTGGTTCTGATTCTATGCGCCTTCATGATGGAGATGGGACTCCCGATCACCTTCAGGAGCCTGGTTTTGATACACAAAGCGCATCCCTCCCTGATCCTGATCGACCTGCTGCCCCTGTTTAATTCAGCCATTCTTCACCCCATGCACTGGATCATGAACCGGGCTATAAAGGAATACGAGGAGCGCGTCAAAGCATCCAACCTGCTGTTAGAGCGTAATACCCGTTTTGCCCAGGAGCTTTCGGAGGGTGAGAACCCCGATCTCTTTGATGAGATGATGGAAACAAACCTGGGGAAAGCGCTCAGGATGATCCAGCTTAACATCAAGTCGAACAGGCGGAAGGAGCAGGAACAGTCGTGGATCGCAGAGGGGAAGGAAATCATCTCAAAAGTCCTGCGGGAGCAGCAGGAGATGGATGAGCTATCCTCCCTTGTTCTTAAAACAATCATTCAGTATATACAGGCCACCCAGGGTGCACTTTACCTCTATGATGAAGAGGAAAAGACCCTGACCAACAGGGCAGTCTATGCCTACAACCGTCGAAAATTCATCAACCAGACCTTCCGCATGGGCGAAGGACTGGTGGGACAATGTGCCTACGAAATGGATTATATCTACCGGACCGAGATTCCTGAAGGGTATGTCACCATCACTTCCGGGATCCTTGGAGACCAGAAACCGGCAAGTATCCTGCTGGTTCCGCTGATTACCAATGAAGAGCTGCACGGGGTTGTTGAATTTGCCTTCCTGAGTGAACGGATTCCAAAACTCACCATACAGTTCCTCCTTGAACTGGGTGAAATCATCGCACGTACCCTGAAGAATCTGAAGATGAACATCAGGACACAACACCTGCTTGCGGAGTCGAGAAAGATGACCGATGAACTCAGGAAAAATGAGATACAGTTACAGGAGAATGCAAGCGAGATGAAATTGGCAAAGGAGGAGCTTGAAACAGCCAATATCCAGCTCGAAGGCAAAATCCGTGAGGCCCAGCACGCTACTTCCAGGATCCACCTTTTGCTGGAGCACGCCTCCGAGATCATATCCATTTATGATGATTCATACAACCTGACCTTCATAAGTCCGTCGGTGATCAACATTTTCGGCTATTCGGTAGAAGAGATGATGGGAGGAAAGGATATGGAGCGTATCGGCCGAGACGGGGCGGTCAAACTTCGAAAAACCCTGGATAGACTCAGAGAGAACCCGGCGATGACCGACACCCTTGAAACCACGTTTATCCGTAAAAATGGTGAAAGGATCTACCTGAGGACCCACTGCCGGAATAAGCTTGAAGACTCTGCCATTAGTGGTTTTGTACTCAATACCAGGGATATTACCGAATCTGTGAACATGGAGAGGGAGCAGAGGCTGAAGACCAGGATGCAGTCGCTATCGGAAAATTCAATGGACCTTATCCTTCGCATCAGCAGCTCAGGGGTCATCCACTATGCAAACCCGGTCGTTGAGGACTACACCGATTTCGCACCCCATACAATGATCAACAAGACCAGTGAGGAGATCGGTTTCAGCAAACCTTTCAGCGAACTGTTGTATGAAGTCATCAGCTCCATGGCCAGTTCGCCAGTTAAAAAAAACCTTCAGATTACCCTTCCTGTCAGCATGGGTGAATACAAGTCGGAAAGGATTTTGAATGTAGATGTCATCCCCGAATTCCTGGATGGTGAACTGGAGACGATCCTTATCGTAGGTCATGATATTACCGAAGCAAAAAAGATAGAAAAGGAGATTCAGATTCAGAACCGGAAGGTCCAGGACAGCATCAACTATGCCGAACGCATCCAGTCATCGATCCTCCCTGAGATCAGCCGAATCCGCAAGGCCTTCCCAAAGAGTTTTGTATATTATAAACCAAGGGATGTGATCTCGGGTGACTTCCCATGGATGTTTGAAACCGGGGATTCATGGTACATTGCCGCAGTCGACTGCACCGGACATGGCGTTCCGGGGGCCCTGCTCTCATTTGTGGGGCTATTCCTGATGAACAACATCACGGGACTGAATCCGCAGATTTCGGCAGGTGAATTGTGTGAAGAGCTGCACAAGGAGGTGCGGAGAACCCTTAAACAAGACCGGGAGAAGCCCGAAACCAGGGATGGTATGGATATGGCACTTTGCCGGTTTATTAAGAAAAAGCGTATGATGGAGTTTGCCGGTGCACACCGTCCCCTTCTGGTCCTGAGCGAAGGAGAGATTACCGTTTACAGGGGTGACAACAAAGCCATCGGCGGGCTCAAACATCCACGTAAGCCCGAACAAGCCTTCACCACCACGGTGATACCCTACAATCCGGGAGACAAGTTTTTCTTCTTCACCGACGGTTTGACCGACCAGATGGGAGGACCCGAAAATCTGAAATATGGTTCGGCAAGGGTGAGGCAGATGATTCTGGAAAATGCAGGCTACACCATGCACCAGTACAACGATCTATTCAGATCCGATTTCACCGCGTGGATGGAAAAGGAACGTCAGCTGGACGATTTGCTGCTCATCGGGATTGAGGCAGATTAATCTTAATTCTATATATTTATAGCTGTTATGAGTTTTTCCGGAGAGAGTAAAGGTTTCATAAACTACATATACGAACGCTATTCCGGTCTTCGTGTAAAGGACATCTCCGTGGTATTTGAGGGACAGATCACGCACCAGGTAATGAAGGCGCTTACCGGACTTGTGGAAGAGCAGCTGGACGATGTGGAGGATGACCGGGTACTGCGCAGGGTGTACCATGTGATGGTTGAATCGCTTCAGAATATTAACAGGCACGCCGAATCATACGAATACAGGGGGCAGCCTTATCCGGGTATAGGGCTGGTATTGGTGGCAAAGAACAAGGAGCGGTTCCAGGTAACCACAGGCAATATCATTGAAACAGGGCATATTGAGGAGATCTCCAGCTTCCTTGGGAAATTAAATAACATGGATTGCGACTCCCTTGATGACCTTTACAAAAAACAGATGAGGGAAGGGCTCTTATCACCAAAGGGTGGAGCCGGACTTGGCTTCATCGACATCCGGAGAAAGACAGGGAACCCACTGGATTACAGTTTTGTGAAGATTGACGACGAAACAACATTTTTCATATTTACATCAACCATTACAAGATAGCGATCATGGAAGCTTTACGTATCGAACAGACTGATGACAGTCCTGAAGTGATCCTGGACAAGGAGGGAAATTGCTTTAAAATCTCTGGTAAATCCATGCCCGAAGATGTGGTGCAATTCTATCAGCCTGTACTTGACTGGCTTGGCGAATACCGGAAAAATCCAAAACCCTTTACCCGCTTTGAATTTAAACTCAACTATTTCAATACCGCCTCTTCAAAATTGATTCTCGATATCCTGATGATCCTGGAGGAGATGAAAGAAGAGGGTCAGGGGGTCCTTGTTAAATGGATTTCCCTGGCCTCTGATGAGGATATGCAGGAGGCAGGTCATGAATATCAGGAAATGGTCGACGTACCTTTTGAGCATACCACCTACGATAAGTCATGAGTGAAGAGATCCTGAGGGCGTTAATGCAGTTGTTCGCACTGATTACCAAGCAGGACGGGGGAACAGGTGAAAAGGAGATCGAATACGTATCCCGATTCCTGGTTCATCAAATAGGTGTCGATTCGGCCCATGAATACCTGCAGCTTTATAAGGAGACGGCCGGAGAATCTGAAGATTCTGACAAGTCTGCAGCGCAAAAACTCACCTCGGTCCTCGATTCTGTAAAGGTCCTCAAACTCTGTAAACAGATCAGTAAAACCATCAACCAGCGCCAGAAGGTGGTTGTACTGGTCCGTATCATCGAGCTGGTCAATGCCGAGTACAATCTCACTGAACAACGGATGGGGATTGTAAAGACCGTTGCAGATATTTTCCGCATCAGCCGTGATGAGTATGAGAACATCCTTGCTTTTGTCAAAGGTAATCACATCGAAGATTTCCGTCACGAGAACCACCTGGTGGTCTCTAAACACATACCTGATCCGGATGACCTGCCACTGACACCCGCGGGGCAGCACCGTTCTGCCCACCAATACCACTTCCGGGGACTTGTGGATCCGGTATTCTTTACCAGGATTCCATCTGTGGAACTTTATTTCATGAAGTATTCCGGTACACAACAGTGCTTTTTGAACGGACTTGTTGTTCACAACGAAGTAATCTACCTTTTTGCATCAGGAAGTTCTCTTCGCCTGCCTGTAGGCCCGCCCATCCTTTACAGCGATATTTCCTCCAGGTTTAAGACCGGCTATTCTGAGGATCAGATCACTCTGGAAGCGGATAACCTCACTTATGTATTCCCTGACAAAGTGAAGGGCCTGGACAGGGTTTCCTTTACAACACAGCAGGGTGACCTGGTGGGAATTATGGGCTCCAGCGGCTCGGGTAAGACCACCCTGATGAATGTGCTTTCAGGGATGTACAAACCCACCAGCGGGGAGGTAAGGATCAACAACCTCTCCCTCTGGTCGGATGCCTCGAAGCTGACCGGAGTTTCTGGTTTTGTACCCCAGGATGATCTGCTTATCGAAGAGCTTTCGGTTTTTGATAACCTGTACTTCAACGCCAGGTTCTGTTTCAAACATCTCTCCAACCGGGAAGTCCGGGAGAGGGTCACCGAAACGCTCACCAGCCTTGGCTTAAATGAAAAGAGAGACCTGCGGGTGGGTTCTGTTATGAACAAAACCATCAGTGGCGGCCAGCGTAAAAGGCTGAACATCGCCCTTGAACTGATCCGGGAACCATCCATCCTTTTCCTGGATGAACCCACTTCGGGACTCTCATCAAGGGATTCGGAAAATGTGATGGACCTCCTGAGGGAGCTGACCCTGAAGGGGAAACTGGTCTTCGTGGTGATCCACCAGCCATCATCGGAGCTCTATAAAATGTTTGACCGGGTTGTGATCCTTGATGAGGGCGGCCGCCTGGTCTATTTTGGGAACCCTGTGGAGGCGGTTATTCATTTCAAAAAGGCCGACAAACAGGTCAATGCATGGGTGGGAGAATGCCCTGTTTGCGGAAATGTGAATCCCGAACTGATATTCAATATCATCGAAGCACACCAGGTGGACGAATATGGCCACTACACCGGCCAGCGTAAGGTGAGTCCCCTGAGGTGGGAGGAGATTTTCGTGGAGGAACAACGTGCAAAGGCCGCCATGCAGGAGACCACAAATCCCCCACCCCGGTCGGAAACGAGTCCACGGGTTCCCTCCCCTCCCCCCATTAACCTGAATGTTCCGGGCTGGTTGAAACAGTTTTCAAACTACCTGAAACGGGATGTAAAATCGAAGATCAATAACCTCCAGTACCTGCTGATGACGCTGTTGGTAAGTCCCGTTCTGGCTTTTATCCTGGCCTACATCATCCGCTACATAGCCGATCCCACAAGTCACACCTACATTTTCAGGGAGAATGAAAACATCCCGATATTCATCTTCATGGCCCTGATCGTTGCCCTTTTCCTGGGATTGATCGTTAGTGCTGAAGAGATCTTCAGAGACCGGAAAATATTGAAGCGAGAGCAGTTTCTGAACCTGAGCCGCTCCTCATATCTTCTGGCCAAGATCGGAACCCTGGTAACCATTTCCGCCATCCAGGCAATCACCTTCACTCTGGTAGCCAACGGAATCCTGCAAATCCGGAATATGACATTGGCTTACTGGCTGGCTCTTTTCACAACTGCGGTATGTGCCAACATGATCGGACTGGTGATTTCATCGGCATTCAACTCGGCGGTAACCATCTACATTGTGATTCCCCTGGTGATGATCCCCATGATGGTGCTTAGCGGAGCCATGTTCTCCTTTGATAAACTGAACCGTAGCATAACCACGGTCGATAAAGTTCCTGTAATCGCTGAACTGATGCCCACCAAATGGTCTTACGAGGCCCTGATGGTTCACCAGTTCAAGGCAAATCAGTTTGAGAAGAATTTTTACGATGACGAAAAACAGGTAAGCATCAGTAACTTCAAGTCAGCCTACCTTATACCCGAACTGGAACAGCGCTTTTATGAATGCATTTATGAATTCCGTGAATCGGGTAAAATCAATACCACTACCAGGGCCCTGGAGGTTTTGCGAAATGAAATTTTCAGAACCGACCCCCTGGTAAAGGACATCTCCTATAAGGAGGGTGAGCTAACCCCTGAATCGTTCAACGAAGCGGCTATCGCCAAAACCACACGTTACCTTGCCGTGCTGAAAAAGTACTACATAAACCAGTTTTCCATAGCCAGTAAGCAAAAAGAGCGCCGCCTTGGGAAACTGATGGAAGACAGGCGTGAACTCTACTTTTCCATGCTGAACAGCTATCACAATGAGGCGGTCTCGGACCGTGTAAAAAGGATTTACGAAAAGAATCAGATCATCGAATCGGACGGCAGGCTCTATCAGCAAATTGATCCGGTATTCCTGGATCCGGAAACCGTGGGACTGGGTCTCAGATCTCACTTTTATGCCCCAAGGAAATATTTCCTGGGCCGGTTTGTTGATACCTATACATTTAATATGGGATTCATCTGGTTTCTCACCATTGTTTTGTACTTCATTCTCTATTTCAATGTGGCTGGTAAAATTTTAAATAGCCGGCTGTTCCGACAACGCAATGGTTAATAACCCACCTCACTTTTTATACCGGGAATCACTATTTTTATATTGCGAAACCTATTTAAGTAAGCCATGATAAAGAAACTTTCACTGTTTGTAATTGCAACACTCCTCCTTGTAGCCTGCGGGCAACGGCCTTCAGAGAACCTCGAGGTTGATATGGAGGATGCGGAGGCAGGAGAACTGCAAATCTCATCGGAAACCATGAGCGATATCATCGAGAACATCGCTTCGCCCATTGAAGTGGCCGCCCTGATCAGCTCCCTGAACATACCGTTTTCGACTTCCTACCTTGCCGATCCGGAAAAACTCTCCACCAATACCACCAGTTTCGAGATGGCTTATAGCCTGGGTGTTCTCAGCGCCGACCTTGGCTACCTGAATATGTATGAAAAAACCGGGACAGCGGTGAACTATCTCTCGAGCATCAGCCGGTTGGCCGACGCCATTCAGATCGGACAATTTTTCGACTTTGCTACAATCAAAAGACTGGCCACCACAAGTTCTGACCTTGATTCGCTCATGTTCATCTCCATTAACTCCTTCAACAACATGGATGATTACCTCCGGGAGACCGACCGGAGCAACCTGAGCGCCCTGATGATCGCCGGGGTGTGGATGGAAGGTTTGTACCTGGCCACCCAGGTAGCGGTTCAGAACAGCAACGAAGAACTTAAGTCGATGATCGGTGAGCAGAAGATCATCCTGAACGACCTCCTGCTGGTCCTTGATCACTACAAAAACGAAAACATCATCGCAGGTTATATCAGGGACCTGGAGATCATCAAAGAGGTATATGCAGGTGTGAAAATCACCTACGAAGTGGGCGAACCAGAAACCATCGAAAAAGATGGCATGCTCATGGTGGTCCAGAGCGAAACCTCACTAGTCCTTATGAGCGACGAAACCCTTCAGCAGATCATCACCACCACGAAGGAAATACGAAACCGACAGTTGAGTCTGTAATGTCCATAAATCGAATATCCATATAGTCTGTACTGTGCGAATTCAAGAACCTAAAATAAATCCAATGCGAACCCAAATCCCGAGACGCATGAAAAGAAATAATATGAGGATCCTCAGCCCGCTTATCGCCCTTATGCTCCTCCTTATCACAGTTTCAATGGTAACAGACGAACGCAAAGAGCGTGTCCAGGACTGCGCCTCACGCTCCGGCGAGGGTGCCATCTACCTGAAGGAGTTTGTGGTGAGCCTCGAAAAATCCGAAAAAGACCAGCCGCCATCCATGTATCGCCAGTCGGTGGTCCTCCGCGGCAATAACATCTATCGGTTCAACCTCTGCAACGAAAAGGGCAAGGCGGTCATTCGTGTTTACGACAACGCCAACCTTCTTTTATCAAGTTACGACCCAAAGACCGAAAAGGAGTACAACCCCATCAACTTCCTGTGCCGCAAAACCGGACAATACAACATCATCATCACCTTCCAGGAAGGCAAAGCCGGCGAGGCGGTCGGGATTATGAGTCATGTGATGAAGTAACCCAATTCGGTGTAGGTTAAGGAATTTAAAATCTTCAAAGATTAAAACCTTTCTAAAACAGCTTCATCAATCGGAATTCATATTGGGAAGGGTTGTTTATACCATCTCCCTCAGAAGCTGGCTTTTTCTGAAATTTTTCCTTAATTCCCGGTACCGATCAGAAATTATTACCAGGATCATGTATCCGAAAGAGTTGATTCAAACATCCACTGCAACCCGGATGAACCGATATCCCCAACTCTTCGAAATTGCAGCGAGGGAATTAAAGGATACCCTTAATCCCAAAATTCTCTCATTTGGTTGCTCAACCGGGGAGGAAGTATTTACCATTAAGCAATATATCCCTAATGCGGATATTATTGGGATTGACATTAATCGTCGGGCTATTTCCATTGCAAAAAAAAGAGATCCAATGGGAGCTTTTCGATTTTTCCATTACCTGGATAATGAATGGACATTTGAAGCCCCATATGATTGCATATTTGCCATGGCTGTTTTTCAGAAACCGGAACACAGAGACTTCAATCGAAAGACTGCACTTGATTCCTTCACTTTCGATAAATTCAAACAAATGTTCGGAGTTCTTGATTCGTTACTAAAACCTGGGGGAATTTTGGTGATCGATCATTCAGATTTTTCCTTCCAAGATCTGCCCATCAGTAAGAAATTTTCTACATCTGAAAAGGAACAACCAGTCAGAAGGGAAAGACCGATTCTATCAAAACAAAACGTTAAAGTCTCTTCATCTCATGTATCCCCCTGCATATTTATTAAGGAATCTAACTGAGGCGATCACATTGGCTTCTTAAAAGCCGCCCAGTCGCTTTCGAATCTGCCTGCGGTGAAATATATTGGTCCAAATTGACTTATAGTAGCGTATCCCCGGCTGAAGCAGGAGTACAAACCTGTATCTTCTTAGCTTCCAGATTCTGGTTTCCCGTTCAGGACCAAAGATTCGCCTCATACATATTTTTTGAAGCTTCAACAGAGCTGATTGATTCCTTAATAGGTATTGATCATATTCCGAAGGGATATTTGATCTAAAAAACAATTGAGAAAGCTGTAGTCCCATACCCATCAATCTGTCGATTCCCAGATTGGTGGCTTTTTCTAAAATCCAATTGTGATCCAGAGTCCACCTTTCCAGGGCTACTGCAACATCCTTCAGCCAGAACAACCGGAAATATTGATGCTGTCCGCCATGATAGATAAGATACAAGAAAGTGGCGTTTAAATTCAAACACTTCACTGCGACAGTACCTAGCCGTTCATCAACCAGGAGATCCCAGATAAAAGTTTCTGAGGGTGCTCTAATCAACTCCTGGCGAAAAATTTCAACATGCAGTTCGACGACCACATCGCTTCCCCTGTTGATCAGAGCAACATCCTTTTTATACTTAAAATAGTACTCCCATTGTCCGGGATTCAGACTCTTTTTAGGATGGCCCATTTTATAACCCATGTTGTCCAACACCTCCAAAACTTTTAGAAACTCCTCCCGCCTCACAACCAGGTCAATGTCGTTATAATGTCGCTGCCCTATATCGCCAAACAGACGCAGGGATAGTAAAGGACCTTTAATCGAGAATACCGGAAGCCCCATTTTATTCAATTCCCCAATTATCATCCCCAATACCCCTGTCAACTGCATGGACCTGAGGGTATTTCCTTGGATCGCTTCACGCCACTTCTTACGTATTGCCGGTTCAAGCATATCCAGAATGTCATTTGAGATTGCTGTTAGCAATCGATGCCTTCGAAACATCTCAAATAGCATATTCTGATCTGCATCACCAAAAGAGTCCGGATTCCTCCCTTGAAGAAGATCTAAAAAAACCCGGTATTCCGTAGTGTTCAACATTTGATCCCGGTATTCATTTTCCCCTCCCGCTTCCACTTTTGAAGAATCAACAGGGATATTGAGCTAAAAAAGATTCTGGGACCAAAACTCAATTGAACAAAGTTTTTCTGATCCATCAGCTTCCCTATCTGCCATCTTAATTTTTTATAATCCAGATAGTGAAAATTATTACACCTCTCTGCCTCATCAATCAATTTTAAATACTGATCCCGATCCAAATGAAACCGGTAAAATATATTGGGAACTGCAGCGCCGGACTTACTGGTTCTCATCCTGACATTCTCAGGTAACAATCCCTCCATGGCTCTGCGCAACAAGTATCTTCCAAGCCCATTATTGTATTTAAATTCGACTGGAAGCGAATAAACAAACACTAATAGCTTAATATCCAATAAGGGATATGCATACTCTATTTGTCTTTTTTGAGCCAACAGGTATGAATTTTCCAACCTGTCGGAAACGCTTTCATGCATCAGTCTCAATCGTTGCTGCTCCCTGATCCTATAATCAACAACATCCCTGGAATCCTTCCACTCCCGTTCAATCGTCCTGAAGGATCTTAGGAATGAAGAATCCATTGCCAAATCACTAATTTTATACCTGGTTTTGCGATTCCTGACTAATTTTTTAAAAAATCCTGAATAATTAACAACCCTGTGTTCCAGAAACAATTTTACCAAGATTGTCAACCTTTTCAATGGAGGCCTTCCTTCAATAGCTCTATTCACCTTTTTCCAGTCTCTGTTTGAAGCGTATTCATTCAGTATTCCCCTGGCATTGTATGAAACACACTCATCTCCACCAAAACCTGACAGTAAACGGTTTAAGTCCAGTTCCTGCACTTTGTTAAGTAACTGATCGGAAAAAGCAGGGAAAAGTTGAACTACCGGTGATTGAGTGGTCTCAATGGCATCCATAACAGACTCCAGACTTGCTTTTCCATTTTCACCATTAATCAAATGAAATGAATCAAGGCCGGCATGATCAGCAACACTTCTGCCATATTCCGTTTCATCACAGAAAGGAAAGAATTCTCTTTTCTGCTCCCCGGAAAGAGCATTTATGAAAGCATGAATCTTGGTGCCTTCCTGTTTCACCTCCTGAGCCACTACTGCCACCGAGGAAGAGTCCAGTCCGCCACTCAACTCAATCCCTACGGCAGGGTGATTCCTGATTCTCTGGGACACCGCATCCTTAAAAATGCTCCTAAAACGTTCAAGTGCCTCGTCTATGGAGAGACTGGCATACATTGGATTTATTTCCAAATCCCAATATCTTTTAGTGACCAGGCCGAATTCTGAACTTACTACCAGAAAATGTGCAGGAGGAAGCCGGCTAATACCCTCGTATAAGGTCTGATCAATGGGCAATGCTTTTGAACTGAAATGATGCAGAATATAATTCTTTTTTGGAATGAACTCTACCCCATGAACAGGGCCAAATCCTTTCATATTAGTTGAAAACAGGAATACCTGGGTGTTTTCAAAATAGTAAAATGGCCGGCATCCCAACTGATCCCTGGCACAGAATAGCTTTTGCCTCTTTTTATCCCAGATGGCAAAAGCAAAATCACCAATCAAGTGCTCCACACAGGATTCCCCCCATTTCGAATAACTCTGCAAAATCAAATGACCATCGGGAATATGGTCCAAATTTTTTGAGCTGATCTCCAGTTTGCGGGCCAGTTCTTCACGGTAATCAATCCTGCAATCAGCCGTTACAACGCAACCCGATTCGTGAATAAAAAGTGATTTCCGATTTGCTTCCGGACTAATAATCACTTGGTGATAAGCAAATGCCGCATTATTCTCCAGCCAGGTAACTGCGCCGTCGGGAAACGATTGACCTGAAGCTTTTATGCACTTTTGAAGCAGCTCCTCATCAATTTGATTGCCCTTTTTAGAAATAATCCCAAATATGAATCCCAAAGAGAATGTAATTAAATTCGAAGTGTAAATTTATGCATTTGAGTACCTTTATAAAAATATGGGAAGCTATCAATATCGGGTATATGGTTTGAATGTGGATTCGGAGATTGAAATCCCGGAGTTAGTCCCAGGGTTTGTGGGCAATCCGGATGTCAGAATCAGACTTGGCGAAGTCCCGATTACTCTCCCTAAATGCAAGGTAAAAGGTGTTTTCTACCAGGCGATCAAGGATGATTTCATCTTCAGGATGGAAAAAGTTGGAGCATTTCGGGTCTGCAACGGTGAGGACGTTACAATTGAACCTTTCTCGGAGGGTGATCGGGAACTCATTAGGGTATTTCTTCTGGGATCAGTTTTCGGAGCCCTGCTTCACCAGAAGGGAATTTTGGCCATCCATGGTAGTGCTGTTGCAACTGAAGATGGGGCTCTTGTAATTACAGGACGTTCATCCAGCGGGAAATCAACGCTGGCCGCATCGCTTAACACAAGAGGTTATCCATTCATTGCCGATGACATAGCCGCTTTACATCAAAGTGAAAATGGCTTTCTGATCCACCACGGCATACCACAAATGAAACTCTGGAAGGATGTAATTACTAAACTTGAAATGGTTGAGGGGTTGAACCAGGTGAGGCCTTCCATTGAAAAGTACAAAAAAATGGTTGTAAACGGATTCCAAAATCAAGCGAAAATTGTTTCCAGGATCATAGTACTTGGCTCCAAGAACACACATGGCATTGAAATCAGAGCATTAAGTGGGATGGATAAATTCGAACCTCTCAAAGAGAACACCTACCGTTACGAATTTGTAAATGGTTTGCAAATATCTGGACAACACTTTCAGTCCATTACCAAACTGGCAAACTCTGTAAAAATGTTTTATGTACTACGCCCATCATCCCCACTGATGATTGAAGAATTGGCTGATGTGGTAATAGATAAAATTCTCTCAAACCAAAAATAATGGGGAAGAGAAACATTGTTTGGATTGCCTCGTACCCCAAATCGGGAAACACCTGGTTCCGTGCAGTGTTAAATAACATGTTAAGTCGTAATGAGGAACCTAAAAGTATCAACAACATGGATCTTTCAGGCATTGCCAGCAGCCGGACAATGTTTGACAATATTACAGGGATTAGCTCCTCAGACCTTTCAATCAATGAGATTGAGATTTATCGTCCTATGGTTTACAGGCAACTATCTGATGAATCGGAAGAGACCATCTATTTGAAAGTTCATGATGCATGGACACAGAATAGCCTTGGGGATCCTCTTTTCCCCGAAGATGTCACAATGGGAGTAATATATATCATACGTCATCCGCTTGATGTGGCCGTCTCCCTCTCCCATCATAATTCGGAAAGTGTTGAGGAGTCTCTGAATAAAATGAATAATCCATCATACGGTCTCTGTTTAGGGGAAAAGAGGCTCTTTAACCAGCTTCCGCAAAAAATGCTCAACTGGTCTGGCCATGTCCGATCGTGGGTTGTAGATTCGGGCCTGCATGTGCACGTTTTGAAATATGAAGATATGATTGACGAACCTTTTAGTGCTTTTTCTGAGAGTCTTACATTTCTGAATCTAACTTACTCAAAGGAAAAGCTTTCCTCAGCCATAATAAACAGCGATTTCGAAGTGTTACAACAACAGGAACAAATTGAAGGGTTTGTTGAAAAGCCAATCAACGCCACTACATTTTTTCGAAAAGGAGTTAAATCGGATTGGATTAATCACATAGAAAAAAAGTGTGGGGATGACTTTTTAATAAAGAACGAAGAGATTTTCAGAATGTTCTATGGTGAATAATCCAATTGGTTATAAAAATCTTTCTTTCAAAGTATTAATTTTGTAATTTAACTTGTTATACGTTACTTTAAGTGATAAACGATGGCAGCTATAGTCTTATCTCCAGAAATCCTGATCAGGTTTTCAGTGAGATCGACGGGCAGGTGGTAATGTTGAATGTAAAGAAGGAAGCCTATTATACATTGAATAATGTGGGCAGTACCATATGGAAGGAGATCGAACGACCTCTTAAATTGGAAGATTTAATCCATATTTTAACGGAGTCATATGAAGTAACCTATGAAAAGTGCAGGGATGAAATGATCCCTTTTCTGAATGAACTTGTTGAAGCAGGAATTGTTCTCATAAAAAATGAATAGATATATCCATCTGTTAAAGGCATTTATGCGGCTTTCTCTGTCAAGGAAAGTGATGATCTTCCGGATGATCATAATTCTGGTTTATACCTCATCTCTGGTCAGGTTCATTCCTCTCAGATTCTATTACAAAGAGTATATTGCAGGGAACAGTCAAAAGCACAGCAGAAAAATGCAACCATTTGGGGATCAGATCAGACTCTATAAAAAGGTAATGCTACTGACCCCATGGAAAGTAACCTGCCTGGTAGAGAGCCTGTCTTTTTGTATTTATTTCAGACAAAATGGAATCCAGATTCCGCTCTATATCGGGGTGAAAACAGGGAATAAAATGGAGGCGCATGCATGGAATTTCAGTTCAAATTCCAAGGGTTACTCAGCAATCGATAAGTAGCGTTATGAACAAAAAGGAAAAAACAATAACAAAAAAGAAATGGGAAACTCCGGTTGTTAGAACCCTGCCGTTTAAAAATACTTTGCAGGGGAGTAGACTATATGAATATGAAGATGCCTTTTACTCCTAAAAAATTTATTATGAGATCTATATTAATTATCTCCAGTTTCCTGTTTATAGGACTTGCCTTGAATGGACAGTCCTGGATTTCATCAACTCAAATCACAGGTACCGATGATATAAATGTCATCAAATCTGTTAGTGATGTAAATAACAATACCATTGTTTTTGGGGAATATCTTGGTGCTATTACCATTGGACCGGGCAACACTTTACCCAGTTATGGTTTGCGGGATTACTTTCTTTTCAAATTCGACAGTGAGGGAACTCTTGTTTGGTCAACAAATATTGGAGGTACTGGCAATGAATTTACATACGGTGGAGTTGGAACAGATCAGGCCGGCAATATTTATATTTCAGGTGGATTCAGGAATAATGTTTTCTTCACAACAACAGACTCGGTGATTGGAACCGGGTTAATTGATATCTTCCTCGCCAAATACGACTCTGACGGGACCCTGGGTTGGTATAAGAATGTAGGGGCCGGAGCAAAAGCCCAACGCCCTAGCTCCATGTCTGTTGACTTAAATGGCAACATTCTCCTCGCCGGCACTTTTGCAGACAGTTTGAAAATTGATGAAACAACCACCCTCTATTCTGACAATACCATACCCGATTATTTCTACAGCGAATTCGATAATAATGGAACTCTGAATTGGGTCAAACAAATCAAAGCAAGCAACAATCCGCTTTCGGGAGCTATTTTTGGTATTCAATCCCACACAGATTTCTTAACTATGACAGGGGTATACTCTGATACGGTTTTCATCGAAGATAAAATCCTGGTATCCGACACCCTTTTTGATGTTCACCTGATAAGAACCAATCTTTTGGGTGATCTGCAATGGATCAGGAGGATTGGCGGTGAAGGTTATGTTTACAGTTACAATCTCACCTCAGATCCGGATGATAATATTTATGTCACCGGATACTACGATTCCCCTTCACTAATTATTGATTCGACTGAAACAGAGCAAATCACAATCGAATCCAATGCCGGTGGCATAGATTTTTTTATAGCGAAATATGATTCGGAAGGAACATTCCAGTGGATTCGCACAAATGGAGGCGTCGCAAACGACAAATTATTTGATATAGCATATTACAACCAGGAGATAAATGTATGCGGCTATTTCACCGATTCCATCAAATGGGGAGGAATTCAACTTCTTGCTGCAGGAAACCCCGGTGATCAGGATATGTTTACCGGAGCTCTTGATTTGGAAGGCAACTACCGTAGTGCCAATCGATTTGGGGGAAGGAATAACAGTACCGAAGAAGCCTACTCAATTTCAGTGACAGCTGATAAGAAATACAATGTGATTCGATCTAATTCTGATCTTCTTCAACTGGGTAATGAGACATATTACTCTACCACCGGTAAATATTACCTCGTATTTGGGGTTGTTGGTTGCCTGCCGATCTCCATCGACAATGCAATTCCTGCTAATGTCCCCACTTGTTTTGGTGACAGTACTGGTTCGATCCAGGTTTCAGCCTCCGGGGGATTTGGAGCACCGTGGCAGTATTCAATTGACAATGGGTTAAACTATCAGAAGGATTTGACTTTCTTTCCAAACCTGCCGGCCGGGGATTATAAAATTGTGGTAATTGATGCCAAGTATTGTTCTAAAGCCGGACCAGTGGTGACCATTCAGCAACCGGATCCATTAGCATTGGAAGTGATCAGCACGGCAGATATCACTGCGGGTACCGATGGATCAATTGTAGTGGCAGCCTCAGGCGGTAAGTCTCCATACACCTATACATTGCAGCCCAATGGGACACTTCAGGGCTTCGGAACATTTTACTTTGGTGAAGGGGACTCGGGTATCTATGTAGTTGAGGTCAATGACGGACAGAACTGTGGACCGGTTGCTTCGGATTCCATAGAGATTCTGGACCTTACATATGTTGGATTTCAGGATTTTTCAGGGATTGCTTTGAAGATATTCCCGAATCCTTCCACCGATGTTGTGACGGTGGAGATGACATTGGAGGCAGATGAGGTGACCATGGAGTTGTTAAATCTGGCCGGTCAGGTGGTGATGAGCCGTCAGGCTTTTACCACCGGAGGGTTGCTCAGGGAATCTTTAGATGTTTCCGATCTGGCTCAGGGCATGTACATGCTGCGGGTGAACGGCCAGACGCTGCAATCGGCCATTGTGGTCAATTAGTGCAAATAATAGATCGAAATATTCAAAGCCCCGCAGCAATGTGGGGCTTTTTCATTCAGATCAATTCCTTACATTTACCTTTGAACTTAGCAATCAATATAGTTAAGGATGAGAATACTAATTATTGGAGGAGGGGGACGGGAACACGCGATGGCCTGGTCTATCGCAAAAAGCCCTCAACTCGAAAGACTTTTTATTGCACCCGGAAATGCAGGGACTGCCGAACTTGGAACAAATGTACCCATTGGAGTCGAGGACTTTGATTCACTGAAGAAGCTGGTAATCGATGAGGGTATTGAGCTTGTACTGGTTGGACCCGAAGTTCCCCTGGTTGCCGGAATTGTCGATTATTTCAGCGACGACTCCCAGTTGAGGGATATTGCGGTAATCGGACCTTCAAAGGCAGGAGCTGCACTCGAAGGCAGCAAGGATTTCGCCAAGATCTTTATGAAGGACAATGAGATCCCCACAGGTGAATTCAGTACTTTTATCGATTATACACTTGCGGAAGGATACTCTTTTCTATCTCAGCTTAAACCTCCATTTGTTCTGAAGGCCGACGGACTGGCTGCCGGGAAAGGGGTGCTGATCATCGATGACCTGGAGGAGGCAAAGAGGGAGCTTCACAGCATGTTGCATGGAAAATTCGGGAAAGCATCAACCAGGGTTGTGATTGAGGAGTACCTTTCCGGCATTGAGCTTTCGGTTTTTGTTCTCACCGATGGCGAAGGGTATGTGATCTTTCCTGAGGCTAAGGATTACAAACGCATCGGGGAAGGCGATACGGGACTGAATACAGGTGGTATGGGGGCCATTTCTCCTGTTCCGTTTGCCGATGAGAAGTTCCTTAAAAAGGTTGAAGAGCGTATTGTGAAACCTACCATTAGTGGATTGAAAGCCGTCGGAATCGACTATAAAGGCTTTATTTTCATAGGGCTTATGAATAAGGATGGCGATCCATATGTCATAGAATATAACGTTCGGATGGGCGACCCCGAATCGGAGGTGGTGTTGCCCAGAATTAAAACAGACTTCGTGGAGATTCTGAAAGCTACCGCCGA
Source organism: uncultured Bacteroidota bacterium (assembly GCA_963747365.1). Lineage (GTDB taxonomy): Bacteria > Bacteroidota > Bacteroidia > Bacteroidales. The sequence continues at coordinate 65,817 of CAVVFB010000001.1, read as the reverse complement.
AAACAGGTTGAAGGATTTGAAGGTGGAGTTCGATGAGCGCACCGTTTCCACCGTGATGATGGTTTCGGGTGGTTATCCGGGCAGTTATGAAAAGGGAAAAGTGATTTCAGGATTGGACAGGGTGGACGGAAGTATTATTTTCCATGCCGGTACCAGACTTGCCGACGGGAAAGTGGTCACGGACGGAGGAAGGGTCATTGCCGTCAGTTCATTCGGAGAAAATATAAAAGAGGCCCTGGAAAAATCCTATACCAATGCCGGAAAAATCGAATTTGAAGGTAAATATTACCGTCGGGATATCGGGTTTGATTTATAGAATGATACCATGGTTATTTATTTGAATATAAAAGAGGCTGGAAGATGATCCTGTTGCGACTCTTCAAGAACAACCGGATCACTGGGATGGCAGGGATTTTTGTCTTTACCATTACGCTCTTTGTCATATCAATGATACGGGCCGAAGAGGTCACCGGGTTCAGCGGGATGCCCTTTTATAACCTTATTTTTGGTGCGGTTCACAAAAGCCCGGTCCTGGACCGGATCATAGCCATGGCTTTTATGATACTCATTGGATACATGCTCATCCGTATTGGAGCCAGATATGTTCTGCTGCCGATCAGGTCATTTATGCCGGCGCTCTTTTTCATTTTAGTCTCAGCAGCTCTGCCTGAGAGCCGGCAGGTTAGTCCGGCCCTGGTCGGATCAATTTTTTACATCTTCTGTTTTGCCATATTGTTTGATGTAAACGACAAGCCACCCGACACTTTCTCGGTATTCACGGCTGGGATCGTCCTGGCCCTGGGAGGTATGTTCTATTTGAAACTGATCTGGTTTCTGCCGCTGATCTGGATCTCGCTGGGAACCCTGAGGACAGTTACCTGGAGAGAATTATTGTACCCGGTCATCACCTACATCCTCATGGGTCTATTCCTATTTACCTGGTATTGGGGCATCATGGATCAAGGTGCTCAGTTTTCGGAACTTATAACCAGGAACCTTGCTTTTGAAGGGAGTTTAGAACACCTGTTTCACATCAATCACTTCAGTGTATTGATTTACTATGGATTTATCATGCTCCTGGTAATCGCAGCAAGTGTATATATGATTGCCCGGTTCCAATCAAGGAAGACGGTGGTGCAAAACATTTACCAGGTTCTTTTTTATATATTCATTGCAGGGGTGCTCTTTTTCACGCTGATAGCCAGATTTGAAACGGCCGCCCTGATCTTCATCGCATTTCCAGTTTCCTATATCCTTTCCAATTTCTTTCACAGGAAATAAAATCCATGGACCCACGAATTGATCCTGTGGATCCTGGTAGGATTATTGGTTTTCATGCAATGGATGACATGATCTTCCCAAAGTTTTTCAGTCGGAAGTGATTCTGAACCGGAATTGCATATCCATGTCATCCCTCAGAATTTGTGCGCTATCAGGTAGGTTCTCAATAAACCAGATGAGTAATCCGCTGATATTTATTTTCTCTCGCAACAGATTAATAAGTTTTGGCTCTGATTGGAATTGTAATATGGGTTTTTGCATGATCTCATACAATTTTTCAAAAGAAAATTCCATCTTATCGGGAGAAAAACAATATAAAAGACCGTTTTCTTCAAGTTCTTTCAGGTAGGCAAATTTCTCATAACCAATGAAAATTGAAGGAATCCCCAGTATAACTGCCTCAGTAGCCATTGTTGCGCTATTACCCCAAAAGGCGCGACATTTTTTAAGGTCCTGATGAATCTTCACTTTATCGGGGAACAAAACCCCATTCGACAGCTTGTCGGTTAAGCCTATTTCGGAAGAGAGGTAAGTTGTATGATTAAGACTAAACCTGTTGATCTCCTTAATTACCCTGGAAAGGTTAATCCTTTTTTCAGATCCATGATGTATCGAGTCGGTGCGGGTCAACCGAAAAAAGACAGCTTCTCTTTTACTTCTGTCCCCGGGGATTGATGGAACCAGATAGGCTAACTCCTTAAAGGTTTTAATATGGAAATGACTCTTATGAAATGTATACGGATAATTTGCAGGAGTAAAAATATAGTCGGCCCTCTTTATAAAAGGAAGCAGGCGAGGATTATAATCTGTGTCATCATACGTCAGGGTTGGAATACATAAAAATCTGGAGGCAGTAATTAAGTATGGGGAAGATAAGCTCAGAGTAAGCCTGGGCCTGAATAGGATTAAATGTATAGCAGACAGCAACAAAATATATACAGAATAAGCATATTTGCCTGGTAAAGAATGACTTCCTTTTCCCCTGTTAATAAATGAAATGTTATGCGCCGACAACAGTTCATGAAGGCACTCTTTGTTCCTGGCCATTACCCTGAATGAATACCCTTGTTCCTCAAAATATGAGAACAAATTCTTAAAGAAGTGAAAATCTGCCGGATGATTCAGGTCGAAGAGAAATCTTCTGTCTCTGGGTGTTCTTTTCATTCTACTTTTCCTGAAAACAAACTTATTGAATAAACCTTTTCAGGTATTCAAAAAACGGAAAAACTAAAAATAAATTTAGGTATGACCTAATTTATGAAAGAATTCTGTTTGGGCAGTCCCCCGGAGGGGATGGACTTCAGGGAAAATCCCTTTTCGGCCAGGAACTCCAGGGTACGGGGGAGTGCGAAATAGAGGTTGTCGCTGGCCTTGTCCGAATCATGGAAGACGATGATGGAACCGGGTCTCACATTACGGATTACATTCTGAAGCACACGGTCTCCGTCAAGGGAGAGGTTGTAATCAATACTCAAAACATCCCACATGATCAGGTCGTACTGTTCCAGCACTGCCTTTACCTGTCCGGGAAGGATCCTGCCATAGGGCGGACGGAACAGTTTTGAATCGATCAGGTTAGAGGCCAGATAGATGTCATCCATATATCGTTTGATACTGGTACGGAATCCTTTCAGATGGCTGTAACTGTGGTTTCCAACGCTGTGACCGGCCTCGAGTATCTGCCTGTAAAGTTCGGGGTGTTTGTCCACGTTACGACCCAGGCAGAAAAAGGTGGCTTTTGCAGCAGCATCAGCCAGCCTTTCAAGCACCCAGGGGGTTACACCCGGTGTAGGACCGTCATCAAATGTAAGATACACATCCCTGTGATCTCCATGGAAGTCCCACGTCATCCTGTTCAGGGCACGGGTCAGTAATGAAGGTGGCCTTACAATTAGCATACCTATATATTAACGGAACAGGCGCTCATAATCTTGCCCGTAAACCGAAAGCTTCTCCTCTAGCCTTCTTGCCGCATCCGTCTCACCATATCCCAGACACATACTTCTCAAAGCATTGATGTCCCTGACCGCAGAAAGAAAATCATTGTCACTTTTAACAAATCTTGGGTTTCCCCTTCCCGATAACGACTTCATATATTCCAGTTCGGACACCAGCTGGGATTCATACTTCTCTACCATGGCATTTGCAGTGGTGTTATCGCCCGTACTGAAATATCCCTGTATCATCGGGGTGATGCCTGCGTTATAAGGGACCGTTTCTTCGGGCATATGTTGCATGCATTCATCCAAAACCATTTTTGCACTATCCAGTTTGCCTTCATCCACAAGGGCTCCGGCCAGTACTGCAAAGGCGTAGCGGTAGTGAATGGTCATCCTCAGGTTATTCTCATCCATATAGATACCCGGGGTATCCAGTCCACCCCAGTCGAACTCATGCATCAACTTCTGGTACATATCGTCTGCACTGACCGCACCAAGATAGCTGGAGTTGGGACTGTTCACCGGAGCCACCCTTAATGCAAGTCCCTCCCTGAGAAAATAATTCTCCAGGTTCAGATAGTTTTCGGACGAAACAGTTGTTGAAAAGTAGATGGGACGCTCCCAATTATTATTCCCAAGCATATCCATTACAACAAGCATGTTTTTATACAATACTGTTTCGGAGAGGGAAAATCTCACCTGCTCAACACTGCTGGCTTTAAACTCTTCGGGGACCACCCATTCGGGCAGGGAGGCCGGATCGGCCGGAATCACAAACTTCCTGGCCGGAATAAAGTACTGTCCCTGTTTGAAACGCGGGTCATCGGTCAGCATAAAAGCAAAAGCCTCTTTCAACGGAGCGAAATCGGCATCGATGGTTTTCATCAGTCGCTCCATCCTTGCAGATTCCGCTTTTATGGCTGCTTCATCCAGTTGGATGCGCTGGGCAATCTCTGCGCTATTGAAGGTCCGTAAATAACCATAAAATTTCATGGGATCCATGTTCGTCTCAAGGGCAAGGATAGCCCTGTAGTCGTTGGCATGGTTCTGCGGCAGAAGCGAAGATTCAATGATATCAAGGGTGTTGGAATAGATATCCATCACCTCGGCTTCGTACTGATCCCTGTTCAACTCATATTTCTCCTTGATCAGTGCACCGGCCGATTCCACAAGGTAGGCATAATCGCGCTTCCCCTGCTCATACTGATCACGGGTCATGCTGATGGGCAGCGCATAGGAATCATAAAATGTCTGCTTCATCTGCTCAATATACCAGTCGGCCGTCAGATAACTCAGATTCACAATCCTGACATCGGTCCGGAATCCCTCCACTTCCTGTACATACCAGAGCGGGAACGTATCATTATCACCATTTGTAAACATGACGCCTCCGGGCAGGCACGAATTAAGGAAGTTCTTTGCAAAAGCAGGGGCCGTGAAACGATCCGAACGATCGTGATCGTCCCAATTTGCTCTGGCCATTATCCCGGGCACCAGGAATAGTGTCGCAGCCACCACTGCCCCTGCGGTAACCACACTCTTTTTTCGTTTCGAAACCCATTCAATCAGTCCGGCCACACCGATCCCGATCCAGATGGCAAAAGCGTAAAAAGATCCCGAGTAGGCATAATCACGTTCCCGGGGTTGAAAGGGATACTGGTTCAGATAAACCAGGATGGCCAGGCCGGTCATAATGAAAAGCAATCCAACGACCCAGAAATCCTTCCTGTGCTTCCTGTAGTGGTAAACAGCCCCTGCAAGCCCCAGCAACAGGGGGAGCATGTAGTATTTATTATTGGCTTTGTTCTTAGCGATTGAATCGGGCAGATTTCCCTGAGGTCCCAACCTCGCCTGATCAATAAATTTGATCCCGCTGATCCAGTTCCCCTTGTTCAGTTCGCCATGCCCCTGGATATCATTTTGCCTTCCGGCAAAGTTCCACATGAAATAACGCATGTACATATAGCCGATCTGGTAACGGAAAAAGAATCGCATGTTCTGTCCGAAGGTTGGGATGGCGATGGGGCGGCTGCGATCATAACTATAACCACCCATACGGTTCTGGACAGGATTTCCCTGCTGATCCCTTCTCAGATCATACAGATCAGCTTCATCCATTTTCGCCCAGTAGATATACTCATTGGCATGACGGTCCTGGTTACTCCACATACGTGGGAATACACCTTTTGAATCGCTGTTGTAATTATATTCCCGGTTCCGATCCACCTTGTAATACTCATTCTCACCCTTATAATAACTGGGTTTCCCTTCCTTCACCTCTGTGGGCCTGGAGTTGAAGAATGCACCATAAACCAGGGGATTATCTCCGTATTGCTCGCGGTTCAGGTAACTCAGGAGTGAGAAAACCGTATCGGGGTTGCTCTCATCCAGTGGTGTATTGGCTGCAGAGCGGATCACGATTACTGCATAGGAAGAATATCCAACCACAATAACAAACAGGGCCAGAAGGATTGAATTCCACAAAACCTTCCCTTTGTTGTGGGTATAGTAAATTCCGAATATCATTGCACCGAAAAGCAGGACCGAATAAAATATTAACCCCGAATTAAAAGGTAACCCCATGCCATTGACAAAAAGCAGTTCGAACTTACCCGCGAGTCCGGTCAGCCCGGGAATCATCATGTAATTTACAACACCAAGGATTCCCACCGAAACGGCCATGGCCGCAATGACACCCTTCACCGTTGGGGTATATTTTCTGAAATAATAGACCATGATGATGGCTGGAATGGCAAGCAGGTTCAACAGGTGAACCCCAATAGAAAGGCCCATCAGGTAGGCAATCAGGATAAGCCACTTATTGGATCCCGGTTTGTCTGCAACATTCTCCCACTTCAGAATGGCCCAGAATACAACAGCCGTAAACAGCGAGGAGGTGGAATAGACCTCTGCTTCAACAGCAGAAAACCAGAAAGAGTCTGAGAAAGTATAAGCCAGAGATCCCACCACGGCGGCACCGAAGATAGTGATCATGGCCACCGGACTTTGGGAGTCTTCCGTAGAGAAGAATTTCTTCACCAGGTGGGTCAGTGTCCAGAACAGGAATAAAATGGTAAATGCACTGGCTGTGGCTGAAAGAATGTTCATGGACACAGCTACACTGGAAACGTCACCGCCGGCAAACAGGGTAAAAAATCGACCGAGAATCATAAAAAAAGGAGCCCCCGGGGGGTGCCCGACCTCCATTTTATAGGCCGTTGCAATGAATTCTCCACAGTCCCAGAAACTGGCAGTGGGTTCCATTGTTAAAAGGTACACGATCAGCGAAACCAGAAATACGCCCCATCCCAGGATAAGATTATAACGTCGGAAATTTTCCATTCATTCAGAGTATGTGATACAAAAAAGTATGCAAATATATAATAATTATAAATTTGAGGCCATCGCACAGCCTGGCACAATGGTTAAAGATTCATAACAAACCGCCAGGGCATGCTCTTCCAGGGCTCCCCGGCATAATCTATTCCCACACGCGGACAGGCCGTAAAAACAGGAATAATTCCGCTATCTTCAATACTGATGCGATCTGAACAAACCAGGTCCTCCCCGTTAAATTGCTTATCCACCCCCAGCAGCCGGGTGACCCTTCCGGGGCCGCTGGCCTCACGAACTCCCCTGATCAAAACTGCCTGGGGGATGCCCCTGACCGAGGTGACCACATTCATCATCCAGTACATTCCATAGATCAGGTAGATGTAAAGGTGCCCGCCATCACCGAACATCACCTCGGTGCGGATTGTCCTTCCCTTGCTTGCATGACAGGCCAGGTCGTCCAATCCCCTGTATGCCTCCGTTTCTGATATTGTACATAATATTTCACCTCCGTCCCGGTTGACAATCCTGAAATGCTTTCCCAGAAGATCCGGGGCCACCTCCAGTACATCGCGGCGGAAGAATTCCCTGTCAAGCCTTCTGTCCATTCCGCCTGCTAATTCTGTTCCTTAACCAGGGAAAGTCCGGCCCGAAAAGAAACAAAGAATAGAAAAAAGCCACAAAAGAGGCACCTGCTGAGGTCTCCAGGGTATCTTCATTGACCATGGAGAGCAGCATCAGAATCATGAATCCCACGGCCAGGAATGAACGGTTTCGTTGGGCAAGATAAACCGGCGAGATCAATGAAAACATGCAGATCAGGAATCCGGGTATCCCAAAAGCGATCAGAAATGTGAGGTACTGGTTATGAGCCCTCCTCCTCCATTTCGGCTCAAGCGGTGAATTGACACTGTCATAATACGCTTTGAATGCCGCCTTCACATCCCCGTTTCCCACACCATAAAGAAGGTTATTCCTGGCGATCTTCCACCCGGCATCCAGGTAGAGGTACCTTTGAACGACCGATTTTTCGTTGGGACTATACCCCAGCTTGTACCGGTCAATTTCCCAAATTACCTCGTATATCCTGGGATAGAGTCTGAATCTCTGGAGATAGAGATAGTTCGCTACACCCATTTCAACGGCTTTAATCTCGGCATTTGACAGTTGCCTTACACCGGCAGCATCCTTTCGCAATCCCTTGGAGGTGAGAAACCGGATCAGCGTACCCCGGATGGTATTACCATTGAGGGTTTTACCCCTGAAGTCAAAATCGCTCACCTTGTTCCACTCCTCCTCCATCTCCTGATCACAAATGTGCAGCCAAACATAATGGCCATTCTCCACCTCCCTGAGGTTTGGATGGTTCTTATAAGGATTACCAAGTACGGTATAGGAGTCGATCTCATCAAAATGGATCTCATCAAAAGAGTAATACTTATTGATAGCCTGACCAATATAAACAATGGAAAAGAGGGGGATCATTACCACCGGCATAAACACCATGAAACGTATGGCAGAATCACGAATTTCAAATACCACCCTGACCAGCAGAAAAAATCCAAGAAATCCCATGATCACAATTCCTGAAAGTGATTTTAGTAAAATCAGGAAAATTGGGAACCAAACCAGTCCCAAAAGATACCATATACGCTCAAACCGGGTAAGTGAATTCCGTTGCAGAAAAAGGTACCACACTACGATCAGTATGGTGAGGACAACCATCAGGGAAAACCGGATATGGCTCATGAAAAGAGAAAGATCCCGGTAACCTTCAATCTGTACAGGCAGCCAACCCAGCAAAGCCATCACCGATGCCATGGAAGCCACAAAAACAGACATTGTAAATAAAAGAAGAAGGCGATTCACCTGGCTCCGCAGAAGGGGTTCGGAGGTACCCAGAATCAACGGAATTACAAACAGGGACACCTTCACCCGCATATCTGTATAACTGTAAAGTCCATCTGACGACCAAAGAAGGCCTATGGCATGAAGTATGTAGAGTGATAACAGGGCCCAGATGGCCGGGTTTTGCCTGAGCCTTAACCATTTTTCACGGTACCTCCCCTCCAGGAGCCAGTTCAACAGCAACAACATCTGTGACAGGGTAACCGAGAATATGGATAGTGGCAGGGATACCGCCAATAGGATCAGGCCATAGAAATAGACCTGCTCATGAATTTGTTGTCGGGTTAGTTTCATGGATGAACAGCAATCCTATCTATCTATAACTGCTCCGCCCCTCTTCTATTGTGTAGAACCGCAGATTTATAATGGAATTATTATAGTTTTATAGCAGCTTCGGATCGGAGTACACAATAAAAATTTATTGTTGATATCTTCTTGTTTTAAAGAATTTTGTTGTATTTTTGCGATCCATAAAATTTAGGACAAACACGGATAGAAGTGAATACGTTAAGTTACAAAACAGTTTCGGCCAATAAAGAGACCATTCAAAAGGAGTGGTTTGTTGTTGATGCCAAGGATGAAGTACTGGGAAGACTTGCTTCGAAAGTTGCCATTGTACTCAGAGGAAAACATAAGCCCGGTTTCACTCCGAATGTGGACTGCGGTGATAACGTAATTGTTATCAATGCTGAAAAAGTGAAGCTCACCGGCAATAAGATGAGTGAAAAGCAATATGTACGCCACACAGGTTATCCGGGCGGACAGCGCATCGAATCTCCTGAAGATCTGCTGGAGAGAAAGCCCGAAGCAGTTGTTGAAAAAGCGGTTAGGGGCATGCTCCCAAAGAACCGCCTGGGAAGCGAACTCTTCAGAAATCTTTTTGTTGTGGTTGGCGAGACTCATAACCACGAGGCACAGCAACCCAAGAATCTGGACTTAAATAAAATTAAATAATTGCCATGGAAGTGATCAATACGATCGGAAGAAGAAAAGCAGCCATTGCCAGGGTATATTTGTCAGAAGGCAAAGGTCAGATTACCGTTAACAACAGGGATTTCAAAGACTATTTTCCCGATAAGCAACTCCATTATATTGTTGAACAACCCCTGGTTCTTCTTGAATTACAAGGAACCTACGATATTAAAGTCAACATCGATGGCGGTGGAATGTCCGGACAGGCAGAAGCACTTCGCCTTGGCATTTCCAGGGCCCTGATCAAGTTGAACCCGGACTACAAACCCGCTCTCAGGGCTGAAGGTTTTGTAACCAGGGATCCGCGCGTTGTGGAACGCAAGAAGCCTGGCCAGCCGAAAGCAAGGAAGAGATTCCAGTTCAGCAAGCGCTAGAATTAAATTTCAATATAAACATTGCGAAATTGGCCGGACTCCCTTCAGGGGCTACCGGTTGATTGACCAGCAAACATCAAAAAAATGCCACAAACCAACTTCAAAGAATTACTGGATGCAGGTGTACATTTCGGTCACCTGAAAAGAAAATGGAATCCTGCCATGGCTCCCTATATATTTATGGAGAAAAACGGAATCCACATCATTGACCTTAATAAAACAGAGGCCAAACTCGTAGAGGCTGCTGCAGCGATGAAGCAGATTGCCAAGAGTGGAAGGAAGATCCTGTTCGTAGCCACCAAAAAGCAGGCCAAAGACATTGTTGCCGAAAAGGTAGGTGCCGTGAATATGCCATACGTAACAGAGCGCTGGCCTGGCGGAATGCTTACCAACTTCCCTACCATCCGGAAGGCAGTTAAGAAAATGTCGACCATTGATAAAATGGCTACTGACGGAACCTTTGAGACCCTTTCCAAGCGAGAGAGACTTCAGATTGAACGTCAACGTGCCAAACTGGAAAGAAACCTTGGTTCAATCTCCGACCTGACCCGCCTTCCGGCAGCCATGTTCATCGTAGATGTTCACAAGGAGTACATTGCCGTTCGCGAAGCAAACAGGCTGAACATTCCAGTATTTGCAATGGTCGATACCAATTCCGACCCAAGGAACATTGATTTTCCAATCCCCGCTAACGACGATGCATCCAAGTCCATCTCCCTGATCATCGGTTTTATCACCGATGCTATTGCAGAAGGTCTCGGTGAGCGCAAGATGGAAAAGGATAAGGATGACAAAGAGGTAAAAGAGACCAAACAACCTAAAGAGGCAAAAGACTCCAAGGGTAAAAGAGAGAGGGTTAAGGATTCAAAAGTTGAGATGAAACCTGTGGTGAAGTCTTCAGCAATTATTGATGAGCTTGAGGAAGAGGAGGACAATTAACTCCGGGATCCTGATTATTGATTATAAACGCACATAAGAGAATTAAAGATATGGCTGAAATTAAAGCTGCTGATGTACAGAAACTGAGAAAGATCACAGGCGCCGGAATGATGGATTGCAAAATAGCCTTGCAGGAAGCTGAAGGTGATTTTAATAAGGCGATAGAAGTGATCCGTAAAAAGGGTCAGGCCATTGCAAATAAGCGCGCTGATCGTGAAGCAAGTGAAGGAAATGTACAGGCAAAAGTTGATGGAAAATTCGGAGCAATGATCTCCCTGAACTGCGAAACTGATTTTGTGGCGAAGAATGAGAATTTCGTGAAATTTGCATCCGCTATCCTCAAAGTCGCCCTGGCTGAGAAGCCTGCCAGCCTGGAAGCATTGCTTGCACTCCCACTGGACGGAAAAAGTATCGCCGAAAACATCATCGAGCAAACCGGTACCATTGGAGAGAAACTTGAGCTGGGATATTATGGTTCGATCACAGCAGAGAAGGTTCAGGCTTACAACCACTTCGGAAACAACCTTGCCACTTTGGTTGGATTCAGCAAGGCCGATGTGAATGAACAGGTTGCCAAGGATGTGGCCATGCAGATTGCAGCAATGTCTCCGGTATCCGTTGACGAATCCGATGTACCTGAAGAGATCCTTGCACAGGAGAGAAGGATTGGTCGTGAGAAGGCTCTTCAGGAAGGCAAACCTGAGAACATTGTGGACCGTATTGCTGAAGGTATGGTCAAGAAATTTCTACAGGAATCAACCCTTCTAAACCAGGAATTTACAAAGGATGCAAAAAAGACTGTTCGCGAATACATCAGGCAATCTGATAAAGATCTTACTGTAACCGGTTTCTTAAGATTCGCAGTTAAATAAATATAAAAAAAATCATTCCAAACCGTCCTGTTCACACCGGACGGTTTTTTTTTACCTGAAAAATGAGTTTTCCTGATCAATTTAATTCCTACTTTTAAATAAAAAACTGACCCGATGGCATACAAAAGAATTTTATTGAAGCTTAGCGGTGAAGCACTGATGGCCGGGCGATCTCATGGAATTGATCCCGAACGTTTAGAGAACTATACCAATGAGATTATCGAGGTCTCCGCCATTGGGACCCAGGTGGCTGTTGTAATCGGCGGGGGTAACATTTTTCGCGGGATATCAGGGGTTGAAGCGGGGTTTGACAGGGTAAAGGGTGACTATATGGGAATGCTTGCCACGGTGATAAACGGACTTGCACTTCTGTCTGCGTTTGAATCGAAAGGAAAAAAAGCGAGACTATTCACTGCCATCCGGATGGAGCCGGTTGCAGAATTCTATTACAAACCCGGGGTAATCAATGCCCTCGAAAACAACGAGATTGTGATCTTCTCCGGGGGCACCGGGAATCCATATTTCACAACTGATACAGCCTCTGCACTTCGGGCAGTTGAAATAGAGGCCGATGTGATGCTCAAGGGCACACGGGTGGACGGGGTATACAGCGCCGACCCGGAAAAAGACGCCGAAGCGGAAAAGTATGATGAGATTACCTTTAATGAGGCACTTCGGAAAGAGTTGAGGATTCTCGATCTGACAGCCTTTACCATGTGCAAGGAGAATGAGTTGCCCATCATTGTTTTCAATATGAATGAGAAAGGAAATCTGAAAAAACTCGTTTCAGGTGAAAAAATTGGTACTTTAGTTAAAATTTAGATAAATTAGGCCCGCTTAACACAACCGGAAGACCATGAATGAAGAAGTTCAACTCGTTTACGAAATGACCAGGGAACGAATGGAAAAAGCCCTTGAACATCTTGACAATGAATTGGTTAGAATCAGGGCGGGGAAAGCGAACGTACACATCCTTGATGGGGTTGTGGTGGATTATTATGGCACTCCAACCCCCCTTAACCAGGTCTCAAATATCAGTACTCCCGATGCAAAAACCATTATGGTTCAGCCTTGGGAGAAAACCATGATCGATCCCATCGAAAAGGCTCTTATGAATTCGAATGTGGGAATCACCCCTTCAAACAATGGTGAAGTGATTCGCCTCGCCATCCCGCCACTTACGGAGGAACGAAGAAGAGATCTTTTCAAGCAGGTAAAAAACGAAGGGGAAAATGCAAGGGTAAGTATGCGAAACAGCCGCAGGGATGCCAATGATGAGTACAAGCAGATGCAAAAGGATGGCTTAAGCGAAGATGATGTTAAAATTGCAGAAGAGAGAATCCAGAAACTCATCGACGAATTCACAGAGAAGGTGGAGAAGATCGTCGAAGCCAAGGAAAAAGAGATCATGACCATCTGATTCCCCGCTCAGCAAACGGCCTCCTACATATCCAGAATCCTGAAAACCTCCGAGAAATCGGGCGAGAGAATAATTTCGGTACGCCTGTTTTTTCTCCTGGCTTCGGGGGTATCCGCCGGATCCACCGGAAGATACTCTCCGCGACCTGCAACCGTGATATTCGTGGGTTTAATTTTTGGATTACCCATAAGGATTCTAACAATGGAGGTGGCCCGCATCACACTTAAATCCCAGTTATCCTTGATCGATGAACCCTTGCGAAAGGGAACGTCATCTGTATGACCCTCAATCATGATATTAATATCAGGATTGTTTCCCAGAACCACCGCCAGTTGCTCCAGGGCCTTCACCCCGTTGGGATCCACCACGGTGCTCCCCGATTGGAAAAGCAGTTTCTCCTCTAGAGAAACATATACTTTCCCATCCTTCCTGGTAACAGTCAGTCCCTGACCCTCAAATCCCATGAGGGCATCGGCCACCTTGTTTTTCAGTTCCTCCAGTACCCTGTCCTTCTCATGAAGCATCTTCTCCATCTCCATCAGACGCGCATTCCTGGCCTCCAGCTCGGTCTGCAGCCGGTTCACATCCAGTTTCTGCTGGTTTACATTTGATTCCAGTTGCTTTAGTAACTGCTCCTTGCGGGACAGGTCTTCCTGTGCACTCTGCAATTCATTTAGCAACCTGCGGGTCTCCCTGGCACTTCCCCGCAATAACTCCTCATGGGTAGATTCCAGGTTGGTATACTTTCTTTCAAGACCAGCAATTTCCTCTTCCAGTTCTCCCAATTTCTGATAGATCCTGATGCTGTCTCTGACCAGCTGCTCCTGCTGACTTTCAACTTTCTCGATCTTGCCCATCATCTCCCGGTTCTCCACTGTGAGAAATTCGTTCTCCTTCATGAGATCATCCCGCTCGCCCTGGAGGTGATTGGTCTTTTCCGACAATTGGGTAAACTCCCTGGAGGGCACACACGAACCGAGGATAGCCGCCCCGATCAAAATATATAGGATCTTTCTCATTGCTTCTCTGGTTAGGATCAATCGTTCCAAATTACGCAAATTCGGTCCTTAATTTAATGCGTTTTTTCACCACCGCCTTTTAAGATATTAACAAAGCGATTTATTCTTACCTTTGATCCAGATATCGAAACTGATGAAGGAGACCCTGGGAGAATACAAGCTTCTGGAAACCATTGACAGTCCGGCCGATATGAAACATTTGAAACCGGAAGAACTGATTCAACTCAGCAATGAACTGAGACAGTTTATAATTGAGGTCGTTTCATCAAATCCCGGCCATTTCGGCGCAAGTCTTGGAGTAGTGGAACTTACAGTGGCCCTTCACTACGTTTTTAATGCCCCGTTTGATCAGATTGTCTGGGATGTGGGACACCAGGCATATGGACATAAAATCCTTACGGGACGTCGTAAAATATTTCATACAAACCGGAAATATGGAGGAATCAGCGGATTCCCAAAACCCGAGGAAAGTGAATATGACTCCTTCGGCGTAGGCCACTCCTCCACCTCTATTTCAGCAGCACTTGGGATGGCCGCCGGAAACGAGTATAACAAGGAGGTTGAAAGGCAGGTGGTGGCAATCATCGGAGACGGATCGTTGTCCGCAGGCATGGCTTACGAGGCCCTCAACAATGCCGGTCATGCACGAAAGAACCTGTTGGTCATCCTGAACGACAATAACATCTCCATCGATCCAAGTGTGGGGGCCATGAAGGACTACCTGCTTGACATCGCCACATCCAGGAGGTATAACAAGGTCAAGGATGATGTTTGGAACCTGTTGGGATTCATGAACAAGATTGCCCCAAACGCCAGGAATTACGCACAGAAGATTGAGAACGCCATGAAATCCATTCTTCTCAAACAAAGTAACCTGTTCGAATCGCTGAATTTCAGGTACTTTGGTCCGGTTGACGGTCACGATGTGCTGCACCTTACCGATGTACTGAGGGATATGAAAAATATTCCGGGTCCGAAACTTCTACACGTGATTACCCAGAAAGGGAAAGGTTTTGCCAGGGCCGAAGCAGACCGGACCGCCTATCACTCTCCCGGGATATTCAACATGCATACCGGAGAGATTATCCGGAAATCTTACGATAAACCACAGCCCCCACACTACCAGGATGTGTTTGGTGAGACGATCCTGGAGCTTGCCCGTATCAATAAAAAAATTATAGGAATTACCCCGGCCATGCCGACAGGCTCATCCCTGAAGATCATGATGGATGAGATGCCCGACCGCACCTATGATGTGGGTATTGCTGAACAGCATGCGGTGACTTTCTCGGCCGGACTGGCTGCAACGGGGATGGTGCCTTTCTGCAACATCTACTCTTCATTCATGCAAAGAGCCTACGACCAGGTAATCCACGATGTTGCTATTCAGAAACTTCCGGTAGTATTCTGTCTGGACAGAGCCGGATTAGTTGGATCCGACGGTGCAACACACCACGGAGCTTATGACCTGGCTTTCTTTCGCTGTATCCCGGGAATGACAATCGCCTCCCCTCTCAACGAAGTGGAGTTAAGGAATATGATGTACACCGCACAGCTCCACAAATCAGGACCCATGGTGATACGTTATCCACGGGGCAGGGGGGTCCTGGTGGACTGGAAGCAACCTTTCAGCTTTCTTGAAACCGGCAAAGGTCAGCAGCTTTCGGAAGGTAACGAACTTGCTATACTCTCATTGGGGCCCATCGGGAACAAGGTTACTGAAGCAATCTCTGTCCTTGATCCGGAACACATCAGTGTAGCCCATTACGACATGAGGTTCCTGAAACCAATCGATCACAAATTACTGGATTCGGTATTCTCGCGGTTTAATAAGATCATCACCGTAGAGGATGCCTCTACAATCGGCGGACTGGGAAGTGCCGTGATTGAGTATATGAATGACAACAACTATAAGGCAAAAGTCCTGAGACTGGGTATTCCCGACCGGTATGTTGAACATGGAACACAGGAAGAACTCTATCACGAATGTGGTTACGACACAGCCGGTATCGTTACCGCTGCACGGAGCATGGTCACCTCCAAGATCCTTACCAGGGCGGTATAGCCTTTCTAAAGATCAAATTTGATGCCCTGGGCCAGTGGAAGGGTTTTTCCGTAATTGATGGTATTGGTCTGCCTTCGCATGTATGCTTTCCATGCATCGGATCCGGATTCACGCCCTCCGCCTGTCTCCTTTTCACCACCGAACGCGCCACCAATCTCAGCGCCCGATGTACCTATGTTCACATTGGCAATTCCACAATCTGAACCCACACCTGACAGAAATTGCTCGGCCTCACGAAGGTTCAGGGTAAAGATGGCCGATGAAAGCCCCTGGGGTACATCATTGTTCAGTTGAATGGCCTCATCAATCATTTTGTATTTAATCATATAGAGCAGCGGCGCAAAAGTTTCGTCCTGAACGATCTGGTAGTTGTTTTTTACCTCTGCAAGGGCCGGCACCACATAAGTACCCGCTTCATAACCCCGGCCAGTCAGGGTTTCCCCTCCAAAGAGTATGAGTCCCCCCTCCTGCTTCACCTTTTCAATGGCGTCCGTAAAGAGTCTGACGGCTCCTTTATCCACAAGGGGACCCACCAGGGTCATTTCATCAAGCGGATTACCGATACGCCCTGCAATCTGTTTATAGGCCTTCACGAGCCTGGCTTTTACTGCATCATAAACCTCCTCCTGGATAATCACCCTCCGGGTACTGGTGCAGCGCTGCCCGGCTGTTCCTACAGCCCCGAATACGATGGCAGGTATGGACAACTCCAGGTCAGCCTCTTTGGAGATAATCAGGGCGTTATTGCCTCCCAGCTCCATGATCGAACTGCCCAGTCGTTCACCCACAATCCCGGAAATATGTTTACCAACAGCGGTAGACCCGGTTACTGAAAACAGGGGGATTCTCCTGTCGGCTGCAAAATTGTCGCCCATCACCGATGACCGGGCAATCACCAGGTTGAATACGCCCTCAGGGACATCATTCTCCCTGAGCACTTTTTGAATGATCTTCTGAATTGCTATGGCTGTTAAAGGTGTTTTGGAACTGGGTTTCCATACCACCACATCTCCTGCAATAGCGGCAATCATCGCGTTCCAGGCCCAGACAGCCACAGGAAAGTTGAATGCCGTAACCAGGCCCACAATTCCAAGTGGGTGGTACTGATCAAACATGCGGTGGTGCGGCCTCTCCGACTGCATTGTATAACCATACAGCTGCCTGGATTGACCCACTGCAAAATCACAAATATCGATCATCTCCTGAACCTCGCCAAGGCCCTCCTGGAGGATCTTTCCCATTTCAAGTGTTACCAGGAAACCCAGGTCCTCCTTGGATTCCCGGAGGGCCAGTCCGATCTGCCGAACCACCTCCCCGCGCCTGGGAGCGGGAACTGATTTCCAGGTTGAAAAAGCCTCAACGGCCCTGTTCATTACTGCTTCATAATCTTCCGCCGTGGCGTTGGTAACCCTTGCAATGACCTCGCCGTCAATGGGAGATACCGATTCGGTTACATCCCCTTTTGTATCTAACCAGGTTTGCCCTGTGGTTGCCCCCCGGTTAACCTCACTGATCCCCAACCGGCCCAGAACCCCGATCACACTTTCCTCGAATTTGCGTTCCATGAAAAATAATTTATTTGTGAGCTTTGTCAGACAAAATTAGCAATGGATCACTTTATAAAAGATATTTTAGAACATGCAGGTAAACCGGGTAAAAGAAGCTTGTAAAGAGCTTGTCAAATTTGCTGAAAAACATTAACTTCGCAGCGCCTAAAAATTGCCCAGGTGGCGGAATTGGTAGACGCGCTGGTCTCAAACACCAGTGATAGCAATATCGTGCCGGTTCGATCCCGGCCCTGGGTACAACTCTCTTCCGGAATGTCAGATAAATCCACCTCTCAGGACAAACAGCTTGCCATAGATAAACGCTACCTCCAAATGGCCAGAATATGGGCAACAAACTCCTACTGTAAAAGGAGACAGGTGGGGGCTCTTCTTGTGAAGGACAAAATGATTATTTCGGATGGATACAACGGAACACCGTCTGGTTTTGAAAATGAGTGTGAAGATGAAAATGGTGTTACCAAATCCTATGTTCTTCATGCCGAAGCCAATGCAATTACCAAGGTTGCAAAATCAAACAACAGCAGCGATGGATCCACGCTTTACATCACCACATCTCCCTGCATAGAGTGTTCCAAGCTGATCATCCAGGCAGGAATCGTAAGAGTGGTGTATGAGGAAAAATACAGGATTACCGACGGGCTTGAATTGCTGGAACGATCCCGGATAGAATTGATCCATATTGATGAAATTTGAGAAGATCCTGAAAAAGGATCAGGGAGTATGAAACAATGAAGATTAAGAGAGAAAAACTAGTCGTCTTTTTACCGGTAATCATCAGTTTTGCTATTGTGGTTGGGATTGTGCTGGGTAGCTGGATCACGACCATACGCATTCGTAACATCGTTACCAACGAAGTAACCAAACAGAACTTTTCCATCAGGCCGGGAGGCAATTCGGGTTTCTCGCTGACTCCAAAGGGAAACAAGATCTCTTCTGCACTTCAGTACGTCGTAAACGAATATGTGGACACCGTTGACCTGAACAGCCTCACCGAATCGGTCATGCCAACCCTGGTCGAACAGCTGGATCCTCACTCTGTATATATCCCCGCCAGTGAATTCCAGAGTGTATCAGAACCGCTGGTAGGGAATTTCAGCGGCATCGGTGTTTCCTTTAACATGACCGACGATACAGTAGCCATCATTAATACCATTCCCAACGGACCTTCCATGAGGGTGGGAGTGATGGCCGGCGACCGGATCATTATGGTGGACGATTCGCTGGTTGCGGGTGTAAATATGCCCAGCGACGACATTGTAAAGATGTTGAAAGGCCCCAGGAACACGGAGGTAAAGGTAACCATCTACCGCAGGGGGGTAGCAAAACCCATCGATTTTGAAATCACACGCGATAACATCCCTCTTTACAGTGTGGATGTGGCCTATATGGTGAATGAAAACACCGGATACATCAAGATCAGCCAGTTTGCGCAAACCACCTACAGGGAATTTATGGAGGCCGTTGAGAAACTGAAAGCCCAGGGAGTGGAGAAACTGATCATCGACCTCAGGCACAATGGAGGTGGAATCATGGATGCGGCAACCATGATCGCAGACCAGTTTCTGCAGGAGGGGCAACTTATCGTTTACACAGAGGGACGTACCCGTCCCAGGGAGAACGACTATGCCACATCGCGTGGAATTCTGAAAGAGGACAAGGTTGTTATTCTCATTGATGAATCCAGTGCTTCAGCCAGTGAAATCCTGGCAGGTGCTATCCAGGATAATGACCGGGGACTGGTCATCGGGCGTAGGTCATTCGGGAAAGGCCTGGTCCAGGAAGAGATGAGATTCCAGGATGGTTCTGCACTACGCCTTACCGTTGCCAGGTATTATACCCCGACAGGAAGAAGCATTCAACGGTCATATGAAAAGGGAACCGAGGATTACTACTCCGATTTTCACGACCGGATCATGCACGGAGAACTGGAACACTTCGACAGCATCAAATTTGATGATTCTCAAAAATTTGTCACCCCCGGGGGTAAAATAGTCTATGGCGGTGGCGGGATCACCCCCGATGTGTTTGTTCCCATTGACACCTCCGGGACTTCTGAATACTATAACCAGGTCCGGAACCTGGGACTGATGTACCGTTTTGCCTTCTTTTATACCGACGAGAAACGCTCACTCCTTGAACCATTTACAACAGCCAGGGAAATTGAAAAATTCCTGGATAACCAGGAGCTCCTGCCGGAATTCATTGCATATGCAAAGGAGAAGGGGCTGGATCCCGATTACCCGGATATCCGTATCTCGCGGGAAATCCTTCTTAAAACGATCAAGGCCTATATTGCCCGGAACCTGATCGACAACGAAGGATTCTATCCAATCATCGCCGATATCGATCAAACCCTTTTGGTAGCAATCGATACAATTACGGCGCTTTAAGTACCGGTAATCCTGTGTGAAAATTCGAGAAGGCCTTTCGCTGAACTTTCAGCCTCTTCGATAAACCCCATGTGTCCGCTTTCCGCCAGCCGCAACAATGAGGCGTGAGGCGCCAGCAAAGCCAGTTTTTCAAACACCTCCGGGGGAATATAGTTATCCTTCTTTCCACCAATCAGCAGCACGGGAAGAGAGGGGTTGGAAATTGTTTCTGAATGATCGGTCCGGTTCTTCATGCCGTTCAAAAGGGCAATGATACCCTGGTCCTCGTTTTGGCCCGCGATCTCCTCGCACCATATAACCTGTTTCTGTAACCGGTCCACATTGGAGTCAGCGAAGGCTTTAGGGATATTTACGTTAATAATCTGTCGCTTCCTGCCGCACAAGATAAGACTGATCTCCCGATCACGATTGACCCTCTTTTCATCACTATCCGCAAAACAGGTTGAATGAAAAAGCACATAACCCGCCAACATTTCAGGATATTGTGCTGCAAATGCCATGGTCACATACCCTCCCATGGAGTGCCCAACCAGTATAACCCTTTTAATGCCTTCGGCCTCCAAGACCTGTTTAACCGAATCCGCCAGATCGTTCATGGAGTGTTCCTTTCCCCAGCAACCCGACCGTCCATGTCCGGGGATATCCGGGGTAATCACCCTGAAATGTTCTGTCAAACGGGGAATAAATTCCTCCCAGATTTTACCACTCTCCAGGTAACCGTGTAAAAGAACGATACAGTCACCCGAACCCCTGTCGGTATAGGAGAGTTCAATTCCTTTAAAACTTATGCCTTTTCTCATCTCTATACCAGGTTTGATTGCATCAGATCTTCAATCTCGTATGCCTCAATCGGGATATCAGCCATCAGATCCACCGGTCCGTTTTCGGTAATCAGTATATCATTTTCGAGCCGGATCCCAATTCCCTCCCCCTGAATATAGATTCCCGGCTCACAGGTCAGGACCATCCCGGGTGCAAAGGACTCCGACCGGTCAAACGGATCATGAACATCCATCCCCAGAGAGTGAGAGGTCCCGTGCATAAAGTATCTCTTCCAGAGCGGATCTGACAAGCGGCACTCCCTGGCCTCATCAATGGTGTACAGACCCAGCGCAATGTGCTGTTCCTCCCACAATTCGCCGACATGGTTATGAAATTCGCCCATATTTGTACCCGGTACCATCAGTTCCCTTGCCTTCATAAAAATATGGTACACCGAGTTATAGAGTTCCCTCTGCCTCATCGTGAATTTGCCTCCCACCGGAATAGTGCGCGAACAATCGGCCGCATAGTTATTCCTTTCGGCCCCGAAATCCATCAGTAAAAGATCACCCTCACGGAGCCACCCGTCATTCTCCACATAATGAAGCACCAACGCATTGGACCCGGAGGCTATAATCGGTTCAAAAGCGTGCCCATTGGCTCCTTTACTGATAAATTCTGCCGTCAGCTCAGACTCCACCTCATACTCACGCATCCCCGGTTTAAGTTTGTTCAAAACCCTGAGAAAAGCTGAACGGGTAATGGCGCTGGCCTTTCTGATCTCTTCAACCTCCTCAGGTTCCTTGATCATCCTGAGCCGGGTCATCACTGGCTCCAGGTTTGCCCGCTTCACAAAGGGATGCTGTGATGCAATTTTCTCACAGAGCTTCATATCCGGGAGTTGACTCATCAACAGGCTCCCTGCAAGTTGTAACTCCTTTTCAAGGAAACCATCCACCTCATCGAGCCATCTGATCTCCGCTATCCCCGATAGAGCAGCTGCCGTCTCCATGGTGAGAAGAGTACCCGACCATAACAGCGTTTTCGGATCCGGTTTCCTGATAAAAAGGGCAGTAACCCCGGCTGAAATCACCAGGAGGCTCCCATGCTGGGAAACCCCGGTCAAATAATAAAAATCTGAATGCTGCCTGTATGGATAGAACTGGTCGCCATTGCGCGGCATCTGCGGATTGGAACACAGCACAGCCAAAGCACTGTCGGGAAGCATCTTTACAAGCTTTGCCCGGTTTCGTGTAAAAAGTTCAGAAGAGATGGGACCAGATCTCATGTTTCAAACATAATTTCAAATACAGGTAAATAAAATGTTGTAAGAAATGTTTCCGATCCTGCAATGACAGAACAGAAATGCTATATTTGTTTGCACCCCTTGCAATTTAAATAACTTATTATTAATTGTACCCGTATGTCCACAATTTTCAACTCCTCCATCGGAAAGAAACTATTGATGTCGCTGGCAGGGCTGTTCCTTATCGTTTTCCTGTTGGTCCACCTGGGGATTAACCTTCTGATTATCATCTTTGATGACCCCATGGTTTACAATAAGGCTGCTCATTTTATGGGCACAAACATCCTGATAAAGATTTTCGAGATTGTACTGTTTGGCGGAATTCTTCTGCATGTGATTTATGCACTGATCCTGCAGATCCAGAACTGGATTGCACGGCCCAAAAGGTACAACAAAGCCAACTATTCCAACACCTCGTTTTTTTCAAAATTCATGATCCATACAGCGGTCATCACCCTGGTGTTTCTGGCCATTCACTTCGCTGACTTCTACTTCAAAGCCAAGTTTGGTCATTCTGAGACCATCACAGTTGACGGGGTATTGTACCACGATTTCGCCACCGAAATTGTCGATAAGTTCAAAATGCTCCCCTTCGTGGTCTTTTACATTGCAGCTTTCGTTTTCCTGGGTTTTCACCTTGTTCACGGATTTCAGTCAGCGTTCAAAACCCTTGGACTTGAAAACAGTCGGTACACTCCGGTGATCCAGGCCCTTGCCATTGTCTATTCGGTAATCGTTGTGGGCGGCTACTCCATGATCCCTTTGATGATCTACTTCTCGTAAAAAAACAACTTTTTCGCTATGGTTAAAATTCAATCCAACATACCCGAAGGGCCGCTGGCAGAAAAGTGGTCCCGCTTTAAATCCAATCAGAACCTGGTCAATCCTGCCAACAAGAGGAAGCTGGATATCATTGTCGTTGGAACCGGCCTTGCCGGAGGAGCTGCAGCTGCATCCCTGGCTGAAATGGGTTTCAAAATCAAGTCGTTCTGCTACCAGGATAGCCCGAGAAGGGCCCACAGCATTGCCGCCCAGGGCGGAATCAACGCCGCCAAGAACTATCAGAACGACGGAGACAGTGTTTACCGGCTCTTCTACGATACGGTAAAGGGAGGGGATTACCGGTCCAGGGAAGCCAATGTCTACCGGCTTGCAGAGGTGAGTAACCAGATTATTGATCAGTGTGTCGCACAGGGAGTTCCATTTGCAAGGGAATATGGCGGGACCCTCGATAACCGGTCTTTCGGGGGAGCCCTGGTATCAAGGACCTTTTATGCCAGGGGACAGACAGGGCAGCAGTTGTTGCTGGGGGCCTACCAGTCCCTGAGCAGGCAGATTAAACAGGGCAATGTTGAAATGTATCCGCGCATGGAGATGCTTAACCTGGTAATGGTTGAAGGGAAAGCCCGGGGGATCATCTGCAGGGATGTGATCACGGGGAAGCTGGAACGGTTCAGCGCACATGCCGTTGTGCTTGCAACCGGCGGGTATGCCAATGTCTTTTTCCTCTCCACCATGGCCATGGGAGCCAACGTGAGTGCAGCATGGCAGTGTCATAAGAAGGGGGCCCTGTTCGGAAACCCCTGTTTCGTTCAGATTCATCCCACCTGCATTCCCGTTCATGGTGATTACCAGTCGAAGCTTACCCTGATGAGCGAGAGCCTTAGAAACGACGGACGCATCTGGGTTCCCAAAAACAAGGAGGATGCTTTAAGATTACAGAAGGAAGAGATCACCGGGAGCGATATACCGGAGGAGAACAGGGATTATTACCTTGAGAGACGTTACCCGGCCTTCGGGAACCTGGTACCCAGGGATGTGGCTTCACGCGCTGCCAAAGAGAGATGCGATGCAGGTTATGGGGTTAATTCCACCGGATTGGCTGTTTTCCTGGATTTTAAAGATTCCATTGCCCGACTGGGTAAAAATGTCATTGAAGCAAAATACGGGAACCTGTTCCAGATGTATGAGAAGATCACGGACGACAATCCCTATGAAGTGCCCATGATGATCTATCCTGCCATTCACTACGCCATGGGCGGAATCTGGGTGGACTACGAATTGCAGACCACCATCCCGGGATTGTTTGCAACCGGCGAATCCAATTTCTCGGATCATGGAGCCAACAGGCTTGGGGCATCGGCACTCATGCAGGGATTGGCTGACGGCTATTTCGTCCTGCCCTATACCATACAGAACTATCTGGCTCATGAAATCAACACTCCCCGGTTCTCCACCGGTTTAAAGGAATTTGAAGAAGCTGAAAAGGAGGTTCTTGAACGGCTGGAAAAATTGATGGCCGTAAAGGGGAACCAGACTGTGGATACGTTGCATAAGCGGCTGGGAAGAATCATGTGGGATTATGTGGGAATGGCAAGGAATAAGGATGGGTTGGAACTAGCCCGCGAAGAGATCCAAAACCTGAAGGAGGATTTTTGGAATTTGGTGAGAATCCCGGGCCATATGAATGATTTGAATCCTGAACTTCAGAAAGCCCTCCGGCTGGCCGATTTCCTGGAGCTTGGAGATTTAATGGCCCTGGATGCCCTTCACAGGGAGGAGTCGTGCGGCGGACACTTCAGGGAGGAGTATCAGACCGGAGAGGGTGAAGCGCTCCGAAACGATAAGGATTTTGCCTATGTGGCAGCCTGGGAGTTTAAGGGAGAGGACAAAGATCCGGTACTTCACAAGGAGCCTCTGAAGTTTGAAAATATAGAGTTGAAGCAAAGAAATTATAAGTAACTAAGGTATAACCATCAGAATATGGACCTGAAACTGAAAATCTGGCGACAGAAGGATTCCCGAAGCAAGGGAAACTTTGTCGACTACAAATTGATGGATGTATCTCCGGACAGTTCGTTCCTGGAGATGCTTGATGTGCTGAACGAGCAGTTGATTGCCCGTAACGAGGAGCCTGTTGTTTTTGACCACGACTGCAGGGAAGGCATATGTGGAACCTGTGGAATGTATATCAACGGCAGGCCCCATGGCCCCGACTCGCTGATCACGGTCTGCCAGCTTCATATGCGGAAATTTAAGCATGGAGATACCATCGTAATAGAACCCTGGAGGGCCAGGACCTTCCCGGTGATCAGGGACCTGATGGTGGACCGCTCGGCATTCGACAAGCTTATTCAGGAGGGGGGTTATGTCTCGGTAAACACCGGGAGCGCACCCGAGGCCAATAGTATCCCTGTGAAAAAAGGGTATGCGGATCTGGCGATGGATGCGGCAGCTTGTATCGGGTGCGGGGCCTGCGTTGCTGCCTGCAAAAATGCCTCTGCAATGTTATTCGTAGGGGCAAAGATATCGCACCTGGCACTGCTGCCCCAGGGTAAAATAGAGGCCAGGGAAAGGGTTTTAAAAATGGTTGCTAAAATGGATGAGCTGGGATTTGGAAACTGTACAAATACAGGTGCCTGTGAAGCCGAATGCCCCAAGGGAATCACACTGACAAACATCGCGAGGCTTAACCGGGAGTATTACCACGCCAAAATCTAATTTGACGAAGCAGTAGCCTCAACTTCTTCCACCGCTTTGGGGATAGGCGTTCCCAGCACCCTGCTACCCCTGTCAGTAATAAGTACATCATCCTCTATCCTCACCCCACCGAACCCGATAAATGAATTCACCTTGTTGTAGTTGATGAATTGCTGAAACTTCTTTTCGCTTTTCCATTTTTCAATGAGTGCCGGGATAAAGTAGCATCCGGGTTCATTTGTGATGACAAACCCGGGTTCCAGTTCCCGTCCCATTCTCAGGTAAGCCAATCCAAACTGATCAGATCTTTGTACCGATTCGGAATAACCCACCAGGTTCTCCCCAAGACTTTCCATATCGTGGACATCAAGTCCAAGCATGTGACCAAGCCCATGAGGGAAAAAACAGTGCGTGAGCCCCTGATGCCACAGCCTCATCCACATCCCCTTTCATGATCCCCAGTTCCTTCAATCCACCGGCAATAATCTTTGCTGCCTGGAAATGCACCTCCCTGTAGGTTTTACCGGGTAAAGAGGCCTTAATGGTCTCCGTGTTGGCCTTCAGAACAATCTGATAAATATCTTTCTGCCGTGCCGAGAATTTCCCACCTACAGGAAAGGTCCTGGTGATATCGCTGGCATAGCCCATTTCAGACTCAGCCCCGGCATCACACACCACCAACCGGCCTTCTACAAGTTCATTGCCATGGTAGTGATTGTGCAAGGTTTGTCCGTCCATACTCAGAATTACAGGGAAAGATACCGGTCCGCCGTGGGAAAGTGAAATGCCTTCAATAGCTCCTGCCAGTTCTCTCTCAAAATTCCCGGGGAAAGCCATCTTCATGGCGGTGGTATGCATGATTCCGGCCACCTCAACCGCCCTTTCAATCTCGGCAATTTCATAAGAGTCTTTCACGGAGCGCATCCCGACTACAGCGCGGATCAGCTCCGGGGAAACCAGGGTCTTCACCTCTTCCGGATTTACACCGAGGAGATTTGCAAGAGAGATCAGCTGGTCTCCCCTGTAAGAGGGAAGAATATGAACCTTCCGTCCGGAGGTGAGCGCCGATCGTAAGGCTGACTCAAGATTCGAAATTCCTGCAGAGGCCTCCACAGCAACCTCTGAAGCCAGCTCTTTTACAAGGGGCTGTTCCCCCATCCAGATGATATCATCCAGGTCGAAATCGTTCCCGTAAAGCGTATCGACACCCGAACCGGTATCGATGATTCCATAGAATCCCGGCCTATTGATTCCGAAAAAATAGAGAAAACTGCTATCCTGACGAAAGTGGTATGTATTTGCCCTGTAATTCATTGCGCTCTCCTCATTACCAGCGATCAGGATCACTCCTTCCCCTACCCTCTCACGTAAAAGCTTTCTTCTTTGCCAGTAGACCTCCTTTGGAAACAGATGCATGTGATTGATTTTGATTTAAAAATAGTCTCAATTTTTGACAAACGGCAAATAACCGGGGTAACAATTAAGAACAAATGCAAGTTTTGCACCACAATGATCCAAATCTTAAGAAAAAACAGAAAATGCCCAATAAAAAGTGTAACCTTTTCATAATCATAACGTAAAAAATTGCGAATAGCGTTGGTCGATTAGAATATTTTAATATATTCGCACTTTGCTCTCTCTTTTTTAACTTTTTATTAACAATTTTACCAACATGCCTTATCGCCGCCTCCCCAACACCGACTCTGCCCGTCTCAAGTCATTAAAATTTGCATATGAAAGAGGGAAAGAGACCCCACCCTTCAAACTGGCGTTCAGTGCATCCTCGTACAGAAAGATTCAAGCGGTACTCCCGGGTTTTGAAAATGCCATATTCGAACACAGGAATTCACTGAATATACAGTCGGAAAAAAACAAAGAGTATCAAAAACGGCTGAAGAAAGCAAGGCTTTATATATCCCATTTCATCCAGGTTGTGACAATGGCCATATCCCGGGGTGACCTGGTGTCTGAAACAAGAGGTTTTTTCGGGCTGGATGATGAGGAGAAGAAAATTCCCTCCCTTCACACAGAGGAAGAGGTGATCAGCTGGGGCGAACAGCTGATTGAAGGTGAGAAGAAGAGAAGAACACTTGGACTGAGCCCCATTACGAATCCCACCATCGCGGTGCTGCAGGTTCATTACGATAAGTTTATGGAGTACCACAATTACCAGAAGAGTCTGAAAAACAGGACTCAGCGGGCACAGGATCAGCTGAATATTCAACGCGCGATGGTGGACAGTGTCATTCAGCAGGTTTGGAACGAAGTCGAGAATGCCTTCAATGATCTTCCCGAAGAGATGCGCAGGGAGAAAGCTTCTGAATATGGACTGGTTTATGTATTCAGGAAAAATGAACTGTTCAATGCAAATCCATTCCTTTCTCCCCGGATCGGGGAGCTCGGTTAGAGTTCACGCTTACCTGGTAAAACCAGGCAATAAAAAAGACGGAAAAAATCAGTAAGCTGATCAGGGCGGTCATGGGTAACATGGTACTTGTCCCGATCTCTTCCAGCATATCATCAGCACTTCCCTTCGAATTGAAATAGTAATAGATCACCCCCATCGCATTGTTTACAAAATGAGCAATAATGGGAAACCATATGGAGCGACCAAGGTACATGAGGTAACCAAGGATCACACCAAGGATAAATCGTGGAAGAAAGGAGAAGAACTGAAAATGAAAGGCGCTGAACAGTAAGGCAGTAATCAGGATTGCAAGATGAGGGTTTCTGACCATTGCGGAAAACAGTCTCTGAAAAAGCCCCCTGAATATAAGTTCTTCTCCCACGGCAGCAAGCACACCAATCATGAAGAGATTCACAAGCAATCCCCAGAAAGATTGGGTTGCCGTAAAAGCCCTCATAATTTTCTCTGCTTCTGTCTCCATGCTCCTCATTAAACGGTCCACCGAACTGATCGGAAACTCCATCCTCATATTTACCTCGGCCAGGTAGTTGATCAGGGGTATCACTGAAACCATCATTCCGGCAGTAAGTAAGACAGCCACCCAGTTTACCGGATCACGAAACCGGTACAGGGAGAATGGGTCCCCGGCAAAAAGGAATGAGAAAAGAAGGGCAGGAATAATGAAAGTTCCCACCGAGCCAATGATCTGGATCAGTTTGGAGGCTGCAACATATTCCGGGTTATCAAAAGTCCCCAGGGAAAGAATCTCCGAGACGCCAAACCCGTAGAATATTCCGGCAAGAAATGCCCCCAGGAACTGGAAAAGAAGCCCTAAAATGAATAAAATTATTACCGTAAGAAGAAATTTCTCTCCCGGCTTCAGACCAGCAAGCAATGCCGGCTTTGTTGAAGGATAATTCTGTATTTTTGCTTCAGATTTGATGCACAAAGAAAGCTATTTGAATTCTCAAAACCTACAAAGTTTATTCATATGCGCATTGGCGATGTAGAACTTGGTGAACATCCCCTTTTCCTGGCTCCCATGGAGGATATAACCGATCCCTCCTTCAGATATCTTTGCAAAAAATCGGGTGCTGATGTAATGTACACCGAGTTCATCTCTTCCGACGGACTCATCCGGGATGGTGCAAAGAGCTTGAAAAAGCTGGATATTTTCAATTACGAGCGTCCCATGGGCATCCAGCTTTACGGGCACACCATCGGGTCGATGGTGGAGGCTACCCATATCGCTGTTGAAGCCAAACCCGAAATCATCGATATCAATTATGGTTGTCCGGTCCGCAAGATTGCCAACAGGGGTGCGGGAGCCGGGATGCTGGCCAATATACCACTGATGATGGAGATGACAAGGGCCATCGTGGAGGCCTCTGCGCTGCCGGTCACAGTGAAAACCCGCCTGGGCTGGGACGATTCATCAAAGATCATTGTTGAGGTTGCCGAACGGCTTCAGGATCTGGGAATCAGTGCCCTTACCATTCATGGGAGAACGCGGGCCCAGATGTACAAGGGGAAGGCCGACTGGACCCTCATCGGGGAGGTCAGGAATAATCCGCGAATGACCATTCCAATCATTGGTAACGGAGATATCACCACACCTGTTGAAGCAAGGGAGGCTTTTGAACGGTTTGGGGTGGATGGGATTATGATTGGCCGTGCAGCTGTTGGGAAACCCTGGATTTTCGGTCATACGAAACACTACCTGGAGAGCGGTGAGTTGCTTCCCGATCCCACTGTTTCTGAAAAAGTGGATATGGCAAAACTTCAATTTGAAAAATCACTCGAGTTCAAACCGGAACCGACGGGAATTTTCGAAATGCGAAGGCACTTCTCAAATTACTTTAAAGGGCTCCCTCACTTTAAGGAGATGAGGCTAAAGCTGCTCACCACCCTGGATGTGCAGGAGATTTTCAGCCTGCTGGAGTTGATCAGGGACAGGTATGGAGCATCGAGACCCGACGCCTCGGGTTCATTCTGGGATCAGTAGCATTCAGCGATCCGGAAAGAAGGTTCAGGTTCAGATGATATCCCTTCGTTTTGGATAATCCAGGTTGTAGTGCAACCCCAGGCTCTCCTTCCGGGCCTGGGCCATTTTGATCACCAGGTAACCCACATTGATCAGGTTACGGAGCTGGCAGATGCGCAACGACAGTCTGGATTTTTTATAGAGATCTTCTGTTTCCCTGTAGATGATCTCCAGCCTTATGGCTGCCCTTTGAAGCCGCAGGTCAGAGCGGACAATCCCCACGTAATTAGACATGATCTGCTTCACCTCCTTCAGGTTCTGGGTGATCAGTACCATCTCTTCGGGGTGGGAGGTACCACTATCATCCCAGGCCGGAATCCGATCGGCAAAGGTTAGTTTTTCCGATTGCAAGACCGCATGTTTTGCAGCCCTGTCGGCATACACAATCGCTTCAATCAGAGAGTTGGAGGCCAGCCTGTTCGCCCCGTGAAGTCCGGTCGATGAGACCTCCCCCACTGCATAGAGCCTTTTTATCCCTGTCTGGCCGTCCATATCCACCCTGATTCCCCCGCACATGTAATGTGCTGCCGGCACCACCGGGATGAAATCCTTCGATATATCGATTCCGAGTGAGAGGCATTTTTTAGTGATGTTGGGAAAGTGTTTCTTCAGCGCCTTCTCCTCCATGTGGGTCACATCCAGGTAAACAAAATCATGCCCGTGTATCTTCATCTCATTGTCAATCGCCCGGGCCACTATATCCCTGGGAGCCAGGCTTTCCCGTTCGTCATACTTATGCATAAACTTCTCACCCAGCTGGTTTTTCAGGATTCCTCCGTAACCCCTGATGGCTTCGGTGATCAGAAATGAGGGAGACTCCCCGGGATTATAAAGCGAGGTGGGGTGAAACTGAACAAATTCCATATTCTCAATGATCCCTTTGGCCCGGTAAACCATGGCAATACCGTCGCCAGTAGCAATGGGCGGATTGGTGGTCGTCAGGTATATGTGACCGGCACCTCCCGAAGCAAGCAGGGTGGTTTTTGAAAGAATCTTGAATATCTCGCCCGAATCGAGATTCAGTACGTAGGCACCATAACACTCGATGTCGTTCATATGTCGCTTCACCAGTTTTCCCATATGGTGCTGGGTGATCAGATCCACCGCAAAGTGGTTTTCCAGCAGATCAATCCGGGGATGGATGCGTACCCGGTGAGAAAGGGCTCTTTGGATCTCCTCCCCGGTATTGTCCTTGTGATGAAGGATCCTGTGTTCAGAATGCCCACCTTCCCTTGCCAGGTCATATTTTCCGGAAGATGATTTATCAAATTTAGTCCCCCATTGGATCAGCTCCTGTATTTGTGCAGGGGCCTCCTTCACGACCATCTTTACCACCTCCTCGTTACATAAGTGGTCTCCTGCAATCAGTGTATCCTCGACATGTTTCTCGTAACTATCAGGTTTATAGAGTACCGCCGCAATTCCTCCCTGTGCATACCTGGTATTGGTCTCCTCCAGACTCGATTTGGTGATCAGGCAAACCGTTCCGTGTTCGGCCACCTTCAGTGCATAGCTCAATCCTCCAAGGCCGGTGCCAATCACCAGATAATCATACTTTTTTTCCATAACAAACCCACTTATCTCCGATCCGGTATTCATTTTATTTCTGCACACTCACCCCCGAAGCAGAACTTCGGGGATGCGCGGGCGGGATTAAGGACAAATATAGAAAAACCTGCAGAGAATGATATAAATCCGCTATTTTTGAATCTATGATCAAGTTACTTACCATCATCGGAGCAAGGCCACAGATCATCAAGGCTGCCGCCTTGAGCAGGGCCATTCAAAAGAGCTACAAAACCAGGGTACGTGAGGTAATCCTTCATACCGGACAGCATTACGACGATTCCATGTCGGATGTTTTCTTCAGGGAGATGCAGATTCCCCTGCCAAATTATAACCTGAAGATCGGATCAGCCAGTCATGGTTCTCAAACGGGCCAGATGATCCAGGGAATTGAAGAGGTAATCCTCCTGGAACGGCCCGAAGGCGTTGTGGTTTACGGGGATACCAACTCCACCCTGTCGGGGGCCCTGGCCGCTGCCAAGCTTCATATTCCCGTGATCCATATCGAGGCCGGACTTCGCTCGTTCAACAAACAAATGCCCGAGGAGATTAATCGCATTGCCTGTGATCATGTCAGTACATTGCTATTCTCTCCCACGCTGACCGGGATCAGGAATCTCGGGCGGGAAGGCATTGTTCACCACGAAAACCAATCCCTGTCGTTTGACCGCCAGGGGGTGTACCACAATGGAGATGTAATGTACGATAACACCTTGTTTTTCAAAGATCTTGCCATTGCAAACTCACAGATCCTGAAGGATCTTGGACTGGACACCAAACCATACATTCTTGTCACCATCCATCGTCCATCCAATACCGATAACCCTGAAAACCTGGCCAGTATCCTGAAGGCCATCGACCAGGTTGCCAGGGAGAAAAAGATGGATATAATCCTCCCTCTCCACCCCCGTACCATGGCCATCCTTAAACGAGAGGAGTCCACGGAGAGCATGAACCTGATCCGCTCCAATGAGCTGATCCGGCTTATTCAGGCAGTATCATTTCTGGATATGATCAGGCTTGAGGCCGGGGCAGGTCTCCTTATGACCGATTCGGGGGGCGTTCAGAAAGAGGCGTGGTTCATGCAAAAACCTGTGGTGGTTTTACGGGAGGAGACCGAATGGGTTGAGATCATCGAAGCAGGCAACGGGATCCTTGCCGGGGCAAACCAGGAAAAGATTGTCAATGCCACCAGGAAATTTCTGGATTCTCCCCCCGGTAACTATCCACCCATATTTGGCGATGGGAAGGCAGCCCACCGGATATTGGAAATACTCACCACGGCCAGTTGGCAGTAGTCTTATAAAATTGAATTACTTTTGTGCGTTCAAAAAGGAAACAGGAACATTACGCATTTAACATAAAACAGATATGGCCCAGGAAGATCTCTTTAAAAAAATTGTAGCCCATTGTAAAGAGTACGGATATGTTTTTCCCTCCAGCGAGATTTACGACGGACTGGCTGCAGTATACGATTACGGGCAATACGGAGTCGAATTAAAAAACAACATTAAGAAATACTGGTGGGACTCCATGGTCCTTCTGAACGAAAATGTGGTTGGACTCGATTCGGCCATTTTTATGCACCCCACCATATGGAAGGCATCGGGTCATGTGGATGCTTTTAACGACCCTCTCATCGATAACAAGGATTCCAAAAAGAGATACCGTGCCGATATCCTGATCGAAGAACAGATGGCCAAATACGAAGAGAAGATCAACAAAGAGGTTGAAAAGGCCCGGAACCGGTTTGGAGATTCTTTTGATGAATCACAGTTCCGAAGCACCAACCCCAGGGTTTTGGCCAACCAGGAGAAGCTGGATCTGCTGCACAGCCGTTTTGTGAAAGCGCTGAATGATTCTGACCTGGCCGCTCTGAAACAGATCATCCTCGACGAGGAGATTGTATGCCCTGTTTCAGGTTCAAAGGATTGGACCGATGTCAGGCAGTTCAACCTGATGTTTTCCACCGAAATGGGATCCACCTCTGAAAATGCCAGTAAGATTTACCTGCGGCCCGAAACTGCCCAGGGAATATTCGTAAACTACCTGAACGTTCAGAAATCGGGACGAATGAAGATCCCGTTCGGGATAGCCCAGATCGGGAAAGCATTCCGGAATGAGATCGTGGCAAGGCAATTCATCTTCAGGATGCGCGAATTTGAACAGATGGAGATGCAATATTTTGTACCTCCCGGAACAGAACTGGAGTGGTTCAACTCCTGGAAGGAAACCCGGATGAAGTGGCATCGTGCCCTGGGTTTTGGTGATCAGAAATACAGGTTTCACGACCATGATAAACTTGCCCACTATGCCAACGCAGCCACCGATATTGAATTCGAGTTCCCATTCGGATTCAAAGAGGTGGAGGGAATCCACTCCCGAACCGATTTTGACCTGGGAAGTCACCAGGAGTATTCAGGGAAGAAAATGCAGTATTTTGATCCCGAAACCAATAAAACCTATGTTCCGTTTGTCGTGGAAACCTCCATCGGTGTGGACCGTATGTTCCTTCAGGTCATCTCCGCGGCCTACCAGGAGGAGACACTTACCAAGGAGGATGGTTCCACCGATTCAAGGGTGGTGTTGAAATTGCCCCCGGTTCTGGCCCCGGTTAAACTGGCCGTATTCCCGCTTACTAAAAAGGATGGTCTGCCTGAAATGGCCCGCAAGATCATGAATCATCTGAAATTTGATTTCAACTGCCAGTATGAAGAGAAGGATTCTATCGGGAAACGCTACAGGAGGCAGGATGCCATCGGGACCCCCTTCTGTATCACGGTCGACCACCAGTCCCTGGAAGATGACACGGTCACCATCCGTTACAGGGACACCATGGAGCAGGAGCGGATCCAATGGACAAAACTGAGTGAAATGATCAGCGAAAAAGTGAGCATGCGTAAGCTATTTGAGAATATTACATCATAAACCTCAGATTATGAAAAAAGCCCTGATTGCATCCCTGGCTTCGTTTTCCAGGACCCATCTGATCATCATTCTTGCTTTCCTGGCCCTGGGAATTGCTTACATGAGCCCCGTTCTGGACGGCAAGGTTTTGTCTCAGCACGACATGACCCAGTATGACGGGATGAAACAGGAGTTAACCAAATTCCATGAAGAGACGGGCGAATACTCCCAATGGACCAACTCGCTTTTCGGGGGAATGCCGGCCTTTCATGTGGCCCCTACAGGAGGTAAAACCACCATTTTCAGAGAGTTTTCAAAGGTTGTCCGACTTGGGATAACCATGAGAAACCCGGTGGCGATTCTCTTTGTATACCTGATCTGCTTCTATGTGTTGTTGCTTTCCCTGAGGCTCTCTCCGTGGGTAAGTGCCATCGGGGCCATTGCCTTTGCCCTCTCATCCTACAACCTGATTATCCTTCAACCCGGCCATATTGCCAAGGCATACGCCATTGCCTATATGGCCCTCGTGGTGGCGGGGATTCTGCTTACCTACAGGGGGAAGTACCTGGGTGGCGGCATCCTTTTCATGGTCGGACTGGGATTGGAATTGTACACCAACCACCTTCAGATCACCTACTACCTTCTGCTTACTTCCCTGATCATCGTGGTAACCAAAGGTATATTTGCCATTCGGGAAAAGCAGATCAGAAAGTTCCTGATTGCCTCCGGGGTACTTGTGGCGGCAGCCATCCTGGCGGTCCTGCCCAATTTTTCAAGCCTGTGGGTCAATTACGAAATCTCCAAACAAAGCATGCGGGGAGAACCCGAACTAACCATTAATCAGGATAACCAGACTACCGGTCTTAACAAGGATTATGCCCTTAGCTGGAGTTACGGTAAAGCTGAAACCTTCTCCCTGATGATCCCCTACATGACAGGAGGAAAGACGGCCGCGATGGGAGAAAATAAGAAAGCGATGGATAAGGTAAGCCCGCAGCTCAGGGAGACCATCGCAGGTCAGAACCAGTACTGGGGAGCCAAAGCCTCCACAGCGGGTGACAACTATTCAGGGGCCATCACAGTCTTTTTCTTTGTATTGGGACTGATCCTTATCAAAGGACCCATGCGCTGGTGGATCCTTATCAGCAGTATGCTCTCCATCATGCTGGCCTGGGGAAACAACTTCCCGGCACTTTCTGATTTTTTCCTCGACCATGTACCTTTTTATAATAAGTTCCGTACCGTGGAGATGACCCTTGTGATCGTCTGCTTCAATATCCCGTTGATGGCTTTCCTGATGGTCGACCGCATTCTGAAGGAACCCGGACTTTTTATTCAGCATAAGAAGCAGGTTCTGGTGGCATTCGGACTAACCGGGGGGCTCTCCCTTCTCTTTTTCCTCTTCCCCGGGATATTCCCTTTCTTTACTTCACAGGAACAGCAGATCTTCAGCCAGCAACTCGCCGGTGCCAATCCCCAGTATGCCTCCCAGTTCAGACAATTCATGGATGAGCTGGAGGCTGCAAGGATCCACCTGTTCAGGCATGATGCCATGCGCAGCTTTATTCTGATTTCACTGGCATTTGGCCTGACCTGGTTCTATGCCAGTAAAAAGCTGAAGCTGACCTGGTTCCTGGCAGGACTGGCACTGCTGATTACCACAGAGATGTGGCTTGTTGACCAGCGGTATCTGAATAAAGACAACTTTGTCACAAAACGGGAACAGCAAAACACCATGTCGACCTCCCAGGCTGATGCGCTCATCCTTCAGGATCCTGATATCCATTACAGGGTGTTAAACCTCACAAAATCTCCCTGGCAGGATGGCACCACATCGTATCACCATAAATCCATAGGCGGATACCACGGAATTAAACTTCGGAGGTACCAGGAGCTGATCGAACAGTATCTTTCACCTGAAATTCAGAATATTGTGAGTGTCCTCAACTCAAGGCCCAATGCCCAGAAAGTTGATTCGGTCCTGGCCGCACAGCAGGTCCTGAATATGTTCAATACCAAATATATGATTCTCAATCCATCCTCCCAGCCGCTTCTGAACCGGTCGGCCATGGGCCACGGGTGGCTGGTCAGGGATATAAAAATTGTTGAGAATGCCGACCAGGAGTACCTTTCACTGGGCACAACCGACCTTACCAGCGTGGCCGTGGTGGACCAGCGTTTTGCAGGTCTGGCGACCGAAGATATGGTTCACCCGGAAGTTACAGGAATTGTGGAACTCACCAGTTACAAGCCCAACCATATGACCTACCAGGTAACTGCCGGTCAGAAATCGCTTGCAGTATTTTCCGAGGTTTATTACGGAGAGAACTGGCAGGCATACATCGACGGGAAACCTGTCCCCCACCTGAGGGCTAACTACATCCTCAGGGCTCTGCCCGTTGATCCGGGAACCCATACCGTTGAATTCATATTTACCTTTGAACCTTTTGAGAAAGGCGAAAAGATATCCCTTGCCGGATCCATCCTGGTATTGTTACTCCTTCTGGGAGGTGCAATTTACACGGTATATACAATGTTAAGAAAACCGGAAGAAGCTTCCTGATCCTTACAGCGAACCCCTGATTTTCTGCTGATCCTTAATCAGGTCGAGCTTGCGTAAAACCGTTTTTGCTGCCAGGACCATTGGCGGACCCACAAATTTGTTATTCATAACCGCTACACCTTTCCCTTCTTTGCCGGCTTCTTCAGCCAGCTTAAGCATTTCACGGGCTTCTGTTATTTCCTGATCAGTAGGCGAAAAGTAGCGATGGACCAGTTCAATCTCTTTTGGATGCAATACAAGCATACCCTCATATCCAAGTATCTTGGCCAGTTTCAAATTCTTTTCAAGGTCGGCAAGATCATGCACCTTGATATGAACAGTATCAACCGGAGCTACTTTGCCCACCGCCGAGGAACCGTAATAGCTCGGATCGGAGTAAACGACCGAAGACGAACCAGATGGAGGCGGCATGTACGCCGTCTGCGGGTTGTACTGCGGCACATAGATCGACCTCGGCCTGGGCGGAACATCTGGATCGTCTCGTTCTCCACGACCACCTGCTGCTGCGGCGTGGTCTGGAGCGTCTCCGGCCTGCTGGGCGGTCGTGTGCAGGTCTTGAATGGTGCTCATCACATCTTCACCCTGCGCCAGAAACGCCTCGCCAAGGCCTTGGGTCCATGCGACATCCTTGTCCATCATCTTGAGCACATCCGGGAACCGGCACAGCGCCTTGACGCTGGCGTCCCACGGCTGCGCATTGATCTGTTCGTCCGACTTCGCGCCCTCCGGATTCGCTGCCACCCAGCGTGCCGCTTGAACAATATCCAGCGGATAGGTGGAGGCGGGGAGAATCTGGGCGATCAGCACATCCGGATAGAGCGCGATGGGCTTCAGCAGGTTCTGAAGCTCCTCGGCGCTGAGGGTCGGGACGGGCGCGGATTCAGCCGCATAGGACGCGTCGCCGGCAGGGGGCTGACCCTGCGTCGCCGGAGATGCTGGCTGTTGCGCGCCGCCGTACCCGGCGGCGGCAACGATCCCAGCTACGATAAAGACCGCGCGCTGCCTTGTGAATGGTTGGAATCATTGGTTTCTTTCCCTTGCGCTCCCGCGGAGCAGCTTTGGTGGCGAATCAAACACCCGCTATGGAAACAAGCATCTGGGCTGGAAATTCGGACCCGATCACCCCTATATCGCTTCACAGACCTCGCAGCGACGCTGTGCCATGGCTGACCATGAGAGGCTAAGCCGCCACGGATGCCGCCGACCCGACCGGGTCGCTCCTCAAGGCCAGCGCAAACATCATGATCCACAGCCCGTAGAAGATGAAGTCGATTCCGATGAACACGCCGAGCGCCATGAGTCCGCTGAGGGGCCATTTCGACAGGAGAAACAAGCCCAGCAGGATGTCGATGAGAGCCCCAAGGACGCAGCGACTTACCCCCGGCTTTGAGCTTGAAGGCGACAATCAGTTTCCACACGCCGCCTGCCAGCAGGAATGCCGAGCCTATGAAAGTCAGGGTTGCCGCCCCTTGGACCGGGCTGAATGCCAGGGTGGCTCCCGCAATGAGAGTGACGAGACCCCAGACGAGCACGCCCCAAAACGCGCCGCCCGCTCTTCGCGACGTGAAACGCCTGCACGATCTGCCCAACGCCCGCCACGAGGATGGCGATCCCGATGATCATAGCCGCCGCGACGGATGCCAGCACCACATGGCCGAGCATGAACCACCCTGCCATAATGGTGATGATTCCCCACGCCAACAGCCAACCCCACTTTGATTTCAGCTCTGCCAAACCCTCGCCGTCGGCCTTCTCAATCTGCGTTTCCGGTGTCCCGCTCATTTCGGTGCGCTCCCTTTCCACCGGTCGATGATAGACTCCGAGTCACAGCGTTGCTGAGACAGTCACGCGGTGTTGTCAACCCGCAACATCGCGGGGAGATGGCGGTGGGGTGCATCTTGGCTCGCTCACCGGGTTGGTGTTGAATGGAGAGTTTGTTGGTCCCCTTCAGGGTCGGATGGGTCCGGTCGCAGATTCGCGGGTTTCACCGCCGACCATTCGTGCGGCACCCCGTCGGGGTGAATCGCCTGACTCAAGCAGGAAATGGTGTCACACATACCTGCTGGACGAGAAGAACGGTTCGGGTTCGCCCCCGTCGTCGTGGACTGCTCCGCCCTGCGCGGCGCGGGGCTGGCCGAGGCGGTAGAAGCGCTTCGGGTTGTCGTAGAACCACGCCTTGAGTATGTCCCGCGCCTCATCCATGTCCATCAGGCCGCGGTCCACCCGCTCGCCCAGCGCGATCGCCACATTCTCGCGCGCCATCCAAAGGTGGCCGTAGATCTTCTCGATGAAATACACATAGTCGCCGCCGAAGGCGAAAACCTTGTTGACCGGCACCATGTCGAGCGCCTCGCGCAGGGCCTGCACCGTCGCCTCGGGGGCCACGATGTGCGCCCAGCACAGGTTGAGGAAGGCGTTGGGGAAGTTTTTCACCAGCTGCAGCGCTTCGCGCACCCGGGGGATGCCGAGGTGGTACACGTCGAAGAGCGTGCCGGGGTGGCGCGCCACCATGCCCACAATCTCCGTGACCAGGTTGTTGCGGTAGTCGTTCCACACGCCGGTGTGGACAGCCAGCGGCAGTCCCAGCTCGCCGGCTTTGCGTGCGTTTTCCTCGCGCAGGAAGACGCGCAGCGGCGCACTCAGCATCTCGTTCATGGGGTCGCCGCGCAGCTGCGCGGCAAGGACCTCGGCGGCCCGCCCGCGGCTCGCATCGCATTCCGGCATGGCCGTGGTCTTGAACTGCACCGCCCCGGCGGCGGCCTGCGCCTCCATGTGGCGGTCGCACGCCTCCACCAGCTGGTCGAGGCTGCGGATCGGTCCGTTACTGAAAGCCTCCAGCGGCCTCATGGACTCCGCGTTGTATGCCATCATGGAGGGGGAGCTGACATTGCCCACCAGCAGGGGATCGGCGCGGTCCGGCATGTCGGGCGCGCAGGTGATCACCCGCTCGATGTTGCACTTCTGGCGGATGATGCGGTCGTACACGCCGGGCGTGTTGCCGGCGTTGATGCGCTGCACGATATCCAGGTAGTCGTCGCGGGTGAGGTCGTCCACCCCGTAGAACTCCTGCAGGGCGATGCGGATGGGGCGGGCATAGCTTCCGTGGCGTATCTGGCGCCAGTAGGGTTCAAAGGCGTCCCAGTCGTCGCCGATGCAGACAAACGCCGCCCATTGGTCGCGGGGAAACGGCATACCCGCCGAGGCGAGATCGTTGGACGCGTAGGGATTGAATAGCTGCCCGAACTGGATGGTGGTGGCGTTGTAGTCGGCTTCGCGGCGGGGGATGTGCTCGTGGGTGTCGATGACGGGGATGGTGCCGGAGTAATCGAAGAGCTTCTCCGCCGCCCCATGCAGACGCTGCCGGTGCTTCATGTCTTGCCTCCGCAAAATGACTGCCTGTGCCCGAAACGAAAGGGAGCAGCCGGTCCACCGGTCACAACAGGGGACGGCTCATGGCATGACACAAAAGGTCAGCGTCAACCACCGAATGATCGCAATTCGGGCACCAATAGAGAAACGGGCGACCACCCTCAACAGGCGGCCGCCCGAATCTCGATGAGCAATATGTTCCTGTTCGATCGCCCGGTCAGATGGGCATCGTGGTCATTTCGCCACCAGCCGGTGCCGGCGGGGGCGCCGACAGATACGGCTTCATCTTCGGCCACGCATAAATGTAAAGCAGGACAACGGCGAGAACGATCAGGACTATGCCAACCACATTCTTGTTCATCTACATAAACCCCCATTGGGATCGGGTTTGTCTAACCTCAAGATATCATCTGATGGGCGGCTGTGGCGGGGATTGCAAGCCTTGAATGCACCTCGGACAGGAAAATTATCCGGGGGGGTGCGCCCGTGGGGCGCGGAC
Source organism: uncultured Bacteroidota bacterium (assembly GCA_963747365.1). Lineage (GTDB taxonomy): Bacteria > Bacteroidota > Bacteroidia > Bacteroidales. The sequence goes on along the minus strand of CAVVFB010000001.1, from coordinate 24,833 downwards.
GGTCCGGGCGCGACTGACGCCACGCGGCGGGGGAGCTGCGCCACTGCCGGGTCCCTTGCCTGCCGTGTTGACACGGCGTCCTTGCCGCGAACAATCCGCGGGGTGAGCCGATATACGCAGGGACGCACCATCGCCGTGCAATGGTGCCGCCCCCCGAAAGGAAACCGAACCTTCGCATGAGCATCCTTGCAGACCGCCAGACGCGCCTGGTCATCCAGGGCATCACCGGAAACGAGGGCCGTTTTCACGGCCAGCAAATGATCGCCTACGGCACCCGCGTGGTGGCCGGATGCACGCCGGGCCGCGGCGGCGAGGCATGCCTGGATGTGCCCGTCTTCAACACCATGAAGGAGGCGGTGCAGCGCACCGATGCCAACGCCTCCATCGTGTATGTGCCCGCCGGCTTTGCTGCTGACGCGGCGCTCGAGGCCATCGCCAGCGGCGTGAAACTGGTCGTCGTGATCACCGAAGGGATCCCGGTGCTCGACATGGTGAAGGTCTACTGGTCGGCGCGCGAAAACGGCGTGGTGCTCATCGGTCCCAACTGCCCGGGCATCATCAGTCCCGGCAAGGCGAAGATCGGCATCATGCCCGGCCACATCCACAAGGAGGGGCGCATCGGCCTGATCTCGCGCAGCGGCACGCTCACCTACGAGATCGTGAAGGAGTTGTCCGTCCACGGCCTGGGCCAGTCCACCTGTATCGGAATCGGCGGCGACCCCATCATCGGCACGAGTTTCGTCGACGCGCTGGAGCGCTTCGAGGCCGACCCGGACACGGACGCGGTGGTGCTGCTGGGGGAAATCGGTGGCACCGACGAGGAGGCGGCCGCGGATTTTGTGAAGGGCAGCATGGCCAAGCCGGTGGTGGGTTTCATCGCGGGTCTGACCGCGCCGCCCGGCAAGCGCATGGGCCATGCGGGTGCCATCATCTCCGGCGGCAAGGGAACCGCAAAGGACAAGATAGCCGCCCTGGCCGCAGCCGGCATCCCTGTCGCCGAGCGTCCCGATCAGGTGGCGGGCCTGGTCAAGGAGAAGCTGCGCAAGTAGCCCGCTTTTGCTGAGAGGGCGCGTGTCCTCGCGCGCTTTCACCGCCTTGCGCCACAAACCGGCTCAACCCTTGCTTCGCGCCCCCGGCACGCCCCGTGCTCCCAATCCGTGGAGATTCACGGGAATTCGTGGGTGGTTTGTCTTGCCTGATTGCCAAGTCCGCCCGTCACCGCCTGCGCGAGGTGTTCTTGCCGAACAGCGTGCCCATGATACCGCGCATGAGGGACCTGCCGAACTGGCTGCCCGCCGCCCGCGCGGTGCTCTTGAGCATTGCCTCGATCGGCGAATCGGAGCGCCGTCCACCGGAGCGTGGCGCGGGCTTGTCCTCGGGCGGCGGCTCCGCCGCGGCGCCCTCCACGCGCTTTTTCAGCATCTCGTACGCCGATTCGCGGTCCACCGCCTTGGAGTAACGCGCGCCCATGCTGCCTGCCGACAAAACCGCCTGAAGCTCGGCGTCGGTCGCCGGACCGATGCGCGATGCGGGCGGACGCACCAGGATGCGCTCGACCGGGGTCGGCACTCCCTTCTCGTCCAGCGTGCTTGCCAGCGCCTCGCCCACACCCAATTCCGTGATCGCCTTCTCTGTGTCCAGGCCCGTCTTGGCCCGGAAGGTATCGGCCGCGGCACGCACAGCCTTTTGGTCGCGTGGTGTGAAGGCGCGCAGCGCATGCTGCATGCGGTTGCTCAGCTGTCCCAGCACCATGTCGGGCACATCCAGCGGATTCTGGGTGATAAAATACACGCCCACGCCCTTCGAGCGCACCAGCCTCACCACCTGTTCCACCTTCTGAAGCAGCGCGGGCGATGCGGATTCGAACAGCAGGTGTGCCTCGTCGAAGAAGAACACCAGCCTGGGCTTGTCCGGGTCGCCCACTTCGGGCAGCTCCTCGAAAAGCTCCGACAGCATCCACAGCAGGAAGGTGGAGTAGAGGCGCGGCGTGTTCATCAGCTTGTCGGCAACCAGGATGTTTATCATGCCGCGGCCGTCCGGGGCCGTGCGCATTAGGTCCGCAATTTCGAGCGCTGGTTCGCCGAAGAACAGCTCGGCGCCCTGTTGCTCCAGCACCAGCAGCGAGCGCTGGATGGTGCCCACGCTGCTGGGGCTCACATTGCCGTAGGTCGCTTTCAGTTTCGGGGCGTTTTCTGACACATGAGCCAGCATCGCGCGAAGGTCCTTGAAGTCGAGCAGCAGCAGCCCCTCGTCGTCGGCCAGCTTAAACGCGATGTTCAGCACGCCCTCCTGGGTTTCGTTGAGGTTCAGCAGCTGGGCGAGCAGCAGCGGGCCCATGTCGCTCACGGTGGCGCGCACATGGTTGCCGCGCTCGCCATGCAGGTCCCACAGTGCGACCGGAAAGCCGAGGTTCTGGTAGTCGGTGATGCCGATGGTCTTTGCGCGCTCGAGGATCTTGGGCTTGGGCTCGCCGGGCTGGGAAATGCCCGTCAGGTCGCCCTTGATGTCCGACAGGAACACCGGCACGCCGAGAGAGGAAAACCCCTCCGCGAGCACCTGCAACGACACCGTCTTGCCGGTCCCGGTTGCGCCGGCGATGAGGCCGTGACGGTTGCCAAACTTGGCGAGCAGGGTCACTGTTTGCTCGCCCTTTCCGATGAGAATGCCCGCCGGGTCAGACATGCCAGCCTCCACTCCGTTCTTTATCTTTCCTTGCGCGCGCCATCGAGTGCCGTCGCGCTTCCTGACGCCCTGACTACCCGCACCAGGAGGCCCTGTTCGCGCGCCGGGGGGCGTCAGCTCTCCCTGTTGCGCAGCAGGGCATCGGTCGAGAACCCCTCCATCAGGTCCAGCAGCTCCACCCTGCCGCCATACCCTTTCACAATCTCGCATCCCTCCACCTGCGCCATGGTATAGTTGCTGCCCTTAACCAGCACATCGGGCTGCAGCGCCCGGATGAGGGCGTGCGGCGTGTCGTCGGCGAAAGCCACGATGTGGTCAATGGACTCGATGGCGGCCAGCAACTCCAGGCGCTGCTCCTCGCGCACGATGGGGCGGGGTGCGCCCTTCAGCCGGGTGATGACGGCGTCGGTGTTGGTGGCGACGACGAGCACATGGCCCAGCGCGCGGGCGCGCTGGAAGAACGCGACATGCCCCGCGTGGAGGAAATCGAAACATCCGTTGGTGAAGACGACGCTCTTGCCCTCGGCCTTCATCCGCTGGCCGAGGGGCTCCAAGTCCGCCACCGAGCAGAGCTTGCGCGACGGCTGGTGGGCGCCCAGCGCCGCGCGCAGTTCGGCCGGGCTTACCGTCGCGGCGCCCGTCTTTCCCACCACCACGCCGGCCGCGGCGTTGGCCAGACACGCGGCATCGGTCGGCGCGATGCCCGCCGCAACCGCCATGGCCAGCACGGCGATAAACGAATCCCCGGCGCCCGTCACATCGAACACCTCCCGGGCCGTGGCACGGATGTGCTGCGGCGGTTTGTCCGCCTCGAACAGCGTCATGCCATCGGCGCCTCGCGTGACGGCGAGCACCCGGCACCCGGTTTGCGAACGGATAACCTCCGCCGCGCGGGAGATGCCGCCGGCATCGTTCACCGCCATGCCGCAGGCTTCGCCCGCCTCGCGCGCATTTGGCGTAAGTGCAAAGGCGCCGCGGTAGCGCGTGAAATCGCGCCCCTTCGGGTCCACCAGCAGGGGGATGCCCAGTTCGTTTGCGCAGGAGATGAGGCGGGAGAGAAGCCCGACCGTGAGCACGCCCTTGGCATAGTCCGACAGGATGACGGCGCCGCATCCGGCCATCGCATCCACACAGGCATCGCCCAGCAGGCGCTCGCTGTCGGCCGGCAGGGGTGCGGCGTTCTCCCTGTCGAGGCGCAGCATCTGCTGCCCATGCGAGATGACGCGCGTCTTGGCAGTGGTCGGCCGGTCGGGCAATGCCACCAGCCGTGTGCAGTCCACGCCGATGGCGCCGAGGTGATTGCGCAGGGCGTCGCCGTCGCGGTCGCAGCCGGTCACGCCGATGCAATGCGCGCGGCCGCCGACCGCCACCACATTGCGCGCCACATTGGCTGCGCCGCCGGGCATGGACTCCTCGCGCTGCACCAGCACCACCGGCACCGGGGCTTCGGGCGAGATGCGCTCGGAGGTGCCGACCAGGTAGTGGTCGAGGATCATGTCGCCTACGACGAGGACCTTTGCGCCGGCGAGACGGTCTACCATTTGGATGAGCGTTGGGCTTGACATGAGGCTGACCTGTCATCACTCATGGGCGGGTGCGGTTTGCAAGCGCAAGCGCGAAATGTTTAAGGAAGACTGGGAACAAAACGCTTAGCCGCAATTTCGGGCCGTTTCTGCCCCCTGCGTTTTTTGTGCATTTTCCCCTTGATTTGCTCGCAAAGCGTATAGAACACTGTCGCCCAGATTCGCAGATATGCCGAATCTATTGAGGAAAGGAGATTGTTGATGAGTACGAAGTTGTTCGTGTCGCTAGCTGCAGCGGCCACCCTGTTCCTGTCGGCTACCCCGGCCATGGCTGGTGGTGAGCTTCCCGCGAGGGTTTGCCCGCCTCCGGCACCGGTTTGTCAGACGGGCCCGAAGTGCGATTTCCTGCACACGATTCTGTATTATGTGCCGAACCGCGTTTTGGACCTGGTTGACATCTGTCGCGTGAGCATCGGCTTTGGCTGCGGCTTTGATGTGAATGTCCGCCTGACCGAGTTGGCGGAAATCGGCTTTGGCCAGTATGAGTCGATCCGTTTCGGTCACAAGGGCCGCGTCATGCCGGTGTTCGAGCAGAACATCAATGAGGGCGGTTTTGCGTTCCTCGGGTATGTCAACGGCTGCCTGCAGCGTGACCCCACAGAGATCGGCGCCGATGTGTTCCTCGGCGTGATCGGTGTGGAAGTTGCCGCGTCGCTGGCCGAGGCTGTCGATTTCCTCGCGGGCATCGTTCTTCTTGATCCGCAGGGTGACGACCTCGGTTGCAACCCCTGGGATTAATGCGTCGCGCCTGAACGGCGTGCCGCTTTCCGGAAGACGGCGCAGTAGAATGCGGGCGGAAGGCCGAAAGGCCTTCCGCCTTTTCTTTTTGCTTTGACCCCTCCACGCTGCCGCGTGATGGCTTTGGTTTCGGGCGGCACAAGCGCCTTCGCGTCGAAGCGGCCCTCCAATAAACGCAAGGGGGTAAGGACTCGTGAAATCCATCGGGCGGACCGCACTGATCGCGGTCCTGGTGGCGCTCCTCGGGGTGTTCATCTACTGGCAAATGGGGGGATTCACCCGCAAGATCGCACCCGGCGGCGCTGCGGCCGCACCAACCGGGCCCGCACCCGTGGGTCCCATCGTGAAGGCGCACGCGTCCGTGCTGCCCATCATCGAGGAGGCGGTCGGCACCATCCAGTCGCGCCACCGCGTGGATGTGTCGCCGCAGATTCAGGCTACCATTCTTGAGGTCAAGGTTAACTCGGGCGACCGGGTGCAGGCGGGCGACCTGCTGGCGCTGCTCGACCCGCGCGACCTCGACGCCCGGCTGGGCCAGGCGGACCAGGCTGTCAAGGCCGCCGCCGCAACGCACAACCAGGCGATTGCCGACCTCGAGCGGTCCCGCAAACTGCGTGACAGCAATGTGATCTCGTCCCAGGAATCGGAGAGGGCGTTCATGCTGGCCGAGGTGACCAGCGCCTCGCTTGGCGAGGCGTACCGCGCGCTGGAGCAGGCGAAGGTGGCGCGCTCATACGCCGAGATCCGCTCTCCCGTGGCGGGTGTCATCGTGGAGAAGCAGCAGCAGGCCGGCGACACCGCCATGCCCGGAAAGCCCATCGTGTCGCTCTACGATCCGAACCTCGTGCGCCTCGAGGCGCCCGTGCGCGAGACGGCCGCGCGCGACCTAAGGGTGGGCGATGTGATCGCGGTCCGCATGGGCACCGAGGACCGCGCGACCACCGGCGTCATCGACGAGATCGTGCCGCAGGCCGATGTGCCCAGCCGGTCCATACTCATGCGGGTCCTCGTTTCCGGCGGGACAAACCTTTACTCGGGCATGTACGGCCGCCTGCTGATCCGCACCGGCGAGGAGAAGGTCACGCTGGTGCCCCGCGAAGCAGTCATGAGGGTGGGGCAACTCGAGTTCGCGCTCAACCCGGACGGGTCGAAGCGCTTCATCCAGACCGGCCGGACTGTCGCCGACAGCCTGGAGGTGCTGGCGGGCCTCAAACCTGGCGACGAAGTGCTGGCGTCCGCACTGGCTGAAGGACGCCAGCCATGAGCCATCCCACCGACCCCGGACACGACTCGATCACACAGCGCATTGTCGGCGCGTTCCTGCGCGGCAACCTCTCCATCCTGCTGATCATCCTGTCTCTGGCGGTGGGCGCCATCTCGCTGATGATCACCCCGCGCGAGGAGGAGCCGCAGATCGTGGTGCCCCTGGCGAATGTCATTGTGCAGGCGCCCGGCGCAGGCGTGGGGGAGATCGAGCAGCAGATCACCACGCGCCTCGAAAAGCTGCTCTACCAGATAGACGGCGTGGAGTATGTGTACTCCATGTCGCGGCCCGGCATGGCGGTCGTGACGGTGCGCTTCCGCGTGGGCGAGGACCGCGAGCGCAGCCTGCTCAAGCTCTACAACAAGGTTTACTCCAACCAGGACCAGGTGCCGGCCGTCGTGACCGCATGGGTGCTCAAGCCCATGGAGATAGACGATGTGCCGGTCGTGAGCTTCGCGTTCACCAGTGACATGCTGGATGACTACGCCCTGCGCCGCATCGCCGAGGAGTGCGAGTCGCGCCTGCAGTCGGTGCCCGACACTGGGCGCACCTACATCGTGGGCGGGCAGCCACGCCGCGCCCTCGTGCGCCTCGATCCGCTGCGCATGGCGGCGTATGGTGTCTCCGCGGCGGATATCGAGCGCGCCGTGCGCGGCGCGAATGTGTCACTGCCGGCGGGCGCCTTCTCCCGCGAGAACCAGCAGGTACTTGTCACGGCGGGCGAGCCACTGCGCTCCGCGCACGAACTCAAGTCGCTGGTGGTGGGCGTCAGCGGCACGCGCCCCACCTATCTTCGCGATGTGGCGGACATCACCGACGGGCCGGACGAGGTGGCATCGTACACCCGCTTTGGCTACGGCCCTGCCGCGGAGCACACCCGCGTGGTGGGCGCCCCAGCCGGCGCCGCGGCGGACAAGGGAAGCGACACGCCCGAACAGGCCGCCGTCACCGTCGCCGTCGCCAAGAAGAAGGGGTCGAACGCGGTGCGTGTCGCCCACGCCCTGGAGGAGAGCGTGCGCGAAATGCTCGGCACGGTCATCCCGCCGTGCGTGCAGGTGGTGGTCACCCGCGACTACGGCGAGACGGCGAACGAGAAGGTCAACGAACTGGTCGACGGGCCTGCTCCTGGCCATACTGACCGTCATCGCCCTGCTGGCGCTCACGCTGGGCTGGCGCGAGGCGATCATCGTGGCGGTCGCCGTTCCGATCGTCTACTCGCTCACGCTGCTGGTCAACCAGCTGCTGGGCTACACCATCAACCGCGTCACGCTGTTCGCGCTGATCCTGTCGCTGGGCCTGCTGGTGGACGACCCGATCGTGGACGTGGAGAACATCTACCGCCACCTGCGCATGCGCAAGCTGCCGCCCGCTGCAGGCCGTGCTCGTCGCCGTGAACGAGGTGCGCCCGCCCGTGATCCTCGCCACGCTGGCGGTCATCGTCTCGCTTCCTCCCGATGTTCTTCATCACCGGCATGATGGGGCCGTACATGCGCCCGATGGCGGTGAACGTGCCGCTCGCCATGCTCATGAGCATGATCGTCGCGTTCACCATCACGCCGTGGATGAGCTACCATGCTGCTCAAGGGCGCACGCGGGCCACGCCGGGCCGGACGCCGACGACGGCGGGCAGGGCGCGCCCGCCGGGGCCCACCGTCTCTTCAAGGCGGTGCTGTCGCCCTTCCTGCGCTCGCGCGCGTGGCGCACCGGCATGGTCGTGGTGATCCTCGCGCTGCTCGCCTTCTCAGGCCTGCTCGTGGTCTGGCGCAGGGTGCCGCTGAAGATGCTGCCGTTCGACAACAAGAACGAGTTCCAGGTGATGCTGGACCTGCCGGAGGGCACACCGCTGGAGGAAACCGCCGCCGCGGTCGGCCGCCGTGGCCGAGCGCCTGCGCCGCGAGCCGGAGGTGGCGAACTACTCGGTGCTCGTCGGCGAGCCGATCGCCCATGGACTTCAACGGCCTGGTGCGCCAGTACTACATGCGCACGCAGACCAACTCAGGCGGACATACGCGTGAACCTTGCGCCCAAGACGCAGCGCGAGATGCAGAGCCACGCCATGCTGCTGCGGGTGCGCCGCGAGCTTGAAAAAGTCGCAGAGTCGCCACGGGGCGCTGCTTAAGCTGGTCGAGATGCCGCCCGGGCCGCCCGTCATCGCCACGCTGACGGGCGAGGTCTGCGGCGATCCCGGTGTGCCCTACGCGCACATCCAGCAGGCTGCCGAGGAAGTGCGCGCCCGCCTTGCCGAACATCACCGGGGTCGTCGAGTCGACACCACGGTGGAGGCCGTGCAACCGAAGCTGGTGTTCGAACTGGACCGCCAAAAGGCGGCGCTGAGCGGCATCTCAGCCGCCGGGGTGGCGGCAACGCTCGGCGCCGCGCTGGGCGGAGCGGATCGCCGGCGCACTCCATGCCGGGCCGAGGTGAATCCGCCTCGTGGTGCGCCTGCGCCTGTCGCGCGCGGACCGCAGTTCCGTCCACAAACTCTCCGGGCTGTATGTGAAGGGCGAAACCGGCGCGCAGGTGCAGCTGGGTGAGATCGGGAGGTTTGTCGAGACCGAAGAGAGCCAGACCGTCTACCACAAGAACCTCAGGCCGGTGGCGTATGTCTTTGCGGACACCGCAGGCACGGCCCCCGGCGAGGCGGTGCTCGAGATTCAGGGCGACATCGCCCGCAACCCGCTGCCCGCCGGCATCCATGTCACATGGTCCGGGGAAGGGGAGTGGAAGATCACGCTGGATGTGTTCCGCGACCTCGGCATCGCATTCGCGGCCGCCCTGCTCGGCATCTACATCCTGTTGGTGTACGAGACGGGTTCGTACCTGCTGCCGGTCATCATCATGATGTCCATCCCGCTCACGGTGATCGGCATCATGCCCGGCTTCTGGCTGCTGAACAGCGTGATGTCGGCCCCGTCGGCGGGTTTGAAAACCCGGTCTTCTTCACCGCCACGGCGATGATCGGCATGATCGCGCTGGCGGGCATCGTGGTGCGCAACTCGATCATCCTCATCGACTTCATCCATCTGGGGGTCGCGGAAGGGATGACGCTGAAGGATGCGATCGTGAGGAGCGTACCGTGCGCGCGCGGCCGATCTTCCTGACCGCTGCCGCCGCGCTGCTGGGCGCGTGGCCCATCACGCTCGACCCGATCTTCAGCGGCCTCGCATGGTCGCTCATCTTCGGCCTGTTCGTCAGCACCACATTCTCGCTCGTGGTGATCCCGGTGGTCTACTGGATGGCCTACGCCACGCCGGAGGAAAAACGGGGCGGCGGCTGACCCACAGGCCGGGGTCACTCCATCTCGAACTCGCACGGCAGCCACGCGGGCATCACGGCCTGGGCAGTGTAGGGCATCTCCACCTCGAACTGCGCGGGTTTGCCTGCGGCCAGCACGCGGGATGGATCGCCGCGGCCGACGAGGAGAAAAGTGACCGTGTAGCCGCCGCGATAGAGAATCAGCGGGTCGAAAGTCACCGCGACGCGAAATGGCGACGCGCCCCGCGGCATCATTGCGCCGTGCTCCGACGCGAGGAACTCGTCCACAAGCGCCTCATCAACCGTGGTGACGCGCACCAGCAGGTCGGCATCCTCGATGTGCCGCTTGGGCCGAACCTCCACCCGCGCGCGCAGGCGCCCTCCCGTTGCGAACCGCGCCGGCGTTGCCCCCGCACCGTCGTCCAGCACCGGCGCGTCCAGTTCCGCCGCCTCGGGCCCCGTCGCGCGCGCATCCGTCGCGTGGGGCGATTCGTTGTGTTCGGCGATCGAGATGCGCCGGTTGAGGAATGCGTCGTACTGCCGGATCACATCCCTGGCGGGGCCGTCCGCGCGCACGACTCCCCGCTCCAGCCACAACGCGCGCCCGCACAGTTCCGCGATCGCGCCGCTCAGGTGCGACACGAACACCATCGCCTTGCCGTGGTCGCGAAACTCCAGCAGCTGGCGCGCGCTGCGCACCTGGAACTCCGCGTCGCCAACCGCCAGCACCTCGTCGATCAGCATCACATCGGGGTTCGTGTTCGCCGCGAGGGAGAATCCCAGCCGCGTCACCATTCCCGTCGAGTAGGTGCGCACTGGCTGGTCGAAATACTCCTCGTCGATGCCGCTGAACGCCACGATGTCGGGCAGCCGCCGCCGCAACTCTTCCTGCGGGATGCCGAGGATGGACGCCGCGAGGCGCAGGTTTTCGTATCCGGTGAGCGAGGGGTGGAAGCCGACCGAGAGGTCGAGCAGCGCCGCAACCCGCGGGGCGATGCGCACGCCGCCCTCCGTGGGTGCGGTGATGCCCGAGATCACGCGCAGCAGCGTGCTCTTGCCCGATCCGTTCGTGCCCACGATCCCCAGAATCTCGCCGCGGCGCACATCCAGCGAGACATCGCGCAGCGCCCACAGATCGCGCCGGTGGCGGCGCGTGAGCAGGCGGTGGAGCATGAGCGACGAAAGGCGGCCCGCGGACTCGGCCAGCATCCGGTAGCGTTTCGACACCGCGCGCACCTCCACGCCGTTGGCGGGGTCGAGCGGCGGCTCGAACCCGTGGGGCGCTCGCCGCTCGCGTACGGGCGCAACGGAGGGGGATGGTATCTTTGGCTCGCTCTGGGTCATCTTGGTTGTTGGCGCTGGAACCCCGTGGGGTCGCAGAATCCCGCGCACTCCATCACCGGCGCCGGCAGGGCGCAACAGCGAACCACACGGGTGCATCCGCGGCACTCATCTGGTGCAACATCGCCGCCATTCCCGCGACCGGCTGTTCCCCCTGGGAAGCCCAGTCTCTCGACCGGCGCGCGCGGTCGGAAAACTGCGTGCAACAAGCATGAATGCGTGCACACACCGCCTCCGTGTCGCCCCACCGCCCGGTACGATGCACACGAATGCCAAGATGGACACGGCGCCAAATGAATGGATGGTGTGCTCAGAGATTCTTCAGCCCCGGGCGGGCGCTGGGCTTGGAGGAGTATCAGCCCCGAAGGAGCCGCCCAAAGCGGTTCCGGTTCAACAACTGAAAGTTTCCCTGTACCACGAATTCCGCGCCTTTGGGCCCGAAGGGGAAGTCGTCGATGGCTGAGTCAACAGCGTCACGCAGTCTGCCAAAGCGGTCGTTGATGACACTTGTGGTCCAACTTTCGGTGTTTTCCTCCCCGAATCCAAACGGGTTCAGCGTGCAGCGACCGAATCATGCTCCGAGATGCACTGCGCGCCCTCCTGACGCCGCAGGCACGCTGAATAAAGCGGTTCGGCGGGCAATGTTAGAGACTCAGTATGGATGTCCTGCGCGGCGTTGCCGCTATCGTCTTCACCTTTTCCGTCGCGATCTTCGTGCACGAGCTTGGCCACTTCCTCTTCGCCAAGCTCTTCCGCGTGCATGTTGAGACCTTCTCGCTCGGCTTCGGCAAGAAGCTGTGGAAGCGCCGCTGGGGGCCCACGGAGTACTGCATTTCGGCCGTCCCGTTCGGCGGCTATGTGAAACTCAAGGGCATGCACTCGAAGGCGATCGAGGAGTACCTGGAGAGCGACGCGAAAGACGACGGCGCGGAGGCCGGGACTGACGCGCAGAAGCCGCGCGAGACGATGAGCGAAACCGTTGTGGAGGAGATGGCGGCGCTGAGGGCGAAGCCGTACTGGCAGAAGGTGCTCATCTTCGGCGCGGGCTGCATGAACAACTTCCTCACCGCGGTCCTGATCTATTTCCTGATGGCGTGGATTGGCTTCCACCGCGCTGAGCGACCCAAGCCCCTGATCGACAAGATCGATGTGGTGGATGCCGCGAAGGTGGGCCTGAAGCCCGGTGACCTGGTGCTGCAGGTGGGCGGGAAGCCGGTGGACAACTACGACAAGTTTCTCACGGCGTTTGTGACGCAGGCGGAGAAGGCCGAGAAGGCGGGGAAGACCGCCACGCTTGCGGTGGGCGTGGAACGCAACGGCACCACGCAGACCGTGCAGGTGCCGCTGTGGCCCGACCCGGACCTGGTTCAGCCCGGCGAAAGCCTGCTTGCCGTGGAGGGCAAGCCCGTCAAGAGCGTCAAGGAGGCCGCCCTGCTGGCGCAAATGAAGCTTGGCGGGGAAGACACCATCGAGGTCACGGTGTCGCGCGACGGCATCGCCGAGAAGCATGTCGTGCCACCCTATGCGGCGCTCGGATACTACTGGCCGGAAGTGGCGATCCTGCCGCGCCAGGCGCCATTCATCGCGGCGGTGATCCCCAACCTGCCGGCGGAGAAGGCGGGAATCCGCTCACGCGACACGATCGTGTCGGTGGACGGCAAGCCGGTGGAGACGCTCAGCGAGGCGACGGACCTGCTTCGCGCCGCGGTGGGCCGCACGATTCCCATCGAGGTGCGCCGGGGCGACGAAAAGCGCGGCTACGAGGTGGTGAAGGTGCAGACCGAGGTGCGCCCCGACCCCGAGTTCCCCAAGCGCGGCCAGATAGGCATCGCATGGGGCTCGCCCCCCACCGGGTACCACAAACTGCCGGCCGGGGCCGCGCTTAAAGAGGCGTTCTCTCGCGCCTTCTTCGGGTCCGTGTTCTACCTCACCGAGTTGCGCAACCTATTCCGCAAGAGCTTCCAGACGGTGCGCGAGAATGTGGGGGGCCCCATCGCCATCGCCACCATGAGCTACAAGGCGGCGCAGGAAGGGGTGATGTGGTTCATCGAGATGTTCGCGATGTTCAACATCGTGCTGGCGGTGATGAACCTGCTGCCGCTGCCGGTCCTCGACGGCGGGCACATCCTGTTCGCGACCATCGAGACGATCACGCGCCGGCCGCTACCAGCGCCCGTGATGATCCGCATATATAATGTCTTTATCGTGATCATCATCGGCTTGGCGATCCTGCTGACCTTCAACGATGTGATCATGAACGCATGGCGGTTGATGCCTTAGAAGCAGTGGCCAGTTGCCAGCAGCCAGTGGGATTGGGGCGGCGGGTGGGCATCTTGATTTTGTCGCGCGTGGGGGTGGATCGTTGCATGATTGTTCGACCCCTTCAGCGTCGAATTTGGATCTCCCTGAAACCGTGCGTTTCACCCGCAGCTCTTCGTGTGGCACCCCTGTTCGGGGTGCTTCGCGCGGCTGCGCCAGAACGCATCTCTGCAATGCGCGGGGACTGCGTGGGACGGCGGCGCGGCTCAGGTGTCGAATGTCTCGCCTGACTCGGCCTCGATTTGCGCGGCAGGGATTGCCCCCTCCCGCAGGAGTCTGAGGCTTCCACCCGCAACGGACACGATGGTGGGTCCCGCGCCGGCGTCGAGCGCGCCGCCATCCACGATGGGCGCCACGCCCTCGGGGTGGAGCGCCTTCACACCGGCGGCGGTAGTCACCCGCGCGCCATGTGCGCCATCGGCGCGCACCGCCGCCACCGGGCGGCCGACCATGCTCAGCACGCTGAGCGCCACATAGTCCTGCGGGATGCGGACGCCGATGGTGGCGTCGCGCGAGACGGCGCGAAAGCTGTTCGGGTGACGCGCGAACACGATGGTGAGCAGGCCCGGCCAGAATGCCTCGGCGAGTGCGTCTGCCCAAGGCGGCACCGCGCGGGTGATGTGCTTGAGCATGGCGGTGGAGTGCACAAACACGCCGACGGGCTTGTCGTCGGCGATGCCGCGCAGCGCACGCAGGCTTGCCACCGCGGCGGCATTGGTCGCATCGCACGCCAGCATGTAGCCCGCGTCCGAGGGCAGTGCTATCACGCCGCCCTCCAGCACGCGGTCCGCCGCGTCCTCCACGACATCTATCTCCGGATTGTCAGGATTGCACGCCACGATTCGCGACGGGCCGGACGGCGGCGCAGCAGCGGCGGACGGCTCCGGGAAACGGGTGTCGGTCTCCGGGGCGGGTTCGGGCGCCGGCGTCGCGCGCTCGCGCGCCGGACGCAGGGGCGCGGGGGGCATCGCCCTGCGTCGCACCCGCTCAACCTCGCCGGGATCCAGCGTCGCGACAGGTTCGGGCTTGGGCGGCGGGCCGCGGCGCGCCTCGCCCTGCGCCACCTCGTCGGCCACCGGCGCTCTTCGCAGTGCCTCTGCAACGGCATTCGCTGTCAGCCCGCACGCCCACAGCGCTTCCGATGCCGACGAGTCGCTCAGGATCGCCAGCGATTCGAGCAGGTCGGCGGTGGTGAGCCATTCCCGGTGGTTGTCACGCGCAACCTGCTTTGCCACATCGAGCATGTCCTGCGCCTCCTCGCCCAGGGCGAACACGCCCGGGTTGGCGGCGCCTGGAGGCGGGAACTGGGAGGCGATCATGCCCGCGAGCGTCTCGAGGTCGGCGCCCGCCGCAACGAGCGCGGCGTGGCCGGCGCTGCCAGGGGTGTCCAGCATCGCGGCGAGGAAATGCTCGGAGGTCACCTCATCGTTCTTCTGTGCGCGGGCGATGCCGCGCGCGGCCGCAAAGACTTCCTGAAGGGCGGGCGTGTAGCTGAGCGGCTTGGGCAGCGCGGGTGCGGGCTGGGGCGGCCTTCCGCGCAGGGACGGATCGGCAAGCTCGCGCTCGAGGCGCGCGAGGTCCTCGGCATCCCTGGGATGGGGCGTGAAGTCCGGCGCGACGGCGCCCGGCGGCGTGGGTGCCGGGTGCGGCGTCGCCGGTGCGGCGGCGCTCGAGGTCGGCGAGGCGTGTGCGTTCGAATGCGTCCTGGCGCGCGCGCATCTGCCGGTACTCGCCGAGCCTCACCCTGATTTCCGGCTGTGCCAGCGCCAGGATGCGCGCGGCGCGCCACGCCGCCAGTTCCGGCTGCGCCGGATCCAATGCCACCACCGGCAGGTCGGACGCGGTTTCGGCGAGAGCCACCGCCTCGGGGCCTCCCGCCACCAGCAGCGCGCCGACGCCGTCCGCGGCGAGCCGCGCCACCGTGTCGCGGAACGCGTCGGCGGCAAAGCGCGCGTCGGCGGCGACGACTTGCGCCGCGATGCCAAGCGCCCTAAGCGCGCGAAATTCCCCGGCCAACGCCTCGTGCTGGGGCGCCCCGGTGATCACGATTCCAACGCGCGGTTCCATCTCGCCTGAAACGCTGCCCAGAGCGGCGCGATCGTTTCAAGGCGAACCTCGCGCGGATAGTGGGCGGAAAAGGACGGGATGCCCCAAGTGGACATCGTGGACGGGGTGGACGCAATGGACGGGGGATGGGGCGGCAACGGGCAAATGAATTGCCCCTTGGCCTGTAACGAAGCCGTGAATACACGGGGTTTTGGCCTTGTCTGAAGCCTCGTGCCGGACAGAAGGGTTGCCGTGACGGGCAGCCACAAAATTCGGTTCGCCGCTCCGCTCTGGGGGAGCAACCGAGGCGCGGGCGGCATATCATGTTCCGAAAGGCAGCAGGCGAGAAGAGCCTTACCGACCGCCAAAAGCTTCATCGGGCCGCGCCCCCTCAAGTCTCCTTCAAGTTGCGCCACGGCTTCCGTCCCACCGCTCGCGTCACAGTTGACACGGAAGCCCCGCCAGCCCGGAGACGGCGAGAGTACTCGCCACATATAAGCGACCGCCCCCTCGAAGACTTAGCGACCACCGGTTAGTGCGATGACTCCCGCAGGCAGCATGGACGGAACCGTGGAAGGATTTGGGAAGTGCTTATGAAACCAGCTCCCGAATCACGCGCCAATGACTTTGAGCAACTGATAGACCTCGGCCGGGAAAAGGGCCACCTCACCTATGGAGACATCAACAAATTCCTGCCCGACGATGTGAGTTCGTCGGACATGGAGACCCTCCTCGACGAACTCGAGGAACTCGACATCGAGGTGTTCGACGACAAGGAAGTCGTCGCGCAGGCCAACAAGGCGGAGGCGGCCGACAACGCCGACGACGAAGAGGATGCGGACAAGCCCGCCGACATCGAGCGCGGGATCGACGAAGTCCAGGAGGACAATGACGAGGGCGCCAAGATTGACGACCCCGTGCGCCTCTACCTCATGGAAATGGGCAAGGTCCCCCTGCTGACGCGCGAGGAGGAGGTCACCCTCGCCAAGCAGATCGAGAAGGGCCGCCACGACATCACCGCCGCCATCGCGCGCGCCAGCGCCACCGCCGGCGAGCTCAAGAAGATCTACACCCGCGTGGAGAGCGGCGCGGTCAACCTCAACGACATCCTGCGCGCCAACGTGGACGAGAGCGACCCCGACGAGCGCAACCGCTATGTGCGCCATGTGCTCGACAACCTCGACAGTGGTGCTCAACCTCTACTCGGAGATTCTCGACAAGCTCGACATCCTCGAGGACCCCTCCATCACGCGCGAAGGAACGCACCTCGATCCACAAGGAGATCGAGAAGCGGCGCCAGACCATCTTCGAGCACCTGCTGAAGATCGACCTCAACTTCTCCATCATCGAGCAGGTGGCGCAGCGCATCAAGGAAGTGCACCGGCGCATCGACGAGGCCAACAGCGAGATCCAGCGAGGTCATCCTGCGCACGATGCTCAGCGAGGAGGACCTGCGCCGCATCGTCAAGAAGACGCGCAAGAACAGCCCCGAGGCAAAGGCGCTGCAGAAGAAGCACGGCCTGAGCCTCGACCAGTTCATCAAGATGGACAAGCGCGTGCGCAACGCCCAGCGCATCGTCAAGCGCCTGGAGAAGGAAGCCGGCAACACCTTCGACGAACTGGCCGTGATCGTGAAGGAGATCGAGGCGGGCGAGAAGATCGCGCACGAGGCCAAGATGAAGGTCGTCGAGGCCAACCTGCGCCTCGTCGTCTCCATCGCGAAGAAGTACACGAACCGCGGCCTGCAGTTCCTGGACCTGATCCAGGAGGGCAACATCGGCCTGATGCGCGCCGTGGACAAGTTCGAGTACCAGCGCGGCTACAAGTTCTCGACCTACGCCACATGGTGGATCCGGCAGGCGGTCACGCGCGCCATCGCCGACCAGGCGCGCACGATCCGCATCCCGGTCCACATGATCGAGACGATCAACAAGCTCTCGCGCGTCAGCCGCTTCCTCGTCCAGGAACTGGGCCGCGAGCCGACGCCCGACGAGATCGCCGACGAAGATGGGCCTGCCGGTCGACAAGATCCGCCGCGATCTTCAAGATCGCCCAGCAGCCGATCATCCTCGAGACGCCCATCGGCGAGGACGGCGACTCGCACCTTCGGCGACTTCATCAACGACCCGGACGCCCTGAACCCGGCCATGGCGGCATCCAATCTGCTGCGCCAGCAGCGCATCGACGAGGTGCTGAGGACCCTCACCGACCGCGAGGAGAAGGTGCTGCGCCTGCGCTTCGGCATCGGCAGCAACGACTTCCCGCGCACGCTGGAGGAGGTCGGCACGATCTTCAACGTGACGCGCGAACGCGTGCGCCAGATCGAGACCAAGGCGCTCAACAAGCTGCGCCACCCCAGCCGCCGAAAAGAACTGATCGAGTTCATGGAATAGCGCCGGACAGCCGGCAACCAGATGCACAACGGACAACCCCCCGGCGCCGGAAGGCGCCGGGGGGTTGTCCGTTTTCAACGCCGCGCTGGTGCGAACGCTCCGCCGTCGCATCCGGCCCGTCGCGCTCTGCCGCGACGCCAAAGCCAACCTGAAGGTTGAACTCCGAACGCGGCTACTCTTCCTCCACGGCGCGGTAGTTGGGCGTGTCGCGCATGAACTGCACATCGTGGGGATGCGCCTCGCGCTTGCCCGATGCGGTGACGACGATGGCGCGGGCGCGCTGCTGCAGGTCGGGGATCGTGCGGCATCCCTGGTAACCCATGGAGGAGCGCAGGCCGCCGATGAATTGGTGCAGCACCGCCGATGCGGGGCCGCTGTAGGGAACCAGCCCCTCGATCCCCTCGGGCACGAGCTTGTCGCCCGCCACGCCCTTCTGGCCGTACCGGTCGGCGCTGCCGTGGCGCTGCTGCATCGCGCCCAGCGAGCCCATGCCCCGGTAGGCGATATACTGCCTGCCGCTGATCAGCACGCGCTCACCCGGACTCTCGTCCGTGCCGGCCAGCACGCCGCCCATCATCACGCACGACGCCCCGGCGGCCAGCGCCTTCGCCACATCGCCGCTGTGGCGGATGCCGCCGTCGGCGATCACCGGCACACCGCTGCCGCGCAGGGCGCGCGCGCAGTTGTACACGGCGGTAAACTGGGGTACGCCCACGCCACCCACCACTCGCGTGGTGCAGATTGACCCCGGCCCGATGCCCACCTTGACGGCGTCGGCGCCGGCATCGGCGAGCGCCAGGCCGCCCTCCGCCGCGCCCACATTGCCCGCGATGACCTGCTGGCCGGGCCAGCGCGACTTGATCCACCTCACCATCTCGATCACGCCCCTCGTGTGGCCGTGGGCCAGTGTCCACCACCAGCACATCCACCGCGGTCTCCATCAGGCACTCCACCCGCTCGTGGTCGGCGGGCCCCACCGCCGCCCCGACCCGCAGGGAGTAGGTGCCGTCCACGCACTCCGTGCCGCTCTTTTCGCGGACGATGCGCCGCAGGTCCTTGAAGCTGTAAAGGCCGGCGAAGGTGCCGTCCGCGGCGACCACCGGCAGGATGCTGATCTTGTGGTCGAGAAGCGTGCGGTACGCCTCCTGCACGGTGATGGTGGGCGGCGCCGTCACCATGTTCTTCACCATGATGTCGGCGATGCGCGTGTCGTCCGACTCGGCATAGCGGAACTGCGACGCGGTCACGATCCCCAGCAGGCGGCGGTCGGCGTCCAACACGGGGAAGCTGGAGAACCGGAAGCCCTTCTCGCGCCGCAGCTGCTCCACCTCGGCGATGGTCATGTCGGGCGTGAGGGTGCGCGCCTTGGCGAGGAAGCCGTTGAGGTAGTACTTCACCTTTTTGACCTCGGTGCGCTGGGCCTGGGGTTCGAGGTTCTTGTGGACGATCCCGATGCCACCGGCCAGTGCCATGATGATTCCCATGGCGCTTTCGGTGACCGTGTCCATGGCGGCGGAGATGAACGGGGCGTTCATGCGGATCTCTCGCGTCAGCTGCGTCGCAAGGTCCGCTTGGGCGGGCAGGAAGTCCGCATACTGCGTCAGCAGCGTCACATCGTCGTAGGTGAGCCCGGTGAAGCGGTGGTGCTCCATGAACTCGTCCAGATGGTGGTTCTCGAACATTGGGGTTTCTCGCGTCTCCTTGCAGGCTACGGGGGCAGGACATTCGTTCCGCCGCCGCGTGTCAAGAGGCGGGAGAGCGCCGATGCCCGGTGCGTTACAACCCGACGGGACTCTCGCTTTGCGGTCCCGCCCCGCGCTGATGGGGCGGGAAAAGTCTTGTAAGCCAAGGCGCGCAAGCCGATAATCCAGCAACTGTATGTGGATTCCCGGAGGCGGGTCTGCTGATTCATGGCATCACGCGTCATACGAAATCTGCTTGGGCGTGCCGGCATCACGGTGGACGGCGCGAACCCCATGGGACATCCGTGTCACGGACGAGAGATTCTACCTGCGCGTCTGGCGGGAAAAGAGCCTGGGGCTGGGCGAATCCTACATGGACGGGTGGTGGGACTGCCCGCGGATCGACGAGATGCTCCTCAGGCTGCTTCGGAGCGGCGTCGACCGTGATGTCGGAGGCAGCCTCCGCCACGCACTGCGCGAGGTGCCATGGCTGCTCTTCAACCTGCAGTCCAGAGCGCGGGCACACATGGTCGCCGAACGGCACTACGACCTTGGCAACGAGCTGTTCTTCTCGTTCCTCGATCAGTACGAACAGTATAGCTGTGCATACTTTAGCGGCACGGATGACCTGGACACGGCCCAGACGAACAAACTGGCGCTCATCGCCGGAAAACTCGAATCTCTCCCCGGGGGACCAACTGCTGGACATCGGCTGCGGGTGGGGCGGGCTGGCCCGTTACGCGGCCGAGCGCCACGGCTGCGAGGTCACCGGCGTCAACATCTCACAGGAGCAGCTCGGTTTCGCCCGGGAGTTCTGCGCGGGGCTCCCGGTGAGCTTCATCAGAGCCGCGACTACCGCTCGATCACGGGCAGCTTCGACAAGATCGTGTCCGTCGGCATGTTCGAGCGTGTCGGGCCAAGGAACCATGAGGCTTTCATGGACATGGCTTGGCGATGCCTGAGGGACAGCGGGATCTTCCTGCTTCACACCATAGGCGAACAACGGACGCCGCCAAGAAGCAGCGGCAGCAACCCGTGGATCGCGAAGCACATCTTCCCGAACGGAATGCTGCCGACCATCGCCCAGATCGCCAAAGCCGCGAGGGCCGGTTTCTGATGCGGAGGACTCGCGCGACCTCTTCCCCAGCTACGACCGCACGCTCATGGCGTGGAACGAGCGCTTTCAGGCTGCAGTGGCCGCGCTGCGCGGACGCTACGACGAGAGGTTCAAGCGGATGTCGGGAATACTACCTCCTTTCGTGCGCGGCGGCATTCCGCGCCAGGCATGTTCAGATCTGGCAGGTCGTCATGACCCGGCACCGCTCGGGCGCGCCAAAACCCCGGTGCCGCGGTGTCCCTGAGCCGATCAGGCAGCCCGTGTCCCGCCCGCAGGCGGGCGGCGAAGGCGGTCAGAAGCTCAGCCGGTACTCCGCGTCCGGCCAGTTCGGCCGGGTCGGACCTGCCGTTCTTGTCGGCGAACCTGCCGTCAAAGAAGTGGGCGTAACCGCCCTCGACCTCGGCATTGGCGGTAAGCTTGTAGGTGGCGGTGAAGTCGATCTCCTGCCCGAGATCCCGCCCGACTGGCCGGTGGCGTCCTGCGCGTAAGAGGAACCGCGTGTATTGTACCACGAGTCCGTCCTCGAATCGACCAGAACTGGTGCAGGCCCGGTACTGGCTTGAGCTTCTTCGTCGGATTGACGGTCGCCGATCACGGCAATCTCGCGCATGTTCTGCAGGCGCAGGAAGTCGATGAGGCCGTACGGTTGCGTGGGTAGTGCCGTAGAGCGGGTCGAAGGTGTTGATCTCGCCATCGTTCGGGTTGCGGTCGCCGCTGGCGATGTTGCCAAGCAGCGTCACCTCGGTTTCCAGGGGCGTCCCGCTCGTCGCTGACATCGGCGTCGGCGAAGACGCGCTGATGTCCTCGTCGGCGAGCCTGCCGAACTGGTACGCGCCCTCGAGATCGTACGCAGCGTGCCGCAGCCCTCGCGCTCCCACACCGGCCCGTAGGCGCGCGCCCCCACGGTGTGCCGGCTCGCGGTGCCGTATGCGCCCCCCCTGTGGCGTCTTCGAGGCGTAGGGGAAGGTGCGGTCGTCGT
The DNA here is from genome assembly GCA_963747365.1 of uncultured Bacteroidota bacterium. Classification (GTDB taxonomy): domain Bacteria; phylum Bacteroidota; class Bacteroidia; order Bacteroidales. The sequence goes on along the minus strand of CAVVFB010000001.1, from coordinate 3,434 downwards.
CCCGGTCGGACGCGCCGATGTAGTACGAAGTCCAGACAACCCCGGCGCGCACGCCTTGATTGTCGAGTGCGCGCCGTACAGCCACACACGGTTCAGCGGCTCGGGAGGGCCAGTCACGTTGGACGAGCTGGGGTCCAGGGTCGGTGTAGTTGCCCGCTGCACGAGGAATGCGTCGGTGTCGAACGGCTGCAAGCGATACACATTTGCCCGCGCACCATAGAAGATGGTCGGCAGGTTGCTCCAGCTCGACGACTCGAGCAGGCGCCGACTGCCTATGTCCATCTCCTGGCTGCCGACGCGCAGGGTCAGCGGCGAGCCCTCATGGTCCACGATGTCGACAAAGAGCTCGTCGATGTTGAAATCAGAAGAGTTCGTGTCCGTTATCTCCCGCGCCCCGATCTGCCGCGCGTCCATCACCTGCAGGAAGACCCGGATGAGCGAACGGTTCGCCAGGTACGAAGCTCATGCGGTCTGCATCAGGCCGATGCCGTAGCTGTTCGGGTGGGTCTCCGTGTTCATGGAGAAGTCGCGGCGTTCCTCGAAGCGAAGGCGCTGTTCGCCCGTGATCCGCAGCGTCCACTCGCCGTCGCACCATTCCATCTTCGGGAAGAGGCGCACGGGTTGCTCGGACGACGCACTGGTTGCGGCGTCGGCGGCTGGGGCCAGCGCCGGCGAGCGGAACATCGCCGCCGGCTGCGACACCAGGCAACGGCGGAAAACAGGATTGCGGCAAGGATCCTGCGCTGGGTCACCACTGAATCTCCTTGTTCTGAGGGTGCTCTTGTCGCGGCATCCGCCATCGGAGGCTCGACGCGCTCCAATGGGGTGAAGGGAACGGCCGGTGTCAAGCCGCAGGACACTGGAGCGGTCCACTACGCCGGCCGCAAATGCTGTCTTGCATTTCAGCGCCCCGGCGATCCCTGTTTCGGGAGGGTCGGCGCCGGACAGCGCGGCACTCGCAGGCCGCGCCGCCGCCACCCGCAAATGCTTCCACTAAAGGGGGTTTCTCATGCGGGGAAGGACAAACTCTGCATTCACGCTCATCGAGCTTCTCATCGTTGTCGCCATTATCGCCATCCTCGCGGCGATTGCCGTGCCCAATTTCCTCGAGGCGCAGACGCGCAGCAAGATCTCGCGCTGCCTCGCGGATATGCGGACCCTTGCCACCGGGATAGAGGCCTACTCGGTGGACTACAATGCGTGCCCGCCGTCGGGCCTGCCCAACAACATTTTCGTGGCCGTATGCCCGCGACGGCAACGGCTGGATCTGGAGCCACACGGCGCGCCTTGCCCCGCTCACCACGCCCGTGTCTTACCTGACCAGCGTGCCCAACGACCCGTTCGCGCGGTTCCCCGAGTTCCAGAACTTCAAGGAGTTCGCCGTATACGAGTACGACGAGGACTACTGGATTCCGTGGGTGCAGCGGGCAAACATCAGCCCGATCGCACCAAGCGAGTTCCCGACACCCAACGCGGGATATGTCGTCTTGGGGCAGCGGGAAGGCCGATGTGTCCTGGCGCCTCTACTCGGTGGGCCCGGACAACACGCACAACTTCACCGACCCGACCATCGTGGGGCTCTCCGTGTGGCAGAAGCAGAACATGCCCTACGACGCCACCAACGGCACGGTGTCGCACGGCGACCTCTACCGCTACGGCTCCTCTGACCGCGGGAACAAGTGGCAGTGACGGCGGCAGCGCGGCCCTCCGCCCGCCATCGCTCCGACAATAAGCAGCGGTTCGCCGCCCTGGGCGACCGCGTCGGGCAGGGGCTTGTCCGGCGGATCGTGGGAGAGGTCCTCGCCGCAGGCGAAAAACCTGAGGAATGCCCGGCGCCTGCGCGTGGCGTGGTCGCGGATGGTCCCGCGCAGCACGGGGTGACGGGCCTCGAGGGCGTCGAGCACCGAACCGATCGTCACGGCACCCTCGACCTCAACCTCCACCTCGCCGTCCACGCGGGCGAGGGTCCGCAGGTGCGCCGGAATCACGACGCGGATCATGGCAGCGTCTGGACCTCAACGGAAAGCACGGCGGGCAGGTCGCGCACGATGGGCGCCCAGGTGTCGCCCGCGTCGGCGGAGCCGTACACCTACCACCGTCGTGCCGAAGTACACGCCGCAGCTGTCCAGCGTATCCACCGCCATCGCGTCGCGCAGCACATTCACATAGCAGTCCGCCTGCGGCAGCCCCTTGGTCAGCGCCTCCCACTCGTTGCCGCCCGTGCGGCTGCGGTAAACGCGCAGCTTCCCGTCGGGGGGATAGTGCTCCGAGTCGCTCTTGATAGGCACCACATAGATGGTCTCGGGCTCTGCGCGTGAACGGCGATCGGAAACCCGAAGTCGGACGGCAGGTTGCCGCTGATTTCGTGCCAGGATTCGCCGGCGTCGTCGCTGCGCATCACATCCCAGTGCTTCTGCATGAACAGCACATCCGGACGGGATGGTGCAGCGCCATGTTGTGGACGCAGTGGCCCACCTCGGCGCCTGGGTCGGGCAGCTCGTATGGGGATGTCAGGCCTTGTTGATCGCCTGCCAGGTGTCGCCACCGTCGTCGGAGCAGAAACGCACCGCCGGCCGAGATGGCTGTGTACAGCCGTTTAGGGTTGCGGGGTCTTGCAGGATGGTGTGCAGCCCCATGCCGCCGGCGCCCGGCGCCCACAGATTGCCCTTACCGCCCGCAGCCCGGGCAGTTCCTGCCAGTTTTGCCCGCCGTCAGTGGTGCGAAACAGCGCCGCATCCTCTACGCCGGCGTACACCGTGTCCGGTCGGTCAGAGATGGCTCGAGGTACCAGACGCGCTTGAATTCCCACGGGTGCTGCGAGCCGTCATAGTCGTTGGTGCGTGCCGGGGACCCCGTCATATTCGAATTTGTTGCCTGCCGGCTCCCAGGTCTTGCCGCCGTCGTCCGAACATTGGATCGCTGGCCGAACCAACCGGTCGACTGCGAAGCGTACACCCGGTTTGGGTCGGCGGGCGAGCCCTTGATGTGGTAAATCTCCCACCCGCCGAAATGCGGGCCGCCGACCTCCCAAGCCGAGCGCTTTCCGTCCGATGTGAGGGTGAACGCGCCCTTCTTTGTGCCAACCAACACCCTGGTCCTGCTCATTTGCGACTCCTCCTGGTTTGGACCGTCACGATGACAGCCCGGCGCGACACCGGCGGATGCCATGAAGTCATGCGTGGCGCACCTGCAGTTGCTCACGCGTCTTGTACCGCGGGAAAACCCGCATGTCAAGGGGCAGCCATGGGGTGGCGCGACGGCAGGCTGCCGGGCATCATCCCGTCCGCACGGCACCCACTCCCGCACTGCTTCGTCCGCCCGCAGGTGCTCGCCCCCCCTTGGGACCCCGCGTGTCCTCACGCGCCCCTGTGGCATTCGAATCATCGCGTGCCTGCCCGCTCAGGAACGCCACCCGCCCCGCAATCGCTTGCACC